>NZ_JBFBHQ010000006.1:0-524029 GCF_040701845.1 Streptomyces angustmyceticus | reverse complement strand
CACCGAGCGAAGCTCGGTGGTTCGCTTGCACAGCGCGCAGCGCTGTGGGACCCGCTCCGCGGGTCGGTCTGGGTTGCTGCGCAACCCAGTTGCCCCGGCTTCGCCGGGGCTGGCCCTTTTAAGCCGTCAGATCCCGCGCTTCGCTTGGGATCTGAGTGCGCTTCGCGCACTAGGTCGCTTCGCTCCCTTGGCCTTCCGGCTTCGCCTTTAGGCCAGCCCGCTGGCGCGGGCGGCTGGCTAGGGGTTCGCGGGGGTCAGAACGGGACGTTGATGCCTTGCTTGCGCATGAGGGCCAGTCCGTTGCTCAAGCACCTGTCAGCTGATGCTGCATCATTACGGATGGGGCGAGGCAGTGCCCCGCCGGCTGCTGTGAAGGTCCACGGGGTGCGGGGGCGTTGTGCGTCGAACCGGATGAGGGCGCTGATCCCTTGTTCCCCGAGCCACTCCAGGATGAGCAGGGGGACGTCTTGTATTCCACTGTCCGGGTCGAACTTCGGCAGCCTGTTTCTTGCTCTGGACATGCCCTGAGCATACGGGGCCTGGTCTTGCGAGTCCCTTAATCGGCCTTCTTGCTTCAAAATATTCCTTAGCTAGACTCTGGAGTGACAGTACCCCACTGGTGAGACGTTTCAGGGTCTGGTCGAGCGCGCGGAGTGATCGGCGTTACGAGCGCAGCAAGCCAGGCTCCGGGCGCTCGGCGGGAGCGGCCTCCAAGGAGTTCACGTGCAGGTTTCCCATCAGTCCTCGCTCGAACTGGCTCTCCGTCAGCCTGACGAAAGCGGAACGGATATGACAGCACAAGAGCTTCGATCTCATCAGCGGGAAGCCGTTGATGCCGTTCTCCGCGCCCTGGAATTGCGCGCACGATCGCTTGTGCCCGAGCGGGGGCTCCGGACTCAGGTGATCATGGCGACCGGGTCCGGGAAGACCCGGGTGGCGGTCCGCAGCGCAGAAGAGCTCCACGCGGGCCGTGTGCTGGTGCTCGTACCCTCCCTGGACCTGCTCACTCAGACCGAGACCGAGTGGCGTGAAGGAGGCCGCAGGGGCCCGATGATCGGGGTCTCGTCGCTGCGCAGGGAGGAGGTGAGCTTCCCGAACACCACGGACGTGGACGAGCTGGTCGACTGGGTGAAGCCGTTCGGCAAAGTCACCGTGTTCGCCACGTACGCCTCCCTCGGGCTCGGCACGCTGGAGCAGGCGCACGAAGCCGGCCTTCCGGGCTGGGACCTCGTCGTCGTGGACGAAGCGCACCGCACGTCCGGGCGAATCGGCAAGCCCTGGGCGGTCGTCCACGACAACACCCGCATCCCGTCCCTGCGCCGCCTCTACATGACCGCCACACCCCGACTGTGGCAGCTGGACGAGGACGCCGAGCAGGGCGGCGCGCCGGGCGATCTGGTGGCCAGCATGGAGGACGACCCGGACGGACCGTTCGGGGCCCGCTGCTACACGCTGACGCTGTCAGAGGCGATCGACCGGGGCATCTGCGCGCCGTATCAGGTGGTGTGCGTGGACATCACCGACACCCAGCTCCAGGCCGCGCAGCTCCTGGGCGCTGAGGCCCGCTCGGACGAGGTCCGCGGGGCCCGGCTCGCCGCCCTCCAGACCGCGCTGCTGAAGGCGTCCTCAGAGGAGAACTTCCAGCGCACGCTGGTCTTCCACCACCAGATCCGCGAGGCCGAAGCGTTCGCGGCCGGCCTTCCCGGTGTCGCCGCGCAGCTGCACGCCGTCGACCCGGAGCTGTATCCGCGCACGGTCTGGGCGGACTGGCTGTGCGGTGAGCACAAGCCAGGCCACCGGCGCCGTGTGCTGAGCGAGTTCGCCGACGGCATCGCGACGGACGGCACGGTGGTGGAGAAGGGCTTCCTGGGGTCGGTGAAGGTGCTGGGCGAAGGCGTCGACACCAAGAACTGCGACTCCGTCTACTGGGCAGACGTGCGCGGCTCAATGCCCGACCTCGTCCAGGCCGTCGGCCGAGCACTGCGGATGCAGCCGGGCGAGGGCAAGGTCGCATCCCTCGTGGTACCGGTCCTGCTCGGGCCGGGTGAGACGGCCGACAACCTGCTCACCAGCCGGGCGTACGGCGGCTTGGCGAAGCTGCTGGATGCCCTCAGGGCGCACGACGCCCGGGTGGTAGAGCAGCTCGCCGAGCAGCAGGCCCCCAGCGCCTACAAGCCCGTCCAGAAGGCCGCGCAGGGCCAGGAGAGCCGGGGCGAGGGGAACAGGTCCGGCGGGCCGTCAGCGTCCGCGCGCAAGCTGCTGAAGTTCAGCTCACCGCGCGCCCCGGCCGCACTGGCCGCGTTCATCAGCCTGCGGGTCCTCAACCCCGAGCACGAGCACTGGCGACGCGGGGTGGAAGCCGCCGTCCTCTACGCCCGCGAGCACGGTGACTTGAAGGTGCCGTTCACGTATCGCGTGCCCGAGGGTGAAGAGGCGGAAGGGGTCGGGTGGCCGGCCTCGCTCGCCAACTTCCCGCTCGGGCAATGGGTGGCCGACGCGAGGCGCTTCTACGCCCGCGGGACGCTGGACGAGGACCGCATCGAGCAGTTGGAGAAGCTCGGCATGGTGTGGTCGCACTACAACGTCGCCTGGGAGGAAGGCCTCGCGGCGGCGCGCGGGTGGGCCGCCGAAAACGGACACCTGTTGGCTCCGCTGGACGCCACCTACCAGGGTTACCGAGTGGGGACTTTTCTAAAGAACGCCAGGGCCGCCGCACGGAAGGCCTCGGAGATCGACCAGCGGCGTGTCGAATGCCTGCCAGTTCAATCAGCGGCCGGCGCCTTGTCGGAGGAACGACGCGAACAGCTCGAGGACATCGACCCCTCCTGGTGCCCCGCATGGCCCGTGGAATGGCAACGCGCCTTCCACCTAACACGGCAGCACCTGGAAGCTGGCAGCATGCTGCCCACCGAACCAGGCAACGTCATCCACCAGGGCGCAGACCTCGGACGGTGGGTGCGCTCAGTCCGGCTCGGCTGGGACAAGCTCACCACTGTGCAGCAGTGGATGTGTGAGCAGGTCCTCGGAATCGAGCCCGCGACCGAGGAAGAGAAACCGCAGCCGCGCCGTACCCAGGCCGACAAATGGGCGCTCAACTACCAGGCCGCCCAGCAGTACTACGAACGCGAAGGACACCTTCAGGTCCCGAGGAAACACATCGAACGAATCGTCGGCGAGGACGAAGAGGAGCGGGAGCACAAGCTGGGGGCCTGGATCAGCAACCAACGCAGCAGAGCCACGACGCTGACCCCGGAACGGATCGAGCAACTCTCCAACATCGGCATGCGATGGACATAACGGACATCGCCGCCACCACCGTCGCCGCGGCCGGCCGGTGAGCAGCCAGGAACCAGCAGTGGGGCCGGGCAGGCTGATCCTCTCCGGCCCCACTGCCGTCTCGTCAGCCGAAGTTGGAGCGTCTCCTGTGCGAAGTCGGTTGGGGCCGGACTGGGCAGGGACGGCGGCGGTGCGCTGTTCTGGCGTGCGGCCTTCCAGCGCTCGGTCAGCTCGTCCTTCCACCCCTTCGGCGGAGGCCACTGGAGGCCCAGGCGGCGAGCTGGTCACGCTTCCAGCCGCCGGGCCCGGTGTGCGGCGGCTTCGATCCCGTCGGGCGAGGGCAGGTCGGTCACGGAGGGGCCCTCCGTGTTCAGAAGTTGTCCCCCGAGGCTGTGTTGGAAAAGTGAGAGGTCCGTTGTCTTGTCCAGCGGGAGCCACCCCTCAGGCATTGGGGCAATCGCCAGCGACGGGGGTTCTGCCCCGACAGGAGCGAAGAACAACTCGGCACTCTCTTCCCACACCGTCGCCTGCAAGGCGACCCGCTCGTCAAAGACCTCCTGGCGGAGCTGCAGAAGACCATCCCTTTGCAGAGCGCGGATGCAGTTCAGGAGCTCAATCGTGCCAACCATGGCCCAGGCGAGCAGTGGCACAGCCGCACGAAATCGGTCGAGCAGCGCGAAAGCATCGCCTTCCTGTCGCCGCTCCCTGTCGTGATGCACCACGTCTCCGTAGATCCAAGCCATGGCCAACCTGCGGGCATCGAGATCACGGTCCTCACCTGTGGCGGTGTCAGCGACCATGACCCAGTAACCGGCTTCTTCACGCGTTGAGGGGTTCACCCGCGCCCGCCATTCAGCACGTGCAGCCCGTACGCACTCCGCATCTCGTGGCGATATTCGGCAGAAGTAGCCCAATGCTGCCAGTGCCTTCATATGGAAGCAGTCGTCGCTCTTCAGAAGGATCGGCCTGAGTCGCGCCGCTGCGGACTCAACCACCTCCTCGGGCGGGAGCTCATACCGGATCCGCGCTTCGCCATTGTCGAAACGGACCTTGATCTTCATTTGAGTCAACGCCACAAGAGCATCCCAGTCAGCCGCGAGCGAGTGCTCCTCAACGCGGCGGGCCCTCACCACGTATGCCTCCAGCGAGCGTTGGTGCTTCTCATCAATGCTCTAGGGCTGACCGCGTCCCATGCTTCCCCCTCACCGCAAGATCCTGTAAAGCATGGCGCGGAATTCCAAACACATCCACCAAATTCGTCGGGCGACCACTTACCGCTGGCCTCACCACGAACCTTCTGTGCAGTTCACGAGCCGGGGTAAGCACCTTGGTATCCGGCTCGGCCTCACGGGGCGCTATCGGCGGGGGTAGCGCTCGTCGCCGTTGACCAGGCGGCGGATCACCCGGCCGAAGCGACTGGTGGGCTCGGCCCGCAGGTTGATGGCTTCCTTCTCGCGCTCGTAGTCGTTGAGAAGCTCATCGGCCAGGTAATCCGGGTTACGCAGCCAGAAGTCGAGCTTTTGCAGTCGGCCCTCAGCGCGCAGCACGGCCACCGCATCCTTCGGTGCGGCCTGCTGTTCTGCTTCGTTCAACGGGTCGGACACTGCCGCAATGAGCAGCAGTAGCCGAATCGCGTCGGAGAAGCGATCCCCCCCTCGTCATCATCCACTCACACACCGTAACGAATCGTGATGTGGTTGATCAATGTCTCTGCAATGACCGCTTAGGGCCGGTAGACAGCGCTTCGGATGGCCTGGTCGACCCGACGGTCATCAGCAAGTTCATGAAGGAAGCGGGCTCCGTCCGGCTGGGCTCGGAGCGCGGAGGCAACGATGCTCGCGGCGTGCCCGGTGAGCTCGCGCATCCAGTCCTTGATGTCGTCTCGCGGTTTCCACCGGTCGAAGCGGCCGTCCCAGTCGCACATGCCCTGAACGGCCGTGTCGAGCAGAGCCCACTGCTTCTCACGCGCTGCGAGGCGGGCGACATCGAGCAGCCACCACACGGCCCTGTCAGCCTCCTCCCAGCTGGGCCAGTCGTGGGCAGCAGCATGCCGAGTCAGGGCCTGGGTCACGGCAGTGGCCTGGGCAGGGTTGTCGAGCAGCGCCTTCCTGGCGGTCGTCACATTCAGTCTGGTGATCACGTCCAGGTACAGCTCATCGGAGCCGGGCTGATCGGCAGCGAGGGTGAGCAGCTGGGCGGCCGCAGCGGTGTCGTTCTTGTTGGCGTCCTCCAGCAGGCGCTGGGCGCGCACGATGGGCAGTTCGCTGCTGGCGCCTGTCTCGCGTTCGACCAGGTCGAGGAAGGCGGCCATGTCCTGGGGACGGCGGGCGGGATCGGGTTGGGTGGCCTGGCGTACGACGCCGTACCACGGGCCCGGCTCGGGAAGGAGGGGCACATTGGCCTGCGGCCAGATCCCGGTGAGTATCCAGCCGATGAGCTGCCCAAGGCTGTAGATGTCGCTGGCGGGGGTCACGTCGTGGCCGTCGAGGAACTGCTCCGGCGCGGCGAACCCCTCGGTGCCGATGGCGGTCGTGGTCAGGAGGCCGGCGGTGCTGGTCTGCCCGCGCGGGCGGCGCACGATGCCCCAGTCCGCGACCACCCAGCGGCCCTCGAGGAGCAGGACGTTGGCGGGTTTGATGTCCCGATGGATCCAGTCGTGGCGGTGAGCGTCGGTCAGGCCGACGGCGACGGCCTCGACCAGGGACCGCAGCTTGTCCGGGTCCTGCAGTTCGGTCCGCTTGTCCTCTACGGTGGCCTCGGCCTTCGGCATGACGAACCACGCGTAGCCGGGGTCGAAGTCGAGGACCGGCATGACGTGCGGGTTGTCACCGAGCCGCTGGGCGATCTCCACCTCACGGCGCATACGCCGCTTACCCCGCTCACGCCAGCCTGAGCGGCGTTTGAAGGCCACAACCGTCCCCGAGGGCTTGTGCGTGGCCGGAAACACCTCGGCCTGTCCCCCGGGCGGAGCCAGGGGGCGGGGGTCCAGCGCATAGTCTCCGCGCTCGCCGCGCGCCGTCTGGCTCACCACGTCATAGCGGTACGGCGTCGGTGCGGGTGCCAAGCGGGGAGCAGTGGGGCGGTGCCCGGTGATCTGCAGCAGAACGGGGCGGATCTGCGTGTGGTCGTTGGAGGGCAACGAGGCCAGCAGGAAGGCAGGGCCGCCGTCGGGGTCCTGGGCGAAGCCGAAGAGCTCGCCGAGCCGGGCTTCGACCATGGGTTCGCTCGTACGGCTGGCGACGTCGGTGCGGTGCACGGCAATCCAGGTCCCGGCGCCGTCGGGTGAGGCACTCAGGACGCTGCTGGCGTCGGCGCGCAGCACATGGGCCGGGAAGTGCACGGGGGTGCGGATCCAGTCTTCACGCTGGCCCGCGTCCGTGGTGCGGGCCAGATCCACGACCGTGCTGTGTCCCGAGGCGGCGAGGAAGAACCGGCGCCGCTCCAGCCAGACCGCCGAGCGCACCGCGGCAGGGAAATGGATCGGATAGCGCATCTGGTCCCCGACCGCGTCCCCGGCGCGCACCAGCGCAAGGTCCCCTTCACCGACACCGAACGTGACACCGGAGCCGCACAGTACCCACGGCTCTCCGTCCGGTCCGGCCAGCAGCACGGAGCCTTCGTCGAAGTCTCCAGCGACGGCGTGAAGACGGCCTTCATGCCAGCGGATGAGGGAGGAACCGCACAGCACCAGGACACCGCCATCCCGGCACACCAACGCAGCGCCACGGCAGCCGGGCAGCATGAGGTGCCAGTGAGCCTGGCCGCTGGCCGTATCGACCTCGAGCAGCCCGCCAGCGAAGGTGATGAGGACACGGCCCTGGGGCAGGCACGCCAGCCCCGTGGGCCGGTCAGGGCGCGCCGGTCCGATCAGCAGCACCCCCACCGTCGCCCCAGCCCACGTCCGTGTCTCCACGGGCACAGGAGACGTCAGGCGTGCCGGCACAACCATCGCCTCGGGCTCCGGCGCCGCCTTCCCCACGCCAAGCAGTTCGGCCAGCGGCAGGTAGAGCTCCTGCCGACGCACGGCACGGCGGACCAGCTCGGTCAGTGCACACAACCCAGCCGCAGCCGCATCCAGATGGGTCCGATCGAGGACGGCTCCCCCAAGCCCGGCTGCCTGGCGTACGAGCTCGTCGTCCGCCTGATCGCCCGGCCAGTACAGCACCGCCCACTGCTCGCCGCGAACCACGCGGCTCTCGGCCATGACGACCGCCAAGCCCCAAGAAGACGACTCTTCATGCCCCGCCAGGAGAAGGAGGTAGTCCCGCCCCTCGAACTCATAAGCCACCGCAGGAACGCCGGCAAGCTCGTACGTCTGTATGGAGTCCAACGACACGGACTGGACCAGCAGCGTCGAAACGATGTCGATGAGCAGCTGCGAAGGATCCTCGTCCGACTCCCTCTTGCGCCACCGGCCGTACACCTCCAGCAGCCCACGCTCCCGCTCCTCCACCCTGCTGATTCCCCCCTCGTCTCCCGAGCGTGACTCACGCATCCGCGCAATTCACATGGCCCGAGCCGTGAGCCTAAGGCCCTTGATAGTTGCGCCGCCCGGGAAATCGCTGACGATCGTCAATCCCGCTCGGAGCAGAGGCATGCGTGCGGGGCGCCCGGCGAGTCAGACCACGTCCGGTGGAGCGGCCACCTCGGTGGGGAAGAAGCCGGTGGCTGCACGACTCCTTGATCACTTCGCCATCGAGCGGGTAAGCTCTCCTTAGTCACTGAATTTTGAAGTTGCAAACCAGTCGATATCAGTCGCGGGAGTGCTCATGCCTACGATCAGCCTTCACTTCGACCCGTCCGTTTTCGCACACCTCGCCCGCGCGTCCGGCGATGACACCATCCATCTGACCCTGACCCTCGGCGGAGGTGACAAGATTGCGGAGGCCGCGCCCACCCAAGTGGTTCCCCGCGGCCCGCTCGCCGACCTGATGCAGGCCGGCCTACTTCACGCCGACACCGAGCTGACCTTCTACCAGCGGCGTGCCAACCGCAGGGGACGGGCCGTCGTCACCCCGGAAGGACAGCTCATCGTCGACGGACACGCCTCCCCCTTCCCCTCCCCCTCGAAAGCCGCCGAAGCGATCACCGGCAACGTGATCAACGGCTGGACCCTGTGGCACCTGCCCGACGGCCGCACGCTGGACGACCTCCGACGCGAACACCG
Organism: Streptomyces angustmyceticus; assembly: GCF_040701845.1. Taxonomy (GTDB): domain Bacteria; phylum Actinomycetota; class Actinomycetes; order Streptomycetales; family Streptomycetaceae; genus Streptomyces; species Streptomyces angustmyceticus_A. The sequence goes on along the minus strand of NZ_JBFBHQ010000006.1, from coordinate 515,586 downwards.
CCGAGCAGACCCGCAGCATTGATCCGGTAGCGAAGCCATGGGGAGGGCGTCCATGTCCGTCATCAAGCTCCGCGAACACCAGATGAACCAGAAGGCGGCCTTCCATAAGTGGGTGGGATTCCCCGCGCGATCGTCTGTTCCCCCTCAGGGCAGGCGCGGCACGATCGTGTCCGCAACCGGGTCAGGCAAGACGATCACGGCGGCTGAGTGCGCGCTCGAGTGCTTCCCGGGCGGCCGGATTCTCGTCACCGTCCCGACCTTGGACCTGCTCGTGCAGACCGCCCAGGCATGGCGCCTGGTGGGCCACCGGGCATCGATGGTCGCGGTGTGCTCGCTGGAGAACGATGCGGTGCTGAACGAGCTGGGGGTGCGCACCACCACGAACCCGATCCAGCTCGCCCTGTGGGCCGGGTCCGGGCCGGTCGTCATGTTCGCCACATACGCCTCCCTGGTGGACCGCGAGGACATCGACGCCCCGACGGCCAGCGGAAGGTTCGCGGGCCGCTGGAAGCCGCTCTGGCGGGCGGGAAGCGACTGTACGGGCAGCAGATGGCGGGTTTCGACCTGGCGGTCGTGGATGGGGCCCACGGAACCGCCGGTGACCTTGGTCGGCCGTGGGCGGCGATCCACGACAACGCCCGTATCCCGGCGGACTTCCGGCTCTACCTCACCGCGACCCCGCGCATCCTGGCGGCGCCCCAGCCGCGAAGGGGCGCGGAGGGCCAGGAGGCGGAGATCGCGACCATGGCCGACGACCCGGAAAGCACATACGGCGCGTGGATCGCAGAACTAGGCTCTCCGAGGCGATCGAGCGCGAAATCCTCGCCGGTTTCGAGATCGACGTGCTGGAGATCCGCGACCCCTCGCCGGTCCTCGGGGAGTCGGAGGAGGCGCGACGGGGCCGGCGCATGGCGCTCCTGCAGACCGCGCTCCTGGAGCACGCCGCCGCGTGAAATCTGCGCACCGTCATGACGTTCCACCAGAAGGTCGAGGAGGCCGCCGCGTTCGCGGAGAAGCTGCCCGAGACGGCGGCCGAGCTATACATGAACGACGCCTCCGACGAGGACCTGGCCGCCGCGGACAAGCTGTCAAAGTCCTCCATCGACGCGGAGTTCTACGAGTTGGAGGCCGGCCGCCACCTACCCCCGGACCGGGTCTGGTCGGCGTGGCTGTGCAGCGACCACCTCGTGTCCGAGCGGCGTGAGGTCCTGCGGCAGTTCGCCAACGGCATCGACACGGCCGGCCGCCGGGTGCACCGCGCCTTCCTCGCCAGCGTTCGTGTGCTCGGTGAGGGCGTGGACATCACCGGCGAGCGGGGAGTCGAGGCCGTGTGCTTCGCGGACACCCGCGGCTCGCAGGTGGAGATCGTGCAGAACATCGGCCGGGCGCTGAGGCTCAACAAGGACAGCAGCACGAAGGTCGCGCGGATCATCGTGCCGGTGTTCCTGGAGCCCGGCGAGGACCCGCAGGACATGGTCGCCAGCGCCTCGTTCCGCCCCCTTGTAGCGGTCCTCCAGGGCCTGCGCTCGCATGATGAGCGCCTGGTCGAGCAGCTCGCCTCCCGCGCGCTCACCAGCGGCAAGCGCAAGGTGCACGTGAGGCGTGACGAAGAGGGGCGGATCGTCGAGGGCGACGGCGAGGACCAGGAGCAGGACGACACGCAGGCCGCCGCCGAAGCGGCCCTGCTGCACTTCTCCAGCCCGCGCGACGCGGCGACCATCGCGGCCTTCCTGCGGACCCGGGTCTACCGGCCGGAGTCGCTGGTGTGGCTGGAGGGCTACCAGGCGCTGCTGCGGTGGCGGAAGGAGAACGAGATCACCGGCCTGTACGCCGTTACCTATGACGCCGAGGTCGAAGTGGGGGCGACGAAGGCGTTTCCCCTTGGCCGATGGGTCCACCAGCAGAGGAAGGCGCTGCGGGCCGGGGAGCTGGAGGAGCGGCGCAAGACGCTGCTGGACGCGCCGGAGGCCGGGATGGTGTGGGAGCCGGGCGAGGAAGCGTGGGAAAACAAGCTCGCCGCGCTCCGCGCCTACAGGCGGGCCACGGGGCACCTCGCTCCGAGGCAGGACGCGTGTGGGACGACCCGGGCCGGCGGTGACCCCGTACCGGTCGGGCAGCACATGGCCAACCTCCGTCGGGCAGGCGGCCTGGGCAAGGACGCGGAGCGGGCAGCGGAACGCGCCGAGCAGCTCACCGCGATCGACCCGGACTGGAACTGCCCCTGGCCGCTGAACTGGCAGCGCCACTACCGCCACCTCGCCCACCTCGCGGAGGACGAACCCGGCGGAGTAGTAGCCGGCATTGCACCCGGCGTGCTGATGGACGGCGACGACATCGGACGCTGGCTGAAGCGGCAACGCCGGGACTGGAGAATGCTGTCGACCGAGCAGCAGGAACGGCTGACCGCACTGGGCGTACAGCCCGCCCAGGACCCACCTGGGGCCCCGGCGGCCAGACATGTGTCGATGGGGTCGGGGAAGGCGCGGCAGGCGTTCCAGCGGGGTCTGGTGGCCCTCGCACAGTGGATCGAACGGGAAGGCCAGCGACCCGTCCCCCGCGGTCACGCCGAAAAGATTGCGGTCGACGGCGAGACCGAGCCGGTGGTCCAGAAGCTGGGCGTATGGATCTCGAACACCAAATCGAGGCGAGACCGGCTTACCCAGGAACAGCTCGACGCGCTGCGAGACCTCGGCGTCGACTGGGCGTGACTCGGTCTGGCGCTGAGCCGCAGCGCGCGACAGCCCGGGCCGCAGTGACCTGGGCTGTCGAGCTTGTACCCGCTCCGGCTTTGGAGGTGACGGCAGCTTGCGTGGCTTCCTCGCGGGGGGAGCTACGGAGCCAGCAACTGGTCGAAGAACCCGCTCAGCATGAGCTTGGCAGCCTGTGGGTCCACAAACTCAGCGCCGCCAAACCGGTACACCTCGTACCCCTGAAGACGGATCCGCCGATCTTCTCGGACCATGTCGGCGTATAGGTCGGGTGCGGCCTTCCCATCACGCGAGTAGTGCTCCTTCCCGTCCAGCTCGAGAACGTATCGGCGACCCCCGGAAGCGAGCATCAGGAAGTCCATCCGCTGCCGCGTCAACACCTTGCCTTCCGCCCGTTGATTCCGCTGATGTTGCGCCAAGGGGTCGTAATGGAGATACACCTGTGGCAACAGAGCAGGAAAGTCTCCGAAGCCTCGCTGCATCGCGTGATCCCAGTAGGTGTCCAGCAACAGCTGCTCCGGGGCGTTGAGTGACCCCCTCAGTCGCTTCAGGAGCGCCTGCAGCCTGAGATGCTCAGACATCCCGTACATGCCGTCCTGGAGGTGCCACCACTTGCCGAGTTCGCTCCAGGTGAGGCCCGAGGCTCCCACTGGGCGGTCGTACAGCAGGCAGTGGTCCTTGTTCTTCGTGATCTCGATGACACCACCCGCGACGTCCCTCCAGACTATCTCTGGCTTCTGCGCGGCGGCGAAGATGAGGTTGCGCAGCTCGCCGCGCAGCCCCCGCAAGCCTCCTGTGAAGGTGGTCTGCTCGCGTCGTTCCAGCGCTGCGCGCGCTGGGGCGAAGACCCTGGTCAGGTCAGTAATGAGGCCGTTGCTGTGCTCCATCCGGAACGAGTAGTAGCCCTGCTTGTCGTGAAAGGGGACCTCGAACTCGATACCGAGGCGGCGCAGAACGGCCTTGAGACACCGTATGACCGCTCCCGTCTCCGAGTTGTCCATCAGTCCGTCGTGCTCAGGGTCCTGGGGCAAGTCGTCGATCAGCAGGTCGATGAGAGCGTGCGCAGCCTCTTCGTCACCGCCGGCGGCCGGGGCTGTGCGAAGCTCGTTGATGGCCGCGCGATTCAGCCTCGTGTATGAGTAGTGGTCACGCTGGACGGTTTCAAAGAAGAGTTTCTGCGGCACCCTGTCCCCCTCAGCCCTCGTCGTCCGGCAGAACCCGAACGCCGGAATGATGATCTCGCAGGCCACTGACATCGAGCAGGAACTTTGAAAGCTTTGCGTTGCGGTGGCAGGCACAGATCGACGGCACCTGGGTTCGGCTCTCTGTGAGTGTCAGCCGAGGCAGCCCCTGGCTTCGGCGCTGGCACGCCTGTCAGGGCTGGAGCGGGGGCAGCGGGAAGCCGCTGGCGGTGAGGACGGTCTCGGGCCTGCCGAGCTGCAGGAGGTGCCGATACGCCGGAGAGCGCAGGCAACCTCGCCTTCCATCTCGACGACAGCACCGGCGCCCGAGCACACCTCACCGCCGCGCACACCTACGGTGCGCGTGCGGGCGATGCACGACTGACCGCATGGGTCTGGGGCGCGCGCAGCATGGTCGCGCGCGCCTCAGGCAACTACGCCCGGGCTCTGGCCGACGCCGAACAGGGACTCGCCCAACCCCTCACAGCAGTAACCCCCAACACCAGGCCAGCCGGCACCCAGGCATCAACAAGCCCTCTCCGAGCGTCAGCACTTGACCGTCTCTGCGGCGGGTCCTCAGGGGCAGCGGTGGCCCGGGGCGGGGTGGGTCATCCATACCGCGACATCGGCGACCCGTAGCGCGCTGACCGTCTCGGGCAGGCCCGCGCTCTGCCGCAGGCCAAGGAGCCGGTGGTGCAGGGCCGCGTCGTCCTCGCGCAGGGCGGTGCGCAGATCGGTCCAGAACGACGGCGGGTGGCCGAGCGCACAGCGCACGACCCGGTCGTAGACCGGCAGCAGCCGCGGCCGCTTACGGGCTAAGAGCTTTCCGGCGATCCCCCACCCAATCTTGTACTGGTCCTTCAACAAGCACCAGGCCCGGTACGCTGGCGAGCCGTCCGCGACGACCGAGGCATCGGCGTCGGCCAGATCGGTGTCGGAAGGGATGCCTCGCAGCAGTTCGGACAGTTGGGTGCCCAGCGGGCCTTCCAGCAGGTCGAGGGCGACGGGCGCGGGGACGGTCACGGACAGGGTCTGCACAGCTACCAGGTCCTCTGCGGTGAACCTGTCCGCGACCTGCCGGCGGTCACCCCCGCCCGCCAGGTGCTCGAACCGGCCCCCCGTAAACGCGCCGGCACCCGGGGACAGGCCGATCCCGAAGTAGCGGCGCAGGTCGTCCACCACCCGCTCCGCATCCAGAACGGCGTGCAGGCGCTGCCCCACCACGGACGACTCCCTGCCGGAGGACCCAGGCTCCGCGACGAGCTCGTTCATCTCAGATACCTGTGCTCTCATATGTGTCGGTTGTGGCCGGTGGCGTCGGCTGGGCCGCCCATACCTCGCTGATCAAGGTGAAGGACGTAGTGAGCATCCCGGCTCCCCAGCGTGGGGGCATGACGGAATGAGCCCTCTGGCCGTGGGTGATGCGGTTGCGGAGCTTGCGCCCCTCGTGGAGGAACTCCGTCTGCCGCTCGGTCAGGAGGCCACTCTCTTTGCCCTGCTTGATGAGGGCGTGGAGCGGCTTCGTGCCGGAGTCGGGGATCTTGGCCCGGAGGACGATCTCCATCGCGATCAGGGCGTGCAGGAGGGCCACGGTGGAGAACTCGTAGCAGAAGTAGGAGTGGCGCAGGAGCTCGCGGGAGATGTGCCGCACCGTTGCCGCGGACTGCGGGATACCGGAGGGCACCGTCAAGCCGGCGACGACGTCGTGCATGTCGGCGTACTGAGTGACGAAGTGATGGGCCCGGGGGTCGGGCACGGGGAACGGCAGGCGCTGATCGGCGGCGGCGTTCCACGGCAACGGCATCCGCGTGCCGCTGTCGGCAGACCCCGTCCGGGCAGGTGGCTCCTCCCCGAGGAAGAGCACAGCAAGGGAGATCTGGAGCACGAGCGCTGCCCGGTGCCGGGAAGGCGTGTCGACCAGGTCGTGCAGGACGTTGTTGCGGAGGTTCATCTGCCCCTCGGCGTTGCCCAGCACCGTCCGGAGGACGAGGGGCCACGGCGCGGGGAAGCCGAGTTCATCCAGCTTGTCGAGGAGGGAGCCAAGCTGCTGGACCTGTCCAATGGTCTCCCCTTTTGCGTGCGTGATCACCGGGATGTCGGCTGCCTGGAGTCGGCGGCGCAGCGTGCCTTCGAGGCGCGGAAGTGCCAGGGCCAGGGCCGTGTCGACATCGCCCTCCCAGAACGCCTCGAAGGCGCGGGCGAGACCGCGCATCCGAGTCTCCGGAGCATGCTCCGGGCTGGCGAAGAACGGCACGAGGTCCTCCGCCGTCGGGCGGAACCGGTCGCGGACTCGGTCCAGCTGAGCTTCGACGACCAGGCCGTGCACGTCGAGGGCGAAGACGTGCTGCCGAAAGAAGAAGCCCTCTCCTCCGGTGCTGTCGCTCCCGACGGTGCGCGTCACGACGGGGCCGTTGGGGTTGATGTACACCGTCGGCAGGGACAGCAGCCCGGACGGCAGGGCCGTGGAGTCACTCATCGTGGGAGGAGTGGTGGCGATGAAGTGAAGTGCGTGCTCCTGACGCGGTGGCTCGCCGGCCAGATCGAGGGCGGTGAACAGCTCGTAGCGCACCACGCGGGCGGTGGGCCGGGCCCGGAAGGTGATCTTGCGGACGTCCTCGCCGGGTTCGAGTGCGCGCAGGCAGGTGTTGACGGCGAGGGTCTTGCCGAAGCCGGCGCCGCCGTGGATGCACATCATCGCGCGGGCGGCGACGGTGTCGGTGATGTTCTCCCGTGCCGTCAGCAGCGCGCGGGTGGTGACGACGGAGGCGTCGGGAAGGCCGACGTACTGGTAGGTGGCCGCGGTCACGAGGCGTCTCCGTCTTCGTCAGTGGTGGAACGTGGGGCCCCGTTGGTCCGGGCTGTCCGCGGTCGTCGCGGTGGGCTCACGGCCCGAAGGGGCCGGGGCGGGCCGGGCCGGCGTGGTCAGCGCGGCCAGGGAAGCCGGGGTGCGCCAGTCGGCCGGGGGCGCAGCGTGCGGGATGAGGTCTGGCAGCGCGAGCTGCGCGAGGTCGGAGTCGGCAGTGCGAGCGAGTTCGGCCTCGGCCTGCGCACCGGTCAGTGCGCCGAGCCGCTGAGTGCCTCGGGCTGATTCACGGCGGCGTAGCGCTCGCGCTGCGAGGCCTGAAGGTCCTTCTTCAGGCGGCGTGCGCGAGCGGACCGCGCCCTTCGTACGGCACTGACCTGTTCCTCGGTGGCCTGATCGGCCAGGTCCGCGGGACCGAGGTAGCGGCCGGTGGCGGCGTGGTAGACCTCGATGCGGTGGTCGTGGTGGGGCATGAAACGGATACGGACCTGGATCCCGGCCTGGCCGGTCATCCACGCGCCCACGTAGTCGCGTCTGCGGAAGCGGATGCCGCGGGTGGTCAGCGTGCGAGTGCCGGCGTCCTCCAGGGTGAACGTCCACAGATCCGCCGCGGGCACGTCCCGCAGCGGGGTGGGATCGTCCTGCCACGCCTGAAGCGGAGTCCTGCCCCGCAACGGCGCCGGGCGGTGCTCGGTGTTCCACCAGAGCGTCCAGGCCAGAAGCTGAGTGGTGAAGTCCTCCAAGCCCAGCAGCACTTCGTCCTTCGGACGGGAGAAGCGTTTGCCGGGGCGCGGCTGGCGGGCGAAGCCAGGCAGCGAGGCCAGGAACATGCTCTCCACCGCCCGGTTCAACCCCTCCACGGTGCCCTTGAGGTGCGGGGTGTAGGCGGGCAGGTCCTCCACCGTGACGTCCAGGAGGTCGAAGGCGGCGGTCACCGTCCGGGACAGGAAGTCCTTGCCGCGGTCCACCCGTACCTTCTCGGGCACGCCACCGAACGAGCCGTAGGGTTCCTCCCGCAGCACCGCGGAGCGCAGCGCGGCCAGCACCGACTCCCGCGACGGATGCACCGGCGTGACCGCCACACCGGTGATCGCGTTGGTGGCGCAGTCGGTGAACCACGTGATCCATGGCCGGCGAGGCTTGCCCTCGACGTCGACCAGCACCGGGACCTGCAGGTGGTCGGTCTCCCACACCTGGTCACGCCAGCCCCGCGGCCGGGCCAGGAACACATCATGCTTACGCGCCGCCCGCTCCCCACCCGCAAGCCCCGCCCGCTCCCCCGGCGTCAGATCACGACGGATCGCCCGGTGCAGCGTCGGAATCGACGGAGGAGACTCGCCCTCGCCCCTGGCCGCGCGAGCAGTCAGCTCACGATGCACCGCCGCGACGTTCCCCTTCCACAAGGCCAGCAGAGCCCGGACCTCACCAGTAACCGTGAACCGTTCGGCACACGCAGACCGCTCCCCCGGTGCCCGAGCCGCAGCCTCGTCCCGCTGAGCGGCAGCCAGCCACCGCCACACCGCCCGCTCCCGCGCCCCCAGCACGTCCGCCGCCGACCTCACCTGCCCAGTGGCGAGCTTCCCCTCCCGCCGCAAGGCCAGCAGACGACGCACCGCCGGTCCCCGCAACGCCCGAACCGACACAGCCGGCAAAGCCCCGCTCAAATCACCACCCACCCCTTCCGGGGCCGGGCCCTGCTCTCCCTGATCCACACCTCTGAGCACACCAACACCCACCGGCCCAGCGGATCAGAACTCACGAAACTGAGACAGCGTCACCCCTCATGCAATAACGCCCCAGAACAGCAATACCCCGCAGTTCTCTCACGCCCAAGACAGTGGCCCCACGCCTCGAAACCGCCACCGACCAGCAACAACACACCCAGACCCCACTGTCTCACCTCACTGTCCCAAAACCGAGAGATCGCACCTGGCCCGTGATCTCGTGATCTACCCCGAAACCGTCACCCTCGCCCACACCCTGGCCACTCTCCCCCACCAACACCGGGCACGGCCCACCCGCGACATCCTCACCGTATCGGCCACAGACTCGCCCCCACCCGGTTCTCCCCCGCCACCAGCGACCCGCTCCACACCTACCTCACCCGAACACACCACTGACCAGCCCCGCCAGGTCCCCCACACCACCACGCCCCACAGCTACCTACAGACCGACCATTCCATCTACAACACACAAGATCAATCCCACGCACCAACAAAACCCTGGTCAACACCCCGAACAACCAACCGAACAACCAACCGAACAACCAACACGACACCCACAGGACCATCGACAACCACCCCGACCCACCCCAATTCCCACCACAAAACAGAACACCAGGACACAGCAGCCCAACTACAGGAGAACCACCGCTCCATCACAGGAGCGGTAGGCGGCCCAGGCCCGCACCGGGCAGATCTCGGGATCGTCGGAGTAGCGGATCTTGGCGTTGTGCACCGAGTGCTTGGTCTTGCCGGTCAGCATGGTGATAACCAGGCCGCGCGGGTGCAGGGTGACGTCGCGCCCGCCGGGACGTCACCCTGCGGGGGAAGGTGCTGTGGCGGATGCTCTACGAAAGGTGCTCTCCCCGCGTGACATCTGCCCGGACACTGGCCTGGCACGGGCACACCGCCCACGCGGGGCCGGGCACCGGCTGGGACCTGCACGAGTACCGCCACTCCGGTCTGCCCCACCTCGGTGAGGCCGGGCGTCCCTGATGGCCAAGTCCCGGCACCCGGCATTGCGTACTCGACCACTTCGGCGAGCTCGGTAAACAGTTCCGTCCGCGGTCTGGCGCAACGCCGGGCGCAGGCTTTCCTTCCGCGGGCAGGCCCCGGCCCGAGTTGTTCCGAAGAGCGCCGGCGCGACTGATTCCGTGGATAGGTCCCCACAAGGTGTCCCTGCTGCCAGGGCCGAGGCCAACCCGAGATACTGGGCAGCTACCTACGGACGAAGCAAGGACCACAAGGGCTTAACTGAAGGTTCATTTGATGCGTAAGCTCTGTCCCTTATCGCGTTGCGGCGCAACCTGTAGTTACGGCTGGACGCGCCGACGGGCGCACCGGGATTAAGACATCGTTTCTTATGGTGTTGATGGTCGTCGAGCAGTGCATGGCGGATCTGGTTGAGCGGTTGGTGCCGGACGAGTTGTGGGTGCTCTTCAGGCGGGTGGTGCCTGCGACGGAGGTGAAGCGTTCCGCAGGGCGGAGGACGGCGCCGAGCAGGTGACCGCGAGGCGCTGGCGGCGATCGTGTTCGTCTCCACGTCGGGCTGCACCTGGAGGCAGCTCCCTCCTGTGTTCGGCCCGTGCTGGCAGACGGTCTACCGGCGTTTCGCCCAGTGGAGCCGAGACCGGGTCTGGGCCCGGCTCCACCGTGTCGTCCTCGGGGAAGTCGGGGCCAAGGGCGAGCTGGACTGGTCGCGATGCGCGATCGACTCCGTCAGCGTCAGGGCGGCAAAAGGGGGCCTTTGACGGAATCGAATCCGACCGACCGCGGCAAGTCGGGATCGAAAATCCACCTGGTCACGGACCGGAACGGACTGCCACTGTCCCTGGGTATCTCCGGCGCGAACATGCACTTGAGCCGCTCATCCGCGGCATTCCGCCCATCCGTTCCCGTCGTGGCCCACGCCGCCGCAGACCGGCGAAGCTACACGCCGACAAGGGCTACGACTACGACCACTTGCGTCGATGGCTCCGTAAGCGTGGCAAGGGCATCGAGTGCTCGCAGCGGCTCGGCCGTCACCGCTGGGTCGTCGAGCGGACCGTTTCCTGGCTCGCCGGCTGCCGCCGACTCCACCGCCGCTACGAGCGCAAAGCCGACCACTTCCTCGCCTTCGTGGGCATTGCCGCAGCCCTCATCTGCCACCGCCGCCTCACCAAATGAAACGACGTCTAAGGGTGCCGTCCGCGACTTCATACTCAGCTCACGTCACGGGCTTGTCGGCAATCAATCTCTTCAGATCTCGAAGAACGAGTACGTCGCGTGTGCCACCAACTCCAGATTGTGTGCCCCACCAGAGCGAACGCAACAGCCACTGCGATGAATCGAACAGCGTTCCAGGTATTTGTGACAATCAAACCTTGCCCACGCGACTCCCCAGCCAAGCGCATAGAGGTCTCGTAAAATGCTACGAGCGGAATAAGCAGCCGAAAGAAGAGGCCGCCGACGCCTGGCACTCGCGCGACGTTACCCAAGAGCCCAAGAGGCGCCCCGAATACAAACGCCAGCACTCCCCATGCCCCAATTTTAGAACCTGACCCCGAGGACCCGGGCTGCAACCCGTCCGAAGCAACGGCAAGAATCGAATCCTTAAATAGGTAGTAAGTAACCACCCCGATAGCCAGTCCAAGAGGCGCAAGAATGACGGATTCAATTTTGGATTGACGGAAATAGCCCACCAGAAATGCGTAACAGGCCCACGACCACCCGCCGGAGAAAATGACATCCACGACTACACTGGCGGGACTGTCCCATTTCCCAGCAAGAGGGCCTAGTAGGCCCAGCACCAAACCAACCCCGAGTGGCACTGTCAGCGACAAAGCGCGAGCGCCCGAAAAGCTTCCGATTTCTCTTCCCCGTCCAGTCTGAGCCCAAGCGGAGACAGTAGAGCCCTGGGTCCACACGGTTGCCCGTGGGGACCCAGGGTCGCACGCTAGTCGACCCCGCCTAGTAGGAATTCACCCCGTAACGCGGGGGGCACATTCAAGCGTTGTTGTAGTAGGCGTAGCAAGTGTACGCCAGGCCAATGGTTACATTGGCGTAGGAGACCTTGTTCTTCGGTACCCAGCCGCTTGAATAGTCGATGTTACGAACCCTCACTGTAGTCAGGTGGCCCGTATCTGCGATGTAGTTCGAATAGCACTTCTTCCCATTCGAACCCGCAGAATCCCACCCATAGCACCACGTGCCATGAGTAACTTCTTTGCAGGTATTTCCCAACGGCCGGGCAGCCGAATCGTTGATTTCGATCTTTACCACACCCCACTCAGAGGGGTTACCCAGCTCCGCGGGCGGCTTCACCCCGTCACCGCGTGTGTGGATTACGGGCCGCCCGGCCGTGAGGCCGTCGGTGGCTTCAATCCCGGTATTGTCAGTGGCGGTGACGCCCAGAAGGCTGTGCGCGGCTGCCGGGGTGGCAAAGCTGCAAACCGCGAGCACCATGCTCGCAAAGCCAAAAGTTATCGCTCTTCCTATTTTCCTCACGATATCCCCCTGTTCGACCCCCGTGCGAGGTCTCGGGAGGATCCTCTATGAAGGAATGGTGGCGGTCAATCAGATTAAACTGCATTGGCTGGTTCGTGGACCCGACTTGGTACGCACTGTCCATCTTTTACCCGAATTTAGCGCATTGATTTCACCCTTTCCCTCCAGTAGGCGCTGTGACAGGTGGCCTGATCTTTGCGCACCGATTCAAAGGCAGTGGATCCTGTTAATCCGTTTATCGGCGGCCGGACCCATGCAAGGCGGTTGGTGGAAAGAATGACTCCTTGCCTAAGTGCGACGCCTGGGCCATATCGTCCTGCGCAGCAACGACCTCGACACGCTCGGCGCATTCGCCGCCGACTACGACCCCGTCGGCGCCCGCACCTTCGCCTGCCTGCTCTACGCACTCAGAAAATGGGAGGCAGCGCTGTACTGGTGGCAGTTCGCAGCAGGCGCCGGCAACGAACTCGCACCTGCTGGCACGGCACCACGCCGCAGTCGGCCCCTGGCCCGACGCGCGACTCTGGCGCGCGACGGCCCGGATGATGCGATTCGCACTCGATCAGCATCTGCCGGCCCCGGTCCGCGGATCCTCCGACTTCGCCGAAGGCTTCGCCAGCTCCATCGAACACAACCTGCAGACCTTCGTCGAGCGCAATCACATACCACGCGCCCTCGTCGCGCACTGACACCCGGAGCTGTTCGGCGGGCGCTCGGCTCACCGAACAGCGCGGTGGGACGGTACGCGTACTGGCAGAGCAGCGTCACCGCATCTCGTTGAGGGAGAGAAAGCTCGGCATGACGACTTGACGAGCACCGGCCGGGCCGCAGCACTGGCGCAAAGTCGGGACACGGCCTCCGACGGGGATCGTCGAATCTGCGCTGCCTGTCGTATCCGCTCGTACCGGTACCGCTTCCAGCCCGAATCCTCCATGTTCGAACGGTGCATCGGACTCGCATGGTGTTCCGGTTGCCGGATCTACACCGGCACCATGGTGCACGTCCCCCGGAAACGAGTCCTCGTCGACGCCCTCGCTTCGCTCCCCCGTAAGCAACAGGAACGACTTGCACGTTCGGATTCTCGGCTGCTCGAGTTCCTGGACCGCCACACCCGAGACAGCTGAAGTTAGCCGCCACCGGGCAGCGGAGCCGAAAAAGCGCCTCGCGGGCTCTATCCATCCTGTCCATCGTTACGAACGCGCCGGAGCGTCGCGGACGGATTGCTCCAGAGCGGCCATCAGGTCCACCGGTGGCTGCGGCTCCAGCGGCGGCGTGGCAGTGCGGCCTGCGGCGAGGGTGTCCACGAGGAGGTTCAGCGCCTGGGCGTAGTCGTCATGCAGCTCGCTGATGTCCACGCCCGCCATCTCGGTCATCAGCAGCTCGGCGATCTCCAGCTCCCGGTCGGTAGTCGGTGCGGGGCTGGACAGGTCGCCGGGGTCACGGATCTCCTCAGGCCAGTGCAGGGTGTGCAGCACCAGGATTCCGTTGCGCGGGCGCAGGTCGGACAGTCGCTCGCGTGACCGGAGCGCCACCTTGCAGTGACCAGGAGGTCGCTGAGGCGGTGCGCCGTTTTGAGGACGAGTCGGACGACCTGAACGGTCTGGGTCCGCAGAGGCCGGAGACGTCGGCGGTCATCCGCATCGAAGCCCCGTAGGCCGTTGCTGCCCTGGTGCAGGACCAGGCCAGCAACGGCGTGCGTCGGTCAACCGCAGTACAGCGGCCTTCGGGCTGTGCACGATCTTCGAGGCGTGCTGTCCGCACCACTGTCGGGCCGGCTCATCGCCGCCGACCCCGCCACAGGCGAGGAGTGCGAGCGACGTCCTCAAGGAGGCATTCCGGGCGCCACCCACGGTCACCGAGTACGGCCCCGTCCTCTCTCCGGACGACGTGATCGGCACCAAGGACCGCGCCTTCGCCGACCGTGGCGCGGTCCGCGACCTCATCGACGTCCACACCGCCACACGGCATCGCACCACCGCCGACCTTGAAAACCAGGGCCGTCGCCACGCCCGCTTCGAGGTCAGCTTGCACGACCGCCTCGCCGGCGCCGAGTGGTGGGACGATCAGGACTTCGCCGACTACGGACTGAGCCCTGAACAGGGAGCGGACCTGCGCACGTGGGCCCTGGCCTGGGCCGACAACCTGGCTACCCGGCTCCATGCCGGGGAAGACCCTGACGACAACTGACCTCGCTGCGCAGCGGCGAACCGAAAGCCGAGCCACCACGGTGCCAGGAGCGCTAGGGGTGGTGCCCACTACGTGCGCGCCGGGCATCACGCACGGATGCCTCCAGCGCGGCCATCTGGTCCACCGGCGGCTGCGACTCAGCCGGAGGCAGCGCCCTCCCGCCGGCTGCAAGCGTGTCCACCAGGACGTTCAGCGCCTGGGCGTAGTCGTCGTGGAGCTGGCTGATGTCGACGCCGGCCATCTCCTCCATCAGCAGTTCGGCGAGGGTCTGATCGGGCTGGGAGAGGACGCTGTGCCTCGCGGGATTTCCGCTGGCGGAGTGCCTGGACGGTGAGCCTCGGAGTCACGGGGTCCGGTTTCGTGCCTCACCGTCCGTGCCAGATGCATCAGGTGACCAGGCCGGCGCTGATCAGCCAGATGTGCTCGCAGGTCGAAGATGCCTTCTGCAATTCCCCGCGGGATTCCTGCGAGGCGTGGTAGAAGGTCCGCTCGATCATCCAGCACAGGGCACGTGCCATCGCTGACGCTTGTTTCGGTCCGGTGCCGGCCTGGATGCCGGCTCGTTCCAGGACGGCGGTGATGGCCGTGATGAACAAGTCAGCCGTGTGGCTCCACAACTCGCCGATCTCCGGCACGGTCAACGACAGGTCGATGGCCGTGCGCATGACCAGGCCGTGCTCGTTCCACAGCTCGACCGTGCGCCGCATGGCTGCTGCGATGGCCTGGCGCGGCTCGTCGGTTTGCGCAGTGGCCCGGGACCGCTCCCACAGGTGCTCGACGGTCCGGGCCACGAGTGCCGTGACCACTTCTTGTTTGGAGCCGAAGTAGAAGTACAGGGCGCCGCGTGTGATGCCGGCGCCCTGGGCGATGTCGCCGACTGTCATGGCGTCGTAGCCCTTCTGCGCCAGCAGAGCTTCGCAGGTGTCCAGAATGGTCCGCTCTCGGACATCGCCTTTGCGTTCGGTGGCGCGCCGGCTCCGCGCGGGGTGGTGGCTGGGCATCAGAGCTGATCGCCCTCGGCGAAGTCGGTCGTACGGGAGAGGGGCTCCCATGCGCGGATGTCCTCGTCCACGGCCGTGCGCGCGGCGGTGACCAGTCGCAGCGCGTCCGAGCCCAGGACAAGATGAGCCGGCGGCTGGTCGACTGATGCGATGTGGACCACGGCGTCCCCGGCCTTGGCCGGATTGCCCAACTGGTTCCCGCTGGCCTTCTGCCGCGCTTCCCGGATGGGGGTGAACAGCTCGTCGTAGTCGTCGATGGACTGCGCGGCGCGTGTCATGGACCGTCCGGCCCAGTCGGTGCGGAAGGAGCCGGGCTCGATCGCCGTCACATGGATCCCGAACTGTGCGACCTCCTTGCCCAGCGCCTCGAGGATGCCTTCCAGGGCGAACTTGCTACCGCAGTAGGCAGACATACCGGGCACGGCCATGAGCCCGCCCATGGAGGTGACGGCCATCAGGTGTCCGCGACGGCGCCGGCGCATGTGGGGCAGGGCTGCCTGCAGCGTGGCCACGGCCCCGAATACGTTGACCTCGAACTGCCGCCGCACCTCGGCCAGCGGGGTTTCCTCGAAGGTGCCCTCCAGGCCGTAGCCGGCGTTGGCGACGACGACGTCCAACGGACCGACGCTCTGCTCCACCTCCGCGACCACACCCGAGACGGCGTCGTCGTCAGTCACATCCAGGATGCGGCCGTGAGCGTACCCGGGTTTCAGCCCGTCGAAGGCCCGCAGGTCCTCCTCGGAGCGGACCGTTCCCACGACGGTGTGCCCGGCGGCCAGGGCGGCCTGGGCGAAGGCACGGCCCAGGCCCGTGCTGACGCCAGTGACGAGCCACTTCTGCTGCTGCACTGTTCCTCCAGAAAGGTCCCACGAGAAGCTGGACTGCCCCCTCGCCCAGAAAGTCTACACTGCGTCGAGTCTAATCGACATGGTGTTGATTCTGTTGCCCCGACGGCACCATGCTCGGCCAAGGTCAATCCAGCCCCTCACCACCCCGCTCGCTCCGGCGGAGACGATGACGCTGTGGGTGGAGTGATCACGGCATCGGTGCCGTTCTGGATAGGCCCTTTACGGGGTTGAGCCCGCGCTGCTTCGGCAAATCGCCAGCCGCAGTACGACGTGAGCAAGCCTCAGATCGACCGCGGCGGCCGGCCCTGGAGTCTGTCGCTGGACGATCGCGCCCTGCTGGTCACGGCGTACCGGCGCACAAACCTGACCATGCGCCAGCTGGCACCGCTGTTCGGGAACTCCACGTCGGCCGCAGACCGCATCATTGACCACATCGGTCCGCTGCTGGCACTGCGGCAGCAGAGCCGCTTCCACAGGGACACCGCCCTCATCGTCGACGGCACTCTGGTGCCCACCCACGACCACTCAGTGGCCGAGCAGTCGAAGAACTCTCGATACTCCACGACCCACGAGATGACTTCCTATGCCCGTCGTGCGCCGTCCACCGACAGCGCGATCCCGGTGATGTACGAGGCGGCGTCCGAGCAGAGCCAGACCGCGGCCGCGGCCGCCTCTTGCGGCGTCGCCATCCGGCCCAGCGGTGTCATCGCCTCCTGCATCGCGATCAGGTCGGTGCCGGCCGCGACCCGTTCGAACCCGGGCGTGCGGGTCGGGCCGGGGCAGACCGCGTTGACGCGAATACCGCGCGGCGCGTAATCCACCGCGGCGACCTTCGTCAGGCCGACCACACCGTGCTTGGCGGCGACGTAGGCAGGGGCGGTGGGGATCGCGTACAGACCACCGTTGGACGCGACGTTGACGATCGCGCCTCCGCCGCGGCTTTCCAGAGCGGGCAGCTCGTACTTCATGCACAGGAAGGTCCCGCCCATGTTGACGTGGGTCACCCGCTCGAACTCCCCCAGGCTCATCTGGTCCAGCTGCCGGTGGTGGGAGTCCAGGCCGGCGTTGTTCACGGCGAAGTCGAGACCGCCGTAAGCCTCGACCGTGCGCTCTACGGCCGTGCGCACCGCGTCCTCGTCGACGATGTCTACGCGCACTGCCAACGCCTTCCCGCCGTCCTTCCGGATCATCTCGGCGGTCGCGGCCGCAGTGGCCTCGTCGATGTCGGTGACGGTGACGCCGGCGCCCTGGCGGGCCAGTTCGATTGCCGCCGAACGGCCGATTCCGCTGCCGGCGCCCGTCACGAGTCCGGCCTTTCCGGTGAAGTTGCTCATGATGATCCCCCAATGGATGCTCTGCCTGGCGTTGTCCGACCCGCTCGGCGATCTGACCAGGGTTTCCGCGGTGGCCGACGGCGAAGACCCGGCTTGTGTGTGTGGGGGGGGGCGCGCCAAAGGCGGTGGTTTTGTTTCTCCGTTGCGCGTGCGTGCCGGCCGTCACGGCTCTCCGCGCCCCTGCGGTCGCGAGCGTCCCCGGCCCGCGTTCGGGGGGGGTGCCGGGCTGTCGGGCCGGTGGTCAGGCGAGGGGCACGACGATGCCGTTTCCCTGCTTGCCTGACTCCGCCTCGTCCAGCAGCAGCGTTGCCAGCGTGATCCGGGAGATCCGGGGCGGCAGCAGCGGGCGGCGCAGGTCTGCCAGGGGCACGACGCGGCGGGTGGAGCTGAGGGGCCCGTCGGTGACGTCCGGGGCGTGGAAGACCGTGGCGCCGGCCTTCAGCGCGATCTCGTCGGCCTCGGCCTTCTCCCGCAGCTCGGATCCGACGAACATCCGCATCACGCCCGTGTAGATGAGTCCTCCCGACCGGCTGGAGACACCCGATCCCAGGGCCCCCAGCCACACGGTGCGGACGTCCGCTGCGGCCAGCCGCCTGGCGCCGGCGGTCAGTGCGCCTGGGCCGTCGCCCTTGCTGATGCCGATGGCCGAGACCACCACGTCCACGTCGCTCAGGGAGGGAAAGCTGTTCGGGTCGGTGACGTCCGCCTGCCGGTTCTCCGCCTGCCGGGACGCCGGCACGGTCGCCCGGGCCGGTGTGCGGACCAGGGCCACGACCTCGTGACCGCGATCCAGCGCCAGGTCGACGAGTGTGCCGCCGGTGCGGCCCGAAGCTCCGAGTATGGCGATGCGCATGATCTTCCACTTCCTGACTGAACAAGTGTTGGTGAGCTGAGTAAACAACCGTTGGTTAGCGGTGTCAAGGCGCGGACCGAGGTAAGGTGAACGTGTGTTGTTTATCTGTTCACCCAGGTAGGAAGGGGGGCGAAGGTGCCGTCTCAGGAGCCGTCCGTTCCCCGCCGCCGCAATCCGCGGGGGCAGGGGGAGGTACTCAAAGCCCAGCTCGTCGACGCGACAGCCAAGCTGCTGGCCACGCTCGACCAGCCCGAGACGCTTACCCTGCGCCAGGTCGCACGCGAGGTCGGAGTGGCACCGGCCAGCATCTACAGCCACTTCACCGACCTCAGCGCACTGATCCAGCACGTCCTACGGCTGCGCTACCAGGAACTGGCCCGGCTGATGGACGAGGCCGCACAAGTCGCCGGCCCCGCCCCCCTGGCCGACCTCACCGCGCGGTGCGCCGCCTACGTGCACTGGGGTGTCAGCCAACCCGGCCACTACCGCACCCTCTTCGGCGGCCGCATGCCCGCCGACCTGGTGCCCGGCTCGGCCCACGGCGCCGGCGCCGAACCGCTCACCGCCGTCGTGACCTCCCTCGCGGCCGCTGCCGTCCCGGAACGCAAGCAGCCCACGGCGGAACGACAAGCACAGGCCGGCCTCATGCTCTGGACCGCCCTGCACGGGCTCGTCAGTCTTTACAACGACCACGGCATGATGCCCTGGCCACCCCTGAACGATCTGATCACCGACGTGGTCTGCCTGCACACCGGCCGGCCGGCGGCCGAGACCGCGAGCCTCCTGAGACAGCACGAAGGACGATTCGGGCCGCCTACCCGCGCAGCTCACAAAGACCGCGACACCGCCCTGCTCGACCCCTCCCCGCCCGCCGGCAACGAACACGGCGTGACGCCGGAGGCAGGTTGAGCGCCAGCGCGTTTCATGGACCCGCGCCCTGCTTGATGAGCACACCCGTGGGGGCCGGGCACAGACACACCACCGATTCCCCGGGATCCGGGAGTTGGCCCAACGAGTGTTCCGCCGCCGGTACGGCCCGGCGACTCCGGTGCGGCTTCCGGGATGGCGACCGAACGGGCGGACCTCGAGCACGATGGCGATCCGGATGTCCGACGGGTAGAGGCTGCGCAGACAGCGGCAGAACTGAAGGAACCTCGTCCGGTTCTTCTTCGGTTTGATGTGGCCGTAGAGCTTGTCCTGGGCCAGGTCGTAGGCGGCGAACAGGTGCCGGGGCCCGTGCGGCCGGGTGTAGGTCGCCCGCCGACGGGACCTCGGCTCCCGGTCGGGGTCCTTGTGCCGTCCGCCGCGCTCGGCCCATTGCCGTCCAGGATGGGACTGGAGGTTGAGCGGGCCGAACTCGTCCAGGAATAAGACGACTTCGGGTTCGCCGTCCTCGGGTATGACCTCGCCGTCGGCGATCGCGTAGAGGTGCTCGACGCGGGCCTTCTTGGCGGCATGGTCCGGGTCGCGGGAGGCCGCTGGGTGCACGGCTGCGAACCGCTCGGCGACGGCCAGGACGGTGTCAGGCCCGAGAACTGGCGCCTGTTGCTCCAGCCGCACCTGCGCGGTGCGGGCGCCGCGGGACCGGCCGCCTCGTAGGTGGTGGGCGGGGGCTTGCCGAGGGGGTCAGATCCGCGAGTTGCGCATCGACTCCACACTGCGCCGGCCAGCGCCCGCGTCGCCCGGGGGACCGACAGCGCTTCGTGTTCGCGGTAGAGCTCCCAGCCGATGTGGCCCTGGATCAGCATGGCGCGGTAGTCCACGTGTTGGCTCTGGACAGGGAGGTTGGCTTGCCCCCCGCCCTCCCGGTCGTTGTTCCCGTAGCAGCTGGGTGCCCTGGGAAAATGGTGCCTTCGGCACCGCTCCGGAACACGCCCAACTCGGCGGTCGCCGCGGCGCCGGCTGCCTCCGGGTCGACGTCAGCGCCGCCCTCGGCCGTGGCCAGGAAGATCTGTACGGCCTCTCCGTGCTTCTCGTCAGGCGCACCCACAGCCGCCGCATTGCGGTTCGGCGAAGTCGAAGGGCACTCCACCAGCCTCGCCGCCGCCGAAGGGCCCGTCCGGGATCCAGATGGCGACGTGTCCTCGGTGAAAAGATCGAGACCGGGAGGCTCCAGCACGAACACAGCCTCTGCGACCTCCCGGCAGGACACCCAGTGGACAGCGGCGCCGCACTTCCGCTCTTTCACAGGGGGCACAACCGGTCGAGGGGCGCCACAACAGCCCTGTGTTCGCAGCGCACTTGACCCCCAACCGGCCGGGTGCCTCCATAACAACAGAGCCTATGGCGTGGCCGAGGCGCCGCTCGTCCACGCGGCGCGCAGCGCCTTCTTGTCCACCTTGCCGACCTTGGTCGTCGGCAGCTGGTCGAGCAGCACCGTCTTCCGGGGCGTGTACAGCTCTCCCAGCTCGGCGGTCACCGCCGCGCCGACCGACTCCGGGTCGATCTCGACACCCTCGGCCGTGGCAAGGAAGATCTGTACGGCCTCCCCGTACTCCTCGTCCGGCACGCCCAGCGCCGCCGCGTTGCGCACGCCGGGCAGCGTGAGCAGGAAGTCCTCCAGGACTCTGGAGTAGACGTTGTCGCTGGTGCTGCCGGTGACGATGATGTCCTTGGCCCGGTCGACGAGATAGAGGTAGCCCTCGGCGTCGAGGTAGCCCAGGTCGCCGGTGCGCAGCCAGCCGTCGTGCAGTGCCGCCGCGGTGCGCTCCGGGTCCTCGTAGTAGCCGAGCATCACCGCGTTGCCCCGGACACACACCTCGCCGACCTGCCGGACGGGCAGCGCCGCAGTGCTGTCCTCGGCACGGATCTCGATCTCGGTGTCGGATATGGCGCGACCGCAGCTGCGCCAGAGTTCGGGGCGCAGGGCACTCTCCGAGGCGAGCTCCTCCGCGCCGAACGCGGCGATGCCGAGCGCCTCCGACTGCCCGTAGCCCTGGCCGAGCACCGGCCCGAAGACCTCGACCGCCTGCTGCAGCCGGCTGGGCGAGGTGGCCGCGCCGCCCACGACGATCCGCCGCAGCGCGGGCAGGACGCCCGGCTTGCAGTCCGGGTGGTCGAGCACCGCGTACATCATGGGCGGCACGAACATGGTGGCGGTGATCCGCTCCTCGCGCAGCACCGTCAGCGCCGCGCCCGCTTCGAACTCGGGCAGCACGACCAGGGTGGACCCCGTCACCAGGGCCTGGATCGAGGTGAGATGGCCGCTGCCGTGCGTGAGCAGCGTGGCGGCGAGCACCCTGTCCGTGCTCGGGTCCATGGTCGGGAAGAACGCGGGGCCGGAGTCCTCCGCGGCGTCCGTCACCAGGTCGACCAGCGTGTCGTAGAGCCGGTGGGTGTGCGCGGCAAGCTTGGGGCGGCCCAGGGTTCCGCCGGTGTAGAGGACGGTGACGGCCTCGTCCGCTCCCGGGGCGGGCACACCGTCGGGGCGCGCGTCCGGGCACTCGGCCGCCAGGGCCAGCAGGTCCGCGCACCGCTGCTCACAAGGGCCGAGGCTGAGCAGTGCGGGTGCGTGGACGCTGCGGCCGGCCGCATCGGCGGCCCGTTCCGCGAAGAGCGGGTCGGTGACCACGGCGCGCGCCCGGGACTGCTCGACGAGCGCGGCGAGCTCGCCGGGCCCAGGCTCGGGCGGCAAGAAGACGACGCGGCAGCCGATGAGATGGACGGCGAGCTGAACGAGGACCGAGTCGACACGGTTGGCCAGAAAAAGCCCCACCCCGTCGCCGGGCACGAGCCCCTGCCCCCGCAGCGCATGCCCCAGCCTGAACAGCTGCCGCCGGGCTTCCCCTCTGGTCAGCCGCTGCGTCCCCTGGACGAGCGCCTCGGCGTCCTCGTCCTTGTTCCAGTGCTCCAGAATGCGGTCCACGTACGTCCGCGGCTCGGATATTTCCTGTGCGTTAACGATCACCGACACATGCAAACATGCCGCTCAGCGGCCTTGACCTCATGGGGGCCACCTTCGGCCATCGTCCGGCGGAGTATCATCCCCGCGAGGCAAATTCGGCATTCGCAGGTCAGTTGAGCGTCCCTTTACGGGCGATGCGCGGGGTGATGCCGCGCTCGGGGAGCCATCACCGCAGGTGGTCGAAGTCGTAGCCCTTGTCGGCGTGCAGCTTGGCCGGGCATCTGCGACGAGGCCGCGCCGGGACCTGATGGGCGGGATACCTCTCACGAGCGGCGCCAGGCCAAGACTGTCGTGCATGTGGGTGTCCACGGGCGCCCGCCACTGGCGTATCCCCGCCCCCTCGTTGCTCGTCGTCGAGGGCGTACTCATCTGACCGTTGCCCTGGATTCCGGATGCCCACGTCGCTCCGGAAATCATCTGTGTCGTCGCTCTGCTGCACGCGTCGGCCGAGGAGATCCCTGGGCGCGAACTGTGGGCAGTGTGGCGGCCGGTGACCGTCCTCGCACTCGGCCTGGTGCCGGCCGTCCGCGGGACGGTGGCCGGCCTCCATGCCCCACGTTGCTCGCGTCGGGTTCCCCGTCGGGTTGGGGCCCTTCAGAGCTTGGACCGTCAATGAGCCTCTGACTCAGATCACGTGGGTGCTGTGCCCTGGTCCTGCGCTGAAGGGCCCGCATTCTCGAAGCGGTGCAGGAGGGTCTTGAGGGCGGCCATCTCGGCGGCCAGTGCCGCGCGGCCGTGCTCGCTGATCTCCACCCAGGTGCGGGGGCGGTTGCGATGGTAGCCCTTGCTGATGTGCACCAGGCCCTGCTGTGCCAGAACGTCGAGATGACGTCCGAGATTGCCGTCCGTGAGCTTGAGCAGCCTTTTCAAGTAGCCGAAGTCGGCCTGCTGGGTCTCGTGGAGGACGGCGAGCAGCCCGAGCCGCGTTCGTTGATGGACGGCGTCGTCCAGTCCCGTGGTGGGGTGGTGGTCGGTCTCATCGTGTGTGGGGCTCATGTAACGGCCCGCTCCCGACGGAGCGCCACCAGGCCGGCTGCCAGCATCGACAGGCCCAACAGAGCACGCACCAGGACCGGCACCCAGTCAATGGTGCCGTCATAGAAAGGGGCCGGCGGGGTCGGTGTGACCTTCTCCGCGAGCTCGTTGAGCCATCTGCCCAAGATGTACTCCGCCTCCATCCATGTGGCCACCCCGAACACGGCTGCGCAGGCGGCGAGGTAGCCGTTGCGCTGGAGCAGCGCCAGGGCGAGAAGCCCCAGGGCGACCGCACCCATTGGCCAAATGCCCCATTCCGACTGGCCATTCGGCGTGATCAGGGAGAGTGCAAGGTTCACCAGTGGGAGCAGGGCAATGAATATCGCACTCTTCTCGTAACCGCCGCGGCCCGAGCCGATACCGGTCCTGGCACGCCTCTTGCGATACCAGAAGGCGATGGCGACAAAGGCCAGCGGGTTGACCAGCAGCGAGTAGAGCTGTTCGGCGGGGGCCGAGCCATAGGTGAACGGTGCGCTCAGCAAGACGGTCGCCCCGATGATGATGAGGGGGACGGAAGAGGCGCGACGGTCGGCGCGCGCACGTCTTTGCAGTTGCTCGGTCTGGGCGAGTACGCCCTGCATGCTGACGGCTTCCATCTGGTTCTCCCGTGGTCGTTCTCCAGGACATAGAACTCTCCAGTGCAGAGCATTCGGTCGTCAAGAGTCACGTCACGGACGTGACGGCGAGGGTGACGTGTCGGTGCCATCCGCGCGTGCAGCCGGGGGTGACGGGGCAGCCCTTGGGCCAGAGCCGTGCGGGTACGGCGTCTCGCCGGGGTTGGCCTGCCACCGCGCGCGGGGCAACGAGCCGCGGGGGCGAGCGCCGTTTCCGCGGGCTCCCAGCGGAGGGATGCGCCCGTCCGGAACGTGAGCACCACGGCCGAGATTCACTTTTGCCGCAGGCCCCAAGGGCTGGCCCAAGGGCTGCCCCGAGGGCGGCGGTAGTGCCGCCCTCGGGGCTCGATCGGGTATCAACGGCGGGCTTCGATCTTCAGATCGCCGCGGGTCAGCGTGCGGGCGAAGTCGCTGGCGAGCAGGTCGTGCGGGACGCCGGAGCCGATCTCGCCGGCCTCGTCGAGGCGGGCCAGTTGGGACGCGGTGAAGTCGACCTCCAGGGCGCCCAGGTTGTCCTCCAGCTGCGCGGCGGTGCGGGCGCCGATGATCGGTGCCGTCACGCCCGGGTTCTGCAGGGTCCAGGCCAGCCCGATCTGGGCAGATGTGCGGCCCAACTCCGTGGCGACCTCCTTGACGACGTCCACGGTGGCGAAGTTACGCTCGGTGAGCTTGCCGTTGGTGATGGTGACACTCCTGCGGGTGCCGTCGTTGACGTCGGCATTCGTCGCGGTCAGGTCGTCGCGGCTGTACTTGCCGGTGAGCACCCCGCCGGCCAGCGGTGAGTACGGCATCACCCCCAGCCCCATCTCGCGTGCCATGGGGATCAAGTCACGTTCCCCGGTACGCTCGATCAGGCTGTATTCGATCTGCAGCGCGACCAGCGGCGACCAGCCGCGCAGGTCGGCGATCGCCTGCATGCGTGACACCTGCCAGGCCGGGACGTTGGACATCGCCACGTACAAGACCTTGCCCTGCCGGACCAGATCGTCCATGGCGCGCAGGATCTCCTCGACCGGCGTCGTGAAATCCCACACGTGCAGGTAGAGCAGATCGATGTAGTCCGTATTCAGCTGTCGCAGACTGGCGTCCACCGACGCGAACAGGCTCTTGCGGTGACTGCCCCCGGAATTCGGGTCGCCGGGCCGGCGCAGCGTCGTGTATTTCGTCGCCAGCACCAGGCTTTCGCGGTGGTCGCGGGTGAATTCGCCCAGCAGTCGCTCGGAGCTGCCGTTCGTATAGGTGTTGGCGGTGTCGATGAAGTTGCCGCCGCGCTCGACGTAGAGGTCGAACAGCCTGCGCGCCTCATCCTGCTCGGCGCCCCAGCCCCACTCGGTGCCGAAGGTCGCCGCCCCCAGCGCCAGCGGTGAGACCCGCAGCCCGGAGCGGCCCAGCAGCCGATAGGTGTCGAGGGTGAGCGACATCGTGTCCTCCCGTGCTTGTGATCCGTTGTCGGCAACAAGCCTGTGACCGTCGCCATCCGGAGGTGAGGGAGAGAAGTTCCTGGGAACACCAGTCCCATCCTGGCTGTTGGACCGCACATGACGACCCGCACCGTGGACCCGACACAGGAACTGGCCGCGTTCCTGCGGACCCGGCGCGAACGCCTGGACCCGCAGGATTTCGACTTGCCCTCGCGCCGACAGGCCCGCCGGACCCCGGGATTGCGCCGCGAAGAGGTCGCCGAACTGGCCGGGGTCAGCACCGACTACATCGTGCGGCTGGAACAGGGCCGCGGGCTGCGGCCCTCAGCGAACGTGGTGGAGGCGCTGGCCGGGGCGCTGCGCCTGTCCCCCGACGAACGCGCCTACCTCTTCAACCTGACCCAGCAGCGCCCCCGCAGCGTCGACAGGCCCGCCACCACGGCAGCGCCGCCACTGGCCCGGCTGGTCACCGACCTGTCGCCGCTGCCGGCCATGCTGATGAACCACCGCTTCGACATCCTGGCCTGGAACGGCGACATGGCGAAGCTGCTGCTGGACTTCGACACCCTGCCGCCGTCGCAGCGCAATGCGATGTGGCTGTGCCTGATGCATCCGGAGATACGCGATTTCTATGTCGACCGCGAACGCGTCGTGCGGGAGGGGGTCGCCCACCTGCGCGCTGCGTGGGCCGCCCATCCGGAGGATCGGGCGTTGAGCGACCTCATCGCCGAAGTCACCACTCATGACGGGGAATTCGCGCGATGGTGGGCCGAACGAGACATCAGGGTCAACGGCCGCGGACGCAAGGCACTGCGGCATCCTGACGTCGGTGCGATCGCCGTGCATTTCGAAGTGCTCATGCCACTTCAAGATACGGACCAGCGGTTGATGATCTGCCGCGCCGCGGACGATGAGAGCCGGGCGGCATTGGACCGGTTGTGCACGCGGTGACGTCGAACCGTCCGTTCGCGCACTGAGCCGAACCGTCAGTCCGGCGTTTCTGAGAGAGCGCACCGAACGCCCGTCATCATGGCGGGGTATCGCTCTCCGTGGTGTGGTCCCAGCAGGAGCTTGCACGGAGAGCCCCGGACCGACAGCAAGGTTGGCCCGACGCACCGCGTGAACCACAGGCCGCTGCCCTGCGGAGGTGTGAAGCTCGCCCATGACCAGCACTCCACAGACGGCCTGCCTGGCCCTGCAGGGCGCACAGGCAAGCTTGACCACCATCCGTCGTCGCTTTCGTAGGCGGGCTGTTGGCCGACCCGTCCTGGTGAGCCGGGCAGGCCTTGGCCTGGGAGCAAGCGCGGCCACCTGTTCCGCCCGGGCCGCCTCCTGCGCATCCACCGCATCCGACTTGCCCCGCCAGGCGGACGTGGCCGCCCAGGCCCCGCACCGCGGGGCGCTCGCGCCTGGAATCTCCCCGGATGCCGGACGGCCGACGACGGCGGAAGCCAGCGGCTCTTCGTCCTGCGCGGCCAGGTGCCTGACGACGCCGATCACCGCCTGCCGCCCCCGGCGCCGCAGACGCCGGGAGCCGAGGGCGGGCAGTGAGATCAGTGCGACCCTGTGCTCAGGGTCGACCTCGGTGCTGACCGGATTGCGCTCCGCCCTGCTCGGCAGGTCGGTGAGGAAGACGCCGATGTCCCAGTCGCCGGCCTCCAGACGGGTGTCGGCGATTTCGGCCACGTCGGACACGTCGACCGGCTCGTCCGCCACCAGGGGCGCCGTCACAGTGTCCGCCCGCCAGCGGATGCCCCTGGCGATGCGGCGGGTCAGATCCTCCGGCAGGCGGGGGCGAGGTCCCGGGCGATCTCGGAGGACACGCCCGGGCCTGCGACCAGGACGAGCCGCAGGTTCCTGCCGTTCGTGTCCGCGTCGGGCCGCCTCAGACACAACTCATCCTGCCGCCAGGTAGGCCTCGGCGATGTCGCGCCTCGTCCCTTCCTCCAGGCTGCCACCATAGGGAGGGCCCGCCCGTTCACCCGTTCGGCAGCACGCCGCGCCTGCGGGCCGGGGCACCCTTAGGGTGCTGACTGTGCGACCCATTCTCCCGAAGATCGAGGGCGGCCGGGTACAGGGCCTCCTGCAATTCATCGAGGACGGCATCCACCTCGTCGTCGCGACGCTCCTCGTACTGCTCGCGGGGCTCCTGACCGTCGGGGTCGTCCACGACATCATCAGGTCGATCCAGGGGCCGTACCGCGAGGATACGGTCGTTCTCTCCGCCCTGGACAACGGCCTTGTGCTGTTCATCGTGGCCGAGCTGCTCCACACCGTCCGCCTGACCATCAGGAACCAGACCCTCGACGCGGAGCCGTTCCTCGTCGTCGGCCTGATCGCCGGCATCCGCAAGGTGCTCATCGTGACGGCCGAGGCGGAGAAGTCCTTCCGGTGGAACGTCGAGGGGATCGAACTGCTGATCCTGGCGGGGCTGATCCTCGTGATGGCGGCAGCGGCGTACGTGTGGCGGCGCTCGACGCGGCCGGGAGACTACTTCCCGCTCCAGGAGGCGGGGCGCTCCCCCTCGCCGGCGCCGTCATCCAGCCCGGTGCGCGGGTCCTGATCCGTCACCTTCCGCCTTTACGGCCGCCCGCACCCGCTGCTCCTCGCGAGCAGAGCCGAGGTCCCGTTCCAGGGGTGTGCGGCTCACGGCCGTCGCGAGGTATTCCAAGGCCCGTTTCTGCAGTTCCGCCCCGCACCACCGGGCTCCGGTCCCCGGCGGCTGCGTCCTCCCACGCGTGGAGCGCTCCCTCCACGCGCCCCCAGTCCGGATTCCTGTGCCGGCGCACGTCGACTGCCGCCTGCGCGGTGTCCGCCTCCAGGGCCTCGGCGAACCGCGCCGCCTCGGGGACGAGACGGCTGTCGGCCCGCGGGGCGTGGCTCTCCATGAGCATCGCCGCCCGGCCGAACCCCTTGAGCGCCCTCCCTTCGCGGAACTCCGCCGGAAAGCTCTCCAGTGATGACTCGCGAACGCGCAGGGCACGCAGCCCGGAATAGCTCAGGACCACGTTCGGCCAGGCCCGCTCCGGGGTCCCACCAGTTGCCCGCTGTGGCCACCTGGGGTGCCAGGCGCCGCAGCATGCGGCGGCCGTCCGCCGGGTCGTCGATGCGTAGCAGGAAGTAGGGCCGGTGTAGAGCGAGGACCGTTGCCGCAGCACCGTGCCCTGGATGTCCGCCAGGTCCAGAACCTGCGCCTGGTGCGTCCTCCACGTCACACCCGTCCAGCGCGGTGGGCGTGCAGGACCCCGGAGACTCTCCGAAGCTGGATCAGGCGGTTACCTCTCACCGAAATGGAGACATCATGAGCATTGCCGTTGTGCCACGGCCCGGCATGGGTGGGTGCATCCGGCAAATGAACGAGTGAGTTTCACGTGACGCTCGGGCTTGCGCTCAAGAAACCTCACCCCAAGGTCCCACGGCGTCATGGCGAGGGCGGAAAGTCCCGCCTGACCGTGATCCAGGGGCTGGCCGCCCTCTCACTGGACGCCCTCAGCTCGGTCGCGTACGGCCCGGAGGCCATCGTCGTCGTGCTGGTGGCCGCCGGTTCGGGCGCGCTCACGGCGATGCTGCCGATCACCCTGGTCATCGCCGGGTTGCTGGCCGTCCTGGTCGTCTCCTACCGTCAGGTGATCGCTGTGCACCCGGACGGCGGTGGAGCCTACGCGGTGGCGAAGAAGGATTTGGGCAGAGCGGTCAGTCTGATGGCCGCGGCCAGCCTCATCATCGACTACGTCCTCACCGTCGCCGTCAGTCTCGCCGCCGGCGCCGCGAGCCTCGCATCGGCGTTTCCCGCGCTTTCCGATCATCTCCTGGCCGTATGCCTGATCGCGCTGTTCCTCCTCACCGTCGTCAATCTGCGCGGCATCGCGGACAGCGCGCGGGTGCTGATGCTGCCCACCGTGCTGTTCATCGTCAGCGTGATCGGTGTCATCGTCGTGGGGCTGTTCCGGGCCCATCCCGCAGCCACGGTCGGAACGTCCCAGTCCTTCCCCGCCGTCGAGGCGCTGGGCATGCTCCTGGTGCTCAAGGCGTTCTCCGCGGGATGCTCGGCGCTGACCGGGGTGGAGGCCATCGCCAACGCCGTTCCGATGTTCCGCCAACCACGCGTCAAGCGGGCGCAACACACCGAGCTGATGCTGGGGTTGCTGCTGGGCGCCATGCTCATCGGGCTGTCGTTGCTGATCCGCCGCCATCACGTGGTGCCACGCGGCGGTGTGACGCTGCTGGCCCAGCTGACCGCCGGCGCCTTCGGGACCGGCTGGGCCTACTACGCCATCAGCCTCATCGTCACTCTCGTGCTGGGCATCGCCGCGAACACCAGCTTCGGCGGCCTTCCGGTTCTGATGAGCGTCCTCGCCAAGGACGACCGTCTCCCCCATCTGTTCGCCCTCCGCTCGGAGCGGCCCGTCCACCGCTGGGGCGTCGTGGCCCTGGCGGTGCTG
This sequence comes from Streptomyces angustmyceticus, assembly GCF_040701845.1. Lineage (GTDB taxonomy): Bacteria > Actinomycetota > Actinomycetes > Streptomycetales > Streptomycetaceae > Streptomyces > Streptomyces angustmyceticus_A. The sequence goes on along the minus strand of NZ_JBFBHQ010000006.1, from coordinate 486,048 downwards.
GCCGGCGTCATGCTGGTCGTCGTCAGTGCCGACACCCAGCGCCTGATCCCGCTCTTTGCCATCGGCGTCTTCGTCGGCTTCACCATCAGCCAGATCGGCCTCGTCCGGCACTGGAGCATGCAACGCCCCGACGGCTGGTTGTACCGGGCGTTGATCAACGGCGTCGGGGCTGTGCTGACCGCCGTCGCCGGAATCGTCCTGCTCGCCACCAAGTTCCTCGCCGGTGCCTGGATCGTCGTCCTCACCGTGCCGCTGCTGATGCAGCTGTTCTCCCGGATCGAGCGCTATTACACGCGCGCTCGCGACCAACTCGGATTGGACGGCACCCCGCCACGCCCCACACGAACCCACAGTCTGGTCATCGTCCCCCTGGGCAGGGTCGACATGGTCGCCGCCGCCGCCCTCAACGCCGCGTCCTCACTGGGCGATGAGGTCGTCGTGGTCGCCGTCTTCGACGACCGGACGCAAGCAGACGCCATGCGCGCCGACTGGGCGCGATGGAACCCCGGCCCACGGCTCGACATCATCGACAGCCCTCAGCACTCCCTGGTCCATCCAGTCATCGGCTACGTCGAGCAGGTCGCCCGCAACGGCCGGCAGGTCGCCGTACTCATCCCCCAGGTGGAGCCCCTGCACGGCCGCTACCGGATTCTCCAGAACCAACGGGGCATTCTCATGGCCGGCCTGCTGAGTGCCCGCACCGACGTAGTCGTATGCCTGCTCAAACTCCAGTTGGACCTGTGACCCCGTCACTCACGTGACGGCGCCCCCAGTGACACACCATCAGTTCTGTCATCACGGAGGGCCATTGATTCCCCGAACCTGCCACGCGTGGCGCCTCTCGCCCCGCCGAACTCGGAGGTCAGGGCTCTAGCGGGGCCCCACGCTCCGTTGTAGTAAGCGGTGTGCCACAGCCGCCGGTCGGTGCCCGCGAGCAGAAGGTGGAGCTCTCCTTCGTGGAAGGCGAGTGCCGCAGCGGCGAGGTCTTGAAGGCCCTGGTATGGATCAGGCCGGGCTGGCGGCGGTCCAGCTGCTGCCGGTGTACCAGTTGTAGTGCATCGCGTCGTCGCCGCCGACGTGACGAGTACCCCTCGGGCAGCGGGCATTCGGTGACCGACGCAGTGACGAGGGCGGAGGCGCCGGAAGCAGCCCTATGCCGCCCTGTGCGCAGTGCTGCACGCGCTCCGGGAGCTTGTCGGTTGAGGGGGTCGCGCACTTTGGTGCTGAGCTTCCGACGCTGATACGCGGCAGCTGCTACGACGGCTGGAGGTCGTCAGAAACGCCCGTGAAGATGGACAGGGAGGAGTTCCTCACACGGGTGCGGCAGAGTTCCCCACAGGATCGAGGGGAGCACCGAACAGCTGGTGCAGACCGTCCTACAGGTCCTCAAGGGCCATATCGACGACGGGGAGTAGGCGGGCTTCAAGGCACGTATGCCCACGTCGCTGTCTGCCGTGCTGCGGTAGCCACACCTGCGCGGCCGCCGCTCGCAAATCCGCGCGGGGGCGGGTGGCTCTGGCCCCCGGAGGGGTGACCTGTGCAATCCGGGCAGGGCCGGCTACAGGAGCAGGTCGAAGATGGCGGTCGCGCCCTCCCAGTGCTTGGTCTGGGGGTTTTTGACGTCGGGGTACATGATCTTGAAGGTTTCGGCGAGTGCCACGCTCAGCCCGCCGATGATCTCCGGGTACCGGGCCTCGGTCTCCTCACTGGGTGCCCGGTCGAGCAAGGGGTGCGCGGCCAACTGCTCGAGGACCGGCTTGAGCTCGACCTCCTCGTCCAGCCGCCGGAACTGGTGAATGCTCTCCTGAAGCCCCTTGGTGATCGGTAGATCCCACAGTTCGACGATGTCCCGGTCGTTCGCCTTGGCCGCGGCCTGGGCGACGAGCAGGAGGTCGTAGAGCTTGCCGTCGACGAAGTCGCTGTACCGCTTCAGATCGTTCTTGTCCACGTCGAGACTTGCGGCGGAACGGAAGAACCTTTCGAACCTGGACACGCCCATCACGGTCATGCCTTTCGCCTCCTCGCCCTCGGTGACTGCCCCACACCGGCGACTGTCCGCCCACCGGCGCGCAATGCCCAGTTCCAGGATTCCAGACACCTCCGGGGCACGCCTGCGCATGCCAGGCCGAAGCCGTGGCGCTTATTTCACCTGACAGGCCAAGCGATCGGAACGTTCCCGGAATTGGCCGTGAGAGCCGCCCGTCGGCGGCGTAGAATGGCGTAAACAAGAGGACGCGAAGCGTTACCTCGCCGTATGAGCCATGGACGCTCCAAACCGGCGGATCATCCGCCGCGGATACACGGGTACGCAGGCAGGCAACCGAGCGTTATCCCCTCCCCCGCTGAGCGTCATTCCCGGAGGCTTTCCCGCAGACCCGTGGCACGGCAACGCGTGGGAGGTGTGAACCTCGTGGTGGTGAAGTTGAACGCACGCGCCTTTGATCACGCGAAGAAGCTGGTCAAGGAACGGCAGGTGGTACTCGACGACCGGGACGAGTGGAGCGAACACCATCCCTCGGCCGAGGAGGAGAACCGCTACCTGGAGCAGCACGGCTTCGCCGAATACCGGAAGTGGTACCTCGGCGAAGACGACGAACAGAACGAAGAGAACAAAGGCCGGTACAAGTCCCCCTATGGCGACTTCGAAAAAGTGCACCGCTGCGGAGTCCTCTCCGCGGAGTCACGTGCATTGGCACAGGGCGGTGCGGGGACGGCAGGCGGGGCGTGAGTCTGGCTCAGGAAAGTTCTTCCAGCATTCCGTGCACATGAGCCACAGCAAGCTCTATGACGGTGTGCTTGTATTGCCCGGCGCACCAGCCAGCGGGTCCGCGCCACCATCGCCCCCACCTTCTCAACGCCCGCGAGCCGTTACCCCTCAACGACCCGCAGCAATGGCCGGCGAGCGCGCTACTGCGGTGACGACTTCTTCGCCAAGTGTCCGCACCGGCCGGCCTGCGCACGCTGCCCGTTCTACGTCCACCCGCGGCCAACTGCTAGCCGTCAAGAACCGCATCGACCACATGCTCGAGCAGTTCGACCTCACCGACGACGAACGCGAAGCCTCGAAGGAGACCGCGAAGCGGTCACCGCTCTCGTCGAACGCCTCGCGGACACCACACCCGCCGGACCGACCCCGCGAGAACTCGGAACGACGGACGGCTTCTGCTCCCACTCGCCCAGGCGGACACTCAGCTGGCCGCCCGGCTCCCGAAACCCGAGCGCAGCCGCCACACGTCGGGATGCCGCGGGGCCGGCGCCCGTGACGCGGCACCTGGACCGGCCTCGTCTGGTGGCCGGTGTTCCGGCCGGACTCCTCGGTTCGCTCCCGGGCGGCACCGCGTGGTAGCTCACGTGGACGGGTGCACGGTGTGGCTGACGGCGGACGGCCCCGACCTGGCCCTAAGCTCGGCGCCGTGAGGTGGCTGCGGGCGCTGGGGCTGATCGTGCGCTCCGGGCTGACGATTGAGAGGACCCGGCTCGAGCCGCTGGTCGCACTGCGCGCCGCGGCCGGAGTGGCGACCGTGATCGGGCTCGCACTGTGGCTCGTCTCCCCGGCCTATGCCACGTCCGCCGCGTTCGGAGCCTTCTCGGCCGGCACCGCCACGTTCCAGCGGAGTTGGCGCCCGCGCAAGGTACTTGCACTGGCCGCCGGCGCGGGCCTGGCACTCAGCACCTTCCTGGGATATCTGGCGGGATCGCACCCCGTGCCGTTCCTCCTGCTGCTCGCCGTGTGGTCCTTCGGCGCCGGAATGGCCTGGGCCGCGGGCTCGACCGCCGGGATCGTCGCGACCACCACGATCGGCATCATGCTGGTGACCATCACCCTGCCGACCACCGTGATGCAGGCACTGGAGCACGCCGCGGTGATCGCCTTCGGCGGTGTGGTGCAAGCGACGCTGATCCTGCTGTTCCCGATCCGCCGCTGGGGAGCGCACCGGGATGCGCTCGCCTACGCCCTCGCCGCCGTGGCCGACTACGCCCGGCGGCTGCGGCACGACCCGGTGGCCCCCTTCGCCCCGGAACCGATGATGACGGCCCGCGACGCCGCTGCGGTCACGCCGTGGCAGGCGCGCCGGCGGCCCGCCGCCTTGCACGGCCCCCGCGGCCTGGCCGAGCGCATCCGCCCGGTCCTCGCCTCCCTCGCCGACCCCCGGGTCGGCGCTCCGGCGGAGGGTCCGGAACGCGACCGGACGCGGGAACTCCTCAAGGCGGCAGGCGAGGTGCTGGACGCCGCTGCCCACTCGATCCGCCGCGGTACCCCGGTCCGGGTGCCCTCCGAAGCCATGGAGGTCCTCCGGGGCGGGGAGGAGGAGGTGCTGCGGGGGCCTGCGCAGCTGGCAGCGGTGCGGCTGTTCGATCTGCTGCGCGAGGTAGTGGAGACCGCGGACAGCGGAGACACCCACGCGGCGAACGCCCCGGCACTGGTGCGTCCGACCATGTTCCGGATGGTGCCGGTCGTGCTGCGTGCGATGCGCCGCGAGTTCACCTGGGACTCGGCTGTTCTCCGGCACGCTGTACGCCTCGCCGGGGTGGCTTGCCTCGGCTACCTGCTCGGCAATGCGCTTCCACTGGGCCACGGCTACTGGGTGCCGATCACCTCCGTCATGGTGCTGCGGCCCGACTTCCACCAGACCTACTCCCGTGCTGTGGCCCGGTTCGCCGGCACTCTCGTCGGCGTCGGACTGGCCACCGGAGTGGTGCAGTTGGCACACCCGGGCGCATATCTGTCCGGCGGGCTGGCCGTGGTCTCGGCCGGGGTGATGTACCTGCTGATGCGCACCGGGTACGCGGTCTCGCAGTCCTTCGCCGCAGCGTATGTCGTCTTCCTGCTCGGGATGGGGGGCCAGGAGTGGCACCAGACGGTGCGGGACCGAGTGCTGCTGACCCTGCTCGGCGGTGCGCTCGCGATGCTGGCCTATGTGGTCTTCCCGGCCTGGGAGACCCCGCGACTGCTGGACCGTCTCGCGGACTGGCTCGCCGCGAACGGGCGGTACGCGGCGGCGGTGGTCGGCAGCTACGCGGATCCCGGCAGCGGGCATCGCGCGGAAGTGCGGCAGGCACTGCTTGCCGCCCGTAAGAAGGAGGCCGCGTGGGACGAGGCTTTCGAGCGGGCCAAGCACGAGCCGGTGAAGCATCGTGGACTGACCCGCAGTGCGGCCCAGGACGCGTATGAGGCGCTCAAGTCGATGGGGCGGGCGGCGATGCTTCTGGAGGCCCACCTGCCGGGACGAGGGGTGCGGCCCGTCCCGGAAGCCGCACTGTTCGCGGCGGCCCTGCGAGCGGACACCGCGCGTGCGGCCCGGGACGTACGCGAGCGGCGGGCCCCGGGATGGGAGCGGGTGGCGGCGGCGCTCGACGCCTGGGAGGGCGCCGACGGCGGTGATGACCCCGTGGTGCGACGGGGCGCGGAACTTTTGCTGGGGGCCCTGGAGGAGCTGACGGCCGCGCTGGGCACGACACCGCTGGAACGGGATGTCGAGCCGGTCCGGGAGGCGCGGGAGGACCGACAGGAGCGACCGGCACCGGAGGAAGAGGCGGCAGATGCGGAAGAGGAACTCCGGCGGGGGCGCGGTGACGGCTCGGCTCCGCCGCCCAAGGACGTCGGATAGGCAGCGGCGCGTTCCGTGCGGCAAGCGGGGTTTCGTGCCGGAACCGGACGGCGGGATGTACGCACGGCCGGAGCCGTGAGCGGTGTCAGGTCTCCCCGGAGGCCGGTGGCCCGGACTCCTCATCAGGATCGAGGAAGTACGGATTTTCCATGATCATGCCGTTCAGCCAGACCTTCGGATGGGCCTTGATCAGTGGGACGATCAGGTCACTGTGGAACATCTCCAGGTCGTACATGCACATCCCCACCTGGGGATGCGTCCGCAGCCACCGGGTCGCGTGCATCTCGTACCGGACCAAGTCCTGGACGAAGGCGGGCTGCACCAAGGGCTGGGCCCAGCTCATATCGGCGGCGAGCCGGGCGCAGGTGCTGTTGTCGGACGGGAACATCTCGTCCGACCATGCGGAGAGCCGGGCCAGTGTGCGGTCCCCGTCGAAGGTCCCGTCCTGCAGATACTCGTTCGGGCCCCTGATCTGGAGGCTGTTGCCGCCCCGGCCCACCGCGGGGGTGTGCGAGGCCAAGACGTCGCGAAAAGTACAGCCGTCGCCCTCGGTGCCCAAGAGGAGGCAGATGTGCCCTGCACTCAGGCCCTCCGCCAAGAAGGGGGTCATGAGCTGGTCCCGCTCGGCACGCCCCCGGTACAGGGCACAGATGTGGTCGCCGGGAGTCAGTGGTACTCCGCCCAGGTGAGCGACAGCGGCCACGGGAGTGCCCGCTGTCCGCCGGTGCATCGCTCGCCTCCTGGTCAGGTCAGCCGCCCAGGACTCTCCACACCCGGGTGGCAACGTGCAGGTTCAGCCGGCTGTCGACGTCCCCGAGGTCGCTGCCGCTGACCTCGCGGATGCGCTGGAGCCGGTAGCGCAGGGTGCTGCGGTGGATGGCCAGGGCGGCTGCCGTGGCGTCGTAGTTGCCGCCGCACTCGAAGTACTGGGAGAGGGTCTGGACCAGGTCCGAGTGGTGTGCCGCGTCATAGTCCAGGAGCAGGCCGAGCCACTCACGCACGAACTGCTCGACCTCCCGGTAGCCGCCGCCCGGCCCCAGGATGCGGTAGAGACCCAGTTCGTCGAAGGTCGTGGTGCCGTGGGGGGACTGCGAGCGCTGGCGGACCTCCAGGGCGCGCAGCGCTTCCTGGAACGAGCGGGGGATCTCGCTCGGGGTGTCGCAGCGGCCGCCCACACCGATCGACCCGGTGGGCGAGCCGAGTTCACGGCCCACTGCCTCGTGCAGGGCCTTCGCCTGAGGCCGGCCTTGCAGTACGAGGACGGCCATCCCGGACCGTCTGGCCAGCAGTGACCGCATCCGCAGCCCGGCAGCCGCCCTGCCGACCGCTTGCACGAAGGTGTCGTCGGCCGGCCGGCCCGCCCATTGCACGGCGGCGAGATAGTGCGGACCGTGCAGGTCATGGCCGACGGCGGCAGCCCGGGCGTACGCGCCCGCGTCGTCGGTGCCGGTGATCAGGTCGTCCACGAGTTCGCGACGTAGCCGCAGTTCCACCTCGGCGAGGTTGCGCAGATGGGCCAGTTCCAGGGCCAGCGCAGTGCTGGCGTAATCGAGGGCGAACCGTTCTGCCTCGCCGGCGCCTGCCTCGGGGTCGATCAGGGCCACGGTGCCGAGGACCTCGCCACGGTGCTGGGCCAGCGCGATGACCTGTTCCGCCACCCGCATCGGACGCTGTCGGCGGGCCGCATCATGCAGAAGCTCTTCGTGCGGGGTCGCCTCGGGTTTGGGGTAGGGGTCGGGGCGGCCCGGGCCCGCCCAGGCCCGCAGGTTGCCGAAGCGGTCCTCGATGGCGACCGGGTAGCCGGTGAGCCGGTGGAGGGCCCCGGCGATGCCTTGTACGCCGTCGTCGTTCGCGGAGGCGTCGCTGAGCATCTCGTGGACGGAGCGCTGATGCTCCAGTTCGGAGACGGACGTGGTGAGCCGGGCGTTCGTGGCCGCGCGGTCGTCGCTGAGCTGCCGCAATTGCTGTGCACGGTCGCGTTCCGAGCGCCGGGCCATGGCTTGCGTCAGGGCCGCCGCGGTCTGCTGAGCCAGGACCCGCAGCAGAAAGTACTCGTCATCGGTGGGCTGGGACGGTGCGCTGACCACCAGGTGGCCTATGGCGTCCGCCGTGCTGTGCAGCGCGATGCTCCAGCCCCATTCCCGGTCCGGCACCGTGACCGGCCCACCCTGACCGCCCAGTCTCCGGACCTGGGCATCGAGGTGGGGGGTGGCGTGGGGCCAGTCGGCGGGTGTGCGGGTCAGGCCGTTGTCGAGCGTGAGGTAGGCGGCCTCGGCGCGGCACGGACCGAGGGTGCCGACGGCGCTGAGGGCCCGCGTCAGGACGTCACTCTCGTCCGGCGCGTCATTCATGATCATCGAGAGCACGATAAGGCTGTACAGGTTCGCCAGGTGCTCGCGGCCCCAGCTGTTCCGGGGGGACCGGCCCGTCGTGCCCGAGGTCGTGGCCATGGTGGGATCACGGGCCTTTCTAAGGGACTCGCCCGGGATCCACCCTACCGAATGACCCAGATCTTGTCCGATATGTCGGCCTCGATCAGCTCACCCTGGCAGACCGAGATTGCCCACGGATTTCGGCCTCGCAGGCGCAGGCCGCGGGTCGCCCGAGATGGCGAGACTGAAGCGGTCAGCCGTGAACCCGTAGCAGCGGCGTGTCGCCAGGAGGAGGGGACATGAGCCAGCGGGACCGTCGGACCATCGCGTCCTACCCCACCTACGCGGAGGCGGAACGCGCCGTCGATTACCTGTCCGACCAGGAATTCCCGGTGGAACGCGTCGCCATCATCGGTCACGACCTGCAACTCGTCGAACAAGTTGTCGGTCGTGTCGGCCTTGGCAGGGCGGCGCTGAGCGGGGCCGCGTCCGGAGCTCTCCCCGGTGCACTGCTCGGCTGGCTCTTCGGCCTGCTCAATTGGCTCGACCCGGTGCTGTCGTCGCTGTTGCTGGCCCTCTACGGGCTGATCTTCGGCGCAGTGATCGGCGCGCTGCTCGGCCTGCTTCTGTACAGCGTGCAGCGCGGGCGCCGCGACTTCGCTTCGGTCAGCGCGATGCAGCCGAGCCGGTACGAGGTCGTGGCGGACGCCGAGGTGGCCGATCAGGCCGCCAAGCTGCTCGACCGGCTCGGGAGCGCGGCGGCCGGCACGACCGCCACCGAGAAGTGAGACCCCGCGGCACAGGGCCCGCGAACGCTTCCGTGGCTTTCGATGAAGGAGTATCCCCATGGCTAAGGCAGTCGGCATTGACCTCGGAACCACCAACTCGGTGATCGCCGCGTGGGAGGGCGGTGAGGCGGCGGTTCTCCCGAATTCCGAGGGCAGCCGCACGACCCCTTCGGTCGTCGCCTTCACGGACACGGGCGAGCGGCTCGTAGGCCAGTTGGCACGCCGCCAGGCGATCCTCAACCCCAAGGGAACCATCTACTCGGCAAAGCGCTTCATCGGCCGCCGCTTCGACGAGATCTCGGACGAGGCGAAGGCCGTCGGCTTCGACGTGGTCGCCGACGACCACGGCAATGCGCGCTTCGAGGTACGCGGCAAGCTGTACGCGCCCGAGGAGATCAGCGCTCTGGTCCTGCGCAAACTCGCCGACGACGCCGCCAAGCAGCTGGGCGAGAAGGTGACGGAAGCCGTCATCACCGTCCCCGCCTACTTCAACGACGCCCAGCGCACCGCGACAAAGGACGCGGGGCGCATCGCGGGCCTGGAGGTCCTGCGCATCATCAACGAGCCCACGGCGGCGGCCCTCGCCTACGGGCTGGACAAGAAGGGGCACGAGACGGTGCTCGTCTTCGACCTGGGCGGCGGCACCTTCGACGTCAGCCTGCTCGACGTCGGCGACGGGGTGGTCGAGGTCCGGTCCACCGCGGGAGACAGCCACCTGGGCGGCGACGACTTCGACCGACGGCTGGTGGACCATCTGGCGGACAACTTCCAACGGGACAACGGCATCGATCTGCGGAACGACCCGCAGGCCCTGCAACGGCTTTTCGAGGCCGCGGAGAAGGCCAAGACCGAACTCAGCTCGGTCACCCAGACACAGGTCAGCCTGCCGTTCATCACCGCGGACGCCGCCGGCCCGAAGCATCTGACCGAGACGGTCATGCGGTCCACGTTCGAGCAGATCACCTCCGACCTGGTCGAGCGGACCATGGAACCGGTCAAGCAGGCGATGGCCGACGCCAAGATCAGCGAGAGCGATATCGACGAGGTCATCCTCGTGGGCGGCTCCACCCGTATCCCCGCCGTCCAGAACCTGGTCCGCCGGCTGACCGGCGGCAAGGACCCGAACATGAGCGTCAACCCCGACGAGGTCGTGGCCATGGGCGCCGCGATCCAGGCCGGAGTGCTCAAGGGCGACGTCAAGGACGTCCTGCTGCTCGACGTCATCCCGCTGTCACTGGGCGTGGAGACCCGCGGCGGCGTGATGACCAAGATCATCGAACGGAACACCACCATCCCGGTACGCCGCACGGAGACCTTCTCCACCGCCGAGGACAACCAGGGAGCCGTCGACATCGTCGTCCTGCAAGGAGAGCGCGAGCTCGCGAAGGACAACCGCGTCCTGGGCCGCTTCCAGCTCAAGGACATCCGCCCCGCGCCTCGTGGCGAGCCGCAGGTCGAGGTCACCTTCGACGTCGACGCCAACGGCATCCTGAACGTCACCGCGCGTGACAAGGACACCGGCGCCGAGCAGGGCATCACCATCAGCGAGGGCTCCAACCTCGACCAGAGCGAGGTCGAGCGGATGGTCCAGGAGGCCGAAGCGCACCGCGGCGAGGACCAGGCGCTGCGCGCGGCGGTGGACGCCCGCAACGAGCTGGACGCCGTGGCCTACCAGGTCGAACGCCGGCTGAACGAGCTGGGCGACGCCGCACCCGCGCACGAGAAGGCACGGGCCGAGATGCTCGTCACCGACGCCCGGGAAGCCGTCAAGGAAGAAGCGCCGCTCGACAAGGTCAGGTCGCTGACCTCCGAGCTCCAGCAGATCCACGCCTCGCTCGCCTCCCACCAGGCAGGCGCGGGCCCGTCTGCGGAGGAGCAGGCCACGGCGGGCGCCGGGGCAGCGGGCGGATCGAGCAGCTCCGCCGGATCCGACGACGACGTGGTCGACGCCGAATTCGACAAGAGCTGAGGTGCGGCGATGTCCACCGGACAGGAGCCGACGACGCCCCAGGACGAGCTGAGCCAGGCCCCGCCCCCGGAGCAGCCGGAGGTGGACGACCACGCCGCGGCCCTCGACGAGCTCCAGGACCGCTGGCGCCGGGCCCTCGCGGACCTCGACAACCTCCGCAAGCGCCACGCCAAGGAACTGGACGCCATACGGAACGAGGAACGCGCCCGCACCGCGGCGGCCTGGCTCCCGGTGGTCGACAACCTCGACCTGGCGCTCACCCACGCCGGATCCGATCCGTCCGCCGTGGTCGAAGGCGTCAAGGCCGTACGCGACCAGGCCGTCGACGTGCTCCGCCGACTGGGGTACCCCCGCTACGAGGAGACCGGAGTGCCCTTCGACCCGGCCGTGCACGAGGTCGTCGGCACCGTCGACGCCCCCGATGCCGAACCGAACGCCGTCGTGCAGGTGGTGCGTCCCGGCTACGGCGAGGGGAGCCGGCAGCTGCGCCCCGCGGCCGTCATGGTCAGCAAGCGGCAGGAGTGACGCCCCATGGCACGCGACTACTACGACGTGCTCGGGGTGCAGCGCAACGCGAGCTCCGACGACATACAGCAGGCCTTCCGCAAGCTGGCCCGCAAACACCACCCCGACATCAACAAGGACCCGCAGGCCGAGGAGCGCTTCAAGGAGCTCAACGAGGCGTACAGCGTGCTGTCCGACCCCAAGACCCGCAAGCGCTACGACCGCTTCGGCGAGGACTTCCGGCAGATCCCGGAGGACTGGGAAGAACGGGTGGGCGCGGGCGTGGGGGGCGGGGCGGGAGCCCGGGGCCGCAGCCGGTCCACCGGCGGCGGCCGGGTCCGGTTCACCGACTACGGCGAGGGGTTCGACGGCCCCGGCATCAACTTCGAGGACCTGTTCGGCGGGATGTACGGCCGGGGCGGAGGCGGCGGACGCTGGGGCCCGGTTCCCGGGGCCGACCAGGAGGCCGAGATCCAGCTCGGTGTCGAGGAGGCCTACCACGGCGGCCATCGCAGCATCACACTCGCCGGGCCCGGCGGACAGCGGACCTACGACGTCAACATCCCGCGTGGCGTGGTCGACGGACAGCGCATCCGGCTGGCCGGGGAAGGCGGCAGGGGCAGCGACGACGGTCCCCCGGGGGATCTGTACCTCCGCGTACGGATCAAGCCCGATACGAGATTCCGCCTGGAGGGCCGGGACATCCACGTCGCGCTTCCCGTCACGCCCTGGGAAGCGGCGCTCGGCGCGACGGTACCGGTACCCACACCCGGCGGCACCGCCAAAGTCACCGTTCCCAAGGGCTCGTCCAGCGGCCGCCGGCTGCGGCTGCGCGGCGAGGGCATGCCCCACCCCCGTGGCGCCAACGGAGATCTCTACGCGGAGGTCCGGATCATGGTGCCGCCCGAACTCGGCGACCGGGAGCGTGAGCTCTTCGAGGAGCTGGCTGCCGTGTCCACCTTCGACCCGAGGAAGCCAGGATGACCCATGATCCACGGCGCGCTGCCGCCGGGCCGGAGGCCGGGCATCGCCGGCCGACGGCGCCGGACAAGCAGCGGGCCCTGAACGTCGTTGTCCGCAACTACGCCCTCGCGCCCGTCGACAGACTCAGCCTGGACGTCGTGGCCCGGCGCTCCGGACTCCACCCCGATCTCGTCCGGCGGTTCGTCACCCTCGGCCTGGTCGACGCCACCCGCGACGACAGCGGCCGGCTGTGGTTCGCCCCGGGCGCGCCCGCAACTCTCGCCCGCATCCAGCGGCTACGGGCAGGTCTCCCCCTCAACTACGCCTCCCTCGGTCTGGTGCTCGACCTGCTCGACCGGATCAGCGAGCTGGAGGCCGCGTTGAGACGCAGCAACGCCGGCTCGAGGAGTGATGAATCGTGGATATGAACCGGCTCACCCAGAAGTCCCAGGAAGCCCTTCAGGAAGCGCAGACGATCGCCGGCCGGATGGACCAGACCGAGGTCGACGGTGAGCATCTGCTGCTCGCCCTCCTCGACCAGCCGGACGGGCTGGTGCCGCGGCTCTTCGACCAAGCGGGCGCCGACACCGAGGCGTTGCGCGCCTCGCTCATGAGCGAGCTGTCACGCAGACCGAAGGTGACCGGACCCGGCGCCACACCCGGCCAGGTGTACGTCACCCAGCGGCTGGCCAAGCTGCTGGACACCGCCGAGCAGGAGGCCAAGCGGCTCAAGGACGAATATGTGTCCGTGGAGCACCTCGTCCTGGCACTGGTCGACGAGGGATCCAGGACCGCGGCGGGACGCCTGCTCAAGGAACACGGCATCACCAAGGACGGCTTCCTGTCGGCGCTGACCCGTATCCGCGGAAACCAGCGGGTCACCTCGGCGACGCCCGAAGGCGCGTACGAGGCGCTGGAGAAGTACGGCCAGGATCTGGTCGCCGAGGCGCGGGGCGGCAAGAAGGACCCGGTGATCGGCCGGGACGCGGAGATCCGAAGGGTCATCCAGATCCTCAGCCGCAAGACGAAGAACAACCCCGTATTGATCGGCGACCCGGGCGTCGGCAAGACGGCGATCGTGGAAGGGCTGGCACAGCGGATCGTCCGCGGCGACGTGCCCGAAGGGCTGCGCGAGAAGACCATCTTCTCCCTCGACATGAGCTCGCTGGTGGCGGGCGCCAAATACCGCGGTGAGTTCGAGGAACGACTGCAGGCCGTACTGAGCGAGGTCAAAGCCGCCGAGGGGCGCATCCTGCTCTTCGTCGACGAACTCCACACGGTCGTCGGCGCCGGCGGCGGCGCCGAGGGCGCCATGGACGCCGGCAACATGCTCAAACCGATGCTCGCCCGCGGTGAGCTCCACATGATCGGCGCCACCACGCTGGAGGAGTACCGCAAGCACGTCGAATCCGACGCCGCCCTCGAACGCCGCTTCCAGCAGGTCCTGGTGGACGAGCCGAGCGTGGAGGACACCGTCTCCATCCTCCGCGGCCTGCGCGAACGTCTGGAGGTGTTCCACGGCGTGAAGATCCAGGACACCGCGCTGGTCGCCGCGGCCGTCCTCAGCCACCGCTACATCTCCGACCGGTTCCTGCCGGACAAGGCCATCGACCTCGTCGACGAGGCCTGTGCCCGGCTGCGCACCGAGATCGACTCCATGCCGGCCGAACTCGACGAGATCACCCGCCGGGTCACCCGCCTGGAGATCGAGGAAGCGGCCCTGGACAAGGAGACCGACCCCGCCAGCCGAAAACGGCTGGAAGAGCTCCGGCGCGAACTGTCCGACCTGCGCGCCGAGGCCGACGCCATGCACGCCCAGTGGGAAGCCGAACGCCAGGCCATCCGGCGGGTGCAGGAACTGCGCCAGGAACTGGAACAGGTCCGCCAGGAAGCCGAGGAGGCCGAACGGAACTACGACCTCAACCGCGCCGCCGAACTGCGCTACGGCAAGCTCACCGAACTGGAACGCAGGCTGGCCGCCGAAGAGGAGGCGCTCGCCGCCAAGCAGGGCGAGACCCGGCTCCTGCGCGAGGTCGTCACGGAGGACGAGATCGCCGAGATCGTCGCCGCGTGGACCGGCATCCCGGTGACCCGGCTGCAGGAAGGCGAGCGGGAGAAGCTGCTGCGGCTCGACGAGATCCTCACCGAGCGGGTGATCGGCCAGGACGAGGCCGTCAAGCTGGTCACCGACGCCATCATCCGGGCCCGCTCCGGCATCCGCGACCCGCGCCGACCCATCGGCTCGTTCATCTTCCTCGGCCCCACCGGCGTCGGAAAAACCGAACTGGCCAAGGCGCTCGCCGCGGCACTCTTCGACACCGAGGAGAGCATCGTCCGTCTCGACATGAGCGAGTACCAGGAACGGCACACCGTCAGCAGACTGGTCGGAGCGCCGCCCGGATACGTCGGCTACGAGGAGGGCGGTCAGCTCACCGAGGCGGTACGCCGCAAGCCCTACTCCGTGGTCCTGTTCGACGAGGTCGAGAAGGCACACGCCGATGTCTTCAACACCTTGCTGCAGGTACTCGACGACGGCCGGATCACCGACGCCCAGGGCCGTACCGTCGACTTCCGCAACACCGTCGTCATCATGACGTCCAACATCGGATCCGCCCATCTGCTCGACGGGGTGACTCCCGAGGGCGAGATCAAACCCGATGCGCGGGCCCTGGTCATGGGCGAACTGCAGAGCCACTTCCGCCCCGAGTTCCTCAACCGCGTCGACGACGTCGTGCTGTTCAAGCCGCTGGGCATGGACCAGATCAAGCGCATCGTCGAGCTGCAGTTCAACGACCTGCGCCGGCGCCTGGCCGAACGTCAGATCAGCGTCCAGCTCACCGATCAGGCCCGCGAGCTCATCGCCCAGCAGGGCTTCGACCCCGTCTACGGGGCACGGCCGCTGCGCCGCTTTATCTCGCACGAGGTCGAAACACTCGTCGGGCGGGCCCTGATCCGCGGCGATGTACAGGACGGTTCGACGATCCGGGTCGACGCCCAGAACGGTGAACTGGTCGTGACGTACGACAGGCCGGCCCAGGCCGACCACGGGATGGCTGCGTGAGCACAGTGACAACGAGCCGGAGCAAGACCGTCGTCTGTGAGTCGTGCGGCCGCAAGAACCGGGTGCCGGCAGCGGGGGACGGGCGCCCCAAATGCGGAAACTGCGGTTCCCCGTTGCCCTGGATCGTCGAGGCCGGCGACGACGACTTCGCGGAGGTCGCCGATAAGGCGGCGCCCGTCGTCCTCGTCGACCTCTGGGCCACCTGGTGCGGTCCCTGCCGCATGGTCAGCCCCGCGCTGGAACAGGTCGCCCGCGAGCTCGCCGGAAAGATCAAGCTCGTCAAGGTCGATGTCGACCAGGCCCCCAGGCTGTCCCAGCGATTCCAGGTGCAGGCCGTGCCGACCCTGCTCCTTCTCGACCAGGGAGAGGCGATCGCGCGACAGGCCGGCGCCGCCCCCGCCCACGTGCTGCGCCAATGGGTCGAGGAGACCATCGCGGGTCGCCGCTGAGCCCGTCCGCCAAGGAAGGACGACCATCATGACTACCGAAAGCGACTGGCACCTGTCGCTCGTGCGCCCGGTGACGCCGCGCACCCCCGAGGGCTGCGAGGAGTGCCTGCGCCTCGGCTCTCCCTGGGTGCACCTCAGGCTGTGCCTGACCTGCGGACACGTCGGATGCTGCGACTCCTCGCCACTCAAGCACGCCCGTCTGCACGCCGCCAACGACGGTCACCCCATCGTGCAGCCCCTCGAGCCGGGAGAGAACTGGCGCTGGTGCTACGTCCACGAGGCCGTGGTCTGATGACTGCCGCGGGCCCGGACGGGATACCCACCGAAACCCCCGATCAGCACGGTGCCTTTCCCCGGCTGACGCCGGAACAGCTCGATGCGCTGGCCCAGTACGGCGAGTACCGCCCCACGCGGCGGGGCGAGGTGCTGTTCCGCGAGGGCGAACCGTGCGAGGAGTTCCTTGCCATCGTCAGCGGCATGGTCGAGGTCATCCACGACTACGGCGGTCCCGGCCAACGCACCGTGGCGGTACACGGCCCCGGCCGCTTTCTGGGGGAACTCGGTCTGCTCGAAGGGCAGACGGCGTTCGACACCGCGGTCGTACGCGAGCCCGGCCAGGTCCTCGCCGTCCCGGTGGAACGCCAGCGGGCCCTGGTGGCACGCGATCCGGTCCTCGGGGACCTGGTTCTGCGCGCCTACCTCGGCCGCCGGTCCCTGCTCATCGGCCTGGGCGCCGGCTTCCGGATCCTGGGCTCGTGCTACTCGCCCAACACCCTGCGGCTGCGTGAATTCGCCGCCCGCAACCGGCTACCACACCGATGGATCGACCTGGAGAAGGACAAGGAAGCCGAGGCGCTGCTGCGCCGGTTCGGCATCCGTCCGGACGAGACCCCGGTCGTCATATGGAAGGGAGAGCAGGTCCTGCGCAATCCCAGCATCGCGGACCTCGCACGCCTCATCGGACTCCCCACCTCTGCGCACGGCGACGCTGAATACGACCTGGTGGTGATCGGCGCGGGCCCGGCCGGGCTCGCCGCCGCCGTCTACGGCTCATCCGACGGCCTCGTCACCGTAGCCGTCGACGCCATGGCCACCGGAGGCCAGGCCGCCACCTCCTCGCGCATCGAGAACTATCTGGGCTTCCCGTCCGGGATCTCGGGTGGCGAACTCATGGAACGCTCGGTGCTCCAGGCCCGCAAATTCGGCGCACAGCTCACCGTCCCCGCCGAGGTCACCTCCCTCGAACCGCGCGACGGCCGGTACGCCCTCACCTTCGCGGACGGCTCCGAGATCCAGGCCGCCACCATCGTCCTGGCCTCGGGAGTGCGCTACCGCAGACTGGACGTCCCGGGCATCGACCGGCTGGAAGGCTCCAGCGTCTACTACGCCGCCACCCTCCACGAAGCCAACCTGTGCCGGATGGATCCCGTGGCCGTGGTCGGCGGGGGAAACTCCGCAGGCCAGGCGGTGCTCTTCCTCGCCGAATACGCACCCAAGGTGTATCTGATCGTCCGCAGCGGCGACCTCGGCAAGGACATGTCACGCTATCTGGTGGACCAGGTGACGCGCCATCCGAAGGTCGAGGTGCTGACCCACACCGAAGTGCGCCAGGTCAACGGAGAGGGCACCCTGCAGTCGTTGACCGTGGAGGACAACGCCT
This sequence comes from Streptomyces angustmyceticus, assembly GCF_040701845.1. Classification (GTDB taxonomy): domain Bacteria; phylum Actinomycetota; class Actinomycetes; order Streptomycetales; family Streptomycetaceae; genus Streptomyces; species Streptomyces angustmyceticus_A. The sequence continues at coordinate 468,673 of NZ_JBFBHQ010000006.1, read as the reverse complement.
CCGGCGATCGTCGCGAACTGCCGGCCCATGCCCTGTTCGTGTTCATCGGCGCCCGGCCGCACACCGAGTGGCTGAAGGACGTGGTCGCGCTGGACCGACGGGGGTTCGTGCTCACCGGCGCCGACGCCCGGGCAGCGGCCGACGAGAACATCTGGGAATCGCTCGGGCGCGGGCCACTGATGCTGGAGACCACGATGCCGGGTATCTTCGCCGCGGGTGACGTCAGGAGCGGGTCCGTCAAGCGGGTCGCCTCCGCCGCGGGGGAAGGCGCCATAGCCGTCCGGCTCGTCCATGAACACCGGGCCCAGGAAGGCAATCTCGTCCGCGGGACCGGCGTGAGCGAGCCTCGGTCCGTGCCGGGCCAGTCGGTGTCCTGACGCCGGCCCGGCCGCTGACGCTCGCCGTAGGCGGCCTGGCGGACCCGCCCGGTCCCTCCTCCAGAGCGACGCCGAGGGCACCACCCGGCGTTCCCACGGACGTGATGAAGCAAGCGCGGGAGAGGGAGCAGCCCGGGTTCGGCTCGTGCCCGGCGGTGGAAGGGGACGGCATGCCCGAGTGGGCTCTCGCGATACTCGTTCCGGTCGGTCTGCCGGCTATGGGCCTGGGGGACGTTCTTGGTCTGAGCCCGCCGAGCCCGGTGACGCGCCGGCTGTCAGTTCGTGGGAGACGACGAGGCGCGGTTTTGCCTTCTCGCCGGCGATCAGATCCCGCAGCGCCCGGTGGTACCTCTTCACCGGCGCCTGCCCGGTGCCCATGCGCCGGCCCTTGAACCACATCATGCCGAACTCGACCGGGACCTTGCCCTGCGCCTCCAGCTCCCCTGCTTCACAGTGACCGTTCGCGGACCTTCATATACGGCTGCTTTCATGATGACTTCCCTCGGTGCCGCGGCATGGCCGCAGCACGACGGGACGGTGACCGCGCACAGAGCCTGCTCCCGGAAGTCGCTACGACGGGTCGTGCCGTGGCTTCGGCATGCCTCTGCGGGCCGTTCCCCCGGATCAGATGGAACGGTGGTGCCGCCGCCGGCCCGCCAGGCGGAGCTTCGGCGCTCTGGCGGCGTACCTCCCCGGTCCCCGTCGGCCCCCGACGCGAATCAGCCACGCACCGACCGATCAGCGGAATCTCCGAACCCGGACGACCACCAACCGACGGCACATCTCCGACTGAGGTCACCAGCTAGCCACCCTGGTCGTCCTGCAGCATGCTGCGGCGTTCCTGTTCGCGCTTGGAGTAGGTGGCTGCCCGGATCGTCTCGTCGCTCTCCAAGCCCGATCCCAGCGCGCCGCCCACCGTAGCGACCGAAGCGACGAACCAGGACAACGTCCAGTACTCCGTGGCATGCAGCGGGGTTCGTGTCATGGAAGCGAACAGTCGGTCGTTGAGGATGAACAGCGCCCACACCCAGTTGATGACCATCAAACCCACGTAGCACACGAGCACCCCGATGCCCACGGTCACGACCGTCGAGGCGTTGTAGAGAGCCGCCCTCTTCCTCGCCTCTGGCGAAACCTCATCCGTTCGATGCCACAGGTCCGCGTCCACGATCAGCCAGCCGATCATGAGCGCTACCGACCCGACCATGGCGATCACGAGGCGTGGCGTGCTCAGGGACACGGCCAGGCTCCAGACGGTGGAGTCCATGGTGGCGACTGCTCCTGTGGCGAGTGCCGCCGCCAGGGCTTTCGACAAGCCCGGTACCAAGCGCCACGGCCGGTTGGCGCGGACCATACCGAGGAGCACCCTCAGGTAACCGCCCGGTCCGCTGACGACGTACCGGAAATCGGCGATCTCCTCCTCACCGACCTGGCCCGGATGGATAGGCACGAGACGACCGATGAAGGGCCCCCGCAGCGGCTGACTTCCCGGAGGCCCCTCAGCCCCAGTGGCCTGCGGGCCCGCCAAGCTGAGCACGGCTTCTTCCACGGCCTGCCGTGCCCTTGTCTGCAGCCGGAATCCCCCCAGCGGAGGAAGAGACAGCAGCGCCAAGCCGTGTTCGTAACTCAGATCCACCACGAGGTTGCGCCCGTGAGAGTGCAGCGGCAGGTCGGTGAGGGCCACGACGACGTCCCAGTTCTCCGCACTTCCGCGGTCCATGATCCGGCGCATCAAGGTGGGCGGGTCCTCGGTCCCTGCGGTGAAGGGCTCACTGACCACCTCAACTTCGAACCGTCGCTCCTGGCCCCACTTGTCGGCGAGCCGGGTGGGAAGCATCCGGACCATGCGCTGGGCGATCTCCGTCGGCGCATCCGGATCCGCCAGGAGAGCCACGACCGTAACGCCCCGAGACGACACCCGCATGACTCCTTCCGGTCGGCTACCCCGCGATCCCACGTACCCACAGGATGCCCCCGAGGTGACGTCGACACGGCGTGACGCGCTGGCCCGCGCCGGCGGGTCAGGCGGTACGGTCCGCGACGACGCTGCCGCGCCCGGCTGGTGGCCGGTGGAGCCGGCGCCGTTCAGGAAGATGGCCGACGGGCTGCCGGGGATCGTGCGGGTGGCGGCGGTCGCTCGGCGTTGTTCCTGGTGTGGCGGAGCGGCGGGTGCCCCGCTGAGGGGGCCGTGGTCGTGCCTCTCTGACCGGGGATGCCGCCGCAGGCACTATGGCAGGCATGGCTGCACACTCTCTGACGGTCGGCTTCGACCTCGACATGACTCTGATCGACTCGCGCCCCGGCATCAAGGCCGTCTATCAGGAGCTGTCGGCCAGGACCGGCACCTTCATCGACGCCGACCTCGCGGCGAGCCGGCTGGGGCCCCCGCTGGAGCATGAGATCCGCCACTGGTTCCCCGAAGAGCGGGTGGCGGAGACCGCCGCTCTGTTCCGCGAGCTGTATCCGCAGTACGCGGTCGCGGCGACGCCCGCCATGCCCGGCGCCCGGGAGGCCATCGATGCGATCCACGCGGCGGGCGGCCGGGTCATCGTGGTGACGGCGAAGTACGAGCCCAACGCCAAGCTGCACCTGGAACACCTCGGCCTCGACGCGGACGCCCTCTTCGGCTCCCTGTGGGCGGCAGGCAAGGCCGAGGCGCTGCGCAAGCACCATGCGCAGGTCTACGTCGGCGACCACATCGGTGACGTCGTCGGGGCGCACACCGCGGGCGCGCTGTCCGTCGCGGTCGCCACCGGCCCGTGCGATGCCACGGAGCTCCGCGACGCCGGTGCCGAAGTAGTGCTCGCGGACCTGACGGAGTTTCCGTCCTGGCTGGAGCGCTGTGTGGTGGAAGGGGCGGACGGGGCGACGGCGCCGCCACCTGACGGCGCTGAGCGGTAGCAGAGCGGTCACTCCGGCCGCGGCGATCAGAAAACCGAGGCCCATCAGCAGGCCCCACCCTTCGCCTCGATCCGCAGCGCACGCCAGGCCAGGCCAGGCCAGGCCAGGCCAGGGCCATCCTGCGGAACCCCACCCTGGCCGTCCACGACAACCCGCACACCTTCCTGATGTGTGTCCACAGCGCGCATCCGTTGAAGTAGGCGCGATCCAGAGGGTCCCACGGGGTGTTGAAGCCGTGCCCTGTGGACGACCTCCGCGGTTCGTTGCGTTCGGCCACGACGCGGCCGTCGGCTTTTTCGATGCTGACTCTGTCAGCCGTGAAGTCGGTCTTCTGGCCGGGGGCGCCGAACGGCATCTCGAGTCGCACCTCCCCATGGCGGTCGGGGCGAAGCGGGGCTCGGCGCGGCCAAGCCTTTCCAGTCATCTCATGGCGAACCGCTGACAGCCATACCCAGCCCCCTGAATTGGCGGCCTGACCCGGCAGGAAGGTGAGTCACCGAGATTGCGGGCGAGCGGGGCTTCTCGCCTGAGGCGGCAACGGGTGGCGCCGACAGGGACTCAGGGTTCGATGACGAGGCGTTCGATGAGGCCGTCGCGGAGTGTGAACTGGTAACGCAGATCGATGCTCCCGCCAGGGAAGTTGCCCTCGAGGTGATGGGTGGCGATGTAGCGGGTTGCGTCGGTCTGCTGGGCGCCGGTGAGGTGGGTGGTGTAGGTGAATTCGGTGGCCGATCCGTCGAGCCACTTCCCGATCGCCTCGGTGCCCTCGTAGGTGTTGCCGTCGTCGATCACTGTGGCTTCGCGGGTGAACGCCGTGACTGCGGTCGCGGTGTCGTGGGCGCGGTGTGCTGTCAGGTAGCGGGTGATCACCTCGGGCAGGGTGTTTGGGGTGCTGGTTCGGGGCTGGTTGTCGTGCATGACGCTCCTTGGGATGGTGGCGGGTTCAGACGGTGGGGGTGGTGCCGCCGTCGACGACGTGTTCGGCGCCGACGATGGCCGAGGCGCGGTCGGAGACGAGGAAGGCGACGAGCTCGGCGACTTCCTCGGGCCGGTTGGGACGGCCCAGCGGGATCCCGCCCAGGGATTCCATGAGCCGGCCCAGCGCCGCTTCCTGCGTGATGTCTGCGTCGTGTGCGATCCGGGCGACGAGGTTGTCGGCGGCCGAGGTCTGCACGAAACCGGGCGAGACGGTGTTGACGCGGACACCGTGCGGGGCGACCTCGTTGGCCAGGCCCTTGCTGTAGGTGGTCAGGGCAGCCTTTGCGGCGGCGTAGGCCAGGGTTCCGTTCCACAGCGGCATGCGGCGCTGGATCGAGGTGACATGCACGATCACGCCCTTACCTGTGGCAATCATGTGCGGCAGGAGTGCGCGGTCCAGGCGAACGGCGGCCAGAAGGTTCGTGTTCAGCTCCCTGGCCCAGTCCTCCTCGCCGAGCGCGGCGAACCCTCCAGCCGGCGCCTGGGACCCGCCGAGGGTGTTGACCAAGATGTCGACGCCTCCCACGCGGGCGTCCGCCTCGGCGGCCACGTGGGCTGCACCCTGGGCGGTGGACAGGTCGGCGGTGATGAACGCCTTCTCCTCGACGGTGTCAGGGCGGCTGCGGGCCGTGACCAGCACGGTCGCGCCGGCCTGGGCGAGACGTCGGGCGATGGCGGCTCCGGTGCCCTTGGTGCCGCCGGTGACCAGAGCCCGTCGGCCTTCCAGGGATTCGCTGATGATCGTGGTCACGGTGTGCTCCGTCCCGGGTGCGGGCGCAGAAGACACCGCTCCCGCCGTTACTGCTAAAGTAGAAGCCACTAACTTCGACTTTAGCAGTAACCGAGGGGATGAGCGTCATGGCAAGTCGGATCAGGCTGGAGGACCAGGAGTGCCCACTGTCCACGACGGTGGAACACGTAGGTGAATGGTGGACGCTGCTGATCCTCCACGACGCTTTCGACGGCTACACGCGCTTCGACCAGTTCCAGGAGAGTCTGGGCATCTCCTCCAGCATGCTCACCACCCGGCTGAAAACCCTCGTCACCGACGGACTACTGGAGCGCCGGCCCTACCAGACCAACCCCGTACGCCACGAGTACGTTCTCACCGAACTCGGGCGCTCCCTCCGACCGGTGGTCGTCACCCTGGCCGCGTGGGGTAACTCCCGCCTCACACCGGCCGAACGCAGCATGATCCTCATCGACGCGCACAGCGGCGAGGAAGTCGAGCCCGTCGTCGTCGACGCCAAGACCGGCCGCCGGCTCGACGACAGCGACACCTACGTCTTCACCGCAGGTCCCGCAGCCAGCGACGCCATGCGCCACCGATACGCAACACGACCGACCACCCCCGCGGAGGCGTAAGGCTGACCCGAACCGGCGCCGAACAGCCGCGTGCAGCGCCGGACACACCTCGTACCTGATCGGCCAGGCAACGCCGGATCGCCGGCAGCATCACGCACGCCAATCGTCCCGAGCCGTTGATAACTAGATCAAGTGAGGCGAGGGGCAACGTCGGTCGTTTTCCAGGCTCTGGCCCGTGAATCCCCAGGTCAGGGGCGGGAGCGCGGGATCGTTTCAGCACGGTGGTTCCCGCCATGGCGAGCAGGACGGTCGAGGATGTGCTGTTTCCCGGGATCGATCTGCGGGAGTGCAGCGCGTCAGCGGCTCCTGCGACGCCTTGGTCGTGGAGCGGTGTCCACCGCTCGGCCCGGCCGGTGCCCGAACCGCCAGAAGCGGGCCGGACGCGTGCACAGTTTCTACCAACGCACCCTGAATGAACGGCCGTTGGGCTCCCGTCAATTCGTGGTACGGGCGAGTGCGCCGGTACTTCTGCGACCACAAGAACTGCTCCCGCAGGACGTTCGTCGAGCAGGTGCCGGGCCTGCCCGAGCGGCATCTCCGGTCAAGCACCGTGCTGACGGGCTGGCTGCGGTCGATCGCGATCGAGTTGGGCGGCCGTCCAGCCGCGCGGCTGTGCCGCCGACTGCGGCTGACCGCGGGCCAGGCCCGCCTGCTCAGACTGCTGACAGCGCCAGCGGTGCCGGACCGTGGGCCGCGGGTGCCGGGAGTGGACGAGTTCGCCTTCCGCAAGGGCTGCACCTACGGCACCGTGGTGGTCGCCGTCGAGGTCGGCCGGGTCGTGGACGTACCGCCCGACCGCACTCCGAGACGTTTGCGGTGTGTGGCGCAGGTCGGTCAAGGTGATCCAGTCGGCGAGTCCGGCGTCGGTTGGAGCGGCCTCAACACTTCCGGGCTCGGCAGGCTCAAGGCGAGCTTCGGCGAGGGTGCGCAAAGCACCCTTCAAGTCACATTACGTCCTCTCAGAGTTCGCACTGAACATGCACGTACTCGCGCTTCGAGCGGGGTTGGACCGTACGGGCGGCGTTCCGACCTGACTCGGTCCGGGCCCGGAACGGTGTGACGCACAGGCGCCGCCCCGTCAGCGCCTCGCGGAACCCGACGGCCGGAACCTGCGTTGGGCTACCCAACAACATCCCCGACCACGGGAGAACGGAGGACGGCCGATGCGAGTCACCGTCGTGGAGGGGGCCTCGCCGGGCTGACCTGCGCTCTGAGCCTGTACGCCGCGGGCTTCCGCCCGCAGGTGCGGGAGGCGGCACGAACCATCGAGGCGGTCGGCGTGGGAATCAACCTGCTGCCGCACGCGGTACGGGAACTCGCGGAACTCGGTCTGGCCGACGAACTGGCGGCCATCGCGCTGCCCCCGCACCGGCTGAGCTACCGCGACCGGGCGGGCGAGCCGGTGTGGGAGGAAACCCTGGGCTCGCGGCGGGTTACCGCTGGCCGCAGTACTCCGTACACCGCGGCCGTCTGCACCTGATGCTGCTGGCCGCGGTGCGCAAGCGCCTGGGCTCGGGCTGCATCCGCACCGGTCTGCGCTTCCAGCGCTTCGAGCAGACGCCGCACGGCGTCCGGGCCCATTTCCTGGACCGGACCGGCGGCACACCCGTGGCTGAGGACACCCACCTTCTGATCGCTTGCGACGGCATCGACTCCGCGGTACGCGCCCAGCTGTACCCGACCGAAGGGCCCCCGCCCGGGAACGGCGTCCACATGTGGCGCGGGGTCGCACCGTACCCTCGCCTCCTCGACGGCCGGTCGATGGTGGTGGCCGGCGGCACCCCCGGTGCGAAGTTCGTCGCCTACCCGATCGAGGACCGGGTGACGAAGGACGGCGACGCCCTGATGAACTGGGTGCTCGAAGTGCGCCGCGGCACACGCGCCGCACCGCTGGGCCGCTCGAACCGCCGCCTCACGACGGCGGAAGCCCTCACCGGCGTGACGGACTGGAGCCTGCCGTGGGTCGACCTGACGAAGCTGGTCGAACGGTCATCGGCGATCTTCGAGCACCCCATGCTCGACCGCGACCCCCTGCCGCGCTGGAGCTTCGGCCGGGTCACGCTGCTCGGCGACGCGGCTCACCCGATGTTCCCGATGGGCATGAACGGCGGATCGCAGTCCGTCGTCGACGCCCGGGTACTGGCCTGGTGCCTGGCCCGGGAGCACGACCCCGTGACCGCGCTCCGCCGCTACGACACGATGCGCCGGCCGACGGTCAACGCGATCGTCCTGGCCAACCGCGAGCTGGGACCGGAGGAGATCATCGCGCGGGCTGCGGAGCGCAGCGGGGCGCTGCCCGTCGACGAGGCCACGAAGATGGCGAGCGACTACAAGGAGCTGACCCGGGCCACAGTCGCACAGGTCAACTCCCCTGCCTCGTGGACCGTTTCGGGCGGGGACGCGGACCCGGCCACGGATCCTGCACGGTGAGGACGCGCCCGCGGAAGGGCCTCCATGACTGCCGCGGGATCGCTGTGCTTAGTCGGAACATCCATTCGGCGCAGCGCCCGAGGAACTGCGCTCGCGCCGGTACCCCGCGGCGTCCAGTGCCTCGGCGAGCCAGGCCTGGCCGCGGTGAGTACGGACGTGGAGCTGCAACGGGGTGCCGTCGTACAGCTCGCGGTGGCGTCGGGAGGGGAGTTGTATGCAGGGTTCCTGCATGGCGCGGGAGGGTGGGCCGCCTTCGGAGCGTTCGGTCTTGTAGCCCTTCACGCGGGGCGCGAGGGTGCGGGGGTCAACAGCTTCAACAGGGGCGCTCTTGGCGTAGAGCCCTTCGGGATCCACCTTCACCGGACCCCTACGCGAAGCCTTCACGACCTGACGCGAAGCCTCTAACGCGCTGGCGACAGCACTGCCGACCGTTCCGGTCGTCCCGATCACCAGTACTTTCATGCCACCGATCGCGAGCCGCTACGGGCTGGAAGCGAGGGCATTGCGGTCCTGCTGGCACTGGCGCAACCACCAGCCCAAGCACGATGGCGGGCGCACGGGCCGACGCCGGCATGCTGCTGAACGCAGCCTGACGACAGCGCCTGGCAGACCTGTGCGGCATCGAGGAAGACGTGCTGGCGCGGGCGTTGCCGTCCTGGGCGCGGGAGGACGCCAAGCTACCGGCCGAATGGAACGAAGTGCCGACGGCGGTGTGGCGGATCTGCGGCGCGGTCGCCGGGCCGGTGGCCTTCGGCTGTCGGCTGTGCGCCGCCGGGCGTACGGGGACGGTCGTGCGGGTCGTGCGGTACGCCCCGCGGTGGGAGCAGGTGTGTGTCCGGCACGGGCGGTGGCTTCTGGACGCGGGTGCCGACCAGCCCCACGAATACCTGGACGTGCGGGACCTGCCCGAAGTGGCCGCGGCGCAGCGGCGGTGGGCCAGGGGGGCGCGGCGGGCGGTGCGGGGCCGGGGTGGAGAGGGTGTTCGCTCTGGCGCATGCGGTGGCGGCCCGGTGGTGGGAGCAGGCTCGACCTCTACGCCGCGCTCACCTGATCTTGCCGTCGGGGCTGAACGTCAGGTCGTTCACATCCCCGCGGTGTCCCTTCAAACCGCCGGCGCTCGGCCTTCTACTGACCGGGGCAGGTCAGGGACAGGGCCTTTCTTCCGGTAGCGCGTGAATCAATTCTCCCCAGTGGTCCGTTTTGCTCTGCCGGCAGACGCGGGTGGCGATGCGGTCTGCGTTGAGGTCCCATTGTCGGACGTTGGGGCTACCCAAGCTGATGAGGGTGCGGCTATCGGAGGTGAAATCCAGTTTCGGGGACAAGGAAGCCGGGTCGTCCGGGAGTGGTGCACGGTAGCTGGTGAGGGTGGCGGTGGTGCGGTGGGTGGCGGGGTCCCACAGGTGGATGGTGCGGCCCGGCCCGCCCGTGGCCAGTGTTTTGCCGTCTGGGCTGAAGCGGACGGAGGTGATCCTTCCGCTGTTGTCGGTGAGGGTTGCCCGTGCCTGGTGGCTGGCGACATTCCACAGGCGGATGGTGTGGTCGTCGCCGGCGGAGGCCAGGGTTTTGCCGTCCGGACTGAAGTCGATGGCGAAGAGGGTGTTGGTATGGCCGGTGAGGATGGCCATTCGTCGGCCGGTGGTGACGTCCCACAGTTGGATGGTGCGGTCGTCACCGGCGGTGGCCAGGGTTTTCCCGTCCGGACTGAACGCGATCGCCTGGACCGAATCGGGATGCCCGGTGAGCACGGAGATCGTGTGTCGGGTGGCCAAGTTCCACAGGCGAACAGTGTGGTCGTATCCGGCTGTGGCCAGGGTGCGGCCGTCCGGGGATATTTCGAGGCCGGTGACAGAGGTGTTATGGCTGTCAAGCGTGGTCAGAAGCCGGCCGGTGGGATAGCTCCACAGCATCGTCTTGGAGCTGGTGGCTGTGGCGAGGACTCGGCCGTCAGGGGTGAAGGCTTCGGCTTGCACGTAATCGGGTGTGCGGAAAGCGCTGATATAGCGCTGGCGGGCGGTGTCCCAGGAGGTGATCTTTCTGTAGCCGGCTGCTGCTACGACGTTGCTGTCGGGTCGCAGGGCGATGGCGGAGAAGCTGTCCGGGGCAGAGAAGAATCCGGAGGAGGAAACCTCATGTGTACGCAGGTCCCACAGTTTCGTGTGACGCGAGGTGTCGACGGCCGCGACGGTGCGGCTGCCCGGCCGCCATGCCACCGCCCGGGCCCAAGTATCGCCCAGTGTTGCGGTCTTGTGTCCGGTTCTCGTGTCCCACACCGAAACTCCGCCCGTGCCCATCGGGCTGGCTGTGACTAGCTGTCTGCTATCGGGAGCGAAGGCAAGTGCTGGTGCAGCGCTGTCGGACACGGACAGGGTCTTCTTCAGTCTGTGGCCGGAGCCTGTCCACAGTTTCGCGGTGCCGTCGTTGCCGGCAGTGGCGAGGGTGCGTCCGTCGGGACTGAAGACCACGGTCGTCACAGCGTCGGCGTGACCGGTCACAGTGGAGGTCCACCGGTGGGTGTTGACGCTCCAGAGCCTGGTCCTCCTGTCGTCCCCGCCCATCGCGAGGGTGCGTCCGTCGGGGCTGAAGGCCACCGCGTTGACCGCCCCGCCAGGCCCGGAAATGGTCTCCTTCGGCTTATGTGAGGACGTGTTCCACAGGCGGACGGTTTTGTCCGCACCCGCTGTGGCGAGAGTATGGCCGTCGCGGCTGAACGCCACACCGTTGACCGCTCCCTGATGGCCGGTGAGGACAGCTTTGGCGCGATGCGTGGTGAGGTCCCACAGACGCACCGTGCCATCGTCGGCGGCGGTAGCCAGGGTACGGCTGTCGGGTGCGATGGCGACGGCATTGACGCCGGCGACGTGCCCCACGAGGGTCGCAAGCAGACGGTGCCCGGTGGAATCCCAGAGTTTGACGGTGTGGTCGTCGCTGGCGGTGACCAGAGTGCGGCCGTCAGGGGCGAAGGCCAGAGTGGTCAGGTCACGGGTGTGGCCGCCGAGGCGGTTGGCGCGGTACTCGGCATACGCACTGATCAGGGCGGAGCGGGCCTCGTCGGTATGAGCGTGCTGGTAGCCCGCCAGTGCTGTCAGCAGCGCTGCCTCCGGCTGGTCGGTTGCCGCATCCGCTGCTTGGCCCGCCAGTTCACGGGAACGTGCCGACTGACGAAGCTCGTTGGACGTGACGGCTCGTTGGACGGCGATGGTGCCTGCGATGAGGGCAAGGACACATAACGCGGCCACGGCTGCGGCGGCTCGGCGTGAGCGGCGTGCCGCGCGGGCCGCGTGCTTTCGCTCTGCCCCGCGGGCTGCGATTCCGGCGTCGAGGAATGCGGTTTCGAGTGCGTTGAGCGCGCTGCGTGCTTGGTCTGCGAAGGCTTCTTCCGCGCGGGTGAGTCGGGTGCCGCGGTAGAGGGTTCCGGGGTCGCGGTCGAGTTCCTGCCAGCTGGCGGCGTCGCGGGTGAGCTGGCGGTGCAGGCGGATGCGGTCGCGCTCATCGGTGATCCAGCTGTGGAGCCGGGGCCAGGCGGTGATCAGTGCTTCGTGCGTGAGGCGGACATGGCCGTCGTCGAGGGTGAGCAGCCGGCTGTGGGCGAGGCGGTTGAGAACCGCGTCGGTCTCGGTCTGTGCCTCTTCGGTGCAGGGCTCGGTGGTGGCGAATTCGGTGCGGGCGGTGGGACGGTGGGTGTCCTGGGTGCCGTTTCCCGGCGCGATGAGGCGCAGCAGGATGTGGCGGGCGAGGGTTGCCTGGGCTGGGGTGAGCTGATGGTAGGCGTCTTCGGCGGTGCGGGCGATGGAGGCGTGCAGAGCGCCGGCGGCTTCATACGCCTGGGTGGTCAGTGTTCGTCCTCGGCGGCGGCGCCAGGTTTCCATCAGGGCATGGGACATCAGCGGCAGGGCGCCGGGTTCGTCTCCGACGTCCTCGATGATGCGGGCGGTCAGGTCCCGTTCAACGATCAGTCCTCGGGCCGCGGCCGGCGTCACGATGGCTGCCCGTAGCTGGTCCTTGTCCATGGGACCGACCAGGACCACGGTGTCCTTGAGAGCAGCCGCCAGGTTCCGGTGGGCGGCGCAGTGGCCGAAGAAGTCGGCCCGTACGGCGAGGACCACGCGTAGTCGGCTGGTTTCGTCGCGCGCGGCCAGCAGTCGCTCCAGGAAGGCCCCGCGTTCGGCATCGTCGCTGCAGACGGTGAACAGCTCTTCGAACTGGTCCACCAGCAGCCAGGTTTCCCCGGTCCCGGCGGCCGGTTCCAGACGTTCGGCGTGCGCCATGGGGTGTGGGCCGGGGGTGAGGATGCGCACGGCGGTCGGCATCTGGTGGGCGACACCGTCTGTGGAGCGCAGGCCGGGGACGAGCCCGGCGCGCAGCAGTGAGGACTTGCCGCTGCCGGAGGCACCCACCAGCGCGGTGACGCGGTGCCGGCGGGCGGTGCCGGCCAGTTGCGCCGTCAGCTCGTCGCGGCCGAAGAACAGGTTGGCGTCGCCCGGCTCGAAGCGGGCGAGCCCCCGGTAGGGCGGATCGGAGTCCTCCTCCGGCGAGCGGGGCTGCTGGGATAGCGCCTCGTCGGCCTCCGTCCAGCGGCGTCGCCACTCCTCCTCGTCGCCGCCGCAAGCCCGCACGTAAGCCAGAAGTACCGGCAGTGTCGGCAGGCGTTCGCCGGCAGCCGCCTGCGACAGCGTTGCCGCGGAGTAGCCCGCCCTCCGGGCCATGGATCGGTAGGCCGGTGTTCCCGCCTCGTCCCGGAGCTTGCGTAACTCATAGGCAAAGCGCTGAACCGGTCCGTCCTGCGGATCGATCGGATTCTCCGGACGCCCCACTCGACTCCCCCAAGATCTTCGGCCGCTTGCCCGCCAGCCTAGGAACCGCACCACCAGGCCACAACGGCGCAGAGATCAAGAACAGCCCTGGGCTGATTGATTAGCGCAGCTCAGGTGGGGTGCCAAACAACTCCACAGCGGGTGAACTCGATGTTGTCGGGCCGCGCTTCCCCGCTTCGGGGCACGGGCGGATCCGATCCAATCGATCACCAGCATCACGCATTCCGCGTGATCACCATCCAAAGGGACACATCATGCGTATCCGTCTTATCGCCGCTGTGGGCGCCGCCGCCACTGCCCTCACGCTCGGTGCCGCTCTACCGGCCTCCGCCAGCAACGCCCAACCGTCCGCCGGAGGGTCCCACGCGGTGGCCGCCCACCACACCGCCGACCTCGGGGCGCTCGCGGCCAAGAGGAAGGTCAAGGTCTACCAGGACGCCAAGTACGACAACCGCAGGACAGTCTTCACCAGCAACCGGCGGGACCTGGACAACGACGGCTGGGACAACACCATCAGCTCCGCCGAGAACCTGGGCAAGTGCAAGGTCAAGCTCTTCCAGCACGCCGGCTACCACGGCGCCCGTATCACCCTGGAACGGGGCGAGCGCGAGCCCCACTTCGGCGACCACTCCGGCATGCATGACAGCACGAGCTCCATCAAGTTCTACTGCTGACAGCAGGCTGTGTCAGTAACGCACTGCTGACGGGCGGGGTGCGGCGAACAGGGGACGCCGCACCCCGCCCTGCCCTCCCTCCAACGTGCACCGCCCGCTCCACGATGAGAGGCCGCCATGTCGCCCTCCCGCGCCCGCACCAGCACCGCGCTCGCACTGTTCCTGGCCACCACCGCCTGCACAGCCGCCGAGCACGAACCCCCGCGCGCCCCGCACTCCCTGCCGGTGTCCCGGCAGGCCAGGCAGCTCCGGCTGCCACTGGATGCCTACGCCTCGACCGAGGCCGAGACCTACCTCGTCGAAGACGCAGAGGACATCCTCATGCGCCGCTGCATGAACGGCCTGGGCATGGAGTGGAAGGCCCTGCCCCCGGTGGCAGCCCAGGACACCGAGCCGCCGAACCTCCGACGGTACGGAGCCGACCAGGTCGAATCCGTCCACTACGGGTACCACCCGCACCCCGACCCGCCGTCGGTGGTGCGGCGCAGCCGCGCCTGGGACGAGCGCGAGGCGCTCCCCGCCGAGGTACAGCGCGCGGCCTACGGCCCCTCCGGCACGGGCGGCTGTCTCAAGACTGCCGACCACCAACTCGTCGGCGACACCGCTCTACCCAGCCACCGCGCCTTCAACGAGTTGACCGGCAAAGCCCTGGAAGCCTCCCGGCGCACCCCCGAAGTACGCGACGCTCTGCGCCGATGGCACACCTGCATGGCCAAGGCCGGCTACGACTACCCGGACCCCTACGCCGCCGCCGGCAACAAGCGCTGGAAGACGGCCGAACCCACCCCCGCCGAACGCGCCACCGCCCGCGCCGACGTGACCTGCCAGAAGTCCGCGAAGCTGGTGACGGTGTGGGCAGCGGCCGAGACCCGGGTCCAGCAGCGTCTGATCCAGCAGAACACCGACCGCCTGCACGAGGCGAAGGCCCGCAAGGACCGCTGGCTGGCAGCCGCCCGCCGCGTCCTGAGACGCGAGGGCCGTACAAGCCACCCGTCCCCAGCACCTTGATGGGCGTCACCGTGCTCGGCTACAAGGACCGACTCGTCGCGATCGTCGAAGGGGCGTGCGGCTCCGATGCCGACGGTGCCGGGAACGGTGTTGATCCAATTGTCAACCAGTGTGTCGAACCAGGCGGGTTCGGGTTCGCCCAGGCGTGCGTCGTCGTCTTGGATCAGCGGGGTGGAGCAGTCGGCGAAGACCTCGAGTTCGTGGTGGGAGAGAAGCTCGGGGTCGTTCGGGGGCGGGGTGGAAGTCATGTGGAAGGGTGCTCCGTCGGGCAGTGTGTACAGGGTCTGGGCGAGAGTGAGTTGGCCGGCCATCACCTCGGGCGCGCCGATGCGGTGGCGCAGCACTGTCTCCTCGACGAGGAGGACGAAGCGGTGGTTGCCCTCTTCGATGTGCTGTTCGGCGGAGCAGGCCGCGTACCAGGCACGGATGTCGGCGTCGGAGGGCAGGACGCGGCCGTTTTCGATCCGGGATGCTTGGACCTGCGCCAGCCACAGCGGGCCGCCACCTTGAACGCCTTGAGGCCGGCGTTCCTGTGGGTCGTCGCCGTGCTCGGGGTCTGGGCCTCGCCTTCGCCGGAGAAGATGTTGAAGCGCACCAGGCGGTCGTCGATCAGCCAGAAGTCGTTGCCCGGCAGCGACAGGTCCGAGGCGCAGCGGCGGCCCAGCCAGCGCACTTCCTCGCCCGCGCGGACTGGCGGTGATGGCGTGCTCGAAGCGGACGTAGTCGGTGACGGGCTCCGAGATGACCCTGGCGCGCCGTACGGCGACACCGCGGGCGACGGTGCGCTCCACCGCGCGCAGGATTCCTGCGGCAGCAGCTGGTCCTCGACGAACCGGTCACCGGCCTTCCAAGCACCGCGCAGCTGCCGCCCGGCATCCAGCTGCCGCGAGGCGCGCCTAGAGGAGCACCTGGTAGGAGCGGCTGCGGAGCGGGACGTGGGTGACTATCCCGTGGCGTTCCAGGGCCCGCAGGTGGTAGGCGACGTGGAGGCGCACGACCCGACCGCGCCCGCAATCTCCCGGATGGAGGGCGGGTAACCGACATCGTCGGTGAGTTCCCGCAGCGCCCGCACGATCCGCGCCTGGGCGTCAGTCATGAAGGCGGTCACCGCCGGGCCTCGGCCGGCCCCGAATCCCAGGTGTACTGCTTGAGCGCCATGCGGGCCGCCGGGGCCCGGCCGGGGATCGTCGCCCAGTACGGGTGCGTGGCGATCCGCACCGACAGGCGCTGCAGGGTGCGGCGCAGGACGGTGGGCGAGCAAGGGAAATGGAGATGCTGGCTCTTGGCCTGCGCACGCAGGATCTCCCCATGTCGACCGACGTCAGCGGATGATCGAATGCCGGCCTGGTGCCCGCCTATGGGGCCCCGACGACGAGGACTCCGTATGGGAGGTCGGCATCGATCTCTTCCTCCTCTACAGGGGCAACGCCTACGACGGTCTGGCCTGCCTCTTCGGAATCCGAAACTCCTTCGGCTTCCGTCCCCTGGCGGAAGATCGTGGCTTCCCGGACGAGGCCTCGGATGGGCTGCGAGGTGAATTCGCCGGCTACGGCGGCCCCCACGATGTGCACGGGATCACCTGGCTGACCTGCGCCGAGCTGGACACCACGGACTGGCAGGAAACCGATGCCTCGGGCACGCGAACCCGCGCCTCAGCCGCAGGGACGGACACCGACTGGGGCCGGGTCTGGAGCGTCATGCGCATCCTCAGCGAAGTCCACGGAGCCGAGAACGTACGCCTCGTCGTTTGGTTCCACTGACTCGTGGCTGAGTACCTGGTTGGCCGGACTGGCCAACTACGAGGCTCAGTCACAGGCGCGTGCGGCGCGGGCGGACTTGGTAGCCATGAAATAGAGCATGTGACCGACCCGTTTCCCCTTCCTGCCGACCTGCCGCGGCTGAGGGTGATCGCGACCGACCTGCGGCTGGAGCTGGAGCGTGTGCACCGCAGCATCGCCGAAGCCGAGCAACGCGAGCGGGAGGCCGCCCGCCAAGCCGCTACTCGCCCTATGCCGCCGCCGGCCTGGACGATGCTGAGGGACGTCAGCGCCGACCCGCGACCGGTGGCTGTTCACCACGGCCAGTGCACCGTCGGGCAGCCCCGCGTGCGGCCGATCACCCGCCGCGCCGCCCTTGCGCGAGGTGCCAGCAGCCCTGCCCTGCCACCGGTAAGGCCACGGCGGCAACTCGCTGTGCACCCAGTGCCGCGCCACGGTCGACGCCGGGCGGACCAAGGCATCGGCCACCACGTAGCCGTCGGCTGCCGCTTAGCTCGCAGGTCACAGGCCGGGGTAGGCATCTTGGTATCCGGCTCGTCCTCCCCTGGGCGGGCCACTACCGGCGGGGGTAGCGCTCGTCACCGTTCACCAAGCGGCGGATGACCCGGCCGAAGCGGCCGGTGTGGCTCGGCCACCTGAATGCGGCAGCCGGCGCAATGCACTCCGCCGGCCGGCAGCGCTCCCTCTTCCCGCGGGTCGTACCCGCGGGGGCTGCTCTCCAGCGGCCCCTCGCACTCCTGGCACACCGGATCGGGCTCCCTGACGGCCGCGGCCTACTGCGCCGCCCGCCGCTCCACCTCTTCCTGGCGCTCGTGCTCGCGCCGCTGCTTGCGGAGGCCAGGTTGCCCTCGGCGTTGGTGCGGCTGGCCGAGCCGAGCGGCTCCACCCGGCCGTCGCGGCCGAGGACGAGGCAGCCGTTGCGGACGATCTGCGCGCCGGCCGTGCCCGGACACATCAGCTGCTGGATCTGCTCGGCGGTCGCCATCTTCACCACGCCCAGCGCGGCGAGAACAACTGCCGCGTCCTGGCAGTCGACCCGTACGGCTGGCGCTTCGTCCCGCCCACTTCCCACCTCGCCGGCGTGCTGCACAAGGCATCCTCGTGACCTGTCACCGGAGTCTCAGGACGCCAGGAGCGCGATCGTCGAAGATCTCGACCAGCCAATCGAAGACAGTGGCGCCGCGCTCGTCTCTCGCTGCGGCAAGGTCGGCGCTGACCGAAGGGCGGTTCGTGGGGTGACAGCGCGACAACCGAATCTCCAGCTGGCGAGCTGTCTCGGGATAGCCGAGATGCTCGCGAGACACCTGGTGGTCGCGCCACTCAACCACATAGTCATCGTCGTCGGGCGTCCCGAAGCCACCGCTGAGGCAGTCGGCGAAAGCGTCGAGATTCCGACCGAAGTGGCCGCCGGGACCGTTGATCGCTTCGCCAATCGCGTGCCAGAAGTCTTCCAGCGTTCTGATCTGCGTGCCGTCCAGCACATATTTCGGTGTCACGGCTCGGAGGATACGCACGGCTCCGCACCGTGTCGCTCCGGTTGCGACTGCCTGCCCTTAGAGATCCCGCGGGTAGGGCCGCCGTCGCGAGCGCCGCGATACCGCCGCCCGGACCAGCGGAATCCCTTAGTGATCGAGCGATGATCGGTCGTGGCGACGGACCCGCGAGGGCGGTTTGCCGTTGGGGGGCTGAGTAGGGCCCCACGCGCTCGGCCGAGAATTGACAGTTCGTTACTCGTTACCACCGGGTTCTCTGCTACGTCTGACCGAGACGGTCGAAACCTGACAGGGCGCACATGCCCCACGCTTCCGAATTCCGGACCGAGACGTATTGCGTTAGAGCGCGCTCCAACTCCTAGGTTCGGAAACATGCGATACATCAAG
Organism: Streptomyces angustmyceticus; assembly: GCF_040701845.1. Classification (GTDB taxonomy): domain Bacteria; phylum Actinomycetota; class Actinomycetes; order Streptomycetales; family Streptomycetaceae; genus Streptomyces; species Streptomyces angustmyceticus_A. The sequence goes on along the minus strand of NZ_JBFBHQ010000006.1, from coordinate 450,471 downwards.
CTCGGAACGACCGGACTGGAAGTCTCCGCCATCACCCTCGGCTGCATGAGCTTCGGCGAGCCGGACCGGGGCGGCGAGCCCTGGTCGCTGGGCGCGGACGCCAGCCGGGACATCATCAAGCAGGCCCTTGAGGGCGGCGTCAACTTCTTCGACACGGCCAATGGGTACAGCGCCGGAAGCAGCGAGGAGATCGTCGGCCAGGCGGTCAAGGACTTCACCCGGCGCGAGGAGGTCGTTCTCGCCACCAAGGTCTGGATGCGGATGCGCCCCGGCCCGAACGGCGCCGGGCTGTCCCGCAAGGCGATCTTCGCCGAGCTCGACGCCTCCCTGAAGCGACTGGGGACCGACTACATCGACCTGTACCAGATCCACCGCTGGGACTACGACACCCCGATCGAGGAAACCCTCGAGGCGCTGCACGACGCGGTCAAGTCCGGGAAGGTCCGCTACATCGGAGCCTCGTCCATGTACGCCTGGCAGTTCGCCAAGGCCCTGTACCTGGCTGACCTGAACGGCTGGACCCGGTTCGTGTCGATGCAGGACCACTACAACCTCATCCACCGGGAAGCAGAGCGGGAGATGCTCCCGCTCTGCGCCGACCAGGGCATCGGCGTGATCCCGTGGAGCCCGTTGGCGCGGGGCAGGCTGACGCGGGTCCGGGACACCGCCACGGCGCGTGCCGGGACCGACGAGGGCGGCAAGATCCTCTACCGCGACGGGGACCGGGCAGTGGCCGAGCGCGTCCACGAGATCGCGGGCAAGCGGGGTCTGTCCCCGGCCCAGGTCGCCCTGGCCTGGGTCATGCGCAACCCGGCGGTGACCTCGCCCATCGTCGGGGTCACCAAGCCGGCCCAGCTGTCCGACGCGGTCGCCGCGGTGGACGTCGAACTCGACGAAGACGAGGCCGCCTATTTGGCGGAGCCCTACCAGCCGCACGAGGCCGCCTACCTGGAGGAGTCCTTCTACAAGTCGCGCCCTGTGGCGGGCTCCCGATAGTCCGGGCTACCCCCGGGCCCCCCTTCGACGAGTCCTCGGCCCCGGCCTTCACAGCCCTGTAGTCGGCCCGGCGGTGCTTGCGGGCGACCGCGCGCAACTGCATGATCCGCGCACTGCCGGCCAGCGCGGTGAGCAGGATGCCCGCCACCGCGGCCGGCACCAGGGCCACGCGCAGCGGAACGTGCCTTGCGTACTACGGCCGGCCCACCGCTTCGACAGCGCCCGGTTCTGGTGCCAGTTCGCCGCCGGCGCCGGAGACCTGGCGGCCGCCTGCTGCCTGTACTTGCATCAGTGACCGCCTTGCCCCGGGCCCTGTCCTGCTCCTGAAGCGGGGCGGGCCCGGGGCGGGGCGGGGCGGTCTGACGAGCGATGAGTGGGCACGACTCGTACCGCATCTACCGAAGACCGTTCGCCGGGCTGGCGGTTGAGCATCACCGGAACGCTGGTCGGCCACTCGCTGTGCGGCATGAAGCAGTGAATCGAGGGGCGGACGGTAGGCGCCAAGGGCGGTGCCCCGGAGCAGAGTTGCCGTGCGCTGCGCGAGCGTGTTGGACCGAGTTAATTTCCGTTCATTCTGCAACCGTCTTGGTTTTGTTTCTGTCTGTCTCTGTAGCACCTCTTCCGTCCCACCGGCCCCACAGCTCCGGGGGACGGATCCGAGGGGCGACCGATTGTTACCCATTGGAGGATTTGTGCGTAACCGAACCAGGAGCATGGTGGCAGGTGCTCTGGGCGCCGCCTTGGTCGCGGGCGTGGCCGGCGGCGCCATGGCAGCACCGACGGACGGCAACGAGCGGGGCCAGGACCAGCCCCCCACGAGTGCTGCCAAGCGGAGCAAGATCACCCCGGGCGACCTCGACGGCGACGGCCGTGCCGACCTCGGCGTGGGAGCGCCCGAGGGCACCGTCTCCGGGAAGTCCAAGGCGGGCTACGTGGGCGTGACCTACGGCGCCAAGGGTGGCATCGACACCAAGCGGCACAGCACGCTGACGCAGGCCAGCGCGGGCGTGCCCGGAACCCCGGAGGCCAAGGACGGTTTCGGCTCGACCGTGGTGCGCGGCGACGTGGACGGGGACGGTTACGCCGACCTGGTCGTCGCCGCGAACAACGAGGCCATCGGCAGCACCACGCAGGCCGGTTCCGTCACGATCGTCTTCGGCTCCAAGAGCGGCCTGTCCCGCGACGCCATCGCCTTCCACGCGCCGAAGGTCGCCGCCAACGCACACTTCGGCGACAAGATAGCCGTGGGCGACCACAACAAGGACGGCCTCAGCGACCTCGCCATCTCCGACGGCACGAAGGTGCAGCTCGTCAAGGGCGCGAAGAACCTGCGGCAGACCGCGACCCCGAAGATGACCAGCGTCACCCCGCCCGGCGGCGGCGTCAGCGTCGAGCACCTGGCCTCCGGCGACATCAACGGGGACGGCTACGCCGATCTCGTCACCGTCGCCTCCGAGGACTCGCCCTCCGATGAGGGCACGCTCGGCGTGCTGCCTGGCTCGTCCGGGGGCCTGAAGAGCACGCCGCTGGGCAAGGACATCCCGCTGCCGTTCGCGCAGTACCGCCCCGTGGTCGGCGACATCAACGGCGACGGGAAGGATGACGTCGTCACGGACACCGGCTTCTCGGACGGTCCGCAGGAGCAGAAGCTGCGCACCTACCCCGGCACCGCCGGCGGGCTCGACTCCGCCAAGCCGGTGGACTGGAAGGGCAAGGCGCAGGAGGGTGAGGCCATCCGGCTCGCCGACTTCGACGGCGACGGCCACGACGACCTGGTGGTCAGCAACACCGGCGCGGAGGCGCCCGGGGGCTATAACAACGCCGGCGCCATCAACGTGCTCAAGGGCACCGCGAACTGGCTGACCGACGAGGGGGCGCAGACCTTCTCGCTCGACACCGAGGGCGTCCCTGGCTCCATGGAGGGCAACGACAAGTTCGGTACGTCCGTCTCGCCGGCCGATTACAACGGTGACGGCAAGGCGGACCTGGCCGTGGGCATCCCGAACCGCACCGAGGGCGTCGGCGCGGCGGCCCTGCTGTATGCGGGCACCGACGGGCTGAGCGCCAAGGGCTCGGCACTCATCGACCCGAGTGACCTGGGTTCCCCGGCGACGAAGGGCCGCTTCGGCACGGAGCTGACGAACCCGGCCAAGTAGGCCCGGACGCCGGGGCCTGTTCGGCAGGTCACGTGCCTGTCTGCTGGTGGGCTCCTTGTTGCCGAGAGGGAGCGGGTGACCTGCCAGATGCCGAGTGGGAACGGCTGCGGCCGTTCCTGCCGGTCAAAAACCGGCGTCGTGAACCGTGCCGGGATCACCAGCAGGTGATCGACGGGGTTCTCCACCGGGTACGAACCGGTATGCAGTGGCGTGACCTGCCCGAACGGTTCGGCCCACGAAAGACGCTCTATGACCTGACCGCCCGGACAAGTCCTAGGAGCGCCTGCCCACGTCCGGGTGACTTCCACCATGGCGCCGAACTCCCGGGCGGCCTGGGGCGTCTGTCTGACCATGAAGATCTCTGAAGAGCGCCTGCGCGAGCCGGGCCTGGTCGTCATCGACATCACCGCGGCCGACGAAACAACCGCCACCCAGGCCGCGACGGTGTTCGGCGAGCTATGAATCTCCAGCGGCCCCTCCGCCCCCTGGCACACCCCCGGCCAAGCCGGCGTCACGGTCCGCGCCTACGCCGACCTGCACCGCACCCCTCTGACCGGCGACGCCTTTTGACCCCGGCATCTGCTGAACATTCGCCGCCAGTTGTCCCTCAGGGGCGGTCAGCTACCGCGTCGACTCCGGCTCCACGCAGCTTGCGGGCGAGGTACTCCACCTCGGGCAGCCGTACTGCTCGCCAACACGATCGGCTTGGACCGCGACGATGCGGCCGGCTGCGTCGCGGCTGATGGCCCGCTGGCCCGTCACGTGGTCACGCAGCGAGAGGGGCTTCCGTCATGGCCGTAGCGGTAGTGGCGCTCGTGCGTTGCGCCCGGCGTGCGCACTACCTGGTGAGTGACGTGGCCGTTGACGTCCCAGGCGTGGTCGACGCTGAGTACGTTGTCGAGGATGCGGCGGGTCTCGCAGCCGAAAAGGTCGTGTGTGAAGTGCAGGTGGTGGTCGGCGACCTGGTAGGAAGAGACATCGTCGGCTGTGTCAAAGGCCCAGCGGCTTACTGAGCCTAGCGGTGTGTGACGTCCGGTGAGCCGTCCGACTGGTCCCGGCGGTCGGTTACCTCGCGTGGAAGGCACTCCGACGCCGGGCGGGCCGCTGATGGGTAGTACTGGGTATGCGGTCGCCCCGTGGCGGCGCGCTCTACATCGCGGAGGTGCAGATGACGCAGTGTCCCGGGGCGACCCCGTACCCGATCCCGCCCGCAGTACAGGAAGCGTACGGTCCGACGGATCTCAGCTCGATGTCGCTGTTCGGTGGGGGGTTCATCAACTTCGGCTACTGGCAGGACATCGACCTCGGCCGACCGCTGACCGAAGACGACCGGATCAGCAGCCAACAGGCCATGTACCGCCACGTGCTCGCCGCCCTGGCGCCCGTAGAGGGGCCGCGGGTCCTGGAGGTCGGATCCGGGCTGGGGGTCGGCTGCGCCGTTGCGCTCGAGGAGTACGGCTTCGCGCACGTCACCGGCATGGACATCCATCCGCAGCAGCTCAAGCGGGCTGAACAGGCCAACGCCGATCTGTTGGCCCGCCGCGCCGAACGGCTGCGCTTCGCACACGGAGCAGCCGAATGCATGCCGTTCGCGGAGGGCACGTTCGACTGCCTGTACAGCGTGGAAGCCGCCCAGCACTTCCGTGATCTCGACGCGTTCGCCCGGGAGGCCGCACGCGTGCTGCGGCCCGGCGGCCGCGCCGTCATCGCCAGCTTCTTCGTCCCCGACTCCGACCCGGCCCGACCCGAGCGGCTGGCCGAACTGCTCGACACTTACAGCACCGGCCTGGACGTCGCACACACCATCCCGCAGCTCACCGGCAGCCTCCAACGGGCCGGTCTGACCGGGGTCCGCGCCACCGCGATCGGGGCGTCGGTATGGCCCGGCTGGGACTGCTGGCTGGCTCGCATGTGGGAGCCCGGCACCTGGCCTCGCAATTTCCTGCGGGCCTATCGCGAAGGCACCCTCGACTACTTCACGGTCACCGCACAACGATCCATGCCATGACCCGGCGGTCAGCCTTTGGAACCGTTTCCCGGCGCCTCCGAGCAGCGAGAACACGCACGCAAAACTGCGGCATCCCGACATAGGCCGATGGGCCGGAGTGACTGTCTCGCCCTGGCAGCCACTGCACCTGAACCGCCCCGCCCCGCCCCGCCCCGCCCCGGGGAGAACCTGATGGCACACCCCTTCGGCACGCAATCCGCGTCTCGTGTGTAGCGGTGCCCGTGGCTCGCGGCGATGTGGCCCCTGCGGGAAGGAGCCTGTCCGGGCCGTGAGGCGAGCAGGACGCCGAGCACGCGGCCCCAGGTCCATTGGCGGCCCAGCAGCGGTGGCGGGCCGCTCGGCCTTCCAGGATCCGAACCTGGCCGGGAGGTCTCACCAAGGGATACCGATGCGGTACCGGAAGACGATCGCCTCCACCATGCGGCGGTGATCGGCCCACGGCCTGCCACGACGACCGGCACTGGAGGGCAACAGAGGGCGGATGCGGTCCCACTCCCCCAGTCGGTCAGCCGGGCATGACGAGGCAGCAGGATCAGACCACAGAGGTGCTGTGCACCCGGGCCGGCAGCCCGGCCGGCCGGGCTCAGTCGATCGTCTTGATCACCTGGGCGGGCACTCCCGCGGCCGTGGTGCCGGCAGGAACATCATGAGTGACCACTGCACCGGCAGCGACCACCGCACCGGCACCGATGGTCACCCCCTGTGTGATCACGGCAGCCGTCCCGATCCACACGTCGTCCTCGAATGACGATCGGGGCGAAGGCCCGCTGCGCGATCCGGACGCGGCCCAAGAGGTGTGACCCAGGTGCGGTGACTTTCACCGCCGGGGCTGTCCCGGCGGTGACGTTTTCACTTGGTCACCGGATCTCCGGGCTGCTGCTGGGCCAGGGACTGAGATGCGGGCGGCCGCCACACCGGGTGGGTGCGGCGGCCGTGGGTGGAATCGGTTCGTGGTTCGAGTCAGTCAGCAGAGCGGCGGATCAGCCCGGCGTCACCGCGCCCTCTGGCACTCCGAACCACTCCTCCAGCGCCTCCGCCAGCCCGGCCGTCGATGTCGACGCCTGCGCCCCTGCGTCGGCCGCCCAGGCGGTGAAGCCATCCGGACGGACGAGGACCGCCACCAGTTCCGGGCGGGACGGGCAGCCGGCCGTCAGGGTGTCGACGCGGCCGGCATACCTCGCAGCGAGGGCTCGGAGTTCCGGGTCGTCGGTGAGGTCGAGCAGGAGCGCCCGGCCGCCGTGGAGGTGGTCCGCGAGGCGGCTGCCGTCGGCGAGTTCGAGGTCCGGGGCGCTGCGGCCGGTCAGCGGGTGCTCGCCCGGCAGCTCGTAGCGCACCCCGGCGCTGTTGAGCCGGGCGGTGAGGTACGTGGTGCCCGTGACCGTCTCCGCCAGGTTGCTGACGATCTCGCGCAGGGCCCGGGACTGCGGGTCCGGGCGCATGGCCGCGACCTGGGAACGGGTCCAGTCAAGGATCGCCGCGCCGACGGGGTGCCGTTCGGCGGTGTAGGTGTCCAGCAGCCCTTCCGGCGCCCGGCCGCCGATCACCGCGGCGAGCTTCCAGCCGAGGTTCATCGCGTCCCCGATACCCAGGCTCAGCCCCTGGCTACCGAACGCGGAGTGCACGTGCGCCGCGTCGCCCGCCAGCAGCACCCGGCCTTTGCGGTACTCGGTGACCTGGCGGGCGTGGTCGGTGAAGCGGGTCGCGGTCCGCACCCCGGTGATCGTGACGTCCACGCCGGAGACACGGCGCAGCCTCGCCTGGAGGTCCTCCGTGGTGACCGGCGCGTCCCGGTCGGCCGGCGGGCCGTCGAACTCCACGGTGACGATGCGGCCCGGCATCGGCCCGTGGGCGTAGACCCCGGTGTCCGTGGCGGTCCAGCCGACCGTCAGGTCCTCGGCGCCGGTCATCTCCACGACCGCCTGGTGACAGGTGATCTCCGGGTCCGTGCCGGGGAATGCGAACCCCGCGAGCTTGCGGACCGTGCTGCGGCCGCCGTCGCAGCCCACGAGCCAGCCGGCGCGTATGGCCCCGTGGTTGGTCCGCACGGTGACGGCCTCGTCGTCCGCGTCGAAACCGGTCAGCTCCACTCCCCGGCGCACGTCGACGCCGAGCTCGTCCGCCCGCCCGCCGAGCAGCCGCTCGATGTCCTGCTGCGCCACGAAAGCGATCTCGGCGGCGGGTCCGGCGTCGCCGAGACCCGGCTCCGTACGGTCGACCAGGTCGGCGCGCAGCATGATCCCGGCGAAATGCCCGACGAACCCGAGCCCTTGGCCCGCGGCCCCGCCTCCGTCCCCGCCGTTCCGCTCGCGCAAGAACGCCTGGAAGCGGTCCATCGCCTGCCGCTGCACCTCGGCCAGCGCGGGCAGCATGCCCCGGCGGTAGAGCGCCTCGGCACTGGGCGTGGTGATCGCCCCTCCCTTGATTGTCGGGTCCACTTCGGTGAGCCGCTCCAGGACGGCCACCCGCGCGCCTCCGAGCCGGAGCTCGCAGGCCAGCATCAGTCCAACCGGGCCGCCTCCGGCCACCACTACGTCATAGTCCATGGCGCCGACTATGGCCGAAGGCCGAGAAGGCCAAAAAGGCGACGCGGTGTCAAGGAGTCAACCCCGCGAGGAGGGACGGGAAGCGGGCCATCCTTGTTCCTCCTCAGCTACCTCACCCGCCCCCGCCGGTGTCCCGGCCGGTCGTCGACCGGCTCGATCAGGTGGCCGGGTGATCAGGCGGTCAGGCGGTCAGGCGGTCAGGCGGTCAGCGATGCAAGCTCCGCACGGGCGCGCTCAGTGACCAGGGCGAGGACACGGCCGGCAGCGGCCAGGTCCTTGGCGGGTATCCCTCCCCAGATGCGGGCGGTGATGGGGGCTGTCTCCGCGCTGGCGGCGGCGATCAGCTCATGCCCTGGGGCGTCCGGACCGTGTTCGGGTTCCTGAGCGAGTCGAGGAACACGTCCGCCGCCGCGCGGACGGTCATGGCCTTCCCGGTCGGCAGCTGCACGACGGTGGGCACCACTTGCCCCTCGCCACAGATAGCAGGGCCGCTTCACGCAGCGACCGAAGAACATCACCGCAGGTCACGAATCAAACAACCGCAGATATGGGGGTGTTATCTGGCGGACGACTTCAGACTCGTCCCGGAGCCGACGCACCGCCAGCCGCCCACCAGGGCCGACAGGTCCTTAGCGCCAGTTTTCGTTCCGATGTCCCTCAACCCCTGCCCATCGCACCCGGCCCCGTCAACCGAGGAACGCTGACACGAGCGGCCCTCACACCGCCACCGTGCTCCGACGGCTTCAACGGGCCCCACCACGCCCACGTGCCAGGGCCCCCGCCCAAGCCGAACTGTGCCGCCCCCAGGAGTGTTTGCCGGGTCGCCTACTCGGGGTCACTGCCCGGTTGTGGCCACGGCCCTTCGACGGCAGGGCCGCAGTCACGCGGCAGATGGGCGACGACGAGCGCTGCGGCCTCCTGCGCGGTCTCCGTCTCCCCAAGGAGTTCGGCATAGCCGGTGGCATACACCTTGTAGGGCGTGGTGCAAGCGATGAACGGCAGGTCGTTGCTCCAGGGGTATGCGGTGTTGCGGTGGAACGTGAGGCAGCCATGGCTCAGGAAGGGGAATAGCTGGCGCAGGCGTGGCTCGGCGGCCGCAGCTTCGATCACCTCAGGACTGCCGCTCCGGCGTGCCGCAGAGTGGTGCTCCAGCATCCGGCGCCATGTCGACTCGACCGTCGTTTTTGTACTCATGTCGTCGATCATGGGCAGCAGTCCGTGCCCGGGCAAGCCTCGATGGTCGGTACGAGTGTGGGACTCGGAACCAAGCAAAGGTGCCAGTGGGGGCTGGGAGGCCGAAGGCGAGGGTCACATCGAATCGCCAACCGGCGAGCTGGCGCTCCTGACACACACCCCTGCCCGCCGTCGTCCTCTTCGTCCAGTGTCGACACGACGTCGCAACTCGCGTACCTAGCCAGGCATCCGACGTTGGCCGATCGCGAGGCACGTCGCAATGGCGCGTGGGGCGGTCCCGCTGCACCAGGAACACGCGCGAAATGTCGCGCTGCGGTGTGGTGTGGTGTCGGCCAGCACCACACCGTCGGGGAAGCGGGCGTCGGGCGGGTTGTCGGTGCTCCGTAGGTGAGGTGTCGGTGGCGGCTGGAACCGTGGGTGCCGAGTTGCCCAGCGGGGCAGCCGCAGTGTCCTTCACGGCAAGGGAGCCTGTCCTCATGATGTCCACGTCCCCCGCCTCGTCCTGGGATGTCCCTCGGCTGCCGCGTGCCGATGGCCGCGTCGTCCTGGTCACCGGTGGCAACGCCGGCATCGGGTACTTCGTCGCGGAGCAGTTGTCGGCGGCCGGAGCGAGCGTTGTGCTGGGCAGTCGCGATCCCGTGAAGGCCGAGGCCGCGCTGGGCTCGATCCGTGGGCGTGTTCCCGGCGCGCGGGTGCGGGCCGTGCGGCTGGACCTCGCCGACCTCTCGTCGCTGCAATCAGCGGTGGAATCCCTGAACGTGGCGTGCCTGGATGCGGTGGTCCTCAACGCCGGCGTCGCGCTCGACGATCCGCTGCGCAGGGAGACCGGCGACGGTCACGAGCTGATGTTCGGCACGAACCATCTCGGGCACTTCGCATTGACCCGGCGGCTGATGCCGCTGCTGTCGGCCGCGCCGGCCGCCCGCTTGGTGACCATGGGCAGCTTCGCGGCGAAGTCGGAGCGGCTCGACCCGGACGACCTGCAGTCCCGGACGGACTACCGGCCCAAGCGCACCTACGGACGCTCCAAGCTGGCGCAGATGTACTTCGGACTCGAACTCGACCGGCGCCTGCGCGCCGCCGGCAGCACGGTGGCGAGCGTGGTGGTTCATCCCGGCGGTGCGCTGGACTCCCTCACTCCGTCACGGCCGCCCGTCCATGTGCGGACCACCGGCGCGCTGCTGCGCGCAGCACCGGCGGCCCTCCTCGTCCAGGGCAAACACGCCGGCGCACGGCCCGCGGTCCGGGCCGTACTCGACCCGGCCGTGCACGGCGGCCAACTGTGGGGGCCGCGCGTCTTCGGCCTGCGCGGTGCGCCCCGACACGAACCGGTATGGAGCCACCTCGCCGACACCTCCCCCGCGGCCCGGCTGTGGGACGCAAGCTGTGATCTGACCGGCCTCGACTTCGACCTCGCAACCACCCCGGGCTAGCCCGGCGGGCGGGCGGGCGGGCGGGCCGGCGGGCGGGTCGGCGGACCAGCGTGCTCAGATCGGCCGACGGCGCGCTCCGTCATAGCTGTTCCGTGACCGGTCCTCGGCGCTTCAGGAGGCCACGCCGATGCACAATCACACCTTCTCCGCCGGGGCAGGAGGCCACGCCGGTGCACAGCCACCGCTTCTCCGCCGGGGTCGGGCAGGCACGAAGGGACGGATCAGTCGTGGAACACCGCAGGGGTGAGGGTGAGCACGGCGCCGAGGGGCGGGGTGACAAGCAAAGCTGACGGCAGGCCGGCGGACGATGTCTGTGACGGGAGGCGTTGAGGGCTCTGCTGGAGTAGCCCCCGCGAGCCGCTGGACGCTTCTGGCACGGTACGCACGTACCGCAATCCGGCGCACCGGCGCACCGCAGCCTTCGGTACGGTGGCCAACTCGACTAAGTGACCGACCTTTTGAGTGAGAGGGGCACTGCACATGCCCGAGAACAGCACTCCTGCCGCGGTGGTCTCGGTGCCGGTGGGCCGGGTGATCGGCGGCCGGGCGGAGGTCCGCGACGACGACTGGGGCAAGGAAACCGCGATCATCCGGCTCGACGCCGGCCAGTACGGCCCCGAGGCGGTGGCGGGCCTGGACACCTTCTCCCACCTCGAAGTCGTCTACCACTTCGACCGCGTCCCCACCGACAAGATCCAGACCGGGGCCCGGCACCCGCGCGGCAACACCGACTGGCCCCTGGTCGGCATCTTCGCCCAGCGCGGCAAGAATCGACCCAACCGGCTCGGCGTCTCCCGCTGCCGCCTCCTCAAAGCCGACGGCCTCGACCTGCACGTCCAAGGCCTGGACGCCGTCGACGGCACCCCCGTCCTCGACATCAAGCCCTACATGACCGAGTTCGGTCCCCAGGGCCCCACCACCCAGCCCGACTGGGCCACCGACCTCATGCGCCACTACCACTGACCGCGGCGGCGGCAGGCGCCAGGAGAGCAGTCCCTCAGCTGTGCCGTGCCTGGGGAGCCTCCGGCGCGGTGATGATGTGGGGGGGGCACCGCACCGGAGGTCCCCATGGGCAGAGGGGTCAGAGCTTACGGCCGCAGATCACCACGGCGTCCGAGCCGAGCAGCACCCGCTGTGTGGGGGCGAAGCCCGCTTCGGTGAACCACTGTTCGTACTCCTTGGGCGTGTAGACCATGCCCTCACCGGACGCGATGGTGTGGAAGTACGCGGAGAGATAAGCGGACCTCTCGGGACCGGTCTCATCGTCGTTCTGGTAGGGAGTGACGACGAACAGTCCGCCTCCGGGGGGAAGTTGGCGGGAGGCACGGGCCAGCAGGCCGCGGATGCGGTCGGCCGACCAGATTTCGAGGAAGTGGGCGAAGAGCACCGCATCGGGGCCGGAGGGGAACTCATCATGAAAGGCGTCGAGGCTGACCGCGTCCACCCGGTCGGCCAGGCCCATGTCCGCGACCTTCTCCTCGGCGAGCGCCGCGATCGAGGGCAGATCGCCGATCGTGATCCGCAGGTGGGGCCACTTCCTTGCCAGGTTCGCCGCGTTGACGGCCGTGCCACCGCCGACGTCGAGCAGGTGCCGGTGGTCCGAGAGATCGACCTTTTGCACGATCTCTTCGGCGACCAGCTGGCTCACCGACCCCATCATGGTGTGGAAGGCGGATTCCAGCTGCGGGTTTTCGGCGAGCCGTCCGTAGAGGGTCGGTGCGGTGCCGGGAATTTCCCGCTGCAGGCCGACATTCGAGTCCTCGTCGAGTGCTTCGGCGAACCAGCTGATGGCGCGGTAGATCCCCTGGCTCTCCCAGGGAATGTACGCCGCAGGTGCCTGGTCGGGGTTGTGCGCGAGGGGGCGGGTGAGCGGGGTGTTGTGGTAGCCGTCGCCTTGCTTGTGCAGAAGCCCGGTCGCGGTACAGCCGAGCAGCAGGATGCGGGTGGGCTGCTCGTTCAATTCCAGTCGCAGGGCAATGTCCTTGACCGTGAGCCCCGGGTCCTTATCGAGGATCTCGAAGAGGCCGAAGCGAAAGGCGGCGCTCAAGAACTGGAAGTGATAGTGGGCCTTGATATAGGGCCGAAGGGCCACCGCGGCGGATTCGTCGGCTCGTTGCATGGTCAAACTCCTGGGACACCGGCGGAAGTCGTGTCTCGGTCAGACGACATGGGCAGAAGAGGTGCACACCCGGCAGGCCTCGCTCCGGGCAGCGGCGGGTCCGGTGGAGCTCTTGAGCAGGCGCGGGGCGGACGGCTTCGCGCGCACGCGGTGAGGTGCCGTCCCGCGCGCCCAGGCGGCGCTAAAAGCCGAGGGAAAAGGTCTTTCAGGGCACCACAGAGCCGCATATTGCTGCCGTGACGGCCCGGCTGAACCGCGAACTGCGGTCCGGTCGACCTCACTTATCCCTCCGGTGGCAGAGCGCAGGTAGGCGCATACTTCCGCCTCCGTGATTCCGGCACCGGTTGACCGGCGACCGAACCCGAAGGCAAGGGCGGACGGACGCACGAGGGCACCCCTATTTTTCGGGGAAGACCACGAAAGCCCGTGCAGTGACACCAGCACACTTCTGGTTCGCCGATGTCCCCCTTCACCATGCCAGAGGACCGGCTAGGTGATTCCCCATATGCATTGCACTGTACGGGACTTGAAGAAACAGATGTTGCTCTTATTCGCTATTTACCCGCCGGCCGGACATGCCACTGAGCCTTTTCCAACCTCAGTTTGAGCATGTCAGGTGCAGCGTGAGGACGGCCTGGACGAGGCTGGTGATACGGCTGGTAGAGCATCGCAGTTTGCGCATGAGCCGCCAGGTTTTGAGGGTGGCCATGGCCTGTTCGACGAGTGCACGGACCTTCGCGTGTGAGCAGTTGACGGCCCGCTGACCAGGGAAGAGAGTCTCCCAGCGCCCCCAGTAGGGAACTCGCACGGTGCCGCCGGCGCCCCGGTAGCCCTTGTCGGCCCAGCATTCCACTCCGGCCCCCGCCAGGGCACCGATGATGCCGTGAGTTCGCGCGGCCTTGATGTCGTGGACAGATCCGGGCAGCGCGGGCGAGGCCCACAGCAACCGTCCCGCCGGGTCCGCGATCACCTGCACGTTCATGCCGTGCTTCTTGTGTTTCCCGGAGCAGAAGGGTCGGTCGGCGGCGATCCGGTCGATCGGCAGCAACGTACCGTCCAGGATCACGAACGCCTTACCGGAGGCTGCCCTCACCGCCTCGGTGAGGGTTGGAGCCAGAGCGGCCAGGATGTCGACGGCCTCGGCGACGTAACGGTAGGCGGTGGTGGTGCCCACGCCGAATCCGGCTGCGAGCTGGGCGTAGGTATTGCCGCATCGTAGATGAGCCAGCACGAGCAGCTCCTGCCGTCCGGCGGCCAGCCGGCGCCATCGTGTCCCTTGCGCAAGACGACGTGCGGTCAGCTCACGAGCGAGGAAGCGCAGAGCGGAGGTGGACAGATCGACCCCGGCTGGGTAGACGAGCGTGCGGAAGCTCCTGGCAGGATGGCTTGGACTCGACACGCACCCGTCTACCAGGAGCTTCTCTACGCCCGGACCCCGCCCTCACCCCCAGTGGCCCCGATCCGCACGCAGGTTGAGGAAACCTCAGTGGGTGGTGGCGTGAGGGAGCGCGCGCGGAAGTGTTCGGCGCCGATCACGAGCGCGGGACGGTGATCGAAGCGACACCGATCCCCTTCGTGCCCGCGTCGTGCCCGGCTACCTGCGAGCCGGGCACGAGCTGGACTCGGTCGAACTTGCGGCTCAGGGCCGAATCGGACGCCCCTCAGTCGTGCTCAGCGAGGAGCGGTATCGGCCGGGGGCCCTGCTTCCAGGAGCGCGAGGAGCCCGGGGAATCTCTTCTCGATGTCCGCGCGTCGTAGTCGGACGCCCTTTCGGTTGCCGTAGTCGATCTCGTCAATGAGACCTGCCTCGCGCAGGACCCGGAAGTGGTGGGTCTGGGTCTGCTTCGAGATCGGAAGATCGAACGAGTTGCAGCCCCGCTCGCTGTCGCTGCGGTCGGTGGCCAACTCCGTTATCACCGAACGACGGTGCTCGTCGGCGAGGGCACGGAACACCGCACCCAGATCGAGCGCATCGGCCTCCGGGCCGTCCAGGTTCCTCCCGGCCATGCGGCACCTCCTTCAGGTACGAGTTGCATCGTACCTTAAGGGCGCGCTTCCCTGAGGTACGAAATTGTTCGTACCTTGGTCCGGTTGCACCGCCCCGTGCCGCCGCGCCCCCCAGGACCCGGCCCGGCACTCGCCGGGGGCCTGGTCATCGACACTCCGAGAGGTCATCGTCATGAAGAAGCCCGAGGTGCTGATAGTCGGTGCCGGAATCGCAGGGCCCGCACTCGCGTACTGGCTCTCCCAGAATGGATACCGGCCAACGGTCGTCGAACACGCCCGGCAGCTGCGCTCCGGTGGCAGCGCGATCGTCGTGAAGGGGCCCGCGATCCCGGTCGCCGAGCGCATGGGCATCCTCCCGCAGCTCCGCGAACTCGCCACCCGCAATCGGTCGCTGACCCTGCTCGACCCCGACGGCAGGCGAATCCTGCAACTCCCGCTCACCTCGGACAAGGCGCCAACGGTCGAGGTGACCCGAGCCGACCTGTCCGAGGTGCTCCACCGGTCGGCGCAGACCGAGGCCGAGTTCTTGTTCGACGACACGGTCACCGCTCTCGACCAGGATGAAGGCGGGGTGGACGTCACCTTCCGGCGGTCCGCGCCACGGCGCTTCGACTTGGTCGTCGGTGCCGACGGGATGCACTCCACCGTACGGCGCCTGGTATTCGGGCCCGAGCGGCAGTTCGCCAGCGACCTGGGCCTGTACGGCGCGACCGTCCCGCTGGAACCCGACGCCGTCGAGGACCCGACCGAGATGACGATGCTGACCGTGCCGAACCGGATGCTGGTTGTCCATCCCTCGCGGACCACTCCGCTCGCGATCTTCACCTTCCGGGCCGCACGGCCGACGCCCCACGACCGCAAGAACATCGCCCTTCACAAGCAGACCGTGGCCGACGCCTACACCGACGTGCGGTGGCGGGCACCGGAACTCGTGGCAGCCTTCCTCGACCACCCGGCTCCGTTCTTCGCCCCCTTGACCACCGTCAGAGTGCCCTCGTGGTCCCGCGGACGGGTCGTACTGCTCGGGGACGCGGCGGCGGCGACGGCCCTGCTGGGTGACGGGTCCAGCATGGCGATGGCGGGCGCGTACGCCCTCGCAGAAGAGCTCGCCGCCCACCCCGGTGATCACGACCGCGCCTTCGCCGCCTACGAGTCGCGGCTCCGCCGTGAGGTAGGCCCGCGGCAGCGACGCGTCGGTCTGCTCTCCAGGCTCATGGTGCCCCGCACCCGGCCGGGCCTCGCGATGCGCAACGCGGTGGGCCGCGCGGTCGGTCGCACGAACCCGATCGCCTCTCGCGAAGCCGCAAACCGGTAGACCGGGTCCGCACCGACCGGTCACCGGTCGGTGCGCAGCTCCGCGGCAGCTCTCAGCCCGGTCGGCGCCGCCATGTCCGACGAGCCCGGCTCGCAGTGGCAGGTCACCGCCGATGCGGCAGGTCGACTGCTGTGGGCCTCACCCACCGTTCCCGGCGCTCGCTCGCCACGACATGGAGACTGCCGGCGACTACGCCCCCGCGACGCGGAGGTGAAGTGCTGGGCGGACAAGGCGTATCAAGGCGGCGACAGCATCACCCCGGGGCCCTTCCGCAGCCTGCATCTCAAGCTGCAGCAACGTCGGCATAACAGCACCCACGCCAGGATCAGCTGCCTCGGCGAGCAAGCCATGGCCGCCCTGAAGGGCTGGTGCCTCCCCCGGGAACTCCGCTGCAGCACCAACCGAGTCAGCGCCACCGTGAAGACCATCCCCGCCCTTCGTCACGCCTCAACCTGAGGTTGGAAAAGGCTCACTGCGAAACGGATCCGCGAATGGCTCCGGTGGCGGGATGCGCAGGCGCTCCTCATAGAGGCCGGGGTCGGCGGCGAAACAGGCGCCGCCCTCCACCCGCACTCCCAAGCCCAACACCCGCTCCGCGACCACGGAGGCGACGGGCCCACCCAGGTCCCCCCAATGACAGTCCGCCTGGCGGCAGTTGCCAGGTCCAGGTCGGTGCGTGTGCGGCCAGGGCTGCGGCCAAGGTGGGCACGCTCCTCGCGCATCTGCTCCAGACGGGGCGGCAGCAGTTCCCGGCCCCGGTCCGGGAGCGCATGCGCCAGCAACTGCTCCAGGACCGAGCCGCCATGCCGGTGGCGACCCTCTGCCCGGCCAGTTCGGTCACCACCTCAAGGAGGACCCGCACAGGGCGCAGATCCAGATGCCGGTCTTCGCATGAAGTCGTCATGTGCCTTGGAGACTCGCACCCGAGACCGCCGCGGCACTGGGCACCATGGACGCGGTCGTCGTCAGCCCTGTGGGCCTCGCAACGGCACGTGGCCCCTGCGGAACGGAACACAACGTAGGTCGTCAGTGGGCGGGCCACGCCGGCCACGGTCATTGCTGCCCACCTGGTGGTCGTGGCCGGCACCGTGGGGGCGGCCAGCCCGCTGCACCGCTCGTAGGCGACGGCGAGAGCGGCAAACCCTTCGTGCTGGCACCGCGGTGGGATGCTGCCTCCTACCTGAAGAACTCCACCGGCGGCGCACCCCGTCCAAGCGAGGGGCTGCGTCCTTCGCCTACCTGGACTTCGTTCACCGCAGCACCAAGGCCGCAGCGCCCGAGCGAGGCATTGCCGGCACCTCAAGACGGCCTGCACGAACCCGTCGCGGACCAAGCCGACCATGCCGTGTCCGATGGGTCAGATGTCAGACCGTCCCGGTTGTCCGTGGCGCAGGGTCGTGCGCCGGAAGGCGTTCAGGTCGGCGGTGTCGGCTGGCGCGTCGGGGGGTGGCCGGCAGCGAGTACGTAGAGGGTGCCGTGGGTGGCGCTGTCGAGCCCGAGCCGGGCTTCGACGGCCGTGTCGTCGAAGGCGGCGCTCTGGAAGGGGCCCAGGCCCAGGGCGGTGGCGGCCAGGGCGAAGGTCTGCCCGAGGTGCCCGGCGTTCAGGTGACTGACCCGGTAGGCGCGGGGGTGCCGGTACTTGACGCCTATGCGTTCCCAGGCGGCGACCACGAAGACGATGAAGGCCGCTTGGTCGGTGCCCTCCTGGTGTGCGCACAGTGCGCCGGCTTCGGTGTGGGTGAAGCCTTCACGCAGGAGCTCCAGGCTGTGTTCGCGGGCGTTGTAGTGGAACAGACCGGCAGGGATGCCGGTGACGTTGGGGGTGGCGAGGTAGGCGTCGAGTTCGTGCCGGGCTCCGCCGGAGGGGCTGGTGCGCCGGATGAGGGCGCCGTACTCGAAGCCGTCGATGAACTCGGCAGGGCCGAAGACGGTACCGAGCAGGACCGCGAGATCGTTCAAGCTCACCGGCCGGCTGCTTGATCTCGATCTCACGCATGATGGACACCTCCTTCGACCTCCGTTTGCGTACGCAGCCCAAACGCACCCATCACTTCCCAGGAAACGAAGGGATAGCCCAACGCTCCGTCGGCGGACCGCATATGCCCGAAACCCGCCGCCCCCAGGACACTCCGACGATCTTGACTGAGCGGCCCTGAGGGAGACCCCCTCACGTCGCCTCAGCGCCCGCCGTCAGGCCGCCCCGCCCGCCAGGCAGGACGATGAGCCGCTGGCGCCTCCGCGTGCCCCATCGACAGGCCTCAGCCCCGGCAAAGGTTGCCGGCCAGGAGCCCGAACACCCGCTACACCCGCTACACCCGCTACACCGCATCGTGGCCGACACAGCGCGCCACGATCGCAACCGACAACTGGCAGTAGCGGACTGCCAGTGGTGCGGGGGGGGAGTGCCGCCCCCCCGCCCGCACCACCTCCCTGCGACACGGGCCAGAATTCCACGAGCCAGCGCTCAGCTCCGTGGACGACGCCCGCATCCTCGGTCATTCGCCGCACTTCCGCTCGGCCCGCCGTCCCCACCCGGCCCCCCAGCGCCCCCCGAGTCCCCCCGAGTCCCCCCAAAGCACGATGACATCTGCGCGCTCCATCCCCCAGGCCGCCGGCTCACCGCCGACCGTCTCGCACACCGTCTCCTCGTACTCATCCCACTCCCCCACTCCCCCTGCAGCGGGCGGCCCGTCCCACACCTGTACGGCGACGCAAGCGGCGTGCGGGTGCCCGGCGCTGTAGAAGTCGAGACGCCCCCCGCGGACGAACGCCGGACGCGTCGATGAAACGGCTCGTTCCTAAGCGACCGTGAGCACGATCTTGCCCTGGATGTGCCCTCGGGCGGCGCGTTCGTGCGCGGCTCGCGCATCCGCGAGCGCGAACGTGCTGTCGATCGCGACGCGGACCGTGCCCGCGTCGAGCAGGTGTCCCAGTTCTGCGAGCTGCGCGCCGTTCGAGCGGACCTGGGTGCCCGTGACGGTGACGCCCAGCTTCACGGTCTCTTCTTCGTCGAATGCGCCGAAGAATACGGGGAACTGGGAGCCGCCGCGCTTGAGCGTGCGCAGGAAGCGCTTGCTGTCGGGGCCACCGACTGCGTCGAGAACGAGGTCGACATCATGCACGAGTTCCTCGGGACGACTCTTGGTGTAGTCGATGAACCGGTCGGCGCCGAGCTCGTGCAGGAACGATTCATGCGCGCCCGAGGCCACCGCGATGACACGTGCACCCTTCCATTTCGCCAGCTGTAGCGCGAAGTGCCCCACGCCGCCCGCGGCGCCGTTGATGAGCACCGTCGTGTCGGCGTCGAGCGCCACCGGGCGGTGCTGCGCCGCCTGGAACGGCGAGGGGTGATCGTGTCCGAGCTCGATCAGGAACTGCCACGCGGTGAGCCCCGCCATGGGCACCCCGGCGGCGTGCACGTGATCGATGCCGGCCGGCTTGCGTGCGAGGTCCGACGCAGGCGCGGCCACGTACTCGGCATAGGTGCTGCCGTCGAAGCTGGGGAAGCGAAGGAGTCCGAAGACTTCATCACCGACGGAGAGGCCGTCCACATCCGCGGCGACGGCCTCGACGACGCCGGACAGGTCCGTCCCCGGAATCACGGGCAGGTCGAACGTCGGCCTCGTCTCAGGAGGCAGGTTGGACATCCCCTCGCGCAGGTACCAGTCGGGTGGGTTGACGCCGACCGCGTGCACGCGAACGAGCACCTCCCCCGGCCCCGGCTCGGGAATCGGCACCTCGTCGTAACGCAGAACTTCAGGGCCGCCGTGCTCATGGAGCCGGACCGCCCTCATCGTGTGTGTCGGCATCGTTTTCTCCTGCTCGCACTGCGGGATACGCTTATCCGGATCAGCGATCCACGTAATCGGACCACTGATCCGAATATATGGACCACTGATCCGGATAGTCAAGAGGGACAGATGCGGGCCGACGCCAGGAAGAACCGGGACCACCTGCTCGCAGTAGCGGGCACCGCCATCACCGAGCAAGGCGTCGACGTGTCACTGCGTGACATCGCCCGCAGAGCCGATGTCGGACTCGCGACGCTGCTGCGTCACTTCCCGACCCGCGAGGCCCTGCTCGAGGCCCTGCTCCGCACGAGCTTCGACGAGCTGACCGCCAAGGCAGGCGCCCTCGAGACGTCCAGCTCGCCCGACGATGCTCTCGTTTCGTGGCTACGCGACTGCGTCGCATGGACAACCGAGTACCGGGGCGTGACCGTGCTGATGGCAGCCGCCATCGAGGACACCGAATCCGCGCTCCACGCTTCGTGCGTCACCCTGCGCGCAGCCGGTGCGCGGCTCCTCACCCGCGCCCAGGCCGCGGGGACGGCACGGAGCGATATCGATGGCGCCGATTTGTTTGCGCTGGTAGCCATGCTCGCTTGGCTCGGCGATCAACCCTCACTCGCGCCACGCGCCGATCACCTCTTCGAGGTTGTCGCGAGCGCGATTCTGACAAGCGCAGGGAACCGGCCATGCCAAGACCGAACGTCGCCCTCAGGTCCGTAACCGACATAGCCACACGCTGACCAGCGGACTCTGCCGCGTGCGCGGCAGGGAGCGGCTCCACGCCGAGTTCGCCAAGCCGGCCGAAGACCGCGGCAACAAGTCGCGCCGCACCCGGGAGCACCCCGCGACCGCCGCGCAGCGGCCGACGAAGGCCGCGGTGCGCAAGTCTCGGTGCGGGCCGTTCCGCGCAGACTCGCGTGGTGACCGCCCGTCCCTGAGCGGCCGTTGACGACAGGGCGTTCAGCGGCTGCCAGCATCAAAGCCCCCCGGTCAAGGGTGGGCGGCGCAGGTCGGCATAGGCGCGGACGGTGCGGCCGGCCCGGCCGGGCGTGCGCCAGGGGGCGGAGGGCCCACTGGAGAGCCGTAAGCCCGCTGAGCGGGGCCACTGCCTGGGGAGCGGTCTCTTCGTCGGCCGCAGCGATGTCCACCACGACAAGTCCCGGCTCCTTGAGGTGCTCTTATGGTGTGCTCGGGTAGGGGAACTGTTCTGAACGCCCTCGGTCCGGGGCCCATGCGCCACCCCGGACCCCGGCGCTAGTCGCCGTGCGGGGACGCGCCAGGAGCCAGTCAGACCTGTTCGAAGTGGAACGCCTTGATGAAGCAGTCGCGCGGCTGGGCAACGGCGAACAGGATGCAGTCCACGAGCGACTGCGCGGTGAGCGCATCCTTGGCCTCGCGCGGTGTGTTCTCCCATTCCTCGGAAAGCGGATCAGGGTTGTCGAAGTCGGGCGGGTAGAGGGAGATCACCCGGACCCCCTGGGGCCGCAGCCGCTTGGAGAGGATCTCGGCGAACCCTGCCTGGGCGCTCTTGGCCGCGTAGAAGGCGTCGTGTGCTTCCGAGCGGTGATGACCGGCCGTTCCGCAGGCGGAGACCATGTTCACTACATCCGGTTTTTCCGAGTTGAGGAGGAGAGGGAGGAAGTTCTTCACGGTCAGGACGGTGCCGGTGGCGCCGGAGGCGATGATGTCGATGACGTCGGCGTCGGAGGCGGACTGGAGGTCTGGGCCTTGGAGGTAGCGGGAGCCGTTGTTGATCAGCATGTCGACGCGGTCGGTGTGCCGGCCGACGTCGGCAGCGAAGTCGCGGATCGAGGCCGGGTCCGTCAGATCGCAGGTGAAGGCGTGGACCTGCTGGTGCCCTCGGCTGCGAATCTCGTCCCGGACCCGTTCAGCGGCGGCGTGCGTGCGCGCGGAGAGGAGGATCTCGGCGCCGAGGTCCGCGAGGCGGATGGCCAACGTGCGTCCGAAATCTCGGCCGGCGGCGGTGATGACCACGCGGTGATCGTTGAGTCTCATGTCGGTACTCCAGGTTGCTGGATCGGAGGTTGCAGTGGAGTGCGACGGCCACACCCCACGTCCAGGGCGGTCTGGCCTGCCTGGACGTCCAACAGGTCCAGCATCTGCTGCTTGTACGCACGCCCGGCGTCACCGGCAGCAGCCCGCAGCATGTAGGAAGCCTGGCCAGTTCGGGACACACCAAGAGTCGATGACACGCAGGCCAGTCAAACACTCGGGTTCACCGCCTGACGTCATTTCTGTTGAACATCCACGAGCGCCGAGATCACCGACTGCTGCCCGAACGGGCAAACAAACGCTGCCCGTTGAAGTGAACGAAGCCAGGGGATTCTTGAACAAGGAGGTAGCCGATGTCGGCATCCATGTCACCGCCGTCGAGCCGGGCAGTTTCCGGACCGACTGGGCCGGCCGCTCGATGATCCGCGCACCCCGTGTGATCGCCGGCTACGACGAGCTGTTCGAGCCGCTGCGCGCCCGGCACATCCACGGCAGCGGGCACCAGCCGGGCGACCCGGACAAGGCCGCGGCCGCGGTGCTGCGCATCGTGGCGGCCGACCAGCCGCCGACGCGCCTCCTGCTCGGCGCCGACGCGCTTCAGCTCGTCCAAGCCGGACGCGAGGCCTTCGAACGCGACATGCTGGCGTGGGCTGAGCTGTCGGCCTCCACCGACTTCGACGACGTCAGCCGGTCCGCCTAACCTCACTCGCTGTCGGGCCCCAGCGCGGGGCCTCGACGGCGGCCTCCTCACCAAGCTGGCCCGCTCCTGATCCACGACAGCCGGACTGCTCGTAGCCGTTCACGCCACCCAGCGCCTCCTGGTAACCGGGGGGAGGTTCAGACTCAGGCTGAGCGCTGCGCCCTCTCGCCCGATGTGGTTGAGCGCGCGCCGGCCGCGGGCCCGCCGCGGATCGCGGCCGGCCTTCGCCGAAGGCCTGACGTGCGGTTTTTTGGGTGGCACAGGGACGTGAATCCGCCGAGAGCGGGAACACGCGTTTGGCCAGATGTTTGCTCAGTTGGGGAGGACGCCATGACGGTGACGGGCACGTCGATACCGCAGCACGACTGCGCCTCCTGCCAGGGGCCGCATCACCCGCCGGTTGAGGAACGGCAGGAATCTGCCCGGGAGCGTGTGAACCGACGGTGGAACGAGATCCTGCAGGAGACGAGAGTCGCACAGACCGGCGTCCAGATCCTTTTCGGTTTCCTGCTCAGCGTGGCGTTCACCCCGTATTTCCACGAACTGGAAACCTTCGACCATGTCATCTACGTGATCACCGTGATACTCGGGGCGTCCGGCACCGGAGCACTGATCGCCCCGGTGTCGATCCACCGCTTTCTCTCCGGGCAGCGCATGAAGGACGACATCATTACGATCGCGGGCCGGCTGATGGTGTGTGGCATGGTCCTCCTCGCGTTGACCATCGGCGGCACCCTCCTCCTACTCCTTCACGTCGTCGTACCGAGCCTCCTCGCGGAACTGCTCGTCGTCGGTGTCATGATGTGGTTCGCTCTGTGCTGGTACGTGCTGCCCGTATGGCTTCGTCGGCGCTCTGCCCCGCGCAGCAAGATCACAGCCGAAACCGCCAATGCCACTGGAGGAACGCCGCTGCCCTGACCGTCGGGCAGCGCATCCAGTCCACTGCACTTGCTGTGCGCGGTGACTTGCAGGATTTCGCCCCAAGCCAAGAGAGCAGCGCATAAGGGAATTGTGGGCCCAGGCCTCTTGAGCACAGCGAGGCGCCCGTACTGGATGCCCTCGCCGAATACCATGCGGCAAGCCAATTGTCTTTCAGACCGCCCGGCCACAAGAAAGACAACAGGCAAAAAGCGCCGACCCCAGAAACCGTGAGGTGCTGGGGGACGCGGTCTTCTACGGAGATGTCGTGATAGATGTCAGGCGACTCGGCATCACGGGATACCGGGCTGCGGACTGGTCGTGTCAGCATTGCCGCCTCGATGTCCGCTTGTCCGACCACCGGCGCATCAATGCCCAGCTGACCTGCTCGGACACCTTCGAGACAACAAACGCGCTGGTGGAAGCCCTGCAGCGGCTTTCGGCAGCGGCACCCACATGGGCTCCGACCCGATGGTCCACGTTCCAGCCCCGGAGGAACTGCGCATGCGGCAGACCTGCCTGCCACGGGATGCCTTCTTCGGCGCGGTGAAGGACGTTCCAGTCAGCCAAGCCGTCGGACGCTTGGCGGCGGAAATGCTGCCCCCCTCTCCCCCTGGAATTCCGGCCGCAGTGCCCGGTGAACTGCTCGACCGGTCCTGGACTGCCCTTCTTCGGGCGTCGACAGTCGACACAGGAATGCACGTCCCTGACGCCGTGGATCCCCACATCAAAATCGTAGGGGTGATGGCCGACGGCGATGCGTGATCAGACGGCGCCCCGGGGCGCCCGGGGCCGGGGCTGCACGTTCGCTCCGGGCGTCGCATGGTTGAAAGGAGGGGCGCCGACAGAAAGCTCGCTAGGAGTGATGATGAGAGCACTGACCTGGCACGGAAAACGGGATGTGCGCGTGGACACCGTCCCGGACCCTACGATCCAGGAACCGACCGACGTCATCGTCCGCATCACCTCCACCGGCATCTGCGGCTCGGACCTGCACCTGTACGAGATCTTCGGCCCCTACCTGGAGGAGGGCGACATCCTCGGCCATGAGCCCATGGGCATCGTGGAGGCAGTCGGCCCCGACGTCACGGCCCTGTCCGTAGGCGACCGGGTGGTGATTCCGTTCAACGTCTCCTGCGGTACCTGCTGGATGTGCGAACGCGGCCTCTACTCGCAGTGCGAGACCACTCAGGTCACCGACCGGCACATGGGTGCCTCCCTCTTCGGCTTCACCAAGCTGTACGGCCAAGTGCCAGGCGGACAGGCAGAGTTGCTCCGGGTACCGTTCGGCAACACGCTGCCGATCAAGGTGCCCGACGGCCCTCCGGACCAGCGGTTCGTCTACCTGTCGGATGTCCTTCCCACAGCGTGGCAGGCCGTTGCCTATGCCGACATCCCGCCGGGCGGCACCGTCACCGTGCTGGGGCTCGGGCCGATCGGCGACATGGCCGCAAGAATCGCCCTCCATCAGGGCGCGAGCCAGGTCATCGGCGTCGATCTCGTCCCGGAACGCCTCGCCCGCGCCCGGGAGCGCGGGGTCCACGCCCTCGATCTCAACGAGTACGGCAAGGACGTGGCCGAGGAGATCCGGCGGCTCACCGCCGGGCGCGGGACGGATGCCGTCATCGAAGCGGTCGGCATGGAGGCGCACGGCGCTCCCCTGACGCGAGCGGCGCAGAACATGGCGGGGATGCTGCCCGGTGCCGTCGGCGAAAAGCTGATGGGACGCGCGGGCGTGGACAGTATGACGGCCTTCAACACCGCAGTGGATGCTGTGCGCCGGGGCGGCACCATTTCCCTGATCGGCCTCTACGGCGGTGCCGTGGACCCCGTTCCCATGCTCACCCTGTTCGACAAGCAAATCCAGCTGCGCATGGGCCAGGCCAACGTGCGGAACTGGGTGGACGACATCCTTCCCCTTCTCAACGAGGAAGATGTCCTGGGAGTAGATCACTTCGCGACGCACACGCTGTCCCTGGAGGACGGCCCGCAGGCTTACCGGACCTTCCAGGCGAAAGAAAACGGGATGATCAAAACGGTCCTCGCTCCCTGAGCCGGCGGCGGCCGGCCTGGCAGGCACACCCGCGGGGCGCAGGGCGCCGGCTGGGAGGAGCCAGACGGGCTGGCTGCGCGGGCGTTGGGCGACGGTCGGCGACAGGCCGGGGAGACGAGCTCTGTGGGTTGCAGCTACTCCCAGACGTCAGGTCCGCCGCCCTGCCATTCGATCAGCTGAGGGTCGTCCAGCGCGATGCGGGTCTCATCAAGTCCCGCCTGGCGGAGGAGGTCGACCACGTCGGCCGCGCTGTGGGCAACGCCGAGCGCTACGTCGCCGAGCGTTACCGGTCGGCCGCCAAGGCTGGCCGGTGGGCACACATGAACAGGGGGATGTTTCGTCACGGTCCCAGACTCGACCACGACGCCTCCCGGCGCACCCGCTACGCCCGGCGAGCTGTGGACTCGCACCGAGCGCGCCGCTTCCTCAGCGTGAGGCAAGCATCGCGCTATCGACTGTTTGGGCAGGCAGGAAAACCTTGTTCTGGCAGGTCGTGGCTGGGTCATGCTGCCGGAGCGGGGGACCGAGGCAGGCGAGATGGCCCAGCGCGCGGCGGTCACACCGGCGCCTACACGGACCGGGAGCGCTGGATGCGCGAGTGGGCGGCGGCCGACGCCGGCTTCGGAGGCCGCCCTTGGCGGATCCCCGGGCGTATCCGGTCCGGGCGCCGGCTGCGGAGGCGGGGAGTGCCGCCGGGGGCGGCGAAAACTTGGTGTGCGGGGCCGACGGAACCGGGTAATGTCTTTGTCATGTTCTTCCAGACTCCGATTTACGAGTGAGAGCGTGATGGGCCCCTGCTGACGTCCTTCGACGTCGCCGCGCCCGTCCCCCACCGATGAATCCGTAGATCCCTTCACCTCATTCCGGGAGAACCCGTGAGCAAGAACATCAACAACCCCGTGGGCATGGGCGGCGGCCAGCGCAAGAGGCTGTCCCGCGCCGAACGGCAGAACAACGGTCCGCACCGCAACCTCGACCGCCAGGGTGCCGCCGATCAGAAGGCGGAGCTGGTGCGCAAGATGCGCGAGAAGGCAGGCGCAGCTGAGGGCGCCGGGCAGACGGGCGACGACACCGCACAGAGCTGACGCACCGCCGCCGCAGGACGGCACCGCACGAGGGCAGGGCCCGGACCGCGACGCGCGGTCCGGGCCCTGCCCTCGTATCGGGGCTCTGCTGTCGCGCGCGGTAGGTCCCGCTCAGCTCTCGGCCGACCACCCGGGGCAGCCGCAGCTTCAGCGGCCCCGTCACCGGCACCGCCGCGAGGTGCACCCGCAGCGTCACCACCAGCGCTTTCCCCGTGCCCAGCCCGGGCGACACCGCCAGGAAGAGCGTGCCGAGCGTCGCCACCCCCACGGCCAGCGAGGACTGCTGCCCGGTCACCATCGCCCCACTGCCCGCCCCGCCCGGTCCGCCCGGTCCGCCCGGTCCGCCGGAGAGCACGATCCGCAGCAGCACCGGGAGCGGGAAGCCCTGGCCCTGCCCCGGCCAGCAGCAGACTGGGGAGCAGGGCCACGAACCACAGGGTTGATGATGCTTTCCGCGCTCCCGGTCGCCGAACTGCGCGGTCAGGCGGATGCACTCGCAACGAGACTTCCGAGAAGGCCGGGTCGTTCGAGAACGCCGGCCGCCATCGGTCTCACACGACCTGGCAACCGCGCTGGTCAGCAACCCACCACACGCCAGACGCAGTGCGACAGGGCGGCGGGTCGCGCCTGTACCTCGTTCGCGTGGAAACCCGAAGCCTGGAAACCAGGGCCGCGCCGGGAACAGTCGGGCAGGTCGGCATGGTTGCATCGACCGAGGGACCGGCGCCGCCCGGGGGCACACGGAGACCACAAGGTCGTCCGCCCCACCAGGATCCGGGCCCCAGGATCGCGGTACGCCCGCCGCGCACTCAGACCAGGATGTATGTCCGCAGGAGGACTTGTTCATGACTGACCGGCCCTTGACGCTCATGGCAGTGCACGCCCACCCCGACGACGAGGCCACCGGAACCGGAGGGGTCCTCGCGCGGTACGCGGCGGAGGGCATCCGCACGGTTCTCGTGACGTGTACCGACGGCGGTTGCGGTGACGGACCGGGGGGTGTCAAGCCGAGCGATCCCGGGCACGATCCGGCGGCCGTCGCCTTGATGCGCCGGCAGGAACTCGAGGCGAGCTGTGAAGCCCTGAAGATCAGCGATCTGGAGATGCTGGACTATGCCGACTCCGGGATGATCGGCTGGCCGAGCAACGACGCCCCCGGCTCCTTCTGGCAGACCCCCGTGGAGGAAGGCGCCGCCCGACTTGCCGAGCTCATGCGGCACTACCGACCCGACGTGGTCGTCACCTACGACGAGAACGGCTTCTACGGCCACCCCGACCACATCCAGGCCCACCGCATCACGATGGCGGCGCTGGAGATGACCGCACTGACACCGAAGGTGTACTGGACGACGATGCCCCGCTCGATGATGCAGCGGTTCGGGGAGATCATGCGCGAGTTTCATGAGGACATGCCGGAGCCGGATCCTGCCGAGGCCGCCGCGATAGCCGAAATCGGCCTCCCCGACGATGAGATCACCACGTGGGTGGACACCACCGCATTCAGCGGTCAGAAGTTCGACGCACTGGCCGCGCACGCCAGTCAGGGCGAGAACATCTTCTTCCTCAAGATGGGCAAGGAGAGGTTCGGCGAGTTGATGGGCATGGAGACCTTCGTACGGGTCAAGGACGCCACCGGCGCGGCCGTACCCGAGAACGACCTCTTCGCCGGACTGCGCTGACCCGCCCGTCCGACGGACGCCCGGAAAAGCTCATCGGCGGCACGGAGCGGAACTCGCGTGGACATGTCCAGCGCCTTGTCCACGCGGGTGGAACGGCGGTGGCACCGTGCTGCTCCACGACGCGGACTGCGCCTCTGCCCCCGGCCTGGCGTTCGGCTCTGGGAGCCCTCCCCCGCATTCGCGGCACGTGCGAGCAGCGGGGCTACGGGGTCGGCCGGCTGTGCGACCACGGGGTGGCGCGGCTGCACCGATACCGGCAGGTCCTTCACCCTGCCGGTATCGGTGCTTCAGGCCGCTGACCCCAAGACGGGCGGCGCATCACGACAGTGAACCGGCGGATGGCTTCACGCGGCGACCGCCGCGTTCGGCGCGCTCCGAAGGCAAGCGCCGTTCCCCTCCACTGGGAACGGCGCTCGCTATCGGTGCCGGCCCGAGGAGCCGGTGACCGTGTCAGTCCTGCCGCGCACCGTCGAGTTCGGACCGGAAGGCTGCCTCGCGGGCCACATGGCGTGGGCGACGGCGGAGTCCCGCCCACGCGATGCCGAGGATGACGAACCACACCGGGGTCACCAGCAAGGCCCGCAGCGTATCGGGCTCCTGGGTCAATGCCCAGATGAGGAACACGAAGAACGCGAGCACGACGTAGCACATGACGGTGCCGCCGGGCATCTTGAACTTGGACGCCTCGTGCAGGTGCGGACGGCGCCTGCGATACACGAGGTAGCTGATCAGGATGATCGACCAGACGAAGATGAACAGCACGGCGGACACGGTGGTCACCAAGGTGAACGCCTCGATGATCGAGTTGTCGGTGGCGACCATGACCACACCGGCGAGCAGAAACACCCCGGAGAGGAGCAGGGCGTTGGCCGGTACCTTCCTGGAGGTGAGTCTGCCGAAGCGCGCCGGGGCGTCGCCCTCCCGGGCCAGCCCGTACACCATGCGTGAAGTGGAGTAGATGCCCGAGTTCGCGGACGATGCGGCCGAGGTCAGCACCACGAAGTTGATCAGCGAGGCGGCGAACCCCAGACCGGCAAGAGTGAACATCACGACGAACGGACTGCGGTCCGCACTGATCTCGCGCCAGGGCGTGACCGAAATGATCACGATCAGCGCGACGACGTAGAACAGCATCACGCGCACCGGGATCGAGTTGATCGCCTTGGGCAGGTTCCGTTCCGGGTTCTCCGCCTCGGCCGCGGTGGTGCCGACCAGTTCGATGCCGACGAAGGCGAACGTCGCGATCTGGAATCCCGCGACGAACCCCATGGGCCCGGTGGGGAAGAAGCCTCCGTCGTTCCAGAGGTTGGAGAAACCTGCCGCGGCACCCCCGGGCGCCTGGAAGTGACCGAACACCATGACCAGCCCGACGACGATCAGCGCCACGATCGCAACGATCTTGATCAGCGCGAACCAGAACTCGGTCTCGCCGAACGCCTTCACGGTGGGCAGGTTCAACGCGATCAACACGACGACGGCGGCCAACGCCGGTATCCACAGCGCCAGGTCGTGCCACCAGTAGGACACATACCCGGAGATGGCGATGACGTCGGCGATGCCGGTGACGATCCAGCAGAACCAGTAGGTCCAGCCGGTGAAGAAGCCGGCCCACGGCCCCAGCAGGTCGGCCGCGAAGTCGGCGAAGGACTTGTAGCGCAGGTTGGAGAGCAGCAGCTCCCCCATCGCCCGCATCACGAAGAAGAGCATCACGCCGATGATCATGTAGACGAAGATCACCGAGGGCCCGGCCAGCGAGATCGTCTTGCCGGAGCCCATGAACAGGCCGGTTCCGATCGCACCTCCGATCGCGATGAGTTGGATGTGCCGGTTGGACAGTTGACGGGACAGGTGTTGCTCGCCCACCTGCGGGGGCGTGGATCCGGGCGCCGGTTGGTCCGGCCCGGTGGTCGAGCCGGTGTCACTGCGTTCAGGCATGGGCAAACCTCACGGATCTCAAATCCCGTGCGGGCACGGGACAGGGGGTATCTCGGAGAATGACCACGCGCCCACAGGGGGCGGGCGGCAGGGTGGGGCTGCGTGCGGACATGCGGCAGCCGACCGGAACGGTGTCGGTACGTTGAACGGGCCCGCACAGATCGAAGATCAGCCCGGGGCCCGGCAGGCGCCGGTGGTCAGGGGAAAGGCGGCGGGAGAGCCATCAGGGGGCTCCTCGAATGTCGAGCACGGGCAGGAGCCCGTGCGGCCGAGTGAGCCTCCCCCTCTGTCATGAGCCTGAGAGCTTCGCCGCGGTCTACGTGCGGCTTGCACCGTGGGCGAGGCGCGTCAGCGCCTGCTTTCCAGAGTTGCCTGCCCGAGCGGTAGGGGTGCCTGAGAGTTTCCGGGGAGGATTTGCTCCTTCGGCGACCGGGTCTGGCTGATCCAGTGCTCTCCCGCTCCGGGGTGAACGGCAATGTGCGGTGAGGCTAGGGCCACATCAGCGGCCGGTCAAGGGACCGGCCGAACGCTGGACATTACCTTCGAGTAGTACGGCACTCGCCCGTCGGGCTCGGCGTTTGCGCAGCTCAAGGCGCACATCTTGGGCCGATCGGTTACCGGCACGTACAGCGAGCGGACCCTTGACGGCTGCGTTCCGGTGCCCGTACGTTGCCACCGGAAAGATCCGACAGCACCCGCACCGCTGACGATTCCGCACGGGAGTGCCCACGTCAGGTGACGACGCGGCCGCCGAAGGAGCCGATCCTCCCGGAACTCCCCCGGCCTCACGGTCGGGCCCCACAACTTCACATCGCGCTGTTCGAACCGAAGCGGGAGAGCCCTCGTCCACCCTTGGCGAGGCGCCGAAGGAGCAACTCTCCCCAGAATCTCTCAGGCCCAACTACCGCTTCGGCTAAGCGACTCTGGAAAGACAGGACCTCATGTCCTGCGCCCACGGTGCAAACCGCCGGACCCGGTGGTGAAGCTCTCAGGTTCCGATGACAGAGCGGGGAGGCCGCCCATCCACGGTGCCGCGTTTGCGGTGCCCCCACAGGGAGCCTCCCACCATGACCTTCCCCGAGTCCTCCGCGCCGGGTGAGTTCGCCACCCGCCACATCGGCGTCGGCGACGCCGACCGCGCCAAGATGCTGGCCACAGTCGGCTACCCGACGCTGACCGCCCTCATCGACGCCGCCGTCCCCAGCGGCATCCGGAGCACTTCCGACCTGAACCTGCCGGCCGCCGCCACCGAGGCCGAGGCCCGCGCCGAGCTGCAGGAGCTCGCGGGCAGGAACACCGTGGCCGTTCCGATGATCGGACTCGGCTACCACGCGACCACCACGCCCACGGTGATCCGGCGCAATGTGCTGGAGGACCCGTCGTGGTACACCGCCTACACGCCCTACCAGCCGGAGATCAGCCAGGGCCGGCTCGAGGCATTGATCAACTTCCAGACCATGGTCGGAGACCTCACCGGACTGCCGACCGCCAATGCGTCGCTCCTCGACGAGGCCACGGCGGTCGCTGAGGCCGTCACGGTCATGCGTCGTGTCGCCGGCAAGGGTGGTCGCTCCCGCGTCCTGGTCGACCGTGACACCCTGCCGCAAACCCTCGACGTCCTGCGCACGCGGGCGGCCGCGGTCGGCATCGAGATCGTCGAGATCGACATCGCCGAGCCACTG
Organism: Streptomyces angustmyceticus; assembly: GCF_040701845.1. Lineage (GTDB taxonomy): Bacteria > Actinomycetota > Actinomycetes > Streptomycetales > Streptomycetaceae > Streptomyces > Streptomyces angustmyceticus_A. The sequence goes on along the minus strand of NZ_JBFBHQ010000006.1, from coordinate 418,844 downwards.
CCGGAGGACGACTTCTTCGGGGTGGTGCTGTCCTACCCCGGCTGCTCGGGAGCCGTCCGCGACCTGCGCGAGGTGACCGCCGCGGCGCGGGCGCGCGGGTCCCTGGTCACGGTGACCGCCGACCTGTTGGCGCTCACGCTGCTCGTGCCACCGGGTGAGTACGGCGCCGATATCGTCGTGGGATCGTCCCAGCGGTTCGGTGTCCCCCTGTTCTACGGCGGACCGCACGCCGGCTACATCGCGGTCCGTGAAGGTCTCGAACGCCACCTGCCCGGCCGGCTCGTGGGCGTGTCCGTGGACAATGCCGGCCGGCCGGCGTACCGCCTCGCCCTGCAGACCCGCGAACAGCACATCCGACGCGACAAGGCGACCTCCAACATCTGCACGGCGCAGGTCCTGCTCGCCGTGGTCGCGTCGATGTACGCCGTCTACCACGGCCCCGATGGTCTGACCGAAATCGCCCGACGGACGCACCGGGCCGCCACGCTCATCGCCACAGGCTTGCGGAACAGCGGGATCACCGTGGTGCACCGCGAGTTCTTCGACACCCTGCTGGTGCGGGTCCCCGACCGTGCCGAGGAGGTCGTCACCGCCGCGCACGACACCGGGCTGCTCCTGCGGCTGGTGGACGGTGACCACGTCGGCATCTCCTGCTCCGAGATCACCTCACGGGGCCACGTCCGTCTCGTGCTCGACGCTTTCGGCCTGGCGGGGCACGACCTGGACGAGCCGGCGGCCGGCGCCTCGGCGCTTCCGCCGGGCCTGCGGCGCACCTCCCCCTTCCTCACCCACCCGGTCTTCCACCGGCACCGGTCGGAGACCGCGATGCTGCGTTATCTGCGCAGGCTCTCCGACCGTGACTTCGCGCTGGACCGCGGGATGATCCCGCTCGGTTCCTGCACGATGAAGCTCAACGCGACCACGGAGATGGAGCCGGTCAGCTGGCCCGGCTTCGCCGACCTGCACCCCTTCGCGCCCCTCACGGACGCTGCCGGGTACCTGGCCCTGGTCGAGCAGCTAGAGACGTGGCTGGCGGAGGTCACCGGGTACGCCAAGGTCTCCCTCCAGCCGAACGCCGGATCGCAGGGCGAGCTCGCCGGCCTGCTGGCGATCCGCCGTTACCACCGGAGCAACGGCCAGGCCGGACGCGACGTGTGCCTGATCCCGGCAAGCGCGCACGGCACCAACGCGGCCTCGGCCGCCATGGCCGGGATGCGCGTCGTCGTGGTGGCATCACGGCCCGACGGCACGGTCGATCTCGAGGACCTCGAGGCGAAGTGCTCGAAGCACTCCGACCACTTGGCCGCGATCATGGTGACCTATCCCTCCACGCACGGCGTCTACGAGGACAGCATCACCCGGCTGTGCGAGCTGGTGCACGAGCACGGCGGGCAGGTGTACGTCGACGGCGCCAACCTCAACGCGCTGCTCGGAGTCGCCAGGCCCGGCGAGTTCGGTGGCGATGTGTCACACCTCAATCTGCACAAGACGTTCTGCATCCCGCACGGCGGCGGCGGGCCGGGGGTCGGCCCGGTCGCGGTGGCCGCACACCTCGCGCCGTACCTGCCCACCCACACGCTGCACCCCGACACCGGGCGCCGCGACGGCATCGGGGCGGTGAGCGCCGCACCGTTCGGGAGCGCCGGCATCCTTCCGATCCCGTGGGCCTACATCCGGATGATGGGCGCGGAGGGGCTGACCGAGGCAACCCGGACGGCCGTGCTGAGCGCCAACTACGTGGCACGTCGCCTCGCGCCCTACTTCCCCGTCCTGTACGCCGGCGAATCGGGCCTCGTCGCGCACGAGTGCATCCTCGACGTACGCCCCCTCACCGCCGCCACGGGTGTGACGGTCGATGACATCGCCAAGCGGCTCATCGACTACGGCTTCCACGCGCCGACGATGAGCTTTCCGGTCCCCGGCACGCTGATGGTCGAGCCGACGGAGAGCGAAAGCGTCGCTGAACTGGACCGCTTCTGCGAGGCGATGGTCTCGATTCGGGTGGAGATAGACCTGGTGGACAAGGGCGTCTGGGGCGTCGAGGACAGCCCGCTGCGACAGGCGCCGCACACCGCCGCCGCGATCGCCGGCGAGTGGACCCGGGCCTACTCGCGCCAGCGGGCGGCCTTCCCTGCGGGCGTCACTCCCGACAAGTACTGGCCACCGGTCGGCCGGATCGACCAGGCGCTCGGCGACCGCAACCTGGTCTGCTCCTGCCCGCCTCCCGAAGCGTTCGTGTCCTGACCCCGACCGGTCACGGTCCGAAGAGGAACCACCATGTTGAAGAAAACACCCCTGTATGACCTTCACGTGGAGCTCGGTGCGTCGTTCACCGGCTTCGCCGGCTGGTCCATGCCGCTGCGCTACACCTCCGAGCCGGCCGAGCACCACGCGGTACGCACCACCGCCGGCATCTTCGACCTCACCCACATGGGAGAAATCGAGCTTTCCGGCCCCGAGGCCGGGCGAGCCCTCGACTACGCCCTGGCCGGACAGTTGTCGAAGATCGCCGTCGGCCGCGCGCGCTACTCCCTGCTGGTCCACGAGACCGGCGGAGTCCTGGACGACCTCGTCGTCTACCGTCTGGCCGAAACGAGATACCTCCTCGTGGCCAACGCCGGAAACGCGCTGGTCGTGCTCTCCCAACTCCGTGACCGGATCGACGGCTACGCCGCCACGATCCGGGACACGTCCGGCCAGTGGGCCCTGATCGCGGTTCAGGGCCCGGCGTCCCCGGCGGTCGTCGGCGATGTGGCCGACATCGACGTGGCGTCGCTGGAGTACTCCGCGATCGACCCGGCGCGGTTGGCGGGCCGCGAGGTGTTGCTCGCTCGTACCGGCTACACCGGTGAGGACGGCTTCGAGATCTACTGCCGCCCGGCGGACGCCGTGGCCCTCTGGCAGACCCTCAGCGCGGCGGGCACGAGGCACGGACTTCTCCCCTGCGGTCTGGCCTGCCGTGACACGCTGCGCCTGGAGGCCGGGATGCCGTTGTACGGGCAGGAACTCACCGCCCGCAACACCCCGTTCGAAGCAGGACTGGGCCGGGTCGTGGCGTTCGGGAAGCCCGGCGGGTTCGTCGGCGAGGCCGCTCTTGCCACCCGTCGTGACCAGGGCTCGACCCACGTACTGGTCGGGCTGGCCTCGACCGGTCGACGGGCTCCGCACACCGGCTGCGCCGTACTCGCCCCGGACACCGACGAGCGCATCGGCGACGTCACCTCGGGCGCGCTGTCGCCCACCCTCGGCCACCCCATTGCCCTGGCCTACCTGCCGACCGGCCGGAGCGCACCCGGCACCGAGGTGCTCGTCGACATCCGGGGCAGCCGGGAGCCCGCCCAGGTCGTCGAGCTGCCCTTCTACCGCCGTCGAGTCTGACCACCACAGGAGAACAGATCATGAGCCTGCCCCCCGACCTGATGTACACCGGCGACCACGAATGGATCGCGAGCGAGGACGGCGTGTCGACCGTAGGTGTCACCGCCCACGCCTCCGACGCGCTCGGCGATGTCGTCTACCTCGACCTCCCTGCCGTCGGCTCGACGATCAAGGCCGGCGAGACGTGCGGAGAGATCGAGTCGACCAAGTCGGTGAGCGACCTGTTCGCTCCCGCGGACGGCGAAGTCGTCGAGGTCAACGAAGCCGCCCTGGCCGACCCCGGTCTGGTCAACACCGATCCGTTCGGGGCCGGTTGGCTGTTCCGGATGCGGATCACCGGTACGCCGGAACTGCTGGACGCCGCCGCCTACACCGCACTCACGGCAGGAGCCTGACATGTCCCTACTCGACCGTCGGCTCGCCGACTTCGACCCCGAAGTACACACCGCCGTACGAGCCGAGCTGGAGCGGCAGCAGAACACGCTGGAGATGATCGCGAGCGAGAACTTCGCGCCGGTCGCGGCCATGGAGGCGCAGGGCTCGGTCCTGACGAACAAGTACGCCGAGGGCTACCCGGGCCGCCGCTACTACGGAGGATGTGAGCACGTCGACGTCATCGAGCGGCTCGCCCTCTCCCGGGTCAAGGCGTTGTTCGGTGCGTCCTTCGCCAATGTGCAGCCGCATTCGGGCGCCCAGGCGAACGCCGCCGCGATGACGGCGCTCCTCCAACCCGGAGACACCATCCTGGGCCTGGACCTCGCGCACGGCGGGCACCTCACCCACGGCATGCGGCTCAACTTCTCCGGCAAGCTCTACCGCACCGTCGCCTACCACGTTGCCCCGGAGGACAACCGCGTCGACATGGCCGAGGTCGAGCGGCTGGCCATGGAGCACCGGCCGCAGCTGATCATCGCGGGCTGGTCGGCCTACCCCCGGCAGCTGGACTTCGCCGCCTTCCGGCGGATCGCGGACCAGGCCGGGGCGTACCTGATGGTCGACATGGCGCACTTCGCCGGTCTGGTCGCCGCCGGCCTGCACCCCAACCCGGTGCCGCACGCCGACGTGGTCACCACGACCACGCACAAGACACTCGGCGGGCCGCGCGGTGGCGTGGTGCTGACCAACCGTGCGGACGTGGCGAAGAAGGTCAACAGTGCGGTCTTCCCCGGACAGCAGGGCGGGCCGCTGGAGCATGTGATCGCGGCCAAGGCGGTCGCGTTCAAGATGGCGTCCGAGCCGGAGTTCCGCCGGCGCCAGGAGCGCACCCTCGCGGGTGCCCGGGTTCTCGCCGAACGGCTGCGGGGACCCGATGTCGCGAACGCGGGCGTGTCCGTGCTGTCCGGTGGCACCGACGTCCATCTGGTCCTGGTCGACCTGCGGAGTTCGGAGCTCGACGGGCAGCAGGCGGAGGACCGCCTGCACGACATCGGCATCACGGTCAACCGCAACGCCGTACCGTTCGACCCCCGCCCGCCGATGGTGACCTCGGGACTGCGGATCGGCACCCCGGCGCTGGCCGCCCGCGGCTTCGCGGAGGCCGCATTCGCGGCGGTCGCCGACATCATCGCCGAGGCCCTCGAGCCGGGGTACACCCCGAGCCTCGCCGCCGGGCTGCGGGCTCGCGTGGCCGCACTCGCCGACGCCCATCCCTTGTACCCGGAGCTGTGACATGAGCGACGCCCTTACCTCGTCCGCCTCGCCCGACGGCCGCCGGCTGCTGCGACTGGAGGTGCGCAACAGCCGGACCCCGGTCGAGCGCAAGCCCGAGTGGATGAGGACGCGGGTACGCATGGGGCCGCAGTACAACGCGCTGCGCGCACAGGTGGAGGCCGAAGGGCTGCACACCGTGTGCCAGGAGGCGGGGTGCCCGAACATCTTCGAGTGCTGGGAGGACCGCGAAGCCACCTTCCTCATCGGCGGTGACCAGTGCACCCGGCGCTGTGACTTCTGCCAGATCGACACCGGCAAGCCTCAGGCCCTGGACCGGGAGGAACCGCGCCGGGTGGCGGAGTCGGTGGCCAAGATGGAATTGCGGTACGCCACGATCACCGGAGTGGCCCGCGACGACCTGCCCGACGGTGGTGCCTGGCTCTACGCCGAAACGGTCCGACAGATCCACGCGCTGAACCCGGGAACCGGGGTCGAGAACCTGGTCCCGGATTTCAACGGGGTCCCCGAGCTGCTGGCCCAGGTATTCGAGTCGCGTCCGGAAGTGCTGGCCCACAACGTGGAGACGGTGCCGCGGATCTTCAAACGGATCCGGCCCGCGTTCCGCTACGACCGGTCGCTCGGTGTGCTCACCGCGGCGCGGGAGTTCGGCCTGGTCACCAAGTCGAACCTGATCCTGGGCCTGGGCGAGACCCGGGCGGAGATCTCCACCGCGCTGGCCGACCTGCACGCCGCCGGCTGCGACCTGGTCACCATCACCCAGTACCTGCGCCCCTCGGCGCGGCACCACCCGGTGGACCGGTGGGTCCGGCCCGAGGAGTTCATCGAACTCGAAGAAGAAGCTGAGGAGATCGGTTTCGCCGGAGTGCTGTCCGGGCCTCTGGTCCGGTCCTCCTACCGCGCCGGAAGGCTGTACCGGCAAGCACGCGACAGGAGGCCCCGGCAAGGACCGCACCACTGAACACACCGCTGACGCGTCGACCGGCTTGCACAGCGGACGTATGCGTTCTGGCGTCGGGGGCGGCGTGGCGCGGACCGTCTCCGCCCAGGGGTGAAGGCCCGCCCAGGGGTGGAGGCCCGGTTTCGTGGACGGCGACGGCATGCGGATCGGTGAACCGTGCATGGTCCTTCATCTCGGTCACGCCGTTGGCCTTGAGGAGGTGCGATGATCCCGTCATCGGCGGCGGACCCGGCGGCTGCGTCGCCGCCATCCGCCCCCACAAGCGGGTTGACCGCACGGAACGTGTCACGTCATTCCGCGGGTGGTCCCGAGGCCGCTTTCGCGCTCACCGGACAAGGATCTCCCCCTCCATTCCGGCCCCGGCGTGGTAGGCACAGACGAACGGGTACCGGCCGCTACGGGTGAAGTGGAGCCGGATGCTGCCGTGCCGCCCGCCGTTGAGGTTGTCCATGCCGGAACCTGCGCGCTCGTCCCGGCCTTGCAGGGTGAGGGTGTGCGGCGTGCCGCCGGTGTTCCGCACGGTGATCACCAATGGCCCCGGGCGGGCTCGTATGTGTGAGGGGAAGAAGCGCTGCCGGTCGTCCACGGTGACAGTGATCCGCTGTACCCCGTCCGTGCCCTTCTTCGCGGTGCCGGTCGCAGGCAGGCCGGTCGGCCCGGCTGCCGGGCCTGCGTACGGTGGAGCGCTCTCTCCGGCGGGCTGTTCGAGGCAGCCGGTGGCCAGCAGGAATACCGCAGCCACCAACCCCGTCCAGCGTGCAGCCGCGAGGTCACGTCGCTGGGGCATCGTCGGCCTCCTCACTCGTGCGGTGGGCGTGCAGTTCCCTGCGCAGGAGCAACGGCAGCGCTACGAGCAGGCCGAAGCCCAGCGCTGAGATCAGCAGTACCTGCGCCCGGTCCAGCCAGTCCGGGCCGGCGAACGGTGCCGAGGAGCGCCACAGCACTCCGATGTCGGCGAGACCACTGAGCGAGGCGACCACCGGTCCCGCCGTCGCGGCCCACCAGATGCCGTCACTGCGGCCGCGCAGCAGGAGGAGGCCACCTGTCACGAGCGCTGCCCAGCACGGGAGTTGACCCCAGTTTCCGGTGACGAAGGTGTTCAGCTTGTCACCGCTGGTCCCTGCCACGGTGGCGGAGATGAGAGCGGAGTGCCACACGTCGAGAACGGCCAGTGCGAGGGCGGCGACCGCAAGCAATCGCAGCGGACTCCGCCGCCGGGCCGCCGCGACCGTGCCGGCGAACAGGAGTACCCCCACAGCGGCATACGGCCAGGGGGACGGCCCCGGTACCCACTGCAGCTCTCCCTCGACGGCGGTCCGCAGGCCGCCCTGCTCCAGCACGACCGTCCAGGCGGCGATTCGGTGGAAGCTGTCCGGCGCCGATACCACCGCGGGCGGCAGGCTGCCGGACATCCAGTGGATCCGGTGGTCGTGCCAGCGTGCCACCGGCTCACCGGAGACCTTCCGCCACACCGGTGCCTTCCGTGCATCGACCCCGGCGGGCACCTCGGTCCGGCCGTAGCGGTCCGCATTGAGATAGGTGGCCGGTGACTGCCGGTTCTCGTGGACGCCGGACGGCCCCACCCGCAGGTACGGCTCGCCCGTATAACCCTGGACGATCACGTCGGACGGGGAGGTGTTCCGCAGTTCCAGCCGGCTGCCGTTCTCCACCACACTCAGCCGTACCCCGGGTGGCAGGGCCGAAGGGTGCAGCACGGTGCGGAAGTTCGTCGAGCCCGCACCGGCGACGCTGTGCGCGGACGCCGGGGTGATCGGCAACAGCACCGCGAGCATCGTGATCAGGGCCACCACGGCCGACCGTGCGAGGCGGGGGCCTCTCATCGGCGCACCTCCACGGTGTGCGAAACCTCGGCCGTCTCGATGTCGGAGGTGCGCAGCGACACCGACAGCCGCCAGGCGCCGGCCATGGGCAGCACCGTTCCCGCGCTCACATAGTGGCCTGGACCGGCCGGGGACAGCCGCACGGGCAGGGGGCCGATCTCCCGGCCGGCAAGCGTGAGTCGGGCCTCGACCGCGTCGACCGCGCGCTGCATCCCCTTGCCGTCCAGTACAGAGAGATGGATGACCGTGGGGCCGACCCGGGGAGGGTCGATCACGACCTGTGCGGTGCCGCGGTCCGTGCCGGTGTCGTAGCGCATACTCGCGCTCATCGGGCGGGCGAGCGCGTCACGGGCCGGCCGGGTGCCGACCAGGGTCGTGGTGATCACCAGCACCGCAGCCACCAGCACACACTCCGCAACGATGACGTTGCGCAGCCGTCGCAGTACGGGGACGCCGTGCGCGGCGTGGAAGCGGTGCAGCCGGCGACGGGCCGCACCGCCCAGTCCCACCAGCAGGACGACACCGCCCGTCTTGGCCAGCAGCAGTTGGCCATAGGGGGTGGTGGTCAGGCCGTCGAAGGACAGCCCCGTCTGACGCCAGCTCTGATACGCACCGGTGATGACGAGTGTCGCCATGCAGCCCAGCGCCAACGGTGAGAAGCGACGTGCCGCACCGACAACTGCCGTGCTGTCGACCGCGGTTCCCGACGTGTCCGTGCCTCGACGCCGGACCAGCACGGCGAGCAGCACCGTCAAGCCGCCCACCCACACTGCCATCGCCACCAGATGCACCACATCCATCAGAAGCGCCGCCGGTATCTGCGCTCCGACCGCCATGTGTCCCGAGGCCGCCCAGGTCACCGCGAGGGTGACGGCGATCAGTCCCAGCGGCGGAACGACACGCCAGGGACGCGGCCGCTGCGTGCTACCTGCTGCCCACGGAAGACACAGCAGCAGGTGTGCCGTCGCCATCAGCAGCAGCGCGCGGAAGCCGAGCGCGGTGCCGATCCGGGTGTGCACGGTGGCGGTCAGCACTGCTGGATCGAACGCGGCGGTCGGCCCCAGCCCGGCACCGTAAGGTCCCTGCAGGAGCAGTTGCCCCAGAGTGGCGACCAGGAGCAGGCCCCCGCCTGCCGCCGTCAGCCGCCGGGCCCGGCGTGGCAGTACGTACCCGCTGGGCCAGCACACGAGGCAGAACACCGCGCCGCCGATCATCAGGGCGAAGCCGGAGTACGCGGCGAACCGGGTCGACGCGTGAAGAGCCGAGACCACCGGACTCCCGACGTCGGAGGCGACCGGCGCCGAGGGACGAGTCGGCGTCCCTACGGAGAACGTGAATGCACCCTGCACGGGGTGGGAGTCGGCCGACACCACTCTCCAGGCGACCGTGTAGGTGCCATGGGCCGACGCGTTGCGGACCCCGGCAACGATCTCCCGGTCCGAGGCTCCGTGCCTGCTGGTGCCGGCATCCGCCCGTGAGCCGTCCGGGCCATAGACCTTCATGGAGCCGATTCCGGCCTCCACCGGTTCGCTGAAGGTCGCGCCCACCTGGTGAGGCACCGTGGACAGGCGCGCGGAGGCGCCGGGCGTGGTGGCGACGAGCGACGCGTGTGCCTGCGCCGCGGTGGCCGGGCCGGCCAGCGCGAGCAGCACCCCCAGCAGCACCGCCGCCGCGGCGCGGCGCCGTCCCGCCCGACCGGAGGGCGGCCGCTCGGTAGCGCGCTGCTGCCTGGTCAGTTTCCGTGCAGGTTTCCCTATGGGAGGGCAGTGGATTGCAAGGAGCATCTCGTCAGGCCTCCAGCAGACGCTGACCGATGTACTCGTCCGGACGGCAGCCGCCCGGGACCGCGTACAGGCCGCTGGCCTCGTGGCGGATGAAGCGGTTGAGCGCGTCGCGCTGCGCCAGTCGGCGCTGGACCGGTAGGAAGCCGCGGCGCGGATCGGCCTGCCAGGCCAGGAAGAGCAGTCCTGCGTCCGGGCCGTCGTCCCGCTGCCCGTCGTCGTACGAGTATCCGCGGCGCAGCATGGCGGCGCCGGCATTGAACTCGGGTGCGGCCAGCCGGATATGGGCATCGACGGGAATGACCGGTTCCCCGTGCGGTGTCCGCTTGCCGTAGTGCGGCGGGGTGTGCTCGCCACCTCCCGACAGCGGCGCCCCGGTGTCCTTGTGCCGGCCGATCACCCGTTGCTGTCGGTCCGTGTCGATGCCGTCCCATGCGTCGAGCAGCATGCGGATCCGCCGCATCACCAGGTAGGAGCCGCCGCGCAGCCATACGGGCCGGTCCCCGGCACCGACGAACACCTTGCCGGCGAATCCAGGGTCGGCGGGCTCGGGGTTTCGGGTGCCGTCAAGCTGGCCCATGAGGTTGCGGGGGGTGGATTTGGCGAGGGGCGCGACTCCGGGTGAGCGGGTGAAGCCGGACATCTGCCAGCGCACCGTCGCCGTGCCGCGTGCCAGGCGGATCAACGACCGGGCGGCGTGGAAGCACACCAAAGCGTCGTCCGCGCACACTTGGAGCAGCAGGTCGCCGTCGCTGCGGGCGTGGTCGATCCGCTCGCCCGGAAAAGCGGGAAGCGGGGCCAGTTGCTCGGGGCGTTGTCGCTGCAGTCCCGTCTTGGTGAACATCGAGGCGCCGAACCCGAAGGTGAGGGTGAGTGAGGACGGACCCGAACCCAGCGCGGACGCGTCGTCGCCGGGCACCGGCACACCGGCCGTGAGCCGCGCCGCCGCCTCGGTCCAGGCGCGCATCAGCCGGGCGAGCGCGGTGCGTCCCGCGTTGCCGGCCAGGTCCAGGGCGAGCAGGGTCAGCCTGGCCTGGGCCGGGGTGGTGATACCCGCCTGGTGGGTGCCGTGCCAGGGAACCGTGCGACGACCGAGTTCGGTCGGTGCGACCTCCTGCGGCTCGCTGTCACGGCCCGCCTTCCACACGGCCCCACCGGCGCCCACAGCCGTTCCCGCCACCCCTGCGGCGGCCAGGGCCCCCAGGAAGTGCCGCCTGTTCCGCTCAGGCGCGGCGCGCTCCTCGGAGTGTGCCGCGGACGGGGCGGCGGCGGACCGCTCCCGGCTCTCGCTGTTGTGCAATGTCCTGTGCCTCTCTCCGTACGTTTCCTGATCGGTCCGCGTCGCCGATCAGCCGGTGCGGCCGCCCCGAGCCGACATGCGTCGGCCGGTCGCATTGAGCGCGAGGAACAGGCCGAAGGAGCCGAGCCCCAGGGCGGCCAGCGCGATCAGCAGCCCGGTCGTGCCGATCGCCCGTGCGGTGCCGTCGGACGCGAGATCGGACGCCGGGGCCGGGGACGGGCTCGGTGCCGGGCTCTGCCGGGCGGGGCCGTTGGCGTGTTCGGAACCGTGCTGGTGGCCGCCACCGTCCTGGGGCCCGGTCAGGCGCAGAACAGGGGCGGGATGCTGCGGGTCGTGCGCGCCAGGGGAATCCTCGATCCACCGGACGACCTCGCCGTCGGCGTAGGTCTGCACCGCTTTGAAGACCAGGGCGTCGGTGTCGGTCGGCAGCGTGCCGAGTACCACGTCGAAGCGCTGGAACTGTTGGGGGGCGATGGTTCCGCCGCTCCACGTGATCTTCGAAACGGCTTCCGTCAACCGGCCGTGTCCGGACTCCACCGGCTTGGCCAACTTCTTCTTCTCCAGCCGCACCTTCCATCCCGGCACCGGTCGCGTCGAGACCAGCGACAGCGGGGTGTCGGGGTCGAGGTACACCTCGACCTTGGTCGTCGCCGAGGTGTCGTTCTCGTTCGGCACTTGGAAGGCGACGGTGCTGACGCCACCCTTCTCAGCCGTACCCGGCTGGACCGTCACATGCGCAGCGGCAGGGCCCGCCGCGATGAGGACGGCGGCGCCGGCAGCGGTAGCCGGCAGGAACAGACGTGCCGGGACACGTGTCTTTCTGAACAACGCAGTTCTCCAGTGGGTGCAGTACGGGATGAGCAGACGGGCGTGGCGGCCGGGGAGCATGCTCAGCACGGGACGACGGGAGTCTCGGCACTCGCCGACGGGGGCTGGGGAGGAGCCCCGCCGAGCCGGGCCACGGATGCGATCAGCGCTCCGGCCAGCCCGCCGAGAAGGACGCTCCAGGTGATGACACCTGTCCACATCTCCAGGTGCATGCCGATGCCGGACGTCAGGTGGACGAGGGTGAAGTAGGCGCTCGTCCACGCCAGAGCTCCGCCGCACCCCACGAGCGCCAAGGATGCCGTTCCGCCCCGATCGGGCCGGAGCCCCCGCGTGAGCAGGTCGACGGCCAGGCCGGCCAGCGTAAAGGCACCGATGCGCGGCGCGCCGCCGAACCCATCGGCAACCTGGGTCAGCGTGGCCACCAGGGTCCAGGTCAGCGTGAAGGTGCCGAGAGGAGTCCGCCAGCGGCGGGACACCAGCAGTGCCGGCAGCAGCAGGATCGCCAACGTCACGAACAGGCTTGCCAGGCTGGTCTCCTGGACGAATTGGCTGATCGTGTCGGCCTCGTTGCTGCCGGGCATCCATACGACGGGGAGCGTGTCGAGGGACCGCGCCCACGAGGTGATGTCCTTGCCGACGCCCTCCTCACCCGCCGCGCCCCAGTAGCCGAAGCAGAAAGCGATCAGACCTGACGACCAGGCGAGCGACAGCGTCACCGGAAGGAACGTCCTGGCACCGGGCCCGGCCCCGTCCGGCGGGTCCGCCCGGCTCCATGCGGCGACCAGAGGTGCACTGAGGATCAGGAAGATCCCGGTGAAGAGCAGCAGATGTGAGGGGCTGAACAGCGCGTCCAGGTCCTGCTCGATACCGAACAGCGTGTGCCAGACGACGTCCCCGGCACCGCCTTCGGCGAAGATGAGCAGTCCGGCCACCGCGCCCCCGTAGCCGGCCGGAATCGCGGAGAGCCCGGCGTATCCGGCCCGCACATTGCGCCAGGTGTGCCAGAGGATCCATCCTGCCGTCGCGGCGAAGCCGGAGTAGAAGATCGCATGCCAGGGGGTGAAGAAGTTCTCCTGCTGCAAGTTGAGGTTCCGATGTGCGAACCCGTCGACGAAGAGCCCGGTCAGCAGCCACATGCCGAAGCCCACCGTCCCGAGATCGGTCCGGTACGTGGCACGCGGCCGCTCCCGCTTCAGCCCGGAGAGCCAACGACGGTCTCCGTGCACCCTCGGGCCTCGTCGTGGGCCGTTGTGTCGGGATGCCGGCGGGGCCGCGGCCCCGCCGTGCCGGCCATGAATGGTCATGCGATGTCCTTAGGGCTCCTGCGGGATGCGTCTGACGAGACCTCAGTCGATCAGTGCCATGTGATTCCACTGGCGCGACGTCCGTGAAGCGCTCATGAAGTCGTCATGGCCCGCCGACGCTGCTGCACCCGCTCCCGATGACGGGCCGCCGCGGCGTCACGCCTCACCCGGGCTTCACGTCTGCCACCGCGGGGACCACATCCCGCTGCGCTTGGCTGACGGCCCGGCCGACAACGGTTCGTCCCCCTCCGGAGAATCCCTCGCGCTCAACGAACACGAGTGGTTCCGGGAGATCCGACGGGACGGGTGGGAGGCGTGGGGCGGCGAGCCCGTCGTGCTGAACGCGGTCCTGCAGCGCATCAAGAACGCCACCGGCGAGCGGGAGAACCCCGAGTGGCTCGACACCATGATCGCGCCCGGTGCCGGCAACTGGGTCACGGAACGGAGCGCCGCCGGGCGGTGGGCGAGGCGCGGAGCCGACACCGCGCACGCCCGGCACGACACCTCCGCGGTACGCAGTCGCTCACTCGGGGCCTCGCTCTCCTACCCACCGGCCGCCTACCCGGAGCACGGGAAGTCGGCACCGGAAAAGGGCCCCGGCTTCATCGAGAATCTGCCACCGATGACCCGGCGGCTCTCGCCGCACGGTATGGCGCCCCTGCCGAGGACACCGAGCCGCGGGCAGGGGGCACTGCCCGCCGCTGCAGGAGCGGGACGCGGCGGTGCGGTCCTGGTGCGAACGAAAGCTGCAAGTCACCACCGGGCGGTCCATGCCCGATGAGCGAACCCGGCGCCGCCGGCGGGGACACCTGTCCCCGCCGGGCCGGGGCCACCGGGCCGAAGGGGTTCAAGAAGACCCAGGGCTCTCACTCATGGCCGGACCGGGCGCGCGACCAGCCGGTAGCCGACGTTGCGGACCGTGCCGATGAAGCGTGGCTGCACGGCATCGTCGCCCAACTCCCGGCGGATCGTGCGGACATGGACGTCCACCACTCGCTCGTCCCCGAAGAAGTCGTACCCCCAGACGCGCTCCAGCAGTTGGCGGCGGGTGTAGACATGGCCGGGCGCCTGCGCGAGAGCCCGCAGGATGTCGAAGTCGAGCGCGGTGAGTTCGACGTGGCGGTCGCCGTCGACGACCACCATGCGGCGGTCCGGGTCGACGAGCAGCCCGTCGAAGCGCAGCGTGCCCCCGTCCGCCTCCGCCGCCGCGTCGTGGGCGGTGGCGCGGCGCAGGATCGCGCGTGCTCTCAGGGCGAGTTCCCGCGCGCTGAACGGCTTGGTGACGTAGTCGTCGCCGCCCGCGGTGAAGCCGACGACACGGTCGATCTCCTCGACGCGGGCGGTCAGCAGGATGACCGGGACGTCACTCGTCTCCCGGAGCATGCGCAGCACGTCGAAACCGTCGAGCCCGGGGAGCATGACGTCCAGGACCACCAGATCCGGTTTGTCGTCCAGCGCGGCACGCAGCCCGCTGGGGCCGTCCGCGGCCTCGGTCACCGTGAATCCGTCGGCTTCGAGGTAGCCGCGGACCACCATCCGGATCTTGGCTTCGTCATCCACGACGAGTACCCGTTGCGGCGCCATGGCCGTCACTATGCCACGCCGGGCGTGGCCCGCCCGGCCGGCTCTGTTCTGGGAATTGCTGTGGTCACAGCCCCTATCGAAGCAGTCGAATACCAAGCCGGTACGTCGAGGGGTGTGAAGCTCGTATGAAAGGGCCGCTGCCACCGCGGGCGCACCGCCGGAAGGCGTCCGGACGATCGGCGGCCCTGCGGATCGGCGGGTCGCCTCGCTACCGGGTCGGTCCGGGCAGCCGGACGCGGAACACCGCTCCCTTGCCCGGGCCAACCGAGCGGGCGGTGATCTCGCCACCGTGGGCATGGACGATGCCGCGGGCGATGGTCAGCCCGATGCCACTGCCGGCCGCCGGTGCCGGCCGGTCGGCGCGTTCGACCCGTTCGAAGCGGTGGAAGATCCGCTCCAGATCTTCCTCGGCGATGCCCACGCCGGTATCGACGACGGTGATCACCGCTCCGGCACCCGCCCGTGCCACCGTGATCTCGACCCGGCCGCCCGGTTCGGTGGCGGCGAGCGCGTTGCCCAGCAGATTGGTGACCACCTGCGCGAGGCGTTCTTCGTCGGCCTCGGCCCGGACCGGTACCGGCACCCGGACCTGGAGCTCGACGCCCTGGTCGGCGAACTGCGGACGCAGCCGCTCCGCTGCCCGCAGCGCCATGGCGCCGAGATCCAGCTCGGCGCGTTCGAGGCGGAAGGCTCCTTCCTCGACCCGGGAGAGGCTGGAGAGATCCCCGGTGAGCCGCTGGAGGCGGGCGATGTCGTCTGTCAGAGAGGCGAAGAGCTCGTTCGTCGGTGGGAAGACACCATCGACGAGGCCGTCGAGCTGCCCGCGCAGGGTGGTGAGCGGGGTACGCATCTCGTGCGCGACCTCGGAGACGAGCCGTGCCCTCCGCCGTTCCACATCCGCCAGTTCCGCGGAGAGCCGGTTGACGCCGGACACCAGCCGACGCAGCTCCGGCTCGCTGGGCAGCGGCATCTGCTCGCCGTAGTGCCCGGCCGCCATGTGACGGGTAGCGGCACGGATCCGGTCCAGCGAACGCAGCAGCAGCCGGGAGAGCACCGCCGCGGCCACCACGGCGACGGCGAGACCCAGCAGCAACGCGATGGTCAGCACCTCGTTGAATGCTCGCTCGATCTCGTGGGAGGGCACCAGGCCCGTCCGCTGGTCCCCCTCGGGCTCGAAGCCGGCCGGCACCAGAAGAGGCGCCACCGCGAGCATGACGACGACCGAGATCAGTGCGGCCGCCAGATGGGAGAGGAAAAGCCGCTTGCGCAGGCTTACCCGGCACCACCACGGACCGCCCGACGACCGCATCACCGCTGGGCCTCCTTTCTCGCTCCCCCACCGCACCGGTCTCGTGGTGGCAATCCTGCCTGTCGCGCCGGCTGGGTGCGCTCCTCCGGAGCCGGTCACCGTGCGGCCGCGCGAAAGCCCGGCCGGGCGACGAAGGCCGCGCACAGCAGCCCCGCGCTCGACACCAGGTGCACGGTCAACGCCATGATGTTCGGAGCGGCGGTGCCCGCAGCAGCGACCCCGCTCCACATCGCCGCCACATAGCCGAGCACCGCCGCCAGCATCGTCCGCCACAGCTGCACGGTACGAGCAGCCGGGCCGGCGAACAGCCCCAACACGATCACCGCGAAGGCCGCCACCGAGACCAGCGACTCCCGCGCCATGTGGTACTGCACGTGCCGGCTTCCGTCGTCGAGCCCTGGGATCAGATACGCGGGATCGGCGATATGCCCCACGGTCTGGAAAAGACTGATCGCGCCGGCCGTCAGTCCCAGTAGTCCCAGACGGCGGGCCAGCCGCATACGGGCGTCCACCCGGGCGTCGCGGTAGCGGGTCGGGCGGATCGTAGTGATCATGCTTGCCTCGGTTTCTCGTCGCGCCGGGCGAGATGTCGCACGGATGGAGCGGGTCCCGTCACCCAGTGAAGAGGGTGCCCGCGAAGCGGATGCGTG
This sequence comes from Streptomyces angustmyceticus, assembly GCF_040701845.1. Classification (GTDB taxonomy): domain Bacteria; phylum Actinomycetota; class Actinomycetes; order Streptomycetales; family Streptomycetaceae; genus Streptomyces; species Streptomyces angustmyceticus_A. The sequence continues at coordinate 402,240 of NZ_JBFBHQ010000006.1, read as the reverse complement.
GGCGCGCATGAAGAGGGTGTGAAGACGCACCGCACCGCCGGTGGTGTCGAGGGCCAGGACATGGCATCCCTGCGGGAGCGCCGGCGCCCGAGGAATCACACCTGCCATATGAGCCGCTGACGGCGAAAGCTGCCGCAGCACCGGGTGCTGCGGCAGCAGGTCACCCGCCCTTCCCAGGACGTCCCGGCCGGGGCGGCGTCATCGGCCGGGATGCGCGGCGGCGAGCAGCTCCGCAGCTCCTCGTCGGCCGCTCTCGATCGCGCCGTCGATGAAGCCCGGCCAGCGCCGGGCGGTGGCCGCCCCGGCGAAGTGGACGCGGCCTTCGGGCTTGGCCAGATCCTTTTCGTAGATGCTGATTTGACCGGCGCGGAAGGTGGTCCAGGTACCGCGGGACCACTTGTCGTCGACCCATGCGTGGGTCCTGACCGCGACCACTTCGGCGTCGGGTGCGAATTCGCGCACCGCCCGCTGGACGTCGGCGGTGTCCTCGCCGTCGACCCGGTCGTGTTCGGGGGCGAAACAGACGAGCACCACTCCGTCGGGTGTGGTGCCCATCGCCCCGACGTAGTCGAAGGCGGTGTTCCACCCGAAGCCGCTCAGGTCCTCGGGCACCTCGCGGGCGAGTGCCCACACCTTCTGCCCCTGTCCGGCGTGGTTCTCGGCCGAGATGGCGAACTTGGCTTCGGAGAGCGCCGGTGTGAAGGCGATCTGGCGCTGCACGCCGATGGGCACCGTGACCAGGACGCGCCCAGCGGTGATCGCGCCTCCGGCGTACCGGACCAGTACGCCGTCAGCCTGCTGACGCACTTCGGCCACCGGCGCGGACAGCCGCAGGTGTGCGCCGTGGGCCCGGGCGTCCGCGGCGATGGCATCGACAAGCCTCGTGGTACCGCCGACGAAGGTGTGGCCGAGCAGGCTCGCCTGAAACATGCCCCATATCGAGTGGTCCATCGCGGCGATCCAGCGCAGGATGTCCAGCGCCGACCCCTCATCCGGCCGGGCGCTACCGCACCCGGAGAACCAGGACACGACGAGCTCACGGACGGTGCCGGTGAATCCCGTCCGGTCGGCCCACTCCTCGATGGAGACATCGAGGTCGGCCAGTCCCTGCTCGGACAGCGGCCGGGAGAGGTCCAGCCGGGTGCTGGCCTCGATCAGCCGACGCATGGCCTGTTCGAGCCGGCCGAGCTCCGCAGGCGGGACGGGGAGCAGCGAATCCACCAGCTTTCCGCCGTCGGACCACGTCATGCGGGCCGGCAGCTCGCATTCCGTGGTCGTGAGGGCATAGCGGGCCAGCTCCTCGAAGACAAAGGTCTGTTGCGGGACCACCCAGGTTCCGCCCATCTCCAGCCCGTAGCCGGGAAAGCCGTCCGGCAGGTACCAGGTCCGCCCGCCGATGCGGTCGCGGGCTTCCAGGAGGAGCACCCGCTCCCCGGCTTCGGCAAGGTCACGTGCTGCGATGAGGCCGGAGAAACCGGCGCCGATGACAACAGCGTCGTAGCGATCCACGGGATGTGTTACCTCTCGTTGTGCGATGGGATCCGGGAATGTTTCCGGGGTCCGGGCGTGGGCGTCAGCCGCGAGCCTGCCGGGGCTCCGGCATCGGGTAGGCGGCGGCCGGGGAGCCCGGATGCGGCCTCGGCCGCCGGGACAGTGCGGTCAGGGTGAGGTAGGCCGCAGCGGTGACCGCGCCGGACAGCAGGAAGCTGAAGTCGACACCGCCGGTCAGGCGCAGGAGCGGCCCCTGGTAAAAGGTGGTGTCGACCGCGAGCAGGCCGATGAGCGCCCCGGCCGTCCACGCGGCGGTGGCAGCGGGGTTCCAGCCGCCGGTGAACCAGTAAATGCCGCCCCGGGACCGGCGGTTGTACACCTGGAGGGCGTCGGCGTCGTAGCGGCCTCGGCAGCGCAGGAAGCCGATCAAAGTGATCACAGCCCATGGAGTGCCGACCGAGGTGAGCATCAGGACGAAGGCGGTGACGAAGTCCAGCGCGTTCCAGGCGAAGTGGCCCACGAAGACCAGGACGGTTCCGGTCACACCGACGGCAACCGTGGCCTGGAGACGACTGAGCCGAGGCACGATGGCGTCGAGGTCGAGGCCCATGCTGTAGAGGAGAAGGCCACCGTTGCCGATGCTGCCGAACACGCCGGTGAGTGCGAGCGGGAGCAGGAACCACGTCGGCGCCGCTGCGACCAGCGCGCCGATGAAGTCATCGCCGGCACCGGCCGCCACCGCGGTGAAGGTGCCGAAGAGTTGCGGGATCAGCAGGCCGAGCACCAGCCCCAGGCTGGTGGCGCCCAGGACGCGGGCATTGGAGTGGCGGGCCGGTGAGAGGTAGCGGGTGTAGTCGCCCAGGATGGTGATGAAGGCGACCGGTCCGCTGATGCCGGCGGCGACCACCGCCAGCAGCCAGGTGGTCCAGAAGTCGCCGAGCAGATAGTCGCCGCCCGAGCCGCTTGCCCACACGGCACCGAGGTCACCGGAGTAGGCCCAGAGGCCCAGCACCAGCAACACGGTCATGGAACAAGTAAGCCACCGCCCCAAACGGACGAGTACTTTGAAGCCGTAGACGGCCGCGACCACCGTGCATCCGGCGATCACCGCGTAGGTGGCTCCGTGCGCCGGTCCGCCGGCAGGAAGGCCGGCCAAGCGGTGGAGCGAGGCTACGACCGCGTCGCCGCCGGTCCACAGCGTCAGTGCGGTGTAGCCGAGCGAGAGCAGCAGACCGATACCCGAACCGAGCAACCGGCCGCGCACCCCGAAGTGAGCGCCGCTGCTGGTGGAGAGGTTGGTGCGGGTTCGCATCGAGATCAGCGCGAGCGGGGCCACCAACGCGGTGCCGATGAGCGTGCCGACCACGATCGAGGCAACGCTGGGCCAGAACCCCAGGCCGAAGGAGACCGGGAGCCAGCCAAAGATGATCACGCCGAAGCAGAGGTTGGTACCGACCAGGACGTTCACCACATCGCGCGGCCGCCCGGACTGTTCCCGCTCGGGGATCGCATCGACCCCGTGCGTCTCGACGCGGATGGTCCCAGCGGATGGAGCCTCGTACATCATGGGTAACCTCCAGGAGGCGCACGGAACTGTCGTTCCGCTTGTCAGGGGGTAAGCGTCGAACGCTTCCCGCTCGCAGGGGATACGGCGATCGTCCGAAGAGCGCGAGACCCGTTGTACGAGTGCACACCCCCAGGTCAGCCGACCGGTCCGGGAGGAGCGCCGGAACTCCGGTCGTCCGCTTCACCCGCACCCAGGGGTCGGGGTTGCGCTCAGAACAGGTCGAGCGCCCGGACCGCGAGGTAGAGATCGACGCGGTCGACGGTGCGCGCCAGCCTCAACCCCGTCATCTCCTCCACGCGGTGCATCCGGTGACGAAGCGTGTTGATATGCACATGTAGATCTTGGGCGGTCTCCTGCCACCGGCCACCGGACTCCAGGAACGCCGCCAGCGACGACACCAGCTCGCTGCCGTGCCGGGCGTCGTGATCGAGCACCGGCCCCAGCAGAGCCCGGCAGGTAGCGGTGACCAGGGCGGGGTCCTGTGCGGTGAACAGGGACACCGGGCTGTTGAGTTGGTCATGGGTCATCCACCCGGCCGTACTGCGGGCGGCCACGGCGTCAGCGGCGTACGCCGCCTGCATCAGGCTGGCCCGCAGTTCCGTGACCGAGCCGGGCCGCCCGACACCCAGGCAGAGGCCGCCGCCGAGGGACGCGTACCAGCTCTCCGCCTGTGGCCGCACCTCACCCCGGATCCGGCAGACCGCGACCACCTCGCCTCCCCTGGGCACCGCCACACCGTCGGCGCCGAGGACGCCGTTGAGCCGGGCCGACACCTCCGCCGTCTCTCCGCCCCGCACCACCACGCCGACGAGCGGCCCCTCCGGCGGCAAGCCGAGCGAGGTGAGCCGGGTCGCCGTGCTGGGTGCGTACGAAGCGCCCGCATAGGCCCAGTCGATCAGCTCGGTGGCGTAGCGGAGCTCGGTGGCACGCACTGCCCGCAGCCGCTCGACTTCCAAGGCGATGAAGGGCATCGCCTGCGTCACCGCGGTGCGCTGCTCCACGTCCAGCTCCCCCAGCGTGCGCGGCAGCAACAGCTCGGCGTCCGCGAGGCCCTCCCCGATCAACGGCACCGCGTGCGCGTCGGCGAGGGCTTCGCCCGCAGTCACCACACCCTGCGAGCGCACCGCGACCGGCAGTCCGAGCTCCTGGGCGAGCACCCCCAGTACGGCGTCCACGCCCCTGCGGGTGCGCAGCGCGGCGACGATACGGTCGTGCTGGGCGAGGTGACGGCGGAGCGGGCCTTCCCACTCGGCCCGTTTCGCGGCGATGAACACCTCGGTGATCTCGATGAACGGCACCTCGACGGGGACGACGAAACAGGCGAGCCGGTGCCGCTCCGCAGCCGCGACCAGGCCGTCCGGGACCTCCGGGCAGTCCGGGAGCAGACCGTAGCCCACGGCGGCGGTACCGGCTTCGGCGAGCCTGCGCACGAAGTCGGCCGGGGTGATCCCGGCGGCGCGCCACGCACCAGCGGTGAGGACCACCTCACCACCGCGCAAAAAGGGGCCGGGATCCTGGACCTCGATCGTCTGCACCCAACGGATCGGGCGATCGAGGTCAGCGGCCACCCGCAGGTCCACGGCGAGACCCGGGGTGCCGACGAGGTCGCGCACGCGCACGCCTCACCACCTCGCTTCGCCGGGAACCACCTGCGCCCTTTCCGACCGGAGCCCCAGCATCGTTGATTGACCCATGTATCCGCGGTCGAGCCGCAGGCCGGCTCCGCGGCCCGACAGGTGCGGCGATCCGCACCGGGGGCGCTTGATCCGCACTGCCGGCCATGCCCTCACCGGGGGCGCCGCACGCGTCTGGACGGCAGATCCGAGAGCAAGATCGAATTTGACGTCCACGGATGCGAATTCTACCATCCGTTAAGTAAAAATGAGAAGGTCGGGCGCACACACCAGGCAGCGCCCCGAGCACCGCCGGCGGAAGGGACGCAACACGTGCCACGACTGCCGATGCGGTCTTCCACCGAGTGGCGTGAGCGGGCCGCTCGCGCGGCGCATGCCGTACGGCCTGTGGTCCGAACCGCCCGCACGCGGCTGCTCGGCCTGCGCCTCACCCCGCTCTACGTCGCCCTCGTGGCGCTCCTCACCACGCTCGTCCGCACCTTCCCGCCGCACCTGCGGGACGAGCTCGTCCTTCACAACTCGACCGACATCGCGAATCTCTCCTCAGGACAGCTGTATCCGCTCCTGACCAGCGCTCTCCTCGTCGACGGTGATATCGCGCTCGGCACGGTCCTGCTCCTGACGATCCTCGGCACCGCCGAGGCGCAGTGGGGTTGGCGTCGGGCCGCGGTGGCCTACCTGGCCGGGCACGTGGCCACCACCCTGATCGTCTTCGCGCTTCTGCTGCTCGGCCCCTTCCACCATGCGGTCGAGAGGATCGTCGCGACGCCCGATGTCGGCGTCAGCTACGGGGTCGTCGCCGTCCTCGGCGCCCTGCTGGCCACCTGTCCGCTCCCTCGACGAGCCGGCATCGCCGCCGCCGTCGGCGCCATGTTCTCCGCCGTGTTCCTGGCAGCTCCCACCTTCACCGACCTCGGGCACCTCGTGGCCCTCACCACCGGTCTCGCGATGGGTCGCACGGTCGGCGGACGTACTCGACGGCGAACGGCAAGACCGCGCCCTCCGCTTCGATCCGCCCGGCTCGACGACTCGCCGCCCTCCCCCACCGGCTGACGCCACTCCTCCCCGCGTCGCCCACGCACCGACCCGCGGTGTGCGCCGCCGCTCCCAGGGCAGCTACGCGTCCGCGCTCAGCTGCATGGCGCTGCCCGGCCGGACACCCAGCGCGGCGCGCGCCGCCTCGAGGACCGCTCCGCGCAGTTCGTCGTCCGGCGTATCAGGAAACGCGACGACGCAGCTGCGGATGGCGGCGATCGCGGCGACCGCCCGCGTTCGGGCGGCGAACTCGGCGCCGGGCCCCGCGAGCCACTCGTGGAACGTGGCATTGGCCTGCTTGCTGCGGACCGCGATGGCAGGGTGCGCGAGGGCGGCGCGGTCACCGATGAAGACCGTCATCACGGCCCGGTGCTCCAGGTACAGATTCAGCAGCTCCGCGAGCAGGCCGCGCCGGGCCGCCGGCGTGGCGGGCTGCCGTCCGATGCTCTCGGCCAGGCGCTCCAGACGGTCGAGGGCAGGGGCAGCGAGAGCTTCGAGCAGATCGTCCTTGGAGCGGAAGTAGTAGTACAGGGCCGGCTTGGTGAAGCCCATCTCGTTGGCGATGTCCTGCAGGCTGGTCGCCCCGAAACCTCGCTCGGCGAACAGCCGCAGCGCCGTCTGCTCGATCTGCTCCCTCGTTTTCCCACGGGGCCCGGTCATCGGACGGCTGCACTCCTTGCCTCTTGCGGACAGCTGACCAAATTCTACCTACCGGACAGCAAGATCAACCTAGAACCCTGCTCGACCCGTCCCGGGGCACGCAGGCGCTGCCACCGGTTCGCCCTCAGCACGAAACCTGCCGGGCCCTGAACCGGACCGACGGCCGAACGCTCAAGCTGATGGATCGATGCCGCCTGCGCCACCGCCGCTCTCTACGCGTCAACGCCCACCGCGCCCACCGCCACGCCCCGGCACGGGGCCAACTCCGTGCCGCGTTGCGCTGACCTGGGCTAACGCTCCCTCCTTACGTCCCCGATGCACGCCAGGGGGCGGCAGCGGGCCTCAGCAGCGAGAGCAGGGTTGCACCGCGGAACGTCCCACTACTGAGCCGGCCCCAGGCGCCCGGCCCGCACGGTCTTGGCGGAGGGGCCGGCCCCGAGGCGGCCTACGAGCGCGGTCCAGGAGCGCACCTCGCCGCCGAGGTGCGCTGCTCCGACCACCAGCAGTCCAAGTCGCGGCGCAGTCGTCCACGTGCTGGTGGACGGAGCTCTTCCCGGCGCGCGTCGCCGCCCTCACCCGACCTCACGGATGCCCAGGTCGGCCGATGAGAGCCGACCCGGGCATCGGGCTCTCAGACCAGGTCGAACCGATCGAGGTTCATCACCTTGTCCCACGCGGCCACGAAGTCGCGCACGAACTTCTCTCCCGCATCCCTGGACGCGTAGACCTCCGAGACGGCGCGGAGCTGGGAGTGCGAACCAAAGATGAGGTCGACGGCGGTGGCGGTCCACTTGAGCTCGCCCGTGGCGCGATCCCGGCCTTCGAAGACGTTCTCAGCCGAGGCTGACGCCTTCCACTCCGTTCCCATGTCCAGCAGGTTGGCGAAGAAGTCGTTGGTCAGGGTCTCCGGCCGGTGGGTGAAGACGCCATGCGGGCATCCCGCGAAGCCGGCGTTCAGGGCGCGCATACCGCCGAGCAGAACCGTCATCTCCGGAGCGGTCAGCGTCAACAGGCTGGCGCGGTCCAGCAGGAGCGTCTCCGGTGACAGCTTCTCTCCCGACCGGAGGTAGTTGCGAAACCCGTCTGCCCTGGGTTCGAGCACGGCGAACGACTCCACATCGGTCTGCTCCTGCGAGGCGTCCGTTCGCCCCGGTGCGAACGGGACGGTGACGTCGTGCCCGGCATTCTTCGCTGCCTGCTCGACGGCCGCGCATCCGCCCAGGACGATCAGGTCGGCGAGGGACACCTTCCTTCCGCCGCTCTGTGAACCGTTGAAGTCCTGCCGGATCTGCTCGAGGGTCTGCAACACCTCGGCCACCTCGGGCAGATCGTTGACCTCCCAGCCCCTTTGCGGCGCCAGGCGGATTCGTGCCCCGTTGGCCCCGCCACGCTTGTCGGTGCCACGGAAGCTTGCCGCCGACGCCCAAGCGGTGGTGACGAGCTGGGAGATGGACAGGCCCGAGGCGAGGATCCTGCCCTTGAGGGCAGCGACGTCCGCGTCCCCGACCAGCTCGTGATCCACGTCGGGGACGGGGTCCTGCCACAGTTGCGGCTCGGCGATCCACGGGCCGAGGTAGCGCGACAGCGGTCCCATGTCGCGGTGCAGCAGCTTGTACCACGCCTTGGCGAACGCCACCGCGAGCTTGTCCGGGTTCTCATGGAAGCTCTTCGTGATCGGTGCGTAGATCGGATCCATCTTCAGTGCGAGGTCCGTCGTCAGCATCATGGGAGCGTGCCTCTTCGACGGATCATGAGCATCGGGCACAGTGCCCTGGGCCGAGGGATCCGTGGGAGTCCACTGCTTCGCACCGGCCGGGCTCGTCGTCAGCTCCCAGTCGTAACCGAACAGGTTGTCCAGGTACCCGTTGTCCCACGTCGTCGGCTTCGAGGTCCATGCGCCCTCGAGGCCGCTGGTGAGCGCGTCGGCGCCCTTGCCGCTGCCGTGGGTGTTCCGCCAGCCGAGGCCCTGCTGCTCGATGGGTCCCGCCTCGGGTTCCGGGCCGATGTACGAGGGATCGACCGCGCCATGGCACTTCCCGAACGTGTGGCCGCCGACGATGAGTGCAACCGTCTCCTCGTCGTTCATCGCCATCCGTCCGAAAGTCTCGCGGACGTCCCTGGCCGCAGCCATGGGATCCGGGTTGCCGTTGGGCCCCTCCGGGTTGACGTAGATCAGTCCCATCTGCACGGCACCGAACGGAGCGGCGAGTTCCCTGTCGCCGCTGTAGCGCTCATCTCCGAGCCAGGTGTCTTCGGGCCCCCAGAAGATTTCCTCGGGTTCCCAGATGTCCTCTCGCCCGAAGCCGAACCCGAAGGTCTTGAACCCCATGGATTCCATGGCGCAGTTGCCGGCGAACACCAGAAGATCGGCCCAGGAGATTTTCCGGCCGTACTTCTGCTTGACCGGCCAGAGCAATCGGCGGGCCTTGTCGAGGCTCGCGTTGTCCGGCCAACTGTTGAGGGGGGCGAAGCGCTGGGCGCCGGCACCGCCACCGCCCCGGCCATCGGCGGTGCGGTACGTTCCCGCTGCATGCCAACTCATCCGGATGAACAGCGGCCCGTAGTGACCGTAGTCGGCAGGCCACCACTCCTGAGATGTCGTCATCACCTCAAGGACGTCCTGCTTCAGCGCGTCGAGGTCGAGGGTGGCGAACTCTTCCGCGTAGGTGAAGTCTTCGTCCATCGGATTGGACCGGGAGGAGTGCTGGTGGAGAATCTGAAGGTCCAGCTGATTCGGCCACCAGTCCCGGTTCGACCGGGGTCGAGTCGACGTGGGGGCCGGGGACGGGATTACTGGGTTCTCGCTTTCGCTGCCGGACACGTCCGTCCTTCTTCCTGTCTCGGTGCTTCTGCTGGCTGGTTTCTCTTGCCGTCGGTTGCTCCATTGGTGTCGAGCACTGCGACCCGCGCTCATAGCGCACCCACGGCGCCCGCCGGCTGATGACGCCTGACCAGACCGCGGCAGTCAACGCGGGCTGACGACCAGCGAGAACTTCCCTCGTGCACGACGTCGATGATCGGGCCTGGGTCGGCGTCCGTATGGTCGCGCACCGTGGACCGCACTGCCACGAGAACACGCAGAGCACCACCGCGTAAGACTCGAAGCCCAGAGACGACCCGGTCGCCCTGGCGGCACCGCCGCGGCGAACATGGCATGGCCTGCTCAAACGGCCTGCGCGAGCCGAACTCTTCCCCCGTCGTCATGGCCGTGGACCCTCACGCCCAGGTCCTCGACCCCGCGGACACCCGCACAACCCGGGTATGCGGTTTCCTTCGGATCATCTGATCCTTGGTCCGATGGAAGGACCACACCGGCTCGCCCTGTACGGGTCCGCCTGCGGAGTTCGGCTCGTGATAGGGAACCCACCACCGGCTGCGGAAGTGGGCGACCGAAGGCACGCGGGAACAGATCTTCACCGCGCTCCTGGCCCAGCGGGCCACCGAAGGCCGACCTCGACTGTGCGCCGGCTCCGGTCGAGGCGTGCCCCCCTCTCTCTCGCGGGCGGACACGGTCCGAGATTCCCATGCACGGGGGTGAGGGCCGAGGCCGCATGGTCAGTCAGCCGTATTCGTCTCCGGCAGCCGGTCTCGCACGGCCCCTGGGCGCACTCGTGCACCGGTGCGCCCCCCACTCGGCGCACCCACCGGCCGCGCCGAGACTTCGTGGCCGCCTTCGCTGCCCAGTCGGACGCCAAGGGCACCTTGGTCACCGGTTCGCCCCCACGGTTCCTGAGCGGACCCCGCGGACAGCTCCAGCCGCTGGCCGAACTCGGACCCGAGTGGACGGTGTGACTGGCAACCCTGCTGCGCCCCAGGTCGCTGACCGACATGCTCCCGAGCGCCATAGGTCGGGTCGGGTACACGATCGATGCACGCCCGGCATCACCGCGTGTGGAACCGGCCGTCGGCCGAAGCCCGCCTGACGTCATCCGCGCCTCCCCAACCACCCGAGCCGATGCACCTCGTCGTGCACAGAGCCCCGCCGGCTCACGGGCGGACCGGCGGAGCCTGATCGGGGCCGCGCTGTTGAGGCGTCAGCTGTCCGTGCCGTCACCGGGAACAGCGTCGGCGGGGGCGGTGTGCCAGTTGGTGACGATGGGCCTGTCGACGGTGACGGAGCCCGTGGAGACGCTCGCCGGGTTCGGGTCGGACGAGCCGATGGCCGCGATGAGGAACGTGAACTCGACGCCGCCGTCGCTGTTGGTGGTCTTGGGGTTGATGCCGGCGTAGGCGGTCTTCGAGCCGCTGAGCGTGATCGCCGGGCCGACCGCCTGCTCGGCGGGGTGCGCCTCGATGCCCTTGGAGCCGAAGGAGATCGAGGGCAGCCCGCTGGGAATGGTGCAGGTGATGCCGGGCTTGGCGCGGGCGGACAGCAGGAGGTAGCCGCCCGCCTGCGTCTCGGAACGCGCCGAGAACTTCAGATCGTCGGCCCCGCAGGCCTGCCCGTAGCCCTTCTTGTCGCCGGACTGGCCCGGCTTCGAGCCCGACGAGGACGAACCGTCCTTCGCCGACGTGCCCCCGTTAGCAGCCGAACCGGCCTCCTTGCCGCTGCCGGAGCCCTCCTGGGGTGCACCGCTCGACGACTCTGTGGTGGCCTTGGCGGACGCCGCAGAGCCGTCGGCCGCGGCCGACCCGCTACCACCGTTCGTGCCACAGGCGGTGACGGTCGCCGCGAGCGCTACACCGGCAGCCGCGGTGAGCGCGGCACATCGTATGCGGGCGGTGTAGGTGCGGTTCACGGATACTCCTCGTTGCGTTCAGGGAGAGAGGGACCAGGTTGAAGACTCTTCGGGGCCCCTAGTCGGTGATCACTATTCTTACTCATGCCGCTGCCGACGCTACGCGCGGGTAACACCCGAACAGGCGTGCCCGTCCAAGGTGTTGGCCTCAGCAGGGCGTGCGGGCCCGAGCCCAGCTATGCGCGTGCGGCCCCGGCCGCACCTACGGTTTCTGCATGCCGTACACCCGGTTGGGCACGGCGTTTCCGTCCTCCACGGGTCGGTCGCATGTGCCGGTGCGGGTGAACCCGGCTTTGGCGAGGGCGTGGCCGGAGGCCGGATTGGCGGGGTGGTGCATGGCCTCCAGACGGTTCAGGCCGGCGGTGGTGAACGCGAACTGGACGACGTGCTTGGCGGCTTCGGTGGCGTAGCCGTTGCCCCAGGTGTCCTCACGGAGGATGTAGCTGAGGGTGGCCAGGACAGGGGTTCTTCGACGCAGGGCGAGGCGGCCGATCAGCTCGCCTTCGACTGCGATTCCCCATGTTTACTGTTGGCAAGGCTTCTTGGCCGCCCGCGCGAGGGCCGTACGGATCTTGTCTTGCGCCTCGCCGAGCGTGAGGGCCCTTCCTGTGGTGTCGCGGACCGACGCACCGCTGTAGATGCGCTGGAGGGCCGGGGCGTCGTCGGGGGTCATCTCTCGCGGGGTCACCATGGGGCGGACTCCTTTGCGCTCCTTTGCCGTAGGCCCGTCCACGGGGGCTGCGGACCGGTGGGCGGTGACGGCATCTTTGAAGGTGGGTAACGGTCACGTCCGGACTCCAGTCGGTCAACGATCGACCGGCGCGGAGGACGTCCCGGTCGGCCTGGGGACACGGGGACGGATGGCCACGCTGGCCTCGTGCAGGCGCCGCAGCAGGCATCCCACCGAACTCAGAGCGGTCTCCGTCATCACCCAGCGGGGAAATGGCGGCAGGGCAACGTCGCCAGGGATGTTGGTCAGTTGCTCGCGGTCGTCCGCGGTGAGCTGGACAGGGGTCGGAGCCGCGTTGAAACCGTGCCCCTTGAGTGCGCGGAGGTGGGCGTGGAGGGCGCGCGGTAGGCGGCGGTGGTTGGGCCAGCTCCGACATGTGCTTCGAACTGGGGGGCTCAGCTGGGCATTCACCGAACGCTGAGGCGGCCTTCGTCTGAATCATGTGCTCCGACCAAGGTGCACGTGACCAAGGCGAGAGCGTGAGGGTGAGAGTGAGGGTGAGAGTGCTGCCTGATATAGCTGTGGGGGAAGCGTTCCCGGAAGCGTCACGCTTCCGGGATGAGTTGTACGCGTGTCCGACCGGACGCGGCGATGAGCTGTTCGAGCTGACGGATGCGGTGCTCTGTGCGCCGGGCGCTTGGGCGATGGCCGCCGCCGCGGGAGCGTCATGGCCGTGGTCACTGCGGTGGCGAGAATGAGCGCGGCGGCGAGGCAGAAGGCGTTGCGGGCGCCGGTGAGCGCGGCGGCGGCCGGGGTGGGGTCGCCGGGCGCGGCGGCATGGAAGAAGAGGCTGCCGAGCAGGGCGACGCCGAGAGTGCCACCGAGTTGCTGCACCGCGTTGAGCAGGCCGGCGGCGGAACCCGTCTCGTGCGGGCGGACGCGGTGCAGGGCTGTGGTGAAGAACGGCACGGCGTACAAGCCCTGACCGATCCCGGCCACGGCCAGCACGGGCAGCAGCAGCCAGGGGTAGGAGGCGGGCGGACTGGTGGCGTACACGGCGGCGGCCGATACGACTCCGGCGAGCAGGGCCAGCAGGCCGACGCTCATGCCCCGGGCCCCGTAGCGGGGTACGAGCCAGACGCCGGCGACCCAGGACGACAGCGCCATCGTCGCCGACCACGGCAGCAGCGTGAAGCCGGCCGAGAGGACGTCGCGGTGCAGGCCCAGCTGCATCTGCAACACGGCCACCAGCATCAGGCCGCCCACCACGGAGAAGAACAGCACGCTGGACACCAGCGCGGCGGTGAAGCCGCGGTCGACGAACAGGCCCGGCTCGATGAGCGGGCTGCGGCCTCCGCGGGCCCGCCGCCGTTGATGTGCGGCGAAACCCGCCAGCACCGCGCCGCCGGCGGCGAGCATGGCCCACGACCAACCTGGCCAGCCATGTGCGCCGCCCTGGATGAGCGGATAGACCAGCAGGCTGCTGCCAAGGACCGCCAGCGCCGTGCCGGCGTGGTCCAGCCGCGGCCGAAGCGCGGCACGCTCCTCGTGCAGCAGCGGCGTGGCCGCCAGCACGGCGGCGCCGAGGGGGACGTTGAAAGAGCGCGCCCGTGTTACGCACGATCAAGATGGCCGGACCGCTCCCGGCCACCGGCAAGCCGCCCATGCGACGCCGCTAGCTCGTGCCAGACGACTCGCGAAACGTGGCCTCGCCCCCCGGGTTCTCATAAAACGACCCATTGCCGGAGCAAGATCGAAAGCAGTCCGCCGGGCGCCCGTTGATCTTCGATCGGTTCTCACCACTCGTTCTCACTCAGCAGCGAGGCCGGTTGCGGACCATGTAGTGCCGGTGAGCGGACACGCAGTGGTCGTGTTCGTAGCCGGGACCGAGCGGGCCCACCTGTTCGTAGGCCGCATCGGTGCGTGGGTCGTCGCGGACGGCGAGGCCGTAGGCCGCCTCCAGCCGCAGGCTCTGGTCCTCCTCGTCCGACAGGGCGGCGAGAGCTTCCGTGACGGCGGCGGTCCGGTCGTGGGAGCCGGAGAGGGATTCGGCGGCACGGCGCCGGACATCGGGGTCCGGGTCCCTGAGCAGGGTGAGCAGGATCTCCCGGGCCGCCGGGGTCAGTTGGCGCGGGTGGGCGAGGGCCTGGGCGACGACGTACCGGACCTCGGATTCGGGGTCCCGCGCCAGGGCGAGCAGGGTGGTGACGGCGGGCTCGCTCCGCGGGGGCTGGTTCAGGCAGTACGGCACCTCTCGGCGCACGCGCGGGTCCGGATGGTCGGCGTAGCGGAGGCCGATGGCCTCCTGGTCGGGGTGGTCGTGGTCCGTATAGACGTTCAAGACACCGGCGAGCACCTCGCCGTCCGGCTCGTCGAGCGCCCACGCCGCCAGGAAGTCGACGTCCTGCGCGGTGTCCGGACGGTCGTGGTGGTACGCCAGGGAGTGCCGGGACGACAGGACTCCGGCGAGCAACCTGCGGTGGACGGGAGAGGGGTGGTGGCGCAAGGCCGCCAGGTCCGACCAAGCCTGCGGGCTCTTGCGGAAGGCGAGGGCGTAGCTGACGGTGGACCAGTTGGCGTGCAGCTCGTGCGGGTACGGGACGGCTCGTGCCACCAGCTCCGCCACCGGCGGCAGGACTCCGAACGCCCGCTCCAGGTCGGTGAGGACGCCGCTGTGGCCCGCCCGGACGGTGAGCCCGCCGAGGGAGACCTCCTCGATGTCCGTGTGCTCGTCGTCATGGACCAGTCGCCGGCTGGGCGGGCCGGGGGCCCCGGTACGGCGGCGTAGTTCCTCGGTCTCCCCCGTCTCGTACCAGTGCCGAGCGAGGTCGAGCAGCCGCTTTCGCTCGGTCTCGGCGATCCGCAGCCGCGGGTCCTTGCCGAGCGTGGCGCCGACCAGTGCCGGGGAGCCGAGGTCGACCGCCCGCAGGAGCGGTGTCGTACCGTCCGGCAGCACGACGTCCGAGTCGGCGCCGCTGTCCGTCAGGGCGCCGGCGGTCTCGTGGTCGAACCCGCCCACGGCGGTGCAGAGCAACGGGAGGCCGTCGGGGCCTGAAGTGTTCGGGTCGGCTCCGTCCTGGAGACATGCCCGGACCGTGTGGGAGTCCTTGGCCGTCACGGCTGCGACAAGCCGGCCGTGCACGTCGTTCGGGTTGCTCAGGTCGTGCTGCGGTGCGGTCATCTTCCCCCCTGGTGATCCGTCGACAGCACGCTATCCGGCGCCGGCCCCAGACGGCGCCGAGGCCGACGTCGAGATCCGGCTCAGCCCCGCCGGCCACTCCCCCGCGTCCAGGCCGGACGTGTAGGCATGCGGTCTGGCTCCGCGGCCTGCGCCCCCGTGCCCCATGCCCCATGCCCCGTGCCCCGTGCCCCAAGGAGGAACGGGTCAGCGTCGCCGAAGAACCCGAAGGAGGCACCGGCGGACACCGGAGCCCGGGATGCCGCCCGTCTCCGCGTCGCGCAGGCCGCCTCGCGTCACCCCAATGATCAACGGCGCATGCATGCTCGTGCCGCACTGGACGCGGCGCGGGAAGAGCCGGGAGTCCCTCACGGGGAAGCTGCCACCCTGACAGCGGCACCGTGCCAGAACACCTCAGCAGACTCGGCCGCGAACGCAGCCCCTCCGGGTTCAAAGCCCCGGTAGGACATATGTCATCCCCAGGTGATGACTCATGGCTCTGCAGGTCGGCTGCCGGTCCTCGTAGGCTCCATGGCATGTTCAAATCTCACAAAGTCGGACGAGACGATGCCTGGGAAGGCGTCGTCCTCACCAAGTCCCGGGGCATGCTCGATGGCTCGAACATGTATCACTTCGTCGAGGTCCGCCTTGCCGACGGCGAATCCGTGAAGGTCCGGATCAGCCGTCGACTCTGGAAGTCGATCGAGGTAGACGATCGGATCGTCAAGCGGCCGGGCGCCGACCCGGCCAAGGAGTAGCCCCTTCAGGAGCCCGGAGGTGAGGGAAGCCGTACTGCCGGTCCCGGAGCGGGTGTGCTCTCCGTACGAGCGGAGCCGAGCCGTGGTCGCCAGCGGGCCGGCCATTCAAAAGGGGCCCTTCCCCATAAGAGGAAGGGCCCCTTCGCAGAGCGCCCGGCAGGCCTTGCACCTGCATCTCCCACCGGCTGGTGGACGTCTTTCCTTGGACCACAGACGCGCGGTTCCGGCCCGAGGACCGAAGTTGCCTCATGATCATACTGCATCGGCCCGCCGGCAGCGGAATCCGCCGACAGGCCGCGCAGACCAGGTCACGGTCTTGCTGGTGAGGGCGGATCGGTCATCACCAGCAGAGGCACTCGTGGCGCGGCGCTCCTGCCGCGGCGACGGTGGCGGTGCGGGCGCGGCAGGCGGCCGGGCAGCCGCGGCGGCGAGGCGGGGGGTGCCGGTCAGCTGAAGGGCGGTCTGCGCGCGGTCGGTGGGCCCGATACTGCCTGGTGCTGTCCACGCCGGCACCGCTCCGAGGAATCTCTTGGCGAGGTGAAGGACCCGGGTCCGGACGGCGCCGCCCGCGCCCTGCGCGCCGGGCTGTCCGACCAGACGAATCAGCACCGCCGAGCAACATCTGCTGAAGGAGTGGCTCAGCCGTCTCGCCGCCGACGGTTGATGGCCGACGGCTCGTGCGTTCCCGCCGGGCGAGGCGGCCGCGGAGATCCGGCGCCGGCCCGCACGCCTGAGTCACGGCGGCGGCGCCGGGAGGTCCGCATGCTGTTCCGGCAGGGGCCGAGGCGCGTGCTCCGGCTCCGACTCCGATGAACTACGTTGATCATGCACGGACCGGCGCCGGGGCGTCGCGCATGCGGGACGAAGCTGCCTGTCGGCAAGGGCCGTTCAGCGACCTCCGCCCGGCCGGCGCGCCACAGGCGGCGCCGGTGGGGGAAGACGGCCGGCAACGACGTCACCAGAATCGGAGAACAGCAATGCGGTACGAGTCGTCCGCGCAGCCTGACACGTGCGGTACGCCTTTCATCGCGAGGCCGACCTCGCGTCGCCGGCTGCTGGGAGTGTCCGGCGCGGCCCTCCTCACAGCAGCGTGCAATCCCCAGGCGAGTAGCCAGACGGGTGGCGAGGGCAGTGTGCGGCCGCGTGCGAAGAGCGGCGGCGCACCCACCGGCGAGGCGCCGAACGGCGCGCTGGGGGTGAACTTCAACGAGGATCCCTCCGACATGGATCTCTCCCAGGTGAGGGCCCTTTCGGCGAAGTGGGTGCGCGGCTTCGTCCCGATGACGGAAGACCTCGACGCGCATGCCCCGGCCCAGCAGCGGTCCATCGCCAGGCTGCTCGACGCGAGCGGGAACGACTTCAAGACCATCCTCTCCCTGAAGTTCCCCTTCCTGACTCTCGGGCAGTCGCTTCCCGAGGTGGGCAGCAAGGCGATGGAAGCGCAGCTGAAGCGCGTGGACCGGGTGCTGGACGCCGTCATGGGGAAGATGGACCTCCTCACCATCGGCAACGAACCCTTCCTCGAGACCCTGAAGGACGAGCGCGACGCGCGCCTCAATGTGTTCTACGAGCATGTCGCCGAACACGTCATCGGCTACCGCAGGAAGCACTTCCCGCACGGTTGCGGGACCCGCCTGTACATGGGAGCTCTCAACCGCCTCGACGAGAAGGACGGGCGCACGCCGGCCACCGAGCGGTGGGTCCGCTTCGTCAACAGGACGCCGGAGCTCGAAGGCCTCGACATCCATCCACACGTCGACTCCCTGCAGGCGGCCGGCAGGTACGTCCAGTACGTCGTGTCCCGCCTGGACAGGGGCAAGAAGTTCCTCGCCACGGAGTTCTCCCTGGTCCAGCTCTGGGAAGACCACATGGGCGACAAGATCCCGGCGGCCTACGCCGAGAAGTACGACGTGCCCCCGAACACCCGCGTGTGGCAGGTGATCGGCAGCGCCATCGAGAAGCCCTTCCCGCAGAGGAGGTGGGACGACTTCCTGGCGATGAGCCCGTGGTTCGCCTCCCACAAGGACTATCTGACGCAGCAGATGCGGATGTTCCGGGAGACCGGGAAGCTCGCGGTGGCCACCTACGGGGTGACGCAGATCGAATCCATGCAGACGGGCTGGGACGCTCACAAGAAGCCGTGGATCCTCAACCCCCTGTACGCGAACCGCACCGTCCGGAAGGAAAACGGAAAGGTCGGGCGGACCACCGTCTGGTTCGACTCGTTCCGAGCCCTGCAGGATTCCTGAGCGACCCGACAGCGACTCACCGGTGCTGCTCGCGTTCGTCCCGTTCGTGCCCGGCGGGCACGTGCGGGGCAACGTGGAGGTCCAGGGGGTTCTTCAGTGGCCCACTCGTAGGGGATGACGGCTAGAGCAGCCCGTCGATCAGTTCGCCGTACAGGCGGCCGGCCGTGGGAGAGTCGTTCAGGCGCCGCAGTTCCGCTCGGGTGATCTGCTTGCGGAAGCCGCCCTCGTAGGAGGCATCGCCGGCGTTGTGCATCAGATCAGTGATCCAGATCGCATAGGCCTGGTAGTTCCAGATGTGACGCAGGCAGGTGTCGGAGTAGCTGTCGAGCAGACTCGCGTCGCCGTCCTGGACCTTCGCGATGATCGCGCGGGCGAACACCTCGGTGTCATAGAGCGCGAGGTGGATGCCCTTGGCGCTCATCGGCGGGACGATGTGGGCCGAGTCGCCGAGCAGGTAGAGGCGGCCGTAGCTCATCGGGCTGTACACCACGGACCGCAGAGGCACGATCCGCTTGTCGACGATGCGGCCGGTGGGCACGTCGGCGCCGAAGCGGGCTTGCAGCTCGCTCCAGACGCGCTCGTCCGGCCACTGCGTGGGAGTGTCGCCGGCCGGGCACTGGAGGTAGAGGCGGCTGGCGTCCGCACCGCGGGGGTACCGTGCGGCCAGGCCGCGGTCGTGGATCGCCATGCCGAAGGGGTCCGCCGGCACCTCGGCCATGACGCTGAGCCAGGAGTACTGGTACTCGTGGGAGTAGAGCGTGAGCGCGCCGGCGGGGACGGTGGCCCGGCTGACGCCGTGGAAACCGTCGCAGCCCGCGACGAAGTCGCAGGTGAGAGTGGTGGCCGAGCTGTCGGGGTTGCGGTAGCGCACCGTGGGGCGCTCGCTGTCGATGTCCTCCAGGCTGACGTCGAGGGCATTGAAGCGCAGGTCGCCACCGGCCTCCAGGTAGGCGTCGGTGAGGTTGCGGACGAGGACCTGCTGAGGGAGGAAGACCGAGTCCGTGTCATCGTCTCCGAACCCCATGGGGTACATGACCCCGTCGATCCAGATGCCGCTGGTGATCTTCTTCGGGGAGGAGCCGTCCTTCACGACGTCCTCAAGCTCCCACTCGCGGAACATCCGTACGCCGCGGCTGTCGACGGTACCCGCACGCTGCCGTTCCTCGACGTATGCGCGGCTGTGCTTCTCGACGATGATGCAGCTGATGCCGCTGTGCAGGAGGAAGTTGCCGAGGGTGAGCCCGGCCACTCCGGCGCCGACGATGACGACGGTGGTGGTGTTCTCCGCTGTCTCAACCATGTGCTGTACGAGCCTTTCGGCTAGGAGGAAACCGGCCGCGCCTCAGATGCACGGCCGTCGTGCCGCACGGAGAGCGCGGCCTGCCACCACTGTGGGCGCGGCAGACACCCCCACCAACCGGGATGAGGACAGGCGATACCGGAAACCCGCCAAGGTGTCAGCGGGCAGCGCCGGGGCGCCCGGCGGACCGCGATCGGCCACTTCTGTGGTTGCGCAGATCGGCCTGGTAGCGGCCGGGGGTCTGGCCGACGATCTCGGTGAAGGCGTCGATGAAACTCGACGGGTTGGACCAGCCGCACTCCATCGCCGTGCCGGTGACCGACCGGCCCTTGCTGAGCTGCGCCAGAGCGTGGTGGATGCGCAACGTGGTGCGCCAACGGTGGAAACTCATGCCGAGTTCGGCGTGGAACAGGCGACTCAAGGTCCGCTCGCTGGCTCCCGCGGCCCGCCCCAGGTCGGCCAGGGTCGCGCTCCGGCCGGGATCGGCGTGCAGGAGATCGGTGACCGCGCGCAACCGGTCGTCGTGGGGCTCGGGCAGGTGCAGGGACTGCTCGGGAGTCTCGGCGAGCTCGTCGATCACCACGGTGAGCAATCGCCGGACGGCGCCGGGGCGGGCCTCCGCTCGGTCGGTCAGCGCCAGCAGGGCCTCGCGCAGCAGAGGGCCCACCGCGAACACGCTGGGGTGTGCGACCAGTTCGCCGCACAGGTCGACCGGGACCGTGACAAGGCGGGCGTCGGTAGTGCCGTAGAAGCGGTGCGCATGCTCGAACCCCGGCGGTGTCCACGTGACGCGGTGCGCAGGAGCGACCCAGGTTCCACGCTCGGTCGTGGTGGCCAGGGCCCCTGCGGCCGCGTACACCAGCTGGCCCTCGGAGTGGGAGTGCGGTTCGAACTGGAAGCCGTGCGAGATCCAGGCCCCGCTGTGAGGCGCGGTCGACGGCGGCAGAGAGGATAACGGGCCGGATCGGGGGGTTTTGGGCACAGGGCGTCAATTTACCGGTGAATGGTGTCGGCGCCGACCCTGGAGTCCCTCCTAGGAGGAGCGACATACCTGCACTGGCTTGGTGGGCCGCGATGAGGGGCCGCGGGCCCCCAGGCCATGCCGTGTGCCACCCGTCGCTGCGTCAGCCGAGCCGGTGCTGATCAGCGATCCGGTCCCGTGTGGTTCGGCTGAGGTTGTCGCTCAGCGTGGGGTCGCAACTCATCCGCACATTGGGCGGTTTCCCGCGCCAGACCACTCGCTCGCCTGTGGTCTTGAACCCGCAGCGCTCGTAGAAGCGCACCGCTCGCTCGTTGTACTCGGTGCCCCACAGGCGCAGAGGTGAGCTTCCTGCCCAAGGAGAAGTGCCTGGTGCCGCCGTCGATGTCGTCGTCCCGCAACCGACGCGGTGCCCGCCGGAGGTAGCCGACAGCTTCCCGACGGGCACGTCGTGCGCGGGGAACGGGACGAGCATCATCGCTCCCACCAACGGGCCGAGCCTTTCGAGCTGCCGGCGCCACCGGCTCTCCGCCTTGCGATGCACCGCATCTGAGGCCGCGCGCCGACCCACCGTGGACTCCACGACGTCCCTTAGCCCAGAGCGCATGTCCAGGTCACGGGGTGCGGGGCGCCGGCGCCGTCGTATGGATCGCCGTCGTAGGCCCAACCCCCCGCTCGGGCCTCGTCGTTGACGGCCTCGGCGCCGGCCGGGCCGTCGGGGGCGAGGCTGGGGAGGGCGCGAAGGGGGCCGGAGCCCGGCCAGATCTGGGCCTGGTCGATGGGGGTGATCGGCGGGATGCCGTACGGGAACATCGCGGTGCCGACCGCCACGCCGCTGCTGGGGCTGATGTCGTTGAGCCGGCCCTTGCCCTCGTGAGCGGGGAGCCCCGGTATCTGGACGCCGTCCTTGGTGTAGGGGGCGTCCCAGTAAGTCTCGGCGGCCAGGTCCTGGTGGCTGGATGTGCGGTCGCCGACGACGCGTCCATGGTTGTCGATGGCGGACGGATGCCAGTCCGTGTCGGCGTTGATCTCGACCGGCTTGAGATCCCGTCCCGGTCCTGTGGTGCCACCGGGCCAGACCAGCCCGACGCTGCCGCTCACGTCGCTCACGCCGTCCCAGTACCAGGAGGAACCGATCACCGTTCCCCGGGAGTTGATACCGCGTACGCGGACACGGGTGTGCCCGGGTTTGACGGTGAGGGTCCGGGTGAGGGTGGCGCCGGTCCAGAGATAGGCGGTGTCCGAACTGTCGTTGCCGCCCGCGACGGTCCCGAGGTCGTTGACGTCGGCGGCATAGGTGCCGCCGGGGAGGATGCGTACAGCCGAGGCACCGGCCCGGTAGCTGAAGGCGGCGACACCGACCGGGCCCTGGATGCTGCCCACCATGAGACCGCGGTGGTTGACCGCGGCGACCGAGCCGCTGTCGTACCCGGACGGGAGCGGGACGCGGTGCACGGTGCTTCCCGTCCAGTAGGCGGGCAGCCCGGCGGACCGACCGACGGACAAGCCTCCGATGCCGAAGTCGTTGACGCTCTCGCTGCCCCAGCCCCCGGCGCCGGTCCCCGGCAGCCGGTCGAGGACATGAAGGGCAGGGGTGCAGCGGGAGGCCGGGCCGGGGCGTTCCGCGGCGGTCGCCGGAAGCGCTGTGGTCAGCAGTGTTCCCAGTGCGAGTGCGGTGGCGGCCATGGGTCTGCTGCGGACTGGTCTCATGGAGGAGCCCCCTTCGTCGCGACGGGTTCGGCCCCGCCGGCCGCTCATCATCGGCTGCCGGTACCGACGGACGGGAACGTTCCACGCGCATTGGCCTGATCGCGCCGAACCGAGGGCTGTCCTGTAATCCACGGTGGATCAGCGCGCGGCGTCGGATGCGGTGCATCGCAAGGCGGAGGGTGGCGCTCCACCTGGTGCATTCGGGCGATCCGGCGACGCGGCGAGGTGTTGTGGCTCTCGTCGTGCGCCCGGCCGGGGGCTACGCGGCAGCCCTGAGGCGGGGGCCTGACTCTCGCTGTTGCGACACCTCCGCACCCTGGCGAACAGCATGGTCGCCCGGAGGTGCGGGGGCGAGCAGTGCGATGGTGATGCGTTGCCAGGATGCTTCGTCGAGGCAGGCCGAAGGAGTGTGCGGGCTCCGGGGGCTGGGCCTCCGGCGTGAGAAAGCAGCGGCGGTTTTTCTTCCCGTCGGCACCCATGGTGATCCAGGCGGCGGGGGCGGGGCGGGCCCGCGGCCCTTTCCGCGGGCCGGATAGTCTGGGCCGGTCAGCGAAGATCGCGGAAAGGCGGAGCACATGGCGGACATCATGGAGACGGCGGCGCGGAAGGTCTTCGAGCGCTACGACATCGACGGGGACGGTCTGGTCACCGCGGACGAATACCGCAAGGTCGTGTCGGAGTTGGAAGGCTCGGAGATCACCCAGGCTCAGGCCCAGGAGCTGATCGACTCGCTCGACACCAACGGCGATCGCCAGATGTCCTTCGAGGAGTTCTGGGCGGCCATGAAGGGCTGAGACCTCCGGGTCCGGATAGGCCGGCCGGCGTCGAGCATGATGCGGCCGACCGCTTGGTCGGTGGCGCGGCGCGGTCCGGCCCCTGTCCGTCTCGGCAGTTCGCGGGCCAGGTCGATCCGGCACTGCGGCGGGAGAGGGCTGAGCAGGCCTTGCGCCACGGTGCCGACGCAAGGGCGGTGCGGTGTCCGATGCCGAGATCGCCGGAGGAGCGAAGCGGCTGATCGGCCGGATTACGTACGACGAGAGCCGCCTTCACGCCGATCACGTCCTGGCCGCCACACGTCGCGTGTGGTGCGCGCCGACGTGGGATCAGGGAGGGGCCGGCCTCGTGCATGGCCGCTGGGGAGTCGGCTCCCGCTTCACGATTTCCCGGAGCTGACGAGGTGTCAGTGCATGTCTCACCTCTGAGCCGGATGACGTACGACTCTGGGAAGAATGCAGGCACCGAGTCCTACCGACTCGCCATCAACCCGGCACGAGCGCTCTGGAACGAGGCGTCGCCGACTGGCCCACGTGTTCGCCCTTGCTGCGCTGCTGCCTTGAGGCGCTGAACACAGCGCCAGGGCGGTGCCGTGCAACGATGCCGATATGACATCCGGCCGGATCATCTTCCTCAATGGCACCTCCAGTTCGGGGAAGTCGAGCATCGCGCGGGAGCTTGTGGACATCCTCGACGACGGTGTCTTCTTCCACCTGGCGGTGGATGGGTTCAACGCGATGCGCAGCAAGCGGGAGCTCGGGGCGGAGGAGCTCGATGCCGCGTTGCGGCGGACCAGGATGGGCTTTCACCGCTCCATTGCGGCCATGTCCGAGGTGGGCAACGACATTGTGGTCGACCATGTTCTCAGTGAACCGTGGCGGCTGCTCGACTGCCTGATGGTGCTGCGACCCGAAGACGTGCTGTTCGTCGGGGTCCACTGCCCGCTGGACGAACTGACCCGCCGCGAGCAGGCCCGGGGCGACCGCCCCCCGGGGCTCGCAGCCCACCAGTACGACCTGGTTCACGGCCACGGGGACTACGACCTGGAGTGCGACACCAGTACGGCGAGCCGACGCGAATGTGCTCAGCTGATCAAGGAGTTCCTCCCGAACCGCCCGAGCCCCACCGCCTTCGCCCGCCTCCGTCGACGCTACTTGACGGGTAGCCAGAAACTATCGACAGCGGGGCACGACCTCGACGATATCGACCATCCCCTTCGCGCCCCGGACCTATGAGATGCGATGCGTCGCGGACGTGGCTTGCCCTGATGGGCCGCCGATCGCCTTCCCGTGAGGCCCGGGGAGTCGCCGAGCGATCGTCTTGACCAGGCGGCGAGAATTCGGCGCCCCTCTCCGGGCCGAAGAAGTGCGCCGCCAGGTCGTGGTGTGCAGCCCCGGCGCGATCCCGTGCGGCGGTTCGCGCGGGCGTCACGGACGAGGCGCTGCGGCTGCCCAAAAGCGTGGAGTGCGGCAAGCAAGTGGGCGCGTGAGCGGGCAGGTACGAGCACGAGCGGATGCCCAGTAGTCGGGAGAGGACCTGAGGGTGAGTGGTAGATTCTCAACAAGCGTTTATTTTTGAGAAGTCGGCCCTGAAGTCCGCGGTGGGGCCCACACCTTGGGGTCCGCACCGCATCGTGGAGAGCGAGCACCATGCGCATCCTCATCACCGCACAGGCAATCTATTCGCACCTCGCGCCCCTGGTTCTGCCGGTGGCGGAACGAGCCCGGGAGGCGGGCCATGAGGTGGCCATCGCCACTGGGGCCGGGGTTGTCCAGCACATCGAGAAGCGCGGGCTCACCGCGCTGACGCTGCCCCATCTCCAGTCGATGGGGGAAGCCCTCCAGGGCGGCAAGATCCAGCCCCCGCCGGGCATGGACAAGGTCGGGTCCGTGACCGTCGAACTGGCGCCGGAGTTCTTCGCGGCGGCGTTCGTCGGGCATCTCGCCGGGCCCAGCGCCCTCGACCTGCTCGACGTGGCGAGGGACTGGCGGCCGGACCTGATCCTCCATGAGTCGACCGAGTACGGCGGCTATCTGGCGGCAGAGAACCTCGGCATACCCCATGGCGTTCTGGACATCGCACCGATGGCTCCGTACGCCCATCCCGCCGTGCACGAGGAGCTGAACCGGCAGCGGGAGAAGCTCGGCCTGGCGCCGGTCAGCGACCCCTGGCACCCGTTCCGCGCCTTCCGCGCCGGAGTCGTTCCGGAGGACTTCTACCCCGCGGACAGCCGGCTGCCCGGTGCCCGCTACTACCAGGTCCCCGCCCAGACGACACCGGGTGGCCTCGACCCGGAGATCGCTCAACTCCCCACGGAGCGGCCGCTCGTCCTCGCCACCCTCGGTTCGAACGCTCCCCGCCTGCCCGGCGGCGCGCTCGCGCTGCTGGAGACCATCATCGAGACGCTCGGAGACCTGCCGGTCACCGGTGTCGTGGCGCTGGGTGCCGACCGTGACCCGCGGCAGTGGGACGGTGCGCGCCCCGACAACGTCCATCTGACGTCGTTCGTCCAGCAGGAACTGTTGCTCCGGTCCAGCGATCTGTTCCTCACGCATGCCGGTTTCAACGGGACCCGGGAGGCGCTGGCGTCCGGGGTGCCCATGGTGGCCGTGCCGTTGTTCGCCGAGCAGTCGCACAACGCCAGTCGACTGCAGCAGTTGGGCGTCGGGACGCGGATCGACGTCCAGGACGTCACGCGGGAGGCGCTGGCGGCAGCGGTGCGCAACGTACTGGAGGACCGCTCCTACCGGTCCCGTGCCCAAGGACTCCAGCGCCGGGCCCACGCCCTGCCGGACCTCGGCCGACTGGTGGAGGACGCGACGGCCCTGGCCGTCTGAGCCGGCTGCGGCCCGCACACCGCCCGCGTGAACGGTGGACCGAACCCGTTCCCCCGCGCTCCGACCGTGAGGACTCCACCGGCCGGAGCGCGGTGAGGGTGAGGTCACCCCCTGCCCGTGCAGCAGCGTCGGATTCTCTCCCGACGGAGCCCTTGCGATCCGCCGTCCGTCCGAGACTCTGGCGCCGCGCGCAGGTGCTTGTAGCATCAGGGCCGGCACCGGAAAGGGGACCGACTTTGACCTGCGCCGATGCAGTGACACATGCGCCGCCCGGACAGGGCGCACAGCGGACGTCCGGTGCAGCGGGCCCGGAGAAGGATTCCGGTTCAGTGGACCCGGGAAGAGAAGCGGGTTCGGTGTGCCCGGGCCAGGACCCAGCTCCTTGCGAGCGCAAGGGAGAGCGCACACGTCGGCGCATCCTGGCGGCCGCGCGGCGGAAGTTCGCGGAGGTCGGCTACGAGCGCGCCACCATCCGCGCCATTGCCACCGAAGCGGACGTGGACAAGTCCTCCGTGATCCAGTACTTCGGCAGCAAGCAGGACCTCTTCCGCGAGGCCGTCCGCTGGCAGATCCCCCATGACCAGCTCACCACCAGCGACCCCGGCCACACGGTGGAGAACCGCCTGCGGGGCATGCTGGGCACCTGGGCGGCGGATCCGGACAGCCCCATGGCGGTGCTCCTGCGGACCAGTATGACGAGCGACGAGGCGGCAGAGCTGCTGCGCCGCCATCTCACCGCGGAGGTCACCGATCACATCGCCGGCACCATCGATGCCCCCGACGCGCGACTGCGGGCCGCATTGTTCAGCTCGATCATGATGGGCATCGCCGCCCAGCGCTTTCTGCTGCACATGCCCGACCTGGCCGACGCGGACGTGGAGGACATCGTGCGGATCGCCACCCCCCTGCTCCGCAGCCTCGTCGCTCCGGAGACGTAAGCTCCGCGGGCCCCGCGGCTCGGCCAACCCACTCGTCCAGCTCGTGACGACGCCTGCGACTCCGCATGCGGACGGGACGCCCGCCCGTCGCGGCATTATCGATGCCCGCGACGCCGGCCCGGCGCGGCGCTGATGCCCCGCTGCACGATCAACCAGCTGGTGATGGAGTCGAGTTGCGGGTGTCGAGGTGGAGCCGGCCGAGCCCTGGCGAGCTGCGTTGCTCAAGCCCGCCGAGCAGTCGCCCGGCCCGACCCAGCCCGGGTCGATGGTGAAGCCGGCACCCGTGGCTTGTCTGCCGCAGCCGAACTACGGCTCGCGGTAGGGGCGACGCGCGCCCGGCGCCATGGGCACCAGGCGCGCACACGACGGTCAGCAGCTGGTGTTGTGCAGACCCGGCGTCTCGAAGTCGCTCTGGCCCTCGACGGCCAGGACACCGTAGATGGTGCTGCAGCCCAGGTTCTGATTCTTGAACTTGTACGTCTTCGTGTCGCCGCTCTTGACCGTGTACGCGTTGCTGAGGTGCTTCGTGTGGCCCTTCCGGTAGCCGAACTTGACGGTCACCGGGGAGCCGCCGGTCTTCCCGTACACGAGATTCACGGAGTGGCCGCCGTCGATGATGGCCACGCAGAAACTGCCGTTGGACAGCGAGGTGCAAGAGGGGCCCGCGTTGCTGACCGCACCGGCCGGCTCGCCGGCCGAAGCCGGAGCCGCCAAGCCCACGGTGGCGAGGAGGGAGGTGGCGACTATGGCGCCGGCACGAGCGTGGATGCGCATGGGAAGAGCCCTTTTCTGCAGTAACCGGGATGATCATCGGTCAGATTACTCAGATGAAATCAAGCCAACAAGGCGGATGTGCCATGAAAAATCGGACTCCCAGGTTCCGGGGAGTGGGTCCGCGTCGTCATGGGATGCGGCCGCGGACATGACTCATGACAGAACAGCAGTCAGCCGCAATGGCGTACGACAGTGCCTGTGCACGGGAAGCTCGCAGGGAACCCTGCCACCAGCCCCCGGCACGGCGGCACGGTCGGCCCGGCGCCGCTGATCACCGCGATACGGAACGGAGATTCACGGGGCGGATCACGCGTGCGCGCAGTCGGGGCAGAGGCCCCGGTAGGTCACCTCGGCGGCGGAGACGGTGAAGCCGTAGCGCTCGGAGGCGGGCAGGGCGGCCAAGGGGTCGCCGTCGGGGTGGACGTCCCGGATGGCGCCGCAGGTCGAGCAGACCAGGTGCTGGTGGGGGCGGCGGGCGTTCGGGTCGTAGCGCTTGGCGCGGCCGTCGGTGGCCACCTCCATCACCTCACCGAGCGAGACGAGTTCGCCGAGGGTGTTGTAGACGGTCGCGCGGGAGATCTCCGGCAACCGCACGGCGGCGCGGGCGAGCACCTCGTCCGCGGTGAGGTGGACGTGTTCGCCGTCGAGTACCTCGGCGACTACGCGGCGCTGGACGGTCATCCGCCAGCCACGTCCGCGAAGCCGGCCCAGCAGGTCGCTCATGCCCACCAGTCCTCACTGTGCGTTGTTCGGTGAACGAAGATGAATGAATCCGTACGGGTCTGGTTGTTGTATTGACTTGGATTTCGTCCATCGTAGGATCGGTTCCGGCGACAGCCAAGGGACAGAACGACAGCAGGGGAAAGCCCGTGACGGTTCAGGAGACGGGTCCGCCAACGACCGAATCCGGCCCTGGTCGCGGACAGACGCAGCGGCGAGCAGTCGGACGCCTGTGGCCAGGCACGGATCCGGCAGCGGGTTCTGCCGGGGAGGCCCGGCCGTCTCCTTCGTCTCCCGCCCTCTCTCCGCCTCCTCCACGAGTGCCTCGTCCCCGTGCGAAGTGGCGGCGTCCGGACGGTTTCGGTCACCGCTTCGACGGCGAGGGATCGGCTGCGCGGTACGTGATCGTAGAGGTGATATTTCCTCTTACGTCGCGTATGCCGCCCAAGCCGGGCAGGGCGGGGGTCCCGGGCATGCGGGCTCCGTGCACGACCCGCGGCGCGGGACTCACGCCGCCGGCCTGTTCCCAGTCCGGCCTGTTCGCCCAGTCCGACCCGTCCGCCCCGTCAACTTGTCTGCCCAGTCGGACCTGTCCGACAGCCGGGGCTCTCGGCCGACGACGCCGAGGCCGTCTCCTGGGGCCTGTGCCCCGGCCGCTCCACCGCTCCATCGCCCGCAGTTTCTGAGCACGTGATCCGCCCAGTTCGGAAGGATTCCCATGTCTGAGAACCACGACGCAATCGTCACAGACCCGAAGCCCGAGGAGGCAGGGGGCTGCCCGGTCGCGCACGGTCGTGCCCTCCACCCGACCCAGGGTGGCGGAAACCGCCAGTGGTGGCCGGAGCGGCTCAATCTGAAGATCCTTGCCAAGAATCCCGCGGTGGCGAACCCGTTGGGCGAGGAGTTCGACTACGGCGAGGCGTTCAAGAGCCTCGATCTTCCGACGGTGAAGCAGGACATTGCCGAGGTGCTGACGACCTCGCAGGACTGGTGGCCGGCGGACTTCGGGCACTACGGCCCGTTCATCATCCGGATGGCGTGGCACAGCGCGGGCACGTACCGCATCAGCGACGGCCGCGGCGGCGCCGGTGCCGGCCAGCAGCGCTTCGCCCCGCTGAACAGCTGGCCGGACAACGCCAACCTCGACAAGGCCCGCCGTCTGCTGTGGCCGGTCAAGAAGAAGTACGGCCAGAGCCTGTCGTGGGCCGACCTGATGGTCCTGGCCGGCAATGTCGCGCTGGAGACGATGGGCTTCACGACCTTCGGTTTCGGCGGCGGCCGTGAGGACGTCTGGGAGCCGGAGGAGGACGTCTACTGGGGTCCCGAGACCACCTGGCTCGACGACCAGCGCTACACCGGCGACCGGGAGCTGGAGAACCCGCTCGGCGCGGTGCAGATGGGCCTGATCTACGTCAACCCGGAGGGCCCGAACGGCAACCCGGACCCGCTGGCCGCGGCCCGCGACATCCGGGAGACGTTCCGCCGGATGGCGATGAACGACGAGGAGACGGTCGCCCTGGTCGCGGGCGGTCACACCTTCGGCAAGACCCATGGCGCCGGCCCGGCCGACAACGTCGGCCCCGACCCCGAGGCCGCCACGCTGGAGGAGCAGGGCCTGGGCTGGAAGAGCACCTTCGGCACCGGCAAGGGCGGTGACGCGATCACCAGCGGTCTTGAGGGGACCTGGACGAACACCCCGACGACCTGGGACAACAGCTTCTTCGAGATCCTCTTCGGCTATGAGTGGGAGCTGTTCAAGAGCCCGGCCGGTGCGCACCAGTGGCGGCCGAAGGACAGTGCCGGGGCCGGCACCGTCCCCGACGCTCACGACCCGTCGAAGAGCCACGCCCCCACGATGCTGACGACCGACCTCGCGCTGCGCTTCGACCCGGCGTACGAGCAGATCTCCCGTCGCTTCCAGGAGAACCCCGACGCGTTCGCGGATGCCTTCGCCCGCGCGTGGTTCAAGCTGACCCACCGCGACATGGGGCCGGTCGGGCGCTACCTCGGCCCGGAGGTCCCGGCCGAGACCCAGCTGTGGCAGGACCCGCTGCCCGCGGTGACGCACGAGCTCGTCGACGCCGGGGACATCGCCGACCTCAAGAGCCGGATCCTCGCCTCGGACCTGTCCGTCTCCCAGCTGGTGTCCACCGCGTGGGCGTCGGCCTCGTCGTTCCGTGGCAGCGACAAGCGCGGCGGCGCCAACGGTGCCCGCATCCGTCTCGAGCCGCAGAGCGGGTGGGAGGTCAACGACCCCGACCAGCTGGCGACGGTCCTGCGCACGCTGGAAGGGATCCAGGAGTCCTTCCACGCGGGCCGGAGCGGCGGCAGGCAGATCTCGCTCGCCGACCTGATCGTGCTCGCCGGCGGCACGGCCGTCGAGCAGGCCGCCAAGGACGCCGGCTTCGACATCGAGGTCCCCTTCGCCCCCGGCCGCGTGGACGCGTCGCAGGAGCAGACCGACGTGGAGTCGTTCGCCGCGCTCGAACCGGGCGCCGACGGCTTCCGCAACTACGTCGGCAAGGGCAACCGCCTGCCGGCCGAGCACCTGCTGCTCGACAAGGCGAACCTGCTGACCCTGAGCGCCCCCGAGCTCACGGTCCTCATCGGCGGCCTCCGCGTCCTGGGCGCGAACCACCAGCAGTCGGCGCACGGCGTCCTCACCACCACCCCCGGGTCCCTGACGAACGACTTCTTCGTCAACCTCCTCGACCTGGGCACCACCTGGACGGCGACGTCCAAGGACGGGAGCACCTTCGAGGGCCGTGATGCCGCCACGGGCGAGGTCAAGTGGACCGGCACCCGTGCCGACCTCGTCTTCGGCTCGAACTCCGAGCTGCGCGCGCTGGCCGAGGTCTACGCGAGCGACGACGCGAAGGAGAAGTTCGTGCACGACTTCGTCGCGGCGTGGGACAAGGTGATGAACCTGGACCGGTACGACCTGGTCTGATCGTGACGTCCGGGCCGGTCGACGCGCAGCAGTTGGCGTCGGCCGGCCCGGACGTTTCCCGCGGAAGCGGAAGCGGTAGCGGTAGCGGTGCGTCCCGGCGATTCTCCGGGCCCGGGGGCGCAACAGAGCCGGTGCGGCCTCGTAGGGCGTACGCAGATGGCCGGGCCCACGGGTCCCGCGGGGGCCCGCATCGCGATGGCCGGACCTCGCGCGGGTGGTGGTGCCCGGCCCCGCACGAGTGGCGCCCGGCCCACGCCCGGGCGACGAGCGGCCCGGGAGGCGGTGGACGGGATCGACGGAGTGGAGGTGGACGAACTGGAACTGACGGACCTGGAGAGCGTGCGGTCCTTCGCGGAGCGGTTCCTGTCCTCGGACCGCGGCATCGACCTGGTGATCAGCAACGCCGGGATCATGGCCTGCCCGCAGACGCGTGTCGGTCCCGGTTGGGAGGCCCAGTTCGCCACAATCACCTCGGTCACTTCGCGCTGGTCAACCGGCTGTGGCCGGCCATGGCGCGCGGGGGTGCGCGGGTGGTGTCGGTGTCCTCCAACGGGCACCAGCTCTCGGACATCCGCTGGGACGATGTGCACTTCCGCCACGGTTACGACAAGTGGCAGGCGTACGGGCAGGCGAAGACGGCCAACGCGTTGTTCGCGCCGCATCTGGACACACTGGGACGCGACGCCGGAGTCCGGGCGCTCTCGGTGCACCCGGGAGCCATCGCCACCCGGCTCGCCCGGCACATGTCCGCGGAGGAGCTGGCGGAGTTGACCGAGATGATCGATACCAGTCCGACGAACAGCGGGTGGAAGACGCCCGAGCAGGGCGCGGCCACTCAGGTGTGGGCGGCGACCTCTCCGCAGTTGGCGGGACGGGACGGGGTGTACTGCGAGGACTGCGACATCGCCGAGCCCGCCGTACCGAACACCCATCTGGGCAGCGGGGTGCAGGTCTGGGCCACTGATCCTCAGCGGGCCGCACGGCTGTGGCGGCTGTCGGCCGAGCTCACCGGAGTCGACGCGTTCAGCGGATGAGGTATCCGTTCGGCCGGTCCCTTCGGCCGAACGGATACCTCACGGCCAGGTGGCGGAGGCCAAGTGAGGGTGGCAGGCGGGGTCACCTCTGCACAGCACGGGAGCTTTCCGCCCGGCCGGGCTCGTCCGCGCGCTGTGACGCGATCACGGCGAGGGCGTCCTCGGGGCTCGCGTGGACCGGGGTGGTCACGCTGATGCCGGTCAGGTCGAGCAGACGCAGTACGACGTCGGACACCGCTGCCAGGTGCAGGCTCCCGTCGAGGCGCTTGGCCTCGTTGGAGGCACGGATGATGATGTTCAGCCCCGAAGAGTCCATGAACGGCACGGCCCTCAGGTCCAACACGAGAAACCGCCTGCCGTGCACGATCTGATTGGCCAGCTGGTGGTGAAGGGAGGTGCCGGTCGCACCGTCGAGATCCCCCGACACGGTCACCACCGCGACCTCCGGCTCGGTGACGTTCACTTCGACGTTCAGCTCGTACGCATCGGACACGGTCTCCACCCTTCCATCGATCAGTGGAGCCCGCGTACCCCGTCATCGTCCCTTCAGACAATGCGACAGCAGATGTCCGCAGGGGGCATCGCCGAACCCTCGCGGACCGGCACCGGGCGCGGCACCGGCCGGCACCGGGGCCGGCGGCCACCGGCGCCGGCCAAGCCGTGCAGCCGTCGCGTCTACGGATGCAGGATGACCTTCGTGTAGCCCTCGATCCGCTTGTCGAACTTGTCGTATGCCGAAGGGGCCTGGTCGAGGGGGAGTTCGTGCGAGACGACGAAGCTCGGCTTCGCCCGCCCCTCGATGATCATGTCGCGCAGGCGCCGGTTGTAGCGCTTCACATTGCACTGCCCCGTCCCCATCCGCAGCCCCTTCTCGAAGAGCTTGCCGATCGAAACGACGAGCATGCCCTTCTTGGCCTGTTCGTCGGGGCCGCCCGGGTCGGCCGGAACGTACAGGCCCGGCACGCCGAGGGCACCGGTGGCCCGCACGGTTTCGATGAGCGAGTTCAGGACGGTCGCCGGTTCCTCGCGGGTCTCGCCGTGCGCCATGGCCTGATAGCCGACGGCGTCGACGCCCTTGTCGGTGCCGGCCCCCTGCGTCTGGTCCTTGATCTGCTGCACCGGGTCGCCCTCGGCGAAGTTGACCGGGACGGCGCCGATCTCGCGGGCCTTGTCCAGCCGCTCGGGTATCCGGTCGACGACGAAGACCTTGCTCGCCCCGCGCAGGAGAGCGGAGTAGGCAGCCATGAGTCCGACCGGCCCGCCGCCGTACACCGCGACGCTCTCGCCCGGGCGTACCTGGGCGAGTTCACAGCCGTGGTAGCCGGTCGGGAAGATGTCGGCGAGCAGCATGAAGTCGGACTCGTGCTCGTTTCCCGGCGGCAGTTTCAGGCAGTTGAAGTCGGCATAGGGAACGCGAAGATATTCCGCTTGGCCGCCCGCCCAGGGCCCCATGGCAACATATCCGTAAGCGCCTCCCGCAAATCCCGGATTGACGGTCTGACAGAATCCGGTGTACCCCTCGAGGCAATTGGTGCAGAACCCACAGGCGACATTGAAGGGCATCACCACGCGGTCGCCCGCCATGAGCGAGGTGACGCCCGGGCCTACTTCCTCGATGATCCCCATGTTCTCGTGACCGAAGACGATGCCGGGCTCGGCCGCCGTGCGGCCTTCGTACATGTGCAGGTCCGAGCCGCAGATCGCGGTGGAGGTGACCCTCACGACCACCTCGTTGGGGTGCTGGACACCAGGCTTGGCGACATCTTGGACCTCGACGGAGTACGGCCCTTTGTAGACGACGGCTTTCATTTGCTGCCACCTCCCACTCGGCGGATAGCACGCAGAATTCCCCCACCTTTTCGACGTGACCTATCCCTCATGATTCTCCGGTCTATCGGATGCGGCAAGCCAGTAATGTGAGACGGGATATCCACTCGCGGTATCGCAATGTCGCACCGAGAAACGAAAGAGGGAGGGCGGCACACGTGGCAGCACAGCGGCTCGGGACCCTGCTCGTCCCCGTGCTCGGCCTGTCCGGCACCTCGTACCCGCCGGGCACGACGGTTACCGTCCGCGGTCGCGGTGCGACTGTCGATGCATTCATCAACGGCGACTGGCTCCCCCTGTCGTGGTGGGAGTTCTCCGACGGCCTCCGCGAGGACATCGCCGCCGACCGCTGACCTGCTGCGGCCCGTACAGAACGGAGCAGGGGCACCACAACCCCGCCCGCCGGCCCTGTAGCCCCCACTCCCCCGTCGCGCCCCGGCCCGGCCTCCCGGAGTCCTCGCCCGTCACTTATTTCGGGCAAAACGGGGCAAGCTACCGGTATGGACTCTCAATATCCCGATCAGGATCCACGCCGCTCCCCCGGCCTCGCCCCGGGAGTCGGAGTGCCGCCCGGGGAAACCCCGCCGGGCGAGGGCAGCACGGGCGCGGAGACCGGCCCCCGCGACAGTCAGACCCGCGGATGGGCCACAGGGCCCGTCGTCATCCTGGGCATCCTCGTCGTGCTCTGCGCCGCGTTCTTCATCGCCTACGCCGTGATCGTGACGGTGTGACCACCGGCGGTCCCGGGCGGAAACGGTCCGAGCACCGCCCCTGAGCGCCGACGGCCCCGAGCACTGACGTTCCCGAGCGCCGACAACGCGAGCACCGTCAGCCGCAGAGCCCGGACGGATGCAACGCCGTCGTGGCGCCCCCCGGATCCGAGCTGCCACCCGCCGACGGACGCTCACGATCCGGTGCGGTAGTGGTAGCCGCACACCTCACCGAAGCCCGCTCGCCGATAGAGCCGGAGAGCGGCGGGATTGTCGCGTTCCACCTGGAGATACATCCGGTCGGCGGCATGCGTGCCGGCCCAGTGGGCCAGAGCGGCGAGGACGCCTCGGGCGGCCCCTCTCCCCCGGGCTTCGGGCAGCGTGGCCATACCGAACACTCCCGCCCAACCGTCGTCGGCGACCGCACGGCCCACCGCGACGACGTCGTTCCCCGACATCGCGGAGGCGTAGGCACTGGGCCGGTCCACACGATCGAGCATGGCCCGCTGGGCGGACCAGTCCCCGTACCGATCGTGCACCGCGCGCCAGAGAGCGAACCATGCGCGTGACGGACGGTCGTCCAGTCGTACCCCCAGCGACTCCTTCGGCTCCCCCTGCCGGACACGGGCGGTGGTTGCCACCCGCAACGACATCGGGCACCGGCGGTGATAGCCACGCCCCGCCAGTACCCTGTCGAGATCTTCCGGGCACGCCCCCGAGCTGATCTGGAACCGCGGGGCCGTGCCGTGAGCGGCATGGAACTCCTCCGCCGCCACGACCCTGCGCAGCAATGCGCCCGGCCCGGCATCAGCGTGCGGCAGCACCGTACCCACCCACCAGGAGCACCCGGGGGCATGGCGCAGCAGCCATCCGTCCGCGTTCTCGACATGGCCGGCCGGCAGAGCCCTGGCCGCTCTCTCCTGCAGACCGCGCACCATGTCCGGGCTGCGGATCGCAGACGGCACCGACACGTGCACCCCCTCCTGAATCGACGAGCACCCGACCCCTGATACCGATCCTGCCGCACCGAAGACGGCCGACGGAACAGGCACCGGCGTCCCCACTTGGAGTTGAGCACCGGCATCCGTCCGGCCCCAAGCGTTGACGCGCTCATGACGAGCGGTCACTCTATGGGCAATTGGTCTGGACCAACTTCGCTCCGTGGGAGGGCATGTGCCACCTCGTCATGTCAGAACTCTCGCCGCCGTCCTCTCGGCGGCCTGCCTCGCACTCGCCGCCGCCGGCACGGCTCTCGCCGGCGACGACGGCAGGGCCGCCGCGACCCCGCAGTCCCTGGGCGGCAACTGGTACGCCGCGGCGCCCTACCTCATGCCGCTGGACAACGACCCGCCGGACGCCGCATCGGTGATGGACGCCACCGGACTCAAGGCGTTCCAGCTCGCCTTCGTCCTGGCCCCGAACGGCGGTGGCTGCGCGCCGACGTGGGGCGGGACCCACCCGGTCGGCTCGGACACCGCGGTGGCCGGCGTGATCGCCGCGATCCGCGCGAAGGGGGGAGACGTCTCCGCCTCCGCCGGCGGGTACGGCGGCACCAAGCTCGGACAGACCTGCGCCACCCCGGAGGCGACGGCTGCCGCATACCAGCAGGTCGTCGACAAGTACGGCCTCAAGGCCCTCGACTTCGACCTGGAGGAGCCGGAGTACGAGAACGCCGCCGCCATCCACAACGAGATCGGGGCCGCCAAGATCCTCCAGCAGAAGAACCCCGGTATCTACCTCTCCGTCACCACGGCCGGTACCGCCGACGGCACCGGCTGGTTCGGCAAGCAGATGCTCGAGGAGGCCAGGGCCCAGTCCTTCACCCCGGACAACTTCTCCATCATGCCCTTCGACGGCGGCTTCAACGGCGCGGCCTCCCAGACCGCCGCCCTGACCACGTTCAACTCCCTCCTGCGGTCCACCTTCGGCTGGGACGAAGCCACCGCGTACGCCCATGAGGGCATCTCGCAGATGAACGGGCGCAGCGACACCGGCGAGTACTTCACCCAGGCGGACTTCCAGACGGTGTTGGACTTCGCGACCGCGCACCGCATGGCGCGCTTCACGAACTGGTCCGTCAACCGGGACCGGCAGTGTTCCCCGCCGGACAACAACGGCAGGACGTCCGGCACCTGCAGCAGCGTTCCGCAGGGTGCATACGACTTCACCAAGTACTCGGTGAAGTTCGCCGGCGCCACCACTCCCACCACGCCGCCCACCACCCCGCCCGGCAGCTGCACCGCCCCCGCCTACAGCGCCGGGACGGTCTATGTGGGCGGCGACACCGCCTCGTACAACGGCCATACCTGGCAGGCGAAGTGGTGGACGCAGGGCGAGACACCCTCCACCGGCGGCTCGGGGGTCTGGCGCGACCTGGGCGCCTGCTGACCCCGGAGGGGAGGTGCGCTCCTGCCGGCCGCCCCTCCCCTCACCGTCGCCAACACCCCCGCCACACCCGCCCCATGGCCGCAAATGCCTCGAAAGACATCACAAAGCATTGCCATTGGTGAAATTGTTGTTTCTTCTGTGTTGAACATCTGTCAAAAGGCGTCAACTCCTGGCACGCTCCCCTCGATTCACTCTTCTGCTCCACCGGGCATCCACCCCTCGGCTGCCCGGCCGCATCTTGGGCCGTGACGCCGCGGCCCTCACAAGGGAGACCGAGTTGAGACGGATCTCGTCCACCCCCCGCAAGAACACCCTGCGCGCTGCCGCCCTGGTCGCCTCCGCCGCGATGGTCGCCGTCGGCGTCCAGGCCGGTTCGGCCAGCGCACAGCCGGACCGTGCGACCGGCGCTTCGGCGGTCCAACTGTCCAGCGCGCAGCGGGCATCCGCACTCGTGGATGCCCAGCACCACGCCTCCGCCACCGCCGCGAAGATCGGCCTCGGCGCGGCGGAGAAGCTCGTCGTGCGTGATGTCGTCAAGGACGCGGACGGCACGGTGCACACCCGGTACGAGCGCACCTACGAGGGACTGCCGGTCCTCGGCGGCGACCTGGTGGTCCACGAGGCCGCGAACGGGACCCGCAGCGTCACCAAGGCGACCGACGCGCGGATATCCGTGGCCACCACGTCCGCCGCGCTCGCCCCCTCCGCCGCGAAGAAGAGCGCGCTCAGCGCTGCCGCGGCGAAGAAGGACACCAAAACCAGCGCCTCCTCCGCGCCCCGCAAGGTGATCTGGGCCGCCACGGGCAAGCCGGTGCTCGCGTACGAAACCGTCGTCACCGGCGTCCAGAAGGACGGCACGCCCAGCGAACTGCACGTCGTCACCGACGCGGCCACCGGCCGGAAGCTGTTCCAGAACGAGGCGATCGAGACCGGCTCCGGCACCAGCACCTACAGCGGCAAGGTCACGCTCACCACCACCAAGAGCGGATCGACCTACCAACTGACCGACGGCGCCCGCGGCGGCCACAAGACCTACGACCTCAAGCAGAACACGTCGGGCACCGGAACGCTCTTCACCGACGCGGACGACGTGTGGGGCGGCGGGCGCCAGACCGCCGGCGTCGACGCGCACTACGGGGCGGCCGTCACCTGGGACTTCTACAAGAACACCTTCGGCCGCAGCGGCATCCGCGGCGACGGCAAGGGTGCCTACTCCCGCGTCCACTACGGCAGCAACTACGTCAACGCCTTCTGGGACGACAGCTGCTTCTGCATGACCTACGGTGACGGCGAAGGGAACGCGCACCCGCTCACCTCCCTCGACGTGGCCGCCCACGAGATGAGCCACGGTGTCACCGCCGCCACGGCGGGGCTCAACTACAGCGGCGAGTCGGGCGGTCTCAACGAGGCCACGTCCGACATCTTCGGCACGTCGGCCGAGTTCTACGCCAAGAACGCCTCGGACCCGGGCGACTACCTCATCGGCGAGAAGATCGACATCAACGGCGACGGCACCCCGCTGCGCTACATGGACAAGCCGTCCAAGGACGGGGCGTCGGCCGACTACTGGTCCAGCGGCGTGGGCAACAAGGACGTGCACTACTCGTCCGGTGTCGCCAACCACTTCTTCTACCTGCTGTCCGAGGGCAGCGGCGCCAAGACCATCAACGGCGTCCGCTACAACAGCCCGACCTCCGACGGCTCCAAGGTCACCGGGATCGGCCGGGCCAAGGCCGAGAAGATCTGGTACAAGGCCCTCACCACGTACATGACCTCCACCACCAACTACAAGGCCGCGCGCGCCGCGACCCTGAAGGCGGCGGGGGCTCTGTACGGCACGACGAGCGCCGAGTACAAGGCCGTCGGCGCCGCATGGACGGGCGTCAACGTGAAGTAGCAGTCCCCCCTTGGGTACGGCGTCCCGGCAACCGGTTGCCGGGACGCCGTCCTGCGCTGTGCGCGCGTCGGGCCGGGCTGCCGCGCCGCCCTCTCGGGCCGTTGCCTACGATGGGGGCGTGCTGCCCCGCCGACCGTACGCTCCGACACCGCCCGCCCGGCGGTGTCGTGCGCTGTTCGTACTCGTGCTGCTGGCCGGCCTGCTGGGCATGCACGCCCTCGCCCCCGCCGTCACCTCGGCCCCTCCCCCGCACGAACACCGCACGGCCGCGATGGCCACCGCCCACGCGCACTGCCACGGAGCGGGACACTGCGGAAGCGGCGGGAAACTCCATCACGCCGATACGGCCTGCGCGTCCGGGGCGCTCGAAGCGGCGCCGGCTCCCCCGGCCCTGGTGCCCTCCCCCGTCCGCCCCGCCGAGCCCGAATCCGAGGCGGACGCAGGCGGGTCGAAGGGCCGGGACGGCGGGCGGGCGCCTCCCTCTCTGGCCGAACTCCAACTTCTGCGGATCTAGGAACGCCCGACGGCACGCCCCGCTGCGGGGTGGCGTCGTCGTCCGGCATGTTCCGATACCGCACGTCTTCAGGAGTTCACCGTGAAGCCCATCCGTCCCCTCGCCCACCGCGTCCCCCTCGTCGCGGCAACTGCCGTCTGCGCACTGGCGCTGGCCGCCTGCGGCAGCAACAACAGCGGCAGCCACTCCGGCGACGGCTCCCCCGCGAAGCCCGCCGCCTCGCCGAGCGCACGGGTCCCGTCCGGTGGCCACAACGCTGCCGACGTGGCCTTCGCCAAGGGCATGATCCCGCACCACCGGCAGGCCGTGGAGATGGCCGACCTGGCCGCCACCCGGGCCTCTTCTCCGCAGGTCAAGGAGTTCGCCGACAAGATCAAGAAGGCCCAGGCCCCGGAGATCAGGACCCTGTCCGGGTGGCTGTCGGCCTGGCACGAGCCGGTGCCCGCGGAGATGCCCGGCATGGACCACTCCGCCCACTCCTCCATGCCCGGTATGAAGGGCATGGAGGAGATGGCCGCGCTCGGGAAGAAGTCCGGCAAGGACTTCGACCGGTCGTTCCTGGAGATGATGGTCGGGCATCACCGGGGCGCGGTGAAAATGGCCGGCACCGAACAGGACAAGGGCGCCTTCGGCCGGGCGAAGACGCTGGCCGCGGACATCATCAGGACCCAGAGCGCGGAGATCGCCCGGATGAACGAGCTGCTCGGCAAGGGCTGACCGCGGAGCAGGCAGAGCCCGCACTGGCTGCGGGCTCTGCCTGCGCTGACTGCGGGCTTCGGCCCGCACCGACCGTGGTCCGCCGGCAGTCGACGACCGGCGGCCGACATCCGACCGCCGGCACGCCGTCGGCGGACAACGGTCCAGCGGTGGCAGGCCACCGCGCGCACCTCCGCAGGTCACAACGGCGATGAGGTCGTTCCGCCGTCTCCACCCCGGCACCAGGTTCAACCCGCGCAACGGATACCGGGTCATGGAGATGGACCGCGCCGCCGAGCTCGGCGACCTCTTCACCACGGTCACCAGCAACAAGAACGTCCTCCGGGCGGAGCACTTCGCCCGGCTGCCCGCCCCGGTGCCCGACGACGCCATCGTGTGCAACCCCGGTCACGTCGACGTCGGGATCGACGTGCCGGCCCTGCGCGCCGCGGCCGGTGCGAGTAC
The DNA here is from genome assembly GCF_040701845.1 of Streptomyces angustmyceticus. Lineage (GTDB taxonomy): Bacteria > Actinomycetota > Actinomycetes > Streptomycetales > Streptomycetaceae > Streptomyces > Streptomyces angustmyceticus_A. The sequence continues at coordinate 361,746 of NZ_JBFBHQ010000006.1, read as the reverse complement.
CTCGTCCGGTACGCCGCCCACATGGGCCACCGGGTGCACGCCCTGCCCGCGCACATCGACGACCACGTGGCACACCTCAAACTCCGGACACTGTGCGTCGGCATCAACACCCTGAACGAGGAACAGATCGCGTACCGGCGCTCCTGGGATCAGGGCAGCGCCTGACGGCTCCGTCAGGCGCGTTCACAAGAACGCTGCCATCGCGTGCCTGAGTCGGGCACCTGAGCCGCCGAATTGCGGCATGATCGAAAGCGCACCACATCGGTGAATCCGGAGGGCACGTCGAAGGGTCGGGGGATGCCGTATGGACGTTGATGCTGCCGTGTTCGATGTTTTCGGGACGCTGACCGACTGGCGGTCCGGCGTGACCGACACGCTGGCCGACATCGGCGGCCGGGCCGGTCTGGAGGCCGACTGGCCGACCATCGCCGACGCCTGGCGGCGACGCTACCGCCCGGTGCTGGCACGGTTGTTGAGCGGAGAGCTGCCCTGGCGCCCGCTGGACGATCTGCACCGGCTCATGCTCGACGAGACCCTGGCCGAGCACGGACTCGACGACCTCGGCGGGGCCGAACGGGATGCGCTCGTGCGGGCCTGGCACCGTCTGCGCCCCTGGCCCGACGCCGCCCCCGGCCTGGAGCTGCTGCACACCACCCGGGTGGTCACCGCGACGCTGTCCAACGGCGGGGTCGGCCTGCTCGCGCGCCTCACCAAACAGGCGGGGCTGCGCTTCGACTGCATCCTGTCGGCCGAGCTGGCCACGTCGTACAAGCCCGACTGCCGCGTCTACCGCATGGCCGCCGAACTGCTCGAAGTGGAGCCGCGACGGCTCCTCATGGTGGCCTGCCACCCCGACGACCTCGAAGCGGCCGCCGCGGCAGGGCTCCGTACCGCCTACATCCCCCGCCCGCTGGAGTGGGGGCCGGACAGCGAGCGCGTCGGTCCGCCCGCCGGGGTGGACCTCGTCGCCGACGACGTCCCCGCCCTGGCCCGCGCGCTGGGAGCATCGGGCTGACCGGGGCGCAGGGCGTGCGGGGCCCGGTCGCGAGGCGTAGGCGGGGGCGGGGCCGGGAGCGGGACGCTCAGCGGGTGGTGAGGGCAGCAGCCGGTGCGTCCCCGGCGCGGCGGTAGAAGTCGAACTGGGTCACTCCGTTGTAGCCGTAGCTCTCGGGGTGGAGTTCGTGGAGCGCGACACCCGCCCGGGGCAGCGGGCCGAGGAGGTCCGACAGCAGGTCACCGGCCCTGGCGAGGAAAGCGGCCTTCTCCGCGGCACTGTTCGTGCCCATGGTGATGCTGGCCTCCACATGCGCATCGCGGGTGCCGGCCAGGGGCCTGCCGTCCACGAAGTAGCTGCCGGCCGGAACCAGGTTGATGTGGACGATGGTGCGCGCGCTGGATTTCTGCAGGACCGAGACCGCCAGCCGTGTCAGCCCCTCGGCGAGGGCGCTCTGGACGTCGGCGGGGAGGTCGGGGTCGGGGACGGTGACCCGGAAATACGGCATGGCTCTCCTCGGCTCGTGCTGGAGTGTGTCGGCCGCCGGACCCGGCGGCACGGATCAAGCCTCGCCAACCTGGCACCATAGATCCAACGCATACATGTCATAGACCCATGAGGCCCTCGCATGACCGTCAACCTTCCCCAGTTGAGGGCGTTCCTCGCCGTCGTCGACGCGGGCGGCTTCAGTGCGGCCGCCGCCGAACTGGGCATGAGCCAATCAGCGGTGTCGCACGCCGTCGCCGCCCTGGAGCGCGAGTTGGCCGCCCCGCTGCTGGTGCGCGCCACCCCGGCGCGGACCACGGCGCTCGGCGCGCGGGTCCTGCCGCACGCCCGTCTCGCGCTGTCGGCGGCCCGGTCCGTGGAGCGGATCGCGGCCGACGCCACCGGGACGACGACCGGCACCGTACGGCTGGCCGCCACACCGACCGTCTGCCAGGGGCTGGTCCCCGGCCTGCTCCGGCACTGGCGCGAGGAGCAGCCACGGATCACGGTGCGGGTCTTCGAGGGCGACAGCGCCGAGATCGCGGGCTGGCTGGAGGACGGCACGACCGATGCCGCGGTCCTGATCGACCCGCCGCCCGGCCCCGGTGTCCAGCTCGCCGACGACGCCTACCGGGCGCTGCTGCCCCGGGACCACCCTTTGGCGGACGAACCGCTCGTCGACCTCCGCGACCTGGAGGACGACCAGTTCCTGATCTCGCCCAACGGCTGCGAGGCCCGCATCCGTACGCTCCACGGCCTGGCCGGACTGCGCTTCTCCCCCACTCACCGGGTACGGGACCTGGCGACCCTGATCAGCATGGTGCAGGCGGGTATCGGCGTGACCGTCCTGTCCGAGGTGTCCCGTTCCCTGATCCCGTCCGACCTGGTCCTGCTGCCGGTGGCACCCCAGACTTCGCGCCGCCTCGTACTGACCGGGCCGTCGGACCGACCCTGGCACCCGGCGCTCCGCGCCTTGGCGGACGCGGCCGTCGGACATCTGGCCCGAGTCGCTTCGCAGGAGCCCGTGGCGGAGGGAGCAGGGGCGGCTGGGGCACACCAGCCGTTGCCCCGGCACGCGCCGTGAACCGGATCTGCCACTGCGCCGGCCACAGCTGCACCACCGGGACCGGCCACTGCGACACCTGACACCAAGGGCCCCGCGGACTGCCGGCAGGGTGTCCGACGTCCCTTCGTGGAAGGGGAATCGGGCCGGTTCGGTTCAGGGCGCGAGCGTCACCGCCCGCCGGGCCTCTCGGGCAGGCCCCGGCCGGGCGGTTCGACTTCGAGGTAGCGGCGGCGGCGCGGGCCGCGGTACTCCAGCGCTTCCCATCCCAGCCGGCGCAGCACCGCTGCGCAGTGCCGCAGCGCCTCCTGTTCGGCGTAGGCGGCGCCGCTGCCGGCCGGCCCCAGCCACTCGACCCGCGCCGCTCCCGGTGCTTCGGCCGCGCGCACGCAGTACCCCGTCGCCACGCGCTGCCCCTCCTCATCGGCGGCCGACGGGGTGATCCCTGCCGCCTCCAGGGCCAGCGCGACGGCACGCACCACGTGGTGGCGTTCCCAATCCGCCGGCACCGCCAGAGGATCGGCCGCGCCTTCGTTCATCAGGCGCCGGATCTGCAGCAACCCGTTGAACGCGGCCTGGACGGCCGTGGCCCTCCCCGGCGCGGTCTCGGCCGGCGGGCGGCCGTTGCCGTCGGCCGCCTCGAAGCCCGCGCCGTCGCCCTCCACCCGGTCACCTTCCGATCCCCGTGCCGCTGCACGCCATGGTGTCAGCCTGCCGGGCGGGAAGACCCCTCACCTCATCAGGCGCGCCGGAGACGGCCGGCGACGAAATGCCCCAGGAGTACGTAGACCACGGCGGGCAGCCCGTAGTTCAGGACGGTGCGCACCCAGTCCGTGTCCATGGTGAACAGGTCGTGTGACCAGCCGGCCAGCCAGGCGGCAGCGGCTTGCACCCAACTGACCAGGTCATTGGCGCGGTTTGCGTCGAGGAGGGCGAACAGGATCCACAGACCGAGGATCACCGCGGTGAGGTCCGCGATGACGACGATGACCTTTGCTGCTTCGCTTCTGCCGTTACGCACGTGTCTGGACATGACAAACAGGTTGCCGCTTTCCCGCGGCCGAAACCCGCCCCCGACGTCCGCATATGCCGCAGGCCCGTACCGTACGCAGCACCCCGCAATCCCACGAAGGGGTGACGCTCGACGTTCGAGTCCCCGCGAAGGGCGACCGCCGAGTCCACACCCGCCTTCCACCGGGCGCCAGGACATCAGTTCACGATCTGCCCCTCGGTCACCCGTTACGGGGAGCACACCGGGCCGTTCTCTAGAGCACCTGTACCCCTCACCGGCCCTTCCGGAGCTGCCATGCACGCCGTCCCCGTCCGCGCGAAGGTCCCTCCCGGACTCGAACAACGGCCGCCCGGATGCCGTTCGGCGGAGCGCCCGGGGCATGCGCTTGACGCCTCGACGTTCCGTCTCCGCCGCCCCGCCTCGCGACCGGGCGCGCGGTGGTGGGCATGAGTGCGCCGGACGGCGAGACCTCCCCGTCGCCGACCGTGCGAGCCGGTGTGCCGGGGCCCCGCCGCGAGGCGCTGGGCCTCCCGCCGGCGACGGTGCCCGTGGGTCCGGGCGACGGTGACATCACCGACGAGCTGGAGGAGGCGTACTGGTCCGTCTATGACGGCGCCGCCGCCCAGTCGACGGTCGGCGAGGTCCTGGCGCGGCTGCCGCGGATCGTGCGGCAGATCGGCCGGCTGGCGTGGCAGGCCGACCGGGCGGCCACCGCGGCGGTCGTGGTGCTGCAGTTGGTCTCGGCGGCGATGTCGGCCTTCGGGCTGGTGGCGTCGGTGGCCGTGCTCCATGAGCTGTTCGGCCGGGGCGCGACTCCGGACAAGATTCGCCACGCCGTACCGCAGATCCTGCTCGTGGTGGGATTCCTGTCGGCACGAGCGCTCCTCGAAGCGGGGGTCGCCGTCGCACAGGCTCGGGTGACCCCGAAGATCCGCACGGCGCTGGAGTGCGACTTCCTCCGGCTGACCGCTCATGTGCGCCTTGAGGTCGTCGACGATGCCGACTGGCACGACGACGCCTACCGCGCCTCCGACCGCGGTCTGTTCTACGCGCGGCAGATCGTCGGCCAGGTCGTGTCGCTGGCCTCCGAGCTTCTCGGGCTGATCGGCACTGCCGGGGTGCTCGCCTCCCTGCACCCCGCTCTTCTCCCGTTGCTCCTGCTGTCGGTCCTGCCGGTGGGTGCGGCGGCGGTACGGACGGCGCGCGCCCGGTTCCACAGCTTCAAGCGGTGGAACGCCCTCCAGCGGCGGGTGCGGGTCTTCTCCTGGCTGCTGCTGGAGCGGGACGCCGCCGCGGAACTGCGCTCCGACACCGCCCAGAACGCCATCTTGGACGAGCACCGCCGGCTGACCGACCGGATCGCCGAAGAGGACACCCACCTCGGGGTGAGTTCCGCGGTGCTGACGCTGGGCGGCCGGGCCCTGGGCGGAGTCGGGACCGGCGTCACCTACGTCGCGCTGGGTGCCATGCTGATCGCCGGATGGCTTCCCCTCGCCGCGGGGGCGGGCGCGGTGCTGGCGATCCAGACCGGACAGACCGCGCTGACCGGCTTCGTGGACGTGGCCCATCTGGTCTACGAGCACGCCATGTGGGTCGACGACCTCCTGCGGTTCCAGGAACGCTGCCGCGGTCTGCAGCCCCGCCGGTGCGGCGTGGCCGCTCCGACCGAGGTCACCACCCTCACGCTGGAGGACGTCGGCTTCACCTATCCGGGCAAGGAGACACCGGCGCTGCGCGACGTCTCCATGACCTTGCGCGGCGGCGAGACCGTCGCGTTCGTCGGCGTCAACGGCTCGGGGAAGAGCACCTGTTCACGTCTGATCGCCGGGCTGTACGAGGCGGGCCGGGGCACGGTGCGCTGGGACGGGACGGACGTACGGGACATGGACGCCGAGTCGCTGCAGGCGCGGGTCGCCACCGTGCTGCAGGATCCGGTGCACTTCCCGTTCAGTGCGTTGGCGAATCTGACCATCTCGCGGGGCACGCTCACCGAGGCGGACCCGCAGCGGGCCCGGGAAGCCGCGGTGGCTTCCGGTGCGGACCGGGTGATCGCGGGCCTGCCGGGAACGTGGGAGGCGGTGCTGTCCAAGCGGTTCCGCGGCGGTCAGGAACTGTCGGCCGGGCAGTGGGCGAAGATCGCCGTCGCCCGCGGTCTGTACAAGAACGCGCCCGTACTGCTGCTGGACGAACCGACCGCGAGCATGGACCCCAAGGCCGAACACGAGGTCTACCAGGCGGTTCTGCGCGGCAAGCGCAGGCCGGGCCAGATCACGGTGCTCATCTCGCACCGGCTCGCCTCGGTGGTCGAGTGCGACCGGATCTACGTCTTCGACGGCGGTCGGATCACCGAGTCCGGCTCCCACCGCGCGCTGATGGAACTCGGGGGCGCCTACGCCGAGATGTTCACCCTCCAGGCAGCGGCCTACCGCTCATGATCCGCCACGGCTCGCCTCCCGTCAGCGCCTGAGGGCCTGCCGCACACCCATGGCAAAATCAGCGGGTGCAGATCGGGATGCTGGGTCCATTGGAGGTGCGGGGGGACGACGGCCGGGTGGCCGACGTGCCGGGCGCGCGGTTGCGCGGACTGCTGGTCGCCCTCGCGCTCAAGCCGGGTCAGGTGGTCCCGAAGGCGTCGCTCGTCGACTGGATCTGGGGAGAGCACCCGCCGGCCGAGGTGACGAACGCCCTGCAACGCTTGGTGTCCCGGCTGCGCAAGGCGCTGCCGGACGGGGTGGTCGAGGGGCGGACGGACGGCTACCGGTTGCGGGTCGAGCCGGACGCCGTGGACGCCGTGCGGTTCGAGCGCCTCGTCACTGCGGGCCAGGGCTGCACCGAGGACACCTCTCGGCGGGTGCGGCTGCTGCGCGAGGCCCTCGGGCTGTGGCGCGGTGCGGCCCTGCAGGACGTCGGGCTGCAGGACAGTGCCGCGTGCGACGCCGCGGCCGGCCGGTTCGAGGGGCTGCGCCTGACCGCCATGGAGGAGCGGGTCGACGCGGAGGTCACCCTCGGGCGCGGTGCGCAGATGGTCACGGAGCTCTCCGACCTGGTGGCCGCGCATCCACTGCGGGAACGGCTCGTCGCCGCGCTGATGCGTGCCCTCGTCGCGGCCGGCCGCGACAGCGAGGCGCTGCTGGTGTACCAGCGCACGAGGGAGGCCCTGGCCGGCGAGCTGGGTGTCGACCCGTCGCCGGAGCTGGCCGCGCTGCATCTCGCACTGCTGCGGGGCGAGTTGGGCCGACCGGAGGAGGACCGCAGGACGAACCTGCGCACCGAGCTGACGACCTTCGTCGGCAGGAGCGGCGATGTCGCCGCGGTCCGCGAGCTGATAGCCGAACACCGGCTCACCACCGTGCTCGGACCGGGCGGCGCGGGGAAGACGAGACTGGCAACGGAGACCGCGCGCACGCTGGTCGGCGAACTGCCGGACGGGGCCTGGCTGGTGGAGCTGGCCGCCATCGGCGCGGACGGCGACGTGGCGCAGGCGGCGCTCACCGGTCTCGGTCTCCGGGACGCCCTGCTCGGCGGGGCGCCCGGCGCGGAGCTGACGGACCGGCTCATCGCCGCGATCCGCGAGCGGGAGGCGCTGCTGATCCTGGACAACTGCGAGCATGTGATCGAGTCCGCCGCGGTGTTCGCCGACCGGGTGCTCGGGGAGTGCCGGCGGCTGCGGATCCTGGCGACGAGCCGGGAACCGCTCGGGATCACCGGGGAGGCGCTGTGGCCGGTCGAGCCGCTGGCCCTGCCCGCGGGGGACGCGGGTCCGGACGAGATCGCCTCCGCACCCGCCGTCCAACTGCTGCGCGACCGGGCCCGAGCGGTGCGCCGGGACCTCGCGGCCGACGCCCCCACGTCGGCGACCTTGGTCCGTGTCTGCCGGGCGCTGGACGGGATGCCCCTGGCGATCGAACTGGCCGCGGCCCGGTTGCGCACCATGTCCCTCGACCAGCTGGCCGACCGGCTCGACGACCGGTTCCGCCTGCTGACCAGTGGCAGCCGCACCGCGCTGCCGCGGCACCGGACGCTGCGCGCGGTGATCGACTGGAGCTGGGAGTTGCTCACCGACGCCGAGCGGGCGGTCCTGCGCAGGCTGGCGGTGTTCTCCGGCGGGGCGGGTCTGGAGGCGGCCGAGCGGGTCTGTGCGGGCGACGCGGTCGAGCAGGAACAGGTGCTGGATCTGCTCACCGCGCTGACCGAGAAGTCGCTGCTGCGCGCCGAGGGAGACGGCGCCCCGCGCTACCGCATGCTCGGCACGATCAAGGAGTACGCCGGGCAACGGCTCGCGGAGGCGGGGGAAGCGGACCGGGCGCGCCGGGCTCATCTCGCCCACTTCACCGAGCTGGCCGAGACCGCGGAGCCGCGTCTGCGCCGCGCCGAACAGTTGGAGTGGCTGACCGTGCTCGGGGCCGAGCACGACAACATCGGTTCGGCGATGCGTGGCGCGCTCGCGGCGGGCGAGGCGCAGGCGGCGATGCGGCTCGCGGCGGGCGCCGGCTGGTACTGGTGGCTCAGCGGGCACAAGACCGAGGGCATGGAGCTGATCCTCGCGGCCACCAGGATCCCCGGCGAGGTGACCGACGAGGCCCGGGCCACGTCGTACGCCCTGGTCTCGATGTTCGTGAACTCCGGGCGGGGCGACGCACACCAGGCAGCGGAGTGGATCCACAAGGCGTACCGGTTCAGCCGGAACAGCCGCGGCAGCCACCCGTTGATGGGGTTCGTGGCCCCGCTGGAACGCATGCTCCGGGCGCCGGACGCGGTCCTGCCCGCCTTCGAAACGCTGCTGGCGGACGCGGACCCCTGGGCGCGTGCGCTGGCCCGGCTGCACCTGGGCAAGATGCGGATCGCGCTCGGCCACGACGGATGCGAGGCGGACGCGCATCTGGAGCGGGCACTCGCCGAGTTCCGGGCGCTCGGCGAGCGGTTCGGGATCTGGTTCGCGCTGACGGAGCTGGCGGACCGGATCGCCGTGCGCGGCGAGTTCGCCCGCGCGTGCGCGCACTACGAGCAGGCGATCGCGGCCGTCACCGAGGTCGGTGCCACCGAGGACGTCATCCGCATGCGGTCCCGGCAGGCGCAGCTCTACTGGCTGCTGGGCGACGAGGACGCGGGCGCGGCCGCCCTCGCCGAGGCCGAGCAGTGCGCGAAGCGGGTCACCTGGCCGGACGCGCTGGCCGAGCTGGCCCTCACGAAGGCCGAACTCGCCCGGTGGCGCGGCGATGCCGAGGAGGCACACCACCAACTCGGCGTCGCAACGGCTGTATTGGGCGACGAAGCGGGGCGCGCGGACATCCGCGCGGTGGCCCACGACCTGCTCGGCTACCTCGCCGACGACCTCGACGAGGCCCGGGCGCACCGCGCCGCGGCCTGCAAGGCGGCGTCCGAGGCGGGACATGCGCCGCTGATCGCGCTGGTGCTCGTCGGGGTCGCGGACCTGGCACAGCGGCGCGACGAGCACGAGCAGGCCGCGCGGCTGCTCGCCGCGAGCGCGGGCGTGCGCGGGCTGCAGGACCGCTCCCACCCGGACGTGGCGCGTATCGAGCAGGCCGCCCGCCGCCATCTCGGCGAAGCGCGGTTCGCCGAGGCGGCCCGGGAGGGGGCCCGGACCCCTTGGTCCCGGCTGGTCGAGGCCGCGCTCGCTCCTTGAGCGCGGCGACCGCCCGCATACGTCCAGCAGCCCGGCACCGGCACCGGTTTCGCCGGTGCTCGGGAACGGCTCTACCGGACCGCTTCCGTCCAGGTGACCGGCAGCTCGTGGACGCCGTAGATGTTCATGTCGGTCCTGAGCTTCACCTCGTGGGCGGGGAGGGCGAGTTCGAGGGTCGGGAAGCGGCGCAGCAGTCCGTCGAATCCGGCGCGCATCTCGATACGGGCCAGTTGCTGGCCGAGGCACTGGTGGACACCGTGGCCGAAGGAGAGGTGGCCGCGGGCCGTGCGGTGGACGTCCAGGGTGTCGGGGTTGTCGAAGCGCCGGGGGTCGCGGTTGGCGGCCAGCAGTGAGACGACGACGGTCGATCCCTTGCCGATCGTCTCCCCGCCGAGCTCGATGTCCTCCGTGGCGTAGCGGTAGAAGATGTCGGCCACGGACAGGTAGCGCATGATCTCCTCCACGGCGCCGGGCAGCAGCTCCGGGTCCGCGCGGAGTTCGGCCAGCTGGTCGGGGTGCTCCAGGAGCGCGAAGGTGCCCAGCGCCAGCATGTTGGCGGTGGTCTCGTGGCCCGCGAGCAGCAGCAGGAAGGCGATGCCGGTCAGCTCCTCGACGCTCAGGTCGTCCTGGCGGGCCAGGTCGGACAGGATGTCCTCGCCGGGGGTGGCGCGTTTGCGCGTGACCAGTTCGGCGAGGTACGTGGTGAGCGCGCCGTACGCGGCCATCTTCTCGTCGAGCGGCTGGTCCTTGACCAGGAACTTGGCGGAGTTGACCTGGAAGGTCTCCCGGTCGCCGTAGGGCACGCCGAGCATTTCGCAGATGACCAGCGAGGGCACCGGCAGCGCGAACTCCTTGACCAGGTCGACCGGCGGGGCGAGGCGCGCCATCGCGTCGAGTTGCCGCTCGACGATGTCGTGGATGTGCTCCTCGAGCATCTTCATGCGCTTGACGGTGAAGGCGCCGGTGAGCCTGCGCCGCAGCCGGGTGTGGTCCGGCGGGTCCATGGCGATGAACAGGCCCGGCACCTGCGGGGAGGGTTCGGTCGCGACGGGCATGCCGGGGATCTCGTACGGCACGTGGAGCACGCCGATGTCCTGGCGGGAGCTGAAGCGGGTGTCGGCCATGAGCCGGCGGACCGCCTCGTAGCCGGTGACGAGCCAGCCCTCGTGACCGTCGGGGAAGACCAGAGGGCTGACCGGCCGGGCCTCGCGCAGCCGGGTGATGGCGCGGGGCGGGTCGAAGGGGCCCGCATCGCGCTCCATGGGGAGGCCCTGCGGGACGGGAACCGTTCGGCTCATCGGTGTTCCTTTCGTGGCGGTGATGACGGCCACGATGGCCGACGGTCCTGACATGGGGCTGACACGGCTCTGACACCGGCCGTGCCGGGGCCATGGCCGGGACAGGGGCGTGGTCCGTGGGGCGAGGGTGCACCCGGCCGGGCGGGGCGGCAGTTGTCTAGCGCGCCGCTTCCGTGGTGCGGCGCCCCGGCCGTCCCAGGCGCAGCCGGCCCCGCAGCTTGTCCACCATCGGGTACTTCTCCCGCTGCTCGCGGGCCTGGCGGTTGAGCTCCTCCACGAGCCGCTCGGACCGTTTCGTCACGTCCAGCTCGTCCAGGATCCGGTCGATCTCGGCCAGCAGCGCACCGTGCAGCTGCCATTGCCGCGGATGCTCCTGCACCCCGTCGAGGAGCAGGTGCGCGACGATCTCGCGGCTCTGGCGGCTGGCGGCGAGTTCCTCGCCGAGCCGTTCCTCGGCCTCCTCCGCGTTGGCGCTGACCTGTGTGGTGATGAGGACCGCGAAGCTCTCGACCGCGCGGGCCATGTGCCGGAACAGCTCCCGCAGGGCGGTGCCGAGGGCCGGTGGGAAGAGCGGCTCGTCGATCCGCGCCTTGGCCAGGTCGGTCAGGGTGCGGCACACCGTACGGAGCACCACCGCGGAGATCTCCAAGGTGTCCAGCCCGGTGCGCAGGACGACCCGGGAGAGCAGGCCCTCCTTGACCCGGGGATTGAGCCGGAGGCTGTCTTCCGCTTGCCGGAGCGCCGCGTCCACCTGCACGATGTCGTGATCCAGCTGCCGCGCCTCGTGCAGCCTGGCGGCCGCCTCCGCCACGGGCGTATGGCCCGTCACCTCGTCGCCGAGACTCAGCAGCAGCCGTCTCATCCGGGCGGCCAGCCCCTCGATGGCCTCACTGGCGGGCTGCACCCACAGGGGCGGCACGAACAGCATGTTGAAGAGCAGTCCGACGACCGCCCCGATCAGCGTCTCCAACACCCGGTCCCAGGCGGTCGCGGCCACCCGCGTCGTGGTCACCCCGAGCACCAGCATCGCGCTGATCGCCACCTCGGGCACGAACTCACCCGCCCGGACGAAACGCCCGATGACCAGCGACGCGAGGATGATCAGCCCCAGGCTCCACCAGGTCAGACCGACCAGGGAGCTGAAGCCGATGGCGATGACCACCCCGACGACGACGGCGTTGACCCTGCGCACACTGGTGGTGAGGGTGGTGTACAGGGTGACTTGGACGACGAGCAGGGCGGTCAGGGGTGCCGTCAGCGGCGCCGGTTCGCTGCTCAGCAGCAGGGCGACGACGTAGGAGATCACGGCGGCCACGGTCGAGCGGAGCGTCTGGGCGACGACGGGCTCGCTGTGCCATCGGACGAGATCCAGCAAGGGATCGGTAACTTCGCGCACCCTCTGTCCCCTCCCCCCGTTCCGCTCCGGAGGCAACATCCATTGCGGTGAATGCCCCACACTCCTCACCCGGCGCCCGACGAACCCGTGAGGCGACCGCGCGGACGTCCGCACCACACCCTCTGAGCCCGCGAGCGCTGCCCGGGATCAGGCCACGGTGACCACGACCGTATGCCAACCGGAGGCGCCGTCGGGGAGGGGCGGGCGCCTGGTCGGTCCGGGTGTAGCCGGTGCGGTCGGTGGCCCGGACCTCGAGGGTGCGGGTGCCCGACGTGGCCGGCCCTTCCCACGACCACTGCCGCCAGGTGTCGACCGGCCCCTCGGCGGCCGGTCCGGCCCGCTGCCATGCCCCGCCGTCGACACGGACCCCGACCCGCTCGATCCCCTTGTGCCGGGCCCACGCCACCCCGGCCACGACCACGGTCCCGGCCTTGACGTTCGCGAACGGCTTGGGAGTGTCGATGCGGGACTCCGTCTTGACCGGTGCCTCGGCGGCCCGGTCGCGCCTGAGAAGACACCGTCCTTACCGCCTGACGCCCGCTCACGCTCCGCGGACCCGCAGGTCATGGAGGCAACGACGCTGGGCGAGCGGTCGATGCTCAGCCTCGTCGACCGGGTACTCGACGACCCGTGTGAGCCCCCCGAAGGCACGCGCCTGGCCGGCGCCGCTTAGCCTTAGGAGCCGCCGGGCCTACGGGCCACCGCTCGCCCCGCTCTCGTCCATGGCGGCGGCGAACTCGGCACCGGTCGGCGCCGGATGGGGCAGTGGGTGCGCCGCCTCGGGCCGCAATCCGTCGAAGATCACGTGCAGATAGCGCCGCCACAGGTCGGGGGCGACATCGCCCATGGGCGCGGCGGCCTGATACGCGGCACGGGAGAGCAGCATGATGTCCTCCCCCGTGATGTCGGCTCGCACGCTCCCCTGACGCCGTGCCCGGTCGGCGAGCGCCTCCGCGGTGTCGAGCAGGCGGTCACCGGCGGCGCGAACTTCGGGATCGCTGTGGGCGATGCCGGTCCCGGCCTCGCAGAAACAGCGGTCGCGAGCCTGCATCTCCACACCGGTGGTCATGAACTCCAGCAGCGCGGCCTCCGGGTCGGCGGCGTCCAGCAACCCCGTACCGACGGCCGTGAATGCGGCGAGCCGGTCACAGAGGATCGCGGCGACCAGGTGACTCTTGGTGGCGAAGTGGCGGAAGACCGTGCCCTTGCCGATCCCGGCCCGTGCCGCGATCTGCGCGATCGAGGCGTCCATGCCCTGCTCGGCGAACGTCGCCGCGGCGGCATCCAGCAGCGCACGCCGATTGTGGGCGGCATCGGCCCGCAACCGGCCCGGTGGCGTGGTCGTCATCTGCTCCCCAGTTCGTGGTGTCCTGCCGGCATCCGCACCCTATCGCAAGCGGACCGCTCGGTCAGGTTACGTGCTACGGTCGCGCCGTAACCTGACCCGCCGGTCCGCTTATGGTGTGGCCGCTCACGGCGGGCCCTTGAGGAACGAGGCATTGATGATCAACGGGACCATGAAGGCGGTCGTCGCCCGGAGCTACGGTTCCCCGGCGGTGCTGGCCGTCGAGGACATCCGGATTCCCCGGCCCGACCCCGGCCAGATCCAGGTGCGCGTGGAGGCAGCGGCGCTCAACGGCTGCGATCTCGACCTGCTCAGCGGCCGGATGGCGGAAGCGGCGCCCCTGGAATTCCCCCACGTGCCGGGCAGCGACCTCGCCGGCACCGTCACCGAGGTCGGCGAGGGGGTCACCCGCTTCGCCGTGGGCGACCACGTCTTCGGGACCGCCTTCCCCCGTGCGACCGGCCGCTTCGGCGCGGCCTTCTGCAGTCCGTTGTCCCTGACCTCGGGGGCGATGGCCGAGTACGCGGTCCTCGATGCCGACACTCCTGCCCTGGCGCACCGTCCGCCGGCACTCGACGCCGAGCGAGCCGCCGCCCTGCCCATATCCGGCCTGACCGCGTTGCCGCTGCTACGGGCGGGGCAGCCGCAGCCCGGCGAAACCGTACTGGTCATCGGTGCGACGGGAGGCGTCGGCAGCGTGGTGGTCCCCCTTCTCTCCGCGGCGAAGGCGCATGTCATCGCCACCGCAGGCGCCGCCGACGAAGACCATGTGCGCCGCTTGGGCGCCGACGAGGTCATCGACTACCGCAGCGCCGATGTGGTCGCCGAGGTGTCACGGCGCCACCCCGACGGTGTTGACGCCGTGGTGAACCTCGCCCTGCCCGCCGACCGGCTGATCGACGTCAGCCAGGTGGTGCGCCGCGGCGGGCGGCTGATGAACGCCACCTATCCCGCCCCGGAGCCCGGCACCCACGAACGGGACGACCTGACCATGGACACCGTCTACAGTGCGGCCCGACCCGGTGACCTGGACGAACTGGCAGCACGGGCGACCGGCGGAACGCTGCCCGCAGCCATCGGCCGGCGCTACAGCCTGGACGACGGCCCGCGCGCCTACCTCGAATTCGTGCAGCAACACACCCGCGGCAAGCTGCTCGTGGCGATGAACGCACAAGCCTGAGGCGAGGTGCGCCGCGATCGTCGCCACGGCGGAGCCGCCGCGACGACGGTCGCCCGCTACTTCTGGGGGAGCAGGACGGACTCGATGACGTGGACGGTGGCGTTGGCGGTCCGCACCTTTCCGCAGACGACCTTCGCCGAGTCGTCGACCATGTACGACTCACCGGCGCCGGACGTGGTGAGCTCGTTCTTCGCCAGGGTGTCGAAGGAGCCGTCGGCGAGCTTGTGTCACCAGCGTGGACAGGGCCGGGTTGTTCGAGGCGGCGGTGGCGACCTGGGCCTTGGCCATGCCGTCGAAGCTGGCCCTGCCGCGCCGGTGACTTCCTGTCGTCGCGGGCTCATAACCCGTATGCGGAACCCGCCCGGGAGCGGATGGGTCGATCGCCGCCTCAGCTCTTCGCGGCGTCAGCGGCCGAGCCGACGGCGCGGGCGGGCACCCCTCCCCCTCACCGGATCAGGTGGCCGCCCTATCCGCGAGCTGCCGGGCGAGCGTGTCGAGGGACTGGAACGTGGCGCCGAGCAGCGCCACGTGCTTCCAGCGCAGGGTCCCGTCCGCCCCGACGAGGAACACCGCCCTGCGCAGCCCGATGCCGGGGGCGGCGACACCGAAGGCGCGGGCGACGCGGCGATCGGTGTCGGCGAGCAGGGGCATCCGCAGGTCGTACTTCCGCGCGAACCGCTCGTGGCTGTCGACGTCCTGGGGACTGATGCCCCAGACCTCCGCGTCCTGGTCCTGGAACTGTTCGAGGCCGCTGGAGTACGCACACAGCTGCTTGGTGCACACGCTGGTGTCGTCGCCCGGGTAGAAGGCCAGGACGAGGGGGCGGCCGCGCTGGAGGGAGAGGGCGTAGTCACGTCGCTCGAAACGGTCGCCGGTCAGCACACCGCCGGGCAGGGTGAAGTCGGATACCAGCGTGCCGGTTTGGGGTGCGGAAGCCATCTGGGTGTCCAATCCACTGGAGAGACGGGAAGGTCGGCGAGGAGTACGTACATGATCTCTTGTACGGCGATCCCACGATGCACGCGTCCAACGGCCGGGCACCGTATCCGCAGGTTCTGCACTATCGCTCCGTTCCTTCCGTTCCGATCGCACGGCAGCCGGCCCGGTGAGAGAGCAGCGCGGCGTTCAGGACGTCCTCCCGGTACATTCGTCGCCGGCCGGGGTCCGGATGGGTGGAGTGGCGGATGTGTGCGACGCCCACGTCGCTGAGTGACCACCCGGGCACCCTGGGCCCTCCTCGGCAGGCCGATCCCCCCCCCGACGCCGGCAGATCCGTCGCCGTTCGCGGTGGAAGCGACGGGCAATGCCCGGCGCGCTTGAGGTGGACACGGCGGGCGCGCCCGAGGTGGACATCGAGGTGGTCCGGTCCACCGTTTGACAGGGTGCCGCCGAGTGGGAGGGTAGAGGTATCGATCTCGGCCTCGCCGCCGGGCAAGGACGGGCTACGCCCGAGCACCCGCCTCGGGCGGGACCAAGATCACACCCTTCCCTTTCCTTCCCTCCCTTTCCCTCCCGACGATGGCACCGGCCGACCCGGCTCTGCCGTACCCCTGCGGCAGAGCGTCTTGCCGCACCTCTGCGGCAAGCGTCCCCGAGTGGTTCCACGGCGTCCGCGGACGCGCCACAGGGGGCCGCCAGAGATCGGCTGCGTGCGGTGAGGAGGCACCATGGCTATCAGCGACGGAACGGCGGGCGGCCTGATCTGTCAGCACCTCGATCAGGTGACGGTGGTCAACCCCGACAGCCCTGACAGCTGTCCCGACTGTGTCGCGCTGGGCGACCAGTGGGTGCACCTGCGTGAGTGCCAGAACTGCGGACACATCGGCTGCTGCGACTCCTCCAAGAACAAGCACGCCACGGCCCACTACGAAGCCACCGGCCACCCGCTCATCCGCTCCTACGAGCCCGGTGAGGCCTGGTGGTGGTGCTACGAGGACCAGGTGACCTTCGAGGTCGAGGGTGTGGGCCCCGAACGGCCGACGTGAGCGCGCACTCGCCGGGCAGAACGCACCTCCGCAGCCGTTCGGCACAAGCAGACGGCCGCTCAGTACCGACTGATATCGGCGCTGACGATCTCACCGCCGGACACCGTGTACGTCCCCTGGAACACCTGCACCGAGCCGTCGCTCTGGACCGCGTGGAGGACGGCGCGGACCTGGCCGGGGCTCCCGGCGTTCACCGCGGTGAGGTCGATGCTCTCCGTCGTGTTGAAGCCCGCGACCCACCGTGAGTAGGAGGAGCCGCCGATGTTCTTGCCGCCGAGGTCCCAGGCGGCCGAGAAGTTCTCGTCATTGATGTCGCGGTAGTACTCCTCCACGACCTCGGTCCCGTCGTCGGGGGACGGCGATGTCTCCGAGGGGGTGGGAGTGTCGATGTAGCTCGGCGACGGCGGATCGACGTAGGTCGACGGTGCGGAGTCGATGTCCGTCTGCGACGGGCTGGGCGAGGGGACGATGCCGTCCGCCCCCTCCGAAGACCCGGCGGACGAGTACGACGACGAGTACGAGGACGAGTCGGCCGACGAGTCCACGAGCAGGTATGCGGTGACACCGCCTACCGCGAGCAGGGCCACCACCAGCCACAACAGCCACTGCGGGAGGATGGTGGACCCTACGCGGACATAGCCGTAGCCGGTGGTTCCGGTGGCCTGACCGGTGCCACCCGGCGCGCCGGCCTGGCGCGGCATGCCGCAACTCGGGCAGGAGTGCGCGGTGGAATCCTCGCTTTGCGCACCGCAGTGGATGCAGGACGGCACGGTCGTCTCCCCCATGTTCCTCAGGGCTCCTCGGAGCCCGGCACCTTCGTGTGACCCCCGCCTACAGTCCGCGGATCGCCTCTTCGATCGTCACTGCCAGGGAGGCCAGAGCCGTGAACCCCGGCACCGCGCCCACCAGCGCCCTGGCGAACAACTTCAGCTTGCCCTTGCGGGGTTCTGCCGACGTGACCTCCTCACGGGCGTCCTCCGCGGCCTCGATCAGGTCGTCGCGTTCCGGGTGTTCGGACCTGCCGAGTTCGTCGATCAGCCGGGTGAGCAGGTCGCCGATCTCCTGGGGCGAGGGCTGCCGCCCGCCGTCGGACTGCGTGAGCCCGCTGTTGCGCACCTCGGCCTTCGCGTTCCTGCCGCTGGCCACGGCGTTGCCGACGACGTTCGAGCCGCCGGTCGCGGTGATGCCGTTGTTCCTCTGCATTCCGATGCCTCATCCCTTCTCGGTGGTCAGTCCAGATTCAGCAGCGGGATCTTGTTGAGCATGCGCACGGAGATCCGCGACCTGTCGCCGGAGGCGACCGAACTGCCTTCCACGCGCGCCCCGTCGGCCGCGATGATGCCGTTGTTGATGATCATTTCCTGACGCTGGATCAGGCCGCCCGCGTCGATGTCATGTGCCTCGGCGAATTCGACGAGGGCGTCCAGGACCCGCTTTTCGACCGTCTTCAGGACCATCCCGCTGTCGGCCTTCTGGAAGTAGCGGTGGTGGTCCCCGGACGCCGCCTGCCGGCGCACGCTCAGGAGCGCCCCGTAGTCGAACCTGCGCAGCCGCGTGATCAGCTTTTCCTGACGGCGCAGACGCCACGACATCCAGTAGTCGGGGGCGAATCCCGCGACCGCCCGCGCGGGCGAGGCCAGCAGCACGAACACGGTGCTGACCAGTGTCTCCGAGAGCAGCTTGGCGAGCTCGCGCACGGGCGGGCGGGGCATGAGGGTGTCGATGACCCGGTAGCGGTCGAGCAGCGGGAACAGCACCGTCGGAACCGCCTCCACGAAGAGGCTGGATTCGGAACGGACGAAGCGCAGGAAGAGCGAGGTGACCAACTCGCCGCCCCAGCCCGTGGAGTGGACGGCCAGGTAGGGGCGGGCCCCCTCCTCGGGTGTCCGCTTCAGCTCGTCGAGCAGGTCGAGGGGAATCCGGGCGACCGGCCGGCCGAGCGGATCGGGCAGGAGGCGGGTGTCGTTCAGGAGGCTCCCCCCGTCGGCGAAGAGCCGCTCCTCGACCTCCAGACAGGGCAGGACCAGCGTGCCGAGCCGATCGGCGATGTGGGCGTAGAGCTCCGTCACCTCGAAGTCGCGCGGTGTGACACCCGCCCGGCCCGACGTCGTGACGTCGAAGGTCAGGGACCACGAGTCGAGTTCGGAACCGTAGCCGATGAACGGTGAATAGCCGCTGTAGGTGGTGACGTTCCCCGCGGCGTACGAGCCGATCTGGCGCAGTCGCGTCGCGATGTCCTCGTTGAGCGGCGGTGGCGCGGCCGCGGGGTCGAACCGGTCCGGGCGGAGGCTTTGCAGATGGCGGCCGTACTTCGTCGAGAGCTCGAAGGAGAACAGCGTCACCCAGGAGGCGATCAGCACCAGCAGGGTGAGGGCCGGATTGCCGACCCAGAAGAGGAAGACGAAGAACAGCAGGAAGAGGACGGTGAGGACGAGATCCCGGCCGTGACGGCGGGCATTGGCCAGGTAGGCGTGCCGGAGCGCCACGGGGACGTCGCACGCCGGGGCGGCCGCCACTCCCAAGTGGGGTTCGGCGGCGACCTGTTTGATGAGCGATTTGGCGTAGGCGCGGTCCAGATAGGCGGCCGCGCAGATGTACCGGGTCACGTCCCGACCGTCGCCCCACCGCGGCACGGCCATGCGGCGGTCGGCGGTGAGGGTGGTGAGGGACTCGGTGGCCGCGGACGGCACGGTCGGCGGGTGGCCGGCGGGCGCGGGAACCGTCGCGGACGATGCACCGGCCTCCACGGCCGCGCCGCAATGGGGGCAGAAGGCGGCCCCCGTCACAGTGCCGCTGCCGCATTCCGGGCACGCAGTCGATTGCGTCATGACTCCCCCGCACAGGAAATGGACCCCACGGCCACCCAGTGCAGCACAACGGTGCACCGAGAACGCGCCCTTGTCACTCTTCGAGTCAGTTCCGTTACAGATCGGGAAGGGGTGGCCGTGGAGGCGGGAGAGGCCAGGAGATCGGCGGGCTGCCCCGGGGCGCGGGGGGGGGCGGTGGCGTCAGGTGGACGTACGGCGCAGGACCAGGCAGACGAAGCCCCACGTCTCCCGGTACACGCGGAGCCATTCGGTGCGTCGCGTACCGGCCGTTTCGAGCACGTGCGCGCTGTCCGGGTCGTCGGGGTGGTCGAGGGCCCATGACGCCAACGAACCCCAGCAGGCCCACTCGTAGTCGTCCAGCTCGCCGCGGGTGCTGACATGACCGTGCACCGGAGTCCAGCCGTCGGCGACGATCCGGTCCACCGTCGTGGCCAGGTCGTCGAAGTCCCCGAGCATCTCGACGGCCTCCGGCGAGGGTGCACGGTCCCAGAAGCCCTCACCCACGAGCACATGTCCCCCGGGTGCCAGGTGCCTGCGCGCCGCGGCCAGGGTGGGCAGCAGGCCGCCGAAGGCGTGTGTGGCGCCGACGCTGAGCACCAGGTCGAAGGCGTGCGGCGAGGAGAAGCCGTGGGCGTCCTGGTGGTGGAGCACCAGGCGTTCCTGGACGCCCCGGCCGGTCGCGGTCCGCCGGGCCTGCGCAAGGTCCTCCGACGAGAGGTCGACGCCCTCGGCGTGCAGTCGCGGGTGCATGTCCAGGGCGCGCAGCAGCCATTCCCCACCCCCGCAACCGAGGTCGAGCACCCGCTCGTTGCCGTGCGGGAGGCCGTGCTCCAGCAGGCGGCGCACCGAGTCGTCGTCGAGCGGGGACTTTATCGGGTGGTGGGCATGGGCGAGCCGGGAGATCTGTTCACGATTCACCGGCGCAGCTTGGCAGCGCCGGATGGCGCGCGCACGTGATTTTCCTTCGCGGCTTCGCGGGCCTTCCGGCGGCGGCCGCTCAGCCCGTGAACGCCTTGGTGAACTCGTTCGCCGGCTTCCCGATGCTGGAACAGGTCGCTGCCGCCTTGAGGTTCGCGCCTCCGGGGCAGGCCTTGTCCCGGGTGAGCGACCACATCGACAGCCGGCCGAGGCCCTTCTTCTCGGCGAACCGCTTGAGCTCGGCGGCGTCGTCGGGCGTGAAGACCTCGCCCTTGACGTCGTTCACTCCGATCATGGGCGTGACCCCGACGGCCTTCCAGGCCCGGGCGTCGTCGCGGATGCCGAGCGCCGTCTTGACCTGCTTCTGGGTGGCGGTGGCGGCCGAGATGGCGTACTTGCCCATGTCGCCGTCGTAGTAGGTGCCGTAGTCCATGGCCATGATGTTCACGGCGGATATCCGGGCGCCGTTCTTCTTGGCGTTCTCCAGCACCGCGACGGAGTGCCGGTTCAGGCCGGAGGGGAGCACCGGGAGGGTGAAGGACACGTCCAGTTTCCCGCGCTGCTGGAGCTTGGCGATCGCCTGGGCCCGGAGGTTGTTGGCCTTGGTGTCCGTCAGGGCGGGGCCCTCGATGTCGAAGTCGGCCTTCGTCAGGCCGTAGGCGTCGATGACCTCGGTGTAGGCGCGCACCAGCTTGTCCACCGAGCCGCAGACCCTGGCCAGTTCGTTGCCGCTCTGCCCGCCGAACGAGATCCGTACGTCGCCGCCCTTGGCACGCAGCGCCTTCGCCTGGCGCGCCACCGGGTTGTCGCCGAGTGCCTGCCTGCCGCCCCACTTCGGTACGCAGCCGCCTCCCGGGGAGACGAAGGCCAGGTTGTACTCCTTCACGCCGCTTTCCCCGGCGCCCTTGAGGAGGTCGTAGGAGGGCCGGAGCGAGGTGTCCACGTACGGCGCGAAGGCGGTGGATTCCTTGGCGGGTGGCGTGGGCGCGGGACTGCTCGGCCGCGGCGAGGACACCACGGGGTCCGGGCGCTCGGGCTTCTCCTCGTCCGCACTCGAACAGCCCGCGAGCAACAACGCCCCCGCCATCACTGCCGTCCCTGCCGCGGTGGCGGTCGGTCGCGCCGTGTGGCTCGTCCGGCGGGAAGGCACTTCTGCGTTGTTCGTCATCGTCGGGCTGCCTCCATCGGTGGGGGGTGGGCAGTTGCGTTCGGACCTGCCGCGAGGGGGCGACAACAGTTGGGGGTGTGGCGCGGGCCGGGTTCGGGAGCGTTCGGGCGGCTCGGGAGCGGGGCACTCGGGGCGGCCGCGGGGTGAGCGGACGGCCCGCCCGCGAGACACGCATACATCATCGAGGTGTCATCCCTCGAGGGTACTTGATCCGCCGGACCGGGCTCGGTGGCGCCCCCGTCTGCGGCAGGGCCATGGGGGCCGCCCTGCCGCAGCACCGCCCCCAGTGGGGGAGGCGGTCCCGGCGCCTGCCACCGGGAGGTCTCGCCACGGGACGGAGCCCCGTACCGGGCCGCCGTCACGCCTGTCGCGTCATACCGTCACCGCGTCACGACGTCCTGCCCTCCGGCCGCGCCGGGCCCGTGCCCTGTGCGGGGATGCGGGCACCGGCCCAGCCCTGCACCGCCGGCTCCTCCAGGGAGTGGACCCACCAGTCGGCCAATGCCGTCTCCTCGTCGCTCGGCCGGGGCCCGACGCCGAGTACGCGCATGCCCGCGCCCGCGGCGGCCTGGATGCCGCAGTGGGAGTCCTCGACGGCCAGCGTGTCGGCAGGTTCGACCCCGCAGAGCTCGGCGGCGGTGAGGTAGACGTCCGGGTGGGGCTTGGGCCTCGTCGTGGCGTCGGGCACCACGATGTGGCTGAAGCACTCCCGGAGTCCGGCCATCCCGAGGCAGGACTCGACGACTTCCAGCGGGCAGTTGCTGGCCACCGCCAGCGGGGCGAACTGCACGGTCGAATGCACCAGTTCCGGCGCCCCGGGCATGGTGGTGGGGTCCGCGGCGACGAGGTCACGGAAGCACTCGAGCAGTGACTCGGTCATGCCCTCGGTGAGATCCGGGCGGCCGGCGACATCGGCCATCAGGCGACCGCATTCGGTGTAGTGCAGTCCCCTGGCCTTTTCGGCGAATGCGGCCGAGGGGGTGAATCCATAGCTCTGCAGCACCATGTCACGGGCGTCCTGCCAGTGGCGTTCGGTGTCCATCAGCGTGCCGTCGCAGTCGAAGACGACGGCGGCGGGGGTCCAGGAAAAGATGCTGTCTGCGGTCATCCGAGATTCCGTTCCGAGGGGCCCGGGGGCGCCGCTGTGACCGGTCGCGACGAGAGACAGCGCAGGGTCGGTTTCACGGACGCCCGTCACCGGGCCGAGGGAATTTCCGGCAGAGGGCAGCTCTCATGGGCAGGAGTTCTCCCCGCTCCAGGCCGGAACATAACGATCGTTACGTTACGGACGACCACGCAGAGTGGTCAACAGCTTCATGAATGTCCATATTGTGTGCTCTACGTATAACCCAGCGTTCCGTACGCCGTTTCGGCGCCGTTCTGGAGGATGCGGAAGGCGCATGTCGAGCGGTGCCGGGTGCACAGCACATGTGCGGGTGGAGCCAGTTCGGTGAACCGCGAGGCCTTCAGCCAGCCGAAACGGGGGCGGCTCAGCGTGCCCCGGCTGCGGTAGGAGGCGGCCTGGCGGGCGGCCTCCAGCAGCACCATGCCGGGCACGTGATCGGTGGGGTGGTCGAAGAAGAACGGGTGCTGCAGGTCGGCCGGCGACACCAACAACCCGTCCCCGTCGAGCGCGAGGACCGCATCGTGCGGGTGGTTCACGGTCAGCCGGGCGGGCGACGGGCGCCTCCCCTCGCCCGACGTGCGGGCCGAGGAGGTCCCGCCCGCGCTGCCGGCGCGCAGCGCACTGAAACGCGCGCCGTCCAGAAAGCGCACGCCCCCGCCGCCGGAGCCGAAGGTCCGCCCGCAGGCGGCGAAGGTGGCGTTCAGCCGCAGGCCGGCGACGGTCCCGTCCGGCCGGCGACGGACGGCGCTCACCCGTGCGCGACAGGTGACCTCGGTCGCTCCGGCCCGGGCAGGCGCCTCGTCGGCCGGGCTGAGCTGGAAGTACAGGTCGGTGATGACCGCGTGCCACGCCGCCGGGACGGCGTAGTGGCGCAGCGGAACGTAGAGACCGAGCTGACGCAGCGTCTCCACCAGGATCAGCGGACTGTGCCGCTGGGAGCCGTCGCGCGGGAAGGTCGCATGGGCGCGCGGCCAGGACGCCGCCGCGCGGAAGACGTGCGCGGTCCCGGTCGGCCGTACGTCGGTGAGGAGGACCTCCGCCACCGAGGTCCGGTGCACCAGTTCCCGCTCGACCGTACGGGACCAGCTGAGCGGCTCACTCTTTCCAGCGGCACCCACCGTTGACGTGCTCATACGACCAGGGAATACCGAGATGCACGGGTGCGCACGCTTGAATTCCGGGACGCGCGGAGCGATAGGTTGCCTGCCGGCGGAACGAGAACGATATCCGAGGTGTATGTGCAGATCCGGGCGAAGACGACGCGCAGGTCCCTGCTCGAAGCGGCAGCAACCTTGTTCGACGAGAAAGGCTATGCCGGTACCAGCATCAGCGACATCAGTGCGCATTCCGGTCGCACCAGCGGTGCCATTTATTTCCACTACGCCAGCAAGGAGAAGCTCGCCCTCGCCGTCGTCGAGGAGCATTTCGCCACCTGGCCGCATTTGATCAGCCGGCACCAGCAGCCAGGACTGCCCGCGCTGGAGAAACTCGTCGCCCTGAGCTTCGAGGTGGCCCGGGCCTTCCGTGACGACATCGTCGTACGGGCCGGAGCCCGCCTCTGGGCCGAGCGCAAGGCCATCGACGCCCAGTTCCCCGCGCCGTTCCTCGGCTGGATCGAAGCGGTCACCCAGCTGCTCGAAGAGGCCGCCCGCAACGGTGAACTCGCCGCCGGCGTGCCGCCCGCCACCACCGCCCACGGCATCGTCTGCGCCTTCTTCGGCCTGCATACCGTCTCCGACGCCCTGGACGGACGCCGGAACATCGAGGAGCACCTGGACGACCTGTGGCAGCTGCTGCTCCGCGGACTGCAGGCCGAGCCGGATCCGGCCGCGCTGCTCGCCCGGGTGCGCCGGCCGCTGTACGAGAACCAGCAGTCCCCCGGGCCGGCATAGCGGGAGCGCGGCGCCGGCGGCGGCCGTTGCCCGGCCGGGGTCTCGGGGGTAAGGGTGTGCGCATGACTGATCATTGGCTTGCCGATTCGGCACCACAGCACCAGGCGTTCTACCGGGGCCTGGGCGACGGCCGCTATGAGAGCAGCCCCGCCACCGCGGGGCCGTGGAGTGCGAAATCCCAGCACGCCGGTCCGCCTTCGGCCCTGCTGGGCAGGGCGATGGAGCGGCACGCCGCCCGGCCGGGCTTCCGTATCGCCCGCCTCACCTTGGAGCTGCCCCGCCCGGTGCCCGTCGGCGATCTGCGGGTGGAGGTGCGCACGGTCCACTCCGGTGGGCGGACCGAGTTGGTCGAGGGCGAACTCACCGCGGACGGAAAGACGGTGATGCTGGCGCGTGCCTGGCGGATGGCCGCCGGCCCGGCCGACACTCCGCAGCTCCGGCCCGAACCCGAGCCGCCGTCGCTCCCGCAACCGCAGGCGCCGCAGACCATGACCGGCGCCTATCTGGACGGCTATGTCTCGGCCATGGAATGGCGGTTCGAGGAGGGGAAGGGCTTTGACACACCGGGCCCCGGCATGGTCTGGGCCCGCCAGCGCATTCCGCTGGTGGCCGGCGAACCGGACACACCGCTGACCCGGGCCCTCACTCTGGCCGACAGCAGTTGGGCGGTCGCCTTCGAGCTCGACCATCGTGAACAGTTCGTCATCAACACCGATGTGACGGTGTCGTTGCACCGCGAGCCGGTGGGCGAGTGGCTCTGCATGCGGTCGTCGACCGCGGCCAGCCCCGGGGGTTCGGCGCTGGCACTGGGGCAGCTCGACGATGCGTCAGGCGACTGCGGTCGCATCCTGCAGACCCTGCTGGTCGCCGAGCTCTGAGCGCGGAGAGCGCGTCGTCGGCGGGAAGACCCTGCTGGTCAGCGGGGTCCGGCCGGCAGGTAGCCTGCACCGGTCATTGCGAGTTGCCCTTCGTCCGGGCAGTCAACCATGGGGGATTTCAGGCATGTCCGCGCCGCCGCCCTATCAGAATCAGCCGCAGCAGCCGTACGGGTATCCGCAGCAACAGCAGCCGTACGGCTACCCGCAGCAGCAACAGCCGCAGCAGCCGTATGGGTATCCGCAGCAGCACCAGGGGCCGCAGGGACCGCAGCGGCCGCAGCGGCCGCAGCCGCAGAGGAGCCCGTTGCGGGGGCTGATCACCGCCGTCATCGTCCTGGCGGTCTTCGGCGGCGCCGCCTGGTACGTGTGGGACTACAACACCAACCCTCATGGCGGCAAGGCCAAGAAGGAAGCGGCACAGGCCGCCCGGGCCGAGGAGAACAAGAAGTACAACCCGCAGGTCGGGGACTGCGTCAAGGTCCACGACCCGCAGGGTGAACCGCTGGCCGAGATCGTCGACTGCGGCTCGCCCGAGGCCCAGTACAAGACCGCCGACCGGCTGATCGGTGACGCGCGGTGCGGATCGAAGTTCGACTACGGCATTCACGTCTCGATCCGCCACAGCAGCAACTACACGTTGTGCTTCACCAAGGTCTGAGCTTCACCAAGGCCTGGCATTCGTGACCATCGCCAGGGCCTGGCCCTCGGGCCCCCGCCGGCCGTCACCCGAAGCAGTGGGTGACGGCTGGTGCCATGCGCAGACACTCCCCCGGGCTCAATTCCCGTGCGAAACCCGTTCGTTGAGAGGTGCGGTGAGGGACAGGCGGCGCACCCCCGGTAGGTGGCCGTCGAGTTCACCCGGCTCGAAGCGGCACATGCCCACCGCGTGCCAGAACTCGCCCGCGATGTCGCCCTCGTACTTGTAGCCGCCCGAGGGCGAGAGCGCGGCCCAGCCGCCCGGCACACCGATCAAGGTGGCCTGCAGCGACGGTTCGCCCTGCGCGGGCACGGTCCACAGCCGCACCGTGCCGTCCTCGCCGCCGCTGGCGAGCAGCGAGCCGTCCGGACTGAACGCGGTCGAGAGGATCCGCCCCGTGTGCCCGGTCAGTTGGCCGGCCTCCTGCCCGTCGCGGGCGTCCCACAACCGTACGATCCGGTCGTCCCCGGCCGTGGCCAGCAGGGGGCGGCTCGGGTGCGCGGCCGCGGTCCACAGCCGGCCGGAGTGCCCGCGGAGCCGGTGCTGCGGCCTGCCGTCGGCCCAGATGACCGCGTCGCCGTCCCAGGACGCGCTGGCCAGCCAGGAGTCCCCGGGGCCGAACGCCACGGTGTACACCCGGTCCTGGTGGGCGTCGAGTTCGAGGGTGAGGCGGCTGTCGCGGATGTCCCACACGCGGACGCAGCGGTCGTCGCAGCCGGTCGCCAGCCGGGTGCCGTCGGCGCTGAACGCGATCGACCGCACCCGGCCCCGGTGCTGGGCGAGCGTCGTCACATGGGTGCCGGTGCTGCGGTACCACAGCCGCACCGTGTCGTCGTCGTTCGCGGTGGCGAGCAGCTCGCCGTCGCCGCTGAACGCCTCGGCCCACACATGGTCGGTCTCGGCGTCGATCGCGCGCTGGTACTCCCCCGTGGTGGCGTTCCAGAGGTAGACGTCGCCGTCGTTGCTGGAGGTGCCGAGGAGGGCACCGCCGGCTCCGGTGGGGCTGAAGACGGCCGACACCAGGCGGCTGCTGTGGCCGCTGAGTTCCCGCAGGCGGCGGCCGGTCTCCGGTTCCCACAGCCGGACGACGCCGTCGTTGCTGCTGGCCGCCAGGTACGAGCCGTCGGCGCTGAAGGCCAGGGTGCCGATCCGGCGGCCGTGGCCGCGCAGGATGCGGCGGCCCTGTCCGCTGGCGGTGTCCCACAGCCGGACCATGCCGTCGTTGCCCGCCGTCACCAGCAGCGGGCCGGACTCGGCACCGCTGAGGCCGCCGCGCGGGCGGAACCGGCAGGTCCAGACGGATCCGCGGTGGTCGGCGGGCTGCTGGCGCAGGGGGGACACCGACCAGCCGGCGGCCGCGCGGGTGCCCCCGCGGCCGTCGGTCCCGGCGCCGTCCGCCTGCACCCGCCACAACCGGACGGCGCCGTCGCTGTCGCCGGCCGCCAGCAGCGTGCCGTCCGTGTCGAACACCACTTGGTAGACGGCGCCGCTGCCCCGGCCGGGCTGCCCGGCGGGGGTGCCGGTCACCGGGTCCCACAGCCGGACCTGTCCGTCGGTGTCGCCGCTGGCCAGCAGCGTGCCGCTCGGGTGGAAGTCCAGGGTGTAGACGCGGCCGGTGTGGCCGGTGAAGGCATGCCGCAGGCGTCCGGAGGCCACGTCCCAGACCCGTACCGTGCCGCCCTGCCGGCCGCCGCTGTCGCTGGTGGCCAGCAGCGTCCCGTCCGGGCTGAACTGCGTCCGGTTGCAGATGCCTTCGTGTCCGGGCAGTTCGGTGGTCAGGCGGCCGGTGCGGGTGTCCCACAGCCGGACCCCGGCGGCCGCGTCGCCGGTGACGAGAGTGCGCCCGTCGGGGCTGAACACCGCGGTGTAGACGGGTGCGGTGTGCCCGAACAGCTCGTGGCGCCGGGTGCCGGTGGCCGCGTCCCAGAGGGTGACGGTGCCCTCCGCGTCACCGGTGGCGAGCAGTGTGCCGTCCGGGTCGAGGGACACCGGCCACACCCCGCTCGGGTGGATGTCCAGCCGGTGCAGGCAGGCACCGGAGACGGCGTCCCACAGCCGGACGGTGCCGTCCGCCCCGCCCGTGGCGAGCAGGTCCTGGCGGAACTTCACCGCGTAGACGCGGCCGACGTGGCCCTGGAGGGTGCGCAGTGCCGTGCCGGTGGCGGCGTCGCACACCAGGACGCCGCCGTCCTCGCTGCCCACCGCGAGCAGTTCGCCGTCGGTGCTGTAGGAGACCGGCTCGGGCAGCCGGACGGTCTGCATGCCGAACCCGTAGGGGACGCCGACCGCGGAGGGCCGGAACCCCGCGTCGACGGGCATGCCGGGGGCCAGCGCTGCGGAGCGCAGCTCGGGGCGGCGCAGGGCCTCCTCGTCGGTGGTCGCGTCGATCAGCGCGGCGCGGTTCCAGCGGCTGCCCTCGGTCCGCACGCCGCGCAGGTCGGCGCGGATCAGCCGGGCCCGGCGCAGGTCGGCGCCGCGCAGGTCGGCGCCGGAGAGGTCGGCGTCGTCCAGCCGGGCGCCGACGAGGCGGGCCTCGCGCAGTACGGCTCCGGAGAGGTTGGCGCCGACCAGTTGGGTGTCGGTGAGGTCGGCGCGGGTGAGGTCGACGCCGGAGAAGTCGCGGTGCGAGAGGTCCTCGCCGGCGAGGGCGGCGCCGCGCAGGTCGGTGTGCGCGGGCACCCGGAGCCGGGCGAGGACCTTGACCGCGTTGGCGCGGGCGACCTCGTCGGCCTGTCCGCGCCGTCGTCCGTCTCCTTCGCCGTCCTCGTCCGGGACGTCCAGGACATGCTCGGCCCATTCCTGGCAGGTGCGGTGGTCGGCGAGGTCGCAGAGGAACTCGACGGTGAGCTGGCTGAGCGGGCGGCGTGCCAGCAGTTCGTGCTCGCCGCGGGCGAGCCGCGTGGCCGCCTCGCGGGCCACCAGCCACTCCACGATGGAGCTGTGGATGAACTGGAACAGTCCCTCGTCGCTGCGCACCAGCAGGCTGCCGGAGCCGATGGCGTGGGCGGCCTCCCGGGCGGAGAGCCGGATGTCCGCAAGGCCCGTCAGCGTCCCGGCGACATCGGTGAGTTCGTCGAGGCTCAGGGTGCTCTGGCCGCTGGACCACAGCCGCAGCGCGAGCGTGGTGACGGCGTCCCAGCGCTGGTCCAGATTCATCCCCGGGGCCGCGCCGATGCCGCCCTGGCCGCGGTGCTCCTCGTATTGGAGCCAGGAGGTGAGCACCTCCTCGTAGAGGCCGGCGGCGCTGAGGGCGCGTCCGGCTCCGGCGACGGCGCGCAGCCGGTCGTGGTCGAGGTCGGCGACGAAGCTGAGCAGGCGCGGGTTGCGGCACAGTGCCAGCAGGTCGGGGATGCCTTCGAGGAGGCGCACCCGGCGGTCGGCGGCCTGGTCGTCGCCGTAGCGGTTGGCCAGGTAGGTGCGGATCTGCTGGGGCGTGAACTCCTGGAGGGCGAGGACCCGGCGCTGAGGGAGCAGTCCGACGCGCTCACCGAGGGCGGTGAGCACCTGTGCCTGGGACTTGAAGTGCTGGTTGCGGCTGCTGACGACGACCTTGGCGTTGTCCACGACGGCGTCGAGGAGGACCTGCAGCCGGTCGGTGGCCCGCTCGTAGCTGACCCGGTTCGCCAGTTCGTCGAAGCCGTCGAAGAGCAGGACGATCCGGCCCTGCTGGAACATGTAGCGGAAGGCGCGGAGGTTGACGGAGTCGACGCCGTGGTTCGCCAGGTGGGCGGCGACGAGGCCGTCCAGCGAGTACGCGCGGTCGAGGGTGTTCAGCTCGATGAACAGCGGGACGAGGTGCGGCATCTCCTCGGGGATGCGGCGCGCGAGCTCGCGCAGCGCGAAGGTCTTGCCGTGTCCGAAGTCCCCCAGGAGCAGCAGGAACCGGCCGTGGTCGGCCTCCAGGAGCCGCAGCATGTCGTCGACGAGTCCGACGCGCTCCTCGCCGCCGGGGCGCTCGACCTCCCGGTAGCTCTGCGGGAGGTAGAGGTCCGGCCGGTAGCGCTGGTCGGTGCGCAGCCGCTCGGTCTGGGCGGCGACGTAGTCGCGCAGGTCCAGCAGGCCCTGGAACTCGGTGAAACTGCGGATGCGGACGCCGCGGCGGCGGGCCCGCTCGCGCAGTTCGCGGGCCGGCGCGGGCCCGTCGTGGACGAGTTCGGCGTCGGGCTCGGTGTCGGAGGCGTGGACGTGGTCGAGGAAGGCGTCGATGTGCTCGGCGGAGGGGGTGCCGTGGCACACCCCCACCCGCTGCTGCCGGACGAAGCCGGACTCGTTCCAGGTGACCAGGAGTTGCGGCGGGCTGCCGGCGATACGGCGCAGCTGGGCGCCGTCGTGGCGGGTGCGGCAGACCTCGGCGACCCGGGCCACCAGCTCGTCGAGCGGGTCGTCGAGGGCGCGGGCCTCCAGCCCGGGTTCCTGCTCGGGCACGCCGGGCCCTGCGGTCTCCGGCGTGCCGTCCCCGGGCGGGGCGTTCCCGGCGTCGGGTTGCGGGCGCGGCGGTCCGAAGACGCGGTGGGCACGCCGCCAGTCGGCCCCGGTGTGCTCGGGTTCTCCCTCGGGCCGCTCCCGCCAGCGGGTCAGGCCGTCGCGGGTGATCCGCAGCAGTTGGTGGCGGGCGGGGCCGGCCGCGCCGTAGACGGGCAGCTCACCGGCGGTGAGGGGGAGAGACGGTGTGGCGGTGGGTGCTCCGGAGGCGGAGCGCCGGTCCCCGGTGGGGCCGTGCAGGAGGAGGTGCAGCCGGGGTGCGGTGAGACGGGCGAGCGCGGCGGTGTCCCGGAGCGGGCCGGGGCCGTGCGCGGAGCCGGTGCGGCCGTCGTCCTCGACGACCGGGTGCCGCAGCGCGCCGAGGCGCAGCCAGCCCTCCTGCTCGTACGGGCGCAGGGCCTGGGCGAACCAGGCGGCCTGCTCGGGGCCGAGCCAGCCGTATTGGTCGTCGGGCCGGTGGCTGTACGCCATGGAGGAGTTGAGGCCGGCGATGACCGTGCGCAGTTCGGGGACGGGGAACAGGCTCCAGGGCTGGTCGCTGTCGAAGACGACGTCGAGGCCCTGGTAGAGCTCGTGGAAGAGCCGGGCGTAGTGGCGCCACTTGGGCCAGTAGGGCGGCCGGGGCTGCATCTCGTCGGCTTCGCAGGTGTTGAAGTACGCGCGGCAGGCGGCCTGGCTGACGTCCTGGCCGCCGGGCACCACGGCGAGGCGGTGCGGTTCGAGGCCGAGCAGGGAGCGCAGGCCGGTGAGGAAGCTGAGGGCCTGGTCGGTTTCGCGGGGGCTGCCCGAGGCGGTGAGGTCGCCGGTGACGACGAGGAGGTCGGGTGCGGGCGCGCCGGCGTCGGTGAGTTCGACGAGGTCGCCCCAGATGGCCGCCTGGAGTGCGGCCGGGTCCTGGCCCCGGCCGAAGGCGGGCCCGGCCAGGTGCAGCACGGTGACGGCCTCCCGGGCGTGCTGCGCTCCGGGCTCCTGGGGGTACTGCGGCGGGACGGCGGGACGGCGGCGCCCTGCCCAGCCGGGGCGGCCGAGCGGCCTGCCGTCCCCGGACTGCGGCCGCGGGATCCCGGCCGGGACGTCGGGGCCGGCGGCCGGTCCGCCGGGGTAGCCGGGGCGGCTGGTGGGCCGGGCCCGCCCGTCGAGCGCCTGGCCGACACGGGTGAGCAGCATCTCGCGGGCGGCGGCGGTGTCGGTGACGCCGACCAGGTCGACGTAGGTGATGGTGGCGAGCAGTCCCTCGACGGGGATGTCCTCGACGCGGACGGTCAGCAGTCTCCGTTCCGGGGCGTCGGGGTCGGCGCGCAGCGCGGCCTGCCACTCCATGCGCCCGTAGCGGGAGCGTTCGTAGTTGCTGGAGAGCACCGCGATGACGGCGGCGGATTCACTGACGCCGCGGTCCATGAAGTCCACGAAGTTGGTGCCCGGGACGAAGTCCCAGGCCTGGACGACCGTCCTATAGCCCGCTTCCTCCAGCGTCCAGGCGATCCATGAGGCCCATCGCTCGTCCGCCGGTGAGTAACTGATGAAGAAGTCCAACGGGCCGGTTTCCGGGCGGGTTTCCGGTTCTCCGAATTCCTGGCGAGCCACCATGCCCGCCATCCTATGATCCGTCGTCAACCGGCTGTACAGCGTTTACTCTTTTCCGTGTGCGCGCCATACAACGCCTGCATCCACTGGACTGGCTGGCCGGAGGGCTGCTCGCCTGCGGTCTGCTGTGTCTGGCCACGGGCCTGCTTCCCACGGAATCGGCCGGCCAGGCGATGATCCGGGTCGGTCCCCTCCTCGCCTTCCTCGGCACGGTCATCGTGCTGGCCGAGCTCACCAGCGAGGCGGAGGTCTTCGACGTCGTCGCCTCGGGTGTGGCCCGCGCCGGGCGTGGTGGCTACGGCAGGCTGTTCGTGCTGTGCGTGGCGTTCGCCTCCGTCACCACCATCACCCTCAACCTCGACACCACGGCGGTCCTGCTCACCCCCGTGATGCTGGCGCTCGCCTCCCGGGTGGGGATCGCCACGGTGCCGCTGGCGATGACGACGGTGTGGCTGGCCAACACCGCCAGTGTGCTGCTGCCGGTCTCCAACCTCACGAACCTGCTGGCCGCGAACCGCGTGGCACTGCGGCCCACGGAGATGGCCGCCACGATGTGGGCTCCCCAACTCGCCGCCATCGCCGTGACGATGGGCTGTCTGTGGGTGTTCTTCTGGCGCCGCGGACGGCGCGGCGCGGAGGCCTACACTCCGCCGGCCCCGCACCGCCCCGGGGATCCGGTGCTGTTCCGGGTGTGCGCCGTGGTCTGTGCGGGATTCCTGATCGCCATGCTGGTCGCCGATGTGCCGTTGTGGTCGGCGTCCGCGGTGGCGGCGGCGGTTGTGGTGGTGGTCTTCGCCGTCCGCCGCCCGGCCAGCCTGCGGCTGTCGCTGGTGCCGTGGCGGCTGCTCGTCATGGTGCCGGGCCTGTTCCTGGTGGTGGAGACGGTCAACGCCAATGGGCTGCACGAACTGCTGACGTCGGCGATCGGAGGCGACGGCGGCGCGCTCGGCATGTTCCGGGCCTCGGCGGTCGGCGCCGGCCTGTCGAACGTCCTCAACAACCTGCCCGTCTATCTGGCGGGCGAGTCGGCCGTGCCCCTCGGCAACCACCAGCAGCTGCTGACGCTGCTGATCGGCACCAATGTGGGCCCGGTGGTGACCCCGTGGGCGTCCCTGGCCACCCTGCTGTGGTTCGAGCGCTGCCATGCGCAGGGCGTCCGGGTGCCGCTGCGCAGCTTCATGGCGACCGGCGCGGTCCTCGCGACGGGCGCGGTGGCGGCCTCCACGGCGGCGCTCGTGGCGACGAGGTAGCGGGGACGGCCCTGGGACGTGTCCAGCCGACCGTGCAGAGGCCGGCGGACGGTCGAGCAGGCCAGGGAGATGGGTGGTGGCATCAGTGCTGGATCAGGCCGCCGACCGGGACGGGAGCGACGTGGCCGGTTGCCGGAAGGGTCTGTGCCAGGGCGAGGCCGATGTCGACCAGCGAGGAGCGGCGCAGTGCGGCGACGTCGGGGATCGGAGTCCAGACGCACTCGGCGATTTCACCGTTCGGCTCCGGCCGGAGTCGGCCGCCGGTGATGCGGACCCGGTAGAAGACGCCGACATTCTGGTGCTCCGGTCCGCCGGGGACGGTGCGTTCGGCTGCGGGGATGATCCTCGAGTCCACGCCCAGCAGGCGTTCGACCACCGCGTCGCAGCCGCTCTCCTCGGCGACCTCCCGGATCACGGCATCGAACGGATCCTCCGCATGCTCGACCCTGCCGCCCGGAAGAGTCCAGTTGGCCTCGCCCTTCGGTGGTACCTGACAGGCAAGCAGCACCAGCCCGTCCTGGATGCACACGGCGTACGCCGCCAGCCGGAAACTCATCCCCCTGCCTCCCCACCTGACGCAAGCTCCATGTCCACGACCACCTCGTCGAACTGCCCGGGGCCGCCGCAGCGTGACCGAGGAACGGCCGCAGCCGACCCCACTCGGCATCGGTCACCTCACCCTGCCCCAGGTTCACATCAACGGTTTGCGGACGCAGGAGTCGCATGATCGGCCGGACAGGTCCTGGGGTGCTCGCGGGGGATGTCTTCCCGCCGTCGCCCCTCTAGGGCACGTGGTCGAGGGCCTCGCTCCGCCTGACGAGATCGAGCAAGTACGGCATGTCCTGCGGCCGTCCGGCGACGAAGCTGCGGTCGGTGTCGGGCCCGTCGATGGATCCCTGAAACCGGCTGCCGTCCAGGGATCGGATCTCCAGCCCCGCCTCCGCCGCGAGCAGCGCGCCGGCGGGGAAGTCGATGGCCTCGGCACGGTAGCCGACGAATCCGTCGATGTCGCCGCGGGCGAGCATCGACCAGGTCAGCAGCGGCGCCCACAACTGCAGCAGGCGGCGGGAGCGGATCTCCAGGGCCGATTTGAGGGTGCGCGCGGCCGGATCGTCGCGGGCGACGGCATGTCCCTGGGTCCAGGCGAGCAACGGCCCGGAGGCTGCGAGCGGGCCCGAGGGGCCGGTCATCCGCCCGTACGGACCGTACGCGCCGCAGCCGGTCAGGGCCGACCAGGTCCGGTCGGTGACGGGGTCGTGGATGGCGCCGACCACCGGCTCGTCGTCCACGCACAGAGCGACTCCGACGACATAGGCGGGCAGACCGATGACGACGTTGTTGCTCCCGTCGAGCGGGTCGACCAGCCAGGTCCTGCGCGGCCCCGTCGCGGGCCCGCCGTCGCCTTCCAGGGTGCCCGACTCCTCGGCCATGATCCGGTCGTGCGGATAGTGCTCGCGGATGCGCTGTACGACGAGCCGCTCGGCCAGCAGATCGAGGTCGGTGACGACATCGCCCTCGTCGCCCTTCGGCTGGATGTCGTACTCGTCCTGGAAGCGCGCACGCACCAACGCGCCGGCCTCCCGCACCGTGGCCACGGCCAGCCGCTGCTCCGCAGCGAACCGCGCCGACGCGAACGCCTCCGGCGCGAACGGCCCCGCGGGGAACGGCCCTGGAGCGTCCTGCGGGCCGGCTGACTCATTCCGGGTGATGCCCATGGATCCTCCTGAGGGCGGACCGCGCCGTCCGGGCGGTCTGCGCGGCGTCGCATGTCTGTCGTACCACCCGGTGCCCCGTGCCATTCACGGGTCCGAGGGACAGGTCGGTGCGCCGGGGAAGCGAACGGCCGAGCACGAGGGTGGCCGCCGCGCTCCCCTTCGGGACGACGGTGCTGTGGAACGCCCCGGCCGGCAGCCGGTAGACCTGCCCGCGGGCGCTGGTCTCCTCGGGCCCGGGCTCGCAACGGACCAGCCGCGAAGTCGGCCGGATCTCGTCCACCCCGGAAGGGCTGCTGTCCACCTGGAAGACACGGTGGGTGGGCTGCGCGGCGTCCTGGTGCACCCGGGACCGCAGGTTTCCGACCTCGCCGTAGAGCACGAAGCTGGTCAGCTCCCAGCTGTGGCAGTGCACGGGTGAAGTGGTGAGCTCGACGGGGTCGCTCGCGCCGGGCTCGAAGACATGCACACAGACGCCTTCGTCCCCGTCGCGCAGCACCGGCAGGCAGAAGAAGCCGAGCGGGTGGTGTATGGCGCGCAGTTGACGTTGCCCGGAGGTGACGTCCTCCAGCGCGGCGGCCGCCGCACCGAAGAGCACAGCGGTCCCGTTGCCCTGCTCGATGGTGCGTTCCAACATGCGGTAATCCATGGGACGTCGCCTGGGGCGGCTCACCTGACCTCCCGGAGGGCGCTGCGGTCTTGGGGCCGTGCGGGGCGTAAGAGCCAGAAGGGATGTGAGGGCTGCATGGGCCGTAGGGAATGGCGGGACGCGGAAGAGGTGGCCGACCGGCCCCGCCGACGGCGCGGACCGCGTATACGGCGGGCCTCGGCTACCGGGTGGGCAGGGCCCGGATCATCACCAACCCGGGGTGGGAGCGCGTTGCACGGGCGCGTGGCGGAGTGCGGATCACGAGCCCGTGCCCCTGGAAGGCCGACTCGGTACACGGGTACCTCTGCTTCCTGGACCGGCGGAGGTGCGGAACGACGTCGCGCCATGCCTGTGGAGCTGGTGTCAGTCGGCAAGGGTCCTCCCTGTCCGCAGCCGGCCGTGAAGCAGGACACCCGGAGCGCCTCAGCTCCGGTACGGGTTCTCCGCATGCAGCGCCTTCTCGACGATCTCGGCGACGTCCGTGTCGGTGACGGTGGAGGGAAGCGCGAGATCCAGCCTCTCGAAGAGCTGGCGCACTTCGTCGACCGTGGGCTCGTCGCTGAGCGGCGGCGCGCGGTGCAGGTCGAGGGCGATCGCCTGTTCGCGGGCCTGGTGCAGCTCGGTGAGGTAGTAGTCGTAGAGCGGACGCCCGCGGTCCACCAGCAGGTTGACCCGGCGCAGATCGTCCTGCGTGATGATCAGGCACGAGTCGGTCAGGTCGAACCGGAGGGTCGGGACCACGGCGGACAGGTGGACGTCGATCTCCAGGACGTCCAGCCGCTGCTTGTGCCAGCAGGCGGCCAGGACGGTGGCGTACGACTCCTTGCGGGTGCGCTCGGCGCTCCAGGTCCGCCGCTGCGTCGTGTCCGCCTGCCCGCCGTCGAAGGTGCGCCGGAAGCGGGCGTACGCCTCACAGGCCTGGGCGTCCGACGGGTTGACGATGTCGATCTTCATCGTGAGGGAGCGGCGCTGCTCCTGCGCCTTCCGCACGCACTCCGGGAGCGTGACGGCGCGGAGATACGTGCCGGTGCCGCCCTTGAACACCCAGCGGTCGGTGTTCTGACGGGCCTCGTCCAGAGCGCGCCGGACCTCGGTCCCGGACAGCGACCGCACCATGGCGAGGTCTTCCAGCGCCTTCTGCGTCCCCGTCGTCGCCTCCCGGATGTCGGCGACCCGGCGCCGCCGCTCGGTGAGCGACCCGAAGACCAAGGCGGCCAGGACCAGCAGGGTCGCACCGGAGGTGACATTGTCGGAGACGGCATCGCTGAAGATGTCCATCAGGCCGACGACCATGGCACCGGAAATGGCCACGACCCCGTCGAAGTGCCTGATGACCCAGGCCACGGCGGCCTCGATCCGATTCGCTGAAGACCGTCCAGGCACCTGTCCTGAAGGTGTGTTTCTGCGCGCCACGTGGCCCAACTCCTCCCCCGGGTAAAGCAATCGTAGGAGGTGAACGGTACGGCCCGCCAGCGAATGTGATCATCAAGGGGGGCATCTGCGCCATCGGCGGAGGCGGCAGGGCGGCTGAGGCGACCGTGCGAGCGGAGCGGGCCGGGCGGTCCCCTCCGGGGCATGTTCCGGAGGGGACCGCACCGGGTTCGGGGCTGGTGGGCTTATCGGGATTCGTGGAGCACCATGGCCGAACCGCCGCCTCGGCGCTTGGGTTCGGCCACCGCCGTGACCTTGCCCTGCGGAAGGAATTCCAGGGCGGCCACCGCCCCGATCTCCGGTGAGGGAGTGAACGCCTTCGGGGCGAGAACGAACCGGTGCCCCATGGCTTCCAGCTTCTTGCGTTCGGGCGAGTCGAGGAAGGCCGGTTCGGCTTCCGTCTCCGTCTGGTTCCGCTGCGAGAGACGCGGTGCGGCGACCGCCGCCGGCAGCGACATGCCGAGGTCCAAGCGGTTGACCAGGGTCTGCAGCACCGTCGTGATGATCGTGGCGCCGCCCGGGGAGCCGACGGCCATCATCGGCTTGCCGTCCCGCAGGACGATCGTCGGCGACATGCTGCTGCGCGGACGCTTTCCGGGGCCCGGCAGGTTCGGGTCCGGCGTCCCCTTGGTGATCGGAGCGAAGTCGAAGTCGGTCAGCTCATTGTTGAGGAGGAATCCGCGTCCGGGCACGGTGATGGCCGAGCCGCCGGTCTGCTCGATCGTCAGGGTGTAGGAGACGACGTTGCCCCAGCGGTCAGAGGCCACCAGATGTGTGGTCGAAGGCCCTTCGTGCGGCTGCTTGTTGCCGGTCTTCAGGTCGCAGCCCGCATCCGGGTGGCGCGGGTCGGCGGGAGCCAGTGGGCTGGTCAGCGCCTTGTCGGAACGGATCTGGCAGGCCCGGGCCTTGCCGAACTCCTTGGAGAGCAGTTGCTTGGTGGGCACGTCCGAGAACGCGGGGTCGCCCACCCAGCGGTTGCGATCGGCGAAGGAGATCCGGCTGGCCTCCAGGTAGTGGTGCAGCGCCTGGGTCTTGTCCTTCTTGGAGAGGTGGAAGTTCCCCAGGATGTTCAGCGCCTCCCCCACCGTGGTGCCACCGGCCGAGGACGGTCCCATGGAGTAGACGTCCAGACCGTGGTAGGTGGTCCGGGTCGGATCCCTGCGCTTGGCGGTGTAGTCGGCGAGATCGGCCGTCTTCATGAGGCCGGGGCGGGCCTTGTGCTGGGCGCCGGCGGCCATCGGCGGCTTCTGGACGGTCCGCACCACATCGCGGCCCACGTCACCGTGGTAGAGCGCGTCGACGCCCTTTCGGGCGAGCAGCCGATAGGTGCGGGCGAGATCGGGATTGCGGAAGCGCGAGCCGACCACCGGGAGCTTGCCCTTGGGCAGGAACAGGTCCGTGGTGGACTTGAAGTCGCGGAACCGCTTCTCGTTCATGGCCGTCTGGGCCCGGAACTCGTCGTTGACCACGAAGCCGTCGTCCGCAATCCGGGTGGCCGGGCGCAGGGCATTCGCCAGGGAGACCGTGCCCCAGTCCTTGAGCGCCTGCTGCCATGTCGCCGGCGTGCCCGGGACACCGACCGACAGGCCCGAGTTGATCGCGTCCTCGGTGGGCAGCGGCTTGCCCGAACCGTCGAGGAAGGAGTCCTTGCGCATGCCGCGCGGGGCGGTCTCCCGGCCGTCGAGGGTGTGGACCTTCTTCGTCTTGGCGTCGTAGAAGACCATGTAGCCGCCTCCCCCCACGCCTGCCGAGTAGGGCTCGACCACGCCGAGCGCGGAGGCCGTCGCCACGGCCGCGTCCACCGCGTTGCCTCCCTTGCGCAGCACCTCGAGCCCCGCCTGGGAGGCGTACGGGTTGACGCTGGAGACCGCGCCACCGCTGCCGGTGGCCACGGCCTTCTTCGCGGGCGGCCGCTCCTTGGTGACGGCGGCCGACGGGGCGCTGTTGACCTGGCACGAAGTGGCCAGCAGGGAAAGACTGAGCGCTGCCGCTGACGCGGCGACGACAGCGGCACGACGGACAGCCATAGGGCCTCCACGACTTCACTGTGTTGCTTGCGAGGGATTCCCGAAACCCTGGCACCGCTCGTCCAACGGATCAACGCTGAGCTGCAAGGTTTGCGCGAGATCTGAGGTTTCCCTCTAGTAACCCGTCGGGCAGGGAGCAGCAGCCCGGACCACCGACTCCAAAGACGACCGCTGAAGACGACAGTCCCCGGCTGGACGGGGGAGGCCAGCCGGGGACTAAGGGGCGTGTGCCCCGCGCATCGAAGCTGAAACGCGCCGGCGCGAACAATGTGCGCGCCCCGCGGTCTCGCGGTCCGGCAGTCCGGCGGTCCGGCAATCCGGCAGTCCGGCAGTCCGGCAGTCCGGCAGTCCGGCTGGACCATACGGGCAGGTCCCCACGGCTCCATCCGGGGCAGGCTCCCCATAGGCCCATGCAGGGCACGGCGTGCACGTCCCTACGCGCAAGAGGTACACGCCGCGACGCGCAAGAGGTGCACGTCGGGCCTGGCAGCCACGCTCCCGCTCCGCACCCCGCTCGGCGACGGCCGATCACGCGGTGGCGCGCCACCCGGACCACCGGCCCACCACGATCTCCACCACAGGCCCATCCGGCGGACGGTCCGCGTACTGCCGCCGGTATTTCCGCACCAGCAGCTCCACGTACCGCGCCGACACCGCAGACTCCGCGGCCGGTGGCAGCACGGCGGCAGTGCCGTCGGCCCGTGCCCACCACAGTCGGTCCCAGTCCTCGTCGTAGCCGTCGGCGAGGAGACACACCTCGCCATGGGCGCGGATGTTGGCCAGCCGCTTCAACCGGACCGACTGCTTCGGTTTGTGGTCGACGGCGCAGACCACGGTGTCGCCGGTGAGGGCGAAGACCGTGGGGACCAGGTGCGGCCGGCCGGAAGCATCGACGGTCGCGAGCCGGGCGATCCGGGCCCGGTCGAACTGCTCCCGGGCCTGCCCGCTCGTCATCCTCGGCACTGCGGGCCCCGGCCGCTCACCGGAAGCGCTGCGCGACGTCGGCGAGCTCGTCCAGGTAGGACAGCGTCTCGGCCTCCGGCAGCGTGGGCAGGTAGAGCAACAGCCGCTCCACGTCGAGCCGGGTGTACTGCTCCACGGTCGCCGGGTCCTTCGACACCGCGTAGACCGTCACCGGCACGTCCCGCCCCGCGATGCTCCGCAGGCGGTCGATCTTCGGCCCCAGCTCCTGGGGCGGCAGGCTGTTGGCCAGCCAGGCGTCACCGAAGGCGGCCACCCGCTGGAAGGCCGCTTCCCCGCCGCCCACGTAGACGGGCGGGTGCGGGCGCTGCACCGGCTTCGGCCACGAGTAGACGGGATCGAAGTCGACGAACTCTCCATGGAACTCGGCCTTGTCCTTCGTCCACAGCTCACGCATGGCCCGCAGCCGCTCGTCGACGAGCCGGCCCCGGGTGCGCGGGTCCGTGCCGTGGTTCTCCATCTCCTCCTTGTTCCAGCCGACGCCGATCCCGAAGACGGCCCGCCCACCGGAGACCAGGTCCAAGGAGGCCACCTCCTTGGCCGTGATGATCGGGTCCCGCTGGGCGACCAGCGCGATGCCGGTGCCCAGCAGGATCCGCTCGGTCACCGCGGCGGCCGCGCTGAGCGCGACGAACGGGTCGAGGGTCCGGTAGTAGATCTCCGGCAGCTCGCCGCCGCCCGGGTAGGGCGAGCGGCGGTCCACCGGGATGTGGGTGTGCTCGGCGATGAGCAAGGAGTCGAGTCCTCGCTGTTCGACGGCGCGCCCGAGTGGGGCGGGCGCGATGCCCTGGTCGGTGATGAAGGTGGCCACACCGAACTTCACGACGGCTCCCTCGGCTTCGGTTTCGCGGATGTGCGGGCTTCGCGCATACGCAGGGTTCGCGGAGACGCAGGGCTCACGGGCGCGTGAGTCCGCAAGCAAGCCCGCGGTCCTACCCAGGTACCCGGATCGCGCCCGGCACAACAGCCCGTGCCGCCGACCGAGCGATACGTGCCCCAGGCGGGCGGGGCTGCATCGGCGCGCGGCGCCCCCGGGACACCGACGCGCCGGCCCCGCACACCGGCTGCCCCGTACGGCCGGAGCTGCCCCGTACGGCCGGAGCTGCCCCGTACGGCCGGAGCTGCCCCGTACGGCCGGAAGCGTCATCTCTCGCGCCTGCGCGCCTTCCGCTCGTGCCCGCCCCGTCCGAGTGGCCGTACTCATGCCCGATGTGGCCCGCGCCCCGAAGAGGGGCGTCGGCACGGAGGGCACTCGCCGGGTCGCCCGGCACTCCACGCGTCTTCGCCGTACGGAAAGACGGCATCGCATGCGAGGGTCCGCCGACGACCGAGGAACGAGCTTCCGCCCCAACTCCCCTGGCAGCCCACAAAGTTCTGTTCCGACGGGCAGGTTTTGTCCCTCGCCGGCGTGCACACCGCCCTGCTCGAGCCAGTGAGAGCCGGGGCTCTCGGGCAGTGCGGCAGCGCGTCTTACGGGCCATCACGGAGTGCCCTTCGTGAACAGGGACCTTTCGAGTGCGGATCGGATGGAGCTTGAGGCGCTGTCGCCGGCCGGGGTGAGGGCCAGTGCGGCCGTCATGAGCAGCAGTACGCGCACGCCTCCGCCGGTGGCGCTGTCCACTCCGGGCAGCAGCGGGATGATCACGGCGAATGCCATGAGGACGAGGCTGGAGCCGGTACGGCGCACGAGCCGGGCGGCCCGGGACGTCGGCGGCTCAGCGGCACTGTGCTGCATGAGGGCCTCCAGGTCGCCCGTCGCGAGGGCGAGGACACCCCTACGCAGCGAGTCCGTGATCGCGTCGTACTCCCGGGCGGTGCGCACCTGGGTGAGCGCGCGGTCGTGACGTCGGATCAGTTCCGCCAGAGCTGTGTGGAACTGTCTCGCCTGGCGCCTTACCGCGACTTCAGTGATCGAGGTTCTCCGTCGCACGGTTTCGGTGTCGCCGGCAGCTTCGATTGCGACGGCAAGTCGGGCCCGCACCGTCCTGATGTTCCGCGGCTCCCACCACCGGGCCCGACCGCGGTGACACGCCCAGGTGGCCGCCGCGAGTTCGACGAGCACGGCGTCGAGGGGACGAGGCCGATGAGGCTGCCGGAATCTGCGGTTGAGGAGTCTTTCGACCGCGCGCATCCAACGGACCTCTTGTAAGCCGAGGATCACGCCGAACAGCCCTGTCGCAGCAGTGATCAACTGCTGGCCCGCCGGGGCGGACGGCACGGTCTTCATGGTCAGCCAGAACGCCGCGGCAGCGACGACGACAGTCGCGAGCACCATGGCCGGTACGAACCAATAGGCGATCTGCGGATGCGCCACGCGCCAGAGCGTGCCCCGGAGACCGAGCCTGCGGAAGAGGGAGACGACCTGGCGCACGTCGCCCCGGGTGACGACGAGAGTGCCGAGGCAGACGGCGGCCCAGGTCGCCGTGGGGTAGAGCCACCAGGGCGTTCGGGCGGAACCGCCGGTGCCCGTCGCGAACAGTGCGGCCACCACACCCGCGGTGGCGGAGGCCACCGCCATCCCGACTGCCGTCACGACGGTGGCGACGTAGTTGGACACGAACTGCAGGCCGACCGGGTAGCGGTGGCGGATCCAGGCGTGGAGCACGGCCATCTGGAGCCTGCGGCGCTCCAGTTCGCCGAGATCGGGAAACGCTCGGGCGTACCAGCGAGTCCGTGCGGCGGCGCCCCGCAACCACGTCGCCTCGCGATGGAGGAGGTCGTCGTTGCTCGCGATCCGCATGCGGCTCAGCCTCCCCAACGCGCGGCCGTCCCAAGCGTGTTGAGCATGCCTGCCGACGGCAGGCCACCGACGGCGGGTCGGCGTCACGACCCGGACATCCGTCCCACTCATTGGATAAAATTACGGTTAAATTCAAGGGTAAATTATGCTAGGTTCGGGGCGGAGGTGAAGCATGCCCACCGAGGAAGAGCTGTTCGCGGCGGTCGACGCGCTGCTGGAAGGTGAGCCGCAACTGCCGTCACCGGCGGAGCGTGCCCGGCTCCGGGAGGCGGCCGGTGTCACACAGGCCCGGCTCGCCCAGGTACTGCGTACGACGCCACAGACGGTGAAGAACTGGGAGCACGGCCGCAGCGAGCCCCGGCCGCCCCGGCTGCAGGCCTATCTGCGGCTGCTGGAGGGCTGGGCCGCCCAGCACCCGGCATCGCCGACGTCGGACGGCCCCGCACTCCCCGCCCAGGCGCCGGAGTCGGGCGGGCCCGCCGCTGCCGCACCGGCACCCGGCGCGGCAGCGCCCGCCCCCTCCCCCACCGAAGCGTCCCCCGCCCCCGCCTACGGACCCGCGACGGCGCCCGCCCCGAGGCCGTCCACGGCGAGGCGCCCGGCCCCGACCCAGGCCGCGGCCAAGAAGCGGGCCGCGCCAAAGAAGCCTGCCCCGGCCGAGACCGACCCCCGCTTCGCCCATGGACCGCTCGCCGTGCTGGACGGGGACGGATCGGCGTACTGCGTGGGCGGCCTGGTGCTGGACTGCCCGGCCAAGACCTTGCCCGCACTGGTCGAATGGGCCCTGACCGAAGCGAAGCTGGGTGCCGCGCGGCTCCACCGGCACGGCCAGGACGCCGACCCGCTGATCGCGCTCACCAACGCCGCCGCCGAACGTCTCG
The DNA here is from genome assembly GCF_040701845.1 of Streptomyces angustmyceticus. Lineage (GTDB taxonomy): Bacteria > Actinomycetota > Actinomycetes > Streptomycetales > Streptomycetaceae > Streptomyces > Streptomyces angustmyceticus_A. The sequence continues at coordinate 318,099 of NZ_JBFBHQ010000006.1, read as the reverse complement.
GGCTCCCGGCCGTCCTGGAGGACCGGCGCGGCCTGCGGCTCCCGGACGAGCACAAGGTCCTGAAGCAACTGGCCAAGGCCGACTGGAAGCTGACCAAGCGCGGGTTCGGCCCCTGGGCCCGGGTCTACCGGCCCGCCGAGCGCGGCAAGCGGCAGTGCGTGCAGTTCGCGATCCTGCCGTGGGGCGCCCTCGACACCCGCTCGTGGGGGGACACCGCCCAGTTGCCGCCGCCCGACATCGCGGCGGTGCTCGGCACGTACGCCACCCGCGTCCTCACCCCGCGCGGCTCCACCGCCGTCTGCGGCCTGGAGCTGATGACCGCGCTGCGCCCGCCGACCCGCGCGGTCAAGGACGCGGCCACCGGCTCCTGGGTGTCCGGACCGAACCCCGGCTCGCTGACCGAACCGTTCGATCCCGCACCGCCCGAGGCCCCCGCCGAGCATCCCCTCGTCGCGGCCCTCTACCCCCGCCACCATGTGCGCACCCCGGACCAGGTCATCGACGAGGAGGCGTACGACTGGTTCCGCCCCCTCACCGACGAGGAATGCACCCAGGGCTACACCCATGCGGTCGGCCTCGACGTCAACATGGCCTTCGCCGCCGCCGCCAACCGCCTCGTCATCGGCACCGGCCCGGCGACCCATGTGAAGAACCCGGCCTTCGAGCCGAAGCTGCCCGGCTCCTGGCTGGTCGACCTCTCCCACATCGAGATCGATCCCCGGCTGCCGAACCCCTTCACCCCCAAGGGGATCCGGCCGGCCGGGCCCGCCTGGTACGCGACCTCGACCGTCGCCTACGCGGTGGAGCTGGGCCACGACGTGGCGCCGGCCGAGGCGTACGTCCGCCATGAGAGCGCCGCCTACTTCGACGCCTGGTACACCCGCCTGCGTGACGCCTATATCGCCACCATGGCCGACCTCGGCGTCACCACCGGCATGCCCGACGAGGACTTCCTCGCCGCGATGGACCGTCACAAGAACGTGGACCCGGGCCAGGCGGCCGTGCTCTCGGCCATCAAGTCGACGGTCAAGGGCGGCATCGGCAAGCTGCGCGAGCGCCCCCAAGGCATCAAGCACAAGTTCGGCGAGCCGTGGCCGGCCCTCCAGCGCCCGACCTGGAGTCCCCATGCCCGGGCCGAGCTGATCGGCAAGGTGCGCACCAACCAGCACCGCAAGCTCATGGCATGGGCGCGGGCCGGTCTCTTCCCCGTGGCGATCCTGTCCGACTGCGCCGTCTACCTCTCCCACGGCCCCGGCCCGCTGGACTTCATGCCCCGCACTCCCGAGGGCAAGCCGCTGCCCGGAGGGTTCCGCCTCGGCGTCAGCCCCGGCATGGTCAAGCACGAAGGCACCCGCGACTTCCTCTGGCTCGCCCGGACCGTCGAGGACGAGCAGATCAACCCGGCCCGCCACATCAAGGGCGACGACGCCCCCGACAGCGGGGAGTAGGGACACACGATGGGCATCCTCGGCGACAGCCTCGACAAGGCCGCGGAGAACACCGCCACCCGCCCGATCCCGAAGAGCGCCGGCGCTCAGATGCGGTTCCTGGTCAAGCAGCACAAGGGCTCCACCAAAGCCGTCGCGGAGCTCCTGGGCGTCTCCCAGCGCACGGTGGAGCGGTACGTCAAGAACCAGATCAAGCGGCCTCGCAAGGATCTCGCCGCGCGCATAGAGCGCGAGGTCCGTCGCCGCTGGCAGCCCAGGGTGCGCGAGAACGCCCAGCGCCGCGCCGCGCAGACCGGCGGTATCACCATCGAGACCCGGGCCCGGTTCGGCTTCACCGCCGCCCCTGGAACGACCGACGACGGGCGGATCCGCCTGGTCACCCAGCATCTCCCGCCCGCCTACGCCGCCCGCCTCTTCGACGCCCAGGCAGCCGGCGCCCCCGAGCAGCAGTTGCAGAACATCGCTGCCGAAGGCCTGCAGGAGATCTACTTCAAGGACAGCGGCCGCCGCGCCGACGGCCTCCAGGTGGAGTTCACCGACATCGACTACGTCGAGCTGGACTTCTGACGCCGCGAGGAGACAGGGTCACCTCGAGCTCATGGTGACTGAGCACTTCCTCTGGCCGGTGAGCAGCCGAGTTGGCCAGAGGAGCACCGGCGTTCGCGCTGGACAGCGGGTCTTCGGCTCGTGATCGGATTCTCGCTTCCGCAACCCGTTTCGATGTTCCGACGTCCAACCCCGTGACGAACGGCTGACGATCACCCGGGAGAGCACGTGGCGAAGAAGGACCGGACGACGGACGCGGCGAGGGAGAAGGACCGCGAGAAGTGGATGGCGCGTCTCCAGGTACGGCTGGCCATGCAGCCGGGCGTGGACCGGGCAGTCGTGCTCCAGGCGGTCAAGGAGGTCACGGCGCACTGCGCGAATACCGGAGAGCACCCGCGGACCGCCTTCGGTGACCCGGACACCCATGCCGTACGGGCCGCCGCGCGGCTGGTGCCGGCGGACCGGGCGGCGCGCGCGAGGCGGCACGACTCCGCGGTGAGCGCGCTCGGCTCCGCCCTGAAGAGGGCCGGGGAAGTCGCCGGCCTGTGACCGGTGGAAACGACGTCCGTCATGGCCCGGTGCACGGGTTCTGACACAGCGTCTGTCCGTCGAGGCTGCCGGGCGGCGGCCCCCGACGCGACGCTCGGCGGAGCGCGCCGGGGATGAGGAAACCGATTCTGCGTGGCGCGCTGCTGCTGACGGACCGCGCGCCGTCCCGGTGACCACCATCGTCCTTCGCCCGGCCGAAGCCGCAGATCAGCTGATGCCGCGGGTGACACCTGTCGTCCTTCGGCTCAGACGTTGAGCAACCTGGGCAGGACGCACGGGGGGTGACACCCCTGGCCCCCTGCCGGCCCGAGGGAGGCTCTGGCCGAGCGCTTCACTCTGCGGGTACCGGTTGCCCCCGCTCGGCGGACGGTTCCTCATGCCGCCGCACTCGGCCGGCCCGGGCCTCCCCGGACTGGTGCCGCACTCGGCAACCTCCGTCCGCCGAGTGCCTCCTGAACAAGCGCCACCGGCTCACAGCGGTACGGCTCCCTCCATGAGGTCCGCCCTTGCCCGGACCGTCGGACCGTCGGACCGTCGGACCGCCAGAGCGCCGGACGGTCGGCTCGCCGTGCTGCCAGGGGGCCGGCTGCCGGCTACCCCGGTGCTTTGGGACCCCTGCTTGTCCTAGGGTGACGCTGTCCGTACACGCAGGTGGAGGGGGACGACGGTGGATCCGGAGATCGCGGCGTTGGCGGGGACCGCAGGGACAACTCTCGTCACGCTGCTGGCGACCGACACCTGGCACAGCGTCAGGGACCGGGTGGTCGCACTGTGGCAGCGGGCCCGGCCCGACCGGGCGCCGGCCGTTGCCGACGAACTCGACGTGACGCGGGAGGAGTTGCTCGGCGCCCAGGCAGCGGGCGACGAGGCGGCCGCGGCCGAGATGGGGGCCGAGTGGCAGGGCCGGATCCGCCGGTTGCTCGCCGCGCATCCGGAGCTCGCCGGTGAACTGCGCGCTCTGCTGGCCGAACTCGCCCCGGAGGCCGCGGCCGCACCCGCCGTCACCCAGCACGCCACCGCCTCCGGCCAGGCCCGCGTCTACCAAGCCGGGCGGGACATGCGCATCAGCCGAGTGGACGGCCCATGACCGAGGAGCCCGCACTGCGTGCCGTGGCCTACGGGCAGGCGCGGATCTTCCAGTCCGAGCGGGACATCCAGATCACCGAACACCACCACCACGCACCGTCGGGGGCTCCCACGGGCCCCGCCTCGGTACGGGTACCGCTCTCCGCGCCGCTGCGGGCATCGTTGCGCGACCGGGCGGAGCTGCGCCGGGCACTCCTGGAAGCGGCCGACACGGGCGACGGGGTCCATGTGCTGCACGGGTTCGGGGGGTGCGGGAAGACCGCGGTGGCCCGGTGGCTGTTCGACCAGATGACGCCGTCGCGGGTGACGCTGTGGGTGGATGCCTCCACCGAGTCGCAGCTTCGCGCCGGCATGCTGGCGGTGGCCGCGGACCGCGGTGCCTCGCCGGAGGAGGTACGAGCCGCGCAGGAGGGGCGGCGGGCCGCCGCCGACCTGGTGTGGCAGCGCCTCGATGCCTCCGCGGAGCCATGGCTGCTGGTCCTGGACAACGCGGATGATCCGCGGCCGCTGCGGGAGGGGTGGCTGCGCGCCTCTCCCCGGGGGATGACGCTGGTGACGTCCCGGCAGGCCGTCGATCCGGCCTGGCACGGTGTGCGGGCGCGGCTGCACCGGGTGGAGATGCTGCCGGTGATGGAGGCGGCGCAACTGCTCCATGACCTCGCGCCCGGCGACCATCAGCCGGACGCGATCCTGCGGCTGGCGCAGCGGTTGGGCTGTCACCCCCTGGCGCTGACGCTGGCGGCGGGTTTTCTGTCGCAGCAGTTGCTGGAGAGCTGGACCATCGAGGAGTACCTGGAGCGGCTGGGCGAGGATCCCGTCGCGTTGCTGGACCGCGGCGCGGAGGCGGAGAGCGGGGCGCGGGAGCGGCTGAGCCGCACCTGGCAGCTGTCGTTGGACGCGCTGGAAGCGCGCGGCCTGCCCGAGGCGGTGGCCGTGTTGCGGTTGCTGGCATGCCTGGGGCGGGCGCCGGTACCCGTGGGGCTGCTCGCTCCCTCCGTGGTGCAGGAAGTGGGCGTGCCGGGAGCCGCGGCGGAGCGGATCGAGGCGGGCCTTCGCGGCCTGCTGTCGGCGTCTTTGGTGGACCTGGTCGAGATACCGGGCTACGCCGGCGAACGGCCCGTACGGTGTCTGACCGCTCATGGTCTGCTGCTGGAAACGGTGGCGGCGGCGACACCTGCGCCCCAGCGCGCGGAGTTGTACGCGGCGGCCGCCGAGCTGGTGAGCCGTGCCGTGCCCCAGGGGGAACGGGCGGGTGCGGTGCGGCTGGTGGAGCCGCACCTCCTGGCCCTGCTGGATTCCGCGCACGCAGGCGGAGTGCTGGACGCGGCGCGTCGGGTACGGGATGAGCACGAGGCGGCGGGCCGGTGGGCCGATGCGCTGCCCCACGCGGCCGGGCTGGCGAAGGCCGCGGCCTCGGACAGGGACACGGGCACGGGCACGGGCACGGCGGCCAGCAACATCGCCGCCGGGGTCGCCGACGCCATCGCCCTGGGCAAGGTCATGTACATGGGCGGGGACTTCGCCGGCGCCGAACCCGTCCTGCGAGCGGCGCTGGATGCGGCAACCGCGCGGTCGGAGGAGGCCCCGCTGCTCCTGGCCGATGCGTATGTCGAGCTGGGCTGGTGTTTCGGCAGGCTCGGACGCTTCGAGGAGTCCATCCACCTCGCCCGTCAGGGCGGCGAGATCCGGGAGCGCGTGCTCGGGCCGACCCATGCGGACACCGTGGAATCGCTCTACATGCAGGTGGATTGTCACTACGGAGTGGGGCGCTTCGGAGCCGCCCTGCGCCTCACCGAGCGGCTGATGGTCCTCTTGCCCGACCTTCACGGCGACAGGAGCGGTGAGATCGCCGCACGGACCAAGCTGATGCGAGCGGCGACGATGCGAGTGGGGCTGATCTCGGCCCAAGAGGCGGGGTCCGTCGTGGCGAGCGAGGTGCGGGAACTCAGCTGGGACCAGGTGTGGGACGAGTCCCAGGAGGCCCTGCGCGCCTATGCCGCCCAGTTCGGCGCCGCCCATCCGCATACGCTCGCAGCGCGGCACAACTTCGCGATGACGTCCTGGGAACACGGTGACAGGGCCGTTGCCGTGGACGAGATGCGCAAGGTCGTCGACGCACGCAACGCGGAGTTGGGGGAAGAGCACCCGTTCACCATCGAGGCGCTCGCGGAGCTGGCCCGCATGCTCGGGCTGCGGGGCGATGCCGAGGAGGCGGGTCGCCTCGCCGAGAAGGCCCATGCCGATGCCCACCGCATCCTCGGCCCCGAGCACCCCATCACCGCGCGATGTGTCGCCGCGCAGCAGGCGGTCGATCGTCCTATGGGCCGTGAGGACTGAGGCAGTTCACCAGGGGGGAGCCACCTCGTGGCCGCAGTGGGCGGTCTCGAGGAACGGCGCACCTGGCGCGGGCCTTGTGCACGGCCATGTGCACGGCGCTTTTTGAGATCCCCCCGTCTGCCATGAGGCGGGCGGGCACGGTGGGCCCGGACATGGCAGTGCGCCGCAGGTGCAGGAACCTGCGGCGCACCGGTGGTCGGTGAGGTGACGTCACGTCTCACCGACCGGCCTGGGGTGATCAGTGCTGGTGGCCCCGACCGTGGCCCCAGCTTTCGATGTCGACGACCCGACGGTGGTCGTTGCTCAGGACCGCGGTGCCCCGGTGGTTGTCCCACACGTAGTCGCGACGGTCCTGGAACAGGTCCCAGCGGTTGTCACGGCCGATACCGGTGTGGACACGGACCTGGGAGTGACCGCCCAGGCGGACGTTGCCGAACCGGTAGGTGTGGCCGGCGCGGTCCGACAGGGTCCAGCCCCGCAGGTTGACCGGCAGACGACCGGTGTTCTTCACGGTCACGTACTCGGCGTTCAGGCTCCGGTTGGAGTGGTCGTCCCGCCCGGGGCTGTCGTACTGGATCGCACCGAGCACCACTGCCGAGCGGTGGTGCCGAGCCGGAGAGTGGCCGTGGCCGGCCGCCGCGGCCGGGAGGACGGCGGTGGCCGCCAGAGCCGCGGAACCGAGGACCGCGGCGGCGATACGCGAAGTGTTACGGAGCACAAAAACCCCCTGGATACGGCACCTTCGACGAGGTGCCGGAAACCGGATACCCGGCCGGTTTGACCGGGCCCCCACACAGTGGCGCCTCGTCATGTCTTGACGGAAGAAATCCGGTTTGGTGTTACAAAACACAGACATATACACAACCACACCACGCCAGGCGCACACTCCCCCGCGCTCACCAGGACGAAAACGACACCCCGTACATGCATCCAGGCGCCGCAAGGGTTACTCACGGTGTACTGAGGACAGTCGGCGCGGGCTTGCGTGGAGGACATGCGCCACCCACAAGCGGTGCGAACCCGGTGCGCCCCCGGAAATCCCGTGGCGTCAGGATCGCTGCGGCGCGGCGGGAGGCCCCGATGCTGCCGTAACGGCCGGCCTGCCGACGGGCCGCTCCAACCGGCCCGTGGTGCCCATCGGCCCTCGTCCCGGATTGTCGTCACGAGGGAACCCGGCTATGTCCACCCATCTGTCCGCGCGGAGCGGGGCCGTCGCCGTTCTGGCCGCCGTTGCGCTCTGCGCGCCCGCCGTCGCCGCCGTCGCCCCCGACCCCGCGGCGCACGGGGTGCGGAGCTGACGCATCCGCAGGCTGCGAGCACGTTGGGTGGGCGGCGGGCATCGTCCGGACGTCGAGCGGTCACGGCTCGAACCGGATCCGATTCCTGTATCGGACGCCGAACTCCGCCTCCCTGAGGCCCAGTTGTCGTCCGGCACCGCCGCGAAGCCCCCGGGCAGCAGTCCCCGCGCATCCGGCGCGAGCGCGCACCCTAGACTTCGTAGCGGCGCTCGCCCTCGCCTCGCCCCGTCTGTGATGTCGTGACGCGCCGCCCCTCACGCCCAGACCCCGACCACGGCACACGGCTTCACCGCCCGACCCGCAAAAGGACGATCCCACTCGTGAAGAAGAGCGCGATAGCCGGCGTCTGCGTACTCGGCCTGCTCGTGATCGCCGGCGCCTACCAAGGCGGCGCCGCCACCAGCGACCCGCTGACCCTCGCCGAGTACCACAAGCTCAAGGCCGGCAGCAGCCAGAAGCTCTTGTTCACGTACGCCAGCACCTGCCAACAGGACAGCGAAGAACTCGCCGACGACTATCCCGTCACCTGGACGTGCTACGGCGCCGACGGAAGCAGCAACGCGGTGTTCTTCTTCTCCGAGGGTGTGCTGTTCAGCAAGGCGCAGACCGGGCTGACGTAGCCCGTACGACCGTGCCCGCCGCGTCGGGGCGCGACGGACGCAGCACGGCGGGAGCGCCGGCGCGCGGGGTTCACTTGCCCGGCGTCTCCGCCAGCCGGAAGGGGCCCGCAGCGCCGGGACCGAACATCACCGGCAAGTTGCGCCCCAGTGGCACCACCACGATCGGCTCTTCGCGGTACTCCCTGAGGAAGTTCTCCAGGGGCTCCCAGATGAGGCTCCGGTACCCCGACTCGCTTCGTTGGGGTTCGAAGGAGAGAGTCAGCGCAGAGTCCATTACGGTGACGCTCACGGCGTCCACTTGCAGCCACTCTCCACCGATCCAGGCTTCGAGCCTCACGTATGACATGAGGCAAGGGTGCCTTGCCCCTCACGCCGCCCGCAAACCAGCCCCCACGGGATGCCTCCGCGACGGCCGCCGGGCGACGGTCGCACGCAGGCCGGGGGCGCAAACGTCTGGCGCGGTGCCCGCCGGCAGCGGACCCCGGAACCACCGCGTGGCGTCAGGGAACGGGGCGGGCTCGAACAAGCTTGTCCGAGGGCTCGGCATCCCGCAGAGGCAACCGAGGCCCGGACGCCGTGGGAGCGAACTCCACTGCGGCGACGTGCTGTCGTGAACTGCGGTCCAGCAGGACCACCGATATCGCTTCCCGCACCGGGTCGAGGGGCACGGGCGCCGGGGGCTCCGGCGGCGCGGACTGGTGCGGGAGTCCGACGCCCGGTGCGGGTGCGGAGCCGGCTTCGTCTTCGTCCACGGCGTCCCGTGGAGCACGCGGTCGCACCGTGCTCGGTCCGGGCAACGCCCCCAGCAGCCGGTCGAGGCCTCTGCGGTGCCGGACGAAGGCGCGCCGCGGGGCCCATCGGCCGCGGGCCTCCTGGCCCGAGAGTGCCTCGGCCACCCCCACGTCCAACAGCACGAGGTGCAGTTCGCGTCCCTGGCGTCCGGCGCTTCGGGCCAGCCACCGGCGCATCCACGGCCGGCCACCGCAGTCGTGGACCAGCACCGGCTCGCCGGCACGCACCGCCGTACGCAGCCACCGGAAGTACTTCCACCGCGCCCACGGGCGGTACACCGCATACGGCAACCAGGCCGGCATCACCGCCTCACAGGCGACATGGACGACGCGCGGATCAACAATGGACGCGGCCCCGGACCACCGCCGCAGCAGGGTGCTCTTCCCGCTCCCCGGCAGTCCCGAGACCACCACCACCGCCCCGGCGGAGTACGACAACCGCGCCGGAACGTCGTCCGCGCCCCGCAGATCCACCAGGCCACGCGGCCGCAACACCCGTTCCTCGTCCGGAACAAGGGACTTCTCCGTTGCGCCCGGCCTGACCGAATTGCTCACTAACCGTCCTTTGGCCTCATGTTTTCCCGCACAGCCGCGACGAGCGATCCTCACACAGTGCGCAGGGCCTGCAAAGCCGGGACGGTTGGTACCAGTTGCCGCCGGGCGCCGGGGCGGCGTGCCCACCCGGTCACCGCACCCGGCCGGTCGGCCCGCCCAGCCGGCCGGCGCACCCGTCCGCCGAAGCCCACGTCCGGCGGGCACGCTCGTCCGACCGGCGTTCCCGTCCCGGTCGGCTGAACGGGCCCCGGCATCGGACGGGAGTCGCCGGGTCTCGCCTCAGCGCTCCCGCAACGTCGAGGTCTCAGGCGGGTGTGCCCGCAGGGCGCCGTACACGGACCAGGCCACGGAGACCAGCGGTACGGCGACGACCGCTCCGGGCACCCCCGCCGTGACGCTGCCGCAGATGACCGCGAGGGCCACCACCACCGGATGCAGCCGGACGGCCCGGCTCATCACGAGGGGGTGCAGCACATGCCCTTCGATCTGCCCGATGACCACGATCAGCAGCACGACGACCGCGGCCACCAGCGGCCCCTTCGCGGCGAGTGCCACCACTGCGGCCACGGCCAGTGCCACGGGCGAACCCACCAGCGGGATGAAGGCGGCGAAGAACTCCAGCACGGCCAGGGGTACGGCAAGGGGGACGCCCAGGAGGAACAGTCCGACTCCCACCAGCACCGCGTTGATCGCGGCAACCACCACGATCCCGCGCGTGTACCCGGTGAAGGTCACCCATGCGGCACGCCCCGCGAGACGCACGGGGTGGCGTCCGCGTCCCGGCAGCTGGCCGCCGAACCACGCCCACATCCGGTCGCCGGAATGCAGGAAGAAGACCGAACAGAACAGCGCCAGCACCCCCACCGTCAGTGCTTCCACCAGCCGGCCCACGCCGCTCAGCGCCGTGCTGATCAGACTCGCGCGATGGCTCGCCACGAACCGCGACACCCGCGCCTGCAGATCCGAGAGCGTCCCCGCGCGCACGCGAAACGGCGGGCCTTGCAGCCACCGCTCGATCCTGGCCACACCGCCGACGAACTCCCGGCGCAGCCCTTCCCACTCCCCTGCCACGTTCGCCCCGATCAGGCTCAGGACGCTGAAGAGGAGCACGATGCCGAGCAGCAGGCCGACGGTGACCGCCACGGACCGCGGCATCCAGCGGTTGAGCAGGCTGACGGACGGCTCCAGAAGGGCCGTCAGCACCAAGGCCAAGAACACCGCCAGCGTCACCAGCTGGAACCGCCCGAGCGCCGCGAAGATCGCGTAGATGGCGGCACCCACGACGATCAGGCGCCATCCGTACGCCGCCGCCACCCTCAGCGAGCGGGAGACCTCGGTGACCACCCCCGCATCACGAGCCGGCCGGTCCCCCATCGTCCGGCGCATGCGTAGGGCTCGCGCCCCGCGGGCCGCCCGCGGCGCACCGTTCCTGCGCTGCCGTGCCGTGCCCCCGTGGACGCCAGGGGAACGGCCGCGCTCGCTGCCGGATCGGTTCCGCACGGGGCCGCCACCACCTCCCACCCCTCCCGTGCCCGGGGCCGGAAGAGGGTCGCCTGCCGCGCGAGGGCCGGGCGTCCGGCCTCCGCGCATACCCCAACGTGGTATCACCGCGAAGGAGCCTTCGAACGTGTGCGGGCCCGCATTCCCCCAAAGGCACGCGGCAGCCGGCGGACCGCCGGACGGCCCGTTGCCGCGGAGAGGCGGGGGCCCGGACGGCGGACACCGGCGGACTCGGACCACGGACGCCGGCGACCCGCCGCCCGCCGCCCCGGCCGAGGGCTCAAGCTGGGAGGTGCGGGCGCCTCCGCTCCCCGCCGCCGGAGCGGGCGAAAAAATCTTCCGGCCGGTCGCGTCCCGGTGTCGATCCGGGACGAGGTCGTTCGTATAGAGGGTGAGACGCCGGCACAGCGCCGGTGCCACGCCCGGCCAAGGAGGCACACCATGACGCACTACCTGCTCAGCATCTACCAGCCCGACGGGGACGGGACCCCGCCGCCGCCGGAGTTCCTGGAGCCGATCATGCGGGACGTCGAAGCCCTGAAGGCCGAGCTCAAGGCGTCCGGCGCCTGGGTTTTCTCCGGCGGTCTGCACCCGCCGAGCACGGCCACCGTGGTGCGGCGCAAGGACGACGAGACGCTGACGACCGACGGGCCCTACATCGAGGGCAAGGAGCACCTCGGCGGCTTCACCGTCATCGAGGCTCCCGACCTCGACGCCGCGCTCGACTGGGGCCGCAAGCTCGCCCGCGCCACCACGCTCCCCATCGAGGTGAGGCCGTTGCAGGACGGGTCCTGCGGGTGACCTCCCGCATGCCGAAGGCGACCGCGGCCGAGATCTCCGGCGTGTTCCGCGAGGAGTACGGCCGTGCGGTCGCCGTCCTGGTCCGCGTCTTCGGTGACATCGACGTCGCCGAGGAAGCGGTCCAGGACGCCTTCACCACGGCGGCCGCGCGCTGGCCGTCGGCCGGGCTGCCCCCGAGCCCGGCGGGCTGGATCATCACCACCGCCCGCAACCGGGCGATCGACCGCCTGCGCCGGGAGGCGTCCCGCGAGGACCGGCAGGCCCGGGCCGCACTGCTGCACGCCGGGGACACACCGGTCGAGGAGGGCCCCGTGCGCGACGACCGGCTCCGTCTGATCTTCACCTGCTGCCACCCCGCGCTCGCCCCCGCCGCCCGGGTCGCCCTCACTCTCCGGCTGCTCGGCGGGCTCACCACCGGGGAGATCGCCCGGGCCTTCCTGGTCGCCGAGCCGACCATGGCGCAGCGGATCGTCCGGGCCAAGGGCAAGATCCGCGATGCCCGGATCCCGTATCGGATCCCCACCGACGCCGACCTCCCCGACCGCCTCCGGGCCGTCCTGGCCGTGGTCTACCTCGTCTTCAACGAGGGCTATACGGCCAGCTCGGGTGAGGCGCTGGTCCGGGACGACCTGTGCCGGGAGGCGATCCGTCTCGGCCGGCTGCTCGCCGAGTTGATGCCCGACGAGCCCGAGGTCATCGGGCTGCTCGCCCTCATGCTGCTGACCGCGGCGCGCCGCGAGGCCCGCACGGACCCGGACGGCGGCCTCGTCCTGCTGGCCGACCAGGACCGCCGTCGCTGGGACGGCCGGCTCATCGCCGAGGGCCACGCCCTGGTCCGGCAGTGCCTGCGTCGCGATCAGCCGGGCCCGTATCAGATCCAGGCCGCGATCCAGGCGGTCCACAGCGACGCGCCGACCGCGGCGGACACCGACTGGCGGCAGATCCTCCAGCTGTACGACCAGTTGCTCGCCCTCGATCCGAGCCCTGTCGTGGCGCTCCACCGCGCCGTCGCGGTGGCCGAGGTGGCGGGGCCGCGGGAGGCACTCGCCCTTGCCGACGGTCTCCGGCTCGACCGCTACCACGTCTTCCACGCCGTCCGTGCCGACCTGCTCCGTCGTCTGGGCCGCAGCACCGAGGCGGCCGAGGCGTACGAGAAGGCCATCGCCCGCACCGAGAACACGGCCGAACGCCACTTCCTGCAGCACAGGCGCCGGTCTCTGCCTCCGGAGGGATGAGCCCGGCGTGCGCGAAGCGGCCCGGCGGTCCCGTCGGCGCCCGGCCTCCGGGGAGTGGCCGCTACGCCGTTGCGGCGGTGAGCGACGGGAGCGAGGTGGGCGGTGCGGGGGCGGTGGCGTCCAGGATCTGGCAGTCGTCCGCGTCGTGGTGGGCGAGCAGGGCGCTGAGGGCATCGTCGGCCTGACCGTGCGTCTGGGTGTCCGGCAGGACGGTGATCGACAGATGGCGCAGGAGCTCGGTGTGTGCGGCCAGGGCCTGACGGGTGCGGGTATCGGCGTGGTCGGTGAGCAGGAGGCGGGCCGCGGTGTTGGCGGCACGCAGTCGGGGCTGGTGGAGGCGGCGGTGGGCGCGGGGAAGGGCGCGCCAGGCGGTGTTGGCCACGGTCACCAGGCGCCAGATCTCGTTGTCGGCGGGTTCGGTGTCGTAGAAGCGCAGGCCGTAGCGGCTCACCAGCCAGTAGGAAGCGGCCAGGAGGAAGGCCGCGGCGGCGTCGAAGGCCAGCCAGAGGCCCAGCAGATGGGGCTCGCCGCAGGCCGCCCGTACCGCCAGGGCCACTGCGCCTCCGCCGCCTCCGAAGAGCAGCGCCGCGGCGAGCAGCAGAAGGAGGGCGGCCGGCAGGGCACCGATCCCGTTGTCACTGTCAAGGCGCGCCATGCCCTTCCAATGGGGCGCCAGATAGCGGGCGTAGCGGGCCGGTTTGGGGGCGGGCTCGATCAGGGCAATGCGTCCGGCCCAGCTGACGCTCTTCGGCCTGTTCATATTCTTGGTACCCGAGACAGGGCTGCTACAGGGAATCATGTGAGCGACAACGAGCCGTGAGGCAAAACGCGACATGCGGGGCGGAGGTTTAGGCCGCAGATTCCTCCCACCGGCCGGGCGCGCGACGCATCGCGCGGAATGCGCCGGTGGAACACCTGGCCGATCATCCGAACGTAGTCACCGGAACCGTCTCACCCGGCTCAGGTGGCCGGGCGGCGACACGGCCGGAACGTCCCCGCTTCTCCGCGGCCGGAGAAGGGCCCCCGGCCGGACGGGGGGCCGGCCGGGGACTACGGAGCGTGTGCCCTGCTCACTCTCACCGAAACACACAGGATGCGGCGAAGTTCGCGGCGGCGCAGGTGGGTTGGCGCGGGCAGGCGAGGGGTCCGGAAGCGTGGAAGTCACGGTGTGTGCCGCCGCTTCGGGGGGTGCTCCTCAGGGGTCGGCCGTTCGGCACTCCTCGGGGATCGGCTGCTCGAACCAGACGACCTTGCCGGTGCTCAGCCGGGTCGCGCCCCAGCGCTGGGCCAGGCGGTCGACCAGGAACAGGCCGCGGCCGCCCTCGTCCCCCGCCTGGGCTCGCCGCATCCGGGGGACCTGCGGTGAATCGTCGCCCACCTCGCAGCGGAGGACATCGGTGCGCAGCAGCCGCAGGGCGATCGGCCGGGAGGCGTAGCGGACCGCGTTCGTCACCACCTCGCTGACCAGGAGCTCGGTCGTGTCGAGCAGCGGGTCCAGGCCCCAGCGGTGCAGCGCTCTGCGGGTCAGCTGCCGGGCCCGGGCGGCGGTCTGCGGCTCGGGGTTGAGGAACCAGTACGCGACATTGCGCGGGGGAAACCCGTCGAACCGGGCGGCGAGCAGCGCGACATCATCGTCCCGGGCGCCCCGGCCCAGGATGGTCAGCACGGCGTCGCAGAGCGTCTCCAGCGGCGGGGAGGCGACCACGGAGGCAGCCGCCTGCAGGCGGGCGCGCAGCAGCTCCACCCCGGACCAGACGTCCCTGGTCCGGGACTCGACGAGGCCGTCGGTGTACAGGAGCAGGGTCGCTCCCGTGGGCGCGGGCATCTCCACGGATTCGAAGGGGACGCCGCCCACGCCGATCGGCGCGCCGGGCGGGATCCGCAGTACTTCGCCGACCCCGTCGGGGTGCAGCAGTACCGGAGGGAGATGGCCTGCGTCGGCCACCAGGAGGCGTTGCGAAATCGGGTCGTAGACGGCGTAGAGGCAGGTCGCCATGTGCTCGCTGCCGAGGCGCTGGGCCTGCTCGTCGAGGTGGTGGAGGACCTCTTCCGGGGGCAGGTCGAGTCCGGCGAGGGTCTGCACGGTGGTACGCAGCTGGCCCATGATCGCGGCGGAGGTCATCGAGTGGCCCATCACGTCGCCGACGACCAGGGCGACGCGGTTGCCGGGGAGCGGGATCGCGTCGTACCAGTCGCCGCCCACCTGGGAGGTCTCGGCGGCCGGCAGGTACCGGCTGGCGAGCCGTACGCCGGTGGGCGCGGGGAGCGAGGAGGGCAGCATCGTGAGCTGGAGCGCGTCGGCGAGCGAGGCTTCGCGCCCGGAGAGCATCGCCCGGTCGATGCCGAAGGCGGTGTGGGTGGCGAGCTGGGAGGCGACGAGGAGGTCGTCGCCGGTGAAGGCGGGCCGGTCGGTGCCGCGCAGGAGGGCGGCGGTGCCCAGGAGCTGGTGGCGGCCGTGCAGCGGAGCGATGATCAGCCACCGGCCCGGGGACCGTGTCGTCGGCGTGCTCGCCACCGGCTCCAGCAGCTCGCCCACCGCGGGCGCGATCTCCGCCGCGTCGCCGAAGACGGGGCGCCCGGCCAGCAGGAGCTCGGCGAACGGGCCGGTGACCGTCAGCTCGACGAAGTCGGCGGTGCCCGGGGGCGCGCCGGTGACCGAGTCCTCCGGTCCCTGAGCGATGCTGTGCAACCGCAGGGCGAGGGGGCCGTCCGGTGGCCGGTCCCCGGTCGGCAGGGGGTCTCGCAGGTGGACGAGCATCGCGTCGGCGAAGGCGGGGATCGCGGCCCGGCACAGTTCCCGCAGGGTTTCGTCGCGGTCGATTCCCCCGGCGATCCGCCGGGTCGCGGCTTCGAGGTAGCGCAGCCGGTCGGTCGGCGTCCCGGGGACGCGTGCCGCCTCTTCCCGGGCGCTCTGCGCGGGGTGCTCCGCGGCCGGCTCCGGAGGGGTGGTGCCACGGCCGGCGGCGGGCAGGTCCCCGGGCGGCGTGGCGACGCGGTCGGAACGGCCGCTTCCGGGCGACGACGGGCGGGACGGCGGGGTGGACGGCGCGGTGGCGCCCGTGTCCACGGGTGCGGCATCCACCGCCATGTCACGGGGAGCAGCACCGCCCCCGGCCCCGGCGTGCAGCCTGCCGGGGTCCTGACCGGGAGTGCGGTGCTCCATGGCTCGTCTCGTCCGTCCGGTGGGTGCCAGGGGCCCCGTACGGGGCGGCCTCAGCCGTGTCGCGCGCAGTTGAGGAACAGCTGTTCCTCGGGCGGCACGTCCGAGATCTCGGGGGCGTAGGTGTACGAGGACTCCTCGACGACCTCGAAGTCCGCCTCCTCGATGGCCTGGCGCAGGTCGTCCCGCAGGTAGCCGGAGACCCGGATGGTGTTGCCGAGGAAGGGGATCGTGAAGTAGTCCACGTCGGCCTCGACCATCGAGAGGGCGAAGAGGCCGCCGGGGACCAGCAGGTCATGGATCATCCGCAGCACGCCGGGAATCTCCCCGCGCGGCAGCATCAGCAGGGAGAAGAAGGCCGCGACCGCATCGAAACGCCCCAGGTCGTGGGGTCCGTCGGCCCCCAGGTCGGCGATGTCCAACCGGTGGAACGTTGCGCGGGGCACATACTGCCGGGCGAGCTCCACCATGCCGCGCGACAGATCGACGCCGACGACCTCCAGTCCCGCCTCCACCAGCTGCCGGGCGGTCGGCAGGCCCGTTCCGCAGCCCAGGTCCAGCACGCGGGATCCGGCGGGCAGCGCCCCGATCAGCCACTCGGCGGCGGCGAGCTGCCCCTTCTTGTACGGGAACGCCTCGTCGTAGCGGTCACCGATCGCGTCGAAGGCCTCGGCCTGTCCTTCGCGGTCGGGCCGGATGCCCTCGGTGCCGGATTCCTCGCTCCCGTAACCGGTCTCCGGAAATCCTTCGCTCACGAATTACGCCTCTTCATGTGCGTCCATTCGATTACCTCCATGATGCACCTGACCCGTCTGCCGCGGCGCCCCGCGCATCCGCCCTACGGAGCCCCGGTGGGGCCGCCGCAGCGACGGCTCGTCCGACGGCCCCCGCCGGTAGGAAGGCCCGGTGGCGGCGCGTCCACGAACGGGTTCCGACAACGCCCGCGCGGCTGACGTCCACCACGACCCCGCCGGCCCCTCGGCGCACCGGAATCCGCCGTCGCCTGCTTCTCCCGGCGCACGGCACCCGGTCCCGCTCCGCCCCTCCCCATCCGGACACAGAACCGCCGAACGCCCCCTCCCCCGTGCGCCGTTGCGCATCCGCCGACGGTTTGCGCAGCCACCGCCACGGATAGTTCCCCCGTACCCGGCCGTACCGAGGCACCGGTCACGGGGACAGGAGGCCAGATGGCAACGGAACCGATGGAGACCCTCGACCTGGCGGCATTAGGAGAGGATTACGTCCGCCATCCGCACGAGGTGTACGCACGGCTGCGCGAGCGGGGGCCCGTGCACCGCGTGCGGCTCCCGGAGGGCACGGTCGTCTGGCTGGTCGTCGGCTACGAGGAGGTGCGTGCGACGCTCGGCGATCCCCGTCTGTCGAAGGAGTGGCGGCACGCCTCGTCCGCACAGCCCCTGCAGCAGGTGTCCATCGGCGTGTCGATGCTGCGTTCCGACACGCCGCAGCACACCCGCATCCGGGGGCTGGTCGCCCGTGCCTTCACCGCGCGCCGGGTGGCGTCCCTCGCGCCGCGCGTCCAGGAGATGACCGACGGGCTGCTGACGGCGATGCTCGCCGCGCCCGAGGGTCGCGGTGACCTCGTCGAGGCGCTGTCCTTCCCGCTCCCGGTCACGGTCATCTGCGAGCTCCTGGGCGTGCCCTTCCTGGAGCGGGACGCCTTCCGCACCTGGACCGACATCTTGATGGTCGGCGCACCGACGCCGCAGACCAGGGAAGCCCTGACCGCCATGGCCGGCTATCTGGACGCCCTGGTGAAGACGAAGCGCACCCGGCCCGGCGACGATCTGCTGACCGATCTGATCGCGGTGAGCGACGAGGACGGCGACCGGCTCAGCCAGGAGGAACTCCTGGGAATGGCGCAGCTGTTGCTGATCGCGGGCTACGAAACCACCGCCAATCTCATCTCCAACGGTGTCCTGGCGCTGCTGACCCATCCGGATCAACTCGCCGCGCTGCGCGCCGATCTGTCCCTGATCGACGGCGCGGTGGAGGAGATGCTGCGCTATGACGGGCCGCTGGAGACGTCCACCTTCCGTTTCACCGTGGAGCCGACCGAGATCGCGGGCACGGTGATCCCCGGTGGCGGCGAGGTGGTGCTCCCGGTGATCGCCGACTCGGGACGCGACCCGCTCCGGTTCGACGATCCCGGCCGCTTCGACATCACCCGCGACGCCAGGGGCCATGTGGCCTTCGGCCATGGCATCCACTTCTGCCTCGGCGCCCCGCTCGCCCGGCTGGAGGCCCGGATCGCGGTGCGCACCCTCCTGGAGCGCTGTCCGAAACTGGAGCTGGACGCCCACCCGGCGAACCTCTCCTGGCGGTTGGGCGCCCTGCTCCGCGGACCGCGGAGTCTGCCCGTCCGCTGGTCGTGACGGGCCGGGCGGGCCGGGCGGGCACGGAGGATGACGCACGCGGTCGGCGGACTCCGTACGGAAGAACGCCGGTGGCCGTACCCGCTCGCTTCGGGTACGGCCACCGGCGTCCGTGTGCCTGGTGCCGGGCGGACTACTTGGTGAAGCCGATGTGCTCGTAGACCACGTCGGTCATGCCGAGGGCGCCCATGTTGACGAGGTTCTTCTTGATCGCCGCGATGTCGGGGCGCTGGTAGAGCGGCAGGACGCCGGCGAGCTGCCAGGCCTCGGCGTCGGCCTGGTTGGTCTGCTTGAGCGCACCGGCCGGGTCGGCGGCGTTGGAGCTGGCGGCGTTGAGGAGATCGTCCAGCTTCTTGCTGCCGACGTGGGCGTCGTTGTTGCCGCCCTTGATGGTGTAGACGTTGGTGGAGCCGCTGGCGGGGAACGGCGTGCCGAGCAGGGTGTAGGGCGAGACGTCGAAGTCGCCCGGGGTGATGTACTTGTCGAAGAAGTCGTTGGCCGGCACCGTCTGGACCTGCAGCTTGACGCCGACCTGCTGGTACATCTGGGTCAGCATCGAGCCTTCGTTGGTGGCCGCGGGCGTGCCGGAAGGAATGACGAACCGCAGCGACAGCTCCTTGCCGTCCTTCTTACGGGTCTTGCCGCTGAGCTTCCAGCCGGCCTCGTCGAGCAGCTTCCCGGCGGCCTGCGGGTCGTACTTGCCGAGCTTGCCGGAGTTGTCCTGGTACCCCTTCTGGTTGGAGATCAGAAGGTGGTTGTTCATGGCGGAGGGCTTCCAGCCCAGGCCCTTGAGGTCCGACTTGGCGATCGTCTCGCGGTCGGTGGCCATGAAGAGCGCCTGGCGGACCTTCGGGTCCTTCAGCCTGGCGCTCCCCCCGTTGAAGGTGAGCTGACGGTAGTTGGGGCCACCCGCTTCCCGGATCTCACCCGCCGACACCTTGGAGGCCTGCTTGAAGGCGGAGGCGTCACCGCCGACGTCGAAGTAGTCGACCTCACCGTTGGCGAAGGCACCCGGCATCGAGGCCTGGTCCATCGCATGGAAGACGATCTTGTCCAGCTTGGGCTTGTCGCCCCACCACTTCGGGTCGGCCACGACGGTCACGGTCTTGGCGGACTTGTCGATGCTGCCCAGCTTGAAGGCGTTGCCGGTGACCGGGATCTTGTTGACGTAGGCGGTGTTGAAGGCCTTCGGGTCGGAGACGTACTTCGCCGGGTACAGCGGCTGGTTGGCCGCCGAGTTGAACATGCCCTTCCAGTCCGCGAACGGCTTGGTGAAGGTCATGACGGCCTCGTAGTCGTCCTTGCCCTTCTTGACGTCCTCGACCTGCTCGAAGCCGACGCTGGAAGACACCTTGAACGCCTTGTCATGGCCGTCCAGGGCCTTCGTGTTGGCCGCGATGTCCTTCCAGGTGATCGGCGTGCCGTCGGACCACTTGGCCTTGGGGTTCAGATGCCAGGTGACGACCTGCTTGCCCTTGACCGTCGCGGACGAGGCGTCCAGCAGGAACGCCTTGTTGGGCGTCTGCACACCCTGGGCGTCCGAGCGCCACAGGTTCGGCATGAGGGACTTCATCACCTCGGTGGGGCCGGCCTGCAGGCCGTCGACCTCCGTGATGTTCCACTGGGTGGCAAACGTGGTGATGGCCCAGTTCATCGTCCCGCCCTGCTTGAGCTTCGCGGGGTCCGTCGCCTTGATGTTGAGGGCGGACGACCCCAGCGGGGCCTTCTGCTGCGCGTCGTCGTCGCTGTCCGAGCCGCCGCAGGCGGTCAGTGCCAGCGAGGACACGGCGAGGGTCGCGACGAGAGCGACGGGATATCGGGAGACCTTCACGGATGCCTCTTCCTGAACTGTGGGGAACGTACGGGCTACGGATGTGCGGGTGCGGAGCTGGATCGCGGGCGGATCAGTCCGCTGCGGGCGGGACGACGTCGAGCGGCCTCGCGTAGTGGCAGGCCGCCGCATGGTCGGGAGCCAGGACCGACGTTGCGGGGTCCTCGTCCCGGCAGCGCGCCTGCTCGCTGTCGGTGAGTCCGGCGTACTTCGGGCAGCGGCCCGCGAACCGGCAGCCGGACGGCACGTCCGCCGGGCTGGGCAGATCGCCGCTGAGCAGGATCCGGGTGCGCTCCCGCTCCTTGCGCGGGTCGGGCAGCGGAACCGCGGACAGCAGCGCCTGGGTGTACGGATGGGAGGGCGCGGCGAACACGTCGTCGGCCGCGCCGAGTTCCACGATCCGGCCGAGGTACATGACCGCGATGCGGTCGGCGATGTGCCGTACGACGGACAGGTCGTGGGCGACGAAGAGGTAGCTCAGGCCGAGGCGGGTCTTCAGCTCGTCGAGGAGGTTGAGGACACCTGCCTGGATGGACACGTCGAGGGCGGACACCGGTTCGTCGAGGATGACGAGCCGGGGCTCCAGCGCCAGGGCGCGGGCGATGGAGATGCGCTGGCGCTGGCCGCCGGAGAACTCCTGCGGGTAGCGGTCGGCGTGCTCGGCCTCCAGGCCGACCATGTCGAGGAGTTCGGGGATGCGGGCGGCGATGCGCTCCTTGTCCCAGCCGTGTGTCTTCATCGGTTCGGCGAGGATGTCGCCGACCGGCATCCGGGCGTCGAGCGCCGCCATCGGGTCCTGGAAGACGATCTGCATGTCGCGGCGGAGCCCCTTGCGGTCCGCCCTGCTGAGGCCGCGGATGTCCTTGCCGAAGACGGTGACGGTGCCGGCCTGTCCGCTGGGCAGGTCGAGGATCTCCAGCAGGGTGGTGGTCTTGCCGCAGCCGGACTCGCCGACCAGGCCCAGCGTCTCGCCCTCGCGGATGTCCAGGCTGATGCCGTCCACGGCCCGGACGGTGCCGACGGTGCGCTTGATGACCGCGCCCTTGGTCAGGGGGAAGTGCTTGACGAGTCCGTCGAGCTCGAGCACGGTGGGGCGCTCCTCGCGCGGCAGCCGCTCGATCGGCGCGGATTCCGGCAGGACCGGCACGGGGAAGACGGCGTCGCGGTCGAGACCGGCGCCGATCTCGTGCGCGCGGTGGCAGGCGGTGGGGTGCTGGGAGCCCTCGGCGACCGTCAGTTCCGGCTCCGTGGTGCGGCACTGGTCGACGGCGACGGGGCAGCGGGGGGCGAAGGGGCAGCCGGGGGCCAGGTCGACCATCTTGGGCGGGTTGCCGTCGATGGGGGTCAGGGCGCGGCGCTCGGTGCCCTCCGCCCGGGCCTCGTCCAGCCGCGGGATCGAGCCGAGCAGACCGATGGTGTACGGCATCCGCGGCTGGTAGTAGACCTCGTCCACCGGGCCCGCCTCGACCGGCTTGCCCGCGTACATGACCTGCACCCGGTCGGCGAAGCCGGCGATCACCCCGAGGTCATGGGTGATCATGACAATGGCGGCGCCGGTGACCTCCTGGGCGGTCTTGAGGACGTCCAGGACCTGGGCCTGGATGGTCACATCGAGGGCCGTGGTGGGCTCGTCGGCGATGATGACCTTGGGGTCGTTGGCGATGGCCATGGCGATCATCGCGCGCTGACGCATCCCGCCGGAGAACTCGTGGGGGAACGCGTCCACCCGGCGCTTGGAGTCCGGGATCCCGACCACGTCGAGCAGGTCGACGGCCCGTTTGCGGGCGACCTTCTTGTCGAGCGACTGGTGGACCTGGAGGGCCTCGATGATCTGGTCGCCGACGGAGTAGACGGGGGTCAGCGCGGACAGCGGGTCCTGGAAGACCATGCCGATGTCCTTGCCGCGGATCTTCGACAGCGCGGCGTCGCCGAGGCCGAGCAGTTCGCGCCCGGCGAGCTTGACGGAGCCGGTGACGTGGGCGGTCTCGGGCAGCAGTCCGAGTACGGCCATGGAGGAGACGGACTTGCCGGAGCCGGACTCGCCGACGATGCCGAGCACCTCGCCGGGCCGCACGGCGTAGGAGACGCCGCGTACGGCCCGCACCTCGCCGGCTTCGCTCGGGAAGGAGACGGTCAGGTCGCTGACGTCCAGGACGGGCTGCGCCGTGTCGAGGGCCTCGGTGGGCTGGGACGGCCTGGTCTCGGTCACCGTCGGGGTCCTTCCTGGGGCGCGCGGTGCGTGGGGAGCTGGTGTTGGGGGTGGGGGGCGCGGTTCACGAGGCGGCGCCCTGGCTGCCGGCGGGGGTTCCGGGCTCGGTGGGCCGGCTGCCGGAGGCCGTCACCTGCGCCGGGAGCGCGGCCGCGGCCTGCTGCTTCGGCTGCTTCTTCTTTCGGGGCGGACGCGCCTTCGCGCCGGACGCGTTGGGGTCGAGGGCGTCCCGCAGGCCGTCGCCGATGAAGGAGATGGAGACGCCGATCAGCACCAGGCAGCCGGCCGGGAAGAAGAACAGCCACGGGTAGGTGGAGGCATTGGTGGTGTTGTCGGCGATGACCGTGCCGAGGGAGACGTCGGGTGCCTGCACGCCGAATCCGAAGTACGACAGGCCGCTCTCGCCGATGACCGCCGCACCGACCTGGATGACGGTGTCGATGATCAGCATCGAGGCCATGCTGGGCAGGATGTGCCGGAAGATGATGACCGGCGCGGAGACGCCCATGTACTTGGCGGCCTTGACGAACTCGCGGTCCTTGAGCGTGAAGGTCATGGACCGTACGACCCGGCCGGTGATCATCCAGCTGAAGGCGCCGAGCAGGATGACGAAGACCAGCCAGGTGGCGCCGCGGAAGGCGGGCGACAGCACGGCGATGATCAGGAACGCGGGCATCACCAGCAGCAGGTCGACGAGCCACATCAGCACCCGGTCGGTCCAGCCGCCGAAGTACGCGGCGAAGGCGCCGACGGTGGCGGCCAGGAAGGTGGAGATGACACCGACGAGGAGGCCGATGATCAGCGACTTCTGCAGACCGCGCATGGTGAGCGCGAAGAGGTCGACGCCACCCTGGGTGGTGCCCCACCAGTGGTCGTCGGAGGGGCTGGAGAGGAAGTTCAAGAAGTCGTGCTGCTGGTAGTCCCACTTGGTGAGGAACGGGCCGCCGTAGGCGCCGAGAAACAGCAGGACGAGAAGGAACAGGCCGAACAGCGCCAGTCGGTTACGGGCGAAGCGGCGGACCGTCAGCCGCAGCCGTGAGCTACGGGCCTTGGCGGAACGGCCGGGGGTTTCACCGGGTGGGACGGGGCCGGGGGCCGGTTCGGTGGCGGGGGGCAGCTGGACGCTCATCGCGCGCTCTCCTGAGGGGCGGTGGGGTGGGGGCCGGTCGGCGAACGGGGTACCTCCCAGCGGTGGCTGGGGGGCGGGTCAGCGGACCCGTACGCGCGGATCGAGCGCCGCGTACAGCAGATCGGACAGCACACCGGCGATCAGGACCAAGATGGCCGAGAACAGTCCGACGGTGGCGACGGAGTTGACGTCCTGCTTGTTGATCGAGTCGACGAGGAGTTCGCCCATGCCGTGCCAGCCGAAGGTCTTCTCGGTGAAGGTCGCACCGGTGAAGAGCAGCACGATGTTGTAGACCAGCAGCGGCACGATGGGCAGGATCGCGGTCCGCAGTCCGTGTTTGACCAGGGCCTTTCGCCGGCGCAGCCCCTTGGCCCTGGCGGTGCGCAGGAAGTCGCTGCCGAGGACGTCGAGCATGGTGGAACGCTGGTAGCGGCTGTAGAGCGCGACCTGAAGGATGATCAGGGTCAGCGCCGGGAGCAGCATGTGCTGGGCGCGGTTGACGAGGGCGTCGAAGTTCCACTGCCCCGCATACTGCGCGTCGTACTCACCGAGCACCTTGATGGTCTGCGTACCGTCGTTCAGCGCGGTGGCGCCGATCTTCAGCGCGACACCGATGACGAACACCGGCATCGCCAGCACGAAGAACGAGGCGAGGGTGGTGACCCGGTCGAAGAGGCGGTACTGGCGAATGGCTCCCAGGGCGCCGAGCGCGACACCGCCGGCGGAGCCGATGAGGGTGGCGATCAGCAGCAGCCGGGTCGAGACGCCCACCCGGCGGCCGAAGTCGTCGTTGACGTCGTCGCCTTCGATGGTCTTGCCGAGGTCGCCGTGCACGACGCCCTCCGCCCAGTGCCCGAACCGGGTCAGGATCGGAGTGTCCGGGTTCATGTTGTACTCGTCGAGCGTCTTGGTGATCGACGACGCCGGCAGCGGCGGATTACGGCCCTCGAACTTGGCCCGGGGATTGAGACTGAGCCCGGCAAGAAAGTAGGTGAGGGACGCGGCGACGACTACCAGCACCAAGTAGTTCGCCAGCCTGCGCACCAAATAGCGGCCCATGCTGAATGTCTCTCCCTCATGCGCACCGAATCGGCCATGCTCGGCCGAAGTGGGGGTCGGTGCGGATCGAGCACATCCTTCATGTATTCAACACGTTTGTCGATAACGGGATGTTCACGGAGCGGTAACGCCAACTCCCCCGTTGACCAAGGGCATTACCGCCCCAGCCCACAGATTCGACGGTTGCCGTGGATCTACGGTATCGAATCCCAGGCATGTACCGCTCCTCCGCGTAGCGAAACCCGATAGTCGGACACCCCACGAACGTGATCTGCGGGACGGGCAGTTGACGAAGACTTTACGGCAGACGGAGTATCAGTCCCCCTGGTGGGAGCCTTACTTGCGGCACCACAGCCGCCACGAGGATCCAATCTGAGCCTTTCGGGGCGGGTGATCCTAGAGTGACGTGGTGAACGGTGTCCGGAGAGTACGGGACGACGACGAGGGGAGCGCGGGCCGGCTCCTCGCGCTGTCCGACGGAGTGTTCGCCATCGCGATGACGCTGCTGGCGCTGGACATCCAGCTCCCCGACGGGCTGGATCCCACCGAATTCGGCCGGGCGCTCGGGCACGTGATGCCCAAGGTGTGGGCGTACGTCCTCAGCCTGCTGGTCATCGCGGCGTGCTGGCGGGGCCACTTCCAGATCTTCCGGTACGTGCGGGAGGTGGACGGGACGGTCATCCGGCTCGGTCTGCTGAGCCTGGGGCTGGTCGCCCTGATGCCCTTCCCCACCACCCTGCTCGCCGAGTACGGGGACCAGCCCGAGTCGGTGGCCGTCTACTCCGGTGCCGTCGCGGCCATGGTGGCCACGGAGCTCGCGCTGACGGTCGTGCTGTGGAAGCGCCCCTGGCTGGGGCGCGCGCCGGTGCCCGACGCCATCGCGCGCAACGACGTGGCCGACCTCGGGTCCACGGTGCTGGTCTTCGCCGTCGCCGTGCCGCTCGCCTTCGTCTCCCCGACGGGCGCGAAGCTGTGGTGGACGGTGCTGATCCCGGTCAAAGCGCTGACGGGCAGGCGCGGCAAGCGCCTGCGCGCGGACGCCGAGCAGTTCGGCTCCTGAAGCGGGATCCCCCGCCGGCCGCTGTCTCCTCCCGCCTCCCCGCGCCGGGGCAGGGCCGTGAAGTGCCGTTCGGGGGAACAGCGGGTGTCGGTGAGAGGGGCCCGGGGTCACGGCTCGTACGTTCGGTCGGCATGACCTACGTATCGGGGGACCCCGAGCCCGGCCCCACCCGCCGCACCACCCTGGCCGGCCTCGTCGGCGGGGCGGGGGCCGTGCTGGCCGCCGGGTGCAGCGCGCCGGGTGCCTCGCCCGCCCCCACCCGCACGGCCGGGGCCCCCGCTCCGGCGGACGGTGCCACGCCGGGCGTGATGACGCTCTTCAAGGACCCCGGCTTCAACTTCAACGGGCTGCTCGCACTGGGCGCGTCCGGGTACGGCGCCGGTGAGGTGGGCGAGGTGCTCACCGCCGTGAACACCATCAACAAGGCCGGCCTCTCCGCGCAGACCTTCACCCGGACCTTCAAGAACCTCGGCGACCGGCTGAGGGAGCCGCCCCGGAGCGGCAGGCCGGGGACGCAGACCACGCGGTTCCGTGCGCTGCGGGCCGCGCAGTACTACGGCCAGGCCCTGTTCTTCGTCCTCGGCTCCGACCGTCCCGGCAGCGAGGAGCAGCTGTACCAGGCGGGGCGCGATGCCTGGGACGCGTTCTGCGAGCGGTGCGACCCGGCCCCGCTGACGGCACACGTCCCGTACGGGAGGACCCCGCTGCCCGTGTGGTTCTTCCGGCCGGACGCCTCCCGCGAGCGGCGCCCCACGGTGATCCTGACGAACGGCAGCGACGGGCAGGACGTCGACATGTGGACCTACGGGGTGGCGGCCGCGCTGCAGCGCGGCTGGAACGCCCTCGTGTACGACGGGCCCGGCCAGGGGCAGCTGCTCTTCGTCGACCAGGTGGTCTTCACGCCGCGCTGGGAGAACGTCGTCACCCCGCTCGTCGACTGGCTGTCCGCCCGCCCGGACGTGGACACCCGACGGATCGCCCTGACCGGGCTGAGCATGGGCGGGAACCTGGCCCCCAGGGCCGCGGCCTTCGAGCACCGGATCGCCGCCCTGGTGGCGATGCCGGGCGTGCTCCAGCCCTGGCTGGGCTTCCCCCCGGAGATCCGGGAGATCCTCACCCCGGACAAGGAGAAGACCAATGCCGTCTGGAACAAGGAGGTCGTCCCCGAGCTGCCGCCGTCCGCGGCCGCGACGCTGAAGAAGCGCTTCGAGCCCTTCTCCGTTCCGGCGATGCTCGCGGCCCGCAAGGGCGCGATGTTCACCGACTTCTACACCCCCGCCACCCTCATCACGTCGCTGGACATCACGGACGTGGTGCGCCGTATCACGATGCCCACCCTGGTCCTGGACTACGAGGACGAGCAGTTCTATCCGGGGCAGCCGCGCCAGATGTTCGACAAGCTGACGGCACCCAAGGACTATGTGAAGCTCACCGCGGCCACCGGCGCGCAGCTGCACTGTTCCCCGATGGCCCCGCAGCAGCACTGCGAGGTCGTCTTCGACTGGCTGCAGGAGAAGCTGCCGGGCAGCTGACGTCCGCGCGGCCCCGTCGTCACGGCCGCCTCAGCGCGGCGGCCGGCCCGTCACAGGTCAAGCACCACGTCGTCGCGGGGCCGTGAGCAGCAGATCAGGGCGTTGCCCCCGGCCGGCGGCCCGACGGGGTCGGGGTCGTAGTCCACGCTTCCGCCCAGGAGGCCGGTCTCGCAGGTGTGGCACACGCCGGTGCGGCACGACCAGCGCACGGGCACGTCGCAGGCCTCGGCCAGCTCCAGGAGCGTGCCGTACTCCGGTTTCCAGGGGACGGTCAGGCCGCTGCGTGCGAACGACACCGCGGGCCCCGTTCCGGGGGCTCCGGCGGGCGGATGGGGCGGGCGGGCCGCGGTGGGGGCGATGCCGGGGGTGAGCGCGGGGCCGGCGCCGAAGACCTCCGTGTGGATCCGCCCGGGACCCAGGCCGGCCGCCGTCAGGGCATCGGTGAGGTCGTTCATGAAGGCGGTGGGGCCGCAGAGGTAGGCGTCGGCGTCGGCGGGCAGGCCGATGCGGGTGACGAGCGCGGCGGACAGGTGCCCGGCGTCGGTGTAGTCGGCGCCGTGCCGGTCCTCGGGCCGGGGACGGCTGTAGCAGATCCGGACGTGGCTGCGGGGCAGTTGGGCCAGCAGGTGCCTGCTCTCCGCCGCGAACGCATGGTCGTCGCCGTTGCGCGCCCCGTGCAGCCACCACACCTGGCGCGTCGTCCGGGAGTCCACGAGCGCGCGCAGCATGGCCTCGACCGGTGTGACGCCCACACCGGCGGAGGCCAGGATCACGGGGGTCGGTCCGGGGGCGAGGGTGAAGGTGCCACGGGGAGCGGCGGCCTGCAGGCGCCGGCCGGCCCGGACCCGGGAGTGGATACGGGTGCTGGCGGCGCCGTGCGGCTCTCGTTTGACGCTGATGCGGTACTGGTCCCCGCCCGGCTGACCGGACAAGGAGTAGCTGCGCACCAGCTCCGGTCCGTCCTCTCCGGCGTCCAGGCGCACGGTGAGGTACTGGCCGGGTGCGGCGGCGGGCAGGGGCCTGCCGTCGGGGTCGGCGAGCCAGAGGGAAACCACGCTGCGGCTCTCCCGCGCGACCCGTGCCACGGTGAGGGGACGGAACCCGTCCCACGCCGGCCCGGCGCCGGCGTTCTCGGCGTGCAGGCCCGCATTGCCGGTGGTGCCCTCGGGGCCGTGCGCCGCCTGGTCCAGCAGGGCCTGGAAGGAGCCCTGCCACCCCGGGCTCAGGGCGTCGATGCGCAGTGCCCGCTCAAGGCGGTCGCGGGGGTGCTCGGGCAGGTACAGCAGACCGTCCACCTCGGTGACGGTCATCCGGCCCGGTCCCGTGGCGATCTTGACGATGTCCTGTCCGGCCTCCACTTCCCCCTCGGTGATGACCCGGAAGTAGAAGCCCGGCCGGCGGTGGGACACCAGGAGGGCGGGCATCCGGGCGTCGTCCATCCGCAGGCCCACCCGGTAACAGGTCACCCGGGGCTGGGTCACCTCGAAGACCGCGTCCCCGATCCGGTAGCGGTCCCCGATGCACACCTCGTCGTCGGCGAGCCCCTCGACCGTGAAGTTCTCGCCGAACTGGCCGAGGACGAAGTCGTCGCGCCCCAGCTCGCGCTGCCAGTAGCGGTAGGAGTCGAGCTGGTAGACCATCACCGCGCGCATCTCGCCGCCGTGCCCGGCGAGGTCGCCCTGCCCGTCACCGTCGACGTTGAGCCGCCGTACCATCCGGGGGCCGGTGACCGGGCTCTTCCAGATCCCCGTGCGGACCGTCCTCCCGCGCCAGGAGACGTCCTGGGGGAGACCCACGTTGACGGAGACCAGCCTGGCCACGGCGTCCACCTCATACGCTGACGGCCCCCACCTGTCCTGTCGATCGTAACCACGGCGCAGGGGCGGGCGCTCGGTCAGTCTCCGGCCCCGGTGGCGCACGCGGGAGGCGCCCCGTCCGGCTCCCGCGCCCGGAGAACGGGAACACCTGCTCGGGCGGGCCGTACCGGGTCCGGGGCGCCCTTGCGGGGCGGGGAGGTTATGGCCACTGTGGTCGGACGTGGCCGTTGGCCGTCGGCAAGTTCGTCACACACTGGAGTGCGCGTGACTTCCTTCGTACTGCCTCATGCCCTGCACGGCCGGGGATCGCACAAAGTGATCGCCGTCCACGGATGGTTCGCCGACCGGTCCGCCTTCGACCCGGTCCTGCCGGACCTCGACCAGGACGCCTTCCAGTACGCGCTGGTGGATCTACGGGGGTACGGCGAGGCGAGGGACGCGGCCGGCGCGTACACCTCCGGCGAGGGCGCGGCCGATGTGCTGGCGCTCGCCGACCTGCTGGGCTGGGAACGGTTCTCGGTGGTCGGCCATTCGATGGGCGCCAGTGTCGTCCAGCGGGTACTGGCCGCGGCTCCGCTGCGGGTGCGCAGGCTCGTGGGCATCTCGCCGGTCCCCGCCTCCGGGCTGCCGCTGCCGCCGCAGCAGTGGGAGCTGTTCTCCTCGGCCGCGCACACGCCGGAGAACCGACGGGCCATCATCGACCTCACCACCGGCGGGCAGCGACCGGCCGCCTGGCTGGACCGGATGGTGCGGCGGTCGCTGCGGTGCAGCGATGCGAAGGCGTTCCGGGCCTGGCTGGATTCCTGGTCCGGGGAGACGTTCGCCGCCGAGGTCGAGGGCGCGGCGGTGCCCGCGCTGGCGGTCACCGGGGCGCTGGATCCCGCACTGACCGCCGAACTGGCGCGGGCGACCTGGATGCGGTGGTACGCCAACAGCCAGCTGGTCGAGCTCAGCTCGGCGGGGCACTACGCCATGGACGAAACACCGCTGGAGCTGATCCGGGCCGTGGAGGACTTCCTGCGCGCCGACGGCGACGGCGACGGGCCCGGCGCCGGATGACCGCGCCCACGGGGAGCGCCGCCCGGCCGGACGTCCCGGACGTCTTCGACCCCCGCGGCTACGCGGACGGTCTGCCGCACGCCGCGTACCGGCTGTTGCGCGACCGGCACCCGGTGGCCTGGCAGGAGGAGCACGAGGTGCTCGGCTGGCCCGCCGGCCCCGGCTTCTGGGCGGTCACCCGGCACGAGGACGTCGTACGGGTCCTCAAGGACGCGGGCACCTTCTCCTCCCATCTGGGCGCCACCCAGATCCGCGATCCCGACCCGGCCGATCTGCCGTTCATCCGCCGCATGATGCTCAACCAGGATCCCCCGGACCACGGGCGGCTGCGGCGTCTGGTCAGCCGTGCCTTCACCCCGCGCCGCGTCGAGCGGTTCGGGACGGCCGTACGCGAGCGCGCCCACGGCCTGCTGACCGCGGCCGTCGACGCCGCGCGGGCCGGGAACGAGGTGCGCGACCTGGTCACCGACGTCACGGACGACTTCGCCCTGCTCAACCTCGCCGATCTGCTCGGCGTGCCGCCCACCGAGCGCGGGCTGCTGCTGGACTGGACCCGGCGCGTCATCGGCTACCAGGACCCGGACGAGTCGGGCCCGGGCGCACCGGGACCGGACGGCCGGCCCGCCGACCCGCGGTCCCCGGCGATGCTGCAGGACATGTTCGCCTTCGCGCGCGAGCTGGCCGCCCACAAACGACGGCATCCGGCCGACGACGTGATGACCGTCCTGGCAGCGGACGACGAACTGGCCACGCCCGAACTGGAGATGTTCTTCTTCCTGCTGACCATCGCGGGCAACGACACCGTACGCAGCGCGGCCCCCGGCGGCCTGCTGGCCCTGGCCCGACACCCCGAGACCTACCACGGGCTGCGCACCGGCGCGGTGGGGACGGCGACGTGCGCGGAGGAACTGCTGCGCTGGCATCCGCCGGTGCTCAGCTTCCGCCGGACCGCCGTGTGCGACACCGAGATGGCCGGGCAGCGCATCCGCGCCGGTGAGAAAGTGGTCGTCTTCCACGGCTCGGCGAACTACGACGAGCGGGCCTTCCCCACCCCGCACCGTCTGGACCCGGCCCGCTCCCCCAACCCCCATGTCTCGTTCGGCGACGGCCCGCACGTCTGCCTGGGCGCACACCTCGCCCGGCTGCAACTGCGGGTGCTGTACGAGGAGACGAGCAGACTGCTGCCGGCCCTGACGCTCGCCGGGCAGCCGCGACGCCTGGTGTCGAACTTCATCAACGGGCTGAAGTCGCTGCCCCTGCGGCTGGTGGACGGGGCGCACGGCTAAGGTCTGTCGTCTGGATCATTGAGCGGTGCTCCGTGCCTCGCTATCGGCACGAGTGCACAGTGGAGAGCTCTGGCCGGGCGCTCTTCACATGAGGAAGTGGCCGACACCCGGCCGGAGCACAGAGCATCAGACAGTCGCGGCCAGCCAGCCGATGGTTTCGGTGGTGTGCTTGCCGTCGCTCTTGGCGGCGCCGGCGTACACCTCGTTCAGGCGGATGAGGAAGCCCGTGTTGGTGACGTCATGGATGCGGATGCCCGGCGTCTCCGGCCCGTTGAAGGTCTGGGTCAGGGGGAGGACAACGACGCTGGAACCAGGCGGGAACGGGCTGGGGAAAGTGACCCGCGTGAAGGTCGAGGTGTTGCCGCCACTCGTCTCGATCGCGTTGTCGGACTTCAGATCGATCTTGCCGGTCTGAACGAAGCTCATCGTCGACTTCCTCCGTCTGTGATCTGGACTGCTCGGCCGTCCTCGACGGCCGACGGAAGACTTGTCACGAGATCGTCCCGGTATGCCCAAGTCCTTCAAACGAGTGATCGCCTTTTGGACAACGGGACTTCGTGCACCTTCCTGCCGGCCAACGGCACATTCGCATCGACGACGAACTGACCGTGCACAGCCGGGTCAGTCGCGCTTGGTGTAGGTCATGATCGTGACGCCGCTGCCGAAGACCTGGCCCGTGACCGCGTGGTAGTGCTGCGGGGAGTAGGCGGAGTCGAAGAGCGGGACACCCGAGCCGATCACGACGGGGTTGATCTTGACGAGGAGCTCGTCGATCTCGTCCCGGGTTCGGGGTCAGGGGAGGCGATGAACCCGTCCACCGTCGCGGCGACGAAGTACGTGAGCTTGCGCATGGTGTGGTCCTTCGCCAGGTTGATCAGGAGAGTCCGATCAAACATATCGGCAGTACCCGCCTTCGAGCGGATGGTCCGAACGAAGAGCCCTGGGCGCCTCGTTCGGCTCGGGGGCGGGACGCAGCAGCGCGGCGGTGAGGGGGTGCCGGGGCGCGGTGAGGAGTTGGCCGGTCGGGCCCTGTTCGACGAGGTGGCCCTTGTCGAGAACGGCGGTGCGGGTGGCCAGGGCCGCGGTGTCGCGGTCATGGGTGATCAGGAGCAGGGACAGGTCCGGGTGGGTTCGCTGGAGGCCGACGAGGACGGTGCGCAGGGTCCGGCGCGCCACGGTGTCCAGGCCGGAGGTGATCTCGTCGCAGATCAGGACCCTGGGACGGGCCAGCAGTGCGCGGGCCAGGGCGGCGCGCTGGAGTTCGCCGCCGGAGAGCTCCCCGGGCCTGCGGCGTACGAGGTCACCGTCCAGACCGAGGGCGCTCAGGGTGCGCTCGGCCTCGGCCAGCGCCTCGGGGGCCGGGGCCCGGCGCAGCCGCACGGCGCTGCGGCTCACCTGGTCGAGGACCGGGCGGTGTTCGTCGAAGGCGGCGCGGGCGTCCTGGAAGACGTACTGCACCGCCGCCAGTTGTGCGCGGGTGCGGTCACGGAGGCTGCGGGGCAACGCGGCCCCGTCGAGCAGGACGTCTCCGTCGTAGGTCCGGTGGAGACCGGCCAGACAGCGGGCGAGGGTGGTCTTGCCGCTGCCGGAGCGGCCGACGAGGGCCGAACAGCCCGGCGGGAGGAGGAGGTCGGCGGGGTGCAGCACGGTGGCCCTGCCGTGGCGGGCGGTGAGGGCCCGCACGTGCAGCACGGGGTTCGGGGCGGCGGGGGAGGTCTCGGGGGCGGCGGCGTGGCGGGGGGTGGTGGTGGCTGGGTCCGTTGCGGTGGCTGTGGCTGGCCTTGTGTCTGTACCTGTGTCCGTGTTCCGGGCTGTGTCCCTGCCCCCGGTTGTGTCCCTGTCCCCGGCTTTCTCCGTAGCCGTGGCTTTCTCCGTAGCCGTGGCTGGGTCCGTGGCTGTGACTGTGTCCGTGGCCGTGGTGTCGGCGAACAGGGCGCGGGTCCAGGGGTGTTGTGGAGCCTGCCGGAGGCGTTCCGGCGGGCCGGACTCCACGATGCGGCCGGCGCGCAGGACGTGGACGTCGTCGGCCAGGGCGCGGACCACGTCCAGGTCGTGGCTCAGGAGCAGGATCGCGCGGCCCTGCCGGGCCAGGGCGGCCAGTTGGCGGACGATCTGCTGCTTCGTCAGTGCGTCCTGTCCGGTGGTCGGTTCGTCCGCGACGATGGTGGTGGCGCCGGTCAGGAGGGCCTGGGCGAGCACCAGGCGCTGTTGTTGGCCGCCGGAGAGCTGGTGGGGGTAGCGGCGCAGCAGGGTTTCGCCGTCGGGTATCCGGGCCTGGTCGAGCGCGCGCCGTACGCGTTCCCGGACGGCGGCGCGGCGGGCGCGGCGGGGCAGGTGGCGGACCTGGGTGCGGGCGATGTCCTGGAGGAGGGCGGCCACGCGCCGGGCGGGGTTGAGGACGGTGGCAGGGTGCTGCGGTACGTAGCCGATGAGACCGTCGGGGGCGCTCACCTGGCCGGTCACCACGGCGCCGGCCGGATACTCGCCGAGCAGGGCGAGTCCGGTGGTGGTCTTGCCGCTGCCGGAGGCACCGATCAGGGCGGTGATCCTGCCGGGCGGCACCCGGAGGCTCACCCCGTCGACGAGGGCCCGGCCGCCGATCTCGATGCGGAGGTCCTGGACGTATGCGGCGTCGGTTGCGTTCATGGGCTGCTCTTCTCGGTGCGCCCCGCCCCGGGGGCCGCCGTGGCGTCGTCGGTGGCGGGCAGGTGGTCGGGGCGCGGGCCGGGCAGGGGTCCGGGCCGCGGTGCGGGGTGGGGCGGCCCTGACGAGTGGTCCGGCCGTAGTGGTCCGGCCGGGCGGTCCGGTCGTGCGGTCCGGTCTGCCCGGTCCGGGCGCCGTCGTCGGGGGCCGCGGCCGAGGGCGGCGTCGCAGAGCAGGTTGGCGCCCATGGTCAGGGCCATGATCAGGACGGCGGGCAGGGCGACGGCCCAGGGCTGGACGAACATGCCGGTCCGGTTGCGGTCGACCATCACCGCCCAGTCGGCGGCGTCCGGTGCGGCGCCGACGCCGAGGAACGCGGCCGTGGCCACCAGGTAGAGCACACCGGTCAGCCGCACCCCGGCGTCGGCGGCAAGGGTGCGCAACGCCGAACGGCCGGCGTAGCCGACGGCGATCCGCCACCAGGTCTCGCCCTGCATCCGCAGCGCCTCGACCGCGGGCGAGGCAGCCGCCTCCGCGACGGCGGCCCGGACGGTCCGGGCCGCATCGGGGATGCTGACCAGCGCCACCAGGAGCGCGAGCCCGCCGGCTCCGGGCGTCAGGACCGCCGCCACCAGCAGGACGACCAGCAGCGAGGGCACGGCGAGCAGGACGTCCAAGGGACGCATCAACAGCTCTTCCAGCCACCGGCGATGGGTCAGCGCGCCGGCCAGGCCCAGAGGCAGCGCCGCCGCGTAGGCCAGTGCCGTCGCCGCGAGTGCGGTCAGGACCACGGGACGGCCGCCGAGCAGCACCTGCCGCCAGACGTCCCGCCCGACGAAGTCGGTGCCGGCCCAGTGGCCGCCGCCGGTGGTGAAGGACGCGGCCCGGGGACCCGGCTCCCCCGCGCACAGCGGCCCGAGCAGGGCGAGCAGCAGCGGTACGGCGAGGAGCAGCAGGGCGAGGGTGAAGCGCCGGCGCGCGCCGGTCGTCCGCGGGGTCATGCCGCCTCCCCGGTGCGGGGCACGAAGCGGTGAGTGACCAGGTCGACGCCCAGGTTGAGGACGACGGCCGTGCCTCCGAAGACGACGGCCAGGCCCTGGAGGACGGGGATGTCGCGTTCCGTCACGGCGTTCATCAGGACGGTGCCGAGGCCGGGGATCACGAAGAGGGCCTCCACGACGATGACGCCGCACAGCAGCCAGTCGACGGTGCGGGCGAGCTGTTGGGCGGCGGGTCCCAGGGCGTGCGGCAGGGCGTGTGCGTAGCGGATGCGCGCGCCGGGAATGCCGTAGCGGCGGGCCTGGGCCACGTACGGCGAGGCCAGCGCGTCGATCATGCCGGCGCGGACCAGGCGCGTCAGCGAGCACACCGGCCGGGCCAGCAGGACCAGTACGGGCAGCACCAACGCCGCGGGATGGGCGAGCAGTTCGTCGCCGTAACCGACGGCGGTCGGGGGCAGCCAGCCCAGGCGCAGCGCGAACACGGCGGCCAGCAGCACACCGAGGGCGAACTCCGGCACGGCGTACACGGCCAGGGTCACCGCGCTGATGAGCCGGTCCGCGAGCCGTCCTTCGTGGCGGGCGGCCAGCACTCCGAGGCCGCCGGCCGCCGGCACCAGCAGGACCAGGGTGAGCGCGGTGAGTACCAGGGTCGGCCCGAAGCCGGCGGCGAGGTAGGAGGCGACCGGGCGGCCGGAGGTCAGCGAGGTGCCGAGGTCCGCGTGCAGCAGCCCGGCCGCCCACTCCCCCAGGCGGACGGGGGCGGGCCGGTCGAGGTGCAGGGTCTCGCGGAGGGCGGCGATCCGTCCGGGGTCGGGCTGGTCACCGGCAAGGGCCACCGCGGCATCGCCGGGCAGCGCCTCGGTGAGGGCGAAGACCAGCAGGACGACCGCGACGGTCTGCACGACGCCGAGCAGCAGCCGGCGCACCAGCCACGACCGCAGGCCGGTCATGCGAGCCACACCTTGTCGAAGCGGGCCCAGTCGAGCGTGTTGGCGGGCGCCCGGTGCGCCACCCCGCGGACGGTGCGGGCGGTGCCCAGGATCCAGTCGGCGAAGCCCCAGACCAGGAAGCCGCCCTCGGCGTACAGCCGGCGCTGCATGCGCGCGTAGACGGCGGCCCGGTCCTGCCTGTTGTTGGTGGACTGGGCCTGCTGGTAGAGCGCGTCGAAGTCCTTGTGCCGCCACTGGGTGGCGTTGGTGGTGGAGGCGCTCAGCAGCCGCTGGGAGAAGTGCGACTCGATGGGCATCGCTCCGGAGCGGTAGCAGCACAACGACCCGGAGTCGAGGGTGTCCTGCCAGTAGCTGTCCTTGCTGCCCATCGCCACCTTCACCCGCACTCCGGCCTTGGCGGCCTGGTCCCGGAAGATGGCGGCGGCCTCCGTGAAGCCGGCCGCGACGGCGGAGGTGTCCAGGGTGACCCGGAGCCCCTCGGCGCCGGCCTGCTTCAGCAGGTGGCGGGCCCGGTCCAGGTCCGGTTCGCGCTGCGGCAGGCCGTCCGCGTAGTACTCGTAGCCCTTGCCGAACAGGTCGTTGCCGATCTCCCCGGCGCCGGAGAGCGCGCCGTCGACGAGTTCCTTGCGGTCGGCGAGGAGGAAGAACGCCTCGCGCACCCGCTTGTCGTCGAACGGGGGCCGGTCGGTCTTCATCGCGAACGACTGCATGGCGCTGTTGCGCAGCCGTACGATCTCGATCTGCCCCCTGCCCTCGTGTGCGCGGGCCGTCGTCGGCGTCAGCTCATGGGCGTAGTCGACCTGGCCGCCCAGCAGGGAGTCGAGGCGCGCGGACTCCTCGTTGGCGACCAGGAACTCCAGCTCGTCCAGGTGGGGCGCGCCGTCCCAGTAGGCGTCGTGGCGCCGGAAGAGGGCCGACCTGCCGGGCATGAAGGAGACGAAGCGGAAGGGGCCGCTGCCGACCGGCGCGTGGTCGAAGTCCTGTGCGCCGTCGGGGACGATATAGGCGCCGAACGCGGCCAGCAGGTTGGGGAATTCGGCGGTCGGCCGCTTCAGCGCGAACTCGACGGTCCGCTGGTCGGGAGCGCGGCTCGCGGCGAGGTCGAGGGGCTCCAGCGAGGCCTTGGCGCGGAACGCCTTGTGGGGGTCGGCGATGCGGCGGTAGCTGTAGAGGACGTCGCGCGCGGTGACCGGCTTGCCGTTGTGGAAGGACGCCTCGCGCAGTCGCACCGTCCAGCGGTCCAGCCGGGCGTTCGGCTCCCAGGACGCGGCGAGGCGCGGCTCGGCGGAGAGGTCGGCCCCGAAGTCGGCGAGCTTGTCGAACAGGGCCTTGGCCCGGGCCGCATCGACGAAGAGGCTTGCCAGGTGCGGATCGAGGGTCTCGCTCGCACCGCCCCCGGCGAACGCGGCCCGCAGCTTCCCGCCGCGCCGCGGCGTGCCGCCACCGTCGGCGGCTTTGCCGGCGGGGCCGGTGCATCCGGTGAGCGCCAGGGCGCCGAGTCCGGCCGCACCGCCCGCCGCGGCGAGGAAGCCGCGGCGGCGCAGGCCGGGGAAGCGGGGGTCGTCGAGGGGGCCGTCATGCATGGCGGTTTCCTTGCTGTGTGCGGGAGTGGGACGAGTCGAGGGGGCGGCGGACGGGGCGTCAGCCGTGCCCGGTCAGCCGGGCGACGAGGTGGAGCCGGTCCTGGTCGGCGTCCTCTCCCGGGCCGAGGCCCTCCTGCCAGGCCGGTTCGGTCCGCGGCCCCGGCCCGTCGTGGAGGGCGAGCGTCTCGAAGCCGTGCGCGGCGAGGAGGTGTCGCAGTTCCTGGGGGAAGAGCAGCCGCCAGGCGGAGCGCTGTTCGTACGGCGGGGTGCCGTCGTCGGCGGTCCAGAGGCGGGTGCGGCGCAGGAGTTGGGCGGCGCGGTCGAGGGACAGGGTGGTGGTGGAGGTGTAGGTGGTGCCCCGCCAGGTGAAGCCGTTGACGGCCGGGGTGTCGAGCAGGTCGGTGCGGCCGAGGAAGTAGGCGCCGTTGCGCATCTCGGCCACCAGCAGCCCGCCGGGGGCGAGGCTGCGCCGGCAGGACGCCAGGAAGCCGTCGAGTGCGGCGTTGGTGTGGCAGTAGAGCAGGGCGCTGTCCAGGCAGACGACGGCGTCGAAGGGCTCCGTGCGGAGGTCGAAGCCGCGCAGGTCGGCGCGGACATGGTCCGGCCCCGGGTGGTGGGTACGGGCGTACGCGAGCATCGTGTCGGAGAGGTCGGCCGCGACGACGGTACGGCCCGCCGCGTGCAGGTGTGCGGCGTCGCGTCCGGTGCCGCAGCCGATGTCCAGGACGCGGTGTCCCGCCCCGTACCGCCGCAGACAGTCCTCGGCCCAGCGGCCGGCCAGGCGGTCGTCGTCGGGGAAGCGGGCCTCGTAGAGCGCGGGATTGTCGGTCAGCAGGTTTTCGTGGCGCGGCCGGGGTGCTTCGTGGCGCGGCCGGGATGCGTCGTGGTGCGGCTCGGATGCGTCATGGCGCGTCTGGGCTTCTTCGTTTCGCGGCCGGGCCTCTCCGTGATGGATCGAGGCGGCTTCGTGGTTCGTCCGGGCTTCCATGGGGGGTGTCACGCCCTTCCCGCCGTCGTGGCCGTCGGCGCTTCCCCGGTGATCCGTCCCGGCAGGGCCCGTAGGCGGTGCAGCCAGCCGACACCGCAAGCGGAGAGGAGGCCGAAGGCCAGCGCGCACGCCCAGGGCAGCCACGGCGTACGGGTGTGCTCGCCGGTGTCCATGGCCCAGCCGATGACGGTGTTGCCCACCGCCGCGGCGATGCCGGAGACCACGTAGAAGAGCCCGAAGTAGGTGCCGGTGAGCTCGGCGCGGCCGAAGGCGGGGATCAGCTCCATCACGAACGGCTGGGCGATCATCACGCCCAGGTAGAGCAGCAGCGCCCCGGCCAGGACGGGCAGTGCGTGCAGTGCGGCGGCGCCGGGGCCGCCGGGCGGCGGAGCCGGTCCGGCGACGGCCATGGGCGGGAGGAAGGCGAGTCCCATCAGTACGAGCCCGGCGCAGATCCACCGCGCCCGGTCGCCACGCCCCTTGAGCGCCCGGGTGATCCGCATCTGGAGCGAGAGGTTGGCGACGGTACCGACGAGGAAGACCAGGCCGGCCGCGCCGTCCCAGCCGGTCGCCCGCCGGGCCCCGTCGGGCAGCAGCAGATACAGCTGGTTCTGCAGGGTGAACATGCCGACCATGGCCAGGGCGAAGGCCACGAAGACGCGGTTGCCGAGCACTTCGCGCCAGTCGCCGAGGACGCTGTTCTCGGCCGGGGCGACCGTACAGGCAGGCAGCACCAGGGCCTGGGCGACGGTGAGCAGCGCGAAGAGGGCGGCGGCGGTGAGGGCGGCGGCCCGGAAGTCGACGAGCAGCAGGGCGCTGCCGAGCAGCGGCCCGATCAGGGCACCGGTGGTCGCGAAGACGTTGAAGAGGGCGAAGGCCTCGGCCTTGCGGTCGCCCGCCGCCTGCGCGAGGTAGGCGCGGACCGCGGGGTTGAACAGCGCGCCGGCGAGCCCGCTGAGGACGGACGCGGCGACGAGTACGGCCAGGCCGTCGCCGAGCGCGAAGAGCGCGAACCCGACGGTGCGCAGTGCGCAACCGGCGATGATGACGCCGCGCGCGCCCAGCCGGTCGGAGGCCGAACCGCCGATGAGGAACAGCCCCTGCTGGCTCAGGTTGCGGACGCCGAGCACGATGCCGACGACCGCGGCGGACATTCCCAGGTCCTCCCCCAGGTGCACGGCGAGGTACGGGATGAGCAGATAGAAACCGGTGTTGACGCCGAGCTGGTTGACCAGCAACAGGCGGATGGCGAACGGGAACCGGCGCATCTCGTGCCAGATCTTCACTGCGCCGCCTCCGCCCCGCGGACCGGCCCGGGCGCCTTCTCGGCGGCCGCGGTGCGGCCAGGCACCACGTCGTCCGACGCCGCCTCGCCCGGCGGTGGTGCGCCGCCACCGCCCGGCCGTACGCCGTCATCCGTCCGTACGCCGTCATCCGCCCCCACGCCGCCGACCGCCCCGGCCCCGCCGACCGGCCGCACACCGAGCCCCGGTCGCCGGCCGGCCGCCACCGTCCCGTCCGTGCCTCCGATGCCGGTCCAGGGGTCGTGGGCGAGCAGCAGGTGGCCGTCGAGATCGGTCCAGCGGGCCCGGTCGGCGAGGTGGACGGCGGGGGCGAGGCCCAGGGAACTGGCGGTGAGACAGCCGAGCATCAGCGCGGTGCCACTGCCGGCGATCAGGTCGGCGATGCGCAGTGCGGCGGTGACACCGCCGCACTTGGCGAGCTTGACGTTGATGCCGTGCACCCGGCCGGCCAGCCGCCGGGCGTCGTCGGGGCCGGCGGCGTCCTCGTCGGCGATGACCGGCAGCGGCGAGCGTGCGGCGAGCCGGGCCAGCGTCTCGGGGTCGCCGGGGGCGAGCGGCTGCTCGACGGCCTCGATCCCGAGGTCCGCGTAGCGGGGCAGCAGGTCCTGTGCCAGGGCCGGGCTCCAGGCGCCGTTGGGGTCGAGCAGCAGCCGGGCGTGCGGCGCGGCCCGGCGTACGGCCCGTACCCGGTCGAGGTCGTCCTCGGGGTCCGGGGCGCCGGCCTTGAGCTTGAGGACGGAGAAGCCCAGCCGGGCGAGCCGGGCCGCCTGCTCCGCGGCCGCCCGGCAGGAGGTGATGCCGAGGGTGCGGGCGGTGGCGGCGCGCGGCGTCCCGGTGCTGCCGAGCAGCCGGTGGACGGGGACCCCGGCGCGCTTGCCGACGAGGTCGAGGAGTGCGGACTCCACGGCTGCCGTCACCGCCGGGGGCGTGCCGGGGGCGGGGAGGTCGCCCGCGCGCAGGGCGTCGAGTGCGCTCTCGGGGTCCGCGCAGCGGGCGAGTTCGCGTCCGGCCGCGTTCAGCAGCCGGCCGAGGGTGGCGGTGTCCAGGCCGTAGTAGGTGCTGGTGACGGCTTCTCCGTAACCGTGCAGGCCGTGGTGTTCGACGGCGAGCCAGACGGCGTCGCGGGCCGCCATCGTGGAGCGGGATATGCGCAGCGGCTCGGTGAGGGCGAGTCGTACGGTGCGCTGGCTGACCTTCACGGGGCTTCTTTCCGGGTGGTGCGGCGGGCGGTTCGGGCGGACTCCGCGGCGGGAGGGGTGGGGACGGGGCGGGGGCCGGGCGCCGCGGGGAGCGGGGCGGCGGGAGGGGCCGGGCGGTCTCCGTCGGCGGCCGGGGGTGCGAGGGGGTCGGCGACCGTCCGGCACCGTGTCCACCCGGTCGCCTCCGCCGCCCGCGGGTGCGGGATCTCGACCGGCCGGGTGGCGGCACGGGTCAGGTCCAGGCCGTGGGCGGTGGTGAAGTCGTCGTCGTAGACGCTGCCCAGGTAGCGCTGGGGCCCGTCCGGGAAGACCGTGGCGACCACCGCGCCGGGATGGACGCGGGCGGCCCATGCGGCGACGAGGGCGACGGCGCCGGTGCTCCAGCCGCCGCTGACGAAGTTGCCGGCGGCGAGCCTGCGGCAGGCGTCGGCGGACTCGGCCGGCCCGACCCAGTGCACCTCGTCGAACGCGTCGTAGGCGACGTTGCGCGGGTGGATGCTGCTGCCGAGGCCCCGCATCAGCCGGGCCCTGGCGGGCTGACCGAAGATCGTCGATCCGGTGGCGTCCACACCGATCAGGCGCAGCCGCGGCCAGTGCCGGCGCAGCGGGGCGACGACCCCGGCGCTGTGGCCGCCGGTACCGACGCTGCACACCAGGACGTCGAGGTGGTCGAGTTCGGCTGCCATCTCGGCGGCGAGCGAGCCGTAACCGGCCACGTTGTCGGGGTTGTTGTACTGGTCGGGCCAGTAGGCGCCGGGGAGTTCGGCGAGCAGTTGCCGCAGCCGGGCGAGCCGGGCGGCCTGCCAGCCGCCCTCGGCCGCGGGCCGGTCGACCAGTTCGAGCCGGACGCCGTAGGTGCGCAGCAGGCGGCGCATCGAGGGCTCCAGTTCGGTGTCGCCGACCAGGACGACGGGGTGGCCGAGGGCCTGGCCCGCGAAGGCCAGGCCGATGCCGAGGGTGCCGGAGGTGGACTCCACGACGGGGGCGCCGGGGCGCAGTTCGCCGCGTTCCTCGGCGCCGAGCAGCATCGAGACGGCGGCACGCGCCTTCATGCCGCCCGCGCCGAGCCCTTCGAGCTTGGCCCAGAAGCCGGGGTGCGGGCAGGGCAGATCGGTGGTGACGCGGGCGAGCGGGGTGCGGCCGAGCAGACCGAGGAGTTCGCGGTTGCCGGTGGGCCGTGCGACGGCGGTGGTCACCGGGCGGCTCCCGGTGCCGCGGTGCCGTAGCGGTGGATGAGCCCCGGTCCGCCGTCGAGCCAGAAGAACGGGTAGGGCTCCGCGCACACCGCGCTCACCCCCGAGCCGAGGAACCGCGGCAGCACCGCGCTGCCGGTCTGGGCGAACATCACCAGGGGCTTGCCGTGGCGCAGGGCGTGTTCCCGCAGCGGCTCGAAGCTGCCGTTGCCGAGCGTCATCCCGGAGGCGAGGACCGCGTCGCAGCGCTCCACCTCGGCGAGCGCATCGGTGCGTACGGGCTCGCCCCACTCCGTCGTGCCGCCCTTGAGGTCGCACGGCACGTACGACAGACCGCGCTCCCGCAGCGCCTCCAGCAGCGAGTTGACCACACCGACCACGAGCACCCGGGCGCCGGACGCGGCATCGACCAGTCCGGTGACGGCCCGTGCCCTGGCCCGCGACTTCCGCAGCGACGACCCGGCGGGCAGCGACCAGGGCCGGGCCCCGTGCGCGGGCGTGTGCGGGCGTACGTGCATCAGATACGCGTCGAGGGCGGCCACCCGCACCGGCCGCAGCTCGTGCGTCAGGAGCTGGGCGAGGTCCGCGCCGACGCAGTCCTCGATCGCCGCGTCCGGCAGCTCACCGGGCTCCACGGCGCAGGAGCCGACCGCCGCCGCGAGCCGCAGGCT
Source organism: Streptomyces angustmyceticus (assembly GCF_040701845.1). Classification (GTDB taxonomy): domain Bacteria; phylum Actinomycetota; class Actinomycetes; order Streptomycetales; family Streptomycetaceae; genus Streptomyces; species Streptomyces angustmyceticus_A. The sequence goes on along the minus strand of NZ_JBFBHQ010000006.1, from coordinate 275,266 downwards.
CAGCACCTCGTTGCGGTAGCCGCCGCCGCGGCCCTCATGGCGTACGGCCTGCCGGGTGCTGAAGGCGACGGCAATCCGGCGGCTGCGCGGGTCGGGCCCGAACTCGCCTTCCAGGGCACGGGCCACGAGGTCGTCGTACGAGGCGGCGGGGGCGTCGATGCCCGGGGCGCGGGTGACGAGCGGGTTCATCGGTTCACCACCCGCGGGCGCAGCTGGGAGAGCAACGCTTCGACGCGCCGGCGCGCGCCCTGGCCCTCGGGGTCACCGGCCATGACGTGTCCCAGGTAGGCGTTGTTGCTGCCGGCCTCCTTGACGGCCGTACCGGGCTCGGCGAGCTGGAGTTCCAGCACTCCCGGCGCCGCGCCCACGAGGTCACCGCCGTCCACCGCCTCCAGGACGCCGGCGGTCCGCGGCACCAGGAAACCGATGGCCGCGCTGCGCAGTCCCGTCTCCCGTGTCCGCAGGTCGGGCCGCTGTCCCCGGGCGACGTCCACACAGGCGGCGGCGGTGTCGATCCCGGTGACATGGCGGATCAGTTCGGTGATGCGGTTGCCCGCAGGGCGGGGGTTGACCTCGACCAGGCGGGGTCCGTCCGGCGTCAGCTTGATCTCGGTGTGCGCGACGACGCCGTCGAGTCCGAGTGCCTCGATGGCCCGCACGGCCGTCTCCTGCGCGGCCGCCGCGTCGGCCGCCGGCAGCGCCGCGGGGAACATATGGCCGGTCTCGATGAAGGCCGGTGCCCCGCCGACGCTCTTGTCGGTCATCCCGATCACCTCGGTGCCGCCGTCGAACGTGACGGTCTCGACGCTGACTTCGGGGCCGTGGAGCAGCTCTTCGAGGAGGATCACGGGTGCCCTGCGCTGACCGCGGGCGTTGACGGGAAAGCCGTCGAGCGCACGGCAGGCGCGGATCAGCTCCGCTTCGTCGTCGACGCGCCGGACGAACATCCCCGCGCACAGGTCGACCGGCTTCAGCACCAGCGGATAGCCGATCTCCGCGGCCGCGGCGGCGGCTTCGGAGCGGTCCGCGCAGACCGCGTAGCGCGGCCCGGGTATCCCCGCGGCGGCGAGCAGGTGCCGGGTGGCGTCCTTGCGGCAGGCGTTCTCGACGGCCTCGGGCGCCGGGCCGGGCAGGCCGAGGCGTGCGGCGATCCGGGCGGCGGTCGGGAGGTAGTAGTCGCAGGAGGTCAGCACCCCGTCGAAGCCGAGCGCCGGCTGCAGCCGCTCCACGTACGGCAGCAGCGTGGCGAGGTCGTTGGTGTCGGCGGTCAGCACGTGGCGGGCGCCGAGCAGGGGGTGCGCGGTGCCCTCGGGGGCGGTGCGCAGGTAGTGGTGCAGGTCGCGGGTGAGGAAGGTGAACTCGTGCCCGCCCTCGCGGATCGCGCGTGGCAGCAGCCTGCTCATCGCTCCGACCCAGCTCTCGACCATCAGCAGATGAGCCACGGTGTCCCTTCTTCGCAGGCGTTGTCCGCGCAGGCGGCGGCGGTGGGTGACGGTGCGGCGGCGGCATGACGAGGGCCGCCGGGCTTGACCGGCCATTACTGTAAACGATAATCATTTTCATCGCTACCACCTGCTCAGCGGCGCCTGCGCCGCGCTCCCGAAGGCGAGATCCGTGATTCCTGCCCTGCGCCGCACCGGCCTGCTCTGCGCCCTGACGGCCACCGCCGCCCTGCTCCCCGCGGCCCCCGTGCACGCCACTCCCCCGGCACCCGCACTCCGCTTCGGCCCCTGCCCGGACTCCGTGCCGGACCCGCCCGCACCCGCACACGTCGAATGCGGCCGCCTGCGCGTGCCGTTGGACCGGGACCGACCGGACGGCAAGCACCTCGGCATCGCGGTCTCCCGGGTCCGTGCGTCGGGACCGGCGTCCGCACGACGGGGCGTCCTGCTGGTCAACCCGGGCGGTCCCGGCGGCTCGGGCCTGCCCTACGCCGTCACCAAGCGCGCCAAACTGCCGGAAGGGGTACGGCGTGCCTACGACGTGATCGGCTTTGACCCCCGCGGCACCGGCGCGAGCGCCCCCGCGGACTGCGGCCCGATGGGCGGCCTCTTCGACTCGCCCGCACCGGACCCCGTCCCGGAGAGCCGGCCCGCCGAGAAGACCTACCTCGACACCCTCCGCAGGACCGCGGACGACTGCGCCCGCGAAGTCGCGGACGCCCTGCCGTACCTGTCGACGACCGAGACCGCGCGCGACATGGACGCCCTCCGCGCGGCGCTCGGCGAACCCCGGATCGGCTTCCTCGGCGTCTCGTACGGCAGCTGTCTCGGCGCGGCCTACGCCGCCCTCTTCCCGCAGCGGGTCGGCCGGATGGTGCTGGACAGCGTCGTCGGTCCCTGGTCGTGGTACGACTTCGACCTGGTGCAGAGCCGGGCACTGATCCGCCAGCGGGAGGTGTTCTTCGCCTGGGCCGCCCGGCACCACCGGCACTTCGCGCTCGGCGCCGACGGCACGGCGGTACGTGCCGCGTACCAGCGGGTGCGGGACGGTCTCGCGAAGCACCCCGTGGACGGCTTCGGCGCCGCGGAGTTCGACCGCGCCGTGTACCGCGCGCTGGGCCGCACCGAACGCTGGACGGGCCTCGCCGACGGCCTGCGGACGTATCTGCGCGAAGCGACCACCGGCCCGCTGCGCCCGGCGGAGCCCTTCGACGGCGCCGCCTCACGCACCTACGAAGCCGCCAACCGCACCGTCAAGTGCGCCGACGGACCGGCCCCCGCACCCGCCCGCATCACCGCCGACATCCGTCGGATACGCCGCCTCGACCCACAGCCGGTGCTCACCGGCATGGAGGCCTCGGTGTGCGCCTACTGGCACCACCGTCCCGCACACCGCACACCGCTCGGCAGTCCCGACGCACCGCCCGTCCTGCTCATCGCCTCCACCCACGACCCCGTCACCCCCATCCCGGGCGCCCGGGCACTGCAACGGCGACTGCCCGGCTCACGCCTGGTCTCCCTGCACGACGACTACTCCCACGGCGTGTTCGCCAGCCGCGGCAACGCCTGCGTGGACGGCACGGCCGCCGCGTACCTGCTCGACGGAACCGTCCCGCGCACCGACGTCCACTGCACCGGGCCCGGACTGCCGACCCCCTGAACCCGACCGGGCACGCCCGCGGACAGCCCGGCCCGCCACCGCGGCGCGGTCACCGCTCCCCGGGGCGGGCCGCCTCCAACGCGTCGACGCTGCCCGACATGACCGCCGGAAGGTGCTCGGTGAGATGGTCGAGCGGCCAGTCCCACCAGGCCACCGCCAGCAGCCGGGCGATGTCCGCATCGTCGAAGCGACGGCGGATCAGGCGGGCGGGGTTGCCGCCGACGACCCCGTAGTCCGGGACGTCGTCGACGACGACGGAGCCGGACGCGATGACCGCGCCATGGCCGATACGGACCCCGGGCATCACCATGGCCCGGTAGCCGAACCAGACGTCGTTGCCGACCACGGTGTCCCCCCGGCCGGGCAGCCCGGTGATCAGATCGAAGTGCGCGGCCCAGGAACCACCCATGATCGGGAAGGGGAACGTCGAGGGCCCGTCCATACGGTGGTTGGCCCCGTTCATCACGAACCGCACCCCCTCCCCCAGCGCACAGAACTTCCCGATGACCAGCTTCTCCGGGCCGTAGTGGTACAGCACATTGCGGGTCTCGAACGCCGTCGGATCGTCCGGATCGTCGTAGTAGGTGAACTCCCCCACCTCGATCAACGGCGAGGTCACCAACGGCTTCAGCAGCACCACCCGCGGCTGCTCGGGCATCGGATGCAACACGGTCGGGTCAGCAGGACCGACAGGAACGGCAGGCACCATCGAGCATCCTCACAGCGGTCGGGGCGGACGAACTCCCCATGATCGCAACCGACTCCGGCGACGGCCAGGCATTTCCCCGAGGGACCTGCCGCCGGCGGCGAACGGACCGGGCACGCCGAGACCCCCGCGCTACCGCGCCCCTCGGCCCTCGCTCCGGCCGTCCTCGATGAGCAGGTGGCGGGGGCCGCGCAGTACGGGGCTGCGGCGGTAAGGGGGCGGATCCTCCAACAGGCGGGGGGTGTCGAGGTGCTGGATGAGTTCGTGGAGGGCGATCTGTGCCTCCAGGCGGGCGAGGGGGGCGCCGAAGCAGCTGTGGATGCCGCTGCCGAAGCCGAGGTGCTGGTTGTCGTCGCGCGTCGGGTCGAAGCGGTCGGGGTCGTGGAACCTGCGGGGGTCGCGGTTGCCGGACGCGAGCATCAGGATGAGCGGCGCGCCCTTGGGGACGGTGACGCCCGCGACCTCGATGTCGGCCAACGGCGTGCGCTGCGGGAGCATCTGGACGGGCGGCTCGTAGCGCAGCAGCTCCTCCACCGCCCTGGGCATCAGGGCGGGCTCGCCGCGGAGGCGTGCCAGCTCTTCGGGGTGGCGCAGCAGGGTGAGGACACCGTTGGTGATCAGGTTGACGGTGGTCTCGTGGCCGGCGATGAGCAGCAGCACGGACGTGGTCATGATTTCGAGCGGTGTCAGCTGTCCGCCGGAGTCGTCGCTGACGAAGGCGGAGAGCATGTCGTCCGACGGGTGGGCACGGCGCTTCTCGGCGAGCTCTCCGAGGTACAGGCCCATCGCCTTCCGGGCCTCGGCGGCGGCCCGCGGGCGCTCTTCGGGGTCCTCCCCCGGGGTGGGGTCGATGCCCGCGACGATGTCGTCCGACCAGGCACGGAACCGGGGTTCGTCCTCGATCGGCACGCCCAGGAGACGGCAGATCACCGTGACGGGCAGCGGGTAGGCGAAGTCGTCGACGACGTCGATCCGTTCCTTGCCGGGGAAGGTGCCGATGAGGTCCTTCACGATGCGGGTGATCTCGTCGTGCATGCCGGAGATCCGGTCCGGCGTGTGGGGCGGGCCGAAGGAGCGCATCGTCAGGCTCCGCAGCCGGTGGTGCTCGGGGTCGTCGAGTCCGATGAAGGCCGGCGGCAGCCCCTGCTCGGCGAGTGCGGTCTCGTCCGGGACGGCGCGCTTGCGGCGGTCCGAGCTGATGCGCGGGTCGTGCAGCAGGGCTTCGATCTCGTGGTAGGTCCCGACCAGGTAGCTGCCGTCTTCCTGCCGCGCCACCCCCTCCTCGCGGAGCTCGGCGTACAGCGGGTAGGGGTCGGCGCGGTGGGCGTAGTCGGTGATCCGGTGGAACAGGGTGTCCGCAGCCATGCGCGGGGGCTCCTCATCGCTATGGAGTGGCGGTCTCAGCGGGCCGGTTGCACCAGGGTCAGGCGCCGGTCCGGCAGATGACCGGTGAGGGCGACGGTCGGACCGTGCGACAGCATCTTCGGATCCGGTACGTCGGAGGGGACCGGCGCCGGGGACTCGATCTGGTCGGCGGCTCCCTGGGCGGGGGGAAACGGCGCCGCCGTCTCGATCAGCCGCTGGTAGTACTCCAGCGCCTTGGCCTGGTTCACGCTCACCGCCGCGGTGACCCGTCCCCGGTATCCGTAGACGGCAACCAGCCGGGCGTCCTTGAGCGACCCCTGGGCGATGACGACCTGGTCGGAGAAGGTGGGTACCCCGACCGACTTGATGTTGAGGCCGAACTGGCTGGACCAGAACGCCGGAACCGTCAGGTGCGGGCGCCGGAGCGGGCCCGGATTGACCATGTTGTGGGCCGCGACCTCGGCCTGGGCGACCGCGTTGCCCCAGTGCTCCAGGGAGAGCAGCTGGTACTCGAAGAGCGGGTGCGGGAACCGGGCCACGTCGCCGGCGGCGAAGATGTCGTCGGTGACGATTCCGTACATGTCGAAGGCGCGGCACCCCGCGTCGCACGTCACTCCCCGTGGGCCCGCGGCGAGTCCCGACTCGGCCAGCCACTCGGTGTTGCGGACGGCGCCGAGGGCCACCACGGCGACATCGGCGTCGATGCGGGTGCCGTCGGAGAACTGCGCGCCGGTGAGCCGGCCGTCGCCCTCCAGCGCGGTGACCGTCACCCCGCAGCGCAGATCCACGCCGTGCGCGCGCTGCAGCTTCGCGGCGAGGGCCCCCAGCGTGCCGCCGAGCGCACCGACCAGGGGTGCCGGGCCCCGCTCCGCGACCGTCACCGCGAGTCCCCGCTCCCGGCAGGCGGAGGCGATCTCCGAACCGGTGAAGCCGGCACCGATGACCAGGACCCGGCCCGGTCCGGCGTCGAGACGCTCCGCGAGCCGGCCCGCGTCCTCGCAGGTGCGCAAGGTGAACACCCCGTCCAGCGCGGCCTCGGCCGGCTTCGGCCAGGGCCGGGCACGGGTCCCGGTGGCGATCAGCAGCCGGTCGAAGGGGACCTTCTCGCCGTCGGCGAGGAGCACCTGTTTCCCGACCGGATCGAGCCCCGTGGCGCGCACCCCGAGTCTCCACTCGGCATCCACCGGACGGCGCCGCGGCAGCCCCACCCGGTCGGCCGGCGCCTTTCCGAGCAGCACCTGCTTGGACAACGGCGGCCTGTCGTACGGGGGATGCGGCTCCTCCCCGATGAGCGTCAGCGAGCCGGCGAACCCTTCGTCGCGCAGCGTCTCGGCGGCCCGCAGCCCCGCGAGCGACGCACCGACGACGACGATGCGGCCGTCGCGCGGTTCACCCTGCATCGGCGCCCGCCTCCTCACCCACGAGAATCGCCTGCACCGGACAGGCCGCCGCGGCCCGGAGCACGGCTTCCTGCTGCTCTTCCGGGACGGCCGGGGTGTACAGCAGGGCCTCCTCGCCGTGCATCGTGAACACGCGGGGGGCGAGGAAGGCGCACTGCGCATAGCCCTGACATCGATTGAGATCGACGACGACGTTCATCACCGGCCCTCCTCCCACCGCCGCACCCATTGCTTCCGCCCTGCCGCTTGCGTTGTACGGCTTCCGTCCTACAGCCGGTCGTGGTGGGAGGCACATGGTGCTGGGCCATCCGGGGGATCTCGCCGAGGCACCCGCCCGGGGGCTGGGGGGCTGCCGCCGTCGGGGCGCGACGGCGGCAGCCCCCCAGCAGAGGTCAGCCCTTGCGGGGGTAGAAACCACCGACCTGGTCGACGTCGGCCGTGCAGTCCGTGTCACGGTAGCGGTCGGCGAAGCTGCCGGTGAGGCCGGTGAACGCGTCGTACGCGTGGTCCAGGGGCAGGTCTTTGCTCACCCTGAACCGCAGCTGCACGTGGACGGACTCCCGGGGCTTCAGCGTCTTCGGGCCGGGAATGGTGCCGCGGGCCTTTCCATCGGCCTGGCGCAGCGTCTTCCAGGCGCGCTGCGAGGTGTCCCAGTACTGCAGATCGCCGTACGGGCTCAGGTCGCGCTCGCCCTCGTTGTAGACATGACTGCCCAGCTTGGCGCTGAGTTCGAACGACTTCAGCTCCTTCGCCGAGGCGTTGGTGAGCGTGGCGGTGTAGGTCGTCCAGTGAGTGCCGAGAGTGATCGACTCGGGTATGCCGAACGAGCGGCCCACCAAGGTGTGGTGGTACTGCCCGGTGTCGAGGTCGGAGCACTTCGGGAGTTCCTCGGCAGGGGCCGCATGGGAGGCGGGCGCGGCGGCCATCGCCATGGGGAGCAGGGCGGCCGTCGCGGCCGAGACCGACAGGGCGCGGCGCAGTTTCATGCAGATCTCTTTCCTGGTTCTTCGGACCCTCGGAGCCTTGGTTTCCCGTGTCATGGGGTTCCGAAGGCCGTGGATCCTTGGGTTGTCAGGTTCTGGGAGCAACGGTGGGGTCTACGCGGTGCCGTCCGTGGCGCCCGGACCGGCCAGGCCCTTCCGGCGGCGCACGCCGATGACCGCACCCGCCCCGGCCACCATCGCGGCTCCGCCGGCGAGTGCGATCGGCGGGAGCGCGGACGAGGAGCCGGTCGCGGCGAGCTGGGCGCCGCCCTGCGGGCTGAGGCCACCGGTGGAACCGGAAGCACCCGTACCACCGCCGGACGCGGCGCTCTGGCCCGGCCCGGCCGTGCCACCCGGCTTGTTGGTCGGGGGCTGCGTCGGCTTCGCGCCCGCGGGGAGGATGGTGAAGTCGTACCAGGCTTCCTTGGCCGAACCACAGGAACCGTCACGGTTGCGGTAGTCGCCGGCGGCGAGCGCGTACCCGGCGCCGGGTTTGGCGTCCTTGACCACGCGGGTGCGCAGTTGGAGCGTGATGCTGCTGCGCGGACCGACGGCGAAGGAGCCGAACAGGTCGTCGGGCTCCGCGTCATGGAAGGTCTTCCACCGCCCCGTCTTGGCGTCGCGGTACTCGGTCTCCAGCTCCCAGTACGGCCGGTCGACGTCTTCGGCCGAGGACACCAGCAGGAAGGGCTGGACCTCCTCCAGGGGCTTGCCGGTGGTGTTGGTGAGCTTCATGGAGAAGGGGGTCCAGGCGCCGCCCGCAGTCAGCTGGTGCGGCAGCCCGCGGACGGCCGCCTGCAACTGGTCGGACTCGAACGCGCAGGACTGACCCGCTCCGCCGCCGCTCGTTGCGGAACCGGCTAACCGGTCCCCCGGTGTTGCGGCACCGGGTGAGGCGGGCGTGCGGGGACCGGCCTTGGACACCGGCTCCGTGGCGAATGCGGCGGCGGACGCAGCCAGTACGGCGGCGGGCGCCATCACGGCAGCCGCTGCGGCGGCCGTCAGAGTGCGGCGAATCTTCATACAGCAGACCTCTCGTATCCCAAGTGCCGCCTGAGTGGCACAGGTTGACGTTCGTCTTGTTCAGGCCGTGCATGACTCACGGTGTGCGTGAGTCTGGATGCAGATATGCGTACATGCGCACACCTGCGCCTTATGTAGGAGGACAAGCTCCGCGAAAGGGTTGCCTGCTCAAGTCACTGAAGCGGCGCACAGGGTGGGTGGAGTGACAGTCGGCACCGGCGCCGTCGAGGGCGCCGCCGCGGTCGGCCACCAGACGTCGACCGAGCGAGCCACCACCGACGCAACCTGGTCGAACACTGCTTCAACCAGCTCAAGAGGCTTACGCGGCATCGCCACCCGATGCGAGTGTGACCGCCGCCGCCTACGGAGCAGCGGTCACACTCGCATCCATTCCGCTCCGGGCAAGATCCGCTTGTGGACGGGCCCTCACGGGCAGTCGCCTCGCGGCCGAGAGCACTACGGAGCGGGCTCGCTCCACTCGGCGCGCCAGGGTCGGGGGCGGGAGCGGGCCCGGCCGAGGCCGACCCCCGGTGCGACGGGTATCGGAACAACCTCACGCATGCGCGCGAGACGCCGGCGAGCCGCACCACCGGCGGAAGGACTCAAAGGAGTGACAACCGGACGGAGTTCCGTACCTCCGTTGACTGTGCGTGGGAGCGTATTCACGGCCCGTATGGCTCATTCAAGTCCCTTTTCTTGACTGCAACAGAGGGGTTGGGCAGCATCCGAACACCCCATGACGGTGGGATTGTTCGGCCGTGGAGCCGACCGTCGGAGCGCTGTGTGCGGCGATAAAAGGGAGCGGTACCGGGTTAATTGCGGAGCGAGATGAGTAACATCCAGCCAACCGCAGATCGATCAGACAAGAGAGAGCAGGCTTTTTCATGTCAGACTCGGAATTCGCCGTGCAGGTGGCTGCCAAGCTGAAGAGCATCGCGAAGGAGATCGACGAACTGCACAAGCTCCGGGCGAAGCTGGAGGATCTCCAACAGCACCTCGACACGGGCCCGCAGGAGAAGGCCGTCGCGCCGCGACCCGTGGAGACCGGCACCGCGGCCGCGAAGCCGGCGACCGCGGCGGCGAAGCCGGCGACCGTGCCCGCGGCGCGGCGCGCGAAGCCTGCCGCACCGAAGGGCAAGCCGGCGAAGAAGGCCCCGGCCAAGACGGCAGGGAGCGCGAAGAAGGCACGGAAGGCCACGCCCGCCCGGGGCAAGGCCCGCCAGCGGAACGCCACCCGCGCCGACCGCGTGCTCGGCCTGCTCGACGAGCAGCCGCGCACGGTGACAGAGCTGACGAAGCTGCTGGCGCAGGAGCACCCGGACCACACGGCACCGGAGACCGCCGTGCGCAACACCCTGGAGACCTCGCTCGTCGCCAAGGGCCTGGCGCACCGCAGCAAGCAGGGCAGGAGCGTCTTCTACTCCGTCCCGGGCGCCGCGCAGGAAGGCGCCAAGGACAGCGCGGCCGACGCCACCGAAGCCGCTGAGGAGGCCGCACCCGCCCGGGCCTGACCGGGCTCCCGCTCCCGACCGCCGCCGACCGCCGACCGCGGCCAGAAGACGGGAGCCGCGCCCGGCGCTGCCCACGCCGGGCGCGGGCAGTGCGGAGGTGCGAGATCGGCGACCGGCGGGCGGAGCGGGCGTGCTGCGGGTTCGCACGGGCGAGCGGTCGCTCGCCGCAGAGGGGGCCGGGCGGCGCGGGGCGTGGCGCCGCCGGGGCCCACCCTGGCGATCAGGTGGCCGATCGTCTGAGACGATGAAGATCGACAAGAAGCCCTGCAGCGAGAGCGAGCTGTCCGGCGGCCGAGGCGATACCACGGCCGAATTTGGACATAACGCAGCAAAAGCGGCGCTTGAGCCGTCGGTGAGGGCAGCCGGAAGGGGGTGACACGGCCGAGTCTTGACGAACCGGCCCTGCCCGATCTTGACTGCCAGGGTCCCACCCCTGCAGGGCCCCCACCGGGGGTATTGCCCCACTCACCGAAGGTCACGAACATGACGGTTGACGCCTCCGCCGCCACCGAAGTTGACGCCGCCACCGACGTCGGTCGGTTCCTGCTCGGCGATGCCTTCCCCTGCTTGGCCGGCCGTTCGGCATGGCGACAGGGTGGCATCACCCATCGCCATTACACGTGGTTCGGTGATGACGAGGCAGCCCGGCTGATGGCGGCCGATCTTCAGACGTACGTGGAGGCGGTGGACTGGGCCGCCAAGCCCTTCACCAGCTTCGTGGCCACCTTCTCGGGCCCGTTGAACGTGCCGGAGGTCGAGTTCGAGACGCTGCTGTGGCAGCAGCTGCAGGCCGTCCACGACTACGACAGCCTCACGCACCCGTGGGCCGACGGTTACGACCGCGATCCGGCGTCCGGCGCCTTCGCGTACAGCGTCGCCGGGCACCCCTTCTTCGTGATCGGACTGCACGAGACGCACAGCCGCATCGGTCGTCGCCCGCCCTTCCCGATGCTCGCCTTCAACTCCCACGCCCAGTTCGACCGAATAAAGGCCGCGGGCCAGTGGGACCGGCTGCAGGAGAAGATCCGCAAGCAGGACATCGAGCTGCAGGGCAACATCAACCCCAACCTCGTGGAGTACGAGCAGCTCTCCGAGGCCCGGCGCTACTCGGGCCGGCGCAAGCCGGCGGACTGGGAGTGCCCCTTCTCCGCTCGGACCTGAGGGAACGTCACCGGGCCGCGGGGCAGTTCAGGCCGGGAACTCCTCGCGGTACGCGGGTGGCGAGAGCTCCTCACGGCGTACGGTGCCGCGAACTCCGCGATACGCAGGCAGGGAGCGGCGGCTGTCCGCCTCTCCGCCATGGCGGCGTCGCCCGCCCGGAGCGCGGTCAGGCGGCCTGCCGTTCCGTGCTCCGGTGCTCCTCCCCGGCGCTGCCGTAGCGCGCGAGCTGACGGTCGTGGACGCGGCCGAGGAGCAGCAGCGCGACGATCGCCCCCAGAAGGGCACAGGCCATGTCCCACTGGGTGTCCCACGGGTCCCCCTGGGTGGCGAGGAAGGCGTCGGCGGCCGAGCCGCCGGCCAGTGCGCTCCACCACTCGATCAGCTCGAAGAACGCGCTGAAGGCCAGGCAGGCGCACACCGTCAGCGGGGACAGCCAGGCGCTGCCGCGCAGCGGGGAGGTGCGGACCAGGAGTTCGCGGACCAGGATGGCGGGCACAAAGCCCTGCATCAGATGCCCGATCCGGTCGTAGGGGTTGCGGGAGAGGTCCAGGGCGTCCTGCAGCCAGTGCCCCAAGGGGACCTCGGCGTAGGTGTAGTGGCCGCCGACGATCAGGACCAGCGCGTGTACGGCGAGCAGGCAGCACAGGAGCGGGCTGAGCGGAAACCGCCGCCACACCACGACCAGCAGCGGCAGGCCGACCATCACCCAGCAGGTCTCCATGACCCAGGTGGTCCGGTCATGGGGCTGCAGGCCCGAGAGCGCCAACGCGAGGAGCACCGCTACGGCGAGCATCGGGGGGAACTTCCGGGAGGTGGTCATGGTGCCCTCATGGATCGGCGTCGGGGGGAGCGGGACACGGGGTCGGCATCGAGGACAGCGGGGCCGCGGACCGGCGTCGGGGGCCCCGACCGGGTGCGGGCCGTTACGTCGCCGCGGAGGCGGTCGGCGTGGTCCGTGCCGTAGGGCGCGTATGCCCAGCGGGGCGGTCGCCACACCACAGGCGGGAGAAGACAACGACGGTCAACCCTCCCAGGGCACGAGGAGGGTTGACCGTCGAGGGGCTGGGGGTCCGGCACCTAGCCGGCGGCAGGAGACAGCGCGCTGACCGTGAACTCGTTGCCGCACACCCGCAGGCCGGCGCCGCGCGTGGTCATCGACTCCTTGGAACCCGGCGGGTATGCCTGCACCAGGTCCGCGCCCTTCCGGCAGCCGGAGCCCTTCATCCCCTCGTTGATGGTGTGCAGCACCCCGTGGGCACTGGCGCCGGGCGCGAGAGTGACCGCCTTTCCCGCGCCGCCCTCATGGACCGCCGGCTTTCCGATCGGCTGTCCGTCCTTGGCCAGGAGCGAGACGCCCGGGAAGCCCCGCAGCGTGCAGGACTCCTTGCCGTTGTTGGTGAACACCAGCGCATAGCGGATGTTGCCCGCACCCTGGTCGGGCCGGCCCAGGCTCATCCGCATCGATGCGGCCCGGCAGCGGTTGGCCGAGTGGTCCGCGGAGGCGGCGCCCTGCGCCGCGGTGGGCTGACCGCTGCCGCCCGACGCCCCGCCGGCGCCCTGCGAACCCCCGGCCGAACCGCCCCCGTTGCCGCCGGAGGCCGAGCCGGCGTCGGACGAGGCCACGGGCGACGGGTCCTTGGCGGGGTCGGCCATGTTCGTGTCGCATGCGGAGAGCGCCACGGCGGAGGCGGCTGCCAGCACGAGCAGGAACAACCCTCTCCGTCCGCGCTGTCAGCTCACTAACGCCGCGCCAACGTCCGCCACCGTCGTGGCCCTGAGGACGGCCGAGATCCATTGGCCCGACCGCACCGAACCCACCGATGACGTGCACATGGCGCGTACGATCGGATGCCCCCCTACGGGAAAGGCATCTCCATGAAGAAGACATCCGCTCGCAGAGCCACCTGGCGCACGCTGCTCGCCCTGGGCGGTGCGGCAGCGTTAAGCGTGCCGACCGCGGTAGCAGCACAAGGCGTACCGCGCACCACCGCGGAAGGAGGTCGGGGCGGCGGGTGCGCCGTCGTGTACTTCGACCTCGGCGAAACGCTGGTGCACACGGCCGAGGACAAGAGCATCCGGTACATGCCGGGAGCCGCCCGGTATCTGCGCGCGCTGCGCGCCCGCCACATCCCCGTCGGACTGATCACCAATGTGCCGTCCTCGTGGGGCTCCACCGACGCGGAGCGGGCGGCGGAGCTGAAGCGGGTGATCAACAAGGACTGGGCGGACAACAGCCCGTTCGCCTGGTCGGACTTCGGCGACCGGATCTTCACCCCGCGGACCGAGGCGGAGCGGAAGCCCGCGGCGGCGCTGTGGCAGCGCGCCAGGAGCGCATCGGGCCGCTGCCGGCTGGTGTACCAGGCGGAGACGCCGGACGAGGTACAGGCCAGCCGCTCCCTCGGATACTTCGCCTACCAGGCCACCCGCCCCAAGTGGCCCACCTACCTCCCGGTGCCGGTGATCACCGCCCTGGCCCATCTTCCCTAGGGGGAACGCGGGGGCCGTGAAGGAGCGTTGAGGCGTCTCGCCCGCCGGGCGGCCGCGCTCGCACCGCGAGCCCGCCGAGACGGACCGGCCTGCGAGACCGGCCTGCACGAGCCGACGTGTGCGGGCCGGTTCATGCAGACGAGCTGATGCAGGCCGGTTCGTGCGGGCCGGCCTGCGAGGTCGTCACGTCGCCGCTGACCGGCTGTAGGCCTCCAGCCGGTCGGCCAGCTCGGCCGGGCGGGACAGCATCGGGAAGTGCCCGCCCGCCATCTCGTCGGGCGCCATCCCCAGGCGCTCGGCCACCACGGAGCGCAGGAACGGTGCCGGGAAGAGGCGGTCCTGACGGCACAGCAGGAACCGGGTCGGCACTTCGGGCCAGGCCGCCATCGGCCAGGGCCGTGCGCCAGGGGTCTCGGACTGCCGCCGCCAGCGGCCCACCGCCTCGGCCGCCAGCTCCGGCGGCAGATCCTGGAAGAACGGATCCGCGGCAGAGCCCGGCACGGCGGACTCGGGTACGTCCTCCGTGCCCGGGTCGGCGCCGGCCCGCTGTGCGTCCCGTCCGGCCCGTCTGACCCGGGAGTCCGGGTGACGCGTCGCCCGCCACCACTCCCGCGGCGCCTCACCCGGCAACGGCACCATCGCCGCCAGCAGCACCAGCAGGTCCACCGGCACCCGCTCGCAGACCAGCGGCGCGGTGAAGCCGGCGAACGAGTGCGCCACGAGCACCAGCCGCTCACGGCCCGCGACCGCCTCGACCACCGCGTCCGCGTACTCGTCCAGGCCTGCCGCGTCGTCCCCGCAGGGCAGATCCACGCTCACCACATCACGGCCCCGGGCGCGCAGCTCCGTCTCCAGGAGATGCCAGTGCCACGCATCGCATGCCGCACCCGGAATCAGTACGAAGGTCGTCATCGACCGCATCATGCCACCGCGGGCGGCCCGGCACCCCGGTCACGGCCGGATCTCCCGGCACGGCCCGGATCCACGGGCCCGACCCCCGGCGTCCCGGCATCAGACCGGCTGCGTCGCCCCTCGGCAGACCGTGCACACGATGCGGCGCGCCGGCTCCGGCAGCGTGCTCTGCCCCACGCCCTGTACACGGACCACGGTCTGCGGGGCGGCCCAGGCGTGCCGGTCGCACAGCGCCGCGCCGCAGTTCCGGCAGATCGCCACCGCGGCGGCGTGTGCGTCGCTCGTCGCGCAGTCATAGCAGTTCATGACACCTGTCCGATCTCGTGGGGGAGGCCGACGCGGACCCAAGCGCAATGTACGTCGCGACGCCCGGCGGACGCGGGAAGGCGCCGCCCTCAGGGGTGGACGTCGAGCGGGAAGCCCGTCCAGCGGAGCTCCGTGGGGAGGTGACCCATGTCGTTGAAGAAGACCAGGGAAGCGGGGCGGCCCGGTGTGTAGCGGATGACGGTCAGCGCGGCGTTGGCGTGCGCAAGGCCCATCCAGCGCCATTCGGGCGCGTCGAGGGCGGCGCGGACCAGCCAGCCGATGAGGAAGTTGTGGGTGACGACGAGTTGGTGGCGGGGCTCGTCACCGGCGACGGGACCGGTGAACTGGGCGAGGGCCTGCCGAGCCAGTCCCGGACCGGACTCCCGTTCCGCCGCCGGGAACTGGCCCAGGCGGTGGAGCATGCCGTCCGCACACTCCGGAGGCAGCTCCGCCCGCTGCGGCAGGTAGGGGACGTAGTCCCCGGCCACGTCCGACACATGCCGGGGGACGTCGCCGAGCTGGGCGCAGATCAGCCGGGCGGTCTGCGCCGCCCGCGGCAGCGGACCGTGATGGCACACCGAGACGGGCGTGCCCCGGAGCCGCTCGCCGAGCAGTACGGCCTGACGACGGCCGCGGTCGGTCAGCTCGGTCTCGTCCGCTGAAGCCTCGCCGTGCCGGGCGAGGTAGAGGAAGCGCGTAGCCGTTCGCGTCATGAGTCCGGTCCCCCGCAAGCGTTCATGATCTTCGGATGCCCTGGTGGACGCAGGCCCGTCCGGCGCGGTTCCCATTACGGACAAAGCGATTCCGTGACATGCGTCATAGCGCGGTCCGGCATCAACTAAGCCGGATAGTAGATGACCCCTCGGCGACATAAGAGATTTGTCCGTCTTGGTCTGCGCATATCCCGCACGACACCCAAAGACATTCGGCCCACTCGGCACCATTGCCCGCGCAGTGAACACATAAGGGCTTCTGACAGGGCAACAGGAATTCCCGGTAGATCCGGGAGGCGGACCAGCACGCTCCCGCACTCGTGACAAGGGTCGGCCATTACTACGAAGCACAGTAGTAGCCGAGTTTGTTGCCTTGCCTGCACAGCGGTGCCAAGAATGACGAGCCGCAAGGCGTCTCCGCAGCTCAGGCGCGGAAATTGCACAGAGCCAGCCGCGCCAGGGACGCTCCGCAATTACCGAGTGAGGTCACGCATGACGAAACATCGCAGGACGCGGCGCTACCGGCAGATAACCGTCGCCGCCCTGGCCGTAGGAGCCGTGGGAATTCCCTCCGCCGCCATGGCTTGTCTGGGCCAGGAGAACGAGGCCGGCCGGCATCACGGCCATTGGCAGAATGCGTCCTACGATCATCGGCAGGCGAAATCGAAGTGGGGCCACGAGTCGAGCGCGGACGCCGCTGAGAAGCCCGCCGCATCCGCCGGCGCTGCGAAGACCACCACCGCCTCGAAAACCACCGCGGCGTCCGGCGACACGGCCAAGGTGGTGGACCTCGTCAACAAGGAGCGCAGCAAGGCCGGGTGCTCCGCGCTGAAGGTGAATGCGAAGCTGACCAAGGCCGCCCAGGACCACAGCAAGGACATGGCCGACCACAAGAACATGTCCCACACGGGCTCCGACGGCTCCTCCCCGGACGACCGGATCACGCGTGCCGGTTACCAGTGGAACTCCTACGGCGAGAACGTGGCCTACGGCTACTCCACGCCCGAGGAGGTCATGAAGGGCTGGATGTCCAGCCCCGGCCACAAGCGGAACATCCTCGACTGCTCCTTCAAGGAGATCGGCGTCGGCCTCGCGCAGCCCGGCGACTACTGGACGCAGGACTTCGGCACGGCCGGCTAGTACCACCCCCCGAGGGGGGCCGGTCGCGCCGGTGACCGGCCGGACCGCCGCGGCGCAGCACAGGACACGGCGCATCGAGCGCACGGGAATCTGCCGCGCTGCCGCTGCCGGACCGGCCGGCGATCGAGGCGCGCGCTCCGCACGCCGCGGCTAGCGTGACGGGCATGGGCCCCACCCCCCGACGACCTCAGGAGTGACCATGACCGGCTCTTCCACCCAGGGCATCAAGACCGTGCTGCATCCGGTGACCGACCTGGCGGCGGCCAAAGAGGTGTACACCGCGCTGCTCGGCGTACCGCCGCAGGCCGACGAGTCCTACTACGTCGGTTTCGAGGTCGCGGGCCAGCACATCGGGCTGGTGCCGGGCGGCGGGCCGCAGGGCATGACCGCGCCGGTGGCCTACTGGCACGTGCCGGACATCGAGGCGAAGCTGGCCGAGGTCACCGCCGCGGGTGCGACCGTGAAGGAGCCCGCGCACGAGGTCGGCGGCGGCCGTCTGGTGGCCACCGTCACCGACCCGGACGGCAACGTCCTCGGGCTGCTCCAGGACCGGTGAGCCACCGCCCGAGCCGCGCTGCCGAGGGCCGATGCCCGACCGCGGCCGGCCGGCCCCGACGCCCCGGCCGGAGCTTCGCGTAGCGGC
This sequence comes from Streptomyces angustmyceticus, assembly GCF_040701845.1. Taxonomy (GTDB): domain Bacteria; phylum Actinomycetota; class Actinomycetes; order Streptomycetales; family Streptomycetaceae; genus Streptomyces; species Streptomyces angustmyceticus_A. Next base: position 257,814 of record NZ_JBFBHQ010000006.1, on the reverse strand, counting down.
GGACCGGAGGTTCCGTGGGCCTGGGCGGCGGAAAGCGGGACGTCCTCCATCGAAGCTGGTTGGATCGAGCGGGTGACGCCGGCGGACACCGCGACGGCGGACCCGCCTCACAGATGGAGACACGATGAGCATGGCCACGGGGACGAACGCGCAGTCGAGCGGGCCGCACGCCGCGGACAGCCACGACCTGATCCGCGTGCACGGCGCGCGCGAGAACAACCTCAAGGACGTCAGCATCGAGCTCCCGAAGCGCCGGCTGACGGTGTTCACCGGCGTCTCCGGCTCGGGCAAGAGCTCGCTGGTGTTCCACACGATCGCCGCGGAGTCGCAGCGGCTGATCAACGAGACGTACAGCGCCTTCGTGCAGGGCTTCCTGCCGACGCTGGCGCGGCCCGAGGTCGACGTACTCGACGGGCTGACGACCGCGATCATCGTCGACCAGCAGCGGATGGGCGCCGACTCCCGCTCCACGGTCGGCACGGTCACCGACGCCAACGCGATGCTGCGCATCCTCTTCAGCCGGCTCGGCACACCGCACATCGGCCCGCCCGGCGCGTACGCGTTCAATGTCCCCTCGGTCCGGGCGAGCGGTGCGATCACCGTCGAGCGCGGTGCCAAGAAGGCGGTGAAGGCGACCTTCTCCCGTACGGGCGGCATGTGTCCGCGCTGCGAAGGCCGCGGCACCGTCTCCGACATCGACCTCAGCCAGCTCTACGACGACTCCAAGTCGATCGCCGAAGGCGCGTTCACCATCCCCGGCTGGAAGTCCGACAGCTTCTGGACCGTGCGGGTCTACGCCGAGTCGGGCCTCCTCGACCCGGACAAGCCGATCCGCAAGTTCACCAAGAAGGAGATGCAGGACTTCCTCTACCGGGAGCCCACCAAGGTGAAGGTCGAGGGCGTCAACCTCACCTACGAGGGCCTGATCCCCAAGATCCAGAAGTCCTTCCTGTCCAAGGACAAGGAGGCGCTGCAGCCGCACATCCGCGCGTTCGTGGAGCGGGCGGTCACCTTCACCACCTGCCCCGAGTGCGACGGCACGCGGCTGAGCGAGGGCGCCAGGTCGTCGAAGATCAAAGGCATCAGCATCGCCGACGCCTGCGCGATGCAGATCAGCGACCTGGCCGCATGGGTCGGCGGTCTCGACGAGCCGTCGGTGGCGCCGCTGCTCGCCTCGCTGCGGCACACCCTCGACTCGTTCGTGGAGATCGGGCTGGGCTACCTCTCGCTGGACCGGCCGTCGGGCACGCTGTCGGGCGGCGAGGCGCAGCGCGTCAAGATGATCCGCCACCTCGGCTCCTCGCTCACCGACACCACCTATGTCTTCGACGAGCCCACCACCGGCCTGCACCCCCATGACATCCAGCGGATGAACGACCTGCTGCTGCGGCTGCGGGACAAGGGCAACACGGTGCTCGTCGTGGAGCACAAGCCGGAGACGATCGCGATCGCCGACCATGTCGTCGACCTCGGCCCGGGCGCCGGTGCGGCCGGCGGCACCGTCTGCTTCGAGGGCACCGTCGAGGGACTGCGGGCCGGCGGCACCGTCACCGGCCGCCACTTCGACGACCGGGCCGCTCTCAAGGAGTCGGTGCGCAAGCCCACCGGCGCCCTGGAGATCCGCGGCGCGACCACGCACAACCTGCGCGACGTCGATGTCGACATCCCGCTCGGGGTCCTCACCGTCGTCACCGGTGTCGCCGGGTCCGGCAAGAGCTCGCTCGTGCACGGGTCGCTGCCCGGGCAGGCGGGGGCCGCCGACGGGGGTGTGGTGGCGGTCGGCCAGGGCCCGATCCGCGGCTCGCGCCGGAGCAACCCGGCGACCTACACCGGACTGCTCGACCCGATCCGCAAGGCGTTCGCGAAGGCCAACGGCGTGAAACCGGCGCTCTTCAGCGCCAACTCCGAGGGCGCCTGCCCCACCTGCAACGGCGTCGGCGTCCTCTACACCGACCTGGCGATGATGGCCGGCGTCGCCACCCCCTGCGAGGACTGCGAGGGCAAGCGGTTCCAGGCCTCGGTGCTGGACCACCACCTCGGCGGCCGCGACATCAGCGAGGTGCTCGCGATGTCGGTGACCGAGGCCGAGGAGTTCTTCGGCTCCGGCGAGGCGCGCACCCCGGCCGCGCACCGCATCCTGGGCCGGCTCGCCGACGTCGGGCTCGGCTACCTCAGCCTCGGCCAGCCGCTCACCACGCTGTCCGGCGGCGAGCGGCAGCGGCTCAAGCTGGCCACCCACATGGCGGAGAAGGGCGGCGTCTACCTCCTCGACGAGCCGACCGCCGGCCTGCACCTCGCCGACGTCGAGCAGTTGCTCGGCCTGCTCGACCGGCTCGTCGACTCCGGCAAGTCGGTCATCGTCGTCGAGCACCACCAGGCGGTCATGGCACACGCCGACTGGATCATCGACCTGGGCCCGGGCGCCGGCCACGACGGCGGCCAGGTCGTCTTCGAGGGCACCCCCGCCGACCTCGTCGCCGACCGTTCCACCCTCACCGGCCGGCACCTCGCGGCCTACGTCGGCGCCTGAGCGGAGGACCGCTTCCGGGGTTCGGGGACGCGCCGTGTGAGCGGATGCCCTAGAGCACGGCGCTGGCCGAGTCCGCGAGGCGGCGGCGTGCCGCGCGGGCGGCGGGCAGGAGCGAGGCGGCTGCGGCGATGGTCACCGCGACGGCGATGACCAGCAGCAGGACCGCCGGAGCGGGGCACTGGGCGATGCCGGTCCCCCAGCCGCTGGTGCGGCCCTGGAGGTTGATGAGCCACTCGGCGGCGAGGAGGCCCAGCGCCGTGCCGGCCAGCGCGGCGGCCAGCGTGACGAAGGCGGTGGCCGAGACGATGACGGCGGTGATCTGGCGGGGTGTGAGGCCGACGGCCTTGAGAGCGAGCAGGTCGCGGCTGCGGTCGCGCACCCCGGCGCCGATCGTGGTCGCGAGTTCCGCCAGCCCGATGAGGACCAGTACCGCGATCAGGCCGATGGCGACGGCGCGGACCGCCGTCAGCTGCTCGGCGGGATTGGGGATCTCGCGCACTTCGAGACGGCCGGCCGACGCCTTGGTCAGGGCGTCGCGCACCACGCCGGGGTCAACGCCGTGCGGCAGGACCAGGTGGTAGAAGTCCGGGCGGGGCGACGGGGACCCGGCGGACGTGGCGCCGGTGGTGTCGTCGTCGCGCAGGGTGTCCAGGGTGGTGGAGACGACCCGGCCGGCGTCGGCGGTTTCGATGGTGCGGCCGACGATGTGGAGGACGTGCGGGTGGCCGGCGACGGTCATCCGGACCCAGTCGCCGACGTGGGCGTCCAGGAGGTCCAGCAGGCCCTGTCCGGCGATCGCTTCGTCGGGGCCGTGGGCGGCGCGCCCTTCCACGACGGCGAAGGGGTACGGGTGTGCCTCGGTGCCGAGCCCGCGCAGGGTGATCGTCCCGGTCTGCCCCGGTACGAGGGCCTGTACTTCGGCCCCGGGGTAGGCGGTCACCCCGGGCCGGGAGGTGAGGAGCGGGCGCAGCTCCCGTTCGCCGAGGGTGTCGGAGCGCGCGGTGAGCGCCGCGGGCAGGCCGACCGTCTCCGGGTGCGAGGTGAAGCGGTCCAGGGTGGTCCAGGTGCCCAGCGCGATGGTGATGAGCAGCAGCGGAACCGCCAGCCGGGCCACGGCTGCCGAGGAGCGCAGCGGTCGGTGGAAGGCACCGCGCCAGCCGAGGACCAGGGCCGGCGGGATTCTGAGCCCGAGTGCCCGCCGGGTGAGGCCCGTCGCCCGGCCACCGGTGGCCGTGACGGCGCGGGCGACGGGCACCGGCGGTACCCGCCCCGCGCGCCACGCGGCCAGGCAGGTCGCCGAGCCGATGAAGGCCACCACCCCGCCGGAGATCGCCCAGGGCAGCCAGGCGTGCTCGGGAAGCTGCCGCCACAGGGCCATCGCGTCGCCGATCCGTCCGGGGACCAGCGTGCCGAGCGCCTGGGCGAGCAGCGCCCCCAGGGCGACACCGCCCAGCGCGAGGCCCAGGTGGAGGGCGAGGAACATACGGACCACCTGGCCGGGTGTGAAGCCGATGGCCTTGAGGATCGAGATGTCCCGCAGGTGGGCGCGCACCCGGGTGCTGATGGCGCCACCCACCGCCAGGGCCGCGGCGAGCAGTGCGCCGAGCCCGAAGAGGCCGAGCAGCCGCCCGAGGAGCTGGTTGTCCCCCTCGGCTGCGGCCTTGGCCTGCCGCCAGGTCGAGACATCGGTGATCTGGTCGGCACCGAGCCGGGTGACCGCCCGCTGGACGACGTAGTCGGTGTCCGCCGGGTCGCTGAGCTGGAGTCCTATGGTGCGGCCACGCTGGTCGCCGCCCGCGTCGGAAGCGGCGAGGGTCGTGGGGAGCACCCAGGCCGCGCCCGGGGATTCGCCCGCGCGGAAGCCGGCCTCGGCGGTGTCCGCGACGCCCACGACGCGCAGATGGGCCGCGATGCCGCTCAGCACGAGGGAGTCGCCGGGCTTGGCCCACATGGCCCGGGCCACCGAGCTGTCCAGCACGATGCCCGGGGTGGCGCCCGCGTCGGTGTCCGCGTCGAGCCAGCGGCCCGCGACGATCTGGGGAGCGGCGGTGGTGGGGCGCTGCGCCGTCCCCCGCAGTTCCAGGGTCGCCCTGGCGCCGCCGGGCTGGAGGCCGGCGGTGGCGCGGACCGTGCGGAAGGGGCCGGAGGTGGCGCGTACCTCGTCGAGTCCGGCGAGCGACCCGGCGGCGGTGCCGGCGCGGGTGTGGATCCAGACGTGGGCGCCGGAGGACTGGGTGAAGACGCGTTGCCAGGGGTCGGTGGCGTACGCGAAGAGTGCGGTGGCCAGGAGCAGGGTGATGGTGATCCCGGCGGTGGCCAGCACGATGAGCACGGCGGCGGGCCGGTGTGCTCGCAGATGTGCCTGGGTCCAGCGTGCCGCTGCTCGCACGGGTCAGCCCTGGAGCTTGAGGACGTCGGCCACACCGGCCGGGGGGCGGTTCCGGCTGCCGCCGAGGTGCGCGTCGTCGGCCACCTGGCCGTCGTAGAAGCTGATCACCCGGTCCGCGGCACTGGCCATCCTGGCGTCATGGGTGACCAGCAGGATCGTCTGCCCGCGGCCGTGGAAGCGGGCGAGCAGCCGCAGCACCTCCCTGGTGCCCTTGCTGTCCAGGCTGCCGGCGGGTTCGTCGGCGAGGAGCAGGCTGGGGGCGTTGACCAGGGCGCGGGCCAGCGCGACGCGCTGCTGTTCGCCTCCGGACAGCTCACCGGGGGTGCAGTTCTCCTTGCCGGTCAGGCCCAGTTCGTCGAGCAGTTCGGCCCGGTCGGTGCGGGCCTGCCGGGGGGACCTGCCGGCCAGCAGGGCAGGGAGTTCGACGTTGTCGGCGACGCTGAGGTTGGAGACCAGGTTGAAGAACTGGAAGACGATGCCGATGTGGTTGCGGCGCAGCTCCGCCCAGCGTGCCTCGCGGTAGGCGTCGACCCGGCGGCCGTCGAGCCAGAGCGCACCGCTGTCGGGCCGGTCGAGGCCGCCGAGGAGGTGCAGCAGGGTGGATTTGCCGGCTCCGGAGGGCCCGGTGACGGCGACGAACTCACCGCGCTCGATGCACAGATCGACGCCCCGTACCGCGGGGACGGGCGCGGCGCCTTCCGGCCGGTGGGTCTTGACCAGGCCGGCTGCCCGGACTATCGGGCCGGACGGCTCGTCCCGGTTCATTCCAACTCCTCCTGACAGCGCTCCAGCCAGTCGAGATCCGCCTGCAGATGCAGCATCGCGCCCTCGATCAGCAGCTGCGCGACCCGGTTGTCCCGGTCCTCGGCCGCCGCGAGTTTGGACAGGTCACGCATGGTGTTGAGGTAGTGGCGGCGCTGCTTGTTGATCAGGGCGATCTGGTCTGCGGTCCCGGTGTGGGGGGCCAGGGCGAGCTTCATGAAGAATTCGTCCCGTACCCGTGGTTCGGCGGTGGACTCCTCGAACCACGCGTCCACCGTTTCGCGTCCCGCCGCGGTGATCCGGTAGATGCGTTTGTTCGGGCGGTCCGACTGCTCGACGTCCTCCCCTTCGATCAGGCCCGTCTTCTCCAGCCTGCCCAGGGTGACGTAGATCTGGCCGACGTTCGGCTGAGGGTATGCCGCGCCCAGGAGGTTCTCAAGGGCCTGTTTGAGTTCGTAGCCGTGCGCGGGGCCGCTGACCAACAGCGCGAGGAGTGGCAGCCGCACGCTCTCCCTCTCCCTCCCCGCCCTAGTTGACGGTCATCTGAACTCCTCCGGCTGTGAGCCGGGTCGCCGTCGCATCTTCCTGCAGCATCTAGTATCCCGCATGGCTAACAGGTATACATGGGGCGGGCTGTCGGTCCAGTGTCCCGTCGACGCCTGGTAAGAGGAGGAGCCCATGCGGTGGAAGCGTGCCGCGGGGCGGGCTCTGCTGGTCTGCTCGCTGCTGTTCGCGGGCCATGCCGGTGCGCAGGCCGGGGAGCCGGCCGGCGGTGCGGACGGCCGGGGCCCGATCACCCTGGTGACGGGCGGCGACCTCACGGGCTATCTGCGGGGTGTCCTCGACGGCTGGAACGACCGGCACCCGCGCGAGAAGGTCACGCTGGTGGAGTTGCCGGACGCGGCCGACGAGGTGCGGGCGCAGATGGTCACCGAGCTGCGCTCCCACAGCGACCGCTTCGACGTGCTCAACATCGACGTGGCGTGGACGTCGGAGTTCGCGGCCGCGGGCTGGATCAAGCCGGTGGACGGCGGGCAGTTCCCACTGAAGCGCTTCCTCCCTCCCGTGGTGGACACCGCCACGTTCCGGGGACGGCTCTATGCGGTCCCTTATGTGACCAACGCGGGGCTGCTGTACTACCGCAAGGACGTGCTCGCCCGGGAAGGTGCGCGGCCGCCGCGCACCTGGGGCGAGTTGGAGCATCTGGCGAAGACGGTCGCACCGAAGTACGGGATGGACGGGTACGCGGGCCAGTTCCTGCCGTACGAGGGGCTGACCGCCAATGTCGGCGAGGCCGTTCAGTCGGCGGGCGGTTCGGTGCTCGCGGGCGAGGGCTCGCGCGTGACGGTGGACTCCCCCGCGGCCCGTCGCGGACTGTCCTTCCTGCTCGACGGGGTGCGTGAGGGCTGGATCCCGCGGCGGGCGCTGACGTACAAGGAAGAGGAGTCCCGCAAGGCGTTCCAGGACGGCCGGCTGCTGTTCCTGCGGAACTGGCCGTATGCGTACGCGCTGGCCAACGCCCCGTCGTCGAAGGTGGCGGGGAAGTTCGGCGCGGTGCCGCTGCCGGGTCCCCACGGGCCGGGCTCCAGCGCGCTGGGCGGCTCCAACCTTGCCATCAACGCGCAGTCGCGGCATCAGAAGACGGCCACCGAGCTGATCTCCTACCTGACGACCGAATCGGTCCAGCGCCGGGTGCTCACCGAGGGCGCGCTGCCTCCGGTGTGGGCCGACCTGTACACGGATCCCGGGCTGGTGCGCCGCTTCCCCTACCTCCCGACGCTCAAGCGGGGCGTCCTGGCGGCCGAGCCGCGCCTGAAGAGCCCGCACTACGACCAGGTGAGCCTGGCGGTGCAGGCGGTCGTGCACGAGGCGCTGGTGCACCGCCGGAGCACGGATGCCACCGTCGCGCGGCTGTCGCGGGAACTGCGGGCCATCGTCGGCCGCGGCTGACGCTCGACGCTCCCTCCCCCTCCCGCCTACTTACTTGTTAGGTACAGGCTGGGCGGGCAATCTCCCATAAATCCGGGCATCTCGCAGCGAGTTTCGACAGTTTCGTTGACACTCAAAAGACATCCCTACTTAACATGCATGCATAACAGCGAAACGCAGCCGCACGGCATGCTCCTGCAAGAACGGGATCACGGCAGATGCTCATAGCCACGGCAGGGAACGGCTCTCCGGCCGACTCCGCGCCCTCTCTCCCCCTCTCCGGCCCGGCCTCCCCCGCGCTCCCGCAGGGCGCCGCCGGGACCCCGTCCCCGGACACGGCACAGCGCTGGTGGCGCGATGCGGTGATCTACCAGGTCTACGTCCGCAGCTTCCTCGACAGCACCGGCGACGGCATCGGCGATCTGGCCGGCGTCCGCACGGGACTGCCGTACCTCAAGAAGCTCGGGGTGGACGGCATCTGGCTCAGCCCCTTCTACCCCTCGCCGCAGCACGACCACGGCTACGACGTCGCGGACTACCGCGAGGTGGACCCCGTATACGGCGACCTCGCCGAATTCGACGGCCTGGTGGCCGACGCCCACCGGCTGGGCCTCAAGGTGCTCCTGGACATCGTCCCCAACCACTGCTCCAGCGAGCACCCGTGGTTCCGGGCCGCGCTGGAGGACGGTCCCGGGAGCGCGGCACGGTCGCTGTTCCACTTCGCCGACGGCCGCGGGGAGGCCGGGGAGCTGCCGCCCAACAACTGGCGGGCCATGTTCGGCGGCCCCGCCTGGTCCCGGGTCAAGGAGGCGTCGGGCGCCGAGGGCCAGTGGTACCTGCACATGTTCACGCCCGAGCAGCCCGACCTGAACTGGCGCAACCCCGCCGTGGCCGCCGACTTCGACCAGGTGCTGCGCTTCTGGCTGGACCGCGGTGTCGACGGCTTCCGCATCGACGTGGCCGCCGGGCTGTTCAAGCACCCCGAGCTCCCCGACTCCCCCGACCCCTCCGCCGACGAGCGGACCCGCGACTCGGTCAACCCCCTGGCCTGGAACCAGCCCGAGGTGCACCAGGTGTGGCGCGACTGGCGCGCGGTGTGCGAGGAGTACACCGCCCGCGACGGCCATGACCGGCTGCTGGTCGGCGAGGTCTCCGTCAGGACGCCGAGCGAACAGGCCGCGTACGTCCGGCCCGACGAGCTGCACCAGGCGTTCTTCTTCCACCTGCTGACCGCGCACTGGGACGTCGGCACCTTCCGCCGGGTCATCTCCGAGGCGCTGACCGATATCGCCGGCACCGGTTCCACGGTCACCTGGGTGCTCAACAACCACGACCAGGTCCGGACCGTCACCCGGTACGCGACCGCCCCGGGGAACGCCGGGCCGGCGGAGTCCGCGGGCGGGCTGGGCCCGGCGCGGGCCCGCGCCGGTGCCCTGCTGATGCTGGCGCTGCCCGGCGCCGCGTACATCTACCAGGGCGAGGAGCTGGGCCTGCCGGAGGTCGTCGACCTGCCCGACGAGGTCCTCACCGACCCGATCTACCACCGTACGGGCAGCCGGGAGCACATCCGCGACGGCTGCCGGGTGCCGCTGCCCTGGTCCGGGCACGCCTCCCCGTTCGGCTTCACCTCCGGTACCGGCGCCGCGCGGCCCTGGCTGCCGCAGCCCGCCTGGTTCGCCGACCACGCCACGGACCGGGCGCTGGCCGACACCCGCTCGTTCTGGCACCTGTACCGCGAAGGGCTGCAGCTGCGCCGCAGTCTTCCGCAGCTCGGCGAAGGCACCCTGCGCTGGCTGGAGTCGCCGCCGCAGGTGCTCGCGTTCGTCCGCGGCGACGGGCTGGTCTGCGCCGTGAACTTCGGTACCGAGCCGGTGCCGGCGCCCGTGCCCGGAGTGCCGCTGCTGGCGAGCGGTGACTGCCCCGCGGGAACGCTGCCGGGCTCCACCGCCGCCTGGTGGATGGACGCTCCCGCCCCCCGATAGCCCCACCTCCGCACCGCCCCTCCCCCGTCAGTCCTCCGAAGGGAACCCACCATGAGACGACCCGCAGTACGACACACCCGAGCCGCCGGATCCGGCGCCGCCGTCCTCGCTCTGGCGCTCGGTGCCACCGCATGCGGCGGCACGGTGTCCGCCGGGGGCGAGAAGCAGGAGCTCACCGGCCAGACCGTGACCGTGGCCGGCGTCTGGACCGGCGTGGAACAGCAGAACTTCAAGAAGGTCCTGGACGCGTTCTCCGAGAAGACCGGTGCGAAGGTCACCTTCGCCTCCACCGGCGACAACGTCTCGACGGTCATCGGCAGCCAGGTCGAAGGCGGCAACGCCCCGGACGTGGTGATGGTCCCGCAGGTCGGTGTGCTCCAGCAGTTCGCCAAGAAGGGCTGGCTGGCTCCGCTGTCGGCGGAGGTCGGCGCGGAGGCCGACAAGAACTTCGCGAAGGTCTGGAAGGACTACGGCACGGTCGACAAGAAGTACTACGGCCTGTACTTCAAGGCCTCGCACAAGTCGACGGTCTGGTACAGCCCGGAGGCCTTCGGCCAGGCCGGGGTCGCCCCCGCGAAGACGTACCAGGAACTGCTGAAGTCGGGCCGCACCCTGTCCGACTCGGGTGTGCCGGCCTTCTCCGTCGCGGGCGAGGCGGGCTGGCCGCTGACCGACTGGTTCGAGAACGTCTACCTCTCCCAGGCCGGTCAGGAGAAGTACGACAAGCTCGCCGCCCACAAGATTCCGTGGACGGACCCCAGCGTGGTCAAGGCGCTCACCGCGCTCGGCAAGCTGTTCAGCGACAAGAGCCTGGTGGCGGGCGGCGGTTCGGGCGCACTGCGCACCGACTTCCCCGAGTCCGTCCAGCAGGTCTTCGGCCCGGAGCCGAAGGCGGCCATGGTCTACGAGGGCGACTTCGTGAGCGCGCTGATCACCGATGAGCTGCACAAGGAGGTCGGCAAGGACGCCAAGTTCTTCCCGTTCCCCTCGGTCGACGGCGGCAAGGCGCCGGTGGTCAGCGGCGGCGACGCCGCGGTGGTGCTCAAGGCCGGGAAGAACCGGAAGGCCGCGATGGAGCTGGTGAAGTACCTCGCCACTCCGGAGGCGTCCGGCGTCTGGGCCAAGGCGGGCGGCTACCTCTCGCCCAACAAGAAGGTGCCCGCCGACGCGTACCACGACGAGGTCGCCCGCAAGGCCGCCAAGTCGCTGACCGACGCCGGGAACTCCGTGCGCTTCGACATGTCCGACCAGGCCCCCGCCGCGTTCGGCGGCACCCAGGGAGCCGGCGAATGGAAGCTGCTCCAGGACTTCCTGCGCGACCCGTCGGACCCCCAGGGCACGGCCCGCAAGCTCGAGGCCGCCGCGGCCAAGGCGTACGGAAAGTAAGGACCGAGGGCCCGATCGATGCCTGTCACCACTTCCGCGGCGGCGCCCGCCACCTCGCGCGCCGCCGCGTCCCTCCCCCGGGGCGGCGCGCCCGGCCGGGCAACCGCCCCCGGGCGGCGCGCCGCCCGGCGCCGCCGCCGGATCGCCGCGCTGTTCCTGTTCCCCGCGCTGTTGCTGCTGGGCGCCCTGGTCGCGTACCCCATCGTGTTCTCGGTGGTCCGCAGCCTGTACGACGCCTCGGGCACCACCTTCGTCGGCGCCGGCAACTACACCGCGATGTTCCAGGACCCGGCCACGCTCCGGGCCATCCGCAACAGCGCGATCTGGGTCGTCTTCGCCCCCGCGCTGCTGACCGGACTCGGCCTGGTCCTCGCCGTCCTGACCGAGAAGATCCGCTGGAAGACGGCGTTCAAGCTGCTGATGTTCATGCCGATGGCGATCTCCTTCCTCGCCGCCGGCATCATCTTCCGCCTCGCCTACGAGCAGGATCCGCAGCGCGGTGTGCTCAACGCCATCACCGTGGGCATCCACGACAAGGTCCAGGGGGAATCCACCTCCTTCCCCACCGCCAAGGCGCGTCTCGGCGACAAGCGGCTGGCCAAGGGCCACGACGGCTCCTACCGCACGGCGCACCGCACCGGTCCGGGGAACACCGTCAACCTCGGCCTGGTCGGCGTCGCGCCCAAGGACATGCCGGCGCAGGCACGACCCGCCGCGCAGGCCGCCACGTCCCCGGCCGGCAAAGGGGAGCTGCGCGGTGTGGTCTACCTCGACTTCACCCCCGGCGGTGGCGGCACCCCCGGCGCGGTGGACCGCCGCGAACGCGGCCTGCCGAAGCTCGCCGTCGAGGCGGTCGACGCCCACGGCAAGGTCGTGGCGCGGACCACCACCGCGGCGGACGGCTCCTACCGCCTGCCCCGCCTGGCCCCCGGGTCCTACGCCGTCCAGCTCCCCGCGAAGGACTTCGCCCCGCCGTACGAGGGCATCTCCTGGCTCGGCCCGGCCCTCGTCACCCCCGCCATCATCGGCGCCTACATGTGGATCTGGACCGGCTTCGCGCTCGTCCTCATCGGCGCGGGGCTCTCCTCGATGCCGCGCGATGTGCTGGAAGCCGCCCGCATGGACGGCGCCAACGAGTGGCAGGTCTTCCGCCGGATCACCGTGCCGCTGCTCGGGCCCGTCCTGGGCGTGGTGTTCGTGACGATGGTGATCAACGTGATGAAGGTCTTCGACCTCGTCTACATCATCGCCCCGGGGCCCGTACAGCAGGACGCCAACGTCCTGGCCCTGCAGATGTGGCTGGTCTCCTTCGGCGGCGGCAACAACCAGGGCCTCGGCAGCGCCCTCGGTGTCCTGCTGCTGCTCCTGGTGGTCCCGGCCATGGCCCTCAACATCCGACGTTTCCGCAGGAGCCAGTCATGACCACCGTCCCCACAGCCGCCACGCCCCGCAGGCGGGCGACGGCACGGCCGGTGAAGCGTCTCGGCCGCGGCGCGATCCAGCTGTTCCTGCTCCTCATCGGCCTGGTCTGGCTCACCCCCGCCGCCGGTCTCTTCCTCTCCTCGCTGCGTACGGAGGAGGCCAACGCCGGCAGCGGCTGGTGGACCGCCCTGACCACGCCCGGGCAGCTGTCGCTGGACAACTACACGGCGCTGCTGAAGGACTCGGGCATCGTCCAGGCGTTCTGGAACACCGTGCTGATCTCGGTGCCCACCACGCTCGCCGTGGTCGTGATCGCGGCCCTGGCCGGATACGCCTTCGCCTGGATGGACTTCCCCGGCCGGGACTGGATCTTCCTGGTGGTGGTCGCCATGCTGGTGGTGCCGGTCCAGATCGGCCTGCTGCCGGTGGCGAAACTGTTCGGTGCGCTCGGCCTGTTCGGCTCCATCCCCGGGGTGGTCCTCTTCCACACCGCCTACGGCCTGCCGTTCGCCATCTTCCTGCTGCGCAACTACTTCGCGGAGATCCCCAAGGAGATGCTGGAGGCCGCCCGCATGGACGGCGGCGGGGAGTGGCGCATCTTCTCCCAACTGGTCCTGCCGCTGGGCCGCCCCGCCATCGCCAGTCTGGCCATCTTCCAGTTCCTGTGGGTCTGGAACGACATGCTGGTCGCGCTGCTCTTCGCCGACAACGCGTCCCAGCCGCTGACGGTGGCCCTCCAGTCGCAGATGCGGCAGTTCGGCAGCAACATCGGCGTCCTGGCCCCCGGTGCGTTCCTGTCCCTGATCGTGCCGCTGATCGTGTTCTTCGCCTTCCAGCGCCACTTCGTGCAGGGGATCATGGCGGGTTCGGTCAAGTAGTCCCGCCGCCGACGAGGCGGTGGCGGGTGGCCGGACGGGCCTTTCACGACAGGACCGTTGCTGCGCGGACGGATCGGACCGTCCGCGCAGCAACGGCTTCTCGCCTCTTGGCTCGTTCTTGGACGTCGTCTCATCGGGGCCTGGGGAGGGTCCTTGATACGAGGAGGGCGAGCCGGCGCAGGCGCTGGTAGTACCGGGTTCCTGCGGGTTCGGTGATCTCGGGGACGACTCGGTCCAGGTCCTCGATGCAGCTTTGCAGGATGCGGGTGCGCTTCGGGTCGAGAGTGCCGCCGTTGTTCAGCCAGGTGAGAACGCAGCCGGCGGTGTCCGCGTCGAGCAACACCATGTCTGTTCCGCCGAACTCGGCGCCTCGTAGGCTCGCGGGGAAGGGCGCACGGCGGTGTTCGTGCCAGAGACGAACTGCGTTCTGCACCTGCTCCGATGATTCGCTCACCTGCACCATGTTGCCGCAGCCGTTGCCGACGTTCACGTCGTCGGGCGGCGGTCACGGATGCGGGTGCAGCCGACGGGATTGAGGGCGTGTCAGATCCCCCCTTCAGGGCCCTCGTCCCGAGGTGCGTCGGTACTTCCCGGAAGTGCTGACGCGTGAGCAGAGCGAGGCCTCCGCCGCCGTGACCTGATCACCGGTCACACGACCAGGCGCAGCCAGGCCGCCGCGAGTGCGGCGTGACCGGCCGGCGTCGGGTGCACGCCGTCCTCGGCCCAGTATTCCGGTCCGGTCGTCGCGGCGAGTTCGGCGAACATGCGGTCGGCGGCCAGCAGATGGGCACCGTACCTGTCGGCGAGTTCCCGTACGGCCTGGATCTTCGGGTCCAGGTCGGCGCGCCACTCCTTTCGCTCTTCGACTCCGATGCGTGCGACACCGGCCTCGACGACGCCGTGGATCGGCAGCAGGAACGGCTCGATGAGGATCAGCTCCGTGCCCGCTTCGGCGAGGGGCGCCAGCAGGCGGTCGTAACCCGCTGAGAACTCCTCCACGGGGATCACGTGTCCCTCCGGGTCCAGTGTGTGCCAGCCCATGTCGTTGACCCCGACGAGGATCGACACCACGTCCGGGCCCGCGTCGAGTACGTCTGTCTGCCAGCGGGCTTCGAGGTCGCTCACCTTGTGGCCCGCGATGCCGGTGTTCAGCCAGGTCACGGGCCGGTCCGGGTGTCTGAGGCCCCACTCGCCCGCGACGCGCAGCGGGTAGCCGAACCCGAGTCCGTCCTCGCTCTCCAGGCGTTGGCAGTCGGTGATCGAATCTCCGGTGAACATCACGGTGCTGCCCGGTCGGACAGTGATCGTCATGTGCGCTCCTTGAACTCGGGTGAGGAAAGCAGACGGGCGGCCGCTCAGGAGAAGGGGGCCGCTTCAGCTTTCGGGGCCACCGAACCACTGGTCGGCGGCCTGCTCGAACGCCTCGCGATCAGGGGTGCGCTCACCTGCCCAGGCGACCACGCCGTCGGGGCGGACGAGCACGGCACCCAGTCCCAGGTCGTCTTCCGCCGGACCGGCCGCATACCGCATCCGGCTGTCCCGGCCCTTTGCCGAATCGCGCAGGCATCGGTCGGCGCTGAAATCGAGCGCGACGCCCCGCCCGTCCCGCATCAGGTCGCTGAGGCGGGTGCCGTCTTCGAGACAGAAGTCCGGGGCGCTGCGGCCGACCAGGGGATGCTCGCTGCCGAGGTCGTAACGGATCGACGCTCCCGACAGCCTCTCGAACACGTAGGTCGAGCCGTCCCGGGTCCCGATCAGGTCGCGCACCACTCCTTGGATCGCCTGGCTGTGCGGGTCCGGCCGCATGACCGTGACCTGGGCGCGCGACCAGTCGAGCACCTTCGCTCCGATCGGATGGCGCTCGCGGGTGTAGGTGTCGAGCAGCCCGTCCGGCGCATGTCCGTGCACGGTCGCCGCGAGCTTCCACCCCAGATTCATGGCGTCGCCGATGCCGGTGTTGAGTCCCTGTCCGCCGAGGGGCGAGTGGATGTGAGCGGCGTCGCCCGCGAGCAGGACGCGCCCCCGCCGGTAGGTCGTCGTCTGCATCGCCCGATCGGTGAAGCTGGAGGCGAGATGTACCTCGCTCAGCGTCACGTCGGTGCCGGACACCCGGCGCAGAACCGCCTGGAGATGGTCGCGCGTCAGCTGCTGCGAGCGGTCGAACGCGCCGCCGTCGAAATCCACCATGGCGATGTGCCCCTCCACGATCTGGAGGTACATGCCCGTCGGCGTCGGGTTGATCCCGAAGCGCAGCTTCTCGGCGCCGGTGGCGGTGGCTTGCATGGTGTAGCCGGTGAACTGCGGCTCGGTGCCGACGAATGCGAAGCCCGCGAGCCCACGCACCGTACTGCGTCCGCCGTCGCAGCCGACGACCCAGCGCGCCGCGTACTCGTGCCCGCCGGCGTGCGCGATCGCGCTCTCCTCGTTCTGGGTGAGGGCGGAGACCGTGACCCCGTACCTGATCTCCACGCCGAGCCGGGATGCCTGCTCGGACAGCAGCGTCTCGACCGCTTCGAGGTAGGTCGGCATGCCGTCCATCGCCTGGCCGGGAAGCCGGTACGGCAGAGCAGCGGCGTCGAGCTGGGCCGGGTCGAGCCGCATGCCGGCGAAATGGCCCACGCCACGAAGGGACGGCTGCAAGTGCGCCGCGGGGTCCGCACCGGGTTCGTCGGTGCCGCCCGATGCCGTCCGCAGCTGGTGCAGCATCCCGCGGCGGTGGAACGACTCGGCCGAAGCGGCGGACAGTCCCCGCATCCCGAGCGGCCTCCCCTTGAACGGGGAGCGGGAATCCGGCTCCCGCTCCAGCACCAGAACGGAGCAGCCCGCGAGGCCGAGCTCGCAGGCGAGGAACAGACCGACCGGGCCGGCGCCCACGATCACTACGTCATACACAAGAGATCCCCTTTCCGGAGCCGGGTGGACACCCGGCTGGACCTCTCGAAAGGTGCCGGACCCCGCCGACATCGGACCGACAGTCCCCGATACACCACCGATACCGGCCCGAAAGCCCCGGCCTGCCGCCGGCACACGGATCTGCCACCCGCTCCCCCGGGGTCACCCCCTCCCCCGGGGCGCCGTCCCGCTCCGTACGGCGCCCCGGCGGTGCGCGGTCACCGACCGGTGAGGGCGGCGTTCCGCGGCGGGAGCGTCTCCAGCCCCGGCGGCAGGGGGGCCGCGTGGACGACGCCGAGCCGTTGGGTGGCCCGGGTGAGCGCGACGTAGAGGTCGCTGGCTGCGAACTCCGCCGGTTCCACGACTATCACCGTGTCGAATTCCAGACCCTTGGCCTGCCGCGGGTCGAGCAGCACCACCGGGCTGGTCAGGTCCGGGGAGGCGCCGGCGGAGGCCCCGGGGAGGGCGGCGGAGAGGGTTTCGTGGCGGGCGGCCGGGGCGATCACGGCCAGGCGGCCCTCCTCGTGGGTGTCCCGGGCGACGGCCCCGGCGACGGCGTGCGCCAGGTCGTCGGTGCGGTGTGCCCAGGGGGACACGCCGGTGGAGCGGATGGAGCGCGGCGGTTCGAAGGCGGGGTCCGTGGACCGGGGCACCTGCGCCGCGATGTCCATGATCTCGCTCGGCGTACGGTAGTTGACCCCGAGCCTGACGTGCTGCCAGCGGTCGCCGGTGTACGGCGCGAGGATGCTCTCCCACGAGCCGCAGCCGCCCGGCTCGGCGGTCTGGGCCGGGTCGCCGACCAGGGTCATCGAGCGGGTGGGGCAGCGGCGCATCAGCAACCGCCACATCATCGCGGACAGCTCCTGCGCCTCGTCCACGATGATGTGGCCGAACGCCCAGGTCCGGTCGGCCGCGGCGCGTTCGGCGGCGGTGCGGTGGTCGGCCTCCTCCTGCCGGTCGGCGAGCCGTTCCGCGTCCAGCAGGTCGTGCGCGGCCAGCACCTCCGAGTCCTCGTCCTCACGGTCCTCGAACTCCTGGGTACGGGAGCCGTAGGAGAGTTCCAGCACGCCCTGGGCGTACGCGATCTGCTCCTGGCGTTCCGCTTCGGCGGCGGCGCGGGCCGCCGAGTCGTCCTCGCCGAGGAGTTCGGCGGCCTCGTCCAGCAGGGGGATGTCCGCGGGGGTCCAGTCGCCGTCCGCGCGGCGGATCGCCTCGGCGTCGGCCTCCGGGAGGTGGGCGGGCGCGGCGAGGAAGTCGGCGACCAGCCGCTCCGGGGTGAGGGCGGGCCACAACTCCTCGATGGCGCGATGCACTTGGGCGCTGGTGGCGATCGCCTTGCCGAGCTGGGCGAGGTCGTCGGGGCCGAGGAAGTTCGGCCCGCCGAAGGGGTCGGCGCCGAGGCGCTCGGCCAGTTGTGCGGTGAGTGCGTCGATGATGCGGAACTTGAAGTGGGGGCGGGCGAGGTTGTGCGGCAGCCTGGTCTCGCGGGCGAGGCGTCGTGCCTCGTGCACCACGTCCGCGTCCAGCCGCAGTTCGCCGTCGTCGTGGTCGATGACGATCTCGTGGTCGGGCAGGGTCTGCCGGTCCTGTACGTACTCCGCCAGCGCCTCCGCCAGCGCCGCGCCGCCCTTGACCGCGGCGGCCTCGGCGGTGTCGGTGCCGGTCGCGGTCACGCCGGGGAAGAGCTCGCCGGGCGTGGCGAGCAGGACCCCGGTCTCGCCGAGCGAGGGCAGCACCTCCTCGATGTAGCCGAGGAAGGCGGGGTTGGGCCCGACGATCAGCACGGCGCGGCGGGCGAGCAGTTCGCGGTGCGCGTAGAGCAGGTAGGCGGCGCGGTGCAGCGCGACGACGGTCTTGCCGGTGCCGGGGCCGCCCTCCACGACGAGGACGCCGTGGTGCGGGGCGCGGATGATCGCGTCCTGCTCCGCCTGGATGGTCTGCACGATGTCGTGCATCCGTCCGGTGCGCGCGGCGTCCAGCGCGGACAGCAGGACGGCGTCCGCGTCGGTCCCCTCGTACCCGGTGCGTTCGGTGTCGGCGAGGTCGAGGATCTCGTCGTGGAGGGCGGTGACCCTCCGGCCCTCCGTCGTGAGGTGCCGCCGGCGGCGCAGCCCCATCGGGGTGTGCCCGGTGGCGAGGTAGAAGGGGCGGGCGACCTCGGCCCGCCAGTCGAGGACCAGCGGGGTCCGGTCCGCGTCGTCGCGCCGGATGCCGATGCGGCCGATGTGGTGGTCGCTGCCGTCGCGGAAGATCAGCCGGCCGAAGCACAGGCCGTTCTCGCCGGCGTCGAAGGCGGCCAGCACACCCGCGTGCTCGGCCACCAGCACATCCCGCTCCAGCCGTGCCTGGGCGTTGTTGCCGCCCTGCGGAAGAGCCGCGTTCACCGCCTTCTCAGCTCCGGCCCGCAGTTCGGCGAGGCGTTCATGGAGCAGGTCGATGAATTCCTGCTCCTGCCGCAATTCCTTGTTTGACAATTCAGCTCCGCTCGGGTAAAGTTCGGTAATGAAGTTGGGCTTACTTCATTGCTTGACAAAGACACAGCATGAAGACACAGAAGCTCTCAATATACACAGAGAAATACCCCGGCCGCCAATGCGGACCGGGGTATTTCTCTGTGTGCCGCCGGTGCTTTACCCGGGTGCCGTGCGGGCCGCCTCAGGCCTTCCCGCAGAGCCGGACCGGGCGGTCGCGGCGCGGCGGTTCACCAGGTGTGGGCGACGTCCACGATCAGCTGGTGACCGGACTGGAGCACCCGGAACGGCAGCTTGGCGCGCACGCCGAGGCCGACTTGGGTCTGCCCCTCGAAGCTCGCCCCGAACTTGGTGTCCTTGAACGTCGGGTATCCGCTGATGTTCACCCCGGGAAGCGGCTTGCCGGCGGTCCCGGCATAGGTCTGCTTTCCGGTCGCCGGGTCGTGGCTGGGTGCGGACACATATATCTGCAGGATGGCGCCGCCCTTGACGGGTATGCGCTCGCCCGAGCCGTCCTGGTGGAACGCGTCGACATATCCGACGTGGTAGCCGGCCTTGCCGGTGGCGCCGCTGATGTCGAAGACCATCCGGTCGTAGCACGCGGTGTGGCTGGTCGTGATGTTCTTCAACGGCTCGGCATTGGCATCCGTCGCCGACTTGTCGGTGCTGCCCCACGCGGTGGAGCAGGCCAGGGGGGCCTTGCCGCCCGCCGGAACGGTCGCGGCACCGGCCGCTCCGGCCGTGCCCACCACCCCGGCACCCGCCAGCACGAGTGCCGCGGCCACAGTCCCCAACCGTCGCATGAATGACCTCCAAAGAAGAGTGGACAAAGGTGCGTGCGGTAGGACGGACGGGGATGCCGCGACGTTGTGCGCGGGGCGGCTTTTGGCCGACGGCAGGCCGAGGTTGTCGCGAAACGGGGGCGCCGGTCTCTCGGCCTCCCCGTCGGTGCGGCGCGGCGTCAGGCGTCGACGACCTCGGGGGTCACGCCCCGGCGGCCCAGTGCGGCGAGTTCCCCGGCCGGTGCGCCGCGGTCGGTGACGACCCGGTCGTAGCGGGCGATGTCGCCGTAGGCATGGGTGGCGGTCTTGCCGAACTTGGTGTGGTCGACGAGCAGCAGCGACCGCTCGGCGCAGTCCAGCATGGCTTCCTTGATCTCGGCGTAGTCGCGGATCGGGTGGAAGAGCCGGCCGCCGAGAACGGACACCGCGGACATCACCGCGACATCGGCGTGGATGCGGCCGAGGGCGCGGAGCACCTCGGGGCCGACGCAGGAGCCGAACTCGCCGCGGTAGCGGCCGCCGAGGAGGGTGACGTCGGCGCCCGGCGTCTCGTCGAACAGCCGGGCCACGCCGAGGGAGTTGGTGACCACGGTGACCGCCTCGGTCTGCGCGACGCGGGCCGCGAGCGGGAAGACCGTGGTCGAGTCGTCGAGCACGAGGGTGCTGCCGGGCCGGATCTCGTCGGCGACGGCGGCGCACAGCGCCTCCTTCACCGCCAGGTTCACGCCGATGCGGAAGCGGGTGGCGGTCTCCATGGTCAGGCTGGGGAACGGCGCGGCCCGGCCGCGCTCCTTGCGCAGCAGCCGGCGTTCGGCGAGTTGGTCCAGATCGCGGTGCATGGTCGCGAGGCTGACCCCGAAGTGCCCGGCGAGTTCGTCGATGCGCACTTCTCCGTGCTCGACGACATGCGCCAGTACGTCCTGCCGTCGCCGGTCGACCTCGGCCAGCGACGACCGAGTGGAAGCCATCGGGGCCGCCCCTTTCCGGTCGGACAGCGGCGGCGCGCCTACCGCTGCGGGTAGATGACGGCCTTCACGGCGGTCGCGTCGTGGGTGGCGACGGTCAGTGCGCTCTCGGCCTCGGCAAGACCGTAACCGTGCGAGACCAGCGAGTCGAGCCGGACCCTTCCGGACTCCACCAGGGAGATCGCGGCGGGCCAGGTATGGGCGTAGCGGAAGGTGCCGGTCAGTTCCAGTTCGTAGTTCTGCACCCGGCTCACGGGCAGCGACGCCTCGGAGCCGCCCATCCCGATGAGGACCACCCGCCCGGCCCGGCCCACGGTGCGGATCGCCTCGCTGCTGACCGCGGGCACGCCGGAGCACTCCAGGAGGACGGTGGGGGTGTAGTCCGCCTCGGCCAGCGGCGTGCGGGAGACGTCGACGGCGGTGGCGCCGGCGGCGCGGGCGAGGGCGAGGCGGTGCGGGAGGACGTCGGTGACCAGGACCTCCCGTGCGCCGAAGGCGCGTGCGGTCTGGGCGGCGACCAGGCCGATGGGCCCGGCGCCGGTGATCAGCACCCGGTCGCCGGGGGCGACGCGGGCCTTGCGGCAGGCCCAGACCGCCACGGACAGCGGTTCCAGCAGGGCGGCTTCCTCGACCGTGAGGGTGTCGGGGACCTCGTGGGCGAAGTCCTCGCGGACGGCGAGGTATTCGCAGAAGGCGCCGTCCACCGGCGGTGTGGCGAGGAAGCGCATGTCCGGGCACAGGTTGTAGCGGCCCGGCCGGCACTCCTCGCAGCTGCCGCAGGGCGTGCCGGGCTCGATGGACACGCGCCGTCCCATCCGGCGCACGTCGGCGTCCGGACCGCAGGCGACGACCGTGCCGGCCGCCTCGTGCCCCAGCACGAGCGGCTCGCGCACGACGAAGTCGCCGATCCGCCCGTGCCGGTAGTAGTGCACGTCCGAGCCGCAGGTGCCGACCGCGTCGACGCGGACCAGGACCTCTCGGGGGCCGGGTGCGGGCACGGGGCGTTCCTCGATGCTCAGCTGCCCGGGTCCGTGCAGTACGGCGGCGCGCATGGTGGGGGGAATCCCGGATGTGGTCGTCATGGCGGGGTCACGGCTCCCTCGGTGTGCGGAGTGGGGCAGGGGCCGTGCACGGTCCGCCTCCGGACCGGCGCGCCCCTGGGTGTCAGCACGGTACCGCTTCTTTTTTTATCAGAGGAGTCTTGACTTCGCACAAAATGCGAGAAGACTTGCGCCGGCTCACCGACAGCCGCCGCAGGTGCCGGTGCGCCCCGTGCTCACCCGATCACGCTCAGCCCCCAGGAGAGACCATGAGCAGCCCCGCTCGCCCCCGACCGGCGGGAACACCGGACGCCGGACGCCCGCCGGCCGGCCGCACCCGCTCCCGATGCGCCCGCCTGGGCATACCCCCGGCCCTCGCCTGGGGCTTCCTGGGCGTGCTGCTGTTCATGACCGGCGACGGCGTGGAGACCGGCTTCTTCTCGAAGTACCTCGCCGACCAGGGCCTGGCCAAGGCCGACGCGGCAGTGGTCATCGCCGTGTACGGCATCACCGTCGCCATCGGCGCCTGGCTCTCGGGAGCCCTCTCGGACCTCTGGGGACCACGCCGGGTGATGACCGCGGGCTTCGCCGTCTGGCTGGTCTTCCAGGTGCTCATGCTGACGGTGGCGCTGCCCGCCATGAACTATCCGCTGCTGCTGCTCATCTACGGGCTGCGCGGCTTCGGATACCCCTTGTTCGCCTACGGGTTCCTGGTGTGGGTCACCGCGGCGACCCCGCCGCGGCGGCTGGGAACGGCGGTCGGCTGGTACTGGTTCGCGTTCACCGGCGGCCTGCCGACCCTCGGCTCGCTCGTCGCCAGCGCCACGATCCCGATGGTCGGCTCGTACCGGACGCTGTGGCTCGCGCTCGCGCTGGTGCTGCTCGGCGGCCTGCTCACGCTCCTGCTGGTGCGCGAGCCCACCGGCCGGACCGGACTCGCGCCGGACGGCGGGGGTCCGCTGGCGACCCTGGCGGGCAGCGTCTCGATCATGCGGCGCCGCCCCCGGGTGGCCATCGGCGCCGCGGTGCGCGTCTTCAGCACCGGATCCCAATTCGGCTTCCTGGTCTGCCTGCCGTTCTTCTTCACCGAGACGGTCGGCTTCAGCACCTCGGCCTGGCTGCGCCTGCTCAGCGTGATGTTCGCCGCGAACATCTTCGCCAACCTGTTCTTCGGGGCCGTCGGCGACCGCCTCGGCTGGCAGCGCACCATGACCTGGTTCGGCGCCGTGGCCTGCGCGCTCACCTGCCTGGCGCTGTACTACGTACCGGCCGTCGCGGGCCCGCACTTCGCCGCCTCCGCGGTGGCCGCCGCCCTCTACGGCATCGCCCTCGCCGGCTACGTACCGATCTCGGCGCTGGTGCCCGCGCTGGCGCCACGCCACAAGGGACAGGCGATGTCCGCGCTCAACCTGGGCGCCGGAGCGAGCACCTTCGCCGGGCCCGCCATCGTCGCCCTCGCCCTGGGCCCGGTCGGCGTGGAGGGCATCGTCTGGATCTTCGCCGGCCTGCACCTCGCCACCGCCGTCGCCATCCGGTTCCTCGAACCCGACCCGGAGTTCACCGCACCCGAGGCCGCGCCGGCCGTCGCGGACGCGCAGCTGCCCGCGGGACGTCCCTGACGCCGCCCCTCACGCGGACGCCTGCGCGGCGGCGCGCTCGCGGGCGGCCGCGGCCCGCACCGGGTCGCCGAGCTGCTCCTCCAGACGGGCCTTGGCCGACCAGTTGTACGGGCAGACCGGGCGCAGGTGGATGCGTTCGCTGAGCAGGGTCCGCGCCAGGTCGGCGCGGCCTGCGCGCAAAGACGCCTCGACGAGGGTGCGCTGGATGGCGTCGCGCTGGGCGTGGCTGCCGCCGAAGGTGTGCAGGCGGTGGCGGACGGGCAGCAGCAGATCGGCGGCCCGGCCGTGGTCCTGCTGCCCGTAGGCGATCAGCGCGCGGCAGACCGGCAGTCCGATCTCGGCCGTCATGGCGTGGTTGGACACGCCGGACTCCGCCGCCACCCAGCGCTCCCGGTCCTCGACGAGCCGCTGCGCCTGGGCGAAGCGGCCCGCGCCGACGTAGGCCATGACGGCATGGGCGTCGTTGAAGGCGTAGTGCGGGCCGTCCTTGCGGCTCTCCCAGGCGTCGGCGAGCCGGGCCCACCGTGCGCTCTGCTCTTCCTGGGCCAGGTACAGCCGCCACAACAGCGCCGCGGCGTCCAGCAGTTCCATCGCGACCCCGGCCGAGGCGTCGTGGTGGAGCGCGGCGTCGTAGATCTCCAGGACCCGGTCGGTGGCGCCCAGTTCGAGTGTGTAGAGGGCGTAGTGCCACCAGTTGTGGACGGTGAGCAGGCTGCCCCGGGACCAGTCGTCCGTACGGGCGTCGAGGAAGCGGATCCCGTCCGTGAAGCGTCCCCGCATCTCGTAGGTGTGCACCACGCTGTGGATGCCCCACACGTCGCCCGGGTGCTGCGCGAGGGCCGCCAGGCCGACCTCCTCCGCGCGTTCGTAATGGCCCGACTCCTCCAGTCCGAACGCGTACATGCCGAGCAGCGGACCGTGGTGGGGGTCCTCGCCGTCCCAGACGTCCAGGGCTCCGCCGACGCGGTCGCGCAGACGCTGGGCGTCCCCGGTGAGGAAGTCGTGCTGGTGGCCGACGAACAGTGCCAGCGCATCGCGGGGGTGGGCGACGGTGAGGTCGCCGAGGGTGCGTCCGGCACCGTGCAGGTCGCCGTCGAGCCATGCCGTGGCGGCGGCGAGATGCATACGTTCCCGGGGCGTCAGCCGTCCGGTGTCCAGGCCGGAGCGGAAGCGGGCGAAGCGGTCGCGTGCCGCGGCCGCGTCCTTCTCCTCGGTGCCCAGCACCCCCAGATAGGCGGACAGCGCGTGCCCCATCACCGACCGCGGCGAGGCGGCCAGTACGGCCTTCGAGGTCTCCGCGACCCGGGGCCGGAAGAACAGCAGGTCGTCCAGGGCCTGTTCGTAGTGCGCAAGGGCCTCGGTGCCGGTCTCGCTCATCGGGTGCCCGTGTCGGTCCGCTGTCATGGTGGCTCCTGCGGGGTGAGGGAGGGGACGGGGGCGAAGGGGCTCGCCGGGCGGCGCGAGTGACGCCGGGTGCCCTCCCGGACTCCGCTCCGCCGCCGGCAGCCTCATGTCTACCCGCTCTCCCGGACGCGCAGCGAGCACATCCCGCTCATGGCGCCGCCGTTCCTCCCTCCCCCGCCCCGGAAACACCCGCTTCACCTGGGAGGACGCTGCGGGAAACACGCGCTCCCTAATCTCCCCAGCACCGCACACCGCTTCGCCGACGCCGGCGCGCGCCGCCCGGTCCCCTGCCGTGCGCGTGACCGCCCGTCGTGTTCCCACTGCCCCCAGGAGGTCCGGCATGAGCGTCGAGCCACAACTGACCGTCCCCGACAGCGGCCTACGGCCCGCGTCCGCCGAGCCGCCCGCCGGCACGGCGGCCGACGAGACCCTGGAGGACTACACCCTCCGGTTCGCCCCGCGCAGCTACCGCCGGTGGACGCCGATGGTCGTGGCGACCACGGCGCTGGGCGGCATCGCCTACATGGCCGACTTCTCGATCGGCGCGGGCATCGGGCTCGCCCATGGCACGGGGAACGCCCTGGCCGCGATCGGGGTCGCCGCCGTGGTCATCTTCCTCACCGGCTTCCCCCTCGCCTACTACGGGGCCCGCTACAACATCGATCTGGACCTGATCACCCGGGGCTCCGGCTTCGGCTACTACGGCTCGGTCCTGACGAGCGTCATCTTCGCCAGTTTCACCTTCATCTTCTTCGCCCTCGAAGGCTCGATCATGGCGCAGGGCCTGAAGCTGGGTTTCGGTCTGCCGCTGTGGCTGGGCTATGTGATCTCGACCTGCATGGTCATCCCGTTGGTCATCTACGGGATGAAGGCGCTCACCAAGCTCCAGGTCTGGACGACCCCGGTCTGGCTGCTGCTGATGGTGGGCCCGCTGGTCTACCTGGTCGTCACGGACCCCGGCACGGTGCACACCTTCCTCGCCTACCCGGGCTCCCATGGCGGCGGCGGGGTCAACGCCGCGTCGGTGCTGCTGGGCGCGGGCGTGTGCCTGTCCCTGATCGCGCAGATCGGCGAGCAGGTCGACTATCTGCGCTTCATGCCGCCCAAGACCGCGCAGAACCGGCGCAGTTGGTGGACCGCCGTCGTGATGGCCGGCCCCGGATGGGTCGTGCTCGGCGCGCTCAAGCAGGCCATCGGCGTCTTCCTGGCCGTCTACATCCTCTCCCGGGTGGGCGCGCACTCGGCAACCGAGCCCATCCGGCAGTTCACCGGCGCCTTCGCGGCCATGATGCCGTCGTGGCTGGTCGTTCCGCTGGCCGTGGCCCTGGTTGTGATCAGCCAGATCAAGATCAACGTGACCAATGCCTACTCCGGTTCGCTGGCGTGGACGAACTCGTTCACCCGGGTCACCAAGCGCTATCCGGGCCGGATGGTGTTCGTGCTCGCCAATCTGGCGTTCGCGCTGATCCTGATGGAAGCGGACATGTTCAGCTTCCTCAACGGCATCCTGGGGTTCTACTCCAATTGCGCCATCGCCTGGATCGTGACCGTCGCCACCGACATCATCGTCAACAAGTACCTGCTGAAACTCTCCCCGCAAGCACCCGAGTTCCGCCGCGGCATGCTCTACGCGGTCAACCCGGTGGGCGTGGTGGCCTTCACCGTCGCGTCCGGCCTGTCGATCGCCCTGTACTTCCATGCGCTGGGTGACGCCCTCCAGCCGTACTCCCCCGTCGCCGCCGCGGTGATCGCCTTCGTCCTCACCCCGCTGATGGCCGTCCTGACCAAGGGCCGTTTCTACCTGCGGCGTACGACGGACGGGATCGACGCCCCGCTGCTGGACCCGGACGGCAACCCCAGCCCGGAGCTGTCCGAGTGCCATGTCTGCCGGCAGGAGTTCGAACGTCCGGACCTGGCCGCCTGCCCCCAGCATGCCGCGGTGGTCTGCTCGCTGTGCCTGAGCACCGACAGGACCGGCGCCCATGTCCTCCCGGCGGCACCCGGTGGGCACAGGCCTCAGTGAGCATGACGGCGCGACGCCCTGTGACCACCGGAGAGACCTGTGCGCATCGTCGTTTCAGGGCGTCTGCCCGGCCGGCCCGCGCAGGGACCGCGCGGCAGGTGATCCGGGGTCGGCCGTGATCAGGACGACCTCCTGGTCGTCCTCGGGCACGAGCGGGACGTCGCAGTTCACCCGCAGCGCACCGGCCTCCGGAGGGCCCAGGGTCTTGGTGCGGCGCCCGGGAGCGTGGACCGGACGCGCCTGCCAGATCTGCCGGAACTCCGCACTGCCGGCGTGCAGTTCGGCCAGCAGGGCGGCCAACCGCGGGTCGTGCGGGTAGCGGTCCGCGGCCCGGCCCCGCCGCGCCACCACGATGTGCCCGAATTCCTCGGCGCTGGAACTCTCGCACAGCCGCTCCCGGCCCAGGAAACGGCGTCGGGCCAGGTTCGTCGTCCCGCCTCCGAGGTCGGCGCGGAGCAGCGCCCGGGCCAGGGGTTCCAGGCGATGACGTCGTACGCCGCGTCAGTGACGAGGGCACCGGTCTCCGGCAGCCGCTCCAGCATCCGGGCCGCGTGGGGGCGCACCCGACGCACGGCGCTGATGCCCGGCGGCGCGCTCGAACCCGCCAGGCGGTTCTCCTGGGACGGAACGCCCGTGCCCTGGTGATCCGTCATGGGCGTCGTCGGGGACGGGTGTCCCGGCAGGAGAGCGCGGGTCGGTGCGAGCAGGTGCGACCTGCTCCGGGGCGAAAACCTCTGGTCCGAGGCCGTCCAAGGGCATTGCCGAGCCGGGTTCGCGGCGACCCGGTCATCCGTCCGGCGCGGTGTGCTGTATCTGCCGGAGAAACGTCGCATTGTCGGGTGTCCGCCGGAGCTTGTCGAGCAGGCTTTCCGTGTTCGTCTGGCCGTCTCCGGTCCTCAGGGCGCGGCGCAGCCGGCGCACGGCCGCCCATTCGGCTTGCGGGAGCAGCAGTTCTTCGCGCCGGGTGCCCGATCCGGTGATATTGACCGCCGGATAGAGCCGCTTTCCCGCGAGTGCACGGTCCAGACGGAGTTCCATATTGCCGGTGCTCTTCAGCTCCTCGAAGAAGTAGTCGTCGGCCCGGGAGCCGGTCTCCACCAGGGCCGTCGCGAGGATGGTCAGCGAACCGCCCTCCTCTGCGGACCGTGCCGCGCCGAAGAGCTTCTTGGGGCCGAGCAGCGCGGCGGCGTCGACACCGCCGCTCAATGTCCGGCCGCCCGAGGTGGCGGCGTTGTTGTGGGCCCGGCACAGGCGGGTGAGGGAGTCGAAGAGGATCACGACGTCCTGCCCGTCCTCGACGAGTCGTCTGGCACGTTCCACGGCCAGTTCGGCGAGGGCGATGTGCTCCTTCGCCGGCCGGTCGAAGGTCGAGGCGAGGACCTCTCCGCGTACCGAACGGCGCATGTCGGTGACTTCCTCGGGCCGTTCGTCGATCAGCACGACCATCAGCCGGGAGGCGGGGTGGTTCTCGGCGACGGCGGCGGCGAGTTGTTGCAGCAGCACCGTCTTGCCCGTCTTCGGGGGTGCCACGATCAGCCCCCGCTGTCCCTTGCCGACCGGTGCGATCAGATCGACGATGCGTGCCGTCAGCCCGCCGGCCGCACTCTCCAGGCGCATCCGTTGGTTCGGGTGCAGCGGTGTGAGATCGCGGAAGTGCGGCCGCCCGCGCACGGCGTCCGGGCTGCGGCCGTTGACCGAGGCGACCCGGTCGAGCACCCGGGGCCGGACGCACGTCCCGACGACGAAATCCCCTGTGCGCAGGCCCGCTTCACGGATCAGCGCGGCGGGCACCCGGACATCGCCGGACGAGGCAAGGCAGCCCTCCACGCGGAGGAAGCCGGTTTCCTGCCGGTCGTTCGCGATATCCAGCACCCCTGCTGCCGGTACAGCGGATTTCTCCGAGGCGGCGGGCTGCTGTGCGAAGGGACGGGAGGCGGACGAGGGGGCGACGGGGGAAGTGGTCATGGCAGGTTTCCTGCCGACGTGGGTATCGGTGGTCACGGGTGTCCTCTCGGGAATGCGTCTGCGGGTGGTCGACGGGAAGGGGGAATCCGGCAGGAGAGGGCGGTGTGTGCACGCCCCGCAGGCCGTCAGAAAGGCCCGCGACCGGAGAGAAAGCGATGCCGCATCGCTGGACCGGGAAAGGGAACCAGTCGGCTTGTGCTGGATGGCCGGTCGAGAAGGACGGGCGCAACCGCGATGCGAGCGCGAAATGAAGAGACGAACGCTTCGGCGCCAGAAGGGCGACTGGATGATGTGCGTTCCCTCGGCACGCTACCACACAGCGCGGCCGATGCGATCCGGGTGCGGACGAGTTCTATGCTGAGGGCAATGTTCGCACCTCAGGGCCCCACCTTCCGTGAACTCGCCGTGCAGGCACTTTCCTCCGTCGAGCGCGGCTATGACCTGCTCGCGCCGAAATTCGACCACACGCCGTTCCGCACCCCGGACGCGATCCTGGCTCCCGTGTCGCGGGCGCTGCAGCGGCTCGGGCCGTTCGGCAGCGGCCTCGACCTGTGCTGCGGCACCGGGGCGGGCATGGACGTCCTGCGGCAGGTCTGCCGGGAGCGGGTGATCGGCGTCGACGTCAGCGCCGGGATGCTCGCCGAGGGCCGCGCCCGTGCGCGGGCGACCGCGGGTGCGACACCTGCCGGGTGGGTGCGCGCGGACGCCCGGGCGCTCCCGTTCGGGCCGGTCTTCGACCTCGCGGTGAGCTTCGGTGCGTTCGGGCATTTTCTGCCGCGGGAACGCCCGGGGCTGTTCGCGCAGGTGCATTCCGTGCTGCGCCCCGGCGGCCGGTTCGTCTTCCCGATCGGGGCTCCGGCGCGGCCCGGATCGCCCGGCTACTGGGCGTTGCTGGCCTTCGACGCCGCGATGCGGGTCCGCAACGCGCTGTGGCGGCCGAGCTTCGTCATGTACTACCGGACGTTCCGGCTCACCGACGTCTGTGCGGAACTGACGCGGACCGGATTCGACGTACGGCTGCACGCCCTGCCGGAACTCGGCCGGCGCACCGACGGCAGCCCGCGGTGCCGGCTGGTGGTGGCCACCCGGCCGGCCTGAGGGACGGGCACGGTCACCAACGGATCGCGGTGAAGTCGACGGGCTGCGGCCGGAGTTGGCGGGTGCGGACGGTCAGCTGCGCCAGCCGCCGCGCCATCTCTCCGGCGGGGAGCCGCCGGCGGTCGCCGTGGCCGGGCAGCACCCACTCGAAACGCAGCCGAGGGGCGGTCCGGGTCAGGGAGGCGGCCAGTTCCTCGATCGAGTACCAGGTGACGGAGGCGGCCACCTCCAGGTCGGCCGTGGTGCGTGACCAGTAGAAGCTGTCGCCGCTGAAGCAGTACCGGTGGTCGGCGAGGTAGAGCACGCTGCCGCGCGTATGGCCGGGGAGCGGGTGGGCGGTGACGCCCTCGCCGATGCCGACCGGGTCGGTGCCCCGCAGGATGTGGTCGGCGTCCGGAGCGGCATCGAGGTCGCCCTCGTGGATCCACAGGCGGGCGCCGAACCGGTCGGCGTACCGGCGGCCGTGCGCCGCGTGGTCCCGGTGGGTGAGCAGGACGTCGGTGACGGGGCCCAGCGCCTCGTACCGGTCGGCCAGCGCGCCGCTCCACCGGGGCGTATCGATCATCATCGACGTTCCCTCGGGGCGGCGCAGCAGATAGGAGTTCGCGCCCGCGGTGTGCGGGGAGTTGTGGCCGCAGAGCTGGACGGTGTCGTCCAGGGCGAGCGGGAAGGGGTCGAGGTCGGGGGTGAGGCGTTGGACGGGGTGACGGATCGACCGGGTGTGGCAGGCGAAGGCGGCGGCATACAGCTGCCGGGCCTCCGCGTCGTTCTGCGGCTGCCGGAACACTTCCGCCCGGCCGTCCTTCTCGTGGATCAGCTCGGGGGCGAGCTGCCGGGCGACATCGCAGTTGGTGCAGCGCGCGTCGACGTGCCAGCCTCCGCCGCCCCCTTCCTCCGGTACCGCCTCGGGTAACCGCTTGCCGGTCATGACAGGTCCGTCCTTCCTGGTCGGGGTGGGTGCGCCCGACGGGGATCGTGCCGTGGGCGCGTACGGGAACCAGAAGTACCGCGCCCTGAACCGGAAGGGGAAGAGGGTTCGGATCTTGTGCTTTGCACGGGGAACGTCTCTCGCGGGCGGCGATCGCAGGAAGGGCCGGCGGGCTCGGGTGGTGAGAGGCCGCGCCGGCCGATGCCGCGAGCGGGAGGGACGCGGGCGCCGGTCGGGTTCAGGCGGCCGGCCGGCATGCGGCGTGCAGGCGGTGGAGGGTCTCGCGCATGCCGGTGCGGTTGCGGTCGGCGCGCCGGGCGGCCGGGGTTCCGGTGAAGACCAGGCCCAGCACCTCGGCGGCCCGGCGGCGCCATCCGTCGCGGCGGTGGTCGATCCAGTATTCGGTGACCAGGGTGCCGTGCTCCGTCGGGGTCAGCCGGTAGCCCCAACGCGCCACCGGCAGGCCGAACGTGATGTTGTCGAAGGCGAACTCCCGGCCCGGGTCGGCGACCACGATCCGGCAGGTGGCGAACCACACCCACCCGGCCTTCCGGTTGACGCCCACGAAGCGGTCGCCGCGGGGCCACACCCAGATGACCTCGGGGCTCCACTCCCTCATCCGCCGGACGTCCGCCAGGGCCGCGTAGACGGCGTGCGGCGGGAGGGGGACCTCCAGGGACTCCTCGACGGTCCATACTCGGGCGGTCACCGCGTCTCCTCCGGGGTCGATGTGGTGGGGGTACGGGCCGCGACGACCGCCGCGGCGTCGAGGACATGGCGGGTGAGTTCCGTCGTGTCGGTGAGGCTGGTGAGGTGTCCGCACCCCGGCCGGACGACGAGGCGGCCGTCGCGGCAGGCGCGCAGGAAGCGGCGTTCGTCGCGGCGGAAGTGGTCGCGCTCGCCGTTGACCAGCCAGACCGGTCCCGGATACGCCCGGAGCGAGGCCAGCGGCTGCATCGCGCGCACGGACTCGACGACGCTCGGAGCGATCTCGCAGCTCAGGCCGCCCGAGACCATCGCCCTGGCGTGTGGGCGGGGCAGGGTGCGGCGGAAAGCGAAGGCGCTGAGCCGGTCGGCGCCGCGGGGATGTCCGGCCGCGAGGCGGGCAGCTCCCCGGTAGACGGTGCCGAACAGACCGCGCGGGAGCGCGGTGCAGCCCATGGCCACCGCGCCGAGCACCCGGTCGGGGTGGGCGGCGGCGGTGGCGATCGTGACGTAGCCGCCCAGGGACAGCCCTACGAGCAGGGCCCGGCCGCCGAGTCCGTCCACGGCGTCGGTCACCGCCTCGACGGCGCCGGGGATGCTGAACGGTTCGCCTCTCCGGCTCCCGTGGCCTGGCAGGTCGGGCGCGGCCGTGGGATGGCGCTGTCCAATGGCGTCGATCAGGGGTCGCCACATCGTGCCGCTCACCCGCGTGCCGTGCACGAAGACGAGGGGCAGACCGGTTTCGTTGGTCTCCATGCCCGGCACGCTACACCAAATGCAACGCAACGTTGCGTTGCATTTGGTGGTAACCTCTCCTCATGAACCAGGAGCACGACGGGATGCGGCGCGGCGGCGGCCCGCGGAAGGCGCAGGAGATCTTCGACGCCACGCTGGACCTGCTGGCGGCGAAGGGCTACGAAGGGCTGACCATCGAGGGCGTCGCCCAGCGGTCCGGCGTCAACAAGACCACGATCTACCGCTGGTGGCCCTCCAAGGGGGCGCTCCTGGGCGCCGCACTGATCGGCGCACGCCAACTGGAACTCACGCCCCCCGACACCGGGACCCTCGCCGGGGACCTGGAGGCGCTGCTGGACACGATCGCGACCCTCCTCACCGTACGACCGGCCTCGGACATCGCCGTCTCCGTACTGGGCGCCGCCACCCACAACCCGGAACTCGCCGCCCACGTCAAGGATTTCTTCGCCGACCGGATCGCCCGCGAGCAGTCGGTTTTCGACCGGGCCGTGGCGCGCGGCGAGATCACGGCGGACACCGACACCATGCTGCTGGTGGACCTGCTGGCGGGGGCCGCGTGGGTGCGTGTCGTCCTGCGTCAACTACCCCTGGAAAAGGGCTTCGTGGCGCGGACCGTGAGCATCGTCCTCGACGGGGCGCGGGCGACCGCGTGAAGCCCGGCGCGCCCTGCGCCGGAGCCGCGAAAGGACCTGATGGTGCCTCCGTTTCGGTCCCTTGTAAAGGGTCTGTTTCACTATCAACTACAACTTTGCCAACTCTTGGTGTAGTTGGCAAAGCTTTCACACCAGTCTCAAACGCAACAGCGACGAATGCCTCACACGGACTCGTCGCTTCCACAAGGCTGGGCGAGAGGCAACAAGCACGATGACGAAGAGCAGAACCATCCGCCACGGAAGCCGGCTGCTGGCACTGTCCGCGGCGGCACTGGGCATGGTCGCGGCGATGGCCGCACCGGCCGCGGCGGACGACCAACCCACCCGGGACCAGCTCATAGCCGACTGCGCTTCCGGTGAGGGGAAGTGCAGCTTCAACGAGCCGACCCTCGGCAAGGCGTACCTCGGGGACTTCCGCCAGGTCTCCAACTCCCTCTACAACTGCAGCACCTCGGACGCCACGCAGTCGATGGGCTGGTCGGACACGGTGGGCTCCACCGACTCCGCAGGTGTCTCCGTCACCGCGGGCGGGAACATCGCCGGGATCATCGACCTGAGTGTGACCGCGACCTACAGCCACACCTGGTCGAGCTCGCACACCGAGAACAGCTCCATGAACATGACGGTGAAGCCCGGCGAGGTGGGCTGGATCTCCCGTGCCCAGGTCATGCAGACCGTCACCGGCACCTGGCAGACGCACTACGACGACCCGAAGTGGGGCCACTACTTCTGGTTCGTCCCGGACACCGTCACCGGGCCCGCGCCCAACGGAACGGACGGGCGGAACAACGCCGTGACCGTCAAGACGCGCAAGATGACCGCGTCGGAGAAGGCGTCCTGCTCCGCCGAGGCCAAGAAGGGCCGGGCGTTCGTGGTCAAGCGCTGAGCCGACCACGACGGGGCCGCACGGTCGCACCGGGGGGCTGCCCCGCGCCTTCGGGCACGGGGCGGACGACCGCCGCCGTCGGCCACGGTGCCTCCCGGCTCGCTGCCGCGAGCCGGGAGGCACTCTTGTGCGCAGCGGCGCCGCGCTGCGCGCCGTGCACCCAACTGCCCGCGCCGCGCGCCCGCGCCCGCGCCCAGGAGATCGCCGCCCGCCAGGTGTGAACTGTCACCGGGGACGCCGTCACCGGGAGCCTCGCGCGCCGCCGCCCGTAAGCTCCGCCCGTGCACTCTTCACGCCCCCTCGCCGTCGGCGCCTTCGCCCTGGTCATGGTGCTCAGCACGGCGTGCTCCGCCGCCCGCGCCCCGCACTCCGCCGGAGCCGGGACACCGGCACCCTCCAGCACGGCGGCCGCCCCGACCGCCGTGCGGCCGCCGGCCGCGAACGCCGACTTCGACTATCAGCTCGGCGGCGCCTATCCCCCGCCCGCCGGGGTCCGGGCCGTCTCCCGCGACCGCACGGCCCGGCCCGCTCCCGGTCTCTACAACATCTGCTACGTCAACGCCTTCCAGGCACAGCCCGATGCGGGCGGCCTCTGGAAGCGCCGCCACCCCGAGCTGCTGTTGCGGGACGAGCGCGGAAAGCCCGTCGTCGACGAGGACTGGGACGAGCCCCTGCTCGACATCTCCACCGCCGCCAAACGACGGGCGCTCATGGACATCGTCGGCCCCTGGATCGACGGCTGCGCCACGGCCGGTTTCGAGGCCGTGGAGCCCGACAACCTCGACTCCTACGAGCGGTCGGACGGCAGGCTCACCGCCGGGCACGCCGCGGCCTTCGCCCGGCTCCTGGCCCAGCGCGCCCACCAGCGTCGACTGGCCGTCGCGCAGAAGAACACCACGGACCTGCTGCCGCAACACCACCGCATCGGCTTCGACTTCGCCGTCGTCGAGGAGTGCGCCCGCTACCACGAGTGCACCGACTTCGCGGCGGCCTACGCCGGCAAGGTCTTCGTCATCGAATACGAGAAGAAGGACTTCGCCGCCGCCTGCCGCGCCTGGGGCAAGTCCCTGTCGATCTCGCTGCGGGACCGCGAGGTGCGCGCCGCCGGCACGGAAGGCCATGTCGCGGAGCGCTGCTGACGCGGCCTCCCGGGAGGAGGCCGTCGCCGGAGGCGGGGACGGGGACGGGGACGGGGACGGGGAGCCCGGCCTCGGTCGGGACCCTGCCCGGCGGGTCGCGTCGTCGGGCGGGCGGTCGGTGAGCGGACGGTTGGAGGTCAGGGGGACGGGTTCTCCGGCTCGCCGCGGCCCGGCTCGGTCCGTGGCCGGTCGGGCTCGTTCAGGTCGGGGTTCTGCAGGCCGGGGTTCTGCAGGTCCGGCTCTTTCCCGTCGGCCTCCTGCAGTTCGGCGCCGGAGAGCGGTTCCAGCTCGCCATGGGTGTCCAGCCAGTACAGGAAGGCCACGGCCGGGCAGACGACCACCACGGCCACGAGGGTGACCAGGCCGACCCAGCGCAGGCTGCTGGGGGCGCCGGCGCCCTCGGCCACGGTGAGCGAGGTGGGGATGAGATAGGGGCGTTGGGCCGTGCCCCAGGCGAGGACCGCGGCCGCGACGACGCCGACGGCGGTGAGCCGGGACCAGGCACCGGACCGGCGCAGCAGGAGCCACCCGGTGGCGAGGGAGCAGACACCGGCCAGGACGACGAGGCCGAGGCCGACGCCGTGGGTGAGGCCGTGCCAGACGTGCGGGGCATCGCTCCGGGTCACGGTCAGCATGATCGCGGCGAGTACGGCGAGCGCGACGACGCTGAGCAGCGCCCGCCGCCGGAAGTAGCCGGCGAGGTCGGGCGCGCCGAACCGGGCGGCGTCGGCGGTCAGGAACACGGCGCCGAGGAAGGCCGTCGCCACGATGGCGATCAGCCCGAAGAGGATGGAGGTCGGGTTGGCCCAGGCGTGAGCCGACGCCTCCGTACCCGGTACCGCGCGCCCCGAGGCGATGCCGCCGACGGCCGCGCCGAGGAAGAACGGGGTGAGAAGCGAGGAGAGCGCGAAGACGGAGCCGTAGAGGCGTCGCCCGGCGATCCGGCGGAGGGGCTTGCGCAGGGCGAAGCCGGCGCCGCGCAGGACGAGGCCGACGGCGGCCAGGGCCAGGGGGAGCCACATCGCGGAGAACACGGTCTGGAAGAGGACCGGGAACCCGGTCCACATGATGACGAAGACGAAGACCAGCCAGACGTTGTTGACCTCCCATACGGGGGCCATCGCATGGTCGATGAGCCACCGGGGCCGCTTCCCGCGCTCCGCGCCGCCGGCGGCCAGGTCCCAGAACCCGGCGCCGTAGTCGGTGCCGCCGGCGCAGGCGTAGGCGGCCACACCGAGCAGCAGCACGACGGCGATGACCGCGGCCATCACGGCCGGCCGCCCTCGGTCGGGGGCGCCTCCGGCCCGCCGGACGGCGGAGGATCGCCGGCCGGCACCGGCGGGCGCGGCCCGTAGGGGGTGTCGGTCTCCGGTCCCTCGTGCCGCTCCCCCGCCGGTGACCTCGCGTCGGCGAGCCGCCAGCCGGTGCGCATCTTGAGCAGGACGGCGAGCAGCGAGCCGAAGATGAACACGTACACCACCATCACCAGGCCGAGCATGATCCACAGGCTGGTGGACCGGGTCGCCGTCACGGCCTCACCGATCCGCATGTGCTGGTAGACGATCCAGGGCTGGCGGCCCACTTCGGCGGTGACCCAGCCGCATTCGACGGCGACGACGGACGCGACACCCGCGCAGGCCGCACCGCGGAAGAACCACGGCGAGTCGGGCAGCCGGCGGTGCCGCAGCCGGCACCATCCGTACCAGAGTGCGAGGAGGAGCAGCAGGGAGCCGATCACGACCATGAGGTCGAAGGCCCAGTGGGCGATGGTGGCCTGGGCCGGCGTCGGGCGGTCGCTCGCCGGGACCGAGGTCAGTCCGGTCACCTTGGTCCCGGGCCGGAACCCGGCCAGCACGGAGTCGAATTGGGGGATCTTGATACCGCCGGAGATATGTCCGTCGGGGTGCAGCCGGCCGAAAATGTACTCCGGTACGTGGGTGTCGGTCCGCCAGACCATCTCCGTCGCGGCGAACTTCACCGGCTGCTTGTGGAAGACCGACCGGGCGATGGAGTCGCCGAGCAGCATCTGCACCGGGGTGAACACCGCGGCGAGGGTGAAGGGCACCGTGAAGCCGAGCCGGTGGTAGCGGTCGCGGCGGCCGCGCAGCCAGCCGGCGGCGTAGACACCGGCGACGACGTACCCGGCGGTGACCAGCATCGCCACGACGAAATGCCAGTACTGGGGGCCGAACATGGGGGTGAAGATCGCCGACCGGACATCGACGTCCACGGGCTTGCCGGCGGCATCGAGGGTGAACCCCTGGGGCGTGTTCATCCACGAGTTGGCCGCCAGGATGCCGAAGGCGCCGAGCAGGGCGGCGGCCGGGAGGGGCAGGCCGAGCAGGAAGTGGGTACCGGGCTTCAGCCTGCGCCAGCCGTAGAGGTAGATGGCGATGAGCACCGCTTCGAGGAAGAAGGCCCAGGCCTCGACGCCGAACCCGATGCCGAAGACGCCGCCCCAGGTGCCCATCAGGCCCGGCCAGAGCAACCCGAACTCGAAGGACAGCACGGTGCCGGTGACGACGCCGACCGCGAACTGCACGGCCATGACCGCCGACCAGCGTCGGGCGAGGAGCAGGGCCACGGGGTCGTTGCGGCGGAGCCCTCGGTGGTGCATCACCAGGGTGATCAGCGGCAGCGCCACGCCGAGCGGTACCAGGATGATGTGGGACGCCAGGGTGAACGCCATCAGCTGCCTGGCCGGGAGCAGTTGGGCCGGAGCGTCCGCCAGCAGGGTGACCGTGGTGTGCATGCGCCGTGCCTTTGCTGCTCGGGACGTTCAGGAGAGGGCCGCCTCGGTGCCGTCGACGGGCGGGCCCCGCCGCCGGCCCGGTCCGCCGGGCCCCACGCCCCGTACCGGCCCGGGCTCTCGTGCCGCACCGACGGTGGAGTCCACGCTGGCCCGCCTCCTCGGTGCTCGGCCCCGCCCCGCTCGGTGCCCGCCCCGCGGACACCGCGCCGGTCGCACCCGGCTCGTCACCACATCACCGGCGGGCCGGGCAGCACGCACGGCGGGCCCGGGTTGCGCCGTTTGGGCCGACGATCTTCCCTCGGTCGGCGCAGCCCGCGTCCCGGCGGCTCCTCACGAACCTTCCCGGGGCGCCGCACGAACGCCTCACGAACGCCTCATGAACCTCCCGGCGCAGGGCAGCGGTCGGGGGCCCGTCGCCGTCCTGCGTCGTGGACGTACGGCGGGCCTGGGCATGCGGAAGGGCAGGAGGTGCGGCGTTCCAGGACTGCCCACCTCCTGCCCCAGGGGACCAGGACGCTGCTCTTCGCCGCTCTCCTCAGTGCGGCGAAGCGCTACGCCGTCTCATGGGCGGCGCTGCCGTTGATCTTCTCTATCGCTTGACGGGCCTGTTCCTGAGGAGACCGGGAGGGCAGGGGCGAGACCGTCGTGGAGGTCACGGCGGGCTGCGCCCGCTCCTGGGCCACCGTCTTGGCGTGAGTGGCGGGCGGACGGATGCGCAGCCGCTGGCTGGCGGCCTCGTCCAGAGTCACCGGCCGCTTCCAACGGGCAGCCAGCCGGGCGGCGTCCTGACCGAGCGCGGCGACGTCCTCCCACTGCAGACGAATCACCAGGGATACTTCGGCGTCTCCCTCCGGCAGTGCCTGGAGCTGCGGGATACCAGGGTCAGTCATGGTGCCCTCCTCACATCGTGGACCGGTGCCCCACGGGGCGCGGATATGGAGAGATACGCAGCCGGCGCCGCCGTCGTTCAATTCCCGCCACCGCCAGATGATTTCCGCGCACTCCTCCTGACGCGCGCGGTCGACGAGAGCGCGGCGGGCCGTGTGGGCTCCGCGCCTGCCGGGCGGCTCGTGCACGAGCGCGGCGGGGGGCGTGGGCGGCCGGGGGCGGCACCGACGCTCACTCACCGTCGCACCTCCATGACCATCGGTTCTCCTGCGGAAACCGCAGGTGTTGCCGCGCGGGGCCACCCGCCGCACCGGTTCCTGGGGCGGTGGTCCCGTGCGCGGGGCGTCGGGAGAGGCTGCGTGCGGAGGTGCGCATTCCGTAGGGCACGATGGTGGGCGGAACGGTGAGCGGGTGATGCCCAGTGATGAGTCTGCAACGGCTACTCGGCTCCGTCGGGCCAGCGGTGCTGTCGGGGGTGTGCGCCCCTCAGGGCACGGCGGTCCCGGTGGGCGACGTGGTGATCGCGGAACCCGACGGCGGTTTCGATCTGCGGCCGGGCGACCTCGTCCTGGGGGTGAACCTCACGGACCGCTCGCAGGCGCTGCGGCTGCTGTCGGCGTGCGCCGAGCGGTCGGCCGGTGCTCTGCTGCTCAAGGCGCCGGCGGCGGTCGACGAAAACGTGGTCACGGCCGCGAGCGCGGCGGGACTGCCCCTGGTGCAGGTCGAGCAGCAGGCGGGCTGGGCGCAGGTGGTGTCCCTGCTGCGTGCGGTGCTCGACAGCGAGAGCCATGCGGACTCCGGCACCCGGGCGGTCGGCGCCGAGGCAGGTGACCTCTTCGGGCTGGCCGATGCGATCGCCGCCGTGATCGACGCACCGGTCACCATCGAGGACCGCAGCTCACGCGTCCTTGCCTACTCCGCCCGGCAGGAGCGGGGTGACGAGGCACGCGTCGCCACGATCATGGGACGGCATGTTCCCGACGACGTCAACGCCCACTTCCGACGGCACGGCGTCTTCCACAGGATCGCCCAGGACACCGGCCCCATCTACGTGCCCGCCGTGGTGGAAGGGACCAAGCCCCGGCTGGTGGTGCCGGTGCACGCCGGCGGGGACGTGCTCGGCTCGATCTGGGCGATCGTGCCGGGGCCGGTGGCCGCCGAGCGGGCCGAGGCCTTCGCCGACATCGCGGCGGTGGCCGCCCTGCATCTCCTGCGCCGACGGGCCGGCGCGGATGTGGAGCGCCTCGTCCTGACCGACATGGTCGCCACGGTGCTGCACGGCCAGGAGGGAGCGGCGGACGCGGCCCGGCGCCTGGGACTGACGGCCGGCCCCTGGCGGGTGATCGCCGTGGGGGTGAGCTGCGAGGACGAGGGCGAGGCGGAACGGCAGCGACTGACCGTATGGGAACGGATGTCCCGCTTCCGCGGGTCACGCCTCCGCTCCCCCGCGGCGGTCGTGGGCGGGGTGGTGTACGGGATCGTGCCGGCGGAGATGGTCACCGCGGCCACGGACGGGGAGTCCGCCTGGCTGGAGACACTGTGCCAGGCCACCGGCCGGCCCGCGCCGCTGGTCGCGGTCGGCGGCCTCGCGGCGTCGGTCCCCGGGCTCGCCCGCTCGCGTGAGCAGGCCGACGACACCCTCGACCTGCTCCGGACGGGCCTGATCGCGCGCTCCCAGGCCGTCCACGACGAGGTGTGGGCCACGGTCGTGCTCCGGCATGTCGCACGCTCCGCCGCGGCGGCCCGGATCTTTGCTGTCGGGCCGCTGCAGCAGCTGGTGGACCACGACCGCGCGTACGGCACGAGCTGTGTGCCGACGCTCCACGCCTGGCTGCGGGAGATGGGCGACCCGCGGGCCGCCGCGGCGCGGCTGCACATCCACCCCAATACCCTGCGGCACCGGATGCGCCGCCTCCAGGACGTCGTGGCGCTGCCGCTGGACGATCCCGAGGTCCGGACCGCGCTGCTGCTCCAGCTCACCGCCCGCCAATACGGCACGGAGGGCAGCCCGGAGGCGGACGGACACGGAGGCGGGTCGGCGGCCTGATCCGGCTCGGGCTGACTCCTGCCCCCGGCTGAGTCCCGCTCGAAAGCCCCCGGCTCCGCGACGCCCCCCGGCACCGAGCCGTCCTGACTCCGCGGGCGGCGTCGGGGGCACGGACCGTGGACGTTCTCCCCTAGCGGCCGTGGGCGTCATCCCCTGACGGCAGCGCGCTCCCCGGCGTACCGCGCACCGCGCCGCTCGGAAGAGACCCCGGCCCGTCGGCCGTCCCGGCTCCCCGGCGTCACGGCCCACCCCCGCGCCCCGGCCCGCCCGTCACCCCTCTCCCCCGCGCCCCGTTGTTCCGCGCCCACTCCCCGGCGCCCCGAGACAGTGCCGATCGAACGATGACGGCCCGTTCCCCCACCGAAACCATGGCTCCACCCGCAGCTCGTTCACCGGGCGGCAATGGATTCCATGGAAGGACGGTGGCATGACATTCGGCATTCCCCGCGAGGCCGAGAGCGTCGGAGCCGGATCCGGGGCGGCGGTGACCGCCGTGGCGGACGTACGGCCCGCGGCGGTGTCCGGCGGGACGGCGGCAGGCTCCGCACCGGAGCTGTCCCCGGCCCCCACCACGGCCCCGGGGACGGGTCCGGCCGACGGATCCGCGCGCGCACGCCACACCGGGGAGCCGCACCGGCCCGGACCACCGCACGCCCAGGCCCGGATCGACCTCGCGGCGATCCGCGCCAACGTCGGCCGGCTGCGCGAGGCGGCGGGCTCGGCGGAGGTGATGGCCGTGGTCAAGGCGGACGGCTATGGGCACGGCATGGTCGCGGCGGCGCGCGCCGCCCTCGCCGGCGGCGCCACCTGGATCGGCGTCGCCGGTATGCAGGAGGCGCTGGCCCTGCGCACCGCCGGTGTCCCCGGCCGGCTGCTCGCGTGGCTGCTGACGCCGGGCGACGACTGGAATGCCGCGGTGGCCGCCGGGGTCGAGCTGTCGGCCGGTGCCGACTGGGCGGTGCGGGCAGCGGTCCGGGCGGCGCACGCCACGGGCCGCCCGGCACGGCTGCACCTCGAAGTGGAGACCGGGCTCGGGCGCGGCGGCGCGTGCGCGGGCGACTGGCCGGCGCTGCTGGACACCGTGGCGCGCGCCGAAGCGGCCGGTTCCGTGCACGTCGTCGGGGTGTGGTCGCACCTCGCACGGGCCGACGAGCCCGGACACCCGGGCTGCGACCGGCAGTTGGCGCACTTCCGCTCGGCCGTCGCACGCGCCCGGCGGGCCGGGCTCACCCCCGAGGTCCTTCATCTGTCCAACTCGGCCGCCACCCTGACCCTGCCGGAGGCCCGCTTCGACCTGGTGCGTCCCGGGCTCGCCGTCTACGGACTGAGCCCGGTGCCCGACCGGGCCGGGCCCGCGGAACTGGGGCTGCGCCCGGCGATGACCCTCACCGCCCGGCTCGCCTCCGTCAAGCGGGTACCGGCCGGGCACGGCGTCTCCTACGGGCACCGCTACCGCACCGCCCGCGAGAGCACGCTCGGTCTGGTCCCCCTCGGCTATGCCGACGGCGTGCCCCGGCATGCCTCGCAGGCCGGACCGGTTCTCGTGGCCGGCCGGCGGCACACGGTGGCGGGCACCGTGTGCATGGACCAGTTCGTGGTCGACCTCGGCGACTCCCCCGCCGCGCCCGGGGACGAGGTCGTGCTCTTCGGGCCCGGCGACCGCGGGGAGCCCGCCGCACAGGACTGGGCCCGCGCCGCCCACACGATCTCGCACGACATCGTCACCCGCATCGGCACCCGGGTGCCCCGCACCTACACCGGCGACGCACCCGCCGGCACGTGCTGAGCCGATACCGACCACCGCCCCGCCCCGTTGGACCACCGACACCGTCTCCCCCGTCCGACCGCCACCGACGAAAGGGCCGCACCATGACCCACCAGTCCCCGCCCTCCCCACCACGTCCCACCGGCCCCGACGACCCCGGCTCCGAGCACCTCCAGCGGAATCTGCAGCCCCGTCACATCCAGATGATCGCCATCGGAGGGACGATCGGCGTCGGGTTGTTCCTCGGGTCCGCCCAGGCGCTGCACGATGCCGGCCCGGGTCTGCTGATCACCTACGCGGTGGCGGGCCTGGTGGTCTTCTTCGTGATGCGCGCCCTCGGTGAGCTGCTGGTCCACCGGCCCGTGTCCGGCTCGTTCGCCACCTACGCGGAGGAGTTCATCGGCAAGTGGGCCGGGTTCGCCACCGGCTGGAGCTACTGGCTGATGTGGGTCGTCACCGGTACGGCGGAGCTGACCGCGGCCGGGATCTACGTCCGGTACTGGTGGCCCGAGGTGCCCCAGTGGCTGCCGGGCCTCATCGCCCTGGCGGTCCTCGGCGTGGCCAATCTCCTGGCGGTGCGGCTGTTCGGGGAGTTCGAGTTCTGGTTCGCCATCATCAAGGTCGCCACCATCGTCGTCCTGCTGGTCATGGCCGCCGCCATCCTGGTCTTCGGCTTCGGCCCCCTGGGGAAGACCGCCGCGCTGAGCAACATCTGGACGCACGGGGGCTTCTTCCCGCACGGCATGGCCGGACCGTTGCTCGCCCTCCAGGTGGTCGTGTTCGCCTTCGTCGGGGTCGAACTGCTCGGTGTGACCGCCGGGGAGAGCAAGGACCCCGAGAAGACCCTGCCCTCCGCCGTGCGGCGGGTGATCTGGCGGATCGGGCTGTTCTACCTCGGTGCCCTCACCGCGGTCATGGCACTGGTCCCCTGGACCCAACTCGACCCGGACGTCAGCCCGTTCGTGCTGGTCTTCGCCAAGGTCGGGGTGCCCGCCGCGGCCGGCGTGGTGAACATGGTCGTGCTCACCGCCGCGCTGTCCTCCTGCAACAGCGGGGTGTTCTCCACCGGCCGGATGCTGCTCACCCTGGCCGGCGACCGGCACGCGCCGGCCGCGTTCGGGAAGGTCAGCCGCCAGGGCGTCCCCGCCGCGGGCATCCTCGCGTCCATGGCGGTCATGCTGCTGGGCGTGGCCGCGAACTACTTCGTCCCGAAGGAGGCCTTCGCGTACGTGACGAGCGTGGCGACCATTGCCGCGGTCTTCACCTGGGGCATCATCGTCTGCGCCCATCTGCGCTACCGGGCGGCGGTCCGCGCCGGGCGGCTGCGGCCGGTCGCCTTCCGCATGCCGCTGGCGCCGGCGTCGAACTACTTCGTCCTCGCCTTCCTCGGTCTCGTCCTCGTCCTGCTCGCCTTCGACGCCGAGACCAGGATCGCGCTGTACGTGGCTCCGGTGTGGGCGGTGATCCTCGTGGCCGGCTACCGCCTCACCCGCCGCACCCGGGCCGCCGTCCTGCCGGAGACACCGCCCGACGAGGAGACCGCACAGCCGTCGCGGCTCGCCTGAACGGGGTCGTGGGAGCGGTCCGGGCCTGGTGCCCGGACCGTTCCTCATGCGGAGGTCCGCAAGGGAGGGACGGCAGGCACGTCCGGGGCGTGGTCGATGTCGTCGGCGGTCAGCCGGAAGCCGTCGGGGTAGGCGTCGCGGCGGGTGCGACGGTCCGGCTCATCGGTGCGCCAGCAGTAGAGGCAGCGTGCGCACTGCAGGACGTCCCAGACACCGGGGACGGGCGAGGCGAAGAGGTGCGCGAGGGTGGTGTGCGCACAGCGCGGGCAGCAGGTGGCGGCGGCCTCGGTCATGGCGTGCTGTCCTTTCATGGAGGGGAGTCACGTGGCGGGGAGTCACGTGGAGGGGAGTCGTGTGGAGGGGAGTCGTGTGAGGCGGCGTCAGCGCCGGCCGGCGAGCTGCTGGAGCTTGGCGAGCCAGTGGCCCGTCTCGGGCAGGTCGCGGACCTGGTTGCCGTAGTTGCCGCGGCCGTCGGGGGCGACAGGGGTGGTCGCGTCGATGATGAGCTTGTCGACGATACCGGCGGGCTGTGCCTGCGGCGCCAGTTCGAGGACGGGCAGCCGAGGGACCTGGACGAGGTCGCCCGCCGGGTTCATCTTGGTGGACAGCGCCCACATCACCTGCGGGAGGTCGAACGGGTCGACGTCCTCGTCGACGACGATGACGGTGGCGGCGTAGCCGAGGCCGTGCGGCGTGGTCAGCACCCGCATGCCGACCGCCTTGGCGAAGCCTCCGTAGCGCTTCCTCGTCGAGACGATGACGACCAGGCCATGGGTGTACATCGCGTTGACCGCCTGGACCTCGGGGAAGTCCGTCTTCAGCTGCTGGTACAGCGGGACACAGGTGTTG
Source organism: Streptomyces angustmyceticus (assembly GCF_040701845.1). GTDB lineage: Bacteria > Actinomycetota > Actinomycetes > Streptomycetales > Streptomycetaceae > Streptomyces > Streptomyces angustmyceticus_A. Next base: position 213,344 of record NZ_JBFBHQ010000006.1, on the reverse strand, counting down.
GCGGCGATCAGGTAGTCGACCTCGGTCCACGGCATGCCGAGGTAGAGGTGTTCGAAGACCGGGTGCGTGCGGTAGGAGATCTTGTCGATGCGCAGGACGGGCAGTCTGCGGCCGCCGGAGTAGTGACCGGTGAACTCGCCGAAGGGGCCCTCGATTTCGCGCTTGCGGCCCTCGGTGACGCCCTCGATGACCACCTCCGATCCCCACGGCACCGGCAGGCCGGTCAGCGGGGCCTTCGCGAGCGGTGCCGGGGCGCCGCGCAGGGCACCGGCCAGTTCGTACTCGTTCTCGTCGTACTTCATGGGGGTCGAGGCGACGAGGGAGATGACCGGCTCGTTGCCGAGGGCGAGGGCGACCGGCAGGTCCTCGCCGGCCTCCTCGGCCTTGCGCAGGTGCTGGGCGACGTCGTGCATCGGCACCGGCTGCAGTGCGAGCCTGCGGCGGCCCTTGACCTCGGCGCGGTAGATCCCGACGTTCTGCTTGCCGCTGTGGCCGGGGTCCTCGGGGTCCTTGGAGACGACCGCGGCCTTGTCGAGGTAGAAGCCGCCGTCGCCGTCGTTGAGGCGGATCAGCGGGAGCACCGTGAAGATGTCGACCGCGTCGCCGTCCATGGTGTTCTCGGCCCACGGCGGGGCGCCGCGCCACTCCGGCGCGACGGGGAACCGCGCCCAGCGGCGGATGAACTCCGCCACCTGCTCCTTGGTCCCCGTCTCCTTGGGCAGACCCAGCGCCAGGGCGTGATTGGCCCAGGAGCCGTGCACGTTCATCGCGATACGGGCGTCGGTGAAGCCGCGCACGCGGTCGAAGTACAGGGCCGGCGCCGCGTCGCCCAGGCGCGGGGCCGCGTTGGCGGCCGCGGCGATGTCCGGCTCGGGCCGCACTTCTTCGGTGATGTGCAGCAGTTGGCCCTCCTCGTCGAGGGCCGCCAGGAAGCTGCGGAGGTCGTCGTATGCCATGGGTGCTCCTCGGTGGGGCGGGGGTGTCGGGGGTCAGGCGGCGGGCTTGACCGCGCGGGCGGCGCGCATGCCCTCCCAGCGCTTGGCGTCGGGCGCGGGCAGGCCGAACTGGTCGAGGATCCGCGCGGTGAGGTGGTCGACGAGGTCGTCCACCGTCTGCGGGTGGTGGTAGAAGGCGGGCATCGGCGGCACCATCTGCACGCCCTGGCGTGCGAGGGCGAGCATGTTCTCCAGATGGATCTCGCTCAGCGGTGTCTCGCGCGGTACGAGCACGAGCGGGCGGCGCTCCTTGAGCACCACGTCCGCAGCACGCCCCAGCAGCCCGTCGGCATAGCCGGCCCGGATGCCCGCCAGCGTCTTCATCGAGCACGGCGCGATCACCATGCCGTCCGTGCGGAACGAGCCCGAAGCGAGGGTCGCGCCCTGGTCCTCGGGCCGGTGGGTGACATCGGCGAGCGCGCTCACCCCGGCGACCGAACGGCCGGTCTCCAGCTCGATGGTGGTCCGCGCCCAGCGGGAGAGGACGAGATGGGTCTCGACGTCCGGCAGTTCGGCCAGGGCCTCCAGGAGCCGGACGCCGAACACGGCGCCCGTCGCTCCCGTCATCCCCACGATCAGTCGCACAGTGGTCAGCTCCTCGGTTCGTCGGACGGCACCCGGGCGGTGCGAGACCGGTGCACGGTGGGTGCCGAGGCCGGTGCACGGCAGGCCGGTGCACGGCAGGCCGGCAGAGCCTTGGCACCGGTGGAGGTGCACTGGACCTTTCGGTCACCGCATCGTCATGCCGGATTCGGGTCGCGTCCGCCCGCACGTGGCCCGACCGGCCTCGTCACCTCTCACGCTAGGCGCGAGTCGCCCCTTCGAAGCAGTACGCTGAGGACACGCTATGGACAGAAACGGACCGTCTGATGTCACCGAGGTCCCCTTCCGGGCCTCGGCGGGAGCCCCGCCCGGCGCGGAGGTCCTCGGTTTCGCCGATCTGCTCGCCCGCGCACAGGGGCACGGCATCGACCCGTACGCGACCAAACGCCTCGCCTTCCACGAGCTGATCGCGGTGCGCACCGGCACCCTGCGCTGCTCGGTCGACTTCACCGAGCACGAGCTGACCCCGGGCAGCTGGCTGTGGGTGCGCCCCGGCCAGATCAGTCAGTACCGGTCCGACCTCACCCGGGCCGAGGGCACCATCGTCCTGTTCCTGCCGGGCTTCCTCAGCCCGGCCACCGCGGATGCCGCCCGCGTCGACCGGCTGGACGGGACCCGGCCCCTGGCCCCGCAGGGCGCGGAGGGGGATGCCGTACGGCGCGTCCTGGAACTGCTGGAGAGCGAGTACCGGCAGTTGGCCGGCCTGCCGCTGGAGGTGCATCTGGAGGTGGTGCGCCATCTGCTCGCCGTCCTCGTCCTGCGGCTGGCGCAGGTGCGCGGCGCGCAGGGCGGGGACGAGGCGGGCAGTGCGGCCTTCCGGAGTTTCCAGCAGGCCGTGGAGGCCGACTTCGCCCGCAGCCACCGGGTGGAGGAGTACGCCAGGAAGCTGGGCTACAGCGTCCGCACGCTCACCCGCGCAGCCCACGCCGCCGCCGGGTGCGGCGCCAAGCGCTACATCGACGACCGGGTCCTCCTGGAGGCCAAGCGTCTGCTGGTGCACACCGGCCTCACCGCCACCGCCATCGGCGACCGGCTGGGCTTCCCGGACGCCACGGTCTTCACCAAGTTCTTCCGCCAGCGGGCCGGCGAGACCCCGGCCACCTTCCGCAACCGCGCCCGGGGGAACCGTCCGTGACCCGGCGCCGGGTCCGCGGGCACCACGACGGCCGGCCGCCTGTCGACGCACTCGTGGCACGCCACGGGGCAGCCGATGCACCCGGCCCGCAGCCGTTACGCCACCGTGTGGAAGAGCGCCGCCGCCTCGCCGCGTGAGCCGACGCCCAGTTTGGTGAGGATCTTGGCGACATGGAACTTCACCGTCGACTCGCTGATGTGCAGCTCCTGCGCGATCGCACGGTTGCGGCGGCCGAGCGCCAGCCGGGCCAGCACTTCCAGTTCCCGCTCGCCCAGCGAGGTGAGCGGGTCGGGGGCCGGGTCCGGGGAGATGCGCAGCGGGATCGACGCCGAGACCGTGGTCCCCCACCCGGGTACGGCGTCGACGTCCAGCCGCCCGTCGAGCACGTCGAGGCGCGCGAGGACCCCGCCGTGCGCCACCTCGTCGCGGGTGAGCGTGCCGGGCCCGTCGTCGCGCACCGTCGCGCGCAGTACGTCGTCGGTGAGCTGCCAGCCGATGTGGACGCGGCTCACCTCCGCCTGCTCCAGCACCCTCAGCAGCAGCGTCCGCACGACGGCCCGCGCGGTGTGCGCCACGTCGGCCGCCACCGTCCGGGCGGAGTCCGGCGCGCCCAGCTCCAGCCGTACGGGGCTGTAACGCACCAGCGGCCGCAGCGAGTCGGCGAGCCGGGCGAAGGCCTGTGCGGCCGGCTCCTCGGCGATCTCCTGGTCCCGTTCCGCCTCGGCCCGCAGCTCCACCAGGGCCGAGACCGCCAGGTCCGTGGCGGTGGCGCGGGCCGCCGCATCGTCGAGGGTGCGACTGCGCAGCACGCCCAACACCCCGGTGAGCGCGGCCGAACAGGCCTCGCCCAGTTCCGCGATCACCCGGGCCCGGGTCCCGGCGGCGGTCCGCGAGCGGGCCAGCGCACCGGGCACGGCCTCCGCCGCCAACCGGTCGAAGTGGCTGGTGACCACGTCCCACAGGGCCTGCACCAGGACGGCCGCCGGTTCGTCGACCGGGGCGGCGTCACCGTCCCTGACCAGCAGCAGGACGGCGCCCCGGAGGGTCGCGTGGCTCGTCACCGCGAGGACGGGCAGGTCGACGCCGGCGAGCGTGCCCTGCCACGGGCGGACCGGGATGCCCGAGGCGAGCAGCGGCGCCAGGTGGGCGGTGGACAGCCGGCCGGTGAGCTCCGCATCGCCGTACGTCTTGAACGGGGAGTGCGCGCAGTGCGTGGAGAGTTCGGCGACCGCCCGGTGCGGCACGGATCCGGCCAGAACGGCGGAGAGCCGGGGCAGGATCTCGCCCAGGGGCTGGCGGATCACCTCGTACGCGGCGGTCAGGGCGGGCACGGATCCGGTCAACTCCATATGCCTCAGCGTAGCCAGACGCGCCGGGGCGGGGCCCGGCCGTTCGGCCAGGCCCAACTGTCCCGATGGCCGGCGCAGCGCCGCTCTTCGCACCCGAAGCTGAAGCCGTGCATCCGTTGCGGTCCACACCTTCGATGAGTCCCATATCCCATGCCTGGAACGGGGAGACCTCCATGCGAGCGATCATCTACAACGAATTCGGCGGACCTGACGTCCTCGCCCTCGGGCACACCGACAAGCCGGTGCCCGGACCGGGGCAAGTACGGGTGAAGGTGGTGGCGGCCGGCGTCAATCCGCTGGACCACAAGCGGCGCTACGGGTGGGTGGAGCACTTCTACCCGACGACGTTTCCCGCCGTGCCGGGGCTGGAGTTCGCCGGGGTGGTGGACGCGATCGGCGACGCGGACGGCCACGGGCCCCTCTCGGGAGAGGCGCTCGCCGTCGGCGACGAGGTCTTCGGCTTGACCAGCACGGGTTCCTACGCGGAGTACGCCCTCGCGGAGCACGTCGCCCGCAAGCCCGCCGCGCTCTCCTTCGAAGCCGCGGCCGCCCTCCCGGTGGCCGGCGAGACGGCGCAGCGGGTTCTCGGCACACTCGGCCTGATGACGGGCGAGACGCTGCTGCTGCACGGTGCGGCGGGGGCCGTCGGCCAGGCCGCGGTCCAGCTCGCGGTGGCGTCGGGCGCCACCGTGGTCGGCACGGCGTCCCCGGCCAACCACGATTTCCTGCGTGCCCTGGGCGCGGTCCCGGTGGCCTACGGGGCGGGCCTGGCCGACCGGGTACGGGCGGCCGCGCCGCAGGGCGTCGACGCGGTCCTCGACGCGGCCGGCCAGGACGCGCTGCCGGTCTCGATCGCCCTGCGCGGCGGCACGACCGACCGCATCGTCACCATCGCCGATATGCACGCCGCGGACCATGGGGTGGTCTTCTCCGCGGGCGGTACGCCACCGGAGCAGGTTCGGGCGATCATGGCCGCGCACGCCCGCCTGGCCGTCGAGGGCAAGCTCGCCATACCCGTCGTCGAGACCTTCGCGCTCGCCGACGCCGCGAAGGCCCAGGAGCTGAGCGAGGCGGGGCATGTGCGGGGAAAGCTGATCATCAAGGTGTGAGCCGTGCGGCGTTCGGCGGCTCCCGCACGGCGGTGCGCCGCAGACAGGCCGTCTGCGGCGCACCGGGTGGCACAAGCTCCGGCCGGTGAGGGAGGGGCGACCCCCTCACCGGTCACCTGCGTTCCGGGTCAGTGACGGCGCCCCCACGCCACGGTGTCGACGACCCGGTGGCGGTCGCTGCGCAGGGTCGCTTCGTCCCGGAGGTTGTCCCAGACGTAGGCCCGGCGGTTCTGGTAGACGTCATGACGGTTGTCGCGGCCGATGCCGGTGTGGACCCGGACCTGGCTGCGGCCGTTCAGCCGCAGGTTGCCGAAGCGGTAGGTGTGCCCGCTCTTGTCGGACAGGCTCCAGCCCTTGATGTTGACGGGCGTGCGGCCGGTGTTCCGTACCGTCACCCACTCCGCGTTCAGGCTCCGGTTGGAGCGGTCGTCCCGTCCGGGGCTGTCGTACTGGACCGCCCCCAGCACGACCGCGGACCGCGTGGGGTGCGGAGCATGGTGGCCGGCCGCGGTGGCCGGGAGGGCGGCGGTGGCTGCGAGGGCCGCGGAGCCCAGGACCACCATGGCAACACGCGAAGCGTTGGGGAACATCGAACCTCCTGCAAGGGGCAGCCCTGTGCGGGCGCCCAAAAACCGGACGCCCGGCCGGTTTGACCGGGCCTCCATAGATTGACCGCCCGTCACCCCTTGGCAGGGGAAATGCCCTTTGATGTGACACAACACAGACATCTGCACCACCACACCGCGCCAGGCGCGCACGCCCCCGCGCTTGCCCCGCCCCCCACAACGCCACATACACGTATCCGCGCCGGAAGGGGCACCGGGGACACCCCGCTCCTCCCGCAACTCGCCTGACCACTACGAAACTTGGACCTCATGCGTTGCTTGGAACCCCCGGAGCCTCTACGTTGAGCGCGCCTGAATCCGGCTCAACCCGCCGCCTGTGCGGCGGGCTTCGGGAGGAACCCCCCATGCGCAGACGCACCTCCAAGGACACCCCCAGACGCCTGTCCATACGCACCGCGGTGTCGGCCGCCCTCGCCACGGTGACACTGGCCGCAACGGCCACCGCGGCCACCGCCCAAGGCGCCGCCCCGCCCTCGTCCCCCGCCCCGCACGGGCCGCGCACCCAGCAGGTCGAGTACTTCACCGAAACGACCGGCCACCCCCGGCACACCACCGTTCCGGCCTCCCCACCGCTCTCCCCCGCCGAGAAGACCGCGATCGCCGGCGACGGCGATGTCACCTCGATCGTGCAGAACGGCCCGGTCGGCACCAAGCTCGATGTGGTCTTCGTCGGCGACGGCTACACCGCCGCCCAGCAGGAGGACTTCCACGCCGACGTCCGCGCCAAGTGGGCCAAGATGTCCGCCGTCGAGCCCTACGCCTCGTACGCCGGACTGTTCAACGTCTGGGCCGTCGACGCCGTCTCCAACGAGTCCGGCGTCTCCGGGGACCCCACCCAGGACGTGGTCCGCGACACCGCCCTCGACTCCGCCTTCTTCTGCGACGGCACCGAGCGGCTGCTGTGCGTCGACACCGGCAAGGTCGAGTCGTACGCCTCCAAGGCCCCGGCCGCCGACCTCGTCGTAGTGCTCGCCAACTCCACCAAGTACGGCGGCGCCGGTTACAACGACGTCTCCTCGCAGGTCGGTTACGACGGCATCGCCACCGCCTCCTCCGACAACGACCGGTCCGACCAGATCGCGGTGCACGAGACGGGCCATTCGCTCGGCAAGCTCGCCGACGAGTACGACTACGGCGAGTCCGGCACCTACTCGGGCCCCGAGCCCGCCGAGGCCAACCTCACCACACTCTCCGCCGACCAGATGACCGCACAGCGGCAGAAGTGGTACCGCTGGATCGGCCAGGAGTCGCCGGACGGCGGTGCGGTCGGCGCGTTCGAGGGCGGCGGCTATTACGAGCACGGGCTCAACCGGCCCACCGAGAACTCGATCATGCGGACGCTCGGCCGGGAGTTCAACCTCCCCGGCCGGGAGGGCATGATCGCGGGCTTCTACCGCTATGCGAGCGTGCTGAGCAGCCCCGTGCCGACCGACCGCGCCGTGCCCCGCACGGCCCGTCTCCGGGTCGGCGCACCCGCCTCCGCGCAGGTGAAGTGGTATGTCGACGGGCGCGAGCGCAAGGCCGCGCGCGGCCGGTCCACGGTCGTCGTACGGGCCCTCGGCGTCCCGCACGACGGTCGCACCCATACGGTCACGGCCAGGGCCACCGACCGTACGGCCGCGGTCCGTGACCCGGCGCTGCGCAAACAGCTGTCGGCGAAGCTGAGCTGGCGGGTGGCCCGCTAGGGCCTGTCGTCACACTCCTGCCGCTGGGCCGGGGCGGCGGTGCCTTGCCGCCCCGGTGCCGGGCGTCTTGGTGCCGGGCGGGTGGCGGGGCGGGCGGGTTCACGCCCGCCGCCCGGCCACCCCACGGGAACGCGGTCGGCAGTGGTGCCCGGCGCGCGCAGCTCAGCGCGGCGCCGCGAGGTCCTGGGTCCACCAGGGTCCGCCCGGTCCCTCGACGACGCCGATGCCGACCGCAGTGAACGTGCAGTCGAGCAGGTTGCCGCGGTGCATGGCGTCGCCCATCCAGTCGTTGACCGCCGCGGCGGCGGTGCGCGGGCCGCGGTCGAGGTTCTCGCCCCAGCTGCTCCACTGGTATCCGGCGGCGGTGATCCGGTCGTCGGGTCCGGTGCCGTCCGGGGCGTCGTGCTCGTAGTACTGCCGTGCCGCCATGTCGGCGGAGTGCCGGCGCGCCGCGGTGTGGAGTCTGCGGTCGATGCGCAGCGGCCCGCAGCCGGCCCGGGCCCGCCGGGTGTTGATGAGTGCGGTGGCCTGTTCTTCGAGGCTGGGCGGGGTGGGGGACGGTGTCGCGGACGGGGTGGGGGACGCGGTCGCGGTGCGCGAGGGCGTGGGGGTCGGGGTGGGTGTGGGGTGCCGCGTCGGCGAGGGCGCGGCCACCGTGCGTGCCGCCTTCGGCTCCGTCTTCCGTTCCGCCTTCCGGTCGGCCGGCGGGGCACCGGGCCACCACCACAGGGCGGCGGCGACGGCCACGGCGAGGGTGGCGGTCCCCGTGACGGCGGTGCCCTTCGTCACCCGGCGCGGCCGGGGCAGCCGCTTCGGCAGCGGATGGGTGCCGGGTATGCCGGAGCCGTGGTGCGCGGGTGCCGCGGTCGTCGCCACCGTCGCGGCGGTGGGGGCCGGTGCGGCGGGCGGGGCGAGGTGCGACGGCAGCGGCAGCAGGGCGAGGCCGGCCAGCAGCCCCTCGGCGGGCAGCAGGTCCTTCCAGTGTCCGGAGCAGGCCGCGCACCGGCGGGCGTGGCGGGATATGCGTTTGCGCCAGAGGGCGCAGGGTTCGTTGTCCCATGTGGCCGTCAACCGGGTCAGATCGGGGCACGGCGGATCGGCCGCGAGCGCGCGCACCACCACGCGTCCGGCCTCCAGTTGCTCCTTCATGCGCTGCACCCGGACCGCCGCATGACGTGAGCCGATCCCGACGGCGGCGACCAGCTCCGTCCTGGTGATCTCCCCGGCGGCCTCCAGCCACCACAGGGACAACAGCGACCGGTCCCCCTCGTCCAGCCACCGGGTGGCCGCGGCGACTTCACGACGCTGGCCGGAGAGTCCCAGTTTCAGGATGGTCAGGTCCACGAAGTCGGCGGAGCGGTCGGCCCGTTCCGGCGCCTGGTCCAGGCCGACGAGGGGCGCCTTGCGGTCGGTGGTCCACCGGCGGCGCACCTGGTTCATGGCGATGGCCACGAGCCAGGAGCGGAAGGACGCCGGCTCCCGCAGGTCCGCCAGCGACTCCAGGACGCGCAGCATGGTCTCCTGCACCACGTCGTCGACGTCCGCATGGCCGTCCAGTGCACGTCCCACGACGTTGTAGATCAGCGGCAGGTAGGAGGCCAGGAGTTCCTCCCGGGCATGCTCGTCCCCGGCCTTGGCGGCCTCGACGGCTGCCGTCCCGTTTTCCTGCTTCACGCCCATTCATCCCTGTTCGTTCGTGCGTACTCGTAGCCCCCGCACCCAGGTGATCCCGTGGGCTCGTCGCGATAACAGAAAAACCTACGCGGATCCGGAGAGCGACGACGCACGGGGAACGGCCCGGGCGTCGTCCGACGAGTCGTGGTCCGGTGAGGGGTCGTGGCGCCGGCCCGGAGAGGGCTGTGGGGCGCCCGGGAAAACGCGGCAAAACTTTTTTCCCGCTTTCCGTTATCGGCGCCCGGCCCCGGGGTCTCCCCTTGTGTCGGCCGCCACGGACCGCCGTACGGGCCATGCGCCGCGCGGCACCGCCGGCCGGCAGATCCCCGACCCCCACAGGAAACGGAACCATGAACAACGACCACCACCTGCAGCCCGAGTTCCACGACGAGGCCCCGACCGGGAACGGCCGCCGGGCGGACGCGTCCGCCGCGCATCGGCGTTCCGGCCCGGCCGGCGGCGGCCGTTCGGGCGGCCGGCACGGACGCAACGGCGGCCTGCACCGCGGTGGCAGCCGCCCCGGGCGGAAGGCCACCCTGCTGGCGGTGGCCTCCGTGGTCGTCGTGGGCGGGTCCTGCGTGGTGCTGATACGTCCCGACTCCGGGGCCGACCGGGCGCTCGCGGCGGACGGGGCCGCGCAGGCCGCTCCGGCCGCCACCACCCCCGCCTCCCCGGAGCCGACCGCTTCGCGCTCGCCCAAGAGCCATGAGCCCGCGGCCTCCCCGTCCGCGACCGAGCGGCACCGCAAGCGGCACGCGACGCCCCGGCCGCAGGCCTCCCGCACCGGCGGCAGCGCGGACCCGGCCAAGAGCGTCACGCCCCGCGCGGCCCGCCCCGGGTCGGGCACAGGGGGCGGCGCCCCGGCCGGCACGGGTGCCGCGAAGGGCACCGCGGCGGCGTTCGCGCAGAAGATCGTCGAGTTGGTCAACGCCCAGCGGGCGCAGCACGGTTGCGGGCCGCTCAGCGTCGACCGCCGACTGCAGGCCGCGGCGCAGGCCCACTCGGACGACATGGCCGCGCGCAACTACTACGAGCACAACACCCCGGAGGGCGTCGACCCGGGCACCCGGATGACCAAGGCCGGTTTCCCGTGGGCCAGTTGGGCGGAGAACATCTTCAAGAGCCCCAAGGACCCGGCCACGGCGATGGACGGCTGGATGAAGAGCCCGGGCCACCGGGACAACATCCTCAACTGCTCCTACAAGTCCACCGGCGTGGGCGTCAATCTCAGCGCCAACGGACCGTGGTGGACCCAGGACTTCGCCACCCACTCCTGATCCGCCACCGAGCCCTGGCCGGCCCCCGGACGGTCCGGCCCGGCGCCGCCCTCGCTCCTTCTCCGACTTCTCCGGCAGAGACGGGGGCGGGGGCGGCCCGGGGGTCCGGCGGCCCGGGCCGGCCCTGGCCCCGGGCCGCGATGCCGCGGCACCGCGGGGTCAGCCGGGTACCGGGGCGAAGGTGCGGTCGAGGAAGCCGTCCAGGCTGCGCCGGGCCGTGTCGCCGTGCGGGCCGGTGAAGATCTCGGCGGCGTGGAGGGTGCCGGGCAGCACGGTGACCTCGGCCTCGGGGAAGCTGCGGGCCACCTCGCGCAGCTTCCCTTCGTCCGAGAGCGGGTCGTCGGCCGTCCCCAGGAGCAGCAGTTCCCCCTTGTAGGAGGCGCCGCTCCCGGCGGAGTAGCCGCCCAGTGAGGCCAGCGGGCTGATCCCGGCGACGCCAATGGGGCGGGCGGTACGGTCCGTCAGCATGCCGAGCATCAAGGTGCCGCCCATGCAGCCGCCGACCCAGGCCACGTTCGAGGTGCCGCGGGAACGGAGCAGCCGGGTGGCGTCGGACACGGTCCGGCGGCGGTCCGTTCCCCAGTCGAAGGTGACGACGTGGTAGCCGCCGGCCGCGAGCCGCTTGGCCTCGGATGCCCACTCGCAGGCGTCGCCCCAGGAGATGGGCGCGAAGACCACCCCGCGGGGGCCGCTGCCCACGGTGACCATACGGCCGCGGCCCGAGGAGCCGGGCAGACGGTACGCGGTGGCGTCCCGGGCACCGCGGTAGCACGACGGCAGCTGGTCCGGTGCGGCGCTGAACTCTCGCATTCCGACGATTCCTTCCTGGGTGGAGCGTCGCTTTTCCGCCACCTCGCCCCCTTGTGGGGCGGTGTCCGTGGCGCGACCGGCGCAGGAGGTGACACCGGTCAGCGCCAGAAGCAGGGCCACCGTCAGGGTCGCTGCACGCTTGGACTCACGCTTGACCATACGAGAAGCATAGAGAGAAAGCATTGAGAAAAGCTATATTGAAAGGTAGATGGAAAGCTTTTCACGGTGTCTGCATGCGGCAGTCACACGGTCTCCCCAGGTCAGAACGCACCTGTCCGGACGGTGAGATATCTTTGGACTGAGCTATTCGGTAGAGGGAAGGCGGTTCTCGGTGGAGCCTGACCACGTAGACGAGATCATCTCGGCATGGGGACACGAGCTGCCCGAAATCGCCGGTCTCCCCCTGGAATTGGCCAAAAGGAGCGCCCTGCTCGTTTCGGCCTTCGATGTCGCCGCCGGTGCCGAACTGGAGAAGCTGGGGCTCACCCAGGCCGAGTACGGCGTCCTCGCCACCCTGCGGCGGATCGGCGCTCCCTACCGTCTCAAGCCGACCGACCTCACCCACGCCCTCCTGCTGTCCTCCGGCGGCACCAGCAATGTCGTCAAGCGCCTGGTGGCCGCCGGCCATGTCACCCGCGCCGCGGCCGAGGACGATGCCCGCAGCAGCTGGGTGCAGCTCACGCCGCGCGGGGTGGAGACCGCCGAGGCGGCGGTGCGCGCCACCACCGCCGTGCACGCGCGCCTCGTCGACCGCATCCCGGAGCGCACCGCGAAGGCCCTCAGCGAGCAGCTGCGGATCGCGCTGGCCGCCATCGAGGAGGGCGTGCTGATCCGCCGCTGACGCAGCGGGTCAGCCGGCCAGCCGGTCGCGCACCTCCTGGGCCCGGGCCAGCAGCCCCGGCAGCCCGGCGTACGCCAGCCTCCCCTGCCGCTTGGCGATCCGCCCGGCGACCAGCACGGTGTCGACATCGGCGCGGTCCATCGACGACACGACGGCCGCGGCGGCGTCGTACACCGGCGCCACACCGGGCCGGTCGGTCCGCAGCACGATCAGATCCGCCTGCTTGCCCGGGGTCAGCGAGCCGATGCGGTCCGCCATCCCGAGCGCCTCGGCGCCGCCGAGCGTGGCGAACTCCAGGACCTCCCGCACCGTGAGCAGGGGGGCGTCCGGGCCCGCATGGCCCTGCAGCGCAGCGAAGCGGCCGATCTGGAAGGCGGCCCGCATCTGCGTGAACATGTCGCCGGCCGCGGCGACTTCGACGTCGGCGCTGAGGCTGGGCCGCAGCCCGGCGGCCACCGCCGCGGCGAACGGCGGCAGCCCGTGGCCCATGGTCATTTCGATGGCGGGCGCGACCGACAGGGCCCCGCCGCTGTCGTGGATCAGCCGCAGCTCACCGGCGTCCATCCCGGTGCCGTGGATGAACACCGTCCCGGGCCGCAGGACGCCCAGGCGGCGCAGCCGGGAGACGGGGCTGCCGCCCCGGACGTGCAGGGCGGTCGGCAGGTCCAGTTCACGGGCCAGGGACCAGCCGCGCCGGATGGTCTCGTCGCTGCCGGCCTCGGCGTTGAGCGCCATGGTCACCAGGGCTTCCCCGGCGTGCAGTCTGCCCGTGCGGACCCGGCGGGCGTCCTGGGCCGTGCCGTGTCCGTACGCGAAGACGCTGCGCAGCCCGGAGCCGGTGAGGGCGTCGAGCAGGGCGTCGGTGTGCTCCTCGGTCGGCTTGGGGACGTTGGAGATGTCCTGGACGGTGGTCACCCCCGCGTCCAGGGCGCCCAGCGCGCTGAGCAGGTTGCCGAGGTGGAGGTCGTCGGCGGTGAGCCGGGGGGCCTGGGTGTGCAGTACGGTCGCGAAGTACTGGTCGAGGGTCTGGTCGGCGCCGCTGCCGCGCAGCGCCGCCTGCCACATGTGCCGGTGGGTGTCGACGAAGCCGGGGAGCACGAGGCACCCGCGGGCATCGATGCGCTCGTCCACCCCCGGCGCGTCGATGCCGGGGCGGACGGCGGTGATCCGGCCGTCCTCCACCAGGATGTCGGCGGACGGCAGTTCACCGAGGGCCGGGTCCATGGTCAGGACGCGGCCCCCGGTGACGAGCGAGCGGGCGACGGTCATGCAGTGCCCCACCCCTGCGGCGGTTCCAGGCGGCCCATCTGGAGGTTCCAGTACTCGGTGTTGCGCCGGCAGCGGCCGTCGGGGGCGAAGAGCAGGATGTTGCTCTCCAGGAAGGTGACCCAGTGGTCGCCGTCGGGGTTGATGGCGGGGGCCTTCAGGGTGACCCAGAGTTCGACGGCCGCCCGGTTCCCGGTGACGACGGGGGTGCCGTGACGGCCGGTCATCTCGCTCTGGCCGGCGGTGATGTCGCGCCAGTAGCGGCCGATGGCATCGCGGCCGCGGAAGGTCTGCGCCGGGACGCCGGGCACCGCCTCGTACAGGGCGTCGGGGGTGAACAGCCGGACCGCGGCGGTGTCGTTCTTGGTCCGCCAGGCCTCCAGGTAGGCGTCGGTCCAGCGGGAGACGTCGGCGACGGTGAGGCGGCCGGTCTGCTCGGCGGCGTGGGCGGTCGGTGCGACGGCCGCCAGGGGAAGTGCGGCGAGGCCGGCCCGGAGCAGGGTGCGGCGTGGGGTGCGGGGGTTCACGGGTCTTCAGTGCCCTTTCGGTGCGTACGGGGTGGTGCGCCGGCCGGCCCGGGCGCGGGGCCGGGCCGGCGGCGGCGTCATGCCGGGTCCTGCAGGCGGAGCGAGAACTCGATGCCGTCGCCCAGCGGAAGCTGCTGGGAGAGGTAGCCGTTGCCGGCGGTTCGGACGTGGTCGGTGAACTCGGGCGGCAGCATCGGCAGGTTGTCGGAGACGACCAGGGAGCCGGCCCGCAGGGCGGGTTCGAGCACTTTGAGGACCGGCAGGTAGAGCTCCTTCCATCCGTCCAGCAGCACCAGGTCGACCGGGCCGGGGAGGGTGGCGAGCTGTTCGCGGGCCTCACCGGTCCGGATCTCGGCGTAGGCACCGAGCCCGGCGCGCTCCAGGTGGCCGCGCGCACGGTCGGCCTTGCCGGGGTGGAGCTCCGAGCCGATGATGCGGCCGCCGCCATTGTCGCGCAGGGCGGCTGCCGCATAGAGCGTCGAAGCGCCGAAGGACGTGCCGAACTCCACGACGAGGGCCGGCCGCAGGCTCCGTACGAGCTGGTACAGGAAGGTACCGACCTGGGGGTGCACGGGCAGCGCGGCCTGGGCACAGAGGTCGGCGGCCTCCTGGGCGGTGGGCGGCTGCGGCCAGTCCGCCGCGGTGGCGTAGGCGCGTTTCATCACCTCCGGGTCGTGGTGCTCGGCGGTGCGGGCGATCTCGTCCAGCACGGCGCTCACCCGGGTGTCGTCGAGGCCGGTGGGTGCGGTCGTCATCGCTCGGCCCTCCCGTCCCGCACGGCGGCCAGCAGCGCGGGGTCGAGGTAGCTCTGTGCGTTGTAGACGGTCCGGTCGGTGTCGAGGACCTCGCGCCGGCCGTGCATCACCCGGGTGTTGTCGATCAGCGCCAGGTCGCCGTCCCGCCAGTCGAGTTCCTCGGTGATCTCGGTGGTGAGGCGGCGGAATTCCTCGAGGAGGTCGTCGGGTATGTCGGTGCCGTCGGCGAAGGTGATGTGCGGGGCCTCATAGTTGTACGAGGGGCCGAAGATGCTGTTGGCCCAGGCGAGGCGGCTGCCGAAGAGCGTGGCATGGGCGGCGCCGGTGCGGAACGCGTAGTGCAGGGAGCCGTCGTCGTTGAGCTGGAGGGTGGTCGACACATTGCCGCCCACCAGCTCCTTCATATCGGCGAAGGTGATGTCGTCGAGCTTCTTGCGGCCCTCGGTCTGGTGGCAGACGAACGCCTTCCACTTGGGCTCCTCGACCCGGCGGCTGTACATGATGTCCTTGATGCCGAAGACCGCGCGGGCCGTGTCACCGGCCGCGTCCCAGACCCGGTAGCCGTCGCAGACCGTGGTCTGCGAGCCGCTGGCGGCGGCCTTCTCGCACAGGAACCAGGTCAGGTCGGGGCCGAAGGGGCTGTTGCCGTTCTCCAGGTGGAGGCCTACCGCGCCGGTGCCCGCGTCCACCTTCTGCGCGACCTCGCCGCCGTGGAAGGAGCGGGCCGGGTCGAGGGTGATCCGGCTGGAGTGCGCCTTCACGAACGAGGTGAACTCCTCCAGGTCGGTGCGGAAGCCGCGGAAGAGCAGGAAGCCGGCGTCGGCGAGCAGGCCGGTGACCCATGCCGGGTCCAGGGCACCCAGCGAGCTGTCCCCCGCGGGTTGCACGAGCCGGCCGGTGGCGGCGCCGTAGGGCCGGACGTCAGCGGTCGTGGTCATGCGTCAGCTCCTTGGTGGTCGTACAGCGTTCCGTTGGACAGCGCGGTGCGGACGGCCGCCCGCATGGGCCTGCCGGTGACGGTGAAGAACCTGCGGTAGAGGCGTTCGTCGGCCACCGCGAGGTGCGGTACGGCGACCCGTTCCACCTCCGAGAGGTGTGCCTCGCCGAACTCCCGCACGGCCGCCCCGGCCGCCGCGAGATCGGTGGATCCGTCGACGAGGAAGAGCCCGTGGAGGACGGTGAGTCCGTCGCCGACCACCGCGACGGCGCGGACGAACGGAAGCCGGGCGTACTGTGCCTCGACCCATTCGGGGGCCACGTTGCGGCCGGCGGCGGTGATGATGACGTTCTTCTTGCGCCCGGTGATGCTGAGGAAGCCCTCCTCGTCGACCCGGGCCAGGTCGCCGGTGCGCAGCCAGCCGTCATCGGTGAGGACGAGGCTGGAGGGGTCGTCGCGGGTGTAACCGGCGAACAGCGAGGTGCTCTTGACCAGGAGTTCACCGTCGTCGGCGATCTTGACGCGGACGTGCGGCAGCGGGCGGCCCACGGTGCCCGGGCGCCGGGCGGACGGGGTGTTCCAGCTGACCACGGAACTGTTCTCGGACAGCCCGTACCCCTCGTGGACGGGCAGGCCGTGCTCCTCCAGACGGCGCAGCAGCTCGGGGTGCACGGGCGCGCCGCCGCAGCAGATGAGCGGTGCGCCGGGCGTCCCGAACAGGGCCTCCGCCGCGGGGCGTCCGCGGTCAGCGGCCTCGTCGGCGGCGGTGGCGAAGGCGTCGACGAGCGCGGGGGTGGCGACCATCGCGGTCGGGCGGGACGCCGCCACATACGGCAGGGCGTCGGTGGCGGCCGCCGCCGCGGTGCCGACCAGCGCCTTGCCCGGCGGCATCAGGACCAGCGTGCCGCCGTCGAGCAGGACCAGATAGAGGCCGGTGACCTGCTCGATGAGCAGGCTGAACGGGACGAGGGAGAGGTAGCGGGCGAAGGCTCCGCGGGGCATCACCGACCGCAGCGAGCCCAGCAGTTCGTTCAGCGCCGCCGCCCTGATCCGCACGCCCTTGGGGCGCGAGGTCGTGCCGGAGGTGTGGATGACCTTGCACTCCCAGTCCGTGCCGGCGTCGGCCGGCCGCAGCACCAGCGGCGCGGCCGGCGCCGGCTCGTCCACGGACAGCGGCAGCACCCTGCACTGCGGGCGCAGGACCCGGTCCCTCCCCCACTGCTCCAGGCGCTCCTGCCCGGCCGCGTCCGCCAGGCACAGGTCGGTCTCCTCCAGCAGACCGGCGGCCTGCTCGGCGGAGAAGGCCAGCGGGACCGGCACCTCGATGGCGCGTGCCGCGATCAGCGCCAGGTCGGCGACCACGAATTCGGGGGTGTTGCCGCAGACCACGCCGACCCGCGGCGGCCGGCCGTCCCCCGGACCGATCCGGTCGGCGAGTTCGGCGGCCCGGCGGGTGACCTCCTGGTAGCTGAGGGTCCGTGCCGGGACGCCGTCCTCCCCCAGCACCTCGATCATCGGGCGCGCGGACTCGCCGAACCTGACCAGGCTCTCCCTAATGACCCGCATGACCGGCCACCTCCATGGCGCTGATGCTCAGTTGGAGGTCGGTGACCGAGTAGCGTCCCGTGGTGTCGGAGAAGAGGCGGTCCAGGGCGTTCAGCGCGATGACGCCGACCTGTGGTTCGTGGTCGTAGTACGAGCCCCAGCGCGCCGCCTCGTCGGGAGACAGCCGGCCGGGGTCGGCGGGCCCGAACGGTACGAAGCAGATGCCGGTCCGGCCCAGCATCGTGATCAGGCTCCGGGTGACGGTGCACAGGATGTACTCCATGCCCAGGCACCAGGAGATGATCGGGGTGGCTCTGATCAGTTCGCGGCCGACGGAGGCGCGGCGGGTGGCCAGCGCCCCCACCTCCACCACGCGTCTGCGGTCCACGGTGACCCCGAGGTGGGCCAGCGCGGCGTCCTCGACCCCCGTGTCGAGATACCGCTCGGAGAACAGTTCTTGGTCCCTGCCGAAGGTGAGCCCCGCGCAGGCCAGTGGCGGGCAGGGCTCGGTCGCCCCGCCGCAGGCCGGCCGGGCGACGATGAACGAGTCGGGCCGGGGCGCCACATCGGCGCCATATGCCTGGGCGTACACCTCGCGAGCGAGGTCCGCGGCGTCCAGCCATGAGCTGGTCGCCCGGTGTGCCAGATCGATCTGCACGGTGCTCCCCCCTTCCCCGGCTGCCGGACTTACTTGGTGCCGACGACCAGAGACACGGATGAGGGCAGTGCGATCCGCTCGACGGTCTTCAGGCCCGCCCCGGTGAGCCATCCGGAGATCTCCGGCAGGCTGTAGGTGCGGTCGCCGGAGCAGGCGTACATCGCGAGCGAGAACGCCGCGTTGTGCTCGTCGAGCTCCTCGCCGCGGACGTCCTCGAGCACCACGATCTTGCCGCCGGGCCGCAGCGCCTCGGCGGCCCGCGCGATCAGGTCCTGGTTCTCCTCGTCGGTGTGGTTGTGCACGATCTCGAAGAGGAAGACCACGTCGTATCCGGTGCCCAGGTCGCCGCTGAGGAAGCTGCCGCGCTGCAGGACGATCCGGTCGGCCAGCCCCGCCTCGGCGACCGCGGCGCCGGTGTCGGCGAGCGCCTCGGGCAGGTCGAGGATGGTCGCGGACAGCTCGGGGTGGCGCCGGCACATGGCCATGGAGTGCAGCCCGTGCGAACCGCCCAGGTCGAGGAGGCGCCGCGCCCCTTCGGGCACCGGGACGGCGTCGACGATGGCCTGCACGGTCAGGCGCGACTTGACCCGCATGTACGCGGAGAAGTCCCGCCCGGCCTCGGGGTTGTCGGCCCAGCGCTCCCACAGCGACTGGGTGGGCTTGCCGTCGCGCACGGCCTGCGGCAGTTCCCACATGACGTTGGTGAGTTCGTACGCCCACAGCAGCGCGGGGGTGAAGTCGTACTCGGCGTTCTTGCCCAGCCAGCGTTCGGCGAGCGGGCCGTTGCGGTAGCGGCCGTCCTCCAGGGTGAGCCAGCCCAGCACCGCGGCGACGTCGGCCACCGCGCGGGTGCCGTCCGTACCGGCGCCGATCGCCGTGGCCAGTTCGTCGAGGGTCTGGGGGCCGTTCTCCTCCAGGGTGCGGAAGATGCCGAGCTTGGCGGCCGAGGTGAGGGCCGCGTAGCGGATGGTCGAGCCGATCACCTCGTCGATCGGGTTGCCCGCCAACTCGGCGTCGGTGGTGGTCTTGAACATGGCTGATCTCCTCGGGAAGGCAGGTGACGACGGCCGCGCGGACGGCACGCGGCCAGGGCTTGCCGTGCTCGCGGCGGCCCGCGGGCACGGTGAAGAGCGATGGGACTGCCGAACGGGGACGAGCTTCAGCCGGCCGGGACCGGGGAGCGGAGATGCGTCGGGGCGATACGGCTCCGGCCGTGCCACAAGGGCGAAGGAGGTGCGCCACGCCGTGCGGGCCGTGGCACTCCACACCGATGGGCGGGCCCCTCGGGTGGTGTGCGGTTGCGTGTTCCGGCGGCGACGACCGCGACCGCGCCCCGGCCCCGTTACGGCACGGGCGGGACCGGCCGTTCGCCGGGGGCATCGCGGTCCCGGGGTGCCGGGCCGGCGCACTCCCCGGCCGCTGCCGTGTCCGTTGCCGTGGCGGCGTGCGGACGGCGGCGTTCGCGGCCGCGTGATGCGGTGAGTGCGGTCGAGAGGAAGCGGCTCGGTGGCGAGCCGGGTGATCAGGCGTCGGGACAGAACCGTGCCGTGGCACCCTCCCGGTCTCGCGGAAGCCGCCGGGCACGGCCGGACCCGGCCCGGGGAGCGCCCGGGGAGGCACCTGATCGGAGACCGCAGACCCCGTGGGATCCACGACCACCGCTCCACCCGGAGTCGAGCGGCCGACGGCAGAGTCGATGCCCGTCGCCACATCGGGCGCCGCACGGGTCGACGGGCCGTCGCCGTCGGGGCGGGCGAGCCGGATGCGGGGGACTCGACCCCGAGGGTCCCGCGGCAGAGGGCGCTGCCACGAAGGGAGTTGCGCGCACCGACGACAGGGACGACGCCGGCGGGGCCGGACGCGGCGCCCCCGCCGGTGCGGTGCGAGCGGTCGCGCCCGGTGCGACAGCCGCCCCGCTACCGGCGTGACGGCCGGGCACGTCGCCGCGGGCCGCCTCGGACGGTGTGTCCACGGTCGGCGTCAGGTGCCGCTGACGGCTGTGCATCGGGTCCCCCTCCCCGGTCGCAGCTGCCTCGGTACGGGCTGTCGAAGGTCAGGCGGAGACCTCGTCGAACCCGACGGCCGCACGGCCGGCCCGGTGCACATGGGCGGTCTCGGCGATCCGGCGGCCGAGCGCCTCCGCGGTCCGCAGATCGCTGGCGCAGGGCGTGACGTCGGGGCCCTCGTCGTTGTTCGACTGGGACATGGCGCCCAGCCAGCTGCCGAGCCGGTTGATGTCCTCGGGGCTGCCGGCGGAGGTGTTCCAGCCTCCGTACTCGGCGAGACCGACCCAGATCATGCCGTGCTGGGCGGCGAACAGCGCGATGTCGATCAGCGCGTTGAGCTTGTCGCCCGCCATGTTGCCGCTGTTGGTGAACCCACCCGCGATCTTGTTCTTCCAGCGCATGTTGTCGCCCCAGACCTGGCTGGTGGCCTCGACGAATGCGCGGAAGACGGCGCTGCTGCCGCCCATGTAGGTCGGCGTGCCGAAGATCAGGGCGTCGGACTCCTGCAGCACCTCCCACAGTTCGTCGTTCAGCTCGGCGAGGGAGACCAGGCGCACCTGAGTGTCGGGAACCTTCTCCGCGCCGGCCGCGACGGCCGCCGCCTGCTTTGCGGTGTGGCCGTATCCACTGTGGTACGCCACCGCAACCTTGATCTGCATACTTCTCCCCCACCCGGGACCAATACGATGTTTAGCTTTCACTAAAGCTGTCTCGAAAGCTTTAGGTGCTGGTTACGCTATCCATGCCCGCACTCCCAAGGCAAGCGCCTCCGGACAACACCCTGAAAAGAACAGGTAAACCGGCAGGTCGGAATAGTTCACTCGCCGACCTCCCCTTCCGCCCTCCGGACGCCCGCACGCGCGGCCCGGCACCGCACCCCCGGAACCGCCACGGCCGCGACGCCACCCGGACGGACAAAATCGGACGCCCCCACACACTTCACGATCAGACGTACGGGGTCGCCGCCGAGGTGTGACGCTTCGTCAAATAACTTTTCAGCCATGCCGGTTCAGACCGACCGGAACGGCGGCAGGGCGCGCCGCCCACACGCGGGGAGAGCACCCTCGCGTATGTGACCCACGTCACACAGCGACGTGTCATACGGCGAAGCGGCCTTATCCGTATGCAGGGTGACGGGCCCACACGGGGCCCGCCGCTACGGGGAAAGGACATCACGTGCGTAACAGGCGAATTTTCACCACTGCGCTCGCGGCCGCCGCACTCACGGTCATGGGCCTGGGCGGTGCCGCCCAGGCCCACGCCGCCACCGGAGCCGCGGCCGCACCGGCCGCCGCCCACGTCCAGGCCAAGCCGATGGACGGCCCGCCCGGAACCGTGTGGACCGGCAAGAAGTTCTGGACGCTCGGCGGCTGCCAGGCCGCGGGCACCGACCTGGTCAGCAGCGGCAAGTGGGCCGACCCCTTCTGCGACGGCGGGGGTCTCCAGTGGGACCTGTGGGCCCGGCCCCTCTAAACCGCTCGCCGCATCGGGCGGCTGACGGTTAGCCGCGGGCAGCGATCCCGCACCGGGCGGTCCGTCCCACGCAACTCCTCCGCCGGGGAGGGAGGGACGGCCGCCCGGTCGGTCACGGGGGAGCCGGCCGGCTGGTCGCGCGGGGGACGGGACGGTCGGTCGGCCGGTCGCGGGGGGGGACCGCGAGCAGGACGACCCGGGGGACGGTCGCACAGCCGGCCGCTCGGCGCAGGCAGGAGCACCTTGCGCCAGGGGGGCCAGAGGGCGCGGTCGGGTGACGGCTTCGGCCGCCGTCCGGCCGCGCCGTGGCGTGGCGTGGCGTGGCGTGGCGTGCGGTCAGACGTCGGGCCCGCGGAAGGTCCCCACCGTCCGGCCCGTGAGCCGGCGCAGCAGGACACGGAGGGTGTTGGCGTGCTCGTAGCCCACCTTGCGGGCGATGGACTCCAGGGACAGTTCGGTGGTCCGCAGCAGATGTGACGCCTGCTCCACCCGGACGTCCTGCACAAAGCGCACCGGGGAGGTGCCCAGGGTCCGTTGGACCGTGCGCTGCAGGGTGCGTTCGCTGACGCCCAGCGTGCGGGCGGCCTCGCCGATGCTGATCGGCTGGTCGAGACGGGCGCGGACCCAGCGCTCGAAGGCCGACACCAGAGGGTCGCTCCGGGCGAGGGCGCTGGGGATGGTGTACGCCGACTGGGAGGGGCGTTCGTCGACCACCAGATAGCGGGCCACCAGATCCGCCAGCGCGGGGCTGCTCATCCGTACGACGGCGAGTGCCAGGTCGACGTGGCCGAAGGCGGCGCCGGCCGTGGTGACCCCGTCCGAGGTGATGACCATGCGGGACTGGTCGACCTCCACCGCGGGGTAGCGGGTGCGGAAGACCGGTGCCAGCCACCAGCTCGTGGTGGCCCGGCGCCCGTCCAGCACCCCGGACTCCGCCAGCAGGAACGTGCCGGTACAGGCCGAGGCGACGGGGGTGCGGCGGTCCCGAGTGGTCGCCAGCAGCCGGCGGACCTGGGCGGACGCGGTACCTGAGACGTGCGCGATGAGGGCTTCGGGACGTCGCTCGGCGAGGGCCGGACCAGCAGCAGATCGGCGTCCGCCGCCGCGCTCACCGGAGCGGTGTTCACCAGGTGTCCCGCCCCCGTGCGCACCCGGCGCCGGAACCCGATCGTGGTGACCTGCCAGGCGGGCGGCGGCTGCGCCAGCTCCCCGCGCATCGCATTGGCACCGTCGAGTACGTCGAGGATCGCCGCGAGCCCGGAGTCGAAGACACCGTCGTAGGCCAGCACTGCCACATCCATGTCGGAAACGCTATCAGCAGCGTCGTTTACGACACTGTCGTGCCGGCGCTGCCCCGCCGTACGTTCGGTGTGTGCCCGACGGAGGGCACACACCGACACGAGGAGTCACACACATGAAAATCGGGCTACTGGCACGCATCGAGGCGCAGCCGGAGTACGCCGAGCAGGTCGCGACGCTGCTGGGCGACGCGCTGGAGCTCGCGCGGCAGGAGGAGCACACCGTCACCTGGTTCGCGTTCCGCGAGGACGCCACCACCTTCGGGGTCTTCGACACCTTTCACGACGAGGAGGGCCGCACCGGTCATCTCCAGGGCCGGATCGCCGCGGCGCTGACGGAAGCGGCGGGGACCATGCTGCGCTCGGCCCCCGACATCCGCCCCGTGGACCTGCTGGCGGTCAAGCTCCCCTGAGGGCGGCCGCCCGGCACATCCGACTGCAGGAGAACGACACATGAGACGGTCCACCGCATCCGGCCGGCCCGGTGTCCACGCGCCCGGCGAGCACGCCCTGCGCGGTCATCGCGACGCTGCCGGATGCGGTGGGCGGCGTGAGGATGAAGGCATGAAACGCACGACGGTCGTCAATCTCAAGGGCCATCGGGACGATCCCGAGTACGCCGACGTGGTCTACGTCGGGCGGGCGATGCACCGCGGCGGATGGCATCTCGCCGCATCGCCGCTGGCCAGCCCGTTCCGGCCGGGCCGGGACGGGTCCCGCGCGGAGGTCCTGGCGAAGTACCGCGCCCATCTGCTGGAGCGTCCCGACCTGCTCGCGCTCCTGCCGGAGCTGCGCGGACGGCGGCTCGGCTGCTGGTGCCTTCCGGAGCCCTGCCATGCCCAGGTGATCGCCGAGCTCGCCGACGCGGCGGAGTGAGGAGACCGGCGGGGGCCGGGCCGGTTCGGGGCCCGGCCCTGGTCACATCCCTCGTGGGCCGGCGGCATCCGCGGGTATGTGCGCGAGGGCCGCGCTCGATATCCGGTACCGGCCGTTCGGCACCTCGCCGATGGTGACGTGAACGGTGAGCGGGCCCGCCCATTCGTATCCGCGGTCGGCGGCGTGCCGGGCCAGCACATCGGTCAGATGCCGCCCCACCTCGCCGCCGCGTGCGGCCAGTTCGTCGTGCACCTTCCGTGCGAGCTCGACCGTGTAGTCATTGGGCACCAGGACGCGGCTCTGGCTGCAGACGACCGCGTGGGCGTCGCACTCCTGCCGTAGCGCGTCGAGCAGTTGGACCGGGTCGGTCCGGAAAATCTTGGCGAGCAGCGCGCTCTCGTATTCCTCCACCGCACGTTCCATACGCATCAGCAATCCCATGGAGTGCGTCTGCCCTGGGGCAGGGGGCACATGCAGCGCACACGCAAGCATGCTGCCGGCCGGTCGTGGATCGCCGGAGCCCCGTGGAGCGCGAGGCGCCCGGCCGGCCGGGCCGCGGGAAAGCCCTTGGCCCGTCTTGCAGGGACAGCCACAATGGGCGAGTGCCGATCATGACATTCCCGGAAGGCGACGTCCCGCCCGCGCTGCGTACGCAGGTGGCGGAGCTGCAGGACGAGGCCTGGCCCCCGGAATCCCCTTCGGCGCCCGGCACGTTCGCTCACGACCCGGCCCTGCAACCGGTGTCGATGCTGCTCGTCGACGGGGCCACGGTGCTCGCCGCCCTCGACATCCTCAGCAAGCAGCTCGTCCATGGCGGCGAGCGCTACCGGGCCGCGGGGCTGAGCACGGTGGTGACCCGCGGCACCGCACGCAGCCGGGGCCACGGCCGCCGGCTGGTGACGGCGGCGCACGCGGCGATGGCCGGCATGGACCTGGACCTCGGCCTGTTCACCTGCGACCGCCCGCTCCGCGCCTTCTACGAAAGCGCGGGCTGGCACCATCTGCCCGGCGCGGTGCTCGTCGGCGGTACGCCGACGGCCCCGTTCCCCAGCGACCGCCCCGGCTTCGACAAGGTCACCATGGCCGACTTCTTCTCGCCCCACGGCCGGCGGCACCGTTCCGCTTTCCCGCACTCCCGGATCGAGTTGCACCCGGGAGAGATCGACAAGCTGTGGTGACGAGGGCCCGGGCCGGACCGCAGCACCCGGACGGCAACGCCGCAGTCACATGTCCGGAACGGGGCGAAGCCGCCCCTGAGCGGATTCCATGGTCGATCATTGACGCAGCGATGGACGCAGCAGAGGTGCGCCCGCCGTCACCGGTCCGGTCCCGTCGGCCCGCCGGGCCGGTACGGCAGGCGCCACCCGTACGACCGGCCCACCGGTGCGGCCGGGTCCGAACAGCCCCGTGCGGAGGATTCATGGTCGGTCATGGGGAGTTCCACGACGTGACCGGTGAGGTGCCGGCTCCCTGCCCGCGCCTGCCGCGCACTTCCCGCGGGGCACAGCGGCCCGGGTGCCCCTTCTGTCTCATCGTCCGGGGCCGGGCGCCGGCCACGGTGCTGCGCGAGTGGCCGGAGACCATCGCCATCCGGCCCCGCCACGGAGGTGTCACCGAGGGACACGTCCTGGTCATCCCCCGGGTGCATGTCGCGGATGTCGCCGAGGACCCGGAGGTGTCCGCGACCACGATGCTGCGCGCCGCCGAACTCGCGGCGGAGGCCGGGGACTGCAATGTGATCACCTCACGCGGTCCGTCGGCCACCCAGACCGTCCGCCACCTCCATCTCCACGTCGTCCCGCGCGCCGACGGCGACGGCCTGCTGCTGCCGTGGACCGCCGCCCGGCCCGCGGGAAGGTGACCGCTCCCCCGCCCTCAGGCGAGGAAGACGACCGTCATGGTGTCGATGGCGACCAGGACCCCGTAGGAGAGGAGCATGGTCCTGGACAGCGCCACCGCGCGCCAGGGCACCGGGTCGCCGTACTGCTCGGCGTCCATCGTGAACGGCATCACCCGCGGGGTCCCGCGGTCGGCGACCTTCTCGTAGAGGGTGCGGAACCTCCGCTCCTGGCGGAGGTAGTAGCTGTCGAGCAGCCAGAAGCCCGCCGCCAGCGCCAGGGCGACCGCGGCCGTCTTCCAGCTCGGGCCCCGGGTGGCGATCGCGATGAAGGCACCGCTGACGGTCATGGCCCAACTCTTCACGAGGAAGGAGGTATGGGCGTGCCGGGCGATCACGGCCTGGAGGAACTCCAGGTGCTTCACTTCCTCCGGGCAAAAGCGCGGTGGCGTGGTCATTTCGCCGGGTCTCCTTCCGCACGCGGCGGGCCGCCCGGGGCAGCGGGAGCGTCCGGAGCGGCGGGACGGGGCTCCTGCGCGGGGGCCGCCCCGGGCTCACCGGCCGGCCGGTCGGCCTCGGGGTCCGGCGCCGCCGCGGAGACCGGGGCCGCCGCGGATATGCGGGCCTGCTCGGGCGGTGCCGGGGAGCCCTCGGGGATCCGGGGCTCGTCGGAGTCGCGGGTGCCGTGGGACATCGCGCCCTCGTCGGCGGCCCGGGTCGCGCCGGAACCTCGGGCCTCCCCCGGGACCGCGGCCTCCCCCGGGACCGCGGCCTCCCCCGGGACCGCGGCCTCACCGGAAACCGCGGCCTCACCGGAAACCGCGGCCTCACCGGGGATTTGACCCCCTCCGGAGACTTGCGCCTCCTCCCGTTCCCGATCCTCGCCGGAGCCGGCTGCCGCCCCGGTCTGCTCCGCCGACCGCTGCCCGGCGGTCGCACGGAACTGCCCGTTCAGGTCATCGGCGATGCCGTTGAGACGGTCCTCCAGCGGTTCGGGAGCGTAGCGCGCGAGGACGGCGTAGGCGCGATCGAGGAGTTCGAGGCGCGCCCGGGGCGGGGTGGGGCGGCCGGACGCCCGGTCGCCCGCGGCTGTGGCAGGGGCGGCGCCGTTGCGTGCCGGCGCGGGGTACGGCCAGGCGGGCACGGTGAGGGGGAAGTCGTACCGGCCGGCCACGCCGGTGCGGGCGCGTTCCTCGACGATGCGGATGCATGCCTCTTCGAGCGTGCGGTGGGCGTCGCTCGCCGCCGCCTCGACGGTGGAGTGCAGTCGCCACCAGGTCTCGGTGTGCCCGACCAGCCTGCGTCGCGCGTCCCCGAGCAGCTGCCGGCCGCTCTTCTCCGCGGCGACGACGGACCGCTCGGCCTCCCGGTCGCTGTCGGCACAGGGGTTGTGGGCGAGCACCTTGACCACGATGGCGGCGGTGCTGAGCACCAGGGTGAGGATGACGACGGCGCTCTGGTCCGGCGCCAGATCGACGTGCTCGCGTACCGCGTCGGCCGCGCGCATCCGGGCCCAGATGCCGACCATCGTGAGGATGGCCAGGGCGAAGAGCACCGGGCCGGCCGCGTTCGGCCAGGGCAGTTCACCGGGCCTGCGCCGCTCCGTACGCGGCGTCCCGGGCCAGAGCGCCTCGCGCAGGGCGGCGATGGGACCGCGGCGGGTGCGCTCCAGCGTGCGCGCGGTCCGGGTGCGCCGGCGGAAGAGGGATTCGGCCAGCAGGCTGCCCGCGGCCAGCAGACAGACGGCGACCCCGAACCCGGGCAAGTACGCCAGGTAGTAGGCGAGTTGGCCCTCTCCGAGTCCGAAGAACCGCTGCATCAGGGTGCCGATGAACATGGTGTCGAAGGCCACCCCCGCGACCAGGGTGGGCCACAGCAGACGCCGCCAGAGCACCGGGCGGCGGCGCAGGCTCTCCGGCCCGTCGCCGGCGTGCCGGGCCTGCAGTTCCCCGATCTGCTCCTGGGCCCGCCGGGAGGACCGGGCGACGGTGAACCGCTCGGCCGCTTCGATGGTGGTCCGCGCCTCCTGGAAGGTGCGGGCGACCGCGGTGGCCGCGGTGCCGAGTGTGGGCTGGGCGGCGGTCAGTACGGTGTTGGCGTCGGTGAAGGCCCGCATGAGGGCGGCCCGTTCCCGGTTGTCGGTCTGGTCCGCCGGCCGGGACGAGGGGCGCTTCTCGACGTCCAGTTCGACGAAGGCGGGGTTCTGGCCGGTGCAGTCGACGGCCGCCTGATACCGCGCGGCCGGCCCCGGCCGGTGCTTTCCGTTGGTGGTGTTCATCGCTGACCGCCACCCTCACTTTCTGATGATGTCGATGTCGACGCGCCGGTCGCACTGCAGCCTTTCCTCGGCCGTCATCCGGCCCGCGGCGGAGCGGGCCGGCTTCGCGCACCCTGTCGGCAGGCCCCTGCCGTGTGCCGTCACCCGCTTCGCCCCCAGCCCGATCAGGACCTTCTTCACCGCGTTCGCCCGCGCCTGCGACAGCTGCTGGTTGTTGTCCGGCCGGCCGCGCGGGTCGACGTAGCCGGAGACGGTGACTCTGCTGCCGGGGGTGGTGCGGGCCCGGACCGCGACATCGTTGAGCAGCGGCAGTGCCCGGCCGCGGACGGCGGAGGAGTTGGTGTCGAAGAGTGCGGCGCCGGGGAGTCGGTAGGTCTCGGGACGGTCGTCGGCGTAGTGGACGACCGGGTCCTGCGGCGGCTTCTTGCGCGCCGCGCGGTGTGCGGCAGTGCCGATGGCCGTACGGGCGACGGTGCAGGAGGTGCCCGGAGCAGCCCGGTCGCCTGCGCCGCACAGGGTGCGCCACAGGGCGGTCAGCCAGGTGCGCTGGGCCGCGGTGGGGGCGGGCTGGTCGGCGGCCGGCTGGCCCAGGCCGGCGAGCGTGACGTGCACTCCGGTCAGGTGCGGGGTCTCGTCACGGGCGGCGCAGACCCGGGCGATGGCGTGGATCTCGCTCGGGTCCCGGAAAGCGGCCGACCGGAGATCGGCGCAGCCCGTGGTGGAGAGCCCGTCGGTCAGGACGAGCAGACTGCGGCGGCCGGACGCCTCCTCCAGGGAGGAGGCGCCTGCCGTGAGGGCCGCGAGGACGTTGCTGCCGCCGCTGTGCGGGGCGGCGCTCGCGGCCTTGCCGACCAGGCCGGTCAGGCAGCCGACGGCCTGCTGTTTGCGCTTCTCCCGGTTGATGGCGTTGTCGTTGTGCGTCGCCCAGTCGGCCGACCGGTCCCTGGCGATCCAGGTGATCTGTGCCGAGTCGCCGCTGAAGCTGCCCACCGAGACCATGTCCTTGCGCGCGACCACCTTCGCGAGGAGCGCGCCGATGCCGTGGGCGTAGTCGCGTCCGGCGTTCCGGCCCCGTACGGAGGCGGAGTCGTCGACGAGGACCACCGTCCGGCCGGCGGAGTCCACGGGTTCCTTCATCCAGGCGCAGGCGTCCAGGCGCGGGGAGTCGCCGCATGCCCCGAGGAGGCCGGCCAGCAGCGCCACTCCCACGGCTCCGGCGAGCGGGGGCACGCGGTTCACGGGGCCAGCTCCTCGACGTCGGTCACGGTGTCCACCCATGAGAAGGGGCTCAGTCCCATCTGCCGGCAGAACTCGCCCAACGCCTTGTCGTAGGCGTTGGCGTACTCGAACAGCCCCACCTGCTCGTGGTGCTTGGTCGCGGCGGTGAGGACGTCGGCGAGCGCCTGCGCCCCGTTGCGGCGGGTGTTCTTGAGCGCCTGCATGACCTTGAAGAAGTCCTCGTCGGCGAGGGCAGCGGCGAACGGCACCAGCAGCCGCCGCTCGGCCGGGCCCAGGGTGCCGAGGAGCTCCAGCTCGCTCATCACCCGCAGCCAGCGCTCGGTGCGCGCCTGCACCTGTCCCGCCTTGAGCTCACCGAGGCGGTGTTCCTCCGTCAGCCTCAGTTCGGCGAGGTGGAAGGGCAGCACATGTTCGCGCAGGCCCGGGTCGATACGCATCCGCACCGACGCCCGGCAGCGGATCAGTCCCTTCTCGTCGTTGTAGCACCACCCGCCGCGCAGCTCCTTGTTGACGGCCTTCTCCGCGGCCACCGGATCGCCCGGGTCGAAGGTCCGGGCAACGGACCAGGCGCGGCGCAGCAGCTTGCACCGGGCCGCCTCCTCCAGGAGCACCGCGCGCTCACGCAGGGTCTCCAGCGTCATCTCCCGGCTGCTCCAGCGGAAGTGCGGGACGACCTCGAAGGCGAACACGTCCCCGCGGGCCGCCACCGACAGCACCTCGTCGCCCGGCGGCAGCTCGACCGCCATCTCGGCCTGTGCCGCCGGGTGGGCCGGCGCGGTGCCGGTGCCCGCCTCCGGCTCGTCGGCGGGCTCGGTCCCCTCCACGGTCCGGGCGTCGTTCCTGCCCGTGATCCGGTGCCACCAGTTGCGGATCCTGGTGCGCAGTCCGTTGCGCTCTGACATGGTCGTTCTCCTCTTCGTACGGGGCGTCGGTCAGGACGCGGAGCCGGTCGCGACGCCGCCTCGGACCGGCTGGTGACGGAGCTGGCGTATGGTGCGCGAGTCCGGGTGGCGGCCGGCCCATATGCCGAGGTAGAAGCCGGCGCGCAGGGAGAGCGGCCGGGCGCAGATGCGCGGTACGAGGACCTCCAGGAAGCCGGCGAGTTCCTTGTCGGCGTCGCCCGCGAGCAGCCAGCGCCGCAGGAGGTCCCAGGCGCGGGTCGAGCTGTCCTTCCCCATCAGCGCATGGCGCCACAGGCGCACCAGGGCATCGGCACGTTCCTGGTCGGTCATGGCGGTGTCGGCCAGGACGGGCCGGTCGCGGCGGTCCGGGCCCGCGCCGTAGCGGCTGAGGATCAGCAGGGTGCGGATCGCGTGCCGGTGCAGATGGTCGTTGTCCGAGGTGATCCAGTGGTCGAGGGCGTCGGCGGTCGGCCCGGGGGCACCGGCGAGGTAGAGCCAGGACATCGAGAAGGCCACCGAGCTGCTGAGCGCCAGCTCCGGCCGGGTGCCGAGTTCGCGCAGCGCCCAGAGGGTGTCCGGGACGTCCTGCGCGCCGACCAGGGTTCCGTACGCCCGGGCCGCGCTGTCCTGGAGCTGCCAGCGGGGGCTGCTCAGCCAGCTTCTGATCTGGCCGCGCACCCGGTGCACCAACCGGGGGTCGTGGGCCGCCATCTCCAGTGCCAGCGCGGCGGACTGCCGGTAGGCCGCGGAGTCCCCTGCCCAGTGCCGGATCAGGTCCCGGTAGACGCTGTCGAAGTCATGGCTGAGCAGGATCCCCGCGATCTGCGCGGCACGCACCCGGATGCGCTCCAGCGGCCCGGCGACCAGCGCCGTCAGCCACTCCCGCAGCGGGTCGCGCAGACTGTCGTAGTCGTGCCACACGACCTCGATGACGGCGTGCATCAACTCCTCGTCCACGAGCCTGGCCCGCCGGGGGTTGTCGTCGGCGCCGCCGGGCGTGGCGTCCGCGGCGGCACGCATCTCCTGCGGGATCAGCTGGTCCAGCTCCCGCTCGAAGACGTGGTTGAGGGGCGCCGGTTCACGGGTCTCGTAGCGCGGCAGGACGGTGGCCCTGAGGACCTCGCCCGCCTCGAAGACATCGGAGAGCGGGTGGCCGTGGAAGAAGGCGTAGGCGATACGGAACGCCTGGCGGTGCGGGTCGAGGACCGGGCCCTGTGCGGTCTCCGCGGAGACGTGCAGGAGTTGTTTCGCCAGCCGGCGCAGCCGGTCGCGCCACTGGTTGATGACCTCGCCGAGGCTGGTGTCCTCGCTGTGCACGCTCTGCGCCAGGACCTCGGCGAACTCCACGACGCTGCCCACGGACGGGGCCCCGTCGAGGGTGCGCTGCACCTGCGGCGACTCCAGCATCCGGGTGACGAAGGCCGTGGCGTCGACGTCGGTGCAGTCCTGCCGGGTGCAGACGCCGGGGTGCCCCGCCAGCAGTCGGCGCAGGTGCACCGCCAGGACGTCCCCGAGGGCGGGGCGCCGGTGCTCGAAGGCGTGGGGCCGCAGGCGGTCGGGGTCCACCGGGCCCGGTTCGCCGATGACGACGAGGAAGGCGCGCTGTTTGCGAGCGAGGTGTCCGAGGGTTTCGAGTGTCGACAGCTTCAGCGGCTGGTCGTCGAGGTCCACCACGTAGCCGCCCGGCGTCAGCAGTTCGTCGGCGCGCCGGCACAGCGCCTGGAGGATGCCCGGGGCCTCGCTGTGCAGGATCCTGACGCTGTCGTCGGGGCAGCAGCCGGCGAGCAGCGTCAGTGCCGTGGACTGCCGGCCGCTTCCCGGTTTCCCGGCAAGCACCACGATGTGCTGGGCCGCGAGCCGGGCGGCCATCTGCGCCTGCTGGTCGACGTCCTGATGGGAGTCCAGTTGCTGGGCGACGGTGAGCGCGGAGACGTTCAGCACCTGGATCTCGACGCCGGTGTCCGCGCCGATGGTCAGCTGCTCGGCGTAGAAGGCGGACCCGCTGCCGTGGGCGACGGCGCTGCGCTTGAGCTTGTTGAGGGCGTTCTGCTGCCGGGCCTGCTGGTAGCGGGTGAAGTCGCCGCCGTCGCCGGTTTCCCGACGGCGGACGGGCCGGCCGGTGTCCTGGGCCGGCGGGCGGGTGTCGCCGTTCCGGTCCGCTGCCGCCGGCTCGTCGGCCGGGCCCGCTGCGGCCGCCTCGGTCCCACCGGACGGTGCGTCCGCGTCGGTCCCGACCGGTTCGGGCGCGCTCGGTGCCGGCTCGTCCGGAGCGGCGGCGGCGAGGTCCTCACCTGGTACGTCCTCCGCCACGGCGCCTTCCGTGCCGGGCTGTTCGGTGTCGCTCACCGCTGCTCTCCGCCCTTCGCGTCCCGGTTCTCGTGGTAGGTGGCGGGTCCGCCGTAGCTGACGGCGCTGCGCTTGTACGTGATGTCCCGGCCCGCGTGCGGCCCCCCGCCGGCGGGGTGCGACGGCTCCCGCGCGGTCCCGCTCACCGGAACGTGGGGGCGCAGGGCCTCCGCGATGACGGGGAGGTCGAGGTGCGCGTACGGCACACGCAGGTGCATGACCTGCCGTTCCGCCAACCCGGCGATGCTTGCGGGCAGTTGCGCCTTGGTGGGCAGCGCGGCCGCGTCGATCAGCACCGGGACGACGGTCCTGCGCCACTCCAGGGCGCAGCGGATCTCGTCGTGGACGTAGTCGCCCGGTACGTCGATCCGGCGGCGGCCGTCGGCGTCGCGCAGGGTGAGCCAGTTCGGGCCGATGAGTACGAGGAGGACCCCGCAGTTCTCGAGCGCCCGCCACAGGTCGGGCGGAAAGTGTGCACCGGCCGGAATGGCGCGGCGGTCCCGGAAGACATTCTCCGGACCGAATACGTCCTTCAATTCCTCGTCGAGCAGGACGGCTGCTTCGGCACCGTCGCCGGTCCGGTAGTTGATGAAAACGCCGGCCATGTTGTTCTGCCTTTCCTCACGGTGACAGCGGTGGATTACGGCAGCCGTGTGCTGCACGGGCCACTCGGGCTGTCGCTGGGCGCAGGGGGGATGAAGCCGAGATTCACAGGGGTTTCGGGCGCGGTCAACGCGTTGCCCCGGGCCTTTTGGCCGGGCAACGGAACACCACGGATGGGGCAGGACGAGGTTCTTCGGAAGGCCTTCGCATGGGGCCGGCCGAGGGGCGAGACGTCAGGCCGGAGTTTCCGGGCCGGTCCGGTGGGTGTGCAGACCGATCGCGAGGTGCGGAAGGGTCCGGCGGACGGTGGGATTCTTTGGCCAACGATTGAGTGCGCGACTCAGCCGCAGAAGATCGGCACGGATCGTGGCCGAGTCGATGAGGGCAACATGGGAGGCGACCAATTCGGCGATCGCACAGGCCTGTTCGATGTCGCCGACGTTCGCCAGTGCAAGCGCGAGCCGGGCGCCATATCGGGCCCTGGCCCGCCGGGATTCCGGCGGAATGGCATCCAGACCGTCCCCGAGCAGGGTGACCGCCTCCGCCGGGGAGCCGAGGTCGTGCATGCACCAGCCGGCGACGAAGGCCGTCAGATCCGGCAGGTGGATGCTGCCGAGAACCGGCTCCCCACCGCCCGGTGGCGCCGCGCCGGCCGTCAGTTCCGCGCCGCGGTCGAGGGCCCGGCGGCAGGCGTCACGGTCGCCCACCAGCGCGTGCCCCTGTGCCTCGCGCTGCGCGGCGAGACCGCGGATGCGCGCACTGCGGGCCTGCTGCGCGGCCCGCCGGGCGAGTTGGACGGTGGCCATCGAATCGCCTGTGTACAGGGCGAGTTCGGCCCGGCGGACCAGGGCGTAGGCGGCCAGTTCGTGGTCCCCGCTGTCCGCGGCGAGCTGGACCGCCTGCTCGGTCCACCACAGCGACGCCGCGTCGCTGCCCGCCTCCTGCGCCATCCAGCCGGTGTACTCCGCGAACCGGGACGCCAGTCGGAGGACGGCGTCCCGGTGGGCGGGCCGTGTCTGGTGCGCCATGCCGCGCAGGGCGCTGGTGGCGGCGATGCAGAGTTGGGCGACCACCGCCGGCCCGAAGAGCTGGCCCATCCTGCGGAACTCGTCGAAGACATTGCGGAAGTACGGCAATGCCGCATTCGACTCCCCGCTTTCGAAGGGAGGGGGTGCGAGGGACCAACTCACCAGGGTGGCGGGCATGGCCCCGGCACCGAACGACGCCGGGTCCCATGCCGCGAAGTCGCTCTCGCCGCCGGCGTGCATACGTAATGTCCAGGGCGTGGTGACATCCGCTTCGGCGAGAGGTGTCGTGACGGTGCTGCGCTCGGGTGCGGAAATCAGTCCGCTGAGTTGCCCGCCGGCATTGAGGGCGCTGTCGCATAACTGGGCAAGATCGTGACTGGGCGCCTTCACGCCGCGTTCGATCTTGCTCAAGTGGCCTTTGGAAAAGCAAATGAGGTGCGCCAGTTCCCCCAGCGACAGCCCCGCTTCGATCCTTCGTCGGCGTAACTCCGCACCGAACCACACAGGAATCCGCTGCACCCCGCTCGCCCCCCTCGTCGCTCGCGACCGGTGAAGGGAGTGTGCCACGCATCACACCGACTCTCACATACTCTCCACACATTGCTTGCTATCGGTTTCATCACGCTCCGCTTCGTACCGGGGAAATCCGCTTCTCCGCAGGAAGGGGCGCTTACGCAGCGGGCACTTCGCCACCCTCCGCCGTTCCGAAAGCTGTGGAGATCATGAATCCGCCCCCCGAACTCGGCGCATTCGCCGGTGCGGCGGAAGCGTGTGCCGAGGGCCTCGGGGTCATTGCGCCCGCCCCGCGAAGAGCCCACGCCGACCGGCCGGCGGGTGACGAGTCGACCCGGCGCGCCCCCACGGAGGACGAGGCGGCCGCCGCCACGGGCGCATGCCGTCGCCTGCCCCTGCGGACGGAACCGCCGACCGGCGCACTCCCTCCGGGGGATCCGGGTGATGCCGCCGCCCACCCCAGGACATTCGACGCGCGAAGGGTAGGAAAGACCTGTCGGAGCCCGAACTGAGGAGAACCCTCCAAAACCATCCCGCCAATACTGTGTCCGCCAAGACGATCATGGGGAGGTACGACGGCGCAGACTGGCAGGGCGGCAGGTACTCCGGTGACGGCCGCTTCTCCACCTCGACGAACTCGACGATCCGAAGGACGTACGTCATGAGCGAACGAGTCATCAGCCCGCGCAGCCGTGGCTTCCTCTTCCTCGACTCCCACCCGGCCGGCTGCGAGCGCCTGGTGCAGGAGATGTGGCAGGCCGCCCCCGGACCCGCCCGCGTCCCGAATGACGCTCCGGTGGCGCTGATCGTCGGCTCCTCGGCGGGCTACGGGCTGGCCGCGACGATCGCCGGCCTCGCCCGGGCGGGCATCCGCGGCATCGGCGTCTGCTTCGAGAAGGCCCCTACCGAGCGGCGCACGGCCACCGCCGGCTGGTACCGGACCGCCGCGACCGCCGAACTCGCCCGCCGGCACGGCCACGAGATGGTGTTCCTCAACGGCGATGCGTTCTCCGACGCGATGAAGGACCAGGTCGCCGACGTCCTCCGGCAGCGCTTCGGCCGTCTGGACCACCTGATCTACTCGGTTGCCGCACCACGGCGCACCGACCCGGAGACCGGCGCCGTCTACGCCTCGGCCCTCAAGCCCATCGGCGAGGCGTACCGCACCAAGACCCTCGTCTTCGACGGTGACGGGACGCCGGAGGTCAAGGAGGTGGAGACCGCACCGGCCGAGGGCGACGACATCGAGCAGACCGTGGCGGTGATGGGCGGCGCGGACTGGGAACGGTGGGTCGACCATCTCGCCGACCGCGGTCTGCTCGCCGACGGATTCAGCACGGCGGCCCTGTCGTACATCGGTTCCCCGCTGACGGACGGTATCTACCGGCAGGGCACCATCGGCGCCGCCAAGACCCATCTCGAAGCGACCGCCCGCACGCTCGACGAGCGCCTGGGCAAGCTGGTCGGCGGCCGCGCGGTGACCTCCGTCAACGGTGCCGCGGTCACCCAGTCCTCCACCGCCATCCCCGGCATCGCCCTGTACGTCGGTCTGCTGCGCGGAGCACTCGGCGAGGGGATGGTGCCGCCGATCGCCCAGCTGGCCGACCTGTGGGACCAGCTGACCGGCGTCCGCCCGCTGGAGACCGACGAGGACGGCCGGGTCCGGCTCGACGGCTGGGAGCTCAACAGCGCCGTCCAGGCCGCCGTCACCGAACGGTGGGAGTCCGCCACCACCGAGACCATCACCCGCCTCGCCGATCTCGACTGGTTCCACGCCGAGGTCCAGCGCCTCTACGGTTTCGCGGTACCGGGCATCGACTACACGGCCCCCACCGCGACGCAGGTTCCCTGGCCGGACGCCACCGCCTGATCCGCGGCCCTCCACCGACCGGAGGGGTGAGGTTTCGCGACGGGTGCCCCGCGCCTGATGACGGGAACGACGCCTGCGTCCCTTGGACAAGAGATCACGCAATCGCGCTCTCCGTGCGGAAGACCCGTTGCGGCGAGGACGGTTTTCCGGATGATGTGCGGGGCCGGTGCGGGCCGCGTAGGGCCGTTCGCGCGTCGGCGCGGTGAATTCGGTTCCGCCGTCCGGGAATTCAGACGGCGGGAGATCGACGAAGGTTCACCGAAAGGTGACGTACTCCCACCCCGGGGTAATCGGGCGGTCCGGCAGGGGAGATATTCCTCGCGTCATCCGGGGCCGGTCGGTCGACCCGGTGCTCCGGCGCGGCGGACCGCTTGCGCTCGGCCGTGGCTCACCCGCCACGGCCCGGCCGGTCAAGAAGAACCGCGCCCCAGACGGGGAATGATCGCGGTCACGGTTTTACCGGCCGATTCCCGGTTCACCTTCACGACGCTCGCAATGCGGCAGACCATCGACCAGCCAAAACCGCCGCCCTCACCGGTGACGTCAGGGGTACGGGGGCGGGGAAGGGCGGAGCTGGAGTCGTGCACGTCGACCACCACCGACTCCGGGCCGGCCCTCAGGCGCAGGGCGCAGACCGTGCCGCCCGCGTGCCGCACCGCATTGGTCACCAGTTCGGAGACCACCAGGATCACCGCCTCCTTGGCGTCCTTCTCCACGGCGGGTTCCAGTTGCTCCAGAAAGGCGGTGGCAAGGTGCCGTGCGGGCCCGACAGCTTCGGATCGACAGTCCAGTTGAAGCTCCAGCACCGGCGACGCCGTAAGGGTGCGCGGAGCCTCGGCGGTGCTCATGATAAAGCTCACCTCAATCGCGTGGACTTGCCTTCAGGCCGGAAAGCGTGCCCTCTTCCCGGGCTATCAACCACAATTCTCCGAGGTCGGACGAAATGTTTTGTTTCGCCACGACGGTGGAATGGCCGACCCCGCGCCCGCCCTTAGCGGACAAGGGCAAGCGGCGTGATGCGGAACACCTCACGCCGCCTCGGCAGCCGGACGGCGAGCGCGGTCACCGCCATGCCCATAAGGCCTGCCCTGCGCATCCGCGCCGAAAGGATCAGCGCGAGAAACGGGTACCGGCAGATGCGGAACCACCGTCATCGTCCTCCAGACAATCGCGTGCCCGAATCCACCGCGGACAATCGGAAATTACGGCTGTTTGCTTCTCGATCCGATGGGTAAGAGTCGACCCCTTCACGGCGTTGCACGGCAAGGGCGGAAGGGATTCCGGTGCTGCCCGCCGGCCCCTCGCCGCCCCGCGCCGACTCCCGGGCCGGACCGGCCCGCCACCCGGCCGATCACTTTCACTCCACACCGATAAAAACGGACAATTAACCCATAGCCGTTAAACTCCGCTACGCCGGAATACCCGCGCACCTCGGTCATACGACAGCCACTCCCGCCCGGCCCCCGCCGCACGGAGCTGCTCGACGCCCGAGGACGACCGCGTCCGCTCGATGTCCGAGGACGACCGCCCTTCCCGCTCGGCCGGGACGAGCAGTGGACCGACCCTGGTCCAGTCGCCCACGCTGTGTGCGGTCGCCGCCGACGGATGCCCGGCCCTGAGCCGCCGCGCCCGCGCCCTCACCAGGGACGATGCCAGCCGTGCCATGACGAAGACCAGCGCCGTGGCCGCCAGATACCCCAGTTCGAGGACCGCGGCATGGGCCGGGGCGACCTTCGCCGACCAGCCCGCATCGCGTTGCACGCCCTCGAACACGACGCGATTGACACTCAGGAAGGCCACATGGGTGCCGATCGCCGTCCACAGCGGCGCGGCTCCCGGCGCCGTCCGTGCGGCCACCAGCGTGAGACCGAAGACCGTGAGCAGCACCAGATAGGCGATCGGGTCCTGTCCCGCGGGACTGAGTCCCATCGGCACGGGCGCCACGCCCACCAGACGGGACACCCCGGCCTGCACCACCGTGGATGCCGCGGGCACCAGCAGGAAGACCGCCGTCGTCCCCAGCGCGGAGACCACGCCGCCGAGCCGGTCGCGCAAGGAGACCCAGGCGTAGCCCCGCAGCGTCGCCTCCTCGGGCAGCGCCTCCAGCAGCACGGCCACCAGGGCGTTGCTCACCAGGAACGTGGCAAGGTCGGCCGGGTCCAGGCCGGACCAGCGGACCCACCCGAGTGCCGTGCCCGCGCCGAGAACGGCTGCGGCGCAGGAGGCGGTGACGGCCATGCCACGGAGGAAGCCGAGCGGCGCCGCCGACCGGGGCCCGAGCCCCAGCGGAAGCCGCCTCGTCGACCGCACGGCCCGTAAGCCCAGTACGGCGGGGACGGCCAGCGCGCTCACCAGGACGGCGGGCAGCAGCTGCCGCGCATAGCCGTCGGCGCCGAGCATGCGGGCGAGGGCTTCCCCCAGCGCGTTCCCGGCCCCCAGTGCACACGCCATCACCGCGCCGCCGAGCAGCGCTCTCCCCCAGGCCCGCCCCGCGGAGCCCCGAGCCGGCGTCGTGCCGTGCGTCGTGGTCATCGGCTCTCCCTTCGCGTCCGGCGGGAGGGGCGTCCGGGTACGTCCGTGTGCGTTCGCGTCGTCCGCCGGAATCCTCCGTGCGCAGCGAACCGGGCCGGTGGGACTCGTGGCCCCGGCACCGGAAGCACCCGGGCGGGCACCGGACCGCCGCACCCCGCAAGCTTTCGAGAGCTACGTGTGCCCTTGACACCGGCGATGAAGCCGCCCTCCGCCAGGCCCGACACGAACGGACCGGCAAACCCTCCTACGGCATGACCTGGCGCGCCCGGGGACTACATCCCCCGGCCCAGCCGCCGTACCCGAAGCGGCGGAGGAACCCGATGACGGCACGGCGACGGGCGGCACCGCGCCCGGTGCCGCCCGTTCGCCGCCCGTACTGCCGGCGTGGCCCGGCGCCGCGCGGCGTGACCCGTGTCGATCCGCACCGCCCGTCCCCTGAGCCCGGCTACCCGCCCGCGACCGGCGCGGCCGCGGCCGGCTCCGCCCGGCGTTCCGCACGCGCACTCAGCATGAGCCGCAAAGGGGCATAGACCGCTATGGAAACCACGAACGCGACGTAGTACGCGAGATCGGCACCGTGCAGCGCGGCCGCGACCGGGCCGACGAACAGGCTCGTGTCCATGAAGGGCACGGCCGCGGCGAACGCGACGACGAACGCGAGGCACGCCGGCCACCACGGCTGGGGGCGGGCGAACTCGGCCACGACGTCGATCGGCGCGCCGCGGCGGGCCCTGGCGCGCAGTCGCGCGTCGACGAGCACGATGCCCACGAAACCGGGGATCCAGTAGCCCACGAACAACAGCAGGTTCTGGAAGCGCGTCGTGGTGTCCGCGGCGTGCATCCACAGCACCAGCAGGAAGCCGAGTACGGCCGCTGCCGCCGCGGCGAGCGGCCGCGGCACCCGGATGCCGGCCGTCTGGAGCGCCAGGGAGCCGCTGTAGTCGTTCATGGCGTTGCTGCACACCGCGGCGGCCGCGATGGCGAGCAGGCCGCAGGCGCCGAGGACCCCGCCGCCCAGCAGGCCGTGCACCCCCGCGGCGGTCTGATCGGTGAACAGCCCGGCTCCCCACAGCCCGAGCGCCTGGACCCAGCCGAACGAGAGCACCATGCCGAGCACGGAGTACCAGAACATCCGGGGCCGGGACGTCGTACGGGGCAGATAACGGCTGAAGTCCGAGGCGTACGGGGCCCACGAGATGGCCAGGCTGAGCGCGATGGTGCTGGTCAGGACGAAGGCCCCGAGCCGGTCGGCACCATGCGCCGACCCCGATGCGGGAAGCGGCACCCCGTCCAGCAGCTTGACGCTCAGGACCAGGAAGGCGGCGCCCAGCACAAAGGTCATCACCCGTTGGAGCTGGTGCAGCGCCTCGTAGCCGAAGACGCCGACGGCTCCCTGGAGCAGCAGGACCACCAGCGCGCCCGGCCAGAACGGCCAGCCGAGCAGCTGGGCCAGTGCCTCACCGCCGAAGAGGCCGATGAGCGCGTCCCAGGCGACGGAGGAGAGCCACTGCATGATGCCGGGCAGCGCCACACCGCGGCCGAAGGCCAGCCGCGACAGCGGCAGCTGGCCCGTCCCGGTCTGGCTTCCCCAGGTGCCGAGGTACGCGGCGGGCACCGCGCCGACGATCGTGCCGAGCACCATGGCCGTGAGCGCCGTCCAGAAGTCCAGCCCCAGGGAGATGCCCACGGTGCCGGAGAACACCCCCGTCATGGTGAGGTTGGGGGCGAACCACACGGTGAAAAGGCGGGCGGATTTGCCATAGCGGTTGTTCTCGGGCACCGGCTCGATGCCGTGCCGCTCGACCGCCAGGTCACCGGTCCGGGCAGGCATCCGCCCTCGGAAGGCGGATTCTTCGATGGTCATGACTCTCCAGGCTCAACAGATGCGCCGCCCTACGGTAGGCCGCGCGGGCGGCCCGCCCGTCACGGCCCCCTGGCACGGCACCGCCGGCCGGTGCCGTGCCGAGGCGTGTGCCGTCCCAGGGGTGGCCGGGATCAGGGCCGTCCACGGGATCCGGAGGTCATGGGTTCGGCTCGGTTCGACCTGGTGCGGCCGGTCGGCCCGCGGAGTGCACGGACCGGGACCGGGGCCCGCGGCTCACGGATACGACACCACCGTCGACGGCACCGTGGAGGTCCCCGAGGTCGCGGCGCCGACACCGTTGATCACGTGCTCGTACTGGCCCTTGCCGCCCAGGGAGACCACGAGCAGATCGTGGAACTTCACCCCCGGCTCGTCCGGGGCCTCGAACCCGTGGTCCTGGCGGATGGTGGGATCCACGTTGTAGAAGCAGTAGCTGCCCAGGCCCCACCCCTCGTGCGTGGTCACCCCGTCCGCGACCTTGTACGCGGCGTACCCCTTGGTGCTGCCGTTCTGCACCGCGGCCTGATCGGGTGCGTCGTACGCCTTCTCGTTCTGGAAGAAGACGGTGCGTCCCCGCTCGCCGCGCCACTCCACGTCGTACTTGTTGAAGTGCTCGACGAAGAGCCCGGTCGCCAGGACGTCGTCACCGTTGACGCGGACCCCGTAGTCGGCCCGGTTGAGGTCCCAGCCCACGCCGTCGCCGTGGTCGGCGCGCCAGACCCAGGTGTGATCGACGATGGTGTGGTTGCTGTTGATCACCATGCTGGTGGTCGCCTTGCCGACGCCCGCCCCGCCGATCCGGATGAACACGTCCTGGACCGTGGTCGGGTGCTCGGCGTGGTCCGCGGAGGCGCCCTCGGGGCCGACCTCCAGCAGCGTGGCGGAGTTGACCGGGCCGGCGTCGATCAGGAACCCGGCGAGCCGCACTCCGTCGACGTCGGCGACCTTCAGGGCCGTCGCCCCGTTGTCCGGAACGAGGGTCGCATAGCCCAGCCCCAGGACCACCGTGTGCGCGCGCCGCACCTCGATCGCCCGGTCGAGGTGGTAGACCCCGGGCGTGAGCAGCAGGTGGAGCCCCTGCGCCAGCGCGGCGTTGAGGGTCGCCGCGTCGACGCCCGGCTTGGCCACATAGAACTCGCCGAGCGGCAGGGACTCGCCGCGCGGTGTGCCGTTGCCCCAGGTGATGCCGCGCGCGTTCGTGCGCTTCTCGGGCAGGAAGACCCGGTACTCGGCCCCGTCGAGATACAGGAAGGGCTTTTCGCGGGAGACCGGTGTGGTGTCGAGGGTGGTGTACGGCGGGTTGGGGAAGCTCTGCCCGGGGGCGCCCTCGACCCCCGAGAACACCATGTTCCAGACGGCGTTGTTCCAGCCGCCCACCGAGCTGTCCCGGGTGTACCACTGCTGCTGGGAGTAGGGGCCCACCGTGCCGTCGATGCGGCTGTCGGCGAGGTAGCCGCCGCTGGCCCAGCCGTAGCCGTCGGGCGCCAGGTTGAGCCCGCCCTTGACGTGCATCCGCCGGAACGGTGCCGCCTGGGCCACGGCCCACCGGTTGGTGCCGTTGACGGGACGGAGCGCGAGGTTCTCGGCCGAGCGCCAGAAGTTCTGTGTCGCATTGCCGTCGAACCAGCCGGCGTCGACGGTCACATCACCGTTGATGGCGGTGTCGTCGGGCGAGAGCCCCAGGCCCGCGATGGAGGTGTAGAAGCCGAGTTGGGCGTTCAGACCGTTGTAGGTGCCCGGCTTGAACAGGAGTTGGTACCTCCCGTCTCCGAACTGGGCCTTCTCCTGCCGGCGGAAGATCTCGTCGAGCGTGCCCTGGATGCCGGGCGTGGCGGGGTCAAAGACCAGCACGTTGGGTCCGAGGTCGCCACCGCCCGGCAGCGCGGCGGCGGCCGGCGCCGCGGCCGCCCGGGAGGACAGCACCGGAAGCCCGACGGCCGGAAGCGCGGCCGCCATCGCGGCGAGCACTCCACGGCGTGAGGGCCTGGGCGTACGGGAGGCCGTGTCGTCCGTGGAGGGCGTGGGGGGTGTGGGCATAGCAGCTCTCCTGATTCAGGAAGTGAACGAGTGATGTTCATGGGAGCGCTCTCTTGCCCGATGCATGTTCATCAGGTGTGAACGGTGCGTCAAGACTTCTGCCGGGAATGCCGAAACTTGGTCCTGACCAACCCTCACATATCTGTCGGTTCACGCTAGTTATCGATGTTTCCTCCCACCCCCGAGCTCTTTCCTCGATCCCGCTCACGCGTTCAGCACATGTCGAGGGAAGCGGGGCGGACGAGTCAGAACGGCAAGCTCGGTGCGCCGCCCCGCGGCCGCGGGGAAGCGGGCGCGCGGGCGGGTCGCAGGAACCCGTCAGCCCAAGGCCCGGTCCAGGTTGAATGCGGCGCTGATGAGGCCGAGATGGGTGAAGGCCTGGGGGAAGTTGCCGATCTGCTCGCCGGTGTGGCCGATCTCCTCGGCGTACAGCCCGAGGTGATTGCCGTAGGTGAGCATCTTCTCGAAGGCGAGCCGGGCCTCGTCCACCCGGCCGGCCCGCGACAGCGCCTCGACGTACCAGAACGAGCAGATGGAGAAGGTGCCCTCCTCGCCGTGCAGTCCGTCCGGGCTGCGGAGCGGGTCATAGCGGTAGACCAGGGAGTCGGACACCAGCTCCTCGCCCAGCGCGTCCAGGGTGGAGAGCCATTTCGGGTCGGTGGGCGAGATGAACTTGGCCAGCGGCATCATCAGGACGGACGCGTCGAGGACGTCGTCGCCCTCGTGCTGGACGAACGCCTTCCGCCGGTCGGACCAGCCGCACTCCATGATCCGCCGGTAGATCGCATCGCGGGCCCGCGCCCAACGGGGCATGTCCGCCGGCAGACCCCGGTGGGTGGCGATCCGCATCGCGCGCTCGATCGCCACCCAGCACATCAGCTGCGAGTACAGGAAGCGCTGGGCCTTGCCGCGGGTCTCCCATATGCCCTCGTCCGGCTGGTCCCAGTGCTCGCAGACCCAGTCGACGAGGGTGCCGACCGTGGCCCAGTGATCGCTGGACAGCGGCTCCCCCCATTTGTCGTAGAGGTAGAGGGAGTCGATGAGCGCCCCGTAGATGTCCAGTTGGAGCTGGTTGACGGCGTCGTTGCCGGCCCGGACGGGCGAGGATCCCAAGTGCCCCTCCAGGTGGCGGA
The DNA here is from genome assembly GCF_040701845.1 of Streptomyces angustmyceticus. Taxonomy (GTDB): domain Bacteria; phylum Actinomycetota; class Actinomycetes; order Streptomycetales; family Streptomycetaceae; genus Streptomyces; species Streptomyces angustmyceticus_A. The sequence goes on along the minus strand of NZ_JBFBHQ010000006.1, from coordinate 169,717 downwards.
GTTCTTCCTCGGGGAGTTCGCTGCGGCCGTCGATGCCGTACATGATCTGCAGCGGTCCCTGGGGGCCGTCGTGGAGACAGAGGTTCTCGGACAGGAAGCGCACGAAGGCCTTGGCCTCGTCGGTGAAGCCCAGTCTGAGCAGTGCGTAGATGCAGAACGCGGAGTCCCGCACCCACGCATAGCGGTAGTCCCAGTTGCGCTCGCCACCGACCCGTTCGGGCAGGCTGGTCGTGGGCGCGGCCACGATCGCGCCGGTCGGGGCGTAGGTGAGGAGCTTGAGGGTGAGCGCGGAGCGGTGCACCATCTCCCGCCAGCGCCCCCGGTAGCGCGAGTGCGACAGCCAGGTGCGCCAATACCGCACCGTGGCACCGAACAGGTCCTCCGCCTCCGCCAGCGGACAGGCGCGCGGCTCCACCCCGTCGCCGATCCGGTCGAGCGCGAAGACCGCGGACTCCCCCTCGCCCAGCATGAACGACGAGACGGCGTCCGGCCCGTCGACCTCGACCGGAACACTGGAAGTCAGCGCCAGGGAGAGGCCCGGGGAGGCGAACACGGTCTGGCCCTGCCGCATGGTCACCGTGTGCGTGCTGCGCCCGTAGTCGAAGCGCGGCGCCACGCGGACGGTGAAGGGCAGCGCCCCCCGTACGCAGAGCACCCGCCGGATCAGCCGGTGGCGGTCCGCCTCGCGTGAGTCGTCGACGATCGGCATGAAGTCCTGGACCTCGCCGACACCGTGGTCCGCGAAGAACCGGGTGATCAGGATGTTGGTGTCGGGAAAGTAGAACTGCTTCGTCCGGGCGGGGACGTCCGGGGCCAGCTCGAAGGCACCGCCCCGGTCGGCGTCCAGGATCGACGCGAAGACGCTGGGTGCGTCGAAGCGTGTGCAGCAGTACCAGTCGATGGTGCCGTTGGTGCCGACGAGCGCGGCCGTACGCATGTCCCCGATCAGACCGTGCTCGGCGATGGGGGTGTAGCGGAGTGCGTCCGCCTTGCTCGGGCGGAGGCTCACAGCGACGGCCATACGACCTCCCCGGGACGGGGCTGCGGGAGCAGTCGATTCAGATTACCTCCGCGGGATCGGGGGCGGCGAGTTGCCTCAGGGCGGGGCGGGTAAGGCGGCGGGGCGAGGCCGAGGGCGACCGGGCGGTACGTGCCCCGGGGCGCCCGAGCGCCTGGTGCCCGGCGTGCGTCACCGTGCGTATCCGCCGTCCACGGAGGGTGTCGGGGTGCACCGGCCGCTGCCCCGCACGCTTCCCTCCGCCATCGCCCGCTCCCCCGGCTGTGCCGGCTGTACCGGCCCCGCCCCTCACCACAACTCCGGCCCCGGCTCGGCTCACCTGCGGTAGGAAGAGCGCATGAGTCTCCTCCCTGTCTGCGGTCCCGAAGGCCCCGTCCGCACCGCACCAGCCGCCCCGCACGACGCGGCCCCGGCCGCCGTGCGCGCCGTGCTCTTCGACTTCTCCGGCACGCTCTTCCAGATGGGAACGTATGCGGACAGGATCCGGTCGGCCCTGGGACGGCCGGTGGACGACGCGACGATGGACCGCATGCTCAGCGGGCTGGAGGCGGGGCTGTCCGACCCCCACGTCATCCGGGCCCAGCGGGCGCGCGACGTCTCCTCCCGGGCCCACCGGCATGCCTTCACCACCTGGTACGCCTCGGTCCCCGAGCTCGCTCCCTGCGCCGGGGCGCTCTATGAACAACTGCAGGCCCCCGAGCAGTGGGTGCCCTATGCGGACACCGGCACCACCCTGACCCGCCTCACCCACGCCGGCCTGGCCCTCGGGGTGGTGAGCGATGTCGGCTGGGATCTGCGGGCCACCTTTGCCCACCATGGTCTGGACGGGTACTTCTCGGCCTGGGTGCACTCCTATGAACACGGCACGGAGAAGCCCGACCCGCTGCTGTTCCACCACGCCTGCCGCGAGTTGGGGGCGGGCCCGTCGGAGACGCTGATGGTGGGCGACCATCCCGCCAAGGACGGCGGCGCGGTCGGCGCGGGCCTGCGGGCGTATGTGCTCCCCGCGGGTGCCGCCCCCGGCTCGCTGCGCGGTCTGGACGCCGTACTGCGGCTGGCCGGGCTGTCCTAGTAATCCCACACGGCTTTGCCGTCCGACCTGTGGGGTTCGCTGGACGGCTGGAGCAGTGCGCACGAGGGAAGCGAGAGGTAATCGTCAACGGCATGGGCAGGTAGCCGGGTCTGGTGGGCCGGGCTGCCCGGCGGGGGCTGTGGCGGACGTGCGTCTGTCGTACCGGCTTCAGCTCCCGAAGGTGCGCCGGTAGGCGGTGGGGGTGGTGTCCAGGACGCGTCGGAAGTGCAGTCGCAGGTTGGCGGCTGTGCCGAGTCCGCAGTCCCGTGCGACGCGGTCCACCGGGTGATCAGTGGTCTCCAGGAGTTCTCGTGCCCGGCCGAGACGGGCGTGGAGCAACCACTGCAAGGGGGTCGTGCCGGTCTCCTCGGTGAAACGGCGCATGAGGGTGCGCTGTGAGATACCTGCGTGCCGGGCGAGTTGGCGCAGGGTGACCGGCTCGCTGAGGCGCTGCAGTGCCCATTCGCGAGTGCCGGACAGCGACGCGTCGCCGGCCACCGCGACGGGGGCGGGCACGTACTGAGCTTGTCCGCCTTCCCGGTGCGGGGCGGCGACCAGGCCGCGAGCGATCCGGTTGGCGACCACCGCTCCGAGGTCGCGGCGCACGATGTGCAGGCACAGGTCGATGCCGCAGCACACCCCGGCCGAGGTCAGGACGTTTCCCTCGTCGACGTAGAGCACGTCGCGATCCACCGACACTGCCGGGAAGTCGCGTGCGAAGTCATCGATGTACTGCCAGTGGGTGGTGGCGTGCAGACCGTCCAGCACGCCGGCCGCGGCCAGCGCGAAGGCGCCCGTGCAGATCGACACCATCCGCTTGCCCCGCTCGTGCGCCTCGGCCAGTGCGGCGAGTACGACTTCCGGCGGCCGGCGGGGTGGCTGGGTTCCCGGCACGATCACGGTGTCGGCGGCACGTACCGCCCCGAGGCCCCCCTCGGCGTGCACCGTGAAGCCTCCGGTGGTGTGCACCGTCGGGGCGGAGGTGCACACGGTCGTCTCGTACGGGGTCTCCGGCCGGGTGGCGAAGATCTGCGCGGGGATCGCCAGATCAAGGGGCATGACCCCGTCCAGGGCCAGGATCGCAATCCGATGAGCCGTCATGGCAATATTTTAGCGATGTGCGGCAATATTGCCTATCACCAGGTCAGAGCGCTGTCAGGCACGCTGAAGACATGACCGAAGCTCCCCATGAGGCGGCCACCGAGGCGTTGGCCGACCTCATCGCACTGCCCCGTACACCGCTCGCCGAGGCCGTGGTGGGTCTGATCCGCTCGGTGGAGACACCGTCGGTGTTCAACCACAGCGTCCGCAGTTATCTGTTCGCCCGGCTGGTGGCGGGCCGCCTCGACCTGTCCGCGGGCCGCGACTACGACGACGCCCTGTTGTTCTCCGCGTGCGTGATGCACGACCTCGGTGTAGCGCCGGACGGCCCGCACCGTCAGCGGTTCGAGGTCGAAGGCGCCGATCGCGCAGCCGAGTTCCTCGTCGAACACGGGGTGTCCACCTCGGACGCCGATCAGGTGTGGCAGGCGATCGCGTTGCACACCTCGCCTGGCATCGCGGAGCGCCGCGGCACGCTGTGCTTGCTCGTCCGCGAAGGCGTCACCCTCGACTTCGGCGAACCGCTGGGAAACGACCACGTCGAGGCACTCACCGACGAGCAAGCCGATGCCGTGCACGCCGCGTACCCGCGGCTGGACATGGTCCGTTCGCTCACCGACGCGATTGTCGCGCAAGCCGCGAAAAACCCGAAGAACGCGCCCCGCTACGCGCTCCCCGGTGAATTCCTCCGCGAACGCGAGACCTTCGGCCGGACCCGGATGGAGCACTCCTGCCGTTCGTCCCGCTGGGGCAACTGACCCCCCACCATTCGGCCACAACGAAAGGGAAACACCGCACATGGCCATCCACACCGTCGAGATCCCCCAGGACTCCGAAGTCTTCGGGAAAACCGTCAGCGCCTTCGCGAACTTCGGCTACTCCGCCGCGGTTCGCTCGCACGGGCATCTGTTCATCGCCGGCACGATCGGCCGCCGCGCCGACGGCACCATCCCCGACGACATCGAGGAACAAACCAGGATCGCCATCCAGCGCATCGAGGAAATCCTCCGGCTGGAGGGGCTCGACCTGTCCGCGCTCGTCGATGTGACCAGCTACCACGTCGACATCCACCGGCACCTGGCCGGCTTCTCCAAGGCCAAGGCGCAGCTGATCAATCCTCCCTATCCGACCTGGTCACTGATCGGCGTCAGCGGACTGGCCAGCCCCGGGCTGCTCGTCGAAATCCGGGCCACCGCCGCCTATCCCGACGTCTCCTGACAGGCCACCGTTATCGGGCCGGGAGTCCGGCCCGGTAACGGGACCACAGCTCCACCACGCCCGCGCGGCCGGCTCGCTTCCGGCCACCGGCGCGAACTCTCCCACCCACCGGCAGGAATTCCGGCCGGGCCTCTCGCCCTGCGTCCGCCTGTCGTAGGACGATGGCACGCTCGCTTCGTCTCTGTGCCCCGTCCCGTATGCCGTGCCCGCTTTGGGGAGGACCCGGATCATGAGCAGACCGATTGCTGCACGCGGCCGCTTCACCCTCCTGCTTCTCGGACTGTCCCTCGCCCTGCCGCTCGCTCTCCCGCCGGAATCCCTCGCGTACGCCGTAAGTCCAGCGGACGGCCCCGGGCGCCCGGCCGCATCGGCCGACGCCTACTGGACCCCGCAGCGGATGGCGGCAGCGAAACCGGCCGCCGCCCCCAGGAGTTCGCAGGCCCGGCGCCCGTCGGCCGACCCCAGTCCGCCGAGCCACCCCTTCGACGGCCTCCCCCAGGTGGGGACCTTCTTCTGGACGGACGGCAACAACACCGGCCGGTTCTGCGGCGGCACGGTCGTGCGCAGCCCGCACCACGACCTCGTGGTCAGCGCCGCCCACTGCCTGCGCTCCCCCGACCCGAAACGGCACCTGTCGTTCGTGCCGCAGTACCACGACGGCCTGAAGCCCCACGGCATCTATCCCGTCGACCGCATCTACCTCGACCAGCGGTACTACGACCTCGGGACGGCCGCGGGGGCCCGCTGGGACTACGCGGTGGTACGGCTCGCCGCGAGGGAGGACGGATCCGAGGTGGAGGAGGTGACGGGCGGCTTCGACCTCCTCCCGTACCCCGGCTACGACCACCGGAAGGTACGGCTCATCGGCTACCCGGGCAACAGCGACACCACCCACCCCAAGCCCCTGGACTGCACCTCGTCCACGCATCGCTACACCAGCACCGACCCGGCCGCCCCCGGCGACTTCCTGGAGATCGCCTGCGCGGGATATATCGGCGGCACCTCGGGCGGGCCGTTCCTGGTACGGGACTTCACGGGATACGCCCTGATCGGCGTCATCGGCGGCTATCACACCGGAGGCGACTTCCCCGACGTCTCCTACAGCTCGTACTTCACGGCCGACACGCTCGCGCTCTATCTGCACGCCGTCCGCGGCGATACACCTGCCACACCCCGCCCGGCTCCGCCGTCGAAATGAGCGGGGCGAGGACAAGAGGCGCCCTTCCGCTCTCCTTCCCTGCCTCCCTTGCGTCTGCCGCAGCCTCGCTCATCGACATATCCGAGCATTTCCCGGTGCCCTGTTAATGTCAGCGATGGCTCAAGGCTGGTTTCCCACCAGACCCGCAGTGGAAGGTGACGCCCGGTGGTGCCGTCGTTTCTCTTGTCCGTCTTGAACCGCCTCTTCGGTAATGAATCCTGGCGCCGGCTTCACGCACAAGCCGCGCTCTGGGTCACCCTCGCCATGACCGCGGTGCTTCTCGGCGGGGCCGCCCTGGTAGAGGTCGCTGAATCCGGTGCGCCGCACGCCAATATCACGTCCTATCCCAGGGCTTTGTGGTGGTCGATCGAAACGGCTACCACCGTGGGCTACGGGGACTTCTATCCGGTCACGCTATGGGGCCGCATCATTGCCTCTTTCCTGATGCTCAGCGCCATTACGGCATTCGGGGTCATCACGGCCGCCCTCGCCACCTGGTTCGTCGGCCGCGCGGAGCAGGATGTGATCCGCATGGGCAAGGCAGTGGGGAGCCATGCCCGCGAGGACGCGGAGGCGCTGCGCTCGGAGCTGCACACACTGCACGAGCGCTTCGACCACGTGGAGAATCTGATCCGGGACAAAGGTTCACGCTCCCCCTCGTGACCGAGGGGTGAGGCCCTTGGCTCCTCGGCCGGGGCTGAGCATGGCCGGACTGGGCCGGGCCGGGCCGTGTCGGACGGTGCTGGTTGCGATCCCTGCCCGGAAACGGTGACCCTCGGCCGAAGGGAACCCAGAAGGGCGCCGTCCTTGCGCGTCTAAGCTGGTGGCCGTGATCGATTCAGCCGACGTTCGCCGTATCGCCCTTTCGCTGCCGGAAACGGTGGAGAAAGTGGCCTGGGACATGCCCACGTTCCGGGTCGCCGGAAAGATGTTCATCACGATCCCCGACGACGAGACGTCGTTCGCCGTGCGATGTCCGATTCACGAGCGGCGAGAGCTGATTGCCGCGGAGCCGGCGAAATTCTGGGTGCCGCCGCACGAAGCCGCCTCCGCCTGGGTGCGGGTGCGGCTGGCCGAGCTGGAGGACATGGACGAGCTGCGGGACATCCTCGTGGACTCCTGGAAACAGGCAGCCCCGACGCGGCTCGTCGACGCTTTTCCCGGGTGAAGGGACACGGAATGGGGCGGCGCGCAGGGTACGCAGTGCCCGTCCCCGGCCGAAGCGTTCTCCTTCACCACGGTCCCGCCGAGGGACGCCGAACCGGGGCGAGGACAACGAGCCGGGGCGAGGGCCATCAGCGAGCCACCGGGCCTCAGGGCCGGCGACGCAGGTCGCTCCAGTCCAGCGCCTGGGACGCCGTCTGCTGGGAACGCTCGGCGGCCTCACGCGCTTCGGCGAGGATGTCTCCGTGCTCCTCGACGAGCTCTTCATAGATGGGGGTGGGGCTGGCGGTGTGCGTGGAGGTGCTCATGTCGGTGTCCCGTTCCCTAGTGGTTCTGTGACTGCGGCTCGGTAGGTTCACGCCGCTCTGGGAAGTAGGGAGCACCACAGTGGAATACTCGGTGCACCCAAGGGAGGCCGTCCCCACTCGTCCGCCGCTCCCCCGCGCGGGCGCTGGACATCGTGTCATGAGCGCGGCAGGCACGCAAAGATCATCCCAGAGCCCGAGATCGTTGATGAGGGAACGTCCGCATCGCGCTCGCGACCCGGCGCAACGGTCTCCCGCATACGCCCGTGCCCCTCTCCCGGACAGCCTGACACGGCTGCCGATCGCCGCCGAATCGAGCGGAGGCGAGCTGAGCTGAGCGTCGGGAGGACGGGGCGAAGTGGCGCTCGGCACATCGACTGGAGGAGATTTCGTGGACGAGGCGTTGTACGTGAGGTTCCAGGGGACGACGCGCAGCCGGAGAGGGCACTTCCCCGGCATCTTCGCCCTCGCCAACGGCCTCGCACAGCAGGGCAAGTTGACCGACGAGCAGTACCGCTTCTGGCGCGCCGGCAACGACTGGTACGACGCCCACTACACCAACCCGTCGCACGTCGATCCCACGGTCTACGATCGCGAGCTCAACCCGGGAGCGGTGGCGTGGTTCAAGACCCACGCCGTGCATCTCATCGAGCGGGTGGCCGGGTACATGGAACTGCTCGCCGCGCATGACGTGGCATGCGTGCGGATCGAGTCCACCAACCCGGGCAGGGTCATTTATGAGGACGACGACCAGGTGGTCGTCGTCCCATGGGAGAAGGAAAACCCTGGGACGGTAAGGCCCTGACCCCGGGGGAAGTCCCAGAGCTCCCGAAATCCCAGCTACGAACGACCCGAAAGGCCAAGGATGTCGCGCTACCTTGAGAGGAAATTCCGGACGGTCACCTCGTTCCAGCGGCGGGTGGGCAACCCGATCCTCACTCGGCTGCCGCAACAAACCCTCCTGGAGACGACCGGACGAAAGTCCGGATTGCCCCGCCGGACACCCATCGGCGGACGCCGTCTCGGGAAGGAATTCTGGTTCGTTTCCGAGTACGGCGACAAGTCGCAGTACGTACGGAACATCCAGGCGAATTCCCGGGTCCGGGTCCGGATCAAAGGACGTTGGCACGCCGGCACCGCTCATCCGCTCCCGCAGGACGACGCCCGGACGCGACTGGGGACCTTGCCGCGGCTCAACAGTGCAGTGGTCCGAGCCGTCGGGACGAACCTGCTGACCATCCGGGTCGATCTCCTCGACTGAGACGCATGGTGCGTGTAGCCGGGGAAGCCATGGCCGTCGGCCGGACAGCCAGTGAGTCAGCCAGACCTCGGATAGCCCCATGGCCGGACAGTCGCGCGGGCGCCGTTGCAGGGCAACGTTGGTGTGACTGGCGGCTGTTGGGCAGGATGGCCGTGTGGCGATGTCGCGGGCATGTGAAGCATGTGGTGCGCCCCTCCCGATGCCCTCACCGGCCGTGGGCGGCGGCGCGGCTCCGGGCGGCCGGCCCGCGCGGTACTGCTCCGGTGCCTGTCGGCAACGCGCCTTCCGCCGGCGTACGGAGCATCGTGCGCCGCCTCGTACGGAGCTGCCGGGACGCGGACTGCCGCCCGCACTCGATGCGTTCGTGGGGCGCGAGCGGGAGCTGTCGCGGTTGCGGACGCTGTTGAGATCCTCGCGGCTCCTGACGCTGACGGGCCCGGGCGGCGTGGGCAAGACACGTCTGGCGCTGGAGCTGGCGGGCACCGTCCGGGGCGCTCGCGCGGGGCGCGCCCACTGGGTGGCACTCGACTCGCTCCAGGACGACGAGCTGCTGCCGCAGGCTCTGGCCGCCGCCCTCGGGGTGCGCGAGCGTGGTGGCCGGGCGGGCGTCGAGGCGCTGGTGCATGCACTGGGCAGCCGCACGGTGCTGGTCGTGCTGGACAACTGCGAGCATCTGGCCGACGCCTGCGCGCGGTTGGCCGCGACGCTGCTCGCCCACTGCCCCCGCCTGCGGATTCTCGCCACCAGCCGGGAGACGTTACGGGTCCCCGGCGAGGTCGTCTTCCGCGTCGGCGAACTGTCGCTGTCACCGGTGGGCGAGGGCCAGGGCAGCGCCGACCTGCTGGGATCGGAGGCCGTCAGGCTGTTTCTGGCACGCGCCCGGACGAGCGACGCGGCGTTCGAGCTCGGGCCCGGCGAGGCCCGTACGGTGGCGGAGATCTGCCGGCGGCTGGACGGGCTGCCGCTGGCCATCGAACTGGCGGCGGGCAGAGCGGGCTCGCTGTCCCTCACGGACATCCTGCACGGGCTGGACGATCAACTGTCCCTGCTGACCGATGGCCCGAGGACCGGGCCGGGCCGCCATCGCGAGTTGGCGGCCGCGATCGACTGGAGCCATCGCCTGCTGGATCCGCTGGAACGGGTGGTGTTCCGGCGTCTGTCGGTTCTCGGGGGCGGCTTCGACGCGGAGGGAGCTGCCGCGGTCTGCGCCGACGGGGTGGGGCGGGTGGACGGGGAGGTAGCCCCGTACGAAGAAGGGAACGGTTACGGCGAGGAAGGCCGGCGCGGGGGCCGGTACGGCGAGGAGAGCCGGTGCGGGAGCCGGTACGGCCAGGGGGACGAGCGCGGAAGGGGGGACGGAGGCGGGGAGCGAGGCGGATGCCACCCCACAGGCCCCGCCGGAAACCGCGCGCTCCACAGCCCCGTCCGCCCCGAGCAGGTGTTGCGCGTGGTCTGCGCGCTGGAGGCCAAGTCCCTGGTCGTGAGGGTGCGGGGGGACGAGCCGCGCGGCAGGGCACGCTTTCGGCAGTTGAGTGCCATACGGGCCTACGGGATGGCGCGCCTCGCGGCAGCCGGGGAGCTGCAGGACACCTGGCACCGGGCGCTCGACTGGCTGGCCGGACGAGCCGCTGGGGCCGTCGCGGCGAAGACGTTCCCGGACACCGTCGAGGGGCCCCTCGACCAGGAGCAGGAGAACCTCGCGGCGGCTGTCGCCCACTCCGCCTCGTGCGCCGACGCCCGGCACTTCCCGCTCGCGGTCGCGCTGGCCCGACTGCAGTACCAGCAGGAGCAGTTGACGGCCGCGCGCTCGCTGCTGTCGGGAGTGTGGCAGCAAATGCCGGACCACGAGGACCGTGTCGCGGCGTTGGCGTTGGCCGCGCGCTCGGCCTGTCTGCAGGACGACCATGCCGCGGCCCTCGCGTACGCCCAAGAGGCCGTGGCCGTCGGGCGTGCGGGGCGGCATCTCGCCAGGCTGGCCAATGCCCTGGACGCGCTGGCGGCCGCCCGGCTGTACCGGGGCGAGTTCGCCGACGCCGTCGCCGTCTTCACCGAGTGCCTCGATGTGGTCCGTACGCTCGGCCGTCCACTCGACCTCGCGCTCTGCCGGCACCATCTGGCCTGGGCGCTGCTCCAGACGGGCGGGACCGCACGGGCCGAGCAGCTGATGCAGGAGTGCCTGCCGGAGCTGGAAGCAGGAGCGCCACCGGGCCAGTTGACCGCCGCCCTGCACACCACGGGGGCGATCCGGCTGGCCCAGGGCGATCTGGACGCCGCCGAGCAGCGCTTCGCCGAGGTGCTGCTCATGGCGCCGCCCGGGGAGAGCTTCCATGCCCTCTACCCGCTCGAAGGGCTGGCCATCGTGGCGGCCGAACGCGGAGACCCGGAGCGGTCGCTACGGCTCTACGCGGCGGCCGCAGCGATGCGCCGCCGGATCGACACGGAGCCGGAAGCGCACTGGTGGGGGCAGGTGGAGGCGGCCGTGGCGCGGGTCAAGGAGCGGATTCACCCCGCCGGGGTCGGTGCGGCGATGGCGGCCGGCCGCCGGCTGCGGGGAACGCGGTTGGTCGCGTACGCGCTGCGCGGCACGCGGCTGAGCTCCGCCGGACGAAGTGGCGCTCGCGCGGCGCGCCCGGGCCGGGGCGTCGAGACCGAGGGACCCCCGCACCCCCCGCATCCTCCTCGGCTCCCGCTGACCGGACGGGAGTCGGCGGTCGCCGGGCTGGTCGCCGAGGGCATGACCAACCAGCAGATCGCCACGCATCTGGGCCTCTCCAAGAGCACCGTGGCCGGCCATCTGGACCGGGTCAGGGACAAGTGGGGAGTCAGGTCCCGTACGCAGATCGCCGTCCGGTTCGTCGGCCAGGCAGCAGACCGCCCCGAGCCCGACGCCTGACCGGACCGGCGCGGACACGGACCGGGGCCGTCGCGGCCCGTGCCACCAGCCCCTGGACGGACCGGGGCCGCCACGGCCGCTGCTGTCCGACGCCTGAACGGACCAGAGCGGACACGGACCGGCGCGGACACGGACCGGAGCCACTCCAGAACCCGTGCCGCCATCCCGGGGGGCTCGAAGGACCGAAAGGGCGCCGGCGTCCCTTCACCGCACCTCCTTGCCCCTCGCCCCCCGTGCCCCCGCACCACCCATGGTTTCGTCACGCCGACAGCTCACCGGTCATCCGACCGATGCGGGCGCCGGCCCGACATCGGAGGCTGAGCGGGAGAGCGCACCCGACGGGCGGCCCGCCCTTCCCCTCAAAGGACGCCGGCACGGAAAGCCAACCGCTGCCCGCCAGCCGTCACGTCAACTTCAGCCCACCACCGCTGCCCCGGCCGTCCCTCGCGGTCCGTCCCGTCGGGTGCCCCGTCAACGAGTCCCTTCCGGCAAGGAGATGCGATGCGGTACGACGACGACATCAGCCCGGGGCCTGCAACCGGCCCGCTGCCCGCGGCACGGGCAGACGGCGGGCAGGGAAGTTCGCGAAGGTCCTTCATCCGGTCCACTTCCGCGGGGGTGACCGCGGTGGCCCTCGGGGCGGGCGCGGCCGCCTCGACAGGCCCTGCGGCCGAGGCGGCGGAGGCGGGCCGGCCCGCGACGGCCCGCCGCGCTACCCTCCCGCTCGCCGTCACCCCGGCCTGCTCGGGCCAGGAGACTCCGGCATCCATCGAAGGCCCGCTGTTCAAGCCCGACTCCCCCGCACGGGGCGACCTGATCACCCCGGCCACCCGCGGGGTGCGGCTCGACCTCAGCGGAGTCGTGTACGACACCTCCTGCACGCCGCTGCCCGAAACGCTCATCGAGTTCTGGCAGTGCGACGAGAACGGCGACTACGACACCTCGGGGTTCTCGCTGCGCGGGCACCAGTACACGGACAGCAGAGGCGCCTACCTCCTCCGCACGATCATCCCCCGGGACTACTGGGGTCGTTGGGGCCAACGGGCACCGCACATCCACACCCAGGTGCAGGCCCCCGGCGGGCCCGTGCTCGTCACCCAGTTGTACTTCCCCGACGACACCCAGGCGTACGGCAGGGACTTCGCCGCCCTCAACGCCGCCGACCGGCTGCTCAACCGCGCCTGCACCCTCAAGCTCACCGGGTCGGGGGACGGCCGCTACACCGGCACCTTCGACTTCGTGATCACCACCAAGGTCTAGCGAGCAGGAACGGCCCGCAACCGCCGCCATGTCCCGGCCCGTTCACCCACCAGACAAGGAAGAGCCATGCCCTCGAACCACCCCCTGCTGCACAGGAAGCGTCGTCCCGTCCGGGTACCGCTGCTGGCAGCACTCGTCGCCGCCACCACGGCCACCGGCGCCCTGGTCCTGACCGGCCTGAACAGTGAACCCACCGCCGCCGCGGCCACCGCCGTTCCTGCCCCCTCCGCCCCCTCGTCGTCCCGTGCCGCACGCTGGCAGGCGACCCCCGTGCCCGTGAAGAAGGGCGATCTGACCGCCATTGCTGCGCTGAGCGACAAGCAGGCCTGGGCCGTGGGCTACCGGCTGAAGAGCGCCACCGCGCTCGAAGCCGTCGCACTTCGCTGGGACGGGGCATCCTGGACCCAGGAATCCACGCTGCCGGAGAACAGCTTTCCGCAGGCCCTGGCCGTCCGGTCGGCCGCCGACATCTGGGCGGTGGGCAGCGCGTCGGCCCACTGGGACGGCACCCGATGGACCGCACACCAGCTGGACCGTGATCCGGGCGGCCGGGTCGTACCCGACGCCGTGACCACGACGTCCGACGGAAAGGCCTGGACCGTCGGCCGAGCCATGGACCGGTCGGTCAAGGACGGCGTCCCGGCCATCCAGTCGTGGGACGGCACGAGCTGGCACCGGCAGCCCCTGCCCGACGTCGGCAAGGGCGAACTCAGCAGCGTAACGGCCGTCGCTCCGGACGACATCTGGGCCGCCGGCGCCGCCTATGCCACCGACGCCGCATCGCCGCAGACCGCACTGCTGCTGCACTGGGACGGCACCAGCTGGCAGCGCGTCACCGCCCCGGGCCCCCGGGAGTCCCACAACTGGATCGGCGGGATCACCGCGTTCGCCGCCGACGACGTCTGGGCGGTCGGCGGCAGTACGTCGGGCAGCACGGAACGTCCCCTCGCCGTGCACTGGAACGGCAGGACCTGGACAACGGCGAAGACACCGGACGTGGCGGACGGCCGCCTGCGCGCCGTCGGCACGTCGGGCGACGGCACCCTATGGGCGGCCGGCGGCAAGGGCGCCGCACCCGTGGCCCTGCGGTGGAACGGCAACACCAACCAGTGGGACAAGGCTTCCGTCCCGGACCTCGTCGTACGCAGCTTCACCACGGTGCCCAAGAGCACCACCCTCTGGGCCGCCGGAATCGCCACCCAAGGCGACCTCGTACCGGCGATCACCCGCCTGAAGGACTGAGCCGGCGGCCCACGGCCGCCTCTCGCACACCCTCACCACCGCGCACTCCTCGACCACGGCCGGGGTGGACAGGACCTCCCCGTCCACCCCGGCCGGGCCAGGACACCCCACCAGCATCGCCCTCCGGCAGCCGGCCGAAGTCGCCGGTCGCCTAGGCGACGCACACGTCAGTGCGCGATGCCGTCGATCAGCTCGCGGGCGCCCTGGCGGAGCAGGGCGACGGCCACGGAGGTGCCGAGTGTTTCCGGGGTGAGCGGGCCGGCCCATTCGTGGGCGTTGAGTACCGTTTTGCCGTCGGGGGTGAACACGCAGGCGCGCAGGGACAGTTCGCCGCGGCGGTCGGTCCTGGCGTAGCCGGCGATCGGGCTGTTGCAGTGGCCCTGCAGCACGTGCAGCAGCATGCGTTCGGCGGTGGTCTCCTGGAAGGTCCGGGGGTGGCCGAGGCCGCTGACCGCATCGATGGTGTCGGTGTCACCCTCCCGGCACTGGAGCGCCAGCACACCCGCGCCGATGGGCGGGCACATCTCGTCCACCGACAGGATCTGCGTGATCACGTCCGTACGGCCGATGCGCTCCAGACCGGAGACGGCCAGCAGCAGCGCGTCCGCCTCGCCGGCGGCGAGCTTCTCCATGCGGCGGTTGGCGTTGCCGCGCATCGGCACGCACTGCAGGTGCGGATGGGAGGCGGCGAGCTGCGCGATCCGGCGGACCGAGGAGGTGCCGATCCGGGTGCCGTCGGGAAGTTGGTCGAGGGTGAGTCCGCCGGGGTGGATCAGTGCGTCCCGGACGTCATCGCGTTCGAGGAAGGCGGCAAAGGTGGTGCCGGCCGGCAGCGGGCGGTCGCCCGGGATGTCCTTGACGCAGTGCACCGCGAGGTCCGCCTCACCGGCCAGGAGCGCGGCGTCGACCTCCTTGGTGAACGCGCCCTTCCCCTCGACCTGGGAGAGGGCGCCCATCCAGCGGTCGCCGGTCGTCTTGACCGGGATGACCTCGGTGGCGATACCGGGATGGAGGGCGCCGAGTTCGGCGCGGACGCGCTCCACCTGGGCCAGGGCCATCGGCGAGTCGCGGGAGACGATACGGATGAGTTCAGGGGCGGACATGGGCCCACGATAGACCGTCAGGATCCCTACCACGGACACCAGCGGGCCCCGTTCCGGCCGCGCTCCTCCGGCACTCGAGGTACGGTCCACCCATGTCCCGATCAGCCGAAGCCACATGCCCGTCGTCCGCCGTCGCCGCGGACGATCTCGACCGCGCCGTACAGCTCGCGGTGGCCGTACTGCAGACGGCGCCCCCCACCGGGTGGGACGGCAAGGCGGGGTCGCTGGAGTGGGACTGCTGGGAGACCGTCGAGCACCTCAGTGACGACCTCTTCGCCTACGCCGTGCAACTGGGCCCGCGAAGGCCGCCGTTGGAGGGCGCTGTGCCCTTCGTATGGCAGAGCCGGCGGCCCGGGGGCCCGGCGAACGCCGTGCACGCCGACCGCGCGGCAGGGCCTGCCGGGCTGCTGCAGGTGCTGGAGGCGAGCGGCGCCCTGCTGGTGGCCATGGTGCGTACGGCGTCGCCGCAGGTGCGGGCCCACCATGTGTTCGGGGTGTCGGACCCGGAGGGGTTCGCCGCCATGGGCACCCTGGAGACCCTGGTGCACACCCACGACCTGACGGAGGGGCTCGGGCTCTCCTGGAACCCGCCCGCCGACGTGTGCGCACGGGTGCTGGCCCGGCTGTTCCCCGATGTCCAGGAGGCCGCCGATCCGTGGCCCACCCTGCTGTGGGCCACGGGGCGCACCGAACTGCCGGGGCGTCCCCGCCGCACCGCATGGCGCTGGTACGGCAACGTTCAGGAGTAGGTCCCGGGGGAGGGTGAAGAGCGAGGGCGCGGGGCGAGAGGACTGTCGGCAGGTTCGGCGCGGCGCGCCGGGCAGTACGGTGTCCCCGGCCCCCACCCCCACCCACGACAGAGCCCAGGCCGGCGAATCACCGGCCTGGGCTTGTCCTGCGGATCCCGTGTCACCCGGGACGCCCAGGAGGAGAGTCCTCCCCGGCCTGGGCGTCCCGGACGGTCTCAGACGTGTCGGTACGAGGCGAGGTGGGCGAACACCACGATGTTGTCGACGTAGTCCTTGACCTTCCTGTCGTATGCACCACCGCAGGTGATCACGCGGAGCTGCGCGGTGGAGGCATCGGCGTAGACACGGTCGTTGGGGAACCGGGCCTTGCTGAAGGTCTCGACGGAGTCGACCCTGAAGGTCGCGATGATGCCGTCCTCGCGGGTGATGTTGATCGAGTTGCCGGGCTTGAGCGATTCGAGTTGCAGGAACACCGCAGGTCCGGTCTTGGTGTCCACGTGACCGGCGATGATCGCCGAGCCGCGCTCGCCCGGCGCCGCACCGTCCTTGTACCAGCCGACGAGGTTCCTGTCCCCCGCGGGCGGCGCATTGAGCTGCCCGGTCGGGCCGATGGTCAGCTGGGTGAAGGGTGCGTCCACGGCGATCTGCGGGATCGTCACCCGCTTCGGGGCGGAACGCGACAGGGCCAGATCGGGAACCGACGGGTCCGCGGAGGTGTGTGGTGAGACGGAGGACGCCACTGCGGGGCGTGTGGGGGGCTTGGGGTCCGCAGAGGTGTCCACGGAGTTGTAGACGAGGAGGGAGCCCAGCAGAAACGCTCCCGCGGACCACAGCAGGCCGCGGCCGACGGGGCGCGACGAGTAGGCGGTCCGGGATGGGTTCGCATTCGGCTGGGGCGACTGCTGGGCGGTCATGTGCAGGTGCCTTTCATGAACGGGGCGGCGAGACGTAGGGGCCGTCGGTAATGCAGTCGCCGCGGCCACCGTCCACGAGGAACGGTGGCCGCGACAGCGCAGCGGCCCCCGTATGGGGCAGCCGGATCAGGCCGCCGCAGCGCCCGAGCTGTTGCGACGACGCAGCATGTACGCACCGGCACCGAGACCACCGAGCATCAGCACGGAGCCGGCAGCCATGCCGCCACCGGTCGCCAGGCCGCCACCGCCGGTGTGGATGCCACCGTGCGGCCTGCGGTGCTCGCCACCGCCGCCGTAGCCGCCACCGTCGTGGTCGCCGTAGCCGCCCTTGTCACGGCCGCCGTAGCCGCCGCCGTCGTGGTCGCCGTAGCCGCCCTTGTCACGGCCGCCGTAGCCGCCCTTGTCGCGGTCGCCGCCGCCGCGGCCGTGGTCGCGGTCGCCACGCCCGTGCTTGTCGTGGTCGTCACCGTAGCCGCTGCCCTGGTCCCAGTCGGCCACGACGACCTTGGCCATGGCGCCACCGCCGGTGTGGACACCGCCGCTCGGCCGCCGGTCGCCGCCGCAGTTGTCACGGCCCCAGCCGCCGCGGCCGTGGTCACGGTCGCCGTAGCCGTTGCCGCCGCGGCCGTGGTCACGGTCACCGTAGCCGCCACGGCCGTTGTCACGGTCGCCGCCGCGCCCGTGGTCACGGTCGCCGTAGCCGCCGCGGCCGTTGTCACGGCAGTTGTCACGGCCCCAGCCGCCACGGCCGTGGTCACGGTCACCGTAGCCGCCGCGGCCGTGGTCACGGTCACCGCCGCGGCCGTGGTCACGGTCGCCGCCGCGCCCGTGGTCGCGGTCGCCGTTGCCGTTCCTGCCGTGGTCGTCGTTGCTGACGGAAGTAGTGCTGTCCGAGGCAATGTCCGCCGTGATCATTGCGTTCGCAGCGGGGGCGGAGATTGCGAGCGCCGCCGTAATGGCGGCCGAGGCGAACAGGGTGCGAGCAGTGCGCATGGGGACATGTTCCTTTCGGCGCGACTGCGAAGGCTGACTCTTTGCCGGCTCATCGGATCGCAGTGGCGACGTGATCACCGTCATCCTGATCGCGGCCTCGCACCACCGGAGAACGTCGCATTCGAGGGACGCCATGGGCTCTTCGGGTGGCCGAAGCCAGCGGATTCACCCGTTGGATGGCGCGCGTCGTCGGCGTGTCGCGCAACGTGTGGGCTAGAGGCGCTTTTGTGGGCCCTCCACGGCGCCGTGACCAGGCCCGGAACCCCCGCGGCGAGCCGGGCTCTCCGCGACACGCCGACGAACGCGACGGCCGCGGTGACCCGCCGACACGACGGCGCACGGCAACGGGTGTTCGAGGCCGGGCCCGGCACGGCCGGCACGAGCGAGGCCGACGTTCGGTGCGGCCTCCGGCGCTCGTCACCACGATCGCCGGGCTCCCGCAACGGCTGTGCGGCAGTGGGTCGTTCGGCGGGAGGGTGCGGCCAGGTTCTCCCCGGCGGGACGATCGGGGGCGGTTCGGCGGCGCGGGGATTCAGGTACGGCTCCCGCTCGCTGCGCGCGACGCTTCCGGGCGCTGAATCCCTTACTGGCAGGTCTGGTTGAGGCACCCCGCCGCGACCGGCGCCGCCACGTTCACCGCCCTGACGTCGGACCAGACACCCTCCCCGCACCACCGGCGACCGATCACGGCCACGAGTGAATCCGGCCGCGCACCGGGACCCCCGCACACGGGCCGTCGCTCAAAGTCGCTCATTGCACTCCAAGAACACTCCAAAGGCAATCCAAGGGCGCTCCAATGAACCTCCAACCACGCCTCAAGCGGTCTCCAAAGGCATTTCAAGCCCTCACCCGAACTAAGGAATTCGTACGACCGACGGACCGAGCCGACAGGCCGTCTCCCCCGTCCCGTGAAATACGGCGGGTCGGCCGGTCCCTGGGCTCAGGCCGTGCTGTCCCGGAGCGCCTTCTCGACGATCGCCTCCAGCCGCGCATGGTGCGCCCCTCGCCAGTAGACGCGCCCGCAGGCGGTGCACTGCGCGAAGACGTCGTACGTGCGTTGAGTGCCGTGCTCCAGGTGCTCGCTGACCGAGTTCTTGTCGGCGTCGGCCAGCCCTCCGTTGCAGGCGGTGCAACGCGTCCAGGGGGCGAGCGCGGGGGCGAAGCGGCCCAGTACGTCGCGGAGTTGGTCGTCGGGCCGGTCACTGTAGACGAACGCGCCCGCCCAGATCTCCCGGCGTCGCAGCAGCCCCCGGTCCCGGGAGAGCAACACCCGCCGCTCCTTCGCGGAGAGCGTGGCCAGCGCCGCGTCACCAGGGTCCTCGTTCGTGTACGCCGCGTCGACGCCGAGCAGCCGGAGCCTGCGCGCCAGGGTGCCGAGGTGCACATCGAGCAGGAACCTCAGGGGCGCGCCGGGGATCCGCTGCGGGCGCTCGACGGCCTGCACCTCGATGCTCTCGCCCGCCCCCGGGACATGGGAGACGGCGACCTCGGCCCCGTCCGCGACGAGTCTGCCGACCTCGGTGAGCGGGACACCGAGCGACTCGACGACATGGCCGAGCGTCGACGAACCATCGGTCACCACGGGCGCAGGGCCGGCCGCGGTGTACTTCGAGGCGACGAAAAGGTGCAGCTCAGGAGCGAAGCTGACATGGATCTCAGGACCGTTCACGCCGCTCAGCATGCCATCGGGCGGGCCCGGCCAGCCAACGGATTCCCGCCGGTCACAGCAGGTGGGAGCGGGCCCGCGGATGCGCCGGGCCGCTCCCCCGCCTGCTCTCGTCGACCACCGCCCGGCCGGACCGCTCGGGTGCGCCGGCGCCGTGCGTCGACCGTGGCCGCGGCGGATCTGGCTACGTACGGACCGTAGCGATTCCGCGTCCCGGATTGTTCACGGTGGAGCGGGACCCGCTCCCCCGCCGCCCCTAGCCTCGCTGCCACCACATCACCAACATCACCAATGAGGGGCGGTACCGGTGAACTGGCTCATCCACGACTACCGCGAGAACGATCTCGCCGAAGTGGTCCACCTGATCGACTCCACGGCGGAGCTCGGGCAGGAGTCCGTCTTCTCGCTCGCCGAGTGCATCAGTGCGCTGACCTCGCGGCAGCCGGCCGTGGTGGCCGTCCACCAGGGTGTGCCGATCGGCGCGGCGCTCGCGTGTGTGGCCGGTGAGCGGGGCTGGGTGATGCGGATCGCCATCTCGTCGGCCTGGCGTGGCCGGGGGCTGGCGAGTGCGCTGCTGGTGGAGCTGGAGCGGCGGCTGATCGCCGCGCGGGTGAGCCGTATCGCCTATGTGCTGCCCGAGGAGGACCTGCTCGGGGAGGGGCTGCTCAACGCGGGCTATACGCGGCAGCCCGCCGTGGCCTACTTCGAGAAGGTCGAGCCGCACCATGGCCCCGCGGCCAGCCTCCTCGAAGACCTCGGCGGACGGTTCCTGCCCACCGACCTGTGGGCGAAGGTGGCCGGCATGGAGGCCGAGAAGGACCTCATCGAGCGGCGTGTCGTGCTGCCGCTGGCGGAGCCGGAGCGGGCCGCCCGGCACGGCGTCCGGCCACCGCGGGCGATCGCCCTGTTCGGTCCGCCGGGGACCGGCAAGACCACTTTCGCCCGGGGTATCGCGGCCCGGCTCGGGTGGCCGTTCGTCGAGCTGCTTCCGTCCCGCCTGGCCGACGAGGGCAATCTCGCGGCGGCCCTGCGCAGCGCGTTCGCGCGGATCGCGGAGCTGGAGCGGGTCCTCGTCTTCATCGACGAGGTCGAGGAGATCGCACCGGTCCGCGGCGAGGCGGCGCAGCCGGGCGGCCTGCACGGTGTGACCAATGAGCTGCTCAAGCTCATACCCGGCTTCCGGGAGCGGGACGAACGGCTGCTGGTGTGCGCGACCAACTCCGTCCGCTCGCTCGACCCGGCGTTCCTGCGCCCCGGCCGGTTCGACTACCTGATCCCGATCGGCACGCCGGACACCGCGGCCCGGTCGGCGATCTGGTCCCGGTACACGGACGGCCGGGCCGATGTCGATGTCGCGGCGCTGGTGGCGGCGAGTGAACTGTTCACCCCGGCCGACATCGAGCATGCCGCCCGGGTGGCCGCCCAGGCATCCTTCGAACGGGACCTGGAGGCGATCGGCGTCGGCGCGGGCGCACACGGCCGGCTCGGGGCGAGCACCGAGGACTATCTCGCCGCCATCGCCCAGTGCCGGCCGACCGTCACCCCCGAAATGATCGACGAATTCAGCGCGGACATCACGGCCCACGCACGCTGTTGAGGGGCGTCGTGAGGGGCGTGCCGCCCAGGGGTGCGGCAGATGGTGGCCCGGCCACCGGTGGTCGTGCGTCACGGCCGGTGGCCAGCAGCCGGCCGTCAGGCGCGCAGGGCGAGCTCCGGGCTGCAGCGGCGGGACGTCGACGGCCGGCGTGCCGATTGGCCGGCACACCGACCGTCGGCCCGTCAGCAGCCCGTCGCTTCGTCAGCAGCTCAGGTGGTCGCCGGGTGTGGTGCCCAGGATCTGCACAAAGCTCTGGTAGCTGTTGATCCGGCTCTGCACCTGGCCGGGGTTGCCGCCGTTGCACTCCAGCGATCCGTTGATGCTGCGGATCGTCTCGCCGAATCCGGCGCCGCTGACCATGGCCTGGTGCGGGGTCATGGTGCCCGGCCCGGTCTGCGTGTTCCAGTACCAAAGGGCGGTCTTCCAGGCGACGGCGGCATCCTGCTCCACCAGGGAGGGGTTGTGCAGCAGGTCGATGCCGAGCGCGTCGCCCGCCGCCTTGTAGTTGAAGTTCCAGCTCAGCTGAATCGGACCGCGGCCGTAGTACGCGGCCTGGCCCGCCGGGCACCCGTACGGCTGGCCGGCATCGCAGTAGTGGGGGTAGTTCGCGGTGTTCTGCTCCACCACGTAGACGAGGCCACCGGTCTCGTGACTCACGTTCGCGAGGAAGGCCGCGGCCTCCTGGCGCTTCACGGTGTCGCTCCCGGTGTTCGCGAATTCCGGATACGCGCTGAGGGCCGCGGTCAGACCGCTGTAGGTATAGAACGCGTTCCGGTTCGGGAACATCTGGTGGAACTGCGCCTCGCTGACGACGAACTCCTCGGCCCGGGTATCGGCGCCGGCCGGAGCCGCGGCGCAGTCGGAGCAGCCCGCCGTGGCGGCCGCAGGCACCGTCGGTCCGACGACGGCCAGGCTCGCGGCCACGGCGGCGGCACTCAGCAGCGCGGCAATACGTGATCTCATCGCGTGACTCCTTCGCGCGGCCGGACTCCGGGCAGGAGGGGCCACGGCGTGTGGGGGGACTGACCGAACGGGCGGATTGCGCATGGGTGCTCTGCCGTACGAGCCATTGAGGGCAGGCCAGTTGAGGCATTCCGGAGACGCCTCAACCGCGCCCCCGCCCTACGGTGCCGGGGGACGGAAAACGGGACGATCAAGCGGTCACATGCACGAACGGGTGACGCACGACGGCAACTGCACCACTGCAAAGGCGACTAGGGAGGCGTCCACGACCGCCATCACTGCGGTCTAGACCAGCGCCAGGTTAGAGGCGGCGCGTGCCGCATGTCCATACCAATGCATCGAGCCGTCGACGCTCGCCGCTCCCGCCGGCGACGCCGGATGCACGGCACTCCCGCACCATTGCTACCGCCACCACCGTCGCCACCATCACTCGCGACCAGGTCGTGCAGCACAGGGCCATCGAGGACCGCGCGGGTTGAGGACAAAAGGCCCGCCAACTACCCGATCCGCACGGATTCTTGGGTCGTGCGCAGGTTTGAACTCGTGGCAGGTACGCTGACGTGGTGTCGCGTAGCGAGTTAGAACGACTGGCCAGAATCCGGATACAGGTCACCGGTGAGACGCTCGAACGCGCCATGGCCGTGCTCGAAGGCCAGATGACCCACCCCCCAGCGCCTACCGACGCCGAGGCCGAGGCCGAGCCTGCCGGGAACGACGAGGTCCGCCGGCTCGACGCGGATGGCGAAAGCAAAGACGAAGACACCGGGGGCGACGAGCCCACCAGGGCCCGCCAGCGCCTCCCTCTGCCGGACGGCGGCCGAAGGACACCTCCGAAGCGCAACCACCTACGGGGCCTCTGAGTCGCGGGGCGGGGCAGCCCCTCCCGCTGCGTGTCCGCATCCGCACCAGCCGCTCTTGCGCGGCGGCAGACGGTGGGCGGCAACCGAGGCCGGCTGCGATCTCGGATTCGGGAGGGAAGTGCGGCTGCGACTGCGCTTTCCGTTCGACGGAGCGACACACGGCAGATAGTCACTCACCGGGAGTATTCACAGCCGGGAACGCAAAGCAACCGCACCCTTACGCAACGTGAGACCTCTCACCCATACGCCCCCCGCAAGCGCCCCCTCGCCCCCTCGCCCCCTCCAGGAGTCAGCGGTCGCGAGGAGTCAGCGGTCGCGCCAGCAGCGGCGTCTGGAGCATCTGATGCCCTCCGCTGGCCAGCATGCGGACTTCGCCTCGGTCACTGATCTCCGCGCGTACGATCCCCGACTCGTCCTCGTAGACCGGATAGCCACCCGCTCCGGCCCGCTCGGTACGGTGGACGATCACCACGTCGTCCTCGACGGCAGGGGCTTGAAATACCAGCTCAAAGCATTCCGGGTAATCCATCGGGGCCTCCCGACACGGCTCTGCGGGTGCTCCGGGAGTCGCTCCCCGGCACCGCTGCACGGGCGCCGTTGCACCTCGGCCATTCCATCGTCACCCACAGCCGTCCGGCGCGCCTGAGGAGGGCGGGGAAAACGCCTGATTTCTCAGCGAGCGGACGCATGCCGAGCCCGTCCCCGTCGGGCCGAGCGGAGGTGCGCCCCGCTCCCGTGCGCTGTCACGGGAGCGGGGCGGGTCCGAGAAGCGCCAGCAGCTCGGATAGTGACGAGAGCCACCGTAGGGGGCACCACTGACAACGGCGGGTCCGGCGGAGCTCGGCGGTGCGCGCAGGGCGAGCCGTCCCGCCCGGGTAGGACGGCGTGGTGATCGCTTATCCATGCGGTGACCACGCGGATCAGCCGTCGGCATCCGCTCCGGTCAAGGACTTCCGTCCTCACCCGATCGGGGTAGCGTCCACATGGCCACGGCGCGACGCTCGCCCGTCCGCCCGCCCGGGAAGGTCACGAGCAGGGATGTCGGGTCGTACGGACAGATGCCGACGCGTCGAGGGGAGCGATGATGGCGGGGAAGCCTAGGTTCGGGCTCGCGACGGTGGTGCTGGATTGTGCGGATGCCCATGCGCTTGCGGGGTTCTACCAGCGACTTCTCGGCTGGGAGGTGAAGGCCGCCGAACCGGACTGGGTGCTGCTCAGGGCCCCGGACGGAGGGACGGGGCTCGCGTTCCAGTCCGAGCCGGGATATCGAGCCCCCGTCTGGCCCGAACGGTGCGAGGAGCAGCAGAAGATGCTGCATCTCGACATCCGGGTCGATGACCTGGCGGAGGCCGAGGCGTACGCCGTCGCGGCGGGTGCGTCACGGGCGGAGTTCCAGCCGCAGGACGATGTGCGGGTGCTGTTTGATCCGGCCGGGCACCCGTTCTGCCTCTTCCTCCCTTGAGGGGCCGGACCGTTGGTGGCGGGCGTGGACCTGCCGGCCGCCGCGCCAGGTCCGGAGCCGAGCGCGCGGACCCGCTCCGTCACGCCAAGTGATCGCGGAGCGTGTGGGAATGGACACATGCAGGCAGTGAGGGGCGCGCGATGGGCCGACTGTCCTTGCTGGTCAGGAAGTTGAGATGGCCTCGGAGGAGCGCCCGGGGCGCGTGCGGCGGGCGTCGGGCACTCGCGCGCGGGTCTGCGTTGTCAGTGTCTGCCCCTAGCATGGCTCATATGTCCCCAACTCCTTCTGCCCCTGCGGGTGCGCCCGTTGCTGCTTCCGAAGCCAATGAATCGATCCGGCGTTTTGTCCGCGCCCGTCGCGGAATGGCGTGGTCGCCTCAGGACATGGCGGAGTATGCGGTGCTGTTGGAGATCTGGACGCTGGCCGTGCGCTCGGAGGTCACGGAGATCGTCGAGGCTGCCTAGGCCGGGCACGAAGGCTGCGTTAGTGATGCGTTAGCAGAGCGGCAGCGGCCGGGAGCAACCTGGTGCCCGTGCCGCTGACGGAATGCGGTACGCACGCCATGCCCCCACCCATGGCCGTGAGCACCGCACCTACCCACGCCAACGCAGCAACGGCGCGATCCCGCAGAGACGCTGTGCGGCCGAGTGCACGCAAAGGGGATTCATGTCCTGGAACAAGGGCTCCGAGGTCGACGCAGAGGTTCGCAGTGCCGCCGCGTCCGCCGCCACCGGCTCCGCCTTACGTCGAGGGCGTCGGATCGCCGCCGCTTCGCTGGTCGCCCTTGCCGCGTTCTCCCTGACCGCCTGTGGCAGCGACGGTGACGACACCAAGGCGAGCCCCAAGGTCTCTTCGAAACCCGATGCCTCGGATATCGCCAAGGAGGCCGACGCCCTCGGCGACGTAGCGGACGAACCGAGCACCAAGGGCACGCCGGCGCCGAGCCGGACGGCATCCCAGAAGAGCGGCGGCGGCAGCGCCAAGACAGGTGACGGCACAACAGGTCGCGACAGCGGGAAGAGCGGCGGCAGCGCCAAGACGGGCGACGGCAGCACGAGCAGTGGCGGCGCAAGCGCCGGCGCGACGGCCGGTTCCGGGTCGGTACCCGACACCGACGACGTGAGCGGCACCTGGGACGGCGTCCTCAAGTACCTGACCCCCGGCAGGATGATCGTGGCGCCGGACTCCGGCGCCGAGCAGCGCTTCTCCATCGGCCCGCAGACCAAGGCCCTGGGGGCCGCTGCCATATGCGGTGCGCCGGACGGCAACGTCACCATGGACGAGAACGGTTACGGCACCTCACCGTGCACCGAATCGCAGTTGGACGACGCCGCCAGGACGAACGCCGTCAATGTCCGGGTCACCGTCGAGGACGGCGTGGCGACGACGATCGCCGAGCACTACCACCCCTGAGCGTCGGGGGGTGCGGCCGATTGCTCCCACCAGCCGGGCCGTTCATCCCCGAGACCGGGACCTCCGAACAGCCCGCCGCCGTGGACCTCCCCCGTCCACGGCGGCGGCAGCTCGTCGGGCCCTCACCTCGGCGCGGTGGCTTCCGGGGCCGAACGGCAGGAAGCTTGCCTCTCAGCTCGGCGACGCCCCACGCCCACCTAGGAGCCGGAGGGAGTGCGCGTCGCCTCTTCCTCGCTGGAGGACCCATGCGCATGAGCACCAGAGCCGCACACCGCACCGTGGGGACCATGGCTCTCGCTGCTGCCCTGGCGGTCGGGCTTCTCGCCTCGACACCCGGCACGGGCCATGGCGCCACGCGTCACGGCCCGACGAGTCATGGCACCGGAACCCGGCACGCCGCCGCGGCCCCTCACATCACCGGAGCAGGGCACGCCGCCGAAGCAGGGCGCGTCGCCGGAGCAGCGCACGCCGCCGGAGCGAGTCCCGTGACCCGTACGGGTCGGCTGACGGATATGGGCCGCCCGGCCCGTACGCATCACCTGGCCGGCAACCCGGTTCATCCGGCGTCCGAGCCCGGCCCGCCCGCGACCATCTCGACGGGCTGGACCGTTCCCTGGGGTCTGAGCTGGCTGCCGGACGGTTCGGCCCTGCTCACCGAGCGCGATGCGTTCAAGGTCTCCGCACTCACCCGGAGCGGCACGAAGCGGGAGGTCGGCGAGGTCCCGAACGTCGTCACCACGGGCGGCGAGGGCGGCCTGCTGAGCATCGCCGTATCGCCGTCCTGGAAGACGGATCATCACGTGTACGTGATGCACACCGCCGACGAAGGCAACCGCATCGCGCGGATGACCTTCGACGGCAGCACCCTCAGCGACTACACAGTGGTGGTCGACGGCATCAAGAAGAACACGTACCACAACGGTGGGCGTATCAAGTTCGGCCCCGACGGCTATCTCTACGCCACCACGGGCGACGCCCAGACCCCCGATCTCGCCCAAGACAGGACTTCGCTCAACGGCAAGATCCTGCGGATGACCCCCGAGGGGAAGCCGGCCCCCGGCAATCCCTTCCACTCGCTGGTCTACTCCTACGGCCACCGCAACCCGCAGGGCCTCACCTGGGACGACCAAGGCCGCCTGTGGGAAGGCGAGTTGGGTGACAGCAAGTTCGACGAGCTGAACCTCGTCGAACCGGGCAAGAACTACGGCTGGCCCCGGTGCGAAGGGGGCTGCTCGACCTCCGGGATGACGAACCCCAAGCGTCAGTGGCCCGTCGCGGAGGCCTCGCCCAGCGCGGTCGCCTACGCCGACGGAGCGATCTACATGGCGGCCCTGCGCGGCGAGCGCCTGTGGCGCATCCCGGTCGACGGCACGAGCACGGGCACCCCGAAGGCGTACTACACCCACGACTACGGGCGGCTGCGCACGGTCGAATCCGTCCCCGGCACCAGGTCCCTGTGGCTGACCACCACCAATGCGGACAACAACGGCGAGGGTGAAGCAGGCTCCGACAAGGTGTTCCAGATCGACCTGCGGTAGTTCCCAGCGACCTGGCGTAGGTCCTGGAGGACCCCCGGTCGGCGTGTCGGCCGCTGCCTGCGCGGCGGGGCGACACGCCGGTGGCGGGCGGGAGGGAGGCGTCAGGCGTCCCACGGCTGGGGGCCGGGCCGGGCCGGCCCGTGAATGATCAGGTCGCCGGCCGCCGCGACGTCCGATTTCCGCCAGCCATGGCGGGGCCGACCCCGCAGACTCGGGAAGTGAAAGCAGCGCAGACAACCGAGGAAGTGCCATCACCATGACCTCCACCACGGCGGCCGCCACCACCAGCTACACCACCCTGGACAGCCCCCTGGGCGAGCTGCTGCTCGTCGGCGAAGAATCGTCCACCGCGCCCGGTGGCACTGCCCTGACCTCCCTCTCCATCCCCCCGCAGCGGGGCGCCGGCACCGTGCAGCCGCACTGGCGTCGCGACCCCCGCCCCTTCGCCGAGGCCGTCCGGCAGCTCCGCGCCTACTTCGCCGGCGAGCTCTCCTGCTTCGAGCTGGAGTTCCGCACCACCGGCACGGAATTCCAGGAGCGCGTCTGGCGGGCCCTGGACGCCGTCCCGTACGGCACCACGACCACCTACGGGCGACTCGCCGAGACCCTGGGCGTGCCCCGGAGCGACGTACGGGCCCTGGGCGCCGCGATCGGCGCGAATCCCCTGCTGATCGTGCGCCCTTGCCATCGCGTGATCGGCGCGGACGGCTCGATGCGCGGCTACGCGGCGGGCGTCGTCCGCAAGGTGGAGCTGCTCACGCACGAGGGCGCCCTCCAGCCCACGCTCATCTGAAGCCCCTGCTCCCCTGGAACCCCTCCCCATGGCCTCTCCCTCACGACCTGCCCCTCGCCGTCTTCCCCCCATGCCCTCTCCCCTCATTCCCCCGGAGGAGGCTGCCGCGTACGGCGACCTCCCCTCCCCCACCCCGCACTCCGAAGCCGAACTCACCGCCCTGCTGGACCTGTTGACCGCGCCCGGCACACATATCGCCTCGGTGGTCGTCGGCCACAGCCGGGACGCCGCATCGCGCTCGGCGGCGGCAGCCTTCATCGATTCCTGGCGTGGCCTCGGACGGCCGCCGGTGCTCGCCGTGATCGACTGGCCGGAGTCCGCCGCGTCCTGGCTCCGGGCGGCCCGCCGCTTCACAGCCGACGAGCCCGACGCCTGGGTGGTGGCCGCCGCGCCTCTCGGCTGGGCCCAGATGAGCCGCCGGCTGCGGCACAGCACCGAATGGGATCCGGGGCGCACCTACGGTTTCGCGGCTCTCGGCGACTCCCGCGTGCCCGCCCTGGCCGGGGCCGCAACCCTGCAGGGCATGCGCGGCGTCACAGCGGACGGCAGCACCTGGACCATCGACCGCGGCTGGGTCACTCACCCCCTACCGGCCCTTGGTCCGACGGCTCGTCCCCGTGGCACGCTGTAATCAGCGAGCGATGAGGCAAGGCAGGAGCACATGAGCACGCCACTCCCCGGCTTCGAGGGCATCGGGGACCCCATGGATCCCGGGCCCCTCCGTCCTCCCACCTCGGCCGACCGGAGCCACAGCCCCACAGGCCGTCGAGCGGGCCGCCGGGAGGTCGCCCCCGGAGCCGTCCACGTCCCCGGCTGGCTGAGCACGGCCCAGCAGCGCGAGCTCGTCACCGCCTGCCGCGGCTGGGCGCGCGGCCCGGCCCCGATCCGGCACACCAAGCTTCCGCGCGGCGGTGTGATGTCGGTGCAGACCGTGTGCATCGGCTGGCATTGGCAGCCGTACGCGTACACCCGCACGGCCGATGATGTGAACGGCGCCCGGGTGGCCGAATTCCCAGACTGGATGGTCGAGTTGGGGCGCCGGGCGCTGGTCGAGGCGTATCAGGACGCCACCGCGGGCGACGACTACACGCCGGACACCGCGCTGATCAATTTCTACGACGGCCAGGCGAAGCTCGGCATGCACCAGGACAAGGAGGAGCGTTCCGACGCGCCGGTGATCTCCCTCAGCATCGGGGACACCTGCGTCTTCCGGTTCGGCAATACGGAGACGCGCACCAAGCCGTACACCGACGTGGAGCTGGCCTCCGGTGATCTCTTCGTCTTCGGCGGACCGTCCCGCTTCGCGTACCACGGAGTGCCCAAGGTCAGACCGGGCACCGGCGACCCCGCGTCCGGCCTGGCCGGCGGGCGCCTCAACATCACCATGCGGGTCACCGGACTCGACGGATAACCGCCGCGTCCCGAGGCAGACTGGACTCATGTGCCGCAGCATCAAGACGCTCCGTCCGCCCACCACCCCCGAGGTCACCGACGAGGACATCCGGGCCGCTGCCTTGCAGTACGTCCGCAAGGTCTCCGGCTTCCGCGCCCCGGCCGCCCACAACCGCGAGGTCTTCGACCAGGCCGTCGACGCCGTGGCGGCGGCGACCCAGGAACTCCTCGACGGCCTCCAGATCCGCGGCTCCGCCGGCCGCCGGCGCGCCCACCCCTGAACCACCGCTCCTTCATCGGCCGGACCATCAGCCGCACCCACCAGCTGAACCGCCGGCCGAATCAGCGGCCGGGCCCCGGGCAGGACGACACCGACGGCCCCCGCACGTCACTCTCCGTAGCCGGTAGCTAGGTGCTCGCACGGCCGATGACCGCGCACGAAAACGGGCACCGACGGTGCGCGAAAACCCTCTCCCGCCGGGCGCTCCGCTCCGCCTCCTAGCGATCGCCCGCCGGCCCCCGCCAGTCCGCGTGGCGAATACGGGAGATCTCCCGCACCTCACCAACCGTGCCCCATTCGTCCTTCCCCAGCCGCGACAGGGGCTTCAGCCTGGAGATCTCGGGATGCCCGTCGACCAGTACGTCCTGCGCGACCACCGCATGCACCACGCGCCCGAACACGACGGTGGAATCGCCGATGCCCAGCGTGCTGTGCACCTCGCACTCCAGCGCCACCGGCGACGCCGCCACCCGCGGAGGCTTGACGCGCAGACTCGGCTCGGTGTCGATCCCGGCCGCCTCGAACTCGCTCACCCCGTGCGGAAAGTCGGTGCCCGTGTCATTGATCTGCCCGAAGAGCCCCTCCGGCGCAAGGTTGACCACGAACTGCCCGGTCGCCTCGACATTGCGCAGGGTGTCCTTGCGGCCGACGGAGCTGAACTGCACCACGGGCGGCGCGACACTCGCGATCGTGAAGAAGGAGTGGGGTGCGAGGTTCTGAACCCCGCCCGCCGAGACCGTGGACACCCAGGCAATCGGCCGCGGCACGACCGTCGCGGTCAGCAGCTTGTAGAACTCGTTGCGGGACATCTCAGCAGGATCGAAGTCAATGCGCATGGTGATCAGTATCCACACAGGCGGCCGCGGATCGTACAGCGGATCCACGGCACCACCTAACCCCTGCCGATCCGCAGGAAGAGGTCTTCCGGGACCGCTCCACAGTGTTCGTTGAGGATGGCTCGCAGGTTGGGCGCGGGGGCGGACGTCGGGTCGTCCGTACGGCGGTGAATGCAGCTGGCGGCGATCCAGGGCAGCTCCTCGGCGGTGTGCGCCTGCGCGTCGAGGAGTGCGGGGGCATACGCGCCACACATGCGGAGCAGGCACTCTGCTTCCGTGCGGACGCGTCGGCTCCGCCCCACGGTTCACCCCGGAGGCGCCGATGGACCTGCGGGACGGACCCGCCACCCTGATGAGAGACCTGTATGCGATCTTCGACTGAGAATCGCTGACTGTGCCCTGCCCAGCGGGCGTGGTTGACTCGGGTAAGGGACCTCGATCGTCATATCGTCCATCCCCGACGCGCCTTCGACGTGCTGTCCGGCGGGTGTGGTCGCCATGGGGATCGCAGATCGAGCCAGCGGCCAGGTGCACCGGCCTGATCAGTGGAGGGGGCGCTTTACGGCCCTCTCACCGGGCAGGGGCTCATCGCCGACGTGGCGATCGAGCGCAAGCTCCACAACACGATCGCCCTCACCGAGGCAGGCACCTCACTGTGTGGGAGTTCCCGCACTCTTCGGCGGCCTGTCGCTGGCCGGCTACATGGCAGTGGTCCTCGCGATCGTCCTGATCCGCCCAGCCTCGCTACTGCTGTCCATCATCGGCACCAGTTCCACACTCCGGGAGAAGCTGACGCAACTTGGTTCGGCCGAAAGGTTTCGCCTCCGTCGTCTACGGACTACTCGTCCTCCAGACCGACATCCCGCAGCGCGAAGAGGCGTTCACCCTCAACGCCGTATGCACCGCGTTCCCGATCAGGGCCGGCACCTGCCTGCCCTGCCGGCACTCGATTCAGGCTTTCACCATCGCCGCACTTCGTCTCACACACGTCCATGGCCACGACGAATGACGCGCGGTGGGAGTTGGACGTCAGGAAATCGACCATCCGACATCACCCGACTTCACCTCCGTCGCACGGGTTCGCAGGTCGCGCGACCCCGTAGTGGTCGCGCAACGTCCGCCCGGTGTACTCGGTGCGGAACAGACCGCGCTCCTGCAGGATCGGCACCACGTGCTCGACGAAGGACGTCAGTCCGGAGGGGAGTACCGGCGGCATGATGTTGAAGCCATCCGCGGCATCGTTCTCGAACCAGTGTTGGATCGCGTCGGCCACCTGGTCCGGAGTGCCGGCGAAGCTGCGGTGACCGCGGCCGGCGCCCAGTCGCCCGATGAGCTGGCGTACCGTCAGGCCCTCTCGGCGGGCCATGCCGACGACGAGTGCATAGCGCCCCTGCCCGCCCTCGATGTGCCGTTCGGTGGTGAGGGCGGCGGGCAGTTCCTCGTCGAGTGACAGCTCCTCGGGGGGCACCTGGAGAATGTTGGCCAGCTGCCGGATCGCGTGTTCCGGCTTGATCAAACGTTCCAGTCGGGCATCGAGCTCTTCGGCCTCGGCCTGCGTCGCGCCGATCGAGGGCACAATGCCGGGCAAGATCTTGACGGTCTCAGGGTCTCGACCGAAACGGGCAGCGCGCTTCTTCAGGTCGGCGTAGAACGCCTGGGCCTCATCGAGAGTCTGTTGCACCGTGAAGACGGCATCCGCGTGCCGTGCCGCGAAGTCCCTCCCGTCTTCGGAGGACCCTGCCTGCACCAGCAGCGGGTGGCCCTGCGGGCTGCGGGGAACGTTCAGTGCTCCGGCAACCTTGTAGTACTTGCCTTCGTGTGCCGGCGGATGGAGTCGGTTGTTGTCCCCCCAGACCCCCGCTTCCTTGTCTCCCAGGATTGCGTCGTCCTGCCAACTGTCCCAGAGCTTCCGGGACACTTCCACGAACTCGTCGGCACGGGCGTATCGATCCCGATGCTGGGGAAGATCGTCCAGGCCGAAGTTACGCGCTGCGTGGAGGGTGGCCGTCGTCACGATGTTCCAACCGGCCCGCCCACCGCTGATGTGGTCGAGCGAGGCGAATCGGCGGGCCAGGTTGTAGGGCTCGTTGTAGGTGGTCGAAGCGGTGGCGACCAAGCCGATGTGCTCGGTGACTCCAGCCATGACGGTCAACAGCAGCGTCGGCTCCAGAGCGGCTGACGGCCGGCGGCTGATGTCGCCCCACAGGCCGGGATGGTCGGCGAGGAACAAGGAATCGAGCTTGCCCCGCTCGGCCGCTCTGGCCAGGTGCTTGTAGTACTCGATATCGGTGTCCGCCACCGGATCGCTCTCCGGCAACCGCCAGGCCGACTCGTGATGGCCGACGCTGCTCAAAAAGGCATTGAGGTGCAGTTTTCGGGTCACCGTCTCCCCCTTGAGAATTTCACAACGAATGATGACGGCACAGTCCAGGCCCGGCATGTGAGAGTGCCCGCTGGAAGTCCTTATCGAACTTCGGTCCGGTACGGAAGCTCGAACAAGAGCCGTAGGCCGGAGAGTTCCGAGCGATACTCCTCGCACCCGGTGATTTCCCCGCCCTGCACATACTGTTTGGCGTACTTCTCGTGCACTTCACGCAGTCGCACCAGATTTTCCAGCAGCGATTCCGATAGCCCGGCAGTCTCCACGTCTTCCTGGTGGCGGGAGATGATGTGAGAGACACAGGCGCCCTCGATCAGCGTCTCCAGGTCCCAGGCCGGGTAGTACATACCGTAGCGGGAGTGCGCCCCGAAGCGGAATGCTTCACGCAGGTACCAGCTCCGGACGGTGACGATGCGCAGCGCGCGGCCATCCTCGAAAAGCGAGGCACTGCACGAGAGGTGGCGGTGGGCCTTTTCCAGGACACGTCTCGCATATGGCGTGTCGAACCTCAGTCTGCTTTTCACGTCCGACGGGATGCCGGGAAGCACCCGCTGTCGTTGCACCGCGGAACTGAGGTGTCGGCAGATGGCTGCATCTACTGGTCCGCCGGTGGCGCGCTGTGTTTCGGCGGCCACGGCGTAGTCGTGCAGGATGCGATTGAGGTAGTACTCGGGGAATCTTCCGACCTCCCAGCCGTATTCGGGCAGCCATTGTTCAAGGTCGTCCAGCGAGGTGACCAGGGGATGGCCTGCTGCGTAGCGGAACGTGTTGATGATGTTGGCTTGAAGGTCCGATGCGGGTTCAGGCCACTGCGGTTCTCCGGTGAGGAAGTCCTCCGGCCCTCGCTCACGGGCGCTCGTCAGTAGTTTGCGTGCCTCTTCCCGTACCTCCGACGGTGGCACGTCGAAGTCGAGGGAGAAGTGGTCGGCCAGTGTCGGCGTCACGTCGAAGTACGCGTCCGGACTGGGGTAGGCACAGACGTATCCGGCGTCGCTCTCCTCTGCCCCGCCGTCCCCGGCAGAGGTCAGTCGTGCAGCGAGGGCCGCCGCGATGGTTTCGTGTGCTTCTGCGGTCGGGTGGCAGTAGTCGAAGAAATCGGCCGGGGACAACAGCTCCGCCAGGTCGATCACCTCGATGTCGAGCTGTGCAGCAAGAGCAGTGATCTTTCGCCTGTACTCACTTTTGATGCGATAGAGGTTGCTGTCGCCTTCCACGGCACGGAGCGCATAGCTGCGCGCGAGTTCCTCTTGATTCTTACGGGTCAGCACATGGCTCAGGTTGTAGGAGGCGACGGCACCGGACGCGCCCTGGTTCTCGGCCAACTTCGTGAGTATGGCGGCCGGTTCGTCCTCGGCTCCTTGCTGGTCGAGCAGGACAGCGAGGTTGTTCAGTGCGATCGGTGCGACACGGTCTTGCCCTCGGGCCAGCTCCCGGTACTTTTCGGCTGCTGCTGCGAAGCGCCCGTCTTCGTGGTCGCGTATGGCCTCGATCAGCAGGCGCGACAGCTCTGTCGGTCCGGTGAGGCGGTCGGCCATCCGTGCTTCGAAACCCACGATTTTGTAGAACGCCGCGTTGCTCGCCATCATGGCGGCCGGGAACCGGGTGTTAGCGATGGGATTGATCACGACGACGCGCGTCCCGCGACGACGGGCCAGCCGGGCGACCGTCTCAAGGTTCTTCCGGAAATCCTCCGGTGTGGTGGCGTAGGAGTGGCGTTCGTCCTTCTCGTCGAACTCACCTGAGCTCCTCTGCCGGATGCGGACGACCGGGCGGGCCCGGTGCCGGCCGGGCACCCACCGGTCGAGGTCCTTCCAGGCTCTGTAGGCACCCTTGTAACGTGACTGGGCACCGTCGGTGTTGCCCAGATAGAGGATCACCACGTCCCAGCGCCGACGCGCGAGCGTCCGCCGGAAGTACCGGGCCGCATCCGCGCTCGTAAAGCCGGGGACGGCGTGGTTCTCGATGCGATGTGCTGTGCCCAGCAGCGTGTGCAGTACGTACGGGTAAACAGCCTGCGGAGCCCCGATCCCCGCACTGCATGAATCGCCGAGAACGAGAATTCGCACGGCTTGTCTCCCTCCGCTCGCAGTGGAGTGTGTGCGGGACCATGCCCTCCTGGATGTGCGGGCCGGAGCTACTTCCGCAGCCGGGACAGCCAGGATTTGGGTCCGCTACGCCCCGTCACCGCGTCTTCGTCCCGATCGGTGGTGCTCGCGGTGATCAACACGACTCGTAACGCCTCTGCCGCGGTGGCGCTTGCCATCGACGGCCTTCTTTCTCTGTCCGCGGCCTGGGCCGGAGTGAAGGGCACGTGTACGAATCCACCACGGAGGTGCGGAAATTCGGTGGCAATGAGGTGGGCGAGGCCGTACGCGATGTGGTTGCACAGGAAGGTGCCGGCCGTATGCGAGAGCGAGGCAGGTATTCCGGCCTCAAGGACGGCCGTGGTGCAAGTCTTCACCGGCAAGGAGGAGAAGTAGGCCGCGGGGCCGTCAGGGGCGATGGGACTGTCGATGGGCTGGTTGCCTTTGTTGTCCGGCCCCTGTGCGTCGTCGAGGTTGATCGCCACGCGTTCGATGGTGATGTCCGGCCGACTGCCTCCCTGACCGGTGGCAACGACCAGTTCAGGGTCAGTGCGAAGGATTTCCTTGCGCAAGGCTGCTATGGAATCACCGAAAACACAGGGCAGTTGGACGACTTCTAGTTCCAGCCCCGACGGAGGGTCTTCGGCAACCAGCCGGCAAGCCTCCCATGCGGAATTCAGCGAATTTCGGCCGAAGGGTTCGACTGCGGTCAGCAGAATGCGGGAAACGGTAGCCTCCGATGGCTAGGGGGAAAGTGTGTCAGATTTTATCGACCGATCCGGAGAGGAAACAAGGGTGTGACATCGCGCAACAGCGGAAACAGCGTTCCCCGCATGCTGCCACAGGGCATGCGGGGAACGCATCAATACGGCTCGGCAAACTCGGCGGCAGTACGGCGCGAGCAGTCGTGTATGAGACACACACTGGGCGGCGGCGTCAGACGTCGTGCCGCAATCCACGTACCGAGGGGACCATAAGGGGGCAGAGCGTCAGAAGGATCCACAGGAATCCACCGACCAGCGCCACACGGGAAGCCCCGAAGACACTCGCCAGCGGAGCGGCGGAGAGTTGTCCCGCCGGGATGGCAATGAAGGAACCGAGATTGTCGTAGGAGGAGATGCGCGAAATCATGTTCTTCGGGATCTGCTCCTGCAGCGTGGTCTCCCAGGCGATGCTGTAGAAACCGAGGCTCAGGCCCGCGATGAAAGCGGACGCGGCAAGCCAGTACACGTTCGCAACGAGCCCGAGTGCGATCAGGGGAAGGCCCACCAGTGCCGCGCAGGTCTGCGCCACGGGCAACAGGCGTTTGAGGGTAATGCGGTACATCAGCACGGCCATGAGCAGCACGCCGACCGCCTTGACGCTGAGCACGAGCCCCCAGGAGGTCTCGCCGATCCGCTCCTTGGCGATCAGCGGTCCCAGCACGGTCCAGATACCGACCTGCACGTAATTCGCCACGCCGAACGAAGCGACGATCGTCCACACCCAGGTCCGCGACCTGAATTCGGTCCAACCCTCTCGCAGGGACACGAAGACACTGGCCTTGCGGGGCGGCGTGTTACCGGTCACCTTCAACCGAGCCATGCAGATCGCCGCGATGAAGTAGGTGGCGGCATCGAAGGAGATGGCCCAGCCACCGCCCGCGGTGGCCACGATCGTGGCCGCGGCTGTCGGCCCCAGTACCTTCGCGGCGTTCTTCGCCGACCCCAGTACGGAATTCGCCCGCTGGATCTGCGGCTTGGGAACGATATCCGGAACGATGCCGCGGAGCGCGGGATTCGTGAAGGCCGCCATTGTGCCGTTGAGGGCTTCCAGCACGATGAGCGAACCAAGGTCGTAGTTTCCCGAGATCAGCAGGAACCCGACGATCGCCTGCGTCAGGGCGGCACCCAGGTTCGAGAGGAGGAGTACCAGACGCCGCGAGAACCGGTCACCGACCACACCGCCGGCCAACGTGAAGACGATGAGCGGGATCGTGTTGGCGGTGAGAACGGCACCCATGTCACCGGCACTGTTCGAGGCGTTGAGCACCGCGAGGGACAGCGCCACGGGAGTCATCGCGCTACCCAGCAGCGAGACAAGCCGACCGGTGAAGAACCACCTGAACGCCGGCAACCCGAATGGACTTCCGACTGCCTCGGCCGGCTCTTCAGCTGTGGTTTCGGTTTTCAGGATCATTCCCTCATCCTGCTCGATACGGACGGACACACGGTGGAGAGACGAAAGAGCCTACAGTGCCAACTCACACGTGTGACAACGGTATTGACCGTTACATGGGCTGCATTTGACGAGGAGGATGCGGTGCCTTCCGCTTGAAAACTTCCAGACCGTATGCCGTCGTCAATACCGGCTTGACTGGTAGGGCAGCAAAAACCGACCGATGGTTCCAGATATGGATCGGGCCCGGCAGGTGCCGGGCCCGTCCAATTCTTCTCACTTAGTGGTCGTAGCTCATGGGGCACCTCCTTCTTTGTCGGTCGGCGGTTGCTCACGGACGCCGCGCATCTCCTGGAACTCGTAGGAGTTCCCAGGAGGCGACAACTCGCATGCTGTCACCAGCTGCACATCCCGCGCCCGTGAAGTTTGGGTGGCCGTAGGCTATTGACGGAACGTGACGGGCAAAACGTCCAGGCTGCGTACCGTCGCCGTCCGCCGCCGTACGGGTGTGCCGGCCAGCTTCAGCGGTGCGGGCACGTTCAGCAGCCCGATCACCAGTTGCTTCACGGCCAGCTGGCCGAACATGGTGCCGAGGCAGGCGTGCGGGCCCCAGCCGAATCCCAGGTGCTGGTTGGGAGAGCGGTCGAGCACGAGTTCATCCGGCCGCGGGAACTGCTCGGGGTCCCGGTTAGCAGCTGCCATGAGCGTGAGCACCGTCTGGCCCGGTTCGATCACCGTGTCGCCGAACGTGGTGCGCCTGGTCGCCACCCGGCTCGTGCCCTGGGCGGGGCCGTCGAAGCGAATCAGCTCGTCCACGCCGGTGTCCAGCAGGCTTTCGTCGCGCAGCTGCTCCAGCGCCTCGGGGTGCTGCAGGAGCGTGAGCGCCACGTTGCCGGCGGTCGCATACACGGTTCCGAAGCTCGCGTTGAACGTCACGCTGGTCGTGTTGCGGATGTAATGCTCGGGGACCTTCGCCTTGGCTGCGTTTTCCCTGACGTCGTGCAGGGTGCCCGGACGGTCGTTGGTCTCGAACCAGGAATCGACCAGAGCGTTGAAGTCCTTGCGGGCCTGGTCCCCGACCTCGACCGTACTGGGCAGCAGGCCGGAATCCATCCGGCGGGCGAGCGCGTCCGAGATCTGCACGTACGGCCCCAGTTCGGGCTCGTCGACGCCGAGGAGTTCGGCCGTGATGGTCAGC
Source organism: Streptomyces angustmyceticus (assembly GCF_040701845.1). Lineage (GTDB taxonomy): Bacteria > Actinomycetota > Actinomycetes > Streptomycetales > Streptomycetaceae > Streptomyces > Streptomyces angustmyceticus_A. Next base: position 131,607 of record NZ_JBFBHQ010000006.1, on the reverse strand, counting down.
GAGACCGGGGCGGCGACCTCGGTCATCCAGTTGAACTCCGCGCGGCCCGACAGGCGGTGGAAGATGTCCGCGATCTGGTGTTGCGAACGCCGCCCGATGGCGTCGAAGTCCTGTGCCCGCAACGAGTTGATGAAGAGGCCGCGCAGCGAGGTCTGGGCCGGCGGATCCAGTGACTGGATGCTCTGGCGGAACTCCGGCACATCCTCGCCCACGCGGCGCCGGTCGCGGGCGAACAGGCGGTAGTCCCGCAGCACTTCACGGCAGTCGCGGTAGCGGGTCAACACCCACGACTCCATCTGCTCGTGCCAGAAGACGGGGGTGGTCTCCCGAAGGTGGGCATAGAGAGCGTAGGGGGATGTCAGCGTGTCGGGGTCGAGAGGGTCGTAGCGAACCGTACGGGTCGTCGGGACGTGCAGGGGGGAATTCATGACTCCACCGCCTCGAAAGGGGCACTTTCATGGATCTTTTCCACGGCGGCCACCACTTCGTCGATGTATCCCTGGCATTCGAGTGTCGACATGCCTTTCACGGCCGCGCAGCCAACGCCCGTGGTCGAGGCGTCCGCCATATCGCGCATAGGGCTCCCCTTCTCCAGGCGCATGATGACACTGTCCACACCCGGCAATTTCATTATTTCTTGAGGGTCAACCGCATTCAGTTTGCCCGGCGCGGTAGGAAGTATGGTCCACCCGTGGGTGTATTCAGTCTCTTCGCCCCACCGCGGTATCGGGTCCCCAGTTATGACACGTGCACTGGCCTCATAGATATCCATTCCTATGACGCGTTCGGTCATCACGCCGACGATCCCGCCACCGGGGCGACAGGCGAGTTCGCTGGCCACGAACTGCCCGGGCTCACCGAATGCTTCGAGGTGGAAGACGGCGGTCGTCAGACCCAACGCGTGCACTGCCCGTAATGCCAGGTCAGCCGCTGCCTCGTAGATCTCCCGATTGAAGGCGGGTGTCAGAGCGATCGAGCGAATGGGTTTGCCGTATTTCGTGCACAGCAGAGGCTCGCTGTACCTGGAGACCATGAAGGCGGACAGCTCTCCGCCGTCGATGACGCCGTCGAAATGCCACTCGCGGCCCTCGACGAACTGCTCGACCATGGCCCGGCCGCCGTCGATGGAGCCGGCTGCCGCCACGAACTCGTCGATGTCCCGCACCACCTTCACCGACTTGCTCGCCCCTTCGGCAAGCGGCTTCACCACGAGCGGGAACTGCAATCCGGTCTGCGTGAGGCAGGTTTCCGCTTCTGCTGCGGAGGCGAGACCGTTGCAGAGCACGTGCCAGGCGGCCGTCGGGACTCCCGCGTCATTCCACTTCTTCTTCTGCACTCCCTTGTCGCGGCATGCGAGCGCCTGGGCGGGGGTGAGGGACCGGGCGCCAATCAGCTGGCCCAGTACCGCTGTGGCCACGACCGCCCACTCCGTCGTGGTGACCACCGCGCCGACCGGATCCATCGGTTCGAGGTGGTGAAGGGCCGACCACAACGACTCCACCTTGCGATAGGAGTCCACCGCGCACATGCGCTCCACCTGGTCCGCCAGACCGACCGCCCGGTCGCGGTGCCCCGGCTCGTACAGCAGGGTTATCTCGTGCCCGTCGGCACGCAGCCCGCGGACGATCTCTGCCCGCGGTCCCACGAGTACGACATGCATAGATCTCCTCCGATGTGCATGAGCTCGGCTCAGTTCCGACCGGCGACGGGAATCTCCACGGCGAAGAGCACTTGATTGCGTAGTCGAATCCATTCGCGCTCTTCACTCGAATACATTTCTTCACGGTACCAAGCGGTGACCTTCGAAACGCTACCTTTTGACTTCCTGTACCTGGGGAGATCACCCCAGTAATAGAGATGTCCCCCCGGCGCTTTGAGCCAACGCAGGAACCTGGGCAACGGACTTTTAGGTCTACCGGAGTTTACGGCTGTCATCAAGTCCCGCATGTACGTCACGTGCCTAGCCGCCCGCTCGTCATTCCATTGCGTCGCGCCGTACAGGCTCTTCGTCCGCTCAATATCGTCACCACCCGGTCGGGCCTGGATGAGGTGGTCGCGTATGGCTACGTCCTCGACGCCGCCGAGCGGAAAGGTGACGAGTGGCTCCCGCACCAAAGCGTTTCCGGCGGCCCGAGCGTACTCGCGGTCGTGCGGGCTCATGAAGTCGTTGTACAGCCCGTAGACCTCACCGTCGCTGGTTTCGACCGTCCACAGGACTTTCGCAGAGAGCGGTGTGTCCCACCACCCCAGAATGTTGGGGCGCCAGGCCCATCCTGCCAGCACCAGGGCCATGAGAGCCACACTGAAAGCCCACGGCCATACCCCGAAATGGATCGGATCGCTGGACTGGGATACGGAACAGGTCGCGGCTATCAGCACCGCTCCGATCACGATGTTCTCCCAGAACAACAGACCCGACGTCCACGCGACGACACAGTTGAACGTGAGGGCGCCGGCAACGGCGAAGACGAAGAACTTCAGATTCACGAACGCCAGCAGCCCAGCGAGCTCGACCAGCATGGTCCCGGAGTTCAGCAGCACGGTGACGCGACGCAGAACGCCGATGATGCGGGCGACTCTGCACGCCGGAACGAAGCGCGCCCACCCCCAGGAGTACGCACTGGCCACCAAAAGATCGGTCCGGTTCTCCAGCATCCAGGACCAGGGGAAGGGTCCCAATCTCGCTTTGCTCCAGGCAGCCGTGACGTAGTGGCTGAGGTACACGCTGCCCAGGAGCACCGCCAGCGTCGTATTCGACGTCGCAGGAAGTGTGACGCCGAGCCAGGGCATCACACCCGCGGCGAGCGAGTAGCAGAAGGTGGCCTTCACCATCCGGAGGCAGACGTTCGAGTGGTGCGTCCACCCACCCAGTCGCCCGCACACCAGCACCACGGCGAGGACGGCCAGGCTCGGCCAGCGCAGCGCCGCCACACCGGCGAGGAGCACCGCCAGCCTGTCCGCACGTTGCCAATCGAGGCTCCGGGCCGCGTCGTAGTCCAAAGTGAGGTACTTCCACAGGACGAGGGCCAACGCGACGGCCGGCACCAGCGCCAGATCGCCGGTCGGCTCGGAACCGACGGTGAACCCCATCACGCTGAGAAGAGCGACCACGGCGCCCGCCTGAAGCGACTCCGCAGCCCGTGGAGGTGCCTCCGGATACGCACCGTTGAGAGCTACCGCGGGATAGCGCCCAGCGCCCAGCCGCACGGCACACCAGCCGATCAGCGGGGAGATGAGCCAGCGGTACAGGGCGAGGGTCAGGGCGAGTTCAACAGCGGTCCGCTCAGGGTCAGACAGCGGCATCGCGATCCATAGGTCCGGGTCGGCCGGCGTCTTCGTCCGGTCGTCTCACATGAGGCATTGCGCATCTGCCTTCCTGTAGGTGGTACATGCGTGTGCGGATCGCTCCCGCTTACGCAGGTTTCAGCTGCGGACCGCCTGGTCCACGGGCAGGTCCATATCGGCGAACTCTCCGGCTTGCCGTCGACTGTCCCTGCGGTCCAACCAGGCGAGCAGCGGTGCCGTCATGGTCGTGGTGACCAGCGCAACGATGACCAGCACCGTGAACAGGGCGGGCGAGACAATGCCCGCCTGCAACCCGACGTTCAGGGCGATGAGTTGCATCAGCCCTCGAGCGTTGATCAGCACGCCGATCCGTGCCGCGATCGGCTGTTTCTCACCCATCAGCCGTGCCGTGCCCCAGCACGCCCCCCACTTGCCGACCACCGACGCCACCACGCACACCAACGTGAAGGCGGCCAGTCGCCAGTCAGCGAGCAACCCGAAGCGGGTGTTCAGCCCGGAGTAGACGAAGAACAGCGGCAGGAAGACGATGCGTCCGAGCGGCATGATCTTCGCGAGCACCGCGTCGGCTGCCTCGTTCCGCGGATAGACCATCCCGAGGCAGAAAGCACCGAACACCGCGTAGATTCCGATGCGGTCGGTGAACCACGCCGCGGCGAACAACGCCATCCCCGTGATCAGCACCCGCTGGTCCTCGTCGATCCGTGGGGTGGCGAGCGCCCTTGCCAACAAGCGCCTCCCGGCCAGCCACAGCAGCAGGGCGAACAGCACACCGCCGACGACCGCAAGGGTCACAGGAGTGGCCGAACCAGCATTCATGCCCACGACGATCGCCAGGAGGATCCATGCGAGAACGTCGTCCAGGGCCCCACAAGCGAGAGCAAGTGACCCGAACCTCGTGCCGGCCAGCCTGCGTTCGGTGATGATCCTGGCCATCATGGGAAAGGCGGTGATCGCCAGGGCGACGCCGATGAACGCGGTCGAAACCCACGGGGAGACCCCCGGCTTGAGGATGCCGGCCCAGCTGTTGCCCAGCAGGCTCACACCCACTCCGAGACCGAGGGGCACCAGGTTCCCGGCCAGCGAGATCGCGCCGACCGCTTTGGTTGATCCGCGCACATTGCGCAGGCTGAACTCGTGCCCCGCGCCGAACATGTAGATCACGAGGCCGATCTGGCCGCCGACGTAGAGCAACGGTCTGATGGCGTCGGGAAACAGTGCGCCCTGCAGCCCCGGCCAGAGCAGTCCCAGCAGCGAGGGCCCGAGCAGCACACCGGCGATCATCTCTCCGACGACCGGTGGCTGACCGATCTTCACCGCCGCCCAGCAGACGAGTCTGCAGGCCGCAAGGATCACCACGACGGCCAGGAAGAACGCCGGTCCGGCTTCGGACGCACTCATGACCTACCTCCCTCCGTGTCGGTGGTCGCGGTCGTCGTCATGCAGACCCTCATCGCGTGGCATGCTCGGCCACCGAACTCTTGAGGAAGTCTTCGAGCGGAACGACATGAGCGTCGGGCCTGCGCCAGTCGTTCTCGAGATCGCTCGCGAGGTGGCAGGTGGCGACGAGATCGCCCGCACGGTAGTGGCGGATCACCGGGTGGAAGTCAGCCCCCTCGCTCGCATGGAGGATGGTGCCGTCGAACGGCACCTTGTTCTCCGGTGTCGGGCCGTACTCCAGCGTCACCGCGAAAACGTCATCCGTGTCGGCGAATCCCCGGGTGCCCAGTTGGCGGACGGGTACCTCCTCGTAGTAGCGGGCCGGGCCCGAGCCCGTAACGACCAAGACGTCGGCGAGGATTCCGAACTGCTGCCACAGGCCGGAGGATCGGTTGATCCTGTCGAGAATGGCAGCGGCCAGGTCTTCCGTGCGTGGCACGACTTCTTGTTGGGGCCACGGCACGCCGTGATGACGCTCCTGGAGGGTCCGGTGCAAGGCCCGTACGCCGTACCGGAATCCGTGGATGAAACCGTTGGTGGAATTGCGGTAGTCGAGCTGCTGCGTCAGCGTTCCGGCGAAATACAGTCCTTCCACGTTGGCCGATTCGTAGGCTCCGGTCAGCTCCGGGAAGCGGTCATTGATCGCGAGAGCCGGGCGGCAGCTTTCATCGAAGGGCCCTGCGTCGAAGCGGAATCCGGTGCAGGCGATCACGCGGTCGTACGCGATGGGGCGAACACCACGGGTGAACCGGAAGTCCACCTCGTAACCCGCCTCCGTCTTTGCGATCCGTTCGATTCCTACGTTGAGCACCGCGTTCTGGGCCTTGAGCAGGTAGGTGTCCAGGAAGTTGTTGTTGACCGCACGGAGGTGCCCGACGAAATGGCTGTGCCAGGCCAGCCTGAGGGGATTCGGTCCCGCGACGTGGATGACCGCCGCGGACGCGATCAGGTTGTCGGCCGTCTCCAGAGCCGCATTTCCCTTGCCGATGATCAGGACGCGCTGGTCGGTGAAGTCGTCGGGATCGACCGACACCGTCGCGTACTGGTCGGCGAGTTCGATCCCGGGGATGTCGGGTACGTTCGGAAGGCTCACCCCGGTCGCCACGATCACCCGTTGCGCCAAGTAGGTGTCACCGTGGTCGTCGGTTACGGAGAACCCGTCCTGGTCGCGGGAGACGCGCGTGACCCGACGGCCGGACTTCAGTCGAAGCCGGAGCTTGGTCGCAAAGTCGGCCAGGTAGCGCACGAAGTCGTCCGCCTGCGGGAAGTAGCTTTCGCTGTATCGCGTGAACAGCAGGTCGGGGTCATCGCTGAGCAAGGAGTTCCAGTCCACCCGGAGGTTGAACTCCGGGTCGGAACTTCCGCTGTACCGCTTGTTGTTGGAGATCATCTGCCGGTGCCGGGGGTACCTGCTGAAGAACCCGCCGGGTGCCGACCCCTCATCGAGTACCAAGTACTCCTGCCCGCCACGCTGCAGGTGATGAGCCATCTGGAGCCCGGCGGGGCCGGCGCCTATTACGAGGTATTCGGTCGTGAGATGTCCCGTGATCTCTTCTCCGAACCATCAGAGCATTCACCGGGGAATGCAGTAGTGGATAGCTTCGTGCTCTTCCGTCCGCATGAACGGGTCAGTGGTGCCGCACGCGAATAAGATAACTTTGCGCATCGGGCCGAAATTCACGACGCAGTGGATCCTGCAGCATTCGGTACAGGAGTCCGACCGGCGTCAGCACGAGGAAGTAGAAAAGGAACAGGATGCCTCTGCGCATATGCGCACCCCCAGGCCTCAGTGATGTTCGCTGCCGTCAGTCGAGAGGAATTTCGGTACGCCAGTCGCCGTTCTCGTGCCAGGCCGGCTGTTCCTCCTTGCGCAGGAGGAACCCACCGATCGCGAGCATGTCGATGTCGGTGCGCATGAAGCAGGTGACGGCGTCGGCCGGCGTGTTCACGATCGGTTCGCCCCGGACGTTGAAGGACGTGTTGACCAGCACCGGGCATCCGGTGCGTTCTTTGAAGGCGGACAGCAGGCGGTGGTAGGCGGGGTTGTCCTCCTCGGCCACCGTCTGGACTCGTGCCGACATGTCGACGTGCGTGACGGCCGGCAGGACAGAGCGCTGGATGCGGAGCAGGTCGAGGCCGGTGGTTTGCGCGGCCGACGGACTGCTGGCCACCTGCTTGCTGTGCTCGATGTCCGCCACCAACAGCATGTAGGGGCTGTCCTGTGTGAGCCGGAAGTAGTCTCGGGCATCCGACGCCAGGACCGAGGGGGCGAACGGACGAAACGATTCACGAAACTTGATCTTGAGGTTCATCTTGGTCTGCATGTCCGGGTCCCGCGGATCGCCCAGGATCGACCGGTTGCCCAGGGCCCGCGGCCCGAACTCCATGCGCCCCTGGAACCACCCGACGACCTTTCCGCCATCGAGCGCGGCGACGACTTCCTGGACCAGTGCGTCAGGCTCCGGCCGGGAGTACCGAAGCTCCTTCGCGTCGAGGTAGCCGCGGATCTCCTCGTCCTCATATTCGGGCCCGAGCCGGGCACCGGACATCCCGTCGTGTCCCGAACCGAGGTGGGCCCGGGAGGCCCCATGTCCCATCGCGGCTGACAGGGCTGCGCCGAGCGCACCGCCCGCGTCGCCCGCGGCCGGCTGCACCCAGATCTCGTCGAACACCTTCTCTTCGGCGAGCTTCCCGTTGGCGACGCAGTTCAGGGCAACGCCACCCGCGAGGCACAGCCGACGCTCCCCGGTCAGCCTGCGCACCGTCCGAGCCAGCCGGCCGACGACCTCTTCCGTGACCTGCTGGATCGAAGCCGCCAGGTCGAACTCCCGCTCCGTGAGCGGTCCTTCGGGGCCGCGCCGGGGGCCGTGAAAGAGCTCTTCGAAACGGCGGCCGGTCATCACCTGGCCGTGCAGGTACGCGAAGTACCGCATGTTCAGCCGGAAGGATCCGTCCGGCTTGATGTCGATGAGTTCCTTCCGGATCACGTCGGCGAAGCGCGGCTTGCCGTACGGCGCCAGACCCATCAGCTTGTACTCGCCCGAGTCCACCTTGAACCCACAGAAGTAGGTGAAGGCGGAGTACAGCAGACCCAGCGAGTGCGGGAAGCGTATCTCGGCGAGCTGTCGCAGTTTGCGGTCCCTCCCGTGCCACAGCGTCGTGGTCGCCCACTCCCCTACCCCGTCGACACACAGGACCGCAGCGGAGTCGTACGGACTGGGGAAGAACGCCGACGCGGCATGCGACTCGTGATGCCGGTGGCAGGAGAGGGCGGGAACCGGGCCGAGGCCTAGCCCCGCAAGCTCTTGCCGCACCTTGTCATCCGCCCGCCGTTTCCAGGAGAGCCAGTCCGGCAGCGCCTCTGAGAAGGCAGCGAAGCCATACGGAACGGCCGTGGCGAACGTCGCCAGAACCCGGCGGAACTTCAGCCGCGGGTTCTCGTAATAGGCGACCGTCGAAACATCGCCGAGCTTCGCCCCGCTCTCCTGGAGGCAGTACTTCACGGCCTGAGCAGGAAACGACGGGTCGTGCCGACGCCGGCTGAATCGCTCCTCCTGAGCGGCCGCGATGACTTTCCCGTCCTCGACCAGAGCCGCTGCACTGTCGTGGTAGTAGGAGGAAATACCGAGTGCCAAGTGGGGCATCTGACCGATTCCTTTACATGCGGCGAGATGGTGGCCGAGGTACTTCAATACAGCGGATACATCGTGGCGTCGCCGCCGTCCTTCTTCTTCTTGCGCATCGACAGCCTCTTCAGAAGGCTGCCGATGATCGGAATCTTATGGAGGACCTTTGGCATGACCAGCCTTCCCATGCGTTTGCTGAGGAGCCCGCTTCGGTGGTCGAGTCACCAAGCTGGGAATATACGAGTGGTGCGGTCATTTACCGCACTACGCGTATCTCGAAGGCGTCAGAACCAGTTCAACGGGATCTGTAATGCCTGATCATTTGCTGCACACGGACGCTACTCAGAGCGGTTTGGGCTCGTCAAGCATCGTCCGTCGTAGGCATTTGTGGTTCGCATGACGATGCATCACGGGATTTGCCCGCTCCGCAGCGATGCGTCATCTTCCGGAGGCGACCGGTTGCCGGCATGTGGCTGCCGCCGTTCTCCCGGCCGCCTTCACGGATTCATACCGCGCGATGGACCATCGCAGCACCTTGTTGCTCGGCTCTGTCGGCGAAGTGAAGCCATGCCTTGGCGCACTCCCTCGCCAAGTCGGCAACCGAGTCGGCCTGGTGCGGCGGCACGTTGGCGATCAAGCGGTCCCACTCTCGCTCGCGGACGAAGTGGAGCTCGAGCAGCCTGAGCAGGAAGCGGCCCGTCTCGGTCAACCGGAAGGAGGGGTCTTGACGCAAGGTCTGATACCTCGCCAGGTAATCCCCCACCGTGACGCCACGCTGGCGGGCGGGATGCGAGGACGACACGGGCCGACCGGGAAGCTCGGCCGAACTACTGTTGGCCGCCCCGCAACCATCAGCAGCGACCGTCGCGCTGGACCTGCGCTTCCGCTCCGGCAGCCGCCTGACCCGGCCATCACGACCGACCCTGGCCATGGTCTGAGGAATTTCCTCACTTGACCGCGCTCGCACCGCACCAACCGTCTTGGGCGACAGGCCGACGACGGCGGCAATCCTGCGGTCCGACCACTCCGCGTGGGTCCGCACGACCCGTGCGGCCGCGGCCGTGCGCTCAGCGAGAGTCAGCGGCAGACCGTGCGCGACGTTCGCCTGAACCGCCTCCACGAACGCCTCGTCCTCGTCTCCGTCGAAGAACCGGACCTCGATCTGTTGGCGCCCCAGGAATTCGGTCGCCATGAGCCGGTGGAGTCCGTCGATCACCCGCATGGTGTGACGGTGCACCAGAATCGGCGGGAGACTGTCCACGGATTCGGCCAACGCCCGGGCATGGTCGGCGTTTATCCCGCCCTGCCTCAGTGAGTTGCCGATTTTTAACGAGCTCACCGGCACGGACTGCACATTCTCCTGTACGCCGTCCTGTGCCGATGAAGCTGAATCTCTGTCGCATGCGTCGTGATTCCAGCGGTCCAAGAGTCCCCCTTCATCAACGGTCCGTGCCGGCCGCTCACGCTCCGTGCTGCCGGACGGAGCACATCGGATGCTTCCTGACCTGCAAAGCCGTGCGCGTCAGGTCCCACTGGCATGCACGGTCATGGTTCGAAACTAACCAATCACCCGACGACCGCGAGTCATTCGCCGACCATCAGTTGATCTACGACAAGTAAAGAACCGACCTTCGCGTAGGTAAATGCACACTCTCACCGTGCCCGGTCGACGACACGTGAGGCTGAAGATTTGCTGGCTATATCGGACGCATGGGTCGAATACAGGTGATGGGAGAAGGGGTTACCGGCTCGGTGATCACGAGGTGGGTGGGGACGACAATCGGGTTCGGCAAAACGCACGACAGCAGCCGTCGGCATTCTCCACGTGCCGATCCCTTCTTGGCCGCGGTTGCGGCTGGCACGCGAGGGGTCAACCGGGTACGAGCTCCTGCAACATACGGGCCACCCAGCACCTCGGCCACTGCCGTGGCACGGCATTTCGCGACGGTCGATATTCGCCGTCACTGGTTCGGTGCGCGACCCCGTACGACGGGCTCCGCCGAACATTTGCATGCGGGCGCCGTCCGCTCGCGGCGAGACCTCTCGCTCCACCTTCCGCAGGCCCGCCACGCTCCACCTGCATGGGGCCGCCGAATCCACTGGCACGGCGCCCCGGCGAGAACGCAGTTGCCCGAAGAGTGGCGGTGACTCAGGATCAAGGACACGGCGCCGGCGTACGACCCGAGCACGAGGCCGGCCCATCGGGCGACTGCGATGGAGAGTGCCTTGGAATTGGACGATCTCGATCACGCACTTCTTCGGGCCCTGCAGTTGGACGCCCGACGCACCAACCGGGATCTCGCCGCGGCCGTCGGGGTGGCCCCCTCGACATCACTTCAACGGCTCCGGGCTCTGCGGCGCAGAGGCGTGATTCGCCGATTCACCGCCGAGCTCGATCTGACCGCGCTGGGCCGCCCCGTCCAGGCGCTCGTGGCGGTCCACGTGTACCCACCCTCCCGCGCCGTCCTTCAGCCGTTCCGGGACTGGGTGCACACCGTCCCCGAAGTCATGGGGATCTTCATCACCACCGGCAGCGACGACTTCCTGCTCCATGTGGCGGTGTCGAGCACCGACGAGCTCTACTCGTTCGTCGCCGACCGTCTGACCCGGCACAAAGAGGTGATGGAGGTGCGGACCCACATCATTTACGAGCACCTCACCAGGAGAGCCATCGAGGCCACACGGCCGGTCACCCCTCCCCGTAACAGCGGACCGTCGTAAGGCACGGAATACCAACCACGCACGGGTACCTGCACGCTCCGGTCAGCACCGGAGGCGCTTGACGGAAAGCCGGAGCCGCTGTTCCATTGAGATCGTTTCCCGCTGAGATCTCCATAGGGGAAACCTCTGTCTTCGCCTAAACGGTGGCCCTGAAAGGGCTGCGGAGCGTTCTGGCGCTGCGTCGCACTCTCCCCCACTCCTCCCCCCTCTCCCTCACCCCTCACCCCTCTTTCCCCGGCATCTTCTATGCCCTGTCGTGCCCTCCCAAGGGCCCACGTGTGGGCAGCAGGTGCAGAAAAGAAGGAGACACATGACTCAGCAGTCCGTCGATTTCGCCCTCGACTCCACGGAAATCGAGCAGTTTCACCGCAACGGGTACATCGGTCCGTTCGACCTCTACGACCAGGGCGAAATGGAACAGAACCTGCAGCGGCTCAGGCCCAAGCTGATTAACACCAAGACCTCCGTCTACAGCCAGAAGCAGGCCGTCTCAGGCAGCACCAACCTGGCCAACTACGACCGGCACCTGGACGTCGACTTCCTCGCCGAGCACATCACCAGGCCGGAGATCGTCGACCGGGTCTCGAGCCTGCTCGGCCCGGACGTGCTCTGCTGGCGCACCGAGTTCTTCCCCAAGTACCCGGGGGACGAGGGGACGGACTGGCACCAGGCGGACAACTTCTCGAACGTGGCCGGCTCCAAGCATCCACAGATCGTGTGGCCGGAGGACTCGGAATTCGGCGGCACCATCACGGTGTGGACGGCCTTCACCGAGGCCAGTGTCGAAACCGGATGCCTGCAATTCGTGCCCGGGTCACACAGGACGATGCACTATGACGAGTCCAAGGTCATGACGTACGACCCGGATTCCATCAACAAGGTCGAGAAGGACGGGATCAGGCGGGGCTTCTTCGGATACGACTACCGACAGCTGCAGAAGGACCCCAATTGGTCCCCTGACGAATCCAAGGCCGTTCCCCAAGTCATGCGGCAAGGGCAGTTCATCATCTTCTGGTCGACGCTGATGCATGCCTCCCACCCGCACAGCGGCCTGACCGACCGTATGCGCCTTGGTTTCGCGGCCCGCTACCTGCCCACGCAGGTGCAGGTGTATCCGCATTCCGATGCGCTGCAGGAGTTCGGCGGCGCGGCCAGTCTCGACAAGTACGGCACCGTCATGGTCTCCGGCAAGGACAGGTACCGGCACAACACGTTCGTGGAACACACGGTCAACGGATTCCGCTTCCCGGTCCGTTAGGAGGAGAGCCCATGTCTGAGATCGCGAACGACCAGCGGGTGGAGACCTGGCTGATCGGTGTGTGCCAGGAACTCGGGCTGAAGGTGACCACGGCCGAGGACGACTTCTTCGCGGCCGGAGGCACTTCACTGAGCGCGGTGAAGCTGATCGACCGGGTCGAGGAGGTCTTCGGGGAAGACGCACTGCCGCCCGACGACCTGTTTGCCGAGAGCAGCATCCGCGCCGTCGCCTCGGTCATCCAACGCAACCAGTCCCGGCCGGCGCCGGCCGGCTCGTAGGCCCGCTGTGCAGTCTGACCACGACCGCTGGATCCTGAGGTGCAAGCAGGCGTCCCGCTCCCCGAGCATCACGCTGATCTGCTTCCCGTACGCGGGTGGCAGCCCGGAGGTGTTCCGGAGTTGGGCGGAGGGCCTGCACGACAGCGTCGAGGTGATCGCCGTGAGACTGCCCGGGCGCGGGCCCCGTATCAAGGAAGTGGTCTACGCAAGTTGGGGCCCCCTGCTCACGGACATCATCGCTGTGTTGTCTCCCTACCTTGAGCGCCCTCATGCCCTGTACGGTCACAGCTTCGGCGGCCGGCTGGCGTACGAAGTGGCTCACCACGCCGGCGCCGAACACCCCGGCCGGACACGACGCCTCTTCGTCTCCGGATGCCGCAGCCCAGAAGCTCCGCAGGCTCGTCCTTATATGCATGATCTGCCGGACGACGTCTTCCGTGACGTATTGCTGCACATGGGGGGCACCCCTCCCGAGCTGCTCAACGACGACAGGCTCATGCGGCTGCTCCTGCCCGCAATACGGAGCGAGATCAGGCTCGCCGAGCTGTGGGGCGACCGGCACGGCACCGGGGTGGACGTACCCATCACGGCGATGTACGGACGTGCGGACCCGATCGACGACGAGCTGAGCATGGACGGCTGGCGAGGGTTCAGCCGCCGCGGCTTCGAGCTGATCGAGCTGGCGGGTGGGCACTTCTTCCCTCTCACGCATCGCCCGCAGCTGCTCGACACCCTCAACTCACGACTGGGAGCGTCCGGTGGACCAGCTGAGCTGTGATGAGAAGGCGCTCTCACTTCATCGCAAGATCAATCGAACGACCGAGCCGTATCCGAGCGACAGGAGTCTCAAAGACCTCTTCGAACACTGCGCCGCACGCCATGCCGACGCCGTAGCCCTCATTCACCGCGACCGGCAGCTCACCTACCGGTCGTTGAACCGGCTCGCCAACGCGATGGCCGCACGTTTGCTCGCGGAAGGTGCCAGCCCCCGTGACACCATCGGCGTGTGCATCGGTCGCTCCCCGGAGTTGATCGCCGCGCTCCTGGCGGTGCTGAAGTGCGGGGCCGCTTATCTGCCCGTCGACGCCTCCTGGCCCCACGAACGGCTGAGCGCCGTCTTCCGTGATGCCGGATGTCGGCTGATCATCACTGACCAGGCCGGGCAGCTCGCACGCCGGTTCCCGGGCCGGCAGGTCGTTCCGACGGACATCGGGGAGACAAGCTCCACCGGCATCCACGGCAACCCCGCTACGCACCCCGGCCCGGACGACCTCGCCTACATCAACTTCACATCGGGTACGACCGGTCGCCCCAAAGGCGTGCCGATCCGCCACCGCAGTGTCGCCCGCCTGGTCTTCGGCGCCCGCTACGCCCGACTGGACGAGCACAGCGTGGTGCTGCACGCGGCTCCCATCTCCTTCGACGCAGCGACCTTCGAGATCTGGGGACCGCTGCTGCACGGAGGTACCTGCGTGCTCTACCCCTCCCCCTTCGTACGTCTTTCCGAGCTGCGGAGGGTCCTGGCCGAGCACGACGTCACGACGGTCTTCCTGACCACGGCTTTGTTCAACACCGTGGTCGACGAGGCCCCGGACACGCTGTCCCCTGTCCGGACCATCCTCACCGGCGGGGAAGCGCACTCCGTGACCCATATCGCCAAGGCACTGGAGCATTACGGTACCGACCGGCTCGTCAGCGTCTACGGCCCTACGGAGTGCACCACCTTCGCCACTTTCTACCCGGTGCGTGAGCTGCCTCCGGCCGGTTCGGCATTGCCCATTGGACTGCCCATTCAGAACACCCGCTTGTACGTCGTCGACAACGGGCGGCTGTGCGCGCCCGGTGAGGTCGGCGAAGTGTGGCTGGCCGGCCCCGGCCTCTCCCCCGGATATCTCGGCCAACCCGAATCGGTGCGGGACCGGTTCCTCGTGTGCGACATCGACGGCACTCGCGAGCGGCTCTACCGTACGGGCGACCGTGGTCATCTGCTGGAAAACGGCAATGTGGTTTTCCAAGGACGGCTCGACCACCAGGTGAAGGTCAACGGCTTCCGCATCGAGCTCGGCGAAATCTCCCACCACCTCGACCAGGATCCGACCGTCAAGCAGAGTTATGTCGCGGTGACTGAGACCGCGGCCGGCGGAAGGATCCTGGTGGCATTCGTCGTGCCGGCAACGGCACATTGCACGCCTTCGGCGATCCGTGAAACGCTCACCTCACGGCTGCCCGAGTACATGATTCCTTCCGCCGTGCACGTGTGCAGGTCGCTGCCTCTCACGGAAACCGGCAAGGTCGATCGCGCCGCCCTTTTGACCCTTCATCACCCTCCCGGAGCGTCATCGCCATGAGCCTGAGCAAGCGAGCCCGTCAGTACCAGGAGTGGCTCCACCAGCACGGCCTCGACCTGACCGTCGTCGAACTCCCGGAGTCGACGCACACGGCCGACGACGCGGCGCGGGCGCTGCAGTGCGAGAAGGCCCAGATCGTCAAGTCGCTGGTGTTCCGTGCCGTGGCCACGGAGGAGCCGGTACTCGTCCTGGCCAGCGGTCCCAACAGGGTCAACGAGAAGGCCGTGGCCGCGGCGCTGGGAACCGACATCGCCAAAGCCGACGCCGACTTCGTCAAGACCGTGACCGGCTACACCATCGGCGGGGTGCCGCCGATGGGGCACAAGGAGGAACTCGCACTCTTCGTCGACGAAGACCTCCTGCGATTCGGGGAAACGTGGGCCGCGGCCGGCACACCGCGCGCCGTCTTCAGGATCCCGATGAAGATCACCGACATCCTGCCGCCGCATACCGTGATCTCGGTCAAGTGAGGACCAACCGGCCCGGACCCGGCCCCGACGCCTATCTCGCCGCTGACCACGCCGGGTTCCGCAAACATGTCCGGGGCCTACTGGATGACGTGGTGTCCCCGCACGCCGATGAGTGGGAGAGCGCTCACCGCATTCCGCGGGACGGCTGGCTGGCACTGGGCGAATCGGGCCTGCTGTCGCTGGAACACAACGGCACCGACTTCCTGCGCAGCGCCATATTCCTGGAGGAACTCGGAAGGCTCGGATACGGCGGAATACGCGCCTCCGTCGCAGTCCACGCCTATATGGCGGTGTCCTACCTACACTTGTTCGGCACCCAGGAACAGCAGGAAAGATACCTGCCTGCAGCACGCCATGGACGACTGATCGCAGCCCTCGCTCTCACCGAGGACACTGCGGGTTCCGACCTACGCCGACTGAGCACCCGTGCGACCCCCGTGGCCGGCGGCTACCACCTCACCGGCGAAAAACTGTACGTCGCCAACGGCTCCCAGGCCGACTTCATCATCACGCTGGCCACGACCCGCGAAATGCAGGACAACGGGGGCTTGGCAGGAGCGAGCCTGCTGGCGGTCGACGCGCATGCTTCCGGCGTCAGCAGCACACCAGAGCCGATGCTGGGGTGGCACAGCGCAGACATCTGCCGGGTGCGGTTCACGGATGTCGCGGTGCCCGCGAAGCAGCTCGTGGGCCGACGTGACAAGGCCCTGCTGCATCTCGTCCGCGCTCTGGACTTCGAACGGCTGGTGGCCGGGCTGCTCGCTGTCGGTGGAGTCCACCACTGCCTCGATCTGCTCAAGAACTTCGTACGCGAACACCAGGTCAAGGGTGCGCCCCTTGGCACGTATCAGGCCGTGCGCCACCGGATTGCGGACCTGGAAAGCTCCTACGACCTGGTCCGCCACTACGGCTACCGCGCTGCCTGGCTGCACTCACAAGGAAGGCTCGACACTCACACCGCTTCCGTCCTCAAACTCCGGGCAACCGAACTGGCCGTGACGGCCGCTCAGGCGTGTCTGCAGTTCCACGGCGCACGAGGGTACGCGGCTGGCGCGGCAGCGGCCCGGCTGTACCGTGACGCCATGGCCGGCCCCATCGCCGCGGGAGCAAGCGAGCTGCTACGCGACCTGGTGTACGAGACGTCGTGAAGCTAACCCGTAGAGCTGGAAACCCTCCGCATCTGACACGCGATCGCCTGGGAAACACGCTTCGCGACGTTGATCGAAAGCCTGGAGGGCGCCGAACGCGAAGTCGCTGGCGACCAGTTGCGAGCCCTGCTTCGCGAACGCCCAACAGGCAGGGGTGTACCGCCCGCCCCACGCGGTGTCACGGCGGGCGGCAACATCCATATTCGATCCGACCGAGGTTCGATCGCCGCAGGGATTCTGAACGGAGACGCGAACGTCAGCCCCCCTTCCCACCCGGTTCCGACCCAGGGCTGAACGGAACGGGAACTGGCGGCCCACCCTCGCCGCAAGACGCTGCCAAGGAGCCGAGCTCCGGCGGCTTCATGTCGCGGAAGTCTGATCTCCGGCTTGCCACGGTCCAGGCGAAGAACGGCAGTATTGCCATCGGTTCCATTCACCAATATGGAGTGGTCACCGGAGAGAGTGATCCCGGCCTCGCCGCTCTCACCACAGCCGACCGGTGGTGGCCGGGTGCACGGTCCGCCACAGCGGCCGAGCGCCGAGCAGGGTCCCAGGGCTCCGGGCTGAGGGCCCAAGGCTGAGAGGATCACTCGAACGGCGCCGACCGGATTGCGCCGGGCGCCGACGCGCGGCAGGGCCCGGGCGCTCCTATGCTGGAGGTTCAGGACCTTGCGGCCCGTGTCCCATGGCACTGCCGTGACCTGCGTCTTCTGTGCAGTCGCGCCGTAGGCGGGCACATGTTCATCCCGCGCTCGTGCTCGCACGGGTGTGCACACACGCTCGCGCTCGGAGTTGCGGAACGTGGCCTCGCATGGTGGGGAGTCACTCCATGACGCATTTCCGAATACGTTTGCGTCGGGCGGCCGCGACGGCGGCCGCGGCAGGTGTGTTCGCACTGCCGATCGCGGGCGTGGCCGGATGCGGTGGCCCCGCCGTGTCGGCGAAACCGACGCCTTCCGCTTCCCCATCGGCGTCCCCGGACGAGGTCCGTGACATCACCCCTGGCGTGACACGGCAACTCGACACCGTCGTCCAGCGGATCATGCGGGAGGCGAACATCCCGGGTGTGACCGTGGGACTGTGGACGCCCGACGGCAACTATGTGCGGTCCTTCGGGCTCGCCGACCAGAGCAACGGCCAGGCCATGTCGCCGGATCTGTACATGCGGATCGGGAGCGTGACCAAGACGTTCACCGTGACGGCGCTGCTGCAGTTGGTCGACCGGCACAAGGTGAACCTGGACGATCCGATCGGGAAGTACGTCGAAGGCGTACCCAACGGAAGCAAGATCACCCTGCGCGAGCTGGCCGGGATGCGCAGCGGCCTGTTCAACTACTCCAAGGACGAGGCGTTCTACGAGGCGTTGACGAACGATCCACACCAGCCGTTCGCCCCGCAGGAGCTGCTCGACTACGCCTTCCAGCACCCTGTGCTGTTCCCGCCGGGAAAGAAGTTCGAGTACTCCAATACCAACCTCATCCTGCTCGGCCTCGTCATCGAGAAGGTCACCGGTCAGCAACTGGACGACTACATCAAGAAGGACGTCCTCGAACCGACCGGCCTGGACCACACGCTCCTGCCGGTCGACGCCACGTTCCCGACCCCGCACGCGCAGGGATACACGACCCAGACCGCGAACGGCGACGTCCAGGACGCGGCCGACTGGAACCCTTCATGGGCCTGGGCGGCCGGCGCGATGATCTCCAATCTGCAGGACCTTCGCGTCTGGGCGCGTACGGTGGCCACGGGCAAACTGCCCGGCGGCGGCGACCTGATCAGTCCCGACCTGCAGAAGCAGCGGATCACCACACCCCCGACCCCCATCCCGGGCATCGGGTACGGCCTCGGCATCTTCAGCGTCCAGGGGTGGATCGGGCACAACGGTTCGCTGCCGGGCTACGAATCCCTGGTGGTCTATCTGCCGTCGGCACGGGCGACCCTCGTCGTCCTGCTGAACACCGACATCGACCATGACAGCCAGGAGCCCACCACGCTTTTCGGCGAGGAGATCACGAAGATCGTCACGCCGGGCCACGTCTTCAACTTGCCCGCGGAGCCCGCGGCCAGGTAGGCAAGCCGGCAAGTCACCGGGACCACTCACGAACGTGGCGAGGTCCAAGACGGCACGACCGTCACCGACTCCGACCCGCAGGAACACGACCGTGGCACCCTCTTCGCCGCGCCCGCCCGGTGTATCCGGGACGAGCACCGGATCAACCTGATCAGCACTCCGCGCCACGTCGGCTTCGTCGACGAGGTCGAGCGTTCGCTGCGCGTGCCGGATGGCTCCATCGCCGTGGTCGACGCGGTCGCGGGCTTCGAGCCGCAGAGCGAGTCGGTACGGCGGCACGCCGACCGGTACGGGGGGGCCGCGGATCGCCTTCGTCAACAAGATGGACCGCGCGGGCACCGACCTCCGACACGACGGTCGAGCCGATCCGGCAGCAGCTCGACCCGGCGCCGCTGGTCGTCCAGATGCCGATCGGCACGGAGGACGGGTTCACCGGTGTCGTGGATCTACCGCGCATACGGTCGCTGGTCCGGGCCGACGCCTGCGACTCGACCGAGGAAGGCCCGGTGCCGAGTGCCTTGCGCGACGCAGCAGCCTGCGGCGCGCCGCAGGCTGCTGGAGGGGGCCGTGTCGGAACTCCGCCCCTTGGCGCTGGAGGAGTTCTGCGCCGAGTCCGGGCTCAGTGCGCGGACCCTGGCCTGCGCCCTGCGCGACCTGCCCCGTACCGGCGACGGCGTGGTGGTGCGGTGCGGCTCGACCTACCACCACCGCGGGATCGAGCCGCTGCTGGACACGGCCGTGGCGTACCTGCCCTCGCCACCGGAGGTGCCCCCGGTGCGCGGCACCCAGGCCGGCACGGCGCAGGAGCGGGCAACGGAACCGGCGGGCCCCCTGGCGGCTCTGGCGTTCAAGGTGAACGCCAGAGCCACGGGCCGGCTCACCTGTCTGCATGACTGGCGACGTTGTCCTGACGAATCCTTCGAAGGGGGCTCGCCAAGCGGAGCGAGGCCTTCCGGCGTCGCGCACCCCGCGGGGTAGCCGTGCGCCCGGGCTGCACACCCTCTCGAACAAGGCCGTTCCGGGCGGGGATTCCTCGGTTCGACCCGGAGCGTGGCATGACGTTCGTGTCCGGCCGGCATGTGCCGACCAGGGCGGGCCGGGTCGGCACATGCCCATTCCCAAGATCAACGAGTTGGTCGGGCCCTGGCTGGTCCAAGAGGGTGGAGGGAGCATGCTGCGGCCTGTGCATCCGGGGAGCGACTGTGATCGCTGCTAGCTTCGCGAGCCTTCAGCGGCCTCACGATGCTTCGGCCTGAGGCTCCGTGAGCAGTATGACGGGAGGCAACGGTGAGTGGCACCAGCGAAGACCCGGACGGGCCGGCGGTCCCCCCTATCAACCGCAGGAGTTTTCTGGCGTCGGCCGCCTTGGCGGCCGGAGCACCGACCGCGGTGACCGGAACGGCGGTCGCAGCCGAGCGGGAAGCCGGAACGGCGACGGCCGGCCTGCCGGTGCGCCGGCCTGGGGCCGAGGTCGGCGGCGGATCGGTGGCGCGTCTGCTTGCCGTGCCGGAGCCCGGTCGTGGCCTCGACTGGCTCAAGGAAGCCCTCCAGGTCGCCGTGGAACTCGAACTCTCCACCATCCCGCCCTACCTGTGCGGCTGGTGGTCGATCATCGACCGGCGTACCGAAGCCGCACGGCTGATCCGTCGCGTCGTCGGTGACGAGATGTACCACCTGGGCGTGGTCTGCAACCTGCTGGTTGCCGTGGGCGGCCGGCCGCGGATCAGGGACGCTGCGCCCGTCTACCCCGGACCGCTGCCCGGCGGGGTGCACCCCGGCCTGAACGTGTACCTGTCGGGCTTGACCAAGTCCCTTGTCCGTGACGTGATGATGGCCATCGAGGCTCCCGAAGGTCCGCTTGCCCAGAGCACCAACCAGGCGCCCAGCGTCGGAGCCTTCTACAGTGGCCTGCTCAAGACATTCCGGGCCACGAAACCCGAGCTGTCACGACGGGGGCAGCTGTCCGAGCACATCGGCTCCGACGTGCTCAAGCCCGTTGGCAGCCTTGAGGACGTCGAGCGATGCATCGAGATCATCAAGGAGCAGGGAGAGGGAACCACCAGCTCACCTGCCGATTCCTTCAGCGACGACCACCCGGCGCACTACTACGCTTTCGGCGAGATCTATCACGGGCGGCGGCTGCGCGAGACCGACGACGGCTGGGAGTTCACCGGCGCACCCGTCCCCTTCCCCGAAGCTCGCCCCATGGCCGGGGTCCCCCGTGGTGGCTGGCCGCACCCTTCTGCCCAGGCACGTCGGTTTCTTGATCATTTCGATACCGCCTACAACGCCGTGCTCAACACCCTCGACCGGGCATGGGACGAAGGCGATCACCACACCTTGCAGCTGGCCGTCCACGCCATGCGCGGGCTGGAGCACCCCGCCATGGAACTGATGGAGATCGACCTTCCCGACCGCACAGGCACCTACGGACCCCAGTTCCGCCGACGGTGAGCACCGGCGGGCCCCGCGGTCCGCGGGGCCCGCCCCGTTTCCGCCCGGCACGACACCCACTCCACCACCACCCACTCCGGCCGCGGCCGACACGCATGCGCCGTGGGAGCGGACAGACTCAGTTACGGCGGTCCGGAAGGGTGTCGGCCCACCCCAGGGGATGCAATTCCGGAGCGTCCACGGGCGGTTCGCCGCCCGCGTCGTTGAATGCGGTGAGCGCTCCGATGAGGGCGGAGCGCTGCTCGGGGGCGAGACGTTCGACGATGGCGCTGATCTCCGCGCGACGGCGGGCGGTGACGTCCTCGACCGTGCGCCGACCCTCGTCGGTGAGCTGGAGCAAGGTCTCACGTCGGTTGTCCGGATTGGCCTGGCGGTTCGCCAAACCGGCAGCGATGAGCCGGTCCACCATCCGCATGGCGGTCGAGGGAGCGACCTGGAGCAGTTCGGCGAGCACGACCAGTTTGGTGGCCCCGCGTGTGGAGAGCACCACCAGCATCCGGAACTGAGGGAGCGTCACCCGCTCCTCGACCTCGCCGAGTGACCGCGCGGACACCGCGACCAGCAGTCTTGACGCCGTGAGGACCGCTCGGGTCACCGCATCCACATCATCTACACCCCTCGTGGGGGCTCCGCTCTCGCCCATCCCCCATTTCTACCGCCCGGCAGCGGCGGTCGTCCCGTCGGGACACCCACAGTGCACGCGACCACCGAGTGCGATGCCGCCGCCCGATCCATGGCATTCCCGGCGGGGTGACGGGCGCGCGCATCCGGCCCCTGCCGCCCCGGCGCACAGAGGCGCCCCCAGGCTGCCTCGCCCGGTCGTTGCGCCGACCCCGAGCGGGCCGCACGTCTCCTCGCCAGGCCGGCCGGCCACGGGCCTGAAGTGCCTGGCCCCGGGCCGTCGCATCGCTCCGTGACGACGCCACGACACTCCGGGGGCTCGTGCCTCTTGCGCCCAGAAGGCTATTTTAGACTATGCAACTGTTGCACTGACGAAATTCCGTTCCCGACGCCTCGCCCACGCACGGGCCGGCGGCCGCCGCTCGGAAGGAAACCCATGGCGCACGACTTCTCAACCCGCGAACGTCCACCGCTGCCCACCGGGTGGCGACGCTTCGCGGCCCGCCTCCCCATCCGTCTCTACCGGGCAGGACTCGGCCCGCTGCTCGGCAAGCGGATGCTGCTCCTCCAGCACACCGGCCGCCTCACCGGACTCCGCCGCCAGGTGGTCCTGGAGGTGGTCGCCCACGAGCGGGACGGCGACAAACTGACCTGGACCATCGCCTCCGGCTTCGGCCCGGCTGCGGCCTGGTACCAGAACCTGCGCCACTCCCCCAGGACCACGATCCAGTGCGGCAACCGCCGCTACGCCACCACGGCCCACTTCCTCCCTCCCGAGGAGGGCGGCGCCATCATGGCCCGTTATGCCCCGGAGCACCCGCGGCTGGCCCGCCGGCTGTGTTCCTTCATGGGGTTCGAGGTGGACGGCAGCGAAGCCGGATACCGCCAGGCAGGGCGGCGCATTCCGTTCGTCCGGCTCGAGGCGACCACCGAACATCACCCCGCAACCGAACCAGCCCCCCGGGGGCGGGCGCGCATCCCCACACCCGGACATCCATAACCCCGCTCCCCCCGCCTCCGCTCGCCAAAAGAACGCCTTGACAACTTTTGCATAATGCAAAGAGACCATAGGCCAGGACGAGAGGACGACATGAGCGGGACAGGCACCACGGATGCCGTCAGCACCAGCACTCGGGGCACCGTCGTGGAAACGCGACCCCCGTCACCCGCGGCGCGCGTGCGCAATGCTCCGTGGGGCCTTCTGGCGCTCGCGGTGACGGTAGGTGCGGGGGCCGGTCTCGGCTCCATCGCCTTCCGCTGGCTGATCGTGACCTTCACCCACCTCTTCTCCGGTCACGCCGACTACGCGGGCGCGGGCCGGGAGGCGAATCCGCACGTTCCGGGGCTGGGGCCGTTCTTCGTCGTGCTGGCGCCAGTGGTCGGGGGCCTGCTGTACGGGCCGTTGGTCGACCGGTTCGCCAAAGAAGCGCGTGGGCACGGGGTGCCGGAGGTGATGCTGGCGGTCGCCCAGCGCGGCGGCCGGATCAACCCGCAGGTCTCTGTCGTCAAGGCGCTCGCCTCGGCGCTGTGCATCGGTTCGGGCGGTTCGGTCGGCCGTGAGGGCCCCATCGTCCAGATAGGCTCCGCCCTCGGCTCCACTCTGGGCCGGGTGGTCAAGATTTCCGAGGACCGGATGCGGCTGCTGGTCGCCTGCGGCGCGGCCGGCGGCATAGCCGCCACCTTCAACGCCCCTCTCGCCGGCGTCTTCTTCTCGATGGAGCTGATACTCGGCGCCTTCAGCGTCGAGGCGTTCGGTGCCACCGTCCTGTCCAGCGTCACCGCGAGCATCATCGGCCGGGCCGCCTTCGGCGACACCGCGTTCCTCACGCTGCCGGCGTTCCATGTCGAACACCTCGGCCAGTACGGCCTGTTCGCCGTGCTCGGTGTGCTCGCGGGTGCCGTGGGCGTCGGCTTCACCCGGATCCTGTACTGGATCGAGGACGCCTGTGACTGGGCCTGGCGCGGCCCCGAATGGCTCCGCCCGGCCGTGGGCGGGCTGCTGCTGGGCGTGGTGCTGCTGGTGCTGCCGGAGATGTACGGCGTGGGCTATCCCGTGCTTGAGAAGGCTGCCCATGGCGGGTACCTGGCCGGCTTCTTGCTGCTCCTGCTCGTCGGCAAGATCCTCGCCACCAGCCTGACCATCGGCATCGGCGGTTCCGGTGGCGTCTTCGCCCCCAGCCTCTTCATCGGCGCCATGCTCGGCGCCGCGTACGGCGCCACCACCCACCAGCTGCTCCCGTCCACCGCAGGCGCCGTCGGCGCCTATGCCCTGGTCGGCATGGGAGCCGTCTTCGCCGGCGCCTCCCGCGCGCCCATCACCGCCGTCGTGATCCTCTTCGAGCTCACCGGCCAGTACTCGATCATCCTGCCGCTGATGCTCGCCATCGTCCTGGCCACCCTCACCAGCCGGCTGCTCTCCCGCGACACCGTCTACACCCTCAAGCTGCGCCGCCGGGGCATCGACCTGAACGCCCCCGCCCCGGGAGCCGCGATCGGCTCGCAGACCGTGGAGGAAGTCATGGAGCCCCTCCCCGAACCCTTGTCGGCAACCGCCGAACTCGCAGAAGCGGGAGATCTGTTGGTCCGGTCCGATCACGGAGCACTGCCGGTTATGGACACCGAAGGGCGCTACCTGGGCACACTCACCGCCCGGTCCGTGGCCGAAGCGCTCGCCGAACGGCCCGGCGGCGACTGTGAACCGCCGGCCCTCGCGGCCGACCTCGCCGAACCGACCGCTCCCCTCACCACCGACATGGCGCTGGCCACAGCCCTGCACGCCCTCGTCACCGCACCCGGGACCGGCCTGCCCGTTCTCGCCCCCGGAGAGGACCGGCTGGTCGGCTGGCTCACCCACCAAAGCGCCCTGCGTGCGCTCCACGCGCCCGTCTCCACCTGACGCAACTGCCGGCCTCATCGGCACACTCGGACGGCGGGCGACCACGACGGCAAGGTCGCAGCCTTCGTCGAAGGCTGCGCTCCCGGCCTCACCTTGCCAATCGACACACGGACCGCACTCCAGCGGGAGCACTCCGGCTTCGACCGCTCCGCGGTGCGGTGCTCGCCGGGGAGTCCTGCTCAGCCGCCACGGAACCCAGCTTCCAGAAGTCCCGAACCTCCGGCCGGGGAATTCCCCCCGGAATAAGAGGGTCAGGAGGCGGCGAGAGGGACGGGGTGCTAGCCCACGAGCCCCGCCTGTCGGCTGGTTTTGAGCATCGTTGCCTCAATCCAGCCCGTTGCCTCATGCAAAGGTTAGCCGTCAACGTGCCGTGCCGGACCGCGCGGGCACGCCGGACGACCGTGCGTGCCGAACCCGGGTGATGCGAGGCGGCATTAAGGACGCGTAAAGATTGCCGGAAACCGGCAATGTATCCACTCGGCCATACGTGCGACGCTCCTTCCTGTCCAAGCGATTCGGGAGAACGGGGAGGGTGTCCAAGGTGACCTGGTTTCTTGGTCTCGGCATAGCAGGCATCGTGCTGCTCGTGCTCTCGCTGGTCTTTGACGGTTTCCTCGAAGGGGCCTTCGGGGGAGCCCTGGACGGGCTCTTCGACGGTCTGCTGTCACTTCCGGTGATTGCAGGTTTCCTGTCGATGTTCGGTTTCAGCAGCGCGATCTTGCTGGGCGGCACCGGCCTCGATGCCGGTGCCGCGGCGGGAATCGGCGTGCTCGCCGGTGCCGCCGCGGGCTGGCTCGCGTGGACGTTCAGCCGGATGCTGATGCGCGATCAGACCGATGCCACTCCGCGCCAAGAGGACCTGACCGGCACGGCGGGATCGGTGGTGACCGCCATTCCGCTCGACGGCTACGGCGAAGTGCTGCTTCGTCTCGGGGGCCATCCCGTGAAGCTGGCAGCCAAGAGCGCGGTTCCCGTGGCCCGCGGTGCCGAGATCTGGGTGGAGGCGCCGCTCTCGTCCACCTCGGTGGCCGTCCGGCCCGTCGAGCGCTGACCGGCACCGCCTCTCACCCCACCTCCTCAACAGGTGACCGGAGCCATCACCGGCCACCGAAAACAGACCACCACTCGATCTGCCGACCCCTGGGAAGGCAGGGGGGATCCGATATGAGTCCAGTCATCGCCGCCGTCGTCGGAGTCGTCGTACTCCTCGTCCTGCTCGCCCTCGTCGTCATCACCCGCTACAAGGTGGCGGGGCCCAACGAGGCGTTCATCATCACCGGACGGCGCGGCAAGAAATCCATCGACCCGGAGACCGGGCAGGTCAGCATCGACAACAGCGGCCAGAAGGTCGTGGTCGGTGGCGGGGTCTTCGTGGTCCCGTTCGTCCAGCAGAAGTTCTCCCTCGACCTGTCCAGCCGGCACATCCCGGTCGCCGTCCGGGGTGCCGTCACCCTGCGCGGGGTGAAGGCCAACCTCGAAGGCGTCGCGATCGTGAAGGTCGGCGGCAGCGAGGACGCGATCCGGGCTGCGGCCCAGCGCTTCCTGCAGCAACAGGACGGCATCGTCGGCTTCACCCAGGAAGTGCTCTCCGGCGCGCTGCGCGCCATCGTCGGCCGGATGTCCGTCGAGGACATCATCCGCGATCGGGCCGCCTTCGCCGGGCAGGTCGCGGAGGAGGCCGAGGCAAGCCTGTCCGGGCAGGGGCTGATTCTGGATGCCTTCCAGATCCAGGACATCACCACCGAGGGCTCCTACCTGGAGGACCTGGGCCGGCCCGAGGCCGCCCGGGCCCGCCAGGAGGCCGACATCGCCGAGGCCAACGCGAAGCGCGCCTCGGAGCAGGCCCGGCTCAAGGCGGCCGAGGAGATCGCCATCGCCGAGCGGACGTTCAATCTGAAGCAGGCCGAGATCCGGGTCGAGACCGAAGCCGCCGCGGCTCAGGCCAATGCGGCGGGCCCGCTCGCCGAGGCAGCACGTCAGCAGGAGATCCTCTCCGAGCAGGAGAAGGTCGCCGAGCGGCAGGCAGCACTGACCGACCGGGAGCTGGACACCAAGGTCCGCAAGCCCGCCGACGCCGCCCGCTACCAGGCCGAACAGGAGGCCGAGGCCCGGCGCGTCGCCCGGGTCAAGGAGGCAGAGGCGGAGGCCCAGCGCGCCCGGCTGACCGGTGAAGGTGAGAAGCTGCACCGTGCGGCGCTCGCCGAGGCGGTACGGATCGAGGGCGAGGCCGACGCGGCAGCGATCGCGGCGAAGGGCTCGGCGGAGGCCGAAGCGATGCAGAAGAAGGCCGACGCATTCGCGCAGTACGGCGACGCGGCCATGCTCCAGATGCTGGTCGAGGCGCTGCCGCAGGTCGTCGCCAAGGCGTCCGAACCGCTCAGCGCCGTGGACAAGATGACCGTGATCTCCACGGACGGCGCGAGCCAGCTGTCCCGTACGGTCGCCGACAACGTCGCCCAGGGCATGGAACTGCTCAGCTCCACCACGGGCGTCGACCTCGCCGAGATGCTCAAGGGCATCGCTCAGCGTGGCACAGCCGCGAAGCCCCAGGCATCCGTCCCCGAGCGGGCCGCTGCCAACGGGAAGATCCCGATCACCGACTAACCATCCAACAGGGGAAGGCAGGTGCCCGCCGACAGCTTGCCGTCGGCGGGCACCTGCCTGTCCTCGTAAAGGGCTCCGCATCGGCGCTGAGCCTCTCCGGCCTGTGTGCTAAGAAAGCGCAAGCAATACGCCAAGGGGTGGGACAAGTGGAACGGCGGGAGATACCCGAGGATTTCCTGGACGGATACGACCGGATCCTCGACGAAGTGGCACGGACCGGGCGCCTCCTGAACCGTGACGAACTCGCCTCGCGGCGTACGGCTGGGGAGCAGGCGGCCGAGACGGGCCACAGCTTGCGCTCCCTGATCAACAGCCACCTCACGGTAACCCGCGCCGCCTGGCCACGCCATGCGTCTGCTCACGCCGACAGTGCCCTCGCCGCCGTCGCACAGGTCGTCGATGCCCTCTCCGAAGGCTTTGAGCGCGCCCAGCATCTCGCCGTACGCCAAGAAGAGGCCGAACGCCGCGAATTCATCGACGACCTGCTCCACGGAAGCGCCGATCTGGGGCGTCTGGCCGAACGGGCCGAGCGCTTCGGCCTGCGCTTCTCCCATGCCCACGCCGTCGCCGTGGCCGAGGGCACTGCCGCCTACTCCGAGACCGACCCCGTCGCACGGCGCGTGGAGCTCGCCCTCCTGGGGCGCTTCGGCGACCGCCGGATACTGCTCACCACCAAGGACGGCCGTCTGATCTGCATCGCGCCCGGGGACCAGACGGACGTCCTGACCTCCTTCGCCAAGCAGGCCCACGCTGCCACGGACGGAGGCCGGGTCGCGGTGGGCCGTACCCACCCCGGCGCCAGCGGCGTCGTCCAGTCCTACCAAGAGGCCCTGAACGCCCTCGGACTGGCGGAGCGCATGGACCTCGACGATCCGGTCCTCCACGCCGCGGACCTCCTCGTCTACCCCGTTCTCACCCGGGACCGCGAGGCCATGGCGGACCTCGTACGCAGCGCCCTCGGCCCGCTCCGACAGGCCCGCGGCGGCGCCGAACCGCTCCTGGAGACGCTGACCGCGTACTTCGACTCGGGATGCGTATCGGCGGAAGCTGCCAGGCGCCTGTCTTTGAGCGTCCGGGCACTGACCTACCGCCTGGGCCGCATTCACCAGCTCACCGGCTCCAACCCGGCCGACCCCGTGCACCGCTATACCCTTCACACCGCGGTCATCGGCGCACGCCTGCTCGACTGGCCGGCGAAGGAGCTGTAGACGGGACGGCCACCGCGTGCACGGCGCCGTGACCGGCGAGGGCCCCTATGTGCACATGCACCTGCCGATACACAAGTGGGCGGGGCCCGTACACGCAAGGCGCGAGCGTATACGGACCCCACTTGAGGAGCCGGGCCGCAAGGGCGGTCAGACGGTGGTCTTCACCGGCTCCTGGTCTTCGTCGGCCCCGTCGGTTTCACCGGCCTTGCGGGCGCGGACGTACTCCAGGAAGGAGTTCAGCTCGCGCTTGTCGACCGGGGCGAGGAGGTAGAGGCCGATGATGTTGATGACAGCCAGCATGAAGAGCACGGCGTCGGCCATGTCGATGAGTGTCTGGAGGGTCAGCAGCGAGCCTGCGACGGCGAACAGGGTGTAGACGACCTTGTAGGTGAGCTGGCCGGCCTTGCTGCGGCCGAAGAGGTACGACCATGCATTGAGGCCGTAGTAGCCCCAGGTCAGCACCGTCGAGATGGCGAAGAGCAGCACCTCGACGGTCAACGACGGGTGCCGGGCTCCGGCAACAATGTCGCGCCACGGATGCGCGCTAGAGACCTGTCAATATCGCGTAAAGAGCAGGTATGGTTCCTCGCGGTGTGCCGGGAAGTCTGGTCGGCGAGTTGGAGAGAGCTCTCTTACCGATCGGGGACACCCATGGTGCTCGTTGCCGTTTTCGGAGTCGCGCTGCTCGTCGCGGTGCTGCTCTCCGGGCTCGCCGCCCGTACGGTCCTGTCCACCTCGTTGCTCTTCCTCGTCAGCGGCGCACTGGTCAGCGACGGCTTCCTCGGCCTGATCCACATCACCCCGGACAGCGAGATCGTCTCGGTCACCGCGGACCTCGCCCTGTTCGCCGTGCTGTTCACCGACGGGATGCACGTCTCCTTCCCGAAGCTGCGCGAGAACTGGAAGAACCCGGCCCGGGCGCTGGGCCTCGGCATGCCGCTCGCCTTCCTCGGCACGGCCCTGGTCACGCACTGCCTGGTGGGCCTGGACTGGATGATGTCATTCCTGGTCGGAGCGGTGCTCGCGCCCACCGACCCGGTGTTCGCCTCGGCGATCGTCGGGCGCAAGGAAGTCCCCGTCAGGCTCCGGCAGTTGCTGAATGTGGAAAGCGGCATCAACGACGGCCTCGCCCTGCCCCTCGTCCTCGTCCTGATCGCGGCGGCCGGTCCCACGGCCGGCCACGCGGACGCGTCGCTCGCGACCATCGGGCTGGAGCTGTGCCTCGGGCTGGCCCTCGGCGTCCTGCTGCCTCTGTTCGTCACCCGCCTCGTGCGTTTCCGGCTGCTCGGCTCCGAGCCGAAGCTGCAACCACTGCTGCCGCTGGCCATCGGGATCGTCCTGTACGGGCTGTGCCACCTCACCCACGCCAACCCCTACCTCGCAGCCTTCTCCGCCGGTGCCGCTCTCACCGCGGCGTCGCCTGCAGCGAAGTCGGCGTTCGAGCCGCTCGGCGAAGTGCTGGCCGAACTGGCCAAATTCGCCGCACTGCTGGTCTTCGGCGCCCTGCTCACCCCACAGCTCTTCGGCGACCTGTCCCTCGGCGGCTACGTCGCCGTCGTCCTGGCGATCGTCCTCATCCGGCCTGCCTCGCTGCTGCTGTCGCTCATCGGGACGCGATTCGACCGCCGGGAGAAGCTGGTCGCCGCCTGGTTCGGGCCGAAGGGCTTCGCGTCCGTCGTCTACGGCCTGC
Organism: Streptomyces angustmyceticus; assembly: GCF_040701845.1. Taxonomy (GTDB): domain Bacteria; phylum Actinomycetota; class Actinomycetes; order Streptomycetales; family Streptomycetaceae; genus Streptomyces; species Streptomyces angustmyceticus_A. The sequence continues at coordinate 101,471 of NZ_JBFBHQ010000006.1, read as the reverse complement.
TGGTGCTGCAGTCCGGCATCCCGCAGGGCCACGAGGCGTACACCCTCATTGCGGTCTGCATCGCGGCCTCGATCATGGCCCACAGCAGCACGGACGTCCCGATCGCCCGCCTCTTCCACGTCGAGGACCTCACCGGCATCCCGGCCGAGCGCGACCAGGACGAAGCAGCAACGCCCCACAGCAAGGAGACCGGCCATGTCCCCGCATGACCTCTCCGCTCCCTGCCCCGCCGCCTCGACCGCGGGCAACGCCAGCGCGGCCCAACGCGGAACCCCCGCAGGCGGCAACGCTCATGGCCGCTCGACGGAACGACTCATCGGAGAACAATGAACGACTGGCAGAGCTGGGCCGCGATCGTCGTCTTCGTCGGCGCATACGCCCTGATCATCACCGAAAAGATCCACCGGGTGGCGGCGGCCCTCGGCGGCGCCGGCCTGATGCTGGCGATCGGGGCGACCGACGACACATCGGCCTTCTACTCCGAGCACAGCGGCATCGACTGGAACGTCATCTTCCTGCTGATGGGCATGATGATGATCGTCGGCGTGCTGAAGAAGACCGGCTTGTTCGAGTACCTGGCCATCTGGTCCGTGAAGAGAGCGAATGCCAGACCCTTCCGCGTGATGGTCATGCTGATAGTGATCACAGCCGTGGCCTCGGCGCTGCTCGACAACGTCACCACCGTGCTGCTCATCGCCCCCGTCACCCTGCTGGTCTGCGAACGCCTGGCCCTCCCCGTCGCACCGTTCCTGATCGCCGAGGTCCTCGCCTCCAACATCGGCGGCACCGCCACCCTCGTCGGCGACCCGCCGAACATCATCATCGCCAGCCGGGCGGGACTGACCTTCAACGACTTCCTCGTCCACCTCGCTCCGCTGTCCGCCCTGCTGATACTGGCCCTCATCGCGCTGTGCCGGGTGCTGTTCCGCACCTCCTTCCGGTACGACGAGGACCGCGCTGCCGAGGTGATGGAGCTGGAGGAACGCGAGGCGATCCGCGACCCCCGGCTCCTCGTCCAGGGCCTGACCGTCCTCGCTCTGGTCGTCGTCGGCTTCGTCCTGCATCCGGTACTGCACTACGAGCCCAGCATCGTCGCCCTCCTCGGGGCCGGGCTGCTGGTCGCCGTGTCCGCCGCGGAAACCCGCGACGTGCTCAGCGAGGTCGAGTGGCCCACGCTCGCCTTCTTCGCCGGGCTGTTCATCATGATCGGCGGACTCATCGAGACCGGCGTGATCGGCGAGGTTTCCAAGACTCTCGGGCAGGCGATCGGCGGCGACGAACTGGGCGGGGCGATGGTCCTGCTCGGCGGCTCGGGCGTGCTGTCGGGCGTCATCGACAACATCCCCTACGTCGCCACCATGGCGCCCATCACCAGCGATCTCGTCACGGCGGTGGGCGGCTCCGGCGACCACGTCCTGTGGTGGGCCCTCGCCATCGGCGCGGACCTCGGCGGTAACGCCACCGCCATCGGCGCCAGCGCCAACGTCGTCGTCCTCGGCATCGCCGAACGCAACCGCACCCCCATCTCCTTCTGGCAATTCACCAAGTACGGCCTCGTCGTCACCGTCGTCACCGTGGCCATCTCGGCCGCATACGTATGGCTGCGCTACTTCGCCCTGGCCTGACCGATGACCCACTGGGCACAGGCAGCACTCGGATGCGGTGCCGTCGTGGCGGCGCTCCTCATCCGCACCGCACTCGGAGAGATACGTCGGCCGGCCAGGACGGGAACGAACGGGAGCGAGGCTGAGGACGAGGCCCTGTTCCCCCGAAGCTACGGCGAAGCGACAAGGAGCTCTCTGTAGCGGATCAGGGGTGGGCTTTCGAAGTCTTTGGTCTTCTGGGCTCACTGGGGGGCCGTGCTCTGCGAGGTTGGTCCGGTCATGACGACCGGGGCGGGAGACCGGGGTGCGGTGCGGCAGGAGTGGGAGCCGGAGGGCCTGATCGAAGTCTGGCCGCTGTTGGAGGAGGACCAGGAGCGGCTGCGGAACACGTCGGGGACGAACCGTTTGGGGTTCGCGCTGTTGCTGAAGTTCTTCGAGGTGGCGGCCCGGTTCCCGGAGGACGCTGGGGAGATCCCGTGGCCGGCGGTCGAGTCGTGCGGGGTGGAGCTGAACCGGGGCCGGTTGGCGGAGGCGGTGGTGGCCCGCTGCCGCAAGGACCGGTTGGAGCCACCGGCCCCAGGGCAGATCGCCCGGCTGGTGGGCAAGGCGGTCAGCACCTTCGAGTGGCGATTCTGCGCGGCCACCGTGGGCGGCTGTCGGCGGCGACCCGTTCCCGGCTGGACGACCTGTTCGCCGAGGACGCCGGCGCGGACGCGGACGCGGACAGCGCGGGCGGCGGGGGCACGAGCTCAACAAGGAGCTCAAGCGGGTCCGCGGCAACTGGTGCGGCTGGTCGACGCCACCTTCGCCGCCCGCGACGCCGCATGGTGGGGCGAGGGCACCGCCTGCGCGAGAGACTCCAAGAAGTTCGTCTCCTGGTCGTCGAACTTCATGACCGAGTGGCACCAGCGGTACCGCGGCCCGGCGTGATGGCCTACTGGCACGTCGAGAAAAAATCGCTATGCGTGTACGGGCGGTTCAAGTCCTGCTCGGCCTCCGAGGTCGCCGCGATGATCGAGGGCGTGCTGCGGCACTGCACGGACGTGGAGACGGTAAGGACGGTGACCTGACCGGCTCCGACAAGGAGTCCCAGGAGGTCTCGATGCTGGCGCTGCACCTGCTCCGGTCCGCGTTGGTGCACGTCAACACCTTGCTGCTCCAGGACATCCTGAGCGAGGAAAAGCGGCAGAAGCGGCTCACCGACGCCGACCGGCGGGCCCTGTCCCCGCTGTTCTGGACCCACGTGAACCCCTACGGCCGGTTCGAGCTGGACGTGAACAGCCGCCTTCAGCTGGATCTCACCGCGGCAGCCACGGCCGTGCCGGGGCCGCGCAGCGGGCAGGACGAGGCGGCACCGGCCGGGAGATGAGGCTGCGGTGCTAGACGGGGGCGACCGGAGCGCTCTGCTCCAGGCGGGCGCCCAGCGTGTCGGCGAAGTCCTCGGCGCGGGCCAGCTGGATGCGCAGTTTCTCCACCTGCTCGGCGGCGGCCTGCCGGTAGGCCCGCACCCGCTCCAGCAACTCCTCGCGCTCGGCGGCGTCGAGCGCGTCGCCGCTGTCCAGGCAGTCGGTGGCGTCCAACAGGTCGCGCATCTGCTCCAGAGTGAAGCCCAGCGGCTTCATCCGGCGGATGACCATGAGCCGGGCGACGTCGGTCTCGGTGTAGAGGCGGAACCCGCCCTGGGAGCGGGCGGACGGGATCACCAGGCCGGTCTCCTCGTAGTGCCGGATGGTGCGCAGGGACAGCTCCGTCCGCGCGGCGACCTCACCGATCTGCATGTGCTTGCCGTCCACGCCGCTGTCCTGGCCCTTCCCGTCGTAGCGAGCCGCGTCCCGTACGACCCTCCGACCTCTACTCTAACGTTAGGGTAGAGTTGCGGGTGGTGAGGGCGGCCCGGCCGTCCCGCCGTTGCCGTTCCGGGGCCGATGGCGCCCCCAGCGAAGATCCGATTGTTGCAGGAGAGAGCGTGCGTGAGCCCATGACGCCGATCGCCGCCGCCTGCCCGCCGTGAGGCTTCGCCCCTGGAGGTGAGCCGGCGGCCGCCCGTGCGCGCCGCCCCGCCTTGCGTCCCTCCCCTCTGCGACTTCCGGCCCGCCCTGCGGGTCGTCCGCGGGGTGCCGGCCCGGCCCCTGCGCGTCCTTCCCGCACGCCCCGGCCAGCCCGCCTGTGGGGTGTGCCCGAGCACGACAGGTGCGCATCTCCCTTGTCTTCTGCTGCAGCGACTCCCGCCGCGCGCCTGCGCGGCCTCAAGCCCGACTGGCTGAACGATCCGAAGGTCTGGCGCACCGAGGTCCTGGCCGGCCTGGTCGTCGCCCTCGCGCTGATCCCCGAGGCGATCTCGTTCTCGATCATCGCCGGGGTCGACCCCGCGATCGGCCTGTTTGCCTCGTTCACCATGGCCGTCACGGTCTCCATCGTCGGCGGCCGACGGGCGATGATCTCCGCCGCCACGGGTGCCGTCGCCCTCGTCATCGCCCCCATGAACCGCGAACACGGGCTGGGCTACCTGGTCGCCACTGTCATCCTGGCCGGCGTCTTCCAGGTGATCCTCGGTGCGGTCGGCGTGGCCAAGCTCATGCGGTTCGTACCCCGGTCGGTGATGACGGGCTTCGTCAACGCGCTCGCCATCATGATCTTCATGGCGCAGGTGCCGGAGATGCACGATGTCCCGTGGGCGGTGTATCCGCTGATCATCGGCGGGCTCGCGCTGATGGTGTTCTTCCCGAAGGTCACCAAGGTGATCCCGGCCCCACTGGTCTCCATCATCATCCTGACCGTGATCACGGTCGCGGCCGGCATCGCGGTGCCCACCGTCGGCGACAAGGGCGCCCTGCCGTCCTCCCTGCCCGTCCCCGGCCTGCCGGACGTGCCGTTCACGATGGACACCCTGACCACCATCGCCCCCTACGCGCTCGCCATGGCGCTGGTCGGCCTGATGGAGTCACTGATGACGGCCAAGCTGGTCGACGACATCACCGACACCCACTCCTCCAAGACCCGCGAGTCCATCGGCCAGGGCATCGCCAACATCGTCACCGGCTTCTTCGGCGGCATGGGCGGCTGCGCCATGATCGGCCAGACAATGATCAACGTGAAGGTGTCCGGCGCCCGTACCCGCCTGTCCACGTTCCTGGCGGGCTCGTTCCTGATGGTGCTGTGCATCGCCTTCGGCCCGGTCGTCTCCGACATCCCCATGGCCGCGCTGGTCGCGGTCATGGTCATGGTCGCCTTCGGCACCTTCGACTGGCACTCCATCGCCCCGAAGACGCTCAAGCGGATGCCCGCCGGGGAGATCGTGGTCATGGTCATCACCGTGATCGTCGTGGTCGCCACCTCGAACCTCGCGATCGGCGTCGCCGTCGGCACCATCACCGCCATGGTCATCTTCGCCAAGCGCGTCGCCCACCTCGCCGAGGTCACCACCGTCACCGACCCCGACGGTCACACGGTGGTCTACCGGGTCACGGGTGAACTGTTCTTCGCCTCCTCCAACGACCTCGTCGGCCAGTTCGACTACGCCGGCGACCCCGACAGGGTCGTCATCGACCTGTCGGCCGCCCACGTCTGGGACGCCTCCTCCGTCGCGGCCCTGGACGCCATCGAGACCAAGTACGCCCAGCGCGGCAAGAGCGTGGAGATCACCGGCCTGAACGACCCCAGCGCCGACCTCCACGGCAAGCTCACCGGCGAACTCACCGGCAGCCACTGATCCCCGCGCCGCACACTCACAGCAGAGGACCCCGGCCCCACAGGGCGGGGTCCTCCCGTCTCGTCCCTGCGCTCTACTCCGGTGAAGGGCCGCGGTAGGTGCCGAAGGTCCACAGGTTGCCCTCCGGGTCCTGCACCGTGCACACGTACGCCGCGGCGCCCGACCCGAACCGGGCCTCATGCGGCGCTTCGAGGACCTCGCCACCGGCGTCGGCCACCCGCCGATACACAGCGTCGACGTCGTCGCTCACCACGTAGACCGCGCTCGTCCCCGCCCGCATCCGCCCGTGCACGCTGTCCGTGTGCCGGGTCGAACCGAACACCAGCGCACCGCCGCCGGGCCAGCGCAGCTCCGCGTGCCCGATCCCGCCATGCTCATCCGGCGCAGCGACCACCTGCTCGAACCCCAGCACGTCGACCAGGAAGCGCATCGCCGCCCTCGTGTCGTCGTAGTGCAGGACCGGCCAGACGGAGGATGAGGAGGCATCGGGCGACATGCCGATCATCGTAGGCCGGTAGCCAGCCACGCCCAAGAGCCCCCAGGGCCGCGACCGAACACCTGGACTCTCATAAACGGGGGGTTCCTGTGCGCGAGCAAGATCAACAACTGGCCGCCAAGCCTCTCCCGAACCCCGAGCGGTTCTCAGAACCCGTTCTCACCCGAAGCGGGACGGCCCCCCCTTCTGAGACTTGCATGGCGCGAAAATCCGGGCCCGTGACGGACCCTCAGCAGCCCTCGCCAACCGGCCGGTCGGACGCCGACGACGTCGAACAGCACGCCTGACCGAAGTGTGACGCGCAGCCCGGATCACCGTGCCGCTCGCGGGGCGGCGCGGTCGCCTCCGCCTACCACACCCGCCGCTTCACGATGGTGCCCCGGCTGAAGAAGGCGCTGCGGGTTCCCACCCCCGCCTACCGCGGCCCAGGCCGGCCATGGCACCCCATCCCCAGGGACAAGATCTTCAGCGAGAAGATCAGCACCCGCGTCCGCGTACGGCCCGAATTCGAGGAAGCCCTGCGGACCGCGCGAGAGGTCAAGTCACACGCCCCGCGCTGCCGGGTCATCTTCACCGTGTACGAGATGAAGCGGCTCGGCCGCGACGCCGCCGAACTCACCGCGCTCGCCGACCACCTCACCGCCCACGGCCTGGTCCTGGATATGCTCGCCGGGCCGCTGCCCGGCATCTACGCCCCCACCGGGCCGGGGAGGCTGCTGTTCGCGTTCTTCGCCGTAGCTTCGGGAGAACAGAGCCGACGACGGCGAGCGGGCGTGACCGGGCTCGCACTGCCGCACGCCGGGGCAGCACAACGGCCCAGCGCGCAACGGGAGGACCGCAGCAGGCATCGCCGGAGCCCGGCCTGCGGCGTAAGCATCGCGTCAACGTCATCGCCGGGAGCTCGGCGATGAGCAAGGCTGGGACCAGGGACACTCCCAGCAGACGAGGAGCAGGCCGTGCGCGCACGAGATCTGGCCGTTGACTACGAAGCAGTGAGCGTCGACAGCGATGCCCTGGTGGCGGCGCGGCTGATGGCCGAGCACCAACTCCCCGGCCTTCTGGTGCTCGACGAACACGACCGCCCCAGGGCGATCCTCCCCGCCTCGCAGATGATCAAGATCCTGGTGCCGGAGTACGTCATTGAAGATCCCGCCCTCGCCCCGGTCGTCGACGAGAAGCACGCCGACCAGCTCTGCCAGGTCCTGACCGGACGCAGCGTCGGCGACTGCCTGCCTGCCGACGCACCCCCGCCTCCCCTCGCGGACCCCGACGACACCGCGCTGGAAGTGGCGGCGCTCATGGCCCGCGTGCGTAGCCCGCTGATCGCCGTCGTCGAGCAAGCCGAGGACGGCACGCACCTACTCGGCGTGATCACCGCCGCCCACCTGCTGCACGAACTCCTTGAAACATCCGGCGGCTAGGGTCTGTTGATGCGGGCGTCTGGTCAGCGGTCTACCCAGCCGGGCGCCCACACGTCGTGCGGGGTTCGCGGGCCTGCGGTGCGCAGATGGACGCGTAGCGCGGTCAGCACGGGGTGCTGGTCTCCGCTGCGGAACAGCAGCACGTGCGGGTGGACCGGGGTCGGGTCGTGCAACGGGATGCGCCGTAGGTCATGGGTCTGGGGCCACAGGTACCGGTCCCCGCTGCCGACGAGGGTGGCCAGCGAGGCCGAGTCGGCCGGCGCGCCCTCAGGGCCTCGTCACCGAAGTTGGGGCCGAGCGCGTCGATGCTCGGGCCGAAGGCCTCGGACAGCGCCTGGTAGAACGCCGCCCACTCCGTGCCCGGCCTGATCCCGGGTGCACAGCACTCTGCGGCCTGATCCTGATGCCTCGTCACGCCTGGCCGACCGACCGGCAGTGGGACCGCAGCCGGCCTCTGCCGCCCTCCAGTACCGGTCGTCGTGGCAGGTCGTGGGCCGATCACCGCCGCACGAAGTTCGATCCGGTGGACCTGCAAGAACCGCAATGTGATCGAGCGGTACCGAGACGCCACGGCCGGCCCGATCGCCGCGGGGGCCAGCGGGCTGCTGCGGGACCTGGTGTACGAGCCGGCGTGACGCGGCTCCGGCAGCGCAGCCCTACCCGCGGGCGGCAGTCGGGACCCGCTGCGCTGACTGCACCTCCTTAGCGTTGACGAGACCGGCAGCGAGCTCGCAACTGCAAGGAAACGAGGGGCTGGGGCCGCTCCACCAGGGGCATTCAGGTGTACATGTCCTCGACCCCCGGTCCTCTCAGGAGAGGCAACCAGCGTGAGGACCCAGCTGCCCGACTGAAGCGGTGGACTGCCTTGAGCGGGACCGCCGCGCCCTCTCACGCTGGAACTGTCCTGTCCGTCCCACTCTCACAGTGGAGCTCGGAGAACGCGACGTAGGTGCTCTGCCTACCTTCGACAGACGTCAGGTTGCCACCCCCTCCGCCGACTGCTTGTCCGTGCCGGCCATGGGGCGCATGGTGATCAGTATCCAAGCAGGCCGGTCCGCACGCCAGGGCTTGGTCGCCGCCCGGGAGCGGCGAAGAGGAACGGCGGCGTCCGCACCACGAAGCCGAAGCGGCGCACCGGGCATGACTGTTCGACGAGACGGCCGCGAGCTACTCGACGCCCTCTGGCCGCACTGCTGCTGCGGTCGGGGAGCCCGCGGGGTGAAGCCGCAGCCTCGGCCCGGCCGAGCCGAGGACTCAGCTGAAAGATGCCCCCACGGGACCCGGTGGCGACCCCGGGGGCATCGTTCGTGACGCTCGCACGGTTCGAGCGGGCTCTGGCACAGATCTTGGGAAGCGGACGCGCAGGGGCACCGCAGTATGCCCGGGGGCGCGAAGCCGCCTCTCTTCCCCGTCGCCGCGATCGACGATCCGGCGCTGCCGGAGATGCTGGCCGAGCTGGCGGCGGCGCGGGCGGACGAGCAACCGGGTGGCTACTGCCGTGCGGTGCCTCGTCCACGTTGCCCTCGAACTTGCACTCTCCGGCGACCTCGCTGATCGTCAGGCGCAGTGCGCGGATTTCCCGCAGCCGGTGGCTGCGTACGGAAGGGTCGGCGAGCTCGCTGTCCGGTTCGATGCGCCGTATCCGGTTGCGGAGCACGTCGAGTTCAACCTGCGGGGAATCGATCACCTCGGCAGTGCAGCAGAGTTGCACGGATGAGTGGTAGACCGTCGGAATCCTTGGCACCGGGCCTTCTACGCCGATTGCTTTCCCTGGCCCGGGGATGTGTGCCCCAGTCGTCGGTCACGCTCGGGAGGACATCTGGGTTTCGTGCACTGCGGCGAATACAGACTGAGGCAACCGGCGATGTCGCGTCGGGATTTGCCGTCCTTGATGCAGCGTTCGTAGCGGTCTTGGGTGCACGGTCGCAACGCGGGCGAGTCTGCACGATCCGGTGCAGAGCGGCGTGGGTGGCCCCGGCGATCCAGTCGTCGCCGTACTTCGGGGCGAGGTCGGTGAGGGTCAGAAGTTCGCTGAAGACGTTGGCGGTGTGGTCTCGGACCGCTGGGCCGGGGCCGGACTTGTTGGTTTGCAGGGGAACGGGGCCCGCGAGTACGGGCCGGCGCGGCGGCGGCCGGGGAGGGCCGGGGCGAGTGCCGCGGCGGCTGGTCGGGCGGTTCCCGGCGGTGCACCGGGGGTGCGAGCCGACCGGTGGTTTGCGTCGGGGTCTCATCCTCCGGTGGCGGTGCGGAGGAGGAGCAGGCGATCGACCAGTTCGTCGACGTAGGCGGGGGTGAGTGGGCCCGTTCCGAACAGGATGCGGAGGTACATCGGGGACAGGATGAGGTCGAGCACCTGGAGGACATCTGGCGGGTGTTCGCCTCGGTCGCGGCCCCGGTCGAGCATGACCTGCAGTTGACGGGTGCGTTCGGCGAGGAACGCGTCGCGGGCCTCCAGGCCCGGCTGTCCCGAGTTGGACAAGGAGATGGCCAGGCGCAGTATCGCCGTCCCGTCCGGTCCGGCGACGTCGCGGGCGGCGGTGGCCGCGTAGGCGCGTAGGTCGCCCTCCAGGCTACCGGTGTCGGGGACGGGGGAAGTGGCGGCGAGCCGGCTGGCGGCCACGTCCGAGAGAAGGGCTTCCAGGTTTCCCCAGCGACGGTAGATGCTGGAGTCGGCCACGCCCGCGCGGGCGGCGACATCGCCGACCGTGAAGTTCCCGTAGCCCCGGTCGCCGACCAGGTCCGCGACTGCCTGATGCACCGTCGCGCGGACCCGGGCCGCACGGCCACCGGGCCGGCGGACCGGCTCCCTTTCCTTCTCCATGCCCCCACCTTAACGCAGTCGCCACTTGCGTTTTTCGTCTCGGCGCTCCTACAGTCTCGTTAACGCAGTCGCTAACTGCTTTAGGAGTGTCGATGAAGTCCCCGTTCTTCCCGCACAACCCTTCGTTCTGGTTCGAGACACTGCGGTCCTTCGGCCACATCGCCTACGGCGGCGCCGACTTCGGCGAGGTCGTGGTGACCACCGAACGGATCACCGTCGACGACTACGACAGCTGGCACGACGAGTGGCTCGCCACCGCCGACCGGGTGGCCGACGAGGGACGTACGGCCCTGGCCGGCGGGCACCGCGTCAGCGCCCGCGACGCCTTCCTGCGAGCGTCGAACTACTACCGAAGCGCCGAGTTCTTCCTGCACGGCGACGCCACGGACCCGCGCATCCTGCACGCATACGACGCGTCGGTGAGGTGTTTCCGCCAGGCAGCCGCACTGTTCACCCCGGTCGTCGAGCCGGTGGAGATCCCTTACGAGGACACCACGCTGCCGGGGTACCTGTACCGCGCCGACGACTCGGGCGCCGCCCGGCCGACCGTAGTCATGTTCAACGGATTCGACGGTACGGCCGAGGAAATGCACTTCGCCGGCGCCGCTGCGGCCGTCGAGCGCGGCTACAACGTCCTGTCCTTCGACGGCCCCGGCCAGCCGGGGACCCGCCACCACCACGGCCTGGTGTTCCGCCCCGACTGGGAGAACGTGGTCGGCCCCGTCCTCGACCACGCCCTCACCCGTCCCGAGGTCGATCCCGCCCGGATAGCCCTACTGGGCAACAGCATGGGCGGCCTGCTCGCACCGCGTGCCGCGGCCTTCGACCACCGACTCGCCGCCGTCATCGCCCTCGACGGCGTCTACGACCTGGGCGACATGGCCGCCGACGCCCTGTCCCTCGACCGCGCCGAGGCCGAATGGAGGCTGCGCGCCGACCACGATCCCGAGCTCGACGCCGCCGTGGAGGCGGCCATCGCCGCCAGCCCCAAGATGCGCTGGCTCGTCGACCAGGGCAGGTACGTCATGGGCGCCGAGACCCCGCGCGGGGTCTTCAGCACCTTCCTCGAATACCACCTGCGCGACGGCATCGCCCAGCAGATCACCTGCCCCACCCTGGTCTGCTCGGCCTCGGACGACGTGTTCTTCGAGGGCCAGCCCGAACTGCTCCACAAGCACCTGACCTGCCCGAAGACCCTGCTGGAATTCACCGGCGCACTGGGCGCGGACGCGCACTGCCAGGCCGGCGCCCAACGCCTGGCTTTCGCCCGTGTGTACGACTGGCTGGACGATGTCATGGCCGAAGACGCCTGAGCCCGTCCCGTCGTTCCGGCGCGGGCCCGCACCGGCCGAACGAGTCCTCTCAGCCGGGCCGGCCGGACGCTGCCCGTCCTTTGGTCCGCCCGCAAACAAGGAATCCCGCACGTGTGGGCTGTTCCCGTCGTCGCCTGCCGCGTCACCACGTTGGAAGGCAAGTGATCCCCGCGCGTGTGGGGTTGAACGCCCAGGCCGGCCATCTTCCGCCGGCAAGTCACGGCAGCGGTTGAGACCAAGGTCCGGGCCGTACACGGGCCTGCTCTCCCCGTGATCCGGGCATTTCCCCTGTAGGGGTGGGGTGTTGAGGGCTGAGTCGTGGTGGGTGGAGACGTTCACGGGTCTGCGGCTGCGGCAGTTCGAGCGGTTGCTGAAGGTGGTGCGGGAACGGGGCGGAAACGGTCCTGGTGGCGGTCGGCCCTGGTGTCTGCCGCTTGCGGACAGGGTGCTGTTGGTGGCCGTGTACTACCGAAGGAACCTCACGATGCGGCAGCTCGCGCCGCTGTTCGGCTGTTCCTCGGCAACCGTGTGCCGAGTCATCCAGCGGCTGAGCCCTCTCCTTGCCCTCGAGCCGGCAACACGTCCCGCCGACGCGACACAACGGCTGTGGATCGTGGACGGCACATTGATCCCGGTCCGGGACCGAAGCGTCGGTGCCTCCTCCCGCAACTACAGGTTCTCGGCGAACGTGCAGGTCATCATCGATGCGGACACGAGACTGGTGATCGCCGCCGCTCGGGGCCCGTCCCGGCAACAGGGCCGATGCCCGTGTGTGGCGGGAGTTCGGCCTCGCCGAGCACACCGCGGGTGTGACAGTTGCTCGGCGACGGCGCGTACATCAATAAGGACCTTGTCGTTCCGCACCGCAAAACGCGGCGAAACTTCGTCAGCACAGGCAGCTTGAAGAGGCAGACGACGGCCGACTGACGGCACATCGCGGCGTCGGTTTTGAACGGTGACCGGCAAGGTCACCCGTCCACCACATGAGCTCGACGAACGTCCTTAACGCCCGTACCCGTTGAAAAATACGTGGCTGCCATCAGGTTGGGGGACGAGGTCGAATCCCTGCCCAAAATTGTTAGGTTGATACGGCACTCCGCGTACCGTTCCATCAGCGTTCATCGTCAGCAGAAGATCGCTTCCATGGCTCGCACGGAATGCCTTTTTGCCGTCCGTCAGGGTGATAACTTCGATGATCTGGCCGTAATTATAGGGCTCATGCGGAAGGCCGCGAACCGTGCCGTCGGAATTCATCGTCAGCAGGAGATTGCTCTGCTCCGCACGGATGGCCGGAGAGCCGTCACTCAGCGAGATAAGGCGGAAAATCTGCCGCCCGTCATGGGGTACGTGCGAGATGCCCCGCACCGTACCGTCAGAATGCATCATAAGTGTCTGACGGTAGTGGAACTCATCATTCATGTTGAAGAGCATGTGCAGATTTCCTGCGTGCTCGTGAAGGAAGGGGGACCAGGGGCCGAGTCCGTCGGAATGGGTCACGGAGTCGGACTGGGTCCACGTACTCCCGTCGAAGCTCCAGGCGGTCATACGGTGCGGCAGGGCAGTCGATGCGTAGGCGACGAACAGCCGTGGCTGCGGATTGCTGTACACGCCCTGGGTAGCGACGGCCGCGGACGGCGGCAGGACGGCGGAATTCCTGCCCATGAGCGTCGGCAGGGTCTCGGTGCGCCAGGTCTGGCCGTCCGGGCTGGACATCGCACGGAACCCTTGGTTCGCTCCATTATTTTCCCGGTAGAAAATCCAGAGCCGATCCTGGAAGGATGCTGCTGCCACGGGCAGGTACGTGGGAATTTTGAGCAGCGCCGCTTCCCACGTCCATGCGTTTGTGCTGCTGTCGTAGTGCTGGACCGAGACGTTCTCACCCTCGACGCCGTTGCTTCTTCTGGGGCCGATCCGCCATAGCGAGCCTTTGTGCACGATGGGAGTCACAGCAGCGATGGGTGAATCTTGGATGCTTGCCATGGGGCCATAGAGTTTGCCTGTGGCCAGGTCAATGAACTGTGACCGGGTGTGATGCCTCCCGCCGTTTTGAGAATCACGGAGAACCCAGAGCACCATGGACTTTCCGTCATAGCTGACAATGGACGGGTCGAATTCTGAGTAGATGGGGTTGCCGTTGGGGTCCGTGATCGGGCGGGGCAGGCTCCAGCTTTCGCTGTCGTAGACACCCATGGTGACTTTGCCGCCTGCCTGGCGGTACACCGCGTACAGGGCGTCGACGCCCCGAGCGTTGGGGCCCACGGCCATGGAAGGACGCGTGGAGCCGCTGATGAGCTGGGGGATCTCCACCTGCTTCGACCAGTCGCCGGCGTAGTAGAGAGAGTGGCGCAGGGCGGTGGCGATGACGGGTCCGAAGGTGACCTCGATGGTCAAGGTGTGCTTGCCTCCGCTGCCGCCGTCGAAGACCAGCTCCGATTGGCCACCGTTCGTCTGCGACATGCGCACCAGGGCATCGCGGCTCCAGGCCACGGTCATCTCTTTGACCAGGTCGTCCTTGTTGAAGCCGAGAATCCAGTTGACCAGGGCCGCCGTAGCAGCGGTCAGCCCTGCCAGGGCCGCCTCATAGCTGATGCCGAACTCGACTGCCCAGATGGCACACTGCCGAGCCGCGTCGGCGAGGACTTGGCGCACCTTGTTGAAGTTGTTCCCGCCGGGGTCGGCCTCCCAGCACTGGATGTGCCCGGCGATGTACGACTCGGCCGGGCCTTTGAAGAACCAGGCGTTGGGGGAGAAGTGTTTCACTGTGCCGGTGCTGATGGAGCGATACTCGGGGGTGAGCATGACGATCTGGGGCTGGAGTTCGCTGGCTGCCCCGGTCCCCCAGTAGATCTCGTCGCTGCCCAGCTCGGTTGACCTGCGGTCACAGCGGAACTTCACGAACCGCACCCGCACCTCGTTGATCGCGTCGATGTCGAACTCGGTGCCCGCGGTCGGCGGTGCGGTGACCACCACGACCTCTTCCTCACCGGTCAGCACCCCTTGGTCCAGCTCCTCGACCGACACCTGCCGCACATTCGACAGCGCGGCAATCTCCGCCTGCACCGACGGAAGCCACGCGGCTACGTCCTCGGCATCAAGCCCCTGTTCCAGGGAGCGCTCGGCCACGACGTCCGGGAACAGGGAAGTGATACCGACGCAGGACGCCGGCTCCTGGTAGATCCGCCCGAACTCCGCCACCTGCTCCTCACCGAACAGGGCCGCCAGCTGATCGGTGAGCCGCTGCTCCAACCCGGTCAGCTCCATGCCCCGCTCACGCCGCGCGGCCGCATGCAGGGCGGCAGCCACCAGAACATTCGCCGCCTGGCTCTGCGCGAGACGCCGACCTGACCGGGTTTCAGAACGGGCGCCGGACAACTGGCCGCGCAGTAGAGCCGAACGGTCGGCCACAGAACTGGGAACGTGATCAGGCATGGATGCCTCCGAGAAGCAATGGGGAGGCGATCATTGCAAAGTGCCCACTTGGGAACCAAGGGTTCGATTCGGTCACTCCCCCAAGCGCCTGACCGATAAGTGCCCACCCACACCTACCTCCCCCTGCACCGCAGCGCTCGACACCTCATTCACCAGGCCGACGCAATCACCCGAATCAGCGATAGCACCACAAGCGGGGACCAGCCCCTGCGCTTCTGATCGCAGTGGAGGAGCCGGCGACCGCTCACGACCGCAACAAGTCCGAGCGGTCCGACGTCACCAGCTCGCAGAACAGTGCGGACGATGACGGCGACAACCGCGACCTGAACCTCCCGAAGGAGTAAGGGGCACCCATGGAGCACCGGCTCGTCACCCACATCGAGAAGGCTCTCGGCTGGGACGGGGGTGATGGGGGACGAACTCGGCCGCTCATGGACGCCGGACACCGACATGAGAGTCGACATGATCCGGCGCCGGCGAAGGTGGTGCCGCGGTCAGTGTGGACCAGATCGTCGTCGCTGATCTCGGCGAAGCCGAGCAGGTCCAAGGTGTCGACCAGGGTAGTACGTCGTCGACTTCCAGGCCGAGGTCGTCGGCGAGGTCGGCGAGGTCCAGCGGCCGCCGCGGTGGGCGACCATCTCGGCGAGGCCGGACAGGCCGTCGACGCTTGCGGTCGGCAGCGGGGTGTTGGCCGGGGTGCGCTTGTCGAGGTCGGCGCCTTGGGGGCGGCCGGGAATGCGGGTTTCCTTGGCGCGACCGGTCATGATCCGGTAGACGCGGTCGAGGCCGGCCTCGATGGTCTCGCGGATGGTGCCGTACGGGCGGGAGCCCAGGACGACGATCCGGTCCGCCATCAGTACGGCCTCCTCGATGTTGTGGGTGACCAGCACGATGACGCGGGCGAAGCCGACACGCTGGCGCATGCCGCCGGAGAGCTCCTTGGGGTAGGCGGACTCGAAGTCGCCGAGACCGATCAGGTCGATGGCCTGCCGGGCGGCATCCGCGCGGCCGTCGGCCGGCACACCCCGGGTTTCAAGCCCGAGCTCGACGTTCTGCTGCACGGTGAGCCACGGCAGCAGGGCAAAGGTCTGGAAGTCCATGGCGGTGCCGGGGTTGGCGCCGGTCAAGGGGGTGTCGCGGTAGGAAACGGTGCCGGAGCTGGGCGGTACGAGGCCGGCCAGGCAGCGCAGCAGGGTGGACTTGCCGGAGACGGACTTGCCGAGCAGAGCGACGACCTCGCCGGCGCGGACCTTGAGGTCGAGACCGCCCGGGACGGGCAGTTCGCTGTCGGCGCCCGTGTAGGTCCTGGTCAGGCGAACGTCTCCAGCAGGATGTCGCCGTCGGCGGCGCGGGAGGTCTTGACGGGGAGGGGGTGTCGGGCAGCGCGCGGGTTGCGCAGGGTGTTCAGCACCATGGCGGGCTCCGGTATTTGCGTAGAGAAGTTCAGAGGGCGTAGCGGGTGTCGGCGAGGCGGTACAGGAGGCGCCAGAAGAGGCGGTTGACGCCGACGACGTACCGGCTCATCACCGCGACACCTGCGAGGAGGTGGGGGAAGTCGCCCGCGGCGGTGGCCTTGGCGATGTAGGCGCCCGGTCCGGCGGCGGTCAGCGTGGTGCCGCCGAAGGTGACGACCTCGGCGACGCCCGCGATACGGCCCACGGCCACCTCGAACGCCATCCGCCAACGGCCCGGATCTATGCTGTGAGCTGCGGCCACCGTCTCTTCGTCAGTCCACACAACTCACGAGGATCAACGGTGGCCGCACCCGTCTCAACCAGGGAGCGAAGAGTGACCGATCGCCCGGATACTCAGGGGGTTCAGACCAATAATGATGATGCGCGCCTCATTGCGGAAATTTTCTCCGATTTGGGATCAGCTTTCGCTGAGCATGACGCCGCGAAGTTCGACGAGCGGTTCACCGCGGATATCGTTTTCACCGCGGTGAACGGCACACGGTTCTTTGGGTGGGAGGAGATTCACGCATATCACAACGAGCGCCTGACCGGGCATGCAGAGGGAATTAACACCTGGTACGAAATCGAGCGCATCACCTTCCCGACCTCGGACGTCGCCGTGGTCTTCTTCCGGCAGCCCATCGTCGTGTCAGAACATATGCGCGCCAATGTAGGGACGTGGGTGCTGGTGAAGAGGGAAGGACAGTGGTGGATCTCCGCTGGCCAAAACACAGCCGTCGCCGTAACTGAGTGACCACTCGCGCAGGTTGTCGGCGCCGTACGGGCGGGTACTCAGCCCAAGAATCCCAGGTCGGATTGTTGGGATCGAAGCCTGGACGGCGCGGCGTGAGAATGCGGACAGGCCGTGGGCATCGGAGGGGGTGCCCAGCCACTTGACGGAGCCGATGCATCGGGCCTCGCGAGCCACCGGTGCGCGGTCCTCGCCGACCAGGTTGAACTCCGGGCCGAACTGCCGCTTCCACCAGCCGCCGACCGCCTTGCCCCCTGCCCGGGGCAACCGGTCGGAGAGCACGGCCAGTTCGTGGGTCGCCCTGACCGAGGGCGGCTCATCGCCCCGGAGGGACTGGCCGTGGCCCTGTCAGGCAGTGCGAGCGCGGGGGCCCTTGGCGCACGCGGCCATTGGCGGCAGGCCGGATGCTTGCTGGGCTCCAAGGCCAAAGACCATCGGCTTCGCCCGATCATGGACGGTACCCGCGCCCCGCAGCTTCCATTGCTGGCGCAGCTGCCGACGCTTTCTATGGTTTTCCGGCCGAGCACTGGATTCTCTTGCGCATCATGAGCCCATCGCGCCGCCTGCTTCGTCACCGTCCGGCTGCGGACGTGGAGAAGCTCGAGCGCGGCGCCGACTCCCGCACCGCTGGCCTGGCCCTTGAGTCCAAGCTCACGGAGTCCACCCCGTCTCAGGCGGTCGCTGCGCGAGGTCCGCGGCCAGGGGACGTCCGGTTCCTGACCTATCGCGTTCCTTGAGGGTCAATTAAACATGCCTGTGGCACGAGACCGTGACGCCCGTTCCCACACCCTTACGTGTGCAGCACAGTCCTCACAGACTTTCCGCGACTGGCGGAGATCGGGGTTTCTCCATGCTGTTTCTGCACGATCTGCTCACCACCCAGGCACAGACGGATCCGAACGGCATCGCCGCGCTCCACGGCGAGGCCACCCTGACCTTCGAGCAGGCCGAGACCGGTGCCGACCGGGTCGCGGCCGGACTGGTGTCCCTGGGTGTGCGGCCCGGGGACCGGGTGGGCCTGCACCTGACGCGATCCCTCCGCTTGTGGCCGGCCCTCTTTGGCCTGCTGCGCGCCGGCGCCATCTGCGTGCCCGCCGACCCCGAGGATCCGGCCGAACGCCGTCGAACAGTCCTGGAATTCTCCCGCGCCCGGGTCGTGCTCACCGAACGCGCCCTCGCCGAGACGCCCTGCCCGCCCGGTGTGCGTGCCGTCGCCGTCGAGGACCTGCTCCACGAGGCCGCCGCCCCGTTCGCCTCGCCCGTGCACCTGGCCGATGACGCCCTCGCGTTCGTCTTTTACACCTCCGGCTCCACCGGCGTGCCCAAGGGCGTCATGCTCACCCACCGCGCGCTGCTCAGCGGACAGCAGTGGCTGCAGCGGACGTTCCCCCTGGAGCGCGGTGACCGGCAACTGCTGCGGACCACCCTCAGCATCACCAACCTGGTGCGCGAGGTCTTCTGGCCCGTGCTCGCCGGCGGCACCGCCGTGGTCGTCCCGCCCGGCGAGCACAAGGATCCAGACCGACTCGTCGAATGGCTCGACACCGGCCGCGTGACGACATTGATGGTCGTGCCGGCCCTGCTCTCTGGCATGCTGGAGAACCCCCGCTTCGCCTCCCTCACCTCACTGAAGTACGTCTTCTGCAGCAGTGACGCGATGCCCGGCTCGCTCCCTGAGGCCTTCTTCTCCGCCGGCTTGCCGGCCCGGCTGTTCAACGTCTACGGCCTCACGGAAGCGCTGTACGCCGGCTATTGGGAATGCCTGCCCGGCGCCACGTACGACGGTTTCGTGCCGGTCGGGAGGCCGGCCGAGCTCACGCCCCTGATCCTGGACGAGGACCTGCGCGCGGTTCCCGCCGGCGAGAGCGGAGAACTGTGCCTGACAGGCGCCGGCATGGCCGAGGGCTACGACCGGTTGCCCGACCTGACCGAGGCGAAGTTCACCGGCAGCCCGCACGGCCGGCTGTTTCGCACCGGCGACCTGGGCCGGCTGGCGGCCGACGGTCGTCTGGAGCTCCTCGGCCGCCTCGACGACCAGGTCAAGATCGCCGGCTACCGGGTGGAACTGGGCGAAGTGGAGGCCCGATTACGCCAGGTACCGGGTGTCACCGCAGCGGTCGCGGTGGGTCGCCGAGGCGCGGGCGGCCACCAGCGTCTCGTCGCCTACCTCACCTGCGACGGCACACCGCCGACCGCAGCCGACATCCGGGCCCGCCTCGCCGGAGCGCTGCCCGACTACATGATCCCTGCCGCGTTCACGGTCGTCGACGCCATCCCGCTCACGCACAACGGCAAGGTGGACCGCCGGGCGCTGGCCGACCGGGACGGCATGCGACTGGAGCTGTCGGAGGAGTACCACCCGCCGCGCAATGAGCTCGAGCTGTACCTGTGCGAGCTGTGGGAGGAGATGCTCTCCCTGCCGCGGGTCGGCATCCACGACGACTTCCTCGCGCTCGGCGGCGACTCCATTCAAGGCTTCCTCATCAGCGCGAAGGCCAACACCAAGGGCCTGGGGCTGAGCTCCACCCAGTTCTTCAGCACGCCCACCATCGCGGAGACCGCCGCCGCCGTCGAGGAACAGCACCGTGGCCGCGGCGACATCGACGGCGAATTCGTCGCCGGGCCCTTCACCGTGAACGGCGAGGACCTCGAGGTCGTACGGCGGACCGCCGCCGACCCCGAAGGCCTCGCCACCGTGCACCCGGTCACCGAGATGCAGAAGGGCATGCTCTTCCACTCCCTGCTCGACCCCGACTCCGGCGTCTACGTCGAGCAGTTCCTCTACACCCTCGAAGGCGAGCTCGACCTCGACGCCTACCACCGGGCCTGGCAGGAGGTCGTCGGCCGGCACGAGATCCTGCGGTCGTGGATCGCCGTGCAGGGCCTGGCAGAACCGCTGCAGGTGGTCCAGCGGCAGGCCGCGCTGGAGTGGACGGTCCTCGACTGGTCGAACACGCCCGAGGAGCGGCAACGGACCCTGCTGGACGCCCACCTCGCCGAGGACCGGCGCCGCGGCTTCGTCTACGAACAGGCCCCGCTGTTCAGGCTGGCCGTCATCCGCACCGGCGCCCGTCGGCACCGGCTCGTCATGAGCTACCACCACCTCATTCTGGACGTCTGGTCGCTCTTCCTGCTCCTGCGCGACTCCCTGGAGATCTACCACGCCCACCGCCGCGGCACCCCGCCCCGGCTGCCGGCCACCCGCCCCTTCCGCGACTACGTCGCGTTCGTCGGCGCCCAAGACCGCCATGCCTCACGGGACTACTGGAGCGGGCACCTCGCGGGCTTCGACGGGCCGACCACGATCGGCCGAACGGCGCAGCCCAGCCTGTCCGCGAGCCCCCAGGAGATGCACGCGGGCGCGGCCTACCCCGTCGGCGCGGACCTGACTGGCAGGCTCACGGCCTACGGACGGGCCCACCGGCTCACCCTCAACTCCCTCATCCAGGGCGCCTGGGCGACGGTGATCGCCGGGCTCAGCGGACGGCACGATGTGTGCTTCGGCATGACCATCACCCACCGGCCCGTCGGTCTGTCCCACATCGAGGACATGGCCGGCATCTTCGTCAACATCCTGCCGATGCGGGTCGCCCTGGACCCCGCGCGGCCCATGGCCGGCTGGCTCCACGACGTCCAGCACACCCAGGTCACCGCCCGGGCCCACGAGCACTACCCCCTGCCACTGATCCAGGAGCGCCCCGACGTCCGCAGCGGCAGCCCCCTCTTCGAGTCCCTGCTGATCTTCGAGAACATCCCCCACGGCATCGGCTGGGCCGGCGGCGACGGCATCACCGTCCGGCACGAACGGAACCTCGGCTGGACGAACTACCCCCTCACGATCGGGGTGATGGCCGAGGACGAGTTGACCTTCCAGGCCGAGTACGACCTCGCCCACTTCGACCAGGACACCGTCGACACCGTCATGAGCGCGTTCCGTGACGTCTTGAAAGCCATCGCCGACGGCGGCGGCGAGCCCCTCGGCAAACTCCTCGACCGTGTCGCCGGCACCCTGCCACCCCGCCCTGCACAGGAAGCGGCACCCGCGGTCACCGTCTCCCGGACCACTCCCGGCGGGCCCATCGTCCCGCCAGGCACCCCGAACGAGGCCACCCTGGCCGACATCTGGGCCACCGTGCTGCGCACCAGCAGCAACGCGGTGGACATACACACCCCGTTCCTGGAACTGGGCGGCAGCTCCTTGGCGGCGCTCAAGGTCGCCTCGCTCGCCCGCGCGCGCGGGTTCTCCTTCGCGCTTCGCGACCTGTTCTCCCGCAAGGGCACGGTCCACCACCTCGCCGCCTCCCGCGCCGACCAGGAGGGGCGATCAGCGTGACGGTCACCTCGTTACGGCGGTACCCGCACTACGGGCTGCTCGGCGTCGGCTTCGGCCCGTCCCACCTGTCGCTCGCCGCCGTGTGCGACTCCACCCGTGAGCCTTCCGTACGGGCCCGCCTGCACTGCCTGGAAGCCCGGCCCGCCTTCAGCTGGCATCCCGACATGCTCCTGGACGGCACCCGGATGCAGATCGCCTTCCTCAAGGACCTCGTCAGTCCCCAGGACCCGACCAGCCCGTTCTCCTTCACCAACTACCTGGTCAGCAAGGGGCGACTCGAACAGTTCCTCAACCTCGGCACCCTGCACCCCACACGGCGCGAATACGCCGACTACTTCGGCTGGGCGGCCGACCGTCTCAACCACCACGTCTCCTATGGCTACCTCGTGGAACGCGTCCGGCCGGCCACCGCTACTGACGGGAGCGTCACCCACCTGACAGTCGACTACCGCGACATCACCGGGGACAAGCACACCGTCACCGCCGACCACGTGTCCCTGGCGCCCGGCGGCCGTCCCGTCGTTCCGACGGGAGTCGAGCGCGACGCCCTCGACAGAGGTGTCGTCTTCCACAGCAGCACTTTCCTGCCCAGCATCGACCGCTTCCACCAGCGCGGCCGCGACCTGCCGCACCGCTTCCTCGTCGTCGGAGCCGGCCAGAGCGCCGCCGAGGTCTTCCGCTACCTGGCCCGCGAGTTCCCCTACGCAGACGTCACCCTCGCCCACCGCGGATTCGCCCTCACCCCCGCGAACAGCAGCCCGCTGGCCAACGAGATCTTCGACCCCGCGTCCGTCGACCTCTTCCACGCCGCCGACGCCACCCGCCGCCACACCATCCTGACCGAACTGCGCACCACCAATTACGCGGCCGTCGACGACGAGGACATCCACGCCATCGCCGAGCTCCTCTACGACCAGCGCGTCCACGGCGAGGAACGGCTGCGGCTGTGCCGGTTCACCGAACTCGCGGCCTGCCGGGCCGACGGCCCGACGGCCCTGGTCACCCTGCGCGCCCCCGCCGGCGGGCAGGCCCTCACCAGCCGCTTCGACGCCGTCGTCCTGGCCACCGGCTACGACTTCCGGGAAGCCGGCGACCTGCTGACCGGCCTCGAACCCCTGCTCCTGCGCGCCCCTGACGGCACCCTGCGCATCCGGCGTGACTACTCCGTGGAAACGACCGTGGAATGCCGGCCCAGCATCTTCCTGCACGGCGCCGCCGAGCACTCCCACGGTCTGAGCAGCACCCTGCTGTCCGTCCTCGCCCACCGGGCCGCCCGCATCCTCGACTCCGTCTTCGGCCCCCAGCCGGAGCCGGGCGAGGGCGGACGGCTTCCCCTCTCCGACGCCTTGGAAGGAGCCGACGCATGAGCAGCACCCCCCTCCAGCGCCGAGCCGACGCCCCGACGACACAGGAGTACGGCTGCGACTTCCGTCGGATCCTGCCCTGGGGATCGACGGGCCCGTCCGACACCGGCATGGGCGTGTGCACCGTCGCCCCCGGCACCACCACCACGCCCCATTCCCATGCCGATCACGAGCACTTCTACGTCGTGAGCGGCACCGGTCTGCTCCACCTCGACGGTGAGAGCACGGCCATCGGACCCGGCGACGCCTTCGTCGTCGACTCCCACAGGCGCCACCACTTCGAGAACACCTCCGCCCGGGAGGAACTGGAGATGGTGTCCGTGTGGTCCATGGGTGCCTTCGGAGCGGCCCCGTGACCGCCGACCGCGCGGAGCGCCCCCGCTCCTTCCTCGTCACCGCCACTCCCCCGACCACCAACGGCGACCTGCACCTCGGCCACCTCTCGGGCCCCTACCTCGCCGCGGACGTCTTCTGCCGGGCCCAGCGCCTACTGGGCCACACCGTCCACTACGTCACGGGCGGCGACGACCACCAGAGCTACGTGGTGACCACGGCGCGGCGACTGGGCGTCGAACCCACCGACCTGGCCGCACGCTGCAACCGCGACATCCGTGAGACCCTCCGCCTCGCCGACATCGCCGTCGACGCCTTCACCACCCCGGACGAGGCCTACCGGGACCGGGTCCGCGACTTCTTCGCCCGTCTGCACCGTGCCGACCGCCTCGTTCGGCGCACCTGGACCTTTCCCTACGACCCGGCATCCGGGCGCCACCTCCTCGAAGGGTTCGCCGCCGGGTACTGCCCGGCATGCCTCGCCGAGACCTGCGGCGCGATCTGCGAGACCTGCGGGCACCCCAACGAGCCCGCCACGCTGCTGTACCAGACACCCGCTGGCGCCGAGCAGGCCGCCACCGAACCTCGCGAGGTCGACGTCCTCGTACTGCCCCTGGAGGACTACCGCGACCGGTTCGAGGCCTTCTACACCCGGCATCGGGCCACGATGCGGCCGCACGTCCTGCGCTTCGTCGACGAGATGCTCGCCCGGCCGCTGCCCGACTTCCCCGTGAGCTACCCCGCCGACTGGGGCATTCCCGTCCCCGTCGACGGCTTCCCCGGGCAGGTCCTCAACGTCTGGGCCGAAATGCTGCCCGGCCTTGTCCACATGGCCGCCACCGCCCGCGCCGGGCTCGACCCGGCCAGGCCGGCACCGGACGTCTGGGGCCGCGACTCCGGATACGAACTGGTGCAGTTCCTCGGCTACGACAACACCTTCTACTTCGCCTTCGCCCACCTCGGCCTGGGCTTCGCCCACGGCGGCCTCATCGAACCGGCCGCCCTCATCACCAACGAGTTCCTCCACTTGGAGGGCGCCAAGTTCTCCACCAGCCGCGGCCACCTCGTCTGGGCCCGCGACCTCGTCACCAAGCACGGCGCCGACGCCGTACGCTTCCACCTCGCCCTCTCCAACCCCGAACACCAACCCGCCGACTTCTCGGAGAAGGACTTCCTCACCGGCGTCGACACACGGCTGCGACGGCCCCTCGCCACGCTCCACACCGCCTTGGCCGGGTACGACCGGCCCGCGCCACCCGACCCGACGGCCACCGCGATCGTCGGTCGCTATCGCGACCGCATGCTGCGCGCCTACGCCCCGGAGACCTTCAGCCTCCGCCAGGCCGCCGAGACCACCGCCCACCTGCTCGGCCTGCTGGCCGGCCGCGCCGCCACCGACCCCGCCCTCGCCCGGCACGGCCTGCGGGCCCTCGCCACATGGGCCGCGCCCCTGCTGCCCGGCCTCACCCGCGAGTTGGCGGAGCGCTACGGCACCACCGGGCACGGTGAGGTGCCCGCCCCGTGGTGACGTTCCTCCCTTCCCCCTCGGCGCCGGCCGCGCGGCGCCCCGGGGCGACGGCGCTGTTCTGCCTGCCGGGTGCCGGCGCCTCGGCCCGCCTGTTCGCCGGCTGGGACGAGGACCTGCCCGCCACCGTCGAAGCCTTCGCCTTCGAACGACCCGGGCACGGCCTGCGCACGGATGAGGAACCCCTCACCGACCTGGACGCCCTCCTCGCCGACCTCATGGACGCCGTCCGGCCGCACGCCGGGCGGCCCCTGGCACTCCTGGGCCACAGTTTCGGCGCCGTCCTCGCCTTCGAACTCGCCCTCCGCCTGGAGCGCGAGGGCGCGCCCGTCCGTCATGTCTTCCCCGTGGCCGCCCGCGCAGCGGCCGGGCGGACCGGCTCGGCACCGGGGCAGCAGCCCACCGACGAGGAGCTCAGGTCCCGGCTGCGCAGCCTCGGCGGCACCCCGGCCCCCGTCCTCGACGACGAGGAACTGTTCGAGCTCCTCCTGCCCGCCCTCCGGGCCGACTTCGCCCTCACCGACACCTACCGGCACCGCGCCGGAGACGTCCTCGACTGCCCGGTCACCGCCTTCGCCGGTGCGGACGACACCGTGGTGCCCTGGGCAGCGGTCCGGGCCTGGGGTGCCTGCACCCGCGGCCGCTTCACCGTCCACCGCGTACCCGGCGGCCACTTCTTCCCGTTCGCGCACCGGTCGGCCCGCGCCGACCTCCTGCGCACCATCGCGGAGGAACTGGACCGCCGCCCCGGCACGGTCCCCGGCTGGCCCGACACCCCGGAGCCCTCATGACCCCATCGCCCGACCAAGCCCCCGCCACCCGGCGGAGCTCCGCGCGCGCCCACGACCGGGAGATCCTGCGCCTTGCCCTGCCGGCGTTCGGCGCGCTCGTGGCCGAACCCCTCTTCCTCCTCACCGACTCCGCCATCGTCGGGCACCTGGGCACCGCGCCCCTCGGCGGCCTCGGTGTCGCCGGGCAGGCGCTCGGCACCCTGGTGAACATCTGCATCTTCCTCGCCTACGGCACCACCGCCGCCGTCGCCCGACTCGTCGGCGCCGGCCGACTCGGCCAGGCCATCCGCCAAGGGCTCGACGGCATCTGGCTGGCCGTCGGCATCGGCCTGCTCGTCATCCTCGCGGGCTGGCCACTGACCCCCGCCATCGTCGACGCCTTCGGCGCCTCCGCGGCCGTCAGCCCGCACGCCGAGACGTACCTGCGCATCAGCCTCTTCGGCGTACCCGGCATGCTCGTGGCCCTGGCCAGCACCGGCGTATTGCGCGGTCTCCAGGACACCCGCACGCCGCTGGCCGTCTCCGTGGCCACCTTCGCGGGCAACGCCGCGCTCAACGCGACCTTCGTCTACGGCCTCCACTGGGGCATCGCCGGCTCCGCCTGGGGAACCGTGGTCGCCCAGACCGTCGGCGGCGCGGTCTACGTGGCAACGGTGCTGCGCGCCGCACACCGTCACGGGATCCCGCTGCGCCCCGACCTGGCAGGGCTCCGTGCCGCCGCGACGGCCGGGGTGAACCTCGTCGTCCGTACGCTCACCCTGCGCGTCGTCCTGGTCGCCGGCACGGTCGTCGCCACGGCGATGGGTGACGACGAGATCGCCGCCTACCAAGTGGGTTTCCAGGTGTGGTGGTTCCTCGCACTGGCCCTCGACGCCATCGCCATCGCCGGGCAAGCGATAACCGGCCGCTGCCTGGGCGCCGGCGACGTGCCCGCGGCCCGTGCAGCGACCTGGCGGATGACCCAGTGGGGCCTCGTCGCCGGCGTGGGCGTCGGACTCGCGCTCCTGGCCGTCCGCCCCTGGCTGCCCGCGCTGTTCGGCGTGGAGCCGCACGTGCGGTCCCTCCTGCTGAGCACGCTCGCGGTGGTGGCCGTCCTCCAGGTCGTGGCAGGACCTGTGTTCGTGCTCGACGGCGTGCTGATCGGCGCCGGCGACATGCGCTTCCTCGCCGTGGCCGGCGTCCTGACGACCCTGGTCTTCCTGCCGGCGGCCGGCGCGGTCCGCCTGACCGGCGGCGGACTGGTGGCGCTGTGGCTCGCGATCGGCCTGTGGATGCTCGCCCGCCTGGTGACACTCGCCTGGCGCACCCGCGGCGAGGCCTGGTTGGTGACGGGGGCGGTACGACACTGAACGACTGCCGCCGCTCCTCAAGAAGGAGCCTGGCCGGTGCTTCCCCGGGACGGGGAGCCTTCTTCCCCCCACCTGCCGCTCGGCCTGGGCGCGGTGGTGCTGCACCCCTCTGCCGCGTAGGCGAGGACCAGTCCCGTCGGGCGGCCGCGGTGGGTCTTCGCCGTCCCGTCACCCGACGGGGGCCGGGGCGAGAAGGGAATCACCGCGGCGCGGTGGAGGAACGCATGACGGCGCAACTGGTGCGGCAGGCCGCGGCGCTCCTCCGGCGCCGCGCAGCCGAGGCGACCGACTCACCTGACGAGCGGTGGATGGTGGACCAGGACGAGACGGGCGCCCTGATCCTGGCCGCCTTCACACCCGAGGATGTCGAGCCGGACGGGACGGTGCGCAACAGCGCCCTCGCCTCGTTCGCCTACGCCTACGCCTACGCCTACGCCTACGCCTACGCCTACGCCTACGCCTACGAGACAGTCTGCTCACCGACGGGCAGGAGGTCGATTACCGGCCAAGGCTGCGTGACGAGCCACCAGCAGACACCTTCCGTCCGAGCCAGGCAGCCAGCCGTCCGTACGCGTCCGCCCCCTCGGGAGCGGGCTGCACCGGTTCGAAGGGCACGGGGGCG
Organism: Streptomyces angustmyceticus; assembly: GCF_040701845.1. GTDB lineage: Bacteria > Actinomycetota > Actinomycetes > Streptomycetales > Streptomycetaceae > Streptomyces > Streptomyces angustmyceticus_A. The sequence continues at coordinate 74,156 of NZ_JBFBHQ010000006.1, read as the reverse complement.
CCGCGCCTCGCCGGCGGCAGGGCGTCATGGGCGTATGCCAGCGAGAACTCTGCCAGTTCCTGGTCGAGTTCAGGGGATGTGCCCAATGCCTCACGCAGATCCCAGGTGTGCGTGGCAATCTCCATGACGATCGCGCTCAGCGCGGCGCGCAGCGGCATCTTGGCGAAACCCAGATCCACGATGTTGTCGAGCGCGCCGTCAGTCAGCTCCCGGCCCGCCGCGGTCAGCCTCTCCCCGGATGCTTCGTACGCCGCCGCCCAGTCGTTGTCCGGGACTTCCTTGATGTCTCCCGGCTCGTCAGCGGCCGAGCCGCCTTCGGCGATGTACGCGTAGGCAAGCGTATTGCCCAGCACATGGCCAATCAGCGAGTGGATGTTGTACTCCGTGCAGGGCGTGCGGTCGTCAAGCCGGTTGGGCTCGACGGTCGCGACCAGGGCGGCGAACTGGCCGGTCGCGCGCTCCAGCAGCAGCCGGGGGTCGAGGGCAGTGTTCATGAGGGCTGGCTCCCGTTCATGCAGAGTTCAAAGGCACGTCGTGCGGTGCAGGAGGAAGCATCCCTCCATAACCTGACACCTACCGTCAGGTTTCTTCGCGTCGTTCGCGCACGGCATTTTGGGCCGGTGAAGTCCGACCGCCTACTCTCGATCTCCGCATCGCACCGCCAAGCCGCCGAGCTGACCAGCCGTCGCGTCCTCGTCGCCCTATGGGCTCGTCGCCAAGGCCGGCACGCGGTGCCTGGTCGCCGACCACCGTGGCCACGGCCGCCTGTTTCGCTCGGACCGGATCGTCGCGGCACGCTGCTCGACACGCCCGTGCAGGGCCGCAGGGTCCAACCGGCGAAGGCTGCATTCGCAGCTGCCCCCGCGGTCGGCCAGCGGCACCCGCCGCCGCGTCACCCACACCAGTACATCCGCCGCGGGTAGCTCCCTCCTGCGGCTGCCCCCTCCTCCGGAGACGAGGAGGCCACCGCTGCGCGGCACCCGGAATCGGTCGCGTGGCAGACGATCACCTGCCAAGGGTCACGCCGCGACTGGCCGCAGCGCCCCCTTCGAGCCCACGCTCACCACGTGACCACCAACTCCGGCGTGGACACGGCTCCTTGGACGGCACCGTCAGGCGTAGGTGAAGCGCACAGGGTTGCTGGTGCCGGTGGGGGTGGTGACGGTGACGCGCACGGTTCCGTTCCCGGGCGGAACGACAGCGAGGAGGACGTTGTCGGACAGAACGGTGAAGTCGTCCGCCGGGTGGTCGCCGAAAGCGACGGTCCTCGCGCGGTTGACCTTGCAGCCGAAGATGACGACGGTGTCGCCGGGACGGGCGCTCTGCGGCGTCACCGCCACGAGCCTGGGCGGCAGCGAGGCGCTGTACGTGAACGACACCCCGTTGCTGGTACCGCCGGGAGTGGTGACCGTCACCGGCACCGTCCCGGTCCCGGGCGGAGTGGTGATCCCGATGATGGTGTCGGAAGCGACCGTGAAACCGGCCGCCGCGATACCACCGAAGTCGACCGCCGTGGCACCGGTGAACCCGGAGCCCACGGCGATGATGTCGCTGCCACCGGCCGGATCGCCCGCCTGCGGGGCAATCGCCTTGATGACCGGTGCCGAGACATAGGTGAAGCGCACGGGGTTGCTGGTGCCGGCGGGGGTGGTGACGGTCACGGGCACCGTTCCGTCTCCGGGCGGGACGACGGCGAGGAGGACGTTGTCGGACAGAACGGTGAAGCTTTCCGCCGGGTGGCCACCGAAAGCGACCCTCGTCGCGCGGTTGACCTTGCAGCCGAAGATGACGACGGTGCGGCCAGGGCGGGCGCTCCTCGGCGTCACCGCCACGAGCCTGGGCGGCAGCGAGGCGCTGTACGTGAACGACACCCCGTTGCTGGTACCGCCGGGAGTGGTGACCGTCACCGGCACCGTCCCGGTCCCGGGCGGAGTGGTGATCCCGATGATGGTGTCGGAAGCGACCGTGAAACCGGCCGCCGCGATACCACCGAAGTCGACCGCCGTGGCACCGGTGAACCCGGAGCCCACGGCGATGATGTCGCTGCCACCGGCCGGATCGCCCGCCTGCGGGGCAATCGCCTCGAGGACCGGTAATCCCGCTGATCCGTAGGAGTACGTGAGGCTGTTGCTGGCCCCGTCGGCGGTGACAACGGCCACCGGAACGCTTCCACTTCCGGGCGGCGCGACGGCCGTGATCGTGGTGTCGGAGGTGACGGTGAAGCCAGCGGCCGAGACAGCGCCGAAGGTGACATCGCTGGTAGCGGCGAGCCCACAGCCGCTGATGGCGACGGTATTGCCGCCGGCGGCTGGTCCTGTGCTCGGGTGGAGCGCGTTGATGAGGGCAGACATGCCACAGCCTTCTTTCCTTCGTGGGCGATCAGTTCGCGCGCAGGTCAGCTGGCCTGCGCCGAGAAGCCGGCCGCGACGGCATCGCGAGGCAACAGGCCGTCAGATGAAGGCGGAACGCAAGCGATTACGAAGCGGCCTCAATCGATTGAACTGAACCTGTCCATGCGAAGGAAGGAGTGAGTTCACACGTCATGAAGCATACGTGGTGAGTATTTTTATCTTATGACGAGTCGGGGCGCTCACCGCTCCTCCCGGCTCTTCGCAGAAGGAGACGCAGCTGCACTACATCGCCTACCGGCGATTCAAGAATGTCGCCACGGTGCGCGTCCAGCCGCGGAACCGGTTGCTCGTGGTCAATCTGAAGCTGAACCCGAAGACCGTGAAGCCGGAGGAGGGGTGAGGAGGGGTCACGCCATATACGGAAGCCCCGCCAGGCGTGACTGGCGGGGCTTCGAATGCGCTACGCAGTGACAAATCCCCGAACGGCAAAGATTCTAATTTTCCCCATCTGCGAGCGGGGATTGAATGTCCTGCCATCCGGCATGCTGATCACGCCAGGATGCACTCTCATAGAGAGCCGCAGCAATGGCCCTCATTTCACCGGCGGACTCGATCTGGCCTCGCTCGCCCCACGTCTGGCGACCGGCGGCGAGGGACTCATCCCGGACACCGGCCGCGACCCCTGGGGCATGTACGGGGAGCCGGCCACGAAGCCCGTCGTGGTCGCCGTTCACGGGCGCTGTTTCACGGCAGGTCCGGAACTCGTGCTCAACGCCGATCTGTGTGTCGCCGCGGCCGACACCCTCTTCGGCCAGCAGGAGGTCACCCGCGGCATCGTTGCCCTGGGCGGTGCCACGGTCAGGCTGCCGCACCGCGCCGGCTGGGGCAACGCCATGCGCTACCTGCTCACCGGCGACCGGTTCGACGCTCAAGAAGCGTGGCGCATGGGCGTCGTCCAGGAAGTCGTCGGCCCAGGCGAACAGTTCGACCGTGCGACGGCACTCGCCCACCTCATCGCGCAACAGGCACCGCTGGCCGTCCAGGCCACTCTCGCCGATGCCCGCGCGGCCCTTCGCGGACTGGGCACTGTCCCTGCCAGTACCCAGCCGCCTCGCGCGAGCCCGCTACCTGGTTCGGTCCGAACGCGGTCTTGGTGGGTCAGCGGGCGAGGGAGACGGCGAAGGGCTTGAAGCCGTGCCGGCGCAGGATGTGGGGCACGACGAGGATCATGGCCTCGGTGGCGCGGGCTGTGGTGATGTCGCCGAGGTCCTCGATCCGTTCGGGCTGCCAGCCCAGGTCGCCGAGCAGGCCGGTGACGGTCCTCTTCGCGTGTTCGTCGTCGCCCGAGAGATAGGCGGTCGGTGGGGTGGTCAGGGTTTCGGGGGCGGTCATGACCATGAACAGCATCGTGTTGAGGGTCTTGACCACATGGGTGTCGGGGAGCGCGGCCTGGAGCTTCTCGGCGAGGCTGCTGCCGGGGTAGCACAAGCCGCCGGGCAGGCCGTCACCGTCGTCGCGGGTGGCGTTGGAGACGTCGATGAGGATCTTCCCGGCGAGTTCGGTGCGCAGGTCGGTGAGGCGGTCCAGGGAGCTGTCGCCGGGCGTCGCGTTGATCACGATGTCCGCGGTGCCGGCAGTGGTGCGCTGGTCGGCGAAGGCGATCCGCGGGGCGAGCCCGGCGGTGCGGGCGGCGGTGTCTTCGGGGCTCCGGCCACCGAGGGTGACTTGGTGTCCTGCTGCGGAGAGCTGGCCGGCGAGGTTGGTGCCGACGCGGCCGGCGCCCAGGATGCCGATGCTGGTCATGCGGTGTTGCTCCTAGCGGTATCGGGGTGGGGAAGAGCGGAGGTTCCCGGTCAGGCGATCGGCGAGAGGACCTTGAGGGCGGCGTCGTGAATGCCGGGGGCGGCGGCCAGGAAGTCGCGGCTGCCGGTGTTCCAGGGCTCGCCCGCCAGGTCGGTGACGGTGCCTCCGGCCTCGGAGACCAGCAGGGCGCCGGCGACCAGGCCGGAGCGGACGTCGGAGAACTGCCAGAACGCGTCCATGCGTCCGGCGGCGACGTGGATGAGCTGCATCGTGGCAGGAACGGACACACGCACGACCAGGCCGTTGATGAGCATCGCGGTGACGGAGTCACCGATCCGCCGGAAGGTGCGCTCGTCCTCGCCGGGCTTGGCCTGACCAGTGCCGATGAGCGCGGCGCCCAGGTCGGTCTTGGCAGACACCGTCAGGGGCCGGTCGTTGAGGCGGGCACCGCCGCCGGCGACCGCGGTGTAGGTGTCGCCGGTCAGCGGCAGGTGTACGACGGTGAGTACCGGCTGGTTGTCGCGGACCAGGGTGGCGGTGACGGCCCAGTCCTCCATGCCGTGGACGTGGTTGATGTTGCCCTCGGCAGGGTCGACGACCCACCACTCGCCGGGCGGGAGCGCGCCACCGGCCAGCTCGTCCTCGGCCCACTGCGCCCCCGGCCGGGCCCGCAGCAGCGATTCCCGCAACACGTCCAGCACCGCTTCGTCGTTGGCGTGGATCTCGCCGACGACCTCGTCCAGACTCACACCCCGGGCGTACGGGGTGTGGCGGTCGCGCAGCGTGACGCCGGCGGTCTTCACCGCAGCTGTCACATCGGACAGGAGCGTCGTGCCGGCGGCGAAAGGCATGGCTGTGCTCATGGGCGGGCTCCCTGGGATCGGTAGAAGCGGGGCGGTTGTCTCGCCCCCGCACTTCGAAGGTAGGCCGCCTGGTCATTAACAACAAGTGCATGCTTGTCACTTGTAGAGTTACTGCCATGCAACTGGATCTGAACCTGCTCACGGCTCTGGACGCACTGCTGGAGGAGGGCAGCGTCGCCGGCGCGGCAGCACGCCTCCACGTCACCTCACCGGCGATGAGCCGCTCCCTGGGCCGCATCCGCAAAGCCACCGGTGACCAGATCCTGGTCCGCACCGGCCGCAGCATGGTCCCCACCACCCGCGCCCTCGCCATGCGTGCCGAGGTCCACGCCCTCGTGCAGCAGGCCCACCAACTTCTGTCCGCGCAGCAGGAACTCGACCTGGCGGCTCTGGACCGGGTGTTCACCGTGCGCTGGCACGACGCCCTGACCGCCGCGTGCGGCACCGCCTTGACCTCGGCCGTCCACCAGCAGGCCCCCGGCGTCCGGCTGCGTCTGTCCGCCGAACCCGGGAGAGACGACGCCGAGCTGCGCCGGGGTGAGATCGACCTCGAATCGAGCTCCAGCGCTCCGGTGCTCCCCCACATCCGCCACCGCCTCGTCGGCAGCGACCGGCTGGTCGTCGCCGTCCGCCCGGGCCACCCGCTCACCGCAGGCCCGCTGAGCCTTGAGCGTTACGCAGCTGCCGAACACGTCACCGTTTCGCGGCGCGGAAACCTGCGCGACCCGATCGATGACGCCCTGACCACACGCGGCCTCGAACGACACGTCGTCGCCGCCGGGCCCACCGCCGCCTTCGCACTGCAACTCGCCCTCGACACCGACCTGGTCGTCACCCTCCCCGACGCGGTCACCCGAACGGCCCGGGAACAACTCGGCCTGACCACGATGCCGCCGCCACTCCCGCTGCCCGACGTACCCCTGTACCTGCTGTGGCACCAGCGCTACGACGATGACCGCGCCCACGCCTGGCTGCGAGAGCTGGCCACCGGTACCGTCCAGGCACTGTTCACACCACCGACCGCCTCTCAACACCCCCTCACCAACCGGACCGGGAAAGACGGATGCGCCAGGGGAGAGGACTGCGGCAGCTGACTCCCGTTCTCGCGAACATCACCTGTTCGTGCGGCTGCGCGACTGCCCATCTCGTGTCGGAACGCCGTCATCCCCTCTCGCCCATCATCCTCGGCTCATGGCCGTCGGCGGCGGCTGTCCAGTCATCGAACTCGGCGAGGTCACCGGCGGTTTGGTCGTCTCCGGCGGCAGTGCCGAGCAAGACCGGCAGGCAGCAGAAGCCGGGCTGCGCGCGCTGGGGTTCGAAGTCCCCGCCTGAGCCACGCTGGGCAGTCTGATCCACGAACCTCACACGGCAAAGGCCCGTGCTCCTGCAGAGGCGCAGGGGCACGGGCCTTCGAGCGTTTTGGGTGCACGAGTGCTCTGAGGCACTCCGTCGGCTCGGCCTTCCGGTGGCGCCCACTCGGCGGCCGGTGCACGTGCGCAGGGCGTACGGAGTTCGTGTCAGCGTGTCGCGAGGTCGAGGAGGCGCTGGATGAGGTCGGGGTAGGTCCAGCCGGCCCCGGTCGCCGCGAGCGGCAACAGGCTCGTTGCCGTCAGGCCGGGAAGTGCGTTCACTTCGAGACACATCGGCTCGCCACCTGTGTCGCAGCGGAAGTCGGTGCGCGAGTAGGAGTCGCCGTCGAACCCCAACGCCCGGTGCGCGCGCAGGGCCGGCTCCTGCAGCCGGGACGCGAAGGCCGCCGGGACCCGCGCAGGGCACACCTCGCTCACCGACCGCCTCCAGGCCGCCCGCAAGGGCGCGGAGGCGACCGAGGAACTGATCGGGGACGCCGTAGGCCACGGTCTCCGCGCCGGCTCAACTCACCGCTGCGGTGACCACGGTGCGCACGCATGGAGCGGGTTAGGCCCTGCCCGTCGGGGGAGCCGAAGACGACGGACAGGGTGCGCCTGCCGACACCGGGACCGCTGGGGGAAACGGTCGGTTAGCCTCGGCTGGTCAAAAGCTGTCAAACCACCTTCTCGGAGTGGCCGTTCGGCAGCCGAGGTGTGCCGTCGTAGCCGTCATCGCCGTCTGTGTGCCGTCGTTGCCGTCATCACCGTCGCTGGGGCACCCTCCAAGCGCAGCTCGCGACGCCGAGTCAGGTTGTTCTCCCGCCCTTCCTGCGCCGTGGTCTGCCGATCACCGTGCCGATGCTGGAGCCGAGCCGCCCTCGCGGCCGGAGCCCCGCCTCTGGAATCCACGCGTGCCGCCAACCCCCTCGACCGGTCGGCCGGCTCGTCCAGTTGGGCCGCGGCGTGTTCCTCCCGTCGCAGCAGACCAGGTGACGTGGGGTTTCGGAGCCGGTGAGGTCAGCCCGGGAGGGGGATGAACAGCAGGATGTTGTGGTCGGTGGCGGCGGTGTAGCAGGCGGTGCCGGGGAAGGTGGCGGTGTAGAAGGGGGTGGCGACGGCGAAGACGGGGACGACGGCGTTGTGGATGGTGGCGGTGCCGTTGGCGTCGGTGACGGCGGTGCCGAGGTTGACCGGGCCGAAGAGCGTGGTGGCGGTGAAGGTCACCGGCTGACCGGCCACCGGCATCCCCGAGGTGGTCGTCAGGGTGGCGCTGAGGCTGGGGATGTAGAACTCGGGCAGCGGGGTCAGCCGGAGCCGGATCGTGCCTGGCTGCGCGGTCAGCTTTGTGGGGGTGGGGTTCACCGTGACGGGGGTGCCGGCGGAGGAGCCGGTGAAGCAGCTGTCACCGCTGTAGGCGGCGGTGAGGGTGCCGGTGGTCAGGGCGGTGGTGGTGAAGCAGGCCTGCCCCGAGGCGTTGACGGGGACCATCTGGGTTTGGCCGTTGGGGAGGGTGAAGGTGACCGTGCCGGTCGGCACGGAGGTGGTGGCTGGTGCCGGGGTGATGGTCGCGCATGCGGTCACGCTCTGCCCGCAGGTGGAGGGGTTCGGCGTCACCGACAACGACGTCGTTGTGGGGTTGGGGCTCACGGTGACGGAGGTGGGGTTGCCGTTCACGCTCGCGGTGAACGCACCGGCGGTGTAGGTGTGGGTGGTCTGCCCGCTCCCGGTGGCGTCCAGGGGGACGGTGACCGTGGGGCTGGCGTCCCCGAAGTCCACCACCGCTGTCCCGTTCGGAGTCCCCCCGGAAATGGTGAACGTCACCGGTTGCCCGCACACCGGCGACGCCGGCGAGGTCGTCACCGTCAACGGCGAAATCTCCGTCACGTTCGCCGAATTGGCGTTGGTGACGTAGACGTTGCTGTTCGGCGCCGCCGCCACCGAGAACGGGAACGCGCCGACGGGGACGGTGGCCAGGACCGTGTTCGTGGCGCTGCTGATCACCGTCACGTTGTTGGAATTGCTGTTGCCGACGTAGACGTTGCCGGTGGGCGCCACCGCCACCCCGAACGGGCCCCCGCCGGTGGGGACGGTGGCCAGGACCGTGTTCGTGGCGCTGTCGATCACCGTCACGTTGTTCGACACGGTGTTGGTGACGTAGACGTTGCCGTTGGGCGCCACCGCAATCACTCCCGGGACCGTGCCGGCGGGGACGGTGGCGAGGACGGTATTCGTGGCGCTGTCGATGACCGTCACGTTGTTCGAGGTCTGGTTGGCGATGTAGACGTTGCCGTTCTGCGCCACCGCCGCCGCGCCCGGGAAACCACCGGTGGGGAGGGTGGTCAGGACCGTGTTCGTGGCGCTGCTGATCACCGTCACGGTGTTCGCGTTCCGGTTCGCGACGTAGACGTTGCCGTTCGCCGCCACCGCCACCGCGTCCGGGACCGCGCCGACAGGGACGGTGGCCAGGACCGTGTTCGTGACGCTGCTGATCACCGTCACGTTGTTCGAGGTGCTGTTGGCGACGTAGACGTTGCCGTTCGGCGCCACCGCCAGTGCGAACGGGCCCCCGCCGACGGGGACGGTGGCCAGGACCGTGTTCGTGGCGCTGCTGATCACCGTCACGTTGCTCGAGCTTTGGTTGGTGACGTAGACGTTGCCGTTCGGTGCCACCGCAATCATGGCCGGATTTGAGCCGGCGGGGACGGTGGCCAGGACGGTGTTCGTGGCGCTGCTGATCACCGTCACGTTGCTCGAATTGGCGTTGCCGACATAGACGTTGCCGTTCGGCGCCACCGCCACCGCCAGCGGGCTCGTGCCCGCCGGGATGGTCACCGTGGAGAACGCCGCACTGAAGGGCGCGACCGCAAGCCCCCGTACCGCGGCCACCTCGGATCCACCGGCCGGTACAACCGGCCGAACCCCGCCGGCTACCGCCGGGGCTCCCCACCAACCCGTAATCGGTTCCATGACAAACCTCTCTCAGCTGAGAGGGCCGCCCGAGAACTCCCACCGGGGCCCGCGTCGCACGGCGCCGGAATACGCGAACCGGATCACCGCTTGCACACCGGGACAGTAAGAGGGCACGCCGCCATGTACCACGCACACGCGCACCACAGGGGTTGCCCATCTCTCCCCGGAGAGATGGGCAACCCACCGGAAAACGGTCACCACCATTAACCCGAAATGGCCAACGGAACACCACCCTCTTGACTCGACTATCACCCGAACAGGCCAATACGCAGCCCCACCCGGGCACGTCGCGGGAGAGGACGAACTGGCACACCATGTGGCCCGGAACGTGGAGCTGAGCAGGGGGGAAACGAGGTGAGCCGCCTTGACCGCCCGCCCCCGCCACCGCCGTTGGGCGGACTCGAATTCCTTGCCGGAGCGCCCTGACCTGCGCAATGTCCTCCGGACCGATACCACTTCCCTCAGAACTTCGCAGGGGCCGGGTCGCCGAAGCAGAATCAGGGCTGACCGTCGAGACCCAGGTGATGGGCCGTGGCACGACGACCGCGGTATCCGAGCCGACGAGCACCAGGAGCCGATGCGAGGGGGTACGGGCTGTGGCGGCCGCCGATGCGTTCCCTGGTCGTCGTGCAGACCGCCTGGCCCGACCCCCCGCCGATGCCGTTGGCACGATCGAGACCCGGTTTCTCGTCGATCACGAGCCCCATGAAGGATCATGAAAGCCCTGCTGGCGTGGGCCGAACCGGCTGCCCCCCGCTGCAGGGGAAACGTCTACGCGCAGAGCGCACGGCAGCTGACCGGGCAACGCCCGCGCCCCACCAGTAGCCGCCTGAACTGCACAGGTGTCCGTCAGAGGGCCGTGCCCTCCGCTGCGGGAGAACGTCCAGCAGGCCGGCCGAGCCAGGACACGAACATCCCGTCCGGGTCCCAGGTGACCCGGAGGTCGTCGAGCCGGCGGAGGTTCTCGTCGGTCACGAAGCGGTACGGGCGGTGGAGCAGGTTCTCGTCGGCCAGCTGGATGCCACTGGCGCAGGGCTCCCACGCGCGCATGTGGTCGGTCACCCACCGGGTGTACGTGCTGTCGTCGGCCGGGTCGGTCCAGGCCGCATAGAGGGCGTAATACAGCTCGTCCTCCACGGAGTAGGCCATCGACGGGCGTGGGGGCTGCCCCTCGTGGCCTGCCCAGTTGAACAACACCAGGTGCGACGGTGCCGGTGGCCAGGTCTTCAGCATCTCCTGGAAGGTGGGCCACAGGTCGTCGAACGGCGCGTGGGTCCACATGTTGTCGGCCAGATACCGCTTGGTCTCGTCGTAGTGCGGGTCGGTGCCGAAACGGCTCAAGGTTCCGGTGTCGGTCACCTCGTTGAGCCGGGTCGTCAGCGTGTGCGCGCGTGCGGGACAGGACTCGTAGACCGACAGCTGTTCCCTGGCCTCCTCCTCGGTGTCGGTGAAGGCGGTCGCGTTGAGGGCGATGAGCGGCTCACCGCCGGTCATCGGATCGCGGCTGCACAGAAGATTGATCTCCGTCGGCGTCCGGCGGCCGATCTCGTGCACGAAGCCGTAGACGTCGTACGCGGCGGAGGCCGGCCAGAAGTAGCCGCTGTTCATCGTGACGCGCCTGCGCGGATAGAGCGTGACGTGGAACCTGGTGACGACGGCGAAGAAGCCGGGGCCGGCTCCGCGGGAAGCCCAGAAGAGGTCCGGGTTCTCCGTCTCGTCGGCGTGGACCCGCTCGCCGGCGGCAGTGACCGCGTCGATCCCGGTGACGGACATACAGGCCGGGCCGTAGTCCCGCCCGGCCCAGGCGAACCCGCCCTGCAGCAGGTACCCGCCGAGGGAGACGCCCGAGCAGTGCCCCGTGGGGAAGAACAGGTTCTGATCCGCGAGCATCGCGCTGAACTCTGATCCTTTGATGCCGGGCTGCGCGGTGCCGGCCATCGCCTCCGGGTCGACCGTCACGTGTCGCAGGTTCGAGAGGTCGATCAGCACCGTGCCGTCACGCAGGTGCGAGGCGGACCAGCTGTGGCCGCCGGAGCGCACCGCGATCCGCAGGCCCTCCCGCCTGGCGAGCTCGACCGCTCCGACGACGTCGTCCTCGTGGTTCGCCAGCACGATCACTTCGGGATACCGGTCCGGCACTCCTGCGTGCCAGCAGGCTTCACGACGCAGGCTCTCGTAGCGGTAGTCACCTCGCCGCAACACCCTGCCCTCGATACGAGGCGCCATGCCCTCTCCCTCTTGGATCCTCCGTGCGGTGGTCCCCGCTGCAGAACAGCTCTCTACGGCTCGTCGCGCCGTGCACGACGGGTGAACTCATCGAAGATGCCCGGGAGAAACGCAGCGAGGTGGTTCATCTCCTGGGAGCAATGCACGACCATGGCACGGGCTTGCTCCGCTCCGAGTTTCCGCAAGCCTTCCGCGGCCGCTTCGAGCTTCCCGGGCAGGGAGGCTCCTTCGCGGGGGGCGACGTATTTTCCGCCCATCCAGAAGCGTGAGCGCATCTCGCTGCCGTCCTTCACCCGCCGTACGTGATGGATCAAGTAGCCCCAGTCGAGTGGAACTCGGGACAGTCCGACCACACCGCAGACCGCGGTCGCCTCGGCCGGATCGAGACCGTCCTCGCTGAATCCGAACCTGCTGGGCCGGACGAAGCGGATGGCGAGCTCGCCGAGGGCGCTGCCGACGTATTCGTCGACGAACGACGTGCCGCCGATGTATCTCTCGCGGTACGGGGCATCTCGGTCCGCCGGGGCTCCTGACCATGCGGCGTACACATGGGCTCGCGGATTCCACAGCTTGTACCGCTGGGTCTCCGTGGCGTGCCACCAGAACCACCAGTCCAGCATGGCCGGGGACACGCCTGGCATACGGGTCAGCGTGGCGGTGTGCATGGAACCGTCGTCGAAGAGGCCGTAGCCGTTCTCGAGGTCGTGGTGGCCGGCGTCGCCCAGCGTCCCGGCAGCGTCGAATTCCAGGCACAGCGGGGGCGCCTGCGGACCGAGTGCGAGGGCCTCCCTGACGTGCTGCGGCAGCGGCGCCATCACCGGGTTCCAGTACTTCGCGTACCACTTGCCGTCGAGTTCGCCGACCTGCATTCCCAAGTGGGGCCGGCGCCCCGGATCGGCGCGTGGTTCCGCCGCGTCGGCCATACGACACCTCCTTCACGAGGTGGTGACGGTGACCCGCACGGGGTGGAGTCCTGGCTCGGAGACGAAGCTCCCCACCCCGCTGCCCGAAGTGACCAGCTCCGGCGCGGCCGGGCTCCCGGTTGGAGGAGCCGGCTCCGTCGCGTACACACGAGGCCCCGTCGGCGGACTGGGCTCGGCGGGAGGTGCATGGCTCGCGACGGCGAACCCCGCAGCCGGCGCGCAGGCCCCTGCGATGCGGCTCGTTCGCCTCACGGCCCTGCGAGCAATCGGCTTACGCTCGGCCATCGTCTCTCCGTTGCGATGTGTCAAAGGCCTGGGCCGCCCGGGAGCTCCCGGCAGCACGGGCAGGGTCGGGAGTCCTGCGCTCTTGGGTGACGGTATGCACGACTGACAGTCGATGCCCTGCTGGAGGGTCCGTCCGGAGGACCCTCCAGCAGGGCATCGTCGCGGCGTTTGCACCCCATGCACCCGGCACAGCCTCGCGCGGCCACACGAGGACCCGGGCCCACCAAGTCACGCCTGTCGGGGACGCGACCCGAGGGAACCGCGACTGCACATCCGACTCGCGCACCTGGCGGCCGTGGTAGCCGCCGGCCGAAGGATTTCGCCGGGAGACGCCCCGCCCCGGACTGTGTGCCGGCCCCGCGCCCGACGGGTCACGCGGTGGTCGCTGCGACCGCCTGCCGGCCACCCCGGTCAACGGCCTCCTGCCCGACGGCGCCGCTGCGAAGAGCCAACGCCTCATCGGTGGTCTGCTCACGCCCCCGGACGTCCGGTGCGCCGGCCGCTGTAGAGGCCCGGCGGTACACCGTTGCAGGTGGTGCTGCTCGGCGCGCGGCCTGGGTCGCGGAGCGCTTGGCAGCGGATGCCGGCGTCCGAGCAGGGCTACTAGGACGAAGGCCGCCTTGGCCCTCACGCCCGCATGCTCACGGGCGCCACCTCGTTCGTCGGACAGAAGGCGCTCTGCGGTGATTCCGGTGAGCAGCCTGACGCGCAGGATCGTGCGGCGGTGGGCTGAAGCGCGGTCCTGCTGGTGCACGGACAGGCCCTTCGCGAGGGATCTGGCAGCGGGAGGAGCGAGAGGCCGGCGATGCGACTGCTCACCCCTGGGGTGGCGGGTCCGGGTCAGGCGTCCAGACGACGCTTGGCGAGCCAGGTGACGATCTCGGGATCGTGGTGGTCGAAGAACAGGGAGCTGCCGGTGTCGAGGGTGGCGATCTGGGCCATCGGCTCGTCGGTGAGCTGGAAGTCGAAGACGTCGATGTTCTCGGCCATGGCGCTCGGCGCGCACGGGCTTGGGGATGGCGATGACGCCGCGCTGGGTGAGCCAACGCAGCACGACCTGTGCCACCGACTTGCCGTGCTCCTTGCCGATCTCGGCCAGCAGCGGGTTGGTGAACAGGCTGTTCATCCCTTCGGCGAAGCCGCCCCAGGACTGGATCTGCACGCCGTGTTCGCGCATGAGCCCCTGGTAGTCGGCGCGCTGAAAGAAGGGGTGGGTCTCGATCTGGTCGACCACCGGGGGGATCTCGTTGTTGACGATCAAGTCGATCAGGCGGTCGGGGTAGAAGTTGGCCACGCCGATCGCCTTGGCCGTCCCTTCGCGGTCGAGCGCCTCCATGGCGCGCCACTGGCCGTAGACGTCGCCGAAGGGCTGGTGCATCAGGTACAGGTCGAGGTGGTCCAGGCCCAGCTTGTTCAGGGAGGTCTCGAACGCGCGCTTGGTGTTGTCCTCGGATTCGTCAATCAGCTGTGGGCCCACCCACCAGTGACGCAGGGTTCTTTCCTGGGCCTCTCTCACGAAGGGTCCTCGCGATGAGGTGGAACCGCGAGGGGGCGGTAGGGCTGGAGCCGGCAGAAGGCCCGCACGAGCCTCGCTCGGATGGCGATCCTCTGAGTACATCCTGGTCAGAGCCTTTCACGGGACTGCGGAAGGCAGCCGCCAGGAGAACGCGTGGGTGCACTTCGACAGTCGCTACGAGTCGCCCCAGTCCCCGGTGGACTTCCTCTGGGACCCGGGCACCCGGACGGAAGACTCGCATGGCACGAGAAGCGCGGGGCATCGAGGTCACCCTGGTGGAGCCGAAGGACATCCAGTTGCCCGTCGTCTTCCCCTCGCCGCTCATGAGCACCATCGGCGAGCTCGGCTCCTTCCTCGCCAGGGAAGAGAGCGCGGCCGAGGCAACCGAGCCCACCGCACTGCCCGCCGACCTCATCAAGAAACTCCCCAGCACGGCACCGAACGGGAAGGGCAGCAGCGGGTGACCGTTCCCCAGGCGTAACGGTCCCCAGGCGTAACGGCAGGCCACGAGCTGGACTCATCGGGAAGCCGGGTCAGTCCACCGCGCGATGTCGTCGCGCGGTGTCGTCGGCCTCCGTACCTTCGCTCCCTCATCCGGCCGTCATTCACGGCTTGATCGTGAGCACCTGGTCCAGCGGACGTCGCGGGGTCCTGGGCCCCTGTGGGCCGTACCCCAGGCGCAGGATCATGTGCACATGGCCCCTGCCGGACTGCGGGTCGCGCAGTATCCAGCGCAGGTCCGGCCATTCGACGGGCTGCGTCGCGAAGGAGCCGGCGAGTCCCTGGAGGGTGGCCAGGAGAAGGACACGCTCCAGTGCCTGGCCGGCGCGTAGCCAGTCGGCCGGGGTGTCGCCCAGGGTGCTGAGCGAGGCCAGTTGGGGGCTCTTCTCGAAGTCGGCGTAGGCGCGGTCGGAGACGATGCCCCGGCCGGCGAAGTCCCTGAGGGGGGCCGAGCCGGTGCTTTTGCGGGGCCCGAAGGCGTAGTCCGGGATGCCGTCGTCGACGGCTGGTTCGGCAGCGGTGTCGTGGGTCCAGCGGCGCTGTTCGGCGTCGCGGCCGTCGTCCATCCGGTTGTAGCCCTCGGCGTGCATGATCAGATCCAGCACGGTCTCGCGGTGCGGGGTGGCCAGGAAGCTCAGCTGCGCCCCTTCTCGGGCCGCGGCATCGGAGAGCGCGGCGCGGATGTTTCCCGGGATCTGGCGTTCCGTGAAGGGGGAGCGGCTGGTGTGGCGGTTGCGAAGGGCGCCATGCAGGCCGGCGAGGGACTCGTCCGTGTGCGCGTGAGGGTCGTCCAGCCGCACGGCGGCCAGGAGCGCTGGGACATGCGGGTCCGGAAGGAGGGTCGTCGAGGTGCGATGGCCGGCGTGGGACGCGGCCACTCGCAGGTTCAGCAGCGCGGCTCCGCAGCCCAGGTGCAGGCCACGGGTCGTGGGGTCGGCGTGCGGCATGGCGCGCTCGAGGTCGGCGGAAAGGGTGAACGTACGGCTGTGGCGGGCGTAGCCGAAGTACCAGGGCTGGGCATTGTGCATGGACGGCGCGGTGATGGCGTCGGCGACGAGGGTCTTCACCAGCGTGTCGTCGAGGGTCTGGATGAACACCGGGGCCTCCCGTACGGCGCGGACGGTGGATCGGCGGGCTTCTTCAGAGTGGTGGGGCCGCTGCGATCGCGTCAGGGGCCATAGGTCCCTTGCCGCAGGCCACTCGGATCCTTCGGGCCTGCCGGCCGGCCGATGGGGCCGAGTGGCTCATGCCGGGAGCGTCCGTGCTCCGGCCACGCTGGAGAAGTGGGGGCAAGGCGTCGACCGCCACGGGGAAAGGAGCCGGAGATGGAGCACCGCACGATAGGTGAGCTCATGACGAGGCAGGTCGTGAGTGTGCAGCTCGACACGCCGTTCAAGGACATCGCGCAGATCCTGGCCGACAACGCGGTGAGTGCCGTGCCGGTTCTCGACGGCCTCGGCAGGCCGGCCGGGATCGTCTCGGAGGCCGACTTGCTGCGGAAGGCGGCTGACCGGTCCGATCTCTCCGGCCGGACACCGTTGCCCCACCTCGAGGCGTGGGAGCGGGCCCGGGCCGAGGGGTGCACCGCCGACGAACTCATGTCCGCTCCGGCGGTCTGTGCTCACCCGGAATGGACCGTGGTGGAGGCGGCACGGCTGATGGAGGTGCAGAACGTAAAGCGTCTGCCCGTGGTCGATGAGACGGAGACGCTGCTGGGCGTCGTCAGCCGCAGCGATCTGCTGCGCGTCTTCCTCCGCCAGGACAAGGCGATCCAGGAGGAAATCTCG
The DNA here is from genome assembly GCF_040701845.1 of Streptomyces angustmyceticus. Classification (GTDB taxonomy): domain Bacteria; phylum Actinomycetota; class Actinomycetes; order Streptomycetales; family Streptomycetaceae; genus Streptomyces; species Streptomyces angustmyceticus_A. The sequence goes on along the minus strand of NZ_JBFBHQ010000006.1, from coordinate 57,582 downwards.
CGGGAGATCATCGGACGCACCGCACGCCTCGGCGCAGCAGGCGTGACCGCCGACGTCGTCCAGGGTCAGGTGGCACTGCACGGCTCGGTGGCCGAGCCTCTGCTCACCCCGGTTCTTGTCCGCATGTGCGCCAGCGTCGACGGCGTCGTGTCGGTCTCCGAAGACCTGAAGCCGGCCGTGGCCGCCCACTCGGCTGATGGGAGCGGAGAACCCTCATGAAAGACCTCATCACGGTCGGCCTGGACGGCACTTTGCAGTCGCTGTCCGCAGCGCTGTGGGCAGCGCGGGAGGCGGAGTTGCGCAAGGCGCGGCTGCGGCTTCTGCATGCCTGGATCCTGCTCGCCCCGGAGCCGACCGGCGCGCCGTCCGAGGAAGCGGAAGAGAACTACTGGCCGCACCGGATCATCGATGAGGCTCGGACAGCCGTGGCCTCGTCCCACCCCGACCTTCCTGTGGACGTGGGCTTGGTGCGCGGAGAACCGTCGGATGCCCTGGCCAAGGCGGCTGAACAGTCGGACCTGCTGGTTCTCGGATCGCGAGGGCTCGGAGCCGCCGCGCGCTTCACCCTGGGAGAGATCGGGCTGGAACTGGTGACCCGCACCGCCGTCCCGACTGTGCTTGTCCGTGCCCAGCAGGACACCCCGGCCCGCATCGGAAGCGGCAATGTGACGGTCGGCGTCAGTCTGCACGCCGCGTGCGACGGGCTGCTGGCGTTCGCCTTCGAAACCGCCGCCCGTCGGGCCGTCGCGCTGCGGGCCGTGCACGGCAGGCACCTGCCTGCGTATGCCTACAACCGCGGCGGCGGCGTGGACCGGATCGCTGCCGAGGAATCGGCTCAGAGCGCACGGGACGAGCTGGCTGCGGCATTGCGCCCATGGCGGGCGAAGTTCCCGGACGTGCACGTCGACGAGCAGGTGATAATGGAGAGTCCGGCGCCCGCGCTTCTGCACGGCACCCCGAACGCGGAACTGCTGGTTGTCGGCCGGCGGCACGGAGGCCGCCTGCTGCCGCCTCGCATCGGCCACGTCGTCCAGGCAGCCGTGCACCACGCCCCGTGTCCGATAGTGGTTGTCCCCCACGATTGACCCGTAGCACGGCACGCTCCGTGCGGGGTGGCACCGTTGTCGAACCGCGGCCGGGCCACCGCTGACACGGCTCGACGAAGGGATGTGTACGCGATGACGAACAGGGAGCCCGACTCCGGCTCGGAGCCGCTCCGGCCCCGCAGTGACCTCGGGCGGCGGGTCGCACTGCGCCGGCAACAGTTGGGGCTGACCCGCGAGGAGGTCGCGGCCCGCGCCGCTGCCTCGCCGGGATTCCTCCAGTACGTGGAGGAGAGCGCCGCCGAGCCGGGCATCGGATTCATGCTGCGCCTGGCCGGTGCGTTGGATACGACGGTGGCCGAGCTGGTGGGCGGGACGATGGAGTTGCCGGCCGGATTCGGCAAGGCAGCCCCACATCCCGAGGTACTGGTTCTCAGTCCTGCCGAGTGCCGCGAGCGGCTCTCCACGCACGGCGTCGGCCGCGTAGCGGTGACCGTTGACGACACACCCGCGGTGTTCCCTGTGAACTACACCGTGGCCGACGAGCTGATCGCCTACCGCACCGCCCCGGAAGCCGGACCGGCCGCGGCGGCCGGCCACGAGGTCGCGCTGGAGGTCGATCACATCGATGACGCATTCAGCCAGGGCTGGAGCGTCCTGGTGGTGGGGCGCGCCCACGTGGTCACCGACTCCTCTGAATCACGTCGGCTCGAGGAACATGCCCGCACGGCACCCTGGGTGGGCGACGGACGTCACGAGTGGATCGCCATCCGTCCCACGCGGATCACCGGCCGACGCATTCGCGTCATGGGCACCCATGCGCCATCGAGAGCAAGGTCGTGACGGGGAAGTGGCGTACCTCCCCCAGGGCCCGAGGTCCGACCCCTGTGTCACGTCGGCTGCGGCACGACCGCCACGGGGCACTCCGCGTGGTGCAGAGCGGTGTGCGCCACCCGCCCCAGCTGGAGCCCCAGACGACTGTCACGGCGCCGTGCTCCGAGCACCAGCAGGTCCGCGGCGGCGGAACGCTGCACCAGCACCTTGTGGGCCGGCCCTTCAACCGTGGCGCGCCGTAGCCGCACCGCCGGGTACTCACCGACCATCTCCTTCAGCGACTCGTCCAGCACGGCCGATGCCCGCTCCTGGTGATACCGCTCCGGGTCTCCGGCGAGCAGCGGGTGGTCGGTGGTCTCGTGCGCGGGGCAGCGCCAGGCACGGACGGCCTCGAGGGCGCACCCCCGGGCCGCGGCCTCGCGGAAGGCGAACCGGACGGCTTCCGAGTCTTCGGCCGACTCACCGACGCCGAGGAGGACGCGCTCATGTGTCCCCGCAAGCCCCGCCTTGTCTCCGCGCACCACGATCACGGGGCACCGCGCCCGGGCTGCGACGGCCAGTCCGACCGACCCCAGCAACAGGCCGGTGAAGGCACCGCGGCCCCGCGAACCCACGATCACCGCGGAGGCATGGTCGGCTTCGCGCAGCAGCACGGATTCCGGATCGTCCCCCAGAATCTGGGTGGAGACGTCGACGTCGGCGTTGCGCAGCTCGGTGCGTTCGACCGCAGACCCCACGATATTGCCGGCGAGAACCTCCCCGGCAGGGCGCTTCAGGCTCGGCCCCAGCGCCACATCCTCGTAACGCTCCCATTGGGAGGCGTGGACCAGGCGTAGCGGCAACTCGTGCCGCGCGGCCTCGTCCACCGCCCAGTCGAGCGCGACGAAACTGGCATCCGATCCGTCTACACCGACGACCAGGGGGCGCACCATGGTCCCCACCGCCTTCCTGCATCAGCAGAGAAATGCCCTTCTCCTCACCGTCGCATCGTCGGCCGCCGGGGAGCAGGGCCGGATGGAGACGGGCAGTGGGCCGCTCGGCTCTCCTTGAAAGGAGCGTCGGGGCGCGCCGTCGCCCGACACCTTCCGGGGAGGTGGGCCGGCTGCGTTCACGGCGGAGCGGGCATGGCCCTTGATCCGGGCCCGCCCATATCGGCCAGACGAAGACGGGTGGCCTGGAGACGGCTTGCGACCACGTCGAGGACCCGGCGGGTCACTGCCAGGCCGATCGCCGGGTCCGCCTCGCACAGGGCGCGTACCGCCGTCGCATCGAACTCGTAGGCCCGCACGGGGCTGGACGCCTCCGCGCCCATACGCCAGGTGTACGGCGGTACCAGCCACGACCAGCCCACGAGGTCGCCGTGGTCCAGCATGTCGACGACCATCGGCCGCCGGCCCCTCACCTGGACGTCGAGATTCACCGAGCCGGTGCGAATTATCCAGAACCGGTCGGCGAGCCCGTGTTCCTCGAAGATCCGCTTCCCCTCCGGGAACGACACTTCACGGGCGAACTGCATCAGGCGTTCGCGCCCCTCCGTGGGGAGCGCATGAAGCAATGGTGGTGTGGAGTTCATGCCGGTTCTCCCGGATCTCCGTGGGCGACGTGCGGCCACCGAGCCGTACAGGCCGGTCACTGCCAGAGTGCGCTCGTGACGATGATCGGTACAGGGCTGTTCGGCGGGGTGCGGTGGGCCGAAGGGCCCCACGGCGGGGCACCTCACGGGGCCGACAGCCACCATCGAGGTCTGCGGGATCCGCTCGGAAGAACCTGCGCCGGACGCGCGTCGCCAGGTGCCCCCAGCACACCGGTGCCAGCCCGAGCGCCGGCTCGGACCCGGACAACGGCTCGGCTCCCAGCAGGGAACGCAGTGGCGGCAGGAGAACACCTGCCACCTGAAGAACCAAGGCCAGCGCCACCGCAGCGAGGAGGAAGGGGGTGGCGGAACTGCGCGGGCGGCTGCGCGATCCGAGGGCAGCGCCGAGTGGTGTCGCCGAGCACGAGGCAGATCCGCGATTGCCGGGAACGTCCGGTCCGCGGCGCCCGGCACGCCCGACGGCGACGGACATCGGCATGGATGCGGCGCCCTTCCACCACCGCCGGGAGGACGGTGCCGAGGATGTCGTCCGCGAGAACCAAATCCGCTGCCTGGCGCGCCACTTCGGTTCCGCGGCGCCCCACCGCCACACCGATGCCGGCCTGCCGGAGGGCCGGGCCGTCGTTGATGCCGCGTAATGAGCAACGGCGTGATGCCCGCCTCACGGCAGGTGGCGAGGGTGGCACCCGCACTTCAGGCCCCAAGGCCGAACGGCCCGGCGTTGGGCCGATGAGCCCCTGTTTTCCCTTCCGCATCGGCCGCACCCTGGCACCCAGTGGGCATGCCCCCTACCCTCGTCAGGCGGTGAATAGGATGGTCTTTCCCCTGGTCGTAGGCACCGACGGTTCCCCTGACGCCATGCGCGCGGTGGACTGGGCCGCTGATGAAGCCGCGCTTCGCGGATGCCCGCTGCGCCTGCTGTACGCGTCGTTGTGGGCACTCCACGAGGAGCCCGCGCACTCTTGCGGTGGTTCCCGACGGGCTCAGCGCGCGGGTGCCGCCCAGGCCGTTGCCGCCGCCGCTGAGGTGCGGGCACGGTCACGGTGCCCGGAGGTGCCTGTGACAGCCGACGTCCGCGACGAGGACCCGGTCTACGCGTTGGCCGACGCGAGCGAGGGTGCCGCCGCAATCATTGTCGGCTGCCGGGGGCACGGGCTCTCCGGCACCCTCCTCGGGTCGGTGAGTCTGACGGTCGCGGCGCGGGCCCGCTGTCCGGTCTTCGTGGTGCGCGGTGGTGTCCCGGCCACCACGGACGAACGCTGGGTCGTGGTCGGGCTCGCCGCACCCGGCACGACGACCGCGGCCGTCGATTTCGCCTTCACGGAAGCGGCCCTGCGCGGCTGGGGGGTCGAAGTGGTACACGCCTGGGCGCGCCCACGACGGGAACACGCCACGGTATGCTCCGGCGACTTCAACGAAACCCGGCTGTTCCACGAACAGCAGGCCAAGCTGTGGCTGGATGAGGCCCTCGCACGACCCACGGCCGTGCATTCCGACGTGCCCGTGCGTCGTGTCGCCGTCGAGAGTCGCGCGCGGCCGGCACTCTTGCAGGCCGCTTCCCACGCAGGTCTGCTGGTGGTGGGAGCCCGACGGCGGCGAGACCCTCTGGTGCTGCAGCTCGGACTCGTCAACCACGCGATGCTGCACCATGCGCCGTGCACCGTCGCGGTCGTTCCCGCAGAGGGAAGGGACAGCTGACCGCCGGCGCGGCAACAGGCACACACAGGCCGGCAATCCTGCGCCACACCCCTCGGCCGGGTACACGCGGCATGCGGTTCGGCCCCCACTGTGCGCGTCGCCGTGCCACCTCCTGGGGGTCGAAAGGGCCCCGAGCGGGTCGGCGCCCGGCCCGGCCCGAGACGGGCAGACGAACCGGGTGAGCGGCACCCCGGCGCGCCACGTGGCCTCCTGGTAGGACCGCTCGGCCCATTGGTCTCCTCCTCGGCCGCGGCGATGCTGGAACCCGATGTTCGTATCCGTAGCCCTGGCTGCGTGGAGGTCGTCATGGGCGGGTCTGTTGTCGTGGGGCTGGACGGCACCGGTAACAGCGTGCCCGCTGTGCGCTGGGGCGCCGAGGAAGCGGCGGCCCGCGGCCTACGGCTCCACCTTCTGCACTCCTGGACCTCTCAGCCCCAGAATCTCCCCATCGCCCAGGAGGCCGCGAACAAGAAGCGCTTCGGAGCCGAGGTGCTCGCATCAGCCGAAGCCAGGGCGCTCGAACTGCACCCGGACATCCCGGTGACGACCGAGCAGGTCTCGGAGCCGGCGGTCGACGCGTTGGTCGACCGCAGTGGGCAGGCCACGATGATGGTGCTCGGATCGCGCGGGCACGGTGCGATAGCCGGGTTCCTGCTCGGTTCGGTCAGCCTGCACGTTCTCGGACGCGCGGAGTGCCCGGCGGTCACCGTGCGCGAGGAGGAAACCGTCCCCTATGGGAGGCCCGAGGTGGTGATCGGTGTCCAGGAGCCCGGGACACGAGGTGAGGCAGTGCTGGAGTTCGCGTTCGGTGCCGCGAAGGCCCACCATGCGAGCGTGCGCGCCGTACGGGCGTGGGAGCCGCTGGGCGGCCGGGGGTATGTGCCCACCATGCCTGCCCACTCACCGGAAGAGGACCGGTGCGCACTCGCCGAGGAGAAGAAGCTGGCCGGCATCCTGGCCCCTTGGCGGGCGAAGTTCCCCGGCGTCAACGTAGTCGAACACGTACAGCGGGGCAGAGTTGCACCGGTACTGCTGGAGGCATGCTCACAGGCGAGTCTGCTGGTCGTGGGGCGTCGAATGCAGCGCACCCCGATGCTTCTCGGGCCCATTGTGTTCGCCGTTCTGCACCATTCCTTCTGCCCGGTTGCGGTCGTCCCGCGCATCTGAGACTCACCGCTTCAACGACTGGCCACGCCTCTCCGGAACGGGAACGGTGACGAGCGGGCACTGTGCGCGATGCAGCGCCCCTGACTCACCGAGCCCAGGGGCATCCCGGCGAATCCACCCCGCCCCCTGGTTCCGGTCACCAGCCTTTCGAACCTGCCCTCGCCGCGGCGCCTGGGCCCTGGATTCCTCAGTCGCGAGCGATGGTCAGATCGAGGAAGTGCGTGGAGCAGGAGATGCACGGATCGTGGTTGCGGATCACTCGTTCGCACAGGGCGGTCAGCTCGGTGTCGGAGGGGTGGGGCGCGACGCCGAGGCGCTCCTGCGCCGTGCGGCGCAGGTCCTGCTCGATCGCGGCCTGGTTCTGCGCGGTCGGCGGGACGAGGGCGGCATCGGTGACGGTTCCGTCGGCATCGAGGCTGTAGCGGTGGTAGAGGAGCCCGCGGGGGGCCTCCGTCGCGCCATGACCGGTGCCGGCCCGCGCGGGCACGTCGAGGTACGGGCGTGGTGGGGGCTCGTAGGCCTCGATGAGGCGCAGCGCCTCGCCGACCGCGTACAGGACCTCGACCGCCCGGACGACGATGCTGCGGAACGGGTTGCGGCACACCGCTCCCTCGCGTGGGTCGCCGAGCCCGGCCTCCCGTGCGGCCTGCAGCACGTCGGGGGGCAGCCAGCGGCCGCTGATGGCGTAGCGGGCGAGTGTGCCCGTGAGGTGGCGGTTCCCGTCGAGCAGGGAGTGCAGGGCGGTGGAATGCGGCACCTGCGTCTCGATGACGTGGTCGGGGAAGGTGTGCAGCGGGAAGGTACGGGTGGGGAGCGCACGGTCGCTGTCCCCGGGCAGTCCTGCGGTGCTCGGAGCGGCCATCGCCGTGGGGGTCCCGGAGGCGATGGCGTAGTCGCCCGGTTCGGCGAGCGCGAGAAGTGCGGTGTCGATCCCGGCGTCGGGGAAGTCGAAGCCGGCGACCCAGCGCACGGTCGCCTCGGCGTCGTCCCGGGCGCGCTTGAGCCGTTCCGCGAAGGGCCGCAGCTCGGATCTGGCCGGGACGCGGTGGAAGCCGCCGAGACGTACGTTGACGGGGTGGATGGCGCGGCCACCGAGGAGTTCCATGAGGGCGTTACCGGTCTGCTTGAGCGCGAGGCCCCTCTCCACGTGGGGGCGATGGGTGCGCGCCAGGTCGATGACGCTGCCGGCGCCGAGGAAGTCGGGGGCGTGCAGCAGGTAGACGTGCAGGGTCTGGCTCTCGATCCATTCGCCGCAGTAGAGCAGCCGGCGCAGCGCGGCCAGTGGGCCGTCCACGACGATGCCGCAGGCGTCCTCGATCGCGCGGCAGGCGCTCATCTGGTAGGCGACCGGGCAGATGCCGCACACCCGGGAGGTGATGTCGGGCGGCTCGGTGTGGGCACGGCCGCGCAGGAACGCCTCGAAGAACCGCGGGGGTTCATAGATCTTCAGCCGGGCCTCGGCGACCTCGCCGTCGTGGAGGCGCAGATGCAGCGCGCCCTCGCCTTCGACGCGGGCGAGGGAGGCCACCTTCAGCACCTTCGACTCGCGGTGGGTCACCCGGGCAGTTCCTTCCGTACGGCCGCCTCGAACTCCGGCGCGGCGGTGTTGAACGTACGCAGTACCCGCACCACGTCCAGGGTTTCCATGCCGTCGCGGCGCAACAGCGGGATGAAGGAAGGGAAGTTGGTCGAGTTCGACGGGCCGAAGCAGCCGTAGCAGCCGCGGTCGTACGCCGGGCACAGCGCGCCGCACCCCGCGTGGGTGACCGGGCCCAGGCAGGGGGTGCCGTGCGCGACCGTCACACAGACGGTGCCGCGCCGCTTGCACTCGAAGCACACGCTGTGCGCGGGAACGTCGGGCGTGCGGCCGGCGAGGTAGGCGGTGATGACCTCGACGAGCTGACCTCGGTCGATGGGGCAGCCGCGCAGTTCGAAGTCGACGGGGACATGGGCGCTGATGGGGGTGGAGGTGGCGAGGGTGTCGATGTAGTCCGGCCGGGCGTAGACCACGGCACGGAACTCGGACACGTCGGCGTAGTTGCGCAGCGCCTGGACCCCGCCCGCGGTGGCACAGGCACCGATGGTGACCAGGCGGCGGGAGGCGGCGCGGATCTGCTGGATCCGCTCGGCGTCCTGGGAGGTCGTGACGGAGCCCTCGACCAGCGACAGGTCGAACGGTCCCGGGCCGGGCCCGCTGGACGCCTCCAGGAAGTGGGTGATCTCCACCCGCTCGGTGATGCCGAGGAGTTCGTCCTCACAGTCGAGCAGGGTCAGCTGGCAGCCGTCGCAGGAGGCGAACTTCCACACGGCCAGCCGCGGACGCGGGTCGGGCACGGCGGCCATGTCACAGCTCCCGTACGGCGAGGAGGGCTTCGGCTCGGGCCCAGGTGACGACCGGCCCGTCCCGGCACAGCAGCAACGGGCCGAGCTGGCAGTGGCCGCAGTGACCGGTCCCGCAGTGCATGGTGCGCTCCAGGGAGATCCGGATCCGGTCCGGAGCGAGCCCGCGGTGGACGAGGTCGCGGGCGGTGGCCCGGATCATGGCCTCGGGGCCGCAGACGAAGGCCGCCGCCCCGGCCGGGGCGAACCGGGCCCGGTCCAGGAGGGCGGTCACCACGCCGACGTCCCCCTGCCAGCTGTCGTCGGGGCGGTCGACGGTGACCTGGACACGGGCGCCGACCGCGCGCCACCGGTCGATGTCCCGCGTGCAGAGCAGGTCGGCGGGGGTGCGAGCCCCGATGAGGATGTTCAGCCGGCCGTACCGGTGGGGCGTGGCGAGTGCCGCGTGGACGAGTGGCCGCAGCGGCGCCAGGCCGAGGCCGCCGGCCACGACCACCAGGTCGCGTCCGGCCGCGGCGGTCAGGTTCCAGCCGGTGCCGAGCGGCCCGCGTACGCCGACCGTCGCGCCGGGTTGCAGGCCGTGCAAGGCTCCGGACACCGCCCCGACCGCGCGGATCGTGTGGGTCAGCCGGCTCCCGGCGATGCCGCTCAGCGACAGCGGGATGTCGCCCACGCCGAAGGCGTACACCATCGCGAACTGCCCGGGGACGAAGGGCGGCAGGGCCGACACCACGGGTTCGAGGACGATCTCGGCGGTGTCGGCGGTGTCGTCCCTCCGCTCGACCACCCGGTAGGGCAACGGGGCCAGGGCGGGGCTCGCGGCCGTCACGGCGCTTCACCACCGGCCGCGGTGGTGTGGCTGCCGGGCGGCCCGTACAGGTCCAGAAGGCGGGTACGGGCGGCGCGCAACCGTCGGCCGATCGCCACGCCGGCGACACACCGGGTCACCGCCAGGCCGAAGGCGGGGTCCTCGTCGAGAGCGGCGCGCACCCGATGCGCATCGAACTCGTACGCCTCCACATCCCCTCTGGTCCGCGCGCCCAGGTGCCAGCGGTAGGGCTCGAACAACCAGGACCAGCCCAGCAGTTCACCCTCACCAAGGGTCTCGACGACCATGGCGCCACGGCCCGGCTCATACACGTCGAGGACGACGATTCCGGTACGGATGATCCAGAACCGGTCGGCCGCACCGCCCTCCTCGAAGAGGCGGACGCCGGCCGGCAGGGAGACGTCACGTGCGAAACCGAGCAGCCGGTCACGGTGTTCGGGCGCCAGCGCACTGAGAATTCTGCGTCCTCGTGCCGTCATGACGACGCTTCGCCCTGTGCCGTTCCTGCAGCACGCTCCGCGTTCAGCGCGTGGGCCTCCTCGGTGATGTCGATGCCCACCGGGCACCAGACGATGCACCGGCCGCAGCCGACGCAGCCCGAGCTGCCGAACTGGTCGTACCAGGTGCCGAGTTTGTGGGTGGCCCACTGCCGGTAGCGGCTGTGGCCCGACGCCCGCACCGGTCCGCCCGGCAGATGGGAGAACTCCAGGTCGAAGCAGGATTCCCAGCGGCGCCACCGCTCGGCGTGATCCCCGCTCAGGTCGGTGACGTCCTCGGCCGTGGTGCAGAAGCAGGTCGGGCACACCATGGTGCAGTTGCCGCAGGTCAGGCACCGTGAGGCGACATCGTTCCAGCGGTCGGCCTGCAACGTGTCACGCATCAGCGTCTGCAGGTCCACCAGTGGCATGCTGCGGCCCATGCGGTCGGCCGCCTCGGCGACGCGCTCCCGTGCCGCGGACTCGGTCTCGTGGTCACTGGGCCGACGTGGGAGCTCAGCCAGCACTGACGCACCTTCGTCGCTGCCGGCCCGTACCCAGAACCGGTGGTCGCCCTCTTCGACCACCTCGGTCAGCGCCAGGTCGTAGCCGCTGTCCGCGGCGGGGCCCGCGCCCATGGACGTGCAGAAGCAGGTGGCGCCCGGATCGGTGCACTCCGCGGCCACCAGGAAGGCCCGTTCCCGGCGAGCGCGGTAGCGGCTGTCGGTGTGCGGGCCGCCGGCCAGTACCCGGTCCTGCACGGAGATGGCCCGCAGATCGCAAGGGCGTACCCCGAGGAAGGCGTACGACGTCGGCGGCGTGTCGTCCTCGGTCATCACCAGCGCGCCGTCAGCCCCGCGGTCGGCGGTCCACTGCCGCTCACGCTGCGGGTGCAGGTACGTCTTCCAGGACTGCGGACCCGCGCTGTGCGCGAACGCCGCGCCGTCCTCGCGGGGGCGCACCCGGTAGTGTCCGGCCTCCAGTTCGACGCCCCAGCCGTACGGCAGCTCGTCGCCGCCGGCGATCTCGGCCAGCACGATCGCGCCGTCGCGCACGGTCGGCCCGATGACCGTTCGGCCACGTGCGGCGAGGACGCGGATCAGCGCGTCCAGCCCGTCCGTGCCGATCACCGCGGTGGTCTCATTGCCCGTCATCGCCCGCCTTCCGGCACGGATCGTGTCAGCGCAGCCAGTATGTGCCGCTCTCGTGCCCACATGCGGTCCGCCGATCCCGGCGTGCCCCGTACGGCCCTCTCCGTCCCCCGGACGGGCTGACAGGGGTGAGGTCCCTGCCTGGTGCTTGCCGGGCAGCACGGGGAAGCATCGGCTCATGGACGTATCTGCCACGGCCACGCGGATCGCCGTCATCGGTGTCGGAAACGACTACCGGCACGACGACGGCGTCGGCTGGGCGGTCGTGGGCCGGCTCGCGCAACGAGGGGAGCACCGACCGCTCCCCCGCGGTACCACGCTCACATGTACCGACGGCGATCCCACCCGGCTGATCGGCGCGTGGGAGGGCGCCCGCCTGGCCGTCGTCGTGGACGCCGCTCACGTCCACCCGGCCCGTCCCGGGCATGTGCACCGCCTCCGGCTCGATGGCGATCTGCCGCAGACGCGCCCTGGCGAAACCAGCTCGCACGGCTTCGCTCTGGGCGACGCCGTGCAGCTCGCCCGCGCACTGGGCCGACTGCCCGGGGAGTTGCTCGTCTACGCCGTCGAAGCGGCCGACACCAGCCTCGGTACCGGGCTCTCGCCTCAGGTCGCGGACGCGGTCGCACCGCTCGTCCGGCAGATCGAGGAGGACCTCGTGCGACACGCCGCGGCCACTCGGTGAGGCCGAGCGGGCGACCGGACGAGTGCTCCGGGCCCGCCGCTCGCGAGCGGGGCTCAGTCGTGAGGGACCACGGCCACGGGACAGGCCACATGGTGCATCGCTGCGTGCGCCACAGGTCCGACACGTGGCGTGAGGGGTGGATGGTGGCGCCTACGGCCCACCACCAGGAGTTCGGCCCCCGGGACGGTCTGCACCATGGCCCGGGTCGGGTTCTCGACCAGCACGGTCACTCGTACCGGCACCTCGGGGAAGCGCTCACGCCAAGGGCGCAGGTTCTCTCTCAGCTCGCCGTCCGCATCCTTGGTGAGTTCCTCCGCGACATCGGGGGCGACCCCCCAGGGCGCGTAGGCGTGCACAGGGAGCGAACGCCCGTGCACGGCCTGCAGGGGAAGTCCGCGGCTCACTGCAGCGTCGAACGCGAAGGCAAGCAAGGGTTCGCAGGGCCCGTTCAGGCTCATGCCGACGACGATGCGCGGATCGGGCCGAGTGACGAGGTCCCCGATTTCCGGCTGCGGTGGACTCGCGCTCCAGCCCCCTCGGACGAGAACGACCGGCCCGTCGGCCCGGCCGACGACCTCCAGGCTGACATCACCGAGCACATAGCTCTCCCACGCCGTGAGAGCCCGTGACCCGAGCGCCAGCATCCGCGATTCGCCGGCCGCGCGCAGCAGCGCCGGCTCGGCCTCGGAGCCCACCAGATCCTCGATGATCTGCAGATGGGGATGGCGGGCACGGACCTCACCCAGAGCCCGTTCCACGACCTGCCGCGCTCCGGCGTTCTGGGCACGGTCGGGCGGAGTATCCGGCGCCTCGGCGGCCAGCAGGATCCAGGCATGAAGAAGACGCAGCACCGAATTCCGCCGTTCGGCTTCGTCAGCGGCCCACCGTGCGGCTGCCAGACTCTCCAGTGAACCGTCGAGCCCGACAGTGATCAATTCCGGCTCCATGGCTGTCCTTCTTTCGGGGGTGGTGAAAGGAAACAGACCTGCATCCCCGGAACGGAGTCACCGCTGCCCCGCGCCGCGCCCCGACCGTAGTGGTGCCGGCCGTCCGTCCCTCCCGTGGTGCCCCTTCGGCCGGGCTGCCGACGGTGGGCTCCCCCGTCGGCTCGTCGCATCGCACTGCGGGGCGGGCGCGCGCCCGCCCCGCTCCTCGATCGTGCTCGGCTCGTCGTCCTCCGGGCAATGAGCCGATGGGCGCTGCCGAAGGGCCGAACGGCCCACTGCCCTCCTGCCTCCACCTCCTCACGGTCCAGGTCCGTACTTACCGCTGCAGGAACTCAGGGCTCTCCACGCAACTCGGCCGGCGGGCCCCACCGGCTCCCAAGGTGCTCGTCCGTCCACGGTCAGTACCGTGGAGGGTGTGGCCGCGCCCCGGGCGGTCACCGCGGAGGGTGTCGTGGGCGACGAGAGACCTGACCGAGCCGAAGACGCTCAGTGGCGCCTGGGCACGCTTCCGGACGACCTGCAAGAGCGCCTCAGGGCGGTGGGAAGGAACACGGGCGGACCGCCCTCTCTCCTGCTCGAAGCAGTGATGTCCGTGGGCCGGGGGCTGGACCTGTCGCAGGTGCTGCGCCGCATCGTCGAGGCCGCAGTCGCCCTCGTGGACGCCGAGTACGGGGCGCTCGGCGTGATCGGTGACGACCACCGGCTCTCCCAGTTCCTTCCGGTCGGGATTTCCGAGGAGGAAGCTCATGCCATCGGTGCCCTTCCGGCCGGCCACGGAATTCTGGGTGAACTGATCCGCCGTCCCGCTCCGCTACGCCTCGCCGAACTGGGCGAACACCGCGCGTCGTACGGGTTCCCGCCGAATCACCCGCCGATGCACTCGTTTCTCGGGGTGCCGATCCGGGTCCGCGGCAAGGTCTTCGGCAATCTCTACCTCACCGAGAAGCGTGGTGGCAGGGAGTTCGACGCCGAGGACGAAACCGTACTGTCGACGCTGGCCGTGGCGGCCGGTGTGGCCATCGACAATGCCCGCCTGTACGAGGAGGCCCGCTATCGGCAGCGGTGGCTGGAGGCGAATGGTGAGATCGTCGCCGGTCTGCTGCCCGGGGCGGGTGAGACCGACGTCCTCACGATGATCGTCGACCACGCTGTACGCATCCTCTCCGCCGACCTCGGAGTGCTGGCACTGCCGGTCGACGGCGACAACTTGAGTGTGGCTCTCGCTGTCGGCGTGGATGCCGAGGCGCACAGAGGCCTGATCCTCCCTCGCCACGGATCTTTCGTCGGGGCGGCTCTCACCGCCCGGAGTCCCTTGATCAGCCTTGATGTCGAGCACGATCCCAGAATCACCATCGGCCCGCCCCGCTGGATGGGCCTGGGGCCCGCAGTCGCCGTCCCGATGATGACCGGCGAGCGGGTGCGCGGTGTGCTGTTGCTGGCCCGGCTCCACGGCCGCAGTCCCTTCACCGAGTCGGAGACCGCGCCGCTGCTGACGTTCGCGGGACAAGGGGCCCTCGCCATGGAGATGGCCGACCAACGCCAGGACGCCGAACAGCTGACTCTGCTCAGGGACCATGAGCGCATCGCCCGTGACCTGCACGATCTGGCCATTCAACGACTCTTCGCCACGGGTATGACCCTGCAGAGCGCGCTGCGTTTCGTCGATCACCCCGAGGCCAGCGAACGACTGTTCCGGGCCGTGGACGATCTGGACGAGACCATCAAGATCATTCGTTCCACCATCTTCGGCCTCCGCACCCCTGACTCCGGCCGGGCCGCCCACGGCATGCGGGCCCGCATGACCGCCTCGGCAGAACGGGCGGCCGACACGCTCGGGTTCAGGCCGTCCCTGCGCATGGAGGGACTCATCGATACGGAGGTGACGGCAGAGGTCGCGGAGCATGTGCTGGCCGTGCTCGGCGAAGCGCTGGCCAACACCGCGCAGCACGCTCACGCCAGTGCGGCGGACGTGTCACTGATCGTCCGCGATCAGAGACTGACTCTGACGGTCCAGGACAACGGCGTGGGCATCCCCCATGACGGGCGACGCAGCGGCTTGCGCAATCTGGCGAAACGGGCGGAGAGCATGGGCGGGGAGATGTCCCTCGAAGCACCGGCGGAAGGCGGGTCCCGCCTGGTGTGGTGTGTACCGCTGACTCGGCATGACGGGCATCCGCACCGCATGCCTCAGTCGTGACGTCCACCGGCGGGAGCGTCCGGCTCCGGGGCGGCCCGGGTGGCGAGGACGGCCGCCTGGATACGCCGTTCCACACCGAGCTTGGCCAGCAGGCGGGAGATGTGGTTCTTGACGGTCTTCTCGGAGAGATAGAGCCGTTTGCCGATCTGCCGGTTCGTCAGCCCTTCGCCGATCAGCCCGAGGATCTCCCTCTCCCGTGGTGAGAGGCTCGACAGCGCGTCCGTCTCGGGCTCCTCGTCGGAGTCCTCGCCCCGCAGCGTGCTCATCAGCCGCGACGTCGTCGCCGGGTCGAGCATGGACCGGCCGGCCGCGACCGTGCGCACCGCGGCGACCAGATCCGCCCCCTTGATCTCCTTCAGTACGTAGCCGGCCGCACCAGCCATGATCGCGTCGAGCAGCGCATCGTCGTCGTCGAACGAGGTGAGCATCAGACAAGCCAGCCCCGGCATGCGCGAGCGCAGCTCCCGGCAGACGGAGACGCCGTCCCCGTCCGGCAGCCGTACGTCCAGCACCGCAACATCCGGCCGCAGCGCCGGACCGCGGGCGAGCGCATGGTCCGCCGTACCGGCATCGCCCACCACCTCGATGTCGGGCTCGGCATCGAGCAGGTCCTGCACACCCCGGCGGACGACTTCGTGATCGTCGAGCAGGAACACGCGTATCGGCCGCTGCGGTGAGAAGGTCGCTGCGTCGGTCATGCTGCCCTCCGGGCGCGGGATACGAGGACGTGCCCCGCTCCCCCATCGTGCGGCCTCCGCGGCCGGCTCGCCAGGGCCGAACGGTCCCGCGCCTGCCCTGCCCACGGCGCCGACCCGTCCCCGGGTGGGGCCGTTCGGCCCCTCACCTGCGCTCTTCAGGCGTGCCAAGGTCAAAGGAGGCGAGAGGGGTGCGTCATGCCTCTGAAGGAGATGCGCTGGCGGTGGCGGGGCAACCCGCTCAAGCGCGGGACGGACGTGGCGGAAGCCTGGATTTTCCTGACGACCGCGTTCCTGATCGCCGTGGCGGCGCCTGCCGCAGGTGCGGTGGCCGCGAGTGACCTGGAAGCCTCTTCCCAGCGGCAGGGGCGCGAGTGGAAGAGCGTGTCCGCCGTGCTCACGGAAGATCCCCCTGCTCGCATCGGTGTTGACTCCGCGGGTGGCACCGGCGGCCGGGTCCACGCCACGGTGCGGTGGACGGCCGCGGACGGCACAGTACGCACGGGAGAGACAGCCGTGGCGCCGGGTCTGCGGGCGGGTGACCGGACCACCGCATGGCTGAACCGGCATGGGTCCCTGCTGCGGGATCCCACCACCCCCGAGGACGCCATCGCCGGAAGCGTCGCGATCGGCGTCGTCGCCGCGTCCACCACAGGTCTTCTGCTCATCGGCGCGAACAAAGCCGCAGTCGTCCTGCTGAACCGCCGGCGCTACGCCCAGTGGGAGAAGGACTGGGCAGAATCAGACCTCCGGTGGCGGCACCGGCAGCCCTGAGCCGCGTCGGCTCTGTACGTGCGAGGACCGTCCCGCCTCGCCCGCCTGTTCCACTCCGGCACAGCCCCGTCGGGCACGGAAGCGTTCAGCTCGCAGGCTCGGCCGCAGGCTACGTCAGCTGCCGGTACGGGGCCTCACGCCGGTGGGTGAGGCGATCGACCACGGCGGTCACGCCGTCGACCTGCTGCGTCATCCGTACTGCGATGGCCGCTGCGCCACTGGACTCCAGCTGACCGGTGAGAGTCACGATGCCTTCCCTCACCACCACCTCCACGCTCTGCGGGCTCAGCCACAATGCCCGCACCACGACCTCGTCGATGACCTCGTCGCGGATGTCCGCGTCCGGACGGGCGAAGATCTGCAGCACGTCGCGCCGGGTGACCATGCCGACCAGACGAGCCTCTTCATCCACCACGGGGAGCCGCTCGACGCCGCTCGTGCTCATGAGGCGGGCCGCACGCACCACGGAGTCGTCGGCACGGACGGTGCGGGCCGGAGCGGACATCACCGCGCCGGCGGTGAGCAGGCCGTCTGTGGCCGTGGTGCGCCGGTTGCGTTGCAGGTCCGTCGCGGAGACGACTCCGATCACCCTGTCCTCGGCATCCACGACGGGCAGGCCACTGATGTCGTACTCCGCCAGCCACCGCGCCATTTCGCCAGTCGGAGTCCCGCTCCGTGCGCTGACGACATCATCGGTCATCACGCTTCCGACCCGTCGACGCTTCATCTCGGCCCCGCTCTCCGCTCGCGTCCGTCCTCAGGGAAGCCGACGCAGATACGGGTCGTGTGCGCGACGTGGCAGCAGGCGGACCCGGGCGTCGACTGCGGTGATCCCGCCCGGCCCGGCGATGACGGGATTGCATTCGGCCTCGGCAAGCTCAGGGAGGTCGTCGGCCATGCGGGAGAGACGTGCCAGCAGGTCCTCCAGGGCACCGGTGTCGGACGGTCCGCTGCCCCGGTGGCCGTACAGCAACGCCGCACAGCGCGGTGTGGTGAGGAGCTCGCGGATGTCGGTGTCGGTGAGCGGTGCGAGGCGCGCCGCGTGGTCGGAGAGCAGCTCGCTGGTGGTGCCACCGAGCCCGAACACGACCAGGGCGCCGAAGACTTCGTCCTGGACGACGCCCGCCAGCAGTTCCGTGCCACGGGCGGCCATCGGCTGGACGAGGACTTCGGACATGACTGCCCCGAGGCGGGCGGTCAGGTCACGGTAGGCGGCCCGTATCTGCTGCTCACCGTGCAGGTCGAGGAGAACTGCGCCCCGCTCGCTCTTGTGGACGAGACCAGGCCCCTGGGCCTTGAGCACCACTCCACCGCCGGGACCGGCGAGCCGCGCGGCGGCCTCGACGGCTTCCTGCTCGGTGGCGGCACATGCCTGGCGCAGGCGCGGAATGCCGTAGTGGGCGAGGAGTTGGTCGGTCGCGCGGGCGTCCAGCCAGCCGCCAGCCGGCTCTCCGGCGAGAAATGCTTCCACCAGAGCCCGTGCCTGCGAGGAGTCGATGCCGGGCGGTTCCACCACACTCCCGTGCGGCCTGGCCAGCCAGTGTGCGCGCTCGGCGGCGTGAAGAAGGGCTCGCGCTGCCGCTTGCGGTTCGCCGTAGGAAGGCACCGTCCGTCCGTCTCCGGTCGGGAGCAGCCGGACGCGCTCCGCCTGGTCGAGCCGCACGGCGACGATCGGCTTGCCGGAGCGGGCAGCCGGCGCCCGGGTGGTCAGCGCGGTGACCAGATCGGTGCCGACCGCCGTGGCCGGTGCGGTGGGCACCAGGACGACCAGGACTCCGTCGACCGCTCCGGATTCCGCGAGGCGGTCCACGCAGCCGCTCAATTCCTGCGCGCTCACCGTCGGCGTGGTGTCGACGGGGTTCGCGGCGCCGGCGCCCCCCGGGAGCAGGGCGAGCAGCACTCCCACAAGATCCGGCGGCAACTCGGGGACGGTCAGTCCCGCGTCCGCGCACGCGTCCGCAGCAAGCACGCCCGCGCCACCGGCGTTAGAGACCACGGCAACCCGCCCGCCTGCGGGCAGCGGCTGGGAGTGCAGCAGTGCAGCGGTGTCCAGCAGCTCGCCGAGGGTGCGGGTGGCGGTGATCCCGGCCTGGGAGAACAGAGCCCCGCGGGTCATCGTGGGGGTCGCCGCGGCCGCGGTGTGCGAAGCGGCCGCGCGGCGGCCCGCTTCGGAACGCCCGGCGTCGACCGTCAGAAGCGGCATACCGCGCGCGACGCGCCGGGCGGTGCGGGAGAAGGCACGGGGATTGCCGAACGACTCCAGGTGCAGCAGCGCCAGATCGGTTCGGCCGTCACACTCCCACCACTGCAGGAGGTCGTTGCTGCTGACATCGCGTTTGTCGCCGAGCGAGACGAAGCTGGAGATACCGATGCCCAGGCGGGAGAGTCCGTCGAGGAGCGCGATACCGACGCCTCCGGACTGCACGGCGACCCCGGCGGTGCCCGGCAGGGGCTTGGTGACGGCGAAGGTCGCGTCCATGCGGACCGGCTCTTCCGTATTGGCGATGCCCAGACAGTTGGGGCCGACCATCCGCATGTCCCAGCGGCGGCAAGCCGCTGTCAGCGCCGCGCTCTGCTCCGCGTCGAGGCCGGATGTCACGACCACCAGCGCTCTGACGCCCGCTCTTCCGCACTGGGCCGCAGCCTCGGGAACTGCGGCGGCCGGTATGGCGATCACGGCGAGATCGGGCGGGTGGGGAAGGTCGGCTACCGAGGGGTACGCGGGGACGCGCCATACGGCGTGGGCATGCGGGTTGACCGCGTACAGGAGACCGGCGAAGTGTGCCTCGCGCAGGTTGTGCAGGACGGCACGCCCCACCGACCCCGGCCGGGTGCCGGCTCCGATCACCGCGACGGAGTGGGGGCGCAGCAGTGGCTGCATGCTCGCGGTGTCGGCGGTACGCGCCCGGATGTCCACTGCCGAGAGGTAACGCTCGTCCGGCGCGAGCCGGATGGTACCGCGCACCGTGGTGCCGTCGAACTGCCGAGTGACCCGGAGGCCGAGGTCGGCGAAGACCTTGTGGATGAGGTGGTTGTCGGCGAGCACGTCGGCGGTGAAGACCGCGATGCCGTTCTCGCGGGCGGTGTGGACGAGGTGTTCCAGCAACAGGGTGCCGACACCGCGGTGGTGGAAGTCGTCGGCGACCGCCAGAGCGATCTCGGCAGAGGTGGGGTCGTCCACGTTCTCGTATTCGGCGACACCGACCAGCCGGTCGCCGTGCACGGCGACCAGAGTGCGGTGCCCGGGCCCGGCCGGGCCGCAGAGCCGGTCCGCGGCCTGCTCGCCGGAACGGGTGCTCACCGCGAAGAACCTGCTGCGCAGATTGTCCACGGACATCTCCTCGTAGAGCCGCAGTACCTGTCCGCGATCCTCCGGGCGGGCCGGGCGCAGCCGGACCGTGCTTCCGTCGGCCAGCAGTGCGCAGACCTCTTGCGCACGAGATGCGGTGCGTGTCATCGGGTCGCCCTTCCGCGGGGTCCTGACTCTCACCATGGGCTGCGGCATCCCTTGCTCACGAGGGCCGTCCGGCGCTGTCCGCGGGGGCCGGCAGGCCCTCTCGCACGCCTGCCCCGTCCCCCCGAGGACACCTCACCACTGCGGCCCCGCCCCGGGCGGCCCCGTCCGGGCAGGAGCAGGGCCCGGGACATCGAAGACCACGTCCACGACGCCCTCGACCGCCCGCACCAGGCGGGCCGCAACGGGCAGGAGCGAGGGGTCGCGGACCGCGCCGTGGAGGGTGACCACCCCGTCGGCGACGGTGACCTGCAGATCCTTCGCGGAGTCGCCGAACAGCCTGCCGACGACTTCCGCACGTACTTCCCCGGCCAGGTCCTCGTCGGAGCGCAGGAAGACCTTCAGCAGGTCGGAGCGGCTGACGATGCCCTGCAGCAGCCCGGCGGCGTCGACGACGGGAAGCCGTTTCACGGACTTGAAGGCCATCGTCCGCGCCGCCTGGGCAATGGTGTCACCGGCGTGCACCGTCAGGGCGGGCGAGCTCATCAGCTCTCCCGCCGTCAATGCACCGGCCTTGCGTACATCGTCCAACCGGTGCAGCTGCTCCATACGGTCCGGCTCCGACTCCCGGAACTCTTCCTTCGGCAGCAGATCGGCTTCGGAGACCACTCCGACCACACGGCCCTCCCCCACCAGCACGGGCAGGGCGCTGACCTTCCACTGCTCCATGGTCTCGACGATCTCCTTGAACGGCGCTTCCTGCCCGATCGCCACCACGGTCTGGGTCATCACATCGCTGACGGTGTGCGGAGTGTGCTCCATGACGCCTCCTCGGGACGGGCCGCCTCGCACGGCCGGATGCGACACCTCCAGCCTGCTGTCGTGCGCCTGCGCCAGGCAGGGGCCGTCCGGCCCCAAACGCCGCCGGACGGCCGGTCCCGGGCAGGCCACGCGGTCGTCCTCCGCGTCCGCACGCCGCGGACCGGGCCCCTGTTGGGCCGGTCGGCCCGTGAAATGGCCCTGCGGCCCCTCGTCCGAATCGTCCGCGCCGATCAGCGTGTGAAGGGAGCGACGCCTTGCGCTCACTGGAGGTATGCCATGACGCGCCCTATGGCTGTCGGGGGGACGGATCGCCTGCGGGCCTCGCCGCCACGGACCGGGGCGCCCGGGAGGCACAGCTCCGAGGTGCCGCTCAGGCTCGTCCATGCAGCGGAGCGGCAGCCCCGCTCACATGCCCCGTCTGCCGGCCCAAAGGGCGCCCGGCGCTGGTCCGAGGGCGTCCCGCGTGAGGTCACCGCCCAGCTGCACCAATGCGATCAGGACCTCGGCATCACGGCGGAACTCCTCACCGGTCCGCCCCCGGAGGTGCTGCGTGCGGCGGCCGAAGAAGCCGAGCTCCTGGTGATCGGCACCATCGGCGCCGGCGGGCTCGCCGGATTCCTGCTCGGCTCCGTCGCGATGAACACGGTCGCGCACGCCGAGCGGCCCGTCGTACTGGTCCGTGCCCCGCGGGCCGCACAGGACGAGCAGCCCGGGCAGGAGCCGGTGGCCATGTCGACCCGCTCGCGCAGCCGGACTTGATCAAATCTGTCGGCCCGCCACCGGCGGCCCAGGCCGTGCCGACGCCGCGCCGGTCACATCGAACTCCACATCCACCACCCCCTCGACCGACCGCACCAGGCGTGCGATCACCGGGATGAGCGAGGTGTCCCGGACCCGCCCGCTGAGCGTGACGACCCCGTCGGCGACCGTGACTTGGAGATCCTTGGTCGGCGCCGCGAACAGCGCGCCCATGATGTCCCGGCGGACTTCCTCCGCGAGGTCGTCGTCCGAACGCAGAAAGACTTTCAGCAGGTCGGCACGGCTGACGATGCCTCTCAGCACCCCGTGCCCGTCCACCACCGGAAGCCGTTTGACGGACTCGTGCGCCATCAGCCGTGCGGCCTGGGAGAGCGTGGCATCGGCCCGCACGGTCAGGGCCGGGCTGGTCATCAGCTCCCCCGCCGTCACCGCTTCCGCCCTGCGTACGTCGTCGACCTGCCGCAGCTGCTCCAGACGGTCGGGGTCCGACTCCCGGAACTCCTCCTTCGGCAGCAGATCGGCCTCGGAGACCACTCCGACCACACGGCCCTCCCCCGCAAGCACCGGCAGAGCGCTGACCTTCCACTCCTCCATGGTCTCGACGACCTCCTTGAACCGCGCCCCCCGGTCGACCGCGGCCACGGTCTTCGTCATCACGTCCCTGACGATGTGCGGAGTGTTGAGCATGATGCCTCCTCGGTGCACGGAGCGGCGTCACGTGGCCGCCGTGACGCCTTCAGCCTGAAATACACCGAGCCGGCCGGGCAGGGGCCGTCCGGCCCCTTTCGCTGCCGATCGGCAGGGGCAGGTCAGGTGCGAGCGCATACACGAGCAGGCACGGAGCACCGCCGTCGGATGTCCCCCGCGCCACGACAGCAAACCGCGAGAGAACGGAGTCGACGTGGCGAATACCGGGAACGGAGCCGGACGGCTCAGGGACCCAGGCGCACCGCTGGGACTGCGGGGCACCGTGGTGCCTCCAAGCTCCGAAGGGCCCCAACCCGACGGGGAACCCAACGCGAGCGACGTCGGGCAGGGCGGCCGGCACCAGGCCGAAGGCGAGGACGGCACCGGAGGGCGACGGGTCGGGGGCCGAAACCCCCGGCGCCGGCCTCGCCGATCAGGGCTGCCGACGTGATCAGCCCTTCCAGGCAGGGAGGTTCATGCCGTGCAGGTTGCGGTAGGCGGCGCGCTCCGGAGGCGTCCAGCCTTCGAGGAGTTCGTCGTCGACCGCGTAGACCTCGATGCCGATCGGGTGGCACACGTCGAGCGGGTCGCCCGCGTCCGGCCCCCACAGCGGCACGGACAGATCGCCGCCGGGGCAGGTGGACAGTGCGCAGAGCAGGTCGAGCTCGGCGAAGAACTCGAAGTGGTCGCCGGGCCGGGCCGGGCAGGCCTTCATGAAGTACTGGTCGTCGGCGTTGAGCCCGGTGCACTGGAAGACGTTGAGGACGTCGTGCACGTCGAACTCCGTGAGCCCGTAGGGCAGCACCGCGCGGACCAGGTTCGAGTGGCAGTGGAAGTCGAAGTCCTCGCCGGTCAGCATGCGGTTGACGTACGGGTCGCAGCGCGTGCCCAGCAGGTCGTGGACCCTGCCGCCCTCGCCGTCGGTGCCGTAGCCGTCGAGCGTGTCGTCGGTGACGGTCAGCAGCGGACGCAGGAAGGGAAGGGTGGACCACAGCCGGTCGTAGGTGCTGACGTGCGCGCGCTGGAGCTGACGGGTGCGTGCCGCCCAGAGGCGTTCGCGCGGGTCGTGGCGGTTCCATACGTTGAGATCACCGACCTGGGGCCCGTCCACGGTGACGATGCGGCACAGATGCCCTGCGGGCACTTCCCAGGCGCGGCCGGAGCGGATCGGGATGGTGAAGCGGTCGACCAGCCGGCGGTCGCCGGGGCTGCCGGAGACCCGGTCGTAGAAGGCCTTGTCGACGTCGAGGGGGCCGCCCTCGGTGGCCTGGTACGCGGCTTCGGTGCTGACCATCTGTGCGCTCTCTTTCCTGGTGCGTCCGCGGTTTCGCGGAGGGACGGAGGGACCGGCCGGGGGTGCCGGTCGGGTGTCGGCTGGGCGAAGGCGTCAGGCGCTGTGGACCGCGCGCACGATGTCGACGACCTGGCGCTCGGAGTCGTCGAGGTAGCGGGCCAGCCCTTCGGCAGCCTCGGCGCGTCGGCCCGACCGGAGCAGATCGCACAGCTCGCGATCGCGCGGCACCCACTGCCTCTGGAATTCCGCTTCGATCGGTACCTCGGAGAAGGCGAGGCGAAGCTGGGCGACGGTGGTGCGGAAGAAGCGGTCGAGCCGGGCACTGCCGATCAGGTGCACCACACCGCGGTGGAAGTCCAGAGAACAGGTGGCCGCCTCGTTCCACTGGCCGGCCTCGGCCGCCCGCTCGGCGGCCGCCACATACCGATCAAGGCCGTCGAGCGCCTGCTGCGGGGCGGTGAAGCTCTGCTCGGCCGCCCTGAGCTCAAGGGCGCGACGGGCGGCGTAGATGTCGTGGACGTCCGCGACGTCGAGGCCTTTGACGGCAGCGCCCTTGTAGAGCTGGTGGACCGCCAGGCCTTCGTGCACCAGCAGGCGTACGGCTTCGCGCAGGGTATTGCGCGAGACGCCGAACTCCTCGGCGAGGGCGGCGTCGCGCAGCGGGTTACCGGGAGCGAGCGCACCGGAGGTGATCCGGTCGCGCAACCGGTCGGCGATCGCCTCGGCAGCGAGGTAGGGAGGCGGCGCGGCGGCGTCGTTCTCTTCATCAGGCATGAGAGGAAGCTACCTCAGGATTGTTCAGCAATCCATAGTGAGGCCAGAAGCTCAGCCGGGCCATCCATGGCCTTTTGCCCTGATATAAGGCCATAGATCAGGCATCTTTCACGGGAGCTTTCGCCTCACCCTTGACAGGATCGTTCAACTATTTCTAGCTTCATCGCCACTGCTGGCCTGAGTGCCGTCGAGGTCCGCCCCCCTGCGCGCCGCCCCCTCTCGACCCCACCAGTCCCGGCCCCTCTCGACTCCCCGAGGTGGCTCATGCCCTCTTCCCCGCTCGCCCCGGAGACCGCGCCCCGTAGCGGCCGCGATCTGCTCGAAGACAGCAAACTCAGCGGATTCCATCGCCGGCTCACGGTCTATTCGGCCGGCGGTCCCTTCCTCGACGGCCTGATCCTCAGCGTGATCGGTGTCGCCCTCACCCAGCTGGGCCCCCGATGGGGTCTCGGCGGTGCCTGGGAGGGGCTGCTCGCGGCTGCCGCCCTGGTCGGGCTGCTGGTCGGTGGCACGGTCTTCGGCTGGGTCACCGACCGCTACGGCCGCCACATCATGTACACCATCGACCTCGCCGCGATCGTCGTGTTCTCCGTCGCCCAGGCCTTCGTCACCGGTCCGGAGCAGCTCCTGATACTGCGGTTCCTGATCGGCGTGGCCGTGGGGGCGGACTATCCGATCGCCACCTCGCTGCTCGCGGAGTTCTCCCCGCGCAAGCACCGCGGCGCCATGCTCGGCCTGCTCACCGTGATGTGGTCGGTCGGCAGCGCGGCCGCGTACCTGGCCGGCGACTGGATGCTGGGCTTCGGCGAGGAGGGCTGGCGCTGGCTGCTCGCCTGCCCCGCCGTCCCCGCGGCGGTCCTGGTGCTCCTGCGCTTCGGCACCCCCGAGTCGCCACGCTGGCTGCTGTCCAAGGGGCGCCGGGCCGAGGCGGACGCCGTGATGAAGAAGGTCTTCGGTCCGTCGGCGACCGCCGAGGACCTGGGCGCCCCGACCCAGCCCGCGAAGTTCTCCGCCGTCTTCCGCGGCGAGTACGGCAGGCGGACCTTCTTCGTCTCCCTGTTCTGGGCCTGCTCCATCATGCCGATCTACGCGATCTACGCCTTCGCCCCGCAACTGCTGACCGCGCTGGGGCTGGCCGGTGAGGACAGCAGCAACCTCGGCTCGGCCGCGATCGCCCTGGTCTTCATGATCGGCTGTGTGGCGTTCCTCCCGGTACTCGGAAAGTTCGGCCGCCGACCCCTGTTGATCGCCTCCTTCGCCACGGCCACCGTGCCGCTGTTGCTCCTGGGACTCCTGCCGGGGCTGCCCCCGGTCGCGAGCGGCCTGCTGTTCGCGGTGTACGCGATCGCCATCGGGGGCCCCACCCTGCTGCAGTGGATCTACCCGAACGAGCTGTTCCCCACCGAGATCCGGGCCACCGCCGTCGGCGTGGGTACGGGCTTCAGCCGGATCGCGGCGGCCGTGGGCACCTTCCTCACCCCCATCGCCCTGGACAGCTGGGGCATCGGTCCCACCATGCTGCTGGCCAGCGCGGTGTCCGTGGTCGGTGTGACGGTCTCGGTCGTGATGGCACCGGAAACCCTCGGCCGCTCCCTGGAGAGCTGCAGCGCGACCTGAACCGTACGACGCAACGAGGCCGGGGCGGCGTCCTGCCCCGGCCTCGTTGCGCTCCCTGCCTCAGGGGAGAACCGCTGTTCATCCTCTGCGGCGGACGGGCACGGTGCGGACCGGGAGGCCGGGGCCCCCGTCGCCGCTCGCCCGGTCGGCGACATCCGTGGCCGTGCCGTCCGTGGCGCCGTACGCGTGAGCACGCCCCAGAGCGGCGAACGGGAAGCATGCGGTGGTGACGCGTCATGACCCGCCGCGGTCAGCCGGCACCAGCAGGAGCAAATGAGCGGCGTCTCATGCATCATGACGGGCAGAAGGACATCCACCCGGTACAACCTCACAGGCGGGCTTTGTGACGTCCGGCGATTGGTGCCCCGCGCCCCTGATCCTCAGAGCCACCTGCCGGGTCCGACGAGGCGAGGTCCGGGAGCCGGCCGAGCCGGCTCCTCGTGAGTGCTGCGCCGCCAACTCGCCGGCGGCGCCCGTCGAAGTGACCACCACGGTGGTGACCGCGCTGGTGTGGGCGGGCAGTGCGTGCCGGGTATGACGGGCCGGGGCGGAAGGGAAAGCGGTGAGTCGGATGGGTGTGATCGGTCTGCGGCGGGTCGATGCCCTGTGGGCGGGGGCCCGCTCCGTCGAGGTGGAGCTTCGGTGGCCCGGAGAGGAAGAGCGGTCGTCGGTCATGGTGGGCGGCGTCGCCGAGATCGCCGAGCTGGCGGGCCTGTTGGAGACCGATGGGACCGCCGCCCCCTTCACCTGCATGTGCCTGGGTGAGGTGACCTTCACGGTCCGGGGTGAGAGGGGTGTGGTCCTCGGCGTGCTCACCCACCACCTGGACGGCGGGCTGGACTGGGATCAGTGGGGCGGCGAGCTGCCGCTGCTGCATCCGCGGGGGCTGAGCCGGTGGCTGGCCCGGCGCGGCGTGGTCACCGGCGGCGGCGTTGCGTGGGGAGACCCGCCCTGACCGGGCTGGTCCTGGTGGTCCTGGGCGTTCTGGTGGTCCGGCGGTCCCAGCGGTGCTGGTCGCCGCGCTCCGCCTGGGCTGCTGCCCTGGGGCGACGGAGTACGGCCGGAGGACCCGGTTCGGCAACACCCCCGATACGGAACGGTGTTGAGCACCGTCCCCAGCTGCCGACGCCGGGCACCTCCTTGCTGCCGTCACGCTTCGAACGGCCGTCGCCTCACCCGGTCGTCGGCATCGTCACGGGCTTCTCGTCCGCCGGTGCCGCCGACGGGCGGAGGGTGAGGACCTGGCGAGGGAGGCGTTCCCGCTCGTCGTAGGCGAAGTCCACGCCGGCCTCCTGGGCCACGGCGAAGGATGCCGCGAGGGCCTCGTCGGAGGCGAACTGGGCGGTGGAGACGACGGCATCGTTCTCGCCCGTGACCCAGCATGCGGCGGACAGGCAGCCAGGCGCCGTCCGCAGGACGTCGACAGCGTGTTGCACGCGGGTGATGAAGTCGTCGAAGTGCGTGGGGCGGGGGTAGTGAACGCCGACAAATCCGACTGTCATCCCGCCACCTCCTTTCGTCGGCACCGGACGTTGCCGTCCGGTGACTTCCCCCTGCACCGTCAAATATACGGCGCCGTATATTTCGTCATGGTAGACCGCCGTGAAACGCTGTCAACACCACCGGCGATACTGGGGACATGCCCGCCGTCACACGCACTCCCCGCAGCAGCTGGATCGAGCAGGGCCTGCTGGCGCTGGCCGCCGGCGGCCCGGACGCCGTCCGGATCGAGAGCCTGGCCCGGGCGCTCGGCGTCACCAAGGGCGGGTTCTACGGGCACTTCCCCAATCGCGACGCGCTGCTGGAGGCGATGCTCGACACCTGGGAGCGCGAGAGCGTCGACCAGGTGCGCGACCGGGTCGAGCGCGAGGGCGGGGACGCCCGGACGAAGATCCGGCACGCGGGCCGGCTCACCTTCTCCAGCGACCGTCTGCTGCCGATCGACCTGGCCATCCGCGACTGGGCCCGGCGTGACGAGTCGGTCGCCGAGCGCCTGCGCCGCGTCGACAACCGGCGCATGGACTACGCGCGTGAGCTGTTCGGCACCATCTGCGCGGACCCGGACGAGGCCGAGGCCCGCAGTCTGCTCGCCTTCTGCCTGGCGATCGGCAATCACTTCCTCGCCTACCACCACGGCAGCCGGACCCGTACCGAGGTCTTCTCCCACGCCTCCGACCTCCTGCTCAAAGGCTCGCCTGGTGAGGGCTCTTGAGGGCGCTCGGCAACGGTCGGACGCACCCGGGCGGAGGGGTGCGGAGGCCGCTCCTGTAGGTCCGCGATCGGTCGCGGTCGGTCGTGGCCTCCCCCACCCGGTCGGGAAATTGGCAGGCAGCGCCCCGACGTCGGCTGATAGGTTCCGGCCGGTACGCACGGTGCGTGACGACGGTTGAGGGAGGTTGATGCATATGGCCCGCCGGACCCGTCATCAGCATGCCCTTGTCCGGGCCGTCTGAGGATCACCGACGGCCCGGTCGTTCCGACCGACCAGGAGTCTTGCGTGTCTTCTTTCTCTCTCGACGGTGCCGATCTGACCACCGACCGCCTCGTGCTGCGGCCGTGGTCCGGCGCCGAACTCACCGCTGTGGTCCGTGATGCCCGACTGGCGCACTGGGCGGAGGACTTCCCCGCCGAGGGCGACCGCGTCATCGCCGGCGTCATCTCCGAAGCGCCCGAGGGTCCGGCGGGGTACGGCCACCGCCAGATCGTCGAGCGGTCCACCGGCCTGGTGGTCGGCTCCCTCGGCCTGTTCTGGCCTCCCTGCGACGGCTGCGTCGAATTCGGCTACGGCGTGGTCGCCTCCCGGCGGGGCCGCGGCTACGCCTCCGAAGCCGGCCGGGCCCTCGTGGAGTTCGCCTTGACGGCGCCGGGTGTGCACACGGTGCAGGCCGACGTGGAGCTGTCGAACCCGGCCTCGGTCCGCGTACTCGAGAAGGCCGGACTACGGCGCTGGAGCGACGACGCCACCACGGCCCGCTTCCGCATCACGGCGGCGGACCTGTCCAGGCAGTGAATCCTGCGGGGGCCGGCCGCGGCGCGCATCGCCGCTGCCGGTCCCCGCACAACCGCTCCGTTCGCCGTGGTGCCCCTCTCCCCCCGGTACCCCTCTCCCCCACGGGGCCGGGTACCGCACGGAGCCGGTGCAAGCACACCGGCGTCATCCGGCCGCCGGTGCGAACTCGCCGGATTCGGCGAGCCGGAGGGCCTCCTCGATGAGGGTCTCGGCGATCCGTGATTCCGGTACGGTGCGGATCACCTCGCCCCGGACGAAGATCTGGCCCTTCCCGTTGCCGGACGCGACCCCGAGGTCGGCCTCGCGGGCCTCGCCCGGCCCGTTGACGACGCAGCCCATGACGGCCACCCGCAGCGGGATGTCCATGCCCTCCAGGGCGGCGGTGACCTCGGCTGCGAGCTTGTAGACGTCCACCTGGGCGCGGCCGCAGGAGGGGCAGGAGACGATGTCGAGCTTGCGCGGGCGCAGGTTGAGCGCCTGCAGGATCTGGGTGCCGACCTTGATCTCCTCGACCGGCGGGGCGGAGAGCGAGACCCGGATGGTGTCGCCGATGCCCTGGCGGAGCAGCGCGCCGAACGCGACGGCGGACTTCACGGTGCCCTGGAAGGCGGGGCCGGCCTCGGTGACGCCGAGGTGCAGGGGGTAGTCGCAGGCCTCGGCGAGGAGTTCGTAGGCCCGCACCATGATCACAGGGTCGTTGTGCTTGACCGAGATCTTGAGGTCGTGGAAGTCGTGCTCGGCGAAAAGGGACGCTTCCCACAGGGCGGACTCGACGAGGGCTTCGGGGGTGGCCCGGCCGTGCTTGGCGAGCAGACGTGCGTCGAGGGAGCCGGCGTTGACGCCGATCCTGATGGGCGTCCCGCAGTCCTTGGCGGCCCGGGCGATGTCCTTGACCTGGTCGTCGAACTTCTTGATGTTGCCGGGGTTCACCCGGATCGCGGCGCAGCCGGCCTCGATCGCCGCGAAGACGTACCGGGGCTGGAAGTGGATGTCCGCGATCACCGGGATCGGCGACTTGGCGGCGATCGCGGCCAGGGCGTCCGCGTCGTCCTGCGACGGGCAGGCGACGCGCACGATGTCGCAGCCTGCCGTGGAGAGTTCGGCGATCTGCTGGAGGGTGGCGTTCACGTCGGCGGTGACGGTGGTGGTCATGGACTGTACGGCGATCGGGTGGTCGCTGCCGACGCCGACCGGTCCGACCTGGAGCTGACGTGTACGGCGGCGGGTGGTGAGGGTCGGCGCGGGGGCCGAGGGCATGCCGAGCGTGACCGTCATGATGTTTCTCTTCTCTTCCTCGTGGGGTGTGGGGTGCGCGGACGGGGCTACCGCTCGGCGGCAGCCTCGACGACGGTGCCGTGGCGGGACAGGGCGTCGACGGCCGCGCGGAAGACGCCCCGGGCCGTCAGGCCGCTGCGGGCGAGGACGCCGTCGCGGGTGCCGTGCGGCAGGAAGCGCTGGGGAATGCCGAGGTTGCGTACGGGGGCGGCGGCACCCGCGTCGGCCAGTGCCTGGGCCAGGGCGGCGCCGGCGCCGCCGGTGCGGCCGCTGTCCTCCACCGTGAGCACCGTCCGGTGGCGCAGCCCCTCCTCGACCAGGGCGGGCGCGACCGGTTTGATCCACCGGGGGTCCACCACGGTGACACCGGCGCCGTACTCCGTCAGCTGCCGGGCGGCCTCGACGCAGAGGCCGGCCATGGTGCCGATGGCCACGAGGAGGATGTCCGGGGGGCCGGAGCGGTACAGGACGTCCAGGCCGGCGACGGAATCGACGGCCGGGACGGGGGCGCCGACGGGGCCCTTGGGAAAGCGCAGCGCGGTGGGCGCGTTGTCGACGGCGACGGCCTCGCGCAGGGCCCGGCGCAGGGTGACGGCGTCGCGGGGTGCCGCGACGCGGAGGGTGGGCACCAGAGGCAGCAGGGACAGGTCCCACATGCCGTTGTGGGAGGCGCCGTCGTCGCCGGTCACGCCCGCCCGGTCCAGGACGAAGGTCACCGGCGCGCCGTGCAGGGCGACGTCCATCAGCAGTTGGTCGAAGGCCCGGTTGAGGAAGGTGGCGTAGACGGCGACCACGGGGTGGAGTCCGCCCAGGGCGAGCCCCGCGGCCGAGGTGACGGCGTGCTGTTCGGCGATGCCGACGTCGAAGGTGCGCTCCGGGAAGCGCCGGGCGAACTCGGCGAGTCCGGTGGGTTCCAGCATGGCGGCCGTCACCGCGGCCAGGTCCGGCCGGGCGGCGCCGAGTTCGGCGAGTTCCGCTCCGAAGACGGAGGTCCAGCTCGGGGAGGGCGCGCGGTCGGGGCCGGCGGTCGCGGTGGGCCGGGCGCGGACCGCGTGGAAGCGGTCGGCCTCGTGCTGTTCGGCGGGGGCGTGTCCGCGGCCCTTCTCGGTGACGCAGTGCACGACGACGGGCCGGCCGAGCGCGGCGGCCTGGCGGAAAGCGGTTTCCAGTGCGGCGATGTCGTGGCCGTCGACCGGTCCGAGGTGTGCCAGGCCCAGGTTCTCGAAGACGCCGGGCAGGGCCGCGTCGCCGGGGGCGCGCAGGTGGGAGAGGTGCCTGGCGAGGCCGCCGACGGTCGGGGCGTAGGAGCGGGTGTTGTCGTTGAGCACGATGATGACCGGGCGGTGCGGCGCGGCCGCGATGTTGTTCAGGGCTTCCCAGGCCATGCCGCCGGTGAGGGCGCCGTCGCCGATGACGGCGACCACGGCCCGCTCGGTGATCCCCCGCAGGTGGTGGGCCTTCGCCAGTCCGTCGGCGTAGGAGAGCACGGTCGAGGCGTGGGAGTTCTCGATGATGTCGTGCGCGGATTCGGCGCGGGAGGGGTATCCCGAGAGGCCGTCCGGCTGCCGCAGGGTGGCGAACCGCCCGGCTCGGCCGGTGAGGAGCTTGTGCACATAGGTCTGGTGGCCGGTGTCCCACAGGAGGGTGTCCCGGGGCGAGTCGAACACCCGGTGCAGGGCGAGGGTCAGCTCGACCACGCCCAGGTTGGGGCCGAGGTGCCCGCCGGTGCGGCTGACCGTGTCGATGAGGAACTGCCGGATCTCGGGGACCAGTTGACGAACTTCGGCGGCGTTCAGAGCCCGCAGGTCCGCTGGTCCTTTTATGGAGTCAAGTGACGGCATGGCTGCTCTTCCAGTGCTGGTCGTCAACGGGCCTCATCGGCCAGAGGGGTACGGGGGATGCGGCCGGTGACCGGGTCCGCGAGGCGGGCGGGCATGGTGAAGACGACGTCCTCGGTGGCGCCGGTGTCCACCTGGACGTCCGTGTAGCCGAGCGCGGCGAGGCGGTCCACGAGGCCGCGGACCAGGATCTCGGGAGCGCTGGCGCCGGAGCTGATGCCGATGGTGGTCGCCGTCCGCAGCCAGCGCTCGTCGAGGTGACTCGCGTCGGGCACCAGGTGGGCGGTGCAGCCGTGTTCGCGGGCGACCTCGACCATGCGCAGGGAGTTGCTGGAGTTGCGGGAGCCGACCACCAGAACCAGGTCGTGGGCGCGGGCCAGGGACTTGACGGCGTTCTGGCGGTTCTGACTGGCGTAGCAGATGTCGTCGCCGTGCGGCCCGGTGATGTCGCGGAACCGCCGGTGGAGGGCCTCGACGACCTTGGCGGTCTCGTCGAACGACAGGGTGGTCTGGGTCAGATAGGCCACGGGGGTGTCGTCGGGCAGGTCGAGGCGGGCGACGTCGTCCTCGCTCTCCACCACGACGGTCCGCTCGGGGGCCTCTCCCTGGACGCCCTCGACCTCTTCGTGGTGTGCGTGGCCGACCAGCAGGATGGTCCGGCCGTCGCGGGCGAAGCGCACCGCTTCCTGGTGCACCTTGGCGACAAGGGGGCAGGTGGCGTCGATGACCGAGAGCCGGCGGCCGTCCGCGGCGTCCCGCACCGCCGGGGAGACGCCGTGGGCGGAAAAGACACAGACCGCGCCCTCGGGCACCTCCTCCTCGCTGTCCACGAACACGGCGCCGCGCTTCTCCAGTTCGCCGACGACGTAGTGGTTGTGCACGATTTCCTTGCGCACGTAGACGGGCGCGCCGTGCAGGTCCAGGGCGCGCTCCACGATGCCGATGGCGCGGCGTACGCCCGCGCAGAACCCTCTCGGCTCGGCCAGGACGATGCGCTGCTGTGCGGTCATTGGAGCCTTTCCTGCATCTGGAGCCCATGAGCGGGCGCGGTCGGAACGGGGATGGCGGCCGGGGCCGGTCGTGCTTCGTGGGCCTGCCAGAGCCGGGCGTAGCGCCCGCCCAGCGCGAGGAGTTCGTCGTGGGTGCCGTCCTCGCACAGCCGGCCCCGGTCGAGCACGACGATCCGGTCGGCGCGGGAGGCGATCGTGAGCCGGTGCGCGACGATCAGTGCCGTGCGGCGTGCGGTGAGCCGTTCGGTGGCCCGGCCGACGAGTGCTTCGGTCGCCGGGTCCAGGGACGAGGTCGCTTCGTCGAGGAGCAGGATGTCGGGCTGGACCAACTGGGCCCGGGCCAGGGCGATCAACTGCCGCTGGCCGGCGGAGAGGTTGCGCCCGCCCTCGGCGATCCGGTGCCGGTAGCCGCCGTCGAGCCCGGTGATGATCTGGTGCGCGCCGGTCTGCCGGGCCGCGGCCTCGACCTCCGCGTCGGTGGCGTCGGGGCGGCCGTAGGCGATGGCGTCGCGGACCGTGCCGGCGAAGAGGTAGGGCTCCTGCGGTACGACGCCGAGCCGCTGCCGGAAGCCGGTCAGGTCGAGTGCGCGAAGGTCGGTGCCGTCGACGAGCACCGCGCCGTGGTCCGGATCGTAGAAGCGGGCGGCCAGCTTGACCAGGGTGCTCTTGCCCGCCCCGGTCTCGCCGACGAACGCGACCCGCTGTCCTGCGGGGATCCGCAGATCGAGCCCGTCCAGGCCGACCGTCCCGGCCGCTTCGCCCGCGGCGGGGTAGCGGAAGTGCACGTTCTGGAAGACGACCTCCCCGCGCAGCCGGCCGACCTCCAGGGGGGCGCCGGCCTCGGGGGTGGAGCTGCGCAGTTCGAGCAGTTCCCTGAGCCGGCCGAGGGAGACCCTCGCCTGCTGGTAGCTGTCGAAGAGCTGGGAGAGCTGCTGCAGCGGGGTGAAGAAGAGTTCCAGGTAGAGCAGGTAGGCCACGAGGGTGCCGACCGCCATGGAGCCGTCGGCCACCCGCCGGGCCCCGAGGGCCAGCACCAGGGCGGCCACCAGGTCGGCGAGGAACTGGATGAAGGGGAAGTACAGCGCCATCAGGAACTGCGAGCGGACCCGCGCCCGGCGGTAGGCCAGGCTGTCGTCGGTGAAGCGTCGCACGACGGTGTCCTCGCGACGGAAGACCTGGGCGATCCGCATGCCCGCCGCGGACTCCTGGAAGGTGCCGTTGACGACGGCGGTGCGGTCCCTGGCCAGGCCGTAGGCCCGCACGGAGCGTTTGCGGAACACGGCCGTGGCGGCGTACAGGAGGGGCAGCGACAGCAGGACGACCAGCAGCATCGAAGAGTCCACCAGGAGCAGCGCCACCGTGACCCCGGTGAGGGTGAGCAGGCTGACCAGGAGCGCCACGAGTCCGCTCTGCACGAAGGCGGACAGGGAGTCCACGTCCGTGGTCATCCGGGTCATGGTCCGGCCCGCCGCCTCCTTCTCGTAGTGGTCGAGGCCGAGTCGGTGCAGGTGGGCGAAGACCCTGAGGCGCAGGGCGTAGAGGACGCGTTCGCCGGTGCGACCGGTCGTCCGCAGGGTGCCCCACTGGACGGCCCAGCGCAGCAGGGCGATCAGCAGGGCGCCGGCGCAGGCCGCCCACAGGGCGGCGGGTGCGGAACCGAGCGAGGCCTGGACGCCCTGCCGGACGGCGTAGGGCTGGGCCAGTCCGCCGGCCGCGTCGGCGACGACCAGGAGCAGGCCGAGGGTGAGGGGGATCCAGAAGCCGCGCAGCAGATCGCGCAGGCCGAACCGGCCTCCGGTGTCCCGGGTCGCGGCTGCCTCGTCCACGTCGGGCGTGTGGCCGGCGGCAGGCACCGCGGGACGGCCGGCGGGGGCCGTCTCCGGGCGGGGCCCGCTCTGCTGCGGTGGGGCCGCGGGAGGTGCCGCGGCGTGCTCGGCTCGGTCCGGGGTCCCGGCTTCCTGGCCGTGGAAGAGGTCGCGGTAGAGCGGGCAGCGGGCCAGGAGTTCGGTGTGGGTTCCGGTGTCGGCCAGCCGGCCGCCGTCCAGGACGGCGATCCGGTCCGCCATGGTGAGGGTCGATTTCCGGCGGGCGGTGAGCAGCGTGGTCCGGCCTGCCATCAGGGTGCGCAGCCCGTCGTGGATCGCGGCCTCGACGTGGGTGTCGACGGCGGAGGTGGCGTCGTCGAGCACCAGCAGCCGGGGCCGGGTGAGCAGTGCGCGGGCGAGTGCGATGCGCTGCCGCTGGCCGCCGGAGAGGTTCTGGCCGCGCTCCCCCACCGGGGTGTCGTAGCCGTCCGGGAGGCCCATGACGAACGCGTCGGCCTGCGCGAGGCGGGCGGCGGCGCGGATCTCGGCGTCGTCGGCGTCCGGGCGTCCGAAGGCGATGTTGTCGCGGATGCTCGCGGCGAACAGGAAGGTCTCCTCCGGGACCAGCCCCAGGGCGCCGCGCAGGGCGTCGAAGGTGAACTCGCGGATGTCGACCCCGCCGATCCGCACCGCGCCCCGGTCGGGGTCGTAGTGCCGGGTCAGGAGGTGGGAGAGGGTCGATTTGCCCGAGCCGGGGCTGCCGACGACGGCGACCGTCTCGCCGGGGGCGATCCGCAGGGAGAAGTCGTCGAGGACGGGGCGGTCGGGGTCGTAGCCGAAGGTGACGCGGTCGAAGACGATGTCGAGGGGGGACTGCGCGGGCAGCCGCTCGCGTCCTTGTGCCAGCGTCGGCCGGGCCTTGACGAGGTCGAGGACCCGGTTGATCGCGGCGGCGCCCTGCTGGACCGCGCTCAACAGGCCCACCAGCATGCTCAACGGGACGACGAGCTGGGCGAGGTAGGCGGAGAAGGCGACGAAGGTGCCGAGCGAGAGCTCGCCGCGGAGCGCCATCCAGCCGCCGAGGGCCAGGATGCCGACCTGGGCCAGCGCGGGTATCGCCTGGAGCAGCGGTTCGTAGCGGGCGGTGAGCCGCAGGACCCGCAGCCGCCCGGAGTACAGCCGGCGGGCCGCCGCGGTGAGCCGGGCCAGCTCCTGCCGCTCCTGGCCGAAGCCCTTGACCACGCGGATGCCGGCGACGGAGCTGTCGACCACTCCGGCCAGGGCGGCGGTGTGGTCCTGGGCTTCCCAGGAGGCTTTCAGCATGCGGGGCTGGCTGCGCCGGGCCAGGAACCACAGGGCGGGGATCATGGCCAGGGCGACCAGGGTGAGCCGGGGGGACAGGACGCCCATCACGGCCACCGCGGCGCCGAGGGTGGCGAGG
The DNA here is from genome assembly GCF_040701845.1 of Streptomyces angustmyceticus. Lineage (GTDB taxonomy): Bacteria > Actinomycetota > Actinomycetes > Streptomycetales > Streptomycetaceae > Streptomyces > Streptomyces angustmyceticus_A. The sequence goes on along the minus strand of NZ_JBFBHQ010000006.1, from coordinate 21,366 downwards.
TTGGTGACCATGGCGGGGAGCACCATGACCAGGCCGTGGACCATGGTGAGGTCGCTGGTGGCGCGCCCTACGAGCTGGCCGGTGCCCCACTCGTCCTGGCGCGCACCGTCCAGGCGCGCCAGGGAGCGGAACAGGTCGGTGCGCATGTCGTGCTGGACGTCGGCGGCGAGCCGGCTCGCGTAGAAGCGGCGCAGGAACGTCAGGCCGTATCCGGCGACCGCGGCGCCCACCAGCAGGGCGATCCAGGGCAGGAGCGGGCGGTTGGCGTGGACGGTGACCTCGTCGATGACCACCTTGGTGACCAGGGGCACCGTCACGCTCACCGCTGTGGCCCCGAGCGCGCCGATGAGCGAGAACAGCAGCCCGCCGGGGTGCCGCAGGCAGTAGCGGGCGGTGCGGCGGAACCAGCCGCCGCGGCCGGCCGCGCTGTCACGGGCGTGCCTCGCCACTCGCCGGCTCCCTTCGTCTGTGGGTGGGTTGGATACGGGACGTCAGCCGTCGGCGACGGCCAGGGCCAGGACATGGCGCGGCGACCCGGTCGGGAGTACCGCGCAGGCGGTGCGCGGGTCGTCGGGGAGCGGGCGCAGCCGGCCCGTCGGGCCGGTGAGTGTGTCCGCCGGGAGCGCCAGCGGCTGGGTGAGGCCCCCCGCGGCCAGTCCGTGTCCGCGGGCCTTGCCGATCGCTTCCTTCTGGGTCCACAGCCACAGGAACGCCCGGACCCCATCGTTCCGGGGGCTGCGGGCGACCCAGTCGGCACACGCCGCGTCGAACCAGCGCCGGGCCAGCGGTCCGGCGGCGATCGGGCGGATGGTCTCGATGTCCACGCCGACCGGCCGGTGTCTGCTCAGGGCGACCGCCCCGGCGCCCCTGGTGTGGCTCACGCTCACCCGCAGTCCCGACGCGGGGCCGGTCAGCCGCGGGCCGCCGTCGGGCGCGTGGTCGAGCCGGATGCGGTGGGCGGGGGCGCCCGTCAGCTCCGCGGCGGCGCGCAGGAGAGCGGCGTGGGTGGCCTCGCGCTCCTGGCCGGGCGGCAGTTCCCCCCACACCACCGTCACCGGCTCCTCGTCGGGCCGGGGTGTGGTGTGGAGGGAGGAGCGCATGGTCAGCCGGCCATCTGCCGGACCAGGCTGGCGGGGCGCATGTCGGTCCAGTTCGCCTCGATGTAGTCCAGGCACGCCTGCCGGGTGTCCTCGGTGTGGGCCACGGTCCAGCCGGCGGGCACCTCGGCGAAACTCGGCCAGAGCGAGTGCTGGTTCTCGTCGTTGACCAGGACCAGGTAGCGGCCGTCTTCGTTCTCGAACGGGTTGGTCATGTCCTCGCCTTTTCCTGTGGGTTCGATGTGTGCGATGGCGGTACGGGGGCTGCGGTCACGCGACGATCTTTTCCAGCACGCGGACCGCGTTCCCGGCTCCGTCCTCGGGAGCGGTCCGCTCGGCGAGCCGGGCGACGGTATGCGCGATGCCGGGGTCGTTCAGTGCCAGACGGAGGGCGTCGGTGAGCGCGTCTGCGGTGAGGTCGCGGTGCTTGACCGGAGCCGGGGCCACCCCCAGGGCGTGCAGATGGTCCGCCCACATGACGCCCTCCTTCTGGAAGGGGCAGATCACCTGGGGCACGCCGGCCTTCAGCGCGGCGTTGTGCGTCCCGGTGCCGCCGGGGTGGACGACGGCCCGCACCTGCGGGAACAGCCAGTCGTAGGGGATCTCCTCCGCGACGAGGAGGTTCTCGGGCGGGTCGGGGACGACGATGCCGCCCCAGCCGGTGACGACGACGGCGCGGACACCGGTCCGGCGCACGGCCTCCAGCACGGCCCGGCCGGTCTCCTCGGGGTCGATCCCCAAGTGGCTGCCGAATCCGATGAAGACGGGCTTCTCGCCGTCTGCCAGGAACCGCAGCAGCCGCTGCGGGGGCCGCCACGCCGGGGTGGGGGGCAGCATCCAGAATCCGGTGGTGTGCACCCACTCCGGCCAGTCGGGGGCCGGTTCGAGGACATGCGGGCTGAACCCCATCAGGACCGGCGCCGGAGTCCCGTCGGCGCGGAACCTGTTGTCCAGGAAGCCCTCGCGCGGGGGCAGTCCGAGGACGTCGCTGCGCCAGCGGGCGAACATCTGCGCCAGCGGGCCCTTGATGGGACGGTCGTTGGCCTCGGCGTGCCGCGCGAGGTTGTCCGGCCGTTCCTCGAACGTACCGACGTCGGCCGGGTAGCGGCGGGAGGCGACGAAGTGCGGGTAGAGGCTGGCCAGGACGTGCGGGACGCCCAGCTTCTCGGCGATCTGGTGCACGGCCTGCCGGGAGGAGTGCGAATGGATGACGACATCCGCGCCGCCGGCCGCCGCGTCCCACATGTCCTTCAGCATCAGCGGATACAGCCGGGGGAAGATTTCCTGGAAAATGCGCTCCCGGGCCTTTTGATGGTCGTCCGTCGACCGCTCGTTGTTGACGAGGATTTCACGGACGTCGGGACGCGAATGGAGCCGTACGCCCTCGTCGTTGACCGGGGCGAATTCGACGCCGTATTCGGCGACCCAGGATCCGTACAGACGCGGCCCGACCAACGTGGCCGCATGTCCCGCCTGCTGAAGAGCGTAGGCCAGTGCGAGATACGGCTGAATATCCCCACGACTGCCGTGGGAATATATCAATGCTTTCACGCGCCGGATCCTCCCGTCGATGTACTCCGAGCTCCCGTCACGTTAAGTCCGACGCGGTGAAAGGGAGCTGGATGCGATCTGTACGGAACAAGCTGCCTCTTGTGCCCTTCCGGCATCAACGGAAAGGGTGCCCTCAACGACCACGGGAGGGCTCGACGTTGAAGGCACTGGTCTACTGCTACGGAAATCGGGGCGATGTGCAGCCGTATCTGGCGCTCGCGTACGCCCTCAACCTGGCGGGGCACAAGGCCGTGCTGGCGGCTCCTCGTCTCTATGCTCCGCTGGCCGCCGAATACGGCGTCGAATTCGCCCCGTTGGACGACGGCGCGGTACGGATCCGCTCGCGGGCCGACATCCGGCAGCTGCAGGTGAACAGCGACCGTCCGTCCGCGGAGAGCGACCGGCAGCGGGCCTCGATCCGCAGGGATATGGTGCCGCTCTACACCGCCGTGCTGGAGGACATGTGGCAGGCGGCGGCCGGCGACGCGGACCTCGTGGTGCACTCGCACGCGTTCCGTGAGGCGGTGCCGCAGATCGCGGAGCGGCTGGGGGTGCCGCACGTCCTGGGCTCTCTCTACCCGAACTTCGTCGTCTCGCGGGACTACCCCTCGTTCGGCCTGCTGTCCGCGGCATTCTCGGACCGCACGGACCACAGCCGGACGGATGTGCGGACCTTCCTCGGACCGGAGGTCATCGAGGCCGTCCGGTCCTGGCGTGCACAGACCCTCGGGCTGCCGCCCCGCGACGGCTTCCTCGACTTCCGCCACCGCGCCGACGGCACCCCCGCGCCGGTGCTGCACAGCTTCAGCCCGCACATCATCAAGCCCGGGTCCGACTGGCCCGACTCGGTGCACACGGCGGGCTTCTGGCATCTGCCGCCGGCCCCCGGCTGGCAGCCGCCGGAGCGTCTGGTGCGCTTCCTGGAGGACGGGGAGCGGCCGGTGTTCTTCGGTTTCGGCAGCGCCGTGGGCACGGAACCGGAGCACACCGCGCGCCTGGTGCTGGACGCGATCGCACAGACCGGGTACCGGGCCGTCGTCGTCGCCGGCTGGGGCGCTCTCGACATCGGCCGCGCCCCGGGGAACGTCCTCGCCCTCGACGAGGTCCCCTACGGGTGGCTGCTGCCGCAGACCCGGGCGGCCGTCAACTCCGGCTCGCTCGGCGCCCACAACGCGGCGCTCACCGCCGGGATTCCCCAAGTCGTCTGCCCCTTTGAGGTGAACCAGCTGATGTGGGGCGGTCATCTGCACCGGCTGGGCGTGGCACCGCCCCCGCTCAAACAGCGCGACCTGACCGCGGGCGCCCTGGCCGCCGCCGTGCGCACCGCGGTGGAGGATCCTGTCATGGCGGCCACCGCGGCGGGGCTGGGCCGGCTGCTCGGCGAAGAGGACGGCGCCGCCTCCGCGGTGAGGTTCCTGGAGGGAGTGCTGTGAGCACGCACACCGCCGCGGCGAGCCGGCCGCTCCGGGCCGACGCGGGCCGCCCGCTGCGGCTGGCCGAGTCCGTACGCTGCACGGACGGGCTGCGGATGTCCACCGCCGCGTTCTTCGACTGGCTCGCCGAACGCCGGGCCACTCATGCCCAGCGGGTCGAGCGGATCCGTTTCGACGAGATGTCCCAGTGGCATGCCGATCCGGACACCGGGGACCTGCGGCACCGGAGCGGACGGTTCTTCTCCGTCCAGGGGCTGCGGGTCCGCTCCGACTTCGGGCCGGTGGCCGCCTGGGCACAGCCGATCATCAGCCAGCCGGAGTGCGGAATCCTCGGCATCGCGGTCCGCGAGTTCGACGGGGTGCCGCACCTGCTGATGCAGGCGAAGTCCGAGCCCGGGAACATCAACGGGGTGCAGCTCTCCCCCACCGTGCAGGCCACGCGCAGCAACTACACCCGGGTGCACGGCGGTTCGCCGGTGCCCTACCTCGACCTGTTCCGGTCGCCGGAGCCGGGCCGGGTGCTGGCGGACGTCCTGCAGTCCGAGCAGGGGTCCTGGTTCTACCGCAAGCGCAACCGCAACATGGTGATCGAGGCGGGAGCGGAGGTCGAGGCCGGCGAGGACTTCTGCTGGCTGACCCTGGGACAGCTGCACGCGCTGATGCGCCACGAGGACCTGATCAACATGGACGCGCGCACGGTGCTCTCCTGCCTGCCCGACTGGCACACCGGCGCCGACGACGCCTCCGAGGCACCCCGTCGTGGGACCGACCTGCACACCGACCGCGAGATCCGCAGCTGGCTCACCGGGCGCCGGGCCGAGCACCGGCTCAGCACCGAGCGGCTGCCGCTGACGCGGGTGCCCGACTGGCGCTGGTCGCCCGAGGCGCTCTCCCACGACAGCGGACGGTACTTCAGCATCGTGGCCGTGCACGTCGGCTCCCGCAGCCGCGAGGTGCCCACCTGGTCCCAGCCGCTGCTGCGGCCGCACGGCGACGGGGTGGCGGCGCTGCTGGTGCGGCGGATCGGCGGGGTGGCGCATGCGCTGATGCGGGCGCGGGTGGAGCCGGGCTTCGCCGACGGCGTCGAACTCGGACCGACCGTGCAGTGCACCCCGGAGAACTACGCCCATCTGCCGGCCGCGGCCCGGCCCCCGTATCTGGACCTGGTGCTCGGCCGGCGCGCCGAGCGCACCCGCTTCGACACCGTCCTCTCCGAGGAGGGCGGCCGCTTCCACCACGCCCGCAGCCGGTACCTGATCATCGAGGCGGAGCCCGGCGACCCGGTCGAGGAGGGCATGGAGTTCCGCTGGGTGTCGGAACGTCAGCTCGATGAGCTGCTGCGCTACAGCGGCCATCTGAACGTCCAGGCCCGAACGCTGGTCGCGGCCCTGCGGACGCTGCGGTGAGCGCCCGGCCGGTCCGGGTCGGGGTGCTGGGCGCGGCCTCGATCGCCTGGCGGCGGGTGCTGCCCGCGATGGCGGCCTGCCCGGACATCGACGTGGTGGCGGTGGCCGCACGCGACCTGGTGCGGGCCCGGCGGTTCGCCGACCGCTTCGGTGGTGCGGCCGTCGCCGGCTATCAGTCCCTGCTGGAGCGGCCCGACATCGACGCCGTCTACGTACCGCTGCCCACCGCCCTGCACCACGCCTGGGCGGCCCGGTCGCTGCGGGCGGGCAAGCACGTGCTGGTGGAGAAGCCGATGGCGGGCGGTGCCGACGAGGCCCGGGAACTGGTGACGCTCGCGGAACGGGCCGGCCTGGTGCTGCGGGAGAACTTCATGTTCCTCCACCACCCCCGCCACGACGCGGTGGAGTCGCTGCTGCGTTCCGGCCGGATCGGTGAACTGCGTTCGCTGCACGCCGCGTTCTGCATCCCGCCGCTCCCGGCCGAGGACATCCGCTACGTACCGGAGCTGGGCGGCGGCGCGCTGCTGGACGCGGGCGTGTATCCGCTGCGGACGGCGGTACGGTTCCTCGGCCGCGGTCTGCGGGTGGCCGGAGCGACGCTGCGGACCCGGGCCGGCGATGGGCTCGACCTGTCCGGGCAGGTGCTGCTCGCCGCCGACTCGGGTGTGCAGGCGTCCCTGGAGTTCGGCTTCGAACACGCCTATGCGGCGCGGTACGCCCTGTGGGGCAGCCGGGCCCGCCTCACCACGGAGCACGCCTTCAGCCCACCCGCCGACCAGCGTCCCGCCCTGCTGCTGGAGGAGCAGGGCGGGATCGAGCGGCTCGACCTGCCGGCCGCCGACCAGTATCTGCGGTGCGTGGCGGACTTCGCCTCCGCGGTCCGTACCTGCGGTGCGTCGGGCGGGGGAACGGCGGAGGCGGACCGGCGTGCGGATGCGGTCACCACGCTGGAGCTGGTGGACCGGATCCGTGCGTGCGCGCTGCGCGTCGAGGTCACCGGCTGAGCCGCCGGGTGCAGCCGGGTGCCGGTGCCGCGGCAGGTCGCCGCAAGGCGGGCGAAGCCCTCCCCGTTGACGAGGAGGGCTTCCGGCTTGTGTGTCACCGCGGCGTCGCCCGCCGCCGGTCGGCGCAGTCGGCCGGCACCGCGGGGACGTCGGCGGCCGTCACCGGACCGCACGGGGCAGCAGCGGCTCCCACCAGGCGCGGTGCTCGCGGTACCAGCGGACGGTCTCGTCGAGGCCGGTGGTGAAGTCCTTCCGCGGCCGGTAGCCGAGTTCGTCGCGGATCCGGGTCCAGTCGACGGAGTAGCGGCGGTCGTGGCCCTTGCGGTCGGCGACGTGCTCCACCCGGTCCCAGTCCGCGCCGCAGGCGTCGAGCAGCAGCCCGGTGAGGGCCTTGTTGGTCAGTTCGGTGCCGCCGCCGATGTTGTAGACGCGGCCGGGCGTCCCGCCGGTGCGCACCAGGTCGATGCCGGCGACATGGTCGTCGATGTGCAGCCAGTCGCGGATGTGGAGACCGTCCCCGTACAGCGGCACCGTGCCCCCGTCGAGCAGCGAGGTGATGAAGCGGGGGATGAGTTTCTCGGGGAAGTGGTGGTGGCCGTAGTTGTTGGAACAGCGTGTCACCCGGACGTCCAGACCGTGGGTGCGGTGGTGGGCCAGGGCGAGCAGGTCGCTCGACGCCTTGGACGCCGCGTAGGGGGAGTTGGGCTCCAGTGGCGCCGTCTCCGTGGAGCTGCCGACGGGTACGGAGCCGTAGACCTCGTCGGTGGAGATGTGCACGAAGGTGCGCAGGCCGGTGCGCAGCGCGGCATCGAGCAGGGTCTGGGTGCCGGCCACGTTGGTGCCGACGAAGGCGGCGGCGCTCTCGATGGAGCGGTCCACGTGCGACTCGGCGGCGAAGTGCACCACCTGGTCGTGCCGGCCGACGAGGTCGTCGGCGAGGGCGGCGTCGCGGATGTCTCCGTGGACGAAGCGGAACGCCGGGTGTGCCCGGACCGAGTCGAGGTTCGCGGTGGTCCCGGCGTAGGTCAGGGCGTCGAGCACCGTGACCCGGACGTCGCCGGGCCCCTGCGGGCCGAGCAGTGTGCGTACGTAGTGGGAGCCGATGAAGCCGGCTCCGCCGGTGACGAGGATCCTGGTGGTCATGAGGAGATCTGCACCTTGCTGTGGTCGCCCAGGACGAGCCGGTGCGCCGCGGGGGCGCGGGGGGCGGGGGTGACTTCGACGTTGCGGCCGATCAAGGAGGCCTCCACCCGCCGGACACCCGTGATCGAGGAGCCGGGGAGCACGATGGAGTACTCGATCTCGCTGTCCTCGATGCGGCAGTCGTCGGAGACCGAGGTGAAGGGGCCGACGTAGGAGCCCGTGATCTCCACACCGGAGCCGATGACGGCCGGGCCGACGATGCGGGAGCGGCGGACCACGGCGCCGGGCGCGATCCGCACCCGCCCGATGATCCTGGTGCTCTCGTCGACGTCGCCGGCCACCATCGGTTCGACGGTCTCCAGGACGGTCCGGTTGACCTCCAGCATGTCGTCGACGTTGCCGGTGTCCTTCCAGTAGCCGGAGATCGTCGCGGACTGCACGTTGCGGTCCCGGTCGATCAGCCACTGGATGGCGTGGGTGATCTCCAGCTCGCCGCGGGCCGAGGGGACGATGGCGCGGACGGCGTCGTGGACGGCGGGGGTGAAGAGGTAGACGCCGACGAGCGCGAGGTCGCTCTTGGGCTTCGACGGCTTCTCCTCCAGGCCCACCAGGCGCCCGTCCTCGTCGAGTTCGGCCACTCCGAAGGCGGTGGGATCGGGCACCCGGGTCAGCAGGATCCGCGCATCGGGGCGGTCGGATCGGAACGCCGCGACCTGCTCGGTGATGCCGCCGACGATGAAGTTGTCGCCGAGGTACATCACGAAGTCGTCGTCGCCGAGGAAGTCGCGGGCGACCCGCACCGCGTGGGCCAGGCCCAGCGGTGCGGGCTGGACGATGTAGGTGAGGTCCAGCCGGTCCGCGTAGCCGCCGCTCTCGACGGCGGCGCGGATCTCGTCGGCGGTGTCGCCCACGACGATGCCGATGTCGGTGATGCCGGCCTCGGCGAGGGAGTCGAGGACGTAGAAGAGCACCGGCTTGTTGGCGACGGGGACCAATTGCTTGGCCGAGGTGTGGGTGATCGGCCGCAGCCTGCTGCCGGTGCCTCCGGCGAGGACGAGGGCTTTCATGTCCACGAGACGACCGTTTCGTCGTCGATGAAGCCGAGGATGCCCGCGACGGTGGTGCGGCGGCTGTCGGCCGCGGTGTTGGGTTCCACCGCGTGGATGTGTCCGCCGTTGAAGACGTAGATGTCGCCGGCGTTGACCTCGATCCACTGGCGCTCGATGCCCTCCAGGGTGTCCATGGGGTAGGGCGACCCGAGGTGGTGCAGGCCCAGCCGGCGCTTGCTCGCCTCGTCCGGCTGGATGTTCCACACCGCCAGACGCCCGCCGTCGCCGTTCTCCAGGCATATGTTGAGCGCGGCGATGTGGTGGTCGAGGACCCGCTGGATCTCGAAGTCCGCCTGCCCGGGTTCGGTGCACTGGGAGCTGTCCTCGTGCGGGTCGAGCGTGTACCGTCCCGCGCCGTGCCAGGACCTCAGCAGTCCGCGGCACGCCTGCCGGCCGTCGTGGCGGGCCTGGCGCACGGTCACGCCCTCGGGCGCGAGCGCCTTGGCGAGGCCCTCGTAGAACCCGCTCAGCGGGTCCTCCGGGATGTCGAGGACCCGCTCCAGTGCCGGGCCGGTGCGCTCGGACTCGTCCAGGTACGCGGCGGTGGTCTTGTGGTAGTGGTACGTGCCCAGGTAGTAGCTCGGCGCGACGGAGACACGCCGCATCCGGTCCGGGCTGTCCCAGAAGCGCTCGGAGAGCTGGGCGCAGGTGTCCGTGGCGACCACGTTGCGGAAGACGACGCCCGCGCTGCGGCCCTTGAGGACGTCGACGACGGCCTGCGGTTCGAAGGTGGTCAGCTCCCGGAAGCGGAAGTAGTCGGCGTCGCCGCTCCAGCCGGTGAGCCGCTGCCCGTCGGCCGTGCCTCCCGCGGTCGCGGTGGTGATCGTGCTCATGTGCGTGTTCCTCCTGTGTGGTCAGTGCGCGGGGGTGGCGGCGACCGCCAGCCGCACGACCTCGCAGATCCGGTCGACGTCGGCGGGGGTGACGGCCAGCCCCGAGGGCAGTACCAGCACCCGCTCGGCCAGCTGCTCGGTGCCGGGCAGCGGCAGCGGCTGGTGGATGTCGGAGCGCAGGGCGTAGGGGCGCATCCGGTGGCAGCCCGGGTGGAAGTACTTCTGGGCCACGATGTTCTCCGCGTGCAGCAGGCGCAGCAGCTGGTCGCGGCCGATTCCGGCGACGGCGGAGTCGATCTCCATGACGATGTACTGGTGGTTGCTGCGCTCCCCCGGTCCCGGCGTGCGCAGCCGTACGCCGGGGACGCCGGCGAGACCGGCCCGGTAGTGCTCGAAGCGCAGCACGTTCGCGGCGATGATCTCGTCGATGTGCTCCAGGGCGGTCAGGCCCATGGCGGCGGATATCTCGTTCATCTTGGCGTTGGTGCCGTGGGTGAGCACCTCGCGTCCGGGGCCGAAGCCGAAGTTGCGCATCCGGTCGACGGTTTCGGCGAGTGCGGGGTCGCTGGTGGCGACCGCTCCGCCCTCGAAGGCGTTGATGAACTTGGTCGCGTGGAAGCTGAAGATCTCCCCGTCCCCGAGGCGGCCGACCGGCCGGCCGTCGACCGCGCTGCCCAGGGCGTGGGCGGCGTCGTAGAGCAGGGCCAGTCCCCGGGTGTCGGCGATCCGCCGGAGCGCGTCGGTGCGGCAGGGCCTGCCCCAGAGGTGGACGCCGACGATGCCGCTGGTCCGCGGGGTGATCAGCTGCTCGACGTGCTCGGGATCCAGGGTGCCCGTCTCGGGGTCGATGTCGGCGAACACCGGAGTCATGCCCTGCCATTGGAGGGCATGGACGGTGGCGACGTAGGTGAAGGACGGGACGATCACCTCGCCGCTCAGGCCCCGGGCCCGCACCAGCACTTCGAGGGCGGCGGTGCCACTGCTGGTGGCCAGGACGTGTGCGGCGCCGGTGAGGGCGCGCAGCCGCTCCTCGAACTCCCGCACCAGGGGGCCGTTGTTGGTGAGCCAGCCACGGTCCAGTGCCTCCTCGATGCGCCGGAACAGGCGCTTGCGGTCGGGGACGTTGGGCGAGCCCACATGCAGCGGACGGTCGAAGGCCGGGCGGCCTCCGAAGAGCGCCAGGTCACGGCCTCCTGGTGCGGTCGGCTGCGTGACGCTGTCATGCGTGGTCGCCTGCACGGCGTTCTCCTGACTGTTCGGTGGGAAGACGCTCCAGCACTCGGACCGCCCGTTCGGCGCCGTGCTCGGTCCGCACCTGCCGGGCGAGGGCGGCCGTGCTGCGAGGTCCGGGGTCGGCGACGGCCCGGCGGAGGGCGCCGGCGAGTGCGGCGGGGCGAGGTCGCGCTGCACGAAGGGCGGCGGTGGGGCACGCCGGGTTCTTCCACGAGCTGCCCGGCGCACTCTCGGTCATGGCGGGAGTGGACGACGAGGCCGCCGCCGTATTCGGCTGCGGCATTCCACATGTCGCGGAGCACCGCCCAATAGAGGCGTGGGAAAACCTCGGCGAACGGTTCCTTCTTGCCTTTCCGGTCCGCCGCCGTCATCGCTTCGCTCCGCTGGAGCACTTCGTGGCGCCTTCACCATGTCCCCCCAGCGGTATGTCGATTCGACGTGGATCACCGTAGGAGACTTCGGCGGCGGCCTGCTGGACACGTCCTTGACGCACAACTGCCGCTCCGTACGCAAAAGGGCCGCCGGTGTCGCCGGCGGCCCTTTTCTTTTCCTTTCCCGTATTCACAGCTGTTTCCGCTGCCGGGATGGGTGGGTCACGGCATTCCGGTCAGTCCCGCTTCGGGGGCATTGACCAGGACCGCGGTGTTCCCGGCCGGGTGCCGGTTCTCGTAGACCATTTGATGGGCCTGGGAAATCTCCTCGAACGGCATGGTGAGGTTCAGGCAGGGGTCGACCCGTCCCGCCGCCACGAGGTTGATGATCGCCCGGGTCTCCCGGACATTCGCGGCGTGCGAGCCCTGCAGACGTTTCTGGAACATCCACAGGAAGCGCAGGTCGATGTCGCCGTTGTATCCGCTGGTTCCGGCGCAGGTCACCACCATCCCCGCGTGGTCGCAGACGTAGACGGAGGTGGCGAGGGTGTCCCGCCCCGGGTGTTCCAGCACGATCCGCGGTGAGCGGCGCTCGCCGAGGATCTCCCAGATGCGGCGGCCGAAGGCCCGCGCGCCCTGCTGCCAGCGGCCGAACTCCGCGCTGTCCTCGGCGTTCGGCAGCCGTCCCCAGTGGTCGAAGTCGCGGCGGTTGATGACGCCGCGCGCGCCCAGCTTCAGGCAGTGCTCGGCCTTGTCGTCGTCGGAGACGACGGCGATGGGGACGCCCCCGAAGTGGTCGGTGATCTGGATGGCCATCGAGCCGAGACCACCGGACCCGCCCCAGATCAGCACCGGGTCGTCCGGCTGGACGGTGTGCGGGGCCCAGCCGTTCAGCATGCGGTAGGAGGTGGAGCCGCCGCCGAGGAAGCAGCCGGCCTGTTCCCAGGTCAGATGGGCGGGCTTGGGGTGGCACTGGTACTCGTCGACCACGGTGAACTGGGCGAAGGAACCGAAGTTCAGTTCATAGCCCCAGGCACGCTGGGATTTCGAGGCCGTGGGGTCGGTGCCCATCCGGATGTCGGGCGCCGACTCGTCCCATTTGACGCCGGCCACGATGACGTGGTCGCCGACCCGGTACTGAGTCGCCCCCTCCCCCACCGCCCACACCACGCCGGCGCCCTCCGAGCCGGAGATGTGGAAGTCGTGGGGGTCGCCCTGCTTGCGGCGGGCGGCGATGACATCGGCGGGAGTGCCGAGACCTGCCCACACTCCGTTGTAGTTGACACCCGCCGCCATGACCATCACCAGGATCTGGCCGCGGCCGACGGGCGGCACCTCGACCGGCTCGACGGCCATCGCGGTGCTGGGCGGTCCGTACCGCTCGGGGCGGACCAGGGCGGCGTGCATGTACCGCGGCACCTCGCCGAGCGGCGGGATCTCGCCGATGTCGTAGATCTCCCGGGTCATCGGTTCCCCTCCTCCTCACTGTGGTTGCGCAGCCGGCCGGAGACGATCTGCCCGATCTCGGTGAGCGGGCCGGGCAGCAGCATGTCCTCGTGGCGGCAGGGCACGGTGTGCTCGTGCAGGCTGCCGTCGATGTACGGCCGCCAGCGGTCGGCGCCGGGCCGGCCGTCGGGCCGGTTCGCCCCGGCGGTGATGAGCGTGGCGTCGCCGTGGAACGCCTTGGGGGTGAACGCGTACCGCAGCGCGAGGTTGCCGCGGTAGGTGTCCAGGACCGTGCCGAGGTGTGCGGCGAGCAGGTCGGTGAGCGGATTGCCCTGCGCGCGCAGAGCACCGGCGACAGCGTCCGGTGTGAGCGGCTCGTCCCGCCGCTCGCCGGTGCCGAGGTTCGCGGCTTCCAGCAGGGCCCGCATCAGGTCCTCGCCGGCCGGGCCGTCCGGTGCCGCCCCGGGGTTCTCGACGGGGAACGAGTCGAGGATCGCCAGCAGCCCGACCTGGTCGCCGTCCGCCTGGAGGCGCACCGCCACGGCGTGTGCCACCAGTCCGCCGAAGGACCAGCCCAGCAGGTGGTACGGGCCCGCCGGCTGCACGGTCCGCATCTGCTCGACGAAGTGCTCGGCGATCTCCTCGATGCTGCCGGGCACGTAGCCCGGGGTGCCGAAGGCGCGTGCCTGCAGGCCGTAGACCGGGTGGGTGTCCGGTATGTGGCGCAGGAGTCCGGCGTAACGCCAGCTCAGGCCGCCGCCGGCGTGGAAGCAGAACAGCGTGGGCGCACTCCCCCGTGCGCGCAGCGGCAGGAGCACCTCCAGCCCGTTGTCCTCGTCCGGGCCGATGCCGGCCTCCAGCCGCTGCGACAGGCCGCGCACCGACGGTGCGGTGAACAGTGCCTGGACGCTCAGCCCGGAGCCGAGCACCGCCCGGATCCGGCTGACCAGGGACGCGGCGAGCAGCGAGTTGCCGCCGAGCAGGAAGAAGTCGTCGTCGATGCCGACCTCGGGCACGCCGAGGGCGTCGGCGAACAGGGCGCAGAGCACCTCCTCCTGGGGACTGCGCGGCCGGCTCCGGTGCTCCGCCTGCCGTTCGGGGGCGGGCAGCGCCTTGCGGTCCAGCTTGGTGTTCGCGGTCAGCGGCAGCGCATCGAGCACGACGAGCGCGGACGGCACCATGAACTCGGGCAGTTTCTCCGCCAGTTGAGCCTTCAGCGCGGCCAGGTCGGGGGCGGCGGCTCCGGCGTCCGGCACCACGTATCCGACGAGCCGTTTGTCACCGGGCCGGTCCTCGCGCACCAGCGCGACGGCCTGGCCGATGCCGGGGTACGCGCTGAGGGCGACCTCGACCTCCCGCAGCTCGACCCGGAAGCCCCGCAGCTTGACCTGTTCGTCGACGCGGCCGACGAACTCCATGAGCCCGTCGGGGCGGTGGCGGACCAGGTCGCCGGTGCGGTACATCCGGGTGCCGGGCTCGCCGTAGCGGTCGGCGACGAACCGTTCGGCGGTCATGGCCGGGTTGTTCTCGTATCCGCGGGCGACTCCGGAGCCGGCGAGGTAGAGCTCGCCGACCACCCCGACCGGTACGGGTTCGAGGCCGGGGCTGAGGACGTAGGCCCTGGTCTCGTCCAGCGGGGCGCCGATGGGCACGCTCTCGGGCACTTCGTCGCCGGGGCGCATGGAGTGGCGGGTGGAGAACACGGTGGTCTCGGTCGGGCCGTATCCGGCGGTGACGACGGTGTCGGTGACGGCCGCGAGGGCGTTGCGCACGGCGTACGCGGGGACCACGTCCCCGCCGGTGCGGACCTCGGTCAGACCGGCGAAGCACTCCGGGTGCATTTCGGCGAGCAGCCGGAAGAGGCCGCCGGAGGCCCACAGTCCGGTGATGTCCTCCTCGATGACGAGCCGGGCGATCGCTTCGAGGTCGACCTTTCCCGGGGGTGCGATGACGACTTCGCCGTGGTTCAGCAGCGGCACCCACCACTCCAGGGTGGAGACGTCCCAGGCGTGCGGGGAGTGGAAGAGCACCCGGTGGGTCCGGTCCAGCTGCCACCAGTGGTCCGCGGCCAGCTCCACGACGTTGCGGTGGGTGACGGCGACGCCCTTGGGCACACCGGTGGAACCAGAGGTGTAGATCACGTAGGCGAGCTGGTCGGGCAGGACGACGACTTCGGGGGCGGTGCGGTCCTGTGCCGCCAGGCGCGGGTCGCCGTCGACGGCGACGACCTCGATCCGGTCGCCGAGTTTCGCCGTCCAGTCCGCCACCCGTCCCGCGTCGGTCAGCAGGACCGGCGAGGCCGTCTCGTCGAGCAGCAGCCGGACCCGCTCGTCGGGGTAGTTGGGCTCCAGTGGCACATAGACCCCGCCCGCCTTGAGCACGGCGAGCGCGGCGACCAGGAGTTCGGTGGAGCGGTCGAGCAGCACTCCCACGCGGGTCTCGGGGCGTACGCCGAGCCCGGTCAGCAGCCGGGCCAGCCGGTTGGCCTCCTCGTCCAGCTGCCGGTAGGTCAGCCGCTGGTCGCCGAGGCGGACCGCGAGGTCGTCGGGGCCCGCGGCGACGGCGTCGGCGAACGCGCGGAGCATCGTCGGCGGACCGGCCGGCAGGGTGAGCGGGCCGCCGTTCCAGCCCTCGACCAGCTGCGCACGCTCGTCGGGGGCAAGGACGTCCAGCGCCCCGACGGCCTTGCCGGGGGCCGCGCCGATCTCCTCCAGCAGGCGCACCAGGCGGCCGAGCAGGCGCTCCACGGTCGGTGCGTCGAAGAGTTCGGGCCGGTAGTCGAGCCGCAGGCGGAGGCCTTCGGAGCCCAGGGAGGCGATCAGGGACAGCGGGTAGTGCGCGGCGGCGCGTCCCTCCACGGCCGTGGCGCGCAGCGCCGTGGGCTGCTGCTCGCCCCCCGCGGGCACGGGGAAGTTCTCGTACACCATGAGGGTGTCGAAGAGTTCACCGAGGCCGGTGTGCTGCTGGATCTCGGTCAGGCCGAGATGGTGGTGGGCGCTGAGCGCGGTCTGTTCCTCCTGGAGCCGGGAGGCGAGCGCCGACCAGCTCTCGGACAGGTCGAGACGGACCCGGACCGGCAGGGTGTTGATGAACAGGCCGACGATGGATTCGATGCCGGGGATCTCCGGCGGCCGGCCGGACACGGTGGTGCCGAACACCACGTCGTCCCGGCCGAGCAGACGTCCCAGCAGGACGGCCCAGGCACTCTGCAGGACCGTGCTGAGCGTCACCGAGGTGTCGACCGCGTGGCGTTGCAGCGCGGCCGTCAGGTCGGCCGGGAGCC
Organism: Streptomyces angustmyceticus; assembly: GCF_040701845.1. GTDB lineage: Bacteria > Actinomycetota > Actinomycetes > Streptomycetales > Streptomycetaceae > Streptomyces > Streptomyces angustmyceticus_A. The sequence continues at coordinate 5,457 of NZ_JBFBHQ010000006.1, read as the reverse complement.
GTCGGGTCACGTCCCGCGGCAGCTCGGTCGGGGCGCCGGCGCCGGCCGGCGCGAGCAGCGTCGGTTCGGTGACGCCGGACAGGGCGTCGCGCCAGGCCTCCCGGGTCGCCTCGGCGTCCTGGTCCGCCAGCCAGTCGAAGTAGGTGCGGTAGGGGACGACGGGCGGCAGGGCCGTCCGGTCGCCGCCGCGGTGGTAGAGGGTGACGAGGTCGCGCAGGAACAGCGGCATGGACCAGCCGTCGAGCACGATGTGGTGCTTGAGGATCAGCAGGCGGTGCCGGCCGGTGCCGAGGCGGATCAGCAGGAACCGGACCAGCGGCGGGGTGGCGAGGTCGAAGCGCTGGTGGCGGGCCTCGTCGGTGAGCCGCTCCAGCTCGGCCTGCCGGGTGGCCTCGTCCTCGGCCGTCAGGTCCACCTCGTCCCAGGCCAGGCCGACCCGGGACTGGATGACCTGGACGGCCTGGCCGCCGGGGCGGCGGTGGAACCAGGCGCGCAGGTTCGGGTGGCGCTCCAGCAGGGCCTGTCCGGCGGCCCGCAGAGCGTCGGTGTCCAGCGGGCCTTCCAGGTCGACGGCCATCTGCATGGCGTAGACGTCCGGTCCGCTGTCGGCGTAGAGCGCGTGGAAGAGGAGCCCCTCCTGCAGCGGGGAGAGCGGTAGCACGTCCTCGACGCCGCCCGGCCGGGCCTCCAGTTCGTCGATCTCGGTCTGGGTGAGGTCGACGAGCGGCAGGTCGGAGGGGGTGAGGCCGCCGGCGGGCGCGCTGCCCGCCCGGGCCGCGAGGGCGTGCAGCGCCTCGGCCCAGGTGTCCAGCAGGTCCTGGATCTGGTCCGGCGCGAAGAGGGCGTCGGGCCAGGAGACCGTGGCGTTCAGCCGCGGTCCGTCCGCGGTCTCCCGGGTGACCGCGCTGATCTCCAGGCAGTGGGCGAACGGCATGCCGTCGTCGGAGGGGACGACCCGGACGTCCATCCCCGATTCGCCGCGCCAGCCGCCGTCGTGCCCGCCCGAGGGTGCGGTCAGGGCGGCGGAGTGGGTGCGGCCGAGGTAGTTGAAGCCGATCTGCGGGGCGCCGTACTGCGCGAGGAGTCCTGCGGTGTCGGGGTTGAGGTAGCGCAGCAGGCCGTAGCCGAGGCCGTTGTCCGGGATGCCGCGGAGCTGTTCCTTGATGTGCTTGAGGGCGCTCCCGGCGGCGGCCCGGCCGGCGAAGGCCTGGCCGATGTCGACGGCGCCCGGGTCCAGGCGTACGGGGTGGATGCTGGTGAACCAGCCGACGGTGCGGGACAGGTCGATGTCCTCGGCGATCTCCTCCCGCCCGTGGGCCTCGACGTCGACCAGGACCGAGCGCTCGTCGCCCCAGCCGTTGCGCTCGCGCCATCGGGCGACGGCGAGCGCGAAGCCGGTCAGCAGCACGTCGTTGATCTGCGCCTGGAACTTCTCCGGCACCTCGGTGAGCAGGGAGTGGGTGATCTCGGCGGGGAGGGTCACCGACAGGTACCGGGCCGTGGCCCGGGTGTCGCGGGCCGGGTCGAGCCGCCCGGCGCCGAGGCGCGGGTCGGGCCGGTCGAGGATCCCCGTCCACAGGTCGAGTTCGGTGGTGCGCTCGGGGTTCTGGCCCTCCGCGAGCAGCAGTTGGGCCCAGCGCCGCAGCGAGGTGCCGACCGGCGCGAGTTCGGGGGTGCCGCCGGCCGCCGCCGTCTGCCAGGCGGCCGCCAGGTCCGGCAGCAGAATGCGCCAGGAGACGCCGTCCACGACCAGGTGGTGTGCGACGACCAGCAGCCAGCCGGACCGGTCGGCGCCGCCGTCGAACCAGACCACTTCGAGGACGGCCCCGGCCTGCGGGTCCAGGCGGCGGCGGGCCGCCTCGCCCTGCTCGTCGACGAGGGCGGTCAGGGCGGGGTCGGCCGGGTCGTCGGGCAGGCCGCTCACATCGACCCGGGTGATCCGGTCCGCCGCCCGGACGGCGCCGCGGGCCTGGACGTTCAGCCCCCAGGTGACACCGGTGGCGGAGCCGGCCAGCGTGACGCGGAGCGCGTCGTGGTGGTCGAGGAGGGTCTGCAGTGCGAGGGTCAGGGCTCGCTGCCCGAGGGCGGGTACCCGTAGCAGGACGGCCTGGTTGAGGCCCTGGATCGGGCCGCGGCGCTGGGCGAGCCAGCGCAGTACGGGAGTGGAGGGGACCTGGCCGATTCCGTCGTCGGGGCGGGCGGTGCGCTGCTGCCCGGTCTCCTCGGCCGCGGGGGCGAGTTCGGCGACGGTCTGGTGCCGGAAGACGTCGCGGGGCGCCAGCGCCAGCCCCGCCTGCCGGGCCCGGCTCGCGACCTGGAGCGCGGAGATGCTGTCACCGCCCAGGGCGAAGAAGTTGTCGTCCACGCCGACCTGGGGCAGGGCGAGCACCTCGGCGATCACCCGGCAGAGGATCTCCTCCCGCCGTCCCCGCGGGCCGCGGGTGGCGGCGGCCGGGGACGGTGCGGTGGCGGCCGGGGCCGGGAGCGCCGCCCGGTCCACCTTGCCGTTGACGGTCAGCGGGATGCGGTCGAGCACGACCAGCACGGACGGCACCAGGTACGCCGGCAGGACGTCCGCCAGCCGGGCACGGAGGGCGGCGGTGTCCAGGCCCGCGCCCGGCACCGGGGTCAGATATCCGGCGAGCCGCTGGTGGCCGGGCTCGTCCTCACGGACCACGGCGACGGCCTCGCCGACCCCGGGGCAGGCCAGCAGGGCCTCCTGGACCTCGCCGAGTTCGATGCGGTAGCCGCGGATCTTGACCTGGTCGTCGGCGCGTCCGACGAACTCCAGGGTGCCGTCCGGACGGTGGCGCACCACGTCTCCGGTGCGGTACATCCGGGTGCCGGCGGGGCCGAACGGGTCGGCGACGAACCGCTCACCGGTCAGTGCGGCCCGGCCGAGGTAGCCGCGGGCCACGCCCGCCCCGGCGACGTACAGTTCGCCGGCCGCGCCGGTGTCCACCGGCCGGAGGCCGTCGTCCAGGACGTAGGCCAGGGTGTTCGGCAGCGGACGCCCGATCGAGGGGACTCCGCCCTCGGCGCCGAGAGGGCCCGCCATGGTGCACGAGACGGTGGTCTCGGTGGGTCCGTAGGCGTTGAACATCCGACGCCCGGGTGCCCATTGGGACACCAGGCCTGGCTGGGCGGCCTCACCCGCGATGGTCAGGGTCCGGATCGAGGGCAGGCTGTCGGGTGCGAGCCTGCTGAGGACGGCGGGCGGCAGCGTCGCGTGCGTCACCCCGTGGGCACGGATGAGGTCGGGCAGCTCGGCGACCTGGTCGAGCATGTCGGCCGGCCCGAGCACCAGGCAGGCTCCCGCGCTGAGCGGGGTGCAGATCTCGGACATCGCGGCGTCGAAGCTCAGCGAGGCGAACTGCAGCACCCGGCTGCCGGGGCCCATGGCGTAGGGCTCGATGCGCGCCAGGACCAGGTTCGGGATGCCGCGGTGTTCCACGACCACGCCCTTGGGCAGGCCAGTGGAGCCCGAGGTGTAGATGACGTAGGCGGGGGTGCGCGGGGTGAGCGGCGCCGTCCGGTCGGCGTCGACGGGGTTCGTCGCGGGGCTTGCCGCGAGGGCATCCGCGGTGGCCGCCTCGTCGAGGACGATCCGGGCCCGCTCCGGGGAGTCCGGCAGGCTGCCGAGGGCCTCGGTGGTGGTGAGCACCAGGGACGGGCGGGCGTCGTCGAGGAGGTAGCGGATCCGGTCGGCCGGGTAGGCGCTGTCGACCGGGAGGTAGGCGGCGCCTGACTTCAGCACCGCCAGCACCGCCACGATCATGTCGACGGACCGCGGCACCATCAGCGCGACCACGCGCTCCGGCCCGGCGCCCCGCGCGATCAGCAGATGCGCCAGACGGTTGGCCCGCGCGTTGAGTTCGGCGTACGAGACCGTCTCGGCCCCGCACACCACCGCAGGGGCGCCGGGCGCGCCGGCTGCCTGCGCCTCGATCAGTTGCGGTACCAGCAGCTCCGGCAGCGGACGGCCGGTGCCGTCGCGCTCCTGCGCCCGCTGGTGGTGCTCTTGGGTGTTCACACTCTCCGCCTCTCCGGCCACTTCCGCGGCCACCGCTCCGACCGGCCGGTCGGGGTGCGCCGCCACTGTCCTGAGCAGCCGCACGAAGCCGGCTGCCATCGCCTCGACCGTCGAGCGGTCGAACAGATCCTTCGCAAAGGCGAAACTGCCCGTCATGCCCTCCGCGGCGCCGTGCTCCGTGAGCCGCTCGGACACCCGCACCGACAGATCGAACTTCGCCCGTCCCGGCCCCTCGGCGGACGGCGCTTCGATGCCGCCCACGCTGCGCAGGCCGTCGAGACCGACCGTCGTGCGGGAGAAGTTGTCCAGCACGAGCATCACCTGGAACAGCGGGTGATGCGCCAGTGAGCGCGGGACGCGCAGCCCGTCGACGAGCCGCTCGAAGGGCACGTCCTGGTGGGCGTAGGCGGCCAGGTCCGCCTCCCGGACCCGGGCCAGCAGCTCACGGAAGGTGGGGTCGCCCGAGGTGTCGGTGCGCAGCACCAGCGTGTTCACGAAGAAGCCGACCAGCTCTTCGGCCGCGGCGTCCCCGCGTCCGGCCACGGGTGTGCCGATGGGGATGTCGCATCCCGCGCCCCGTCCGGTCAGCAGCGCCGCCAGGGCGGCCTGCAGCACCATGAACACCGTCGCGCGGCCGGACCGGGCCAGCTCCTGCAGCCGGCCGTGCAGCTCGGCGTCCAGGCCGAAGGGGACCAGTCCGCCGTGGTGGCTCGCCTCGGCCGGCCGCGGCCGGTCGGCGGGCAGCGGGAGGACTTCCGGGACGCCCGCCAACGCCTCCTTCCAGTAGGCGAGTTGCCGGGACCCCTCGCTGTCGGGGTCGCCCTCGGCCCCGAGGAGTTCCCGCTGCCACAGGGCGTGGTCCGCGTACTGGACGGGGAGCGGCTCCCACTGCGGAACCCCGCCGGCGCACCGCGCGGTGTACGCCTCGCCGAGATCGCGCACCAGGGGCCCCATCGACCATGCGTCACCGGCGATGTGGTGGAGCACCACCACCAGCACGTGGTCCCGCGGCCCGAGGACGAGCAGCGTGGCCCGCAGCGGGAGGTCCGTGTCGAGCCGGAACCCCTCGTTGCGTGCGGCGGTGACGGCTGCCTCGATCTCGGAGGCGTCGATCGGTGTGACGCGCAGCGAGGGACGGGCCTCAGCAGCGTCGAGCACGACCTGCCGGGGCTGTCCGCCGTCCTGCCGGAAGACGGTGCGCAGGCTCTCGTGCCGGGTGACGACATCCGCCAGTGCGCCGCGCAGCGCCTCCTCGTTGAGGACGCCGGACAGCCGGGCGACGAGCGGCAGGTGGTAGAGCGGACCGGCTTCCTCCAGTTGGTCGAGGATCCAGAGCCGGCGTTGGGCGAAGGACAGCGGGACGACCTCGGGTCGCTCCCGGCGGACGAGGGCCGGACGGACCGCGCCTGCGCCCTGCTCCGACA
>NZ_JBFBHQ010000005.1:0-551180 GCF_040701845.1 Streptomyces angustmyceticus | reverse complement strand
CCTATTTATACTTCCCCGCCCCCCACCTATAAAACAACAACCACCAACACCCTCTCCCCCCCCCCCCCCCCCCCCCCCCCCCCCCCCCCCCCCGGGGGGGGGGGGGGGCCCGCGGCCCGCCCCCCCCCCACCGCGCGCGGTAAGCGTGGCCGTACGGGGTAGGAGTCCGTCGGAGGACATCGGAGGAGTCCGTTATGCGCATTCATGTTCACCGCACCGGCGGTTTCGCGGGCGTCGACCGCCGTGCCGAGGTCGACACCTCGGACCGCCCTGACGCCCGCGACTGGCAGTCCCTCGCCGAACGCGCCGTCGCCACCGCCCGCACCGAGCCCCCCGTCGGGGTACCGGACGGCTTCAGCTACCAGATCACGGTCGACGGCCGCACGGTGTACTGCTCCGATCCACGCCTCACGGACGAGCAGCGCACGCTGATCACCAAGGTGATGAAGGAAGGGTCGTAGGCCGGGGCGGCCACCGCACCCTCCGGGGCCGGGCGGCCGTCCCAACGTCCCTTTTCCGCCTGCCCCTTGACACCGTTACCGCCGGTTACAAAGATCCGGCGCATGACGACCGGACCCGTGCCCGCCGCGCTGCCCCGCTTCCCCCGTGACTTCTTATGGGGGGTGTCCACGTCCGCCGCGCAGATCGAGGGGGCGGTGGCGGACGGCGGGCGGGGGCGGTCCGTGTGGGATGTGTTCGCGGCGGAGGCGGGGCGGATCAAGGACGGGTCCGATCCGCGGGTGGCGACCGGCCACTACCACCGCTACCGCGAGGACGTGGCGCTGCTGGCGGAACTCGGGGCCGGGGCGTACCGGTTCTCGGTGGCCTGGCCGCGGGTGGTGCCGGACGGGGACGGGGCGGTCAACGGCGCCGGGCTGGACTTCTACGACCGGCTGGTGGACGCGCTGCTGGCGGCGGGGGTCGCCCCGGTGCCGACGCTCTTCCACTGGGACACCCCGCAGACGCTGGAGGACCGCGGCGGGTGGCTCGTCCGGGAGACCGCCGAGCGCTTCGCGGCGTATGCGGACGCGGTGGCGGCGCGGCTCGGGGACCGGGTGGAGCGGTGGATCACGCTCAACGAGCCGGCCGAAGTGACCTTGCTGGGCTACGGGCTGGGGCAGCACGCACCGGGGCGGCAGCTGCTGTTCGACGCGCTGCCGGCGGCGCACCACCAGCTGCTGGGGCACGGCCTGGCCGTGCAGGCACTGCGGGCCCGCGGGGCGACGGACATCGGGATCGCCAACTCGCACGGGCCGACCTGGACGGCGAGCGGGTCCGAGGAGGACACCGCGGCGGCCGGCCTCTACGACCTGCTGCTCAACCGGCTGTTCGCGGAGCCGGTGCTGCTGGGGCGGTATCCGGACGAGGAGCTGGCGGCGCTGCTGCCGGGTCCGGTCGCCGACGATCTGAAGGTGATCGGACAGCCGCTGGACTGGTACGGGATCAACTACTACCAGCCGACGCTGGTGGGCGCCCCGGGGGCGGACGGTGCCGGGACGGCCGACTTCGGCGGGATCCGGCTGCCGCCCGAACTGCCCTTCGCGCCCCGGGAGATCGAGGGGTATCCGCGCACCGACTTCGGCTGGCCGGTGGTGCCGGAGGCGCTGACCGAGCTGCTGGTGTCGTTCCGGGAGCGGTACGGGGACCGGCTGCCGCCCGTGGTGATCACCGAGAACGGATGCTCGTACGAGGGGATCGAGGACCGGGAGCGGATCGCGTTCCTGGACGGGCATCTGCGGGCGCTGCACGCGGCGATGACGGCCGGCGTCGATGTCCGCGGGTACTTCGTGTGGTCGCTGATGGACAACTTCGAATGGGCGGAGGGGTACGCCCGGCGGTTCGGGCTGGTGCATGTCGACTACACGACGCTGGAGCGGACGCCCAAGGCCTCGTACCACTGGCTGCGGGACGTGCTGCGGGAACAGGCCCGGGGATGAGCGGCCCGGCTCCGGAGGCGCTTGCGGAGCCGTCGCGGAAGGCCGGGCGGGCCTGGACGGCCGCGCTGTCGCTGGGCAACGGGGCGATCTGGGCCGGGTGGTACGGGCCGCTGCAGATCCTGCTCGCGTGGCAGGCCGCGGAGCTCGCGCCGCCGGGGACGCCGAAGGAGTCGGTGCTGGCGTGGGTGACCGGCGCGGGGGCCGTCGTCTCGCTGGTGGCCAACCCGCTCTTCGGGGCGCTGTCGGACCGTACGGCCTCGCGGTTCGGGCGGCGTACGCCGTGGATCGCCGCGGGGGCCGCGGGCGGGGCGGGCGCGCTCGTCCTGCTGGCCGGGGCGGGCTCGGTGCCGGTGATGGTGCTGGGGTGGTGCCTGGTGCAGCTCACCCTCAACGCGGCGTTCGCGGCGATCACCGCGGCGGTGCCCGACCGGGTGCCGCGCGGGCAGCGCGGGGCGGTGGGCGGCTGGCTGGGCGCCGCGCAGATCCTGGGCGTGGTGGCCGGGACGGGCCTGGCGACGGTGGCGGGCACCGTGGCCGCGGGCTATCTCGCCTGCGCCGGTTTCGTGGTGCTGGGCACCCTCCCGTATGTGCTGGCGCACCGGGACCCGGTGCTGCCGGCCGAGCGGCGTCCGGCGCTGAGCCTGCGGATCCTGGTCGCCGGGTTCTGGATCAGTCCGCGCCGCCACCCCGATCTGGGCTGGGCCTGGCTGACCCGGTTCCTGATCAACCTCGGCAACGCGCTGGCCCTGCTGTACCTGCTGTACTACCTGCGCGATGTGCTGCACCGTCCCGACCCCGGCGGCGGGGTGCTGGTGCTGACCGCGGTCAACGGCGTGACCCTGCTGGGCACGGTCGTGGTCGGCGGGCTCTGGTCGGACCGGGTCGGGCGACGGCAGCCGTTCGTGCTGTGGGCCGGGGTGATCATGACGGTGGCGACCGGGCTGCTGGCCGGGTGGCAGACCTGGCCGGGCGCGCTTTGTGCCGCGGCGCTGCTCGGGGTGGGGTTCGGCGTCTTCACCTCGGTCGACTTCGCGCTGATGACGCAGGTGCTGCCGGCCGCCGCGCACCGCGGCAAGGACCTGGGCGTCATCAACATCGCCAACGCGCTGCCGCAGGTGGCCGCCCCCGCGCTGGCCGCGCCGGTCGTCCACCACCTCGGCGGCTACCGGATGCTGTACGCGCTGGCGGCGGCGGTCGGGCTGGTGGGAGCGCTGCTGGTGCGCCGGATACGGGGCGTGGCCTAGGGACCGCGGCGGGCCGCGGCCGGGAGCCGGGCCCGGCTCAGAAGCCCAGTTTGCGCAGCTGCTTCGGGTCGCGCTGCCAGTCCTTGGCGACCTTGACGTGCAGGTCCAGGAAGACCGGCGTGCCCAGCAGCGCCTCGATGTGCTTGCGGGACTTCGTACCGACCTCCTTCAGGCGCTTGCCCTTCGGGCCGATGATGATCCCCTTCTGGCTGGGGCGCTCGATGTAGACGTTCGCGTGGATGTCGAGGAGCGGCTTGTCGGCGGGGCGGTCCGCCCGCGGGAGCATCTCCTCGACGACCACCGCGATGGAGTGCGGCAGTTCGTCACGGACGCCCTCCAGCGCGGCCTCGCGGATGAGCTCGGCGACCATGACCTGCTCGGGCTCGTCGGTGAGATCGCCCTCGGGGTAGAGCGGCGGGCTCTCCGGCAGCATCGGCACCAGCAGATCGGCGAGGAGCGCCACCTGGGTGTCCCCGACCGCCGAGACCGGGATGATCTCGGCCCACTCGATGCCCAGCTCCTTGCCGAGCTGGTCGATGGCGATCAGCTGGGCGGCCAGCGCCTTGGAGTCGACCAGGTCGGTCTTGGTGACGATGGCGACCTTGGGGGTCTTCTTGATGTCGGCCAGCTCCGCCGCGATGTAGCGGTCGCCGGGGCCGATCTTCTGGTCGGCGGGCAGGCAGAAGCCGATCACGTCCACCTCGGACCAGGTGGTCCGGACGACGTCGTTCAGCCGCTCGCCGAGCAGGGTGCGCGGCTTGTGCAGACCGGGGGTGTCGACGAGGACCAGCTGCGCCTCGGGGCGGTGCACGATGCCGCGGACCGTGTGGCGGGTGGTCTGCGGGCGGTTGGAGGTGATGGCCACCTTCGTGCCGACGAGAGCGTTCGTGAGGGTGGACTTGCCCGCGTTGGGGCGACCGACGAAGCAGGCGAAGCCCGCGCGGTGCGCGGCGGAGGACTCTGTACGAACGCTCATGGGGCCCATTCTCCCCGATCCCGGGCGCGCCTCCGACCACCCGGCCCCGGCACACGGCCCGCGGGCGCCCGGCGCGGGGCGGCCCGCCGGACTCCGGTGGGCCGCCCCGTCCGCCGTCCGCGGATCCGGGCGCTCAGGCGGTTGCGCCGCCCGCCGGGACGGTGCTGCGCAGGGTGCCGTCGAGGCCGGCGATCAGGACCGGCGTCGCGGGCCCGCCGAGGTCCCGTACGGCGGCGAGGTCCGCGTCGGCGGCGCGCTCGGCGTCGGTGACCACGGCCGCGGCCTCCAGGGAGGCGGCCCCGCTGGCGACGGCCATCGCCACGGCCGTCTGCAGCGCGCTGAGCTGCAGCGAGTCCAGGGCGACGGTGCCGGCGACATAGGTGCGGCCGGTCTCGTCGCGGACGGCGGCGCCCTCGGGCACGCCGTTACGGGCCCGCGCCGAACGCGCGAGCGTGATGATCTTGCGGTCTTCCGGGTCCAGCGGTGCGGCTTCGCTCATACGGGCGAGCATATGCGGGGCGGGGACCGGTGGGGGAAAGCGGGGAGCGGTGGGGAAAGGCGGCGGGCGGCGGGAAAGGGGGCGGCGGACAGGGCGGGGCCGGGGCGGCGGGGCGTCACCCCGCGAGGGAGGACACCTCGTCCCCGCGCCCGGCCCCGCTCGCGCGCGACCCCCACCGCCGGCCCTCCGGCGAGACGAGCCGCTCCAGCTTCGCCTCGGTCGTCGTGCCGGGGCGCGGTTGGTGCAGCACGATCGTGAGGTCGGGGCGGACCGGGATGCGCAGCTGGGTGGACTCGAAGAGCAGGGTGCCGACGAGCGGGTGGTCCATCTCCTTGTGGAGCGTCCCGCCGTCCTGGGCGTCGCCGCGCTTCCACAGCCCGGCGAACTCGGCGCTGAGCCCGGAGACCTCCCGTACGACCGCGTCGAAGCCCTCGTCGCCGGGCCGCACCGAGCACGCGGCCCGGTACTGGGCCACGACCAGCGGGGCGTTGGTCTCCCAGCTCGCGGACCGCGCGCGGTAGACGGGGTCGGTGAAGTAGGCGACCAGGCAGTTGGGCGAGACCCCGGGGCGGCCGTGGCCCAGCACCCGGTGGGACGCTTCGTTGTAGGCGATGGTGTTCCAGTACGGGTCCATGATGTGCGCGGGGAACGGCATCCAGGCGTCGATCAGCCGCTGCAGGCCCGCGCACACGTCGGTGAGGCCCAGCTCCTCGGCGTCCTGCCGCGGCGGCGGGTTCAGCCCGGCCAGGACGTACAGATGCCGCCGCTCGGCGCCGTTGAGCCGCAGCACCCGGGCGACCGCGTCCAGCACCTGCGGCGAGACGGTGATGTCCCGGCCCTGCTCCAGCCACTGGTACCAGGAGGCACCGACCCCGGCGAGGACGGCGACCTCCTCGCGGCGCAGCCCCGGGGTGCGGCGGCGGCCGCCGTCGGGCAGGCCCGCCTCGGCCGGGGTGACCCGGGCCCGGCGGCTCCGCAGAAAGTCCCGCAGTTCCCGGCGACGGCGCGCGGTGTCCTCCACGGCAGCGTTCTCGGCCACGTTTCTCCCCCTGTCGGCGTGGCTGGTGGTGCGGACACCACGATAAGTTCCCGCTCCCCACGGCGTATTCCGCCCGCGCAGGCTCGGTACATGCCAGTAACCGAAACCTCACCGCCCACCGGCACCCGGGCGGGCACCTCCCCCGTCCCGGCCCCGCCCCCCGGCACCGCCACCGCGCCCGCTCCGGCCGCCGCGCGGATGACCCCGCGGGCCAAGGTCGTCCTGCTCGTCCTGTGCGGGGCGCAGTTCGTCATCGCGCTGGACTTCTCCATCCTGAACGTGGCGCTGCCCGTGCTCGGCCGGGACCTGGGCATGGGCCAGGCCGACCTGCAGTGGGCGATCACCGCGTTCGCGCTGCCCTCCGGCGGCTTTCTGCTGCTGTCCGGCCGGCTCGCCGACCTCTTCGGACGGCGCAGGCTCTTCCTCATCGGGCTGGCGCTGTTCACCGCCGCGTCGGTGCTGGCCGCGCTCGCCTGGTCCCCGGCGGCGTTCCTGGCCGGGCGGGCGCTGCAGGGACTGGGCGCCGCGGCCATCGTGCCCAGCGGGATGTCGCTGCTGACCACCACCTTCGCCGAGGGCCCGCAGCGCGAACGCGCCCTGGGCGTCAGCGGCACCGTGCTCTCGACGGGCTTCACCATCGGCATGGTGCTGGGCGGGGTGCTGACGGACGCGCTGGGCTGGCGCTCGACCATGGGCCTGCTGTCCGTGGCCGGGCTGGCCGTCCTGGCGGCGGCACCGCTCCTGCTGACCGAGTCCCGGCACCCCGAACGGCCGCGGATCGACGTGCCCGGGGCGGTCACCGTCACCGGCGGGCTGCTGGCGCTGATCTACGCGCTGTCGACCGCCGCCGAACAGGGCTTCGGCCGGCCGGACGTGCTGGTGACGCTGCTGGCGGGCCTGGTGCTGCTGGCCGCGTTCGTACGGGTGGAGTCGCGGGCCGACCAGCCGCTGGTGTCCCTGCCGATGCTGCGCCGCCGGACCGTCGCCTGGGGCAATCTGGCGGGGCTGACGACCTTCGCGATGATGAGCACCGTCATCTTCCTGCTGACGCTCTACCTCCAGGAAGTGCTGCGGCTGTCCGCCTTCCTGACCGGTCTGGTCTTCGGTGTGCAGGGCGTGGTCTCCGCCGTCGCGGGCCTCGTCGCCCCGAAGGTCATCGGCCGGCTGGGCGCCCGCCGCACCCTGCTGACGGGGCTGCTGCTGCAGGCCGGTTTCACGGCCGCGCTGCTGGGGCTGGGCACCGGCGGCGGGGTGTGGCTGGCCCTGATCGGGGTGACCCTCGCCAGCCTGGGGCATCTGTGGGCGATCGTCGCCTACGGCGTGACCGCCACCTCCGGCGTCCCGGACGCCGAACAGGGCCTGGCGACCGGGCTGGTCACCAGCTCCCAGCAGGTGGGCCTCACCCTCGGCATCCCGCTGCTGAGCGCGGTCGCCTCGGCCCACGGCGCGGCGCTGCGGGCGGACGGCAGCGGCTTCGCGCAGGCCACGCTCGGCGGCGTCAAGCTGGGGATCTGCCTGGATGCGGCGCTGCTCGTGGTGGTGGCGCTGCTGGTGGCGGCCGGGCTGCGGACGGTGCGTACGACGCGCCGCGGCTGAGGGGGAAAGGTGGCTGCCCCGGTCCCCCGCTCCGGGGCAGCCTGCGCGGCGAGATTGCTCTCACCAGGTCTCTCACCCAGTGCGGCCGCCGTGTTCCCTGCGGCCGCCTGAAGATCTTTCCATGAGAGGCGCGGCAGAATCCAGGCCCACCGGAAATGGCTTGCAGAACATTTCCGGTGCACTGGAGATGAGTAACGCCGCCGAGTGCGGTGACGGGAACATTTCCGCGTCGCAGGGAATTACGCGGCGAATTCCGTGCGCGTTCAGCCGGCGGAGCGCCCGCCCGCCGAGGGCTCCTCGGCCGCGGTCGCGCCCTGGGGGCGCACCGGCTCGCACAGCACCGTGATGATCTTGTTGCGGCGGCCGCCCGGGGACTCCGCGGTCAGCCGCAGCGCCTTCAGGCCCGGGTCGGAAGCGTCGTCGCTGAGGTCGACCTCGGCGGTGGCACCGGCGATGGGCACCCGGCCCAGGAGCTTGGCGAGCAGGCCGCCGACGGTTTCGACGTCCTCGTCGTCCAGCTCGGCCAGGCCGTACAGCTCGCCGAGGTCGCCGATGTCGAGCCGGGCGGTGACGCGGTAGCGGCCGTCGCCGAGATCCTCGACGGGCGGCAGTTCCCGGTCGTATTCGTCGGTGATCTCGCCGACGATCTCCTCCAGGATGTCCTCGATGGTGACAATTCCGGCGGTGCCGCCGTATTCGTCGATGACCACCGCGACATGATTGCGGTCCTGCTGCATTTCCCGCAGCAGATCGCCCGCATTCTTGGTGTCGGGGACGAATACGGCCGGGCGCATGGCGGTGGACACCAACTCGTTCTCGGCGTCGCGGCTGATGTGGACCTTGCGGGCGAGGTCCTTGAGGTAGACCACGCCGACGACGTCGTCCTCGTTCTCACCGGTCACCGGGATGCGCGAGAAGCCGGAGCGCAGGGCGAGGGTGAGCGCCTGGCGGATGGTCTTGAAGCGCTCGACGGAGACCAGGTCCGTGCGCGGCACCATCACCTCGCGCACGAGGGTGTCGCCGAGCTGGAAGACGGAGTGCACCATCCGGCGCTCCTCGTCCTCGATCAGCGACTCCTTCTCCGCGAGGTCGACCAGCGAGCGCAGCTCCGCCTCGGAGGCGAACGGGCCCTTGCGGAAGCCCTTGCCGGGGGTGAGGGCGTTGCCGAGGAGGATCAGCAGCTGCGGGACGGGGCCCATGATGCGGGCCAGCGGCAGCAGGACGTAGGCGGCGGCGGTCGCGGTGTTCAGCGGGTGCTGGCGGCCGATGGTCCGCGGCGAGACGCCGACGGCCACATAGGAGACCAGCACCATCACGGCGATGGCGACGGTCAGCGCCTGCCAGGTCTTGTCGAAGGAACGCAGACAGGCGTAGGTGACCAGGACACCGGCGGCCATCTCGCAGCCGACCCGCACCAGCAGGGCGACATTGAGGTAGCGGGTGGGGTCGGCGGCGACCGCGGCGAGCCGGGCGCTGCCGCGGCGGCCGGAGCGGACGGCCTCCTCGGCGCGGAAGCTGGTGGTCCGGGCCAGGCCGGCCTCCGCGCAGGCGGCGAGCCAGGCGATCACGACGAGCAGGACCGCGACCGCGATCAGCTGGGTGGTCATCGGGGGTCCCGTCAGGTCACGGTGGGGGCCGGCGAGGGGCCGGTCAGGCCCTGCTCGGTCCGCCAGCCGTCGATGATCGCCGCCTGCAGGCCGAACATCTCGGCCTTCTCGTCCGGCTCCTCGTGGTCGTAGCCGAGGAGGTGGAGCACGCCGTGGACGGTGAGCAGCTGGAGCTCCTCGTCCATGCTGTGCCCGGTCGGGGCCTCCTCGCCCTGCTTCTTGGCGACCTCGGGGCACAGCACGATGTCGCCGAGCAGCCCCTGCGGGGGCTCCTCGTCGTCCTTGGCCGGCGGACGCAGCTCGTCCATCGGGAAGGACATGACATCGGTCGGCCCCGGCAGGTCCATCCACTGCAGGTGGAGCTGTTCCATGGCCTCGGCGTCCACGACGATCACGGACAGCTCGGAGAGCGGGTGGATGCGCATCCGGGCGACGGCGTAGCGGGCGACATCCAAGATGGCCTGCTCGTCGATGTCCGTGCCGGACTCGTTGTTGACGTCGATGGACATGGGGGAGTTGCTTCTCGCTTCTGGTTGCTCGGCACGGGCCGGCCGGTGGTCCCGGCCGGCCGGGACTCACTTGCCGTTGCGGCTGTCGTACTTCTCGTAGGCGTCGACGATACGGCCGACCAGCTTGTGGCGGACCACGTCCTGGCTGGTGAGCAGGGAGAAATGCACATCGTCCACGCCGTCCAGGATCTCCCGGACCTGGCGCAGACCGCTCTTGGTGCCGCCGGGGAGGTCGACCTGGGTGACATCGCCGGTAATGACGATCTTCGAATCGAAGCCGAGGCGGGTGAGGAACATCTTCATCTGCTCGGGGTTGGTGTTCTGCGCCTCGTCGAGAATGATGAACGCGTCGTTGAGCGTCCGGCCGCGCATGTACGCCAGCGGGGCGACCTCGATCGTGCCCGCGGCCATCAGGCGCGGGATGGAGTCGGGGTCGAGCATGTCGTGCAGCGCGTCGTAGAGCGGGCGCAGATACGGGTCGATCTTCTCGTAGAGGGTGCCGGGCAGGAAGCCGAGCCGCTCGCCGGCCTCGACCGCGGGGCGGGTCAGGATGATGCGGTTGACCTGCTTGGCCTGCAGCGCCTGCACGGCCTTGGCCATCGCCAGGTAGGTCTTGCCGGTGCCGGCCGGGCCGATGCCGAAGACCACGGTGTGCTCGTCGATGGCGTCGACGTAGCGCTTCTGGTTGAGGGTCTTGGGCCGGATCGTGCGTCCGCGGTTGGACAGGATGTTCTGGGTGAGCACCTCGGCGGGCGTCTCACTCACCGCCCCCTCGCCGTCCTCCGCCGCGCGCAGCATGGCGATGGAGCGTTCCACTGCGTCCTCCGTCATCGGTTGTCCGGTGCGGAGCACCAGCATCATCTCGTCGAAAAGGCGCTGGACGAGGGCGACTTCCCCGGCGTCGCCGACAGCGCTGACTTCGTTGCCCCGGACATGGATGTCGGTCGCCGGGAAGGCTTTTTCGATCACGCGCAGTAGGGAGTCTCCGGATCCCAGGACCGTGACCATCGGGTGCTTGGCCGGGACGGTGAACTGGGCGCGCGCCTGCGGTTGCGTGGGTGTCTGCGTCATGGGGCGGCTCGGTGGCCTGCTCAACCCCCATCCTTTGCTCGTATGAGGTGCCTGCCTGCTCTCGACCTGCACCCGACTCCTTGGGATACAAGAGTACGACGGGGCACCGACAAGCCCGAGGGCTTTTCCCCCGGGCGGCCGCGGGGGCCGGCCCGGCCCCGGCCCCGGCGGCCGCTCAGGCCGGGCGGCGGAAACCGAGCGTGGGCAGGGCGCGGGCCAGCGGCGCGGGCCGGTAGGCCGCGGGCAGCACCTCGTCCAGGAAGGCGTACTGGCGGCGCAGCGCGCCCGGCGCCCCCGCCTCGCAGGACCGCACCTGCTGCCACCAGCCGGCGATCTCGGCCCACCCCGGCGCGGACAGCGAGCCGCCGAATTCCTGCACGGACAGCGCGGCGCTCAGCCCTGCGAAGGAGAGCCGGTCGGCGAGCGGCCAGTCGGCGAGCGTGCCGGTGACGAACCCGGCGACGAAGACGTCCCCGGCGCCCGTGGGATCCAGCGCCTCCACCGCGATGGCCGGCACCTCGGCGCTCTCGCCGCTGCGCCCGTCCACCGCGTAGGCGCCCTCGGCACCCAGCGTGACCACCGCCAGCGGCACCCGGTCGGCGAGCTTGTGGGCGGCGTCGCGCGGGCAGTCCGTGCGGGTGTAGCGCATCGCCTCCTCGGCGTTGGGCAAGAACGCCTCGCAGTGTTCGAGGTCGGCGAGGTCGGCCGGGTCCCAGCGGCCGGTGTCGTCCCAGCCCACGTCCGCGAAGATGCGGCTGCCGCGGCCGGCCGCGCAGCCCAGCCAGCCCTCCCGCCGGCCCGGTACCAGCGAGGCGATGCAGGCGCGGGACGGCGGCGGGCAGCCCGGGGCGTGCTTGCCGTCGAAGGCGAAGTCGGGCGGCGGCGCCTCGTGGCCGTGCGAGACCATCGTGCGTTCGCCCTCGTACGCCATGGAGACGGTCACCGGGGAGTGCCAGCCGGGGACGGTGCGCGACAGCGCCAGGTCGATGCCCTCGCCCTGTTCGAGCGCCTCCCAGCAGTACTCGCCGTAGTGGTCGTCGCCGAAGGCGGCGGCGAGCGAGGTGCGCAGGCCCAGCCGGGCCAGCGCGGTGGCCATGTTGGCGACGCCGCCGGGGCTGGAGCCCATGCCGCGGGCCCAGGACTCGGTGCCGCGGACCGGCGCGGAATCCAGGCCGGTGAAGATGATGTCCAGGAACACCGTGCCGGTGAGGTAGACGTCGGTGTACGGATCGCCGGCGGCGCGCACCCCGGCCAGCGGATCGAGGGCCGCCGGTACTGCCGCCGGGCCCGCGGGCGGAAGGTCGTCGCGTCGGCTGCTCACCGTGCTCGCTCCTCTCGTATCGGCACGTGCCGCCAGTGTGCCTGATGCTGCGGTACGTTCCGCCCCATGAGGCTGACGATTCTGGGCGGGGGCGGCTTCCGGGTGCCGCTGGTCTACCGCGCGCTGCTGGACGACCCGGCACCCGCCGTCTCCGAGGTGGTGCTGCACGACACCGATCCGCGCCGGGTGGCGGTGATCGCGGACGTGCTGGCGCGGCTGGCGCAGGGGCATCCGGCGCCGGTGCCGGTACGGGTCGAGGAGCGGCTGGACGACGCCGTGGCCGGGGCCGCCTTCGTCTTCTCGGCGATCCGGGTGGGCGGCACGGCCGGCCGGGTGCGCGACGAGCGGATCCCGCTGTCCGAGGGGGTGCTCGGCCAGGAGACGGTGGGCGCGGGCGGCGTCCTCTACGGCCTGCGGACGGTCCCGGTGGCCCTGCACATCGCCGAGCGGGTCGCGGCGCTCGCCCCGGGGGCGTGGGTCATCAACTTCACCAACCCCGCGGGCACGGTCACCGAGGCGATGTCCCAGGTGCTCGGCGACCGCGTCATCGGGATCTGCGATTCGCCGGTGGGGCTGGTGCGCCGGGCGGCGCGGGCGGCCGGCGCGGACCCGGCGGCCCTGGCGGACCCGGCCCGGGCGGACTACGACTACGTGGGGCTCAACCACCTCGGCTGGCTGCGGTCGTTGACGCTGGACGGCACCGACCTGCTGCCGGGCCTGCTCGCCGACGACCGGGCGCTGGGCTCCTTCGAGGAGGGCCGGCTCTTCGGCGCCGAGTGGCTGCGGGCCCTGGGCGCGCTGCCCAACGAGTATCTGCACTACTACTACTTCCGCCGCGAGACCCTCGGCTCCGTACGGGACACCGGGGAGACCCGCGGCGAGTTCCTCGACCAGCAGCAGGGCGGCTTCTTCGAGCGGGCCGCGGCGGCCGGCGGCCCGGAGCGGGCGTACGCGCTGTGGGAGCGCACCCGGCTGGAGCGCGAGGAGACGTACATGGCGCACAGCCGGGAGGCGAGCGGCGGCTGGCAGCGCGACAGCCACGACCTGGAGGGCGGCGGCTACGACCGGGTGGCGCTGGCGCTGATGCACGCCATCACCGGCGACAGCGGGACCCGGCTGATCCTCAACGTCCGCAACGGGACGACGGTGCCGCAGCTGGCCCCGGACGCGATCGTGGAGACGGTGTGCGAGGTGACCGCGCAGGGCGCGCGGCCGCTGCCCTGCGCGCCGCTGCAGGACGCCCAGTTGGGGCTGATGCTCCAGGTCAAGGCGGTGGAGCGGGCGACCGTGGAGGCGGCGACGTACAAGGACAGGGCCGCCGCGCTGCGGGCGCTGGCGCT
Source organism: Streptomyces angustmyceticus (assembly GCF_040701845.1). Lineage (GTDB taxonomy): Bacteria > Actinomycetota > Actinomycetes > Streptomycetales > Streptomycetaceae > Streptomyces > Streptomyces angustmyceticus_A. The sequence continues at coordinate 538,041 of NZ_JBFBHQ010000005.1, read as the reverse complement.
GCATCCGCTGGTGGACTCCCCCGCGGTGGCCGCCCGCATCCTGGAGCGGGCGGCCCGAGAGGCCTGAAGACACGAGCGGAGGGGGGCGTGCGGGCGCGGAATGCCCTCCGCGCCACCGGAATTCCCTGCTCCGATGTGGCGGGCGCAGCGCCGTCGCTGCCGTACCCCGATCTCCCGCAGGGCCGAAAAGCCCGGCGCGGAGCTGTTTTTGACGTACCAAAAACTATAGTCACTGCAGCATCTAGTCTTGGGTGGGGGTACGCCGATGTATTTACTGGGGCCTGTTGTCCAGCCCTATGCATGGGGCTCTCGGTACGCAATCGCCGAGATGCAGGGAAGGCCGGTTCCGTCCCCCGGGCCGGAGGCGGAGTTGTGGATGGGCGCACACCCCTCCGCGCCTTCCGTACTGGAGCGGGGCGGCCACCAGACGACACTTGACGCCGTGGTGGCCGGTGATCCGATCGGCGAACTCGGAGCGGAGTGCGTCGAGCGGTTCGGCCCGCGGCTGCCGTTCCTGCTGAAGGTCCTGGCCGCCGACAAGGCACTGTCGATTCAGGTTCATCCCGATCGGGCGCAGGCCGAGGCAGGGTTCCGGTCGGAGAATCGCCGGGGAATCGCCCCGGGCGATCCCGCTCGTCACTACGTGGACGACTGGCCCAAGCCGGAGATCCTGTGTGCACTGACGCCCTTCGAGGCGCTCGCCGGGTTCCGCGCACCGGCGGAGGCTGCCGAAATCGTCGGCGGGCTCGGCCTGTCGGTGTTGCGACCGCTGATCGCGACGCTGCGGGCGGGCGAGGAGCCGGCCGTCCTCACGGAGGCACTGCGGCAGGTCGTCACCTGGCCCGATGACGACCGCGTCGCCGTACTCGACGAGGTGGTGGCCGCCTGCACCCGCCTCGTGGCGGAGGGCGGGAGGTACGCGCCGGCCTACGACGCCGCGGTACGGATCGCCGCCGACCATCCGGGGGACGCCGGGGTTCTCGCGTCGCTCCTCTTCCGGCACGTGGTGTTGGAACCGGGCGAGGCCCTGTTCATGCCGGCGGGTGGACTGCACGCGTACATCAAGGGCATCGGGGTGGAGCTGCTCGCCAACTCCGACAACGTGCTGCGCGCCGGGCTGACCGGCAAGCACATGGACGTGCCCGAGCTCCTGCGCATCGTCGATCCGACGGTCGTCGTGCCGGTCGTGCACCCGGAGCCGGTCCACGAGCACGTGGCCATGTACCGCAGCCCGGCGCCGGAGTTCCGGCTCCACCGGATGACGCCCGCCGGGGAGCCGGTGGCGGTTCCGGCCGCCGGCCCGCGGATCGTGCTCTGCGTCGAGGGGGAGACCGTCCTCGCGGACGCGACGGGCGCCGAGCTGAAGCTCCGCCGAGGTGAGTCCGCCTTCCTCTCCGCCGGCGACGATTCCGTCACCGCGGCCGGCCGGGCGACGCTGTTCGTCGCGGCGGTCGGCTGACCCGAGGAGCGCCGAAAAGCGCAGAGCCCGGGGCACGGACTTCCGTCCCCGGGCTCTCCGCGCCGGACCGGCGCGTCGGCCGGGCCGCTCAGTGGTCGATGAGACCGGAGCGGAGCGCGAGTTCGCGGACCTTGAGCAGCTGGTCTTTCGGCATCTCCACCTGTGCCACGGAGTTCGCGGTCTCGGTCGCTCGACCGCCCTTCCAGATGATCGAACCGTCCTGCGCGGTACGCAGCGACTGTTCCTTCAGCCGCGGGCCCTGGATCACCAACGAGAAGGTGTTGGTCGCCGAGGTGACCGAGTGCACCATGTGCTGGTCGATCGCGTAGGAGGAACCGGCGCCCTCGGTTCGGACCGTGCTCGGCGTCAACGGTCCCGGTGACGCCTCGAGTTGTGCCCTGACGACGGATTCGGGTCCGTAGAGGCGGTGAAGGTACTGGCCCCTCAGGATCCGGGTGTAGAAGGGCCAGCGGTGGCTGTGCGGGAAATGGGTTCCCTGGTCGAACCGGTGCAGCCGGATGCGGAGCATGCTGTCGGGATCGTCGAAGAGCACGATCCGGTCCCCCCACCACTGCCGTTCCGACAGGTTGAGCAGGGTGGCGTCGGCCAGTGCGTTGTCCAGCAGTTCGCGTAGCGCACCCGGAGTCGCGAGCAAGGCTGTCACCTGGCCGGTGACGTGCTCGGCGACTTCGATCCGGGACCAGTCGAGCCGCTGCAGTCGGGTCAGATCACGATCCATCTGTCACTTCCGCCTCTGTTTCATTCATCGAATTACTCCGTCGTCGACCAGCCGGGACAGCGCTCAGACGACCGCGACCGCATAGGTGCGGAGCACTGCCCGGGCCGCCCGGGCAACGTCCGCCGCAGTCACCTGCGAGAGCCGCTGCGCCCACTCGCTGCGAGCGTCGCCGCCCTCGCCGTCGATCAGCCGCATCGCGGCCCGGTAGGAACCGAGCGCCGGGTCGGCCGCCTCGGCCCGCGCCCTGGCGTGGGCGGCTTCCCGCGCGGTCAGCAGGGCCGTCTCCTGAAGTCCGCCACCCGCGAGGAGTTCCAGCACCTCGCGGAGGACCGACTCGGTCAGCGCGACATCGTCGGTCGCCAGCTCCAGCTCCAGCCGCACCAGCCCGGAGTCGCTGTAGCCCACGTACTGGGCGTCCAGCGAGCAGTCCACCGCGAGGTCCGTGCTCAAGGTGCGCCGCAAGAGCGACCCCTCACTCGCACCGCACAGTTCGGCCAGCACGGCGAAGGCGGGTGCGGACGCGTCGGTACGCGCGGGTCCCTGGCCGCCTGCCGCCACCCGGGCCCGGGGTCCGCCGTCCTCCGCCCGCAGGTTGACCCCGCCGGACGAGGGGACCTCCCCTCCTGGCGCTTCGCGTCGGGACGCCAGGCAGCCGTCGGCCGAGAGGGGCGGCAGGCCGGCGGCCAGGCCGTCCAGGGCCGCCGGGACGGCCGTCTCGGGCCCCGCCAGGACGAGGACGGGCGCGCCGCCGGCCAGCAGGTCCTGGTACCGCGCACGCAGGGCGGCGGCCTGCCACCCGGGAACATCGGCCGCGCCTCCGCTCGGCCGGCCGAGCGGGTGCGCCCCGAACAGCAGCTCGCGCAGCCTGTCCCGGGCGCGCCGCCCGGCGGTGTCCGTGGCGGCGTACGCAGCAGCCGACTCGTCGCGCGCCGCGCGGCAGAGGGCGTCGGTGAGGGTGGGGCGGACGATCGCGGCGAGGAAGACCGGAAGGCACTCGGCGACCCCGTCCGCAGGCATGCGGCACCGGAGGGTTACGGACTCCCGCGCGATCACGACCTCGGCCGCGGCGCCCCGGCGGGCCAGCCACGCGTTCAACCCCGTGCCCTCGCCGTCGACCGGCGCGGCCGGCAGGACGCGGCCGAGCAGCTCCAGTGCCCGAGCCTCGTCGGGACCGCGGTCCCGCGTTCCGGTCGGCAGGACGACACTCACCAAAAGCGCGTCCTCGGCCGGGATCACCAGGACCTGACGGCCCTCGGGCGACTCGCGGCGGATCACCGGCGCAGCCTCGTCGGTCGGGAGCATGGAAGGAAACCTCCTCGTGGGGCGGGGGGTTTGCCGGCTCGGCCGGCAAAGGGGGCGTCCGGGCCGTCGGCAGGCCGGGCAGGGCGGGCAGGCCGGTGGGAAGCCGGCCTCATCTCGGCACCGCCTGCCCCGGCCGGCCAACGAGGTCCAGAAGTTCCTCGATGTCCGCGGCGCAGTCTCCGCAGCCGGTGTTGGCCCCGGTCTCCTCGCGCACGGCCGCCAGGCCCCGGCACCCGCTCTTCACCGCGGCCAGGATCTCGGCCTCGGACACCGCGCGGCAGACGCAGACCACCGGGTCGGTGTCGTCACTCACGAGGATCCCCTCGCACCGGCGGCCGCGGTGGCCGAGAGCTCGGCCGTCAACGCCCCCAGGGCGAGGTCCAGGACCTCGGCGAGGCCGTCCAGCTCGGCGCCGGTGATGACCAGCGGCGGGTGAATGTTGATCACATCGGGCGCCATGCCGGTCGAAGCCACCAGCACGCCCAGCTCCGGGTGGACGGTGGTGCACAACTGCCGCAACCGGGGCGCGTGCGGCCCGGACAGAACGATGCGCGCGGTGCCGCCGGTGGCATCGACCCGATCGATCACCGAGGGCCGGCGCTCCGCCAGTTCCGCCAGCCGTTCACGCATCTCCCGTTCGAGCACGGCGACATCGGACTCGACGTCCTTCCATGCCTCCCAACGGTCGAGCACGGTGTCCACGACGGCGAGCGCGTGCGGGATACCGATGTACGTCGACGAGTGGCTGCCGGGCGCGTAGTTGCCGGGGTCGGCCAGCGGCTCCCGCGCCCAGACCGCGCTCAGTGCCGCGCCGCCGTTGCTCAGGCCCTTGCTGGTCACCACCACGTCGGGCTCGACGCCCATCAGCTGGAAGCCCCAGCGCGGGCCGACCCGGTGCATTCCGGTGAAGATCTCGTCCGCGATGACCACCGCGCCTTGGCTCCGCGCGTGCTCCACCGCGGCCCTGAGCAAGGCCGGATCGGGAACCACCATGCCGCCCACGTTCTGCACGGCCTCGAAGACGAACGCCGAGACCTTGCGGCCGAAGCCGTTCCCGCCGACGCCGGACAGCTCGGACCCCCAGCGTGACACCGCCTTGACGCATCCGGTGCCGCACCCGGCCGAGGCGGCGGAGTGCGGGCAGGTCCGGCAGTCGGGGCTGGGCAGCCGGACGACCTCCAGGCCCCAGGCGGCCAGCAGTTCGCGGTAGCGCGGGCTGGAGCTGAGCATGCTGGTCACCCCGGAGCGGCCGTGGAAGGCGCCCTCGAAGACGACCACCGTGCCGGGCCCGTTGTTGCTGAAGGCGATGCGCAGCGCGGTCTCCATGCCCTGCGCACCGCCGAGATCCAGTTCGACCCGGCCGGGCGCCTGGATGGCGTCGGAGAAGAGCCGCTCGAGCCGCTCGAGGACACGCAGGCGCAGCGACGACTCGCAGAACGACGGCAGCGCGGGCAGCTCGAAGCAGCGGCGCGCCGCCTCCTGCAGGATCGAGCTGTCGTACCCCCAGGCCACCGTGCCGTTCGCCGCCTCCGCGTCGAGGTAGCGGCGGCCGTCCTCGCCCTCCAGGAAGCAGCCCGCACCGCGCACGAAGCGGGGTACCGCCGCGGCTCGGTAGATCAGGTTGCCCGCGCCGGCGAACGGCGGAACCAGCGGGCCGGCCTGCGTCGCGCCCATCAGATCAGACATGTATCGGACTCCCCTTCGAACAGCAGCCCTTCCTCGGCGTCCCGGCGCCGGGCCGTGGGCAAGGACGTGGCCGGCAGCGGCGCGACTCCGTACGCGTTCAGGACAGGCACCGTTCGGCCTCCTTCGCGGTGGGGGTCGCGCCGGGTGCGGCGGGTTGCCAGGCGGCGGCCGACGACGTGGGCAGCAGGGGCGCCACGCCCGGTTCGTTGCAGTCGATCCAGCCGGTGACCACCGAGAGCACGTCCCAGCGGGCACTGCCGTACGGGAGCGGGGTGCGGGCCAACTCCGCCAGCCAGGTGCTGATGTGTTCGGGTGTGGCGGCGGTCGTGGCCAGTTCGGCCCAGGTGTCGGTGCCGCGCTCCAGGCGGCGCAGGGACCGGGCCGGGTCCAGGTCGTGCTCGGGGACGGCGGCCTCCAGCTGGGGCAGCAGGTCGTGCGCGGGGCCGCTGCCGGGCGCGGGCGGTTGCCCGGGGTCGTCCGAGGTGAGGGCCCGGCGGCACCACTGCCAGCCGGTCTGGTAGGAGAACAGCTGCAGCTCGCGGACGACGTCGGCCGGGTCGTCCGCGGTGTGCATGAAGTTGAACAGGCCGTTCACCCGCCCGATCCGGGTCCGCAGATCCCGGCCGCGCGCGGCTTCGGGGTCCGCGCTGCCTTTGGCGGCCGTCAGCCGGACGCTGGCGGGCATCCACGCGGGGCGCCGGGCGTCGCCCAGCAGCACCAGGAGGGCGGGGCCCGAGCCGAGCAGGTGGTCGACGACCGCGATGCGCTGCTGCGAGGCGGCGTTGAACTGGTAGCGCCACAGCTCGCGGGTCAGCAGCGGCTCAAAGCGCACCGTGGTGGCCGCCAGTGGGAACCAGCCCTCCTCGTAGAGCACGTCCAGGAGCCGGCGGCAGCGGCGCCCGGCGACCGCGTCGGGCTTGAGCACGACGAACGTCACGCTCTGGGAGCGTGCCTGCGCCCCCATCGCGGCGAAGGAGTCCAGTCCCTCACGGGCGTAGGTGTCGTAGCGGTACAGCTCGCGCTTGCCGGGGTCGGCCGTCAGTGCGTCGAGCGCGTCGGCCGCGATTGCCGAGCGGCATCCCGCGTCAGTCGTCAGTGTCATCGAGTCTCTTTCCTCCGAGCGGGGTGGCCTCCCCGTCGACCAGCACCACCCGGCTGCCGTCGACGTGGCGGGCGCCGTCCACGGCCAGGCGTCCGGCGGCGAAGGCGCGCACCGTCCACTCCAGGCAGGGGCGGTCGCTCCGTTCCTTTTGCAGCAGTTCCTGCCGCCAGGCGTCCTCGGCGGTGGGACGGCGGTCGCCGACCGGCACCGGGGGCCCCATGCACAGCACGGCGCCGCCGTCGTGGCTCCCGTCGACCAGGAAGCAGGACGTCCGGGTCGCGCGGTGTCCCTGGCTCATGGCGAGCCGCACCGGGTCCTTGCCGGTCAGCGCGCGGCTGCCGTCGGCCGCCAGCACGCTCAGGTCGCCCGGATGCTGGTTGATCATCCGGTGGGCGTAGCGGTCCAGCAGCGCCCCCTCGATCCAGCGGTGGTAGGCCAGGACCACCAGGTCCAGCGGGCCGTGGTCCGCTTCCCAGGACGCCATACGGCAGTGGAGCCCGTCGTGCCAGGAGCGGGCCCGCTCGCGGTAGCGGCGTACGGCGTCCGGGCCGTCGGCCGCCGCCTGCGACGCCGAGCCGCAGCGGGCGTCGAAGTCGCCGGTCCACGCCTCCACGCCGGCCTCGCGCGCCACGTCCAGCGCGGCGACCCGCACTCCGTGGGAGGCGACCAGACAGACCTGGAAACGGTCCGGCGCGGTGTGCTGCAGCGACAGCAGCGTGCGCAGGTTCCCACCGGTCGCCGAGGCCAGCACGCCGATCCGCAGCGGGCGCCCGGGCCCGGACGGGCCCAGCACCCGCGCCCGGCGCGCCGCCTCGGTCATGCCGCGCTCCCGGCGGCCGCCGGGTCACCGGCCAGCAGCGCCAGCACCGCCGCGCAGCCCTCCCGTTGCGGATCGACCAGGTGCATATGGCGGGCGCCGGCAACGGTGTGGTGGTCCACGGCCAGCCCGCCGCGGCGCCACCCCTCGATTTGATATTCCGTCAGCTCGGTGGGCACCGCCTGGTCACAGGCCGCCTCGACGACGGTCAGCGACGCCAGGTCGGCGCGCGAGGGCCGGGGCGTCGCCTCCTCGGCGGTACCACCGGCCGCCAGGTGTCCGGCGAGGAAGTGCCCGACGGCCGGCCCGCCGGTTCCGGTCGCCACCGTGTGCGCCAGGTCCACAACGGGCGCCAGCAGCACCGCGCGCCGCCCACCGCCCCGCCCGGCGACGGCCGAGAGCGCCAGATGCGCCCCCGCGGAGTGCCCCACCAGCGTGGCGTCCCGCCACGGCGCACCGGCGGCATCCAGTCGCTCCAACGCCTCGGCGGCGTCCTCGGCGGCCGCCGGCCACTGCCCGCCGTCCCAGGCCGGGCGGTACTCCACCGCCGCGGTGGCACACCCGCGCTGCACCAACGAGGCGGCCAGCGGCTCCAGATCACGGGCGATGCGGTCGTGCCGCCAGAACCCGCCGTGAAAGATCACGGCCGCCGTGCGGACCGGGCCCCGCACGGGGGTGTACAGATCGATCCGCTGCCACGGCGCATCGCCGTAGCGCAGAACGCCTTCCTGGACCGTCACAGGACACCCATCGCCCTCAGACGCCCGACCCAGTGCTCGAACCGCTCATCGGACATCCGCACCTCACGGCGCCGCTCGGCGCTCTCCTCGGCCGCGCCCAGCCGGTACCACACCTGGCCGTCCGAACGGCGGATCATGAAAGCCCGGTCCTTGCGCGCAGGACTCTGAATCATCAGCGAGATCGTCTCCGGCTCGGTGATGGTGGTGTGCAGCTGCTCATGGTCGAGCGTGATGCAACGGCCCTCGGCCTCCTCCCGCACGAAGTGCGGCCAGAAGCGCTGGACGTCGGCCGTCTCGTCCAGCGGCTGATCGGTGGCGTAGAGGGTGTGCCGGTAGGCACCGCGCAGAATGTAGGCAGTGAAGCTGTAACGGTGGTTGTGCACCCGCTCGTACTGGTCGGTGTTGGCCAGCCGCAGCCTGATGCGCAACCCCTTCTCCTGGTCGTCCCACAAGACGATCTTGTCGTCCAAGGCATGGCACTCACACTTCTCCCGCAGCTCCGGCGTGCGCCGGACCCGCTCGACCAAAGTGCCCAGCAGCTCAGGATCGTCCCCGAGGCGGCGCGCGATCTGCTCGGTGACCTCCGCGGCGGACTCGATGTCGTCCCAGCGCACCGTCGGCAGGGACTCCATCAAGGAGACCGCGGCCTGGGTGCGATCGGTCGTCGCGCTGGTCATCACAGGACCTCCATTCCCCGCAACCGCGCGGTGAGTTCGTCGAAATACGCCTTGCTGATGCGCTTGCTGCCCTTACGGGCCGCCTTCTCCTTGTCCTCCCCGAACCGCCACCACACCCGGCCGGACTCCCGCTCCGTGATCAACGAACGCTCCTTCTCCGCCGGACCGCGCAGAAAGAGAGAAACGGTGTTGGGAGTGGTGTAGGTGGTGTGGATCTCGGAGTGGTGCAGCGTGTAGCAGTTGCCGGCCACCTCGTTCGTCACGAACCGCGGAATCACCCGCAGATCGGAATCCTGAGCGTCGAAGTCGTCCTGCGCATCCTCCGGAATCCCCTCCGGACGGCCCACCAACTGGTGGCGGACATGGCGGTAGTGACCGCGCAGGATGAGGGAGGTGAAGGTGAAACGGTGGTCGTGCGGACGGTCCCGGTGATCCTCGGTCGAGACATGCACCCGGATACGGAAACCACGGTCCAGTGCGTCGTAGACCACCAGCTTGTCCAGCAGCCGGTGGTGTTCGCACTTGTCGAAGAGGTCCTCCTCCTCACGAGCGCGCTCCAGCAGATGCGTCATGGTCTGCTTGTCCTCGGCAAGAGCCGTGAGGATCTCGTTCGTCTGGGCCCGCGCCTTGGGCAGGTCCGACCAGTCGACGGTCAGCCGGTCCAGTTCGTCCAACATGGGTTACTCCCTCTGCGTTCGCGTCCGGACGGGGCGCTGCGTGTGCGCCCCGGTCAGCGGTTCCCAGGCCATCGGCGAAGGGAACCGCCCGTGGGTCAGCGCGCCTCGCCGGCGATGGCCAGCTCCGCGGGCGCGCCGGTGCCGAACGCCCGGTGGGCGGTTCCGGCGGCCAGCTGCCACAGCGGCGCGTCGGCCACGCCCATTTCCTGCGCATTGCGCATCTGCCGGGCCAGGGGTTGCGAGCCGGCGGCGACGATGCCGCCGTCCTGGTACCAGAGGCCGTTGTCCTCGGTGTGGTGCAGCTCCTGGCCGCCGATCCGCGCCGAGTCGCAACGGTCGGTCATCATCATGGAGTTGGCGTGGCCCATCAGCTCGACCGCGCGGCTCGCGATCGCCAGGTCGACGTGCTCGCCGTCGAAGTTGATGCAGGCCGCGATCCGGCCGGCGGCCGCCTCGTTCATGATCGCGGCGGGCACCGGACCGGCGATCTGGTCCATGTCCGCCAGCGTCCAGTTCGGCAGGTCGTACGCGGCCAGGGTGCTCTCCCGCCTGGCCCGCGCCGCGGAGGTACGGAAGGCGTGCCGGATGTTCAGCGGCATGTCGTTGAACAGGTGGTCCGTGATCACCCGGGAGCCGGTTCCGGCCCAGTCGCCCTGCCAGGCCAGGTCGACGATGTCGCGCACCAACTCGGCGGCGCCCTGCGGGTCCGCCTTGGTGAAGTGGCCGAGCGCGGGTCGCACGCCGTGTGCCATCAGCAGCGGCACGATCCAGTCGAGGCGGGGGTGCCGGTCGTCCAGGTTGTCGTGCAGTCCGGACGCGGGGGTGAAGGCGTCGGGGGAGATCACCGTGTACACCAGGCCGAGGTCACCGAGTCTGGCCAGGCGCTCCCACTCGTGGCGGGTGGGCGCCCAGACGGTCGCGGCCGGCGTGCCGCCGTGGCTCGCGAGCAGCGGACCTTCCAGGGCGATGCCCACGAGGTGCGGAATCCGCCCGGCGACGCGAAGCGCGTGGTAGCGCTGCATGAACTGCTCGAACTCGGCGAGCCGGCTCTGCCGGAGGTAGAGCGTCGGAATGCAGGCGACGTTCTCTTCGGCGCATTTCCGGTCGAGCAGCACGAGATCCAGGGCGGCGAATTCCGAGAAATCGACTTCGTCGAACCCGTGGCAGTGCACCTCGACCGGGAGTCCGAGGTTCTCGTGATTGGTTGTCAACAATATCTCCCGCATGCCGGGCCTTTCTTCCATCCGGTTGTTCCGGACCGTCGGGGGACTTCTCGCCCCTGCCGTCATGATCAAGCGGTTGTCCCGTGGTGACTCGACGTGCCGCTCATGGGGCGAATTCGTATCCACCGCGCCGTCGTACCCGTTTCGCCGATTGGCGGAAGGCGGTCAGCGCGGCGGCCAGCCACAGGGCGCCCGTCACGGCGGCGAGCGCCGCCTGCCGTGCGCAGGCGGCCGGGTCGGAGCCGTCGGCGAGGGCGCGCACCGCGGCCACGCCGTGGGTCGCCGGGAGTGCCTCGGCCAGCAGGCGCACGGGGAGCGGCCAGAACCCGGTGGGCACCTGGACCCCGCCGATCGCCATCGTGATCAGGTAGGCGGCGTTGTAGACAAAGTTGCGCACGGCCGGCGCGGCGAGCACGAACGCACCGAGGAACAGCCCGAAGCAGTACGTGCTGAATGCGGTCAGCACCACCAGCACCACCAGCACGGGAACCTGGGTCGCCGTGAAGTGCACTCCGAACAGCGGATCCAGCAGCAGGAGCGCGACCAGCGAGGTGCCGCAGCCGCTCACCGGCCACTGCAGGCTACGGCCGAGGAAGACCCAGCCCATCTCGCTGGGCGCGGCGGCCAGCAGGGCCAGGGTGCCCTGGCCGCGTTCCCAGCTGGTCGAGACCACGACGGTCATGGCCTCGATGACGCATGTCATGACCGAGTTGCCGAGGACGAGGTAGCGGGCCTGGTCGGCGGAGTGCAGGAAGGATCCGAGCAGCGCGAAGAAGGTGACCTGGCAGAGCATCCGGCCCAGCCAGCCGAACGTCCAGCTGTACCAGGAGTAGGTCGCGCGGAAGTCGGCGAGGGCGTTGGCTGCAGCGGCCCGGACCACCCTGCCGGGCGCGATCAGCCGGGAAGCGGCGGTGTCCATGTGACCTCATATCCGGGCCAGGGTGCCGGCGACCCTGGCCCTGCGCAGAATTCGGTCGATCAGCAGCGTTCCGACGGCGTAGCCGGCCAGTCCCAGCAGCAGCACGGCCAGCAGGCCGCCCGCCGTGTCACGGGCCGGACCGGGACTGACCGCGGCGCGCAGCAGGTCCGCGCTCCAGGACAGGAACACCACCTTGCTGGCCGGCTGGAGCCAGCCGGGCAGGTAGCTGATGGGGACCAGCACCCCACTGAGCAGGAAGAACGGGAAACTCAGCGTGTTCTGCAGGATCCGCGCCGAGGGCGCCAGCACGAACAGCGCCGAGACGCAGCTCGCGGTGCCCGCCATCGCCGCGGCGCTGAGCAGCAGCACGGCCAGGAAAAGCAGCGGGTGGGCGATCGTCACCACGATGCCGAAGCCGGCCCAGGCGACGAGCCAGGCCTCCGCGAGGCTCAGGGTGCTCAACGCGGTCACGGCGGCGATCCGGGCGGTGACCACGGCCGAGTAGCGCGCCGGCGTGGCGACGACGGCCTCCAGCGTGCCCTGCTCGCGTTCCTTGCCGATCAGCTCGCCGCCCGCCATCAGCGCCATCGACCACAGCGACATCAGCACCGGTGCCAGCACGGCGAACCCGGCGAGGTCGGCACGCTCGGCGTGCTCGGTGATGGCCAGGAACACGCAGGTGTAGAGCGGCGCGGTGACGAAGACGTGGAGGGTGTCCGGGGTCCGCACGGTCATCAGCACCTGGAGCCGGAAGACCTGCCAGAACAGGGTCGGGTTCACCGGGCCACCTGCATTCCGCGGTCCTGCACCATGTGCCGGTAGACCTCGGCCAGTCCGGGACGGACCGTGGCCAGCGAGGTGACTCCCGCGGCGAGCAGCCTGCCCAGCACCTTGCCCGTGGTGTCGGCAGCGGAGATCTCGACGCTGATCCGCCCGTCGGCCGTCCGGTCGAGTGAGCGGACCCCGGCCAGCTGCCGGAGGTCCTCGGCGACGGCGGCGGACACACCGTCGGCCTCGACGCGTTCGTAGGCCGACATCTGCCGGGCCAGCACGTCGGGCCGACCGGTCGCCAGAACCGCCCCCCGGTCGACCAGCGTGACCTGGTCGCACACCGCCTCGGCCTCGGCCAGGTCGTGCGTGGTGACGAGCACCGTACGCCCCTCGGCACGCAGCTCGTGCACCAGCGAGCGGAATTCGTAGGCGGCCAGCGGGTCCATCCCGGCGGTGGGCTCGTCGAGGATCAGCACCTTCGGGTCGCTGACCAGGCCGCGGGCCAGGTGCAGGCGCTGCTTCATTCCCCGGGAGAAGCCGTCCACCCGGTCGTCGGCCCGCTCGCTCAGACCGAACCGCTCCAGCAACTCATCGGTCCGTCGCGCGAGTTCACGACCGTGCAGGCCGTAGAGCGCACCCCACAGGCCGAGGTTCTGCCGGGGCGTGATCCGGCCGTACAGACCCCGGTCGCCGCCGAAGACGATGCCGATGAGCGGCTTGACCGCCCGTGGCGACGCGGCGACGTCGTGGCCGCACACCCGCGCCGTCCCCGAACTGGGCAGCAGCACGGTCGAGAGGATCTTGCACAAGGTCGTCTTGCCGGCGCCGTTCGGACCGAGCAGGCCGTGCACCTCGCCGGTGCGGACGGTCAGGTCGATGCCGCGCAGCGCGGAGACGGGGGCCTCGGAGCGCTTGCGCGAGCTGAACACCCGGGACAGTTCGGTGACTTCGATCGCGTACAGCTGAGTGCCCGTCACGCCGAGGCCTCCTGGCTCGACACGGCGGCGAGGGCGACCGCATGCACCTCCGGATCGACGAGTTCACCGGACACCAGCAGGAAGTCGCCGACCGCGGTGCGGGCCAGCACCAGGTCGGGCAGGTGCTCGATGACGCACCCCTGCTCGGGCCGCACCGCGCTGGTCAGCGGCATGCCCCAGACCAGCTGTCCGGCCTCCAGCCGGGCCGCGACCGTGGGCTCCGGTTCACGTTCCGCCGGGGTGTGGGCGGCGCGGCGCGCGGTCTCGGCAGCTGCCTCGGCGACCAGGGCCTGCCGCAGCGGACCGATCCCGGGGTGGTCCACCGCCTTGCTCAACAGGTCGATCAGTTCCACGAGTTCGGGAGCGAGCCGGTAGGTGACCGCCGCCTCGGCCACGGCCGCCGGGTCCAGCGATCCGCTGTTGAGCAGCATCAGCAGATCGAGGGCGTCCTTGGCGTGGAACGCTCGCTGGAACCGCTCCTCGGCCACCGACAGCAGGTCGGCGAGGGCCGGGTCGGCGGGCAGCTGCGGACGAACGGGCACCGCCGCGAAGTCACCGGGAAACGCGGCCGTGCACAGTTCCACCCGGATCTCCTCCTCCATCAAGGGGTCCGGCGAGGGCCACAGGACGACGAGCGTCACCTGCCGTCGTCCGTCGGCGGCGAACAGCGACAGTTGCGTGGGCTCTCCGCCCAGCGAGCCCAGGACGGCAGCGGCCCGCCACAGCTGTTCCTCGTCGGAGGCGATGAGGTCGAGGTCGCCCACCGAACGGCAGGCGCCCGGCGGATAGTGCCCGGCGAGCGACGGCCCCTTGACGACGCGCAGCCCCGGACAACCCGCCAGTGCCGTGCGCAGCTCGGCATAGCGGGCCGCGCGGGAGCGGGCCCGCTCCAGCAGGTCCGTGCTGCCGCTGCCGGCCCGGACCCCTTCGCCGATGGCCACCGAGACGACCAACTGGGCGAGCGTGCCGGAGAGCTGCTGGGCGCGGCGCACCAGGCGGAACGGCCCTTCGTGCTCGGGAACGTCGAGCACGCGATGCAGCAGATCGAGGTCGAGAGGTGTGGCGTTCATGCCCGGCGGGCTCCCTTCAGCGTTGCGGCCAGTTCCTCGACGCGAGCCGTCCAGTACCGGTGGTCCACGGTCCAGCCGCGCGTGCACAGGGCGTCGACGACCCGGTCGCCACCACCGTCGAGGCCGTGCACGACGTGGCCGATCAGCGGCAGCCGTGCCGCTCGGGCCAGGTCGGCGACGGCGGCGACCAGAGCCCTGCGGCCGGCCGGGCCGTCCGCGGCGGGTTCGACGAGGATGTCCACCAGATCCATGTACGACAGACCTGTGACCTCGTCCCGGGACCGGGCGACCACGGTCGCGTGGCCCACCGGCTCGCCGTCCTCCCAGACCAGCAGGGACTGCCGGGACGGCGTGTCGATCACCGCGTCGGCCTCGGCGGCCGCGGCGGCGAGGTCGGCCGGCTGTCCCTGTTCACGGGCGGCGTGCAGGATGGCGCGGACCAGCCATTCGGCCACCAGCGGCCGGTGCTCCTCCTCCGCGGCGGTGACCCGGGGGCCGTCCGCGGCAGCGGGCACCCCGGCCTCGTCGGTCAGCCGTACGTAGCTGAGGGTGCGATGCCACGGCGGCGGCAGGCGGACGGCGCCTGCGGCGCGCACGACGAGGGCGGACACCTCATGGTGGTCGGCGAGCAGCGCCCGCCACAGCGTGTCCCGGGCCTCGTCGGTCGACAGCAGCTCCGGGTCCGCGTACTCGACCAGCAGGCGCTGCTCGTCCGACAGCGGGTCGGTGGAGACGCCCACCACGTACGGCAGGCCGGACGCCCTGGCCAGCAGATCCGCCTCGCGCGCGGCTTGCAGGTAGCTCGTGGTGGCGTGCATCAGGCGGCTACCGAGCGGACGGTCAGCAGCAGTTCCCGCCGGACGTGCGCCGCGGCCCGTCGGACGTCGTCGACGGTCACCCGGTGCAGCTCGGCGATCTCGTCCTCGACGGTCCAGGCGTGTCCCGCGGAGCAGGTCCGCTCGGCGATCAGTTTGGCGTACTCCAGCGGCGACTCGGACTCCAGGATCAGGGTCATCTCCGCCTGGCGCACCGCCGCGTCGAAGTCGTCGGCAGCGGGGCCCTGTTCGGCGACGGTGGTGAGCAACTCCGCCACCAGCGCGCTGATCCGGGGGCCCGCGGACGCCTCGGCGCCGACGAGCAGCCGCCAGGCACCGGCCTCCCGGTAGCCGCGGTCCCAGGTGTGGAACGAGTAGGACAGGCCGTGCTCGCTGCGCAGCGAGCGGTACAGCATGGAGGAGGAACTGGAGCCGAGGAGGTGGGTCAGGACGCCGAAGGCGGCGCGTTCCGGATCGCCCGCCCGTGGGGAGCGCGCACCGAAGCAGAGCCAGGCGAACTGCGCCGTCGCGGGATCCGGCAGCGGATCGCCCGCCCCCGCGGGCTCCGGCGGCACGGAAGCCGCCGGGACCACCGGCTGCCCGGCCGTGGGGGTGGCGACCCCGGCCAGCACCGCGGGAACCCGCGGGCCCACCACGACCAGGACACCCGGGGCCTTGACGAACCGCTCGCGGTGGACCGCCGTCAGCTCCTGGACCGTCACCGCGCGCAGCTGCTCGGGCTCGCCGCCGACCGGGCGGCCCAGGGGATGCCGGGGAAAGAGCTGGGCCAGGACCGCGTCCTGGACGACATCCGAAGGGTCGGCGGCCGCCGCGGCCAGCTCCTGCAGCACCACGGCTCGTTCCCGGTCCAGGGTCTCGCGGTCGAGCACCGGGTCGAAGATGGCGCGCAGCAACGCGGTGGCCACGTCGTCGGCGTCGTTCGGGTGCACCTGCGCGTAGTACAGCATCGTCTCAAGGCCGGTCTGGGCGTTGGCCTGACCGCCGCGCCGTTCCACGTACTCGCTGAACGACAGCTCCGGCCCGCCGTCCCCGAGGGGGCAGGTCATCACCAGGTGCTCCAGGAGGTGGGCGGCACCGCCCCGGTCCTGAGGGTCGTTGCGGGAGCCGTGGGCCAGCGCGAAGCAGAGACTGGTGGTCTTCAGTCGTGGGTCGACAACGGTCAGCAGGGGGACGGACCTGGCCGCCGGCCCCGAGAGGGGGGCGGTGAGCTCGTAGACAGTCAAGGGCCACTCTCGCAGGGTCGTGCACGGCGGAGTCCGACGCGGCAACCGGATGGTCGGGGAACGGTGGAGGGAGGGGCGGGCCGGCGGCTGCCGGGAAGACGAGCTTCCCGGCAGCCGCTCACCTTGCGGTGCCTCAGGCCTTGGCGGCCTTGACCTTCACCTTGTCCAGGCGGGGACGCAGGCCAGTGGCGTGGTTGCGGTTCATGTCGCTCTCCTTTGTTCTCGCGTTTGCTGTGCAGTCGGAAGGCCCGACCGCTGAGAACGCTAGAGGTCACGCGTCAACGCTCCGTCGACATCCGATCAGCGCCTGTCAACGGCCGCCCTGCGCCCGGCCATCGCTCGTCGGACCGGCCAAGGGCACAGGGCGGGCTCCGGTGGGGCTCCGGCGACCGTGGGGGATGCGCAGGGCCGCGGGTCGGCCGACGCCGGAAGGGCCGCGCGGGAGCGGATCGGGCCGGCGCCGGTGAAACGCTTCGACGGCGCCACCCATGCGTCGTACCTGAACCCGCAGGAGGGGGCCGGTACCTGGTCGAGCGCGACATCGGCAAGACCGCCACAGCCGATCTCAGCCAATCACCAGGTCCGTGCAGCACCGGAAAAAGCAGCTCCGGTACCGCCCGGACCTGGTCGACGGCTGCCTCGTCGGCACCGGCCCGACCACGGGCGTTCCGGCCGACTTCGATCTATCAAGTTCCCTGGCCTGTGCGATAATCGAACAGCAACCAACGACTACGTGACCCATGGTCGAGCTAGGGGTAAAGGCGTGGACGGGGGACTTGAGGACCTCAGGTTCTCGGTGCTGGGGCCGATGCGTTGCCGGCGCGGCGATACGGTGCTGAGCCTCGGCAGCCCGCAGCAGCAGGCGATGCTCGCCGCGCTGCTGCTGCGCCCGGGCGGAGCGGCCGGTGTCGGCGACCTGGTCGACGCGCTCTGGGGCGAGGAGCCGCCGTCGGCTGCGGCCACCACCCTGCGCACATACGCCTGGCGGCTGCGCAAGCTGCTGGAGCCCGACCGCCACACGCCCGCCGTGCTGGTCTCACTTGCCCACGGCTACCGGCTGGTGCTGCCTCCGGGCGCGGTGGATGCGCAGCACGCCAAGCAGCTGGCCGCCCGCGCGGAGGCCGAAGCCGCTACGGGCCGTCCGGCGCAGGCGCGTGAACTGCTCAACGAAGCACTGGACTTGTGGCAGGGCGAACCACTGTCCGGGGTCCCCGGCCCGTATGCGGAGCGGCAACGCAACCGACTCGGGGAGATGCGCCTGACGCTGTTAGAGGAGAGGTTGGCGCTCGATCTGAAACTCGGCCGGGCCGCGCACTGCGTGCCGGAGCTGATCGCGCTGACCACCGAACACCCGCTGCGCGAGCGATCGCACGGGCTGCTGATGCGGGCGCTGTGCCACAGCGGTCGGCAAGCCGACGCGCTGGCGGCCTTCCGGCGGTTGCGCGAGGTGCTGGTGGAGCAGCTCGGCGTCGAGCCGGGAGCGGAGCTGACCGAGCTGCACCAGCAGATCCTGAACGGTGAGACGACCGAGGCCAGGGAACTCCTTCCGGCGGCCGCCCGGGGATCGGCTGTCGAGGCGCCCACCGCCGACGCCGGGCCGCCCGCGGCACCCGGGACGCCCCTGTCCGGCCCGCCCCGGCCGGCCCAGTTGCCGCCCGCGCCGGCCGACTTCATCGGCCGCTCGGCCCAGGCCGATGAGATCCGGGCGGCCCTCACCGCACCCGTACGGGACTCGCTGCCCGTAGTGGCCGTGGTCGGCATGGGCGGAATCGGCAAGACCGCCCTCGCCATGCACGCCGCCCACCACTCCCGCGCGGCCTTCCCCGACGGCGAGCTGTACGCCGACCTGCAGGGCAGCGAGGCTCTTCCCGCCGCCCCCGACGACGTGCTCGCCGCCTTCCTGAGCGCCCTTGGCACCTGTCCGGAGGCGATACCGGACAGCACCGCCGCCCGCTCGGCACTGTTCCGCTCGCTGACCGACGGCCGGCGCCTGCTGGTGGTCCTCGACAACGCCCGTGACGCTGCGCAGATCCGGCCGCTGCTGCCGGGCTCGGCCCACTGTGCCGCACTGGTCACCAGCCGAACCTGGCTGGCCGGCCTGCCCACCGCGGTCCAGCTCGACCTGGCCGTCTTCACGCCCGAGGAGGCCGTCGACCTGCTCGGCCGGGTGATCGGCCGGTCCCGCCCGGCGGCCGAGCCGCAGGCCGTGCTGGACCTGGTGGCGGCCTGCGGCTACCTGCCCCTCGCGGTACGGATCACCGCCGCCAGGCTGGCCGCCCGCCCGAGCTGGACGATCGCCAGCCTCAGCGAGCGGCTCGTTGACGAGCAGCGCCGGATGGACGAACTCCGGATGGGTGACCTGGCCGTCGAAGCGGTCTTCGAGCTGGGCTACCGCCAGCTGACGCCGGACCAGGCCCGCGCGTTCCGGTTGGCGGCCTGGGCCGACAGCCCCGATCTCAGCCTGGACGCCGCCGCGGCACTGCTGGACCTCGTACCCGCCAGGACCGAGGTGTTGCTGGAGTCACTGGTGGACGCCGCGATGCTCGACTCGCCCACGGCCGGGCGGTACCGCTACCACGATCTGCTGCGCGGCTTCGCCCGCCGTACGTCCCAGACACTGGGCTCGGAGGCCGGGGCGGCGCGCAGCCGGCTGCTGGCCTACCTGCTGATCGGCGCTCGCAGCGCGTTCCATCTCGCCGTGCCCGGCGACCCGGTAGCCGGGGCCCTCGGCTGTCATCAGACGGACGGGGTGGACGGGCCGGTGCTCGCCGACCTGCCCGCCGCGCAGGCCTGGGTACGGGCGGCGAGTCCGGGAGTGATCGGCCTGGCCTGCCGGCTGGCCTCCGAGGCAGACGCCGCAGGCGCGGCCGTGGGCGAGAGAACGGGCGCGGAACTGCGCGCCGTGATCGACACACTGATTGCGCTGAGCCCGTTCGGGCCGGGGGCGCTCGGCGGACGGTTGGAAGCCGCAGTCCTCGCCCTGGTCGGCGCCGCCACCACGCGCGACGACCGGTTCGCGGAGGGCCGGGCCCGCTTCCTGCTGTGCGGTACCCACCTCGCGGCCACCCGGCTGGACGAGGCCCGCGCCGAGGCGGAGCTGGCGGAGCAGGCCTGCCGTGCGGCCGGCGACACCGTGATGCTCCGCCAGGTGCTCAACGACCTCGGCCTGATCGCCCAGACGCTGCGCCACAACGAAGAGGCGATCCGCTGCTTCGAGGAGTCGGTCGAACTGGCCCGGCGATTAGGCCACCGCTCCGGCGCGGTGGCCAGCACCGTCAACGCCGCGCTCGCCCGGGTCCGGCACGGCCAGGCCGCCGAGGCCGCCGAGACCTGTGAGCGGATGCTCGCTGAGGTCCGCGCGCTCGGCGACACTGCCGGCACCGCCTACACCCTCTACGTCCTCGGCCTCGCCCTGCACGGCCTGGGTCGCCACCAGGAAGCCGTCGACCGCTACCGCGAGTGCCGCACCCTCGCCGCCCATGCGGGCCGACGCGACCGCGAGGCGCTCGCCGGCATCCGTCTGGCGGACTCCCTGCTGGCGCTGGGCCGGCCCGCGCCGGCGGTCGCGGAGGCCGAGGCGGCGCTGGCGATCACCGTGGAGACCGGCGCACAGCGCGATCAGGGCTACGCCCTGGTCGCGCTCGGCCGGGCACTCGCCGAACTGGGGCACCTCACGCCGTCGCAGGAGCGGCTGCACGAGGCGCACACGATCTTCGAGCGGCTCGGTCTGCCGGACGTGGCGGACGTCGCCGCCCTGCTCGGCGAGCCCGTGGTGTAGCACGCCGCGGGCCGACCACACGCAGATCAGGCCCGGCCTCACTTCATCGGCACACCGTCACAGGCTTCGCACGAGGCGCCGGTGCCGTTCCACTCCTCGGACCCGTCAACGGCGCCGCTCGGTGCCACGGCGCCGACGGCGAGCCGGTGCGCTGCCGGAGCCGGGGCGCCTCCCTGCGGCAGGACGATCAACCCGACGGCCGCCGCCACCGAGGCGAGCCGGGCTGCGATGAGGGTGCTGCTGTGCTGCTGGATCATCCTACGGTTACCCCTCGTTGCGTTCAGGACGGAGGGAGCGGACCGGATGCCCGCTGACCCCTCATCGGATGTCCTCATCGTCGCGCCGGCCGCTGGCGGCCTACTGTTGCTTCGCTTACGCGCGGCTAACGCCCGAACACCCCGGCCGGTCGCGGACGTTGGTCCCCACGGGGGGGGTGCGGGGCCCGCCCCGGCCGGCCGGGTGCGGGCCCGGCCGTACCAGGTCCCGTCACACGCAACCGCGACCGGCACGAGCCCGGATCCCGCGGCGGGCGGCCGCCGGAGTCCGGCAGCACCGGCCACACGCAGCGGTGTGCGGTCGAGTGCGGGAGCAACCGGCCAGGGCGGCACCGCGCGGTCGCCACGAGGTACGACGAACCCGCCGTCCGCCACGAGGCGACCGTGCTGGTCGCAGCCCGCAACGAGCGGCGGTGACCAGCACGGTCGCCACAAGCCCCAGGGGCCGCACCAGGCCCTCGGTGCCCCCGCTTGCCCTCAGTGCCCCCGCTTGATCCACTCCTCCAGATGCGGGGCCTCCGCGCCGATCCTCGTCGGGTCGCCGTGTCCGGTACGGACCTGGGTCGCGGGCGGCAGGGTCAGCAGCCGGTCCCGGATCGAGGCCACGATCGTCGGGAAGTCCGAGAAGGACCGTCCGGTGGCACCGGGTCCGCCCTGGAAGAGGGTGTCGCCGGTGAAGACGGTGCCCAGCTCGGGGGCGTGGAGGCAGACCGCGCCGGGCGCGTGGCCCGGGGTGTGCAGCACGATCAGGTCCGTGCCGGCGATGGTCAGCACCTGGCCGTCCGCCAGCTCCGCGTCCGGCGCGGTGTCCGGGTGGGTCATCTTCCACAACGGCAGGTCGGCGGGGTGCAGGTGGATCCGGGCGCCGGTGCGGGAGGCCAGCGCCGGGGCCGCGTCGATGTGGTCGTTGTGCCCGTGGGTGCAGACGATCGCGCGCAGCGTCCGGCCGCCGAGGGCTTCGAGGATGGCGTCGGCGTCATGGGCGGCGTCGATGACGATCGCCTCCTCGTCGTCGCCGACGATCCACACGTTGTTGTCGACGTCCCAGGTGCCGCCGTCGAGGGAGAAGGTGCCGGAGGTGACCAGGTGGTCGATGCGCGCCGTCATCAGAGCGTCACCACCGAACGCAGCACGTCGCCCGCGTGCATCCGCGCGAAGGCCTGCTCCACGTCGTCGATGCCGATGGTCTCCGTGACGAACGCCGCCAGGTCGATCCGGCCCTGCAGGTGCAGGTCGACGAGCATCGGGAAGTCGCGGGAGGGCAGGCAGTCGCCGTACCAGGAGGATTTGAGGGCGCCGCCGCGGCCGAAGACGTCCAGGAGGGGGAGTTCCAGGGTCATGTCCGGGGTGGGGACGCCGACCAGGACGACGGTGCCGGCCAGGTCGCGGGCGTAGAACGCCTGCCGGTAGGTCTCGGGGCGGCCGACCGCGTCGATGACGACGTCCGCGCCGAAGCCGCCGGTCAGCTCGCGGACCGCCTCGACGGGGTCGGCGTCACGGGAGTTGACGGTGTGGGTGGCGCCCATGGAGCGCGCCGTCTCCAGCTTGCGGTCGTCGATGTCCACCGCGACGATCGTGGCCGCACCGGCCAGCCGCGCGCCCACCACGGCCGCGTCGCCGACGCCGCCGCAGCCGATGACGGCGACCGAGTCGCCCCGCCCGACGCCGCCGGTGTTGAGGGCGGCGCCGATGCCCGCCATCACGCCGCAGCCCAGCAGGCCGGCCACCTCGGGCGCCACCCGGGGGTCGACCTTGGTGCACTGCCCGGAGGCGACCAGCGTCTTGTCGGCGAAGGCGCCGATGCCCAGCGCCGGGGTCAGCTCCGTGCCGTCCTTCAGCGTCATCTTCTGGCGGGCGTTGTGGGTGTCGAAGCAGTACTGGGGGCGGCCCCGCAGACAGGCGCGGCACTGGCCGCACACCGCCCGCCAGTTGAGGACGACGAAGTCCCCCGGCGCGACGTCGGTGACCCCGGCGCCGACCGACTCCACCACGCCGGCCGCCTCGTGGCCGAGCAGGAACGGGAAGTCGTCGTTGATGCCGCCCTGCTTGTAGTGCAGATCGGTGTGGCACACCCCGCACGCCTGGATCTTCACCACGGCCTCACCGGGACCCGGGTCCGGCACCAGGATGGTCTCCAGCCGGACCGGTTCGTTCTTCCCCGGCGCAATCACGCCGCGCACTTCCTGTGCCATCGGGACAGCCCCTCTCAAAGATCACGTACGGGACCACTGTGGCGCACCGCCACTGAGCCGTGCCTCACCGTACGCGTGCCGGGGCCACCGCGCACAGGACCACGGCCGGGTCCGTGATCCGTGGCTGCGGGACGCCGGCCACGGGCCCGCACATGCCGCGGGCCGGCGCGACGGCGAGCGCGGCCAGGACGCCCGCCACCGGCAGGCCGACGAGCCCGCCGCGGGCCGGGCCGGTGACGTCCCGGAGGATCCCGAAGGCGGTCGACGAGACGAATCCCCCGAGGTTTCCCGGGGAGTTGACCAGCACGGGGGCGGGCGGCGCGATCCGCGCGTCCGGCCAGCGCTGCGGGACGGCCCGGAAGGCCCGGGGAGCAGAGGCGGGCCCCGGGGTCACCAGCGGGGCAGGGCGGGGGTCACCCAGTCCGGGTCGGCGCGCCGCATCGCCGCGGCGTCGTCGCGGTCGCGCAGCCCGCCGTCGTCGGCGAGCCAGCGGCGGTGCAGTACGGCGAGCCGGTCGCGGTCGAGGGTGACGCCGAGGCCGGGGGCGTCACCGACGTCCAGCCGTCCGTCGCGGAAGGCGAGCCGCTCGGTGAGGACGTCCTCGGTCTGCCAGGGGTAGTGGCTGTCGCAGGCGTGGTCGAGGCCCGGCACCGTGGCCGCGACCTGCGTCATCGCGGCGAGGCTGATGCCCAGGTGGGTGTTGGAGTGCATGGACAGGCCGACGCCGAAGGCGCGGCAGACGGCGGCGAGTTCACGGGTGGCGCGCAGTCCGCCCCAGTAGTGGTGGTCGCTGAGCACGATCCGTACGGCGCCGCGGGTGAACGCCGCGGCGATCTCGTCGACGGTGGTCACGCACATGTTGGTGGCGAGCGGGAGCGGTGTGCCGGCCGCGACCTCCGCCATCCGGGCGGTGCCGCTCGTCGGGTCCTCCAGGTACTCCAGGACGTCCCCGAGCTCCTGGGCCACCTCCAGCGACGTGCGGACGCTCCAGGCGCCGTTGGGGTCGATCCGCAGCGGCTGCCCGGGGAACTCGGCGGCCAGCGCCCGGATGGCGGCGACCTCCTGGGCGGGGGCGAAGACGCCGCCCTTGAGCTTGAAGGACGAAAAGCCGTGGGTGCCGGCGAAGCGGCGGGCCTGGGCGACGATGCCGGCGGGGTCGAGGGCCGCGCCCCAGTCGTCGCGCTCGCCGCGGCCGCCGGGGTGTTCGGCCCAGCGGTAGAAGAGGTAGGCACTGAACTCCACGCGGTCGCGGACCTTGCCGCCGAGCAGGGCGTGCACGGGCAGTCCGGCCGACCGGCCCCAGGCGTCCAGGCAGGCGACCTCGAAGCCGGAGAGGACGGACAGCCGCAGCTTGCCGGCGGTCCGGACGCCGCGCAGGCCGCCGGCGTCCACCGCCCCGGCACCGGTCGCGGCCGGCGAATCACCGCACACCTCGGCGGCGAGGGCGGGCAGGGTGTTCAGGTCCGTGACCGACCGGCCGATGAGCGCGGTGGCCAACGGCTGCGCCAGGTCGAGGTACGCGGTGTCCCCGTAGGTCTCGCCGAGCCCGGTGGCGCCGCCCTCGGTGGTCAGCTCGATGATCAGCCGGGGGGTGTAGGGCTGGTGCACGCCCTGGGTGTTCAACAGCGGCGGGTCGGCCACCAGGATCGGGGTGAGCCGGACTTCGGTGATCGTGAGGCTGTGTTGGGCGTCCGTCATCCGGCAGGCTCCTACGCGATCGAGGGCGTTTTCCTATGTAGATGACGTCTACAGATGGAGTTGGAGGGTAGGGAGCCCGCCGCGCGACCGTCAAGAGCCCGCACCGCAGCAGCCTTTACCAAGGGTTGAATCTTCGCGCGTAGATACCGAATTGAGGCTCTGTTAGACCTACTGGGTCCGCTGATGTCTCCCAAGGAGCCGCGCATGCCCCGCCCCGCCCGTTTCCGCCCCGCCCTCTCCCGAAGGGCCCGCGTCGGCGCCGCCACGGTCGCCGCCCTCGTCGCCGGCACCGCGGCCTTCGGCGTCGGCCAGGCCACCGCCGAGCACTCCGTGCCGCGCACCGACAAGGAGATCCCCAACCTCACGCAGGTCCAGGACAAGATAAAGGCGTACTACGGGGACACGGTGACGGCGGACGGCGAGCACTACGCCTCCCCGCACAGCAACTACGCGCGGCAGGTCCGCGGCATCGAGGCCAAGGCCCGCGGCTACCTGTCCAAGGCCCTCGCCCGGCACGACCGGACGGGCCGGAAGGGCAAGCCGGCGATCGTCCTCGACATCGACGACACCACCCTGCTCACCTACAACTACGAGCTCCAGGTCGGCTTCCACTTCACCGAGGAGAGCCAGGACACGTACCTGGCGCACACCGACATGGACCCGGTCTTCGGGATGAACCGCCTGGTCAACTGGGCGCACGACAAGGGCGCCGAGGTCTTCTTCCTGACCGGCCGCAAGGAGGCGCAGCGCGCCTGGAGCGTGCGCAACCTCAAGAACGTCGGCTACCAGGTGGCGCTGGACCGCCGGCACGTCTTCCTGAAGGACAAGGAGCACCCGCCGGCCTACCTGCCCTGCGGCGCCACCTGCACGACCGTCGAGTACAAGTCGGGCACCCGCAAGCACATCGAGTCCCTCGGCTACGACGTCGTCGCCAACTTCGGGGACCAGTACAGCGATCTGGACGGCGGCGCCGGCGACCGGACGTTCAAGATGCCGAACCCGATGTACTTCCTGCCGTAGGGGACGGCGCCCGCCCGGCGGACCGTCCTCCGCCGGGCGTTCAGCGCCGCTTGGGCACCGGCACCCGCATCAGGTCCCTGGCGATGGTCAGCTCGCCCGTGAAGCCCGCCGCACGGGCCTGCCGCTCGAACTGTGCGGGATCGTCGTAGCGCTGCGAGAAGTGCGTCAGCACGAGGTGCCGCACCCCCGCCGACGCCGCCACCTGCGCCGCCTGCCCGGCGGTCAAGTGCCCGTGGTCGGTGGCCAGTCGGACGTCCTCGTCCAGGAACGTCGACTCGATCACGAGCATGTCCGCGCCCTGCGCCAGCGCATGGACGCCCTCGCACAGCCGGGTGTCCATGACGAACGCGAACCGCTGCCCGGGGCGCACCTCGCTGACCTCGTCGAGGGTGACGCCGTTCAGCTCGCCGAGCCGCCGCAGGCGCCCCACGTCGGGCCCGGCGATGCCGTGCGCCGCCAGCCGCTCCGGCAGCATCCGGCGCGCGTCCGGCTCGACGAGGCGGTAGCCGTACGACTCGACCGGGTGCGAGAGCCGGTGCGCCTCCAGGGCGTACGACGCCGAGCGCTCCAGCTCGCCGTCGACCGCCACCGGCCGCTCGACCAGCCGGACCGTCTCCCGGTACGCGGTGGCGTACCGCAGCCGGTCGAAGAAGTGCTGGCCGCTGGCCGGGTAGTGGGCGGTGACCGGGTGCGGCACCCGGTCGAGGTTGATCCGCTGGATCACCCCGGCCAGGCCCAGCGAGTGGTCGCCGTGGAAGTGCGTGACGCAGATCCGGTGGAGGTCGTGCGCGGCGACCCCGGCGCGCAGCATCTGGCGCTGCGTCCCCTCACCGGGGTCGAAGAGCAGCCCCTGGCCGTCCCAGAGCAGCACATAGCCGTTGTGGTTGCGGTGCCGCGTGGGGACCTGGCTCGCGGTGCCCAGGACCACCAGTTCACGTACGGACACGGGCGTTCAGCCGGGGGGCCACTGGAGGCCGCGGCCGCCGAGCACGTGCAGATGGGCGTGGAAGACGGTCTGGCCCGCGCCGGCGCCGGTGTTGAAGACGACCCGGTAGCCCCGGTCCTCGACCTTGTCCTCGGCCGCGACCTCGCGCGACTCGCGCAGTATGTCGGCGATGACCTGCGGTTCGGCGGCGGCCAGGCTCGCCGCGTCCGGGTAGTGCACCTTGGGGATCACCAGGACGTGCGTGGGCGCCTGGGGGTTGATGTCGCGGAACGCGACCGTGGTGTCGGTCTCCCGGACGATGGTCGCCGGCACCTCCCCCGCCACGATCTTGCAGAACAGGCAGTCGGCCTGCGGTTCTCCCGCCACCGGTGACACCTCCCGGGTCGTTTGCCGTGCGCACGGTGCGCACGGCCTCGGATGCTACCGGGCGGGCCGAACCCCGGGGCCCACCCCACCCCGCGCCGCGCGGCCGCCACGGCCCGCCCACCGCGCATCGGCGCCCCGGGCCCTCTAAGCTGGCCGGTGATCGCTTACGCCCATCACCGGGAGTTGTGCACCATGGCCACCACGCGCACCGCCAAGACCCACTGGGAAGGCAACCTCATGGAGGGCAAGGGCACCGTCGCCCTGGAGTCCTCCAAGGTCGGTACGTACGACGTGAACTGGCCCGCCCGCGCGGAGCAGCCGAACGGCACCACCAGCCCCGAGGAGCTCATCGCGGCGGCCCACTCGTCCTGCTACTCCATGGCCTTCTCGCACGGTCTGGCGGGCAAGGGCTACACCGTCGAGGCCCTGGACACCCGGGCCGACGTCACCTTCCAGCCCGGTGAGGGCATCACCGGCATCGCCCTGACCGTCAAGGCCCGCGTCCCCGGCCTGTCCGAGGAGGACTTCCAGGCGGCGGCCCAGGACGCCAAGGCCAACTGCCCGGTGAGCCAGGCGCTCGCGGGCGTCAAGAACATCACGCTGGCGGCCGAGCTGGTCTGACCGGAGCACCGGGACCACGCTCCTGCCCCACCCTCCCGCCGTCCGCCCGGAGCGGACGGCGGGGGTCAGCTCCAGCGCCCCGTGCGCCCCAGCAGCAGCGCGGTCGCCGCGGTGCCCGCCGTGGAGGTGCGCAGCACGCTCGGCCCCAGGCGGTAGGGCCTGGCGCCGGCCTCGGCGAAGAGCGTGAGCTCCTCCGGGGAGACGCCGCCCTCCGGCCCGACGACCAGCACGATCCGGCCCTCGGCGGGGAGTGCGGCGGTGGCGAGCGGGGTGCTGCCCTCCTCGTGGAGGACGGCGGCGAAGTCGGCGTCCGCGAGCAGGGCGGCCACCTGCTTGGTCGTCAGCGGATCGGCGACCTCGGGGAACGTCAGCCGGCGCGACTGCTTGCCCGCCTCACGGGCCGTGGCGCGCCATTTGCCCAGCGACTTGGCCGCCCGCTCGCCCTTCCACTGCGTCACACAACGCGCCGCCGCCCAGGGCACGATGGCGTCCACACCGGTCTCGGTCATCGTCTCGACGGCCAGCTCGCCGCGGTCGCCCTTGGGGAGCGCCTGGACGACGGTGATCGTGGGCTCCGGCGGCGCCTCGGTGCGCAGCTCCGCGACGGCGACCGTGAGCCGGTCCTTGCCCTCGGCCGCGGCGACGGTGCCGAGCGCGCCGGTGCCGTGACCGTCCGTCAGGACGACTTCCTCACCGGCCCGCAGCCGGCGCACCGACACCGCGTGCCGGCCCTCGGGACCGTCCAGGGTCAGGGTGCCGCCGGCCCGTACGTCCGCGAGCGAGTCGACGAGGAAGACCGGGGCGGTCATGCGGCGCCGCCGGCGCCCGGGCGGCCCAACGCGGCGCGCGCCGCGTCGAGTTCGACCGTCAATACCTCCACGAGCCGCCCGGCGGGCAGCTCCCGCGCCAGCCGGTGCCCCTGCCCCGCCCACAGGTTCATGCCCTGCGCGTCGCCCGCCTTCGCCGCGGCCTTGCGCACGGTGGAGGTGAGGTAGTGGACGGCGGGGTAGGCGGCCGGGGCGTACGGGCCGTGCTCGCGCAGGAAGCGGTTGACCAGCCCGCGGGCCGGCCGCCCGGAGAACGCCCGGGTCAACTCCGTATGCGTGAACAGCGGGTTGGTCAGCGCCTGCTTGTGCAGCGGGTTGGCGCCCGATTCGGGGGTGGCCAGGAAGGCCGTGCCCAGCTGCGCCATGCTCGCCCCGGCGGCCAGCACCGACGCGATCTGCGCCCCGCGCATCAGCCCGCCCGCGGCGATCACCGGGATCTGCACGGCCTCGCGCACCTGGCCGAGCAGCGCCAGCAGGCCCAGCCCCGAGCCGGTGCCGTCCGCGTGCGGATCGTCCCGGTGGGTGCCCTGGTGGCCGCCGGCCTCCACGCCCTGCACGCACACCGCGTCGGCGCCCGACCACTGCGCGGCCTGCGCCTCGGCGGCGGTGGTGGCCGTGACGACGGTGTACGTGCCGACCTTGGCGAAGGCGTCGAGGACGGCGCGCGAGGGGCAGCCGAAGGTGAAGGAGACCACCGGCACCGGATCGTCCCGCAGGATGGCGAGCTTGGCCTCGTAGCCGTCGTCGATGGGCCCGTCGGTGTCACCGAGCTCGGTCTCGTACCAGGCCGCCTCGCCCGCGAGTTGCTCGCGGTAGACCTCGACGACGGAGCCGTCGGCGAGCGAGGGCTGCGGCATGAAGAGGTTGACGCCGAAGGGCCGGTCGGTCAGCGACCGCAGCTGTTTGATCTCCTGGTACATGCCGTCGGCGGTTTTGTAGCCGGCGGCGAGGAAGCCCAGACCGCCGGCGCCGCAGACGGCGGCGGCCAGCTCGGGTCCCGAGCCGCCTCCCGCCATCGGGGCCTGCACGATCGGGTAGCGGCAGAGATCGGTCGGTGCGGTGGGCATGAGCACATCGTGTCACGCCCACCGGCCCGCTCCGAACCGGGGCCGAGGCCGCCGCGCCGGGCCCGGGCGACCGCTGCGGCCCCGGGCCCACCTGGGACTATCGCCCGTTGAAGGCGTCCTTCAGCCGCGAGAAGAGGCCCTGCTGTCCCGGCTGGAACTGCCCCGTGGGCCGCTCCTCGCCGCGGAGCTTGGCCAGCCGCCGCAGCAGGTCTTCCTGGTCGGCGTCGAGCTTGGACGGCGTCATCACCTCGACGTGCACGATGAGGTCGCCCCGGCCGCCGCCGCGCAGGTGGGTCACCCCGCGCTGGTGCAGCGGAATCGACTGGCCGGACTGGGTACCGGGCCGGACATCGATCTCCTCCACCCCGTCCAGCGTCTCCAGCGGGCACTTCGTGCCCAGCGCCGCCGCCGTCATCGGGATGGTGACCGTACAGTGCAGGTCGTCGCCGCGCCGCTGGAAGACCGGGTGCGCCACCTCGTGGATCTCCACGTAGAGGTCACCGGCGGGGCCGCCGCCGGGGCCGACCTCACCCTCCCCCGCGAGCTGGATGCGGGTGCCGTTGTCGACACCGGCCGGGATCTTGACGGTCAGCGTGCGGCGGGAGCGGATCCGGCCGTCGCCGGCGCACTCGGGGCACGGGGTCGGGACGACCGTGCCGAAGCCCTGGCACTGCGGGCAGGGCCGCGACGTCATGACCTGGCCGAGGAAGGACCGGGTGACCTGCGAGACCTCACCGCGGCCGCGGCACATGTCGCAGGTCTGCGCCGAGGTGCCGGGCGCCGCGCCCTCTCCGGTGCAGGTCGTGCAGACGACGGCGGTGTCGACCTGGATGTCCTTGGTCGTGCCGAAGGCCGCTTCGTTCAGCTCGATGTCGAGCCGGATCATGGCGTCCTGCCCGCGGCGGGTGCGCGAGCGCGGACCGCGCTGCGACGCGGTGCCGAAGAACGCGTCCATGATGTCGGAGAAGTTGCCGAAGCCCGCGCCGAAGCCGCCCGCGCCCTGGCCGCCGTTGGCCTGCGAGAGGGGGTCCCCGCCGAGGTCGTAGACCTGCTTCTTCTGCGGGTCCGACAGCACCTCGTAAGCGGCGTTGATCTCCTTGAACCGCTCCTGGGTCTTGGGGTCCGGATTGACGTCCGGGTGCAGCTCGCGCGCCAGTCGGCGGAAGGCCTTCTTGATCTGGTCCTGCGAGGCGTCGCGGCCGACACCGAGGACCGAGTAGTAATCCGTGGCCACTTACGACTCCGCGAGGATTTGTCCGACGTAACGTGCCACTGCGCGTACCGCTCCCATCGTTCCGGGGTAGTCCATGCGGGTCGGTCCGACCACGCCGAGTTTGGCGACTGCCTCGTCGCCCGAACCGTAGCCGACCGTGACGACCGATGTGGACGCCAGGCCTTCGTGGGCATTCTCATGCCCGATGCGTACGGTCATGCCCGAGTCCTTGGCCTCCCCGAGCAGCTTGAGCATCACCACATGCTCCTCGAGGGCCTCCAGCACCGGCCGGATCGTCAGGGGGAAGTCGTGACCGAAGCGGGTGAGATTGGCGGTGCCGCCGATCATCAGCCGTTCCTCGGTCTCTTCCACCAGAGTTTCCAGCAACACCGACAGCACTGTCGAGACGGTGCCGCGGTCGTCCTGCTCGAAGGACTCCGGGAGATCCTGCACCAACTGCGGCACATCCGCGAACCGGCGGCCGACGACCCTGCTGTTGAGCCGCGCCCGCAGATCCGCCAGGGACGTCTCGCCGAACGGCGCCTGGCAGTCGATGAGCCGCTGTTCGACCCGTCCGGTGTCCGTGATCAGGACGAGCATCAGCCGGGCCGGGGCCAGGGCCAGCAGCTCGACGTGCCGGACCGTGGACCGGGTCAGGGACGGGTACTGCACGACGGCGACCTGCCGGGTCAGCTGCGCCAGCAGCCGGACCGTGCGGCCCACCACGTCGTCGAGGTCGACGGCGCCGTCCAGGAAGTTCTGGATCGCCCGCCGCTCCGGGCTGGACAGCGGCTTGACGCCGGCGAGCTTGTCGACGAACAGGCGGTAGCCCTTGTCGGTCGGGATCCGCCCGGCGCTGGTGTGCGGCTGGGCGATGAACCCCTCGTCCTCCAGGGCGGCCATGTCGTTGCGGATGGTGGCCGGGGAGACCCCGAGCCGGTGGCGTTCGGTGAGCGCCTTGGAGCCGACCGGCTCCTCCGTCCCGACATAGTCCTGGACGATGGCACGCAGCACCTCCAGCCTGCGTTCACTGAGCATCCCGCGCACCTCCAGTCCGGCCGTCCGCCGTCTCGTCACCCCTGGCACTCACCCGGGCCGAGTGCCAGACCTTGAGCCAGTGTACGGCCGGGTAGCACGGGCGCGGCAAGGGCCGACTTGCGGAGCACCCGCGCGATGACCGTGTTCGGTCGATCTGTCGGGCAACGCTATCGCGATGGCGCTAGCGTCTCGGTATGCACACTGCTTGGGAAGAGGCGGGTTGGGAACGACTCGGTGACGGTGTCGCCAGGCGCCGGATGCCGGGCTGGGACGAGACGATCGGGGTGATCGCGGGGAGCACCGGAGTCATGATCGTCGACACCGGCGCGACCCTGCGCGACGGCGCGGACCTGCGCCGGACGATCCGCGGTGTGCTGGGCCGGGAAGTGACGCATGTCGCGCTCACCCACCCGCATTTCGATCATGTCCTGGGCACGGCGGCCTTCGCGGGCGTCGAGGTGTTCGGCGCGGCCGGCCTCGGCGAGCTGCTGCGCCGCGGCAAGGACGAGCTGCGGCACGACGCGGTACGGCAGGGCGTCGCCCCGGACGCCGCCGCGGAGGCCGCCGATCTGCTGGTCGCCCCGCACCACCACGTCCACGGCCAGCTGACCGTCGAGCTGGGCGACCGGCAGGTGCTGCTCGCCAACGTCGGCCCCGGGCACACCGCCCACGACCTGGCCGTGCTGGTGCCGGGCCGGCACGGCGAGCCGGAGATCGTCTTCTGCGGCGACCTGGTCGAGGAGTCCGGCGAGCCCCAGGCGGGCCCCGACGCACTGCCCGGGCAGTGGCCCGGCGCGCTGGACCGGCTGCTGGCCCTCGGCGGCGAGGACGCACGGTACGTTCCCGGTCACGGCGCCGTGGTGGACGCCGCCTTCGTCCGAGCCCAACGCGACGCCCTGGCCGCCCGCTTCGGCGTCGCGCCTTCCTGACACCCCCGCTCCTGCCCCCGCCCGCCCTCCCGACGGAACAGGCCCCATGCACAGCAAGCGCTACAGCACCGACCTCACCCCGCCCTGGAAGAAGCAGCGGCCCGCGCCCGAGGTGCCGGCCGAGCCCGATCTGGTCGTCGAGGAGGTCGCCTCGGGCTTCTGCGGCGCCGTGATCCGCTGCGAGAAGACGGCCGAGGGCCCGACGGTCACCCTCGAGGACCGCTTCGGCAAGCACCGGGTCTTCCCCATGGAGCCGCGCGGCTTCCTCCTGGAGGGGAAGGTGGTCACGCTCGTACGCCCCCAGGACAGGCCGGCGGCCACCGCTCCGGCGCGCACCGCATCGGGATCGCTCGCCGTGCCCGGCGCCCGCGCGCGGGTCGCCCGCGCCGGGCGCATCTACGTGGAGGGCCGGCACGACGCCGAGCTGGTGGAGCGGGTGTGGGGCGACGACCTGCGCATCGAGGGCGTGGTCGTGGAGTACCTGGAGGGCATCGACGACCTGCCCGCGATCGTCCGCGGCTTCGCCCCCGGACCGGACGCCCGTCTCGGCGTCCTCGTCGACCATCTCGTGCCCGGCTCGAAGGAGTCGCGCATCGCGGCCGGGGTGACCGGGGACCATGCGCTGGTGGTGGGCCACCCCTACATCGACATCTGGGAGGCGGTGAAGCCGTCCTCGGTCGGGATCGCGGCCTGGCCGTCCGTCCCGCACGGCCAGGACTGGAAGAAGGGCGTGTGCCGGGCGCTGGGCTGGCCGGAGAACACCGGCGCCGCCTGGCAGCGCATCCTGTCCTGCGTGCGCTCCTACAAGGACCTGGAGCCGGCGCTGCTGGGGCGGGTGGAGGAGCTGATCGACTTCGTCACGGCCGGCGGTGCGGCCTGACGTTCGAGCACAGCAGCTTCTCAGTCCACCAGATCCCGCACCACCGCGTCCGCCAGCAGCCGTCCCCGCAGGGTCAGGACGGCCCGCCCCGCCTCGTACGGGCCGGGCTCCAGCAGGCCGTCCAACAGCGCGCGGGAGGCCGCCCGTGCTCCCGCCGGGGCGAGGATCTCCAGCGGGCAGCCGTCCGCGAGGCGCAGCTCCAGGAGGATGCGTTCGACCCGGCGGTCCTCGTCCGCGAGGAGCTCGCGGCCGGCACCCGGGGAGCGGCCTTCGGTGAGGGCCTGGGCGTAGGCGCCGGGGTGTTTGACGTTCCACCAGCGGACGCCGCCGACATGGCTGTGGGCGCCGGGGCCCGCGCCCCACCAGTCGGCGCCGGTCCAGTACAGCTCGTTGTGGCGGCAGCGGGCGGCGTCGGTGGTGGCCCAGTTCGAGACCTCGTACCAGGTGAAACCGGCCGCGGCGAGGCGTTCGTCGGCGATGAGGTAGCGGTCGGCGTGCACGTCGTCGTCGGTCATCGGGACCTCGCCACGACGGATCCGGCGGGCCAGCTGGGTGCCCTCCTCGACGATCAGGGCGTAGGCGGAGACGTGGTCGGGGCCGGCCCCGATCGCGGCGTCCAGGGAGGCGCGCCAGTCGTCGTCGGTCTCCCCCGGGGTGCCGTAGATCAGATCGAGGTTGACGTGGTCGAAGCCGGCCGCGCGGGCCTCGGCCACACAGGCCTCGGGGCGGCCGGGGGTGTGCGTACGGTCGAGGATCTTCAGGACGTGCTGCCGGGTGCTCTGCATGCCGAAGGAGACGCGGTTGAAGCCCCCCGCGAGCAGCCCGTCGAGGTAGCGGGGGTCGACGGACTCCGGGTTGGCCTCGGTGGTGATCTCCGCGCCCGGTGCCAGGCCGAATTCCTCGCGGATCGCGGCCAGCATCCGGCCGAGGTCCGCGGCGGGCAGCAGGGTCGGGGTGCCGCCGCCGACGAAGACCGTCTCGACGGGGCGCGGGTCGTCGCCCAGCACCTTGCGGGCCAGGCGGATCTCGTCCACGACGGTGTCGGCGTAGTTGTCGCGGGAGGCCAGGGCGCCGCCGGAGCCGCGCAGCTCGTTCGCGGTGTAGGTGTTGAAGTCGCAGTAGCCGCAGCGGGTCGCGCAGTACGGCACATGCAGGTAGAAGCCGAGGGGCCGGCCGGCGGCACCCGCCGTCGCGGGACCGGGCAGCGCCCCGTCCTCGGGCATCGGCTCACCATCGGGCAGTGCGGAAGGCATGGGATCCATTGTCCGTCATGGCGGGGCGCTGCCGGTCCGGGCGAGGTGTGCCCTGCGGCACCCCGGGCCTACGGCATCCCCGGCCCGGCCGCCTGGAGGACCAGCAGGGCCAGGTCGTCGTCGGGCGGGGTCGGCCCGAAGGCGTGGACGGTGTTGCGGATGTGGTCGGCGAGGTCGGTGGCGCCCAGGCCGACGCCGGCGGCGAGGGTGGTGGCCAGACCGTCCTCGTCGTCGAAGAGCCGCCGCCCCGAGCGCCGCTCGGTCACTCCGTCGGTGACGCACAGAAGCGTTTCCCCGGGGCGGAGGTCGAACGATTCGCTGACGTACGCCGCGTCCTCGACCACCCCCAGCAGCATCTGCGGTGCCGCGACGATCCGGACCGTGCCGTCCGCGCCCAGCACCAGCGGCAGCGGATGGCCGGCGCTGGCGAGGGTGCAGCGGGCGCCGCCGGAGCCGCCGGGGTAGGGGACGATCTCGCCGTAGAGCAGGGACAGGAAGCGGGCCTGTTCGCCCTCCTCGCGGATCTCGACCGGCGCCTCCGCCCCCGCGCCGGCCGCCGCGACCGCCGCCGCGACCGCCGCGACCGAGTCCGCGGCCTCCCGCGCCATGGTCTTGTTGAGCCGGTCGAGCACCGCGGCCACCCCGAAGCCGTCCCGGGCCAGCAGCCGCAGCACCGGGCGGGCCAGCCCGGTCACCGCGGCCGCCTCGGGCCCGCTGCCGCAGACGTCGCCGAGGGCGAAGCACCAGCGCCCGTCCCCGGCGTCGAAGAGGTCCCAGAAGTCGCCGCCCGCCCAGGCGCCCTCGCGCGGTTCGTAGACCACCGCCGACTCGACGCCGGGCACCTGTGCCCGTCCCCGCGGCAGCAGCCGGCGCTGCAGGACCTGGCTGATGCGCTCCTGGCGGCTGTAGGCGCGGGCGGTGGCGACGGCGCGGGCGACCCGGCGGCCCAGGTCCTCGATCAGCCCGACCACCTCGTCGGGGAAGCGCACCAGCCCGCCCCGGCCGAGCAGCAGGGTGCCGAGGCGGCGGCCGCCGGCGACCAGGGGGCAGGCGAGGGCGGCGCCGCCCGGCCCGTAGCCGCCCGGTTCGTACGGCCAGGGCCAGGGGACCGCGCCGGGCGCGCCGCTGGGCGGGCCGTCGGCGGGCACGTCCGGCGGCTGCTTCTCCAGCGCCGTGCGCAGCGCGTCGATGCGGTTCTCCGAGGTGTGCCAGACCCGGGCGAGCCGCTGTTCCTCGCCGTCCGGCGCGATGCCCCGGCCGGGTGCGCCGCTGTCGCCGTCGTAGAGCCACACCGCGCACCATTCGGCGAGCCGCGGCACGATCAACTGGGCGGCGAGCGCGGCGACCTGGTCGGCGTCGAGCTGGCCGGAGAGCAGGTCGGAGGCTTCGGCGAGGAAGGAGAGGGCGCCGTTGCCGACCCGGTCGGCCTCGTGGTCCGGCGGGGCGGACCGGCGCGGGGCCGGGGCGAGGAGCTCGGCGGCGCGCAGTCCGCGCTGCAGCAGCCGGCCGTCGAAGGCGAGCTCCGTATCGGGCCCGGCGCCGTCCCGGGCGCCCAGGGGCAGCCGGAACCAGACGGTCTTCATGGCCCGGCGGTAGGTGACGCCCCAGGATTCGGCGACGGCGCTGATCAGCTGGAGCCCGTGGCCGCCGTCCTCGGCGGCGCCGTCGTCGTGGGCGCGGACCGGCTGGGCGGGGTGGTGGTCGGAGACCTCGATGAGGAGGCCGGGGCCGGGTGCGCCGTCGGGGCCCGGGCCGGGGGCGTGCGCGTACGGCGCCGGGTAGGGCTCCCCGCTCCGGCTCGCGTAGGGCCCGCCGCCCCGGCCGCCGCGGGACTCCGCGCCCGGCTCCCGCTCCGGCTCCAGCCGGCAGCGCAGCTCGACGGTGGTGCCCGCATGCACCACCGCGTTCGTCACCAACTCGCTGACCAGCAGCACCGCTTCGTCCCCGAGTCGGCCCGAGAGGGCGTCCGCGCCGGGCAGCTCCTGGCCGGCCCAGTCGGCGAACGCGGCCCGGACGAAGCGGCGGGCGGCGGCAGCGGCCTGCGGATCACCGGGCAGGCTGACCCGGCGGGACCGGGCCGCGGCCCCCTCGGCAGGTGCGGCCGCGGGCCCGCCACAGGACCCGGCCGGCCTCGCCCTGCGCATCGCCGTGACGTCGTCGTCCCGTGGAGACGAAGTGGTCGTCCGCATTGAGCAACTCCCGAGCAGCTCCGCTACAGCGCCGGATGCGCCGACGACCAGAGTGACAGAACGAGCGCAGCCATAAGCACTGAGTCACAGAAGTGGGTGGTCACAGCCGTCAATTCGGCTGACGCACCGCGGGAGTTGGCCGACGCGCGCCAAGCGCCGCCGGGGGGCCGCCCGGACCGCCTCAGGAGGCGGCCGCGCTTCCCTCGCCGGGCGGCCGCCGTCCACCCGTACGGGCACGGCGGCAGGGGCGCTCCTGAGAGCGCGCGGCGGCAGCGAGTGCGCCGCCCCGTCCCGTGCCGCCGGGCCCTGCGGCTACGCCTCGCGCGTCCCCGCGTACATCTCGTCGAGCAGGTCCTTGAACGTCCGCTCCACCACCGGCCGCTTGACCTTGAGGCTGGGGGTCACCTCGCCGTGCTCGATGTCCAGGTCACGCGGCAGCAGCCGGAACTTGCGGATCTGCTGCCAGCGCTGCAGCCCCTCGTTGACCCGCTCGACATAGCCGTCGATCAGCTCGCGGACCTGCGCGGTCGCGACGACCTCGGCGTACGGCTTGCCCTCCAGGCCGTGCTCCGCGGCCCAGGTCAGGATCGTCGGCTCGTCGAGGGCGATCAGCGCGGTGCAGAAGTTCCGGTTGGCGCCGTGCACCAGCACATTGGAGACGAACGGACAGACCGCCTTGAACTGACCCTCGACCTCGGCGGGCGCGATGTACTTGCCGCCCGAGGTCTTGATCAGGTCCTTCTTGCGGTCGGTGATCCGCAGATAGCCGTCCGGGGAGAGCTCCCCGATGTCACCGGTGTGGAACCAGCCGTCCGCCTCCAGGACCTCGGCGGTCTTGTCCGGCAGGCCGTGGTAGCCCTGCATGATGCCGGGGCCGCGCAGCAGGATCTCGCCGTCCTCGGCGATCCGCACCTCGGTGCCGGGCAGCGGCTTGCCGACCGTTCCGGTGCGGTAGGCCTCGCCGGGGTTGACGAAGCTGGCGGCGCTGGACTCCGTCAGGCCGTAGCCCTCCAGGATGTGGATGCCGGCGCCGGAGAAGAAGTATCCGATCTCCGGGGAGAGCGCGGCCGAGCCGGAGACCGCGGCGCGCAGCCGGCCGCCGAAGGCGTCCCGCAGCTTGGCGTAGACGAGGGCGTCGGCGATCTTGTGCTTGGCGCCGAGCGCGAACGGCACCGAGGCGGTGCCGGTGCGGCGGAAGTTGTCCTGCGAGACCTTGGCGTACTCGCGGGCCACCTCGGCCGCCCACTGGAAGATCTTGTACTTGGCGCCGCCGCCCTGCCGGGCCTTGGCCGCGACACCGTTGTAGACCTTCTCGAAGATCCGCGGCACGGCCGCCATGTACGTGGGCCGGACCACCGGCAGATTCTCGATGATCTTGTCGACCCGGCCGTCGACCGCGATCACATGGCCGGCCGAGATCTGGCCCGCGGTGAGCACCTTGCCGAAGACGTGCGCCAGCGGCAGCCAGAGGTACTGCACGTCCTCCTCGGTGACCATGCCGGTCGCCGGGATCGCCCGCGCCATGTACGCCCAGCAGTCGTGCGGCAGCTG
Organism: Streptomyces angustmyceticus; assembly: GCF_040701845.1. Classification (GTDB taxonomy): domain Bacteria; phylum Actinomycetota; class Actinomycetes; order Streptomycetales; family Streptomycetaceae; genus Streptomyces; species Streptomyces angustmyceticus_A. The sequence continues at coordinate 499,980 of NZ_JBFBHQ010000005.1, read as the reverse complement.
CACGCCCTTGGGACGGCCGGTGGTCCCGGAGGTGTAGATCAGCGTGGCCAGCTGGTCGGCGCGCAGCGCGGCGACCCGCTCCTTGACGCAGTCCGGGTGGTCCTGCAGATAGGCGGTGCCGCGCTTCTCCAGCTCGGCAAGGGTGAGCACCCAGCCCTCCGGGTCGCCCTCGGCGGGCTCCGCGCCGGCCTCGTCGATGACGACGACATGCGCCAGATCGGGCAGCTCGGCGCGCCGCTCCCGCGCCTTGGCGAGCTGCCCGGCGTCCTCCGCGATCAGCACCCGGCTGCCGGAGTCGGCCAGGATGTAGGCGGTCTCCTCGGCGTTGGTGCTGGGGTAGACCGTGGTGGTGGCCGCGCCCGAGCAGAGCACGCCGAGGTCGGCGAGGATCCACTCGACGCGGGTGTTGGCGGCCAGCGCCACCCGCTCCTCGGGCAGTATGCCGAGCGCCATGAGCCCGGCGGCCACGGCGTAGACCCGCTCGGCGGCCTGGGCCCAGCTGATCGCCTTCCAGTCGTCCGCGCCCTGCCCGGAGGCCGGGGGGACCGGATAGCGATAGGCCTCGATGTCGGGCGTGGCCTCGACCCGTTCCAGGAACAGGTGCGCCACGGAAGGCGGCCGGTTTTCGATCAGCGTGTGGGTGTCCGTCACGGCGTCCTCCGGGGCCCGCTTCGATGCTGGTGACTCGCGAGTAACCTTTGAGCAGTGATCAGACTAGAGCGCGATCCGCCCGCACGTAAGGGGCTACGACCTACTGGTTAAGGATGTGACCAGTGCGATAGGTGTAGGTAGCACGCGCAATGTCCGATAGGGGGCTGCGGCAAGCGTCCGCAGCGGGCTGCCGGGGACCGGGAACCGGACCGGACGGCAGCCGTGATCCGGCGGAAAGCCGACAGGGCGCCGGCCCCCTCACCGGGGACCCGCGCCCTGCCTCCCGCCGTCTTCCGCTTGCTCTTCTTACTTCTTCGACTTCGCTTCGCCGTCGGAGTCCGAGGACAGCACCGCGATGAAGGCCTCCTGCGGGACCTCCACGCTGCCGACCATCTTCATCCGCTTCTTTCCTTCCTTCTGCTTCTCCAGCAGCTTCCGCTTACGGGAGATGTCACCGCCGTAGCACTTGGCGAGGACGTCCTTGCGGATGGCGCGGACCGTCTCACGGGCGATGACCCGGCTGCCGATGGCGGCCTGGATCGGCACCTCGAAGCTCTGTCGCGGGATCAGCTCGCGCAGCTTGGCGACCAGCCGGACGCCGTACGCGTACGCCTTGTCCTTGTGGCAGATCGCGGAGAACGCGTCGACCTTGTCGCCGTGCAGCAGGATGTCGACCTTCACCAGGTCGGCGATCTGCTCGCCGGTGGGCTCGTAGTCCAGCGAGGCATAGCCCCGGGTCTTGGACTTGAGCTGGTCGAAGAAGTCGAAGACGACCTCGGCGAGCGGGAGGGTGTAGCGGATCTCGACGCGGTCCTCGGAGAGGTAGTCCATGCCGAGGAGGTTGCCGCGGCGGTTCTGGCACAGCTCCATGATCGCGCCGATGAACTCGCTGGGCGCCAGGATCGTGGCCCGGACGACCGGCTCGTGCACCTTGTCGATCTTGCCGGTCGGGAACTCGCTCGGGTTGGTGACCTCGTGCTCGGTCCCGTCCTCCATGTCGACGCGGTAGACCACGTTCGGCGCGGTGGCGATCAGGTCGAGGCCGAACTCGCGCTCCAGGCGTTCGCGGATGACCTCCAGGTGCAGCAGTCCGAGGAAGCCGACGCGGAAACCGAAGCCCAGGGCCGCGGAGGTCTCCGGCTCGTAGACGAGCGCGGCATCGTTGAGCTGCAGCTTGTCCAGGGCGTCGCGCAGCTCGGGGTAGTCCGAGCCGTCCAGCGGGTACAGCCCCGAGAACACCATCGGCTTGGGGTCCTTGTAGCCGCCCAGCGGCTCCTCGGCACCCTTGTTCAGCTGGGTGATCGTGTCACCCACCTTGGACTGCCGGACGTCCTTCACGCCGGTGATCAGGTAGCCCACCTCGCCGACGGACAGCCCGTCGGCCGCCTTCATCTCCGGCGAGTTGGTGCCGATCTCCAGCAGCTCGTGCGCGGCGCCGGTCGACATCATCCGGATGCGCTCGCGCTTGCTGAGCGTGCCGTCGACGACCTTCACGTAGGTCACGACGCCGCGGTAGGCGTCGTAGACCGAGTCGAAGATCATCGCGCGGGCGGGGGCGTCCTTGACGCCGACGGGGGCCGGCACCTCGCGGACGACCTTGTCCAGCAGCTCGGCCACGCCGACGCCGGTCTTGGCGGAGACCCGCAGCACGTCCTGGGGCTCGCAGCCGACCAGGTTGGCCAGCTCGGCGGCGAACTTCTCGGGCTGGGCGGCCGGCAGGTCGATCTTGTTGAGGACGGGGATGATCGTGAGGTCGTGCTCCATCGCCAGATACAGGTTGGCGAGGGTCTGGGCCTCGATGCCCTGAGCGGCGTCGACGAGGAGGATGCAGCCCTCGCACGCGGCGAGCGAGCGCGAGACCTCGTAGGTGAAGTCGACGTGGCCCGGGGTGTCGATCATGTTCAGGATGTGGGTCGTGCCACTTCCCTCTTCACCCTCGGTGGGCTCCCAGGGCAGTCGGACCGCCTGGGACTTGATCGTGATGCCGCGCTCGCGCTCGATGTCCATGCGGTCGAGGTACTGCGCGCGCATCTGCCGCTGGTCGACGACACCGGTGATCTGGAGCATCCGGTCGGCGAGCGTCGACTTGCCGTGGTCGATGTGCGCGATGATGCAGAAGTTACGGAGGAGGGCCGGATCGGTACGGCTCGGCTCCGGCACGTTCGTAGGGGTCGCGGGCACGCAGGGTCCATTCAGTGAACGCGGGTAGGCGGGACTCGGGTATGTGACGTCACCCCCATCGTCCCATGAGCGAGGGGCTCGGTCCGGTTTGGGCGGGGTGAGGCGGGGGCCGGGGGCTTCTCCGGGGCTTCTCCAGGGGCTTCACGGGGATGGGAGCGGGGTGTGGACGGCTCCGCAGCCAGGGCTGCGGCCTGCCCTGGGCTTGCGGCCGGCTCTGGGGCTTGCGGCCGGCTCTGGGGCGTGCGGCCGGCTCTGGGGTTCGCGGCCTGCTTCTGGGACCTGCGGCCCGCTCTGGGCTGGGGCCGGGGCCGTCGCTGGCGGGGGCGGGCGGACGGTCGGCGAGGGGCGCCGGGTGGCGCGGGCGGTCCGGTTTGGGAGGGCGTAGACCCTGCTGGTAGCCTGGTCCACTGCGCTTCGTGCCCTCTCTAGTGCGCGGCGCAACTCGAAACTCCAACGAACCTGAAAAGGCTCTTTCGTGGCGAACATCAAGTCCCAGATGAAGCGGATCAAGACCAACGAGAAGGCTCGTCAGCGCAACAAGGCTGTCAAGTCCACTCTGAAGACCGCGATCCGTCGCACCCGCGAGGCCGTGGAGGCCGGTGACCTGCAGAAGGCCACCACCGCCCAGGCCGAGGCTGCCAAGAAGCTCGACAAGGCCGTCAGCAAGGGTGTCATCCACAAGAACGCCGCCGCCAACAAGAAGTCGGCGCTGGCCAAGAAGGTCGCGGCCCTCAAGGCCTGACCTTCCCCCCGGAGAAGGTCATCGGCCTTCCAGGCCTGACCCTCCTCCACCGCAACACCTGCAACACGTCTGTCGGCAGGGACCCAGCGGCCCCTCTCTCCGCTCCCTGACCCGATGCACCACCGCGCCGCACACGGCCTGCGTTCGCCACGCGGGTGCGGCGCACCCGGCCCACTCGGCGTACACCGCCGACCGGGCCGCAACAGCTTGATACGAAGGCCCCGCCTCCCCCTTCCCCAGGGGGAGGCGGGGCCTTCGTTCTTCCCCAGGGGGAGGCGGGGCCTTCGTTCGTGGGTGGTGGGGCGCGGGGTTCTTGTCGGTGGGGGTGGGCGGGGCGCGGGGCTCGGGCGCAGGTCGCGGGTTCGATGTGGGGATACGCCGGGGGCGCCGGGCGGTTTTGCGGTGCGGGGTCCCCGTGTGGGTTCTCTGTGGGGGTTCTCCGTGCGGGTTCCCCGTGCGGTGCGGGTTCTCTGTGGGGGTTCCCGTGTGGGTTCGTTGCGGTGAATTACTGCGAGGTTTTCCGCTGCCTTGTATTGCCGTGTTGGGTGGCGGTGGGTCTTTCGTGGGGCTTTTGGGACGGGACTTTTGACAGAGGCCTCTGTGGCGAAGTTCTTTGTTCTTTGTCGAGTTCCGTTGGGAAATGCGCGTGGAGTTGCGCAGAGAGACCCGTTGCGGCGGCGTATGCGTAGCCGGGAGGGCGGTGGCCGACCGGGAGTGGCCATGAGCCGGAGGCCGCGTGAGCCTTCTGCCGTGGTACGCAAGCTACGTGAGCCGACGGATGGGGCCAGGCGGGAGGCGCCCTACGACCTGCCTCCCGGGGGGAAATTCGATACCCCAGAGCCGGGTTCGCTTTCCGCGGGTTCCGCTACGCTGCCGCCATGTCGCATTCGGGGGACCAAAACAATCCGTACTCCCAGCCGCAGCCCAATCCCTACGGCCAGGTGCCCGCACCGCAGAATCCGGTGCCTCCACAGCAGAATCCCTACGCACAACAGACCATTCCGCAGGGGCAGGCCGGCGGATACGGCTATCCGGCACCCGGCGTACCCGCCCCTCCCCCGGGGCCACCCGCCGGGGCACCCGTAACGGCACCCGGTGGTGGCGCGGGCCGCGGCGTGTCCGGCTGGCTGTGGGCCCTCGGCGGGGTGGTCGCCGCGTCCGCGATCTGGGGCTCGGTGCTGTTCGCCACCGGAGGCTTCTCCTCGGAGCCCAGCCCCGACCTCGCGGGGTACGCCTACACCGGCGATCTGTGCGCGGACACCTCGTTGACCCCCTTCGAAAACGCCCACTTCAGGACCAAGGCGAACACCGGAACCACCTCGAAGGACGCCAACCCGCAGCACAGCGGCGCCCAGCTCACCTCCCTGGACACGATGACGTGCAACGTCTCGTTCGAGCAGGACGGCACGAGCAGCTCCGGCTACTCCTCGACCTGGCTCTACAACACCGCCACGCTGCACCGGAAGGCCGACCCGACGCCCGAGTTCGCCGACACCTACCGCTCGTACGAGAAGCAGGACACCTCCGTCGGCTACCGCGTCGAGGCCGTGCCGGGCATCGGCGACGAGGCCTATCTGGTGACCCGTAAGGACGAGGGCAGCACGAGCAACAGCTCGTATGTGATCCTCGGCGTCCGCGACGGCTGGATGACCTACCAGTCGACGTGGTCGAGCTACACATCGAGCAGCAGCGGCAGCAAGCAGCCCACGGCCACCGAGGTGGCGACGATGCTGAAGTCCAGCGCCACGGAGACACTCAAGCGCCTGCAGAACTCACGGTAGCGGTGAGGCTGGTGGGCCCCGTGAGGCCGGACGACTCGGGAGACGGGAGGCCGCGGGAGACAGGACGGCTCGGGAGACCGGACGGCCGCGGGAGACCAGACGGCTGCGGGAGACCGGACAGCTCGGGAGACCAGACGGCCGCGGGAGACCGGACAGCTCGGGAGACCAGACGGCCGCGGGAGACCAGACGGCTCGGGAGACCGGAGGAGGCCGTTCGGTCCGGTGAGGCCGGTGGGCCCGGTGAAGGCGGTCGGCCGCGGAAGACCGGACGGTCGGGTGGGGCGTGTGAAGCCGACCGTCCAGTGGGGCCAACCGGTTCGCCTGGGCCGGTCGGTCGGTCGGTGCAGCCGGTCGCTGCCGTGAGCCCGAGCGCTCCGCTGGGGCAACCGGTTAGCTGGGGCCTCGGACCGCAGTGGCGGGGGGGTGCGCAATGCCCTCGCTGAGGCTGGTCTTCGCACCATAAAGCGCCGCCCGGCCGTTGATGCCGTGCCGTTGATGCCAGTGGTCGTGGGCCGACGCGGCCGTTGACCGCTGCGGCGGCCGGCCGTCAATCCGGCTGTGGCGACGGACGGATGGCCGACACGACAGCCGGCCAACGCCCCCATCGACCCGGCCGTCGTCACAGCCGGTCGTCGCCACAGCCGCCCGTCGCCACAGTCGGTCGTCGCCACCGCCGGACGTCGCATCGATGGACGTCGCATCGATGGATCGCGCTGAGATCCCGTACGTGGACCGCGCGGTGAACCCGCCGGCCAACGGCTGACGGCTGACGGCTGACGGCTGACGGCTGACGCCAGGGCCCGTTGGTCACGCCAAGGCCCCCGAGGACCGTGCCCGATAGAGGCCGGACTGCCCACACTGCGCCCGCCCCCGCCGCGCTACCGCGTCACCGCGAGCGGGCTGCCCGGGCAATCGCCACGACGGCCTTCTCCAGGGCGTACTCCGGATCGTCACCGCCGCCCTTCACGCCCGCGTCGGCCGCTGCCACCGCGCGCAGCGCCGTGGCCACGCCGTCCGCCGACCAGCCGCGCATCTGCTGCCGTACCCGGTCGATCTTCCAGGGCGGCATGCCCAAATCGCGGGCGAGGTCGCCGGGGCGTGCGCCGCGCGGGGCGGAGGCCAGTTTGCCGATGGCGCGGACACCCTGGGCGAGTGCGCTGGTGATCATGACGGGGGCGACGCCGGTGGCGATCGCCCAGCGGAGGGCCTCCAGTGCCTCGGCGGCCCGGCCCTCGACGGCACGGTCCGCGACGGTGAAGCTGGACGCCTCGGCCCGGCCCGTGTAGTAGCGCGCGACGACGGCCTCGTCGATGGTGCCTTCGACGTCGGCGGCAAGCTGCGAGCAGGCCGAGGCCAGCTCACGCAGATCGCTGCCGATCGCATCGACCAGCGACTGGCAGGCCTCGGGCGTCGCCGAGCGCCCCACCGCGCGGAACTCGCCCCGTACGAAGGCCAGCCGGTCGGCCGGCTTGGTCATCTTGGGGCAGGCCACTTCCCGGGCCCCGGCCTTGCGGGCTGCGTCCAGCAGGCCCTTCCCCTTGGCGCCGCCGGCGTGCAGCAGCACCAGCGTGATCTCCTCGGCGGGCGAGCCGAGATACGCCTTGACGTCCTTGATGGTGTCCGCGGAGAGATCTTGCGCGGCGCGCACCACGACGACCTTGCGCTCGGCGAAGAGCGAGGGACTGGTCAGCTCGGCCAAGGTGCCGGGCTGGAGCTGTTCGGGAGTGAGGTCGCGCACATCGGTGTCCGCATCCGCCGCCCGGGCGGCCGCCACCACCTGCTGCACCGTGCGGTCCAGCAGCAGGTCTTCCTGGCCCACCGCGATCGTGACGGGGGCGAGCGGGTCGTCTTGAGCTGTCTTCCTGGCCATCGCGTCCAGCATCCCACGCCCCACTGACAGCCCCGCCCGGCCCGGACCAACCCGACCCAGCCCGGGCCAACCCGGACCGGACCAGGGTTCCCTCGCCGGACCGGAGCGTTTGCGGCACTCGGGCCCCTGCCGCACCGGGCCCCCTGCCGGTTCGCAGCGCCCTGCCCCTATCGGACAATGGCGGGGTGAATGACGCTGCCCCACACCCACCGCACGTACGACATGTACTGGTACTGCCCGACCGCGACACCGCGGAGGAGGTGGCCGAGGCCCTGACCGAACGCTTCGGGGTCGCCGAGGAGCCCCAGCTCGTACGGGACGCCCTGGCCGGTGAGGATGACGCCGAGGACGCCCAGTGGCTGGTGGTGGTCGAGGACCCGGACGCCGCCCACGACCCGGCGCAACTGGACGACCTCGCGGCCGAGTACGAGGGCTGGCGCGAGGCCGAGTAACGCCGGGCCCACAGGCTGCGAAACCCGCGGGGCTACCGGGATGCCGAGGCCACGGGGATTGCCGGGGCTACGGGAGGGCGGCAGCCATAGGTCTGTCGGGGCCGCGGGGCTGCGGGGGCTGCGGGGGCTGCGGGGCCGAGTTCCGCTACCGTGCGCCCGTACCTCGCCACGCCGCGCCGACCTCCGGCTCCCGCTCCAGAACAATCCCGAAGTGCTCCCGGTACACGGCGAGAACCTCGTCCTCACCCACCTGACGCTCATCCCGTGCACCATCCGCCCCCGTGGTCACCAGCGTGCGTCCGGTGAGCGTCACCCGTCCGGTCTCGGTCAGCCGTGAGCACACCAGGGACTGGGTGAAGTGCGACTTCGGCGAGGTCCGGTGCCACCAGCATCCGGCCTCGAAGTCCGGGTAGGCACGCGGACGTTGCTCAAGACGGTATTGCGGTTCGCCGTCCCGCAGGACGTCGAGGTCCCCCTCACCGGTCTCCTCGATCCGGAACACCCCAGCGGGATCGGCCTGCTCGGCACGGCTGTCCCAGCGCAGCGGAAAGTGGCTGTTCCTGCCGAAGCCGACGTCCGCGAGCCACGGTCCGCCCGGCGTCTGTACGCGCAGTGCGAGGTGGTCATACGGAATCCCGAGCCCGTCCGCGCCGAACACGCGGGCGGAGAGCAGCTCGACCTCGTATCCGAGCGCGGCCAGGAGCAGGGCGAAGGCGCCGTTGAGCTCGTAGCAGAAGCCGCCCCGCCGGGCGCGGACGATCTTGTCCAGCACCGGCTGTTCCGCGAGCACGATCTCTTCACCGAGGTGGATGGAGAGGTTCTCGAAGGGGACGGAACGCAGATGAGCGAGGTGCAGCGTCCGCAACGCCCCGGCGTCGGGGGACGCGGGGCGGGCGGCACCGATCCGGGCGAGGTAGGCGTCAGCGGCAGCGGCATCCATCAGGTGGAAATCCTTTCCGAGGCGAACCAGCGACGAGTCCGTCCCGCCGCCGAGGCGGGGGTGGCCACCAGCTCGTCAGGATCCCGGCTCGGACCAGCGCCTGCGGCCGCTTGTTCACGTACGCCGCCGGCAACCCGAACGAGGCAGCCGGCCGAGCGGTGGACGCCGGCCCGTCACCGTCGAGCCAGGTCAGTGTCAGGCCGCGGTGAAGGCCCGACTCGACGCCCTCGCTCCGCCTCACCATCTGGAGTCTATAGACCTGGTCAGGCGCCTCCGTAGGTCCGCTCAGGCGGCGTTTCCCAGGCTGTCGGCGGCCGCCAGCGGGAGGGCCGCGGGAACGGGCTCGCGAGCGCCGACGGCCGGGCCCGCGTATCTCGACCAGGCGGGCACGGGATCCACAGCCACCGGCTCGGCGGCATCCGTCCCAAGGGCATCCCCCTCGGCGGCGTCCGAACCGACCGCCACGGGCTGGACGACTGCCGGCTCGGCGGCCGCCGGCCGGCCGTCCCTCGGCTGGACGGGGCCGGCTACGGGCCCGGCCTCTCCGGTCGTTCGCCGGGCCGGCCCGGGTCCGGTGACCGTTGACCGTTGCCGACAGCCGAGCCGTGGTGCCCAGGACCGCAATCGATCCGTCGGTGTCCGTCCGCAGCACCCGGGCGCCCTGGGCGCGCAGCGCCGCGATGGTGCGGGGCGCCGGATGGCCGTACGGATTGCCGGGACCGCAGGAGATCAACGCCAGACGTGGCGCCAGCCGGTGCAGCAGCGGCGGGTCCTGGTAAGCAGAACCGTGGTGCGCCACCTTCAGGACATCGACGTCGCCCAGTTCCGGATGAGCCGCCAACAGCGCGCGCTGCGCGGGTGGTTCGAGATCGCCCAGCAGCAGGAGGGTCAGCCCGCCCGTGCGGACGAGCAGGGTCACACTGGCGTCGTTGGGGCCGTCGAGGGCATCGGGACCGACCGGTGGGCTGCCGGGGGCGGCTGGGTACACGGGACTGTCGGGACCCGGGAGGCCAGGCGGAGCGGGCGGAGCCGGCGGCCAGAGAACCTCCCAGGTGAGTGGGCCCAGCCGGCGCCGCTCCCCCGGTTCGGCGCGGACGATCGGCACCCGGGCCGCCGCAGCCGTACCGCGCACGAACTGCGCCTGCCCCGGGGGTTCTTGCAGTGTCGTGGTCTCGATCGCGCCGACCGCACGGCCACGGAGCGCCCCCGGGAGGCCGTCCACATGGTCGGCGTGGAAATGGGTCAGAACGAGGAGCGGGATACGGCGGATGCCCAGGTCGGTGAGGCAGCGGTCGATGGCACGGGGCTCGGGCCCGGTGTCCACCACCAGCGCCGTACCGTCCCCGGCCGCCAGGACCAGACCGTCGCCCTGCCCCACATCACAGACCACGGCCCGCCACCCCGGCGGCGGCCAGCCCGTGAGGACACGGGTGAACGGAGCCGGGCGGCACACCGCCAGGAGCACGGCCAGCGCACACAGCACGCACAGCCAGGGGCGGCGGAGCATCCTGCGGACGACCGGTACCAGGGCCGCCAGGGCAGCCGCCAGCATCAGCCCTCCGGCCCAGCCGTCCGGCCAGTCGAATTCCGCCCCCGGCAGCGCCGCCCCCGTACGGGCGACGTCGGCGATCCACGAGGCCGGCCAGCCCGCGCACCACGCCAGCCCCTGGGCGACCGGCATCGCGAGCGGGGCGAGGGCGAGGGCCGCGAAGCCCAGCACCGTCGCGGGGGCCACGGCCACTTCGGCCAGCAGGTTGCACGGCACCGCGACCAGGCCCACCCGGGCCGCCAGCACGGCGACCACCGGCGCACAGACCGCCTGGGCGGCGGCCGCGGCGGCGATCACTTCGGCGATCCGGGGTGGTACCCGGCGTCGCTGCAGGCCGGCGCTCCAGCGCGGCGCGAGCAGCAGGAGCGCACCGGTCGCCAGAACCGACAGCAGAAAGCCGTAGCTACGGGCGAGCCACGGGTCGTAGAGCACCAGCAACAGGACCGCGGCGGCGAGGGCGGGGAGCAGCGAGCGACGGCGGCCGGTCCCGATCGCCAGCAGGGTGATCAGGCCGCAGGCGGCGGCCCGCAGCACGCTCGGGTCCGGGCGGCACACCACGACGAAGGCGAGCGCGAGCGTGCCGCCGATGAGGGCCGTGCCGCGCAGTGACAGCCCCAGGCGTGGTGCCAGCCCCCGGCGCTCGGCACGGGTGGCGAGATGCGGCGGCCCGATCAGCAGGGCGAGCACGATCGTCAGATTGCTGCCGGAGACGGCCAGCAGATGCGTCAGATCGCTGGCACGAAAGGCGTCGTCGAGATCCGGCGGCACACGTGAGGTGTCCCCCACCACCAGACCGGGCAACAGGGCACGGGCATCCGGACGCAGCCCGTCGGTGGCCTCCCGCAGCCCGGCGCGCAGGTGTCCGGCCAGTCGTTGGAGGGGCGACGGGGCACCGGCGCCGACCGGCGGCTCGGTGCCGGCGACGCGGAGCACGGCGGCAACCTGGTCGGCCGGCGACAGGGGCGGTGCCGCATGCGCCGCCACCCGGATACGCGTCGAGGGCAACAGCCCCCGCCATGCCGACGAGAGACCCTCACGCGCCTCGGGGCCACGCTCTTTGCCGCGCTCCTCGTCACGTGCCTCGCCACCCCCTCCGTGCTGTTGCACCACCGCCAGCACCGGGGTGCGTACGGCGGTGACCGCACCGTCCGGCGCCGCGACCCGGACGGCATCGGCCGTGAACACCAGTACCGGCGGCGTTCGTTGCGATCCCCGTACCTTGGGCCGGGTCAGGCGTGGATCGCCGGTCACCACCAGCTCCGCCTTCACCGTTGCGTAGTGCTCCGCCAGAGCCGGCAGCGGTCCGCGCCGTACGTCCGCCGCATGCAGCGCCGCGGAGGCGGCCCCCGCCACGGCACACAGCAGCACCGCGGCCAGGGCCAGGAAGGCCCCTGCGGACCAGCGGCCGGGAGAGCGGGGGCGGGGCGGCCCGCGCCGGGCGGCATCGGGCCGCTCGTCCTGCTCCGGGGCACACTGCTCCGCCCTGCGCCGGACCACCGCTATCCGCCACGCTGCCAGCGCGAGCGCCACGGCCACACCGCAGACCGCCGCCACTCCCCCACCGGGGGCGCCCAGGCTGATCACCGCCCCCGCCCAGGCGGCCAGTGCGGGGGCGACGAGCCGCAGGTCGGCCGGGCCCTCCTGATGCGGGTCCGGGGAGCCGCGGGGCGACGGCGCCGTGGCGTGCACGGTGGTGCGGGCACCGGTCATGGCTGCACCAGGGGGCGCAGATCGGCGAAGCGGCGGTCACCGATACCGGTCACCTGGCGGAGCTGGTCCACGGAGGTGAACCCGCCGTGCTGAGTGCGGAATTCGACGATGTGCCGGGCCAGGACGGGGCCCACCCCGGGGAGGGAGTCGAGTTGCTGCTCGCTCGCCGTACTGAGGCTGACCGGTCCGGCCGGACCGCCTCCGGCACCCGGGGGCCCGCTTCCCGGCCCGTCGGCTCCCGCGCCGGACGGACCGGAAGTGCCCCCGCCCCCGCCACCGCCCGCGCCCGCTCCGGCGCCGACCACGATCTGTTCGCCGTCGGTCAGCAGGCGGGCCCGGTTCAGACCACTGGTGCCGGCTCCGCGCAACACCCCGCCCGCGGCCTGCAATGCGTCGATCACCCGCGACCCCGGCGGCATCCGGTGAATCCCCGGGTTCCGGACTTTGCCCGTGACGTCGACGACCAGTTGCCGCCCCGCACCGCCCGATGGACCGTGCGAGGTCACGGCGGCCGACGACGACGGCAGAGACGGTGAGCGCGGGGTGCGGTCGGCTGCCGCCGGGGGCCGTTCGGCCGCCGGTGCCCGTACCGGCTCGGGTCGGCCGGCCCAGAAGTGCTGCACGGCGAACCCCACAGCCAGCACAAGCACCAGGACCAGAGCGGCGAGCGCCTTCGGGTCGGTGCCGCACCGTAACTGCACCCAGAGCGGCAGCCGTTCGCGCACGGCGAGCCACATCCGCTCCCGCCGGCCCACGCCCGGCGGATCGTGCCCCGGGGGCGGCGGACCGCCCCCGGCCGCGGCCACCGACCCCGTGCCCCCAAGCCCACCCGACCCCGCGCCCGCAGCCGTCCCCGCGTCACCGAAGATCGCCGCCACCCGAGCCCGCACCCGCTCGCGCTCCCGTTCCCGCCGCTCCACCACACCGGATGGAGCCACAGAGCCAAAGAAAGCCGAGGGAGCAGGGGCAGCAGCGGGAGCAGTGGGAGCAGTGGGAGCAGTGGGAGCAGAAGAGCCAAGAGAAGCAGGGAAAGCAGGGGAAGCAGAGAAACCTGAGGGAGCGGAACGGCCAGGCGGACCGGACAGCGCCGCAGCGAACCCGAAGCCCGCGGAGCCCGAGGCCGAGCCCGCGGAGCCCGAGGCCGAGCCTGCGGCGGCCGAGGCCGAGGCCGAGCCCGCGGCGCCCGAAGGCCCGAAGGAAACCCCCGGCGACGGCGCCACCGGCAGGCCCGACGTAGCCCCCGGCAAGCCCGCCCAAGCCACGGGCAGGCCCGACGAAGGGACAGACATAGAGGAAGCCGTGGACGAAGCCGTGGACGAAGGAACAGATACAGCTGACGAGGCCGGAACGACCCCCCACGCGGATCGGGACGAGTTCATACCGCCCGACGCTAAGCACCTCGCGCAGATCTCGCCGAGCAGCCGCAATTCCGGTGGACAGCCACCCAGTTGTGGATAACTGCGTCACCCACAGGGCTTCCCGTTCGCCCCTCTCACCGCGCCGAAACCACGACCCCCAACAGCCCCGGTCCCGTGTGCGCGCCGATCACCGCGCCCACCTCGCTCACCAGCAGCTCGTGGAGCCCCGGCACCCGCTCCCTGAGCCGCTGGGCCAGGGCATCCGCGCGCTCCGCCGCGTCGAGGTGGTGGACCGCGATGTCGACCTGGCCCTCGCCCGCCCGCTCCGCGGCGATCTCCTCCAGCCGTGCGATGGCCTTGGAGGCCGTACGGACCTTCTCCAGCAGCTCGATCCGCCCGTCGGTCAGCTGAAGGAGCGGTTTGACGGCGAGCGCGGAGCCGAGCAGCGCCTGGGCCGTGCCGATACGTCCGCCCCGGCGCAGATAGTCGAGGGTGTCGACGTAGAAGTAGGCAGAGGTGGCAGCGGCACGCTTCTCGGCGGCGGCCACCGCTTCGTCGATGCTTCCGCCCGCCTCCGTCGTCTCCGCGGCGGCGAGGGCGCAGAAGCCGAGGGCCATCGCGACCATCCCGGTGTCCACGACGTGTACGGGCACCGGCGCCTCCTTGGCCGCCAGTACTGCCGCGTCGTACGTCCCGGAGATCTCCGAGGAGAGGTGGAGCGAGACGATGCCGCTCGCGCCGGCCGCCGCGACCTTGCGGTACGTGTCCGCGAACACCGTGGGGCTGGGCCGGGAGGTCGTCACGGCCCGGCGCTTCTGGAGCGCCTGGGCGACGGATCTCGCGGAGATCTCGGTGCCCTCTTCCAGGGCCTGGTCCCCCAGGACGACGGTCAGCGGAACGGCCGTGATGCGGTGACGCTCGATCGCCGACCGCGGCAAGTAGGCCGTGGAATCGGTGACGATCGCGACATGGCGGGACATGAATGGGAGGTTATCCGGGGATCCGGACGCCGCACAGTGCGGGCCCCTCCCCAAGATCTTCCAGGTTTCCCCAAGGCTCTGCCAAGAGGGCCCCGGAAGCCGCCGTCCGTCCCCACTCCCGGATACGCGGGCCCGTGCTGACGTCGCCCGGCTCTGCATCACCGTTCGCCCGGCTCCGCATCACGGCTCGCACGGCTCCGCATCACGGCTCGCACGGCTCCGCATCACCCGTCTCGGCTTCGCCGCCTCTCCCCCGTTGCCGTTGCTCTTCCCCGGGGCCCCGCCCCGCCCCCACCCACCCCTCGCCTCCTCCGCAGTCCTACGGCGTCATGTGGGCGTGCCCTCCGTCCGCCGGGGCGCCTTCTGCCACGGGTAGGACGGCTGGGTGCGCGGGTCCCGGGCGGTGATCGCCGGCGGGTCCTCGGAGGCCGGGCCGCCGGACTGGCCGCCCCCGGCCGCGTCCCGGGCGCCCCCCGTGGCACGCGCCCCTGACTGCTCACCCGCAGGCGGGCCCATGGGCTCCCGCAGCGGGTCCGCGGCGTCGTCGACCCGGGTCCAGTGGCGCAGCGCCCCCGATTCGACGTCGATCTGGTCGCTCAGCGACGCCAAGTCGTCTTCCGCGAACTTGCGGGCGCGGTCGCGGGCGGCCCAGCGCAGCGACTCCGCGGAATGCGTGATCCGTTCCAGACGCTCCCGGAGCTCCGGGAGGCGGGCGGCGATGGTGGCCCGGTCGGGCTCGCGTTCGAGCCGCTTCAGTTCGTCGTCGAGCTCATGGCCATGAGCGCTCAGGCGCTCGAAGAGCCCGATCGCCTCGCTGAGGGAGGCATCGTCGGCGGAGCCGCCGTGGAGCACGTCCTGGGTGGCGCGCATGGACGTACGCAGCGAGAGCCGCAGCTGCGCGAGTTCGCCGACCACACCGGGCTGGGCCAACTGCCGGGCGCGCAGGCCGGTGTCCTCGACGGTTCTGCGGGCCTGGG
The DNA here is from genome assembly GCF_040701845.1 of Streptomyces angustmyceticus. GTDB lineage: Bacteria > Actinomycetota > Actinomycetes > Streptomycetales > Streptomycetaceae > Streptomyces > Streptomyces angustmyceticus_A. The sequence goes on along the minus strand of NZ_JBFBHQ010000005.1, from coordinate 484,789 downwards.
CGACCGTGCGGTCGACGCCGCGTTTGGCCGCCTTCACCGCCTTGACCGTGACGAACACCCCTGCCAGGACGAACAGCACAAACAGCAGCCCGAGGATGGCGGCAGCGGCTTCCATGGGCTCTCCCCAGACGTGTCGGCGGCGCCGGTTGTCTCGCCCGCGCCCTGTACCTCCACGGTAAACGGCCGGGGCAGGTCACGGGTTCCGAACGAACCCCCAACCTGCCCTTAGGGGAAACCACCCATGGCGCAAGAGCGGCCCCGACCACCAGGACCGGAACCGCCCGGCCGCCGGGCCTGGGGTCGCCCGGATCGAGAGGCGCTCCCGACCGCCCGGCCGGGACCCGTGCCGGGCCACCCGGCCCGAGAGCGCCCCGACCACCTGGCCGATCCGCCTCCGACGGGTCCGGTGGTCCCGGGCCCACCGGACCCGGGATCACCCGGCGAGGAACAACCCCCAGCCGCTCTACGCAGCCCCAGGCCGCCCCACTCGCCTACTCGCCGAGGCGCCCCACACCGTCCTAAGCCGGAACGATGTTCACCAGCTTCGGCGCACGGACGATGACCTTCCGGATGCCCGCGCCGTCCAGCGCCGCGACCACCGCGGGCTCGGCCAGCGCCGTCGCCTCCAGGTCGGCGTCGGAGATCGACGGGGCGACCTCCAGGCGCGCCTTGACCTTGCCCTTGATCTGCACGACGCAGGTCACGGTCTCGTCGACGACATACGCCGGGTCGGCCACCGGGAAGTCCGCGTGCACCACGGTCTCCGTGTGGCCCAGCTTGCGCCACAGCTCCTCGGCGATGTGCGGCGCCAGCGGGGCGATCAGCAGCACCAGCCGCTCCGCGACCGTGCGCGCGACGGGGCCGCCCGTCTTGGTCAGGTGGTTGTTCAGCTCGGTCACCTTGGCGATGGCGGTGTTGAAGCGCAGGTTCGCCAGGTCCTGGGTGACGCCGTCGATCGCCTTGTGCAGGGCCCGCAGGGTGGCCTCGTCCGGCTCGGTGTCGACGACGGTGACCTCGCCGGTCGCCTCGTCGACGACATTGCGCCACAGGCGCTGCAGCAGGCGGTACTGGCCGACGACGGCCCGGGTGTCCCACGGCCGCGACACGTCCAGCGGGCCCATCGCCATCTCGTACAGGCGCAGGGTGTCCGCGCCGTACTCCGCGCAGATCTCGTCGGGGGTGACGGCGTTCTTCAGGGACTTGCCCATCTTGCCCAGGACGCGGCTGACCTTCTCGCCCTGGTAGTAGTAGCCGCCGTCGCGCTCCTCGACCTCGGCGGCCGGGACGGCGATGCCGCGGCTGTCCCGGTAGACGAAGGCCTGGATCATGCCCTGGTTGTACAGCTTGTGGAACGGCTCGGAGGACGAGACGTGGCCCAGGTCGTGCAGCACCTTGGACCAGAAGCGGGCGTACAGCAGGTGCAGCACCGCGTGCTCCGCGCCGCCCACGTACAGGTCGACGCCGCCGGCCGGCTGACCCTCGCGCGGGCCCATCCAGTACTGCTCGATCTCCGGGGCGACCAGCGCGTCGGCGTTGCCCGGGTCCAGGTAGCGCATCTCGTACCAGCACGAACCCGCCCAGTTGGGCATGGTGTTGGTCTCGCGGCGGTAGCGCTTGATGCCGTTGCCGTCGCCCAGGTCCAGGTCGACGTGGACCCAGTCCTCGTTGCGGGACAGCGGGGTCTCCGGCTGGGTGTCGGCGTCGTCCGGGTCGAAGGTGCGCGGCGAGTAGTCCTCGACCTCGGGCAGCTCCAGCGGCAGCATCGACGCGGGCAGCGCGTGGGCCACGCCGTCCTCGTCGTAGACGATCGGGAACGGCTCGCCCCAGTAGCGCTGCCGGCTGAACAGCCAGTCGCGCAGCCGGAAGTTGACGGTGCCCTCGCCGATGCCCTCGGCGGCCAGCCAGTCGGTGATCCGCGCCTTGGCGCCGGTCACGTCCAGGCCGTCCAGCGAAACCGCCGCGCTCGACGAGTTGACGATCTTGGCGTCGTACGAGGCGAAGGCGTCGTCCCAGGTGGACGGGTCGGTGCCGCGGTCGTCCGACGGCTCGACCACACAGCGCATGGGCAGCTCGAAGGCGCGGGCGAAGGCGAAGTCACGGCTGTCGTGCGCGGGCACGGCCATGATCGCGCCGGTGCCGTAGCCCATCAGGACGTAGTCGGCGATGAAGACCGGGACCTGCTCGCCGCTGACCGGGTTGGTCGCGAAGGCGCCGGTGAAGACACCGGTCTTGTCCTTGGCCTCGGCCTGCCGCTCGACGTCCGACTTGGAGGCGGCCTGCTTGCGGTAGGCGGCGACGGCGTCGGCCGGGGTGGCGTGCCCGCCGGTCCACACGTCGTGGGTGCCCTCGGGCCAGGCGTCGGGGACGACCGGGCCGGTTCCGCTGCCGTTCTCGGCGCCGGCGACCAGCGGGTGCTCGGGCGCCAGCACCATGTACGTCGCGCCGAACAGGGTGTCCTGGCGGGTGGTGAAGACGGTGATCTTCTCGTCGCCCACCGGGAAGTCGACGCGGGCGCCCTCGGAGCGGCCGATCCAGTTGCGCTGCTGCAGCTTGATGGCCTCCGGCCAGTCCAGCGCGTCCAGGTCGTTCAGCAGCCGGTCGGCGTAGGCGGTGATGCGCATGTTCCACTGGCGCAGCTTGGCCTTGAAGACCGGGTAGTTGCCGCGCTCGGAGCGGCCGTCGGCGGTGACCTCCTCGTTGGCCAGTACGGTGCCCAGGCCGGGGCACCAGTTGACCGGCGCGTCGGAGGCGTACGCCAGGCGGTACTCGCCCAGGATGTTGGCGCGCTCGATGGGGCTCAGGGCGCTCCAGTCCCGGCCGTCCGGGGTGGGGCGGGTGCCGGCCTCGAACTGGGCGACCAGGGTGTCGATCGGGCGGGCCGCGTCCGCCTCCGGGTCGTACCAGGAGTTGAAGATCTGCAGGAAGATCCACTGGGTCCACTTGTAGTACGCCGGGTCGATCGTCTCGACCGAACGGCGCTGGTCGTGGCCCAGGCCCAGGCGGCGCAGCTGGCGCCGCATGTTCACGATGTTGGCCTCGGTGGAGACCCGCGGGTGGGTGCCGGTCTGGACCGCGTACTGCTCGGCGGGCAGCCCGAAGGCGTCGAAGCCCAGGGTGTGCAGGACGTTGTGGCCCGTCATGCGCTGGTGGCGGGCGTAGACGTCGGTGGCGATGAACCCCAGGGGGTGGCCGACGTGCAGGCCCGCACCCGACGGGTACGGGAACATGTCCATGATGAACTTCTTGGGGCGGGCCGCCACCGCGGCGTCGCCGGCCAGCGTGCCACCGGGGTTCGGGGCCTCATAGGTCCCGTCGGTCTCCCAGAAGTCCTGCCAGCGTGCCTCGATGTCGGCGGCCAGCGCGGCCGTATAGCGGTGCGGCGCTGCCACCTCGGCAGCAGTGGTCGTCTCGCTCATCGTCCTCAAAGCTCCATCGATCGTCTCTGCCTGCGGAAACGCGCCACAATCCGGCACGCCGGAAACAAAAAGGCCCCTCGCACAGGAGGGGACGCCGCGCCGATTCCGACGGGATCTGTGATCCGTCGGCACTGATCAGCGCGGCCCGCTAAGCAGAAGGCGTACGGCACGCATGGCGTCAGGGTACCGCAGGGCGTACGAGGCCCGCGCCGAGGATTCCCCCGACGCGGGCCCCGCCCCCGTGGCCCCTTGCCCCTGCCGCCGCCCCACCGGGTCACGGGCGGTACGGGGAGGCGGTGCCGCGCCCCGGTGTCAGGGGCGGTAGGAGCTCACATATCCGGCGCCCGGCGAGCCCACGCCGGTGACGTCGTCGTAGCCGACGCCCGCGTGCAGCGAGCTGTCCTTGCCCAGGCCGCGCAGCGAGGTCGTGGTGCCCTTGCTGCCGTCGGCGCCGTTGACGTAGTCGACGCGGACGACGGCCAGGTCACGGCCGGCGCCCAGCGGGTGGTCGGTCACGTCGTGGTAGGCGGCGGTGCCGTAGCGCTGGTAGATGCCGGGGTTGGCGAAGCCGATGGCGACGCCGTGCCGGGCCTGCTGGGCGAGCGCCTGGACGCCCGCGATCACCGGCGCGGCCAGCGAGGTGCCGCCGATGCGGTACTCGTCGTAGCCGAGCTTGCCGTCGGGCAGGGTCTGGGTCTGGCCGACGAGGAAGCCGGTGTTGGGGTCGGCGACCGCGGCGATGTCCGGGACGGTGCGCATCGCGCCGCCGCCGTTCGCCTTCGCCAGCCCGTCCGGAACGATGCCGCGCTGGTAGAAGGGCTGCGCGACGGACTTGCTGGTGCCGCCGCCGGCGCCGCCGTTGAAGGCACCGGGGAAGCCGGTCCAGTCGTTGCCGTCCTTGGAGAGCGGCGCCTTCAGGGTGCCCCAGCCGGTCTCCCACTGGTACGCGTCGTGCTTGCCGACGGCCAGGGAGGTGCCGCCGACCGCGGTCACCCAGGCGGAGTTCGCCGGGGTGTCGACCTGCTTGGTGCCGGTGTTGGCGACCTCGTCGCCGTTGTCGCCCGAGGAGAAGTAGAAGCCGATGCCCTGCACCGCGCCCTGCTGGAAGAGCTGGTCGTAGGCGGCGGCCACGTCCGGGGTCTCGTTCGCCTCGATGTCGCCCCAGGAGTTGGAGACGATGTCGGCGAGGTGCCCGTCGACGACCTTGCCGAGCGAGTCGAGCAGGTCGTCGTCCATGCAGGAGGCGCCGCCGACGTAGACGATGTCGGAGTCGGGGGCGACCGCGTGGACGGCCTCGACGTCGAGGGTCTCCTCGCCGTACCAGCCGGCCGCGCCGCAGTCCTCGATGTGCGTGTAGTCCTTGGGCAGCACCTGGGAGAGCTGGCCGCGGCGGTAGCGGGGGTCACCGTTGCGCGCGGCGTACTTGTCCGCGTCCCGGGCGATGGTCGGCGACGCGTAGGCGTCGGTGATCGCCACGGTGACGTGCTTGCCGGTCCACTTCTTCGCCCCGTAGGCGGCGCGCAGCTGCTTGCCGGTGTAGCCCTTGATCGCGTACGGCGCCTTGCCCCCGTAGGCGGACGGCAGCTTCTTGTCGGTCCTGGAGCCGTAGTACGACGAGAACGGGCCGGAGTTGCGGAAGACCCCCTCCGGCGGCGGCAGTTCGCTGGAGTGGTGCTTGGCGCGCCGCGGCGCGTTGTTCAGGCCGGTGACCGTCAGTACCGCGTCGGCCAGCGGGGCGGGCGCGGAGGCGGTGGTCGACGGGGCGTGGTAGATGTGCCCACTCTTGCGGTAGTTGTGCAGGTCGGTGGCGAAGGCCCGCTCGGCGGCGGCCGCGTCGCCGTGGACCGTGACATACCGGTTGGTGGTGCCGGTGACCGTCAGGCCGGACTTCTTCAGCCAGTCGGTCACCTTGGCTATCTGATCGTGCGTGGCGCCGAAGCGGGCACGCACCTGGGCGGGGCTCAGGTACTTCCCGTACGCGGCGGAGTGCGGGTCCGACACGGCCCCGGCGTAGGCGGCGAGCCCCTTGGCGTCGCGGCCGGCCAGGTAGATGCGGGCGGTGACGGCCGCGGAGGCGGAGGTGTCGCCCTGGTCGGCCTGCCGGGTGGCCCACAGGGGCTTGGTGCCCTGCAGCGCGTGCCGTCCGCCGTCGTGACCCGCGGCGTCGGCGGCGGGCGCGCCGAGCGCGAGCGCGCCGGCGACCAGCGGCAGCGTCGCTGCCCAGGCCAGACCGGCGCGGGCGCGCAGTGATCTGGTGCGGCTCGATCTCATGTAACCCCCTGCTGTGGCGATGCGGTGTGCTGCGGGGTGCCGCGCTGCGCCGGGGCGCACGCGCACGGCACCGCACACGCGGTGAATGCGCGGGATGTGACGTTCACGCGATGCGCCACTCTTTCGGTGAACCGTTCATGTCAGGGACATGCGATCACCAAGAAGAGCCCAAGGAATGGCAAGGAGGAACCAGAAACCGGCAGGGAGCGAACACCCAACTCGCCATAACGGACGCCCCACTGACCGGATATCAGCGCAATACGGGCAGAACTCCCGCCGAGGCCGGAGCCCCAGGCCGGCCGACTCCCGGAGGTGCACGACAAAGCGGGCCGTCCGTATCGGACGACCCGCTCTGTTCACTGTGGAGCTAAGGAGAATTGAACTCCTGACCTCCTGCATGCCATGCAGGCGCTCTACCAACTGAGCTATAGCCCCGTATTCTGTTGCCCGCCCCGGTTCCCCGCTGCGGCATCGCCTACATTACACGGACCTCCCCGGCTTCTGCCAAATCGTCTGCCCGGGCCCCTCGGCGCGACCCGCGGTACTGTCGGCACGCCGTGCCCGATTCGTCCTGGGGAGCCGTACGCCGTGACCGCGCTGGAGCTGGAAGCGCCCACCGACCCCCGCGGCACCCGCTCCGGCCTGGGCATCCTCCGCCGGCACCCCACCCGCGCGGCGGCGCTCGCCTGCCTGGTCTCGTTCACTGCCTTCTGGATCGTGCAGCGCCTCGCCCATGTGACGATGCTCGACCTCATGGTCTACCGCGCCGAGGGCCTCACCGTCCGCAACGGCGGGTCCCTCTACGACATGGTGGCGACCTCGGCGCACCTGCCCAACACCTACCCGCCCTTCGCCGCGCTGCTGTTCACCCCGCTCACCCTCCTCGGCGTGCCGGCGATGCGCACCCTCGCCACCGCCGGCAACCTCCTGCTGCTCCTCGCCGTCGTCCACCTCTCGCTGCGCCTGGTGGGCCGGCCCCGGCGGCTCCCCGGACCGGCGGCCACGCTGGCGCTCTCGGCGCTGCTGGTGTGGTGCGAGCCGGTGTGGACGACGCTGCGCTACGGCCAGATCAACCTGCTGCTCGCCGCCCTCGTCCTGTGGGACCTGACCCGCAAGGACAGCCGGCGGCTCGCGGGCCTCGGCATCGGCATCGCGGCCGGCCTCAAGCTCACCCCGGCGCTGTTCGCCGTGTTCCTCGCGCTGGCCGGGGCCGTCCGGGCCGGGCGGCTGCTCCGCTCCGGCGCGGGCCCGCGCGGCGCCTGGAACCCCTGGCTGCGGCAGGCCTGCGTCGCCACCGCCGCCTTCCTGGCCACCGCCCTCCTCGCCGCGCTGGTGCTGCCGCGCGACTCGCACCGCTTCTGGACCGGGACCGTCTTCGCCGCCGACCGGGTCGGCGAGGTGGAGATCACCGCGAACCAGTCGCTGCGCGGCGCCCTCGCCCGGCTGCTGCACACCCACGACCCCGGCCTCGTCTGGATCGTGGCCGCCGCCCTGGCCGCGGCCCTCGGCCTGACGCTGGCGGTCCGGTCGCTGCTGCACGGGCACCGCGCCTGGGCGGCCGTCGCCTGCGCGGCCACCGCCCTCCTGGTCAGTCCGATCTCCTGGTCCCACCACTGGGTGTGGGGCGTGCCGACGCTGATCCTGCTCGGCTCCGAGGCGCTGCGCCGGACCGGCCCCGCCGCCCGCCGCTGGTGGGCGGCGACCCTCGCACTGGGCCTGTGCTTCGGTTCCTTCGCGCTGTGGTGGGTGCCGCACCGCTGGCACCGCCACGAGGAACTGCACCAGAACGGCGTCCAGATGCTGCTCTCCGACGTCTATCCGCTCGCCGGCCTGGCCCTGCTGGCACTCACCGGCGCCCGGCTGTGGCGGCACGGCAGACGGCCGGAAAAGGGCAACGGGCCCCGGACGGCCGCTGCCGGCGGGGGTGCGGAACCGTCCGCCCGGGCGGCGGAGTGACAAGGACGTGGCGGCCGTCGAGCCCCCGGTTCCAACGCCGCCCGCGACTGGGGAAGTTCCGCCGCGTCCTGGCTGCCGCCGCCTTCGCCGGGGCGGGTCCCGCTCAGGCCGTGGCGAACGAGTAGAACCGCTTCAGCGTGCAGTGTTCGTCCAGCAGCCGTCCGTAGATCGGCTCCCCGTCGAGCTCCCGGTAGGTCTCGATGGGGTCGCCCTTTATGACCAGGGCGCGGGCGCATTCCTCGCACCAGTACTGGTAGTCGGTGTTGAGCGGTTCCATGTCGCGGACGATCGGCGTACCGCTGCCGCACCAGTCGCATTTCCTGCTGTGGGCGCCCATCCATCAGCTCCAACTGTGGCCGCAGGCCGTACAAACGAAGGAGATGCCCCCGTGGTCCCCCAGCACCTGTGCCACATGGGAGGAGCCGCAGGACGGGCACTGCAGCGCAGCACCGTCGTCGCCGGCGGCCAGGGGGAGGGGAGCATCAACGGGGCAGGTGAAGCGGAGCGCGTACTCCGGAAGCCAGTCATCACCTTGCGCCTCGGCCACTTCGAGCAGGTCGTTGACCTCCTCGAGGATGCTCGTGGGCATCGCGTTGTCTCCTCCCCTGCCGGCGCCGTCCGATTCTGCCACGGACCACGGACCGGGTCAGGTCCGCCTTCTCGCCATCGCGGCAAGCCTCCCATGCGCCCTGCCAACGGGACTTTTGCGCCGCGGCGTTGGCGGGCGGTCCGGCGCCCCGCGGGGGCGGCATCCTCCTGTGACGGCCGTTGCCGAGGACGTCGTGCCGCGGCACGGTCCTCGGCAGCCCCACGCCGCCTCCCCCATGACATCGCCGCACGGGAGACACGGCCGGAGACGGCGGCACGGGGCGGTCTCGCGCGGACCGGGGCGCACGGCCCGGCCCGTACGGAGGCCGGGCACCACACCGGCAGCGCTCGGCCACGGAGACGGAGATCGCGTCCTACGCAAAGATCCCGCCTCCGTCTGGAGGCGGGATCTTCCGGGTTGTGGAGCTAAGGAGAATTGAACTCCTGACCTCCTGCATGCCATGCAGGCGCTCTACCAACTGAGCTATAGCCCCGGGTCTTGTTCCGCTCCCCCGGGTTTCCCCCGGCGGCGCCGCGAACAAGAAGAACTTTAGCCTGCGACCTGCCCGGATGTGAAATCCGGGTCGGCCGGGGCGGTCCGACGGGGTCAGTCGTCGTCGCCGAGCACCGGCTCCGGCAGGGTGCCGGCGTTGTGCTCCAGCAGGCGCCAGCCCCGGGCGCCCTCGCCCAGCACGGACCAGCAGCAGTTCGACAGGCCGCCCAGGCCCTCCCAGTGGTGGGCCTCCAGGCCGAGCAGCCGCCCGATGGTGGTGCGGATGGTGCCGCCGTGGCTGACGACGACCAGGGTGCCGTCGTCGGGCAGCTTGTCGGCGTGGTTGAGGACGACGGGTGCGGCCCGGTCGGCGACCTCGGTCTCCAGTTCGCCGCCACCGCGCCGTACCGGCTCACCGCGCTTCCAGGCGGTGTACTGCTCGCCGTACTGCGCGAGGATCTCGTCGTGCGTCAGCCCCTGCCAGGAGCCCGCGTAGGTCTCCCGCAGGGCCGCGTCGTGCGTGACCTCCAGGCGGGTGAGCGCGGCCAGCTCGCTCGCGGTGGTCGCGGCCCGCTGCAGGTCGGAGGCGATGATGACGTCCGGCCGCAGGGCGGCGAGCAGCCGGGCGGCGCGGCGCGCCTGGCCGCGGCCCTCCTCGGTCAGCTCGATGTCCGTCGAGCCCTGGAAGCGGCGCTCCAGGTTCCACGCCGTCTGGCCGTGGCGCCAGAGGACGATGCGGCGGCCCCGGCCGCCCTTGGTGCCGTTCAGCGCAGCTCTCCGTCCTGCTCGCCCGCCGTGGCCTCGGCGTGCTCGGCGGCCTTGCCGCGGGTGGCCTTGGCCTCCTCGGGGAGGTCGATCTCGGGGCAGTCCTTCCACAGGCGCTCGAGCGCGTAGAAGACCCGCTCCTCGCTGTGCTGGACGTGCACCACGATGTCGACGTAGTCCAGCAGGACCCAGCGGGCCTCGCGGTCGCCCTCGCGGCGCACCGGCTTGGCGCCGAGGTCCTTGTTGAGGCGTTCCTCGATCTCGTCGACGATCGACTTGACCTGGCGGTCGCTGGGCGCCGAGGCCAGCAGGAAGGCGTCGGTGATCGAGAGGACGTCGCTGACGTCGTACGCGATGATGTCGTGCGCGAGCTTGTCGGCCGCGGCCTGCGCGGCGGCGTTGATGAGCTCGAGGGAACGGTCCGTGGCGGTCACAAGCGGCTTTCCGGGTCGAGGGCAGCCTCTCCGGCGGCAGGGGCATGGCTCACTGCTGAGCCGCGGCGCGGGCCGCGGTCCCCATGGGCGACCGGATCGGCGGTCAAGTACCCCTCAAGGGTCTCACGGACCACCGACACTCCCGACTGGGTTTTCGAACCAGCCGGTCGGTTCCGGTGTCCGGGCTGGTCAGCGCGGGGGCACAGGGGCGCCCGGCCCGCCGGTCAGGACCGACGGGGCCGGGCGCGCCTCCCGTCAGCCCTTGAAGTCCTGTCCCAGGACCACGGTGATGTCGGCGTTCGAGGCGCCCTTGCCCTGCCCGACCACGCCCGCGGGCAGGCCCAGGGTCTTGGCGACCTCGGCGGCCTTGGCCTTCTGGGCGGCGTCCGCGTAGGTGATCTTGGACGCGGCGGCCGGGCCGGCGGTGCCCGCGTCGACGAAGCTGTAGCCGCCGTTGAGCAGCGCGACCTGCGCCTTGCCGGTGGCGCCCTTGGTGCCGGTGGCGTTGCGGACGGCGACCCGGGCGGTCGCGTCGGGAGCGGTCTTCTTGACCGTGCCGCCGAGCACGTTCTTGACCACACCGGTCGCGGCGGCCTGGCTGAGCGTGCCGTTGGCCTGTACGGGCAGCAGCGCCGTGCGGTACGCGCCGGTCTTCGCCAGCTCCGCCCGCTGCGCCAGCGAGCTGCCCAGCTGGCCCTCGGTGAGCGGCGGGTCGAGCACCTGCAGCAGCGACTTCACGGTGGCGGTGGCACCGTCGGCGTCGCTGGAGACCTTCTTCAGGGTCGCCTGCATGACCTGGCCGAACCGCTGGAGCTGGCGGGTCTGGGGCTCGCCCGGCGCCTGGTAGGTGGCGTAGGCGACGGCGGCCTGGCCGCCCAGGTCCTGGGCCCTGCCCTGCTTGACGACCGGGGAGGCGCCCTTCTTGGCGCCGGGCACGGTGGCGTCGGTGTCGAGCGTGATCCCGCCCACCGTCTCGACGAGGTTCTCCAGGTACGGAGTGTCCAGCCGCCAGCTCGCCTTGAGATCGGCGCCCAGGAGGCTGTTGAGGGAGTCGCGGGTCGGCTCGGTGCCGTCGTCCTTGACGGACTTGCCGAGGGTGGTGCTGCTGCCGTCGTCCTTGGGGACGACCAGGCTGTTGGGCAGGAGGACGGTGGTGCCCTTGTGGGTGGTCTCGTTGTCCACCAGCAGCGCCGTGGAGCTGCTGCCCGTCTTGGTGTCCCGGAGGTGGACGACGAGGACGTCGCGCTTCTGCCCGCCGGCGGCGGCCGCCGGGCCCGCGGCGGAGCCGGCCAGGCCGGGCAGTTCGCCCGCCCACCACAGGTAGCCCGCGCCGCCGGCGACCAGCAGGGCCAGCACGACGGACAGCGCGACGATCCGGCTGCGGCCGCGCCGCTTGGCCTCCTCGCGCCGCTCGGTGCGGCTCTCGGTGAACTTCAGCCAGTCGATGACGTCTTCGGAGTCCTCGTCCGGCTCCTCGATGAAGGAGAACTGCTCGGTGTGGTACTCCTCGCCCTCGCCGGGGGGACCGGGCGGGCCGCCCGCCGCGGCCGGCTCCGCGCCCTCCTGCGCCGGGGCGCGGCGCTGGGCCGGCGGCCGGGGCTGCGCGTCGTGCTGCGGGGCGGGCTCGTCGTAGCGGGGCTGTTCCGCGTAGGAGGCCTGCTCGTACGGGGACTGCTGGGCCTGCTGCGGGATCCACTCCTGCTGGTGCGGCTGCTGCTGGGGGGCCTGCTCGGGCCGGGCGTAGGGGTCGTACTGCTGGGGGTGGCCGTGGCGGTCCTGCACCTGGGGACGGCCGTAGGCGTCGTAGCCGTACTCCGTCTGCCCCTGGTACGTCCCGTGCCCGTGCTGCCCCTGCGCCGCCTGGCCGCCGCCCTGTTGGCCGCCGTAGGGGTCGTAGCCCTCGTAGGCGGACGGGGCGGGCTGCTGCCCGTAGGCGTCGTAGTGCTGCTCGTACGACGGCTGTGCGGCGTCGCGGTACACCGGCTGCCCGTAGGCGTCGTAGGTGTAGCTCGTCTGCCCCTGCTGCTCCTGGGCATAGGGGTCGTGGGCATACGGGTCCTGCGGCCCGTACGGATCGTGTCGGTCGCTCACCGGTGCCCCTTTCCGTCAGCCCCGTCAGCGGTCGTTGCGGTACAGCTGTTTTTTGTCGATGTAGCGCACCACACCGTCCGGCACCAGGTACCAGACCGGATCCCCCTGGGCGACGCGCGCCCGGCAGTCGGTCGAGGAGATGGCCAGCGCCGGCACCTCGATCAGGGACACCGCACCCGCGGGCAGCCCGGGGTCCGCGAGGACGTGGCCGGGCCGGGTCACCCCGATGAAGTGGGCGAGCGAGACCAGCTCCGCGGCGTCGTGCCAGGTCAGGATCTGGCTGAGCGCATCGGCGCCGGTGATGAAGAACAGATCCGCGTCACTGTGCTCCGCACGAAGGTCACGCAGCGTGTCTATCGTGTACGTCTTGCCGCCGCGGTCGATGTCGATCCGGCTGACGGAGAACTGCGGGTTCGACGCGGTCGCGATGACCGTCATCAGATACCGGTCCTCGGCCGGGGACACCTGCTTGTGGCTCTTCTGCCACGGCTGTCCCGTCGGCACGAAGACGACCTCGTCGAGGTGGAACTGGCTGGCCACCTCGCTGGCGGCGACCAGGTGTCCGTGGTGGATCGGGTCGAACGTCCCGCCCATCACTCCGAGTCGCCGCTTCACGGGCCCTGTGTGCTCTCCCATGCGTGCAGACCCTACTGGGCGCCGCGTGATGCCGGGGGCCGGGTGCCGGGGCTCAGCGGTCCCGGTTGAAACGGGTCGTGATCCAGAGCAGGAGGATCAGGACAAACAGGGCGCCGCCGCCGGTCACGAAGGGGCTCAGGCTGGCGTGACCGCCCTCGTGTCCGGGCTCGGCGGCGAGGGAAACCAGGGACTGTGCGGTGGTGTGCAGGCTCATCGTCAGCAGGACCAATCCGGGCTGGGGCGGGCAGAGACTTCCACCACATCGTAAGCGCCGCCTCACCCCGGGCTCACGCCGACTCCGTCCCCGCGCCCCGGAAGAGGCCTCGCGGCCTCAGTCCTGGCCGTAGCCGCGCAGCAGGAACCAGGCGAGCAGGGCGGCGCCCACGACGCCGGCAATGATCACGGTGCGCAGGATCCATCCGGGTCCGCCGTCCCTGGCGGTCTCCTGGGCTGCGGCGAGCAGCACGCTCGGATACGGCATGACGGTGCGCTCCCTCGGGTACGGCCCGCGCGGTGATCCGGGCGGGTCTGTGCGGTCATCGGTGCGATCGCCAGCGTACGCCCGAGCATCCAATCTCCTGTCGGTGGCGTCCTCTAGTCTGAATCACACGCAGTCGAACAGGGGGAGGCCCCAATGACGGAGAGCCCAGGCGGCAGCGCGAACGTACCGAGCCGGGACCGGCGGCGGTTCCCCGGCATCTCGTCGCGGTCGTACGAACACCCGGCGGACCGCTCGGCGCTGGTGGCGCTGCGCAAGCTGAGCGGGTTCGACACCGTCTTCAAGACGCTCAGCGGCCTGCTTCCGGAGCGCAGCCTGCGGCTGCTGTTCCTGTCGGACTCGGTGCGGGTGGGCGAGCAGCAGTTCGCGCACCTCTACGACATGCTGCGCGACGCCTGCTACATCCTGGACCTGGAGAAGGTCCCGCCGATGTACGTCAACCAGGACCCGCAGCCCAACGCCATGTGCATCGGTCTGGACGAGCCGATCATCGTGGTGACGACCGGCCTGGTCGAGCTGCTCGACGAGGAGGAGATGCGGGCGGTCATCGGCCACGAGGTCGGCCATGCGCTGTCCGGGCACGCCGTCTACCGCACGATCCTGCTGTTCCTGACGAACCTGGCGATGAAGGTCGCCTGGATCCCGCTGGGCAACGTCGCGATCATGGCGATCGTGACCGCGCTGCGCGAATGGTTCCGCAAGTCGGAGCTGTCGGCGGACCGCGCCGGGCTGCTCGTCGGGCAGGACCTGCAGGCCTCGATGCGCGGGCTGATGAAGCTGGCCGGCGGCAACCACCTGCACGAGATGAACGTCGACGCCTTCTTGAAGCAGGCCGACGAGTACGAGGCGGGCGGCGATCTGCGCGACTCCGTGCTGAAGATCCTCAACCTGCTGCCGCGCAGCCACCCGTTCACGACCGTGCGGGCGGCCGAGCTGAAGAAGTGGGCGGCCAGCCGCGACTACCAGCGGATCATGGACGGCCACTACCCGCGGCGGGACGAGGACAAGGACACCTCGGTCTCCGACTCGTTCCGGGACTCCGCGGCCCACTACGCCGACTCGGTGCGCAACAGCAAGGACCCGCTGATGGGCCTGGTGCGCGACATCGCGGGCGGTGCGGGCGACCTGGGCGGCAAGCTGCGCGACACGGTCTTCCGCGGCGGCGGCCGCCCCGACGGCCCGGGCAGCAACGGCACCGGCGGCACCGGCCGTCCGGAGGACTCCTAACGCAGCGGGTGGCTCGGCTTCGGCTGGGCGGAGGACGCCAGCTCACCGCAGAGCGAGGGGTTGGCGCGGTCCCTGGCGTAGGGGTCGGTGCCCCTGGGGCGGTCCTGGCCGGCGTGCTGTCCCGCGAACAGCGGGCGCAGCGCGTCGGCGGGCCGCGAGGAGCAGGCCAGCGGCCCGGCCTGCAGGCTGCTCTGCACGACCTCCAGGCGGTGGTCGTTGAGGTTCTCCCGGCTCAGCCGGAAGTGCACCTCGCGCCGGACGGTGACCAGCGAGGCGGCGCCCGGGGTGGGCTTGCCGACCCCCTGGCCCGGGCCGGTGCCCGGCGCGCCGGGGGCGGGCCGGACGGCGTAGACGAAGGTGTAGTCGGCGGTCACGTCGAGCGCGTCCGGGCTCAACTCCGAAGCGGCGAGCGTGCCGTTGACCCGTACGCTCCGGTCGGCGAGCCGGGTCTGCTTCGGGTCGAAGCGGACCAGCCACCCGGTCGCCGCGTCGTGGCCGTTGTCGTCGGGACGCGCCAGGCTGCGGTCGAACTGGTCGAGTTGGCCGGTGTCGAGCAGCAGCCGTACCGGCCGTACGGACCCGCCGGTGAGGGTGCCCGGGTCCAGCGAGGACCGCACGATGTAGTCCTTCGCGATGGTCAGGGCGGAGACGATCTGGCCGTCGGAGAAGTGCTCGGTGCGGACGACGGCGGGCAGGTTGATGCCCGCGGCACCGATCCGGTAGTTGGCCGCGGGGCTGTGGGCGAAGAGGTCGGCGGGCTTTGCGCCCGGTACCGCCCCGGACGGCGCGAGCGGCACCACCGCGGACCGCAGCGGCTGCGCCCGGACGGTCTCCGGGGTCTTGTAGGGGTGGCGGATGCCCATGTAGACGGCGGTGCCGAAGGCGAGCACGATCAGCAGCACCAGCAGGACGGCCTGCCGGGAGCCGCCCAGCCGCATCCACGCGTGCCGGGTCCGGACGGCCGGCGAGTGGTGCTCGCCCAGCCGCTCGTCGGCGGAGAACTCCTGTAGTCGCGCAGCCCGGACGAACGATTCGTCGAAGACGACGGATCGGTACTCGTCCTCACCACCTCCCGGGGCGCCGTTGGGCGTCCCTTCGGGAGGGTCACCAGGCCCGGTCATACAACAAGAGTAGGTCGGCCGGGGCGAAGGTAAACGCCGGGGCGGCGGGCAACTTTGCCGCGGGATCGCGTTTCGAAATCCCGTTTTGCGGGCACGGCGCCACGCCGTCAGTCCGGCCTGGGCACCGCCGAGAACGACGGGCGCAGGGGCTCGGCCGACGGCAGCGACGGCAGGCCGGGGCGCGCCGTGCGGACGCTGTCCACCCCGCTGGTGGTGGGGGCGTCCACGCCGCTGGACGTGGGCGCCGGTGCCGGGCTCTGGTTCCGCCCCGAGGAGCCGCGGTAGACGGCGCTGAAGGCCAGCGCGACCAGCCCGATGCCCATCACCACGGCCAGCACCCAGGCGACCGGGCGGTGCCAGCGGGTGCTGCTGCGGTAGGGCCGCAGCGCGCCGCCGTAGGGGCCGTACGGGCCGTAGGGCGGGTAGTCGCCGAGCTCGCCGTCGTCGTACTCGGCGTAGTCGGTGTACCCGTCGTAGGCGTCCCCGCGGGCGCGGCGGTGGCCGCGGAACCCGGGCTCGTCGGGGTCGTCGCCCTCGGGGCCGAAGCCGGGCCCGGAGCGGGCCGCCTCGGCCTCGGCCCGCGCCTCGGCGGCGGCCAGCATGCGCTCGACCGCCGAGGGCTCGTGGATCTGCGCGGACCGGACGAATTCCTCGTCGAAGACCACGGAGGCGAATTCTTCGTCCGCGTTTCCGTGGCTCCCGTGGTGGTGCTCGTCGGGCTCTTCACCGTCCGGGAACGGCTTGCCCCCCACGTCGTCCGGCACCCGTCCAGGTTAGCCCCGGGCCGTCGATTTGGGCAGGGAGAACGGGGAATCCGGGGGACGCTTCAGCGGGTGTGGCCGTCGCCCGTGAGGATGTACTTGGTGGAGGTCAGCTCCGGCAGTCCCATCGGGCCGCGGGCGTGCAGCTTCTGCGTCGAGATGCCGATCTCCGCGCCGAAGCCGAACTGGCCGCCGTCGGTGAAGCGGGTGGAGGCGTTGACCGCGACGGTGGTGGAATCCACCAACTGGGTGAAGCGGCGGGCGGCGGCCTGGGACGTGGTGACGATCGCCTCGGTGTGGCCGGAGGTCCAGCGGCGGATGTGCGCCACCGCCGCGTCCAGGTCGGGCACCACGGCGGCCGCGATGTCGTAGGAGAGGTACTCCGTCGCCCAGTCCTCGTCGGTGGCGGGGGCGACCAGCCCGGGGCCGGCCTGCTGCCAGGCGGCGTCGCCGTGCACGATCACGCCGGCCTGGGTCAGCGCCTCCAGGGCGCGCGGCAGGAACTTCTCGGCGATCCCGGCGTGCACCAGGACCGTTTCGGCGGAGTTGCAGACGCTGGGCCGCTGGGCCTTGGAGTTGACCAGGATGTCGACGGCCATGTCGAGGTCGGCGGCCTCGTCGACGTAGACGTGGCAGTTGCCGGTGCCGGTCTCGATCACCGGGACCGTGGAATCCTCGACGACCGTACGGATCAGGGACGCGCCGCCGCGCGGGATCAGCACATCGACCAGGCCGCGGGCGCGCATCAGCTCGCGCACCGAGTCGCGGCTCTCGCCGGGCACCAGCTGCACCGCGTCGGCGGGCAGCCCGGCGCTCTGGACGGCGTCGCGCAGCACCTCCACCAGGGCGCTGTTGGAGGCGTAGGCGGAGGACGAGCCGCGCAGCAGCACCGCGTTGCCGGACTTCAGGCACAGCGCGGCGGCGTCCACCGTCACGTTCGGCCGGGCCTCGTAGATGATGCCGATCACACCGAGCGGGACCCGGACCTGCCGCAGGTCGAGGCCGTTGGGCAGGGTCGAGCCGCGCACCACCTCGCCGACCGGGTCGGGCAGCGCCACGACCTGGCGGACGTCGGCGGCGATGGCCGCGATCCGCTCGGGGGTGAGGGTGAGCCGGTCCACGATCGACTCGGCGGTGCCCGCGGCCCGCGCCCTGGCGATGTCCTCGGCGTTGGCGGCGACCAGCTCCCCGGTCCGCTCCACCAGGGCGTCGGCGATGGCGAGCAGCGCTGCGTCACGGGCCGTACGCGGCAGCGGCGCCAGGACGGCGGCGGCCTCCCGCGCGCGGCGGGCGGTCTCGAGGACGGGCGAGGTGTGCGATGCGCTGCTGGTCATGGCCGCAGCCTAACGGGGCGGCGGGCCGCGGCCACGCGGTATCTCACAGCGCGGGACGCGGACGACCGCGGGTCAGAAGGGATGGACGCCGACCGGTGAGGCCGGTGGCGGACCGTAACCCTCCGCGACGCGCTGGTGGTACGTCTCGCGGTCGATGACCTCCAGGCCGACGATCTCCCACGGCGGCAGCTTGGCCGTCGAGCGGTGCTCGCCCCACAGCCGCAGCGCGACCGCCGCGGCGTCGTGCAGGTCCCGGGCCTCCTCCCAGTAGCGGATCTCGGCGTGGTCGTTGGCGTAGCGGCTGGTCAGCAGGAAGGGATGGTCGTGGGCGAGCTGTTCCAGCGCCCGCCGGACCTCCTTCAGCGGGGACTCGGCGCCCGAGACGCTGAGGGTGATGTGCCACAGCCGGGAGGTCTCGCGGCGCCCGCCCTCCGGGCCGTGCCGTGCCGTCCCGTCCGGCCGGGCACCGCGGTCGTCCGGCCGGACGGTGTCCTCGCCGGTGCCGACGCTGGTCAGTGCGCGCTCCGCCGTCCCTCGGGGCAGCGCCCCTGGGCGCCCTCGTCTCACCGGCGGCCTCCTGTGATGAGAATCGCTCCGCCCCCGGGGGTGCGGAGCCGTCGTACGTCGGCGGGTGCGCTCGCGCGCTGCGGGCGCCGCTCCCCACGGCGCCCCCGCAACAAAGTTGACCAGCCCGCGGCCCGTCGCGGGGGCGTTTTCACCAAGGTCTGTACGGAAAGGCTGGTCTCCGCACCGCGCGGTGGCGGGTGTGCACGGAACGTGACGACGGTCGGCCGGCGGGTGCCGTCAGGGGTGCAGCAGCACCAGATCGTCGCGGTGCACGACCTCCCGCTCGTAGGCGGGGCCCAGCTCACGGGCGAGATCGCGGGTCGAACGCCCCATCAATCGGGGGATTTCCCTGGCATCGAAATTGACGAGGCCCCGGGCGACCGCGCGGCCTTCGGCGTCCCGCAGCTCGACCGGGTCACCGGCGGAGAACTCGCCGTCGACGGAGGCGATGCCGGCCGGCAGCAGGGAGGAGCGCCGTTCGACGACGGCCCGCACGGCCCCGTCGTCCAGGACCAGGGCGCCGCGCGGCGTGGAGGCGTGCGCGAGCCACAGCAGCCGGTCGGCGGAGCGGCGTCCGGTGCGCAGGAAGTGGGTGCCGGTCGAGCCGCCGGCCAGCGCCTCGGCGGCGTGCACGGCGGAGGTCAGGACGACCGGGATGCCGGCCGCGGCCGCGATCCGGGCCGCCTCGACCTTGGTGACCATGCCGCCGGTGCCGACACCGGCCTTGCCCGCGCTGCCGATGGAGACGCCCTCCAGGTCCCCGGGCCCGCGCACCTCCGCTATCCGGGAGGTGCCGGGGGCGGACGGGTCGCCGTCGTAGAGGCCGTCCACGTCCGAGAGCAGGATCAGCAGGTCGGCGCGGACGAGGTGGGCGACCAGGGCCGCCAGGCGGTCGTTGTCGCCGAACCGGATCTCGTCGGTGGCGACGGTGTCGTTCTCGTTGACGACCGGCACGGCGCCCATGGCCAGCAGCTGGTCGAGGGTCCGGTAGGCGTTGCGGTAGTGGGCCCGGCGGCTGGTGTCGTCGGAGGTCAGCAGGACCTGGCCGACCCGGCGGCCGTAGCGGGCGAAGGACGCGGTGTAGCGGGCGACCAGCAGGCCCTGGCCGACGCTGGCGGCGGCCTGCTGCCGGGCCAGGTCGCGGGGGCGCCGTTCGAGCCCCAGGGGGGCCAGGCCGGCCGCGATGGCTCCGGAGGAGACCAGCACGATCTCCTTGTCCTGGTGCTTGGCCAGCACGTCCACCAGCGCGTCCACACGGTCCGCGTCCAGTCCCCCGGCGGCCGTGGTCAGCGAGGACGAGCCGACCTTCACCACGATCCGGCGAGCATCCTTCACGTCCTGCCTTGCGCCTGCCACCTGCATACCCCTGTGCTTGCCGATCCCACCGCCGTACGGGGGACTGCCGTCCGGCCCGCACCACGGCCCTACGGGCGCAATCTACGGCAGGCCGGCCCACCGGCGCTTCGCGATATCGCCTGGCGGACGCCCTGCGGACACCCGGCCGGGGCCCGGACCCCCCTGCCACGGCGCGCCGGAAGGGGCGCAGAATGGGCGCCGGAGTTCCTGGCTTTTTCTCCCCTATACGGTTTTCCTTAAGACGGAAGCCGAGGCCAAGAGGTTGCGTTCGATTGGTCCGCTTTCGCGGTGATGAGAGCCACAGCAGATTGTCACCAAGGCCAACAAGGTCATACGGTCGGGTGTCCATCGGTCCCGTATCGCCGCTCCGGCGGCGTCGCAGCGCGGGACCCGGCCGCCCCCCTCGGCCTCCCCTTTGACCTTTCGTGCTGCCAGGAGCCCTCCCCCGTGCCTTCCGCCGGAATCGCCCCCCGCCGAGCCGTCCAGCTCGCGGCACTCCTTGCGATGATGGTCGCGTTCACCGCCCAGTTGGTCGGTGCGCTGCTGCCCGTCATCCCGCTGTTCATCGCCGCATCCGTGGTCAACCTGGGTCTCGACCTGGTCCTCCAGCACAAGCAGCCCGGCCTGCTCGCGGTGCTCGGCCGGATCCGGTTCGACGTCACGGTGCGCCAGTTGCTGCGCGACATGCTGATACTGGTCGGCCTGCTGCACATCGACGGCATCAACCCGCTCGAGGAGCAGGCGCCGCTCACCATCACGCTGCTGCTCTTCTACGGCACCCACTTCGTGTGCCAGGCGGTCGCGGTGCTGGTCCGCAGGACCCGCAGCCTGCCGTTCGTGACCCGCAACATCGACGCGAGCGCGCTGCGGCTGTCCGACGCCCCGCCGCGCATCCTCTCCCGCCAGACGGGCCGCCGCCTGCTGCGCTTCTCGGTGCCGACCACCACCGGCATGATGCTCACCGCGATCACCACCGACGCGTACTGGGGCGGCATCGGCCTCGCCGTCTCCCTGGCCCTGTCCGCCGGCGGCACCCTCTACCTGGGCACCTGGCTGCTGCCCAAGAAGCGGGTGGCCGGCGAGAAGCAGGCCCTGGCGTGGCTGGACAACTGGCTGACGGAGTACCAGCCGACCGTCGGCATGTACTTCTCCGGCGGTTCCTCCTCCGCCTACCAGGCCAACATGTGGCTGAGCACCCTGGCCTCCCTGGACGGCAACCCGATCATCGTGCTCCGCGAGCGCTTCATGGTGCAGAAGATCGAGGCCACGGACGTGCCGATCGTCTGCATCCCCAAGGTCGCCAACCTGATGCGCCTGGAGCACTCCACGCTCAAGGTCCTGCTGCACCCGGCGAACTCCGGCAAGACCTCGCAGATCCTGCGCATCCCCTCCATCAAGCACGCCTTCACCAACCACGGCGAGAGCGACAAGCTGTCCTCCTGCAACCCGTACGCCAAGGCGTACGACGAGGTGTGGGTGGCGGGCCCGGCGGCCCGTGACCGCTACCAGCTCGCCGACATCGGCGTCGAGGACAAGGACGTCATCGAGGTCGGCCGCCCCCAGCTGGCCCCGATCCAGCCGTACGCGGGCGCCCCGGCCGACCGGATGACGACCGTGCTGTACGCCCCGACCTGGGAAGGCTGGGACGGCAACCCGGGCAACACCTCGGTGATCCTGGCGGGCGAGAACATCGTCCGCGAGCTGCTCGCCGACGAGAACGTGCGGCTGCTGTACAAGCCGCACCCGATGACCGGTTCCGTGGACCCGCGCGCGGGCGCCGCCAACACCCGCATCCAGACGATGATCACGGAGGCGAACACCCGGCGCAGCGGGGCGCGGCCCGGCCCTGAGGCCGCCGCCGAACTGGCCCGCCGCACCGAGGAGCTCAACGCGCTGACCACCTCCGCGTTCCGCAAGAGCGCGGACGAGCTGGAGCGGATGCGGCTGCAGGGCACTCCCCAGGAGGGCCGCGCCGCCGCCGTGGACGCGGCCGTCACCGCCTGGGAGGCCGCGTACTGGAACTCGTTCCCCGAGTGGGAGCACCGCATCATCACCACCGCCCGCCCCGGCATCTTCAGCTGCTTCAACCAGGCGGACGTGCTGATCAGCGATGTCTCCAGCGTCGTCTCGGACTACCTCAGCAGCGAGAAGCCCTACGCGGTCGCCAACACCTCGGGGATGACCGAGGACGACTTCCGCGCGAACTTCCCGACGGTGCGGGCGGCGACGATCCTCACGCCCGAGGCGGACGGCGTGGCCGGTCTCCTCGGCGCGGTCCGCGACCCGGGGCAGGACACCCTGGCCGCGGAGCGGGCCGAGCTCAAGGAGCACCTGCTGGGCCCGTCGGACCCGCCGTCGTCGGTCCGCTTCAACCAGGCCGCCCTGGATCTGGCCGCGAAGGCCGACGAGCGGCGCGTCCGGATGGAGAACCGGCTGTCCGGTATCCCCGGCCAGCGCTCCCAGGAGGACGTGGACGCCTCCGAGACGGCCGGACAGGAGTCCAACGGCGCCTCGGACACCACGGCCGCCGTCTAGGCCGCAGCGGGCCGCTCACGGCCTCGCGCCGGCACCGCGGCGCGGCGCAGCAACGGGGAAGGCCCCCGGGAGGAGAACTCCCGGGGGCCTTCCCCGTTGGCCTGCGCGTGGCCCGTACGGCCGGGCGGACCGTCAGAAGGGCTGGAAGCCGTCGTACTCCTGGTCGGCCTCGTCCCGTGCCAGGTCGCGGTCCTTGCGGCGCTGCGCGGCCGGCCGGGGCGACTCCATGCGGTGGTCCTCGCCGCGCCGCCCCAGCATCTCCGCACCGGCCGCCATCATCGGCTCCCAGTCGAAGACGACCGCGTTGTCCTCGGGGCCGATGGCGATGCCGTCGCCCGCGTGCGCGCCCGCCTTGCGCAGCGCGTCCTCGACACCGAGACGGTTGAGGCGGTCGGCGAGGTAGCCGACGGCCTCGTCGTTGTTGAAGTCGGTCTGGCGGACCCAGCGTTCGGGCTTCTCGCCGCGCACGCGGAAGAAGTTCTCGCCCTCCTCCGTCACCGTGAAGCCGGCGTCGTCGACGGCCTGGGGCCGGATGACGATACGGGTGGCCTCCTGCACGGGCTTGGCGGCGCGGGCCTTGGCGACCACGTCGGCGAGCGCGTAGGACAGCTCCTTCAGACCCGTGTGGGCGGCCGCGGAGACCTCGAACACGCGGTAGCCGCGCGCCTCCAGGTCGGGGCGGACCAGGTCGGCGAGGTCCTTGCCGTCCGGGACGTCGATCTTGTTGAGGACGACCATCCGGGGCCGGTTCTCCAGGCCGCCGTACTGCGTGAGCTCCTCCTCGATGACGTCGAGGTCGGAGACCGGGTCGCGGTCGGACTCCAGGGTCGCGGTGTCCAGGACGTGCACCAGCACCTCGCAGCGCTCGACGTGCCGCAGGAACTCCAGGCCCAGGCCCTTGCCCTGGCTCGCGCCGGGGATCAGGCCGGGGACGTCCGCGATGGTGTAGACGGTCGAACCGGCCGTCACCACACCGAGGTTGGGCACCAGGGTGGTGAAGGGGTAGTCGGCGATCTTGGGCTTGGCGGCGGAGAGCACCGAGATCAGCGAGGACTTGCCGGCGCTCGGGTAGCCGACCAGCGCGACGTCCGCGACGGTCTTGAGTTCCAGCACGATGTCGCGGGCCTCACCGGGCTCGCCGAGCAGCGCGAAACCGGGCGCCTTGCGGCGGGCGGAGGCCAGCGCGGCGTTGCCGAGGCCGCCGCGGCCGCCCTGCCCGGCGACGAAGGTGGTGCCCTGGCCGACGAGGTCGGCGAGCACATTGCCCGCGCGGTCCAGGATGACGGTGCCGTCGGGGACCGGCAGGACCAGGTCCTGGCCGTTCTTGCCGGAGCGGTTGTCGCCCGCGCCCGGCTGGCCGTTGGTGGCCTTGCGGTGCGGGTGGTGGTGGTAGTCGAGCAGCGTGGTGACGTCCTGGTCGACCACCAGGATCACATCACCGCCGCGGCCGCCGTTGCCGCCGTCCGGGCCGCCCAGTGGCTTGAACTTCTCCCGCATCACGGAGGCCACGCCGTGGCCTCCGTTACCCGCGGCGACGTGCAGCTCGA
The DNA here is from genome assembly GCF_040701845.1 of Streptomyces angustmyceticus. Classification (GTDB taxonomy): domain Bacteria; phylum Actinomycetota; class Actinomycetes; order Streptomycetales; family Streptomycetaceae; genus Streptomyces; species Streptomyces angustmyceticus_A. The sequence goes on along the minus strand of NZ_JBFBHQ010000005.1, from coordinate 461,192 downwards.
CGCGGTCCACGAAGGTGGTCATGGTGGGGGTGCCTCCAGATAACTACGGGTGTGTCGCTGTGCTTGCGCGCATATGTCTGTACTAACACGCAAGGGCGGACCGGCCTTCCCGCTCGCGCGGGAGAAGGCGGTCCGCCCCTGAGTGGTGCTGATGCTGAGCTATCGCTCGGTCAGGCCGGAATTACTCGGCGACCGGAACGATGTTCACGACCTTGCGGCCACGGTGGGTGCCGAACTGCACCGCACCGGCAGCGAGGGCGAACAGGGTGTCGTCGCCGCCGCGGCCGACGCCCGTGCCGGGGTGGAAGTGGGTGCCACGCTGGCGGACCAGGATCTCACCGGCGAGGACGGCCTGACCGCCGAAGCGCTTCACGCCGAGCCGCTGAGCATTGGAATCGCGACCGTTCCGAGTGGACGATGCGCCCTTCTTATGTGCCATGTCTCCTCAGTCCCTTACTTCGCCGGAGCGTCGATGCCGGTGATCTTCAGCGCCGTGTGGAGCTGGCGGTGGCCGATCCGCTTCTTGTAACCGGTCTTGTTCTTGTACTTCTGGATCCGGATCTTGTCGCCCTTGTGGTGGTCGACGACCTCGCCCTGGACCTTCACGCCGGCCAGGACCCACGGGTCGCTGGTGACCGAGTCGCCGTCGACGACCAGCAGCGTCGAGAGCTCGACGGTGTCGCCGACCTTGCTGGTGGAAATACGGTCAACCTCGATGACGTCGCCAACAGCAACCTTCTGCTGGCGTCCGCCGGTGCGCACGATCGCGTACACGCGGAACTCTCTTTCGCTAGAAACGGATCCTCTGATGCCAGCCGCTCACACGGGCTCGGGATAGGGCCCGTGGAATCCGAAAGGACGAGCGGCCTCCCTCGGCGGACCGAGAGGTGTGTGCTCAGGGGTTTGGTGTCACAGACACCGACGGTCAAGGTTACGGGGCCTTGACCAGGGGGTCAAACCGGCCCCGGGGCCGCCGAGGCGGTCCGGGGCACGGCCCTGCTGCTCGGGCCTCCGGCCGAGCCCCCGGTGCGGCACCGGGGGCTCGGCCGGAGCGGCTTACGCCGCGCCCTCCGCCTGCGCCACCGACGACTCCCCGGCGGCAGCGGTCTTCTTGGCCGCCGCCTTCTTGGTCGTCGCCTTCTTGGTGGTGGTCTTCTTCGCCGTGGCCTTCTTGGCGGTGGTGGTCTTCTTCGCCGCCGTCTTCTTGGCCGTGGTCTTCTTCGCCGCGGTCTTCTTGGCGGCGGCCTTCTTGGTCGTCGCCTTCTTCGCGGTCTTCTTGGCCGCGGGCTCCGCCTCGGCACCCTCGGCGGGCTCCGGGACCTCGGCCGGCTCCGGCTCGGCGACCGGCTCGGCCGCCGGGGCCTGCTCGGCCGGCACCACGATCTCCGCGGCCTCCTCGGCAGCCTTGGGAGCGCCCGCCGGGGCGGACACCTTCCGGCTCGCCCGGCGGCGGCCCCGGCCGCGCCCGGCGGCCGCCTCGGCCTCGGCCGGGCTGCTGAACCACTCGTCGGTCCCGTCCACCGCGGGCTGCAGCTCGGCCTCCGTCACGGGGGCGGGCTCCAGCTCGGGGGCACCGCCGTCCGGCGTCGGCTCGGCGGCCTCGACCTCGTGGACGTGCGGCTCGGGCTGGGTGCCCTTGCCCTTCTTCTTGCGCTTGCCACCGCCGCCGGCCGTCGTCGGCTGGTCCATGTGGACGATGACGCCGCGGCCGTTGCAGTGCACACACGACTCGGAGAAGGACTCCAGCAGACCCTGGCCGACCCGCTTGCGGGTCATCTGGACCAGGCCGAGCGAGGTGACCTCGGCGACCTGGTGCTTCGTACGGTCCCGGCCCAGGCACTCCAGCATCCGCCGCAGCACCAGGTCCCGGTTGGACTCCAGCACCATGTCGATGAAGTCGATGACGACGATGCCGCCGAGGTCGCGCAGCCGCAGCTGGCGCACGATCTCCTCGGCCGCCTCCAGGTTGTTCCTGGTGACGGTCTCCTCGAGATTGCCGCCCTGACCGGTGAACTTCCCGGTGTTGACGTCGATCACGACCATCGCTTCGGTCTTGTCGATCACCAGCGAACCGCCGCTGGGCAGCCAGACCTTGCGGTCCAGCGCCTTCATCAGCTGCTCGTCGATGCGGTACGTCGCGAAGACGTCGACGTCCGAAGTCCACTTCTGCAGCCGGTCGGTGAGGTCCGGGGCGACGTGCGCGACATAGCCGTGGATGGTCTGCCACGCGTCGTCACCGCTGACGATGACCTTGGAGAAGTCCTCGTTGAAGATGTCGCGGACGACCCGGACGGTCATGTCCGGCTCGCCGTAGAGCAGCGACGGGGAGCTGGTGGAGGCGGCCTTCGCCTTCTTCTGGATCTCCTCCCACTGCGCCTGCAGCCGCTGGACGTCGCGCGCCAGCTCGTCCTCGCTCGCGCCCTCGGCGGCGGTGCGGACGATGACACCCGCGTCCTCGGGGACGATCTTCTTGAGGATCTGCTTGAGCCGCGCCCGCTCGGTGTCGGGCAGCTTGCGGCTGATGCCGGTCATCGAGCCCTCGGGCACGTAGACCAGGTAGCGGCCGGGGAGCGAGACCTGGCTGGTGAGCCGGGCGCCCTTGTGGCCGATCGGGTCCTTGGTGACCTGCACCAGCACGGACTGGCCGGACTTCAGCGCGGTCTCGATGCGGCGCGGGCCGTTGGCCATGCCGAGCGCCTCGAAGTTGACCTCACCGGCGTACAGCACGGCGTTGCGGCCCTTGCCGATGTCGACGAAGGCGGCCTCCATCGACGGCAGGACGTTCTGCACCTTGCCGAGGTAGACATTGCCGACGTACGAGGTCGCCTGCTCCTTGTTGACGAAGTGCTCGACGAGCACGTTGTCCTCGAGAACGCCGATCTGGGTGCGCTCGCCGCTCTGGCGGACGACCATCACCCGCTCGACGGCCTCGCGGCGGGCGAGGAACTCCGCCTCGGTGATGATCGGCACCCGGCGGCGGCCCTGCTCGCGGCCTTCCCGGCGGCGCTGCTTCTTGGCCTCCAGGCGCGTCGAGCCCTTGATCGACTGCACCTCGTCGGCGCTGGTGCTCTCGTCCTTCTTGCGGGGCTCGCGGACCTTGACGACCGTGCGCTCCGGGTCGTCGGTGCCGCCGGTGCCCTCCTCGCCCGCGTCACCGGTGCGACGGCGGCGGCGACGGCGACGGCGGCTGCTGCTGGAGCCGCCGGCCGACTGCTCCTCGGCCTCCTCGTCGGCCCCGGACTCCTCCTCGGCCTCCTCGGACTCGGCCTGCGCGCCCTCCCGCTCCTCGGCGGGCTGCTCGTCGGCGCCCTCGGCGGCCTCACCGCGACGGCGGCGACGGCCACCACGGCGGCGACGGCGCGAGGGACGGTCGCCGGACTCGTCCTCGCCCTGGCCGCCCTCGGCCTGCGCGGTCTCCGGCTCGGCCGCTGCTTCGGCTTCCTCGGCCGCCGGCTCCGCCACGGGGGCGGCGGACACCTGCTCGGGCTCGGCCGGGGCGCCACGGCGGCGACGGCGGCGCGCACCGGCGGCGGGCTGCTCCTCCACGGCCGGCTCGGCCGCGGTCTCCTCCTGGCGGGCCGCGGCATGGGCGGCGGCCGCGGTCTCCGGCGTCTGGAACATCGGTTCGGTGAAGACCGGCGCCTGGAAGACGGCTGTCGGCGGGCGCTGCGCCCGGCGGCGGCCGCGCTGCGGCGCCTCCTGGGCGGGCTCCTCCTCGGCGCGGGGCGCCTCGGCGGCGGGCTGCTCGGCGGCCCGCTCACCACGGCGGCGCGCCCGGCGGCGGGGGGCCTCGGCGGTCGCGTCCTCGGCGGCGGGGGCCTGCTCGGCCGCCGGCGCCTCGGCCTCGGCCTCCTCGGCTTCCCCGGTCACCTGCGGGGCGCCCGAGGGCGCGGTGACCTTACGGGTGGCACGGCGGCGCGCCCGGGGCGGCTTGGCGTCCTCGGCGGGGGCCGCGGCCTCCTCCTCGGCGGCGGCGGGCGCGGCGCTCTCGGCGACCGGCGCGGCGCTCTCGGCGGCGGCCTCCTCGGCGTCGCCCGGCTGCGGGGCGCCGGCCGGCGCGGTGACCTTGCGGGTCGCACGGCGGCGGGTACGGCGCGGCGCGGCGTCCTCGGCCTCGGCGGCGTCCGGGGCCGCCACGGTGGCCGGGGCCTTTGGGGCGGGCTGCGCGGCGGGCGCGGTCTCCTCGGCGGCGGCAGTCTCCTGGCCGGCCTCGGTCTGCGGGGTTCCGGCGGGGGCGGTGACCTTGCGGGTCGCACGGCGGCGGCCGCGGCGCGGCGCGGCGTCCTCCGCCTGCGGCGCCTCGGCGGGCGTCTCCACGGCGGGCGTCTCCACGGCGGGCGCGGGGGCCTCGGCGGCGGGTTCGGCGGGCTCGCCGTCGGCGGGCTGCGGGGCGCCGGCCGGGGCGGTGACCTTACGGGTCGCGCGGCGGCGGGTACGGGCGGGCTTGGCCTCGTCCCCGGTGGTGACCGCGGAGGCGGTGGCCTCCTCGTCGAGGGCCGGATCGGCCGCGGGCGCGGCGGCCTCGGTGCTCACCACCTCTTCGGCGACGCCGCCGGCCACCGGAGGACCGGCCGGCCGGGAGGCCGCACGGCGCCGGCGGCGCGGCGGCAGGGTGTCGCTGGGTGAGTGGTTGTCGTCGGCGCCACGGTCCTGGGACGGCGTGGAGCGGGTGGGCTCAATGGGCTCGAGCATGCGGGCGGTTCTCCCGTCACGCTCCCGGGCGCCGCGCCTGATTCCGGCCGCGGTCCGCGTGATGAGCGCGGTCCCGCTGTCCGGGGCGTGGGCGCCGCACGGGAGCTGTCGTCTCGCTCGCCGATCCCCGTAGGGCGGTGACCGGCGAAAGTCTCCTGGTCAGTGCGCCTGCCGGACCGGGGTGGCTCCCTGGCTGATCGGCGACGCGACGACGGCGGTCCTACGCAGTACCGCCCCCGGCTGCCGGGGAGGCCCCGCTCGTCGCCTTCGCGGCACTCAGCCCGGCGGCCGTGGGTGGGGCGGCCGTGGCAGCGTCGCGGTCGGGCACTAGCGGGTCGGTCACCGCGCCGGTCTCCTCATCGAGCAGCCCCTGCGCCAGCCTGGTCACCGCTGCGGGGACCGGCGGCGCCAGGTCGGCCGTAGCTCGGAGGCCGGACAGGACGTCGTCGGGTCGAACGGCAGGTGTCAGATGCCGAACAACCAGCCGCAGTATCGCACAGGCTTTGCCGTCGGGCCTATCGCTGTCGTGGCCGGCGGCCTCCAGGCGGGCCACAGCGGCCCGCGCGTCGAAGGTCCGCATGCCGTTTTTCGTCCGCCGCTCGACCAGTACCTCGTCCGCGGCGAGGAACGCCTCGACAGCGCGCGCGGCCTCCGGGGCCTCGATGCCGTCGAGCCGGATCTCCCACACCGAGGCCTGCAGCCGGTCGGCCAGGCCGCTGGTGCGGGCCTCGACCGCGTCGGTCACATCGAGCCCGTCGGGCAGCGACTCGTCGAGGAGGGCGCGCAGGGTTTCCGGATCGCGGTGTTCGGCGAGCTGGATCTCCAGATATTCGGCCTCGCTGCCCGTACCGGTCGGGGCGGCGTTGGCGTACGACACCTTGGGGTGCGGGGTGAAGCCCGCGGAGTAGGCCATGGGGACCTCGGCGCGGCGCAGCGCCCGCTCGAAAGCGCGCTGGAAGTCGCGGTGGCTGGTGAACCGGAGGCGGCCGCGCTTGGTGTAGCGCAGTCGGATGCGCTGCACCGCCGGTGCGGGCGGCGGGCCTTCGGGCTGTCGCTTGCCCAGTGTCGTTCAGTCCTTCGTGAGTGCGGTCGTACTGCTACCTAGAGTACGTGTCCCGGGAGCTCCCGGTTCCCGCCGGGGCCGGGCGGCCGGAACCCGCCGCGGCTCCTCGGGGGCGCCGAACAGCGCCCGCCGGATCTCCCTGCGGGTCTGCCGCACGGTCTCGCGGGCGCTGCGCAGCGCCTGCCGGACCGGCCGCCAGATGCCGTCCCGTATGCCGTGCCCGAGGGGGGTGAGCACACTGCGGTAGGTCCAGCGCAGCGGTTCGACGAGGAGCCACCGCAGCACCGCGGCGAGGAACCGGCCGACGGCCCGGGAGACGATGCCGGCGGCGCGCCAGCAGTGCCCGAGCGCCGCCCCGGTCTCGCGCACGACCACCGTCACCACGGCCGCGAGCAGCCGCCCGGCGGGCGCCAGCACATACCGCCACAGGGTGACCAGCGGCACGATCACGAGCCACCGCACGAGGGCGGCGAGCACGGTGCCGATGCCGCGCACCAGCCAGGCGACGCCCCGTCCGCACGGCGTCAGCACCCGGGCGTACAGCCACTGGGCGGGGACCACGAGCAGGTACCGCACCAGCCACGCCAGGGCCGCGCCGGCCGCCCGGCCCGCGGGCGCCAGGACGTACCGCCACAGGGCCACCCACGGCCGGACGAACACCGCACGGCCCAGCCACAGCAGGACCGTGCCCAGGCCGCGCAGCAGCCGGGCGAGGCCGTGCCCCAGCGGCGTCAGCACCTGCGCGTACAGCCACTGGGCGGGGACCACGAGCAGGTACCGCACCAGCCACGCCAGGGCCGCGCCGGCCCCCCGGCCCGCCGGGGCGAGGACGGCGCGCCACAGCCACCCCAGCGGGGCGAGCACCAGCGAGCGCCAGGTCCACCCGAGCGGGAGCACGACGAGGGTGTGCCAGGCCCAGGCGACGGGCACCACCACGAGGATGCGCCAGGCCCATGCCGCGGGGCGGACCACGAGGGTGTGCCACAGCCGGGCGAGGCCGCGTCCGAGGGGGCGCAGCACGCTCCGGTCGACGGCCCGGCCGGCCGCGGTCAGCGCGTCCCACACCAGGCGCACCGGCACCACGAGCACCAGCACCACGATCCGCACCGGGATCCGGACCACTTGGGTCACACAGCCCTCGCCCGGCTCGTACCGGGCGGGCACCTGCCGGTCCGTCCCCGTGTGTTCCCGCTCCATTCCCGTTCCCCCCGTACGTCCGTCCTTGCCCTGCCGCGTCCCGGGACGGCCCGTCGCGCAGGCGCGGCGGCGCTCCCCGCCCCCTCCGGGCGGGCCGGTGCCGCTACTGCCCGGCGCCGGCCGCGGGTGCGCGGATCCAGTAGCGCAGCTTCTCGTCCCGCTGGTCCTCGAAGATCCCGCCGCAGGACTCGATGACCTTACGCGAGCCGGTGTTGGTGTCGTCGCAGGTGACCAGCACCGGGTCGAGGCCCAGTTCGTGATGGGCGACCGGGAGGGCGGCGCGCAGCATGGCGGTGGCGTGGCCCCGGCGGCGCGCGCCGGGGCGCACGGCGTAGCCGATGTGGCCGCCGTAGTCGAGGAGTTCGCCGGTGAGGCGGTGGCGGAACGTCACCCGCCCCAGGTAGACACCGTCCGCCACCCACCACCGGGTCGTCATGGGGACCACGCCGTCGGCGCGCTCCTCCAGGGATGCGCCCCCGACCGTGCCCACGTACTCGGCGAACCCCTCGGCGGTCGGCCAGCGGTCGGCCCACGTGCGCAGCTCCCGGGCGAGGCCGGAGTGCGGTACCTGCTCCGTGCCGTCGGCGCGGAACTCCTCCATCGCGGCGAGGAAGGAGGCATGGACGGCGACGGTGGGGGCGATGAGCTGCGGCGGCATCGCCCCATTGTGCGGGAGCACGCCGCGGCCCGGCCCCGCGGGGTGCGGGAGCCGGGCCGAAGGGGCGTACGGGAAGGGCTACTTGACGACGGTCAGCGGCAGCAGCTTCTTGCCGGTCGGGCCGATCTGGATCTCGGTGTCCATCTGCGGGCAGACGCCGCAGTCGAAGCACGGGGTCCAGCGGCAGTCCTCGACCTCGGTCTCGTCGAGCGCGTCCTGCCAGTCCTCCCAGAGCCAGTCCTTGTCGAGGCCGGAGTCCAGGTGGTCCCAGGGCAGGACCTCCTCGTACTCCCGCTCACGGGTGGTGTACCAGGCGACGTCCACGCCGAAGTCGGGCAGCGTCTCCTCGGCGGCCTTCATCCAGCGGTCGTACGAGAAGTGCTCGCGCCAGCCGTCGAAGCGGCCGCCGCCCTCGTAGACGGCGCGGATGACCGAGCCGACGCGGCGGTCGCCGCGCGAGAGCAGGCCCTCGACGATGCCGGGCTTGCCGTCGTGGTAGCGGAAGCCGATGGAACGGCCGTACTTCTTGTCGCCGCGGATCTTGTCCCGGAGCTTTTCGAGCCGGGCGTCCGTCTCCTCGGCCGACAGCTGCGGCGCCCACTGGAACGGGGTGTGCGGCTTGGGGACGAAACCGCCGATGGAGACCGTGCAGCGGATGTCGTTCTGCCCGGAGGCCTTGCGGCCCTCGGCGATGACCTTGACCGCCATGTCGCCGATCTGCAGCACGTCCTCGTCGGTCTCGGTCGGCAGACCGCACATGAAGTAGAGCTTCACCTGCCGCCAGCCGTTGCCGTAGGCCGTCGAGACGGTCCTGATCAGGTCCTCTTCGGAGACCATCTTGTTGATGACCTTGCGCATCCGCTCGGAGCCGCCCTCGGGCGCGAAGGTCAGACCGGAGCGACGGCCGTTGCGCGTCAGCTCGTTGGCGAGATCGACGTTGAAGGCGTCGACCCGGGTCGACGGCAGCGACAGACCGATCTTGTCTTCCTCGTACCGGTCGGCGAGCCCCTTGGCGATGTCACCGATCTCGGTGTGGTCCGCGGAGGACAGCGACAACAGGCCGACCTCCTCGAATCCCGTGGCCTTCAGCCCCTTGTCCACCATGTCGCCGATGCCGGTGATGCTTCGCTCCCGTACAGGGCGCGTGATCATGCCGGCCTGGCAGAAACGGCAGCCGCGGGTGCAGCCGCGGAAGATCTCGACCGACATCCGCTCGTGGACGGTCTCGGCCAGGGGGACGAGCGGCTGCTTGGGGTAGGGCCACTCGTCGAGGTCCATGACGGTGTGCTTGGACACCCGCCACGGGACGCCGGAGCGGTTCGGCACGACGCGGGAGATCCGCCCGTCGGCGAGGTACTCGACGTCGTAGAACTTGGGGACGTAGACGCTGCCGGTCTTCGCGAGGCGGAACAGCAGCTCGTCGCGGCCGCCGGGCCGGTCCTCGGCCTTCCAGGCGCGGATGATCTCGGTGATCTCCAGCACCGCCTGCTCGCCGTCGCCCACGACCGCGCAGTCCAGGAAGTCCGCGATCGGCTCGGGGTTGAAGGCCGCGTGACCGCCCGCCAGGACGATCGGGTGGTCCTCGGTGCGGTCCTTGGCCTCCATCGGGATGCCGGCGAGGTCCAGGGCCGTGAGGAGGTTGGTGTACCCCAGCTCGGTCGAGAAGGAGACCCCGAGCACGTCGAAGGCGCCGACGGGGCGGTGCCCGTCGACCGTGAACTGCGGGACCTGGTGCTCCCGCATCAGCGCTTCGAGGTCCGGCCACACGCTGTACGTGCGCTCGGCCAGCACGCCCTCGCGTTCGTTGAGGACCTCGTAGAGGATCATGACGCCCTGGTTGGGCAGACCGACCTCGTAGGCGTCCGGGTACATGAGCGCCCACCGCACATCGCAGGAGTCCCAGTCCTTGACGGTGGAGTTCAGCTCACCGCCGACGTACTGAATGGGCTTCTGCACATGCGGGAGCAGGGCCTCGAGCTGCGGGAAGACCGACTCGGCAGACATCTCGAACCTTCGTGAGCTGGCAGGGGGCGACTCTCAAGCGTAACCGCTCGCAGACACCCCCTCGCACGGCAGCCGGCGGGCCGCGGCGGGCCGGGGGCCCGGGCGCGCCCCGGGGCCGGGCCCCGCCCGACGGTCGCGCCCGGTGCACCGCGGCACGACGGCCGGCCGCCGTGCGCCGTCACGCCCGGAGCGCGTCCCGGTGCTTGCGCCGTGAGACCTTCTTCCACAGGCGCGGCAGCTCCCGCTCCCGGTCCGCCGCGCGGGCCTCCTCGCGCCCGTACAGCAGACCGAAGGTGAAGCCGCCCTCGCCGGCCTGGTGCGCCTGGGTGGCGAGCTCGCGCAGCGCGCCGCGCGCCACCACGCTGTCCTGGTGGTCGCCCAGCAGCTGCTGCACCCGCTTGATCCGCTTGGCGAACGTCTTCGCCGGCCCGCCGAGCGCCGGACGGGCGGCCTCCGCCGCGTACCGCGCCCGCTTGGCGGCCTTGCGGGCACCGTGCAGCGCCTCGTCCCGCTCCCGCCCGGCCGGCGCCGCCAGCGCGGCCTCCACACGGCGAGCCAGCCGCCGGTAGTCCTTCAGCACGGCCGCGGCCACGATCCCGGGCGCCGGACGGTCGGCGGCCGGGCGCAGCGGCGGCGCCTCCAGGAGGGCGTACAGGCTCTTCAGCAGCGACAGATAGCGGGACCCGTCCAATACGGCGAGCACCTCCTTGCGCGAGCCGGCCCGCCGCCGCTCGGACCAGATGCGCAGCCGGGCGGCCACCGGGCCGAGCCGCAGCGGCCGGGGCACCTCGGCCAGCGCGCCCTGCAGCCGTTCGGTCAGCACCTCGCGGTCCCGGTCCACCCCCAACTCCGCCGCCAGCCACTTGAGTTCGAGGCCGATGGGCAGGGTGACGGCGCGGTCGAGCACCTGGGTGTACGAGCGGAAGGCGCTGCGCAGCCGGCGGGTGGCGACCCGCATCCGGTGCACCGAGTCGGGCAGGTCCTGCCGTACCGCCGGATCGAGCTCGATGATCACCCGTACCTGCTCGCGGACGTACTGGAGCACCACGTCGGCGGCGGTGGGCCCGGCCTTCTTCCCGGCCCCCTTGCCCTTGCCCTTGGCCTTCCCCTTCCCTCCGCGCTTCCCGGCACCTCGGGGGCGCGGCGTGTGCGGCTGCGCGCCCGGGGGCGCGGGCCGGTCGCGGTCCAGGCCCGTCTCGGCCAGCGCCCGCGCCAGCTTGGACTCCGTGGCGGCGGGGCGCGCCCCCGCCGCGACCAGCGCCCTGCCGACCTCGTCCAGCAGCGCCGCATCGCCGCCGCCGAGCAGCTCCACCTCGATCTCGCGCCAGCGGACCTCGGCCGGCCCTGCCCCGCCCTTCGCGGACTCCCCCGCCCGCCGGGCGCGCACCTCGTCCACCGCGAGCTCCGCGAGCGGCGCCCCCGCGGCGTCCTTGAGCACCCGGACCGTGCGCCGCGTCCGCAGCCGTACGAGCGGGACCGGCTCCCGGTCCAGTACCCGTGACCGGACGAGGGCGGTCAGCTCCGGGGGCGGCACCTCGGACAGCGGCGCCCGCACCTCGTCCCGCACACCGGGCGCGACCGGCAGCTTCAGGTGCCAGCCCGCGTCCTTGCCGCCGGTGCGCCGGCGCAGCGTGATGTGGGCGGCGGCGAGGCGCTGGTCCGGAGTGTCGTAGTAGAGGGCGTCGAGGTCGTCGACCCCGGCTTCCCCCACGGTGGCGACCCGGCCGATGCCGGCCAGATCGGGCAGTCGCGCGTCGTCGTCGACCTCGTACTTCCGCTCGATTTCCCGCACGGTGTCCGCCATGCATCGAGGCTAGCCACCCGCTCCCGCCGGGGCCACCCACCCGACCGGGGAAGCCCCGCGCGACGGGATGCGGGGAGCGGGTGGCATCCGCCGCACACCATGGCTTACGCTGTGTAACGAAGCGAATACGCAGAGTGCAGAGCTGGATCGGCGCTCACTCGACCCCTCGGGGAGGGAGACACCCGTGCACCCCTCGACCGCACCCGTCCCCCGGACACCCATCCGCGTCCCGGCAGGCGCCCGTCCCTACGTCCTGTCCGCACCGAGCACCCCCGCGGCCCCGAAGGCCGCCCGCGACTTCGTCCGCGCCGTGCTGCGCCGCGCCCCGCTCGCGCCGCTCCTCGACACCGCCGTGCTGCTCACCTCTGAGGCGGTGACCCGCGCCCATCTGCACACCCCGCGGACCGCGGACATCTGGCTGCGGCTGCTGACCGCCGGGCACGGCCTGCGGATCAGCGTGCACGACGACGCACCGGCCCGGATTCCGCGCCCCGGCCCCGCGGCCGGCGAGCCGCCGGACGACTACGGGCTGCTGCTGACGGGCCGGCTCGCCGACGACTGGGGCACCACCCCTTCCGAGGGCCTCCCCCGGTCCACCACGCTCTGGTTCGAGCTGCGCCTCCCGGCCGCACCATGAGCGCGGGCGGGGAGCACGCACGGGCCTCGCGGGCGGGGAACCGGCGTCAGCGGGAGGCCGACAGGGGGCGCTGGACGCGGATCGACTGGAGCAGCCCGATCGCGATCCAGACCGCGAACATGGACGTGCCGCCGTAGGAGACGAACGGCAGGGGGAGGCCGGTGACGGGCATGATGCCCAGCGTCATCCCGATGTTCTCGAAGGACTGGAAGGCGAACCACGCGATGATGCCGGCGGCGACGATCGTGCCGTAGAGCTCGGTCGACTCGCGCGCGATCCGGCAGGCCCGCCACATCACGACGCCGAGCAGCACGATGATCAGGCCCGCCCCCAGGAAGCCGAGCTCCTCACCGGCGACGGTGAAGATGAAGTCCGTCTGCTGTTCGGGGACGAACTGGCCGGTGGTCTGGCTGCCGTGGAAGAGGCCGGAGCCGGTCAGTCCGCCGCCGCCGATCGCGATCCGGGCCTGGTTGGTGTTGTAGCCGACACCGGCCGGGTCGAGGCTCGGGTTGGCGAACGCCGCGAAGCGGGCGATCTGGTAGGCGTCCAGCAGACCGAGCTGCCAGATCGCCACACAGCCCACGACGCCGGTCCCGACCAGCCCGAGGATCCAGCGGTTGGAGGCGCCGGAGGAGAGCAGGACGCCCAGGATGACGGCGCCGAGCACCATCACCGAGCCGAGGTCCGGCATCAGCATGATCACGGCGACCGGGACGGCGGCCAGCGCGAGCGCCTGGACGACGGTCCGGTGGCCGGGGTTCGGGCGGTCGCCCGCGTCGACCCGGGACGCCAGGATCATGGCCATGCCGAGCGTGATGGTGATCTTCGCGAACTCGGCGGGCTGCAGCGAGAAGCCGCCGGGGATCGCCAGCCAGGAGCGCGAGCCGTTGATGGTGGCGCCCAGCGGCGTCAGCACCAGCAGCGCCAGCACGACCGACAGGCCGTAGAGGATCGGGACCGCGCCGCGGAGCGTGCGGTGCCCGAGCCAGATCGTGCCGGCCGTCAGCGCCAAGCCGATCCCGAGGTTCAACAGGTGGTGCAGGAAGTAGTAGTACTCGTCGCCGTGGTTGAGCTCGGTGCGGTTGCGGGTGGCGGAGAAGACCAGCATCGAGCCGATCAGCGAGAGCACCAGGCAGGACAGCAGCAGTATCCAGTCCAGCTTGCGCAGCACCGAATCGCGCGCCGTCAGCTTGCCCCAGGTGCCGAGCTCGGGGGTGTAGCGCCGGATCGAGAACGCCCGGGAGGTATGGCTGGTCGTCACTGTGGGCTCTCCGATGCGGACGGCGACGGCAGGACGTACGGCTTGATGGGCTGAGCCTGGATGGTCCCGTCACCCTCGATCTTGGGGAGCGAGCCCTGGGGCTTCGGCAGCAGGGCGGCCTTCGGGTTGATCCCTCCCTTCTCGTCGACTCCGTACAGGGCGTTGTAGATGTTGCGCACCGCCGGGCCGGAGGCGCCGGAGCCGGTACCACCCTGAGCGATCGTCATGACGATCGTGTAGTCCTTGGTGTACGTCGCGAACCACGAGGTGGTCTGCTTGCCGTAGACCTCGGCCGTGCCGGTCTTGGCGTGCATCGGAATCTTGTCCTGCGGCCAGCCCTGGAAGCGCCAGGCGGCGGTACCGCGGGTGGCCACACCGGCCAGCGCGGAGTCGATCTGCCGGAGCGTCTTGGGGCTGTCGGGCAGCTTGCCGTGGGACGTGGGCTTGATCTGCTGCACCCGCTTGCCGTCGGGGCTGACGACCGCCTTGCCGACGGTCGGGTTGTAGAGGGTGCCGCCGTTGGCGATCGCGCCGTAGATGGTCGCCATCTGGATCGGGGTGACGAGGGTGTCGCCCTGCCCGATCGCGTAGTTGATGGAGTCGTAGGCGTGCAGCTTCATGCCTTCGAGGCAGCCCTCACGGGCGAGCTTGGTGCCGAAGTCCTTCTTCTTGGGCCAGGCCTTGGCCTGCTCGCACCAGCCGGCCTTGTTGGCCTTCCAGAAGTCGGTCTTCCACTTGCGGTCGGGGACCCGGCCGGTGACCTCGTTGGGGAGGTCGATGCCGGTCTCCTTGCCCAGGCCGAACTGGTGGGCGGTGCGGTAGAACCAGTCGTTGGGGTTCTTCTTGGGCTTGTCGCCGCCGTCCTTCTTCCACTCGTCGTGCGAGAGCCGGTAGAAGACGGTGTCGCAGGAGACCTCCAGCGCCCGGCCCAGGCTGATGTCGCCGTGGCCCTCGCCCTCGAAGTTCTTGAAGACCTGGCCGCCGATGCTGTACGAGCTGGTGCAGGGGTAGTGGCCGTTGAAGTCGTAGCCCGCGTTGATCGCCGCCGTGGTCGAGATGACCTTGAAGATCGAGCCGGGGGCGGCCTGCCCCTGGATGGCGCGGTTGAGCAGCGGGTAGTTGGAGTCCTTGCCGGTGAGGTGGGCGTAGTCCTTGCCGGAGATGCCGCCGACCCAGGCGTTGGGGTCGTAGGTGGGGTTGGAGGCCATCGCCACCACCCGGCCGGTCTTGGCCTCCATCACGACCACGGCGCCCGAGTCGGCCTTGTAGTTGGTGCCGGTGTTCTTGTCGTGCACCTTGCGGGCGTCCTTCATGGCCTGCTCGAGCTGCTTCTCCGCTATGGCCTGGACCCTCGCGTCGATGCTGGTGACGACGCTCGCGCCGCCCTGGCCCTTCTCGCTGGCGGCCCGGCCGATGACCCGGCCGAGGTTGTCGACCTCGTAGCGGGTGACGGCGGCCTTGCCGCGCAGGTAGCGGTCGTACGTCCGCTCCAGACCGGACCGGCCGATCTGGTCGGAGCGCAGGAAGGGCGAGCTGGTGTTCTTGGCCTTGTTGATCTCCTCGTCGGTCACCGGCGAGAGGTAGCCGAGCACCTGGGCGGTGTTGGCGTTGCCGGGCTCGGCGTAGCGGCGCACGGCGGTGGGCTCGGCGCTGATGCCGGGGAAGTCCTCGGAACGCTCCCGGATCTGGAGGGCCTGCTGGGTGGTGGCCTCGTCGGTGATCGGGATCGGCTGGTACGGCGAGCCGTTCCAGCAGGGCTGCGGCGTCTTGGAGTCGCACAGCCGGACCTTGTTGCGGATCTCCTTCTCGGACAGGCCGAGCACCTTGGCCAGCCGGCCGAGCACGGCCTTGCCGTCGTCCTTCATCTTCAGCAGCTCGGTGCGGCTCGCGGAGACGACCAGACGGGTCTGGTTGTCGGCCAGCGGCACCCCGCGCGCATCGAGGATGGAGCCGCGGGTGGCGGGCTCGATGACCTGCTGGACGTGGTTGTTCTTCGCCTCCGTGGCGTACTCCTGGCCGTTGCGGATCTGCAGATACCACAACCGCCCGCCGAGGGTCAGCAGCAGGGAGAAGACCAGGATCTGGATCGCGATGAGCCGGACGCCGACCCGGGAGGTCCGGGTTTCCGGGAGATTACTCATGGCGCGCAGCGCCTCCACGAGAGGTGGTGGTCGGGAGAGGGGAGGGCGTCACAGTCGCTTGACCCCCTTGATGCGGCCCACCTTGTCGCGGGCCGACTTGCCGAGCAGACTGCCGCGCTGGCTGCCGATGCCCGTCCCCGTGCGCAGGGACTTCATGGCGCCTCGGCTGGCCTTGAGGCCGGTACCGGTGGTGAGCCAGCCGTAGCCCGCGTCCCGGCTGCCGCCCGCCCCGCTGGTACTGCTCGAACCGTCGCCGGACAGCAGATCGCCCTCGGTTCTGCGCGCCAGCGCCATCACCAACGGCACCGTGAACGGGGCCAGCAGCAGGTCGTAGAGGGTGGCGCTGAGCAGCAGCCCGACGATGCCGACGTGCCGGGCGGCGGTGTCGCCGACCAGCGCGCCGACGCCGGCGTACATCAGCGTGGAGCCGACGGCCGCGCCGAGGACGACGATCAGCGGCAGCGTCGCCGAACGGTGCTGGCCGGAGTCCGGCTTGGTCAGCCCCGCGGCGTAGCCGATGACGCAGAGCACCAGCGCATAGCGGCCGATGGCGTGGTCGGAGGGCGGGGCGAGGTCGGCCAGCAGACCGGCGAAGAAGCCGACCAGGGCGCCGCCGACATGGCCGTAGACCAGCGCCAGACCGAGCACGACGAGCAGCAGCAGATCCGGTACCGCACCGGGAAGCTGGAGTCTGGCGAGCATGGTGACCTGGATGACGAGGGCGACGACCACCAGCGGGGCCGAGAGCAGGATCCGGTTGATGCGCATCGGTCAGCTCCTGGGAGAGGCGCTCGCGGAGGGGGTGGCCGTGACGGTGACCGTCGGCGTCGGCTTGGGCTTCGCGGGGGCGGGCGGCAGCACGGTGTCGCGCGGGTCCTCGCGGGGCGGCGCGACGACCACGCCGACGATGTCGAGCTGGGAGAAGGACACGAAGGGCCGCACCTGGAGGTTGCGGGTCAGGTCGCCGTTGGACGGCTCGACCCTGACGACCCTGCCCACGGGCACGCCGGGCACGAACGGCTTGTCCCGGCTGGAGCCGAAGGTGACCAGGCGGTCGCCCCGCCTGATGTTGGCCTTGCCGTTGAGGAGCTGGACGCGCAGCGAGCGGACGCCCTGCCCGTTGGCGAAGCCGATCTCGTTGGTCTTCTCCATGCGGGTGCCGACGGTGAAGTCGGGGTCGGCGGCGAGCAGGACGGTGGAGGTGTCGGCGCCGACGGTGGTGACCCGGCCGACCAGACCGTCGCCGTTGAGCACGGTCATGTCACGGGCGATGCCGTCCCGGCGGCCGGCGTCGATGGTGATGGTCCAGGAAAAGCCCTGGGCCGAGCCGATGGCGATGACCTGGGCGCCCTTGATGCCGTACTGGCCGGTGCCCGCGATCTTGAGGATCTTGTCGAGCTCGGCGGCCCGGCTGCGGTTCCGGTCGGAGGAGCCGAGCTTGGCCTTCAGCGCCTCGTTCTGGTGCTCCAGCCTGCTGATCCGGTCGTGCCGGCTGCCGGAGTCCCGCACGGCGCCGATGGCGTTGCCGACCGGATTGACGACGCGGGCGACGCCGCTCTCGACCGGGCCGAAGGCGGAGGCGGCGACTTGCCGGGCACCATCGAGCGGGGACTGTTCGCCGCCGCGGATATCGACCGTGATCAGCGCGAACGCGATCGCGACCAGCAGCACCAGCAGCAGCCGGCTCTCTCGTGTGTCCCTCACGTGCGGCGGCCGTGTCCTTCCTCGTAGGACCGGCCGGCTGCGGGCCCCGCCGGTCTCGTTCGGGAGTTGAGCGTTGTGCCTGTATGACGGTGCCGGATGGTGGAGCGTCAGTGCACCGTGTCTGTCGGGGTGTTGTGCCTGTATACCAGCGGCCGGACGGACCCGGTCACCGGCGCCGGGGTTCCCGGGCGCCGCGGACGCCGTTCGACGGCCGCGGCGCGGACCGGGACCCGGGCCGTGCTACCTGCGCGGCTGGGAGTCGAGGACCTGCTGGAGCGCCTCGAACTCCTCGAC
The DNA here is from genome assembly GCF_040701845.1 of Streptomyces angustmyceticus. Lineage (GTDB taxonomy): Bacteria > Actinomycetota > Actinomycetes > Streptomycetales > Streptomycetaceae > Streptomyces > Streptomyces angustmyceticus_A. The sequence continues at coordinate 443,737 of NZ_JBFBHQ010000005.1, read as the reverse complement.
GCACTTGCCGGAACCGAGCGCGACGGAGTCGAGCGGGTCCTCGGCGATGTGGATGGGCATACCGGTCTCGCGGCGCAGCCGCTCGTCGAGGCCGCGGAGCAGGGCGCCGCCTCCGGTGAGCACGATGCCGCGGTCCATGACGTCACCGGACAGCTCCGGCGGGCACTTGTCGAGCGTCGTCTTGACCGCGTCGACAATCGAGTTGACCGGCTCCTCGATGGCCTTGCGGACCTCGGCGGCCGAGATGACGACGGTCTTCGGCAGGCCGGAGACCAGGTCACGGCCGCGGATCTCGGTGTGCTCGTCCTGTTCGAGGTCGTACGCCGAGCCGATGGTGATCTTGATGCTCTCGGCGGTGCGCTCGCCCAGCAGAAGGCTGTACTCCTTCTTGATGTGCTGGATGATCGCGTTGTCGAGCTCGTCGCCGGCCACCCGGATGGACTGCGCGGTGACGATGCCGCCGAGCGAGATGACCGCGACCTCGGTCGTGCCGCCGCCGATGTCCACGACCATGTTGCCGGTGGCCTCGTGGACCGGCAGGCCGGAGCCGATCGCCGCGGCCATCGGTTCCTCGATGATGTGGACCTGGCGCGCGCCGGCCTGGGTGGAGGCCTCGATGACCGCGCGGCGCTCCACTCCGGTGATGCCGGAGGGGACACACACGACGACCCGCGGGCGGGCCAGGTAGCGCCGCTTGTGGATCTTGAGGATGAAGTAGCGGAGCATCCGCTCGGTGATCTCGAAATCGGCGATCACGCCGTCTTTCAGGGGCCGTACGGCGACGATGTTGCCGGGCGTGCGCCCGATCATCTTCTTCGCCTCAGCACCCACCGCGAGAATGCCGCCGGTGTTGGTGTTGATGGCCACGACCGACGGCTCGTTGAGGACGATGCCGCGGCCCCTGACGTACACCAGCGTGTTGGCGGTCCCGAGGTCGACAGCCATGTCACGGCCGATGAACGACATGTTGTTCCCCATGAGGATACGTCTGGCCTTCCCAACTGGAGCGAATGCTTACTGGAGGTCGGCAGGAGGTGATGCGCTGTGCGGCGCGGAAGCCTCCATCGTAGTTCGTAGTGCGCCCACTCGAACACGTCGGGAGGCTGTTCCGCCATTGTCAGCCGTACACGCACCCGCCCCCCTTAATGGTGACGTCGTGTCGCGGTGATGCGTTCCCCCGATCGTGTCGTATACACCAAAGGGCGACCGATGATTTTGTCGGTCGCCCCTGGTCACGAGGGGTGCACAGCTGATGACTCGTCAGGAAATGCCGGGAAAGAAAATCTTGATCTCGCGCTCGGCGGACTCTTCGGAATCCGACGCATGGATCAGATTCTCCCGGGTGATCGTTCCGAAGTCCCCACGAATGGACCCACCCGGTGCGGCAATCGGGTCAGTCGGACCGGCGAGCATCCGCACGCCCTCGATCACCCGCTCGCCCTCGACGACCATCGAGACCACCGGACCGGAGGACATGAAAGCGACCAGCGGCTCGTAGAACGGCTTGCCGACGTGCTCGGCGTAGTGCTGCTCCAGAAGGGCACGGTCCAGGCTGCGCAGCTCCAGCGCGCTGATCGTCCAGCCGGCCTTCCGCTCGATACGGCCGATGATCTCGCCGATCAGGCCGCGCGTGACGGCGTCGGGCTTGAGAAGGACGAGGGTGCGCTGGCTCACGGAGAAACTCCCTGGATATGAACAACGGTCAGCGGGTGAACTGAGGCTACATGGGTGACCGGGCCGTGAGCGGCCCCGCCCCCGGTCTCCGGGCACGGGCCGTCCGGGGGCCGCGCGGACACTCCCTAAGCCGCCTCGCCCGACGCCTCGGCCTGCGCCGCCCAACGGGCCTTCGCCTCGTCGATCTTGCGGCCGAAGTGGACCGAGGCCCACCACAGGGCCGCGAAGACCACGCCCAGGAAGAACATCGTCGGCACCACGAAACCGCTGGCGATCAGGGCGATCTGCAGCACCCAGCCGAGCTGGACGCCACCCGGACGGGTCAGCATCCCGCACAGCGCGAGGCTCAGCAGCATCGCGACGCCGCTGACCGTCCAGACCGTGGCCGCCGGCAGGTCGGTCATCTGCATCGCGACCAGACCGGCGAAGCCGATCACGAAGAATTCGCCTATCAGGGTGCTGGCACACAGCGTGCGCATGGTCAGCCCCTCCCCATCAGCAGCCGGGCCTCGCCGACCGTGATCACCGAGCCGGTCACCAGGACACCCGCTCCGGAGAACTCGCCCTCTTCCTCGGCGAGGGTGATCGCCGCCTCCAGGGCGTCGTCCAGCCGCGGCTCGACCTGGACCCGCTCGGCGCCGAAGACCTCGACGGCGACGGCCGCCAGCTCGTCCGGGTCCATCGCACGATGGCTGGAATTACGTGTCACCACGACCTCGGCGAAGATCGGCTCGAACGCCTCCAGGAAGCCGCGGACGTCCTTGTCCCCGCTGGCCCCGACGACGCCCACCAGCCGGCTGAAGCCGAACGCCTCGGTGACCGCCTCGGCCGCCGCCCGCGCGCCCGCGGGGTTGTGCGCCGCGTCCAGCACGACCGTCGGGCTGCGCCGCACGACCTCCATCCGGCCGGGCGAGCTGACGGCGGCGAACGCGGAGCGGATGGTGTCGATGTCCAGGGTGCGGGCGTGGTCCGAGCCGACGCCGAAGAACGCCTCGACCGCGGCGAGCGCCACCGCGGCGTTGTGCGCCTGGTGGGCGCCGTACAGCGGCAGGAAGATCTCGGGGTACTCGCCGCCCAGCCCGCGCAGGGTCAGCATCTGCCCGCCGACCGCGACCTCGCGGCTGAGCACGCCGAACTCCATGCCCTCACGGGCGACCGTGGCGTCCACCTCGACCGCGCGCTTGAGCATCACCGACGCCGCGTCCACCGGCTGCTGGGCCAGCACGACCGTGGCGTCCTTCTTGATGATCCCGGACTTCTCGCCGGCGATCTGCTCGGGTGTCTCCCCCAGCCGGTCGGTGTGGTCCAGCGAGATCGGGGTGACCACGGCGACATCGCCGTCGATGACGTTCGTCGCGTCCCAGGTGCCGCCCATGCCGACCTCGACGACCGCGACGTCCACGGGGCTGTCGGCGAAGGCGGCGTACGCCATGGCCGTGAGCACCTCGAAGAACGACAGGCGGTGCTCCTGCTGGGCGTCGATCATCTCGATGTACGGGGCGATGTCCCGGTACGTCTCGATGAAGCGCTCGGCGGAGATCGGGGCGGCGTCCAGGCTGATCCGCTCGGTGATCGACTGGACGTGCGGGCTGGTGTAGCGGCCGGTGCGCAGGTCGAAGGCGGACAGCAGTGCCTCGATCATGCGGGCGGTGCTGGTCTTGCCGTTGGTGCCGGTGATGTGGATGGACGGGTAGGCGCGCTGGGGTTCGCCGAGGATGTCCAGCAGCGCCGCGATGCGCTGCACCGACGGGTCGAGCTTGGTCTCGCCCCAGCGGCCGGCCAGCTCGTCCTCGACGGCGCGCAGCGCACGGTCGACCTCGGGATCGGCCGGCCGGGCGGGAATCCCGTCCCCCTGCGGCGGCCCGGCCTGGGCGCGCAGGGTCCGGCTGCCGGCCTCGATCACCGCAAGATCCGGGTCACGGTCGGTCTCCGCCTCGACCAGTTCGTCGAAGGCTTCGTTCGGGTCGGGGTCGTCGTTCTGGGGGCGCTCGCTCACGCCGACCAGTCTACGAGGCACGTGTGACAGCGGTGCGCTGCGCTGCCCCTCCCGGGTCGCCGCCCGCGCCCGGGGGCCCGGCCGGCGCGGCCGTCCCCACGGAGCGCGCCGTCCGCCGGAGCCGCCCCCTACCCCAGTGCCGCCTTCATCATGGCCCGCGCGGTCGGGGCCGCCAGGCCGTTGCCGGAGACCTCGTTGCGGGCGGCGTGCCCGTCCTCGACCATCACGGCCACCGCCACCCGGTGTCCCTTGCCGTCCTCGGCGTACGAGACGAACCAGGCGTAGGGCGTACCGCTGTTGTCGACGCCGTGCTGGGCGGTGCCCGTCTTGCCGCCGACGGTCAGTCCGCCGATCTTCGCGCCGGACCCGGTGCCCTTGTCCACGACCGTCTGCATCGCCGACTGCAGCTGCTGTGCCGTACGCGCCGACATGGTCCGGCCGTCGCGGTACGTCCTCGGCCCGAAGTCCTGGACGGTGTTGCCGCCGCCGTCGGTCAGCTTGTCGACCATCTGCGGGGCCTTGAGCTCGCCGCCGTTCGCGATGGCCGCGGAGACCATCGCCATCTGCAGCGGGGTCGCCTGGTCGTCGAACTGGCCGATGCCGGACAGCGCGGTCTGTGCCTCGTCCATGTCGGAGGGGTAGACGCTCTTGCCGGCCCGCACGGGGGTGTCCACCTTGTCGTCGTTGAAGCCGAACTTCTCGGCCTGCGCCTTCACCTTGTCCTTGCCCAGGTCGACGGCCATCTTCGCGAAGACGGTGTTGCAGGAGTACTGGAGCGCGGTGCGGATGTCCGCGTCCTTGCAGGGTGCGGCGCGGTTCTCGTTGGTGAGCTTGGTGCGGGTGTGCGGGAGCGTGTACGGGTCGGGGCTGTCGGTGGGCTCGTCCACCGAGGAGTACAGGCCGTTCTCCAGCGCGGCAGCGGCGACCACCAGCTTGAAGGTGGAGCCGGGCGGCAGCGGCTGCCGCAGCGCCCGGTTGACCTCGGGGTGCTCCGCGTCACCGGACAGCTTCTTCCAGGCCTTCTGGTCGGCCCCGGCGGACCCAGAGAACTTCCCCGGGTCGTACGACGGGGTGCTGACCATGCCCAGGATGCGGCCCGTGGCCGGGTCCATGGCGACGGCGGCGCCCTTCTTGCCTGCCAGCGCCCGGTAGCCGGCCTTCTGGACCGCGGGGTCGATGGTGGTGGCCACGTCGCCGCCCTTGGCCCGGGTGCGGGTCAGCGCGTCGGCGGGGCTCTGCAGCCGGCTGTCGGAGCCGTCGAGGAGGTCGCCGTAGAGGCTCTCCAGCTGGTTGCTGCCGTAGATCTGCGAGGTGAAGCCGGTGACCGGCGCGTAGAGCGCGCCGTCCTTGTAGGTCCGCTTGTACTTGAGCGTGGAGTCGGTGGCGGCGGAGCCGGTCACGGGTTCCCCGCCGACGAGGATGTTGCCCAGCGGCGCCGCGTACTTGCCGATCGCCACCCGCGGATTGTGCGGGTCCTCCTTGTAGTCACCGGCCTTTGCGCCCTGGATCCAGGTGGCCCAGCCCATCAGCGCGGCGATCAGGGCCAGGCAGAAGATCGCGGCCCGGCGCAGGGGCTTGTTCATGGGGGCGCGGCTCCTCGGTGGGGGGGGGGGGCGTGCGGTGCTGCCGGAAGTCCGGCATTCCGGTCCACCGTGCCTCGGCCACATGAGAGAGCGATGAGAACGGACGGATCCGCCGTCCCGGGACAACTTCCTGCCGTCTTTCGCCCTCTTCGACGGCGGGCTGTGGTGTCCCCCGGTGATCACCACGAGGCAGGGCGCGGGACGGCAGGAGCTGAGGACGGTGCCGGCGATCGGTCAGCAGACGCATCTGATACTGCTCACCGCCTGGACGGTGCTGTGGTTCGTCGTCGTCGAGCCGCACGGCGGCTTCTCCTGGCACTACCTGCGCACCGGCGGCGAGCTGATCTACCAGGGCGACGCGGGCGACGGCTCCGGCGGGCTGAACCTCTACGCACACCACCCCGAGCTCCAGATGGGCCCGCTCAGCTTCCTGACCGCCGGCCTGTTCAACCCCTTCCCGGAGGCCACCGGGCAGTTCCTGGCCGCGGCCCTGATGTCACTGCTCGGCCTGGTCATCGTGGTGCTGGCGGGCCGCAGCGCCGCCCACCACTTCCTGGGCACCGGCACCAACCACCAGCGGCTGCGGCAGCGCGTACTGATCGCCGGACTGGCCTTCATCCCGATGTGGACCGAGGTCGCGGTCCGCTTCGGGCATCTCGACGACGTCCTGGCGCTGTTCTTCACCGCCCTCGCGGTACGCGCCCTCACCCGCGGCAACGCCGCCCTCACCGGCGTCTGCCTGGCCCTGGCGATGGATTCCAAGCCCACCGCGCTGGCCTTCGTCCCGCTATTGCCGGCACTGCCGAGAGAGAAGTGGCTGCGCGCCGGACTGTGGTGCGCGGGCCTGGTCGCCGTCGCCTGGCTCCCGTTCTTCCTCGGCGACCCGCAGTCCTTCGCCGCGGCGAAGTTCGCCATCCCCAACCATCCGGCGTCGGCCCTGCGCTGGCTGGGCGTCGGCGACCCCGAGACCCCCTCCTGGGACCGCCCCGCCCAGGCCGCCCTCGGCCTGGCGCTGGGCGCGATCGCCGTGTGGCGGGGGCGCTGGGCGGCGGTGGTGCTGCTGGGCGCCAACGCCCGCATCGTCCTCGACCCCAGCGTCTACACGTACTACACCGCGTCCGTACTGCTCGGCACCCTGCTGTGGGACGTCATCGGCCAGCGCCGCCTGGTCCCCTGGTGGAGCTGGCTGGCCCTGCTGATCCTCTACGGCAGCGTCTTCGCCGTGCCCGACGACGCCGCCCGCGGCCTGATCCGCCTGGCGTTCGTGGCGGTCTCGACGGCGTACGTGCTGCTCTGGCCGGTGCGCGAACGGGGACGGCGGGGGCAGGGACGGCGCAGGCCCCCCGCCCGTGAGGACGAGGGGCCTGCGCATGACGGTCCCGGGGACGGCCCGGGGCCCGCGGCTACGCCGTGGGCAGGGCCGCCAGCTGCGCGGTGATCCGGACGATGTCCGCCTCCGCGGCCTCCAGCCGGCCGCGGATCTTGTCCACGACCTTCTCCGGCGCCTTGGCGAGGAACGCCTCGTTGCCGAGCTTGGCGGTGGCCTGCGCCTTCTCCTTCTCGGCGGCGCCCAGGTCCTTCGTCAGCCGCTTGCGCTCGGCCTCGACGTCGATGGTGCCGGACAGGTCCAGCGCGACCTTGGCACCCGCGACCGGCAGCGACGCGGTGGCGCTGAAGCCCTCACCGGCCGGCTGCAGCCGCAGCAGCGAGCGCATCGCGGCCTCGTGGGGCGCCAGCGCCGTACCGGTCAGCTCCAGCTGGGCGGGGACCTTCTGGCCCGGCTGCAGCCCCTGGTCGGAGCGGAAGCGGCGGACCTCGGTCACGACCTGCTGGACGGTCTCGATCTCCCGCTCGGCCGCCGCGTCCCGGAAGCCGGAATCCTTCGGCCAGTCGGCGATCACGACCGACTCACCGCCGGTCAGCGTCGTCCACAGGGTCTCGGTGACGAACGGGACGATCGGGTGCAGCAGCCGCAGCGTGACGTCCAGGACCTCGCCCAGCACCCGGCGCGAGACCTCGGCGGCCGGGCCGCCCGCCATGAACGTCGTCTTGGACAGCTCGACGTACCAGTCGAAGACCTCGTCCCACGCGAAGTGGAAGAGGGTGTCCGACAGCTTCGCGAACTGGTAGTCGTCGTAGTGCGCGTCGACCTCGGCGACGACCGAGTTCAGCCGGGACAGGATCCACCGGTCGGCCGCCGACAGCTGCTCGGCGGGCGGGAGGTCGCCCTCCACCGTCGCGCCGTTCATCAGCGCGAAGCGGGTGGCATTCCAGATCTTGTTGGCGAAGTTCCGGGAGCCCTGGACCCAGTCCTCACCGATCGGGACGTCGACTCCGGGGTTGGCCCCGCGGGCCAGCGTGAACCGGACGGCGTCGGAGCCGTACGCGTCCATCCAGTCCAGCGGGTTGACCGCGTTGCCGAAGGACTTCGACATCTTCTTGCCGAACTGGTCGCGGACCATGCCGTGCAGCGCGATGGTGTGGAACGGCGGGGTGCCGTCCATCGCGTACAGCCCGAACATCATCATCCGGGCGACCCAGAAGAAGAGGATGTCGTAGCCGGTGACCAGGACGGAGTTCGGGTAGAACTTCCCGACGCTGGGGGTCTGCTCGGGCCAGCCGAGCGTGGAGAACGGCCACAGCCCGGAGGAGAACCAGGTGTCCAGGACGTCGGTGTCCTGCGTCCAGCCCTCGCCGGTGGGCGCCTCGTCGTCCGGTCCGACGCAGACGACCTCGCCGTTCGGGCCGTACCAGACGGGGATGCGGTGGCCCCACCACAGCTGCCGCGAGATGCACCAGTCGTGGAGGTTGTCGACCCAGCCGAAGTAGCGGGACTCCATCTCCTTGGGGTGGATCGCGACCCTGCCGTCGCGGACCGCGTCGCCCGCGGCCTTCGCCAGCGGGCCGACCTTGACCCACCACTGCATCGACAGCCGCGGCTCGATGGTGGTCTTGCAGCGCGAGCAGTGCCCGACGGAGTGGGTGTAGGGGCGCTTCTCGGCGACGATCCGGCCCTCGGCGCGCAGCGCGCCGACGATCGCGGAGCGGGCCTCGAAGCGGTCCAGGCCCTGGAAGGGGCCGTGCGCCGTGATCACGCCGCGCTCGTCGAGCACCGCGAGGTTCGGCAGGTCGTGCCGGCGGCCGATCTCGAAGTCGTTGGGGTCGTGGGCCGGGGTGACCTTGACCGCGCCGGTGCCGAACTCCGGGTCGACGTGCTCGTCGGCGACGACCGGGATCCGGCGGCCGGTCAGCGGCAACTCGATCTCGGTGCCGATGAGATGGGCGTAGCGCTCGTCCTCGGGGTGGACGGCGACCGCGGTGTCGCCGAGCATCGTCTCGGCCCGCGTCGTCGCCACGACGATGGAGGCGCCCGCCCGTCGCCCGCCACCGCCCTCGGTGGAGTCGCTCTGCTCCGCCCCTTCCACATCGCCGTACCGGATCGAGACGAGCTCGCCGTCGTCGTCCTGGTACTCGACCTCGATGTCCGAGATGGCGGTCAGACAGCGCGGGCACCAGTTGATGATGCGCTCGGCGCGGTAGATCAACTCGTCGTCGTAGAGCCGCTTGAAGATCGTCTGGACGGCCTTGGACAGGCCCTCGTCCATGGTGAAGCGCTCACGGGACCAGGCGACGCCGTCGCCCAGGCGCCGCATCTGGCCCGAGATCTGGCCACCGGACTCGTTCTTCCACTGCCAGACCCGCTCGACGAACGCCTCACGGCCCAGGTCGTGCCGGGAGACGCCCTCCTTCGCGAGCTCGCGCTCGACGACGTTCTGGGTCGCGATACCGGCGTGGTCCATGCCCGGCTGCCAGAGCGTCTCGTGGCCCTGCATGCGCTTGCGGCGGGTGAGCGCGTCGATCAGCGTGTGCTCGAAGGCGTGCCCCAGGTGCAGGGAGCCGGTGACGTTCGGCGGCGGGATGACGACGGTGTACGGCGGCTTGTCGCTCTTCTCGTCCGCCTCGAAGTAACCCCGCTCTACCCAGCGCTCGTACAGCGGCCCCTCTACATCGGCCGGCGTGTACTGAGTCGGCAGTTCGGGGGCGCTGTGGTTGCTCTGCTGAGTGTTCTCGGTCACGACGCACAGTGTACGGGCGCGGATGTAGCAGCTTCGAATCGGTTTCGCCCCCGGGGCCACGACTGTCGGCGGCGTCGTACAGGATGTCGGGAGCGTATAAACATCACGCAGCACTCAACTGGCTCCAGTTGTCACGAGGGGAACCGCTCCATGAGCTTCAACCAGCCGCCTCCCGGCCCGTACGGCCAGCCGCAGCAGCCGCAGCCCGGCCCGTACGGCCAGCCGCAGCAGCCGCAGGCCCCGCAGCCGGGTTACGGCTACCCGCAGCAGGGCGGCCAGGCGCCTGGACAGCAACAGGGCTACGGCTACCCGCAGCAGGCCCCCGCGCAGGGCTACGGCTACCCCCAGCAGGGCGCCCAGCCCGGCTACGGCCAGCAGGCTCCCTACGGCGGCCAGCAGACCCCCTACGGCACGATCCCCCAGGGCGCCCCGGAGTCCGGCGGCAACGGCAAGAAGATCGGCCTCATCATCGGCGCGGTCGCGGTCGTCGCCGCGATCGGCGTCGGCGCGTACTTCGCCTTCGGCTCGGGCGGGGATGTGAAGCCGTACACGATCTCGCTGCCGGACAGCCTGCTGAGCGGTGAGTACACCAAGGCGGCCGACGGCGGGGCCGGCGGTTCCAAGCCCCTCGCCGACGACAAGGAAGCCAAGGCGATGGGCATCACCAACGGCACCTCCGTCAACGCGAGCTACCAGAAGTCCAAGACGGACAAGCTCAGCGTCGGCGGCGTCTACGGCAACATCGCGGACCCGTCCGGGGCCGTGGACAAGATGTTCGCCAAGCTCGACGAGAGCCAGAAGCAGAGCGAGTCCAAGGCCAAGGTCGAGACGGTCACCCCGGTCACCGCGTACTCGCCCGAGGGCTTCGACGGCGAGGTCATGAAGTGCAAGGCCTACAAGGTCTCCTTCACCGCCGGGACCATCACCGCCTCCGGCGGGATGAGCGTCTGCATCTGGGGCGACTCCAGCGCGGTGGGCGTGGTGCTGAACCAGGCGATCCCCTCTCCGAGCGCCCCGTCGGCCCAGGCCGCCACCGCCGAACAGCTCTCGGAGAAGACCGCAAAGATCCGCAACGAGGTCCGCAAGGAGAAGTAGCGCTCCCGTTCCGGTTCTTGAAGCTTCAAGACGCTCGATGAGGTTGCCTCGTCGAGCGTCTTTTTTGCCGAGAGCCAAGAGAGCGCACGCCTGGCAGGGCATTGGCCAAAACTCTGCGCATAGCCGAAAGGGAGGGTTCGGCGGCTGATAGCTTCCTTCAGCCGAAAGATCAACAACTAGGGGGGATTACCATGCGCAACACGATGCGACGCCTGGCCGCGGCAACTGGAGTACTGATGGTGGCGGGTGCGCTTCCGATCGTGGCGACTGCACCGGCCCAGGCCACCACCAAGCAGTGCACGTCGTTCCTGGCCGAGGCCAGGTACAAGGTGGGGCCCAATGTGCGGAGCGCGTGCAGCCTCGCGGGCACCGGCGACTGGACGACGCGGCATGCGAATGTCGGCATCTGCGCAGGAATGCTGACGGCAATCCGGGTCAAGCCCGAGCACGCCGACAAGGCCTGCGAGCTGGGCCTCAACTGAACCGCTTCTCCCTCGAAAACCACGAGAGCCGCCCGGCAGCGATCGCTGCCGGGCGGCTCTCGTCCTGCGTACCGGGCGCCTACGCGCTCTTTTCCTGCGGCTCTCCCGACTCGCCGCGGTTGCGCGGGACCAGGGTCGGGTTCACGTTCGAGTGGACGACGTCCTCGGTGATGACGACGCGGGCGACGTCCTTGCGGGACGGGATCTCGTACATCACCGCCTGGAGGACCTCCTCCATGATGGCGCGCAGACCACGGGCGCCGGTGCCGCGCAGGATCGCCTGGTCGGCGATGGCCTCCAGGGCCGGGCGGTCGAAGTCCAGCTCGACACCGTCGAGTTCGAAGAGGCGCTTGTACTGCTTGACGAGCGCGTTGCGCGGCTCGACCAGGATCTGCAGCAGGGCCTCGCGGTCGAGGTTGTGGACCGAGGTGAGGACGGGCAGGCGGCCGATGAACTCCGGGATCATCCCGAACTTCACCAGGTCCTCCGGCATGACGTCCTGGAGCTGGTCCTTGGACTCGATCTCGCGCTTGGAGCGGATCGTGGCGCCGAAGCCGATGCCCTTGGCGCCGGACCGGGCCTCGATGATCTTCTCCAGGCCGGCGAAGGCACCGCCGACGATGAAGAGGACGTTGGTGGTGTCGATCTGGATGAATTCCTGGTGCGGGTGCTTGCGGCCGCCCTGGGGCGGCACGGAGGCGGTGGTGCCCTCCAGGATCTTCAGCAGCGCCTGCTGGACGCCCTCGCCGGAGACATCACGGGTGATCGACGGGTTTTCGCTCTTCCGGGCGACCTTGTCGATCTCGTCGATGTAGATGATGCCGGTCTCGGCCTTCTTGATGTCGAAGTCCGCGGCCTGGATCAGCTTGAGGAGGATGTTCTCGACGTCCTCGCCGACGTAGCCGGCCTCCGTCAGCGCCGTGGCGTCGGCGAAGGCGAAGGGGACGTTCAGCATCCGGGCGAGGGTCTGCGCGAGCAGCGTCTTGCCGGAGCCGGTGGGGCCGAGCAGCAGGATGTTGGACTTGGCGAGCTCGATGCCCTCGTCGCCGCGGCCGGGGCCGTTCTCGCCCGCCTGCACCCGCTTGTAGTGGTTGTAGACGGCCACCGAGAGCGCCTTCTTGGCGGGATCCTGGCCGACGACATAGCCGTTCAGGAACTCGTAGATCTCCCTCGGCTTGGGGAGCTCCTCCCACCGCACCTCGGAGGTCTCGGCGAGCTCCTCCTCGATGATTTCGTTGCAGAGGTCGATGCACTCGTCGCAGATGTACACACCAGGTCCCGCGATGAGCTTCTTCACCTGCTTCTGACTCTTTCCGCAGAATGAGCACTTGAGCAGGTCGCCGCCGTCACCGATGCGTGCCACGAGGTGCTTCCCCTTCGCCTGGGATCCGCATTGCTCCGCGGACCCGGGTGCTTGCCTATCGACGGTACCTTGCCGGGCCCCCCGTACGGGCCCCCCTTGGACCGACTCGGTTCACTCGTTCCGAATCCGGTCCAAGGGGGCAACGCTCCGGCTCACTTCGCGAAGATCGTCAGCCGATCGAGACGGACGACTTGCGAGTCGAGACGATCTGGTCGACCAGACCGTACGCCAGCGACTCCTCGGCGGTCAGGATCTTGTCACGCTCGATGTCGTCACGGATCTTCTCGACCGGGGTGGAGGAGTGCTTGGCCAGCAGGTCCTCCAGCTGCGAACGCATCCGCAGGATCTCGTTGGCGGCGATCTCCAGGTCGGAGACCTGGCCGCGGCCGGTCTCGCTGTAGGGCTGGTGGATCAGCACACGGGCGTTGGGCAGCGCCATCCGCTTGCCGGGGGTGCCGGCGGCGAGCAGCACGGCCGCGGCGGAGGCCGCCTGGCCCATGCAGACCGTCTGGATGTCCGGCTTCACGAACTGCATCGTGTCGTAGATGGCCGTGAGCGCCGTGAAGGAGCCGCCCGGGCTGTTGATGTAGATCGAGATGTCCCGGTCCGGGTCCATCGACTCCAGGCACAGCAGCTGCGCCATGACGTCGTTGGCCGAGGCGTCGTCGATCTGCACGCCGAGGAAGATCACGCGCTCCTCGAACAGCTTCGCGTACGGGTCGTACTCGCGCACGCCCTGCGAGGTGCGCTCGACGAAGCGCGGGACGATGTAGCGGGACTCGGCGCGCGGGCCGGAAAACTCGGACTCCGCGCCCTGCGAGAGGCCGCTGCCGGGGTAGTTGTTCATCGTGGTGTTCACCGTCCTGGTGGCGATCAAGTGGGCTGGGGGCTGTAGGGCGAGTGGTACGGGGCTCAGGCCCCCGTGCCGCCCCCGCCCGGAACGCCGGCGGCGGAGGTCATCACGTCGTCGATCAGGCCGTACTCCTTGGCCTCATCGGCGGAGAACCAGCGGTCGCGGTCCGAGTCCTGGGTGATCCGCTCGACGGTCTGACCGGTGTGGAACGCCGTCAGCTCCGCCATCCGCTTCTTGGTGTGCAGCAGCCGCTCGGCGTGGATCTTGATGTCCGACGCGGAGCCGGCCAGGCCCGCGGAGGGCTGGTGGATGAGGATCTCGGCGTTCGGCAGCGCGAAGCGCTTGCCGGGGGTGCCGGCGCTCAGCAGGAACTGTCCCATGGAGGCGGCGAGGCCCATCGCGATCGTCACCACGTCGTTCTTGATGTACTGCATGGTGTCGTAGATCGCCAACCCGGCCGAGATCGAGCCGCCCGGGGAGTTGATGTAGAGGAAGATGTCCTTGTCCGGGTCCGCGGCGAGGAGAAGCAGCTGCGCGGTGATCTTGTTGGCGATGTCGTCGTCGACCGGCTGGCCGAGGAAGATGATCCGCTCGCCGAGCAGCCGGTTGTAGACCTGGTCGCCGAGGCCACCGAAGGTCGGCTCAGCGGCGGCGGAAGGCATCGGGATCGTCACGTGTCCACCTGCTCGTTGTCGGACGGCTCCAGGCCGTCTCAGCGTCGTCTGCTGGGGCGTGGGGAGGCGGCGCCGCGTGTGGGCCCGGCGCGGTTTCAGGGACTCCCCTGCCCTCGTATCTACGGACCCTAACGCGCAGGTCGGACAACGCCATCCCGCATCGATAACTGTTCGCTGTGAGCGCAGGCTCACGGGGCGGTACGACCGCGGGCCCGAACACGCGGACGTGCGTGTTCGGGCCCGTGGCCGGAGTACTGCCTGCCGGCGCGCGGCGGCCGGGGATCAGGCCTCGGGCTGCTCCTCGGTGCCCTCGGCGCCGGCCTCGACGGTCTCGGCGGTCTCGTCCTCGTCGTCGAGGTCGACGACCTCGCCGTTGCTGTCCTTGACCGTGGCGGCCTCGACGACGACCGCGAGGGCCTTGCCGCGGGCGACCTCACCGACGAGCATCGGCACCTGGCCGCCCTCGACGACGGCCTGGGCGAACTGGTCGGGGGACATGCCGGAGGACTGCGCGCGGCGCATGAGGTGCTCGGTGAGCTCCTCCTGGCTGACGTTCAGCTTCTCCTTGTTGACCAGCTCGTCCAGGATGAACTGGGTCTTGATGCCCTTCTCGGCCTGCTCCTTGGTCTCGGCGTCGAACTCCTCCTCGCTCTTGCCCTGGATCTCCAGGTACTTCGCGAGGTCGAGGCCCATCTGCGCGAGCTGGTGGTTCTCCAGGTTGTGCTTGCGGGTCTGGATCTCGTCCGCGAGCAGCTTCTCCGGCATCGGCACCTCGACGAGCTTGAGCAGCTCGTCCAGGACCTTCTCCTGCGCCTGGGTGGCCTGGTCGTACTTCTTCATCTGCGCGAGGCGCTTGCGGCTGTCCGCCTTGAGCTCCTCGAAGGTGTCGAACTCGCTCGCCAGCTGGGCGAAGTCGTCGTCCAGCTCGGGCAGTTCGCGGGACTTGACCTCGGTGACCTCGACGGTGACCTCGGCCTCCTTGCCCTCGGCGGAACCGCCCTTGAGCTCGGAGGTGAAGGTCGCGCTGTTGCCGGCCTCCACGCCGGTGACGGCCTCGTCGATGCCGTCGAGGAGCTCGCCGGAGCCGACGGTGTAGGTGACGCCCTGGGCGACGCCGTCCTCCAGGACCTCGCCGTCCACCTTGGCCTCGAGGTTCAGCGTCAGGACGTCGCCGTCCTGGGCCGCGCGCTCGACCGGGCTGGTCGTCGCGAAGCGCTCACGCAGCTGCTCGACGGACTTGTCGACGTCCTCGTCCGACACCTCCACGGCGTCGACCTCGACCTCGATGCCGGAGTAGTCCGGGATCTCGAGGGCGGGGCGGATGTCGACCTCGGCGGTGAAGGCCAGCAGCTCGCCGTCCTTCAGCTCGGTGATGTCGACCTCGGGCTGGCCGAGGACGTTCAGCTCACCCTCGTTGACCGCCTCGGTGTAGAACTTCGGGAGCGCGTCGTTGACGGCCTCCTCCAGCACGGCGCCACGGCCGAACCGCTGGTCGATGACCCGGGCCGGGATCTTGCCCTGGCGGAAGCCCTTCACCGTGACCTGCTGGTTGATCTTCTTGTACGCCGCGTCGAGGCTGGGCTTGAGCTCCTCGAAGGGCACCTCGACAGTGAGCCGAACCCGAGTCGGGTTCAGGGTCTCCACGGCGCTCTTCACGGTTCGGTCTCCTTGGGGCTGACTTCTGGGGTTCTGCTTGAGATCCACCGGTCCCGGCTGATCCGGGTCCGGCCGATCACGCCCGGTACACAGACACACGGGCACGCAGCTTGCATAGTAACCGCAAGGAGGATGACGCCCACAACGCGATCTTGAATGGCCGCCGATCCTGCGGCGCCGCCGAGTGGGCCGGGGTTGTGCCCGGCGGCGTACTGCCGGGCTGACCTGCTGGTCGGGGTGGCCGGATTCGAACCGACGACCTTCCGCTCCCAAAGCGGACGCGCTACCAAGCTGCGCCACACCCCGTCGGTGCGACACGTAGGGTACATGGCCGCAAGCGCTACGGCTGCCAGTTATCGGGATGCCCCGAGAGCGGCGCGTTCGCGCGGACGGGCCGGATCCACGGTCCGCGCGAAGGGGATGTGCGGCACACCGCCGCGACCCGCTAGGATGCACTGCGTGCCGAGGTCCTGCGACCTGTGGCGCTCGCGGGCGTAGCTCAATGGTAGAGCCCTAGTCTTCCAAACTAGCTACGCGGGTTCGATTCCCGTCGCCCGCTCTCCTGAGGAAGCCCCGGGCCGGATGGCCTGGGGTTTTCCGCGTTCCGGGCCGGGGCGCCGGGTGCCTGCGCACCTCTTCGCTCCGGGCCCGCGGCCCCCATAGGGTGTCCCGCATGGAGATCTGGCTCAATCCCGCGTGCTCCAAGTGCCGTTCGGCCGTGGAGATCCTCGACGAAGAAGGTGCCCGGTACACCGTGCGCCGGTATCTGGAGGATCCGCCGGACGCCGAGGACCTGCGCGGCGTGCTGGCGCGACTGGGCCTGGAGCCCTGGGACATCACCCGGACCCAGGAGGCCGAGGCCGAGGAGCTGGGCCTCGCGGAGTGGGAGCGCACCGACGCCGCGCGCGAGCGGTGGATCGCGGCGCTGGCGGCACACCCCCGGCTGATCCAGCGGCCGATCATCACCGCGGACGACGGTTCGGCACTGGTGGGGCGGAGCGAGGAAGCCGTACGCGAGGCGGTGGCGCGGGCCGGGGGCGAAGGGGCCTCGGACGACTGAGCCCGGTACGGCGCCCGGCACGGGGCGGCGGGCACCGGGCGGGGGGCCGCCTAGAAGGTGATGTGGTTGATGGTGTCCGCGATCGAGTTGAGGAACCGATTGATGGACGGCGCCATGCCCGTGGAGGCGAGGAAGAAGCCGAACAGTATGGCGACGAATGCCGGTCCCGCCTTGATCGACTTCCCTCTGATCAGGACGATCAGAATGATCCCCAACAGCAGCACCACTGACAGCGAAAGAGCCACACTGATCACACCCTCGGTCGGAACGCCTCACCGGCCCGGGGCATGCCGCGCACACCCCCTGCACCATCGTGCCACCAACTCCATGCCCACTGCAGGCCGGTGACGAATCATCGGCCAACGCTTTGCCCGATTCCAGCCGGTGGGACTGCGGGAGCGCAGCAGGGTGACGCGTGGGGCGCGAGGGTGACGGCCGGGGCGGAGGCGCTAAGCGCGCCGCGGCGGATCCTGTGCGGCGGCGGCCGGTGGGCGGGGTGAGCGGGCCGGGCCGGCGGGCGAATTCCCCCGGGCGACGCGATACCGGTTTGCCCGTCCGAGACGGCGTCAGGTTTCCTGACGCGGCTCCGGCAATTCGCGCGGATCATTCCCGGCCACATTCTGATCATTTTCCGGCCGGGGGGAATTTCTCTTCCGTGGTATCCGTCACTGCCCCGATGGGTGCGAGCAAGGCTTATTAGCATGAGGACATAAGACCAAGGAATCGGACATTCCCCCTGAGTCGTTTGCGGGGGATACAGCCCGATTTGGGGGGACGTACGGGCATGAACCGGACAGTGGCGGGGAGGGGTTTCCCGGGTTCTCCCCGGCGATTGCGGATTTTATCGGGGGCCCCTCCGCGGCGGAACCCGAGGAAAAAGGGGAATGCCTCCCCTGTGGTTTTACGCATTCGCCGGCCGCCGCTATCGTGCCTCCAATGTTTCCCGCTGCCCCGACACCGCGAACCGAACTTCCCGCTGCCCGGGCGGCGGAGGGCACCGACCGGCCGCAGTCCGCGGACCGGCCGTCCGGTGCCGAGGGCACGGCAGCACCCGCACCGAAGAGCGGTGGCCGCAACGCGTTCTTCGACAACGCGAAGTACCTGGCCATCGTGCTGGTGGCGATGGGGCACGCCTGGGAACCGCTGACCGACGGCAGCCGCGCCGCCGAGGCGCTCTACATGACCGTCTACACCTTCCACATGCCGGCCTTCATCATCATCTCCGGCTACTTCTCGCGCAGTTTCGACATGCGCAAGGACCGGCTGCAGCGCCTGGTCACCGGGGTCGCGGTCCCCTACGTCCTCTTCGAGACCGCCTACGCGTTCTTCAAGCGCTGGGCGGACGACGACCCCGGGCACCCCATCAGCCTCCTCGACCCGTGGTTCCTGACGTGGTTCCTGGTGGCCCTGTTCATCTGGCGGCTGACCACCCCGCTGTGGAAGGTCGTGCGCTGGCCGATTCCGCTCGCGGTGGCCATCGCCGTCCTCGCGTCCGTCTCCCCGGACATCGGTGACGATCTGGACCTCCAGCGGGTGCTGCAGTTCCTGCCGTTCTTCGTCCTGGGACTGGCGCTGCGTCCGGAGCACTTCGCGATGGTGCAGCGGCGGGCGGTGCGGATCGCGTCCCTGCCGGTCTTCGCCTGTGCGCTGGTGATGGCCTACTGGGCGGCGCCCCGGATGAGCTCGGCGTGGTTCTACCACCGCGACAGTGCCCAGGAGCTGGGCACCACCTGGTGGATCGGCGCGGTGATGACGCTGGCCCTCTTCGGCTGCTCGATCGTGATGGTGGCCTGCTTCTTCTCCTGGGTCCCGACGCGGCGGACGTGGTTCACGGTGCTCGGCGCGGGGACGCTGTACGGCTACCTGCTGCACGGCTTCCTGGCCAAGGGCTCGCGGTTCTGGGGCTGGTTCGACGACTACAAGTGGCTGCACTCGCCGCTCGGGGAGGTCGCGGTCACGCTGATCGCGGCGGGCGTCGTGACGGCCCTGTGCACCCCGCCGGTCCGCCGGGTGTTCCGCTTCGCGATGGAGCCGACGATGGCCTGGGCGTTCCGGAAGGACCCGGCCGACTCCGCGCGGGCCCGCGTCGGCGCCTGAGCGCGCGGCGTCCGCGCCTGAACCCGGGTTCCCGGCCGGACCGGGAGAGCCCGACCCGGCGTCCGCGTCACGCGTCCCGGCAGATCAGCAGCAGCGCGCGGTCGTCGTTGACGTCCTTGGCGACGGCCTCGATCAGATGCCAGGCGGCCCCGGCGAAGCCACTGGCGACATAGCGGTCGGCCTCGCCGGTCAGCCGGTCGATGCCCTCGGCGATGTCGCGGTCGGCGGCCTCGACCAGGCCGTCGGTGAACAGCATCAGGACGTCGCCGGGCCGCAGTGTCCCCTTGACCGGGTCGAACTGGGCGCCGTCGTAGACGCCGAGCAGCGGCCCCTCCCCCGGCTTCTCCTCCCAGCGGCCGCTGCCGGCGCTGAGCTGGAGGGCCGGCAGGTGGCCGGCGGAGAGGAGTTCGTAGTCGCCGGACTCCAGGTCGAGGACGAGGTGGACGGAGGTCGCGAACCCCTCGTCCCAGTCCTGGCGCAGCAGGTAGCCGTTGGCGGCGGGCAGGAAGCCGTGCGGCGGCAGCGAGCCGAGCAGGCCGCCGAAGGCGCCGGACAGCAGCAGCGCGCGGGAGGCGGCGTCCATGCCCTTGCCGGAGACGTCCGTCAGCACCACCTCGAGGATGTCGCCGCCGTGGGTGCGGGAGGCCACCACGAAGTCGCCGGAGAAGGACTGCCCGCCGGCCGGGCGCAGCGCCATCTCGTGGTGCCAGCCCTCGGGCAGCCGCGGTAGTTCGCTCTGGACGCGGATCCGTTCGCGCAGGTCGAAGAGCATCGTGCCGCCCCGCCGCCAGGGCACGCCGACCCGGCTGCGGAACTGTGCGATCAGCAGGCCGAAGAGCCCGACCGCGGCGACGACCAGGACCGTGCCCGGGGTGATCCGGTCCGGTCCCTCGTCGTACGGGCCGAACAGGGCGGCCTCGACGACCAGGGCGGCCGCGGACGCGCCGTACAGGACCAGGAGGTTGGCCGGGCGCAGCAGCAGGCCGCCGGCGATGACCGGGAGGACCAGAGCCGCCGGGGCGATCCATTCGGGCCACCAGAGGGTGCCCGCGGCGATGGCGGGTATGGCGAGGAGGAGGACGGCGAGGGCGAAGCGGTCGGAGCCCTCGCCGCGGAAGTAGTCGACCCCGGCCTTGCGCACGCCGATGCGGGCCCGGTGCAGACCTTTGTGCATCCGGGCCGTCAGGGTTTCCGTGCCCTGGCCGCTTGTCATAGCTCTGGGACCTTATCCACCCGTTCGGCGGCGCGTCGATTCGCCGCACGTCGCCCCGGAGAATAGCCGGGAAACACCGTTCGAAATGCGGTCGCGCGGCCGGAGAGCCCCCTGCTAGGCATGGGCCATGGCAAGCGAATTGCGGACATTGCGGGACGCCGAGTGGGACGACTGGTCGGACGCGCTGGACCGGGCGTTCGGCGGGGTGCCCCCGTCCGAGGAGAACCGTGCGCTCCGGCGTGCCCTCACCGAGGTCGAACGGGCCCTGGCCGTCTGGGACGACGGCGACTGTGTCGGCACGGCGGGGGCCTTCTCCTTCGGGCTGACGGTGCCGGGCGGGGCCGAGGTGCCGGTGGCCGGTGTGACGGCGGTGAGCGTACGCGCGACGCACCGCCGCCGCGGCCTGCTGCGGTCGATGATGCGGCAGCAGCTGGCGGACGTCCGCGAGCGCGGGGAGCCGCTGGCGGTGCTGACCGCCTCCGAGCCGGCGATCTACGGCCGGTTCGGCTACGGGCCGGCGACCCAGGACATGGAGCTGACCGTGGACACCGTGCGGCTGCCCGCCCCCGACCTGCCCGGTGTGGAGGGCGTACGGCTGCGGCTGGTCGATCCGGCGACCGCGGTGGCCGACTGCGAGCGGGTCTACGCCCACCTGGTGCCCGGCCGGCCCGGGATGCTGGCCCGGCGGCCGGACTGGGAGCGGCTCCCCGTGCTGGACGAGCCGGGCAGGCGGAACGGGGCGGGGGTGCTGCAGTGCGTGGTCGCCGAGGCGGCCGGCGAGGTGGTGGGGTACGCGCGCTTCGCGGTGAAGCCGGGGCACGATCACGCCGGGCCGACGGGGACGGTGCTGGTCCGCGACGTCGAGGCGCTGGACCCGGTGGGGTACGCGGCGCTGTGGCGCTTTCTGTTCGGGATCGACCTGACGACGTCGGTGTCGGTGCCCGGCCGGCCCGTGGACGACGCGCTGCTGCATCTCGTACCGGACATGCGGCGGTGCGGCATCCGGCTGGAGGAGTCGTTGTTCGTCCGCCCGGTGGAGGTGGGCGCGGCGCTGGCGGCGCGGACGTACCGGACGCCGGTGGAGGTGGTGTTGGCGGTGACGGACCCGTTCTGCCCCTGGAACGAGGGGCGTTGGCGGCTGTCCGGTGACGCCGAGGGCGCGGTCTGCGAGCCGACCACGGCCCCGGCCGACCTGGCGCTGTCCGTACGGGAGCTGGGCTCGGCCTATCTGGGCGGGTTCTCGCTGTACGCGCTGGCGGCGGCGGGGCGGGTGCACGAGCTGCGGCCCGGTGCGCTGGCGGCGGCGTCGCGGGCGTTCGGGTCGGAGGTGGCGCCCTGGCTGCCGCACGGGTTCTGAGGGCCGGTCCGGCCCCCGGCGGTCAGCCGCCGGTGGACGGCTGGCAGCCCGGGCACCAGAAGAGGTTGCGGGCGGCGAGCCCTGCGGTGCGGATCTCGGCGCCGCAGATGTGACAGCCCTGGCGGTCGCGGCGGTAGACGTACACCTCGCCGCCGTGGTCGTCGACCCGCGGCGGGCGGCCCATCGCCTCCGGCAGGTGTTCCGGTCGGACGGTGTCGATCCGGTTGTGCCGGACGCCCTCGGCCATCAGGAACACCAGGTCGGCCCAGATCGCGTCCCATTCGCCGCGGGCGAGGTCGCGGCCGGGACGGTAGGGGTCGATGCCGTGGCGGAAGAGGACCTCGGCACGGTAGACGTTGCCGACCCCGGCGATGATCTTCTGGTCGAGCAGCAGCGCCGCGATCGTCGTCCGGCTGCGGGAGATCCGCTGCCAGGCGCGGGTGCCGTCGTCGCCGGGGCGCAGCGGGTCGGGGCCCAGCCGGTCGTGTATCGCGTGCTTCTCGTCCTCGGTGATCAGTGCGCAGGTGGTGGGGCCGCGCAGATCGGCGTAGGCGGACGGGTTCGCGAGCCGGAGGCGCACCGTGTCGGTGGGCGGCGGGGCGGGGGCCGCACCGAAGCCGAGCTTGCCGAACAGGCCGAGGTGGACGTGGATCCAGCGATGGGGGTACCCCCTGGACCGGAGCTCGTCGGAGGTCCTTGGGGGACCGAAGCCGAGGAAGAGGTGTTTGCCGTGTGCCTCGGCGGTCGTCATGACCTGGCCGTCGACGAGCGCCGCGCCGTCCGCGAACTTGCCCTGGGGGCTGCTCGCCCGTACGGGTGCGCCCTCGAAGCGGGAGCGGTGGTCCAGGGCGAGGCGGTGGATCGTATGCCCCTCGGGCACGGGTGTCCTCCAGTGGGCGCGCCCGCCCTCCCCGGCGTCCGGGGCGGGCGGGCGGCGGAGCGGGCGGGGGTCAGCCCTGCGGGTGGTGGGCGGGGACGGGCGGCAGTTCGCCGGTGGTCTCGTAGGCCGAGAGCATGTCGATGCGGCGGGTGTGCCGCTCCTCACCCGAGTAGGGGGTGGCGAGGAAGACCTCGATGAACCGGGTCGCCTCCTCCTGGGTGTGCATCCGGCCGCCCACGGAGATGACGTTGGCGTTGTTGTGCTCGCGGCCGAGCTTGGCGGTCTCCTCGCTCCAGGCCAGTGCGGCCCGTACGCCCTTGACCTTGTTGGCGGCGATCTGCTCGCCGTTGCCGGAGCCGCCGATCACGATCCCGAGGCCGTCCGGGTCGGCGGCGGTCCGCTCCGCGGCGCGCAGGCAGAACGGCGGGTAGTCGTCCTGGGCGTCGTAGATGTGGGGACCGCAGTCGACGGGCTCGTGGCCGTGGGCCTTGAGCCACTCGACGAGGTGGTTCTTGAGGTCAAAACCTGCATGGTCGGAGCCGAGGTACACGCGCATGCGATGAGTGTGACACGAGCAGGACCGGGTAGGCGCCGCCGGGTCGTCCCGGGGCAGGCCCCGGGCTGCGTGCACAGAAAGCCACCCCCCGCCTTCTGTACGCAAGCACACGACCCAACCCTCCAGGGTTTCACACAACAATCCGGCGTCAGACCTTCCAATCCACGGTTAACGAAGATCTAATGCGGGGGATCCATCCGCGAACCACGAAGGACGGTGCACATGGGCGCGCACCTTCCCCCTAGCTCTCCGGGAGCAGGGGGCACCCCCACCACCACAGCGGTCCCCGGTGACCTCGGCGGCGGAGTGACCGGGGCGCAGTCGCAGGAAGGGCTGCAGGCAGGACTCAAGAACCGCCATCTGTCGATGATCGCCATCGGCGGTGTCATCGGCGCCGGCCTGTTCGTCGGCTCCGGCGCCGGGATCGCGGCCGCCGGTCCCGGCATTCTGCTCTCCTACGCGCTGACCGGCCTGCTGGTCGTGCTGGTCATGCGGATGCTGGGCGAGATGGCCGCGGCCTCCCCCACCTCCGGTTCCTTCTCCGCCTACGCGGACCGGGCGCTGGGCCGCTGGGCAGGCTTCACGATCGGCTGGCTGTACTGGTTCTTCTGGTCGGTCGTACTGGCCGTCGAGGCGACCGCGGCCGCCGCGATCCTCACAGGCTGGGTCCCGGCCGTCCCGCAGTGGGCCTGGGCGCTGCTGGTGATGATCGTGCTGACCGGCACGAACCTGGTCTCGGTCGGCTCGTTCGGCGAGTTCGAGTTCTGGTTCGCCGGGATCAAGGTCGTCGCGATCGTCGTCTTCATCGTGGTCGGCGCGCTGGCGATATTCGGGCTGCCGCCCGGCGGCGCCCCGGTCGGCACGGAGAACCTGACCGGGCACGGCGGGTTCCTGCCGCACGGTCCCGGCGCGATCCTCTCCGGCATGCTGCTGGTGGTCTTCTCCTTCATGGGCAGCGAGATCGTCACGCTGGCGGCGAGCGAGTCGCCGAACCCGGTGCAGGCCGTCCGCAAGGCCGTCAACAGCGTCATCTGGCGGATCGCGCTCTTCTACATCGGCTCGATCGCGGTGATCGTGACGCTGCTGCCGTGGAACACCAAGGCGGTGGAGAAGAGCCCGTACGTGGCCGTGCTGCAGTCGCTGGACATTCCGTACGCGGGCACCGTGATGGACGTCGTGGTGCTGACCGCGGTGCTGTCCTGTCTGAACTCCGGGCTCTACACCGCCTCCCGGATGGCGTTCTCGCTCGGCCAGCGCGGCGACGCGCCGAAGTCGTTCGCCACCGTCAACAAGGGCGGCGTGCCGGCGGTCGCGATCTGGGCGTCGGTCGCCTTCGGCTTCGTGGCGACGATCTTCAGCTACACCTCGAAGGACACGATCTTCCAGTTCCTGCTGAACTCGTCGGGCGCGGTGGCGCTGTTCGTGTGGCTGGTCATCTGCTTCTCGCAGCTGCGGATGCGCCGGGTCATCGAGCGGGAGACGCCGGAGCGGCTGACGGTGCGGATGTGGCTCTACCCGTGGCTGACCTACGCGACGATCGCGCTGATCGTCTTCGTCATCGGCTACATGTTCTACAACCCCGACGGGCGCCAGCAGATGGTGCTGTCGGTGGTCGCGGCCGTGGTGGTGCTGGCGGTCGGGCTGATCCTGGACCGGCGGCGGCCGCGGACGGCCGCGGCGGACGGGGCGGGCGCCCCGGGGGCCGGCGTCTGAGGGACCGGGCTCGACAGGGACCGCAAAGGGCCGGGCCCCGTACACACAGGGTGTGTACGGGGCCCGGCCCTTTCGTCCGCGCCGTACGGCCGGCTCAGCCGCGGCGTCCGGCCAGCTTCCAGGCGGTGGGCAGCGCGCCCATGGCCAGCGCGGCCTTGAGGGCGTCACCGATCAGGAACGGGACGAGGCCGGCGGCGACGGCCTGGCCGAGGGACATGCCGGTGCTCAGCGCCAGGTAGGGGACGCCGACGGCGTAGATCAGGGCCGTGCCCGCGGCCATGGTGGCGGCGGTGCGCAGCACGCCGCGGTCGCCGCCGCGGCGGGCCAGCGCGCCCACGACGGTGGCGGCGAGCAGCATGCCCATGATGTAGCCGAAGGTGGCCCCGCCCGCGCCCGAGGCACCGCCGGCGAACCACGGCAGGCCCGCCATGCCCGCCAGGGCGTACAGCGCCAGCGACAGCAGCCCGCGGCCCGCGCCGAGCGAGGCGCCGACCAGCAGGGCGGCGAAGGTCTGGCCGGTGACCGGGACCGGGGAGCCGGGGACCGGGACGGCGATCTGGGCCGCGATGCCGGTGAGCGCGGCGCCGCCGAGCACCAGCGCGGCGTCACGGACACGGGCGCGGGAGGCGGTGGCGGCCGGCAGCAGATCGGCGAGGACGGTGCCGGGGCGAGAGAGAGCGGCGGTGCTCATCGGGACTCCGCGGGTGTGAGAGGGACAGGACGGGACGCGTTGACGTTAGTCCAGCGGGCCGCCGGAGATCATCGTGTGGCGGCGACAAAGCCGTACCGGCCCGCTTGGAGAGTTCCGAACAACCGCCAGAATGCCCGGACCCGACGGCCCTCGAGGCGTCCTTGCAGGTCACGTGATGCTCATCACGGCCGGGGCCGCTTCCGGACGCCGGTTTTGTGGTAGCGCGCGACATGCGGCGACACTGGGCGCGCCCCGCGGTGACCTGTGGAGTTCCCCCAACCCGCCGGCGGCCCCGCCGCCCCGGCCCTTGCGAGAGTACGAGCCCATGCACGACGCACCGACCCAAGCCGTCGAGCCCTCTTCGGGGACGGTCACCGAAGGGAAAGAGCCGCTGTCCGGGGGGCTCAAGCAGCGCCATCTGACGATGCTGGGCCTGGGCGGAGTGATCGGCGCGGGCCTGTTCGTCGGCTCCGGCGCGGGCATAGCCGTGGCCGGCCCCGGGATCGTGCTGTCGTATCTGATCGCGGGCGCGCTGGCCACGCTGGTGATGCGGATGCTCGGCGAGATGTCGGCGGCGATACCGGCCTCCGGCGCGTTCTCGGTGCACGCGGAGCGGGCGCTGGGGCGCTGGGCCGGGTTCAGCGTCGGCTGGCTGTACTGGTTCCTGCTGGTCGTGGTGCTCGCCGTGGAGGCGACCGGCGCGGCCCAGATAGCCAACGGCTGGGTGCCGGGGGTGCCGCAGTGGGGCTGGGTGCTGATCTTCATGATCGTCTTCACCGTCGCCAACCTGGCCGCGGTGCGGAACTTCGGCGAGTTCGAGTTCTGGTTCGCGACCCTGAAGGTCACCGCGATCGTGCTGTTCCTCGCGCTGAGCCTGCTGGCGGTCTTCGGGGTGCTGCCGGACACCGAGCCCGTCGGGCTGACGAACCTCACCGGACAGGGCGGGTTCCTGCCGCACGGCTGGTCCGGGGTGGTCTCCGGGGTCCTCGCGGTGGTGTTCGCCTTCGGCGGCCTGGAGGTCGTCACCATCGCCGCGGCCGAGTCGGACGATCCGGCGCGCGCGGTGGGCCGGGCGGTGCGCAGCGCGGTGTGGCGGATCCTGTTCTTCTACGTCGGTTCGATGCTGGTCATCGTGACCCTGCTGCCCTGGTCGTCGATGCAGCCGGGCAAGAGCCCCTACGTCGCGGTGCTGGACGGCATCGGCGTGCCGGGCGCCGGCCAGATCATGAACATCGTGGTGTTCGTGGCCCTGCTCTCCGCGCTCAACGCCAACCTCTACGGCTCGTCGCGGATGGTCTTCTCGCTGGCCGAGCGGGGCGAGGCGCCGCGGGCGCTGCTGAAGGTGTCGGGCGGCGGGGTGCCGCGCCGGGCCGTGCTCGCCTCGGTGGCCTTCGGCTTTGTCTCCGTGCTGCTGAATCTGAAATGGCCGGATTCGGTCTTCCTCTACATGCTCAACGCGGTCGGCGCGGTGCTGCTCTTCGTCTGGGGCCTGATCGCCGTCTCCCAGCTGCGGCTGCGCCCGCGGATCGCCCGCGAGGCGCCCGGCAAGCTGACCCTGCGGATGTGGGGCTTCCCCTATCTGACCTGGGCGGCGCTGGTGGCGATGGGCGGTGTGCTGGTGCTGATGCTGACCGACGACACGGCCCGGCCGCAGCTGCTGTGGTCGGCCGGCGCGACCGCCGTGGTGCTGCTCGTCGCGGGCGCCCGGGCGCTTCGGGAGCGCCGCGCGCGCCGCTGAGGCCCGGTGTCGCGGGGGTCACCCCGCGTCACAATCGACAACAGAACGAACACCGACAGTCGCGATCACGTCTGAATACCGAACATTCGCTGCACGACTGTTGCCCTGAGCGGACACCGGCGCTCAAACTGAGCCCGCTTTGCCGAGGACCCCGGATCCAGCCGTCGGCAGGCCCTGCGCGATCCGCCCGCCCCGGTGGGGGTCCAGGGGGCCCGTCAGCCTCTTCGCACCGGTCGCGGCCCGGGGAGAACGCAGTATCGCCTTGCTCCGCTCTCACCTACTGGGACAGGTACGACATGAATCGGACACCCTCGTCCGCCGCACCCGCGCGCGAGCACGGCGACGCGGTCCAGGGCGCCGGCCCGGGCAGCGATTCCACGCTGTCCAACGGCCTCAAGCAGCGCCACCTCTCGATGATCGCCCTGGGCGGGGTGATCGGCGCGGGACTGTTCGTCGGCTCCCGCGCCGGCATCGCGGCGGCCGGACCGTCGATCGTGCTCGCCTACGCCGTCTCCGGCGCGCTGGTCATGCTGATCATGCGGATGCTCGGCGAGATGGCCGCGGCGAATCCGGCCTCCGGCTCCTTCTCCGTGCACGCCGAGCGCTCCATAGGCTCCTGGGCCGGCTTCACGGCGGGCTGGATGTTCACCGCGCTGCTGTGCGTGGCGGTGGCCGCCGAGGCGCTGGGCGCCGCGGATGTGATGGTGCAGTGGTTCCCCGCCACCCAGCCGTGGATGTGGGTCCTGCTGTTCATGGTGATCTTCACGGGCACCAACCTCACCGCGGTCTCCAACTTCGGCGAGTTCGAGTTCTGGTTCGCCGCGCTGAAGGTCGCGGCGATCGGTGTCTTCCTCGTCCTGGGCGTGCTGGCCATCTTCGGCGTGCTGCCCGGCACCCACGCCCCGGGCACCTCGCACCTCACCGGTGACGGCGGCTTCCTCCCCAAGGGCGTGGACGGGCTGATGGTCGGCCTGCTGGCCTCGGTGTTCGCCTACGGCGGCCTGGAGACGGTGACCATCGCGGCCGCCGAGTCCAAGGACCCGGTGCGCGGTGTGGCCCGCGCGGTGCGCACCGCGATGTGGCGCATCGCCCTCTTCTACGTCGGCTCGATGGCGGTCATCGTCACCGTCATCCCCTGGAGCGCCCCCTCCATCGCCAAGAGCGGCCCGTACGTGGCGGTCCTGGACTACCTGAAGATCCCGGCGGCCGGCCAGATCATGAACGTGGTCATCCTGGTGGCGCTGCTCTCCGCGGTGAACGCCAACCTCTACGGCTCCTCGCGGATGGCCTACTCGCTGATCTCCCGCGGCCAGGGCCCGGCGTTCCTCGGCAAGGTCAGCGGCGGCGTCCCGCGCCGCGCCGTCCTGCTGTGCTCCGCCTTCGGCTTCCTCGCGGTCGTCTTCAGCTTCCTGTGGCCCACCACGGTCTTCCAGTGGCTGCTGAACATGGTCGGCGCGGCCGTCCTGGTGGTGTGGGGCTTCATCGCCACCGCCCAGCTGCGGATGCGCCGGATGCTGGAGCGCGAGTCGCCCGAGAAGCTCGTGGTGAAGATGTGGGCCTTCCCGGTCCTGACCTGGGTGGCGCTGGCGGGCATCGTCGCCGTGCTGCTGCTGATGCTGCGCGACGAGAGCCAGCGGATCCAGCTGCTGTTCACCGGCGGCTTCGGCGTGGTGCTGGCCGTGATCGGCCTCGTCCGGCAGCGGTCGCTGGGCAGGGGCGCGGGCCCGGCCGGGCAGTAGTACTTCCCCACTCCCCCGAGGCGGGGCGGGACCTCCCACCGAGGTCCCGCCCCGCCTCCGTCTTTGGGACCAGGCCGGTGCCCATGACCGGCCGATGATCACTCCTGCTGGTAGCGTGCTCTTGCACATAGTTCGCAATAAGAAGTCGTAAGCAGTTGGAGAGGCTCGGCATGGCCACCTACACACTTCCGGAACTTCCGTACGACTACTCGGCGCTGGCCCCGGTCATCAGCCCCGAGATCATCGAGCTGCACCACGACAAGCACCACGCGGCGTACGTGAAGGGCGCGAACGACACCCTGGAGCAGCTCGCCGAGGCCCGCGACAAGGAAGCGTGGGGCAACATCAACGGCCTGGAGAAGAACCTCGCGTTCCACCTCTCCGGCCACATCCTCCACAGCATCTACTGGCACAACATGACCGGCGACGGCGGCGGCGAGCCGCTGGAGAAGGACGGCGTGGGCGAGCTGGCCGACGCGATCGCCGAGTCCTTCGGCTCGTTCGCGAACTTCAAGGCCCAGCTGACCAAGGCCGCGGCCACCACCCAGGGCTCCGGCTGGGGCGTGCTGGCCTACGAGCCGGTCAGTGCCCGGCTGATCGTCGAGCAGGTCTACGACCACCAGGGCAACGTCGGGCAGGGCTCGGTCCCGGTCCTGGTCTTCGACGCCTGGGAGCACGCCTTCTACCTGCAGTACAAGAACCAGAAGGTGGACTTCATCGAGGCCATGTGGCAGGTCGTGAACTGGCAGGACGTCGCCAAGCGGTACGCGTCCGCCAAGGAGCGCGCGCACAGCCTGCTGCTGGCGCCGTAACGGCCCGGCCGCGGTCGCAGTCGTCCTGCCTCGTGATCGTCTTCTCACCGCTCACCCGGCAGGCGGAATGACGGAGCGCCTCCGCACGTCCGATACGTGCGGAGGCGCTCCCATGTGCCCGTGCGACCGGGATCAGTCGAAGACCGGCCCCTGGGTCCGCGTCCGCTTGATCTCGTAGAAGCCGGGGATGGACGCCACCATCAGCGTGCCGTCCCACAGCTTGGCGGCCTCCTCGCCCTTGGGGGCCGGGGTGACCACCGGGCCGAAGAAGGCGATCTGCTCGCCGTCGTGCCCGGGGACGGCGATGACGGGGGTGCCGACCTCCTGGCCGACCAGGTCGATGCCTTCCTTGTGGGAGGCGCGCAGCTCCGCGTCGTAGGTGTCCTTGTCGGCGTAGTCGATCAGGTCGGCGGGCAGGCCCGCGTCCTCCAGGGCGGCGGCGATGCTCTCGGGGGTCACCCCGAGGCCCTCGTTGTGGATGCGGGTGCCGAGGGCGGTGTAGAGCCGGCCCACGACCTCGTCGCCGTGCAGCTGCTGGGCGGCGATCACCACACGGACCGGGCCCCAGGCCTTGCCGCCGGGGCGCATGTTCTCGGCGTACTCCGCGGGGAGCTCGTCGAGCCGGTTCTCGTTGAGCACCGCCAGGCTCATCACGTGCCAGCGCACCTCGACCGGGCGGACCTTCTCCACCTCCAGCATCCAGCGTGAGGTCATCCAGGCCCAGGGGCACAGCGGGTCGAACCAGAAGTCTGCGGGGGTCGTCGCGGTGTCGGACACGGGGTCTCCTTCTGAGAGCGCGGCTGCGTCGGTAGGCGGTGCCGTTCTGTCGAAGGTTCAACCGACGGGGGGCGTGCCATGATTCCCGTTGTTCGATATTCGATACGAGGACGAGGGAGTCACGTCGTGCCAGGTGAGAATCTGTCCCGGGACGAGGCACGTGAGCGGGGCCGGCTGCTGAGCGTCGACGCGTACGACGTGGCGCTGGACGTCCGCTCCGCGATCGCCTCCGGTACGGCCGCGGAGACCTTCCGCTCCCGGACCACCCTGCGCTTCTCCTGTGCCGAGCCCGGCGCCTCGACCTTCGCCGACCTGCTGGCGCCCGCGGTCACCTCCGTCACCCTCAACGGCCGGGAGCTGGACCCCGCCGAGGTCTTCGACGGCACCCGGATCACGCTGGACGCGCTGGCCGCACGGAACACCCTCGTCGTCGACGCCCAGTGCGCCTACAGCCGGACCGGTGAGGGCCTGCACCGCTTCGTGGACCCCGAGGACGGCGAGGTCTACCTCTACACCCAGTACGAACCGGCCGACTCCCGCCGGGTCTTCGCCAACTTCGAACAGCCCGACCTGAAGGCCCCGTTCACCTTCGAGGTCACCGCCCCCGAGGGCTGGCGGGTGCTCAGCAACGGTGTGCAGGAGGGCGGGGCCGAGGGCGGACGGCACCGCTTCGCCACCACCGAGCCGATCTCGACGTACATCACGGCCGTGGTCGCCGGCCCCTACCACTACGTCCGCGACAGCTACCGGCGCACCTTCGAGGACGGCACCGAGCTGGAGATCCCGCTGGGCGCTCTGTGCCGCAAGGGCCTGGCGAAGCACTTCGACGCCGACGACATCTTCACCGTCACCAAGCAGGGCCTGGACTTCTTCCACGACCACTTCGACTTCCCCTACCCCTTCGGGAAGTACGACCAGGCCTTCGTCCCGGAGTACAACCTCGGGGCGATGGAGAACCCGGGCTGTGTCACCTTCCGCGAGGAGTTCGTCTTCCGCGGGAAGGTGACCCAGGCGTCGTACGAGAACCGGGCGAACGTCATCCTGCACGAGATGGCACACATGTGGTTCGGCGACCTGGTCACCATGCAGTGGTGGGACGACCTGTGGCTCAAGGAGTCCTACGCGGACTTCATGGGCGCCTTCGCGCTGGTGGGGGCGACGCGCTTCACCGACGGCTGGATCACCTTCGCCAACCGCCGCAAGTCCTGGGCCTACCGCGCCGACCAGCTGCCCTCCACCCACCCGGTCACCGCCGACATCCGGGACCTGGAGGACGCCAAGCTCAACTTCGACGGGATCACCTACGCCAAGGGCGCAGCCGTCCTCAAGCAGCTGGTGGCGTATGTGGGCCAGGACGCCTTCCTGGAGGGCGCCCGGCGCTACTTCAAGCGGCACGCCTACGGCAACACCCGGCTGACGGACCTGCTGGCGGTGCTGGAGGAGACCTCGGGCCGGGACCTGGCGGCCTGGTCGCGGGCCTGGCTGGAGACCGCGGGCGTCAACTCCCTGACCCCGCAGGTCACCTACGACGCCCAGGACCGGATCACCGAGCTGGGCATCCTCCAGGAGGCGGCCCCCTCGCACCCGCAGCTGCGGCCGCACCGGGTCGCGGTCGGCCTGTACCGGCGCCAGGACGCGGACTCGGCGCTGGTGCGCTACGCCCGCGCCGAGGTGGACGTCTCCGGGCCGCGGACCACCGTGCCCGAACTGGCCGGCCTCGAACGGCCCGAGCTGGTGCTGGTCAACGACGAGGACCTCACGTACGCCAAGGTCCGGTTCGACGAGGGCTCGCTGGCCACCCTGCGGGCCCGGCTCGGCGACCTGACCGACCCGATGGCACGGGCGGTGTGCTGGGCCGCGCTGTGGGGTCTGACCCGCGACGGGCTGATGCCGGCCCGCGACTACCTCGACCTGGTGCGCCGGTTCGCCGGCCGGGAGACCGACATCGGGGTGCTGCAGTCGCTGCACGCCCAGGCGCAGACGGCGCTGGAGCAGTACTCCGCGCCGGAGGGCCGGGAGCGGGCCGCCAGGGAACTGGCCGAGGGCGCCCTGCACGAGCTGCGGCTCGCCGATCCCGGCAGCGGCCACCAGCTCGCCTGGGCGCGGCACTTCACCGCCGTCGCCACCACCCCGGCCGACCTCCAGCTGCTCCAGGGCCTGCTGGACGGCACGGCGAAGATCGACGGCCTGGACGTGGACCAGGAGCTGCGCTGGGCGATCCTGGAGCCGCTGGCGGCGCACGGCGTCGCGGACGAGGCCGTGCTCGCCGCCGAGCTGGCCCGCGACAACACCGCCTCCGGCAAGCGCCACCAGGTGCGCTGCCTGGCCGCCCGCCCCTCGGCCGAGGTCAAGGAGCAGGCCTGGGCGCAGGTCGTGGAGTCCGATGTGCTCTCCAACGCCCTGGTGGAGGCGACGGTCGCCGGGTTCGCGCAGTTCGGGCAGCCGGAGCTGCTGGCCCCGTATCTGCCGCGCTACTTCGCGGCGGTCGAGCGGGTGTGGCGGGAGCGCTCCATCGAGATCGCGATGGACGTGGTGCACGGGCTGTTCCCGGCCTGGCTGGTGGAGCAGGCCACCCTGGACGCCGCGGACGGCTGGCTGGACGGGCACCCGCAGGCGGCGCCCGCGCTGCGCCGGCTGGTCCTGGAGAAGCGGGACGATCTGGCACGGGCACTGCGGGCACAGGCTTGTGACGAGGCGGCCGGTCCGAGGCCGTAACCCCCGGGGCGACCAGCTCCTTTCGGCAGTCGAACGCCCGTACTTTAGTACAGGGTTGTCCGGTTTGTGGTACGGGCGTGTAACAGCGGTTAGGGGGCGGAGCGGGTGCGGGAATCGAGGTGACATGAACCACGACACCCCGCTCTCCCCCCTCCCCCTCCGTCACCTCTCCGAGGCGCAGTGCCGGGTGATGACCACCCGTCAGCTGCGCGAGCACGGCATCCCGGCCGCGGAGACCACCGAACGCTGCCGCGCCGGCGGCCCCTGGCAGCAACTGCTCCCCGGCATCTATCTGCTGCACGCGGGTCCGCCCACCAGCGAGGAACGGCTGCATGCGGCCCTGCTGTACGCCAGCCACCGGGGTCTGGCGGTGCCCCGGCAGAGCGCCGAGTCCGCGGACGCCCCCGAGGCGATGATCACCGGCCTGGCGGCGCTCGCCCTGCACGGCTTCACCGAGGCGCCCCCGCTGCTCGCCCTGGACCGCATCGAGGTGCTGGTGGCCCGTACCCGGCGGCTGCGCTCGACCGGCTTCGCGCGGATCGTACGGACCGTGGAGCTGCCCGTCGCGCAGGAGATCACCGGGGTGCCGGCCGCGCCGGTGCCGCGCGCGGTGGCGGACGCGGTCGCCTCGCTCACCGATGCGGCGACGGTGCGCCGGCTGCTGACCGAGGCGGTGCGCGGCGGCCACTGCGAGGCGACGTCGGTGGTGCGGGAGCTGAGCCGGGCCCGGCTGCTGACCCGGCCGCACGTGGTGGACGCGGTGGACACCCTGCTGGCCGAGGGCCGGGCGCTGGCCGAGCAGCGGCTCTACGCGATGGTGCGCGCCCACGGCCTGCCGGACCCGCTGTGGAACGTCGAGCTGCGGCTGCCGGGCGGGCCGCACCTGGGCGGCGTGGACGCCTTCTGGCCGGAGCACGCGGTGGCCCTGGAGATCGACACCCGGGCGCCGCGCCCCGAGGAGGACCCGCTGCAGTCGCCGTTCTTCCACAAGCGCGAGCATCTGGAGCGGCTGGGCATCACCGTCGTCCGCTGCCTGCCGCGCACCCTGCGCACGTCCCCCGAGCAGCAGGCCGCGGTGATCCGTACGGCGCTGATGGCGGCGGGCGACCGGGAGCCGAGCGCGTATGTGGTGGTGCTGCCGCGCTAGGGAGGTGTCTCCCCGTGCCCGTCAGTGCCGCTTGAGCAGCAGTTCGACGTTGCGGTCCCCGGCCGTGCCCGCCAGGTCCGTACGGGCCTTGGGGGCGTTGAAGGAGAGCTCGCGGTAGAGGGCCGCCAGTCCGGTCTGCGAGAGGTCGTCGAAGTCCGTGCGGTGCGGGGCGGCCGACTCGATCAGGGTGGTGAACAGCGACAGCGTGCCGTCGTGGTTGTCCACCAGCTCGATGACCCGGGCCAGCTGCGGGAAGTCGATGTGCGAGGCGGTGGAGATCTCCCAGAAGCCGTCGTGCGCGAGGATCTCGTTCTTGTGGCTGTGGCCGTTGACCCAGCCGACGACGGCGGGGTGCGCGGACAGCACCTCCACCAGTTCGGCGCCGCTGTGCCGCCGCTCGTGCGGGTGGGCCGGGTCGGGCCGGGTGTTGTTCATCGTCTTGCTGGTGTGGTGGCTGAAGACCAGCACGTGGGCCTTCTCCCCCTGCTCGTTCTCCTTCAGCGTCCGCTCCAGCCAGCGCAGCTGGGCGTCGCCGACCGAGCCGGTGTAGTGGCCGCCGGGGTCGGTGGTGTCCAGGCTGATCCCGAGGACGTGGTCGGAGATCCGGAAGGTGTAGTAGAGCCGGTTCCCTTCGAGGTGCGCGGAGGTGTAGCCGTGGCCGTGCGGACCGGGGCCGGTGTGCGCCGGGTCGAGGTGGGCGCGCAGGTACTCGGCCCGGGTGAAGGGGGCGCGCCGCTCGTCGGGGGTGACCTGCCTGGTCTGCTTGGCGTGCGCCGTCAGCAGCCGCTTGAAGTCCGCCCCCTGGGGGTCGAGGCCGTCCTTGACCGCCTTCCAGACCTTTGCGGCCTCGGCGGCGGGCAGCGTCTCCAGCTTGCGGTCGCCGGTGGCGATCTCGGTCCAGAAGGGGTCGCCCGGCGCGTAGCACCCACCGGGCAGCGAGTCGTGGTTGCCGACCGTCGAGTACCACGGCAGCCGCAGCCCCGGGCTGTGGACGGTGCGGATCGCGGCGTCGAGGAACCCGTCCAGCCGCGGGAAGCCCACCTGCTTGTCGGCGTCGCGCAGCGCGCTCTCCGGCTGCCAGTACAGCTTCAGGCCGCTGTCCTGGACGCCTTCGTAGCGGCGCGGGTCGCCGGAGTTCGGGGTGATCCGGCCGCCGCTCATCGCGGTCAGGAACCACTCCAGCTCCAGCTTGGAGTTGTTGTCGGTGTTGTCGCCGGTGGTCATCACGAAGGACAGCGGGGCGCCGGTGGCCGGTCCGCCGGGCAGCGCGTTGACCCGTTCGATCAGCGAGACGACCCCGGCCACCGACAGCGCCTCCTGCGGCCGCCAGGCGCTGGCGGTCTCGGCACGCAGGTACTCGTAGCGCAGCGGGCTCTGCACATCGACCAGGTGCAGGTCGGTGAACTGCACGAACGACGCCAGCGCGGTGCGCCGCCGGTCGCGCCCGCCGTGTGCCGCGGCGAGGTCGGCGCGCACCACCCGCTTCCAGGCGGGGCCGTCGGTGAGCCGGCGGTAGCCTCCGCTGCCGCGCGGCGCGGACACCCCGGCGAGGGTGGTGCCGCGGGTGTACGGGGTGCGGGGGACGGCCGGGGCCTCGACCGGGGCGGGCGCGGCCGGGGCCGGGCCGGAGGTGACGGTGGCGGCCTGGGCCTGCCGGTCCGGGCCGACGCCGAAGGCGAGCCCGAGCCCGGTGGCGGCGCCGACCGCTCCGGTGGCGGTGAGGAACGTACGGCGGTCGAAGGTGGCGGCGGACCGTATACGGGACATACGCGGGCTCCCCGGGTGCGAACGCAAAGGCGGCCGGGCAGCACAACTGCCCTGTCACCTGGGATGGTTGGCACCGGGGGTGACCGGTGCGTGAACGCCACCGCAACGCGGAGAACCCATCACCGCACGAGGATCTGCCGGTCATCTGCCGGCCACGGAGCCCTGCCCGGCGGTGCGGCCGGCGGTCACCGGCTGTTCATCCCCCGGGGTAGCCGGACCGCCCGGCACCGCCCCGGCACCCTCCCGGACCGCTCGCCCCGGGAGCCTCCCCGGCGCCCCTCCGGGGACCGCGCGCGGTACCGCGCCGGCGCCCGCCCCGTACGCACCGTGAGCACACCGGCGCACTACGCACCGGTAGGGCCACCCGACCCGCCACGGAACGGAACGGATTGGACAACGCGACGGGTATCACACACATGATGGAGGCACCACTGAGCAGGTGTTCCGAGCAGACACCCATGTCAGGCCAGAAAGAAGGAGTCCCATGAGGATCGGAATCGTCGGAGCCACCGGTCAGGTCGGCGGCGTGGTGCGAGGCATCCTCGCCGAGCGGAACTTCCCGGTCGAGCAGCTGCGGCTGTTCGCTTCGGCCCGGTCCGCCGGACGTACCCTGCCCTGGCAGGACACCGAGATCACGGTCGAGGACGCGGCCACCGCCGACTACTCGGCACTGGACATCGTGATCTTCTCGGCGGGCGGCGCCACGTCCAAGGCGCTGGCCGAGAAGGTCGCCGACGCCGGCCCGGTCGTGATCGACAACTCCTCGGCCTGGCGCCGTGACCCCCAGGTCCCGCTGGTCGTCTCCGAGGTCAACCCGTCGGCGATCACCGACCGGCCCAAGGGCATCATCGCCAACCCGAACTGCACCACCATGGCCGCGATGCCCGTGCTGCGCCCGCTGCACGAGGAGGCCGGCCTGGTCTCCCTGGTCGTCGCCACCTACCAGGCGGTCTCCGGCAGCGGTCTGGCCGGTGTGGAGGAGCTGGACGGCCAGGTCCGCAAGGCCGTCGAGCAGGACGCCACCAAGCTGACGCACGACGGCGCGTCCGTCGAGTTCCCCGAGCCGGACAAGTACGTCCGCCCGATCGCCTTCAACGTGCTGCCGATGGCCGGCTCGATCGTCGACGACGGTCTGAACGAGACCGACGAGGAGCAGAAGCTCCGCCACGAGAGCCGCAAGATCCTGGAGATCCCGGAGCTGAAGGTGTCCGGCACCTGCGTCCGCGTCCCGGTCTTCACCGGCCACTCGCTGCAGGTCAACGCCCGCTTCGCGCGCCCGATCAGCCCGGCCCGCGCCCAGGAGCTGCTGGCCGGCGCCCCCGGCGTCACCCTCTCGGACGTCCCCACCCCGCTCCAGGCCGCCGGCCAGGACGCGTCCTTCGTGGGCCGGATCCGCGAGGACGAGACCGCCGAGAACGGCCTGGCGCTGTTCGTCTCCAACGACAACCTCCGCAAGGGCGCGGCGCTGAATGCCGTCCAGATCGCGGAGCTGGTCGCCGCGGAGCTGCGCGGCTGACCGCACCCCACGCACCAGCGGCGGGTGCCCGTACGGAGTCTCCGTACGGGCACCCGCCGTTTCCGTATGCGTTTCCGGGCTAGCGTTCCGGCCGGACCTCGAAGTGGAAGCAGCCGTACTCCACGGCCCGTACGTGCACCAGCGCCGTCTCCGGGTCCGCGAACGCCTCCCCCAGGGCGGCGTCGAACGCGGCCTCGGCGTCCTCGGGGACCTCCAGGCAGCGGCCGCCGATGATCTGGCCCCGGGCGTTGTAGCGGCGCAGCACGCGCAGCGCTCCGGCCCCCACGGCGGGATACCGGCCGTCCGGCCCGCCGCACGCCGCGGCGTGGATGAACACCGGCCCCTGCTCGTCGTACGCCCCGGGCTCCGCCCCGGTCCCGGCCGCCCAGCGGCGCAACGGCGCATACGACACCAGCGCCACCCGCTCACCGGCCCGGACCTCGAGCAGACAGCAGCGCAGCGGCGCCCCGACGGCGTCCTGCGGCACCCCGTCCTCCCGTGCGGTGAACGGTTCGGCGGGCCGCCCGGCGTCGTCGGTGACCCGCAGCTCCTCCAGCGCGGTCCGGGGGATGGCGAGAGCGGTGTAGTCGGTCGTCTGCGGGCGGGCCGGGTGCGCGGTGTGGGTCGTCATGGCTCCAGGATCGGCGTCGCGGGCGTGCGGCGCTGGCGGGAACCGGACGCCGCGCTGCGGGCGGCGGTGCGGCGGGCGCCGGCCCGGCGGCGCCCGATCCCCGGCTGCCCACGATCAAGGGACCCGTGCCGTGGAAGGATGACGCGAACGCCGCATACGAGGACGCTTACGAGGAGATGACCTGGTGCCTGGCACGAATCTGACCCGCGAAGAGGCGCAGCAGCGGGCGCGCCTGCTGACCGTGGACGCGTATGAGATCGATCTCGACCTCTCCGGCGCGCAGGAAGGGGGTACCCCGGGCGACGCCGGGAACGGGGGCGGCACCTACCGGTCGGTGACGACGGTGCGGTTCGACGTCGCCGAGGCGGGCGCGGACTCCTTCATCGACCTGGTCGCGCCGGCCGTGCACGAGGTGCTGCTCAACGGCGAGGCGCTGGACCCGGGCACGGTGTTCCAGGACTCGCGGATCGCGCTGCCCGGACTGCGGGCCGGCCGCAACGAGCTGCGGGTGGTCGCGGACTGCGCCTACACCAACACCGGCGAGGGACTGCACCGCTTCGTCGACCCGGTGGACCAACAGGCCTACCTCTACACGCAGTTCGAGGTCCCGGACGCGCGGCGGGTGTTCGCCTCCTTCGAGCAGCCGGACCTGAAGGCGACGTTCCAGTTCACCGTGAAGGCCCCGGAGGGCTGGACGGTGATCTCCAACTCGCCGACGCCGGAGCCGGCCGGCACCGTCTGGCGCTTCGCGCCGACGCCGCGGATCTCCACGTACATCACGGCGCTGATCGCCGGTCCTTACCACAGCGTGCACAGCTCGTACGAGAAGGACGGGCGGACGGTGCCGCTGGGCATCTACTGCCGTCCCTCGCTGGCCGAGCACCTCGACGCGGAGGAGATCTTCGCGGTCACCCGGCAGGGCTTCGACTGGTTCCAGGAGAAGTTCGACTACGCCTACCCCTTCGAGAAGTACGACCAGCTCTTCGTGCCGGAGTTCAACGCCGGCGCGATGGAGAACGCGGGCGCGGTGACCATCCGCGACCAGTACGTCTTCCGGTCGAAGGTGACGGACGCGGCGTACGAGGTGCGTGCGGAGACGATCCTGCACGAGCTGGCCCACATGTGGTTCGGCGACCTGGTCACCATGGAGTGGTGGAACGACCTGTGGCTGAACGAGTCGTTCGCCACCTACACCTCGATCGCCTGCCAGGCGTACGCCCCGGGCTCCAGGTGGCCGCACTCGTGGACCACGTTCGCCAACTCCATGAAGACCTGGGCCTACCGGCAGGACCAGCTGCCGTCCACCCACCCGATCATGGCCGAGATCAACGACCTCGACGACGTCCTGGTCAACTTCGACGGCATCACCTACGCCAAGGGCGCCAGCGTCCTCAAGCAGCTGGTCGCCTACGTCGGCATGGACGAGTTCTTCCAGGGCGTCCAGGCCTACTTCAAGGCGCACGCCTACGGCAACACCCGGCTGTCGGACCTGCTCGGCGCGCTGGAGGAGACCAGCGGGCGGGACCTGAAGACCTGGTCGAAGAAGTGGCTGGAGACGGCCGGGATCAACATCCTGCGGCCGGAGATCGAGGTGGACGCCGACGGCGTCATCACCTCCTTCGCCGTCCGGCAGGAGGCCCCGGCGCTGCCGGCCGGCGCCAAGGGCGAGCCCGTGCTGCGGCCGCACCGGATCGCGGTCGGCGCCTACGACCTCCAGGACGGCAAGCTGGTGCGCACCCGGCGGATCGAGCTGGACGTGGACGGGGAGCTGACGCCCGTGCCGCAGCTGACGGGCGAGCCGCGGCCGGCCGTGCTGCTCCTCAACGACGACGACCTGTCGTACGCCAAGGTCCGGCTGGACGAGGAGTCGCTGAAGACCGTCACCGAGCACCTCGGCGACTTCACCGAGTCGCTGCCGCGCGCCCTGTCGTGGGCCTCGGCCTGGGACATGACGCGCGACGGCGAACTGGCCACCCGCGACTACCTGGCGCTGGTGCTGTCCGGCATCGGCAAGGAGTCGGACATCGGCGTCGTCCAGTCGCTGCACCGCCAGGTGAAGCTGGCGCTGGACCTGTACGCGGCCCCGGACTGGCGCGAGACGGGACTCGCGACCTGGACGGCGGCGGCGCTGGAGCAGCTGCGGGCGGCCGAGCCGGGCAGCGACCACCAGCTGGCCTGGGCCCGCGCGTTCGCCGCCGCGGCCCGTACCGACGACCAGCTGGACCTGCTGCAGGGCCTGTTGGACGGGACGCAGGAGATCCCCGGGCTCGCCGTGGACACCGAGCTGCGCTGGGCGCTGGTGCACCGGCTGGCGGCCACCGGCCGGGCGGACGAGAAGGCCATCGCGGCGGAGCTGGACCGGGACAAGACCTCCGCGGGCGAGCGGTACGCCGCCACGTCCCGCGCGGCGCGCCCCACGGCGGAGGCGAAGGCCGAGGCCTGGGCGTCGGTCGTGGAGTCCGACCGGCTCCCCAACTCCCTGCAGGAGTCCGTCATCGGCGGCTTCGTCCAGACCGACCAGCGGGAGCTGCTGGCGTCCTACACCGCGAAGTACTTCGACGCGGTCAAGGACATCTGGAACGCCCGCAGCCACGAGATGGCGCAGCAGATCGCGGTGGGCCTCTACCCGGCGCTGCAGGTCTCGCAGGAGACGCTGGACGCCACGGACGCCTGGCTGGCGTCGGCCGAGCCGAGCGCGGCGCTGCGCCGGCTGATGACGGAGTCGCGCGCGGGCATCGAGCGGGCGCTGAAGGCGCAGGCCGCGGACGCGGCGGCCTGACCGTCCCCCGTGGCGGGGTCCGCCCTCGCGGATCCCGCCCGGCCCCTCGGGGGCTCTCGCCGTGGCGGCGGGAGCCCCCTTTCGCCGCCACGGCCGGTGGGAGCGCCCGGCGGACGGGAGCCGGCCTCGTCCGTACGCCGGGCACGCCGGTGTCCGCCGGGTCCCGCCCCCTCCCGCGGGGCCCGGCGGAAGAGGGGGTGCGGCTCAGCCGCCGAGAGCGGTGAAGCGGCCGCCGAGGGCGGCGCGGCCCGCCGCGGTGAGGTTGCCGTGCAGGCGCAGCCGCGCCAGGCCGCCGTCGGGGAAGACGTCCAGCCGTACGTGGGTGGCGGTCACGGCCGCCGGCAGCCGGAAGCGGTGCGGGGTGTCGGGCTGGAGCTTGGTCTTCGGCAGGATCTCGAACCAGGAGGCCTCGTCGGACGGGTCGCCGTCGCACCCCGACAGGGCGGCCCAGCCCGCGGAGTTGCCCTTGAGGTAGGCGGTGTCGATCTCCACGGCGCGGATCTCGCCCTGGGCGGCGAGCCGGAAGCGCACCCAGTCGTTGGTGCCCCTGACCCGGCGGCGGCGGTTCTCCCAACCGTCGTCCATCTTGCGGGACAGGTCGGGCCGGATGAGCTGGGCGGGCGAGGAGTAGAAGCGGTCGGAGGCGTCCTCGACGGTGCCGCCGTGCAGCACGGACGCCAGGTCGAGGGTGCCGAGCACATCGAGCCACTCCGGGTCCGGCACGACCTCGCCGTGGACCCTCAGGCGGGCTATCCCGCCGTCGGGGTGCTGCTTGAGCCGCAGGTGGGTGAAGCGGCGCTCCACGGTGACCGCGAAGCCGTTGGCGGCGTGGCCGCGGACGGGGGTGCGCGGGACCAGTTCCTCCCACTTCACCTCGTCGGCGAGCAGTTCCTCGGGGCCGGGGCTGCCCGGGAGCGCGGTGGCCTCGACGGTGATCTGCTGGGGGTAGTTGCCCCGGAAGTGGGCGGTGTCGACGATGACGCCGCGGATCACGCCGGGGGCGGCGAGACGGATCAGGGCCCAGTCGTGCTCGTCGTCGGCCGGGAAGGGGTGGTCGCCGTCGGCGCCGCGGCGGCGCCGGGTCTCCCAGCCGTCCATGATCTTGCCCTTGTGGCCGAAGTGCTCGGGGTCGAAGACCGCCGGGGTGGGCTTCAGCAGGTTCTCGCGCTCGGCGAAGAACTCGTCGTTCGCGGCGATCACCCCGGCGCCGAGGCGGCGGTCGGCGAGGTCGACGAGCGAGGTGAAGGGGAAGTCGCCGCCGCGGTAGTCGGCGTAGGGGTCTCCGCCGCCGTACGGGTTCGCGTCGTTGGCGTGCGGATCGGTGGCGTGGGCGGCCGGTTCGGCGGTCATCGTGGCCTTTCGACGAGGTGAGCGGTGCGGACCGCTCCACGGTCGCAGCGGCTCACCCCTCAGGTCCATCGAAAGTTTTTGAGGAATACGTTCAGCTGGACTGAACGGTTGGGTCCCCCGGCGTCTGCGCGGCGGCCGCCTGCCGCAGCGCGGCGAGCACCCGCGCCAGACCCGGCGCCCCCTCGGAGCCTCGGCGGGCGGCGGCGACCACATGGCGGCGCGGCTGGTCGGCGTGCAGGACCCGCACCGCCACTCCCCCGCCGTGCCCGCCCCGAGTGCCGCCTTCCGCCGCCCCGCGCCCGGCGGCGCCGAGCCCGCCGGCCAGCGCCATCCGGGGCACCAGCGCCACGCCCATCCCCGCCGCGACCATCGCCCAGATCGCGCTCCAGTCGGCGGCGGCGTGCGCCTGCTCGGGCACGAACCCGGCGTTCTCGCAGGCGGTGGTGGTGATCTGCGACCAGGGCCCGCTGCTGCCGAAGATCCAGGGCTCGCCCGCCAGATCGGCCAGCCGCAGCCCCGGCTCGCCGGCCAGGGGATGGCCGGCCGGCAGCGCCACGTCGAGCGGGTCGGCGAGCAGCGAGACCCGGCTGAACTTGGGGTCGCGCGGGGTGGGGGCGTGCGCGGCCAGCGACAGCGCCAGATCGACACTGCCCTCGGCCAGCAGCTCGTAGGCCGCCTCGGCCTCCGCCTCCCGTACGACGACCGACAGGCCCGGGTGGCTGCGGCGCAGCTCCTGGACGGCCGGGACCACCAGGGCGGGGATGGCCGTGGAGAAGGCGCCGACCCGCACCTGGCCGGCCTCGCCCTGGAGGTAGCCGAGCAGGTCCGCGTCCGCGCGCTCCAGCTGGGCGAAGACCGCCTCGGCGTGCCGCAGCACCAGCTGCGCGGCGTCGGTCAGCCGGACCCGCCGGCCGTGCGCCTCCAGCAGCGTGACCCCGAGCGCCTTGGCGAGCCCGGTCAGCTGCTGGGAGACCGCCGAGGGCGTCATGTGCAGCGCCTCGGCGGTCGCGGTGACCGTGCCCAGCTCGTGGAGGGTGCGCAGGATGCGCAGCTTCTTGAGATCCCAGTCGGCCATGCGGGCAGCGTACGCACCCGCCGGCACGGTCACCCGCCCGCAGGCGGCGGCCCCGGGAGGCCGGCCGGGTCAGGCGCGGCGGTTGGCCTCGCGGCGGGCGAGGATGGCGGCCTGGCGCTCGTCGAACTTCCGCGCCTGGCCGTCCAGGCCGTCCATGAACAGCCCCAGCTCCTCCTGCGCGGCCAGCCCGGCCGGGCCCAGCCCGCCGATCTCCAGCACCTTCAAGAAGCGCAGCACCGGCTGCAGCACGTCGTCGTGGTGGATCCGCAGGTTGTAGATCCCGCCTATCGCCATCCGGGCGGCGGACCGCTCGAAACCGGGCATGCCGTGGCCGGGCATCCGGAAGCCGGTGACGACGTCGCGCACCGCGCACATGGTCTGGTCGGGCGCCATCTCGAAGGACGCGCCCAGGAGGTTGCGGTAGAAGACCATGTGGAGGTTCTCGTCGGTGGCGATCCGGGCCAGCATCCGGTCGCAGACCGGGTCGCCGGAGTGGTGGCCGGTGTTGCGGTGCGAGATGCGGGTGGCCAGCTCCTGGAAGGCGACGTACGCCACCGAGTGCAGCATGCTGTGCGCGTTGTCGGACTCGAAGCCCTCCGACATGTGGGCCATGCGGAACTGCTCCAGCTGGTCCGGGTCGACCGCACGGCTGGTGAGGAGGTAGTCGCGCATCACGATGCCGTGCCGGCCCTCCTCGGCGGTCCAGCGGTGCACCCAGGTGCCCCAGGCGCCGTCGCGGCCGAAGAGGGTGGCGATCTCGTGGTGGTAGCTGGGGAGGTTGTCCTCGGTGAGGAGGTTGACCACGAGGGCGATCCGGCCGATGTCGCTGACCTTGGACTGCTCGGGGTCCCAGGCCTCTCCGTCCAGCGGCCCGGGGAAGTTGCGCCCGTCGCTCCACGGCACGTACTCGTGCGGCATCCAGTCCTTGGCGACCTTCAGGTGGCGGTCGAGTTCCTTCTCGACGACCTCTTCGAGTGCGTAGAGCAGCTGAGCGTCGCTCCAGGCGGCCTGGCCGAGCTCTCCGTTATGGCGGGCGGGGGCGATGGTCACGGGGGAACTCCTGGGGACGATGACCTACGGGTCCGTAGGTTTGACCTACGGACCCGTAGGTTACGTCATCGTAGGTTAGGGCCGGTTAAACACCTCCCCC
The DNA here is from genome assembly GCF_040701845.1 of Streptomyces angustmyceticus. GTDB lineage: Bacteria > Actinomycetota > Actinomycetes > Streptomycetales > Streptomycetaceae > Streptomyces > Streptomyces angustmyceticus_A. The sequence goes on along the minus strand of NZ_JBFBHQ010000005.1, from coordinate 399,522 downwards.
CGAGCAAACCGGCCGAAAAGCGCTCGATAGCCGCCCCGCAACCCCTTTTCCACCTGCGGAAATATCTGGGTACGACAAAGGGCGCCCCTCGGTTCTGTCACCGATGGGCGCCCCTTCCGGACCCCGTCCGGACATGACGAAGGGCGCCCCGCGGTCGATGACCGCGGGGCGCCCCGAAGGCGTCACTGGTGCCCGGCGTCAGCCCTTGGAGCCGGCCTGCTTGCGGGACTTGTCGCCGGCGACGACCAGTCCGGCGATGACGAGGAAGAGCACGATGGGTGCAGCGACATAGAGGCCGAGCGTGGCGATCACGCTCAGACCCGGACCCGGGTCGTCACCATCGTCGCGGGTGAGCGCAAACGCGGGGGACGACATCAGCAGCATCAGCGCGGTGCCGGCGGTGATGGTTCCGGCGCGCAGGACATTCTTATTGACCTTGTTGCTCACGAAGTCAACGTATCGGACGCCCCCGCGCCCCGCGCGCCCGGGGTGGCACAACCGGCGGCCCCGGCCGGGCGGAGCCACCACCGGCCGTCGGACAATTCGCGCATCAGCGCGTGCAGACGGGGCGAGGCGGCCAGCTCCTCCAGGGTGCGCGGAAGGCCGTCGGGGCCGGCGATCGGGAGGCGCCAGTTCGGGTACTCCTCCCATGTCCCGGGGAGGTTCTGCGGGCGCCGGTCCCCCACCGCGTCGGGCAGCCAGACGCCCACCATCCGCGCCGGGGTCCGCAGCAGGAAGCGGTGCACGGCCTTCACGGCCGCCTCCTCGTCGGCCGCCCCTTCGGGCAGCAGGCCGCGCCGCACCAACTCCCGCAGCCATGCGGTGCGTTCGTGCCGGGCGCGGGACCGCTCCCGCTCCGGCGGCCCGGCGAGCAGCCCGAGCCGTTCGCGCAGGGCGACGTCCTCACCGGTCAGCCGGGCCGCGGTGGGCGGCAGATCGTGGGTGGTGACGGTGGCCAGGCAGGCACTGCGCCACTCCTCGGGCGCCAGGATGCGGGCCACGGGGGCGGGGGCGGGCTTCGCGACGGGATCCGGGGCGGGCTTCGCAGCAGGCTTGGCGGCGGGATCCGGGGCAGGCTCCGGGCCGGGGTCCGAGGCGCGGCCCCGGGCCGGCTCCGAGATGGCCTCCGGGGCGGCCTCCCCGCCCCGCCCGTCGGTGTCCCCACTCCCGTAATCCCGCTCGAACCACAGCACCGACGTCCCCAGGACGCCCCGTTCGGCGAGTGCGCCGCGGACGCCCGGTTCGACGGTGCCCAGGTCCTCGCCGATCACCGCGGCACCGGCCCGGTGCGCCTCCAGGGCGAGCACCGAGAGCATCGCCTCACCGTCGTAGCGCACATAGGCGCCCTCCGTCGGCGGCCGGCCCTCCGGGACCCACCACAGCCGGAAAAGCCCCATCACATGGTCGATGCGCAGCGCCCCGGCGTGCCGCAGCATGCCGCGCAGCAGTTCCCGGTACGGGGCGTACCCGGCGGCGGCCAGCGCGTCCGGGCGCCAGGGCGGCAGCCCCCAGTCCTGGCCACGGGAGTTGAAGGCGTCCGGCGGCGCCCCGACGGACATCCCGGCGGCGAAGGCGTCCTGCTGCGCCCAGGTGTCGGCACCGGAGGGATGGACGCCGACGGCGAGGTCGTGCACCAGCCCGACACCCATCCCGGCCTCCCGCGCGCTGCGTTGGGCGGCGGCCAGCTGCTGGTCGGTGAGCCAGACCAGCCGGCTGTGGAAGTCGATCCGGTCCAGCAGCTGCGGCCGCAGCCGGGCCGTGGCCGCGGAGCGCGGGTCGCCCAGCCCGTCGGGCCAGCCGCGCCAGTCGGGGCCGTGCCGCTCGGCGATGGCGCACCAGGTGGCGTGGTCCTCCAGCGCCTCGCCCTGCTCGGCGAGGAAGTCGCAGTACGCGGCCCGGCGGCCCGGGGTCAGCGGGACCGTCCGCACCAGCTCCAGGGCCTCGCGCTTGAGCGCCCAGACCGCGTCCCGGTCGATCAGCGCGCCCCCGTCGAGCACTCCGTCGCGCAGCGCCCCGGCCCGCGCGGCGAGCTCCTCGGCCCGTAATCGCGCGGCGCCGGTGAGCCGGGCGTACTCCGGGATGTGCTCGATGCGCAGATGGACCGGGTCGGGGAAGCGGCGCGAGGAGGGCCGGTAGGGCGAGGGGTCGGTGGGCGGACCGGGGACGGCCGCGTGCAGCGGGTTGAGCTGGAGGAAGCCGGTGCCCAGGGCGCGCCCGGACCAGGCGGCGAGGTCGGCGAGGTCCCCCAGGTCGCCCATGCCCCAGGACTGCCGGGACAGGAGGGAGTAGAGCTGCACCAGGAAGCCGTGACTGCGGCCGGGCGGTGCGGGCACCCGGTCGGGCGCCACGATCAGGCGGGCGCGGGCACCGCGGCCGTCGGGGGCGGCGGCGTGCAGCACATGGATGCCGAGGGGCAGCCGGGCCAGGGCCGCCGGGCCGGACGCCGCCAGGCCCTCCGCGGCGGCCCCGCTCTCGGTCTCGACCCGCAGGGCGGTGCCTTCGGGGAGACGGGCGAGGTCGGGCGGGCGGCCCGGGCGGGCGACGACGGTGGGGGGAAGCAGGGCGCGGGCCGCGCGGTCCTCGTACGCGGCCAGGGCGCTGCGTACGGCCTGCGGGGTGGAGGCATCGACCCCCAGTGCGCCGAGCACGGCGACGACGGTGTCGCCGGTGACCTGGATGCTCCTGCCCGGCGAGGGTTCGTAGGAGGTGGCGATGCCGTGCAGCCGGGCGAGCCGCGCGCGGCCCATGGGTCCTCAGACCTCCATGGACTCCGTACCCAGGCCGGCGGCTGTCGGCTCGCTGGTCAGCGGCAGCTCGGCGGAGATCGGGACCTCGCTGGTCAGCGGGGCGGCGTCGGCGAGCGGGGGCTCGCTGGTCAGGGGCGGCTCGACGAAGCTGAAGGATCCGGAGCCGTCCAGGCCGGAATCGGGGTCGGACACCCCGTCGAAGATGTCGGACTCCATCGTCGCACCTCCCGGTTTGGAGGACAGGGCGTCGAGGAGCAGCTGAGCGGATGCGGCCACGAGGGCCTCCCGTTCATCGGTAATGGGACACGTTGGCCCTACCCACTCGACACGATCGCAGACGTATCCGGTCATGAAACGTGTCCCACGTCACATTATCCCCCACGCAGGCGATTTCACTGCGCGGAGCCCCGGAGGGCGTACAGAACGCCGGGAAGCGGGGCTCCGGGGCGGAATTCCTGCGGACCGGGAACCACCCCGGCACCGCCCCCGGCGCGGCTGCGGAAGGGGTCGCCGGCCCGGTCGCCGAGGGGGTCGGGCGCGGGGCCGCGGCCGACCGTCCGGGACCCGCCATCGCCTTGTTGACACCCGAACCGCCACAATGGTGGGCTCACGGCCGAAGGTCTGTCCGAACGGGCATCGGCGGGGTAAATCGGGGCGCCGGTGCGGACCGGCGGGTGATGGACGGGGACGAGGAGCAGCCGTGCGAGGCCGGGGCGTATGGAGCGTCGGAAGTATCGGTAGGAGCGGCCGGGGGATCGGCACGGGCGCCCGTGCGCGGGTGGCGGGGACCACCGCGCTGGCCGCCGCGGTCATCGGGGGCCTGCTCGGCGGGGTGCCCAGCGCCCAGGCGGCGCCCGCCGGCCACACCGTCGGCGCCGCCCCCGACCAGCCGGACCGGCCGGCCGGCGCCGGGCAGCTGCCCGCGGTCTGGCCGCGCCCGCAGTCGATGCGGGAACTCGGCACCGCCGTGCCGCTGGGCGACGAGGCGACCCTGGTGGCCGCGCCGGACACCGACCCCTACGCGCTGGACGTGCTGCGCGGCCTGCTGCGGGACGCCGGGGTACGCACCGTCCGGCAGGTGGCGCCCGGCGACCGGCTGCCCGCGGCCGGGCCGGTGATCCGGGTCGGCGGCGAGCAGGCCGCGGACGCCCTGCGGGCGCTGCGGGCACCGGCCCGCGGCGATCTGCCCGCCGGCGGCTACCGCCTGGCCGTGGGCCAGGTCGCGGGCCGGGACACCGTCGCCCTGGACGGCGTCGGCCCCGACGGCCTCTTCCACGGGGCGCAGACCCTGCGGCAGCTGGTCACCGACGGCACGGAGGGGTCCTCCGGCCGGGGCGGCGGGCGGCGGGCCGGCCGGCAGCTGGCCTCGGTCGCCGTGCGCGACTGGCCCGGCACGGCGGTGCGCGGCACCACCGAGGGCTTCTTCGGGCAGCCCTGGAGCCAGGCCCAGCGGCTCGCCCAGCTGGACTTCATGGGCCGCACCAAGCAGAACCACTACCTGTACGCGCCGGGGGACGATCCGTACCGCCAGGCGCGGTGGCGCGACCCCTACCCGGCCGACCAGCGCGCCGGCTTCCGGGCGCTGGCCGAGCGGGCCCGCGCCAACCACATCACGCTGGGCTGGGCCGTCGCCCCGGGCCAGGCGATGTGCCTGTCGTCCGAGGAGGACCTGCGGGCGCTGCGGCGCAAGGTGGACGCGATGTGGGCGCTGGGCGTGCGCTCCTTCCAGCTGCAGTTCCAGGACGTCAGCTACAGCGAGTGGCACTGCGACGCCGACGCGGACGCCTTCGGCTCCGGCCCCCGGGCCGCCGCCGAGGCGCAGGCCAAGGTCGCCAACGCGCTCGCCGCACACCTGGCGCGGCGCCACCCGCGGGCCCCGGCGCTCTCGCTGATGCCGACCGAGTACTACCAGGACGGCACGACGGCGTACCGCCGGGCGCTGGCCGACGCGCTCGGCGACGGGGTCGAGGTGGCCTGGACCGGTGTGGGCGTGGTCCCGCGGACCATCACCGGCGGCGAGCTGTCCACCGCCCGCCAGGCGTTCGGCCACTCCCTGGTCACCATGGACAACTACCCGGTCAACGACTACGCCCAGGACCGGATCTTCCTCGGCGCCTACCGCGGCAGGGAACCGGCCGTCGCCACCGGCTCGACGGCGCTGCTCGCCAACGCCATGGAGCAGCCCCTCGCCTCCCGCATCCCGCTGTTCACGGCCGCCGACTACGCATGGAACCCGCGCGACTACCACCCGGACCGGTCCTGGGACGCGGCCGTCGACGACCTGGCGGGCGGCGATCCGCGGGGCCGTGCCGCGCTGCGCGCGCTGGCCGGCAACGCCTCCTCCTCGCTGCTCGACCGGACCGAGTCGGGGTATCTGCGACCCCTGATCGACCGCTTCTGGAAGGCCCGCGAGGCGGCGGTCAACCACGGCCGGCCCGGCCGGGACCCGGACCTCGCCGAGGCGGCCGAGGCGCTGCGGGCCGCGTTCCGCACCATGCGCGACGTGCCCCGCGACCTGCGCTCGGACCTGGCCACCGAGATCCGTCCGTGGGCCGAGCAGCTGGCCCGCTACGGCAGCGCCGGTGAGCAGGCCGTCGACACGCTCATGGCGCAGGCGCATGGCGACGGCGACGCCGCCTGGTCGGCCCAGCGCGCCGTGCAGCGGCTGCGCACGGAGTGCGCGCACAGCCCGGCGACGGTCGGCAAGGGCGTGCTGGCCCCGTTCCTGGAGCGGGCGATGACCGAGGCCGATGCCTGGACCGGCGCCCGCCGGGACACCCCCCGGCCCGACGACGGCGCCGACACGACGTCGCTGACCGTCCCCTTCCAGCGGACCCGCCCGCTGGCCGCGGTGACCGCCCTGACCGACCCGGGGCCGTCCGCGGGCGCCGTCTCCGTCGAGGCGCACGTCCCGGGCGAGGGCTGGCGCCGCCTCGACCGGCTCTCCCCCACCGGCTGGACCGAATCCAAGACGCCCGGGCTGCGCGCCGACGCGGTACGGCTGACCTGGGCGAAGGGCGCGGACGCACCGGCCGTGCACGCCGTCACGCCCTGGTTCGACGACACCCCGGCCGCCGGCCTCGAACTGTCCCGCAAGGAGGCGGACGCCCAGACCGGCGGCAGCGCCACGGTCGACGCCCTGGTCTACTCCCGCCGCCCCGGCGACGTCCGCGGGAAGCTGTCGGTCAAGGCGCCCAAGGGCTTCACGGTGCATGCCCCCGCGAAGGTCACCGCGCCGCGCGGCGGCACGGCCACGGTCCGTATCACCGTCGACGTCCCCGAGGACACGCCGTCGGGGACGTACGAGATCCCGGTGGAGATCGGCGGCGCGGAGCAGACGCTGACGGTGCGGACGTACCCGCGCACCGGCGGCAAGGACCTGGCGCGCGGCACCGTCGCCACCTCCTCCGGGGACGAGACCGCCGGCTTCCCGGCATCGGCGGCCACCGACGGCGACCCCGGGACCCGCTGGTCCTCCCCCGCCGAGGACGGCGCCTGGCTGCAGTTCGCACTGGCCCACCCCACCCGCCTCGGCCGGATCGTCCTGAACTGGCAGGACGCCTACGCCGCCCGCTACCGCATCCAGGTCTCGGCGGACGGCCGCAGCTGGCGCACCGCGGCCACGGTCCGGGACGGCAAGGGCGGTCGCGAATCCATCAGGATGGACGCCGAGGGCGCCCGCTTCGTCCGCATCCAGGGCGACAAGCGGGCCACCCGCTTCGGCTACTCGCTGTGGTCCGTGGAGGCGTACGCGGTCGCCGGCCAGGGGCCGGGAGACGCGGATCGGGGACCGGCGGACACGGACCACGGGCCGGACGGCGCGGACCGGGGGCCGGCCGGGAAGGACGACGGACCGGGCGGCAGGAACGGCCCCGGGCCGGCCGGCAAGGGGAAGGGCCCTGAGCAGTCGGGCGCGGGCCACGGCTGAGCGGTAGGTGCCCCCGGGGCGCGCGGGCGGTTCCCCTCCTCCTGGGGCAACGGGCTGCCGTCGTGGGCGCCGCGGGACCCTCGTCGCCGCGGCACCCGGCCACGGGGCGAGGGTCCGGCGGCGTCCGCCCCGGCCGGAGCGGGACGTCCCCGAAGGGCGGGACGTCCGCACCACCGTCGAAGACGCAGAAACCCGGACCTACGCCGATACGGCGTCGATCCGGGCCAGGGCGTCATCCGCGCCGTACGGCTGCAAATACGGCAGCCAGCGCGGGTCGCGATGGCCCGTCCCGATGATCCGCCACGCCAGTCCTGATGGCGGGGCGGGCTGATGCCGCAGCCGCCAGCCGATCTCGGCGACATGGCGGTCGGCCTTGACGTGGTTGCAGCGCCGGCAGGCGGCGACGACGTTCTCCCAGGTGTGCTGACCTCCGCGGCTGCGCGGGATGACGTGGTCGACGCTGGTTGCGACGCCACCGCAGTACATACAGCGCCCGCCGTCACGGGCGAACAGCGCCCGGCGGGTCAGTGGCACGGGGCCTCGAAAGGGCACCCGCACGAACCGCTTCAAGCGGACCACGCTCGGAGCGGGTATGACATGGGTCGCACTGTGCATCAGGGCGCCGGACTCCTCGAGGCTGACAGCCTTCTCATTGAGGACGAGGATGAGCGCGCGGCGGAGCGGTACGACGCCGAGCGGCTCGTACGACGCGTTGAGGACCAGGACATGCGGCACGGGTGCCTCCTTGTACGCCGGCGGCGCGTGGCTCGCGCCGGGACGATCTCCCCACAGTGTCCCCCGGTGCCTGGTGAGAGCGCCACCATGACCGAGTAACGGGTCGGAGGTGTTTTCCACCACACACCGGTACCTCCGTCCGGAACCGGGCTCATTCCGGCCTCCGCACAACTATCCGACTCGAACAAGGGCGCGGACCGCTCCCGTTGCCCCGTTAGTGTGGTTGGTCTGCCCGGTTTCCTGGGGTCCCACCGAGGCCCGGGTCTGCTGTCCCACACGGAAGGTTCGACTGTGTTCTGGTCCGCTTCGCCGGCCGCCGGCGCGCACCTGCGCGCCGCCACGCCCGGCACATCCGGCCCGACGTCGCTCGACGACGCCACTCAGAAGGCCACCAACGCCGCCGGCTGGGTGCAGGAGAACTGGGGGACGTGGCTCACGTCCAGCCTGCAGATCTTGCTCATCATCGTGATCGCGGTGGTGCTGCGGCATGTGATCCGCCGCACCATCACCAAGCTCATCGAGCGGATGAACCGCACCGCGGCCGCCGCCCAGGGCACCGCGCTGGGCGGTCTGCTCGTGAACGCCGAGAGACGCCGGCAGCGCTCCGAGGCCATCGGCTCGGTGCTGCGCAGCGTCGCCTCGTTCGTGATCATGGGCACCGCCGCACTGACGGTGCTCTCCGTGCTGAAGATCAACCTGGCGCCGCTGCTGGCCAGTGCCGGTGTGGCCGGTGTCGCCATCGGTTTCGGCGCCCGCAACCTCGTCACCGACTTCCTCTCCGGCGTCTTCATGATCCTGGAGGACCAGTACGGCGTCGGCGACGAGATCGACGCCGGGGTGGCCACCGGTACGGTCATCGAGGTCGGCCTGCGCGTCACCAAGCTGCGCGGCCCCAACGGCGCGATCTGGTACATCCGCAACGGCGAGGTCAAGCGGATCGGCAACCTCAGCCAGGGCTGGTCCACCGCCGCCGTCGACGTGGTGATCGCCGCCGACCAGGACCTGGAGCGCGCCCGCGAGACCATCACCGCCGCCGGCGAGGAGATGTCCAAGGCCGAGCCCTGGAACGAGCAGCTGTGGGAGCCGGTGGAGGTCCTCGGCCTGAGCGAGGTGCACCTGGACACGGTCACCATCAGCGTTTCGGCCAAAACCATGCCCGGCAAGGCACCCGGCGTGGAACGCGAACTGCGCTGGCGCATCAAGCGCGCCCTCGACGCCGCCGGCGTCCACCTCGCCCCCCGCCCGGCCCCCGAGGACGAGGAGGAAGAGGCCGCCGACCCCACCGCCGCCATGGCCGCCCCCTCGGCCCTCAACAACCCCCTCTCCCCCCAGTCCGTGGCCACCAGCCCGATCGCTTCGCCGTCGAAGACGGGGAAGTAGCACCCCGCCGCGCCGTACCGCCGTGACGCCCCGGGCCTCGCTCGCCGAGCCCGGGGCGTCACGGCTTCGCCGTCTCTCCGACGGAGCGCCGGATGCCCCGGGCCCGGCGACCGGCAGCCAGGGGGCCTGCGGACCGCCGCGAAGTTGCGCCGCCGCCCCATTGACGCGCCCCCGCCCGCCCCCTACCTTCCTGTTCAGTTATTGGAAGGTTTGTTAACAGATGACCGGTGGGTCGTACGGCCCCCGGTGGACGGGGTGGGGCATGGGCAGGGGGCAGGGTGTGCGGGGGGTGCCGGGGACGCCGCGGGTGCTGCGGGCCATGAACGACCGGGCCGCGCTCGATCTGCTGGTGTCGCGGGGCCCGTTGACCCGCACGCAGATCGGGGAGCTGACCGGGCTGTCGAAGCCCACCGCCTCGCAGGTGCTGGCCCGGCTGGAGGCGGCGGGGCTGGTGCGGACGACCGGGAACGTGACCGGGCGGCCGGGGCCCAGCGCGCAGCTCTACGAGATCGACCCGACGGCGGCGCACGTCGCCGCGCTGGCCGTCGATCAGCAGGGGATCACCGCCGCCGTCGCCGACCTCACCGGGCAGGTGCTCGGTCGGGAGCGGGTCGGCACCGACGCCGTCGCCCCGGGCGCGCCGCACCGGACGGCGCGGTTGGTCGCGCGGGCCGTCGACGGGGCGCTGGCCGGGGCCGGGCTGGCGCGCGAGCAGGTGCACGGGACGGTGATCGGCACGCCCGGCGCCCTGGACCCGCGGACCGGCCGGCTGCGCTACGCGCCGCACCTGCCGGACTGGCACTCGCGGGCGCTCGAGGAGGAGCTGGCCGAGGTGCTGGGCACGCCGGTCACCATCGAGAACGATGTGAACCTGGCGGCGGTCGCCGAGCAGTACGAGGGGGCCGCCCGGGACGTCGACGACTTCGTGCTGGTGTGGGTCGGCGAGGGGGTCGGCGCCGCCATCGTGCTGGACGGCCGGCTGCTGCGCGGAGCCACCGGCGGCGCGGGCGAGATCGGCTACATGCCGCTGCCGGGCGCCCCGTTGTCCCGGGGCGGCGACCGCAGCGCCGCGCGGCCGGACGCCGGCGGCGGCTTCCAGCGGCTGGTCGGGGCGCCGAGCGTGCTCGCACTGGCCCGGGAGCACGGGGACCCGCAGGTCCGTACGGTCGCCGGGGCGCTGGCGCGGGACGAGGTCCGGGCGGAGGTCGCACGGCGGCTGGCGACCGGGATCGCGGCCGTGGTCGCGGTGGTCGACCCGCGGCTGGTGGTGCTCTCCGGCGAGGTCGCGCAGGCCGGCGGGGAAGCGCTGCGCGCCCTGGTGGAGGAGGAGTTCACCGGGCTCGCGCTGCCCCGTCCCGCCCTGCGCCTGAGCGATGTCGACGGCCCGCCGATCCTGATCGGCGCCCTGCGGACCGCGCTGGCGAAGGCCCGCGATGCGGTGTTCCACACGGGCTGAGCGGTCCGGGCCGGGGCCGGACGGTTCCCCGCCATGGCCGCAACGCCGCCGCCCACGGCACCGTTCACGATCGTTTTCCGCTTCGTCCAGAAGGCCTTCGTCGAAGGCGTCACGCTCACCGGAGTGAAGGGCTGATCCTGTATGCCGGTTTCCCAGGGACGCGCCGCGCACCCCCGCATCAAGCTCGCCGTGGTCGGCGGCGGCTCGACCTACACCCCCGAACTCGTCGACGGCTTCGCGCGGCTGCAGGACGTCCTGCCGCTGGAGGAGCTCGTCCTGATCGACCCGGCGGCGGAGCGGCTGGAGCTGGTGGGCGGCCTGGCCCGGCGGATCTTCGCCAGGCAGGGGCACCCCGGCCGGATCTCCTGGACCGCGGACCTGGACGCCGGCGTCGACGGCGCGGACGCCGTGCTGCTGCAACTGCGCGTCGGCGGCCAGGCCGCCCGCCACCAGGACGAGACCTGGCCGCTGGAGTGCGGCTGCGTCGGCCAGGAGACCACCGGCGCCGGCGGGCTCGCCAAGGCGCTGCGCACGGTCCCGGTCGTCCTGGACATCGCCGAGCGGGTGCGCCGCCGCACCCCCCGGGCCTGGATCGTCGACTTCACCAACCCCGTCGGCATCGTCACCCGCGCCCTGCTCGCCCACGGCCACCACGCCGTCGGGCTGTGCAACGTCGCCATCGGCCTCCAGCGCAGGTTCGCCGCGCTGCTGGGCGTCCCACCGGGCGAGGTCGAGCTGGAGCACGTCGGCCTCAACCACCTCACCTGGGAGCGGGCGGTCCGCGTCGGGGGCCAGGACGTCCTGCCCCGGCTGCTGAAGGACCACGGCGGCGCCCTCGCCGACCACCTGCGCCTGCCCCGCGCGCTCCTCGACCGCCTCGGCGCCGTCCCCTCCTACTACCTGCGCTACTACTACCAACACGACGCGGTCGTGGAGGAGTTGCGCGGCAGGCCCTCCCGGGCCGAGGAGGTCGCCGCCCTCGAACGGCAGCTCCTGGAGCGCTACGGCGATCCGGCGCTCGACGAGAAGCCGGAGCTGCTGTCCCGGCGCGGCGGTGCCTTCTACTCGGAGGCCGCGGTGGCGCTCACCGCCTCCCTCCTGCGGGACACCGGGGACACCCAGGTCGTCAACACCCTCAACCGCGGCACCCTGCCGTTCCTGCCCGACGACGCGGTCATCGAGGTGCCCGCGACCGTGGACGCGACGGGCGCAACACCCCTTCCCGTGCGCCCCCTCGAACCGCTGTACGCCGGGCTGGTCGCACACGTCACCGCCTACGAACACCTCGCCCTGGAGGCCGCGCTGTGGGGCAGGGGCGGCCGGCGGGCGGACCGGGCCGGCGGGCGCGACGCCGTGTTCTCCGCCCTCCTCGCCCACCCCCTGATCGGCCGGGCCGACCACGCCGACCGGCTCACCGACCAGCTGCTCGCGCACAACCGGGAGCACCTGGCGTGGGCCTGACGGGCACGGCGCTCGCCGTCGACGCGGGCAACAGCAAGACCGACGTGGCGCTGGTGACCGCCAACGGCGACGTGCTCGGCACGGCACGCGGCGGCGGCTTCCGGCCGCCGGTGGTCGGCGTCGGCCGGGCGGTCGACGTCCTGGCCCCGCTGGTGCGGTCGGTGCTGGCCCGGGCCGGGCACCCCGGCCCCGTCGACCACCTCTCCGCCTTCCTCGCCAACGCCGACCTCCCCGTGGAGGAGGCCGCGCTCACCGCGGAGATCGCGGGCCGCGGGTGGGCGCGCACGGTGCGCGTGCGCAACGACACCTTCGCGCTGCTGCGGGCCGGGCTGCCGGACGACGGGGAGCGGGTGGGCGTCGCCGTGGTGTGCGGGGCGGGCATCAACTGCGCGGGGACCGGCCGCGCGGGGGCCACCGCACGTTTCCCCGCCCTCGGCCGGCTCTCCGGGGACTGGGGCGGCGGTGCGTTCCTCGCCGACGAGGCGCTGTGGTGCGCGGCCCGCGCCGAGGACGGCCGCGGCGCACCGACCGGGCTGGCCACGGTCCTGCCCGCGCACTTCGGCCTGACCACCATGGCGGAGCTGACCGAGGCCCTGCACCTGCGGTCCCTGCCCGGCCACCGCCGCCACGAGCTGACGCCGCTCCTCTTCGCCGTCGCGGACTCCGGCGACGCGGTCGCCCGCGCCCTCGTGGTCCGCCAGGCGGAGGAGATCGCCCTCCTGGCCGGCGTCGCCCTGGGCCGTCTCGGCCTCCTCGGCACACCGGTCCCCGTGGTCCTGGGCGGCGGGGTCCTGGCCGCCCGGCACCCCCTCCTCGACGACCACGTCACCCGGCTCCTGGCGGAGCGCGCCCCCCGGGCGAGCCCCCGTGTGGTGACCGCCCCGCCGGTCATGGGCGCGGCCCTGGACACCCTGGACCGGGCGGGGGCGGAGCCGGGGGCCTACCGGCGGTTGAGGGGAACGTGGGAGTAGGAGGGCGCCTTCCGGGAGGGTGTCTTCCGGGAGGGCGCCTTCCGGGAGGGCGTCTTCTCCCTCAGCAGGAACCCTCTCTCCCCCGGGTCCTCCCTCAGTCCTCCCCCGGAAGCGCCAGGTCCCGTACGTGCCCGGCCAGGAGGAGGACCGCGGCGTCCACGGCGGCCTGGGGGTTGCGGGCGCGGATGGCGTCGGTGAGGCGGGAGTGCGGGTCGTCGGGCGCGGCGGTGGCGGTGTCCAGGCAGGCGGCGCGCCGGAGTTCCTCGCGCAGGGCCGCGCTCAGGGAGCGGTAGATGTCGGCGAGGACGGGGTTGTCGCTCGCCTCGGCGACCAGGACGTGGAACTCCGCGTCGGCGGCGGTGAACGCCTCGTCGTCCTGCGCGGCGAGGGCCGCCCTCCGGCGGGACAGCGCGGCCTCGATCCCGGCGAGCTGGGCGTCGGTGCGGTGCTTGGCGGCCTGGCGGGCGGCGACCACGTCGAGGCCCTGGCGGACCTGGGTGACATGGCTGAGCTCGGCGCGTTCGAGGCGGCGGCGCAGGGCGACCGCGCTGTCGTCGTCGGAGATCACGAAGGTGCCGTCGCCCTGCCGGGGCTCCAGGAGGCCGGAGTGCACCAGGGACCGGACGGCTTCGCGGACCGAGGCACGGCTGACACCGAGGGTGTCGGAGAGCGCGCTCTCGGGCGGGATGCGGCTGCCCACCGGCCAGGTGCCGTTCACGATCTGGGCGCGGATCTCGTCGGTCGCGGTCTCCACGAGCGACACCCTGCCCTTGCGCACCGACTGCACGAGCTCACTCCCCCTCCGGCACGGTGGCCGGAATCCGGTCTCACCTGATGTCTGACGACTTGCCGCCAACTCTAGTGCGGGACCCGGCGGCAGCGGGCCCGCAAGCTCCCGCCCCGGTGGCACGGCATGCCCGCCGGATCGCGATCCGAACAAGATCGGGGCAATCGCGGTGTGTGCCCCGGCGGCTGCGGACATACTGCTGCCCATGCACCAGTCCTCCGTGTGAGCGCTCCCCGGCGCCGGGCGCGGGGGCCGGTCCCGACGTCAGCGCCCAGGGGGAGGTTCCGTGTCGACCACCAGCGTGTCACCGCCCGCCACGGGGCGCAGGACGGCCTGGGCCGAGGGGCTGGACGAGCTGCGGGCCGCGGCGCGGACGGAGCCGGGCCGGCTGCGGGTGATCGGTGCCGTACTGGCCCTGCTGGTGGTGGTGTTCGGCACGGTGGCGGCCTGGCAGGTCACGAACCGGGCGGCGGCCGCCGACGACGTCGTGGAGCACAGCCAGCCGCTGACCGCGGACGCGGCGAGCATCTACCGCTCGCTGGCGGACGCCGACACGACGGCCGCGGCCGGCTTCCTGACCGGCCGCACGGAGAGCGGGGCGATCCGCGACCGCTATGCCGCCGACCTCTCCACGGCGTCCGCGCTGCTGGTCAAGGCGGCCGCCAACAGCAGTGGTTCGCCCGCGGCGCGCGCGCAGATCGCCAGGCTCAACAGCGGGCTGCCGCGCTACGCGGGGCTGGTGGAGACGGCGCGGGCGAACAACCGCCAGGGGCTGCCGCTGGGCGGCGCGTACCTGCGGTACGCCAATGAGCGGATGCGGACGGAACTCCTCCCCGCCGCACGCGCGTTGTACGACGCGGAGACGGACCGGCTGGCGGCGGACTACCGCGCGGCCGGGGCACGGCCGTGGCTCGCGATGGGGGCGGGGGTGGTGGCGATCGGCGCGCTGGGGTGGGCGCAGCGGCGGCACTACCGGCGCACCAACCGGGTGTTCAACCGCGGCCTGGTGGCGGCGACGGCCTCGTCCGCCGTCGTATTGGTGTGGCTGGTGGCGGGGCATACGGTGGCGCGTACGGGCCTGACGGGTTCGTACGAGCACGGTGCCCGGTCACTGCGGGTGCTCAACGAGGCGCGGATCGACGCGCTGCAGGCGCGCGGGGACGAGAACCTGACGCTGGTGGCGCGCGGTGCGGTGCTGACCGGGGGCGGGCAGGACTTCTACGAGGCCGGTTTCCGTTCCGGGATGGCGGATCTGGCGGGCGGGGGCGAGCACGGCGATGCGGGGCCGGGGAGCAGGCTGGGCGCGGCGCTGGCGCTGGCGGACGACGAGGCCGGGCGGCGTCCGGTGCGCGAGGCGCTGACGCGGGTGCGGCAGTGGCAGGAGCGGCACGGCGCGGCGCGGGCGGCGGACGACAAGGGCGACTACGAAAGGGCGCTGGCCAAGGTGATCGGCCCGGAGGGGTCCACCGGCGAGTCCTTCGACCGGGTGGCCGCCGGGCTGCAACGGGCGCTGGTGCACGAACAAGCGGAGTTCCGGTCGGCGGCGGACGCCGGGCGGGCGGCGCTGCGCGGGCTCGCGGTGGGGGCCGGGGTGCTGGCGGCGGCGGGAGCGGTGGGCGCGGTGCTGGGGATCGGCCGCAGGCTGGCGGAGTACCGGTGACGAGGTCCGGTGGGAGAGGGATGAGGGTGCGCGCGCGAGGCCTGGTGAATCTGCGGGCCGTGCTGGCGCCGGTCGCGTCCGGGATGGGGGTGATGGCCGCGGCCGCCGCCGTCCTGGTCCCGGCGCTGGGCGGCGACGCCGCACGGGACACGCCCGGCCCCGGCCGGGTCTCCCCTCCGGCGGCCACGCACCGGACGTACGTCCCGGGGACGGCGCAGGCCGCACCGGCTCTCGCGCCGTGCACGGCGCGCACCGCCGCGGAGAGCCTGCGCCCGTCGACGGAGGACGGCGCGGCGGTGAAGCGGATCAAGGAGAAGGGCCAGCTGGTCGTCGGGGTGGACCAGAACACCTACCGGTGGGGATACCGCAATCCGGCCACCGGCGAGCTGGAGGGCTTCGACATCGACCTGGCCCGGGCGATAGCCGAGGACATCCTGGGGCCGCATCCGCCCGTGGTCTTCAAGGCGGTGCCCACCAACCAGCGGATCCCGGCGCTGCAGAAGCGCTCGGTCGACATGGTGGTGCGGACGATGACGATCAACTGCGTGCGCAAGCAGCAGGTGGCGTTCTCGACCTCGTACTTCCAGGCGGGGCAGCAGGTGCTGGCCCCGGTCGCCTCGAAGGTCACGGCGTTCGACGATTCGCTGCGCGGCAAACGCGTGTGCACGGCGGCGGGTTCGACGGGCGAGACCGCGCTGCGGGCGCGGCCGCACGGCGCGCAGGTGCTGACGGTGCCCAATCAACTCGACTGCCTGGTGCGGCTGCAGCTGGGCCGGGCGGACGCGGTGGTCACCGACAGCGCGCTGGCGGCGGCGCAGGCGGCGCAGGATCCGACGGTGGAGCTCAAGGGCAAGCCGTTCACGGACGAGTCCTATGGCGTGGCGATGAACAAGGACGACACGGATCTGGTGCGGCGGGTGAACAAGGTCCTGGACGACTACCGCGGCGGCGGCACCAAGAGCCCCTGGATGCAGGCCTACCGCACGTGGCTGCGGGCCGACCTGCCGGGCATATCGGGGCCGCCTTCGCCGCAGTACAGCGACTGATCGCTCCAAGGAGCGGACTCACGCCGCCGAACGCCCCGGGAGGCCCGGATGCCGTCACTATGGAACGGGACGTGAAAGGAGCAGACCGCAGCGGCCGCCCGGCCGCACCGAACGCCGTGCACCGTACGCGTATTGGAGAGGTGATCGATGGGGGTCCCTGGACCCTTCCCCGGCTCTCCGGGGAGGCCCGATGCCCCGGTGCTGGACCGGGAGGAGGTGGACCGCGCCCTGGCGCGGCTCGGTGCCGAGTACGAGGCGATCGAGACGTCGCTGCTCGCGTTGCAGGACCATGCGGGACGCCGGCTGCTGGAGGGCGCCGGGCTGTCCGGCCTCACCAAGGAGCGCTGGGCCGAGGCGGAGCGGTCCATCACGGTCCTGTGGACGCTGTTCGACGCGTACACGGCGGCGTTGGAGACGGCGCGCGAGCTGCGGGAGCGGCGGCGCTGGCCGTCGCCGGAGGACCTGGCGGAGCTGACGGAGCTGCTGCACGGCGACGGGGTGACGGTGCCGGAGACGGCCGCGGCCGACGGCGACGCCCAGGACTCCCCGGCGCTGCCGGGCGAACGGTTCAGCCTGGAGGGGCTCGTCGAGCGGATCAACGGGCTGTACGCCAGGTCGCTGGATGTCATCGTCGCCGCCGATGCGGTCTGGTCGACGCTGCCGGCCCGGATAGACCTGCTGTCCGCCGAGTTGCAGCGGACGCGTTCGCTGGCGCACTCCGTGGGCGTGCGCCCCGGTGAACACCCGGCGGGCGACGACCTGGAGCGGATCACGGACGAACTGGTGCGGCTGCGGGCCGAGGTGATCGCGGATCCGCTGGCGTACTGGGTGTCGTCGTCGACGGGGAGTTCGGCGCCGGGCGGGGGCCGTCCGGACACCGGGCGCTACGACCGTGCGGCCCGTGCGCTGGAGGACATCCGGCGGGAGGTGGCGGCGGTGCTGGACGTCCGGCAGGACGCGGAGCGGCGGCTGATGCAGCTGCGGGACGTGCTGTCGCGGGCGGACCGCACGCTGACCGAGGCGCGGCAGGCCCGCGGCGAGGTGCTGGCGAAGATCGCCGCGTCGGAGGTGCCGGCGGTCAGCGGCCCGTCGACGGCGCTGCACGAACAGCTGGCGGCGGCCGCCGACTACCGCAGGCGGGCGCAGTGGCACCGGCTGTCGCCGCTGCTGGAGAGCCTGGAGGAGCGGGCCGAGGACGAACTCCTGCGGGCCCGCGAGTCGTTGACGGCGGTGACGGCGCCGCTGGCGATGCGGGCCGAGCTGCGCGGCCGGCTGGACGCGTACCGCGCGAAGCTCGCACGTCACGGTTTGGCCCAGGATCCGCTGCTCACCGAGCGGTACGACGTCGGGCGGCGGATGCTGTGGAGTGCGCCGTGCGATCTGCGGGCGGCCGAGCAGGCGGTGTGGCGCTATCAGCAGGCGGCGGCGGAGGCGTTGGCGGTGCAGCGGGAGGGCAGGGGGGATTCGTGACGGAGCGGGCCGACGAGCGCTGCCAGCGGCGTGAGTGCGCGGGCAGCTACGAGGATGTCGGCGGCGGCGAGCTGTACTGCGACCTGTGCGGGCTGGCGCCGGTGGTCTCGCCGGACGGTCTGGTGTCGTCGCCGCCCACGGGCCTGACCGGCCGGGCGCTCGCGGACGAGGCGACGGACCGGGCGCTCGCCGGTGCCGCGGCGGACCGCGAGGCGGCGGGGGCGCTGCTGACGGTCCCCTCGCCCGCCCCCGGTTCCGGCGGCAGCACGCCGACCGCCCGCCCTTCGGCGTCGCGCCGCTCGGTGCCCGGGCGGCTGTCGCACGGGGCGTCCGGCGAGGCCGCGGTCTCGCTGCGCGGGGCGGGCAGCGGCTCGTCGTCCGCGGCGGCGCGGGGGCGGTTGGGCGCGGGGCTGGTGGCGGTGCCGGAGGTGCCGCGGCCCGATCCGCGTACGGCGGTGCTGGAGGACCCGGAGGTCCCGGAGCGGAAGCGGTTCTGCAGCCGCGCGGACTGCCGCGCTCCGGTGGGCCGGGCGCGCGGCGAGGAGCCGGGCCGCACGGAAGGCTTCTGCGCCAAGTGCGGTCACCCGTACAGCTTTGTGCCCAAGCTGCGGCCCGGCGACATGGTGCACGGCCAGTACAAGGTCGTGGGCTGCCTGGCGCACGGCGGGCTCGGCTGGATCTACCTCGCGACCGACCACGCGGTCTCCGACCGGTGGGTGGTGCTCAAGGGCCTGCTGGACACCGGCGACGAGGAGGCGCTGGCGGTGGCGATGTCCGAACGGCGCTTCCTCGCCGAGATCGAGCACGCCAACATCGTGCGGATCTACAACTTCGTGGAGCACCTCGACCGGGCGACGGGCAGCCTCGACGGCTACATCGTCATGGAGTACGTCGGCGGCAAGTCGCTCAAGGAGCTCGCCAACGACCGGCGCACACCCCGGGGCAGGCGCGATCCGCTGCCGGTCGAACAGGCCTGTGCGTACGGCATCGAGGCGCTGGAGGCGCTCGGCCACCTCCACCGCCGCGGCTACCTCTACTGCGACTTCAAGGTCGACAACGCCATCCAGCAGCACGACCGGCTCAAGCTGATCGACATGGGCGCGGTGCGCAGGATGGACGACCACGAGAGCCCGATCTACGGCACGATCGGCTACCAGGCGCCGGAGGTCGCCGCGCTGGGCCCGTCGGTCGCCTCCGACCTCTACACCGTCGCGCGCACCCTCGCGGTCCTCACCTTCGACTTCCAGGGCTACACCAACGTCTTCGCGGACTCCCTGCCCGATCCCGACCACATCGAGGTGTTCCGCACCTACGAGTCGTTCTACCGGCTGCTGGTGCGCGCCACGGACCCGGACCGGGGGCGCAGATTCGCCTCGGCGGAGGAGATGGCCGAGCAGCTGACGGGCGTGCTGCGGGAGGTGGTGGCGCTCCAGTCGGGCGAGCCGCGGCCCGCGCTGTCCCCGCTGTTCGGGCCCGAACTGAGGGTGGTCGACACGGAGCTGACGGCCCCTGCGGAGGGCGACAGTTCGCGGCTGGGCGCGCGGGGGGCCCGACCGGCGCGCCGGGCGGAACCGGCCCCCGGCGGCCCCGCGCTGCTCCCGCTGGACGTCGCCGGCGCCGCCCTGGCCCTGCCGGTGCCGCGGGTCGACCCGGGCGATCCGCACGCCGAGCTGCTGGCCGGGCTGCTGGCCGCCCCGCCCGCCGACCTGCTGGGCGCCCTGCGCTCGGCGCCCGCCGACTCCCTGGAGATCCGGCTGCACGCCCTGCGCGCCCACCTGGAGACGGGTGACGGCGCGGCGGCGCGGCGGGTGCTGGCGGAGATCGCCGCGGAGCCCGCCGAGCAGTGGGCCGCCGCCCGCCGGGGCGGCGACGAGCCCGGCACCTGGGGCGCGGACTGGCGGGTGGTGTGGCACCGCGGCCTGGTGGCGCTGTGGAGCGGCGACCGCGAGAGCGCCGCGCTGGCGTTCGACGCGGTCTACGACGCGTTCCCCGGTGAGCCGGCACCGAAGCTGGCGCTGGGGATATGCGCGGAGCTGCTGGGCCAGCTGGACAACGCCGTGGAGTACTACCGTCTGGTGTGGGCGACCGACCACAGCTATGTCAGCGCGGCGTTCGGGCTGGCGCGGGTACGGCTGACGGTGGGCGAGCGCGTGGGCGCGGTCGAGGCGCTGGAGTCCGTCCCGGAGTCGTCCATCCACTACATCGCGGCGCGGATCGCGGCGGTCCGCGCCCGGCTGCGGGACCGGCCGCCCCGCGATCCGCTGCTGGCGGACCTGCGCGCGGCCGCCGAACAGGTCGAGGCGCTCGCGGACTTCGGTCTGGACGCCGAACGAAGGGAACAACTCACCACCGAAGTACTGGGCAGCGCCCTGGACTGGGTACTCTCCGGTAGCCACGGTGCCGGGCCGGACGGCACGGCGGCCGTGGACGAGCGGCCCTCGCTGCTCGGCAGCCCGCTGGACGAGCGCGGTCTGCGGTTCGGCCTGGAGGGGTCGTACCGCTTGCTGGCGCGACTGGCGCAGCGTGGTGAGAAAAGGATCGAACTGGTGGAACGGGCCAACCGTTTCCGCCCCAGGACGTGGGTGTGACATGGGTGTGACTGGGCCGTCCCGGTGTCCGGGCTGTGACGAACCGCTGGACGCGGGAGACAACTTCTGCGGGCGGTGCGGTGCCGCTCTCCTGGCGCCCGCCGCGCCGCCGGCGTACGGCGCCCCGCCCGCGCAGGGCGCCCCCGCCGTACCGCCCCCGCCTCCGTTGCCGCCGTCACCCCCCGGGCCGCCCGGGCCGCCGCCTCCGGACCCGCAGGCCCGTCTCCCGTACGGGGATCCGGGCGCCCCGCCGCCGCCCGGCCGCATCCCGCCGCCGCCCGGCCATGCGCCCTCGGTGCCCGGCCCGGCCCCGGTGGCCGCCGCTCCGCAGCCCGCCGACCCGCGCGTCGCCGGGTACGAGGCGGTGGCCGACGCGGCAGCCGCCGGGTCCGGCGCCCCGGCCGCGGAAGGGGGCGCGCCCGCCCCGGCCTCCGCCGCTGCGGACACGGCAGCCGGGACGACCGCCGCACCGTCCGGCACCCCCGCCCACGGCACCGCCCTGTGCACCGTCTGCCGGTCCGGCGCGGTGGGACCGGACGGCTACTGCGAGCACTGCGGCCACGCCCGCCCCCGCGAACGCGACCACATGGAAAGCGAGTTGACGGGCGTCGCGGCGGTCAGCGACCTCGGCCACCGGCACCACCGCAACGAGGACTTCTTCGCGCTGCGCTCCGCCGCGCTCCCGGACGGCACCCCCGCCGTGATCGCGGTGGTCTGCGACGGCGTCTCCTCGGCGACCCGCCCCGACGAGGCGTCCACGGCGGCGTCCGAGGCCGCCGGCGAGGCGCTGCGGGCGTCGCTGCCGCGCGGCACCCACCCCCAGCAGGCCATGCACGAGGCGATCCTGGCGGCCTCGTCGGCGGTCGACGCGCTGGCCGCCGACCCCTCCGCCGCCCATGACGAGCACCACCGCCAGAACGCCCCCGCCTGCACCTTCGTCGGTGCGGTGGTCGGCGGCGGGCTGCTGACCGTCGGCTGGGTCGGCGACAGCCGCGCCTACTGGATCCCCAACGACCGCACGGCGCCGCCCGCCCGGCTCACCGAGGACGACTCCTGGGCCGCCCAGATGGTCGCGAACAACCTGATGTCGGAGGCCGAGGCGAACGCCGACGAGCGTGCGCACGCCATCACCGGCTGGCTCGGTGCGGACGCCTACGAGGTCGAGCCGCACACCGCCACGTTCAAGCCGGACGGCCCCGGTGTGGTGGTGGTGTGCACCGACGGGCTGTGGAACTACGCGGAGTCCGCGGAGCAGATGGCCGCGGTGCTGCCGTACGACGCACCCACCAGCCTCCTGAACAGCGCCCGCACGCTGGTCACCCATGCCCTCGACGGTGGCGGGCACGACAACGTCACGGTGGCGCTGGTGCCGTTCCCCGCCCCCACGGGGCAGGCGGCACCGGCCTGACGGCTCGCCTCCGGACACGTCCGGAGACCGGCGGGGCGCGGTACGGAGCGCCCCGCCGGCGAGGAACGGCGCGTCAGCCGCGGGCAGACGGCGCTCCCCGCACCCCGCCCACGGCACAAAGGCAGCAGGCGCAAGGCACCACGCACCGCGCACGACGGCCCCGATCGACCGGTTACGGCGTCCCGAGGAGCGGAACGGATGGCCCACCTCACCAAGTCCCGTGTGCCGCGCTTCTTTGCCGAGGTGCACCAGAACCCCTATCTGCCCGAGGGCGGGCGCGAGGTGCACGCCATCGTCACGGTCACCGCGACCGGGGGCGGCACGACCGGAGGCCGTCCGGTCCCCGCGGCGGGCACCGGCGGGCCGGACGCCGCCGTGGTGATCATGGTGGACTGCTCCGGGTCGATGGACCGTCCGCCGGCGAAGATGCGCGGCGCCCGCGAGGCGACGGCCGCCGCCATCGACACGCTGCGTGACGGAGTCGGCTTCGCGGTGGTGGCCGGAACGCATCGGGCCGCCGAGGTCTTCCCCGGCGGCGGCCGGCTGGCCGTGGCCGGTGCGGCCACCCGTACGCGGGCGAAGGAGGCCCTGCGGCGGTTGAGCGCGGGCGGCGGCACGGCCATCGGGAGCTGGCTGCGGCTGACCGGCCGGCTGCTGTCGTCCGCCGATGCCGGCATCCGGCACGCCCTCCTGCTCACCGACGGCCGCAACGAGCACGAGTCGCCCGAGGACCTGCGCGCCGCCCTGGACGCCTGCGGCGGCTCCTTCACCTGCGACGCCCGCGGCGTCGGCACGGACTGGGAGGTCAAGGAGGTCACCGGCATCGCCTCGGCGCTGCTCGGCACGGCCGACATCGTCGCCGATCCGGCCGGCCTCGCCGCCGACTTCACCCGGCAGATGGAGAAGGCGATGGGCAAGGGGATCGCCGGTGTCGCCCTGCGGCTGTGGACCCCGTTGGGCGCCGAGACCGTCTTCGTCCGGCAAGTGGCGCCCACCGTGGCGGACTTGACCGGCCGGCGGCAGGACTCCGGCCCGCGGTCGGGCGACTATCCGACCGGCTCCTGGGGTGACGAGGCCCGCGACTACCACCTCTGCCTGCGGGTCCCGGCCGCCGCCGTCGGCCGGGAGATGCTCGCCGGCCGGGTCACACTGATCGCCGCCGCACCGGACGCCCTCCCCTCGTCCGACGGCCCGCCGCGCCCCCTGTCCCAGGGGCTCGTACGCGCCGTGTGGACGGACGATGTGGCCGTTTCCACAGCGATCGATCCGCAGGTCGCGCACTACACAGGCCAGGCGGAACTGTCCCATGTCATCCAACAGGGACTTGATGCGCGCAAGTCGGGCGATACCGCCGGCGCCCTCGCGAAACTGGGCCGCGCGGTCCAGCTGGCCGGCGCCTCGGGGAACGAGGAGACTGCGAAACTGCTTGCGAAGGTGGTGGACGTCGTCGATGCGGCGACCGGTACTGTGCGACTGAAGGCGAAGGTCGCCGAAGCGGACGAGATGACTCTCGAGACGCGCTCGACGAGAACCGTTCGCGTGAAGATATAGCCACGATCAGTACCGAGCAGTACCACCGCAGCCATCGGTACGGAGGGGGAAGAACCGACATGCCTACCTGCCCGAGCGGCCACCAGTCGGTGGCCGAAGACTGGTGCGAGGTGTGCGGCCAGCGGATGGCGGGCGCTGTCCCCCCGCCGCCCTCCCTGCCTGCAGGTTTCCTCAACGCACCGCCGAGCCAGCCCACCGGGCAGCCCGGCCCGCCGCCCGGGCAGCCCGGCCCGCCCCCGGGACAGCCCGGCCCGCCCCCGGGCCAGGCCGGACCGCCGCCCGGCTTCGGCGGCCCCGGCCCCGGCGCCCCGGACAACCAGGGCGGTTACGGCTTCCCGCCCCCCGCACCCGGCCCGCAGGGCGGCCCCGGAACCCAGGGCGGCCAGGACGGCTACGGTTTCCCCCCGCCCGCGCCCGGCCCCGGTCCGCAGGGCGGCCAGGGCGGCTACGGCTTCCCGCCCCCCGCACCGGGCCCCCAGGGCGGCCCCGCGCCGTCCGGCCGGCCCGAGACGTGCCCGCAGTGCGGTACGCCGCGTGAGTCGATGGCACCGTTCTGCGAGGGGTGCCGCTACAACTTCCTCACCAACTCCCCGACGTCCTACGCCCCGCCGCCGGCCCAGCAGCCGGGCCCGCAGGGCGGTCAGGGCGGTTACGGCTTCCCGCCGCCCGCGCCCGGCCCGCAGGGCGGCCAGGACGGCCAGGGCGGTTACGGCTTCCCGCCCCCCGCACCCGGCCCGGGCCCCCAGGGCGGCCAGGACGGCTACGGCTTCCCGCCGCCGCAGCAGCCCCAGCCCCCGCAGCAGCACGGCATGCCCCCCGGCGGCCCCGGTCAGCCCGGCCCCGGCGGCTTCCCCGGCATGCCGGGTCCCGGCCCGTCCGGTCAGCCCGGCCCGCCGCCGCAGCAGGGCGACGACTGGACGCTGAACCCGCCGAGCGCCCAGCCCGGTCCCCCGCCGATGGCACCCGCGCCGCCCGGCCCGGGCCCGCAGGCCCCGTACGAGCAGCAGCAGCCCTCGCCGTTCCCGCCGCAGCAGCAGCCGTTCGAGCAGCAGCAGATGCCGCCGCAGCAGCCCGGCCCCGACCAGCAGTGGAACGGCGGCCCCGGCCAGGGGCCCGCCGCGCCGCCGCAGGGTCCGTCGCCGGTCGTCGGCGACGGCTGGGTGGTGGCGATCGCGCCGGACCGCGAGTACTTCATGGCGATGATGGGCCGCAGCGGCCCGGAGGCGGCGGGGCTCAACCTGCCCTCGTACTCCCCCGAGCAGGTGCTCCCGCTCGCCAACGGCCAGATCGCGGTCGGCCGCCGCCGGAACAGCACCGGCGAGGCCCCGGACATCGATCTGGGCAGCGCGCCGGAGGACCCGGGCGTCTCGCACCAGCACGCGCTGCTGGTGCAGCAGCAGGACGGCAGTTGGGCCGTGGTGGACCAGAACTCCACCAACGGCACGACGATCAACCTCGCCGAGGACCCCATCCAGCCGTACGTGCCGGTGCCGCTCCATGACGGCGACCGGGTGCATGTCGGTGCCTGGACGACGCTGACCGTCCGCCGCGGCTGACCGCCGCCGGACGCCGGCGACCCCGGGGCGTGACCAACCGGTCACGCCCCGGGTGCGTTTCCGGCCCCGCCGCCCCTTCCGCCCTACGACCGAAGTCCTCGGCCGGTGCGTCTGCCACCATGGACGGGTGAACAAGATTCCACGCGGCACGCTCGAGGAGCAGACCTTCTACGAACAGGTCGGTGGCGAGGAGACCTTCCGGCGCCTGGTGCACCGCTTCTACCAGGGAGTCGCCGAGGACCCGCTGCTGCGGCCGATGTACCCGGAGGAGGACCTGGGCCCGGCCGAGGAGCGGCTCGCGCTCTTCCTCATGCAGTACTGGGGCGGCCCCCGTACGTACAGCGACGGGCGCGGCCACCCCCGGCTGCGGATGCGGCACGCCCCCTTCACCGTCGACCGGGCCGCCCACGACGCCTGGCTGCGCCACATGCGGGACGCGGTGGACTCCCTCGACCTCTCCGAGGCACACGCGACGCAGCTGTGGAACTACCTGACGTACGCCGCCGCCTCGATGGTCAACACCGCGGACTGATCAGCGCGGCGGGCCCGGGAACACCGCGGACCGAGGGCTCTGGGGAGCGAGAAGGCCGCGGAGCGGGGAACGTCGCGGAGCGAGGAACGTCGCGGACCGGGGAGCGCCGCGCACCGGGCGGCTTCCGGGCGGACGGCCCCCGGGGGCGGTCTGCGGGCGGCCTCCGGACACCCGGCGCCGGCCTCCGGCCCCGGCAGAGCCGGTTGCCGGCCGGTCGGCCGCCGCCTCGTCAGGCCGGCGTCACCGTGAGACCCGACAGCCCGGCCGGGCCCCCGGTCCGTACGGC
The DNA here is from genome assembly GCF_040701845.1 of Streptomyces angustmyceticus. GTDB lineage: Bacteria > Actinomycetota > Actinomycetes > Streptomycetales > Streptomycetaceae > Streptomyces > Streptomyces angustmyceticus_A. Next base: position 373,960 of record NZ_JBFBHQ010000005.1, on the reverse strand, counting down.
AACCGACCCGTACGGCGTGCTCAGGCGCAGCCAGCCGCCCGCCGACAGCAGGCTCAGCTGCTGGGGCGCGGGGGCAGCCGCTCCGGGAGCCGTACCGCCCCCCACGAGCGCGGCGGCGCGCGCCGGGCGCAGGAAGCCCAGCGACTGCGCGGCATGGGCGGCCCGCAGCGGAAGGTGGGTGTCGCCGAGGGTCCGCGACCAGATCTCCCGGCCGATACGGTCCCGTTCGCTGCGGGTGCGGTGCTGCGGCGGCAACGCCTCGTCCCGGGCGCGGAATTCGGCCACCGCGGCGGCCACCGTGCGTACCAGCGCCTCGGGGGCGGGCAGCCCCGGCACCCGCTGCCAGCCGCCGCGCGGCGGCAGCAGCCCGGTCCACGGCGGGCCCGTGACCGCGTCCGGCACGGTCACCGCGTCGGCCGACTCCTCGATGCCGTCGAGGAGTTCACCGGCCGAGACGGTGGTGTCCAGGGTGCTGTCCTCGGCGAGCCGGGCGGTGCGGATCGCCAGCACCTCGAAGGACGGCGGGCGGCCGAACACGGCGAGCACCCCGCCGCCGGCCTGGAGACGCACCGCGGCGGCCTTGTCGTAGTGGATCAGCCGGGCGAGGAAGGCGGCGAGATCCGCCGCCTCCCCCGCGTCGGCGAGGTGCAGCACCGTCATACCGCGACGGCCCCCTCCTGGCGCGAGGCGTCGTCCAGGTACTCCTTGAGGATCGCCTTCTCCTCCGCGGTGAGGCGGCGGGGGCGCTCCTCGGTGAAGTTGTACGGCACGACGACGGTCGAGGCCCGCAGGTAGAGGGTGTCCTCGTCCTTGACCTCGTAGCCGACCGTCATCGACGCGGCGCTGACCTTCGTCACCCACAACTCGACGGTCACCGGCTCGGGCCGGTGGACCAGCGGCCGCACATAGTCGATCTCGTGCCGGGCGACGACCGAGCCGCCCGTGAACGACGGGCTGCCGTCCCCCGGCGCCAGCCGGCGCATGAAGTCGATCCGCGCCTCTTCGAGGTAGCGGACGAACACCGCGTTGTTGACGTGGCCGAACGCGTCCATGTCCGACCAGCGCAGGGGGCAGGAGTAGAGGTGTCGCACCGTGGTCAGCCCCGCGTGAGCTTCTTGTACGTGGCGCGGTGCGGGCGGGCGGCGTCCGGACCGAGACGCTCGACCTTGTTCTTCTCGTACGACTCGAAGTTGCCCTCGAACCAGAACCACTTGGAGTCGCCCTCGTACGCCAGGATGTGCGTGGCGACGCGGTCGAGGAACCAGCGGTCGTGGGAGACGACCACGGCGCAGCCCGGGAACTCCAGCAGCGCGTTCTCCAGCGAGGACAGGGTCTCCACGTCGAGGTCGTTGGTCGGCTCGTCGAGGAGCAGCAGGTTGCCGCCCTGCTTGAGGGTGAGCGCCAGGTTCAGGCGGTTGCGCTCACCACCGGAGAGCACCCCGGCCGGCTTCTGCTGGTCCGGGCCCTTGAAGCCGAACGCCGAGACGTAGGCGCGCGAGGGCATCTCGACCTGGCCGACGTTGATGTAGTCGAGCTCGTCGGAGACCACGGCCCACAGGGTCTTCTTGGGGTCGATGTTCTCGCGGCTCTGGTCGACGTAGGAGATCTTGACCGTCTCGCCGACCTTGATGTCGCCGGAGTCCGGGGTCTCCAGGCCCTGGAGCATCTTGAACAGCGTGGTCTTGCCGGCGCCGTTCGGGCCGATGACGCCGACGATGCCGTTGCGCGGCAGCGTGAAGCTCAGGTTCTCGATCAGGACCTTCTCGCCGAAGGCCTTGTTGAGCTTGTCGACCTCGACGACGACATTGCCCAGACGCGGGCCCGGCGGGATCTGGATCTCCTCGAAGTCCAGCTTCCGCATCTTGTCGGCCTCGGCCGCCATCTCCTCGTAACGGGCCAGTCGCGACTTGGACTTGGCCTGCCGCCCCTTCGCGTTGGAGCGGACCCACTCCAGTTCTTCCTTGAGGCGCTTGGCGCGCTTGGCGTCCTTCTGCCCCTCGACCTTGAGACGGGTCTGCTTGGTCTCCAGGTACTTGGAGTAGTTGCCCTCGTAGCCGTGCAGGCGGCCGCGGTCGACCTCGCAGATCCACTGGGCGACGTGGTCGAGGAAGTACCGGTCGTGGGTGACGGCGACGACGGTGCCGGGGTACTTCGCGAGGTGCTGCTCCAGCCACTGCACGGACTCGGCGTCCAGGTGGTTGGTGGGCTCGTCGAGGAGCAGCAGGTCGGGGGCCTCCAGCAGCAGCTTGCACAGCGCGACGCGGCGGCGCTCACCACCGGAGAGGTTGGTGACCGGCCAGTCGCCGGGCGGGCAGCCGAGCGCGTCCATGGCCTGCTCCAGCTGGGTGTCCAGGTCCCACGCGTTGGCGTGGTCGAGGTCCTCCTGGAGCTTGCCCATCTCCTCCATGAGCTCGTCGGAGTAGTCGGTCGCCATCAGCTCGGCGACCTCGTTGAAGCGGTGGAGCTTGCCCATGATCTCGGCGGCGCCGTCCTGCACGTTCTGCAGCACGGTCTTCGACTCGTCCAGCGGCGGCTCCTGGAGGAGCATGCCGACGGTGTAACCCGGGGAGAGGAACGCGTCACCGTTCGACGGCTGCTCAAGACCGGCCATGATCTTCAGCACCGTGGACTTACCGGCGCCGTTGGGACCCACGACACCGATCTTTGCGCCGGGCAGGAAGCTCAGCGTCACGTCATCGAGGATGACCTTGTCGCCGTGCGCCTTGCGCGCCTTGCGCATCGTGTAGATGTACTCAGCCAAGAGAAACCGTCCGGCAGATTGGATCGATCAGGGTCTGTGCGGCACCGCCCCGGGCCGTCGTGCGACGAATCCGAGGGAGGGCAGATACACCCCATCTTGCCGTACGCCTGTGCTCTGGCGGAAACGAGTAGGTCAGAGCAGCCCTGTTCAGCACCGGCCCGCCACGACACGGTGTCCGCTTGGTCGCCGTCTGTCAGCGTTGGTCTCTGCGGAGCGGGGTCTTTGCCGTCCTGCCGGGCGCCGTCGGGAACCTGCCCGGCCTCCCCTGCCCGGTGCCGCGATCCTGTGCGGGAGGGCACGTCGCCGGGCGGGCGCGACGCCGCGGGGACGCCGCACCGGGGGCACGTCGCCGAACGGGCGCGGCAACCGGGCGGGCGCGTCGCCGGGCAGGCACCGGAGACCGGGCAGACGCGTCGCCGGGCAGGCACCGGAGACCGGGCAGACGCGTCGCCGGGCAGGCACCGGAGACCGGGCAGACGCGTCGCCGGGCGGGCGTCCGGCGACGGACGGCGACGGCCCCGGAGCGTCGCTGCGCTCCGGGGCCGCTGGGGTTTTGCCGCTCGGCGGCCGCTCGCTCACCCTGAGGTGACCGAGTGGCCGCCGGTGGTCACCGTGCGCCGGTGCTCACCGGTCCGGCCGGGTGTCGCCGGGAACCGGTTCGCACGGGGCGCCGCGTGTCCTTATGCGGTGGTGCCGGTCTTCTTCTTGCGGAGGAAGAACACCGCGCCGCCGCCGACCACGACGAGGACGACCGCGATGCCCGCGATCATCGGGGTGGCGTTGCTGGAACCGGTCTCGGCGAGGTCGCCGCCCTTGTCGCCGCCCGTGGTGCTGCCGCCGACCGAGGCCGGGCTCGGCTTGCTGGAGGGCTTGCCGCCGCCGCTGCCGGCGGTCTTGCAGTCCAGGACACCGGAGAAGGACTTCTTGAAGCCGCCCTCACCCTTGATGGTGATGTTGTACGGCTGGTCCTCGGCCACCGGGACGGTCACGGTCTGCGACTTGCCCGGGGCGATCTCGTACTCCTTGCCGGAGAGCTGGAAGCGGAACGCCTCATCGCCCTTGTTGGCCGCCGTGACGTCCACGCCGCCCTTGGCGCAGTTCTTCTCGGCGGTGATCGCCGGGATGGCGCCCTGCTTCTTCCAGGAGACCGACGCGGCCGCGGAGACCGTGGACTCGCTGGAGCCGGCCAGGATCTGGGTCTGGCTCTTGGCGTGCTCACCGATGCCGGTGAAGGCACGGCCGACCGGGACCTTGGTGGCGGCCTGCGCGGTCAGCGAGGTGCTGCCGTCGGCGGCGCCCTTGGGCACGTCGAAGAACAGCTGGGTGCCGTCGGCCGCGCTGGTGACCGGCTTGCCGTCCTTGCCGACGACCTTCACGCCGGCCGGCGCACCGGCGGCCGGGGAGATCGTGACGCTGTCGGCGTTGGTGTGCACGGTGACCGGGCCGAGCTTGCCGCCGGACTTGCCGGAGACGGCCGGCGGGTCCAGCGTCAGCGACGCCTTGGGCTCGCCGACGTTCTGCGCGCTCTTCTCGAGGTAGTCGGCGAGCTTCTCGGCCGCCGGGTCGACCGCGTCCACCTTGACGTGGTCGGAGAAGCGCCAGATCGCGACCTGGGTGCCGGCCGCGGCGGTCTTCTCGGTGAGGTTGCCGGCGCCGGCCTTGGTCGCGAGCGCGGCCAGGTCGTTCACCTGCGGGTAGGAGTTCTGCAGAATCCAGCGGATCTTGCCCGCGTCCCCGTTGTTGTGCAGCGACGAGGCGCTCCAGGGCACTTCCTGGTACTTGGCCTGCTGCTGCGTCGGGTTGTGGATGTCGATGCAGTACGTCTGGAGCGTGCCGCCGTTGTCGACCGCCATCTCGAAGAGGCCGGCGCCGACGCGCTGGTCCCCTCCGTCGTTGTGCACGACCGCCTGGTCGAACGTCTTCAGACCGCCGAGCGTGGCGGTGGCACCCCCGTGCGTGGGGGTGGCGTCATCCGCCGCGGCAGTGCCCGCGGTGGCTATCGCACCCGCCGCGACCAGGCCCGAGGCCACGACCGCGGCGGCAAGGCGAGCTGCGCCCCGCCTCTTCATCGAAAGCATGAAATTCCCCTCTGGGCGAGGCGGTCGAGTGGGAGAGGATGCCTCGCCGGAAAGATCCCAAAGAACTCAACAGCCGAACACGTCAGCCCCCGTGAGTACTTGTCGGATCTTATGGAGCAGGCGCATCAGGGTCCCCAGTAATGGCATCCCATAAGCGATCCGAATCGCAATCGTTACCGACAACGGGCACCCTTACCTGGCATTATCGACAAATCGTCGGGACTTTTCAGGGCATAGGAGCCTTCTCGGGCGAAGAGGGTGCGGTGAAGGTCGGCGGAACGACAGCGTCCGGCGGCTCGGACGGTGACGAAAGGGCGGCCGGGACCGGTCTCTTGGGGGGCGTCGGCGGCTCCACGGGAGTCTTTTGTTCCCCTCCTGCCGTCCCTGCTTCTTCTGCCGTCCCTGCTTCTTCTGCCGTCCCTGCTTCTTCTGCCTTCCCCCCTTCCCCTGCCCCCGCTGCGCCACCTGTCCTGGCCGCTCCACCTGGCTTCGCCGTTCGTCCCGCCTCGCCTTCTCCCCCCGCCGCCGGTGAACTGGCGGCGGCCGGCGGTGAGTCTGCGGCGCTCGGCGGTGAACCTGCGGCGGCCGGCGGCGACTCGTCCCCGGGCACCGTCCCCTCCATACGGGGCGGCCGGACGACTCTCCGGAACGCGGCGGTGCCGCGCGCGAGATCGTGGCCGATCGCCACGGCGTCGACCTCCGCCGAGAACCAGCGCTGCCCGCCCCGCTCCGGGGGCGATTCCCCTTCCCTCAGCCGCAAGCGCCCCTGGACGACCAGTGGTTCCCCCACCGCCACCGACGCCGCGACGTTGTCGGCGAGTGCGCGCCACGACCGGACCGTGTAGAAACTCGTCCCCCCGTCGGTCCAGCGCTCCTGCGCCCGGTCCCACCGACGGGACGTCGCGGCCAGCCGGAACCTGGCCACCGTCACCCCCGCCGTCGTCTGCCGGTGCTCCACCGCTGTCGCGGCGTTCCCCACCAGCGTCACCATCGTGTCGTTCACGGAACACGCCTCCCCCGCGTCATGCGCTCGCTCCTGGCCTGTACCGCTCGCGCTGCGTTGACCTCATGCTGCACGGATACGGCGGGCGCCGCCGCGGCATGTGGACGGGTGGCCGGTTGTGGAAAACCCGGCCACCCGGGAGAGGGAATCCGCCCTCACGCACCGGCCGTCGGGCAACTGCCGGTCGGGGTCCGGGCGTCGGGTGTCGGAGAGCGGGGAGAGCGGGGGCGGGTGTCGGGGGGCGAGGGCCCGGTGTAGGAGTCGCGTTGACCGCGGGCCATGCGCCGGGCGACCGCCGGTCAGGCATCGGACGACCGCCCGTCCCGTCACCCCCACCCGTCGGGCAACCGCCCCTCGCAAACCCCCGCCGACGGGCAACTGCCCTCACGCGCGCAGCCTCAGGTGCCCGACGCCACCGCGTACTGCTCCCGTACCTCGCGATAGCGCAACAGCTCGGCGGCGACCGGTTCCAGGACCCGTGCCCGTCCGCACCCGGCCGCCGCGCTCCGCAGCCGGCGCTCGGCGTCCTGCCCGTAACGCCTGGCCGGGCCGCGTGCCACCACCCGGCACAGCCAGGTCAGCGCCGGCCCGCCCACCGAGCCGATGAGCGCGGGCAGCAGCCCCGAGATCCAGGCCACCGCCCCGCCCGCGCCCGTGACCGCGCCCAGCAGCCAGAGCACGCCGACGACTTGGAGCACGCACAGCATTCCCTGCAGCCAGGCGGCCACCGCCCACCAGCGCGGTTTCACGGCCGGTCCGCCCCGCAGCGCCTCCTCGGCGTCCGCCGCCACCTTGTCCAACGCCTCCGGCAGGCCGTACGCGCCCCGGTCCGCCGCTTCCCGCACCGCCTGGGCCCAGGGCGCCGGCAACCCGTGCGCCGCCTCGCCGGCCACCGTGCGTACGGCCTGCTCCACCACGGGCCGCGCCGCCGCCCGCCCGTCCACCGCCGGTTCGCCCCCCTCGACCGCACCACCGGGCAGGCCGCCGACCGGCGGCATCTGCCCCGGGCCCCCCTGCCGCCCTACCGATCCCCGCCACATGCCGCCACGCCGTGGAGCGGCCCGACCGGCACCCGTCCGGCCCGTCCCGCCCCTGCGCGCATCCGACTGGCCGGCGCCGGTCCCGCACACCTCGGCTCTCCCCGTCCCCGTCCGTCCCCCCTCGCCACGCCCCGCACAGCCACGCCCGCCGGCGCCCCGCCCCCCGTGTGCCGGCCCGGCGCCCGTCGGCCCTCCCCCGAGCGCCCCTGCGCCGGTCAGCCCCGCCCCGGAGCCGCCGCTCCGCCACCGGCTCCCCCGCCACCCCCGCATCCGCGCCCACGGCGACCCGTACGCGCGCTCCGCGTACCGCAGCCAATCGCGTTCCGCGGCGCGCCCGGTGGCCACCGCCCCGACCGCCTCCGCCAAGCGGTCGTCGAACTCCGCCCGCGCGTCTTCGGTCAGCCCGACCCGGCTCTGTGCGACATATACGGACCGCAGCCGTTCGGCCGCCGCATCCACATCCGCCGCCAGACGCCGGTCCGCCGCGCCCCGCTCCGCGACGAACTGGCCGAGTGCCTCCCGCAGTTCGCCGACGCCCTTGCCGGTGGCGGCGGACAGCGCGAGCACCGCCGCCCCGGGCTCCCCGTGCTCGCCGAGCGCCAGCCCGTCCTCGTCCAGGAGCCGGCGCAGATCGTCCACGACCTGGTCGGCGGCGTCCCCGGGCAGCCGGTCCACCTGGTTGAGGACGACGAACATCACCTCGGCGTAGCCCGCCAGCGGCCGCAGATACCGCTCGTGCAGCACCGCGTCCGCGTACTTCTCCGGATCCACCACCCAGATCACCGCGTCCACCAGCTCCAGCATCCGGTCCACCTGGGCGCGGTGCTCGGTGGCCGAGGAGTCGTGGTCGGGCAGGTCGATCAGGATGAGTCCGTGCAGCTCGGAGCTGCCGTCCGCCGGGGCGTGCCGCCGGTGCGCGGGCACGCCCAGCCGGTGCAGCAGCCCCTCGGCGCCCGCCCGGCCGCCCGGCCAGACACAGGCCACGGGCTCCGCGGTCGTCGGCCGCCGCGGGCCGACCTGCGAACGGTTCGCCCCGGCCAGCGCGTTGAACAGCGACGACTTACCGCTGCCGGTCGCCCCCGCGATGGCGACGACGGTGTGCTCACCGGACAGCCGGTAGCGCTCGTCCGCCGTCTCCAACACCCGCCCCGCGCCCTCCAGCGCCCGCCCGTCCAGCCGGGACCGGGACAGCGCGATCAGCTCCCGCAAGGCATCCAGCCGCCCGCGCAGACCACCCGCCACGGCCCGCCGGCCACCGTCGGCGACCCACCGGTACCCGCCCATGCCCCCGTTGCCCGCCGCCTCCACCGGCGAACGCGGCTGCACCATCGCCTCACCACGCAACGCACCCCGCGACGCACCCCGCGCCCGTACCCCCGACGCCGCACAGGCCCCGCCCGACGACCCCACACCCGCCACCACGGGCGTCTCTCCCCGCTCCTCACTCCCCGCCTGCCGCACCACCGCCCGGGGCACCCCCACGTCCCGCGCCCGCCGCGCGATCAACCCGTCATCCCACGTCCCACCGGCCGCCACCGCCCGCCCCACCGGCTCCGACCCCGCGCCACCCTCCTGCTCCCCTACGAGTTCCTCAGGCTCGGCAAGCCCCTCAGCCTCTCCGCCCCCGCCAACTCCTCCGGCCCCCACAGGCCCTACGCCCCCCACCGGCACCTCACATCCCGCCGAGGCCGCCCCGTCCACCGACGCCACGCGCTCCCCGGCCCTCCCCTCGGCTTCCCGCCCCTTCCTCAGGCCCTCCCCGGAATCAACCGCCTCCCCCGAACCAACCGCCCCCTCGGCACCAGCCACCGCCTCGACACCAGCCACCGCCTCGGAATCGCTCACCCCGACACCTCCTCCTTCTCCATCGCCCGCTCCCGCTCCCTGGCCCGTTCCGTGGCCCGCTCCCGCGCCCTCTCCTCCTCGTCCCGCCGTCGCTTGCGCTCCTCCGCCTCTCCCGGCCTCCCCGTCTGCCGCTCCCTCTGCAGTACGGACAGCGCGGCGATCAGCTCCGCCTGCTGGTCCAGTGGCACGGTCAGCTGGTCCAGCGGTGCCAGGCGCCGCTCACGTTCCCCGTCGAGCGCGCGCTCCACGTACACGGCCAGCAGCCGGGCGCCCCGGTCGCAGAGCCGCAGCGCGGTCTGGGCCCCCAAGAGGTCGGCGAGGTTCTCGCCCGCCGTACGGGCCCGCCGGCCGCCGAGCAGTGCCGTGGCCAACAGCGCCGCCGACTCCTCCGGCTCCACCGACCCGGCCCGTTCACCGGCCTGCCCCGCACGCGCCTCACGGGTCTCCTCCTCGGCCAGCTCCTCCAGGCAGCGCCGCCAGCGCCGGACGATCACACCGAGCCGGCCGGCCGCGCCCGCGGCGGCCGCCAGCGAGACCTCGGCCGCCGCGGGATCGCGCCGCCAGCACTCCGCGGCCCGCTCGTCGGCCTCTTCCACCGCGCAGGTCAGCAGCGAGGTCAGCCCGTGCGTCAGTGCGTCGAGCAGCTCGTCGGAGCGGCCGTCGAGCCCGTGGTCGCGCCAGTGCGCCCGTGCGTCCCCGGACAGCACCTCACCGGCCGCGACCTCCTGCCGCACCCGCTCCGCGGCCCGCTCGTACGCCTCCTCGACCCGCCCGGCCAGCCGCAGCGCCGCGGCGTGCTGCGCGGCGGCGGCTCCCGCCAGCGCGGGCAGCCTGCTGCGCAGCGACGCGATCACTCCGGCGGCCGTTCGGTCCGCGGCGGCGGTACGGGCGACGGGGTCCTGGGCGTGCCGCTCCAGCCAGTCGCGCAGCGCCGCCACGGCGGTGGCGGGCAGCAGACCGCTGCCGCCGCCGGCCGACTCGGGAAGCTCGGGAATGGTGAACCGCGGCACGTGGCCGAGGCCGGCCCGCTGGAGGAGTTCCGCGTACCGCCCCGAGATGTCCGTGGCGATCTGATGCGGCACCCGGTCCAGCACGGTCACCAGCGTGACGTCGTACTCCTTGGCGGTGCGCAGCAGATGCCAGGGCACCGCATCCGCGTACCGGGCCGCCGTGGTGACCAGCACCCACACGTCCGCGGCGCAGATCAGCTCCGCGGCCAGCTCCCGATTGCGCGCGACCAGCGAATCGATGTCCGGGGCGTCCAGCAACGCCAGCCCGCTGGGCAGCGCCCGGTCCGTCTCGATCCGCACCGTGAGCAGCCCCGCCTCACCCCCGCCCCCCACCGCACCCGAGCCCGGTCCCCCGCCCAGAACAGCGCCACCACCGCCGCCGACGCCGTCGTACGCTCCTCCGGCGCCGAACGCCCCACGCGCACCGCCGGACGCCATCCCGCCCGCGCCGTGCACGCCGTACTCACCCCGGCCCAGGCCGTCCCCCGCCGCCGCGTATCCGCCCTCGGCGCCGTCGTCCTGCTCGGGGACCCACACCCGGGCGAGCTGCGGCAGGACCCGGGGCCCCGCGAACCAGTGGAGGTCGTCGGGATGGCAGACCAGCACCGGCGTCCGCGTCGTCGGCCGCAGCACCCCCGCCTCCGAGACCCGGCGCCCCACCAGGGAATTCACCAGCGTGGACTTGCCCGCTCCGGTCGATCCGCCGATCACCGCGAGCAGCGGTGCCTGAGGGGACCGCAAGCGGGGAATCACATAGTCGTCCAGCTGGGCGAGCAGCTCGGCCCGGTTGCGCCGGGCCCGGGCAGCGCCCCGGAGTGGCAGGGGAAAACGTGCGGCGTCGACGCGGTCGCGCAGAACGGACAGTGCGTCGATCAGCCGGGGTCGTACGTCCAAGGTCGCCACATGTGCAGAATGCCCAATTTCGTTAGGTTTTTGAAGCGTATAACCCCTTGTGCGCGCCGCGAGAATCCCCACAGAACGGGATGAGTGACGCATGGGACGTTCGCGACAAGCGAGGCACAGGCATAACGAGTGCACAACACCCGCCGCACGAGACGTCAAAAGCGATGCAGGATTCGTACCTGCCTGCGATTATCGGGACCGCTTCACCGAACCTCCACAACGTGCCACGGAGGTGAAGCAACCGGGACGAGGCACCCGGACCTCTATCCTTGACCGCGGTCCGTGATCCACGTCCACACCCGGCCCCCGTAGCTCAGTGGATAGAGCAGGTGCCTTCTAAGCACTTGGCCGCAGGTTCGAGTCCTGCCGGGGGCGCCATCGCCCGTACTGCGTCCAGCCCTCCCTTGTGGAGGGCTTTTTTGCTGGTCAGGGGCTGTTTAGCGGACGCGTCGTGGCAGCTTCGGCAGGGCCGGAACGGCTCCCGGCGGCGAGGGCGTCAGTCCGGCTGGCGCGGGTTTTGAACGGCTCTCCGCGGCTGGTTTTCCCGAAAACTTCCCGAAGTTTTTCGACGGTCCCTTCACAGCTGCGGGCACGGTGGGCAGCCGCTGGGGCTCTTCGATCCGCCCCTGGAGTTCGGTCAGCTGTCCGGTGATGCAGCGCGTGTAGGTGGCCGAGGAGGACGGGGACGCTGTTGCCCGCCCAGGCGGCGACCTGGGCCGGCGGGATGCCGTTGTTGAGCCACGTCGTCAGGCAGGTGTGGCGAAGGTCGTACGCACGCTTGCCGACGGGCGAGCTGTACTCGTGCTCGATGAGGACGGCCTTCGCCCAGTGGAGCCGGGACCGGGTGTGGGCCAGGCTGCACCGCGTCATCCTCGACGAGCTCGGCGCCCGCGGAGCGTTGAACTGGTCGCGGTGTGCGATTGACTCCGTCAGCGTCAGGGCGGCAAAAGGGAGCCACTGACCGGACCGAATCCGACCGATCGAGGCAAGAGCAGATCGAAAATCCACCTGATCACGGACCGAAACGGGCTGCCCCTGCCCCTGGGCATCTCCGGCGCCAACATGCACGACAGCCTCGGACTGGAACCACTCGTGGGCAGGATCCCGCCCATCCGCTCCCGCCGCGGACCGCGCCGCCGGCATCCAGCCAAGCTCCATGCCGACAAGGGCTACGACTACGACCACCTGCGCCGATGGCTCCGTAAGAAAGGCATCCGTCACCGCATCGCCCGCAAGGGCATCGAGTCCTCCACCCGGCTGGGCCGCCACCGCTGGGTCGTCGAAAGGACGGTCTCCTGGCTCGCCGGATGCCGCCGCCTGCACCGCCGCTATGAACGCAAGGCCGAACACTTCCTCGCCTTCGTCGGCATAGCAGCGACCCTCACCGGCTACCGCCGCACCAAGTGAGGTGGCGGGTCGCATGATTAATCTCGACATCGAGATCGACGAGGGGAGCGCGGCATGCCTCGACATTGCGGCTTCCAAGGTGGCGGTGAGCCCCTTCGGCTGACCCTGAGACGCTATCCGCTTACCGAATGCGATCCTTCGATTCGGCTTGGGCGGGCATGAACTCCGGCTGGCGGCGGGGAGATAGGGCGGTTCGTCCCGACCGGGTTCCGTCCCAGTGTCCCGTCGTACCCGCACATCGCACACGCGAAGGCATAGGCGCGCAGTACTTCTTCGGCGAATCCTGACCTAGGGCATGGCACTGACAGTGGGGCCGACGCACCGGCTGAGTAAGGTGAGCGATCACGGGAGCAGCCGGAGTGGAGGGGGTGGTAGCGCCATGCTGGAGCCAGGACTGGGGACGCCGGATCCGTTCGTCTCGATGCCCGCGCCGAGTGCGAAAGGGCGTCTCTTCGGCGGCCTCTTCTTCTTTCTGGCGCTCCTCTGCGCCGGCTTCTCGCTGTACAACTCGACGCACGCAGCGGGCCTCGTCGGTCGTCACGGCACGCTCACGGTCGAGCGCTGCTGGATCGACCACGGAAGCCGTCACCACAGCGACAAGACGGTGTGCGCCGGCACCTTCCGCGCAGACGACGGAACGACCGTCGATCACGAGGCGACCGTCACGGCAGACCGCGAACGGGGCGACCGCATCCCCGTCCAGCAGACCGTGAGCGGCTACCTCGCCACCGGCTTCGGCGAGATCTGGCGCTGGTGCGCACTGTTCTTCCTCGGCTGGATCGTCGCCGCGCTGGGGATCCCGTTCGCCGCGACCGGCATCATGCCGAGCAGGGGACAGGCCGTGGCCGTGGGCCGGTTGATCGCCGGAACCCGCGCGAGTGCCTGGATGAAGCGGCTGGTCCTGGGCGGCGCCGGTGGTGCGGCGCTCAGCCTCTACCTGGCCTGGATCTTCTGAGCCGGAAGGCTCCGACCACGCGACCGATCGACGCAATGATCATGAGCACAACCATCAAGTGAGGGAGCCGGCTTGAACAGTCAGTCGTGGGGCGACATCGTCGCCCGCCGTGCCCGTGTCCGTGGCTGTCTTCTGGGCGGGGCGATAGGCGACGCCCTGGGATACCCGATCGAGTTCCAGCCGCTGGCCTCGATCCGCAACGGCTACGGGCCGTCCGGGGTCACCGGCTTCCTGCCGGTCGGCGGCGTCGTCCTCGGCCAGGTCTCCGATGACACCCAGATGACCCTCTTCACCGCGGAAGGCCTCATCCGCGCCTACGCCCGCTACGGCCCCGCCACCGACAACGGCATCAGCTCCGCCGGGCCCGTCCTCGTGCGGAACGCCTATCTGCGCTGGCTCGACACCCAGAACCACCCCGCGCCGCCGCCGCCGGCCGAACACGCCCTTCGACGCACCGGCTGGCTGCGCCAGCAGACCTGGCTCTACGCCCGCCGTGCCCCCGGCAACGCCTGCGTCTCCGGCCTCCGCTACGAGCACATCCCCGACACGCTCGGCGAGCTCGGAGCGCCGGGGCCGGTCAACCCCGACTCCAAGGGCTGCGGCACGGTCATGCGCTCGGCTCCCTTCGGCCTCACCGGCATGCCCGTTCGCCGAGCCTTCGAATTCGCCGCCCGCTGCGCCCAGATCACCCATGGCCATCCCACCGGCTACTACGCGGCCGGTGCCTTCGCCGCCATGATCGGACACCTACTGGACGGCGACTCCCTCGAAGGCGCCGTGCTGCGCTCGATGGAACTCCTCGCCCGCTATCCCGGCCACGAGGAGACGACGGCAGCCCTCCGCAAGGCGGTCGACTTGGCTGCCGACGGCACAGCGACCCCCGAGAAGGTCGAAACCCTCGGCGGAGGCTGGATCGCCGAGGAGGCCCTGGCCATCGCCGTCTACTGTGCCCTCGCCCGCCCCGCCGACCCGGCACCCCGGCGCATGCGCGTTGAGTCAGCCTTCCTGCTCTCCGTCAACCACTCCGGTGACAGCGACTCCACGGGATCCATCTGCGGCAACCTCCTCGGCGCCCACCACGGCGACCTCGCCCTCCCCCCGTCCTGGCTCACCGCCGTCGAGGGCCGTGGCACGATCACCGAGCTGGCCGACGACTTCTCGGCGGCGTTCCACCCCCTCACCCACCAGCCGTACAACGAGTCGTTCTTCGCCCCCGGGCGCTACCCGAGCAGCTGACGGCGGCGGACGGCGGTCCGTGGCTGCGCGTCGCGATCGACGGGGCGCCGACCGCCCATCCGGAAGGGCCAGGAGACGTTGGATGGGGAGCATGCCTCGGCTGCGTCCCTCGCCTCCTCGTCCACCGACCCGTAAGGCAACGCCAGTGGGGCATGGAGCGGACGGTTCCCAGCCGGGCGGGTGACGCCGGCTCGGCCCTCCCTACGAGCGCACGCCCGCACCCATCCGCCTCTCGGCTCGGTCGTTACCCTGCTGTTGCGGCAAACGGCTCGTCCGCCTCGCCATGGGGCACGGTCTCAGGGCCGCTTGAGAGCTCTGCCCCGCAGACCGTGCTTTCGGGCCGGATACGCACGGGGGATGGGTGGGAGAGCGGTCCGTAAGGGGAGGGGAAGGCGATTTTTTCCACGCTCGCGAACATCGCGATAGGGCTGGTGACCAGTCTTCTCAGCGGCGGTTTCGTCTGGTTATGGGAGCGCGGAAAGCGCACCCGCAGGCTGCACAGGAAGGCGGCCTTCTTCGGTGTCAGGCCCGGCGAGACCTGTCTCGTCGTGCTGCCCAACAAACACAACTCGACCCGCACCGTGCACCGCAGGGACGTGCGGGCCGTGATGGAGATAGCCATGCTCGCGGGCGAGTTGAGCTGTCAGGTCTCGGTGGCACCCGACTCCTTCCGCGGTAGCAACGGTGACCTCACGGAGTTCTGCGTCGGCGGTCCGCTCGGCGACGCCAATGTCCGCGCCGGTGGGCATCTCGCCGCGTATCTGCCGGGCGTCACCATCCACCCCTATAGCGACCGGCCCGATTCGGTGGCCTTCTCCGTCGGCGGCGACCGGTACCTCTTCGACCACGGCAACGAGGAGTACGCCCTCGTCGCGAAGTTCACGCCCCAGGAGTCGAGCCGCCCCGTGGTCCTGGTGTGCGGGCAGAGCGCGCTGGCGAACCAGGCCGCCATCCACTTCCTCCGGCGCGAGTACGCAACGGTGGCCAGGGAGATCGCCTCGGAGGAACGCTACTGCCTGCTGATCAAGGTCTCGAACATCG
Source organism: Streptomyces angustmyceticus (assembly GCF_040701845.1). GTDB lineage: Bacteria > Actinomycetota > Actinomycetes > Streptomycetales > Streptomycetaceae > Streptomyces > Streptomyces angustmyceticus_A. The sequence goes on along the minus strand of NZ_JBFBHQ010000005.1, from coordinate 358,681 downwards.
ATACCTACGAGTTCCACCGGGCCATACTCGAACGCGACGTCTCTGCGGCCGCGTTCACACCGGCTTAGGCGCTCACTGCGGCGCCACGGCGCCGAGCACCACGGCGGCAGCCTGTCTCCACGTCACTCGCTCCGCGAGTTGCGCCCGCAGCTCCGCCGCCTGCCGGAAGGCTCCTGCACGGTCCCTCAGCTTCCGGTCGATGGCCCGCGCCCACTTGTCCGTGTCCTTTGCGTCGTCGCCGGAGATGGACACGACGAACGGGTCGGCCGCCTCGTGCCCGAGCGTCTCGCGCAGCATCTGGGCAATACCGCTCCCCGAGCTGATGAGAACGGGCACACCTCGGGCGATCGCTTCGACACCGACCAAGCCGAACCCCTCGGACCTGGATGGCACGATCACCAGACTGGCACTGTTCAGATCGTTGGCAACGCGCTCCTCGGCGGACGCGTACGCGCGGACGACGACTTCGAGTTGCGGGCTGGCGGCCCATGTCACGATCTCCGCCCGCTGCTGTTCCACAGTCGCTTCCGGCGCCCCTCGGACGAGCAGTCTCAGCCGGCGCAGACCGTCTTCGTGCAACCACGTCGCCACCCGGCCGCAGGCCGCAGCGGCGAGATCCACCCCCTTCAGGCGGGCGTCCTCGGTACGGCCGATCAGCAGCACCCGCCACGGGGAGCCGCCTGGCGGCATGCGGGGTACTGAGGACGCGGCGGAGTCGAACCCCGGGTCGAGCCGCAACGGCGGAAGGGCCTCCGTACCGGTGAACTCGGCCAGGAACTGGTCGTGCAGCCGGGGGCCGACCGCGACCACGCGATACGCGCTTCGGCCCAGCGTGCGTTCGATGTCCGTCCGTTCCTCTGCCCGTATCCCGGCGTCGGTCCGCCGGTCCGGCTTGTGCCATTCGATTTCGTCCGGAGCCATGTGGACGAAGTGCAGCCGGCGGGACGTGGGAAAGAAGTCGTCGGCGATCTTTTTCGCCGCCGGCCCGGTGATCCGGCTGTGTCCCACCACGAGGTCGGGCAGCGTCCCCTGGGGAAGTTGCGGCCGGCTGGTGAGCCGCATGTCCTCGGAGGCTCCGGGCATGTCGGGGGCCGGAAGCAGGGTGACGCCCCACTCGGCTGCCGCTGCCACCTCCTCGGAGGTGGCAGCGAGCACCACGCAGAACACCTGCGCGCCGGCGTCGGCCAGCGCGCGGCACAAGTCGCGGTTGAAGGTGCTGAGGCCGCCGTGAGAGGACGCCCACTCGGTCGCCACGGACAGGATGACCGGTGCTCGACGGGAAGCGGGCTGGTCGGCACGCTGAGGGCGGAGCGTGCTCTTCTCGGGCTCCTCCTCTTCCCGCTTCTGAGGGCTCCCCGGGCCACCGGAACCGGTGCCGAGCAGGGCGTGGGAGCGCCGCACCGCCTCCACCAGGTTGACCTGGGTCTCCTCACGCAGGATCGCCATGTCGTCGGGATCCGGCAGAAGCAGAAAGCCCACCAGGTGATCGGAGACCGTCACGAAGTCCAACAACTCGGCCGCGGTCGCCAAGCGGTCGGCGGCCGCTGCCCGGTCTCCTGCCAGGAGATGTGCCATGGCGGCGTTGTAGAGGCTCAGGGAACGGTCCAGTGGGTCCTCGGCCAGGTCGACGGCGCGTTCTGCCCAGGTGAGCGCGTCATCTGTGCCCCGAGTGACCAGGGTGAGGTACGTCAGGCTGTTGGCCTGCTCCCAGCCGGGAGTCAGTGCGAACGACACTTGGAGATGATCAACGGCGGCGGGGATTTCACCCCGCCCGTACTTGCCGTACGCCGCGTTGAGGTGGTTGTCCGCGAGTTCGCCACGCAGTGGTCCTGTCGCGCTCTGGAACCAGCTCCGCGCCGGCCACGACCGGAGCGGCACACGGACCCGGTCAGCGGTGACCTCGCCACCGAGCCGTGCGACCCGCTCGGTGGCCCCCTTGAAATCGGGAGAATCAGCCAGAACGATGTCGTCCGTGTCTGCCGCGTACAGCCAGCGCTCCACGGTGTGACCGGCATAGGTACAGGTCACCGTGGTGAGGTCGAGGGCCGAGGGCTCGCCCGCTTGCAGGATCGCTTTATGAAGGAGGCTGATCCGCGGGGCGGCGTTCGGGCCTTCCTCCGGCAACATCTCCAGCGCGTGGAAGATCTCCTCGATATGACTCCCGTTCATTGCGGGGCAACAGGTGGGGAAGGTCTTGAGCGGCCCGGTGGAAAAGTCGCACAGAAGATGGTCGAGGCGCTGGACCAGCAGCCGATGGAGGTTGTTCCGGCTGGTGTACTGAGGGTGCGGTGGCGAACCGACTTTCCCGGCCGTCCACAGCCGCGCATAGATCTCGTCGAAGAGTTCGGTGTGCAGGGCGAACCGCACGGTGTCCTCGTCGGCGACGATGCCTTCCGCGATCAGTGATTGCCGACATCGGTCGTACTGCGCACGTGTGATCTCCGGTGACCCGGCCAAGTTGTAGGCGAACCAGGTCTCGTCCGCCGTCGCATGGCCGAGTGCCGAGGACAACACATTGAACGCGATGAGATCATGCCGTTCCATCGCGCGGACGGCGCGGATCAGTGGACGGTCGAGGACATCACGCCCCGACTCCATGCGGGAACGGATACCTTCCAGCACATCCGCGGTGAGCTCCATGCCTTCTGCCGCACCACGCTGCCAGCGGGCGAACATTTCGTGGCAGTACAGCTGAATTTCGTAGGGATTGCCGTCCGTGAGCTGTCTCAGAGCGGAGACCGCATTGGCCGATGCGAGGCCGTGAATACCCACGCTCACCAGCGGGCGCTTCATGCACGCGTAGACGTCCTCCCACTCGACGAATCCTCTGACCTCGATTTCCTTGAACTGCCGCAGGATCGGGGAGTGAACGTCGGTGATCCGGTCGATGAGCCCGGACGTGCCGGCGAGCACCAGCACCAGCCCGTCCACGCGTGAGGTGAGGAACCGCAGAGCGGACAGCGCACGGGCGTCGTGGGCCATCAGCTGGGCTTCGTCGACCAGCAGGACGATCGGATGCCCGAGGAGCCGTATGAAGTAGGCGAGATCGGCCCGCAGCGCCGCCTCCGGTACCCGCCCCTCCGACCCGGCGAGTGCCACGGCTTCCGGAAACTCCAGTGGCGCCACCGAGGCGGCGTCGGCCGCTCCCGCCATCACCCTCCGCACCGCGGCCGGTCCGGGAACGCTCATCTCGTCCCCGCCCTCGGCGGTGATCGCGGAGACCAGTTCCTCATACACCTTCCGGAAGAAGGCCGCGGGCTCCCCGTCTCCCTCGATCAGCTCCACGCGTACGGTGACGAACCCGTTTTTCCTGGCCATCCACTCGGTGGCGTTGAGCAGGCTCGTCTTCCCTGCGGCTCGTGGCCCGTGGACGACGACGCAGACCGACGGCCGGTCCACGGCGGCCTGGTCGAGCTCGTACTTGAGGACCGCGACTTCCTCGCCCCGCCCGGCGAAGAAGGCGGCATCGCGCACCGGGTTCCGGTAGTCATAGGGATTGCGTAACGCGGAGATGTTCATGAGCCCCCTCACCTCGCCTCGATCGTACGGTCCGCGCGGGGCGCACCGGGAGCGTTTCGCAGCAGCGCCTCGGCCCCGTCTCCCTCCCGTGCTCATCCGACTCCCGAGACGGAATCGCTGGGGATCTGCCGGCTGACGTTGCCGGCGAGTTCAGAGCGCGGAGTGCAGAAGGCAGAGGGCAGAGTGCGGACGAGTTTCCCGAAAGCCGAGGAAGTGGGCCCGCCTCCATCAAGGTCAAGACGAAGGCGGCTCCCGACCGGCGGATCCATGCGCCCGCGGGTCTCCTCCGTGGGAAGCGGAAAGCCCGCTGCCCGGTGTGTCACACCGGGCAGCGGGCTTTCTCGGTACCACGTCAGCGGGGCGGGTTCCCGCCGGGCGGAGGCCGGTCAGCGGTAGAAGATGGGCATGATGGCCTTGCTGTCGTCGCACCACACCTCGTGGTACCCGTTCGCCTGGGCGTTCGGGAGTTCCTTGGCTTCGCACTCGCCCTTCGAGGGGTACCGTTCGGCGCCGACGGGGACCCAGCCGTCGCCGGGGGGCGGGGCGGCGGAGGCGGTGGTGGCGGTCAGGGGGACGGCGATCGTTGCGGCACCGACAGCAAGACCGACGCCGATGCGCGTGCGCCACGACTTCATGGTGATCTCCTTGTTCCTCTTCGACGCTCTGAGCTGGTCGGGCTCAGAGAGGCTCTGGGCCCAGGTCCGGGGCGGTACCGAGGTGGTCAGCCGATCGGGTTGACGAAGGTGGCCGGGTGGGTGGCGCTCCGCTGGTCGACGAGCGTGCCCCAGGGCCACTTGATGGTGATCGACTTGGTCTCGTTGGGCGGGGTGACGTCCGCGAAGGCGGGCTGGTAGAAGCCCTCTTCTTCCTTGGTCATGGCGACGTTGATCGTGAAGTCGGTGCTGTCGCCGGGCTGCAGGGTGATCGCGCCGTACTTCTTCGACGAGCGGGCCAGCGCCCAGCGCTCGCCGCCGTTCTCGGACTTGAGGTCCACGCCCGGGAAGCCGCCGATCTTGCAGGCGCGGCCGCCCTTGTTGGTCAGCACGACGCTGGTGGTCGTCGCTCCGTCCGCGTCCGGGTCCGGGGCCGCGTCGCCACCCGTGGCGAACGCCGCCTTCAGGCCGGAGGTGTGGCACCGCTCGATGCCCGCGCTCGCCCCGGAACCGCCCGCGGCGTGCCCGCTGCCCGACTGCTTGCCCGCGGCGCCCGCCTTGGTGTCCGTCTTGGCCCCGGCTTCCGCCTGGGCGCCGGACCCCGCCTGGGCACCGGAACCCTGTGCTCCGGCGGAGGAGTCCGCGCCGCCGGTCTCGGCGGCGGCCGCGCCCGAGTCCGCCCGGCCCGCGGGCTTCGCGCCGGCGGCGTCCGAGCCGGAGCAGGCGGTGAGCGTGAGGCCGGCGGCCGCGGTCAGGGCCGCGGCGGCCATGCGCAGGGTGCGGCGGCGACGAGCGGTGCGGGCAGTGGTGTTGGCGCTCATGACGGGGTCCCCCGGGGCAGTCGGTTCGTTGTTTCCTCGGTACGTCCCCCACTCTGGTCGGCGGCACTATCGCAGGCCTGCCGCCCCGCTAACGTCCGGCTAACACAGGTGGGATGGGCGGAAGGACGCCCAGGAGGACGTCAGGAGGACGTCAGGAGGGCGCCCAGGAGGACGCTCAGGAGAACTGCCTGAAGGACGACGACGGCGGGCTGCCGCCGGTGCCTGGATCGGCCCCGGCCCCGGCCCGGCATCGGCCGCATCGGCCCCGGCATCGGCCACCGCCGTCGTCCTTCCGGCCGCTGCGGACGGTGCGTCACAGTGCGGACGGTGCGTCACGGTGCGGCCGCTGCGCCCGTCTGCGTCACCCGCCCCGCGCGCCTCGTAGCCGCCGGCCGCGCCCCCGGCGGCCCCGCGCCAATCGCCCTCACCCCACCGTCGCCACCACAGCAGACCGGGGGGTGAGGTGCCCGCCCCGGTGGAGGCCCGCCATGGCCGCGGCGCAGAGGAGGCCCGTGGCTGCCAGGGTGATCCAGGGCAGCCAGGCCACGCCGGCGTCGAACAGGGCGCCCACGGCGAGGTTTCCCAGGGAGATCGCCACGCCGGAGACGGTGTTGTAGGCGCCGTAGTGCGTGGCGACCTGCCGCTCTCCCGCGAGGCGGACGACGGTGTCCATCTCGAAGGGGTAGAGCAGGGCGCCGCCCCAGGCCAGCAGTGCCGCGCAGGCCGCGAGGGCGCCCACTCCGGCGACCCGGCCGGCCGTTCCGCCGTACGGGCCGGGCAGCAGCGGCAGGAAGGCGGCACCCATCAGTGCCAGCCCCCAGACGATGGCCCGCGCGCCGGGGAGCTTGCGTTTCGCCCACCGGGTGAGCCGGAGCTGACCGGTGACTCCGGCGAGCGCCGACACCGCGAAGACCACACCGGTCACCAGCCCGGCCCGGTCCCCGAACAGCTCCCTCGCCCGCAGGGGCAGCGCGAGGTAGACCTGGAAGGCCAGCACGTACGAGCCGGTCATGGCGGTGGCGAACAGCAGGAACGGCCGGTTGGCGGCGATGGCGCGCCAGTCCTCCGCCACCGCCCGCCACGCCGGTTCCGCACCGCGTGCGGCGGGCGGACGGGACGGCAGGGCGCGGGCCTGCAACAGCGCCAGGACCCCGAAGATCGCTGCGGACACCGCGCAGACCAGGCGGAAGTCCCAGGCCAGCAGCGCCAGTCCGGCCAGCGGTCCGACGAAGATGCCCGCCTGGTAGAAGACGTGGAACACGGCGAACGCCGCCACCCGTTGTTCCTCCCCCGCCTCGGCGGCGAGGTAGGCCCGGACCGCCGGATTGAACAGCGCCCCGGCAAGCCCCGTCAGCGCCGACGCCGCCACCAGGGCGGGGAGCGAACTCCCCAGCCCGAGCAGCACGAAGGCGACGGTGCGCAGGGCGCATCCGGCCAGGATCAGGGGTTTGCAGCCGAAGCGGTCGGCGAGGGTGCCGCCGACGAGGAACATGCCCTGCTGGGAGAGGTTGCGTACGCCCAGGACCAGGCCGACCGCCCAGGCCGCGAGCCCCAGTCCGTGCGCGAGATGGTCGGCGAGGTAGGGCATGAGCATGTAGAAGCCGAGGTTGATGGCGAACTGGTTGGCCATCAGGAGCCGGGCGCCGGGCGTGAAGGCGGCCACCTGGGCCGTCAGGCGCTTCATCGCGCACCTTCCCGGGCCGCGCCGCCGGTGGTCGCATGGCGGTCGCGGCCGAGCGGGTCGCGGACGCGGGTGCAGCGTGTCCAGCGGTCCACCACGCACTCGCTCGGGTCGGCGATCTCGTCGGGTTCGTCGGGCGGGGTGCCGTCGAGCAGGTGGTGTCCGTGGCACCAGGCGTCGTTGAAGACCGTCTCCAGGTAGCGGTGCGGCCCGTCGGGGAAGATCGCCGCGATGCGGGTGCCGGCGGGCCGGGTGCGGGCGGCCCAGCCCGCGACGAGGGCGACGGCGCCGACGCTCCAGCCGCCCGAGGTGTGGTGGCGCCGGGCCAGCTGCCGGCAGGCCCGGACCGCCTCGGCCGGTGCCACCCAGTGGACCTCGTCGAAGGCGGCGTAGTCGACGTTGGACGGGTGGATGCTGGAGCCCAGTCCGCGCATCAGCCGAGGTGCCGCGGGCTGCCCGAAGATCGTCGAGCCGACCGCGTCGACGCCGATCAGGGTCAGCTCGGGAAACGTCTCGCGGAGCACCGCTGCGGTCCCTGCCGAGTGTCCGCCGGTGCCCACCGCGGCGACCAGGACGTCGATACGGCCCAGTTGGGCGATCAGCTCGGCGGCCAGCGGGCGGTAGGCGGCGACGTTGTCGGGGTTGTGGTACTGGTCCGGGCAGTACGCGCCCGGGGACCGCGCCAGCAGTTCGGCGACCCGGTCCCGGCGGGCCGTCTGCCAGCCGCCCTCGGGGTGCGGTGCGGCCACCTGGTCGATGGTGGCGCCCAGGCTGATGAGCAGCCTCAGCATGGCCGCCTCCATGCCGGGGTCGGAGACGATGGTGACGGGGTGACCGTAGGTCAGGCCGGCCAGCGCGAGGCCCAGTCCGAGGGTGCCGCTGGAGGACTCCACGATCGGGGCGCCGAGGGCGAGGTCGCCGCGGCGCCGGGCCTCGCGGACCATGTGCAGCGCCGGACGGTCCTTGATGCCACCGGGGTTGGCTCCTTCGAGCTTGGCGAAGAAGCCCCGTCCCGGTGGGGCGAAGGGTTCCTCGACCCGTAGTACGGGGGTGTTGCCGACGAGTTGGGCGGGGTGGCGGGCGACGCCCACGGCATGGCCGGGCGCCGTGCCCGGGACAGGTTCGAGCAGCGAGAGGTTCATGGGGGCATGACTCCTTGGCGCCCCTCTCCCGGGGCGCGGTCGGGCGGTTCACGGGCACGCGGACACGCCCGCCTCCGGGTGGGGACGGGCGTGCGGGCGCGCCTATTGCCGCCGGACGCAGTGCAGAGCCAGCGCGGACCGGCCGTCACCGGCGCACGGGGGCGAGCCCCTCGGCCGGCCGGGAGGAGAAGCGGGGGCGGCGGTCGCGACGACCGGGTCGGCGGGCAGCGCCACGGCGGTCCCGGGAGCGCCGACGGGCGCTCCCGTGCTCGCGCGCAGCCGGTCCACGGCGTGGGTCACCCCGTCGTCGTGGCCGTGCTCGTGCCCACGACCGTGGCCGCGGCCCCGGGCCTGTTGGCCGGGCCCGTCGTCCTGGGGGCGGGCGTGTGGCCGGTCGCCGGACGCGGCGACCAGGACCGCCTGCTCGCCGCAGACCGCGGCCGAGTGCGCGGTGTACGGCCCGAGGAATCCCGGGCCGTGGAGGGCGCCCACCAGATGGACGGCCACCAGCCACAGCAGACCGAGCAACAGGGCCGCCCTCACCGGGCGTCCCCGCACTCCGCTGCCGCGCACCACTCTCACCGTCACGCACCCAACGTAATCATTCCCACGCGGAACGTCACTTCAGCAGGGCGCAGACGAGCGGGCCAGGAAGGACGGTCCGGGGGCGGTGTCCGGCCGTCCGCGGGCGGCGGCCATCGCGTCGCGGCGGACCGGACCCGGGAGCGCGGCACTGCGGGACCGTGAGACCACGAGACCACGAGACCGCGGGACGCGGGACCGTAACCGCGACCGCGACCGCGACCGACCACCGAGGCCCGAGGCCCGAGGCCCGAGGCCGGAATGCGACCCCCGCGAGGCCCTCGACCCTATGCTTCTACACGCGTGTAGAGGGACAGAGTCCTTGACCGGCCGGTGGGCTGCGCCCGTCGTATCCGGTCGGACGACCTCCGGTTGGCGATCCACACGTGCCGACACACACGTACCGACGAACACGCACCACGAACACGTACCAATGAAGGAGTGAACGCCACGATGGTGTTCAAGCGGCTGCTCGGCTCACTCGGCGTGGGCGGACCCACGGTCGACACGGTCCTGGACCCCGGCCCGGTGCTCCCCGGCGGGCCCCTGAGCGGACAGGTGCAGCTGAAGGGCGGCGACCGCGACGTCACGATCGAGCACATCGGCCTGGAGCTGGTGGCGCACGTCGAGGCGGAGCACGACGACGGGGAGGCCGCGGGCACGGTCGTCTTCGACCGGTTCGGCGCCGGCGGGAGCTTCCGCCTCGCCGCCGGCGAACTGCGCAGCGTGCCCTTCGGCCTGACGGTGCCGTGGGAGACACCGATCACCGAACTGCACGGGCAGAGCCTGGGCATCGCCCTGGGGGTGCGCACCGACCTCGCGGTGGCGGGCGCGAAGGACAAGGGCGACATCGACCCGCTGGCCGTACGTCCCCTGCCCGCGCAGGAAGCCGTCCTCGAAGCACTCGGGCAGCTCGGATTCGGCTTCCGGTCGGCGGACCTGGAGCTGGGCCACATCGGCGGCACCGGCCAGCGACTGCCCTTCTACCAGGAGATCGAACTCTCCCCGTCCCCCCGGTACGCGCATCAGGTCAACGAGATCGAGCTGACGTTCCTCGCGGGTCCGGGCGGGCTGGAGGTGGTCCTGGAGGCCGACAAGCGCGGCGGCTTCTTCTCCGGGGGCCACGACGCGGTCAACCGTTTCACCGTCGACCACCACGGCGTCGAACACCTCGACTGGAACGCCGAGGTCGACTCCTGGATCCGCAGCCTGGTCGAACACCGTGCGCCCTGCGGACACGGCGCGCACGACCACGGCTCGCACGGACACGCCCCGCACCCCGGCGGCCACTACGGGCACGGCGACCACCACGGCGACGGCCACGGGCACCGCTCCGGGCCCGGAATGGGCACGGCCATCGCGGCCGGTGCGGCGGGAGTCGCCGTCGGCGTGGTCGGAGGCATGGTCGCCGCCGAAGTCGTCGACGAGGTGGGCGACTTCTTCGAAGGCGACGACGAGGACGACGGCGAGGACGACTGACGGGGCCACGCCTCCCCGGTGGCTCCGGTTCCCCGGTGGCTCCGGTCCCCCGATGGCTCCGGCCCCGATACCCGCTGCGGAGACGTGACGGTCCGGGCCGCCTTCCCGGTCGGCCCGGACAGCGCCGGAGAGCGCCGGAGAACGCCGGAGAACGCCGGAGAACGCCGGAGGCATGCTCGTGGGCGTGCGGTGGCCCGCCGCACGCGCCGCGGCGCGCCGCACGCCCCCCGCCTCACCTCCCGGTCCACACCGGTCCGGCCGCGCTCCCCGTCCTTAACAGTGTGGTCGGCGGGGGCGCAAGAGCGGGCGCGGCGTATGTCAGAAGCTGCCAAAGAGCGTCGCCGACAGGCGTGTTCATGAGGTGATGAAGGTCGTCGGCGTCCGGGCCTCCTGCGCGCGCGGGCCGGCCGCGTCGCGGCGCAGCGGACCGGTGCGGACGCGGGCCCGGAGCCGCCGGGAACCACCCGTCCGGCACCGCCGCGACGCGGACTCGGGCGGGTGCCGTTCATGCCGGCCGGCGGATGACGACCGAGTGTATGGAGAGCTCTCATGCCCACTGGCGCGCCGTGGCACAGTCGCCCATGCCGCGGGATCCTGGCCGTGCTCCTGCTTCTGGCCTCCACCTGGGGGCTGTTGCTGGGCGGCGCGGGTACGGCGTCCGCGCACGCCAAGGTGTCCAGTACCGCTCCGGCGGAGGGCTCGGTCCTCAAAACCGCACCGAAGACGGTCGCGATCACCTTCACCGAGACGATGTCGCTGCCCGATCAGCCCCTCCGCGTCTTCGCGCCGGACGGCAAGCGGGTGCGCACCGGGACGGCGGGGTGGGCCCCCGACGACCACGCCACGATTCGCGCGGCACTGCCCGGGGGCCTGGCCAAGGGCACCTACACGGTGTCGTGGCGAGCGGTCTCGGCGGACAGCCACCCGATCTCCGGGGCCTTCGCCTTCTCCATAGGAAAGGTGACCCCCCACCGCGCCGCGGTGCCGGCGGACTCTCCGGCGGGCGAGGTGACGGGGGCGCTGTACGGCGTGGCGCGCGGGACGACCTACGCGGGGTACGCGCTCATGGTGGGCGTGGCCGCCTTCGCCGTCCTGTGTCTGCCCCGGGGCCTGAACCGTCGGCCGCTGCGCCGGCTCATGGGTACGGGCTGGGGGCTGCTGCTGGCGTCCACGGCCGCCCAACTGCTTCTGCGGGCACCGTACGAGTCCGGGAGCGGACCGGGGGACGCATTCGACGTGACGGGCCTTCGCAACACCCTGATCGGCGACACCGGCCAGTTCCTGATGGCACGGGTGGCACTCCTGCTCGGCACCTGGCTGCTGTGGAACTTCCTCGGGCAGCGGCTGAGCGGCGAACTCGTCGGCGGAGCACGGAAAGCCGTCCTCGCCGCCGGCACGGTCGTCGCCGCCGCGGTGGCCGGCACCTGGTCGCTGGCGGAGCACGCCTCGGTGGGGCCGCAGGTGGCCCTGGCCGTGCCGGTGTCCGTGGTGCACTCCGTCGCCATGGCCGTATGGCTCGGCGGGCTGGCCGCGCTGCTCGTCGCGCTGCGGCGGGCCACCGCCGAAGACGACGGCATGGACGCGGTCGCCGCGCGCTTCTCGCGGCTGGCCTTCACCGCGGTGGCGGCCATCGTCCTCACCGGCATCTACCAGTCCTGGCGGCAAGTGGGCTCCTGGCACGCCCTCGGATCCACCCTCTACGGCGCACTGTTGCTCGCCAAGGTGGGCGCCGTCCTGCTCATGCTGCTCGCGGCCGGACTCTCCCGCCGGTGGACGCGGAACCTGCGTCCCCTCCCCCCGCGCGCCGACATCGAACGGGACCGGACGCCGGAAGTCCACCTGGTTGCGGTCCCCTCGGCGGTCCCCTCCGCCGGCGCCTCGGCCGAGGCCGTATCAGCGGATGCCGCCTCGGCCGGCGAGGATGCCGGCACCCCGGGAGGAGGCGGGTCGGCGCCCGCCCGCCTCTCCCTCGCGTCACACACCGTGCGGCACGACGCTCGCGACGCCGAGACGCCCGCCCTCCGCGCCCTGCGCCGCTCCGTCGCCGTGGAGACCGCCGTCAGCGGCATCGTCCTCGCCCTCACCGCGCTGCTCACCGGCACCGACCCCGGACGCAACGACAGCCGGCCGGCCGCGGTGGTGTCCCCCGCCATCGCGCACGAGCGGGCAGCGGCCTACGCCGACATCCCCTTCGACACCGGCGCCGCGAAGGGCCGCGGCAAGGGACGGGTCGCCGTCACGGTGGACCCCGCCACCACCGGGACGAACGCCCTGAACGCGCTGGTGCGTACGCCCGACGGCGGGGTGGCCGTCGTGCCGGAACTCAAGGTGACCCTCGCACTCCCCGGAAAGGGCCTCGGCCCCCTTCACGTGAAGATGAAGAAGATCGGCGGCTATTGGGCGGCGAAGGACTTCGAGATCCCGTTCCCCGGGAAGTGGAAGGTGACCGTCACCGTACGCACCAGCGACACCGAACAGGACACCGAGACCGCGCCACTGGAGATCGGGTGACGCGGGTTCCCGCCCTCCGGGCTGCGGGACAGGGGTGTCAGGCGAGGTCGAGGAGTTGTTCGTAGAAGCCGCCGAAGCCCCGGGTGCGGTCGACGAGGTGGAGTTCGAGGATCCAGTGGGAGGTGCGGCCGGCGCGATCCGTGCGGCGCAGGGGGGAGTTGTTCTCCGGGGTGATGTAGGAGTCGGCCTTGGCGCCGTCGTTGGTCTCGTGGGGGAACTCGCCGACCAGGTGGCCGGAGTGCCAGATGCCGATGCTCCAGCCGGCTGCCGTGGCGAGGCGGTCCACCTCGGCGTACAGCTGACGGCCGGTGAGGTCCGGGTGGGCGGCGAAGAAGGCGCGGCCGGCGTCGAAGATGCGCGGCAGGTCGTTCATGAGGCGGTGCTTGTGCGGGTCGTCGCCGAAGACGTAGGTGCGGCCGAAGTCCGCCTCGTACTCCTCGAAGATCGGGCCGAAGTCGGCGAAGGCGATGTCGTCGGGGCCGATGATCCGGTCGGGCGGATTGTCCTGGTACGGCCGCAGGGTGTTGGGACCGGAGCGGATGATCCGCTTGTGCCAGTGCTTGGTGGTGCCGAACATGTCGTTGGCCAGGTCGCGGACCATGTCGCTGACCTCGCGCTCGCCGCGGCCGGGCGCCACCAGTCCGCGCTTCTCGATCTCGGCGAACAGCGCGACGGCCTTCTCCTGGGCCGCGACCAGTCCCTCGGCCCGCCGGGATTCCGGCACCTTCGGTGTCCCGTCCGCGTCCGGTCTCTCGTCTGTCACGAGGTCTTCCCTCCCGTGGTGGCGGGCGCACCGCCGCGAAGCGGCGTACCGGGGCAGCCGCCCGGGTGCGGTGCGCATTCGCAGTCGATCATCGTCCGGCCGGATGCGCCGAAGCAAGCAGATCCGCACCGCACGTCTGCGTGCCGGCATGGAGGCGGGTGGAGGTGCGGGTGGGCGCCTGCTCCCCGGTGGGCACTGTCGCTACCTCCCATTTCAGGTTGCACATCTGCCATGCAGTTTGGGTGATGAAACAGGCAATCACCAGGTGATTGTCGAATTCTTACCGCAGATGCAGGATGGGAGTGCCAAGGCTGCGGAGGTTCCGGCGGCAGTGGGGGCCATCCGCCGCTCCGGTCGTAGCACGTTCACGGGCCCCTGTGCGCCGGCGGGCACACAACCGGGAGCGCGCGGGGCCCTTGTTCTCCTGATTCCTGCTCACGAGGCGAGGTAAGGCCGATGACCACTCGAACCGAGGACGGCAGCGCCGGGGACGTCGACTACGGCGCGATCGGCTCCGGGTACTCCTCCTTCCGCCGGCCGGACGCGCGGATCGCCCGGTTCATCGCCGAGACCCTGGGCGACTGCCGGACGGTCCTCAACGTCGGCGCCGGCGCGGGGTCGTACGAGACAGCGGTGCCTGCGGTGACGGCGGTCGAGCCCTCGGAGTCGATGCGGGCCCAGCGGCCGGCGCAGCTCGCCCGGGCGATCGACGCCGTCGCGGAGGACCTGCCCTTTCCCGACGGGGCGTTCGACGGGGCGATGACGCTCTTCAGCGTGCACCAGTGGTCCGACGCCGGTGCCGGGCTGCGCGAGATGCGGCGCGTGACCCGCGGGCCGGTCGTCCTGCTCACCTGCGATCCCGCGCTGGTACGGGACTTCTGGCTGTACCGGTACGCGCCCGAGGTCCTCGACACCGAGGCCCGCCGCTATCCGCCCGTCGACCAGCTGACCGCCGCGCTGGGCGGCACCTGCACGGTCCGGCCCGTGCCCGTCCCCTTCGACTGCACGGACGGCTTCAACGAGGCGTACTACGGCCGCCCCGAGATGCTGCTCGATCCGGCGGCCCGCCAGGCCTGTTCGGCCTGGAGCTTCGTCGACGACCGCGTGCGCGAACACTTCGACACGACCTTGCGCCAGGATCTGGCGTCCGGCGCCTGGGACCGGGAATTGGGTCATCTGCGCAGGCAGCCGGCGTACGAAGGGGCACTCGTCATCGTTCGTGCGACTCCCTGAGGGGCAGCGCCGGGGGACAGCCCGGGCGGGGCGGGCCTCCGCCGGCCCCTCAGACCGTCTCGGCAGCCGTGCCCACCCCCAGAACCACCAGGACCCCGGCGGCGGTTCGCTCCATCGCCGTGTGCACGCGGGGGCGGCGCAGCCAGGTCAGCATGCGGGCCGCGAACACCGTGACCAGCGTCAGCCACACGGCGGCGACGGCGGCGTCGATGATCCCGAAGAGCAGGGTCGTGGAGAGCGCCGCGTGGCCGTCGGGGAGGAACTGCGGGACCACCGAGACGAAGAAGATGCCCACCTTGGGGTTGAGCAGGCAGCTCAACAGCCCCTGCCCAAAGGCCCGCCCGGCGGCCGGGGCCGGATCCGCCGGCCCGCCGGGCGCCTCGGGCCGGGCCGGTGCGCCGCGGCGGTGGGCCCACAGGCTCTGCACGCCGAGGAACACCAGGTAGGCGGCGCCGGCCAGGCGGACCACGGTGAACGCCGCGTCCCACCGCTGCAGCGCCGCGGCCAGCCCGACGGCGGCCGCCACCGCCCAGGCGAGCGAGCCCGCGGCGGCACCGAGCGCGGTCGCGATGCCCGGGAAGCGGCCGCCGCGCAGGCAGTTGCGCAGGACCAGGAGGGTGTCCGGGCCCGGGGCCGCCGTCACCACCAGGGCGAACAGCGAAAAACCGACGAGGGAGAGGGAAGTGGTCACGGTGGCCCCGATCCGGCGACGACAGGCGGGCGCGGAGCCGTTGCCCCGCTCCCGGCAGCCTAGAACGGACCGGATGCGCCGGGCACTCCCCTACCGCACGGCCGGGTCCTCCTCCTGGTAGGAGTGGCGCTGCTCGGCCCAGGGGTCGGCGATGTTGTGGTACCCGCGCTCCTCCCAGAAGCCGCGCCGGTCCCCGGTCATGTACTCGAGGGCGCGCAGCCACTTCGGCCCCTTGTAGCCGTAGAGGTGCGGGACGACCAGGCGGAGCGGGAAGCCGTGTTCGGCGGTGAGCGAGTTCGTCCCACGTCCAGGTGTATTTGGCGCCCGTGGCGGTGGCGCCGAAGACCTGGAGATGCCAGTTGTCGGCACGGAACCTGGGCACCGGGCCGTAGTGCGCGACGGGCCAGCCCCCGACCCTGCGCTGTCCCGGGGGAAGCGGTTCGGTCCCCACGACGCCTCACCTTCACCCTCCGCCGCTCACCGTACCGGCATGTACCAGGGCGAAGCGGCGATCGTCCTCACATCTGCGGGCCAGTGTGCCAGGTGTGCCTCGCGGATGAGTCTTTCCGCGCCCCCGGGCCACGCCGTTGTGCGCGGTGCGGAGGGGCGGGCGCCGGCGGGGACCGCGGGGCGCGGATGAGTGCCGGGCGCAAGAAGGAGATGGCTGGAGCCCCCTGGCGCGCCTGCGCTACTGCGCGCCACGCCCAGGCGGCTACTTGACTTTGGTCATCGCGATTCAGTCCCGCTTGTTGGGTATTGACTGTTCCATCCCGTTCTCTCTGGATATGCCAACGTGAACCGTTGGCGGCATGTGCTTGGAGGCGAACCATGGCCGCCCGACCACTCGTCGCGCGTCAGACCAACCAGCGACTGCGGTCCCTCATCCAGGAAGCCTCGCTGTCCAACTCCGCTCTGGCCCGCCAGGTGAACGTCCTGGGAGAGGCACAGGGCCTGGACCTGCGGTACGACAAGACGTCCGTGAGCCGGTGGCTGGGCGGTCAGCGGCCGCGCGGCAGGGTGCCCGCCATCATCGCCGAGGCACTGAGCGGCAGGCTGGGCCGCACGGTCTCGACGGAGGAGATCGGCATGGCCAACGGCAACAGCGTGACCTGCGGGGTGGGACTCCACTTCGCGGCGACCGTCGAGGACGCACTGGAGCAGGTCCGTGAACTATGGCACATGGACGCCGAATCCCGGGGGCTTTTGTCCCGTTCCGCCATGACCGCCTCGGCGTTGGTGGAGCCCAGCAGGGACTGGCTGATCAGCTCCCCCGACCCGCAGGTGGCACGCAACGGGCGGTCGGGGCCGCGGGTGGGCATGACCGATGTGGAGCTGGTCCGGGCGACCACCCAGGCGCTGGCCGAACTCGACCACCGGGTCGGCAGCGGGTATGTGCGGCCGGTGGTGGTCTCGTGCCTCAGCAGCGTGCTGTCCGGACTGATGGACGGGAGCTACGGCGAGACCACGGGGCGGCAACTGTTCGCCGCGGCCGCCCGGTTGACGGAGTTCGCCGGGTACACGGCCCTGGACACCGGGCAGGCGGGCCTGGCACAGCGCTACTACATCCAGGCGCTGCGGCTCGCGCAGGCCGCCGACGACCGCTGCTACGGCGGCTATGTGCTGGCGGCCGGCCTGAGCCGGCTCGCCGTCGGCGCCGGCTGCTCCAGGGAGGCGGTGCAGCTGGCACGGGCCGCGCAGGAAGGCACCCGGGGGCGGGCCCCGCTGGCCGCCCAGGCCCTGTTCTACGCGGCCGAGGCCCGCGGCTACGCCATGCTCGGGGACGCCCGGATGTGCAAAATACTGGCGGACAAGGCATCGGACGCGATGGCGCATGTCGTCCCGGGGGACGGCCCGGAGTGGATCGCGCACTTCGACCGCGCCTACCTGGCGGACGAACTGGCCCACTGCTACCGGGATCTCCAGCAGCCGCGTCCGGCCGCGCGCCGGGCCGAGGAAGCGCTCGCCCGGCATCCGCGGACCCGGGTGCGCCGCCGCACCCTCGATCTGCTGCTGCTCGCCTGCGTGCTGGCGCAGGCCGGCGATGTCGAGGAGGCGTGCCGGGCGGGGACGCAGGCGGTGGCGTTGCTCAGCCGGTTGCGGTCGGCGCTCGGCGAGCGGTACCTGCAGAACTTCCGGGACGAGCTGCGGCCGTACGCGGAGGCGCAGCCGGTGCGCGAGTTCGACGCCCTGGTCCAGGAGAGCGGGGTGCGGGTGCCCCGGTGACGCGGGGCCGGCGGGCCGCGCGGGGCCGCTTGTCGTACGGGTGCCGACGGCCGGGCGGTCGTCCGGTCCCGCGGGGAGGTGCGGGCCGGTGCCTGCGCGGCCGTCGGCGGCAGGGAGCCCCCGAGGGGCGGGGGGTGACGGCGGTGCGGGTTACGGCGCCATGGGGTGCGGCACGCCGGCTGCCAGCGGTATCGCCGCCCACACCGTGCAGCTGTCGTCGTCCTCGGTCCTGCGGCCCCACCACGAGGAGGAACCGGCGACCAGCGCCAGGCCGCGGCCGTGCTCCTGGGCCTGGCCGGGGCTGCGCATCAGGGGAACGGAGGCGGTGCCCCCGCGGTCGTGGACCTCGATGTGCAGCAGGCTCTCCGACCTCCATATCCGGCAGGTGACACGTCGGCCGGCGGAATACTGGACGGCATTGGTGAAGAGTTCCGACAACACGAGCAACACCGGATAACGCGTGTCGTCGTCATCGATTCCCTGTCCGTCGAGCCAGGCGCGGGCCAGGTTCCGGCAGACCGGCACCGCCCGCCGCACGGCCGGCAGACGAAATGTCACGCGCTGCGCGGAGCGCCAGCAGTCGGCGGGAATCAAGGTGTTTCTTTCCCGGGGCCAGCTCGCGATGTGCCGGGCAGTCACCATGACTTCGGCCGAATGCGTGGTGGTGGGTAACATGCGACTACCCCTTTCAGACGTGCCTCACGGACCTCGATGCCGCTCTCGCCTCATGAAGCACGGCCAGCGCCATCGCTCGAACTGTCCTGGCGGCGGCCTTCGCAGTGCGCCGCGTCGCCTCCCGGTGCCTACCGGGCCGCTTTCCGACCTTCACTTTCCCTGATAATTCAAGCAGTTCGGGAGTCCGGCCGGGAAGGCGCACAGTGCGGCGGCGGGAGCGGGCGGGGCTTTTCGCGACGCGAAATACTATGACCATAAAAAAACGGTTGCGCATTACCGATGAGAGAATTACCGGTAATGCGCGACGTGGGGCCCGAGGTGCGGCAGCAAGAATTTACCAGAAATTGCGGCAGTTCGGAATTGCGGCATCCGTTTGTGGCGGACGGGCCGGTCCCGGGCGGGCATGCGGACGCCCGGCGGGCTGGTGGGCAGTCCGCCGGGCGTCCGCGGTCCCCGAGGGCCCCGGGGCTAGTTCGCCGTCAGTTCCAGGCCCAGGTGCTCGGCGATACCGGCGGCGAGCGCGGCCAGGGTCGGGTGTTCCCAGACGAAGTTCCTCGGCAGGGAGATGCCGAAGGAGCGGTCGATGCGGACGCGCAGCTCCATCGTCAGGAGGGAGTCGAATCCCAGGGACTTCAGCGGGGTCTGCGGGTCGAGCGCGCTCTCCCCCAGCCGCAGCACGTCCCGGACGTGTCCGGCCAGATGCTCCTCCAGCGCCGCCCTTCTCGCCAGGCCGGCCGGCAGTGCGGCGAGCCGGGCGCGCATGTCGTCGGTCTCCTCCTCGGGCGGCGGGGTCCGGTCCGGCGGCGCCTGGCCCGACACCGCGCTGAAGAACGGGAGATGCCGGCCGGCGGCCGGGACCCAGGTGTCCGGCGGGCCGGGGATCACCCCGGTCTGCACCTTCCGGTGGGCCAGCAGCGTCCGCAGGGCCGCGAGGCCGTGGTCGGTGGGGATGGTGCGGTATCCGCGGCGGCTGAAGTCGGTGGCGACACCGATCTCGCCCCACGGGCCCCAGTTGACCGCGACGGTGGGCAGCCCCTGGTCGGAGCGCCACCCGGCGAACCCGTCGAGCCAGGAGTTCGCCGCCGCGTAGGCGCCCTGGCCGGGGTTGCCCAGCAGCGAGGCCATCGAGGAGAACGCCGCGAACCAGTCCAGCGGATGGTCCTGGGTGGCGTGGTGGAGATGCCAGGCGCCGACGACCTTCGGCAGCCAGACCCGTTCCAGCTGGTCGTCCTGCACATTGGTGATCACGGCGTCGTCCAGGACCATGGCGCAGTGCACCACACCGCGCAGCCGGAACCCGTCGGTCACCGCGGTGGACACCAGCCGCCGGGAAACGTCCGGGTCGGCGATGTCGCCCAGGACGACCGACACCTTCGCGGTCCTGCCGATCACCGTGGCGAGCGTCTGCGCGACATCGGGCTCCGGGGCGCTGCGGCCGTTGAGCACCACATGCCCGGCGCCGTGGGCCGCGAGCCATTTCGCCGTGGCCAGGCCCAGGCCGCGCAGTCCGCCGGTGACGATGTAGGCGCCGCCCTCCTCCACGGGCATGTCCATCTCGGGCAGCACCGCGGGCGCTTCGCCCTCGCCGGGCACGGTCAGCACCAGCTTGCCGATGTGGTCGGCGGCCGCCATGGTGCGGAAGGCCGTGGTGGCCTCCGCGAGCGGGAACTCCGTGCAGTGCAGGGGCTTGAGCCGCCCCTCCTCGAACGCGCCGAGCACCTCCTTCCACACCGCGGCGAAGGTGTCGGGACGGTTGCGGTGCAGCTCGATCAGGTCGACGGTGCTCAGGGTCACGTTGTGCCGCAGCGGCAGCATCCCCAGCGGGGCGTCCGCCATGATGTCGCGCACCCCCAGTTCCACGAACCGGCCGAAGGGGCGCAGCGTCTCCAGGCCGGTGCGGATGGCCGCGCCGGACAGCGAGTTGAGGACGACGTCGACGCCCTCGCCGTTCGTCGCCTCGCGGGTGCGTTCGCCGAACTCCAGCGTGCGGGAGTCCATGACGTGGCGGATGCCCATGCTCCGCAGGAAGCGGCGCTTGTCCTCGCTGCCGGCCGTGGCCAGCACCTCGGCGCCCAGCAGCCGGGCCACCGCGATCGCCGCCAGCCCGGTGCCGCCGGTGGCGGAGTGGATCAGCACCCGCTCCCCGGCGGCCAGCCGGGCCACCGAACGCAGCGCGTACCAGGCGGTCAGGAAGGCGATCGGCAGTCCGGCCGCGGCGACCGGTTCGATGCCGAACGGGACGGGGGCGACCGCGTCGGCGGGGAGCGTCAGGAACGACCCGAACGCTCCGCCGCGCAGATCGACGGCGATCACCTCGTCCCCGACCTGCGGCCGTTCCACCCCGGCGCCGACCGCGCTGACCACACCGGAGCACTCGAAACCGATCCGGTAGCGCACGTCCAGGTCGCCGGGGAGCAGGCCCATGGCGGTGAGCACGTCGCGGAAGTTCAGGCCGGCCGCGGTGACCCGCACCTCGACCTCACCGGGCCCCGGCGCCCGCCGGCCGGTGGCGGCGTACTCCAGGCTCGACAGGTCGCCCAGCCGGCTCGCGCGCAGCCGGAAGCCGTCCGCGCCGTACCGCACGGTGCAGGGGGTGGCGGCCCGGTCCTGTCCGTCGTCGGGCGCGGCGTGTTCCAGGCGGGCGACGTGCCGGTCGCCCGCGCGCAGGGCGACCTCGTCGTCGTCCGCGTCGGCCAGGAGCTCCAGGGCCACCTCCTCGGGGTCGGCGTCGTGCGGGTCGGCGTCCACCAGCACCGGCCGGATCTCGGGGTGTTCCAGCGCGGCGACCCGCAGCAGTCCGCGCACCGCGGTCTGCCCGAGGTCGACCTCGTCGGCCGGCAGCACCCCGCGGGCACCCCGCGTGACGACGTACAGGCGCGGGGACGAGGAGGTGGCGGCGATCGCCTGGACGGCGCCGAGCAGCCGGCGGGTGCGCCACAGGGACTGCACGGTCGGCTCCCCGCCCTGGGCGCGGCCGCACACCAGCACCACCGCGCGCGGGGTTTCGAGGGTGGCGGCCAGGCGGCCGGTGAGGGCGTCGCGGAACCCGCCGAGGGAGGTGTCGTCCAGCGCACGGTCCCAGACCACGGTGCGGGCGCAGCGGGAGCGCAGCGCGGCGGCCAGCGCCTGGGCCGAGCCGTCCGCTTCGCCGACGACCACCCAGCTCCCCGGTGCCCGGCCGCCGTCCGGCGCCGCACGGGGTGCGGAGCGCCAGGCGATGTCCAGGAGCCAGTCGTCGACCTCCGGGGTGTCGCGCTTGGCCCGCCGTGCGAAGCGCAGACCGTTGACGAGGAGGACCACGGCGCCGTTGTCGTCCAGGAGGCGCACATTGGCCACGATGGCCTCCGCGGTGATCTCGCTGACGTGCGCGTGGCAGTACACCGCGGTCGTGGGATCGCCCAGGACGCGCACCGCCTGCATGCCCACCGGCAGCACCAGCGCCGGGTCGTCCTCGTTGATCAGCGGCGCCACGGCGAGCTGGGCACACAGGTCCAGGAGCACGGGGTGGACCGGCAGGCCCGGTGGCGGGGTGCTGGCCTGGGGCGGCACCGCGACCTTGGCCCAGAAGCTGTCGTTGTGGCGGCCGGTGTGCAGGTCGAGGACGCCGGTGAACGCCGGGCCGTGCTCCAGGCCGCGCCGGCGCAGGCTCTCGTAGAGCGCGGCCGGATCCAGCGGCAGCGGGTGGCGCAGGCTCATCGCGTCGACGGATCTGGGCCGCAGGTCGGGCCGTACGCTCAGCCGGTGCAGCACGGCGTCGGCCTGCACCTCCCAGTCGCCCTGCTCGTTGCGGGCGAGGATCTCGCAGTGCGCCCGGTCCGGTGCGGTCATCGTGACGGCGGTGGAGATCTCGGTGTCCGGGCCGAGCCGCAGCAGCTGGGTGAAGTGGACGTCGGTGACCTCCACTTCGTGCGGTGCCGCGCCGAAGACCTCGCAGGCGGCCGAGAGCGCCAGCCCGCAGTGCGCCGCCCCCGGGAGGACCGCGTTGCCGTGCACCCGGTGGTCCGCGAGCCAGGGCAGTGCGTCGGTGCCGGCGTCGGCGCGCCAGCAGTGCCGGGCGGGCTCGCCGGGGAACTCGGTGTGGTGGCCGGGCAGTTGGGCCCGGGGGGCCTCGGGGGCCGGCGCGGGCGGGGCGGCGGCGTCGGCCCAGTGGTGGCGGCGGTCGAAGGTGACGGTGGGGGCGTCGACGAGGCCGCCCTCGCCGTACAGGCGCCGCCAGTCCACCGGCACGGCGGCGCAGTGCAGCGCGGCGAGTTGGGTGCGGAACGTGGCCTGCTCGTCCTCCTCGCGGCGCAGCGTGGGCAGCACCACGGGCTCCGCGACGAGTCCGGCCAGGCTCCGTTCGACGGAGTGGGTGACCACGGGGTGCGGTGAGATCTCGGTGTAGACCACGTGCCGGTCGGCGGCCGCGGCCGCCACCGCCTCGGCGAAGCGCACCGGGCGGCGCAGGTTGTCGCACCAGTAGTCGGCGTCGAAGGCCGGCGTCTCACCGGGCTCGACGACCGTCGAGTAGAACGGCACCTTGGGCGACCGCGGGTCCAGGCCGGCCAGGGCCGAGCGCAGGGCCGGCAGCACCGGGTCCACCAGCGGGCAGTGCGAGGCGACGTCCACGGCGATCGGGAAGACCGGGATCTTCCGGGCCTCCCAGGCGGCGGCCAGCCGGCTCACCTCCGTGGTCCGCCCCGCCACGACGGTGGAGTCGGGCGCGGACAGGACGGCGACCGACACGGTGTCGGCCGCGCTGTCCGCGAGTTCCGCCCGTACCGTCTGAGCGTCGAGGCCGACGCTCAGCATGCTGCCGGAGCCCGCGATGTCGCTCAGCAGTCCGGAGCGCCGGCAGATCACCCGGACCCCGTCGGCCAGCGTCAGCGCCCCGGCGACCACCGCGGCCGCGACCTCGCCCATCGAGTGCCCGATGACCGCGGCGGGTTCGACGCCGTACGAGCGCCAGGTGGCGGCGAGGGCGATCTGCAGGGCGAACAGGACCGGCTGCACGGTGCCGCAGCCGTGGACCGGCTGACCGCGCCGCACCACGTCGAGGACCGCGACCTCGCTCTGTGCCCGGATGAGTTCGTCGACCTCGGTCAGCGCGTCGAGGAAGGCCGGTTCGGTCGTGAGCAGTCCGCGCCCCATGCCGGGCCACTGGGAGCCCTGGCCGGAGAACACCCATACGGGCTGCCGCTCCACGGCGGCGCCCACGGCGCCGGTGACGACCGCCGGGTGCCGCTGCCCGGACGCGAAGGACCGCAGGGCGGCGAGGAGTTCGCGGCGGGCGGAGGCCACGACGCCGAGCCGCCCGTGCCCGGCGCAGCGGCGGAGGGCGAGGGTGTGCGCGAGGTCGCGCAGCGGCACGTTCGCGCCGTCGCCCTCCATCCAGTCCGCGAGCCGGCCGGCCGCGGCCGGCAGCACGTCGGGCGAGCCGGCCGGCACGAGGAAGACCTCGGAGGTCCCCTGGGACCGCCGGCCGGTGTCCCGGTGCCGGGCCGCCGGGCGTTCCGGGGCCTGTTCCAGCAGGACGTGGGCGTTGGTCCCCGAGAAGCCGAAGGAGGACACCGCGGCCAGCCGGGTGGGGGTCCGCAGCGGCCAGGACGACAGCTCCGTGGGGACGAAGAAGCGGGTGCCGGCCGCGGAGATGGCCGGGTTCCAGCGCCGGAAGTGCAGGTTGGCGGGGATGGTGCCGCGTTGCAGGCACAGCACGCTCTTGATCAGTCCGGTGATGCCGGCGGCCGGTTCGAGGTGCCCGACGTTGGTCTTCACGGACGTCAGGGCGCAGCGGCCGGGCCCGTTGCCGTAGACCTCGGCGAGGCTGGCGAACTCGATCGGGTCGCCCACCGGGGTGCCGGTGCCGTGGGTCTCGACCATGCCCACGTCCCGCGGGTCGACGCCGGCCTGTGCCAGGGCCTCCTGGTAGAGGGCCGCCTGCGCGGTCACCGACGGGGCGGCCAGTCCTTCGGACGAGCCGTCCTGGTTGGTGGCCGAGCCGCGCAGCACCGCGAGCACCCGGTCACCGTCCCGTACGGCGTCGGAGAGACGTTTCAGCACCACGACGCCGCAGCCCTCGCCCCGTACGAATCCGTCGGCCCCGGCGTCGAAGGTCCGGCAGCGCCCGCCGGCCGACAGCATGCCCATCCTGGCGAAGGAGCGGGTGATGCGCGGCTGGAAGCTCAGGGTGACGCCGCCGGCGAGCGCGAGGTCGCACTCCCCGGCGGTCAGCGCCCGGCGTGCCATGTGCACCGCCACCAGCGAGGAGGAGCAGGCGGTGTCCAGCGCCACGCACGGGCCCTGCAGGCCGAGCAGGTAGGAGATCCGGCCGGCGGCCACACAGTGGCCGTTGGTCAGGATCGACCCCTCCAGCTCCTGGGGCTGCCCGGCCAGCCGGTCCATGTAGTCGCTGTAGCTGATGCCGGCGAAGACGGCCGTCGGGGTGCCGTTCATCCGGTCCGGTGGCAGGCCGGCGTGTTCCAGGGCCTCCCAGGTGACTTCCAGCAGCAGGCGGTGCTGGGGGTCGAGGACGTCGGCCTCCCGGCCCGAGACGCCGAAGAAGGCGGCGTCGAAGCCGGTGACCTCGCGCAGGAAGCCGCCCTGGCGGGGGGTCGGCGCCCGGCTCCCCGGCCCCGGGGAGTCGAGGGAGTCCTCCGGGACGAGGCGCCGGCGCTCGGCGGGCAGTTCGCCCACCGCGTCCCGCTCCTCGACCAGCAGGCGCCACAGGGCCGCGGGCGAGTCGGTGTCGCCGGGCAGCCGGCATCCCATGCCGATCACGGCGATCTGCTCTGTCTCGTGGGTGGTTCGCATCTCGGCTCTCGAGCCGTGCATGTCGTTGCTCATCGGGGCTCCGTACGTGGGAGGTGATCTGCCCGTGGTCACACGGCTTCCGGACTGCCGAGGAGAATGGCGTTCTTCACGCCGCCGACCTGGTAGTTGAAGCTCAGCGCGTAGTCGAAGTCGAGCGGCCGCGGCCGCACGCCGGGGACCGGGTCGAAGGGGAGCTCCTCGGCCGGCTGCTCGCAGTTGGCGGTGGGGCAGACCTGCCCGCGCTCCATCATCATCAGCGTCATGGCGACGCCCAGGCAGCCGGCCGGTGCGCCGTTGTGGCCGAAGCAGCCTTCCTGCGACGTCACCAGCACATCGCTCTGCGGCCCGTACAGCTCCTTGATGGCGTTCGCCTCGAAGGCGGTGACGATGACGTTGCCGTCGCTGCCGCCGTGGACGTACGGCACATCGCCGATCCGCCAGCGGTCGCCGAGACAGCGGCGGACGGCGCTGACGAGTTCCGCGCCGGTCTCGTCGCAGGCGAGGGGGTTGGCCAGCCCGTCGCGGGTCATGGCGGTGGCCAGCACCTGGCCGTAGACGTGCGCGCCGCGCCGGGCGGCGTGTTCCCGGCTCTCCATGATCACGGTGGCCGCGCCCTCGCCGTGGTTGATGCAGTCCGCCCGGCGGTCGTAGGGGCGCATCAGGGAGGTGAAGGACGGCAGCAGCTCCGGCATGTCGGTCGTGCGGAGGGCGTCGTAGGTCTGCTGGGCCCCGCTCAGCAGCCGCTGGATGTTCTGGATGAGGTGGACGTTGAAGACGTCGACGCCGGTCACGACCGCGATGTCGACCTCGCCGTGGGCGATGAGCCGACGGGCGTTGCCGATCTGGACGGCGGAGGAGGCGCAGCCGCACGAGACGGTGTAGCAGGGGCCGTTGGACTGCGTCAGCGCCGCCTGCACCAGGGCGACATCGGAGGGTGTCACGGCCTGTTGTGCCGCGACGAACAATTCCATCGCGTCCGGTGCGGAGGTCTTTGCGGGATCGGCACTGAGCACCGAGAGATAACTCTCGACATTCGAGTCGACTCCCCCGCGCCCGACCAGAATCGCGGCTTCTCCCAGGGCACCTCCGCTGAATGTCAGCCCGGCGTCGGTGGTGGCCTCCGCCATCGACACCAGCCCGAACCGGTGTGCCGAGGTGTAATGCTGGGAGAAGAACGGGGGGACGTCCGGGAGGCGTTCGTCGAACATCTCCTGGGTGAGCTCGACGGAGCCGTAGTAGACCTCGTCGCGCTTGAGGCAGGACCGGCCGTTGGAGACGACGTCCCACATGTCGTCGGCGGTGAAGACCGGTTCCCTGCGACCGGGCAGGCAGAATCCGACGCCGGTCACCACCACGTCCCGGCCGCTTCGGTTTTCTTCTTTACCAGATTCTCGGTTCACGACAGGACTCCGTCCCTCACGAGGTTCCACATGGTTGTTCTCCTCTGCACATCGCTTTCTTCCTCTGGACGCACAGCGCCTATTCGGCGATTCGTGTGCGGTAACACCAGCGATAGACCGGGACCGGCTCTCCGCCCAAGTCCGCGTACTCGCCGTAGAATTCGAAACGCTCGTACCCGTTGCCCCGCAGGATCCTTATCGGATCGCTCGCGTTGTCGCGCGCGTGCTCCGGCAGGCCATTTCCCTCCGGCCCGTCGACGAGGATCACCATTTTTCGTTGCGCCATGCTGTCCTCCGGTGTTCTGTCCCAGTGGGATTTCTGGGGAGGCTTCGGATGTGGCCGGGGAACCCGGGTGCGGCTCACCGCGGGTGCGACGGCCCGGGCAGGGCCCGGGGCCGGGCCTGCCGTGGGAAGGGGCCGGGTCGCCCCGGGGCGCGGTGGAAGGGTGGCGTGGCCCGCCTCAGTGGGCCGGACGTGCCCCGTGGAGGAAGACGGGCAGGGGGGCGCCGGCGGGGCGGGGAGCCGTGTGCGGGGTGCCGCCCGGGGCCGTTGGGACTGCGGGGACGGCGGGGGCGGGATTCGGCTCCGGCGGCGCAACCTGCGTGGTGCCGTGCGGGAGCCCTGCGCGGTGCGCGCCGCCCCCGTCGCGGGGAGCATGGGGCGGGCGGCTGCGGAACGGTGCCGGGAGCCGCGCGGAGCGGCCGGGCGCGGGGAGCACATGGTCCGCGGCGGCGGGCACGGGTGGGGTGCCGGGGGCCGGGATCGTGCGGGTCGCGTCACCGGCGGACCGGGGAAGTACCTGCGATGTCGTGGTGAGGGCCGGGGTCGAGGCGCGTAGACCGCAGACCCAGCGAAGGATGGAAATGATTCGCATGACGCCCCCTGACCGAATGTGGGGGCCGATCAGCCGGTGCCGACGAATCGGCACCGGCTGACGGATCCAAAACCCTCTACCGGGGACGCCCATACGGCATCTCGGTCTGACCGCAACCAGGCGCTGGGCCGGGCCAACGGGTAGGCCAGGTGCCGCTCCCCGGAGAGGATGGGCGGCCCACCGGTTGGATGCGACTAGTTATCCATGCGGCTCGGCGAGCTACAACAGTCAACGGATAAGGCCACCCGTTCGGAGCAGCGCGAAAAGAAGGAACTCGTACCAACTTGCGCAATGGCCTGAGGAGATGCCTTTATTCGACTCATGACTGATGAAGCGTTTGATTGCTCACTGCTCCTGCTCGGTCGTGCAGGAGAACCGTGCGCCGCAGCGAGCTCGTCGCTTGTCATTCTTGTGCGTGGAACGCGACGGCAACCGACGTTCTGCCGATAGGAACCGGCAGCGACCGGGACCGACGGGACACCGGAAGTCTCTGCGGCATCGGCAAACGCCCGCGCCGCATGCGCAACTCCTCTTCCCCATAACCCAGTTGAAGAAGATTTCCATATTCTTCTGTGCGGGCGACGGAGTCGCGGGAGGCCGCCGGTACGGGGTCGCCACCGGCGCAGAGTCCGGTCCTTTTTCGTCGATCTCGGCCGGGTTGTTGTTCCCGGCCTCGGCGGACCGCGCACCAAAGCGCTCCGCCGAGGACCGCAGTTCACCGCACCGTCCACGGGCATGAAGTCCGCACGTTTCCCCCGACGCCGGTTTCACGCTCAAGAGCGAATCACATCATCCGTACCGGGCGGCCGAATAACTCCTCAGCAGACAAGGGTGATTCGATAATGAACAAAAACACGGGGTGCCGGATTCCGGAGGAGGCCGGCATCCCCGCGATGTCGCTCGCCGACTACGGGGAACGGAGATGGCCGGCGGCGATGCACGGCCTGGAGGAGTTGACCATGTCCCCCTACCAGGCCGGGTGGCGGCTGCGGGTCGTGCCCAGCATCGGGCACGTCCTCGTGCGGGACGTCACCCGCCGCGTCGTCAACCGTGCCCTGCACTGCTGGATCGCCGACGAGTGCGGCCTGTCGACGGTGAAGAACAGTCTCGCCGTCCTCGTCCGGGTCCTGGAACAGGCCGTACGGGACGGGGTGCTGGACGCCAATCCCGCGCGGGTGGCCGGCTGGCAGCAGGAGTACCAGCGTGCCCAGAGCGAACGCACCACGCCCAGGGCGCTGGCCCTGCCGGACGTGCAGGCGCTGGAGCGGCTGGCGACCACCCTCGTGCAGCGGTCCTCGGACGGCTATGCAGGATGGGGCGACATCGTCCGGTTCGCCGCCTGGACCGGTACCCGCTTCAGCGAGGTGTCCGCCCTGCAGGCCCAGGACATCGACATCAGCACCTGGACCTGGCAGGTCCAGCGCCTCACCGTGTCCGGGCCCGGGGGCCTGGACGACCGCGCCTGCCGGGGCAGGCACCAGCGGGTGGTGCCGCTGCGCCCCGCCGCGCGCGAACTGGCGGCCGCCCGGCTGGAGGCGGCGCGGCACACGCCCGTGGCCCGGCTGTTCACCGGACCGCACCGCAGGCGGTTCACCGCCGCGGTGCTGCGGGACACGACCCGCTGGGACGATGTGGTGGCCGAACTCGGGCACGAGTACCTCCGGCGCCAGGACCTGCGCCACACCGGGCTGACCTGGATGGCGGACGCCGGGCTTCCGCTGCCGTTGCTGTGCGGCGCCGCCGGGCGCCCTCCGCAGGAGGCCCGGGGGTACCTGCCGCCCGACCGGGCCGTGAGGCCGGCGGAGCGCCCCGGGGAGCCACCGGCGAGTTCGGCCCCCGCCCGTACGACGGGCGGGGGCCGAACCGCTTTCCGCCGTCCCCCCGCGGGGTGACGGCGCCGGGTGGCCCGGGCGGGTCCGGGCGGGCCGGGTGCGGCCCGCCGACCCCGGCCGGGCGCCGGACCGTCACCCGGTGGGAGGGTCCGTCACAGGTAGGTGAACGAACCGGCGTTGGCGCTGCCGGCCGCCGTCTGGACGGTGACCTGCACGGTCGATCCGACCGTGCCCGGCGGGACGGTACCGGTCAGGGACGTGCCGCCCGCGTTGACCACCACGCCGGTGGCCGGGGTGGCCCCGAAGAGCACGGTCGCCCCGAGGAGACCGGTCCCGACGATGGTGAAGGAGGCGCCCGCCGCCGCCGAGGACGGCGAGACCGTTCCGGTGACCGTCGGAGGCGCCGCCAGGTAGGTGTAGCCGCCGGGGACGGTCGCGGTGCCGCCCGGGGTCGTCACCACGACCGGGACGTTGCCCCCTGCGGGCGGTCCCGCCGGGGTGACGCCGAACAGGACGCTGCCGGAGGGGTCCGTGCCCACGACGGTGGCGGCGTTGCCCCCGATGGTGACGCTGGCGCCCTGCAGGCCGGAGCCGACGATGATGAAGGACGTGCCGCCCGCGACCGGGCCCGAGTTGGGGGTGATGACCGCGGCCGTCGGCGGGACGGGCGCCACGTACACGTACGACGCCGGGTTGCTGGTCCCGCTGCTGGTGGTGACGGTGACCTGCACGGCGCCGGCGGCGTGTGCGGGGGCCAGGACGGTCACGGTCAGCCCCAGCGGGTCCTGCCCGACGATGGTCGCCGTCGACGTCCCGAAGAGGACGCTGGTGGCGCCGCCGAGGCCGAGCCCGATCAGCTGGACGGTGTTGCCGCCCGTGGTCGGCCCCGAGTTCGGCACGACGCCGAGCAGCACCGGCCCGAAGGGCAGGGCCGGAAGGGCCGGTTGGATGGTGGGTGTGGACATGGAGTCCTCCTGCTGTGTGAGCTCGCTGCTGCCGGGCCCGCTCGTGACGGACTTGGCGCACACGCCGGGGCCCGAGCACTGGCAGCAGCCGGCCGGACAGGAGGACGGCCCGCACGGCGCACGGCGGCCGGTCGCGCCCGGGGCGGGGCCGGGGGCCGTCGTGCGGCCGGCCGTCCTTCGGGCCCCACAGCGAAGAGGGCTGGAGGGTGGCCGACTGCTGAAGCCCGAGGGGGATGGACGGCCACCGACCAGGCCCCACCAGTAACCCAGAAGAGGTGACGGCGGACAATCACGTTGACGCCGAAGCACCCGTTCGGCTCAGCGTGCGGACCGGCCCGTTCACCACCGGGCGCGGACCGCGGCGGCGATCCCCGCCGGGTAGTCGTCCAGCGCGAGGGCGGCCGATATGTCGTGGCCCTGCCGCAGCATGGCGGCGACGGTGGGCGGGGAGTTCAGGGCGGCGTTGCGGGCGTCGAGGGCTTCTTGGGTGGCCGGGGCGAGGAAGGCGCCGGCGCCGCGGCCACCTTCTTGACACTGCGTCACATAGGGACGGAGCCGGTCTTCGTAGCGGGCGAAGGCCGTGCGGTGATCGCCCCCGGCGAGGGCGAGTTCACCGGCGAGGACATAGGCGCCGATGACCGCCGAGCCGGTGCCCATGCCGCCGACCGTGGCGCCGTATGCGGCGTCGCCGAGGAGGGCGATCCGGCCCGTGGACCACCTCGGGACATCGGCCCGGCTGATGGAGTCGAAGTAGAGGTCGCCGGCCTGCCCGAGGGTGGCGAGGAGTTCCGGTGTCCGCCAGCCTGCGCCGTCGAAGGCCTGCGCTATGGCCCGCCGCTGTGTACGCGGGTCGCGCCGGTCGTGGGCCGGCTCCTCGTCGGAGGCGAAGACGCAGAATGCCTCGCCCGCGTAGTCCGGCTCCCCGGCGCGGCGGGGGGTGCGGCCGACGGTGGCCAGGCGGCCGGGTTCGCCGTAGCCGACCGGGCGGGCGGCGAGGTCCCCGGCCTCTTCGGGGAGGTCCCAGGCGGCGACGTAGTACCCGAGGTGGCGGACGAAGTCCCTCTCGGGGCCGAAGGCGAGCCGGCGCACGGTGGAGTGCAGACCGTCGGCGCCGATCACGAGGTCGAAGGTGCGCGGCGCGCCCCGCTCGAAGGTGACGTGCACGCCGTCGGCGGTTTCGGCGAGGGCGGCGACGGAGTCGCCGAAGAGGTACTCGGGAGGAGGTCCGGGGAGGTGCTCGGGCGCCTCGGGACCTGTGGGCGGAGGACCGGGAGCGCGGGGGACGCCGGGTGGGGTCAGGCTGTGCTCGTAGAGGATGCGGGACAGGTCCGAGCGGAGTATCTCGACCTCGCCGCCGGTGAATTCGGGCGGCAGCGCGGCCAGCGGGCGGCCCTGTGCGTCGATGAAGGTGAGGGGGTCGCCTCCGCCCGTGCCGTGGTGCCTGATCTCGTCCAGGACGCCCATGCGCTCCAGGACCGTCAGCTGCGCCGCTCCGCGGAAGTCGACCGCGAAGCCGCCACGCCGCAGGGCGGGCGCCACCTCGATCACGGTGACCCGGAAGCCGTAGCGGCCGAGCCAGTGGGCCAGGGCCGGGCCCGCCACGCTGGCGCCGGAGACCAGAACCGAGCACCCCTGCGGCGGCGTCCGCCTCCCCCGCTCCCGGCCGGGCCTGACGGCGCCCCCGCGCTCCGTTGCCGTTCCGTACGTCATCACACGCTCCCCCGTGGGTCCGTCACCCGGATCCCGCTCGTCGTACCGACAGAGAAACTGTATCCGGTGGACACGGTTCTGTGTACCCCGGACACGGTTTTAGGATGCGGGGATGGCGGGAGACGACGGCAAGCGCAGCGTGTTCGGAGATCAGGCGGGGAGCGTCGAGGTGCTGTGGGGCGGGCGGGGGCGGCCCAGCCGCGGCCCCAAACCCGCGCTGAGCCTGGAGCGGATCACGCACACGGCCATGGCCCTCGCCGACACCGGCGGGCTCGGGGCGGTCTCCATGCAACGGGTCGCGGCCGAGCTCGACTTCACCAAGATGTCCTTGTACCGCTATGTGCCGGGGAAGAACGAGCTGGTCGCGCTGATGATCGACACGGCGCTGGGCGAGCCGCCCGCCCCGGAGGCGCCCGCGGGATCCGGCCGGGACGGGAGCGGGTGGCGGGCGGCGCTGCGCGCATGGGCCGAGGCGCTCGCGGCGGTCCACCACCGCCACCCCTGGCTGTTGGAGGCCGCCGTCGGCCCGCGTGTGATGGGCCCGCACGAGCTCGGCTGGATCGACGGCGCCCTCGCCGCGCT
Source organism: Streptomyces angustmyceticus (assembly GCF_040701845.1). Classification (GTDB taxonomy): domain Bacteria; phylum Actinomycetota; class Actinomycetes; order Streptomycetales; family Streptomycetaceae; genus Streptomyces; species Streptomyces angustmyceticus_A. Next base: position 326,555 of record NZ_JBFBHQ010000005.1, on the reverse strand, counting down.
CGCCGGCACCGGCCTGACCGGCGGCGAGCGGCTCGACGCCGTGGTCGTGGTGACCGGCCATGTCCGCACCCTCGCCCGGGTGGCGGCGTCGACGGGGCTGGGCAGCACGCGGGCCAAGGGGCCGGAAGAGGCCATGAGCGCGGCGCTGAACGAGCTGCTCGCCGGCCGCGCCGACCGCTTTCCCGCGGTCGCCGCGGCCGTCGCCGACTCCGGTGGCGCCTCCCGCGACCAGGCCTGGGAGTTCGGCCTGGAGCGGATCCTCGACGGCCTGGAGGCCTATACGGGCAGGGCGCGGGGCGGCACTTCCTAGGCCGCGGCCCCGGGCAGCGAGCCCAGCCAGTCGGTCAGCAGGCGGTTGACCTCCTCGGGGCGTTCCTGCTGGACCCAGTGGCCGCAGCCGTCGAGGATGTGGGAGGCGGACAGGCCCGGGAGGGTGTGCGGGAACGCCTTGATGGCGTCGGCCATCCAGTTGGTGGGGGCGTCGTGCTCCCCGCCGATGAAGAGCGACGGCTGCCTGAGGGGCGCCCCGTCCCAGGCGGCGAGGTCCTCCCAGTCCCGGTCGATGTTGCGGTAGCGGTTGAGACCGCCGGTCAGGCCGGTGCGCTCGAACTCGCCCGCGTAGAAGTCGAGATCGGCCTCGGTGAGCCAGGGCAGCGGCAGGGGGAGCTTCTCGGGGAAGCGGTCGGAGAGCTTGCCGCCCGGGGCGACCGAGAAGTGCCCGACGTGGTCCTGGGCGGCGTCGGACCGCGTGGCGTCCTGCTTGGCGTCGCCCGAGGCCACGACGTAGAACCCGGCGATCCAGTCGCGGACGGCGGGCTCGATCTCCGCCTCCGCCCGGCCCGGCTCCTGGAAGTAGTTGATGTAGAACTCGCCCCCGCCGCCGAGCCGCGCGAAGGCCTCGGTGGGCCGGATACCGCCGCGGGGCGCGTACGGAACGCTCAGCAGTGCCACGGCGGTGAAGACATCGGGCCGCAGCAGCGCCGTGTTGGCGGCGATCGGCGAGCCCCAGTCGTGGCCCACGATGATCGCGGTCTCCTCGCCGAGGGCGCGCACCACCGCGACGTTGTCGGCGACATGGGCGAGCATCCGGTAGGCCGCCACGTCACGGGGTTTCGAGGAACGCCCGTAGCCCCGGACGTCGATGGCGACCGCCCGGTAGCCCGCGGCGGCGAGCGCGGGGAGCTGGTGGCGCCAGGAGTACCAGGACTCGGGGAAGCCGTGGACCATCAGGACGAGGGGTCCGCTGCCCTGCTCCACGAGGTGGATGCGGCCGCCGGGGACCTCGACCGTGCGGTGGACGGCCTCCGGCAGCGGGCCGGCCGGCGGCTGCGGCACCGGGGCGGCCGGGGAAGTGGGGGGCGTGGACGGCGTCTTGGCGGACTGCGGCATGCATCCTCCTCGGGGAGTGCGGCGGCGCCGGTGGTGGCGACGCCTGCGGGCGGCGGCCACGGCGCGCGGGCCCCGGTCCGGCGCGGCCCGCGGTCCCCGCGACCGCTCCCCCACGATCACGGCGGTGTCCCACCGCGCGCAAGGAATCTTGCCGGGACGGCAAACCGGCCGGACGCGGCCCCCGCGCCCTCGGCCTCTCCCTACAACCGCACCGTCCGCCGCGGTTGTTCCTTCGCGCCCGTCAGCAGGCCGTGCAGGGAGGCGAATTCGTCGACGCACTTGGCGGTGCCGTTGACCACGCAGTCCAGGGGATCGTCGGCGACCGTCACGGGGACGCCCGTCTCCTGGCGCAGCCGGCGGTCCAGGCCGCGGAGCAGGGCGCCGCCGCCGGTGAGGGCGATCCCTTGCTCGACGATGTCGCCGGACAGCTCCGGGGGGCATTCGTCGAGGGTGCGGTGGACGGCGCGGACGATCGCGTCGACCGGCTCGGCCAGCGCGTCGCGGACCTCCTCCTCGCTGATCTCCTGGACCCGGGGCAGGCCGTTGACGTGGTCGCGGCCGCGGACCGTGTAGGAGAAGGGGCGGTCGGGTGCGCCGTCCTCGTCGAGGTCGACCGGGGTCCAGACCGCCGAGCCGATCGCGATCTTGATGTCCTCGGCGGTGCGCTCGCCGATGGTCAGGGAGTGCTGCTTCTTGATGTGGGCGGCGACGGCGGCGTCCAGGGCGTCGCCGGCGACCCGTACGGACTGGGCGGTGACCAGCCCGCCCATGGAGATGACGGCGACCTCGGTCGTGCCGCCGCCGATGTCCACCACCATGCAGCCGACCGGCTCGTCCACGGGGAGGCCGGCGCCGATCGCGGCGGCCATCGGCTCCTCGATGAGGTGCACTTCGCGGGCGCCGGCGCTCCGGGCGGAGTCGATGACCGCGCGCCGTTCGACGCCGGTGACGCCGGAGGGGACGCAGATGACCACCCGCGGCCGGGAGAACCGGCGGCTGGGCAGGGCCTTCTTCATCAGGGCGCGCAGCATCCGCTCCGCGGCGTCGAAGTCGGCGATGACGCCGTCGCGCAGCGGGCGCATCGCGGTGATCCCGGAGGGGGTGCGGCCGATGGTCCGCTTGGCGTCCGCGCCCACGGCGATGACCTCGCCGGCGGCGTTGACCGCGACGACGGACGGTTCGTTCAGCACCACGCCCTTGCCGCGGGCGTACACCAGGGTGTTGGCCGTGCCGAGGTCGATGCCTATGTCGTACGTACCGGACGAAGTGCTGGACGCCATGGGGGGTTCGTGTGCTCTCTCGCGACGGAGTGGGATCCTGGGACATTGCCCCGCAGACAACCCCATGGGCGAGCAATGGCGTTCATTGCGGGCACTCAATAAGACTACTCAGGGCCCGGAATGGTTCCCTCCACCCGGCCCCGCGCGGCACCGCGGCCGCCCTCCTCGCGCCCGCGCGCCGCACCCTCCGGCCGGGCCCGTCCCGCATCGTCGCTCCCTTCCTCGTCCCGGCCCTCACCGGCCGGCCTCCCCCGGTGGCTCCTCGTCCTCCCCGGGGTCCGTGCGCGGCTCCCGGGAGAGCGCCTCCGCCAGGTCGTCGAGGGCGTCGAGCTGCAGGTCCGCCACGCGCAGGGCGACACCGCGGCTCTCGTCCTCCGCGTCCCACCTCTCCCATACGGCGCGCAGGTCGCTCCAGTTCATTTCGCCCCGCTCGCGTACGGCGCGGGTGGCCTCCTCCAAGCCGGCGCGCAGCTCGAAGGCGAACGCGGTGGCACCGGGCGAGGACGCGGCGTCCCGCTCCGGGAGGTGCACCTCCAGGATCATCGTGACCCGGCCCATCGTGGCCAGCGCGGTGCTGGCCGCGTTCGCCGAGGCGAGCGACAGGCCGCGGTGGCGCACCGGTTCCTTCTCGGCGCGGGCCTCGCTCTCCTCCCAGGCGGCGCGGGCCGCGCGGGAGTCCAGCAGGGCGTCGCGGACCTGCCGGGGCCGGCGTTCGGCGGGCTGCGCGTACAGGTCGAACACGGCCAGCGCGTACTGCCCGTTGGCCGCCAGCCACTCGGCGAGCCGGTCGCGGAGCTTGGGGGTCTCCCAGGCGGGGAACAGCGCGTACGACAGCATCGCGAGCAGCCCGCCGAGGAGGGTGAGCACCAGGCGTTCCTGGACGGTCTGCTCCCAGCCCGCACCGGCGATGCCGAGCAGGAAGACCACATAGGCCGCCACGCACGCCGAGGTCACCGAGAAGCCGGTGCGCATCAGCAGGTACATCAGCCCCGCGCAGACCACGGCGAGCCCGGCGCTGACGTAGGTGCCCGGGTGCGCCAGGGCCATCAGCGCGCCCGCGACGGTGACGCCGACGAGGGTGCCGAGGAAGCGGGCGATGCCGCGGGAGTAGGTCTGGGCGAAGTCGGGGCGCATCACCACGACCGAGGCCAGCGGCGCCCAGTAGCCGTGGCCGAACGGGAGCACGGTGCCCAGCAGATAGCCGGCCCCGGCGACCGCGGAGACCCGCAGGGCGTGCCGGAGGATGTGCGAGGACCAGCGGGCCTCGCGGTGCAGCGAGCGCAGCGCGCCCGGCACCAGCCGGGGCACGCTGGGCCGCAGCAGGTGGCCGCGTTCGGCCCCGGTGGTCGGGCGGGTGGCCTGGACCGGCTCGTCGGTGAGCTCGACGGCGTCGGCGAGCAGCGAGATCAGCCGGTAGGCGGAGCGCCGGGCCGCCCCGTGCAGCATCGGGCCGGTGGCGGGCACTTCGAGGGTGGCCATCGCCTCGGGGGGCAGCCGGACCGGCCGGGCGTGCCGTACCGCGTGGGCGACGGCGTCCAGCACGGTGGCCGCGGCGGCCAGCAGATCGCGGGCCCGGTCGCGTTCGGGCCCTTCCAGCGGGGCGCCGACGACCGGGTCGGCGAGGGAGGCGAGGACCGGCCGGACGCGTTCGGCGAGCCCCCGGGGGCCGTGCAGCTGGACGGGGCGGCGCCGGGCCTGGCGGGGCGTCACGGCGGAGGCGAGCCGGGCGTCCATCAGGGGGGAGGGGTCGAACGGGGCGACCGGGTCGTGCCGCAGCCGCCGGGCGTAGTCCGCCTCGTCGGCGAGCGCGTCGGCGAGCGCGTCGCGCTGGGTGCCCCAGGGGCGGACCGGGAGGACCACGATGAGCGTGGCCTGGACGAGCCCCCCGAAGAAGATCAGGGCGGCGTGTTCCAGCGCGCCGAGGACGGACGTCGGCAGGGTGACGGTGACCAGCATGATCGCCACGGTCTGGGTGCCGATCAGCCCGGCGACCGGGCCGATCGCCCAGGCCATCCCGGCCAGCAGGGTCCAGCCGGCCAGCAGCAGGACGAAGGCGACGAGGTGGGCGGCGGCCAGATAGCCGAGGAAGGTGGAGACGGCCAGCGCGCCGGCGACGGCGAGGGCGAGCAGCGGGCGCGGCCGCATGCTGCGCTGGAAGGTGACGATGCCGGAGGAGAACGCGCCGAAGGCGGAGGAGACCGCGAGGGACGGGTCGCCGCGCCACAGGCACAGGCCGATGACGAGGGCGACGCCGGCCGTGCCGCGGAGGGCGATCAGCGGGGTGAGCTTGGTCCGCTCGATGGTCACCCCCGAGCGAGCGGCTTCCTTGAGCGCACGCGACCAGGTCATAGCGAGAGGATACGGGCCACGTACGGGCGTTTTGGACTGCCGCGGGCGCGGGGCCCGGGCGCGTCCCGCCGCCCCGCCACCGGGAAAATCCCGGTAAACCCCCCTTCCCGCGCGCGTAAAGCGCCGCAGGTCACGAAGGGGATGCCCGGATTCCGCGCGGCGGTGCGACCAAGGCGACACCCCCGGACGGAAACCGCCGCCCGCACCGGTGCCCTCTAGCTGGTCAGCCGGGAGTGCTCCCGGGTTTCGGCAAGGAGAAGGCCCCGTGCGCAAAGCCCTGTTCCGTCCGGTGATCGCGCTGATCACCCTGACCGTTCTCGTCTGTACGGCCGGCTGCGGCACCGGCGCCACCCAGGCCTCCCCCATCCGGTTCGGCGGCCCCCAGGCCGGCGCCGCCCTGCATGCCGTGCCCCCGGGAAAGCGGTCGCTGGTGCAGTGGCCCACCCGCCCCATCAGCTTCGCCGAGGAGAGCCGGGTCGGCGGGGCCGGCCGCGACACCCCGATAGGCGTGACCACCCTGCACGGCCCGAAGTCGGGCTTCACGGGGAAGGTGTGGGTGTGGGCGCCGCCGGAGTACTACGAGAAGCGCAACGCCCACAAGGGTTTCCCGGTGATGGAGGCGCTGCCCGGCTCGTACGGCTTCCCCGTCAACTACTGGACAGGCTCCGACCTCAAGCTGGAGGAGAGCCTCGCCCAGTGGTCGCAGGACGGCGGCAGCCTGCCGTTCATCGTCGTCATGCCGGTGCTCAACCCCGACGACAAGCACTACTACGACGGCAGCGACATACCGGGCCGGCCCAAGATCGGCACCTGGCTCAGCCAGGACGTGCCCGATCTCGTACGGCAGAACTTCCGCACCCTCAAGACCCGTGACGCCTGGGCCATCATGGGCTCCTCCTCGGGCGGCTTCGCGGCCCTGAAGAACGTCCTCCAGCACCCGGACACGTTCAAGGTGGCGATCCCCAACGGGCCCGACATCGTGCCCGACTCACCGCTGTGGAACGCCCACGCCCGGCAGGAGCAGGAGAACAACCCCGAGGTGCTCGCCCGCCGGCTGATCGCCCGCGGCGGACCGCCGGTCTACCTCGCCTTCCAGGACGGCTCCCGGGAGAACACGGTGCTGCCGAAGGTACGGAAGTTCATCGCCCGCTACGGGCACGGCCCCGTGCACACCCGGCTGCAGGTCGTCCCGGACGGCACGCACAGCGCGGCGACCTATGTACAGGGCCTGGGCGAGGGCACGATGCGCTGGGTCAGCGCCCGCATGCAGGGGCCGACCGCCTGACCGCCGCGCCCCGGGCCGGCCGCCCGGCCGCGGCGGCCGGCCGGGCCCGTCAGGACACCACGTCCTTGCGCGCGAACCCCCGGAACGCCAGCGCGCACAGCACCAGCGCGTACGACACCGACACCGCCGCCCCCTGCACCATCCCGGCCCACTCCATCCGCGGCTGCAGGGCGTCCACCCAGGCGTACTGCCAGTGGGCGGGCAGCGCCTCGCGCCAGGTGCCGAGCGCGGTGACCTGGTCGAGGACATTGCCGACGATGGTCAGCCCGACGGCGCCGCCCACCGCGCCCAGCGGCGCGTCGGTCACCGTCGACAGCCAGAACGCCAGGGCCGCGGTGACCAGCTGGCTCACGAAGAGGTAGCCGACCACGACCGCCAGCCGCGGCAGCGCCGCCTCCGCGGACAGCGCGCCGCCGGTGGGCAGTTGCAGCGGGCCCCAGCCGTACGCCGCGGTGCCCGCGCCCAGCGCCACCAGCGGCAGCAGCACCATCGCGGCGGCGCTGAACAGCAGCCCGACGGTGAGCTTGCTCAGCAGCAGCCGGGCCCGTGGCACCGGCGCGGCCAGCAGGTACCGCAGCGAGGACCAGCTCGCCTCGGACGCGACCGTGTCACCGCAGAACAGGGCCACCGGCACCACCAGCACGAAGCCCGCGGAGACGAACAGGGCGGTGGCGGCGAAGTTCCCGCCGGAGGCGGTCGCGGCGTCCATGAGGGTGATCCGGCCGGTGCCGCGCCCCTGCGGGCCGCCGCCGAGCTCGAACGCGGCCACCAGCACCAACGGCAGCAGCGCCAGGATCGCGGCGATCACCAGGGTGCGGCGGCGCCGCAACTGGCGGCGCGCCTCGACGCGCAGCGGGAGGGTGCGGCGCGGGCGGTAACCCGGCGCCCGCGCGGTGGCCGGTGCGGTCATCGGTCCCCTCCGATCAGGGTGAGGAAGGCGTCCTCCAGGCGTCGGTGCGGCCCGATGCGGTCCACGGCGACCTCCAGCCGGAGCAGTTCGGTGAGCAGATGGGTGGTGGTGGCCCCGTCCAGCCGTACCAGGAGGCCCCCGTCGGCCCGTACCGCCGAGGCGACCCCCGGCAGCGCGCCGATCTTCTCCACCACGGCGTCGGCGACCGGTTCCGCGGCGCCGACCAGGACGGTGTCGCCGGAGCCGGTGATCTCGGCGACCGGACCGGCCCGCACCAGCCGGCCGCGGTCCATGACGACCAGATGCGTGGCGCTCTGTTCGACCTCGGCCAGCAGATGGCTGGAGACGATGACGGTGCGTCCGGCGGCGGCGTAGCGGATCATCACCTCGCGCATCTCCCGGATCTGCGGCGGGTCGAGCCCGTTGGTCGGCTCGTCGAGGATCAGCAGATCCGGCAGGCCGAGCATGGCCTGGGCGATCGCGAGCCGCTGCCGCATGCCCTGGGAGTAGGTGCGGACGGCGCGCTGCAGGGCGTCGCCGAGACCGGCGATCTCCAGCGCCTCGTCGAGGTGCGCGTCGGCGGCCGGGCGCCCGGTCGCCTGCCAGTACAGCTCCAGGTTGGCGCGGCCGGACAGATGCGGCAGGAATCCGGCGCCCTCGACGAACGCGCCGACCCTCGACAGCACCTCGGCACCCGGCCGGACCGCCTGCCCGAAGATCCGGATCTCCCCCTCGTCGGGCGTGATCAGCCCCATCAGCATGCGCAGGGTGGTGGTCTTGCCGGCGCCGTTGGGCCCCAGCAGTCCGAGCACCTGCCCCCGCTCGACGCGGAAGCCGAGATCCTGGACGGCATACCTGTCGGCGGACTTCGCGTAGCGCTTGCTCAGGCCGCTGATCTGCAGCGGGACCTCGGCGAGCGCCGGGTCGGGGGCGGGCGCCGCGGCCCTGCGACGGGCGGTGAGCAGCAGCAGCGCGGCCACCACGGCGGCCGCCGCGGGCAGCTGCCAGGTCCACGACGGCAGCGGGGCGGGGGCGCTGCGCACCTGGGGCGCGGTGGGCACGTTCAGGGCGCCGCCCCGCAGCGCGACGTGGTAGGTGGCGGGTTCGACCGGGGAGGCGTAGCCGAGGTCGGTGGCGGAGAGCACCAGCCGCAACCGGTGGCCGGCCGCCAGCTCGTGGTCGACGGCGGGCAGGTGCAGCCGCACCGTCCTGCCGTCGTGGGCGTCCTCGACGCGGTAGGGCGTGACGAGCTGGGACGGCAGCACCTGGCGGCGGCCGTCCGGGGCGACGTCGTAGACCTTGGCGAAGAACACCGCGTCCCGGGAGCCGGCGCGCACGTGCACGGTGGCGGTGGGGCTGCCGGTGAGGTGGACGGGGGTGCGCAGCGGCGCCGAGAGGAAGGCCGCGTACTGGCCGGGGAAGTCCACGGACAGGCCGCCGGCGCCCATCGAGGAGAGGTTGCCGAGCGCGCCGACGCCGGGCACCGCGGAGATGGCGGGCGGTCCGGCGCCGGCCGGGTTGCTGAAGGTCTGGGGGCGGCCCGCGAGCCGGACCCGCCGGGGGTCGTTGTCCAGGCCGGGGTAGCGGCCCCCGCTCGCGCCGCGCAGCCGCGCCGCGCCGTCGGTGGAGTCCACTCCCCCGGTGCGGCTGATCCGGAACGCGGGTCCGGTGGCGGCGTGCTCGTCGCCCTTCAGATAGCGGTCGAACCAGTCCTTGGTACGGGCCTCCAGGCGGCCGAGCTCGCGGTCGCCGCCGTCGTGCCCGCCGGCGATCCAGTCGACGTCGACCGGTGCGCCGTTCTTGTGGATCGCCCGCTGCATGGCGTCGGCCTGGCCGAGCGGGAAGAGCGAATCGGTCTGGCCCTGCATGATCAGGGTCGGCACCTTGATGCGGTCGCCGACGGCGGCGGGACTGCGGGACTCCAGGAGCCGGCGGGCCGCCTCGTCGGGCCGCCCCTTCTCGGCGACCCGCTCGTACGTCCGGCACAGCTCCGGCTCGAACCGCACACAGCCGCCGGGGGCCGAGGGCGCGGCGGTCGGCGAGCCGGTGGTGCCCGCCGGACCGGTGGTGAAGAAGATGCCCGCCCACAGCTTCTTGAAGACGCCGTGGGGGAAGAGCGCGTCGGCGAGGTTCCAGTAGGTGATCTGCGGGGCGATGGCGTCCACGCGCCGGTCGTAGCCGGCCGCCAGCAGCGAGATCGCGCCGCCGTAGGAGCCGCCGGCGACGCCCACCCGGGGGTCGCCGGCCTTGTCGAGCCGCACCTCGGGGCGCTTCGCCAGCCAGTCGATCAGCCGGCGGACGTCGGCGACCTCGCCGTGCGGGTCGTTCAGCCCGATCTTCCCGGTGGACCGGCCGAAGCCGCGCGCCGACCAGGTCAGGACGGCGTAGCCGTCCCGGGCCAGCTTCTCGGCCTGGGGGCGGAGGGTGTCCTTGGTGGCGCCGAAGCCGTGGGCGAGCAGCACCGCGGGCCGCCGCCGCGCGGAGCTCCCGGCCGTGAAGTAGGAGGTGTCGATCCGCACCTGCTTCGAGCTGCCCGGCCGGTCCGGCATGGTCATCACCCGGTCGGCGCGGTGCACGGCGGGCGCGGCGTCCGAGGAGGCGGCCGCCCAGGTGCCGCCTCCTATGAGGACGGCCAGTGCGCCCGCCGCGGCGTACAGGCGGCGGGCGCGCGGTCTGAGGCCTCGGAGATCCATACCGTGAATCCTAGGGAGGGGCCGCGGCGGGCGGCCGGTACCCCGGGGCGACCCCGGCGGCCTCCCCGGGGAGTAGGGTTCGCGCCCCCCTGCCGCGGCTGCGGTACGCCGCCGGTGCCTGCCGTGTGCGTGCGCCCCTCAGTACTGCGGCGGCCCGAACCCGCCCTGCGGGGGCGCCGGGGTGCCGGGCGGCATCGGCGGGGTACCGGGGGGCGGCACCGGCGGACCGCCGGCCGGGGGCACCGGGCCGGCCGGCGGCTGCCAGGCCGGCGGGGCCTGCGGGCCGGGTTGCGGGGCCGGGAAACCGGGCTGCGGGGCCGGGAAGCCCGGCTGCGCGGCCGGCGGTCCGGCCTGCGGCACGAAGCCGGGCGCGGCGAACCGCGGGCCCGGCGCCGGCGGGAACCAGGCGGGGGCGACCGGCTCACCGCGGGCCATCAGGAACAGCAGGGCGGGCGAGCCGAGCAGGTCGAGCAGCAGCCCGAGGTCACCGATCACGGTCAGGCCCGGCGTGGCGCCGGCCAGCGTGAACAGGGAGCCGTTGCCGGCCAGCCCGATCACCGACACCAGGGCGCCGGGCAGCGACACGATCGCCAGCCCGAAGGCCAGCCCGCGGGCCGCCGGACCGCGCATCACACTGCTCAGCCCGGCCACCACCGTCAGCACGAGGAAGAACACGGCCGACCAGCCCGGGGCCATGCTCAGCAGCGAGCCGAGGACGCCCTTGCCGAGGTAGAACATGGTGAACGAGCCGGTGCCGCCCTGGACCAGCATGTACACCTGCCAGGCCAGGTTGCACAGCACCATCGCCCCCAGCAGCAGCCCGGCCACCACCGAGGCCGTACGGGCCGGCCGCATCGGCGGGTCGCTGGGGGTGCGGCGCGGCCAGGAGCGCATCCCGGCGAGCAGCACGAGGCCGGCGGGCAGCGTCAGCAGGAACAGCAGCACGCTGCCGATGAAGACGCCCTCGAAGGTCGTGGAGGTGTTGTCGGCGTGCAGGAACCAGCGGTTGTCGCCGGTGTGGGTGCCGGTGCTGACGGCGGCCTGCAGGGCGGTGGCGAAGGTGAGGGTGGTGGCGACCGCCAGCAGTCCGCCCGCCACCCGCTGCCCGGCGAAGGCCGCGAACACCGCCGCCAACTGGACCGCGGCCAGGCCCACGTGGAAGGGGGCGGTGACCTGGTCGGTGCCGCCGCGGTGCTGGAAGGTCCAGGACTCCCAGAGCCCGCCGGGGCCGAACTCGCCGAGGTCCACGGCCAGCCAGTAGGCCGTGAACAGGAAGAACAGCAGGCAGAAGATCCCGCCGGTGATACGGGCGCCCTTGGCGAGCGCCATGGATTGCGGCATTACGTCCCCCGGTTGTCGGTGCTGCGCGAGGCAGCACCGTAGCAACGCGCAGGTCCGCCCGCTCCCACCGGACCTGCACCCTCCTGCGCCCCGGGCGGCCGCCGCTTCCCGGACGCGCCGGACCCCCCGCCGGCGGGCGCCGGCAGGGGGTCCGTCGAAGGCTCCGTCAGTGGTTGCTGGGGAAGCCCAGGTTGATGCCGCCGTCCGACGGGTCGGGCCAGCGGGTGGTGACGACCTTGCCGCGGGTGTAGAAGTGCACCCCGTCGTTGCCGTAGATGTGGTGGTCGCCGAAGAGCGAGTCCTTCCAGCCGCCGAAGGAGTGGTAGCCCACCGGCACCGGGATCGGCACGTTCACGCCGACCATGCCGGCCTCGACCTCCATCTGGAAGCGGCGGGCCGCGCCGCCGTCCCGGGTGAAGATCGCGGTGCCGTTGCCCCACGGCGAGTTGTTCATCAGCGCGATGGCCTCGTCGTAGGTGTCGACGCGGACCACGGACAGCACCGGGCCGAAGATCTCGTCACGGTAGGCGTCCATCTCGGGCGTGACGCGGTCCAGCAGGGAGACGCCGATCCAGTGCCCGTCCTCGTAGCCCTCGACGGTGTAGCCGGTGCCGTCGACGACGACATCGGCGCCCTGGGCCGCGGCGCCCGTGACGTACGAGGCGACCTTGTCGCGGTGGACCTTGGTGATCAGCGGGCCCATCTCGGAGGCCGGGTCGTCGCCGGGGCCGATCCGCAGCTTGTCCGCGCGCTCCTTGATCTTGCCGATCAGCGGGTCGGCGGTCTCCCCGACGGCCACGACGACCGAGATCGCCATGCAGCGCTCGCCGGCCGAGCCGTACGCGGCGTTGATCGCGGAGTCCGCGGCCAGGTCGAGGTCGGCGTCCGGCAGGACCAGCATGTGGTTCTTGGCGCCGCCCAGCGCCTGCACGCGCTTGCCGTTGGCGGTGCCGGTGGTGTGGATGTAGCGGGCGATGGGGGTGGAGCCGACGAACGACACCGCCGCGATGTCCGGGTGCTCCAGGATGGCGTCGACGGCCACCTTGTCGCCGTTGACGACGTTCAGCACGCCGTCGGGCAGCCCCGCCTCGGCGGCCAGCTCCGCCAGCTTGAACGCGGCGCCGGGCACCTTCTCGCTCGGCTTGAGGACGAAGGTGTTGCCGCAGGCGATGGCGAGCGGGAACATCCACATCGGCACCATCGCCGGGAAGTTGAACGGCGTGATGCCGGCGACCACACCCAGGGACTGGCGGATCGCCGCCACATCCACCCGGGTGGAGACCTGGGTGGACAGCTCGCCCTTGAGCTTCTCGGGAATGCCGCAGGCCAGCTCGATGATCTCCAGACCGCGGGCGACCTCGCCGAGCGCGTCGGAGTGCACCTTGCCGTGCTCGGCGGTGATCAGCCGGGCGATCTCCTCGCGGTGCGCGTCGACCAGCTCGCGGTACTTGAACAGCACCGAGGTGCGCTTGGCCAGGGAGCTGGTGCCCCAGGTCCGGAAGGCTTCCCTCGCCGCGCCGACAGCGGCGTCGACCTCGTCGACCGAGGCGAAGGCGACCTGCTTCTCCTGGGCACCGGTGGCCGGGTTGTAGACCGGGCCGAAGTTGCCGGAGACGCCCTCGACGGGCTTCCCGCCGATCCAGTGGCTGATGGTCTTCATGCGGAGGGCCTTTCTGGGTGACGACTTCGAGCGGAGTCAGAGGTGGCGGCGCCGCCCGGCGGCCTGCCGGTCGTACGCCTCACGAGCGGCCACCGCCGCCGGACGTGTCGCGGTCTCGGCAACAGGAACATCCCACCAGGCCTGGGCCTCCGGCGCGCCCGGCACAGTGTCGGCCGTTTCGGTCTCGACATAGACACATGTGGGCCGGTTCGCGCCCCGCGCCTCGGCGAGCGCGGCCCGCAGCTCACCGACGGTGGCCGCGCGCAGCACCTGCATGCCCAGCGACGCGGCGTTGGCCGCGAGATCGACCGGCAGCGGCGCACCGGTGTACGTGCCGTCCGCGGCGCGGAAGCGGTAGTCGGTGCCGAAGCGCTCACCGCCGGTGGCCCCGGACAGCCCGCCGATCGAGGCGTAGCCGTGGTTCTGGACGAGGACGACGTTGATGTGGATGCCCTCCTGGACCGCGGTGACCAGTTCGGTGGGGTTCATCAGATACGTACCGTCGCCGACCAGCGCCCACACCGGCCGGTCGGGGGCAGCGAGCCGGACACCGATCGCGGCGGGGATCTCGTAGCCCATGCAGGAGTAGCCGTATTCGAGGTGGTACTGCCTGCGGGACCGGGAGCGCCAGAGTTTGTGCAGGTCACCGGGGAGGGACCCGGCCGCGTTGATGATCACGTCGGTGTCGTCGACGACGGCGTCCAGGGCGCCGAGCACCTGGGTCTGCGAGGGCCGCGCCGAGGGGTCGGCGGCGCCGTACGCGGCGTCCACCCGCCGCTCCCAGCCGGCCTTCGCCTCCCGGTAGGCGGCCTCGTACTCCGCGTCGACGCGCGCGCCGGACAGCTCCTCGGTGAGCGCCTCCAGCCCGGCGCGGGCGTCGGCGACCAGGGACAGCGCGCCGAGCTTGTGGGCGTCGAAGGACGCGATGTTGAGGTTGACGAAGCGGACGCCGGGCGCGGCGAACAGGGTCGAGGAGGCGGTGGTGAAGTCGGTGTAACGGGTACCGACGCCCAGCACCACGTCGGCCTCGCGGGCGAGGGCGTCGGCGGTGGCGGTGCCGGTGTGGCCGATGCCGCCCACGTCGGCCGGGTGGTCGTGGCGCAACGCGCCCTTGCCGGCCTGGGTGGACGCGACGGGGATGCCGGTGGCGTCGGCGAACGCGCACAACGCGTCCTCGGCCTCGCTGTGATGGACCCCGCCGCCCGCGACGACCAGGGGCCGGCGGGCACCGCGCAGGACCCGTACCGCCTCGGCGAGGGCGTCGGCGTCCGGGGCGGGCCTGGGGACGCGCCAGACCCGGTCGGCGAAGAACTCCGCCGGCCAGTCGTACGCCTCGGCCTGCACGTCCTGCGGCAGCGCGAGGGTGACGGCACCGGTGTCGACGGGGTCGGCCAGCACCCGCATGGCCTGCAGCGCCGCCGGGATCAGCGCCTCGGGCCGGGTGACCCGGTCGAAGTAGCGGGACACCGGGCGCAGCGCGTCGTTGACCGAGACATCGCCGGCGAAGGGCACTTCGAGCTGCTGGAGGACGGGGTCGGCGGGCCGGGTGGCGAAGACGTCACCGGGCAGCAGCAGGACCGGGAGCCGGTTGACGGTGGCCAGCGCGGCGCCGGTGACGAGGTTGGTGGCGCCGGGCCCGATGGAGGTGGTGACGGCCTGCGCGCCGAGCCGGTCGCGCTGCCGGGCGTAGCCGACCGCGGCGTGCACCATGGCCTGCTCGTTGCGGCCCTGCAGATAGGGCAGCGCGTCGCCGGACTCCAGCAGCGCCTGGCCGATGCCGGCGACGTTGCCGTGGCCGAAGATGCCCCAGCAGGCGTTGATCAGGCGGTGCCGGCGGCCGTCCCGCTCGGTGTACTGGTGGGCGAGGAACTCGACCAGGGCCTGGGCGACCGTCAGCCGGCGGGTCGTCGGAGCGTTCATCGGGCGTCTCCTGCGGGCGCTTCGTAGAGGGGGAGGCGGGGGTCGACGGGCTGCTCGGGCCAGGTGGAGCGGATCCAGCCGTGGTCGGGGTGATCGCAGATCAGCCACTCACGGGTCTCGCCGGGCCCGGCCATCACATTGAGGTAGTACAGGGCGTGGCCGGGCGCCGCGATCGACGGACCGTGCCAGCCGTCGGGGATCAGGACCGCGTCACCGCTGCGGACCTCGGCCAGCACATCGGTGCCGCGGCCGTGCCCCGAGGGCGTCACACGCTGGTAGCCGACCCCTTCGGTGCCGTGGGCGGGCTCGACCTCGAAGTAGTAGATCTCCTCCAGCTCGGACTCCTCGCCGGGCCGGCACTCGTCGTGCTTGTGCGGCGGGTAGGAGGACCAGTTGCCGCCCGGGGTGAGCACCTCCACCGCGATCAGCCGGTCGCACTCGAAGGTGCCGGCGGCGCCGAAGTTGTTCACCTGGCGGGAGCAGTTGCCGGTGCCGCGCAGCTCCACCGGCACGTCGGACGCGGCGCCGTAGCGGGCGGGGAGCCGGCGCTCGCAGCGGGCGCCGGTGAGCGCGAAGCGGCCGCCGGCGCCGCTCGCGAGCTGCACATGCGCGTCGCGCGGCACATACGCGAAGTCGCTGACCCCGCTGAACACGCTCTCCCGGCCGGTCAGTTCGAACACCTCACCGTCGTCGGTCAGCACCGTGCAGCCGCCGGACAGCGGCAGCACGATCCACTCGCTGTCGCCGGCGGCGAAGGAGTGCCGGCCACCGGGCGGCAGGTCGAGGACGCGCAGCGAGGAGTACCCCCAGCCCGCCCGCTTCGGGTCGATGTCCAGCACATACGGGCCGTCGGCAGCCGCTGCGGCCGTCAGGTGGAATTCAGTGCTCATATCTCGAGTCTCCTGCGGAAATCGCGGTGTTCACAGCAGGCCGACGGCGGTGTCCACGGCGGCCGCGACATCGCCGTCGGCCGGGTAGAGCAGCGAACGGCCGACGACCAGGCCCTGCACCGTCGGCAGCCGCAGCGCCTTGCGCCACTTCTCGTAGGCGGCCTCCTGCTCCCGGACGGTGCCGCCGATGTCGCCGCCGAGCAGCACGGTCGGCAGGGTGGTGGTCTCGCAGACCCGGGCCATGGCGTCCGGGTCGTCGGTGACCGGCAGCTTCAGCCAGGTGTAGGCGGAGGTGCCGCCGAGGCCGGAGGCGATGGCCACCGAGCGGGTGACGGCCTCGGCACTGAGGTCGTTGCGGACCGTGCCCTCGGTCCGGGAGGAGAGGAACGGCTCCACGAAGACGGGCAGGTGCCGCTCGGCCATCGCGTCGATCGCGCGGGCGGTGGTCTCCAGGGTGGTCAGCGAACCGGGGTCGCTGTAGTCGATGCGCAGCAGCAGCTTGCCGGCGTCGAAGCGGAGCCGGACGAGGTCCTGGGGGCGGTGGCCGGTGAACCGGTCGTCCATCTCGAAGGCGGCACCCGCGATACCGCCGCGGTTCATGGAGCCCATCACCACCTTCCCCTCCAGGGCCCCGAGCAGCAGCAGGTCCTCCAGGATGTCGGCGGTGGCGAGCACCCCGTCCACGCCGGGCCGGGAGAGCGCGAGGACCAGCCGCTCCAGCAGATCGAGACGGTTGGCCATGGCGAGCTGCCGGTCTCCGACGGCGAGCGCGCCGCGGGCCGGATGATCGGCCGCGATGATCATCAGCCGCCCGCTGTCGCCGATGAGCGGCCGCCGGGTGCGGCGCGCGGCGGCCTCCGCGACGGCTTCGGGATGCCGGGCCCGAAGCGTCGCGAGGTCACTGATCCGAGGGTTCAAGGCTCAACTCACCTTCTGGGGGCACGGACGGGGAGGGGCGGGGGTGAGGGGGTGGCGGGGCCGCGGGGGCCGGGTGACCGACGGGACCGGGTGACCGACGGGGTGAGCGACCGTGACGCCGGGGCGGCCGGGGAGGTGAGGGTGGCCGAGGGGATGAGCAGGGGGCGGTCACGGCCATGGGTCACCGGCCCGCGAGGAACGCCTCGACCTCGTCGGCCGTCGGCATCGCGGAGGAGCAGGCGAGGCGCGAGGCGACGAGGGCGCCGGCGGCGTTGGCGTAGCGCATCATCGGCTCCAGGTCCCAGCCGGCCAGCAGACCGTGGCAGAGCGAACCGCCGAAGGAGTCGCCGGCGCCCAGGCCGTTGACGACCTCGACGGGGGTGGGCGGGACCTCGGCGGTGCGGCCGTCGCGGTGCACGGCGAGCACACCCTTGGGGCCCTGCTTGATGACGGCGAGCTCCACCCCCATGTCCAGCAGCGCCCGGGCGCAGGCCTCGGGATCGCGCAGCCCGGTGGCGACCTCGGCCTCGTCGACATTGCCGACGGCCACGGTGGCGTACCGGAGGGCGGCCTCGTAATACGGGCGGGCGGCCGCCATCGCCGCGGCACCGCTCGCGCCGCCGTCCCCGGAGGCCCCGCCCTCGCCGCCCCAGAACATCGGCCGCCAGTCGAGGTCGAAGACGGTCGTGCCCGCCTTGGCGCGGGCCTCCAGCGCGGCGAGGGTGGCGGTGCGGCTGGGCTCCTCGCACAGGCCCGTGCCGGTGATCCAGAAGATCCGGGCGGCCGCGATCGCGTCCCGGTCCAGCTCCTCGGGGTGGATGACCAGGTCAGGGGCCTTGGGACGGCGGTAGAAGTAGAGCGGGAAGTCGTCCGGCGGGAAGATCTCGCAGAAGGTGACCGGCGTCGGATAGGCGTCGACGGGGGTCACCCAGCGGTCGTCCACCCCGAAGTCGCGCAGCGCCTGGTGGACGTAGTCGCCGAACGGGTCGCTCCCCGTACGGCTGATGACCGCGCTCCGCCGGCCGAGCCGGGCCGCGGCGACCGCCACATTGGTGGCCGACCCCCCGAGGAACTTCCCGAACGTCTCCACCTGCGCCAGCGACACACCGGTCTGCAGCGGATAGATGTCGACTCCGATGCGCCCCATGGTGATCAGGTCGTACGGCTCGGTCATGTGCGCCCCTTCGGGTCGGCCGGCGCGGCGGGTTCGACAGGTTCGGCTCCGAGGAAAGGTCTAACGGGGACAACCAGACCCTGTCAACAGTTTGTCCTTACATACTGACGTCAACAGAACAGCCCACCCGAAGACCTCCCCCACGCCCCTCCCCCTCCTCCCTCCCGAGCCACTCAAGCCACCCCCTTCCCGAGCCCCCTCAAGCGACAAAGTCCTTAAGTCCTTATGTCAGGACGAAGTCTTGACACCCCTCGGGGCGACAGCGAGGCTGTGCCCCACGAACCGCCCCAACGACCCACCCCAGCGCCTCCCGGTCACCGCCGACCGGCGAGAGGAGAGCCGCAGCATGTCCGTTCCCCATGCCGCCCCGCCCGTCCTGGACCGCCTCCGCGTCGGTTCCGCACCCGACTCCTGGGGAGTCTGGTTCCCCGACGACGACCAGCAGGTCCCCTGGCAGCGCTTCCTGGACGAGGTCGCCGAGGCCGGCTACGAGTGGATCGAGCTCGGCCCGTACGGCTACCTGCCCACCGACCCGGCCGTCCTGCACGACGAGGTCGCCCGCCGCAGCCTGAAGGTCTCGGCCGGCACGATCTTCACCTCGCTGCACCACGGCCCGTCCGTATGGGACAAGACCTGGGCGCACGTCTCCGAGGTCGCCACCCTCACCCAGGCCATGGGCGCGAAACACCTCGTGGTCATCCCGTCCTTCTGGCGGGACGACAAGACCGCCGAGGAGATCGAGCCGCGCGAGCTGACGGTGGAGCAGTGGAAGCACCTGACCACCGGCATGGAGCGGCTGGGCAAGCGGGTGCGGGACGAGTTCGGGCTGGACATCGTGGTCCACCCGCACGCCGACACCCACATCGACACCGAGGAACACGTCGAGCGGTTCCTGCACGTCACCGACTCCGACCTGGTCAACCTCTGCCTGGACACCGGCCATTACGCCTACTGCGGTGGCGACAGCGTCAAGCTCATCCGCACCTACGGCGAGCGGATCGGCTACCTCCACCTCAAGCAGGTCGACCCGGACATCCTCGGCGACGTCGTCGCCAAGGGCACCCCGTTCGGGCCGGCCGTCAAGCAGGGCGTGATGTGCGAGCCGCCGCTCGGCGTGCCCGCGCTGCCGCCCGTCCTGCAGGCCGCCCAGGAACTGGACGTCGACCTCTTCGCCATCGTCGAGCAGGACATGTACCCCTGTCCGCCCGACCAGCCGTTCCCCATCGCCGAGCGCACCCGCCGCTTCCTGCGCTCCTGCGGCGCCTGAGCCGCTCGCAGCTCATGCGCGCCCGACGTCCGGCACCCGGGAGCCGCACGGCCGGACCGGGCTTCGGCGGCGCGCCTTGATGCGGGCGTCCCGTGCAGGTATGTCTCGCATGCGGATGCCTCACGACGCCTCCTCACACCCCGGCAACGATTACGGAGAGTAATCAGTTCCCAGGGTACATCACACTCCGTAGCACGTAAGGACTCGAGGACGACATGACTTCGCACGAAACGCTCGGTGTGGCGGTCATCGGCACCGGCCGGATGGGCGCCGACCACGTACGCCGGATCAACGAGGTGATCAGCGGTGCCCGGGTGGCGGCCGTGGTCGACATCGACGCGGACCGCATCAAGCGCCTCGCCGACGGCATCACCGGGTGCACCCCGTACACCGACCCGGCCGCCGCCATGGACGACCCCGCGGTGGACGCCGTGCTGATCGCCTCGCCGGGGCCCGCGCACGAGGCGGCGCTGCTGGAGGCGTTCGCGCGGGATCTGCCCGTGCTGTGCGAGAAGCCGCTGACGCCGGACGCCGCCTCCGCGCTGCGGGTCCTGGAGGCCGAGCGGGCGCTGGGGCACCGGCGCGTCCAAGTCGGTTTCATGCGCCGCTACGACGCCGACTACCGCTCCCTCAAGTCCCTCCTGGAGCAGGGCGCCTACGGCCGCCCGCTGATGCTGCACAACAAGCACCGCAACGCCGACACCCCGCCCGGGTTCACCAACGCGATGATGATCAACGACTCGGTGGTGCACGAGATCGATGTGACGCGCTGGCTGCTGGAGGACGAGATCACCGCGGTCCGGGTGCTGCGCCCGGCCCCCACCGGCAACGCCCCGGAGGGCCTCAGCGATCCCCAGCTGGTCCTCTTCGAGACCGCCGGCGGCCAGGTCGTGGACACCGAGATCTTCGTCAACTGCGGCTTCGGCTACCAGGTCGGCTGCGAGGCGGTCTGCGAGCACGGCACCGCCCGGATCGGTGACGACCACGGCGTGTTCAGCAATGCCGCGGGCCGCTGGGGCGGCGCCGTTCCCCCCGGTTTCGTGGAGCGCTTCGAGGAGGCCTACGACCGGCAGGTGCAGCACTGGGTGAACGCCACCCGGCGCGGCGAGGTCGAGGGCCCCAGCTGCTGGGACGGTTACGCCGCGGCCGCGGTGTGCGAGGCGGGCGTACGGGCCCAGACCACCGGCGAGCGGGTGCCCGTCGAACTGATCGAGCGGCCGGCGTTGTACCGCTAGGGGTCGTCCCCCGAGAGGCCGCCCCCGAGGCCCGTCCCGCCGAAAGGCGGCCCCCGAGGCCCGTCCCGTCGAAAGGCCACCGCACCGGCAGCCCGCCCCGCTGAAAGGCCCGTTCCACCGAAAGGCCCCGCACCATGTACGTCGCTCCTGTCGCCGGCCGGCTCCGCGCCGGCCGCATATCCCCGAGCCCCGCGCCCGCCCGCCCCGCACCGACCCCTCGCACACCGGCCCGCCGGGCCCCGGCCCCGTCGGGCCCTGCCCCGGCCGCGGGGTCGTCCCGCGCGGCGTGCCGGAGCTGACGATGGCCGCTCCGACCAGCCAGGTGGCGTCCGCCGGCCCGCGCGAGAGCGTGCGGGCCCGCAGCGCCAAACGCTTCATCGTCGGCATCGCTGCCATTGCCGCCCTGGGCGGCGCCCTGTTCGGCTACGACACCGGAGTGATCTCCGGCGCTCTCCCCTTCATGGAGGAGCACTTCGGCCTCACCTCCCTCGGGGAGGGCATCATCACCAGCGCGCTGCTGATCGGCGCGGCCTTCGGTTCGCTGATCGGCGGGCGGATGTCCGATGCGCTGGGCCGGCGCGACGCGCTGCTGTGGGCGGGGGTCGTGTTCATCGGCGGTGCGCTGGCCGTCGCGCTCTCCCCGGGCGTGGCGTTCATGACCGTGGCGCGCTTCGTCCTCGGGCTCGCCGTCGGCAGCGCCTCCGTCATCACCCCGCTGTATCTGTCCGAGATCGCGCCCCCGCACATCCGCGGCCGGCTGGTCTCCTTCAACTCGCTGATGATCGTCAGCGGTCAGCTGCTCGCCTACCTCATCAATGCCGTTCTGGCGCACTGGGCGGCCTGGCGCTGGATGCTGGGCCTTGCGGCGCTGCCCGCCGTGGCGCTGTTCGCCGGGCTGTTCTTCCTGCCCGACACGCCGCGCTGGTACATCAGCAAGGGCCGGCCGGACGAGGCGGCGCGGGTGTTGCACCGTACGCTGCCCGCCGAGGACGTCCCCGCCGAGCTGGCCCGTATCGATCACGCCCGGGCCCTGGAGGCCGACGCCCGGCGTGGCGCCTGGCAGCAGTTGCGCACGCCGTGGGTGCGGCGGCTGCTGCTGGTCGGGATCGGTCTGGCGGCCGTGCAGCAGATCACCGGGGTCAACGCCGTCGTCTACTTCGCGCCCAAGATCCTGGCGTCGACGGGGCTGGGCACCGGCGCCTCGATCACCGCCACCATCGCGGTCGGCGCGATCTCCGTGCTGGCCACCGCGATCGGGATGTCCCTGATCGACCGGGTCGGCCGGCGCCCCATGCTGCTGTGGGGCCTGACCGGAATGGCCGGCTCGCTCGCCCTGCTCGGCGCCGCCTTCCGCCTGCCGCACTCCCCCGCCGTCAGCGCTCTCGTTCTCGGTCTGATGGTGCTCTACATGGCGTTCATGCAGGCCACCCTCAACACCGGGGTCTGGCTGCTGCTCGCCGAGATGTTCCCGCTCAAGGTGCGCGGACTGGCCATGGGCGCCGCGGTGTTCATGATGTGGCTGGTCAACTTCGGGGTGGCGCTCGCCTTTCCGCTGCTGCTCGACGCGGTCGGGGCCGGCACCACGTTCTGGTTCTTCGGCCTGATGTGCGTGCTGTCCCTGGTGTTCTGCAAGCGGTTCGCCCCGGAGACGAAGGGGCTGGCCCTGGAGGACCTGGAGCACGAGCTGCGCAGGGCGGCGACGACGAGCGGGAGTTGAGGGCGGTGACGACGCGCAGGAGGTGACGCCGGCGAAGGACTGCGGCTCCGGCGGGGCGGGGCGGGGCCGGGGAACCGTACGGCGCCGCGCGGCAATTGCACGGGATTCGCCGGAACCGCGCGGCGCTCCCCCGGCGTCACAACGGGTGGAATCACATCCAACGCATCCAACGGGGGAAACGGTGGAATTCGTGAATGCCCATGCTCTCCGCCATGCCGTCAAGCGCACGGCCGTCCTGGCCGCCACCGCCGGGCTGCTGACCGCCGGACTGCTCACCGGTCCGGCGTCCGCCGACAGTCCGGCCGCCGCCCGGCCCGGCACACTGGCCGCCTGCGCGTACTACAACGGAACCGCCCTCACCGTCTACGGTCAGCGCGGCGACCGCGTCTCGCAGGTGCAGTGCCTGCTGGCGAACCGCCGCTATCTCCCGTGGGGAGATGTGACCGGGTACTTCGGTCCCAGGACCCGGGCCGCGGTGAAGAAGTTCCAGTCCCGGCACCATCTGTCCGCCAACGGCAAGGTCGACAAGAAGACCTGGCGGGCGCTGTACGCCTGAGCCGCGGCGGGCGGGCGCTCCCTGCCCGAGCGACTGCGGCCGGGTGATCCGCTCCGGGTGATCCGCTCCGGGCGGGCCGGATTGCGGCCCGCCGGCAGGTCCGCGGAGTTGAGACAGGTGCACGTGTACGTGTGGCGGGCCGGTTCCCCTGCTGGGGAAGCGGCCCGCCACACGGCTGTGTGCGCTGCGCGCCCCGGACCGGACGCGGCTTCCGGAGGGGCGGGACCGTCCCACGGGCGGTGCCGCCGACAGCCGCCTCCGCCCTTGTCCGCGGCCCGTCCCTCCCCCGCCTGCCGACCGTCCCGCCCCCGTCACAGCCATCCGCCCCGCGTCACGGCTGTCACCGTTACGCGGGGTTTCCGTCACAGCCGATCAACAGCCCCTCCCTCATGGTTACTCGGTGTCGTTGTCCAGGCACAGGGTGAGTGATCACCAGGCCGTACGCAGCCCCCTGCCGGCTCCCCCGGGCCGATCCTGCGTACGGCGCTCAGGAGGTGGCAGAGATGACCGACCGCAAGCTCTGGTCGTACAAGGAGATCGCCGCGCACATCCAGGTGCAGCCGGACACCGTGCGCTCCTACCGCAAGCACGGGCTGCTGCCCGAACCGGATCTGGTGGAGGGCGGAAAACCGTACTGGTTCGCCGACACGGTCAGAGCGTGGGTGGCGCAGCGGCCGGGCCAACGCGGCCGGCGCTGAGAGCCACCGGAACCGGCCCGGGCCCCGGCGCCCGGGCGACGCCGTGGACCGGGCGCCGGGGCACCGGCGGCACCCGCCCGTCAGGCCCCGGCGCTGCGATCCCGGCTCTACGATCGAGGTATGCCCCGGACGTCCCCAGCAGCGGCGCCCGCCCGGATCGCGGTGATCGGCGGCGGTGCGATCGGCGGCTACACCGCCGCCCTCGCGCGGTGGGCCGGCCTCGACGTCACGCTGTGCGTCCGCAGCCCGCTGGAGAGTCTGAGCGTCGAGAGCGGTGGGGTGGTGCGGCCCGCCGCGGTGCGCATCGTCACGGATCCGGCGCAGGTGACGCCGGTCGACTGGGTGCTGCTGACCACCAAGGCGCAGGACACCGCGGGTGCCGAGGGCTGGCTGCGGCGGCTGTGCGGCCGGGACACCGCCGTCGCGGTGCTGCAGAACGGCATCGGCCTGGCGGAGCGCGTCGCGCCGCTCGTCCCCCGGGGCACCCGCATCCTGCCCACCGTGGTCTACATCTCGGCGGAGCGCACCGCTCCGGGCCGGGTCCTGCACCATGTGGCCAGCGAACTGCATGTGCCCGAGGGCCCGTTGGCCGACAGGTTCGCCGCCCTGCTGGACGGCAGCGAGCTGCGGGTGCACCGCGTGGCCGACTTCACGACGGCCGCCTGGCGCAAGTTGTTCACCAACCTCGCGGCCAATCCGATCACGGCCCTGCTCCAGCAGCGGATCGGGATCTTCGCCGAGCCGGAGATGGCCGCGCTCACCCGCGATCTGCTGGACGAGGCGGCCGTCGTCGCGCGTGCCGAGGGCGCGGACATCGGCGAGACGGACATCACCCGGACGCTGGAGCTCTACGCGACCGCGCCTCGCGACGGTGGCTCCTCGATGCTCTACGACCGGCTGGCGGGCCGCCCCCTGGAGCATGAGTTCCTCACCGGCGCGGTGGTCAGGGCCGGTGAACGGCACGGCATCGCCACGCCGTTGAACCGGATGCTGCTGACCCTGCTGCGGGCGGTGGACCGGGAACTGCGGGAGGGGAACGTAGGGGCGCGGGAGGGGAAGGCGTAGGGGCGCGGGAGGGCAGGGCAACGGGGCCGGGGACCGGAGCCCGTCCCGGGGCGGTTCAGGCGGGGCGGGGTGGCGCCGTCGAGCCTCTGATCTCCAGTTCCGGGGTGACGAGTTGCTGCCCGGCCGGGGCGTCCGGGCGCTCCATGCGGGCGAGGAGGCAGCGTGCGGCCCGTCGGCCGACCTCGTGGCTGGCGTTGTTCACCGAGTTCAGCCAGAGGTGGCGGATGCGGGCGAGGTAGGTGTTGTCGTAGCCGACGAGGGAGAGGTCGGCGGGGACCGCGAGGCCCATTTCCTGGGCGGCGGACAGCGCGCCGACGCCGGAGATGTCGTTGAACGCGAAGAGCGCGGTGGGGCGTTCGGCGGCGGGGCGCCCGGTGCCGCGCGCCGGGGCGAGCAGCCGGACGGCCGCGCGGTAGCCGCCTTCCTCGGTCCCGTCGCCGCTCTCCACCACGGCGCCCGACGTCAGGCCGTGGGCGCGTACGGCGGTCTCGAAGCCGCGGCGGCGCAGCTCGCCGACGATTCCCCGGCCGGCGATATGGGCGAGCCGGCGGTGGCCGAGCCCGATGAGGTGCTCGGTGGCGATCCGGGCGCCGCGCTCGTCGTCGTTGGCGACGAGGTCGACGTGCGGCAGCCGGGGTTCGTGGTTGCCCGCGACCACGGTCGGCAGTCGCGCGGCGACCTCGGCGAGGCCCTCGGTGTCCGGGAGCGTGCCGACGACGACGATGCCGTCGACCCGCAGCTCCTGGAAGGTGCGGGCGAAGTCCTGGCCGGCCCGGCGGTCCAGCCGGGCGTCGATCATCAGCATCCGCAGGCCGTGCGCCTGCAGCAGGGAGTTCAGGCCGTCGAGGACCTCGACGAACCAGGGGTTGCGCATGTCGTGCAGCAGCACGCCGACGGTGTGGGTGCGGCGCGCGACGAGGCTGCGGGCCGCGGCGTTCGGGCGGTAGCCCAGCTCCTCGATGGCCGCCAGTACAGCCTGCCGCCGGGCATCGCTGACCCGCGGCGAGCCCTGCAGCACGAGCGAGACCAGGGACTTGGAGACGCCCGCCCGCTCGGCGACGCTGCGGATCGTCGGGTGCCGGTCCGCGGCCCCGGTCCGCGCACCGGTGGGTTCCGCGGGCCGTGCCACGGGAGGCGCCGCGGAAGGCTCAGCGGGCGGTTGTCCGGACCGTGCGCCCGGCCGCTCGCCGTGACTCTCCTCGGATCTCCCGGCGGGGCGTCCGTCGGCGTGTTCGCCGGTCGCTGCGCCGAGGTGTCCGCCGGGTTGCGCGTTGGACCGTTCCATGGACGGCAATCCTCGCAGCGGGCCAGAGCGGCGTCAACGCGCGCACCCACCCCCACCCATGCTCCCCTGCTGAACGGTGGTGAACGGTGGTGAACGGTTGACATGCGGACATCAGGACATGCAGGGTGCCCGTGACGGTGAGCGTTGGACCGTTCCAAAGGTGCGGGTGCGCGCGTCCGCACGTCCCTCCCGGAAAGGAACCGAGGCATGAAGATCGGCCTGATCGGCACCGGGCGCATCGGCGCGTTCCACGCCCGCACCCTGCGGGGCGTCCCGGGCGTCACCGACCTCGTCGTCGCGGATGCGGACACCGCACGCGCCGCGTCGCTGGCCGAGGCCCTGGGCGTACGGTCCGCCGCGAGCATCGGCGAGATGTACGCGGACGGCCTCGACGGCGTGGTGATCACCGCCGCGACCAGCGCACACGCCGCGCTGATCCACCAGGCCCTGGACGCCGGGGTGCCGGTGTTCTGCGAGAAGCCGGTGGCGCTGGACGTACCGGGCACGGTCGCCGTGGTGGAGCGGGCCCGGGCCGGCTCCGTGCCCGTGCAGATCGGCTTCCAGCGCCGCTTCGACGCGGGCTACCTCGCCGCCCGCGAGGCGCTGCGCTCCGGCGAGCTGGGCTGGCTGCACACCCTGCGCGCCTGCACCAGCGACCGGACGCCGCCGCCCGCCGCGTACATCCCCACCTCCGGCGGGCTGTTCCGGGACTGCAGCATCCATGACTTCGACATCCTGCGCTGGCTCACCGGCCGCGAGGTGGTCTCGGTCTTCGCGCAGGGCGCCAACCGCGGCGCGCCCTTCTTCGCCGACGGCGACGACGTGGACACCTGCGCGGCGCTGCTGCGCTTCGACGACGACACCCTGGCCACCGTCACGGCCACCCGCTACAACGGGGCGGGCCACGATGTCCGGCTGGAGGTGTGCGGCTCCGAGGGCGCCCGCTTCGTCGGCCTCGACGACCGGGCTCCGCTGCCGTCCGCCGAGGCGAAGCTGTCGTGGCGACGGGCGGCCGACCCGTACGCGACGTTCATGGAGCGCTTCCACGACGCGTACGTCGCCGAGCTGGGTGTCTTCGCCGAGGTCGCGGCGGGGCGGGCACCGAGCCCGTGCTCGCCCGCCGAGGCGTTGGAGGCGCTCTACGTCGCCGAGGCGTGCGAGCGCTCGCGACGCACCGGCGAGCCGGTCATGGTGGCGGACGTCCGGGCCCCGTCCGGGAGCGCGGCCCCGGCCGGGTGAGCCCCGTCCGGGCGGGGCCCGTCCGGGCGGGCCGTCTCTGACGCCGGTCCGCCGCCGGGGCGCCCGCCGCCGCCGCCCGCGCCCCGCCCGCCGGCGCCGCCGCCCCTACCGTTCCCCCTCTCCCGCCAGATCCCGCCGCCATTCGTTGGACCGCATCATGCGCCCCTTCGGGTACTCGAAGGGGCGCTCCCCCACGAGTGCGAAGCCCGCCTTGCGGCAGACGGCGTTGGACGCGGCGTGGTCGACCGAGGGGAAGGCGTGCAGCGAGCCGTAGCGGCCCTCGGCTCCGGCCGCCGCGATGACCTCGCGCGCCGCCGCCACGGCGATGCCCCGGCCCTGGAACTCCGGCAGCACGCCCCAGCCCGTCTCGCACGCCGACCGGTCCGCCCGCTCGTGTGCCGTTTCCTGCCGCAGGTTCAGCTCCCAGAAGCCGATGGATCCGACCACCGTGTCCTCGGGGCCGAGGACTATGCGGAACATCTGCCCCGCCCCGCACAGGTCGAGGTAGCGGGCATGCCGGGCGAGCAGTTGCTCCTCGGTCTCCGGGCCGCCCAGGTGGTGGGTCATCTCGGGTGCGTTGGTCCTGCGCAGCAGTGCGAGATCGGCCGGCGTCCACGGTTCGATGCGCACCCGCAGCACATCAGAGCCCTCACTCTCCGTAATCAGCGTCATGTCTGCACTGTAGGGCCGCCCACTGACAATCGTGCCGACACCATGGCCGAGGCCCGGCCGCCCCGCCCTTCACCCCATCCCTCACCCGGCCCCTCGCCCCGGCCTCCGCCGCCCCCTTCGGCCCTTCCACCGCCCTCGTCCTCGCCGCCCTCCTCCGGCGGTTCGTGCAGGGCGCGGCGACGGGTGGCCCACTGGATCGCGGCGCCGACGGCGGCGACCGCGCAGGAGACGCCGAAGCCGATGACGACGGCGTAGAGGGGGCGGCCGGTGGTGGCGGCGCCCAGGTAGCCGAGGCCGACCGAGTAGGTGGCCCAGGTCGCCTCGGCGACGGCGGCGCCGAGCGCGTAGGTGCGCAGCGGGTAGCGCAGGACCCCGGAGGCCAGGGCGCCGACGATCCGGCCGCTGGGCAGGAACCGTACGACGATGACGAAGGGCAGGCCGTAGCGCTGGATGCGGTGGGAGGTCCAGGCCAGCAGGGCGCGGCGGCGGGGGTTGCGGCGCATCCAGGCGCGCACGGGCCCGCCGAAGCGCCGTGCGGCGAGGTACATGAGCAGGTCCCCGAGCAGGGCGCTGCCCCCGACGACGACGAGGACGAGGGGAAGGAACACCTCGCCCCGGGAGGCGAGTACTCCGGTCGTGACAAGGAGGGCGGAGTTGGGGATCAGGGGTGGCAGCGTGGTGAGCACCAGCAGGCCGTAGAGGGCGAGTACGTCCATACGGCCGCCTCCTCGGATCCGCCCCGAGCCCGTCATCCCCAGGCTGACGCGTGGTGGGGCGTGCGGCAACGTGGTGAGCGCGCCACGGATGCTGGATTGATACCCCCTAGGGGTATAGAGTGCCGAGGGTGGGGAGCCGGCGGCAGTCGCCGGAGCCACTCACGGCACGCCGCGGCTTCCCGGCGCGTGGCACCACACGGAACACATCGGCACCACAAGGAGAATCCCCCATGGCCGAGAACAGCTCCTGCTGCACCCCCGAAGACTCCTGCCACTCCGGCGGCACCGACGTCCAGGTCGGCGAGGTGACCACCACCTACCGGGTCACCGGCATGACCTGCGGCCATTGCGAGGGGGCGGTGTCGTCCGAGATCGGCGAACTCGCCGGGGTGAGCTCGGTGCAGGCGGTCGCGGCCACCGGCCTGGTGACCGTCACGTCCAAGGCGCCGCTGGACGAGGACGCGGTGCGGGCGGCCGTCGACGAGGCCGGCTACGAACTCGTGGGGCAGGCGGCCTGAGGCGTCGCCCGCGGCCTCCGCAGTTGCCGGCGGCCCGTGCCCGGAAAATTTCACACGGCCCTTACAACTGACACAACACCCATACCCAAGGGCCTCGATCTCCAAATCGAGGCCCTTGACCGCATTCGCCCCCATATGGCAAGAGACCCAGATCACACTCATGGGAACGTAACCATTGAGGGGGGTCGTGAGTCTAACCGGGCAGTGCAGGCACCCCGGCGGGGCTTGCACTGCAACAGCCGTGCAGATCTTGGGGGATCGTGCCCGGCTACGCGTGGCCGGGGCGACGCGCCCGGGGAGCTTTGAGCGGCCCTCCCGAATGTGCGCGTCCCGGCAGATCGCGGTGCAACCCGGAACGCCCGGACGGATCCCGTGGGGGGAATCCAACCGGGAAAAGGGGAAGCGCCCCGCGCTCTGGACCCGTGGGGGGATCCGGAGGCGGGGCGCTTTCTCGTTTCTGCTTCGAGGCCGGCCTCGAAGAGGTCAGCGCTCCTCGACCGGCACGAAGTCGCGCTCGACGACACCGGTGTAGATCTGCCGCGGGCGGCCGATGCGGGAGCCGGGCTCCTTGATCATCTCGTGCCACTGGGCGATCCAGCCGGGCAGCCGGCCGAGCGCGAAGAGCACGGTGAACATCTCAGTCGGGAAGCCCATGGCCCGGTAGATCAGGCCGGTGTAGAAGTCGACGTTCGGGTAGAGCTTGCGCTCGACGAAGTAGTCGTCGGAGAGCGCGTGCTCCTCCAGCTTGAGGGCGATGTCCAGCAGCTCGTCGGACTTGCCGAGCGCGGAGAGGACGTCGTGCGCCGCCGCCTTGATGATCTTCGCGCGGGGGTCGAAGTTCTTGTAGACGCGGTGCCCGAAGCCCATGAGCTTCACGCCGTCTTCCTTGTTCTTCACCTTGCGGATGAAGGAGTCGACGTCGCCGCCGCTGGCCTGGATGCCCTCCAGCATCTCCAGCACGGACTGGTTGGCGCCGCCGTGCAGGGGGCCCCACAGGGCGTTGATGCCGGCCGAGATCGAGGCGAAGAGGTTCGCCTGCGAGGAGCCGACCAGGCGGACCGTGGAGGTGGAGCAGTTCTGCTCGTGGTCGGCGTGCAGGATCAGCAGCTTGTCGAGGGCGCTGACCACCACCGGGTCGAGGTCGTAGTCCGCGGCGGGCACCGAGAAGGTCATGCGCAGGAAGTTCTCGACGTACCCGAGGTCGTTGCTCGGGTAGACGACCGGGTGGCCGACCGACTTCTTGTACGCGTAGGCCGCGATCGTCGGGAGCTTGGCCAGCAGCCGGATCGTGGAGATGTGGCGCTGCTGCTCGTCGAACGGGTTGTGGCTGTCCTGGTAGAAGGTCGACAGCGCGCTGACGACCGAGGACAGCATCGCCATCGGGTGGGCGTCCCGGGGGAAGCCGTCGTAGAAGCGCTTGACGTCCTCGTGGAGCAGGGTGTGGTAGGTGATGTCCTGCTTGAAGTTCGCCAGCTCATCGACGGTGGGCAGCTCACCGTTGATGAGGAGGTACGCGGTCTCGACGAACGTGCTGCGCTCTGCGAGCTGCTCGATCGGGTACCCGCGGTAACGAAGAATCCCGTTCTCACCGTCGAGATAGGTGATCGCGGATTTGTACGCCGCGGTGTTGCCGTAACCGGAGTCCAGGGTCACCAGACCGGTCTGGGCGCGCAGCTTCGAGATATCGAAGCCCTTGTCGCCAACAGTGCTGTCGACGACCGGGTAGCTGTATTCGCCGTCCCCGTAACGCAGTACTACAGAGTTGTCGCTCACGTCATCCCTCACCGACGTTGTGCCTCTTCTTCGAGGTGCCCTGACTGCCTATACCTTCCCCCATTTGGGCCTTGGTTGTGCACTCGGGGTCGGCCATAGGGCCTGTCTGCGGCACTCAGTGCCGTCTGGGTGCCCATCCTGCCCCCCTTCGCCCCGAATGGGAAAGAGGGGTGACCTCTCACATCGCACCGGCGAGCCGGTGATCGAGCGCCGTACACCGCCGACCGGCGGATACCGTGCGGACGGCCTGTCCCAACGCCTTACGGGAGCCGACCAGCACCACCAAGCGCTTTGCCCGGGTCACTGCGGTATACAGCAAATTGCGCTGCAGCATCATCCAGGCACTGGTGGTGACCGGAATCACCACCGCTGGATACTCACTACCCTGCGAGCGGTGGATCGTCACGGCATAGGCGTGCGCGAGTTCGTCGAGTTCGTCGAAGTCGTAGGGGATCTCCTCGTCCTCGTCGGTGCGCACGGTCAGCCGCTGCTCGTCGGAGTCCAGGGCGGTGACCACGCCGACCGTGCCGTTGAAGACGCCGTTGCGGCCTTTTTCGTAGTTGTTCCTGATCTGGGTGACCTTGTCGCCGACGCGGAAGACCCGGCCGCCGAAGCGGCGCTCGGGCAGATCGGGGCGGGCGGGGGTGACGGCCTGCTGGAGCAGGCCGTTCAGGGCCCCCGCACCGGCCGGGCCGCGGTGCATCGGGGTGAGGACCTGGACGTCCCGGCGCGGGTCGAGGCCGAACTTCGCCGGGATCCGGCGGGCCGCGACGTCCACCGCCAGCCGTCCGGCCTCCTCGGCGTCCTCCTCGGCGAACAGGAAGAAGTCCGTCAGTCCGGTCGTCAGGGGCGGGACGCCGGAGTTGATGCGGTGGGCGTTGGTGACCACCCCGGACTGCTGGGCCTGCCGGAAGATCCGGGTCAGCCGGACCGCCGGCACGGTCCCTCCCGCCACCCGGCCACCCCGGTCCGGCACTGCCCCGGACTCCGTCCGGGGGGACCCCGCTCGCGCGGCCCCTCCCCCGGCGAGCAGATCGCGCAGCACCTCGCCCGCACCCACCGACGGCAGCTGGTCGACGTCCCCGACGAGCAGCAGATGGGCGCCCGGCGGCACCGCCTTGACCAGCTTGTTGGCGAGCAGCAGATCCAGCATCGAGGCCTCGTCGACGACCACCAGATCGGCGTCCAGCGGCCGGTCGGCGTCGTAGGCGGCGTCCCCGCCGGGCTTGAGCTCCAGGAGGCGGTGGACCGTGGAGGCCTCGGCGCCGGTCAGCTCCGAGAGCCGCTTGGCCGCCCGGCCCGTGGGCGCCGCCAGGACCACCGTGGCCTTCTTGGCGCGGGCCAGTTCGACGACGGACCGGACGGTGAAGGACTTGCCGCAGCCCGGCCCTCCCGTGAGCACCGCGACCTTCTGGGTCAGCGCCAGCCGCACCGCCTGCTGCTGCTCGGGGGCCAGCTCGGCACCCGTCCGCCGCGCCAGCCAGGCCAGCGCCCGGTCCCAGTCGACGTCCTGGAAGGCCGGCATCCGGTCCTCGCCGGTGCGCAGCAGCCGGGTCAGCCGGCCGGCCAGGGAGATCTCGGCGCGGTGGAAGGGCACCAGGTAGACGGCGGTGACCGGCGGCGCGCCCTCCGCGTCGCCCGGCACCTGTTCGCGCACCACGCCCTCCGGGTCCGCGGCCAGCTCGCCCAGGCAGTCGATGACCAGGCCCGTGTCCACCTGGAGCAACTTCACCGCGTCGGCGATCAGTTGCTCCTCGGGCAGGAAGCAGTGGCCCTGGTCCGTGGACTGCGACAGCGCGTACTGCAGGCCCGCCTTGACGCGGTCGGGGCTGTCGTGCGGAATGCCCACGGACCGGGCGATGCGGTCGGCGGTCAGGAAGCCGATGCCCCAGACGTCGGCGGCCAGGCGGTAGGGCTGG
Organism: Streptomyces angustmyceticus; assembly: GCF_040701845.1. GTDB lineage: Bacteria > Actinomycetota > Actinomycetes > Streptomycetales > Streptomycetaceae > Streptomyces > Streptomyces angustmyceticus_A. The sequence continues at coordinate 294,086 of NZ_JBFBHQ010000005.1, read as the reverse complement.
TTGCGGACGACGGAGATGGACGCGTCGCCGTACTTCTTGTAGATCCGCACGGCGATGGAGGTGGAGACGCCGACGCCCTGGAGGAAGACCATGACCTCCTTGATGGCCTTCTGTTCCTCCCAGGCCGCGCCGATCATCTTCGTGCGCTTGGGGCCCAGGCCCGGCACCTCCACCAGGCGGGCGGGGGTGGTCTCGATGACGTCGAGGGTGTCCGTGCCGAAGTGTTCGACGATGCGGTCGGCGATCCGCGGGCCGATGCCCTTGATCAGGCCGGAGCCCAGATAGCGGCGGATGCCCTGGATGGTGGCGGGCAGGACGGTGGTGTAGTTCTCGACGGTGAACTGCTTGCCGTACTGGGGGTGGGAGCCCCAGCGGCCCTCCATGCGCAGCGATTCGCCCGGCTGCGCCCCGAGCAGCGCGCCGACGACGGTCAGCAGATCGCCCGCGCCGCGGCCGGTGTCGACCCGCGCGACGGTGTAGCCGTTCTCCTCGTTGGCGTAGGTGATCCGCTCCAGGACCCCTTCGACCACGGCTGCGTTGACCATGGAACGACCGTACCGCCGGGGTCCGACAGCGCGCCGGGAGGCGGGAGCTCCGGCGCACCATCGAGGGGCCCGTCCGATGGTCGGGCCCCTCGATTCCCCCTCCACGCCGGTCCCGGGTCCCCCCCGGGCCCCTCCCCTTCGGGACCGGCGTCAGCTATGACCTTTGTGGACGGCCAACGGTTGCGCGCATCCGCTGAGTTGTTTCTCCGGCGCCGGCTGTGCACGCTGCCCCGTCGTGCGCGGCGCGCCGCGTCCCGCCGGGCGGCGTGCACAGGGCCTGGTCGTGCGGCGTGCGCGGTGCCCCGTCCCGTCATGCGACGTGGGTGCGGAAGCGGTCCACGATCTCGGCCAGCACGTCCGTGCCGTTGCGCGCCCACAGCGCCGGGTTGAAGATCTCGACCTCGACCGGCCCCCGGTAGCCGGCCGCCTCGACGCGTTCGCGGAACCACCGCAGGTCCACCGCGCCGTCCCCGAGCTGCCCGCGCCCCAGCAGGGCGCCCTCGGGCAGCGGGGTGATCCAGTCGGCGAGCTGGAAGGCGGCGATCCGGGACGCGGCGCCGCCTCTGCCGCCGGCGCGGGCGATCTGCGTGCCGACGGTGTCGTCCCACCACAGGTGGTAGGTGTCGACGACCACGCCCACCTGCCCAGCGGGGAACCGCTCGGCGAGGTCCAGGGCCTGGGCGAGGGTGGAGACCACGCAGCGGTCCGCCGCATACATGGGGTGCAGGGGCTCCAGGGCCAGCCGGACGCCCCGCCGCTCGGCGTAGGGGCCCAGTACGGCCAGTGCGTCGGCGACCCGCTCCCGGGCGCCGGGGAGGTCCCGGCTGCCGGGCGGCAGGCCGCCCGAGACCAGGACCAGGGTGTCGGTCCCCAGAGCGGCCGCCTCGTCGACGGCCGCCCGGTTGTCGTCCAGGGCGGCGGCCCGCCCTGCCGGGTCCGTCGCGGTGAGGAAGCCGCCCCGGCACAGGCTGGTGACCCGCAGCCCGGCGTCCCGTACGAGCCGGGCGGCCGCGGCCACCCCGTACTCCCGCACCGGGGCGCGCCACAGGCCCACGCCCCGTACACCGGCCCGGGCGCAGCCGTCGGCCAGTTCGGGCAGCGACCACTGCCGGACGGTCTCCTGGTTGAGGCTGAGCCGGTCGAGGAGGCAGGGGGTGGCGCCGTTCATGCGTCCTGCGCCCCGTGGACGGCGAGCAGCCGGCGCATCCGGTGGGCGGCGAGCTCCGGGTCGGGGAACAGGCCGAGCCGGTCGGCCAGTTGGTGGGCGCGCCGCAGGTGGGGCAGGGAGCGGGCCGACTGCAGGCCGCCGACCATGGTGAAGTGGGGCTGGTGGCCCGCCAGCCAGGCCAGCAGGACGATGCCGGTCTTGTAGTGGCGGGTGGGTTCCTGGAAGAGGTGCCGGGCGAGCGCGACGGTGGGGTCCAGGGCGGCCCGGAACCCCGCGGTGTCCCCGCCGTCCAGGAGGCGCACGGCAGCGGCGGCGAGAGGGGCGAGCGGGTCGAAGACGCCCAGCAGCGCGTGGCTGGCGCCGTGGTCGTCGCCCGCGATCAGCTCCGGGTAGTGGAAGTCGTCGCCGGTGTAGCAGCGCACGGTCCGCGGCAGCCGGCGGCGCAGCGCCACCTCCCGGGCGGGGTCCAGCAGGGAGACCTTGACGCCGTCGACCTTTCCGGGGTGGCCGGCGACGATCGCGAGGAGGGTCTCCGTGGCGGCGTCGGGGTCCCCGCTGCCCCAGTAGCCGGCCAGCGCCGGGTCGAACACCGGCCCCAGCCAGTGCAGGATCACCGGCCGGGCGGCCTGGCGCAGCAGGTGGCCGTAGAGGGCGCGGTAGTCCTCGGGGCCGGTGGCGGCCGCGGCGAGCTGGCGGGACGCCATCAGGACGGGGCGGGCGCCGGCGTCCTCGACGAGCCCGAGCTGTTCCTCGTAGGCGCCGCGGATGCGGTCCAAGGAGGTTTCGTGCGGCGGCAGTTGGTCGGTTCCCGCGCCGCAGGCGAGCAGGCCGCCGACGGCCCTGGCCTCGGCGGCGGAGCGCCGGATCAGCTCGGCCGCGGCGCGCCAGTCCAGGCCCGCACCGCGCTGCGCGGTGTCCATCGCCTCGGCCACGCCCAGGCCGTGCGCCCACAGGTGGTGCCGGAAGGCGAGGGTGGCGTCCCAGTCGACGGCGGCCGGGCCGTCCGGGGTGCCGGCGTGGGGATCGGCGACCACATGGGCGGCGGCGAAGACCGTACGGGAGCGCGGCGGGGGGTGCGCGCAGACCGGGCGGGCGCCGGAGCCGGTGCCCGGCGCGGAGGGGGACGTCCGGGTCGCTGCGGGGTGCGCCCCGGGGGCCGCGGGGTCCGCCGCGGCCCCCGCGGGGTCCTGGGGCGCGGTCACCGGCCCGGCTCCGCCACGGCCAGGCGGCGGCCCTCCGCCGCGGACCGGCGGCCCAGTTCGGCGAGGCGGACGCCGCGGGCGCCCGCCGCCAGGTCCCAGCGCCAGGGCTCGTCGCGGACGACATGCCGCAGGAACAGCTCCCACTGCACCTTGAACGCGTTGTCGAAGTCGGCGTTGTCGGGGACCTCGTGCCACTGCGCGCGGAACGGCTCGGAGGCCGGCAGGTCGGGGTTCCAGACCGGTTTGGGGGTGTGGGCGCGGTGCTGGACGCGGCAGTGGCGCAGGCCCGCGACGGCCGACCCTTCGGTGCCGTCGACCTGGAACTCGACGAGTTCGTCGCGGTGCACCCGCACCGCCCAGGAGGAGTTGATCTGCGCGACGATGCCGCCGGCCAGCTCGAAGATGCCGTAGGCGGCGTCGTCGGCGGTGGCCGCGTACGGGGTGCCCGACTCGTCCCAGCGGCGCGGGAGGTGGGTGGCCAGGTGCGCCTGGACGGTCTCGACCGGCCCGAACAACTCGTGCAGGACGTACTCCCAGTGCGGGAACATGTCGGCCGCGATGCCGCCGCCGTCCTCGGCGCGGTAGTTCCAGGAGGGGCGCTGCGCCTCCTGCCAGTCGCCCTCGAAGACCCAGTAGCCGAACTCGCCCCGTACGGACAGGATGCGGCCGAAGAAGCCGCCCTCGACGAGGCGGCGGAGCTTGCGCAGGCCGGGCAGGAAGAGCTTGTCCTGGACGACACCGTTCTTCACGCCCGCCTCCCGGGCCAGCCGGGCCAGCTCCAGCGCGCCCGCGAGGCTGCTCGCGGTGGGTTTTTCGACGTAGAGGTGCTTTCCGGCGGCGATCGCCCTCTTCACGGCCTCCTCGCGGGCGGCGGTGATCTGGGCGTCGAAGTAGATGCCGATGGTGTCGTCGCCCAGTACGGCGTCGAGGTCGCAGCTCCAGTGCTCCAGGCCGTGCCGTTCGGCCAGGGCCCGCAGTTTGGGCGCACTGCGGCCGACGAGGACCGGTTCGGGCCAGATCACCGTGCCGTCGGCCAGGGCGAGACCCCCCTGTTCCCGCAGGGCGAGGAGCGAGCGGACCAGGTGCTGGCGCTGTCCCATGCGCCCGGTCACGCCGTTCATGGCGATGCGTACGGTCGTGCGTGTCACGGCCCGGCCCCTCTCGCACACGGCAGGTGGCAGTCCCGCTCCAGTAAGCGCCTTCCGGACGGCGGGCGCCAGACCGCATGGCGGGACTCGAACAGCGGGACGGGCGCAGCGGAGGGCGGGGGGCGGGTGCCGGCGCGGGGGACGGCACGGATGACACGAACGAGGGATGTGCGGATCGGGCCCGGCGACCTACTCTTGACTCAGTCAAAGGTGAGGGGCCGGCCATGACCGCCAGGACGCCATCCGATGCACCATCCGACACGCCATCCGCCACACCGCCCGACGGCTCGCGCGGGGCACCGCCCGGCGCCCCGGCGGACGTCCGTGAACTGCGCGGATTCAACCGCTTCTATACGAACCTGATCGGTGCACTCGACTACGGGCGGCATCTGTACACCCCGTTCACCCTCACCGAGGCCCGGGTGCTCTACGAAGTCGCCCACCAGTCGCGGGTGGACGCCGCCGACCTGCGCGCCGCGCTGTCGCTGGACGCCGGCTACCTCAGCCGGCTGCTCGGCAAGTTCGAGGACCGCAAGCTGATCACCCGCGGCCGGTCCGAGCAGGATCCCCGGCGGCAGCGCATCACGCTGACCGAGGGCGGCCGGAAGGCTGCCGGGCTGCTGGAGGAGCGCTCCCAGGACGCCGCGGGGTCGCTGCTGCGGCGACTGCCGGCCGCCGACCGCGCCCGCCTGATGGACGCGATGCGCACCATCCACGTCCTGCTCGACGAGGACGCGCAGCAGCACGACGAGGCGGCGCGGCGGCCGCCCGGGGACCGCGCGCCGGAGGTCTCGCTGCGCACGTCCGGCCCCGGGGACCTCGGCTGGATGGTGGAGCGCAACGCCGCCCTCTACGCCGACGAGTACGGCTTCGACCTCAGCTACGAGGCGCTGGTGGCCCGGATCGTCGCGGAGTACGCCGAGGACTTCGACCCGCGCTGGGACCGCACCTGGATAGCGGAGCTGGGCGGCGAGCGCGTGGGCGCGGTGATGTGCGTACGCGACGGCAGGCCGGGGGTCGCCCGGCTGCGGCTGCTGCTGGTGGAGCCGGGCGCCCGGGGCCACGGCGCGGGCCGTCGGCTCGTCGACAGCTGTGTGGAGTTCGCGCGGGACGCCGGGTACGGCGAGATGGTGCTGTGGACCAACTCCGTCCTCGGCGCGGCCCGCGGCATCTACCAGCGGGCCGGTTTCGAGCTGGTCTCCGAGTCGCCGCACCACAGCTTCGGACAGGACCTGGTCGGCCAGGACTGGCGGCTGACGCTGTGACGGGGGCCGACACAAACGGCGGCTGACGCGGTGACCGGGCGGCCGACGCCGTGGGGAGGCGGCTGACGCAGCGAAGGGGCGGGTGACGGTGCGGTCGGGAGGGCGATGAAAGCGCGCAGGCCGGGAAGGACGGGAAGGACAGCGACGACGTAGCCGACACGGGCGACACGAAGGAGCGCAGCCATGGCCACCACGGACCGCACGGACGACAGGACCCCCGCGACGCGCTTTGCGTTCTCGACCCTCGGGGTGCCGGGGATGCCGGTGGCCGAGGTGCTGCAGCTGGCCGCGGACACCGGGTATCAGGGCGTCGAGCTGCGGGCGCATCCGGAGGAGCCCGTGCATCCGCGGCTCGGGGCACGGGAACGGGCCGCGGTGCGGGGACAGTTCGCGGACGCCGGCGTGGAGATCCTCGCCGTCGCCGGATATGCGCAGGTCGCGGCCGCCCGGGAGGCGGCGGGCGAGGAGGAGCTGGCGCGGGAGCTGGCCGGCCTGGTGGACCTCGCCGCGGATCTGGGGGCGCCGTACGTCCGGGTGTTCCCCGGCGGCGGGGAGCGCCCGGCGGCGGAGGCGGACGCGGATGCCGCCCGCCGGCTCGCGGCGGTGGCGCCGCTGGCGGCCGAGCGGGGCGTCCGGGTCCTGCTGGAGACCCATGACTCGCACCGGACCGGCGCGGCCGCCGCCCGGGTGCTGGGCCTGGTGGGCCATCGCCGGGTCGGGGCGCTGTGGGACGTGCTGCACAGCTGGCTCGGCGGCGAGGAGCCCGTCGACACCCATGCCGCGCTCGCCCCGCATCTGGGCTATGTGCAGGTCAAGGACGTCGCCTCGGCCGAGGAGCGCACCCCCCTGCCGCTCGGCGCCGGCACCCTCCCGCTGGCGGCCGCGCTGGCCACCCTCAGCCGGGAGCCCGCGGACGCCCACGGCCCGGTGCCGGCTCCCGAGGGCACCTACGACCAGGGCGCGGGAGGCTGGCTCTGCTGGGAGTACGAGAAGCGCTGGTACCCGGAGGCGGCCGACCTCCCCGCCCTCCTGGCCCCGGGCCGCGCCCACCTCCAACGGCTCCTCGACCGGCCCGCCGCCTCCTGATCCCGGGCCGCGCCCGACGCCCCATCACATATCCCCGCCCGCCGCGCAATACCTGGGCGCCACCGCGCATGGAGTCATTGACCGACAATAGTTTTCCGGCTATCCGTGTCTCCTTGGAAGTTTCCTTCAATGAGCCGAGGAAGCCCTCCGGAAGGAGCGCACATGCCCTCCCGACGTACCGTCCTGACCACCGCCGCCGCTGCCGCCGCGGCCGCGGGCACCGCCGCCGCGCCCGCCGTCGGAGCCCAGCCGCCCTCCCCCGCCGACTCCCCCGCCCCCTCCGCCGCCACCCGGGCCCGGCTGCGCCGCCTCATCTCCCGTATGTCACCGGAGGAAAAGGCCGGACAGCTCTTCGTCATGCGGATCTACGGGCACTCCGCCACCGACCCCGACCCGGCCGATGCCACCGCCAACCAGAAGGAGATCGGGGTCGCCAACGCCGCCGAGCTGATCGCCAAATACCACGTCGGCGGCATCATCTACTTCGGCTGGGCGCACAACACCCGTGATCCGCACCAGATCGCCGACCTGTCCAACGGCATCCAGAAGGCCGCCGCCGCCCAGCGCGTCCCCGTCCCGCTGCTGATCTCCACGGACCAGGAACACGGCATAGTGGCCCGGGTCGGCGCGCCCGCGACGCTCCTCCCCGGGGCGATGGCGCTCGGCGCGGGCGGCTCCCGCGACGACGCCCGCACGGCCGCCGCCCTCGCCGGCCAGGAGCTGTACGCCATGGGCATCCGGCAGGACTACGCGCCGGACGCCGATGTCAACGTCAACCCCGCCAACCCCGTCATCGGCGTCCGGTCCTTCGGCGCGGACCCGCAGGCCGTGGCCCGTATGGTCGCCGCCGAGGTGAAGGGCTATCAGGGCGCCGGGATCGCCTCCTGCGCCAAGCACTTCCCCGGGCACGGCGACACCGACACCGACAGCCATGTCGGACTGCCGTACATCCACCACAGCGTCGAGGAGTGGGAGCGGCTGGACGCGCCGCCCTTCAAGGCCGCGATCGCCGCCGGAATCGATTCGATCATGACGGCGCACATCGTGGTGCCGGCCTTCGACCCGAGCGAGGACCCGGCCACCCTCTCCCGGCCGATCCTCACCGGCATCCTGCGCGAACGCCTCGGCTACGACGGTGTGGTGGTGACCGACTCCCTCGGCATGGAGGGCGTCCGGAAGAAGTACGGCGACGCCCGGGTGCCGGTGCTCGCCCTCAAGGCCGGTGTCGACCAGCTGCTGAACCCGCCGGACCTCGCCGTCGCGCACGCCGCCGTCCTCACGGCACTGCGGGACGGCGAGCTGACCGAGCGGGAGCTCGATGCCAAGCTGATGCGCATCCTGCTGCTCAAGGAGAGACGCGGGCTGTTCAAGGACCCGTACACCACCCACCGCGCGGTGGACCGGGTGGTCGGCATCCGCAGTCACCTCGACGCCGCGGACCGGATCGCGGACCGCACCACCACGCTGCTGCGCAACGACGGCGGGGTCCTGCCGCTGTCCCGGCGGCGGGAGCGCCGGGTGCTGGTGGCGGGCGTCGATGCGGCCGCGCCGTCCGGCACCGGCGGACCGCCCACCGCCGTCCTGGCGAGGACCCTCACCGAGCTGGGCTTCACGGCCACCGCGCTCTCCACGGGCACGGCCCCGACCCAGCGGGGGATCGACGAGGCGGTGGCGGCGCTCGGCGAGCGGGACGCGGCGGTGGTGGCGACGTACAACGTGACCGCGGACTCGCGGCAGCGGGCGCTGGTCGCCGCGCTGCTGGCCACGGGCAAGCCGGTGGTGCAGCTGGCGGTCCGCAACCCGTACGACATCGCCCAGTTGGACGGCGTCAGGGCGGCCCTGGCGAGCTACTCGTGGACGGATGTCGAGCTGCGGGCCGCGGCCCGGGTGATCGCCGGCCGGCGCAATCCGGCGGGCCGGCTGCCCGTCGCGATACCGCGCGCCGACGCCCCGGCACAGGAGCTCTACCGGATCGGCCACGGCCTGACGTACTGACCGGCGGACGGACACGGCGCGCTCCCCTGGTCCCCGGGGAGCGCGCCGCCCCGCATCACCGCACCGCGGCCACCGGGCGCTCCGGCCCGGCGGCGACGTACGGCCTCACGGCCTCACGGCCGCAGCATCGGCATCCGCCGGACCTCCTGCTTGTCCAGCTGCTTGTCGTACGGCGCCAGTGACGTGGCCCGGCCGCCGGGGGCCTGGACGCCGGCCCAGTCCAGGAGCTCGGCGGTGGCCTTGGTGCGGTCGGCCTCCGGCAGCTTCGCGATGTTCGAGCCGTGGTTGCCGCCGGGCACGGTGAAGACATACGAGTCCCGGGCACCCCTGCCGACCTCGAAGTGCTCCGAACTCCACGGGTCCCACTGGCCGTTGACGAACATCATCCGGTTCGCGTGGTGGCGCACCCAGTGGTCGATGTCGGGCATCGCGCGCTTGTCGAAGCGCATCGGGATGTCCTTCGGCACGAACGACCGGGAGTTGTTGATCCCGGGGTACTTCAGCAGGCCGGCCAGCTGCGGATAGCGGTAGCCGGGCTCACCGAGCTGGGTGCCCGCCTGGTAGTAGTACGGCGTGTACGGCTCCATGCCCTGGTCGGTGTAGCTGTCGAAGCCGCCGACCTTGTCCATCCACTTCCACAGGTCGTCGGTGGAGACGGTCGGCTTGGGCACCTCGGCGCAGGCGGTCTCGGCCGGCTGGTACTGCCAGAACCCGAACACCAGGTCCGTGACCATGACTTCATAGGCCCGGTCGGCGCTGCCGACGGTCCGGAAGGTCTGCTTCTCCTTGTCGGCCCAGGCCTGGAAGCGGGCGACCATCTCCTTGCGGCGCACCAGCGCCTCGCGCTCGATGGCGGCGAGGTCGACGCGGCACTGCGCGGTGCCGACGGTCTTGAAGAACCGGTCGTACGCCGAGTCCTCGTCGTTGCGCACGTCGTTGGGCGCGACGTAGGCGACGGTGCCGTTCATGTCGTGCGGGTGGAAGCGGCGGTAGTACGTCGCCGTCATGCCGCCCTTGCTGCCGCCGGTGTCGATCCAGTTCTTGTCGTAGATCCGGTGCAACGCGGTGAAGAGGCGGTGCTGGTCGTCGGCGGCCTGCCGGATGTCCAGCTTCTTCCAGTCGGCGGGCGACGGCCGCGACGGGGTGAAGTAGCGGTACTCCAGGGACACCTGGTTGCCGTCGATGATCTTGGTGGGTTCGCTGCGGGACGGCGTGGTGTTGACGTTGTAGCCGGAGGTGAAGAACACCGTCGGGCGGTCGACCGACTTGTGCAGCAGGGTCAGCCGCTGCTGGAAGGTCCCCTTCGACGGGTGCCGGTGGTCGATCGGCTGGGTGTAGTTCAGGACGAAGAAGCGGTAGCCGTCGACCGGCTTCTCCTCGACGAGGCTCATGCCCCGGATCGACAGGATCCGGTCCTTGATGTCCCCGGTCTTCGGCTCGGCGGCGGTGGCCGCTCCCGCCGGCGCGCTGCCGGCTCCCGCCGTGCCTATGAGCACCGCGAGCGACAGCAGCCATCTGGTGGCCTTGCGCATGCACCCTCCCCTTGGGATAGCAAAGGTCGGGCTGAACCTATCGGCGCGGGGAGGGGGCCACCAGACCCTGGCACGTTTCGGCGGGTCGGCTCACGGCGCGGGGCCCCTCAGGCCGCGAGTTCCTCCTCCTCGCCGGTGAACGTGCGCCACAGCTCCGCGTAGCGGCCGTCGCGGGCCAGCAGTTGGGCGTGGCTGCCGTCCTCGGCGATCCGGCCGCGGTCGAGCACCACCACGCGGTCCGCGCGGGCCGCGGTGGTCAGGCGGTGGGCGACGACGAGGGTCGTGCGGCGTCCGACGAGGCGGTCGGTGGCCTGGTTGACGACCGCCTCGGTGGCCAGGTCCAGGGCGGCGGTGGCCTCGTCCAGCAACAGCACGTCCGGGTCGACGAGTTCGGCGCGGGCCAGCGCCAGCAGCTGGCGCTGGCCGGCCGAGAGGTTGCGGCCGCGCTCGGCGATCTCGTGGAGGTAGCCGCCGTCGAGGGTGGCGATCATCGCGTGGGCGCCGACGGCCCGCGCGGCGGCCTCCACCTCGGCGTCGGTGGCGTCCGGGCGGCCGTAGGCGATGGCGTCGCGGACGGTGCCGGCGAAGAGGTAGGACTCCTGGGGGACCACGCCGATGCGGCGGCGGTAGGCGGTCAGGTCCAGCTCGCGCAGGTCGGTGCCGTCGACACGGACGGCACCCGCCGACGGGTCGTAGAACCGCGCGACCAGCTTGACCAGGGTGGACTTGCCGGCGCCGGTCTCGCCGACGAAGGCCACGGTCTGACCGGCCGGGATGGTCAGGTCGACGTCGGCCAGCGCCGGCTCGTCGCCTCCGCCGTAGTGGAAGTGCACCCCGTCGAAGGTGATGTCGCCGCGCAGCGCGGGCACGTCGCGGGGCCGGTCGGCCTCCGGGGTGGTGGTCGGCTCGCGCAGCAGCTCCTGGATGCGGCCGAGGGAGACGGACGCCTGCTGGTAGCCGTCGAAGACCTGGGAGAGCTGCTGGACGGGGGCGAAGAACAGGTCGATGTAGAGCAGGTAGGCGACCAGCGCACCGGCGGTGAGGGTGTGCGAGCCGACCCGGTCGGCGCCGACGATCAGCACCAGCGCCGCGGCCACGGACGACAGCAGCTGGACGAACGGGAAGTAGACGGATATCAGGAACTGGCCGCGCACCCGGGCCCGGCGGTAGGCGTCGCTGCGGGCGGCGAACCGCTCGGTGCCGCGGCCCTCGCGCCGGAACGCCTGGACGATGCGCAGCCCGGCGACGCTCTCCTGGAGGTCGCCGTTGACCACACTGATCCGCTCGCGGGCCAGCTCGTACGCCTTCACGCTCTGCTTGCGGAAGAAGTAGGTGCCGATGATCAGCGGCGGGAGGGTGGCGAAGACGACCAGGGCCAGCTGGAGGTCGATGGCCAGCAGGGCGACGAGTATGCCGAAGAAGGTGAGCATCGAGACCAGGGCGGTGACCAGGCCGGTCTGCAGGAACGTCGACAGGGCGTCCACGTCGGTGGTCATCCTGGTCATGATCTTGCCGGTCAGCTCGCGCTCGTAGTAGTCGAGGCCGAGGCGCTGGAGCTGCGCGAAGATCTTGAGGCGGAGGGAGTAGAGGACGCGCTCGCCGATGCGCCCGGTCATGCGGTTGCCGCCGATCTGCGCGGCCCACTGCGCCAGGACGACGAGCAGGGCGATCCCGGCGGCGGTCCAGACCCCGACCAGCGCGCCGCGCCGGACGCCCTCGTCGATGCCCTGGCGGATCAGGACCGGCAGCAGCAGCCCGGCCAGCGCGTCCAGGGCGACCAGTGCCAGCGCGAAGGCCAGCGGACCGCCGAAGCCGTGCAGCAGCCGGCGCAGTCCGTAGGAGCGCTCGGGGCGCACGGCCCGCTCCTCGTCGACGTCCGGGGTCTCCGTCGCGGGCGGCAGCGCGGCGACCTGGGCGAGGAGTTCGGGGGTGGCAGGGAGGCCGGCCATGGCGGCGCCGATGCCGGGCCCGGCCGCGACGGCCGCGCGGGCCGCCATCCCGGCCCCGCCCGCCTCGGCCTCCTGCTCCCGGCGGACCCACAGCTCGGGGGTGATGGTGCCGCCCGGCCCGGGCCGGGCGGCCGCGCCGTCGGCCGCGCCCTCGGGCCCGTCGCCGTCCACTGCCGCGCCCTCGTCCGGCACGCCGGCCGCGAACTCGCCGTCGAGGGCCCCGGCCAGCTCGCCCGCGGGGTCGCGCTCGACGCCGCCCAGCTCCTCCGGGTCGGTCAGCAGCCTGCGGTAGAGCGGACAGCGCTCCGCCAGCTCCTCCTGGGTGCCGATGTCGACCAGCCGCCCGCCGTCGAGGACGGCGACCCGGTCGGCGAGGGCGAGGGTGGAGGCGCGGTGGGCGATGAGCAGGGTCGTGCGGCCGGCCATGACGCCGCGCAGCGCCTCGTGGATCTCGTGCTCGACCCGGGCGTCGACCGCGGAGGTCGCGTCGTCCAGGACCAGCAGGCGGGGGTCGGTGAGGATGGCGCGGGCCAGGGCGACGCGCTGCCGCTGGCCGCCGGACAGGGTCAGCCCCTGCTCGCCGACCTTGGTGTCGTAGCCCTGGGGCAGCTCGGATATGAAGCCGTCGGCCTGGGCCGCGCGGGCCGCGGCGCGCACCTGCTCGTCGGTGGCGTCCGGATTGCCGTAGGCGATGTTGTCGCGCACGGAGTCGGAGAACAGGAAGCTGGCCTCGGGCACCAGGCCGATGGCGGCCCGCAGCGACGGAAGGGTCAGGTCCCGCACGTCGTGGCCGCCGACCAGCACCCGGCCCGCGGAGACGTCGTAGAAGCGGGGCAGCAGCAGCGAGACGGTGGATTTGCCGCTGCCGGAGGTGCCGACCACGGCGACCGTCTCACCGGCCTCGATGCGCAGCGAGAAGTCGTCGAGGACGGGGCGCAGGGGGCGGTCGTCGCTCGCAGCCCCCGCGGGCCCGTCGCCCGCCGGGGCGTCCTCGGCGGGACCGTCCGCGGGACCGGCGCCGTCGTGCAGCGGCGCGTAGCCGAAGGTCACCCGGTCGAAGACGACCGTGGCCGGGACGCCGGCGGGCAGCTCGTGCGCGTCCGGCCGCTCCGTGATCGACGGCTCGGTGTCGATCAGCTCGTAGACCCGCTCCACGCCGGCCCGCGCCTGCTGGCCGACGGTCAGCATCATCGCCAGCATCCGGACCGGGCCGACCAGCTGCGCGAGGTAGGTGGAGAAGGCGACGAAGGTGCCGAGGGTGACCTGTCCCTGGGTGGCCATCCAGCCGCCGAGGGCCAGCATCGCGACCTGGCCGAGCGCCGGTACGGCCTGCAGTGCGGGGGTGTAGCGGGCGTTGAGCCGGACCGTGCGCAGCCGGCCGGCGAACAGCCGGCGGCTGACCTCGCGCAGCTTGCCGGTCTCCTGTTCCTCCTGCCCGAAGCCCTTGACGACCCGGACGCCGGAGACCGCGCCGTCCACCACACCGGCGACGGCGGCGGCCTGCCCCTGGGCGTACCAGGTGGCGGGGAAGAGCCGGGCGCGGCTGCGCTGGGCGATGAACCACAGGGCGGGGGCGACGGCCAGCGCGATGACGGTGAGCATCGGCGAGAGCACCGCCATCACGACCAGCGAGATCACGAACAGCAGGACGTTCCCGATCATCATCGGGAGCATGAACAGCAGGCTCTGGATGAGCTGGAGGTCGCTGGTGGCGCGGCCGACGACCTGGCCGGTGCTCAGCTCGTCCTGGCGCCGCCCGTCGAGCCGGGAGATCGCGCCGAACATCCGGGTCCGCAGGTCGTGCTGGGCGTCCAGGGCGAGCCGGCCGCCGTAGAAGCGGCGGATGTAGGTGAGGACGTAGACCACGACCGCGGCGACGACCAGCAGGCCGGCCCAGGGGCCGAGGGCGCGCTCGTGCGTGACGATGACGTCGTCGATGATCAGCTTCGGTACGAGGGGGACCAGGGCCAGCACGGCCATCCCGGCGAGCGAGGACCCCAGGGCGAGCAGCACGTCCTTCCGGTACTGCCAGCAGTCGCGGATCAGCCGCCGCGCCCAGCCCACTCGCTTGTTGTCCGTCCCCGCCACCCGGTGCCTCCTGCGCCCTCGACACTTGACGCCTGGCACCAACACCGCGGGGGGCGGATTTCATCCCGCCGCAACAATTCACCGGCCGGGCCGGTGCTCCCCGCAGGTGTCCGCACGCGGGACGGCCCCCTCCCGGGTGGTCCGGAAGGGGGCCGTCCGCGCCGGTGTTCCCGAGCGGGCTACTTCACCCGCTCCACCGTCAGCTCCGAGATGCCCGGATGCGGCTTCGGCTTGCCGTCCTTCCCCTTGGCCTGGTCACCGTGCACCACGACCCGGACGTACCGGGCCGGCGTCTTTCCCGCATATCCGGTCCCCGACCAGTGCTTTCCGTCCCGGGAGACCTGCACGTGGTAGGACGCGGGCCGGGTCGCGTTCCAGTGCGGGGTGATCTGGCCGACGCGGGTGGTCCGGCCGAGGTCGACGGTGAGGGTGCCGTTCGCCGAGTCGGGCACCCAGGCGGTGGTGGCGTTGCCGTCCACCGCGGCGCCCGCGTACAGACCGGGCTCCTCGGAGGTGGCCTCGGCGGAGGTGCAGCGGGCCGCGTTGGAGGTCGCCGCGAGGTCCGGGCGGCGGGTCTTCAGGACGGCCGGCACCCCCCGGCTGACGATCTTGTCGCCCTCCGGCGTCTCGATCCGCATCGGCGCACCGGCGGTCAGCCGCACGGTGGTCTGGTGCGCGCCGATCGCGATGTCATAGGTCCGGCCCTGCCAGTGCAGACCGCGCAGGGTGACGCCCCGGGACAGCTGCGGCGGCAGCATCGGGTCCAGGCGCACCGCGTTCTCCCGCAGCCGCAGCCCGGTCAGCCCGTGGGTGAAGGTCTGCAGGAAGCCGCCCTTGCCGGTGAGGAAGTCCTGTGCGGGCTTGCCGGCGTGCGGGTCCGAGGCTCCGGCCTTGTCGCCGCGCGCCTCGGAGAACTGGTCGAAGGGCCCGCGGACGAACGGCTGGATGGACCGCATCAGGTAGGTGTACGTCGAGCAGCCGGGCTCGCCGATCCCGGCCGCGTCGATGGCGTGCACCGAGTCCGTCATGGCCGGGCCGTCCGGGTCGGTGTGCCCGGCGTAGAAGTCCAGCGTGCGGGCGGCCCGGGTCTGCGACATCGGCCATTCCAGCGGGTACATCAGCAGCACGGTGTCGGCCTGCTTGATGGTCGTGCCCTTGTACCCGGCGTACTGCTCGAAGATCTTCTTCTTGCTGTCGTAGGGGATGCGCAGCTTGTCGGCGATGGTCTTCCAGGAGGCCGGTGCCTTTTCGCCGAGGATGGCGGCGACGCGGGTGGCGTGGCGCAGGGCGGTGGCGGCGCCGGCGTTGGTGAAGACACCGTCGTTGACGCCGTTGCTGTACTCGTCCGGGCCGGCGACGTTCTTCACGGAGTAGCTGCCGTCGGCGTTGTGGGTGGCCCGCGAGGCCCAGAACTCGGCGATGCCCTTGAGGACCGGCCAGCCGCGGGACTTCAGCCAGGCGGTGTCCTTGGTGGCGAGGTAGTACTGCCAGGTGGCGAGGGAGATGTCGCCCATGAGGTGGTTCTGGGTCTTGCAGTGCGGCGGGTCCCAGCTGTGGCACTCGTTCCACAGGTCGCCCTTGCTGCCGCTGGTCCAGGGGTAGAACAGCCCCTTGTAGCCCAGCTTCCTGGCGTTGGCGCGGGCCCCGTCCCGGGTCTTGTAGCGGTAGTCGACGATCGACTTGGCGAGGTCGGGGTGGGCGGCGAGCAGGCCCGGGTACATCCAGGTCTCGGCGTCCCAGAAGACCTCACCGGCGTAGTTGTCGCTGGTCAGGCCGGTGGGGCCGATGCTGTTGCCGCTGCCGGCGCGGGTGGAGGAGAGCAGTCCGTACTGCGCCGAGCGCACCCAGGACTGCAGATCGCGCCGGCCCTTCACCTCGATGTCGCTGCGCCACAGCCGCTGCCAGGCGGCGGCGTGCCGGGCGAAGAGGGCGTCCCAGCCGCGGTCGGCGGCCCGGCGCGAGGCGGCGTCGGCGTCGGCACGCGGGGAGCGGGAGGTGAGGGCGGTGTCCACGCCGACGTACTTGGTCAGCTCGTACGAGCGGCCGCCGCGGACCGGGAAGGACACCCGCTGCCGGTTGCCGAGCCCCTCCGCTCGCGGGGCGGGGCCGGGCCGGCCCGCGCGTACCCCGGGCCCGGTGCGCAGGGTCGAGGCGACCGCGCCCTCGGTCTTCGTCCCGTCGGTGCGGAACCCGACGTCCATGGTGCGGCCGGACTCCCCGCCGCCGGCTTCCTTGCCGCGGGGCTCCTTGCCGCCGGTTTCCTTGCCGCCGCTGTCCGTGCCCGCGGCAGCGGACCCGGTGCCGGACGGTGCCATCCGGCGTGCGCCGCGGCCGTCGAGGCGGTCGGTGACGGTGGCCGAGCCGCTCCAGTGGGGCGTCATCCGCAGGCGTACGGCGCCGGTGTGGGCGTCGTTGCGGTCGGCGAGCACGTCGTAGACCAGGTCGGTGGCGCGGCCGTCGGCGGCCGTCCAGGTCAGCGAGGTGCGGACGAAGCCGCAGCGCAGCGAGAGGGTCTGGCGGTAGTGCGAGATCCGGCCGGGCGCGGTGGCGGAGGAGAAGGTGTCGGGGTGCGCGCCGCCGGTGGCGACGTCCAGGGTGCTCCAGGTGGGGAGGGCGGCGATGGCCTGCCGGCCCTTCACGTCCTTGGGCCCCTTGGCGTACAGACCGGAGACGAAGGAGCCGTCGTACTCCGGGGTCTTCAGCGGCCAGCCGGTCGTACCGCCCGGCGCGGCGTAGCCGGTGCCGTTGGGCGGCACCCGCTGGCCGAGGTAGCCGTTGCCGACGAAGGCGTGGTGGCTGTCCTTGGGGTCGATCTTGGTGCTGGTGGCGGTCCAGCCGTCGCTGTCGTCGCCCTTCAGGCAGGGGCCCTGGGCGCTGCCGGCCGGCCGGGGCGCGGGCCGCGGTGCGGAGGCCGAGGCCGATACGGGCGCGAGGACCGCGACCAGGGCCGTGGCGAGCAGCGGGGCGGCCAGTTTGCGGGAGCGGCGCGCCACCGGGCCGGAGCGCTGCCCGGCCTCGGGAACGTGCTCCGCCGGCTGCCGCGGGGGCGGGCCTGCGGGGTGCTGTGCCGAATGTTCCATGGTTCTCCGTCGTATGCGCGCACCCGTGCCGCATGACCGCGGCACGGGCATCACTTTGAACATCATCAGGCCCCCGCCTGCACGGCACCCTAGGACGGTTCCCCCGTTCGGGTCACGGGCCGATGGGCACGAATTTGCCCGACCGTGTTCTCCGGGCACCCCGATTGGTCAAGAAGGCCCCGCATGCGGCACACTTTTAGACTGACCAGTCAGATCAAAAGGGGAGGGGTGTTTGTGAACACCACCCGCCAGGGGGCGGCGGTCGACGCCAGGGGGATCGGAGTGGAGGGCCCGAGAGGGTGGGCCTTCCGGGGCATCGACGTCTCCGCCGAACCGGGCACCCTGATCGCGGTGCAGGGGTCCTCCGGCTCCGGCCGCACCTGTCTGCTGCTGGCCCTCACCGGCCGGATGCGGATCACCGAGGGCACGGCGACGGTCGCCGGACTCCCGCTGCCCCAGCGGATGGGCACGGTGCGCAGCCGCACCGCCATCGCCCACGTCCCGGGCGTCGTCGACCTCGAACCGGCCCTCACGGTCGGCGAACACCTCAGGGAACAGGCCCTGCTGGGCCACCGTTTCCAGGGCCTCGGCGCGTGGCTCCCCTGGAGCAGGCGCCAGAAGGAGGCCACCCGGGCCCGGATCGACGCCGCGCTCGCCGCCGTCCGGCTCGACCCGGACACCCTGCCCAAGGGGCTGCGGACGGCCGTGCGCGACCTGGAGCGGATCGAGGCGCTGCGCCTCTCCGTCGCGCTCGGGATGATGCACGGCCCGCGGCTGCTGGCCGTCGACGACGTCGACCTCAAGCTCTCCGAGGCCGAGCGCGCCGAGGCCTGGCAGATGCTGCGGGAGATCACCCGGGAGGGCACCACCGTCGTGGCGGCCGGCAGCGACGCCCCCGCAGACGCACTGCTCGTCCGCACCGCGCGGAAGGACACCCACGCCGCGGCCCCCGCCGCCGAGGACGAGTCCACCGCCACCGGGGACGAGCCCGCCCCCGCCCAGGACGAGCCCCGCACCACCGAGCAGGACGAGCCCGACACCACCGAGGAGGAAGCGGCGCATGCGTTCGCCAAGACTGGCCGCGCTTGAGCTCAGGCGTTTCAGCAGGGGCAAGCTGCCCCGACTGGGCCTGATCGCCCTGATGCTGATCCCCCTGCTCTACGGGGCCCTGTACCTGTGCTCCTTCTGGGACCCCTACAGCCGCCTGGACAAGATCCCGGTGGCCCTCGTCAACGACGACCGGGGCGCCACCTCCGACGGCAAGAAGATCCACGCGGGCGACGACCTGGCCGAGAACCTCAAGGACAGCAAGAAGTTCCACTGGGAGGACGTCAGCTCCGCGGACGCCGCCAAGGGCGTCGAGAACGGCACGTACTACCTCTCGCTGACCGTCCCCGAGGACTTCAGCAAGCGGATCGTCTCCAGCTCCGGGAAGACCCCGCAGACCGGCGCGCTCAAGGTCCGTACGAACGACGCCAACAACTACGTCGTCGGCTCGATCTCCAAGACGGTCTTCTCCGAGGTGCGCGCCAAGACCTCGGCCACCTCCGCGCGGGCCATGCTCGACAAGATCTTCATCTCGTTCTCCGACCTGCACGACAAGACCGCCGAGGCGGCGGACGGGGCCGGGAAGGTCGACCAGGGCGTCGGCAAGGCCAAGAAGGGCTCCGGGGACCTCGCCGACGGCCTCGGCAAGCTCCACGAGGGTGCCGGCAAGGTCAGCAAGGGCGCCGGTGACCTGAGCAAGGGCGCCACCACGGCCGTCGCCAAGGCCCGGGAGCTGCGCGAGGGTGCGGGCCGGGTCGCCGACGGCACCCAGCAGCTCGCCGAGAAGGTCCACGGCCTCGCCAAGAAGGATCTGCCCTTCCTGCGCGAGCACGGCAAGGAGATCGGCCGGGGCGCGCAGTTCGTCGCCGACGCCACCGAGACCATCGGCGACGTCCTCGACACCGTGCCCGGCGAAACCGCCAAGGCCGCCTCCGAGACCCGCAAGAGCGCCGACAAGGCCGCGGACGTCTACCAGGACCGCTGCGGCGGACTGCTGGACACCGACCCGAACTGCACCGACCTGAAGGCGGTCGCGGACGGCACCAAGGCGGCCGCCGACGCGGCCCAGAAGGCGGACGACGCCGCCTCCGGGGCGGACTTCGGGCACCTGCGGGCCAAGCTGCGCGAGATCCACCAGGGCGCGGAGATGGTCGCCGAGCAGGCACCGGGCATCGGGCAGCGCGCGGACACCGCGATCCGCCAGATCAACGCGCTCAACGCCGGGGCCCACAAGGTCTCCGAGGGCGCGGGCCTGTTCGCGGACGGCATCGGCAGCCTCGCCGACGGCGCGGGCAAGGTCGCCGACGGGGCCGGCCAGGTCCACAGCGGCGTCGGCAGCGCCGAGGACGGTGCCGACAAGCTCACCGGTGGCCTCTTCAAGCTCAAGGACGGCACCAACCAGCTGGCCGACGGCCTGCACGACGGCGTCGCCAAGATCCCGGACTACAACAAGAAGGACCGCGACGCCCGCACCGAGGTGATGGCCGACCCGGTCGACCTGGCCGCCAAGTCGATGCACAAGGCGCCCAACTACGGCACCGGCCTGGCGCCGTACTTCATCCCGCTCTCCCTGTGGGTCGGCGCGATGGTCGCGTTCATGCTGCTCCAGCCGCTGGGCAAGCGCGCGCTGGCCGCGGGCGCACCGGGCTGGCGGATCGCCCTCGGCTCCTGGCTGCCGGCCTACGCCATCGGCGTGGTGCAGGTGCTGGCCCTGATGGCCGTCCTCCACTGGGGCCTCGGCCTGGAGATGGCCCGCACGGCCGGGACCGTCGGCTTCCTGCTGCTGGCCACGGCCTGCTTCACCGCCATCATCCAGCTGCTGGGCGCGTTCTTCGGCCCGGCCGGCCGGGTGCTGACCCTGGTCGTGCTGATGCTCCAGCTGACCTCGGCGGGCGGCACCTACCCGGTGCAGACCAGCCCCGGGTTCTTCGGTGCCATCCACCCGTTCCTGCCGATGAGTTACGTGGTCGACGGCCTGCGCCGGCTGATCACCGGCGGCGACCTGGCCATCGTCCAGCAGGGCTGCGGGGTCCTCGTGGCCTTCACCCTCGGCGCGCTGGCGCTCACCGCCCTCGCGGCGCGCAGCCGGCAGGTCGTACGGATGAAGGACCTGCACCCGGAACTCAGCCTGTGAGCGTGTCCCAGGGGTCCCGGGGCGGTGCCGGCAACGGCACCGCCCCGGGGGCCTCCCCCGTCACCCGCCGCACCTCGACGCGCCGCCGGCTCTTCGACGCGGCCGTGACCCTCATCGCGGAACAGGGCTTCTCCGCCACCACCGTCGACGAGATCGCCGACCGTGCCGGCGTCGCCAAGGGCACCGTCTACTACAACTTCGCCAGCAAGAACGTCCTCTACGAGGAGCTGCTGCGGGACGGCATCGACCTGCTCGCCGACTCGCTGCGCCGGGCCGCAGACAGCACGGCGGCCCGCGGCGGCACCCGGGTCGACGCCCTGGACGCCATGATCCGCGCGGGCCTGGACTTCATCGCCTGCTCCCCCGCCCTCATCCAGCTCTACGTCGCCGAGCTGTGGCGCACCAACCGCACCTGGCGCGCCACCCTCACCTCCGTACGGGGCCGCGCCCAGTCCGTCGTCGAGGCCGTCCTGCGCGAGGCCGTGGAGACCGGTGAGCTCTCCGACGAGCTCGACATCCCGCTCACCGCCTCCGCCCTCCTGGGCATGGTCCTGGTCGCCGCCCTGGACTGGCAGTCCTTCCAGCCGGACCGCTCGGTCGAGGAGGTGCACGCGGCCCTGTCACGGCTGCTGCAGGGACGCGTGGGTGCTGCCGGGCGAGAGAGAGACACCCCCTAGCCCCCGGCAGCGCCGCTGCTGCACGAACACCGGCCTGGCCGTGGACAGTTGCCCACGACCAGGCCGGTGTCACGCCTGCTGTTCGCCGGCCGGTGGCCGGACGGGAGGTCAGGGTTCGACGACGCCGGCCGTCGCGCTGGACGGGGACAGGATGGCCGTCGGGGTGACCGCGCCGGCGAAGCTGACCTCATAGCCGTGGTTGAGGAGGATGAGGGTCAGGGTGAGCGTCTCGTTCACCCGGGCGACGCCCTGGGCGTCGGTGTTGGCGATGCCCAGGACGTTGCTGCCGGCCTTGAAGAGGATCGGCTGGCCCGGCACCGGAAGGCCGGTGACCTGGTCGGTCAGGGTGGCCGTCAGGAACGGGAAGTACACGTGCGGCGGGAACAGCTTCGTCAGCGCCGGGGTCGCCGTCAGCGAGGTGGCGTGGACGGGCAGCAGGTAGGTGAAGCCGCCCACCAGCGTGGCGCTGCCGCCGGGCGTGGTGACGGTGACGTCCGCGGGACCTGCCGCCCCGGGCGGGGTGATCGCCGTGAGCTGCGTACCGGTGGCATTGACCGTCACGCCGGTGGCGGGGTTGCCGCCGATGGTGACACTCGCCCCGGTCAGGTTGGTGCCGGTGATCGTCACCGGCGTGCCGCCCGCGATGGGCCCGCTGTTGGGGGTGATGCTGGTGATCGTCGGGTCGAACTGGATGACGCTGACGTTGGCCCCGGCGATGTTGGTGACGTAGACCTTGTTGTTGGGAGCGACCACCAGGGCGATGGGCTGGCTGCCGACGGGGATCGGGGCGCCGATGACCATGTTGGTGACACTGTCGATCACCGTGACGTCGTTGGAGCCGCGGTTGGCGGTGTAGACGTGGCCGTCTGCGCCGGCCGTGATGCCCCACGGGTTGGTGCCGACGGGGATCGGGGCACCGACGACGGTGTCCGAGACGGTGTTGATCACCGTCACGTTGCTGGAGTTGACGTTGGCCACGTAGGCGTTGCCGTTGGGGGCGATGGCCACGAAGTTCGGGCCGCTGCCGACGGGGATCGTGGTGAGGACGGTGGCGGTGGCGGTGTCGATCACGGTGACGTTGTTGGCGTTGCGGTTGGCGACGTAGGCCTTGCCGTTGGGGGCGACCGCGATCCCGACGGGGCCGCTGCCGGTGGGGATCGCGGCCCCGACGGCGGTGTTGGTGGCGGTGTCGATCTCCTGCACGCTGTTCGCCGTGAAGCGGCTGACGTAGACGTTGCCGCTGGGGATGACCGCCGCCCCGGCGGGGCCGCCGCTGAGGGCGATCGTGGTGAGGACGGTGCTGGTGGCGGTGTCGATCACCGTCACGGTGTTGGAGACGTTGTTGGGGACGTAGGCGTTGCCGTTGGGGGCGACGGTCAGCCAGACCGGCGTGGTGCCGGTGGGGATCGCGGCGCCGATGACGGTGTCCGTGGCGGTGTCGATGGTCTGCACGTTGTTCGAGCCGGAGTTGGTGACGTAGAGGTCACCGTTGGGGATGAACGCCAGCCCGACCGGGTTGGTGCCGACGGGGATGGTCGTGGTCGCCAGGAAGACGTGCATCGCCGCCGGCCCGCCCACCTCCCCCGCCATGGCAGCCGACGCCACCTGGCCGGAGAGGAGAGACGTCTGCAGCAGCTCCTGCGACGGTGACTGAACGCTGGTACTCATGGGGACCCCTTAGGTCGGGGCCACCCCGGGCCTGGCACGTCCCGCGCGGGGAGCGGCACAGGTCCGGCGATCCCTGTCCGGGGCACCACGAGCCACAGCACAGCCACCGCCATGGCCACAGACCGCAGATCACCACAACACGACGGGCTGCGCACCCCGAGGAGGGATGGGCAGCCCGTTTGGTTCGGTAGGAGCGTACTGCCCACCGGTTGAAGCGGTGAAACCTCCCGCGGTCCGCGGGTGTTGCGGTCGTGTGTCGTCAGGAGCCCTGGTGCGTCGGCGCGAACATCCGCAGGTGGGCCGGGAGCACGACGACCGAGGGCCCCGGTGCCGCGAGCGCCGCCGCCAGGTCCGTACGGAGCCGCTCCGGGTCCGTACGGACCGCGGGGACGCCGAACGACTCGGCCAGCGCCACGAAGTCCGGCCGGGCGAGCTCGGTGGCGGTGGCCGCGCCGAACGCGTCGGTCATGTACTCGCGCAGGATGCCGTAGCCGCCGTCGTCCACGATGAGCCAGGTCACCGGCAGGTCGTACTGCCGGGCGGTGGCCAGTTCGGCGATCGAGTACATCGCGCCGCCGTCGCCGGACACCGCCAGCACCGGCCGCTCCGGATCGGCGACGGCCGCGCCCAGCGCCGCCGGGAAGCCGTAGCCCAGTCCGCCGGCGCCCTGGGCCGAATGCAGCGCGTTGGTGCGCCGCGGATCGAAGGCGGACCACGCCCAGTAGGCGAGGATCGTCATGTCCCAGCAGCTGACCGCACCGTCGGGCAGCGCCTCCCGCACCGAGGCCAGCACCTGCTGCTCCAGGTCCAGGTGCTGCCCGGCGATCCGGTCGCGGACCCGCACCAGCAGGTCGGACACCGCCGCCTCGGGTGTCGGCGCGCCCACGCCCCCGGTCCGGCCGGCGTCCCAGGTCCGGCCGGCATCCCGGGGTTCCCGCTCCCCCACCTCCTTGACCAACGCGGCCAGCGCCGCCCGCGCGTCCGCGTGGATGCCCAGCGCGGCGTGGTTCGACTCCAGCTTGCCGAGGTCCGCCTCGATCTGGACGACCCGGCCCAGCGGCCGGAACGTGTGGTAGTTCGAGGAGAGTTCCCCCAGCCCCGAGCCGACGACCAGCAGGGTGTCCGCGTCCTCCAGGAAGGTCGTGG
This sequence comes from Streptomyces angustmyceticus, assembly GCF_040701845.1. GTDB lineage: Bacteria > Actinomycetota > Actinomycetes > Streptomycetales > Streptomycetaceae > Streptomyces > Streptomyces angustmyceticus_A. The sequence continues at coordinate 270,356 of NZ_JBFBHQ010000005.1, read as the reverse complement.
TGTAGCGGTCCTCCAGCCAGGACTGGAGGGACAGCGGGTGCTCCCACGGGAAGGCGCCCTTGCCGCCGAAGGTGGTGGCCACCGGCGCCCCCAACTGCTCGGCCAGCGCCAGCAGCTCCGCCTCGGCCCGGGCCCGTACGACCCCGCCGCCCGCCAGGATGACCGGCCGGCGGGCCTCGGTCAGCCGGGTCGCCGCCGCCGCGATCAGCTCGGGCCGCGGCAGCAACTCCTTCGGCCTGGCGGTCAGTTCGGTCACCGGCGGCACATCGGCCTCGGCCAGCAGCACGTCCTGCGGGATCTCCAGCCACACCGGCCCGTGCGGGGTGCTCAGCGCCGACTCCCAGGCGGCGGCCACCGCCGAGGGGATCTGCGAGGCCGTACGCGCCGTGTGGACGGACTTGACCACGCCCCGGAACGAGGCGCTCTGATCGGTGAGTTCATGGAGGTAGCCGTGGCGTCCGCCGCCCATCCCGGCCAGCGGGACCTGACTGCCGATGGCCAGTACGGCCGCCGAGCCGGCCGCCGCCTCCTGCAGCGCGGCCAGCGTCATCAGCGCGCCGGGGCCGGTGGAGACCAGCAGCGGCGCGACCCCGTGCGTGGCCCTGGCGTAGGCGTCGGCGGCGAAGCCCGCGTTGTTCTCCACCCGCAGCCCGACGTAGCGCAGCGCCGAGCGGCGCAGCGCGTCGAACACCCCGAGCGCATGCTGCCCCGGCAGCCCGAAGACGGTCCCGGCACCGAGCGCGGCCAGCGACTCGACGACCAGGTCACCGCCGTTGCGCCGGTGCTGCGGGGGCGTGGGGGTGGTGGTGCTCATGGATGCGTACTGCCTTCCTTGCCGGACGGACGGGGGCGTGCGGGTTGCAGGGGTCTGCGGGCGGACGAGGGCGTCGGGGACGTACGGACTCACGAGCGGACGAGGACGTGCGGGACGGGGGGGAGTCGCGGGCCGGGACGGGCCGGGCCGGCCGGAGTGCGGAGGGCCGGGCCCGTCGGACCGCGGGGGTCAGGCCCGTCGGGCGGCGAAGGGGAGCTTCAGTGCCAGCGCCACCGCCCCGGCCGTGTCCCCCTCCGGCTCGTCGTCCGGTGCGGCCGGCGCGCCGGCCGCCGCGCCGGAGGACGCCCCGGCTCCCGGGTCGCCGTCCGCACCGCCGCCGTCCGCACGGCCGGCCAGCCGCGCCCGCCAGGCGTCCAGCACCGCCGGATCCGTGGGCCTGGTGCACAGGCTGACCACCACATACGCCACGAGCGAGGTGATCAGCCCGTAGTAGATCGGCTCGTTGGCGAGGACGCCGAGCGAGACCATCAGGCCGACGACGGTCAGTCCGCCGACCGCGACCGAGGCGAGCGCGCCGGCGGCGGTGCCCCGCTTCCACAGCAGCCCGCCGAGGATGGGCACCAACAGGCCGCCGACCAGGACGTTGTAGGCGAGGGTGAGCGCCTCGACGACATTGTTGAGCGCGATCGCGATGACGATGACCGCGAGGCCCATGAGGAGGATGAAGACGCGGTTGCCGCGCACCTCGTCGTGCGCCCCGGCCCCGTCACCGTCCCCGGCCTGCTCCGTGCCGGGCTCCGCCCCGCCGTCGCCGGCCCCGCCCGCGGCGGTGCGCCGCCGCAGCGCGACGGCGCCCTTCACCCGGGACCAGATGTCGTTGTTGGCGACCGTGGCACAGGCGATCAGCGCGCCCGAGGACGTGGACATCACCGCGGACAGCGCCGCCGCCAGCACCAGCCCCCGCACGCCCACCGGCAGCGCGTCCTTGACGATCGTCGCGAAGGCGTCGTCCGGGCTGCCCAGGTGCGGGTAGAGCACCTTGGCCGCGGTGCCGATGACCGCGCCGGCCAGCGCGTAGGCCAGGCAGTACGTACCGGCCGCGGTGCCGCCGAGGCGCGCCACCTTGTCGCCGCGCGCGGTGAACACCCGCTGCCAGATGTCCTGCCCGATCAGCATGCCGAAGGAGTAGATCAGGACGTAGGTGAAGACCGTCTGCCCGCCGATGCCGAGCGGCGCGAAGTAGTCGTGCGGCAGCTGCGCCTTCATCTCGGCGAAGCCGCCCGCCTTGATCACGGCGATGGGCAGCAGGAGCAGCAGCACACCGATCGTCTTGACGACGAACTGGACCATGTCGGTGAGGGTGATCGACCACATCCCGCCGAGCGTGGAGTACGCGACGACGATCGCCCCGCCGAGGACGATCGACAGCGTGCGGTCCATGCCGAAGAGCACGTCGAAGATGGTCGCGTAGGCGATGGTCGAGGTCACCGCCAGCATCAGCGTGTACGCCCACATCACCACGCCGGAGATGATCCCGGCGGAGCCGCCGTAGCGCAGGTCCAGCATCTCGGAGACCGTGTAGACCTTCAGCCGGGCGATCCGCGCCGAGAAGAAGACGCTCAGCGCCAGCAGCCCCAGGCCGATGGTGAAGACCATCCAGGCGCCGGACAGGCCGTACTGGTAGCCGAGCCCCACGCCGCCGATGGTCGAGGCGCCGCCGAGGACGATCGCGGCCATGGTGCCCGAGTACATGACGGGGCCCAGGCGGCGGCCCGCGACCAGGAAGTCGCTCTTGGACTTGGCGCGCCGCATCCCCCACCAGCCCATGGCGAGCATTCCGGCCAAATAGAGCACGATCACCGCATAGTCGACAGCCATGGGCCATCCCTTCCAACTGCGCCGAGGGGGAAATGCGAGGGGATGTGGGGGGTGCGGGGCGAGGGTGTACGGGGTGAGGCGGCGGGCGCCCGGCGAGCGGGGGTCCCGTCCGGGCGCCGCGCCTCGGGGGTTGACCCTAGGAGGCGCGAAGGCGACGCTGAAGTGTACGTTTCCTCCATTCACCACTCCCCGATGTGGATGGTCCGCACATGCCACCCCCTCTGCCGCCGCCGTCCACCCCACCGGTGCCGCTCGCGGCCCTCCTCGCCCGTACGGACCTGGGCCTGCGCCAGCTCGCCGGCCCCCGCGAGGGCGTCGCGATCCACTGGGTGCACACCTCCGAGATGGCCGACCCGGTCCCGTACCTCCTGGGCGGCGAGATGCTGCTGACGGCGGGACTGCATCTGGCCGAGGTGACGAGGGGGGCGGGCGCGACGGGGACGGCGGGCACCGCGGACGCGGGCGGGACAGGGGCAGCAGGTACGGGCGCCCCGGCGGCCACCGCCGCACCGGGTCCCGCCCTCGACCACCCCGCTCTCGACGCGTACCTCGACGGCTACGCCGCCCGTACGGTCGCGGCCGGTGCCGCCGCCCTCGGCTTCGGGATCGCGCCGGTGCACGACACCGTCCCCCAGGCCCTGGTGGCGGCCTGCGACCGGCACGGCCTGCCGCTCGTCGAGGTCCCGGCGGGCACCCCGTTCACCGCCGTCGAGAGCGCCGTGTGGCAGGCGGTCACCCAGGCCCGGCACCGCGAGCTGACCCGCCTCAGCGAGGCCCAGCGGGCGCTGGCCGCGGCCGCCGCCCGCCCCGGCCCCGCCACCGCCGTGCTGCGCGCCCTGGCCCGCCATGTGCACGGCTGGACGGCCCTGCTCGCCCCGGACGGCGCGGAGCACGGCTCCGCCGGCCCGCGCCCCGACGCCGCCGTCCGGGCCGCGGCCGGCCGTCTCGCGCAGGTCGTCGGCGCGGGCGGCCCGTCCTCGGCGACCGACACCCTCCCCGGCACCTCCCTGTCCGCCTACGCCCTGACGGGGCGCGCCCGCGGCAGCCGGGCGCGGGCCCTGGTGGTCGCCGCGGATCCGCACGACCCGCCCGCGCACACCATCGCGGGCGTCGCCGCCGTGCTCCTCTCGCTGATCACCGGCCCGGCCACCGAGCAGGGCCCGGTCGCCGCCGGGCACGCCGCGGCGCTGGTCCGGCTGCTCCTCGGCGCCCGCCCGGCCGAGGTCGCCCCGCTCCTCGGCTCTCCCCTCTGGACCGTCGTCCACGCCGAACGCCGCCGCGACACCACCGAGTCGGCGGCCTCACTGGCCGCCGCCCTGGGCACCCCGCTCGTCGCGCCGGACACCGCCACCACACCGGCCACGGCCACCGGGACACCCTCCGACGGCAGGACGCCACCCCCGGGCGCCAAGAGATCCCCCGGCACCGCGACGCCCTCCGGCACCGAGCCGTCCCCCGGCTCCCGCACCGGGGCGGGCACCGCCCCCGGCTCCGTCCCCGCCCTGCGCGCCCTGGTCCCGGCCGGCCAGGAGATCACCGCGCACCCCGGCTGGACGCTCGGCATCAGCGAGCCCGCCCCGGTCGCGGAACTGCCGGCCGCCGACCGCCATGCCGCCTCCGCCCTGCGCCGCGCCCTCGCGGGCCACGCCGCCCTGGTACGCCACCGCGCCCCCGGCCCCCACAGCATCACCTCCCTCGTCGCCCCCACCGACGCCCGGCAACACGCCCAGGCCCTGCTGGCCCCGCTGGCCGACTCCCCCGCCCTCCTCACCACCCTCCACAACTGGCTCTCCCTGCACGGCAGTTGGGACCGCACCGCGACCGCACTCGGCATCCACCGCAACACCGTCCGCCAGCGCGTCACCCGTATCGCCGGCCTCCTCGACACCGACCTGGACGACCCCGACGTCCGCATGGAGCTGTGGTTCGCGCTGCGCGCACTGGACCGCGGCAGCGGCTCCGTACCGGACTGAGGGCGACGGGACGGGGGCCGGAGGGGGAGTGGGGCACCCGGGCCGCACCGGCACCGACCCCGGCGCAACCGCCCAGAAGGCAAACGCCCGGTCCGCCACCCCTGCGTGGCGGGCCGAGCGTCATCCACCCGATGCGGCCGGTGCCGCGGGGACCGGGCCCCGCGGCACCTCCGGTCCGCGGCCTACTGCCCCTGACGGGCCGCCGCGATCTGCCGCGACATGATCGTCGTCAGCTCGTACGCGGTGTGGGAGGCGGCCACGCAGGTGATCTCCGCGTGGTCGTACGCCGGGGCGACCTCGACGACGTCCGCCGAGACCAGGTTGCAGGACGACAGCCCGCGCACGATCTCCAGCAGCTCGCGGGAGGTGAGGCCGCCGGCCTCGGGGGTGCCGGTGCCGGGGGCGTGCGCCGGGTCCAGGACGTCGATGTCGATGGAGATGTACAGCGGACGGTCGCCGATGCGCTGGCGGAGCTGGTCGGCGACCTCGTCCACCCCGCGGCGCATGACATCCGCCGAGGTGACGATGCCGAAGCCCATCTTCTCGTCCTCGTCGAGGTCCTTCTTGCCGTAGAGCGGGCCGCGGGTGCCGACGTGGGACAGCGCGGAGGTGTCGAGGATGCCCTCCTCGACGGCGCGGCGGAACGGGGTGCCGTGGGTGTACTCGGCGCCGAAGTAGGTGTCCCAGGTGTCCAGGTGGGCGTCGAAGTGCAGCAGCGCGACCGGGCCGTGCTTCTTGGCGACCGAGCGGAGGAGCGGGAGGGCGATGGTGTGGTCGCCGCCCAGGGTCATCATGCGGGCGCCGGAGGCCAGCAGGTCGTCCGCCGCGGCCTCGACCGTCTCCACGGCCTCGTTGATGTTGAACGGGTTGGCGGCGATGTCGCCCGCGTCGGCGACCTGCGCCAGCGCGAACGGGGACGCGTCCTGGGCCGGGTTGTAGGGGCGCAGGAGGCGGGACGCCTCACGGATGGCGTTGCCGCCGAAGCGGGCGCCGGGGCGGTAGGAGACACCGGTGTCGAAGGGGACACCGACGACGGCCACATCGGCCCGGCCGCCGACCTCGTCGAGGCGGGGCAGTCGGGCGAAGGTCGCGGGCCCGGCGTACCGCGGGATGCGGGAGGAGTCGACGGGGCCCACGGGCTCGTTGGATGCGCTGGCTGCGGTGGTCATGAGGCGAGCGTAGGGAGGACGGCGCCCGGGGCACATGGACATTTCCGGAGACGCCGGCCGGCCCGTTCGACATTTCGGCCAGCGACCGCCCTCGGGCCGGCGGCCGGAGCAGCCGCCCCGGCAGCGCCCCGGCAGAGACCGGGCAGCGACCGGAGGCTCCCCTCCGCCGCCCACCCCGCCGTCCGCAACGCGGTGCCCCCGCTCCGGCATCCGCACCCCGGTGTCCGGGCTGCGGGACTCCACCGCCCCGGAAGAGGCGTACGGGCACAATGGGCGCTATGCCGATAGCCTCCGCAGCCGCCGCCCCTTCCCGCGCCGAACTCGTCGACCACCTCGTACGGACCCGGATCGCCGGTGAGGTCGCCACTCCCCGCGAGAACAACCTCTCCCACTACCGCAGACTCGCCAACGGCGAGCGCCACTACTGGTTCGGCCTGGAGTTCGGCGACCGCTGGACGGACGAGCAGGATGTGCTGGCCGTGATGGCGGAGCGCTGCGGGGTCATCGACGACCCGCACCACCGGCAGGGGCAGGACACCATCGACCCCGAGCTGACCGTGGACGCGCTGGACCGGGCGGCCGCGGTGCTGCGCAAGGCGGCCGCCGACGGGCAGCGGGTGCTGTTCGCGACCGGCCACCCGGGCGGACTGCTCGATGTGCACCGGGCGACGGCCGAGGCGCTGCGCGCGGCGGGCTGCGAGATCGTCGTCATCCCGGACGGGCTGCGGGCGGACGACGGCATGGTCTTCCAGTTCGCCGACGTGGCGATGCTGGAGCGCGGCGCGACCCTGTGGCACACCCACTCCCCCGAGCCGATGGCCGCCGTCCTGGACGGCCTGGAGCGCGAGGGCCGCCCGCTGCCGGACCTGGTGGTGGCCGACCACGGCTGGGCGGGCTGCGCCGGCCAGCGCGGCATCGACGCGGTGGGCTTCGCCGACTGCAACGACCCGGCCCTCTTCCTCGCCGAATCCGAGGGCACCCTCCAGGTGACGATCCCCCTGGACGACCACGTCCTGAGCCCGCGCCACTACGACCCGCTGACCGCCTATCTGCTGGACGCGGCGGGGCTTGCCTGAGCGAGCGGGGCCGGGACGGCGCCGTGCCCTGGGCGGTCCTTTGCGGGTCTTTCGTGGTTCCTTCGTGGGTCCTAAGCGGTCCCCAGAGAGCCCGCAGGCGGCTCCTGGGCAGTCCCCGGAGAGTCCCCAGGCGGCTCCTGGGAGACACCGGGCCCTCAAGGAGCCTCAAGGAACCGAAGCAGCACGGCAGCCTCCGCGCGCAGCCGCGCGGCGCGGTCAGCATGCGCTGGTGCGGTCAACTGCGCCGCGGCCTCCAGCCGTTCGGCAGCCTCGGCACGTACGACGTCCACCACACCGCGCTCACTCAGCTCACGCCGCGCCGCTTCGGTGGCACCGGCGCCCACCGGCGCATGCTCAAGAGCCACCCCCCGGAGCCCGGCCTCGTCCACCGGCACCGCCTCCGCGTTGTCCAGCGCGCCAAGCGTGGCACGCAGGGCACTCACCGCAGCCTTGTCACGGGCGCGCATGGCTTCGGGCAGTGCTTGACGCATACGAAGACGCAATGACATGCCGGTGACCTTATGGGCCGCATTCCTGGGCGCACAACGCAATACACGTGGCAGCAGGCCGCCCGTCGTCGTGGCGCTGCACCGGCAAGCACGCGACATGAGAGTCGGTCCCGTTCCTCAGATGGCCCAGGAGTCGGCCGGGTCGTCCAGCCACACCCGCTGCCCCTCCGCGGTGACGGTGAGACCGAACCGGGTGTGGCCCGGCTCGCCCCGGCCGGCCCACCATCGGAGGGCCGCCTCCACTTCGTCCCACAGGCGACGCGGCCCCGACTGGTAGACCGTGGCCCCCGGTTCGCCTTTGCGGAAAACAGTGGCGGCCCATGACCGGCTCGTCAGGTCGAAGAACCACGCCTTCGCGGTTCCGCTGTCCGACCTGTTGACGACGTGGGCACAGCCGGGCACGCACAGCCCCATGACGAACCGTGCGGGCTCGTAGCGGTCCCCCAGGTCCGGCAGAGCAACCGTCGTAAGGGAAACGTCGGCGTCGCCGGGGAAATCCGGGACGTGCTCCCTGAACCGGTTCCAGTCCAAGCGCTGGTCCCGCAGCTTCATGAACTCGACCATGCGCAGGAACGGACCCGACGCGGAGCCGTCCTCCTCCACGGTCAACCGGACAAGTGCGTCCTGGTCGCTGTAGTGGGTGCCCCAGGGGGCAAGGATGACCGCGCCCGGCCGTGACTGCTCCAGCCAGCGCGGCGAAGCAGCTCGCACCCCTGCCGTCACCATCACCCGGTCATACGGTGCCCCGTCCGGCCACCCGTCCCCGCCGTCCCCGTGGACTGCCCTGGGGTGAAGGCCGGCGCGCAGCAACGCTCCCCGGGCCCGACCGGTAACTGCCTCGTCGATCTCGACACTGACCACGTTCCCGCTCCCCAGCCGGTGAGCAAGGAGCCCGGCGTTCCATCCCGTGCCGGTGCCGATTTCGAGCACCCGCGTTCCGTCGCTCACGTCCAGGTCGCGCAGCATCGCGGCCACGACCGACGGCATACTCGCCGAACTGGTCGGCACGGTCCCGGACTCGCTGCCCGTATGCCGTCCGTCGTCCCATTGGGTGACGAGCGGAACGTTCGCATACGCGGGCGACCTTGAACCGGGCGCGAAGCTGCCCTCCACGACGCATCTCAAGGAACGGTTCGACGCCTCCGGCGCCACCGTGCAGAAAGCGCTCCAGCTGCTCAAGGACGAACGCCTGGTCGTGGGTCGCGCCGGAGCGGCGGTGACTGTACGGGAACACCGGCAGCAGACCATGCGCCCCGCTTCGTTCGTGGCACCGGCCGGCGCCGGCGAGCAGTACCGCTGGCTTGCCGAGGCGACGAAGCGCGGCGGTCGGGCGCACAGCGAGCTGCTGGAGGTCACCGAGGTCACGCCGCCCAGTGACGCCGCAGAGGCCCTGGGCCTCCCGGACGGTGGCACAGCGCTGCTCCGCCGCCAGATCCTCTTCATCGACGACGAGCCGGTCGAACTGGTCAAGTCCTACTACCCGCTGGACCTCGCCCGTGGTACCGCGATGACGGAACGCCGCAGGATCAAGGGCGGTACGCCGACTCTCCTGGCCGAGCTGGGTTACCCGCCCCGCCTCAGCGTCGACCGGGTCTCCGCCCGGGTGCCCACTCAGGAGCAGTACGAGGCCCTCCGCCTTCCCGGTAACCTGCCCGTCCTCCGGACCCTGCGAGTCGTCTACAGCGACGGCGAGCGGCCCATCGAGGCCACCATCATGGTCAAAGCGGGCCATCTCCATGAACTCCAGTACGAGTTCACGCCGGAGTGAGGGACCCTAACCCCGCGGCACCCGGATGACCCCCTCCTGGATCACCGAAACCGCCAATTGACCGTCGGAGGTGAAGATCCGCCCCTTCCCCAGCCCGCGCCCCGCCTGGGCAGTGGGCGACTCCTGGTCGTAGAGGAGCCAGTCGTCGGCGCGCAGCGGGCGGTGGAACCACATCGCGTGGTCGAGGCTGGCGCCGACCACGTCGCCGACCGCCCAGCCGCCGCGGCCGTGGGCGAGCAGGATCGAGTCCAGCAGGGTCATGTCGGAGACGTAGGTGACCAGGCAGATGTCGAGCAGGGGGCGGGTGACGGTGTCGCCGCAGTCGGCGCCGTCCGCGAGGGCCTTGTCCAGGTCGCCGTTGGTGCGGAACCAGACCTGGGAGCGGGGCTCGCGCACCTCGCCGACGGTGGCGTAGGGCGGCTCGTCGACGTACCGCAGGTCGATCGCGGCCCGGGCCTCCAGCAGCCGGTCGGCGACGGCCGGGGTGAGGTACCGGCCGGCGTGCCGCGGCAGGATCTCGGCCGGGGTGGGCAGGGTCAGCGGATCCGGTGCCGGCGGCATCGGCTCCTGGTGTTCCAGGCCCTCCTCGTGGACCTGGAAGGAGGCCGAGAGGTGGAAGATCGGCTGACCGTGCTGGACGGCGACGACCCGCCGGGTGGTGAAGGACCGGCCGTCGCGGATCCGGTCGACGGTGTAGACGATGGGGGCACCGGGGTCTCCCGCACGCAGGAAGTACGCGTGCAGGGAGTGCGGCGGCCGGTCGGCGGGGACCGTGCGGCCGGCCGCGACCAGGGCCTGGGCGGCGACCTGGCCGCCGAAGACCCGGGGCACGACCGAGGCGCGGCTCTCACCGCGGAAGATGTCCTGCTCGATCCGCTCCAGGGCGAGCAGATCGAGCAGCGACCTCAGTGCGTCGTTCACGTGCACGGTGCCCTTACGGCCTAGAGGCCCATGGACTTGGCGATGATGGACTTCATGACCTCGCTGGTGCCGCCGTAGATGCGGTTGACGCGGTTGTCGGCGTAGAGGCGGGCGATCGGGTACTCGTTCATGTAGCCGTAGCCGCCGTGCAGCTGGAGGCACTTGTCGATCACACGGTGGGCGACCTCGGTGCAGAACAGCTTGGCGCTCGCGGCCTCGGCCGGGGACAGCTCGCCCGCGTCCAGGGCCTCCAGGGTGCGGTCGGCGACGGCCTGCGCGGCGTCCACCTCGGCCTGGCAGGCGGCCAGCTCGAACTTGGTGTTCTGGAAGGAGGCGACGGTCTTGCCGAAGATCGTGCGCTCCTGCACGTACTCCTTGGCGAACCGGACGGCCGCCGCGGCCTGCGCGTAGGCGCCGAAGGCGATGCCCCAGCGCTCCGAGGCGAGGTTCAGGCCCAGGTAGGAGAAGCCCTTGTTCTCCTCGCCCAGCAGGTCCTCGACCGGGACCTTGACGTCGACGAAGGCCAGTTCGGCGGTGTCGGAGGTCTTCAGGCCGAGCTTGTCCAGCTTGCGGCCGACGGAGTAGCCCTCGCTCTTGGTGTCGACGGCGAAGAGGGAGATGCCGAAGCGGCGGTCGTCCTCCTTCGGCGCGGCGGTGCGGGCGCAGACGATGACGCGGTCGGCGTGCACGCCGCCGGTGATGAAGGTCTTGGCGCCGTTGAGGACGTAGTGCGTGCCGTCCTCGGAGAGCTTCGCGGTGGTCTTCATGCCCGCGAGGTCGGAGCCGGTGCCCGGCTCGGTCATCGCGAGGGCCCACATCTCCTCACCGGAGACGAACTTCGGCAGGAAGCGCTTCTTCTGCTCGTCGGTGGCGAGCATCTTGATGTACGGCAGACCGAGCAGCACATGGACGCCGGAGCCGCCGAAGGAGACACCCGCGCGGGCGGTCTCCTCGTACATCACGGCCTCGAACTTGTACGAGTCGATGCCCGCGCCGCCGAACTCCTCGTCCACGCGGATGCCGAATATGCCCAGCTCGGCGAGCTTGTAGTAGAAGTCGCGCGGCGCCTGGCCCGCGGCGAACCACTCGTCGTACACCGGCACGACCTCGGCCTCGATGAAGGCCCGCAGGGTCTCCCGGAACGCCTCGTGATCCTCGTTGAACACCGTACGGCGCATGCCATGGCCTCCTTAGACCGCCGCGTCTGGCTAAGCGCTTGCTCAGCTTCCTCTGAAGCGAAAGCTACCGGCCAGTCACTAAGGCTGTCCAGAGGCGAACGGAACCGGTGGGCCACGCCACACACCCGCCCCGTACGCGCCACCCGTCCCTGCGGTACGCGCCGCGCCCCGCCCCGTACGCGCTACGCCCCCGGCACACCCACCGCGATCGACTCCCCCGCCGCCGGTTCCCCGCCCGCGGGCTCCCCGGCCACCGCGCCGAAGGCCCCCAGCGCCAGCCGGTGCAGCAGCTCCGCCATCTCCGTGCGGCCCGGCAGGGCGCCCGGCCGGCCGAGGTGCGGGGTGGAGTTGAGCAGGCCGAAGACGGCGTGCACCGCGGCGCGGGCCCGGGACTCGGAGGGGACCGGGTGGACCCGGCGGACCACCGCCACCCACAGCTCGACGTACTGCCGCTGGAGCTGGCGGACCCGCTTGCGGTCGGCCTCCCGCAGCCGGTCCAGCTCCCGGTCGTGCAGGGTGATCAGCGGCCGGTCGTCCAGCGCGAAGTCGATATGGCCGTCGATCAGCGCGTCCAGCACCGCCTCGGGGCTCTCGCCGCCCTCCGCCACCCGCATCCGGCCGCCCTCCAGCAGCCGCTCGCTGATGCCGACGAGCAGTTCGGCGAGCATCGCGTCCTTGCCGGCGAAGTGCCGGTAGAGGCCCGGGCCCGAGATGCCCACGGCCGCCCCTATCTCGTCCACGCCGACGCCGTGGAAGCCGCGCTCCGCGAAGAGCCGGGCGGCCTCCTTGAGGATCTGCTCGCGGCGGCTGGTCGGGGCGGGGGCCTGCGCATTACTCATGCCGTCGATTGTAGACAGCCGGGTTAGTGCTCGTTAACCTGAAGCCACATGTGGTTAACGCCCATTAACCCGGATGGCCCGGCAGCCGCGGACCGCGGCACCGGGACAGTCGACCGAGCAAGGGGGCTCGTACTGATGGAGCAGGCACCGGTGCTGGGGAGTACCGCCGATCCGGCGTCCGACTCCTGGCGGGCCAATGAGGCCGCGCACCGCGAGCTGGCCGCCGAGCTGCGCGAGAAGCTCGCCGCGGCCCGGCTGGGCGGCGGCGAGAAGGCCAGGGCGCGGCACACCGCGCGCGGCAAGCTGCTGCCGCGCGACCGGGTGGACGCCCTGCTGGACCCGGGCTCGCCGTTCCTGGAGCTGGCGCCGCTGGCCGCGGACGGGATGTACGGCGGGGCCGCGCCGGCCGCGGGCGTGATCGCCGGCATCGGCCGGGTCTCCGGCCGCGAGACGGTGATCGTCGCCAACGACGCCACGGTCAAGGGCGGCACCTACTACCCGATGACGGTCAAGAAGCACCTGCGGGCGCAGGAGATCGCCCTGGAGAACCGGCTGCCCTGCCTGTATCTCGTGGACTCCGGCGGCGCCTTCCTGCCGATGCAGGACGAGGTCTTCCCCGACCGGGAGCACTTCGGGCGGATCTTCTACAACCAGGCGCGGATGTCGGGTGCGGGGATTCCGCAGATCGCCGCGGTCCTCGGCTCCTGCACGGCGGGCGGCGCGTACGTCCCGGCGATGAGCGACGAGGCCGTGATCGTCCGCAACCAGGGGACGATCTTCCTGGGCGGGCCGCCGCTGGTGAAGGCCGCCACCGGCGAGGTCGTCACCGCCGAGGAGCTGGGCGGCGGCGAGGTGCACTCCAGGACCTCCGGGGTCACCGACCACCTCGCCGAGGACGACGCGCACGCCCTGCGCCTGGTGCGCACCATCGTCGGCACGCTCGGCGAGCGCGAGCCGCTCCCGTGGAGCGTGCGGACCGTCGAGGAGCCCAAGGCCGACCCGGCCGGGCTCTACGGCATGGTGCCCGCCGACTCCCGTACGCCCTACGACGTCCGCGAGGTGATCGCCCGGCTGGTGGACGGCTCGCGCTTCGCCGAGTTCAAGGCGGAGTACGGCACGACGCTGGTCACCGGCTTCGCGCACCTCCACGGCCACCCGGTCGGCATCGTCGCCAACAACGGCATCCTGTTCTCCGAATCCGCCCAGAAGGGCGCCCACTTCATCGAGCTGTGCGACCAGCGCGGCATCCCGCTGCTGTTCCTGCAGAACATCTCGGGCTTCATGGTGGGCCGCTCCTACGAGGCCGGCGGCATCGCCAAGCACGGCGCGAAGATGGTGACGGCGGTGGCCTGCACCCGCGTGCCCAAGCTGACGGTCGTCATCGGCGGCTCCTACGGGGCGGGCAACTACTCCATGTGCGGCCGGGCCTACTCGCCCCGCTTCCTGTGGATGTGGCCGAACGCCAAGATCTCGGTGATGGGCGGCGAACAGGCCGCCTCCGTCCTCGCCACCGTCAAGCGCGACCAGCTGGAGGCGCACGGCGAACAGTGGAGCGCCGAGGAGGAGGCCGCCTTCAAGGCGCCGGTCCGCGAGCAGTACGAGACCCAGGGCAACGCCTACTACGCGACCGCGCGGCTGTGGGACGACGGCGTGATCGACCCGCTGGAGACCCGGCAGGTGCTGGGGCTGGCGCTGACCGCCTGCGCCAACGCCCCGCTGCCCGAGAAGGACCGCACCGCGCCCGGCTACGGCGTCTTCCGGATGTGAGAGGGATGTCCCCAGCAATGGCCACCAATTTCGACACCGTGCTGATCGCCAACCGCGGCGAGATCGCGGTCCGCGTCATCCGCACGCTGCGCGCCCTCGGCATCCGCTCGGTCGCGGTCTTCAGCGACGCCGACGCCGACGCCCGCCACGTCCGCGAGGCCGACACCGCCGTCCGCATCGGCCCGGCCCCGGCCGCCGAGAGCTACCTGTCCGTGGAACGGCTGCTGGACGCGGCCGCCCGGACCGGCGCCCAGGCGGTCCACCCGGGCTACGGCTTCCTCGCCGAGAACGCCGCCTTCGCCCGGGCCTGCGCGGACGCCGGGCTGGTCTTCATCGGCCCGTCCGCCGACGCCATCGAGCTGATGGGCGACAAGATCCGGGCCAAGGAGACGGTGCGGGAGGCCGGCGTCCCGGTCGTGCCCGGCTCCTCCGGCAGCGGGCTGGACGACGGCCAACTGGCCGCCGCGGCCCGGGAGATCGGCATGCCGGTGCTGCTCAAGCCGTCCGCGGGCGGCGGCGGCAAGGGCATGCGGCTGGTGCGCGACGAGGCGCTGCTGGCCGACGAGATCGCTTCCGCCCGCCGCGAGGCCCGCTCCTCCTTCGGCGACGACACCCTGCTCGTCGAGCGCTGGATCGACCGGCCCCGGCACATCGAGATCCAGGTGCTGGCGGACGGCCACGGCAACGTCATCCACCTCGGCGAGCGCGAGTGCTCCCTCCAGCGCCGCCACCAGAAGGTCATCGAGGAGGCCCCCTCGGTCCTGCTGGACGAGGCGACCCGCGCCGCGATGGGCGAGGCGGCGGTGCAGGCGGCCCGCTCCTGCGGCTACCGCGGCGCCGGCACCGTCGAGTTCATCGTCCCGGGCAAGGACCCGGCCTCCTACTACTTCATGGAGATGAACACCCGCCTCCAGGTCGAGCACCCGGTCACCGAGCTCGTCACCGGCATCGACCTGGTCGAGTGGCAGCTGCGGGTCGCGGCCGGCGAGCACCTGCGCCACGCCCAGGAGGACATCACCCTCACCGGGCACGCCATCGAGGCCCGGATCTGCGCCGAGGACCCGGCCCGGGACTTCCTGCCGACCGGCGGCACCGTGCTGGCCCTGCACGAGGTGCAGGGCGACGGGCTGCGCACGGACTCCGGCCTGTCCCAGGGCGTGGAGGTCGGCAGCCGCTACGACCCGATGCTGTCCAAGGTCATCGCCCACGGCCCGGACCGGGCGAGCGCGCTGCGCCGGCTGCGGGCCGCGCTGGCGGAGACGGTCACCCTCGGCGTGACCACCAACGCCGGTTTCCTGCGGCGGCTGCTGGCCCATCCGGACGTGGTCTCCGGCGAGCTGGACACCGGGCTGGTGGAGCGCGAGGCGGCCGGGCTGGTCGACGCCGCGGTGCCGGACGAGGTGTACGCGGCGGCCGCGGCGGTGCGGCAGGCCGCCCTGGAGCCGGCGGTGGCCGAGGGCGGCTGGCGCGACCCGTTCGCCGCGCCGAACGGCTTCCGCCTCGGCGGCGAGCCCGCGCCCGTCCGCCACTGGCTGCGCGTCCCGGGCCATGACCCCGTCGCCCACGACGCAGCGCCCGGCGGCCCGTCCGGGCAGGTCACCCCGGAGGGCGTACGGGTCACCGTCGACGGGGTGCTGCACAGCTTCCGCCGCAGCGGCGACTGGCTCGGCCGGGACGGCGACTCCTGGCAGGTGACCTCCTACGACCCGGTGGCCGCCGCGCTGCGCGGGGCCGCGGGGGCCCACGGCGCGGACACCCTGGCCGCCCCGATGCCGGGCACCGTCACCGTCGTCAAGGTGGCCGTCGGCGACGAGGTGGCCGCGGGCCAGGGCCTGCTGGTGGTCGAGGCGATGAAGATGGAGCACGTCATCTCCGCGCCGCACGCCGGCACCGTCACCGAACTGGACGTCACCGCCGGCAGCACCGTCGCCATGGACCAGATCCTGGCCGTGCTCACTCCGCACGAGGACCGCGACCAGGCCGCCGCGCCCGCGACGGCGCCCGAGGACGAGCAGGGGAGCGCCCGATGACCGCAGCCGGACTGCCGATGGAGGTCACCGCGGAGGGGCTGCCCACCCGCGTACGGATCCATGAGGTCGGCGCGCGCGACGGCCTGCAGAACGAGCGGACCGTGGTGCCCACGGAGATCAAGGCCGAGTTCATCCGCCGGCTCGTCGGCGCCGGCCTGCCGACCGTCGAGGCCACCAGCTTCGTCCACCCCAAGTGGGTGCCCCAGCTCGCCGACGCGGAGCAGCTGTTCCCGCAGCTGGACGGCATCGATCCGCACCGGCTCCCGGTGCTGGTGCCCAACGAACGCGGCCTGGACCGTGCGCTCGCCCTGGGCGCCCGCCGGATCGCCGTGTTCGGCAGCGCCACCGAGTCCTTCGCCAAGGCCAACCTCAACCGCACGGTCGACGAGGCGCTGGCGATGTTCGCGCCGGTCGTCGCGCGGGCCAAGGACGCCAAGGTGCAGGTCCGCGGCTACCTCTCGATGTGCTTCGGCGACCCCTGGGAGGGCCCGGTGCCCGTCGCCCAGACCGTCCGGGTCTGCCGGGCGCTGCTCGACCTGGGCTGCGACGAGCTGAGCCTGGGCGACACCATCGGCGTGGCCACCCCCGGTCATGTGCAGACCCTGCTGGCCTCCCTCAACGAGGCCGGCGTGGCCACCTCCCGTATCGGCGTGCACTTCCACGACACCTACGGGCAGGCCCTCGCCAACACCTTCGCCGCGCTGCAGCACGGCATCACCACCATCGACGCCTCGGCGGGCGGCCTCGGCGGCTGCCCCTACGCCAAGAGCGCCACCGGCAACCTCGCCACCGAGGACCTCGTGTGGATGCTGCACGGTCTCGGCATCGAGACCGGGGTCGACCTGGACCGACTGGCCGCCACCAGCGTGTGGATGGCGGACGTCCTGGGCCGGCCGAGCCCCTCCCGCACCCTTCGCGCCCTCTCCCACAAGGAGTGACCCTCATGTCCCTGGACCACCGTCTGCCCGCCGAGCTGGAAGAACTCCGGCGCACCGTCGAGGCGTTCGCACACGACGTCGTCGCCCCGAAGATCGGCGAGTACTACGAGCAGCATGCGTTCCCGTACGAGATCGTGCAGGAGATGGGCCGGATGGGCCTGTTCGGCCTGCCGTTCGCCGAGGAGTACGGCGGGATGGGCGGCGACTACCTCGCGCTCGGCATCGCCCTGGAGGAGCTGGCCCGGGTCGACTCCTCGGTGGCCATCACCCTGGAGGCCGGCGTCTCGCTGGGCGCCATGCCGCTCTACCACTTCGGCACCGAGGAGCAGAAGCGCGAGTGGCTGCCCAAGCTGTGCAGCGGTGAGGTGCTCGGCGCCTTCGGCCTGACCGAGCCGGACGGCGGTTCGGACGCCGGCGCGACCCGCACCACCGCGGTGCGGGACGGCGACGACTGGGTGATCAACGGCAGCAAGTGCTTCATCACCAACTCGGGTACGGACATCACCGGTCTGGTCACGGTCACCGCCGTCACCGGCCGCAAGGACGACGGCAGCCCGCTGATCTCCTCGATCATCGTGCCGTCCGGCACCCCCGGCTTCACGGTCGGCGCCCCGTACTCCAAGGTCGGCTGGAGCGCCTCCGACACCCGCGAGCTGTCCTTCTCCG
The DNA here is from genome assembly GCF_040701845.1 of Streptomyces angustmyceticus. Lineage (GTDB taxonomy): Bacteria > Actinomycetota > Actinomycetes > Streptomycetales > Streptomycetaceae > Streptomyces > Streptomyces angustmyceticus_A. The sequence goes on along the minus strand of NZ_JBFBHQ010000005.1, from coordinate 252,869 downwards.
ACGTCCGGGTCCCGGTCGGCAACCTCCTGGGCGAGGAGGGCCGCGGGTACGCCCAGTTCCTGCGGATCCTCGACGAGGGCCGGATCGCCATCGCGGCGCTGGCCACCGGCCTGGCGCAGGGCTGTGTGGACGAGTCGGTGCGCTACTCCAAGGAGCGGCACGCCTTCGGCCGCGCCATCGGCACCAACCAGGCCATCCAGTTCAAGATCGCCGACATGGAGATGCGCGCCCACACCTCCCGGCTGGCCTGGCGCGATGCCGCGTCCCGGCTGGTGCACGGCGAGCCCTTCAAGAAGGAGGCCGCGCTCGCCAAGCTCTACTCCTCCGAGAGCGCGGTGGACAACGCCCGCGAGGCCACCCAGATCCACGGCGGGTACGGCTTCATGAACGAGTACCCGGTCGCCCGGATGTGGCGGGACGCCAAGATCCTGGAGATCGGCGAGGGCACCAGCGAGGTCCAGCGGATGCTGATCGCCCGGGAGCTGGGCGTCGGCGCCTGACCCGGCGTCCCAGCCGGCCGGCCCCTGCCACCCCGGGGCCGGCCGGCGCGCCGGGGAGCGGCGCCCGCTGCTCGCGAGCCGGGCCGGGCGCCGTCGGACGCCCGGCCGGCCCGGTCCCTCACCTCGCGGGCCAGGGCACCTCCGGAGAGCGGTAGTAGTTCATGCCCAGCGCGTCCCAGCGCGGCCCCTGGGCGGCCAGCCGCACCTTGTAGTCGTCCCAGTCGTGGGTGCGGGCCGGGGACCAGCCCAGCTCCGCGATGCCGGGCAGCCGCGGGAAGGCCATGTACTCGATGTGGGCGGAGGTGGAGAGGGTCTCCGACCACAGGGGCGCCTCGACGCCGAGGACGGAGCCCGCGGGCGCCCCGTCGAGGTAGCTGCCCGGGTCCCAGTCGTAGGACCGCTGGACGCCCACGTAGCCGGCCCAGTTCAGGCCCAGCGGCGTGTTCCTGTCGTACTTCATGTCGAGGTAGGCGCGGTCGGCGGGCGAGAGGATCAGCCTGGTGCCGTTCCTGGCGGCGTCGGCGACCTGGGTGCGCTCCGCCGTGCCGGTCTTGTCGTAGCCCCAGTACTGGGCGACGGCGCCCTTCGCCGGGTGCGCGCCGGTCAGCTGGTGCCAGCCGATCACGCTCTTGCCGTACTTCGCGACCACCGGCTGCACCTTGTCCATGAAGGTCACGTAGTCGTCATGGCTGGTGGAGTGCGCCTCGTCGCCGCCGATGTGCAGCGCCCGGCCGGGGGTCATCGCCGCCAGCTCGCGCAGGACGTCGTCCACGAAGTCGTACGTCTCCTCCTTGGGGACGCACAGCGAGCTGAAGCCGACGTTGGTGCCGGTGTAGAGCGGCGGTGCCTGGCCGTTGCAGTTGAGCGGGGCGTAGGAGGCCAGCGCCGCGTTGGTGTGGCCCGGCATGTCGATCTCGGGCACGACGGTCAGGTAGCGGGCGGCGGCGTAGCGGACGATCTCGCGGTAGTCGTCCTTGGTGTAGTGGCCGCCGGGGCCGCCGCCGACCTGGGTGGAGCCCCCGTAGGTCGCGAGCCGCGGCCAGGACGCGAGGGCGATCCGCCAGCCCTGGTCGTCGGAGAGGTGCAGATGCAGCTTGTTGATCTTGTACAGGGCGAGCTGGTCGATGTACCGCTTGACCTGCGCGACGGTGAAGAAGTGCCGGGAGACGTCCAGCATCGCCCCGCGGTAGGCGTAGCGCGGGGAGTCGGTGATGGTGCCCCCGGCGATCCGCCAGGGCCCGCGTACGGCGCGCTCGTGCTCCACGCCGGCCGGCAGCAGCTGGCGCAGGGTCTGGACGCCGTGGAAGAGGCCGGCCGGGCGGGCGGCGCTGAGGGTGACCCCGCGGCCGCCGGAGGTCAGCCGGTAGCCCTCGCGGCCCAGGTCCCCGGTGCCGCTGCCGCCGAGGCGCAGGACGATGCCGTCCCGGCCGTCCTTGGTGGTCACCGGGAGGCCGAAGCCGGTGGCGGGCCGCAGCAGCCCCGCCAGATAGCCGGCCACGCCCCGGGCCTCGGCGGAGCCGCCGGGCACCCGGATGCGGGTGCCCTCGCCGAGGGTGTACGCGTCCCCCGTGCTGCGCACGGACGCCGGCGCGGGGATCACCTGGTCCAGTGGAGTGGCGGCCCGGGAGGCGGCGCCGGCGGCCCCCGGTGGCGGTACGGCGGCGGTTCCCAGCCCCGCCGCCGCGACCAGCAGCAGCGAGAACAGCAGTCTGCGGCGTCTCATCGACGCTCCCTTCGGCGAACCTCGTACAGGACGACGTGCATGGCATGGAGCGACCGAACGGTGACCATGCGTACCGTGAGCCTCGATTCCGGTCAAGGTTCCGACCACTTTCCGGCCGCCAAATCGGGGACGTGCCCGATAGCGGGCAGATTTCTTGCGATTCCGCTCCGCGCCCCGCAATATCGACGGGTGCTCGAACGCCGTAACCGCAGCGCTGACGCGCCGCACGAAGACCTGGTGGACCACCTGGTGCGCAGCACACCGCTGCAGCGCGGTGAGGCCACCCGGGTGGTGCTCGATGTGCTGTCGTACTTCGACGAGACGACGGAGGAGTTCGTCCGCCGGCGCCACCGGGAGCTGCAGTCCCAGGGACTGCGCAACGAGGAGATCTTCGAACGGATCCGCCACGAGATGCCGCACCGCGCCGTGGCCCCGCCCGATCTCTCGTCCCGCCAACTGCGCCGCCTCGTCTACGGCTGACGGCCACGCCCGGGACGCCGGGCGGCACGGACATTGCCACAACTGCCACAACGTTCTTCTCGGAGGGTCACTTTCATGTGCGGGATCGTCGGCTATATCGGCAAACGCGATGTTGCTCCGCTGCTTCTGGAGGGCCTGCAGCGCCTGGAGTACCGGGGCTACGACTCCGCGGGCATCGCCATCCACGCCAAGGGCACCGGCAAGGCCGCGGGCGGCCTGAAGACGGCCAAGGCCAAGGGCCGGGTCCGTGAGCTGGAGTCGCGGCTGCCGAAGCGCTTCGCGGGCTCCACCGGCATCGCGCACACCCGCTGGGCCACCCATGGCGCGCCCACCGACGAGAACGCCCACCCGCACCTCGACACCGAGGGCAAGGTCGCCGTCGTCCACAACGGCATCATCGACAACGCCGCCGACCTGCGCACCCGCCTGACCGCCGAGGGCGTCGTCTTCGCCTCCGAGACGGACACCGAGGTGCTCGCCCACCTGATCGGCCGTTCCACGGCCGAGAAGCTGGAGGAGCGGGTCCGCGAGGCGCTGCGCCACATCGAGGGCACCTACGGCATCGCCGTGCTGCACGCCGACTTCCCCGACCGCATCGTGGTCGCCCGCAACGGCTCCCCGGTCGTCCTCGGCATCGGCGAGCACGAGATGTTCGTCTCCTCGGACGTCGCCGCGCTGGTCTCGCACACCCGCCAGGTCGTCACCCTCGACGACGGCGAGATGGCCACCCTCAAGGCCGACGACTACCGCACGTACACGACCGAGGGCTCGCGGACCACGTCCGCCCCGGAGACCGTCGAGTACGCGGCCGAGTCCTACGACCTGGGCGGCCACGACACGTACATGCACAAGGAGATCTCCGAGCAGGCCGACGCGGTGGACCGCGCCCTGCGCGGCCGGATCGACGACCGCTTCTCCACCGTGCACCTCGGCGGCCTCAACCTCGACGCCCGCGAGGCGCGCGGCGTGCGCCGGGTGAAGATCCTCGGCTGCGGCACCTCGTACCACGCGGGCCAGATCGGCGCGCAGATGATCGAGGAGCTGGCCCGGATCCCCTCGGACGCCGAGCCGGCCTCCGAGTTCCGCTACCGCAACCCGGTCGTGGACCCCGACACCCTCTACGTGGCGGTCTCCCAGTCCGGTGAGACCTACGACGTGCTGGCGGCCGTCCAGGAGCTCAAGCGCAAGGGCGCCCGGGTGCTGGGCCTGGTCAACGTGGTCGGCTCGGCGATCGCCCGGGAGACCGACGGCGGCATCTACGTCCACGCCGGCCCCGAGGTCTGCGTGGTCTCCACCAAGTGCTTCACCAACATGGTGGTCTCCTTCGCGCTGCTCGCCCTGCACCTCGGCCGCATCCGTGACCTGTCGGTCGCGGACGGCAAGCGGATCATCGAGGGCCTGCGCAAGCTGCCCGGCCAGATCGACGAGATCCTCAAGGGCGAGGAAGAGATCAAGAAGCTGTCGGCCGCCTACGCGGACGCCAAGTCGATGATGTTCATCGGCCGGGTGCGCGGCTACCCGGTGGCCCGCGAGGCCTCCCTGAAGCTCAAGGAGGTCTCCTACATCCACGCCGAGGCCTACCCGGCCTCCGAGCTCAAGCACGGCCCGCTGGCCCTGATCGAGCCCGCGATGCCGACCGTGGCGATCGTCCCGGACGACGACCTGCTGGAGAAGAACCGCGCCGCCCTGGAGGAGATCAAGGCCCGCAGCGGCCGCATCCTGGCCGTCGCGCACCAGGAGCAGGAGAAGGCCGACCACACCATCGTCGTGCCGAAGAACGAGCCCGAGCTGGACCCGATCCTGATGGGCATTCCGCTGCAACTGCTCGCCTACCACACGGCGCTGGCCCTGGGCCGGGACATCGACAAGCCCCGCAACCTCGCCAAGTCCGTGACGGTGGAATAAGCACCCGGGGGAAGTACGGCGGTCCCCCGTCCCACCGGAGCGGCGATTGCCCGGCCCCCACGGCGCTCGACCAGCTCCGCGAAAGCGGCGCCGGTTCAGGCGAAGAAGGGGTGGGCCGCGGCTCCGCGGGCGTGCCACCATACGCGCGCGGAGCCGCTGCCTCCCCTTTGCCGGCGTCGCCCATACGCCGGCGGGATGCCGCCGCCCCGGGAACCGTCACTTCCCGGCCGGCAGCACGAAGTTGCCGTGCGCGCGGCCGCCGGGCCCGTGATGCGGCGCGCCCACGTGACCGTTTTCTACCCCTCGCCGGCGCACAATTCACCTGCGCACGCGGGCAGAAATGCGGCTGCGCACAATCCTCATGACGCCCCCTCAACTGTGCGCAAGCCGCGGAGAATTGATCACGTCGGGAGGCGCGGGGGGACGCGCGGCACCGCGCGGACGCGGCGCGCGGCGGGACGGCGCACGACGGGGCGAGGCGGCGGCGCGCGACGGGCGCGTCAGGGAATCACGATCACCGGGCGCTGCGCCCGGCGGGCGAGCCGGCCGGCCACCGAGCCGAAGATCCGGCCGACGATGCCGTGGGTGGAGCCGACCACGATCGCGTCGGCCTCGTACTCCCGGCCGACCTCCTCCAGCTCGTGGCAGATGTCGCCGCCGCGCTCGACCAGGATCCAGGGGACCTCGGTGAGGTGATCGGCGCAGGCCAGCTCCAAGCCGAGCACTTCGGTGCGGTGATCGGGCACGTCCACGAAGACCGGCGGCTCACAGCCCGCCCAGACGGTCGTCGGCAGCCGGTTGGCCACATGGACGATGATCAACCCGGAGCCGAGCCGCCGGGCCATACCGATTGCATACGCCAACGCCCGCTCGCTCGACATGGATCCGTCGAAGCCGACCACGACGCCGTGCCGGAACGCGGGGTCGCAGGAATGGCGTGTCTTTTCCGCCGCTTCGAGGTCAGCCATCGGATCGGCGACCTGCTTGCGGTCCGCGGGTTCGGGAATTTCGTGACCGGCCATTGGTGTCTCGGCGAGGGCGTCCTCTTGCGGAGGGGCGAACGGGGAACAGCGATTGACTTGATCCGGCAGTTGACTGAGCTGGCTCGATCGAGGCGCGGGAGCCATAGTTCAAAGAGGAACGATACGACTGGGAATCATCTTCCCAACCCGATACCCCAAGAGTACGGCGCCACTCCCCCGCTGCCCAGAGCCCGCCGCGGACGCGGAGCGCCCGCGCGAGGTGGGTGGGGCCTCGAACGTTCCCCGGAGCATGCCGGAGCGTGGCGCGGATGGCAATGCCCCGGCCTGCCCCCGTACGTACCCCTCACGGTGACCCATGATCGTCGGCGGCGTTGTAGTAGCAGCCCGTCCGAGGGGAGCACGTGGTGCCGATGCCGTCCGACAGATCACCCGACCCAGTGAGCGATGTCATGCGCTGGGGCGCCTTCAGTTGCGCCCTGGTACCCCTCGTACTGATCATCAGCGGTGTTTCCTGGGCCGGAGCGGCCGGCACCGCCGCCGGTCTGGCCGCGGTGGCCTGTGCCTGCCGCGCGCTGCTGCGGCAATCCGAACGGACCGCGGCCCGGATCCGGGTGCGCGAGACCGGAAGACACCGGGACAGAAGCGCCTATCTGGGCCCGACGGCGCACGAGGGCGGTCGGCACTCCGAAGGGCGTACGCCGGTCGACTGAGGCGCTTGCAAGTCTGCGCGCGACCGTTTTCAGCCAACTTCCGGCCGAGGTCAGTACCTTGCCTTGAGTACCCCTCAACCCTGGTGTGAGCAGGGAGGAAAGGACCGCTGGGCATGGTTGTGCCCTACTGCGAACGGGCAGAGCCGAGACGCGTACTTCCCATGTAGGCCCGACGAGTGGAACGCTTCGTGATCGAATGCTTCGCGCCAAGTTGCCATATCGACATACCAGCGGGTGGTGAACTTGGCACTCCATCCTCACGGAACACAGTAGATTCGATCTTGGTAGTAACGGCGGGGGAACTGTGCAGGACCGAGAGGGCGAGACGACCGAGGGGGGCTTAAGTGCCATGAGCCAGGACTCCGCTGCCGTACCAGATGCCGCACGCAAGCTCGCCGCCCGACGACGCCGCGAAATAGTCGCGGTGCTCCTCTTCAGCGGCGGCCCCATTTTCGAGAGCTCCATTCCGCTCTCGGTCTTCGGCATCGACCGACAGGACGCAGGCGTTCCGCGGTACCGGCTGCTTGTGTGCGCGGGCGAAGATGCGCCTTTGCGCACGACCGGGGGGCTGGAACTGTCAGCCCCCTACGGGCTGGAGGCGATCTCCCGTGCCGGGACGGTCGTCGTGCCGGCCTGGCGCTCCATCACCCAGGCGCCGCCGCCCGCGGCGCTCGACGCGCTGCGCCGCGCGCATGAAGAAGGGGCCAGAATCGTCGGGTTGTGCACGGGGGCGTTCGTCCTCGCCGCGGCCGGACTGCTCGACGGCCGCCCGGCCACGACCCATTGGATGTACGCGCCGACGCTCGCCAAGCGTTATCCGTCCGTCCATGTGGATCCCCGCGAGCTCTTCGTCGACGACGGCGATGTGCTCACGTCCGCGGGAACCGCGGCCGGCATCGACCTGTGTCTGCACATCGTGCGCACCGACCACGGCGCGGACGCCGCGAACGCGCTGGCCCGCCGGCTCGTCGTGCCGCCCCGGCGCACCGCCTCGGACATGGGACACCAGCGCTACCTCGACAGGTCATTACCTGAAGAGATCGGCGCCGACCCCCTGGCCGAGGTCGTCGCCTGGGCACTGGAGCACCTCCACGAGCAGTTCGACGTGGAGACGCTCGCCGCGCGTGCCTATATGAGCCGGCGCACCTTCGACCGGCGCTTCAGGTCCCTGACGGGGAGCGCTCCGCTGCAGTGGCTGATCACCCAGCGGGTGCTGCAGGCCCAGCGGCTGCTGGAGACCTCCGACTACTCGGTGGACGAGGTCGCGGGGCGCTGCGGCTTCCGCTCACCGGTCGCCCTGCGCGGCCACTTCCGCAGGCAGCTGGGCGCCTCGCCCGCCGCCTACCGGGCGGCCTACCGCGCACGGCGACCGCAGAACGGGGCGGCCGAACCCGTGCTCAGACCGGAGCGTGCCGAGCGCGCCGACCGGCCGGAGCGCGAGCGGGCGACCCTGGGCGCGGGAGCGGAGCGGTTCTCCGCCGCGGCGATGGCCGGCCACGGCCTGGGATCCGCCGAAGCGGGCGAAGCGGGCAAACCGCAGTCGGACGTCTACGCCGCCCGGCTGCCCGAATCCCCGGTGGGGAGGGGAGCGGTCCGCCCCGTGCTGCCCGGACAGCGCGAACGCCCCGTAGGGTGAGATGTATGAACGATCGCATGGTGTGGATCGACTGCGAGATGACCGGGCTCTCGCTGGCGAACGACGCGCTCATCGAGGTGGCCGCACTGGTCACCGACTCGGAGCTGAATGTGCTGGGCGACGGGGTGGATGTGGTGATCCGCCCCCCGGCCGAGGCGCTCGGCACCATGCCCGAGGTGGTGCGCCAGATGCACACCGCCTCCGGCCTGCTGGCGGAGCTGGACGGCGGGACGACGCTGGAGGCGGCCGAGGCACAGGTGCTTGCGTACATCAAGCAGCATGTGCCGGAGCCGCGGAAGGCGCCGCTGTGCGGCAACTCCGTCGGCACCGACCGCGGCTTCCTGCTGCGGGACATGCCGACGCTGGAGGACTACCTCCACTACCGGATCGTCGATGTCTCGTCCGTGAAGGAGCTGGCCCGGCGCTGGTATCCGCGGGCCTACTTCAACAGCCCGGACAAGAACGGCAACCACCGGGCGCTGGCGGACATCCGCGAATCCATCGCGGAACTGCGCTACTACCGGGAGGCGGTCTTCGTGCCGCAGCCCGGCCCCGACTCGGACACCGCGAAGGCCATCGCCGCCAAGCACGTCCTTCCTGCTGAGCCGCAGTCCACGCCGTAGCAGGGCACAGGGCGCGTGTCGTGCACGTCCCGGCGGGTCCGCCGTGACGCGCACGACACGCCCTCGGCCCCGGGACACGAAACCTGGGCGCGAGCACCCCTTCGGACCCTGTACACTTTTTCTCAGCCGGTGGGGAAAAAGAACCACACAGCACCGGTCATGGTGGGTATAGCTCAGCTGGTAGAGCACCTGGTTGTGGTCCAGGATGTCGCGGGTTCAAGTCCCGTTACTCACCCCACATCAAGGCCCCCGACCTCAGGTCGGGGGCCTTGGCGTTTGTGCGGGCGGGAGCGCGGGCGGGCGAGGAGCCCGGGGTCGCGGCTCGGTCGCCGACGGTGAAGGGTCTGCCGGCGGGGCGGAGCGCGCGTGATCTGCAGCAGGGATTCCGGTGGTCCCTCCGCGTCCGGCCCGCGGGGTCGTCCGGGGGCCGCAGCGAGCCGGTGCCGGCGACGAAGATCAGCCTGGTGCCGTACCGCCGAGGGCACGCAGTCCGGCGACGGGGGGCTCGGCGGCCGCCCGGACCGTGGCGGTCTGCCTCGGCCGGTCACCGTCAGCTGCCGCCGACCGCGGTGGCCGGGACGTCGCGCCCCTTGGCCGCGACGGCGACGGAGACGGGCACCGGGGAGAGGACGTCGCCGGTGGTCACGGCCGGGCCGGGGAGGGGCCGCGGTGATCTTCGCGGCTGTGGTGATCCTCGCGGGTGGCGGACGACCGTGGTGGCCTGGAGGCCGGCCCGAGGGCACGGTGGAGCGCCGGCGGCTTCCACGCCGGGAAGGGCGGTGGGAGATCCCGGGGTGGCGCGGGGCCGGTGCGGGCCGGAATGCGGCGCGCGGCGGAGGACGACGGCGGGGCGCAGCGGTGGGGGGATCCGCTGCGCCCCGCCTGGGGCGGACGGCGCGGTTGGGGGGCCGGGCCGTCGGTGGGGGTCAGCCGGTGTAGGCGCCGAAGGCCTTGGTGAAGGCGAGCGGGCGCTGCTCGACGGAGCTGCAGGTCGGCTGGGCGGAGGTGCCGGCGCCGCCCGGGCAGGCCTGGTCGCGGGTGGCGGACCACATCGACAGCCAGGCCAGGTGCTTGCCCTTGGCGAACTTCACCAGCTGGGTGGCGTCGTCGGCCTTGAAGACCTCGTTCTGGACGTCGTTGACGCCGATCATCGGGGTCACGGCCACGGTCTTCCAGGCGGCCGCGTCGCTCAGGCCGAGGGCCTTCTTCAGCTGGCCCTGGGTGGCGGTGGCGGCCTGGATGGCGTAGGTGCCCATGTCGCCGCTGTAGGAGGAGCCGTAGTCCATCGCCATGATGTTGACGGCGGAGATCTTGACACCGTTCTTCTTGGCGTCGGCGACCAGGTTCACCCCGTCCTGGGTCAGGCCCTCGGGCATGACCGGCAGGGTGAAGGAGACGTCCAGGCCGGGGTGCTTCTTCTGGAGCTGGGTGATGGCCTGGGCGCGGCGGGTGTTGGCCGCGGTGTCGGGCAGGGCGCCGCCCTCGATGTCGAAGTCGACCTTGGTGAGCTTGAACTGGTCGATGACCTTGCCGTACGCGGTGGCCAGCTCGCCCGCGGAGCCGCAGGCCAGGCCGAGCTCGGAGCCGGTGGCGCCGCCGAAGGAGACCCGGACGTCGCCGCCGGCCTTGCGCAGGGCGGGTATCTGCCGGGCCACCGGGTCGCTGCCGAGCTCGCCGGCGCCGCCCCACTTGGGGGTGCAGCCGCCGCCGGAGGTGACGAACGCCAGGTTGAAGTTCTTCACCCCGGTCTTGCGGGCGGTGCCGGCCAGGTCGTGGGCGGGGGCGAGCGAGGTGTCGACGTACGGGGCGAAGCCGGCGGCGGCCCTGGGGGCGGCCTGACCGGTGCCGGTGGTCCGCGGTGCCTTGGCGGCCAGGGCGGATCCGGCGACGGCGAAGGCGCCGCCGGCCGCGACCACGGCGGCCGCGCCGCTCACGATCAGCTTGGTGGTGCGGCTCTTGCGCCGGCGGTGTGCCGAGGAACTCATCTCGTGCCTGCCTGTCGTCACATGGGGGGCGGGGGGTGCACCGTGGTGCGTCCCGCACGCTAGCGACAGGGAAACGGACAAATGTCGGTAATGGTGCGGAGGTTGGTGGACTTATGAACGCCTTAAGGAAGCGGAAGGGAGTGGTTAAGAGCCAGGGGCACATGCCCGGTCGGCGGCGGGTTCGGGACCCATAGGTCGGCGGGTTCGGGACCCGGAGGCCGGCGGGTTCGGGACCCGGAGGCCGGCGGGTTCAGGAGCCGGTGGGCGCGGTCCGCCGGCGCCGGCCGCCGAGCGTGCGGCGCAGCCGGTGGCCGCGGCGGGCGCCGGGGGCGCGCCGGCCGTCCAGCGCCAGCCAGACCCGCACCTCGGTGCCGCCCAGGACGGAGCGGCCGATGCGCACATCGCCACCGGTGGACTCGGCCAGCCGCCGCACGATGTCCAGCCCGAGGCCGGTGGAGCCGTCCCCACCGCCGCCGTGCCCGCGGCGCAGCGCCGCGTCCGGGTCGGCGATGCCGCCGCCGGCGTCCGAGACCAGCACGATCACCGCGTCCTCCGCGTTGTGGACGTCGACCGCGAAGGCGGTGCCCTCGGGGGTGTGGCGGAAGACGTTGCCGAGCATCGCGTCCAGGGCGGCGGCGAGTTCGGGCCGGCCGACGGGGACGCGTACGGGGCGGTCCGCGCCGGCGGTGCGCACGGTGCGGCCCTCGTCCTCGGCGAGCGCCGACCAGAAGCCCATCCGCTCGCGGATCACCTCGGCGGCGTCGCAGCCGGCCGCGGCGGCCGCCTGCCGGGACTGGGCCTTCTGTTCGCGGGCGGTGCGGATGATCTGGTCGACCTCGCGCTCCAGTTGCGCGACGGCGGCCCGGGTCTGCTCGGCGGCCGGGGTGTCGCCGAGGGAGGCCGCGTTGAGCCGGAGCACGGTCAGCGGGGTGCGCAGCCGGTGCGAGAGGTCGGCGGCCAGTTCCCGTTCGTTGGCCAGCAGTTGGACGACCTGGTCGGCCATGGAGTTGAAGGCGCTGGCCGCGGACCGCAGTTCCTTGGGGCCGTCCTCCGGGACGCGGACGCCGAGCCTGCCCTTGCCGAGGTCGTGGGCGGCGCCGGCCAGCCGCTTGGCGGGCCGCACCATCCGGGTGCCCAGCCGGTCGGCCACCGCCACCGAGCCGATGACCAGCGCGAGGCCGACGCCGGCGAGCACCACCCAGGAGGTGGCGACGCCGTTGGTGAGCGCCGCGTCGGGGACGAAGACCTCGACGACGGCGATGCCGGAGGCGACGGCGGTCGGCTGGAGGAGCGAGGAGCCGCCGCGCACCGGGGAGATGGAGGCCCGGCCGAGCTTCGCGGCGGCCTCGACGTCGCGCTGCGCGGCCCGCCGGGAGCCGATCTCGGCGGGCTTGCCGTCCTTGCCGCTCGCCGGGACATGGACGCCGATCCGGCCGCCGCGGCCGGTCTCGGCGCTGGCGACGGCGCGCTCCAGCTGGGTGCGGTCGGTGGTGATGGCGAGGACCGGGCCGATGGTGGCGGCCTGCCGTTCGGCGCTTCCGTAGGCGCGGTCGCGGGCCAGCTCCTTGACGACCAGTCCGAGGGGGACGGCGAACGCGACCACGACCATGGTGGTGACCGCCAGCGCCACCTTGACCAGGGCCCATCTCACGGTGTCTGACCCTTTGCCGCTCCGCCCGCGAGGCGCACAAGTGCGGCCTTCTCCCCCGGCGCCCCAAGGGCCCGGGAGGGGCCCCCGGTCCGCTGCGGCCCGGCGCCCTCGCGCGCTCCCCCGGCTGCCGCCGGGAGGTGCCCCCGGCTCACTGCGGCGGCTCCAGCTTCACGCCGACGCCCCGCAGGGTGTGCAGGTACCGGGGCCGGGCCGCGGTCTCGCCCAGCTTGCGGCGCAGCCAGGACAGGTGGACGTCGATGGTCTGGTCGTCGCCGTAGGACTGCTGCCAGACCTCGGCGAGGAGTTCCCGGCGCGGGACGACCTCGCCGGGGCGCCCGGCGAGGAAGGCCAGCAGGTCGAATTCCCTGCGGGTCAGATCGAGTGCGGTGCCGTCGAGTTCGGCCTGCCGGCGCAGCGGGTCGATGGACAGGCCGCCGACCCGTATCACTCGTGAGGGCGGCTTTGCGCCGGCCGCGGTGGCCCGGGAGCGGCGCAGTACGGCCGACATCCGGGCCGAGAGGTGCTCGACGGAGAACGGCTTGGTGAGGTAGTCGTCCGCGCCGTCGTTCAACAGCCGGACGATTTCCGCCTCGTCGTCCCGGGCGGTGGCGATGATCACAGGGACGTCGGTGATGCCGCGGAGCATCTTCAGCGCCTCGCCCCCGTCCAGGTCGGGCAGGCCGAGGTCGAGGATGACGACGTCGAAGCCGACGTGCGCCACCTCGCGGAGCGCCTCCAGCGCGGTACCCACGCTGCGCACCGTGTGGGCGGCCTCGGTCAGATGCCGGATCAGAGCCGAGCGTACGAACTGGTCGTCCTCGACGACGAGCACACGTGCCATGGGCGGCACCGTACGCCATTCGGGCGGGGTTCCCCGTCCGAGGTTGACGTCCGGGCGGCGCACTCCGGCGTACGCGACGGGCTGCAACAGGGCGGTCGGGTGGTGCAGTATGAGCCGGATGCAACGAGGACTGGTTCATGCGGCGGCCTGGACGCTGGCGACCGGCGCCGCGGTCACCCTGTCGTGGTTCGGGGTGCACACCGTGCTGTCCGGCACGGCGTACGACGCGCCGCGCGCACTGCCGCTCTCCGGCCGGATGGCGTCCTCGACGACGGGGGACGACGCCGCCGCGGCACCGCGCGTCTCCTCCACCCACCGCCCCAAGCCGTCCCGTTCGCCCGACCGCGGCCCGGTGCCCGACAAGGGCACGCCGTCGCCCCGGGCCACCCCGTCCCACAGCGGCGCCCCCCGGTCGCGCCACCCCGGCGGCTCCTCGCCGGGCAGCTCCGCGCCGGCCGCCGACGGCCGCGTCAAGAGCTACGCCACGGCGGGCGGGCGGGTGGTCTTCGACATGGGCAGCCGGGCGGCCGAGTTGGTGTCGGCGACGCCGAACTCGGGCTGGGAGATGCAGGTGTGGAAGCAGGACGGGTGGATCCGGGTCGACTTCTCCGGCGGTGCCGCCCACACGTCCGTGTTCTGCACCTGGAACGGGCATCCGCCGACGGTGGAGACCACGGACCACGGGACGTAGCGCCGCACCCGCCGCGGCGCACGGCCGGGCGGCACGACGGCCCGATCGCCCGGCGTCCAGGCGTCCCTGCGCCCCGGCACCCGGCGCCCGGCACCCGGCGTCAGTCGAAGACCGCGGCCGGCGGGGCGGGCGAGGCGAGGGCCGTGAGGTCGGTGACCGGGGCCGCGCCGCCGGTGAAGTCCAGCAGCGCCCGGCCGTGTTCGACCCGCCCGGCCTGCGGATCGGTGGCCGCCCGCCGGGTGAGTTCGGCGACCGGCAGCGACCCCTCGGCGGCGAGCAGCACGGCGTTGCCGAAGCGCTTGCCGCGCAGGACGGCGGGGTCGGCGGTCAGGCACAGCTCGGCAAAGACCGTACGGGCCGTGGCGATCTGGCCGCGCAGGAACCGCAGCGGCGGCCCGTCCGCGAGGTTCGCCGCGTAGAACCCGCCGGGCCGCAGCGCCCGGTGCGCCTCCGTCAGGAACTCGGTGCTGGTCAGGTGTGCGGGCGTGCGGGCGCCGCCGAAGACATCGGCGATGACCAGGTCCGCCCAGCCGTCCGGGACCTTCGCCAGGCCGGCCCGGGCGTCGCCGCCGCGCACCCGTATCCGCCAGCCGCTGTCCCACGGCAGCCGGCGGCGCACGAGGTGGACGAGCGGGGCGTCGATCTCCACCACCTGCTGGGTGGACCGCGGGCGGGTGGCCGCGACATAGCGGGCCAGGGTCAGGGCGCCGCCGCCGAGATGGACGACGCGCAGCGGTTTGCCCGGGGATCCCGCGAGGTCGGCGATGTGTCCCAGCCGCCGCTGGTAGGAGAAGTCGAGATACGACGGCTCGTCGAGGTCCACATGGGACTGCGGGGCACCGTCGATCAGCAGCGTCCAGCCGCGCGGCCGGTCGCGGTCGGGCCGCAGCTCGGCGAGCCCGCCGTCCACCGTCTCGGTGACGGGTTCCGGTCCGCCGCGCCCGCGTCTGCTCTTCGCCATGCACCCCAGTATGACCCCTGCCCGGCAGGCCGTATCCGCTGGTCAGCGGGGTAGGAACGACCGGCTGCGGGGCGGGTGGGCGCCGGGCGGCAGAGTGGCGGACCACCCGCGACCGAGGCCGGGGCGATCCGCCGACTGCACTGTGCGACCCATGCCGGCCCGACATCCCTGGCGGACCGGCGCCGGGTCATCGGTTGACGCAGATGTTCCCGAAAGCCGGGTTCAACAGGGCGGCGACGTTGAGGCTGTTGCCGCACAGGTTGATCGGGATGTTGATCGGGACCTGGATGTTGTTGCCGCTCAGGATGCCCGGGGAGCCCGCGGCGAAGCCCGCCGCGTTGGCACCGCTCCGGTGGGCGAAGAGATTGCGATGGTCGTTACGGTAACGATCGTGGTCGTGGTGACGACCGTTACGGCCATGGTGGCCGTCCCCGCTGGCCGAGGCGACGCCTGCGCCACTTAGCACGATGGCGCAGCCGACCGCAGCCGTTGCGGCGGTCTTGGTAAACCGATTCATCCCATTCTCCTTTCAGTGTGTGAATGGGGCAACCGGTCACAACGAGCGAAATGAGTCAGGGGTGCGGACGTTCCCTCGTCCGGGAAAATCTTAGCCCTTCTGGCAGAAACTCCGGTGGCGCCGGCGGAGCCGGTATTCCATGGCGCGGAATCCCCGAGGGGGTCCGGCGTGCCTGCCGCGGATTCCAACATGATTTCTGTCAGAGTGTTCTCCAGTTTGACTGATTGAAGTCGGAGAGGAAGACATGCCGAAGTCGCTGGACCGCACCGCGCGCGGCGCCGTATGCGCAGTGGCCTCCTTGGCATTGTCCGCCGCCCTGTCTTCGGCGTCGGCCGCACCGGCACCCGGGGAATCCACCCGAATTCCTTTCACCGAGCGCTATCACGTGACCCAGCACGGCGGTATCGCCCGGGCGGCCAACTCCGCGATCGCCTGCACCACAGCGGGACGCCGCGCGGCCGGACCGTGCCCGGCCGCCCAGCAGAGCGGCGCCGGCCGGAAGAGCCCGTACCGGACGGCGTTCGCCGATGTCGACTCCGACGCCCGCACCGGCAACTCCAGCACCGCGCGGCTGCGCCTCCCGGCCGGCTCCCGGGTGAGCTACGCCCGGCTGTACTGGGGCGGCAACCTGCGGGGCAGCACGCACAAGCGGGCCAGGGACAACGGGCGGGTGCTGCTCGCCGGGCCCGGCGGCCACTACAAGGAGGTGCTCGCCGACACACCGACCGGCCGTCGCACCACCTCGTCGGCCGACGGCTTCCAGGCGTCGGCGGACGTCACCGACCTGGTGCGGAAAAGCGGCGCCGGCTCCTACACCGTGGGCCGGATCAATGTCGCGAAGGGTGGTTCCCCGGCCGGCACCTGGGGCGGCTGGACGCTGGTGGCCGCGTACGAGAACAGCAGGCAGCCGCTGCGCAGAATCGTCCTGTGGGACGGATTCCAGCCGCTCGGACCCGGCCATCGCAGTTTTTCTGTTCGGCTGAACGGATTGAATATCCCGGCGCATTCGCATGGCCGGGCCGGTGTCGTGGCATACGACGCCGACCGCGGCCGCGGAAAGGATGCGCTCTCCGTCCGGGCGGGCCGGCACCCTGCGCACAGGGTGCACGATGCCGCGAATCCGGCGCGGGACGTGATGAACTCGACGATCACCGAATTCGGCCGGCAGACGAAGCGGCTGCCCGCCCACCGCAACACCCTCGGATTCGATTCCGACGTATTCGACATCACGCCCGCGCTGCGGCCCGGCGGCGACCGGCTCACCTTCCGCTTCACCACCAGCAATCCGGGATATCTGCTCGGCGCGCTCTTCCTGCAGACCAATACCAGGCACTGAACGGCGCGCCCCCGGCAATTCCCGCAGAGTTCTGTCCGCCCGGTCATCAGGGGAGCAGTACGTGCTGCCGCAAGACCTGCAGTGCCCAGAGCGGCCAACGGTTCTCCATGTCTCCCGGCCCGTCGACGGCGGGGTCGCCCGGGTCGTCACCGACCTGGTGCGGTGCCACGCGGCGGCGGGCGTGCGGTCCGTGGTCGCCGCGCCGCCCGGTGGCACGCTGCACCGCGACGCCGCGGCGGCGGGCGCCGACGTGGTCCCCTGGCCGGCCCGCCCGTCCCCGGGCCCGGCGCTCGCCGTCGAGACCGGACGGCTGGCCCGGCTGATCCGCCGGGTCGGCCCGCACCTCGTCCACACCCACGGCGGCAGGGCCGGGTTCGCCGCCCGCCTGGCCGTCCGGGGCCGTATCCCGACGGTCCATCAGCCGCACTCCTGGCCCTTCGAGGGACCCGGCGGGACGCCGGCGCGGCCGGTGCTCGGCTGGGAGCGGTACGCCGCGCGCTGGGCGGACCGGGTGCTGTGCGCGAGCGGGGCGGAGCGGCTGCGGGGGTCCGAAGCGGGGGTGCCGGCCCGGTGGGCGGTGATCCCCCACGGGGTGGACCTGGACCGCTGCGCGCCCGCGTACCGCGAGGACGCGGTGCGGCGTGCGCTCCGCCGTGACCTGCCCGCCCTCGGTGATCTGCCGCCGGACGCGCCCCTGGTGGTGTGCGTGGGGCGGCTGTGCCCGCGAAAGGGCCAGCTCTCGCTGCTGCGGGCGTGGCCGGCGGTCGCCGCCGCCGTCCCCGGCGCCCGGCTGGTCCTGGTCGGCGACGGCCCGGACCGCGAGCTGCTGCACGCCGCCGCACCGCCCGGAGTGCGGTTCGCGGGTGCGGCGCGCGACGCCGTCCCCTGGTACCGGGCGGCAGATCTGGTCGTCCTCCCCTCCCGCGGGGAGGGCAGGGCGCTGGCCCCTCTGGAGGCGATGGCCTGCGGCCGGCCCGTGGTGGTCACCGACGTCGGCGGGGCCGGGGAGTGCCTGCCGCCCGGCGCGGCGCCGCACTGCCTGGTGCCGCCCACGGACCCGGCCGCCCTGGCCCGGGCCGTCTGCGGTCTGCTGACCCGCCCCGGGCTGCGCGCGACGCTGGGCCACCGGGCGCTGGAGCACATGCGGGCGGCGTACGACGTGCGGGACACCGCGGCCGCCGTCCTCGGGCTGTACCGCGAACTGCTCGGTGCGGCCGTCCCGGAGAGCGCGGTCCGCCCGGAGAGCCGGGAGCGGGTCGGCCGATGACGACGGAGCGCGCGGACGCGCCGCCTCGTGCCGGGGCCCTCCCCCCGTCGGCCCTGCCCCGGCCGGCCGCCGCCGTCCGGCCGCCCCGCGGGCCGGGCCGCGCCACTCTGCCCCCGCCCCGGCCCGGCCGCGGCGCACGGCGGCGGACCGTCGCCCCGCTGCTCGCCGCCGACTGCCTGGCCACCGCGGGCACCGCACTCCTGGTCCCCGGCACGGGGACGGCACCGGCCGCGACCGCCGCCGTGGTGCTGGGCGTGCTGCTGCTCCACGCCCGGGCCGGCCTCTACCGTCCCGGCCCCGCCCCGAGCGTGCCGAACGACCTGCCGGCGCTGCTGGCCCGGTCCGCCGTCTGCTGGTGCGCGGTGGCCGCGGTGCTCGCCGCGCTCCATCCCGGGCGGGCGCTGCCGCCGGCCGTACTGGGGGGCGCGGTGGCGGCACACACCCTGCTGGTCTGCGCCGGCCGGGCCACCGTCCACCGGGCGCGCCGCAACGCCGCCCGCCGCGGACCGCGCGCCACTCTGATCGTCGGCACCGACCCGGCCGCCCGGCGGCTGGCCGCGGTGCTGCACGCCCACCCCGAGTACGGCCTGCGCCCGGTCGGCATCGTCGCTCCGGCGCCGCCCGGCGGGTCCGATGCGCTGCCCCCGGCCCGCGGGGGTCTGCCGCGGCTCACCTCCGCGCGGGACATCACCCGCGCCGTCATCCAGCACACCGTGCGGGACGCCGTGTTCACGCTGCCGCCGTACGCCGACCCGCACACCGCCGCGCTGCTGCGCCGCTTCGTCGACCAGGGTTCGGCGATCTGGCTGGCCGGCCCGGCGGCCGCCCGCGAGGGCCGCACCCCGTACGCGGACACCGGCCGGTGGGGCGGCTTCGCCTGCCGGCGGCTGGACACCTCCCCGCCGCGGCACGGCGGCCCGGCAAAGCGGGTGCTGGACCTGGCGCTGGCCGGCCCGGCGCTGGTGCTCGCGGCCCCGCTGCTGCTGGGCTGGGCGCTGGCGCTGCGGCTCGCCGACGGGCCCGGCGTGCTCGTCCGCGAGCAACGCACCGGCCGCGGCGGGCGCCCCTTCACCCTGCTGACGTTCCGGACCCGGCGCCCGGGCGACGCGCCCGAGGCGGCGTCGTCGGGCGTGGCGGACGACGGCCGGACGGGCCGGGCCGGCAGGCTGCTGCGGCGCACCGCGCCGGCCGGACTGCCCCGGCTGTGGAACGTGCTGCGCGGTGAGATGAGCCTGGTCGGGCCGTGCCCGGAGCGCCCCTCCTGCGTCGAGCGCTGCACCCGGGCCCACCCGGAGTACGGCGCCCGGCACCGGATGCGGCCGGGCCTCACGGGACTCGCGCAGGTGCACGGGCTGCACGGCGGCACCGCCGTCGAGGACCGGGCCCGCTTCGACAACCTCTACATCGACAGCTGGTCGCTGTGGCAGGACGTCAGGATCCTGCTGCGCACCGCGGCCCCGCCGGTGCGGCGGGAGCGCGGATGAGCGCGGGCGCACCGGCCCTCGCGCGGGCGCTGCCCGTGGACGAGACCACGACCCCGGCCGCTACTTCAGGAGGCATCCGGTGAAGGTACTGCACGTCATCACGGACCTCGACGTGGGCGGCGCCGAGCAGCAGCTGCGGTTGCTGCTGCGCCGGCTGCCCGCCCACTGCGAGGTCGTCACCCTGACCCGTCCGGGCCCGGTCGCCGCGGGCATCGAGGCCGACGGCATCCCCGTCACCCACCTCGGCATGACCGGCGACCGGGACCTGACCGCGCTCCCCCGCCTCGCCGGACTGATCCGCGGCGGCGGCTACGACCTGGTGCACACCCATCTCTACCGGGCCTGCGTCTACGGCCGGATCGCCGCCCGGATGGCCGGCGTACGGGCCGTGGTGGCCACCGAGCACTCGCTCGGCGACGCCGTCATCGAGGGACGCCGGCTGACCCGTGGCGTCCGCACGCTCTACCGGGCCACCGAACGGCTGGGGACGGCGACGGTCGCCGTCTCGGACACCGTCGCCGCCCGGCTGCGCCGCTGGGGCGTGCCGGAGCAGCGGATCCATGTGGTGCCCAATGGCATCGAAGCGCGCCGTTTCGCCTTCGACCCGGCCGCCCGTGCCCTGGTCCGCACCCGGCTGGGGCTGCCGCTGGACGCGTTCGTGATCGGCGGCGCCGGCCGGCTGGTGCCCGGCAAGCGGTTCGACGTCCTGGTCCGCGCGGTGACCCAGCTTCCGGGCGTGCACCTGCTGTTGGCGGGAGCGGGGCCGGAGCGGGAGACGCTGCGGCGGATGGCGGAGCAGTTCGGCTCGGGCGACCGGATCCATCTGCTGGGCGAGCGCGACGGCGCGGTCGAGGCCGCGTTCGACGGGCGGAGCGCCGGCGGCTGGGGAGCCGGCGGACGAGCGGCCGGCGGACGGGCGGCGGAGGGGCAGGGAGCCGACGGCCCCGACATCCCCGGCCTGCTCTCGGCCATCGACGTCTTCGTCTCGCCCTCCCCGGACGAGGCGTTCGGGCTGGCCGTCCTGGAGGCCCTCGGGTCCGGGCTGCACGTGCTCCACGGCAGCTGCCCGGCGGTCGACGAACTGCCCGCCGACCAGGCCCCCGGTGCCCGCCGCTTCAGCCTCGGCGTCCATGAACTCGGCACCGCCCTGCGGGAGTTGCGGCGCCAGGGGCCGGGCCGGCTGCCGGTCCCGCCGGTGGTGCGGCGCTACGACATCGGCCGCAGCGCCGAGGCCCTGATGGCCGTGTACGAACGGGCGCTGGCCGGCGCCCCGGCACGGCGCCGGACGCCCGTGGCGGCGCCCCCGCAGCAGGGCCGGGCCGCGGCGTTCCCCGCGGCGGCGGTCTCGCTGCCGGACCCGTCCCGGTCGCCCGACCCGACCCCGCTCCCGAACCGGTAGGCACCGCCGTGGCCGCCGGCCGCCCCGCGCTGTCCGGCCGACGGCCGCCGGGCAGGCAGGTGCGGACGGCGCGGACGGCACCCCGGCGGGGCCGCGACCGCGGGTGCCGCCCGCCCCCCGTGCCGCCGGTGCGGCCGGCCGCGGGCACGAGGCGACCGGCCAACGAGCGGGCCCGGCGCGGGCGCCCCGGCCGCGGTGCCCGCCGGCCGCCGGCTCCGCAGGGCCCCGCGGTCCGGCGCACCGGTCCCCGACAGCCCTCCGCCCCGCACGAACAGAAAGAGCAGGGACCTTCCATGTACGACCTCGTGGTGGTGGGCGCCGGCCCCTACGGACTCTCGGTCGCCGCCCATGCGGCGGCGGCCGGGCTGCGGCTGCGGGTCCTGGGCCGGCCGATGGCCACGTGGCGCGACCACATGCCCGACGGCATGCTCCTCACCTCCGGGTCCCGGTCGTCCCGCCTCTCCGCCCCGGACGGCGGCCACACCCTGGCCGACTACCGCGCCGCCCACGACCCGGCCGCCGGGCACGGCACCCCGCTGCCCCTCGCCACCTTCACCGCGTACGGCAGATGGTTCGGGGAACGGGCGGTGCCGCAGGTCGAGGAGGTCACCGTCACCGCCGTGCGCCCGGACGGCGACGGCTTCCGCGTCGAGACGGACACCGGGGAGCGGATCACGACCCGGACCGTGGCGCTCGCCGTCGGCGCGATGCCGTTCGCCAACCGTCCCTGGCCGCTGCTCGAACTGCCCCCGCACCTCGCCTCGCACAGCAGCGACCACCGCGAGCTGCGCCGCTTCTCCGGCAAGCACCTCACCGTGCTCGGTTCCGGTCAGTCCGCGCTGGAGACCGCGGCCCTGCTCGCCGAACAGGGCGCCCGGCCCCGCCTCGTGGCCCGCGCCGACCGGCTGCGCTGGGCCTCCCCGCCGCAGCCGCCGGAGCGCGGCGGCCCGCCCTTCGGGCCGGGCACCGGCCGGCTGGGCCGGCTGTGGTGGCGGGCGCCGTGGGCGGTGCGCCACCTGCCCCCGGCGACCCGGGTGCGCCTCGCCGAGACCGCGCCGGGCCCGGCCGGCGCCTGGTGGCTGCGGGAGCGCTTCGAGCAGGCGGTGCCGGTGCTGCTGAACCACCGGATCCGGGCGGCGGTCCCGCGGGGCGACGGGGTGCGGCTCCACCTCACCCATACGGACGGCCGGACGGACACCCTGGACACCGAGCACGTGGTGGCGGCCACCGGATACCGCCCCGACCTCGGGCGGCTGCGGCTGCTCGCCCCGCAGGTGCGCAGCGCGCTGCGGACGGTGGGCGGCAGCCGGCTGCCGGAACTGAGCGCCGGATTCGAGTCGTCCTGGCCGGGCCTGTTCTTCGCGGGGCCGCTGACCGCCGCGTCCTTCGGCCCGGCGATGCGCTTCGTGCACGGCGCGGACTTCACCGCGCCCCGCCTCCTGCGGGGCGTACAGCGCCGGCTCGGCGACCGGCGCGGCGCCACCACCATCCCCCGTCCGGCACGGGACGGCGCACCGGCCCCGCACGGGACGTAGGGCCCGGGCGACCCGGCCCGCGGGGGCCGTCCGGCACCGGCCGGGCGGCCCCCGCGCCGCTCACTGGCAGCGGTCGACGGCCTCGATGGTGCGGGCCGCCTCGCCGAGCGCCGCGCGCAGCACGGCCGGGTCGGTGGCGGCGGCGCCCGCACCCTCCGGGGGCACCAGCCAGCCGGTGCCGGTCACCGGGGGCTCCGCCGCGGCCCCTTCACCGCACAGCGCGCCCAGCGCGATGCCCCGCCCGGAGGTCTGGGTACACGCGCTGCCCGGCACGTCCCAGCCCGCCGCCGTGCCCGCGGGCACCAGGAAGCCGAGGGTGTCGCAGGCGCCGTCGTGCAGGACGGGGCCGACCCCGTCCCGCAGCCGGAGGATGTCGACGGCCTCCAGCCCCTGCCGGGCGGGCACCGTCACGAGGTCGCACGACTGCGCCAAAACGGCCGGTGCCCCGTCTGCGACGGCCTGGCCCGCGGACCCGTTGCCGCCCCTGCTCACGCCGGTCTCCCACACGGAGAACCCCTCCTCCTGCACGCACCAGACCCTTTACACCGTCTTCAACGGTCAGGCGTGTCAACAGCTACGGCGGCGTAACGCTGCAAAGGATGGCAGTTCATGGCAGATCGCGCGCGAGATATCCGGTTTGTGGCCAAACTCTCCGTATCGGAGCCATCACAGCCGGTACGGTCAACCCGCCGCACCGCCAGGAGGCGGCAACGCCACCTGATGGCACGGAGAGGGCACGGAGAGGGTCCGCCATGGCGTCGCCAGCAGCAAGTTCAGCGTCGTCCCGCACCGTACCCGCCCGTCCGAACCTCGCTTTCCGACAGCTGCGCGGCCGGCTGTCACCGGGCGAGTTCGCGGCGGCGGTCCGACGGTCCGCCCGTGAGATCGGCGAGCAGGTCTCGTGCGACGCCCGCTATGTGGGGCGCGTCGAGTCCGGGGAGATCCGGTGCCCGAACTACGCCTACGAGCGGGTGTTCCGGCACATGTTCCCGGGGTTGACGCTGCCCGACATGGGCTTCGCGCCGCGCGAGGCGGTACGCGGACGGGGGGCGCGTACGGCGGCGGTCAGCGCCGTACCCCTGGCAACCGACCCCGACCACCGCGATACCCGTATCCAGATCTGCGAGGAGAGCGACGTGCTGCGTCGCGCGTTCATCACCGGCGGCCCGGCAGCAGCCCTGGGCTTCGCCGCCCTGCACCCCATCGAGGCCGCTGCCGCCGTTTCCGCCCCCGTGCCGGGCCCCCGCGCGGCATCCGGCGGCCGCGTCGGCGCCGCCGAGGCCACCGCCGTCGAGGAGGCGGTCCGGCAGATCCGGCTGCTGGACGACCGGCACGGCGCGGAGGGCATCTACCACCGCGCCACCCAACCGCTGCGCGCCGCCTACGAACTGCTGGACGCGGGCGTCCGGCGCAGATCGGTGTCCGACCGGCTGCATGCGGGGGCGGGCGAACTCGCCATCACCGTCGGCTGGCTGGCCCACGATTCGGGACGCTTCGACGACGCCAGATCCCACTACGCCGAGGCGCTGGCCACCGCCCGGGTCTGCGGCGACGCCGCCCTGGAGGCCCACGCGTTCTGCAACACGGCCTTTCTCGCCCGCGACGCCGGGCGCCCGCGCGAGGCGGTGCGCGCCGCGCAGGCCGCGCAGCAGGCCGCCAAGCACCTGGCCTCGCCGCGCCTGCTGTCGCTGCTGGCCCTGCGCGAGGCGGGCGGCTGGGCCGGGCTGGCGGACCGCTCGGGCTGCGAGCAGGCGCTGGCGCGGGCGGAGCGGCTGTTCGCGGGCGGGCCGCGGGACAGCGACCCGGAGTGGATGACGTTCTACGGCGAGGCCGAACTGGCCGGCCTTCAGGCGCAGTGCTGGGCGGCCCTGGGCGAGGCGGGGCGCGCGGTGGAGCACGCGCGCTGGGCGGTGGCGCTGCAGGATCCCCACTTCAGCCGCAACATCGCCCTGTTCACCGCGGAGCTCGCCGGCGACCTCGCGGACAGCGGCGCCCCCGAGGAGGCCGCCGCGGCCGGGGACCGGGTGCTGACGCTGCTGACCCGGGTCCGCTCGGCACGGATCCGCACGATGCTCGACGACACCGCCCGTACGCTGCGCGCGCACCGCGACTGCGGGGCGGTGGCCGGCTTCCTGGAGCGGCACGCGGCCTCGGCCGCATCCGGGGACGGCGACGGTGACGGGGGCCGGGCCCCGGACGCCGCCCGCTGACGGCGCCCGGGCCGACGGGCCGCCCGGCCCGACGGGCCGTCAGGCGGCCCGCACGGCCCGGGCCCGGGAACCGGCCGTGTCCCTCAGCCCAGGTGCCCCGTGTCGTTCCACCGCTCGATCGCCGGCTCGCCGTAGGCCCAGCCGAGCACCGACAGGGAGGTCGGCTCCAGCCGGATGCGGGCGGCGAAGGAGATGTCCAGGCCCAGCCAGCGGGCGCCCAGGGCGCGCAGGATGTGGCCGTGCGCGAAGACCAGCGCATCGCGATCGGCCGACCGCGCCCAGCCGACGACCTCGTCGGCCCGCGCGGCGACCTCGGCGAGCGTCTCGCCCTCCGGCACGCCGTCGCGCCAGATGAGCCAGTCCGGCCGCCCCGACTTGATCTCGGCCGGCGTCAGGCCCTCGTACGCGCCGTAGTCGAACTCCATCAGCGCGTCCCACGGCCGGGCCCGGTCGCCGAAGCCGGCCAGCTCGCAGGTCTCCGCTGCGCGCACCAGGGGGCTGGTGCGGACCTCGACGCCCGGCAGGCCGTCCCAGGGGGCGTGGTGCAGCCGCTCGCCCAGCAGCTTGGCGCCGCGCCGGCCCTCGTCCAGCAGCGGGATGTCCGTACGGCCGGTGTGCCTGCCGGAGCGGGACCACTCGGTCTGCCCGTGCCTGGCCAGGAAGATGCGCGCTGCCATGGTCGTACCTCTCGCCGACTTCTCGGCTTGTCGTTGCTCGGTGCGGGCGGCGTCGACCGCGGGATTTCCATCATCGCGCACCGGGTCGATTTGTCCCCGGCCGGGGCGGCCGTCCTGCCGCCGACCAGCGGACTCGTACGGTCCGGGGCGGTCCGGCAGGGGCTGCCCCACGGCGTACGGGCGCCGTCGGGGAGCGGCCCGCGCGGACGGCCGGTCCGCGGGCGGTCGCCCCGCATGTCAGCGGCGGATGCGAGACTTCGGCGGGTGAACGTTTTCCGCGACAGTCGACCCGCGTCGGCCGCCCCCTCGCCGGAGCGGCCGGCGGCACCGGGCCCGCGGCCGGGGGCATCCCCTCGCACGAGCCGGGCCAGGCTCGCCGAGCTGCGCGGCCCCGGTGTCCGCCCCCGCCCCCTCGACGCCCGCGCGCTCGCCGCACTGGCCGCCAACCCCGGCTGCCGCCGCCGTGCGCTGCTGGACGGGGCGGGCGTCGACAAGGGCGCGCTGGCCCAGGCGCTGGGCTCGCCCGCGGCGTACGGCCAGTCCCAGTTCGCGATCGTCCGCGGCAACGCCTTCGAGGCACGGGTGAAGTCCGACGGCGGCACGGACCTGCTGCGGCTGCTGCACGAACGGCTGGCGCCCGGCACCCCGCCGCCCGCCCCGGAGGAGGTCGCCACCCCCGATCTGTCCGCGGCCGGTCCCGAGGGCCGTACGGCACGTACGGCGCTGGCGCTGCGCGAGGCGACCGCGGCCGGCGGCTGGGCGCTGCTCGACCATCCGATGCTGGCCGTCGAGGTGGCCGGCTCGCCCGCCTATGTGGAGCCGGATGCGGTGGTGGTGCATCCGGACGGCAGCTGGACGGTCGTCGAGATCAAGTCCTTCCCGATGATCGACGGTTCGGCGGACGCCGCCAAGGTGGGCGCCGCGGCGCGGCAGGCGGCGGTGTACGTCCTCGCCCTGGAGCCGGTGGCCCGGCACGCCGCCGCGCACACCGGCCGCCCGGTCCGGGTCCGCGACCGGGCGCTGCTGGTGTGCCCGAAGGACTTCTCCAACCTCCCCACGGCCGCCGCCGTCGACGTCCGCAAGCAACTGGCCACGACCCGGCGGCAGCTGGCCCGCCTCACCCGGGTCGAGGAGATCGCCGACGCGCTCCCCCCGGAGACCACCTTCGACCTCCGGCTCGCCGACGACGGCAGGACCGCGACCCGCCCGCCCGAGGAGCTGGCGCAGGCCGTCGAGGCGGTCGGCGCGGCCTACGTCCCCGAGTGCCTGGCCGCCTGCGAGCTGGCCTTCCACTGCCGTGGGCGGTCCCGTCAGGACGGGGCGGTGGAGGCGCTGGGGCGCGGTGTCCGGGGCGAGTTGGGCGGCCTGCGCACCATCGAGGAGGTGCTGGCGGCGGCCGGCGCCGGCGAGGACCCGGCGGATCCGGAGGCGGAGCGGGACCCGGCGGTGGCGGCGCTGCGCCGGGCGGCCGCGCTGCGCGCCGAGGCGCTGGCCGGTGCCGCCGTGCCGGCCCCGCGAGCGGAGGAGCCGGGATGTCGCTGATCGAGACGCTGGCCCGGATGGAGGCGGTCGCCGAGGGCCGGGCGCGGCCGCGGTGCACGGTCCGGCACCGCCATCTGTCCGGACAACCGCTGGTCCTCGTCCCGTTGACGACCGCGGGCGAGGCCGGCGCCCCGCTGGGCGCGCTGGTCGGCACGGACCGCGAGAAGCCGGTGCTGCTGGCCGTCCCGCAGCCGCGCGACCGCGATCTGCGGTTCGCGTTCCTCGCCGAGCTGGCGGAGAGCGTGCTGCCGTACGTGGACGGCTTCGCGGACGCCATCGGGTGGGAGGAGCGCAAGGAGACCGACCCGGAGACCGGCAAGAAGGTCCCGGTGCAGGTCGAACTGTGTTCGGACGCACCCCAGTTGATCGTGCCGAGCGCCGCGGGCGTCGACTTCGTTCGGCTGCTGGGCCGCTCGATGCGGTTTCGGCGCACGGCCGAGCAGGAGCCGGCGGCGCCCCACCCCGCGCCGCCGCACGTCCCGCTGCTGGGCCGCTGGCTGACCCACTTCGGGGAGCGGGCGCGCGTGCCGGGCGCGAGCCTGCTGCTGTCCATGACGGACCTGCTGACCCGCCACTGGGCGAGCGGGCAGAGCGCGCTGGAGGACCAGCACCTGGGCGCGCTGCTCGCCTGGATCGACCCGCCGGCGGGGCTGTCGGGCCGGGAGGCGGCCGAGCGCGCGGAGTCGGCGCGGGACGCGGACGGGCAGCTGCTGTGCCCGCCGGCCGGCCCGGCCACCGACCCGGCGTTCGACAACCGGCTGCTGGCCCCCGCGATGGCCCGCTACGACGCCGGGCTGCCGGGCGCCGAGGACGCGCTGCGCGCCCTGGTGGAGGGGCAGTTGCGGCCGACCTGGGACGCCGTGTGGCACGGCCTCGACCTGCTGCGGGCACTGCCCGAGGGCGCCCGGGTCCCCGACCGCTGGAAGCGCGACCGCTGGTCGTACACGGCGCACCGCGACCGGGTGCGCGCCGGCGAGCCCCCGCAGCCCAAGCAGGACGACGCGGTCACCGCCGCGCAGAAACTCGCCGCCCGGGAGAGCGCCCAGGCCCAACTCGACGCGCAGGAGGCCCTGGACGATCCGCTGGTGATGGCGGGGCGCCGGCTGGCCGGTGAGGCGTTCCAGGGCACGGTCACCGCCGTCGAGGAGGCCTTCTCGGAGGGCAAGCGGCCGATGCCGCGGCCGCTGGTCACCCTGCACACCGCCGACCGGCCGCAGCTGTCCGGGGGCGGCAAGCTCTACCGCGCCCTGGCCGACGGCAGGACCCAGACCGGGGAGTGCGTGGCGCCCGCGGCCGGGGAGCCGGATGTGCTGGTGGTGCGGCTGACCGGCGGGATGGGGCGCGGGAAGACGCCCGAGCCCGGTTCGGTGCCGGAGCCGGGCGAGACGGTGTGCTGGACGCTGTTCGAGCACGCCCCGCGCGGCGGCCCGGAGCTCCCCGACCCCGAGGACACCCCGTGGACCCACGGCGGCCCCCCGCCCGCCCCCGGGGAGACGCCGCACGACTCCCCCGACCCCGTGACCACGGAGGACTTCCTGTGATCCGCACCCGGCACCCGGCCGTCCCGGAGAGCATGGCCGTATGACGGACCCTCAGGAGCAGCCCGCCCCCGCGGCGAAGGACTTCGACCCGGCCGCCGCGGCCGCCGCGGCGACCGACGCGATCCTGCACGACACCCTGCACGGCTCCCGGCGCGGGGTGGTCGTCGACTCCCCGCCCGGCGCCGGCAAGTCCACCCTCGTGGTGCGGGCGGCCCGCGAACTCGCCGCCGCCGGGCGCCCGCTGATGGTGGTCGCGCAGACCAACGCCCAGGTCGACGACCTCGTGCTGCGGCTCGCCGAGAAGGACCCGCAGCTGCCGGTGGGACGGCTGCACAGCAGCGAGCCCGGCGCGTTCGACCCGGCGCTGGCCGAGCTGCCCGCGGTCCGCACGTCCGCGAAGGCGGCCGACCTGGCGGGGATGGACATCGTCGTGTCGACGGCCGCGAAATGGGCGTACACCAAGGTCGACGAGCCGTGGCGGCACGCCATCGTGGACGAGGCCTACCAGATGCGGTCCGACGCGCTGCTGAGCGTGGCCGGGCTCTTCGAACGGGCGCTGTTCGTCGGCGACCCCGGCCAGCTGGACCCGTTCAGCGTGGTCGGCGCCGAGCAGTGGGCGGGCCTGGCGTACGACCCGTCCGCGAGCGCGGTGTCCACCCTCCTGGCCCACAACCCGGATCTGCCGCAGCACCGGCTGCCGGTCTCCTGGCGGCTGCCCGCCTCGGCCGCGCCGCTGGTCTCCGCCGCGTTCTATCCGTACACCCCGTTCCGCAGCGGCACCGGCCACGGCGACCGCCGGCTGGCCTTCGGGGTGCCGGGCGACGGCTCGGGGGTGGACCGGGTCCTGGACGAGGCCGCCGAGTCCGGCTGGGGCCTGCTGGAACTCCCCGCCCGCCGTACGCCGCGCACGGACCCGGAGGCGGTCCGCGCGGTCGCGCAGGTCGTGCGCCGGCTCCTGGACCGCGGGGGCGCCGCGACCAGTGAGGCGCAGCGGGACCCGGACGGCGGGCCCGCCGTCCCCGCGCCGCTCACCGCGGCCCGGATCGCGGTCGGCACGGCCCATCGCGACCAGGCGGCGGCCGTCCGCGCCGCGCTCGCCGAGCTGGGGGTGTCGGGGGTCGCGGTGGACACCGCCAACCGCCTCCAGGGCCGCGAGTTCGACGTCACGGTCGTCCTGCACCCGCTCTCCGGCCGCCCCGACGCCACCGCCTTCCATCTGGAGACCGGCCGGCTGTGCGTGCTCGCCTCCCGCCACCGGCACGCCTGCATCGTGGTCTGCCGGGCGGGCGTCGCCGACCTGCTGGACGAGCACCCCTCCACCGAGCCGGTGCGCCTCGGCGTCACGGTCAAGTTCCCGGACGGCTGGGAGGCCAACCACGCCGTCCTCGCCCATCTGGCGGAACACCGGGTGGCGTGGCGCCCGTAGCGCGCCGGGCCGCCCGCCGCCGCCGGATGCGACCGCGGAACGGCCCCGGCGGAAGGGGGCGGCGGCGGACCGCGCCACGGCCCCCTTGCGCGGGGCGGGACAATGGAATGCGGCACACGATCTGGAGGTAGTACATGTCCGAGCCGCGACCGGCCCCCGACCCGCGCGGTACGGCGCCGGGACCACGGCGGATGAAGCCCGCGCAGCTGCTCTTCGAGCCGCCCGAGGCCGTCGCCGACCCCGAGCACTTCTTCGGCCTGGAGTCGATGGAGGACCCGCGCGAGCTGCTCGGCCGCGCCACGGAACTGGCCCTCGCCTTCCGCGCCGCGGCGGACCGCGCCACGGAGTTCCAGGCGCTGGCCGCGGCCCAGCTCGCCGACCCCAGCCGGTTCGACCGGACGCCGCCGGCCGCGCTCGCGGAGCAGGCCGAGTGGACCGAGGACTACGCACAGAAAATGATCGAGTTCGGCCGCAGCCTGATGCGCAGCAGCAGCGCGCTGCCGGGCGATACGGACTGACGCGCCCCGGGCCCGCCGGCCGTCCCGGGGGCCTCCTCCGCACCACACGCCACACAGCGGCTCATGGTCCATGATCATGAGCCGCTGGCATATGCGAGAGGCGCAAGATACCGGCTCCCGCGCCGCCCCGTCCCGTTTTCCGTCAATCGGCTCAGTGACCGTGCGCCACCTGGGTAGACCTGTCCCCATGAGCGACTGGCTGCCTGAGACCCCCCGCACCCTGGCCTTTCCCACCGCGGCGTATGTCACCCTCGCGGGCGCCGACTGGCTCGCCTCCGCCAGCCCCCACCCGGACGAGATGCACACCCTGTGGGCCACCCGCCCGTCCGCCCCCAGCGTGCTGCCGTGCGGCACCGCCTTCGACGTGATCAACGCCCCGGCGCTCTTCGGACGGCGCATGGTCGACCGCTTATGGTCCGCCGGCCCCGGCTCGGGGCCGGTGGCGGCGCACCGCGGACGGATCCTGCTGTTCGCCGCCCCGGGCACGGCCCAGCGGCTGCCCGCGCTGCTGATCTGGGAGGAGTGGGCCGCCGCCGTCCCCCCGCTGCTGTGCCACGGCAGCGGCGACGCGGTGACCGTCCCGCCGCTGCACCCCCGCCACCGCGGCGCCGGGGACGCGCCCCGCGACGCCGCCCCGTTCCCGCCCGCCGAGGACCCGTCCGCCGTGTCCGCTTCCCGCTGGCTGGTGGCGCCGGACGTCCGCGACCCCTGGCTGCCCGGTCCGGACGTACTGCTGTGGGCCTGTGTGCGCGCCGCCCGCTCGTTGGCCGGCCCCGGGCGGGAATCCGCAGCTCAGCACCCGGTTTCGGCGCTGACCCCGGGCTGAGACAAACCGATTTTTGTCCTCCCCGAGCAGGATGCTAATGTTTTCCCCGTCAGCAGGCGCCGCTAGCTCAGTTGGTTAGAGCAGCTGACTCTTAATCAGCGGGTCCGGGGTTCGAGTCCCTGGCGGCGCACAGACAGTCGAAGGCCTCCACCTCGGTGGGGGCCTTCGACGTATGCCGGCTCCCCCGCGCCCTCCGCCCGTACGCCCGGGCCGCCGCCGGAGTCAGCCGCGCACGACCTTGACCGCCCAGTCCCCGTCGGCCGTCCGGCCCTCGACCTGGATGCGCACGCCGTCCGCGGTGTCGTCCATGCTCTCCCCCACGCCCAGCGGCGCGTCCGCCAGCGGCGGGTAGACGGAGGTGCCCCCGCAGGCCGAGCTGCCCGGGTGCCCGTCGAGGACCTGTACCGGGCCCGACCCGGAGGGCGCCGTGCTGCGCACGCGGTAGACCAGGACGCCTTCGGTGCACAGGGCACGGTCGTTGCCCATGGCACCGCGTGCCTCGATGGCCAGTGCGCTGTCGGTCCCCGTACGGACCACCAGAAGGCGCGGCCGGCGCTGGGCCCGGGGCTCCTTGGGGGCGGAGAGCGTGCGCAGCGAGTGCAGGGCGGGGCTGGTGAGGTCGACGCAGTCGACCTGGCTGTCGGCGATCCAGCCGAGCTTCCACTTGTGCCAGGCGAAGGGGTCCGGCGCCAGGCCGAACTGGCTGCCCATGAGGTCCCAGTCGCCGACGTAGGTGTCCCAGTCGCCCTTGCCGCTCTGCGGCCGGTGGTACAGGTCCGGCAGGTCGAAGACGTGCCCGGTCTCGTGGGCGAGGACGTTGCGGTCCGGCGGGCTCTGCTCGAAGACGGTGACGAACCGGCGCAGATCGCGGTCGTCGGCGTGCATCGGCTGTTCGAGGTTGACGACCTTGGTCGCGTCCGAGTCGACGCCGGGGGCGTCCGGGTCGGCGACGAAGTAGACGACGTCGTAGCGGCCGAAGTCGATGGCGGGGTCGGCGGCGGCGACCGCGTCGCGCAGGTAGTCCGAGCGCCGGCCGGCGTCCCAGTCGCGCCGTATCCCGTAGGAGACGGAGGAGCGCGGCATCCGGACCCAGCGCTGGTGGATGTGCGGACGCAGCCGGAACTGTCCGTACGACGCGCGGTCGAAGAAGCCCGAGGTGGCGGGGAAGTAGTCGCGGGAGAGCTCCCGCGGGACGGCGGTCGGCCGGGCGTCCGGGAAGGACAGGAAGATCATGATGGCGTTCAGCGGGCGGTCCGGGCGCGGGTAGGCGCCGTTCCAGCTGTCGAGCCCCTCGGAGTGGTGCGCGTCGGTGCGCCCCAGGGCGCAGGAGAGGGCCGCCTCGGAGGCGGTGGCGGGCCCGGCGACGATCGATGTGGCGATGAGCGCACTCAGGGAGGTGGCGACGGCCGCGACGCGCCGCAGACGGCGGCGATCCACCCCGTCGGGTGTCCGGGCGCGCGGCACATATACCTCCAGGGACGGATTCGGAGACCTCATCTACCCTGTGGCGATTTAATGCTATTCGTCCTGTTTTGCGGACCCGGAAGAGTGATCGGCGCGCCTTAGCCCTCTCGTAACGGAAAGTCACAAACAGCCAATGGGGCATTCCGTACGAACAGACCCGAGCAGAAATGGCTGAAGTTCCGTCATGCGGGCGGACGATCACGGCTGCGTCGCTGGCTCGGCCGTTGCGCCAGCCTCTATGATCGCCACACTTTCCAGCGCGAGATCCCCCCTTCCTCACGAGACAAGCGCCATGCGGGAGCGAGCAGTGAGCGGACACCCCGACAGTCCGGGCCGCACGCCGGGAGCGACGCTTCCCTCAGTGACGGAGCGTAACGGTACGACCAAAGAATCGGCCGACGCCCGGCCCGCCCCCGCGGGCCGCTGCGACGACACCGCGGCCTCGCTCGGCGACTACCGCGCCACCTTCTACGCCGCGCGCCTGGCGATGGCCGTCCTCAACCGCGACGGCCTGGTCCTCGCCGCCAACCCCGCCTTCGGCGAACTGGTCGGCGCCGACCCGGCCGAGCTGGTCGCCGCCACCGCGGCGGACCTCACCGACCTCGGGGCCGACCCGCGGGTGTGGACCGCCTACCGCGAGGTGCTGTGCGGCCGCAGCGACCGGCTGCGCTGCACCCGCCGCCTCAAACACACCGAGGGGCACTCCGTCTGGGTGGAGGTGACCGTCGAGCCGCTGACGCCGGAGCCGCTCAGCGGGGAGGAGCGGATGCTGCTGTCGGTGGCGGACATCAGCGACCGGCACGACCTGCTGGCCCGGCTGCGGCATCTGCAGATGCACGACCCGGTGACCCGGCTGCCCAACCGGGCACTGTTCTTCGAGCGGCTCTCCGCCGCGCTGGAGACCGCCTCCTTCGAGCCGTCCGGCACCGGCCGGATCGGGCTGTGCTACCTCGACCTGGACGGCTTCAAGGCCGTCAACGACACCCTGGGGCACCGCGTCGGCGACCGGCTGCTGAGCGCGGTCGCCCAGCGCCTGACGCGCTGCGCGGAGAGCGCGGCGGAGCGGGGCCCGGGCCGCACGGGGCACCTCGTCGCGCGACTGGGCGGTGACGAGTTCGCTCTTCTGGTGGAGGACTCCACCGGCACCGACCAGCTGGCCGAGCTGGCCCAGTGCGTCCTGGACGCGCTGCAGCGGCCGTTCGACCTGGCCGGGCAGCGGCTGTCGGTGTCGGCGAGCATCGGCGTCGTGGAGCGGACCGCCAACGGCACCACGGCGACCGGCCTGATGCAGGCCGCGGACACCACGCTGTACTGGGCGAAGGAGGACGGCAAGGCCCGCTGGACCCTCTTCGACCCGGAGCGCAACGCCCACCGCATGACCCGGCAGGCGCTCTCCAGCACCCTGCGCCCGGCGGTGGACCGCGGCGAGTTCACCCTCGAGTACCAGCCGCTGGTCGGTCTGGGCGACGGCCGGGCCCAGGGCGTGGAGGCGCTGGTGCGCTGGCGCCATCCGCAGTTCGGGACGCTCTCGCCGAATCGGTTCATCGCCCTGGCGGAGGAGAACGGCGCGATCGTCGAGCTGGGCCGCTGGGTCCTGGAGCGGGCCTGCCACCAGGCGCGGGCCTGGCAGCTGGGGCACCCCGGCCAGCCGCTCTTCGTCAGCGTCAATGTGGCCGTACGTCAGGTGTGGGACTCCGACCTGGTCGCGGATGTCGCCGGGATCCTCGAGGAGACCGGGCTGCCGCCGCGGCTGCTGCAGCTGGAGCTGACCGAGTCGGCGGTGATGGGCTCGGCCGGCCGGCCGCTGCAGGCCCTGCAGGCACTCAGCGACATGGGCGTACGGATCGCCATCGACGACTTCGGCACCGGCTACTCCAACCTCGCCTACCTCAGCCGCCTCCCGGTGTCCGTCCTGAAGCTGGACGGTTCCTTCGTCCGCGGCTTCCGCTCGCAGGAGCATCCGAACCCGGCGGACGAGACGATCGTGGAGGCGCTGGTGGCGCTGGCGCACCGCCTCGGCCTCACGGTCACCGCCGAGTGCGTGGAGAGCGCCGAGCAGGCCGAGCGGCTCCGCCGGATCGGCTGCGACACCGGCCAGGGCTGGCTCTACTCCCGCCCCGTCGCCCCCGACCGCGTCGAGGCCCTCCTCGACGCGGGCCGTCACACGGGCGCCTGAGGAAGCTCCGCTTCCGCGGAACCGGACTCGGCCGGTGCGGGCGAACCGCGTCCCGCCCGCACCGGAAAGACAATCCCGCCGCGACGGCGCCCCGGCGAGGGGCCGGCGGCATCACCAGCGGCCCCGGCCCTGGCGCCCGGCGCCCTACATCCCGTACACGTCCGCGATCAGCTCGTACGAGCGCAGCCGGGCCGCGCCGCCGTGGGCGTTGGCGGTGATCATCAGCTCGTCGGCGCCGGTGCGCTTGGCGAGGTCGTCCAGTCCCTGGCGGACGGCGTCCGGGGTGCCGTGGACGACGTTGCCCAGCCAGCTGTCGACGAAGTCGCGCTCCAACTCGCCGAAGCGGTACGCCTCGGCCTCCTCGGGGCTCGGGACCAGGCCGGGGCGGCCGGTGCGCAGCCGGACCATGGAGAGCGCGCCGGTCATGACCTGGCGGCGGGCCTCCCGCTCGTCGTCGGCGGCCAGCGCCGCGACCCCGATCAGGGCGTACGGCTCGGACAGCACCGGGGAGGGGCGGAAGGACGCGCGGTAGAGGTCCAGCGCGGGAACGGTGTTGGCCGCGGAGAAGTGGTGCGCGAACGCGAACGGCAGGCCCAGGGAGCCGGCGAGCCGGGCGCTGAAGCCGGAGGAACCCAGCAGCCACAGGGGCGGCCGGTGCCGGGACTGGACGCCGCCGGGCGAGGTGGCCTGGACCGGGCCGGGGACCGCGTGGATCTTGGCGTAGGGGTGGCCGTCGGGGAAGGAGTCGTCGAGGAAGCGCGTCAACTCGGCCAGCTGCTGCGGGAATTCGTCCGCACCTTCGTGCAGACGCTCGGTGCGCCGCAGCGCGGCGGCGGTGGCGCCGTCGGTGCCCGGTGCGCGGCCCAGGCCCAGGTCGACCCGGCCGGGGGCCATCGCCTCCAGGGTGCCGAACTGCTCGGCGATCACCAGCGGGGCGTGGTTGGGGAGCATCACGCCGCCGGAGCCGAGGCGGATGCGCTCGGTGTGGGCGGCGAGGTGGGCGAGCAGCACCGCGGGCGAGGAGGAGGCGACGCCGGGCATGGAGTGGTGCTCGGCGACCCAGTAGCGGTGGAACCCGCGGCGTTCGGCCGTCCGGGCGATGCCGACGGCCGTGCGGACCGCGTCGGAGGCGGTGTGCCCGGCGCCGACCGTCACCAGGTCCAGCACCGACAGCGGTACCGGGGCGGTGCCCAGGGCCGCGCCCCGGATCCCGTCGCCGCTCCCGTCGGGCGTCTCGTCGCTGCCCCGGGTGTGGTCACGTGCGCCGCTCACGGTGCGGTCCTCCTCGCGTCGGTGGTCTGCGCGCAGGACAACCGGAGAGGTTCTCCACTTATTCCCGGGGCGGCTCCGGACCGGGACCGGCGGGCTCGGGGCGTGCGCCGTCCGCGAGCCCGCCTCCCGGCGGCCGGGGCCGTCGCGGCCCCGGCCGCTCCGGCGACACCTCCTAGATCTGCGCCGTCCGCGAGAAGAGGGTGCCGAGCACCGGGCAGGACAGGGTGCGGTCGAGCAGCCGCAGCCCCTCCCAGACCGTCACCTGATTGGCGGTGAGGACCGGCTTGCGCAGCTCCGCCTCGAGGGCCGGCAGGTGCTCCGCGGTGTGCAGCGCGGTGTCGGGCAGCAGCACCACCTCGGCGTCGGGGTGGTCACCGGCCCGGGCGAGCGCCAGCACCTCCTCGAGGCCCCAGGTGCCGACCTCGGCGGCGGTGATGATGCCGCTGCCGCGGGTCGAGACGACCTCCGTACCGGCGGACTTCAAGAACGCGTGGAAGCGCTCGGCCACGTCGTCGGGGTAGGTGGCCGCGATCGCCACCCGCCGGGCGCCGAGCGCCTGCACGGCGTGCGCGAAGGCGAAGGAGGTGCTGGAGGCGGGCAGGCCGGCGGTGGCGGACAGCTCCCTGACCTGAACGCGCGCACCCTCCCAGCCGAAGACGAAGCTGGCGCTCGTACAGGCCCACACGACCGCCTCGGCGCCGCGCTCCTTGAGATCGTCGACACCGGCCGCCAGCCGCGCGGCGGAGCCCATCTCCAGCAGCGCGTCGACCCGGTGGGCGTCCTCGCCGATGTCGGTGTGGACGAGCGGCAGGCGGACCGTGCCGCCCAGGAGCGTTTCGAGCCGCGGGTAGTCGTCCTCCGCGGAGTAGCCGGGGTAGAGGAAGCCGACCGATGCCATGCAGTTCTCCCTTGCGTGTACGGCTGCGGGTGCAGGGGCGTTCGTGGGTGCGGGGGGGGGTTGGCGGGTGGTGCGGTGGGTGCGGAAGGGGCGCTGCCGGCGAACGGGACGACGCCGGCAGCGTCCGGAGCGGGGGCCGGTGCGGACCGGCCGGCCTCACACCGGGGGCAGGCCCCCGGTGTCCTCGGGCGGGTAGGGCGGGGGTTCCAGGCCGTCGAGGGCCTCCCCGTCCGGTGGCGCGGAGCCGGCGAAGGCGGCCTCGGGGGTGGCCCGCGGCAGTTCTGCGCCCG
Organism: Streptomyces angustmyceticus; assembly: GCF_040701845.1. Taxonomy (GTDB): domain Bacteria; phylum Actinomycetota; class Actinomycetes; order Streptomycetales; family Streptomycetaceae; genus Streptomyces; species Streptomyces angustmyceticus_A. The sequence goes on along the minus strand of NZ_JBFBHQ010000005.1, from coordinate 215,802 downwards.
GTTCCTCCTGCTGCGATCCGGTCATCGCGGCCGGGCCGCGGCGCGCCACCGGATCGAGCAGTGCCTGGTACGGGCCCACCGCCTGGACGCCGATGGCACGCAGCGCGGACCACATCGTGACCTGGTTGGCGGACAGCACCGGCATCCGCAGCTCGGCCTCCAGCTGCGGGATGACGTCGTAGGTCGGCAGGTTCGTGCAGCTGATGAAGAGGGCGTCGGCGGCGCCGACCACGGCCGCACGGGCCATGTCGACGACGTCGCGGTACGGCACCTTCCAGATGTGCCGGGTCAGACCGAGGTAGGCCCGGCCGGTGACCGTGATGCCCGCTTCACCGAGGTAGTCCTCCAGGGAGTCGGTGACCGATTTCGTGTAGGGCGTGACCACGGCGATGCGCCGTGCGCCGATCTCGCGCAGCGCTTCGATCAGTGCGCCCGATGTCGTGAGGGAGACGACCTCCCCCGCCTGGGCCATGGCGGCGCACATGGCCCGCTCGCCCGCCACCCCGGCGACAAAGCTGCCGGAGGTGCAGGCATAGGAGATGACCTGCGGTGATACCGCGCACAGCGCCTGTACGGCAGCCTGCAGCGTTTCGTGCTCACTGACCAGACGGGCCAGGTCGAGGCTGACCTCGACGGGCACAAAAGGGGTGCGGGTGAGGTGGAGGGACACGTCGTCGGGGACCCAGCGCCACAGCTCTCTGTCGAGAGCGAAGTCGAAGGGAGCGACGACACCCACGCCGAGCTGCGGCTGTGGGCCACCCAGAAAAGAGACGTCCATGAAGGCCCCTAGAACAAAGCGAAGGGCTGGAATGGCCAGGCCAGTGGCCGGGGATGAGGTGCAGCCGGATCAAGCCGGGACGTCGGGACAGAGCCGTTGTTGACACGGTAGATACGACTTCTTAGCGTGGTCAATCCTCGCATCTCAGGCATCTGTCGGCGCCCCTTTCCATTGAAGGGGGCTCACGTTTCAGAACGGTTTCTGGCTATGTCCGAAAGCACCGTCCTCGTCCTCGGTTCCGACCCCCCGCCGAAGCTCGACCGGCTCACCGGCAGGGCTCGGGTGATCTTCACCGACGAGGACTCGCTCGCCGACCGACTCCCCACCGCCGACGTGTTGTTGGCCTGGGATTTCACCTCCGATGCGATCCGCAGAGCCTGGCCGGAGAAGGGTCCCAGGCCCCGCTGGGTGCACACCGCGAGCGCGGGCGTCGATCAGCTGCTGTGCCCGGCGCTGGTCGCCGACGACACCCTGGTGACCAACGCCCGGGGCGTCTTCGAGCAGCCGATCGCAGAGTATGTGGCCGGGCTGGTGATCGCCATGGCCAAGGACTTCTACGGAAGTTGGGAGCTCCAGCGGCAGCGGCGCTGGCAGCACCGCGAGACCCTGCGGCTGGCCGGCAGCCGGGCCGTGGTGGTGGGCTCCGGACCGATCGGCCGGGCCATCGGCACCACTCTCCTGGCACTGGGTGTCAAGGTCGATCTGGTCGGCCGCCGGGAGCGCTCGGACGACCCCCAATTCGGCCGCGTGCACGCGAGCGACGCGCTGAACGGCCTGCTGCCCCACGCGGATTGGGTGATCTGCGCGGCGCCCCTGACCGAGGCCACCCGCGGCCTGTTCGACAAGGCGGCGTTCTCCCGGATGCCGTCACGGGCCCGGTTCATCAACGTCGGGCGCGGGCCGCTGGTCGTCGAGGACGCCCTGATCGCGGCGCTGCGCGAGTGGCGGATCGCGGCGGCGGCGCTGGACGTCTTCGAGCAGGAGCCGCTCGCCACGGACAACCCGCTGTGGGACGTCCCGCACCTGATCGTCTCGCCCCATATGAGCGGCGACACCCTGGGCTGGCGGGACGCCCTCGCCGAGCAGTTCCAGGACAACTTCGAGCGGTGGTCGGCGGGCGAGCCGCTGGACAACCTCGTCGACAAACGGCTCGGGTACGTGCCGGTGCAGTGACGGGGCCGGCTGCCGGCCCCGGCGCGGCAGCCGTGCTCCCCCCACCGCCGTCCCGCCCGGGGCGGCCGATGCTCGGAGGACGCATGACCACCGAACCGACCCACCTCGCCGACCTCACCGCCACCCGGCTCGCGGCCGGGTACGCGGCCGGCGAGTTCTCCCCCGTCGAGGCGGCCCGGGCGGTGCTGGAGCGCGCCGAGGCCGCCCAGGCCGCGACGAACTGCTTCACCCGGATCGACGCGGACGAGGCGCTGTCGGCCGCCGGCGAATCGGAGGAACGCTGGCGGGCCGGTACGCCTGCCGGGCCGGTGGACGGGGTGCCCGTCACCGTCAAGGACCTGATCCTCACCCGGGGCGTGCCCACGCTGCGCGGTTCGCGCACGGTGCGGGCCGAGGGGCCGTGGGAGGAGGACGCCCCGTCGGTCGCCCGGCTGCGGGAGTCCGGGGCGGTCTTCCTCGGCAAGACGACCACCCCGGAGTTCGGCTGGAAGGGCGTCACCGACAGTCCGCGGCACGGGGTGACGGGCAACCCGTACGACCCGGGGCGCACCGCGGGCGGCTCCAGCGGCGGCAGCGGGGCGGCGGTGGCGCTGGGCGCCGGGCCGCTGAGCCTGGGCACGGACGGCGGCGGGTCGGTCCGTATCCCCGCGTCGTTCTGCGGGATCTTCGCCCTCAAGGCGACCTACGGGCGGGTGCCGCTGTATCCGGCGAGCCCGTTCGGGACGCTGGCGCACGTCGGGCCGATGACCCGGGACGCGGCGGACGCGGCGCTGATGATGGAGGTGATCTGCGGCGCGGACTGGCGCGACTGGTCGCAGCTCGGTCCGGCCGGCGGCTCGTTCCGGGAGGCGCTGGCCGGACCGGTCTCCGGGCTGCGGGTGGCCTACAGTCCGTCGCTCGGCTGGGACGTGCCGGTGGCCCCGGAGGTGGCGGCGGCGGTGCGCGGGGCCGTCGACACGCTCGCCCGGCTCGGCGCGTCCGTCGAGGAGATCGACCCGGGCATCACGGACCCGGTGGAGGCTTTCCACACCCTGTGGTTCAGCGGCGCGGCCCGGGTGGTGCAGCACCTGGACGACGCGCAGCGGGCGCTGCTCGACCCGGGGCTGGCGGAGATCTGCGCGCAGGGCGCCCGGTACAGCGCGCTGGACTATCTGGCCGCGGTCGACACCCGCATGGCGCTCGGTCAGGCCATGGGCCGCTTCCACAGCGCGTACGACCTGCTGGTGACCCCGACCGAACCGATCACCGCCTTCGAGGCGGGCGCCGAGGTGCCGTCCGGGTCCGGCCACACCCGCTGGACGGGCTGGACGCCGTTCACCTATCCGTTCAACCTCACCCAGCAGCCGGCCGCGACGCTGCCGTGCGGGGTGGACGGCGACGGGATGCCGATCGGCGTCCAGCTGGTCGGCGCCCGGCACGCGGACGCACTGGTGCTGCGCGCCGCGCACGCCCTCTACGAGGCGGGAACCGCGGAGATCCCCGCGCCCGCCGCCCTCAGGGGATGACCGCGACGTCCCGCCGCCCGTTCCACGGGCGGCGGGACGCGGCCGGCACCCCTGCGGCGCCGGTCCCTAGGCCCGGCGGAAGCTGAGGGTCTCCCCCAGGGCTCCGGCCCGCCACAGGTCCTGGCAGGCGTCGGCCATCCGGTCCAGGCCGTCGACGACGCTGCCCCACACGATGCCCGGCACCCAGCCCGCGTCACCGTTGATCAGCAGGTTGTTGCGCTCGTAGAACAGCGCGAGGTCGACGACGGTGGTGCGGCCCTGGTGCTGGGCCTGTGCCTCGTAACCGTAGGACTTCGTCCCCAGTTGGGTGTCGGTGAAGGTGAAGTAGCACAGATCGCCGGGGATCGGAGTGATCGTCGGATTCTCCAGCGGCGGCTCCTCGGGAGCGAACGGCGCAAGCAGGGCGTAGATCTCGTTGCGGGCGTATTTGGCGTGATAGACGTCGCCGCCGAGTGGGAGCGCGTCCCATACGGCATTGCAGGTGATCGGCGCGCGGTCGTCGAGCAACTTGGCCGTGCAGCTCACGCCGCGCTTGTCCAGGGAGACTTCGATGAAGCGATCGGTCATGTGCCGATCGTAGGTGGGCAATACCGGCGTACGGAACAAGTCTGAGGCGGTTGCATCAAGGGCCGGAAACGATCGGCATATATGCCAGGCGTTCGGGTAGCCGCGCGCCCATGGCTCCACCACAGGAGAACACACAAATGATCAAGAGAAAATTGGCCGGCGGCATCCGGCGGCGAACGCTGCTCGCGGGGGTGGCGGCGCTCGGCACGGCGGGTGCGATGGGAGCGGGCACCGGCTGCTCCCGGGTCGATGTCTCCGGGGCGACCGGGGGCGGACACCAGCTGGAGGATCTGCGGAAAAAGGGCACCGTCCGGATGGGCATTGCCAGCGAACCGCCCTACGCCTCGATCAACAGCAAGGGCGAACTCACGGGTGAGGCCCCCGCGGTCGCCAAGACCATCTTCCGCCGGCTGGGCATCAAGAACTTCGAGCCGGTACCGGTCGAATTCGGCGCACTGGTGCCGGGTCTGCATTCCTTCCAGTACGACGTGATCGTCGCGGGCATGTTCATCAACAAAGCCCGGTGCGCGGCCGTTCTCTTCTCCGACCCGGATTACGAGAGCAAGGACGCATTCCTCGTCCTCAAGGGCAACCCGAAAAATATCCACTCCTATGCGGATATCGCCAAGGGGCATTACCGGATGGGTTCCGGTATCGGCTACGCGGAGATCGACTACGCGGTCGGCAACGGCGTCAAGAAGGATTCGATCCAGACCTACGGCGACCAGATCGCCGGCATGGAGGCCCTGGAGGCCGGCCGGATCGACGTCTTCGCCGGCACCGCGCTGACCATGATCGAGGCACTGAAGACCGGCGCCCACCCCAAGGTCGAGATGACCGCGCCGTTCACGCCGGAGGTCGACGGCAAGCCCCAGCGCGACGGCGGCGGCTACGGCTTCCGGATCGGCGAGACCAAGCTGCGCGACGCCTTCAACCGCGAGCTGCACAAGATGAAGAAGAGCGGCGAACTCCTGCGCATCGCCCGGCCGTACGGCTTCACCAAGGAGTTCCAGACCGACCTCACGGCGAAGGAGCTCTGCAAGAAATGACCGGCGCTCTGTGGGGACTCTTCTTCGAGGGGCTGTGGATCACCATCCAGCTGATGGTCTACAGCGCCGCCCTGGCCGCGGTCGTGGCCTTCGGCATCGGCCTGTCCCGTACCTCCCGGTTCTGGATCGTCCGCTTCCTGTCCGGCGTCTACGTGGAGTTCTTCCGCGGCACCTCGGCGCTGGTGCTGATGTTCTGGCTGTTCTTCGCGCTGCCGCTGCTGGGCTGGCAGCTGGTCGGCATCTGGGCGGGCACCCTGGCCCTGGGCCTGTCGTACGGCGCGTACGGCTCCGAGATCGTCCGCGGCGCCGTCCAGGCGGTGGCACCCGCCCAGCGCGAGGCCGCCATCGCGCTGAGCTTCACGCCCTGGCAGCGGCTGCGGAAGGTGATACTGCCGCAGGCCGTCCCGGAGATGATGCCGCCCTTCAACAACCTGCTGATCGAGCTGCTCAAGGGCACCGCGCTGGCGTCGCTGCTGTCCATCGGCGAGCTCACCTTCCAGGCCAAGCTCGCCCGGCTGTCGACGGGCCAGAGCGCCCAGATCTACGGAATCATCCTCGTCCTGTACTTCGCGGTCGCGTTCGTGATGACCCGGATCATGCGGGTGCTGGAACGCCGCGCCAAGGCCTCGGTCGGCCGGGCGGTGCCCAAGGGCGAGGGCTGGTTCTCCCGCAAACTGCCCGTCGAGAAGCAGGGCCCCGAGGCGCTGGCCACCGGAGGAAAGCCGTGAACAACTGGTCATGGAGCTACGTCGGCGAGATCATGCCCGAGATCCTCAAGGGCCTCTGGATCACCGTCCAGGCGACGATCTACGGCTCGCTGGTGTCCTTCGCGCTCGGGCTGGTGTGGGCCCTGGCCCTGCGCGCCCGCAGCCGCTGGGTGACCTGGCCGGTGAGCATCTTCGTGGAGTTCATCCGCAACACCCCGCTGCTGGTGCAGCTGTTCTTCCTGTTCTTCGTGCTGCCGGGGTGGGGGCTGGCGTTCGCGCCCCTGACCACCGGTGTCATCGGCCTGGGCCTGCACTACTCGACGTACACCTCCGAGGTCTACCGCGCCGGTATCGACGGGGTACCGCCCGGCCAGTGGGAGGCCGCCACGGCGCTGAGCCTGCCGCGCCGGCGGACCTGGACCGCGGTGATCCTGCCGCAGGCCTTCCGCCGGGTGGTGCCCGCGCTGGGCAACTACGTGATCGCGATGTTCAAGGACACACCGCTGCTGGCCGGCATCACCGTCGCCGACATGCTCTTCCAGGCGAACAGCATCAGCGCCACCACCTTCGACTACCTGGAGCCGATCACCGTCGTCGGCATCCTCTTCGTGGTCATCTCCTACCCCACCTCCCTCCTCCTGCGAGCCCTGGAGCGTCGCCTTGTCCGCTGACCACACCCCCTCGAAAGAAACGACCGACCCGGCGGACACCTCCCGGACGGAGTCCGGGGGAGGCACCGAGCTGATCCGCTTCGACAAGGTCACCAAGCGGTTCGGGACCAACACCGTCCTGGACTCCCTGGACTTCACCGTCTCCTCGGGCAAGCACGTCACCCTCATCGGTCCCTCCGGTTCCGGCAAGACCACGATCCTGCGACTGCTGATGACGCTGCTGAAGCCCGACGAGGGCACGATCAAGGTCGGCGGGACGTACCTGACGCACGAGGAGAAGGGCGGCAAGCTCGTCCCCGCCGGGGAGAAGCACATCCGCGAGGTCCGCAAGAACATCGGCATGGTGTTCCAGCAGTTCAACCTCTTCCCCAACATGAAGGTGCTGCGGAACATCACCGAGGCACCGGTGCACGTCCTGGGGATGGAGAAGGACGCCGCCGAGGAGCGGGCCCGTGATCTGCTCGAACTGGTGGGCCTGACCGCGCACCTGGACAAGTACCCGAACCAGCTCTCCGGCGGCCAGCAGCAGCGGGTCGCCATCGCCCGGGCGCTGGCGATGCGCCCGCAGGTGCTGCTGCTGGACGAGGTGACCTCGGCGCTGGACCCGGAGCTGGTGGCCGGGGTGCTGGACGTCCTGCGGGACATCGCGCACACCACGGACATCACGATGCTCTGCGTCACCCACGAGATGAACTTCGCCCGGGACATCTCCGACGACGTCCTGATGTTCGACGCGGGCCGGGTCATCGAATCCGGCGCTCCGGAAAAGATCTTCTCGGAGCCGGAGCACGAACGCACCCGGGAATTCCTGAGCGCCGTACTGTGAACGGCCGCCGCTAGGCGCAAGATTCGGGTGGTGCGCCCCCTGGAGGGGGGCGCACCACCCTTTCCCCTTTCCGCACACAGGCACCATGGCGGCCGAATTCCGGAATATCGCCCCGAACCCCTCCACGGGATATGGAGAACCGCTCGCACGACGGCCCGCCGCATGCTCAACTGTTCCTCAAGTCGGGGACCCGCGGCCGAATTCAGGTCTACGGTCTACCGTCTACGGGCGGTTCGCCGACGCGCCTGACACCACCTCATGACCATGGTGGAGGCGCGGAGTCCGGACCGTACCGGGCGTCCTGCCCGGGCGCCGGCACCGTGCCGCGCCCGAGTTTCACGCCACGCCTTCTGTCCGCAAGCACGACAACGGGGTCCCTTTTCCATGGGAAGGACAGTGGAGACGTGAACGTCTCGTTTTTTGCCGCGCGAGTCGGCGCATTCCGGAGCACCGTCAGAAAAGCGCGCCCGGCCCGGCGCGTCGTCCCTCCCGGTGCATTCTGGAGGGGCTGAGGTGAGCGTGCACATCCAGGACCCGCCGCTTCGGCACCAGGATGCCTACGCGGTCGTCGTCGCCGACACCGTCGACGACATCGAGCAGCTCAACGACCTGCTGCACAGCAACCTTCCGGTCCTGCTGGTCCGCGATCTCGACCAGGCCAGACGCCTGATGGACGGCGAGCGGCCCGCCGCCGGGGCCCCGCGGCCGGGCCCGCTGCGGGTCGGCCGGCTGGAGATCCGGCCCCAGGAACAGCGGGCCCTGTGGTGCGGCGCGCCGCTGGAGCTGACCGCACAGGAGAGCGGCCTGCTGGCCTGCCTCGCCGGGCACGACGGCGGTGTGGCCACTTACCGGGAACTCGTCCGGGACGTCTGGGGAGCGTCCTGCGGAGTGGACACCACGGTGATTCACAGCGCGGTGCGACGGCTGCGCCGGAAGCTGGAAAGGGCCGGTGTCGACGTCGGGATCGAATCCGTCCGCGGGTGCGGTCTGCGGATCGCCGCCAGGAGTGGGCAAGCGTCAGCGAACTGACATCGACCTGACATTGGCCGCCCCGCCGGATTCCTCAAGACTATGAGGCGCATCACCGGCGGGGACGCCCTTTTCCGGACTCCTGGAGATACCCGCGGCCGGACGGCGTCTTTCGCTGCACGAAGACATCCGAACGGGAGGCAGCATGCGCGTACACAAGGCATCCCGCGCACTTTTGGTGAGTGCCGCGGCCGTGAGCGTTCTCGGTACGACGGGAACGGCTTTTCCTGCCGCGGCGGCCGCGGACCACGGTCCCGCCGTGCTGAAGAGGACCTGCAAGGTCTCCGCCTACACCGACCACGTCGACCGGCGGACCGACAAGTTCGGCAACGGCGCGATCGAGTGCAACTACAAGCCCGCCTACACCAAGCTCGTCGTCACCCTTTACAAGGGCAGGAAGAAGATGGCGACGGCCAAATGCGCCAACCACAAGAAGGCCTGTTTCGTCGCCACCAAGGAAGTCAAGGACGACAGGCCGGTCCAGAAGTGGCGCACCAAGGTCACCGGCGCCTGGGGCTCCGGAAAGCACAAGAGCGTCTGGAGCAAGCCGCTCCACGGGTGAGCCCGCCGCGCACCGCAGGCCCACCGGCCCCGGTCCGCCGAGGCCGCCGCACACCCACGACCAGCAAAGGCAGATGCGTATGCGCACCATGATCGCGCGCGGCGCGGTGGCCGCTCTCGCCGCCACCGCCCTGGCCGGGTCCCTCGCGGGCTCCGCCTCGGCGCAGACCGTGCACACCAAGAAGACCGCGCACACCAAGAAGACCGTGTACACGCAGAAGGCGAAGGCCACCAAGAAGTCGCCCAAGATCGACGCCGGCTGCAACTTCATCAACAACGGGCGCAAGTTGGCGGGCGAGGCCTGCTTCAAGAAGAAGGGCGACCGGGTCTGGATCCGTGACACCGCCCGCGACGGCATGCGCATCGAGGTGCGCGGCTCGGTCAACAGCAACGGCCAGCCCGGATACCGCTGTTACGGCAACTACAAGGGCGGCTGGCAGGTCTGCGACTTCGACCGCAGGATGGCCGAAGGCCATGTCTTCCTCTGGTACGTCAACAAGTGGAAGGGCAACAAGCTGAAGGGCACCAGCGGCGAGAAGATGATGATGACGTCCTGAGCGGCGGCCATCTCGCGGAACCGGCCATGGATGTGGCCGGTTCCACACCCTCCCCGGGCTCTCTCCCCCGCCGCACCGGGTATCCCGGTGCGGCGGGGCGCGAAGTGCCCGGCCGCGCCGGGGCCTTATGACCTTGGCATATGCCAAAGTCTCAAGCCCCAGTACAGAAACGCCAAGCACGGCTCTTTTCAGTCAAGACCCCCTCCCCCGAGGCCCGTTGACCGCTATCGTGAGTCCCACGCCGTTGTCGGGACCGTCCGCGCAAGCGCCGGCCGGGGCCGCCGACGACCGTCATGCCGCAAGCGGTAACAACCTGCTAGGGGGACACCGTGGCGCTGAAGCCCGAGCCGACCGCGCCGTTCCATTCGGTGCAGTACGCCCTTCGCGTGCTCGAAACGATCTCCAGGCACGCCGATGGCGTGACCGACGCGCAGATCGCCCGCGAAACGGGTCTGCCCCCGGGCCAGCTCGCCCACATGCTGTCGATGCTCCGCCGCGAGGGCTATGTCGAGCAGGTCACCGACGGCGCGTATGTCGTCGGCGCCTCGCTCCTGCTGCTGGGCACCGGCGGCGACCGCGACCAGGCCCTGCGCGACAAGCTCCAGCTCACCCTCGACCACCTGCGCGACTCGGTCGGTGCGGCGGTCTACATCAGCCGGTACATCGACGGCGAGGTGAAGATCCTCCACTACGCCGACGGACCGCTGGCCCCCAAGGTCAACGAGTGGGCCGAATTCCACCGCACGGCGCACGCCAGCGCGGTCGGCAAGTGCCTGCTGGCGCAGCTCGACCACGACGGCCGCAAGGACCACCTCTCCCGCCACAAGACCGCCCGGCTCACCTCCCGGACGATCACCAACGAGAAGGTCCTGTTCCACAAGCTCGACAGCCAGCCGCCCACGGTCCCCGTCCTCGACCTGCAGGAGTACGCCGTCGGCACGGTCTGCGCGGCCGTACCGATCACCGCCGGCTCGACGGTCGGCTGCCTCGCCCTCTCCATGCCGCTGGAGCACGCCCACCGTCTGCGCCAGGCCGCCGACACCCTCAACCGCCAGGCCGCGCCGGTACTGCTGTCGCTGGCGATCTGAGCGGGGGCCCTGCCGGACGGTGCACCGGACCGCGCGTCCGGGATCGTGCGGCCGGACTGTCCGGCGGGCCGGGCAGGGGCGGCCGGGGCCGTCCGTCGCCCACCTCCACCGCCGTGGTCATGAGCACCCCTCTCGACCAGGTAGTATTTCTTTCGTCAGCGCGCGCCGCTAGCTCAGTTGGTTAGAGCAGCTGACTCTTAATCAGCGGGTCCGGGGTTCGAGTCCCTGGCGGCGCACGTATCGAGTGGGCGTTTCCGGTTCTCCGGGAACGCCCACTTCGTTGTTGCGGCCTGCTGTGCTGCCGGGGCGGGCTGCCGGGGGATCCGCCGGGGCCGGTGGTCGTCCCGCCGGGCCGAGATCACCGGTCCAGCAGAGCGGTCCGGTCGTGGGCGCGGTACAGCGCCAGCAGGGCGGTCCGGTCCGCGGCGGTGAACGGGCGGTAGGCACTGCCGGCGGGGACTGCGCAGCGGGCCGGTGCGGCAGGGTCCGCCGCGGTCACCGGGGACCACCAGACCGGGTCCGGGCACCGGAACCCGGCCCGCCGCAGCGCGACCCGGTGCACCTTGTGGGTGGCGGTCACCGGCAGCGCGGCCATGGTCCGTACGAACCGGGGCGCCATCTTCGTCCCGAGGTCGGGCTGGGCGGCGAGGAAGGCCACGAAGTCGTCCGGATCGAAGGCGGCGCCGTCCCGCAGCGCCAGGGCCGCCATGACCTGGTCCCCGGCGACGGGGTCGGGCACCGCGTACACGGCCACGCCGGCGGCCGGGGCGTACCGGGCGAGGATGTTCTCGATCATCGCGGCGGCCAGGTTCTCGCTGTCGACCCGCAGCCGGTCGTCCGTGCGCCCGACGAAGTGGAAGAAGCCCTCGGTGTCCCGGAAGAAGAGGTCACCGGTCCAGTACCAGCCCGCGCCGACCCGGCCCTCGCCCCGGCCGCGGGTGCGGGCGGCGGTCGCCCCGGGGTTGCGCCAGTAGCCCTCGAAGGAGCTGCGGCCCCGGTTGACCAGCTCCCCTATCGCCCGTTCCCCGTTGAGCAGCCGGCCGGCCGGGTCGAGCCGGCCACGCGGCAGCTCGGCGCCGGTCTCCGGGTCGACGACGGCGAGATCGCCGCCGGGTGCGTCCCGGCCGATCGCGCCGGGCGGGGTGTCCGGTGTGCGCTGGATCGCGGCGCCGCCCTCGGAGGAGCCGTACCCCTCGGTCAGGCGGACGCCGAACCGTTCGGCGAAGCGGGCGGCGTCGACGGTGCCCGCCTCGGTACCGAACCCGCGGCGCAGCGGGTGGTCCCGGTCGTCGGGGGCGGGCGGGGTGGCGAGCAGGTACTGCACGGCCCGGCCGACGTAGGTGAAGTAGGTGGCTCCGTAGCGGCGCACGTCGGGGAGGAAGGCGGAGGCCGAGAAGCGGCGGCGCAGTGCCACGGCGGCGCCGCCGGCGAGCGCCGGGGCCCAGCCGGCGATCACGGCATTGCCGTGGAACATCGGCATGCACAGGTAGTGGACGTCGTCCCGGCGCACCCCGAGGTATCCGGCCAGCGAGTGCCCGGCGGCGGCCAGCCGGCCCTGGGTGCAGACGGCGGCCTTGGGTGCGCCGGTGGAGCCGGAGGTGAAGTAGAGCAGCATCCGGGAGGCCGGTGTCGGGGTGCCGGTGCCGCCGGCCGCGATCTCGTCGGGCGTCGCGCCCTCGTACGGCCCGAGCAGCTCCCGGTGGGCCGGGTCGTCCACGACGAGGATCCGCTCGGGCGGGAGGGGGAGGCCGAGGCCGGCCAGCAGCGGGAGCTGGGCGCGTTCGGTGATCAGCAGCGCGCAGTCGGTGTGACGGATGTCGCGGGCGAGCTCCGGGCCCCGGCGGGTGGGGTTGATCCCGGCGACCGCGGCCCCGGCGAGCGCCGCCGCGCTCAGCCACAGCGGGTACTCGGGCACGTTGCCGAGCAGCACCCCGAGGTGCGGCGGTGCGTCCCGCGGCAGCAGGTCCCCCAGCAGCGCGGCCCGCGCGGCGGCGCCGCCCGCCAGCTCGTGGTGGGTGAGCACGAGGTCCCCGTACATCACCCCCACCCGGTGATCGCCCCACTGCGCCCGGACGAGCTCCGCGACGGTGGCGGCGCCGGAACTGCCCCGGGCGCTGGTGCCGTTGGGTGCCATGGCGCCGCAGGGTAGCTGACGTGGAGTCAGTTGTGGAGGGGGGTGGGGCGGGCAAGGGACGCCGGGGCCGGGGCTTCCGGGGGAGGGCCTCCCCGGAGGGGAGCGGGGAGGCCCGATGGGGTGGTGGGTGGTGGGTGGTGGGTGGTGTTGTTGGCGGTGAGGTGGGTACGGGTGTGCCGTGGCCGGCGCCCCGGGGCGTCAGGAGAGGTCGACGTCCGAGCAGGCGTAGAAGGCGTTGCCCGTGTCGGCGATGTTCCAGACGCCGAGGATGAGGTGGCGGCCGGACTTCTGGGTGGGGACGGTGCCCTGGTGCTGAACGGTTTCGCCCGGCCGGGCGCCGCCCATCGGGACCGTCATGAACGGCTGGGGCTCCAGGTCGGCACGGGTGAGCGGCTTGCTCGGGTCGTAGCCGTCCTTGGTGATGAAGTACTCGAAGTCCGTGGTCGCGTGGCGTGCCGTCAGCCGCCAGGTGAAGGTGTAGCCCTGCCCCGGGGTGAGCTTGGTACCGGGCCACTTCCCGCCGCGCGGGTCGTCCAGCTGGGCGAAGTTCTCGTGCCCGCCGGAGCAGATCCTGCCGTCCGCCGGGCCGGCGGCCGGGAAGCCCTTGGGGCCCTCGACGCTCTGCGGTTCGTACTGGATCGCGCCGCAGTCCTTGACGGTGCCCTTGGCGCAGAGGGCCTGGCGGCTGGGGGGTGCGTCGCTGTAGCCGTGGCTGGAAGCGCTGCCCGTCGAGAGCAGGGAGACGCCGACGACGCCCAGACCGATCACGGCAGCACTGATTTTTTTGCGCATGCTTCGCTCCTGAAGAACGTGGGGGAGTTCCGTGCCGGGAGAAATGCAGTGCACTGCGGTGCCGAACCTGCGGTCTAGACCAAGTCGCAGCGTAAGGGCGCGGTATTGGACATGTCCATACCAATGCTCAGGTCGATGACCGGCGGGGGGAGGGGCGACGAGCGGGGCGATGGCCGGATGGACGCCGGCTTCCCCCGGGCGCCGCAGGCCGAGCTTCCCCCGGTACGGGCCGTCGGGCGGGCGGGCCGGCGGCTCGGCCCGGGGCCGGTCAGGTGCGCGTCATGCTGCCGCGGTGAGCGGGGGCGCGGCGGGGCGGGCGGCGGCCTGCACGAGCGCGGTGTAGGTGCGGCGGAGGGCGATCAGGGACTCCTGGGCCTCGCGGTAGACGGCGGCGTCGGGGCCGCCGCGGTGGGCGAGGGTGCGTACGGGGGCGCAGTGGCGGTCCATCGCGCTGAGCCAGGCGCGGTGCTGCGCCGGGAGATGACGCCGCAGCAACTGGCGCCTGCCCTCACCCATACGGCGTCCGCCGATGCCCAGCACCGCTTCGGCCGCCTGGAGCACCGGCGGCTCCAGCGCGCCCTGTTCGGCGAGCGCGCCGAGCACCGCACGCTGCTGCGGCGTGGCGGGCGCGGCCGTCAGATCCGTCGCCTCGGCGAGGAGCTGGGCGCGCAGCGCATGCTGCACACGGACCAGGCGGCGCAGTGCCGTCGGGGTGGAGGAGTCGTCGGGCGACCGGCCCGCCAGGGTTTCGGCGAGCCGGAAGAGCCAGATCCCGTGCGCCTCCAGGCGGGTGGCGGCCAGCATCAGCCGGTCCAGACGGCTGAGCGGCTGCCCCTCCGGGGCCCAGCGGACGATCGGCACGAGCACCTCGGTGCGGGCCAGTTGGTCGATGGGGATGTGGCGGCGGGGTTTGCGTTCGGGGACCCAGTTGTGGAGCGCGAGGGTGGGCAGGGCGACGAACTGATCGTGGTCGATGCGGTGCGCGATCGCCGCCCACAGGTCGAGGAACGCCTCGTCGGCGACCTCGCGGGCGGCCGGCGCCTGCGGGTCGAGACCGCACCAGCCGCAGGAGACCGCGATCACCGCGATCCGCATGGCGGCGGCCTCCGCGTTGCGCAGGGAGAGGCGGGAGACCCGCTGCCGCAGGGCGGACAACTCCTCGGCACGGTGCGCGCGTTCGACGAGCGCGACGGCGGCCGCCCGGTCGGGCGCGACCGCGGCCGCGCGCGCCATGGCATCCAGCCGGGTCCAGGTTCCGATCATGGAACGGACGGGCGGCCGCTCGGGCAGAAAACCGTGGGTGCTGGGGTCGTGCGGGGTGGCGGAGGCGGGTCCGGTCGGGGCCGGTGCGGCGGCCGAGACCGGCGGGGTGGCCGGGGGCGCCTCGGTGGTGGGGGTGGCCGGGGTGGCCGAGGGTATGCCGGGCGCGTCGGCGGATATGCCGGTGCCGGGAGCGGTCGCCGGGTCCCCCGTCGGCCCGGTCGCACTCGCCGGTTCGGCCGACGGGCCGGCCCCGCCCGCCGTCGCGCACCTGGCCGCGGGCACCTCCGCGGGTCCGGCCGCGCCCCCGGTCGCCCTCCTGGTCGCGGACGTGGTCGCCGGCACGGCCGCAGCCGTGTGCGTCGCCGCGCTCGGGTCCGTCGCCGTGCTCGTGGGCGTGGTCGCACTCGTGGGCGTGGTCGCCGTGCCGGTCGTCGTCGTGCTTGCGCTTGTGGTCGTGGTCATGATCGCCCTGTCCCCCATCAGCACTTCCCGGCGAACAGCCGGGCCAGGTGGGTGTCCATGTCGAGATAGCGGTCCTCATGGCCGGGCGGGACAATCGCCGTGGTCTGCTCCAGCCAGGCGGTCAGCTCGATCGCGCGCACCGACAGCTCGCACACGCTGTCGTCGGTGGACAGCTCGATGTGTACGCGGCGCGATGCCCCCGGTCGGCGGAAGGGCCACACCCGTACGTCCCCCTCACCTGCCTCGTCGTGCAGCCCCGCCAACAGCAGATCACGGGCGAACAGCCAGGTGGCCACCTTCTGGCCACGACTGATGAACGCGACCTCGACCTCGTACGGGCGGTCACTGCGATAGCTGAACCGGCCGGCCACCGGAACTGCTTCGTCCGGCCCGAGGAGGAGCTGCATCTCAAGGGTGCGCTTGGCTGTCGACACCATGACGATCAACCTTTCCGACGGAGGGGCGAGTCCCGGGGACCCGGTCCGGGGCGCGCGTCCTGGCAGACGTTGCTGGGGAGGGTGGGGTTGCAAGAGGGCGAGGAGGAGTGACGGACGCCATGGCCCGGCACCCCCGGGCGTGTTCCGTTCTTTCGTCCCGACGTTCGCCCCAGCCTCTCAACCGGCAGGGCATATCGCATGTTGACGGGGCAACTGGTGATCTACCGCCATGGAGGCCTTGAAATCGATCCTCACAGATCACGGCGGGCGGGCCGCCAGTCGAAGGTCCCCGAACGTAGGGACTTTTGCCTCATATGGGGTGAACCTCTCGTACGGTATGCCGGGCCGAACGGACGTCGCGGCAGGTGGCCTGGGTCACACGATCCGGGCGCACGGAGCGGCCCGGCCGCGGTGCGGAGCACCCCTGGAGTTCGTGTAAAGTTCTCCAGGTCAGCGCGCGCCGCTAGCTCAGTTGGTTAGAGCAGCTGACTCTTAATCAGCGGGTCCGGGGTTCGAGTCCCTGGCGGCGCACGTAGGACTGAGGCCCCTCGCCATGCGAGGGGCCTCAGTCGTGTGGTCGGGCCGTGCGGCCGGTCGCGCGGTCGGCCGGATGGATGACCGGCGCACCCCCCCCCGCAACACCCGCCCTCGGCCACTCAGGCGCCCCCCTCACTACCCCTCGACGGCGACCGTCGATGTCCTTGCGATCACAAACGGTAATTACCCGATCGCGCACCGATGGGGCGGCCTGCCCCCTCCTTTTCCACGCAAGCCCTCCAGTCCCGAATCCGCGTCGTCGCGCCACCCCCTCTCCCCCATTCCGGGCCCGGGTCCGGACCCGCCCATGCCCGGCGGCCGCCACCCCACTCACCAAACCGGTGACGAGGCCGTCACGCAGGGCATCGAAATCCCGGCAGCACCACCCACGGGAGGGGCGCCCCTCGTACTCCCCGTCGACCGCCACCAATAGAGACGGAGCCGCGGGGGATTACCCAGGGGAATAGCCACACCTTCGGCCAAATCGGCGTACGCGGAGGTAACTTCACCGGGGCCGGCAAACGAGGCGAACTCACCACGGATCCGCCGCTCCCCCGCCCTGCCGGCGCATTCCCGCAGGCACCGGCCCACGCCGCACCCGCACTCCCCTCAAGTACCTTGACCTGCTTGTTCGTTCGGTGCGTTGCGGCAGCCCCGCCCTCCATCATGCGTCACTCCACGTTCCCGCGAAGGGGCGTTCACCTTTGCCGGTTGGTGGCCGGCCGAGGCGGGCAAAACCCGTACGGGACCACTCCCTTTACGCGCTGGATTGCTCCGGACACCCAGAGCCAGGACACCGCAACCATTGCCCTGATATCCGCTGACGGCGGGAAAATTGGCGGCAGTTCCGTATCAAAGCGATGTGCCCAGCGCCACCTGCGGCCCGGTCTTGCGCACTCTCGTACACAATTCCCTGGACAACTCTTGCCATCAGGACGGCGGTTAGGGACCCTGACCTGGTAACTCGGCGAAATGAGGACCGCATCCAGCCGAGTGGGAACGGTCGGGCACGCCGGATGGCGTGATGTGAACACGGGGAAATCGCCGCTTGGCAGGATCGCGGCAGCGTTGCATACGCAACCGGAGGACGGCTGCCAACCGTCCGAACGGTGCAGGCGGCCGACAGCAAAGCGCCCGAGTCGGTCGCGGGGGACCGCGGACTCGGGCCATCAGCACAGACGGCACGCAGCAAGTGCTGCGTGCGGGGGGATGGACTCATGACGTCGCCGCCTGACGGCTCCCGGCCGCAGCGCCCGTACGACCCGTCGGCCACGACGCGCCTGCGCGTGCCGCGCCAGCACTGGCAGCGGCGCATGCAGCGCAAGCCGCTGCCGCGCTATGACTACGAGCACTACAGCCGGCTGGCCGGGCCGCTCACCCGGCCCGACCCGGACAAGCCCTACACGGTCCGCTACCGCTCGATGCTCGCGGACGAACCGCACCGCATACGGGCGGCCCTGCTGCTCGGCGCCGCGCCGCTGGTCTCGTTCGGGCTGCTGGTCTGGCTGATGCAGCCGAGCCACTGGACCGAACGCGACTACCCCGCCTACGACTTCCTCCCGGCGCTGGACGTCGTCATGCTGGTCTCGATCGGGCTGATCGAGTTCTTCCGGTGCATGAACGTGCTGTCCAACGCCCATGCCACCCTCGTCGCCCGCGACCCCGTGCCGGTCATTCCCGAGAGCGGCACCCGCGTCGCCTTCCTGACCTCGTTCGTGCCGGGCAAGGAACCCCTCGCCATGGTGACGAAGACGCTGGAGGCGGCGGTCAAGATCCGGCACCGCGGTCTGCTGCACGTCTGGCTGCTGGACGAGGGCGACGACCCCGAGGTCAAGGAGGTCTGCCGGCGCCTGGGCGTCCACCACTTCAGCCGCAAGGGCGTCCCGGAGTGGAACCGGCCCAAGGGCCCGCACCGCGCCAAGACCAAGCACGGCAACTACAACGCCTGGCTGCAGGCGCACGGCGACGCCTACGACTACTTCGCCTCCGTCGACACCGACCACGTCCCGCTGCCCAACTACCTGGAGCGGATGCTGGGCTTCTTCCGCGACCCGGACGTCGGCTTCGTCATCGGCCCGCAGGTGTACGGCAACTACGACACCTTCGTCACCAAGGCCGCCGAGTCCCAGCAGTTCCTCTTCCACGCCCTGATCCAGCGGGCCGGCAACCGCTACGGCGCGCCGATGTTCGTCGGCACCTCCAACGCCGTGCGCATCAGCGCCCTGAAGCAGATCGGCGGGCTGTACGACTCCATCACCGAGGACATGGCGACCGGCTTCGAGATACACCGGCACCGCAACCCGCGGACCGGCAAGAAGTGGCGCTCGGTCTACACCCCGGACGTACTGGCGGTCGGCGAGGGGCCCACGGCCTGGACCGACTTCTTCACCCAGCAGCTGCGCTGGTCGCGCGGGACGTACGAGACGATCCTCAAGCAGTTCTGGAAGGCGCCGTTCAGCCTGCCTGCGGGACGGCTCTTCAACTACACCATGATGGTGATCTTCTACCCGATGTCGGCGCTGAACTGGATCCTGGCGGCGCTCAGTTGTGCGCTGTTCCTGGGCCTGGGGGCCTCGGGTGTGCAGATCGATCCCGCGGTGTGGATGATGCTCTACGGCAATGCCTCGGCACTGCAGATCGGCCTGTACATCTGGAACCGCCGGCACAACGTCTCGCCGCACGAGCCCGAGGGCTCCGGCGGGGTCGCCGGCATGGTGATGTCCGCGCTGTCCGCGCCGATCTACGCCCGGTCGCTGTTCGACACGGTGCTGCGCCGCAAGAGCAAGTTCGTGGTCACGCCGAAGGGCGACTCCTCCAGCCCGGACACCCTCTTCGGGACGTTCCGGGTGCACCTGTTCTTCCTTCTCGTCTTCGGCGGCTCGCTGGTCGCCTCGTTCGTGCTGGGGCACAGCCATCCGGCGATGGTCACCTGGGCCACCCTCGCGATGCTGATCACCGCCGCGCCGATCATCGCCTGGCGGATGTCCGTACGGGGCGAGGAGCGCAAGCGGAAGGAGGCCGCCGGCGGTGCGGGCGCCGCTGCCGGTGGTGCCGACGCCGGGGGTGACGCGAGTGGCACGGCCGGTGCCGCGGACGGGGCCGCGGCCGGTGCCGTGCCCACCGTCGCCCGGGCCGCCGGCCGGGCGGGGGACCAGCCGGCCGATCCGCCCGCCGACCCGCCCGTGGGCCCTGACCCGGCCCGCGGCCAGGCCCATGGCCAGGCCACCGACCAGGCGGCCGACCGTGCCGCCGACCCGGCTCTTACCGCCGAACAGACCCTGCAGATCGCCCTTGGGGGACGTCACACATGAAGTACCGTCCGAGCCGTCGCACCCGCAGAGTGACGATAGCGACGGCGGTGGTGCTCGCACTGGCCGCGATGAACGGGCCGGCCCTCTACAGCTTCGCTTCGGCGCAGTACCACCAGTACGAGATCAACAAGCCCGAGTACAAGGCGGCGAACGGCCACTGGGACGCCGTCGACGTACCGGACAAGTACCGCATCAACACCATCCACGCGGCCCTGCTGCACACCGGCAAGGTGCTGCTGGTCGCGGGCTCCGGCAACAACGCGGCGAACTTCCGGGCCAAGTCGTTCCGTACGGTCCTGTGGGATCCGGAGAAGAACACCTTCAAGAACATCCCCACGCCCAAGGACCTCTTCTGCTCCGGGCACACCCAGCTCCCGGACGGCAAGCTGCTGGTGGCCGGCGGCACCCAGCGCTACGAGAAGCTCAACGGCGATGTGAAGAAGGCCGGCGGCCTCATGATCGTCTACAACGAGGACCCGGACGGCCCGAAGACGTTCCCGGCCGGCACGCTGTTCACCGGCAAGAAGAACGGCAAGAGCTTCACCTCCAAGGACCCCGTCGTGGTGCCCCGGGCGAAGAAGAAGACCGACCCGGCGACCGGCAAGGTCACCGTGGTCCACAGTGAGGCCCGGGTCTACGTCGAGGCTCTCAAGGACGGCCGCTCGCACTCCACGGGATCCCAGGACAACTACCGGATCCACGGCCTGACCGGCGCGGACGCCCACAACTTCTACGGCATCGCCCAGAAGCTGTCGTTCGACAAGAAGGACTTCCAGGGGATCAAGGACTCCTTCGAGTTCGACCCGGTGGCCGAGCGCTACGTCCCCGTGGACCCGATGAACGAGGCCCGCTGGTATCCGACGCTCACCAGCCTGCAGGACGGCAAGGTCCTCTCCGTCTCCGGGCTGGACGAGATCGGGCAGGTCGTCCCCGGCAAGCAGGAGATCTACGACCCGAAGACGAAGAAGTGGACCTACCTGCCCAAGCGGCGCTTCTTCCCGACCTACCCGGCGCTCTTCCTCACCGACCAGGGCCGGATCTTCTACACCGGCTCCAACGCCGGCTACGGCCCGGACAACATCGGCCGCACGCCCGGCATCTGGGACCTGAAGTCCAACAAGTTCCAGGTCGTGCCCGGGATGAGCGACCCGAAGATCCTGGAGACATCGATGTCGGTGCTGCTGCCGCCGGCCCAGGAACAGCGGTACATGGTGCTGGGCGGGGGCGGTGTCGGCGAGGACCCGAAGTCCACCGACAAGACCCGCATCGTGGACCTGCACGCCCCGTCGCCGCGCTTCAAGGACGGGCCGCCGCTGTATGCGAAGGCCCGCTACCCGAGCAGCGTGATCATGCCGGACGACACCGTGCTGACCACGAACGGCTCCGGTGACTACCGCGGCCGCAGCGACTCCAACATCCTCAAGGCGGAGCTGTACGACCCGTCCACCAACTCCGCCCGCCAGGTGGCCGACCCGCTGGTGGGCCGCAACTACCACTCCGGAGCGCTGCTGCTGCCCGACGGCCGGGTGATGACCTTCGGCTCCGACTCGCTCTACGCCGACAAGGACAACACCAAGCCGGGTGTCTTCCAGCAGCAGATCGACCTCTACACCCCGCCGTACCTCTACCGGAAGTCGCGCCCCGAACTGACGGACCAGGGCCCGAAGACGCTCTCCCTGGGCAGCAGCACGGCCTACGCCGCCCCGCACGCCTCCGGCATCAAGAAGATGCGGCTGATGCGCCCCGGCTCGTTCACCCATGTCACCAACGTCGAACAGCGCTCGATCGCCCTGGACTTCACGGTGGCCAAGGACGGGAACGGGGTGACGGTCACCCTGCCCAAGGACCCGTCGCTGGTACCGCCCGGCTGGTACATGCTGAACGCGGTCGACGGACACGGCACCCCGTCGAAGGCGGTGTGGGTGAAGGTCACGGCGGGGCGCGCGTAGACGGCCGCGTACGCCCCAGCGGCCCGGGAGGGGCCGGGAGCGGGAGGGCTCGCCTCGGGTGCGCCCTCCCGCCGGCCGTGACGGCGGCCGGCCGCGGCCGGCGCGGGGACGACGGCCCGGCGCCCCGACGCGGGAGCGCGGCCGCCGGGCCGGGCGGACGGTCTGGCGCTATTCCGCGCTGCGGGCCAGCCCCAGGGCGTACTCGGGCCACCAGGTGCCCGCCTTGGGGCCGCCCTTGCAGGTGCCGTCCGACTCTCCGGGACGCTTGATCCACAGGTAGGCGGCTATCAGGGGGTCGTCGGTCTTGGTGGTCGGCGGGGTGCCCAGGGCGCGGCCGGGCGGGTTGCACCAGTTCTCCGGGTCGTCGCCGCCGGGGGCCGGACCGTTGCCGTTGCGGCTGGTGTCGATGACGAAGGGCTTGCCGCCGACCATGGCCGACAGCCGCTTGCCGTACTTCGTGTTCTCCGCGGTGGTCTGGTAGTTGGAGATGTTCAGCGCGAAGCCGTCGGCGCGGTCGATGCCCGCCCGCTTGAGGGGTTCGACCAGCCGGCCCGCGTCCTTGATCCAGTGCGGGTTGCCGGCGTCCAGATAGACCTTGGTGTGCGGCAGCGCCTTGAGCTTGCCGACCGCCTCCGACAGCAGGGCGTAGCGCTCCTCGTGGAACTGCTGCGGGGTGCACTTGTCCGCGATGTGCGGGAGGGCGTCGGGTTCCAGGATGACGGTGGTGGCGCGGTCACCGATACCCTTGAGTACGCCGTCCAGCCAGGACCGGTACGCGTTGCCGTCGGCGGCGCCGCCCTGGGAGTAGCGGCCGCAGTCGCGGTGCGGGATGTTGTAGAGAACGAGCAGCGCCTCGCGGTCGGCCTTGGCGGCGGCCTGGGTGAAGCCCCGTGCCTCGCCCTCCGGGTCGTCGACGCCTATCCACTCCGCGACCGGCTGCGCCGCGATCTTGTTGGCCAGGCGCGCGTCGGCGGTCTTGCCCTCGTCACCGAAGTCGGACACCTGGCGGGCCGCCTTGCTGTCCGGGTTGACCCAGAACGGCGCGACGGACTTGGGGCGTTGGCCCGGCTTGGACGGAACGCTGCCGCCGCCGTCGCCGGGCGAGGAGCAGCCGGCGAGCAGCAGCAGCGCCAGTGCCCCCACGGCTGCCGTTGCCGATGCCGCCCCGGCATGCGCGGTGCGCCGCCGGCCGTCGCGGGGTCCGCCCGGCGGACCGACCCCGGCCATCCGTCGCAGATCGCCGTACATCCACTCCCCCTCGCACACTCGGGCACCGCCGGCGGGGACCGCCGACCTGCCCATCGTGGCACACGGCCTTTTGCCCGGGGCCGGCCTGTGGAGGGGCTGTCCACAGGCTGCTAAGACGCTTGACGAACGGCGTCGGTGATGATTCAGCGGCCTGCTGCGTCCGCCTTGTGAAGGGACGTCAAGTAGGCCGACACCACGACGACGTTCGAGGACCCGCCGCCGCGTGCGGCCTCGCCGGCCCGGGCGCCGCGGCCGGCGTCGACGATCAGCCGGAGTTCGGAACGGCCCCGGTCGCGTGCGGCGCAGGCCTTACGGGCGTCGAACCGGTCACGGTCGTAGAGCTGGACGTCCTCGACGGCGAAGCGCGCGGTGGTGCCGTCGGACCGCTGGATGTCCACCCGCTCCCCCGGCGCGAGGGCCGTCAGCCGGTGGACGACGTCCCGCCGGGCCCCCGGGTCGCGGTCGGCGCCGGCCCGGCCCACCAGCAGCGCCGCGCCCGCCTCGCCCGGCCGCGGCCCTCCGGCGTACCAGCCGACGAGGTCCGGGGAGGTGTCCGGGGGCGGGCTGGGAAGACCGTGTGCGTCGAGGTCGCGTGCGGCGATGCCGCCCTCCCGGATGCCGAGTGCGTCGATGGTGAGGCCCACGGGCTCCGCGTTCGCGGCGGCGGGCACCGGCGCGTGCGCATGCGGAGGCGCCTGGCGGCCCAACGGGCGCCCCGCGGCGGCGACATCACCGGTCGTGGCGAGCCGCGCGGCCACCCCGTCCGCCAGGTCGCGCCCCCACAACCACAGCCCCAGCAACAGCACGGCCCAGGCCACCCCGGCGAGAAGCTTTCCGGTGGTGGAGCCGGGGCCACGGCCGGGGGCGGGGGCGGGGGGCCGGGCCCGCAGGTGCGCGCGGGTGCGGGGGTGGCTGTGGCTGGGGGGCCGGGTCCGGGGGTGCGCGCGGGGTCGGGGGGCGGGTGTGACGGCAGGAGGGCCGTGGGTGCCGTGGGTGCCGTGGGTGCCGGACAGGGATGGCACCCCGACCGCTGTTCCGGCCCGCCCCTGTTCCTCAGTGCTCATCGGCGTCCCCGTGCCGCTCGCGGCGCAGTCGCAGCCGGAGCCGGAGCAGTTGGCCCGCGATGACCAGGATGGCGCCACCGGCCAGCACCAGGCCGACCGCCGACGTACTGCTCAGCTCGCGACGCGGCGAGGCCTCGGCGGGCGCGTCGGGACGGACGGCCGGAGCGGGACGGACCGCCGGAGCGGGGCCGACGGCCGACGCGGCGGGGCGCATGGCCGGCGCCGGCGAGAGGCCGGCGGCCACGGTGGGCCTGCCGACCCGCACCGCCGCTTCCACCGTTCCCGCCGTTCCGGCCTTCTCCGCCGTCTCCGCCGATCCCGCCGGGGCCCCCGCCAGGAAAACCGTGCGGCACGTACCGCCCTGCCGGACGACGATGCGCGGGTGGGTGCCGGGGGCGGCCGGGGCGGGGGTGACGGAGACCGTTCGGGTCCCGGTGACGCGCGCGTCGGCGCCGTACGCGGGCGGCGTCGTCACCGCGCAAGCCGCGACCGCGGCACAGAGAGCAAGTTGCCGTGAGCGCATGGTGAACCTCCGATAACTCCGAAGGTCCGCCCGCGCGAGCCCGGCCGCATCCGGTGCGGTCCGCGGCTGCGCCGTTCGAGTGGGTGCCCGCGGCATCGGGGCCAGTCAGGGGCGTCGGGAGCATGAGGCGCCCGGGCCCGCGACGCTCCCGGGTCCCGCCCTGCCCCTCCTCGGCCCACGACGCCGGCGGCCCCGCTCACACCGCCGGCCCCCGCGCCCCTCCCGGCACTCGCCCCGCTCCCCCGCTCACACCAGGTCGATCAGGTCCGCGATCGAGTCCACGACACGGGACGGCCGGAACGGGTGCCGGTCGACCTCCTCGGGGCGGGTCAGTCCGGTCAGGACGAGGAAGGTCTCCATGCCCGCCTCCAGACCGGCCAGCACATCGGTGTCCATCCGGTCGCCGATCATCGCCGAGGTCTCGGAATGGGCGCCGATGACGTTGAGCCCGTGCCGCATCATCAGCGGGTTGGGCTTGCCGACGAAGTACGGGTCGACGCCCGTCGCCTTGGTGATCAGCGCGGCCACCGAGCCGGTCGCGGGCAGCGCACCCTGCGGGGAGGGGCCGGTCTCGTCGGGGTTGGTGGCGATGAACCGGGCCCCTTCGTTGATCAGCCGGATCGCCTTCGTCAGCGCCTCGAAGCTGTAGGTGCGGGTCTCGCCGAGGACGACGTAGTCCGGGGAGTGGTCGGTCAGGACGTAGCCGATGTCGTGCAGGGCGGTGGTCAGGCCCGCCTCCCCGATGACGTACGCGGTGCCGCCGGGCCGCTGGTCGTCCAGGAACTGGGCGGTGGCCAGCGCGGACGTCCAGATCGACTCCCACGGCACGTCCAGCCCGATGCGGTTCAGGCGGGCGTGCAGGTCACGCGGGGTGTAGATGGAGTTGTTGGTCAGCACGAGGAAGGGTTTGCCCGACTCGCGCAGCCGCTTGATGAAGGCGTCCGCCCCGGGGACCGGAATGCCCTCGTGCATCAGGACGCCGTCCATGTCGGTGAGCCATGACTCGATCGGCTTGCGCTCTGCCACTGCCGGACTCCTGCCGTACGTGATGACCAGGGGCGCCGGCCGACTCCCGCACGCGTCGTGGCCCACGCGGGTGCCCCACACGTCGTACGTACGGCCGACGCCCCCACCCTAAGTCAGCAGGCCCGACCCCTGACCCCCGCCGCTCACCCGGGATCGTCCGCCGCGCCGCACCCGGCCCCCTCAGCCCCCGGTGGCCCCCTTCCACGCCGCCACATAAGCGGCCAGGTTCTTGTCGATGGACTTCCAGTCCGGGTGGAAGATCTTGACGTTTTTCATGATCTTGGCGAGGGCGGTGGCGTGGGGGTCGGCGGGGTCGATGTCGGTGCGGGCGGGGAAGCCGCCGCCCACTGAGGAGACCTGGCGCTGGACGGGGGCGGAGAGCAGGTAGTCCAGGAACTTCTGGGCGTTGGCGGGGTGCGGGGCGTTCTTGACCAGGCCGGCCGCGTACGGGAGGGCGAAGGTGGTGGGCTCGGCGCCGGGGCGGGCGGCGGGGAAGAAGATGCCCTGGTGCGGCATCGACTGCATGTTGGCGTAGTTCATCTGGACGTCGCCGTTGGCCACCAGGAGTTCGCCCTTGTCGGTCTTGGGGGCGAGCTGGCCGGTGGAGGAGGACGGGCCGACGTTGTTGGCCTGGAGCTTCTTGAGGAAGGACAGGGCCGGGCCCCGGCCGCCGAAGTCGTGCAGGGCCTTGATGAGCACGGCGGTGCCGTCGCCGGCGACGCCGGGCGTGGAGTACTGGAGCTTGTTCCTGAACTTGGCGTCCAGCAGGTCCTGCCAGGTGGCGGGGGGCTGCTTCAGCTCCTTGTTGTTGTAGATGAAGCAGAAGTAGTTGTTCACGATCGAGGTCCACTTGCCGGACGGGTCCTTGTCCGCGGCGGCGACCCGGTCCGCGCCCTCGGGGCGGTAGGCGTCCAACAGGCCCTTGCCGTCGGCCTGCTGGATGAACGGCGGGAGGGTGACGACCACGTCCGCCTTGGTGTTGGCCCGTTCGCGGGCGAGGCGCTGGACGGCCGCGCCGGAGCCGGACTCGACGTAGTCGACCTTGATGCCGGTCTTCTTCTCGAAGTCCTTGAAGACCGTGTCGTAGAAGCCGTCGCCCTGCTCGCTCTTGAGGCCGTCGGCGCTGTAGACGGTGATCTCCTTGGCGTGGGGGTCGGCGGTGGAGGCGCCGCAGGCGGTGAGCGGGGCGCCGAGGACGAGGGCGCCGCAGCAGGCGGCGAGCGGCTTGCGGAAGGGGCGGGTGCCGGACTGGGACATGGCGGGGTAACTCCTGGTGAGCGCAAGGGGATTCGGGAGGTCAGCGGTAGGAGGCCTTGGTGCGGATACGGGAGACGCCGAGCAGCACGAGCAGGGTGGTGGCCATCAGGGCCACCGCCAGTGCGGCACCGGTGAAGAGGGAGCCGCGGTCGGTGGCGGCGAAGATCTGGACGGGCAGCGGCAGCCAGTCCGGGGGATAGATCATCATCGTGGCGCTCAGCTCGCCCATGGACAGGGCGAAGCACAGGCCCGCCGCGGCGGTGAGGGACGGCAGCAGCAGGGGGAGCTTGACCCGCCACAGGACGCGGGCGGGGCGGGCGCCGAGGCCGGCCGCGCTCTGTTCGTACGCCGGGTCGAGGCGGGCCAGCGCGGCCGTCACGGACTGGTGGGCGAAGGCGGTGACCAGCACCGTGTGGGCGATGATCACGATCTGGGGAGTGCCGTTGAGCAGGAACGGCGGCCGGGAGAAGGCCACGAGGAGGGACAGGCCGACGACCACGGAGGGGACGGCGACGGGGAGCAGGAACAGCCCGTCGAGGAGCCGGCGGGCGCGGCGGCCGAGCTTCTCGGCGGCCAGGGCCGCCCAGGTGCCCGCGGTGAGTGCGGCGAGGCTCGCCGCGAGGGCGGTCAGCACGCTGGTGAGCAGGGCGCCCGGCGCATCGCCGCGGGCGAGGTCCCGGTAGTGCGCCAGGGTCGCGCCGGAGGGCAGGGCGCCGCTCCAGTTGCTCGCGAAGGACGCGGCGACGATCACCAGCAGCGGCAGGGCGAAGAGGGGCAGGAAGAGGACGAGGAAGAGGAGGTGGACGGCCCGGCGGGCGGCCCTGCTATGCACCAGCACGGTCGGATGCACCTCCTGTGCGCGGGCGCGCGCCGCCGCCCGTACGGGACATCAGCGTCCGGTAGAGGGCGTAGAGCGCGACGGACAGCACGACGTTGACGACGGCGACGACGCAGGCACCGGTGTAGTCGCCGTCGAGGATGGCCTTGGTGTAGACGAGCACCGGCAGGGTGACGACGTCCTTGGCCCCGGTGAACAGGACGATCCCGAACTCGTTGAGGCACAGCACGAGCACCAGCGCGCCGCCCGCCGCGAGCGAGGGCAGCGCCTCCGGCAGGATCACCGTCCGCACGATCCGCCACGGCCGGGCGCCGAGCGAGGCGGCGGCCTCCACCTGCCCGGTCTCCACCTGCGAGAAGGCGGCGAGCAGCGGGCGCATCACGAACGGGGTGAAGTAGGTGACCTCCGCCAGCAGGACGCCCCAGGGGGTGTGCAGGAAGTCCAGCGGCCCGTGGGCGGCTCCGGTCAGGTCCGTCCACAGGCCGTTGGCCATGCCGACGCTGCCGTAGAGGAACAGCAGGGCGAGGGTGATCAGGAAGGAGGGGAAGGCGAGGAAGAGGTCGATGAAGCGGCTGAGCGCCCTGCCGCCGGGCAACGGCACGAAGGCGATGACGAGGGAGAGGGCCGGCCCGAGGAGCAGGGCGCCCGCGGTGGCGCCGACGGCGATCAGCACGGTGTTCGTCAGCGCCTCGCGGAAGGAGGCCTCGGCGAGGACCGTGGCGTAGGGGGCGGTGGAGTGGCCGCCGTCCTCGGGGCTGAAGGACTGCCACACCACCAGGGCCAGGGGGTG
The DNA here is from genome assembly GCF_040701845.1 of Streptomyces angustmyceticus. GTDB lineage: Bacteria > Actinomycetota > Actinomycetes > Streptomycetales > Streptomycetaceae > Streptomyces > Streptomyces angustmyceticus_A. Next base: position 187,660 of record NZ_JBFBHQ010000005.1, on the reverse strand, counting down.
GAGGAAGACCAGGGCGAGGGCGGCGACGGGGGGCAGGGCCCAGAGGGCGGCACCGGTGCGGCGGGGGTGGGCCGTGCGGCGGGCAGGGGCCGTGGCCGGGACCGGCCCGGCCGTCACCGTCGTCCCGGCCCTCCCGGTCTCCCCCGCCGTTTTGGTCCTAGACATGCGGCGCCCCGTCCTCGGCGCGTCCCGCCGGGATGAGGACCGCGTCCTCGGAGGCGAAGTGCAGGGATATCTCCTCGCCGGGCGCCGGTGGCGTGCGCAGTTCGGGCACATCGGCCAGGACGCGGTGGCCGCCGACCGCCGCGTACAGGCGGTGCGTCGAGCCGCGCCACTGCACGTCGGTGAGCGTGCCGCGCAGGGTGGTGTCCCGGCCGCCGCCGTGCGGGCTCTCGCCGAGGCCGACGCGGTGCGGGCGCAGGCAGAGGGTGGCGGCGGCGCCCTCGGCCAGACCGTCTCCGGGGGGCACGGGCAGCGTCCGGCCGGCGAAGTCGACCCCGTCGCCGCGCACCGTCACCGGCAGCAGGTTGGCGGTGCCGACGAAGGCGGCGGTGAACTCGGTGCGCGGGCGGCGGTAGAGCTGCTGCGGGGTGCCGCAGTCCTGCAGCCGGGCCCGGTCCAGCACCGCGATCCGGTCGGCCAGCGTCAGCGCCTCGACCTGGTCGTGGGTGACGTAGAGGATCGACACCTCGGGCAGTTCGCGGTGCAGGCGGGCGAGTTCGGCGAGCATGCCCGAGCGCAGCTGGGCGTCGAGCGCGGACAGCGGTTCGTCCAGCAGCAGCACGCCGGGGCGGATGGCGAGCGCCCGCGCGATGGCGACCCGCTGCTGCTGTCCGCCGGACAGCTCCCGCGGGTGCCGGCCGGCGTAGGCGGCCATGCCGGTCATCTCCAGCGCCTCGGCGACCCGGCCGGGGATCTCGGCGCGCGGCGTCCGGTGCGCCTTGAGGCCGAAGGCGACGTTCTCGGCGACCTTCATGTGCGGGAACAGCGCGTACTGCTGGACGACCATGCCGATGCCGCGCCGGTGGGGCGGCAGTCCGGTGACGTCCCGGCCGCCGATCAGCACCCGCCCCGAGGCGGGCCGCACGAATCCGGCGACCGCCCGCAGCGCGGTGGTCTTGCCGGAGCCGGACGGGCCGAGCAGGGCCATCACCTCTCCCGGTTCGACGGTCAGGTCGAAGGAGTCCAGGACGGTGTGCTCGCCGTGCTTGCCGTAGGCGACGGAGACCTGGTCGAAGCGGATGCCCGACGGGGGCGGGGACTGGGCGGCGGGCGGTCCTGCGGTGCGGCCGGGCGTCGCGGTGGCGGGGGCCGGCATCTCACACCACTCCCAGCAGCGCGGGAAGTTCGGCGACCGAGCCCAGGATGTGGGTGGCGCCGGCCGCCGCCAGCTGCGCCCGGTCGTGCGCACCGGTCAGCACGCCCGCGACGACCGAGGCCCCGGCCCGCCGCCCGGAGAGCATGTCGTACGAGGTGTCGCCGGCCACCGCGATCCGCCGCACGGAGTCGGTGGCGCGGGTGCGCAGCAGCGCGGTGAGGACCATGTCGGGGTAGGGACGGCCGCGGCCGCCCGCCTCGGCCGGGCACAGGGTGAGCGCGGCCAGGTCCTGCCAGCCGAGGGCGCCGAGGATGGCGTCCTGGGTGACCCGGGCGAAGCCGGTGGAGAGCACGACGGTGCGGCCGGCCGCCCGCAGCGCCTCGATGGCCTCGCGCGCGCCGGCGACCGGCGCGATCCGTCCGCCGTCGACCAGTTCGCCGTAGGCCGTCTCGAAGGCGGCGTTGGCGCGCCGGGCGGCGGCCTCGTCGCCGAAGAGGTGGCGGAAGACGGAGATCTTGGACTCGCCCATGGTGGCGCGTACGTGGGCGAGCTTCTCGGCGTGGTCGGCGCTGCCCGGTGCGACGCCCAGGTGGCGGGCGGCCACGTCGAAGGCCTGCTCGACCAGCCCGCCGTCGGCGACGGTGGTGCCGGCCATGTCGAGGACGATCAGCTCGGTGGCGGTGGGGTCGGGGTGGCCGTCAAGGTCCGTGGTGCGGGCGTTGTCGGCGTTCTCGGTGCGGTCGCTCGTCGCACGGTGGTCGGTCAACTCACTCACCAGCCCAGTTCGTTCGCGGTGGTCTCGGCGATTGCCGGGGAACAGGTCATGCCGCGGCCGCCGGGCCCGGTGACCAGCCAGACGCCGTCGCGGGCCTGCTGGCGGTGCACCACGCGGGTGGTGTCGGTGCACTGTGCGTAGACCCCGGCCCAGCGGTGGCGGATCCGGGGCAGCGGGCGGCCCAGGATCGATTCGACGACGCCGGTCAGGTGCTCGTAGGGCTCCTCGACCGTGTCGAAGGCGAACGGCGTCGCGTATTCGTGGGTGTCGCCGATGGTCAGTCCGCCGTCGGCGCGCTGGACCATCAGCAGCTGCATCCTGTGCGCGGCGGCGGTCGGCGTCTGTGCCTGGCCCGCGTCGAGCGCGTCCAGGGCGTCGCCGCGGTACGCCGGGTAGTAGCGGAAGCTGTCGGCGTCGGCGACGGAGGTGGTCAGCGGTTCGCCGAGCGGATCGGTCTGCATCATCTGCAGCCGCACCCGGCGCACCGGCAGGTCGGGGACCAGCTCCCGGACCAGGCCGCCGAGCCAGGCGCCGGTGCACAGGACGACGGCGTCGCCGCGGTGCAGGTCGCCGTGGTCGTCGCGTACGCCGCGCTCGCCGGTCACCTCGCGGACCTCGCGGCCACCGAGGTAGGTGTAGCGGCCGGATTCCAGCAGCGCCGACTTCAGGGCGCGTTGGGCGGTGCGCGGTTCGACGGCGGCGTCCCGCTCGCACCACAGCGCACCGGCGAACCCGCCGCGCAGGGCGGGGTTGATCCGCCGCGCCTCGCCGGGGTCCACCAGCCGGTAGCCGCGGGCGGCGGCGTCGGGGCGGCGGGCGGCGGCCTCGGCGACGGCGAGTTCGGCGGCGTTCTTGACGACGGTCAGCGAGCCGATGGCCCGGAAGCCGAGCGCGGGGACGCGGGCGCCGATGCCCTCCCACAGCTCGCGGGCGCGCAGCGCGGTCGCCAGCTCCTCGCCGCCGGCCCGGCCGCTGATCCAGATCTGCCCGAAGTTACGGACCGAGGCGCCGCGGGCCTCGTCCTCCCGCTCGATGTGCAGGACGTCATGGCCCCGCTCGACTGCGTGCCAGGCGTGCATGGTTCCCAGCACGCCCGCTCCGACAACTATGACTCGCATGCCCCAGACGGTCGTGGCGGTGGATGACCCGGCGGGGGCCCTCCGGCGACGCGGCGGTGAACACGGCCGCACACTTGGCCTAGACCCGTTATCTCCTCGTGACTTTCCTGCGGGGGCCCTGCGGGGGTTCGTTCCGGTTCGCGGCTGCCGTCGCCCGTTTCAGTCCGACGCCGCCGGTTTCCCCAAGTGGGTGGTGAAGGAGAACCGGTCCCCCCGGTAGAGCGAGCGGACCCGCTCCAGGGGACGGCCGTGGGTGTCCCGCGACAGCCGGTGGATCAGCAGCATCGGCAGGGCACCGGGCGTGCCGATCAGCAGTGCCTCGCGCGGGGTGGCGAGGACGGTCTCCAGCCGCTCGTCCGCGTCGCCGAAGCCGATGCCCAGCCGCTGGTCGAGATAGGCGTAGAAGGAGGAGTCCGGGGCGAAGTCGGTGGCCAGGTCCGGCACCCGCGCGACCGCGGCATAGGTGCTCTCCAGCCCGATCCGCTCGTCGTCGGCGAGCAGCACCCGCTCCATGTGCCAGACCGGGTCGCCCGCTTCGAGGCCCAGGTCGCCGGCGAGCCGCGGCGGGCACGGGAACCGGTCGAGGCCGACCAGGTGCCGGCCGGGCCTGCGGCCCTGGCCGCGGACGCCCTCCGTGTAGCTCGCGAGCGACAGCGGCTGCTCCATCTTGGGGCCCGCGACGACCGTGCCGCGCCCGGCCCGCCGCAGCCGCCCCTCCAGGATCAGTTCGCGCAGGGCCTGGCGCAGCGTCTCGCGGGAGACCTCGAAGCGCAGCGCCAGCTCGCGCTCGGTGGGCAGCACCGCGCCCTCGTCCCACTCCGCCAGCAGCGCGGCGATCTCGACCTTGGCCGCGTAGTACTTGGGGATGCGCCCGTGCTCGGGGACGCCGGACCGGATGGGTGCGCCAGGATCCTGGCCGTACGGGAAGTCCACGCGGCGATCCTCGCACTACGGCGCGGCACGGTCGGCGGACAGGCCCCTAAGGGTGCGGCCCGGGGAGGGCGTGGGCGCCGCCGGCAGCGGGGGCCCCGGCCGCGAGACCGCCCGGCCGGCTGCCGAACAGCGGTGCCAGCACCAGCTCCGCCGCCCCGTCGGCGACCACCCGCGCGCCGCCCTGGGCGAGCGCCACCGGCACCGGGGCCCTGCCGCGGGCACGGGCCTGGGCCGCCAGGGCCTCGGCCACACCGGTCCGGAAGCCGTCGGGGTGGGCCAGTACCGTGCGTCCGCCGAGCAGCACCCGGTCGATGTCCAGCAGCTCGACGAGGTTGGCGGCGCCCACGCCCAACGCCCGTGCCGCGCCCGGCAGATCCCCGCCGGCCACCGCGGCCAGGCACAGCGCCTCGATGCAGCCGCGCCGTCCGCAGCCGCAGCGCGGCCCGTCCCACTGCACGACCTGGTGGCCGAACTCGCCGGCGCCGGTGCGCGGGCCGCGGTAGAGGCTGCCGTCCAGGACGAGCCCGGCGCCCAGGCCGGTGCCCAGATGGAGGTAGCCGAACGAGCCGGCGCCGGACGGTATCCCCTGGGCGAGGCCCAGTGCCGCCGCGTTGGTGTCCTTGTCGACGACGACGGGCAGCCCGAGCCGTTCGGCGAGCGCCTCCCGCAGCGGGAAGCCGTCCCACCGGGGCGCCCCGGTGACCCGGTGCAGGATGCCGGTGGTGTGGTCCAGCGGGCCCGGGCAGGCCACCCCGGCGCCCAGCACCGGCGGCCCGCCGGCCCGCGCACGCAGCGCGGCGACCTCGCGTTCGGCGGTGGCGAGCACCTGTCCGGCGCCGGCCTCGAAGGCGAGCGGGGCGCGGCGCACGGCGACCGCTTCGCCCGTGAGGTCGGCCAGGACGGCGGTGAGCTCGTCGCGGTCCAGGTGCAGTCCGACGGCGTGCCGGGCCTCGGGGACCAGCCGCAGGACGGTGGCGGGCTTGCCGCCCGTGGAGGCGCGGCGGCCCGCCTCGGCGGCCAGGCCGTCGGCCCGCAGCCGGGCGGTGATCTTGCTGACGGCCTGCGGGGTCAGGCCGGTGCGGTCGGCGAGTTCGCGGCGGCTGACCCCGGCCCCGCCGGCCGCGCGCAGCAGCCCGAGCACCAGCGCGGCGTTGTGACCGCGCAGGGCGGGGAGGCCCGCGCCCGGGGTGCCGGCGGTGCCGTCGTGGGGGAGGTCGTTGCTGCTCACCCACCCATTGTCCGCATCGCTTGCACTTTGGCAACACCGTTGCCAAAGTGGGAGCCATGAGCGAGATGAGCGACTCCACCGGCACCGCCGCCCCCCACCCCCCGCTCCGCACCGGCCTCATCGGCTACGGCCTGGCGGGCTCCGTCTTCCACGCCCCGCTGATCGCGGCCGCCGAGGGCCTGCAGCTCGACACCGTCTCCACCGCCGCCCCGGAGCGGCAGGCGCAGGCCCGCGCCGAGCATCCGGGGGTCCGTACGGTCGACACCCCCGAGGCGGTGCTCGACCGCGCCGGGGACCTCGACCTGATCGTGCTGGCGACGCCGAACAAGACGCATGTGCCGCTCGCCACCGCCGCCCTGGAGGCCGGTCTCCCGGTGGTCGTCGACAAGCCGCTGGCCGCGACCGCCGCCGAGGCCGAGAAGCTCGCCGCGCTCGCCGAGGACCGCGGCCTGCTGCTCTCCGTCTTCCAGAACCGCCGCTGGGACAACGACTTCCGCACCGTCCGCACGCTGATCGAGGAGGGCGCGCTCGGCGACGTCCACCGCTTCGAGTCCCGCTTCGAGCGCTGGCGGCCGCAGCCCAAGGGCGGCTGGCGCGAGTCCGGCGACCCGGCGGAGATCGGCGGCCTGCTCTACGACCTCGGCAGCCACCTCGTCGACCAGGCGCTGGTCCTCTTCGGCCCGGTCGTCTCCGTGTACGCCGAGTCCGACGTGCGCCGCCCGGGGGCCGAGGCCGACGACGACTCCTTCCTCGCCCTCACCCACGCCGGCGGCGTCCGCTCCCATCTGTGGATGAGCGCCACCACCCCCATGCTCGGCCCGCGCTTCCGGGTGCTGGGCAACCGGGCCGGCTATGTGAAGCACGGCCTGGACCCGCAGGAGGCCGCCCTGCGCGAGGGCCGCCGGCCCGGCGACGCGCAGGGGGAATGGGGCGTGGAACCGGAGTCCCGCTGGGGCCGGCTCGGCGCCGGATCGTCCCCGCAGACCGGCGGCGGCGAGCAGGTGCCGACGCTGCCGGGCGACTACCCCGCCTACTACGCCGCGATCGCCCGGGCCCTGCGCGAGGGCGGCCGCCCGCCGGTGACCGCCACCGAGGCCGCGGCCGCCCTGCGCGTCCTGGAGGCCGCCAAGCTCTCCGCCGCGGAAGGGCGTACGGTCCGGATCGCGGAGCCCGCATGAGCGCGGCGGGCCCGGAGCGGGGCGCGTCCGTGAGCGCGGCCGGCACACGGGCGGCGAACGACGAGATCCGCGAACTGACGGCACAGGAGGACCGGTTGGTCCTCGACGCCTTCGGCAACGAGGACGCCTGGCGCCTGGGCTCGCTGCTGGTGGAACTGGCGCGGGAGCGCGGCGCCGCGGTGACGGTCGGGATCCGGCGCGGCGCCCAGCAGCTGTTCCACTGCGCCCTGCCCGGCACCTGCGCCGACAACGACGCCTGGATCGCCCGCAAATCCGCCGTCGTCGAACGCTACGGCGCGTCCTCGTACCGGGTCGGCGCGGGCTTTCGCGCAAAGGGCCGCACCTTCGAGGACTCCTCCCGCCTCGACCCGGACCGCTACGCCGCGCACGGCGGCGCCTTCCCGATCCGGCTGCGCGGCACCGGCGTGGTCGGCGTCGTCGCGGTGTCGGGCCTGCCCCAGGCCGACGACCATGCGCTGGTGGTGGAGGGGCTGGAGCGGTTCATGGCGGCGGGGTGAGCACGACTCCCGCGTCCCGGCGGGCCTGATGCGCAAGGAGGGGGGCGGCCCCGGTCGCGGACCGGGGCCGCCTCCCGTGCGTCGTACCACCGCCCCCTCAGGCGTCCTTGAGTTCCTGGCGCTGCCGGCCCAGGCCGTCGATCTCCAGCTCCACGACGTCGCCGGCGCGCAGGTACGGCTTGGGTTCCGGGTGGCCCATGGCGACACCGGCCGGGGTGCCGGTGTTGATGAGGTCGCCGGGGTGGAGGGTCATGAACTGGCTGACGTAGCGGACGACTTCGGCCACCGGGAAGATCTGCTCGGCGGTGGTGCCGTCCTGCTTCAGCTCGCCGTTGACCCACAGCCGCAGGCCGAGGGCCTGCGGGTCGGGGACCTCGTCGGCGGTCACCAGCCACGGGCCCAGGGGGTTGAACGTCTCGCAGTTCTTGCCCTTGTCCCACTGGCCGCCGCGTTCGATCTGGAAGGCGCGCTCGGAGACGTCGTGCGCCACCGCATAGCCGGCCACCGCCGCCAGCGCCTGCTCGTCGCTCTCCAGGTAGCGGGCCCGGCGGCCGATGACGACCGCCAGTTCCACCTCCCAGTCGGTCTTCGCACTGCCCCGCGGGACCAGCACGGTGTCCTCGGGGCCGACGACCGTGTCCGGGGCCTTCATGAAGAGGATCGGCTCCTCGGGGGTCGCGGCCCCCGTCTCCCTGGCGTGGTCGTGGTAGTTCAGCCCGATGCACACGATCTTGCCGATCCCGGCCAGCGGCGGGCCGGTGCGCAGCCCGGCCGCGTCGAGTTCCGGCAGCTCGCCGGAGGAGGCGGCGGCGCGCAGGCGCGCCAGTGCCGCGTCGTCCGCGAGCAGCGCCGGGTCGATGTCCCTCACCAGGCCGGACAGGTCCCGCAGGACCCCCGTTCCGTCGAGCAGCGCCGGGCGTTCCGCCCCCACCGTGCCGACACGCAGCAGCTTCATCGGTTCCACTCCCGTGGTCGAAGGGTCGGCCCCGGAACGGGATTTCCCGGGCCGGCCGATGGGGGACGGCCATCGAGCGATTTGGTTGATCCTCCGAGAACGGGGTCCAGTCCGCAAGACCCCGTTCACGGACTGGACCGTTACCGGGAGGTAGTGCCGATCGCCGCGGGAGCCCCGTCCGTACCGTTCGTACGGTCGTGGTCCGCACCGTCCGCCCGCGGCTTCGCCCCGTCGGCCGGGCGGGTCCCGGACGGGGTCCCGGCGCGGGAGCCCGCCCGGGAGTTGGCCCGGGCGCGGGCCGCCCGCTGACGGGCCGCGCGGCTCTTCGGCCCGCCCTTCCCGTCCGCGCGCCGCGGCGCCGGACGCTGCTGCGGGACCCGGGCGCCCGACGCGCCGTCAGCCGGTGCGGGGGTCCGCTCGCCGGACGGGGCGGCGGCCTGCGCCCCGGCACGGGACGGCTTCCCCGCGGCGGGGGCCTTCGCGGTGGCCGCCGCCCCCTCGCCGCGCCCCCGGTCCCGCTGCAGCAGCGCCCGCTCGCACGCCGTCCAGGTCGTCGTCGTGACCACGTAGAGCCCGGCGGCCAGCGGCACCACGGCCAGGGTGATCAGCGTGCCGAAGGACAGCAGCGGCATCAGCTTGGCCATCGAGGACATCCCGGGCAGTGCCGCGCCGCCGCCCGCGGCCGGCTGCGGGGCCGCGGCCGCCGCGGCCCTGGCGCGCCGGACGTTCCAGGTGGCGACGGCCGCGATCAGCACGAACAGCGCGAGGTAGACCCGCCCCTGCGGCCCGAACACCCCGCCGTCCGCCAGCGCCTGGCTCCAGTGGCCGCCCAGCGGAGCCCCCAGCAGCGTGTGGCCTTGGAGGCCGCCTCCCCCGGTGGAGAACAGGTGGTACATCACGAAGAAGACGGGCAGTTGCAGCAGGGTCGGCAGGCAGCCGGCCAGCGGCGAGGAGCCGGTCTCGGCGTACAGCTCGGACATCGCCTTCTGCAGCCGCTCGGGGTTGCCCTTGTGCGTGCGCTGGAGCTCGGCCATCCGCGGTGCGAGCGCCGAGCGGGCCTTCTCGCCGCGGGCCGCGGCGCGGGCGAGCGGGTGCAACGCGGCGCGGACGCCGAGGGTGCACAGGACGATGGCGGCGGCCATGGCCGCGGTGCCGAAGAGCGGGGCGATCGCCCCGGCGCCGTGCGCCAGTGCCTCGCCGAGAAAGCCGAACATGGACATGGGTGAGCCCTCCACGGGTCTCGTCGTGCCGGGAAGAAGGATTCGGCGTGACGAGCCGCGCGGACGCGGAATGCGGTGCGGTGACCGGAGCGTGCGCCTACGCGGCCGTCGGGAGGGGACGGCCCGGTGCTCGGGGGCGCGGGCGGCCGGCGGCGTCGGGATCGCGTTGCGGCAGGAAGGCCGTGCGCCGCTCGCGGTCGCGCAGGGCCGTACGGATCCGGCCCGGTGGTACGGGCCGCGCGAAGGCCGCGATCAGGAAGGCGCGGCACAGCAGGAGCAGCGCGCCGGTGGTCGCGGCGGCGGTCAGCGCGGTGGTGAGTCCGGTCTGCGTGAGCAGGAACCCGGCCAGGACGAACAGGAGCGCCGAGGTGTACAGGCGCCATGCGTGGACGATGCGGTACATCCGGCGCCCTCCTCAGGTTGTCAGGTCGTCAAGACTTATCGGCTTCCGCTCAAGAGTAGCCACAGATCTGGGCAGCGGGGAGACCGGCCGATAACTTGCCCCCCTGCCGTCGGGACGTCGGCGGACCAGGGGGATCGAGGGGGAACACCTAGGAGGTGCTGTGCGCGACATCAGCGTTCCGGCCGTGGCGGCTCCACTGCGGACCGGCGGTCTCGCCGACTCCGTATTCGACACCGCGACCCACCAGCCGGATTTCGCTCAGCTCGCACGCCGCGACGACCGAGCACCCGGCGGCTGGCAGGAGGTGTCCGCGGCGGAGTTCCGGGACGAAGTGATGGCCCTGGCCAGGGGGCTGTTGGCGGACGGGGTGCGGCCGGGCACCCGGGTCGCGCTGATGTCCCGTACGCGCTACGAGTGGACGCTGTTCAGTTATGCGCTGTGGGCGATCGGCGGACAGCTGGTGCCGGTCTATCCGACCGCCTCGGCCGAGCAGCTGCGCTGCATCCTGGTCGGGGCGAAGGTCACCGCGATCGTCGTCGAGAACGAGGCGCAGGCCATGACCGTGGCGGAGGCCTGCAACGCGGAGGCCGCGCTGCGCCGGCTGTGGCAACTGGACCTGGACTGCGTCCGGCGGCTGGCGGAGGAGGGCACCCGGCTGCCGGAGGCCGATGTGCACCGGCTGCGGCACGCGGTCTGCCCGGACGGCGTCGCGGCGATCGTGTACACCTCGGGGACCACCGGGCGCCCGCGCGGCTGTGTGATCACCCATGCCAATCTCGCCGCCGAGTGCGACACCCTGTACGCGGGCTGGGGCGGGCTGCTGGCCGCGCCCGGCGAGCGCCCCTCGCTGCTGGCCTTCCTGCCGTTCGCGCACATCTACGGGCTGATGGTGCAAGTCGCCTGCCTGCGCGGCGGGGTGAAGCTCGCCCATCAGCCCGATGTGACGTCGGAGGAGCTGCTGCCGGCCCTCGCGTCGTTCCGCCCGACCTTCCTGTTCGCGGTGCCGTACGTCTTCGAGAAGATCTGCACCCGCGCCCGGCTGGCCGCCGAAGCGGCGGGCCGGCAGCGGACGTTCGACGCGGCGATGACGGTGGCGGTGCGCTATGCGGAGGCGCTCGCCGAGGAGGGGCGGGGCGGGCGCGGCCCCGACCCGTTCCTGCGGGCCCGGCACGCGCTCTACGACCGGCTGGTGTACTCCCGTATCCGCGAGACGCTGGGCGGCCGGGTGCGGACCGCGGTCTCCGGCGGCTCACCGCTCTTCCGCGAACTGGGGCTGCTCTTCGCCGGGATCGGCATCACCGTCTACGACGGCTACGGCCTGACGGAGACCAGCGGCGCGATCACCGTCCAGCCGCCCGGCAAGGTGCGGTTCGGGACGGTGGGCCGCCCGCTGCCGGGCAGCGCGGTGCACCTGGCGCTGGACGGCGAGGTGTGGGTGCGCGGCCCGGTGGTCTTCGCCGGATACCTCGACGAGGGCGGCGCACCGGGCAGCGGGCTGTACGACGGCTGGCTGCCGACCGGCGACCTGGGCCACCTGGACGAGGACGGCTATCTCGTCATCACCGGCCGCAAGAAGGACATCATCATCACCAGCAACGGCAAGAGCGTGGCCCCGCAGGGCCTGGAGCAGCGGCTGTGCGCCCACCCGCTGATCTCGCAGTGCGTGGTGGTCGGCGACAACCGGCCCTACGTCACCGCGCTGATCACGCTGGACCCCGAGGCGCTGGCGCACTGGCGGGGGCTGCGCGACGAGCCCGGCCCGGACAGCACCGCGCCGTCGCCGGAGGAGCAGCTGCAGGCGGAGGTCCGGCGGGCGGTGGCCCGGGCGAACGCGTCGGTGTCGCGGTCCGAGTCGATCCGCGCCTTCCGGGTGCTGCCCGAGGAGTTCAGCCAGGAGTCCGGGCTGATGACGCCGTCGCTCAAGCTGCGGCGGGCGGCGATCGTGGGGAGGTACGCGGCGGAGATCGACGCCCTGTACGCGGAGGGCAAGCGCGAGGAGCCCGGTACCCGGCGCGATCGTCGCAGATGGGCCGCGGCGGGGCTGTACGCGCGCTGAACGCGGCGCGCACGGGCTGGACGGGCCCGGCCGGGCATACGGAAAGCCGGCGCACGTCACCCGTTCCCCCGGCCGGGCCCGCACGCGGCACCGTAGCAGTGCCGCGGCGGGCCCGGCCGTTATTTGTCCAGGGGTGAGGACCCCGGCCCGCAGGGCCGGTACGGCACTTAGCGTCCGGTGGGATTCCAGTAGTGACGAACCGGGAGGCCGTGTGCGGTCCATCCTCAGCAATTCCGCAACATCCGGGCGGACCATCGCCACCGGACTGGTGGTAGCCGCGCTCGTGGCCACGCTCGCGGCGCTGCTGCTGCCCGTCCAGCTCTTCGGCGAGTCCGCGGCCGCGGCCACCACCACGCTCTCGTACGACGACGACGGCGGCGGCACGGTCCAGACCCGCTACGGTCCGCTCACCGCGATGGACCGGGACTTCGTGCGCAAGGTCAAGCTGGCCGGGCTGTGGGAGCTGCCCTCGGGCCGGATGGCCCAGCAGCGCGGGACGACCCCCGCGGTCCGCACGGCCGGCAACCATCTCGTGGCCGGGCACACCGAGCTGGACCGGCGGTCGAACGAGGCCGGGCAGGCGCTGGGCATCGACCTGCCCGCGGAGCCCAACGCCGCCCAGCAGGGCTGGCTCGGGCAGATCAAGGCCGCCCAGGGAAAGGAGTTCGACGCGACGATGGCCGAGCTGTTGCGCCGGGCCCACGGCAAGGTCTTCGGGCTGATCGCCCTGGTCCGTGACCAGACCAAGAACACGATGGTGCGTGCCCTGGCGGACCGCGCCAACGCCGTCGTGCTGGACCACATCACGGTCCTGGAGAAGACCGGGAACGTCGACTTCAACACCCTGCACACCAGCTGACCGCACGCAGCTCCCGGTTCTGCGGATCCGCCCACAACCCCTGTGAAACCGACCAGGACGACACCCCTCACATCGGACGAAGCGAAGTGATCTCATGAGGCAACGGCAACAGGCCCATAAACGCTCGCGTTTGACGAACAGAATGCTCATCGGCGCCACCGCCCTCCTGCTGGGCGGCGGCGGGCTGGCGGCCTACGCCACCACGGCGCTGGCGGGCAACAACACCCCGGGCACGACGATGGGCAGCCATCAGCACACCGCGTCCGCCTTCACCATCTCCTGCCCCGATGTGGGCGAGCGGCTGCGGACCGTCCCGCGCAGCGCCCAGCTCCCGGTCTCCAAGGGGCTCTCCGCCCTGGACAAGCAGGTGCACGACGCGTACCACAAGATGATGGGCGGCAGCGGTACCGCCGTCATGTCCCCGCTCAAGGCGCAGCGGGAGAAGACCATCAGGATGATGGTCACCGCGATCGCCAAGAACACCAAGCGGCCGGGCTACCTGCTGAAGATGAGCGGCTGTACCACCAAGCCCGTGAACGAGGGCGCCGGAGCCGGCGGCAACGACTCCACGAAGTCCGTGCAGGACGGCTGGTACCAGGGGCAGAACCCGACCCAGGACCAGCAGGGCCAGCAGCAGGGCCAGGACCAGCAGGGGCAGCAACAGGGCCAGGACCAGAACCAGCAGGGGCAGGACCAGAACCAGAACGGCGGCCAGCAGGGCCAGGCCGGCGGCCCCTCCCCCGACGACTTCGTCGACATCACCAGCGTCCAGCCGAACGCGGACGCCCCGCCGTTCGCCGCCCCCAAGGGAGGCAACGCCTCGACCGGCACCTTCACCACCGAGTGCGGCCGCAATGAGGACGGCCACTTCAACTCCGACAACGTCATCGTGACGCCGGGCGTCAGCAACGGCGCGCACCACACCCACGACTACGTCGGCAACAAGGCCACCGACGCCTTCGCCGACGACAACAAGCTCGCCGCCTCCGACACCACCTGCAACAACGGCGACCAGTCCACCCACTACTGGCCGGTGCTGCGCAAGCTGGACGGCAACGCGGAGCAGAAGCCGGGCGCCGCGCAGGACGCCAACGTCGGCACGACGCTGACCCCCGCCACGGTGACCCTGTCGTTCCGCGGCAGCCAGGTCGGCCAGGTCGAGGCGATGCCCCGCTTCATGAAGATCATCACCGGTGACGCCAAGGCGTTCACCAACGGCACCAAGAACGCCAACGCGTCCTGGAGCTGCACCGGGTTCGAGGACCGGCAGCTGAAGGACAAGTACCCGCTGTGCCCGGAGGGCTCGCAGGTCGTACGGACCTTCGCCTTCCAGAACTGCTGGAACGGCCGGGACATCGACAGCGGCAACCACCGCGACCATGTCGCGTTCTCGGACCAGAACGGCGTCTGCCCCAACGGCTTCAAGGCGATCCCGCAGCTCACCCAGCGGATCACCTACGACGTCCCGCAGGGCGACAGCTTCGCGGTGGACAGCTTCCCCGAGCAGTTGCACAAGCCGGTGACCGACCACGGCGACTTCATCAACGTGATGCCGGACCAGCTGATGAGCAAGGCCGTCGACTGCATCAACAGCGGCCGCAAGTGCACCTGAGGCCCGCAGCCCCTTGGGGGATCTCCCCCAAGGGGCGCACGGCCCCCGGGACGTGACAAAGCAGCGGCCCCGACCCGGATTCCCGGGGGTCGGGGCCGCTGCTCTGCGCCGGACTGCGCGCGCCGTACCGGAGGGCTCTTGCCGTACCGGCCGGCCGTCAGCTCAACGGGCGCGGTGTGTCAACCGTCGGTTCCTCAAAGACCGTTGACGCGGGCCTCGCGGGCCATGCCCAGCGGGCGTATGGACGAGGCGACGGCCCGTGCGCGACGGCCGGCGCGTGCGCGGTAGCTGCGCACATGGGCCATCAGCCGGCGGCTGCGCAGCGCCATCTCCAGCTCGAAGCGGGTCCGCGGGTCGCGCAGCACCGGGCCGAAGAGCTTCTCGATCTGACGCAGGCGGTATCGGACCGTCTGGGGGTGCACATGCAGCAGTTTCGCCGCCTCGGGGGCACCGCCGCCCTCCAGCCACGCCAACAGGGTGACTTCCAGGCGCTCGCTCTGCCGGGGCGTCAGCTCCTCCAGCGGGCCGAGCCAGCGGGAGGTCAGCGCGTCGGCCAGCGACTCGTCCTGGAGCAGCAGCAGCGCGGAGAGGTGGTCGTCGACGAACGCGGGCCGCGACTCCGGGCCGACCCGGCCCGGGGCCAGCGTCAGCAGGTACCGGGCCCAACGCAGCGAGGAGGCGGTGTCGGTGGCCGGCACGACGTGTCCCACCGCGGCCGGCCGGCCCTTGAGCGCCGCCTCCAGGCGGGCCCGGGTCTGGGTGGCCGGGTCGGGGACGAACAGGCAGGTGTACCCGTCGACGGAGCCGATGAGCGCGTGGCCGAGCGCCGCGGCGAGCTGGGCGGCCTCGACGGGGGTGGCGAGGACCACGGCCTGGAGGGTCTCGGGGACCGGCCAGCCGGCCGCGCGGGCCAGCTCGTTCAGTCCCTCCTCCGGCAGCTCCCGCTGCCCGGCGAGCACGTCGAACAGGTCCTGGCGGGCCCGGGCCACCGGCATCGGAGTCACCACGGACGGTACCGCCCTAGGTTTACTCTCCGACTCTTTTTGGTACCCAAGAACTGTCAGCAAGGCCTGTTCAAGCGCCCATTGTGCCTCTTCTACGGGAGTATCCCCGAGAAGTGCGGACAATGCGGGAAATCCGCGTTGCAACTCCGCGACCAACTTGTCGGCGAGATCCGGAAGTTCATTTCTGACTACCCGGTTCCACTCGCCTCGGGGACGCGACCAGATGCGGTTCAGGAGATCACACATCGCTACCTCGATCCTGGCGGGGATGCGGCTGTTACTGGGGATTGGCGCCCCCCGGGCGCCTGAGTCGGCATCATCCGGAGTCACCCCGCGCGACCGCGATGCCAGTGCAGGAATTTGTCACAGCGCGATAAACCTTACGAAAGCTTGAACGCGTTCGGAGATGCTTTTACACATCCGGATTACGGCCCTGCGTATCCGACCGGTTACAGAATGTTTAGTGTTACCGGGGGTCACCCGAACAAAAGCCCCGGGCAAATTACGCCCCCGGGAGATTTCATCGAAATTCGCATCCCGCACCCGCGCCCCGACACCGGGAGGTCCGATGTCCGCACCGCGTATGCAGAGCCGCCGCGCCACGCACCGAGCCCGGTCCTCGCCCTTCGTGCCCCGCCCCCGGCGTCCCCCGAACGAACCCGGGCCGCCGGCCCGCCGACCGGCCGGCGGCTTCGCCGGAACCGCCGTACTCCGCCCGGCGCTTCCGGCCGCACTGCTGCTCTTCCTCGCCGTCCTGCTGCGCTCCGGCGCGATGGACGGCCTGCTGAACTTCCTCGACTTCGGCGCCGGGGTGCTCGCGCTGGTCTCCCTGTCGGTCACCGTGCTGTGGGGCCTGGCCGCCACCGACCGGATGGTGCTGAAGTCCGGCCACCGGCTGCTCGCCCAGGCCGTGCACCGCGGCACCGGCGTCGCCGGCCTCGGCTTCCTGGGCCTGCACATCTGGGTCAAGGTGACCGAGGGCCACACCGATGCGACGGCCGCCGCGGTGCCCTTCACCGACGGCGCCCGCCCCGGCCTCATCGGCCTCGGCACCCTCGCCGCCTACGTGTTCGTCGCCGTCGCGGTGACCGGCGCGGTGCGCGGCGCCTTCACCGGCATCACCGCCTCCCGGTGGTGGCGGGGCCTGCACATGAGCGCCTACGCCGCCTGGGGGCTGGCCCTGGTGCACGGCCTCAGGGCGGGCCGCCCCGCGGCCGGCTATGCCCTCGTCGGCTACGCCGTCTGCCTCGTCGCGGTGGCCGTACGGCTTGCGCTCCGGATGCGCGATTCACGCAGGAACACAGGAGAACTCCCATGACCGCCCCCGCTCCCACCCGTCCGCTCCCGGCCGTCCCCGACCCGGAGCCCGTACCGACGCTGGCATCGTTCGGCCCGCCGCGCCTGCTGGCGGGCCTCGACGAGTTGCCGCGCATGGACCGGGTGGCACACCTGTCCCGGCACGGCAGCCTGCCCCAGCTCACCTCCACGGAGCTGGTGGCGCTGGCCGAGGACATCGACCTGCGCGGCCGGGGAGGTGCGGGCTTCCCCTTCGCCCGCAAGCTCACCGCCGTCATGGACGGGATGCGCAAGGCGGACGGCAAGGGCGCGGTGGTCGTCAACGGCAGCGAGGGCGAGCCCAGTTGCCTCAAGGACACCGCGATGCTGCTGCACGCCCCGCACCTGGTGATCGACGGCGCCCTGCTGGCCGCCGACGCCCTGGGCGCCCAGGAGGTCGCGATCGGGGTGACCCGCATGGACGTGCTGAAGTCCGTGCAGAGCGCCATCGACGAGCGCGGACCGGTGCGGCCGACGTTACGGGTCACCCTGCTCACCGAACGGTTCGTCACCGGCGAGGGCTCCGCGATGACGAACGGGCTGGGCGGCGGCCCCGGCCTCCCCTCGGGCCGCAAGATCCGCTCCAGCGAGCGCGGTCTCAACGGTGTGCCGACGCTGCTGTCCAACACCGAGACCTACGCCCAGCTCGCCGTGGCCGCCCGGCTCGGCGCGCTCGGCTACCGCACGGTGGGCCTGCCCACGGAGCCCGGCACGCTGCTGCTGACGGTCGCCGGCAGCCGCGTGGTGGAGGTGCCCTACGGCGTCTCGCTGGCCCGCGTCCTGGCGCTGTGCGGCATGGACCAGGGGCAGGGCGTGCTGATCGGCGGCTACCACGGCACCTTCGTGTCGCCCACCGACGCACTGACCGCGAACCTCTCGAAGGAGTCGCTGGCGGAGTACAAGGCGGTGCTCGGGGCCGGTGCGGTGCTGCCGCTGCCCTACGACACCTGCCCCGCGGGCGAGACGGTACGCGTCGCGCAGTGGATGGGTGCCGAGTCGGCCGGCCAGTGCGGCCCCTGCGTGCTGGGCCTGCCCGCGCTCGCCGAGCAGCTCGACCGCGCCGTACGGGGCGGCGGTTCGGCCGCCCTGGAGGCCGTCCAGGCGCGGATGCGGGCGGTCGAGAAGCGGGGCGCCTGCAGCCATCCGGACGGCACCGCGCGCTTCGTCGCCTCGGCCCTCGCCGCCTTCCCCGAGGAGTTCGAGCGTCATGCGCAGGGGTTCGGATGCGGCCGCCCGGTGACCGGCGCGCTGCCGGTCACCGGGAGCCGGCCGCTGCCCTCCACCGTCCCCCAGCCGGCGCCCGCGCCCTCCCGGCCGGCCGCGCCGCCGCAGGAGAGGCTGCTGGTCGACTGGACGCTGTGCCGCGGCCACGGCCTGTGCGCGGACGTGGTGCCCGGCATCATCAAGCTGGGCCCGGACGGCTATCCGGAGAAGGCGAGCATGCCGCTGCCCGCCCGGATGCGGCGCCGCGCGCAGCTCGCGGTCCGCCGCTGCCCGGCACTCGCGCTGCGCGTGCAGGGCGGCAACTGACGCCGGTGGCCCGGTTTTTGCGCGCGGAGAAAATTCTCCGGCCGCGTTGAACGCCCGGCCCCCCGTAGCGCGTATTCCCCCGGCGACGGCACCCCGCCGGGGGCTCCGGGCCACCACAGGGCCGGGCCACCGTCCCGGCCCTCACCTCAGCAAGCGACGCAACACCACCGACCAAGGAGACAACATGAGCACTCGACGTCGTGCGGGTCTCGCGGCCATGGCGGTCGCCACCCTGGCCCTGACCGCCGCCTGCGGCAGCAGCGACAACCAGAGCGCCGGCACCCCCACCGCCGACAACGTCCAGCCCGCCGGGCAGGGCACCAGCGACTACGGCTACGGCTCCTCCGGGTCGGACTCCGGCGCGGGCGGCTACGGCGGCCAGGCGGGCGGCGACAACGGCGGCAAGGCCCCGCAGGCCGCCCCCAGCGCCGGCACGCTGGCCCTGCACCAGGACAGCGAGCTCGGCCCGGTCGTCACCGACTCCAAGGGCATGACCCTCTACCGCTTCGACAAGGACACCGCGGACCCGTCCAAGTCCAACTGCTCCGGCTCCTGCGCCACCACCTGGCCGGTGGTCCCCGCCGACGGCGCCAGCGCCCCGGCCGGCATCGACAAGAGCAAGCTGGGCTCGGTCACCCGCGCCGACGGCACCAAGCAGCTCACCATCGGCGGCTGGCCCGCCTACCGCTACGCCAAGGACACCAAGCCCGGCGACACCAAGGGCCAGGGCGTGGGCGGCACCTGGAACGCGCTGGCCGCCGACGGCAAGAAGGCCGGCGCCCAAAAGCCCGGCGACGTCTCGGTGTTCGACCACCCGCAGCTCGGCTCGATCCTCGTCGACGGCGAGGGCCGCACCCTCTACCGCTTCAACAAGGACAGCGCCTGGCCGATGAAGTTCGGCTGCAACGACGCCTGCCTGGACACCTGGAAGCCCGCCAAGCCGGCCGACCGCTCCAAGCTCAACGGCATCGCCCCCAAGCTCATCTCCACCGTCACCCGCCCCGACGGCACCCGCCAGCTGGCCGTCGACTGCTGGCCGGTCTACTGGTTCACCGGCGACAAGCAGCCCGGTGACATCAACGGCCAGGGCAAGATGGGCCTGTGGTTCGCGGTCTCCAAGGAGGGCAAGAAGATCACGACGACGCCGTAGGGCCGACCGCCCCGCCCGGCGCCACCGCACCGCCCCGGGGGAACTCGTCGTCCAGCGCCAGCACCTCGGCGTCCGGCCTCTCGTCCGTATCGCGCGGTCCCAGCCAGGTGACCCCGAGCGCCACCGCCACATTCACGGCGAGCCCGACGAGCCCCGCGTTCATCCCCCAGACCGGGTCGTGTCCCCCGAAGACCAGGACACAGACGAGCGCAAAGCCCGCCGCCAGGCCGCTCACCGCGGCGCGAAGCGTCAGCCGCCGCCACACCAGCCCCAGCAGCAGCATCGGCACGAGCTGCGCCATGCCCTCGTACGAGATCAAGGACAGCCTGACGAGGGTGTCGGGGGCGGTGTAGGTCAGTGCCAGCGCCAGCGCCCCGGCCCCCACCACGACCAGCTGCGACCACAGCTTCTGCCGTCCGCCGACCGTCCGCCGACCGCCGTCCCCGGAAGCCTCCCCGGCTCCCCCGCCGCCGCCCGAGCGCGCCCCCAGCACGCTCCTCCCCCACATCGTGCCGATGACCAGCATGAACACGGCCATCGGCACGATGGAGGAGAGGGCGGCGGCCACCCCGATCAGTCCCACGGCCCAGGCCGGAAGGGAGTCCACCACCATGGTGAACAGCGCGAGATCGGAGCCCGCTCCCACCAGCCCGGGCACCACGAACAGCGCTGCCATCCCCAGCAGCATCGGCACGAACAACAGCACGTTGTAGAACGGGAGGTAGAGGGCGTTGCGGCGCAGCACCTCGGCGTTGCGGGCCCCCAGATAGCCCGCCACGGTCGTCGGGAAGACGACCACCGTCAGGGAGTTGACGACCGTGGTGGTGACGAACCAGACCGGGCCCAGTCCGCCCGACGCATGGCCCGGGAAGGTCAGCCACTGCGGCCGCTCGGCGACGATCCGGTGCAGGAACGGCCCGTAACCGTCGAAGTAGTGCAGCGGCACATAGACCGCGAGGAAGCCGAGGGTCGCGATGACGAGGACGTCCTTGAGCACCGACACCCAGGCACTGCCGCGCAGCCCGCTGATCACGACGAAGCCGGTGGTGACGGCGAAGGCTATGAAATAGGCCCAGTTGAGGCTGATGGCACCGTAGGAGATGGTCGAGACGACCACGCCCATGCCGGTGATCTGCAGCTGGATGTACGGCAGCAGGCAGACGGTGGCCAGCAGGGCGACGACGGCGCCGAGCCAGGGCGCCCGGTAGCGGTGCGCCACCATGTCGGTGATGCCGACGAGCTGGTGCCGGCGGGCGTAGGACCACAGCATCGGCCCGACGACGTACCCGAGCGCATAGCCGCAGGACATGTAGGCCAGGACGTAGAGCACCGGGGCACCGAACCGGTAGCCCCAGCCGGCCGCGCCGAGGTAGCTGAAGCTCGTGTAGCTCTCGCCGGCCATCAGCACCCAGATGAAGACCGTCCCCAGGCTCCGGCCGCCCACCGACCACTCGGCAAGGCCCCCGCCGGAGCCGCGGCCGCGCACCGCGAGCAGGCCGAGGACGACGGTGAGGACCATGAAGGCCCCGAAGACGGCGGTGGCGACCGCGGCGTTCACACCCGGCCCCGCTTGCGGTCGGCGCGCCGCGCCAGCCCCACCGACAGCGGGGTCGCCAGCGTCGCCACCAGCATCCAGAAGAACAGGAACGGCAGGCCGAGCACCGTCGGCGTCACCCGGTTCACCAGCGGCAGCACCGCCAGGAACACCACGTACGGCAGCAGCAGCCACAGCAGCGCGGGGCGCCTTCTCGAACCCGGGGCCCGCCCGCCAAAGGTCTCTTTTCGCACGGGGGGAGAGCCTAGGCGACGCACGGCCGCCCTCAGCGTGACTGTGTCGACCGCAACACGCCCCAGACCACCAGCCGGTAGGTGGAGGTGTACTCCGGCGTACAGGTCGTCAGGGTCAGATAGGCGCCGGGCGCCGTGAAGCGGGAGGCGGGGTGCACGCTGCTGTACGGAACGGCGGCGAGGACCGTGCCGTCCGCGGGGGTGGTACGCGCCAGGGTGCGCCGCACGACATAGGTGTAGCGGGCCCGGGCGGTGTCGAGGAGCACGGTGTCGCCGGTGCGCAGCCGGTCGAGGCGGCGGAACGGCTCGCCGTGGGTGTTGCGGTGCCCGGCCAGCGCGACATTGCCCCGCTCGCCGGGCTGGGCGCTGTGCGGATAGTGGCCGACGTAGCCCTTGTTGAGGACCGCGGCCTTGCCGACGCCCTCGGCGACGGGGGCGGTCAGGCCGATCCGCGGGATGCGCAGGACGGCGTACGCCAGGTTCCGCGGCGGCGCCGGGGCCCGTCCCGCGTCGCGGCGGGCTGCTGCGCCGGACGGCGGGCCGCCGCGCGCGGTCCGCCCCGCCGCGCCGCCGTCACCGGGCCGTGCGGGCGCGGCCGGTGCGGCGGGCCGGGCGTCCCACTGCCGCTCCAGCCGGTCCACCTGGTCGTGCGCCGCGCGTTGCGCCTGACGGTTGGTCCACCACAGCTGGTGGACGACGAGCAGCAGGAGCACGGCGCCGAGCGTCACGGCCAGCTCCGCACCCGTCCACAGCGCCCGCGCGGCACGGGAGCGGCGGGTGCGCCGCCCCTGTACGACTACCGGTATCCGCTCCCGCACGCGGGCACCGTAAGCCCTGCGGGGCGAAGCCACCAGAGGCGGCGCGCGCCCGGTCCGCGGCGGGGATCAGCCGCCGAAGGCCTGCGAGACCGCGTAGATGGCGAGCCCGGCCAGGGCGCCGACGACGGTGCCGTTGATCCGGATGAACTGCAGGTCCCGGCCGATGTGCGCCTCGATCTTCTTCGAGGTCTGCTCGGCGTCCCAGCCGGCGACGGTGTCGGTGATCAGAGCCGTGATCTCGCTCTGATACCTCGTCACCACATAGACGGCCGCGCCCTCCAGCCAGCCGTCCACCTTCCCCTGGAGCCGCTCCTCGCCGGCCAGCCGCCGGCCCAGGGACAGCAGCGCGGCCCGCACCCGCATCCGCAGTTCGCTGCGCTCGTCCTCGGCCGCGGCGACGATCATCGCGCGCACCGAGCCCCAGGCCGAGGCGATCAGGTCCTGCACCTCGCCGCGCCCCAGCACCTCGGACTTCAGCCGCTCGACCTTCGCCCGGGTGGCCGGGTCGGACTGCAGATCGTCCGCGAAGTCCCGCAGGAAGCGGTCGACCGCCCCGCGCGCCGGGTGCTCGGGCATGTCCCGCATCTCGGTGACGAAGCGCAGCAGCTCCTTGTAGACCCGGTCGCCCACCTTGCGGTCGACGAACCGCGGGGTCCATCCGGGCGCGCCGCCGGAGACCGCGCTCATCACGGAGTCGCCGTGCTCGACCAGCCAGTCGTGGACACGGGAGACCAGCAGGTCCACCACCCGCCGGTGGCCGCCCTCGGCGACGACCTTCTCCAGCATCGTGCCGATCCCGGGCGCGATCTCCTGGGCGTCGGCGCGGCGGGTGATGGCCTCGCCGACCACCGCCTGCACATCGGAGTCGCGCAGCACGGTCAGCGCGCCGCGCAGCGCGGTGGAGAGCTCGGCGGTGACCCGGTCGGCGTTGCCGGGCTCGGCGAGCCAGCCGCCGACCCGGCGGCCGATGCCGACGGAGCGCAGCCGGTGGCGGACGACCTCGCCGGAGAGGAAGTTCTCGCCGACGAAATCACCCAGACTCTGCCCCAGTTGGTCCTTTTTGGTGGGAATGATCGCGGTGTGCGGGATCGGCAGCCCCATCGGCCGCTTGAACAGCGCGGTGACCGCGAACCAGTCGGCCAGCGCGCCGACCATGCCGGCCTCCGCGGCCGCCGCGACGAACCCGGTCCAGCCGCCCGCCCCGGAGGCCCCGGCCCACTTCGCCAGGGCGTAGACCAGCGCGACGGCCAGCAGCAGACCGGTGGCCAGCGTCTTCATCCGGCGTACGGCACGCCGCCGCTCCTCGTCGGCGGCGCCGTACGCGAAGCCGCCGGCCGGCGCGGGCCGGCCCCCCTGCGGCGCGCCCGGCGCCGGGGCCCGTCCCGCATGCGGCGTCCTGTCCGCAGATGTGCGTTCCATCCGTTCCACCGTTCCCACCGTGCCCCCCGCCATCCATCCGGACCGTCCGGCTCCGCGCGCCGGCCGCCGGTCCGGCCGTATACCCCACTGTGACCTACTCCTGGAACGAACCACGAGTTCCCCGCGTCCATGCCAGGGAGGCATCGAGCGGGGCGCCGGGCGGCGCGCCGGAGGTCCGTGGGATCATGGGGGACCGATCGGACCGCAACGGTGCCGCTGATCATCCGCTGCCCTTGCCCGCCCGGAGCGTGTTGCTCCGCTTTACCCAGGAGACCCCTCCCGCATGAAGAAAAGTGTGGGTTACTCCCTGCTCGCCGGTCTGGCAGCAGTGGTGGTGCTGATCTCGACCGCGATATTCGTCGGCTTCGGTGGCGACGACGGCGGCCCGGGCGACGCCTCGCACAAGCCGCGCGACCCGGCCGCGCCGGCGGTCTCCGGGCAGTGGGTCGGCACCTGGTCGGCGGCCGCCGCGGCGGCCGAGCCCGGCACCCTCAACGGCTACGCGGGAATGTCGATACGCAATGTCGTCCACACCAGCGTCGGCGGCTCGGGCGTCCGCATCCAGCTCTCCAACCTCTACGGCACCCGCCCGCTGGTGGTGAGCCATGCCACCCTGGCGCTGGCCGCGGCCCCCAGCAACCCCACGGCCGCGAGCGGCACCATGCGGCGGCTGTCCTTCAACGGCAAGCCCGCGGTGACCATCCCGGCGGGCGGCGCGGTCACCAGCGACCCGACCCGGCTCAAGGTGCCCGGCGACGCCGATCTGCTGGTCACCACGTACTCCCCGTCCCCGTCGGGGCCCGCCACCTATCACCCGTACGCCCGGCAGACCTCCTACCTGGCGCGCGGCGACCGGGCGGAGGACGCCACCGGCGCGGCGTACACCGAGCAGAGCCCGTACTGGCGCTACCTGACCGGTGTGGACGTGTGGAGCACCCAGGCCCGCGGCTCGGTCGTGGCGATCGGCGACTCCATCACCGACGGCATCACCTCCACCGCGGGCGCCAACCACCGCTGGACGGACTTCCTCGCGGCCCGGCTGCGCAACGAGCCCGGCGCGCCCCGCTACGGCGTCCTCAACCAGGGCATCAGCGGGAACCGGCTGCTGGTCAACGGCTCCCGGTTCTCCCCGAACAACGGGCCCAGCGTGCTGTCCCGCCTGGAACGCGACGCGCTCTCGCGCACCGGCGTGAAGGCGGTGATCGTCGAGATCGGGCTGAACGACCTGTTCAAGACGCCCCGCCAGCTCGACCCGGAGAAGATCGTCGCGGGCATGCGGGAGATCGTCCGCCAGGCGCACGCCCGCGGCCTGCGCGTCACCGGCAGCACCCTCACCCCGTTCGGGGGTCACCGCGGGTACTCCACCCTGCTGAACTCGACGCGCGAACGGGTCAACCGCATCATCCGCTCCGGCACCGTCTACGACGAGGTCGTGGACTTCGACAAGGCGCTGCGCGACCCGGCGGCGCCGGTGCGGCTGCGGCCCGCCTACGACTCCGGCGACCATCTCCACCCCAACGACGAGGGCTTCCGGGCGATGGCCCACACGGTGAACCTCGCCCACCTCAAGCTGGCCGCGCCCGCCGCGCTCTGACGCGAACGGAGCAGACGCCGCCGCCTCAGTCCAACTCCCCCCGCGAGTCGTCCCCGAGGCGGCGGCGCTCCTGCTTCTGGCGCCGCTGCTCGTCCTTCAGCCGCCGCTGCTCGTCCTTCAGCCGCCGCTTCTCCGCCCTGGGCAGCTTGCGTTCGACCCCGACGCCGCCGAGCAGCGCCAGCCCGCCCACGATCACGCGCGGCGCGCCGGGCTCGCCCGGCACCCCGTCCTCGCGCGAGTCGAAGCCGCCCATGATGCCCAGGCCGCGCACCTCGACATCGACGCCCGGCGGCACCACGACGTTCACCCCGCCCATGACCGCCCAGCAGCTGATGACGATCTCGGGCCCGGCGAAGTCCGCCTCGCGCAGATCGATCTCGCCGCCGCCCATCAGGCAGACCGCGGTGAAGCGGCGCCCGATCGTCCACCGGCCCTTGCGCTGGAAGCCGCCCATCACGGCGAGGCCGGCCGTGGACCCCTTCGCGCCGTCCGCGGCGATCCGCTCCGCCCACGGCGCCGGCGCCGCGCTCTCCTTGCGCAGCGACAGCGGGGCCGGCGCGGCGGCGGACACCGGCAGATCGGCGGTGAGCGGCTCCAACTCCCCGTAGGTGCGCGCCCGGTAGGCCGCGTCGAGCCGCTCGTCGAACTCCTCCATCGCCAGCCGGCCTTCCGCGACGGCGTCCCGCAGGATCTCCGCGACCCGCTCGCGGTCGGCGTCGGCGGCGCGCAGTTCCGGGAGTTCTTCAGTCATACGGACACATTAGAGGGCGCGGCCCTCCTTGCCCCCGCTCCGCCCGGTATCCGCCCCTTTCCCGCCCGCGTACAGCTCGGCGATCAAGGTCTCGATGTCCGGCTCCCGCACCGACAGGTCCACCAGCGGGTAGCGCGCGGCGACCGCGGCCACCAGCGGCGCCGCGCTCTGCGCGGCCGGGAACGCCAGCCACTGCCGGGGCCCGTCCACCTTGACCGTCCGGGCGCCCGGCACGCCCTCGATCGGGGGCAGCGGCCGCTCCAGGTCCACCACCAGCGTCCGCTCGCCGCCGCCGGCCGCCCGCAGCCCGTCGAGGCCCCCGTCGTAGACCAGCCGGCCGTGGTCGATGACCATCACCCGGCGGCACAGCTGCTCGATGTCGGTGAGGTCGTGGGTGGTCAGCAGGACCGTGGTGCCCCGCTCGGCGTTCACCTCGCGCAGGAACCCGCGCACCTTCGCCTTGCTGACCACGTCGAGGCCGATGGTCGGCTCGTCGAGGTAGAGCACCTCGGGGTCGTGCAGCAGCGCCGCCGCGAGATCGCCGCGCATCCGCTGCCCCAGCGACAGCTGCCGTACCGGTACGGGCAGCAGCGGGGCCAGGTCCAGCAGCTCGACACAGCGCTCCAGGTTGGCGCGGTAGACGGCGTCCGGGACCCGGTACATCCGCCGCACCAGCTCGTAGGAGTCCTTCAGCGGCAGGTCCCACCACAGGGTGGTGCGCTGCCCGAAGACCACCCCGATCCGGCGGGCGAGCCGGGTCCGCTCGCGGTCCGAGTGCCCCCCGCGCAGGAACCCGGGGGCCGCGGCGTCACGGTCCCGGGGGCGGCGCCCGGCACCCGGGGAGGGGTCGATCCCCGCGATGCGCAACCGGCCGCCGCTGGGCACCAGAATGCCCGTCAGCATCTTGATGGTGGTGGACTTCCCGGCGCCGTTCGGGCCGATGTAGCCGACCATCTCGCCGCGCGGCACCCGGAAGGAGATGCCGTCCACGGCCCGGACCTCCTGCCGCACCCGGCGCAGCCGGCCGGCCTTGCGCCGCACCGAGAACACCTTCTCCAGGCCGTCCACCTCGATCAGCGGCTCCGCCCCGGCCCTCTCGTCCGTCACCCGTCCTCCTTAGCCGTCTGCTGCCGCGGTCCCGGAGCACCACGCCGCCGGGGCCGTTGATGCCCTGTCAACTGCCGGTGCTGCGGTAGGACCTCAGCCCCAGCCGCCACGCCAGCCCCGCCCCCGTGCACATCAGCGCCGCCACCACGGGCCCCAGGAAGTCCACCCAGCCCGGCAGCCCCAGCGGATCGGGGCGGCCCAGCAGCCACAGGGCGGGCAGCCAGTTCACAAACGCCAGCGGGACGAGGAAGGTGACCCCGCGCACCAGCTCCCTGGCGAACACCGTCGGCGGGTACTGCAGCATCGCGTTGCCGCCGTAGGTGAAGGAGTTCTGCACCTCGGCCGCGTCCTGTGCCCAGAACTGGAAGGCGGCGCCCGCCGTGAAGACCGCCGCGAAGATGGCCGCCCCGCACACCGCCATCAGCGGCACCATCAGCACCCGGCCCACCGTCCAGTCCACCGGGATACGGGGCAGCGACCAGCCGAGCACCAGCACCGCCTGGGTGAGCCGGCCCAGCCTGCGCAGCGCGAAACGGTCCGCCGCGACCTGCGCGAAGACCGGTGCGGGCCGCAGCAGCAGGACGTCGAGGGTGCCGTCCCGCACCCGCCGGCCCAGTCCTTCGATGCTGCCCAGCAGCAGATCCGTCAGCCCCAGCGACACCCCGGACGTCCCGTACAGGAACGCCACTTCGGGCAGCGAGAAACCGCCGAGGGCGTCGATCCCCGAGAACATCAGCATGATCGCGACGAAGTCCAGGGCGTTGGCCGCGAAGTTGCCGAACGCCATCATCAGGAACGACGCCCGGTAGGCGAGGGCGGAGCGCACCCACATCCGCACGATCAGCCGGTACGCCAGGAACCCCTGCGCGACCCGGCCCCCGCCGTCGCCCGGCTCCCCGCTAGCCACCGTGCACCACCACCTTGCGGGTCGCCGCCGCCTGCACCAGCCGCCCCAGCGCCAGCAGCGCCCCGCCCCACGCGGCCTGGAACACCAGCCCCCGCAGCACCGCGCCGCCGCTGCGCGCCCCCACCAGCACATCGGCCGGCACCTGGAGGACCGCCGCCCAGGGCAGCAGCTGGGCGATCTCGCCCAGCGCGCCGGGGAAGACCCGCAGCGGCAGCACCATCCCCGAGAAGAACATGCAGGCCAGGCCGCTGATCAGGGCCAGGCCCGCGCCGTCGAGGAGCCAGAACGACGCCAGCGCGACCAGGTAGCGCAGCGAGAACCCGACCACCACCCCGAGCAGCACCGACAGCAGGAACCCGCCCCAGGTCAGCGGATCGCCGGGCAGCGCCAGCGGAAAGGCCAGGGCGCCCACCACCATCGGCGCCACCCCGCGGCCGATCAGCTGCAATCCGGCCCGCCCCAGGTCCGCGGCGAGCCACCACAGCTGCAGGTCAGCGGGCCGGTAGAGGTCCACGGCGATGTCGCCGCTGCGGATCCGCTCCTGCAGTTCGTCCAGGCCGCCGCCCATCAGCCCGGTCGAGGCCAGCAGCGACTGCCCGGTCCACACGAAGGCCAGCGCCTGCGCCTGGTCGTAGCCGCCCAGATGCGGCCGCTCGTGCCACAGCGCGAGGTAGGTGAACGCCACGATGAAGCCGAAGACGGTGTTGGTGAACACTCCCGCCACGGTGGCGATGCGATAGGTGGCGTACCGCCGGAAGCTGCCGGCCGCCACCGCGAGGTACCACACGACGCTCTTCCCCCCGGCCTCGTTGCCGTCGGACGGCCAAAGCACCGGAGCCTAGGCCCGGAGCACGGCAACCCGCCATCGCTTTATCACCGCTTCGGGTGAGCCATGGGCGCCGTTCGGCCGGTCAGCTCGCGGACTTCGGTGCGCGCCACCCCGCCTGACCGGGGCCCAGGATGCGAGAGTTTCCGGGCGGGCGGCAGTTGCTCTTGCGGCGCACCGCACGAATCCCCCCGACACGACACGACCGTCGCAGTACAACCTTCGGCGGCGGCCGAGGAGTCCTTACCCACATGAGCGGACAACGCACGGGCTGGCGCCGTGTCCTCCCCACCTGGCGCACGGTGCTGGGCACCGTGCTGCTCTTCCTGCTGCTCATCATCGGCGGGCTGGTCACCGGCTACCTGCTCGTCGGGATCCCGCCGGCCAACAGCGCCGCCAAGGCCCAGAGCACCGTCTACCTCTACTCCGACGGCTCCGAGCTGGCCCGCGACGGCGAGGTCAACCGGCAGAACGTCACCCTCGGCCAGGTCCCGAAATCCGTCCAGCAGGCGGTGCTCGCCGCCGAGGACCGCGACTTCTACGCCGAGTCCGCGGTCGATCCCGCCGCGATGCTCCGCGCCGCCTGGAACACCGTCACCGGCAAGGGCAAGCAGTCCGGGTCCACCATCACCCAGCAGTACGTGAAGAACTACTACCTCGGCCAGGAACAGACCGTCACCCGCAAGGCCAAGGAGTTCTTCATCGCCATCAAGCTGGACCGCGAGGTGAGCAAGGACAACATCCTGGAGGGCTACCTCAACTCCAGCTACTACGGCCGCAACGCCTACGGCATCCAGGCCGCCGCCCAGTCCTACTACGGCCGCAACGCGGAGCAGCTGACCACCGCCCAGGGCGCCTACCTCGCCACCCTCCTCAACGCCCCCAGCGCCTACGACATCACCGCCCGCCCCGCGAACCGCGCGCGGGTGCTGGCGCGCTGGAACTACGTCCTGGACGGCATGGTCAAGCAGAAGTGGCTCAGCAAGGCCGACCGGGCCGCGCTGGAGTTCCCCATGCCCCGGCCCGCCAAGCCCTCGGCGGGCCTGTCCGGCCAGCGCGGCTACCTCGTCGAGACGGTCAAGGACTACCTCGTCGACCACAAGATCCTCGATGAGGACACCCTGCGGGCCGGCGGTTACCGCATCACCACCACCATCAGCAAGAAGCGCCAGAACGCCCTCGTCAAAGCGGTCAACACCCGCTTGATGGACCGCCTCGACGACTCCCGGAAGGTCGACCGCTACGTCCGGGCCGGCGGCGCCTCCATCGACCCCGCGAGCGGCCGGGTCGTGGCCCTCTACGGCGGCATCGACTACGCCAAGCAGTTCGTCAACAGCGCCACCCGCAGGGACTACCAGGTCGGCTCCACCTTCAAGCCGATCGTCTTCGCCTCCGCCGTGCAGAACGACTCCACCACCCAGGACGGCGCCCGGATCACCCCCAACACCGTCTACGACGGCACCAACAAGCGGATGACGGTCAGTCACGGCCGCTCCACCGGCTTCGCGCCCGCCAACGAGGACGACCGCTCCTACGGCCCGATCACCGTCACCGAGGCCACCGACAAGTCCGTCAACGCCGTCTACGCCCAGATGGGCATCGACGTCGGCCCCGCCAAGGTCAAGGCCACCGCCGTCGACCTGGGCATCCCCGCCGGCACCCCCAGCCTCGCCTCGTCCCAGGGCGCGATCTCGCTGGGCACCGCCACCCCCAGCGTCCTGGACATGACCCAGGTCTACGCCACCCTCGCCCACCACGGCACCCACCGCCCCTACTCCCTGGTCGACAAGGTCTCCAAGAGCGAGGAGGACGTCGAGCTGCCCGAGCGCGAGGAGACCACCGCCGTCCCGCGGACCGCCGCCGACACCACCACCTCGATCCTGCGCAGCGTCGTCGACGGCGGCACCGGCACCGCCGCCCAGGGCGCCGGACGGCCCGCGGCCGGCAAGACCGGCACCGCGGAGGACGACAAGGCCGCCTGGTTCGCGGGCTACACCCCCGACCTCGCCACCGTCGTCGCGGTGCTCGGCCAGAACCCGGAGAGCGCCGCACAGGAGCCCCTGTACGGCGCCGGGGGCCTGGCACGGGTCAACGGCGGCGACTACCCGGCCCAGATCTGGGCCGACTACACCGCGGCCGCGCTGAAGGGCCGCCCGGTCCGCGGCTTCAGCCTGCGCCTGGAGGAGGGCGCGGAGTCCGCCTCGCCCTCGCCGTCCGGCAGCGACTCGGCCTCGCCCGACGCATCGGGCTCGCCGTCCACCGGCCCGAGCGACTCCCCCGGCGCCCCCACACCGACCCCCGGCGGCCCGACCCGGCCGACCGACGGACCGGCCACCCCCACCTCCCCGGCCGAGCCCACGCCGACCGCCGAGCCCACCAACGACTTCCCGACGTTCGAGCCGCAGAGCGACGACCTGGAACAGCGGCTGCGGTGGCGGTGGGGCGGCGGCTAGCCGGCCGCGGGCACCCGGCGGCCGCACGGCAGGCGGACCGGGCGGCCCGGCCCCGCCCCGTCAGTGCCCCGACGTCGCCTTGAGGCCGACCACCGCCACCAGCAGCAGGCAGATGAAGAAGATCCGGGCCGCGGTGGCCGGCTCGCCCAGCACCGTCATGCCGAGCACCGCCGCGCCGGCCGCCCCGATGCCGACCCACACGCCGTAGGCGGTGCCGATCGGCAGGGTCCGGGCCGCGTACGAGAGCAGCAGCATGCTGGCGACGATGCCCGCGCCGGTGAACACACTGGGCCACAGCCGGGTGAAGCCGTCGGTGTACGTCATCCCGACCGACCAGCCGACCTCCAGCAGCCCGGCGACCAGGAGCAGGATCCATGCCATGGGGCACCTCCGTGAAAGAGCTTCAACAGGGGTGCGTCGTCTTGTCCTGACCCGGTACGGCGCGTCTCGTCGGGTGGTCCCGAGGCTAGCAAAGGGCAGCGGAACGGGCGGTGACCGCGGTCACCGCCCGCCGGACCCCGGGGCCCGCAGAAGGGAGCCGCGGGCCCCCGCGCCGCCGTGGCGCGGGCCCCGCGGCCTGTCAAGGAACTACAGGTACAGCCCGGTCGCGTCCTCCGCGCCCTCCAGGCGCTCCGCGGCCACCGCGTGCAGATCGCGCTCGCGCATCAGCACGTACGCCACCCCGCGCACCTCGACCTCGGCCCGGTCCTCCGGGTCGTACAGCACCCGGTCCCCCACCTCGACGGTCCGCACGTTCTGCCCGACCGCCACCACCTCGGCCCAGGCCAGGCGGCGGCCGACCGCCGCGGTCGCGGGAATGACGATGCCCCCCGACGAGCGGCGCTCGCCCTCGGGGATGTCCGTCCGGACCAGCACGCGGTCGTGCAGCATCCGGATCGGCAGCTTGTCGTGGGTGTCCTTGGCGTTATTCGGGCTCACGGCATGACCGTACCTGCCCGGCGGCGCCCGGGAGGCACCGCGGGCCGCCCCGGGCCCGGCTCCCGGCGGTCCGCCGGGGCCGGTGCGCCATCCGGCGGACCGGGCCTCAGCGGCGGCGCCGGGAGCGCAGCGTCAGCAGGCCGACCACGGCCACACCGACCAGCGCCACCGGAACGATCCGCTCCAGCCGCGGCGCCCCGTCCTCCGACACCAGCTGGGCCCGCACGTCCGAGACCGCACGATTGGCGGCCACATACGCCCGCCCCGCCGTACGGTCCACGGCGGCCGCCGCCCTGGCCTTCGCGTCATCCATGATCGTTTTCGGGTGCAGCCGCACACCGATCTCGTCGAGCGTGACGGCGAGCTCCTGCCGCCTGCGGACGATGTCCGCCTCGATCTGCGTCGGGGTCCTGGCTTCCGCCACCGCGCTGCCTCCGTCGTCTCGCGCCGATGCGTACGAGGGCCGGGCACGAGGCCCCGTACGGAACCGGCCCACCTGACTGACTGCCGATTCGTGATGGACAGTCTGTCAGCTCACGCCCCCATGCGCCCCACAGCACCCCCGTTTCGCCCCCCGAGACGCCCCCGGCACCGTTCCCCGCGCCGGCTGGCTAATGTCGGGGGCGTACGGACCCACACCAAGGAGAGCCATGAGCGAGCGACTGCAGCCCGGCGACACCGCCCCCGCCTTCACCCTGCCCGACGCGGACGGCAAGCAGGTCTCGCTCGCCGACCACCAGGGCCGCAAGGTCATCGTCTACTTCTACCCGGCCGCCCTGACCCCCGGCTGCACCAAGCAGGCCTGCGACTTCACCGACAACCTCGACTTCCTCGCCGGCCACGGCTACGACGTCATCGGCATCTCCCCCGACAAGCCGGAGAAGCTCGCCAAGTTCCGCGAGAAGGAAGAGCTCGAGGTCACCCTCCTCGGCGACCCCGACAAGCAGGTCCTGGAGGCGTACGGCGCCTTCGGCGAGAAGAAGCTCTACGGCAAGACCGTCACCGGCGTCATCCGCTCCACCGTCATCGTCGACGAGGAGGGCAAGGTCGAGCGCGCCCTCTACAACGTCAAGGCCACCGGCCACGTCGCCAAGATCATCAAGGACCTGGGGCTGTAGCCGTAGGCTGCGGGGAGCCCCGCATCGTGGTGACCCGGGGCAGGAGCCGTCGCCGGTCCCGGCCAGCGGAACACCCATCCCCGGCACCGCCGCCGCATGGGCCGGCAGTTCCAGCACGGCTGGCGCCCCGCGTCGTGGTGACCCGGGGCAGGAGCCGTCGTCGGTCCCGGCCAGCGGAACACCCATCCCCGGCACCGCCGCCGTATGGTCCGGCAGTTCCAGCACGGCTGGCGCCCCGCATCGTGGTGACCCGGGGCAGGAGCCGTCGCCGGTCCCGGCCAGCGGAACACCCATCCCCGGCACCGCCGCCGCATGGGCCGGCAATTCCAGCACGGAGCCGGCGCCCCGCATCGTGGTGACCCGGGGCAGGAGCCGTCGTCGGTCCCGGTAAGCGGAACACCCATCCCCGGCACCGCCGCCGCATGGGCCGGCAGTTCCAGCACGGAGCCGGGACCCCGCGTCAGGGTGACCCGGGGCAGGAGCCGTTGCCGGTACCGGTAAGCGGAACACCGGCCCCCGGCGCTGCCGCCGTATGGTCCGGCAGTTCCAGTACGGCTTCGGCGCCGCCCTCCGCGGCGGCGCCGAAGTCCAGCCGCGCCCCCAGCACATCCGCCTGGCCGGCCGCGATCGTCAGCCCCAGACCGTGCCCGGTCCCCCGCTCCGGCGCCGCCGTACGGAACCGCCGCGGCCCCTCCGCACACAGCTCCGCCGGATAGCCGGGACCGTGATCGCGCACCACGATGCGCGCCCCCGCGACCACCACCTCGATCGGCGGCCGGCCGTGCTTGGCCGCGTTCGCCAGCAGGTTCACCAGCACCCGCTCCACCCGCCGCCGGTCCGTCTCCACGATCCGCGGCTCCCCCTCCACGCTCACCGACACCTCGTCCACCCCGCGCTGGCGCGCCGCCCGCTGCACGATCCCGCGCACCAGCGACGGCAGCTCACAGGCGTCCAGATCCGCCCGCTCCACACCCGCGTCCAGCCGCGAGACCTCCAACAGGTCCTCCACCAGCCGCCGCATCGCCTGCGCCCGGTCCCGCACCAGCTCCACCGCCCGCGGCTGCGGCAGCAGCTCGGCGGCCGCCACCAGCCCGGCCACCGGCGTCCGCAGCTCATGCGCCACATCCGCGGTGAACTCCCGCTCCGCCTGCGCCTGGGCGGCCAGCGACATCGCCATGTGGTGCACGCTGCGGCCCAAC
Source organism: Streptomyces angustmyceticus (assembly GCF_040701845.1). Lineage (GTDB taxonomy): Bacteria > Actinomycetota > Actinomycetes > Streptomycetales > Streptomycetaceae > Streptomyces > Streptomyces angustmyceticus_A. The sequence goes on along the minus strand of NZ_JBFBHQ010000005.1, from coordinate 153,549 downwards.
TCGGCCACCTCGTCCCGGCCGTTGCTCGCCAGCGCATCCGCGTTCGGCGCCTCCCCCGCCGCGATCCGCCGCGCCGCCGCCGCACTCATCCGCAGCCGCCGCGACAGCCGCTGCGCCACGAACCACGACACCACCGCCATCAGCACGACCGTGCCGCACCCCGCGATCAGCAACGCCCGGCTCAGCGCCCGCCCCGCCGGATCGTCGTCCGGATACGGCGCCGACACCGACAACGACCGCGTCGGGGCGCTCTCCGCATCGTTGCCGACCCCCGTCGCCGCCCACACCCGCGGGTCCTCACCGCCGCTGACATACGTCCCCGACCGGTTCTTGAACACCGCGTCGCGCAACGGCGACGGCAGCGTCCCGTCGTCCAGCCGCGCGCCCAGCGCGAGCGTGCCGTCCCGCTCGTAGATCTGCAGCGCCGAACTCAGCCGGTCGTCCTGATACGCCCGCGCCGACCGCTCGCGCTCCGCATCCGCTATGTGGTGCACCGCGAACCCCAGCACCACCACGGCCAGCGCCGTCATACAGGAAATGGCCAGGGCGATCCGGCCTCGAATGCCCATCACGCGAGGTTGTACATCTCCGTCGTGTCACCGAGCGGCGTCGAGCCCTCGTACCTCACCTCGAGACCGGTGAACAGCAGCGTGCCGTCGACCGGCTTCGGCCCGTAGAGCCGGAAGGTCGCCGGGAAACCCGCGTCCCCGCCCGCCCCCGCGGCGGTCTTCTCCACCTGCACCACACCCGCCCCGTACGCCTCCCGCGCCCCGTACACCTTCCACCGGATCGCGGTCGCCACCATCCCCGCATCCGCACAGGTCAATCTGATCACATGCGGCTTGACCGCCCGCTTGCCGATCCCGCAGTCCCGGACGCCCGGCAGCCCGCCCGGCTCCTTGGCGTCCTCCTTCACGTCCTGCACCGCCGACGTCTTCGGCGCGGCGTCCACCGCCGAGGCACGGTCCGACGCCTGCCCGAACCACACCCCGCCCGCCGCCAGCGCCGTCACCACGACAAAGGCCGCCAGCGCGGTACGCCCCCGGACCCAGCGGGACCCTTCGCGGTCGGTCATCACGATCTCCTTCCGGGGACCACGCCCCGTACCCCCGCCCAGCACCCATGAATGCCGCGCCCGACGCCCCACTCTCCCGGACCCCCGACACAGGGTGATTGCCCGAACGCTGCGGTGACCGCTCGGCTGTGTACCAGTCCTGTAACAAGGCCCGTCGCACCCCTGGCGCCGGCCCCGCCCCGACCCCGCCGGAACCCGCCCCCGGGGGGCCGGACAGCCCAGCCGCATGTGACGTATCTCGATTCCTCGCCCCGGAGTGGTTTGGATCCTCGCTCCACTGCGCAGGCGCACCTGTCGTATATCCCCACCGCGCACCGCGCACTGTTCAGACCGAGAGGACCGCCTCGTGCCGACCGGCAGCACCGAAGCAGAACCCACTCCCGACCAGGACCGGGAAGCGCTCAAGCGTCACCGGGTGCTCTTCCGTGCCGTCGCCCGGCGCAGGAACCCCAAACTGCGGCGCACCGACATCACCGTCACCGACGAACGCGTCGTCAAGCGCGCCGTCAAGGCCGCGGCACTCGGCAACGCCATGGAATGGTTCGACTTCGGGATCTACAGCTATCTCGCGGTCACCATCGGCAAGGTCTTCTTCCCCGGCGGCAGCGACACCACCAGCCTGCTGTCGTCCTTCGCGACCTTCGCCGTGGCCTTCCTCGTACGCCCCCTCGGCGGCGCCTACTTCGGCCCCCTCGGCGACCGGATCGGCCGCAAGAAGGTCCTCGCCCTCACCATGATCATGATGGCGCTGGGCACCTTCTGCATCGGCCTGATCCCCTCCTACTCGGCCATCGGCTTCTGGTCCCCGGCCCTGCTCATCCTCTTCCGCCTGGTCCAGGGCTTCTCCACCGGCGGCGAGTACGGCGGCGCCTCCACCTTCATCGCCGAGTACGCCCCCGACAAGAAGCGCGGTTTCTACGGCAGCTTCCTGGAGATGGGCACCCTCATCGGCTACACCGGCGCCGCCGGCATCGTGCTGCTGCTCAACACCACCGTCGGCGATGCCGCGATGAACAGCTGGGGCTGGCGCCTGCCGTTCCTGATCGCCGGTCCGCTCGGCCTGGTGGGTCTCTACCTCCGGGTCAAGCTGGACGAGACCCCCGCCTTCCAGAAGTTCGAGGCCGCCCAGACCCACAGCGCCACCGGCTCCGCCGTCGAGGCCGAGGCCGAGTTCTCCCACCTCTCGGAGAACGCCCCCAAGAAGAAGATCGGCGAGATCTTCGCCCAGCAGTGGCCCACCCTCATCCTGTGCATCGCCCTGGTCGGCGCGTACAACATCACCGACTACATGCTGCTGTCGTACATGCCGACGTACCTGACGGACACCCTCCACTACGAGGAGTCCCACGGCCTGCTGATCCTTCTCGGCACCATGATCGCCCTGATGTGCATCATCAGCACCGTCGGCAAGCTGAACGACCGCTACGGCCGCAAGCCGCTCCTGATGGCCGGCATGCTCGGCTTCTTCGTCACCGCCATCCCGGCCTTCCTCCTGGTCAACCAGGGCAGCCTCGGCGCGGTCATCGGCGGCATGGCCCTCCTCGGCCTGTCCCTGGTCTGCCTGCTGGGCACCATGTCCGCCGCCCTCCCCGCCCTCTTCCCCACCAACGTCCGCTACGGCTCCCTCTCCATCGGCTACAACCTGGCCGTCTCCCTCTTCGGCGGCACCACCCCCCTGGTCATCACCGCCCTCATGGACGGCTTCCACCAGAACGTCATGGTTCCCGCCTACTACACGATGGGCGCCGCCCTCGTCGGCGTCATCGCCGTGGCCTGCATGAAGGAAACCGCCCAGCAGCCCCTGGAGGGCTCCCCGCCCTCGGTCGCCACCAAGGAAGAAGCCGTCGAACTCATCGAGTCCCAGACCCCCGAACCCCGCTTCTGACCCCACGCCACACCCCCTCCGCGGGCCTCGGGACCCCCCTCCCCGAGGCCCGCGGCCATTTCCGCTCCCGGTCCCGGCCCCACCCCCGCTCCCACCGGCCACCACGGCCGTAACCGGCCCGACGTTCGATCGTTGATGTGTTCGAGGGGGTGCGCGGGGGTGGTCCCGGCGCACGGGACGGAGGGGGAACGATGCCGGTCGTCTACACACGGGAACACCTGGCGGAAGCCGCACACGCCTCGTCGTCCTACGACGACGCCGTGCGGTGGTTCGGCAGGACGCCGACACCCGGCAGAAGGCAGTACCTGCGCGCCAGGATGCGCGAGGCGGGCGTGGACACCACCCATTTCGCACCCGCGGGTGTGCGCCACACCGAGGCCAGACTGTGCGAACTGGTGGCCTGCTCGCACAGCGTCGCCGAAGTCGTGCGGCGCCTCGGCATCAGCCCGGTCGGCGGGAACCAGGCCCACATCGGGCGCCGGATCGCCGAACTGGGCCTGGACACGGGCCACTTCACCGCCGCGCCACGGCGGGGCCCCAAAGCCGGAATCCGGCACCGCCTCACTCTGGGTTCTCCTGCGGACGGCCGCATCGGTGGACGGCGCCTGCACAGGGAACTCCTGCGGCGAGGGACTCCGGAGCAGTGTGCGATGTGCCGCACGGGCGCGGAATGGAACGGCGGGCCACTGCGCCTGGAGGTGGACCATCTCAACGGGGACTGGTGGGACAACCGCCCCGGCAACCTCCGCTTGCTGTGCCCCAACTGCCATGCGGTGACCGATACGTACCGCGGCCGGAAACGGCGGAGGTGAGGTGCCGGCATGGTCGCACGCATTGCGTACACCCGGGACCTGCTGACCCGCACCGCCGTCGTCTCCACCAGCCTGGCCGACATGCTGCGCCGGCTCGACGCGCCGTTGGGCAGCAGCGCGTACAGATATCTGCGGGACCGGCTGAGGCACTACGGCATCGACACGACGCACTTCGTCGAGGAGCCGCTCTCCCGCCGTCCGCGTCGTGCCTACACCCGGCCCCTGCTGAGCGAAGCCGCCGCACACTCCCACAGCATCCGGGACATGCTGGCCTATCTGGACGTTCCGCCGTACGGCAGTGCGTACAGCCACCTCCGCAGGAAACTGGACCAATTCGGCATCGACACTTCGCACTTCACCCGCCGCAGGAACGGGTCCTTACTGCTCCCGCGCGGTGAACTGGCCAAGGCCGTAGCCGTCTCCCACAGCCTCGCCGAGGTGCTCCGACGCCTCCGCAGCACCGGCCTTACCGCATCTCGGCACAGCGTCCGACACGGCATCGCGGAGTACGGCCTTTCGACCGCGCACTTCACCGGTCAGGGGCACGGGCGCGGCCTGCCCTCGCCGGCCCGCAGATCCGCGGACGACATCCTGCGGCGCCTCGAACCCGGGTCCCGACGGGAGAAGACGGTGCTGCTGCGCCGTGCTCTCGACGAGAAGGGGGTGCCCCGCACGTGCGGGGCGTGCGGCATCGGCAACATCTGGCAGGGCAGACGGCTCGTCCTGGAGATCGATCACCTCAGTGGTGACCGGCTGGACAACCGCCTGGAGAACCTGCGTTACCTGTGCCCCTCCTGTCACAGTCAGACGAGGACCTTCTCCCGCTGCCGGCGCACATGACCATCCCCGCGCCGCCGGCCGGTCGAGCACAGTAAGGTAGACGACCGCGGGCCCGTACCCCAGCTGGCAAGAGGGCGCCGGTTTAGGTCCGGTGTGTCGTGGGTTCGAGTCCCACCGGGCCCACCTGCGTGCACGGCCTCCCTGCCTTTCGGCAAGGAGGCCGTTGTGTGTTCAGGCTCAGCCCAACAACTCCCGCACCACCGGTGCCAGTGCCCGGAAGGCGTGGCCGCGGTGGCTGATGGCGTTCTTCTCGGCGGGGGTCAGTTCGGCGCAGGTGCGGGTGTCGCCGAGGGGCTGGAGGACCGGGTCGTAGCCGAAGCCGCCGGTGCCGGCGGGGGTGTGGCGGAGGGTGCCTTCGAGGCGGCCCTCGACGACGCGCTCGGTGCCGTCGGGGAGGGCGAGGGCCGCGGCGCAGGCGAAGTGGGCGGCGCGGTGTTCGTCGGCGATGTCGGAGAGCTGGGCGAGGAGCAGGTCGAGGTTGGCCTGATCGTCGCCGTGCCGGCCGGCCCAGCGGGCGGAGAAGATGCCGGGCGCGCCGCCGAGGACGTCGACACAGAGGCCGGAGTCGTCGGCGACGGCGGGGTGGCCGGTGGCCCGGGCGAGGGCGTGGGCCTTGAGGAGGGCGTTCTCGGCGAAGGTCACGCCGGTTTCCTTGACGTCGGGGACGTCGGGGTAGGCGTCGGCGCCGACGAGGTCGACGTCGAGGTCGGCGGCTTCCAGGATGGCCCGGAGTTCGGTGACCTTGCCGGCGTTGCGGGTGGCGAGGATGAGGCGACGGGGGCTTGCGGGGCGTCCGCCGGTGTGAGGCTGCATGGGACGTGATTATCCCGGTGTGCAGATCTTGGTCATCTCGCTGGTCCCGTCGACGATCGGCTGGATGTCGGGGGCCTTGTTGTTGTCGAGGGCCTTGCGGGCGGCCTTGATGCCGTTGTTGGTCTTGTCGACGGCCTTGGACAGCGCGGGGTCGTCCGCGTCCTTGCTGAGCTTCTTCAGGTTGCTGTCGATGTTGTCGAGGGCCTGTTCGGTCTTCTGCGGGTCGGTGAGGGCGTTGTCCGCGGCCTGCTGGAGCTTGTCGACGGCGTTGACGGCGGAGGTGGCGGCGTGGGCGCAGTCCATGGCCTTGTTGACCGCTCCGCAGGCGGAGAGCAGCGGTATCGCCAGGGTGGCGGCTGCTAACGCGGCGAGTGCGGTGACGGCGGGGCGGCGGTGCGGGCGCGGGGCCATGGTGCGGTTCCTTCCTTCGGGTCATGCTCGGGCAAAGGAAGAAACGCGGGGCGGGGTGGTTTGGTTGCCCGGCCGCCGGGGCGGGGTCGAGGATCGGACACCCGGGGCGGGGTTCGGACACCCCGGGGGCGGGATCGGACGCCAGGGGGCGGGGATCGGACGCCGGAGAAGCGGGGATCGGGGCCCGGAAGCGGAGCCACCACCGGGGCCGGAAGCGGGAGCCCGTGACGGGGCCCGCCGCCGGTCGGTTGAAGCGGGGCCCGCCCCCGCCGGTCAGATCAGGCCGGTCTGGGTGAGCAGCATGGCGAGGACGACGACGAGGGTCCAGCCGAGGAGGTGTTCCAGGAGCCGGGAGTCGTCCTGGGGCCCGCCGGTGCGGGCGCGGACGCGGGGCGCGGTCACGGCAGTTGTGGGCATGGGGCCCACCATGCGCCGCCCGCGGGGGCTTTTCCAGAGTCGCGGACCCTATTGAGAAAAGGGTCACAGGCGGTCACAGGGGGAGGTTCCGGGCTCCTCCCCCTGTGGCGCGGGCGGGTGTCTCAGAGGGTGCGGGCCAGTGCCGCCCGCTGGGCCTCGGTGAGGTCGGCGCAGCCGGCGACGGCGAGGTCGAGGAGGGCGTTGAGTTCCTCGCGGGCGAAGGGCTCGGCCTCGGCGGTGCCCTGGACCTCGACGAAGCGGCCGTCGCCGGTGCAGACGACGTTCATGTCGGTCTCGGCGCGGACGTCCTCCTCGTAGCAGAGGTCGAGGAGGGGGGTGCCGTCGACGATGCCGACGCTGACGGCGGAGACGGTGCCGGTCAGCGGCTTGCGGCCGTGCTTGATGAGCTTCTTGCCCTGGGCCCAGTCGATGGCGTCGGCGAGGGCGACGTAGGCGCCGGTGATGGCGGCGGTGCGGGTGCCGCCGTCGGCCTGGAGGACGTCGCAGTCGAGGACGATGGTGTTCTCGCCGAGGGCCTTGTAGTCGATGACGGCGCGCAGGGAGCGGCCGATGAGGCGGCTGATCTCGTGGGTGCGGCCGCCGATCTTGCCGCGGACGGATTCGCGGTCGCCGCGGGTGTTGGTGGAGCGGGGCAGCATCGAGTACTCGGCGGTGACCCAGCCTTCGCCGGTGCCCTTGCGCCAGCGCGGGACGCCTTCGGTGACGGAGGCGGTGCAGAAGACTTTGGTGTCGCCGAAGGAGATGAGGACGGAGCCTTCGGCGTGCTTGCTCCAGCCGCGTTCGATGGTGACCGGGCGGAGTTGTTCGGGGGTGCGGCCGTCGATGCGAGACATGGCACAGACCCTATCGGGAACGGCGAGGGCCCCACTCCGGGGCGTGGACGTCCGGGGCGGGGCCTTCGGGAGCGGCGGCCTGGCGGCCGGCTCGTCAGCTCACATCATGTCTTCGATCTCGGCGGCGATGGGGTCGGCGTCGGTGCCGATGACGACCTGGATCGCGGTGCCCATCTTGACGACGCCGTGGGCGCCGGCGGCCTTGAGGGCGGCCTCGTCGACGAGGGAGGAGTCGACGACCTCGGTGCGGAGGCGGGTGATGCAGCCCTCGACCTCCTCGATGTTGTCGAGTCCGCCGAGCCCGGCGACGATCTTCTCAGCCTTGCTGGCCATGTCCACTCCTGCTTGTCTCGGCCGCCGGCGGTTCCGCCGTGCGGTTTTCACACCGTAACGCACGTTCAGCCCAACTATGTGGGCGTTTGTCCGCCGTCTGACGAAGGATGGCGATCACCGGAGTGCACACCGGGACGGCGTGCACCACGAGTGGTCTACACCACCAGTATGCGGCAAGCGCGAGGCCGGTTGCCGACGGGCCGACTGCCGGGAGGACACGGATGAGTTCGGACGCAGCGGCGGCGGCACCGTGGCGGAACTGGGGGGCGAATCTCTTCCAGGCCCTGCAGAAGATGGGGCGCAGTCTGCAGCTGCCGATTGCCGTCCTGCCCGCTGCGGGGATTCTCAACCGCCTCGGCCAGCCGGATGTGTTCGGCGCGGACGGACTGGGCTGGGACGCGGTCGGCAAGGTCTTCGCGGCCGCGGGCGGTGCGCTGCTGGATTCGGGGCTCGGGCTGCCGCTGCTGTTCTGCATCGGCGTGGCGATCGGCATGGCCAAGAAGGCGGACGGGTCGACGGCGCTGGCCGCGGTGACCGGCTTCCTCGTCTACTTCTCGGTCATGCACGCCTTCCCGGCGGGCTGCGCGGCGGGCCAGACGTACACCCAGGCCGGCCTGTGGAGCGGGGTGTGCGTGGACCGGACGCTGACGGTGACCCAGGCGTCCTTCCAGAACCCGGGGGTGTTCGGTGGCATCGTCATGGGGTTCCTGTCCGCCTGGCTCTGGCAGCGCTTCCACCGGGTGAAGCTGGTGGACTGGCTGGGCTTCTTCAACGGCCGCCGGCTGGTGCCGATCATCATGGCCTTCGTGGGCCTGGTGTTCGCGGTGCTGTGCCTGTTCGTCTGGCAGCCGATCGGTGACGCGCTGACGAGCTTCAGCGAGTGGCTGTCGGGGCTGGGGTCGTGGGGCGCGGGGATCTTCGGCGTCGCCAACCGTGCGCTGCTGGTGATCGGCCTGCACCAGTTCCTGAACACGTTCGTCTGGTTCCAGTTCGGCAGCTTCACCAAGCCGGACGGCACGGTCGTGCACGGTGACATCAACCGGTTCCTGGCGGGCGACCCGCATGCGGGGCAGTTCACCACCGGGTTCTTCCCGATCATGATGTTCGCGCTGCCGGCCGCGGCGCTGGCGATCGCCCACTGCGCCAAGCCCCATCGCCGCAAGGAGATCGCGGGCATGATGCTGTCGGTCGGCCTGACATCTTTCGTGACGGGGGTGACCGAGCCGATCGAGTACTCGTTCCTGTTCGTGGCGCCCGCGCTGTACGTGATCCATGCCGTGCTGACGGGGGTGTCGATGGGGGTGAGCTGGGCGCTGGGGGTGCACGACAGCTTCAGCTTCTCGGCGGGCCTGATCGACTACGTCATCAACTGGGGACTGGCGACCAAGCCCTGGCTGATCATCCCCATCGGGCTGTGTTTCGCGGTGGTCTACTACACCCTCTTCCGTTTCGTGATCACGAAGTTCCGCCTGCCGACACCGGGCCGCGAGCCGGACGAGGTGGGCGACGCGATGGAGCGGGAGAACGTGAAGTAGCGGGGCGGGCAAGCCCCCCCGCCCCGCCTCCGCCGGCCCCCGGGATCTCCTCCCGGGGGCCGGTCGTCGTGTGGTCCACACCACTTGGAAGAATGGATTCCTTTATGTCGGGTCTACGTGCTAAGAATGGTCTAAACCACTAGTGGTGTAGACCAAGGTGTAGACCAAGTGCGGGCCGTCCCCCCTTCGAGTGCCCGCCTCACCAGGAGGAATCCGATGAGTACGGCCACCGCCACCAAGGCGGCTCCCGCGAAGAAGCGGGGATCCGGCCTGTTCCAGGGCCTGCAGAAGATCGGCCGCAGCCTCCAGCTGCCGATCGCCGTCCTGCCCGCCGCGGGCATCCTCAACCGCCTCGGCCAGCCGGACGTCTTCGGCGAGAAGGGCCTCGGCTGGGTCGCCGTCAGCAAGGTCTTCGCGGCGGCCGGCGGCGCGGTCTTCGACAACCTCCCGATGCTGTTCTGCATAGGCGTGGCCATCGGCTTCGCGAAGAAGTCCGATGGCTCCACGGCGCTCGCCGCGCTGGTCGGCTTCCTGGTCTACAGCAATGTCCTCAAGGCGTTCCCGGTCACGGAAGGCCATATCGAGAAGGGCAAGTGGGTCGAGCCGGTCCTCAACAACCCCGGCGTCCTCGGCGGCATCATCATGGGTCTGCTCGCCGCGGTCCTGTGGCAGCGCTACCACCGCAAGAAGCTGGTGGACTGGCTGGGCTTCTTCAACGGCCGCCGGCTCGTCCCGATCATCATGGCGTTCGTGGGCACCGCCGTCGGCGTGCTCTTCCTGCTGGTCTGGGAGCCCGTCGGCAGCGCCATCTCCAGCTTCGGCGAGTGGATGACGGGCCTGGGCGCGGGCGGGGCCGGCCTGTTCGGTCTGATCAACCGTGCGCTGCTGCCGATCGGCATGCACCAGTTCGTCAACACCGTCTCGTGGTTCCAGCTCGGTGACTTCACCGACGCCGCCGGCAAGGTCGCGCACGGCGACATCGGCCGCTTCTTCGCCGGTGACCCCTCCGCCGGGCAGTTCATGTCGGGCTTCTTCCCGATCATGATGTTCGGTCTGCCGGCCGCCGCCCTCGCCATTGCGCACTGCGCCCGCCCCGAGCGCCGCAAGGCCGTCCTGGGCATGATGATCTCGCTCGCGCTGACCTCCTTCGTCTGCGGCATCACCGAGCCGATCGAGTTCTCGTTCATGTTCATCGCCCCGGTGCTCTACGGCATCCACGCCGTGCTGACCGCCGTCTCCATGGCCCTGACCTGGGCACTCGGCGTCCACGACGGGTTCACCTTCTCCGCCGGCTTCATCGACTACGCGCTGAACTGGAACCTGGCCACCAAGCCCTGGATGATCATCCCGATCGGTCTGGTCTTCGCCGCCGTCTACTACCTGCTGTTCCGCTTCGCGATCACCAAGTTCAACCTCACCACCCCGGGCCGGGAGCCCGAGGAGGAGGTCGAGGACCTGACGAAGGCGTGAGCCCCGCAGGCCCCGCGCAGCACGAGGGCCCCGGAACCACTCGGTTCCGGGGCCCTTCGTCGTCGTCTGCCGCACGCGGTCGCCGCGCGCCGCGCGCCCTCGGTCAGACCTCGTGGACCGCCCCCGCCTTGGCGACCTCGACCGGTCCGTCGTAGGCCTTCTGGGCGTCGCGGACGCTGATGGCCGGGTCGGTCCACGGAGGGATGTGGGTCAGCACCAGCCGCCCCGCACCGGCCTTCGTGGCGATCTCGCCGGCCTCCCGGCCGTTGAGGTGCAGGTCCGGGATGTCCTCCTTGCCGTAGGTGAAGGACGCCTCGCACAGGAAGAAGTCGCTGCCCGCGACGAGGCGCTCCAGCGCGTCGCAGGGGCCGGTGTCGCCGGAGTAGGTCAGGGACCTGCCGCCGTGTTCGATGCGGAAGGCGAAGGCCTCCACGGGGTGGCTGACCCGCTCGGTGCGGATCGTGAACGGCCCGATGGTGAAGGTGCCCGGCGTCAGGGTGCGGAAGTCGAAGACCTCGCTCATGGCGCCGTCGTAGGGCAGGTCGGCGTGTGCGACGGTCAGCCGGCGCTCGGTGCCGGCCGGCCCGTAGACCGGCATCGGCGCGCAACGTCCGCCGTCCGGGCGGTAGTAGCGCACCACGAAGTAGCCGCACAGGTCGATGCAGTGGTCGGCATGCAGGTGCGACAGGAGTACGGCATCCAGGTCGTAGAGGCCGATGTGGCGCTGCAGCTCGCCCAGGGCGCCGTTGCCCATGTCGAGGAGCAGCCTGAAGCCGTCGGCCTCCAGGAGGTAGCTCGAACAGGCCGATTCCATCGAAGGGAACGACCCCGAGCATCCGACGACGGTGAGCTTCATAGCGGGCGTGAACCTCCGTGGGCGGGGGCGGCGGACGGGGGCCTCCCCCCTGCTCGGACGCAGTGGAGAGCGCGGGGAAGGCTCCATGCGGGGCTTCCCGGCGGGGCCTTGCCGGGTGGTGCCGGGTCCTTGGCGGTCGGTGCGGTGCCCCCGAGCGTAAGGCGCAAAGGGGGCTGTGGCTCCTCCGGCGGGGCGAGCTGTGGGCGGAATCACCAGTCTGGGCTGTCGCCCCGTACGCCCGTACGCCCGTAAGCGGTGGCGGCGCCGCCGGGCGTGCCGCCGGCCCCTCGCCGCGGGGGCCGGCCGGCGGCGCGGAGAAGATGCCGCGGGGGTGCCCCGGCCCCCGCCGGTGCACCCCCGGATGAACGACGTCCCGCCGCCGGGCGGCCGGGCCCTACGCCCAGAGCTGGCCGTGCAGCGTGGCGATCGCCGCTTCCGTGGTCTCGGCGGTGTACACGCCGGTGGAGAGGTACTTCCAGCCGCCGTCGGCGACGACGAAGACGATGTCGGCGCCCTGGCCCGCCTTGACGGCCTTCTGGCCGACGCCGATCGCGGCGTGCAGCGCCGCGCCGGTGGAGATGCCCGCGAAGATGCCCTCCTCGGCGAGGAGTTCACGGGTGCGGCGGACCGCGTCGTGCGAGCCCACGGAGAACCGCGTGGTGAGCACGGACTCGTCGTAGAGCTCGGGGATGAAGCCCTCGTCGAGGTTGCGCAGCCCGTAGACCACGTCGTCGTAGCGCGGCTCGGCGGCGACGATCTGGACACCGGGCACCTGCTCGCGCAGGTAGCGGCCGACGCCCATGAGCGTGCCGGTGGTGCCCAGACCCGCCACGAAATGGGTCACGGAGGGCAGGTCGGCGAGGATCTCGGGGCCGGTGGTGGCGTAGTGCGCACCGGCGTTGTCGGGGTTCCCGTACTGGTAGAGCATCACCCAGTCGGGGTGCTCGGCGGACAGCTCCTTGGCCACCCGGACGGCGGTGTTGGAGCCGCCCGCGGCGGGCGAGGAGATGATCTCGGCACCCCACATGGCGAGCAGCTCGCGCCGCTCGGAGGAGGTGTTCTCCGGCATGACGCACACGATGCGGTAGCCCTTGAGCTTGGCCGCCATGGCGAGCGAGATGCCGGTGTTGCCGCTGGTCGGCTCCAGGATGGTGCAGCCGGGGGTGAGCCGGCCGTCCTTCTCGGCCTGTTCGATCATGTGCAGCGCGGGCCGGTCCTTGACCGAGCCCGTGGGGTTGCGGTCCTCCAGCTTCGCCCAGATGCGGACGTCCTCGGAGGGGGACAGGCGCGGGAGGCGGACGAGAGGGGTGTTCCCGACCGCCGCCAGCGGGGAGTCGTACCGCATCAGCGCATGCCTCCCGCCCGCCACCCGACCGCCGCCCCTGCCGGACGGGGCTGCGCCCCGGCACCTCCCGCCACTGCCGGGAGGATCGTCACGCTGTCGCCGTCGGCGAGCTTGGTGGAGATGCCTTCCAGGAAGCGGACGTCCTCGTCGTTGAGGTAGACGTTCACGAAGCGGCGCAGCTGCTCGCCGTCGACAAGGCGCTCGCGGATGCCGGCGTGCCGGCTCTCCAGGTCGGCGAAGAGGTCGGCGAGGGTGTCTCCGCTGCCCTCGACGGCCTTCTGGCCGTCGGTGTAGGTGCGCAGGATGGTGGGGATTCGGACCTCGATGGCCATGAGAGTGCTCCTGTCGGAGTGCGGTGGCGGGGGCGGTGCGTCCCGGGTGCACGGCGCTACGGCGTGCCGGGAGGGCGTCGGGTGACGCCGGAAGGTGCGGGCGGTGCGGGGCGCGTGCCGCGCGCCCGTACGGGCCGGGTCAGGCGGCGGCGCAGCGCGGACAGATGGCGCTGGAAAGGCGGCACAGATCGACGTGCAGCCGTGCGGCTCCGCAGCCGAACGCGCCGAGCAGTGCGGATGCGGAGCGACGCGTGGCGAGCGGAGCGAGCAGCAGCTTGCCCGGCCTCTTCTCGCTCACGTCGTGGTCAACCATGCGGTCATCGTATCGATTCCCGGTCCGGGTATTGGAACCGTGTCCCATGATGCGGACGATTGGTGTACACCAGGTGGGACGGCCTCAGGAGTAGGCCGCCACGACCTCGACCTCTTCCTCGGTGACCTCGCCGTCCACGATCCGGTAGGAGCGGAACTGGAAGGGCCCGGCGTCATCGGCATCGGCGGTCGATACCAGGACATAGTGCGTACCGGGCTCGTTCGCGTAGGAGATGTCGGTGCGCGAGGGGTAGGCCTCGGTGGCGGTGTGCGAGTGGTAGATGATCACGGGCTCCTCGTCCCGGTCGTCCATCTCGCGGTAGAGCCTGAGCAGGTCGGCGGAGTCGAATTCGTAGAACGTGGGCGACCGGGCGGCGTTCAGCATCGGGATGAACCGCTCGGGGCGGCCACTGCCCGCCGGGCCCGCGATCACGCCGCAGGCCTCGTCGGGGTGGTCCTGGCGGGCGTGCTCGACGATCTGGTCGAAGAGCGCCTTGGTGAGGGTCAGCATGGCGCCAAGAATAAACAGCGGGCCCGCACGTACCGAAGAGTGGTACACACGGGCCCGCATGCTGGACGACCGGGGGATTCGCCCCGTTCCGCCCGAAAGGCGCCTCAGTCCTTGGTGCCCTTGGCGGGGGCGTCCTGCGGCGTCGTGCCGGCCGTCAGGCCGTTCGCCGCGTCCCGCCGCTTGATGCAGAGGTAGCCGACGCCCAGGATGAGCGCCCACACGGGAGCCGCGTAGAGCGAGATCCGCGCGTCCGGGTCGACGCCCATCATCACGATCACCATGGCGATGAAGGCCAGCGCGAAGACCGAGGTGTAGGGGCTGCCGGGAGCCTTGAAGTCGGACTGCGGCAGCTCGCCGCGGTTCGCCTTGGCGCGGTAGCGCAGCTGCGAGGCCAGGATGACGATCCACGCCCACATACCGGAGATGGTGGCGAAGGAGACGACGTAGTTGAACGCCTCACCGGGCCACTGGTAGTTGATGTAGACGCCGAACAGCATCATCGCGACCGAGACGCCGGTGCCCCAGGTGGGCAGGCCGTTCTTGCTGAGCCTGGTGAAGACCTTCGGGCCCTGGCCGTTGAGCGCGAGGTCGCGCAGCATCCGGCCGGTGGAGTACATGCCGGAGTTGGCCGAGGAGAGCGCGGCGGTCAGCACGACGAAGTTGACGATGCCGGCGCCGGCGGGCAGGCCGATCTCCTGGAAGGCGCGGACGAACGGGCTGACGCCCGGCTCGAAGACCGTCCAGCTGACGACGGACAGGATGATGATCAGCGCACCGATGTAGAAGAGGCCGATCCGCCACGGCACGGTGTTGATCGCCTTGGGCAGGACCTTCTTGGGGTTGTTCGCCTCGCCCGCGGTGACGCCGACGAGCTCGACGGCCAGGAAGGCGAACATCACGATCTGCAGCGTCATCAGCGTGCCGCCGATGCCCTTGGGGAAGAAGCCGCCGTCGGACCACAGGTTGGTGAAGGAGGCGGTGTCACCGGCGTTGGAGAAACCGAGGGTGATCACGCCGAGGCCGATCAGGATCATGCCGATGATCGCGGTGACCTTGACCATCGAGAACCAGAATTCCAGCTCACCGAAGATCTTCACGGAGATCAGGTTGATACCGAAGAGTGCGCACGTGAAGACGAGCGCCGCGGCCCATTGCGGTATGCCCTTGTTCCAGTACTGCACGTACGTGGCGGCGGCGGTCACTTCGGTGATGCCGGTGACGACCCAGAACAGCCAGTACGTCCAGCCGGTCACAAAGCCGATGAACGGGCCGAGGAATTCGCGTCCGTACTCCGAGAAGGAGCCGGAAACGGGCCGGTACATGAGCAGCTCGCCCAGGGCCCGCATGATGAAGAAGATGACGAGACCGACGATGGCGTAGGCGAGGATGATGCTCGGCCCGGCCATCGAGATCGCCTTGCCGGCTCCGAGAAAGAGGCCGGTACCGATGGCGCCACCAATGGCGATCATCTGGATCTGACGGTTTCCCAGACCCCGCTGATAGCCCTCTTCGGGGGCCTTTTCAGCTGCCTCATTGCCGTCGTGTTGCTTGTCGACCTGCACAGAGGTCATGAGTGGTGCGCCTTTCTCCATTCCGACCCGGTCTGTCCGGATCGGGTCCCGATCCCCCCGGATGGAGTTCCTGCACGCCGACGGTCGGCCGGCACAGCGCTCCCGCGGCGACAGGGGTGGCGTCGCTCACGGCAGGTCGTGAACATGTATCACGGCGTCTCTGAGATCGCCTAGGGATGGCGCAAATCAAACCACGAGAAAAAGGGGACAAGGCCCTCGAAGTGCCGCAATTCACATGGCGGCGGTGATGCGATCGTTATCCGGATTTGAGCCTCCGCTGAGCGAACACTGCGGAAACATCCGGGGCACTACGCCCTGATTTCAGCCCATCAGGGACTCGACGAGAGTCTCCTGGAGCCCCCCGAGCCACAGATACGCCATCACCATCGGCTTGCGCGGATCGCTGTCCGGGAGCCGCAGCAGCTCGCCGCCGTCCTCTTCGTCGGTCACTTCAAGCCGTGTGCCGATGGCCAGCCTGAGGTCGTTGAGGGCACCCAGCCACTGACGGCACTCACGGGCGTCGAGGCGGAGCGTGGCGCTGTCACCGGCGGGCGCCAGGGTGTCCAGCGCACGGATCAGCGCCAGGGCGTCCTCGCGCTTGCGCGCCCGCAGGTCGTTCTCGGTGTACCGGCGGAATTCCGCGGAGGCGGCGCGCACGTCGTCGTCGGGGACGAGATCGGGCCCGCCGTAGGCGTCGGGGAAGAAGCGGGCCAGCACCGGGTCGGCGGGCGGCTCGCTGGGGCCGTCGTTGAAGACCGACGCCAGCAGGTCGTCGCCCTCGCGGCCGCCGGGCTCCTCGCCCGGACCGATCAGCTCCATCAGCTGGACGGCGAGGCTGCGCAGGATGGAGATCTCGACCTCGTCGAGGGGTACGGCGGCGCCGCCGCCGGGCTGCGGCTCGAAGTGCCCGGTCATCGGCGGTCCTGCTGGAGGGTCGCCCACAGGCCGTAGCCGTGCATGGCCTGCACGTCGCGTTCCATTTCCTCGCGGCTGCCGCTGGAGACCACCGCGCGTCCCTTGTGATGGACGTCGAGCATCAACTGGTGCGCCTTGTCCTTGGAGTAGCCGAAGTACGACTGGAACACGTACGAGACGTAGCTCATGAGGTTGACCGGGTCGTTGTGGACGATCGTGACCCACGGGACGTCGGGTTCGGCGACCTCGAAGGGGGCCTCGCTCGACTCGGGGCGCTCGGTCTCGACCGGGACACTGAGGGTGCAGCGATGCGGCCGGAGCGTGATCGTGGGTGACGGGTGGGCGCTCACAGGCCCCATGCTGCCACCCGGGGGCGGGCGACGCACAAATGCCCCTCGCGCGGGCCGCGTCGGCGAGCCGCCCACGGGGCTCGCGGGCGGTCTTTTGTCGCCCCCGGAGCACTATCGTCAAAGTGACGAGTAATGGGGGTAGCATCTCCCCCATGAACACAGCAGACCTGGGGCTGCCGGTGGCCGTGCCGTCGACTGCGCTCTTCACCGACCAGTACGAACTCACCATGCTGCAGGCCGCGTTGCGGTCCGGCACCGCGGAACGGCGCTCGGTCTTCGAGGTCTTCACCCGCCGGCTCCCCGAGGGCCGCCGCTACGGCGTGGTGGCCGGCACCGGCCGGGTGCTGGACGCGGTGGAGAACTTCCGCTTCGACGAGACGATCCTCGGCTTCCTGCGCGAGCGCGCCATCCTCGACGAGCCGACGCTGCGATGGCTGGCGGACTTCCGCTTCCGCGGCGACATCTGGGGCTACCCGGAGGGCGAGGTCTACTTCCCCGGCTCCCCGATCATGCGGGTCGAGGGCACCTTCGCCGAGGCGGTCCTGCTGGAGACGGTGATCCTCTCGATCCTCAACCACGACTCCGCGGTGGCGGCGGCCGCCTCCCGGATGTCGGTGGCGGCCGGCGACCGCCCGCTGATGGAGATGGGCGCCCGGCGCACCCACGAGCTCTCCGCGGTGGCCGCGTCCCGCGCCGCCTACGTCGGCGGCTTCCACACCACGTCCGACCTGGCGGCCGGCTTCCGCTACCACATCCCCACCGTCGGTACCAGCGCCCACGCCTTCACCCTGCTCCACGACACCGAGCGGGACGCCTTCACCGCGCAGGTCGACAGCCTCGGCAGCGGCACCACCCTGCTCGTGGACACCTTCGACGTCACCGAGGCGGTGCGCACCGCCGTCGAGGTCGCCGGACCCGGCCTCGGTGCCGTCCGGATCGACTCCGGCGATCTGCTGCTGATCGCCCACCGGGTGCGCCAGCAGCTGGACGAGCTGGGCGCCACCAAGACCAGGATCGTGGTCACCAGCGATCTGGACGAGTACGCCATCGCCTCGCTGGCCGCCGCGCCGGTGGACGCGTACGGCGTCGGCACCCAGCTGGTGACCGGCAGCGGGCACCCGACCTGCTCGATGGTCTACAAGCTGGTCGCCCGCGCCGACAGCGAGGAACCCGGAGCGCCGCTGCGGCCGGTCGCGAAGAAGTCGATGGGCGCCAAGACCTCGCTCGGCGGCCGCAAGTGGGCCGCGCGCCGGCTCGACGAGGACGGGGTGGCCGTGGCCGAGGTCATCGGCACCGGGCCGGTCCCGGCGGAGCTGGCCGACCAGCAGCTGTCGGTGCCGCTGGTGAGCGCCGGCGAGGTGGTGGCCCGCGAGCCGCTGGACGCCGCCCGCGACCGGCACATCGCCGCCCGCGCCCGGCTGCCGCTGTCGGCGACCCAGCTCTCCCGCGGCGAGCCCGTCCTGGCCACCGAGTACGTCTGACCCCTCGGCCGCGTCCGGTCCGGCGGCCCGGCCGGGCGGCGGGGCGCCGGGCCCCGGCCGGGGCGCGCCGGGCCCGGCATCCGCCGTGCTGCCGGGCTCCGGACCACTCCCGCAATCCCCCGCCAGTGGCTACCCTCGGTCACACCACCGCTCGCCGCGCCCCTCCCCCGATTCCCAGCCGGAAGGCACGCACCATGCACCGGGCTTTGATCGTCGTTGATGTGCAGAACGACTTCTGCGAGGGCGGCAGCCTCGCGGTGGCGGGAGGTGCGGATGTCGCGGCGGCCATCACCGATCTGATCGGCCAGGCGGCCGGCGGCTGCTACCGCCATGTCGTCGCCACCCGCGACCACCACATCGATCCCGGCGACCACTTCTCCGCCACCCCGGACTACGAGCACTCCTGGCCGGTGCACTGCGTGGCCGGCACGGAAGGCAGCGGCTTCCACCCCAATTTCGCCCCGGCGCTCGCCTCCGGCGCCATCGACGCGGTCTTCGACAAGGGCTCCCACACCGGCGCGTACAGCGGTTTCGAGGGCTCGGACGAGAACGGCGTCCCGCTCGCCGACTGGCTGCGCGCGCACCGCGTCAGCGAGGTCGACGTGGTCGGCATCGCCACCGACCACTGCGTGCGCGCCACCGCCCTGGACGCGGTCCGCGCCGGGCTGCGCACCCATGTCCTGCTGGACCTGACCGCCGGGGTGGCCGCGCACACCACCGAGCGGGCGCTGGAGGAGCTGCGGGCGGCCGGCGCCGAGCTGACCGGCAAGCCGGTGGTGCTCGGCGCCTGAGCCGCCCGCGGGGGCCGTCAGGCGGCCGAAGCGGGGCGCTCGTCGTCCCCGTCCGGGTCCTCCCCGCGGACCGGGAACGCCGCATTGCGCAGCAGCGCCCGTATCGGGTGCCAGGACTCGGTGTCGTCCTCCGGGGTCTCGCGCCAGACCAGGCCGTCGGGGTGGTGCAGTACGGCCGTGATCTCGTCGGGTGTGGGCGGCTCGGTGTTGCCGCGCAGGTAGACGGCCCGCAGCCCGAGGTTGCGCAGCCTGGTCAGGGCGCGCTGGCGGTTCACGGCGTGGACCAGGACCCGCACCCGGCAACCGCAGTCGTACAGGCCGCCCCGCGCCCCGTGGGGCGGTCTGGGCAGCGAGAGGGCGACCACCACGCTTCCGCCGGGAAGCCTGGTGAAACCGCCACCGGACATTCTCATATCTCCCCCCGTGAGACTTCGCGTCAACAAGGAACTGTAGAACGCATCTAAACGCGAATCGGCCGCCGCCCGCTAGGGGGCGACGGCCGAATAGCCTCTGACCTGCGATTTTACGTTTTACTTACCGGCGCGACCCACCCGGAGCGTCACCGTGGAGCCGTCCCGGGCCTCCTTGGTGATCTTGATCTGGGTGTTGGTGTCAGGAACGATCACACCACCCGTCGGGTTCGCCGTGTCGTAGTAGACGCCGTGCCGGTCGTCGAAGAGCGTCACGCCCGGCTTCGACTTGATCTTGACCGTCTTGCCGTCCTTGTGGAGGGTCAGCGCGTCCGTCCTGGCCCCGGTGAAGGTCGAGTCGTAGGACTGGAAGCGGTTGCGCATCAGCTTGCCGTCGGTCCACCGCTCGGCCTTGGGGTGCGCGTCGACCGGCAGGATCTGCCCGTGGCCCGGGTGCAGGCCGACGTTGTTGTCCGCCTGCGAGGTGTCCCACAGCCAGACCAGCACGCCGTTCTGGTACGGGAAGTGCTCCACCCAGTTCGGCTTGGCGGTGGTCCAGCCGAAGTTGTACGGGCCGACCTTGAGGGTCTTGTCGTACGACACGTACTGGCGGTTCTCGGCGATGTAGTACTGCGGGTAGTCCTTGGTGAAGGACGCGCCGATGCGCGAGAAGCCCTTGCTGGTCCAGCCGTTGTCGCCGCCCTCGGCGTTGTCGCTGAACAGCGCCTGGCCGTCGGCGGTGACGCCGATGCTGTCGGCCGCGAAGCCCTTCTGCGCCGCGCCGCCGTCGGTCTGGTAGCGGAAGCGGAGGTCGATCTTCTTGCCCGCGTAGGCGTCCAGCGGGTAGACGAGGTCCTGGTAGGCGGCCACGGTGCCGGTCAGGGCGGGCTTGTCGCTGCCGTCGCGCGGGATGGCCTTGCCGCCCGCGGTGCCGTCCAGGGCCGTCCAGTTGCTGCCGCCGTCGGTGGAGACCTCGGCGTAGAGGTAGTCGTAGTCCTTCTCGATGTCCCACCAGCCCTTGAGCGTCAGCGACGCCTTGGACTTGCCGGTGAGGTCCACCGGCCGGGTCAGGGTGTTCTTGAGGTCGTCACCCATGCCGCTCCACCACTGCTGGGAGCCTTCCGCGGGCTGCACGATCTCGGTCTTGACCGCCTTGGCGGGCAGTTCGACGACCACCGCCTGCTTGTTCTTGGTGTTGTACTCGGCGACGCCCAGCTTGTGGGTGGACTTCTTCGCGGCCTTCGCCTTGCCGTAGTTGAGCCAGCCCAGCTGCAGCTTGTCCCAGGCGCTCATGTCGCCGGGCAGGTCGCCGATGGAGTCCTTGCCGGTGCCGAGCCAGGAGCCGCCCGACATCAGCGACCAGAAGTCCACCGAGGACTCGCCGGTGCCGCTGGTGTCGTACTCGTCCGGCAGGCCCAGGTCGTGGCCGTACTCGTGGGCGAAGACGCCGAGGCCGCCGTTCTCCGGCTGCATGGTGTAGTCGCCGACCCAGATCCCCGTGTCGCCGATCTGGGTGCCGCCGGCCTTGTTGGCGGTGGGACCGGTCTTGCCGGCGTCGGTGCCGTACGCGTACCAGCGGTGCGCCCAGATCGCGTTGGTCTTCTGGACGCCGCCGCCCGCGGACTCGTCCTCGCCGGCGTGCACGATCTGGAAGTGGTCGATGTAGCCGTCGGGCTCGTTGAAGTTGCCGTCGCCGTCGTGGTCGTAGCGGTCCCACTGGTCGTACTTGGCGAGGTCGGCCTTGATCTGCGCGTCGGTGCGGCCCTTGGCCTTCTGGTCCTTGGCCCACTGGTTGACGCCGTCGCGGATCAGGTCCCAGGCGCTGGCGCAGTTGGTCTGGCCGCAGTAGTTGGAGCCGTAACGGGCCTCGTTCCAGTCGACCTTGACCCAGTCGGAGACCTCGCCCTGGACCGAGTAACGGCCCGAGGACTGCTTCTCGTAGTACTTGGCCAGCGACTGCTTCTTCTTGTCGTGCGAGAAGTAGAGGTCCTGGAAGTGCTTCTGGTTGAAGTCCTTCTGCCAGGCCGTGCTGTTGTCCGTGGCACGGTCCGGCTTGGCTATCTTGTTGTGCGCCGGGCCGGGGTCGCCGCCGTACTTCTTCACCGGCGGCTTGGGGCCGTCGCCGTCCGGGTCGTACATCGTGGTGTCGTCGACCTTGCTGCCGAAGTCCACGAGGACGGTGAAGATCTTGTCGGTCTTCTGCCGGGCGAGCTCGACGTACTTGCTCTTGCCGAGCTTGACGACCTTGGAGCCGCCCCGCTCGGTCGCCTTGGCGTCGCCGGAGATGACCTGCTGGAGGGCTTCCTTGCGCTGGGCTGCCTGCCGCTCGCTGAACGGGCCCTTGAGGTCGTGGTCCACGGTCCGCTCGGGGGCCGGGTCATGGCGCCTGGCAACGGGCGACGGTCCCTGAGCGTCGGCCGCGGCCACCCCCGAAGACAAAGCGGCCGCCCCGATCGCGGCAATCGCCGTGGCCAGGGCGGCCGATCTGAACACCGTTCTGTTGTCTCTCACTTGGCGCTGTCCTCCCCTTCGAACCGGTCACTGTTCGACGGCATTCGACCGGAAGTACGGGGAAAAAGACAGATCTTGACTTGGGCACGTCAGCGAAGTACGTTTCTCGGTCCGCGAGTTACGGGTATCGGACAGCGCGGCGGGCTGCCTCCGTGGCCCCTCGGGGCACCCCGCCGGGGCGGCATCGCGCCCTGCGTCACGCCCTGCTCGGGCACCGCGCGGCAAGATCACCCGGGGCGGGCGCCTCGCCGGGCAGAGGTCCGGCGTATATGCCCGCCGGGCATGCGCCCCTGCCCCCAGCAGCCATGACGGCCGAGGGCGCGCAAAGAGGGGGCGGCATCGTGCGCCCCCTGTGCTTCGGAACCGTGGGTTAGGTCACGCTTACTTGGCGTTCCGTCCGGGCAGTAACGACCGTAGGCTCGTGTGCCGGCGCGCCCTTGACCGAGACCCCCCTGCCGACCCTCCGAGGACGGATTCCGCCATGCCTCGTCCGACTGCCGCACAGCTCGTCTACGGTTCGGCCACCGTCTTTCTCTCCACCCTCGCGATGCTGCTGCTCTCGCAGACGCAGACCGGGGTCGGGGTCGCGGTCATCGCCATCGCCGGACTCGGGCTCGGGCTGCTGGTCGCCATGACGGCCCCGATGCCCGGGGTGCCGCGGGTGGTCCGCCGTCGTCTGGCGCGCGCCGAGGCGCCCGCCGCGGCCACGCCGCTGCGGGCCGTCCCCGCACCGGCCGAGCACGTCCGCCCCGTGGCGGGGCCCGGCCGCGCCCGCTGGAGCAGCCTCACCGGACCGGCCGCCGCCCCGGACGCCCGGATCGGCGAGCACTCACGCTGAGCCGGACCGGCGGGCCTCACTTCGCGGGGGCGCCGCCCGTCTCCGTGGACACCACCACGGTCTTCGCCGCCTTGTCGTGCAGACACTGGTGGTACGGCTGGTCCCAGGTACACCACAGGACGTTGACCAGCCAGAAGATGAAGCCGCAGCACGGCACGATCTCCGGCAGCGTGTAGACGGCCGCCCGGATCCAGGACGCCTGGGCCGTGGGGATCGAGCCGTTGGAGAGCATCGCCACCCGGATCTTCATCGCCATCTTGCCGAGGGTCTGGCCCCGGCTGGAGATCATCAGCCCCTCGTAGACGAGGTAGACCAGCATGGTCACGCCCGAGACCGTCGACTGCCGGCCGGCGTCCACGCTGTCGGTACTGAAGTAGTCCACCCCGCCGACGATCAGCGTCATGATCACCGAGACCGGCACCCCGATGATGATCGCGTCGATGATGCGCGCCACGAGCCGGCGGCCCCGGTTCGCCAGCGGCGGCATCCCGGCCAGCGGATCGGCCGGACCGGGCTGCCCGCCGTAGGGGTCGCCGGCGTACGGGCCGCTGCCGTACGGGGTCCCCGCGTAGGGCGGCGGGGTGCCACCGGGAGGCGGCGGGGTACCGCCCGGGGGCGGCGGAGTTCCGCCCGGAGGCGGCGGGGTACCGCCCGGAGGCGGCGGAGTTCCGCCCGGGGGCGGTCCGCCGGGAGGCGGGGTGCCGCCTTCACCGGCACCCGTACCGCCGCCGCCCGTGCCGTTGCCGCGCGGAGCGTGGTTGCGGGGGGCGCCGTTCTCGCGGGGCGAGCTGTTGCGCACCGCGCCGTCCGCCGGGGGCTCCTGCGGCATCTTCAGGAACGGGTCGTCCTCCGGCGGCTCACCGGGACCGGGGCGGGGCTGGTCGGTACTCATGGCCCGAGTCGACCCCTTGTCGCGGCCCGCCGCATCCGGCGAAGTCCGTTCGGGGGACGGATGTCCGCCCGCCGGGGACCCGGTGCGCCGCGGCGGCGGACGGCCACCGCGGCGGGACGCGGAACGGACGCGGGGGCGGACCGGGGACGGGCTCGGGGACGGCCGTCCGCCGTCCCCGCGAGGGTCCGTCAGCCCGCGGCGACGAACGTCCGCGCGGCCTTGTCGTGCCAGCACTGGCGCCACGGCCGGTCGACCACGCACCAGACGACGTTCACCACGCCGACGACGAGCACGCCGAGCACGCCGTAGACGAACCACCGCCGGAGCGCCGCGCCGAGGGGCGGGGTGTCATGGCTCTCGATGTCGAGGACCCGTACGCCGCACAGCTTCTTGCCCAGGGTGCGGCCCCACTTGAGGGTCGGCAGCACCTCGTAGAGCGCACCGCCGAGCAGCAGGACGGCCAGGATCGTGGCGAAGACCGGGATGGTGGTGCCGTCGATCAGATAGACCGTGACCTGGCGCCCGGACTGCTTGGCCGCCTCGACCTTGGCGTCGATGTGGTCCGTGACCGTGCTCCACATGGGGACGGCCACCGCGGCGGTGAGCCCGCCCAGCACCAGCGTGTCGATCAGCCGGGCCGCCAGCCTGCGGCCGAGGCCCGCCGGGTGGCCCTGCGCGGCCTGGGCGGCGGCGAAGAAGGCGTCGGCGGCGGCCGGCGGCTTCCAGGGGATGACGCCGTCGGAGTCGGCGCCCTGCGCCCCGGACGCGGCCGGTGCGGCCCCGCCCTGCGGCGGGAAGCCGGCCGCGGACGCGGACGCCTGCGGACCGGGGGTCTGCTGCGCGGGGCCCGGGGGCGCCTGGCGCTGCGGGGCCTGTTGCTGGGGTGCCGGGTTCTGCGGGGCCTGCTGCTGGGGTGCCGGGCTCGGGGTCTGCTGGGGCGCCGGGGTCTGCTGGGGCGCCGGGCGGCCCTGTTGCGGGGCGCCGACGGACGGCAGCGACTGCGGGGCGCCGTCGTCGGGCGCGGCGGACGGGGCGCGGCCGCCGCCGGCGACGCGGATCGCCATCGTCTCGCCGCCCTTGGCGGGTTTGCCGGCGTCGGGCCGTACCGCGCGGATGGCGGTGGTGCCCTGGTCGCCGGAGGGCGCGCCGCGGCGCGCCGCCGGGTTCACGGCACGGATGGCGACCGTCCCGTCGGTGGGTGTCTCCGGGCGTGCGGGGGCCTCGGCGGCCGGTGCCTCGGCGCCCTCCTCGCGCTGCGGCGGCACCGCGCCCCAGGCGGCGCCGCCCGACGGCGTGCCGGCGGGCGCCTGGTCCGGTGAACCCCAGGAGATCCGGCGGTCGTTCTCGCCGCCGTAGCCGCCCTGCCGGGAGGCGTCGGCCTGCCAGGAGGCGGCCGGTTCGGGGCCGGTGCCGTGCAGCCGGGCCGGGTCGTCCCAGCCGGTGGCGGGCCGGGGCTCGACCTCGCCGCCGCGGCGGACGGCCGGGAGGGCGGAGCCGCCGGCGGCCTCCTCCTCGTCGAAGAAGACCGGGCCGGTCTCCTCGACGGCGGGCGGGGCAGCGCCCGGCGGCGGCGCGGGCATCGCCTCCCCCTCGGCGGGGGCGGGCCGGCTGGTGCCCGGCACCCATGCGGCACCGTTCCAGTACCGGATGTAGCCGGGGATGGACGGGTCCGGGTAGAAGCCTGGCGTGGGGCTGCCGCCGGCGGATCCTGAGGTAGGGGCGCTCATGTCCGAAGTCCCGTATCTGTACTCGGCCTGGTGGGTGTGGGGTGCAGTCTGCCGCAACGCGGCGTCCACATCTATCAGACCCCGGGTCACGCCAGGCCCGTGCCCGCCCACGACCACCTGGAAGAGGCGCGGGAAAAAAGTTGTACGAAGTCGTGTAATGGTTCGGCGCCCGGCGCCTCTTCCACTGCGCGGGCCCGAACCGGGGGCCCGCGGGGAGCAAGGAAAGGCGGACGTCATGCACACCGTGGTGGAGCGAGAGTTGGAGCTGGGCCTGGTCCTGTCGCCGGAGCGGAGCGTTCCGGTGCCGGCCCGGCTGACGTACCGGACGGACGACCCCTACGCCGTCCATGTCACCTTCCACATCGGTTCCCACTCCCCCGTGCAGTGGACCTTCGCCCGCGAACTGCTCGTCGAGGGCGTCTTCCGGCCGTGCGGCGACGGCGACGTGCGGGTGTGGCCGACCAAGTCCGACGGCCGCAGCCTGGTCTGCATGGAGCTGGACTCGCCGGACGGCCGGGCGCTGCTGGAGGCACCGGCCGCCGCGGTCTCCGCCTGGCTGGAGCGCACCCTGCGGGTGGTCCCGCCGGGCTCCGAGCGGGGACACCTGGGCCTCGACGAAGGACTGAGCGACCTGCTCGCCATGGCGCCGACCGACGATCTGCTGCCGGGCGTCCCCCGCCCCTCGGACGAGACCCCCGAGCCCGGGGCGTAGGGGGTGGCGGACCGGTTTTCGAAGGGGCGGGCCGCAACGGAGAGGCCGGCGCCGCGCCGGCCGGACGGGGCGGCCCGCCCGGTGGAATGTTCCGCCGGGCCGCGCTGTTGGGCGCGGTATGAACGAGAGCTTCCGCGCACGGACGGGCCAGGACACCGCTGTCACGGCGTACGGCACCGGCCCGGTGGCGTACGGCGGGGGCCGGGAAGCGGACTACTACGAGCACGGCACCGCCGCCGAGCGCTGGGCGCGGGCGCAGCTGTTCTTCGAGGCGAAGGACTTCACGGCCGCGGCCCGGATCCTGCGCGGCCTGGTGGACGGGGACCCGCAACCGGTCGCACCCCGGCTGCTGCTGGCCCGCGCCTACTACCACTCCGCCCGGCTGGAGCGCGCCGAGGCCGAGTTGCGGGCCGTCCTGGAGCGCGACCCGGTCGAGTCGTACGCCCGCCTGATGCTCGGCCGCACCCTGGAGCGCCAGGGGCGGGCCGACGAGGGCGCGGGGCAGCTGCGGATCGCCGCGGCGCTGGGCGCGGACGGCGCCTGACCGGCGGGCGCGGACGGCTCAGCCGCGGTACGCCTCCAGCAGCCGCAGCCACACCTCGCTGATCGTCGGGTAGGAGGGCACCGCGTGCCACAGCCGCTCGAGGGGGACCTCGCCGGCCACCGCGACCGTCGCGGAGTGCAGCAGTTCCGCGGTCCCGGAGCCGACGAAGGTGGCGCCGAGCAGCACCTCGCGGTCCAGGTCGACGACCATCCGGGCCCGGCCGCGGTAGCCGTCCGCGTACAGGGAGGCCCCGGCGACGGCCGCCAGGTCCTGGTCGATGACCCGGGTGCGGTAGCCGGCCTGTTCGGCGGCGGCGGCGGTCAGGCCCACCGAGGCGGCCTCGGGGTCGGTGAAGACGACCTGCGGGACGGCGAGACGGTCGGCGGTGGCGGCGTGCGCGCCCCAGCGGTCGGACTCCAGGATCGGGACGCCCCGGGCGCGCGCGGAGATCGCGGCGCCGGCGATCCTGGCCTGGTATTTGCCCTGGTGGGTCAGGAGCGCGCGGTGGTTGACGTCGCCGACGCCGTAGAGCCAGCCGCCGGTCACGCCCGTCACGCGGAGGCTGTCGTCGACGTCCAGCCAGGAGCCGGGGGTCAGGCCGACCGTCTCCAGGCCGATGTCCTCGGTGCGCGGGGACCGGCCGGTGGCGATCAGCAGTTCGTCGGCGACGATCTCGTCGCCGGGGGTGCCTCCCGGGCCGCCAGGCCCAGGGGAAGAGTCCAGCAGGACGGTGACCGGGCCGCCCGGTGCCTCCCGGCGCACCTCGCGCACCTCGACGCCGGTGCGCAGGAAGACCCCGGCCTCGGCGAGCGACTCCGCGACCAGGTGGCCGGCGAACGGCTCCATACGGGGCAGCAGCCCGTCGCCGCGCACCAGCAGCGTCACGGAGGAGCCCAGGGCCCGCCAGGCGGTGGCCATCTCCACGCCCACCACGCCGCCCCCGACCACCACCAGGCGGCCCGGTACGGCCTTGGCGCTGGTGGCCTCACGGCTGGTCCAGGGCCGGGCCTCGGCGAGGCCGGGGACGGGCGGCAGCACCGCGCGGCTGCCGGTGCACACCGCGACCGCATGCCGCGCGGTGAGCACCCGCGCGCCGTCGACGACCACCCGCCGGGGCCCGGCCAGCCGGCCGTGGCCGCGCACCAGGTCGATGCCGGACGAGTCCAGCCAGCGGACCTGCCCGTCGTCCTTCCAGTAGGAGGTGAACGCGTCGCGGTGGGCGAGCACCGCCGGCACGTCCAGGGGGACGTCGGCGGCGTCCTTGAGGCCGGGGACCCGGCGGGCCTCGGCGCGGGCGGCGACCGGGCGCAGCAGCGCCTTGCTGGGCATGCACGCCCAGTAGGAGCATTCGCCGCCGACCAGTTCGCTCTCCACGACCACCGCGCTCAGCCCGGCGGCGTGCGCCCGGTCGGCGACGGTCTCGCCGGTCGGCCCGGCCCCCAGCACGATGACGTCGTACGCCTCGTCGGCGGCTCGGGTCGCTTCGGTCGCTGCCATCGGCTCTCGCTTCCTGCGGGGGCGTGAGGGGCCCGGCGGATCCTTCCCGGACATCCTCTGCCCAACGGGCCGTCAGCGCATCCGGCGTTCCACCTCTTCCTTGGCCTCGGCGAGCCCGGAGCCGGTCACCTCGCGGTGCACCTTGATCGCCTGGATCTTCTTGCCCTGCGCGAGCAGCTGGTCGATCTCGGCCATCCTGGGGTCCGCCGGCTCGGCGATCCCGGCGTGCGCGAGCAGCAGATCCACCTTGCGCTCCAGCCGCCGGAGCCGGAGGTCCGTCCGCTTGGCCTGCCGGTCACCGGCCTGGGCGAGCGGGTAGACGGCGAGCAGGACAAGGACGAGGGCGATGAAGGACGCGTATTCCATGGCGCAGACTCTATGAGGCCCCGGCGCCTGCCATGCACACGGCAGGCGCCGCGAGGCGCACCCGGTCGCGATCGGACGGCGCGCCGGGTCAGGGCAGATGCCAGATACGGGTCGTCACGAGGTAGAAGACCGCGGCCCAGAACACCATCACCGCGGCGACCGTGCCGAGTCCGACGAGGTGGGTCCTCGCCCTCGGTGCGTCGGGGCGCGGCCGCAGCCACCGCTTGAGCAGCGGGTTCACATAGAAGGGCATGGTCACGAAGCTCATGATGAAGCTCGACAGCAGGTTGCCCACCAGCAGCCCGAGCCAGAGCGGCATCTTCAGCGGGGACAGGGCGAGGGTCAGCAGCACCACGGTCGGGTAGAGGCCGACCCAGACGGCGACGGAGGTCCTGGTCTCCGAGGGCGGCGGCATCTCCCTGCCGTTCTCCTCGAAGGCGAACCAGCTGCCGAAGGAGTTGTCGATGGTGCGCATGCGGAAGTCGTGGAACTTCTCGCCCTCGGCGAGGAGTTCCTTCCGCTCGGCCGACGTCAGCCAGGCCTCCAGGTGTGCGGCGCTGTCGAAGCGGTACAGCGTGGTCCATTCGTCCTGGAGCCCTTCGACCGGCCGGAAGAGCTCGGTGCCGCGGAAGCCCTCGAAGGCGCTCTCCCGCTGGTTCATACGGCGCTGCCAGTCGAGGAAGGCGTCGGTGTGGTCCGGGTGGACGCGGTGGGTGACCACGACGGTCACCAGCGGGTCCGGCGGCCGGATGCCGCCGCTGACGACCTGCTGGGTTGCCGGACCGTCCGCGTAGGCGGCGCCCCGGTCGAGGAAGCGCTGCCGGGTGGCGCTGTTGGTCCAGGCCTGCAGGTGGGCGATCGAGTCGAACCGGTAGACCACCACCCAGTCGGGCTGCAGGTCCGTGGGCCGGGAGACCTCGGCGCCGAGGAACCCGGCGTACTCGGCGGCGGCGGCGTTGAGTTCCTCCTGCCACGCCGCGAACTCCCGCTCCCGTCCGGGCCGGACCTTCTGGCCGATGATGACCGTCGCCTCGGCGCCGGCCGCCTTCCCGGCGCCCGCGGCCTTCCCGGTGGTCATCGGTCCGGGCCCGTCGCCGCCGACGCGCCCGCGCACAGCCGTCGGTGGACGCGTTCCGGTGTCAGGGGCAGCGCGCGGCAGCGGACGCCCGTGGCGTCGTGCAGGGCGTTCGCCGGCGCGGGCGCGACCGGGTTGACGCAGCGCTCCGCGATGCCCTTCGGCCGCAGGGGCCCGACGGAGTCCGCCGAGTCCACCAGCAGCACCTCGGCGCGGGGGATGCCGGCGTAGGCGGGGATGATGCAGCTGTGCACCGGACTGCCGTCCGGCCACACCGTGCAGGCGCCGCAGTCGCCCGCGTCGCAGCCCTTCTTGACGCCGTGGTGGCCGAGCGCGCGGAGGAAGGTGCGCAGGCACTGGCCGGGGGTGCCGTTGGGGTCGGCGAACCAGAGGCCGGCGGGCAGGTCGTCGATGCGCTGCCACCGCGTCCGGGCGTCGGGCAGGGTGTCGAAGGCCAGGCGCACCGGCCGGGTGCCGGCGGTGACGGTGAGCAGCAGACGGAAGAGGGCGCCCGCGCTCCACTCGTCCACCAGCTCATGGCCGTACAGATCGCGGATGGTGCAGGCGGCGCCGATCCCGAGGCCCGCTTCGCCCGGGACGAGGGATTCCCAGCCCAACGCCGTCAGGTCGAGCAGACGGGGCAGGCACGGCTGTTCCACGGAGAACGGCCAGGTTCCCCCGGCGAGCCAGGCGTCGCCGGGGCGCCAGTTCGCGCCTGGCCGGTCGGACGGTCGCCGGACGACTTCGGTGATGGTGTTGAGGTCCATGGGACGATCTCCCTCACGGCGAAAAGCGCGGGGAACGGCGCCACCTCAAGCGGCAGAATCCCTAGGGCCGACGCGGTCGGACTGCTCGCAAAGGACCGGCGGACGCAGATATTCGTGTTCAGGATAGGCAGAACAATCCGCTCCCGCCACGCCGGCACCCCGGCCGGAAAACACCCTCTCTGCACACACCCGCAACGGCCCGTAAAATACGCAGTCGCCGCGGAGGGAACCGGAAAGAGAAACCCCCGGCCCGCGCCTGCACGATGAATTCCCGCATTCCTCGGAAGCGCTTTCCGCGTCCCTCAGAACAGCTTTCCGGGATTGAGGATGCCCAGCGGGTCGAAGACGCTCTTGATGCCCCGCTGCAACTCCACACCCACCGGCCCCAGTTCGCGCGCCAGCCACTCCTTCTTCAGCACGCCCACACCGTGCTCACCGGTGATGGTCCCGCCCAGCTGCAGGCCGAGCGCCATGATGTCGTCGAAGGACTCGCGGGCCCGGCGGGACTCGTCGGGGTCGGCGGCGTCGAAGCAGACGGTCGGGTGGGTGTTGCCGTCGCCCGCGTGGGCGCAGACGCCGATGGTCAGGCCGTACTTCTCGGCGATGGCGGCGGTGCCGTCGAGCATCTCGGCGAGCCGGGACCGCGGGACGCAGACATCGTCGATCATGGTCGCGGACTTGACCCGTTCCAGCGCGGTCAGGGTCAGCCGGCGGGCCTGCAGCAGCAGATCGGACTCGGCGGCGGTCTCGGCCGGTACGACCTCGGTGGCGCCCGCCGCCGTGCACAGCTCCGCGACGGCGGCGAGGTCGGCGGCCGGTTCGGGGGTGTCGAAGGCGGCCAGCAGCAGCGCCTCGGTGCTGTCCGGGAGGCCCATCTGTGCCATGTCGTTGACCGCGCGGATGCTCGTACGGTCCATCAGCTCCAGCAGCGACGGGGCGTGGCCGCGGGCCATGATCTCGCAGACGGCCCGGCAGGCGGCCGCGGTGGAGGGGAACTCGGCGGCCAGCGCGAGCTGCCCGGGCGGCTCCGGCTTGAGCGCGAGGACGGCGCGGACGACGACGCCCAGGCTGCCCTCGGAGCCCACGAAGAGCCGGGTGAGGTCGTAGCCCGCGACGCCCTTGGCGGTGCGCCGCCCGGTCGTCAGCAGCCGCCCGTCGGCGAGCACCACGTCCAGGCCGAGGACGTACTCGGCGGTGACCCCGTACTTGACGCAGCACAGGCCACCGGAGGCGGTGCCGATGTTGCCGCCGATCGAGCACTCCTCCCAACTGGAGGGATCGGGCGGGTAGTAGAGCCCGTGCTCGTTCACCGCGCGCGACAGCACGGCGTTGACGACACCGGGTTCGACCACCGCGATCCGGTCGACGGGATTGATCTCGATGATCCGGTCCATCTTGACCAGCGAGAGCACGATGCAGCCGTCGGAGGCGTTGGCAGCGCCCGACAGCCCCGTGCGCGCCCCCTGCGGCACGACCGGGACCCGCAGCTCGGAGGCCGTCCGCAGGACGTGCTGGACCTGCTCGACGGTACGCGGCAGCACGACCACGGCGGGCGTCCCCGCCTCACAGAAGCTCGCCATGTCGTTGGCGTAGGAGCCGGTCACATCGGGGTCGGTGAGCACCGCTTCCCCCGGCAGCCCGGCACGCAGACGTGCGATGAGGTCCATACCCTCAGCCTCGCATCCATGGGCCGTACACGGAAGATCACCGCCCGGCCGAGACGCCACGACTCCCACCGGCCGGCAGCTCCGAGGGGTACCCCGGGACGAGGGGAGCCGCCCACCGGCGGGAGGGGGCGGGCCGGAGGGGCCGGGTACGGGGACGAAAGCGAAGCAGTCCCCGCACCGCCCCGGAGGCCCGCACCCCTCACCCACCACGGACATGGGCGCACCGCCCCGCCGCAAGGCTCAGCGGCTCAGAGATTCCCGCGCCGCTCCTGCTCCCGCTCGATCGCCTCGAAGAGCGCCTTGAAGTTGCCCTTGCCGAAGCCCATGGAGCCGTGCCGCTCGATCATCTCGAAGAACACGGTCGGCCGGTCCTGGACCGGCTTGGTGAAGATCTGCAGCAGATAGCCGTCCTCGTCGCGGTCGACGAGGATCTTCAGCTCGCGGAGCGTCTCCACGGGCACCCGGGTCTCGCCGGCCCACTCGCCGAGGGTGTCGTAGTAGGAGTCGGGGGTGTCCAGGAACTCCACACCGGACGCCCGCATCGCCCGCACGCTGGCGACGATGTCGTTGGTGGCCAGCGCGATGTGCTGGACGCCGGGGCCGCCGAAGAACTCCAGGTACTCGTCGATCTGCGACTTCTTCTTCGCGATCGCGGGCTCGTTGATCGGGAACTTCACCTTGAGCGTGCCGTCGGCGACGACCTTCGACATCAGCGCGCTGTATTCGGTGGCGATGTCGTCGCCCACGAACTCCTTCATGTTGGTGAAGCCCATGACCTTGTTGTAGAAGGCCACCCACTCGTTCATCTTGCCGAGTTCCACGTTGCCGACGCAGTGGTCGATGGCCTGGAAGCGGCGCGGGCCGGTCTCCACCAGCGGCTGGGCGGCGACGTAGCCGGGCAGGTAGGGCCCGTCGTAGCCGGAGCGCTCGACGAGGGTGTGCCGGGTCTTGCCGTACGTGGCGATGGCCGCCAGGACGACGGTCCCGTGCTCGTCCGTGAGCTCGTAGGGCTTCTCCAGTCCGGTCGCGCCCTGGGCGACGGCGTGCTCGTAGGCGGCGCGGGCGTCCGGGACCTCGATGGCGAGGTCGATGACCCCGTCGCCGTGGGCCGCGACATGGTCGGCGAGGAAGCGGCCCCACTCGGTCGTGGGCTTGATGACGGAGGTGAACACGAACCGGGCGCCGCCGGATTCGAGCACGTAACTCGCGGTCTCGCGGCTGCCGTTCTCCGGACCGGAGTAGGCGACGCGCTTCATGCCGAAGGCGGTCGAGTAGTAGTGCGCGGCCTGCTTGGCGTTCCCGACGGCGAAGACGACCGCGTCCATCCCCTTGACCGGGAAGGGGTCCGCCTGCCGAGCCGTGTCAGGGGTGGTGGGCTGGGTGTGCATCGTGGTGTCTGCCATGGTCGCAGAGTCCCTCCGATCCACAAGGTGCGCAATAGTTCGCGAAAATTCTGGGCATTATGCATAGCGAAAAGGCGAAACCGCCGAGCTATCTGTACATGATGACCATCGAAAGGGACGGTGCGCACGATGGCGATCGATCATCTGGACGGGGCGCTGCTGGAGCTGCTCGCCGAGGAGCCGCGGATCGGCGTGCTGGAGGCGTCCCGGCGGCTGGGGGTGGCGCGCGGGACGGTCCAGGCCAGGCTCGACCGCCTTCAGTCGAATGGAGTGATCCGGGGCTTCGGGCCGGACGTGGACCCCGCGGCGCTCGGCTATCCGGTGACCGCTTTTGCCACGCTGGAGATCAAACAGGGCCAAGGCAATGACGTACGCGCCCACTTGACGACCGTTCCCGAGGTGCTGGAGCTGCATACAACGACGGGACACGGGGACATGCTCTGCAGGCTCGTCGCTCGGTCCAACGCCGATCTACAGCGGGTGATCGACCGGGTTGTGGGCTTTGATGGGATCGTGCGGGCTTCCACGGCGATCGTCATGGAAAATCCGGTTCCGTTGCGCATCGTCCCGCTGGTGAAACAGGCATCGGCAGACTGACCGAGGAGACCGAGTGAGCTTCTGGGAGTACGTCGGCACCCGGCACGCCCAGCTGCTGACGGATACGTATCAGCACGCCAGTGCCGTCTTCCAGTGCATGGTGCTCGCCACCTTGCTGGGGGTCTTCATCGGCGTCGTGACCTACCGCAGCGAATGGGCGGGCAACCTCGCCACCACCTCGACCGCCACCATCCTGACCATCCCCTCCCTGGCCATGATCGGTCTGCTGATCCCGATCGTCGGCCTGGGCGTCCCCCCGACGGTCATCGCGCTGACCCTGTACGGGCTGCTGCCGGTGGTCCGCAACGCCATCGTCGGGCTGCGCGGGGTGGACCCGGACCTGGTCGACGCGGCCACCGGCATCGGGATGTCCCGCACCGCCCGGCTCTTCCGCGTCGAACTGCCGCTGGCCTGGCCGCCCATCCTCACCGGCATCCGGGTCGCCACCCAGATGCTGATGGGCATCGCCGCCATCGCCGCCTTCGCCTCCGGCCCGGGCCTGGGCAACGAGATCTTCCGCGGGATCGCCTCGCTGGGCAGCGCCAACTCCCTCAACCAGGTGCTCTCCGGCACCCTCGGGATCGCGATCCTCGCCCTCCTCTTCGACGCCGCCTACGTCCTGATCGGACGCCTGACCATCTCCAGGGGGATCCGTGCCTGAGACGCCCGAGAACGCCGCCACGACCGGGGCGAGGATCCATCTGGAGAACCTGACGAAGGTCTACCCGGGCAACCCCGTCCCCGCGGTGGACAACGTCAACATGGAGATCAAGGCCGGCGAGATCGTGATCCTCGTGGGGCCCTCGGGGTGCGGCAAGTCCACCACCCTGAAGATGATCAACCGGCTGATCGAGCCGTCCTCCGGGCGGATCCGGATCGGCGACGAGGACGTCACCGACATGGACCCGGTCAAGCTGCGCCGCAAGATCGGCTACGCCATCCAGGCGTCCGGCCTCTTCCCGCACATGACGGTCGCCCAGAACATCGCCCTGGTCCCGAAGATGATCGGCTGGTCCGCCGCGAAGACCAGGAACCGGGTCGAGGAGATGCTCGACCTGGTCGGCCTGGACCCCGGCGAGTTCCACGGCCGCTATCCGCGCCAGCTCTCCGGCGGCCAGCAGCAGCGCGTCGGGGTGGCCCGCGCCCTCGCCGCCGACCCGCCCGTGCTGCTGATGGACGAGCCGTTCGGCGCCGTCGACCCGATCACCCGCGACCACCTCCAGGACGAGCTGATCCGGCTCCAGCACGAGCTGCACAAGACCATCTGCTTCGTCACCCACGACTTCGACGAGGCGATCAAGATCGGCGACCGGATCGCGGTGCTCCGCGAGCGCTCGCACATCGCCCAGTTCGACACCCCCGAGGCCATCCTCACCAACCCCTCCGACGACTTCGTCTCCGGCTTCGTCGGTGCCGGGGCGGCGCTCAAACGGCTCAACCTCACCCGCGTACGGGACGTGGGCGTGGTCGACTTCCCCACCGCCCGGATCGACGACCCGCTGGAGTCCATCTTCGACCGGCTGCGATCCGGCTCCCACAACGAACTGCTGCTGCTGGACCCCAACCACCGCCCGTACAAGTGGCTGCGCCGCGGCGATCTGGCCCTGGCCAAGGAGTCGCTGGCGCGGGCCGGGACGCCGGTCCAGCACACCGTGACCCGGGACGCGACCCTGCGCGACGCCCTGGAGGCGGTGCTCACCGACAGCGCCGGCCGGGTCTCGGTCACCGGGCGGCGCGGCGAGTACATCGGCGTGGTCGACATGGAGACGCTGATGAACAACGTCCAGGAACTGCTGGAGGCGGACCGGATGGAGGCCCTGGAGCACCAGCACCAGCTCCGGGAACAGCGCGCCCGCCAGACGCAGCTGGAACAGGAAGGCCTGGAGGCATGAGCCCCCGCGACGGGAGCAGTCCGCACCGCGGCGGGCGACCGCCCAGCGACCACGAGGGCTTCGCCGTCCGTGACGACGTCGAGATGCAGGAGCGGGAGGACGCGGCCGGTGAGGCACCCGTCCGGTCCGCCGCCCCGGGACGGCGCCGGATCAGCTGGCAGAAGTGGACCTTCATGCCGGCCTTCCTGGTCCTCGCGCTGCTCGCCACCTGGCTGTGGTTCCGCGGCGCCCGCCTGGACTCCATCGCCCACCAGGCGGTCGACAACGGGAAGGTGTGGCTGGCGCTGCGGCAGCACATCCAGCTCACCGCGATCTCCACCTTCTTCGTACTGATCATCGCGATCCCGCTGGGCATCGCACTGACCCGGTCCAAGCTGCGCCGGGCCACCCCGGTCGCCATGGCCTTCGCCAACCTCGGGCAGGCCGTACCGGCCCTGGGTCTGCTGATCCTGCTGGTCATCTGGCTGGGCATCGGGCCCCGCTCGGCGATCGTCGGCATGGTCATCTACGCCGTGCTGCCGGTCCTCGCCAACACCATCGCCGGGCTGCGCGGCATCGACCCGACGCTGACCGAGGCGGCCCGCGGCATCGGCATGTCCCCCACCGGGGTGCTGACCAAGGTCGAACTCCCCCTGGCCGTACCGCTGATCCTGGCCGGCGTCCGCACCGCACTGGTGCTGAACGTCGGCACCGCGACGCTGGCCACCTTCGGCGGGGGCGGCGGCCTCGGCGACCTGATCTCGGCGGGCATCGTCACCCAGCGCATGCCCGTACTGATCCTCGGTTCGGTACTGACCGTGGCGCTCGCCCTGCTGGTCGAGTGGCTGGCGTCGCTGGCCGAACTCCTGCTGCGGCCGCGCGGACTGGAGGCGACGGCATGAGGAACCGCCCGAATCCGGCCCCGCACCGCCGTCCCGGAAGGCGCCGGGGCGCCCGCTTCCTCCTCGTCCTGCTCGCCACCCTGCTCAGCGCCTGCGGCCTGGTCAGCGGCAGCGCGATGAGCGACACCGTGCTGCCGGGGCCGAAGGCCGGCTACCCGGGCAGGCCGCTCACCGGGGCGCAGCTGACCGTGACCTCGAAGGAGTTCACCGAGCAGATCATCCTCGGCCAGATGATGGGCATCGTCTTCGAGGCGGCGGGCGCCAAGGTCATCGACAAGACCAGCATCCAGGGCTCGATCGGCGCGCGGGAGGCCGTCAAGTCCGGCACGGCGGACGCCGCGTACGAGTACACCGGCACCGGCTGGATCACCTACCTCGGCCACACCAAGCCGATCGTCGACCCGCAGAAGCAGTGGAAGGCGGTCCGCGACGAGGACCGCAAGAACGGCATCGTCTGGCTCCCGGCGTCGAGGCTGAACAACACCTACGCGCTGGCGCTGAACACCGCGAACCAGAAGAAACTGGGCGTGCACAACCTCTCGCAGGTCGCGGCGCTGTCCCACAAGAACCCCGGCGCCGTGACGATGTGCGTGGAGAACGAGTTCGCCACCCGCAACGACGGCCTGCCGGGCATGGCGCGGGCGTACGGCATGCAGGTGCCGTCGGCCAACATCCGCAAGATGACCGGCGGCGTCGTCTACACCGAGACGCAGAAGGGCACCTGCGCGTTCGGCGAGGTCTTCACCACCGACGGCCGGATCAAGGCGATGCACCTGCACGTCCTCGCCGACGACAAGCACTTCTTCCCCAACTACAACGTCGCTCCCGAGATCAACGCCGAGGCCCTGAAGAAGTACCCGGCGATGGCCGAGGTCCTGGCCCCGGTGACCAAGGCCCTCGACAACACCGTCGCCCAGGAGCTCAACCGCAAGGTCGACGTGGACGGCGAGGACCCGCACGAGGTCGCGAAGAACTGGCTGATCCAGGAGGGGTTCATCAAGGAGGGGTGAGGCCCGGGGCGGGACGTCCGGATGCGGGACGTCCGGACGCGGGGCGGGCGGGCCGGAAACGGGACGGGCCGGCCGCCGGGCGCGGGGCAGGCGACCGGCCCCGGCTGCGGCCCGCTCGGCAGCGGGATTTCAGCAGTGCGGAATCAGCAGTGCGGAACCCGGCCGCCCGTCCGCAGCGCCTGCAGCGCGTCCACCGCGCTGTCGAGCGTCGTGACCGGGATCAGCCGCATCCCCTTGGGCAGCTCCGCCTGCGCGTCGGTGCACTCCTTGCGCGGGACCAGGAACACCGAGGCGCCGTCGCGGTGCGCGGCCTGCGTCTTCAACGGGACCCCGCCCACCGCGCCGACCTTGCCGCCCGCGGTGATGGTTCCCGTACCGGCGATGGTGCGCCCGCCGGTCAGGTCGTGGCCCGCGCCGTCGCCGTCCAGCTTGTCGACGATGCCCAGGGCGAACATCAGGCCGGCGCTCGGGCCGCCGACGTCCGCGAGGCTCAGCTTGACCTTGATGTCCTTGGTGGACCTGCCGAGCTGCCCGAGCGCGGCGCTGGTGGCGGTGTCCTGGGACTGAGCCATCTGCTTCGCGTTGTGCTCGGCGATCTCCTCGGTGTTGTTGCCCACCGGGTAGACCGCCTCGCGCGGCATCACGGCCTCGTCCGTGCGGAACCAGCCCTCGACGATGTCCGGCAGGTGGACGGAGGCGTCCGGGCCGGTGGCGACGATCGAGGTCATCCGCAGCTGCCCGCTCGTCTTACGGGTCCCGGCGCCGGTGATGGTGATCACCGGTTTGCCCTTGTCGTTGCCGAGGACGTTCGCCGTCATGCCCGGATAGGCGACAGCGAACGGCAGCGGGGCGAGGACCGCCGTGAGGACGAGGGCCAGGACGAGGGCGGAGCAGACCGCCAGGGCGCGGGTGCGTGAGGACACTCAGCCAGCCTAATTGACCCCCGCCCCACCAGGGCCGCAAGGCGCTGCCGCCTCACCACACGGCCACCGCCCCTTCACACCCCGTGGCCCCGGCTCCCTCAGCGCAGCGCTTCCGAGACCTCCCGGGCCGCGTCGACCACCCGCGGTCCGATCCGCTCGGAGACGGTGTCCGCGAGCATCACCACGCCCACGCTCCCCTCGATGCCGCTCACCCCGAGCAGCGGCGCCGCCGCACCGCTCGCGCCGGCCTCCAACTCCCCGTGTGTCAGGGCGAGCCCGGCGTCCTGGAGGCGTCCCTGCCGGGCCTTGAGGATCGCCCGGCCGGCCGCCCCCCGGTCCAGCGGATGACGGAATCCGGCCCGGTAGGCCACGTGGTAGTCGGTCCAGGTCGGCTCCACCACGGCGACGGCCAGCGCTTCGGTGCCGTCGACGAGGGTGAGGTGCGCGGTGGCCCCCACGTCCTCGGCGAGCGAGCGCAGTGCGGGCAGCGCGGCTTCCCTGACCAGCGGATGGACCTGGCGGCCCAGGCGCAGCACGCCCAGACCGACCCGGGCCCGGCCGCCTATGTCGCGGCGCACCAGGGCGTGCTGCTCCAGCGTGGCCAGCAGACGGTAGACCACGGTGCGGTTGACGCCGAGCTTGTTGGACAGCTCGGTGACGGTCAGCCCGTGGTCGGTGTCGGCGAGCAGTTTGAGGACGCGCAGCCCTCGGTCGAGTGTCTGGGAGGTCTCTGCGGTCACGACGCCTCCTGGGTGAGTGGCGGCCCTCGGACGCGACGCGCTGCGGATCCCGGAGCAGCGCGCGCTAGAGGCCGCCGGCCGCATGGCAACCGGCTGCGCTCCGCGGCGGCGCTGCCACGGGGCGTGTGCGTGACCGGGACAGTAGCGAGCCAGTCCGGTGAGCGGAAGAGTCCGTCCAGAATCCGGGCTCCCCCGCCCGGAATATCCCCGTAGGTCCGTCCAGAAGGTCCCGTTGTGTTTCAGGTAGGGCTACAGGACCGTCCGGGCGATTTGGGCGCTCGCGCCGGGCCGGGCCGGCGACGGCCCCCGGCGCGGCCGGAGGGCACCCGGGGGCTCCCCGGACACGACGGCGGGGCGGCTCCCCGGACACGTCCGCGCACCGGGTACGGCGGCGTCGTCCGCCCGCCCGCCGGGAACGACAGCGGGGGCGGTGCGCCGTATCACCGGCGCACCGCCCCCACGGGCCACGGGCGGCTCACCGCATCCGCGTGGCCCACTCCCGTACCTTCTTGATCCGCTCGTTCAGCTGCCCGGCGGTGGCCTCCGCGCTCGGCGGTCCGCCGCACACCCGCCGCAGCTCGGTGTGGATCACGCCGTGCGGCTTCCCGCTCTGGTGGACATACGCCCCCACCAGCGTGTTCAGCTGCTTCCTGAGCTCCAGCAGC
Source organism: Streptomyces angustmyceticus (assembly GCF_040701845.1). Classification (GTDB taxonomy): domain Bacteria; phylum Actinomycetota; class Actinomycetes; order Streptomycetales; family Streptomycetaceae; genus Streptomyces; species Streptomyces angustmyceticus_A. Next base: position 113,523 of record NZ_JBFBHQ010000005.1, on the reverse strand, counting down.
TCCTTGTGCGTGACCACCGGGCGCCGCTCGGCCGGCAGCTCCAGCAGATCCGCTTCCTCGTCCGGCCGCTTCTTGCTGTGCGCGATCTGCCGGGCCTGCCGCTTCTGCAGCAGCATCTGCACCTGGTCCGGCTCCAGCAGCCCGGGGATGCCGAGGTAGTCCTGCTCCTCCTCGCTGCCCGCGTGGGCCTGCATCCCGAACTCGGCGCCGTCGTAGAGCACCCGGTCGAAGACCGCCTCCGACTCCAGCGCCTCGAACGAGAACTGCTCCTGCTCGCCGGTGTCCTCGTCCTGCTCCTTGTTCGCCTCCTCCATCTCCTTCTCGGATTCGGCGTACGGGTCCTCCTCGCCGTCCTTCTTCGGCTTGTCCAGGACGTGGTCGCGCTCGACCTCCATCTCGTTGGCGAAGCCGAGCAGCATCGGGACGGTGGGCAGGAAGACGGAGGCGGTCTCGCCGCGCTTGCGGGAGCGCACGAAGCGCCCCACGGCCTGCGCGAAGAACAGCGGCGTCGAGATGGTGGTGGCGTACACCCCGACCGCCAGCCGCGGCACGTCGACGCCCTCGGACACCATCCGGACCGCGACCATCCAGCGGTCGTGCGAGTGCGCGAAGTCGTCGATGCGCTGGGAGGCGCCGGAGTCGTCGGACAGCACCAGGGTGGCGCCCTCACCGGTGATCTCCCGGATCAACTTGGCGTAGGCCCGCGCCTGCTCCTGGTCGGAGGCGATCACCAGGGCCCCGGCGTCCGGGATGGACTTGCGGACCTCGCTCAGCCGGTGGTCGGCCGCGCGCAGCACATTGGGCATCCACTCGCCGCGCGGGTCCAGCGCGGTGCGCCAGGCCTGGGAGACCGCGTCCTTGGTCATCGGCTCGCCGAGCCGGGCCGCGATCTCGTCGCCCGCCTTCGTCCGCCAGCGCATGTTGCCGCTGTAGGAGAGGAAGATGACCGGCCGGACGACGCCGTCGCCGAGCGCGTTGCCGTAGCCGTAGGTGTAGTCGGCGGAGGAGCGCCGGATGCCGTCGTTCCCCTCCTCGTACGTCACGAACGGGATCGGGTTGGTGTCGGACCGGAAGGGCGTACCGGTCAGCGCCAGCCGCCGCGTCGCGGGTTCGAACGCCTCCAGGCACGCCTCGCCCCACGACTTCGAGTCGCCGGCGTGGTGGATCTCGTCGAGGATCACCAGCGTCTTGCGCTGCTCGATGCGGTTGCGGTGCAGCATGGGCCGTACGCCCACGCCCGCGTAGGTGACCGCGACACCGTGGTACTCGCGGCCCAGCGGCCCGGCGCTGTACTCCGGGTCGAGCTTGATCCCTATCCGGGCCGCCGCCTCCGCCCACTGCTTCTTCAGGTGCTCGGTCGGCGCGACGACCGTCACCTGCTGGACGACGTGGTGGTGCAGCAGCCACGAGGCGAGCGTGAGCGCGAAGGTCGTCTTGCCGGCGCCCGGCGTCGCGACGGCGAGGAAGTCTCTGGGCTGGGTCTGGATGTAGCGGTCCATGGCCGCCTGCTGCCAGGCACGCAGCTTGTTCGCGGTACCCCAAGGGGCCCGTCCCGGAAAGGCCGGGGACAGGTGATGGTTATTGGTGGCGCTGGTGGTGGTAGTCACGGTCTCCGTCGGCTGAACTCGGCGATCGGCAACCGCGTCAGCCTACCCGTGCGGCGGTTCACGCCCCCGTGTTACGGCACCGGCTCACCCCGGGGTGGGACCGAGGTCACATTCGCGGTCCGGGCCCGGACGACGGCGGATCCGCAGGTGGGAACGGTGCGGCGGGTGCCGGCGCAGCGCCCTCAGGCCCGCTCGGGTCGCAACCTGCTTGTGACCCCCGCCCCGGCCGACGCCACCACGGCCATCGCCGCGAACACCGCCGCGAAGGCCGCCGGATGGCTCGCCGGGGCCGCACCGGCCGCCGCCACGGGCGCGTTCGCCGCGATCGAACCACCGCCGAAGGCCACGAACAGCGCCCCGCTGATCCCGACGAAGGTGACGTTCCCCAGCGCGTCCGACATCTGCAGGGAAGCGGAGTTGCTGCCCGCCTCCTCGGGACGGGAGAGCTTCAGCAGCAGCACGCCGCCGCTGGAGATGTTCAGGCCCATCCCGAACCCGCCGACCGTCCAGGCCACCGCCACGATCGCGACGGGCACACCGTCGAGCAGCGCCAGCGGCACCGCGACGATGGCCGCCGCCAGCAGCACCATGCCCAGGCCCATCAGCCGCTCCCGGTACGGCTCCAGGCGCGGCCGGCTCTGCACGTACGAGCCCAGCGCCCAGGTCAGTCCGCCGCCGGTGAGGGAGAGACCGGCGAGGGTCGGGGACAGCCCGCGCTGGGTGACCAGCATCAGCGGGATGAAGCTCTCGGCGGCGACCAGCGCCCCCGCGGCCAGACCGCGCATCAGCACCACGCTCGGCAGGCCGCGCCCCGCGCGGAACGTGCCGCGCGGCAGCAGCCGCACGATGCCCGGCACCAGCAGGGCCAGCCCGGCGGCCGCGGGCACCAGCGCCGACCAGTCCGGCCGCTGCCCCGCGTACTGCAGCAGACAGGCCCCCACCGCGACGGCCAGCGCGAGCAGACAGCGCCGGTTGCCCAGCACCTGCCGCACGCCGCCGCGCGGGCCCGGCCGCGTACGCGGCAGCTTGCGCAGCGCGGGCAGCATCACCGCGAGCGGCAGCAGTATCAGCACCGGGATGGCGAGGAAGACCCAGCGCCAGCCGAGCTGTTCGGTGACGGTCCCGGCGACCAGCGGGCCGACGATCACCGGCACCACCCAGGCCGCCGAGAACGACGCCATGATCGACGGACGCAGCCGCTCCGGGTAGGCCCGGCCGACGACCACGTACAGCGCGACCACCACCAGCCCGCCGCCGATGCCCTGCACCCCGCGCCCCACGACGAACATCCCCATGCTCTGCGCCCCGCCCGCGACCAGCAGCCCCGCCCCGAACCCGGCGATCCCGCCGAACAGCGGCGCGAGCGGCCCGTGCCGGTCGCTCCACTCCCCCGACAGGGCCATCGCGAACAGGCTCGCCGTGAAGTACGCGGAGAACGCGAAGGCGTACAGCCCGATGCCGTCCAGGGCCCGGGCGGCAACCGGCATCGCGGTGTTCACCGCACTCGCCTCGAACGCGACGACCGACACGACGGAAATGATCCCGAAGGTGAGCGCCCGGTACTCCCGGCCGAGGATGCCGCCGGTGGGGTGGGGCGCGGGCGGGGCGGCTCGGGCGGAAGCGGCAGGTGGCGCGGCTTCGGCGGTGGCGGCAGGCGCGACGGGCGCTGCGGAGGTGGTGGCCGCGGTGGTCCCATCGGTCCTGGTGGCCGCAGTGGCCGCGGTGGTCCCGGTGGGTCCTGTCGGCCCGGTTGCCCCGGTGCCGGGGCCCGGGGCGGTGCGGGGTTCGGTGCCGCGGGGACGGTCAGCGCTCATCGAGCCAGCGTAAGGGCCATACGAGCCCGGTGCCCCTGTCGGAGGACGGGGATCGGCTCGGTCGCCGGTCCTACGACGCCCGGCCCCTCCCCACTCACGTCCCCCCAGCCCCTCCCCTCCCCCTCTCCGCACGTCTCCCTCCCCGCGTTTCGGGCAAGCTGTCCGTATGCCGCACTTCCGCACGTACGACGACACCGAGCTCCACTACCGCGTGCTCGGCCCGGCCGACTCGCCCCTGCCGCCCCTGGTGTGCCTGGCCGGCGGCCCCGGACGGGACGCCGCGTATCTGGGCGATCTCGGCGGGATGGCCGAGGACCGGCAGCTGATCCTCCCCGACAGCCGCGGCACCGGCGACTCCCCGGCCGCCGCCGACCCCGCCCGCTACGCCTTCCCCCAGCTCGCCGAGGACGTCGAGGCACTCCGCGCACACCTGGGCCTGGAGCGGTTCGCGCTGCTCGCCCACGACGCGGGCGCCGCGGTCGCCCAGGCGTACGCGGCGGGGTACCCACAGCGGCTGACCCGCCTGGTCCTGGTCTGCCCCGGCTCCCGGCTGCAGGGCGAACTCCCCGACGACGCACAGGAGATCTTCGCCGCGCGGGCGCACGAGGAGTGGTGGCCCACGGCCTCCGCGGCGGTGCAGCAGCTGGCCGAGGCGTCCGACCTGAGCGAGGTGCGGGAGCTGCTGTTCGCCGCGGCGCCGCTCGCCTACGGACGGTGGGAGGAGCCGCAGCAGGCCCACGCCGCCACGGAGGGCGAGCAGTTGGGACCGGTGCCGCGCGCCGGCTTCTGGCAGGGCGTGGACGAACACCTGCGACTGGCCCTGCTGGCCGGCCTGCGCGACGCGTCCTGCCCGGTGCTGGTGGTGACCGGCGACCGGGACGGGGTGACGGGCATGCGCGCGGGCGAGCTGGTGGCCGAGTCCTTCCCGGACGCCCGGGTGCGGACCCTGCACGAGGTGGGCCACTACCCCTGGGTGGACGCACCGCAACTCTTCGGCCAGGTGATCGAGGACTTCCTGCACGCAGCCTGAGCCCAACCCCGCCCGGCGCCCGGCCCCCTTTCCTGCTTCACGAACACCGCATTGCCCCTCGTTGCCCCGTGTTGCTCCCCGTTGCCCCGCATGACAGCTCCATGGCACCCCGCCCCGCACCCTTGCCGGGCACCCCGCCACGCGGCCTACAGTCGGGATCAGCACAGCAACACGGCCGTGTGCCCGAGTGGTTCAGGGACTCGCCTGCAAAGCGAGTTACGCGGGTTCGATTCCCGCCACGGCCTCGACGCACCGCGTGTCCCGATGCGCCGCGCCGTCTCGCGCCACCGCGAGCATCACCCGGTGGCGCGAAGAGCGCGCGGGGCGTGCGAGAACCACGTCGGTCTCCGGAGGCGGTCCCCACCCCCGTGCGGGCCGCCTCCGATTGCAGGGGGCGCCTCCCTCGACCCGGCGGATTCGGCCCGCCGGGCGCCCCGGACACCCGGCTGCCGTGCCGCTCCCCGCACCTCAGCCATCGGCGTGCAGCGCGGCCACGAACCGGTAGGTGTCCCCGGCCTCGCCCGCGTCCGTCGGGCGGCGCAGCTCCACCAGCGCCAGGGGGCGGTCCACCGGCTCGCCCGTGTCCGGGTCGAAGGCTATGTAGCCGCTGATGCCACGGACCCGGGATCTGCCGTTGGTCTGCTCCAGCATGGCCAGGACCATCCGGGCGGTGACCCGGCGGGTGCCGTAGACGCCGACGGCGCTCCGGGCGGCCTTGCCGATGGTGTACACGGCGTCATGGCCGAGCATCGCCTGGCCGCTGGCGAGGGCGGAGGGCGGGCCGCCGACCTCGTTTTGGTAGGCACGCGCGAAGTCCGCGAACGGGCCGTTCCCGGCGGCGCCGTAGACCTCCTCGGATATCCGGGGGTGGGTGAAGGCGGTGTAGTAGACGGTCAGCCGGCTGTGCTTCCAGCGTTCGGCGAGGGTGGCGAGCTCGGCACGGTGCCGGTCGCCGCCGGTGTCGAAGTAGACGCCCAGCGCGCTGGATCCGGAGAGCACGGTCGTGGGACAGTGCCGGCCTCCCTCCCCCGCCGCCTCGATGAACCGGCGCAGCTCCCGTCCCCGGCCGGCGAAATACACCACGTCCGGCGGCTTCGGGTCACCGCAGACCTTGTCGGCGACCAGGGACAGCGCATTGCCCGCCGTCGCCTCCTCGCCCTCCCCGGAGCGGAACGGGACGACCTCGTCGTCCACCTTCAGGCCCGCACGCCGGGCCGCCGAGGAGAAGTCCTCGTAGAGGGAGGTGTTGTAGTCGTCCTTCTCGTTGCCGTCACGGATCACCTGGACGCGGTAGCCGGGGTGCTTTTGCTGCTGCTCCTTGAGGTAGCCGGCGGCGGCCGCGGTCTGGTCGCGGTTGGGGAAGGAGACCCGGTAGAACCCGGCCGTGCGGGAGCTGAGTCCGTCGGCCGCCACGGTCGCGCCGACCATCGGCAGCCCGGCGGCCCGCAGCCGCTTCACGGCGCTCATCGTCCGGTCGTTGCTCTGTCCGAAGCCTGCCACGGCGACGAGATTCTCCTTGTCCTTCATCGCGATGAGCTGGTCGACGACCTGTTTCCAATGGCGGTCGCCGCTGCCGGTGTTGGCGAGCAGCAGCCGGATCTTGGGGAGGGTCGCCCGCTCGGCGTTCAGCGCGCGCTGGGCGAGGTAGGCGCCGCTGACGGCCTGCCGGGTGGCCTCCGGCCCGCGGTCGGCGGATCCGCCCGCCATGGCCTCGACATAGGCGATGGCGACCGAGCGCTGCCCGGACCCCGCGACCTTCTCGTTCTCGTCGCGGATCCTGGCGCTCAGCTGCTGCATGTTCCCGAAGGCGTACGCGCCGTCCGTGACGCCGACGCACTCACCGCCGGCCACCTCGCGGACGCCGTCGCCGCAGCGGCCGGCGCGGTCGACGATCTGCACCACGGCGACGACCGCGACCGCCGCCACCACCAGAGCCGAAGCGATCCACAGCCCCCAGCGCCGCGGCGGCCGGGGCGGTTCGAAGATCCGGGTGCTCACAGCCACGGCTCCTTTCCGTACTGCTTCGCCTTCCGCAGCAGCGCCGAGGTCCAGGGCACGCTGTCGGCGTGCACCGCGAGGGTGTGGAAGCGGGCCTGGATCTCGCCGTACAGCTCCGCGGCGGGATCGCCGAGCGGATCGCGATACGGGTCGCCGACCCGGTCCGTCCGGGGGTCGTCCGGCGGCTCGGGGCTGATCCAGACCGCCGCGAGCAGCCGGGTGATGGTCCGCAGCCGCTGATCCACCGCACCGTCGCCGAGGTGGTCCACCAGCCGCTCGTAGCGCTCCCACAGCGGCTGGCCCAGGGCCCCGTCCGCCTCGGGGAGCGGGGCGCGCCGCAGCCGGCACAGCTGCGCACACCACTCCTCGGGGGCGAGCCGGTCGAAGGCGTCGTCCAGGTAGGCGGCTGCCGCGGCGAGATCACCGCCCGCCAGCGCGTGATAGGCCGCGGTGGACTGCTCCCCCGAGGCGGCCGCCCGGTCTCTCAGGGCGGCATGCACGGCACGCCACCTGCGCATGCCGGACGCTCCGTCGGGGGCCCCACCGTCCCTTGCCGTCCCCATGGCGGGCTCCGGGGCCGCGGCGAGCCGGCACAGCAGCAGAAGGCGCAGCAGCGGATGGGGAGTTTCCGTAGGGCCGTCGGCCTCCTCGTCACCGCTGTCGAGGTGCATGGTGCGCAGCACGTCCGTGCAGAAGTCGTTGAACTCCTCCTGGACCCGGGCGCTCGACTCGTCCCACAGCGCCAGGCCCGCCTGTGTCTGGGCCAGATCGACGGCGGCCGCGGCACGGGTCAGCGCCTGCGCCAGCTCACCGCTCGCGTCGATCGGCAACAGCCGCTCCAGCAGGGTGTCGACGAGGCCCGAGGAGGGCTGCAGGACCTGCCGCAGCCGCGCCTCCCAACCGGTCTCCGCAGGGCATTCGAGCAGGGCCTGAAGCAGCTGTGCGGTGCCCGCCGGATGGCCGCGGGTGAGTTCGTGCACCACCCAGCCCAGCCATTGCACACCGTTGTCGGCAGCCGGCACCGGCACCCGGCGGCCGGCCGACCGCAGCACCTCTTCGGCCTGCTGCTCGACCTCGTGGCGCGCCAGATCGCGCAGCCGGCCCACCACCAGACCCTTCACGACCCGCTCCGGAACGAACTTCTCCTCCTCCGCGGGCCACCGGCCGGGCAGCGCACCGGCCCGACGCGGCCCGCCGAACGCGAAGCCCTCCAGCGCCGCCGGATAGCTGCCCGCGGTGGCGAGCACCAGCAGCGGGTCGGGCGCCCCCGCCTTGCGCCGGGCGTCCAACAACGCTTTGAGGAAGTCGTTGCCCAGCGGGCTGTCGACGTTGTCCAGCAACACCAGGCACTGCGTCGTCCGCCGTGCGTCGCCACCGCGCGAGGCGTACGCGCGGCGCAGATCGTCGAGGAAGGCGTCGAAGAGCACCGCCTCGGCCCGCTGCCGCTCGGCCTCCTCCCTGTCCCCGTAGCGCTGGTTGAGGTCGATCAGGAACCCGTCGACGGAGCCGGCGCCCCGGCTGCGGCGCCGGATACGCGCCAGTTGCCAGCGCACCCGCAGGCGCGCCCAGTGGCGGCGCCACTCCGGCAGCAGCGGCAGCGCGGCGGTCACCGCTGTCGGGGCGCCGAGGACCGTCGCGGCGTAGGCGGCGAGCTGATTGATCACCTCCGAGCGGCTGCCCGGAGGCCCGACCAGCGCCTCCTCCATCCGCCGTACCGCGGCGTCCCGGTCGGCCGCCTCCACCTGTGCCGCGACGGCGATCGTCAACAGTCCGAACGCCGGAAACCGCAGCCGGGCGAAGTCCTTCTTCCGCTCGTTGAGCTGGAAGACCAATGCGGCGAGCACATCGATCGGCTTGCGGCCCTCCTGCCCCAGCGCCGCCAGGTCGAGACGGGCCACCGGTGCCCGCCGGGCCCAGTCCGCCAGATGCCGCAGCACGGTCGTCTTGCCGCTGCCACGCGGCCCCAGCAGCAGCGTGGCGGGCAACTCGGGCCGGCTGCCCGGCCTGCGCACCAACAGCTCCTGGACGTACCGCTCCACGGCCCGGTCCCGCCCGGACTCCCCCGCCCACTCCCGTGGCATCCCGCTCCCCCTCGGCCTCGCGTTCCCCGTGATCCCCGCGATTCCCCTGGCCGGTCGGCGCTCACTCCGGCCGCCCCAGGATCCTCCAATTCCGGTGCGCCGCAAGCACTTTGGCTCCCTCTGGCCGCTTCCCTCCCCTCGTTCGACGCCGCCCCGCACACCGGAAATCACTCTAAGTGACCTCACTGACAATCTCCGTGACGGACCGTGAAAATGCCGGTCCGCGACCGGTTCCGCGCGGGCACCGCGCCGCGCCGGCGCGCGGGAATCCGCCCCTGCCGCTCGATTCCAGGACACTCGTCCACGCCGAACACGTCACCTGCGGGCCCGGCCGTCCCACGCCACGCCGGCGTACCAGGGCCCGGCCACACCGCACGGCGTACCAGGGCCCGGCCACACCGCACCCGGCAGCCGAACTCGGCCGCGCCGAACCGGCTCTCGGACCCCGGCCGGCCCCGGCCCGCCGCCTCTCGGGCCGGCCCCACGCGGCGCCTCCCCACCCGAAGCCGGCACACATACACCCGCCCACCCCCCGAAGGGGGGTGGGCGGCGGGGAAATACTTCAGAGGAGCGCGGCGGCTCTACTGCTGGACCACCTGCGCCACCGCCGCCTGGGGGCGGATCGGGAGGCGGCCGATGGGGCGGCCGGTGGCGGCACGGACGGCGGAGGCCACGGCGGCGGGTGCGGTGACGACCGGGACCGCGCTGGCGGGCTTGGCGCCGAAGGGGGCGATGACGTCCCGTTCCTCGACGAGCTTGACGATGCGGATGTCGGGGGCGTCGAGGGCGGTCGGCAGGGAGTAGCCGGTCAGGTCGGGGTGGCGGACCTGACCGCGGGTGGTGCGCAGGTTCTCCATCAGCGCCGCGCCCAGGCCCTGGGTGACACCGGCCTCGATACGGGCGCGCAGCTGGCGCGGGTTGAGCACCCGGCCCACGTCCTGGGCGACGGTCATCTCCACGACCCGGACGGTGCCGAGCTCGATGTCGACGTCGGCGACGCAGCGGATGGCGCAGAAGGCGAGGCCGACGAACGCGTCGCCCTGGCCGTACTCGTCCAGCGGCTCCGTCGGATGCGGCCGGCACTGGGCGGTGGCCCACAGTTCCTTGCCGTCGAGCGCCTCGGCGACGGTGGTGCTGAGCACCCCGTCGTAGGAGGTGATCTTGCCGTCGTTGATCTGGAGCAGCTCGGTGGACATCCCGAACTTGTGGGCCAGCGGCTGCAGCAGCTGCGTACGGACCATCTTGGCGGCGCGCTCGACGGCGCCGCCGGAGACCCAGGTGTGCCGCCCGTGGCAGGCCGGTCCGGCCGGCGGCTGGTCGGTGTCGGCGCCCGCGACATGCACCTCGTCGACGCCGAGCGTCTCCTGCACGATCTGCCGCGCCAGGGTGGAGAACCCCGAGCCGGTCTCGACGGCGGCGCAGATGACGGTGGCCACCGAGCCGCTGACCTTGACGGTGGCGGTGGAGACCTCGTCGGTGCCCTCCGCGCCGAGCATGTGCACCATGCCCAGCGCGTAGCCGACGCCCCGGCGCACCGCGCCCGGTTCGCCCGCGCCCTCGGGACCGCCCGGCAGCAGCCACTCCGCTTCGGGCGCGTCCTTGGGCAGCTCGGGAAGCGGCGCTTCCTTGACGGCGTGCAGGAGTTCGGCGACCGGGGCCGGGCAGGTCACCGTCTGCCCCGTGGGCAGCAGGTCACCGGTGGCCATGACGTTGCGCAGCCGGATCTCGTCGGGGTCCAGGCCCAGCCGGGCGGCCAGCTTGTCCATCTGGCCCTCGTAGGCGGCGCAGACCTGCAGCGCGCCCTCGCCGCGGACATGGCCGGACGGCGGGTTGTTGGTGCGCACCGCCCAGCCGTCGACGACGGCGTGCGGGACGACGTACGGGCCGCAGGAGAAGGAGACCGCGGCGGCCAACGCATCGGCGGAGGTGTCCGCGTAGGCGCCGGCGTCCATCAGGATCTGGGCCTCCACCTTGACCAGCGTGCCGTCGGCGTCCGCGTGGTGGCGGTAGCGCAGCAGCGTGGGGTGGCGGTGGGCGTGCGCGAGGAAGGACTCCTCGCGGGTCGCCGCGAGCTTGACGGGGCAGCCCGTGCGCAGGGCCAGCAGGCCGAGCGGGAGTTGGATGCCGGGGTCCTCGCGGTCGGCGGTGGCGCCGGGCACTCCCGTCACCACGACCTTGACCTGGTCCGGTTCCAGCCCGAAGGAGGCGGCGGCGAGATCGCGGTCGGTGTGCGGGTCCGTGGAGGCGGTGTAGATCTCCACGCCGCCGTCGGGGCGCGGCACCGCGAGCCCGGCCTCGGCCCCGATGGGCGCCGGGTCCTGGCGGCCGATCCGGTAGAGCCCCTCGACCATCACCTCGCCGACGACATCGGGGTCGCCGAAGCGGAGCGGGATGTGCCGGATGAGGTTGCCGTCCGGGTGCAGCGGCTCTGCTTCGAAGGCCAGTTGGGGGTCGGTGACCGCGTCCTGGACCTCGTACTCGACGGCGATGGCGGCGGCGGCCAGCCGTGCCGTGTCGGGGTGCTCGGCGGCGACCGCGGCGATCGGCTCGCCGTGGTGGCGGACCTCGTCCTTGGCGAAGACCGGCCGGTCGGCGGTGCCCCGGCCGTGCCCCGCGTCGCCGGGGACGTCCTCGTGCGTGACGACGACGCGCACGCCCGGCATCTCCTCGGCGGGCTTGGTGTCGATCGACAGGATGCGGGCCCGCGGATGCGGCGAGCGCAGCACCGCGGCCCACAGCAGCCCCTCGGCCCACAGGTCGGCGGCGTACGGGAAGGTGCCCTCGGCCTTGGCCGGTGCGTCGGCGGACGGCAGGGACACGCCCAGGCCGTGCGCCGGCTCCTCGGCGGGGACCGGGGTGCCCGCCGCCGGGGTCGCGGTGACGGCACCCGCGCCGTCGGACGTGCCACTCATGCCGCAACCTCGCTTCGCCCGGCCTCGCATTCGCTCAGCGCACGCCTCTCCCCGAATCGCTCGCTGCGCTCGCTCATGCGGAGCCTCCCGTGTGCGGATCCTGGTCGTGCGGGGCGTGGCCCGTGGGGTCGGCGGGGCCCGCCTGGTGCGGGATGCGGGCGGTGTCCGCCGGCGCCGCCCCGTCGGAGTCGTCCCCCGGGCCGTAGGAGGCCTCCGCGGCCTCCGCACGGGCCTTGACGACCTCGTCGACGGCGTCCAGCACGCCCCGGTAGCCGGAGCAGCGGCAGAGGTTGCCGCACAGCGCCTTGCGGGTCTCCAGCTCGCTGGGGGCGTGGTTGCCCTCCAGGAGGTCGTGGACGGTCATCGCCATCCCCGGTACGCAGAAGCCGCACTGCACCGCACCGGACGCGGTCAGCGCGCGCTGCACGTCGGAGGGCACGCCGTTCTCCGCGAGCCCCTCGACCGTGCGCACCTCGCTGCCCGCGGTGGTGGCCGCGGGCACCAGGCAGGACGCCACCAGCCGCCCGTCCACCTGGACGGAGCAGGCCCCGCACTCGCCCTGCGAGCAGCCGTCCTTGGCGCCGGCCAGCCCGAGCCGCTCACGGAGCACGTAGAGCAGCGACTCGCCGATCCAGGCGTCGGTGACCGGCCGGTCGATGCCGTTCACCCGCAGGACGTAGGACGCGGCGGGGTGTTCGTCGAAGGCCTCGGCGGCGGGGTCGCCCGCGGCCTGGGGGTCGTCCTCCTGGCCGGCGGCGGGGGCCGGAGCGGGCGTGGCGTCGGGTGCGGACTCCGTGGGGGCCTCGGGGCCGGTCGCGGCCTCGGGGCCGGCAACGCCCTCGGGGCCGCCGGCGGGCATCCCGCCACCGGTGGCGTCGGCGCCGTCGGCGGACCGCAGGTCACCGGCACCGCCGGTGCCGTCCTCGTCGGACCTCTCGTCCGTCCCGGCGCCCTCGCCGGCGTGCCCGGCGCCGGCCGGGTCCGCGAAGCCGTCGGGGGCCGTGCGTCCGTCGCGGGCCGTCCGGTCGCGGTGCTCGCCGTGCTCCGGTGGTGCGTCCGTGCCGCCGTCGGGGTGCGGCACGGGCCCGGTCGCGTCGTTGAGCGCGAACTCGCCGGACTCCTCCGGCCGTCGGCCGCCGGCTCCGGGGACCGCCCAGCCGCCCGTGCCGGGGGTGTCCGCCGCCCCGTCGGGCCCGTCCGCGGCCTCGTGCGGCCGCGGCGTCCCGTGCTCCTGCGACGCCTCGTCGTGCGGCGGCTGTGCCCTCTCCGCGACGGGCGGCCACTGGGCCAGCGCGTCGGCCGGCAGCGACCAGTGCCCGGTCGCCCCGCCGTTCAGGGCACCCGCGCCGGCCGCGTACGGGTCGCCGCCCGACGCGCCGCCGTCGCCGGGCAGTTCGGCGTCCGGCCCGGCGCCGTGCTCCGGGAGGCCGCGCTCGCGCGCGTACGGGTCGTCGGCGGCGCCGAAGTGCTCGTGCGCCGCCCCGCCGTGCGGGCCGTCCTGCGGCGCGGCAGGGGCCGTGCCGGCCCCGTTCGCGGCGGCCGGTCCGGCGGTGAAGTTCCAGTGCCCGGTGTGGGCGGCCGCGCCGGGGTCCGTCGCGTGCCCGGCGCCCTCGTACGCACCCGCGCCCGGGTATCCGGCGCCCTGGTAGCCCTCGGCGCCACCGACTCCCGCGGGGCCGGAATGCCCGGGGTGTTCCGGATGGCCGGGGTGACCCGTATGACCGGTCCGGTCGGAAGGGTCGTGATGGCCCGGGTGGCCCGGGTGGCCGCCCGTATGTGCCGGATACCCCGTCAGTCCGTCGTCGCCGAGCAGGTATTCGCCGGATTCCTCCAGGCCGTCGTCGGCGGCCGCGGGGACCGACCACGTGGCGTGGCCGCCCGCCTCCGGGCTGCCCGCGACCGGCCAGTCCACCGGGTCGGCGTGCCACGACCGGGCCGCCTCGGGGGCGTCGCCGTGGTAGCCCTCGGCGGGGCCGTGGTGGGCCGCGTACTCCGCATGGGCCGGGTATCCGGCGGACGGGTCGGCGTATCCGGCCGACGGGTCCGCGAAGGGCATCGTCCACTGGCCGGTGGACGCCGGGTCGGTGCCGGGGTCCGCGACCGGCGGCGCGGGGTCGTGCGGGGCGAAGGAGGACGGCGGGGTGTAGCCGTGACCGGGCGCGGCGAGCGGCTCGGCTCCCGGGGTGCCGTACCGGGGCGATCCGCCGCCGTAGACCCCGCTGGTGAAGCCCTCCGGGAGCTGCACGAAGGCCGTCGCCTCCGACTCGTACTCGCCGCCCTGCGGCAGCGGCTGCCAGCCCTGGTCGGGATGCGGCTGGTACGGATGGCGGTTGTCTGCGTCGCTCATGCCGAGCCCTCGCTTCGCTCGGCCTCGCATTCGCGAGGCGCGCACCTCCTGATGACGTTCCCCCGGTCCTCGGCCGGGCGGGCCCCCGTTCGGCGCTGGCTCATGAGAGTGCCCTTCCCAGTGCGCGGCGGGCCAGGGCTGCCACCGTACGGCGCAGGTGGAGTGCGGCGGGCGGCAGGGTGGCCGGTTCCGAACCGTCCTCCGGCGGCGCCGGGTCCGGGATGCAGGCGGCCGCGACATAGTCGCCGAAGGCCGTCAGCGCCTCGGGAACCAGGCCGCGTTCGCCGTCCCAGTCGATGAGGGAGGCCACCCACTGCTCGGCCTCCAGCGGACGCAGCGGCATCGCGGCCACCGCGCCCACCGCGCAGCGCACGCCGCGCCTGGCCGGGTCCAGGACGAGCGAGACGGAGGCGGTGGCCCGGCCGGGGCCGGTGCGGGCGGTGGCCTTGAGGAAGGTCTGCGGGGCGTGCAGCAGCGGCACCCGTACGAAGCCGACGAGTTCACCGGGGCTCAGCATCTCGCGGCCGGCCAGCAGGTGGCTGACCGGGATCTCGCGCCGGCCGCCGCCGGGACCGGCGATGATCACCGTGGCCTCCAGGGCGGCGAGCACCGGGAGGGTGTCGCCCGTGGGCGCGGAGGTCACGATGTTGCCGCCGAGGGTGCCGGCGTTGCGGACCTGCGGCGGGCCGGCGGCGCGGGCGGCGGCGGCGAGCCCCGGGATCAGCGCGGCGAAGTCGGGGCGCCCCATACGGGCGAGGGTGAGGCCGGCGCCGAGCAGCGCATGGCCGTCGAGGTACTGCCAGCCGCGGATCTCGCTGATCCGGCCGAGGCCCACCAGGGCTGCGGGTCTGAGGAGTCCGGCGTTGACCGCCGCCATGAGATCGGTGCCGCCCGCGACCGGAACGGCGGCGGGCATGGCGGTGAGCGCCGCCACCGCCTCGTCGAGCGAGGCCGGCAACGTCACCGTGTGCGACGCGTGCGGTGCGTGCGTGGTCAAGCCAGCTGCCCCTTCCCCGGTGTCCCGGCAGTTCCGCTCCGCCGTACGGTACGTGCTCACAGCCCGGACGTGGCAACTCTGGCACATCTTCCCGGGCCCCCGGCGCGAGGGTCCGCGAACCGGCGATCCGTCCCCGAACAGGGTGCTGGTCCGGTTTCGTCCGCCGCCGGCCGTGCGGGAACTGCGGTGCGGCGCACCGGCAACGGCGTCCGGTACGGCGCACCGACCGTACGGCGGTGCCCGGTACGGCAGTGCCGCGGTGCGGGGCGGCTGCCGTACCGCACCACCGTCCCAGGGTCCGACCGCGCGAGCGCCCTCCTTGGGCGGGGGCTCACACGTTTGGGGGCGCCCCGTCGATCGGGCGTCCGAGCACGCCGGGCCGTTTCTGCCAGGGGCGGGGGCCGCCGGGCGGGCGGTAGTCGACACCGAGGGCGTCGAGACGGGCGTAGTGGACAGTCATCCGCCGGGTGAAGTCCTGGTAGTCGCGGTCGGCCGGCGCGGGCAGCCGCGACCAGGCGACCTCGGCGAAGGCGGCCAGCCGCGGAAAGACCTGGTAGTCGAGGCGCTGCTGACTGTCCATGACCTCGGTCCAGGCGTTGGCCTGGGTGCCCAGGATGTGCGCGGCCTGGTCGGCGGTCAGCTCCGGCGGCACCGGCTCGAAGCGGTAGACGTCCTCCAGGGTCCGCACGAAGCCGATCGGCACCGGCTCGTCCGGGGAGTGGTGCTGACGGTGGTCCAAGTACACCTGCTGTTCGGGGCACATCACGACGTCATGGCCGGATTTCGCCGCGGCGACACCGCCCGCGCAGCCGCGCCAGGAGGAGACCGCGGCGCGCTCGGCCAGCCCGCCTTCGAGGATCTCGTCCCAGCCGATCAGCCGCCGGCCGCGGTCGGCGAGCCAGCGGTCGAAGTGCCGGATGAACCAGCTCTGCAGTTCGTCCTCACCGGCCAGCGACAGCTCGGCGATCCGCGCCTGGGCTGCGGCGGACTCCCTCCACTGGTCCTTGGGGCACTCGTCGCCGCCGATGTGCACGAACGGCGAGGGGAAGAGCGCGAGGACCTCGTCGAGCACCTGCTCGTAGAAGCGCAGGGTGGTGTCGGTGGGCGCCAGTACGTTGGGGTTGACGCCCCAGGTGTCCCAGACCTTCAGGGAGGTGGTGTCGATGACGTCGGTGTTGCCGAGTTCCGGGTACGCGGCGATGGCGGCCTGCGAGTGCCCGGGGACGTCGATCTCGGGGACGACGGTGATATGCCGCTGGGCGGCGTAGGCGACGATCTCGCGGATGTCGTCCTGGGTGTAGTAACCGCCGTGCGGGCGCTCGTCCCAGAGGGGGGAGGCCCGGTGACCGATCTTGGTGCGCTCCCGCCAGCCGCCGATGCCGGTCAGCTTCGGGTAGCGCTTGATCTCGATCCGCCAGCCCTGGTCGTCGGTGAGGTGGAGGTGCAGGACGTTGAGCTTGTGGGCGGCGAGCAGATCGAGGCAGCGCAGCACCCCGTCCTTGGGCAGGAAGTGCCGGGCGACGTCCAGCAGCATGCCGCGCCAGGCGAAGCGGGGGCCGTCCTCGATGGTCTGCTGCGGCAGGACGGCCGCGCGCCCGGGTGCGAGCGGCGCCCGGCGGAAGGCGTGCGGGCCGAGGAGCTGACGCAGCGTCTGCGCTCCCCAGAAGACCCCGGCCGGGCCGCCGCCGGTGATCCGTACGCCCCACCGGGGATCGGCCTCCAGCCGGTAGCCCTCCGCGGGGAGGGCGGGGTCCAGGGCGAGCGCGAGGGTGTCCGCGGCCTCGCCGGAGCCGGGCGGCAGCGGCAGGCCGAACGCCGCGCCGAGGGTGGCGCGCAGCCAGTGCGCGGTGTCCTCGGTGCCGGGCGCGGCCGCCAGGGCCGTGTCCTGCCCGAGGCGGACCGCGCTGCGACCGGGTCCGTCGATGCTCAGCGGCAGCGGAACCAGTCCGCCGCCCGGCGCCGTGGGGGTGATGTCCGTGTCCGGCATGCCGTCCGCCCTTCACCGCGCCGCCCGGCCCAGGACCGGTCGGCCCGCACGAGTACACCCGAGTACGAAGAGGATGCGAGGTGGAGAAGAAGGCCGGCACGGGGCCGGCCGTCACGGCCGATGCTGCCATGATCCGGGCCACCGTGACCGCGCCCCGGCCGATCCCGTCCGGCGTACCGGTGAAGCCGTGGGCCGATCGCGTGGGGCAATTCCCGGGAGTTCGGGGGAGATTGTGCGGCCGGAGCGGGGCGGGTGGCGGCGCCCGGTTGCCCGGTGCGGGGCGGCACCCGGTCCCTGCGTACGGGGAGGCTCCCGGTCGCCCGCGGGGGCCGCTGCCGGGCGCGCGGCACGGGGCGGCCCGGTGCGGGGCGGCGCCGGTACACGCAGCGGCGTTCTGGAACGCCGGACGGGCCCCGGTCCGCGAGGGACCGGGGCCCGAACTCTCACAGCTGCTGCCGAGGACCTCGTGCGCGCAGGCGGCCGGCGGGACGCGCTCGTACGCGCGCACTGTTGACGCGGCCCGTACTCCCCGGGCCGGCGAGCCGAGGCGGGGCACCGACGCCGGGAGGGGCAGGTACGGCCCGACGGACGATTGCGTCCCGACGGACGGCTGCGTCCTGCGGCTCCTCGGCTCTGCTGCTGGGCTCGTGCGCGGGCACCCGGCCGTGGCCGGCCGGGTGTCACGGCCGGTGGCTACTTCTTGCCGCCGTCCTTGCCGCCCTTGTCCTTGTCGCCACCGGCGCCCATGGACTCGAAGATCTCCTTGCACATGGGACAGACCGGGTACTTCTTCGGGTCGCGACCCGGGACCCAGACCTTGCCGCACAGCGCCACGACGGGGGTGCCGTCGAGCGCGCTCGCCATGATCTTGTCCTTCTGGACGTAGTGGGCGAAGCGCTCGTGGTCGCCGTCGCCGTGCGACACCTGCGGTGTCGGCTCTACGAGGGTCCCCGTACCTGCCCCGCGCTCGGGCTCAACAGTGCTCATAACAGCCAAGGGTACTCACGCCCGACGCAACCCGGGAGCGTCGGTCCGCCGCCGGAGGGAGCGCACGCCCCACCCCCCCGCCACCCCTCCGGTCACGCGGGCGCAGCGCGTACGGCGCCGACCCCGCCCCGAGCGCCTGCCCGCCGGGCCCTTCGCCGCCCCGGGGCGCACCGGGGCCGGGGCCCACGGGGGTGCGGACGGAGCGATGCGGCACCCCCGGGAAGCCCCCGCCATCCCGGAGGACCGGCCCCTGGACAGCCGCCGCCACCCTCCTAGGAAGCCACGGCCACCCCGCCCCGGGAACCGGCCGTCAGGCCCAGCCGCGCGGCGAACGCCAGCGCGGCGTCCGGCCGGACCTCGTACCAGCAGTCCTGGCCGCAGACCGCGTCCAGCAGGGCGGTGATGTCCTGGGCGGCGACCCTGCGGGCCTCCGCGGCGGCCAGGAAGGCGCGGACCGCCGCCAGGGCGTCGACCTCCGTCTCCGTGCGCGCCACGAGGACCTCGGCGATGTCCCTGGCCGCGTCGTCACCGGGCGCGACCCAGCTCATGGCCATCTCCAGGCCGTCGTCCGGCAGCTTCTCGGGGTACGGGGCGCGGGCCCAGGCGCCGTCCTGCCACCAGTAGACGAACCCGAAGAGGTTGCCCTCGGCGTCCTCGCGCACCTGCTCCCAGGGCAGCCATGCGGGGCCGCCGGCCAGGAAGTCGATCTGGCGGCCGCCGCTGTGCGTATGGCTGCCGTCCGAGTCCTGGCCGCAGAGCAGGGCCCGGCCGTCCTCGAACAGCTTCAGCCGCCACCAGTAGCTTCCGCCGTCGTTCCAGCACTGCAATCCCTGGTCGCCCCAGGAGAATTCGTCCCAGTCGTCCACGGCGGCCGCCACTACCGCCAGCGTCGCGGCGCGCGCCCACAGCCGCTCCGGGTGGTCCAGATCCTCGGGCACGCTCGGCCTGTGCATGGCGACTCCCCCGCTCGTCCAGCGCGGTCCCGCCGACGCGACCGCGCACCGTCCCCTGTCATCTCGAACCATAGCGACGGGGTCCGACAATTCCCCATGACGAAGCCGTCACAATAATCAAGTCGTCAACAAAATCCGGGCCGCCGCGGAACCGCCCGTCCGCCGTCCGACGAGGGTCAGTTCAGCGACGGATCGTCCGGGTACGTGGCCACCATCGCCAGCTCGTTGCGCTGCCGGCGCAGCACCGCGCGCCACAACTGCTCCGGGTCGGGCGAGGAGACGTCACCCGGCTCGGACTCGACGACGTACCAGGCGCCCTCGACCAGTTCGTCCTCCAGCTGGCCCGGCCCCCAGCCCGCGTACCCGGCGAAGATCCGCAGGCTGCCGAGGACCGCCGCGAGGAGTTCCGGAGGGGCCTCCAGATCGACCAGACCGATGGCGCCGTGCACCCTGCGCCAGCCCAGCGGCTCGTCACCCGACTGGACGCCCGCCCGGTCGGCGGCCGGTGCGCCGGCCGTCTCCGCGCCCTCCCCGCCCGCCAGGGCGCCGCTGTCCACGGACGCGATGCCGCCCTCGCCGGACAGCCCGCCGGGCACCACGGCCACCCCGAGCGCCGAGTCCAGCGAGACCGGGCCGCCCTGGAAGACCACCCCCGGCTCGCCGGCCAGTGCGGCCCAGGGCGCGAGGATGTCCGCGACGCCGACCGGCGTGGGACGGTTGAGGACCACGCCGAGGGAGCCCTCCTCGTCGTGGTCGAGGAGCAGCACCACCGCGCGGTCGAAATTCGGATCGGCGAGCGCGGGCGTCGCGACAAGAAGCCGCCCTGTGAGCGAGGACACCTCGGTCATGGCCACATGATCCCGCACTTCCGCCCGAAGCGGGGAGTCAACGCCCGTACCCGCTCCAGAGCAGGGCAGGGCGTACGGCGGCAGCACCGGCGCACAGCACCGGCACCGGATAGGCCATTCACGACATTCCCCGGCAATTCCAGCCAAAGGTCGATTACAGATCAAAGGCGGATCGTAGCGGAGCGTGTTGTGACAAAGCCATTACATGCTCAGACACTGCACGGGCCTACGGACTCACCCCCGCCCGCCCTTACCATTTCAGCTTGGCCCTGCCCGTCTCCAGGAACGCGAGATCCATGACCGTCTCTACTGACGACGTACTGCTTGTCCACGGCGGCACCCCGCTCGAGGGCGAGATCCGGGTTCGCGGCGCGAAGAACCTTGTGCCGAAGGCCATGGTCGCCGCCCTCCTCGGCAGCGGCCCCAGCCGACTGCGCAACGTGCCCGATATCCGTGACGTACGTGTGGTGCGCGGGCTGCTGCAGCTGCACGGCGTCACGGTGCGCCCCGGCGACGAGCCGGGCGAACTGGTCCTCGACCCCTCCCACGTGGAGAGCGCCAACGTCGCCGACATCGATGCGCACGCGGGCTCCTCACGGATCCCGATCCTGTTCTGCGGCCCGCTGCTGCACCGCCTCGGCCACGCCTTCATCCCCGGCCTCGGCGGCTGCGACATCGGCGGCCGCCCGGTCGACTTCCACTTCGACGTGCTGCGCCAGTTCGGCGCGACGATCGAGAAGCGCGCCGACGGGCAGTACCTGGAGGCGCCGCAGCGACTGCGCGGCACCAAGATCCGGCTGCCGTACCCGTCGGTCGGCTCGACCGAGCAGGTGCTGCTGACGGCCGTCCTGGCCGAGGGCGTCACCGAGCTGTCGAACGCCGCCGTGGAGCCGGAGATCGAGGACCTCATCTGCGTCCTGCAGAAGATGGGCGCGATCATCTCCATGGACACCGACCGGACCATCCGGATCACCGGTGTCGACAAACTCGACGGCTACACCCACCGCGCCCTCCCGGACCGCCTGGAGGCGGCCTCCTGGGCGTCCGCGGCGCTGGCCACCGAGGGCAACATCTACGTCCGCGGCGCGCAGCAGCGGTCGATGATGACCTTCCTCAACACCTTCCGCAAGGTCGGCGGCGCCTTCGAGATCGAGGACGAGGGCATCCGCTTCTGGCACCCGGGCGGCCTGCTCAACGCCATCGCCCTGGAGACCGACGTCCACCCCGGCTTCCAGACCGACTGGCAGCAGCCGCTGGTCGTCGCGCTGACCCAGGCGTCGGGCCTGTCGATCGTGCACGAGACGGTCTACGAGTCCCGGCTCGGCTTCACGTCCGCGCTCAACCAGATGGGCGCGCACATCCAGCTCTACCGGGAGTGCCTGGGCGGCTCCGCCTGCCGCTTCGGGCAGCGCAACTTCCTGCACTCCGCGGTCGTCTCGGGACCGACCAAGCTGCAGGGCTCCGACCTGGTCATCCCCGACCTGCGCGGCGGCTTCTCGTACCTGATCGCGGCGCTGGCGGCCCAGGGCACCTCCCGGGTGCACGGCATCGACCTGATCAACCGCGGCTACGAGAACTTCATGGAGAAGCTCGTGGAACTGGGCGCCGACGTCGAGCTGCCGAACGGGGCACTGCCCAACTGAGTGCCCCGGTGGGGCGGTCGGCCGAGTGCCCCGGCGGGGCACCGGCCCCTGCCCGGCTGAGCGCCGACTGAGCGATGGGGGGCGGCTTTCCGCCGCTCCCCACCCGCACGCCCTCCGGCAACTCCTCGGCAGGGGCGGTGCGTTCGCCCCTGCGGGGGCCTCATGTCCCCAGAGGCCGCGGCCGCGGCAGTCCCGGCCCGGCCGGCCGTGCCCCACGCTCCGAGCCGCCGTCATGAGCAGGCGAACGGTCCGCACCGGCATCGTCGCCGGCGCTCCCCTCCCCCGGCGACGTGCTGCCCCCGTCCCCATGCGTGCTCCCGGGTGTCCTGCGACGTCACCCGTACGGCTGCCCCGCCGGGCCGGGACTTCACCGCCAGGGTGACGGCCGGCCGCCCCACCGTCCGGCCGGGTGCGCCGAAGCGGTGCCCACCGAGCGCGGACCGTCCGGCCCCTGCGCCCGTCCGGCCCCCGCGCGCGGCCTCGCCGCCGCCCCGTGGCCGCCTGTCCATCGAGGGCACCCCCACCGCCCCTACGGGCGCCACACCACCGCCCCACACGCCCCTGGCGGCCCCTCTGACCGCCGTGGACCCCGCAGCCTCCCGGTTCCGCCGCCCCCGGCCGCTCCGGGCGCACACAGGGCCCGGAGCGGCCCCAGACGGCCCCCGGACGGCCGCCGCGCCCCCAGGGGACACGAAAAGGCGGCCACCCCTGGGAGGGGTGGCCGCCTTTTATGCCGTGCTAGGGGTGTTACTTACCCTTGGCGGCTTCCTTGAGCTTGGAGCCCGCGGAGACCTTCACGCTGTAGCCGGCCGGGATCTGGATCGGGTCGCCGGTCTGCGGGTTGCGCGCGGTGCGAGCGGCACGGTGGGTGCGCTCGAAGGTCAGGAAGCCGGGGATGGTGACCTTCTCGTCGCCCTTGGCGACAACCTCGCCGGTCACCTCGGCGAGGGCGGCCAGAACGGCGTCGGCGTCCTTGCGGGTCACCTCGGCGCGATCGGCCAGAGCGGCCACCAGCTCACTGCGGTTCATGTTTGTACTCCCGTGTTCTTCTTGCCAATGAGGCGTGAGATCGAAGCCGATGCTGCCAGGGCCCTCGGACAGTCCCCGGACCCGGGTCTGGTGCCAGACCCTCGCGCCCGATTACGCATCCTGCCCCCACCTGCGGCGGTAAAGCCAATCCGGCACCCAGGAGGGTCACACGAAAAGCGCCACTGCCTCGTCGTGGTGACGCTCCGTATCATTCCCGCTCCGGGCCGGCCCCACAGGGCGGCGGTCGCTTCCCGCCACCCTATGGGGGCCCCAACGACGGCGTGTCCAGCGACGCGCCGTACTCAGACCGCCGTGGTGGCCGTCACAGCCGGGTCGCCGCTCTTGGCGGCCTCCCGGACGGCTCCGGCGACCGCGCCCGCGACCTTCTCGTTGAAGACGCTGGGGATGATGTAGTTCGGGTTGACCTCGTCCTCCAGGACGACGTCCGCGAGGGCGCCGGCCGCGGCCAGCATCATCTCGGTGTTCACCGTACGGGAGTGGGCGTCCAGCAGGCCGCGGAAGACGCCGGGGAACACCAGGACGTTGTTGATCTGGTTCGGGAAGTCGGAGCGGCCGGTGGCCACGACGGCGGCGGTCTGCCGGGCGACGGCCGGGTCGACCTCCGGGTCGGGGTTGGCGAGCGCGAACACGATCGCGCCCTCGGCCATCTTCGAGACGTCGTCGCCGTCCAGGACGTTGGGCGCGGAGACGCCGATGAAGACGTCCGCGCCGACCACGGCCTCCTTGAGGGTGCCGGTGACGCCCTCGGGGTTGGTGTTGTCGGCGATCCAGCGCAGCGGCGAGTCCGGGTCGGCGTCGACCAGGTCCGTGCGGCCGGCGTGGACGACGCCGTGGATGTCGGCGACGACGGCGTGCTGGACGCCGGCGGCGAGCAGCAGCTTGAGGATGGCGGTGCCGGCCGCGCCGGCGCCGGACATCACGACCCGGACGTCCTCGATCTTCTTGCCGACGACGCGCAGCGCGTTGGTGAGCGCGGCGAGCACCACGATGGCGGTGCCGTGCTGGTCGTCGTGGAAGACGGGGATGTCCAGGGCCTCCCGCAGCCGCGCCTCGATCTCGAAGCAGCGGGGGGCGGAGATGTCCTCCAGGTTGATGCCGGCGAAGCCGGGGGCGATGGCCTTGACGATCTCCACGATGGCGTCGGTGTCCTGGGTGTCCAGGCACAGCGGCCAGGCGTCGATGCCGGCGAAGCGCTTGAAGAGGGCCGCCTTGCCCTCCATGACGGGCAGTGCGGCCTTGGGGCCGATGTTGCCGAGGCCGAGGACGGCGGAGCCGTCGGTGACGACCGCGACGCTGTTGCGCTTGATGGTCAGCCGGCGGGCGTCCTCGGGGTTGTCGGCGATGGCCTGGCAGACGCGGGCGACGCCGGGGGTGTAGATCATGGAGAGGTCGTCGCGGTTGCGGATGGGGTGCTTCGACGACATCTCGATCTTGCCACCGAGGTGCATCAGGAACGTACGGTCGGAGACCTTGCCCAGCGAGACGCCCTCGATGGTGCGCAGCTGGGAGACGATCTCGTCGGCGTGCGCGGTGGAGGTCGCCGCGATCGTGACGTCGATGCGGAGCTTTTCGTGGCCGGACGCGGTCACGTCGAGGCCGGTGACCGAGCCTCCGTGGGACTCGACGGCCGTGGTGAGCTGGGAGACCGCGGTTCCGCTCGCGGGCACCTCCAGCCGGACCGTCATCGAGTAGGAGACGCTGGGCGCCGTTGCCATGGCCGACTTCCTCTGCTTTCACCGTTTCGCTGTGTTTCGCTGCGGGTCACAGCGTTGTGCTGTCCGATCGTCGCACCTACCCCTGAGTACGCGGTAGCCGTGGTGGATTGCGAACGTTGTGTTCACCATCCAATGCAACTTCGGAAAACGTATTCCACCATACGAGAGTTGATCGGCCAAGCAAAGAGGCCCACGTCACGGGGTGACGTGGGCCTCTCAGGGCTGAGACACCGGCCCGCCATGCTCGCCTCGCGGCAAGTGGTCGCTCGTAGCGACGATGGTTGGGCCCGGGGGCTTGGATCGAGCCGGTGCCGTCACCCAGGCTAACAAACCATCCCCGGAAGCGAATCCCGTCCCGCGGGCCCGATTTCAAGACCCCTCGGACGGCGGCGCGCGGCGTCCGGCCGCGCCCGCCGTACGGGTGCCCCGCCGGCCCGTCAGTCCCGCAGCAGGTCGGGGACGCCGTCCCCGTCCGGCTCGTCCCGTTCGGCCGACAGCACGGTCAGCTGCCGGGTGGCGCGGGTCAGCGCCACGTACAGCACCCGCAGGCCGGCCGGGGACTCGTCGGCGATCTCGGCCGGGGAGACGACCAGGGTGGCGTCGTACTCCAGCCCCTTGGCCTCCAGGGAGCCCAGTGCCACCACCCGGTCGCCGAGCGGGGCCAGCCAACGGCGGGCCTGCGCGCGGCGGTTCATGGCCACCACGACGCCGACCGTGCCGTCCACCTCGCCCAGCAGCCGCCGGGCCTCGGCCACCGTGGCCCGCTCCAGCGCCGCGTCGCCGTCGGCCGGGGCCGGCCCACCGCCTTCCGCGACGAGCGCGAAGCGCGGCTCCAGGCCCGTGGAGCGGACCGCCTTCGGCGACTGCATGCCGGGCATCGCCAGCGCCAGCACCCTGGCGGCCAGTTCGGCGATCTCCGCGGGGTTGCGGTAGTTCACGGTGAGCGTGAAGCGGCGGCGCGGGCGGGTGCCGAGCGCCTCGTCGCGGGCGGCGGCGGCCTCGTCCGGGTCGGACCACGAGGACTGCGCGGGGTCGCCGACGACGGTCCAGGTGGCGTGCCGGCCGCGGCGGCCGACCATCCGCCACTGCATCGGCGTCAGGTCCTGCGCCTCGTCGACGATGATGTGGGCGTAGTCGGTGCGCTCCTCCTCCAGCCGTTCGCGCCGGCCGCGGCCGCCGCCGTTGCGCTCGGTGTAGGTCGTGAGCTCCTCCAGGCCGGTCAGGTGGTCCAGCGGGTCGGCCTCGCGCGGCCGGGGCGGGCGCATCGGGGCGCCGAGGACCGTCTGCAGCTCGTCCAGGAGCGCGACGTCGTGCACCGACAGGGGGCCGTGCCCGGTGTCGTCCAACCGGCGCAGGGAGCGGGCCAGTTGGCGCACCTCGCGCTGGTTGAGGAGCCGGCGCGCCCAGCGGCCGAGGAGGCGCTCGTCGGCCATCGCGGCGAGCACCCCGCGCGGGGTCAGCTCGGGCCACCAGGCGTCCAGGAACTCCTGGAAGTCGGGCTCGGTGGTGATGTCCTCGTCGAAGCCCTCGCGGGCCTCGGCGGCGAGTTCGGGGTCCGTGTAGCGGCGGGCGGCGCCGGACTTGGCCCACAGGGCGTCCAGGATCAGCCGGCGGGCGCGCGGGCGCAGCAGGTTGACCGGGGCGGTGCCGCCGAGCGCGGACTGCCGGATGGCGTGCAGTTCGTCGGCGTCCAGCTCCAGCCGGCCGCCGAAGGCGACGACCCGCAGCCGGGCGGGTGCGGCGGAGGCGGGGCGGGAGGGTCTGGAGCGGGTGCGGCGGCCGTTGCGTGTGCCGCTGCCGGCGCCGTTCCCGTCGGGCGCGGCGACGAGGTCCTCCAGGGAGAGCTGGGTGTCCCCGTCCGTGGCCCCGGCCTCGGGCGCCGCGGCCGCGGGTCCGGCCAGCTCCAGCGCCCCGCGGGCCGCCTTGCGCAGCAGCTTCTGCATCCGTGCGGAGCCCTTGACGCGGGCCACCGCCGGCGGGTCGTACGCGGTCGCCTCCGCGCCGTCGACCAGCGAGCCGAGTGCCCGGATGGCGACCTGGCCCTCCTCGCCGAGGGAGGGCAGCACGCCTTCGGTGTAGGCGACCAGCAGCGGCGTGGGGGAGACGATCAGGATGCCGCCCGCGTAGCGGCGCCGGTCCTGGTAGAGGAGGTAGGCGGCGCGGTGCAGCGCGACGGCGGTCTTGCCGGTGCCGGGGCCGCCCTCGACCTCGGTGACGGAGGCGGCGGGGGCGCGGATCACCATGTCCTGCTCGGCCTGGATGGAGGCGACGATGTCCCGCATGGTGTGGCTGCGGGCCCGGCCCAGCGCGGCCATCAGCGCACCGTCGCCGATCGCCGGCAGTTCCTCGCCGTCCAGCGTCGCGGTGATCTCCGGGCGCATCAGGTCGTCCTCGACGCCGAGGACCCTGCGGCCCTTGGAGCGGATCACCCGCCGGCGCACGACCCGCCCGGGGGCGACCGGCGTGGCCCGGTAGAAGGGGGCGGCGGCCGGCGCCCGCCAGTCGATGACCAGCGGGGAGTAGTCCGCGTCGAGGACGCCGAGGCGGCCGATGTGCAGCGTCTCGGCGATCGTGGCGCGGTTGTTCTCGATCGCGCCGTCGGCGGGCTCGACGGAGGTGAAGGCGCCGTCCGGGCCCTTCTTGCCGTCCTTGCCGAGGAGCAGGTCGATCCGGCCGAAGAGGAAGTCCTCGTACTCCGAATTCAGGCGGTGGAGATGGACGCCGGCCTGGAAGACCTGGGCGTCGCGCTCGGCGAGCGCGCCGGGCGTGCCGACCTGGCCGCGCTTGGCGGCGTCGTCCATCAGGAACTCGGCCTCGTGGATCTTCTCCTCGAGGCGCCGGTAGACGCGGT
The DNA here is from genome assembly GCF_040701845.1 of Streptomyces angustmyceticus. GTDB lineage: Bacteria > Actinomycetota > Actinomycetes > Streptomycetales > Streptomycetaceae > Streptomyces > Streptomyces angustmyceticus_A. Next base: position 86,703 of record NZ_JBFBHQ010000005.1, on the reverse strand, counting down.
CCAGATGCGTCTGCTCGGCTTCGATCTCGCGGTCGCGAACGGAATCCGAAGCGTGGTCCGGTGCGTGCGTGGCGTTGTGCGCGGCCACCCAGGCCCCCTTCTGCTGTGCGTAGGGCAGCCGTCAACCGTACGCGAACCAGGCACCGCGCGCACCTGGAGAAAGGGACAAAATCGGGCGAGTTCGGTCGGATGTCGACTCAAGCCTTTACGTCGGGCGTGACCCGGTCGAGGGGAGCGCCGACCGACGGCGTGGCGGTGCTTGACGGGCGCCGCCGTGCCGTACCCGGCCGGGGCGCCCGCTCGCACCGCTCAGACGTTCACCTTCGCCAGCCGCTTGCCGTCCGTCGTGGTGACCTCGAAGTGGTCGATGTCGCCGCGGTTGAAGCCCGCGCCGCCCGCCGCGTAGAGGGGCTCGCGGTTCCACTTCGCGGCGCCGCCCGGGATGCCGTAGCCGCCCTTGGGGACCGCCCAGGTGGTGACGGTCTGCCGCTTGCCGTCCTTGCCGACGGCGACCAGGCCGCAGGTGAGCGGGCCCTTGACGTTGGCGAGTTCCAGGACGACCTGGGTGCCCCAGGGGCGGGCCGCCATGGACACGCCCGCGGAGACCTTGGTCTCCGGGTCGACGGAGCTCGCCTTCTCGCCCGCCGCGTACTGGGCCCGCACCGCGTTCGCCAGCGGCGGCGCCGCCTGCTCCTCGGGCGCCTGGGGCGTCAGCCGGAGCGCGGCGAGCGGCCCGCCGACGATCAGCACGACGGCCGCGGCGACCAGGAACAGCCGCCGGCGGGCACGGCCGCGCCGGGTGGCGGCGACCTCGTTCATCAGCCCGTCCAGCAGCCCCGGGCCGGGGACGGCCGTGATCGTCTGCGGGGTGGGCGCGGTCTGTTTGAACTCGGCCAGTACCGGCGACAGGCCCATGAGTTCTTCCAGTTCGGCCGCACACCGGTGGCAGCCGACGAGATGCGCCTCGAACCGGTCGGCGTCGGCACCGTCCAGAACGCCCAGCGCATAGGCGCCGACGTCGGTGTGCCGGTCCGGCTGCGCGGGCGGGTTCACTCCGTCACTCCTCGTTCCTCTAGCGAGAGTCTCAGGGAGCGCAGCGCGTAGAAGACCCGGGACCGCACGGTCCCGGCCGGTACGCGCAGCACCTCCGCTGCCTCGTTGACCGTACGTTCCTTGAAATACGTCTCGACGAGGGCCTCTCGATGGGCCTGGCTCAGGTCGCTCAGCGCCTCCGAGATGGTCATCATGCGCAGCGCCCGGTCGATGACATCGGCGGCCGGCATCGTCTCCAGAGGGGTCGGATCGACCTCTTGGGGCCGCGCCTTGCGACTGCGGTGCCCGTCGATCACGATCCGCCGTGCGACGGTCACCAGCCAGGGTCGTATCGAGCCGGTCGCCCGTTGCAACTGGTCGGCGTTGCGCCAGGCACGCACCAGCGTCTCCTGCACCACGTCCTCCGCGCGGTGCCGGTCGCCCGCCACCAATCGCAGGACGAAGGCGAGAAGCGGCCCCGCGTGATCGTCATAGAGGGCTCGCATGAGCTCCTCGTCAGGTGTCGTCCTGTCTGCCACGACGGCATCCTTACGCACTCCAACTCCCGGGTCGATAGCCCAGATCGCCCAAGATCGCCGGGGGACCCTGCCATGAATCGGACTTGCGGTGAGGAGTACGGACGGGCCGGGCGGGTTACTCAGAGTTCGGCGGAAAATTTTTCCGCGCCGGTCACGACGCCCTGACCAGCACTTCCGTCCTGCCCGCCGCGCACCGTCGTCCGCCGCCGGTGCCGGGCCACCCGCTCGCGGTTGCCGCACACCTCGCTGGAGCACCAGCGCCGGCGCCGGCCGCGCGAGGTGTCCAGATACACCAGCGTGCAGCTCTCGCCCGCGCACTGCCGCAGCTGCCCGCGCGACGCCGGGTCGGTCAGCAGGCCGATGGCGTCCCGGGCCACCGCGGCCAGCAGCCCGGCGCAGTCGGGCGGGCCGGGCAGGGCGCCGGCCAGCGCGCCGTCGGCGGTGCGGACCGCGCACGGGGCGGGCGGCTGTCCGGAGGCGGCCGCGGAGTTCAGCAGCGCCAGATCGGCGTCGGCCGCCCGGCCCCGCAGCTCTTCGTGCACCACGCGGCGCAGCAGCTCGCGCAGGGCACGGAAGCGGCCCACCCAGCTGCCGTCGACGCCGTCCAGCGGGGTCCCGCGCGGCACCAGGCCCGCGCCGAGCAGCCAGGCCCGCAACTGGTCGGGGCCGGTGAGCCGTTCACCGGTGGGCCCCTCGCCGGTGAACCGTTCGGCGGGGGCGCCGGACGTGGCCGCGAGGTCCAGGCAGATCCGGCCGCAGTCGAACCGCAGGTCGCAAGGCGCCGCCATGTGCCTGTCACTCCTTAGGGACCAAACGTGTGTGCTCCCAGAGTGCCCCGGCCCCCTGGCCCGCCGGAACCCTCCGGAAGCGGGCACTCCACGGAGGAACCGCACGCGGACACAGCGGGTGGGCGCGGTGTGCCCACGCGTCATGGACCGGGTCCGCGTGAGCCGCCGTGCCGCGCGGGGCCGCCGTGCCGCGCGTCTGTCCCGGCCCGCCGGTCCCGCGCGGCCCCTGCCTCCGCGGGCCCTCCCCCACCCGCGGTTTTCAGCCTTCCGAAGAGACCGTGATGAGGATCAGGCCCGAGAGTCCCGTCACCGCCCGGACCGAGTCCGCGAACACCTCCGTCGTCCACGCGGCCACGTCCGTGGACCACTCGCGCACCTCGCAGCGGAAGGCGAGCGCCGGGCGCATGCCCTCGGCCTGCACCTCCCCGGCGAGGGGACGGGCGAGCCCCGGAGTCGGCGCGCCGGCGGGCTTGAGGGCCTTCACCGTCATGTGCCCGTAGGTGCGTTCGAGCGCCGCCTCGCGGATCTCGGCGCCCCGCGCGGCGAGGCCGGCCGACGGCAGGGCGGACACGGTGACCGTCAGCGACGCCGCGCCGGACGGGTCGGCGAGGGCGAACCAGTCGGCCACTTCGGCGAGTTCGATGCGGGCGTCCCCGGCGCGGTGCAGCGGCACGAGGGCGTGGGTGCCGGTGAGGCGGAGGGTGCCGACGCGGCGCAGCGCGTCCGAGAGGACCGTGATGACGGGCAGGACCGGGAGGCGGCGGGCGCGCTGCTTCCTGCCCGGGATGTTCACGGGCCGCGGCAGCGACGAGTGCAGCCAGGCCACCTGACGGACCCGGCCGTCCTGCGTCCAGTCGCCGTCCGCGTCGTGGTGGTCCCAGAGGTTGTCGGCGGGCTCGTCCGTCAGGGCGGTGGAGCTCCAGGCGTAGGCGGACGCCCGCTTCACGGCGAGGCCGAAGACGTCCTCTTCGAGGTCGAACTCGGCGCTCACCCGGTCGATCCAGGGATACCGGTCCAGTACCCCGTGCAGTCCCACGATGAGGGTGGCGTCCGGACCGGTATCACTCATGGTCGTACTCCTGGATCGAGCGGAGGGAAGGGCGGAACTAGAAAATCAGACGCCGCACTTGACCGTGACCGGCTTGGTGTAGGCCTTCTCCGGCGAGTCGGCGACGCCGATGAGGTCGACGTCGATCATGGTGCGCCACTGGTGCCTGCTGCTGTTCGCGCACTTCTTGCGCGCGACGACCCGGCGGGCGCTGCCACCGTTGCCGGACTTGAGGTTCTTCGCGTTCTTGGCGACCGAGTGCCACGTCCTGCCGGACTTCATCTGCAGCCAGATGGTGACCTTGGCCTTGGTGCCGGGGCCGCTGACGTGGGTCCACCAGGCGTGGGCGGACGCGGTGCGCGGCGGGGTGCTGGAGATGTGCACGCGGTCGCCGTTGGTGATGAAGACGCCGGCGCCGCTCGCGGTGGCCGGCACGGCCATCACAGGGGCCGGTGCGGCGGTCGCGGGGGCCGGTGCGGCGGTCGCGGGGGCCGGCGCGGCCATCGCGGGGGCGGTGGAGCCGGCGAGCAGCGCGGTGGCCACGGCCGCCGAGGTCAGAAAGGTGCGCATGCGCATGGTGGGGTGTCCTCCGTTGGTCATGAATCCGTGCGCGCGGAATGTGCCGACGGTGGAGGGAGCTGACGTATCCATGACATCTCGGACATGCCGTACCCGCGCCGGTCGAGCGCAGGCACATGACATGACGTCAGCGCCGAGAGCATCCCCGTGATCCCCGTTCCCCCGTGGGCGGCCGGCAAGATCCTCACCGTCCGCGCACACCGCACGCTACGGGGGCGCACGCCGGGGCGCAATCACATAATGTGCCGTCAGGAGACCGGGCGGAGAAGCCGGGACGGCCTCAACGACGCGGCGCCGGTCGGCCCCGTCACCCCCGGCCCCGGCCCCGCCCCGGCCCGCGCGCCCCCTACTCGCCCTGCTCCCCGCCGTACTTGTCCGTGTCCGCATGGGGGTCGAGCGACAGCCGGTAGCCGCGCTTGACGACGGTCTGGATCAGCTTGGGTGCGCCCAGCGCTCCCCGCAGCCGGGCCATCGCGGTCTCCACCGCGTGCTCGTCGCGGCCCGCCCCGGGCAGGGCCCGCAGCAGGTCGGCGCGGGAGACCACCCAGCCGGGGCGCCGGGCCAGTGCGCGCAGCAGCGCCATTCCGGCCGGCGGCACCGGCCGCAGCGCACCGTCCACCACGACGGCGTGCCCGCGGATCTCCAGCCGCCGCCCGGCCACCGGCAACGGCCTGACGCGTCCCGGGAGTTCGCGGCACAGCAGCTGCACCAGCGGCCCCAGCCGGAAGCGCTCCGGCTGGAGGGTGGGGACGTCCTCCGCCTGGAGCGGCAGCGCGGTCACCGGTCCCACGCACACCGGCAGCACCTCCTGCCGCAGCGCCGCCAGGACCTCCGCGCGGATCCCGCGCTCCTGGGCCCGGCGCAGCAGCGACGCGGCGGCCGGCGCGCTGGTGAAGGTCACCGCGTCCACGGAGCGCGAGAGCACCGCGTCCAGCAGCCGGTCGACCGGGCCGATGTCCTCCGGCGGCATCCACCGGTACACCGGGACGCCGACCACCTCCGCGCCACCGGCCCGCAGCGCCTCGACGAACCCCGGCAGCGGCTCCCCGTGCAGTTGGATGGCGACCCGGCGCCCGGACACGCCCTCCTCCAGCAGCCGGTCCAGCACCTCGGCCATCGACTCGGAGGCCGGCGACCACTTCTCGGTCAGCCCGGCGGCCCGGATCGCGCCGCGCACCTTGGGCCCGCGCGCCAGCAGCTCCACCCCGGCCAGCCGCTCCAGCAGCGCCTCGCCGAGGCCCCAGCCCTCCGCGGCCTCGACCCAGCCGCGGAAGCCGATGGCGGTGGTGGCCACGACGACGTCCGGCACCCGGTCGATGAGGTCCCGGGTCACGGCGAGCAGCTCGGTGTCGTCCGGCAGCGGGACGATCCGCAGCGCCGGCGCATGCGTCACCTGGGCGCCGCGCCGCTCCAGCAGGGCGCCCAGCTCCTCCGCCCGCCGGGCGGCGGTCACCCCGACGGTGAACCCGTCCAGCGGCCGGACGGCCGGCGTCGTCTCCGCCGCCGGCTCCCGCTCGTCGTGCTCCTGCTGCTGCTCGTGCATGGTCGTCCCGCTCCGCCCAGAGTGGTGTGCTGCCGTGTGCCTGCGTACCGCTTCCGTCCCGTCCCGCCCCGCCGCGGCTCGGGCGGCACGAGGTACCAGGGTGTCAAGATGCCAAGGTGCCAACGGCACGTGACGGTCCCGGTCCTCCAGTATTTCCCCGCGGTTACGACGGTGCGCCGCCGCCCACGCCGTACGGGCGGTACACCCACGGCGGGCGGGCGCGGGCAGCTCCCGCCGCCCGGCCGCCCGGCCCCGCCGCTCACACCTCCGCGTACACCGGCCCCCGCTCCCCGTCCACGGCCGCCGCACCGGCCTCCTCCGTACCCGCTGCCACCTGCGCCGCACGCCGCCCGCGCACCGCGGGACGCAGGTAGACGCCCCAGGTCACCGCGCCGCACACCACATAGCAGGCCAGGAACGACACGAACGCCGGCGTGCCCGACCCGGCCACCAGGAACGACTGGCGAAAGGCCAGGTTGATGGCCAGCCCGCCGAGCGCCCCCACCGCCCCGATCAGCCCCATCGCCGCCCCCGACAGCCGCCGTCCGTATACCGCGGCCGCCTCGCCCGCGAGCCCGCGCCGCAGCGCCTGGGCCTGGAAGATGCCCGGGATCATCTTGTACGTGGAGCCGTTGCCGAGCCCCGACAGCACGAACAGCGCGATGAACCCGACGAGGAACACCGGCAGCGACCGCTCCCCCGACGCGTAGATCACCACCCCGGTGGCCAGGCCCATCGCCGCGAAGTTGCCCAGGGTGATCCGCGCGCCGCCGAACCGGTCCGCCAGCCGCCCGCCGACCGGCCGCACCAGCGACCCCAGCAGCGGCCCGATGAACGTCAGCGACGCCGCCTGGAGGGGCGTGCGCGCGAACTGGTTCTGCAGCACCAGCCCGAAGGCGAAGCTGTAGCCGATGAACGACCCGAACGTGCCGATGTACAGCAGCGACATCACCCAGGTGTGCGGCTCCCTCGCGGCGTCGCGGGCCGCCCCGGTGTCGTTCGTCACCGGGGCGAGGTTGTCCATGAACAGCGCCGCGAGCACCGCCGCCAGGACGATCAGCGGCACGTAGACGGCCAGCACGATCCGCGGATGCGCGGCCCCCGCCGTCCCGATCACCAGCAGCCCCAGCAACTGGACCACCGGCACCCCGATGTTGCCGCCGCCGGCGTTCAGCCCCAGCGCCCACCCCTTCTTCCGCAGCGGATAGAACGCGTTGATGTTGGTCATCGACGAGGCGAAGTTCCCGCCGCCGACCCCCGCCAGCGCCGCGACCAGCAGGAACGTCGTGTACGAGGTGCCCGGCTCCAGCACCGCCGCCGCCACCGCGGTCGGCACCAGCAGCATCACGGCGCTGATCACCGTCCAGTTGCGCCCCCCGAACCGCGCCACCGCGAAGGTGTACGGCACCCGCAGCACCCCGCCCACCAGCGTCGGCATCGCCACCAGGAAGAACTTCCCGGCCGGATCGATCCCGTACTCCGGCCCCATGAACAGCACCATCACCGACCACAGGCTCCAGATGGAGAACCCGATGTGCTCGGAGAACACGGACAGGGCGAGGTTCCGCCGCGCGACCCGCTCCCCCGTCTCCCGCCAGAAGCCCTCGTCCTCCGGGTCCCAGCGCTCGATCCACCGGCCGCCCCGCCTCGCCCGGCCCTCCGTCCGGCCGCCGTCGGGGGTGTCGTCGGGTGTGTCGCTACGGGTGTCTGCTGCCGCGGCCGTCATCGCGCCTCCCAGGGGTCGGGTCCTGCGCAATGACGCTAGGGAGGGCGGGTTTCCGTACCGTGCCGCCCGGTGACACGTACGAAACCTTGCGCTCACCGGGTGCGGCGCGGGCGGGTGAGGGCGGGGGCGATGCGGCCGGGCGGTCCGCACGGGACGCCCGCACCCGGCGGACTCACACAGCGAACTCACACCAGACGATCTTGCCGGGACTCCGCTCCCCCACCCCCCACTTGTCCGCCAGCGCCTCCACCAGCAGCAACCCGCGCCCGGCCTCGTCCACCGGCCCGGCGCCCGTCCGCACCCGCGGCCACCCGTCCCCGCTGTCGTGCACCTCCAGCCGCAGCACTCCGCCCGCCGGCGGCCACACGGACACCTGGAACCCGCGCCCCGGCGGCACCCCGTGGCGCAGCGCGTTCGTCGCCAGCTCGCTCACGCACAGCAACACCGCGTCCGCCCGCTCCCCGACCCCCCACTCGGTGAGCGCCACCCGCACGAACTCCCGCGCGAGCGGCACCGATCGCCGCTCCCGCCGGTAGAACCGCTCGCGTGGACAGGTGAGTTGCATCTCTCCGTTCATACGGCGACGGTCGCACTGAGTAACTATGCTGCACAGTGCGTGCACCCGTACTCGCGGTGAGTACGGGTGCGCACACGGTCACCGGCGTCGAAGTACGGGGAGTGGAACGCCATGCAGCCGCGAACGAAGCCCAGGAACCGACACTCCGCAGCCATGGAAGTCATCGGCGCCCAACTGGCGCTGTACCGCATCAACGCCGGCCTCACCCAGCGCAGCCTCGCCGACCGCTCCACCGCCTCCGAGGAGACCATCGCCTCCATCGAACAGGGCAGGCGGGCCCTGATGCCACACCTGGCGACCGAGTTCGACCAGCTCCTGACCACGGGCGGGGCACTGGCGGCGGGGGTGGCGAAGCTCCCGCCGAAGGAGAAGTATCCGATCTGGGCCGAGGAGTTCATCGCCTATGAGCAGGAGGCGATCTCCCTCTGCGGCTACGAAAACGGTGTCGTCCCCGGCCTCCTGCAGACCGAGGGATACGCGGGCGCCACGTTCCGCAGCAAAATCCCGCACCTCAGCGAGGAGAAGATCGAGCAGAGCGTCACGGACCGACTGGAGCGTCAGCAGATCCTGCGCCAACAGGACCCCGTCTCCGCCAGCTTCGTCCTCTCCGAGGCAGTCTTGCTGAGCAATATCGGGGGTCGCGAGGTCATGCGGGGCCAAATGTCCCATCTGCGTCAGTGCGCGGAACTCACCGGCGTATCCATTCAGATCCTGCCACTGAAGCGCGAGCTTCACGCCGGGCTCGACGGACCGTTCGTGCTGCTGGAAACCCCCGACCATCAACACTTGGCCTATACCGAGGCGCAACGCAGCAGCGAGCTGACTTCGGACGCCGATGAGGTCAGCATCCTCGCTCAGAAATATGGAATGCTGCGAATGCAGGCTCTCAACGCAGAGGAAACCGTGGGTCTGCTGGACCGGCTGCTAGGAGAGCGATGACCCATCTGACGTGGTTCAAGTCCAGCCATAGCGGCAGCGAGGGTGGCAACTGCCTCGAAGTGGCTTACGAATGGCGCAAGTCCAGCCACAGCGGCGACGAAGGCGGCAACTGCGTAGAGGTCGCCGCCCACCCCTCCACCATCCACGTCCGCGACTCCAAGGACCCCGAGGGCCCGCACCTCGACTTCTCGCCGGGGGCCTGGGCCTCGTTCACCTCGTACGCGGCGCGGGCCGCCGCCGTCGCAACGGCCCCGTAACCGCGGCTACTCGGCCGCCTCGCGCGGCGGGTCCATCCATATCCGGTCCGCGCAGACGGTCATCCGCAGGCGCTTGCCCTTCTCGTCGCGTGCCACGACCGCCTGCCGGCCGGGGTAGTCGCGCGGCGCGGACACCACGGCCAGGTCGTTGGTGACCATGATGGGGTCGGGCGGGGTGCCCGTGGGGCAGTCCCGGTAGCGCAGGGCGGCGGTGACGGTGCCGCCGCGGCCCAGGTCTATCGGCAGGGCCTTGCCGTGCCCCCGGGCGTCCGACTCGGGGCCCTTGCCGAGATGGACCTCGAAGGCCGGGAAGCCGTGGAACACACAGGGGCCCGCGCCCTTGTTGGCGATGGAGAGCCGGGCCTCGCGCTGCTCGCTGTGCGGCTTCTTCTTCAGGACGGTGAGCTTCCAGCGCAGGCCCTTGGTCGTGCAGTTGGCGTGCAGCGCCGCCATCCGCGCCGAGCCGCAGCCGGTCAGGGCCACGCCCGCCGCCACGGTCAAGGTCAGCGCGGCCGCCACCGCCGCGAGAAGTGAACGCCGTCGCACGGCTCCCCCTGTTCGTTCCGCAGAGAATTACCTGCCGTTAAGGAAACATTTCGCGCGTCCGTGGTTGCTTCGGCGCCGAACATTCTTGCCTGCGCCGCCGCGGACGCCCGGTCGTCACCGGCGTACGCCCGGTCGTCACCGGCGTACGCCCATCACCCGCGCATCCGCCTCCGGGAGCCACCACGCACTCCCGGGCGGCGTCAACCACTGCCGCTCCCGGGCCAGTTCGCGGACGGCCGCCCGCAGCGCGTCCAGGCCCGGATGCCGCAGCCCGCGCCGCCACACCAGGGACACCGGCGAGAGCGGCACGGGAGCGACCAGCGGCCGCAGCACCATCCCCGGCACCTCGATGAACTCCACGCTCGCCAGCACCGACCAGCCCCGCTTGCGCACCACCCGGACGAACTCCTGCTTGCCCTCGATCTCCGGGAACGGCGCGGCGGTGACGATGCCGCGCCCGGCGAAGAGCCGCTCGGCCAGGTCCGTCCACTCCGCGGTCTGGGGGTTGCCGGCGGCCGCGTAGAGCGTCTCGCCGGCCAGCTCCGCGAGGGGGACGGCGGGCCGGGCGGCCAGCGGGTGGTCCTCGCGCAGCAGCACCGCCATCGGCTCCAGCCTGACGGGCTGATGGTCGAGACCGGCCCGTACCCCGGGCGGCAGCGCCGCGATCCGGCCGAAGGAGACGTCGAGCCGGCCGTCCGCCATCTCCGCCGCCGCCCCGGTCAGCCCGCTGTGGAAGCGGGCGACCAGCTCGCAGCTGTCCGGCACCCGCTCCCTGGCCGCCTCCAGCACCCCGTGGGCGGTGCCGATCGGGACGCCCACATCGACCAGCAGCGGCCGCTCGGGGGCGGGCCGGAAGGCGTCGGCGAGTTCGTCGTGGGCGGTCACCACCCGTCGCGCGTACGGCAGGAGCCGCGTCCCGTCCGCCGTCAGCTCGACCCGGCGGGTGGTGCGCAGGAACAGCGCGGCGCCCAACTCCCGCTCCAGGCGCCGGATGTCGCGGCTCAGCGCCTGCTGGGCGACGTACAGCCGGGCGGCGGCCCGGGTGAAGTGCAGCTCCTCGGCGACGGCGAGGAAGGCGCGCAGCAGACGCGGATCGGTGTCGTACGGCATCGGGTCATCCTGGCAGGGCCGGTCCCCTCTGGCCCCTTCCGAAGGCCGCGACGATTCAACAACCCAGGTGCGTGAATGCGGCCTGATCAGGTGTTGGACGGGCGGCGGCCGCGGCCACGACCGTAGAGGCATGATCCTCTTCCTCGCCGCCCGGCCCGTCACGGCCCCGCCCGTACGCCCTGTCCCTCGGCGTGCCCGCCCCCGCTTCCTCGCCCCCTACCGCCGGATCTTCGCCCTCCCCGGCACCCGCGCCTTCACGGCCGCCAACCTGCTGGCCCGGCTTCCCATGGGGATGCTCAGCGTCAGCGCGGTGCTGATGATCGCCGGTTCGCGCGGCTCGTACGCGCTGGCCGGGGCGGTCACCGCGACCGGGCTGGCGGCGACGGCACTGGTCGGGCCGTGGACGGCCCGGATGATCGACCGCCACGGGCAGGCCCGTGTCGCCGTCCCGGCCACCGCGCTCGCCGTCCTCGGCTCGCTGTCGCTCCTCCTGTGCGTCCACTACGGCGCGCCCGACTGGACCCTCTTCGCCTCCTGTGCCGCCACCGCCACCACCCCCAACACCGGCGGGATGTCCCGTGCCCGCTGGGCGCACCTCTTCCGCGACGACCCGGCCGCCCGGCACACCGCCCACTCCTTCGAACAGGCCGCGGACGAGCTGTGCTTCCTGCTCGGGCCGGTGCTCGCCACGCTGCTGTGCACCACCCTCTTCCCGGAGGCGGGCACGGCGGTGGCCGCGGCGCTGCTGCTGACCGGGATGCTGCTCTTCGCGGGCCGGCGCCGCACCGAACCCCCGGTGGCGGCACCGGCCGCCGGCCGGACCCGCTCCCCCCTGCGCCTGCCGGGGCTGCCGCCGCTCCTGGCCGGCTTCCTCGCCACCGGTGCGGTCTTCGGCTCCCTGGAGGTCGTGACGATCGCCTTCGCCGACGGGCACGGCATCCGGGCCGCGGCGGGCGGCATGCTGGCCCTGCAGGCGGCGGGCTCCTGCGCGGCGGGGCTCCTCTACGGCCTGCGCCGCCCGAGGGGCCCGGCCGGCCGCCGCTTCCCCGTCTGCACCGCGGCGATGGCGGCCCTGATGCTGCTCCCGCTGCCCGCGGCCGCGACGGGCAGCCCGGCGGCGCTGGCCGTCGCGCTCCTCCTGGCCGGCATGGCGACCGCGCCGACCATGGTCACCGGCATGGGACTCGTCCAGGCGCTGACACCGCCCGGCCGGCTCAACGAGGGCATGACGCTCGCCGTGACCGCGCTGCTGGGCGGGATCGCGGCCGGGTCGGCGGGCGGCGGCTGGGCGGTCGAGCACCTGGGCGGGGCGGGCGCCGCCTACGGGGTGCCCGCGACGGCGGCCGCCCTCGCGGCGGCCGTCGCCCTGGTCACGGCGGGCCGTCGCACGGACCGCCCGCCGGCGCCCGTCAGGTGAGCGGGTCCGTGTGCCGCAGCCGCCGCGGGAAGGTGTCCACGACCGGGCCGTACCCCCCGACCGTGAAGGCGAACGTCACCCAGGAACCGTCCGTGAAGCCGGCCTCGTGCGTGCCGTGCCGCACGTCGGTGCGGTTGCGCACCCAGGCCGCCTGCCGCCGCTCCGCCCGCCACGCGTGCTCCACCGCCGGTGCACCGGCCATCGGCTCCCGCCGGTTGCCGGCCAGCCGCACCCGCACCACATGAAGATGCTGCTCGGTCACCAGCAGCACCGACAGGTACCGGAACGAACAGCGGGGCCGCAGCGCGGCCGCCAGCTGCCCGGCCAGGCTCTGCCAGCCGCCGGACAGCTGGAGGGTGTCGCGGTGGTGGCGGTCGTCGAACCGGTCCACCACGGCATTGACGGGATTGAGGCGGTGCAGTCCCCGTTCGGCCCGGCCCATGCCGTCGACGAGCCGGTCCCCGGCGGTGCGCTGCGCCGCGAACGCCTGATGGCGGAACTGCCGGGGCGGCTCGGGGAGTTGTTCGCCCGCCTCGATCGGATGGCCGGCGACGACCCGCTCGCCGGGCGGCAGCACGGCCGCCGCCCGCTCCGTCGCCGCACGGGCCAGCGCATGCCGGTCCACGGGCACCACGGCGGACTTGAGCCCGGTCCACAGCTTGTCGGCGAATGTCACCCGAAGGCCTCCCGCACCGAACGCTCGGCCCGCGCCGGTGACTCGTCCATGCGCTCATCGAAGCTCTTCGGCTCCGGGCGCGCCTCGTACTCCACTGTTTCCTCCGCGAGCGCCGGACCGTTCTCGATCATCGCGCCCGTCAGGGCACCCCCGGGATCGACCCCGAGGACACCCTTGGCGATCTTCTTGCCCTGCTTCCAGGCGAGGAACTGGGCGACATCCGTGCCCGAGGGCCGGTTGCCGTGCAGCAGGTCGCCGGCGATCCGCCGCCGTGCGCCCTTCCACTCCTTGATCTTCGCCCGGTCCAGCCCCCGCAGGTACCGGCGGAGCCGGGAGAGCTTGGCCAGCGCCTGCGTCCGCTTGGCGAGGTCGGCGAGCTTGTCGGCGAGCTTGGCGGCGATCCGGGTGGCCTTCGCGGCCCGGTAGGCGACGTTCGCCGCGCCCGCCATCGGCCCGATCGCCGCGGCGGCACCGGCCGTGAGCAGCGAGAGGATCGCCGTCGTGGCGGCGGTGACCATCAGCGCCTCGACGATCTCCACGAGGAGTTCGGTCATGGCCTGTTCGGCCATGGCGCAGGCCGCCGCCGCCATCTCCAGGAGTTCGGCGACCGTGTCCATGTCGTCGGCCTCACCGAGCAGCGCCTGCTCGAAGTCCGTCATGGTCCGGTCGAACCCCTCGGCGGCGTCGCCCTGCCACGCGTGCTGCACGGCCTTGCGCTCCGCCACCAGGTCCTCGACCACCCCGCGCAGATCGCGCGCCGCGCTCCGCCACTCCCGCGCGGTCTCCTCCAGCAGCTCGCTGTCGCCGGTGACCCAGTCGAACCAGTCGTCGGCGCCGCACTGCGTCAGGACGCCCTTGATGATCTCGTCGAGGGTCGCGGCGAGCGGATTGCTCCAGTCCAGGGTGTAGTTGATCCGGTCCAGGGCGCTCGACGCCGCCTGCCCCGCGCCCATTAGGCGCCGCCCCCGAAGCCGCGCGCGGTCTCCTCTTCGTTGGCGTCGTAGTGGTCGGCGGAGCCGCGGACCGCGTCGGCGATGGACCGCAGCATCTCGCCGGCCCCTTCGAGGTCGGTGCCCGACTGCTCCTTCTGCTCGATGTAGTCGGCCCGCAGGCCGTTCGCCTCGGGCAGCTGCCCGAACACTCCGTCCGACAGATCCAGCCCGGCCGTCCGCTTGCGGATCTTGTCGATCCGGTCCGCCGCGCTCTCCGCCGCGCGGGCATAGCGGCGCAGCGCCTCGCTCTCGACGTCCATGCCCTGACCCATTGCTCCCCCGTTGCTCGGCCATTGCCTTCGCTTTACCGCGCAATGACACACCCGGGGTCAAGGATTCGTCAAACACCTCTGGGGCATTTCCCCGCCACACGGCCGGAAGCTCGCATATGGGGCCGAATTCTTCACCGACCGGAAACCCGTAAAAACTCCCCCCGGGGAAAAATCGGGGGGAGAAAACGACTCAGGCCCCGCTGTCCGGTGGGACAGCGGGGCCTGGGCCTCACATGGGATGAGTGGAGATGGCGGGAATCGAACCCGCGTCCAACGGTGCGGAATCAGGGCTTCTCCGAGTGCAGTCCGCTGCGATTTTCTCGGCCCCGGAGATCACGCGGACAAGTCTCCGACGGGCTCAGCCACTGTTTGATTTCCTCCTAGACCCCGTGACCGGGTCTAGAAGTTTAGTTCCCTAGCTGATGCCAGGATCCGGGTCGGGAACAGCCCCGGGCTGACACTTCGCAAGTCGCTACTTAGGCAGCGAGGGCGAAGGAATCGCGCTTGGTGTTGGCGATTATTGGTTGCGACATATGGTTAACGAGATCATTGCCGCTTCCTCGACTCGCTTCCCCTGCTTCGACATCCGCTGTCGAAACCGATCATCCCCATGTTGATTTATCAAGGTGGTGCACACCCCTTCGTGGGGTGCGATGCCATCGTACGGGAACAACGCGCGCCCTTGCCAGCGTATTCCGCCGCGACCGGCCGGAACGGTCCCGCGGGGGCCGGTCAGGCCCGCTGCCGCCGCCGCGCCGCCGAGATCGCGCGGTCCGTCTCCCGGCGGTCCTGCTGCTCGCGGAGCGTCTGCCGCTTGTCGTACTCCTTCTTGCCCTTGGCCAGGGCGATCTCGACCTTGGCCCGGCCGTCCTTGAAGTAGAGGGCCAGCGGCACGATCGTGTGCCCCGACTCCTGGCTCTTGGCCTCCAGCTTGTCGATCTCCACGCGGTGCATCAGCAGCTTCCGCTTGCGCCGCGCGCTGTGGTTCGTCCAGGTGCCCTGGGCGTATTCGGGGATGTGTACGTTGTGCAGCCAGGCCTCGCCCCGGTCGATCTGGATGAAACCGTCCACCAGCGACGCCCGGCCCTGCCGCAGCGACTTCACCTCGGTGCCGGTCAGCACCAGGCCGCACTCGTAGGTGTCCAGGATGAGGTAGTCGTGCCGCGCCTTCTTGTGCTGCGCCACGAGCTTGCGCCCGGGGGTCTTGTCCTTGCCCTTGTCCTTAGCCATAGTGCGGCCATTTTCGCACTACGCCCCGCCCCCGAGGCCACTCAATACTGTGCGGGCCCGTTTCTCCGCGCCGCTGCCCACGACGACGTCCGGGGTGAGTCCGCCGCCGTCGAGGTTCCGGCCGGCCGGGGTCCGGTAGTGGCCGACGGTCAGCTCGGCGACCGAACCGTCCGGCAGCGTGCTGGGCATCTGCACCGAGCCCTTGCCGAAGGTCCGCGACCCCACCACGAGCGCCCGCCCCCGGTCCTGGAGCGCGCCGGACAGCAGCTCGGCGGCGCTCATCGTGCCGCCGTCGACGAGGACGACCAGCGGGAGACGGGTGTTGCCGCCGCGGCGGGCGTACAGCGCGCGCTGGCTGCCGCGGACGTCGTACGTCGCGACCAGGCCGCCGTCGAGGAAGGCGGACGCGGCCGCCACGGCCTCGGTGACCAGGCCGCCGGTGTTGCCGCGCAGGTCGAGCAGCATGCCGCCCTCCGGGGAGGCGTCGCGCACCGCCCGGCGGACCGCGGCGCCGGTGCCCTTGGCGAACGCGGCGATCTTGACGCGGGTCGGGCCGTGCGCGCCGGCGGGGCGGTCGACGACGACGTTGCGGGATCTGAGCCGGGTGCGGTGCAAGGTGGCCGACCAGCGGCGGGTGCCGCGCTGCAGGTCCAGCGTCACGGGGCTGCCGACAGCGGCCGGGCCGCGGCTCGCGCCGGCGGCGGCGCCGCGCAGCCGGGCGACGACCTCGGTGACCGGCGCGCCCCGGGAGGCGCGGCCGTCCACGGCGCGCAGCCGGTCGCCCACGGCGACACCGGCCCGCGCGGCGGGGCCGCCGGGCTGCACCCGCGACACCTCGATCCGGCCGTGCGGCGCCTGCCGGACCCAGAGCCCGACGCCGACATAGCCGCCGTCCAACTGCGCCTGGAAGTCCTTGAACTCGCCGGGACTGTAGATCGTCGACCAGCGGTCGCCGCTGCGGCTGACGACGTCGGCGGCGGCCTGGGCACCGGACTTGCCGTCCGCGACGGCCTCGGCGGCGGCCCGTTCGACGGCCGCGCGGTCCGCGGTGGCGGAGTGGGGTGCGTGTGCGGCGAGGGCCCTGCCGTCCGGGGCGGGCCGCCGGGCCGAGTCCTGCGCGCCCTCGCTCCAGGTGCCGGTCGCGGCGCCGGTGGCGAGCACGCTCGCGAGGAACAACGTCAGGGCCGCCCCGCGGCGAATGCGGCGGGGCCGGTCGTACGAACACGGGCCCGACATGCCGGTGAGTCTAGGGGACAAAAGGGCGCCGTACGGCAAGTTGACCGTACGGCGCCCCTTGGCAAAGCTCACACCTTGAGGTACTTGCGCAACGCGAAGAACGCGGCGAGCGCGGGCATCAGCAGCCCGATCAGGAGGACCAGCGGGAGGACCGCAGCCACCGAGTCCCAGCCGATGAAGTTGATCACCTGGATCTTCTTCGCCAGCCAGTTGTTGACGAGGACGTACTTGCCGCCGACGATCAGCACACAGGCGAAGGCGGCGCCCAGCAGGCCCGCGATGGCGGCCTCCAGGATGAACGGCATCTGGATGTAGAAGCTGGACGCTCCCACCAGCCGCATGATCCCGGTCTCCCGCCGCCGGCTGAACGCCGACACCCGCACGGTGTTGACGATCAGCATCAGCGCAACGACCAGCATCAGCCCCATCACGACCAGCGCGGCGATGTTCATGCCGTTGAGGAGGTTGAACAGCGGCTCGACGGTGTCCCGTTGGTCCTGCACCTCCTGGACGCCGGGCCGCTCGGAGAACGCCGACTTGATGACGGTGTACTTCGTCGGGTCCTTGAGCTTGACGCGGAAGGACTCCGGAAGCTGGTCGGGGGTGACCAGCCCGGCCACGGGGGTGTCGCCGAACTGCTCCTTGTAGTGCTTGTACGCCTGGTCGCTGGACTCGTACACCACCGGCTTCTGCACGATCGGCAGCCGGTCGAGCTCGGCCTTGATGTCGTTCTTCTGCTGCTGGGTGGCGGCGCCCTTGGCGCAGTTGGCACCGGTGTCGGCGTCGTTCTTGTTGCAGAAGAAGATGGAGACGTTGACCTTGTCGTACCAGTAGCCCTTCATCGTGCTGACCTGGTCGCGCATCAGCAGCGAGGCGCCGAACAGGCCGAGCGAGAGGGCTACGGAGACGATGACGGCGAAGGTCATCGTGAGGTTTCGGCGGAGACCGACGCCGATCTCCGACAGGACGAACTGGGCGCGCATGGCGTCCTTTCAGTGCTGGGGGCCGTACACGCTTAGTGCTGGTAGCCGTACACGCCGCGCGACTGGTCGCGTACGAGCCGGCCCTTTTCGAGTTCCATGACCCGCTTGCGCATCTGGTCGACGATCTGCTGGTCGTGGGTGGCCATGACCACCGTCGTACCGGTCCGGTTGATCCGGTCCAGCAGCTTCATGATGCCGACCGAGGTCTGCGGGTCGAGGTTGCCGGTGGGCTCGTCCGCGATGAGCAGCATGGGCCGGTTGACGAAGGCCCGGGCGATGGCGACGCGCTGCTGCTCACCACCGGAGAGCTCACCGGGCATACGGTCCTCTTTGCCGCCGAGGCCGACGAGTTCGAGGACCTCGGGAACCGTCTTGCGGATCTGGCCGCGCGGCTTGCCGATCACCTCGAGGGCGAAGGCGACGTTCTCCCCGACAGTCTTGTTGGGGAGCAGCCGGAAGTCCTGGAAGACCGTGCCCACCTGGCGCCGCATCTGCGGGACCTTCCAGTTGGAGAGCTTCCCGAGGTCCTTGCCGAGGACGTGCACATGGCCGTGGCTGGCGCGCTCCTCGCGCAGCAGCAGCCTCAGGAAGGTGGACTTACCGGAGCCCGAGGACCCCACCAGGAAGACGAACTCGCCGCGCTCGATCTCGAGCGAGACGTCCCTGAGTGCAGGGCGGTTCTGCTTCGGGTAAGTCTTGGAGACGTTGTCGAATCGGATCACTGATGCACCACGGTCGACCTGAATAGGGGCACGGTTGCCGAGTTGCGGCTCCCGTCGGTGTGCGTGACCATACGCGAACCTCGCGCGGCGGCGCAGTCGGCGTAGGGGGTTGGTGCGTTTATTCACGGCACCTACAGGACAAAAGGGCGCACAATCCCGCGGGACGCGCCGTTCCGGCGATGTGCTGGCACAGTGGAAGAGGGAACCAATGCGCCCCCCGGTGCGTTGGTGCAGTGGAGAAGGAGGTCGCATGACGTACGACCGACTGGTGTGCGCCAATTGCGCGGCCCCTGTGAGCGAGGGCCGCTGCCCCGTGTGCCGGGCGAGCAGAGAACGTCTTCAGCAGCAAGCGGGCGGCATGTTCGCCCAGCTCAGCCCAGCAATGCTGGTGGCACTGATGATCGTGCTGATCGCGGTGTCCGTACTGCTCCACCAGGCTGTCTGACACCCGTACGAGACCCTTTCCGGCCGGGTACGGTCGCTGCCGACGCCGAGGGGCCCGGGACGCAGTGCGTCCCGGGCCCCTCCAGCTTGTGGCGCGTCAGCGTCAGGCCGCCGCGGCGCCGCCGCCGTTCTTGTTGATCAGGCGGGGCAGCATACGGAAGCCCACACCGCCCGCGATCATCGTCGCGGCGCCGATCAGCAGGAAGGTGGTGCCGGAGGAACCGGTCTCCGCCAGCTCACCGCCCTTGGCCTGCTGCTTCGCCTTGCCGGGCGTGTCAGCGATCTGCTCCTTGCCCTGGCCGGGCTGCTCGATCGGCTTGGTGCCCTCGTTGTCGGTGCCGGTACCGGTGCTGCTGCCACCGGTCTGGTCGCCGGTGGTGCCGCCGGTGGTCGAGCCACCCGTGGTCTCGTGACCGCCGGTGGTGGAACCGCCGGTGGTCTCGTCGCCGCCGGTGGTGGAACCACCCGTGGTCTCGTGACCGCCGGTGGTGGAACCACCCGTGGTCTCGTCGCCGCCGGTGGTCGAGCCACCCGTGGTCTCGTCGCCACCCGTGGTGGAACCGCCGGTGGTCTCGTCGCCGCCGGTGGTCGAGCCACCCGTGGTCTCGTCGCCACCGGTGGTCGAGCCGCCGGTGCTGTCGTCGCCGCCGGTGGCGGTGCCACCGATGGTCTCGTCGCCACCGACGCTGCCGCCGATCTCGCCGCCGGTGCTGTCGTCGCCACCGGTCGAGGAGTCACCACCGGTCGAGGAGTCACCGCCGGAGTCACCGCCGATCAGCCCGCCGACAAGGCCGCCGATGAACCCGCCGCCCTGGCCCGGGGTCTCACCCGGGCTGGCGGCGGAGGCGGCGCCGGCGGCGGTGAGCGACGCACCGGCCGCAATCACTGCGCCGGCCGCAATGCGCGCTACGCGCAGCCGCGTCTTCTTCGTCATGTACTGCTACCCCCAGTAGCTGAACTCGTCATTGGAGCACCGTTGCGCGGGGCGACGAGCCGATGTCGGGGTGCACGAGCTTCGGCGCCGCCATTACGGGCGGGCCGCTCCAATCCCCGTTCCTACACGCGCCCCAGACATACGCATGCCGCGCTCAGCCTTCCCAGTTCGGCCACTATCGTCAAGGTCGAATAAAGTCCCGATGCCCGAATTGCCAAGCGGTGGGCGGTACATGGACATACGACTGTGACCAAACCGCCACAGCAAAAACAACTGCCTCCCTGAAGGAGGCAGTTGTTTCACGTACGGAGCGCGCGGATCCGCTACTTCTCCTGCTGCTTGCGCCAGCGGATACCGGCCTCCAGGAAGCCGTCGATGTCGCCGTCCAGCACAGCGGTGGGGTTGCCGACCTCGAACTCGGTCCGCAGGTCCTTGACCATCTGGTAGGGGTGCAGGACGTACGAACGCATCTGGTTGCCCCAGGAGTTGCCGCCGTCGCCCTTGAGCGCGTCCATCTTCGCCTGCTCCTCCTGGCGGCGGCGCTCGAGGAGCTTGGCCTGGAGGACGTTCATCGCGGTCGCCTTGTTCTGGATCTGCGAGCGCTCGTTCTGGCAGGAGACGACGATGCCGGTGGGGATGTGCGTCAGCCGGACCGCGGAGTCGGTGGTGTTGACGCCCTGGCCGCCGGGGCCGGACGAACGGTAGACGTCGACCCGCAGCTCGGACTCGTCGATCTCGATGTGGTCGGTCTGCTCGACGACGGGCAGCACCTCGACACCGGCGAACGACGTCTGGCGGCGGCCCTGGTTGTCGAACGGCGAGATGCGCACCAGGCGGTGCGTGCCCTGCTCGACGGAGAGCGTGCCGTAGGCGTAGGGGACCTGGACGGCGAAGGTGGTCGACTTGATGCCGGCCTCTTCCGCGTACGAGGTCTCGTAGAGCTCGGTCTTGTAGCCGTGCCGCTCGGCCCAGCGCAGATACATCCGCTGCAGCTTCTCGGCGAAGTCGGCGGCGTCCACGCCACCGGCCTCGGCGCGGATGTTGACGACCGCCTCACGGGAGTCGTACTCGCCGGACAGGAGGGTGCGGACCTCCAGCTCGTCGACGGCCTTGCGGACGGCGGTCAGCTCGGCCTCGGCCTCGGCCCGCGCGTCCTCGTCGCCCTCGGCCTCGGCGAGCTCGAAGAGCACCTCGACGTCGTCGACCCGGCCGCGCAGGTCCTCGGCCTTGCGCAGCTGGCCCTGGAGGTAGGACAGCCGGCTGGTGATCTTCTGTGCGTTCTCCGGGTCGTCCCACAGGGACGGCGCCGCGGCCTGCTCCTCGAGCACGGCGACATCGGCCCTCATCTTGTCGAGGTCCAGGACGGCCTCGATCGACCCCATGGTCGAGGAGAGGGACTTCAGCTCTTCGGATACATCGACGACTGCCACGCACCCAGCCTAACGGCTGCCACCGTCAGCGTGACCCGGCCCCGCCAGGTCCGGTCCGCCGGTCACCGCGGACGGCCGGTCCCCGGCGGGCCGCCCGCCGCCCCGTACACCGGCCGGTGCCGGGCCGGGCGGCCGTCCCCCGGGCCCGGCCGGCGCGCGGCGGGCGCTCACGGAGTGTCGGGTTCCGGCTGGTGGACGCCCGGTGTGGCGTCCCCCGCCGAGTCGTCGCCCGAGGCCAGCCAGCCGCCCAGGCCCGCCGCCACGACCACCGCGGCGGCGGCCGCGCCGAGCCGGATCCGGCGGCGGCGCACCGCGTCCGGCGACGAGCGGTGCCGGGCCGAGCCCGCCCGGCGCTCCCCGGCGGCGCGCGGGGCACGGGCGGTGCCGTGGGCGCCGCCCGCCAGCTCGTCCGGGCCCGGCACCCGCATGCTGGTGTGCGTCTCCCGGTTGGAGTCGGGGACCGCGCCCTGGACCAGCGGGACCGCGCCGCGCGGCGGGGTGGCATCCCCCGCGGGCACCGCCGGGTAGAACGGCTCCTCGCGGGAGGCGGCGGCGCTCTCCGGCTCGTCCTCGGCCTGCTCGTCCTCCGGCTCGTCGATGTCCAGCGGCGGGATGCCCACCAGGCCGGGCAGCAGCTCGCGCAGCCGGGCGGCGAGCTCCGGGGCGCGCAGCCGGGAGGCCGGCGCCTTGGCCAGGCACTGCAGCAGCAGCTGCCACAGCTCGTCCGGGATGCCGGGCAGCGGCGCCACGCTCTCGGTCACATGGCGGCGCAGCACCGCCCCGGGATGCCCGCCGCCGAACGGCGTGAACCCGGCGAGCAGCTCGTACAGGACGGTCGCCAGCGCATAGACGTCCACGGAGGCGCGCGGCGGAAGGCCCTCGATGATCTCCGGGGCGAGGTAGTCGGGGGTGCCGATGACCTTGGCCGAGCGGAGCGCGCCGGAGCTCCCCCCGGCCGGGGGCTGGAGGGTGCGGCGCGGCGAGTCGACGAGCCGGGCGATGCCGAAGTCGGTGAGCAGGGCGGGGTGCGCGCCGCCGGGGCCCAGCGGCCCCTGCATGTCCAGCAGGACGTTCTCCGGCTTGACGTCACGGTGCACGATCCGCGCGGCGTGCGCCGCGGCCAGCCCGTCGGCGACGTCGGCGGCGATGGCGACGGCCGCCTCCGGGGCCAGCCGGCGTTCGCGCTCCAGCCGGGTGCGCAGGTCGGTGCCCCGCACGAGGTCCATGACCAGCGCCAGGTCGTTGCCGTCGACGACGAGGTCGCGGACGCCGACGACATGCGGGTCCGCCAGGCTCAGCAACGCCGCCCGCTCCTGCACGAAGCGGCCGACGAGTTCCTGGTCGGAGGCGAGATCCTCGCGCAACAGCTTGATGGCCACGGCCCCTTCGGGGCCCTCGCCCAGCCATACCGTGCCGGCACTGCCCCGCCCCAGGATCTGGTGGGCGGTGTACCGGCTGCCGATCTTCCGTGCCAAGACTGCTCCGACGTGTCGGGCCCCCGAGCGTCCTGCGGGGGCTGAGGTTGGCGTCAAAGCTACGCGGGTGCCAGGGGGTTCCGTGCCCCGGAACGTGGCAACCTTCACTTCTGTGAGCGAAATTGTCCGTCGGAAGTCGACAAATCAACTGGGTCGCTTCACAGGGCGGTCCGGCACGTCGGCGCAGTGACGCACCGGGGCCCGGCGGCACCGGCACCCCGGAGCCCGGAAACGCCGCGGGCCCGGCCGGCCTGCGGACAGGCGGCACGGGCCCGGTAAGGAGCGCGCACGGGTGCACGGACGCCCGCGGACCGCGGCGGGCCCACGGGCGGGCGGGTCAGCCGCCGAGTTTCTCCACGAAGCGCTGCACGCTGTGGAAGACGTGCCCGACCTGGGAGAAGAAGCCCCGTGTCGTGCCGATCCACTCCTGGAGCGGGGTCAGCTCCCAGACCAGCCACGCCGCCACGAACAGCAGGATCAGCGTGAACAGGCAGCCCTTGAGACAGCCCAGCCCCGGGATCTTCATGGGGTTGGCGCTGCGCTGACGGGGCTCGCGCCGGGGCCGGGGCTCCGGGGCGGGCGGGCGCTGCGGTTCGTAGCGCTGCGGCGGCGGCTCCTGGCGGCGCTGGGGCGCCTGCGGCTGCTGCTGGGCGTACGGCGGCGGAGCGGGCTGCCGGTACTGCGGCTGCTGCGGGCGCTGCGGCGGCTGCTGGGGAGCGGCCTGGCGCTGCGGACGGCGGCGCAGCGGGTCCTCGGAAGGATCCAGGTACTGCACCTGGGTCTGCTCGTTGCGGTCGCGCGCGGCCCGCATCTGCGACTGCCACGGATGGGGGCCGTCGGGGTCCTGCGGTCCGCCGGACGGTGCGCCCATGGGCATCGGCGGCATCGCGCGGGTCGGGTCGGCGCCCTGGCCGCCGGGGCCGCCCGTGGACGGCAGCACGCTGGTGGCCGCCGCCGGGTCGTAGGACCCGGCACCGGACGGCAGCACCTGGGTGGGGTCGGCGTCGCCCCCGCCGGCCTGGGCACCGTCCGCGCCCGTCCCGGGAACGGTCGCGGGCGCGGGGTCGGGGGCGAGCAGCGCGGCGACACCGAGCGCGGCCTCGGCCGCGGCCGGAGTGGCGTGCACCCCGACACCGGAGGCCACGGTGCGCAGCGCGCGGGCGAGGTTCTCGGCGCTGGGCCGCTCCTCGGGGCGCTTGCGCAGACAGCGCTCGATGACCGTCCACAGCGGCTCGGGGAGGGTGCTGGGGCGGCGCGGCTCCTCGCTGAGGTGGCGGTGCAGCACCTCCAGCGCGGTCGACCCGGCGAACGGCGGGCGGCCCGTGACCAGCTCGTACAGCAGGATGCCGGCGCCGTAGATGTCCACGGCGGAGGTCTGCGGGCGGCCCTCGGCGGACTCCGGCGCCACATAGGCGGGGGTGCCGACGAACTCGTGGGTGCGGGTCAGGCCCGGGGAGTCGGCGAGGCGGGCGATGCCGAAGTCGGTCAGCATCGGGTGCATCTCGCCGCTGCCGTCCGACCCGGCGAGCAGGACGTTGGCGGGCTTGAGGTCACGGTGCACCACGCCGTCGGCATGGCTGGCCGCGAGCGCGTCGGCGATCTGGGCGGTGAGCAGCGACGCGGCCACCGGGCTGAGGGCGCCGTTGTCCCGCAGGTAGCGGTGCAGGTCGGGGCCGTCGACCAGGTCCATGACCAGGGCGAGCAGATCGCCCTCGACGACCAGGTCGCGGGTGCGGACGATGTTGGGGTGGGTCAGGCGCAGCAGGACGGAGCGCTCCCGCAGGAAGCGCATCACCACGTCCGGGTCGTGCGCCAGCTCCTCCTTGAGGACCTTGATCGCGACCGTCTCACCGGGCTCTCCTGCCACGGCGGCCTCGGCGCCCGCCGTCTCCCGCTGGCGGGCACGCCAGACGGTGCCCGTGGCACCGCGTCCCAGCGGCTCCTCGAGCAGGTACTTGCTGCCTACCGGCCGCACGTCATGCGCTCCCTGGTCGTGATGGCTCTCTTGCCGGCCCGCCGGGTTCAGCTGATCAACTCCGCGCGGCCCGTCCGACCCACTGTAGTGCCGTCGTACAAACTTTTCGGTCCGGCGGCCCGGGACGGACTTGTGGGGAAGACGCACTTCCGGAACGGATGGTTGCCTGCCGCGCCCGACCGGTGCCGGGGCCGGCCGGCCCCATCCTGCCGCGGACCGCTCCGAGCTGACCACGGCAGTCGCAAACAGGCCGGGCACGGCACGCAAGCAGGCACTTTTTCGCCCTTAGAAGACCAATCAAGATCACTGAATGGCGGTCGGCGGGCGTGTTGTCAGTGGCAGGTGCGAGGATGCACCCAGCACGATGCGGTGGGGGCGCGCGGCCCTTGTCGCGACGTGCACTTGGGACTTGTACGTGCCGACGTGCCCGGGTGCGGTGGGGGGAGTGTGCGGGCCCCTGCCGGATCCCGGCAGAAGGGACCGTTGACGGCGATGCAGATCCGGCTGACCGTCCTCGGGCCGCGCAGCGGCCACACCACACGGACCTGCGACGTGCTCGTGACGGCCCCCGCCGGGACCGCCCTGGCGGCGGTGGCGGGCTCGCTCGCGGCCTCCGTGGCCGGCTCGGGTGCGGACGTCGGCGGCGCGGGCGGCGGCAGCGGCCCCGTCGTGCTCTACGCCGGACCCGAACGCCTCGATCCGCAGCGCGCGGCACTCGGCGAACCCCCGCTGATCGACGGCGCGGTGCTCTCCCTCCAGGCCCCGGGCCCCGCCCCGGCACACGGCCTGCCGCACGGCTCCGCCCGCCTGCGTGTCGTCTCCGGACCCGACGCCGGCGGCGTGCACCTGCTGCACGGCGGCCAGATCCGCATCGGCCGCTCCGCCGACGCCGACGTCCCCCTCGACGACCCCGACGTGTCCCGGCTGCACTGCGCCGTCACCGTCGAACCGGACGGCGCGGTGTACGTCGCCGACCTGCACTCCACCAACGGCACCGCCGTGGACGGCACCGACCTCGGCGAGCGGCCCGCCCCGCTGCGCCCCGGCGCCCTGCTGCGCATCGGCGAATCCGCCCTGCGCCTCCAGTCCGCCCCCACCGCCCCCGACCCCGCCCTGCCGGCCGCCCCCGATGGCGAGGGTCATCTGCGGATCGCCCCGGGAAGCGCCGGTCCGGCCCCGGAGGCGGCAGCGGCGGGCCGGACACCGGGACACGGGCAGTACGGGCAGTACGGGCAGCAGCAATACGCGCAGCACGGAGAGGCAGTGGGTCCGCGGGGAGCCACCTCCGCCGCGGGGGGCGCCTTTACGGGAGCCGGGAGCCGCGCCCGGGCGGCCGACGGCGGCTACGCGGGAGCCGGGGGCCGCGGCCGGGCGACGGACGGCGCGGCCGATCCCGCGCCCGCCACCGGTGTCTCCGCCCCTGCCACGCCCACCACCCCCGCCTCCGCGCAGGCACCGGGCGGTGTCGTACCGGGCCGGCGGGACACGCCCCTGCGCGGCACCCCGGCCCGGTACGACGCCCCCGGCCGGGGCGCCGAGCACGGCGCCGCCGCTCCGCCCTTCCCCGGTGCCTCCACGGGCCACATCTACGACCGCGCCCCCGCCGGCGGCCCGGCCGACGGCTTGGGCCCCGGCGTACGGGAGCACGGCGACGGCTTCCCGACCGGTGCGCAGGACCCGACGCACGGCGGGCAGCAGTCCTTGGCACCGGTCGAGGACGCAAGCCGCAAAGGCGGGCGGCGGGGTGGCATCGGCGCCTGGGCCCGGCGACTGGCCGGTGGCCGGCCCGCCGTGGAGCGGCCGGCCGACGCCTTCACGGCGGAGTACGAACCGGCCGGCGCCTCCCGGCCGGCCTTCCCGGACACCCCCGACGGCGCCCCGGCGCCCGAAACGCTCTCCGGGCCGGCCGCGGACGAACGCTGGCCCGATGCCGCCGCCGTCCTGCTCACCGCGCTGGGGCCCGGCCCCCGGCTCTGGGAACGCGGCCCGGACCACCCCGACGCGCTGACCGTCCGGCTGGGGACCGCCGCCCGGCACGGCGGCCGGACCGCCGCGCCGGTCACCGTCGACCTGCGCCGGGCGGGCTCCCTCGGCCTCGCCGGGCCGCGCGCCCGGCTGACCGGACTGGCCCGCGCCGCCCTCGCCCAGCTCACGGCCCTGCACTCCCCCGGCACCCTCGACCTCGTACTGATCAGCACGGACCGCTCCCGCCCCGCCGAGGAACGGGTGGCGCAGTGGTCCTGGCTCGGCTGGCTGCCGCACGTCCGCCCGGCCCACGGCCAGGACTGCCGGCTGCTCCTCGCCTACGACCCCGAACAGGCCGCGGCCCGCACCTCCGAGCTGGTGCGCCGGCTCGGCGACGGCCCGCTGGGCCCCGGCTGGGCCAGCGCCGAACGCGCCGAGATCGCCTCCGCCGCCGCCCGCCACCGGGGCCCGTCCACCCTCGTGATCGTCGACGGCGACCCCGGGAGCTCCGCGCTGCGCGAGACCACCGCCCGGCTCGCCGCGGGCGGCCCGGCGGCCGGCATCCACCTCCTGTGCCTGGCCGAGACCCCGGCCGCCTCCCCCGCCTTCCCACTGGCCGCGACGTACGAAGCGGCCCGGGCGGCGTCGCCCGCCTTCGGCGAGTGCGGGGCCGTCGCGGTGCTCAGCGGCGACGTCGCCACGGCGCTGCGCGTCGTCCAGCCGGGCTCCGGGCCCAACGGCACCGTCGCGACGGTGGACGCGGTCTCCGGCGCCTGGGCCGAGCGGTTCGCTCGGGCGCTGGCGCCGCTGCGCGAAAGCGACACGGCGGCCGCGGCCGGCGGCCGGGCGCCGCGCGCGGCCGTCCCGCTGCCCGACGCGGCGCGGCTGCTGGACGAGTTGGGGCTGGCCCGCGCCACCCCGGCTTCCCTGATGGCCCGTTGGGCCGCCGCGCTGGACACCGACCGGCCCGCCGCCGCCGCGGTACTCGGCGCCGGACCGCACGGCCCGCTCTGTGCCGACCTCGCCGCCGACGGCTCACACCTCGTCGTGGAGGGCGCGGCGGCCACCGGCAAGACCGAACTGCTGCGTTCCCTGGCCGCCTCGCTGGCGGCCGCCGACCGCCCGGACCTGCTGTCGCTGGTGCTGGTGGACGGCGGCGGCAGCGAACGCGGTGAAGGGCTGCGGGTCTGCACCGACCTGCCGCACGTCACGACCCACCTCGCCGCCTCGGACCCGGTCCGCATGCGGGAGTTCGCCCAGGCGCTCTCCTCCGAACTCAAGCGGCGGGCGGAAATACTCGCCGGCACCCCGTTCTCCGAATGGCGCGCCAAGCACCTGCCGGCTCCCCGCATCGTCGCCCCGCGCCGCCCGGCCGAGAGCCGCGCCGATGGTGACGGAGAGCAGGAACCGATTACTCACCGTAATCGTTGCCGTGATAGTGGAACGGGCGGCGGCGCAGAGGCGGACCCGTCCACCACCGGAACCCTCCGCCTCCGCGCCCCCCGCAGCGCCCCCGCCACCGGCCCGTCCCCCACCGGCGCGGCCGACCCGGAGGGCGCACCCGCCGCGGCCGCACCGATGCCCCGCCTCTTCGTGCTCGTCGACGACTTCGACGCCCTGGTCGCCCCCGCCCTCGGCAGCACCGGCCGGCCCGCCGCCGGCTCCGTGGTGCGCGCCCTGGAGGCGGTGGCCCGGGACGGGGTGGCGCTCGGGGTCCACCTGATAGCCGCCACCGGCCACCCGGACCGTACGGCGGAGACCGCGACCAGCGAACGGTCCGGCCTGCGCGTCCAGTTGGGCGCCCTCGACGATCCGTCCGAGCCGGTGCCCCCGGGCCGCGGACGGCTGCACCGCGCGGCGGACGGCTCCTCGACGCCGTTCCAGGCGGGCCGGGTGACCGGCCGGATACCCCGGACGTCCACCCTCCGGCCGACGGTCGTGCCGCTGGAGTGGCAGCGGATGGGCGACCCGCCGGCCCGGCGCCCGCTGCGCGAGCTGGGCAACGGCCCGACGGACCTGGCCCTGCTCGCCAGCGCCCTGCAGCGGGCCGCCCAGTCCTCGGGCGCGGCGGCCACCCCACCCCTGCTGTGACCTGCCGCCCCACCCTGCGCAATTCGCCCCTGGGCAATTCACTCCTGCGCGAAGCGCCCTTGCCGTGAGGCCCGGCGCGCGGGCCCGCGCCGTACGCCCCCAGCGCCCCCTCCCGCCATAACGGCACCGTCACGAAAGGGGAGTTGGTGGGGGAGGCGGTATTGCGGTGGTCGGGGGCAGGGCGTAGGACTGTCGGACACCGCAGAGCACGACGAGGCGCAGCGCGATCACGCACCACCGCAGGGCACGACGCGAACGGCAGGACGCGAACGGCACGGCAGGGGCGCCGCGGCACGACGTGGCACGGCCCCCTCGGCACCGGCACGGCAGGCGCGGCGATAGGGGGCTACGGGGATGCGCGGACGACTCGACGGCACGTTCGACCGCAGGACGGTACGTGCCACGACCGCTGTGGCGGCGGCCTCGGCGCTCGCCCTGGTGCTGGCGGCGTGTGGCAGCGGCGGCGGCACGAAGGACAACGGCGGCGGCGCCGCCAAGGGGGGCAGCACCGCCCCCACCGTGCGCCTCCCCCAGCTCAAGGGCCAGAAGTTGCAGGTCACCGCGGTCTGGACGGGGCCCGAGCGGGAGAACTTCGTCAAGGTGCTGGACGAGTTCGAGAAGCGCACCGGCGCCACGGTCGACTTCGTGCCCAGTGGCGACGACATGGCCGGCTTCATCGGCTCCAAGATCGCCGGGGGCGGGCCGCCGGACGTGGCGATGCTCCAGCAGGTCGGTGTGCTGGGCGAGTTCGCCGAGAAGGGCTGGCTCAAGCCGCTCGGCGGCGCCGCCAAGGCGCAGCTCGCCAAGAACTACACCAAGGGCTGGCAGGATCTCGGCGCCCACAAGGGCACCGCGTACGGCGTCTACTTCAAGGCCAGCAACAAGTCGCTGGTCTGGTACAACGCCCGGGCGTTCGACACCGCGGGCGCCAAGGAGCCGACGACCTGGCGGGACTTCCTCAAGACGGCGCAGACGCTGTCCGAGTCGGGCGTCGAGCCGGTCTCGGTGGGCGGGTCGGACGGCTGGACGCTGACCGACTGGTTCGAGAACGTCTATCTGTCCCAGGCCGGGCCGGAGAAGTACGACCGGCTGGCGCAGCACAAGATCAAGTGGACGGATCCCTCCGTCAAGCAGGCGCTGACCACGCTCGGTCAGCTCTTCGGCCGTAAGGACCTGCTCGCGGGCGGCACCTCCGGTGCGCTGCAGACGGACTTCCCGACGTCGGTGACCCAGACGTTCAGCGGGGACACCCCCAAGGCCGCGATGGTCTCGTCGGCCGACTTCGCCGCGGCCAACATCGCCCAGACGAAGGCCAAGGTCGGTACGGACGCCAAGGTCTTCCCGTTCCCGGCGGTGGGCGCCAAGTCGCCGGTGGTGACCGGCGGCGATGTGGCGGTGGCCCTCAAGGACTCCAAGGCCGCGCAGGCGCTGCTGACGTTCCTGGCGTCGACGGACGCCGCCAAGATCTGGGCGCAGGCGGGCGGGTTCCTCTCGCCGAACAAGGCGCTCGACCAGGCGGCGTACGCCGACGGTGTGATGCGTGAGATCGCCAAGGCGCTGATCGCGGCGGGTGACGACTTCCGCTTCGACATGTCGGACCAGGCGCCCGCTTCCTTCGGCGGGAAGCCGGGGCAGGGCGAGTGGAAGGACCTGCAGGACTTCCTGAAGAACCCCGAGGATGTCGCGGGCACCCAGGCCCGGTTGGAGAAGGACGCCGCGAAGTCGTTCGGGCGCTGAGGGTCGTTGAAGGGCCTTGAGGGGCCTGAGGGGCCTTGAGGGGCCTGAGGGGCCTTGAGGGGCCTGAGGGGCCTGAGGGGCGTGGGATGCGCCGGGCCGCTCGGGCGCGGAGTGTGCCGCCCCGCCCGGGCGCTGAGCGGCTGAGTGCGTGAAGCCGTCCGGGCAGGGAGTGCCGGAGCCGTCCGGCACCGGGCATGTGCCGCCGACCGTGTCGACCGGGAACGGGGGACCGTCACGATGAGCGCCGTACAGGGCAGCAGGGCGAGTGGCAGCAGCGCGGGCGGGGGGCGCGGCGGCGGTGGCGGGCGCCGGGGCGGGGTCCTGGGCGCCCGGCGGTGGACCGCCGCGGTGTTTTTGCTGCCGGCGCTGTTGCTGCTCGGGGCGCTGGTGGTCTATCCGATCGTGTTCTCCGTGTACCGGAGCCTGTTCGACGCGTCCGGGGACGGCTTCGTGGGGCTGGGCAACTACGGGGCGATGTTCTCGGACGACGGCATCCGTACGGCGCTGCGGAACAACGTGGTCTGGGTGGTGGTGGCGCCGACGGTGTCGACGGTGCTGGGGCTGGTCTTCGCGGTGCTGACCGAGCGGATCCGGTGGGGCACCGCCTTCAAGCTGATCGTGTTCATGCCGATGGCGATCTCGATGCTGGCGGCCGGGATCATCTTCCGGCTGGTCTACGACCAGGATCCGGAGCGCGGGGTCGCCAACGCGGTGTGGGTCGGCATCCATGACACCTTCGCCGATCCGGCGCCGTTCCCGGGTGCCAGGCCGCGGCCGGGGTCCGTTCTGGCGCCGTCCGGCGGCGGGGGGTTCGCCACGCGCTCGGCCGTGCGGGCGGGGTCGGCGGTGAATCTGCCGCTGGTCGCCGTCCAGCCTGGGGATGTGCGGGGCGCGCGGCCGGCGGCGGTGGCCGGGGCCCGGCCGGGGCGGGTCACGGGCACCGTGTGGCTGGACTTCACCCGTGGTGGCGGCGGGCGCCCGGGGGTGGTGGACGGCAACGAGAAGGCGCTGGCGGGGCTGACGGTGGAGGCGGTCAGGGGCGGTCGGGTGGTCGCCTCGGCGACGACGGCGGCCGACGGCACCTATGTGCTGCCCGCCGGGGCGGACGGCGCCCGGCTGCGGCTGCCGGCGGCGGACTTCGCGGAGGCCTACGGCGGTGTGGAGTGGCTGGGTCCGGCGCTGGTCACGCCGGCCATCATCGGTTCGTACGTCTGGATGTGGGCCGGTTTCGCGATGGTGCTGATCGCGGCGGGGCTGGCGGGGGTGCCGCGGGAGCTGCTGGAGGCGGCGCGGGTGGACGGGGCGGGCGAGTGGCAGGTGTTCCGCCGGATCACGGTGCCGCTGCTGGCGCCGGTTCTGGTGGTGGTGCTGGTCACCCTCATGATCAATGTGCTGAAGATCTTCGACTTGGTCTACATCATCGCGCCGGGCTCCAGCATCCGGTCCGCGAACGTGCTGGCGCTGCAGCTCTTCCAGTCGTCGTTCGGCACCGATGTCGACGAGGGGCTGGGCAGTGCGATCGCCGTGTTCCTGCTGCTGCTCGTGCTGCCGGTGATGTACGTCAATCTCCGGCGCATACGGAAGGAGCGTCGCCGATGACGACCGTGGAGGGTGTCGTGCCGGACGGGCGTCCCGGGGCGGGCGCCGGAGGGGCGGGCCGGGGCGGCGGACGGGCGGGGCGGGGTCGGCGGCCGTTCGCGGCCCGGCTCGCGGCGCGGGCCGGCGGCGGTGTGCTGCGGATCTTCCTGGTGCTGGTGGCCCTGTTCTGGCTGATGCCGTCGGTGGGGCTGCTGCTGTCCTCGCTGCGCGGCCCGCAGGACATCGCCGGGTCGGGCTGGTGGCGGGTCTTCGCCCAGCCGGCGCAGATCACCTGGGACAACTACAGCCGGCTGCTGTCGGACGACAAGGTGATGGGCTCCCTGCTGACCACGGCGGCGATCACCGTGCCGGCGACGGTGCTGGTCGTGGTCATCGGGTCGCTGGCCGGTTATGCGTTCGCGTGGATGGACTTCCCCGGCCGGGACGGCTGGTTCCTGGTCGTCGTGGGGCTGCTGGTGGTGCCGGTGCAGGTGGCGCTGATCCCGGTGGCCAAGCTGTTCGGGGCGGTCGGGCTCTTCGAGACGACGGCCGGGGTGGTGCTGTTCCATACGGCTTTCGGGCTGCCGTTCGCGGTGTTCCTGCTGCGGAACTTCTTCGCCGAGATCCCGCGGGAGCTGCTGGAGGCGGCGCGGCTGGACGGGGCGGGTGAGCTGCGGCTGTTCACCCGTGTGGTGATGCCGCTGGGCGGTCCGGCGATCGCCTCGCTGGGGATCTTCCAGTTCCTGTGGGTGTGGAACGACATGCTGGTGGCGTTGATCTTCGCGGACAGCGGGCATCCGCCGATCACGGTCGCGCTGCAGCAGGAGGTGCGGCAGTTCGGCAACAACATCGATGTGCTGGCGCCCGGCGCGTTCGTGTCGATGGTGGTGCCGCTGATCGTGTTCTTCGCCTTCCAGCGTCAGTTCGTCTCGGGTGTGATGGCCGGCGCGGTGAAGTGAGCTCCGCACCGGGGACCGCCGGTGCCCGTCCGCCGGTCATCTGCCGTTCATGTTGCTGCGCCTACGATGACGTCGCCGCCGTGCCCCGCATGGTGGGTCAGGGGTGTGTCGTGGAGACCGCCCGGGTGCCGCCCGTACGCCGCTCGCCCGGAGCGAGGGCGCCCCGGTCCCCGCGAGGCCGCGCCCCTGCGTGGCGGCCAGGACGCCGGGCGCGTCCACAACTGCACAGATTCCGCACCACTGCCGCAGGGGTGCCGCGTGCACCTCGCTGCGCCCCGGTGCCGACAACAGCAGATGCATCACCGCATTCCCGCCGGCCGGAACACCCGCATACCGGAATACCGGCATCGGGGGCACATCCACGGCAGACCGCGCCGGCACATACCGCACGCACTCCCCCACGCACGCGTCGTACTCAGCTCTCTGTTCCCGACCGTCTGGAGACGGACCGCACATGACTGCCCGCATCGCAGACCACAGTGCCGAACAACTCCCGCGCCCCACCCGGCTGTCCGAGGTCAAGGGCTGGTTCTTCACCGCCGACCAGTTGCTCTTCGACTGGTTCCTGGCGCACCAGCAGGACCGTTCGGAGCCGGGTGATCTGCTCGAGCTCGGCGCGTACATGGGCAAGAGCGCGATCTTCCTCGGTGCGCGGCTGCGGCCCGAGGAGCGCTTCACGGTCTGCGACCTGTTCGACTCCCCCGCCGGGGACGCCTCCAACTCCCAGGAGATGCGGAAGTCCTACGCGACGCTGACCCGCCGCGCCTTCGAGGCCAACTACCTCGCCTTCCACGACGAGTTGCCGGCCATCGTCCAGGGTCTCAGCTCGATCGTCGGCGACCATGTGGACGAGGGGTCGGTGCGCTTCGCCCATATCGATGCCTCGCATCTGTACGAGCATGTGCACGGCGACATCCTCACGGTGCGCGAGCTGCTCACCGCGCAGGGCGTGGTGGTGATGGACGACTACCGCGCCGAACACTGCCCGGGGGTGGCCGCGGCCACCTGGCAGGCCGTCGCGAACGAGGGCCTGCGCCCCATCTGCATCACGGGCACCAAGTTCTACGGGACGTTCGGCGATCCCGAGCCGCTGCAGAAGGCGCTGCTGGAGTGGATCGCGTCCCGCGGCGACATCTGGCACGAGGTGCAGTACGTGGGCGGCGCCCCGCTGGTGCGGCTGAGCGCCAAGGGGGCCGCGGAGCCCGCCCATCCGGTCTCCCGGCACGCGGCCGGCGCCGCCCGCGGCGTGCAGCGGGCGGCGGCGCAGGCGCCGAGGGCGTCCGCGGCCCGCCCGGGCCCGCACCGTCCGGCGGTGCCGCGCGCCGCGCTGCGCCGGGTGGCCCGCGAGGTGCTGCCGCCGGTCGTCACCCGCGCCCTGGTGCGGGCCCGCCGGCGGGCACGCACGCACTGAGGCCCCGGCTCGGTCCGGGGCCCCACCGCGCCCCGAACCGGGCCCGCGCCCGTCAGGAGCCCACCGCCTAGCGCGGCACCTGCCCCACCAGGACGAACACATTGGACCGCAGCAGCATCCCGGCCGGGCGCGGCAGCGGGTGGGAGTAGGTGCGCCGCACGGCCAGGCCCGCGGATTCGGCGAAGGCGCGCAGCAGGGCGAAGTCGGTGAAGCGCACCGGGGTGGGGCCGGCCCGGTGCCCGGCCTCCTGTGCGGTGATCAGGAGGACGCCGCCGCCGGGCCGTACGTAGCGGACGTAGGCCCGCAGCAGCACCTCGGCCTGCTCGTCGTCCAGGTGCTCCAGGACGTTCGCGGTCAGCAGCGCGTCGAAGGCGCCGGGCCGGGCGTGCGGGCTCGCGAGGAAGGTGTCGGCCGTGTAGGCGGTCAGCCCGCGCTGCCGGCAGCGGGCCACGGACTGCGGGTCGTGGTCCACCCCGACGCTGCCGGGTGCGCAGCCGGCGAGCGTGTCGCCGGTCCCGCAGCCGACCTCCAGTACCCGGCCGGTGCCGATCCGCCGCAGCTGGCGGCGGAACGGGGACCGGGCGGGCAGCAGTCGCGCCGGGCCGCCGCGGGCCCGTTCGGCCGGCAGCCGCGCGGTGGAGGCGGCCGGCGCGGTGTCCGTGGGGCGCGGGGGCCGGGCGGTCCGGGTGTCGCTGCCGGGCGGCTGGGCGTCGGGGCTGTCGGTGGCGGCGGAGCTGTCGGTTCGGCCGGGCATCGGGGCGCGGTCACCTTCCCTGGGGGAACACGGCGCGCCAGGCGCCGTGAGGCTGTGCAAACGGGTCTACGGCATCGGGCGCGGCCCGGCGCCACGGCGCGCCGAGTGCGCGCGCGGCGGGCCCTCATGCGCACACGAACTGTCGACGGGGTCTCTCACCCTTTCAGCGCAGATCCGGTGACCGTGCCGCCGCGGGCGAGTTGAACGGACCGGTCTTGTGCATCGCCAGTCCGGAAAGGCTTGGTCCCCGTATGAAGCCTCGGCTCACCGTCGTCGTCCCGGTCCATCGCATCGGAGGGTCCGAGCGGAATGTGGAGGAGTGCCTGGAGTCGGTCGCGGCCCAGACGCTGACCGAGCTGGATGTGGTGATGGTGGACGACGGCCCGCCCGCGGAGGGCGGCGCCGGTGCCGCTTCGGCGCAGGGCGGGCCC
Organism: Streptomyces angustmyceticus; assembly: GCF_040701845.1. Lineage (GTDB taxonomy): Bacteria > Actinomycetota > Actinomycetes > Streptomycetales > Streptomycetaceae > Streptomyces > Streptomyces angustmyceticus_A. The sequence continues at coordinate 51,307 of NZ_JBFBHQ010000005.1, read as the reverse complement.
GCCGCTGTCGCCCGCCGTTTCGCGGAGCGCGACCCGCGGTTCCGGATCGTCCACCACCCCGCGGGCGGTCCGGCCCCCGGTTGCGGCGCGCTCCGCAACACCGGTGCCCGGCACGCCTATCCGCACACCGCCTATCTGGCCTTCCTGGATGCCGAGGACGTGCTGCTGCCGCGGGCGTACGAGGATCTCGTCGGGCTGCTGGACCGGTCCGGTTCGGACCTGGCGACCGGCAACGTCTACCGGCTCGGGGCGGCCGGCCGCAGCCAGTCCGCGCACCATCCGGCGGTCCGGCCCACCGCGCTGCGCACCCGCCTCGGCGACGACCTGACGCTGCTGTCCGACCACTTCGCGCGGAACAAGGTCTTCCGCCGCACCTTCTGGGACGCGCACGCCTTCGCCTTCCCCGAGGGGGAGTTGTGCCATGACGCGGCGGTGACGCTGCCGGCGCTGTTCCTCGCCGGGGCGGTGGACGTGCTGCAGGAGCACGTCTGTTACTGGCGGCTGCCGGAGGGACCGGACCGCCACCGGCGGCCCGACGCCCGGGGCGTGCGGGACCGGTTCGCGGCGGTGGCCGGCATCCGGCGTTTCCTCGCCGACCCCGCCCATGCCCGGCTGAGCGTCCATCAGCGCGACTACGACCGTGCGCAGCTGACCGAGGGGCTGCTCGATCTGGTCGACGCGCTCCCGGCGGCCGCGCCGGAGTGCCGGACCGCGTTCCTCGACTGCGCCCGCGACTTCCTCTCCGGTGTCGATCCGCGGCTGTTCCCCACGCTCCCCGTGGAGCTGCGGATGCGCTGGTACCTGATCCGTTCCGGGCGGCTGGCCGATCTGCTCACCCTGCTCACCCACGAGGCCCGCAACCCGGCCGGGTTCACGGTCGCCGGGCCGCCGCTGCGCAAGCGCGCGGTGCTGCCGCTGACGCCGCCGCTGGAGCTGCCGCCGGGGGTGACCCGGCTGGATCGCGCCGACTTCCCGGTACGGGCCCGGGTCCGGGAGGCGGTGTGGCACCGCGGGGTGCTGGTGCTGCGCGGCTACGCCTACCTCAGGAACCTGGACGCGGCGCACCGGCACAGCTATCTGAGGACGGCGGTGCTGTCGTGCGGGCGGCGGCGGATCCTGCTGCCGCTGCGGCCGGTGGCGATGCCGGAGGCGACCGCCGAGTCCGGGCAGGAGCTGCACTGTTACGACTGGTCGGGCTTCGAGCTGCGGATCGATCCGGCCCGGCTGCGCAAGGGCGGGCGCTGGGAGACGGGCGACTGGTCGGTGGGGGTGCTGCTGGCGTCGGCGGGCGTGGTGCGGGCCGCGGCGCTGCACGGCGCGGAGAGCGGCTCGGGCGCCGCGCCGTGCGCCCATGACCTGCCCGGGGACGGGGCCGGCGCGGGCGGTGTCCGGATCACGCCGCGCTACCCGGACGGGCGGCTGCGGCTGTCGGTGAGCCGGCCGGCCCGGCGGCTGACCGGGCACCGTGCGGCGGCGGCCGGCGCCCTGGACCTGGCCGTCACCGCGCCAGGTCCGCCGCCCACCGCCCTGCGGCTGACCCACCAGGGCACCGGCACGGTGGTGTCGTTCCCGGTGGAGCCGGGCCCGCCGGCGGGGGCCGGGGCGACGGCGGCGGAAGCGGACGGGACGTCGCCCGCGGTGCCCGCGCCCGTCGGCCCCGCCGCCTCCCCCGCGGCCCCCGCGCTCGCGCCCCCGCCGCTCGTCTTCCGTGTCCGGCTGGACGCGCTGGCCGCGGCGCGGCCCCCGCGGGACGGTGCGCCGCGGGCGATCCCGCCGGCCCATACGGAGAGCTGGGCGGCGGAGGTGGTGGCGGCGGACGGCGGGGCCGAGCCGATCGCCTGCGACCCGGCGCTGGCGCCCGCCGCCCATCCGCTGCCGCACGGCCGTGAGCTGGTCGTCGCGGCCACCCCTGCCGGACACCTGGTGCTGCACGACCGCACCCCGCAGCCGTACCTGGAGCGGGCGATGTGGCGCGCGGACGGCACGCTGCTGGTGACGGGCGGGCTGCCGGACGCCGCGCCGCACGCCACCGAGCTCGTCCTCAAGCACGGGGCGCACGACGCCGAGCTGGCCTTTGCCACCACCCATGACGACGGCCGCTTCCACGGCGTGCTGCCGCTGGGCGCGCTGCCGTCGCTGGCCGGGCCGCTGCCGCTGCGCGAGGGCCGCTGGACGCTGCACCTGCGCGAACAGGGCGCGCCCGGCTCCGTGCTGGACGCCCCGGTGCGCTGTGTGCCGTCCCTCCTGGACGGACTGCCGGCCGTCCGTACGGTGCGCGGCAAGCCGCTCACCCTGGACCGGCACCGGCACGACGAGGCGCTCGTGGTGGCGGGGCCGGCGCTGCCCGCCACCGACCGCGGCCCCTACCGCCGGCGGGTGCTGCGCGAGCAGCACTATGCGCTGCACCGCTCGCGTCCGCTGCGCGACACCGTGCTCTACAGCAGCTTCGGCGGGCGCGCGTACGGGGATTCGCCGCGGGCGGTGCACGAGGAGCTGGTGCGCCGGGGCATGGACGTGGAGCACCTGTGGGCGGTGCGCGACGCGCAGACGGCGGTGCCGGAGACGGCCCGTGCGGTGCTGGTGGGCAGCGCCGAGTGGCACGGTGCGCTGGCGCACAGCCGCTGGGTGGTGACCAACACCCATCTGCCGCGGTGGTTCACCCGGCGCGGCGGGCAGCGCATCATCCAGACCTGGCACGGCACCCCGCTCAAGCGGATCGGCGCCGATCTGGCCGGGACGCTGTGCGCGGGCCTGGCGCATCTGGCGCCGCGGCCGCGGGTCAGCCGGCAGTGGAGCGTGCTGCTGTCGCCCAACGCGCACAGCACGCCGGTACTGCGCTCGGCGCTGGGCTACTCCGGCCGGCTGCTGGAGACGGGGCTGCCGCGCACCGACGCCTTCTTCGCCGCGGACCGCGACCTGCGGGCGGCCGCGGTCCGCGAGCGGCTGGGCATCGGGCCCGGCAAGCGGGTGGTGCTGTACGCGCCGACGCCGCGCGACGACCTGGCGTACGACGCGGGCCACCACCGGCTGCATCTGCCGCTCGATCTGGAGCTGGCGCGGCGGGAGCTGGCGGACGACCATGTGCTGCTGGTGCGTTCCCATCCGCTGGTGGCCGACCGGCTGCCCGCCCACCACGCGCCGTTCGCCCTGGACGTGTCCGCGCACCCGGACGCCACCGAGCTGCTGCTGGCCGCGGACGTCCTGGTCACCGACTACTCGTCGCTGGCGGCGGACTTCGCCAACACGGGGCGGCCGATGCTGTTCCTGACCCCTGATCTGCCGCACTACCGCGACACCCTGCGCGGCTTCACGCTCGACTTCGAGGCCCGGGTGCCGGGCCCGCTGCTGGCCTCGACCGGTGAACTGGTGGACGCGCTGGGCGACTTGGAGGCGGTCGCGGCCGGGGCGGCCGGCGCGTACGCGGATTTCCGGGAGGCGTTCTGCCACCGGGACGACGGGGGCGCCGCGGGCCGGGTGGCGGATCTGATGGAGCGGTGAGCGGGGCGGGCCGGCCGCAAGGTGGTGGCGTGCGGATCGGCATCGTGCGGCGCCCGCGTCGTTACAGCATGTGCAGGCTCTTTTACGGGCGCTGCACACCCGGGGCTCCGGCTCCCGCCCGGTAAGAAGACGGCAAGAGGGCGGAAAAGCGGTGCGGCGGGTGCAACCACGCGTCGGGTTTCGCCCTCTGAATCATCGGAAATGGGTTCGGACCTCGCTCGCGCCAAGAGATGCTGTCGACACGAAATGTAGATTCAGTGACTGTGAAAGAAGCCCTCGATCCGCTGACGGGGCCCACCATCACGCCAACCGCACAGGTCAGCATCGTCGTCATCGCGTTCAACGATGCCGGCCATGTCTGCGACGCGGTGCGCTCCGCACTCGAGCAGGGGCCTCCCGGCGAAACGGTCACCGAAGTGATCGCGGTGAACGACGCCTCCACCGACGGCACCGGCGCCGCGCTGGACGCCCTCGCGCACTCCGAACCACGCCTGAGGGTGATCCACCGCGACACGAACAGCGGCGGCTGCGGCACGCCCCGCAACGACGGTCTGCGGGCGGCCACCGGACGCTTCGTGATGTTCCTCGACAGCGACGATGTGCTGCCCCCGGGCGCGGCCCGGGCGCTGCTGGCCGCCGCTTCGGAGCACGACGCCCCGGTCGTGGCCGGTGCCTGTGTGCGGCGGGAGTTGCCCGCGCGGCGCGACGTTCCCTGGCAGCCGGGCCTCTACCGGGAGCCGGCGGTGCACGACTCCCCCGAGTCCAGCCCCCAGCTGGTCCGGGACACGCTGTGCGTCAACAAGCTCTACGAGCGGGCGTTCCTGGACAAGCACGCCATCACTTTCCCCGAGGGCCGCTTCACCTACGAGGACTTCGTGTTCACCGCGCGGGTGCTGGCCGCGGCGCCCCGCGTCGCGACGATCCCCGAGCGGGTCTACATCTGGCATGTGCGCCGGGCCGCGGCCCGGCAGTCGATCTCGCTGGACCGCAACGACGTCGGCAACTGGCAGGCGCGGATCGCGGCGCACCGCGCCAGTGTGCAGATCTTCCAGGACGCCGGGCAGAAGACGCTGGCGCACGCGGCGGGCACCAAGTTCCTCGACCACGATCTGCGGATGTACGTCCGCGAGCTGCACACCCGCGGCGCCGACTACCGCGCCGAGTGGTGGCGGCTGACCCGCGCCTACCTGGCGGGGTTCGACGAGGCCGATCTGCGGGCGGCGCGTGCCCCGGCGCGCTGGCTGGCCCGGGTGGTGCTGGCGTCGCCGGCGCCGCGGGACCTGGAGCGGCTGACGCAGCTGGCGGCCCGGCCGGGCCGGCTGCTGCCGCCGTACGCGGAGGCCGGCGGCCGGGCGGTGTGGTCGGCGGACCTGCCGGAGGTCGAGCTGGACGCGATCGGCACCAAGCCGATGCACCGGCTGCCGGTGACCATAGACGCGGAGCCGGCGGTCACCGGGCCCGGTGTGCTGCGGCTGCGGGTGCACGACCTGTACGGGCGGCTGGCCGCGGCGGGGCCGGAGAGCATCGACATCGAGCTGCGGCGCCGCCGGGACGACCGGCGCGGCCCGGTCCACACCGCGGCCCTCACCGCCGCTCCGGCCGTCGGCGGGTCGCAGGCGTGCTGGACGGCCGAGGTGGTGCTGGATCTGGCGGCGCTGGCCGAGCGCAGCGGCCGGCAGGGCGCCGATCCCGAGCCGTGGGATCTGATGGCGCAGGTCAGCTGCGCGAACGGGGCCGGTTTCCGTGCCTCGCTGCGGGCCCTGGGCCCGGGGCTGCGCCGCCGGGTGCTGCCCAGCCGCCGGCATGCGGTGCTGCTGGTGCAGCCGTATGCGACGACCGGCGGCGCCCTGTCACTGCGGGTCGCCTCCGGCCCGCGCAGCGTGTGGCGGATCGCCGCCCGGCGGCTGCGCGGCTGAGCCGTGTCCGCCCGCTGCCCGCGTTTCCCGACCCCGACCTAGGATTGGCGCTATGTCTTACTTGATCACGGGTGGTGCCGGCTACATCGGTGCCCATGTCGTACGTGCCCTGCGCCGGGCGGGCGAGACGGTCGTCGTGCTCGACGATCTGACGTCGGGCGTGGCCGCCCGGATCCCCGAGGACGTCCCCCTGGTCGTCGGCTCCACGCTCAACCGCGCGCTGCTGGACGCCACCTTCGCCGAGCACGGCATCACCGATGTCGTGCATCTGGCCGCGAAGAAGCAGGTCGGCGAGTCCGTCGAGATGCCGCTGCACTACTACCGGGAGAACGTGCACGGTCTGCAGACGCTGCTGGAGGCGATGGCCGCGGGCGGCGTCGGCCGGCTGGTGTTCTCCTCGTCGGCCGCGGTGTACGGCATGCCGGATGTCGAGCTGGTCACCGAGGAGACCCCCTGCACGCCGATCAACCCGTACGGCGAGACCAAGCTCGTCGGCGAGTGGATGGCCCGTGCGGCGGGCCGGGCGCACGGCATCAGCACCGCCTGTCTGCGCTACTTCAACGTCGCCGGGACGGCCGCGCCCGAGCTGGCCGACACCGGGGTGTACAACATCGTCCCGATGGTCTTCGAGCGGCTGACCGCGGGCGAGGCGCCGCGCATCTTCGGCGACGACTACGACACCCCCGACGGCACCTGCATCCGCGACTACATCCATGTCGCCGACCTCGCGGACGCCCATGTGGCGGCGGCCCGCAAGCTCGCCGAGCCGGGTCCGGTGCGCGACCTGACGCTGAACATCGGGCGCGGCGAGGGCGTTTCGGTGCGCGAGATGATCGATCTGATCACCGGGATCACCGGGCACCGGGGCGTGGTGGCCGAGGTGACCCCGCGCCGTGCGGGCGACCCGGCGCGGGTGGTCGCGGCCGCCGACCGGATCACCGCGGAGCTGGGCTGGAAGGCCCGCCACGATGTGCGCGACATGATCACGTCGGCCTGGGCGGGCTGGCAGCACCACCGCCCGCAGGGCTAGGACGGCGGGCCGCCGCCCGTCATGAGCGGGCGGCGGCGGCCGGTTTGCGGATCATCAGGCAGGCCTGCGGGGCGGTGTCCCCCAGCTCCTCGTCGGGCTCCCGCAGCATCCGGGCCCGTACGGCGAGCCCCGCGGCGGCCGCCAGCCCGGCGATCCGCTCCGGCTGCCGCCGCTGGAAGTCGAGCGATACGGGGTGGCCGAAGGGCTGCGCCACGTGCAGCGGCTCGTCGCCCGTCTGGAAGGCGACCAGCAGGTGGCCGCCGGGGGCGAGCAGCCGGTGGAACTCGGCGAACAGCTCCGGCAGCCGTTCCTGCGGCGTGTGGATGATCGAGTACCAGGCGACCACGCCGCCGAGGGAGCCGTCCGGCAGGTCGAGGGACGTCATCGCGCCCTCCTCGAACCGCACCCCGGGGTGCTCGCGCCGGGCGTGTGCCACCATCCGCGGCGACAGGTCGACGCCGAACACGGAGAGCCCCAGGGCGGCGAGGTGGGCGGTGACCAGGCCGGGTCCGCAGCCGAGGTCGGCGACGGGGCCCGCGCCGTCGGCGCGTACGAGTTCGGCGAAGCAGGCGAGCAGCGACCGGTCCAGCGGCCGGGACGCCAGGACGTCCCGGAAATGGTCGGCGTAGTCGTCCGCGACGGCGTCGTAGAACGCCCGGGTGGTCCGCAGGAAGTCCGGTTCGGTCATGGCCCGGCAGCCTACTGCGCGGGCGCCGGGGCCGGCGGCGGGATGCGGGACCCGGCTCAGGCCAGCGGGTGCGAGGTGCGGCCCGAGGCCTCGTCGATCTCGTCATGTGCCTTGGTCAGCAGTTTCATCGCCAGTTCGTTGAGCGCTCTGGCCCCCGCGACCTCCTCGCCGACCCGCGGCTGGTGGGAGTCGACGGGGTGGCGGCTGGCGTAGCCGTGGGCCCGTACCTCGGTCCCGTCGGGGAGCCGTACGAGGCAGGCGGCGCGGGTGCGGTGGGTGTCCTCCTCGAATTCCATGTCGACGTGCCATCCGACAGTGGTCTGCAGCATCACGATCACCTCCGGGCCCCTCTTACCAGCGTGCGCCTGCCGGGCGGCGGGCGCACGGTGTGCGCCCGCCACGCGGCCGCGCCCGGGGCGGGAGGTGGTCCGGTCCCCGCCCCGGGCGCGCTCACGCCGTCCGGCCGCTACGGCTGGAGGGTGATGGAGTTGATCGGTGTGAGGTCCTTGTCGATGTAGTAGCCGGGCGAGAGGTAGCCCTGGCATCCGGTGCCGTTGTAGCCCGTGCAGGTCCGCATGGTCGCGCCGCCGGACTGGTTGTTGAAGATGCGGTGCGTGCCGACCTGGTTGCTGAGGTTGTGGGCCCCGTAGCTGTAGTAGAAGAGCGACGGGTGGCCGCCGTTCCATCCGGCGTTCTGCGGGTAGATGCAGACGGCGCCGTAGGGGCAGCCCTGGACGGTGCCGCCGGCCGCCGCCGCGGTGGTGGCGGTGCCGAGGACGGCGCCCGCCGGGACGACCAGCGCCGCGACGGCCACGGCCGCCATTCCGGCTCGCTTCAGTACGGACATGTGACGTTCCCCCTTGGTCCTGCGGTCCCGCGGGGCGGTTCCCCGCGGGACACCTTCGGCAGGTGCCTGATGGTTGGTCAGCCTGTTCCCGCGGGGGTGGATCGCACCAGGCTTTTCGGCGGTGGCCGAAGGGGCCGCCGCCGAGGTCAGCGCGGCGGCTGCGGCGGGCGGGGGGTGCCGGGCACGGTGAGGGTCAGCGGGGTGTGTCCGTCGGCGCCGCGGACGGGCAGCTCCTGCGAGAGCGCGCCCGTGGTCACCCGCAGGGCCACCTGCCAGGTGCCGCGGGGGCCGCGGCGCAGCAGGGAGCGCACGGTGTACCGGTCGCCGGCGCCGCGTTCGGCGGTGGTGCGCAGCGCCACCGAGCGGGTCGCGTCGCGCAGGACCAGGCCGAGTCCGGCGTCCGCGGGGCAGCCGGGCAGGGTGAGGTGCGCGGTGAGGGCGGCGCGTCCGAAGCGGCTGCAGGTGGCGGTGCCGTGCAGGTCGGTGCCGAGTGGCCGGCGGACCCCGTCCCGGTCCAGGTCGAGGTGGAGATGGCCGTGCGGGTGGGAGAGGAAGAGCGCGGCGACGGACGGTCCGGCCGGGCCCCGGCCGACGATCCGCGGCGCGAACTCCTCCTCGTCGGCGCCTTCTTCGGGGACCAGCCAGGCCTCGCGGCGCAGCGCGGCTCCGGCGGTGTCCGCCGTGCCGTGCGCGGTGACGGCGATCTTGAGACCCCAGGTGCCGTCGGCCAGCGGCCCGCCGTCGGCCGCGGTCGCCGGGTCGACGGCGGCCTGCCAGGCGCCGTCGGAGCAGCGCGCGGGGACGTGGTGCACGGTGCCGCTGCGCCGGAGCTGGATCTCGACGGTGCCGGCGGCGAGCGGGGGGAGGGCGGCGGTGCCCCGCAGGTGCAGGACGCCGCCGGCCCAGCGCCGGCGGATCAGCCGCTGGCGGACCACGACGCGGTCGGTGAGGTCGTAGCAGGCGTCGGGGAGGGCGTGCCGCGGGTCGCGGAAGAGGGGGTAGCCGGCGTACACCCGGCCGTCGTCGCCGAGGTGCGGCGGGTCGGGCTGCTGTGCGGTGTCGGCCCGGACGACGGCTTCCAGTGCGTCGTCGAGCCCGGCGCGCAGGCAGTGGGCGCGCAGCCGGAGTCCGGGCGGCAGGGCGGCCCGGACGCGGTCGGTGCAGTAGCGCTCGACGAGGGGGCGGGCGGCGGCGGCCATCCGCTGCCGGCCGGCCGGGTCGCGGGCGAGGTAGGCGGCCCCGAAGGGCATGAGTATCTCGCCGTGGAAGTGCCGGACCATGAGCTTGTCGCGCTCGGCGCCGGGCGGGACCTCGGCCGCGACGCCTTCGAGGACGGTGGCGAGGTAGTCGAGGTAGTCGCACCAGTCGATGTCCTGGCGGCTGGCGTTGCTGTCGTCGTCGCGTCCGTGCAGGTGGTAGCAGTCGTGGTCGGCGACGACGGAGACGACCCCGGCGCGCAGCAGGGCGGTGCTGCCGAACGGCAGGTCCTCGCCGAGCAGCCGGCCCTCGACGAAGCGCAGCCGGTGCGTTTCGAGGAAGGAGCGGCGGAAGAGCTTGTAGGCGGCGAGCGACCAGTAGACCGGGGAGTCGAAGACGGAGACCCGGTCGCTGGTGGTGCGCAGGTCGACGGGGGCGGCGCGGCCGTCGGCGCCGACGATGCGGCCGCAGACGACGTCGGAGCCGCAGCGGTCGGCCATGCGGGTGAGCCGCTCCAGTGCCTCGGGGCCGAGCCGGTCGTCGGAGTCGAGGAAGAAGACGTAGTCGCCGGTGGCGTGGTCCAGTCCGGTGTTGCGCGGTCGGCCGGCGCCGCCCGAGGCGGCCTGGCGGAGCACGGTCAGGCCGGGGTGCCGGCGGGCGAGTTCGGCCAGCCGTTCGGCGCTGCCGTCGGTGGAGCCGTCGTCGACCGCGATGACCTCGATGCGGCGCTGGTCCAGTGTCTGGCCGAAGACCGAGCCGAGGCAGCGGTCGAGGTAGCGCAGGGTGTTGTGCACCGGCACGATCACGGAGACGGCCGGCGTCGTCGGGGCGTCCGGTCCGGGCGAGGACGCGGCCGCGGGGTCGTCAGGGGCGGGCACCGTGCCCTCCGTTTCTTTCAGCAATCCCCGAAATACCCGGCGTCCCAGCCGGGCAAAGGGGACTATTAAGACATATAACGTTGGGTGAACGTTCGCCGATCGTGGAGGAGTGCCGGTGGCTCCGACGTCCGCCACCCCACAAGAGGCGGTCCGTCCCCTGGAGGTTGCCCGTCCCCTTCCCGGAAGTGAACGCCCGGCCGCGGCCCGCGGAGCCCTCCGGCGGCGCGCGGCTCCCGCTCTCGCGGCGGCCCTGTCCATGGGGGCGTACTGCCTCGCGCTCGCCCTGTACGGCGGCTACCCCTTCGGCCCGCGCTCACGCGCCGTCAACGACCTGGGCAACCAGTTCGTGCCGTTCCACGCCCGCCTGTGGGACCTGCTGCACGGCACCGCCGACGGCGACCTGTTCTTCAACTGGAGCAGCGGCTACGGCGTCCCCTTCCTCGCGGACTTCTTCGGCTATCTGACGAACCCCTTCTCGCTGCTCGTCGGGCTCTTCCCGCGCGCGCTGGCCGATCTGCCGGTCTTCCTGGCCACCCTGTGCTGCATCGGCCTGGGCGCCGCCCTGATGACCGTCCTCCTCGGCCGGCTGCGGCCGGGCTCCGGCCTGCTGCGGGCGCTGCTGTCGGTGGGGTACGGGCTGTGCGCCTGGGTGCCGGCCGACGGCAGCACGGACCCGATGTGGATGTGGGGCCTGGTGGCGCTGCCGCTGACCGGGATCGCCGCGGACTGGTGCCTGCGCCGCACCCGCTGGGCATCCGGCACCCTGCTGGTCGCCCTGGCCTGGGCGGGCAACTTCTACACGGCCGCGATGGCGACCCTGGCGATGGCGCTGGTGCTGGTGGTGCGGCTGCTGACGGCCGGCCGGATGCCGTGGCGCGAGCGGCTGCGCGCGCTGGCCCGTGCCGCCTCGATGGCGCTGACCGGCATCCTGCTCGCCGCGCCCGTCCTGACCGTCACCTTCGCGGCCGCCCGCGCCGCCCAGCCCGCCCCCGAGGTCTCCTACGACGAGCGGCCGCCGCTGCTCGCGCAGCTGGCGCAGCTGCTGCCGGGCGACCACGGCCCGGTGCCGGCGCCGCACCTGGCCATCGGGGTCCCCGGGCTGCTGCTGGTGGCCGCGTTCCCGTTCGTGCGTGCGGTGCCGCCGCGGGTGCGGGCCGGGTGGTGCGCCCTGGCGGCGGGCGTCGCCGTCTCCTTCGTCCAGGAGCCGACGATCCTGCTGTGGCACGGCTTCGCGCTGCCCAACGGCAGCCCGTACCGCGCCGCCTTCGTCCTCAGCGGCATCCTCGTGATGATCTCCTGGCTCGCGCTGGCGCACCGCCCGCGCCCCCGCGAACTGGCCGCGGGCGCGGCGCTGGTCGCGCTGCTCGCCTGGCTCTGCCGCGACCAGGACACGGCCGGCGCCACCGCCTGGCCCCTGGTGGCGGCCGGCGCGCTCGCCCTCCCGGCGCTGTGCGCGCTGGGCGCGCCCGGCTCCGCCCGCACCCGGGCCGCCGCCACCGCCGCGCTGACCGGCACGGTCCTGCTCGGCTCGGCCTACACCGCCTGGTCCGTGACCACCGCACGGAGCAGGATCGCCTGGTTCCAGCCCAAGATCACGCTGTCCGGGCCGTCGCTGGCGGCCCGGGACGTGCTGACCGCCCGCCCCGGCTGGCCGCGCACCCGCAGCGACCCGGGCCCGCACGAGTTCGCCGACAACGACCCGCTGCTGGTCGGCGGCCAGGGCGGCGCGTACTACAGCAGCTTCGTGCCCGCCGCCACCGCCCGCACCCTGCGGGGCCTGGGCGCCGGCTGGTACATGAGGGGCCGTCATACGCTCAGCTTCGAGGACCCGGTGGGCCGGGCGCTCATGGGCGTCGGCAGCCATCTGGACCCGGTGCCCGGGGACCGGGCCCGGTTCGTGGTGCGTGCGGCGCGGCCGGCCCCGCTGCTGACGGTGCGAAGCGCCCTGCCGCGGCCCGCCGGCGCGGAGAGCGTGTTCGCGCGCCAGGAGCGGGTGCTGGGCGCGGCCGTGTACGAGGTGCCGCGGCTGACGCCCGCCGCGGGCGCGGCGGTGCCCGAACGCGGCGGCTGGCGGCTGCCCGGCGAGGGCGCGGACGGCGCGGGGACCGCCTTCACCGCGCGGTGCACCCCGGGCAGCACCGTCGTCTGGTACGCGCCCTGGTTCTCCGGCGAGGTCAGCGGCCCGGGCGGGCGCACCGAGGGGACCGGCAGGCGGGACGTCACCGCCAACCCGGTGCGGACCCTGGGCCCGGTGCCCGCGGACGGCACGGTGACGGTGCGCTTCTCGGGCCGGGGCCCGCAGCACGTCCCCGGGCGGGCGGTCGGCTGCCTGTCCGGGCGCAGGCTGGCGGCGGCGGTGGACGCGCTGCGCGCCCGGGGCCCGGTGGAACTCGCCGCCGGCGGCCACCGGCTGACGGCCCGGCTGCGTCCGGGCAGCCGGGGCAGCGCGGTGCTGGCGCTCCCCGCCCTCCCGGGATGGACCTGTGCGGTGGACGGCGGAGCGCCGCACACGCCGGACGCGTTCGCCGGTCTGCTGGCCGTGCCGCTGGGCCGGGGCGCCGAGCGGCTGTCGTGTTCCTACCTGCCGCCGGGCCTGCCCACGGGGCTCGCGGCGAGCCTCGCGGCGGTGCCGGCGGTCACCGCGGCCGCCGTGCGCGGCCGGCGCCGCCGCCCCGCCGACCCCGCGGAGCCGCCCCCCGACCCCGGCGAAAAGGCCTGCTCATGAAGCTCTCCATCGTCGTCCCCTGCTACAACGAAGAGGCCGTCCTGAGCCGTTTCGACGAGACGCTCCGCGCGGTCCTCGCCTCCCTCGCCGTCGACTACGAGCTGTGCTACGTCGACGACGGCAGCGCCGACGGCACCCTGGCCCGGCTCCGCGGCCTCGCCCAGCAGCACCGCGGCACCACCCGCTACCTCTCCTTCAGCCGCAACTTCGGCAAGGAGCCCGCCATACTGGCGGGCCTGCGGGCCGCCACCGGCGACGCGGTGATCCTCATGGACGCCGATCTGCAGCATCCGCCCGGCCTCATCGAGACGATGCTCGACCTCTACCAGCTCGGCCACGACCAGGTCGTCGCCAAGCGCAGCCGGACCGGCGACCGGCGGCTGCGGACCACGCTGAGCAGGCTCTACTACCGCGCCGTCAACAGGTGGGTCGACGTCGAACTCACCGACGGCGTGGGCGACTTCCGGCTGCTGTCGCGCAAGGCCGTGGACGCGCTGCTCTCGCTGCCGGAGTACCACCGCTTCTCCAAGGGCCTGTTCTCCTGGATCGGCTTCGACACCGTCACCTTCGACTACCGCAACGCCGCCCGGGAGGCCGGCGAGACGAAGTGGCACCTGGGCTCGCTGGTCGACTACGGCATCGACGGCCTGCTCTCCTTCAACTGCCGCCCGCTGCGGCGGGCCATCTACGCCGGGCTCGGCCTGGCCTCGCTCGCCGCCGTCTACACCCTGTGGATCATCGGCGCGGCGCTCGCCGGCGGGGTCACCGTCCCGGGTTATGTGACGCTGGTGGCGATCGTCGTGGGCCTGGGCGGGCTGCAGATGGTGATGCTCGGGCTGATCGGCGAGTACATCGGGCGGATCTACTACGAGGCCAAGCGGCGGCCGCACTTCCTGGTCAAGGAGAGCAACCCGGCCCCCGCCACGGCAGCCGTCCCCCCTCCGGCGGGCGAACCCGCCGCCCGGTCCCAGGCCGGCTGATGCGGGCCCTGCCGCCGCCCGGCCCGCGCGGCCAGCTGGTGCGCTTCGCCGCCGTCGGCGGGGTCAACACCCTGACGTTCTCGGCCTGTTATCTGCCGCTGCACCGCCTGCTGCCGTACTTCGCGGCCTACACCGCGGCCTTCGCGGTGAGCATGGCCGGCTCGTTCTTCCTGAACACCTACGTCACCTACCGCACCCGCCCGACCTGGACGAAGTTCCTGCTCTTCCCGCTGACCCAGGTCACCAACTACGGGATGCAGAGCGCGGGGCTGGTGGCGCTGGTGGGCTGGTGCGGGCTGGACACCGCGGTGGCGCCGCCGGTCGCGGCGCTGTGCGCGCTGCCGTTCAGCTATCTGCTCTCCCGGCGGATCCTGCGCCCCTCGCACCGGCCCGGCTCCGCACGGCACGGTCCCGCCCGGCCCGCTCCGGCGCGGCCCGGACCCGCCCGGCCCGGACCCGCCGCTCAGGCCGGCCCGCCGCCCGCCCGCTCCGGCGAGGCCGCCTGAGCCCGCCAGCCCCCGAACCGCCCGGTCTGCCCGGCCGACGCCTGCCGCGCCGCGTACAGCCTGCCGTCGAGCCCCAGCGCGACCACCACCGCCCGCCCGACGGCGTCCTGGGCGACCCCGGCCGCCGCCGTGTGCGCCACCCGGCCGCGCTGCCAGGGCCGGGGCCCGTCCTGGGCCATCGCCACCCGCACCTCGCCCGCGTCGTCGCGCGCCGCGAGCACCATCCGGCCGTCGCTGCCGATCGGCGCCGCCGCCACCCGCCCGTAGCCGCCGACGGCCGCGCAGCGCGCCGCCACCCGCCAGGCGCCGATGGTCCGCTGCCGTTCGGCGATCAGGATCTGGGCGGTGGCCGAGCGCCGGAACACGGCCCGCACCGCGCCGTCGGCCAGCGGGACGAGGCTGACCGGCCCGGCCGGCTGCGGCAGGCCGGTGGCCGCGGCCGGCCGCGGGATCTGCCCCGGCTCCTTGGACACCCAGTGCTGCACGGTCCCCAGGGTCGGCGCGGCCAGATGGACCAGCCCGCCGGCGTCCACACAGGCGTCCAGCCCGTCGACGATCCGCGGCGAGGCGGTCAGGGTGCTGACCGGCCCCTCCAGCCGCTGCCACGGCGAGAAGTGCCGGCCGTGCGGGCCGCCGCGGTGCGCGACGTTGCCGTCCCAGGTGCGGACGAAGACATGCACCGTGCCGTCCGGTCCGGCCACCGCCGCCGGGAAGCCGGTCTCCAGCGACCGGACCGGGTCCGGGTCGGGCGAGCCCAGCGACTCCCAGCGCGCGAAGAGGGGCACGCCGCCCGCGGTGGTGCCGGTCTGCGGCGCGGTCAGCAGCTCGCGCCGGTGGGCGGCGCCGCGGCCCGGCAGCACGGTGCGGGACGCGAACAGCTGGAGCGCGCCGTCGGGGCGGCGCACCACCTGGATCTGCCCCTGCAGCCCCGCGCCGCCCACCGCCACCGGCGCGCTGAAACTCCCGCTGCCCGGACGGGTCTCCGCCCAGCAGTACGCCGTCCGGCCCAGCACCGCGAACGCGGCGAGCCGGCCGTCGTGGGCCGGGCGGAGCCAGGCGTTGGAGCCGGGGGCGCGCAGCCGGGTGCTGCGGGTCCAGTTGCGCGAGCCGCCGTTGAGCGCCGAGCCGCCCACCTTGAGGTCGCCGCAGCCCGCCGGGTCGCCGCAGGCACGGTGGTCGGCCCAGCCGTAGACCGACAGCAGCCGGGCCTTGCGGCGGGCGGTGGCGAGGTCGAGGTCGTGGGGCAGCGCCCCGGACTCGTAGCCGAGGTAGCTCTCCACGATGGCCGGGCGCCCGCGGGCCCCGTAGGCGGCCAGCGCGGCCTGCGCGAAGTAGGCGGAGGCGGTGTGGTCCTGGTGGTCGTAGTAGCGCAGCCCGGCGAGCCTGGGGTCGCGGTCCGGCGTGTCCGGCGGCCGCTTCCAGGAGTGCACCGCGTTCGGGTCGAGGGTGCGCACGACGGTCGGCCGGGCCCGGTCGAGCACCGCCACCAGCGTCGCGACGACCTGGTCGCGGGTGTAGTGGTGGCGCCGCCGCACGGGAGTACCCGCCGGGCGCAGCGTGGGCAGGGTGGCGGTGACCCCCAGCCACAGGCCGCGCAGGCTGGTGGCACGGGCCTGCCAGACGGCCCGGGACTCCACCAGCTCCAGGAAGACCAGCTGGTGCTGCGGGGCGTCGCGCAGCGTCTGCACCTCCACCTCGAAGCCGGGGAGCAGGGACAGCGCCGCGACGTCCCAGCGGGCGGCCGGGTCGCCGGTGGCCATCGCGGCGCAGGCGGCGCGCAGCCCGTTGGCGCGCGCCCGGGAGAAGGCCGCCCGGTCGCCCGGTACGCGGGCGGGGGCGAGCGCGTGCCGGCGGGTGTTGCGGCCGTCGGCCTCCCCGCCGGTGAGGCAGACGGTGACCGAGCGCGCCCCGCTGCGCAGGGACTGCTCCAGGTCGGGGTTCATGAAGTACAGGCCGTCGTCGGCGTGCGCGATGACGTGCACGAAGGACTGGTGCGCCGGGTCCGTCAGCGGCCTTTCGGGCCCCGCCCCTCCGGCCGCAGGGGGGTCGTCCGACAGCCGGGCCCACACGCCGGCGCCCGCCGCAGCGGCGAGCACACCGCCGCCGGTGGCCAGCAGCAGCCGGCGGCGGGAGACGGGGGGCGGGTGCGGGGGTGACACCCCCTCAGTATTCGGGCGCCCGGAAGATCCGCACGCCCGGAAACGCACCACTTGGCCGGATCCGTGATGAGCACCACAGAACTTCCCGGTGAACGACAACAACCTTCCCGGGTGAACAACAGTCAGAAAGTTGACGCTGCAAAGACTTCCCGGAGGCTTTTCCGCGTCCTCCACCCAGTCGTCACGAGGAGTCCCCCCGCATGTCCGAGACCGGCACCGGCGCCGTACCACGCTTCAGCATCGTCGTGCCCGTGTACCAGGTGCAGGGCTACCTGCGCGAGTGCCTGGACTCGGTGCTGGCCCAGGACCACCCGGACTTCGAGCTCATCGCCGTCGACGACGCCTCCCCCGACCGCAGCGGCGCCATCCTGGACGAGTACGCCGCCCGCGACGACCGCGTCCGGGTCCTGCACCTCCCGGAGAACGGCGGCCTGGGCCCGGCCCGCAACGCCGGTCTGGCACGGGCCGGCGGCGACTACGTCCTCTTCCTCGACAGCGACGACACCCTCGTGCCCGGCGCGCTCGGCTCCCTCGCCGAGCGGCTGGCCGCCACCGGGGACCCCGAGATCCTGATCTTCGACTACGCCCGGGCCTACTGGGACGGCACCACCCGCCGCAACACCCTCTCCGGCCTGCTCGACGAGTCCGGCGCCCCCTCCTTCCCGCTCGCCGAACGCCCCGCGCTCCTCGACCTGCTCCAGATCGTCTGGAACAAGGCCTACCGCCGCGACTTCCTCGCCGAGCACCAGTTCACGTTCCCGCCGGGCTACTACGAGGACGCCCCCTGGACGTTCTGCACGCTGATCACCGCGCCGCGCCTCGCGGTCCTCGACCGGGTCTGCCTGCACTACCGCCAGCGCCGGCAGGGCGGCAACATCCTGCGCACCACCAGCCGCCGGCACTTCGACGTCTTCGACCAGTACGCCCGGGTCTTCGCCCACCTGGACGCGCACCCCGAACTGGCCCACTGGCGCGGGCACATGTTCCGCAAGATGGCCGACCACTACCTGACCGTCCTGGACAAGCCCGGCCGGCTGCCGCGCGACGCCCGGGCCGAGTTCTTCCACCGCGCCGCCCGCGACTACCGCCTGCGGCTGCCGGCCGGCTTCGTCCGCCCCGGGGGCGTGACCGGCAGCAAGTACGCGCTGCTCGCCAAGGACGCCTACCCGGCGCTGGCCGGCCTCAAGGCCGCCGGCAAGGTGCGGCGCACCGTGCGCAAGCACGCCGCCAAGCGGGTCGGGCAGGCCAAGCGCACCGCGGTGCGGCTGCGCTACCGGGCGCTGCTGCGGCAGCCGCTGGACGAGAACCTCGCGGTGTACTCCGCGTACTGGAACCGGCTGCCGGCCTGCAACCCGCTGGCGGTCTACGAGAAGGCCAAGGAGCTGGCGCCGCAGGTGCACGGCGTCTGGGTCGTCAAGAAGCAGCTCGCCGAGGCCGGCGGGGTCCCGGCCGGTATCGACCACGTGGTGCTGAACTCGCCGCGCTACTGGGAGGTGGTGGCCCGCGCCAAGTACCTCGTCAACAACGTCAACTTCGCGGACGGGGTGGTCAAGCGCGAGGGCCAGATCCACCTGCAGACCCACCACGGCACCCCGCTGAAGTCGATGGGCACCGACCAGAAGCGCTACCCGGCCGCCGCCAAGGGCATGAGCTTCCGCAAGCTGCTGGCCCGCGCGGACCGCTGGGACTTCTCGCTCTCCGCCAACCGGCACACCACCGAGCAGTGGGAGCGCGTCTACCCCTGCGGCTTCGCCTCGCTGGACACCGGCTACCCCCGCAACGACGTCTACTACCGGGCCACCGCCGAGGACGTCCGCGACATCCGCGCGCGGCTGGGCATCGCCCCCGGCAGGACGGCCGTGCTGTACGCGCCGACCATGCGCGACTACCAGGTCGGCTACGTCCCGCGGCTCGACCTGGAGCGGGTCTCGCGCGAGCTGGGCGAGGACGTCGTCCTGCTGGTGCGCACCCACTACTTCTACGACCGCGACCCCGGCCTGCAGCGGCTGCAGGAGGCCGGCGCGCTGATCGACGTCTCCGGCCACCCGGTCGTCGAGGAGCTCTGCCTGGCCGCCGACGCCCTGATCACCGACTATTCGTCGATCATGTTCGACTACGCCAACCTCGACCGGCCGATCATCACCTACGCCGACGACTGGGACACCTACGTCCGCTCCCGCGGGGTCACCTTCGACCTGCTCTCGGGCGAACCGGGTGACACCCCCGGCACGATCGCCACCAGCGAGGACGAGCTGATCGAGGCGTTCCGCAGCGGCCGCTGGAACGACGAGCGCGCCACCGCGCTGCGGGCCGCGTTCCGCGCGCGCTTCTGCTCCTGGGACGACGGCCACGCCGCCGAACGCGTGGTCCGCCGCGTCTTCCTCGGCCAGGAACCCGCCCCGGCCCCCCTGCCGCCGGCCGAGCGCACCGTCGCCCCGTCCCCGCGCGCCGCGGAAGCGGCCGCGGCGGCAGCCGACCTGCTCACCCTGCCGGCTCCGCGGACGGCGGGCCACGATGAGACCCGGGCCGCGGGGGATGCGGGCCCCTCGGGCAGCCCGGGCGCCTCGGACGGCTCGGGGATCCCGGGTGACTCCGGCGTGGAGATGGCGGGCTGAGGCCCAGCGCGCACGGGTACGGACACGGACACGGACACGACCGTGTGTGCCCCCGGGAGGGGCAGCTGCTCCGCCGGGCGACTGCGCGGCCGGGCGACTGCTCGGCCGGGCGCCGACCCGGCTAGGCGGTCACGCGGCCAGGCGGTCACCCGGCCACCGGCCATCGGCCACCCGGCCAGGCGCGACCCGGCCAGGCGGTCGCCCGGCTACGCGGTCACCCGGCCACCGGCCACCGGCCACGCGCGACCCGGCTACGCGGCCGTCCGGCCATGCGAGGAACCCCCGCCCCGCCTCTCCTCGTTGTGGCCCGCAGGGGGTCCTCGCACCCCCTACGGGATCCGTTCGCCCCCGCCCTAGGGTCCGCAACTCCCGGCCGGTGCCCCGGCGCCCGGCCGGCCCGCCCCCCTCACCCCGCCCCCAGCGCCGCCACCACCGAGGCCGACAGCGCGTCGAGGTACCCCTTGGGCAGTTCGTCGCGGGTGACCAGCAGCCGCCAGTACAGCGGCCCGGTCAGCAGATCCAGCGCGAGGCGGGTGTCCACGTCCGGCGGCAGCTCACCGCGCTCCACCGCCCGCGCCACCACCGCGGCCGCGACGCCCTCCTGGCTGTCGTGCAGCGCGGCCTTGAGCGCGGTCGCCAGCTCGGGACTGCGGGCCGCCTCCGCCAGCAGGTCCGGGATGATCTGCGAGGCCATCGGGTGGCGCAGCGCGCGGGCCGCGACCTCCAGCAGCATCCGTACGTCGCCGGACAGCGAGCCGGTGTCCGGCGTGGGCATGCCCGCCGCGGCCACCGCGGAGACCACATCGAGTACGAGGTGCAGCTTGGAGCGCCACCGCCGGTAGACGGCGGTCTTGCCCACGCCCGCCCGCCGCGCGATGCCCTCGATGGACATCCGGGCGAAGCCCGCCGCGGCGAGTTCCGCGAAGACCGCGGCGCGGATCGCCTCGGTCTTGTCCTCCCGCAGTACGGCGGCGCCTGCCGGGGTCCGGCGCGCCGCCGCGGAGTCGTTCCCGCTGCCCTCTTTTGCCATGCCTTGAGCATAGCGTCACGACGCTACGGTTGCGTTTCGACGTGAGCTCCCTTTAGTGTCGGCGTCGCGACGATACGGACCCGTTCCGTCGTAGGTCCCCGTTCTCGTTCCCCCGCCCCCGTACGCAAGCGAAAGCGGCCTCCGCCATGCCCCAGACCCTCGCGCCCCCCGCGCCGACGCCCGGCCCGGCGCCCGCCCGTGGCACCTCCCCCGACCCGGAGCTGCGCACGCTGGCCGAGCGCCACGGCCTCACGGTGAGCGGCGCCCGCCCCTCGCTGCCGGAGTACACCCGCCAGCTGTGGCACCGGCGGCACTTCATCACCTCGTTCGCCAGTGCCAAGCTCACCGCGATGTACACCACCGCCAAGCTCGGGCAGCTCTGGCAGGTGCTGACGCCGCTGCTCAACGCGGCCGTCTACTACTTGATCTTCGGCGTGCTGATCGGCACGAAGCGGGGCGTCCCGGACTACGTCCCGTTCCTGGTGACCGGGGTCTTCGTCTTCACCTTCCTGCAGAACTCGGTGATGGCCGGCACGCGGGCGATCTCCGGCAACCTCGGCCTGGTGCGCGCGCTGCACTTCCCGCGCGCCTGCCTGCCGATCTCCTTCTGCCTGGCGCAGCTCCAGCAGCTGCTGTACTCCATGGGCGTGCTGGCGGTCATCCTGCTCTGCTTCGGGCAGGTCCCGACCTGGTCGTGGCTGCTGGTCGTGCCGGCGCTGACGCTGCAGTTCGTCTTCAACACGGGCCTGGCGATGGTCATGGCGCGGCTGGGCGCGAAGACTCCGGACCTGGCGCAGCTGATGCCCTTCATCATGCGGACCTGGATGTACGCGTCCGGCGTGATGTTCAGCATCAGCGTGATCCTGCAGGGCAAGCACCTCCCGCAGTTCGTGGTGGTGCTGCTGAACGGCAACCCCGCCGCGGTCTACATCGACCTGATGCGCTTCGCGCTGATCGACAGCTTCACCGCGAAGCAACTGCCGCCGCACGTCTGGGCATTCGCGGCCGGCTGGGCCCTGCTCGCCGGTGTCGTGGGTTTTGTGTACTTCTGGAAGGCCGAGGAGCGGTACGGACGTGGCTGAGCAGACGAACGGTACGGATGTGACCGAGCGCGGGACCGGCACCGCGCCGGCGGAGACCCCCGGGGCCCCCGTCCCGACGGTGATCGCGGACGATCTGCACATCGTCTACCGGGTCTACGGCACGGGCGCCGGCAAGGGCAGTGCCACCGCGGCGCTGAACCGCATCGTGCGCCGCAAGCCGTCCACCGGCGTGCGGGAGGTGCACGCGGTCAAGGGCGTCTCCTTCACCGCCTACCGGGGCGAGTCGATCGGACTGATCGGCTCCAACGGGTCGGGCAAGTCGACGCTGCTCAAGGCGGTCGCCGGCCTGCTGCCCGCCGAGCGCGGCAAGGTCTACACCCACGGCCAGCCCTCGCTGCTGGGCGTCAACGCGGCCCTGATGAACGACCTGACCGGCGAGAAGAACGTCCTGCTGGGCGGCCTGGCCATGGGCATGAGCCGCGAGCAGGTCCGCGAGCGCTACGACGGCATCGTCGACTTCTCCGGCATCAACGAGAAGGGCGACTTCATCTCCCTGCCGATGCGCACCTACTCCTCCGGCATGGCCGCCCGCCTGCGGTTCTCCATCGCCGCGGCCAAGGACCACGACGTGCTGATGATCGACGAGGCGCTGGCCACCGGCGACCGCAGCTTCCAGAAGCGCTCCGAGGCCCGCATCCGCGAGCTGCGCAAGGAGGCCGGCACCGTCTTCCTCGTCAGCCACAACAACAAGTCCATCCGCGACACCTGCGACCGGACCCTGTGGCTGGAACACGGCGAGCTGCTGATGGACGGCCCGACGGACGAGGTCATCAAGGCCTACGAGGCCCACCGCTAGGGCGGTGTCCGCGGGAACGGGAACGGGGACGGCCCCGGAAGCCTGGGCTTCCGGGGCCGTTCGCCGTGGTGGTGGCGTCAGCTGTGGGTGCGCAGCAGCGTCCGCATCGTCCGCATGGCGACGGACAGGTTCGCCAGATCGAACCCCTCCGACCCGTAGATCTCCTCCAGCGTCGCCCGCGCACGGCTGAGGATCGCCGCGTTGGCCTGCTCCCAGGCCTTGAAGCGCTGCTCCGGCGTCGAGGAGCCGTTGCCCTCCGACAGCACGTCCGCGGTCAGCGCCGCCTGGGCCGCGAAGAGGTCCTCACGGATCGAGGCGCGGGCCATCGACTGCCAGCGGTCGTTGCGCGGCAGCTCCAGGATCCGGTCGAGGAGCTGGTTGATCCGCAGCCGCTCGCCCAGGTCGTAGTAGACCTCGGCGACGTCCAGCGGCGCCTTGTCCATCCGGTCCGCGACGGCGACGATGTCCAGCGCCGGGAAGACCGAGGAGAAGCCGGACACCTGCACGGCCAGCGCCTCGGGCACGCCCGCGGCGGTCAGCTCGTCCAGGATCGTCTGGAACCACTCCAGGTCGCTGCCCTGCAGCAGGTTCGGCAGTTCCTTCCAGACCCCGGCGACCCGCTCCGCGAAGAAGTCGATGGTCTCCGACAGCTCCAGCGGCTGCGGGCGGTTGTTGAGCAGCCAGCGGGTGCCGCGCTCGACCAGCCGCCGCGAGTGCAGCCGGATCCGGGTCTGGACATCGGCCGCGACGACATTGTCGAGCGCCTCGACGTCGTCCCAGACCTGGTTCAGCCCGAAGATCGCCCGGGCCGCGGTGTGCGCCCGCACGACCTCTTCGAGGGAAGCCCCGGTCTCCTCCCGCATCCGGTGCAGGAAGCTCGTACCGCCGGTGTTGACGGTGTCGTTGACCAGCACCGTCGTGACGATCTCGCGGCGCAGCGCATGCCCGTCGACCTGCTCGGCGAAGCGCTCGTGCAGCGCCGAGGGGAAGTAGGCGTGCAGCAGCCGCTGGAGGTAGGCGTCGTCCGGCAGCCCGGTCTGGATCAGCGCCTCGGCGACCGTGATCTTGGTGTACGCCAGGAGCACCGCGGTCTCGGGCTGGGTCAGCCCGCGGCCGGCGGTCAGCCGCTCACGGATCTGCCGGTCGGTGGGCAGGAACTCCAGCGCCCGGTCGAGGTCGCCGTCGCGCACCAGGCGGCGCATGAAGCGCTGCTGGGCGTGGAGCATGCTGGAGGACTGGGCGAGGGCCAGTGCCAGTGCGGTGTTCTGCGCGTAGTTGTTGCGCAGCACCAGCGCGCCGACCTCGTCGGTCATCTCGGCCAGCAGCTTGTTGCGCTGCTTGACCGTCATGTCGCCGTCGGCGACCACGGCGTTGAGCAGGATCTTGATGTTCACCTCGTGGTCGGAGGTGTCCACACCGGCGCTGTTGTCGATCGCGTCGGTGTTGATCTTGCCGCCGGCCGCGGCGAACTCGATCCGGCCCAGCTGGGTCAGGCCCAGGTTGCCGCCCTCGCCGACGACCTTGACCCGCAGGTCCTCGCCGTTGACCCGGATGGCGTCGTTGGACTTGTCGCCCACATCGGCGTTGGACTCCGCCGAGGACTTCACATACGTGCCGATGCCGCCGTTCCACAGCAGGTCGACCGGCGCCTTGAGGATGGCCTGCATCAGATCGGCGGGGGTCATCTTCTTGACCCCGGCGTCGATGCCGAGGGCGGCCCGCACCTGCGCATTGATCTGGATGGACTTGGCCGAGCGCGGGTGGATGCCGCCGCCCTGGGAGAGCAGCTCGGTGTTGTAGTCCGCCCAGGAGGAGCGGGGCAGCTCGAAGAGCCGGCGGCGCTCGGCGTAGGAGGTCGCCGCGTCCGGGGCCGGGTCGATGAAGATGTGCCGGTGGTCGAAGGCGGCGACCAGCCGGATGTGCTCGCTGAGCAGCATGCCGTTGCCGAAGACGTCACCGGACATGTCGCCGACGCCGACCGCGGTGAAGTCCTGGGTCTGGGTGTCGTGGTCCAGCTCGCGGAAGTGCCGCTTGACCGACTCCCAGGCGCCGCGGGCGGTGATGCCCATGCCCTTGTGGTCGTAGCCGGCGCTGCCGCCGGAGGCGAAGGCGTCACCGAGCCAGAAGCCGTAGGACTCGGCGACCTCGTTGGCGATGTCGGAGAACGTCGCGGTGCCCTTGTCGGCGGCGACGACCAGGTAGGTGTCGTCCTCGTCGTGCCGGACCACGTTCTGCGGGTGGACGACCTCGCCGCCGACGAGGTTGTCGGTGATGTCCAGCAGACCCGAGATGAAGGTCTTGTAGCTGGCGATGCCCTCGGCCAGCCAGGCGTCGCGGTCCTGCGACGGGTCCGGCAGCTGCTTGCCGACGAAGCCGCCCTTGGCGCCGACCGGCACGATGACGGTGTTCTTCACCATCTGCGCCTTGACCAGGCCGAGGATCTCCGTACGGAAGTCCTCCCGGCGGTCCGACCAGCGCAGACCACCGCGCGCGACCTTGCCGAACCGGAGGTGGACGCCCTCGACCTTCGGGGAGTACACCCAGATCTCGTAGGCCGGGCGGGGCGCCGGCAGGTCGGGGATCGCCTGCGGGTCCAGCTTCATGGACAGGTAGGCGTGCGGCCGGCCCTCGCTGTCCGTCTGGTAGTGGTTGGTGCGCAGCGTCGCCTTGATGACGGTGAGGAAGGACCGCAGGATCCGGTCCTCGTCCAGGGAGGCGACCTGGTCGAGGGCGCCGTCCAGCTCCTCCAGCAGCCCGTCCGTCAGCTCCGTGCCGGCCCGCTGCCGGCCGGGGGACATCCGGGCCTCGAAGAGGGAGACCAGCAGCCGGGTGGTGTGGACGTTGTTGGAGAGGGTGTCCTCCATGTACGTCTGGCTGAAGGTCGCCCCGGCCTGCCGCAGGTACTTGGCGTAGGCCCGCAGGACCATCGCCTGGCGCCAGTTGAGGCCCGCCCGCAGCACCAGCGTGTTGAAGTTGTCGCTCTCGGCCGCGCCGGTCCACACCGCGGTGAAGGCGTCCTGGAAGCGCTCGCGGGCGTCGTCGCCCTTGACGTGCTCGGGCATCCGCAGCCCGAAGTCGTAGATCCAGGCGATGGTGGAGTCGGCGCAGCGCAGCTCGTGCGGGCGCTCGTCGATGACCTCGACGCCCAGGCGGTTCAGGCCGGGCAGCACCCGCGACAGCGAGACCGGCTCGCCCCTGCGGTAGATCTTGAAGCGGCGCTCGCCGGGGCCCGCGCCGACCGGCTCGTAGAGGCTGACGGAGAAGTCGTGGCCGGGCTCGCCGGTGAGCTTCTCCAGGTGCTGGAGGTCGGCCACGGCGCTGCGCGGGCTGTTGTCGGCCTTGTAGCCCTCGGGGAAGGCGTGGCCGTAGCGGCGCAGCAGCTCGGCGGCGCGCTCCTCGCCGACCTCGGCGTTCAGCGCGTCGGCGAAGCCGTCGTCCCACGAGCGGGCGGCCTCCACCAGCCGGCTCTCGAGGCGGTCCGCATCGGCGTCGGTGAGCTCGGGCAGGCTGGCGCCGGGCTCGACGCGGATGACGAAGTGCAGCCGGGAGAGGATCGACTCGGTGTTCCAGGCGGTGAAGTCGACGCTGGTGCCGCCGAGCTCCTCCTTGAGGATGTCGATCAGGCGCAGCCGCACCGCGGTGGTGTAGCGGTCGCGCGGGAGGTAGACCAGCGCGGAGTAGTAGCGGCCGTACTCGTCCTGGCGGAGGTAGAGCCGCAGCCGGCGGCGTTCTTGCAGGTAGAGGACGCTGGTGGCGATGGACCGCAGCTCGTCGACGGGCGTCTGGAACAGCTCGTCGCGCGGGTAGGTCTCCAGGATCTGCAGCAGGTCGCGGCCATCGTGGCTGTCGGGGCTGAACCCGGCGCCCTCCAGCACCTCGGCGACCTTGCGGCGGATGACCGGCACCCGGCGCACGGACTCGGTGTACGCGGCCGAGGAGAACAGGCCCAGGAAGCGCCGCTCACCGATGACGTTGCCCTTGGCGTCGAACTTCTTGACGCCGACGTAGTCGAGGTAGGAGGGGCGGTGGACGGTGGCGCGGCTGTTGGCCTTGGTCAGGATGAGCAGCTTGTGCTCACGCGCCTTGGCGCGGGCGTCCGCGGGCAGCCGGTTGAAGGACGGCGAGACGGGGTGGCCGTCGGCGCTCTCGTGGTGCGGCGGGTCGGCGCGCAGGATGCCCAGGCCGGTACCGGGCACGGCGGTCAGCACGTCCTCGTCGACGCCGCCCTCGCCGGGCACCGAGGCCAGCTCGTACTCGCGGTAGCCGAGGAAGGTGAAGTGGTCGGCGGACAGCCACCGCAGCAGTTCCTGGGCCTCCGCGATGTCCTCGTCGCGCAGGTCGTCGGCGATCGGCTCGGCGGGCAGCTCGTCGGCGATGCGGCCGGCGGCGGCGCGCATCTTCTCCCAGTCCTCGACGGCCTCGCGGACGTCGGACAGCACCCGCAGCAGGTCGGTGGTGATCTGCTGGAGGTCCTCGCGGTCGGTCTCGCGGTCCATCTCGACATGGATCCAGGACTCGGTCACCGCGTCGTGCGGCAGCTTCGTGCCCTTGCCCTTGCCCTTGCCGGTCCTGCCGTGCGCGTCGCAGCTGGAGTCGAAGACCTCGATGAGCTTGCCGGTGACATCACGGCGGACGATCACCTGCGGGTGGATCACGACGTGGATGCCGCGCCCCTGCCGGGAGAGCTCGTTGGTGACCGAGTCGACCAGGAACGGCATGTCGTCCGTGACGACCTCGACGACGGAGTGGCTGCAGGTCCAGCCGTTCTCCTCGACGGTCGGGGTGTGCACCCGGACGTTCGCGGTGCCCTGAGGACGCATCTCCGCGAGGCGGTAGTGGGAGAGCGCGGCGCCGAAGACGTCCACCGGGTCGCGGCCGGTGAGGTCCTCGGGTGCGGTGTGCAGGTAGTAGCGCTGGAGGTATCCCGCAAGGGTGTCCGGGTCGAGCCCCCGCACCGGGTGCTTACCCCCGGCCGGGCTGCTCTCTACGACCCGGGCAGCCTTGGCGAGCAGCTCGGTCTTGGCTTCGTCCAGCTTGGTCTGCATGTCCTCTGGCTCCTGTCGCGCGCCGTTGCGTGACGTTGTGGAAGAACGTGATGGAAGCCGCACAACGCCGCCGCGACGCGAGGTGTCCTGTCGCTGTCGACGCTATGCCGCGATGAGAGAGGGCCGTGCCGTTATCGACGGTTTTTGACAAAGTCGACAGGGAATATTGGCCGCAAAGACCAGCGACCGCCCGGTCACGGTGGTGTCCCGGGCGCACGGCAGGGGCCTCGTCGCCCCCGCGGGTTATCGCGCTGATCACGGTGCAAGGCTATCGCTCCCCCTGCGGGTGCCGTCATGGGCCTTGTGCGTACAAATCCACGGCCCGAACTTAGACCTTCTGGACAACGGTGCGCCGGGGCGGCGTATGCGTGGCCTCATGGCGCCGGCAGGCCCGGCGGGCCCGCACGGCAGCAGCGCATGGGCACATCTGCCCGGCACCCGCGCGGGCGGCGCTAGAGGGTTATGTCGCCCGCCAGCTCGACCGCCTCGGCGAGGGTGTCCACCACCGGCACCCCGGCGGCCGCCAGGCTCGCCCGGCTGTGCGACCCGCCCGTGTAGAGCACCGCGTGGGCGCCCGCGTCCCGCGCGGCCACGGCATCGTCCACGGCGTCGCCGATCACGACCGTACGCCGCGGGTCCACGCTCTCCATCGCCGCCAGATGCCGCACCATGTGCGCGCTCTTGGTGCCCCCGGACGGCCCGGTCCTGCCCTCCACCAGCACGAACCGCGACTCGATCCCGAAGTCGCGCACGATCGGCAGCAGCTCGTCGTGCCCGTACATGCTCAGGATCGACTGGCTGCGCCCGGCCGCCTGCCACCCCTCCAGGAGCTGATGCACGCCCTCGGCCAGCTCACAGCCCAGGCGGTGCGTGCTGTAGTGGCGGTGGAACGCCTCGTCCATCACCAGCCACTCGGCGTCCGTCGGCAGCCGCCCCATCAGCCGCTCGTAGAACCGCGGCACGGGCACGCAGTACAGGTCCCGGTACGTTTCGAGCGTGATCGGCTCCAGGCCGATCTCCGCGAAGGCGGAGTTCGTCGCTCCGATGACGGCGTCGATGTCGTGGAACAGGGTGCCGTTCCAGTCCCAGACGATGTGTGTCGCGTGCTTCCCCATGTGGTCCCCCACGTCGTTGCCCGTGCGCTTCCCCCTGAAGAAAAAGTACCCGCCGCCACTGACACCGGAGCAGGATCCGCCGAGCCGGAGCCGCGGCCCGCGCCCTCAGCCGATCAGATGCGGGATCTCCTGCACCCCGAACCACATCAGGTCGTGGTCCTCGGCGCCGTCGACCGTGAACTGCGCGTCGTCATCGCCCTGGTCCGCCGCACCCAGCGCCGCCGCGGCCGCCGCGATGTCCGCCTCCGCGTCCGCGGCATCCACATGCACGGCGGCGGCCTTCGACAACGGCACCGGACCGACCACCCGCACCTCGCCCAGCGACGACGGGTCGAGCCCGCGGTCCGGGTCCGACGCGGCCGCGCCGTCCGCCACGTCCACGGCCACCACGACCCGCCGCCGCGCCAGGTCCGGGTGCCCGGCGAGCAGCCGCAGCGAGGCCTGCGCGGCGCGGTTCAGCGCGGCGTACTCCAGCTCCTCGATGTCGTCCGAGACGTACCACTCGCGCAGCGCGGGCGTGACGGCGTACGCGTCCAGGGTGCCGGGGCCCAGCTCACCGTTCTTGTGCGCCTCTGCGAGTCCGGAAAGGGTCAGGGGGACGTAGACGCGCATGGCAGCCGCTTCCGCTCGATTCGCTCGACTCCGAAGATTGTCCCGCCAGCATACGGGCGCGAGTCCCCCATCGTGCCGCCCCCGCACCCCCCGCGGCGCCCGCCGGGAACCCGTCCCCCACCCCGCTCCCCGGGCCTCTCCTCAAGCCCGCGACACGGACGGGTGAACTCTGCCCACCCCTCGTTCCGGCCCCTCCGCGCCTTGCTGCCGCCCCGAGCGCGCCGATACGAAGTTCCCCACCAAGAAAGCTACCGCCCAGTAATTCACGGGCCCGGCACCACGGGGGCGATCCACACCATGACCGGCACACACAGCACCACGGCGCACCACACCACGGCGTCCAGCGCCACGGCGCTCGGCGCACCCACCGCCACCGGGCGCACCGCCCGATCCGCCGCACCGGCCCTCGGCGAGCGCGGCACGCGACCCGCTGCACCACGGGGCAGCGCGCCCGGCATGCGGCCCTCCGCGCGCGCCGGTGCCGAGCCCACCGCGCGGCGTGCGACCCCCGCACCGGCCGCCGGCACGACGCCCGCCTCGCCTCCCGCCACGCCCAGGTCGTCCACGGGCAGCACACCCGCTCCGTCCCCCGGCAGCACACCCGCTCCGTACGCTCCCTACGCCGGCATCGCACCCGCTGCGTCCACCGGCACCCCGGACGACCACGGCCCCCGTACGCGCCCCACCGCCGCCGCACCGGAACCGGTCCCCGCCGTCCCCCGCCCCCGCCGCTCCCCCGCCGCCGAGCGCCGTCCCCTCGGCCCCGCCGGGAGCGGCCCCGGTTCGTCCGGCCGGCACGCCGGTCCGGGGCGTCGCGACCCGGGCTCCGGCCCCGCCGGCCGGGGCCCCACCCGTACCGCGCCGCGCACCGGCCGCCCCGCCGCCCTGGCCGCCGCCGCGAGCCGGCAGTCCCGCAGCGGCGCACAGCCCACACCCGTCAATGCGGCCGGCGTCCCCCTGCCGACCGTCGGGGCACAGCGCCGGGCGCACGAGAACCGGCCGCATCACTGGTTCGCCCATCAGCTGGTGCTCGCGCTCAGCGGGCAGCGCCCCGTGCACGCCCTGCTGGGGCATGCGCTGCCCGCCGCGTACGACCGGCTCGCGGAACTCGCCCCGCAGGCGCCGCTGCGGCCGCTCGCACCCGCCGGCCGCGCCACCGCCGCCCCCACCGTGCGCGACTGCGGCCTGTGCCGGCCGCGCCGCGGCGTCATCGAGGCCTTCGCCCGGATCGCCGCGGACGGGCGGCTGCGGGCGCTGGCCTTCCGGCTGGAACTGGGTGCCGACTCGCGGTGGCGCTGCGCCGCCCTCGACATCGGCCCGGCCCCGGCCGTCCGCGGCCCGGCCGGGTGACCTGCGGACACCGCCGGGTGGCCTGCGAACACAAAGGCGCCCCGGCCGGTCTCCGGCCGGGGCGCCCCCGTCACACGGCGCGGCCGGCCCGTTCCCGGGCCGCCGCACCGCTCACTGCTGGTCGCTCACTTCTTACGGCGGCGCCCGGCGCTCTTCTGGGCCTTGCGGCGCTCGGCACGGGTCAGGCCGTCCGCCTCGGAACGGGCCGGCCCGGCGGCCTCCTCGTCGCTGATGAAGTCGCCCTCGACGATGCTGCCGTCGCCGTCCACCTTGGGAGCGGAGAAGTGCAGCCGGTCCGGCCGCTGCGGCGCCTCCAGGCCCTTGGCGTGGATCTCCGGGCGCCCCGCACCGGCGGGCACCACGTCCTGCGCGGCCTTGTCCAGCGAGGTCGGCTCCGCCGCCTCCTGCACCGGGACCTCCTCGACCTGCTGCTCGACCTGGACCTCCAGGTTGAACAGGTAGCCGACGGACTCCTCCTTGATGCCCTCCATCATGGCGGTGAACATGTCGAAGCCCTCGCGCTGGTACTCGACCAGCGGGTCCTTCTGGGCCATCGCCCGCAGGCCGATGCCCTCCTGGAGGTAGTCCATCTCGTAGAGGTGCTCACGCCACTTGCGGTCCAGGACGGACAGCACGACCCGGCGCTCCAGCTCACGCATGATGTCCGAGCCGAGCTGCTCCTCGCGGGCGGCGTACTGCTCGTGGATGTCGTCCTTGACGGCGTCGCCGATGAACTCGGCGGTCAGGCCCGCGCGGTCGCCGGCCTCGTCCTCCAGCTCCTCGACCGTCACCTTGACCGGGTAGAGCTGCTTGAAGGCGCCCCACAGGCGGTCCAGGTCCCACTCCTCGGCGAAGCCCTCGACGGTCTCCGCCTGGATGTAGGCGTCGATGGTGTCCTCCATGAAGTGCGTGACCTGCTCCTGCAGATCCTCGCCCTCCAGGACGCGGCGGCGCTCGCCGTAGATGACCTCACGCTGGCGGTTGAGCACCTCGTCGTACTTCAGGACGTTCTTGCGCGTCTCGAAGTTCTGCTGCTCGACCTGCGACTGGGCGGAGGCGATCGCCCGCGTCACCATCTTGTTCTCGATCGGCACGTCGTCGGGGACGTTGGCCATCGCCATGACCCGCTCGACCATCTGCGCCTTGAACAGCCGCATCAGGTCGTCGCCCAGGGACAGGTAGAACCGCGACTCGCCGGGGTCGCCCTGACGGCCGGAACGACCGCGCAGCTGGTTGTCGATCCGCCGCGACTCGTGCCGCTCGGTGCCCAGGACGTAGAGCCCGCCGAGCTCCTTGACCTCCTCGAACTCCGCCTTGACCGCGGCCTCGGCGCGCTCCAGGGCGGCGGGCAGCGCGGCCGCCCACTCCTCGACGTGCTCGACCGGGTCCAGGCCGC
The DNA here is from genome assembly GCF_040701845.1 of Streptomyces angustmyceticus. Taxonomy (GTDB): domain Bacteria; phylum Actinomycetota; class Actinomycetes; order Streptomycetales; family Streptomycetaceae; genus Streptomyces; species Streptomyces angustmyceticus_A. The sequence goes on along the minus strand of NZ_JBFBHQ010000005.1, from coordinate 19,821 downwards.
GCTGGCGCAGCTCCGCCTCGGCGAGGTCGTCGGGGTTGCCGCCGAGCTTGATGTCCGTACCGCGGCCGGCCATGTTCGTGGCGACCGTCACCGCGCCCTTGCGGCCGGCCTGCGCGATGATCGGCGCCTCACGGTCGTGCTGCTTGGCGTTGAGCACCTCGTGGGAGACACCGCGCTTGTTGAGCTGCTGGGAGAGGTACTCGGACTTCTCGACCGAGGTGGTGCCGACCAGGATCGGCTGGCCCTTGCCGTGCTTCTCGACGATGTCCTCGACGACCGCGTCGAACTTCGCGGTCTCGGTGCGGTAGATCAGGTCCGCCTGGTCCATGCGGACCATCGGGCGGTTCGTCGGGATCGGGACGACACCGAGCTTGTAGATCTGGTGGAACTCGGCGGCCTCGGTCATGGCCGTACCGGTCATGCCGGAGAGCTTGTCGTAGAGGCGGAAGAAGTTCTGCAGGGTGATCGTGGCGAGCGTCTGGTTCTCGTCCTTGATCTCCACCCCTTCCTTCGCCTCGATGGCCTGGTGCATGCCCTCGTTGTAGCGGCGGCCGGCGAGGATACGGCCGGTGTGCTCGTCGACGATCATGACTTCGCCGTCGATGACGACGTAGTCCTTGTCGTTCTTGAAGAGCTCCTTGGCCTTGATCGCGTTGTTGAGGTAGCCGACGAGCGGGGTGTTCACCGACTCGTACAGGTTGTCGATGCCCAGCCAGTCCTCGACCTTGCTGACACCGGACTCGTGGATGCCGACGGTGCGCTTCTTCTCGTCGACGTCGTAGTCGCCGGTCTCCTCGATGCCGCGCTGCGGGTTGGCGGCCTCGCCCCGCTTCAGGCGCTTCACCAACTTGGCGAAGTCGCCGTACCACTTGGTGGCGGAGTCGGCCGGGCCGGAGATGATCAGCGGCGTACGGGCCTCGTCGACGAGGATCGAGTCGACCTCGTCGACGACCGCGAAGTTGTGGCCCCGCTGGACGAGTTCGTCCTGCGACCAGGCCATGTTGTCGCGCAGATAGTCGAAGCCGAACTCGTTGTTCGTGCCGTAGGTGATGTCGCAGTTGTACTGCTCGCGGCGCTGGGCCGGCGTCATGTCGGCGAGGATGCAGCCGACCGTCAGGCCCAGGAACTTGTGGACCCGGCCCATCATCTCGGAGTCGCGCTCGGCCAGGTAGTCGTTCACCGTGATGAGGTGGACGCCCTTGCCGGACAGCGCGTTGAGGTACGTCGGGAGGGTACCGACGAGGGTCTTGCCCTCACCGGTCTTCATCTCCGCCACATAACCGAGGTGAAGGGCCGCGCCACCCATCAGCTGAACGTCGTAGTGCCGCTGGCCGAGCACGCGCTTGGCGGCCTCGCGGACCGTGGCGAACGCCTCGGGCAGCAGGTCATCGAGGCTCTCGCCGTCGGCGTAACGCTCTTTGTACTCATCCGTGAGCGCCCGCAGCTCAGCGTCGGACAGAGCTGCGAAATCCTCCTCGATGGAGTTGACCTGGCCCGCGATGCGGTGCAGCTTGCGCAGGATCTTTCCTTCGCCTGCACGCATGATCTTCGTCAAGACGGACACTTGGGCTGGTCTCCTTGCCGGTCGGGCCTGCACGGTCGAGTGCGCGGGCGCGGCATTTTTCCAAGGGGGCAGGCCCCGCCGCAACGGCCATCGTAAAGGAGGACGCTGCCGGGCCGGGAGGTACGCCGCAGCGAACCCCGCTGCCCCCTCCCCAGCGTGAACGCACGAGGCCGCGAGAAGGTGCCGGGCAGCCGCGGGGAATCCCGCGGAAAACCCTTCGCCTCACCGTCCGCCCCCTTGCAGACTCACGTCATGGAGCCCGTCACCCTCACCACCGAGCGCCTGGTGCTGCGTCCCTTCGAGCCCTCCGACGCGCCCGCGGTGCACGCCGCGTGCCAGGACCCCGGCATTCCGCGCTGGACGAGCGTCCCCTCACCGTACGGGGTCGGGGACGCGGAACACTTCGTGGGCACGGTCGTCCCCGGAAGCTGGCGCGACGACACCGCGTACCACTTCGCCGTCGTCTCCCGGGCGGACGGTTCCCTGGTGGGCGCGACGGGTCTGGTACGCCTCGGCCGGCTGCACACCCCCGAACGGCAGGCCGAGCTGGGCTACTGGACCGCCAAGGAGCACCGCGGCCGGGGGTACACGGTCGAGGCGGCCCGCGCGGTGCTGCGCTGGGCCTTCCGCGAGCTGGGGGTGGAGCGCCTGGAGTGGCACGCGGAGGCCGGGAACGAAGCCTCCCGGGCGGTGGCCCGCAAACTCGGCTTCCATATGGAGGGCACGCTGCGCGCCCAGCTGGTGCGCGGGGGCACCCGCCGGGACGTGTGGATCGGCTCCCTGCTCCCGTCCGACCTGCCCGGGGAGACCGCACCGGCCCGTTCCGCCGGCACCCGCCTTCCGGACGCGACGCCGTATCTGCCCTTCCCCGGCTGATCACCGGCAGCCGCCGCCCGGCCGGCTGCGCACCTGCCGCGCGAGCCGCCCGGGGCCCGCCCGCCGCGCCACGGCCGAACGCCTCTTCCCGGGCGCGGGTAGCGCCGCCACCAGCGGCGATTCCCGCGCCCGGGGCCGTTGTCAGTACCCGCCCCTACGCTGTGCCCCATGACCGCCGTGACACAGCCCACGCCTCTGCCACAGCCCGTGACCGCCCTGTCCCACGACGAGGCCCGGCGGATAGCACTGCGTGCCCAGGGGCTGCTGGGCGCCCCGGACCGCCGGGCGGGTGTGCGCGGGGTGCTGCGGCACCTGGGCGCGGTCCAGCTGGACACGATCTCGGTGCTGGCCCGCTCCCACGAGCTGGTTCCCTACGCCCGGCTCGGCGCCGTCGGCCGCACCGCCGTCGAGGCCGCCTACTGGAGCACGGCTCCCTCCGACGCACCCGCGCCGCGCCCCCACAGCTTCGAATACTGGTCGCACGCCGCCTGCATCCTGCCCATCGAGGAGTGGCCGCACTTCGCCTTCCGCCGCCGTGCCCGCCGCGCCAAGGGCCACCGCTGGCACGTCATGGAGAACTCCGAGCGCTCCTGCGCCGCCGTCCTGGACCGGCTGAAGGCCGACGGCCCGCTGACCACCTCGGAGCTGGGCGGCGGCCGCAACGGCGGGGAGTGGTGGGACTGGTCCGAGACCAAGATCGCGGTGGAGTGGCTGCTGGACACCGGCGAGGTGGTCTGCACCCGGCGCCGCGCCTGGAAGCGCGTCTACGACCTCGCCGAGCGCGCCGTCCCGGACGCCCTGCTCCACGACGATCTCGACGACTCCACGTGCATCCGCCGTCTGGTCGCCCAGGCCGGCGCCGCGATGGGGGTGGCCACCCGCGCCGACCTCGCGGACTACCACCGTCTCAAGGCCGAACAGGTCGATGCCGTGATCGCGGACTCCGGGCTGGTCCCGGTCGAGGTGGAGGGCTGGGGCAAGCCCGCATGGGCCGACCCCGCCGCCCTGGCCGCTCCGCCCCGCGGCCGGCACCGCACCACCCTGCTCTCGCCCTTCGACTCCCTGATCTGGGACCGGCCGCGCACGGAGCGGATCTTCGGCTTCACCCACCGGCTGGAGGCGTACGTCCCTCGTCCCCGGCGGATCCACGGGTATTTCGCGATGCCCCTGCTGGCAGGAGGCCGGCTGGTGGGCCGGGTGGACCCGGCGCGCGAGGGCACCACCCTCATCGCCCGCCAGGTCTCGATGCAGGACTCCAAGGCCGTCGCCCCGATGGCCCAGGCCCTCCGGGAGGCCGCGACCTGGGTCGGCTGCGACGACGTACGCGTCGAGCGCTGCGACGACCGGAGGCTGGCCACCGCCTTGCGCACGGAACTCACCCGCACGAGCGACCAATAGGCATCGGCCGACGACTCCGAAGGCCGGCCAGGCCTCCGGTCACCGGCCCCCGGTCACCGGCGCAGCGGACCATCGCTCACCGGGTGGCCGCTCGCCATCAGGCCACCGCCACGGCCGGCCCGCTCACCGGATTTCGAGGATCTTCTCCCGCATCGCGTACACCACCGCTTCCATCCGGGAGTGCAGCTGCAGCTTCTCCAGGATGTTGCGGACGTGGTTCTTCACCGTGTTCTCGGAGATGAAGAGTTCCTTGGCGATATCGCGGTTGTTCATGCCCGTGGCGACCAGCTTGAGGACCTCCAGCTCACGGTCGGTGAGCCGGGGCGCGGGCACCAGCCTGCGCTCGTCCGTGCGCTGGATCATCGACTTGAACTCCGTCAGGAGCTTGGACGCCATCGACGGGCTGATCTGCGACTGGCCGTCCGCCACGGCGCGGATCGCGGTCGCCACCTCGTCGGTGGAGATCTCCTTGAGGAGGTAACCGGTGGCGCCGGCCTTGATCGCGTCGTAGAGATCGGCCTCTTCGTCGCTGATCGTCAACATGATGATCTTTGCGCTGGGGGCCACTTCCTTGATCGAGGTGCATGCCTCGATCCCGCCGCGCTTGGGCATCCGCACGTCCATCAGCACGATGTCGGGCAGCAGATCCGCGGCCTTGTCGACCGCCTCCGCGCCGTCCCCCGCCTCGCCGACGACCTGGATGTCCTCTTCCTGGGCCAGCACGATCTCCAGGCCCCGCCGGAACAGCGCGTGGTCGTCCACGACCAGGACCCGGATCGGCTCCTGCCGCGGCACACTGACGGCCCGGTCGGTGCCGTCGTCACCCCCGGCAGCGCTGTGGTCGCCGTCCGCGATGCCGCGCACGGGCCCGAAACTGTCCCCCATTGGTCCTCCCCGTCAACTACTCGGCCGCGCGGCCGGAGTTTGCGCGTAAGGCTGGTTGACAACAGCCCCCTGCCAGCCCGATCAATGCCATACGACCGCCTCCCCGGCATGTCGCCGTCTCGCGCCCACATACTCCCTGGCCGGCACAAAGACTATACGGCTTCAACTCCTGCCCCCTCCGGGCACGATGGTGCCCCCGGCGTGCGCCGGGGGCACCGAGCGGATGGGGTTCAGCCGCCCAGCGCGCCGCCTGCGCCGCCGGGCTCCTCTCCCCCGAACAAGTCGGGGTTCAAGTGAATGACTCCGTAGTCATAGGCGTGCCGCCGGTAGACGACACTCGGCAGCTTGGTGTCGGCGTCGACGAAGAGGTAGAAGTCGTGCCCGACCAACTCCATCTCGTTGAGTGCCTGGTCGAGCAGCATCGGCGCGGCCGAGTGGGTCTTCTCGCGGACGACCAGGGGTCCTTCGCCCTGGACGTCGATGCACCCCATCTTCGTGGTCGGCACCGTCTGGGCGGCCTCGGCGGCGGCCAGTTCACCGTTGGTGTTCAGGCTCGCGGCGTCCGGCACGCTGACGGCGACCTCACTCGCCGGGATGCGGCCGTTGCCGCGACGCGAGTAGCGCTTGTCGTGCTGCTTGCGCAGCCGTGCCTCGAGCTTCGCGGTGGCCAGATCCAGCGCGGCGTACGGATCTGCTGCGGCGGCCTCGGCCCGGACCACCGGGCCACGGGAGTGGAGGGTGATCTCCACTCGGTCGGAACGGTCGGCCTGCCGCGGGTTGGGCTCCTTGGACACCTCGACGTCCAGGCTGATCACCTTGGCGTCGAGCTTCTGGACTTTGTCCAGCTTCAGCTTCTCGGCCACGTGCTTGCGGAACCGCTCGGGCACCTCTGTTTTGCGGCCCTTGACGACGATGTCCACGCAGAACTCCGTTCCCGGATCGCTCCGCTCATCAGGCGGAGCAATTCCTTCTTGCACCAGGCTCCGGTGGTTGCCGAAGCCTCGGACTTGGCGACTTTCACCTCCTCCTCCCCCGACGACAAGCTCTCCACTCCCCCGTTTTCAGGGTCGGCTCAAACGCCCCTGAACGCATTCATCACGACATTCGAGGCAAAACACCCGCCAAGTCCTCACAACCGAACATAGCTCTCCCGGACGGATGTCGGCACCCCCTCGGAGCCCTCGGCTCCATTTGGGTGACTTTTCCTCGTCGTCTACCCACCGCGTGGTAAAGACACCGTCACTGCCTCCTCGATGGCGAAAGCACTGCGCGGCGCGGCCACCACCGCGGCCCCGACGACCCGGCCACCGACCTCCGCGACCGCCCGGGCCGCCTCGGCGAGGGTGGCCCCCGTGGTCACCAGATCGTCCACCAGCACCACTGACCGCCCCGTCAGCAGCCTCCCGGCCGCACCCGGCACCGCCAGTGCACCGGCGACGTTCGCCAGCCGCTCCCGGGCGCTCAGCCCCGCCTGGTCGGACACCGCACGACGCTGCCGCACCACCGCGAGCACCCGCGCTCCCGCGCCCGACCGCCGCAGTTCCCGCGCCGCCGCCAGCGCCGTCCTGCGCACCGGGTCATGGCCCCGCCCGGCCACGGCTCTCCTGGCCGAAGGCACCGGCACCAGCAGCTGGTGGCTCCCGCCTCCCAGCCCCCGCACGGCCCCGGCCAGCACCTCTCCGAGCGGACCGGCCAACCGCAGGGCGCCGCGCTCCTTGTGCGCCAGCAGCACCGCCCGCACCTCGTCGGCGTACGGCGCCCCGGCCCACACCCGGGGCAGACCCGCCGGAGCCGGCCACGGACGCACCCGCCGCGGCCCGCGCCCGTCCCGGGCCAGCGCCCGGCGACACTCCGCGCACAGCTCCGTACGCGGCCGGCCACACCCCGCACAGTCGACCGGCAGCACCAGACCGGCCAGTTCGCGCCACACCCCCTGCATGACTCCACTGTCCCGCCGTCCACGCCCGGCCACCACCCCTGTGGACAACCATGGCCGCGGAGCTGCGGATCTGCGGAACGGGGTGCCGGTGACGCGCCGGCCCGCGGCTCCGGAGAGCAACGGAACCGGAGGTCAGCGGGCACGGAACAGGTCGGCGGCGGGCCGGATCACCCGCACGCCGCGGCGGCCGGGAGCCGTCCGGTCCCGGCATTCGGAGTCGGTCCGATGCCGTCTTCCTTCACGCGCCCGGCCGTCCGCCCCGGCGCCGATCACGGGTCACCGACCACCGGCCGCCGATCCCCCGCGCTGCTCACGCCACCACTCACCCCGGATAGACCGGCGCCGTCCCGTCCTTCGCCACGGTCTTCCAGTTCGCGTCCGGAGGGAGCCGCACGATGCCCTCCGTGGCATCGGCGATCAACGGCCTGGTCTCGTCCTCCGAGGCCGCCACCGCGATGACGCCGTTGACGCCGGGCAGGGTCTGCGCGTTGGACGCCGAGCCGTCGGTCTCCATGAACTGCATCTGCTGCACTCCGCCGGACTCCCGCCCGACGACCACCAGCCTGCTGCCGCCCGCCCAGGACGCGGCGACCACGTCCTCCAACTGCGGTGCGATCGGCCGCAGTTCCTGCACCGAGAGCTCCGGGTGCTCCGAACTTCCGCCGCGCTCGACCCGGCCCAGCTGGAGCGTCGTACGGCCCTTGTCCTCCACCAGAACCGCGATCCGGATGCCGTCGGCGGCCACCTTGATCGCCTTGATCCGCCTGTCGCCGAGCCCGGGCACCGCCACCTTTTCGGGGGCGCCCTTGCCCTCGCGCAACCGCAACAGCCGCGAGCCGTGCGCGTCGCGGTCCGCGATCCACAGGTCGCCCAGGCCGTCCCAGCTCGGCGTGGTGAGCCCCGTATCGGGGTTCTTGGCCGCACCCGTACTGGTCAGCAGCGGATCGCCGCGCCCGATGCCGTCCTCCATGGCCGCCACGTACAGGGACCGGCCGTCGCTCGACACACCGGCCGCGGTGTCCTCGCCGCGCGAGATGGCGACCGAGCGCAGCGGAGTCTTGCCCGTGCCGAACGGCCCGCGCACCGGCATCGGTTCGGTGGCCGAGTCCGACATGCCGACGACCTTGTGGTCGGCGTCGATGAAGTACTCCTTGCCCGAACCCCCGATGGTCGGGGACGGGGCGAAGTCGCGCTCGGCCTGCTCCTGGGACAGCGCGCACAGCGAGTTGCCGCTGTTGTCCTCGAGCTCCACCTCGCTGACCTTCGAAGCCCGTGTCATGTCCTGCACGGTGAAGAAGAGTTGAGCCGCCATCTGCTTGCACTGGGCGGCGTCGGTGTTCACCGCGCCCTTGCTGAGCTTGACCCGCAGCGCGTTGGAGTCGTCCAGCGCCAGATCATGCGCGGCGAGCCGGGTGCCGGTCGGGAAGGCCGAAGTCGTCACATGGTTCAGCCAGTCGGTCGGCCCGGACAGCAGCGCCTCCACGCTGGAGGTGATCGGCTTTATTCGCTGCCGCAGGTAGACGGGGTCCGCGACGAGCACGTTCTTGCCCGCCTTCGGCTCCCCCGATTCCGAGTTGTAGGACGCGAAGTAGTACTTGTTGACGGAGCGGTAGATGCGCTGGAAGTCGGACAGCCCGAGCACCAGCCCGTTGGGCAGCCGGTCGATACGCCACTGGCCGCCCTCCTTGATGAGGTGGATCGTCTGGCGGTACGGCCGCTCCTCGGGGGTGTAGGCGTGGTGGTCGTCCACCGCCGCCACCTGGCTGCCGGAGAGGGTGACCGTGTAGCCGTTCGAGTCCTCCCGGTTGGGCAGGGACTTCGGCTCGGGCTTCGGGCGCTCCTGGAGCACATTGGTCACCTGGAACGGCCGCCAGGTCCGCTTCGCCGACTTGGCCAGATACTGGGTGGCCGTACGGAAGTCCGCCTCGTCACTGGTCGTGGCGTCGAGGAAGCTGCGCACGATGTTGGTCGGCTGCGCGCCGTCCTGCGGGGGAACGCCGTAGACCCGCACCTGCGACTCGCCCTCGGAGCGCGGCGACTGGTCGACCGCCGTGACCTCCCCGCTGTCGGGCATCGACGCACACCCGGCCAGCAGCGCCGCCGCGCAGCCGAGCAGCAGCACCTTCCGCACCGGCCCGGCAGCCCTGCGAGCGCGCCCGCGGGAACCGGTCCCCTCCCCGCGCTCGCCTCCGCGCTCAGTTTCCACGCAGCCCGCCTTCCCGATCCACGCCCCGTTCGGCTTCCTGCTCGGCCCCGCCCTCGCGGTCCGGCTCATCGGCGCGCACGCTGTCGCCGTGCGCCGCCTCTTCGCTCCGTACACTCCCGCCCTGCGGCACCACCCGGGCGCCGCTGCCGGGCAGTGCCACCGGGTCGGCCGCCGGCCAGGACACCTTCGGCTCCGGGACAGCGGCCGCGTCACCCGCCTCCGGGGTACGCGCCTGCACCGGGATCGTAGACGCCTTGTGCTCCGCCCCGGCCCTCGGCCGCCCCGACTCGTCCAGTCCGCGGTGGCGCCGCGAGTCCTCCGGCTCCAGGGGGATCGGGGACCCGCGCAGCGTCTCACCGGCCGTACGGGGCAGCGTCAGCCGGAACTGCGAGCCGCCGCCCGGCTCGCCCCAGGCCTGCAGCCAGCCGCCGTGCAGCCTGGCGTCCTCGACGGCGATGGACAGGCCCAGCCCCGTACCGCCGGTCGTACGGGCCCGGGCCGGGTCCGCACGCCAGAAGCGGTTGAAGACGCGGGCGGCCTCGCCGGGCTTGAGGCCGACGCCGTAGTCGCGCACCGCGACGGCCACCGCGCCGCCGCTGCGGCTGCCCGCGGACGCCAGCCGCACCACCACGTCGCGGCCCTCACCGTGCTCGACGGCGTTGACGACCAGATTGCGGAGTATGCGCTCCACCCGGCGGGTGTCGGCCTCGGCGATCACGGGCTGCTCGCCGCCGCGCACCACTATCCGGGTGCCCTTGCGCTCGGCGAGCGGCTCGGCACCTTCGATGACGCGGTGCACCACATCGCGCAGATCGATCGGCTCGGCCTCCAGCGCGGCCGCCCCGGCGTCGAACCGGCTGATCTCCAGCAGCTCCGCGAGCAGGGATTCGAAGCGGTCGAGCTGGCCGCGCAGCAGCTCGGCGGAGCGTGCGGTGACGGGGTCGAACTCGTCCCGCACGTCGTGGATGACATCGGCCGCCATCCGCACGGTCGTCAGCGGCGTACGCAGCTCGTGCGAGACGTCGGAGACGAAGCGGCGCTGCATCCGCGAGAGCTCCTCCAGCTGCTGGATCTTGACCTGGAGGTTCTGCGCCATCTTGTTGAAGGACTCGCCCAGCCGGGCGATGTCGTCCTCGCCGGTGACCTTCATCCGCTCCTGGAGGAGGCCGGCGGCCAGCCGCTCGGAGATCCCCGCGGCCATCCGTACCGGCGTAACGACCTGCCGGACCACCAGCCAGGCGATCGCGCCGAGCAGGATCACGACGAAGACCCCGGCCGTCGCCAGCGTCCCCGTGACCAGCTTGAGCGACTCCTCTTCCTGGCTGAACGGGAAAAGGTAGTAGAGCTGGTACTGGTTGCTGTTGACGTCGTTCAGCCGCTTGCCGATGATCAGCGCGGATACGCCGTCGTCCGACCCGATGCGCTTGATCTCGGTGTACTGGCGGAACGTCCCGGACTTGGTCTCCAGCTTCCGCCGCAGTTCGAGCGGCACGCTCCGCTCGGGATCGACGTCGCCGGAGGCGCGCGGGCCACGGGTACCGGGGCTGGAGTCGCCGAACGGCTCGTCGGAGTCGGAGCTGAGCGCCACGACCGAGAAGACGCCCTGCCCGCCGCTGGCGAGCTGCTCGACCAGGCCGGTCAGCCAGGTCGCGGAGTCCTGGGTGCCTCGGTTGCCGGTGCGCGCGGTGTCGTCGGGCCGGGTGTCGTCGGCGCCGTCGGCCATCTTCTGGGCGACGCTGAAGCCGCCCACGGCCTGGCTCTGCGCGGCCTGCGCCTTGGCCGTGAGCAGGCCGTTACGAACCTGGCCGACGACCACCACGCCGAGCAGCAGCACCACGGCCAGCGACATCAGCAGCGTGGTCGCCACCACGCGCAGCTGGATGTTGCGCCGCCACAGCCGCAGGGCGGGCAGCAGCGGCCGCCGCACCCAGCGGCTGAAGAGCCGGAGCAGGGGGTGCACCGGCCCGCTCACCGCGCCGTCGGGCAGCAGCTGCCCTCCGCGCAGCAACCAGGCGGACACCTTCCCGGAAAAGGACATATCACCCGCCGGGCCGACGGTGCGCCCCCGCTTTCCCTCCGGGGCCGAACCGTCCCGGGTCATCTCAGCTGGGCCCGGCCTTGTAGCCGACCCCGCGCACGGTCACCACGATCTCCGGCCGCTCCGGGTCCTTCTCGACCTTGGAGCGCAGCCGCTGCACATGGACGTTGACCAGCCGGGTGTCGGCGGCATGCCGGTAGCCCCAGACCTGCTCGAGCAGCACCTCACGCGTGAACACCTGCCACGGCTTGCGCGCCAGCGCCACCAGCAGATCGAACTCCAGCGGGGTCAGGGCGATGGACTGCCCCTCGCGCTTCACCGAGTGGCCCGCCACATCGATGACCAGGTCACCGATCGCCAGCTGCTCGGGCGCCGGCTCCTCCGAGCGCCGCAGGCGCGCCCTGATGCGGGCCACCAGCTCCTTGGGCTTGAACGGCTTGACGATGTAGTCGTCCGCGCCCGATTCGAGCCCGACCACCACGTCCACCGTGTCGCTCTTGGCGGTCAGCATGACGATCGGCACGCCGGACTCGGCGCGGATCAGCCGGCACACCTCGATACCGTCCCGGCCCGGCAGCATCAGATCGAGCAGGACAAGATCGGGCTTGGTCTCGCGGAAGGCCGCAAGGGCCTTGTCACCGTCCGACACAAACGACGGTTCAAAGCCTTCGCCGCGCAGCACGATGCCGAGCATCTCTGCCAGTGCGGTGTCGTCGTCGACGACCAGGACGCGTCCCTTCATTCGGCCATCATCCCATTACCTGATCGTGACTTACTCCATCGTGATGTGGAACACACCCCTGCCAGGCCGTTCCGGGTCACCGGCGACACCACCCCGGCCTCCGTGACGATCGCCGTCACCAGCTCCGCCGGAGTGACGTCGAAGGCCGGGTTGTAGGCCTGTGCGCCCAGCGGAGCCACCGGTATGCCGGTGCCCGCCTCCGCCCCGGGCCCCTGCGCATACGGCAACGAGAACTCCGTCACTTCATGGCCCGGCCGCTGCTCCACCTCGATGTCCGACCCCTCCTCGGTCTCCAGATCCACCGTGCTGGTCGGGGCCACCACCACGAAGGGAACGTGGTGGTACCGCGCCAGTACCGCCAGGGGATAGCTGCCGACCTTGTTCGCCACCGATCCGTCCGCCGCGATCCGGTCCGCGCCGATCAGCACCGCATCCACCTCACCCCCGGCGAACAGCGACCCTGCCGCGCCGTCCGGGAGCACCGTGTACGCCATACCCGTCCGGGCCGCCTCGTAGGCGGTCAGCCGCGCCCCCTGCAGCAGCGGCCGCGTCTCGTCCACCCAGAGACGGCGCAGCTCACCGGCACGGTGCGCCGCCAGCGCCACCGCCAGGGCGGTGCCCTCGCCCCCGGACACCAGCGCCCCGGAGTTGCAGTGCGTGAGGATCCGGTGACCGCCGCCCGGCAGCAGCTCGCCCAGCAGCCCCAGCCCGTGCGCCGCCATGCGTGCGCTGGCCTCGATGTCCTCGTCGTGCACGGCCCGCGCCTCGGCCAGCGCCGCTGCCGCCTGGGCGTCGGGCCCGCCGGCCGCCGCGGTGCGGTACGCGGCAGCCGCCCGTCGTACGCCCCAGCCCAGATTGACCGCGGTCGGCCGGGCCTGCGCCAGCGCCTCCGCCGCCTCTTCCACGTCGAAGCCCCGCGCCGCGGCCAGCGCGACGCCATAGGCACCGGCGATGCCCAGCAGCGGCGCCCCGCGCACGGCCAGCGTCCGGATCGCCTGGACCAGCGCCGGGACGTCCGTGCAGACGAGCTCGACCTCCTCGGCCGGCAGCCGGGTCTGATCAAGGAGGACCACGACGGGCCCCTCGGGCGGCTCCTCCCAGCGCAACGACGGAATGGTGAGCGCCTCGACGCCCGCCTCGGATACCTCGTACTGATCGCCCATCCGTTCAGTCTGCCGCCGATCGCCCCTCCAGCAGAAGGTCTCCTCGCACTCCGGGCACCGGTACACAACGGCGACAGCCATGACACGATGACTGCCACCGCGGACCCCGGATCCCGGCCGCCCCGGCGGACGGGCAGCAAGAAGGAGCGACGATGAACAACTCTCCGGGCTGGGCTTCGCCCGGATCCTCTCCCTCCGAAGAGCCGGGCCGCGGCACTCAGGAACAGCCCCCTCAAGAAGACCAGTACTCCTCCGGCGAGCAGTCGCCCCCACCGAACTGGTCCAAGGAACAGCCGCCTTCCGGCCAGTGGTCGGCCCCCACCGGCATCCCCGGCCAGAGCGGCCCCCACGGGAACAGCGGCCGCAGCAGGGCCGGCGACCGTGCCCGTGCGTCGTCGCCCGGAGCAGGCGGTGCCGGCTGGGGCGGCCACTCCGGTCAGTGGGGCGGCCACCCCGGCAACCAGCCCCCTTGGGGCGGCGCCTGGGCACCGGCGCCGCAGGCCGCCAAGCCCGGTGTCATCCCGCTGCGCCCGCTCGCCGTCGGCGAGATCCTCGACGGTGCGGTCGCCACCATGCGCGCCCACTGGCGCACGGTCCTGGGCATCTCGCTGATCGTCGCGGTCGTCGCCCAGACCGCCATCACCGCCGTCACCGGCATCTGGTTCCAGGGCTCCGGCCGCGAGCCCTCGCTGTCGAGCGACAATGTCCCGCCGCTCCGCCAGACCCTGAACGACATGGGCAGTTCGCTCGCCGCCAGCGGCATCACCTCGGCGATCGGGCTGCTCGCCACCATCGTCGTCACCGGGCTCCTGACCATGGTCGTGAGCCGTGCCGTCCTGGGCCGCTCGGTGACCGCCGGGGAAGCCTGGCGCGACGCGCGCCCCCAGCTCCCCCGCCTGCTCGGCCTGCTCGTCCTGCTGCCCCTGATCATCATGGCGATAGTCACGGTCGGCATGGCTCCCGGCCTGATCCTCACCGCCACCGGCGCCGGCCCGCTGGAAGCGGGCCTGCTCCTCACCCTGCTCGGCGGGCTGGCCGCCTGTGTGGTGAGCGTCTGGCTGGGGGTCCGCTACAGCCTCGCCTCCCCCGCCCTGATGCTGGAGAAGCAGGGCGTCATCCCTGCCATGCGCCGCTCCGCGAAGCTCGTACGGGGCAGTTGGTGGCGCGTGCTGGGGGTGCAGCTCCTTGCTTTCCTCCTGGTGGGCATCGTCGAGTTCATCATCCAGATCCCGGCGACCATCGCCGCCTTCCTCATCGGCGGCGAGAGCCTCATCGACTGGGCGAACGGCACCAGCAACACCACCAGCTGGTCGTTCCTGATCGTGCTGGGCATCGGAGCCGTCATCAGCTCCACCATCACCTTCCCGATCACCGCCGGCGTCACCGCGCTCCTGTACGTGGACCAGCGCATCCGCCGCGAGGCACTCGACCTCGAACTCGCCCGCGCCGCGGGTCTCCCCGGCTACGGCGCCGACGCTCCCGCCGCGCCCCCGGCCACGCCCGCTCCCACAACCACCGGACAGGCGCCGACCGCTGCCGCTCCGGCCCCCGACGACGCCCGGGCGCACCGAGCGGAGGCGGACAACTCCAAGCCGGACAGCCCCAGTACAGTCGTCTCGCCGAAGGACGGCACCGAAGCAGACACCCCCGAGGCGGGCACCACCGGCAGCACGGCCCCCACGGACCCCACGGCCACCGGCACCACGCCCGCCGACGGCCCCGGGCAACGCCCCGACGACGCCGCGCCGGGAAGCTGATGCGGTGACCAGAGGGGGGAACATGACCGCGCTCGGACGCCTCATGGCGCGCTCCGACGACGACATACCGGTGAGGACTCCACGCGTCCCCGCCCGCGAGGCGGCCGAACGCGAGCTGTCCGATCCCCGGTACCACCAGCACGACCCCAACCCGATCCAGCAGGCCCTCGATTGGCTCTGGGCGCGCATCGACGACCTCTTCACGGCGGCCGCCGGCACCACCCCGGGAGGCTGGATCGGACTCCTGGCCATCGCCGCCTTCGTCGTTCTGCTGATCGTCGCCCTCCGGCTGCGGCTCGGTGCGGTGCGCCGCACCCCGACCACCAGCGGCGCACTCTTCACCGAAGCACCCCGCACCGCGACCGAACACCGTTCGGCCGCGGACCGGCACGCCGCCGAGGGCCACTGGAACCAGGCGATCCAGGACCGCATGCGCGCCCTCGTCCTCGCCCTGGAAGAGCGCACACTGCTCACCCCCGGCCCCGGCCGCACCGCTGACGAAGCCTCCGCCGAAGCCGGCCGGGCATTTCCCGCGTACGCCGACCGGCTCCGCACCGCGGCCCGCACCTTCGACGACGTCACATACGGCGGCCGCCCCGGAACGGAAGAGGCGTACACCCTCCTGGCCGCCCTCGACACCGAGCTGCAGCACGCCAAACCGGCCCTGGCCACCACCCCGACCGGGAGCCACGGATGACGACGACCGCCCCGGCCGCCCCGGCGCCCGCCGCCACCGCTCGTGGCACCTGGACCCGGTCCCGCGGCCCGCTGCTCGCACTCCTCCTGCTCGTCGTCAGCGGTGTGGTCCTGGGCGCCCTGCAGTCCGGCGAACAGCACGGGCGGCTCGACCCCCGCTCCGCGGACCGGACGGGAAGCCGGGCGCTCTCCCAACTCCTCGCCTCCCACGGTGTCTCCACCCAGGTCGTGACCACGTCCGAGCAGGCAGCCGCAGCGGCCGGCCCCGGCACCACCCTGCTCGTCACCGATCCTGACGTGCTGACGCCGGATCAGCTGACGGGTCTGCACGCCGCGACCTCCCACACTCCCGGCCGCACCGTCCTGCTCGCCCCTGGCGCGGCGCCCCTCGAAACCTTCGCCCCCGGCGTCCGGATGAAGCCCCCGGCCGGTGTCCCGGTGCGCGGGCCCGCCTGCGCCCTCCCCGAGGCCCGCCGCGCGGGCAGTGCTCTCCTCGGCGGCCTCCGCTACGTCACCGACGCCGCCGGAGCCGACCGTTGCTACCCCGGCGGCGGCCACCCCTCTCTGCTGCGCCTGCCGGCCCCCGGCAGCGGCCGCGACACCGTCCTCCTCGGCTCCGCCGACCTCTTCTACAACCACCATCTGGCCGAGCGCGGCAACGCCTCGCTCGCCCTGCAACTCCTCGGTACGCACAAGCATCTGATCTGGTATCTCCCCTCCGTGAGCGACCCGTCATCCGCTCAGGACGACCAGCGCAGCTTCTTCGGCCTCATCCCTTCCGGCTGGCGCTGGGCCCTGCTCCAGCTCGTCCTCGCCGCCGTGTGCACTGCCGTGTGGCGTGCCCGTCGCCTCGGCCCCTTGGTCGCGGAGAAGCTCCCCGTCACCGTCCCTGCCGCCGAGACCACCGAAGGCCACGCCCGCCTCTACGAGCAGGCCAACGCCCGCGACCGGGCCGCCGACGTGCTGCGTTCGGCAACCCGCACACGTCTCGCCCCCCTCCTCGGCGTGGCCTCGGCGCACGCCCACACTGCCGACGTCCTTCTGCCCGCCGTCCATGCCCACTTGGCCTCCGTCCCCGACGCCGGCGCCGACCTCCACGCCCTGCTCTTCGGCCCGGCCCCCGCGGACGACAAGGCCCTGGTGCACTTGGCCGACCAACTCGACGCACTCGAATCCTCGATCGTTTCCCAAGAGAGGCACGCCCCCCGTGAGCACCCCGACCGCTGACAGCGCCCGAACCTCCCTGGAGGACCTGCGCACCGAGATAGCCAAGGCCGTCGTAGGCCAGGACCCCGCCGTCACCGGGCTGGTCGTCGCACTCCTCTGCCGCGGTCATGTGCTTCTCGAAGGCGCTCCCGGCGTCGCCAAGACCCTGCTCGTCCGCGCCCTGTCGGCCGCCCTCGAACTCGACACCAAGCGCGTCCAGTTCACCCCCGACCTGATGCCGAGCGATGTCACCGGCTCACTGGTCTACGACGCCCGCAGCGCGGAGTTCTCCTTCCAGCCGGGCCCCGTCTTCACCAACCTCCTGCTGGCCGACGAGATCAACCGCACGCCTCCGAAAACCCAGGCGTCCCTGCTCGAGGCCATGGAGGAGCGGCAGGTGACCGTCGACGGCACGGCTCGCCCCCTCCCCGAGCCGTTCCTGGTGGCTGCCACCCAGAACCCCGTGGAGTACGAGGGCACCTATCCGCTCCCCGAGGCCCAACTCGACCGCTTCCTGCTGAAGCTGACGGTGCCGCTTCCCGCCCGCCATGACGAGATAGACATCCTCACGCGCCACGCGGCCGGCTTCAGCCCGCGCGACCTCGGTGCCGCGGGGCTGCGCCCCGTCGCCTCGACCGCCGACCTCGACGCTGCCCGGGCCGCGGTCGCCAAGACCGCCGTCTCCCCTGAAGTCACCGGCTATATCGTCGATATCTGCCGTGCCACCCGTGAGTCCCCCTCACTCTCCCTCGGCGTCTCCCCCCGAGGCGCCACCGCCCTGCTCTCCACATCACGAGCCTGGGCCTGGCTCACCGGCCGCGACTATGTCACCCCTGACGACGTCAAGGCCCTTGCCCTTCCCACGCTCCGCCACCGCATCCAGCTCCGCCCGGAAGCGGAGATGGAAGGAGTCACCGCAGACTCCGTGATCAACGCCGTTCTCGCTCATCTCCCCGTCCCCCGCTGAGACGACACCGTGGCCCTCACCGGACGCACCGCCCTCATCTCCGCACTCGGAGCCCTCTTCGTCGGCTTCGTGCTGCCCAGCTGGCTCGGCATCCTCACCGTCCAACTCGCCTTGCTGCTAGCAATCCTGTGCGATCTCGCGCTCGCCGCGCCAGTGCGAAAGCTCCTTATCACTCGAACCGGTGACACAACAGTTCGACTAACGGGAGAAGCCACCACGTACCTCACCGTCACCAACCCGAGCCGCCGCACCCTGCGCGCCCAGATCCGTGACGCCTGGCCCCCGAGCTCCTTCCATCCCGGTGCCGACGTCCCCGATTCCCGCCACACCGTGCGCATCCCCGCCGCCGAACGCCGCCGTCTCACCACGACGCTCCGCCCCACCCGCCGCGGCGACCATCAGGCGGTACGCGTCACCGTCCGTTCCCACGGACCGCTCGGCCTGGCCGCCCGGCAAGGAAGCCGGCACGTCCCCTGGACGCTTCGTGTCCTGCCGCCCTTCACCAGCCGCAAGCACCTCCCTGCCAAGCTCGCCCGCCTCCGCGAACTCGACGGCCGCACCAGCGTCCTCACCCGCGGTGAAGGCACCGAGTTCGACAGCCTCCGCGACTACACCCCCGGCGACGACACCCGCTCCATCGACTGGCGCGCCACCGCCCGCCGGCAGAACCTCGCGGTCCGCACCTGGCGCCCCGAGCGCGACCGACGCATCCTGCTCGTCCTGGAGACCGGCCGTACCTCCGCCGGCCGCGTCGGCGACATCCCCCGCCTCGACGCCTCAATGGACGCCGCCCTGCTGCTGGGCGCCCTCGCAGCCCGCGCCGGCGACCGCGTGGACCTGCTCGCCTACGACCGCCGCATACGCGCCTCCGTCCAAGGCCGCACCGCACGCGATGTCCTCCCGGCCCTGACCGAGGCCCTGGCCCCCCTCGAATCCGAACTGGTCGAAGCGGATGCCCGCGGCCTGGCCGCCACCATCCACCGCCGCACCCCGCGCCGGTCCCTCATCGTGCTCTTCACCGGCCTGGACGCAGCTCCCGTGGAGGAAGCCCTGCTGCCCGTCCTCCCCAGCCTCACCCAGCGCAACGAACTCATCGTCGCGGCCGTGGCCGACCCCCGCATCGAGGAATTGGCCGCCGGCCGTCACACCCCCCAGGCCGTCTACGCAGCCGCCGCCGCGGAACAGACCCACGCCGCCCGCCGCCGCACCGCCGACCGCCTGCGCCACCACGGCATCACCGTCATCGACTCCACCCCTACCCGCCTGGCCCCCGACCTCGCCGACGCCTACCTCACCCTGAAGTCCGCCGGCCGCCTGTAAGGCCGCGCGACGCCGGCCCCCGGGACCCCGTCTCCGACCTACCGAACCCGGAGGAACTCCCGGGCCCCACGCAGCCGTGTACGTACCCGCCGCTGCGTGGCCCTGCTGTCGAGGCGAACGTCGAGAGCCCCGGGGATACGCGCCTCCGCCCGGCACCCCACAGACAGCCGGGCCGCGTCGAGCCCATCGCGTTGGGCAATGAGTAAGCCGAGTTCGTGACGACTGAGAGCATCCGCCCCGGCGAGGTGGAACATCCCGGCCTGATCGGACACTGCGAGTTCCCACAGAGCGCATGCCAGATCATCGACATGCACCGGGCAGCGGAAGTCATCGGTGAACAGGACGCCATCGCCGGTACCGGTAGCCAGAGCGTGCACCATGCGCTCATGCACAGAACCGCCGTGCCCGATGATCAATGACGTGCGTGCGACCGCAGCAGCCGGCGCGAGGAGTCGCACGGCGGTCTCAGCGGCGGCCTTTGCCGCGCCGTACGGGGTGACCGGATCCGGCAGACAGCTCTCGTCATAGCGAATCCGCGAACCGGAGAACACAGCGTCACTGGAAACGTGGACCAGTCGGCAACCCCTTCTCATCGCAGCCATCGCCACGTAGACCGAGCCGTCAGCGGTGACCGCCCAGTCGCTCCCTCCGCTCGTCGCATTGATGACGGCGGAGGGGGCAACCCCAGCCAGCACCTCATCAACGTGCCCGGGCACGCGAAGGTCGAGCTGGTACCACGCGACTCCGGCAAGGTCGCCAGGACGGGAACAATATGTCGCCGCCGTTTCCCAGCCCGCGGCGGTGGCTCGACGCACAAGTTCCGCCCCAAGAAACCCACTGCCGCCGATGATCAGAACCCTCATGGCGCTCATGGCGCCCCACCGTAGGGCACTCACCACTCGATGCCGACGGCCTCACCCAAAAATGGTCCCGCACCGGCGCCGGGAGATACGAACGAGGCACTCCTAGAACGCGGAAAAGCCCCGCACCATACGGTGCGGGGCTTCCCACAAAGATTGTTCGGCGGCGTCCTACTCTCCCACAGGGTCCCCCCTGCAGTACCA
>NZ_JBFBHQ010000004.1:0-593248 GCF_040701845.1 Streptomyces angustmyceticus | reverse complement strand
GAAGGCATACGTGGGCAACTCGACGACCCCGGGCCGGGACACAGGGAAGGCCGGCGACCAATCCACCTCCACACCGTTCACATACAGCTCACCGAGAGAGGCGTAGAGCCGCGACGGACCACCGTCATCACGACGCAAGGTCCCCGTCACCACCGCCTCGGCGTCCACCGCCTCGACGGTCTCCTGGAGTGGCACGGTGAGCACAGGATGCGGGCTGACCTCCACGAAAGTGCGGTGGCCGGCGGCGATGAGGGCTTCGATGGCGGGGGCGAACCCCACGGTCCGCCGCAGGTTCGCGTACCAGTAGCCGGCGTCCATCCCCGCCGTGTCCAGCCACTCCCCCGTCACCGTCGACAGCAAGGGCACGGACGGCTTCCGGGCCGCGACCGGCGCCAGGACCTCCGCCAGCGTTTCTTCGATCGACTCCACATGGGCCGAGTGCGAGGCGTAGTCGACGTCGATCCGGCGGGCCCGAACCTCACGCTCCCGGCACACGTGCATCAGCTCATCCAGCGCCTCCGCATCGCCGGAGACCACTACGGACGTGGGGCCGTTGACGGCCGCTATCGAAATCCGGCCGTCCCACGGCTCGATCAGGTCGGACGCCTGGGACGCGGACAGAGCCACCGACACCATCCCGCCACGGCCGGACAGCGCACGGGTCGCCTTGCTCCGCAACGCCACCACCCGCGCGCCGTCCTCCAGCGTCAACGCTCCAGCAACGCAGGCCGCGGCAATCTCCCCCTGGCTGTGACCGACGACCGCCGCAGGCTCCACACCATGAGCCCGCCAGACCTCGGCCAACGAGACCATCACGGCCCACAACACCGGCTGGACCACATCCACCCGGTCCAAACCCGGGGCGCCCTCAGCGCCCCGCAGCACACCACTCAACGACCAGTCCGTGAACGGCTCCAACGCCGCCTCACACTCCGCCAACCGAGCCGCGAACACCGGCGAGGAGTCCCACAACTCCACCGCCATCCCCACCCACTGCGACCCCTGCCCCGGGAAGACGAACACCGTCCGGCCCGGATCACCCACAGCAGCGGCCGACTCCAACTCCCGCAGCTTTGCGATCAGTTCATCGGTGTCCGAGCCCACCACCACCGCCCGGTGCTCGAACGACGACCGCGACGCCACCAACGACCAACCCACCTCAACAGGTGACCAGCCGCTGTCCGCCACCCGCGACGCCAACCGCTCCCCCTGCGCCACCAACGCCTCAGCAGAACGCCCGGACACCACCCACGGCACGACCACACCCGAAGCCGACGACGGCGCGCCGGCCGCTGCCTCCGTCGGCTCCTCCTGCCCGGGCGCCTCCGCCTGCTCCACGATCACATGCGCATTGGTCCCGCTGATGCCGAAGGAGGAGATGCCGGCGCGGCGCGGGCGGCCGTTCTCCGGCGTCCACGGACGGGCCGCGGTCAGCAGTTCCACCGCGCCCGACGACCACTCCACATGCGGCGACGGCTCGTCCACGTGCAAGGTCCCCGGCAGCTCGCCGTGCCGCATGGCGAGCACCATCTTCATGACACCCGCCACACCGGAGACGGTCTGGGTGTGCCCGATGTTCGACTTGACCGAACCGAGCCACAGCGGCCGGTCCGCCTCCCGCTCCTGCCCGTACGTCGCCAGCAACGCCTGCGCCTCGATCGGATCGCCCAGCGACGTCCCCGTACCGTGTGCCTCCACCACATCCACCCCGGCGGCCGACAGCCCGGCGTCGGCGAGCGCGGCACGGATCACCCGCTGCTGCGAGGGACCGTTCGGCGCGGTCAGACCGTTCGAGGCACCGTCCTGGTTGATCGCCGTGCCGCGGACGACCGCCAGCACCGGGTGCCCGTTGCGGCGGGCGTCCGAGAGGCGTTCCACCAGCAGCACACCGACACCTTCGGAGAGCGCGAAGCCGTCGGCCGCCGCCGAGAAGGGCTTGCAGCGGCCGTCCCGCGCCAGCCCCCGCTGCCGGCTGAAGCCGATGAACGGCCCGGGATCGGCCATGACCATCGCGGCTCCGGCGACGGCGAGCGGGCACTCCCCCGAGCGGAGTGCCCGCACCGCCATGTGCAGGGCGACCAGCGACGACGAGCATGCCGTGTCGACCGTGACCGCCGGGCCTTCCAGTCCCAGGGTGTAGGCGACCCGGCCGGAGGCGACGCTCGCGGCCGCCCCGGTCGCGAAATAGCCCTCGAACTGCTCGGGGTCCGACGTGCGCAGCCGGTTCCCGTACTCCTGGTCGGTGACCCCCATGTAGACACCGGTCCCGCTGCCGCGCAGGGACTTGGGGTCGATGCCCGCACGCTCGAAGACCTCCCAGGAGGTCTCCAGGAGCAGCCGCTGCTGCGGGTCCATGGCGATCGCCTCGCGGGGCGAGATCCCGAAGAACCCGGCGTCGAAGTCACCGGCATCGCGCAGGAATCCGGACTCCCGGACGTAGCTCCTGCCCGGCTGGTCGGCATCGGGGTGGTAGAGGCCGTCGAGGTCCCAGCCACGGTCGGTGGGGAAGGCGGACATCGCGTCGACGCCCTCCCGGACGAGCCGCCACAGGTCCTCGGGCGACTGCACACCACCCGGGTACCGACAGGCCATGGACACGATGGCGATCGGGTCATCGTCGGCGGGAGCGGTGGCGGGGAGGGAGAGGAGAGCGGACGACGTGGCCGGCGGTGTGCCGCGTTCCTCCTCGCCGACCAGTTCGGCGCCGACGTAGTCGGCGAGCGCCGCCGGGCTGGGATGGTCGAACACCACGGTCCTGGGCAGCCCCAGCCCGGTGGCCCGGCCCAGACGGTTGCGCAGCTCGACGGCGGTCAGCGAATCGAAACCCAGCTCCTTGAAGGGGCGTTCGGGGTCGACCTGTGCTGTCCTGTCGTGCCCGAGCACCGAGGCGACCTGCTCACGGACGAGGTCCAGCAGTGCCGCGGTGCGCTGCCGGGCATCGAGCCCGGCGAGCCGCTCGGCGAGTGGCGAACGTGCCGTCCCGAGCTCGGCGCCGCCGTCGTCACCGTCTCCGTCCGCGGCCTCCGCCAGTTGTGGGATCTCGCTGAGGAGTCGGCTGGGCCGTACGGAGGTGAAGACGCTGCCGAAGCGCTGCCAGTCGACATCGGCGACCGCGATCGAGGTCTCGTCGTGGTCGAGCGCCTGTTGGAGGGCGGTGAGAGCGGTGTCCGGGTCGATGACGGGCACGCCACGGCGCCGCAGCACGTCGTGAATCGAGTCGGAGATCATGCCGCCGCCGGCCCACGGGCCCCAGGCGACCGACAGGACCGGCAGGCCGTCGGCCCGGCCGCGTGCGGCGCGGGCGTCGAGGAGCGCATTGGCGGCGGCGTACGCGCCGTGCTCGGCCACTCCCCACGTGCCGGAGATGGAGGAGAAGTAGACGACGGCGTCGAGTGATGCGGGATCGAGTACGGCGGACAGATGGTCGGCTCCGGCGACCTTGCCCGCGAGCGCGGCCGCGAGGTCGTCCGGCCCTGCCTCCGCCAGCGGGCCGAGGGCGCTGACACCCGCGGCGTGCACCACGGCGCGGACCGGTGCCCCGTCCTGCTCGATCTGCCGTACGAGATCCGTCACCGCCTGCTGATCGGCGATGTCGCAGCCCGCGACGGTGACCTGGACGCCCCGGTCACGGAGTTCGGAGCAGAGTGCGGCCACGCCGGGGACGTCGGCGCCACGGCGGCCCGTGAGGACGAGGTGTTCCGCGCCGTTGGCGGCGAGCCAGCGGGCGACATGGGCACCGAGCGCTCCCGTGCCGCCGGTGACGAGGACGGTGCCGCGTGGGCGCCAGGAGCGCCGTGGGGTCTTCCCGGCCATCGGCGCGGGGACGAGCCGTCGTCCGAACACGGCGGCCCCGCGGACGGCAAGCTGATCCTCGTCACCACCGCCGGCCAGGATCCGCGCCAGCAGCGCCACTTCCTGGCCGTCGGCCGCCGCCTGGCCGGGCAGGTCGACGAGACCGCCCCAGCGCTCCGGATGCTCCAGCGCGGCGACCAGGCCGAGCCCCCAGACCCCGGCCTGGTCGGGGTGAGCAGGCGCAGGGTCCGCGGCGGCGACGCGGTCCACGCCATCGCCGGTGGGATCGGCCGTGGCGGCATCCCCCGTGGCCTCGACCGAGGTGCCGGTGGCGACCGCGCCCCGGGTGACGCACCACAGCGGGGCGTCGATCCCGGCCTCTCCGAGTGCCCGGAGCAGTGCGAGGGAGAGCGAAAGGCCGGTGGGTACGCAGGGCCGGGTACGGTCCGGCCGTTCGTCCAGGGCCAGCAGGGACAGCACACCGGCGAAGGGACCGGAGGCGGCACGCACCAGATCGGCGAGCCCAAAACTGTCGTCCACGGTCAGTGCGTGGGTGCGGGCGCCCGCTTCCCGCAGTGCCGCGCGGGCGCCGCGCACCAGCGCGTCGTCCTCGTATCCGGCCGGTACCACCAAAAGCCAGGTGCTGCCTTCCAGTTGGCGGGCGGCGGGTTCCGCGAGGGGCCGCCACACGACGCGATAGCGCCAGCCGTCGACCGTGCTCCGCTGCCGCCGGTTCTTGTGCCACGAGGACAGCGCGGGCAGCACCTCGTCCAGGGCCTCGGCGCCGGGCAGCCCGAGCGTGCCCGCCAGCGATGCGGCGTCCTGGTCCCCGACGGCCGTCCAGAACGCCGCCTCCTCGGGGGAGGCGGCGACGGCCGGCGCCTCCGGCTCCGGCCAGAAGCGCTGTCGCTGGAATGCGTACGTCGGCAGCTCCACCCGGTGCGGCCGGCGGTCGGCGAAGACCGGGGACCAGTCGACGTCCACGCCGTGCGCATACAGCTCACCGAGAGAGGTGAGGAGCCGTGGCAGACCACCGTCGTCCCGCCGCAGCGTGCCGGTCACCACCGCATCCGCGCCCGCGTCCTCCACGGTCTCCTGAAGCGGCACCGTGAGCACAGGGTGCGGGCTGACCTCCACGAAAGTGCGGTGCCCGGCGGCGATGAGGGCTTCGACGGCGGGCGCGAACCCCACCGTCCGCCGCAGATTCGCGTACCAGTAGCCGGCGTCCATCCCCGCCGTGTCCAGCCACTCCCCCATCGCCGTCGAGAAGAACGGCACCTCGGACGCCCTGGGCACCACCGGCGCCAAAACCTCCAGCAACTCCGCACGAATCGACTCCACGTGCGCCGAGTGCGAGGCGTAGTCCACCTCAATGCGGCGGGCCCGAACCTCGCGCTCCTGGCACACGTGCATCAGCTCGTCGAGCGCGTCCGCGTCACCGGAGACCACTACGGACGTGGGGCCGTTGACGGCCGCTATCGAAATCCGGCCGTCCCACGGCCCGATCAGCTCCGACACCTCGGACGACGGCAGGGCCACCGACACCATCCCGCCACGGCCGGACAGCGCACGGATCGCCTTGCTCCGCAACGCCACCACCCGCGCGCCGTCCTCCAGCGTCAACGCTCCAGCGACGCAGGCCGCGGCAATCTCCCCCTGGCTGTGACCGACGACCGCCGCAGGCTCCACACCATGAGCCCGCCACACCTCCGCCAACGACACCATCACCGCCCACAACACCGGCTGGACCACATCCACCCGGTCCAAACCCGGGGCGCCCTCCGCCGCACGGAGCACCTCGCGCAGCGACCAGTCCGTGAACGGCTCCAACGCCGCCTCACACTCCGCCAACCGGCGCGCGAACACCGGCGAGGAGTCCCACAACTCCACCGCCATCCCCGCCCACTGCGACCCCTGCCCCGGGAAGACGAACACCGGCGACGAAGCGGGGGCGGTGGGTACGGAGCCGGTGGCGGTACGGGGGCCGGGGTCGGCCTCGGCCACGGAGTGCAGGTCCGCGAGGAGGGCGGCGCGGTCGGCGCCGATGAGCACCGCTCGGTGGTCCAGTGCCGCGCGCGTCGTGAGCAGGGAGTGTGCGACGTCGTACGGTGCGGCGTCGGGGCGGGATTCGAGGTGGGTGGCGAGTGCGGCGGCCTGGGCGCGCAGTGCTTCCGGGGTCCGGCCGTGCACGACCCAGGGCACGACCGGCTGGGCGCAGCGGTCGCCGTCCGCTCCTCCCGCGCCGCCCGGCTCCGCCGCGTCGAGTCGTGCGTCCGGGGCTTCCGGGGCTTCCGGGGCTTCCGGGGCTTCCGGGGCTTCCGCCGGAGGCTGTTCCACGATCACATGCGCGTTGGTGCCGCTGATGCCGAACGAGGAGACGCCGGCCCGGCGCACCTGCCCGTTCGCCTGCCACGGCTGGTCCGTGGCGAGCAGCCGTACCGTGCCCGCCGTCCAGTCCACATGCGGGGACGGCGCGTCGAGGTGCAAGGTTTCGGGGAGGACGCCGTGGCGCAGGGCGAGCACCATTTTGATGACCCCGGCGACACCGGCGGCAGCCTGGGTGTGCCCGATGTTGGACTTGAGCGAGCCGAGCCACAGCGGCCGGTCCGCCTCCCGCTCCTGCCCGTACGTCGCCAGCAGCGCCTGCGCCTCGATCGGGTCGCCGAGTGCCGTGCCCGTGCCGTGCGCCTCGACCGCGTCGACGTCGGAGGGCCGCAGGCCGGCGGCGGCGAGCGCGGCGCGGATCACGCGTTCCTGCGAAGGGCCGTTGGGGGCGGCGAGGCCGTTCGAGGCGCCGTCCTGGTTGGTGGCGCTGCCGCGCAGCACGGCCAGCACCGGGTGGCCGCTGCGGCGGGCGTCCGACAGGCGTTCCAGCAGCAGGATTCCGGCGCCTTCGCCCCAGGCCGTGCCGTCGGCGGCCGCCGCGAAGGGCTTGCAGCGGCCGTCGGGCGCGAGTCCCCGCTGGCGGCTGAACTCCACGAACATGCCGGGTCGGGCCATCACCGTCGCGCCGCCGGCCAGCGCGAGGGTGCACTCCCCGGCGCGCAGTGCCTGCGCCGCGAGATGCAGTGCCACCAGGGAGGAGGAGCACGCCGTGTCCACGGTGATGGCCGGTCCTTCGAGACCGAGGGTGTAGGCGATGCGTCCGGAGGCCACGCTCGTGGTGGTGCCGGTCAGGACATGGCCCTCGACCTGCCGGCCCGCCTGGTGCAGCCGGGGGCCGTACTCCTGGGCCATGGCCCCGACGAACACCCCCGTGAGGCTGCCGCGGGCCCCCGTCGGGTCGATGCCGGCCCGTTCCAGCGCCTCCCACGAGGTCTCCAGCAGCAGCCGCTGCTGCGGGTCCATCGCCAGGGCCTCGCGCGGCGAGATCCCGAAGAAACCGGCGTCGAAGGACGCGGCGTCGAGGAAGCCGCCCTCGCGTACGTAACTGGTGCCCGAGCGTCCGGGATCGGGGTCGTACAGCCCGTCGGTCTGCCAGCCGCGGTCGGTGGGGAACGGCGATATCGCGTCGACCCGGTTGCGCAGGATCTCCCAGAGGTCTTCGGGCGACCGTACGCCGCCGGGGTAGCGGCAGGCCATCGCGACGATGGCGATGGGCTCGTCGGGGTCCACGGCCGGGCCTCGGGTCCGTTCCACCTCGTGTGCGCCGCCCAGGAGTTCGGCGTCGAGGAAGCGGGCCAGCCGGGTCGGTGAGGGGTGGTTGTAGAGCGCGGTGGACGGGAGTCGTACGGCGAGCGCCCGGTTCAGCCGGTTCCGCAGTTCCTCGGCGGTGACCGAGTCGAAGCCCAGGTCCTTGAAGGTGCGGGCGGCGTGGAGCGCGGCGGGGTCCCGGTGACCGAGCACCGCGGCGGCGTGGTCCCGTACGACGTCGAGGGTGGGCCGGGTCGTCCCGGGGCGCTCGGTCGTGGTGGTGGCGGGCCGGTCCGGCGCGGCGGGGGACGTGGGGCGGGGGTGCCCGGCGCCGGGTTCCACCCAGTGCCGTTCACGCTGGAAGGCGTAGGTGGGGAGGTCGACGAGCGGGGGGCGGGGGGCAGGGAAGGCCGGGGACCAGTCGACGTCGACGCCTTGCACATGGAGCTCGCCGAGTGAGGTGTAGAACCGGGCGAGGCCGCCCTCGTCGCGGCGCAGGGTGCCCACGACCACGCCCTCGGCGCCCACGGCCTCCACCGTCTCCCGCACCGGCATGGTCAGGACGGGGTGCGGACTGACCTCCACGAAGGTGTGGTGCCCGGCGGCGGTGAGGGCTTCGATGGCGGGGGCGAACTCCACGGTCCGTCGCAGGTTGGCGAACCAGTAGCCGGCGTCCATCTCCGCCGTGTCCAGCCAGTCCCCCGTCGCCGTCGAGAACAGCGGCACGGCGGAGGGCCGGGGCGTGACCGGCGCCAGGACGTCCTTCAGGGTCTCCTCGATCGACTCCACCTGCGCCGAATGCGAGGCGTAGTCGACCTCGATGCGCCGTGCGCGGACCTCGCGCGCCCGGCACGCCTCCACCAGCCGGCCCAGAACATCGTCATCACCGGACACCACCACCGACGACGGACCGTTGACCGCCGCGACCGAGATCCGACCACTCCACGACTCGACCCACTCCTCCACTTCGGGCCGGGGCAGTGCCACCGACACCATTCCGCCGCGGCCCGACAGGGCGCGGATGGCCTTGCTGCGCAGCGCCACGACCCGGGCGCCGTCCGCCAAGCTCAACGCCCCGGCGACGCAGGCCGCGGCGATCTCCCCCTGGCTGTGACCGACGACCGCGGCCGGCTCGACACCGTGGGCGCGCCAGACCTCGGCCAACGACACCATCACGGCCCACAACACCGGCTGGACCACGTCGACCCGGTCCAGCCCCGGGGCGTCCTCGGCCGCCCGGAGCACACCACTCAACGACCAGTCCGTGAACGGCTCCAACGCCGCCTCACACTCCGCCAACCGAGCCGCGAACACCGGCGAGGAGTCCAGCAGCTCCACCGCCATCCCGGCCCACTGCGACCCCTGCCCCGGGAAGACGAACACCGCCTTGCCGGAGCGGTCGGTCACCGTGTCACCGGTGCGACCGGTCACCGCGCCGATCGTCACCGCGGCGTCGGGGCGCCCCTCCGCCAACGCCCGTAGCCCGACGGTGAGTTCGCCGGTCCCGGAGCCCACCACGACCGCCCGGTGCTCGAACGACGACCGGGACGCCAGCAGCGACCAGCCCACCTCCACCGGCGACAAGCCGCTATCCGTCACCCGCG
Organism: Streptomyces angustmyceticus; assembly: GCF_040701845.1. Lineage (GTDB taxonomy): Bacteria > Actinomycetota > Actinomycetes > Streptomycetales > Streptomycetaceae > Streptomyces > Streptomyces angustmyceticus_A. The sequence goes on along the minus strand of NZ_JBFBHQ010000004.1, from coordinate 584,219 downwards.
ACACCAGTCGCTCCGCCTGTGCCGCCAGGGCGTCGGCGGACCGCCCGGACACCACCCAGGGCACCGCCACGGCCGCCTCCGGAGCCGACGCGGCGCCGTCCCGGCCGGCGGCGGTCGACGCGTCTCCGGAGTCCTCGGTGCGTGCCACGATCAGATGCGCGTTCGTGCCGCCCATCCCGAACGAGGAGACACCGGCGACGAGTTGCCGCCCCTCCGGTGCCGTCCATGCGCCGGACTCGGTCTGTACGCGCAGGTTCAGGGCGTCGAGCGGAATGTCGGGGTGGGGTGTCGCGAAATTGAGGCTCGGGACGAGGTGGCCGTGCTCCAGGCACAGCACCACCTTCAGCAGTCCCGCGATGCCGGCGGCGCCTTCGAGGTGGCCGATGTTGGTTTTGACCGAACCCACGGGCAGTGGGCTGCTCCGGCGCGGGTCGGTGCCGAACGCGGCGCCGAGCGACGCCGCCTCGATGGGGTCACCGACCTTCGTGCCGGTGCCGTGCAGCTCCACATAGCCGAGGTCGCCGGGGTGGATGCCGGCGCGTGCGCAGGCCAGGCGCAGCACCTCTTCCTGCGCGCCGGCGTCCGGGGTGGTGAGGCCGGGTCCGCCACCGTCGTTGTTGACGGCGCCGCCGCGGATCACACAGTGGACGTGGTCGCCGTCCGCCCGTGCCCGGGAGAGGGGCTTGAGGACGAGGAGGCCGCCGCCCTCGCCGCGTACGAAACCGTCCGCGCGGGCGTCGAAGGTGTGACAGCGGCCGCTCGGGCTGAGCGCGCCGAAGCGGGCCATGGCGAGGGTGCTCTCGGGGACGAGGTTGAGGTGTACCCCGCCGGCCAGCGCGGTGTCGCAGTCGCCGCGGCGCAGGCTGTCGCAGGCGGTCTGGACCGCGACGAGGGAGGAGGACTGGGCGGTGTCCAGGGTCATGCTGGGGCCGCGCAGGCCGAGGTGGTGGGAGAGGCGGTTGGCGATGAGTCCGCGGTTGAGGCCGGTCGGAGTGTGGTGGTCGAGTGCCTCCGGGCCCTGCTGGTGGACGAGTACGGCGTAGTCCTCGACGGTGGCTCCGATGTACACCCCGGTCCGGTGGCCGTGCAGCCGTTCCGGGCGGATGCGGGCGCTTTCCAGTGCCTCCCAGCCGAGTTCGAGGGCCAGGCGCTGCTGGGGGGCCATCGACCGGGCCTCGCGCGGGGAGACGCCGAAGAAGGCGGCGTCGAATCCGGCGACGTCGTCGAGGAAGCCGCCCCGGGGCGGCTCGGACAGCCCTGACTGCGCGAGGAGTTCGGTGGTCCAGCGGTCGGCCGGCGCTTCGGTGACCGCGCTCCGGCCGTCGCGCAGGAGGCGCCAGAGGGCGTCGGGGTCGGCTGCCCCGGGCAGGCGGCAGGAGAGGCCGATGACCGCGATCGGCTCGCCGTCCGGCGAGGGAATCGTGGAGCCCGCGGGTTCCGACCCGTTCATCAATCGCACTCCCTACGCGAAGCGGCACAGTCACGGCTGGAGTTCACCGTTCCACAGCGGCGGGCCGCGAAAGGCGGGGCGCAGGCCACCTCTAGGGGAACTCCTAGGCGCGGCGGAGAGTCCTTCCGTACCGCTCTGAGCAGGGCTTCCGCAGCGGTGTGCGGCATCCGCCGGGAGCCTTGGCCGCTGCGGCCGCGGCACCCTTCCCCGGCCGCTCGGGCGCGGCCGCCGCCGGCTCGTCCGCGGGCGGGCCGCAGAGACTAGGTGAATGCCAGGACTCCCCGGTGCAGGCTGCGGGAGGAGAGGTCGGCCGTGCGGTGCCGCAGACCCATCGGCGGTGCCGTACACCCATCAGCGTGGAGGGGCGCAGCAATGCATATGGACAGCACAGTGGAGCCTTCGTACTCATCCGGCTCCGCGGTGTCTTCCCGGCGGGCGGTGGCGCTGTCGTCCCGGTTGGCCGCTTCGGGGCTGGCCACCGAGGGCGGGGTGATGAGCAACGAGGCGTTCCACGCGTGGTTCGAGGAGCGGCAGCGCACCCATGCCCTCCAGGTCAGCCGGATACCGTTCGGGGAGTTGCGGGGCTGGGGCTTCGCTCCGGGGAGCGGGGACCTGCGGCATGACAGCGGGCGTTTCTTCTCCATCGGGGGCCTGCGGGTCCGCTCCGACTACGGGCCGGTCCGCGAGTGGTGCCAGCCGATCATCCACCAGCCGGAGATCGGTGTGCTGGGCATCGCGGTCCGGGAGATCGACGGGGTGCTGCACTGTCTGATGCAGGCCAAGCCGGAGCCGGGGAACGTCAATGCGGTGCAGCTCTCCCCCACGGTGCAGGCCACCAAGAGCAACTACACCCGGGTGCACGGCGGTTCCGCCGTGCCGTACATGGAGTGCTTCGTCGACCCCGATCCGCGCCGGGTGCTGGCCGATGTGCTCCAGTCCGAGCAGGGGTCATGGTTCTACCGGAAGCGCAACCGCAACATGGTGGTCGAGGTGGGCCCCGAGGTCGAGGCGGGCGAGGACTTCTGCTGGGTCACCCTGGGCCAGCTCGGTGCGCTCCTGCGCCGTCCCAATCTGGTGAACATGGATGCCCGTACGGTGCTGTCCTGCATCCCCGACTGGCGGGCGGGTTCCTCAACGGCCCATGCCGGGCTGCACTCCGATACGGAGATCCGCAGCTGGGTCACCGCGCGACGGGCCCGGCACGAGATCACCACCGAGCCGCTGCCGCTGCGCGAGGCGGAGGGGTGGCGCCGCTCGGAGGAGGCGATCTCGCATGAGAGCGGGCGCTTCTTCAGTATCGTCGCCGTCGATGTCCGCTCGCACCGCCGGGAGGTTCCGGCCTGGTCGCAGCCGCTGCTCGAACCGCACGGGCTGGGGATGGCCGCGCTGCTGGTGAAGCGGATCGGCGGGGTGCCGCACGCGCTGCTCAGTGCCCGGGTCGAGCCGGGGTTCCTGGATGTGGTGGAGCTGGGGCCCACCGTGCAGTGCACGCCGGAGAGCTATGCGGCGCTGCCCGCGGGTGACCGTCCCCGGTATCTCGATGTCGTCCGGGAACGCCGTCCGGAGCGGACCCTGTTCGATGCCGTGCTGTCGGAGGAGGGCGGCCGCTTCCGCCATGCCCGTAGTCGCTACCTGATCATCGAGGTGGACGAGGACTTCCCGACCGAGGCGCCCGAGGACTTCCGATGGGTGACGCTACGTCAGGTCAATGAGCTGCTGAAGTACAGCCACCATCTGAATGTGCAGGCCAGGACCCTGATCGCGGGGATGAGAACGCTGCCGTAGCCGGGCCGGAGGGGTTCGGGGCCGGTACTCCGGGGCAGCCCGGAGTACCGGTGTCCGCTGCGTTTCCGGCGCACGTGGAGAATGCGGAGCGGAGCTGCCGGGTGCCGTTCAGGCGACGGACCGGGTGGCCCGGTCGAAGATGTCGGCGAGCTGCCTGCCGTAGGTTTCGAGGTCGACGCCGGGGGTGAGCATGTGGTGCCGCAGGGTGTTGTCGATGGCCCCGCGGATGGCCACGGCCATCACCCGGGGCTCCACGTCCGCGAACTCCCCGGCGGCCAGCCCCTTGTCCAGACAGTCCACGAGCGCGTCGATGGACGCGGTGGCCTGGTTGATGGCGCCGACCGGGACGTTGTCCCGGTCACGGGTGCCGAGGATGATCTCGGCCAGGGCGAGGGTGTGACCGGGGTACTTCGCCATGAAGTCGAGATTGGACTCGATGTAGACGCGGAGCTTCGCCCGGTAGGTCTGCTCGTGCTGTACGCGGGGCCCGACGAATTCCTCGGCGGCCCGCAGGACCGTGGCCACCACCTCGTCGAAGAGCTCGGCCTTGCCGGCGAAGTAGTACGAGATCATGCCCGTGCTGCTCAGGCCGGCCCGTTGGGCGATCTTGCTGAACGAGGTGCTGGGGTAGCCGTGCTCCGCCACCGTGTCGATGGCCGCCCGCACGATCTGGGCGCGCCTGGCCTCCTCGGTGAAGGTCCGCCCGCCGTGCTCACTCACCCTCTTCGCACTCACGAGCAAAAAGTAGCATAGGCAAGCAAGAAGCGTCTTCGGTCCGGTGCGGGCCGGAACATGCTGGTGGCGGTGCCTACCTCGGCCCGAGGCGGCGTGATCCGGTTCCCGCGCGCAGACTTGTCAGGCGCCTCGCGCCCACGAGACGCACGGCATCGGCGGCCGACCGGCACTGGTCAGCGATCCGCGGTCAGGGGGCCACCGTCAGGGGCCTGCGGGTTCCGGGACCGTCGGCGTCCCCGCGCACCGGCAGCCCGGGGTGGCGGGCAGGGCGGCGCATCCGCTGCCGGTGCGGTCGTGCCGGACGATGGCGGTCAGTGCCCACTCGACATGGTCGAGGTGAGCGGTCATGGCCCGCTCGGCCCCCTCCTCGGAGTGCTCGACGATCGCCTCGACGATCGCGCGGTGCTCCCGGTTCGACTGCTCGCGGCGGTCCCTGGCCAGCATGTCGAGAAAGGTGGACTGCCGGGCCAGGGCATCCCGGATCTCCTCAATGACCTTGCGGAACACCGGGTTTCCGGCCGACTGGGCGATGGAGATGTGGAACAGGGTGTCCAGAGCGACCCAGGCCGTGGTGTCGGTCTGCCGCTCCATCCGTACGAGCAGCCCCTCGAGGAGATCGAGGTCGTCCCGGGTGCGCCGGGTGGCGGCGTAGGCGGCGACCGGGATCTCGACGTGCCGCCGGGCCTCGACGAGGTCGCGCGAGGAGTACGCGCCGAAGGTGGGATTCTCCGTCGCTCCCGGCGAGGCGACGTATGTCCCCTTGCCCGCGCGGGAGGCCGTCAGCCCCATGGCCTGCATGGCGCGGAGCGCCTCGCGGACGACGGAGCGGCTCACCTCGAAGCGCTGCCCCAGCTCCGCCTCCGAGGGGAGCTTGTCCCCGACCACGTAGTCGCCCCGCTCGATGGCGCCACGCAGGTCACGCAGCACGACCTCCATCGCATTGACGCGCCGAGAGGGCACCCGTGCTGTCCTGCTGTCCAGGTCGACCATGCGTCGCATCCTGTGGTCGCCCCGCGAAACGCGTCAACGACAAGGGGGGAACTTCTGAGCTTTTCCCTAGAAGAGTGGCCGAACTCGATCGCCCGAAGCCCCTGGAACCAGCCACGACCTGCATCGATGCAAGAGGGGACCATTGGCGGCGCAGAGAAGGACGTTGGTCCGGTTGACGCCTCTCACCTGGAGTTCGACGATGCGTCGTGAACTTGTCGGACAGCCGGACAGGCACGACTGAGAGGTTCGTTCCGGCTGCCCGTTCACCACCCCTCGGCGCGGCGGCCGGACCGGCCCGTCCCGGCCACGAGCCGGGGCCACCGCCGGCGAAGGAGAAGCCTCAGATTCTCCTCAAGGCCCTCGCAATACACCGGAGATGGGTGCGTAACATTGGTCACACCGTTACGGCCCGGCAGTCTCCTCGCGGAATTCTGCTTTGCCGCCACCGTGCGATCCATGGTGCCGGCGCCACTCGGAGCCCGACGCCGCACCGCGTCCCGGCCCCCGCGAAAAATTTCATGACGGACGCCGTTCGCAGTCAAATCCCTTTCCCGGGAGAGGCTACCGCCGAGTATTTCCTTCCAGCCCTTCCCGGATCCGCCAGAACCTTCCTTCGATTGCCGCCGGGACCACCCGTTCCACGCCCCTAAGAAGGGGTTCTCAGAACGATGTGGCAACCTTGAACGCAGCGAATACGAAATACCCGTGAACCGCACCGCCGTTGGAAGGTGAAGACCGACAGGAAGCAACAGCAGAAACCAGCTCACCGCAATCCACGCCGGGCGCTCGGCGTGAGCGACAGAAACCCAGCAGGCTGCCTCGACCGCACTGCCCAGCCGGATTTTTGCACTTCCTGCCCCTCCTCCAGCGCCACTCACGTCGGCACGTCCGTAGCCGTACGCACCCTGTGCCCCGAAGTCCGACGGGGGCGCGGCCGGGAAACCCCCGGTGCCGCTCCCCGCTCGGCCGCGCAGCGTGCGACACCTTCGGCACCCGCCGCCGCGACAACAGCCCGCGGTCTGAAGGGATCTGAACCTGATGTTGCTGGACCGCGAAGTTGAACTGGACCTGACAGACACCGCCCTGAGGAGCGGGCGGGGTGCTCTGGTCCTGGTCAGCGGTCCGTTGGGGGTGGGCAAATCAGCCCTCCTCGACGGCATCGGTGCACTCGGCGCGGCGCAGGGAGCCCAGCACCTGCGGGCGAGCGCGGCCCCGATGGAGCGGGGCTTCTCCCTCGGCGCGGCCCGCCAGCTCCTGGAGCCGGCGCTGCGGCAGGCCCCGCCGGAGACGAGGGAGCGATGGACCTCGGGCGCCGCGGGTCATGCGCGCAGCGCGCTGGACGCCGACCGGCCCGGCGGCACCGGACCGTCGGAGAGCGTTCTGGGCGGCCTCACCGCGATCATCGAGAACATGGCCCGCGACCAGCCCGTTCTGATGCTCGTCGACGAGCTGCAGTGGGCAGACCCGGCGACCCTCCGGTGGCTGCGGCACCTGAGCGGGCGGGCGGCCCGCCTGCCGGTACTGCTGGCGTGCGCCGTACGCGAGGGCGACACCTTCACCGGGCATCCGGCCGTCCAGGACGTCGTCGAACAGGCCACGCACATCCTGCGCCCCGGGAACCTCGCCCTGCACGACACCCGCGAGCTGATCCGGCGGCACTACGGGGAACCGCCGGACGAGGCGTTCACGGCGGCCTGCCACCGGTCCACCGGCGGCAATCCCCTGATCCTGAGCTGCCTTCTGGCGGATGCGGCGCCCCGGAGCCTCCAGCCGGCCGCGGAGAACGCCGAGGCGGTGGGCGCGCTCCGGCCGGCCTCGCTGCAACACCGGCTGCTGCTCCGCCTGGACGCGCAATCGAAGCAGGTCAAAAGGGTTGCCTGGGCGGTGGCCGTACTCGGCGACGCCACGAACCCCGAGCTGCTGAGCAGGCTGGCCGAGGTGGACTCCGCCGGGCGGGACCACGCCCTGCGGCAGCTGACGGATCTCGGCCTGACCACCGGCATGCAGAGCCCCCGGTTCGTCCACTCCCTCGTGCGGACCGCGGTGGCGGAGGGCATCCCCCCGGTGGAACGGACCGCCATCCATGCGCTCGCCGCCGAGCTGCTGCACCGGGCCGGCCGGCCGCCCGAGCAGGTGGCGAGGCATCTGATGGCCCTGACGACACCGACCTACACCTGGGCCAACGAGGTGCTGCGTGCGGCGGCCGGCGCCGCGCAGCGCAGGGGCGCACCCGAGGTCGCCGCGGGCTACCTGCGGCGGGCGCTGATGGACTGCTCACCGGCCGACGACCGGGCGGATCTGCTGATCGACCTGGCCACGTCGGAACGCAGCTTCGCCCCGTACGCGTCCGTGCGGCACATCGCCCAGGCCGTTCTGCTGTGCGACGGACCCGTACAGCGCGCCCAGGCCGTGGTGCGGCTGGCGCCCAGCGTGTACTCCTCGACGCTGCTGCCCGTCCACGAGCTGCTGCACGAGGCAGCGGACGCGCTGGGGCCCGGGGACCGGCTGCAGGGACCGGACCGGGAGCTGGCACTGCGCCTGGAGGCCCGCATCCGGCAGTCGGCGCTGTCGGATCCGGAGCAACTGGCCGACTCCGTGGCCCGTCTCGTCGGTCTGGGCCCCGAGCCGAAGACGGACACCGTGGCCGAGCGGGAACTGCTCGCTCCGCTCATCGGTGCCGTGACGTTCTCCAACGCACTGCCGGCCCATGAGGTGGCGCCGCTGGCGAACCGCGTCCTGGAGCGCGAGCCGGCCCTGCCCGCGCATGTGCACACCACCATGCCGCTGGTGGTGGCCAGCCTCGTGGCCGCGGACTCCGTCGACGGGCTGGCTTCCTGGCTCGACGCGGTCCAGGAGAACGCGGTGGGCCGGCAGACGCGCGTGGAGCAGGCCCTGATCGGCACCGAGCAGGCGCTCGTCTCGCTGGCCCGTGGCCGGCTGACCCAGGCCAAGCAGCAGGCGGTGGCCGCCTTCGAGCTGGCCGGGGAGAGGCACGAAGAGGTCTTCACCGTGTCCTCCATGACCCTCGCCACCTGCGCGATCCTCACCGGGGACAACCAGCTCGCCGACCGGCTGCTCGCCGTCAAGTACCGGGCGGAGGACGACCCCTACGTGTGGTCGGGGCTGGCCATGCTGAAGGGGCAGAGCGCGGCGCGGAAGGGCGATCTGGACGCCGCGCTGGGCTGCTTCCTGGACGCCGGACGCCGTCTGGAACAGTGCGGATGGCTCAATCCGGCGCTGCTCCCCTGGGCCTCGGCCGCCGCGTTCTTGCACCTCTACCTCGGCGAGCGCACACAGGCACGGGAGCTGAGCGCGCTGGAGGTGGAACGGGCCCGGGCCTGGGGTGCGCCGGGGCCGCTCGGCCGGGCGCTGCGCGTGTACGGCCATATGGTCGAGGGCCCGGGCAGCACCGAGGTGCTGAGAGAAGCGGTGGACGTCCTGCACATGTCCGCCAACCGCTTCGAGCTGTGCCAGGCCCTGCTGGATCTCGGCGAGCGCCTCGGCCCGGCCGACGCCCGTGGCCGCGCGGCACTGCATCAGGCCTACACGGAGGCCGTCGAATGTGACACCCCCTGGCTGGCCCGCCGGGCGGAGGAACTGCTCGCCGGGGCGCCGCCGGACCCGGAGGCCACCCGCGGTCAGCTCACCCCGTCGGAGCGGAAGGTCGCCGAGCTGGCCGCCTCGGGGCGGACGAACCAGGTGATCGCCGGCGAGCTGAACATCACGTGCCGCGCAGTGGAAAAGCATCTGACGAATTGCTACCGCAAGATGTCAATTCCCGGGCGAGTACATCTCGTCACCGCATTGGGAGAACTCGACCGGCAGTCCGACTCGCCCGGCGCGGCGGCGCCTTACTGACTCCGCACGGCAGCATCTGATTGATCCGGCGCGTCCTCGTCTTTGTGGTACCGGCCGGCGTCGCTCGACGGCGCCGGCCTCTCTCAACAATCCCGTCATGACCAAGAGTTATTGCTACCGCACCGTATTGATACCGAACCACCGCACCGGGACACCACAGTGTTTTGCCAACTGCCACATGTCGCGTTGACTCTCGGTAGGCGGCGTTCCTAGTCTCGGAACAGCGGAATACCAATGCAAAGAAAGGCACTTCGCTCCGCAGACCGAAGGAGCGAGGACGACCAATGCCTCATTCGGCCGTCGGATTTCCCGGTGCGTCGACCGCAGAAAGACGGTAGCTCCCTTGACATCCCAGCACTACGCCGACCCGATGCCTCTGGCGGCGGCTCACGCCCCGGCCCCCCGCACCCCGCGTGCGCCCGACCAACCCGCCACCGGGGCGGGGCGGCGCCCGCTCGACCACCAACAGGCCTGTATGGCGAGTCTCGACGCCACCCTGGCGATCGTGGCCGCCGACGCGGAGTTCTTCCGGCTGTTCGGCCAGGACTCCACCGAAACCTGTGGCCGCAGCCTCTACTCGCTTCTGCACCCCAGCGCTCCCGGGCTGCTGAACCGGCACTTCGCCCGCCTGGCCGAGGGGCAGCGCACACGGTTCGTGGAACGGATGGTGGGGATCCGTGGCGAGGAGGTGCCGTTCTCGGGCGAACTGACCGGCATAGCGGTGCGGAGCGAACCGGGACACGCACCGTCCTTCGTCGTGGTCGTCCGGCCCGACGACGACTCGGCCTCGCTCACCCGCCAGGACGACGCGCCGGCCGGCCGCAGACAGCTGCTCACCGAGCTCGATGCGCAGATCCTCGAAGGCGTCGCGAGCGGCGCCTCCACGGTGCAGCTGGCCGCCCGGCTCTACCTCAGCAGGCAGGGCGTGGAGTATCACGTCGGCCTGATGCTGCGTCGGCTCAAGGCACCCAACCGCGCCGCGCTGGTCGCCCGGGCACACTCCATGGGGATGCTCACCATTGGCAGTTGGCCGCCCAGGGTCCTCCCCGAGTTCGTGAAGGACGCCGACAACCGGCGCGGCCGTGGCGGCCGTGGCAGCCGGGCGGACTCTTCACGGCAGCGCGCCGCGGCCGCTCGCACCGAGGCCGCGGCACCTCGTACACCGCCGGCCTCCTCCGGCGCCCGGACCGCGCCGGCATTGCCGAACTCCCGGGCCTCATAGGGCTCAGCACGGCCGGCAGCACAGTGGGGCGTCCCCGATGGGGCGCCCTTTCTGGCATCCGGCACCCCTGTTCCGTTGTTCCGTGCATCGGGGGCCGCCGCTCCTCCTCCCCTCCCGGGAACCCGGAATCCCTCCTCGGGTATAGGGAATTCCTCAACTGCCGTTGGCGAGGATGGAGATGTCGCCGATGCGGCTCTCGGAACCCGAGCCCCCGCGCTCCGAGAGCCTTGCTGGGATGGCGACGAAGGCCGGTGCACGCCTCCGGCCTGACGCGCACCGGCTCCGTGAGGACAATCCCCTTCCTCACGGAGCCGGCGTTGCCTCGCCGGGCGGCGGCGCACCGGGGAATCGGCCCGTCCAGCCAAGCGGCCAACGCCGGCTGACGTAGCGTCAGTATCATTGCGCGCCCCAATGCTGACCGCCGCACCCACCCGGACCTGCCGCAGGATCCACCGGGCCCGGCGCTCCCGGAAAGCGGGCCGCCGGCAGCGACGTTGCGGAGCCGGTGACGATGTCCTGGCCGTACCCACCGAACGGCTCCCGGCCGCAGCGCGTCTCATCCGTCCGCACCGTCCGCCGAGTCACACGGTGCACGGGTCTCACTGCCGACCGGGTCGTCGGGCTAGAGTCAACTCAGCCGGACAGGCGCTGTCGCCCGGGCCTGCGTCACCGGCGCGACGCATGCCCCCGGCCGGAGACGTCCCGGCGCAGGATCGGCCGGATGGCGTGCTCCGGCAGGGCGCCCACCCGGACCCGGGAAGATCTTCGCCGAAACTTCGCCGCCCGGGCACCCCCGGAGGTCTCCCGCTCACCGCATATAGGAGAAACTGAAGACAGCGCCCCTACGGGGAGAGGCCAAGGACACAGCCATGGACAGGCAGCATTCCTGTGCGCACGGGCGCCGCCGCGTACCACGCGGGGCCTGCCCGGGAGCGGACCGGCCGACGGCCGGCAGCCGTCCGGATGCTGCGCTCCTGCCCGCAGGGGACTGCCCGGCACGACCGTGCCGGGTGCAAGTGCGGACAGAGGAGACTCCCGATGACCGACGGGATACCCACCGACGCGTTCGAATGCCAGCGGGACCGGTTGACGCTCGTCAATCGTGAGGAGGAGCTGTCCTCCCTCTCCGCTCTCGTGCAGGACGCCCGCGCCGGGTCAGGCGGTATCGCGCTCCTGGAGGGCGTCGTCGGCATCGGGAAGAGCCTGCTGCTGCACAGGATGCTCTCCGCTCTCCCCACCGAGGGTCTGCAGGTGCTGGAGGCCCGCGGTGACGCGCTGGAACGCGACTTCCCGTTCGGTGTCGTGCGCCAGCTCTTCGAACCGCTGCTGGCCACCGCCGACGCACCGCAGCTCACCAGGCTGCTGGCGTGCAGTGCCCGTACGGCCGCACAGGCGCTGAGCGGTGAGACGCTCCCGGGCGACGTCATGGTCCCGACCGAGGACATGTCGTACGCCGTGCTGCACGGGCTGTACTGGTTCACCTGCAATCTGGCGGCGGAGGCGCCGCTCGTGATCGTGGTCGACGATGCGCACTGCGCCGATATGGCGTCGCTGCGCTTCCTGACCCACCTCGCCCGCCGGATCGAGGGCCTGCCCGTCGCGCTGGTGCTGTCCCAGCGCACCGGCGACGAGGCGACGGACGCCGCGCTCCTCGGTGACATCGCGGGACAGCCGCTCTGCCGGGTGCTGCGGCCCGGCCCGCTGACCTGCCGCGGGATCGGCCGGCTGGTGAAGACCGTGTTCGGCCATGAGGCGGACGACGAGTTCCACGAAGCCTGTCTGGCGATCACCGGCGGCAACCCCCTGCTCGTCCACTCCCTGCTGACCGTCCTGCGGCTCGGCGGCCGGCCGCCGACGGTCGACGGTCTGCAGTACATCAGCGCGCACGACGGTGCCTTCCTCCACGAGGCGGTGCGGGCCGTCCTGCGAAGTCAGCCCGAGTCCGCCTCGGCGGCGGCCCGCGCACTGGCCGTGATGGGCGACGACGCCCTGCCGGAGGTGTGCGCACGGCTGGCCGGACTGGACGACGCGACCCACTTGGCCGCGCTGCGGGCGCTGCGGGCCAACGGACTGGTCTCGGAGGTCGACGACGGCCGGAGATGGTCCTTCAATCATGGGGTGATCAGGGAAATCATCGTGGCGGACCTGCCGCCCGGGCAGCTTGCGGAGGCGCACCGGCACGCGGCCCGTCTGCTGCTGGACGCGGGGGCCCGTGCCGAGCAGGTGGCCGGTCATCTGCTGCTGACCGACCGGCCGGCCACCGAGGACTGGGCGGTGGCCGTGCTGCGGGAGGCCGCCCGGGAGGCGACGTTCCGCGGCGCGCCGGCACTGGCCGTGGATCTGCTGCGGCGCTGTCTTCCCGCGCAGGGGCAGCCGCCCGAGGACACCTTGGTCCTCGTGGAGCTGGGGCTGGCCGAGGCGGGCGTGGACCCGCAGGCGAGCGTCCGGCATCTGCAGGCGGCCCTGGAGCATGTCCATGAGCCGTCGCTGCGCTTCCGTCTGCTCAGCTCGCTGGCCAGCGGCCTGGTCCGCAGCGGGCAGTCCCTCCAGGCCGTGCGGCTGCTCGCCGAGCAGGCGCCGACGGTCCGCGACGCCGATCTGCAGCGCCTTCTGGAGGGGCAGCGGCTGATGGCGTCGGCCGAGGACCTGAAGAGCCTGGCCGTGACCTTGCGGGAGTATCCGTTCGACATCAGCAGGCCCGGAAACACCCCCGGTGAGCGGGCCCTGATCGCCGCGGGGGCCGGCCTGTGCTCGGTGCGCGCGGACCGGGCCCAGGAGTCGGCCGCCGCGGCCCGCCGGGTGCTGGAGAGCAGCGTGCCCGGTGTCGACTCGCCGTTCTTCCTCACCACGGCGGCGACGGCCCTGCTGTACGCGGGACTGCCGGGCGAGGCGGATGCCGCCTATCAGCGGGTCATCGACGCCACCCGGCAGAGTCAGCGGCTGCTGCTGTTCGGCCTGTGCCAGGCGCTGCGGGCCGAGGCGCAGTACCGGCTGGGGGCGCTGTCCGAGGCGCTGGCGGCCACCCGGTCGGCGCTGAATGTGGTGCCGCCCAGCCACTGGGGCCGCACCCTGGCGCTGCCCGTCGCGACGCAGATCCATGCGTTGATCGACTCCGGTGATCTCGCCGGCGCCGATGAGGCGGCCGCGCAGGCTTTCCCGGCGACGAGCCTGGACACCTGGCAGTGGAACGAGTTCCTGTGCGCGAGGGGGCGGCTGCGGCTCACCCGGCAGGATCCGAAGGGGGCACTGGTGGACCTCCTGGAGGCCGGCAGACGGCAGGGCCAGTGGACCCGGACGAGTCCTGCCGTGTCGTCCTGGTGGTTCTGGGCCGGACGTGCCCACCTCGCCCTGGGGGCGCCGGCGGCCGCCCGGGAGCTCGCGGAGGAGGCCGTGGAGCGGGCCCGCGAGGGGGATCTGAACGATGCACTGGGCGCCGGTCTGCGGCTCCTCGCCACGACGGAGAGCGGTGCCGGCAAGCTGAGCATGCTGGAGGAAGCGCTGTCCGTCCTCGACGGCTCCCCGGCGCGGCTCGAACGGGCGCATGCGCTGGTCGACTACGGCTCCACCCTCCATGCGTGCGGGCGCACGGAAGCGGCACGGGAGACGCTGCGCCAAGGGCTCGATCTCGCGTATGCGCTCGGTGCCGCCCGGCTGCACGCCCAGGCCAACGACGCGCTGCTGGCCACCGGCGCCCGCCCCCGCAGAGTCACCTCGAGCGGTGTCAAGTCGCTGACCCCGAGCGAGGCCCAGGTGGCGCGGATGGCGGCGGCCGGTGGGACGAACCGGGAGATCGCCGAGGAGCTGTTCGTCACCCAGCGCACCGTCGAGCAACATCTGACGTCGGTGTACCGCAAGGTCGGGGTGTCCGGGCGGCGGGGCCTCGGTGCGTTCTTCGACCCCGAGAGCGCAGCGAAGTGACGTCCCGGCCGTAGCGCGTCCCCGCGCCGTCCCGCGGGGAGCGGTCTCCGTGCCCGGCCCACGCCGGCCGGGCGCGGCGGCCCGTCACCGCGCTGCCCCCGTTGCGGCCCCGGCCCCGGGCGCCGGGCTCGTCCGCCCTCCTTGGCCGACGGGGACGACCACCGCGGTCATGACCAGGCCCGCCCGCACGGCCCAGCGCCCCTGGAAGCCGGTCAGCAGGGAATCGCCCAGCTGCCACCCGGACACCAGCAGCCGCGCGGTGAAGGTCCCGTCGTCCGGGTCGAAGGAGAGACATGCGTCCTCGAACTCCAGCGGACGCCGGGTCATCGGGAACCACGCCTTGTACACGGACTCCTTGGCGCTGAACAGCAGCCGGTCCCAGGGCAACGGCGGTGCACCGTAAGGGGTCCGGGGAAGTCCGGCGCGCTCCCCGGGCAGCGCCACGGCCTCCAGGACCCCCTCCGGCAGCGGCGTCGCCGGCTCGGCGTCGACGCCCAGGGCGAGCACCTCCGTGGACCGTGCGACCACCGCGGCGGCATATCCCTCGCAGTGGGTGATGGCACCGACGAGCCCGGACGGCCAGCGCGGTTCGCCGCGTGGTCCCGGCAGGATCGGTACGGGCGGCGAACCGAGCCCGGCCATCGCCCGGCGGGCGCACCAGCGGCCCGCCGCGAACTCGCGTGTGCGCTTGGCGACCGCGCGGGAGACGAGGGGTTCCTCCTCCGGCAGGAGCGCCGCTGCCGGCGGCTCGCCGAAGATTTCCGCCGCGGACACCGACTCCGGCAGTAACTCGTCGATCAAAGCGGTACCTCCTGTCCTTGGGCCTGTGAGGGTGCGCCTCGCTGGGCACCGGCGCGGAGCAGCACCTCACGGCACTGCGGGCCGAGACTAGAGCGCGCGCCCGGCCGGGACCACCGCAGTGGCCTGCCCCGCCTCAAGTCCCGGGGAAATGACCAGACTTTCCCGGTCATGGGGGATCGTTCGGCCCCGCCGGGCGGACACGGATGCCGCCGTCGGGCTCAGGTGGACCACACCCGCGGCGGTGTTCCCCGGGGCCGGGCGCTTTAGGGATTTCCCGAACGTCGCCCCTGCTCCAATGGCGTGCAGCGAATCGTCACCCCGAACATCGGTCGTTACGCAGTCGAACGGGCTCGAAGAAGGGCAGTTGACCATGCTGATGAACGAAATGAACGCACTGCTTCGTGGGGGCCCCACCACCTACGTCGCAGACGAGGAGCGGGTCCGCTACGTACCGGACACCACCTCCCCGCTCAAGCTCCTCTGCGGCAACCGCTACGAGCATTTCGAACCGACGGCGGAACGCGTCCGCCAGGACGGTCACACCCTCCAGGTGTTCGTCTGGGCGGGCTGCACGTACGTGGCCGAGTAGCGCCGCCGGGCGCCAGTCCCGGCCTCGCGCGAAGGCGCGGGGCGTGCTCGCCCCCGCGGCTCGACCGCGCGTCGGAGGGTCGGCATCCTCAGCTCACGGAACTCGCAGTGTGACGCGTGGACATCGGCAACGCGGCGCCGGTCGTGATCGTCTTCGTCGGTGACCCGGTGGGCCACCAGTACCCGGGCAAGGAGCAACCCGCCGTCAACGTCGTCTCCCTGAGCCTGTGGCCGGAGAGATCCCGGACATCGTCGGCGGGCACGGCTCCGGCACCCGCCTGACCGGCTCACCGTCATGGAACACGGCCGCGTGGTCGAGAAGGTCGAGTACGGCACGTACGACGATCTCCCCCGCGTCGGCGGACCGCCGCCGAGCTCGTCGCCCGGCCAAGGACCGGTGAGCCCCGGTGGACGCCTCCAGGATCCCTGAGTCGATGCGCCGTGTCAGCCGAGGTTGCGCCATGCATGCGCACATCCGGGGCTCGGCGCGCACCCGCTACAGGCCGTGGCACTCCTGAGCGCAGGGATCAGCGGGTCCACCGCAGGCAGCGTGGCAGCCGCTGCCGGGCCGGCCCACGGCACACCGCGGAATCCACGCTCACCGCGATCCGGTCGGTCCGTCCGGCCCCGGCCGACTCGGGGCCCGCCACGCTGCGACCATTACCGCCACGAAGGAGATATTCTCCGCATAAATGGACAAATGTCTCCGATCCGTGAGGGATATGTCGTCCCGAGCGGTCCTGGCCGGGGACCCGCCGACTGGTCGGTCGAGATCGCCGAGGAGGAACGCCGCGTGGCAGACGAGCGGGCGTGGTTGGGCGAGTTGTTGAGATCAGTGGAGTCGGCGCCCCCGGAGACGGCCGTCTCCGTGCTGGCCCAGCTGCTGGCGAGAAGGCTTGCCGCGACCGAGGTGTCCTTCCTGATCACGGACCTCGGCGGCAAGGCCGTCGTACGGCTGACCGGGGCCGCCGCGGAGGGCGGGCCGACACAGCCGCGGCGGATCCAGCTGCGCGGCTCGGTCTACGAGCGAGTGGTCCGTTCCCAGCAGGTCCACGTGGCGAGCGTCGAGGGGTCGGGAGCGGGCGGAGCGGGCCTCGTCCAGGTCATCGCGCCGGTGTCCGACCGCGGGGATGCGATCGGCCTGCTGGAGCTGACGGTACCTGACCGCCCCGACCACCAGACGAGGCAACTCATCGTCGATGCCGCCCATGCGCTCGCCTACGTAGTGATCGTCAATCGACGCTTCACCGATCTGTACGAATGGGGCCGTCGCACCACACGCCTGTCGCTGGCCGCCGAGATCCAGCACCGTCTGCTCCCCGACTCCTTCACCTGCGACACCGGCCGGTTCATCGTCGCCGGAGCAATGGAGCCGGCCGCCGACATCGGCGGGGACACCTTCGACTACACGCTCGATCGTCATGCCCTGCACCTGTCCCTCACCGACGCCATGGGGCACGACGTACAGGCGGCTCTGCTGGCGACCATGGTCGTCGGAGCCCTGCGCAACGCCCGCCGGGCCGGCAGCAGCCTTCTCGACCAGGCCCAGGATGCCCACCAGGCCGTCGCGGACTACGCCGACCGAGCACATCAGGCGTTCGACGCCCAGTCGGAACAGGTACGCCAGGCCGTCATCCGGCACGGTGGCCAGGTCATGGCCACCGGACAACTGCTGCGCCTCGATCTCGACACGGGCCAGACCACCTTCGTCAACGCCGGCCACGTCTGGCCGCTGCGCCTGCGCGACGGGCAGGTCGAGGAGCTCACTCCCCTGGTCGACCTGCCCTTCGGCGTCACTCCGAACCCGGGCTACCGCCTCCAGAGCCTCGACCTGCGTCAAGGCGACCGGCTGCTCCTGCTCACCGACGGCATGCTGGAGCCCCGGGGGACCGAAGCCGACCTGGGCAACCTGCTCGGGCAGACCGGCGATTGGCACCCCCGCGACGCCGTGCGCCTCTTCACCGAAACCGTCCTGGAACTCTCGAACCACGACCCACGCGACGACGCCACCGTTCTGTGCCTGGACTGGCCCGCCCCCAACGCCCCCTACACCGGCCGCAGGGCCGACAACAAGCAGACCAGCACATCCTGAAGGCGCCCCCGGGCCCGCCACCGCGTTCACCACAAGGGCACCTGTCCGTTCCGGTGCAACATCCCGCGCACCCTTGCGCGCGACGGGGTGGTCGAGGGATTCCGGTGCCGGTGCGAGGCATGAGTCTCGCAGTAGCGGCCGTTCCCGGACAGGCGAGAACCGTTCATCGCGGCGCGGGACAGCACCGTCCTCCAACGGAATGTCCTGGAGGGGCGGCTCGGCACAGACCTGGTCTCGTCACTCCGGCCGGGCATAGCGCCATGCTGCCGGCCGTTGATCAGGATCTCGTCGAGCCACCGGAGGGTCGGAGGTCCGGCTGCCGCACCCAGGAACTGATCCAGCGGCCCGTACCGCTCCACGGGGCGCGACCGCAGGCATGATGGGGGCCATGACGCACACCGCCCGCCGCATGTTCGAGCTCCTGGAGCCGATCTGCCTGGTCACCTACTTCGCCGACGAGTGCAACGAGGAGCTGGCCGCGCTCGGCCACCGCACCTACTGGGACGGCTACTTCGCCAGCCGCGCCGCGCCGCTGGGGCGGGTGCCGGCGCAGGTCGTGCACGCGGCCTTCTACAGCTTCGCCGACGGGGAGACCGCGCGGCACATCCCGAGCGCGTGGGAGACGATCCCGCCCGAGGCGTCCGTCGCCGCGCGGGAGCGGGGCAGCGCGGCCTCCGTACGGCGGATCCTCGGCGACGAGCTGGCCGGCTCCCCGGGCCTGGTGCGCGCCGCCGACCTGACCACCAAAGCCGCGACGAACGCGCCCACGGAAGGCCGGGTGATGTACGCCGGGATGCGCGCCCTTCCGGTGCCGAGCGACCCGGTCGCCCGGCTGTGGCATTCCGCGACCATGCTGCGCGAGCACCGCTGTGACGGGCACGTCGCCGCTCTCGTCGGCGCGCGCATCGGCGGCGCGGAGGCCCACGTGCTGGACGCGCTGGCGAAGGGCATCCACCCGCCGGAGTCGTTCGGGCGCCTCCATCACCTGCCGAAGGAGCGGCTGGCCGCGGTCATGGACGGCTTGCGCGAGCGCGGGCTCGTCGACACCGACGGCCGCTTCACCGACGCCGGCCGCGAGACCAAGCAACGCATCGAAGCCCTCACCGACGAGCTCGCCGCCCCGCCGTACGACGCCCTGTCCCCCGCCGAGCTCGACGAGCTGGTCGCCGAGCTCGAACCCCTCACCGCGACGCTGGTGGCCGCGGGGTCGCAGTGACGAGCGGCGACTGAGGGGACGAGGCGCCCGCCGTCGGGTACGGCGCGTTCTCGGCCCGGTGTTCGCGCCCGAGGACCTCGACCACGTAGGCAGCTCCCGCTCTCGCTCCAGCAGACCCCGGCCCGTCCGCAGTGCCATCGGACCGGAAACGCAAGGTCGCCGACGACGGCCGAGGGAATCTCCGGAGAAGGCTCACTGGTCCGCGGCGGCAGGCGCCGACGGAACTCCCGCACGTGTGCCGGTGACGGCGGACCGTCGTTCCTCGCGCCTTCCCCACGCCGCGAGGGCAAGGGTGACGGTGACCGATCCGGCCGCCATCAACGTCATCGCCGTGGCCGGGGAGGTCAGTTGGGCCAGCGTGCCCGCGAGGGCGGCGCCGAGGCCCTGGAGGGCGGCCATGCCGGTGGCGTGCAGGCCGAGGGCTTGGCCTGCGAGGTCGTCGGGGGTGAGGGACATCAGGCGTTCCTGCAGGACCAGGCTCCCGGCGAAACCGACGGAGGCGACGGTGGCGGCCAGGGCCGACAGCGGCACTCCCGGCTGCAGGACGAAGAACAGGTAGGGAATCGCCAGCAGCAGGCGCAGCGGAGTCGCGAGCCGAGGGCGCGCCGCGGGCGGTACCAGCCGGCCCACCGCCATGTCGCCCACGAACATGCCCAGTGCCCCGCACGCGTACAGCGTGCCGGCGGCTCCGGGGGCGTAGGAGACGTAGAGCGAATCGCTGCCGACTACCAGGCCGTTGGGGACCCACAGGCCCAGGTACGTCAGGCGGCGGGAGCGTGACGACCACAGGAGGGCGTTGGTGCGCCAGGTCGCCGAGACGGACGGGCGGCCGGCGGAGCGCGGTGCGCGGGCCGTGAGGCCCAGGCGGGTGACGAGGGCCGACGTGAGGTACAGCGCCGTCGCGAGGAGCAGGCAGGTCCGCGGGGACAGGAGCGCCAGCAGGGCGCCGCCCGTCGCGAACCCGGCCACCTGCGTCAGACCCCAGAGCATGTTGTACACCGAACGCCCCAGCACATAGCCGTCCTTGGACAGGATCTCGTTCAGCAGTCCCCCGCGCACTCCCCCGCCCAGCGACGCGACCAGGCCCTGCAGGAGTACGACGGCGAAGACCGCCCGGACCGGCAGGCCGGGCAGCGCCAGCACCGCCGTGCCGGCCGCGAAGGCGAGGGCGAGGCCGGAAAGGATCGCGCGCGGGGGCAGGCGGTCGGCGCCCGAGAGCAGGAACGCGGCGCCCGCCAACTGCGCCAGCTGCGGGCCGAACATGCTCACCGCCGACAAGAGGGGGGAGCCGGTGGCCCGGAAGACCAGCGTGCCGAGAGCCAGGCTGCCGATCGTCTGGGCCGCGGCGAAGACGGCGAAGGAGAGCAGGAACGGGGTGAACTCCGCGGTGCGGAACAGGGAGCGGTAGCTGCGCATGCGTCGAAGTCTCGGAGCGGCCGGGGGTCGTGTTTATTGTTTCGCCGACACGCGAAAGGTCGTACGCATGGGCCTCTGGCAGATCGACACCGACACCCTCGCCCGCAGCCGTTTCGTGCTCTCGCCGTTCGCCGAGACCTTCGCGAGCCTGAAACTGCTGCACGCGGGGACCGGCGCCCATCCCGGCGAGGAGACCTGGCTGCGCGCGCACCTGCCCGGCTACCGCGCGCGCCTCGCGGCCGACCCGGTGACCGCGCTGCTGGTCCGGGCGGCACTCGGCACGTCCTGGATCGCCGACTTCATCTGCCCCACCTCGTGCGTCGGGGAGAGCTTCGAGGAGACCGTGTCCCGGGTGCGGGCGGCCGGGGCCGGAGCGGCGCGCGCCGACCTCCGCGTTTCCCTGCGGGGGCCGCTCCCCGCCGCCCTGGAGCGGGACGACCTTCCCGAGCGGGCGACCGCGCTCCTGACGTACGTCTGGGAACAGACCGTACGGCCGTACTGGGAGCGTCGGCGGCGCGTCCTGGAGGCCGACATGGTCGCGCGGACCGCGCAGGTGAGCCAGGGCGGCTGGGCAGCGGTGCTGGACTCTCTTCGGCCCGGGATCCGGTGGCTCGGGGAGAGCCGGTTCCAGGTCAACCTGAACGCCTATCCGCCGCGGGAGATCGCCGCCGGGGCCGAGCTGATGTTCATGCCGGTGACGCCGAGGGCCGGATGGGTGTCGTGGGAGGAACGGGAGCGGTACGCCGTCGTGTACCCGTGTCTCGGGGTGCTCGCCGAGGACCACGCCCGGCGCCCCGTCCCGGCCGGGCTCGGGGCACTCATCGGGACGGCGCGGGCCGGACTGCTGGTGCTGCTCGGGACTCCCATGAGCACGACCCAGCTGGTCGCCGTCACCGGACAGGGGCTGGGGTCGGTGGGGCGGCACCTGCGGGTGCTGCTGGACGCGGGGCTGGTGGCGCGCCGGCGGTCCGGGCGGTCGGTGCTCTACGTGCGGACGGCCGCCGGAGAGGTGCTCGTGAAGGCGTCGGGGCCGGGTACCGGTGACCGGGAACCGGAGCCGGGGATCCACCAGTGAGCAACCGCGGTACTTCCGACGGGAGTTCCGGCTGCTGCGCGGCCGCCGCGGCAACGGACCTCGCAGCACGGGGGTGCCGCTTGATCGCGTGGCACCCCCTCAGCCGTCTCTCGTGCGGCAGTCGACTGGTGCGATCCCCGGCGAGGTCGAGGTCGAGGCGGCCAGCGGCAGCAACGACTGGTGGAAGTCGGTCACATCACCGTGTCGGTCTGCAGTGGTCCTGCGGTGATGCGCAGTTCACGG
This sequence comes from Streptomyces angustmyceticus, assembly GCF_040701845.1. Classification (GTDB taxonomy): domain Bacteria; phylum Actinomycetota; class Actinomycetes; order Streptomycetales; family Streptomycetaceae; genus Streptomyces; species Streptomyces angustmyceticus_A. Next base: position 562,830 of record NZ_JBFBHQ010000004.1, on the reverse strand, counting down.
ACGCGGATCGTCTCCTCGTCGGCGAGGTAGAAGATGTGCATGAACGGGGCGCGGACCACGCGGTCGGGTTCGGTCTTCTTGGCCATGGTGGCCTCTCCGCGCAGGAGACGGACGCCGTCGCCCGTGGCCCAGAATTCCAGGATCTTGTGAGTGATGATCAGCGGCTCGTCGATCTTGACGAAGAACGCCTTGATGGCTTCGACGCCGTGGACGTGTGCGGTGCCGAAGAACATGTCGGTGTCCTCGGTCAGCGGCGCGAAGCCTTCATCGAACTCCAACGTGTCGATGGCATTCATGAACTTCAGGACCCACTCGGGCGCGGGCGTCGCGTGTGCCGTATGCGTCACTCCCTCATCTCCCTCATCTCCCTCATGATCGAACAGTCGTTCCGGCCTGTTCTCGGAATCCATCGGTGACCTAACGGCCTCGTGATCCATCGGTGACCTCACGGCTCGTGCACCTCAAGCAGCAGCTTTTGCCTGCCGGTTCGGGCAGCAGTTGGTGATCTCGAAGCTCGTGGCTGTTCACGAGGAAGGGCCGCAGTGCATGGGGACGGCTCGGCAGCCCGAAATCAGGTGCAGCGCAGGCCGAGTTGGTGGCCATCGACTCGAGATCGGCCAAGGAACCGCCAACGAGAGGGTGGTGCCGTGCGCCCGTCAGGCGTCGAAGTGACGGCGCGCGTCCTCGATGTGACCGAGGTACTGGTGGGTCCAACCGCATATGGCGTCGACCGTGGCGCGCAGGGCCCGGCCCGGCTCGGTAAGGGTGTACTCGACCCGCGGCGGCACGGTGGGGTACACCTTCCGGTCGACCAGGCCGTTGCGCTCCAGCATGCGCAGGTTCTGGGTGAGCATCTTGTGGCTGACGCCCTCGACCTCGTTCCGCACTTCGCTGAAGCGCAGGGTGCGCTCGCCGAGTGCCTCGATGATCAGGAACGCCCACTTGTTGGCAACGTCCGAGAAGATCTCCCGCGCCAGGGAGTCCGCGCGTCTCAGGTCGGCGTCCTCGGGCAGGCCCTTGAGCAGTTGCTTGGTCACCATCAGGTTCCTCAGTCACCGAAACGTGCGTTCTTCCAGGTCAACCCTGACTCTCCTACAGTTTCCGAGTAACTACAAGAGAGCAAACCGGAAGGGCGAGCACCATGGCCACCATCGATGTCTTCCACTACAACGTGCCGGCCGAGAGCGACTTCGGCTACTCACAGGCGATCAAATCCGGCGAGCTGATCCACGTCTCCGGACAGCTCTCGCTCGACGAGGCGGGCGAGTTCCTCCACGCGGACGACTTCGCCGCCCAGCTCACGCAGACCTACACCAACGTGGACAGGGTCCTGGACCACTACGGAGTCACCCGGAAGCAGGTCGTCTCGCAGGTTCTGTACGTGGTGGACCTGCGGCAGAACGCCGCGGCGACGGCGGAGGGCAACCTGGCGTACTTCGGCGACCACCGCCCGGCCAGCACGGTTCTCGGTGTCACCGAACTGACCTTCCCCGGCCAGGTCATCGAGATCAGCTTCGTCGTCGACACCAAACTGCCCGCCTGAGCTCGCCCAAAGCCAGGCCTCATGAGACCGGGCCCGAGTCCGGATCCCCGGAGGGTGCGACGGGCACGGCGAGTTGCTTCACCTCGGGCCGGGGCGTCGGCGCAGGGCCGCGAGGACTCCCATCACCAGGGCGAACATGAGCAGCGTGAGCCCCAGATAGATCAGGGGGTTGACCCAGCCCGGCACCAGCTCGGATTCCACCCCGTCCGACGTGACGCAGCGCGCACTGACCGGCAGCGTCTCCCGCGTCACGATGTGATCGCCCCGTACTCCCTGCGCCGCACACATTTGATCCGGGTCAAGGACGTAGAACCCCGACATCACGCCCCACGCATACGCGCCAAACGCAGCCGCACCGGCCAGGACCGCGACCAGGGCGCACGTCGCGACGCCCGGCAGGTGCCACCCCCTGCCCGGTAGCCGCTGGTGGACCCGTAAGACGAGCACCACGGCGGCGATCACGAACACACAGGGCGCCAAGATCGGCCCGAAGGCCAGGATCAGAAACGCAAGCTTTGCCATGCCTGCCAGGACACCGCAGGGGGAAGGTCGGTTCCTCCTCACGCGACCCACCTGATCCGAACCCCTGAGCGCGCCTCGTGAGGTCCCCGCCAACTGCGGCGCCCAGTCACCGCGTGTACTGGGCGCCGCAGTTGGCCAGTGAGCTCTCTGCCGGGCCGGGCCGCTGTGCGCTCCGCGGCTCGACCGCCGGTGTTTTCCGGCGAAGTGGCACGTGGTCGGGCCGATGAGCGACCCCGCGAAGGCGACGGCTTCCAGACCGGCGTCGAAGGATGCGGCGGGGCTTCAGGCAGGCGGCCTGGTGTCTGATCAGTCCTCGTCGCCGTCCTGGTCGTCCTGGTCGACGTGCTGGTCCAGGACCTTGCCGCTGGCCGCGTCGATGGTGACGTCGTGGCTCTTGTGGTCCTTGCCGAGGACGTCGACCTCCCAGACGGCGGAGCCGTTGCGGTCGTTGTCGTCGAGGCCGTACGAGACGACGGTGCCGGGGACGGCCTTCAACGCCGTGTCGGTGGCCTTGCCGTGGCCGATCTTGTCGGCCTTGACCAGGGCCTGGGTCTCGGCGGCGTCCTGGGCGGCGTCGTCGTCGCGGTCCGTGTGCGTGTTCAGGACCTTGCCGTTGCCGGCGTCGATGGTGACGTCGTGGCTCTTGCGGTCCTTGCCGAGGACGTCGACCTCCCAGACGAGGGAGCCGTTGCGGTCCGCGTTGTCGAGTTCGGCGGAAGTAGCGGTGCCGGGAACGGCCTTGAGGGCCTTGGCGGTGGCCTCGGACTGGCTGACCTTGTCGGCCTTGACCTGCGCGCGGTCCTTGGCGGCGTCGTCCAAGTGACGCTCGCTCTGGGAGAGCCGGACCGAGGACTGCGGGGCCGGGCCGTCGTCGTCCGCGAAGGCGGTCGCGGCACCCGTACCGCCGATCAGTGCGACGGCAGCGGCCGTGGCGAGGACGACGGCGCGGGGGGCGAGCGTGCGCTTGACGGTGGCCTTCATGGGGAGGTTCCTCCGGATCGTGTGGCGTTTCGTTCCGTCGGCGGGCCCTGTCGCGCCCTTCCGACATTCACCACAGTGCCGAACGGAACCTGAACGCACCCTGAAGTCCTGAAGCGCTCTTCAGGTTCCGGCCCCGGGACGGGCGGAGTTGCAGCCCCGTTTTCTCCACGGACGCCGCAGGCGGCCCACTGGTCGACCACGACTTGGCCACACGGGGTCAGTCGGCACGCACAGCTTCCCCTCCAGGGCCGGTTCCACCCGGCTGGAAGGTACGCGCTCCCTCCCGGAGTCCCGCCGTGAGCATCCGGAGCCCGAACGCGAATCTGGCGTCGAAGTCGAGCAGGGCCGGCATGGGGCTTCGGGCCAGGTGCGGGTAGTCCTCGGCGGAGAGCGTCGCTTGCACTTCGTCGAGGTCCACCTCGGTGCGCCCTTGTTGTTCCAGCGCCTCGCCCAGGACGTAGGAGAAGACGGTGCTGGTGGCCCATACCGCGGCCTCTCCGGTGAAGCCCGCTTCCGTCATCGCGGCCAGAAAGGAGTCGGCGAGCGTCAGGGTGGGCTGCCGGGTGGTGTAGGCGCCGCCTACGATGCGGGCCCCGTCGCGCTGATCGAGCATGGCTGCCCGCAGCCGTCCGGCCAGCACGCCGACGCGGGTCTCCCAGTCCGCCTCGGGGAGCGGGCCGAGCGCGGCGGCCAGTACCGCGTCGGCCATCGCGTCCACCAGTGCGTCCTTGTCGCGGAACAGCCGGTACAGGGCAGGCGGTTGGACCGCCAGGGCCTCGGACAGGCGCCGCATGGTCAGCGACTCCAGGCCACCGAGGTTGACCAGGGCCAACGCGGTGTCCACCACGGCGTCCGCACGGATCGGGCCCTTGCGCGTCCCGGCGCCACTACTTCCCTGCATTGACATGTTAACGATGTTATCACTAGCTTCATTTCCACCGTTGTTAACACTGTTACTGGTTTCTCGGGTAATCCACGAGAAGCCCGTCGGAAGGAGGAGGAATGGCGACCAGCACCGTGCCCGCCGCCGCTCAACCACCGGCCCCGGAGGCCGAGCCGCAGGAAATCCCGGTGATGGTGCGGCAGCTCCGCTGGGAGGCCGCCGGAGTGGTCTCCGTGCTGCTGACCCGGCCCGACGGCGGGCGACTGCCCGCCTGGCGGCCCGGCGCCCACGTGGAGCTGGTGCTGCCCAACGGCATCGTCCGGCAGTACTCGCTGTGCGGTTCTCCCGACGACCTGTCCGGGTACCGCGTGGCGGTGCGGCGCCAGCCCGCGAGCCGTGGCGGATCGGAGTACGTGCACTCGTTCCTGCGGCCAGGTCAGCTCCTGCGGATCCGCGGACCCCGCGACCACTTCCGCTTCGAGCCCGCCAACTCCTACCTGTTCATCGCGGGCGGCATCGGCATCACCCCGATCCTGCCGATGGTGCGTCAGGCTGCCGCCTCAGGCGCGCGGTGGAGCCTCGTCTACGGTGGGCGCTCCGCCGCCTCCATGGCCTTCCGAAAGGAGCTGGCACCCCACCACGATGCCGTCCGCCTCTACCCCGGGGACGAGTCCGGGCGCATCCCGCTGGCTGCGCTGCTGGAGCAGACCGACCCGGGCACGGCCGTCTACGCCTGCGGCCCCGAACCGCTGCTGGACGCCGTGACGGACGCGGCCGCACATCTGCCCCAGGGGACCGTACGCATGGAGCGGTTCAGGCCGCGGGCCAGGGAAAGCACACGCAACGCCGGCGTGCAGGTGGTCTGCGCCCGGTCCGGCCGAACCGTGGACGTACCGGCAGATCGGAGCGTCCTGGACGCGCTCGCCGACGCGGGCCTGCCGGTGGCCGGTTCGTGCCGCGAGGGAGTGTGCGGCACGTGCGAGACCAAGGTGCTCGAAGGCGTTCCCGACCACCGCGACGACATCCTCTCCGAGGACGAGCGGGAGAACGGCGACCGGATGTACCTCTGCGTCTCCCGGGCCCGCACCCCCCGGCTGGTCCTCGATGTCTGACTCCGCACCCACCGGCCGCGAACACCGGACCACCCGCCCGTCCCTCAAGGAGCGCCCCATGGACCCGGCCACCGCCACCCGGCACACCGCCGACGACGACCCGTCCGACGCCCTCTCCGGCAACACCGCCGACACCGCCGTCGAGGTATGGGACCTCCGCGGCCCCGCCCCCGAACACACCGCCGCCGACGCCTACCGCGCCATCGACATGGCGCGCGTCCGGGAGATCCTCGGGTACCCGGAGCCCTTCATCGCGGAGAAGAAGGAGCCGTTCCTCGGCGATTTCATGCGCCGCTTCATCGCCCACAGCACGTTCTTCTGCCTGGCCACCGCCGACGACAGCGGGGCCGTGGACGCCAGTCCCAAAGGCGACCCGCCGGGTGCGGTCCGGGTGCTGGACCCGTGGACCCTGGCCGTCCCCGACCGTCCGGGCAACCGCACTGCCGACACCTTTGAGAACATCACCCGCAATCCGGCCGTGGGCATGGTCTTCTTCGTCCCCGGCGTACGCGAAACGGTCCGGGTGAACGGCGACGCGTTCCTCACCGACGACCCCGGCCTGCTGGAGCGGCTCGGAGCAGAGGGCAAACCCGCTGTCCTCGCGACGATCGTCAAGGTGCGCGAGGCGTTCTTCCAGTGCGGCAAAGCCGTGATCCGCGCCCGACTCTGGGAGAACGACCCCCGGGGCCTGGCCGACTCCCTCACGCTCGGCAGCAATTTCTACGCCCAGGTCACCGCGCAAATGGCGGAAAAGATGGCCGCGAACCTCGGCAGCGAGCTGAGCTCCCTGGAAACGATCGCCGAACACCATTACCGGAACGGACTGTTCTGACGCGCAGGAAGCTGCCCGGCGCGCTCACACCTCAGCGCCGGGAACGCGCAGTCAGCTCGAAGTTCGCCCACGCGAGGTGACGCGGGCTGCGATGCCCTTGGTCTCCCCCGCCTCTTTGACGTGCCTCACCACGCCGGCCCGACGCCAGGGCTTTCCGATGGGGCAGGAGCTGGGGCACCCCTGTTGATCATGATGCTGTGAAGCGTCACCGTCGTGATCGACCCGGGTGGATGAGGAGGAGGCCCGCTCCCCCGCGCGGCGGCGCGGCTCGGTGTCGTGGCCACCTCGGTGTCGTGGCCACCTGGGAGGAGGAGTCGCCTTCCGTCCCGGGCTCGATGCCCTCGGACTGGAATCAGAAGGAGGTCTCCGGCCTCGTACATGACGGCATGTCAGTTCGCGTCGGGGCGGCTCTGAGGCCTAGGGGAGCTGGACTCCGGACCAGGCATCGACTTCGCACTGCCCGTCGGCATTGTTCCCTGCGGTCACGACTGTGCCGTTGGCACGCAGGCCAAGGGTGTGCGTTGAACCGGCCGCCACGGCGACAATGTCGCGCCAATCACCGACTTCGCACTGGCCGTAACTGTTGTCTCCCGCTGCGAGGACCCGTCCGGACGCGGTGACCCCGACGGTGTGGTAGCTGCCCGCGCCGAGTGCCACCACGTCTTCCCACTCATCGACCTCGCACGCCCCGGTTGCCCGGTCTCCCGTCGCCACTGCCCGCCCGTCGGCTCTGAGGCCGACGGTATGGAGATACCCGGCCGAAATGGCGGCTAGGTCACGCCACCCTTCAACGGCACACTGCCGGCGTCGGTTGCTCCCCGCGGCCACTGCGGAACCGTCCGACCGGACACCGACCGAGTGCCAGTCACCACACGAGAGGGCGACCATCTCGCGCCAGGACTGCACGTCGCACTGCCCTTCCGAACTCCGGCCAACTGCCAGCACCCGACCGTTCGCGAGTAGCCCGAGCGTGCGGCGCCAGCCTGCGGCCACGGCCGTGACGCCTCGCCATCCGGCGACATCACATTGCCCCTCGCCATTCCACCCCGTCGCCAGCACCGTGCCGTCCGACCGGAGTCCCACCGTATGAGACCTGCCCGTGTTCCTCGCGGTATGGACGTTTCCGGCTGCCACCGCGACGACGTCTTCCCATCGCTCGACACGACATTCAGCGGCTGCGGTATTGCCCACGGCGAGAACGGTGCCGTCCCGGCACCGTCCGACCGAATGACGCCTTCCGGCCGCCAGCGCCGACGAGTCAGCGAGCATTCCGCCTCCTTGTGCTCGGCGCGAGTGCGCGACATGGGATTCCACCTTACTTTTTCGGACTGGAATCAGAGCGGGATCCTCAGTCGTCGCCGGCAGACGACGGCACAACCGAGTGTGGTGAAGGCCTGGTGGATGTCGCCGCGAGTCTCCCGATGTATGGCCCACAGACCCGGATCGCCTCGACGCGGAACTGGTGCACCGGTGGCTCTCGACGGACGCGTTCTGGGCCCTGGCGCGTACCCGGGAAACCGTCGAAGAGTCGGTGCGCGGCTCGCTGAACTTCGCCGTCCACGACGCCGGCGGCGACCAGGCTGCCTATGCTCGCGTGGTCACCGACCACGCCACGTTTGCTTGGCTCTGTGACGTCTACGTTGCTCCTGCCCACCGCGGCAAGGGACTGGGGACGTGGCTGGCGACAGCCGTTCGCGACCGCCTTGCCCCCTATCGGCTCAAGCGCGTCCTCCTGTCGACCCTCGACGCGCACGGGGTCTACGCCAAGGCCGGCTTCGTCCCGGTACCGAACCCCGAGACCTTCATGATGTTGAGGGCCGAAGGGTGAGGGCAGTGGACAGCGGTAGCAAGTGAGGTCGCCGCCAATGCTGTTGACGGCGAGGAAGTGTTCAGCCCTTGCGTTCATAGCGGCGGTGGGGGGTCGGCACCGAGCCTGCGATGTCGCGGGCCGCGGCGGGAGCGGATCGGCGGTATGCCCTCGACCAGCGGGATCAAGGCCTGCTGTCCTGCAGGTTCGCCCCCCGGGATGGCGACGGCCGGCACCTCGCGGCCACCGGTGCCGACAGCGGCCATCACCATGCGGTCGGGATAGCTACGGCTCACCTCTGATGGCCTGCCCGCAGCCATGCCAGGTAGTCGCCGACGGCTCGCTCGGTGTCGTACTCGGCCTGGTAGCCGGTGTCTTCCTTCAGGCGACTGGTGTCGAGGACCAGGGGCCGTGCGTCGCCTCCGGCGGGGAGGGCGACCCGGGCGTCCGGAACCACTCTTTTGATCGCTTCGATGAGCTGGGCATTGGTCGTGGCGCGGCCGGAACCGATGTTGTACGTACGGTGGTTCAGCTTGTCCGCGAGCTGGAGCAGGGCGATCGCCCTCCCGGTGTCCTTCACGTAGGTGAGGTCGAGCCCGTCCTCGGCGAAGGCCGGACCCAGGAGGTGGGAGAGGTCCGGGGCGGTGCCGCGGGCGGCGGCGTGGATGAGGGCGGGCGCAGCGAAGAACGGATCGGGATGGCCGAGTGGGCCCCAGGTGCCGGAGACCCGATAGTTGACGATGTCGATGCCCGTGGTGTCGGCAAGGAATCCGCCCAGCAGTTCGCCGACCTTCTTGAAGGCGGGTATCGAGACGGGTGCGCTCATCGACAAGGGGGCATCCTCGCGCAGCGGTCCGTCGTTCTCGGCGCCGAAGTAGACCCCGATCGTGCTGGCGACGCCCAGCCGCCGCACACCCCACTCCTGCGCTGCCTGCACGATGTTCAGCAGCCCGTCGAGCGCCTGCCGGGTCGCCGCGACCGGCGCGTGAGGGACAGGAGGCCAGGGATAGGACCCCGCCAGGTGCACGATGCCCGTGATGTCATGGCGTTCGCCGATCGCGAGCAGGGCATCGCGGTCGGCGACGTCCGCCTGCTCGACCGCCACCCGCGCTCCAGCGAGTACGGCCGGGAGTTCACGGGTACGGCGCTGGGCCACGACGCAGTCTTCGCCCAGGTCGAGCAGCGCGCGCACGGTGTGGGAGCCGATGAAGCCGAGACCTCCGGTGACGAGGATCATGACGTGTCCTTCCGGTAGCAATCGTGAAGGTCAGGAGTGGCGGCGAGGCGACGATTCCGACGCACACCCGCCGGGGGCTGCGGAAACACACGCAGCTGGAAACAGGTGGAAGCGCATGCAGGTGCGCAGGGCCGAACCGACTACTTGCTCCGCAACGTCCCCAGCGGATCGGGGTCTTCCTCCAGTGCGGTGACAGCCGCCTTCCAGCTGGTGTCCTCGCGGTGGAGGGCGCTGTGGAGGAAGGCCGTGGAGAGCCGCTGGATCAGGGCGACGCGTGCGGGACTGTCGTCCGTCGTCTCGGCGACCTCGTATCCGGGGATTCCTCCGAGCGAGTGCTCTGCCCCGAACAGCGTGAGCAGGCTCTTGCTTCCCTGGCTGTAGGTGTAGGGGTCGGTGGACCAGTCCGGTCCGCGGTTCGACAGGCGGGACTGGTCCTTGTCGCCGGCGACGATGAGTGCCGGTGTGGTCATGGTGTCGAAGTGCGGCTTCATGAAGGGGAGGTGCTCGGACGCGAACGGGGTGAGGTCGTCGCCCAGGCCGGGCGGGGCGAGGAGCACGCCCGCCGTGATGCGAGGGTCGGACAAGTCCTCTCCGGGTACGCCGTCGGAGCCGAGGATCCGGGCCCCCAGCAGCGTGCTCGCCGTTTGGGCTCCCCAGGAGTGGCCGGCCACGGCAATGCGGTCGCGGTCGAGGCGCCCAGCGAGGCCCGGCACGGAAGCCGCCAGAACGTCGAGTCCGTCCAGCACGCGCTTGAGGTCCTCGATACGGAAGCGCCAGATCCGCGGCGTACGGGGGTCTTCGGCAGGGAGACCGAGTGTCCTGGAGTCGAGGTGGGTGGGCTGCAGGACCACGAAGCCGTGGGCGGCCCAGTAGTCGGCCAGCGGGCCGTAGCCGTGCATTGAAGAGCCGGAACCGTGCGAGAAGACGATGACGGGCAGATCGCCGCCGGTCGCGGGGGCGGAAACGCGGACCTGGAGGTCCTCACCGCGGCCCGGGGCGGACAGGACCACCGGCTTCGCGGAGATCACCGTGAGGGGCGCACTCCCGGTCTTCCGTACGTTCGCGGTCTTCGGTACGTTCGCGATCTTCTGCGCATGCGCGGTCTTCTCGTCGGACATGGAAACGCCTTCCGTTTAAGGGCCGTCGCACTCTTGGGTTCGGTGGGGCCTGCGTTCGATGGCGCCGCAGGCCGGGCGCCGAGTGGGGACCGGGGAGCGCTTCTTCGGCGAAGGTCTCCTGCACAGCCGCGTCGACGCCTGGTACGGACGGTCGCGTGTTCGTCCGCCCAGGTGGCACGTAGCGCGTCAGCGGCCTGGCCGACCGCACGCGCCGTCTGCCATCATGAATGAAACGGAACATCGCTCCGCTAACGATACGGAACACTGTTCCGCTTCGCAAGACCCGTCACGAAAGGAGTGCCCGCGGTGAACGACAGCGGCCAGGGCCCGGGAACCTCAGCCAGGCCCAAGCGCAAGGACGCCCGGCGCAACCAGCAGACCCTGCTGGAGGCGGCAGCCTCGGTCTTCGTCGCTTCGGGCGTGGAAGCGCCGGTACGCGACATCGCAGCCAAGGCCGGCGTCGGGATGGGCACGATCTACCGCCACTTCCCCACCCGCGCGGACCTCGTCATCGCCGTCTACCGCCACCAGGTCGACGCCTGTGCCGAAGCCGGCCCGACCCTGCTGGCGACCAGCACGACCCCCCATGCCGCCCTGGGGCAATGGGTCGACCTCTTCGTCGACTTCCTGGTCACCAAACACGGTCTGGCCGCCGCGATGCAGGGGGACGGCACCGGCTTCGAGGCGCTCCACGCCTACTTCCTCGAACGCCTCCTACCGGTGTGCACCCAGCTCCTGGATGCCGCCACCGCCTCCGGCGAGATCCGCTCCGACCTCAACGCCTACCAACTCTTGCGCGGCATCGGAAACCTCTGCATCGGCGCCGAGAGCGACCCGCGCTACGACGCGCGCCGACTGGTCGCACACCTCGTCGAAGGACTGCGCCAACCGCACTGAACGCGACCCGCACATAGCCGGCAGCCACCCGACGACACGTCGGGCGGACCCGCCCGCCGCGCTGCCGCATGACGTCTCCTCCGGTCCGGGAACGTCAGGTGCCGCGCAGCGCATGGGGCCGGTGACTGGTGGCCGCTGGCCGCTGGCCGCCGAACCCCTCCGGCCCGGGCGAGGAAAGGGCGAACGCGGCGCGTCGGAGCACCAAGACGACACAGCCGTGAGCATCGAGACGGCTGGGGCTATGCGCGATCCGAACGCGGCGTGCCGGCGCGATCCGGGGCCGTCTCGGGCTTCGCGTGGAGGAGGTCGCGGGCTTGCTCGGCGGCGCGGGCGATGCTCTCGGAGACGAAGTCGGCGAAGCGGGCGATGTTTTCGAGGCGGGTGGCGGCCGGGGTGTGGGGGCCGAGGACCCCGACGCCCTGCCGCGCGGTGGCCACGAGGTGGGCGGTGGCGCGGGCGCTGGCCATCATCGACTCGTACCAGACATCGTCGTCGACCACGTAGCGCTCGCGGCGCCGTGCGTCGCGCTCCCGGCGGACGAGGCCCTGGCTCTCGAGGTACGCGATCGCCTTGGAGACGGACGCCGGGCTGACCTGGAGGTGCTGGACGAGTTCGGACGCGGTGAGGCTGCCCGTGTCGGTGAGGGTGAGACAGGCCAGCACCCGGGCCATCATCTTGGGCGTACCCGACTGTATGAGGACGGTGGTGAACGTCTCCTCGTACGCGCGCACCGCCTCGGCGTCGCGCCCGTGGGCCTGCGGGTACGCCTTCGGGTCCCGGGTCGCGGCCTGCCTGTGGCGGCGGGCGCGTTGTTCGGTGGCACGGTGAGCGAGGTCGGCGCGGTAGGCGGTGGGGCCGCCGTTGCGCATCACCTCACGCGTGATCGTCGAGGTGGGACGGTCGAGGCCTCTGGCGATCTCCGCGTAGGCGAGGCCGTCGGCCACTCCCAACGCGATCTGCTGGCGCTCCTGCTGGGTGAGCCTGCCTCCCGGCACTGCCGCCTCCTTCATGGTTCGTATTGCCTCCACGATAGCGTTCACTCTCAATTCATTGCAATGGAGAGCACTCGTTTCGTTGCATTAGCACGGATATCGTTGCAACGATTTTACGGCCTTCACCTGCATTAATGCCATTCTCTCGCAACACACTCGTTGCCTACCTATTGAACGCAACGTAGCGTTTTCCTCATCAGAAACAACGAACCAAGGAGCGCACGATGCAGAAGTTCGACACCCCCGCCCCGGTCTCCGTCGTCCTCGACATCCCCGCGGGTCACATCCGATTCATCGCCGCCGACCGGGCCGACACCACGGTCGAGGTCCTGCCGGCCGACGCCTCCAAGAGCCGCGACGTGAAGGCCGCGGAGCAGACCAGAGTCGCATACGGCGACGGCGTCCTGCGGATCGAGACATTGGCGGCGAAGAACCGGATCCTCGGCCCCTCCGGGTCCGTCGAGGTGACGGTCCAACTGCCCGCCGGCTCCCCCATCGAGGCGAAGGCGGCGCTCTCCGAGTTCCGGGGCGTCGGACGGCTCGGCGACGTCACATTCGAGGGCGCGCAGGCCGCGGTCAAGCTCGACGAGACCAAAAGCGCCCGCCTCACCCTCGCCGCCGGCGACGTCTCGGTAGGGCGTCTGGGCGGCCCCGCCCAGATCAGCACCCAGAAGGGCGACATCCACGTCACCGAAGCCGTCCACGGCACCGTCACACTGCGCACCGAACACGGCGAGATCTCGGTCGGGGCCGCCCGCGGAGTCTCCGCCGCCCTGGACGCCGGCACCGCCTACGGCCGGATCCACAACGCGCTCAAGAACACCGACGGCACCGCTGACCTCACGATCCATGCGACCACCGCCTACGGCAACATCACCGCCCGCAGCCTCTGACCGCCGCGCCGGAAGGCATCCGCACAGCGGATGCTGCACGGCCATCGCCCTGGAGCGCTCACCCGCTCACGCCCCTGCCCAGGGCGGCACCACCCCACTGCTGCCGCCCTGGGCCGCCACACCCCTCACCGCAACAACCACCCACGCCACCATGAAGGAGCACAGCCATGTGCCTCACCCTCTCCGGGCAGGATCGTCGGGACCTGGCGAAGACCATCGAGGAGATCGCCGATTCCGGCTTCACCACGGGAGTCTGGGACGCCGTCAGCCAGGCACCGTGACGAGCCCCCTCTCATAGGCGGTGATGACGAGTTGGCCGCGGTCCCGGGCGCCCTGTCTGGAGAGCAGCCGTGACACGTGCGACTCGGCGGTGGCCACCGGCTGTGCAGTGCCCCACCTCGCCAATGACGGGGCCTGGGCCACCGCCCCCTGCTGTTCGGTGCCCACCGGCCCCGCGTGTTCTCGTCATGGAGTCGTCAGAGACTCCCCTGCTCTCGTCAGGGAAGCGCCAACAAGTCTCCCTCGCCCTGTCAGTGGGTTTTCGATGAAACACGACATGAACGTGATACAGGACGAGGAGCGTGGCCCCATGGGCGCACCCGGCGGCCGGCGCATCGTGGCCGGCGTGAGCGGCTCGCTGGGGAGCCTGACGGCACTGCACCGGGCCGCCGCCGAGGCCCGCGTCACCAGTGCGGATTTGTGGGCCGTACTGGCCTGGGAGCCTCCAGGTGGAGAGATTTCCCATCGCGGCGGGCCATGCCCGGCGCCGATGGCTGCGTGGCGCCGGATGGCGCATGAGCGCCTGCTGAGCGCGCTCGAAGATGCCTTCGGCGGCGCGGGGCCCGAGGTGCCACTGAGGTGCCTAGTCATCCGTGGCAAACCTGGCGATGCCCTGCTGGCGGCCGCCGACCAGCCCGACGATCTCCTGGTGGTCGGGGCCGGAGCCCGCGGCAGGCTGCGTCGGGCGATGTGGCCCTCCGTCGCCCGGTACTGCCTCGCACGCGCCTGCTGCCCGGTGCTGGCCGTGCCCCCATCGCCGTTGCAGAACTCACTCGAGGCTGCGCACCGCCGCAATGCATGGAAACTACCGCTCGATGCCCGGGAGTTGGCGGACTGAACCTGCCACCCGCAGCCGGCCGCGGTGATCGGATCGCGCGCCGTGGCAGGACCTCGACGAGGGTGCGGCACAAGCCGGAGACACAGAGGAGAGACTCCGGCTGATCCGCTGGCACGGCAGGCAAGCGGTGCCGCGTTCGGCGGGACCACACGATGCGCGGGATACGGAGAAGACAGCCTTGCAGCTCAACGCCACGATCAGTCGCAGCAGTCACATCCCGGCCGGTAGCCGCAACGAGCCGGTTCCTGATCCTTAAGCGGCCGACGTCCCGGCAGCAGCAGGTGCGCAGCACCCCTTGCCCTGCCAGGCATCACGACCTTCCCGGACCGCGATGGCCGCGATGACCAGGGCGGCGATCGGGTCGGCCCACGACGAGCCAAGAGTGGCGTTGAGGAGCAGGCCGAGCGGGCCTTCAGAGCCAGCCGTTGCGGCGGAACCCGCGATGCATCAGGAAGCAGGCGCCGGCCATCACCGCGAGCACGAGCGGATAGCCGTAGGTCCAGCGCAGCTCGGGCATGTAGTCGAAATTCATTCCGTACACCCCGCAGACCATGGTGGGCACGGCGATGATGGCGACCCAGGCACTGATCTTGCGCATGTCCTCGTTCTGGGACATGGTCACCTGGGCAATGTTGGCCTGAAGGATCGAATTGAGCAGCTCGTCGCAGGCGGTGATGTGCTCGTTGGCCCGGGCCAGGTGGTCGGCGACGTCGCGGAAGTACTTCCGGATGTCGGCGTCGACCAGCTGCGTCGACTGCTCCGCGAGCAGTTGCAGGGGCCGGTCCAGTGGGACCACGGCGTGTTTGAGCTGTAGCAGTTCACGCTTGAGCTGGTAGATCCGGCCGGCGTCCGCGCCGCCGCGATGATCCGAGAAGACATCGCTCTCCACCGCGTCGATGTCGTTCTGCACGGCAGCCGTGACCGCCAGGTAGTCATCGACGACATGGTCGGCTATGGCATGCAGCACGGCGGAGGGCCCCTTGGCCAGATGTCCGGGCATCGACTCGATGCTTTCCCGCAGCGGCCCCAGCGAGCCGTGCCCGCCGTGCCGGACGGTGATCACGAAGTCGGGTCCGGTGAAGACCATCACCTCCCCGGTGTCCACCACCTCACTGGTGGCCGTGAGCTGGTCGTGCTCGACGTAGGTAACCGTCTTGAGGACGGTGAAGAGCGTGTCGTCGTAGCGCTCCAGCTTCGGCCGCTGGTGGGCGTCAACGGCGTCCTCCATCGCCAGGGGGTGCAGACCGAAAAGTTCCCCCATGCCGGAAAATTCGTCCTGTGTCGGCTCGTGCAGTCCGATCCACACGAAGCCATGGCCGGTCTTGCGGACCCGCTCGATCGCCTCCTGCGCCGGACAGTCCCCGACCTGGCGCACACCGTCCACGTAGACCACGCAGTTCACGACTGAGTTGCCGAGCGGGGACCGCGCCGGGTGGCTGAGGTCCACGGCGCGCGGGCGCACACTCGGGATGCGGACTGCTTGACGAAGGTCGTGGATCATCGACACGCTGGCTCCTACAGGGTGGTACGGCCGCCAGTGTGCCTACCCGGGGAGTACTGGGTCATGGCCGCCCGGCGCCCCTTGCAGCCGGCCTCACCTGCCCTGTGGCCGGTCGCCCACGGCGCGCCGGCGCCGGGATCATGCGTGAGGAACACCACGATGATCGTGATCCACATGATGATCGCCCCAGGGCGAGGAACGTGCCGTACCTCCCCCTCAAGGGCTTCCCCCTCCGCCAGCGGTCCCTCAGGCCTCGACGCCGAGGGCACCCCGGTGGCGGCATGACGATGACCCTTCCGGTTCCCCTTGCCGCCGGTCACCGTCGGCCCGGCCCGACCTTCCCGCCACGGTCGTTTCGCGACCGCTGCCGGACGTCCGGCAGACCGCGTGGCGGCTGCCCAGGAAGCCGAGGGCCGTTCACGTACGCGGGTCTGCTGGGTGCCGCTGCACTCCCGTCATCAGGAAGTCCAGGCCGCGCCGGGTCGAGGCCACCACCGCACGGTCGCCGGCGCGCAGGATCCGGCCGTGCGGCGGGCGCCAGTTGAACCCCGGACGGTCGAGACGGAGGCTGCCGAGGGTGTCCGTCGAGCCGGGCGACGAGGGCTCGACGGCGGTACCGACGGCCAGGACGCGCCATTCGTTCTCACGGAAGGCCTGATGGACGGAGCGGCCCTCCAGCTCCGGGTGACCCCCGACATCGACGGTGGTGAAGAGCAGCGAGCCGCGCTCGACCGGCATGACGCCCAGAACATGGCGGCCCATCATGGCGGCGGCGAAGGAGGGCGCGGCGAGTGCCGAGACGGAGCGGCTGCGGGTGGTGGCGTCGGGATAGGAGGCGCGCATCGTACGGGAGACGGTGGCCGCGAAGTCGTCGTCATAGAGCCGCATCACCACCCTCACCTCGGGATTGCTCTCGCGGGCGGCCATGGCGATGTCGAGGTTCTCGCCGTCGTCACGGGTCAGCACCAGCAGCGATCTGCTCTGGCGGATGCGCGCCCGGTCGAGGACGCCGGGGGCGCCGGCGTCCTCCAACAGCAGGGGAACACCGAGTTCGCGGGCGAGGGCTACGCCGCGGGCGCCGGGATCGCGTTCTATCACGACCACGTGATGTTCGGTGGTCCCCAGTTGGGCCAGTACGCGGGTGCCGATTTTACCGAGTCCGACCAGCACGATGTGGTCGGCCAGGCCCTCGGCCGGCGGATGCCCGACCGATGCCCTGCGGAATGCGTCGGTCGCGTTCATCGTCGCGGCGACCACGAGCGGCAGTACGGCCAGGCCCACGAAACCGGCGATCAGCTGGAGCACCCGGCGGGCGGGCGACTCGTCGGTCGCCGGGTCGCCCATGGTGAAGATGTCCAACAGGGGCAGGTACAGCGATTTCCACAGCGGTCCGGGCTCGGCCAGTGCGGTGGCACCGGCCAGCACCAGCACGATCGCGGCCAGCGCACCGAAGACGGCGATGACCTCGCGGGAGAGGAACACCGTCCACGGCAGATGCGCCAGCCGGTCCCGGAGCCAGGTGCCGTAGCCGCGCCGGGCGCGGGGCGGGGGCTCGGGCGGGTGGTGATGGGTGACCTCTTCCAGCATCAGCCGTCCGTGGGTGAACTGGCAGTGGTAGGAGGTGAAGGTGTCGGGCAGTAGTTGGGTGCCCTCTTCGCCCGGGGTCTCGGGGCTGTCCTCGCTGGCCGGGTCATCCTGGTGGGCGCCGGACAGCACGGCGAGTGTGGCCAGGTCGGCAGGGTGAGGCGGAGTCCGGGCGGGGCGGACCACGCCGCGGAAGACCTGTCCCTCGACCTGGAGCGTGTGGCCCCGGCCGACCGCGGCGGCGGCCACCAGCTCGGGCACCGCGGTGTCGGTGTCGGAGAGCACCGTGGTCGACATGTCCAGTGCCATGTCCTCGTTCCGGCCGAGCGACGACACGGCGCGGTCCAGAAGCCGTTCGAGGTGCTGACCACGCTCTCGGTTGTACATGCGGATGACCAGGCGGATGGTCGGGTTGAGGGTGCGGGCGAGCAGAGCGGCGGTGACGTTGACCTGGTCGTCGCGGTAGGTGAGGGCGAGCGCGGCGGCCCGCTCCACCCCCGCGGCACGCAGCGTCTGTTCGTCCGGACCGGCGGCCACCAACAGTTCGACCGTCGACTGCGGATCACGGTGCAGCGCGGCGATCTCCGGTGCATGCCCCTCACGTCGCGAGGGCAGCACGACCGTGACCGCTTCACCGCACACCGCATCCAGTGTCACCGCCAGGCGATGTGCGAGCCCGTCGTCGCCGCAGATCACCATGTGCCGGGAGAGCCGTCCTACTGGCCTACGCGGATGAAGAGTTGACGTCACATCATCAAGATTGACCGGGTGGCACGTCCGGTTCCTGTGCGCACAACAGTTCGCCGTCAAGGCTGCGTATAGGCGACCGGCTCGGAGCGGCCCGGCTCTGCCGCAGGACCGCCTGGCATAGGGCGGCACGTAAGAGGCGCCGGGTTCGTCGCGTCAGGCGTCGGCTGCGGAAACGGCAGGCGCCGGAGTCTGCCCGGCCACCACCACGCTCCGACCGGTCACTGCCGTAAAGCGGTACCCACCCTTGCGCGTTCGCCGGACAATCGACGCATGGTCTTGTCCTCTCCCGTACGCCTGTGGCTCCTCCCCAACGCTGCTCTCCTGACCGCACTGGCCGTCTGGGGCATCGTCCGCTATCCGCACCTGCCGAGCCGGATACCGCAGCACATCGGCACCGATGGAGTGGACGCCTGGACGAACCGGTCTATCGGTAGCGCCTTCGTGCTCGTCTTCGTACACATCGGCGTCACTGTTCTGCTGACCGCCTGCGCGGAGCTGACACTGCGGGTGACTCCATGTGCCGAACTCCCGGACAGCGTTGCGCCCTTCGGCAACGCGCTGGTGAGGTCGTCGTTCAACAGGCCTCGCACACGCGCCTCCGCCCTCTGCACCGCCCGGGCGTTGCTCGGGCTCAACGCTTGCATAGGCATCTCGCTCTTGGTCGGCTGCGCAGTCCTGTGGCGCTCGGTGCCAGAGCGAGCGGTATCGGGCTGGCTGTTCACCGCGATGACCGCGCCGGTACTCGCCGGGACCGCTCTGACGGTAGCGTCCGCCATCCGCGACCGCCGAGCACCTGCCCACTGAGCTTCAATTCCCCACGCCATCGCAATGGCTGCCCACACCGCACTCCCCGAACCAGACAGACGTTCCCGGGAGGCCGATCTCGTAGCACCCATCCGGGAAGAGCACGGCAGCGGCAGGCCAGCCGGGCGCCTCACGTCCGTGGCCTTCAGGAAATCGAAGAACGGCCACGCCTGGCCCGTGTGTCAGGGCAAGCAAACCGCACCCCATGAGCCTCGGCCCGGGCAGAGAAGGAAGCTGGCCGTTTGGGTACTGCCCCAAGAATCCCTCGTACCGGTTCGCGGTGGGAGAGCACCCCGGCCGCTGAGGGACCTTGGGACAAGGAAAAGCGAGGCACGGGATCCCGCGGGTTCTACTGCGCAACCGTAGAACCTGGGGCCCGAGTACACCGGAGAGTCCGACGCGTCCCCTCCCCCGGTCCGACTCAGGGGCAGCAAGGTCAAAGCCGGCGCCCAGCGCCTCATCTCCGGCGCGAGGCAGGGGGCAGCCACGCACCCGGCGGTGAAGGCCGGAGCGCAGCGGATCGTCGAGGAGTACGAGATCGGTGACGCCCTCGAAGCGATCCGCGCGCATGATGCCCACAAGATCGAACGTCTGGTTCAGGACGTCAGCAGCACACGGAGATCGCCGCTTTGGGCGCGCAGATGCAAGGCGTCACGGTGATGGCGCGCGTAGGCGACGTTCGAGGTAGATCGCAGTGAAGACCGCGACCTTGGCTCGCAGCGCCCAAGGGTCGAAGGGCTTGCTGATGTAGTCGACCGCGCCGGCGGCGTACCCTCGGGCGGTGTGCTCAGGGTCGGTGCCCATGGCGGTGAGGAAGATGATGGGGACGTCGCGGTTGCGGGCACGGCGCTTGATCTGGGCGGCGGTCTCGTAGCCGTCCATCTCCGGCATCTGCACGTCCAAGATGATGACCGCGAAGTCGTCGTGGTCCAGCAGAGCTTTGAGCGCATCCCGGCCAGATCTCACCGTAACGAGCTCCTGGTCGAGCGTTGCCAGCACCGCGGTCATCGCAAGGAGGTTGTCGGACTGGTCGTCCACTACGAGAATCTTGGGCATTCTCGTGTCTGTCGCAGTCGGAAGCGCGACGGTCGGCAACTCGACAGCTTCAAGCTGCCGCTCCAGCAGCTCGCAACGGGCTTCGGCGGCCGCGCGCTGCTCCCTCACCGTCTGGAGCTCCTCCCCCAGCTGGAACACCTGCTGCTGCAGAGCGTCACGCTCTTCCAGCAGCTGAGTAAGGTCGGGGTGGGCCGCCGCAAGCTGGTCGGCGCGGGCGCGTTCGACTTTCCAATCCGCCTCCAGCTGTCCCAGCCGCACTTCCAAGTCGGCGATGCGGTGCGTGCGGTCCAGCAGAGCATCGCCCAACACATCTCCACGTACGCTGGAGCGCCGGGACACCCGGTCCGCATCGGCAAGCTGCTCCTCCAAGACCTCCACGGCATGTTTCGGCATCGAACAGGCGTCGACCGCAGACCTGTAGAGTTCGCGCACGAGTTCCACGGCATCACTCGTCACCGCCGTGCCTCGATGCTCGGCTAGGTCGGCGAGCAGATCGGTGACGACTCTCCACGGAGGTAACCGTGTGCCGTTGAGGTAGCGCGAGAGCGTGCCGGGGTCACGGCGGCGCCGAGCCGCATAGCGACGCACCGACACCTCCAGGCCCTCGAACAGCTCCCGGAGCGCCTGGGCAAGTGCCCGCGACTCCTCCGGAAGATCACTCCCCAGCGGCCGCAATTCACCCACGCTCCGTACCCTCCTGGTGCTGGACCGCCTCGGCCTGGCCTCGTTCGGACTCGGCGACGATGAGCCGGTTGAAGAACGACACCGCCGCGCCTGCTGCGGCGAGCCCGACGAGCACGCTCTGCGGAACGCCTTCGCCGGCCGTCCAGGACAGCAGCGCCGCGACCGTCCCACCGAGCACGGCCAGCAGGAACACCAACGTCGTTCTGAGCGATAGCAAGGGCCGATCCACGGCATCTCCATCCATCCGCCCCGCGCAGGGCGGGAGGTTTCACCCGTGCAGCCGATTGCCGAACGGTTGGCACACAGCATGGAGGGCAGCAGCACCGTTGCATGTCGGGAACGCCCGTGCAGAGCATCCAAGTTGTGCGCTGCCCACGGTCACCCACGCGTGACACCCGTCCTTCATGCAGCTCACAGCCCTGAGGTCCCATGGCGTTGGCGTCGTGTTGCCGCGCAACGTGGGCGACACGAACGTATGCGCGAACTCGGTTCCTCCGTGTCGGTTGACAATCGTCTCTCCGAGGCCATATTTGGCGCGGCCGGGCCTGGTCACCGGATTCCTCGGCCCCAACGGGGCAGGCAAGTCCACCACGCTGCGGATGCCCCTCGGTCTGGACGCGCCCACCACCGGCGCCGCCATCGTCCGCGGCGCCCCGTTCCACCGCCGTCCGCGCGGACTGCGCCACGCGGGCGCCCTCCTCGACGCCGGACAGGTCCACGGCGGACGCAGCGCCGCGGCCCACCTGTCCGCTCTGGCCCGCAGCAACGGCATCGCACGGAACCGGGTGGACGAAGGGATCGTGGACACGCTCTGGCCGCTGCTCACGGCCGCTCTCGCCGTGTTCGTCGTGAGGCGCCGCGTCGCGTGAGTGCCGCAGGCCGACCTCCCAAACGGGTGCACTCACGGCGGAGTTCGTCAGAGTCCGGCGGAGTTCGGCGATGTCGGCGGCAGGGTTGCTTCCAGCCTTGGTCCAGCTGCCCGTTGAGGCTGAGCCTTCGCCGCAGCAGCCGACGGCGTGGCTGCGACACCCGGCGTCGGACGGCAGCCGCGGGGAACGAGCCGGAGGGCTGTCACGGTGAATTCGCTGATCGGTACGAGTGAATACACGGGACGGGCCGTTGCTCAGGCTTGGTGCAGGGGCGCACGGCCGGTAGCAAGGCGCAAGGTACCAACTGCGAGGTCCAGGAGCACACAGTGAAGAACATGCCACGCGTCAATTTGGTGATCGCAGGAGCTTGCGGTCTGCTCCTGGCTGCCGGTGGTGCCTCGCCCGCCCAGGCGTGGGACGGCGGCGGACTGTTCGGCGGCCGTGGGGACGGGGTGTGGAACAGCGACACCGTGGCGAGCTTCCACGCCGGCTTCAGCTGCCGCAACCGGGCGAGGATCTGCATCAACGGCCCGCTGAACAGCGGCAATGTCCGCAACTCGCAGAACGTCCACCTGTCCGGCAACAACAGCAACAGCGGTAGCCCGACCAACGTCAACGGCAACACCAACGACGACGCCGGCGGCACCACCGGAGCCGAGAACAAGACCAGCAACAACATGCAGCACGTCGGTGGCGGCGGCAAGCAGAAGCTGTGATCCGACGCTGACTCGGGCCCCTCCCGGCCCCTCCGGCCCTGGCGCGAGCCGGGGCCGGAGGGCTGTGCGGCCGTGACCGCGCCGGGACCGGGGCGGAAACGGCGATCGCCCCGCGGAGTTCGCGCGCCTCGTCGAGCGAGCGGGGCAGGGCGTACGGAACGCCGGGAGGGCCCCTCCGGGCAACTACGCCGGGGGCACGGACCGGATCGCGGAGATGTCGAACTGCAGCCGTACCCTCTCGCTCACCATGGCGCCGCCCGCCTCCAGGCATTGGTTGTAGACCAAGCCCCAATCGGTGCGGTCGATGGTGGTGGTGGCGTCAAACCCGGCTCGCTCATAGCCGAACGGGTCCACCACCGAGCCGAGGTAGGCGAGTTGCAGCTCGACCGGCCGGGTGTTGCCACGGATGGTCAGATCCCCTGTCATGCGGAAGCTCTCTGCGCCCTCGTGGATCGTGGAGGTGCTGCGGAACACCATCTCCGGGTAGCGCTGCGCGTCGAAGAAGTCGGTGCCTATGAGGTGTGCGTCCCGCTGCTCCACGCCCGTGTCGACGCTGGCGACCCGAATGACGAGTTCGGCCCGGGACTGGGAAGGCTGGGCGCCGTCGAAATACAGCGCGCTGTCGTAATCGGTGAAAGCGCCCCGCACCGTCGTAACCATCGCATGGCGCACGGAGAATCCGATGCGGCTGTGCGGACGGTCGATGGTCCATTGCCCGGTCAGGGCACGAAGTGCGGGGTCGAGCGGGACTCCGGTGCCGTCGGCCGCCGGGGCGGACGTACGGGGGCCAACCGCCTGCGTCGGCTCGATAGTCGCGCTCTGGCGACGGCTGAAGATACCCATGCGGTCGTAGCCTCCCTCGAATCGAATTACTCCGTGCTATCACGGCACAGACACAGGTTCCCCAGTGAGATGGGCGCCCTCGTCCGGATTCCATGTCCCCGACTGCAAAGATCCACAGGATCAACACGAATATGAAAAGCCCGGTCGGAAGTCCGTGATCGGCGGGATCCACGGATGACGCGTACGCCTCCCGCCCGTTCCGCGACCACCTGCGCACGTGCGCACGTGCAGTATCCGGACGCTGATCCCCGTCCCGGCGGACCAGCAAGGTCATCGGCTGTGTCGGGGAACCAGGGGCCGGGGGGCGCCTGCCTTCGACCCGGAAATCTACGAGCAGCGCAACACCCTCGAACGAGGCCTCGACCGACTCGAGCAGTGACGCGGCATCGTCACCGCAGCAATGCGGTCCAGCTGGCTCCACGCATGATCGCCCTGTTCTGGACCGCGGGGGCTGGGGCGAGTTCGTCCGGCAACCGAGGAGGAGGGCCCTGGGTCCACCTCACCCGCGAGGCGACGGCTCCGGCCGCGCAGGGATCGAAGGCGATGACCGTGACGCCCGGGGCGGCGAGCGAGGCTGGATTCAGCAGGGCGAGGGACTCCTCGGTGACCAGCAGGCGGAAGCCTCCGTCGGCGATTTCGTCGAGCAGTCCTGTCCGTCGGCCGTCGCTCACTCGGCCCCCGCGAGCAGGACGCGACCGTCCCGCCACCGCCTCGCCATCAGGGGCTGGGAGGTGCAGGGGGGCTACGGACGCTCTCGGCGTCGTCGCGGGAGGGGGAGCGGTCCATGCGAGATCACACTCCGTCCGCCGCACGTTCCCGCTCGAAGTCGTCGTCATCGTCGGGCATGAAGCAGAACCGCTGGTGCCTGGCTGCGGTGGTCGAGCGGTCGGTGGCGGCCACGGATGTCCTCATGGCCAACCGGCACAGGCTGAGACGGCTTGCCAGAGGACGGGCCGCGTAGAGGTGAGAGGTCCTGTGTCGCGCTACTGGACGTAGCGCGACACCTCGCCCCGTAAGGATGGTCAGAACAGTTCGCGGTACTGGTTGAAGCCGGAGCCGACCTTCACCCGGGACTTGAACGGCGCCGATGCCTTGCCCGTGCCGTTGTACAGCCACAGGTCGCCCTTGGCGTCGCGGGCGAGGAGGTCGCTGTGGCCGTCGCCGACGACGTCACCCATGGCCACCAGCTTGTTGAACTGGTTCCAGCCGGCACCCACCTTCAGGCGGGAGGCGAACGGCTTCCGCAGATCGCCCGTGCCCTTGTACAGCCAGAGGACGCCCTGCTTGTCGCGGGCGACGATGTCCGGCTTGCGGTCGCCGGTCAGGTCGCCCTGGCCGGCGATCTGGGTGAACTGGTTCCAGCCGGAGCCGACCTTGACGCGCGGTGCCAGCGAGCCGTCCGCCTTGGTCGAAAAGCGCCACAGGACACCCTGCTTGTCGCGGGCCAGCAGGTCGGGGTGCTTGGCGCCGCCCAGGGTCCCGGGGGAGAAGACGACGTTGTACCGACCCCAGCCGGAGGCCACCTTCTTGAGACGCCCCTTGCGCCAGAGATTCAGCGCGCCGTCGTTCATGACGTGGTACGCACCGTCCTGGTAGCCGGTCAGATCGGGGTCGATCGACACCCCGAACCTGAAGTGCGGCCAGGCGAAGGCGCCCGACCGTTCGTCGAAGCCGCCCTTCCCGTCGGGCATGTAGACGTACATCTGGCCCGACGGCAGGATCCCGGAGAGGAGGAAGAACGGCGCGGCCGGGGTGGGCTTGTGCCGCCCGGCCGCGGCGGCGCTCCGGGCGACGTTCTTCACCGGACCGGTCGCCGCGGGAGCGGCGGCCAGAGCGGCATCGGCGGTGGCACCGACCAGGACGACGGCAATCGCCGTGGTGACGAGACGCGACAGGGCGCGGGCCCGCCGGGAGGACTGGGTCACGTATGACTCCATGAGGTATGCGGAATCAGGCGGTGCGCTCCGCATAGGCGTGGGGAGCGCTCGCATCATTGTCCGGATCTTTGCACATCTGTCCCAGTGGTTTTTGCGGTGGGCCGTGGAATGCTGAATTCCGCCCGGGCAACGCAAAAGGACGGCAACCCCGTGGGGAATAGCCGCCCTTGGTGATGACTCGGGCCGGATCTCAGAAAGCCGCACCAGCCCCTCATCCCCTAGGGCGGCGAGTTTCGTGGTGCCCGGGCATCCGCATCCCCCGGAGCGCGGCCCGCGCGACGGAGCCCGAAGCGACACGAGTGCCCCAGCCCCCTGCTCAGCACGGCGCCCAAAACCCCGCCTGCCACCAACCCGTCGGCGCTCTCCCACTCACCACCCCGCCCACGCCCTCCCCCGCTGGGCCTCGGCGCTCCCCTCAGCCGTCCTTCCAGAGGATGACGCCGGAGCCGATGTGGCACTGCGGTACCGTCCGGCGTTGAGTCCCTGTGGGGGAGGACGGCGCCGACTTGTGCATTCGAGGATGGGCAGGTCGATCCACCGTCCCGATGCCCGGAGTCCCCATGTTCTGCACGGCAGTTGTTCCGGATCCCCCGGGTGTCCTGCGGGCCGTCGTGGCATGACGGGTCCGCGATGCGAACCGCCCCCGCGAAGCCCTCGCTTCGTGGCCGACCTGTACACGCCCTCGCACCTAGGTGCGCTGACCACAATTCACCACGGCCACCCCCCTGTTGCGGGGACCCGAAGCTCATTGCTGAGCAGCCACGGCCCACCGGCATTTCCGCCTGAGCACACTCCCCTGCCCCGAACCCTGCCGTCACGACCCGTTCCCTTGCCCTCGAAGGGCGTTTGACCTACCCGACCGCTCCGCACCCCTCAGGAATTCCCTTTCTTCATGAATGACATCACTGCTCCTCCCCGTGCCCGGACTCAGCCTGCGGCCGGAGGGTGGACCTTCTTGGTCGAATCGATACGGAACCATCGCACGGTGGGTTCCATCGCCCCCAGCAGCAAGTCGCTGGCCAGCCTGTTGGCCGC
Source organism: Streptomyces angustmyceticus (assembly GCF_040701845.1). GTDB lineage: Bacteria > Actinomycetota > Actinomycetes > Streptomycetales > Streptomycetaceae > Streptomyces > Streptomyces angustmyceticus_A. The sequence goes on along the minus strand of NZ_JBFBHQ010000004.1, from coordinate 537,117 downwards.
CCCGTTGCTGGAACGAGCGTCGCAGCGTTCGAACGTCCTGGAAGTGGGCGCGGGTACCGGCTCGGTCACCCGAGTCCTGCTCCCCCTGGTGCCTGGTGGAGGCCGACTGGACATCGTAGAAGCCAACCCTCACTTTGCCGCACATCTGCGTCACCTGGTGCGCAGCCACCCGAACATGCGGGAAACACCGGAGCAGGTGCGCGTCCACAACCTCTTCGTCGAGGAGCTCGCCACCGACTGCCGCTATGACGTGATCGTCTCCGGCCTGCCGTTCTCCAACTTCCCTCCCCAGCAGGTCGAGGAAATCATGGGGCGCTACCTGGACCTGCTCCGCCCCGGGGGCACCCTCACCTACTTTTCCTATTGCGGCAGTCGCTGGGTACGCGCCTTACTGACTTCCCGCCCGGAGGCCCGCCGTCAACGCGACGTCAAAGGCCTACTGAACCGGTACCACCACCACTACGCGATCGGCCGTTGGACCGTGTGGGGAAATCTCCCACCGGCAGAGGTGTGGCAACTGCGTCGGCCGATCGATGCTGTCGCCTCTGCGGCGTGCTGACCGTCCAGCCGGAGAGGCCGCAATGAACGCCCTCACCAGTCTGCTCGGCCAGATTCCCCCCGCTCCCGCCTACACGGTGCTGGCCGCGGCCATCGTGGCGGAATCCATATTGCTGGTGGGGGCCGTCGTCCCCACGCTCGCTCTCATGCTCACCGCGGGAGCCCTGGCCCGTACGGGCAGCATGAACCTGCTGTGGGTCATCGCGGTCGCCGCCGGTGCCGTCATGGTGGGCGACGCGCTTGGCCACCGAACCGGCCACCTACTGGGCAGGCGCCTGCGAACCGGAAAGGTCGGCCGCCGCATTCCTGCCGCCGCCTGGCAACGGGCCGAAACCCTTATGGAAAAGCGTGCCGGCCAGACCCTCCTGCTCTTCCGATTTGTCCCTGTCATGCGGACCCTTGCCCCACACATGGCGGGGGTCACCGGCCTGCCCTACCGCCGCATCGCCCCCTACAGCGCCCTGGCCTCGGTTGCGTGGGCGAGCGTCGAAAGCGGCGCGGGCTACACGGCAGCCCTCTCCGTCCAGCACATCTCCGCGATCGGGGGCTCGTAGCCGGCCGGAGTCGCGGTGTCGACCGTCCGATATGGACCGCGCGCCATGTGCCGGACACATAGTGGTGTGTGCGACAGGTCCACGAGCCACACCGGCTCTACGTGATAGTGGAGTGCCCTATGGAATTCATGGAAGAACCGCCCATGTCCCTCTCCGCTCCGGACGAACTGATGGCGGAGTACCTCGACTTCTACCGCGACACGGTGCTGCGCAAGCTCGACGGTCTGTCCGACGAGGAGTTGCGTCGCAGTCGGGTTCCCTCGGGGTGGGCACCGCTGGAGATGCTCAAGCATCTGGCTCATGTCGAGATGCGGTGGCTCCAGTGGGGCTTTTCCGGCGAGACGGTAAGAGAGCCCTGGGGTGATATGGAATGCCGCGGCGGCAAGTGGCGGGTGGGCCCGGAGGAGACCTCCGAAGAGGTCAGAGCATTCTTCAGGGAGCAGTGCGACCGCTCCCGGGCCATCGTTGCCGGAGCATCCTGGGAGGACCGTGCCGCCACCCTCGGTGGAAAAGTGCTGCCGGGGGAGGAACGGCCCGCGCTGGGCTGGATCCTGTTCCATCTGCTCCAGGAGTACGCGCGGCACGCCGGCCACCTCGACATCGCCCGCGAACTCGCTGACGGCAGCATCGGCGAATAGGCACGCAGAGTCTCCCGCCCGTCCGGCCATCGCCCTACGAGAGCGCCCGGTGAGCCCCTCACCGGCACGGTCGTCCGGGACCGGACCGGACCGACGGCGGCGTCCGCCTCGATGTGCTCGACCCCGGGCCTCTGGTCGGGCTGGATCTGGCCGGTCCTGGCCGGGCTCGTCGGCCTCGTGACGCTCGACGCGATCCGGGCGGTGCGGGTGTGGACGCGTGCACTGGCGGTCTGGAGCGCCTGCGCCGAGGCGGTCTTCGCACTGCCGCTGGCATGGGTCCTGCATCGGCAGGAGTCCTTCAACCCGGCCTTCGTGTACGACATCACGGCGGCCGGCAGACCCCGGATTCCTTCTCCACGGTGAGGGTGACGGGGGTCCTCGTGGTGGGCGCGGGCAAGGTCGTGGGGCGGTCCGCGGGGTGCGCGGCTGAGTCCGCTTTCCGCGGGACTTCGCAGAGCCGGGCAGGAAGGCCCGGTCGTCGCCGCTGGCGTTGCCTCACCGCCAACGGCAGGTCCCTGTCGAGGAACAGGACGGCCCTCGACAGGGACGGGGGGCTGCGTGTGAGCCGGCGCCGTGTTGGTGTGCTCGTCCGGCTCGGTGAGGTGTGCCGAGCCGGAGGTGCCGGCCGGTCGGGGTCAGTCGTTCCAGTGGTCCAGCACCCGCTGTTGGACTTCCTTCGGGAAGATGAACCGGAAGGAGCTGCGGGGTTCGCGGCCCTCCTCGGCGGAGGGGAGCAGGGCGTCGTAGGTGACCTTCGGCCCGTTCGAGGTGTGCCGTTCCTCAGGCGTGTACACGGCGAGCAGGGGCAGCACCGTGCCCTCGCGTACGATCCGCCGGCCGGTGGGGTGCACCCGGGTGGCGAGCGCCCACATCAGTTCGCCGGTGTCGGAGGCGTCCACGTCGTCGTCGAGGACGAAGATGCGGGGTATCAGGGGTTCGAAGCGCTGGGTGGCGATGACGTCGGTGATCCGCTGGGTGAGGTCTGCGGTGGAGAGGCCGGGAAGCGTGTCGCGCCAGTCGGTGGCGACGCTGACCACCAGGAGGTGCGAGGCACCGGCGAAGGGTTCCCAGGCGGAGGTGATGGGCAGGCCCGCCGCACGCAGCGCGGTCAGGACCTCGGCGGCCAGGGTGAGGCCGGTGGCCGTGTGGTACTCGTCGACGGGTTCGCCTTCGACCACGGTCGGCCAGATGGGGTTGTCGCGGTGGGTGATGGCCTCGATGGTGTAGACGGGCTGCAGCGAGGTCTCGCTCGGGCGGTAGCCCGCGAACTCGCCCATCGGGCCCTCGACGCCGGTGCGTGCCACGGACAGGTGCCCCTCGATGACGATCTCGGCGCTCGCCGGCACCTGAAGGTCCACGGTCTCGCACGGGACCAGTTCCAGTGGCTCGCCGAGCAGGGCCCCGAGGTAGCCGGCCTCTTCCACGCCGTCCGGCAGGGGCATCCCGGAGATGAAGGGCAGGGCGGGCTCACCGCCCTGGACCAGGGCGAACGGCATCGGCTCGCCGCGGTCGGCCCACTGCTGCCACACCTGGGCGAGGTGCTGGGGGTGCAGCACCAGGCCGGTCATGTGGGTGTCGTCGACCCTCATGATCCGGGCGATGGACCAGTTGGTGAACGACCCGTCCGGAGTGCGGGCGACGATGGTGCCCCAGGTGTTGACGTACGGGCCGCCGTCGCCGTCGTGCAGCAACGGGGTCGGGAACCGCGCCAGGGAGGCATCCTCGCCGAGCAGGATGTTCTGCTTGCAAGGTGCGCTGTCGACCAGCATGGGCGGGAGCGGCTCACGCGTGCGGGCCTCGGCGAGGACGTCGACGATCTCGCGGGCGCTCGCGGTGGAGTCGAGCCCGAGGGAGAGCGCGATGCGGGCGAGTGGACGGCCGGGAGCGGAACTCAGGGCGCCGGGAGCGCCCAGCAGCCGGAAACCGGGTGCCGTGCCCTTGATGTGGGTGAACAGGGGCGCGGGGGCGACGGTTTCGTAGGAGCGGCGGATGATCGCGCCGACCTCCAGGTCGGGATCGACGAGCCGGTCGACGGTGCGCAGGTCGCCGAGGGCGTCGAGGGCGGCGAGGTAGGCGCGCAGGTCCTTGATACGGGCCATGGGGGTTCCTTTCTTTCCGCGCCGTCGAGGCGCTGAGGGGGCGCCACGACGGGGGCTTGCGTGGCTCAGCCCACCGCCCGGTCGGGGGCCGCGCTGTCGGGCTGGGTGAGGGGCCGGGCGTGACGGGTACGGGCGGTGGCGGGGCCCTCCCAGCGGACCGCCCGGCGGCTGTCCAGGCCGAACTGGTCCAGCACGCGCGCGACGATGTGATCGACCACGTCGTCCACGCTCGCGGGCCGGTGGTAGAAGGCCGGCACGGGCGGGAGCAGGCTGACGCCCATCCTGGACAGGGCGAGCATGTTCTCCAGGTGGATGGTCGACAGCGGGGTCTCCCGCACCACCAGGACCAGCCGCCGTTGCTCCTTGAGGTGGACGTCCGCCGCACGGCTGACGAGGTCGCTGCCGTAGCCGGCCCGGATCGCGGCGAGGGTCTTCGCGCTGCAGGGCACGACGACCATGCCGTCGGTGCGGAACGAACCGCTGGAGATCGACGCCGCCTGGTCCTCCGGCCCGTGCACGACATCGGCGAGGCGGGTCACTTCGCGCGCCGTCCAGTCGGTCTCCAGCTCGATGGTGGCGCGGGCCCAGCGACTCATCACGAGGTGGGTCTCCACGTCGGGCTGCTGCTGGAGTTCCTGGAGCAACCGGATGCCCAGGATCGCGCCCGTGGCACCCGTCATCCCCACGACCAGTCGCCGCACGATCCCCACCCTTCATTCGTACACGAATCATTCGTACACGAAGATACACAGTAGGCTGGCAGAATCAAGGCCCGCGCTTGCCACACGAAACCCGGAGGCCGTCATCGCCACGCCGCAGACACCCCCCTACCTCGCGGGCTCTCCTCTGCACCTGCTGCGTCGCGCCCTGCAGAGCTACTCCGCGAAGTGGCAGGAAGCCGTCGGGGACGTCACGCCGCCGCAGTACGCCGTGCTGCTGACCGTCCACGAGTGCCCGGGCATCGACCAGTCCCGGCTCGGCGAAATGACCGGGATCGACCTGGCCACCCTGGCTCCCCTCGTCCACCGCCTGGAACTCCGGGGCCTGCTCGCCCGCGAGGTCGACCCCGCGAACCGCCGACGCAAACTCCTGACGCTCACCGGCGACGGCAACGCCACACTGGACCGGATCCGTCCCCTCGGCGAAGCGGTCGACGCAGCCGTCGTCGGCGGTCTGCCGGATGCACATCGCGCCGTGCTGATGGAGTCCTTGCGGTGGATCAGCGGTGCCGGACAGAGTTCGGCCTGAACGGCCGGGACGTTCCGCCGCATCGCCTCGCCCGGCCTCGCCCCTCCTCGCCCTGCTTCATCTCGCAGCGTCGGCACCACCTGCCCTGCCGGCACCACCTGCCCTGCCGATACCACCTGCCCTGCCGGCTCCACCGGCCCCGCGAAGCGACCACTGAACGCAAAAGCGGCCCGGTTCTTTGGTCTCGCAGGCCGAGGCCGGCAGGCGGGCGCCGCGGTTGGCTGAGCACATGGGCGGCTTCGGTCACCCGCGGTCCGGTCGGGCCGGGTGCTGCTTTGTGGTGCCTTCGTGCGCTCGGTCCGGCCGGACTCGTCCGGAACGGAATCTGTGAGGCATATGTGAACGTGGACGAGATCATCGGCGGCTGGCGTCTGGTGGACTGCTCGGTCGAGCGGGCGGGAAAGGAGTCCCGGCCGCTGGGTGACCGGCCCGGCGGGGTGCTGCTGTATGCCCGGGACGGCTGGATGAGCGCACTGCTGACGAGCGACCCGGCGGTCGTCGGCCGGGCCGCGGCGCAGCCGGAAGCCCTCAGCGAGGCGGGGGTGTCCGGCGGGACCGTGGCGTATGCCGGGCGCTGGGAGCGTATGCCGGACGGTTCGGTGCGGCATCACGTTCTCGCGAGCCACTACGGGCCGTGGGTGGGCGTCACCCTGGAACGCACCGTCCACAGCGAGCCGGACGCGTTGGTGCTGACGGCCGCCACGGACGACGGCGCTCGTCAGCACCTGCGGTGGCGCAGGGTGCGGGGCTGACTCCGCAGACGCCGGGGGCCGTTCCTCGCGCACCCACCGCCGCTGAGCCCGCGGCACGTGGCTTTCCGTTTCTTCCCCTTCCCCCCTTCCCTCTTCCTCCTGGAGGTGGTGCGCCATGCGCACAGCAAATCTCGGCAATCGTCTGGTACTTGTCCACGAGGAGGGGGTGGTCGACGTCGAGAAGGCCAGTGACGGTCGCTTCCCGTCCGACCCGCAGGCCGTATTCGACCGCTGGGAGGAGTTCACCGCCTGGGCGCGGACACCCGCCGCGCAGGACGCCGAGCGGATGCCGCTGGAGGAACGCCGGCTCGGCGCCCCCGTACCGCGTCCGCGCCAGGTGTTCGCGGTCGCGCTGAACTACGCGGACCACATCGAGGAGTCCGCCCTCGACACCCCTGCTCGGCCGGCTGTCTTCACCAAGTACCCGACCTCGCTGGCCGGTCCGTACGACACGGTGGAGCTGCCCAGTGCGATGGTGGACTGGGAGGTCGAGCTGGTCGCGGTCATCGGGACCCGTGCCCACCGGGTGCGTGCGGCGGACGCCTGGCAGCATGTCGCCGGTCTCACCCTGGGGCAGGATCTCTCGGAGCGTCGCATCCAACTGCAGCGCCCGGCACCGCAGTTCGCGCTCGGCAAGTCGTTCCCCGGGTTCAGTCCGACCGGGCCGGTCATGGTCACGCCCGACGAGTTCGCCGACCCCGATGACCTGGCGCTCGGCTGTGCCGTCGACGGCGCGACGATGCAGGAGTCGCGTACCGGCCGGATGGTCTTCCCGCTCGCGGAGCAGATCGCGTGGCTCTCCGCCGTCTGCCCGCTGCTGCCCGGTGACCTGGTCTTCACCGGTACCCCCGCCGGTGTGGGCGGCGCCCGTACTCCGCGCCGGTTCCTGGCTCCCGGGGAGGAGCTGCACAGTTGGATCGACGGCATCGGCGCCCTCCGCAACCGGCTGGTCGCCGGCCCGGGTTACCCCGACGGCCCCGGCGTCTGACCTCCGGCCTTCCCGTCCCCTGCTTCGAAGGAGCCGTCATGCCCTTGCACCGTCTCGCCCGGATCACCATGGGCGTGCCCCACGTGGACGCCACCCACGACTACTACGCCGACTTCGGACTCACCGCCCTGGGCCGCGGGCGCTTCGCCTCGGCCGACGGGGGTGAGCAGTTGAAGATCGTGCACGCCGCCCGCCGTCGGCTGGACGAACTGGTCGTCGCGGCCGATGATGCCGACGACCTCGGGCGGATCGGCGCTGCCCTGGACCGCCTGGAGATGCCGTACGTCCGCGCCGGGCACCGCCTGCGCGCGGTCGATCCCGGCACGGACGTGACCGTCACCGTCGAGGTCCGGCCCCGTCTCGTGCAGCCGGCCGCCGCGCCCGTGCCGTACAACGGGCCCGGCCGTGCGGAGCGGCCCGACGGACGGGCCCCGGCGGTCCTGCGCGAGGACGCCGTCCGGCCGCGCCGCCTGGGGCATGTGGTGCTGGGGTCGACCGACCAGGCGGCCTCACAGCGGTTCTTCACCGACGGCCTCGGCTTCAAGGTCAGCGACCTGGTCCCGGGCGCCGCCTTCCTGCGGTGCTCGACCGACCACCACAACGTCCTGGTGCAGCAGGCCCCGCTCCCCTTCCTGCACCACTCCTCCTGGCAGGTCGACGACGTCGACGAGGTCGGGCGCGGCGCGACGCGCATGCTGGAGGGCCACCCCGAACGCCATGTCTGGGGCCTGGGCCGCCACCACGTCGGCTCGAACTTCTTCTGGTACCTCAAGGACCCGGCCGGCACCTTCTCCGAGTACTTCGCCGACATGGACTGCATCGTCGACGACCAACTGTGGACGCCCCGGGTGTGGGAGGACGCCCGCTCCCTCTACAGCTGGGGCCCGCCGGTCCCGCCCTCCTTCCTAGAACCCGAGGATCTCGCCGCGCTGATGACCGGCGCCCATGACGCGAGCTGACGACCCGTACGGCAGGAGGACACCCACCATGAACGAGAACCACACGGACTGCGCAGCGGGTGGCGGGGCGGACCCGGCCGACGGCTCCGCCCCGGCGGACGGCCCCGTCCCGGTTGCCGGCTCCGGCCCGGTTACCGGCTCCGGCCCTCTTGCGGGCGCTGCCGGGTCGGACGGCGATGGCACCTACGACGTGCTGGTCGTCGGTGCCGGGCCCGTCGGGCTCACCACTGCGATACAGCTCGGGGCCCGGGGGTGGCGGGTCGGACTCGTCGAGCGCTGGCCGCGGCCCTATCCGCTGCCGCGGGCGGTGGTCTTCGACCACGAGGTCGCCCGCATCCTGGCCGCGCTGGGCCTGGCGGACGAACTACCCGCGTTCAGCGAGCCGGCCGCGGACTACGAATGGCGCAACGCCGACGGCGAGACGCTGCTGCGGCTGGCGTTCGAGGACACCGGAGCCTCCGGCTGGCCCGCGATGAACCTCTTCACCCAGCCGCAGTTGGAGGGCGCCCTGGAGGCGCAGGCCCACCGCACCGCGGGAGTCGACGTGCTGCGCGGCTGGGAGGCCGCGGACCTGGCCGAGGACGCGGCCGGGGTCTCGCTGACCGTCGCCGAGAGCGCCGGGGACGAGCCGGTGCTCCGCGGCGGTGTCCGCAGGCGCCGCACACTGCGCGCGCAGTACGTCGTCGGCTGCGACGGCGCCAACAGCTTCGTCCGCTCCCGGATGACGACCACGCTGACCGACCGCGGCTTCCAGCACGACTGGCTGGTGCTGGACGTCCTCCCGCACGAGGCGGACCGCGTCTTCGCACCGCGCAACCTCCAGCTCTGCGATCCCCGCCGCCCCACCACCGCCGTCTCCGGCGGTCCGGGCCGGCGCCGCTGGGAGTTCATGCTGCTGCCCGGCGAATCGGCCGCGGAGTTCGGCAGCGCGGAGAACGCCTGGCGGCTGCTGGCCGGCTGGGACCTGCACCCGGGCAACGCCACCCTGGAGAGGCACACCGTCTACACCTTCCGCGCCCGCTGGGCCGAGAGCTGGCGCGAGGGCCGTCTGCTCCTGGCCGGTGACGCCGCGCACCAGATGCCGCCGTTCGCCGGCCAGGGCATGTGCTCGGGCATCCGCGACGCCGCCAATCTCACCTGGAAACTGGACCTCGTACTGCGCGGCGAAGCCGGCGCGACCCTGCTGGACTCCTACACCACGGAACGCTCCCAGCACCTGCGTCACGCCATCGAGCTCTCCGTCTTCCTGGGCGGCATCATCTGCGAACCCGACCCCGCGGCCGCCACCCTGCGCGACGCGCGGATGCGCGCCGACCGGCGGGCGGGTCGCGACCCACTGGCGGACATGCCCCCGCAGAGCCTCACCGGAGGGCTGTTGCGGCAGGCGGCGGACGGGACCCCCAGGGCCCCGGCGGGACAGCTCGGCTGCCAGGGCCGGGTGCGCTTCCGCGGCCGCACCGGGCTCTTCGACCAGACCGTCGGCACCGGCTTCGCCCTGCTCGCCACCGAGGACCCACGGGCCGTTCTCGACGACGACACCCTCGGCTGGTGCGAGCGGCTCGGCATCCGCCTTCTGCGGGTCACCGGCGACCCCACGGCGAACGGGCCGGCCGATGTCGTCGACCTCGACGGCACCTACCGCTCCCACCTGGAGCGCTGCGGCCAAAAGGCCCTGCTGCTGCGTCCGGACCACTACGTCTTCGGCGGTGCGCCCTGCACAGCGGAGGCGGCCGGCCTGGTCGCGGCGTTGCGGCAGGAGCTCGTGGCATCCCAGGAGCGCGTGGCACCCGCTGCGGTGTCGCCCGGCTGGTGAGGCTGCCCCCTTCCGCTCGTTCCTCCCTCCCGTCCGCACCGGGAGGGAGGGCCGGCCCGGCCGAGAGCCGGCCCCGGCGGAGAGCCGCTCCCCGGCGGACGGCAGGGACCGTTGACAGGGGTGGGGGGTGATAGGGGTGGGTCGGGTGAGCCGGAAGCGGCGCGGCCATCGACCCCGGCACCATGGATAACGAAAGGAGGCGCTCATGACACGGCAGTGGCTCCGGCAGCTCAAGCCGGACCGGGACCACCCGCACCACGAGCCGGCGCTGTCCCCGGCCGCCGTGACCGCCATGACCGCCGTCCTCGGCCCCGGCCCCGTCCGGTGGGCAGTACAGACCGCCGACACCATGGCCGCGGAGGTCCTGGAACAGGTTCCCGAACACGGCGGCGGCCCCGCGCCCCTGGCCACCCTGCGTCGCTCCACCGAGTCGACGGTCCTGGCGGCCCTGCGGCTACTGCTCACCGAGGCCGGCGGCGAGGGAGGCGCGCTGCCCGACGAAGCCCTGGAGGGCTGCCGCGAGTTCGCACGCCGGGGCGTCGGACTCGACCGGGTCCTGCGCGGAGTGCGGCTCGGCCACGCCAGGCTCACCCAGGAACTGACCTCGGCCGTCGAGCAGTACGTACCGGCCGGCGAACGCCTCACCGAGCTGCGCCGGATCACCGAGGAACTCTTCACCCACGCCGACACCCACGCCAGCCTGATGGCCGAGTCCTACATCGCCGAACGCGACCGGTGGCGCGGCAGCGACGAAGCGGCCCGCCGCCGGACGATCGACGACCTGCTGGCCGCCCGCCCGGTGGAACCGGAGGCCGCGACCCGGCGGCTGCGCTACGACGTCACCCGCACGCACCTGGCCGCCGTGCTGTGGTGCGACGACACCGAAGACCCGCTGCCCGCCGCGGAGCGGCTGCAGCACACGGCGACCGCGCTGGCCCGCACGATCGGCACCGGCCGGCCCCTCATGATCCCCGCCACCGGGACCCTCGCCTGGCTGTGGCTGCACGCCCCCGACGACCTCACCGGCCTCCCCGACCGCGCACGGTCCGGGACCGGCCGCTCCCCGGGGGTGCACGTCGCCCTCGGCCCACCCGCCCACGGCACGTCAGGCATGCGCCGCAGCCACTACGGGGCACGCGAGGCGCAACGCGTCGCCCGGCTCGCTCCCGGCGACTGGCTGACCGACTACCGCGAAGCCCGCCTGGTGGCCCTGGCCACCGCCGACCCCGAACACGCCCGCTGGTTCGTACACGACCTCCTCGGCCCCCTGGCCTCCGACGGCGCCCGGCTACGGGAGCTGCGCAACACCCTGCGGGTGTACCTCGCAGAAGGACGCAGCCTGCGGGCCGCCGCCGGTGCTCTGCACGTGGCCCGCAACACCGTCACCTACCGCGTCAAACGCGCCGAGGAGCTCCTGCCCACAGCCACCACCACAGGCAGCACCCTGGAACTGCGTCTCGCCCTGGAGATCGCCCGCGCCCTGCTCGGGTGAGGACCCCGGCGGTGCGGGGCGCCCGGCGGCGGCCCCGGCGGTAGGCGCCCCGGATCGCTACGTCCACGGCGCGGGGCAACGGCGCTCGGCATCTTCGCGGCGCCCTCAAGGCTGCCCGGACGTCTGCGGATCGGCCAGTGGGAACGGGTGACCCGCCTGCGGCCTGCCGCAGGGAGGGGCACAGCGGCCTGCCGTAGGGAGGACGGCAGGGAGGCCGGCAGGCGGTCACAGCACACGACCACAGATAGAAAACAACCCTTTTGCCCATAATCCTCGCCGAGTATCACGCAATGCCGGATATTCGCATGGATGGGCGAGTGGACCTGTGCCCCCTTCACGCGGTCGGTCCATGGCGTGCTGTGTCGCGGCGGGGCAGGCACAGCCACGCGCCACGAGGTGCACGCCACCCGGCCCCCGCCGCGGCCCTGGCGGTGGAAGCGGGCACGAAGGACGGGGAGCACATGGTTGACCTGGTGTCGGGGCGCATGGTGCGGGGACAGGATCCCGTCGGCGAGCGCGCCGACGGCCCTCCCGCCGTGTTCGGCGGGCGCCCGGCTCCCGTCCCGCGGACGCTCATGGACGTCCTGGACGCCACCGTTCTGGCCCACCCGCACGAGCCGGCCCTGGACGACGGACGGGCCACGCTGAGCTATCGGGAACTCGCGGGTGAGGTCGATGCGCTGCGGCGCGGGCTGGCGGCGGCCGGGATCGGGGTGGGCGACCGGGTGGGGGTGCGGTTGCCGTCCGGCACCAATGACCTCTACGTCTGCATCCTGGCGGTGCTCGCGGCGGGTGCGGCGTATGTACCGGTGGACGCCGAGGACCCGGACGAGCGGGCGGACCTGGTGTTCGGTCAGGCGGCGGTGAGCGCCGTTCTGGAGGCCGGACAGCGGCTCGCCCTGACGGGCAACGGCGCCACCGGCGCTCCGTGCCGCCCGGGCCCCGCGGACGACGCCTGGATCATCTTCACTTCCGGTTCCACCGGCAGGCCCAAGGGCGTCGCCGTCACCCACCGCAACGCGGCGGCCTTCGTCGATGCCGAGGCGGCGCTCTTCCTCCAGGAGGAGCCGATCGGCCCGGGCGACCGGGTGTTGGCGGGTCTCTCGGTGGCCTTCGACGCCTCGTGCGAGGAGATGTGGCTCGCCTGGCGGCACGGCGCCTGTCTGGTGCCCGTGCCGCGTTCCCGGGTGCGTGACGGCGCCGGCCTCGGCCCGTGGCTCGCCGAGCAGGACATCACGGTCGTGTCCACGGTCCCCACGCTCGCCGCGCTGTGGCCGGCCGAGGCCCTCAACGAGGTGCGGCTGCTGGTCTTCGGTGGCGAGCCGTGTCCGCCCGAATTGGTGGAGCGGCTGGTCACCGAGGGGCGGGAGGTCTGGAACACCTACGGTCCGACCGAGGCGACGGTGGTCACCTGTGCCGCGCTGCTGACCGGCGAGGGACCGGTCCGGATCGGCCTGCCGCTGGACGGCTGGGAGCTGGCCGTGGTGGACGGGGCCGGTGCGCCGGTCGCCATGGGCGGCAGCGGCCAACTGGTCATCGGCGGCGCCGGGCTGGCGCGTTACCTGGACCGCGACAACGACGCGGAGAAATACGGACCGCTGGAGTCGCTCGGCTGGCCCCGGGCCTACCGCACCGGTGACCTCGTACGGGCCGAGCCGGACGGGCTGGTCTTCCTGGGGCGCGACGACGAGCAGATCAAGCTCGGCGGGCGGCGGATCGAGCTCGGCGAGGTGGACGCGGCGCTCCAGGCGCTGCCGGGCGTGAGCGGCGCCGCGGCCGCCGTCCGGACGGCACGCGGCGGCAATCCCCTGCTGGTCGGCTATGTGGTGACCCAGGACGGCTGGGACCGGACGAAGTCCGTCGAGCGGCTGCGCGCCCAGTTGCCCGCCGCCCTGGTGCCGTTGCTCGCCCCCGTCGACGCCTTGCCGACCCGCACCTCCGGCAAGGTGGACCGGGCCGCGCTGCCCTGGCCGCTGCCGCGGACGGCAGGCCCCGGCCCCGGCACCCCGGGACCGGACGACCAGCTCACCGGCACCGAGGCGTGGCTGGCCGAGCAGTGGTACGAGATCCTCGGTGTGCCGGTCACCGGCGCCCGGGACGACTTCTTCGCGATCGGCGGCGGCAGCCTCGCCGCCGCCCAGCTCGCCACCCTGCTCCGCGTCCGCTACCCGGCCGCCGCCGTCCGCGACATCTACCGGCAACCCACCCTGCGCAAGCTGGCCCGGCTGCTGGAGCGTTCCACGCGGGACGAGCACGACGGCACCCGCCGGGTGACGCCCGTCCCGGCCCGAGCCGGCCTCGTGCAACTGCTGCTGCTCCTGCCACTCTTCACCCTGGCCGGGCTGCGCTGGACGCTCGGGCTGCTGGCCCTGGGCAATGTCCTGGCGTGGTGCGGCAGCTACCCCTGGGCACCGACGGCCTCTTGGTGGTGGGTGGCGGCCGGCGGTCTGCTGCTCTTCAGCCCGCCGGGCAGGCTGGCGACGGCGGCCGGTGGGGCGCGGCTGCTGCTGCGGGGGCTGCGGCCGGGCAGCTACCCCCGCGGCGGAAACGTGCATCTGCGGCTGTGGACCGCGGAGCGGCTCGCCGAGCTGAGCGGGGTCGGCTGCCTGTCCGGGGCCTGGCTGGTCCGATACGGCCGTGCGCTGGGCGCCCGTATCGGCCCGGACGTCGATCTGCACGCCCTGCCGCCGGTCACCGGGATGCTCAAGCTGGGCCGCGGGTGTGCCGTCGAGCCGGAGGTGGACCTGTCCGGCTACTGGCTGGACGGGGACCGGCTGGTGGTCGGTGCGGTGAAGGTCGGCTCCGGCGCGGTGGTCGGCGTCCGCAGCACGCTCTTCCCCGGCGCCCGCGTGGGCAAGCGGGCCCAGGTCGCCCCCGGTTCCGTCGTCACCACCCGGGTGCCGACCGGCCAGAGCTGGGGCGGTGCGCCCGCCGTCAAGCTGGGCAGGGCCGAACGGCGCTGGCCCAAGCGGCGTGCCCCGCGCCGGGCCCGCTGGGCGGCGCTCTACGGAGTGAGCGGCCCGGGACTCGGGCTGCTGCGGCTGCCGGCGGTGTTGCCGGCACTGGCGGTGGCGGGCTGCTTCGTCCACGCCGGGGACGGCCTCGGCGACGCCGTACGCGGGGCACTGGTCGCGCTGATGCCCGCCACCCTGGCCTTCGGGCTGACCTACGCCGCGCTGCTGATCGTCGCCGTCCGGTTGCTGGGCCGTGGTCTGCGCCCCGGCTGGTATCCGCTGCACGGCCGGATCGGCTGGCAGGCCTGGACCGTCAGCCAGCTCATGGACCTGGCCCGGGACACGCTCTTCCCGCTCTATGCCGGCCTCGTCACCCCCGTCTGGCTGCGCATGCTGGGCATGAGGGTCGGCAGGCGGGCCGAGATCTCCACGGTGCTGGCGCTGCCGGGTCTCACCACCGTGCGCGACGGGGCCTTTCTGGCCGATGACACCCTGGTCGCCCCGTACGAACTGGGCGGCGGTTGGCTGCGGATCGGCGAGGCCGAGATCGGCGAGCGGGCCTTCCTCGGCAACTCCGGCATGATCGCGCCCGGGCGGGCCGTCCCGGCGCGAGGGCTGGTGGGGGTGCTGTCAGCGGCTCCGAAGAAGGCGAAGAAGGACGGTTCGTACCTCGGCATGCCGCCCATGCGCCTGCCGCGCTCGGCCGGCACCGCGGACCCTCGCCAGACCTACGATCCGCCTGCCCGGCTGGTCTGGGCCCGGGGACTGGTCGAAGGGTGCCGGCTGCTGCCGGTGCTGCTCTCCGCTGCCCTCGGCCTGCTGACGGTGGCCGCGCTGGCCGGCCTGGCCGCACACAGCTCGCCGGCGGTGGCGGCGCTGCTGGCCGGCCCGGTGCTGCTGGCCGCGGGGATCGTCGCCTGCGGGGTGTCCCTCGCCGCCAAATGGCTGCTGGTGGGCCGGTTCAGCCCCTCGGAGCACCCGCTCTGGAGCGGCTTCGTCTGGCGTACGGAGCTGGCCGACACGTTCGTCGAGGTGCTGGCCGTGCCGTGGCTGATCGGTGCGGTTCCGGGCACGCCGCTGATGAGCCTCTGGCTGCGGGCCCAGGGAGCCACCGTCGGCCGGGGGGTGTGGTGTGAAACGTACTGGCTGCCGGAAGCCGACCTGGTCGCCCTGGAAAACGGGGTGAGCGTCAACCGGGGCTGTGTGCTGCAGACCCACCTCTTTCACGACCGCATCATCCGGATGAACACCGTGGTGCTCCGCGAGGGCGCCACACTCGGCCCCGGCGGCATCGTGCTGCCCGGCAGCACCCTCGGGGCGCGCAGCACCCTCGGGCCGGCGTCGTTGGCCATGGGCGCGGAAACCGTCCCGGACGACACCCGGTGGCTGGGCAACCCGATCGCGGCCTGGCGAGAATGAGGCACGCGACGATGCGCCACCGGCCCGCTGGCGCCAGGAGGGAGGGAGACCGGTGAACCCCCGGCAGGCTTCCGCTCCCGGCCCCGATCCGTACTTCCCGGATCACGGGGATCCCCGCTACCGGGTTCACCACTACGCGCTCGACCTCGACTACCGGCCCGTGTCCAACCGGCTCAGCGGCTCGGCCCGGCTCAGCGCGCAGGCAGGCCCCGCGCCACTGGAGGACATCGCACTCGACCTGGCCGCGTTCAGGATCCAGCGGGTGCTGCTGGACGGCCGGCCCGTGCGCCACACCCACCGGGCGGGCAAGCTGCGGATCCGCCCCGCGAAGGCGCTCGCCCCGGGCACCGCCTTCACCGTCGAGGTGCGCTACACCGGCAACCCCGAGCCGGTGCGCAGCCCGTGGGGCGGCCTGGGCTGGGAGGAGCTGACCGACGGCGCGCTGGTGGCCAGCCAGCCGGTCGGCGCGCCGTCCTGGTACCCCTGCAACGACCGGCCGGCCGACAAGGCCGCGTACCGGCTGGCGATCACCACACCGTCCCCGTACACCGCGGTCGCCGGCGGCCGACTGCTCACCCGCACCACCCGGGCCAGCAGCACCACCTGGGTGTACGAGCAGCCCGCCCCCACCTCCACCTACCTGGTGACCGTCTCCCTCGGCAAGTACACGGCCGTGCCGCTCACCGACCCGGACCCGGCGGACGCACGGCATTCGCCGGTGCCGCAGACCGCCTACCTGCCCGCACGGCTGCTAGCCGAGTTCACCGAGGACTTCGCCCGGCAGACCTGCATGATGCAGTTCTTCGAGGAGGTCTTCGGGCCGTACCCCTTCGGGGAGTACACGGTCGTGATCGCCGACGAGGAGCTGGAGGTCCCGGTGGAGGCCCAGGGCATGGCCACCTTCGGCACCAACCACCTCGACGGCGCCCGCACCTGGGAACGTCTGATCGCCCATGAACTGGCCCACCAGTGGTTCGGCAACAGCGTCTCGGTCGCCGACTGGCAGCACATCTGGCTCAACGAGGGCTTCGCCAAGTACGCCGAGTGGCTGTGGTCGGAACACACCGGAGGCCGAACGGCGGCCGCCCACGCCGCCGCCGCGCACCACCTGCTGGCCGACCTCCCACAGGACCTGCTGCCGGCCGACCCGGGCCAACAGCTGATGT
Organism: Streptomyces angustmyceticus; assembly: GCF_040701845.1. GTDB lineage: Bacteria > Actinomycetota > Actinomycetes > Streptomycetales > Streptomycetaceae > Streptomyces > Streptomyces angustmyceticus_A. The sequence goes on along the minus strand of NZ_JBFBHQ010000004.1, from coordinate 520,477 downwards.
TCGACGACCGCCTCTACGAGCGGGGCGGACTGACGGTCCATGCACTGCGCTGCGCCCTCGGCGACCACGCCTTCTTCCCCATGCTCAGGGACTGGGCCACCCTCCACCGCCACGGCACCGTGAACACCACCGACTTCACCGCACACGCCCAGCACTACGCGACGGCTCCCCTGGACGAACTCTTCGACGCATGGCTGCGAAAGCCTTCCTTGCCTCCGCTGCCCGGCCGCAACTGAGTGGCGTACCCGCTTTGGCGGTGTGACCGGCTACGTGTCCCCGGCGCCCCTCTCCAGGAGCGCGGTGAGGATCGCCTCGGCGTGTGTCCACAACAGCGAGCCGCCGGCGCCCGGTACGACATGGTGACGAGCGCCGGGAACACGGGTGGCGAGCCACGCTCCGTGGTCGGGAGAGTGGCTGCTGTCCTCCTCCCCGTACCAGATGTCGACCGGCACGGCGATCTCGTCGAGGGCGAACGGCCAGCGCCGCATGGCCAGGACCGTGTCCCGGGCGTAGCCGGCCGCACCCTGCACGAAGCCCTCGTCCAGGGCCCTGCGGTAGGCAGCCGCGAACCCGTCGTCCTGGTACACCGCGCGGTCACACGCAGGGCTCCCGCCCATGACCATGCGCCACATCGCCTCCGCACGGAAACCCGCGAAGAACGCCTCGGCACCTGCCGGGTCATCCGCGGCCCGCTCGACGAGACCACGCAGGTCGGCCGGGAGGACGGCAGCGAACTCCGGCGCGGCGACCTCGTCCGCAGCGGAGACCACCGCCAGAGCGGAGGCGACACCCGCCTCGGCGCAGGCCAGCGCGAACGGCGCACCTTGCGAGTTCCCCACCACAGCCGGTCGCCCCAGTCCCCGCAGCACACAGAGTTGCCCGACGTCACCGGCGAAGTCGGAGAAACCCCGGCCGGGTTCAGGACTGGAGACGCCAAGCCCCGGCCGGTCCACAGAGACCAGACGTACCCCCAGCGCCGGCACGACACCCGCACCGAAACCCAGCCACCGGCTCGTCCCCGCTCCCGGACACAACACCACGGGGACCCCGTCCGCCGGCCCCCACTCGGCCCATCCGAGCAACCGCCCGTCAGAAAGCCTGCACGCACCGACCCGCCCGGGATCGTCGACGTGGACAGCAGCCATGATCGCCATTATGAGGGGCCAACCGCACTGCCGATAAAGGGTTTTCGCTCCAGCAAGCGGGCGCGCCTCTGCCGCCCATCCGAGCGATGTCGCGGTGGACAGCCCCTCCGTCCGACCAGCAGCGGCAACGAGAACTTGCTCCGCCGGGTTCAAGCGCAACGCTGACGAAGAGACGTGCTCGTGCCGTACTCGGCGACGCAGCCGCGTTTCTGCCAAGAGCGCAAAGAAAGGCGCCCGACCCGGGCTTCTGCCCGTCAGGCGCCATCCGTTCGGCCCGCTCGGATCAGGGGCCGGGACCGGCCCACCGAAGGGGGCCGGTCACGCCGACGTGGTCAGGAGCAGGGCTTGTAGAAGTGCTTCCAGCCGTCGCCGGGCATGGCCGGCGGCTCGGAAGTGGTGCCGAACTCGCCGTACTTCACCTGCAGGTCGTAGTCGAAGTTCCCCGGACCGCTGCCCGGCTTCGTCAGGCGCACGTCCCGGTCCAGCCCTCCGTCACCGGAGTTGTTGAGGATCGCGAGGTCCGGGTACGCGTCACCGCCGTAGTTGGCGATCCGGAGCTGCTGCGCCTCGCCGTGATCGCCGATGTCGGAGTGCCGGGCCTTCGCGGAGGCCAGGTTCGCCCGCTTGAGGGGACCGGGACGGTACTGCGCCACGCGCGCCGTCGAGGGGTCGTCGCCGTCGGCCGGCTTGACGATGTTGACGACCATGTCCAGAGTGCCGTCGCGCTGGAAGTCGGCGACCGCGGCGGACGCGACCTCCCCCTTCTTCGCGCCGAGAAGGGCACGGACGGCGTACGGCTTGCCGAACGAACCGTTCCCGGACCCCCACTGGACCGTCATCTTGGTACCGGTCAGACCCGGGTTGCTGACCTTGTCCGCGTGACCGTCACCATCGAGGTCGCCGACCAGCGTCGTGGCACCGGCCAGGCACGGGGCCGGCTTGGCCGCCTTGCCGGACTGTCCCGTGCCGCCCGAGGCGGGCAACCCGGCCGCACCGGCCGGGGAACCGGCCACAGTCAGGGACACGGCGACAGCCGCGATCGGCGCGGCGATCAGACCTAAGCGCTTGCGAAGCATCTGCGAACTCCTCATGTCGTTGCTGCCAGGTGAGATGCCGGCGCCGTCCCCCGCGTTCATGCCCGGATCGCTGTATTACACAACCGTGACGCGCGCAGGAGGGAGGGCAGGACGGCGCAGGCAGCCCCTCACCCTCCTCCCCGCATCAGGCGGCTCACCCGGGGCCCAGGGACGGGGGTGAGCGCCCCCGGATGCACCTCATGCTCATCCACACGCCGTAGAGGTTCCCGCCCGTACTCAATTAGCCTTCTGTGCCTGCCAGTTGGTTCGGCTGGTTCGGGCCGTTCGCGGTTTCGGGAGGATGCGGTGTTCTCGTTCACGCTCGGGACGACGACGTTCAGGCGCCTCACGGTGGGAGTCGCGGCCGGCACTCTGCTGCTGCTCGGCCCGGCGCCCGTCGAAGCGGCGGCAGCAGCTCCGCCAGGTGTGCCGCCGGCTGGAGGTGCCGCGCCGGCACGGGCCGGCCTGACCTGTGGGAGCAGCACCAACCCGACCACCCTCTCCCACCTGGAAACGGTCACCTCCACCCGCGTCGGCCGGGCCACGGTGTCGCTGCGCGACGGTCGGCGTGGCGGCCGGATCTACCTCTGGGCGCTGATCACCGGTGCGAGCGCTCGTGACACGGTCCGGCTGGACTGGGCGGACGCCGGCCTGGGCGGCCGCCGGCACCGGTGTTCCGCCACCGTCCACCGCGGTTCGGACCAGCACACCGTGGCGGTCGCGTACGCGCAGAGCGGCGGCAGCCACCGCCAGTTCCGCGCCTGCGGTCACGGTGGCGGGGTCACGAAGTGCACGCGATGGGTTCCCTGACACAGGGACGACAGCCTTGGTCTTCAGCCGCTCGTCCGCGGCATCCCACCCATCCGCTCCCGTCACGGCCCACGCCGCCGGCGCCCGGCCGAACTCCACGCCGACAACGGGTACGACCACGACCACCTGCGCAGATGGCTCCGAGAGCGTGGCATCCGCCACCGCATCGCCCGTAAGGGTATCGAGTCCTCACAGCGGCCGGGCCGCCATCGCCGGGTGGTCGAGAGGACCGTCTCCTGGCTGGCCGGCTGCCGACGTCTGCACCGCCGTTACGAACACGAGGCCGCACACTTCCTCGCCTTCGTCGGCATCGCCGCAGCCCTCATCAACTACCGACGGCTCACCGGGTGAAGGCCTCGCACGGGTGCGAGACTGCCGCCATGACTATGCACCTCATCTCCGTCATCGGTAGTAGCCCTGGCGTCGGCAAGTCCACCCTGTGCGGTGCGGTGGCCCAGTGGCTTACCAGCGTCGGCGCATCGGTCGACCACTTCGAAGAGGCCGACATTCTCACACGGTCGGCCTTCCGGCCCGTGGCTGAAGAGTTCGCTGGTGGGGCTACCGCCGTCCGGCCTGCGACCTTAGTCGAGTGCACTCGTGCCTACGTCGCGGAATCACTCGCGGCGGGCAAGGACTACCTGGTGACGGATGCCCTTCTGCCGTTCATTCCGTCCCTTGTGGCATGGGGCCACGACGAGGGGGCTCTCGTCCACGTCATGGAAGAGCTGGCCCGAGCCGTGGTGCCGGCCCAGGTCACCGTGGTATACGTCCACGATAATCCGGAGGCGGCACTGCGGCGCGCAGTTGAGCGAGAAGGCAATGCCTGGGAAGACTGGTACGTGCGGAAGCTCGCTGGCTCCCCTGGTACTCGGGCTGTTCATGACCTCCCGTCCGCCGCCGCACATCTCCGCTTCGAGGCTGACCTGACCTGTCGTCTCCTGGCACAGACCCCATGGCACGTTCTGAGCCTGGATGTAGGAACACTCAATGCTCAGGAGGCACACGCCCACACCCAGCACCATCTGATGGACGTGCTGGGGTTGTCAGGACGACCTTCCACGTAGCAGTCGCCGCCATGCCCCAGCGGGCCCCGTCACGGCGTCTACCAGGGCACGACCTGCCCCTCGTAATCGACAAAGTGGAGACCGGTCTTTCCCCGGTGGCGCTCGATCGTCTCGGCCACGCCGGGAATGCTCTCCTCCACGCTGAGCTCGGCGCCGGGTCCCCCGAGTTCGGTGCGCACCCAGCCCGGGTCGACGAGCAGGAACGTGCGCCCGTCCTCGGCATAGCGGGCGGCGTAGCTGCGCATCAGCTGGTTCAGCGCGGACTTGCTGGCTCGGTACAGGTCCTGCCCGCCGCGGGTGTTCAGGGCGATGCTGCCCTGGTCGGAGGACATGATGCCGATGGTCCCGGTCGGCGCGACCAGCGGGCGGAGGGACTCCACGACGCGCATCGGGCTGAGCGCGTTGGTGGTCATGACCTCGGTGAACATGTCCGTCGGGACCTCGCCGATCGGGAGGTCGCCGCGGGTGATGGCGGCGTTGACGAAGAGCAGGTCGAGGGTGCGCTGTGTCAGGCGGTCGCGCAGAGCCGAGATCTGCTCGGGCTCGGTCATCTCCAACGTCTCGATGGTCAGCCGTCCTTCGGAGGCGTCGGCCAGGTCGTGGAGGCCGGTGCGCCGGCTGCCGCGCACCGTACCGATGACGTCCCAGCCGCGGCGGAGGTACTCGGAAACGAGCCCGAGGCCCAGGGTCCGGGAGGCCCCGACGACGAGGGCGGTCTTGCGGGTGTCGGTCATGTGATTCCCATCGTGGTCACAGGCGGTCGCGAGGCATGGCTCACGGCCGTCGCAGGTCGGTGATCGTTCGCCGCGCGGTGGGTCGGTCGCCTCGCGGAGCAACTGCCGCAGCGGGGATGCCGCACAGCGCAGTTGCACCGCAGCGCAGTTGCACCGCCGCGCAATTGCGTCGCAGCGGGGCCGCATCGGACCGGAGTTGCGCCGCAGCGGGCCGCGTTCAGCTGGTCAGGGCCTCCGGAAGGGAGCAGCCTCCCGCCACCAAGGGAGCAGGCTCCGGCTGTCGCTGCCGCCCGCCCACCGGAGTGGCGAGGACGATCATGCTTCAAGTCTCCGAGGGGTTCGGCCGTGCGTCCAATACCCTTTCGAGCAGATTGATACCTTCCAGGCATGGACTTGGATCTGCGAAAGCTCCGCTACTTCGTCGCGGTGGCCGAGCATCGGCAATTCGGCCGGGCCGCACAGGCGTTGTTCATCGCGCAGCCGGTCCTCAGCCGGCAGATCCGCGCGTTCGAGCAGGAGCTGGGCTGCCTGCTGTTCACACGGACCACGCGCAACGTGGAACTGACGCCTGCGGGGCGGCAGTTGTACGACGAGGCGCAGCGGATCACCACGGTGGTGGACACGGCGCTGCGACGCGTGCACGAGGCCGAGCGGGGCGAGCAGCGGCTGGTCATCGCCTTCTCGCCCGGCCTGCATGTGTCGGAAGCGATCCGGGCGTTCACGGCGAGCCACCCCGAGGTCGAGATCGATGTCTTCCCGCTGCGCTGGTGGGAGCAGGACGCGCCGCTTCGCGACGGCCGCGCGCACGTCGGGTACCTCCGGCGCCCCTTCGACGATTCGGGGCTGCGCACCGTCCCGATCGGCCACGAGACCAAGGTCGCGTGCCTGCCCGTGACGCATCCGCTGGCCGGCCGTCGCACACTCACGTCGGCGGATCTCGACGGTGAGCCGATCCTCGACGTCAGGACGCGACGGACGTCCTCTCTGGAGGAGAAGTTCGAGCTCATCGCCTCCGGGCAGGGCATCGCGCTCGTCCCCCTCACGGTCATGACCTCCTACTCCCGCCCCGACCTCGTCCACCTGCCCCTCACCGATGCCCTGCCCGTCGAGACCTGCCTGGCGGTACCGGAGAGCAACTGCACGGGACCCGTACGGGACTTCCTGGACATCGCCACCGCAACCCTGCGCCGTCCCTCCGCCGATGCGGAGAAGGAGTGAGCCGGGGGCCACGAGCAGGCAGCCGCGGAGGAACTGGGGTGGCCGCTGGGGGACCCCGCCCGTGCCCGTGATCGGCAATGGCATGGACGCGCGGGCCGGGACGATCTAGCGTCGGGGCAGCGACGGCGCCGCACATCCGCGCGCACCGCACCGGCATACGGGGAGACCATGTCCCACGAGAACGCGTCCAACGAGAGCAGCGAAGCGCCCGTCACCTTCGTCACCGGCGGGTCGAGCGGGATCGGGGCGGAGACCGTGCGCCGCCTGCTGGGCCTCGGCCACCGGGTCGCGGCGACCGGGCGCAGCGCGAAGAAGCTGGCCGTGCTGGCCGAGGCCGCGGCGGAGGAGGGCGCGGGCGACCGGCTGCTGACGTTCGAGGGGGACGCGGCGGACTGGGAGCAGGTGTCGTCGGCGGTCGAGGAGACCGTGCGGGTGTTCGGGCGGCTGGACTGCGCGATCGCCAACGCCGGGTACGCGACCAACGGCACCGTCGAGACCGGCGACCCCGAGGAGTGGCGGGGCATGGTGCTCACCAACGTCCTGGGTCCCGCACTGCTGGTGCGGGCGGCGCTCCCGGCGCTGAAGGCGTCGCAGGGCCGGATCGTGCTGGTCGGGAGTGTCGCGGGGGTCAAGAACACGCCCGGCAACCTGTACTCGATGACGAAGTTCGCGGTGACCGGACTGGCGGAGAACGTCCGCATGCTGACGACCGGTTACGGGGTCGGCACGACGCTCATCGCGCCGGGCCGGGTGCGGACGCCGTTCTGGGACGACCGCCCCGGCGGCGCCGACGCGGCGGGCCCGATGATCTCCGCCGAGCAGTTGGTGGACACCGTCGTTTGGGCGATCTCCCAGCCACCCGGCGTGGACGTGAACACGCTGGTGGTCCGGCCGATCGGCCAGACGAACTAGGGCGTGTCCGTGTGCCGGGCCGGTCAGTCGACCGTACGCCGCGCCCCCGACGCTCACTCGCGCCGGCCACCTGATCCGGAACGGCACGGAACCAAAGACGGCACCTAGTTCTGGATGCTCCAGGCACCCAGCATGCCCGCGGCGATGCGGCGGGCCAGGGTGGCGAAGTCCGCGTAGACGGCGGCGGCGTCCTTGTTCCTCGGCATCAGGGGCCGGAGGGGGCTGTCCGCCGCCAGTACCGCGGACAGCCTCTCCTTGTACGCGTTGTAGACCTTGGCGACGTCCGCACGCACCGCGCCGCCGCCCCACGTCATCGGAGCGGCGCGCAGCCGCTGGTCGTTGGTGGCCGCGATGGTGGCGACGTCCATGAGAAAGCAGTCGAGCAGGTCGGTGACGTCCTGTTCGCTCGCCTCCTCCTCCTGGTGGTGCACGTCCTCCACGAGCAGCTCGGCCATCTCCAGGGTGACATCGCGGTAGATCTGGTAGCGCGGTCCGTTGGGGACGACGGCGAGGATGTGGTCGGCCTGCTTCGCGCCCTGCGTGTTCATCGTGGGCGGACCGCCCCGGCGGTCCTCGTTCTCCAGTCCCGGTACGGGGAAGGGCAGGCCGTGGAACCCTGCTTCCTCGTTCGCGATCCCCCGGGCCGAGGCCAGCGGGTGGACCGCGAACTCGTGCGCGAGCATGCCCGTGAGGTAGCCGACGTCGTAGCTCTCGAAGTAGTAGGCGGCGAGCGTGACGGAGACGCCCTCGGCGCCCTTGTCGACGACTTCGGCGGGGGTCTCGGTGGTGCGCTTCTCCAAGGTGATGCGGCAGGTGCGGGTACCGACGTAGTTCGTGATGGTCGCGTGCCTGCCGAGCAGGTCGAGGACGCGGGTGGCCTTGGCCCGGTACTGCGCGTTGCTCTGTTCCAGGTTGGTGAACTGGAAGTTGCCGTGGGAGAGCGGGGCCCGCTGGACGACCGGCCCGGAGGCGCGCTGCACGACGCGCCCGCCCTGTCGCAGCGCGGCGCTGAGGGCCGCGTTGCCCGCGGTCCGCTGGAGAGCGAGGAGATCCCCCCGTGGTCCGTCCTCGCGTCGCGCGGCGGTCGGTACCGGAGTGCGAGGAGAGCGGCCGGCCGCTTCGGTGTCGTGATCGCTGGCGCGCATCGGAGCGAGATCCTTCGGGACGGGGATCGGGTATCACGTCCAGATATACGCGTCCGACGGACGCCGGTGAAGGTCCGCGCGGGCAGTCCCCGGCTGCCCTCATGGCCCACGACCGTGCCGCGAGGGCAACGGCGGACCGCCCCGGCACGGAGGGTCAAATGCGGGATGAGCAACCCTTGACTGAAGGTTGACCGCTTGGGTGGCGAGCCCTTGACGGGATGCGAACTACGTTCCCCGCATGCCTCTACGAACCCCGGCTCTGCCCTTGCTTCCGTACCGCAAGCCGACCCGCGGCCGGGACTACTGGGTGCTGGACGACGTGCTGCGGGACCCGGACGGCGTGCGGGAGCGTTGTCTGGCCAGGAGCGACTGGACCGAGGGTTACCCGCACAAGCCCGAGAGCTGGCCGGGCCTGCGCACCATGCCCGCGCTCGAACCCGGCGAACTGGCCCACGTCGAGAAGCTGGTGAGAAACGCGACCGGTGCCGCGGAGATCTGGGCCGAACGCGCGGCGGGCGGGGGTACCTTCCACCACAACTGCGTCCAGGTCGTCGGCGAGGGAGAGTGCGAGCCCCGGCCCCACACCGACTCCCGGAACCTCTGCCGGTACGCGGCCGTGCTCTACCTCAATCCCCTGGTACCCAAGGACTGCGGAACCAGCTTCTACCGGCAGAGCCTGCCGGGCGGCACCCTCGGCGGGAACCAGGTGGCTCCTCCGCACAACAACCTGGTCGACGCCCTCGGCACCCGCTTCGTCACGCCGGACTCCTTCACCGAGGACGTCCGCATCCCGCACCGTGCCAACCGCCTGCTGCTCTATTCCGCCAACCTGATCCACACAGCAACCCGCTACTGGGGCACCACCCTGCAGGACAAGCGGATGACGGCGGTCTTCTTCTGGATGGCCTGACCCAGGAGACCAGGGCAACCCACCGGTACGGCCGACGAGTCGGTGACACCGCGCCCGGCGCTCCAGGGTGTCGCGACATAGTCCCCGGCTGGACGGGGGTACCAGCCGGGGACCACATCGCGTGTGCCCCGCGGTTCCCCGCCGAAACACGCAACATGATCACGTGGCGTCCGTGGATTTCAGGGCTGGAAGAAATCGGCCAACGGCCGGGAAGCCAGACCTGCTCCGACCGCGACGAGCCCGGCCAGCAACCACACGGGAAGGTGGGCACCCGGTACGTACGCGAGGTGATGGAGGTGGTACCCGGCACCGAAGAGCCACGCCAGGCTCCCACCGATGACCAGGAAGTAGTGGTGTGACTCGCCCGCCAACCGCATGCCCGCCCACAACAGCAGCGGCATCACGATGACGAGTCCGAGCGCGAAGGTGACACACCATGTGCTCGTGCCGGCCCAAGCGTTGCCGGGGTCCGCCCGCCTCCTTTCCCGTACCGCGGCCAAGCCGATGCTGAGTATGAGGTGACAGACAAGGACAGCGACGGCGGTGACTGCCGCGCCCTTCAGGGGCCGTGCCACTCGAGAAGTCGTCATACTCCCCCATGCTTCCAGGAAGAGCTGCGTGGGTCCTCCCGAGACGTCCCGGTCGACTCCACCATCGTCCGCGGCCACCTTCGACTGCACGGAACCTGAGCGCGTCGCTCGCTTCTGGTACGAGGTGTGGGGGTGCGTCGTCCCGCCACCGCCGAAGGGGTTCGCCCCTTCCGCGTCTCACGGCGGCGCGTCACCGCGTGCTCGCTCCTGTCGGCGGATCTCCGCGAGGTCGGGAAGGCGGTCCAGCCCTCGTACGGCGCGGACGGTGCGGTGGTTGTGTTCCAGTCTGGCGCGGTGTCGGTCGAGGAAGGACCAGTAAGCGGCGGTGTAGGGGCAGGCGTGGGTGCCGGTTCGGTCGCCGGGGCGGTAGACACAGGGGCCGCACAGGTCGCTCATGCGGTTCACGTAAGCGCCGCCGGAGGTGTAGGGCTTGGTGGTCATGCGGCCGCCGTCGGCGTATTGGGACATGCCGACGACGTTGGGGACCATCACCCAGTCGTAGCCGTCGACGAAGCAACGGTGGAACCAGTCCGTGACGGCCGCCGGGTCCCAGCCGTGCTGGAGTGCGTAACTGCCCAGGATCATCAGCCGGGGGATGTGGTGGGTCCATCCCGAGTCGCGTACCTGGGCCAGCACCGTCTTGAGGCAGCGTGCGCGTACGTCGTCCGCGTCCAGGTCGTTCCACCAGTCGGGCAGCGGGGCGGTGTGCCGCAGCACGTTCGAGTGCCGGTACTCCTCACCGAAGTACCAGTACAGCTGCCATACGTACTCCCGCCAGCCGGCGACCTGGCGGACAAAGCCCTCCACGCTGTTCAGCGGGGCACGGCCCGCGCGCCACGCCGCTTCGGCCTGCTCGACGCACTCGGCGGGATCGAGCAGGCCGAGATTGAGCGCGGCCGACAGCAGGCTGTGACTCAGGACGGGGTCGGCGGCGAGCATCGCGTCCTCGTACGGACCGAACGTGGCGAGCCGGTGATCGATGAAGCGCCGCAGGGCTCGTCGTGCCTCGGCGCGGGTCGCGGGGAAGAAGCGCGGTCCGTCCCGTCCGACGAACGACACGTCACCGTCCCGCTCCCAGCGGTCGAGGTCGTGGCGGACCTCCTCATCGATGTCGTCCTCACGCGGCCGGTAGGGGGCGGCGACGGGCAGGGCAGGCGTCTCGCGCGGCGGGGGCTCCCGGTTGTCGTGGTCGTAGTTCCACCGGCCGCCGACCGGGGCGTCGCCGTCCATCAGCACGTCATGGCGCCGCCGCACCCACCGGTAGAAGTCCTCTTGGCGCAGTCGGTCACCGCCGCGCCCGTCCGCCCATGCCGCGAAGTCGTCCATGGGCACCAGGAATCCGCGCGCGGGGCCCACGGTGACCTGCGGCAGCGAACGCACCAGCTTCACGGCCGCGTACGAGGTGGGATGGTGCACGGTCACCCGGTCGCCGCCCGCCACCCGTTCCAGCGCCTCCCGGTAGGTGTCCGCGCGGACGTAGGTGACCCGGTCACCGAGTTCGGCCGCCCGGTGACGCATCGCGGAGAGCACCAAATGGGCCTTGGCACGGTGGAAGCGCCGGCGCCGGAACACCGACCGGGCCTCGACCATCAGCAATGGTTCATCGCGGGTGAGCCCACTGTCCCGCGAGGGCCGCAGGAAGTGCGGTCCCAGCTGATCGCCGAAGAGCCAGTGCGTCACAGCGTTCCTTCGTTCCCTTCCAGGGGGCCGCCTTCACCGGTTGTTGCAGGGGCGGGCGGGGTCTCAGCTGCTGCGGACGTCTGCCAGGACCTCCCGGGCGGCCCGGCTGCCCGAGGCCAGAGCGCCCTGCACCGAGCCGGTCGCCCGGTGGTCACCGCAGACGTACCGTCCCTTCGCGAAACGGGTGCTGCGGCTGAGCGGCCACGGCGGGCGCATCGCGGGCAGCGCATCCACGAGGGTGTACGTCGCCACGAGCCGCCAGGGCGAGGTGTCCGTGCCGTACAGCTCCGCCAGCCGCCGGCGCACCGCGACCTCGGCGCCCGGCGGATCGCCACCGAGTACGGAGGTCGACACCAGGGCGGTGCCCGGCGGCGCGTACGTCGTGGTGACCTCGGTGAGCACACAGGTGTTGAGCACGGCCAGGGTGCTGTCGACGACGAGGGTCGGTTCCGGCAGGGGGGAGGTCTCGGCCGCGTGGTAGTAGGTGGTGACGGTCCGCCCGCGGGGCACGGGCAGGCCGGGAAGCAACCGGGCTGCGCCGGCGGCGTCCGTGGCGACGACCACCACCTCCGCGGGGCGTTCGGTGCCGTCGCGCAGCAGCACTCCCCCCTCCGTGACGGCCGCGACGGGAGATTCGAGCCGCACGGTGCCGTCGGGCAGCCGGTCGGCGAGGAGGCGCGGCACGCTGCCGATGCCCCGCGCGGGCAGGCAGAGGGTACCGCGGGCCATGCTGCGCCACACCAGATGGAAGAACCGGGCCGACGTCTCCAGCTTCTTGTCCAGGAACACACCGGAGAGGAAGGGCCGCAGCAGATGGTCCACCGCTTCCGCGGACAGGCCGCTGCCGGACAGCGCGTCAGCGGTGCTGCGGTCCCCGCCACGCTTGAGGAGGGCGGGAGGAGCCAGCATGTCCCGAGCGGTCAGGGCGGCCAAGGCCGCGAGGTCACGTGCGCCCAGGACGCGTCCGGGCAGGAGGTTGCCCGCCTCGCGGGGGCGCCGGGTGGGGTCCGTGAGCCGCGCGACGCCCGTGGGGGTGTGGGCCAGCACGCCGGGGGTGAACGGCCGCAGCCGCAGGTCCCGCAGCGGCAGGCGGCGTTTCACCTGCGGATAGGCGGTGTTGAACACCTGGAAGCCGCGATCCAGGACGAAGCCGTCCCGGTGGTCCGTGCGCATGCGACCGCCGACCTCATCGCCCGCTTCGTGCAGTTCCACGTGCAGCCCCGCACGGCTGAGGTCGAGCGCACAGGCCAGTCCGGCAAGCCCTCCCCCGATGACGACCACATCGCCGCGCCGGCTGCGCCGACCTGCCATGGCCATGGGTGGTCTCCTTCGTTTCGGTCAGCTGTGACGAGCACCTGTGGGGCGACGTCGTCGAGTGCGGTCGAGTGCGTTGAGTTCGGCCTTCGCCAGGACCGAGCCCGGTCGTCAGCGAGGTCTTGCGCCGTGTCCTGAGCCCTTTGCTCCGGGTGGGGTTCTCCTTGTGGGCGGCCATGACCTCGTCCGGCAGGTCGGCGTCGTGTCCGCCCGGGCGACCTGCCCCGGGGCACGGTGCCACCGGCCGGCGAGAAACCGGCCGGGACGACGGGCGCAGTGCTCGCCGAGCCCGGCCGCCGTGATCGTCCCGCCTTTCCGGGCGGGAGTGTGGGTGCCACGCCCGGCGCCCGACAGGTGGGGCAATTCGTACGAGCAGGTGTTATGGGGGCGCCCGTTCCGGAAGTCGTGAACCCGACATGTTCGGCGTCCTGCGAGCTGCCCGGAAAGCCGATTGCGACCCGACCCGGGTTCATTTGATCCGGTCCGGCCTGTACGGCATCCGCATCGACGCCCCTTGGCCGGACTGCGACCCTTCCCCCCTCACGCGGAATTGTGCGCAAAGTGTGCAGTGCCGATAGCCCGGCCGACGTGCCGCAGTGACCCCTGCGAGCTGCGATTGTGAGGGAATCGGAGTCATTAGTTTTACCAATGTTTACCTGGCGGCCACCATAGTTGGGCCTACTGTGGCCCAGCTTGTTCAGACAAGTTGTCGGACAAGCTCACCCCCCACGTGCATCCCCTGAGCGGCCCCGCATGAACCCCCTCAACCCTCTGTGCGTACCCCTGGAGAGACCGTGACCGTGTTCCAGCCGAGGACCGCCGTCCTCACCGGCGTCCTCGCCGTCGCCTCACTCGCCCTCAGCGCCTGTGGTGCTGACTCCGACGCGTCGGGCTCCGACGGCGGAAAGAGCGCGGCCACCGCGACCACGGCCGAGGCCCTCGGCGGTATCGACGCGCTGGCCGAGGCGGCCAAGAAGGAGGGCACGCTGCATGCGATAGCACTCCCCCGCGACTGGGCCAACTACGGCGCCCTGATCGACGGCTTCACGAAGAAGTACGGCATCAAGGTCGAGGTCGAGAACCCGAAGGGCGCCAGCCAGGACGAGATCAGCGCGGTCACCTCGCGCAAGGACAAGGGCAACGCGCCCGACGTCCTCGACCTCGGCAGCTCCTTCGCGCAGACCGCCGCCCAGGATGGGCTGCTCGCGCCCTACATGGTCGCCGGTTTCGCCGACATCCCCGATGTCCAGCGAGACTCGATCGGCCGCTGGGCGAACGACTACGGCGGCTACATCTCCTTCGGCTGCGACGCCAAGCGGGTGCAGACCTGCCCGACCAGCTTCAAGGACCTGCTGGAGCCGCAGTACAAGGGGAAGATCGCGCTCAACGGCAACCCCACCCAGTCGGGTTCGGCCTTCGGCGCCGTGTACGCGGCCGCCCTGGCCAACGGCGGCTCCTTCGACGACATCCAGCCCGGCATCGACTTCTTCAACAAGCTGAGAAGGAGCGGCAACTACACGCCGGTCCAGTCCACCCCGGCCACCATCGCCAGCGGCAAGACGCCGATCAGCATCGACTGGGACTACCTCAACGCCGCGCACACCAGCGCGTTCAAGTCCAGGGGCCTGGACTGGAAGGTCGTGGTCCCCTCGGAAGGCAAGTTCTCCCAGTACTACTCGCAGGCCATCAACAAGGATGCGGCGCACCCCGCGGCCGCGCGCCTGTGGCTGGAGTACCTCTACAGCACCGAGGGCCAGAACCTCAGGCTCAAGGGCTTCGCCCGCCCGGCTCTGATGACCGCCATGAAGAAGGCCGGCACGCTCGACAAGACCGCGGCGGCGAAGCTGCCGAAGGTCTCCGGTACACCGGACTTCCCGACCGAGACCCAGCAGGGCAACGCCAAGGGCGTCATCGCCCAGAGCTGGGGCAAGGGCGCTTCCTGACCACGACGCAGACCCGGCCCGACGTGGTGCCCGCCGCTTCCTGCCGGTGGCGGGCACCACGCGGTGGGTGCGACGCCGGCCCGTAGCCGGACCGCGGGGGCGTTCCCGGCCCGGGCCGGGAACGCCCCCGCGGACGTGGCGGGCGGAAGAGGGTCAGGCGAGGTCGACGAGGAGGTCGCCGCCCTCCACCTGTTGGATCTGGTTGATGGCGAGGCGGGCCACCCGGCCGGACTTCGGGGCGGTGATGGCGGCTTCCATCTTCATCGCCTCGATGGTGGCCACCGTGGTGCCGGCCTCCACCTCGTCGCCCTCGGCCACCGCGAGCGTCACCACTCCGGCGAACGGTGCGGCGACATGGCCGGGGTTGGCCCGGTCGGCCTTCTCCGTCACCGGTACGTCGGTCGCCGCCGCGGTGTCACGTACCTGGATCGGCCGCAGCTGGCCGTTCAAGGTGGACACCACGGTGCGCATACCGCGCTCGTCGGCCTCGCCGACGGCCTCCAGCTCGATCAGGAGCCGTACGCCCGGCTCCAGGTCGATGGCGTACTCCGTGCCGGAGCTGAGCCCGTAGAAGAAGTCCTGGCTGTCCAGCACGCTGGTGTCGCCGTAGGCCTGACGGTGGGTATCGAAGTCGCCCGCCGGACCGGGGAACAGCAGCCGGTTGAGGGTGGTGCGGCGGTCCTTCTCCAGTCCGGTGCGGTCGTCCGCGGTCAGTTCCTGCACGGGCCTGGGCTCGGCGCGGCCCTCCAGCGCCTTGGCGCGGAACGGCTCCGGCCATCCGCCGGGCGGGTTGCCCAACTCGCCGCGGAGGAAGCCGATGACGGAGTCGGGGATGTCGAACTCGTTCGGCGTCGCCTCGAAGTCCTCCGGCTTCACCCCGGCGCCCACCAGGTGCAGGGCCAGGTCCCCGACCACCTTGGACGACGGGGTCACCTTCACCAGGTGTCCGAGGATCCGGTCGGCGGCGGCGTACATCGCCTCGATGTCCTCGAAGCGGTCGCCCAGGCCGAGCGCGACTGCCTGGGTGCGCAGGTTGGACAGCTGGCCGCCGGGGATCTCGTGGTGGTACACGCGGCCGGTCGGCGAGGCCAGGCCCGCCTCGAACGGCGCGTAGATCCTGCGGACGCTCTCCCAGTACGGCTCCAGGTCCCCGACCGCCTTGAGGTCCAGTCCGGTGGGCCGCTGGGAGTGGTCGGTCGCGGCCACGATCGCCGACAGCGAGGGCTGCGAGGTGGTGCCGGCCATGGACGCCACGGCGCCGTCCACCGCGTCCGCGCCGGCCCGGATCGCCGCGAGGTAGGTGGCGAGCTGGCCGCCCGCGGTGTCGTGGGTGTGCAGGTGCACCGGCAGGTCGAACTCGCGGCGCAGAGCCGATACGAGCGTCTCGGCGGCCGGGGCCCTGAGCAGTCCCGCCATGTCCTTGATGGCCAGGACCTGGGCGCCGGCGTCCACGATCTGCTCGGCCAGGCGGAGGTAGTAGTCGAGGGTGTACAGCCGCTCGGACGGGTCGGACAGGTCGGAGGTGTAGCAGAGGGCGACCTCGGCGACGGCCGTCCCGGTCTCCCGTACGGCGTCGATGGCGGGCCGCATCTGCCCGACGTCGTTGAGCGCGTCGAAGATCCGGAAGATGTCGATGCCGGTGGCCGCGGCCTCCCGTACGAAGTGGTCGGTCACCTCGGTCGGGTAGGGCGTGTAGCCGACGGTGTTGCGGCCCCGGAGCAGCATCTGCAGGCAGATGTTGGGTACGGCCTCGCGGAGTGCGGCCAGGCGCTCCCAGGGGTCCTCGGCGAGGAAGCGGAGTGCGACGTCGTAGGTGGCGCCGCCCCAGCACTCCAGGGACAGCAGTTCCGGCATCGTCCGGGCCACCACCGGGGCGACGGCGAGCATGTCCTTGGTGCGGACGCGGGTGGCGAGCAGTGACTGGTGGGCGTCGCGGAAGGTGGTGTCGGTGACGCCGATGACCGGTGACTCCCGCAGCCACCGGGCGAATCCGTCCGGGCCCAGCTCGGCGAGGCGCTGCCGGGAGCCGGCGGGCGGTTCGGCGGCGGGCAGGGGCGGCAGCTTGGTGACCGGGTCGATCAGCTCGGGCCGTGGGCCGTGCGGCTTGTTGACCGTCACGTCCGCGAGGTAGGTGAGCAGCTTGGTGCCGCGGTCGGCGGAGTGGCGCGCGGTGAGCAGGTGCGGGCGCTCTTCGATGAACGAGGTGGTGACCCGCCCGGCGCGGAAGTCCGGGTCGTCGAGCACGGCCTGCAGGAACGGGATGTTCGTGGCCACGCCGCGGATGCGGAACTCGGCCACCGCGCGGCGGGCCCGGCCGATGGCGGTGTTGAAGTCCCGGCCCCGGCAGCTGAGCTTGACCAGCATCGAGTCGAAGTGGGCGCTGATCTCCGTACCGGCGTGCGTGGTGCCGCCGTCGAGACGGATGCCCGAGCCGCCCGGCGACCGGTAGGCGCTGATCCTGCCGGTGTCCGGACGGAAGCCGTTGGCGGGGTCCTCGGTGGTGATACGGCACTGCAGCGCGGCGCCGTGCAGGGCGATGGCGTCCTGTGTGAGGCCGAGATCGGCCAGCTTCTCGCCCGCGGCGATGCGCAGCTGCGCCTGCACCAGGTCGACGTCGGTGACCTCCTCGGTCACCGTGTGCTCGACCTGGATGCGCGGGTTCATCTCGATGAAGACGTGGTTCCCGTCGCGGTCGAGCAGGAACTCGACGGTGCCCGCGTTGCGGTAGCCGATCTGCTGGGCGAACCGTACGGCGTCGGCGCAGATCCGCTCGCGCAGCTCGGGGTCGAGGTTCGGCGCGGGCGCGAGTTCGATCACCTTTTGGTGCCGGCGCTGGAGCGAGCAGTCGCGCTCGAAGAGGTGGATGACGTTGCCGTGCCCGTCGGCGAGGATCTGCACCTCGATGTGGCGGGGGTCGACGACGGCCTTCTCCAGGAAGACGGTGGGGTCGCCGAACGCGGATGCGGCCTCGCGGGCCGCCGCCTCGATGGATTCGCGCAGCGTGTCGCGGTCCTCGACACGGCGCATGCCGCGTCCGCCGCCGCCGGCGACCGCCTTGACGAACACCGGGAAGCCGATGTCCTCGGCGGCACGGACCAGTTCGTCGACGTCGGTGGAGGGCTCCGAGGAACCGAGCACCGGTACGCCGGCGGCCCGCGCGGCGGCCACCGCGCGGGCCTTGTTCCCGGTCAGTTCGAGGATGTCCGTGCTCGGCCCGACAAAGGTGATGCCCGCCTCCTCGCAGGCACGCGCGAGGTCGGGGTTCTCGGACAGGAACCCGTAGCCCGGGTACACCGCGTCCGCGCCGGCCCGGCGCGCGGCGCGGACGATCTCCTCCACGGAGAGGTAGGCACGTACCGGGTGCCCCGGCTCGCCGATCTCGTGGGCCTCGTCGGCCTTCAACCGGTGCAGCGAATTGCGGTCCTCGTGCGGGAAGACGGCCACGGTCTTCGCGCCCAGCTCGTAGCTGGCACGGAAGGCGCGAATCGCGATCTCACCACGATTGGCGACCAGTACCTTGCGGAACATTCTCGATCCCTTCAGCCTGCCGTCGACGGACACCCTGGTGTCCGCCACGGGCAGATCGTCGCCGGACCCGCAGTGACTTGTTACCGGACCGGTCCTCATCATTCGGGTAGCTGACATCAAGATCCGGACCCTACCTGGACCCACGCTCTGCCGACGGCCGTCACAGCCGCCGTTTCAGCAGGTCAGCACCACTATGAGCGCTGCACCACCGGCAGATCAAGGACTCGCTGCCGAGCGACTCGCCGATCGGGCGGGCCGCCGGCCCGCGAGGCCCCCCACCTGCGCCGGCCGCCCTGTGTCAGCGCGGGCAGCGGGCGGTATTGTCGGGCAGCTTTCCCCCGACCAGATACCGGTCGACGGCACGGTCGGTGCAGGTGGACGGGTCCGCCGAGGCGTACGCCGCGTGTCCCTGGCCGTTGCGGATGAGCAGCGAGCTGTGGGCCAACTGCCGGTGCACCGTCTGCGCGTTCTCCAGCGGAGTCTGCACATCGTCGGTGTACGACACCAGGAGCACCGGCGCGGCACCGGATGCCTTGATCGGCTCGGCCACGCCCGTGGGGGCGACCGGCCAGGTCGCGCAGTCGATCATCTGCCAGGCGAAGTGACGCCCGAAGAGCGGCGACTGCTCGGCGAACGAGTCGGCCGTGGCCAGCATCTCCTTCGGGGACTTCGGCGCGGACGGGGAGTCCAGGCAGAGCACCGCGGGCATGCTCACGGACTCGTTCTCCTCGGCCTGCTTCTCCTGCGGCGTCGGCTTCCCGCCACCGCTCTCGCCGTTTGCCGCGGCGTCGAAGCGGTCGAAGGCGGTCGCGTCCCCGTGCAGGGCGGCCACCAGCGCCTTGGTCAGCGGCTCCCAGCTCTTTTCGTCCGTCACGGCCGTCCCGAGGTACGTGGACAGGGCGCCGTCGGTGAATTCCTCGCCGTCGGCCCCGCGCAGCGGCTTCCGCTCCAGCTTCCTGGCGAACTCGGTGAGCCGGCGCCGGATCTCCCCGGCCGTGGCTCCCAGCCGGTCGTCGCCGCGTGCGACGAGGTTGCGGGCGTAACGGCGCATCGCGTCATCGGACGTCTTGATGTCGAGCCGGGCGACCTTCTGCATGTCGGCGGCGGGGTTGACGACGCTGTCGAGCACCATCCGGCCCACCTTGTCCGGGAACAGCTTCATGTACTGCTGGCCGAGGAAGCTGCCGTAGGAGTACCCGGTGTAGTTCAGCTTGGCGTCGCCCAGGACCGTACGGAGCACATCGAGGTCGCGCGCGACGCTCACGCTGTCCATGTGCGCGAGAACCGGGCCGCTCGCCCTCTTGCAGGCCTGGGCCTGCTCGGTCGCGTCGGCGAAGGCCCGCTTGGCCTCCGTTTCGGTGCGCGGCAGGCTCTCGGGCTCCTGCGGCGCGCCGTCGGGGCACTTGACCTGCCCGGAGGCGCCTATGCCGCGGGGGTCGAAGCCGACCAGGTCGTAGCGGGCCCTGGCCTCCTTGCCGGCCTGCCAGTTTCCGTCGGCCACGTCGGCCGCGCCGCCGGCGCCGGGCCCGCCGGGGTTGAAGAGCAGCGACCCCAGCCGATGGCTGCGGTCCTCGGCCCGCACCCGCGACACCCGCAGTTTGAGGGTCTTGCCGTCCGGGGCGGCGTAATCGACCGGGACCTTCACCCAGCCGCACTCCGCGCCGGGCACGGTCTTGGCGGTGACGTCCGCGCCGCAGGCCGTCCACTGGACCTTCTGCTGGGTGAAGCGCGCGGGCAGCACCGGGGCGGACGTGTTCCGGCCCTTGGCCTGGTCGGGCTGGGAGGCCGCGGCGCCACCGACGGCGCCGGCCGTCACCACTGTGGTGGCGGCCAGGACACCGGCCGTGAGGGCCATGGACTTGCGGGCTATGGGCATCGCCTTCTCGCTCTCTCGGTAACCCCCGGGGGAGCATGCGCACAAGCGTCGCCACATGGCTATTGGCCCCGTCACAGTCGGCCGCGAGTTATACGCGGTGTCGACGGGAGAACACACCTCGAAGCGGTCGTGGCGGAGCCGGCATCACGCTGGGGCGATGCCCGGGGCACGCTGAGTGGGGTGGCGCGCCCAGCGGGCGATCAGGCGGGGCTCCGGGCCGGCGGCCCGGTCGGCGCCTTTCACCGGCCCGGGCCCGCGCTGCTCCGGCGAGGACCGGTGACCGCGCCGCGGCGTCAGGTGAGTGCCGCGCCCACCAGTGCGGCGGTCTTGGCGACGAGGGGGTTGTCCGTCGGGCCCTGCGGGTCGTACTTGGTCGACAGGACGGCGAGGACGAGCGGCGGGCGTCCGGGAGGCCAGACGACTCCCACGTCGTTGGCGACCCCGTACTGCGTACCGCCACCGGTCTTGTCCGCCAGCCTCCAGTCGGCGGGAAGACCGGCGCGGAAACGCTCCCCGTTGGTGGTGTTGGCGACCAGCCAGCCGGTCAGCCGGTTCCGGTCCTCGGCGGGGAGAGCGTCACCCACGACGAGACGGGCGTAGGTCCGCCCGATGGCACGAGGGGTGGTGAGGTCGGTCGTCCGCCACGGCTCCGCCGTGTTCAGCTCGGGCTCCCACCGGTCGAGACGCGTGGTGCCGTCGCCGATCGAGCGGCAGAAGCGGGTGATCGCGGTCGGCCCGCCCAGCTCACGCAGCAGGAGATTCCCCGCCCCGTTGTCGCTCTGGGAGACGGCGGCGGCACACAGGTCCTCGACCGTCATGCCCCGGGCGACGTTCTCCGGCTTGCCCGTGATCGGGGCGTAGCCCGAGTCGGTGACGTACTTCTCGGTGTACCGGATCCGCTTGGCGAGGAACTCACCGTTGTGGTCCAGGTCGCGCAGGACGGCCGCGGCGGCGAGCGACTTGAACACCGAGCACATCGCGAAGCGTTCGTCCGCGCGGTGGTTCACGGTCCGGCCCGTGGCCGTGTCGTAGGCGAACACGCCGAGCCGCGCGGAGTACTCCTGTTCCAGGTCCCTCAGTCGCCCAACGAGGCCTTCCCTTCCGGGCGTTGCGGCGTGGGCCGTGCCCGGCAGGGCTGCCGCGAGCGCCGTGCCCGCCCCGAGGGCCAGCACCGCGCGGCGAGAGCGGCGGGATCCTGTGGTCTCCAAGGTCGTACTCTCCTCGTTCCTACGGTCATGACGGCTTCTCTGCGGTCACGACGACTGCCTTCGCTGTCCAAGAGGCCGGGAAAAGCCGCTTGGTTCCCTTTCAGGGCTTTTCTGTAGGAATGCCCACGCCGGCCACCGCGGCCCCCGGGAGCGGTGCGCTCAGAAGCTCGGCGGGGTCTCGGCCCACACGCAGACGGCGGGCACCTCACCGGGATTGTGGTAGCGGTGCGGCGTGGAGGACGGGAAGCTGACGCAGTCGCCCGGCCGCAGGCGGTGGTGGACGCCGTCGACCCAGTAGTCCAGTTCCCCGCTCAGCATGACGCCGACCTCCTCGCCCGTGTGGGAATGCGGCCGGTCGCCGGACGTTGCGCCCGGGGCAACCTCCAGGAGCATCATCTCCAGCCGGCCGCCGTGCTCAGGATTGAGGAGGGTGTAGGTGACGCCCTCCACGCCGGCCCGGGTGAGCTCGACCCGCTGATCGGGGCGGGTCAGGACGCGGTGCCCACGGTCGACGGCGCGGAAGAGTCTGCTGAGGGTCGTACCGAGGGCTTCGACGATCGTCCGCAGGGTGTTGATCGTCGGGCTGTTCACATCGCGCTCGACGTTGCTGAGATAGCTGCGGGACAGCCCCGTCCTGTCCGCGAGCTGCTCCAAGGTGAGCCCCCGCTCCAGGCGTTCCCGGCGCAGGTGCCGACCGATCCCCTCGTCAGCCGCTCCCTGCGTCCCGGCCGGGTTCTCGTCGGCTGTCACGCCACCCACCCCCTCCTCGCATCCAGTAAAGAGCACGCTGCGTCCACTATAGGCGTTGCCCGTGTGTCGCATATCTTGTACGTTCCATCCTCAATACACGACATCCGTCTCCCCGCTTCCCGTCTGCGCCCGGCGCACCTTGGAGGGCCCCATGCACCCCGACGACCTGCCGTCCATCCGGCGCGAGGCCCGCGCGCTACCCGAACTCCGGCTCCGGCACAGCGCGTTGGAGCACAATGTGCGCCTCATGGCCGACTGGTGCCGCGAGCACGGAGCCGAGCTCTGCCCCCACATCAAGACCACCATGACCCGCCCCGTCGTCGAGCAGCAGCTGACGGCCGGGGCCTGGGGCGTCACGGTGGCCACAGCGCGGCAGGCCGCAGTGGCACGGGGCTGGGGCGTGACCCGCATCCTCCTCGCCAACCAGGTGATCCACTCCTCGGACCTCGCACTCCTGCGCCGCCTTCTCGACGAGGCCCCGGACCTTGAACTCTTCTGCCTCATCGACTCCCCGACGGGCCTGGACCTCGCCTCAGCGGCCATGCGTGACAGCGGCAATCCGCTGCGGGTGCTCGTCGAGGTCGGCGTGCCGGGCGGCCGGGCCGGGGTGCGCGACATCGCCGAGGCGTACGAGCTCGGTGCGGCCGCCGCCAAGGCGCCGTCCGGAGTCCTCCTGGCAGGTGTGGCCGGATACGAGGGGGTGCGCCCCAACGTCCGTGACGCGGCGACGCTCGCCGCCGTCGACGAGCACTGCCGCACGGTGGCCGAGGCCTTCGCATCCCTGACACCCCTGTACGAGACCGCGGAACCGGTCTTCAGCATGGGTGGTTCGGCCTTTCCCGACCGCGTCGTCCGCGCCGTGGCGGAGCTCCGGAACCGGCACGCCGGCATCCCCCTGGTCTCCGTGCTCCGGTCCGGCTGCTACGTCACCCACGACCACGGCACCTACGCACGGATCTCGCCGCTGCCCGGCCTGCGTCCGGCCCTGACGGTGGGCGCCACCGTGCTCTCCGCGCCCGAGCCCGGAACCGCCGTCGTCGGGGCCGGCAAGCGCGAGCTCCCCTACGACGCCGGGCTGCCCATCGTCCTCGGGGCGCGCTCGGCCGCCGGCGCCCCGCGCGCCGCGGCGCGGGCCACCGCGGCACAGATCTACGACCACCATCTGGTCCTCACCGACGCACAAGACCTCCACGTGGGCGACGAGGTCGAACTCGGCATCTCCCACCCGTGCTCGGCCTTCGACCGATGGCCCGACATTGCGGTCGTCGACGATGAGGGGGAGGTCCGCGACGTGTGGCATCCGCAGTTCCGTTGACGGCTCGGGGTCGAGGGGTGACGGCCGACGGCTGCGAGGCCGACGAGTGCGAGCCAGGATCCGCCGTCGCGCCGCGCCCTAGCCGATATCGGGCGCGGACCGTACCTCGATCCCGTCCCCGGTCCGCTCCATCTCCAGCACGACGAGCTCGTTGCGCCCCCGCCGCCACAGATGGCTCGGTGCGTAGAGGGTGACCTGCGGCCCGAGGGACCAGTACCGGCCGAGGGCGAATCCGTTGAGCCAGACCATGCCCTTGTCCCAGCCCGGAAAGGCGAGGAAGCCGTCCGCGGGAGTGTCGACATGGACCCGGGCCCGGTGGAACGCGGGGCCGGTCGGCGTGTCGTCGCCGGTGAATTTCAGGGGTGAGAGGTTGTCCAGCGTCAGCCGGCGGATCTCCCAGTCGTGCAGCTCCTCGTCGTCGAGGAGGACCTTGCCGCTGATTCCCTTGGGGTCGTTGAGGCCCTGGCCGAAGTTGATCCGCCCCGTGGGGTCCACCAGGAGATCGAGGGTGGTGGACGTACCGGCCACGGTGACGTCGAGGGTGTGGTCCGGCTGGTTGCGGTCGAAGGTGCCGATGCGCTCGCCGTCGCCGAACACCAGCGCACGGTCGCCCAGGCCCGTGAGCCGCAGCCGTCTGGTCCCCTGCGGTCCGTGCACCCGGGTGCGGTAGTGGATCAGTCCGTGTGCCTGGCCGAGTGCCTCCATGTGGACGGGGGCGGTACGCCGTACCGGAGTGCTCAGCGCGTCGAGGGACGCCATCAACGGCACCGACTCGCGCACGGCGATCCGCTGGGCGGGCATGCGGGGCGGCGTGGCCGGCAGGGGCGTGTCCGGCACGGTGGTGTATTTGGCGAGCACCTCGCGCACCGCGTGGAATTTCTCGGTGAGTTCGCCGGATTCGCTGATCGGTGAGTCGTAGTCGTAGCTGGTGACGGTGGGCTGATAGGCGCTGCCGGTCAGATTGGCGCCCGCGTACCAGCCGAAGTTCGTTCCGCCCACCGCCATGTAGAAGTTGACCGACGCCCCCGCTGCGAGCATCTTCTCCACATCGGCGGCGGTCTGCGCCGGGTCGGTGGTGTGGTGGGGCTCGCCCCAGTGGTCGAACCAGCCGTCCCAGAACTCCGTGCAGAACAGGGGTTTGTCCGGCTGGAAGGCGCGCAGCTCCGCGAAGGGTCCGGTGGGGTCCCCGGCGAAGTTGACGGTGGACAGGAGGTCGGGAAGGCTGCCGGCCTTCAGCGCTTCCTGGGTGGCTCCGTTCGAGCAGAACAGCAGGCTGTCGATGCCCTGTGCCCGCATGGTGTCCCGCAGATGCTCCAGGTATGCGTGATCGTCGCCGTAGCTGCCGTACTCGTTCTCGACCTGCAGGGCGATGACGGGGCCGCCGCGGGTGGCCTGCAGATCGACGAACCGGGGCAGGAGTTCGGCGAACCAGGTGTCGACGGCCCGCTCGAACGCGGGGTCGGAGCGGCGCAGCGGCGCGTCCTTGTCCTTGAGGAGCCAGGCCGGCAGACCGCCGAAGTCCCATTCCGCGCAGATGTACGGGCCGGGTCGCACGATCACCTTGAGCCCGACCTCGTCGGCGGTCCGTATGAAGGCGGCGACGTCGCGCCATCCGGTGAAGTCGGCCTTCTTCTCGTACGGTTGGTGGAAGTTCCAGGCGACGTAGGTTTCCACCGTGTTCAGGCCCATGGCCCGCATCCGTGTCAGCCGGTCGCGCCAGTCCTTGGGGTGCGTCCTGAAGTAGTGGAAGGCGCCCGCGAGGATCCGGAACGGCTTGCCGTCCAGCAGGAATTCGTCTCCGCGGAGGGTCAGGCCCCTCGGGTCCTCCGCCTGGGCGAGGGCGGTCCGGCCGCTGCCCACGGCGACGCCCAGGGAGGCGGCCCCCACCATGGCCGCGCTCAGGAATCCACGTCGACTGAATGGCGCCATATCTGCACTCCTCGGCTCGACAGATCGTCACCCACGACGCGTACATGTTCGGTCATGGGCGTTTCTGTGCAGTGAGAGTGTTCTGTAGAACAGAAACGAGCACAAGGGTTCGTGACGGAACACGGGGAAACACGGCGCGATCGAGGCGCCTACGAACTGCCGGGCGGGGACGCGCCGTTCGGGCTCCCGGGCGCACCGCCACGTGGCACTGCGCGGCGGCCACCTGCCCGTGCACCGTTACGGGGCCGCGCCCGTCACGTGGTCGCGCGCGCAGGGCTCCGTCGGCCGGTGGCGTGGGGAGCGGGGGAGATCAACAGCTTGGCGTGGAGCCGGGGGCCCACGGCGGTCACGGCGACGGCGACGACGGCTGCGGTGATCACCTGGGCTTCGGCCACATAGGGATCGATCAGCATCTGGAGCAGCAGCGCGGCGGCGATCAGGCCGAGCTTGGCGCCCATCACCCGGGGTGCCGACAGGGTGGGGCGGGCCGAGGGGTGCGCGCCCTTGGCCCGCGCGCGGTACGCGAAGCGGATCTGCAGCGGGATGGTCAGCAGGAGGCACAGCACCCGGACGACGAATGCTCGGGTGTCGTCGGCGGCGTGCGGGTTCATGAGGTGCCCGAGGGCAGCACCGGCGGCGAGGGCCGCCGCGACGATCAGGATCCGGGCGGCGATCAGACGGGCCAGCGCCCGGCGGGGGTGCGCGGACTCGTGGAACGCGGCGGCGAGCGTCCGGTTGGTCCGCAGGAGCAGGGGCGGGAGGAGCAGGAGGAGGAAGGCCGCGCGCACGGCGTGGGCCCAGGCGGGCTCGCCGGTCTCCCCCAGCCACATGAAGGCGAGGACCGCGCCGGCCACGGCGTAACCCCTGCGGACGGCCCGGGCGGCCGGTTGCCGTTGCGGGTTCATGAAAGCGGCTCCTTGCAGACGGAGGGGTGTGCAGCGAGCCGGGGCTCTGCCCTGGTGGCGGCACGCGGCATCCGCCGTCGGTGGCGGCCACGGGGCGGTCCGGGTCGCGGTGCGGTCAGTCCTGGTCGGCGGGGCGGGCCGGCGCGGGGGCCGCGCCGATGCCGCTGAAGAGCCATTGCAGGGCCTGGCCGAAGAGCTCCTCGGGAACGCTGTCGGGATCGACGCGCCGCAGGCGCACCAGCCCCTGGAACAGCGCCGCCACGACCGTGGCCACGGAGTCGGCGGGAACGTCGGCGGGCGCGCCCCGCTCGGCGAGCCAGGTGTCGATCAGGCCCTCCAGCGCCTGGCGTGGTTCGCGCAGCGCGGTGGCCATGGTGTCGAGGACGTGCGGGTTGCGTACGGCGTAGAGCCAGAACTCGGCCTGGAGCGGCGCGAAATCGGTGTCCTTGTCGGCGACGTGCACCAACAGGCGCCCCAGTTCGGCCGCGGCCTCCCCGGTGCCCGCCTCGTGGCGGTCGAGGGTCTGGGCGGCCTCGGATACGCGACCCAGACCGCGTTCGGCCATCAGCTCCAGGAAGAGGGCCTCCTTGCCGCCGAAGTTGGAGTAGAGCGCGCCGATGGAGAAGCCGGCCGACTCGGCGATCTCCTCCACCGAGGCGCCGGCGAAGCCCTTGCGGGCGAAGACCCTGGCCGCCGCGTCCAGCAGCAGGCGCCGGGTGCGGGCCTTGGCCTCGGCACGGGTGAGCCGCTGCCGTGCGGGTTCCCCTCGATCGGTACTCATATCGCTGATGCTATTCAGATAGTGAGCACTATGTCAATGCTTCGATAGCGTGTACAGTCTGAATAGTGGTTGCTATCTGAATGGCGGGTGCAATCGAATCCGGATGACGTCGCACGGCGACGCCCGACACCGCCGAAGACCCCGCCGAAGACCCCGCCGAACCCCCGCCGACCTGGGAGGAGAGCAAGAAATGCCCACCGATCCGCCACCCGAGGAGCTCCGGCTCGTCGTGGATCTGAACCGATGCCAGAGCTACGGACAGTGCGTGTACGCCGCGCCGACCGTCTTCCGGTTCCACGGCGAGGAGGCGCTGGAGTACGACTACGCGCCCGATCCGCGGACCCGCCGCGACGTCGAGCGGGCCGCCGCGGCCTGTCCGGTGCAGGCCATCCTTCTCGGCGGGGCGACCGAGCCCGCGCCCCCGGCCTCGGAGGGCGCACGGTGAAGGGCCCCGAGCGCATCGTCGTGGTCGGCGCCTCCCTGGCCGGCCTGCGGGCCGCCGAGGCACTGCGCGACCAGGGGTTCGACGGTGAGCTCACGCTCATCGGCGACGAACCGCACGCGCCCTACGACCGTCCGCCGCTGTCGAAGGCGGTCCTGTCCGGCTGGCTGTCCACCGACCACACCGTGCTGCCCCGGGTGCGCAACATCGACGCCCGATGGCTGCTCGGCACCCCCGCAACCGGCGTCGACCCGCACACCCGCCAGGTGTCGCTGGCGGACGGGCGGCAGGTGCCGTACGACCGGCTGCTGATCGCCACCGGCACCCGGTCCCGCCCCTGGCCCGAGCAGCAGGGCGGCGCTCTCCACGGGGTGCACGTGCTGCGGACCCGCGACGACGCCGACCGGCTGCGCGCGGCACTGGCGGCGGCACCGGGCCGGGTGCTGGTGATCGGCGCCGGCTTCACGGGCGGCGAGGTCGCCTCGGTCTGCCGTGACCTGGGCCTCGACGTGACCGTGACCCAGCGCGGCGACACCCCGCTGGGGAGTGCGCTCGGCGGCGTGATCGGCGGCGCCGCGACCCGCTGGTACCGCGACGCCGGGGTGGACCTGCGGCTCGGCACCACCGTCCGGGCGCTGGAAGGCGACGCCCACGGCGCGTTGCGGCGGGCGGTCCTGTCCGACGGCAGCGTGGTGGAGACCGGGGTGGCCGTGGTCGCCGCCGGCGCCCTCGCCAACACCGAGTGGCTGACCGGCTCCGGGCTGGCCGTGGATGGCCGCGGCGTGGTGTGCGACGAGTCCTGCCGGGCCCTGGCCGACGACGGGACGCCGCTGGCCGACGTCTTCGTCGCCGGCGATGTCGCCCGCTGGCCGCACCCGCTCTACCCCGGGCAGCTGCTGCGTCTGGACCACTGGGACAACGCCGTCGCGCAGGCCCGGACCGCCGCGCACAACATGGTGCACGGCTCCCGGGCGCCTCTCGCCCATCGCCCCCTGCCGGCGTTCTGGTCCAACCAGTTCGGCGTCAACCTCAAGTGCGTGGGGCTGCCCTCCCTGGCCGATCAGGTCGTCCTCACCCAGGGCGCCCTCGACCAGCGGCAGTTCGTGGCCGCCTACGGCCGGCAGGGCCGTCTGGTGGCCGCCGTCGCGGTGGACTCCCCCCGGGTGCTGGACGGATACGCCGCCCTCATCGAGGCCGGCGCCCCTTTCCCCCCGGTGCTCAACGCCACCGACGGACCGGACCGCCCCGAGCCGCTCGACCCTGCGTTCCCCCGGCCCGCCGTCCCCGCACCGGGTCACCCGGCCCACGCCGCCGCCCCGTCCGCGCCGTCCGCCCAGGCCGTCCTGGCCGGACACGAGTGAGGGAGATCCACCATGACCACGACCTCGACCGCCCACCAGCACACGGCCGCGGAGCTGTTCGCCCAGGCCCTCCGCTTTGAGCACCGTCCCCACCCCTACCCCCACTACGAGCAGTTGCTCCGCGAGCCGGTCGCGCGCATGGACGACGGCAACTGGCTGGCCACCGGACACCGCGAGATCAGCCTCCTGCTGCGCGACCCGCGCATCAGCGCCGACCGGCTCCCCCCGCCGCAGCAGCGGCCGATCCGCAAGAGCCTGCTGGTCGAGGACCCGCCCCGGCACGACCAGCTGCGCCGGCTGGTCACCCAGCAGTTCGTCCCCCGCGTCATGGGCATGCGCGACCACATCGAGAAGCTCGTCACCGATCTGCTCGACGCGCACACCAGCGAGCGGCCGGGACAGCTGGACGTCGTCGCCGACCTGGCCTACCCCCTGCCCGTCACCGTCATCTGTGAACTGCTCGGTGTGCCGCGCGAGGACGAGGCCCTCTTCGGCAGCCTCGCCCGCCGGCTCACCCGCGGCCTGGACCCCATCGACACCCAGACCGAGGACGAGATCCGCGAACTCCAGGCGACGCGGGCCGAGTTGCAGCACTACCTCGAAGGGCTCATCGCCCGGCACGACGCCGCCCCCGGTGGCGACCTGCTCTCCGGCCTGATGCACAGCCAGGCCTCCGAGGGCCCCATGGATCCCATTGACCTCCGCGTCACGCTGGGCCTGCTGCTCATCGCCGGCCACGAGACCACCGTCAATCTCATCGCCAACGGCACCCTCGCCCTGCTGCGCCACCCCGAGGCCCTCGCCCGGCTGCGCACCGACCCCGATCTCGCCACTCCGCTCGTGGAGGAGGTGCTGCGTTACGACCCGCCGGTACAGATGTCCGGTCGCAGCACCCTGGCCGACATCGACATCGCCGGCACCACCATCCCCAAGGGCTCGCGCATCCGTCTGCTCCTCGCCGCCGGCAACCGCGATCCGCAGCGCTTCGCGGACCCGGACCGGTTCGTCCCCGACCGCACGGACAACGCGCACCTCGGGTTCGGCGGCGGCATCCACTACTGCATCGGCGCCACCCTCGCCCGCGCCGAAGCGCAGATCGCCCTGACGGCGCTCGCCCGCCGCCTGGAGTCCCCCCGCCTGGTCGCCGATCCCCCGCCCTACCGGGAGAACGCGATCCTGCGCGGCCCGGAGAGCCTCCCGGTCTCCTTCAGCCGCCTCGTCCCCGGCAACGGCGGTGCCTGACCGGCCGGCCGGCATGCCTCAACGCCGCCCCCGATCCGCCGCACGCCGAGGCGGATCGGGGGCGGTGCGCTGTCTGCGACCCCGGGGACGGGGAGCGAGGTCTGCGACCTCAGGGGCGGGGAGCGAGCAGGCCGTCCAGTTCGGCCGCGAAGAGCCGGGCGGGGTCGAGGCCCATGCCGGTGAAGTGGCCGGCGAGCTCCAGGGACAGCACGCCGTGCAGGCGGGTCCAGAAGGTCAGGAGCCGGTGGAGGGCTTCGGGCGGGGCGGGGTGGCCGGCGGCCCAGTCCCGGTGATCCTGCAGGTAGGTGCCGAAGGGGGTGGTGGCGCCGTCCGGTGCGAGCGCCGCGCACGCTTCGAGCACGGTCGTCATGATCTCGGAGGAGAGGGCGGTGGTGTCCGCGGGCGCGTGGTAGCCGGGGATGGGGGTGCCGTAGACGAGGAAGTACCGCTGCGGGTCCGCCAGCGCCCAGCCGCGCAGGGCGTGGGCCAGCCCGGCCAGGTCGGCACCGGAGTCGGAGGCCGCACGGAGGGTCTCGGCGAGGCTTCGGTACGCCTCCCGGACGAGTTCGGTGATCAGATCGTCACGGCTGGCGAAGTAGCGGTAGAGCGCCGGTCCGCTCATGCCCATCTGCTTGGCGATCGCATTGAGGGAGAGCGCGGACGCCCCCGCTGCGGCGATCTGCTCCCAGGCGCGTTCGGTGATCTCCGCCCGCACCTGGGCCCGATAGCGCTCCCGCGGGGTCTTCGCACCCGTCTCCGCCATGACCTGCCACCGTCCCCGATCCGTCGAGCTACATCATCACGTGTTAGTGAGAAGGTATCACGCATCTATTGACCTGCCGTCTCGCGGGTCGTTATAACTTCTCACGTAAGCATTGCCTTGTAGCTCAGAAGGGAACTCCATGTCCGGCATGCGCAGCACCGGCGTCCGCGCCGCCCTGTTCACCGTCCCGTTCGCCTTAGGCCTCCTGATCCCCGGCGCCGCACCCGCCGGGGCCGCCGGCTCCCACGCCTCCCCCACCTCCGCTCCCGCCAAGCCCCTCACCTGCCGCGGCAAGGGCGTCGATCCCGACGCTCTCGTCCGCCACCGGACCGAGATCGTGAT
Source organism: Streptomyces angustmyceticus (assembly GCF_040701845.1). Classification (GTDB taxonomy): domain Bacteria; phylum Actinomycetota; class Actinomycetes; order Streptomycetales; family Streptomycetaceae; genus Streptomyces; species Streptomyces angustmyceticus_A. Next base: position 489,494 of record NZ_JBFBHQ010000004.1, on the reverse strand, counting down.
CGACGCCCCGCTGCGCACCATATGGAAGCTGCTGACCGACGTGGAGCACTGGCCGTCCTGGCAGCGCCCCGTCGAGACCGCGAAGCGCCTCGACCACGGACCGTTCCGCGAGGGTTCGGCCTTCCGGTGGACGACCCCGGTACCCCCCAACCCCTCAACTCCCGCCACGAACCTGGAGATCACCTCGACCGTCCGGCAGGTCAAGGACCATGCGTGCCTCCGCTGGACCGGCCCGGCGATCGGCGAAGGGCTGCGCATCGAGGGCGTCCATGTCTGGAGCTTCGCCAAGGTGAAGGGCGACGTCCGCGTGAGCACCGAGGAGACCCACACCGGCGCCCAGGTCGACGCGGACGCGCCCACCGCGACCAAGATTCTGCGCGAGGGCCTCGAAGCGTGGCTGCGCGACCTGAAGTCCACCGCCGAAGCCCGCGCCCACCACCTGCCGCACTGACCCGAGAACCGCGCCCGAGCCCCGTCATCAGCGCCCTACCGCTGGTGACAGCCGTTGAACGCGCGGTCAAAGGGCGCTCGTTGGTGCCCAACCGGATGGAACTTCCTCCCGGAGCGCAGCGCATCGTTATGCAGCCCTGAGGATTACGCAAAAGGTTGATGAAACAAACGGCGCATGGCACATCTGGGATTGCGGGGCATGCCGTCGGCGGGAATACTGAATACCTCGGGCAGGGAAGGCCCGGAAGCGCGCTGCGTGTGACCCTGATGCGCCTCACGCAGCGTTTCCCTTGCCCGGACACCCGATCAGACACCCGGGACACGAAAAACACCATGAAACCCAATGCGCCGTTGGCGTACACGGGTTATTCATGGTGCACGAAGGTAATTATGTGCGCCGCTCCCGCCGAGGGGGCGAGCGGCGGGAATTGACGCCGCCTACAGCCGCCGTATCGCAGCATCTTCGAGGCCAGCCCTCATCGCTGGGGACCAGCCTCGAAGTTGACCTGGGGGTCGCTAGAAACGGCCTCCGCGGCCGAAACCGCGTCCTCGGCCAAAGCCGCGTCCACGGCCACGGCCGTAACCGCGACCACGTCCAAAGCGGCGTCCACGGCCACGTCCGTAGCCACGGCCACGTCCATAGTCGTCCCAGTCGTCGCCGCCATGCCTCAGGGGGAGTACGCTTCGGAAGCTCATCGTGCCTCCTTGAATCTCTGGTGGATATCCAGCTGTCCAGCTGAACCACTCCCCACGCTACGCCGTGACACGAGCCGAAATCAAACGGGAAAAGGCTGAAAGTTAAGGCAAATACGGCTTTTTTTCGTGTACGCAACGTGGCCGCTGGTCGCTCTCTGAATTCCGGCTTCCCGCCCTGGTCAAGAGAATTCCGGCGGCGTGAACTCAGCGCACCGTCCGAACTCCGCTATCCCGTGGCCGCGATGCGGCCATCGAGCGCAACTCGGCATTCCGACCGCATCAGTGAAAAGCAGTCAGGTGAAGCATTCGGGCAGGGACGGCGATCGTGATGGGTGCCACGTGCTCCGGCGGCACCGCCAACACCGCTACGTGAGCCATGGGTTGGTGAGGTACCAGGCATGGCCCCGAGGCAGCGTGCAACAGCGCTCAGAGGGAGACGTCCGGGTGGAGGCGCCCGAGGGTCCAGACCCGTTGGCGTCGTACGGCGAGGGCGGTGAGGGCGAGGAAGCCGGCCGTGAAGAGGAGGAGGACGACGAAGTCCCGCAGCAGGTTGGTGGTGAGCCCGCCCGACACGGTGACCCGCAACCCGTCGACCAGGTAGGTCATCGGAAGCAGGGGGTTCAGCACCTGGAAGAAGGACGGCTCGGTGGGCAGCGGATAGAGCCCGCCGGAGGCCGTGAGCTGGAGGATGAGCAGGACCAGTGACAGGACGTCGCCCGGCACGCCGAAGACGGTGCGCAGGCAGTGGTCGACGGCGACGAAGGCCGCGGCCGCGGTGACCAGGAGCGCGAGCATCGCGAAGCGGTGGACGGGGCTGAGTCCGAGCGCGAGGTCCACGACGCCGTAGAGCACGAGCGCCCCCACGGCGCCGAGCACCGCGGCAGGAAGCCATCCCGCGACGGCGGTGGTGAACGCACCGACCCGGCCGACCAGGGCACGGGCGTTGAGCGGGCGCAGCAACAGGTAGGCGAAGAGGCCGAAGACCCACAGGGCGATGCCGAAGAAGAATGGGGCCAGGCCGCGTCCGTAGACGCCCGCCGGATGCAGGTTGCCGCGGTCGATGTGTACGGGGGTGCCCAGGACCTCGGCGGCGTGGGCCACCTGGTCGGGGCTGGTGCGGGGGACCTTGTGCAGTCCCTCGTCGACGGTGCGGGAGACGTCGGACGCGCCGTCGTGCGCCTGGTCGGCGGCAGCGCGCAGGGCTCCGGACCCCTTCTCCAGTGTGCCGAGCCCGTCGACCAGGCCGCGCGCGCCGTCGGCGGCGCTGTGCGATCCGGTGTCGACGAGCCGGAGCGGGGTGTGCAGGTCCAGCACCGCGCTCCGGAGCGAGCCGATGTCGTCCTGGAGGCCCTCGGCCGCGCGGAGGGAGCGCCGCGCGTTGTTCTCGGCGGCTCCGGCCCGGCCGTCGAGGTCGGTGGCGGTGGCCTCCAGGTCACGGGCGTGACGGAGGGACGTGCGGTAGACCGGATCGTCCCGCAGTTCGGGGTGGGAGTCGGCGAGATCGGTGAGGTCCGCCACGGCACGCGAAGTGCCCTTGCGGGCGGCACTGGTGGCGGTGTGCACCGCGTCCAGACCGTCGGTGGTCAGCCGGGCGGTGGTCACCAGGGCGGCCACGGCGCCGGGCAGGCGGTCGGCCGCGGCCCGGTCGAGGCGGCCCGAGAGGGCATCGATACGGCCGGTCGCGCGGGCGATCTGCTGCGCCCCGGCGGAGACGCCCCCGGCGCCGTCGCGGAGCGTGGAGGTCGCCGACGCGACCGTCGAGGTGCCCTGTTGCGCCACGCGGGTGGCGCCCACCAGCCGGTGCGCGCCCTCGGCCGCGGTGGACAGCTTGTCGCGCACGTCCGACAGCTCGCCGTAGATGCTGCGCACGTAGGCGGCGTGGGTGGCGGAGTTGACCTGGTCCTGCAGCTTGTTCTGGACCACCTCGGTCATGATGCCGGCGACGTAGTTGTTGGCGTCGTTGAGTTCGATGTGGATGCCCGCCTGCTGCGGGCGGGTGTCGGCGCCGGTGGCGAGTTTGCGGCTGAAGTCGGACGGGATGCCGATGGTGAAGAAGTAGCGGCCGTGCTCCAGCCCGTCCCGCGCCTCGTCCGGTCCGACGACGTGCCAGTCGAAGGTGCCGGACGCCTTGAGCTGCCGGACCAGTTGGTCGCCGGCGTTCACCCGGCGGCCCTGCTTCGCATGCGCCAGGTGGTCCTGGTTGACGACGGCGACCGGCATCCGGTCGGTCTTGCCGTACGGATCCCAGTTCGCCCAGAGGTACATGGCGCCGTAGAGCAACGGCACCAGGCAGAGCAGGACGGGGACCAGTCGGCGCATCGGGCCGCGGAAGCGCCTCAGTTCCAGCAGGGCCAGCTTGACGGCTCTCATGTGTCGGCGTCCTCTCGGACTGCGGCCGTCGCGGCCGGGAGGCGGTCCCGGCTGCGCGACGGGAGCAACAGGGCGGTCAGACCAGGGGTGTCCGGAGGCGGACGGAGGCAGCCGGCCAGCACGGTGGGGCCGGTTTCCCGGACGCGGTGCAGGGCCTCCCACACGGGCGCGTGCGCGTCCGGCGGCAGGCCGTCGTCGAGGTCGTCGACCACGAGGGCCCCGGGCCGTTCGGCGAGGGCGAGTGCGGTCGCCAGTAGCAACCGGTCGGCCGGGCCGAGGTCCTCGACGAGGTCCGCCTCTCGCGGGGCGAGGGCCAGGGTCTCGTATGCCTCGCGGATGCGGCGCTCCGTCACCCCGGGCTGGGTCAGGCAGCGTTCGGCCATCACCTCGCGCACCCGTAGTCGCCCTTCGAGGTCGACGGCGGGCGCGGCCCGGGCGATGGCGACCAGTCCGCGCACCCGCCGCCCGTCGGCGGGCAGGACATGCCCGCCGACCCGGATGGTCCCGCCGGAGAGCCGCATCCGCCCGGCGAGCGCCAGCAACAAAGAGGTACGCCCGGAGCCGGCCGGCCCGTGAGCGGCCAGCAGTCCGCCCGCCGGCACGTCCAGATCCACCCCCTCGAACACCGGGCCCCTCGGCCCCCGCACACTCGCCCCGCGGGCCACCACGTCGACTCCAGCAGCTGTCATGCAATGGTCCTGGCCGGGATCGGTCAACTCACCCCTGCGGCATGCCAGTTGTGATGCTCTTCACGTGGGGAGGGTGGCGTCCGGGGCCCGTGTGCCCGGGCCCGGGTGCCGGATCGGGCCCCTCCCCCGCAGCACCGCACCATCCATGTGGTTCGAGATCGAATGTGTCGTATAGGCTGCGGCGAATTTTCGAAACTTCAGGCTCAAGGGTGGGGGATTTCCGGAATGCGCAAGATGTCGCAGGCCGTGCTGGGGGCGGTGGTCGCGATGAGCGTGCTCAGCGGCTGCACGTTCGGCTGGGGCGAGGACGAGAACAAAGCCGCCGAGAAGAAGCTCGGCGACAAGGGCACCGCGTGCGAACTGCCGGTGCACTTCACCCCCGAGACGTCCTGGAAGGCGACGGCCCTCACCCAGGCGATAGTGGACCGGATGGGCCCGCTGGGTCATCAGGGGCCGCTCACGCCCGCCTGCGAACTCGACGCCAAGGCCGCCGGGCACATCGGCTTCCTCACCGTGTGGTCCGGCACCAAGGGCGCCGCCGCGCCCGGCGGCACCTCCCGCGCCCTGATGAAGGCGTTCGTCGCCGCCGAGAACTTCCAGAGCAACGTCAGCATCCGCAAGGTCAAGGCCGGTGGCCTGCCCGCCACCGAAGCCGCCTACACGGTCACGGACCTGGCCGCCGGCGAGGTCCGGCCCGAACGTGCGCTGGCCGTGATGACCGAGCACGGTGGTGTGGTCATCCATCTCGGAGGGCTCAACGCGGGCGAACACAAGGCGATGCTCCCGGCGTTCGAGCTGGCCAAGAAGACGCTCGGGCTCACCTCCTGAGCGATGCCTCCGCCGCTCAAGGGACGACAGGAGTACGTCCCCGGTACGACCACCCCGACGCGCCCACCGAGCCTCCGGGTCCCACCAGTACGAAAACCTGTACAAGCACTACAAGCCCAGTTCCTCCGGAGGGGGCAAGCCGCTTCTCTGAGTCAGCGGCCGCGACCCGGCCCCGGTCCCTGAAGCCGCCGCACACCGATCCGGCCTCCCGCGCTCAAGCCTCCGGATCGGCGACGGGATAGGGCACGAACGTGCTGCTGTTCTCGTCCACCGCGAGCCGGCGGTCCAGCGGTGGGACCGCCCGCTGCGGGCAGTCGGTGCGTTCACAGATGCGGCAGCCCATACCGATCGGGGTGGCCGCGGCGGCGTTGCCGAGGTCCAGACCGTCGGAGTAGACGACGCGGGAGGCGTGCCGGACCTCGCAGCCGAGGCCGAGGGCGAACGTCTTGCCGGGCTCGCCCCAGCCCCCGCGGTGCCGGGTGATCGCTCGTGCGGTCCACAGGTAGCGCTGCCCGTCCGGCATGGCGGCGACCTGGACATGGATGCGACCGGGCGCGGCGAACGCCTCGTAGACGTTCCACAGCGGGCAGGTGCCGCCCGCCCGGGAGAAGTGGAAGTCGGTCGCGGACTGCCGTTTGGACATGTTGCCCGCGCGGTCCACCCGTACGAAGGAGAACGGGACGCCCCGCAGCCGTGGGCGTTGGAGGGTGCTCAGGCGGTGGCAGACCGTCTCGTAGCCGAGGCCGAACTGGTCGGTGAGCCGCTCGATGTCGTAGCGGGCCTCTTCGGCTGCCGTGTGGAAGCGTCGGTAGGGAAGGATCAGGGCGGCCGCGAAGTAGTTGGCGATGCCGATGCGGGCCAGTGACCAGGCGGCGGAGTCCGGCGGGAAGTCCTCCGACGCGAGGCGCGAGAGTTCGTCGTCGTATTCGAGGAACGCCAGCTGTGTGGCCATCCGGAATGCCTGCTGGCCGGGGCGCAGTCTGCTCGACAGGTGCAGGACGCGGTCGGCCGCGTCGTAATGGTGCAGCCGGTGGGAGTCGGCGGACACCCGTACGCCGTGGCGGTCCGCCAGGCGGGCGGTCAGGATGCGCAGGACCTCACCGGGGCGGATGCCGAGTTCGGTGGCGAGGTTCTCGGCGGCGAGGTCGGCGTCGTGGAGGTAGTTGCGGCGGCGGTAGAAGAACTCGCGGATCTCCTCGTGCGGGGAGCGCGGCAGGGCGGCGACGGTCTGTCCCCGTCCCTCGGCGGCTTCGGACAGTCGCTCGGTGAGCTGGTGGTTGCGGCGGCCCAGGTCGACCAGCACCCCGGCGACGGCGGGCATACGGGAGGCGAGTTCCGCGAGGTCGGAGGGGGAGACCCGATCAGCGGTGATCTCGTTGGCGAGGGCGTCGCGCAGGTCGGCGACGAGCCGGCTGGTGTCGCGTGCGGAGAAGAAGGCCGCGTCGACGCCGAACACTTCGGTGAGGCGGAGCAGGACGGGGACGGTCAGCGGCCGTGCGTCGTGTTCCATCTGGTTGAGGTAGCTGGGCGAGATCTCCAGCATGCGAGCCAACGCCGCCTGGGTGAGGCGCCGGTCCTCGCGAAGCCGGCGCAGGCGTGCGCCGGCATAGGTCTTGCTCACGGTGATCGCCGTCCCTCTTCGCAGAATTCCGCCGTCCGGATCTTATGCGGAGCAGCGCCGAATCCCACCTTCGCAAGGTTGGCAAAGGCGGGCCGGAAGATCCACAGAACTTGGCATACCGCCATGGTTGATGGCACTCAGTGCCGGTGCCAGAGTCTGAGTACGGCCCGCCGGAACCGGCGACCGGAGCGGAACACCAGGCACGATTCACGCCCTGACGTCGGAGACACCGGCCGTTCCGCACGGAAGTTCGCGCAACATTGCTCACCCTTGATCACGCAAGGACCTCCGGCGGGCCACACCCGAATACGGCACTCCGTGCCACATTCGCATCATTGACAAGACTCAGGCAGACCCGGGAGACGGTCATGGCACAGGCAAGCACGACGACGGCCGCGGCGCTGGCGCAGCGGTGGGCGACCGACCCGCGCTGGAAGGGGATCGAGCGCAGCTACACGGCCGAGGACGTGGTGCGGCTGTCGGGCAGCATCCGGGAGGAGCACACCCTGGCCCGGCGCGGGGCCGAGCGGCTGTGGCGGCAACTGCACGAGCAGGACTACATCCATGCGCTGGGCGCGCTGACCGGCGGTCAGGCGGTGCAGCAGGTCAAGGCCGGCCTCCAGGCCGTCTACCTGTCGGGCTGGCAGGTCGCGGCCGACGCCAACCAGGCCGGCCACACCTACCCCGACCAGAGCCTCTACCCCGCCAACTCCGTTCCGCAGGTGGTCCGCCGGATCAACAACGCGCTGCTGCGCGCCGACCAGATCGCCACCGCCGAGGGCGGCGGCGACACCACCGACTGGCTGGCGCCCATCGTCGCCGACGCGGAGGCCGGATTCGGCGGGCCGCTGAACGCCTTCGAGCTGACCAAGGCGATGATCGCGGCCGGTGCCGCCGGTATCCACTACGAGGACCAGCTCGCGTCCGAGAAGAAGTGCGGTCACCTCGGCGGCAAGGTCCTCGTGCCCACCGGTCAGCACATCCGCACCCTGAACGCGGCCCGCCTCGCGGCCGACATCGCCGATGTCCCGACGGTGATCGTGGCCCGTACCGACGCCCTCGCCGCCAACCTCCTCACCAGCGACATCGATGAGCGCGACGCCCGGTTCGTCACCGGGGAGCGCACCGCGGAGGGCTTCTACCGGGTGGCGAACGGCATGGCGCCGGTCATCGCCCGCGGTCTGGCCTACGCCCCGTACGCCGACCTGATCTGGGTCGAGACCGGCACCCCGGACCTGGCGCAGGCCCGCGAGTTCGCGGAGGCGATCCACGCCGAGCACCCGGACCAGATGCTGGCCTACAACTGCTCGCCGTCGTTCAACTGGAAGGCCGCGCTGGACGACGACCAGATCGCCAAGTTCCAGCGGGAGCTGGCCGCGATGGGCTACCGCTTCCAGTTCATCACCCTGGCCGGGTTCCACTCCCTCAACCACGGCATGTTCGACCTGGCCCGCGGCTACGCCGAGTCCGGGATGACCGCGTACGTCGACCTCCAGGAGCGGGAGTTCGCCGCCCAGCGGCACGGCTTCACCGCGGTCAAGCACCAGCGCGAGGTCGGCACCGGCTACTTCGACCAGGTGTCGACGGCCCTCAACCCCGCCTCCTCGACCACCGCGCTCACCGGCTCCACCGAAGAGGAGCAGTTCCACTAGGAGCCGCTCGGCGCGGCTGCGCCCAGCCGCCCCGCAGCCAGGTGCGGGCCGGACGACCGTCTCCGTCCGGCCCGCACCACCCCGCACCACTCCGCTCCGCCCCCCTGCGCCCGTTGAGGAGATGCGCATGTCCACCACCGAACTGACCCGCCGTGTCCAGGTGCTCGGCGCCCCGGGCGACCGCTTCGACGAGATCCTCACCCCCGGCGCCCTGGACTTCCTCGGGCGTCTCGCCCGGGCCTTCGCCGACCGGTACCGCGACATCCTCACCGAGCGCCGCCGCCGCGCCCTTCGCCTCTCGTCCGGTTCCCCGCTCGACTTCTCGCTGGCCACCGCCGCCGTCCGCGCCGATCCGCACTGGCGGGTCGCCCCGCCCGCACCGGGTCTCACCGACCGGCGGGTGGAGATCACCGGGCCGCCGGAGCGCCGGACGACGGTCGACGCGCTCAACTCCGGGGCACAGGTGTGGCTGGCCGACTTCGAGGACGCCACCTCCCCCACCTGGGCGAACATCATCGGCGGTCAGCTGAACCTGCTGGACGCCCTCGAACGGCGCATCGACTTCACCGCGCCCGACGGCACGGAGCACCGCCTCGGCGACCGGCTCGCGACCATCGTCGTCCGCCCGCGCGGCTGGCACCTCACCGAAGAGCACCTCCTCGTGGACGGCCGCCCCGTCCCCGCCTCGCTCGTCGACTTCGGCCTGTACTTCTTCCACTGCGCACAGCGCCAGATCGACGCCGGCTCCGGCCCGTACTTCTACCTCCCCAAGCTGGAGAACGCCGGCGACGCCCGGCTGTGGAACGACGTGTTCGTCCTCGCCCAGGAGCTGCTGGGCATCCCGCGCGGCACCATCCGTGCCACCGTCCTGATCGAGACGGTCACCGCGGCGTTCGAGATGGAGGAGATCCTCTACGAGCTCCGTGAGCACAGCGCCGGACTCAACGCCGGCCGCTGGGACTACCTCTTCAGCCTGATCAAAACCTTCGCGCACCGCCCGGACTTCTCGCTCCCCGACCGGACGAAGGTCACCATGACCTCGCCCTTCCTGCGGGCCTACACCGAACTGCTGGTGCACACCTGCCACAAGCGCGGCGCGCACGCCATCGGCGGCATGACGGCCCATGTCCCCGGCCACGACGCGCGGGCCGACGGGGCGGCGCTGGCCACGGTGCGCCTCGACAAGGAGCGCGAGGCCGAGGACGGCTTCGACGGGACGTGGGTCGCCCACCCCGCGCTCGTCCCCTTCTGCCGCGAGATCTTCGACGGCGTGCTGGGCGGGCGGCCGCACCAGATCGACCGCACCCGGGACGATGTGGAGGTCTCGGCCGCTCAGCTGCTGGCCGTCCGGCGCACCGCGGGACCGCCCACCGAGGCGGGCGTGCGCGCCAACATCTCGGTAGCCCTGCGCTACTTCGATGCCTGGCTGCGCGGCACCGGGGCGGTGGCGCTGGAGGGACTGATGGAGGACGCGGCGGCCGCCGAGATCGCCCGGGCCCAGATCTGGCAGTGGCTGCGCCACGGCGCCGTGGACCGGGACACGGTGCTCGGCCTCCTCGACGAGGAGATCGCCACCCTGGGAGCCCAGTACCCCTGGGCGCGGATCGAGGAGGTCCGGGCACTGTTCGAACGGACCGCGCTCGCCCGGGAGCTGCCTGCCTTCTTCACCCCGGACGCCTACTCCCGCCATCTGGTGCAGCGTGCGGAGGCCACCGCATGAGCACCATCGTGAACCCCGCGATCCGGCGGGTCGGGGTCGTCGGCGGGGGCCGGATGGGGTCGGGCATCGCCGAGGTGTGTGCGCGCGCCGGACTCGACACCGTGGTCTGCGAGGCCGGTGCGGCCGCGGCCCGCGCCGCCCGCGAGCGGCTGGCCGTCTCCCTGGAGCGTGCGGTCCAGCGCGGCAAGCTGGACCGCATCTCGGCGGAGGACGCCCTGACCCGGACGGTCTTCACGGGCAGTCTCGGCGACCTCGCCGACCGGCAGCTCGTCATCGAGGCCGTCGTCGAGGACACCGGCGCCAAGACGGAGGTCTTCGCCGTCCTCGACAAGGTCGTCGAGGACGAGGAGGCGATCTTGGCGACCAACACCTCGGCGATCCCCGTCATGCGGCTCGGCATGGCGACCCGCCGCGCGGACCGCGTCCTGGGGCTGCACTTCTTCAACCCGGTGCCGGTGCTGCCGCTCGTCGAGGTCGTCGCTTCCCTGCACACCGCGCCGGCGACGGTCACCGCCGCCGAGGACTTCGTCACCGGCACCCTGGCCAAGACGGTCGTACGGTCCCAGGACCGGGCCGGCTTCGTCGTCAACGCCCTGCTCGTGCCGTATCTGCTCTCGGCGGTCCGGATGGCCGAGTCCGGCTTCGCCACCGCCGCCGACGTGGACGCGGGCATGGAGCTGGGCTGCGCCCACCCGATGGGCCCGCTCAAGCTCGCCGACCTGATCGGCCTGGACACCGTGGCCGCCATCGCCCAGTCCCTCTACGACGAGTTCAAGGAACCCCTCTACGCCCCGCCGCCGCTGCTCCAGCGCATGGTGGAGGCGGGGCTGCTCGGCCGCAAGGCCGGCCGCGGGTTCCACACCTACGACCAGGGCTGAGGGTCCCTGGATCGCCGCCGGGCTGAGGGGCCCGGCGGGTGTGCGGTACGGGGCGCGGAACGGAGGACCGAGGCCGTTCCGCGCCCCGCCGTGCCGGCCGGACCCGCGACCCGGGCAGCAGGTCCCGGCCGGGCGCCGGGCGCGACGGGGGGCGGGATCCGGTGCCGCGCGGCGCGGCGGCCACCTGCCGGCCACGTGTCGCCCCGTGGGGCAACTGCCGTAGCGCGCCTTGCCCGCCCCCGGGCAAAGCGGGATAAATGTGAATCATGAGCGGAAATCCGGGGCGCCTCTGGCGGTGGCTGAGCCGCGCGTCCGGTCGTTCCGCCCTTCCGGGTGCGCCCTCTGCCGGGCACGGCACCGGTGAGGCGCAGGACGAAGGCCCTGCCGGAAACGGCGGTCCGCAGCACATCCGGCCCTCGTTGACCACCCGCAGCGTCGCCCAGGAGGTCTTCCTCCTGCAGCTGGTGGTCGTGGTGCTGCTGGTCGCGGCGGCGGTGGTGGCCCTCGTCGTCCAGGCCCGGCGGGACACCATGACCGACGCCCGGCACCGGACGCTCGCCGCCGCCGAGTCCTTCGCGCACTCCTGGGGGCTCCAGCAGGCGCTGAACAGCAGCGACCCGTCCGCGAAGCTCCAGCCGCTCGCCGAGGCGGCCCGGAAGGCCTCCGGCGTCGACGCCCTCATCGTGTACAAGCTCGACGGGATCACCCTCACCCACAGTGACCCGCGGCAGATCGGCAAGCACGTCATCGGCCCGTATGCCGAGGCCGCCCGGGGCAAGCCCTTCACCCGGACCTTCCAGGGCGCCCTGGGCCTCTCCGTGGTCTCCGTGGCCCCCGTGAAGGACGCCTCGGGGAGGGTCGTCGCCCTCGTCGCCGCACCGGTCACGGTGGAGAAGGTGCAGAAGTCGGTCAACCGGCAGCTGCCCATGTTCCTGGGCACCGCGGTCGTGGCGCTGGCTCTCGCCGGCGGCGGCGCGGGGCTGGTGAGCCGCCGGCTGCGCCGGCAGACCCACGGTCTGGGACCGGCCGAGATGACCCGGATGTACGACCATCACGACGCGGTGCTGCACGCGGTACGGGAGGGCGTCCTCATCGTCGGCCACGACGGCCGGCTGCTGCTGGCCAACGACGAGGCCCGGCGGCTGCTGGACCTGCCGGCGGACGCGGAGGGGCGCCGGGTGGGCGACCTGACGCTCAACCACCGCACCGCCGAACTCCTGGCGTCGGACCGGAGCGCCACCGACGAGGTGCATCTGGCCCAGGACAGGCTGCTGGCCGTCAACAAGCGGTCCACTTCCCCCTACGGATCCCACCAGGGAAGCGTGGTGACCCTGCGCGACACCACCGAACTGAGGTGGCTGGCGGGGCGCGCCGAAGTGGCACGGGAGCGGTTGCGGCTCCTCTACGACGCCGGGCTGCGGATCGGCTCCACGCTGAATGTCGTGCGGACGGCCGAGGAACTGACGCAGGTGGCGGTTCCCCGGTTCGCCGACATCGTCACCGTCGAGCTGCTGGACCCGGTGCTGAGGGGTGAGGAACCGGCCGTGGCGGGCAGCGCTCTGCGCCGGACCGCCATCGCCGGGCTGGCGCCGGACCACCCGCTCCACCCCGTCGGCGAGCTGATCCGCGCCGTCCCGGACACCCCGGGGGCAGCGGAGGTGGACCAGGTCCGCGCCATGGTGCTGCCCGACCTGGCCGGCTCGTCCGCCTGGCGGTCCCAGGACCCGGAACGCACCCGGCGCATCCTGGACCACGGGGTGCATTCCCTGGCCGTCGTTCCGCTGCGCGCCCGGGGGGTGGTGCTGGGCCTGGTGGACTTCTGGCGGTCGGGGGACTCCCCTCCGTTCGACGACGAGGACCTGTCCTTCGCCGAGGAACTGGCGGGGCGGGCCGCGGTGGGGATCGACAACGCCCGCCGCTTCACCCGCGAGCGCACCATGGCGATGACGCTCCAGCGCAGCCTGATGCCCCGCGGCCTGCCCGACCAGGACGCCCTGGAGGTGGCGCACCGCTACCTCCCCGCGAAGGCCGGCGTGGGCGGGGACTGGTTCGACGTCATCCCGCTGCCCGGCGCGCGGGTGGCGCTGGTCGTCGGCGACGTGGTGGGCCACGGCCTGCACGCGGCGGCGACCATGGGCCGGCTGCGCATCGCCGTGCACAACTTCTCGGCCCTGGACCTCTCCCCCGACGAACTGCTGGGCCATCTGGACGAGCTGGTGACCCGCCTCGACATCCAGGACGAGGACACCGACGAGGGACCGGCGATCACCGGCGCCACCTGTCTGTACGTCATCTATGACGCGGTCTCCGGGCAGGTCACCGCCGCCACGGCCGGTCATGTGCCGCCCGCCGTGGCCCACCCCGACGGGACGGTGGAGTTCCTGCACCCGCCGGTCTCCCCGCCGTTGGGCCTGGGCGCCGGGCTGCCCTTCGAGACCGCCGAGCTGTCGCTGCCGGAAGGCTCCCGGCTGGTGCTCTACACCGACGGGCTGGTCGAGAACCGCAGCCACGACCTGGACGCCGGGCTGGAAGCCCTGCGTGCGGCCCTCGCCGGAGCGGACCGTACGCCGGAGGACACCTGCGCCACCGTCCTGCACGCGCTGCTGCCCGCCGGCTCCACCGACGACGTCGCGCTGCTGGTGGCCCGCGCCCGGCGGCTGGACCCGTCGGACGTCGCCGAATGGGACGTGTCCCGCGACCCGGCGGCGGTCGGCCCGGTCCGCAACGACTGCGCCCGCCAGTTGGCGGAATGGGACCTGGGGCACATCTCCTACGGCACCGAGCTCATCCTCAGCGAACTGATCACCAACGCCATCCGCTACGGCGCCGAGCCCATCCACGTCCGGCTCCTGCACACCCGCAGCACCCTGATCTGCGAGGTCTCCGACGGCAGCAGCACCTCCCCGCACATCCGCCAGGCGAAGGCCACCGACGAGGAGGGCCGCGGCCTCTTCCTCGTCGCGCAGTACGCCGAGCAGTGGGGCACCCGCTACTCCCCCAGGGGCAAGACGATCTGGGCGGCCCAGGCCCTCGTCCCCGACACCCTGCCCGCGGAAGAGGAGCCGTCGGAGCACCTGCTGCGCCGTTGGGAGCAGGAAGGGGGGTGGTGAGACCGGTGGCGCGGTGCCCGGACCCGGCGCCCGCTCCCGGCCGGCGCGCCGCCTACTCGCCGCTGTGACCTGGCCCGATCTCGTCCTGGCCGAGGCCCGCAAGGGGGCGGAGTACGCTGCTGTGGACCTTGCCGCACGCTCCGCGTCCGCCATCCGCCCGGCGGACCGCTCCCCCATCCGGCCCTGTTGGAGGCGTCGTGGCCCCACATCACCGGGTCCGCACCGGCGCTGTCCTGTGCTGCCTCGGCCTGGTGACGCTCGGTCTCGTGGCGTGCCAGGGCGGGGGACCCACCCGGCCGGTCGCACCCTCCCGGGCCGGGTCCGCGGCGGAGGTCGGCGGGACGGCGGCGCTGATCCGGGCGGCGAAGAAGGAGGGCAGGCTCAACACGATCGCGCTGCCGCGCCAGTGGGCCAACTACGGCGGGCTGATCGACGGCTTCGAGAAGAAGTACGGCATCAAGGTCGTCGTCGACGACCCGAACGGCCACAGCAGTCAGGAGATCGAGGCCCTCAAGCGCTACCGAGGCCAAAAGCGCGCCCCCGACGTGATCGACGTCGGGGACACCTTCGCCCAGTCCGCGGCGCGGCAGAACCTGCTGGCCCCCTACCGGGTCGCGCAGTTCGACGAGATCCCGCCGGATCAGAAGGACGCCGACGCCCGCTGGTACAACAACTACGGCGGCTACATCTCGATCGGCTGCGACGCCTCCCGTGTGCGGAGCTGCCCCGAATCCTTCGCTGATCTGCTCCGGCCGGAGTACAAGGGCATGGTCTCGATCCACGGCGATCCCTCAAGTGCCGGATCGGCTTTCGCCGCCGTGTACGCGGCGGCGCTCGCCAACGGGGGGTCGTTCGACAACATCCAACCGGGCATTGACTTCTTCGCCCGGCTCGACAAGGCCGGCAACTACCACCGGGCAGAACCCGGCCCGGCCACCATCGCCGAGGGAAAGACACCGATCAGCATCGAGTGGGACTACCTCAACCTGCAGCACATCGACCGGCTCCGCGGCACGAACGTGAAGTGGAAGGTCTCCATTCCGTTCGACGGCAGCTTCTCCCAGTACTACGCAATGGCGATCAACAAGAACGCCCCCCATCCGGCCGCGGCACGGCTGTGGGAGGAGTACCTCTTCAGCCCGGAGGGCCAGAACCTCCGTCTCGTGGACTACGCCCGCCCGGTGCTGATGGCCGCCATGGCGAAGAACGGCACCCTCGACAAGGCCCTGGCCGCACGGCTGCCGACGGTCGAGGGCACACCGCAGTTCCCGACCGAGGCCCAGCTGAACAAGGCGCTGCGCACGGTCCGTGCGCAGTGGGCCAAGGCCGTGGGCCGCTGAACCGTCAGGTCGGGAAGGAGCCGGGGCGGCGGCCGACACTACGAGGGGCCTTCCGCCCAGGGCGCGCGGGCCCGTGCCGTCCGGAAGTCCGCGGTGTCGCCGGGGCCTTGAGCCGGGCGTCGCGGGGCATACGCGGACAATGGAACGACACGGTGCAGCCCCCACACTGGCCGGCCCCGCCTGGGCAGGATGGATCTACCTGGGACTGGCCGTGCTGGCCGGTGTCCAGCTCCTGGCAGCCGTGCTGCAGTCCGGAGCCGGCGAACCAAGCCTCCTGCCCAGCCTGGTCGGGGTGATCGCGTTTCCCGCCCTGGCCGGTTCGGCGCTGCGGCGACGCCGCGTCGACCGTACGGGGCGGCGCGGCTGAGGCACCGGCGGCCGGCCCGCCGAGGGGAGACGGTCGACGGGGCCCTCCGGCCACACGTCCCGCCGTGTCAGGCGCGGTGCCAGCCCTGGTAGTAGCGGCCCACCTGCTCGTGATACCCGGCGTCGCCGAGGTGCCTTTCCTTGTCGAACTCCGGAGCGTCCTTGATCTCCGCCTTGGTGCGTCCCACATAGATCGTCTCTTCGTCGTCATCGATGCGGGTCACCGTGCCGGCGGGCAGCAGGACATGCTTGCCGAAGATCCACGTTCCGGTGTCGACGACCAGGTACGAAGCCCCGACCTCGTCCGAGTGCCGGTCGACCTTTCCGATGCTTCCGTCGGTGGCCTCGACCTTGTACCCGATCAGACTCGCGCCCGCGAGGTAGCCGGTGGTCGGCTGATAGCCCCAGATGTCGCTCATGGAATCGGCTCCTTCGTCGACGACGTGCGATGAGCAGAACCATGCTCTCGTCCGAGGCCGTTTCCTCGCTGTCCGCGTGCCCCGTCCCCGGGGCTCGACCCGTGCGCGGGGGACTTTTTCACCCGTTCGACGGCCGCCCCGGGTGCCTTGAGCAGCGCGAGCGGGAGCACGGGGAGGGACGGGTCCGTGCCGGTCCGCAGGGACTGCCCCGCAGGCCACCGCCAGGTGAGCCATGACGGAGGTCGGGCGCCGCACCGTGCAGTGCGGGTGGCGGGTCCGGTGGATTTCGCTCCAGGATTGAGCACCTTTTTGGACTCCGGGGTCGGGAAAGGCGGCCAGGGTGCAAGCTGGGCTCGACATGGAAGCCGGATGCGTTCTCAGGGGGCTACGGGCCGTGGTGTTCGCCACGGTCTGTGTGCTGCTGACGGCTCTCGGGCACGCCCTGGCGGCGAGGTCCCCGCTGCCGTGGCATGTGGTGCTCACGGCCGCCGCCGGGTCGTCCGCCGCCGCGTGGTGCTTCGCCCGGCGTGAGCGCGGGCCGGGTGTGGTGGGCCTGCTGACCCTCGGTACCCAGGCCGCGCTCCACACGGTGTTCACGGTCGGTCAGGTGTCACCGGGTCCCGCAGACGGTCCGTGGTCCTGGGGCCGGCTGTGGCGGAAGGTCCTGACGTGTGACGGCGGGTCACCGGTCCCGTCGGCGCTCTCCGGCGGCGGGACGGCCCATGGGTCGATGCCGGGTATGCCGGCGTCGCTGCACGAGGGAATGCAGAGCGCCGGGCACTCGATGCTCGCGGTGCACATGGCGGTCGCCGCGTTGAGCGCCTGGTGGCTGTGGGGCGGGGAACAGGCGGCCTTCCGCCTGGTGCGCACGGTGTCCCTGTTCCTCTTCGGGCGGCTGTGTCCCCTGCTGTGCTCCGCGCTTCCGGCGGCTCCGGAGGAGCTGCGGGTCCCGGCGCAGTCCCCGCGCCGGGCGTTGCGCGAACTGCTGTTGGCGCATGTGGTGTCGTTGCGTGGTCCTCCGAGGGAACCGGCTGTCCGCTGACAACAGCCGGTATCCGGGTGCGCGTGGGAGCGGCGGTGGCCGTGCCCGCACCCGGCTCTCCGGTCGTCCGTACTCACGGTGACCGAACCATGCGAAGGACTCCAGATGATGATGACGCCTGTCCGGACGGTGGCATCCCAGGTGCCCACGGCCGGTCTCGCTCCGGCCCCCCGCTCCGCGACGCCGCGGAGCAACGACTCGTCCGTCGGGCCGACCGGCTTCGGCCGGCGGCCCCTCGGGTCGCCCCGTGCGTCCCGGCCGTTCCGGCGGTCCGGTCGGAGCGGCGGTGTGCCCGCTCCGCTGATACGCCGGGTCCGGGAAGCGGGAGTGCAGCCGTGGAGCCCGGTGGCTCCCGTGGGGGAGGATGCAGATGCGTGAGGTCGACGATGCTCAGGTGACCCAGTGGGCCCTGGCGGCCCGCGCGGGTGATGAAGAGGCGGTCGAGCTGTTCGTACGGGGCACCCGGCGGCATGTCCTGCGGTATGTGACGCATTTGAGCCGCGACGCACAGGCCGCGGACGACCTGGTGCAGGACACCTATCTGCGGGCCCTGCGCGGCCTGCCCGGGTTCGAGGGCCGGTCGTCGGCCCGTACCTGGCTGCTGACCATCGCCCGGCGTACGGTCGCCGACCGGATCCGTGCGAACCAGGCCAGGCCGCGCATCGCCGGTCTCGCCGACTGGCAGGCCCTCGCGGAGCAGGCCCAGCGCGAGACCGTGCCGGGGTTCGACGAGGGGGTCGCCCTGACCGACATCCTCTCCGCTCTCGCGCCGTGCCGGCGGGAGGCGTTCGTGCTCACCCAACTGGTCGGACTGCCCTATGCCGAGGCGGCCGCGGTCGTCGGCTGTCCGGTGGGTACGGTCCGTTCGCGGGTGGCCAGGGCGCGGGAGACGCTGATCGCGTTGCTCGACGCGGCGGACGGCACCCCGGCTGGCCAGGAGGCCGCAGGGCGGGGGCCGCTGCCCCAGCCCGCCGTGGCCCAATCCGTGGCCTGACCCGCGGCCGGGAGGAGGGCCCAGGGGCACAGGAGGCGTCGTGACGCGTCCTGTGCCCCGCCGTCACTCGGCCGGCCGCCGGTCACCGTCGTACGGGGGCCACGACCGGTCCGTTGCGGCAGAGCGTGGAACTACGGCGCAGCCGGCGGGAACTCAACCGGGCGGTGGGCCGACTAGCTGGCTGTGGAGTGCAGCAATCAGCAGTCAGGGTCCCCAGCGACGCGGCCGGTGAGCGATACGGCCGCCCTCGCTCTACGGCTTCGGGGGGTGGTGTGCCGGCACGGCCGTCTGGAGGCGGTGACCGGTGTGGACTTGGACATCGCCGCGGGCGAACGCGTCGCCCTGACGGGGACCAACGGCTCGGGCAAGACGACGCTGCTGCGTGCGGTGCTCGGGCTGCACCGGCAGGCGGGCGGCGAGATCCTCGTCGGCGGGCGCGGCCACCGGACCGCCGCCGAGCGGTCCTG
This sequence comes from Streptomyces angustmyceticus, assembly GCF_040701845.1. Lineage (GTDB taxonomy): Bacteria > Actinomycetota > Actinomycetes > Streptomycetales > Streptomycetaceae > Streptomyces > Streptomyces angustmyceticus_A. The sequence goes on along the minus strand of NZ_JBFBHQ010000004.1, from coordinate 470,852 downwards.
GCGGAGGCGGGCCTGCGCCTGGATTCCGCAGCGGCCGGCCGCCGGTCGCTTCCCCCTGCTGGCCGAGGAGTTGCTGGCGAGCAGCGGCGCTCCGGCACAGGCCGCGCTGGCCGCCGAGCGGCTGGGGGTGGGCGCGCTGGCCGGCCGCCCGCTGAGCAGCCTGTCGGGGGGCCAGTTGCAGCGGATGCACCTGGCGAGGGCGGTCGGCTGTGTGGCGGCCGGAGCGGGGGTGCTGCTCGCCGACGAACCGACGGCGGCACTGGACTTCGCGGGGCAGGAGGAGGCCGCCGAGGTGCTCACGACGCTGCCGGTGACGCTGGTCGTGGTGACCCACGACCGGGCGATGGCGGCCCGGTGCGACCGGACGCTGGAGATGGCCGCCGGAGCGCTGCGGGAGATCCGGTGAGTGCGCTCGGGCAGGTCGGGGACCTGTTGCAGCTGGTGCCCGTGCAGCGGGCCGGGGCCGGCCTGCTGCTGTCGGCGCTCGGGCTGCCGATCGTGGGTGTGGTGATCGTGGGGCTGGACATCATGCCGGTGCGCTTCGCGATGATGCATGTCGCCCTGCTGGGCATTGCGGCGGGTCAGTTGCTGGGTCTGGACCCCGTGCTGTGTGCGCTGGTGGCCTGCGCCCTGGCGGGCGCGGGGGTGGCGCCCCTGGCCCGTGATGCCGACGGGCTCTCCGGGGCCATGGGTCTGCTGATGAGTCTGGCCATCGCCGCCGCGCTGTTGCTGCTGGCGCTGTCCGGGGTCAACGCCAACGGGGCCTTTGCGCTCCTGTGGGGTTCCATCCTGGCGGTGCGCCCCGCCGACCTCGCCGTCCTGGGCGCCTTGGCGGTGGCCCTGCCGGCGCTGTTCGTCTGGCGCCGGCGTGATCTGGCCCTGCTGCTGCACGACCGGGAACTCGCCCTGTGTTCCGGGGTGGCGGTGCAGCGGCTCACGGTGCTGCTGCTCGTCCTGGTGGCGGTCGCGGTGGCCGGTGCCATCCGGCTGACCGGGGCCCTGCTGGTGGACGCGCTGACGCTGCTGCCCGCGCTCGCCGCCCGTCGTCTCGGCCGCTCGCTGGTGTCGATCACGCTGTGGGCCGTCGGCATCGGCCTCGTGGTCAATGTCGCCGGTTTCCTCGTCTCGCTCGCCTGGGACCTGCCGCCCGGCCCGGTCCTCGTCCTCGCTGCCGGGGCGGTCGCCCTGGCAGCTCATCTCGTACCCGAACGGAGAACCCCCTCATGGCGCGTGCCCGCGTCCTCGTCCGTCCCCTCGTCGCACTGAGCGCGGGGCTGTTGCTGGTCTCCGGATGCGGTGCCTCCGGCGCGTCCTCGAAGGACGCGTCGCACGACACCTCGGGAAAGTCGGCCGCCGGCCCCGTGGTGGTCGCCACCACCTCCTGGGAGGCGGCGCTGGCCAAGGCGGCCGGGGCCAAGAACGTCAAGTCCCTGGTGCCCGCCTCGATCCGGCACGCGCCCGACTACGACCTCAAGCCGTCCGACCTGTCCGCGGTGGCCGAGGCGGATTACGTCCTGTACGCGCCCTTCGAACCGTTCGCCGGCCGGATCAAGGAGGCGGCCGGCTCCCGGGCCAAGATGATCGACCTCGAACTGGACAACGCCCCCGCGAAGACCAGCGCCAATGTGACGCGGCTGGGCAAGGCGTTCGGTACCGAGCAGGCGGCGGCGAAGTGGAACGCGGCCCTCGCGGCCGAGTGGAAGTCCCTGGCCGGCCGGCTGAAGGCCGCCCGGCCCGACGGCAAGGCGCCCGCCGTGGCCTCCCAGGTCTTCACCACATGGGCGGCCAAGTTGGCGGGCGCACGGCTGGTGGGGACCTACGGGCCGGAAGCGGTGTCTCCCGCGCAGCTCTCCCGGCTGTCCGCGAAGAAGCCGGCGTTCGTCCTGGAGAACGAGAACATGTCGACGGGCACCGTGCTGCCGGGCTCCGGCGCGAAGCAGCTGAACATCGTCAACTACCCGGGGAAGGACCTCGATCTGCTCGCGGTCTACCGCAAGGCCGCAGAGCAGATGAAGAAGGCCTTCGCCGCCTCCTGACCGGCGGGCGCCCCGCATCCGGAACAGCGGGGGCCGGGCGGTTCCCGTCCCGCCCGGCCCCCCGCCCCTTCCTACGTCATCCGGTCTGCGCCCGGGCGCCCGCGGCGGCCGCGGCGAGTTGTTCCCTCAGCGCGGCGCGGTCGGGTTTGCCGGCCGGGGTGAGCGGCAGCTCGCCGGTCACCACGAGCAACCGCTCCGGGTGCTTGCGGCGCTCCAGACCACGGGAGTCGAGATGGGCGCCCAGGCTCTCCAAGGTGATCTCCCGCCCGGCCCGCGGCACCACGCAGGCCGCCAGCCGCTCCCCCATCAACGGGTCGGGTACGCCGACGCAGAGCACGTCGCGCACGCCGGGATGGGAGGAGAGCTCGCCCTCGACCTCGGCGGGGCTGATGTTGGCCCCGCCGCGGATCACCACGTCCTTCAGCCGGCCGACCACGCGCAGCGTGCCCTGGGCGTCCAGCGTTCCCAGGTCGCCGGTGCGCACCCAGCCGTCCGCGGTGCGGTAGCGCATGTTCAGCTCCGGCGCCCCCACGTAGCACAGCGGGGTCATCGGTCCCCGCGCGAGGATCTCCCCCGTCTCGGCCTCGTCCGCCGCGCCGCCGTGCAGCGGGGCGATGCGGATCTCGCAGACCGTGGGATCGGGCCTGCCGACCACGACGCCCGGGCCCCCGGCCGGTGCGGTCTCCCCCGCCAGCCCGGTGTGGCAGTTGACGCCGTCGGCGGATCCGTAAAGGTTGACGACCGGGCAGCGGAACGCCCGGCGTGCCTCCCGCCGGGTGGCCGCGTCCAGCGCGGAGCCGCCCAGGACCAGCGCCGTCAGCCCCTCCGCGGAGACCGGCTCGGGGCCGCACCGCTCCAGCATCATGCGGACCATCGTGGGGACGCCCAGCACATGTGTCGGCCGGTGTGCGCGGATCGCCCGCAGCGCCGCCTCGGGCGTGAAGCGGTCGAGCAGGACGAGGGTTCCGCCGTGCCGGGCGAGGGTGACCGCGGTGCCGCTGCTGCCGAACGCCGAGGCGAGCGGGGTGAGGAACAGGCAGCGCGGGGGGCTGCCCGGCGCGAGCAGGGCGGCGAGGAAGTTGCCACGGCCGCCGGCGAGTGCGTTGTGCGAGTACGCCACCATTTTCGGTTCGGCCTCGGAGCCGGAGGACACCAGGATCCGGGCGGCCGTGTCGGGATCGGGGCGTTGCGGGGTGAAGCTGTTCGCGGTGCGCAGCAGATCGGTCAGCGCACGGCAGCCGGCGGGTACGGTGCCCGGGCCCGCGGCTATCACCGTGCGCAGCGCGGGGAGTTCCCCGGCCAGTTCCGCCAGTTCCTTCGCGTGCGCGATGCCCCGGTGTTCGGTGGCGGCGATCACCGCTCGGGCCTCGGCCCGGCCGAGCAGCGATCTCGCTTCCCGTCCGCCGCGTCCGACGGGGAAGGGCAGGGCCACGGCGCCCAGGGCGGCCAGCGCCAGGTCGGCGGCCACCGCCTCCGCGCTGTTGGGCAGTTGGACGCCCACCACGTCACCGGGACGGATGCCGGCCTCGGTGAGGCCGGCGGCCAGACATCGTGCCCGGTCGTCCAGCTCCGCGTAGGAGGTCGCGCCGCGTGCGTCGATCACGGCGGTGCGGTGCGGGTCGGCTGTGCGGTGAGAGCGGAAGAGCGTGTACAGGTCTCTGTCGGGGCAGTGCCCTTCGGCGGCCCAGGCGCGCCGGAGGGCGGCGGGGACCAGGTCGTGGAGCCGGTTCGTCATGCGAATCTCCAGGGCGAGGGGACGACGAGGGAACCGAGGGGGTCGCGGGTGAAGGCCCCGGCGAGGCGCGGGTCGTGCGGCAGCGCGCCGAGGTCGGTGGTGACGGCGGTCGCGGAGAGACCGTCGGCGCGCAGCGCGTCGAGCGCCTGCTGCGACGTCAACTGCCGCAGCTCGGCGGACCGGCCGCACACCGCGGCGGCGGAGTCGTCGCTCGGTGCTATCCATCCGTCCGCGGTCGGGGACGGGCGCCGGAAGGCGGCGGGGCGGCGCGCCCCGCCGCCGGACGCGGCCCGGTGCAGCGCCGGTGCGGTGAGCGTTTCGGCGGCCCCCAGCAGCGAGGACTCCACGTGCACACCGCGGCCGGTGCGCGCCCGCAGCAGCAGCCCGCCCAGGACGGCCTCCGCGCCGAGCAGTCCGCCGAGGACATCGAGCAGGGTCATCAGGGAGGGCGCGGGGGCCTCGTCGACGGGGCGGGCCGCCTCACCGACGCCGGTGCGGGCCTGCACCATGAAGTCGGTGCCCATCGGGACGTCGGCCAGCCTTCCGGCCCAGCCACTGGTGTAGACGTACACCAGGCCCGCGTTGACCGCCGCGAGATGGTCGGGGCCCAGCCCGAGCTGTTCGGCCTTCCCCGGCGCCCAGTTGTGCAGGAAGACGTCCGCGCCCGCGGCCAGCTCGCGCAACTCGGCCTGGCCCGCGCGGGACTTGATGTCGATCCGCACCGCGCGTTTGCCCCTGTTGAGGGCGAGCCAGCGCGCGGAGACGTCGGAGCAGCAGGGCGGCATACCGCGCAACGGGTCCCCGCCGGGCGGCTCGATCCGTACGACGTCGGCGCCGAGCAGGCCCAGGAGGTGTGCGGCGAGCGGGGCCTGGATGCGGCGGCCCGCTTCCAGGACGGTCAGGCCCGCGAGCGGCAGGGCGGGGTCGGGGGCGGTACCGGTGGCCGGGGCGTCCCACGTCCCCTCGCGCGGATTCAGGGTCCACGGGGCACGGGATCCGCGGTCCGCCGCCGTGTCGGTGAGCGGATGCAGCGGGCACACCTCGGCCCCCGCGGCGGACGCGGCCTGCCGGATCCTCGCCCAGGAGACGCCGCGCGTCGTCCGGTGCAGTTCCTCGGGCAGTGGGGCGCAGGCGGTGGCGTAGCGGAACTGGAAGGGCGGCCAGCCCGCGCGGATGGCCTCCTCGGGCGCGCCGAGCTCCCGCCAGAAGCGGGCCCACGGCGCGGGGTCGAGCGCCTCCAGTTCGAAGCGGGTGCCGCAGGCGGCGGTGAACGGCGGTCCGCCCGGCGACAGTTCCACGGCCTCCGCCTCCGGCGCGTTGGCCGCGGCGAGGTACTGGGAGAGGGTGAGCAGTGCGGCCCGGTCGGCACTGGCCGTGACCTGGGTGCTCCGTGTCCCGCCGCGGGCCCGGCCCAGCATCGCGGCCAGCAGCCCCTGCACGGTCAGCACGGAGGCGCAGGTGGCCGCGTAGTCGACGGCGAGACCGCGCGGCAGACCGTCGCGGCGGCCGTGCACATGCATCATGCCGGTTGCCGCCTGGACGGTGGCCTCGTCGACGGCGTGTGCCCCCGGCAGGACGTCGGCCCACGCGGTGTGCGCGGTGACCTCCCCCGGCCCGCTCCCCGCGGCGGCGAAGCGCGCGGGGCCCCCGGATGTCCGGGGCGGCTCGGGAACCGTCGCACCGAACGCGCGCAGATGGCCCAGCGCCGGGGCGGTCAGCGCGGGCGGACCCGACACCTCCAGATGCACTCCCTCCAGCGGCCGGGTCGTGCAGATGACGGCGGGGTGTCCCACGGCACTCCTCTCCGGGCGGACCGCCCTATGGCTCACACACATCCACGGGAACCAGGCGGCACACGACGCCGACCAACTCCACAGTCAGTGAGTCGGACCGCCGGCTCACCGAGTTCCCGGTCGAGGTGGAGGAAGCCGTGAACGCCAAGAACTCCGTGCGGAGCGCGCCGGACGCGGCACCCGGAGCGGACCTGTCCCACGAGGGCACCGGTCCCGGGCAGCCCGACTGCCCGTCCGCGATGACCGAACTGCACGCGCGGGTGCGGGCGTTCGTGCAGGAGCGGGTGATGCCCTGCGAACCGGTCCTCGACGCGGGCGGCGCGTCCGCACGTACAGCACTGCGCAGGCTCCAGGGCGAGGCGAAACAGGCCGGGTTGTGGGCCCTGCCCCTGCCCGTGGAGTTCGGCGGCCAGGGCATCGGCCTGGCGCAGTACGCCCACCTCGCGGAGGCCGAGGGAGCCAGCGACCACGGCCCCGCCGCCCTCGGTTCGAGCTCCCTCCTCGATGTGCTGATGCTCTCCCGGCACGCCGGCGAGCACGTGCGGAAGCGCTGGCTGCCGGGCATCGCCGCCGGCGAGCTGCGCAGCAGCTACGCGATGACCGAGCCCGACACCCCCGGTACCGACCCGGCGCGGACCGCGACCCGTGCCGTCGCGGAGCCCGACGGGAGCTGGACCCTGGAGGGCCGCAAATGGTTCATCACGGGCGCGGGCGACGCCGACCTGATCACCGTGCTGGCACGCACGGGTGCCGCGGAGAGCGGGGCGGACGGCCTGTCGCTGTTCGCGGTGCCCGCGTCCGCTGCGGGCTTCACGGTGCTGCGCGAGGTGCCGGTTCTCGGTGCCGGCGGGCAGTGGGAGATCGCCCTGGACGGCGTCACCGTCGGCTCGGACCACCTGGTGGGCGAGCCGGGCCGGGCGCTGCGGATCGCCGGGGAACGGCTCCGGCTCGGCCGGGTGTTGCGGTGTCTGCGCTGGCTAGGGCAGGCCGAGCGCGCCTTCGGCCTGATGTGTGAACGGGCCGCGGAGCGCCGCCAGTCGGCCGGCCCGCTGGCCGACCGGCAGCTCGTCCAGCAGATGGTCTTCGACTCGCTGCTGGCCATCCGCTCCACCCGGCCGCTCGTGTACGAGGCGGTGGCCCGGCTGGCGGCGGGCGACGACGCCCGCCTGGAATCCGGCCTTGCCAAGGTGGCGGCGGCCCGCATGCTCCAGCAGGTCGCCGACGCCGCGATCCAGGTGCACGGCGCCGCCGGGCTCGGCCCCGACACCGCGCTGCCCGGCCTGTTCCGCACGGGCCGCGCGGCCCGGCTGCTGGACGGCCCGGACGAGCTGCACATCGCGGCGGTGGCCCGGCGGGTGCTCCGCGGCTACGGGGTCACATCGCGAACGGATCCGTCCGGCCGGTGAGGAGCGCCAGTCCCGCCGCCAGGAAGAAGTCTCCCCAGATCAGCTCGTGGCACGGGGCAAGCCCCCGGCCGGCGTCGTAACAGCCCGCCGTGAGGCCGCCGTCGGCCCCCCGATGCGCCGTGGACAGCCGGTGCAGCATCCGCCGCGCGCGACGGGCCGGCGGCCCGGCCTCGTCCTCCCGGCCCGCGGTCCGCAGCAGGGCGGCCAGCTTGAGGAGGGCCACCGCCTCGATGGCGGCCGCGGAGGTGTCCACCGGGCCCTCGGGGCTCTCGTCGTGCGCCCGGGGGACGAGCGGCACGTCGGCGCCGAGCCGCGGCGCGACCAGCCGCTCCGCCGCCTCCCACAGCCCCTGCTGCCCTCGTTGCCCCAGGCAATGCAGGCCGTCCGCCACGCCCAGCAGCAGCCAGGGCACCGTACGGCTCCAGCCGGGCGCCGGCTCGGTGCGGGCGGTCCAGGTTCCGTCCGGCGCAGCCTGCCACGCCGGGCGCGGCGGGTGCTCGGCAAGGCTGAGCGTCAACTGCCGGGTCAGATGCGCGTACGCCGCGTCCGCACCGTCCTGCCCCCGCCCGGCCAGCAGCGGCACCAGGCCGGGCACCGCGTCCGCCCGCGCCACCAACCGGGGGCCCCCGAAGGCGTCTCCCCAGGGCACCAGCCCGCGCTCCGTGTCATAGGCCGCCAGACAGGCGCGCGCCGCCCGGTCCCTCAGCTGCGCGGCCGTGCCGTCGTCCCCCGGACCGGCGGCGAGCGCCGTGCCGTACCAGAAGATCAGCCCCCGGGTGGCGGTGTCCTGATCGACCCAGTGGGCCAGCCGTTCCGTGCATGCGGCCGCCGCCTGCCGGTCGCGTTCCGCCCCCGAATCCAGAGCACGCAACCACAGCAGCCCGGCCCAGAAGCCGCCCGTCCACGACCCTTTCGACGTGGACCGCCAGACGCCGGTGCCGGGGTCGGCGTACAGGGGGAAGCGCGATCCGACCTGAGCTTCGGTCGCGCGGATGCGTTCCCAGCCGGCTGTCAGCCCGTCTTCGGCCCACTGCAGGTCGTCGGGTTCCCCGGGCATCGGCTCCCCACGCATCGCCCGGTCCCGCATCGGGCCCTCGGGCATCGACCACCCTCCCCTCATCCGCTCAGGCATGGTCCGCCCTCCCGTCGCCGGCCCGGGCATCGCCCGCTCCCGTATCGGCACCGTCGGGCATCGCCCACGTCCCCATCGGCCGCTGCTGTCCCATCGGCTCCGCAGGCACCAGCCCCTCAGGCACCAGCCCCTCACGCATCGCCCACTGCCCCATCGCCTCCTCAGGCATCTGCCCGCTCTCCCCTCGCCCGTTCCCCGGCGGCCCCCTCAGTCATCGTCCGTCCCCGCACTGCCGGCTCCCGCCTCGCCGGCTCCTCCGTCCCCGGCTCCCGCTCGACGTGACCGCAACGGCACCGCGACCGCCGCCGCCCCCGCGAACTCCGCCGCCGCCAGGAGCCAGCCCGCTCCGTATCCGGCGGCAGAGGCCAGCGCACCGAACAGCGGCGGCCCCACGGCGAACCCCGCGAAGAAGCCCGCCGACACCCGCGCCGAATCCAGCCCCGCTCTGCCCGGCGCGGCCTGTCGCATCACCACCACCATGGAGACCGCGTTCGCCGACACCGCGAACGACCCGACCGCCACGGCAGCCACCCACACCAGCAACGGCATCCGGACCGCGGCGGCGAGCAGCAGCGCCGAGCCCACCGCGCCGGCCGCCAGCACGGCGGGCAGCGCCTCGGCCCGCCCCGGCTTCCCCGCCGCGCGCGACCACCCCACGCGCCCGGCGATACCCGCCACTCCCAGGACGGCCACCAACGCCGCCGCGGCGGTGGGCGACAGCCCCAGCCGCTGCGAACCGAACAACGCCAGATAGGTGTTGACCGAGGCGATGCCGCAGCCGAGCAACAGCGAGAAGAAGGCCAGCCGCCGGGTCACACCGTGCGCGGCGGACGCGGCGCACGGGGCGGGGCCGGAGGAAGCCGCGTCGGGCGGCAGCGCGCGCGACGCCCACAGTGCGGCCAGCGCCGCCGCCCCGGCGGCCGTCCACACGGCGCCCCGCCAGCCCACTCCGGCCGCCAGCAGCGACAGCGGCAACCCCGCCACAAAGGCCCCGACTTGCACGCCCGACTGCTTCATTCCGGTCACGCCGGGGCGCCGCTCGGCCGGGAGAGCGGCAAGGATCACCTTGTTCGTCGCCGGGTTGGCCAGCGCCTGCGGTACGCCGCCGAGCGCGACCGCCGACAGCAACAACGCAGCCCCCGGCGCGGCACCGATCAGCGCCAACGAGACCGCGGTGAGCAGCAGCAACGCCACCAGACACCGGCGGGGACCGACCCGGTCCACCAGCCGCCCGGCCAGCGGCGACAAGACCGCCGCCGCCCCGAAGCCCGCCGTCGTGGTCAGCCCCAGCACCGTCGTGGAGATCGGCAACTCCTGCACCAGGCGCGGCCCGAACGCCCCGATCACAAACAACTGCATCATGGAAAACGCCATCGCCGACGTCAGCAGCACGACCACCGGCCACCCCGCACCCGGCGACCCCGCTGTGCCACGCTCCGCCCCGCTGCCCCCCGGCTCCCCGCCGCGCTCCACCCGCACAGCACTCCTCCCGACGACACCGTCCCTCCTTTGGGACCCGGTCCAGTCAGTCGTACGGGGACGGCCCCTGGTTCCCGCTGCCGCCGAAACACCTGCCGGTTCGCGTTGTCCGGCCCCTTGCGTCGCCCCAGGAAAACCGTTGGCCTGCCCGACCCGCTTCAGACAGGATCGCCTCGTGGACACCTACCTGGAGACCGAGCGCCTGGCCCTGCGCCGCTTCACCGCCGATGACGCGGACCTGCTGATCGAGCTGGACAGCGACCCGGCGGTGATGCGCTACCTGACCGGCGGCGATCCGACCGCGCCGGAGGTCATCCGGGAGCGCCATCTGCCCAACATCCTCGCCGGCTACGAGAAGTGGGGCGGCAACCTCGGGCTGTTCGCCGCGCACGAGAAGAACAGCGGCGCGTTCATCGGCTGGTTCATCCTGCGCCCTGAGCGGGAGGGCCCGCTGGACGAGGTCGAACTCGGCTACCGGCTGCGGCAGGCTGCTTGGGGCAAGGGGTATGCCACCGAGGGCTCGCGGGGCTTGCTGGGCAAGGCGTTCACGGAGCTCGGGGTGCGCATGGTCTGGGCGGAGACGATGTCCGTGAACCACGGTTCGCGCCACATCATGGAGAAGCTCGACATGACGCTCGCGGACACCATCCCCACGCCCCCCGACATGGAGCGGGTCGAGGGCTCCGAGCACGGAGGCGTACGGTACGAGATCACCAAGGCGCAGTGGGAGCAGCAGTAGCCGCAGTGCGATCGGCTGCTCCGCATCCACGCCCACCGGAACCGGCAGGCGCACTGCCGGAGCCGTACCAGGCCGAACGCGCGCCCCCACACAGCCCGCCAAGGCCCTGGCCTGCCGACTCCCGGCCCCCGGCCCCCGGCCCCCGGCCCCCGGCAAGCTGATCCCCGGCCCCCGGCAAGCTGATCCCCCCGAAGGACTTCGGGCGTCGACCACTCAGGTGACGGCCCCTCCCGCACCCGGCGTGCCCGCCGGCATCGCCACCACAGCCCCGCGCCGGCCAACCATCGCCGCATCGCCCCCCGTTCAGCGCCTCACGTCATCTCTTCGCGCCCCCCTGTCAGGCCATGTCAGCCCCGGAAGTCGAACTCGGCCTGCAGGTTCCCCTTGGCGACCCGGCCCCCGTCGCTCCAGTAGAGGGCCTTGTACTCCCGGCCCTTCGTCAGGTTCGCGTCGATCAGGGTCGAGCCGTACGCGCCGCAGTGGGCGTTGCCGCAGACCCAGTCCCAGGTGACGCGCTTGCCGATGCCGTCCTGGATCTCGACCCAGTCCCACCCGTCGTACGGGTCGCGGCCCGAAGGCGCCATCCACGTCACGCTGACGCCCTTGCCGTGGGACTGGTTCCACCAGCCGCTGAACTGTCCCGGCGACACATCACGGATCAGGAAGCCGGTGTCGGTCCTGCCGGACTCCGCGCCGGGGCCCCTCGCGCCCGCGCTCCGGTCCCTCGGTGGCTGCCAGTGCTTCCGTGCCGCTTCGGTCGCCGGCGCCGCCTGCACGGCGGACGTCGCCGACTCCCCCGCGCCCTGCGACGCCGCGGAAGCCGTCCCCAGCGCCACCACGGACACACTCGCGAGCACCCCGGCCATGACCGCGGCCCGCCGCCTGGGCGACATGACCCCGGCGATTAAGGAAGAAGTCCTTCCCCTGCCTCGCATGCGGAACAACATGCGTACCCCACCTTGCCGTTGGTCGGTGATCGATGCGTCCTACACACGTTAGGGACCGGCGATCAACGTACCTTTGACGATCGCTCAACGCGAACCTGGTGAGGCGCGCCCCGAGAAGCTCCGCCGGACAGGCTCCGGCTACCCCCCGAGCCGTTCCGCGGCCCGCTCGCCCCGCCGCTGTTGGATACTGCCACTATCCATACTTGGACAGTGGCGGCATCCAAGGGGAGGTGGAAGAGGATGCGACTGGCCGAACTGAGCGAGCGCAGCGGAGTGTCCACCGCGACGATCAAGTACTACCTGCGGGAAGGGCTGCTCCAGCCCGACCACCGCGTCACCGCCACCCAGGCCGAGTACGGCGAGGAGCACCTGCGCCGGCTGCGTCTGGTGCGGGCGCTGATCCGGATCGGCAAGGTGCCGGTGGCCGTCGCCCGGGAGGCGATCGCGGCGGCGGACGACCCGTCGCTGAGCCACCACCTGCGGCTCGGCGCGGCCACCCGGGCGCTGCCGCGCGAGCCGGAGCCCGCCGAGGACGACGCGGCGACCAGGGCCGCGCGCGGCTCGGTGGACGCGCTGATGGAGCAGTTGGGCTGGCACGGCATGCACGACGAGCCCTCCCCCGCCCTCGGCACGCACGTCACCTCCGTCGCCGCGCTCGTCCGCCTCGGCTACCCCTGCGACACCGCGCACCTGCTGCCGTACGGCCGCATTGCCGCCGACCTCGCCGTCGCCGAACTCGACCCCATGGAGGAACAGTCCACGGCGGCCGGGCAGGTCGAGGCGGCCGTCGTCCTCACCGTGCCGTACGAACCGGTGCTGCTCAGCCTGCGCAGGCCGGCCCACCTCCAGGAATCGGCCCGGCGGTTCGGGATTCACCGGCCTCTGTCCGACGGGGTGCCGTCCGGCCCGGTTCTGTCCGTCATGGCGCGCGCCCGGCTGTACGGGTGAATGTCCGTCAGCCTTGCTTGCGCGCGGGGTCACTCGGGTGGGTTACTGGCTGCACCTACCAGGTGGGCCGCCCATCCCTCCGCGGGAGATGCGTGGATCGGGTCGGCTCACGGTGTGTGGGCTCGTTTGCGGGCTCGGCTTCCACAGGCATGGCGTCGCCTGGCGGAGGGCTCTATCGGCCGGTGCCTTCGGGTCCGTGGCCGATAGGGCGGGCCGGCTCAACCACGTCCGAGGAGGCGTAGTGCGAGCCCTTCATGTTCTGCGAACGCTGGTGGCGGCGAGTGTCGTTCCGCTGGCACTGGTCCGCGCCGCCCCCGAGGCCCGCGCAGCGTCGCCGGTACTCGTGGCGTGCGGCGAATCCGCGTTGGTCGACGCGATCAATACGGCCAACGCCACCGGGGGCGGCAGCCTGATCCTCGCTCCGCTGTGTACGTACACCCTCACCAGCGCCCACAGTTCGGGCGGGGCCGGGCAAGCGGCGGGGCTGCCTAACATCACCACCGCGATCTCCATGGCCGGCCTCGGCACGCAGATCACCCGGGCGCCGGGCGCACCGGCCTTCCGTATCTTCGAGGTGGACGGGCCGTCACAAGTACCCTCCGCGAACGGCCAGTTGTCCCTCACGTCGGTGACGGTCAGCGGTGGTGACGCCGGTCTCGGCGTGGGCGGGGGCATCGCCAACCTCGGCGGCACGGTGGCCCTCACCGGCACCACGGTCCGCGACGGCAAGGCCTCGTACGGCGGCGGCGTCTACACCGATGGCGCACTGACGCTCACCGGCAGCAGCGTCACCGCGAACACCGCCGGCGTCAACGGCGGCGGCATCTTCACCAATGCCGGCGCGGTGACCCTGATCGGCAGCCTGGTGGTCGGCAACACCCCGAGCAATTGCGGCGCCCTGCCGCCGGTTGCCCCCGCCTGCTGAGCGAGGGGCGGAGCCGGACACCGCCGCCGATACGGCGCACCGGGCCGGCCGGCCACCGCGACCTCATCACGGCACGCACGGCGGCCCGTACGCGCACGCGCTGCAGGGGCTCGCCCCCCGTCGCAGGCGGGCGGCCCTCACCAGCGATCACCACAGCGGCGAACCGACGAACCGTCAGATGGGCTCCAAAGGACCCGAAGGCAGAGCCCGATTCGACCGCAGGAGAAGGAGGGCACCATGGCTCCGGCAGGGACCCACCCCGGCCCCACCGAGGGCGCGGCGACGGGGGCGCTTCCGTCACCCGGCCAGGCCGGCGGCGACGTCCCGGATGGCATGGAGGTCATGGACACCGGTGAGCCACTGGGGGCATACGAGATCCCGGTGGGACACGCCCCCATCTGGGCGGCGATCGCCCCGAACGGCCGGCACGTCTATGTGACCAACTTCGGGGCCAGCAGCATCAGCGTCATCGACACCCGCACCCGGAGCGTCATCACCACGATCGGCGTGACCAGCGGCCCGTGGGAGGTCGTGATCACCCCGGACGGGCTGCGGGCCTACGCGGCCTGCTTCGGGACCAACAGCGTGGCCGTCATCGACACCGCCACCAACACCGTCACCGGCACCATCCCCGGCCTCAACAAGCCCCTCGGCCTGACGGTGACACCCGACGGCTCCCGGCTCTACGTGGCCAGCCTGGGCGGGGACCGGGTGGATGTGATCAGCACGGCCACCGACACCCTCATCGCCTCGGTACCGCTGAGCAGCGGGCCCCGCGGGGTGGCCGTCACTCCCGACGGGACACAGGTCTACGTCACCGAAGAGGGAGCGAACGCGGTCACGGTCATCGACACCGCCACCCACACCGTCATCACGACCCTCACCGGCTTCCTCTTCCCCCGAGGAGTGGCGGCCTCGCCCGACGGGCAGCGCGTCTATGTGTCGGAGTACGGCGGCAACAGACTGGGCGTCATCGACACGGTCACCCACTCCGTGGCGTCCGCCCTCCCCGGTCTGCCCATCCCCCTGGGCGTGGCGGTCAGCCACGACGGGCTGCTCGCGTACGTCACCTGCGACGGCGACGACAGCGTCGTCGTCATCGACCTCGTCAGGCGCGAGATCATCGATACGGTGCCGGGCTTCCACGCGCCGGCCTGGCTGGTGATCACGCCGGACGACCTCGAGGTCTACGTCGTCAACAACGGCAACGAGACGGTGGGTGTGCTGCGTGCGCCGAGCGGCGGATACCCCAACGTGGGGCCCATGTCGGGCGGCACGCCGGTGACCATCATCGGGGAGGGGCTGGGCAACACCACCGCCGTCCGCTTCGGGTGCCGCCCGGCGGCCTCGTTCACCGTCGTCAACGACCGGGAGATCCGGGCCGTTTCACCGCTCCTGGTCAGCGACGTCGGCATCGACGTCACCCTCGGACAGCGCACGACCCGGACCGTCGGCCGGTTCTACTACCTCCCGGATTCGGTGCTGACCCTGATCGCCCCGGAGTCGGGCCCGTTGGGCGGGGGCGGCACGCTGACCGTGACCGGCCGGGGCCTGATCACCACCACCTCGGTGCGCTTCGGCAGTGTGGCCGTCACCCCGTCGTCCGTCCTGGACGACCAGGTCACCGTGACGGTGCCGCCCGCACAGACCGCCGGCCCCGTGCCGGTCACCGTGGTCACACGGAGCAACTCGTACGGGCGGGCCGTCTACACCTACGTGGGGCCGCCCCACATCACCTCCGTGACCCCTTCCACCGGCTCGACACCGGGCGACGAGCCGGTCCTGATCGAGGGCGCCGACCTCGCGTTCACCCAGTCGGTGACGATCGACGGGGCCGCGGCCGCCTTCGGGATCATCTCCCCCACGCGGATCGCCGCCGTCACCCCTGCCGCGGACGGCCCAGGTCCGGCGGATGTCGTCGTCACGACGACGGGCGGCACCGCCACTGCGCCAGGGGCCTTCGTCTACACCTGATCGACGGGCGTTCTCCTGCCTACGCGGCTCAGGCGGTCCGGCCGCAGCCGACTCGGGCGGCCGTGAGTGCCCGGACGCCCGTCTCTTCACCCTGAGTCGTCGGCTTTCCCGGGACCGTTGGCCTGCCCCTGGAGCCGTCGTCGGCTTCTCTCGGAACCGCCGGGCCGCTCACTCCCAACCCGCCCCCAGGACCACGCGAGGCGCCCCCTTTCCCGCAGACACGGCGATGTCCGGGCCGCCCGGCGCTCTTCCCCGAACGGCGCACTTCCGCACGCCTCAGCGCTCGGCGCACCGACAAGAGGTGGTCGTGGTCAGGCCTGTTGGCACTCCGCCCTATCGCACCCGCAGGGCGCGCAACGGCGGCCGGGGTTGAACGGCGAACCCTTTACCGATTTACACACAGACTCCTCGATGCCCCCGTTTCACCTATCGCCCCCTTCACCCTTTGGCTTTAATCAAATCAAGCGAGATTGACGGCGCCCCGTGATGCTGCGCCGCGCCGCTTCACAAGGACGACCCGCCCAGGCGCCCTGAGGCAACGGTCTCCGCCTTCCCCTTTCCGCCCCACGAGGGGACATCCCATGCGGTTGCGGGCCGCTTCAGTCAGCCGCCCGCTCCTGCGCACCCCACCAGTGCGGCACGTTCGAAGGAGAAAAGATCATGGCAACCATCACGTCGTTGGTGGACACCACGACCACCACCAATCAGGGCAAGCCCGGCGACACGGTCCAGATCAACGGATCGGCTCTGTCCACCACCACGAGGGTGAACTTCGGTTCGGCGACGGTCACCCCGACCGGTGTCACCGCCACCCAGGTCACCTTCGTGGTGCCCAGTACGGCGCCGTGCTCCGGTCAGGTATCGGTCAGCGTCACCAGCAGCACCGGCGCCACCAGCAACGCGCTGCCGTTCTTCGTCATCGCCTCGCCGACCACCACGGGGCTGAGCGTCACCTGCGTATCGGCCGCCACGGGTGGCTCGGTGACGCTGTTCGGCACCAACTTCCTCTCCGGAACGCAGGTCGGGGTGGGCAGCGTCGGCAATGTGGCGGTCACCCCCACCCAGTCGAGCCAGGTCACCTTCACCGCCCCGGCCAACCCGGGTCAGGTCGGTACGGTGTCGACCCAGGCGGTGACCATCACCACCGCCGGCGGCAGCAGCCCCTCGGGCACCACGCTGATCGACTACTACCTCGCGCCGGCCATCACCTCGGTGCTTCCCACCTCGGGCACCGCAGGGGACCAGATCACCGTCAACGGAACGGGCTTCGTCGGCGTCGACACCGTCACCTTCACCGACAGCGCCGCCGCCACCGCCACCGCGGTCTTCACCCCCGTGAGCGACACCCAGCTCGTCGCCACCGTGCCCGGCGGCCTCGCCACCGGCGCCGGGACCATCACGGTCCACACCTGCGGCGGCAACTCCAACGCCCAGGCCTTCACCGTCACCTGACCGTCGCAGACGGCCGGGGGTCAACGGCACGACCACCAAGTCGCCGCCCGTCCCCAGCGCTTGGCGCGCTCGGCCGGTGACACCCCCCGCGCCCTGGTCGGCAACCGCCGGCCAGGGCGCGATTGCCCAGGCGGTAAGAGAAGGAGAAGAGCATCATGGCCCCCGTAGTGACCAGCATCAGCCCGACCCAAGGCGTTCCGGCGGGCGGCACCCATGTCACCCTCACCGGCTCCGGCTTCACCGGCGCCACCATGGTCAGGTTCGGTCCCAACGGCACCACCTTTGTCATCGTGAGCGATACGCAGATCACGGCCAAGACGCCCGCAGGAACCGGCACGGTCCAGGTCACGGTCACGGCGCCGACGGGCACCAGCACCCAGAACGTGTTCTTCACCTACGCCCCGGTCCCCGTACTCACCACACTCACCCCTGCCTCGGGCCCCACGGCGGGCGGCAACGTGGTCACCCTCAACGGCACCAACCTCACCGGCGCGACCTCGGTGAAGTTCGGAAGCAACACGGGGGTCATCCTGACCAACACCGCCACCCAGATCACCGTCATCGCCCCCGCCGGCCCACCCTCCTCGGTCAACGTCACCGTCACCACGGCAAGCGGCACCAGCAACGCCCTCACCTACACCTACACCGCCGTCCCCGCACCCACCCTCACCACACTCAACCCCACCTCGGGTCCGCCGGCGGGCGGCAACGTGGTCACGGTCAACGGCACCAACCTCACCGGCGCGACCTCGGTGAAGTTCGGAAGCAACACGGGGGTCATCCTGACCAACACCGCCACTCAAATCACCGTCATCGCCCCCGCCGGCCCACCCTCCTCGGTCAACGTCACCGTCACCACAGCAGGCGGCACCAGCAACGCCCTCACCTATTCCTATGTCGCCACCCCCGTCCCCACCCTCACCAGCCTCAACCCCACCTCAGGCCCCACCTCGGGCGGCAACGTGGTCACCCTCAACGGCACCAACCTCACGGGCGCGACCACCGTCCTCTTCGGACCCACCCCCGCCACCATCCTCACCAACACCGCCACCCAGATCACCGCCACCGCCCCACCAGGCACCGGCAATGTCAACGTCACCGTCACCACAGCAGGCGGCACCAGCAACGCCCTCACCTATTCCTATGTCGCCACCCCCGTCCCCACCCTCACCAGCCTCAACCCCACCTCAGGCCCCACCTCGGGCGGCAACGTGGTCACCCTCAACGGCACCAACCTCACCGGCGCGACCTCGGTGAAGTTCGGGAGCAACACGGCCGCCGTTGTCACCAATACCGCGAGTCAGATCACGGCCATCGCGCCCGCGGGGCCGCCGTCCTCGGTCAATGTCACGGTCACCACGGCCGGCGGGACCAGCAATCCCCTGCCGTACTTCTATCTCGCCGCGCCCACCCTCAGCGATCTGTCCCCGCACCTGGGCCCGGCCACCGGAGGCAACACCGTCACCGTCTTCGGCGCCAATCTGACGCTGACCAACGCCGTGAACTTCGGGGGGAATCCGGCGACGGCCATCACGGTGGTGTCCGACAACCAACTGACCGTGACCGCTCCGGCGGGGTCCGGCACGGTCGTCGTCACCGTCACCACGCCGGGCGGGACCAGTACGGCGGCCACCGGGAATCCGTACTACACCTATCTCGGGGCGCCCGTCCTGACCAGCCTCGTCCCCTCCCATGGCGCTGACCTCGGGGGCGACGCGATCGTGCTGGGCGGCAGCAACCTCACCTACACCGACGCGGTGACCTTCGGCGGTGTCCCGGCGTCGTTCGCGGCGATCTCCGACACCCAGGTCGTCGCGACCTCCCCGGCCGGCGCGCCCGGAACGGTGAGCGTCGTGGCGCACACCCCGGCCGGGAACAGCAACGCGCTGCCGTTTGCCTACGACCCGTCCTAGTCCGGCCAGGTCCGCCCAGCCCGCCGCCCTGGGCGTTGGCAGTTCGCTCGGGGCTGCCGGTCGGTGGTGGTCCGGGTGTGCCGTCGGCGGATGTGCCGTGGGAGCGGGGCGAGCCGTGTGGTACTCCCGGACCCGGCCGGGGTCGGCGGCTCGACCCGCTCCCTATGGTGCTGCATGGCCGCTGGCCGGACGGACCGCATCCGTTCGGCCAACCAGCCCATCAGTGCGGCATGTTCAGTTGTTCTTGCACTTCTTGGTGTCCTTGCTGACATCCATGATCTCGTTGATGTGCGCGAACTTGTACTTGCCCTGGGCGTCGCCCTGGAAGGTGACGCACTTGTAGAACGGCGTCGATCCGCCGTTGTAGAACTTGAAGGCGGCGGTGGTGCGCGTGCCGCCCAGGCAGTGGTTGTTGTAGTAGACCGTGGTGCTCTCCCAGCCGGTCTTCCACGAGAAGTTGACCCGCGCGTTCGTGTCGTTGCACTTGATGCTGTCCTTCCCCGACTTCGGCGGGGCCTTCGCCGCCGGGGCGGCCGAGAGGGACGGCTGGGACGTGCCGGAGACGGCAGAAGCGGCGGGCGTCGCGGATGCCGGTGCGGACGCCAGGCCGAGGCTGAGGCCGACTGCGGCCAGGGCGGCCCCGGCCGAGGTGAGAGCGCGCATCGATTCCCCCAAGAGATCACGGATCACTGCACGGTGATCGTTTAAAGATGGTCGCGCTCACTAAAGCTTCCGGTCCGGTAGGCGTCAACCCTGGTGCGGGGCACGGCTGTCCGGTGTCCGGTGGCCATGTCGCGCCCGCCGGCGGCCCTGCGTCTTCGCTGTGCCGGTACGAGTGCGCGACCCCGCTTCGCAGGCCTCGTCCCGGCACCGCGGCAGCCTGTAACTGAAGGTAAGTGATCAGTTTCACTCGGTGCGGGGACTCGCCGCGGCATGTACCGGTCTCCCGACTGCCATGATCCCTACCGATGCGGAAGGAAGCCGCCTCCGCACGGATGGAAATGGCAGTGACATCAGGGGTGTTGGAGTGAGATCAGCGTGGTTGTGGTGGGGTGCGCGCAGGAGGGCGGGCGCCCGAGCGGGTTCCCTTTCGCGGAGCTCGGGGGCGGCCCATCGCCCCGGGGTCACCAGGGGCCCGGGGACGGCTCGTCGCTCGGGGGCAGGGCGGCGGATCGCGGTGGTCGGTGCCGTTGCCGTGCTCCTGGGGCAGCTCCTCGGCGCGGGTCCCGCCGCGGCGCGGGCCGGCGTCCTGCCGGGGTCGGCGTTCCCTCTCGTCCTCGACGTGGATATGACGCCGAATCCGGCGTGCCGTGGGCCCGTACGCGGCCGGGTGGAGATCTACGACCCCGCCGCGGCGAAGTCCGGGGCGACCGTGGAGTGGCGGGTGCGCGCCGGTGAGGAGCAGTTGGCCGGCGGGCGCCTCGACATGGGCGCCCGCGTCGGCACGGCGGAGTTCACCATTCCGTACGACCGGGTGCCCGCATCCGAGACCGCCTTGCGGATCGATGCCCGCGTCGCCGCGTCGTCCGGCGGCGGTCATGCGTCCGGCCGCTACGGCAAGGTCTGGCGGGACACGATCCGCCGGGGCTGTGACCCGGTGCGGGTGGCGTCCGTCGGCGACTCCGTGGTCTGGGGGCAGGGCCTGGACCACGATCAGAAGTTCCCTTATCTGACAGGGCAGTTGCTCGGGCGCGAGACCGGCCGGGGCCGGCAGGTCATGGACTATGCGATCTCGGGCGCGGTGCTCGACGCGCCCGACCTGCCCGCGGGCAACAAGGACGCGGACTGCCTCCGTACGACGGAGCAGCAGGACCCGGACGGCGACGGAGAGATGGAGTTCGGCGAGGTCACCCAGCAGACTCCCGATGTGTTCTGCCAATTGGAGAAGGCCGGCGCGCAGGCACGGGCGGGTGGCTACGGACTCGATCTGGTCGTGATCAACGGGTGCATCAACGATCTCGATCCCTTCTTCGGCATCGGCGCCGGCATCACCCCGGGCTCGGAGGACCTGCCCAAGGCGGTGCGGCGCGAGTGCTCCGGCGTCGGCGCGGCGGCGGAGAACCCCGCGAAGGACGTGCCGTACTTCAGCGGCGCGAAGGTCGGATACGGCGGACGCGGGATGCGGGCGGCGATCGAGAAGGCGCATTCCCTGCCGGGGCGCCCGAAGGTGCTCGTGGCCGACTTCTACTACGCGCTGAGCCGCAGCAGTTCGCCGATCCCGGTGAAGAACTGCTCGGTCCCGGGCGTCACCGGGGCGCGGCTGTCCTCCTGCCGGAGCGCCCTCGGGGGCGTGGCCGAGCGCTACGAGCAGTACACCCAACTGGCCAATGCCGCCTACCACCAGGCGGCGGCCGCCGCCAACGAGGCGTCCAACGACGGTGCGTACGCCGTCGCGGCCGACGGGCTGTTCACCGTGGACAACGCCCTGCTCACCCGGGACTCCAAGGTCTGGAACACTCCGGTGTCCGACCCGGCGTTCCCGCTGCGCACGCGCGCCTGCCCCGAGCTGAGCGCGACTCCCGCGCAGTGCCTGACGGCGGCCGTCGCGCACCCCGACATCGCGGGCGCCCGGCAGTACGCCGACGCCTTTCTCCTCAATCCGAGTGTGCGCGCATGGTTCCACCTCCCGCGGCAGGGGCCCCGGGCGCAGTTGCACGTTCCGGAGAGCGCGCACGTCGGCGGTGAGGTGCCCCTGTCGGTGACGGTGGGCGGAAAGCCCCCGGCCGGGTACCGCTACCACTGGTACTTCGGCGACGGTACGCAGCAGGAGACCACCGAGCCGGCCGTCACCCATGCGTACGACCACGAGGGGCCGTGGCTGCCACGGCTCGTGATGACCGGCCCGGACGGCGGAAAGGTCCTGGTCGAGGCCGGCCGGGCCCTCGCCGTGGACTGACGGTGCCGACCGAGGGGCGGCTCGCGGGTGCGGGCCGCCCCTCGGGTCCGCGCAACCGGAGCCCAAGAGATCCGCAGGAACCTCAGTTGGTGCCGAGGGTGCGGGCGAGGAGGGGGAGCAGGCGGTCCCAGTGGCGCCGCAGGGCCGAGGGGTTGAAGGCGTCGGTGTCGGCCATGGTGAAGCCGTGGAGGGTGCCGGGGTAGATCTCGGAGGTGTGGGCGACACCGGCGGCGTCCAGGGCCCGGTTGAGCTCGCCGAGGGCCTCGGGCGTCATGTCCGTCTCGGCGTGGCCGAGGTGGACCTGGGCGGTGAGCGTGGACAGGAGGCGGTGCAGACTGTCGGGACCGCCGGCGACCACGGGGCCGTGGAATCCGGCGACGGCGGCCACCTGGCCGGGGTGGGCCGCGGCGGTGCGCATCGCCAGGAGCCCGCCTATGCAGTAGCCGGTCACCGCGACCGGCCCGTCGGCGACCTCGGGCCGGGTGGTGAGGAACCTGAGGTAGGCGTCGGCGTCGCCGAGGACACGTTCGGTGGTGTGCGCCTCGATCAAGGGCATCAGCTGCGCGACGAGTGCGGAGCGGGCCTCTTCTCCGATGTGCTCGGGAAGCTCGACCAGTGGTGCCGGGCCGTGCCGGTAGAAGAAGTGGGGGACGAGCACGTAGTACCCGTGGCCGGCCAGTTCGCGGGCCATCTCCTGCACCACGGGCCGGATGCCGAAGGCGTCCGCGTACATCAGCACCCCGGGGTGCCGCTCGCCGTGGTCGGGGTAGGCGGCGAAGGCGTCGGCCCGGCCGTCCGTGGTGGGAATCTGCAGCGTCGTGAGGGGCAAGTTCTTCCTTCCGTGAGGGGCACTCCAACAACGTTGGTGGGACTGACGTTTTCGGAGTGTCGGTGAACGTATATCGTTAGTCGGACTAACGCAATGGGCAGGATGGACGCCATGACCGGAGCCGAAGCCGCCGACCTGCCCGAGGGCGGCGCACCCAGGACACCCGACAGGCTGCGCCGACGGGCGAGCCGGCTGTTGTCGCAGCTGACCGTGCGGTCCGACCGGCTGGTCAACGAGGGGCTGGCCCGGGTCGACGCCCGCAAATGGCACTACGCCGTGCTCGCCTCGCTGCAGGACCTCGGACCCGGCAGCCAAGCGGAGCTGAGCGGACGCACCGGCATCTACCGCAGCGACCTGGTCGGCGTGCTCGACGAACTGGCCGAGCGCGGCCTCGTCGAGCGGGCGCCGGACCCCGGCGACCGGCGCCGCAACATCATCACGATCTCCGCCCGGGGCCGGCGTCGGCTACGCCGCCTCGACACGGTCCTGGACGGTCTCCACGACGAACTGCTCGCACCGCTGAGTCCGGCCGAACGCGACCAGCTGGTGCAGTTGCTCATCCGCTTGCTGGACCACCACACCGGGACCTCCGACCCGGCGTAGTCCCGGGGAGTTCCGGGCCTCCGGGGGCAAAGGCGGGATCGTAGCGGATGGTGCGCGGGCGCCACCCGCTTTTGTGCATCATCACTGAATCAATTCGTTTGCCTGATGCAAAGATTAGCGTGGCTCATGCCCCAGCAGTCCACCGCGCCACAGTGCCCCCGGTGCATTGCCGCGCCCTCCAGGAGGCATGATGAAGTCTCACGCTCGGAACACCAAGCCGTCAGCCGGTCGTGGTCGGGTGCTCACCCTCACGGTCGCCGTGCTGGCGGTCATCGCCACCGCTTCCGTCTGGCTCTACCAGAGAAACAGCTCCGCCGGTGAGTCGGTCTCCGCCAACCTCCCGGCGGCACATGCCGGCCCGGCCGGGCCCCGGTCCGGTCAGCCCGCCAACTCGGGCCCGGTCAATGCGCTGGACAAGACCTTCCTCACCAAGGTCCGGCAGGCCGGACTGTGGGAGATGCCCGCGGGCCGGCTCGCCCAGACGCATGCGTCGAGTGAATCCATCAAGCGCGCCGGAATGCACCTGCTCGAAGGGCACAGCACACTCGACGAGTTGGCCCGCGAGGACTCCGAGGCGCTGAACGTGCCCATACCCGACCAGGCCACCGCCGAACAACAGGGCTGGGTGGACCAGTTGAAGAACGCCCGGGGCCGCGAGTTCGACCAGCTCTTCGTGGACCTGTTGCGCGCTTCCCACGGCAAGATCTTCATCACCATCGGCGAGGTCCGCGCCGCGACCAAGAACTCGCTGATCCGGCGACTGGCCACGCAGACCAACAACACCGTCCAGGACCACATGAGCGTGCTGGAGGACACCGGCCTGGTCACCGACGCCACGCTCGACGACGTCGCCTCGACCATTCCCAAGTGAGCAGCACAGGCGGCTACTTGCGCGGCATGCAGCCCTCGCCGGGCAGTCGGGCGCGCGGTGCGCCTCCCGCGGGCTCCGGTGGGCACCGGAGTCATGCACCGCGCCCCGCGGGGGCGTCGACCCACCCCAGGGGGTGCAACTCCGTTTCCTCCGCGGGCGGTTCACCGCCCGCCTCGTTGAGAGTGGCCAGGGCCTTGATGAGGGCCGTGCGCTGGTCCGGGGCGAGCCGCTCGACGATCGCGCTGATCTCGGCGCGGCGCCGGCTGGTGACGTTCTCCACGGTGCGCCGCCCCTCGTCGGTGAGCCGCAGTACGGTCTCGCGCCGGTTGGCGGGGTTGGTCTGCCGGTCCGCCAGACCCGCCGCGATGAGCCGGTCCACCATCCGCATCGCGGTCGAGGGGGCGACCTGGAGCAGCTCGGCGAGGACGACCAACTTGGCGGAGCCGCGCGTGGAGAGGACCACCAGCATCCTGAACTGCGGCAGCGTCACCCGCTCTTCGACCTCTGCCAGCGAACGCGCAGACACCGCCACCAACAACCTCGACGCCGTGAGCACCGCACGGGTCACCGCGTCCACATCATCCACGTCCCCCGCGGGGGCTTCACGCTCGGCCATTCCCCCTTTTTACCGTCCTCCGCTCTCCGCACCCTCACTCGGCCGCCCCTGGAGGGCCGAGACGGGGGGGGGCAAGGGCGCAGGTTGCGGCGGTGACGGCGGAGCCACCGGTGGAGCCGCGGCAGGCGAAAGAGGCCGCGGAGGCATGTAGAGGGCCACGGCGGCCGGAGTGGCGGCGATGATCGCTGCGACGTGTCCGGGCGGGGCGGCAGCTGCGGGCGGCCGGGCGGGAGGCATGGTCATGAGGAGGCGCGGAGACGTCGGAGGCGGCGGCACGGGGCGGCGGCGCGGGCGAGGAGGGCGCGGGCGAGGAGGGTGCGGATCTCCCGCTTCACCTGGCTGCGGTGGGTCACGGTGGGCGAGAGAAGGGCAGCCGGACGCCCTGGTCTCGCTCCTCGGCCACTGATCCGGCCGTGCTTCCCGGCCGGATCAACCGTCGCGTCCGCTTGATGGGGGTGGGGGCCCGAGGGGCACAGGGCCCGCCGTCGGCCGCCGTGTCCCCCTGGTCAGTGCTGAGGGTGGGGACGTGGGCCGGAGTGGAACAGGGTCCGCCGCTTGGGGGCGGAGCCCGGGGTGAGGCGGCGGCCGACTTCGGCGCGCAACTTGAGCGCGTGGAAGACCTCGACCGCGCCCAGGACGATGGCCATGACCCCGACCACGAAGGTCAGCGCGGCGATCGAGCCGAACGGCAACACGATCAGCACGATGCCCGCCAGCGTCGTGAGGATGCCCAGGAACACCTGCCAGCCACGTGCCGGGATGCCCTCGGCGGAAGCCGCCGTGGCGGTCATCATGATGCCGCGGATCAGCCAGCCGAAGCCGATCCACAGCGCGAGCAGCAGAATCGACTCCAGGGTGCCCCGGAAGCAGACCAGGCCCAGCAGGACGGAGATCGCGCCGGTGACGAAATGCAGCACCCGCAGATGCCGGGGGACATGCGTCCCGAAGGCGGCGGCCAGCTGAAAGACGCCAATGGCCAGCAGGTAGATGCCGAAGAGCACGCCGACGACCCGCAGGGTCTGACTCGGCCAGGCCAGCGCGACGACGCCCAGGGCGATCGCAGCCAGGCCCGTGGTGAGCAGGAACTGCCAGCCCATGTTCGCCAGGGCGGTCAGGCCCTCGTCCGGGGAGACGTCCCGTGTCCCGGTGTCACGCGGAGGGCCGGTGCCTGAGGAATCGGTGGGGTGTGTCATGCCGTCTGCCTCCTCCACGGAAGAACACGGTCGGATCGTTCCAGTTCCATCGTCACCCGCCCGGCCCCGTCCCGCCCGGCGGACGCTCCCGCGTCCCGTCCGTGGCCACAGCCGGCCCTCCGGGTCCCGATCAGGCAGAACGGCCCACCGCACGCCCACCGTGCGCCCGTGGGTTGCGGCACGCTCGGTGACGGGCTTGCATGGAAAGCACAGGCCCCAAGAGCCAGAGGGCACCGCGGGGCCGATCGCCCTCGCTGAGGTGCCGGTCGTCTTCCTCGGCCCCTCTCCCATGGAGCTGTGCGCATTCCCGAGGTGCCGCTCATGGCAAGGCGCACCTCGCACCTCTGGGCCGCGGCGGTCTGCACGTCGGCGGTGCCGGACTCGGACTCGTACAGCTCGACAATGCGCCGGACGTCGCGGATGCTGCGGATGCCGCGGAAGGTCGCGGCATCGCGTCCGGCGGAGAGAGGCGTGGCATGGACAACGACGGTCTTCCCGACGACGGTCTCCCCGCCCCGAGCGAGGGGCTGTTGGTGACCCACTTCCTGACGGTGCGCGATGTGGCACGGTCGCGCCGCTTCTACAGCGAGGTGATCGGCGGGCGGGTGGTCCTCGCGGAGAACCCCTGCATCGTGCGGCTCGCCAACAGCTGGATCATCATGAACCCGGGCGGCGGCCCGACCCCCGACAAGCCGGATGTGACCCTGGTCCCGCCCGACGATCCGCACACCGTCTCCGCCTTCATCAACCTGCGGGTCGCCGACATCGAGGCCTGCTACGCCCAATGGAGCGCAAAGGGAGCCGAGTTCCTGACACCGCCCCTCGACCGTCGGGCCGAACTCCGCTGCTACCTGCGCGACCCCGACGGCCACCTGATCGAGGTCGGACAGGCCACCGGCATGCTGCAAGGCATTTACGCCCGCACCGACAGCAGTTCCGGATAGCCGGAGCACCGGAGCCGATGCGACGCGGGGCCCGCCCCGCCGGGCAGAAACCCCACGCCACATCGCCTCACTTCATTACGTCATTCCCTCCGTCCACCTCATCCGCAGCGGATCGCCGGGTCGGGTGGGGGGCGGCTCACCGGACCGCCGGACCGCCGGATCAGGAACGACCGGGCATCCCCGGAAGGCCCGGCGGCGCGGGAAGCGGCAGATTTCCTACGCTGCTGCTCTCACGTGCGGGCGCCGGTGCCTGGCAGACCACGTCCTTCGCCGGGAGCCTGCCCGTGGTCAGGTACGCGGTGGCCGTCTTGTCGGCGCACGACTTGGAACCGTAGATGCCGTGTCCGACGCCGCCTGCGACCATGACCATCTTCGAGCCCTTCAGGGCCCGGTGCATACCGAGGCCGCTGGGCAGGGGCGTCTGGGGGTCCCACTCGTTCTGCAGGGTGAGGACGCCGACCTTGTTGTCGATGGTGGTGGCGGGTTCGCTGCCGTTCTTCTTCCAGAACGCGCACGGCTTGATGGTGGAGGCGAAGTCGCCGTACAGGGGGTACTTGGCCTTGTCCCGCACCGCGTCACGGCGGTACTGC
Source organism: Streptomyces angustmyceticus (assembly GCF_040701845.1). Classification (GTDB taxonomy): domain Bacteria; phylum Actinomycetota; class Actinomycetes; order Streptomycetales; family Streptomycetaceae; genus Streptomyces; species Streptomyces angustmyceticus_A. The sequence continues at coordinate 443,831 of NZ_JBFBHQ010000004.1, read as the reverse complement.
TCGGGGTCTCGCGGCCAGGCGCGGGTGTCACCGCAGACGACCGCCCAGAAGGCGGCGGTGGAGTTGTCCGAGGGCACGGCGCGGCCGAACGCCGGCGGCGTGGGCCGCTCGCGCTTGCCGGTGCCCGGGGTGACGGCCTGGTTCTTGTCCGCGGCGGCCTTCTTCAGTTCGACGACCGTCTCGGCCGCCGTGCGCACACTGAAGAACATGGCACGGCCCGCACGGATGTCGTCGCCGCTCAGCGGGGCGCCGTGGAACACGATCGGCTTCCGGTTCGCCCGGGCGACCAGATCCCAGAACGTCTTACGGACCTTGTCCGGGGTGCTGCCCAGCTTGTAGGTGGCGTCGCGCCGGGCGGTCCACTTGCTCCACCTGGTGAACGCGGGTTCGCTGCCCTCCGACCAGACCTGCATCATGCCCCGCCAGATCCGCGCGGGGTCGATGGCGCTGTCGAGGACGAAGCGGTCGGTGCGCCGCGGGAACATCTGGGTGTAGACGGCGCCGAGATAGGTGCCGTACGAGTACCCGAGGTAGGAGATCTTCTTCTCGCCCAGCACGGCCCGGACCACGTCCATGTCGCGGGCGGTGTTGCGGGTGGTGATGTGGCGCAGCGTGTCGCCCTGCTTGGCGTCGCACTTCTCGGCGACGGTCCGGGCCCACTTGACGTCCTTGGCGTACTCCGCGGCCTTGTAGGGACGCTGCCAGTTCTCCTCGTCGGCGGTCAGCCCGCAGCCGAGCGGCGAGCTCGCGCCGACGCCCCGCGGGTCGAAGCCGATGAGGTCGTACTTCTTCGTCACGGACTTGGGGATCGCGGTCCTCAGCGATTCCGGCAGGTCGAGTCCCGACCCACCCGGCCCTCCGGGATTGAGCAGCAGAACACCTCGGCGCTCGGCGGGGCTGCTCGCCTTGATCCGCGAGATCGCGAGATCGATCTTCTTGCCGTCCGGACGGCTGTAGTCCAACGGAACCTTGAGAGTGGCACATTGGAAGGCTGCCGGGGTGGCACTGCCGCAGCGGTGCCAGGCGGGCTTCTGCTGGGCGTACTCCGGTAACGAGCGCGCCGCGGCGGAGGCGGTCGCCGGCGTGACCGCCGGAACCAGTGCCGCGAGCGCACTCACCGCCAGAACGGGGGCTATTCGTCTGCTTCGCACGTAAGTCATGCCCTTCGGATCCATACGTCTGGGACGCACTCACCCTTGCGCAAAAGGCAGTTGGGACGAATCCCTCAACGGGTCACAGTGCGTCCGACCATGGGCGGACGGACCGCCGGACAAATGGTCCTGGAGTCGTACGGGGTGTGCCGTATCCTCCACCCGGGTCACAGCCCCGCCTTCACCGCCGCCGGATCGCGCCACTTCTCCGGGGAAGGCGCGACGCTGCGGCTATGCTCCTGCGGGTGCGGATGACCAAGTACACCCACTCCTGCGTCCGGTTGGCACACGGCGGCGGCACGCTGGTCATCGACCCCGGCGTCTGGAGCGAGCCCGAGGTGCTCGACGGCGCGGATGCGGTTCTGGTGACCCACGAGCACAACGACCACGTCGACGTGTCACGGCTGACGGCGTTGAACGTGCCCGTCTACGCGCCCAGGGCGGCGCGGATCCCGGGCCTGGACTTCATCGGTGTCGCGGCCGGCGAGGAGTTCACCGCGGCCGGCTTCCGGGTGACCGCCCACGGCGGGCGGCACGCCCACGTCTACGACGGCCTCCCGGAGTGCGCCAACCTCGGCTACCTCCTCGGGGAGGGCCTCTACCACCCCGGGGACGCGCTGCACGTTCCCGAGCGGCCGGTGGAGACCCTGCTCGTCCCCCTGCAGGGGTCGTGGCTGAAGACGGCGGAGACCATCGACTTCGTACGCGCCGTGGGTCCGGAACGGGCGTACGGCATCCACGACGGGCAGATCAACGAGCGGGGGCTCGGCAGCATCAACGGCTGGCTCACCCGCGAGTGCGGCGGCTGTTACGACTGGCTTCCGGCGGGTTCCTCCGCACCGTGACGGAGCCGGCCGCCCTCAGGACTCCGCCTTCTCCGCGTGGATGCCGCGCATGCTCTCCACCAGGATCTTCGCCAGTTCGAGGTCCGCCTTGTGGATCTCGGCCTGCAGCAGGCGCCGGGAGTCGGCATCGGTGGTCTTGTCGAGCGTCTTCTGCAGCCTGTTCCGCAGCCCCTTCCACTGCCAGTACCGCAGCCGGTCGTCGACCACGTTCAGTGCGGCGGCGACGAGCGGCGGGAGAAGCAGCACGAGGAACAGCGAGGACCAGATCAAGCACTTACCCGGCCATGTGTTCGCGCCGAGATTGAACCCGACCGTGACCACGAGGCCGGCGACACCCACGCTGCTCACGTCTTCCGCGTGGATGGACCGGGCGCGCACCTTCTTGTCAGCCACCGATGCCCTCCTCGCTGCGAGGGTCACGGCCGGTGGTCCTGCGGACCACACTCTCGATCCGCTGGATCTCGTGCTCCCGTCGCAGCCACTTGCGCACCAGCGAAGCAAGCACCGGCAGCACGGTCGTGACGGCGGCGAGGGTGCTCACCAAGGCTTCCCATTCCATGACGGCAGGCTACTGGGACGCGAACCGCGTGACCCCCGCTGGTGACCTCAACATCGCCCTGTGGCAGGTGAGTTCAGCCGCGCCCAGGGCAATTCCCGTACGTCCAACAGATGACGGCGGGTATCGGCAGTACGTCCCATGGTGTCGGCGCGGGACGTCTCCCCGTGCCGCGGGAATGACGGGCGCCGGCCGCCGGTTGGCCTCTTCCGTAGGCAGCGCGCCGACACACCGCACCCAGCGAGTGGGATACGAGGGGAAACTGATGTCGAACGACACGGCCGGCACCACGGTCCACGGCACCGTCGCCGAGGGGTACGAAGGCGTACGCGAGGAGTTCGCCGCGTTCGTCGCGGAGCAGGAGCACGACCCGGGCGCGCAGCTCGCCACGTACAAGGACGGCGAGCTGGTGGTGGACCTGTGGGCGGGAGACGTCACCGGGGACTCGCTGACCGGTGTCTTCTCCACCACCAAGGGCGCCGCGCACCTGGTGGTCGCGCTGCTCGTGCAGGACGGTGTCCTGGAGCTCGACCGCAAGGTCGCCGACTACTGGCCCGAGTTCGCCGCCGAGGGCAAGGGCGCGCTGACCCTGCGCGAGCTGCTCGCGCACCGCTCCGGCGTCATCGGCGCGGACGACGGCTTCACCCCGGAGGAACTCGCCGACGACCGCGTGATCGCCGAACGGCTCGCCGGTCAGCGGCCGTTCTGGCAGCCGGGCGTCGGCCACGGCTATCACGCCCTGGTGATCGGCGCGCTCACCGGTGAGGTCGTACGGCGGACCACCGGCCGCTCCCTCCAGGAGATCTACGAGGAGCGGGTCCGCGCACCGTACGCCCTCGACTTCTTCCTGGGGCTTCCCGAGTCCGAGCGGGCCCGGCACCGCGACGTGCTGCCGATGCTGCCGACCCCCGAGCAGCTCGCCGAGCTGACCGCGAACGCGGGCGGCCGCCACAGCCGCGCCGCCATCGCCTTCAACCGCAGCGCCGACCCGTCCTTCGACCTGACCGCGTTCGTCAACTCCGACGCCGCACTGGCCAAGAGCCCGGCCTCGGTCGGCGGCGTGGGCAATGCGCGCGGCATCGCCGGGATGTACGCGGCGACCATCGGCGCGTTCAACGGCCTGGGCGCGCTGCTCAAGCCGGAGACCGTCGCCGAGTTCTCCCGCATCCACTCGGTCGGCACCGACCTGGTCTTCCACAACCCGAGCACCTTCGCGCTGGGCTTCGAGGCCGTCGGCATGCTGTTCCCGGCACTCGCCGCCCACGCCTTCGGCCACAGCGGCGCAGCCGGCTCCCTCGCCTTCGGCGACCCCCGCTCGGGCCTCGCCTACGGCTACACCCGCCGCCGCTTCGCCTTCCCGGGCGGCGCCGCACCCGAGAACGCCCGCCTGTCGAAGGCGGTCCACGAGGCCGCACTCGCCTAGCGCCGCCGGAGCCGGGGGCGCCGCCGAGGGCGTCGACGACGGAGGAGCCGAAGCAGCAAAGCGGCGGGGAGTGCCGTCCGTACGGGCCACCGGCGCCACCTGGGTGCTGCCCCGTCCATGGCACCGTGGATCCCGGCCGGTGCCCCTCACGCCACGGGTGCGGCCGGTCCGGCGCGCTTCCGGGACGCTGGTGCCGCGTCGTCCCGGGGCGACGCGCTACGAAGGGCCGACGCGGCTGGTGCAGGTGAAGGGCTTGTCGATCCAGTAGGTCCGGTGCTGCTCGTCGTGGACGACCGGGTACGTGGTGCGGGGATCACAGAGCTTGTCGATCTGGGCGCGGTCCGCGGAACTGATCGTGAACCAGTACTTGTTGGTGCCCGGGGCGACCCGTTGGCACTTGGGGAAGAAGCCCTTCATGCCGGGGCCGAACACGTCGCTGCGGAAGTCGGCGGCCAGCTTCTTGTTGAGGTTGATGTTGTCGCAGTCGGCCTTCATGCCGTCGACGCTGATGGTCTTGGCCGCCTCGGTCGTATAACCCTGTGCGGTGTGGGTGCCGGACGCGGTCCAGGTCCGCGCCGGCAGCGCGATCTGCTCGGCGACCTCGGTGAGCAGCGGGCTGCCGGAGGTGGCGGAGGCGGCGGGTTCGGTCTGTTCCGTGGGGCCGGCATCCGCGACGCCCACGACGACGGCCACACCGATGCCCAGGGTCGCCAGCAGAAGGGGGGCGATCCAGATCCCTTTTCGCACCGAGGGCGAGAGTGTCACCGTACGCTCCGTTCCGGGCGGCCCGGCGGTCCGACTGCCGCCCGGGCACCTTGTGCGCACCCTAGCCGCCGCGGCGGGCGGCCCGTGGGAACGGCGAGCGGTCAGGTTGCCGTGGCGGCGCGGTCGCCCCGGACGGACGAAGGGGACGCCTCGTCAGATGGCGGGCGAGCGCCCGTCGGAGAAGGGCGGGGCGGTGGGCAGTAGGCGAGGATGGCGGGATGACCTCTCTTTCGCGTGCCCATTCGTTCAACACGGCGGCGGCCCGGTACGCCGCGAACCGGCCCTCCTACCCGCCCGCTCTCCTGGACGCCGTCGAGGAGCTCTGGGGCCGCCCCCTCGCCGGGGCCCGTGTCGCCGACGTCGGTGCGGGCACGGGCATCGCCACCGCCCTGTTACGGGAACGCGGCGCCGGTGTCCTCGCCGTCGAGCCGGGCGACGGTATGGCCGCCCAGTTCCGCGGCACGCTCCCCGACGTGCCGATCGTCCGGGGCGACGGCAATGCCCTGCCCCTCGCCGATGCCTCCTGCGACCTGGTCACGTACGCGCAGTCCTGGCACTGGACGGATACCGACCGCTCGGTCCCCGAGGCGTTGCGGGTGCTGCGGCCGGAGGGCGCTCTGGCCGTCTGGTGGAACACCCACGCCCTCGATGTGCCGTGGATCGCCGCGCAGCACGAACGCATCGCCCGGCACTGCGGGGGCGAACCGTCCTCCGAGGCGCTTCCGGACGACCGTCACGCCGTGCGGCTCGCGGGGCTCTCAGGGCTCCGTGTCGCGCGGCGTCAGGTGGGCTGGGGCCGGACCGTCTCCCTGGAGACGCATCTCGCCAACATCAGCAGCCACTCGGCGTTCCTCGTCCTCGGCGAGGGTGCCGCGCAGGCGTTCCTCGCCGACGAGCACACCCGCCTGCGCGAGCTCTTCCCCGCCGGCTCGGTGGAGGAGCGCTATGTGGTCGATCTGCTGGTGGCGGCTCGCCCCTGAGCGCTCGTTCGCAGGTGCCCGTCCCTGAGCGCTCGGTCCGCGTGGGGGCCACCGCACGGGGCGGGCCGGCGCCCTCCCCGCCCCTGGATCACGCCCTCAGCCGCGGGAAGAGCACCTCGGCGTTGCCTCGTTCGATGGCGGCGCGCTGGGCGTCGTCGAGGGGATGGGCGTCGAGCTGCTCGGTGACGTGGTCGGCGCCTTCGGGGGTGGCGTGGGGGTAGTCGCTGCCGAAGGTGATGCGGGTGGGGTCGGCGAAGGCGAGGAGGCTGGGGAGGGTGGCGGGGCCGGCGGACAGGGCCGTGTCGAAGTAGAAGCGGCGCAGCCCGGCCAGGAGCGCTTCCCGGTCCATCACGGGGTGGACTCCGGTGGCCCGCTGATGGCCTTCGAGCGCGAGGCCGATGCGGTGTGCGGCGTAGGGCAGGAAGCCACCGCCGTGGGACAGCAGGAAGGCGATGTCCGGGTGGCGGGTGGTGGTGCCGGACAGGGTGAGGCTCATGGCGGCGCGGACGGTGTCCAGGAGGAAATCGGCCGCGTAGGGCGGGATGCCGGGGGCGGTGGGGCCGGGGAGTTCGGCCGGGTGGACGAACACGGTGGTTCCGCGGCGCCCGAGTTCGGCCATCAGCGGCGCGAAGGCGGGGTCGCCGAGGTAGGCCCCGCGGTAGTTCGTGAGCAGGATGACGCCGTCGGCCCCGAGTTCGTCCAGAGCGCGGGCGGCCTCGTCCAGGGCGCCGTCGACATCGGGCAGGGGCACGCTGGCGAAGAAGCCGAAGCGGTCGGGGCGGTCCTTCACGGTTTCGGCGGCGTGGTCGTTGACCTTGCGGGCCCAGGTGCGGGCCTCGGCGTCGTCACCGAGGTGGGTGCCCGGGGTGGAGACGGACAGTACGGCAGTGGCGATGCGCAGGCCGTCCATGAAGGCGAGGTCCGCTTCGGCGCTCCAGGTGGGCACGGGAAGGCCGCCGGCGCTTTCGCCGCGGGAGAGCAGCCAGTCCCGGTAGTCCGGCGGAACGATGTGGTGGTGGGTGTCGATACGGCCACGCTGGGTCATGACTCGCGCCTCTCTGTTAATTAGCAAGCTAAGTATTAGCTCGCTGGTACCGTACTCCCGTGACCCCAGCACCGCAAAGAGGCCCCGCTCCCGCGCACCCCGCCGAGGCGGCACCCCAGGCCGACGATCCCCAGTTCCAGGACTTCACCCGGGCGGTGCACCACCTCCTCGTCGCGGTCCGCCGCAGCCGCGGGCGCCTGGCCGGGGAGGGCCGGCCGGCGCTCTCGCTCTCCCAGATCCAGCTCCTGGAAGCCCTCGCCGATCACGGCACGCTGGGTGTCGGCGAGGTCGCCGAGCACGCCGGCGTCGCCGCCCCCACGGCGACCCGCATGCTCAAGCAGCTCGAACGCGACGGCGTCATCACCCGCACCCGCGCCCCCGGCAACGAACGCCGGGTGGAGATCGCCCTCACCGACCCCGGGGCCACCCTGCTCGCCGAGCACCGCGACCGCCTGCGCGAGCGGCAGTTGCGCGCCTACCGCGACCTCAGTCCCGAACAGCGCTCCGCCGTCACCGAACTCACCCAACGGCTCACGGAACTGATCGACGGAATGTAGGACAGCGTCACCTGTTCCGGGTATGGGCGGGTGGGTAAGGGCTACTCCATTTCCGCATTCCCGCCCCGTGTCCCGTGCAACGGAAGTCGGGCGCCTTTAAGTTGGCCGGCATGAACGACATAAATGGCTCTTGCGACGCGCGATTCTCCGCCGTCGAGGACTTGTTCCGGGAAAATCTGGAGAACGGCACGGACGTCGGAGCGTCCGTCGCCGTCTTTCTGGCCGGCGAGCCGGTGGTGAACCTCTGGGGCGGCCATGCCGACGAGGCCCGCACCCGCCCGTGGCAGCGCGACACCCTCACCAACGTCTTCTCCACCACCAAGACCGTCACGGCCCTGTGCGCACTGGTGCTGGCCGACCGCGGCACGCTCGACCTCGATGCCCCGGTCGCCCGGTACTGGCCGGAGTTCGCTCAGGCCGGCAAGGAGAACGTGCTGGTCAGGCATCTGCTCGCGCACTCCGCCGGATTGCCGGCCTGGGACGAGCCGGTGACCTTCGAGGACGTGTACGACTGGCGGAAGTCCACCGCCCTCCTCGCCCGGCAGACGCCCCGCTGGGAGCCCGGCACGGCGAGCGGCTACCACGGGTACACCCAGGGACACCTCATCGGCGAAGTGGTCCGCCGGATCACCGGCCTGAGCCTGGGCACCTTCCTCTCCCGGGAAATCGCCCGCCCGCTCGGCGCCGATTTCCATATCGGTCTGCCCCGGGCACAGCATCACCGGGTGTCCCCCGTCATCCCGCCGCCGGTGATAGCGGAGGGCGTGCCCATGGACCATCCGATGGTGCAGGCCCTCAACAATCCGCCGATCTACGAGACGGGTCACAAAGTCGCCTGGACCACGGAATGGCGGGAGGCGGAATTGCCCGCGTTCAACGGGCACGGAAATGCGTACGGGATCGCGGCGATCCAGTCCGTACTGGCGGGCGGCGGCGAGGCGCGGGGCGTGCGGCTGTTGTCGGAGGCCACCTGCGACGCGGTGTTCCGGACCCAGACCGACGGGCTCGACCGCATTCTGCAGTTCCCGGTCCGCTGGGGGCTGGGCTTCGCCCTGCCCAGTGACAGCCTGCCCGTCTCCCCCCACGCCCGCGTCGGCTTCTGGGGCGGGGCCGGCGGCTCCGCCTGCCTGGTCGACCTGGACGCCGGAATGGCGTTCGCCTATGTCCCCAACCGCATGGTGGACCACGGCGCGGCCACGGACGACCGCTGTATGAAGCTCCTCGCGGCCGTCTACGGCACGCTGCTCGGCTGACGCCGGCCCGGCGGGCTCCCGGGGGTGCCGTGCCGTGCGGCTCCCCCGGGGGCGCCGACGCCGTGCGGGCCGCAGGCTCCCGGACGCGGGCTCCCGGACGCGGGCAGGCCGGAGACGGCGGGCACCGGAACCGTTCCGGTGCCCGCCGCCTCCGGCCCGGCTCAACGCTCGCGGGCGCCCTCGTACATGGCCTCGATCCGGTCGGCGAAGCTGCGTTCGACCTGGCGCCGCCGGACCTTCATGCTGGGAGTCAGTTCCCCGTGGGCGAGGTCGAAGTCCCGGTGCAGCACGGCGAATTTCTTGATCGTCTGCCAGCGCTGGAGGCCGTCGTTGACCTGGCCGATGTACCGCTCCACGAGCGCGCGGGTCTCGGCCGCGGCACACACCTCGGCATACGAACGGCCGGTCGTTCCGCGGGACTTCGCCCAGGACATGATCGATGCCTCGTCGAGGGTGACCAGTGCGGTGCAGAAGTTGCGGTTGTCCCCGATGACGACGATGTTGGCGACGTAGGGGCAGAGGCCCTTGAAACGGCTCTCGATCTCCAGCGGGGCGACGTACTTGCCGCCGGACGTCTTGATCAGTTCCTTGATGCGGCCGGTGATGCGGAGATAGCCGTCGGGCGTGAGTTCCCCGAGGTCACCGGTGTGGAACCAGCCGTCGGGGTCGAGGACTTCGGCCGTCCGCTCGGGGAGGTTGTGGTAGCCGCGCATGATGTTCGGGCCGCGCATCAGGATTTCCCCGTCGTCCGCGATGCGCACCTCGACGCCGGGCAGCGGCCGGCCGGCCGTGCCGGTACGGAACTCCGCCAGGCTCATGGACGCCCCGCACGCCGACTCGGTCAGCCCGTACCCCTCCAGAACCGGTATCCCCGCGCCGCTGAAGAAGCGGCCGATGTCGGGGGCGAGCGGGGCGCTGCCGGTGGGACAGCCCCGGATCCGGCCGCCGAAGAGCTCACGGACGCCGGCGTAGACCAGCCGGTCGGCGAGGGCGTGCCGGGCGGCGAGCGGGAACGGCACCAGGCGCCGGCCGGCTTCCATGCCGCCGCCGTGTGCGGCGCCCCGCTCCTGGGCGGCCGCGGCGTAGTCGCGGGCCACCCGGGCGGCCCAGTCGAAGATCCGCCGCTGCAGGCCGCCCCGGCCGCGCGCCTCGGCGGCCAGCGAGTTGTAGATCTTCTCGAAGACCCGGGGCACCGCGGCCATCAGGGTCGGCCGGAGCCGCTGCAGGTTGGCGGTCATCCGGTCGAGCCGGCCGTCCACCGCCAGGGCGTACCCCACGGCGATCTGACCGCACAACAGGTTCTTGCCGAAGGCGTGGGCCATGGGCAGCCAGGCGTACTCCAGGTCGGCCGTGGTGAGCAGGCCCAGGTCGCGGGCGGCCTGCGCCTGGAAGGCCCAGCAGTCGTGCACCAGCCGTACGCCCTTGGGGCGGCCGGTGGTGCCGGAGGTGTAGATGAGGGTGGCCAGATGCTCCCGGTCGATGGCGGCAACGGCCTGCTCGACGGCTCCGGGGTGCGCGCGCAGATGCTCCGCGCCGCGCCGTTCCAGGTCGGCGAGGGAGAGCACCGGGAGCGCCGCGGCCGGCCCGTCGCTGTCGGGCGCCGGCACCGGGTCGAAGGTGACCACCGCGGCCAGCGCGCGCAGTTCGGCACGGTGGGCGAGGACCTTGGCCACCTGCGCCGCGTCCTCGGCGAACAGCAGGCGGCTGCCGGAGTCGGCCAGGATGTAGGCCGTCTCGTCGGCGTCGGTGCTGGGGTAGACGGTGGTGGTGGCCGCGCCGGCGCACAGGATGCCCAGGTCGGCGAGGATCCACTCCAGGCGCGTACCGGAGGCGATCGCCACCCGGTCCTCGGCGCCGATGCCCAGTGACAGCAGTCCGGCGGCGACGGCCCGTACGCGTTGCCCGGTCTGCTCCCAGCTCATCGACTGCCACTGCTCCTCGTCCGCGCCGCCCGGTCCGGTGGGCACGGGGTGGCGGTACGCCTCCGCCTCCGGGGTGGACCGGACGCGGGAGAGGAAGAGATGCGCGAGGGAGACCGGACGGTCCCCGTCGGTCGGCGGAAGGTTCACTGTCACCTCTCTGCGGACGCGCGGCGCCGCGCGGCCGGCTGCGGACGGTAGCGGTGTCGCCGGGTGCGGTGCGCCGGCGGGGTGCGGGCCCGGGACGCTCATCCCTGCGGGCCGCCCGAGACGTAGAGGACCTGGCCGGAGACAAAGCCGGCCTCCTCCCCCACCAGGAAGGACACGGCGTGGGCGATGTCCTCGGGCTCGCCGACCCGCGCGACGGGGATCAGCGCGGCCATGTGCGCCCGCAGCTCCTCGAAGTCGGCGCCCACGCGGGCCGCGGTCGCGCGGGTCATCTCGGTGACGACGAAGCCCGGGGCGACCGCGTTGGCGGTGATGCCGAACTTGCCGAGTTCCACGGCGAGCGTCCTGGTGAATCCCTGGAGTCCCGCCTTGGCCGCCGCGTAGTTGGCCTGACCCCGGTTTCCGCGTGCGGAGGTCGAGGACAGGTTCACGATCCGGCCCCAGCGCTGCTCGGTCATGTACCGCTGGACCGCCCGGGTCATCAGGAAGGCGCCGCGCAGATGGACGCCCATGACCGTCTCCCAGTCGGCCTCCGACATCTTGTACAGGAGGTTGTCGCGCAGCACGCCCGCGTTGTTGACGAGTACCGTCGGCGGGCCGAGTTCACCGGCGATGCGGGCTGTGGCGGCGTCGACCTGGTCGGTGTCGGAGACGTCCGCCGCGACGGCCAGGGCCCGGCCGCCGGCCGCGGTGATGGCGGCGACCACGGGCTCGCAGGCGGTGGCGTCGAGGTCCAGGACCGCGACGGACATGCCGTCGGCGGCGAGGCGTGCGGCGGTGGCGGCGCCGATACCTCGGGCACCGCCGGTGACAACGGCTACGCGGTGGGACGGGTCCGGCATGGTGTTCCTCCCGGGAGGGCCCTGGGGTCCAGGGCGGTGCGGTGGGCCGCTCGGCTCGGCGAGCGGGGCCGGGCGGCCCGCGTCGGTCCGCGGGGCACCCGGCACGGGTGGTGGTGCACGGTGTGTGCGCAGCGCTGCCACCGTCACCCGGGGCGGCACCGCCGGCGCTCCCTGCATCCAACGGTCCGGGGGCGGAGCACCGCATCCGTAGGAACACTGGTTCCGGGGACGGCCGTCGGTGCCGCCCCGGGGTCTCGGTCCGGCTCCTGTGGTCCGCCGGGCGGGGGCGGGGGGAACGCCATGCGGGACCCAACTCCCTTGTGATGGCTGCCCGTTGATCCGTCACAGCGATCTCCATGGCGGGCTCGCCTCCCGCGGGGCGGGCCGGACGGGACACCTGCGATGTGACGGCTGCCACGGCACCGGTCCGCTGGACACGGGCGCTGATCACCGTTAACACTGTGGCCAGCGGCGCCCGCCGAGCGGGCGGTCACCCACCGCGGGATTCCTCCGGGCGTCGAGCCCGTGCGCACCGTCTGCCATGCGGAGTCCCGGGGTCGCGTCCCATCCCGCCACCGCGCGGGATCCATCCGCACATCCGCGGCGGACCTCCACTCACCACTCCCCCACGTTCCCGGGCCGGCATCCCGCCTGTCCGCAACGGACCGGGAGGGGCACCCGAACACCCCGCCTCGCCCGGCCGCGCCCTGCGCCGTTCCGGGTCGGCCGCCGGGCACTCGGGCGTGCCGTGAAGGAGGTCCCCGCGGCGCACGCAAGGAGGCGCGCATGGGGCCGTTGACCGGTCTGCAGGTAGTCGAAATCGGTGCCCAGGGGCCCGGGCCGTTCTGTGCGACGGTCCTGGCGGATCTCGGCGCCCGGGTCGTACGGATCGACCGGCCGGCCGAAGTGGACCGCCCGTTCAACGACGTCATCCTGGGCCGCAGCCGGCGGTCGGTCGCCGTCGATCTGAAGTCCCCCGCAGGCCGCGCGGTGGCACAGCGGTTGACCGACCGCGCCGATGTGCTCATCGAGGGCTTCCGGCCCGGTGTCATGGAGCGGCTGGGGCTGGGGCCCGGGCCGTGTCTCGACGCCAACCCGCGCCTGGTCTACGGGCGGATGACGGGCTGGGGGCAGACCGGGCCGCTGGCCCGGGCCGCCGGTCATGACATCAACTACACGGCCCTGTCGGGGGCGTTGTCGGCCATCGGCCGGCCGGGCAGCGGCCCGGTGATTCCGCTCAACCTGCTCGCCGACTTCGGCGGCGGGGGCATGCTGCTGGCCGTCGGTATCCTCGCCGCGCTCCAGGCACGCACCACCACCGGCCGCGGTCAGGTGGTGGACGCGGCGATGGCCGACGGCGTGGCGCAGCTGATGGGCATCTTCTACGGCCTCAGCCAGCAGGGCAGCTGGCTGCCCGGGGCGGGCACCAACTGGCTGGACGGCGGTGCGCACTTCTACGACACGTACGAGACCGCCGACGGCCGCCATGTGAGTTTCGGTGCGGTCGAGCCGCAGTTCCAGCAGGCGATGTACCGGGCCCTGGGGCTGGACCCGGCCGACTTCACCGATGCGTGGGACCGGAGCCGGTGGCCGGAGTACAAGAAGCGGATCGCCGAGGTGGTCCGGCAGCGCACGCGCGACGAGTGGTGTGCGGTGTTCGAGGACGTCGACGCCTGCTTCGCTCCGGTCCTCTCCTTGGAGGAGGCACCCCGGCACCCGCACTTCGCGGCCCGCGAGAGCTTTGTGACCTGCGAGGGGCTGGTCCAGCACGCACCGGCGCCACGCTTCGGCGACACCCCCTGCGCACCACCGACCCGGGCCGCCCGGCCCGGCGACGCCACGGCCGCGGTACTCGCCGAGACGGGCTACTCGGCCGCGGAGGTCGAGGAGCTCCTGGCCGCCGGGGTGGTGGCCGCCGCCTCGTCCGTCGGGTGAGCGCACCCGGCGGGCGGCGGCCATGTGCCGTATCGCCCCATGCCCTCCCCCTTCCGCCTTTCCACCCCTCTCTTCCACCCATCCCCCGGACAAGGGACCTTTCATGACCACCGAGGCATTCCTCTACGAAGCGATCCGCACCCCGCGCGGGCGCGGCAAGAAGAACGGCGCCCTCCACGGCACCAAACCCATCACCTTGCTGACCGGCCTGATCGACGAACTCCTTCGCCGGCACCCCGACCTGGACCCGGCGGCGATCGACGACCTCGTCCTGGGCTCCGTCATGCCGGTCGGGGACCAGGGCGGCAACATCGCCAAGGCGGCGGCGCTGGCCGCGGGCCTGCCCGACACGGTCTGCGGCGTCCAGCTCAACCGCTACTGCTCCTCGGGCCTGGAGGCGGTCAACACGGCCGCGGCGCGCGTGCGTTCCGGCTGGGACCAGCTGATCGTGGCCGGCGGTGTGGAGTCGATGTCGCGGGTGCCCATGGGCTCGGACGGCGGCCCGTGGGCCTTCGACCCGGAGACCAGCCGCAAGGGCGCCTTCGTGCCGCAGGGCGTCAGCGCCGACCTGATCGCCACCATCGAGGGCTTCACCCGCGAGGACGTGGACGCCTACGCGTTGCAGTCGCAGCAGCGCGCCGCGGCCGCGTGGTCGGGCGGCCACTTCGCCAAGTCCGTCGTCCCGGTGGTGGACCACGGCGTGCCGGTGCTCGACCACGACGAACTGGTGCGGCCGGACACCACCTTGAGCGGGCTCGGCGCGCTGCCCGCGTCGTTCGCGGCGCCGGGTGCCCTCTACGACGCGATCGCCCTGCAGAAGTACCACTGGGTGGAGCGGATCGAGCATGTGCACACCCCCGGGAACTCCTCCGGCATCGTCGACGGGGCGTCCCTGGTGCTGGTCGGCAGCGAGCGGGCCGGTGCCGCTCTCGGCCTCGCGCCGCGCGCCCGGATCGTGGCCGCCGCCCTGACCGGCACCGACCCGCTGATCATGCTGACCGGGCCGGCCCCGGCGACCCGCAAGGTGCTCGACCTGGCCGGGCTCACCCTCGACGACATCGACCTCTTCGAGCTCAACGAGGCGTTCGCCGCCGTGGTGTTGAAGTTCGTCAAGGAGCTCGGCGTGCCGATGGAGAAGGTCAACGTCAACGGCGGCGCCATCGCGATGGGGCACCCCATGGGCGCCACCGGAGCGATGCTCGTCGGCACCGTCGTCGACGAACTGGAGCGCCGCCAGGCCCGCCGCGCCCTCGTCACGCTCTGCGTCGGCGGCGGGATGGGCATCGCCACCGTCATCGAGCGGCTGTGACCGCCCGCTCCGCCCGCCCCGCCGTCCGCCACCGCTACCGAACAGGACCCCTCGCATGACCGACACCATGATCCGCTGGGAGCAGGACGAGGACGGCATCGTCGTCCTGACCATGGACGACCCCACCGGCTCCGTGAACGTGATGAACGCCGTCTTCGCCGCCTCGCTCGACGCCACAGTGGAACGCCTGGAGGCCGAGCGGGAGACCGTGACCGGCGTGATCCTCACGTCCGCCAAGCGGAGCTTCTTCGCCGGCGCCGACCTCACCGTGCTCCGGCGGACCGCGCCCGAACGGGCGGCGGAGCTCGCGCGCGGCTCGGACCACCTCAAGGGCCTGCTGCGCCGGCTGGAGACGCTGGGCCGCCCGGTGGTCGCGGCGGTGAACGGCGCGGCGATCGGCGGCGGTCTGGAGGTCGCGCTGGCCTGCCACCACCGGATCGCGCTGGACGCGGCGGACAGCCGGATCGGGCTGCCCGAGGTGACCTTGGGGCTCCTCCCGGGCGCCGGCGGGCTGACCCGTACGGTGCGCATGCTGGGCCTGCACGAGGCGCTGTCCTCCGTCGTGCTGACGGGCCGGCTGTTCACCCCGCAGCAGGCTCTGGAGAAGGGCCTGGTCGACGAGGTCGCCGAATCCGCCGAGGACATGTTCCTGCGGGCCCGGGAATGGCTCGCCCGGACGCCCGGAGCTGCGCAGCCGTGGGACGTCGAGGGCTACCGCATCCCCGGCGGTGCCGCGACGTCCCAGACCTTCAACCACTCGGTCGTGGTGCCGTTCTCCGCGACCGTCCGCAACCGGGGCCGGGGCACCAAGGTGGACGCCCCGCACCACATTCTGGCCGCGGCGGTCGAGGGCACCCAGGTCGACATCGACACCGCGCTGGCCATCGAGACGCGCTACCTCGCCGAACTGGCCTGCGGGCAGATCTCCTCGAACATGATCAAGGCCTTCCACTTCGACACGGAGCACATCGCGAACGGCGGCAGCCGCCCCGAGGGCTTCCCGGCGCACCGGGTGCGCAGGGCGGTGGTGCTGGGCGCCGGCATGATGGGCGCGGGCATCGCGTATGTGTGCGCCGCGGCCGGCATCGACGTCGTCCTCAAGGACGTCGACGGGGCGGCCGCCGAGCGCGGCAAGGCGTACTCGCGGAAGATCCTGGACCGTGCCGTCTCCCGCGGGCGGCTCACCGAGGACGGCCGCGCGGCGGTGCTGGACCGGATCACGCCCACCGACCGGGCCGAGGACGCGGCCGGGGCGGACCTGGTGATCGAGGCGGTCTTCGAGGACGCCGGGCTCAAGAAGAAGGTGTTCGCCGAGATCGAACCGCATCTGGCACCGGATGCGGTGCTCGCCTCGAACACGTCCACCCTGCCCATCACCGGGCTCGCCGAGGGGGTGCGCCGGCCCGAGGACTTCGTCGGCCTGCACTTCTTCTCCCCGGTCGACAAGATGGCGCTGCTGGAGATCATCGTCGGCGACAAGACGTCGGACGCGACGCTGGCCAAGGCCTTCGACCTCGCTCGGCAGATCGGCAAGACACCGATCGTGGCGGGCGACAGCCGCGGCTTCTTCACCAGCCGGGTGATCAGCACCTTCCTCAACGAGGCGCTGAGCCTGGTCGCCGAGGGCGCCGCCCCGGCGTCCGTGGAGCAGGCGGGGATGCAGGCCGGCTACCCGACCGCGCCGCTGGCCCTGTTCGACGAGCTGAACATGAAGCTGGCCCAGCACGTCCGCAGGGAGACGCAGGCCGCCTATGAGGCCGAGGGGCGCACGCTGCCCCATCAGGCGGCCTATGACGTCATCGACCGGATGGTGGAGTGGGGGCGCCCCGGCCGCTTGGAGGGCGCCGGTTTCCATGACTACGCGGACGGCGAGCGGGTGCGGCTGTGGCCGGGACTGGCCGACGCCTTCCCGGCCGACGGCCCGCCGGTTCCGTTCGCCGACATGCAGGAACGGATGCTGTTCGCCGAGGCGCTGGAGTCCGTCAGGTGCCTGGAGGAGGGGGTGCTGCGGTCGGTGCCGGACGCCAATGTGGGGTCGATCCTCGGGATCGGGTTCCCCGCGTGGACGGGCGGCGTGCTGCAGTACGTGAACCAGTACGAGGGCGGGCCCGCCGGATTCGTCGCCCGGGCACGCGAACTGGCCGCGCGCTACGGGAAGCGGTTCGCGCCGCCGGCGTCGCTGGTGGCCCGCGCCGAGCGGGGCGAGCTGTACGAGTAGCCCGCAGGGCGCGGGGGCGGTTCCCGGGTGGGCCGGGCGCGGGCCGCGCCCCGCGCGGCGGCCGTCCGGGCCGGCCGCCCGTTCCCGCAGGCCGGCCCGCTCTACGATGGAACCCTCGCCGCCGGGGCACGGGCCGCAGGGCCGGCCCGCACTGTCCCGCCTGCCCCGGGCGGACGACGGGACCGTGACGGCAGGCCCTGGGACCGGCTCCGCCCGCCGGCGGCTCCCGGTACGGAGGCATGGATCATCGACAGGTACGCCGAGCTGTTCGGCCGTGACGACGAACTGGCCGGGATCGACCGCGTTCTCGGCGGCGTCACGGCCTCCCGCGGTGGCCTGCTCCTGCTGCACGGCGAACCCGGTTGCGGCCGGAGCGCCCTGCTGGAGCAGGCCGGGCGGCGCGCCCGGGCCCTGGGGGCGACCGTGGTCACGGCGCGCGGCGCCGAGGCCGAGTTCCCCCTCGCGTACGCGGGGCTGCACCAGGTGCTGCGCCCCCTGCTGCCGGGCCTCGCGGCCCTGCCGCCGGCCCAGGCCGCGGCGCTCTCGGGGGCGCTGCGGCTGACCGCGGCGCCGCACGAGGACCGTTTCCTGGTGTCGGTGGCGGCCCTGTCGCTGCTGACCGGGGCCGCGACGGCCGGCGGGGGCCTGGTGTGCCTGGTCGACGACGCCCAGTGGCTGGACGGGCCCAGCCTGGACACCCTTTTGTTCGTGGCCCGCCGGCTGGGGCCCGACGGCGTGGGCCTGCTGCTGGCGCAGCGGGATCCGGGGCCGCCCCGGCTCGCCGACCCCGTGCTGCCCCGCCTCGCGCTGCCGGGACTGGGCGCGGAGGCCGCCGGCGCGCTGCTGTCGCGGCGGTCGGGGGTGCGGGCGGACCCGGCGGTCGTGCGCGAGGTGACGGCCGCCACCGGCGGGAACCCCCTGCTGCTGGGCGAACTCGGCATGGCCCTGACCGAGCGTCACCTCACCGGCAGGGAAGCCCTGCCCCGTCCGCTCCCCCTGGAGCCCGGGGTCCTCGGGGCGTTCCTCGGGCCGGTGCGCGAACTGCCCTCCGCGGTCCGGCTCGCGTTGCTGGTGACGGCCGCGGAGGAGAGCGGCGATCTGCCGGCGGTGGCCGCCGCGGTCGGGCACCTCGGGGCGGAGCCGTCGAGCGTGGACGCGGCGGAGGCGTCCGGGCTGGTGCGCGTCACCGGAGGGCGGATCGCGTTCCGCAGCCCGGCCCTGCGCACCGCCGTCTACGGCGCGGCCCCTCCGTCCCGGCGCCGGCTGGTGCACCGGGCGCTGGCCGAGGTGCTGCGTGCCCGGGCCGGGGACGGCCGCCGGGCCCGGCAGCTCGCGGCGGCCGCGCTCGGCCCGGACGAGGCCGTGGCGGCCGAGCTGCAGGAGGCCGGCGAACTCGCGCACCGGCGCGGGGAGTACGCCGGCTGTGCCGTGTTGCTGGACCGCGCCGCGCAGCTCACCGCCGACGCGGACCGGCGCGCCGAGCGGCTCCACGACGCCGCCCGCGCCGCCTGGCAGGCGGGGCAGGCCGCACGCACCGAGGACCTGGTCCGCGAAGCGCTGACCCTCACGGACCGGCCCGGGACGACGGGCCGGCTGCTGCGGCTGCGCGGTGCCGTCGAACTGCGCGGCGGGGTGCTCACCGACGCCTACCTGACCCTGGTCAGGGCGGCCCGGCTGCTGGCCGCCGACGCGCCCGACGACGCGGCCCGGAGCCTGATACAGGCCGCGGAGGCCGCCTCCCACATCGGCGACCTCGCCCGGTACGGCGAACTCGGCCGGGCCGCGGGCCGGTTGCCGGGCCGCTCCCCCGTCGTCGACTGCACCCGGCTGCTGCTCACCGGCATCGGGCACGTCGTGGCGGTGGACACGGACCGGGGTGCGCAGCTCATTCATGCCGGGGTCGCCGCGGCACACACCGCGGGTGATCCGCTGCTGGTCGCCTGGGCCGGCGTCGGCACGTTCTACCTCGGGGAGGCGGCCGCGGCGCTGGAGCTGCTCGCCCGGGTGGCCGACGAGGCCCGGGCGTCGGGCCATGCGGGGGTGCTCTCCAGCAATCTGGAGTTCACCGCCCAGCTGGAGATGTTCAGCGGACGCATGTCCGGTGCGGAGGCCCTCAACGACGAGGGACTGCGACTGGCCCGGGAGTCCGGACAGGAGAACCTGGCCGCCATCCACCTGGCGCGGCGCGCCTTCATGTGCGCGCTGCGCGGGGACGAACGCCGGTGCCGGGAGGCGGCCGAGGCCGCCCTCGCCACGGCCCTCGCGCGCCGGATCGGCATCGCCGCCGCCACCGCCCGGCACGCGCTGGCCTGCGTGGCACTGATGCACGGCGCGTACGGCGAGGCGCTGCGGCTGCTGGACCTGGTGGCGGTGCCCGAGCCCGGCTCCGGGCATCCGCTCGTGGCGTTCTTCTCGCTGCCGGACCGGATCGAGGCGGCCGTCAGGGCCGGGGAGCGGCAGGCCGCCGAGGAGGCGCTGGAGTCGTTCGAGCGGTGGCAGGGCCGGTCGACGCACGGCGAGGCCAGGGCGCTGCTGGCCCGGTCGCGGGCCCTGCTGGCGTCCGACGACGCCACGGCGGCCGGGCTCTTCGCCGAGGCGCTGGAGCTGCACAGCGGCAGCGTGCCGATCGAGAAGGCGCGCACCGAGCTGTACTTCGGCGAGTCCCTGCGGCGCGCCCGCAGGCGGCGGGACGCCCGTACGCATCTGCGCTCGGCCGCCGCGACGTTCGCCCGGGTGGGTGCCGGGCCCTGGGCCGAGCGGGCCCGGCAGGAGCTGCGGGCCGCCGGCGAGAGCCCGCAGGACGGCGGGGAGGGCGTGGCGCGGGGCGGCGAAGGGCGGTTCACCCCGCAGGAGTTGCGGATCGCGCGGCTCGCGGCGGAGGGAAGCACCAACAAGGAGATCGCCGCGCGGCTCTTCCTCAGCTCCCGGACCGTCGAGTACCACCTGTACAAGATCTTTCCCCGGCTGGGGATCACGTCCCGCAGGGAGCTGGTGCGGCTCTTCCACGAGGACCCGGACCTGTTCGGCTGACGGCTCCCTTCCGCCGCTTTCGGGCCGTACGCGGCGCGAACGGGCCGTGCCCGTACCGCACGGGCGCGGCACGGGCACGGTCGGTCGTCCGCCGTCGTGGCCGGTCTCAGACGCCGGGCGCCGGCAGGTCCACCAGGTGGGCCAGCGCGGCGCGGTGCCGGTCGGCGGTGCCGAGCGCCAGGGCGCTGCTCTTGGCCCGCTTCAGATACAGGTGCACCGGGTGCTCCCAGGTGAAGCCGATCCCGCCGTGCAACTGCAGCGCCGTCTCGGCGGCTTCGACGACGACCTCGGAGACGAACGCCTTGGCCAGGGCGGCCTCCAGCGCCAGGTCCGCGGCCCCGGAATCGAGGGCCGCCGCGGCGTGCCGGGCCACCGCGCGGGCCTGCATCACCAGCGCCCACAGGTCGGCCAGCCGGTGCTTGACCGCCTGGAACGAGCCGACGGGCCGGGCGAACTGGTGCCGCTCCTGCACATAGGCGACCGTCGTGGACAGGCACCACTGGGCGACGCCGAGCTGTTCGGAGGCCAGCAGGGCGGCCCCGGTGGTCAGCGCGCGGCGCAGCAGGCGGCCGGCCTCGTCGCCGGTGGCCAGGGCGGTGGCGGGCGCCGCATGCAGGGCGACGTCGGCCAGCGGCCGGGTCAGGTCCAGCGAACAGCGCGCGGTGCGGCGCACGGTGTGCGCCGCGGCGGCCGTGTCGACGGCGTACAGTCCGGGCCCGTCGCCGCCGGACGCCGGGACCAGCAGCAGATCCGCCGACCGCGCTCCGGCGACGCTGGTGACGGTGCCGCTGAGCCCGCCGTCGGCGTACGTCACCGCGTCCGGGAAGGGCAGGTCCGGCGGGCTGGAGAACGGCACCGCGAGCGCCGCGATCCGGCCCCCGGAGGCGATCTCGGGCAGCAGCCGGTCGTCCCCCGCGGCGAGCAGCGCCGCGGTCGCGAGGACGCTGCTGGCCAGGTAGGGCACGGGGGCGGCGGCCCGGCCCAGCTCCTCCAGCACCACGGCGGTCTCCCGCCAGCCGGCGCCCGCGCCGCCGCGCTCCATCGGTACGGGCAGCCCGGTCACGCCGAGTTCCGCGGCGAGAGCGGTCCACAGGCCGGTGTCGTGCGGCTGCTCGGTCTCCACCCGTGCCGGGAGGTCCGCGGAGGGGCAGCGGTCGGTCAGCAGGGTCCGCAGCTCCTTGCGGAGGTCGTCCTCGACGTCGCTGTACAGAAGGCCGGTGTCGGCGGAGCCGAGGCCGGCTGCGGTACGGGGTGAGGTGGTCACCTGGGGAGGTCCTTCCACGGGGTCTTCTTGTCGGTCCGGGTCTCCTGCGGCAGGCCCAGCACCCGCTCGGCGATGACATTGCGCAGGATCTCCGTCGTGCCGCCCTCGATCGAGTTGCCCTTGGCCCGCAGATAGAGGAAGCCGAAGGAGCGCCCGGACAGGTCCTCGTCCGGGTCGGGGCGCCGGAAGGTCCAGTCGTCGTACGCCAGGCCCTCCTCGCCGAGGAGTTCCAGGGCCAGCCCGGAGAGTCGCTGGTTGAGGCGGGCGAAGGCGATCTTGGCGGCCGATCCCTCGGGCCCTGGCTGTCCGGCGGCGAGCTGCTGGCGCAGCCGCTCCGCGGTCAGCCGCAGCGCCTCCGCCTCCACCCAGGACCGCAGCACGTCCGCGTGCAGCCCGGGGGTGCGCAGTTCGGGCCGCTCGCGCCAGGTGCGGGCCAGGGCCCCGACCATGCCGCCCTCGCGGGGCAGCGCGCCCGCGCCGATGGCGACCCGCTCGTTCATCAGGGTGCCGTTGGCGACCTTCCAGCCGTCCCCCACCGCCCCGACCCGCCGGCTGTCGGGGATCCGTACGTCGGTCAGGAACACCTCGTTGAACTCGGCCTCGCCGGTGGCCTGGCGCAGGGGACGCACCTCGACGCCGGGGGCGGTCATGTCGACGAGGAAGTACGTCAGGCCCTGGTGCTTGGGCAGAGCGGGATCGGTCCGGGCGACGAGGAGCCCCCAATGGGCCTCGTGCGCGACCGAGGTCCACACCTTCTGCCCGTTGACGATCCAGTCCCCCGAGGCCTCGTCCCGGACGGCCCGGGTGGCGAGCGCCGCCAGGTCGGAACCGGCGCCGGGCTCGCTGAACAGCTGGCACCACACCTCCTGCCGGGTGAACAGCGGCCGCAGGAAACGCTGTTTCTGCGCCTCGTCGCCGAAGGCCAGCAGCACGGGTGCGGCCATGCCGAGGGCGATGGTGTGCAGGCCGGGTGCGGCCGGCGGGAAGCCGGCGGCCTCCAGTTCCCCGTCCACGACGGCCTGGAGGGCGCGCGGGGCGCCCAGCCCTCCGTAGCCCGGCGGGAAGTGGACCCAGGCGAGGCCCGCGTCGAAGAGGGCGCTCAGGAAGTCGGTCGGGTCGGTGGCCTGCGGGTCGTGGTCGGCGAGTCGGTCCCGGACGGCGGTCCGGATCCGGTCGGCCGTCCAGGGGGTGGCGGCGTGCCTGCCGCGCCCTGGTTGTGCTGGTGCCATGCGGATTTCCTCTCGGGATTGCGGGGTGTCTCCCGCGGCTCGTGGGAGGTCGCGGGGTGCGGCACGGCCCGGCCGGACCGGGGTGCCGGCCGGCGGATGCGGCGTGCCGTCGGGGGCGGGCCGGAGGAGGGTGTCCGTCCAGGTCCTCCGGTGTCCCGGAAGCCGGTCCGCCCGGTGGGTGCGCGCGGCGGAACGCAAGGCCGCGGGCGTGGGGTTCGACGGGTCCTTCCTCCGCCCCCGTGGGCTTCCGCTCTTCGCTCACGAGGGCGGAGTAGGAACGGCCCGGGCAGCCCAGGGAGGAGGCGTCCGGAGCCTGCGGCCGGCGGGACGTCCCCACGTCCCTGCCGCTGCTCTCCAGTGGACCATCGGCCGGACGGCACCGGGTGGGTGATCGTTACTCCTTCGCGGGAGGGGATGGCGGGGGCGGCCGGCTCCCCGGCCGGGGGCGCCGGGGCGTGGAGGTGGTTCGACCGGGGTGGGAGGGACGGGCGGGGGTCGGGGTGTGGGCGAGGTCAGAAGGCCGCCGGGCGGACAGCTGAGGTCCCGGCCGTGGCCCAGCAGGCACCAGCCGTACGGCTGGAGTCGCCGGCGCGGCCCACCAGGCGCCGGCCGGCTGTCAGGCGGACAGCATTCGCCGCAGGTCGCGCCGGTCGCCGACGCCGAGTTTGCGGTAGACGCGGTAGAGCGTGTTGCTGACGGTGCGCGGGGAGACGACCAGTCGTGCGGCGATCTCCTTGTCGGCCATGCCGCGGGCGGCGAGCGCGGCAACGGTGCGCTCCCGCAAGGAAAGCGACGGGCCGTCACCCAGAAAGTGCAGCGGCGGGGTGATCACGTCGCCGCACCGCCGGAGCAGGCCGCGGGCCTGCGCGGTCGCGGCGGTGGCGGCGCGCTCCCGGCCGGCGTCCCGCTGCAGCCGGGCGAGTTCCGCATAGCCCTCGGCGGCGTACAGGCTCGCCCCGCAGTCGGCCAGGGCATGGCACGTCCGGCCCAGCAGCTTGGCGTCGCCGGTCGCCAGGGCACGGGCGTAGTGCAGCCGGGCGCGCAGGAACGGCCCCTGGACCGGCAGATCGGCGAGGGCGCCGGGGTGGGGCGGCAGGCCGAGCCTGGCGTGCTCGTGCAGCGCCGTCACGGCGTCGCCGTACGCCTCGTCGTCGAGGGCGGTGTCCGCGGCGGCGCCCAGGAGGCGGGCGGCGGTGTCCTGATCGCCGTCCCGGTGGGCGAGCCGCGCCCGGGCCAGTGCGAGTGCGGTGGCATGGCGCCCGCCGGACAGGCCGCGCAAGGTGTCGTCGTCGGCCGGCAGTCCGTGCGGCGGCAGGCAGCCGGCTATCAGTGCGGCGTAGATGCGGGCCTTGGTCTGCCACGGTGGCCAGCCGACGCGGTAGGCCGGAGTGAAGGTGACGTACGGGAGCGCTTCGCGCAGCCGGCCGCGTTCGTAGAGGGCGCAGCCGAGCGCCAGCCCGCGCTGGGCGTCCACCCTGACCCGGTGCCCCTCGGCGGCGGACCGGTAGGCGCGGGTGAGCAGGTTCTCGGCGGCTTCGAGCCGCCCCGCGCAGAGCAGCGCGAGGGCATGCGCCTCCGCCAGCCAGTCCGCGTCGCACAGCCCGCCCGCACCCGGCTCCCCGGCTCCCTGCTGCTGCAGGTGGCGGTGGACCTCCAACGCGTCCAACGGCCGTCCCTGGCGGCACAGGGCCGCCATGGCGAGCAGCGCGGACTCGGTGCGGTGGGCGGCGCCGGGCCGGGCGACCGGTGGGACGGCTTCGGTGAGTTCGCGGTCGGCACGGCCGCGGAAGCAGGCGGACACGGCCCGGGCGGCCTCCTGCTCGTCGCCGTGCAGCCGCTCGATGAGCCGGTCCGCCTCGGCGTGCCGGCCCTGGAGGGCCAGGGCGCGAGCGGCGAGGGGGTCGAGGCGGGAGGCGACGTCCGGGCGGTCGGCGCCCGCCTCGGCGGCGAAGCCGATCAGTTCGTCGAGGTCCGCGCCGGCGAGCAGGACCCGGCCGAGGAGCTCGGCCGCGAGCGCGGTGCCGTGGGTGCGCCAGGCGGCCGTCGCCAGCCGTGCCGCGGCGGGCAGTTCGTGTCCGTGCAGGGCGTGCCGGGCGGCGTCGAGGAGCGACGGCTCGTCGGGGACCAGCCCGGTGTCCAACTGCCACTGGGCCACCCGGACCCGCTCGGCGGGCAGTTGGTCGCCGCGGGCGTCGAGCGCCGCGGCCCAGGTCCGCACCCACTCCCTGCTGCGCAGCGGCGCGGCGTCCTGTCGCAGCACCTGTCCCAGATAGGGGTGGGCGATGCCGAGCGCCCCGACGGGTCGCGGTCCGGAACCCCCGCCGTGGCCCCGCCCCCGCACCAGCCCCCGGTCCTCCAGGCGCAGCAGCGTGGCCGACCCGACCACGGTCTCCAGTACCGCCAGGCGCGCCGGTTCGGCCAGCGCGATCAGTTGGAGAGCGGTGCGTTCGGTGTCCGGCAGCGCCGCGATGCCGGGGGCCACCAGGTCTCGCAGGGCGCTGGACGTGGGGGTCCCGTCGCCGAGGTGCCACTGGTCGCCGTCCCGTGTCAGCAGCCCCTGGCCGAGGGCGGCGCGCAGCAGTTCGCGCAGCAGCATCGGGTTGCCGGCCGACATCTCGGCGAGCCGGACGGCACCGGACCGGTTCAGCCGGCCCTCCAGCAGGGCGGCGGCCAGCCGGCGTGCGGACACGGCGTCCAGCGGGGCGAGGTCGAGGCGGGCCAGGTACTGGTCCTTCCAGAGCGTGTGCAGCCGGGGAGCGGCCTGGTCGGCGTTCGCGGTGATCAGGAGTTTGTGCGTCCCGCGGTGGGCGATCCGCATCACCACCGCGACCCCCTGGGCATCCAGCAGGTGGGCGTCCTCGATCCACAGCGTCCTGGGGCGACGCGCATCGGTCCGCAGCAACGGCCCCGCCGCGTCCAGGACCTCGACCGCCGTCAGACACTCGATCCCCGCCGACGCACCCCCGTCCGCCTCCGGCTCGTACGGCAGACCACCGACGCCCGGGCCCTTTCGCGGGTCCACGGCGAGCGGCGGACGGGCGGCGCGCGGGGCCGGCTGCGACGCCGCCACGACCTCCTGGGCCAGCCGGGTCTTGCCGACCCCGGGCTCCCCGGTGATCCAGATCCCGCCGCCCTTGGCCTGCCGGCTCAAGCAGTGCAGCACGACGGCGAGTTCCCGCTCCCGCCCGACCAGCGGTGACCGCCCGACGAGCACCGGTCCTTCCGCTCCCGGCACGGAGCACGACGGGGCGTACGGCGCGGTCTGCACGGCGGTGGCCATGGTGTCCTTCCCAGACGTCGAGCGGGCGACGGGGTGTGGCGGCACGGACGGGCCGCTCCGCCACCGGACCGCCCCACCGGGCCGTTCCGCTTCCTCGCGCCACCCACCGGGCCCCGAGCACCCCGGGTTCCCTGACAGAGGTCCAGCTCAGCGGGCGTGGGTGGGGGTGCGCATCCGTAGAAGCACTGGTGCCGGCAAGGGGGTGCCGGCCGTCCGCGATGGGGGCTTCGGGGGGGCGGGGGCCACAGCGCCGGCGGGCCGCCGCGGTCGCTCCCGTACGGCCGGGAGGGGCTGGGGGATCGCAGGGTCAGGGACGTCTGCCCGGCGCGCCCCGGCAGGCGTGGAGGCAAGCGCTCCGCTGCCGTCCGGGGGCCCTGCCCCCGGACGGCAGCGGAGTCACGCGTCGCGGTGCCGGCTCCGCCCCGTCTCGCTCATCGCTCAGGTCGTCTGCGCCGGGATGCCCGCGAGCAGGAGCAGTGCGTCGACGAGGTCGTCGGTGCCGGTGCCGGTGGCGAGGCGGCGCAGTTGGAGGCCGACGACGAGGGCGACGGCCGGGCCGGCGAGGCGGTCCGGATCGGGGGCGCCGATCGCACCCAAGAGGGAGGCGGCCAGACGGTCGTAGGCCGCGAAGCACTCCTGTGCGGCAACGCGGAGCTGGGGGTCGCGGCCGGCCTGGAGGTAGAGCTCGAAGGGGGCGATGTGCTCGCTGTCGAAGGCGGTGTCGGCGGCGACCTGGCCGATCACCGCGGCGGCGTGCTGCGGGGTGGTCGGGCCGTCGCAGTAGCGCGCGGCCAGGTCGGTGAAACGGCAGGTCTCCTGATCGACGAAGGACCGCAGGCTCTCGCGCAGCAGGTCGTGTTGGGTCGCGAAGTGGTAGGTGACCGAGCCGAGTGAGACGCCGGCCTCCTTGGCGATACGACGGTTGGTGACCGCGGCGATCCCGTCGTCGCCGATGATCCGTAGCGTGGCCGCGATGATGCGCGCGCGGGCCGGGGAGGTGTTCGGCATGACGTCATCGTCCCATGGCAGGCCGGGACATCATCCGGGACGGTGCCCCGCCCTCCGCGCCGGATCGTCGCGGACCGGGCGCGGATCGAGAGCGGGGGCCGCGGATCGGCCACGGAACCAACGGGCGTGGGACGGGCCCGGAACGGGCGCAGATCAGATACGGACCGGACGCGGATCGGGTCTCGCGGAATCCGCCGCCCTCCCTTATTGTTCGTTCGAACGAACAATAAGGGAGGGTGATGTGCTGACCGTCAAGGGATCGACCGTCTTGCTGACCGGTGCCAGCGGAGGCATCGGCCACGCGCTGGCCAGGGCGTTCGCGGCCAGAGGTGCCCATCTGGTGGTCACCGGCCGGCGTGCCGACGCGCTCGAACGGCTCGAAACGTCGTTGGGCGCCCGGCCCCTGGTCGCGGACCTGAGCGACCCCGAGGCGGTCGAGGATCTCGCCGAACGCGCCGGGCCCGTGGACATCCTGGTCGCCAACGCGGCCCTGCCCTCCAGTGGGCCGCTGCTCGACTACACGCCCCGTGAGCTCGACCGGGCGCTGGATGTGAACCTGCGCGCGCCGCTCATGCTCGCCCGGCTCCTGGCACCGCGCATGGTGGCCGCCGGCCGCGGCCACCTGGTCATGATCGGCTCCATCTCGGGCCGGACGTCCTCCCCTTCCACCTCCCTCTACAGCGCCGCGAAGTTCGGTCTGCGCGGCTTCGCGCACGGCCTGCGGCAGGACCTGCACGGCACGGGCGTCGGGGTGTCCCTCGTGCAGCCGGGCTTCGTGCGTGACGCGGGGATGTTCGCCGACTCCGGTGCCACACCACCCGCCGGGATCCGTACCGTCAGCCCCGCACAGGTCGTGGCCGGCACCCTCAAGGCGATCGAACGCGACCGGGCCGAAGTCAATGTGGCCCCGCTCGAACTGCGCCTGGGCAGCGCCATCGGCGGGCTCTTCCCCACCCTGGCGGCCGTCGTCCAGCGCAGGGCCGCGCCGGCTTCCCTCGTCCAGCAGATCGCCCAGGCCCAGCGCCACCAACGCTGACCGTCGCGTCCTGCCCCGCATGGCCGGTGCACGTCGCCTGGGCGGCGCAGAGCGAGGTGCACCGGGCGGGGTCACGGGCGCGGCGGCCGCGAGGGCGGTCACGTAGGGTCGCGGCATGGACCTGAGCGGGAAAGTCTGGGGCGCCACCCGGCCGGAGCGGGCCGCGCCCTACCCCTGCGACCCGCTGGTGGCGGGGCCTGCCGAGGGGTGGTTCCGGGCCGTGGACGTGGCGGCGCCGCCGGACCTGGTCTTCCGTTGGCTGCGGCAGTTGACGATCGCGCCGTACAGCTACGACCGGATCGACTTCCGCGGACAGAAGAGCCCGCGCACGCTGGTCCCGGAACTGCCGGAACTGGCCCTGGGGCAGCCCTTCCTGGTGTTCGAGATCGCGGGCTTCGAGACCGGCACCCACATCACCGGTGTGCTCCCGGCGCGGCTCGCCGAGCGGCACGGGCAGATGGCGGTGAGCTACACCCTGAACCCGCGCGAAGCGGGCTGCCGCCTGGTGGTGAAGGTCGTCACCGAGGCCGGGGGGCCGCTTCCCCGCCGGCTGCGCCGCGGGCTTCTCGCCCGGGGCGACCTCGTCATGATGCGCAAGCAGCTCCTGACCCTCAAGGAGCTGGCCGAACGGGACGCACGGCGTCAGCCCGGGAGCGCCGGTGCCGGACCGGGCGGGGCTTCCTCCCCTTCGTAGGCAGCCAGCGCGGCTTGGCGGCTCTCCAGCACCTCGCCGAGGTCCTCGGGCAGCACTCGCTCCTTCGCCAGCTTCATCCGGGCCCTGGCCTCGACGAAAGCCCAGGCCTGCCGGGCGCGTTTGTTGGCCAGGCGCCTGCTGTCGCTCCGGAGGAAGCCCGCCCCCGCCGCGAACCCGGCGGCCACCAGGGCCACCAGCGCCGCGGGCACCCGGGCGTCCGCCGACGCCAGCCCCGCGGCCCCGGACACGCCGGCCAGGAGCGCCGCGGGGAAGCCCAGCGCGATATCGACCTTGACCCAGAATTCGGCCCGGCGGTGTGCGAGGTCCTTCTGCCGCGTCGCTTCGTCGCGTAACCGCTCGACCTCGGCCCGCGGCCGGCTCGAGGGCTCGTTCCGGGAAACCGACACGGGGCCGGGAGGAGTAGTGGCCATGTCTGATTCCAACACAGGCGAAACGCACGGGACTTGTGCGTGCAGGGACAGACTTGCGGGACGCGGGTGGTGGGCTCTGGACAGATCGACTGTCTACTGTGGGCAAGGACGGCGGCATGGCCGGCCGGCGGACGGGCGGCCCTCCCTGCGTCGCCCCCGGACCCGACGAAAGGCGCGGACATGACGAGCGTGCACGGTGGCTCCCTGGACCTCCCCACTCCGGACGGCGTCGCCGACGCGTATCTCGCCCACCCCGACGACGGCGCGCCGCACCCCGGCGTCCTGCTGTACATGGACGCCTTCGGCCTGCGGCCCTCGCTGGAGGAGATGGCCGAGCGCCTGGCCGGGCACGGCTACACGGTGCTGGTGCCCAACGTCCTCCACCGCTCCGGCCGGGCCCCGCTGGTGGAGCTGCCCGAGTTGATCGACCCGTCCCAGCGGCCGGAGATCTTCGAGCAGCTCTTCCCGATCATGCAGACCCTCACCCCCGACCTGGCGATGCGGGACGCCGGGGCCTACCTCGACTGGCTGGCCGCCTCTCCGCTGGTCACCGACGGACCCGTGGGCGCCACCGGCTACTGCATGGGCGGCGTCCTCGCGGTCCGCACCGCCGCGGCCCACCCCGACCGGATCGCCGCCGCGGCCTCCTTCCACGCCGGACGCCTGGCCACCGACGCCGAGGACAGCCCGCACCGGCTCGCCGACCGCATCACCGCGCAGCTGTACTTCGGGCACGCCGACCAGGACCAGTCCATGACGCCCGAGCAGATCGAGCGCCTGGAGCAGGCACTGGACGCCGCGGGCGTGCGCTACCGCAGCGAGCTCTACGAAGGCGCCCACCACGGCTACACCCAGGCCGACACCGCCGCGTACAACGCCGAGGCGGACGCCCGCCATTGGCGCAACCTGCTGGACCTCTTCGGGCAGTGCCTCTGACTGCCCGACGGGGCATCCGGGGCGCTCAGCCCACCGACACGGCGGAAGGGCCGGCGCCCGGTGAAGGGCTGTTGTCCTGGGAGGGGACGCCGTCCAGGGAAGGGACGGTGCTCGGAGACGGGCTGGCGCCCGGGGACCGGCTGCTGCCGGTGGGGAGGACCAGCATCTTCGTCACCGTGCCGTCGTCCCCGACGACATCGCGGACGTGGGTGAATCCCAGTTTCTTGCCCAGGGCCAGGCTGGCGGCGTTCTCGGCGCCCACCATTCCGTAGACCTCGTCGAGTTGCAGGGTGTCGGCGGCGTAGCGCAGCAGACCGCGCACCAATTCGTTGCCCACGCCCCTCCCCCGGCTCTCCTTGATCAGGGCGGCGACCATCTCGTAGCCGTCGACATTGCCCGTCTTCTTGATCTCCGCGTGTCCCACATAGACACCGTCGGACCACACGGCCCACACGTCGAACAGGTTCTTTCCATAGATCTCGTGGAGAATCGCTTGGAAAATGCCCCGGATCTCTTCTTCGGGTACGCGGTCCTGGCCCATCCAGCGGCAGACCTCTTCATCGCCGAGCAGGGTCACGAAGACATCCTCGTCCTCGGGCCGGTAGGGCGAAAGAACCAGTCGCTCGGTACGCAAGATCGGGGTCATTCCAAGGTCCCTTCTCATGGGAAAGCACAAGTGATCCAGGTGGGGTGAAAGGCAATGCGGGCGCGCAAACAGAAGGGGTCGACTTCCGGGAATGCGCCGGTCATGAGTCGGGCGCGGCGCAGGCCGTGTCCGGGCATGTGGGAAAGTGCGTGATCTCGTGCGAACTCCGCACTGCGCGGCGGCAGTTACCCCGTCATGCCGTCGACCGCCGCCGCGGCCCGATGACGGAACGGAGCGGTCCCCGGCGCTCCGGCCAGGCGAAACAGGCCCGGGTCACGGACCGGCCACTGAGAAAATCCCCCGCGATCCGCAGTTCCCTCACCCCGTAAAAGTCTTGAACTCCGCTCCCAGGCATCCGGCCTGTGCGGCGCATGTCACTGGTATAGCGTAATAACGCCCTATCGTCACTACCTGGCGCCAAATCCGATATGCCAGGTAATTAAGGCGTACCCTGCCATTTTCCGTGGACAACGGGACGCATGCCGCGGGGCTGCGCCGGCGATGGCCGGGCGGGAAAGGGGAAGCGGCGACGGGACGACGTTCACGGCGGCGGTGAGCAGCGAGGACTCACCGGCGGCCGGGCCACGTCACCAAGGGGCGCCAGGCGGCCGGGCGGCGCGGAGAGGGTTCGGCGGCGGGCCGGGGCACACGGCCGGGCGGGGCAGCGCGGTGCACGGCGCGGCGACCGCTGGGCGGGGCACGGCGGCTCCACGCCCGGGAAGGGTACGGCGCCAAGAGACAGGCGGTGAACGGGCCGTGCGGGCCGCGCCGGCCGGTGGCCGTGTCGCGGCCCGCACGGTGGTGGTGCGGGAGGGGGCAGGGCGCGGCGGCGGCCGAGGCCCTGCGGGAGGACCGGTCAGGAGGCGGCGTGGTCCATGCGCTCGCGCAGGCTGCGGGGGCGCATGTCGGTCCAGACCTCGTCGACATAGGCGGAGCACTCGTCCTGGGTGCCCTCCTTGCCCACGGCGTGCCAGCCGTCGGGGACCTCCAGGTCGGCCAGCCACAGCGAGTACTGGTCCTCGTCGTTGCGCAGCACCTGGTAGCGGGCGTTCTCGTCCATGTCACGCTCTCCCATCGTGGGTTGACTTGTTGATCGGGCGGATCTGGTCGGTCGGGCGGGGCGGGTTCGTCGGGTGGCGGTGAGCCACGGCGTGCGGTCGGGGTGCGGGCTCGGGCCGGGCGGTCAGGTGGTGCGGCCGGGGGCGCCGGCCGGGCGGTTGATCTCCTTCAGGCTGCCGTCAACGGCCGGTGCACGGGGCGTTTTTCGGCAATCCGCCGTACGCGGTGCGAGGCCGGCGGCGGCGGCCCGGCCGCCGGGCCCCTCATGCGCCGTCCCTGGCGTGCCGGGCGATCCGGCGCAGGGCCTCGGCGAAGTCGTCGGCCACCGCCCGTACGGTCGCCTCCTCGTGGATGTCGGGGCGGTAGTGCCAGGTGAAGGCGAGCCGGCCGTCCTGCACCGCGCCGACGGCCTCCAGCAGGTGGGAGCCGCCGTCGCGGGGGTCGTGGTCCTGGCCGAAGGAACCGTGCTCGGCACGGACGAGCGTGCCGTCCGAGCCGCCGGGCCGCGCGTCCCACTGGCCCAGGTAGTTGAACACGACCTGCCCGCGGCCGGTGCGGTCCAGGCGCTCGCGCACCTCGGCGGGGCCGTGGGTGCGCAGGGCGCCGAAGCCGAGCCCGTTGCCGGGGACGGCGCGCAGCTGGCGCCGGACCGATTTGACCAGGGCCCGCCAGTCCCGGGAGGGACCGAGGTCCGCGGGGTCGGGGACCTGGAGGCCGACCGGGTAGACGGTGGTGAACCAGCCGACGGTGCGCGAGAGGTCCACGCCCTCCAGGACGTCCTCACGGCCGTGTCCTTCGAGGTCGACGCAGACCCGCTCCTGGCCGGTCCAGCGCGCCAGCGCCAGGGCCAGGGCGGCCAGCAGGACGTCGTTGATGCGGGTGCGGTAGGCGGTGGGGGCGGCGCGCAGCAGCGCCGTGGTGTCCGCCTCGTCGAGGGTCACGGAGACCGTGCGGGACGCGCCCGACGGGGTGTCGGTGTCATGGTCGACGGGCAGCGGGGCGGAGGTCACCGCCTCTTCCCAGTACGGGAGTTCGTGGTCCAGCCCGCCTTCGGCGACATGGGCGGCCAGGCCCCTGGCCCAGTCCCGGAAGGCGGTGGTGCGCTCGTCGAGCGTGACGGCGCTCCCCGCCGCGGCCTGCTGGTAGGCGGTCTCCAGGTCGTCCAGCAGGATGCGCCAGGACACCGCGTCGACGACCAGGTGGTGGGCCACCAGGAGCAGGAAGGCCGGGCGGTCCGGGTCGCCGGTGAACAGCGCCGCGCGCAGCAGCGGGCCCTGGCCGATGTCGAAGCCGGAGTGCAGGTCGTCGGCGGCCTTCTCCATGGCCGTGTCGGCCTCGTCGGACGGCAGACCGGTCAGGTCGTGCCGGACGAGGAGGCCGTCCGGCTCCGCGGGCGGCGGGTTCTGCTGGCGCCAGCCGCCGCCGTCCTCGGTGAACCGCATGCGCAGTGCGTCATGGTGCTCCAGCAGGGCGGCCAGCGCCGCGTGGAGGGCGGCCGGGTCGGGGGCACCGTCGAGTTCGAGCAGCGCCGACTGGTTGAAGTGGTGGTGGTTGGCTCGGGGAGTGGCAAGGAACCACTGCTGGATGGGGGTGAGCGGCAGGTCGCCGGTCACCGGGCCGCTGTCGGTCCGGTCCGCTCCGGTGGTGACGACGGTGGCCAGTTCCGCCACCGTCTGGTGGGTGAACAGGTCCTTGGTGGCCAGGTGCAGGCCGGCCCGGCGCAGCCGGGACACCACCTGCATGCTCAGGATGGAGTCGCCGCCGAGGTCGAAGAAGTTGTCGTCGGCGCCGACGGTGTCGAGGCCGAGGACGTCGGCCCAGATCTGGGCGATCCGGCGTTCGGTGTCGGTGCGCGGTGCGATGTGCGGGCCGGTGGTGCCGGATGATGCCGGGTCGGGGTCGGGCAGGGCGCGCCGGTCGGTCTTGCCGTTCGGGGTGAGCGGCAGCCGGTCCAGGGGGACGAAGACCGACGGGACCATGTGCGCGGGCAGGAGCCGGGCCAGGTGGTCGCGCACCTCCGGGACGGGCAGCGGCTGCGGGGTGCCGTCGGCGGGGACCACGTAGGCGACCAACCGTGCGGGGCCGGTGGGGTGTTGACCGGCCGCGGCGCGTACCGCGACCACCGCGTCCCGTACGTGCGGGCTGCGCCGCAGCGCGCTCTCGATCTCGCCGGGCTCGATGCGGAAGCCGCGCACCTTGACCTGGTCGTCGGCGCGTCCGGCGTAGCGCAGGTCGCCGTCGGCGCCCCAGCGCACCAGGTCGCCGGTGCGGTACATCCGCTCGCCGGGGGCGCCGAACGGGTCGGCGACGAACCGGCCCGCGGTCAGTCCGGGGCGTGCCAGGTAGCCGCGGGCGAGTCCGGGCCCGGCGACGTACAGCTCACCGGTCACCCCGACCGGTACGGGGCGCAGGGCGGCGTCCAGGACGTAGGCCCGGCTGGTGCCGAGGGGGCGGCCGATGGGCGGGGCGCCGGCTTCCGGGGCCAGCGGGCCGGTCCAGGTGGACACCACCGTCGCCTCGGTCGGGCCATAGGAGTTGATCATCCGGCGGCCGGGGGCCCAGCGCTCCACCAGGTCGGCGGGGCAGGCCTCGGCGCCGACGATCAGGGTGCGCAGGTGCGGCAGGGCGCCGGCGGTCCCGGGCGGCACGGTGGCCAGGGCGGCGGGCGGGACGAGGGCGTGGGTGATCCGCCGCTCGTCGAGCACCTGGGCCAGCCGGTCGCCGACCAGCGGCCCCTCCTCGCCCGTGACCAGCGTCGCCCCGGCCAGCAGGGAGACGCACAGCTCCAGGACGGAGGCGTCGAAGCTGGGCGAGGCGAACTGGAGGACCCGGTCCCCCGCGCGCACCGCGTACCGGGCGGCGGCGGCCGCGGCGAACGGGGCGAGTCCGGTGTGTGCGACCACCACGGCCTTGGGGGTGCCGGTGGAGCCGGAGGTGTAGATGACGTAGGCGGGGTGGGCGTCCGTCAGCGGCACCCGCCGGTCCGCGTCGGTGGGCGCGGTGTCGGGTCCTTCCGTGCGCCAGATGCCGGCGGGGTCGTCGAGGACCATGGCGGCGCCCGCGTCGCGCACCATGAAGTCCCGCCGCTCGGCCGGATAGGCCGGGTCCACGGGCAGGAAGGCGCCGCCGGCCTTGGTGACGGCGAGTTGGGCCACCACCGTCTCCGCCGAGCGGGGCAGCGCCAGCGCCACCACGCTCTCGGGACCGACCCCGCGGCCGATCAGGTGGTGCGCCAGCCGGTTGGCCGCGCGCTCCAGTTCCGCGTACGTCAGCTCGCGGGTGCCGTCGATCAGCGCCGGCGCATCGGGTGTACGGGCCGCCTGCCGCTGGAACAGCTCGGGCAGGGTGGCCGCGGGCACCGGACGGGCGGTGCCGCTGCCGTGGGCCAGCAGGCGGCGCAGCGCGTCGTCCGGGGCGAGCGGCAGGGCGCCGACGGGGCGGTGCGGGTCCTCGGCGATGCCGGTCAGCAGCGTGGTGAGCTGGTCGGCCATCCGCTGGGCGGTGGCGTCGTCGAACAGGTCGGTGTTGTAGGTGAGCAGCCCGTGCAGGGCGCCGGATTCGGTCTCGGCGAACTCCAGGGTGATGTCGAAGCCCGCGTGGTGGGTGTCCGGCTCGATGTCGCTCACGTCGAGGCCGGGCAGGTCCAGGGCCGCTCCGGGCGCGTTCTGGAGCACGACCATGGCCTGGAAGAGCGGGGTGCGGCTGGTGTCGCGTACGGGCTGGACCTCGTCCACCACCTGCTCGAACGGCACGTCCTGGTGGGCGAAGGCGTCGAGCACCGTCTCCCGCACCTGTGCCAGGAACGCGGGGAAGTCCGTGTCGGGGTCGACGGTCGAGCGCAGCACCAGCGTGTTGACGAAGAAGCCGATCAGGCGCTGGGTCTCGGCGCGGTCGCGGCCCGAGGTGACGGTTCCCACGGCGATGTCGCGCTGTCCGGACAGGCGGGCGAAGAGGGTCTGGGCGGCGGCGATCAGCGTGGTGAACAGGGTGGTCTGCCGGGCCCGGCCGAACTCCGCCAGCCGGCGGGCCGTTTCGGGCGGCAGGACGAGCGGGGCCGTCGCGCCGTTCCTGGTCTGTACGGCCGGACGGGGCCGGTCGGTGGGCAGGTTCAGCGGTTCGACGCCGGTCAGGCGCTGCTGCCAGTACCGCAGTTGCTCCTCGGC
The DNA here is from genome assembly GCF_040701845.1 of Streptomyces angustmyceticus. Classification (GTDB taxonomy): domain Bacteria; phylum Actinomycetota; class Actinomycetes; order Streptomycetales; family Streptomycetaceae; genus Streptomyces; species Streptomyces angustmyceticus_A. The sequence goes on along the minus strand of NZ_JBFBHQ010000004.1, from coordinate 408,089 downwards.
GGCCGCGCCGTGCGCGGTGCGCTGCCAGTGGGCGACGTCGGCGTACTGCACGGGCAGCGGCGGCAGTTCGGCCGTGGTGGCGCCGAGCGCGGCCCGGTAGAGGTGGGCCAGGTCGCCGGTGAGGACCGCGGTCGACCAGCCGTCGGTGATGATGTGGTGCAAGGTCAGCGTCAGGACGTGTGCGTCGTCCGCCAGCCGGATCAGCTGGGCCCTCAGCAGGGGTCCTTGGCGCAGGTCGAAGGGGCGGGTGCGGTCCTCGGCCAGCAGCTGTTCGAGCCGCGCCGTGCGCTCGCCGGCGGGCAGTGCCGACAGGTCGTGCAGCGGCAGCGGCACGTCCTGGGGCGGGTGGACGACCTGGATGCCCTGGCCGTCCTCGGAGTCGAAGGTGGTGCGCAGCGACTCGTGCCGGGCCGCCAGCGCGGTCAGGGCGGCGCCGAGCGCGGCGGTGTCGAGGCGGCCGCGCAGGCGCAGTGCCAGCGGGGTGATGTACTCGGTGCTGCCGGGCGCGAACGCGTCGAGGAACCACAGGCGTTGCTGGGCGAAGGACAGCGGCGGTGCGGTGTCCCGGGGTGCCGGGAGGATGGCGCCCTGCCCCGCGGGGGCCTGCTCCCCTTGCGTCAGGAGGGCGGCGAGCCCGGCCGGGGTCGGGTGGGTGAAGACCGCCCGCGGGGTGAGGTCGGTCCCGAAGGCCTCCGCCAGTCGTGACGTGAGGCGGATGCTCAGGATCGAGTCGCCGCCGAGCGCGAAGAAGTCGTCCTCCACGCCGACGTCCGGCACGCCGAGCACCTCGGCCCAGATCGCGGCCGTGCGGCGTTCAGCCTCGGTGCGCGGGGCGACCGGCGCGGGCCGGTCGGTGCCGGTGCCGGGTGCGGGCAGGGCCGCCCGGTCCACCTTGCCGTTGGTGCTGAGCGGCAGCGCCGTCAGCGGGACGAAGGCGGTGGGGACCAGGTAGTCGGGCAGCGTCTGCCGGGCGTGGGCGCGCAGCGCCTCGGTGTCGAGGCCGTCGTGCCCGACCACATAGGCGACCAGGCGCTTGGCCCCGGGCCGTTCCTCGCGGGCCACCACCGCCACGTCCGCGACGCCGGGGTGGGCGGCCAGCACGCCTTCCACCTCGCCGGGTTCGACCCGGAAGCCCCGGATCTTGACCTGGTCGTCGGCGCGGCCGAGGAACTCCACCGTGCCGTCGAGCCGTCGGCGGGCCAGGTCCCCGGTGCGGTACATCCGGCCGCCGGGCGGCCCGGAGGGATCGGCGACGAAGCGGTCCGCGGTCGCGCCGGGGCGGCCGAGGTAGCCGCGGGCCACGCCCTCGCCCGCCAGGAAGAGTTCGCCCGCGGTGCCCGGCGGCACGGGCCGCATCCGGGCGTCGAGGACATGGACGCGCATGTCGTCCAGCGGGTGGCCGATGGGGACGGTGTCCGGGACCGCGGCGGCGTCGGTCATGGCGAAGGAGGTCGCGAAGGTGGTGGTCTCGGTCGGTCCGTAGCCGTCCACCACGGTCAGGGCGGGGCAGGCGGCCAGTACCCGGCGCACGGCGGCGGCCGGGACCACGTCGCCGCCGGTCCACACCTGGTGCAGCCCGTCGAAGCAGCCGGGCGCGTCCTGGGCCAGCAGCCGGAAGAGGCCGGCCGTCAGCCACAGGGCCGTCACCTCTCCCCCGGCGGCCAGCCGCCGCAGCAGGGCCGCGTCCACGGCGCCCGGCGGGGCCACCACGACGCGTCCGCCGTTCAGCAGCGGCGCCCAGACCTCGAAGGTGGCGGCGTCGAAGGCCACCGGGGAGTGCAGCAGGACCCGTGCGCAGCCGGGGCCGGTGAAGCGGCTGTCGGTGGCGAGCGCCGCCACGTCGCGGTGGCGCACCCCCACGGCCTTGGGGGTGCCGGTCGACCCGGAGGTGAACATCACGTAGGCGAGCCGGTCGGGGTCGGCGGGCGGCAGAGCGGGCGCGGCGGCCGGTGCGGCGCTGCGGGCGGCGGTCACGTCCTCGGCGGTCAACCGGGCCGTGGCTCCCGCCTGGTCGAGCAGCATCCGCCGGCGCTCCTCGGGGGCGCGGCCGTCCACGGGCACATACACACCGCCGGCCTTGAGCACCGCCAGCTGGGCCACCACGAGGGCGGCCGAGCGGTCCATCAGCAGGGCGACCCGGCTCTCGGGGGCCAGGCCGTCCGCCCGGAGCCGGGCGGCCACCCGGTCCGACCAGTCGGCCAGTTGGCGGTACGTCACCTCTTGGCCGTCCACCTCGGCGAGGGCGACCGCGTCCGGGGTGCGGCGCGCCTGGTCGGCGAACAGGTCCACCGGCGACCCGCCCACGGCGGGGCGTGCGGCGGTGTTCCACCGGTGCAGGACCGCGCGGTCGGCGGCGGTGAGCAGGCCCAGGTCGTCCAGGGAGCGGTCGGTACCGTCGGCGACCGCGGTCAGCAGGGCCTCCAGGTGGGCCGCGGCCCGCTCCACCGTCGTACGGTCGAACAGCGCCCCGTCATAGGCGAGGTCGAAGCCGAGGCGGTCGGCGAGGTAGGCGCGCAGGCACAGCGGGAAGTTGGTGGCGTCCTCGGCGCGTACGTCCCGGATACGGATGCCCGCGTCGGCGGCGGCCGCCTCGTCGAAGGGGTAGTTCTCGAACACCACCATGCTGTCGAACAGCGCCTCGCCCGGCGGGAGTTCGCTCAGGGTCTGGATGCGGGCCAGGGAGACGAAGTCGAAGCGCCGCGATTCGCTCTGCTGGGCCTGGAGGTCGCGCAGCCAGGGCAGGACGCCCCGGCCGCCCTCGGCGTGGGCGCGGGTCGGCACGGTGTTGATGAACATGCCGATCATGGACTCCACGCCCGGCAGTTCGGCCGGGCGGCCCGAGACCGTGGTGCCGAACACCACGTCCTGACGGCCGCTGTAGCGCGCCAGCAGCAGCGCCCAGGCGCCCTGCACCACCGTGTTGACGGTCAGGCCGTTGCGCCCGGCGGTCTCGCGCAGCCGGTCGGAGACCTCGGGGGCGAGCTCCATGTGCACCAGCGCGTCCGACCGGGCGCGGTGCGCCTCGACGGGCGGCCGGTCGTAGGGCAGCGGGGTGCGGGCGGTGAACCCGGCGAGGGTGCCGGTCCAGTGCCGCTCGGCCTCCGCCTCGTCCTGCTGTGCCAGCCACTGCAGGAAGTCGCGGAACGGGCGGCGGGCCGGCGGGCGGACGGTGCGTTCGTCGACCGTCGCCGCGTACTGCGCACACACGTCGGCGAAGAGCGCTCCGGTGCTCCAGCCGTCGAGCATCAGGTGGTGCGAGGACCACACCAACAGGACCTCGTCGGCGGGCAGGGCGGCCACCGTGATCCGGCTCAGCGGGGCGGTGGTCACGTCCATCCCGGCCGCCCGGTCCTCGGCGAGCAGCCGGCCGAGGGCACGGTCGCGCTCGGCTGGGGTCAGGGTCCGCCAGTCGTGGTGGGCGACGGGCAGGGCGGCGCGGTGGTGCACGACCTGCACCGGTTGGGGCAGGCCCTGCCAGCGGACGCTGCTGCGGAGCGCCGGGGTGTGGTCGGCGACCCGCTGCCAGGCCGCGGCGAAGGCCCGCGGGTCGGCGACGCCGGCGATCCGGACCGCCATCTGGTCGAAGTAGGCGCCCGCCGAGTCGACCAGCCCGTGGAAGAGCATGCCGGCCTGCAGCGGGGTGAGCGGATGGATGTCCGCCACGTCCCGTCCGTCGCCCGCGATCAGGTCCACCTGGTGCTGGTCGAGCCCGGCGAGCGGGAAGTCGGACGGGGTGCGGCCGCCGGTCTCCGGCAGCGCGCAGTGCGCGACGATCTCGGTGAGCGCCGCGACGGTGTCCTCGGCGAGGCGGCGGACGGTGGCCTCGTCGTACCTCTCCGGCGGGTAGGTCCAGCCGAGTTCGAGCCGGCCGTCCTGGACCACGCCGGTCACGTCGAGCAGGTAGGTGCGGGTCTCGTCGGGGTCGGTGTCCTGGCCGGCGGGCGGCAGGGCGGCCCGGTAGAGACCGTCGTCGTCGGGGCGGCCGGCTGCCGCGATGTCCCACTGTCCGTGGTAGTTGAAGCCGATGCACGGCGCCGGTGCGTCGGGCAGCGGGCTCTGCGGCAGGAGGTGGCGCAGCGCGCCGTAGCTCAGGCCGCGCAGCGGCACGGCGCGCAGCTGCTCCTTGACGGACCGGACGGTGTCGCGCCAGTCCGCGTCCGGGGTGACGGACAGCGCGAGCGGGAACTCGGCGGTGAACCAGCCGACGGTGCGGGAGAGGTCCAGCTCGTCGAAGAGGTCCTCGCGGCCGTGGCCCTCCACGCCGATCAGGACGGTGTCCTGGCCGCTCCAGCGGGTCAGGGTGCGGCCGAGGGCGCTGAGCAGGACGTCGTTGACCTGGGTGCGGTAGACGTCGGGGACCTGGCGCAGCAGGGCGTCGGTCTCGGCGCGGCCCAGGCTGACGGTGAGGGTGGCGGCGGTGCCGTGGGTGTTGCCGCCCGGCCGGTCGGCGGGGAGGCCGGCCGGGGCCCGGCAGGCCCGGGTCCAGTACGCCAGGTCGCCGTCGAGGGCGCCCGAGCGGGCGTGCCGCTCCAGCCGGGCCGCCCAGTGTCCGTAGCCGCTGCTCGCCGGGGCGAGGGCGGGCGGCCGGCCGGCGGCGGCGTCGCGGTAGGCGGCCTCCAGGTCGCCGAGCAGGATGCGCCAGGAGACCCCGTCGACCACCAAGTGGTGTGCCGTGACGACGAGTTGGGCGGGGACGTCGGGCCCGCAGTCGAAGTACAGGACCTGTACGACCCGGCCCTCGGTGACGTCCAAGGAGGACTGGGCGGCGGCGGTCGCGTGCTGGACGGCCTCCTCCCGGCCGGGAGCGTCGAGGCCGGTCAGGTCGTGGCGCGCGAAGACGTCCCCGGGGGCGGCCGGCAGCACCTCCTGGTGCCAGGTGCCGTCGGTGCGGCGGAAGCGGGTGCGCAGCGCCTCGTGGTGGGCCACCAGGGCGGCGGCCGCGTGCCGCAGCGCCGTCTCGTCGCTGTGCGGGGCCAGCTCCAGCCGGTTGGTCATGGTGAAGCGCAGCGCGTCCCCGGGCCGGCGGTCGTCGAGGTACCAGTGCTGGATGGGGGTGAGCGGCGCGGGGCCGGCCGGCGCCGCGGTGCCGTCGGCGGGCGGCGGGCCCACGGCGGCGGTGCGCAGGGCGAGTTCGGCGATCGTCTGGTGGCGGAAGACGTCCTTGGAGGTGAGGCCGAGTCCGGCCCGGCGGGCCCGGGAGACGATCTGGATGCTGAGGATCGAGTCGCCGCCCAGGGCGAAGAAGTTGTCCTCGACGCCGACCCGGGGGGCGCCCAGCACCTCCGCCCAGATGCCGGCGAGGCAGGTCTCGGTGTCGGTGCGCGGAGCCGTGTACGGGGTCGTGGTGTCGGGCTGGGCGGGGGGCGCGGGCAGGGCGCGCCGGTCGGTCTTGCCGCTGCTGGTCCTGGGGATCCGGTCCAGGGGGACGAACACCGCGGGGACCATGTAGTCCGGCAGGGTGCGGCGCAGCCGGACCCGCAGCTCCTCGGCCGCGGGCGGCTGCGACCCGGCGGGCACCACGTAGGCCACCAGCCGGGCCCGTCCCGCGTGGTCGGCGGCCACCACCACGGCGTCGGCCACCGCGGGGTCGCCGAGCAGGGCGGCCTCGATCTCGCCGGGTTCGATGCGGAAGCCCCGGATCTTGACCTGTTCGTCGGTGCGGCCCAGGTACTCCAGTTGCCCGTGCCGGTCCCAGCGCGCACGGTCGCCGGTGCGGTACATCCGGGTGCCGGGCGGGCCGAACGGGTCGGCGACGAAGCGCCCGGCGGTGAGCCCGGGGCGTCCCAGGTAGCCGCGGGTGACCTGGGCGCCGGCGAGGTACAGCTCGCCCGGCACCCCGACCGGGACCGGCCGCAGGGCGCCGTCGAGCACATGGGCGCGCAGGTTGCGGCCCGGGCGGCCGATCACGGGACGCCCGGCGTCGCCGGCGAAGGGGCCGTACACGGCGTCGACGGTGCACTCGGTGGGCCCGTAGACGTTGTACGCGGTGACGCCCTCGGTCTCCCGCAGCTCCCGCCACAGCGGGGCGCCGACGGCCTCGCCGCCGACCATGACGAGGCGGGGGCGGTGGTGGTCGCCGGTGAGCAGCCCGGCGGCCAGCAGCTCGTGCAGGAAGGACGGTGTCACATTGACGCAGTCCAGGCGGTTTTCGGCGACCTGGCGGACGAAGGCCGCCGGGTCCAGGCGCACGTCCTCGTCGACGAGGTGGACCTCCTGGCCCAGGGCCAGGAGCAGCGGGCCCTCCCACGAGGTGTCGAAGGAGAAGGCGGCGCTCAGCGCGAAGCGCAGCGGCCGGCCGTCGGTGGTGTGCGGGGTGACGAGCCCGGCCAGGTGGTCGTGGCAGAGGTTGACGAGCTGGCGGTGTTCGACGGCGACGCCCTTGGGCCGGCCGGTGGAGCCGGAGGTGTAGTTGAGGTACGCGGTGTGGGCGCCGTACAGCGGCGAAGTGCGGTCGGCGTCGGTGGGGTTGTGGCCGGGCTGCCGCTCCAGGGGGACGTCGCGCAGCACGTCGGCCGTCAGGACGGTCCGCGGTGCGGCGTCCGAGAGCAGGAACGCGCGGCGTTCGGCGGGGAGTTCGGGGTCGAGGGACAGCTGGGTGCCGCCGGCCTTGAGGACGGCGAGGAGCGCCACCAGCATGTCCGAGGTGCGCGGCAGCTGCACGGCGACCACCCGCTCCGGGCCGACGCCGAGGGAGATGAGGTGGTGGGCCAGCCGGTTGGCGCGGTCGTTGAGGGTGGCGAAGTCGAGGGTGGCGTCCCGGGCCACCAGGGCGGTGGCGTGCGGGGTGCGCGCCGCCTGCGCCTCGAAGAGGTCCACGAACGTCCGGTCCGGGACGGGCAGGGTCTCGCCCTGCCACTCCTCCTGCATCTGGCGCCGCTCGGCACCGGACAGCAGCGGCAGGTCGCCGACCGTGCGGGCGGGGTCGTCCGCGACCGCTTCCAGCAGCAGGCGCAGCCGGGCGGTCGCCCGCTCGACGGTGTCCGCGTCGAACAGGTCGGTGTTGTACTCGACGTAGCCGGTGAGGCCGCCGTCGCGCTCCACGAAGTCGAAGCCGAGGTCGAAGGCGGCGTGCCGGCCGGGCGGCTGGACGGTCTCGACGTCGAGGCCCGGCAGGTGCGGTGCCTCGCCGCCCAGGTTGTGCAGGGCCACCATGACCTGGAAGAGGGGGGTGCGGCTGGTGTCACGTTCGGGCTGGAGCACATCGACGAGCTGCTCGAAGGGCACGTCCTGGTGGGCGAACGCGTCCAGGACGGTGGCGCGCACCTCGGACAGCAGCGCGGTGAACGGCAGGTCGCCGGGCACCCGGCTGCGCAGCACCAGGGTGTTCACGAACATCCCGACCAGGTGCTCCAGTTCGGGACGTTCGCGTCCGGAGGCGACGGTGCCGACCGCGACGTCCTCCTGGCCGGCCCAGCGGGCGAGCAGCACCTTGCAGGCCGCGAGCAGGGTCATGTAGAGGGTGGCGTCGGCGCGGCGGCCGGTCTCCCGCAGCCGGTCGGTCAGCGCGGCGGGCAGGGAGAACTCCAGCAGCGCGCCGTTCTCGGTGCGGACGGCGGGCCGCGGCCGGTCGGTGGGCAGCTCCAGCGGCGCCACATCGGACAGCTTCCGCTGCCAGTAGGCGAGCTGCACGTCGCCGGCGTCGGCCGCGCGGGCCCGCTGCCAGGCCGCGTAGTCGGCGTACTGGAGCGGCAGTTCGGGCAGGTCGGGGCGGCGGTCCTGGAGGGCGGCGGCGTAGAGCTCGCCCAGGTCCCGGCCGAGCACGGCGGTGGACCAGCCGTCGGTGACGATGTGGTGCATGGCCAGGGTCAGGACGTGCTCGTCGGCGGTGAGCCGGACCAGCCGGGTCCGCAGCAGCGGCCCGTTGCCCAGGTCGAACGGGAGGGCGCCCTCGCGGGCCAGCAGCGCGTCGAGTGCGCCGTCGCGGGCGTGGGCCGGGACGGTGGACAGGTCGTCCAGCGGCAGGTCGGTCGCCCGGGGGGCGTGGACGTGCTGGCGGGCGTGGCCGTCCTGTTCGGCGAAGGTGGTGCGCAGCGGTTCGTGCCGGGCCACCAGGGCGTCCAGGGCGGTGCGCAGGGCCGCTTCGTCGAGGGGGCCGCGCAGGCGCAGCACGAAGAAGGTCACATAGGCGGTGCTGTCCGGCTCGAAGGTGTCCAGGAACCACAGGCGCTGCTGGGGGAACGACAGCGGCAGTGCGGCGGTGCGGTCGGCCGCGGGGATCGCGTCGTCCGGTGCCCGTCGGGCGGTGGCCGGGTCCGGCAGGGCGGCGGCCAGGGCGGCGACGGTGGGATGGGTGAACAGCAGCCGGGGCGAGACCTCGGCGCCGAGGGCGGCGCGCAGGCGGGAGGTGACGCGGATGGCGAGGATCGAGTCGCCGCCCAGGGCGAAGAAGCTGTCCTCCGCGCCGACCTCTCCGGCGTCCAGGACCTCGGCCCACACCCGGGCGACGAGGCGCTCCGCCTCGGTGCGCGGTGCGGTGCGGTCCTCGCCGGCGGCGAAGCCGTCCGGGCCGGGCGCGGGCAGGGCGCGGTGGTCGAGCTTGCCGTTGACGGTCAGCGGCAGCGCGTCCAGGGCGACGTAGGCGGCGGGCACCATGTGGGCGGGCAGGGTCCGGGCCAGGTGGGCGCGCAGCGCGGCGGCGGACGGCGCGGCGCCCTGGCCGGTGCCCACGACATGGGCCACCAGCCGCCGCACCCCGGGGGTGTCCTCGCGCACCCCGACCACGGCCTCGGCGACGTCCGGGTGGGCGGTCAGGGCGGCCTCGATCTCGCCGGGTTCGATCCGGAATCCGCGGATCTTGACCTGCTGGTCGGCCCGGCCGAGGTACTCCAGGGTGCCGTCGGGCCGCCAGCGGGCCCGGTCGCCGGTGCGGTACATGCGGGTGCCGGGCGGGCCGAACGGGTCCGCCACGAACCGCGCGGCGGTCAGGCCGGGCCGGTTCAGATAGCCGCGGGCCAGGCCCTCGCCGGCCACGTACATCTCGCCGACGGCGCCGGGCGGAACCGGCGCGAGGCGGCCGTCGAGCACCCGGACGCGCAGGTCGGGGATGCCACGGCCGATGGAGCTGCCGGTGGCGGCGGTGACCGTGGCACGGTCGAGGGGCGCGTAGGAGACGTGCACGGTGGTTTCGGTGATGCCGTACATGTTGACCAGGACGGGCGCGGCGTCCGGGTGCCGCGCGTACCAGTCGGTGAGCCGTCCCGGGTCCAGCGCCTCACCGCCGAAGATCACCCGTCGCAGGGCCAACCGTGCCCCGGTCTCCGGGTGTTCGGCGTCGGCGCGCATCAGGGGGTAGAACGCCGAGGGCGTCTGGTTGAGCACCGTGACCCGTTCGTCGGCCAGCAGGCGCAGGAACTCCTCGGGGGAGCGGGCGACCTCGTGCGGGACGACGACGAGCCGGCCGCCGTGCAGCAGCGCGCCCCAGATCTCCCAGACGGAGAAGTCGAAGGCGTAGGAGTGGAACAGCGTCCACACGTCGTGCTCGTCGAAGGCGAACCGGTCCTGGGTGCGGGAGAACAGCCGCACCACGTTGGCGTGCGGGACGACCACACCCTTGGGCCGGCCGGTGGAGCCGGAGGTGTAGATGACGTAGGCGGGGTGCTCGGGCAGCGGGCGGCGGGCCGGTTCCGGGCCGGTGGCGGGGCGCCGTTCGAGGTCGGCGCGGACGCCGGGGTCGTCCAGGAGCAGCCGGGGGCAGGCGGCGTCCCCGAGCCGTCCGGCGACGGCCCCGGTGGTCACCAGCAGGGCCGGCGCGGCGTCGGTGAGCAGGTGGGCGATGCGGCCCTCGGGCAGCTCCGGGTCGACGGGCAGGTAGGCGGCGCCGGTCTTCAGCACCGCGACGATCGCCACGATCGTCTCCGCGGAGCGGGGCAGCGCGAGCGCCACGAAGCGCTCCGGGCCCGCTCCCGCCTCGGCCAGCCGGTGGGCCAGCCGGCCCGCCCGCGCGTCGAGTTCGGCGTAGGACAGGGTGCTTCCCGCGCAGGTGACCGCGGGGGCGTCGGGGGTGCGCGCCGCCCGGTCCTCGAACAGGTCCAGCACCGTGGTGCCGGGCCGCCCGTGCTCAGTGCCGTTCCAGTCCACCAGCATCCGCCGGCGTTCCTCCGCGGTGGTCCACGCCAGTTCGTGCAGCGGCCGGTCCGCTCCCGCGGCGAGTTCCGTGAGGAGCAGGCACAGCCGGTCGGCGAGCGCGCGGGCGGTGGCGGGGTCGAAGAGGTCCGGGTCGTGGGCGAGGTCGAAGCCGAGGCGGTCGCTGTGGTGGGCGCGCAGGACGAGCGGGAAGTTGGTCGCATCGCGCGAGGCGACGTCGAGGATGCGCACCCCGGCGCCGGACGTCCGGGCGTCGTCGAACGGGTAGTTCTCAAAGGCGACCATGCTGTCGAACAGCGCGGTGCCCGCCGGGACGTCGCTGAGCGAGGTCAGCTGGGCCAGCGAGACGGCCTCGAAGCGCCGGGACTCGGACTGGGCGTCCTGGAGGTCCCGCAGCCAGTCGGCGGCCGTGCGGTCCTGGTCGACCCGTACCCGGGTGGGCAGGGTGTTGATGAACATGCCCACCATGGACTCGACGCCGTGGAGGGAGTCCGGGCGGCCGGACACGGTGGTGCCGAACACCACGTCCCGCTCGCCGCTGTAGCGCGCCAGCAGCAGCGCCCAGGCGCCCTGGACGAGGGTGTTGAGGGTGAGTCCGCTGCGGCGGGCGGTGTGCAGCAGCTCCTCGGACAGCTCGACGGGCAGGCTCGCGGTGACCACCGCGGCCGAGCGGGCCCGGTGGGCCTCGCGGGGCGGGCGGTCGCAGGGCAGCGGCGTCGGGGTGGCGAAGCCCGCGAGGACGGTGCGCCAGTGCTCCTCGGCCTCGCGCCCGTCCCGGCCGGACAGCCAGCGGACATAGTCGCCGAAGGGGCGGCGCACGGGCGCTGTCCGGTCCTGGCCGGCGACGAGGGCGGCGTACTCCTCGCACACCTCGGTCAGCACCTGCGCCAGGCTCCAGCCGTCCAGGATCAGGTGGTGCGAGGTCCACAGCAGCCGCAGCCGGCCGCCGGGCAGCCGGATCAGGGTGAGCCGCATCAGCGGCGCGGTGCCGAGGTCCAGGCCCCGGGCGAGGTCCTCGGCCTGGAGCCGGGCGAGTTCGGCTTCCTGCCGGTCGTCGTCCAGCTCGCGCCAGTCGACGTGGACGGTGGGCACGGTCGCCCACCGGTGCACGATCTGGAGCGGTACGGGCACGTCCTCCCAGACGACGGAGGTCCGCAGCACCGGTGTGCGGTCGGCGATCCGCTGCCAGGCCCGGGCGAACGCCTGCGGGTCCGCGACGCCGTCCAGCAGCAAGGTGGCCTGGTCGAGGTAGACGTCGTCCGACCCGCCCATCAGCCGGTGGAAGAGCATGCCTTCCTGGAGCGGGGTGAGCGGGAGGATGTCCTCGACGGCGCGCCCGTCCCCGGCCAGGCGGTCCACCCCGGCCTGGTCCAGCCGGGCGAGCGGGAAGTCGGAGGGGGTGCGGCCGCCCGCTTCCGGCCGTGCGCAGTGGGCGGCGATCGCTGCCAGCGCACGGGCCGTGCCGTCCGCCAGCTCCTGGACCGTGCGCTCGTCGTGCACCTGGTCGCTGTAGTGCCAGGTCAGTTCCAGCTCGCCGTCGGCGGCCACGGCCGAGACGTCCAGCAGGTGGTCGAGGGGTGCGTCGGCGGCCTGGTCGCGGCCGGGGACCTCGCCGGCGGGTGCGAAGTCCCGGCCGGGGGCGCTCTCCCACTGGCCGTGGTAGTTGAAGCAGACCTGCGGCAGGGGCAGTTCGCGCAGGGCGCGGGCGCCCGGGTCCGGTGAGCCCAGGCGGGCCAGCGCCTCGTAGCCGAGGCCGCGGCGCGGGACGGCCCGCAGCTGTTCCTTCACCGACTTGAGCGTGGCGCCCCAGTCCGGCTCCGGTGAGGCGGCGTCCAGGGTGAGGGTGACCGGGTACTGGGTGGTGAACCAGCCGACGGTGCGGGACAGGTCGGCGGCGGAGCCGGGCGCGTCCTGGTCGTCGTGGGCGTCGATGTCCTCGCGGCCGTGGCCCTCCAGGGCCACCGTCACCCGGTCGCTGCCCGCCCAGTCGGCGAGCACCCTGCCCAGCGCGCTGAGCAGGACGTCGTTGACCTGGGTGCGGTAGACGCCGGGCACCCGGCGCAGCAGGGCCTCGGTGGTGTCGCGGTCGAGGCGGGCGCGTACGGTGCGGACCGAGCCGGCGTGGGCGGGGCCGGGGCGGTCCACCGGCAGCGGGGTGCGTACCGCTTCGCTCTCGGCTCTCCAGTACGCCAGGTCGCCGTCGAGTCCGCCGTCCCGCACCTGCCGGGCGAGCTGGGCGGCCCAGTCGGTGAACGGCGTGGTGGTGGGCTCCAGTTGGACCGTCTCGCCCGCGGCGGCCCGGCGGTAGGCGCCCTCCAGGTCGGCGAGCAGGATGCGCCAGGAGACGCTGTCCACCGCCAGGTGATGGGCCGTCAGGAACAGCTGGGGCCGGCTGCCCGGACCCGCCGGGAACAGGACGGCGCGCAGCAGGGTGCCGGTGGCGGCATCGAGGCCCGCGCGGGCGGCATCGGCCGCTTCGGTGAGCGCGGCGTCCCGGGCGTCGCCGGTGGTCCGGGACAGATCCCGGACGGCCAGGAGGCCGGGCGCCACGGTGTCGACGGGGTGCTGGCGCCAGGTGTCGCCGGTGCAGACGAACCGGGTGCGCAGCGCCGGGTGGTGGGCGGCGACCGCGTACAGGGCGCGCTCCAGGGCGTCCCGGTCGAGGTCGTGCGGCAGGTCGAGCAGCATCGACATGCAAAAGCGGCGCCGCGGTCCGTGGGTGGCGAAGAACCACTCCTGGATGGGGGTGAGCGGGGCCGGTCCCTCGTGGTGCGGCTGCTGCGGTGCGGATGCCGGGGCGGTGCGCAGGGCCACGGCGGCGGCCAGTTCGGCGACGGTCTGGTGCAGGAAGACGTCCCGGGAGGTCAGGCGCAGTCCGGCGGCGCGGGCCCGGGAGACGGCCTGGATGCTGAGGATGGAGTCGCCGCCGAGTTCGAAGAAGTTGTCGGTGACGCCCACCTGGGCGAGGCCGAGCACCGCGGACCAGATCCCGGCGAGCTCCCGCTCGGCCGGGGTGCGCGGTGCCACGAACTCCCGCTCGCGCGGGGCCGCGTCGAGGTCGGGGGCGGGCAGCGCGCGGCGGTCCAGCTTGCCGCTGGTGTTGAGCGGCAGGGCGTCCAGGACGACGAAGGCGGCGGGCACCATGTGGCCCGGCAGGGTGCGCCCCAGGGCCGTCCGCAGCTCGGAGACGGCCGGCGCACCGCTTCCGGCGGCAGGCACCACGTAGGCGGCGAGCCGGGCGTGGCCGCGCTCGCCGGCGACGGCGACGACCGCCGCCTCGGCGACGGCGGGCAGGTCCAGCAGCGCCGCCTCGACCTCGCCGGGCTCGATGCGGTGGCCGCGGATCTTGACCTGGTCGTCGGCGCGGCCGAGGTAGTCGAGCCGTCCGTCGGCGGTCCAGCGGGCCAGGTCGCCGGTGCGGTACATCCGGCTGCCGGGCGGCCCGAAGGGGTCCGCCACGAACCGCGCCGCGGTCAGGCCGGGCCGGTGGAGATAGCCGCGGGCGAGCTGGTCGCCCGCCAGGTACAGCTCGCCGCCGACACCGGGCGGCACCGGCCGCAGGCGGTGGTCGAGGACGTGGGCGCGCACATTGGCCAGCGGCCGGCCCACCACCGGACGGGCGGTGCCGTCGATACGGCAGGCCAGGGCGTCGACGGTGCACTCGGTGGGACCGTAGAAGTTGTAGGCGGCGACGTCGTCCAGGCCGGCGAGTTCCCGCCACAGCGCGGGGCCGACGGCCTCGCCGCCGAGCATCAGCACCCGGGGGTGGTGGCGCGGGTCGGTGAGCAGCCCGGCGGGCAGGAGCTGGCGCAGGTAGGAGGGGGTCAGGTCGAGGAAGTCGATGCGGTGCTCGACGACGTACTCGACCAGGGCGGCCGGGTCGAGCCGGGTCGCCTCGTCGACCAGGTGCAGCCGGTGGCCGTCGGCCATCAGCAGCAGGCCCTCCAGGGAGGTGTCGAAGGAGAACGAGGCGGTCAGGGCGGTCCGCAGGGGGCCGCCGCCGGCCTCGGCGACGAAGCCCTGCCGGTGGCCGGCCAGCAGGTTCATCAGCGCACGGTGCTCCACGCACACGCCCTTGGGGCGGCCGGTGGACCCGGAGGTGTAGATGACGTAGGCGGTGTGGCCGGGGCGCAGCGGGGCACGGCGGTCGGCGTCGGTGGGGTCGTGCGCGGGGGCCGCGGCCGGTGCCGCGCGCAGGGCCGCCTCGTCGAGCACCAGCGCCGGCCGGGCGTCGTCGAGCAGCAGGCGCGTCCGCTCGTCGGGGAGTTCGGGGTCGACCGGCAGGTACCCGGCGCCGGTCTTGAGGACGGCGAGGATCGCCACGATCATGTCGGCGGTGCGCGGCAGCCGCAGCGCGACGAGCTGTTCGGGGCCGGCGCCGCGGTCGATGAGGTGGTGGGCCAGCCGGTTGGCGCGGGTGTTGAGGGCGGCGTAGTCCAGGGTGGCGTCCCCGGCCACCAGTGCCGTGGCGTGCGGGGTGCGGGCCGCCTGCGCCTCGAAGACGGCGGGGTAGGTGGTGGGGGCGACGGGCAGTGCGGTGTCGTTCCATTCGGTGGTCAGCCGGCGGTGTTCCCGCTCCGACAGCAGGGACAGTTCGCCCAGCGGACGGTCGGGTTCGGCCGCGACGCCGCCGAGCAGCAGGACCAGTTGTTCGGCCATCCGTGCGACGGTGGTCGCGTCGAAGAGGTCGGTGCGGTACTCCAGCAACCCGGTCAGTCCGTCCCCGTCGGGGACGAACTCGACGCTCAGGTCGAAGGTGGCCGCGCGGCGGGGCACGGTCACGGTGCCGGCGGTGATCCCGCGCAGGGCGGGGGCCGCGGGCGGGGCGGGGTGGAGCAGGACCATCACGTCGAAGAGCGGGTTGCGGCCCGCTTCCCGTACCGCCCCCGCGGCCTCCACGAGCCGCTCGAAGGGGGTGTCGCCGTGGGCGAAGGCGTCGAGGACGGCGGTGGCGGAGGTGTCCAGCAGCTCGCGGTAGGAGCGTGCGGTGTCGACGGGGGCGCGCAGCACGACGGTGTTGACGAAGAGGCCGACCGCGCGCTCCAGTTCGGTGCGTCCGCGACCGGGGGTCAGCGAGCCGACGGCGATGTCGTCCTGTCCCGACCAGCGGGCGAACAACGCCTGGCAGGCGGCGATCAGCGCCGCGAACAGCGTGGTGTGCTGCTGCGCCGCCACCTCCCGCAGCCGGGCCGCCGTGGCCGCCGGGACCCGGAACGCGTGGACCGCGCCGTCACCGGCCTCCTCCCCGCTGCGGGGACGGTCGAGCGGCAGCTCCAACGGCACGGCCTGGTCGAGCTGCTTGGCCCAGTACGAGAGCTGCTCCGCCAGCAGGGCGCCGGACAGCCGCTCGCGCTGCCACACGGCGAAGTCCGGGTACTGCGTCGCGACGGGGGCGAGCGCGGGGGTCTCCCCGTGGGCCAGGGCGTCGTACAGCGTGCACAGTTCGTCCAGCAGCACGCCCATGGACCAGCCGTCGGTGACGATGTGGTGCGCGGTGAGCAGCAGGACGTGCGCGTCGTCGGCCAGGCGGATCAGCAGGGCCCGCAGCAGCGGACCGGTGCGCAGGTCGAAGGGGCGGGAGTACTCCGCCAGCAGCGCGTCGTCCAGCGCTGCGGTCCGGTCGGCCGCGCCGGACGCGGGGGCGTGCTCCGCCGCCAGGTCGCGTACCGGCAGCGGCACGGGGGCGGCCGGGTGCACGGTCTGCACGGGCCGGCCGTCGATGTCGTCGAAGGTGGTCCGCAGGGACTCGTGGCGCTCCAGTACGGCGTCCAGCGCCCGGGACAGCGCGGCCCGGTCCAGTGCGCCGGTCAGCCGCAGGGCGACCGCGCTGTTGTAGCGGGAGTCGCCGGGCCGGAGCTGGTCGAGGAACCACAGCCGCTGCTGGGCGAAGGCGAGCGGCAGGGGCTGCGACCGGTCGGCGCGCGGGATCTGCTGCCGGGCCTTGGCGGCGGCCGGCGGGGCCTGGCCCGCCAGGCGGCGGCGCAGCGCCTCCTGCAACTCCTGGGGCAGGGCCGCGGCACGGTCCTTCTTCGAATGCGAAGACGTCATGTCGTCGTTCCTCACCGTTCGTTGTGGTCGCTGGTGCCGCGTGCGGCGTCTTCGAGTTCGCGCAGGACGTGCTCCTCCACCTGGTCCGCCAGGGCGGCGACCGTGCGGGCGGTCAGCACGTCCCGGGGGGTGAGTTCCACGCCGAAGGTCTCGTTGACCCGGGAGGCGATGCGCAGGCTGCGCAGCGAGTCGCCGCCGAGGGCGAAGAAGTCGTCCTCGGCGCCCACGGCCGTCTCCAGGACCTCGGACCAGACGTCCGCGAGGAACTGCTCGGTGGGGGTGCGCGGGGCGACCTGTGCGGCGGGCTCGTGCGGGTCGGGGCCGGGTGCGGGCAGCGCCGCGCGGTCGGTCTTGCCGTTCTCGGTGAGCGGGAAGCGCTCCAGGACGACGAAGGCCGAGGGGACCATGTGCGCGGGCAGCGTCCGGGCGGCGAACGCGCGCAGCTCGGCACCGGCCGGGACTTCGGTGTCCGGTGCGGCGAGCAGGTGGGCCACAAGCCGCGGCGTCCCGGGCTCGTCCTCCCGTACGGCCACCACGGCGTCCCGGACGGCCGGGTGGCCGACCAGGGCGGCCTCGACCTCTCCCGCTTCGATCCGGTGCCCGTGCAGCTTGATCTGGTGGTCGGTGCGGCCGAGGTAGTGGAGCTCGCCGCGGGCGTCGCGGCGGACCAGGTCGCCGGTGCGGTACATCCGCTCGCCCGGTGCGCCGTACGGGTCGGCGAGGAACCGGGTGGCGGTCAGGCCGGGACGGTGGAGGTAGCCGCGGGCCAGCGAGGGTCCGCTGATCCACAGCTCGCCGGGGACGCCGTCGGCGACCGGTCGGAGCCGATCGTCGAGCACATAGCTGCGGCTGCCCGCGCGGGAGCGTCCGATGGGGGGCGCGGCGCCGTCGGGCACCAGCGGACCGGACCAGGTGGCGACCACCGTGGTCTCGGTGGGCCCGTACGAGTTGATCATCCGGTGGTGCGGGGCCCAGCGGGCGACCAGGTCGGCGCCGCAGGCGTCCGCGCCGACGATGAGGGTGCGCAGGTCCGGCAGCGTCCCCGCGGTCGCGGGCGGCACCGTGGCGAGCGCGGCGGGCGGCAGCAGGGTGTGGGTGATGCCCTCCCGGCGCAGCACCTCGGCGAGTTGCTCGCCGAGCAGCGGTCCGGGCGGCGGCACCACGAGGCGGGCACCGGTCGGCAGGGCCATGCACAGCTCCAGCACCGAGGCGTCGAAGCTGGGCGTGGCGAAGGCCAGCACCCGGTCGCCCGGCCGGACCTGGTAGTGGTCGGCCTCGGCCGCGGCGAAGGCCGCCAGGCCGCGGTGGGTGACGACGACGCCCTTGGGGGTGCCGGTGGAGCCGGAGGTGTAGATCACGTAGGCCGGGTCGTCGAGGTCGAGCGGGCGGACCCGGTCCCGGTCGGTGGGCCGGTGGGCGGGTGCGTCGTCGTCCCCGGCGGCCAGGAGGTCATGGACCTCGGCGGCCTCCAGGGTGACGGCCGGTGCGGCGTCGCGCAGCATCAGCGCGATCCGCTCGGCCGGGTACCCGGGGTCCACCGGCAGGTGGGCGGCGCCCGTCTTGGCGGTGGCGAGCTGGGCGACGACCATGTCGGCCGACCTCGGCAGGACCAGGGCGACGAGGTCGCCGGGGCCGGTCCCGCGGGTGAGGAGGTGGTGCGCGAGGCGGTTGGCCCGCGCCTCCAGCTGCGCGAAGGAGAGTTGCCCGTCCGGTGCCGTCACCGCGGGGGCGTGGGGCCACCGGTCGACGGCCGCTTCGACGAGCGCGGCCAGGGTGGCGGGCGGCACGGCGTCATCGGGCGCCGGCGCGGAACCTCCGGTCAGCCGCTCGCGCTCCTGTGGCGGCAGGATGTCGATCCCGTCCACGGTCGCCGCGCCGCCGGGGGCGGCCAGGGCGCCCAGGGTGTGCACCAGCTGGGCGGCCAGGGACCGGGCGGTGGACTCCTCGAAGTACCGCGGGTCGTAGCCGAGTTCGACGCTCAGCCGGGTGCCGGGCGAGATCACCACGGTCAGCGGGTAGTTGGTGGCCTCCAGGGCGTGCAGATCGCGGACGCGCAGGCCGTGTGCGGTGGCCGCGGTGTCGTTGATCGGGTAGTTCTCGAAGACCACCAGGCTCTCGAACAGCGGTGTCCCGGCGGGCAGTTCGCTCCATCCCCGCAGATCGGACAGCGGGACGTGGTCGTGGCCGCGGGCGTCGGCCTGTACGGACTGCAGAGCGCCCAGCCAGTCGGCCGGGGCCGCGCCGCCGTCCACCTCGCACCGCACCGGCAGGGTGTTGATGAACAGGCCGGTGATGGCGTCGGCACCGGGCAGGTCGGCGGGCCGGCCCGAGACGGTGGTGCCGAAGCAGACCTCGCGCTCGTTGCTCCAGCGCGACAGCAGCAGGCCCCAGACCCCCTGGACGACGGTGTTGAGGGTGAGGTGGTGGCGCCGGGCGAAGTCCTGGAGCGCGGCGCTCTCCCGTTCGCCGAGCCGCTCGGAGAGCCAGGTGCCGGCGCGGGTGGCGGCACCTGGCGCCGGGCGCCGGTCGTAGGGCAGCGGGGTGGGTGCGGTCAGGCCGGCCAGCGCCGTGCGCCAGTGCGCTTCGGCCGGGGCCGTGTCGCGGGCGGCGAGCCAGGCGGCGTAGTCGGCGAACGGCCTGCGGTCGGGCAGGTCCGGGGCGTCGCCGCGGGTGAGCGCCGCATGGCAGGCAAAGACGTCCGAGAGGACCTGGAAGACGCTCCAGCCGTCGAGCAGTACATGGTGGAAGGTCCACACGACCCGTACTTCGGCCGGGGAGAGCCGGATGAGGGTGAGCCGCAGCAGCGGCGCCCGGTCGAGGGCGAGCCCGCGGTCCCGGTCGTCGGCGAGCAGCCGCGCCAGTTCCGCGTCGCGCCGCTCCTGCGTCAGCGCGCTCCAGTCGAGCTCGGTGACGGGCAGGGTGACGGAACGGTGGACGGTCTGCAGGGGCACCGGCACCTCGTGCAGGACCACCGCGCTGCGCAGCACGGGGGTGCGGTCGACGACCTGCTGCCAGGCGGCGGCCAGCAGCCGGGGGTCGGGTACGCCGTCCAGGACGAAGGTGGCCTGTTCGACGTAGAGCCCCTGGTCGGGTTCGTCGAGCCCGTGGAAGACCAGGCCCGTCTGGGTGGGCGTCAGCGGGTAGACGTCCGTGACGTCCCGGCCGTCGCCGACGAGCCGGTCGACGGTCTCCTGGTCGAGGCGGACCAGCGGGAAGTCGGCGGGGGTGCGCCCGCCGGCGTCCGGCTCCGCGCAGTGCCGCACGATCTCCCGCAGCTCGGCGGTCATCTCCTCGGCCAGCGCGGCCACGGTGGCGCGCAGGTGCAGATTGGTCGAGTAGGACCAGGTGAACTCCAGCCGCTTGTCCGCGACCAGGCCGACGACGTCGATCAGGTGCGGCCGGTCGGCCGTCCGGTCCATGTCGCCCTCCAGCCCGCCGTACGGGGCGTGCAGCAGACCGTCGCCCGCGGACGCGCTCCAGTCCTGCTGCCCGAGGTAGTTGAAGGCGATCTGCGGGTCGGCCGGCAGCTCCGCGGCCGCCGGGGTGCGCAGCCGGCGCAGCGCGCCGTGCCCCAGGCCGTGGCCGGGCAGGGCCCGCAGGCCCTCCTTGGCGGACTTCAGCGCCGTGGCGAGGTCCGCGTGCGGCGGCAGGTCCAGGGCGACCGGGAACATGGTGGTGAACCAGCCGACGGTGCGGGAGAGGTCGATGTCGTCGAAGATCTCCTCGCGGCCGTGGCCCTCCAGCCCGATCCGCACCCGGTCGTGCCCGGTCCAGCGGGCCAGCACCCGGCCCAGCGCGCACAGCAGGACGTCGTTGATCCGGGTCCGGTAGACGTCCGGGACGTCCTGGAGCAGCCGGCGGGTCTCCTCGGCCTCCAGGCGGACGGTCACGGTGTCCTCGGAGTCCGCGGAGTTGCGGCCGGTGCGGTCGGTGGGCAGCTCCGTGTGGCCCTCCGGCGCGCTCCAGTGGGCGAGTTCGCCGTCGAAGCCGCCGGCGGCGGTGTGGTCGTGCAGCCGCTGCGCCCAGGCGCGGAACGAGGTGGTCTTGGGGCCGAGCCCGGCCCGCTTCCCCGCTCGCGTCCGGCGGTAGGCGGTGTCGAGGTCCTCCAGGACGATCCGCCAGGACACCGCGTCGACGACCAGGTGGTGGGCCGCCAGCAGCAGGACCGGGCGGTCCTGGTCGCCGCGGTGGCACAGCGCGGTCTTCAGCAGCGGCCCCTGCGCGAGGTCGAAGCCGGCGCACAGGCCGGCGGTCAGCCGGCGCAGTTCCGCGGCACGGTCCTGCGGCTCCAGGCCGGAGAGGTCGTGGACCTCCAGGGCGGGTGCCGCGCCGGGCGCCGCGGTGTACTGGCGCCAGAGGCCGTCGCCGGTGGTCTCGTACACCGTGCGCAGGGCGTCATGGTGCTCCAGCACCGCGGCCAGGGCGGCGCGCAGCGCGCCCTCGTCCACCTCGGCGGCCAGCTGGAAGGAGAGCGACTGGGTGAAGTGACCGGGGCTGTCGGGGACGCTGTCGAACAGCCAGTGCTGGACGGGGGTGAGCGGCACCTCTCCCACCACCGGGCCCTGTTCGGCGGTGGACACCGTGGCCGGCAGCGCCTCGGCGGCCGCGGCCAGCGCGGCGACGGTCTGGTGGACGAAGAGGTGGCGCGGGGTCAGGGCGAGGCCCGCGCGGCGGGCCGCGGAGACGATCTGGATGCTGAGGATCGAGTCACCGCCGAGCGCGAAGTAGTTGTCCTCGGCGCCCACCCGCGGCACGCCCAGCACCTCGGCCCAGATCCCGGCGAGCACCTTCTCGGTGTCCGTGCGCGGCGGGACGTGAGCGGTGGCCGGGGCGGACCAGTCGGGCGCCGGCAGGGCGCGCCGGTCGAGCTTGCCGGTGGCTCCCAGCGGCAGCCGCTCCAGGGGGACGACGACCGCGGGCACGAGGTGGTCGGGCAGGCTCCGGGCGAGGAAGGCACGCACCGCGGCGGGGTCGGCGTCCGCCGTGCCGCGGGTGACCACATAGCCCACCAGGCGCTTGTGGCCGTCGGTCTCGACCACCCGCGCGGCGGCCTCGGCGACGTCGGGGTGCCGGGCCAGCGCGGCCTCGACCTCGCCGAGTTCGATGCGGAAGCCGCGCACCTTGACCTGGTCGTCACCGCGGCCGAGGTACTCCAACTGCCCGTCGGCGTCCCAGCGCACGAGGTCGCCGGTGCGGTACATCCGCTCGCCGGCCGGGCCGAACGGGTCGGCCAGGAAGCGCCGGGCGGTCAGTCCGGGCCGGTCGAAGTAGCCGCGTGCCACACCGGTCCCGGCGAGGTAGAGCTCGCCGGGCACGCCGACGGGGACCGGCCGCAGGTGCGGATCGAGGACGTAGGCCCGCGCGCCGGCGACGGGGCTGCCGATCGGCGGGGTGCGGTCGGGGTCGGCGGGGTCGCAGTACCAGGCGGTGGCGTAGACGGTGGCCTCGGTGGGGCCGTAGATGTTCGCGACCCGGCAGCCGGGGACGGCGGCGCGGACCTCCCGCACGGTACGGGCGGCGAGCCCCTCACCGGCCAGCACCACGGTGTCCGCGGTGACGTGCACGGTGTCCTCGGCGAGGAGCTGGCCGAGGGCGGAGGGCACGGCGCTGAGCAGGCTCGCGGTCCAGGGGGCTGAGCGTTCGGCGAGGGCCAGCAGGTCGCTCACGATCTCGACGCAGCCGCCGGACAGCAGCGGGCTGAAGATCTCGAAGACCGACACATCGAAGTTGAGCGAGGTGGACGCCACGACGTGGGACAGGCCCCGGCCGCCGAATTCGCCGGCCGCCCAGTCGGCCAGTGCGACCACCGATCCGTGGGTCGCCACCACGCCCTTGGGCAGGCCGGTCGAGCCCGAGGTGTGGATGACGTAGGCGGGGTGGGCGGGCAGCAGCGTGCCGGTCCGCTCGCCGTCGCCGAGGTCGGCGGCGGACAACGCGGCGAGCCGGTCCGCGGTCCCCGGGTCGTCCAGCGCGATCCGGGTGGCCGGCCCGTCCGGCAGCCGGCCGGCCAGCGCGGCGGTGGTGAGCACGATGTCCGGCCCGATGTCCTCGAACAGGAAGGAGACCCGCTCGGCCGGGTACTTGGGGTCGACCGGCAGATAGCCGGCGCCGCTCTTGAGCACCGCCAGCAGGGCCGTGATCAGGTCGGCCGTGCGCGGCAGGGCGAGGGCGACGAACCGCTCCGGGCCCGCGCCCGAGGCGATCAGCAGCCGGGCCAGCCGGTTGGCGCGTGCGTTCAGCTCCCGGTAGGTGAGCCGGTCGTCCCCGGCCAGTACGGCGGTGGCGTGCGGGGTGCGGCCCGCCTGCGCCTCGAACACCTCGGGCAGGACGCGCCGCGGCACCGCGGCGACCGCTCCCCCGAACTCGCGCAGGATGCGCCCGCGTTCGTCCCCGGCGAGCAGCGGCAGGTCGCCCAGGCGGCGGTCCGGATCGGCCGCCATCTCCGTGAGCAGCACCCGCAGGCAGGCGCCCATCCGCTCGACGGTCGCCGCGTCGAAGGCCGCCGGGTCGTAGTCCAGGGCCACGGTGAGGCGCTCGCCCGGGGCGACGACCACGCTGAGCGGGTAGTTGGTCGGCTCCAGGTCGCGTTCCGGCTGGATGCCCAGGCCGTGCCGGGCGAGGGCGTCGCTGTCGAAGGGGTAGTTCTCGAAGACCACGATGCTGTCGAACAGGTTCGACCCGCGCGGGACGTCGCTCCAGGTCTGGAGCTCGGTCAGGGAGACGAAGTCGTAGCGCCGCGACTCCGACTGGGCCGTCTGCAGGTCGCGCAGCCAGTCCAGCAGCCCGCGCCGCCCGTCGGTACGCACCCGGGTGGGGAGGGTGTTGATGAACAGGCCGACCATGGACTCCACCCCGGGCAGCGCGGCGGGCCGCCCGGAGACGGTGGTGCCGAAGACCACGTCGTCGCTGTTGCTGTAGCGGGACAGCAGCAGGCCCCAGGCGCCCTGCAGCACGGTGTTCATGGTGAGGCCGGCCCGCTGCGCGGTCTCCCGCAGACGGGCGGAGTCCGCCTCGTCCAGCGTGACGTGGACCGAGCCCGACGACGAGGCGCGGTGGGCCTCCAGGGGCTTGCGGTCACGCGGGAGTTCGGTCGGCGAGGTGAAGCCGGCCAGCGCGGTGCGCCAGTGCCGCTCGGCCTGTGTGCTGTCCTGCTCCGCCAGCCAGCTCAGGTAGCTGCCGAAGGGCGGGCGGGCGGGAACCTCGGGGCGGCGGCCCGCGGTGAGCGCCGCGTACCGTTCGCAGATCTCGTCGAAGACCTGGGCCGCGCTCCAGCCGTCGAGCAGGACGTGGTGGAACGTCCACACCAGCCGGACCCGGTCCTCGGACAGCTTGATCAGGGCCAGCCGCATCAGCGGAGCGGCGGCGAGGTCGAGTCCGGCCGCCCGGTCCTGGGCGAGCAGGGTGGTCAGTGCGCGCTCGCAGTCCTCGGCGCTCCATCCGGTCCAGTCGTGGTGGGTGACGGGCACGGCGGCCCGTGCCTGGACGACCTGCAGCGGCTCGGCGGTCTCCTCCCACACCAGACGGGTGCGCAGCATCGGGTTGGCGTCGGCCGCCTGCTGCCAGGCCGTGGCGAGCGCGGCCGGGTCGGTGACGCCGGACAGCACCAACTGGACCTGGTTGAAGTAGGTGTGCGAGTCGGGGTCCATCAGGCTGTGGAACAGCATGCCCGCCTGCATGGGCGTCAGCGGGTAGATGTCCTCCACCGCGCGGCCGTCCGCCGCGACCCGGTCCACGGCCGCCTGGTCGAGGCGGGCGAGCGGGTAGTCGGAGGGGGTGCGGCCGCCGGCGTCCGGGGCCGCGCAGTGCGCGACGATGTCCTCCAGCGCCGTGAGCATGCCGGTGGCCAGCGCGGACACCGTCTCCTCGCGGTGCACTTCGCCGCTGTAGTACCAGGTGAGTTCGAGGCGGCGCTCCTCGACCCGGCCCACCACGTCCAGCAGGTGCGGCCGTACGGACTCGGGAGCGTCGGCGCCGCCCAGTCCGCCGTGCACCGCCCGGATCAGCCCGCCGTCACCGGACCAGTCGAACTGGCCCAGGTAGTTGAAGCTGATCTGCGGCTGCGGGACGCCGGCGAGTTCGGCGGCTCCGGCGAGGTGCCGCAGCGCCCCGTGGCCGAGCCCCCGGCCGGGCACCGCGCGCAACTGCTCCTTGACGGACTTCAGCGCCGCGGCCCAGTCGCCGTCCGGGACGTCCAGGGCGACGGGGAACAGGGTGGTGAACCAGCCGACCGTACGGGACAGGTCGACGCCGTCGAAGAGGTGGTCCTCGCGGCCGTGCCCCTCCAGGCCGACGGCGACGGTGCGCTCGCCGGTCCAGTCGGCCAGCACCCGGCCGAGCGCGGTGAGCAGCACGTCGTTGATCTGCGTGCGGTAGACGCCGGGCACCTTCTGCAGCAGGTCGCCGGTCCGCTGCCGGTCCAGCCGGACGGTCACCGAGCGCAGGTCGGCGATGGTGTTGCTGCCATCGGCGTCGACGGGCAGCGCCGTGGCGCAGTGTGCGGCGACCTCGCTCCAGTGCGCGCGTTCCCCGTCGAAGAGACCGGCCTCGGTGTGCTCGTGCAGCCGGCGGGCCCACTCCTGTACGGAGGTGGTGCGGGCGAGGGGGCTCGACGGCGTACCGGTGCGGGCCTGCTGGTAGGCGCTCTCCAGGTCCTCCAGCAGCACCCGCCAGGAGACCCCGTCGACCACCAGGTGGTGCACGGCCAGGAACAGCCGCGGCGGCCGGTGCCGTCCGCCGGTGAAGAGGCGGGCGGCGAGCAGGGGGCCGGTCTCCAGCCGGAAGCCGGCCTGCGCCTCGGCCATGGCGGCCTCCGCCGCGGCGGCGCCCTCCTCCTCGTCCTGCCCGGACAGGTCGTGCACCCGCAGCAGCTGCGGTGCGGTGGCGTCCGGGGCGGGGCAGTGCTGGTGCCAGGTGCCGTCCGGCCGCTGCACGAAGCGGGCCCGCAGGGCGTCGTGGTGGGCCCACAGGGCGTGCAGCGCCGCTTCCAGCGCCCGCGGATCGGGCTCCTCGGCCAGTTCGATGACGAGGGACTGGTTGAAGTACTCCGGGCGCTGCGGCGCGGCGTCGAGGAACCAGCGCTGGATCGGGGTGAGGGCGATGTCCCCGGTCACCGGGCCGGTGCCGCTGACCGGTGCGGCGGCACCGGTGGCGGCGGCCAGGGCGGCGACGGTGGGGTGGCGGAACAGGTCCCGGGGCGTCAGGGCCAGGCCCGCCCGGCGGGCGCGCGAGACGACCTGGATGCTGAGGATCGAATCGCCGCCCAGCATGAAGAAGTTGTCCTCGACGCCCACCCGGTCGACGCCCAGCAGGGCGCACCAGATCTCCGCGAGGATCCGCTCGGCCTCGGTGCGCGGCGCGAGGTGCTCGCCGGCGGTGGCGGCCGACCAGTCGGGGGCGGGCAGCCTGCGCCGGTCCACCTTCCCGTTGCCCGTGAGGGGCAGCGCGTCCAGGGTCACGAACGCGGCGGGGACCATGTAGTCGGGCAGTTCACCGGCGAGCGCGGCACGCAGCTCGGCCGGCTGCGGCACCGCCCGGTCCGGGGCGGGGACGAGGTAGGCCACCAGCCGCTTGCGGCCGCCGTCCTCGGGGACGGTCACCACGGCTTCGGCGACGGCCGCGTGGCGGGTGAGCACCGCCTCGATCTCGGCCGGTTCGACGCGGAAGCCACGGATCTTGATCTGGTCGTCGGCGCGTCCCACGAAGTGGAGTTCGCCCTCGGCACTCCAGCGCACGATGTCGCCGGTGCGGTACATCCGGCTCCCGGCCGGTCCGAACGGGTCGGCCAGGTAGCGTTCCGCGGTCGCGCCGGGGCGGCCGGCGTAGCCGCGGGCGAGCCCGGCGCCGGCGAGGTACAGCTCTCCGGGGATGCCGGGCGGCTGGGGCTGCAGCGCGGCGTCCAGGACGTAGACGCGCATGTTGTCCAGCGGACGCCCGATGGGCAGGGCGGCGGGCAGCGGGTCGCCGGAGCGGAAGGCCCGCCGGGTCGCGAAGGTGGTCGTCTCGGTGGGGCCGTAGCCGTCGACCACGGTCAGGCCGGGGCAGGCGTCGAGGACGCGGCGCACGGCGGCGCCCGGCACGGCCTCGCCGCCGGTCCACACCTCCCGGGCGCCCCGCAGGCACTCGGGGTCCTCCTGGGACAGCAGGCGGAACAGCCCGGCGGTCAGCCACAGGCAGGTGACGCCCTGCTCGTCGATCGCGCGGCGCACCGTGGTGGCGTCCACGTCGGCCGGCGGGGCGAGAACGGCCCGGCCGCCGCGCAGCAGGGGCACCCACAGTTCGTAGGTGGCCGCGTCGAAGGCCTGCGGCGAGTGCACCAGGACCCGGTCGTGTCCGTCGAAGGCGCGGTCGAAGGCGAGCGCCACGACGTCCCGGTGACGCACCGCGACCCCCTTGGGGCGGCCGGTGGAGCCGGAGGTGAACATCAGGTACAGGGCGTTGTCGGGGTGGAGCGCGGGCAGGGGTGTGCCCTCCGGGGCGGCGGCGCCGGCCGGTGCGGCCTCGTCCGTCACCCGCAGGACACGGCCGCCGGGCGCCGCGGCGCGGGCGGTCTCCTCCCAGGCGGCGTCGGTGAGCACCAGGTCGGCGGTGGTCTCCGCCAGCACCTGCCGCAGCCGCTCGCGGGGCGCGCGGCCGTCCAGCGGGACGTACACGCCGCCCGCCTTGACGAGGGCCAGTTGGGCGACGACCAGGGCGGCCGACCGGTCCATCAGGACCCCGACGGGGGTCTCCGGGCGCACGCCGAGCCCGGTCAGCCGGTGGGCCAACGCGTCGGTACGGGCGTCGAGTTCGCGGTAGGCCAGGCGGCTGTCCCCCGCGTCCAGCGCGATGGCGTCGGGGGTGCGGCGGGCCTGGGCGGCGAACAGGGTGGCCACCGTGCCCTCGGGCAGCGGGGCGGCGGTGTCGTTCCACTCCTCGACGACCTGGCGGCGGCGTGCCGCACCGAGCACCGGCAGCCGGGCGGGCGGAAGCTGGGGGTCCTCGGCCAGGCCCGCCAGCAGGACCGTGAGGTACTCCCCCATCCGCTCGACGGTGGCCGCGTCGAACAGGTCCGGGTCGTAGCCGAGGCGCAGGGCCAGCTCCTGGCCCGGATAGGCGACCAGGCTCAGCGGGTAGTTGGTGGTCTCGATGCCGTCGAGGCCGCTCAGCCGCAGCCCGTGCGCGGCGGCGAGGTCGCCGCCGACCGGGTAGTTCTCGAAGACCACGATGCTGTCGAAGAGCGGGACCCGCTCGGGCAGGTCGCTGAACGCCTTCAGCCGGGCGAGCGGGACGAAGTCGAAGCGCCGGTCCTCGGTCTGGATCTCCTGCACCCGGTGCAGCCAGGCGGTCAGGGTGCCCTCGGCGGGGACGGTCAGCCGCGTC
Organism: Streptomyces angustmyceticus; assembly: GCF_040701845.1. Classification (GTDB taxonomy): domain Bacteria; phylum Actinomycetota; class Actinomycetes; order Streptomycetales; family Streptomycetaceae; genus Streptomyces; species Streptomyces angustmyceticus_A. Next base: position 380,600 of record NZ_JBFBHQ010000004.1, on the reverse strand, counting down.
GGTACGGTGGCGATGAACAGGCCGTTCATCGCCTCGACGCCGGGCAGCTCCGGCGGCCGTCCGGACACGGTGGTGCCGAAGACGACGTCGGACCGCCCCGTGTGACGGGCCAGCAGCAGCGCCCAGGCGCCCTGTACCAGCGTGTTCATGGTCAGGCCCGCGTTCTTGGCCAGGCGGTCCAGGCGGCGGGTGGTGGCGGCGGGCAGGGAGATCCGCACCGCCTCGGTGGACTCCGCGCGGTGCGCCTCGCGGGGCTCGCGGTCGTAGGGCAGTGCGGTGGGCTCGCTCCACCCGTCGAGCCGGTCCTGCCAGTGCCGTTCGGCCTGTGCCCAGTCGCGGCCTTGCAGCCAGGCCACGTAGTCGCGGAACGGCCGGCGGCCGGGCAGGTCCGCCCCGGCGGGCACGGCGCCGTCGTGGTCCGCCCGGTCGCGCAGCGCGGCGTGGCAGCGGAAGACGTCGGAGAGGACCTGGAACAGGCTCCAGCCGTCCAGCACCAGGTGGTGGAAGGACCACACCACCTGGACCTCGGTGTCGGAGAGCCGGGCCAGGACCAGGCGCAGCAGCGGGGCGGCGGCGAGGTCGATCCCGCGCTGCCGGTCACGGTCGAGCAGCTCCGCCAGTCCGGCCCGGCGCTCCTCGTCCGACAGGGCACGCCAGTCCAGTTGGGTGACCGGCACGGTGACGCCGCTCTCCACCACCAGCAGCGGCTCGGGCACGTCCTCCCAGACGACACGACCGCGCAGCACGGGGGTGCGGTCCGTCACCTGCTGCCAGGCCGCGGCGAGGGCCTGCGGGTCGGGCACGCCGTCCAGGACGAAGGTCAGCTGCTGGAAGTAGACGCTCTGGTCGTCCTGGGAGAGCCGGTGGAAGAGCATGCCGGCCTGGGTGGGGGTGAGCGGGTGGATGTCCTCGACGGTGCTGCCGTCGCCCGCCAGCCGGTCCACGGTGGTCTGGTCGAGGGCGGCGAGCGGGAAGTCGGAGGGGGTGCGGCCGCCGGCTCCGGGCCGGGCGGCGTGCCGGGCGATGTCGCCCAGCGCCCGGCCGAAGTCCCCGGCCAGCCGGGCGACGGTCTCCTCGTGGTGGAGGTTCGCCGAGTAGAACCAGGTGAACTCCAGGGCGTCGCCCTCCAGCCGGCCGACGACCTCCAGGGCGTGCGGGCGCGGCGCGGCGGGGTCGGCATCCAGCGCCAGTTCGCGGTGCGGCCCGCGGTAGAGGCTGCCGTCGCCGCCCGGTGCGGCGAACTGGCCGAGGTAGTTGAAGCTGAGGCCGGCGGTCGGTGTGCCGGGCAGGTCCGCCGGCCGGATCAGGTGCCGCTGGACGCCGTAGCCCAGGCCGCGGCGGGGCACCGCGCGCAGCTGCTCCTTGACCGACTTCAGCACGGTGCCCCAGTCGGCGTCCCGCGCCACGGCGAGGGCGACCGGGTAGCGGGTGGTGAACCAGCCGACGGTCCGGCTGAGGTCCACGTCGGTGAAGAGCTCCTCCCGGCCGTGGCCCTCCAGGTCCACCGGGACCCGGTCCTGTCCGGTCCACTCGTGCAGCACCCGGCCCAGCGCGCTCAGCAGCACGTCGTTGACCTGGGTGCGGAAGGCCCGGGGCAGGGTGTGCAGCAGGACGGCGGTGTCCTGTGGGCTGAGGCGCACGGTCACCGAGCGGGCGGAGGCGTAGGTGTTGGCGCCGGCGAGGTCGGCGGGCAGCGCCGGGTCGCAGGTGCGGGCCAGCGCGGTCCAGTGACCGGTCTCGTCCTGGAAGCCGCCGGCGTCGGCGTGCGCGGTCAGCCGCCGGGCCCAGTGCCGCAGCGGGGAGGACTTCGGCGGCAGGGCCCCGTCCGCTCCCTCGCGGCGGGCGCGGTAGGCGCGGTCCAGGTCCTCCAGCAACAGCCGCCAGGAGACACCGTCGACGACCAGGTGGTGGACGGCCAGGTGCAGGACGGGGGGCAGACCGCTGCCCCGGTCGTGGAGCACGGCGCGCAGCAGGAGGCCGCGGCCCAGGTCGAACGGCCCGTGGTGCGGGGCGTCGTCGTCGGGGCCGGTGTGGCGCTGCAGGACGGGGCCGGGCGCGCCGGCGTCGATGTGCTGGTGCCACCGGCCGTCGCCGTCCCGCACGAAGCGCGAGCGCAGGGCGTCGTGGTGGGCGACCACGTCCTGGAGGGCGGCCTCCAGCGCAGTGGCGTCCAGGCCCTCGGCCAGCTCGACGGACACCGTCTGGCCGAAGTGGGCGGCCCGCGCGGGATCGCTCTCGAACAGCCAGTGCTGAATGGGCGTCAGTGGTGCCCGGCCGGTGGCCTCCGCCTCGGGGTGCGGGCCCGGCGCCGGCCGGTCGGCGGCGTCCGCGCACTGCGCGAGGGCGGCGACCGTCTGGTGCCGGTAGACGTCGCGCGAGGTGACGGCGAGGCCGGCCTGCCGGGCCTGGGCGACCACCTGGATGCTGAGGATCGAGTCGCCGCCCAGCGAGAAGAAGTTGTCGTCGACACCGACGCGCTCGACCCGCAGGACGTCGGCCCACACGGCGGCGAGCGCCCGTTCGGTGGCGGTGCGCGGCGCGACGTAGTCCGTCGTCCCGGCGGTCGTCCAGTCCGGGGCGGGCAGCCGGGCGCGGTCCAGCTTGCCGTTGGGGTTGAGCGGCATCGCGTCCAGGACGACGACGGAGGCGGGCACCATGTAGTCGGGCACGCTGCGGCCGAGCAGCCGGCGGATCGCGCTCGGGACGAGTTCGGCCCCGGGCGCCGGGACGACATAGCCGATCAGGCGCTTGTGCCCGCCGCTCTCCCGGGTGGCGGCGGCCGCCTGGGCCACCCCCGCACAGCGCAGCAGCGCCTCCTCGACCTCGCCCAGCTCGATGCGGAAGCCGCGCACCTTGACCTGCTGGTCGGCCCGGCCCAGGTACTCCAGCTCGCCGTCGGTGGTCCACCGCACCAGGTCGCCGGTGCGGTACATCCGGCTGCCGGGGCCGGCGAAGGGGTCGGCGACGAACCGGGTGGCGGTCAGGCCGGGGCGCTTGAGGTACCCCCGGGCCAGCCCTCCCCCGCCGAGGTACAACTCGCCCGTCACCCCCGGCGGTTGCGGCCGCAGCATGCCGTCCAGGACGTAGCAGCGGGTCCGGGCGACCGGCCGGCCGATGGGCGGGGCCTGCTCGGGTGCGGCGTCACCGGCGAACCAGGCCGTGGCGTACACGGTGGCCTCGGTCGGGCCGTAGATGTTGGCGACCTGGGAGGACGGCATGGTCTCCCGGATCTCCCGGACGGTCTGCGCGGGCAGCGCCTCGCCCGCCAGGACCACCGTGTCGGCCGTGACGGTGCCGGCGTCCCGGGTGAGCAGCCGGGAGACCACCGACGGCACGCCGCTGAGGAGACCGGCCTGCCGCGGCGCGGCGCCCGGCCGGTCGGCGAGGGCCGGCAGGTCGGCCACCACTTCGATGCTGCCGCCGGACAGCAGCGGGCAGAGGAGTTCGAAGACGGAGACGTCGAAGTTGAGCGAGGTGGAGGCCACCACGTGCGTCAGCCGCTCCGGGCCGAACTGCGCTTCCGCCCAGGCCGCCAGGTCGGCCACGCTGCGGTGGGTGACCACCACGCCTTTGGGGCGGCCGGTCGAGCCGGACGTGTAGATGACGTACGCGGGGTGACCGGGGTCCAGCGGCCGGGCGCGGTCGGCGTCGGTGAGGTCGTCGTCCGCGAGACCGGCCGCCTCGGCCACGGTCAGCGGATCGTCCAGTACCAGCCGCTCGGCGGCCTCGGGCAGGCAGCCGGCCGTGTCCCGGGTGGTCAGCACGAGGGCCGGCTCGGCGTCGCCGAGCATGAACCGGATGCGCTCGGCCGGATAGCCGGGGTCCACCGGCAGATACCCGGCGCCCGCCTTGAGCACCGCCCACAGGACGGGGAGCAGGTCGGCCGAGCGCGGCAGGGCCAGCGCCACCAGCGTCTCGGGCCCCACCCCGCGGCGGGTCAGCAGCCGGGCGAGACGGTTGGCGCGCCGGTTCACCTCGTCGTAGGTGAGCCGGGTGTCCCCGCAGACGACGGCGGTGTGGCCGGGCGTGCGGACGGTCTGCGCCTCCAGCAGCTCGGGCAGGGTGGTGTCCGGGCCGTCCTGCTGCGGGGCGTTCCAGGCGTCGAGCATGGTGCGGCGCTCGTCGTCCGTCAGCAGCGGCAGTTCGGCGACGGTCCGCTGCGGGCCGTCCGCCATCCCCTCCAGCAGGAGGTGCAGCTGACGGCTCATCCGGGCCACGGTCCGGGCGTCGAAGAGGTCGGTGTTGTACTCGACGGTCAGCCCGAACGACCCGTCGCCGCGCGGCAGGAACTCCAGCACCAGGTCGAAGCGGGCGGCCGGGCGCGGCAGCGGATGCTCCTCGATCCGTACGCCGCCGGCTTCCTGCGGGTGCACCATGGCGGTCTGCTGGACGACCAGGACCTGCACCAGCGGGGTACGGCTGGGGTCCCGCCGCGGGGCCAGCTCCTCGACGACCCGGTCGAACGGCACGCTGTCATGGCCGAAGGCGTCCAGCAGCGTCGAGCGCATGGTGTCCAGGAACCGGTCGACGGTGGCGGCGGGGTCGACGTCGCTGCGCAGCACCAGGGTGTTGACGAAGAAGCCGGTGACCTCCTCCAGTTCCCGGTGGCCGCGCCCGTTGGTGACGGTGCCGAACGCGATGTCGCGCTGACCGCTGTAGCGCGAGAACAGCACCGCGGCCGCCCCGGCGAACAGGGTGAACACGGTCGTGCCCTGGGACCGGGCGAGGGCGGCGAGGCGCTCGGCCAGGCCGGCCGGCAGGTCGTGGCGGTGCGCCGCGCCGGACGTGGTGCGCACCGGCGGCCGGGGCCGGTCCGTGGGCAGGTCCAGCTGCGGTGTCCCGGCGAGGTGCCGCTTCCAGTACGCGAGGTCGTCGGCGTGCCGGGCCGGGGTGGGGTGGGCACGCTCCCACACGGCGAAGTCGGGGTACTGCAGGACCGGCTTTGCCAGGCCGTCCGGGCTGCCGTCCGCCTCGGAGGCGTACAGCGCGGCCAGTTCACGGACCAGCACGCCGACCGACCAGCCGTCGGTGACGATGTGGTGCTGGGCCAGGAGCAGCAGATGGTCGTCGGCGGCGAGCCGGATCAGCAGGGCCCGGGTGAGCGGGCCCTCGCGCAGGTCGTAGGGGCGCTCCAGCTCCTCGACCAGCAGCCGCTCGGCCTCCGCGGCACGGCGGTCGGCCGGGAGGTCGCCGAGGTCGACGGTGCGCAGCGGCAGGGTGGCGGTGGCGTCGACCCGTTGCACACCGCGCCCGTCCACCGTGGTGAAGGTGGTGCGCAGGGAGTCGTGGCGGGCGGCGAGCCGGTCCAGGGCGCGGCGCAGCGCCGCGCCGTCCAGGGGGCCGCCCAGGCGCACCCCGACGCCGGTGTTGTACTCGGTGCCGCCGGCCGTCAGGTCGTCGAGGAACCACAGCCTTTGCTGGGCGCCGGACAGCGGCAGCGGCCGGTCGCGCCGGGCCGGGGTGACCGGCGGCGCCGTGTCCGCGGTGTCCGGGTCGCCGAGGAGCGGCACCAGCCCGGCGATGGTCCGGGCGGTGAACAGGTCCCGTACGGACAGCCGGTCGCCGAGCTCCTCCCGGATCCGGGACAGCACCCGCACGGCGAGGACGGAGTCGCCGCCGAGCTCGAAGAAGTCGTCGCCGGTGCCGACGGGGTGCACCGACAGCACGTCCGACCAGATGCCGGCGAGGGTCCGCTCGGCGGGGGTCCGGGGGGCGGCATGGCCCGCCTCCGGGGCGCGGGCGGTGTCGGGCGCGGGGAGCGCACGCCGGTCGATCTTGTGCTGGGCGGTCAGCGGGAACGCGTCGAGGACCACGACGGCCGAGGGCACCATATGGGCCGGCAGGCTGCGGGAGACCGCGGCGCGCAACTCCGCGGGCTGCGGGGACCGGTGGGGGTCCACGGCGGTGACGTAGGCGACGAGCCGCTGCCGTCCGGGCTCGTCCTCGCGCACGATGACCACCGCTTCGCCGACGCGGGGGTGCCGGGCCAGCGCCGCCTCGATCTCCCCGGGTTCGATGCGGAAGCCGCGCACCTTGACCTGCCGGTCGGCCCGGCCGAGGAATTCCAGTTCGCCCTCGGAGTTCCACCGCGCCAGGTCGCCGGTGCGGTAGAGCCGGCTGCCGGACGGGCCGTAGGGGCTTGCCACGAACCGGGCGGCGGTCAGCCCCGGCCGGTCGAGGTAGCCGCGCGCCACTCCGGCGCCGCCGATGTACAGCTCACCGCCGGTCCCCGCCGGCACCGGCCGCATCGCCGCGTCCAGCACATGGACCTCGGTGTGCGGCAGCGGTCCGCCGATGGACGGCGTGCCGCCGCCCACGGCCAGCGGCCCGGTCCAGGACGCGACGACGGTGGCCTCGGTGGGACCGTAGGAGTTGATCAGCCGGCGCCCCGCCGCCCAGCGGTCGACCAGCTCGGCCGGGCAGGCCTCGGCTCCCACGATCAGGGTCCGCAGGTCGGGCAGGCCGCCCGCCTCCGGGGCGGGCACGGTCGCGAGCGCGGCCGGCGGGATCAGGGCGTGGGTGATGCGGCGTTCGGCCAGGACGGCCGCGAGTTCCTCGCCCAGCCACGGTCCGTCGGGCGGCACCACGAGGGTCGCGCCCGCCAGCAGGGAGATGCACAGCTCCAGGACGGAGGCGTCGAAGCTCGGGGAGGAGAACTGCAGGACGCGGGCGCCCGGCGCGACGTCGTACTGCACGGCGGCCGCGGCGGCGAAGGACGCCAGGCCCGTGTGGGTCACCGCCACGCCCTTGGGGGTCCCCGTGGACCCCGAGGTGTAGATGACGTAGGCGGGGTGCTCGGCGCACAGCGGCGCGAGCCGGTCGGAGTCCCGTGGGGCGTGGTCCGGCCCCGTGGGAGGCCGGGTCTGCGCGGGGTCGTCGAGCACCACCGCCGGCCGGGCGTCGGACAGCATCAGGGCGCGGCGTTCGGCGGGGTACGCCGGATCGACCGGCAGGAACGCACCGCCCGCCTTGGCCACGGCGAGTTCCGCGACGACGAGTTCGGCCGAGCGGGGCAGTACCACGGCCACCGTCCGCTCCGGCCCCACCCCGCGCCGGATGAGGTCGTGGGCGAGGCGGTTGGCCAGCCCGTCGAGCTCCCGGTAGGTCCAGGTCCGCCGGCCGTCCGTCACCGCGGGTGCGTCCGGGGTGCGGGCCGTCCATGCGGCGAACAGGTCCCCGAGCGGCGTGCCGGGCCCGGGACGGACCGGGCCGGACTCGGGGACCGGGGGGACGGTCCGGTCCTGCGGCGACGAGGACGACGGTGCTGAACTCTCGTGCTGGTCCGTCATGGAGGTCGGTCCTTCTCAGCGGGGACGGGCAGTGCGGCAGGACATCGGGCGGCCCGGAAGAGGGGTACCGGGCAGGGCAGGCCGGAGCGTTCGGGCGAGCCGGGTGCGAGAAGAGCGGGGAGTCGCACCGGTTCGTCCGCGGCGGACCCGATTCAGGCGGTGACGGTACGGCGGGCCGTGCGTCCGGAGATCTGGAGGCGGTCGATGCCGCCGCTGTCCGGATCCCGCAGGAAGCGCCCGCCGGGATGGCGTTGGCCGGACGCGGGATCCACCAGGTCGCACGTCAGATCCGGGTAGCAGACCAGGGGCGCGGGGGTGTCGCCGTTCACGGTCAGCGCGAGGGCGCCCTCGGCATCCGCCGTGACCCGGTACTCGATGGTTCCGTTGTGGTAGGTCCCGGCGCACTGGGGAAGGGCGACGGCGCGGCCCCGCTCGAGCGGGCGGGCGGCCGAGGGGACCTGCACTCCGGTGAACTGGGCGAGCTCCTCGGCCAGTTCGTGCCACAGCGCGGTGCCGTTGTTGGCGTTGCTGGTGAAGGCGACCACCGTGCCGCTGTCCGGTTCGGCCCGCAGGTGGCAGGAGGTGCCCTGGGCGTTGCCGTCGTGGCCGCACCACTGCTGGGCGCCCTGCTGGAAGAGCGCGAGGCCCAGGCCCCATGCGTCCGCGAGGACGCCCGGGGCGGCTCCCGGTACGGGGCGGCGCATCTCCTCGGCGGCTTCGGGCGTCAGCACCGCGCGGGGCCCGCCTCCGATCAGGGCCCGGCCCAGCGCCACCAGGTCGAGCGCGCTCGCCTGCAGGGCACCCGCCGGGGCCTCCACGGGCGCCAGGGTCTGCTCCACCGGCCGCACCCGCCCCAGGGCCGCGTGCACGGAGTGGCCGCGGGCCACCGGACGCTTCGGCGCGGGGTCGCCGAGGAAGGCCGGGACGGTGCCCAGGGGTTCCAGCACCAGCGCCTGGACGGCGTCCTGCCAGGTCATGCCGGTCACCGCTTCGATCAGCCGGCCGGCGGCGACGTACCCGGCGTTGGAGTAGGAGAAGCCGCTGCCGGGCGCGCACACCGCGTCCCGGCCGGAGCAGTGCACGGACAGGTAGCGGGCGGCGGTCAGCGCCGCCGCGTCGTCCGAGTCGGGCCCGGTAGGCAGCCCCCCGGTGTGGCTGAGCAGTTGCCGCACGGTGAGGTGCGGTGCCCGCCGCAGCTCCGGCACATGCGTACCGACGAGATCGGTGAGCGCGAGGTCACCGTCGTCGGCGAGGAGCTGGACGACGGCGGCCGTGTAGGGCTTGGTGACGGAGCCCAGCGGCACCGCCGTGTCCACGGTGAACGCCTCGCCCGTGGACACGTCCGCCTCGCCCGTCTGGACCGTGTACGTGACGGAGTCGACCTGCACGGCGAGCTGGGCCCCAGGTACCTGGTGGGCACGCGCCAGTCCGTCCAGACGCTCTTGTAAGAGGCGTCGTATGTGGGTCGGTTGCCGGCTCGCGACCGGAGCACTCGAAGGATGCGGCATGAGAAAGGAACTCCCGGAACTCGGAACTCACGGGGAATGACGCGCCTGACTGCCGTGGCGGCGATCCGCTCACGGCGTGGGCGAACCAGCCCCTGGGCCTGATCGCCGAGAGCACTCGGCAACCGATCTCCTCGCGCGGGCGCGGCCCTTGGTGCCGGGCCCGCTCTGCTGGGCGAACGTCGCTAGGACCTCCGCACCTCCAGCGGCAGACGTCGCGCGCTGACGATGACGGCCGGGTTCTGGAACTCGACCTCACGGCGGCTCGGGATGGTGATGCAGGAGAAGCGGTCCAGTAGTTGGCGCAGCGCGATGCGCGCTTCCATCCTGGCCAGGGGGGCACCGAAGCAGAAGTGGATGCCGTGGCCGAAGGTCAGATGCGGGTTGGGGTTGCGCATCACGTGGAAGGCGCCGGGATCGGTGAACCGCGCCGGGTCGCGGTTGGCGGCGGCCAGGTTGGCCATCAGGATGGCGTCCGCGGGGATGGTCCTGCCGCCGAGTTCGACCTCACGGGTGGTACGGCGCCCCAGTTCCGGGAAGGGCGGCAGCCACCGCAGCACTTCCTCGATGGCGTCCGGCAGCCGGCCGGGGTCCGCGCGCACCTGCGCGGCGGCCTCGGGGTGCTGGTCGAAGCTGAGTACGGCATTGCCCAGCAGGGCGGTGGTGGTGATGTGCCCGGCCACCAGCAGCAGGGCCACGAAGCCCACGATCTCCTGGTCCGCCAGGCGTACCCCGTCCACTTCGGCCTGCACCAGCCTGCTGGTCAGTCCGTCGCCGGGGTTCTTCCGGTGGTGGCGTATGTGCTCGAGGATGTAGCCGTTCATCTCGCGGACGGTGGGCGCTATGGAGTCCAGCGCGCGCTCGATGTCGCTCATGTCGAGCGATTCGCCGATCTCGTCCCCGCCGAAGAGCGTCGCCGCCCACTCCTGGAACAGCCCGCGGTCACTGGCCGGCACACCGAGCAGCTCGGCTATCACGAGGATCGGCAGCGGGTAGGCCAGCGCGTCCACCACGTCGAAGCGGTCACGGTCCCCGACGGCGTCGAGGAGTTCGGCCGTGATGGCGTGGATCCTGGGTTCGAGTCCGGAGACGACGCGCGGGGTGAACGCCTGGCTGACGAGGGTGCGCAGCTTGCGGTGCTCCGGCGGGTCCATGCCGACGAAGTTGCCCTGGCGGAAGGTCTCGAAGTCCGGCTGGGTGGGGGTGAGTCCGGAGAAGTCCGAGGAGTAGGTCGCCGGGTCGGCGAGCACCGCGGACACGCTGCGGTGGTCCAGAATCTGCCAGAGGTTCTGCCCCTCGTCATGGCGTACGGGATCGGCCTCGCTCAAGGAACTCCAGCGGTCGACCAGATCGTCGAAGACGAAAGGTGCCTCTTTCAGTTCGTTGCTGGTCACCGGTACTCCCTGAAGTGCGGGTCCGGGAGGCTTCGTTGCTCCCCGGCGGTTATGCGCTGGACTGTTCGGCGGTCCCACCCCTCGAAATGACGGATCGCCGTGTGACACAACAGGCTTACTATCACAGCCGTTTCATGCCTTTGACTGCCTTCGGATTAATTTTGCACGACCGGCGCGCGAATGAGCGGAGCCAGTTTCCGGCGCACGGTCTTTACGAGGGTGTCGCGATATCCCAAAAACGGCGTCCGGGATCCCCCGGCGACATGAACGCGCATGAAGAGGTGCGCACCCGAACACCGGTTAAGGCATGCCGATATGGTCCATCACAGGCCCCCGCGACACCTCGCCCACAAGGGCCCTGAATCCGGGTTTCCTGCCGTCGCGGGCACGACGGGACCGCCCCCACTGCTCGCTGATCAGCGTCGACAGCACCTGGGCAGTTGTCGTGGGTTCACTCACCGGCGACAGCAGCAATAAAGCAGCGTCGGCGGTCGGACAGAATGCCACCGCGGACAGACTGCCGTCACCTTCCGGCCGGAGCCGGCCATGCCATTCCACATACCGAGCCCCCTCCCACCCCATGAGACAGGCAATCGAGAACATGCCGTCGGGCTCGCCTCACAGCGCGATGAACCAGCCCGCGAACCCCCACGCCGGCCATTCACCATTGCCCCGACATACGGCGGCGAAGCCACCGTCGACCATCTCGTTACCACACATCCCCCACTGAAAACCCCTCACACATGACACGTGTCAGGCATCCCCGCGCAAGCAGATGGTGGGCGATCCGAACACGAGCCACCGGCGCCCGAAAAGAGAACGAGAGAAGCGTAAACACTACCGGCAGGTACCTTTTGATGTTGTCAGCGATCCACGTCTCCGAGCGCTTTCACGCCAGCCCAGCTTGACCGACAGTCTTCACTCCCAGTCATACAATAGCAACCCCCTGCGGTTTGACTGAGAGTGATTTTTATACCCATTTGCCTTGGCCCGCCAGTAGTCGCAAGCGCGACCCCTGTTACTGGTGAGGCAAACGATTTTCGACTGTTCGTTCGAACCGGGCGCAGAGAAGCAGGTATTGAGCGTTTCCCCGAAGAGCGGCAGGTCACTCCAAGGGGTTCCGCTATCGCCGCCGCACGATGATGCCATCACCGCTCGGCGACAAGTGCCAGACCTTGGCAAACCGCTGCGGCCAGAGCAAGCCTCAAGAGCAGATCCGGCCCGGGGCCGCGGGGCCCCGCGGCGCGCCGCACGGCGCTCGCCGGCGCACCTGCCTGCACTAAAGCCGAGCAGGCCAGGCCCGTTGCCACGCGCCGATGAGCCATCGCGGCCTGCATCCATGGTCGTTGGTCGGCCAGGGCGACCCCCCGCTCCGTGGCTTGCTTTCGACGTCCGGTTAATTGGCTGGATTCCATGCCTTGCGGCGGATGCGAACGCTGCAGTAACTGCTCCGCGGGTCGCTTACGCAGAAAGAGGTGGCCTATTTGTTGCCGAGGGGCAAGCACATGGCCAGGAAGCGTGGAATATGCCCGGGCGGGGAACACGGCTCTCCGTCCGGCGGTTCGCCGGCCCCCAAGGAAGGTGACGTCCCATCGGCACGAACCGCGGCAACGAATCGTCGAAGGCCCGCACGCCGGCCGGACGGCCTTGCGGTGACGCACCGGCGCGCACGGGAGGGCGTTGCGCGGTCGCCGGGTAACCGGTATTGCCCCCAAGTCCGGTGTGGAACACCCCGGTTGATCCGGCGGGGACGGGCGGGGCGGAGGCGCGGCCCGCCGGCGTTGTTCCGCAGGGGCGGCGCGATGTGGGACAGTGAAGTGACGGAACAGCCTGGTTCGGCTCGTGAGCTTCGCTCACCAGCGCCCCGAGCGGCGGACGCGATCCCCCGCAGATCCTGCCGCGGCGGCCCGCGAACTCCGGACCATGCACGGCACCCGCCGTGTATCCGCAGCGTTGCGGCTGCCGGTGGCTGCCACCCCAACTCTTCGAGGGCGTTATTCCTTTCACCATCAGCACCCAGTATCTGGACGACACCGTACTGCTCATGGCCTGCGGCGAGATCGACCGCGCCTGCGAGCCCGTGTGCGACGGCGTCCTCGCCGCGCTGCCCGCGACGCTGTCCAGCGTGGTCCTGGACGTGCAGAAGGTGCCGTTCATGGACGTGACGGGCCTGCACTTCCTGTGCGCCCTGCACCGTCACACCGCCCGCCATGACATCCGGCTGCACACCCGCGGCTGGCGGGCGCAGCCCCGGTACGTCCTCGACTCCGCCCTGCACCTCGACCTGCGGGGCGCCGACCTGAACACCGCCGTACGCGCGGCGCTCGACCTGCTCTAGGGCCCGTCGTCGTTCTCCCCCGCCTGCCCCGCCGTGACGGCCCGCATCCATGAAACAGCCGAGGGGTCCGGCCGGTTGTCCGGCCGGACCCCTCGGCTTCGGGGGTGTCGGTCAGGGTGTGGTCAGTGGCCGCCCTCGTCCACGACCGCGACCTCCTCGATGTTCTGCTCGATCGCCTCGGCCGGGACGGCGGTGGCGCGGGCCCAGTAGTAGATCCCCAGGGAGAACGCCGTGATGAGCGCCATGTCCCACCACAGCGGGAGGTGGTCCTGGCCGCCGAAGCCGCCCTGCCAGGCGATGAGGCCCATCCCGATCAGGTACACCGGAAGCCACTGCGCGGCCTTCCAGTCCAGTCGCGGAGCGTTCGGCAGCCGCTTCTTCGTCGCGTACCAGGCGTAGCTGCCGAGCAGTACGTACCCGATGACGATCGCCCAGCCCAGCCGCTGGAGGGTGTCCCAGCCGGCCCAGTAGATGATCAGGCTCGCGACGACGAAGGAGACCGGCGAGACCACGCCGCCGCCGGGCAGGCGGTACGGGCGCTCGTGATGCGGCAGGCGGTTGCGGAAGACCCCGAACGCCAGCGGCGCGCCCGCGTACATCAGCACGCTCGCCGAGGTGATGAAGGAGACCAGCTCCTGCCAGCTCGGGAAGGGCAGGAAGCAGATCACTCCGGTCACGAACGAGATGATCAGACCGAACCACGGCACACCCCGGCCGTCGGTCTTCTCGAACAGCCTGGGCGCGTAGCCGTTCTTGCTGAGGCCGTAGGAGATGCGCGAGGTGGAGGTGGTGTAGATCAGGCCGGTGCCACCGGGGGAGATGATCGCGTCCGCGTACAGGACCCAGCCCAGCCAGCCCAGGCCCACCACGGTGGCCAGGCCGGCCCACGGGCCGCTGATGCCCGCGTAGTCCAGCTTGGCCCACCCGTGCGCGAAGGACGCCAGCGGCAGTGCGCCGATGTAGACGATCTGGAGAAGGATGTAGATCACCGCGCCGATCACGACCGAACCGATCGTGGCGCGCGGCAGGTCGCGCTTGGGGTTGCGGCTCTCCCCGGCGAGCTGGATGGCCTGCTCGAAGCCGAGCAGCGCGAAGATGATGCCGCTGGTGCTGATGGCGCTGAGCACGCCCTTGGCGCCGAAGGGGGCGAAGCCGTGCGAGGTGAAGTTGTGCGGCTGGAAGTTGACCGCCGCGATGATGAAGATCGCCCCGAGGGGTACGGCGATCTTCCACCAGGTCGCCGCGCTGTTCGTGTGTGCCAGCACCTTCACGCCGAGGAAGTTCACCGCGACGAAGACGGCCATCAGGACGACCGCGACGAGGAAGCCGCTCGTCGTCAGGGTTCCGTTGGCGTGCTGGAAGCCCTGGGCCCACGACCAGTGACCGGCGTATCCGATCATGGCCTCGACCTCGATCGGGGCCACCGTTGCGGCCTGGAGCCAGGAGAACCAGCCGAAGGACATGCCGGCCAGGCCGCCGAAGGCGTAGTGCGGATAGCGTGCCGTGCCGCCGGCCACCGGGAACAGGCCGCCGAGCTCGGCGTGCACCAGCGCCAGCAGCACCACCGCGACCGCGCCGATGATCCAGGAGATCAGCGCGGCCGGCCCCGCCACCACCACGGCCTTCTGGGCACCGTAGAGCCAGCCGGATCCGATGATGGAGCCCACCGACGCCCACATGAGACCGATCAGTCCCACGTCCCTGCGGAGGGAACCGGAGGAGCGCGCCCTCTCGGGAGCGATCTCGTCAACGCTTGCCATAGGAGGCCTTTCAGGACAGGGCTGGCTGAAAATTTGCCTCAGAGTAGGGAGCATTCACGGTCTTGCACAGAGCCATTGGCTGAATAGTTATATTCCTTGAAGGAATGCATACCGAAAATGTCAGCGCACCGCTGTGGACAATCCGCGGCATGCGCGAACGGGCGGCCCCGGGGGCGGATCCGGTAGCAGGACGCAATCACCCCATTACCCATGCGACCCTTCGCCCGACGTGCAAATTTGGGGAAAAATTGAAGCTTTGAAGAAGAAGGGAATACGTCGCATCAGGTAATGGCATTCGCCCGGAGAGATGTCTCGCGATCGTCGGCGAATCGTGCTCGCCCGGGCTCTCGCACCCACGGACGGCCGCCCTGGGACGCCGTCGGGAGCAGGGCGGCGCCCCGCTCGGCCATCACCGGGTCCGCACTCCTGCGTCCGCCCCCCGGGGCCATCGCCGAACGCCGCGCCACGGCACATCCGGCGGACCGGACGCACGACGCCTCCGCCTCCTCCCCGACGCCACCCATAAAGCGCATTTTTGCGGCGCCGTCACGTGATGCGCCGTGACAAGACAGCTGACTGCGGGTCATATGTCGCTACTGCAATCAGAAGGCCGGCACTGTGCCGCCTTCGCAGTAGGCCGAAAGGAACATGCCCATGCGCACTGCCCGCACCCTGTTCGCCTCAGCCGTCCTGACCGCGGTCCTCGCGGTGGGCGCGCCCGTCGCGACGGCCTCGCCCGCGGCCGGGGACAGCGCCACGGTCAGCGCCACCTCGGCACACCACGGCGACGACCACGACCGCTTCCGGCGTGGGGACCGTGACCACGACCGGTTCCGGCGTGGGGACCGTGACCACGACCACGACCGGTTCCGGCGTGGGGACCGTGATCACGGCCACCGCTGGCACGGACGCCACCACCACAGGTGCCTGCACCACCACCACAGGCACCACCAGCGCCCGGTCGGCGGCGTGCACGCCGGCGGCGGCGCCCTGGCGCACCTCGACCGCTAGAGCGGCGGCCGGGCACCGGGCCCGAGATGACACCGAGTGGGTGCGGCAACAGTTCTGCTGCCGCACCCACTCCGCCGTTTCCGGACGCTCACAGAATCCGGTCCACCGGCCGTTTCGCGTTCCCGCATGATGCCCCCTCAGAAACCGCTGAGGGACAACGAATTCGGAGCGAATACCCAGGAAGAAGCCTGGGACGCACACCTGGCACGAATACGGAGACATCCACTGGAAAGGAGAGGAGGATGCCGTCTGTCCGGTCCCGTGTCCGCCGTCGGCGCGCCTTTGGCACGGCGTCTCTCGATCGCTCCGAGGGCCGGTCCTCCCGGAGAATTTCTCCGTTTGCCGCCGCGTCGTGCGGGCACCGGATTGATGACGCCGACGAAAGGATCTCATGATGAGCGCCGTGGAGAAGGCGAAGGCCAAGGCCGAGCAGACGACCGGGAAGGCCGAAAAGGACGTCGGCCGCACGGTCGGCAATGAGCGGCTCGAAGCGGACGGTGTGGTGCGGGAGTCCAAGGGGAATCTGCGCGACGCAAAGGAAAAGGGCAAGGACGCCCTCAAGGACTGACTCCGGGCCTCCGACATGGGTGGGCGGGACCCCGTACCAGGGTGGTCCCGCCCACCCATGTCACCCCGCCGGCGCTCGGCGACCGGGCGCGGGCTCATGCCGGGTCGTACTGATTCGCCGAGGCAGGCCATGCCTGATAGGGAGGTGCCATGAGCGATATCCCTCCGGTTCTGACCGTTACCGCCATCAGCACCATCGGGGTCACCGATGTTCACGACGAGAACGCGGACTCCTGGCTGGTGATCGAGACCGCCGAGCAGGGGCAGCTGCTGCTGAATCTGCCCGGCCCCATGTACCAGGCGGCAGTCCAGTCCACCACGCTGCCGGCCGACCAGCCCGGTCCCGGTCGCCTGGCGCTCACCGACGCCGAGATCGCCGCCTACCGCGCGCACATCGCGGGACTCTCCCGCGCCGACTAGCCAGGTAGGCAGTCGGCCCGCGGCACTCCGCCTCCATGACACCGCCACGGCGTCCTGGGGCGCCTGCGCATGGGCTCTCCCGTCGCGCCCGCCACAGCGGCCTGGCAGCAGCGACGACCGCCCTCCTCCGCACCGGTGGCGCCGACGGCCTGGTCAACTTCGTCCCTGCGACGACCGGTTGGCCCACTGCCCGGTGGCGCACCGGGCTACGGCCCCGGGTGGCGAGCACGGACCGACCGGAGCCGTCAGCCCGTACCGGCCATCGCCGCCACGCGGCGGGCGAGCCGGGCGGCGGCCTCCCGCAGCTCCGGAGGCTCCAGCACCTCCGCCTCGAAGCCCAGCCGGGCCACGTGCACGGCGAGCCAGTCCAGGTCGTTCCCGCCGGCGGTGAGCACGCACCACCCGTCGCGCTCGTCCTCGACGCGCCCCACCTGGGGCGGCACCAGCTCCCGCACCTGGTCGGGGCGGGCGTGCAGCCGCACCCGGGCGAGGTACCGGTACGGCGCCTCGGTGACCGACCGTTGTACGTAGGCGACCGGGTCCGGGTGCTCCCTCGGGCGGAAGCGCCAGGTCGTCGCCACCGCCTCGCGCATCCGGTCCAGCCGGAAGGTGCGCCAGTCATCGCGGTCGACGTCCCGGGCCATCAGGTACCAACGGCGGTCGGTGGCGACCATCCGCACCGGCTCGACCGTGCGCTCGCGCTCGTCGCCGTCGCGGGCGGTGTAGCGGAACCGCACCCGCACGGCGTCGCGGCAGGCCCGCGCGAGCGTCACCAGCAGCTCCGCGTCGATCTCGACGCCGGGGTCGACGAGGGTCTCGGTGGCGGCGTGCACCGCCCGCACCTCGGCCCGCAGCCGGGGCGGCATCACCTGGTCGAGCTTGGCGAGCGCCCGCAGTGCCGCCTCGCCGGTCCCGGCCACCGTGCCCCCGGACGCCAGCCGCAGGGACACCGCGGTCGCGATCGCCTCCTCGTCGTCGAGGAGCAGCGGCGGCAGCCGGGTGCCGGCACCGAGCTGGTAGCCGCCGCCGACGCCCGCCGTCGCGTGCACGGGGTAGCCGACCGCGCGCAGCCGCTCGACGTCGCGGCGCACCGAGCGGTCGGTGACCCCCAGCTCGGCGGCGAGCTCGGCGGCGGTCCAGGACGGCCGGCGCTGCAGCAGTGCCAGCAGCCGCAGCACCCGCTCGATCGTTGCTTCGACGGTCACCTGGCCATCGTCCCACGATCGCGGAACGGAGCTGTCCGCGTTTGGGGGAAGGCTGGAGCCATGACCGACCAGAACTGGAACCCGCTGCTCCGCGATCAGCTCGCCTGGCACTGGACCCATCAACTGCGCCCCCGCCTCGACGGGCTCACCGACGACGAGTACTTCTGGGAGCCGGCACCCGACTGCTGGAACGTGCGCCCGCGCGGCACCGGCAGCGCGCCGGTACAGGCCGGGTCCGGCGCGATGACCATCGACTTCGCGATGCCGGAGCCCGATCCGGCGCCGTTCACCACGATCGCCTGGCGTCTCGGGCATGTGATCGTCGGCGTGCTCGCGATGCGCAACGCCGCGCACTTCGGCCGCACGCCCACCGACTACCAGTCGTTCGCCTACGCCGGGACCGCGGGCGCGGCACTGGCCCAACTCGACGCGGAGTACGCCACCTGGCTGGCCGGGGTCGAGTCCCTCGGCGAAACCGGTCTCGCCCGTCCGTGCGGGGCGGCGGAGGGGCCGTACGCCGAGTGGCCGATGGCGGCGCTGGTCCTGCACATCCACCGTGAGCTGATCCACCATCTGGCCGAGGTGTGCCTGCTGCGCGACCTCCACCGGCACACCCGCCCGCAGACCCGACAGGAGGCGAGCTGAGATGGCCCGCGACGTCCAGATCACCTTCGATTGCGCCGACCCGGCGGGACTGGCCGCGTTCTGGGCCGAGGCCCTCGGCTACCGGCTGCAGGACCCGCCGCCCGGCTTCGATTCCTGGGAGCAGGCCCTGGTGGCGATGGGGGTGCCGCCCGAGCGGCGCAACGACGCCTCGGCGGTGGTCGACCCCGACGGCTCCGGGCCGCGGCTGTTCTTCCAGCGGGTGCCGGAGGGCAAGCAGGCCAAGAACCGGGTGCACCTCGATGTGCGGGCCGCCCCCGGGCTGGCCGGCGACGCGCGGATGGCGGCCCTGGAGGCGGCGGCCGAGCGGCTCGCCGCCCACGGCGCGACCCGGCTCGGGCGCCACGAGCCGGCTCCCCCGCTCGGTGCCGGTCACCTCGTCATGGCCGACCCCGAGGGCAACGAGTTCTGCCTCGACTGAGCGGCCGCGGGGCGGGCCGGCGGAATGGGCGCCCCCCGGCCGGAAAGCCCGGTTACACCGAGGAGTTCACGGCCGGGCCCGCGTTGCGGCGCTGCGCGCGGGGGCCGGCCGGATCGCCCTGGCCGGCAGGGCGATCCGGCCGGTGTGTGCGGGTTCTCCCCGATGACCAGGCCACCGGTGCCGGCATCCGCCCGGGGGCGTCCTTCACGAGGCCGTTGATGCCGTCGAGCGCGTCGACATCGTCGAGGTCTGCCCGTCGGCCTGTCCGGCTACTGCCTGCCGGCCGGCTGCCTGCGTGGGCGGATCAGCCGAGGACGAGCGGCAGTTTCGCGGCCAGGTCGCCGAGTTCGGCCTTCTCCCCGGCGGTCGGCGCCCGGCGGCCGGTGCCGACGAGGAGGGCGTCCTCGTCGGTGAACGACGCGGGGAAGGCGGCGCCGGCGAGCCGTTCCAGCAGGGCGCGGGACCGGGCCAGGCCCTCCGCGGGCGGTTTCGCCGCGTCCGGGAGGGAGGCGATCAGGTCGAGGTGGTGCAGCGTCCATTCCAGGACGTACGCGGTGAGGTAGTCGCCGACGGTGAGGACCTCGTCGCGGGTGCTCACCCGGGCGCCGGGGTCGGCGAGTTCGGCGGCGCGGCCCGCGGCGGAGCCGACGTCGTCGAGATGGAACGTGAGCAGGCGCGGATCCTCGTACGCGGCGGCCAGCCGGACGGTCAGCGCGTCGAGCGGGTCCTCGCCGGTCGGCGGCCGGTCCTCGACGTGCCAATAGGTCACCGCGTCGACGGTCGGTTCCGTGCCGGCGGGGGTGGCGAGGGTGATCAGGACGTCCTGGGCGTCGATGATCAGGTGGCACACGAGGTCCCGCACGAGCCAGCCGGAGCAGCCGGACGGCTGCGCGAAGTCCTTGTCCCGGAGCGCGGCGACCGCGGTGCGCAGCGCCGTCCAGGAGCGTGAGAAGAGGTCCACCTCGGCACGGTAGTGCGGCGCCGGAGCGGCGGACAAGCGTATTCGCGACGGCCGGGTCGGGTCATGAGCGGCCTCCCGCTCGGCCGTCAGGGTGCGGGTCGCCGCGGCTTCCCCTCCCGCGTCCCTGCCGCGCGGGCCCCGCCTCCGCCGGGGAGAGGGAGCCCGCACCCATCCGGCTCAGGCGTGGTAGCCGATGTAACCGTTGCCGTCGGAGTCGGATCCTCTCTTGGTGTAGGAGTGGACGTCCGAGCGGCTGCCGGAGGGCTTGTACAGGTAGATGGTGTCGCGGTCGTTGTTCCACAGGAAGTTGCAGTTGTCGCGGTAGACGACATTGCGCTGGTCGGAATCGGTGCCGTGGCCGCCGCGGAGCTTCACGTAGTCACCGGGCTGGAGGTAGTGGACGGCGGTGAAGGTGAAGCGGTTGCCGGTGGCGTCCTTGACCACGTAGCCCTTGAGGTTGATGGTCGCCGTGGTCGAGTAGTTCTTGATCGTCAGGTACTCCTCGTCGGTGTTGCCGGAGGAGCAGCTGTGGGAATCCCGGCCGGGCGCGTCGTACTGGACTCCGCGGACCTTCAACGCCGAGTGGTACTCGGCGGCCTGGGCCGGGGTGGCGACGATGCAGGCCAGCGCACCGGCGATGAGGGCGGTGGCGGTCACGGGGCGCATACGCAAGGGAGATCCCCCTCCATGGTGATGGAACTGTGTGGCATGTGAAGGACTCGCGAAGGCCCACGATGGTTGCACGGTGAACCACATCGGCGAGGGCCCAGGTCATGGAGCCGCGGCAACCGGTGCGCGGGTCCCCTGCGTCGATCCAGACATGTCCACCGTGAGCACCCTTCTGCGGCAGGCCCTCCTCTTCGCCTGGCTCGAGACGCGCTGCTGCGCCTTCGCCGTCGCCCTGCTGTCGGGCGTGGCCGTGTCCCGGGCACTGCCGCAGCTGCCCATCGCCCGGTACGACCTGCTGGTCGTCTACGGGGTGCTGCTGACCGTGGTGTTCCTGGCCTGCCGCTGGGAGAGCGGGCGGGACCTCGCGGTCATCGCGGTGTGCCATGTGATCGGGCTGGCCTTTGAGGTGGTGAAGGTCGCCCTGGGGTCCTGGAGCTATCCGGAGCCGGCCGTGCTGAAGTTCGCCGGCGTACCTCTCTACGGCGGCTTCCTCTACGCCGCGGTGGGCAGCTATGTGTGCCGCGCCTGGCAGGTGATGGACCTGGAGCTGAGCCGCTACCGCGCCGGAGCGACCTCGGTGGTGGCCGCGGCGGTCTACGCGAACTTCTTCAGCCACCACTGGCTCCCGGACCTGCGCTGGCCCCTCGCCGTCGCGCTGCTCGCGGCCACGGCCGGGACACAGGTGAGGTTCACCGTCGGGCATACCCGCCACCGCATGCCGCTGGCGCTCGGCTTCGCCCTGATCGGCTTCTTCCTGTGGCTGGCGGAGAACATCGCCACCTACCTGGGCGCCTGGCGCTACCCCGACCAGGTGCACGGCTGGCAGCCCGTCGCCGTGGAGAAGATCGGAGCCTGGGCGCTCCTGATCAGCGTGACCTTCGTCCTGGTCGCCTGGGCCAAGGGCAAGCACGCCCGGAGCGAGCGGGCCGCCCGCTGAGGCCCCTCAGGAGCGCGGCAGGAGCGACCCCAGCGGCCCGAGGTCGAGGTTGAGGTCGTCGAGCTGGAGGCCGTGCTGATCGCACAGCTCGGTCATCCGGTCCTCCAGGTGCATCAGCGTCTCCCCGATCTGCTCGACCTGCCCGTCGCTCAGGTCGCCCTGCTCCACCCGCCGGATCGCCTGCCGTTCCATCAGCTGCCGCAGGAGTTCCACCACGGTGAGCACCAACGCGACCAGGTCGCGGCCCATGTGGTCCCGGTCGACGTCGAATCTGCCCTCGCGCGGGCCGGTGCGCTCCGTCACAGCGGGCCCGAGTCCGACCACGGCGCCGGCACCCGCTCACTGACCGACGACAGCAGCGCGTGCAGGGAGAGCCGCACCAGCGGCACATCCGCGATGGCGATGACCAGGTCGCCGCTGATGACGACGCCGGTGGCCAGGACACGGTCGAGCAGGTCGACCAACGGGACGCCGATGGGTCCGGTGAGCGGCCCCGGCGTCTCCCAGGGGACGGGCTGCACGGTGGACACGGCTCACACCTCCCCGGCGAAGGAGTACGGAACCCAGGGGCCGGAGACCTCCACCTCGGCCCCGGTGCGCTGCCGCAGGCCCTCCACGGCGTCGAGCAGCCCCTGCACGCGTTCGGTCCGCATCAGGTAGGTGGCGTTGAGGATCTGCAGCCGGTGCGTCTCCCCCGTCATCTCCGGGCTGTGCGGGCGGAGCCGGCGGGTCGCGGTGGCCAGGCGGGTCAGGGCGGCATCGACGTCCTCGGCGGTCCGCAGCGCCCGGTCATGGTGCTGCTCGCGCGCCCGGTGCAGGCCGCGCTTGCGTTCCAGGTAGGCGCGGCCCGCTCCCCCACCCGCACTGCCGCCGCCCGTGCTGCCGCCGCCCGGGTGAGGCGCAGCGGAGGCGGGCGCGGAGGGCGGGCGGGCCGTGGCGGGGACGTAGACCTTCACGCCCCATTCGGCGTGGTTCTCGAGGCGGTCCAGGACCACGGTGAAGCGGTCCGCGTCCGCGCCCAGAGCCTCTCGCGCGCGCTCGTCCCCGCGGTAGAGGGTGGCCAGCGCCAGCGGCACGGTCGGACCGCAGGCGGCGGCCGCGGTCACCACCTCGTGGTGGGCGCGTGCGCAGTGCTCCAGCGCGGCCCGGTCCGACAGCCGCCGTTGCCAGGCGTCCTCGGTGAACTCGGCGGCGGGCACGTGCTGGACGACGGCCGTCAGGGGCCCGCAGCGCAGACCGCGCACGGGGCAGCCCTCGGCGAGGCCGGCGAGGCCCGTGAGGACGGCCGGGTCGAGCCGCCGGCACACGGCGAAGACATAGGTCGAGGTGGCGCCCTCCGGGGCGCCCGGCTGCTCCGTCATGTCCCGGCCCCCGCGGTGTCCTTCGCGCGGGCGGAGGGCGCGTCACCGTTCTCGGCGGACTCCAGCGCCTCCACCCGCTCGCGCAGCCGGCGGTTCTCGTCCCGCAGCTCGTCGCGGGCCGCCGTGGAGCTGAGCGCGGGGTCGGTCTCCCACCAGTCGATGCCGGCCTTCCTGGCCGTCTCCACCGACGCGACGAACAACCGCAGCCTGATGGTGAGGAGTTCGATGTCGAGGAGATCGATCTTGATGTCGCCGGCGATGACGATCCCCTTGTCGAGGACCCGTTCGAGGATGTCGGCGAGGTTCGAGGTGGTCGGTCCGTGGGCGGGAGGAGCGTCCCGTCGTGTGTCGATGTCGGTCACCTGTCACTCCTTCCTCTGCGGGCCGGGCAGCGGCGGCGGGCCGGACTCCGGTGCGTCCGCCGACCGGCGCGCGGCGCCCGGCTCCGGCGGTCCTCAGCGCTCGTACAACAGGTCGAGCAGCTGCTCCTCTTCACGTTCGAAGGCCTCTTGGCCGAGGTGACCGGATTCGAATTCATGGTTCAGCGCGGCGAGCCGGGCGCGGATCACGGACGGATCGTGCAGCTCGCGGTCGGCTGCCTGGGCGAGTTGGTCGGCCACCCAGACCACACCGCGTACGGGGGCGAGCGGCAGGGTGAGCACGCCGCTGATCAGCCCCATCTCATCCTCCGGCCCGGCCCGCGAGCGCACGCGGTTCGAGGAAGCTGTAGCAGGGCAGCGGGCCCGCCACCCGCAGGACGACGCGGTCGCGGTGCTGCCGGGCGAGTCGCTCCGCCTCCGCCGTGAAGTCGGCGCTGTCGCCCCGGTCCACCAGGAACGACGTGTTGACCTGGCACCCGGACACCTCAGGACCGGCGGCGACCGCATGCGCCCTGGGCGTCAGCGCCCGCACGATCTCGCGGCCCGCTTCGGCGGCCCGGCGCGACAGCGCGGTGGCCACGGCCTCCCCGAGGCGCAGATTCGCCTCGTACCCGGGCCGCCGGCGCACCGTCTCGCGCAGGCCGCGGATGGTCGCGTCCCCTTGGACGAGCGCGGCCAGCGAGTCGTCGGCCGGCAGCGCCTTGACGTTGATCTCGACCCGTCCCGCGAGGTCCGTGAGAGCGGCCACATGGCGCTCCGCGGCGTCCGAGAGCTGCCGGCGGACCACCGTCTCGTCCGCGGCGACCATCCCGAACCGCATGGGCAGGACCGGACCGGCGCCGGCCAGGGCCAGCAGCAGCTCCTGGTGCGCCAGGAGGTCACGGCGCCGGGCGCGCAGCTGCGGCGGCGCCGGGCTCACGACCGCGGCGACCCGCCCCTCGTCGAGGCGCTCGACCGCCCCCGGGGGATCCCCCACGCCACCCAGGCCGGAGGGCAACGGGTGGTCGGCCCGGACGATGGCATAGACGTAGATGCCGTCTTCCGTCACTGGTCACTCCTCCTCTGCGCGCCGCCGGCGGGATGCGGCTCCGGACCGGCCGGAACTGCTGCGCCGCCGCCGCTGCGGCTGCGCCTCCTCCTCGGAGTCGTCGTCCGAGTCGTCGCCCCCGCCCACCACCGAGCGGACGGTATCGCCGATGGAGGAGGCGGCCTTCTTCGCCTTGTGCTTGCCGACGCTCTTGACGGCCTGGCCGCCGAAGAGCTCGGGGACCGTGACGCTGCCCGAATCGTGCTCCAGATCCAGCCGGTTGCACGCTTCCGCGAAGCGCAGGTACGTGTCGACGCTGGCCACCACGATGCGGGCATCGATCTTGAGGATCTCGATCCCGACCAGGGACACCCGTATGAACACATCGATGACCATCCCCCGGTCCAGGATGAGTTCCATCACGTCGTACAGCGTTCCCGCCCTGGGCGGGCAGGGGATGACCTCGCCGGACAGTCCCGAATAGGTGGTCGTGGGCATCTGCGGTGCCTTTCAGCTGGTCAGCGGGGCGTTCACTGGTCGGCCGCACCTCGTCGGTAGCGGTGGGTCCGGTAGTACTCGAGCAGCTCGCCGTCCTCGTCGAGCTTCACCTCGTAGGTCGCGAGCAGGCTCGTGGTGTCCGGGATCCGCGCCAGTTCCAGCACATCCACCTCGACGCACCAGCCGTCGTCGGTCCGCCGTACCGCGGAAACACCTTCCACGCGCTGGCTGATCAGGCTCTGCAGCAGCTCAGCGCCCTGGCGGGCCACCGCCCCGGGATCGTTGCCCGTCGTCTTGCTGTGTTTCCGGGCAGCCGCGGACGACCGGACCCGCGTTCGGGATTGTTCTGCCATACGTCAAGTCTCATCGCGTTCCCGGCCGGTGCATCTTCAGCGGGACCAAATGATGCGGTCCGGCGGCCGGCGGCGCGGTACGCGGGCGGCACCGGCGTCGCGGTGCCGCCCGGATCCGCGCAGCGGGCGGGCCGCCCGTGGGACCGGCGCGCCACAGCACGATGCCTTCCGGTTCCGCGGACGGAACCGGAAGGCATCGGTGGACGGGTGTCGTACGGACTCAGCTGATCTGCGGGGGAACGAGGACCCGTTCGCGGGCCAGGGAGGTGGAGGTGGTCTCGCCGTACAGGACCACCTTTCCGCCGGGCCAGCGGGCGATCAGGTCGTCCTGGCGCGTGCCGCCGCCGAAGGCGCCGACGGTGAGGAGGCTGCTGTTGCGCCACACGGACTTCGCGGGCCGGAGCCGGCGTTCCGCGCCGAGCCCCTTGGCGGCGGTGTCCTCGTAGACGGTGACCTCGCCGTCGGACCACGCGACGATCAGGTCCTGGTCGCCGGTGGTGCCGCGGAAGTCGCCGGCGGCGATGTCCCGGGCGTGCGGCCAGGTCGTGTTGCGCTTGGCGAGCCGCTTCTGCGCGTGCAGGCCCTTGCCGTCGACGTTGGTGTAGAGGGTCACCTCACCGTCGGACCAGCGCACCACGAGGTCGTCGCGCCGGGTGTTGCCGCCGCCGAAGCGTCCCGCGGTGAGGTTGTAGGCGTGCGTCCAGGTGTCGTTGGCGCCCTTGAGCTGGACCTCGTTGCTGAGCTTGTTGGTCTCGTTGACGTCCACGAACAGGCTCAGCCTGCCGTTGTCCCAGCGGACGAGGAGGTCGTCGGTGTTGTTGCCGGTGAATTCGCCCGCGGTGACCTTCGCCTGCTTCCAGTCCGTGTTCTTCTTTCGGAGCTGGATGTCCTTGCCGAAGCCGTACCCGCGGTTGCCGGGGTAGAGGGATACCTCCCCGTCGGACCAGCGCGCGATCAGGTCGCTGGTGCCGTTGCGCACCGAGTCGCTGTGGAACCTGCCGGTGGCCAGGGCCGTGGCGTGCTGCCAGGTGCCGGCACCGCCGAGGGGGTTGACGGTGTCCGGCGCCGCGTCGGCGACCGCCTGGTCGTAGAGGCGGAAGACGTCGTTGTCGAACTGCGAGGAGTAGGAGATGTCGTCGCTGGGCCCGCCGGTCTTGTAGCCGCCTATGGCGCCGACGAGGTTGCCGCGGCGGCCGTCGAAGCCCTCCAGGAACGGACCGCCGCTGACGCCGGAGCGATAGCCGGCGCAGTTGATCTCCATGAACCGGCCCTGGAAGGCCTTGGTGTCGTTCCTGCACTGCAACGGCGTCTTCTGGCCACCGGGGTAGCCGATGAGCGTGACGTCACGGCGGGCCAGTTTCGTGGCGGGGACGGAGGTGAGGGTGTTGCCGCGGCCGACGGCGTCCTCCAGCAACTGCCCCTGCGAGTTGGCCCCGACGCGCAGAACGGCGAAGTCCACGTCGTCGCTGGGCGACGAGGACAGGTACCGGCTGTCGATCCAGACCTTGCCCTGCTCCATCGGGAAGATGCCGTACGGGGTCTCCCCGCTCTGCCCGGCCTGGGAGGCCCCCGCGCGGTAGCCGGGAACGAACGCGACGTTGCGGTAGGGCTTGTCGCTCTTGAGGCAGTGCGCCGCCGTGAGGACCAGGCTCTTGGTCGGCGAGGTCACGGCGCTGGCGCTGCAGAACTGGTTGGGCGTGGGCGTTCCGTCGTCGTTGCGGATCAGGAACACCCCGACGGTGGCGACTCCGGCGCTCGCCTGATGACTGGGCTCGGACAGCGAGCGGTTGCCCGCCGCGCCGGCGCCCAGCCGCAGGCCCGCGAGCCCTGCGCCGTCGCGCACCGCGTCGACGGGGACGGCGGAGCGGATGCGCTCGGGTGTCCAGTAGCGCTCCGCTTCCTGCGCCTTGCGGATCTCTTCCGGCGTCACGCCCGGGGAGCGCTTCGCCGTACCGCCCGGTGCGGGAGTCGCCGGGGCGGGGGTGGGGTCCGGTGCCGGTCGGTCGCCCGTCAGCGGCCGGGAGGGACCGTGGGAGGTGACCGTGTGCGGTGCCGCCGGCGTCGGCTGCCCAGCGGCGGCAACGGGGACGGCGAGGACGATCGAGGCGCAGGCGCCGATGGCGGCGGCGCGCCCCCAGGGTATTCGTTTCATGAGCCTGTCTGTGGAAGAAGTGACATCGATACGGGCGTCGGCCGGCGGCCTCCCGGAGGCGAACGGACATGCCTCGTACGGGAGTTGACGTGCCACGGCGAGGTGTGCCGGCGGGTGCGCCGCGGGGCCGGGGAGCTGGAAGAGCTATCCGCCGGAGAGCCGATGGGGGCCGGTCAGTGCCGCGAGACGCGGAGCTTCACCCGAGCGGCAGCGGCCGGAGCACGGAAGGCGACGCGTCCCTGCCGGATGCCGGCCCGCAGGCCGCGGTCCGATTCCAGGAGTGCGTACACGTAACCGACTGCGGGAGCGCGAGGTCACCGGGGTCCTTCCGGGCAGGGCGACGGCGAACCGCGATCCCCCCATGAACGTCATGACGGCGTAAGAGCTGGAGGAAGGTATCACGAAACCGCAGGCAAAAACGGACAGCTCTCGATTGCGAGGAATCACGGCGAAGTCGCGGAGGACGACGGGGACTTCCCGTACGTCCCGGGCGGCCGCGTCACCGAGCACAAGGCCGTTCGGGTGAGGCGCGTGGCCGGGAGCGGAAACCGGCCACCGACGCCCGGCAGCCCCCGGGGCCCGCCCGCGCGCGCTGCCGGGCGGGCGTCGGCTGCGGGCCCTCCTACCGTGCCGCGGTCTCCCGGCGGGCGCGGGCGCCGGGTGGCTCATAGATTGGCCGGGTGGGGCCGTGAGCGGCAGGAGGATGGGCAGGGAACCCGTGAGGAGACCGGAGCTCGATCATGCGGCACTGTTCGCCGCGACACCGAGCGCTTGCCTGGTCCTGGACCCGGACCTGGTGATCGTCGACGTCAACCAGGCGTATCTGCAGGCCACCGGGCGGACCCGGGACGATCTGCTCGGGCAGTTCGTCTTCGACGCCTTCCCCGACAACCCCGCCGATCCCGATGCCGAAGGGGTGCAGAACCTGCACCCCTCACTGAACCGGGTGCTGGCCACCGGAGAGCCGGACACGATGGCGGTGCAGCGGTACGACATCCCCGTTGCCGACGAGCCGGGCCTGTTCGAGGAGCGCTGGTGGTCCACCATCAACACCCCCGTCACCGGGCCGGACGGCACCGTGGCATGGATCATCCACCGGGTGGAGGACGTGACGGCGTTCGTGCACTCCCGCCGGTCCCGGCAGTTGCCCGGCGGCCGGTTGAGCGAGCGCGAGGAGGCGATGGAGGCCGAGCTGTACGTCCGTGCGCGGGCGCTGCAGCACCTCAACGAGGAGCTCCGCCGGGCCCACGCCCGCGAACGGCAGGTCGCCCTCACCCTCCAGGAGGCCATGCTGCACTCCCCCGACCTGGCCCGGCACGGGAACATCGCGGTGCGCTACCTCCCCGCCATCGGCTCGCTGAACATCTGCGGCGACTGGTACGACGTCGTCGACCTCCCCGGGGAGACCTTCGCCGTCGCGGTCGGCGATGTCGTCGGCCACGGGCTGGAGGCCGCCGCGGTCATGGGAATGCTCCGCAGTGCCCTGAGCGCCGCCGCCCGTTCGGTCGAGGGCCCCGCCCAGGCGCTGAAGGTGCTGGGCCTGTACGCCCGCTCCGTCGACAAGGCCCTGGCCACCACCGTCGTGCAGGCGCTGATCGACACCGGCCGCCGCGAGGTCACCTACAGCAGCGCCGGTCACCCGCCCCCCGTCCTGCTGCACGCCGACGGGGCCCACACGCTCCTGGACCAGGCCACCGACCCGCCCCTGGGCGCCCACCACGAACCTGAGCCCCGTCCCGAGGTCCGCCTCCCGTACTCGCCCGGCGACACCCTCGTCCTCTACTCCGACGGGCTCATCGAACGCCGCGACGAGGACATCGACGCCAGCCTCGCCCGCCTCACCGACGCCCTCTCCCGCTACAGCCGGTTCAGCCCCGAACGCCTCGCGGACGCCCTGCTCAACCGCCTCGGCGTGAGCGCCGGCGCCCGCGACGACATCGCCCTCGTCATCGTCCGCCTGTAGCCCTGGAAGGCGTGGGTCCGCTCCTGCGCACCATCGCCAACGCCGCCTCCGCCGCCCGCTCCGCACGACCTTTCGGCGCAGCACAGGTCGCGCGGGCGCGCCTCCTCGGCCCCGTCGGCGCTCTCCTCGCCCCGGCAGCCCTCCCGCCTCCGCCATCGTGCGCTCCCCCCCGTCGGGACGTCCCGCACCGTAAACCGGACTCTCTCCCGTACCGCAAACGGAGCAGCGGATGCAGCCACGAGGCGCGTCGCGCAGGATGGAAGTTGAGAAGATCCAGATCCTCGACCTGCTCGGGACGACCGATGACAGAGAATCCAGGACTTCACCGTGCGAACGACCGTCGGGCGGCGCCCTCGGGACATGCCCCGCCGGGCACCCCGCACCGCAGGTCCCTCGCGACCACCGTGAGGGCGTCCGTGGCCGTGATGCTGGGCCTTGCCGTGGTCCTCATCGGCATCGGCGCGTTCACCGGCATCGCCCAGGCGAACAGCGCCTCTTCCGGCGCGACCGCGACGCCCGCCCGGCCATGGACAGCTCCATGGGCAGCGCCCTCGGCCGCCCACCGCACCGTCGCCGGGCAGCAGCCCGCGCCGGACCCCGCCACCGTGGTGCAGACGTACTTCAGGGCCGTCAACGACCGTGACTTCGTGAGCGCTTGGGCTCTCGGCGGCAGACAGCACATCGCGGGGCAGTCGTACGACGCCTTCGTCCGGACCTTCAACACCGTGTCGAAGTACGACGTCACGATCGAATCGGTGCAGGGCAACAAGGTCACGGTCCGGCTGGACGCCGCGCTGACCGATGAGACCCATCGCCACTACACCGGCACGTACACGGTCGGGGACGGCGTGATCGTCGCCGCCGACATCCGTCCGGTGTGACGGCTGTCCGCAGTCTGCTCACGGGCGACTGCTCACGGGCGGCAAGGCAGGACGAGGCCGGGCCGGACGGGACCTGACGGCTCCGGTCCGGCTCGGCCCGGTCTTGTCGCCCGTTGCCGGATCACATCCCCACGCGGTTCAGCTCTCCTGTTCCACCAGCTGCTTCAAGCGCTGAAGGTCGCTCCGCAGGCCCCGTTCGATCGCCGCGGCCTGGGCGAACCCCCGGGGTCCGCCGAATGCCTCTTTGACGGCGCCGGGGTCGTACTCGAAGCGGGCCTGGACCCGGGTGTGCTCGCGGTCGATGGGCAGCAGGGAGAAGGTGCCCGCCAGGTCGGGGCCGCTGGTGGTCTGCCAGGTCATGACGTTCTCCATGCTGCGGTCGGTGATCTCGACGTCCACGCCCTGCGTCCGGCCGCCGGCGTCGAGGTCCAGATGCGTCCGGTGCTCGCCCTGCGAGCGGGCCCCGCGCACGCCGTCCAGGAAGCGCGGATAGGCCTCCGGCCGGTGGAGGCAGTCCCAGGCCGTATCGATGGGAGCGCCGACGTCTATGTGTTCTTCGAGAGTGCTCATCGGGCACCTCACAGCTCGGTTCACGGCTACACGGTTACTTCTCCAGCTTCCTCCGGGCGGGAGGCGGAAGCGACCCGGCTCCGGCACGTCCGGCGTGGCCCGGTGTCGCCCCGGGGCGGTCGGGCCGGGCTGACCTACGGTGGCCGGGTGACAGCAAGTGCACACACGCGCGCATGCCGTCGTGACCTGTGGGCGGTGGCGGGTGCGGTGGCGTTGTTCGTGCTGGCGGCCGTCGTGGGGCAGATCGTCAACCGGACGGTCTACGGCTCCGAGGGGATTCTGCGGCTGGGCCGGCCCCCGTTGTACGCGTGGTGGCTGCCGCATGCCGGTCCCGGCACTCCGGCGGCGGTGGCGGTCGCCGCGCTGGTGGTGGTCTACGGGCCGTCGACCGCGCGACGCGTGGCGTGGCGGGCGCTGGTGCCGGCGGTGTGGGCGGCGGCGATGGCCTGGACGTGGTCGCTCGCGCTCGTCGACGGGTGGGGCCGTGGCGTCGCCGGGCGGCTGACCACCAGCCTGGAGTATCTGCGGTCCGTCGACGACGTACACGACGTGGGCGCCTTTCTGCGTGACTTCACCCAGCACATCCTGGTCGGCTCGCCCGCCATCTGGCCGGCGCATGTGGCCGGTCATCCGCCCGGCGCCCTGCTGACGTTCGTCGGCCTGGACCGGATCGGACTGGGCGGCGGTGCCTGGGCCGCCGTCTGGTGCCTCACCGTCGGGACCTCCCTCACCGCGGCCGTCATGGTCACCGTCCGTGCGTGTTGCGGCGAGGAACTGGCCCGCCGGGCCGCCCCGTTCCTGGTGCTGGCCCCCGCGGCGGTATGGATCGGGGTCAGCGCCGACGGCTACTTCGCCGGCGTGGCCGCCTGGGCCCTCGCCCTGCTGACCCTGGCCGCGACGCGGCGTACGCGGGTGCCGCGCCTGGCCGCGCTGGGCGCGGGGCTGCTGCTCGGCTGGACCTGGTACCTCTCCTACGGCCTGACCCTCCTCGTCGTCCCCGCGGCCGCGGTGCTGCTGCTCGCGCGCTCGGCCCGTCCGTTGCCGTATGTCCTGCTGGGCGTGCTGGTGTGGGTGGCGGCGTTCACCTCGGCCGGATTCTGGTGGCTGGAGGGCTATACGACGCTCGTCGAGCGCTACTACCAGGGCGCCGCGAAGGTGCGCCCGTACGGCTACTTCGTCTGGGCCAACCTGGCGGCCCAGGTGGTGACCGTGGGCCCGGCCACCGTCGCCGGGCTGCGCCGCGCCGCGGGTCCGCTGTGGACGGCGGTACGCGGCATGCGGCACGAGCCGCCGACCGGACGGGGCGCCCTGGCGGTTCTGGTCGCGGCCGGGGTCTGCATGCTGCTGCTCGCGGATGTGTCCGGGATGAGCAAGGCGGAGACCGAACGGATCTGGCTGCCCTTCGCGGTGTGGACCCTGCCCGCAGCTGCGCTGCTCCCCCGCCGCTTCCATACCTGGTGGCTGGCCGCGCAGGGGCTCCTCGCGCTGCTGGTCAACCATCTGCTGCTGACCGGTTGGTGACCGACGCGGGTGGCCGCGGCGCACGGTGTCGGGCTCGGGCTCGGGCTGTCCGGCCGGTGCACGCCGGGCTCCTACGGGCCTACTCCTTCGGCTCCGGGGGCGCCGCCGGAGACGGGGGCGGATGCCCGGCCGGCGGAGGCGCGGCCGGCGGCGACGGCGGAGCGGGAGGCGCGGCCGGAGGCGGCGACGGCGGCGGGAGCCCTTCCGGGCGTCCACCGGCCGTACGCCCGTGCCGCCACAGCGCCACCAGCAGGCAGACCGCCGAGGCCGCGAAGAGCGTGGCGGTGATCAGTAGCCAGCGGCCCCAGAACACACCGGAGGGCAGGGCCGTGTACAGCGTGAATTCCGGGACGCGGCGCAGGATCAGCGGGTACCACACCAAGAGCAGCAGCAGCGCGACGAAGGCGGGCACCCGGAGGTAGTTGATCCCGCCCGCCACCACCGGCCCGGGGTCCTCCCCGTCCCGCCGCCGGTGCCGGAGGAGGCGCTGCACCAGGCGGTCGGTGACGGTGTAGAGCGGCAGGAACACCAGGTCGTGCAGGAGGGCCGCGCCGACGAACCAGACGATGACGCCGATGGTGTCCCCCTGGAGCAGGCGCACACCCGCGTACAGCGTCACAGCGAAGGAGCACACGACCAGCAGGAGGTGGAGCGGCGACGCCCCGTAGCGTGCGCGGAAGCCCGTCACACGGTGCCCCCGAAGGTGAGTCGGGTGACCCATTTCGTGTTGTGCACACCGGGGTTGGCCGGAACGATGATGCGCGCCGGGTACCCGTGGTCCGGGGAGAGATCGGCGCCGTTGACCCGGAGGGCCAGCAGCGATCTGGTGTCGCGTACTTGGTTGCCGCGCAGATGCGTCGAGCGGAAGGCCCCGGTGCGCTGCACGGACTCGACGAAGACGCCCGGTGGGAGGTGCCGCAGTCCGACCAGGGCGGCGAGGTCCGCCAGCCGGACCCCGCTCCAGTGCTGGTCGTCGGTGGACCAGCCCTCGACGCAGGCGATGGGCAGGGCGGCGGTGTGCTGGGGCAGGGCGAGGAGCTGTGCGCGGGTGCAGCTCCGCTCCCGGCCGTTGCCCCGTACGACCAGCCGCCAGCCGGGGCCGATGTCGCGGGCCCGGATGCCCACGCTCGCCGCGGTCTTGTTGATCTGGAAGCCGTTGGGCCCCTGCCCGGGGTCCTGGCCGCGCGGGGCCAGCAGCGCGGTGCCGCGGAGCGAGCCGCCGATGCTCTGCCCCGCCGTGACGAGGAGCAGGCCCAGGGACCCCGCCCCCACCAGGCCGAGAGCGCCGCGCCGCGAGGTGGTGGCAGGCGCGGGGTGCGGGGTCACCAGCCCGGTGTCGTCGGCCGGTTCGCTCTCCGTACGGGCGGCCGGGGTGCGCAGCTCGGTGCGCAGCCGGCGACTGCGCAGGGCCCTTGCCATCACGGGGATGCGGAACGCGACATGGACGACGAAGGCGGCGATGAACACCCAGGCCCCGTAGAAGTGCAGGGTGTAGAAGGAGCCGGGGAAGAGGTAGTGCAGTTGGATGTTCAGCACGCCGGTGACGAACTCGAACAGCGCCCCGCCCACCAGGAGCAGCAGCGAAAGCCGTTCCAGCGCATGGCTCGGCGAGCGCAGCGGCGGCCAGGAGAAGAGCTTCGGGATGACCGACCACAGCTTCGCCAGCAGGACGGGGATCAGCACCACACCGAGCGTGACGTGGATGCCCTGGGTCAGGCGGTAGAGCCAGTACGGACTGGTCGGCCAGGAGAACAGGTAGAAGCCCAGCCAGCCCTTGCCGGGTGTCTGGTCGTTGCCCGGTGCCAGATCGGGGTTGTAGGCGGCGTAGGACAGCAGTCCGGTCACGAACAGCACGGGGAGGCCGACGAGCAGGACCAGCCCGAACACCGAGGTCAGCCACGGCCCCCGCAGGGGGCTGCGCCAGAACGCGGGGCGCGCCGGGCCGGGCGGTGGACCGGCCGGCGGACGGGGGCGGCCGCGGGCGGGGCGGTGCGGCCCGTCGTCGTGGTCGCTCGGCTCCATGGCATCCCTTCGCCGAATCCGGGGTCCGGGGCGGCTTGACCCGGCGGTACAGGGACACGATATGCGGCAAAGCACGTATACAGCACGAAATCTGACCTCCTGTCGGCTGCCGGGCCGCCCCCGCCTGCCGGAGTACCTGTCTGCCGGGCGCCTGCCTGCCGGCGTGCGCCCTACTCCGCCCCCGAAGGCCCGCCGGACCCCGGCTGGCTCCCCGCCCCCGCTCCCGTCTCGTGCTCCCCGCGGGCGGTGTCGTCCCGCCGGTAGCCGAGCCGGTCGACCACCTCGACCACCCCGTCGACGCTCTCGCACAGCCGCACGGCGATGGGGACCAGGCTCTTGTGGTCCAGGGTGCCGGTGAGCGTCACGGTGCCGTCGGCGACCTCGACCGTGACCGCGGACGGGGACACCCCGAGCGTGCGCGTGAGCACCTCCTCCAACACCTCCTCCTGGATGGCGCGGTCCCGGCGCAGGAACAGCTGCACGAGGTCGCTACGGCTGATCACGCCGATCAGCCGGCCGGAGTCGTCGACCACGGGCAGCCGCTTGACCTTCCGCTTCTCCATCGTCTTGGCGGCCTCGACGACGCTCCACCCGGGCCGCGCCACCACGGCCGGACTCGTCATGATCGCTTCGGCGGTGGTCGCCCCGAGCTTCGCGATCTGCCGGCGCAGCAGATCGGCCTCGGACACCACCCCCACCGGCCGCTCGTCCTCGTCGAGGACCGGGACGGCGGTGATGTCGTACTCGTCGAGCAGACGTGCGATCTCCTTGAACGGGGTGCCCCGTTGGACGACGACGGCTCGGGGCGTCATCAGGTCGGCGACGCTGCGGTGCCTCATGGTGGGCCAGTCCCTCCGGATGGTGCTCGGGCCGGATCTCGTCGGCCTCGCGGCCGGGGAATCCGGTACGGACAAGCCTGCCTCGTTCCGGTGATACGTGCGCAGAGCGGACCGGGTCCGGCGCGCCGCGGCACGCACCCGGCCGTACGGGCGCCCTCACTCGTGCGCCACCACGGCGATCGGGCAGGTCACATGGTGGAGGGCGGCATGCGCCACCGGGCCGAGGCGGGGCGCGAGCGGGGGACGGTGCAGCCGGCGGCCCACCACCAGCAGTTCGGCCCCGAAGACCGATTGGACCAGCGCCCGGGACGGACTCTCCGGCAGCACGGTCCGCTGCACCGCCACCTCGGGAAGCCGCCCGCACCACGGACCGAGGGCGTCCCGCAGCTCGGCGTCGGCTTCCTTGGTGAGTTCCGTCGCGGCATCGGGGTCCAGGCCCCACGGGGTGTAGGCGTCCACGGGGAGCGGGCGACCGTGGACGGCCTGGAGCGGGAGGCCCCGCAGCGCCGCGGCCGCGAAGGCGAAGTCGAGCGTGCGGTCGCACGGCCCGTTGAGGCTCAGGCCGACCACGACCCGCGCTTCGGGGACGGGCGGCGGGCCACCCGGCGGTTCGTGACGCGGCGCCTTCGCGCGCCCGTCCTCCCGGACCAGGACGACCGGCCCCTTGGCCCGGCCCACGACATTCAGGCTCACATCGCCGAGCACATAGCTCTCCCATGGCCCGAGCGCCCGCGATCCCAGGACGATCATCTGCGACTCGCCCGCCGCGCCCAGCAACGCCGCCTCGGCCTCCGCCCCCACCAGGTCCTCGATGATCTGCAGCCGCGGGTGGCTTTCTCGTACCTCTTCACGGGCCCGGCGCACGACCTCCCGGGCTCCGGCGTTCCGGTCCCGGTCAGGGGGTGTTTCCGGCGCGTTGCCGGCCAGCAGAATCCACGCGTGGAGAAGCCGCAGCGCCGACTGCCGCCGGCCGGCCTCGTCGGCGGCCCAGCGCGCGGCCGCCAGGCTCGCCGGCGACCCGTCGAGCCCGACGGTGATGACCTCCGGCTCCATGGCCGTCCTCCCTTCGGGGTCGGACAAGTGGACCGGACCGGCCGTCGCTGCGACTGCCGCCGCTCCCGGACGTCAACCGGAGCACCGGTCGTCCCCACCCCGTTGCGGACCGGGGATCGTCCCGGCCGTCGGAAAGCAGCCACGGCGGGCGTCAAGGGCATCCCGGCGGACCTTTTCGGCGGGCCGCGCGCCGGAGCCGGCACCCCGCTGCGCCGCTTCCTGACGCCCCTCCCACCACCGGGTGCGACGTCCCCGCTCCACTGCCCCCATCGTGGCCCCGATCACATGAGCCTGCCAGGCCGTACGGACTCCGCGGGCCGTGGTGCGGCGCCCTGCCGGGCCGTGCGGTGACACCGGTGACCGCCGGGGCCCCTCCGGCGGTCCGCGGGCGCCCGTGACGCATATCTCATGCCGCAACGGCAGAAATACCCGCCGCACCGACGGGGATTTTCGGCCGACGAAAAAGGGCTGGAGCAACGGCCGCGCAGGGCCGCTGGCGCCGTGCTACTGTCGATCTCAGTTGCAGTTGTGGTTCCCGAACACTTCACGCTACCTCGTCGGCCTTCCAGGCCGATTGGAGTGCTTTTGTATTTCCGGAATTTCCGGAGGGGCAATCATCGCGGCGACGCGGGGTCCGCACAGTGCGGCCCCGGGCACTGCCCCGAAGGAGAAATAATATGGCTACCGGCACCGTGAAGTGGTTCAACTCGGAAAAGGGCTTCGGCTTCATCGAGCAGGAGGGTGGCGGCGCTGACGTCTTCGCCCACTACTCGAACATCGCCACCCAGGGATTCCGTGAGCTGCAGGAGGGCCAGAAGGTCACCTTCGACGTCACGCAGGGCCAGAAGGGCCCGCAGGCCGAGAACATCGTCCCCGCCTGATACTGACGCGTAACACCGCTGCTGGGGCCCGCACCGTGGGTGCGGGCCCCAGCAGCGTTGCCCTTTGCGGAATGCGCTGTGCGTGCCCTGACGGCCGCACGAGCGACAAGGGGCAGCCTGTTCGGCGCCGAACCGCAGCATGCTGCGGCAGAACGGCAAACCGTCCAGTTCCGTGCTCCGGCACCGTGTTCGCCGCTCCGTGCGGCGACACATTTTCCACGCGTCGGCGGTCGATTCCGCCCCGCCTCGTTCCATCTGTTTTCGCCGGTCCGTTCTGCGATTCTTTTGTGTGTGGCTCACAGCTGCCGGGAATTCTTCGACGTACCGCATCGAGGAAGGTTCTTCATGAACCGCACAGCTCGCCCGAACGACCGCTCTTCCCGTAACCGCTCCGCCGGTTCCTCCGGCTCCGGCCGCGGCGGCTCCCGCTCGCAGGCGTCGAACCGCTCCGGTGGCAAGCGGCGCCGTCCGGCCGCCCGGCCGGCGGAGTTCGCGCTGCCCGTCACGCACACCCCGGCGCTGCCCCCGGCCGAGAGCTTCGCCGCACTGGACATGCCGCCCGCGTTGCTGGCGTCGCTGACCGCGGAAGGGGTGACCGCCCCCTTCCCGATCCAGGCCGCCACCCTGCCGAACTCGCTGGCCGGACGCGACGTTCTGGGCCGGGGCCGCACCGGCTCGGGCAAGACGCTCGCCTTCGGTCTGGCCCTGCTGGCCCGTACCGCCGGTCAGCGCGCCGAGCCCGGCCGGCCGCTCGCCC
The DNA here is from genome assembly GCF_040701845.1 of Streptomyces angustmyceticus. GTDB lineage: Bacteria > Actinomycetota > Actinomycetes > Streptomycetales > Streptomycetaceae > Streptomyces > Streptomyces angustmyceticus_A. The sequence continues at coordinate 343,202 of NZ_JBFBHQ010000004.1, read as the reverse complement.
TGGTGCTGGTGCCCACCCGCGAGCTGGCCCAGCAGGTCACCGACGCGCTCACCCCGCACGCCCGGTCGCTGTCGCTGCGCATGGCCACCGTCGTCGGCGGGATGTCCATCGGCCGGCAGGCGAGCGCGCTGCGCGCCGGGGCCGAAGTGGTCGTCGCGACGCCCGGACGGCTCAAGGACCTCATCGGCCGGGGCGACTGCCGCCTGAACCAGGTCGCCATCACCGTGCTGGACGAGGCCGACCAGATGGCCGACATGGGCTTCATGCCCCAGGTCACCGCCCTCCTCGACCAGGTCCGGCCCGAGGGGCAGCGCATGCTCTTCTCGGCCACCCTGGACCGCAACGTCGACCTCCTGGTCCGCCGCTACCTCACCGATCCCGTGGTCCACTCCGTCGACCCCTCGGCGGGCGCCGTCACCACGATGGAGCACCACCTGCTGCACGTCCGCGACGCCGACAAGCACGCCACCACCACGGAGATCGCCGCCCGCGAAGGCCGCTCGATCATGTTCCTGGACACCAAGCGCGCCGTGGACAAGCTCACCAAGCACCTGCTGAACAGCGGTGTGCGCGCCGCCGCGCTGCACGGCGGCAAGTCCCAGCCCCAGCGCACCCGCACCCTGGCCCAGTTCAAGACCGGCCAGGTCACGGTCCTGGTGGCCACCAATGTCGCGGCCCGCGGCATCCACGTCGACAACCTCGACCTCGTCGTCAACGTCGACCCGCCCACGGACCACAAGGACTACCTGCACCGCGGCGGACGCACCGCCCGGGCCGGCGAGTCCGGCAGCGTCGTCACCCTCGTACTGCCCAACCAGCGCCGCGAGATGGACCGTCTGATGGCCGACGCCGGCATCACCCCGCAGTCCACCCAGGTCCGCTCCGGGGAGGCCGAACTGAGCCGCATCACCGGAGCTCAGGCGCCTTCCGGGATCCCCGTCACGATCGCCGCACCGGCCGTCGAGCGCCCCAAGCGCAGCGGCTCCTCGACCCGCGGCCGCCGCAGCCGCTCCGCCCAGGCCCGTCGGTCCAGCGGATCGGCCCGGTCCGCGACCGGGAAGCCGCCCCGGCAGCGGTCCGCCGGCCAGGCGTAACGATCAACCAGATCCGCCCACCCGTTTCCGGCTTCTCCTCGACCCTGTAGAGGCACTATGCGCGTCGTCATCGCCCGCTTCCCCTTCGACTTGATCAAGACCGAGGTACAGGATGCGATGAAGGGCATCAAGCCCGAACCGATCACGGGCGAATCCGTGTTGATCGGCAGTCGTCACTACCCCGTCAAGCAGGTCGGGGAGGTCATCACCCGGCAGGACCGCAGGGACTTCACCGCCGGTGAGGTGACCCGGGCACTGACCCGTCTCGGCTTCACCTGCCGTGCCGCCACGCCGACCGCCCGTACCCCGCTCGAAGAGGCCTCGGACCTCCTCCACGGGCCGGCGGTCCCGGAAGGGAATCCGGAATTCTGACCCCTCGGGTACGGGGGCTCGCGCCGACCGCGCCGGTCGGAGCGAGCCCCCGTACCCGACCGGACCGCCCGTCTCGCCGACCACCCGGCCGGACGACGCACGTGGCTGATCTGCCGTCACCACCTCCGGCGTCCGGCGTACACGCCGGCGGTCAGCGGTCCGAGTAGCGGAAGTCGCCCACCGTCCAGGCGCTCACGTCCTTGATCGCGACGCGGTACATCCCGCCGGTCTCGGGCAGGCCGATGCTTCCCTGCAGGATCATCGCCACATGGAAGTGCAGATGCGTGGGCGGGTCGCTCCGTTGGGGCGAGGGGGCGTGGGCACCGGCTGAGGAGAAGAGCGCGGAGAACGGCCCCAGCCGCTCCGACCCCTCCAGGACCTCGGCCACGCGTTGCCGCCACACCACCTCGGGCGCCAACCGCCCTGTGAGGACGGCGCCTTGGACGACAACAGTGAGAGACATCTGATTGCTCTGCTCCGACTCCACCATGGCGGCGATGTCGACAAGCAGCTCGTCGGGCTTCGACATGGGAGCAGACTCTACTGCCGCGACCGGCCCTTGGCAGCACACCCGCGGGCGGGCTGTCGTCCCGTGACACTCGCCTGACACCCGTACGGCTCTCGCCGGGCGCGGCCGTACGGTTCTCGCGGGTCGGGCATACGCCTCCCGTATGACGCCCCTCGGCTCCCTGTCGGCCCGTCAGGCCCGGCCCGGACATGGCGGCGGTTGCGACGACCGGCGCCCCGCGCCCGACACCAAGGGTGGCATTCGCCGCTCCCCCGGAGTGCCGGAGCCTTCACGGGGTAGCGGTCCGAAGAGGCGGGCGGGCGCCCATGGACAGGGAGGGAAGCGGATGGCCATAGCCAAGACCAGCGTCCTGGTACTGGATTGCGCGGAGCCGGCGGGACTGGCGGACTTCTACGCGCAATTCCTCGGCGGAGAGGTACGGACCGGGACCAGTCCCGACTACTTCGAGGTCATCGAAGGCGGCACCATCCACCTCGCGATACGGCGGGACCGCGGTGGGGCGCCGCCGAGTTGGCCCCGCCCCGACGACTCACAGCAGGCACATCTGCACTTCCTCGTCCCGCAGGACAACATGGACGAGGCGGAGCGCGAGGCGATCAGCCTGGGAGCACGGCCGTTGCAGACCCGGGACAACGGCGGGCCGTACGACGCCCGCCGCTACTCCGACCCCGCGGGCCATCCCTTCGTTCTCGCCGCGAGCGAGGGACACGCGCTGGGGCAGGCGAACTGAAGCGCACCGCCGAACGAGCCGCGGGCCGGGACCCTCGCCCAGGGTCCCGGCCCGCACGATGAGCACGGACGGCTCACGGAGAACGCGCATCGAGGACGGCGCGCAGGCCCGGTGCAGGAGCCCGCGACTCGTCCGCGCAAGCCCGTGGCCCTCAAGGGTCCTGCGGATCGACCCCGGTGTGCGCCTCGGCGTCCTTGCCCCCGCTGGGCCGGCGCGAAGGGCCCTTCGGGCCCATGTCCCGCATGCCCTTCTCATCGGTCTCGGCAGCGCGCTTCTCGCCGCTGCGCGTCTCGCTCTTCACTTCGCTCGCCGGCGGCACCTTCTCCCGCCGCCCGGACGACTCCTTGCCGGTGTCCTTCCCGGGTGCGTGGCGCTCTGGGTGGAACGACTTGTGCGCGCTCTCGTTGCGCTGCTGCTCGGTCTGGTCGACATCGGGCGACCAGCCGTGTTGCTCGGTGTCCTGGTGCCTGCTGGGGCCCTCACCCATCCTCGGGTGCGACTTCCGTTCCTTTGTCATGTCTGCTCCCTTGGTCGGCGTCCTGCAAGCCTCCGGGCCCATGCCGCTGCGACCCATGCGGCGAAGACTCCCCCACGTCCAGCCTGCGGGCCGCCCGGATCATCCGCATCTCAGGCCGGACGCGGCGAGGGCCCGTCCGCGACCCTCGGTGCCGGTGCGGTTGCCGTACGCGCTCGCGTCCCGGCTCTTGTCGCGCCGTCCGACGCGTGGAACGCTGCCGCGGGCCGTTTCCCCCCTCCCGATCGGCCGGCCCCGAACCGCCCGGCGGAGGAATTCCGGCGGCTTTCCTGATGCTGCCGGACAGGGCCGCGACATCGACGCCGGCCCCGTCTCTGTGAAGAAATTCCGGCGGTGGAACCCAGGCATGAACGGGCGACCTCCGACGTATGGGGAAAGCGAACCGCCAACCGTGGAGCGGGGTGCCCGAACCCGGTCACATACCGCTCGGAAACAGCGGAGACGGCGATCGCCGGATGCGCACGCCGCACGGGGTGTGCGGCGCCAGGGCCGCGGAATGGTGGGGCGTGGGACTTCGGTGGAGCGGTGCGCCACGCGATGGCAGACCCGGCTGCCGCCACGGGTGACTTCGATGGACGGCGAAAGCGCCGTCGATGCGGCGCGGAACCGGGCCGCATAAAGAAAGGCAAGGAGCTTTTCCACTCCTTGCCACTCTTAATGTATAGCGCATGGGGGGCCTTGCGGCAAGGCCCCGGTGGTGCCGCACAATCACCGGCCGAAGCACAAAGAAGCGGAAATGGGGATTGCGTTGATCGATGTGATCGTGGCCGGGGGCGGACCGACCGGATTGATGCTGGCCGGCGAATTGCGGCTACAGGGCGTCCGCGTGGTCGTGCTGGAGAAGGAGGCGGAGCCGACGCCGGTGGTCCGCGCGCTGGGACTGCACGTACGCAGCATCGAGGTGATGGACCAGCGGGGTCTGCTGGAGCGGTTCCTCGCGCACGGCCGGCAGCACCCGGTCAGCGGCTTCTTCGCCGGCATCAGCAAGCCGTGGCACGGGCGGCTGGACACCGCGCACGAGTACGTCCTCGGCATTCCGCAGCCCGTCACCGACCGCCTGCTGACCGAGCACGCCACCGCGCTCGGCGTCGAGATCCGGCGCGGCTGCGAGCTGGTCGGGCTGAGCCAGGACGACCACGGGGTGACCGTCGAACTGGCCGATGGGGAGACACCCGCCGGCGGGGGACGCACCCGGCTGCGCTCGCGCTACCTCGTCGGCTGTGACGGCGGCCGCAGCACGGTGCGCAAGCTGCTCGGTATCGGCTTCCCCGGCGAACCCAGCAGGGTCGAGACGATGCTGGGCGAGATGCGGGTGGCCGTGCCGCAGGAAACGCTGGACGCGGTGATGGCGGAAGTCCGCAGGACCCAGCTGCGGTTCGGCGCCATGCCGCTCGGGGACGGGGTGTACCGCGTGGTCGTGCCCGCCGCGGGGGTGGCCGCGGACCGTACGGCCCCGCCGACCCTGGAGGAGTTCCGGGAGCAGCTGCGGGCCACCGCCGGCACCGACTTCGGCGTGCACGCGCCGCGCTGGCTCTCCCGCTTCGGTGACGCCACCCGGCAGGCCGAGCGCTACCGGGCCGGCCGGGTGCTGCTGGCCGGCGACGCGGCGCACATCCACCCGCCGGCCGGCGGGCAGGGGCTCAACCTCGGCATCCAGGACGCGTTCAACCTCGGCTGGAAGCTGGCCGCCGAAGTCAACGGCTGGGCGCCCGGGGGGCTGCTGGACAGCTACCAGACCGAACGGCATCCGGTGGCCGCCGACGTACTGGTCAACACCCGTGCGCAGATGGAGCTGATGTCGACCGAGCCGGGCCCCCGGGCGGTGCGCCGACTGGTCTCGGAGCTGATGGACTTCGAGGAGGTGCACCGGCACCTGATCGAGAAGATCATTGCGACCGGTGTCCGCTACGACGTCGGAGAGGGCGGCCACCGACTGCTCGGCCGGCGGATGCCGGATGTGGAGCTGAAGCGGGGACGACTGTACGGGCTGATGCACGGCGGCCGCGGGCTGCTGCTCGATCGGACCGGCCGGCTCTCGGTGGCGGGCTGGGCGGACCGGGTCGACCATGTCGTCGACGCCAGCGAGGACGTGGACGTGCCCGCGGTACTGCTGCGGCCGGACGGTCATGTGGCGTGGGCCGGTGAGGATCAGCGGGAGCTGGTGAGCCGGCTGCCACGGTGGTTCGGCGCTGCCACCGGCTGAGCGCGCGGGGACGGCGGGGCTCCCCGCCCCGCCGTCCTGCCGGCCCGGCCCTGCGGCCGTAGATCTCCCCTCTGCCCTGACGGGTCAGACGGTGTGGTGCTCCTTGCGGCGGCGCAGCACCAGGAAGGTGCCGGTGACGCCCGCCGCCACCACGGCGGCGCCGATGCCCACCGGGAGGACGGGGAAGCCGGACGGGTCCTGTGCCGAGGCCAGGTTCTCCAGTGCGGGGCCCGGGTCGATGGTGGTGGCGACCGGTGCGACAGGACGGATCGGGCCGACGGACTTGACCGAGCCGTCCGCGTTCAGCAGCACCTGCTTGTTGTTGGGGTGCCGGAAGTCGAACATGCCGCTCAGCGAGCCGGCCCGGGTGTCGAAGGACGCGTCGCCGATCTGCCCGGTGTGCCAGTTGCGCTCGATGAACTTGATGATCGAGGTCTGCTCGGTCCGGGTGTGGTCGATCTTGTTGACCTTGCTGTACGGGGAGATCACCAGCAGCGGCTGCCGGGTGCCGGGACCGCAGCGGTCGGCGTAGCCGCCGGCGGCCGCGGGACCTGCCTGGCAGGCCGGGCTGTCGGTGGCCTTGCCGTTGGAGCCCGTCGAGGTGTCCTTGGAGCCGTTGCGCGGTTTGGCGTAGGCGTGGTCGTACCAGCCGTCGGAGTCGTCGTACGCGACGACGACGGCGGTGTCCTTCCACTGCGGCGACTGCTGGATGCGGTTGATCCGGTCGACGAGGAAGTGCTGTTCGTCGACCGGGTCGGAGTAGGCGGCGTGCGCGTCCTGGTACTGGGGTGCCTTGAGGAAGCTGACGGCCGGCAGCTTGCCCGCCTTGAGCACGGCGTCGAAGTCGGTCAGGTCGTAGTTGTGGTTGGCCCGTCCGGCGTGACCGACCTCGTCGATGCTCTTCGGCGGCAGGTGGTGCGGGTTGGCGGTCGACTTGTAGTACTCGAACGGCGCGTGGTGCGGGCTGTAGTCGACGACCGCCGCTCCCCCGACGTTGGTGTGCGTGGTCCCGCCGCACTTGGCGTAGTGGTCCGGCGTGCCGTCCCATCCGGTGCTGGGCCGGAAGCCGCCCTGGAACCAGCCCCAGCTGACATGGCGGGAGTTGAGGACGTCGCCGATGTTGCGCCCGGTCATGGCGGCGACCGCGTTCGTGCTGGTGTGGTCCTTGTTGGAGCAGTCGTCGTACGCCGGGTCCGGGTCGTTGACGATGGTGCCGACGCCGCGCGCGTCGGGGGACTGCACGGCGTGCGGGTCGGGGGTGGTGGTCTGCCGGGGGTGCTCGGTGCCGGAGGCGGGGTCCATGGAGATGACGCCGTGGGTCTGTCCGGAGACCAGGTCGAGGGCGCCCGGTGTGGAGGGGCCGTAGACCGAGCTGAAGGAGCGGTCGTTGAGGGAGTAGTGCTGGGCGTAGTTCCACAGGCCGGTGACGGTGTTGCCGTCGTAGTAGTCCATCACCAGGCCGGGTTCGCCGAAGAGGCCGCCGGAGCACTTGCCGGAGTCGGTGTTCTGGACGAACCGGTCGGCCTTGCCGCCGTTGTACGCGTACTGCTCGGGCCCGTAGTCGTGGGTCTGGTCGCAGGTCATGGCCTGTTGCGGGGTGAGCCGCTTGGGCGCGTACTGGTTGGGGTTGTGCTCCAGCAGCCCCGCGGTGCGCAGGTTGTCGATGTCCCGGGGGGTGCGCGGGGAGGGGGTGAACTTGGTGCCGTCGGTGTTGGCGGCCTTCGGGTAGGTCGCGAAGTAGTGGTCGAACGAGATGTTCTCGTCGAAGAGCACGACCACGTGCTTGATGGGCGTGGCTGTACGGGAGGACTCGGGGTGGTGCGGTCCGGCGGCCCATGAGGGCGCGCCCGCGCCCAGGACCGCGAGGGCCGCGGCACCCGTGAGGGCCAGGCTCCGTGTCGCTGCTCGTCTTCCCCTACTGGCCATGCTGTTCACCCTCCGGGCAGGGATGTGTCGGTGCGGTACGGCGGGATGCTCTGCCGGGCGAACGGCTGTCCGGCAGAGCCATCATGACGCTGGAGTGAACAGTGAGTCAGGTATGCCAGGACAAACTTTGACCGGGTATTGACTCTTCGGCGCCCCGCGGCTCGCCGTCAGGCCAGCAGGGCCCGGCCGTACCAGTCCGTCGTGTCGCGTACGCCCGGCAGCGCGAAGAAGTAGCCGCCCCCGAACGGCGTGATGTAGTCCGTCAACGGCTCGCCGGCCAGCCGTCGTTGGACGGTCTCGAACTGGCGGGCCAGGTCGCGTTGGTAGCAGCAGAACAGCAGGCCCATGTCGAGGTTGCCGTTGCTGTCCACGCCCCTGTCGTAGTTGTAGGCCCGGCGCAGGAGGCGCTGGCCCGCGGTGGACGGGGTGCGGGGGTTGGCCAGCCGGATGTGGCTGTCCAGGGGGATGACCTCGCCCTTGGGGTCGGCGGGATAGTCGGGGGTGTCCTGTTCGCGGTCGCCGTCCAGCGGTGCGCCGGACTCCCTGGCGCGGCCGAACATCCGCTCCTGTTCGGTCAGCGACACCCGGTCCCAGAACTCCACCAGCATCCGGATCAGCCGGACCACCTGGTAGCTGCCGCCGACCGCCCAGTCCGGCTCACCGGCCCCTGCCCCGACCCACACCAGCCGGTCCATCTCCCCGGCCGCCCGGGCGTCGGGGTTGGCCGTGCCGTCCTTGAATCCCAAGAGGTTGCGCGGGGTCCCGGACGGCCGGGGCGGGCTGGTGAAGCCGTCGAGGCGCCAGCGCACCTGCATGCCGCCCCGGGTGTGGCGGGCGATGTCGCGCAGGGCGTGCAGCACGGTGTCCGTGTCGTCGGCGCACAGCTGGAGGCTCAGGTCGCCGTGGCACCAGTCGGCCCGCAGGTCGTCGTCGGGGAAGGCGGGCATGGGGGTCAGCCGGCGCGGCGCGCGGCCGTGCAGCCCGAACCGGTCGTCGAACAGCGCCGCTCCCACGGCGAGCGTCACCGACAGCCCGCCCGCGGGAACCCGGGGTCCCAGCAGGCCCGAGTCGGTGGGCGGGCCGGTGATGCCGACCGGCTCCGGGACTCCTCCGCCGGTCAGGAACCGGGCGCGGGCGGTGAGGGTGCGCATCAGGTCGGCCAGTTCCCGGCGGTTCTGCGCGGTCACGTCGAACGCGGTGTACGCCGTGACCCGGCGGGGCGGGGCGAGGACCGACGCCTGGTGTCGGCCGTGGAAGGGGACGGGCGGGACGGCTCCGGTGACCGGCCCCTGGCCGGTCAGGAGGGCCGGTTCACCGGCCGGAGGCGGGGTGCCGGCAGGCGCGGCGCCACCGGTCGCGAATCCGGCCCCGGCGAGCGCCGCGCCCCGCAGGAACCCCCGCCTTCCGACACCGTTCATGTCCCTCACACCGTTCTCCGTGCGTCGCACAGCGTCGCCACCGACGCCAGCCGTTCCACCAGGTCCCCGAGCACCGCGTCGGTCCGCTCCCGCCGGCCGCGGTCCAGGTCGTCGAGCGGCGTCCACCGGCCGTCCTCGCGGAAGCCGTCGAGCAGTCGCTGCGCCCGGCCCAACTCGGCTTCCACATGCGGCAGTCCGGGGTACCGGGTGACCAGCAGGGGGCGCAGCCGGGTGAGGACGGCCCGGGTTCCGTCGAGGTTGGCGCGGGCGGTGGCGAGGCTGGTGCCGCTGCCGTAGTCGGTCCGCCCGGTCAGCTCGGACTGCAGGGTGTTCTCCAGGATCTCGTGCGCCCGCAGGCCGAGGTCGGCCGGTTCCATCCGGGTCTGCGCCCAGTCGTCCCGCAGTTTGTGCACGGCGCCGTCGAGGGCGGCGGCCGGTGCGCGCAGGGTGGCGGCGGACTGCCCGTGCCACAGGCCGTACTCGAGGCGGTGGAAGCCGCTGAACGCCGGATCCCGGTCGCCGCCCGGCAGGCCCGCGGTCGTGCCGTTGATCTGCTGGTCCGCGTCGCCGAAGGCCCCGTACGCCGCGCCCAGCCGCTCGTAGGCGAGGTGCGCGGGCAGCCAGGCGTCCCGGGCCCCCGCCAGGTCCCCCCGCGCGACGGCGGCCCGCAGGGTCCCGGTCCGGCCGGCGAGTGCGTCCAGGCCGCCCGCGACCCACCGTTGGTAGTCCAGCGCCGGGGGGATCAGGTCGTGCTCGGTGACCGGGGCCGCCGCCGGGCCGGGACGGCCGCCGCCGTCGATGCGGACCGTGGGCCCGGTGACCGCGTCGGCGTCGTCGGGCAGGCAGCGGAAGGCGTACGCGCCCCGGCCCAGCCGGACGCGCAGGTGCCGGGTGGTGCCGGGCCCGAGGCCCTCCACCTCGCCGTACACCGCGCCGCCGCGCGGGGACGTGAGGTACACCTCGGCCGCGGCGTCGGAGGTGTTGTGCAGATCGAAGACCTGGGTGCCGGGGCGGCCGTCGGCCCAGCCCCGGCCGCAGTGGCCCGGCGACACCTCGACCGTGGTGTGCCGCAGCCCGTCGGCAGCGGCCGGCCGCTGCCGTGCGCCACCCTCCGGGCGGCCGCCGGCCAGTGTGGACGCCGCCAGCAGGCCGCCGGCGAGGAGGACGCTCCCGATGCCCAGGACGCGGGGGGAGCGCAGCTTCGCGAGGCCGGGTGGTGGCACTCCGCGCCTCCTGGGGTCGTGCGCGCCACGCGGTCGGGTACGTGGTGCCGTGGTGCCGGATCGGGCAGCCGCGGCCCGGCGCACCCACCGGGACCTGCGGCACGCTGCACATGCTAGACACCGCGGCGTGCCCGAACAGGCTTTCCCCGCAAGAGATGCCAAGAGTTTGCCCGTGGTTCACAGGCCGCCGCCCGGTGCCCCGCGGAGCTACTGCGCGCTGCGGGCGGGGCGTACGACGATCTCGTTCACCTCGACCTCCGGGGGCTGGGCGACGGCGAAGGCGATGGCGTCCGCGATCGCGGAGGCCGGCAGGGCCACGGCGCGGTAGCGGATCATGGCGTCCCGGGCCGCCGGGTCGGTGATGTGGTCGGCGAGTTCGGATTCGGTGACGCCGGGCGAGACGAGGCTGACCCGGATGTCGCCGTCGGACTCCTGGCGCAGCCCCTCGGAGATCGCGCGTACCGCGAACTTGGTGGCGCAGTAGACGGCGGCGGTGGGCGACACCTCGTACGCCCCGACCGAGGCGACGGTGATGAAGTGCCCGCCGCCCTGGGCCCGCATCACCGGCAGCGCGGCGGCGATCCCATGGAGCACGCCGCGCACATTCACATCGATCATCCGGTCCCATTCGTCGGTCTTCAGGGCCTCCAGGGGCGAAAGGGGCATCACCCCCGCGTTGTTGACGACGACGTCCACCTTCCCGTATGCGGTGCGCGCGGCCTCGACGAAGGACCGCATGTCCGCCGCGGAGGTGACGTCGAGCCGCTGGAACGCCGCGGTGCCGCCTTCGTTCGCGATCTCGCCGCACAGCTTCGCCAAGTGCTCGCCGCGGCGTGCGCCGAGGAAGACACGGTGTCCGTCGGCGGCCAGCCGGCGGGCGGTTGCCGCACCGATACCGCTGCTCGCACCGGTGATCAGGACGACCTTGCCGTGCTCCTGCATGACTGCTCCTCTTGCCGGTTGTTCGCTTTCCGGCAAGCCTCCACGGCGCGGGCCGCGGCCTCCAGGACGGCTCGTGCCCGGGTGCCGCACACCCAGGAACGCGGGGCACCCGGCGCGTCCGGCCGCCCGTGCCTGGTCATCCGGGCCGACCGGAGCGCTTCCGACCCGCGTCGGCCTCGCGGGTGTGCGACCGGCCAACACCCGTCAGAGTCAACGGCGTTGAGGCGTCAGGCGTGGTCGGGGCCCGCCGCCGGCGGGCCGGCCCGGACGTGCATCCGCTCGCCCTGGGCGCCGAAGAGGCTGAGGAACTCGACGGGATGCGGACCGGCGTTGGCGAAGCCGTGCGGGACGTGGGTGTCGAATTCGGCGGCCTCCCCGGAGGTGAGAACGAGGTCGTGCTCCCCGAGCGCCAGCCACAGCCGGCCGGAGAGCACATAGAGCCATTCGTAGCCCTCGTGGGTGCGCAGCTCGGGCCGGGTACCGGTCGCCTTCTTCGCGGGCAGGATGTGTTTGTAGGCGTGCAGGCCGCCGAGGTGCCGGGTCAGCGGCACAAAGGTCTGCCCGTTGCGGGTGAAGGGGCGCGGATGGATCCGGGGGTCGCCGGTGGCCGGTGCCCCGACCAGCTCGTCCAGCTGGACACCATGGGCCTTGGCCAGCGGAAGCAGGAGTTCGAGGGTCGGTTTGCGCTGCCCGGACTCCAGGCGCGACAGGGTGCTGAGCGAGATGCCGGTGACCTCGCTCAGCTGCGCCAGAGTGGCTCCGCGCTCGCGCCGCAGGGCCCGTAGCCGGGGGCCGACCGCGTTCAGCACACGGGGAATGTCGTCGTCCGCCATGACGTCATTTGCCGTCCTGGCAACACCCTTTGTCAAGTGGATGCGGGCGGGCCGCGGGACACCGGCCGCGCCGCGGCCCCGGCCGGTTCTCCGCGCCGACGGACCCCGTCCCGCACCGGGGAACGACCCCGGAGATCACCCGAACGGCGCACCACACCGACCACCCGCACTCCCCTTAAGCCACTGTGGAACGGCAGGGCGATGCCCTCCGCCAAACGGCTGCCTGAACCGGCAGTGATAAAGGTCGCCGCCACTTGTCCCCGCCCTTGCCCGGCCGGGACGAAGGGGCGCCTTTCTGGCCGACGGCCCGGTACGACCGCATGCGTGTGCCCGGTTTTCTCCGCAGGCGGTGAATTCGCACGCCACTTCTCACGTCGGGAGCTCACCATGGAACCCGGATCTCATGTCTGGAACTGCCCCTTCGACTATGCGGAGGGCCTGGAATTCGACCCGACGCTCAAACGCCTGCTGACCGAGGAACCGGTCGCCCGCATCCGGCTGCCCCACGGGGAAGGAGAGGCGTGGCTCGTCACCCGGTACGACGACGTGCGCACGGTGACCACCGACCGGCGTTTCAGCCGCAGCGCCGTCATCGGCCGGGACTTCCCCCGTATGACGCCGGAGCCGATCGTCCAGGACGAGGCGATCAACGTCATGGACCCGCCCGCCAGCAGCCGCTTGCGGAGCCTGGTCTCCAAGGCGTTCGCGCCGCGTCAGGTGGAACGCATGCGGGTCCGCACCCAGCTCGTCGTGGACGAACTCCTGGACCGGATGGCCGGGCAGGGTTCTCCCGCCGACCTGATGGAGAGCCTGGCGTCCCCCCTGCCCCTGACGACCATCTGCGAGGTCCTCGACATCCCCGAACGCGACCAGGCGCAGCTGCGCGCGCACGCCCGGACGATGATGAACGTCACCGTCGAGAACCGGGAGAGCGCCATCCGCTCCAAGGCCGATATGCGGGCCTACTTCGAAACCCTGACGGCCAAGCGGCGCCAGCACCCGGGGGACGACCTGATCAGTGCCCTGGCCACCGCGCGGGACGGGGACGAGATCCTCGGCGACCAGGAACTCACCGTCATGGCCATGGTGCTGCTCATCACCGGCCAGGACACCACCACCTATGAGATCGGCAACCTCGCCTACACGCTGCTGACCCGGCCCGAGGAGCTGGCGATGCTGCGCTCCCGTCCGGAGATGCTCCCGCAGGCGATCGAGGAGATGCTGCGGTTCATCCCGTTCCGCAAGGGCGTCGGCATCCCCCGCGTCGCCACCGAGGACGTGGAGTTGAGCGGGGTGACGATCCGGGCCGGGGACATCGTGCACGTCTCCTATCTGACGGCCAACCGGGACAGCGAGAAATTCGACCGGCCCGACGAACTCGACCTGGAACGCGAGGACCGGACCTCGCACATGACCTTCGGCTGGGGCGGTCATCACTGCCTGGGCGCCCCGCTCGCCACCGTGGAGCTGGAGGTCGCCCTCCGGACCCTCCTGGACCGCTTCCCGGAGCTGCGGCTGGCACAGCCGGCCGAGGAGGTCCGCTGGAACAAGACGTCGATCTGGCGCTATCCGCTGGAGCTGCCCGTCACTTGGTGACTGTGGGCCACGGGAGCGAAATGCAGATTCCACCCGCCTGGCGTACGGTTACTACTCGGAAAGATCAATCCACCAGCACGGGGAGAGTTCATTCTTCGACGGCTGGCCCGCTCAATTCCCTGCCAGAGGCGCCCATTCCGGGCCGCCGGTTCCGCCCTCGGATTTCTTGCCCCAGGTGAACGGGCGAGTTTCCCCGGTGGACACCGTCGGCCGGAAAACGGCTCGAATTCAGCGTCAGGGAATTCCCTGAGGGGGGCCACAGTCTGCAAGGAGTGCATCCCATGGCGGTTCTGTGCAAACCAGCAATTGCGGTCCCCGAGTACATCATCACCCGAGACGACACCCTCGAACTCGCACAACGACTGCACAAGGATCATTCGCAACTGCGGCTGATCCTGCGGCTGATCGAGAACACCGGCGTGGTCAAGCGGCACCTGATCCAGCCGATCGACAAGGTGCTCAAGCACCCGGGGCTCGACGCCCGCAGCGCGGTCTACGAAGAAGAGTCCAAGGCCCGTGTGCCCGCCGTGGTCCGCCAGGCGCTCGACCAGGCCGAGGTGGAACCGCAGGAGATCGACCTCATCGTCTACGTCTCCTGCACCGGCTTCATGATGCCGGCGCTGACCGCCTGGCTCATCAACACCCTGGGCTTCCGGTCGGAGACACGGCAGATGCCCATCGCCCAACTCGGCTGCGCCGCGGGGGGCGCCGCGATCAACCGGGCGCATGACTTCTGCACGGCGTACCCCGACCGCAACGTGCTCATCGTCGCCTGCGAGTTCTGCTCGCTGTGCTACCAGCCCACGGACCTGGGAGTGGGGTCGCTGCTGTCGAACGGCCTCTTCGGCGACGCGGTCGCCGCCGCCGTGGTCCGCGGCAGGGGCGGCACCGGTGTCCGGCTGGAGCGCAACAGCTCGTACCTGATACCGAACACCGAGGACTGGATCTCGTACGCGATACGGGCCACCGGCTTCCACTTCCAGCTGGACAAGCGCGTGCCGGGAACCATGGAGCCGCTCGCCCCCGCCCTGCGCGCCGTCGCCGAGCAGCACCAATGGGACGCGGGCGAACTGGACTTCTACATCGTCCACGCGGGCGGCCCGCGCATCCTCGACGACCTGTGCCGCTTCCTCGAGGTGCCGCCCGAGGCGTTCCGCTTCAGCCGCGCGACGCTGACCGAGTACGGCAACATCGCCAGTGGCGTGGTGCTCGACGCCCTGGCCCGCATGTTCGACGAGGCCTCGGCCCTCGACGGCCACCGCGGCCTGCTGGCCGGCTTCGGCCCCGGCATCACCGCCGAAATGGCCCTCGGCACCTGGACCTCCGGCCCCGTGCCGGCGGCATGAGCACCCGCCCGATGCGCCCGGCGGAGACCCGCCGGGCGCATCGGGCGGCAGGGGCGCGTCCGCACGCCGGACGGACATGCGCATGACCACCGGCGACCTCGGACAACCGGGCGGGCCACCCGCCCGACCGCCGCCCACCGGGGCCACCCGACTGCGGCGGTCAACGGGAGCCCGACCGCGTGTGGCACATACGGTGTAAATGCCTTGAATGGGAATATCTTGATAGATGCATCGATGCGTTTTATGCACGTTTTATACGGACGAGGCAGCCGGCCGCCCCTCCATCACAGCAGGTGAGAGGGCCTGCCGGGCGAGCCTCGGGGCCGGCCCGGACGTTCCGGCCCGGGGCCCGCCCGGAGTCCGCCCCCGCGGGTCCCGGGGCCCGGTGCCGGGCGATACCGCCCGGGGTGCCGGCCGCAAGACGAGGAGAAGACCATGGCACGTGCAGTGGGTATTGACCTTGGTACGACGAACTCGGTGGTCAGTGTGCTGGAGGGCGGCGAGCCCACGGTGATCACCAACGCCGAGGGGGCCCGGACCACCCCGTCGGTGGTGGGGTTCTCCAAGGGCGGCGACGTGCTGGTGGGCGAGGTCGCCAAGCGGCAGGCCGTGACCAACGTCGACCGCACCGCGCGGTCGGTCAAGCGCCACATGGGCGAGGCGGAGTGGCGCTTCCCGGACAGCGGCGACATCGACGGCAAGCGGTACACGGCGCAGGAGATCTCCGCGCGGGTGCTGCAGAAGCTCAAGCGCGACGCCGAGGAGTACCTCGGCGAGGACGTGACGGATGCGGTCGTCACCGTGCCGGCGTACTTCAACGACGCCCAGCGCACCGCCACCAAGGAGGCCGGCGAGATCGCGGGCCTGAAGGTGCTCCGGATCGTCAACGAGCCGACCGCGGCGGCGCTGGCCTACGGCCTGGACAAGGAGAACGACCAGACCATCCTGGTCTTCGACCTCGGCGGCGGCACCTTCGACGTCTCGCTGCTGGAGATCGGTGACGGCGTCGTCGAGGTGAAGGCCACCAACGGCGACACCCACCTGGGCGGCGACGACTGGGACCAGCGGATCGTCGACTACCTCACCAAGCAGTTCAAGAACGCCTACGGCATCGACCTGTCCAAGGACAAGATGGCCACCCAGCGGCTGCGGGAGGCCGCCGAGAAGGCCAAGATCGAACTGTCCGCGGCGACCGAGACCACGATCAATCTGCCGTATCTGAGCGCGTCCGCCGACGGGCCCCTGCACCTGGACGAGAAGCTCACCCGCTCGCAGTTCGAACAGCTCACCGCCGATCTTCTGGAACGGTGCAAGACGCCGTTCCACAACGCGGTGAAGGACGCCGGGATCAAGGTCTCCGACATCAACCATGTGATCCTGGTCGGCGGCTCGACCCGGATGCCCGCGGTGACCGAGCTGGTCAAGGAGCTGACCGGCAAGGATCCGCACAAGGGCGTCAACCCGGACGAGGTCGTCGCGGTCGGCGCCGCCCTCCAGGCCGGTGTCCTCAAGGGCGAGGTCAAGGACGTCCTCCTGCTGGACGTCACCCCGCTGTCCCTGGGCATCGAGACCAAGGGCGGCATCATGACCAAGCTGCTCGAACGCAACACCACGATCCCGACCAAGCGCTCCGAGATCTTCACGACGGCCGAGGACAACCAGCCGTCCGTGCAGATCCAGGTCTACCAGGGCGAGCGCGAGATCGCGGCGTACAACAAGAAGCTCGGGATGTTCCAGCTCACGGGCCTGCCGCCGGCCCCCCGCGGGGTCCCGCAGATCGAGGTCTCCTTCGACATCGACGCCAACGGCATCATGCACGTCACGGCCAAGGACCTGGGCACGGGCAAGGAGCAGAAGATGACCGTCACCGGCGGCTCCTCGCTGCCGAAGGACGACATCGACCGGATGGTCCGCGACGCCGAGCACCACGCCGAGGAGGACCGCCGCAAGCGGGAGACCGCGGAGACCCGCAACCAGGCCGAGCAGCTCGTCTACCAGACCGAGAAGTTCGTCCAGGACAACGAGGCGAAGATCCCCGGCGAGGTCAAGAGCGAGGTCGAGACCGCGATCGGCGAGGTCAAGGAGAAGCTGAAGGCCGCCGAGTCCGCCGACGGCGGCAACACCGCGGAGCTCCGTACCGCCACCGAGAAGCTCGCGACCGTCTCCCAGAAGCTGGGCCAGGCCATGTACGCCGACGCCCAGTCGCAGGCCCAGGCCCCGGGAGCCGGTGAGGCCGGCGGCTCCGGCGAGGGCGGCTCGGGCACCGCCGGCGACCAGGACGATGTCGTCGACGCGGAGATCGTCGACGACGACAAACAGGAGGGAGGCGCGCGATGAACCGTCCGACTCGGGTCCGTGGCCTCCCCCGGCCGCCGCTGGCCCTGGCCGGCCACGGCCAGGGGAACGACCCCGGACCGGTCCCGCCCCGCACCGGCCGGACGGAGGGGCGGAGCGCACAGGACGAGCAGGGCAGGCCGTCCGGTGAGGGCCCGGAGGAAGCCCGGCAGCCCGGCCGTGCACCGGATTCCGGCCACGGTCCCGGCCGGACGCCGTCACAGGACGCGGTGGCGCTGCGCGCCGAGCTACGGGAGCGCACGGCCGATCTGCAGCGGCTGAAGGCCGAGTACGACAACTACCGCAAGCGGGTCCACCGCGACCGGCTGGCCGTGGGCGAGATCGCCGTGGCCAATGTGCTCAGCCGGCTCCTGCCCGTGCTCGACTCCCTCGCCGAGGCCGGGGAGCAGGGCGAGGTGACCGGTGGGTTCCGGCGCGTCGCCCAGTCCCTGCAGACCGAGCTGGGGGCGCTGGGCCTCCAGTCCTTCGGTACGGCGGGCGCGCCCTTCGACCCGCTGGTCCATGAGGCCGTCACCTACACCCCCGACGACCGGCTGGAGGACACCGTCTGCACCGCGGTCCTCCGCCAGGGCTACCGGGTGGGCGACCGCCTGCTGCGTCCCGCGCAGGTGAGCGTGGCCGGCAGACCGCCGGCCCCGGGTGTGGAAACCATCGGGGAGCGGCCCACCGTTCTTCCGTCATAGCGTCCGGCTCTTCCCGCAGAGCGTCCGGATTTCCTCGTCCCGTGCGGCGGGCCCGATCTTTCGGCCCGCCGCACGGCTTTTCGGCGCGCCGCACGGCCTTTCCTGGACACAGGCGCCGCACGGAAACCGCACGGGCGCCGTGGAATTCCCGCGTCGTCATGGCCGGGATCCCTTGTGCGCACACCGAGTTGGCACCGAGTTGATCGTCGGAGAGTGCCTTCCGTAGGGCGGAATTGCGCCCCGTGTGGGGGACTACGCATACGTTCGAGTGCCGGGGGCACCCGCTCCTCTATCGCCAGCAGACAGTCACCGTACTTCGACCAAAACCCTACGACGCACGACAGGCGGGATCATGGCGACCGAGGAGAACACGGATCACAAGGAAGCACACGACGGCGGACCGGAGCGGATAGCCGCCCCCACCGCAATGCGCCACGCCTCGGGGCAACTTGCCCAGATGCTCCAATGCGAGCCCGGCTCGGTGTCGGCGCTCAAGGCCACCGATGACGGCTGGCTGGCGGATGTGGAAGTGGTGGAGATCGAAAGAGTTCCGGACACCGCGAGTGTGATGGCTTCCTACCGCGTCCACCTCGACGAAAAGGGTCAGCTCACGGGCTATGAGCGCACGCGCCGCTATGGACGCGGCCAGATCGACAGATGATCGATTCTCCGCGCGGCCCGGTCATGAGAGGACGCGGCCCCATGACCCGCTCCAGAAAACTGGAAGGGACGATCGACCGTGACGGCCATTCAGCAATCCAACGCATCATCCAGTGGTAGTGGTTCGGGAAATCTCTACGATGTCCTGGAACTGATTCTCGACCGGGGACTTGTCATTGACGCCTTTGTACGCGTCTCCCTGGTCGGCATCGAAATTCTCAAGATTGACGTACGCGTCGTCGTCGCCAGCGTGGACACCTATCTGCGCTTCGCCGAGGCGTGCAACCGTCTGGACCTGGAATCGGGCCGCAAGGCACCGAGCCAGCTCACCGACCTGGTCGGTGAGGCAACCGAGAGCGGCGCCAAAGGAAAGTCGAAGGGCGCGCTGACCGGCGCCGTCGAGGCGTTCACCGAGTCACTCCACAAGGGCCAGGAGGGCTCCGAGGAGGAGGCGGAGGAGCGTCCCGCGCGTAAATCCACCAGCTCCAGCAGCCGCCGCACGGCCCGCCGCCGGGAGGACTGACCATGGCGACCTACCTCTACGCCATCACCGGCGCCGACCACCCCCTGCAGCTGTCCGGCGTCACCGGCGTCGGCGACCCCGCGGCGCAGCTGCGCACCGTCCGGACCAAGGAGCTCTGCGCGGTGGTCAGCGACGCGCCGGACGGGCTGCGGGCCAAGCGCCGCGATGTGGCGGCCCACCAGAGCGTCCAGGAACGGCTGCTCGCCGACGGCGCCGCCCTCCCGATGCGCTTCGGGCTGGTCGGGCCCGACGACGCACAGGTGGTCTCCGCCCTGGAGGAGCACCGCGACACCTACACCCAGCGCCTCGAGGAGGTCGACGGCTGCCGTGAGTACCACCTCAAGGTCGCACGCGACGAGGACGACATGCTGCGGGAGGTCGTGCGGGAGTCCGCGGAGGTGCGACGCCTCAACGACCGGACCCGGCAGCACCCGGAGGCGTACGACGACAAGGTGGCCCTCGGCGAGCTGATCTCGCAGGAGGTCCAGGCCCGGCAGGACCGCGCCCGTACGGACATCGTGGACCGGCTCGCCCCGTTGGCGGTGCGCATCGCGGACGTCGAACCGACGAAGCAGCACTTCCTCAGCGTGTCGTTCCTCGTCGAACGGGAGAAGGCCGCGGCGTTCTCCGAGGCGGTGCACGCGGAAGCCGAACGCCGCGGTGACACCTACACGTTCGGGCTGCACGGCCCGTTGCCGCCGTACAGCTTCGTCTGACGCACGAGCGGAGATCCACCATGGGCCTCATCACACAGCTCCTGACGCTGCCGGTCGCGCCGGTGCGGGGCACGGTCTGGGTCCTGGACCAGGTGCTGCTCACCGCGGAGCGCGAGTACTACGACCCGGCACCGGTCCGCGAGGAACTGGCCGCGCTGGAACAGCAGTTGCTGGACGGAACCATCGGGCCCGAGGAGTTCGACTCCCGCGAGGACGAGCTCTTGGACCGGCTGGAGTGGCTGGAGGCCCACCAGCAACGACTACGTACCGACTCCTGACGGGAGAACGAGGTGTACGCAAGATGATGACCAACGCCAAGATCGGAGTGGCCCTCGTAGGGGGCTACCTCCTGGGGCGCACCAAGAAAGCCAAGATGGCCATCGGCCTGGGACTGTTCCTGGCCGGCAAGAAGCTGAACCTGGATCCGCGGCAACTGGGCACGCTGGTGGCCAACTCGCCGGTCCTCGGGCCCCTCAACGACCAGGTGCGCAAGGAACTGGTCGACGCCACGAAGTCGGCCGCCGGCGCCGCGCTCACCCAGCGGATGAACGGCCTCGCCGACTCCCTGCACGAGCGGACCCTGGCGCTCGACGAGGGCGGGACGGGCGGCACCGGGCGCGCGGCGGACGACCGGGACGCGGAGAGCGAGGACGAGCCGCGGGACGAAGCGGCGGACGGCGACGCGGCGGACTCCCCGGACGCGGAGAGCGAGAAGCCCGCCCCGCGGCGCAGGACATCCGCCAAGTCGTCGGCGGACTCGGCCACGAAGTCGGCCACGAAGTCGGCGTCGGCAACGAAGTCGACCGCGACCGACCGGTCCGCCAAGGCACGGCGTACGGCGTCGAGCGCGACCAAGGCATCCGGCAAGGCCGCTTCCTCCCGCGGACGCACCTCCACCGCCCCGGGGCGCAAGGCCGCCTCCGGTGCCCGTAACAAGGCCGCCGGCAAGGCGTCCGGCGCGGCGCGCACGGCCACCGACCGGGGAGGCCGCCATGCCTGAGTCCACCTTCAGCAAGATCAAGGACGAGGTGACCAGCAGCCCGGCGGCCGACCAGCTCAAGGAGGAGCTGCAGCGCTACCTCCAGGCCCGCGCGGAACACGCGGTCACCAGCCTCGGGCACAAGCTGGGCGAGAGCGTCGGCAAGCTCGCCGAACCCGGCCAGGGCCCCGGCGGGCTGGTGAGCAGCCTGGCGAAGGGCGGCAAGGCCCTCGGCGAGGGCAAGTCGCCGCAGCAGGCAGCGCTGACGGCGGGCGCCTCCCATCTCAAGGACACCGTCAAGGACAAGGTGAAGAGCCTGTTCGGCAAGGGCCGCAAGGGCGGCGGCGGCAAGTCCAAGAGCGTGACGATCGTCGAGGACATCGACGTGGGCGTGCCCGTACGCGAGGCGTACGACCAGTGGACGCAGTTCCAGGAGTTCAGCACCTTCGCCAAGGGCGTCGTCAGTGTCGACAAGTCCGACGACACCAGCAGCAACTGGAAGGTGAAGGTCGCCAAGTCCACCCGCAGTTGGCGGGCGAACGTCACCGAGCAGGTGCCCGACGAGCGGATCAGCTGGACCACCGAAGGGGCGAAGGGCACGGTCAAGGGCGTGGTGACCTTCCACCGCCTCACCGACAACCTCACCCGGGTGCTGCTGGTTCTGGAGTACTTCCCCAAGGGCCTCTTCGAGAAGACCGGCAACATCTGGCGCGCCCAGGGACGGCGGGCCCGGCTGGACCTCAAGCTCTACCGCAAATTCATCATGCTGCGCGGCGAGGCCACCGACGGCTGGCGCGGCGAGATCCAGGACGGCGAGGTCGTGGTCGCGCACGAGGACGCCGTCGCGGAGGAGGAGCGCGACGAGGAGGACACCGAGCCGGGTCCCGACGACACCGGGCACCCCGAGGACGAGGCCGACGAGGGTGCGGACGCCGAGGACGAGGACTTCGGGGACGAGGACTTCGAGGACGAGGACCTGGAAGACCCGGACGACGACCTCGCGGCGGAGACGGAAGCCGAGGACGACGACCACGCGGCGCCGGCCGACGAGGACGACGACCGCCTGGAGCCCGTCGACGAGGACGACGACCACGGGGAACCGCTCGACGAGGACGACGACCTGCCGGACGAGCCGGAGCCGCACGACGAGGACGAGGACGAGGACGAGCAGGAGGCACCCCGCCGACGCCGCCGTGCCGTCGCCGCCCGCTGACCCGTCCCGACCGCACAGACGAGGCTGCTCATGTCCGATTCACTGGCCGGCCGTATGGGGCCTTCCTCCGGTCCGTCCCCGTACGGCCGGCAGGGGGCTTCTTCCGCCAACCTGGCCGACATCCTGGAACGCGTGCTCGACAAGGGCGTCGTCATCGCGGGCGACATCCAGATCAACCTGCTCGACATCGAGCTGCTGACCATCAAGCTGCGGCTGCTCGTCGCCTCCGTCGACAAGGCCAAGGAGATGGGCATCGACTGGTGGGAACACGACCCCTCGCTGTCGTCCCGGGCCCGCACGCCGCAGCAGGTCCCCGCCGGGCACCGGCCGGCCGTCGACAGTGATCCGCTGGCCGAGGAGAACCGTCGACTGCGCGCCGAACTCGCCGAGTTGCGCGCGGCCATCGGCCCCTCCCAGGACTCGGAGGGACATCGGGCAGACCACGAGGAGGAGCAGCAGTGAACCGCCCCACCACGGAAGCCGGGGAGAGGCCCGGAGCGCCGGCAGAGGCCGGGAAGGGGTCCGGATCGCCGGCAGAGGCCGGGGACAAGGCCGGAGCGCCGCTGCGGCCCGTCCCGCGGCCCCCGGCACCGCAGGAGCCGTCCGGCGGCCCCGGGGTCGCGTACGTCTACGCCCTCGGGCGGGCCGGCGCCGCCCTCGAAGCCGCGGCCGCGCAGCTCACCGGAGTGCGGGGCGGCCCCCTGCGGACGGTCACCGCCGGGTCCCTGGCCGCACTCGTCTCCTCCGTCCCGGCCGACGCCTTCAGCGAGGAGGGGATGAAGGCGCAACTGGGGAACCTGGCGGAGCTGGAGGAGATCGCGCGGGCGCACCACGCGGTCGTCGAGGCCGCCGGTGGCGGCGCCACGGTGTTGCCCATGCGCCTGGCCACGGTGTATCTGGACGACGCCCGGGTGCGGTCGATGCTGGACGAGCGCGGCGCCGAGTTCGACGAACTGCTCTCCCTGCTCGAAGGCCACGCCGAAGTGGGGGTGAAGGTGTACGCGGACGCGCGCGCCGCGGCCGGGCCTCCCCCGCCCGATGCCCCGGACCCCGCAGCGCCACCGGCCAGCCCCGGCCGGGCCTACTTGCAGCGGCGCCGTGCCCAGCGGCGTACGCACCGCGACGCCTACCGCGCGGCGGGGGCGGTCGCCGAAGAGGTGCGGGCCCGGGCGGCCGCCCTGGCGCGGGACCGGGTCGTCCACCGCCCGCAGCAGGGTGAACTGGCCTCCGGCCCGGGCGAGAACATCGCCAACGAGGCCTATCTGGTCCCCGCGGACCGCATCCGGGACTTCCAGCGGGCGGTGTCGGCGGCGGCCGAGGACGTCCCCGGCGTACGTGTCGAGATCACCGGCCCGTGGCCCCCGTACTCCTTCGCGACACCGCCCCCCGTGGAAGGCAGGAGTGCGTGAACGGTGGTGGGGCCCGGCCGGCCGCTTTCGCGGAGGCCACGTACCCGACGGACCTGTCCGAGGAGGACTCGCTCGCCGGGCGGCAGATAGCGCTGATCGATCTCTTGGACCGGCTGCTGAACGGTGGGGCGGTGCTCACCGGGGATGTGGTGCTCTCCGTCGCCGATGTGGACCTGGTCCACATCAATCTGCGTGCGGTGATCCGCTCGATCACACCCGACAGCCCGGCGCCGTGGTGAGGGCCGAACCACCGAATCCCGCCCCCCGCCCCCGGTCCGCACGTTCCGCCCCCGCCCCCTTGCCCCCAGGAGATGTCCGAGATGTCCCGCAGGAACGAGGAACACGCCGTGACGGCTGACGAAGCCGGTCCGGACGGCCGCGCGAACCCCGACTTCGCGGAGGTGGCGCAGGCGGCGGCCCGCGCATTCGACCTGGTGCCGGCGGGACCCGACGAAAACGGCCAGGGGCAGGGCCGGGCGCAGGGCAGCGGTATGGCGCAGCGGCTGCAAACGGACCCGGAGACCGTCGAGCGCGATCTCATCCGCTTGGTGCTGACGATCGTGGAGCTGCTGCGACAGCTCATGGAGCGCACCGCGTTGCACCGCGTCGACCAGGGCGACCTGAGCGAGGAGCAGGAGGAGCGCGTGGGCATGACGCTCATGGTGCTGCAGGACCGGATGGCGGAACTCTGCGAGCGGTACGGGCTCACCATGGCCGACCTGAATCTCGATCTCGGCCCCCTGGGCTCCCTGCTGCCGCCGAACGAGGCCGCGTGAGCGCCTCCCTCGTCACCTCCCGGCGCATGTTTCAAGGCCGGTTGAGCGGCAACACGGCATAACAGAGCCGCAGAGCACACCGGGTCCTCTGCCGCTCCCCCGCGGCACTCCGTAGCGCGCGAGCCCAGGCCGCTGCGGAAGGCCGGTCACCGTCCGGACCGCCACCGAGCATCCCTCGCCCAGTCGATGCCCGGCCGGAGCCGGACAGGCCGGACCGCCGGTCCCCATTCGTCATCTCGTCAACGGCGCCATGGTTCCTTCCGTGCGCGCCCTCCCGTCCTACCGATTCGGAGGTGCAGGGACATGGTTCCGCTGCTTCTGGTTCTGCTTCTCGCGCTGCTGCTCTTCGGCGCAGGATTCGCGTTGAAGGCGCTGTGGATCGTCGCCGTGGTCGTGCTGGCGTTCTGGCTGCTCGGCTTCCTGATGCGGTCGACCGGCGCCGGCGGCCACCGCGGCCGCTGGTACCGCTGGTAGACCGGACCCCGATCCCCCGACCGCCCCGGCGGGCCGTTCCCCTGCGGCCCGCCGGGGAACGGTATTGCCCACCGGGCATTGCAACTGACGGTCCGTCACCCTACCCTTCCGGCACACCCCCACCGCACCGGGGCGCTCGTACGGTCCACCCCTACGACCTGTGCGCGGTGCAGCGGGGCCGGCGCGCCGCGTGCCGGAGGGACAACCATGTCCGACGACAGCGCTCGAAGAGCTTCCTTCACCCGCCGCACGCTGCTGACCGGAGCCGCCGCGGGACTCGCCGCAGCGGCCGGACTGCAGCCCGCTCATCGCATCCCCGCGGGCAGTGCCGCGGCCACCCTCACCCCGCCGCCCGGCTTTCCGGCCGGCATCCCGCTCTCCCAACAGGCCTTCCGCAACTGGTCGTTGGAGATCGTCATCGAGGGCGTATGGACGGCCTCGGCGCGCACCCCCGACGACGTGGTCGCCCTCGCCAACTGGGCCCATGAACACGGCTACCGGCTACGGGCCCGGGGCAAGGGCCACACCTGGTCGCCGCTGGTGTTACCCGCCGGGGCCGACACCAACCGTACGGTCATCGTCGACACCACCTCCCACCTCACCGCGGTCAGCGTGCGCGGCGGCGGCCCGGGGAGCGTCACCGCCCAGACCGGCGCGACGCTCGACACCATCCTCGCCCGCCTGGAGGAGGCCGGACTCGGCCTCGCCACCACCACCGCACCCGGCGACCTCACCATCGGCGGGGTGCTCGCCATCGGCGGCCACGGCACGGGCCTGCCCACCGCCACCGAAAACCCGCCCGCGGGCTCCGGGTTCGGCACACTGAGCTCCCTGGTCACCTCCCTCACCGCCGTCGTGTGGAGCGCGGCGGAGGGCCGCTATGTGCTCAGGACGTTCACCCGCTCCGACCCCGACATCCGTGCCTTCCTCGTCCATCTGGGCCGCGCCTTCGTCACCGAGGTGACGATGACGGCGGCCGCCAACACCCGGCTGCGCTGCCAGAACTGGTTCGATGTGAACGTGGGAACCGTCTTCGGCCCGCCCGGTACCGGCGGCCGCACCCTCGGCTCCTACCTGGACCGCACCGGACGCATCGAGGCGATCTGGTTCCCGTTCACCGATGTGCCGTGGCTGAAGGTGTGGAGCCTCGCGCCCACCAAGCCGCCGTTCGCCAAGCAGCTCGACTCCCCCTACGCCTACAGCTTCGCCAACCGTGTCACCGAGGAGATGTCGGGGCTGCTGGGGCAGATCGCCTCGGGCGGGGGCGACAAGACGCCCGCCTTCACCAAGCTCGCCATGTCCATCGTCGGATCCGGGCTGATCGTCACCGGCACCTGGGACGTCTGGGGCTGGTCGAAGAACAGCCTGCTGTACGTCGAGCCGACGACGCTGCGGATCGTCGAAGCGGGGTGGGCGGTACTGACCTCCCGGGCGAACGTGCAGCGCGTGGTGGGGGACTTCCACACCCGCTACCAGAGCGTACTGTCGGCCCATCAAAGCCGCGGTTCCTTCCCGGTCAACGGCCCGATCGAGCTGCGCGTCACCGGTACGGACCCCCTGGACGGCCCCTTGCTGTCCCCGGCACGGGCCCGTGCGGACCATCCCGAGTGGGACACCGTGGTGTGGCTCGACTTCGCGACCTATCCCGGCACGCCCGGCGCGGGGCCGTTCTTCCGCGAGCTGGAGCAGTGGATCTGGCAGCACTACACCGGTTCCTATGCCGCCGTACGTCCCGAGTGGTCCAAGGGCTGGGCCTATACGGACAGCGGGCCGTGGACGGACCCCGCCACGGTGGGCGGCACCGTCCCGGCCGCCTTCGAGGGCTGGCGCACGGCCCGCGACACCCTCAACTCCTACGACCCGGCACGGGTGTTCTCCAACACCTTCCTCGACACGCTGCTGCCCTGACCGGTGCTCGACTCGCTCCCTTGGCCCACGGGGCCGCGGGACGGCGGAACCGCGCGTCCGGCGGTCCAAGGGGCGGTCGGTCTTCGGCAGTCGGTCCTGGCGATCTCGGCCCCGGCGGTCGTTCCTTGCGCCGAATCGGGGTGCACACACCGCCGGGGCTTGGTGGACTGGGCTGATGACGATCCTTTCGCCCCGTGTCCTGCGGGCCCTCGAACGGTTCAATGCCACATACCCCTGGGATCACAACGCCCACTACCACCGCTGGATCCTGCGGCAGGTGCCCGGACGCGTCGCCCGCGCCCTGGACATCGGGTCCGGCAGCGGCGACCTGGCACGACTCCTGGCCGGGCGGGCCACCGCCGTGGACGGCATCGATGCCGATCCGGCGATCACCGCGCAGGCCCGGCGGCTGACTCCGCCGGCGCTTCCCGTGACCTTCACCGTCGCGGACGCACCGGCCGAGTTCCCCGCCGAGTCCTACGACGTCATCACCTGCGTCGCCACGCTCCACCACCTGCCCTTCGCAAAGGCGCTCACCCGTATCCGCCGTCACCTGGCACCAAAGGGAACCCTGATCGTCGTCGGCCTGTCCCGCGCTCACACTCCGGTGGACCGCCTGCTCGGGATGGTCGCCGTACCGGCCAACGCCGCGACGGGCTGGCTGAAGAACAGGGGCCGCCCCTCGCCCCGCCCCGTCTCCATGACGGCCCGCACCCGCTCAGCGGAGATGACCTTCGACGAGATCGCCCGGGCAGCCGAAGAGATCCTCCCCGGTGCGCGGCTGCGACGGCGGCTGTTCTGGCGCTACACGCTGGTCTGGCACCGGCCCTGAGCGGCCCGGGCGGGACGCAGGGTGAGCGTGCCCTCCGGGGCGGCGGGGGCGCAGGGGCGGAATCCGGAGCTGATCTTGTCCAGGAGCGCGCACAGCCACCGGGAGTCCTCGTGCGAGGCGGGCCACAGCCGCATGCGCCGGGCCTGCAGCGGGGTGATCCGCACCTCGTGGAGTGCGCCGGTGTCCGGGTCCAGCACGACGAGGAAGAGCAGCCGCAGGTCGTCCCGGTACTGCTCGTAGCCGGTGATGCCCTCGTAGTCATCGATGAAGTCGCCGCACCCGTGGATCACGAGCTTTCCCCGGTACGCCTCCAGGGCCCGCGGATGGTGCGAGGAGTGTCCGTGGACGACATCCACGCCACCGTCGAGCAGGGCATGCGCGAAGGCGGCCTCGGCACGGGAGACGTAGTAGCCCCAGTTGGCACCCCAGTGGACGGAAACCACCGCGATATCGCCCGGCCGCCTCCGTTCCCGTACGCGGTCGACGAGCGCGCTCGCGGCGTCGGTCGACGGCCCGGCCACGAAGTCCACCCCCGAGCGCTCCCGGGTCGCCGCCCAGGACGGGGGAACGCCGCTGGACGGCATCGCGCAGGAGAAGACCAGGAGCCGGCGGCCGTCTTCCAGGGGGACGGTCGCCGGCCGGGCCGCCGCGTCGGCGTCCGCGCCCGCCCCCGCCGTCCGCAGCCCGGCCCCGGCCAGCGCGTCGAGGGTGTCCGCCAGGCCCTGGCGGCCGAAGTCCAGGACATGGTTGTTGGCCAGGACGCAGACATCGGGGCGGGCGGCGGTCAGGCACGGAAGGTTCGCCGGGTGCATCCGGTAGTGGATGTCCTTGGTGCCGTCGAACGTGCCATCGCCCGTGACACCGGTCTCCAGATTGAGCACCCGGGCGGCGGGCCCGGCGTCGTCCAGCACCCCCAGCGCCTCCCCCCATGGCCAGGAGAAGCCGACGGGCCGGGGAATGGGGCCGTGCGCCGCCTCCGCCAGCTCGACATAGTCCCGGGCGTCCGTGGCGTAGCACTCCCGCAGCACCGGATCTCCGGGGTGCGGCAGGATCTGGTCGATGCCACGGCCGAGCATGACATCGCCGCAGAGGAACAGGGTGAGCAAGTCACCGCCCATTCCCCCAGGTTAGGACGAGGGGGCGACGGCCGGCCCCTCCGCGCCTCTGAGCTGCGCAAACGGGGACAAGGGGCGGGACGGGGCAGGGGGAGCGCGGGTGGCCGGTCAGCGGGCCTCGCGGGGCGGTATCGGTCCGTTCCGCGGGCCGTGCGCGACGGTGGGATCGCTCACCGAGGCGGAGCCGGTCGCCAGCGCGGGATCGCTCACCAGGGCGGGATCGGCCCCCACCGGGCGGTCCGTCCCGGAGCCGGCGACGACCGCACCCGGAAGCGCCGGGCCCCCGCGGGCGACGGGCGGGGCCGAAGGACGCGGACCGGCGGCCAGGATGCTGACGGTGTTGGCCGCCACGATGACGGTGATGGCCAGCCAGTCGATCCCCTGCAGGGTCTGGTGCAGGACGACGAGGCCGACCAGCGCCGCGAGGACGGGGTTGACGCTCATGAAGATCCCGAAGAAGCGGGCGGGTACCCGGCGCAGGGCGAGCAGATCGGCCAGGAAGGGTACGGCCGAGGAGAGGATGCCCGCGGCCGCCGCGTACCCCACGGCGCTCGCGCTCGGCGGCCGGTGGGCGAGCACGGTGAGCCCGACGGGGACGTACAGCAGGGCGGAGACCCCGGCCGCCGCGGCCGAGCCTTCGGCACCCGGCAGGCGGGCGCCGACGAGGCGGTTGAGCAGGATGTAGGACGCCCAGCACACGGCGGCGAGCAGGCCCAGCGCGATGCCCGGGTAGTCGGTGCTCGGCTGCGGGCGGGTCAGCAGGAGGACCGCCGCCCCGGCGACCAGGGCGCACAGCAGGTCCGCCAGGCGGCGGGAGGCCGCCAGGGCCACGGCGAGCGGCCCGAGGAACTCCAGGGTCACCGCCAGGCCCAGGCCGATGCGGTCGATCGCGGTGTAGAGGGACAGGTTCATCGTGGCGAACACCGCCGCCAGGCACAGCACCGGCCACCACTGCCGCCAGGTGAACGAGCGCAGCCGCGGCCGGCCCACCGCCAGCAGGACGAGCCCGGCCACCCACTGCCGCACGGCCACCACACCCGCCGGACCGATCACCGGGAACGCCAGTGCTCCGGTGGCGGCGCCGACCTGGTTGGAGAGCCCGCTGCCGAACATCATCGCCACACCCGCCGCGCGCCCCGGGCCCGCAGGCCTTCCCCCGCGCGGGGCCGCGGGGTATCCCATGCCGTGACTGCTCCGTCTCATGCACCGCAGCATCGGCCCCGGCGCATCCATACGTAAAATGCATGCACGTACTCGTCGATGCGCTGCGGTTATGGATCGGGACATGGAACTACGACATCTGCGCTGCCTGGTGGCGATCGTCGACGCCGGGGGCTTCACCGACGCCGCCATCGAGCTCGGCATCTCGCAGGCCGCGGTGTCCCGCACGCTCGGTTCCCTCGAAGACTCCCTGGGCGTAAGGCTGTTGCACCGTACGAGCAGGAGCGTCATCCCCACCACCGCCGGCGTCCAGGTGCTGGCGCGCGCCCGGAAGGTGCTCGCCGAGGCCGACAACCTCGTCCGCGAGGCCACCACCGGTCACACCCGGCTGCGGATCGGCCATGCCTGGTCGGCCATGGGCCGGCACACCGCCGAGTACCAGCGGCGTTGGGCCGCCCGGCACCCCGACGTCGAACTGCATCTGATCCGCACCAACTCCGCGACCGGCGGCCTGGCGGAGGGCCTGTGCGACCTCGCCGTGGTCCGCACCTCCTTCGACGACGCGCGCTTCGCCAGCGCCGTCGTCGGCCGGGAACGCCGCTACTGCGCCATGGCGGCCGACGATCCCTGGGCCACCCGCCGGGCCATCCCCCTGGCCGACATCCGCGAACGCACCCTCCTCATCGACCGGCGCACCGGCACCACCACGGCCGACCTCTGGCCCGAATCGGCCCGTCCGAGCGTCGAACACACCCAGGACATCGACGACTGGCTCACCCTGATCGCGACCGGCCGCCGCGTCGGCATCACCCCCGAGAGCACCGTCAACCAGTACCGGCGCGACGGCATCGTCTTCCGGCGGCTGCGCGACGCCGCGCCCGTCGCGGTGCACCTCATCTGGCGGCGCCACGACCCGCATCCGGCGACCCACGCCGCCGTCGCCCTGCTGACCGACCTCTACCGGACGGGCAGGCCATGACGGAACCCCTTGCCGCGCGGCAGGAACGGGTGGCGGCTCTCGGCCCCTTCTTCGCCTTCGACACGCACGCCGGCGCCTCACACCTCACCGCTCCCTGGCGGACGTTGGGCGAGGTGGCGCGGGAGGAGAGCGGCGTCCTGCGGGAGCGGATCGCCGCGGTGCGTGCCTCTCTTGCCGCCCGCAGCGGCAGACCGGCCGAGGCCGTCGAACTGCGTGTGGCGGCGTCGGTGGCGCATCTGGGCCTGGTGGCGCGGGTCCTCTCGCCGATGCTCGGCCTGGCCGCTCTGCACGGCCTGCCGCCGCAGCCGCCCACCCTGGACGAGCTGCGGTGGCACTCCGGCCTCGGCGGCGCCTTCGCCCTGTCGCTGCCGCGGGAGACGGTGGCCGGGGACGCCGCGAGCCGCACCCGTCAGAACTCCGGAGCCGGGAGCGACGCCGACGCCCGTGCCGCAGCCGGTGACGGTGCCGGCTCCGGAGCCGATGACGCCCGCGCCGCAGAGGAGCTGCTGAACGGCCCGGTCCGTGAACTGGCCGACGCCGTCGCGGCGTTCTCGGTGTCCCGGCGCATTCTGTGGGGCAATGTGGCCTCTGCCGTGAACGGCGCGGCCGCCGGCATCGCGTCCGCGGCACCGGCCCTGGCGCGGCCCGCCCGCACCGCGGCCCTGCTGTTCCTGCACCGCCCGCAGCTCCGGGACGCCCACACCCTGGACGACGCCCCGGGCTCGTACAACGGCCGCTTCCGGCGCCGGAGTTGTTGCTTGATCTACCGGGCCGCTCCGGATGCCGCGGGGGCCACCTGCGGCGACTGCGTCCTGGTACGGCCGTAGCCGGCGCCTGCCGTCACTCTCCCGGGGACGCCGCCGGCGATCCCGACCCGGATATTCCCGGATCATGCAGCGGCCAGCGGGCGCGCGGTTGCACGATCACGCTCCGTGCGCTTCCGTCCGGGGTTTGTGCCTTCTGAATGCGAGGCCGCCCCCTTTCGCGCTGTACCCACGTGATCTCCGTTCTGTTTGGCTTGGTGCCGCAGGCCACTTTGTTCACCACCAGCCGCTTTGCTCACTTCTGTTCACGTCCCGGGAGGGAATGTGTCCGTACCGGACAGCGTCACCGGTTCCGCTGCCGAAGAGCCCGCTCTCGAACCACCCGGAGACGGTGCGCTCACCAGTCTCAGCACCCGGGCCGCGCGCCAGCTGGCGACCACCACCAAGTCCGAGCCCCAGATGCAGGCCATCACCTCGCGATGGCTGGTGAAGATGCTGCCGTGGGTGGACGTCAAGGGCGGCACATACCGGGTCAACAGGCGCCTGCAGCTCCGGGTCGGCCGGGGACGGGTCCAGTTCGAGCAGAACGGCGCGGACGACATCAGGGTGATCCCGCAGACGCTCACCGAGCTGCCGGTGCTGCGCGGTTACGACGACATCGAGGTGCTCGACGAGCTCGCCGGCCGCTTCCGCGTCCGGGAGGTCCGGGCCGGCCAGGTCCTCTTCGAGGCGGGGCAGCCCGCCACCGAGGCGTACCTCGTCGTCCACGGCCGGTTCGCCCGCTACACGGTCGGCAAGTACGGCGACGAGGAGGTCATCGGCGTCGTCACGGACGGCGACCAGATGGGGGACGAGGCGGTCGGCCGCTCGGACCCGCTGTGGCAGAGCTCGGTCCGGGCCGAAACGGCCGGCGTACTGATGGTGCTGCCCTGGGACGTGATCCAGGAGTTCACCGACCGGGTGCCGTCCCTGGCCGCACACTTCGCGGCGTACGCGGAACAGCAGCAGCGCCCCATGAACCGCAAGGGCGAGGCGGAGGTCCCGGTACAGGCGGGGCACGTCGGCGAGCCGACGCTGTCCGGCGGCTTCGTCGACTACGACCTCGCCCCGCGGGAGTACGAGCTCTCCCTGACCCAGACCGTGCTCCGGGTGCACAGCCGGGTCGCCGATCTCTACAACGAGCCCATGGACCAGACGCAGCAGCAACTCCGGCTCACCGTCGAGGAGATCCGCGAGCGTCAGGAGTGGGAGCTGGTCAACAACCGCGAGTTCGGGCTGCTGCACAACGCCGACTACGGCCAGCGCATCAGCACCTACACCGGCCCGCCCACCCCCGACGACATGGACGAGCTGTTGTCCATGCGCCGCAAGACGCGGCTGTTCCTGGCCCATCCGAAGGCGATCGCCGCCTTCTTCCGGCAGTGCAACAAGCGCGGCCTGGTGCCGGGCACGGCGAACGTCGACGGGCACGAGGTCCCCGCCTGGCGCGGCGTCCCGATCTTTCCGTGCGGCAAGATCCCGATCAGCGACGCGCACACCAGCAGCATCCTCGCGCTGCGCACCGGCGAGGCGGACCAGGGAGTCGTCGGCCTCTACCAGACCGGCATCCCCGAGGAGTTCCAGCCCGGGCTGAACGTCCGCTTCATGGGCATCGACTCGGCCGCCATCATCAAATACCTGGTCACCGCCTACTACTCGATGGCCATCCTCGTGCCCGACGCCGTCGGGGTCCTGGAGAACGTCCAGATCGGCCGGAGCGCCGACTGACCGGGTGGAGTACGCACCATGAGCACGCCGTCCCACACCGACGCCGGGCATGCGCTGCCCGGCCCGCCCAGCCTCGTCCGCTCCCTGCGGGCCCGACGCGGCGGGGCCGTTCCCGGGCTGCGGTACCGGCCCGCCGCCCCCGCCGACCCGGAGAAGGCCGCGGAGATCGACCGCAGGCTGGAGGCCTGGGCCCGCGGGCTGGACCTCTTCCCCGCGCAGTGGTCCGGGGACTTCGCACAGTTCCAGGTCGGCCGGGCCGTCGTCCTGCAGCATCCCGGTGCCGCCGATCTCGAACGACTCACCGTCGCGGGCAAGTTGCTGCTGGCCGAGAACATCGTCGACAGCTGCTACTGCGAGGAGGACGAAGGCCGCGGCGCCGCACGGAGCGGCCTGGGCGGCCGGCTGATCATCGCCCAGTCGGCCCTCGACCCCTTCCACGGCACCCCCGGACTGGAGGAGGAGTGGCGCCGGGGCGTCCAGGCCGACGGGCCCCTGCGCTCGTACCACTGGGCCCTGAAGGACTACGCGGCCCTCGCCACCCCCAGTCAGACGGACCGGTTCGTCCAGGACATCGCCCGGCTGCACCTCGGCTATCTGGCCGAGGCCTCCTGGGCGGAGACCCGGCACGTCCCGCAGGTCTGGGAGTACCTGGTCATGCGGCAGTTCAACAACTTCCGTCCCTGTCTGTCGATCGTCGACGCCGTGGACGGCTACGAACTGCCCGAAGCGCTCTACGCCCGGCCCGAGGTCCAGCGGGTCACGGCTCTGGCCTGCAACGCCACGACCCTCGTCAACGACCTGTACTCCTTCACCAAGGAGCTGGCGAGCGACCCGACCCACCTGAACCTGCCGCAGGTGGTGGCCGCCCACGACAAACGGGGGCTGAAGGCCGCCTACCTGAAGAGCGTCGAGATCCACAACCAGATCATGGAGGCGTTCGAGACGGAGTCGGCTCCGCTGTCCGCCCTCTCGCCGCTGCTGGAGAAGTACGTCCGGGGCCTGTCCGACTGGGTCTCCGGCAACCACGAGTGGCACGCCACCAACACCGACCGCTACCAGCTTCCCGACTACTGGTAGACCGATCCCCGCACCATCGCAAGGAGTCACCGTTGACCATCGCTCACGCCGACACCGCCCGCACGCCGGTGCCGACCCAGTCCACGTACCAGTCCCGCGTCGCGGACTACTGGAACGCCGAGGAAAACCCGGTCAACCTCGAACTCGGTAAGATCGACGACCTGTACCACCACCACTACGGCCTCGGGGACGCCGACTGGTCGGTGCTGGACGAGCCGGACGCCGACCGCCGCCGCGAGCGGGTCACCGGCGAACTGCACCGCCTCGAACACGCCCAGGCCGAGCTGCTCGCCTCGCACCTCGGCGACCTCTCCCCCACCGACCGGGTCTTCGACGCCGGCTGCGGGCGCGGCGGTGGCAGCGTGGTCGCGCATCTGCGCCACGGCTGTCACACCGACGGGGCCACGATCTCCGCCAAGCAGGCCGACTTCGCCAACGAACAGGCCCGCAAGCGCGGCATCGACGACAAGGTGCGCTACCACCACCGCAACATGCTCGACACGGGGTTCACCTCCGGTGCCTACGCGGCGTCCTGGAACAACGAGTCGACCATGTACGTCGAGCTGGACCTGCTGTTCGCGGAGCACGCGCGGCTGCTGCGGCGAGGCGGCCGCTACGTCACGATCACCGGCTGCTACAACGACGCCTACGGGCGCGCCTCCCGCGAGGTGTCCCTGA
This sequence comes from Streptomyces angustmyceticus, assembly GCF_040701845.1. Lineage (GTDB taxonomy): Bacteria > Actinomycetota > Actinomycetes > Streptomycetales > Streptomycetaceae > Streptomyces > Streptomyces angustmyceticus_A. The sequence continues at coordinate 308,386 of NZ_JBFBHQ010000004.1, read as the reverse complement.
TCAACGCGCACTACATCTGCGACATCCACCCCCGTTCGGCGTACTTCAGCGCCATGGCCCGCAACCGGCTCGTCCCCGTGCACGTCCAGGACCTGACGGAGGCCGCGCTGCCGTACTGGGAACTGCGCCGGCAGGCCGACCACCTGGTCACGGGCATCGAGGAGACGTTCCTGAACGCCTACCGCAACGGCAGCTTCCAGTACCTGCTGATCGCCGCCGACCGGGTCTGACCCACCACGCCGCCGCCCCTGCGCACGCCACGGCCGGGCTCGTTCAGCCGACGTGGACGCGGGGGCGGCGGTCCCGGTCGGGTTCGGCCTCGCGCAGTACCTCACGGGTGACGGGGGCGACTTCACCCTGTCCGAAGAGGAAGAAGCGCAGGAACTGGGCGAAGGGGTTGCCCTCGGTCCACTCGAAGTAGATGTGCGGCCGCTCGCCGGTGGCGTCCCGTACGTACAGCAGCAGCGCGGCCAGCGCGTTGGAGATGGTGGAGCTTTCGAGGGCGAGCACCCGGAAGCGGCCGTGCATGACCTCGCCGCGCACGCGTAGTTCGCTCTCGAACTCGGACGGGTCGCCGACGGTGACCTCGACGAAGATGAGGTCGTCGTCGGCCGGGAGGTCGTTGTCGGTCCGGATCTGCTGGAGTTTGTCGCGGTACTCCGCCACGTCGCGCTGGTCGGGCTCGTTGGCGATGAAGCGGATCTTGCGATGGGCGGCGTCGCGGATGAACCGCTCGGCCTTCTCGTCGAGTACGACGCTGGTCACCCGCAGCTCGAAGGCACGGGCGAGGCGGGAGAGGAACGACAGCAGGATGATCCCGGCGATGAAGCAGGCACCGATCTTCACCCCGTCGGGACGCTCGACCACGTTCGCCACGGTGGTGTAGAGGAACACCACGGAGATCACGGCGAAGCCGATCGTCCAGCCGTGCTCGCGGGCGCGCCGTGCGGTGATGGTCACGGCGATCGCGGCGGAGCTGATCAGGACCAGGACGCCGGTGGCATAGGCGCCGCCCTGGGCGTCCACATCGGCGTCGAAGAGCCAGGTCACGAGGAAGGCGACCAGGGTGAAGACCAGCACCATCGGGCGGACCGCCCGCGCCCAGTGGGGCGCCATCCCGTAGCGCGGCAGGTACTGCGGCATCAGGTTCAGCAGGCCGGCCATGGCCGAGGCCCCGGCGAACCAGAGGATGGTGATGGTGGAGATGTCGTAGACCGTGCCGAAGGCGGAGCCCAGATAGACATGGGCCAGGTAGGCCAGGGCACGCCCGTTGGCCGGTCCGCCGGGCTGGAACGCTTCCGCGGGGATGAGCAGGGTCGTGATGAAGCTGGTGATGATGAGGAACACGCTCATGATCACGGCGGCGGTGGTGAGCAGCTTCTTCGCACCCCGGATCCGGCCGGTGGGGCGTTCCTCGGTGTCGCCGGGTTCGCCCTCGATATGGGGCATGACGGCCACGCCGGTCTCGAATCCGGACAGGCCCAGCGCCAGCTTCGGGAAGACCAGGAGGGCCACGCCGATCATCGCCAGCACGCTGCCGTGCTCGGTGGTCAGCGCATGGGACCAGTCGGCGACGACATGCGCGGCGGTGGCCACGTGCCACAGTCCGGCCACGACCACGACCACATTGAGCCCCAGGTAGAGGCCCACCAGGACGATCGCCACCCCGATCGCTTCCAGGAAGCCCTTGAGGAACACCGCGCCCAGCAGCGCGACCATGATCAGCGTGATGACCAGCTGGCTGTGGTGGAGGGCGCTGGTGAGGTGCGGGTTCTCCACCAGGTGGGTGGCGGCGTCGGCCGCCGACAGGGTGATGGTGATGAGGAAGTCGGTGGCGGCGAACCCCAGCAGCGTCAGCACGAACAACTTGCCCTGCCAGAAGGACAGCAGACGCTCCAGCATGGCGATGGAGCCCTGGCCGTGCGGGCTCTCCCTGGCCACCCGCCGGTACACGGGCAGCGCGCCGGCCAGTGTCACCAGGACCAGGACGAGGGTGGCGATCGGCGACAGCGCGCCCGCGGCGAGGGCCGCGATGCCCGGTTGGTAGCCGAGGGTCGAGAAGTAGTCGACTCCGGTCAGGCACATCACCCGCCACCACCGCTGTCCGCGGTGGGCGCTCTGCGGCCCCGCGTGCGGCCCGGGGTGGTGCTTGGCCATGTCGGCCAGGCCCTCCAGCATCCATGCGCGCAGGCGATGCCGGGCTGCGGCCCCGGGAGGAGAACCGGCGGAGGCGGCCATGGTGTGCTCCTGTCGTACCGCGAATGCGTCCGGCCATCGACGAGACGCACGTCAGCGTACGGAGTGCGGACCGCGTCGCCGTGGTGTTCGGCGCCGCGGCGCGTTCGTGTCCCCGGGACGGCGGCGGGCGGGCGGTTCAGGCCGGGAGCGCGGCGTCCCGGCGGACCGGCTGTCCGGTGAGGTGGTGCACGTACTCCCGCTCCAGGCGGAAGCCCGCGGTCCAGGCGAGGAGGCGGCTGGGGCGGTGGTCGCGGGAGCAGGTCCAGCTGGGGGTGCGGCCGCGGGCGGCGATGTCCCGGCACAGGGCGGTCGCGCAGGCCAGGGCCAGGCGCCGGCGGCGGTGTGCGGGGGCGGTGAAACAGGCGATGTCCTCGTACCGGGTGCCGCGGAAGTACGTACACGCGACGGCGAGGACGGCCTCCTTGCGGACGGCGGCCCAGCCGAGGCCGGCGGCGGCGAGCGCGGCCGGGCCGCCCCAGCTGGCGTGCACCCATGCCGCGTCCCGGGTGACGGCGGCCAGCGCCGTGGCGTCCCCGGGGGCCAGCCGACGCACCGTCACCCCGGCCGGGAGGCGCGGCACCGGGACGGGCACCCGGTGCAGGTGCAGCATCCGCTCCCAGGGCACGACCCGGTCGAAGGCGCTGCCCAGTGCCGGCAGGAAGCGGGCCGGGGCCTGCACATAGTGCCCGCCGAAGGCGGCGAGGGCGTCCGGGGCCAGGACGCCCGGGTCGCCGCTGAGCAGGACATGGTCCGCGCAGGACACGGCCAGGGCGCGGGGAGCGGCGGCCCGGTCGGCCCACCAGCGGCCGGTGCCCACGACCCGGACGTGTTCGGGCAGCGCGGCCGCTCCGGGGGATCCGGCGGTGAACCAGCCGGTGAGCGGCGGGAGTTGGTCCGGGGCGAGTTCGATCACGGGGTTCCTCGGGTGGTCGCGGCCCGCGCCGGTGCGGCCGTGCGCGGAGACGGTGGTGCCGTGCTCGGCGGGCCGCCGGGCGGCCGGGGCGTCGGCGGAGGCGGCACCGGCCATCAGGACCATAGGGGAGGAATGGGGCATGCCGGGTGCGGTCGTTCCCGGGAAGGGGGGCGCGTACGCCGAACGGCCCCGTCACGGCCCGGGCGCACGGCAGCGGAGGAGGAGCCGGGGAGCCCAGCGTGTCGCCGCGCGGATCCGCTCGGTGACCGCTCCCGCCGCGGCCTGGAATCCTCCGGCCGGTGTGCCAGAGTGGAGGTGGACAGCGACGCGGTCGGTGCGTGCCAGAGAGGGCGGCCTGTCATGTCCCTACAGCCGGATCGCCTCGGCGCGGTCACCACTTCTCCCCGGTCCCCGTCCCGGCGGACCGAGGAGTACGAAGACCTGTTCGACCAGGCTCCGGTGATCTTCGTTGCGCTGGGCGGCCCCGCCCACCTGCTGGAGGCGGCGAATCCGGCGTTCTTCGAGGTGTTCGGCGGCGGCCGTACGGATGCCGGCACGCCGATCGGCGAGCTCATTCCCGAGCTGGCGTCGCAGGGCGTCCTCGACCGGCTCGATGCGGTGTACCGCACCGGCACCGCCCTCCGCGCCCGCGGCGCGCGGCTGGTGCTCGGCGGGCCGGGGACGGAGCGGGAGGAGTTCTTCGACTTCACCTACGAGCCGCGGCGGGACCGGGTGGGCGAGGTCGACGGGGTGATCGTGATCGCGGTGGAGACCACCGTGTACCACCACGCCCAGCTCCTCGCGGCCGAACAGCGCATCCTGCTGGAGCAGATCGCGCGCGAGGCTCCGCTGGACGACATCCTGACCGGAATGGCCCGCGCCATCGAGGAGTTGTCGCCGGAGCTGATCGTCTCGGTGCTGCTGGCCGACGCCGACGGCGGGCATCTGCGGCACGGCACCGGACCGGACCTGCCCGACTTCTACAACGAGGCGATCGACGGGATACCCATCGGGGCGGACGAGGGTTCGTGCGGCACGGCCGCGCATCTGCGGGTGCCGGTGATCGTCACCGATATCGCCACCGACCACCGGTGGGAGCGCTATCGGGAGCTCGCGGCGCGGGCCGGGGTCGCGGCGTGCTGGTCCACCCCGATCATCGGGACGGACGACCGGCTGCTGGGCACCTTCGCCATGTACCACCGGAACCCCAAGGCCCCCGAGGAGAAGGACCTGGCCCTCAGTGCCGCGTTCGCCCGGATCGCCGCGCTGGCCATCGAACGCCACCACGCCATGGAGGCGGGGCGCGCGGCGCAGGAACGGGAGCAGGAGGCCCGTGAGGACCTGGCCTTCGTCCTGGAGGCCAGCACGGCCATCACCCGCGAGCCGCACTTCGCCGACTGCCTGCAGTGCCTGGCCCGGCTGGCCGTGCCGACCCTGGCGCCGCTGTGCAGCGTCCATGCGCGGGAGGACGACGGCCGGATCCGGCTGATCGCCATGGCCGCCGCCACCCCTGCCGAGGAGGACCTCTTCGCCTCCCCCGCCCTCCGCGACCGCATCGACGGGGCCGTGGCGCGGGTTCTGGCCTCCGGCACCACGTGGACGGACCAGGCCGGTGTCCCGCCCGGCGGCCGCCCCGTGCCGCCCGGCGTCACCGGTTACGTCTGTGTCCCGCTGCGCGTCCGCGGCCGCACCTTCGGCGTCCTGACCCTGCTGGCCACCGGCCAGCCCCTGGACGGCCATGTCATCGCCCTCGCCGAGGAGCTGGCCCGCCGGGCCGCTTCCAGTGCCGACAACGCCCACCAGTTCAGCAACCGTGCCCAGCTGGCCCGCGAACTGCAGGCCGGGCTGCTGCCTCCGGAACTGCCCCGCATCCCGGGCGCCGAACTGGCGGCTTCCTACTACCCCGCCGGAGAGGGGCTGGAGGTCGGCGGCGACTTCTACGACGTCTTCCCGCTCCCCGACGACCGCTGGGCGTTCATGATCGGCGATGTGTGCGGGCGCGGCGCGCCGGCCGCCACCATCACCGGCATGGTCCGCCACACCGCCCGCGCCGCCGCGCGTCTGCTGCACGACCCGGCGGACGTGGTCATCGCCATCAACGACGCCCTGGCCGGCGGCGCGCTCGACGCGGACTACTTCGTCTCGCTCGTCTACGGCGCACTGCGGCACACCGGCTCGCACCTCGCACTGGAGCTGATCCGGGCCGGCCATGTGCCGCCGTTCGTGCGCCGCACCGACGGCACGGTCGAACAGCTCGTCCAGTCCGGCCTGCTCCTGGGGGTCGGGCCGGAGTTCGACGGCACCGCGTGCCGGCTCGAGCTGGCGCCGGGCGACAGCCTCGTGCTGGTCACCGACGGCATCACCGAGGCCCGCTCCGCCGACGGCGAGTTCTTCGACGAACACCGTCTGGCCGACGCCCTCCACGGTCTTCCGGGCGCGGCGGGCGGCGCGGCCGGTCTCATCGAGGCCGTCCATGCCGCCGTGACCGGCTTCGCCGGCCGGTCCACCCCCGATGACCAGGCCGCTCTGGTGATCACCGCCACCTAGGGGGTGTCGTTCGGATCAAGGCGCCGGGCCCGTGCGCCGCCCGGCCGGCCCGGTTCGCGGCCCGCTGACCGCTCCCCGGTCGGGGCGGCGACCGCTCGCCCTCTGCCCTTCGCCGGGCAACGTGCCTATTTTGGCTCCATGGACCCCGTGCCGCGTGCCACCCCGGACGACACCAACCCGCTGCGCCGGCTCTCCCTCGGCGAACTGCGACGGCGGACGAGCATGAAGTGGCGCACCTACCCGGACGACGTGCTGCCGCTGTGGGTCGCGGAGATGGATGTGCCGCTGCCCGCACCCGTCGTCACGGCGATCACGGACGCGGTCGCGCGCGGCGACACCGGCTACCCGGCGGGCACGGCGTACGCCGGTGCGCTGGCCGGCTTCGCGCGGGAGCGCTGGGACTGGGACGGGCTCGCCGTCGAGCGCACGGCGATCGTGCCCGATGTGATGCTGGGCATCGTCGAGGTGCTCAAGCTGGTCACCGGCCCGGGAGACCCGGTGGTCGTCAACTGCCCCGTGTATCCGCCGTTCTACCAGTTCGTGACGCATATGGACCGGCGGGTGGTGGAGGCACCGCTGGGCGCGGACCTGCGGATCGACTTCGCCGCGCTGGAGGAGGCGTTCCGGCACGCCGCCGCGGACGGCGGCCGGGCCGCGTACCTGCTGTGCAGCCCGCACAACCCCACCGGCACCGTGCACGGCGCCGAGGAGCTGGCCGCGGTCGCGGCGCTGGCGGACCGGTACGGCGTCCGGGTCGTCGCCGACGAGATCCACGCCCCCGTGGTGGCCCTCGACGCCCGCTTCGTGCCCTACCTGAGCGTGCCCGGGGCGGAGAGCGGTCTGTCGCTGATGTCGGCGTCCAAGGCGTGGAACCTGGCCGGCCTCAAGGCGGCGCTCGCCCTCGCCGGACCCGCAGCGGCCGACGACCTGGCCCGCATGCCGGAAGAGGTCAGCCACGGCCCCAGCCACCTGGGCATCATCGCCCACACCGCCGCCCTGCGCGACGGCGGCGACTGGCTCGACGCGGTGCGCGGCGGCCTCGACGACAACCGCCGGCTGCTCGCCTCCCTGCTGGCCGAGCACCTCCCCGCGGTCCGCTACCACCCGGCGGAAGGTACCTACCTCGCCTGGCTCGACTGCCGTCCGCTCGGTCTGGGCGACGATCCCGCCGCGGTCTTCCTGGACCGCGGCAGGGTCGCGCTCAGCCCCGGCCCCGGCTTCGGCACCGGCGGCGCCGGTCACGTCCGGCTCAACCTGGCGACCTCGCCCGAGCTGCTGACGGAGGCCGTACGGCGGATGGCGGCCGCGCTGGACTGAGCGCGGCGGCGGACCGCTTCCCCCGCCCGGCACCCGCGCCGTACGGCGCCCGGCCGCCGTCCCGCGCGGCCGGGCGGACCGCCACCGGCCGTTGTCCGCACCCCACTTGGGGCCCGTTTTTGGATTGCGGGGAGTTTCTCCATACGATCCGGCGATGATCACAAGAAAACGGCTGGCGGCCGGGGTGTGCGGCCTGCTGGCCGCGATGACCGTCGCCCTTGCCCCCACACCTGCCAGCGCCGGTGAACCGGACGCGAAGTCCTCCCCCAAAGTCGAGTTGACGCTCGATGTCAGCGGCTCGATGCGGGCGCGCGACATCGACGGGCAGAGCCGGATGGCCGCCGCGAAGCAGGCGTTCAACGAGGTGCTGGACGCCGTGCCGGACGAGGTCCAGCTCGGCATACGCACCCTCGGCGCCAACTACCACGGCGAGGACCGGAAAGTCGGCTGCAAGGACACCCGGCAGCTCTACCCGGTCGGGCCGCTGGACCGGACCGAGGCGAAGACCGCGGTGGCCACGCTCAGCCCCACCGGCTGGACGCCCATCGGACCGGCGCTGCTGGGCGCGGCCGACGACCTCAAGGGCGGTGACGCGTCCCGCAGGATCGTCCTCATCACGGACGGCGAGGACACCTGCGCCCCGCTCGACCCCTGCCAGGTGGCGCGGGACATCGCCGCCAAGGGCATCCACCTCACCGTCGACACCCTCGGGCTGCTGCCGGACGCCAAGACCCGCAACCAGCTGAGCTGCATCGCGGAGGCCACCGGCGGCACCTACACCTCGGTGCAGCACACCAAGGAACTGCGCGACCGGGTGCACCAGTTGGTGGACCGGGCCGCCCGTCCGGTGGCCACTCCGGTGGCGACCGCGGGGACACAGCAGTGCGCCGACGCCCCTAAGCTCAAGCCCGGTCTCTACAGCGACCGCGAGAAGTTCGCCGAGCACCGCTGGTACCGGGTGGACGTCCGCCCCGGCCAGGAGCTGCGCGCCTCTGTGAGCATCGCCGCCGACCGCGCCGTCAACAACGACTACGGGGTCCTGCTGCGGGCCTCGACCGAGCACGGCCGGGAGATCGTCCGCGGTGCCGAGGCCGGTGACGGCCGGACCGATGTGATCTCCTCCGGGCTGCGCTATCCGAAGGCGCCGTCCGATTCCGCGGACGACGACGCACCCGCGGCGGAGACCGTCTGCCTGCAGGTCAGCAACTCGTTCTCGGCGCCCGCCTCGGTCAAGACCGATCCCGGCCTGCCCGTCGAGCTGGCCGTCGACGTGGTGGACGGGCCCGACGACGCCTCCGACGCGGCCTTCTTCGGCCTGGGACACGGCTGGTGGCTGCTGGCCGCGCTGGCGCTCACCGGGCTGCTCACCGGCCTGCTGTGGGGCTGGATCTCCCGTTGGCGCGTGACCGTCTGGAGGACCAACTGATGCGCACCCTACGAATCGTGACGACGGCCGTGCTGGCGGGCGCCGCCCTCTTCGGCACGGCGGGGACGGCCCTCGCCGAGAGCCCGTCCGCGAGCCCGAGCACCGGCTCGGACGGCGCGGCGGCCGCCCCGACCGAGGCCGGCACCTCCTTCCGTACGGCGACCGTCATCAAGCCGGATCAGCGGGCCACGGCCGACGCGTCCACCGGCGACTACCTCTACTGGGTGCTGCCCGTCGACGCGGGCCAGCGGGCCACCGTCAAGGCCGAGGTGAAACTGCCGCGGAGCGCCCGGCACGGCGCGGCCACCTGGCAGCTCGACGTCTACGACGGGCTGCGCCGCCGTCAGGCCTGCCAGTACGGCGCCCGGACGCGGACGGCGGCACCGGACGCGGGATCCGTCGAGCTGTCCTGCACGCTGCGCACGGTCCGCGCCTGGGCGGAACCCTGGGCGAACGATCCGCTGCCGGGCGGCTACTACGTCCGCCTGACGGTCGCCGACCTGCCCAAGGACGACCTCGGTCTGCCGGTGCACGCCGAGGTCGGCGCCACCGTCGCCGACATGGGCGGCGCGCGCGCCGTGGACGGCACCCTCGGCGCCCCGCTGGTGCCCGGCGTCTCCACCGCCGCGCCCCAGGACGAGGAGAGCACCGCGCCCGAGGACGAGGCGAGCGCCGCCCCCGGGAAGCCGGCGGACCTGATCGCGCCGGACGGCGGCTGGTCCTCCGGCGGGTGGTCCGACCGCTGGCTCTGGACCGCGGCGGGCGGACTGCTCGCGGCCCTGGCCGGTATCGCCGGCTACCAGTTCACCCGCGGCTCCGGCCGCCCCTCGCGGGTTCCGCCGGGCGCCTGACCCACCGGGCGGCCATGGCACGACCATGGCCGCCCGCTCCCCCTGCAGGCCGGGGCCGGCAAGGCGAACAGGGCGGAGCACGACCGCGGTCGTGTTCCGCTCAGCAATCGCAGCAGCTGCAGCAGTCGCAGCAATCACAACCGTCGCAGTCGCACTTGTGGCAGCACCCCTCGCGCTTCTTGCGCGACCAGGGACCCTCGTACTCCTCGGCACAGCAGAGCTTGCAGGTGCAGCACAGCCCGATGGCGACCGCACAGCCCGCGAGGAAGCCGCGCGGCTTCTTCGGCTGCTGCGGGAGGTGCGGCAACCCGCCCCCGCCGCCGGATCCGCCCCCGTGACCACCGCCATGACCGCCGGGTCCCATCGGGCCGCCGCCGTAGGGGTGCTGCGGCCCGTTCAGCTGCTGTCCGTGGGCGTACGAGCCGCCGGCCGGTGCCTGGCCGTACTGGGGAGGCCGACCGTACGACCCGCCGTTCCGGTACGGGTTCCCGCCCTGGCCGTCGTACGGCCCCGGCGCGCCATGGCCCTGGTGGGAGCAGGAGACCGTGCCGAACGCGCGGTCCACCGAGCGGCGCAGCTCGTGCACCAGCAGTACGTGCACCAGGGCGGAGTCGGCGAACTCCACGTCGCGCAGCGCGAGGCGGATGCCGTGCAGGGCGTCGTCGCACAGCCGGCGGGCCTGCGCGAGGGTGGCGCCGGTGGCGGCGAGCGGGTTCCAGGCGCCCTCGGCGGCGTCCGCCGCCCGGTCCTCCACCGCGTCGAGGAGGTGGGCCAGCCGTCCGAAGAGCCGGCCGGCCTCGGCCAGCGGCGCGGCGTTGCCCGGCCGGCCCGCAAGGACCGCGGTGTGCGCGAAGGCCGCGGCGGTCGCCGTCTCGGTCGGTTCGGTGACGACCGTCAGCGGTGTGCCGGGCCCGGCCAGTTCCTCGATGCCCAGCTGCCGGTCGACGGCGTCGACGAGGACGGCGGTGTCGAACCCGAGGGCGGCACCGGTGCGTGCCCCGGCCCGGTCCCAGCCCGCGGCGACCTTGCGCGCGGCGGCGGCCACCGGGCGGCGGCGCAACGCCCCGTTCCCGTCGGCGACATGGTCGCGTATCTTCGCCGAGGCGAGCACCAGGGACACCGAGGCCGCCAGGCGCGCGCCCTCCCCCTGCGCCACCGACGCGGTCCGCATGCCCCGCAGCGGGCAGGGCCCCGCGGTGCGGCGGCGGCTCCGCTCGGGGCCGGACTGGGCGTCCGTCAGCACGGAGACGATCAGGCCGTCGTAGTTCGTGACCACCCGGGCGAACTGCCCGTGATCACCACGCAGGGCGAGACAGAGACCGCACAGATGGGCCATCCACTCCGCCTTGAGCCCGTGCGACAGGCGATGGGTGCAGGGCCTGACGATTCCGAACATGTGGAAACCCCCGTATGACGTCGGCGTGAAGCGGCCTCGGCCGGCTGGTCCGGCAGCAGCAGGAATCGTATCGAGTAGGCCGTTGACCTGGACACACGCCCCGTGGACGGGACGCGCCACAGCTGATGGGCCGTCACATCGGGGGCGGTGGCGGGTCGTCGGACCGGTGCGGGCCGCGCCCGCGGAGGTGAAGGCGGCCGCTCCGTGGTGCCAGGGGAAACACCGGCGGAGCGGCCGCGGGGCCCGGGACCACAGGAAGGCCGGGCCGGGCCGGGAATCGGGGAAAATCCCGCGGCACACCCTTCTGTACGGACTGCACCCCGGGCGCGTTCAGTTGGCTTTCCGGATCAGCCGGGAGGGGTGCGCCCGGCACGGACCGGGGCGGGCGCGGCGGGCTCCGCCTCCGGGCGGTGGCGGGGACGCGCGGCAAGGACGGCGACGTCGTCCTCGGCGTGCGGGCCGTCGAGCCGGAGCAGGACCTCGTCCAGCACGTCCGCCACCCCCGCGCCGGCGGGCAGCCGCAGCCGGGCCAGCCGGGCCAGCGAGGCGTCGATGTCCTCGCCGCGCCGCTCGACGAGGCCGTCGGTGAACATCAGCAGGGTGTCGGCGGAGGTCAGGGTGCGGGTGACGAGTTCGTAGCCACCGGCCCCGGTGCCCAGGGGCGGGCCGACCGGGACCCGGACGAGGTCGGCCGCGCCCTCGCTGCCGAAGACCACCGGAGGGAGGTGGCCGGCGCTGGCGAAGGCGGCGATGCCGCGCGCCGGATCGACCTGGGCCAGCAGGCAGGTCGCCGGGCGGCGGGACTCGTCCCCGGCGACGGCGGCGTCGAGCTGGCGGAGCACGCGATGGGGCGGCAGATCGGTGGAGGCGACATAGCGCAGGTGGGAGCGGTAGGCGTTCATGTCGACGGCCGCGTCGAGACCGTGCCCCATGACGTCGCCCATCACGAGCAGGGTCCGGCCGTAGTGGAGGCGCACCGTCTCGAACCAGTCGCCGCCGACCAGCGCGCTGCTGCCGGAGGGCAGATAGCGGGTGGCGAGCTCCAGGTTGGGGTGCGGTTTGCCCGGCTCGGCGAGGAGCGCGCGCTGCAGGTCCATGGCGGTGCGCTGGACCACGGCGTAGCGGCGGGCGTGGGCGAGCTGGACCGCGGTGAGGCGGGCCAGGAAGCGCACGGTGGCGGTCTCGTCCGCGGTGAAGCTGCCGCCCGCACGCAGGGCCAGCAGTGCGCCGTGGCGGTGGCCCTGCGCGAGGAGCGGCACCGACAGCGCCCCGGCGGAGCGGCCCCCCGGCAGGGTTGCGGTCGCGGTGACGGACTGCCCCTCGGCCAGGGCCCGCAGCGCGAGCGACCGGCCGCCGGGCCGCTCGGGGCCGTCGTCGGGGAGCCGGGCTTCGAGCACCCCGACCAGGCCCGCCGTCGCCACCCGCCGCAGCTCCGCCGGGGAGCGCGAGCGGGCCCCGGTGCCCTCCTCGTCGCGCAGGTCCACCGCGGCGGCGTCGCACAGGTGCCGGCACAGGAACCGGGCGAGCTCGGCGCAGGTGGTCTGCTCGTCCAGGGTGGTGCCGATGCGTTCGGCGGCGTCTTCCACCGTGCGCAGCAGGGCGGTCGGGCGCGCGGGGTCGGCGTCCCGGTCCGCCGTCGGGCCATCCTCGTGCGACAAGGCCACCTCCCGGGGCACCGGGGCCCGCCTCCTGCGCGCCCCGGCCATGATCCGCCGGACCGGCCCCGGGCGGCCGCAGGGCCCGCTCCGGCGTGGCGCCGGTCTCCGTGCGGCCCGGGCCGCGGCCCGGCGGGCGTCCGGCCGCGATGCGGGTCCCGTTCGGGCGCCCTTCCCCGCCGCGGCCCGCGGGTCCCGGCGGCCGGCGCCGGGGCCCGCTGCGGTCGTCAGGACAGGACGCCCATGCCCAGCAGGCCGAAGAGCAGCGCGCCGACGAGGATCCGGTAGATCACGAAGGAGTTGAAGGAGTGCTTGGCCACGAACTTCAGCAGCCAGGAGATCGAGGCGTAGGCGACGGCGAAGGAGACGACGGTGCCGATGGCCAGGGGGGCGACGGCGGCGCCGCTGCCGACGGCGTCCTTCAGCTCGTAGATGCCCGCTCCGGTGAGGGCCGGGATGCCGAGGAAGAAGGAGAGGCGGGTGGCCGCGACGCGCTCCAGGTCGAGGATGAGGGCGGTGGACATCGTCGCGCCGGAGCGGGAGAAGCCCGGGAAGAGGAGGGCGAGGATCTGCGAGCAGCCGACCCACATGGCGTCCTTGAGGGAGGTGTCGTCCTCCCCGCGCTTGTGGCGGCCCATCTGGTCCGCCGCCCACATCACGCCGCTGCCGATGATCAGCGACCCGGCCACCACCCACAGGGACGCGAGCGGGCCCTCGATCAGGGGCTTGGCGGCCAGGCCGACGACGACGATCGGGATGGTGGCGTAGATCACCCACCAGGCGAACTTGTAGTCGTGGTGGTAGCGCTCCTCGCGGTTGCGCAGCCCGCGGAACCACGCGCCCACGATGCGCACGATGTCCTTGGAGAAGAAGAGGAGCGCCGCGGCGATCGCGCCGACCTGGATGACCGCCGAGAAGCCGACCACGGTCTTGTCGTTGACGGGGATTCCCATCAGCCCCTCGGCGATCTTGAGGTGCCCGGTGGAGGAGACCGGGAGGAATTCCGTCACCCCCTCGACGGCTCCGAGGACGACGGCTTGGCCGATGCTGATCGCGCTCATGGGATCCATTTCTCGGGTGGGTGCGGACGGGCGGCACGGGTGCGCCGCGGTGCGGTGGGCGTCGGGTCCTGGGGCGGGGCGTACGGCACGGGCGCGGGGGCGTCGGCGCCCTCGGCAGGCCGGCCGGGGCGGGCCCCGGGGACGGCTCCGGCCTCGCCCGCCCACGCGTCCGCCCCGGCGCACAGGTCGGTGAGGCGACTGTACTGGGGGGCGGGCCGCCGGACCGAAGCGAAGGGTCCGGCGGACCACCGGGACGCGGGTCGGATGAACGGCGGCCGGGACCGGCGACGTACAGGAGGGTCGGGGGCCGGGCACCGGGCCATGGCGTCAGTCCCTCCCGTGATGGGCCGGGATGCGTCCCGCGCGTCCCGGCGTCTACAGTGCCCCAGATGGTCTACAGCACTGTAGACGACCGGAGGGGGAGCTGCGCCACGGCCGGGGGCGCCGGCCTGCCTCCGGTCCGTCGGCGCACCGGGGTCGGCGACGGCCCACGCAGCATTGTGGTCCACCGGCCCCGGCCGGATCGCACCAGGAGCACCACCCGGCGCCGGTAGGGTCCTTCACCCGTCCGCACCAGCCACACGAGGAGCCAGGATGCCGCTCACCACGATCGTCGCAGTGATCGCCCCCACCACCACGGCGAGAAGGACCCGACGGCCGACCGACCACTGGGAGGCCGTCTCGTGAGCCCGCTCCCCCACACCTCCGCCCTGCCGGACACCGACCGGCCCGCGCCCGCCGAGCGGCAGCCCGGCGCCGCCACCCGCTCCCCGGCCGGCGCCCCGGCCGAGCGGGCGTCACCGCCCCCGCGAAAACACCGCGACGCGTTCTTCGACAACGCCAAATACCTGGCGATCGTGCTGGTGGCGCTGGGCCACGCCTGGGAGCCGCTCTACGCCGGCAGCCGGAGCGCGGCCGCACTGTACATCTTCGTCTACGCGTTCCACATGCCCGCGTTCACCGTCATATCCGGGTACTTCTCCCGTAGTTTCGACATGCGCCGGGACCGGCTGCAGCGGCTGGTCACCGGCGTCGTCGTCCCGTATCTCCTCTTCCAGACGGCCTATGCGGTCTTCCGGTACTGGGCCGGCGACCTCACCAGCTTCTCGGTCGACCTGTGGGACCCGTGGTTCCTCACCTGGTTCCTGGTCGCGCTCTTCCTGTGGCGGCTCACCTCCCCGCTGTGGCGGATCGTGCGGTGGCCGGTGCCGCTGGCCCTGGCGATCGCCCTGGCGGCCTCCGTCTCCCCGAGCCTCGGCACCGACCTGGACCTGCAACGCGTCATGCAGTTCCTGCCGTTCTTCGTCCTCGGCATGTGCCTGGAGGCGGAGCACTTCAACCTGGTGCGCTGCTGGGCCGCGCGGATTGCCGCGGTACCCGTCCTCGTGGCCGCGCTGGCCTTCGCGTACTGGGCCGTGCCGCGGATGAACGACGCGTGGTTCTACCACACCGACAGCGCGCAGAAGCTGGGCGTGCCGTGGTGGTGCGGCATCATGATGCAACTGGCCATGTTCGGCTGCTCGTTGGTCCTCACGGCCTGCTTCCTGGCCTGGGTGCCCGGCCGCCGGACGTGGTGCACGGTACTGGGCGCCGGGACGCTCTACGGCTACCTGCTGCACGGCTTCCTGGCCAAGGCCTCGCGCTGGTTCGACTGGTACGACGCCGCCTGGGTCCACACCCCGTGGGGCGCCGTCGCCGTCACCGTGCTCGCCGGGGCGATCGTGACGCTGCTGTGCACCCCACCGGTCCAGCGCGCCCTGCGCTTCGCCATGGAGCCGAAGATGCGGTGGGCCTTCCGCCAGGAGCCCCCGCTCGGCTCCCAGCGGGGCCGTACCACCTGACGAGGCGGCGGGCGCGCGCCGCCGGAGCGCCGCCGGAGCCGGAGCGCCGTGTCCACGCCACCGTGGACACGGCGCGGGGGCCCGGCGCGGGGCCCCGCTTCCACCCCGGCTCCGACGGCCCCGGCGGATAGCATCAGTACTGTGGGCGTGGCTCATACGTGCGGCGGTGGCCCACCCCTGGGCCGACCGAAGCCCGACATGACGTGATCGGAAGTGCCTGCGAGATGGCCAGCAGCCCCAGGAGCCCGGGCCAGCCTGATCCGGCAGAGGTGCCGGCCCCGGAACCCGCTGCGGCGGCCTCGCCAAGCCCGGCCGGCATCAGCCTGCGCCAGCTGCTGATGTCGCTGGGCGAGCCCCTGGTGGAGCTGCAGGCCGCGCCCGCCGGGCTGGACGTCGAAATCCGCAGCGTCGCGCTGCTGGACCCCGAGGACCCGCCGATCACCCAGCCCGGCGAGCTGGTGCTCGCCATAGGCGCCCGCGGCCGCGCCGCCTTCCCCGCGCTGCGGGCCGGCGGGCGCGACGGCGCCGCCGCCGTCGCGGTCAAGCTGGACACCCCCGGACAGGCCGCGGCGCTCAGTGCGACCGCCGTCGAGGCCGGCATCGCGCTGCTGTCCGTACGGAGCGAGGCGCGCTGGGAGCAGGTGGACGCACTGGCCCGCGCGGCCCTGGAGAGCGTGCCGCACGGGCGCCCGGGCGAGGGCCCCGAGGAGGGCGACCTCTTCTCGCTCGCGCAGACCACCGCCGTCCTGACCGGCGGCATCGTCAGCATCGAGGACACCGCCAACCGCGTGCTGGCCTACTCCCGCTCCACCGACTCCGACGAGGTCGACGACCTGCGGCGGCTGTCCATCCTGGGCTGGCAGGGGCCGGAGGCGTACCTGACGCGGCTGCGGAAATGGGGCGTGTTCCAGCGGCTGCGCGCCTCCGACGAGGTGATCTGTATCGACAGCCACCCCGAGCTGGGCATCCGGCGGCGACTGGCGGTGGCCATCCGGTCCGGGGAACGGCAACTGGGCACGATCTGGGTGCAGGAGGGCTCGGCGCCGCTGACCGAGCACGCGGACCAGGCGCTGCTGGGCGCGGCCCGGGTCGCGGCGCTCCACCTGGTGCGCCGGCGCCGGGAGCTGTCCGCGGACCTGACGCTGACCCGCACCCTCGCGGCCGGACTGCTGGAGGGCAGCACCGGCCCCCAGCCCCTCGCCAGCCACCTGGCGCTGGACGCCGCCCGCCCGGCCGCCGTCCTGGGCTTCTCGTACGGGAACGCCGGGGCGAGCCCGTCGGAGCTGACCCGCTCGGAGGTGAGCAACCTGATCTCGGTGCACACCGCCGCCCGGCACCGCAGCGCCCTGGTCACCCAGGTCGACGCGCGGATCTACGTGCTGCTGCCGCAGCTGCCGCGCAGCATCGACGTCGGCACGCTGCGCGGCTGGGGACAGGCGATCACCGAGGCCGCCCGCCGGCATCTGGGCATGTCGCTGCGCGGTTCCGTCGGCTGCATCGTGCCGGGGCTCGGGGAGGTTCCCGAGTCGCGGCGGGAGGCGGACCGGATCCTCGATGCGATGGTGAGCGCCGGGGTCGCCACCACGGTCGCCGCGCTGCCGGACATCCAGGCGGAGGTGCTGGTCAGCGAGGTGCTGCGGCTGCTCTCCAGGCATCCGGAGATGCGCGATCCCCGGCTGACCGCGCTGGTCGCCCACGACAGCCGGAGCCAGGGGCAGTTGGCCGAGTCGGTCCTCGCCTATCTGAACGCCTTCGGCGACGTACGGGCCGCCGCCACCGAGCTGCATGTGCACCCCAACACGCTGCGCTACCGGATCCGCCGGGCCGAGGAGCTGACCGGCCTCGACCTCGGCCGTCCGGATCAGCGACTGCTGGCGATGCTCCAGCTGCGGCTGCCGTCCGCGCTCTGAGGCGGGGCGCGGTCCGGGACCTGGAGACGGCCCGGTGCCGGAGCGGGGCCGGGGTCGCGACGGCCCGTTCCCGTCCCCCCGCGCCCGTCGCGGCGGCCGCGCACGCTGGCCGGTCCGTCCTCGCACGGGTCCGGACCGCGCGACCCGCCGTTGGTCCAAAATTCTCCTAAACTGGGCGATATTGCTCCAATGAGCTGACGGGCTGGCGATGATGACCTCGGAGAATGCCGTGCCGAGCGGGTCGGGCCCCGCATGGGACATGGCGAAGGCGGCCACGGCCGAGCTGGACGGACAGGGGCTGGTCGTCGCGTGGACCCGGGCGGCGGAGGGTCTGCTCGGATACCCGGCCGAGGAGGTCCTGCACCGTCCCGCGGCGGAGCTGCTGGCCCTCCCCGGGGACGAGGCGCGGGCGGCCGCCGTCGCCCGGTGGTGCCGGGCGGGGGACGGCTGGGGCGGCTCGGTGGCGGCGCGCCACCGGGACGGCCGGGATCTGCAGCTGGCGGTGCAGGTCACGCCGCTTCTCGACAGCACCGGCCGGGAACGCTGGTCGGTCCTGGCGCTGGAGGAGTGGCGGATGCCGGGTGGCGGGGTGAACCAGCTGATGCTGGAACCCTTCCTGGCGCAGGCACCGGTCGGCATGGCGGTCCTCGACACCGACCTGCGGTACGTCTGGGTGAACGAGGTGCTGGAGCACCTGATCCCCCTCGACCGGCGGCTGGGCAAGCCGGTGGCGGAGGTGCTGCCGCGGCTGGAGGCCGAGGCGTTCGAGGAGCGGATGCGGCGGGTCCTGAAGACCGGGCGGCCGGTGATGGACTACGAGTTCCGCAGCCCCACCTACGCCGACCCCCACCAGGAGCGCGCCTACTCGGCGTCCTTCTTCGGCCTGGAGGACCCGCAGGGCCGGCGCATCGGCCTGTGGTACATGGTCATCGACGTCACGGAACGCTGGCGGGCCCAGGAACGCCTGGCGCTGCTGAACGACGCCAGCGTGCGGATCGGCAGCACGCTGGACGTCACCCGGACCGCACAGGAGCTGGCCGATGTCGCCGTGCCGGCGCTCGCCGACTTCGTCGCCGTCGACCTGCTGGACTCGGTCCTGCGGGGCGACGAGCCGGTTCCCGGGCCGGTCGACAGCACCCCCGTCATGCGCCGCTCCGGCCAGCAGTCGGTCCACGAGGGCTGCCCGGAGGCCGGGCTGGCCGTGGGGGAGGCCGTCCAGCGGTCCCCGTCGTCGCCCATCGCCCGCTGTCTGCTCAAGGGCGAGTCCCTCGTCGAACCGGTCCTGGACTTCGCCACCAGTTCCTGGGTGACCGAGGACCCGGTCCGGGCGGCGGTGATCCGTGAATTCGGGTACCGCTCGGTGATGGTGGCGCCGGTGCAGGCCCGGGGGATCACCCTGGGCGCGGCGACGTTCTTCCGGTCCCGCCGTCTGGGGCCCTTCGTGGCGGACGACGTGCGGCTGGCCGAGGAGCTGGTGGCCAGGGCCGCCGTGTGTGTCGACAATGCGCGCCGTTTCACCCGCGAGCGGACCGCGGCCCGGGTGATGCAGCAGAACCTGCTGCCGCACGAACTCACCGGCGGCTCGGCCCTGGAGGTGGCGTCGTGGTACTTCCCCGCGGACGCCCCGAGCGGTGTGGGCGGCGACTGGTTCGATGTGATCCCGCTGTCCGGGGCGCGGGTCGCGCTGGTCGTGGGCGACGTCGTCGGACACGGCATCAACGCCGCGGCCACGATGGGGCGGCTGCGGACCGCCGTGCGCACGCTGGCCAACCTGGACCTGCCGCCCGACGAACTGCTGGCCCGGCTGGACGACCTGGTCATCGGCCTGGTGACGACGCAGGGCAGCGACCCGGCGGCGGACCCCCAGGACCCGAGCGTGGCCTCGACGTTCATGGGGGCCACCTGCCTGTACGCCGTCTACGACCCGGTCGGCAGGCGGTGCAGCATGGCGCGCGCCGGTCATCTGCCGCCGTTGATCGTCGGCCCGGACGGGGCCGTGGACTGCGCCGACCTGCCCGCCGGACCGCCGCTCGGCCTCGGGACGCTGCCCTTCGAGTCCGTCGAACGCGAACTGGCCGAGGGCAGCCTGATCGCGCTCTACACCGACGGCCTGATCGAGACCTGCGACCGGGACATCGGTGTGGGGCTGTCCCGGCTGAGCGACACCCTCGCGGTGCCCGGACAGACCCTCAAGGACATCGGCGGCAGGGCGGTCAAGGCGCTGCTGACCGGGCCGCCCTCGGACGACGCCGCGCTGCTGCTGGCCCGGACCCACGCCCTGGACGCCCACCAGGTCGCCTCCTGGGACCTGCCCACCGACCCGGCCGTGGTCGGCAACGCCCGCGCCCTCGCCGGCCGGCAGCTGTCCGAGTGGGGCCTGGACGAGCTGCTGTTCACCACGGAACTGATCGTCAGCGAACTGGTCACCAACGCGATCCGCCACGCCGCCGGCCCGATCACGCTGCGCCTGATCCGGCAGGACGCCCTGATCTGCGAGGTCTCCGACGGCAGCAGCACCTCGCCGCGGCTGCGGCATGCCCGCACCACCGACGAGAGCGGGCGCGGGCTGTTCATCGTCGCGCAGCTCACCCGGCGCTGGGGCACCCGCTACACCCCGACCGGCAAGATCATCTGGACCGAGCAGAGCATGCCGTCCGAGGACGGGTCCGGCAACGGGACGGACTGATCCCGGGGTGGCGCAGGTCCGGCCGCGGCGCCCTCGGCACGCCGTTCTTCATCGCGCTCCCTGCGCGCTGCGGGCACCGTCGCGTTCGTGCCCGCCGGACACGTGGCCGCAGTCGTCGCGCGCCGCGACGGGCCGGCCGACGAGACCGCGTCCCGGCAGGTCGACGTGGTCGCAGTCGGTGTCGGCCACGACCCGTCGCGGCGGGGCGCCGGCGGGGCAGGCCGTGAGATGGGCGGTCACATAGGCCGCGCTGGTCCTGGTGATGTCGCGGGTCAGCCCGAGGGGCAGCAGCGAGCGGGTCTCGGCGATCGCCTCGTCCTCACCGGCCCGCAGCACCACCCGGACGTCCGGTGCCACACCATGGGCGGCGACCGCGACGGCGATGTTGTCCAGTTCGTGGGAGCCGACGGCGGCGAGCGCCCGCGCCCGCCCCAGTCCGAGCCGCGCCAGCACCGCACGGTCCTCGCCGTGCGCCAGCACCACCGGTATCCCCATCGACCGTGCGAGGCGCAGGTTCGGGGCGGCGGGCTCGCGTTCGACCCCGACGACGGGCACCCCCAGCTGACGCAGGGTCTGGCACAGCCGCAGGCCCACCTGACCCAGCCCCACCACGATGACGTGACCGGCGCGGGGCAGCACCCGCGGCCCCAGGACGCCGACCAGCCGGGGGCCGATCAGCCGGTCGACGATGCCCGCGGTCAGCAGCGCGGTGAACCCCACCGTCACCAGCATCGCCACCGCGGACACCACCTCGTAGCCGGGATGGCCGGGGTGCGGTGCGGCGGGTCCCACCCCGGCGACGACCCGGGCGGCCTCCAGGAAGGCGGTACTGGCCGGCCGGTGGAAGACGGCGACCAGCCACAGCCAGTCCAGGGCGAGGACGGCGGCGATCCCCAGCAGCCCGATGAGCAGCAGCCGGGCATCGGCGTCATGCGGCTGCAACTGCCCCCGCAGCCGCCCGAGCAGCGCGCGCCGCCGGGCGCCCGTGCTCGCCCGCCAGGGCGTCTCCACCAGGTGCGCCCCGTCCCGCCGGACCGCCACCGCACCGTGCCCGTCGTCCCAGACGGCGAGGGCGCCGGGGTCCACGCACAGGCCGGCCAGCGTGGGCGCCAGCAGGTCGGCGGGCGAGACCGGCACACAGTCGCGCAGCAGCAGCCGGAGCTGCTGGGCGACGGTGCGGTCGAAGACGGTGACGACGATCCGGACGGAGTCGCAGACGTGGCGCACCGCGAGCGCGTAGCGCAGTGCGGACAGGTCGTCGCCCACGAGCACGGCCACCCCGGCCGGCCGTGCGGCGAGCGCCCGGCGGAGGTCGTGGTCGTCCGGTGCGGCGAGGTGGTCGACCGGGTGTCCGCTCTCCCCCAGGGAGGCGCAGACCCGGCGGGCGAGCGTCGTGGCGCCGATCACCACCGTCCCGGCGTCCTGGCCGGCCGGGCCCGTGGCCGGAATCGCTCCCGGCTCCTCGGCCCCGGTGACCGTGTCCTCCGGTCCCGCCGGGCGCTCCGGCGGTTCTCCCGCCGGGGCGTCGGCGCGCCGTTCACCCGGCGTTGTGCCCGCCGACCCGCTGCCGTCGTCCGCCCCTGGTGGGGTGGCGGGCACGGCGTGCGGCGGGGCGGTGCGGGTCTGTCGGGCGGAGGGAAGCGTGGCCATGGAGTCCCCTTGCTCGTCGGCCGGTGACAGGGCCGGACTCACGCTAGGGGGCTCGTGGTCCGGGGCATCTGTCCCTGCGGCCAAGGGTTCGCCGGCCG
Source organism: Streptomyces angustmyceticus (assembly GCF_040701845.1). Classification (GTDB taxonomy): domain Bacteria; phylum Actinomycetota; class Actinomycetes; order Streptomycetales; family Streptomycetaceae; genus Streptomyces; species Streptomyces angustmyceticus_A. The sequence goes on along the minus strand of NZ_JBFBHQ010000004.1, from coordinate 286,797 downwards.
CGTTGTCCGCCCGCACCAGCGGCCGCCCAGGGCCCTGCCGGCACAGGGAAGGACCGGGGCCGGCGCATCACGTCCACCACACGCCCCCCGGAGCGCGAGCCTCTTTTTCGCCAATCTTCATTGGCCTGATGTACAGCGCTTGAGAGGGACTTTGTCCTCTCTCACAAATACGCCGCCGCGCACCGCCACATACGCTTACGCAAATCCCAATCCGGACGTGATGCGGCTCACCCCCCACAAGGAGGCGGGCCACCGCGCGGAGGTGCGATCAGCGCTCCCCCACCCGCGCAGGGCATCCGGAGGCCGCGACCCGCTCGTCGCGTCTCCGCACGTCGCCAGGACCATGACCGCCTGCCGGCACCCGGTCCTTTCGTGCGTCCGGCCACCGAGGCGAACCCAGCAGTCACCACACGGATGACCCTCCAACCCTCAATGGATGTCAGATGACTACACCTCCCCCCAGCTCCGTGGCAGCACCCCCCGTACCGCCCGGCAACGGGCAGGATCCAGGACAGTCAGGGCTGCAGTCGGGCCTCAAGAACCGCCATCTGTCCATGATCGCAGTGGGTGGGGTCATCGGCGCCGGCCTGTTCGTGGGCTCCGCCTCCGGCATCGCCGCGGCCGGCCCCGGCATCCTGCTGTCGTACGCCCTGGTGGGCGCGCTCGTCGTGTTCGTGATGCGGATGCTCGGTGAGATGGCCGCCGCCAACCCGACCTCCGGCTCCTTCTCCGCCTACGCGGACCGGGCGCTCGGCCGCTGGGCCGGTTTCTCCATCGGCTGGCTGTACTGGTTCTTCTGGGTCGTGGTGCTCGCCGTGGAGGCGACCGCCGGCGCGGCGATCCTCACCAGCTGGGTCCCGGCCGTCCCGCAGTGGGCCTGGGCGCTGATCGTGATGATCGTCCTCACCGCCACCAACCTCGCCTCGGTCGCCTCGTTCGGTGAGTTCGAGTTCTGGTTCGCGGGCATCAAGGTCGTCGCCATCGCGGCCTTCATAGCCCTCGGCGGACTGGCGATCTTCGGCGTGCTGCCCGGCTCCGACAACGCGGCGACGGGCTTCAGCAACCTCACCGCACACGGCGGCTTCCTGCCGCACGGGCCCACCGCGATCCTCACCGGCGTGCTGATGGTGGTCTTCTCCTTCATGGGCAGCGAGATCGTCACCCTCGCCGCCGGCGAGTCCGAGGACCCGCAGCGCGCGGTCACCAAGGCCACCAAGAGCGTGATCTGGCGGGTCGGCATCTTCTACCTCGGCTCGATCCTCGTGGTCGTCTCCCTGCTGCCGTGGAACGACCCCTCGATCGCCAAGAAGGGCTCCTACGTCGCGGCCCTCGACTCGATCGGCATCCCGCACGCCGGCCAGATCATGAACGTGATCGTGCTGACCGCCGTGCTCTCCTGCCTCAACTCGGGCCTCTACACCGCCTCCCGGATGGCCTTCTCGCTCGGTCAGCGCGGCGACGCCCCGAAGGCCTTCGCCCGGACGAACACGCGGGGCGTCCCGCAGGCCGCGATCCTCGCCTCCGTCCTCTTCGGCTTCATCGCGGTCGGCTTCAACTACCTGTGGCCGACCACGGTGTTCCAGTTCCTGCTGAACTCCTCCGGCGCGGTCGCGCTGTTCGTCTGGCTGGTCATCTGCTTCTCGCAGCTGCGGATGCGCGGGATCATCCTGCGCGAGAACCCGGAGAAGCTGGTCGTCCGGATGTGGCTGTTCCCGTACCTGACCTGGGCGACGATCGCGATGATCTCGTTCGTGCTGGTCTACATGCTCACCGACGACAGCGAGGGCGGCGGCCGCATCCAGGTGCTGCTGTCGGTGCTCCTGGCCGTGGTGGTGGTCGGGGTGTCCCTGGTCCGCGACCGGCTCGGCCGCGCCGCCGCCGAGAAGTCGGCCGTCACCTCCCGCTAGTCACCGGGTGGCCGACCGGTCACCGAACGCCGTGCCGTACGGCCGGCGGTGTGCTCCGCACCCGCTGTCCGTACGGCACAGCGGTGCCACTAGCCTGCTAGCCACCCGCACCTTTCCTCTCCGCCCACGCGCCCACGACCGGAAGGCCGCCGACACACATGCCCGCGTTCAGACGCCGCAAAGGCAGCCTTCCCCGCCTCGTCCCCGAGCTCGACGACGTGACCCTGGGGCGGGTGCGGCGACGCGTCGAGACCTGCTGGTCCCGCGGCTCGCTGGACACCGCCGTCATGGCCCTGATGGCGGACGTGATCAACGAAGCCGGCCAGGACTGGGACCGCAAGGCCCACCGCCTGGGCGTGCTGGCCTCCGCCGCGGGGCGTTCGCTGCCCGGCATCTGGCGCCAGCACAGCCCCAAGGACCACGGCGCACTGCTGCTGCACGCCTGGTCCGACCTGATCCAGGCCCGGCAGCAGGACTCCTCCGTCGACCTCGACGCCACCCGCGAGACCTGCCGGCTCGCCGCCGAGCTGCTCCCCGACGACCCCACCCCCTGGACCCTGCACCTGGCCACGCTCCGCGTCCAGCGGCGCCCCTCCACGGAACTGGCGGCGATCTGGCGCGAGATCAAGGCCCGCGACCCCTGGAACCGCGAGGCGCACCTGCAGGCCCTGGGCTACCTCTCGCCGGAGGAGTGCGGCTCCAGCGCCCTGGTGCTGGACCTGCTCGACGGCGTCCGCTCCCTGATGCCGCCCGATGCCCCCGCCGTCGGCCTGGAGCTCACCTCGCTCGTCCGCAGCCACCAGCGCGCGGTCGCCGACGGCGGGATGACGGCCCTGGGCGCCGGGGAGATCTGGCGGCGCCCCGACGCCGCCCGGGCTCTCGACCAGGCCGCGCACTACTGGCCGGGCACGGGGTTCCTCCGGCACGCGGCGGCCCTGGCCGATCTCAACCTGCTGGCCTACGCGCTGGTCAAGGCCGGCCGGACGACCGAGGCGGGGATCGCGCTGCGCGCCACCGGCGGGGTGGCGACGATCTGGCCGTGGACCATGGACGGCGACCCGCTGGAGCGATTCACGCACTTCCACGGACGCTATGCGAGCGATGCCGCCGACGGCGGTTCCGCGCGGCGCGGCACGTCCTGGGGGCGGTGACGGCCGGGGCCGCACCGGCCGGAAGCGGGCCGCGCCGCCGAGGAGCGCAGGTGCGAGGTCCGGGAGTGCGATGACATAGCCGGAACGAGTGGTTTTGTAGCCTCTTGCGGCGTATCGCGAGTGTCCTGCCCGCTTCCCGGGGATTCCCTCCTTCGGAGAAGGGTGGGAGATGCGCATGCGCGACACCGTCGGCACCGGTGCCTCCGCGGCCGCGGGCCGCCGGCGCGTGCTGATGTTCGTCGTGCTGCTGGCCCTCCTGCACGCCGCGCTCGCCACCGGCTGCTCCCACACGCCGGACCCCGGTGCCCACGGCTGTCCTCCCCACGCCGCCGCCCCCGCGCTGTCCGACCCCGCCGCCCGGCCCTGCGTCACGGCGGGCCCGGTGCCGGCGTCCACCGGCGGCGGGAAACATCCGGGCAGCGGCGTCCGCCGCCTGTGCGACGCCTCCGCCTGCCATCTGCGCCATCAGGTCCCCACCGGGTCCGGCGGCAAGGCGCTCGGGGACTCCCCCGCCGCCCTGCCCCTCACCGCGTCCCGGGACCTCTCTTCGGGGGCCGCCGTCCTGGCCGCCGCCCCCGCATCGCCACCCCGCGTGGCCGTCCTGCGCTGCTGAGCCGGCCCGGCCGCGTCCCCCACCCCACCCCGCAAGCGGGCCATGGGGCGAGCGCGGTCTGCCGTCATCAGCTCTCGGGACTTCCACCGCAGGAGATCTGGCATGCCCCTCGATGTCTTTGCCGCCCTGGGCGCGCTCGTCCGCGCCGAGGCCGTCCGCACGAAGAAGGTGCCCGCACCCACCCCCGCCGACGAGGCCACCACGCCGCGGCCGCGCACCCCGGCGCGCCCGCAGGCCGAGCCGCCGACGGCCGTCCCCGCGCCCGTGCCCCCGGCCCGGAAGGGCCTGCTGGCCAGGATGCGGCAGAAGCTGACGACGCTCTTCGGCTAGGGCTCCCCGGCCAGGCCGATCGCGGAAACACTCCAGCCGGATCCCCGGCCCGTGACCCGGGCGCGCGGCGGCACGCTCGCCGGCGCCCGGTGACGCCGCGCGGCGAGGGCTCCGGCCTGCCGACGGGCTCCGGCGGGGCACCGTTTGTCCGGCCCCGCGAGGGGCGCCATCCTGGGGACATGGCCCCCGTTGCAGGCCCGGACACGGTGTCCGGCTGGGTCGTCCGGCGTCCCGGCCCGATCGCCTCCGGGCCGCTGGCCCCCGTCCGCCGTCCGGTCCCCGAGCCGGGCCCCGGGGACCTGGTGCTCAGCGTGGAGGCCTGCGGGGTGTGCCGTACGGACCTGCATCTGGCGGAGGGGGACCTGCCGCCGCACCGTCCGTCGACCGTCCCGGGCCATGAGATCGTCGGCCGGGTGGTCGCCGTCGGCGAGGCGGTGACGGCGTTCCGGGCCGGTGACCGGGCCGGCGGCGCCTGGCTGCGCGGCACCTGCGGGGTCTGCCGGTACTGCCGGGCGGGCCACGAGAACCTCTGCCCGGAATCGCGTTACACGGGCTGGGACGCCGACGGCGGCTTCACGGAGACCGCTCTCGTGCCCGCCGACTACGCCTACCCGCTCCCGGACGGCCAGGACGCGACGCTGCTGGCGCCGCTGCTGTGCGCTGGGATCATCGGGTACCGCGCGCTGCGCCGCAGCGCGCTGCCCTCCGGTGGCCGGCTCGGGATCTACGGCTTCGGTGCCTCGGCCCATCTGGCCGCCCAGGTCGCCCTGGCCGAGGGCGCGACCGTGCATGTGCTGACCCGGTCGGCGCGGGCCCGTGAACTCGCCCTGGCGCTGGGCGCGTCCTCGGCCGGCGGCGCCTACGACCGCCCTCCCGAACCGCTGGACTCGGCGATCCTCTTCGCCCCCGTGGGCGAGCTGGTGCCGGTGGCGCTGGAGGCGCTCGACCGTGCGGGCACCCTCGCCGTGGCCGGTATCCATCTCTCCGACATCCCCGCGCTCCACTACCAGCGGCATCTCTTCTACGAGCGGAACCTGCGCAGCGTGACCGCCAACACCCGGCAGGACGGCCGGGAGTTCCTGGCGACCGCGGCACGGATCGGCATCCGGGTCACCGTCAGCCCCTACCCGCTGAGCCGGGCTCCGCAGGCGCTGGAGGACCTGGCCGCCGACCGGGTGCAGGGGGCCGCCGTCCTGACGCCGGACTGACGCGCCGGGCGTCCGGTGCGTCAGCAGTGCGGAGGCTCCCCGCCCCGGCGGTCGCCAGCCCCGTGCGGGAGCCCGCCGGCCGCCCGCCGTGGCCCCCGCTCCGACTAGCTGCTCCCTTGCTGCGTGCCGCACCATGGAGAGGAGGCCGTGAATGACGACATGTCCGGCGAGCCGGTGGCGGGGTGGACGCTCCGGCCCCGGAGAGCGGATACGGCGACCGTGGCTTACGACGACGGCTTCCGGCACACGGAGGCGGTGCAGGCAGTGACCGCACGGATCCTTGGGTCCACCGGGGCTGAGCTGACCGCCGTCTATGTGCCCGCCGAGGGGGGCGGCGATCTTCAGCTGGCCGAGATGGTCGGCGGCTCCGGCGGCCTCCACGGACTACCGACCGGCTTCCCGCTGTCCGGCAACTCCCCGGTGGCCGCGTCGTTCCGCACCGGCCTCCCCCTCTGGCTGAGCCCGGCCGAGCTCGCGCACTACGGCGTCACCACTCCGGGCGGCGCGGACGCACCGCCCTGGGACGGCGCCGGGATGCTGCCGTCCGATGTCTCGCTGGCCGTGCTGCCGCTCGGCGGGGACGCCAAGCGGCTGGGGTGCCTGGTCGTCATGGACAAGGCACCGGACGCCTTCGACGCCGACCGCCGCCATCTGCTGGAGCTGCACGCCGACCAGGTGTCCGCGGGGCTGGAGGCGGTCGCGGCCCGGGTCATGGCCCGTACGGAGCGGCGGTCGTTGCTGGGGCCGGGGCTGGACACCCTCCGGGGCGGCGCGTTCACCCTGACGCTGGCCACCGGGCGGATCGACGCGGACGTCCACGTGCTGGAGCTGTTCGGGGTCGCCCCGGAGCAGTTCGACCGGCGGGTGGAGACGCTGCTGGCACACACCGCGCCGGACGATCTGCCCGCGCTGATGTCGATCGTCGAGCCGGGCCGGCTGCCCTCCCCCGGCCAGCAGCTGTCGATCCGGATCCGCCGGCCCAACGGCGAACTCCGCTGGCTGAGCCTGCGCTGCCGGGTGCTGGTCGACGCCGCCGGGACCCCGGAACGGATGCTGGGCGTGGTCGCCGACGCCTCCTACCTGCGTCCCAGCGCGGACGAGGTCTCCCTCGTGCAGCAGCTGTCCGCCGCGCTGGCCGGCGCCACGACGATCCGCGACGTCGGCCGGGTGGTGGTCGCCACCCTGCGGGCGCCCCTGGAGGCGAGCCGGGTGGCGGTGGCGGAGCTGGAGGCCGACCGGTTCGTGGTGTCCGTCCTCGACCCGCCGGAGCCCGGTGCCTGGCCCGCGGCGTGGCGCTCCGAATGGCGCTCCGAGTGGCCCGACGCGTCGTGCCATGCGATGCCCACGCTGGAGAGCATGCTGCGGGCCGGCCATGTGGCCCTGTGGCCTCCCGACGCGGCGCTCGAACCCGGCCTGGCGGGGATCGGGCCCGGCGGGCTCGCCGTCCTGCCGCTGCCGTCCGAGGGCCGGATCGTCGGGGTGTGCCTGGTCGGCTGGGACGAGGAGCACCGGTTCGGACCGGAGGAACGGTCCCTGTTGACCGCGACGGCGGGGCTGGTGGGCCAGGCCCTCGTCCGTGCCCATGCGCTGGACGCCGGGCACGAGCTCGCCACGATGCTCCAGCGCAGTCTGCTGCCCCGCAAGCTGCCGTCGCTGCCCGGCGGGGTGGCGGTCGCCCGCTACCTGCCCGCCACGATGGGGCTCGAAGTGGGCGGCGACTGGTACGACGTCATCCCGCTGTCCGACGGCCATATCGCACTCGTCATCGGCGATGTGGAGGGCCACAGCGCCGGCGCCGCCACGATCATGGGCCAGATGCGGACCGCCATCCGGGCCTACGCGGTCGAGGGCCACCCGCCCGATGTGGTGTTCTCCCACGCCAACCGGCTGCTCCTCGGCATGGAGACCGATCTCTTCGCGACCTGCTGCTATGTGGACCTCGACATGGAGGAGGGCATCGCCTGGTTCGTCCGGGCCGGGCATCTGCCGCCGCTGCTGCGGTTCCCCGACGGCAGCACCGAGGAGCTGTCGGTCGAGGGCGGTCCCCCGCTGGGGGTGGCCGCGGACGGCGAGTTCCCGCTGACCGAGGTGGGCCTGGCCCCCGGCACCGTGCTCGTACTGCTCACGGACGGGCTGGCCGAATCGGCCGCGCTCCCCCTGGAGGACGGCCTCCGCCGGGTGCGCGAGCTGCTCGCGCGGGCCGATCCGGCCGATGCCGGGCAGCTCGCCGATCAGCTGCTCGGCGAGACCAAACGGCGCGACGACGATGTGGCGGTGCTGGTCCTGCGCTACGACGGGATGCGCGTCCGCCCGACCCGGGCGCACTGGACGGTGTGGCGGCTGCCCGACGCGGTCATGCACGCCCGCCGCTTCACCGCCCGCACGCTGCGCTCGTGGACCGTGGCCGAGGAGCTGGACGTGGCCCTGCTGGTGGTGTCCGAGCTGGTCACCAACGCCATCGCCCATACCCAGGGGGAGGTGCGGCTGGATCTGACCCTGGCCGCCGACCGGCTGCGGATCGCGGTGAACGACGCCTCGCCCCGGGCGCCCGTCAAGCCGACGAGCGTGGACTGGGAGTCGACCGGCGGCCGCGGGCTGCTGCTCGTCGAGGCGGTGTCGGCGACCTGGGGTTCGGTGCCGCTGAGCGGTGGCAAGCAGGTGTGGAGCGAGATCAGCCTGCAGCCGGACGAGCGGCTCGGCGCCGAGGGGGACCCGGCCGGCACGGCGGGCCCGCGCGAGGGTGAGGAGGTCCCCTGAGGTGCGTGGTCGTCTGCGCGGAGCTGCCGCCGTCCTGGCCGGGCTGTGCCTGGTCGCCGGGCCGGCCGCCTGCGGGAAGGCCGGCGGGGTGCACGAGGCGGACGGGCCCGCCGCCGGCGGCGCGCTGAAGATCGGCGTGCTGCTCCCGGACAACACCTCGCGTCTCTACCACTTCGACAAGCCGCTGATCGAGAAGAAGATCCATCAGCTGTGCCCCGAGTGCACGGTGGAGGTCGTCAGCGCGGAGCACGACGTGGCCACCCAGCAGCAGCAGATGGACGCGATGATCACCAAGCGGGTCCGGGTGCTGATCCTGGACGCCGTCGACTCCAAGTCGCTCCGCTCGCCGGTCGAGAGCGCGCGGGCGGCGGGGATCCCGGTCGTCGCCTACGACCGCCTCGTCGAGGGACCGGTGTCGGCGTATGTCTCCTTCAACGGCAGGAGGGTCGGCGAGCTGCAGGGCGAGGCGCTGCTCAAGGCGCTCGGCAGCAAGGCGCGCGGCGCGCAGATCGTCATGATGAACGGCGACTCGACGGACCCCAACTCCGCCTGGTTCCGGCAGGGCGCGCTCGCGGTGCTCCAGGGCAAGGTGAAGATCGGGAAGGCCTACGAGACCGCCGGGTGGCGGCCGGAGAACGCCAACAGCAACATGACCGCGGCCATCTCGGCCCTCGGCGCCGGGCACATCGACGGGGTCTACTCCGCCAACGACGGGCTGGCGGCCGGCATCATCTCCGCCCTGGAGGCCGCCAAGATCTCTCCGCTGCCGCCCGTCACCGGCCAGGACGCCGAACTCGCCGCCATCCAGCGCATCGTCGCCGGCGACCAGTACATGACCGTCTACAAGCCCTTCGCGCCCGAGGCCGGCACCGCCGCCGCCATGGCCGTCGCGCTGGGCCGCGGCAAGAAGCTCGACGGCATCACGACACACACGGTCAACAGCCCCACCACCCGGGGCATCCCGGCGGTGCTGCTCACCCCGCTCTCCGTGACGGTGCACCGCATCAAGGGGACCGTGGTCAAGGACGGCATGTACACGATCGAGCAGATCTGCACCCCCAAGTTCGAGGCCGCCTGCCAGAAGGCGGGACTCACCAGGTGAGGCAGGTACCCATGGAGCCCGGCTCAGCCCTCCGGCGACCGACACCCGCGCCGCCCCTGCTGGCGCTGCGCGGCATCTCCAAGCGGTACGGCGCCGTCCAGGCGCTGGCCGATGTCGAACTGGAGGTGCGCGCCGGTCAGGTCGTCGCGCTCGTGGGCGACAACGGCGCCGGCAAGTCCACCCTGATCAGGGTGGTCGCCGGGGTCGACTCCGCCGACGAGGGCGTGATCGAGTGGGACGGCCGGCCCGTCCAGATCACCCGCCCCCACGAGGCCCAGGACCTGGGCATCGCCACCGTGTACCAGGACCTCGCGCTGTGCGACAACCTCGACGTGGTCGGCAACCTCTTCCTCGGCCGCGAGATCCACCGGGCCGGGGTGCTGGACGAGGTGGAGATGGAGCGCCTCACCCTGGACCTGCTCGACATGCTGGCCATCCGGATGCCCGACGTACGCCTCCCGGTCGCCTCGCTCTCCGGCGGCCAGCGCCAGACCGTCGCGATCTCCCGCTCGCTCCTCGGCGAGCCGCGGCTCGTGCTCCTCGACGAACCCACCGCGGCCCTGGGCATCGAGCAGACCGCCCAGGTCCTCGACCTCGTCGACCAGCTCCGCGAACGCGGGCTCGGGGTGCTCCTCATCAGCCACAACATGGGGGACATCAAGGCGGTCGCGGACTGGGTCGCCGTCCTGCGGCTGGGGCGGAACAACGGCTTCTTCGATGTGACGACCACGTCCCACGAGCAGATCATCTCCTCGATCACCGGAGCCACGGACAACGCCGTGACACGCCGCAAGACACCCGGGTGGGAGGTGCAGCCGTGAGCCGGACCTGGGCGCTCAGGAAGCAGAAACCGCCCGGAGGGCAGGGCGCCGCGGGCGGGACGGCGACCGCCGCCGGACGGCGCGCACCCGCCTTCGGGGCGCAGAACCCCCTCGACCTGCTCCGGCGCAGGTTCCACAGCGGCGAGCTCGGCTCGGTCCCGGTGGCCCTCGGCCTGATCGTGGTGTGGATCATCTTCGAGAGCCTCAACGAGAACTTCCTCTCGCCGCGCAACCTGTCCAACCTGACCGTGGACATCGTCGGCACCGGCATGATCGCGGTGGGCGTCGTCTTCGTCCTGCTGCTCGGCGAGATCGACCTGTCGGTGGGCTCGGTGAGCGGCCTCGCGGCCGCCGCCTTCGCGGTGCTGACCGTGAACCACGGCGTACCGGAGGGGCTCGCGCTGCTGGTCGCGGTCCTCGGCGGCACGGCGATCGGGGCGGTGCAGGGGTTCTTCTTCGCCAAGGTCGGGGTACCGGCGTTCGTGGTCACCCTGGCGGGCCTGCTGGGCTGGAACGGCCTGATGCTCTACATCCTGGGCGTCAACGGCACGATCAACATCGACGACAAGGGCCTGCTCGCGATGCTGACCAGCTACTACTTCAACAATGTGGCCGCCGCGTACGGCCTGGCGGCGCTCGGCACGGCCGGCTACTTCCTCGTTTCCTACCGCGATGTGCGGCGGCGCAGGGCCGCCGGGGTGCCCGCCCGGCCGCTGAGCGAGATCCTCCTGCGCACCGGAGTGCTGGCGGTGATCTCCCTCGCCGCGGCCGTGGTCCTGAACCAGTTCCTGGGGCTCCCGCTGGCCCTGTTGATCTTCCTCGTGGTGCTCGTCGGGCTCGACTGCGTGCTGCGCCGTACGCGCTACGGACGCATGATCTTCGCGCTCGGCGGCAGCGTCGAGGCCGCCCGCCGCACCGGCCTCAATGTGGACCTGGTCCGGATCTCGGTCTTCATGGTGTCCGGGACGATGGCCGCGATCGGCGGCCTGTTCCTGGCCTCGCGCGTGACCTCGGCCAGTCAGACGTCCGGCGCCGGCCTGCTGCTGATGGACGCCATCGCCGCCGCGGTCATCGGCGGCACCAGCCTGTTCGGCGGACGGGGCCGGACCTGGTCGGCCCTGCTCGGTGTCCTGGTCATCCAGTCGATCGCCTCCGGCGTGGCCCTCATGGGCATCCGCACGGCCGTGCAATTCATGATCACCGGCGGGGTGCTGCTGATCGCCGTGGTCATCGACTCGCTGTCGCGGCGGGCGCAGAAGGCGCACGGGCGGGTCTGACCCGGCGCCGGACGCGCGGGCGTTTGAGCCGCGGTACGCCACGGAACACCTCAGCCGATGCACCCGGTCCTGCACGCACTGTCCATCGCCGGATCCATGACCTGGGAGATCACCTGGGCACTGATCCTGGGCTTCGCGCTGTCCGCGGTCGTCCAGGCGGTGGTGCGCACCTCCACCGTGGTCGGCCTGCTCGGCGACGACCGTCCCCGCACCCTGACGCTGGCCGCCGCGCTGGGCGCCGCCTCGTCCTCCTGCTCGTACGCGGCGGTCGCCCTGGCCCGGTCCCTGTTCCGCAAGGGCGCGCACTTCACGGCCGCCATGGCGTTCGAGATCGCCTCCACCAACCTGGTGGTCGAACTCGGCGTCATCCTGGCCCTGTTGATGGGCTGGCAGTTCACCCTCGCCGAGTTCACCGGCGGCCCGGTCATGATCGTCGTGCTGGCCGTGCTGTTCCGCCTCTTCCTGTCCGACCGGCTGCTGCGGCCGGCCCGTGCGCAGGCCGAACGGGGGCTGGCCGGCTCCATGGAGGGGCATGCCGCGATGGACATGTCCGTACACCGCGAGGGGTCCTTCGCGCGGCGGCTCTTCTCCTCCGAGGGCTGGACCGCGACCTCGCACGTCTTCGTCATGGAGTGGGCCGCGATCATCAAGGACCTGGTGATCGGCCTGCTGATCGCCGGGGCCATCGCGGCCTGGGTGCCCGACAGCTTCTGGCGGGCCTTCTTCTTCGACGGACATCCGCTGGCCGCGAAGGTGTGGGGGCCGCTGATCGGGCCGCTGGTGGCGATCGCCTCGTTCGTCTGCTCCATCGGCAATGTGCCGCTGGCGGTGGTCCTGTGGAAGGGCGGGATCAGCTTCGGCGGGGTGGTCGCCTTCATCTTCGCCGACCTGCTGATCCTGCCGATCCTGCACATCTACCGGAAGTACTACGGGACCAGGATGGCCCTGTTCCTGCTGGTCACGTTCTACGCGGCCGTCGTCGTCGCGGGCTACGCCGTCGAATTCGTCTTCGGCGGGCTGGGGCTGATCCCCCGCCAGGCCGACGCGACGATCCCCATGGCCGGGGTCTCCTGGAACTACACCACCTGGCTCAACATCGCCTTCCTCGTCCTCGCCGCCGCACTGGTCCACCGCTTCGTGCGCACCGGGGGCCGGGCCATGCTCGCGATGATGGGCGGGGCGCCGGCCGGCAGCCCCGGGACGCGGTCCGCGTCCGGCGCCGCCGGGCGCGACCGCACCGGCCGCGACGGCACCGGACGGGACGGCACCGGGCACGGCCCGCACTGACCCGCGCCGGATCCGGGCCGAGTGGCTGATGCCGGAGCGCGCGAGGTCGAGCACCCTGGAGGTATGGGCGCACATGCGCCGAGCGCCCAGGAAGGGAGCGAGGCCATGAAGGATGTCATCACCGCCGGTGTGGACGGTACGCCCGAGTCCCTGTCCGCGATCGTGTGGGCGGCACAGGAAGCCCGGCTGCGGCGTGCGCGCCTGCGGCTGCTGCACGCCTGGGTGCTGCTCGCGCCCGAGCCGGCGCCCGGGCCCGTTCCGGAGGGCGACCAGAACTACTGGCCCTACCGGATGATGGACGAGGCCGTCACCGCGGTGCGCACCCGCTTCCCCGACCTCCCGGTGGATCCGGCCCTGGTCGCGAAGGACCCCCAGCAGGCCCTGCAGGAGGCCGCGGCGGAGTCGGACCTGCTGGTCCTGGGCTCGCGGGACCTGGGCCCGGTGTCCCGCTTCGCCCTCGGCGAGCTCGGCCTGAAGCTGATGGTGCACACCGACTGCCCCACGGTTCTGGTGCGCGCCCGGCGGGGCACCAAGGCGGACGAGCCGGGCGGGGAGGTGATGGCGGGGCTGAGCCTGCACGAGCCGTGCGAGGCGCTGCTCGCCTTCGCCTTCGACAGCGCCGCACGGCGCGGTGCCCCGCTGCGCGTCGTGCACGGCAGGCACCTGCCCTCGTACGCCTACAACCGGGGCGGCGGCGTGGAGCCGGTCGCCGCCGAGGAGGCGGCGCAGGACGCGCGGCAGGAGCTGGCCGCCGCCCTGCGGCCGTGGCAGGAGAAGTACCCGGACCTGACGGTGGATGCGCGCGTGGTGATGGAGAGTCCGGCGCCGGCCCTGCTGCACAGCGCCGCGGACGCCGGGCTGCTCATCGTCGGCCGGCGGCACCGGCACCGGCTGCCCGGCCAGCGGATCGGTCATGTCGTCCAGGCGGCCGTCCACCACGCTCCGTGTCCGGTGGCCGTGGTGCCGCACGAGTGACCACAAGACGGTGGCGTCCACGGTCTGAGACGGCCGGTGGCCGGCGCCATGACGCCCCGCGGCGGAAGGCGGATGATGACGGTGAGAGCTCGTACCGGCGGGGCCGGCTGCCCAGGGCACGACGGCTTCGTCCGGGGCCCCGAGGCGGCGGCCCCCGGTGGAAGGCAGAGGTGAGCCATGGCACAGACAGTCGAATGGCCCGTCCGTCTCTACCTCTTCGAGGAGGACGGCACGACCAAGGCACGGGTGGTGCTCCGGACCGGGACCACCACGCTGACCGGGCACGGCACGGCCCGCTGCAGCCCCGGGGACCCGGACGTGCCGGAGATCGGCGACGAGATCGCGGCCGGGCGCGCGATGAAGGACCTCGCCGGGCAGTTGCAGCGGGTGGCGGACCTCGATCTCGAAGGCGTGGGCGCCGGGCCGCCCCGGCGCGAGCACCGCGCCGCCTACGGCTGGGCCGACGCGATGGCGTGAGCCCGGTGCGGGGTGCCGCCCCGGCCGGCCGGGCCTACGGCGCTGTGTGGAAGGAGTCGGCCATGTCGGATGCGACGCTCACCGACCTGTACGAAGTCACCATGGCCCTCTCGTACCTCCAGGAGGGCATGACCGAGCCGGCGACGTTCAGCTGCTTCGTCCGGGCCCTGCCGCCGGAGCGGGGGTTCCTGGTCGCCGCCGGGGCCGAGACGGTCCTCGACTTCCTCTCCGGCTTCGCCGTCGGCCGCGACGACGTCGAGGTGTTCGCCGAGGCACTGCAGCGCCCGGCCAGGGATCTGGCGCCGCTGCTGGGGATGCGCTTCACCGGGGAGGTCAGGGCCGTGCCGGAGGGGCGGGTGGTGCTGGCCGGAGAACCGCTGCTGGAGATCACCGCTCCCCTGCCGCAGGCGCAGCTCGTGGAGTCGTATGTGCTCAACCACCTCACCCATCAGACGACCGTCGCGTCCAAGTGCGTCAGGTGCGTGCTCGCCGCACGGGGACGCTCCGTCGTGGACTTCTCGCTGCGGCGCGCCCCGGGTACCGCGGCCGCCTGCCAGGTGGCCCGGCTGGGCGCCATGACCGGATTCGCGGGCACCAGCAACGTCGCGGCGGCCCACGCCGAGGACCTGACGGCGGTCGGCACCATGGCGCACTCGTACATCGAGGCGTTCGGCGACGAGGAGGCGGCGTTCACGGCGTTCGCGCTCTGCCATCCCGGGCCGGTGACCCTGCTGGTGGACACCTACGCCACCGAGTCCGGCGTCGCGGCGGCGGCCCGGGTGCTGAACGCGCTGGGGCGCGGCGACGGGTCGGCCATCCGGCTGGACAGCGGTGACCTGGCGGAACTGGCCTTCCGTGCCCGCGCGATCCTGGACAACGCGGGGCTTCCGCAGGTCCGCATCGTCGCCAGCGGCGGGCTGGACGAGTTCGCCGTGCACGATCTGGCGCAGGCCCGAGCGCCCATCGACGTCTTCGCCGTGGGCACCCGCGTCGGGGTCAGCGCCGACGCCCCCTCGCTGGATTCGGCGTACAAGCTCGTCGCCTACGACGGCCGCCCCGTGATGAAGCTGTCGTCGGCGAAGGCGACCGCACCGGGCCGCAAGCAGGTCTTCCGCCGGCCCGGGTGCCACGATGTGATCGGGCTGGCCGACGAGCCGGTCCCGCCCGGCAGCACGCCGCTGCTGGAGACGCTGATGCGCGGGGGCGAGCGCGGTGCGCCGCGCGGTCGCACCGAGGACGCCCGGCGGCGGGTCGCCGCGGACCTCGCGGAGCTGCCCGCGGCCGCGCGGGCCATCCGGTCGCCACAGGCGGTGCGGGCGAAGGTCTCCAAGCGGCTCGCCGTCCTGACCGAGCACGTCCGGCGGCGGATCGAGCGCGAGGCGCTGGGGGGCGTCCCCGCGAGCCCGGCCCGATCGGCGAGCCGCCCGCTGGCCCCGTTCGGCTCGCACGCCTGAGCCCCCGCCGGCTTTTCTCCGTACCGTCGTCGTATGGCGGACAAACAGGGCGGCAACGGCCCCAGGAAGCTGCCGCGGGCGCTGTACGAGCGGGAGCTGTACCGGCTGCAGACGGAGCTGGTCAAGCTCCAGGAGTGGGTGCGCACCGAGGGCGCCCGGATCGTGGTGGTCTTCGAGGGACGGGACGCGGCCGGCAAGGGCAGCACGATCAAGCGGGTCACCCAGTACCTCAACCCCCGGGTGGCCCGGATCGCGGCGCTGCCCCGGCCCACCGAGCGGGAACGCACCCAGTGGTACTTCCAGCGCTACGCGGAGCACCTCCCCGCGGCGGGCGAGATCGTGCTGTTCGACCGCAGTTGGTACAACCGGGCCGGCGTCGAGCGGGTCATGGGTTTTTGCACACCGGCCGAGCACCAGCGGTTCCTGCGGCAGTGCCCGGTCTTCGAACGGATGCTGGTGGAGGACGGGATCCTGCTGCGCAAGTACTGGTTCTCGGTGAGCGACGAGATGCAGGAGCAGCGGTTCCGGCGGCGGCTGCAGGACCCCACCCGGCGCTGGAAGCTCTCGCCCATGGACCTGGAGTCGCTGACCCGCTGGGAGGAGTATTCGCGGGCCAAGGACGAGATGTTCGTCCACACGGACATCGCGGAGTCACCGTGGTTCGTCGTCGAGAGCGACGACAAGCGCCGGGCCCGGCTGAACATGATCGCCCACCTGCTGTCGACGGTGCCGTACCGCGATGTCACCCCGCCGCAGCTCACCCTGCCGCCGCGGCCCCCGGCCACCGGCTACCAGCGGCCGCCGCGGGACCTGCAGACCTACGTTCCCGATCATGCGGCGGGGCTGGAGGGTTAGGGCCGGCAGGGCGGGCGGGTCAGTCGGGGGAGCGCGGGGCCGGCTCGGCGTGCTGGGGCACCACCGCCACGGGGCAGTCGGCGTGGCAGAGCGCGGTGTGCGCCACCCGCCCGGGCTGCAGGCCGAAGTGCCCCTGGCGGCGCTGGGCGGCGACCACCAGCAGATCGGCGGCGGCCGCGCGGTGCACCAGCACCTTGTGCGCCGGGCCCTCGACCAGGGAGCGGCGCACCCGCACGTCCGGGTGCGCCGCGGCCGCCTCCGCCAGTGCGGCGTCGAGCAGCTCCGCCGCCCGCTCCTCGGGGTCGCGGTGGGCGTCGGCGGGGGGCTGCGGGTCGGGGGCCGTGCGGCGCCAGGCGCACACCGCGTCCAGCGTGCAGCGGCGGGCCGCCGCCTCGCGGAAGGCGAAGCGGACGGCCGCCCCTTCGGCGGCCGGGTCGGTGACGCCCAGGAGGATGTGCTCATGGGTGCCCGCGAGCCCGGCCGGGTCGCCGCGTACCACGATCACCGGGCACCGGGCGCGGGCGGCGACCGTCAGGCTGACCGACCCCAGCAGCAGGCCGGTGATCTCCCCGAGCCCCCGCGACCCCAGGACCAGCACCGAGGCGTGGAGGGCCTCGTTCAGCAGGGCGGTGACCGCGTCATCGGCCAGCACTTCGCCCGAAACCTCCAGGTCGGCGTGCCGGCGGCGGGCGTGTGCGGCGGCGGACTCCACGATGTTCTCGGCGAGCACCTGCTCACCGGGGCGCTCCTGGTCCGGCGCCGACGAGGTGCCCTCGTAGCGCTCCCAGCGGGAGGCATGGACGATCCGCAGCGGCAGCCCGTGGCGCGCCGCCTCGTCCGCCGCCCAGTCCAGCGACCGGAACGCGGCATCCGACCCATCGGTTCCGACGGTCAGCGGATGCTCCATCGCCCTCGCCTCCTTCCGCTCGCCGGCGACCAGGCCCTACTGCCACCGTCGCACCGTGCCGCGGTGCGCGCAGCGGACACAGGCGCACCACGGCCGCGGGCCGGGGCGGGAGACCGGGCGCGGCGCGCCCCCGGCCCGCGGCCGTGGTGCCATGGAAGGGACACCGACGAACGGAACGTCACCATGAGCGGCACGCCGTCCCTGGCCGCTTGCCTGCACTCGTTGCGGGCCGTGGTCCTCGACACCGACGGGGTCATCATCGACTCCGCGCCGGCGCATGCCGCCGCCTGGAAGGGCGCCTTCGACGCGTGTCTGGCGGCCGCGGGCGGGCAGCGCCCCTTCGACCCGGTGGACGACTACCTGCGTCATGTCGACGGCCGGTCCCGGCAGGACGGGGCCGCCGCCTTCCTGCGCGCACGGGGCCTCGACCTGCCGCCCGGCACACCGGACGACGCGCCGGGCACGGACACCGTCGGCGCCGTCGCGGCCCGCAAGGACGAGCTGTTCACCGCGAGCCTGCGGACCGCTGCCGTCCCCACCTGGCCCGGCACCGTACGCCTGCTGCGGGTGCTGGGGGACCTGGGGGTGCCGTGCGCCGCCGTCTCGGCGTCCCGCCATGCCACCGAGCTGCTGTCCGCGGCCGGGGTGCTCGGGCTCTTCGCGGCCGTGGTGGACGGCAACGAGGCACAGCGGCTCGGTCTGCCGGGCAAGCCGGACCCGGCGCTCTTCCTGGAGGCGGCCCGGCGGCTCGGTGTCCCGGCCGGGGACACCGCCGTGGTGGAGGACGCGCTCGCCGGCGTCGAGGCGGGCCGCCGCGGCGGGTTCGGCCTGGTGGTGGGCGTGGACCGGACGGCAGGACCGTACAGCGCCACCGCCCTGCGCCGCCGCGGCGCCGATGTGGTCGTGGCCGACCCCGGCGAGCTGCTGACGCCCGGGGAGGAGGGGTGACGAGCGGCTGGGCCTGGCCGTACGACGGCCGGGGCGGGCGGATGACGCGCCCCTGGGCCTGGTCGTACGAGGGCTACGACCCGGCGACGGAAGGGCTGCGCGAGTCGCTCTGCACACTCGGCAACGGCTACTTCGCCACCCGTGGCGCGGCGTCCGAGGTACCGGCAGGGCCCGCGCACTACCCCGGCACCTACGCCGCCGGCTGCTACAACCGGCTCACCTCCCTCGTGGCGGGCCGCCCGGTCGAGAACGAGGACATGGTCAACCTGCCCAACTGGCTGCCGCTGCGCTACCGGATCTGCCCCGCCGACGCGGCCCCCGGCCCCTGGCTCTCCCCCGACCACCCGCAGTTGACGGAGCACCGGCAGACCCTGGACCTGCGGCACGGCACCCTGACCCGCTGGTCGGTCTACGAGGACGGGGCCGGCCACCGGCTGACCGTGGAACAGTGCCGCCTGGTGCACATGGGAGAACCCCACCTGGCGGCGCTGCGCACCTGCTTCTCCTCCGACGGGTGGGCGGGCACCGTGGAGGTGGAATCGGGGATCGACGGTGCGGTGCGCAATGCCGGGGTCGCGCGCTACCGGGAGCTGGAGGACCAGCATCTGACGGGGTGGGAGACCGGGACCGAGCTGCCGGACACGGTGTGGCTGAGCTGCCGCACCCTCGACTCGGACATCCGTATCGCGCTGGCCGCACGCACCCGCGCCTCCTCCGGCCGGGGCGGTGCGCCGCTGCCGCAGCTCACCGCGCTGCGGGCGTTCCACACGCTGGTGCTGCCCGTCGCCCCCGGCTCCCCCGCCGTCGTCGAGAAGACCGTGGCGCTGTACACCTCCCGCGACCCGGCGATCGAGAGCCCGCGGCACGCGGCGGTGGACTGCGTGGCCCTGGCCCCGCACTTCCGGCAGTTGCGGGCCTCGCACCGCCGCGCCTGGGAGAACCTGTGGCGGCAGGCCAAGCTGGAGGTCCCCGGGGAGGCCGGCGGGATCCTGCGGCTGCACCTCTTCCACGTCCTGCAGACCCTCTCGCCGCACACCGCCGAGCTGGATGTCGGGGTGCCGGCGCGGGGCCTGCACGGCGAGGCGTACCGCGGACACGTCTTCTGGGACGAACTGTTCGTGCTGCCGTTCTTGAACCTGCACCTCCCGCAGGTCTCCCGGGCGCTGCTCGACTACCGCTACCGGCGGCTGCCCGCCGCCTGCCATGCGGCACGGGAAGCCGGCCGCACCGGCGCGATGTACCCGTGGCAGAGCGCCGGCGACGGCCGGGAGGAGACCCAGCAGCTCCACCTCAACCCGCGCTCGGGGCGCTGGCTGCCCGACTATTCCCGGCTCCAGCACCACGTCGGGTCGGCGATCGCGTACAACGTGTGGCAGTACGGACAGGCCAGCGGCGACACGGAGTTCCTGCACACCAGGGGCGCGGAGATGCTGCTGCAGATCGCCCGCTTCTGGGCCGCGTCCACGACCTGGGACGCCGGCCTGGGCCGGTACCGCATCCGCGGGGTCGTCGGGCCCGACGAGTACCACGACGCCTATCCGGGCGCCGCCGAGCCGGGAGTGGACGACAACGCCTACACCAACGTCACGGCGGCCTGGGTGCTGACGCGTGCCCTCGAACTCTGCCGCACGCTGCCCGAGGCCCACCGGCGGCAGCTGTGCGAACGCCTCCAGCTCGAGCCGGAGGAGCCCGAGCGCTGGGAGGACATCGCGCACCGGCTCCATGTGCCCTACCACCGGGGGGTGATCAGCCAGTTCGCCGGCTACGGGGACCTCGCCGAACTCGACTGGCACGGCTACCGGCACCGCTACGGTGACATCCGCCGGCTGGACCGGATCCTGGAGGCGGAGGGCGATACGGTCAACCGCTACCAGGCCTCCAAACAGGCCGATGTGCTGATGCTGGGCTATCTCTTCTCGCCGTCGGAACTCGCCTCGGTCTTCCGCCGGCTCGGCCACCCCCTCGACGACGACATCTGGCACGCCACCGTCGACCACTACCTGCACCGCACGAGCCACGGATCGACCCTCAGCGCCCTGGTCCACGCCTGGGTCCTGGCCCGCGTCCACCGGCCCGATGCCTGGACCTTCTGCGAGGAGGCGCTGGCCGGGGACGTGGCGGACGTGCAGGGCGGCACCACCGCGGAGGGCATCCACCTGGGCGCGATGGCCGGCACTTTGGACTTCATCCAGCGCGGTATGACCGGACTGGAAACCCGCGACCGGGCGCTGTGGCTCGATCCCGCGCCGCTGCCGGAGCTCTCGAAGTTCGGGGTCCGCATCCGCTTCCGGCGCCACTGGGACATCGATCTGCGCATCCGCGCCGAGCAGGTGCGGATCGCGGTACCGGCCTCCGAGAACGCCGCGGTGCGGGTCAGGCTGCGCGACCGCTCGTTCTCCCTGCCGCCCGGTACCTCCCGCCGGCTCGATCTGCCCGGCGACTGAGCGGAGCCGGGGCGCCCGGCCGGACACGGCCCGTCCGCGGGGCGGCGGGCCGTGCGACTGCCGGGGAGGGCGGCTGCGTCATCGCCGCAGGGGGCCCTCGCAGCGGTAGTCCGCGCTGCCGGCCCGGCCCGAGGACCAGATGTCGGTGGGGCCGAAGGAGCAGTTCATGTCGGTGAAGTTGTTCGCCGCGGGGCCGGTGCGGTCGAGGATGAAGTAGTCGACGGTCTCGGCCATGTCCTTGAAGACCCGGCCGGGGTCGCCGGAGTCGGCGAGGTTGGCGGTGATCCGGCCGGTGCAGGTGAACCGGCCGTAGCCCGGGTCGCCCTCGTCCTTGCAGACGGGGGTGTTGGCGGTGGCGGCGGCGAAGGCGGTGCGGACCTCGTCGGGGGTGGCGAGCTTCAGGGAGCCGTTGGGCGTGAACGTCGTGTCCGGTACGTAGAGGTCGTCGACGTCGGCGATCTGGGCGTCGAGGAAGGCGTCGTACTGCTGCTGCAACCCCGCGTCGGAGCCCATGCGGTTGCGCCAGGAGTCGAACCCGGCCGGGTCGTCGGCGCGCAGGTAGCGGTACATCTCCTGGAGCTTGGCGGGGTGGTCGCGCCACAGGAACTCGAAGAACGTCCCGGCGTAGGAGTAGAAGCGGAAGCCGTCGTGGTCGTACGTCGCGTGCAAGAACGCGTCGACGGACATCCGGGGTGTGCCGCCGGCGGTGTCGGCGATGATGTCGCGGACCAGTGACCGGCGGACGGCGATGCCGTTGTCGCGGGTCGAGCCGTCGAAGAACTCGGCGCTGCCCTCGTCCATGGCGGTGGTGCGGTCGCCCTCGTACCAGGGGCCTTCACCGAAGAAGCCGGGCACGGCGAAGCGGCCGTTGAGGTAGTGGACGTACTCGTGCCGGAAGAGCTCTTCGAGGGTGAGGCTGGAGTCCTGGGGGACGCGGCGCTGGTAGGTGTAGAAGGTCGCGCCCTGCTCGATGTAGACGCCGCCGTTGTTGGTGTCCATGCCGGTGAGCAGCGGGTGGTAGACCTCGTAGTCGGCGCGGGAGGCGTACAGGACGATGGTGAGGGTGGTGTTGGGGTCGCCGGCCAGCGGTTCACTGGTCCCCAGCACCCGGTGGAACTGGGCCTTGACCTGCTTCGACGCATAGTAGAGCTGGTCGACGACGACGCGGTCGAGGGCGGTGCGGACCTTGATGGCGCCGTTGTCGTAGGAGTAGGTGCGCGGGAAGATCCGCTTTTCGATGTCGTCCTTGCACACCGTGTACGGCTTGCAGGCGTCGAAGAAGATGAGCCAGCCGGCGACCTTGGCCCAGGGTTCGCTGCCGTCGCCGAAGTTGCGCACGGTGGTGGGGAGGAGCGAGGTGCCGAGGTCGGTGACGATGGCCTTCTTGAGGGAGGCGATCTGGCCGAAGCGGCCGTACTCCCCGAGCGCGTCGCGCACGACCCAGGCGTTGGGCGTCCCCTTGAGGTGGGTGTATCCGGCGAACGCCTTGAAGACGGCGCGGTAGGCGGGGTCGGCGGCGGCCGCGTACTGGAAGGCGGTGTCCTTGTTGCCGGGGTAGACCCCCAGGTAGTTGACGGACAGCGCGGCGAGGGCGGCGTTGCCCCAGGCCGGGTCCTGGTACGTGGCGGAGTGGGCCGGGTCCAGGGTGGCCAGGACCTTCTGGATCAGGTCGAGTTGGTGCTGCCGCAGGCCCGGGGCGCTGGCGGCGTACAGGGCCTCGCGCAGGGTGTCGGCGTTGGCCCGGGTGACGTCGAAGGTACGGGCCGCGGTGCCGAAGGCCCCGACGGCGCGGCGCACGGCGTCGACGGTGGGTGCGTCGGTGGTGTCGATCTCGTCGTGCGAGAAGTCCTGGTAGGCCACCGCGTGCAAGTACGTGAACATCTCGTACAGATGGCTGGTGTTCTTGCCGTCATGGGCGGCGGCGAGGCCGGTGATGCGACGGGCGACCGCCTGGACGTGCGCGTCGGACATGACGGGGATCAGCCGGGGGTCCCAGGTCCACACGAGGGTGCGCAGGCAGTCGTCGGCCGTGACGGCGGGGTCGGCGAGGAAGTCCGCGAACTGCTCGGGCCCCAGGCCGGTGATGCCGTCGAGGGTGCACGGGGCGACCTCGGGTCCGGGGCTCCGCGGCGGCCCCGCGGGCTTGGTCTGCGGGCCCGGTATGCGGCCTCTCTCGACCAGGGCGCGTGGTGCTGGTGCCGGGGCGGCGCCGGACTTCGGCGCGCCGGCGAGGCGTTGGGCATGGTCGAAGGGGTTGGCGGTGGGGGCGGCGGGCCGGTGCCCCGGCTGCGCCGCCGGGGTTCGCGGCGAGGCGGCCGACGGGTGGGGCGCCGCCTGGGCGGGCTGGACGGCCGGCAGCGCGAGGGCGGCCGCGAGGGTCGCGGCCAGCAGGATGCCGCGCGGCATGCGGGGATGGGACACCTGAACCTCCGGGAGGGGGTGGGGGGTTGAGGGGCTGAGGCCATGGCCTTCACTCCACGAGGTGTGACCCGTAACATAGTAATGTGAAATTGCACTGACAAGGCTTCAGGTAACTTTCTTTGCCGGAGGTGTCCATGACCTCGCGCGCCCCCCAACTCCACACCGGCAGCCATGACTTGCCGGTGTCGGACGCCCTCGCCGCCTTCATGACCGGCGGGTGGGCCACCACCGCCCCGCTCCCCGACGAGCCTCCCGTGCCGGACCCCGCCCGGTTCGCCGGCCGCCGTGCCCGGCTCGCCGCCCGCTTCCCCGGCGAGCGACTCCTCGTGCCGGCGGGCGAGTTGAAGGTCCGCTCCCACGACTGCGACCACCGCTTCCGCCCGCACAGCGCCTACGCCTGGCTCACCGGCCTCACGGGCGAGGACCAGCCGGGGCACGTCCTGGTGCTGGAGCCGGACGGCGAGGCGGTGCTGTACCTGCGGCCGCGGCCGCCACGGGACGGCGGCGGCGCCTTCTACCGGGACCGCCGCCACGGCGAGTTCTGGGTGGGCCGCCGCCCCGACCTCGCCGAGGCCGAGCGGCGCACCGGCCTGCGCTGTGCGCACCTGGAGGATCTCGACCGCCACCGCAGGACCGGCCGGGACGCCGCCCGGGACACCGAACTCGCCTGCACACTGAGCGAGTTGCGGCTGGTCAAGGACGACTGGGAGGTGGCCCAGCTCCAGCAGGCCGTCGCGCACACCACCACCGGCTTCGAGGACGTCGTACGCGCCCTCCCCGCCGCCCTGCGTCACCCGCGCGGCGAACGCTGGATCGAGGGGGTCTTCCAGCTGCGCGCCCGCGCCGAGGGCAACGGCACCGGGTACGAGACCATCGCCGCCGCCGGCGCCCATGCCTGCGTGCTCCACTGGACCCGCAACAACGGGCCGCTCGACCCGCGCCAGTTGCTGCTGTTGGACGCCGGGGTGGAGACCGACGCGCTGTACACCGCCGACCTCACCCGCACCCTGCCGTTGTCCGGTCGCTTCTCCCCCGTCCAGCGCCGGGTCTACGAGCTGGTGCTCGCCGCGCAGGACGCGGGGATCGCCGCTCTCAAACCGGGAGCGAGCTTCCGCGACTTCCACCGGGCCTGCAGCGGCGTCCTGGCCGAGGGGCTGGCCGACTGGGGTGTCCTGCGCATCCCGGCGCGGGAGGCGCTCGCCGCGGACAGCGGCCTGTACCGGCGCTACACGCTGTGCAGTTCGGGCCATATGCTCGGCCTCGACGTGCACGACTGCGCCCGGGCCCGCGCCGAGCAGTACCTCGACGGCGTCCTGACCCAGGGACAGGTCCTGACGGTCGAACCGGGGCTCTACCTCCAGCCCGACGACGAGACGCTGCCGGCCGAACTGCGCGGCATCGGGGTGCGCATCGAGGACGACCTGGTGATCACCGCGGACGGTGCCCGGCTGATGTCGTCGGCGCTGCCGCGCACCGCCGACGCGGTGGAGGAGTGGATGGACGGGCTCCTCGCCGGACGCCCCTGACCGGCCCGGCCGGTCACCCCCGGCGGGCGACCGGCCGCTGCTGCGGTCGCGGCACCAACGGCTCGTCGCGGCCCTGGGCCCACAGCGAGCGGACATGACCGAGGTGGCGGGCCATACAGGCCTCGGCCGCCTCGGCGTCGCCCGTCAGCATCACGTCGAGCAGCTCGACGTGCTCCTCGGCGGAGGGCAGCAGCTGGTTGCGCTCGTCGAGCCGGGTGAGCCCGTACAGCCGGGAGCGCTTGCGCAGATCGCCGACCGTCTCGACGAGGCGGTCGTTGCCGCTGAGACCGAGCAGGTCGAGGTGGAAGCGGCGGTCGGCCTCCAGGTAGCCGATGAGGTCGTGCGCACGGGCGGCGGCCACGATCTCCAGGGCGGCCGGGCGGAGCGCCTCCAGCTGGGCACGGCCGGCGGTGCGGGTGACCTGGCCGACGACCGGGACCTCGATCAGGGCACGGATCTCGGTGTACTGGTCGAGGTCGCGCTCGCTCACCTCGGTGATCCGGAATCCCTTGTTGCGGACCGGCTCGACCAGCCCCTCACGGGCCAGGTCGAGCATCGCCTCGCGCACCGGAGTGGCGGAGACGCCGAAGTCCGCGGCGAGGCCCGGGGCCGAGTAGACCGACCCCGGGCGCAGCTCCCCCGCGATCAGGGCCGCGCGCAGTTGATGGGCCACCTGATCGCGGAGCCGCTCCTGCGCGGTGATCAGGCTGCGGTGCTTGAGTTCGCCCATCGTGGTCCTCCGAGTTGACGCGGAGTGCCAGCGTACAATGTCACGTTGCGCAAACCCGCTGGTGGCGGACGGCCGCCGGACGCACGGCCGTTGGCCACGAGGCCCTGGGTCACCAGGCCCTGCGTCACAAGGCCCTGGTTCACAGCACGAACCCCGCGGGGAACGGATCGGACGGGTCGAGGAAGTACTGCGCGGTGCCGGTCACCCAGGCCCGCCCGGTGACCGTGGGGACGACGGCCGGACAGGGGCCCGCCGCGGTCGTGGCGACGAGGCGGCCGGTGAACTCCGTTCCGATGAAGGACTCGTTGACGAAGTCCTGGTGGAGGGGCAGTTGGCCGCGTGCGTGCAGCTGCGCCATCCGCGCCGAGGTGCCGGTACCGCACGGCGAGCGGTCGAACCATCCGGGGTGGATGGCCATCGCGTGCCGGGAGCGGGTGGCGTCCGATCCCGGCGCGGCGAAGTAGACGTGTTTGAGGCCGCCGATCCGCTCGTCCTCGGGGTGGACCGGCCGGTCGGTGGCGTTCACCGCGTCCATGAGGGCCAGTCCGGCGGCGAGGATGTCGTTCTTGCGGGCCCGCTCGAAGGGCAGGCCGACGCTGTCCAGCGGCAGGATCGCGTAGAAGTTGCCGCCGTAGGCCAGGTCGTAGCCGAGGGTGCCGTAGCCCGGGACGGCGATCGTGCGGTCGAGTCCGGCACAGAAGGCGGGCACGTTGGTGAGGGTGACGGCCGTGGCCGCACCGTCCCGCACCTGCACCTCGGCGGTGACCAGTCCCGCGGGGGTGTCCAGCCGCACCCTCGTCACCGGTTCCTCGACCTCCACCATGCCGGTCTCGACGAGGACGGTGGCCACCCCCATCGTCCCGTGTCCGCACATCGGCAGATAGCCGGAGACCTCGATGAACAGGACGCCGTAGTCGGCGTCGGGGCGGGTCGGCGGCTGGAGTATCGCCCCGCTCATGGCGGCGTGGCCGCGCGGCTCGTTCATCAGGAGCGTGCGGACGGCGTCGCGGTGCTCGGCGAAGTACGTCCGGCGTTCGGCCATGGTGGCGCCGGGGAGGGTGCCGACGCCGCCGGTGATGACCCGGGTGGGCATGCCCTCGGTGTGGGAGTCGACGGCGTGGAAGACGTGGCGGGTGCGCATGGGGCCCTCTCTCAGTGGTGGCCGTCGGCGAGGAGCTTCCCGGTGACGGCGCGGAGCGCGGCCGACTGGTCGGCGGTGAGCGGGGTACGGGGCGGGCGGGTCGGGCCGCCGCGGTGTCCGGCGAGGTCCGTGGCGAGCTTGATGGCCTGTACGAACTCGGTCCGGGAGTCCCAGCGCAGCAGCGGGTGCAGGGTGCGGTAGAGGGACAGCGCGGTGTCGAGGTCACCGGCGACGGCGGCCCGGTAGAGGGTGGCGCACGCCGCGGGCAGGGCATTGGGGCAGCCCGCGATCCAGCCGACGGCCCCGGCGAGGGCGAGTTCGAGCAGGACGTCGTCGGCGCCGATCAGCAGATCCAGTTCCGGGGCGGTTTCGGCGATCTCGTAGGCCCGGCGGACATCGCCGCTGAACTCCTTGACGGCGACGATGCTGCCGTCGGCGTGCAGTTCGGCGAGGAGACCGGGCGTGAGGTCGACCTTGGTGTCGACGGGGTTGTTGTAGGCGACGACGGGCAGGCCGGCCGCGGCCACGTCGGCGAAGTGGGCGCGGACGGCGTCCCGTTCGGCGCGGTAGCCGTTGGGCGGCAGCAGCAGGACGGAACCGGCCCCCGCTTCGGCCGCCTGCTCGGCCCAGCGGCACGAGGCGGCGCTGCCGTAGGCGGAGACGCCGGGCATCACCCGGTCGCCGTCCCCGGCGGCCTCCACGGCGGTACGGACGACGCGGGCGCGCTCGGCGTCGGTGAGCGTCTGGTACTCCCCGAGGGAGCCGTTGGGGACGACGCCGTCGCAGCCCGCGGCGAGGAGCCGGGCGACCTGTGCCGCGTAGGCGTCGTGGTCGACGGAGAGGTCGTCACGGAAGGGGAGGGTGGTGGCGACCATGATGCCGTGCCAGGGGCGGGTGCGCGTGACCATACGAAGCTCCTTCTATGAGGTGTGACATTTTATTGAGTGTCCCAGGGGGCTGCCAAGGCCCCCTGGAGGCGAACTAGTCCTGCCCGTCGGCGAGTTCGCCGAGGACGACGGGACAGGCGAGGGGTCTGCGGTCGGCCGGTGGTCCGGCCTCCCCCGCGAGCCGGGCCACCGCGGGCCCGCACATCCGCCCCTGGCACCAGCCCATTCCGGCCCGGGTGAGGAGTTTGACGGTGCGGGTGTCGCGGGCGCCGAGCCCGGCGACGGCTTCCCGGATCCGCCCGGCCGTGACCTCCTCGCACCGGCAGACCTCGGTGTCCTCGCGCAGCCAGCCGGTCCAGCCGGGGCGCGGGGCATGGGCCGCGGCCATGGTCCGGGCGAACCGGCGCAGCCGGTCACGACGGCGGCACAGGGCATCGGGCACGGCCCGCCGCGCGATGCCGTGGGCCGCCACCTCGCCCTCCGTGAAGGCGAGTTCCGCGCCGCCCACGCCGCCGGCCTCACCGGCCGCCCAGACCCCCTCGACCGAGGTCCGCTGCCGCCCGTCGAGCCGCAGCACCCAGGTGCCGTCGGGGCCGCGGCGGACGGCGCAGCCCAGTGTGGTGGCCAGCTCCAGTTGCGGCACCAGCCCGTACCCGACGGCGAGCGCCTCGCAGGGGATGCGCCGTCCGGTTCCGGGCACCGGCCGCCAGTCCCGGTCGAGCCGGGCCAGGGTGACGGCCTCGACCCGGTCGGTGCCGTGCACGGCGGTGACCGCGCTGCGGGTACGCAGGCGTACGCCGTGGCGGAGCAGGGCGGCCCCGTGGACGGCCGCCTCGGCGAGCTTGCCGGGGTTGGCGGCCAGGGTGCGCGGGGCGCGGGCGTATCCGGCGTAACCGCCCGCCTCGGCGACGACCGGCACCGTGGCACCGGCCGCGGCCAACGCCCCGGCCACGGCGAGCAGCAGCGGCCCGCTGCCGGCGACCACGATCCGCCGGCCCGGCAGCACCAGCCCCGCCTTGAGCATGGCCTGCGCCCCGCCCGCACCCACGACACCGGGCACCGTCCAGCCGGGGAAGGGGAGTTGGCGCTCGTGCGCGCCGGTGGCGAGGAGCACTTGGCGCCCGCTCACCTCGGCCCGGCCCTGCGCGCCGTCGGGCCCGGTGACCGCGTGCACGGTCCAGTGCTCCGGGTCCCGGGTGACGGCCCAGACATGGTGGGCGGCGAGGAACCGGATCCGGCCCGCCGCGCGCTCCTCGTCCAGCCGCGCGGCGCGCCGGGTGAACGCGCGCCAGGAGTGGTGCAGGGCCTCGGGGCGGGTGGCGCCGAGGCCCGGGGCCGGCTGCCGGTACAACTGTCCGCCGGGCCGGTCGGCCGCGTCGACGAGCGCCACCCGCAGCCCGAACCCGGCGGCGGTGACGGCGGCGGCGAGCCCGGCCGGCCCCGCGCCGATGACGACGAGGTCGCGGCGGTCAGACGGTGAGATCGGCACGTCCGTGTCCCTCCTGGGTGGTGACCGCGTCCCCGGGCCGGGCGGGTACCAGGCAGGCCCGTTGGTTGGGCCGGCCGTTGATGGTGGCCAGGCAGTCGAAGCAGGAGCCGATCCCGCAGAAGGCCCCGCGCGGGCGGCCGCCGCGCCGGGTGGTCCGCCAGGAGAGCACACCGGCCGCCCAGAGCGCGGCGGCGACGCTCTGACCGGGCAGCGCGGTCAGCGGCCGCCCGTCGAGGCGGATCTCGAACGCCGGTCCTGGCACGGCCCGTACGAGGTCGGCGGGGGTACGGCGAGGGGTCATGCGCGGGCTCCTCTCGGTACGGGTGAACGGGCGGCGCGGGGCCCCGGCCGGGCTCATCCCTCCCCCGCCCCGCCGGCGAACCGCTCCGGCCGGAACGGCCGCGCGTCGAGCGGAGCGGGCGCCCCGGTCAGCGCGGCCGCGATCAGCCGGCCGGTGGCCGGGGCGAGGCCGATGCCCGCGCCCTCGTGGCCGCAGGCGTGCAGCAGGCCGGGGAGGCGGGGGTCGGGGCCGATCGCCGGGAGGTGGTCCGGGAGGTAGGGGCGGAATCCCTGGTAGGTGCGCAGCACCTGGACGCCCGCCAATACGGGGAACAGGGCAGCGGCCTGGGCGGCGAGCCGGCGCAGCACCCCGACCGAGAGCGTGCGGTCGAAGCCGATGCGTTCACGGCTGGCTCCGATCAGGACCGGCCCCGCCGGGGTGCCCTCGACGACGGCGGAGGTCTGCAGCGCGGCCGATCCGCTGGCCACATCGGCGACATAGTCCGCGGCGTAGACCTTGCGCCGTACGACACGCGGCAGCGGCTCGGTGACCAGGACAACTCCCCGACGGGGCAGGACGGGAACGGTCACCCCCGCGAGGGCGGCCAGCCGGCCGGCCCAGGTGCCGGTGGCGTTGACGACCGCGGGGGCAAGCAGGTCGCCCCGCGGGGTGCGCACGCCCCGGACGGCGTCACCGGGTCCCCGCAGCACGGCCGTGACCTCCGCCCCCAGGTGCAGCCGGGCCCCGGAGGCACGCAGCAGATGGGCGGCGGCCAGGGCGGGTTGGACCTGGGCGTCCTGCGGGTAGAGGACGCCGCCGGCGAGGCCGGGCGCCAGATGCGGTTCGGCGTCCCGCAGCCGGTCGGCGGGGAGGCAGTCGCTCCGCACGCCCGCCCTTTCCTGCGCCGCGCGGAAGGCACGCAGCGCCGCCATGCCGGGCTCGTCGGAGGCGACGACCAGCCCGCCCTTCGTCTCGTACTCGATCTCCGGCGGGAGCTCGGCGGCGAGGTCGCGCCACAACCGGGTGGAGAGCAGGGCGAGTGCGAGTTCGGGGCCCGGTTCCTTGTCGGAGACGAGCAGGTTCCCCTCACCGGCGCCGGTGGTACCGCCCGCGACGGGCCCGCGGTCGACGACGGCGACGGAGAGGCCGGACCGGGCGGCGTAGTAGGCGCAGGCGGCGCCGACCACTCCGGCCCCGACGACGATCACATCCGGAGCGTCCAGGAACTGTCCGTGTCTCGTGGGCACATCAGTAATATGTCACACAACACAGGCTCGGAAAAGGGGACTTGAGAGCGGGCTTCCGGGCGCTTCCG
Source organism: Streptomyces angustmyceticus (assembly GCF_040701845.1). GTDB lineage: Bacteria > Actinomycetota > Actinomycetes > Streptomycetales > Streptomycetaceae > Streptomyces > Streptomyces angustmyceticus_A. The sequence continues at coordinate 256,495 of NZ_JBFBHQ010000004.1, read as the reverse complement.
CCGGAACACCCGGCCCGGCACATGGGGCTCTCGCCGCCCGCTACGCCACGGAGGAGGTCCGCCAGGCGTTGGCGGTCTCGCGCGCCGCCGGGCGAGGAGCGGCCGTACACGCCCCGGCCAGGGGACGTCGCCCCGGTCGGGCGGGATCCATGAGGCACCCCCTAGCCTGGAGGGATGAACGAGACCGGGACCGCCGGGTCGCCGCCGGGGCCTGGTGAGAGCGACTTTCCCGCGTTTCACGCGGGGCGGTGCGGCGGGCTCGCGGAGCTCGACGCGCAGGTGGTCCGCTGCCGCGCCTGCCCCCGGCTGGTGGAGTGGCGGGAGGAGACCGCGGCGCATCCGCGGGCGGCGTTCCGGGACCAGGAGTACTGGGCACGGCCGGTCCCGGGGTTCGGGCCGGCGGACGCCCCCATCGCCATCGTCGGGCTGGCGCCTGCCGCGCACGGCGGCAACCGCACCGGGCGGATGTTCACCGGGGACGCCTCCGGCGACTTCCTCTTCGCCGCGCTCCATGCGGTCGGGCTCGCCTCCCGGCCCACGGCGACGCACCGGGGCGACGGGCTGGAGCTGTACGGGGTGCGGGTCACCGCGCCGGTCCACTGCGCGCCGCCGGAGAACCGGCCCACGCCCGCCGAGCGGCGCACCTGCCGGCCGTGGCTGTCGGCGGAGCTCGCACTCCTCGCTCCCGGCCTGCGGACGGTCGTGGTGCTGGGTGCCTTCGGCTGGCAGGCGCTGCTGCCCGTACTGGGCGAGGCGGGGTGGGCGGTCCCCCGGCCGCGGCCCGCGTTCGGTCACGGCGTACAGCTGACGCTGCCCGCCACCGGGCCGCGGCGCGAACTGCACGTGCTCGGGAGCTACCACCCCAGCCAGCGCAACACGTTCACCGGCCGGCTCACCTTCGACATGCTGGTCGAGCTGCTCGCCCGCGCCGCCGGACTCGTGGGGCCGGAGCGTCCGGGAGCGGGCTGACGCCGGGCACCGGGTCCGAGGCCGCGCCGCCCTCCGGCCGCCGGCCCGCCTGCGTAGGCGCCCCCGGGCACCACCGTTCCGCCGCCATGCGCCCCCGGACCCCGACTTCTATCCTGAGAGGCAAGACGGCTGCGGGGACCGGTGGGTTCGGGGATACGGGATACGGCCGAGGAGTGCTCGTGGGCCATCGCGTGGCGGACCGGGTCGCGAAGGCCGCTTCGGGCGGTACCTTCTCGCACCGGGACCGGGCAGTGATCGTCGCTGCCGCGCTGTCCATCCTCATCGTGCAGATGGACTGGTTCGCGCTCGATCTGATGCTCCCGGTGATCGCCAGGGATTTCGGTACCTCCTCGACCGACCTCCAGTGGCTGGTCAGCGGATACATGGTGGCCATCGGCGCGTTGATGATCGTCGGCGGCCGGGCGGCCGATCTGCACGGTCGGCGGCGGGTCATCGTGCTCGGCCTGTTCGTGTTCGCCGCCCTGTCCGTGGTGTGCAGCGCCGCGCAGAACGCGCCCTGGCTGATCGCCGCGCGCGTCGTGCAGGGCACCGGCGCGGCGATGATCTTCCCCGTTTCGGTGGCGGTGGTGACCAGTTACTTCCGGGACGACCGGCAGGGGCGGGCGGTCAGCACGGTGCTGGCGTTCGGTTCCCTCGGCACCGCTCTGGGCCCGTTCGTGGGCGGCGTCTTCGCCGAACACGTCAGCTGGCGCGCGGTGTTCCTGATCAATGTGCCGGTGTGTCTGGCCGCGGCGCTGCTGGTGCTGCGCTTCGTGCCCGAGACCCGCGACGAGCAGGCGACCCGCCGTCTCGACCTGCCCGGCGCGGCGGCCGTCGCCCTCGGTCTGACGTGTCTGATGGTCGCCGTCGACCAGGGGCAGGGCTGGGGGTGGACCTCCGCGCCGACCCTGGCCACCGCCGCGGTCGGTCTCGCCCTCCTCGTGCTGTTCGTGGCGGTGGAGCGGCGCAGGCCGGAGCCGCTGATCGACATGTCGCTCTTCCGCAACCGGAAGTTCGATGTGATCACCCTGGCCGGCTCGCTCTCGAATGTGGTGTATTGCCTGGTCGCGGTGCTCTCGGCGCTCTATCTGCAGCAGGCGCGGGGGCTGTCGCCGTTTGTCGCGGGGGTGATCTTCCTGGCGCTCTCCTGCGGGGTGGGCGCGGCCAGTTACTGGGCGGGGCGGCTGGCCCTGCGCTGGCGCGCCGAGCGGCTGATGGCCTGCGGCATGCTCACCAGCGGTGCCGCGCTGCTGGCGCTGACCTGGGTGCGGCCCCTGGGCTGGTACGCGGTGGTCTTCGCCGTGTGCGGGGTGGGCATCGGGCTGGGGTGGGCGCTGACGAACGTGGCCACGCAGGCGCACGTCCCCGCGGAGCGGACGGGCGCGGCGTCGGGGCTGGTGCTGACGTCGCTGGTGCTGTTCGGCGCGGTGAGCGTGGCGGTCGCGGCGACGGTGCTGGAGCTGATCAGCGGCTCCCCCTCGACCGCGGCCGCCGACGGCCGCGCCATCGAGACGGTGCTGCGCGGCACTTCCCTGCTGGCCTTCCTCGGCGCGTTCGGGCTGTTCGCGATCTCCGCACCCCGGTTGCGGGCGCGCGAGGGCGCTCCGGTCCCCGGCTGACGACCCGGCGCGGGGCCCGCAGCCGGTGGCGCTCCGGGCCCCGGCGGGTCACCGCGCCCCGTAGACCGGCTGCGGGGTCCCGGCGGCGGCCAGCAGGTCGCGGGCGGCCCGCCCGGCCTCGGCCGGCGTCCAGCGGCTCTTCCGGTCCGCGGTGGGGCCGGGGCGCCAGCCCTCCATCACGGTGATCCGGCCCGCCTCGGCCTCGAAGACCCGGCCGGTGACCCCGGCGCTGTCGGCGGAGGACAGCCAGACCACCAGCGGGGAGACGTTCTCCGGGGCCATCGCGTCGAACTCCCCCGCGGCGGGCTTCGCCATCGCCCCGGCGAAGGTCCGCTCGGTCATCCGGGTGCGGGCGGCCGGTGCGAGGGCGTTGATCTGGACGCCGTAGCGGGCGAGTTCGGCGGCGGCGACGAGGGTGAGGCCGATGATGCCGGCCTTGGCGGCGGCGTAGTTGCCCTGGCCGACGCTGCCGAGCAGCCCGGCGCCCGAACTGGTGTTGACGATCCGGGCGTCGGGCGTCCGGCCGGCCTTGGCCTCGGCCCGCCAGTGGGCCGCGGCGTGCCGCAGCGGCAGGAAGTGGCCCTTGAGGTGGACGCGGATGACGGCGTCCCAGTCGTCCTCGTCGAGGTTGACGAGCATCCGGTCACGGAGGAACCCGGCGTTGTTGACGAGGGCGTCGAGGCGGCCGAAGGTGTCCAGTGCGGTGGCGACGAGCGAGGCGGCGCCGTCGGTGGTGGTGATGTCGCCGGTGTGCGCGACGGCCCGGCCGCCGCGGGCACGGATCTCGTCGGCGACCTGCTGGGCCGGTCCGGGCGAGGCGCCGGCCCCGTCGGCGGCCACACCGAGGTCGTTGACCACGATCCGGGCGCCCTCCGCGGCGAGGGCCAGGGCATGGGCGCGGCCGAGGCCGCGGCCGGCGCCGGTGACCACCGCCACGCGTCCCGTGCAGATTCCGGTGCCGGTCATGTCCGTATCTCCTCTTCCGGACACGTCAGGTGTCCTTCGTGGCGTCGGGCGGGGCGGGGTGGTTGACGGTGGCGGCGTCGAGGAAGGCGGGCCGCTCGCCGCCGCCGTGGACGAGCAGGCTGGCGCCGGTCAGGTACGCGGCGCGGTCGGAGGCGAGGAAGACGCAGGCGTCGCCGACCTCGGCGGGCTCGGCGAGCCTGCCGAGCGGGACGGTGGCGCCGACGGCCGCGACGCCCGCCTCGTCGCCGTAGTGCACGGCGGCGAGTTCGGTGCGCACCATGCCGAGGACCAGGGTGTTGACCCGGATCCGGGGCGCCCATTCGACGGCCATGGAGCGGGCGAGGTGGTCCAGGCCCGCCTTGGCCGCGCCGTAGGCGGCGGTGCCGGGCGAGGGCCGGGTGCCGCTGACGCTGCCGATCATGAGGATCGAGCCGCCGGCCGGCCGCTCCCGCATCACCTCGTACGCGGCGAGCGAGGCGGTCAGCGGCGCGAGGAGGTTCAGTGCGACGACCCGGGCGTGCCGTTCGGCGTCGCCCTGGTCGAGCAGCCGGTGGGGCGTGCCTCCGGCGTTGTTGACCAGGCAGTCCAACGGGCCGTGTTCGTCGGCGAGTTGCGGGAAGAAGGCACGGACGGCGGCCGGGTCTCGCAGGTCGAGGGGGCGGTAGTGCGCACGGCGGCCGGCCGCCGTGACGGGGGCGTCCGGCGGCCGGCGGGCGCAGACCACCACCTCCGCACCGGCCCGCAGGAAGGCGCGGGCGATACCGGCGCCGACGCCCCGGGTGCCGCCGGTGACGACGGCCAGCCGACCGGACAGATCGAGAGCCAGGCTCACCGGACACCCCTCCCGCAGCGCACCGTCCGCTGCTAACTTCGCTACCTAACAAACGCTTGGTGGAAAGGTAGCTGATCTGCTCATGGGTGTCTCCACCTCCGAGCCGGGCCAGGGCATCGCCGTCGTCACCGCCGACTACCCTCCGGTCAACGCCCTTCCCGTGCAGGGCTGGTACGACCTCGCCGACGCGGTGCGCGCGGCCGGCCGCGACCCCGCCGTCCGCTGCGTCGTCCTGGCCGCGGCCGGGCGCGGCTTCAACGCGGGCGTCGACATCAAGGAGCTCCAGCGGGACACCGCGACGGGCGGACACGGGGCCCTGCTCGGCGCCAACCGCGGCTGCGCGGAGGCCTTCTCGGCGGTCTACGAGTGCGAGGTGCCCGTCGTCGCGGCGGTGCAGGGCTTCTGTCTGGGCGGCGGCATCGGGCTCGTCGGGAACGCGGATGCGATCGTGGCCGCCGACGACGCCACGTTCGGGCTTCCGGAGCTGGACCGCGGGGCGCTCGGCGCGGCCACCCACCTGGCCCGGCTGGTCCCGCAGCACCTGCTGCGCACGCTGTACTACACCTCGCGCACCGTCACCGCCGCCGAACTGCGGGCACACGGCTCCGTCTGGCAGGTCGTCCCGCGCGCCGAACTGCCCGCCGCCGCCCGGGACGTGGCGCGGGAGATCGCCCGCAAGGACGGCTTCCTGCTCCGGCTCGCCAAGGCCGCCCTCAACGGCATCGACCCCGTCGACGTACGGCGCAGCTACCGCTTCGAGCAGGGATTCACCTTCGAGGCGAACCTCAGCGGGGTCGCCGACCGCGTCCGCGACACCTTCGGTGCGCCGGGCGCCCCGACGACGGAAGGCTGATCCGTGACCGACAAGACCATGACCCCCGAGGACGTCGTCTCCCGGCTGCGCAGCGGCATGACCCTCGGCATCGGCGGCTGGGGCTCGCGCCGCAAGCCGATGGCGCTGGTGCGGGCGCTGCTGCGCTCCGACATCACCGACCTGACGGTGGTCTCCTACGGCGGTCCCGATGTCGGCCTGCTCGCCGCCGCCGGCCGCATCCGCACCCTGGTCGCGGCGTTCGCGACCCTCGACTCCATCCCCCTCGAACCGCACTTCCGCGCGGCCCGCCAGCGCGGCGCGTTCGAGCTGAGGGAGATCGACGAGGCGATGTTCATGTGGGGGCTGCAGGCCGCCGCCCACCGGCTGCCGTTCCTGCCGGTGCGCGCCGGCCTCGGCTCGGACGTGATGCGCGTCAACCCCGCGCTGCGGACCGTCACCTCGCCCTACGACGACGGCGAGACCTTCGTGGCGATGCCGGCCCTGCGGATGGACGCGGCGCTGGTCCATCTGCACCGCGCCGACCGGCTCGGCAACGGCCAGTACCTGGGCCCCGATCCGTACTTCGACGACCTGTTCTGCGAGGCCGCGGACAGTGCGTACGTCTCCTGCGAGCGGATCGTGGACGACTTCGCCTCGGCCGTCCCGCAGACCCTGCTGGTCAAACGGCACTCGGTCACCGGCGTCGTCGAGGCCCCGCACGGCGCGCACTTCACCTCCTGCGCCCCCGACTACGGGCGCGACGAGCCCTTCCAGAAGCTGTACGCGACCACGCCCTGGCCGGATTTCGCCGAGCGGTTCCTGTCCGGGGACGAGAAGACGTACCAGTCCGCAGTCCAGTCCTGGCACGAGGAGCAGCAGTGAACGCCACCACGACGACCCGGGCCGAGTACTGCGCGATCGCCTGCGCCGACGCCTGGCGCGACAACGGCGAGGTGCTGGCGAGCCCGATGGGCCTGATCCCGTCGATCGGCGCCCGGCTCGCCAAGCGCACCTTCTCCCCCGACCTGCTGCTCACCGACGGCGAGGCCCTGATCGTCGGGCTCGACGGTTCGGTCGAGGGCTGGCTGCCCTACCGTCAGCACCTCGCCATGGTCACCGGCGGGCGGCGCCATGTGATGATGGGCGCGAGCCAGCTCGACCGCTTCGGCAACCAGAACATCTCCTGCATCGGCGACTGGCAGCGGCCGGACCGCCAGCTCCTCGGGGTCCGCGGCGCCCCGGTCAACACCCTCAACAATCCGGTCAGTTACTGGGTGCCGAAGCATTCGAAGCGGGTCTTCGTCGCGCGCGTCGACATGATCAGCGGGGTCGGATACGACAGCGCGGCCGCCGCCGGGCCGTCCGCCACCCGCTTCCACCGCATCCCGCGTGTGGTCTCCGACCTCGGGGTCTTCGACTTCGCGACCCCGGACCGCACCATGCGGCTGGCCTGTGTGCACCCCGGCGTGAGCGTCGCGGAGGTCCGGGCGGCCACCGGCTTCCCGCTCGCGGTGCCCGACGAGGTGCCCCGCACGAGGGAGCCCACCGCCACCGAACTACGGCTGATCCGCACGGTCATCGACCCTGAGGGGCTGCGCGAGCGCGAGGTGCCCGCGGCATGACGGCGGCGAGGATCGAGACGCCGCTGACCGAGCTCGTCGGGGTGCGCCACCCCCTCGTGCAGACCGGCATGGGGTGGGTGGCGGGACCGCGGCTGGTCTCGGCCGCGGCCGAGGCGGGCGCCCTGGGCATTCTCGCGTCGGCCACCATGACCGTCGGGCAATTGCGCGCGGCGGTCCGCGAGGTCGCCTCCCGCACCACGGCGCCGTTCGGGGTCAACCTCCGCGCGGACGCGGGGGACGCGGGCGAGCGGGTGCGCGTCCTCGTGGAGGAGGGCGTCCGGGTCGCCTCGTTCGCCCTGGCCCCCTCCCGTGAGCTGATCACCCGGCTGAAGGACGCGGGGATCGTCGTCATCCCGTCCGTCGGCGCCCGCCGGCACGCCGAGAAGGTCGCGGCCTGGGGCGCGGACGCGGTCCTCGTCCAGGGCGGGGAGGGCGGCGGCCACACCGGGAACGTCGCCACCACCGTGCTGCTCCCGCAGGTCGTGGACGCGGTCGGCATCCCGGTCATCGCCGCGGGCGGCTTCTTCGACGGCCGGGGCCTGGTCGCGGCGCTCGCCTACGGCGCGGCCGGTGTCGCCATGGGCACCCGCTTCCTGCTGACGTCGGACAGCACCGTGCCCCGGGCCGTGCAGGACCGCTATCTGGCGGCGGGCGTCACGGACATCACCGTCACCACGAAGGTGGACGGTCTGCCGCACCGGATGCTGCGCAGCGAACTGGTCGAGGCGCTGGAGCGGTCCGGGCGCGCCACCGCACTGCTGACGGCGGTCCGCCGCGCCGCCTCCTTCCGGAAGCTGTCCGGCCTGAGCTGGGGCCGGCTGGTGCGTGACGGGCTGGCGATGAAGCACGGCCGGGAGCTCACCTGGAGTCAGGTCCTGCTGGCCGCCAACACCCCGATGCTGCTCAAGGCGTCCATGGTGGACGGCCGTACCGACCTCGGGGTGATGGCCTCCGGCCAGGTCGCCGGACTGCTCGACGACCTGCCGACCTGCGCGGAACTGGTCGACCGGATCATGGCCGAGGCGCACGCCACGCTGGGCGCGCTGCCCCGCTGAGCGGCCCGACGGGAGAGGGGCGAGCCACGAGCACGGGCGGGCCGGCCGGAAACCGGCCCGCAGGCGGACCGGCGGTCAGAGCCGCTCGATGATCGTGACGTTGGCCTGGCCGCCGCCCTCGCACATGGTCTGCAGCCCGAACCGGCCGCCGGTGCGCTCCAGTTCGTGCAGCAGCGTCGTCATCAGCCGCACACCGGTCGCGCCCAGCGGATGGCCCAGGGCGATCGCGCCGCCGTTGACATTGACCCGCTCCGGGTCGGCGCCGGTCTCCTTCAGCCAGGCCAGCACCACGGGCGCGAACGCCTCGTTGATCTCCACCAGGTCGATGTCGCCGAGGGACATCCCGGTCTTCTTCAGCGCGTACGCGGTCGCCGGGATCGGGGCGGACAGCATCCGGATCGGGTCCTCGCCGCGCACCGACAGATGGTGGATGCGGGCGCGCGGGGTGAGTCCGTGGTCGGCCACCGCCCGCTCGGAGGCGAGGAGCAGAGCGGCCGCGCCGTCGGAGACCTGCGAGGAGACCGCCGCCGTCAGCCGGCCGCCCTCGACGACCGGCGCCAGCGCCGCCATCCGCTCCCGCGAGGTGTTCCGGCGCGGGCCCTCGTCGGCGGTGACCTCCCCGAAGGGGACGGTCTCCCGGTCGAAGCGGCCCTCGTCGAGCGCGCGGACGGCCCGCCGGTGCGAACGGAGCGCGAACTCCTCCATGTCCGCACGGGAGATCTGCCACCTGTCGGCGATGAGTTCGGCGCCGTGGAACTGGTTGACGGGCGCCGCGCCGTAGCGGGCCCGCCAGCCCTCGGAGCCGGCGAACGGGCCGTCGGTCAGCCCGAGGGGGGCGGCGGCCTGCCGGCTGGCGAAGGCGATCGGGACCATCGACATGTTCTGCACACCGCCCGCGACCACCAGGTCCTGGGTGCCGGAGAGCACCCCCTGCGCCGCGAAGTGCACGGCCTGCTGGGAGGAGCCGCACTGGCGGTCGACGGTGACTCCGGGCACCTCCTCGGGCAGCCCGGCGGCGAGCCAGCAGGTCCGGGCGATGTCCCCGGCCTGGGGGCCCACCGCGTCCAGACACCCGAAGACGACGTCCTCGACGGCGGACGGATCGGCGCCGCTGCGCGCCATCAGCGCCGTCAGCACATGCGCGCCCAGGTCGGCGGGGTGGACGGCCGACAGACCGCCGCCCTTCTTGCCCACCGGAGTGCGGACCGCTTCGACGATATAGGCCTCGGGCATGGCGTCTCCTTGGTCAGATTCTGCGAAGGTCCCGGCCGGTTCCGCAAGGCGGTGCCGTCCGCCGCCGGCGGCGAGCGGTGTCCCCGGTGCCGCGCGGCGACCGGCCCGCCGCGCCTCACGCATGCTGGGAGCTGACGGACACCGTCTCCCCGGTCATGTACGAGGCGTAGTCGCCGGCCAGGAAGACGATGACGTTGGCGACCTCCCAGGGTTCGGCCCAGCGGCCGAACGCCTCCCGCTCGGTGAGCTCCGCCAGCAACTCGGGCGTGGTCACCTTCGCCAGGTGCGGGTGCATCGCGAGGCTGGGCGAGACCGCGTTGACGCGTACCCCGTACTCGGCGGCCTCCAGGGCGGCGCACCGGGTCAGCGCCATCACCCCGGCCTTGGCGGCGGCGTAGTGGGCCTGGCCGCGCTGGGCCCGCCAGCCGACGACCGAGGCATTGTTGACGATCACGCCGCCGCGGCCGGTGGCCTTCATCCGGCGCAGGGCGGCGCGGGTGCAGCGGAAGGTGCCGTTCAGGGTCACGTCGAGGACCGTGCCCCACTGGGTGTCGGTCATCTCGACGAGGTCGGCGGTGCCGCCGAGTCCGGCGTTGTTGACCAGGATGTCGAGGCGCCCATGGCGCTCCTCGGCCGCGTCCAGCAGGGCGTTGACCTGGTCCTCGTCGGTGACGTCGCAGGGCAGGGACGCCACGTGGGCGGCGCCGAACTCGTCGGCGAGCGCCTCGGCGGTGGCCTGCAGCCGGCGTGCGTGGGCGTCGCCGAGGACCACCCGGGCGCCCTCCTCCAGGAATCTGCGGGCGGTGGCGCCGCCGATGCCGGCCCCGGCGGCCGCGGTGACGACGGCGGTCCGGCCGTCGAGCAGATGGTGGCCGGGCACGTAGGGCGGCGCTGTCATGCATGAGCCTCCTCTTCCCGCAGTCCGCTGCGGTTCCCCGGCGGAGGCTCCCGACGGTGGCGGGGGCCTCGACGCCGCTCGTGCCGGTACGTTAATCTACCAAACACTTGTTAGGGAAGGGAGGGCGGATGCCCGCTGCCCGCCACGACGAGCCCGCGCCCGACGCACGGGAGGCACCGGCCACGACCGCCACCCGGGAGGCCGGCGCCTGATGGATCTCGACATCGCCCCCGCCGACGAGGCGTTCCGGGCCGAGGCCCGCGGCTGGCTCGCCGCGCATGTGCCCGCCGTTCCGCTGCCGTCGCTGGAGACCGCGGAGGGGTTCGCCGCCCACCGGGAGTGGGAACGCCGACTCGCCGCGGACCGCTGGTCGGTGGTCTCCTGGCCCCGCGAACACGGCGGCCGGGACGCCTCGCTCCTGCAGTGGCTGCTCTTCGAGGAGGAGTACTACGCCGCGGGCGCCCCCGGGCGGGTCGGCCAGAACGGCATCCACCTCCTCGCCCCCACCCTCTTCGAGCACGGCACCGACGAGCAGCGCGCCCGCATCCTCGGCCCCATGGCGCGCGGCGAGGTCGTCTGGGCGCAGGCCTGGTCGGAACCGGAGTCGGGGTCGGACCTGGCGTCGCTGCGCTCGACCGCCGTACGGACCGCCGGCGGCTGGCTGCTGAACGGGCAGAAGACCTGGTCGTCCCGGGCCGCGTTCGCCGATCGCGCCTTCGGGCTGTTCCGCAGCGACCCGGACGCCGCCCGCCCGCACCAGGGGCTCAGCTATCTGATGTTCCCGCTGGACGCACCGGGCGTGACGGTCCGTCCGCTCGGCCGCCTGGACGGCAAGCCGGCGTTCGCCGAGGTCTTCCTCGACGACGCCTTCGTACCGGACGCGGACCTCATCGGCGCGCCGGGGCAGGGCTGGCAGGTCGCCATGAGCACCGCCGGCAACGAACGCGGCCTGACGCTGCGCAGTCCGGGCCGCTTCACCGCGGCCGCCGGACGGCTCGCCGCACTCTGGCGCGAGACCGGCGGCACGGCCGGTACGGCGCTGGGCGAGCGGGTGGCCGACGCGCTGATCGGCGCCCGGGCGTACCAGCTGTTCGGCTACGCCCAGGTCTCCCGGCTCGCCGCCGGCGGCGCGGTCGGCACCGAGTCCAGCCTGACCAAGGTCTTCTGGTCCGAACTCGACCTCGCCCTGCACGAGACGGCCCTGGACCTGCTCGGCCCCTACGGCACGCTCGCCGACGACGCCGACGAGGCCCCCGCGCACGGGAGTTGGGCCGACGGCTACACCTTCGCGCTCGCCGGGCCGATCTACGCGGGCACCAACGAGATCCAGCGCGACCTGATCGCCGAGCGGCTGCTCGGTCTGCCGAAGGGACGCCGGTGATGCGCTTCCTCCTCACCGCCGAGCAGCGGGAGTTCGTCCGCTCGCTGGACGGCATGCTGACGGCGTCCGGCACCCCGGCCGTGGCGCGCGCCTGGGCGGCCGGGGAGCAGAAGCCGGGACGTGAGCTGTGGGCGCGGCTCGCGGCGACGGGCGTGTGCGCGCTCGCCGTCCCGGAGCGGTACGGCGGGTCGGGCCTGCTCCCCGTCGAACTGGCCCTGGCCTTCGTGGAGTTGGGGCGGCATGCGGTGCCCGGCCCGCTGGCGGAGACGGTGGCGGCGGCCGCGTTCCTGGAGCGCCTGGGCGAAGATGCCCCGGCGGAGGCCTGGCTGCCGCGGATCGCCGCGGGCGAGGCCGTCGTCAGCCTGTGCGCCGGGGGCCCGTACGCCCTGGACGCGGATGCCGCCGACGCCGTGTTCGTCATCGAGAGCGACACGGTGCGCCGCACCGACACCCACGGCCCCGTGCAGTCCTCCCTCGATCCCGCCCGGCGGCCGGCCCGTCCGCTCGGCGGCGGTGTACTGGCCGAGGGCCCCGCGGTGACGGCGGCCGCCGCGCACGCCGTCGAGGTCGCCCGGCTCGTCACCGCGGCGCAGTGCCTCGGCCTGGGCCGGGCCCTGCTGGCGGCGACGGTGTCCCACGTCAAGCAGCGCACGCAGTTCCAGGTGGCCATCGGCTCGTTCCAGGCCGTCAAGCACCGGCTCGCGAACACCCTGATCGGCCTGGAGTTCGCCCAGCCGCTGGTGTACGCGGCGGCCCTGGCAGTGGCGGCTGGCGCGCCGTCGGCCGGCCGGGAGGTGGCCGCGGCGAAGGTCGCGGCGGGCGAGGCGGGTTGTGCCGCGGCGCGCACGGCACTGCAGTTGCACGGCGCCCTCGGCTACTCCGACGAACCGGACCTCTCGCTGTGGATCCGCAAGGCCCGCCCGCTGCGGGACGCGTGGGGCACCCCGGCCGACTGCCGCGCGCGCGTCCTGACCGGCTGACATCGGCGTCAGCTACGTGAGTGGATTCACCATTCCACTTTGCGACCGGACAAGCGTGCAGGTCAGAGGCGCAAAAGAGGCTCAACGGGCGAGTCAACACTCTGTTGATGCCCGGTGCCGGGATTCGTTACGGTGATACCGTCATGTGACACCACGAGGGGCTCCGCTCTCCCGAGCTGCAACTCGGGAGGAAGACTGCGGAACCCCTCGCACCGTTGTCGAAAGGCCCTGGCTGATCCCTCAGCTGGGGTCTTTCGTCGTCAGAGCCTGCTCACCCTGTCGATCACCGCGAGCACGAGCATGACCACGGCAACGCATGCCGACACTCGCGGCGCGGTGATCTCGGGAGACCAACGCTCTTTCCAACGGTCCCGAATTCTCCCCAAGAGGATCTTCAAGACCGTCTCCTTCCCCCCACCCCCGTCGGGGCGGCAGCCACACGGGAACCGGTCCCGCACCGTGAAGGCGTTCGCGCCCCCAGCTGGCAGAGCACGAACGACCCGAAGGTTTTGCAGAGCTTATCCCGACCGCTACACCCTGTGCGGACGGCACTACCGTGCGGCAAACCGACCAAAACGGAAGTTGATCACGCAAATCCGCTGTTCAGGGCACTGAAGGTCACTGCGTGCCTCGATCGGAAGTGTGGCGCTTGCCTCACTTAAGCCAAAGCGTAAGAAATAGGGATCTGACGGACAGGAATTCCATGGTGAACCTTGATTTCCATGGTCTAATCCCGCTCAGGGCAACCATCCCCAGCCCGCGAATCACTCGCCTCACGCTAAAATGGCACTGAGTGCCACTCAGTTGACGATCGAGGAGCGGGAAAAGTGGCGTGAGTGTCATGCATAGTTAGCGCTTAATACGCAAAAGCGACGTAGCGGACCTCAGATTCCAAGGCCGTATTGCCCTTTATCGCCGCTATAAACCATTCGCTGGTTTCACCGGCCCGTCCGCGGTCCCCGGTTCCCGGGGCCGGCAGGCGGCCGGCCGACCGGCCCCTGCGAGCCGCCCGCGAGAACCCCGCGCCCCCTACCGGCGCCTGCGGTCCAGCTCCTCCAGGTCGGCCAGCATCGCGTCGGCCAGATCCCGCTCGGAGGCATAGTGCCGCTCCGACCACTTCAGGACGAGCGAGGGGTAGGCCGAGGCGTCGTCCGCGGGGGCGTCCCGGGCGTCGTGCTCGGCACGCTGCCGCATCGTCTCCGCGTACTCCCGGTGCCGGCCCAGCACGTCACGCATCTGCTCGGCCTCCAGCAGATGGCCGAGCCACAGCCGCAGCATCACACCGTGCTTGAGGACCGGGGGCTCCACCGGGGCCTCGCGCGCCCAGTGGCGGACCGCCGCCATCCCCGCGTCGGTGATCACATAGACCCGCTTGTCGCGGTTGCCGGTCTCCTGGGCGACCATCCGGGCGCTGACGTACCCGGCCTTCTCCAGGCGCTTGAGCTCGCCGTAGATCTGGCTGAAGGACGGGCTCCAGTAGAAGAAGCGCAGCGACCAGTCCGACCACTTCTTCAGGTCGTAGCCGGACAGCTCCTCACCGAAGGAGAGCAGGCCCAGCACCGCCCAACTGGTGGCCGGCAACGCAGGTCGCTCCGCATCGCCGGCGCTCACGGCGCCCGCCTTCTTCTCCGTCACGTTCCGCAGTGTACGGTCCGCCTCCGCGCCCGCCCGACCGGCGCCTCGTCAACTCCCGTCCCCCCGGCCCGCATTCCCGGTGTCCCCGCCGCCCCGGGGGAGGTGTACCGGTGCGGGGCCCCGCGCGTCCTGCGCTTCCCCGGCCCGTCCGGCGCGCGCCGCCGCGTCGTCAGCGGAGGGCTGCCGGCGGCCCGCCCGGCGGCGGACCCCGTCCTCGGCGTGGCCGGCCGCGCGGTGCGGACCGGGACCCGCTGGCCAATAGTGGAGAGGTGAGCCCGCTACAGGGAACCACCCCGCGGTCCGGGCCGCGGCAGCCGGCCGGCGGACCCGCCGGGGCGGTGCTGCGCAGAGCGCGCTACCTGGTGGAACACGCCCGGCACGGGCTGCGCGGGCACCGCTCCGTGGTCGGCAACGCGATCCGGGTCACCGTGGCCTCGTGCGTGGCCTTCTACCTCTGCCGCTACGCGCTCGGACTGACCGTCATGTCCGTCTACGCCACGTTCACCGTGGTGTCGCTCGGCGTGCTCGCCCGGATCCCGGGGTCCGGGCGCCAGCGCGCCACGACCGTGCTCACGGCGATCCCCGCCGGGCTGGTGCTCATCACGCTGGGCACACTGCTCGCCGTGCAGACCTGGGCCGCCGTCCTCGGCATGCTGGTCATCGGGTTCGTCGTGGCGTACGCGGGCACCACCGGGCCCCGGATCGCCGGGGCCGCCCCCGGGATGCAACTGCTCTACATCCTGCCGTGCTTCCCGCCCTACGCCCCGGAAGCGCTGGGCCAGCGGATCTCCGGCTTCCTGCTGGGCGCGGTCCTGCTGGCGCTGGCCCAGCGCTTCCTGGTGCCCGAACCGGACACCCCGTCCTTCCGCCGGCTGCTGGCCGACGCCGCGGACGCCGCCGCGCGGCTGGCCGACCATCACGGCGGCCCGCTTCCCGGTGAGGCGCTCGCCCGGGCGCAGGAGACCGGGGACGCCCTGCGTCCGTCGCGCGTGCCGCCGGCCGACCTGCCCGCCTCCCCCACCCTCGCCCACAAGGCCATGGCACACGCCACGGAGGCGGTGCGCACCCTGCTGGCCCGGTTGGAGGCCCTGCACACCTCGGTCGGGCCGCAGTACACCTACCACCCGGAGACCGTGGTGCTGCTGGAGGGCATCAGC
Organism: Streptomyces angustmyceticus; assembly: GCF_040701845.1. Taxonomy (GTDB): domain Bacteria; phylum Actinomycetota; class Actinomycetes; order Streptomycetales; family Streptomycetaceae; genus Streptomyces; species Streptomyces angustmyceticus_A. The sequence goes on along the minus strand of NZ_JBFBHQ010000004.1, from coordinate 241,334 downwards.
GACGCCGCGCGCGAGGCGGCCAAGGCGCTGCGGCGGGGCAAGCGGCTGCGGCCCGGCGAGGGGCCGTCCTCCGCCGTCCTGCAGAGCGAACTGGCGCCGGTACGGGCCCACCGGGCCGTGGACACCCTGGAGCAGTTGAGCACCGACGACCGGCTGGTCTACCTGCGCCGCCGTTCCCAGGTGGTGCAGGCCGCCGACTGCGCCGTCGTCCTCGCCCTGGCCACCCGGCTGATGCTGGGCGACCGGTCCGTCGAACGGAGCCCCGCCGGACAGGCCTTCACCTATGCGCGGGCGCGCGCCCACCAGCTGTGGTGGCAGCGGCTGACCACGCACCTCACCCCCCGCTCGGTGATCTTCCAGAACGCCTGCCGGTTCGCGCTCGGCCTGGCCGCGGCGCGGGCCGTCGCCGGGCTCCTCGACCTGCAGCACGGCTTCTGGGTCCTGCTGGCGACGCTCACCCTGACCCGGACCACCAGCCTGGAGACCTGGTCCGCGGTCCGGCAGGCGCTGCTCGGGACGCTGGTCGGCGCGGTGCTGGCCGGCGGGCTGCTGGTGCTGGTCCACGACCGGGACACGGTGTACGCGGTCGTGCTGCCGGTGGTGATGCTGGTGGCGTTCATCGCGGGGCCGCTGCGCGGGCTGGCCTGGGCGCAGGGCGGGTTCACGCTGGTGGTGGCCACGCTGTTCGCACAGGTCTCCCCCGTCACCTGGCAACTGGCCCCGGTCCGGCTGGTGGACGTGCTGGTCGGCAGCCTCATCGGGCTGGCCTGCGGGCTGGTGGCCTGGCCACGGGGCGCGGGCCGCGAGGTGCGCCGCAGCATGGCGGGCCTGTGCTCGGCCATCGCCGACGCCATCGGGAACACCACCACGCGGGTCGTCGACCGCTCCGGCGGCGCCGACTGCGTGGCGATCAACCGGGCCCTCGTGCTCGCGCAGGAGAGCCTGGCCCAGTACCACTGCGAACTGCGGGACGAGAGCGTCGGACAGCCGGACTGGCCGTCGGTGCTGGTCGCCGGGGCGGAAGCGCGGCGCGGTGAGCGGCTGCTGCCCGGCCGGCCGGGCAGGATCGCCCCGCAGGAGGTCGGCGCCTGGCTGCGCCGTGCGGCCGACCGGACGGCGGCCGACTACCGTTCCCTCGCCCGGCATCTGCGGACGGACAGCGAGGTGCCCCGCAAGGACGCCCGGTCGCTCGACATCCGTGCGCTGCTGGCGGTGGCCCCGGCCGTCCCGCGTCACTGTCCGGACCGGGAGGCCCGCGCGCTCTCGGCCGCGCTGCTCCTCGACTCGGTGATCTGGCTCGATGCGCTCACCGCCGACCTGAACCGGATCCACAAGGAGATGTGAACGGCGCCTCGGGGCGGCGCCGCCGGACCGGGGACGCCCGCCGCCCGGCTCACCGCGTGCCCGGCGGCCGCCACTCGATGAGCAGGATCGTGGCGTCGTCGCTCAACCGCTGCTGCCGGCTGTCCAGGATGGCGTGGATCAGCTGGCGGAGCGCCTCCGAGGGCAGCTCGCCGGCGGCGATGGCACGGATGATGGAGTCGGTGAAGCCCGCCAGGCCGAAGCGGCCGCCGCCGGCCGTGCGGGCCTCGGTCACCCCGTCGGTGTAGAGCAGCACCCGGTCGCCCGGCTCCAGGGCCTCGCGGTGCACCGTGCGCGGGGCGTCGGCGAGCGTGGCGGGCATGCCCATCGGAGGCTCGCCGGGGCGTTCCAGCGCCTTGTGGACCTGGTGGTCACGGATCAACAGGGGCGGCGGATGGCCGCAGTTGCACCAGGTCAGCACCCCGCTGAGGAGGTCCAGCCGGGCGGCGATGCCGGTGCAGAACTGCTCGGGCAGCCACTCGGCGAGCACCGCGTCCACGGTCCTGACGAGTTCGGGCAGGGCGGCGCCCATCCGCCGTGCGCTGCGGCAGCCGGCCATGGCGATCGACGTGGTCAGTCCCGAGGCGAGGTTGTGTCCCATCGCGTCGAGGATCACCGCGTGCAGCGTCGACTCGGTCAGCGCATGGTCGAAGGCGTCCCCGCCCAGCTCGTAGGCGGGTTCCAGGACGGCGGTGGACACCGCCCGGGCACTGCCGACGGTCCGCGGGGGCAGCAGGGAGCGGACCAGCTCGGCGGGCAGCGTCATGGTGTCCGTACGGGTCTGCTGCACCAGGTGGTCGCTGACACTCCGCTGGGAGGAGATCGCCATGGACAGGACCGCCACCAGCGTCCGGCAGCGGCGCAACAGGGCGCCGTCCAGGGTGTCGACGTGCATCCCCGCCACCCCCAGCCGGTCCGCGCCGTCGACCAGCGGCAGCCAGACGATCAGCGTGCCGGTGGGGCTCTCCTCGACGCGGAGCCCCAGCGTGCGGTAGGCCCAGCCGGCCCACGACGCGTCCACCAGGAGCCGTTCCCCGCCGGAGAGGGGCGTCAACTGCCGCTGCTGGAGGTCCACGAGGTAGACGGTCACCCGGCGCAGGCCGATCTGGGCGGCGTAGCGGTCGACCAGGGCGGGGAAGCGGGACGGGGGCGCGGTGTGGACGGCCGTCAGGAATTCCTGCAGCAGGTACTCGCCGTCACCGGCCGGAACACTCTCCACGGGCATCCGCGCGTCCCTCCGAGCACCTGCCACCCTCCGAGCACTGTGAGCCAAGTGTTTCCCGGGCGCCCGCGCCACCCGGGAGCGCCATTCGGCGCAGCGGGCGCACCCCGCGGGGACCGGGTGGGCGGCGGGCGCCCACCACGGCCCGCCCGGGTGCGGATGGGGTGGCGGGCCCTGATCCTGAAGCAGTGGGGCCGTGTGTGACGTGTGGCGTCGCATCGCCCGGGCACCTGCCGGGCAGGAGCACGAGCCAACAGCACAAGGAACCCGACAAGGCAGCATGTCGCGGTACCGCCGTGGCAGCGGAACGGACACACATGGGCAATGGATTCATGGGTCCGGAGGGCTACGGCCCGGACTCGTTCGGTGACTTCCTCGCGCGCTTCTTCGGCGCCGCGCAGCCCGCGAGCGGCGAGCCGGGCCAGCCCGCGCCCCGGCAGGCGGACATCGCCCGCATGATGAGCGGGCCCGCCCGGGAGCTGGTGACCTCCGCAGCCGCCTACGCCGCCGAGCACGGCAGCCCGGAACTCGGCACCGAGCACCTCCTGCGGGCCGCCCTGGCCGCCGAACCGACCCGCAGCCTGCTGCAGCAGGCGGGGGCCGACCCCGACGCGCTGGCGGCGGAGATCGACAGCAGCGCCGGTTCGGGGCCCAAGCAGTCCAGTGTCGCGGTGACCCCCGCGGTCAAGCGGGCCCTGCTGGGCGCGCACGACCTGGCGCGGGACAACGGCGCCTCGTACATCGGCCCGGAGCACGTACTGGACGCGCTGGCGGCCAACATGGACTCGGCAGCGGGGCGCATCCTCAACCTCGCCCACTTCGAGCCGCAGGCCTCCCCGCAGAGCGGCCACGGCGCCCCGCACCCGGGCCCCGAGCACGGTGCCCCGCCGAAGCACGACACCCCGACCCTGGACAAGTTCAGCCGCGATCTGACGGACCTGGCCCGGGCGGGCCGGATCGACCCGGTCATCGGCCGCGAGGAGCAGATCGAGCAGACCATCGAGGTGCTCTCCCGCCGGGGGAAGAACAACCCGGTGCTGGTCGGCGACGCGGGGGTGGGCAAGACGGCGATCGTCGAGGGCCTGGCCCAGCGGCTCGCCGACGGCGACGTCCCCGAGAACCTGTCGGGCCGGCGCGTCGTCGCCCTGGATCTGACGTCCGTCATCGCCGGCACCCGCTACCGCGGCGACTTCGAGGAGCGGATGAACGCCATCATCGAGGAGGTCCGCGCGCACCCCGAATCGCTGATCGTCTTCATCGACGAGCTGCACACGGTCGTCGGCGCCGGCGGCGGCAGCGGGGACGGCGGCTCCCTGGAAGCGAGCAACATGCTCAAGCCCGCCCTGGCCCGCGGCGAGATGCATGTCATCGGCGCCACCACGCTGGAGGAGTACCGGCGCAACATCGAGAAGGACGCCGCCCTCGCCCGCCGCTTCCAGCCCATCCTGGTGCCCGAACCGGACGTCTCCGACACCGTGGAGATCCTGCGCGGGCTGCAGGACCGCTACGAAGCGCATCACCAGGTGCGCTACACCAACGAGGCGCTGCTCGCGGCGGTCGAGCTCTCGGACCGCTACATCGCCCACCGCTTCCTGCCCGACAAGGCGATCGACCTGCTCGACCAGGCGGGCGCACGGGTCCGGCTCCGCTCGGGCGCCAAGGCCACCGACGTCCGCGAACTGGAACGCGAGCGGGAGCAGCTGGTCAGGGACAAGGACCAGGCGGTCGCCGCCGAGCAGTACGAACGGGCCACCGATCTGCGCGACCGGGTCACCGCCCTCACCGCGCGGATCGAGGCCGGCCGGGGCGAGCCGCCGACCGACCGCCGGATCGTGCGGGTCACCGCCGAGGACATCGCCGAGATCGTGTCGCGGCAGACCGGTGTGCCGGTGAGCAGTCTGACCCAGGAGGAGAAGGAGCTGCTGCTGGGGCTGGAGGACCGGCTGCACACCCGGGTGATCGGCCAGGACGACGCGGTCACGGCGGTCTCCGAGGCCATCCTGCGCTCGCGGGCCGGCCTGGCCGACCCCGACCGCCCGATCGGCAGCTTCCTCTTCCTCGGCCCGACGGGCGTGGGCAAGACCGAGCTGGCCCGCGCGCTCGCCGAGGCGCTGTTCGGCAGCGAGGACCGGATGGTGCGCCTGGACATGAGCGAGTATCAGGAGCGGCACACGGTCAGCCGGCTGGTCGGTGCGCCCCCGGGATACGTCGGCCACGAGGACGCGGGCCAGCTGACCGAGGCGGTGCGCCACCACCCGTACTCGCTGTTGCTGCTCGACGAGGTCGAAAAGGCGCACCCCGACGTCTTCAACATCCTGCTGCAGGTCCTCGACGACGGGCATCTGACGGACTCCCAGGGCCGCCGGATCGACTTCAAGAACACCGTCATCGTGATGACGAGCAACCTCGGCTCCGAGGCGCTGAGCGGCGGCCGCGGGGTGCTCGGCTTCGGCCCGGACGTCACGGGCGCGGAGGCGGGCGACGGCGCGCGGGAACGGGCGCTGGGCTCCTTGCGCGAACACTTCCGCCCCGAATTCCTCAACCGGCTCGACGAGATCATCGTCTTCCGCCGGCTCACCGACGACCAGCTGCGCCAGATCACCGGCCTGCTGCTCGACGGGACCACCCGCAGGCTGCGCGCCCAGGACATCTCCGTCGAGTTCACGCCCGGCGCCGTGGACTGGCTCACCCACCGCGGCCACCAGCCCGAATACGGGGCCCGGCCGCTGCGGCGCACCATCCAGCGCGAGGTCGACAACGCGCTCTCACGGCTGTTGCTGGACGGTGCGCTCTCGGCGGGCGAGACGGTGCGCGTGGAGGTCAAGGACGACGAGCTGGCGTTCCGCACCGACGAGCGGCGGAAGGGGGTCGCGGGTGGCGGCGCTGGGCCCGCGTGAGACCTCCGAGGGGCGCAATGAGTCGCCGGAGGAGCGGGCCGACCGGCGGTGGAACGAACTTCTGCAGGAGGTCCGGGTCATCCAGACCGGTGTGCAGATCCTCTTCGCCTTCCTGCTGACCGTCGTCTTCACCCCGCGCTTCGCCACGCTCCCGCCGGCCGACAAGACCATCTACGTGGTGACGGTCCTGCTGGGGGCGGCCACGACCGGCGCACTGATCGGCACGGTGACCTTCCACCGGCTGGTCGCCGGGCACCGGCTGAAGCCGGAGACGGTGCTGTGGGCCTCGCGCCTGGCCCTGCTCGGGATCGTCCTGCTGCTGGCCACGGTCGCCTCCGCGCTGCTGCTGATCCTGCGCATCGCCCTGCACAACTCCGCCGTGCCCTGGGTCGTCGCGGGGCTGGTCGCCTGGTTCATGGTCTGCTGGTTCGCGCTGCCCGCCTGGATCCTGCACCGGTATTCGTCCAAGGAGTGAGCGACGAGCGGGCCCCGCCCCGACGCGGGCTTCCGGCCGTGCGGGAGCCTCCGGCCCGTCAGGTTTCTCCGGCCCGCCGGCACCCATGGCAGCCGCTCCCCTCCCCCGCACGCCGACGGCCGCCAAGGGCGCGGGCCGAGACCCTGACCTGGGTCTCGGCCCGCGCCCTTGGCGGCCGGTGCGCCGTCGTCCGTCAGGCGCGCGCGGCGGCCGGGTCCACCCGGCGCGGGCGGTAGAGCAGCGCCGCGCCCGCGAGTCCGGCGCTGACCACTGCCAGTCCCACCGCCAGCAGCTCGGGCCACATGCCCGCTTCTCCCAGGCCGCTGCCGAGCGGGGCGAGGACGCCGGCCCGGGACAGCGCGTGCAGGGCGATGATGATCATCGCGGCGGCGGCGCTCACCGTCCAGACCAGGGCCGTGTCGCGCATCGCCAGCCAGCCGGCCAGCAGCAGGTAGACGACGGCGATGGCCATCGAGAGCCCGGCGGCCGCCTGGGCGCCCTGCAGGTGCGAGGTGTGGACCGGCAGGTGGCTCAGACCGCACAGGGCCAGGGCCGCGGCCGCGGGCCAGCGCAGTACGGACCGCAGCACGCCGGGGACCGCATAGCCCGGCTGCGGGCTCGCCTCGGGCGACGACGCCCACGGCGGGGCGCCCTGCGGCATGGTGCCGGCGGGCCGCTGGGACCAGGGCGGACGCTGGGGCGGCTGGCCCATCACGGACTCGCGCTGTGCGGTGGACATCGGGTGCCCGTTGCGGTCCAGGGGGCGGACATCGGGGTCGAGGACGTGCATGGACGCGGTGGGTTCCGGCTCGCCGAAGCCACCGGGGCCGCCGGAACCGCCGGGTCCGCCGAAGACGTCAGGGCCGGAAGGGAAGGGGTCGGCCATGCCGGAGAGACCGGAGCCGCCGCCCTGCGTACGGTCGAACAGCTCGATCAGCTGCGCCACCTCCTCGACCGGCCGGTCGACGGCCACCGCGCGCAGCGCCTCGTGGCTCGACTCGGCGGTGTGCGGGGTGGCCCGCAGCATGTCGAAGAGCGCGGCGACCTCGCTCACCGGCCGGGAGACCACGGCCATGCGCAGGGCCTCATCGCCGGGGTTGGGAACGTCGCCGCTGCGCTTGAGCAGTTCCACCAGGGCGGCGACTTCCGCCAGCGGCCGGTGGGTGACTGCCTCCCACAAAAGGGTGTGGGCCGAATTCTTCTCAGTGGTCATGGGCGGAAAATGCTCGCCGGGTTCTGTCGATGACAGGTCGGCGTCGCCCCCACAAAGTGCTGGTTCGGATGTCATGGAGGGACTCCACTGAACGAGGGGAGCGTCAAACACCAGAAGCGCTGACACTCGGCGGACGTTGAGAGTGCTGTGGTTCAGCCAACGTCCCTTTTGTGCGCCCCCGCCATTCAGGAAGGCCATACGGTGGAGACACGCCGGTACGCCCGGGCGCGCCGCACTCGGCGGCCGCGGACCGGCGCCGGCCGGCCAGGTCCGCTCCCCGCGGCTTCCGGACGGGGCGGACGGACCGCCGGACGGGGTGCGGCGCCGCCCTGCCGCTCCGCCGGTTACCGCCGGATATCCGCCCTCACCGGGGGTGACTCTTCGACATGCCAAGGTCCGGCGAGCCTGATTCGCTGGTATGTGCAGCTCTCCCTACTCCGGTCAAGGACAGATCATGAGTGCAACAGGAGAATCACGCGGACGCATCCAGCAGATGCGCGACAAGGCCCAGGAACTGCAGGCGGCCGCGGAACGCGCGGGCGACCCGGAGGAGCGGAAGCGGCTGGAGGAGAAGGCCCTCAGGCTCCGGTCCCAGAGTGAGCAGGAAAGCGGTATGGCCAGCGGAGACATCTACCCCTCCGAGTGAGGAACCGCGTTCCCGCCGACGGCGGAAGGATGTGGATACCCCTGGACGGGACGCGCGCCCGGCGCCGCGTCCCGTCCGTCGCGTCCGTCGCCGCCCCGCCCCGTCCTGCGCCGCGTCCCGTGCGGTCGTCCCTCCCCGGATGTGCCCCGCGGGCGCCGGCCCGCCGGGCCGCCGGGCTGTTCGAGTGGCTTCGCGGCGGGCACCGATCGGCGGTCCACGGCGCCGGGAAGCGGTGACGGCATGATCCCCTCAGATGCCCCACGGGCCGCCGGGGCCGTGGCCGGGACGGCGCCGGAACCCGCTCTGGCCGGCCGTACGGGCTATGACCCGCACTTCCTCGGAGTGCCGGTCCCGCTGCCGATGCCCGGCAACCCCGCCGTGGAGACGGTGCTGCTCCCCTACACCCACTTCACCGTGGTGCTGCGGCCCGACCGGCGGATGGCCGCGGCCGCCGCGGTCTGCATCGACGGTGCCCGCCGGCCGGCGGACGGGCCGCCGGCGGAGGCGCCGCCGGAGAGCGGCTGGCGGTGCGATCCGCGGGTGGCCGAGGACCGCCAGGCCGGCGACGCCGTGTACCGCGACAACTCCCTGGACAAGGGGCAGCTGGTGCACCGGCTCGCACCCGGGTGGGGCGAGGCCGCGGAGGCGGACCGGGCCCGTGCCGACACCTTTCACTACCCGAACGCCGCCCCGCAGGCGGATGTCTTCAACCCGGCCAGACAGGTCTGGCAGGAGCTGGAGGACCACCTCCTCGACCACGCCGCCGGGCACGACCGCCGGCTGGCCGTCCTCACCGGGCCGGTACTGCACGACTCGGACCCGCCCTACCGGGGAATCCAAGTACCCCTGCGCTTCTGGAAGGTGGCGGTGTTCCGCCGGCAGGACGGCGTGCCGGCGGCGACGGCCTACGTGCTCGACCAGAGCCCGGACCTGCTCTGGGACGCCGAACGGGCCCTGGCCGGCGCGACACCGGGGGCGCCGCCGCCGCTGGGCGCCTTCCGGACGTTCCAGGTGCCGGTGACGGACGTCACCGAGCTCACCTCGCTCGACCTGGGGCCGCTGCCCGCCGCCGATCTGCTGCCCGCCGCCCGCACCCCGCAGGAGCGCTGGCGACGGCTCCGGTCTCTCGACGACATCGTGCTGCGGCACGGCTGAGCGAGGGCGGGCACGGCACTGCGCCCGAGGGCCTTCTCCGCTCGTGACGGGCCTTCGCGCAGGGCCCTCGGGAACGGCCCTACTTCTTGACGAACTCGGTGGTGTAGGTCTTCCTCAGGTCCACCGTGGCGTTCTTGAGGTTGGGGTTGAAGGCCTTCAGGACGCGTGCGACGGTGGCGGGGCCGTCGGCCGGCATCACCCCGTCCTTGGTGAACATCGGCAGGGTGTCCTTGATCGACTGGGCGTAGAGCTCCTTGCCGCCCTGGGCGTAGTCGGACGGCATCTTCGCGGCGATCTGCTCGGCGGTGTGGGTGGACATCCACCTGAGGGTCTTCACGAAGGCGCGGGCCAGCCTCCGTACGGTCTCCTTGTGGCCGTTCACCCAGTCGGTGTTCATGTAGAGGCTGGACGAGGGGTAGGGGCCGCCGAGCGCCTTCTCGGAGCCCTCGGGGGTGCGCATGTCGATGAGGACCTTTCCGAGCTTCTTGTCCAGGATCTGGGCGACCGTCGGGTCCGTCGTCATCCCGCCCTGGATCGAGCCCTGCTGGAGGGCGGAGATGAAGGTCTGGCCGGCCCCGACCGCCACCGGCGTGAACTCGTCGGTCCGCACCCCGTTCTTCACCGCGAGGTACTTGGTCAGGAAGTCGGTGGAGGAGCCGAGCCCGGTGACACCGAGCTTCTTGCCCTTGAAGTCCCCGGCCGAGGTGAGGTCGCCGGACGCCTTGTCCGAGACGACCTCGACCTCGCCGGGGGCGTGCGCGAGCTGGACCACCGATTCCACCTGCTTGCCCTTGACCTGAAGATCGAGGGTGTGGTCGTAGAAGCCGACGACGCCCTGGACGTCGCCGGAGACCAGCGAGGTGGTGGCCTGCACGCCGGCCGGTTCGGTCAGCAGCGTGACATGGACGCCCTCGTCCTCGAAGTAGCCGAGCTGCTGGGTGAGTCTCGCGGGCAGGTAGATGACCTTGTCGAGGCCGCCCACCATGATCTTGATTTTGCCGTTCCCGTCGTCGGACCCGGCGCCCTGGGAGCCGCCGCAGGCGGTGAGGGTGGTCAGGGCGAGGGTGGCGGCGACGACGGCGGCCGCGGTCTTCCGTGAGGTGCGCATGGTCACGTCCTTGTGAGGAGGAACGGGGTAGGGGGTCGGGGTCAGCGGCCGTCGCCGGCGTCGGCCGGCTTCCAGCGGAAGAGCCGCCGTTCGAGGAAGGCCAGCAGCCCCTCGGCGAGCAGGGCGACGACGGCGAGGATCGCCATGGCGGCGTACACACCGGCGGCGTTGAAGGTCCCCTGGGACGCCGAGACCAGCAGGCCCAGGCCCTTGGTCGCACCGATGTACTCGCCGACGATCGCGCCGATCAGCGCGAAGCCGAAGCTGACGTGCAGGCTGGTGAAGATCCACGAGGTGGCGGAGGGGATCACCACCTGCAGGGTCACCTGGCGGTTGCTCGCGCCGAGGATCCGGGAGTTGGCGACCAGGTTGCGGTCGACCTCCCGTGCGCCCTGGAAGGCGTTGAAGAAGACCGGGAAGAAGACCAGGACGACGGCGGAGGCGACCTTGGAGGCCGGTCCGAGGCCGAACCAGATGAGGAAGATGGGGGCGAGGACGATACGGGGCAGCGCGTTGAGCACCTTGATGTACGGGCCGAGCACATCGGCGAGGAAGCGGATCCGGCCGAGCGCGATGCCCAGCACCACACCGCCGACGACGCCGATGACCCAACCCAGGAGCGCTTCGTAGAGCGTGTACCAGACCTGCTCCCACAGCGGGCCCTGCGGGGTGCCGTGCAGCGCCCACTGGCTCATCTGGTGCCAGATCCTGGAGGGCATGGAGAAGTTGAAGGGGTCGATGACGGCGGCGCGGGCCAGCCCCTCCCACAGCCCGATCAGGGCGACGAGCAGCAGCACCCGGGTGCCGTGCACCAGGAGCTGGTGACGGCGCGCGGCGCGGGCCCTGGCCTGCGCACGGTCCGTACGGTCCGCCCCGGCCGGGGACGCGACCGGAGCAGCGGTCTCAGGCGGCATCGGTGACACCCCTCTCGCGGGTGATCCGGACCTCTTCGCCGAGCGAGGACCAGATCTCCCGGTAGATCTCGATGAACCGCGGCTCCAGCCGGACCGATTCGACCTTGCGGGGGCGCGGCAGGTCGATCGCGAAGACCTCCTTGACGGTGGCCGGTCCTGCGGTCATGACCACGACCTTGTCGGCGAGGGCGATGGACTCCTCCAGGTCGTGGGTGACGAAGACGACCGAGGCGCCGGTCCCCGACCACAGCTCCAGCAGCTCGTCCGACATCAGCGCCCGGGTCTGCACGTCGAGGGCGGAGAACGGCTCGTCCATGAGCAGGAGTTCGGGGTCGTTGACGAAGGTCGCGGCGAGGGCGACCCGTTTGCGCTGGCCGCCGGAGAGCTGGTGCGGATAGCGGTCCTCGAAGGCCGCGAGACCGACCCGGGCGAGCCATTCCCGGGCCCGCTGCCGGGCCTCGGCCTTCGGCACACCCCGGAACCGGGGGCCGGCCATCACGTTCGACAGCACGGTGCGCCAGGGGAAGACCGCGTCCTGCTGGAACACGAACCCGATCTTGTCCCCGATGCCGCGCACCGGCTCGCCGGCGACCAGTACCTCGCCTTCCGTGGGCTCTTCCAGGCCGCTGACCAGGGTCAGCGTGGTGGACTTCCCACACCCGGTGGGGCCGACGACCGCGACGAACTCACCGCGTCCGACGACCAGATCCAGGTCCCGGACGGCCGTGTGCAGCGCCCCCGAGGGCGTCCGGAAGGACTTGCTCGTACCCCGCAGTTCGATCGCGGGGCTCGTGTGGCTGTTCATGGCCGGGAGGCTAGGAGCGAGCCGGGCCGCAGCGGCAGCCTTGTGGGCGCAAGCCGCCTTTCTGCGCGCAGACCCTGTTGTGCTCGTTTAGCTCACGCTAGAACGACTAGGTCGTGCCCGAGGGGTAGGCGTCCGCTCACCCTCGGCTTACGGTGCGATCACCGCGAGGTGAAAAGGAAGAGTCGGTTCCGCTCGGGTGCGGGGGGCCGGACACAGAGGGAGAGCGCATGCGGATCCGCTGGCCCCGACGGGTCTTTGCGCAGGTGCTCACCGCGCAGGTCGCCCTGACCACCGGGGTCATGGTGCTGGCCACCGGCCTGTTCCTCGCCCCGCTCAGCTCCGAGCTGGACGACCAGGCGATGCGCCGGGCACTGTCCATCGCCCAGACCACCGCCGCCGATCCGGACCTCGCCGAGGAACTGGTCACCACCCAACCCACGGCGCACGGGCCGGTACAGGCCGACGCGGAACGGATCCGCGCCGCGACGGGGGCGCTGTACATCGTCGTGCTGGACACCCGCGGAGTGCGCTGGTCGCACACCCACACCGACGAGATCGGCCGGCATGTCTCCACCGACCCGAGCCGTACCCTCGCCGGGCGGCAGGTGCGGCAGATCGACACCGGAACGCTGGGGCGGTCGGCCCGCGCCAAGGTGCCGCTGCGCGACCACCGCGGCCGGATCGTCGGCGCGGTGTCGGTCGGCATCGCCTACGACAGCGTCCGCGGGCGGCTGTTCGGCACCATCCCCGGGCTGCTGCGGTACGCGGGTGCGGCGCTGGCCGTCGGGGTGCTGGCCGCGGTCGCGCTCTCCAGGAGGCTGCGACGCCGTACGCACGGGGTGGCGTTCGCCGACATCTCCGCGCTGCTCGACGAGCGGGAGGCGATGCTGCACGGCATCCGGGAGGGCGTCGTCGCCTTCGACCGGCGCGGCCGCATCCGGCTGGTCAACGACGAGGCCGCGCGGCTGCTGGGCCTGGACGCGGGGGCCGCGGGCCGGGCGCTGGACGAGGTGCTGCCGCCGGGGCGGACGACGGACGTGCTGGCCGGGCGGGTGGACGGCACGGATCTGCTGGCCGTCAGCGGCGGACGGGTGCTGGTCGCCAACCGGATGCCGACGCCGGACGGCGGGGCGGTGGTGACCCTGCGGGACCGCACCGAGCTGGAGCTGCTGGGCCGCGAACTGGACGGCACCCAGGGGCTGTTGGACGCCCTGCGGGCCCAGGACCACGAGCACGCCAACCAGTTGCACACCCTGCGCGGGCTGCTGGAACTCGGCCGGTACGACAAGGCGGTGGAGTTCGTCAGCGAGGTGGCCAGTGCGCAGCGGGCCTCGGCGGAGCAGATCGCGGAGCGGGTGCACGATCCGCTGCTCTCCGCCCTGCTCGTCGGGAAGGCCGCCGTCGCGGCCGAACGCGGGGTGTCGCTGCGGGTGTCCCCGACGACCCTGCTGCCCGACGCCGTGGTCGACCCGCGCGACCTGGTGACCGTGCTGGGCAACCTCATCGACAACGCGCTGGACGCCACCGGCGGGCACCGCCGCGACGAGCCGTTCGTCGAGGTGGAGCTGCGGGCCGAGCACACCACCGCCGTACTGCGGGTCTCGGACACGGGGCCGGGGGTGCCGCCGCGACTACGGGAGCGGATCTTCGCCGAGGGCTTCTCCACCAAGGCCGTCCCGCCCGCCACCGGAGCCGGGCCGTCCGCGCCTCCGGTGCCCTCCCCGCGCGGCCGGGGCATCGGCCTGGCGCTGGTGCGCCGGCTCGCCGAGCGCTACGGCGGGATGGCCCGGGTGACCGCCCGTGCGGGCGGCGGCGCGGTCTTCACCGTCGTCCTCCCCGAGGCCCTCGCGCGGCACGACGAGCCGGCCGGCCGCCGGCTCAGCGCCGCGGGAGAGCCACGGTGAGGCGGAAGATCCACGGTGACCGGAGGACGACGATGACCGGAGTGCCACGATGGCCGGAGACCCGCGAGCGCGCGGCGCCGCCGGAGCGAAGACCCCTGCCGAGCGGAGCCGCACGATGATCGATGTCCTGGTCGTGGACGATGACTTCCACGTCGCCGAGATCAATGCCGCGTACGTGTCCCAGGTGTCCGGCTTCCGGGTCGCCGGCCGTGCCCACACCGCCGCGCAGGCGCTGGCCGCCCTGGAGCGCACCCCCGTCGATCTGGTACTGCTCGATCACTATCTGCCCGACGAAACGGGCCTGGCGCTGGTGCGCCGGCTGCGGCAGCTCGGCCACCGCGCCGACGTGATCATGGTGACGGCGGCCCGTGATGTCGTCACGGTCCAGGACGCGATGCGCTGTGGCGCGCTGCAGTACCTGGTCAAGCCGTTCGGCTTCTCCGGGCTGCGCGCCAAACTCGACGGCTACGCGGCGCTGCGCCGGACCGTGGAGGGGGTGGGCGGCCGCGGCGAGGCCGGCCAGGAGCAGGTGGACCGGATCTTCGGCGCCTTCCGGACCACCGACGCCCCGCACACGGAGCTCCCCAAAGGCCACTCGGCGGCGACCGTCGACCTGGTCCGCCGCGTCCTGGACGCGGCCGCGCACCCGCTGTCCGCCCACGAGGTCGCCGAACGCGCCGGCGTCAGCCGCTCGACCGCCCAGCGCTACCTCAAACACCTCGAACGCAGCGGCCACATCACCCTCACCCTGAAATACGGCGACACCGGCCGCCCCGAACACCGCTACCGCTGGGCGAGCGCCCCCTGACCGGACCCGGGCCGTGCCCGTACGACCCGTCCGGCCGGAGCCCGTCGGCCCGCCGCCCCCGCGAGCCGCGTACCGGTTCGCCGACGAGCCGGACCGGACGTACCGGCACGCCCTACGCTGCCGGTCATGACTTCTGCGACTCCCGGCGGGCCGGGCCCCGAGCCGGACCTCCTCGACGCGATACGCCTGACCGCCGATCCGGAGCGGGCGGCGGACTTCGCCGCGTCGGCGCACCGGATCCTGGCGGACCTGGTCCGGGCCGGCGCACCGCTCGGCTGGACCGACCCGCCCCCGGCGGACGAGGTGGCCGAACTGGTCGACCGGGTGCTGCGCGCCGCGCGGGCCGGGGACGGGGCGCTGCGGGCGGCCTACGCCGGCCGCCGGCTGATCGGACTGGGGTACTGGCTGCGCTACGCCCGGGCCACCAACCGGCAGCACGCCGACCTGGAGAAGCTCGCGGTGGCGTCCGAGGCCCATGGCCGGGGCGTCGGCCGCTCGCTGGCCACCGCGCTGGTGGCGGACGCCCGGAACGCCGGGATCGAGGTCCTCACCCTGGATGCGCGGGGCGACAACACCAGGGCGCTGGACCTCTACCGGTCGCTGGGCTTTCGCGAGTACGGCCGCCTCCCCGACTTCGTGGCCATGGGCGGGCGCCGCTACGACAAGGTCTTCTCCATGCTGGACTTCCGCACGAACGGCCGGCCCGACGAGGCGGCGGCGACGACGCACCGTCCGTAGCGACACCGTGACGGAGTGGGGCGGGGGAGATCCCCTCCGCCCCACCCCCTTGACAGCCCTCTCGTCGGAACCGACGATTCCGGGGTGAACCTGTCAGACAGCCAGACAGCCGGTGGCGCGCCCCGGCGGATCAGCGCGATGGAAGCGGTCCTCCACCACCTCCGCGGCGCCATCGAGCGCGGCGACTACGCGGTCGGGGACAAGCTCCCCTCGGAGGCGGAGCTCTGCCGCCGGCTGGAAGTGAGCAGACCCGTGCTCCGGGAGGCGCTGCGCGCGCTCCAGACCATGGGGCTGACCGTCTCGCGCACCGGCAAGGGCACCTTCGTCGTCTCCGACGGCGCGGTGGCGGACCCGACCTTCGGCGACTACGCGGCGAGCGACCTCCTGGAGGTGCGCCGGCATGTCGAGATCCCGGTGGCCGGGTACGCGGCGACGCGCCGTACGCCGGAGGACCTCGACCAGCTGACCCATCTGCTGGAGCGGATGGAGCAGGAGACCGACACCACGGCATGGGTGGCGATGGACTCCCTGTTCCATCTCGCCGTCGCCCAGGCGGCCCGCAACCCGGTCTTCCGCCGGGTCATCGAGGAGATCCGCGATGCGCTGGCCCGCCAGTCGGCCTTCCTCAACGAGCTCGGCGGGCGGCGCGAGCAGTCGAACCGGGAACACCGGGCGATCGTCGAGGCGCTCGTCGACAGTTCCGAGCACGACGCGGTGGAAGCCATGCGGCACCACCTCGCTCGCGTCGAGACGACGCTGACCACCATCGTGCGGCCACCGCACCGTACGCCCCCCTCCACGGAAGACGAGGACCACGCGTGAGCGAGCAACCCCTCCGGCAGGCGGAACGGCAGCACCACCACGAAGCAGGGCAGGACACCGCGCAGCGGTCTGCGGGCGGGCATGTGGACGCCGGCGACGCCGGGTACCAGAAGTCCCTCACCTCCCGGCACATCAACATGATCGCGATCGGCGGGGCCATCGGCACCGGGCTCTTCCTCGGCGCGGGCGGCCGGCTCGCCGGTGCCGGGCCGTCGTTGGCGGTGGCGTACGCGGTCTGCGGCCTGTTCGCGTTCCTGGTGGTGCGCGCCCTGGGCGAGCTGGTGCTGCACCGGCCGTCCTCGGGTGCGTTCGTGTCGTACGCCCGTGAATTCCTCGGCGAGAAGGGGGCGTTCGTCGCGGGCTGGATGTACTTCCTGAACTGGGCGACCACCGGGATCGCCGACATCACGGCGGTGGCGACGTACACGCACTACTGGGGCATGTTCTCCGAGGTCCCGCAGTGGGTGATCGCACTGATCGCGCTGGCGGTCGTGCTGACCGTGAACCTGATCTCCGTGAAGATCTTCGGCGAGCTGGAGTTCTGGTTCGCGATCGTCAAGGTGGGGGCGCTGGTCGTCTTCATGCTGATCGGCATCTTCCTCCTCGTCACCCAGCACCCGGTCGGCGGCCACACCCCGGGCCCCTCGCTGATCGCCGGCCACGGCGGGGTCTTCCCGGCCGGCACCCTGGCGATGCTGCTGGTCATCCAGGGTGTGGTGTTCGCCTACGCCTCGGTCGAGCTGGTCGGCGTCACCGCGGGCGAGACCGCTGAGCCGGAGAAGATCATGCCCAAGGCGATCAACTCCATCATGTGGCGGGTGGCGCTGTTCTACGTCGGCTCGGTGGTGCTGCTGGCGATGCTGCTGCCCTGGACCTCGTACTCGGCCGCCGAGAGCCCCTTCGTCACCGTGCTGTCCCGCGTCGGGGTGCCGGCCGCGGGCGGCGTGATGAACCTCGTGGTGCTCACCGCCGCGATGTCCAGCCTCAACTCCGGCCTCTACTCCACCGGACGCATCCTGCGGTCGATGGCGATGTCCGGCTCGGCACCGCGGTTCACCGGCGTGATGAGCCGCAGCCAGGTCCCCTTCGGCGGCATTCTGCTCACGTCGGGGGTCTGCGTCCTGGGCGTGGGGCTCAACTACGTCGTGCCGAGCGAGGCGTTCGAGATCGTGCTGAACTTCGCGGCGATCGGCATCCTCAGCACCTGGGCGATGATCATGATCTGCCACCTGCTGTTCTGGCGGAAGGCCCGGGCCGGGCTGCTCGTCCGACCCGGCTACCGGCTCCCCGGCTCGCCCTGGACCGAGTGCGTGACGCTGGCCTTCCTGGCCCTCGTCCTGGTGCTGATGTGGGCCGACGGCGGCGCCGGCCGCACCACCGTGCTGGCCCTGCCCGCGATCGCGGCCGCGCTGGTCGCCGGCTGGTTCCTGGTACGGGGCCGGGTCCGCGCCCTCCGGGACGCGACGGCACCCGGGAGCGACGGGCAGCCGGGCGTGGCCGGCACGGTCCCCGCGGCACGCCCCGGCAGCACGGCACCCACCCCGCACCCCGAAGACCCCCACGACACCGACCACACCAACCCCACGGAAAGCACCGAGAACTGATCATGAGTCAGAGCAGCACCACCCTCCCGCCGCACCGCGCTCCGGGCGCCCCGCCCGTGGTCCGCGAACCGGCGCACGTCCCCGTCGCCCATGTGGTGCGCGGCGGACTCGTCGAAGGCGTCCACCACGGCTCGGTCGTGGTCCTGGCGGCCGACGGGAGCGTGGAGTTCCAGGCGGGCGACATCGAGGCCGCGTTCTACCCGCGCTCGGCGCTCAAGCCGGTCCAGGCGGTCGGTCTGCTGCGCGCGGGGCTGCCGCCGCTCGACGACGAGGCGCTGGCCCTCGTCGCGGCCAGCCACTCCGGCGAGGAACGGCATCTGGCCACCGCCCGGCGCATCCTGGACACCGCCGGACTGGACGGGGACGCGCTGCGCAACGTCCCCGATCTGCCCTACGACCCCGCCGTACGGGACGCCTGGCTCCGCCGCGGCCTCGGGCCCACCCGCCTCGCGCAGAACTGCTCGGGCAAGCACGCGGCCATGCTGCTGACCGCCCGCACCCGGGACTGGCCCCTGGACGACTACCTCGACCCCGGCCATCCCCTGCAGCGTGAACTCGCCGCGACGGTGGAGGACCTCACCGGACAGGGCATCGCCCGGGTCACGGTCGACGGCTGCGGCGCCCCGCTGTTCTCCGTGTCCCTGCACGGCCTGACCCGGGCCGCCGCCCGGCTGGCGACGGCCGCCCCCGGCACCGACGAGGGCCGCGTCGCCCACGCCATGCGCACGTACCCGGAGATGGTCTCCGGCAGCGGCCGGGACGTGGCCCGCCTGGTGCGGGCGGTGCCGGGCCTGCTCGCCAAGGACGGCTTCGAGGGGGTGCAGATCGCGGCGCTGCCGGACGGACGGGCGGTCGGCGTGAAGATAGCCGACGGCGCCGACCGCGCCCGGATGCCGGTGACGGCGGCGGCCCTGGCGCACTGCGGAATCGACCCCGGCGTCCTCGCCCCCTTCGCCACTGCCCCCGTCATCGGCGGCGGCGCCCCGGTCGGGACGCTGCGCGCGACGGCGGCGCTGGACCCGCACGACGCCTGACGCCACGCCCCTTCCCCTGTCCGCCCCCTCCCCCGCTCCCGCACCTCACGAAGGACCACCTGCACCATGACTGCCGCCGGCCACCGCCGCGAACACGATCTGCTCGGCGACCGCGAGATACCCGCCGACGCGTACTGGGGCGTGCACACCCTGCGCGCCGTCGAGAACTTCCCGATCACCGGTACGCCGATCTCGGCCTACCCGCACCTGATCAATGCGCTCGCCGCCGTCAAGGAGGCCGCCGCGCGCGCCAACGAGGACCTCGGGCTGCTCGACTCCGCGCGGGCCGATGCGATCGCCGCCGCCTGCCGGGAGATCCGGGCCGGCGGGCAGCTGCACGACCAGTTCGTCGTCGATGTCATCCAGGGCGGTGCCGGCACCTCGACGAACATGAACGCCAACGAGGTGATCGCCAACCGGGCGCTGGAGATCCTGGGCCACGCCAAGGGCGACTACCACCACCTGCACCCCAACGAGCACGTCAACCTCAGCCAGTCGACGAACGACGTCTACCCGACGGCCGTCAACGTCGCCACGATCATCGCGGTACACGAACTGCTCGACGCGATGACCGTGCTGCGCGAGGCCTTCGCGGCCAAGGCCGAGGAGTTCCACGACGTCCTCAAGATGGGCCGCACCCAGCTCCAGGACGCGGTGCCGATGACCCTGGGCCAGGAGTTCTCGGCGTACGCGGTGATGCTGGAGGAGGACCAGAGCCGGCTGGCGGAGGCCGTGCTGCTGATCCACGAGATCAACCTCGGCGCCACGGCCATCGGCACCGGCCTCAACGCCCCCGCGGGCTACGCCGAAGCGGCCCGCGGCCACCTGGCCGCGCTCACCGGCCTGCCCCTGGTCACCGCCGCCAACCTCGTCGAGGCCACCCAGGACTGCGGGGCGTTCGTCCATCTGTCGGGTGTCCTCAAGCGGGTCGCCGTCAAGCTCTCCAAGAGCTGCAACGATCTGCGGCTGCTCTCCTCCGGCCCGCGGGCGGGCCTCGCGGAGATCAACCTGCCGCCGGTGCAGGCCGGTTCGAGCATCATGCCCGGCAAGGTCAACCCGGTGATCCCCGAGGTCGTCAACCAGGTCGCCTTCGAGGTCATCGGCAACGACGTCACCATCACCATGGCCGCGGAGGCCGGCCAGCTCCAGCTCAACGCCTTCGAGCCGGTGATCCTGCACTCCCTCTCGGAGAGCATCACCCACCTGGGAGCCGCCTGCCGCACCCTCGCCGAGCGCTGCGTGGCGGGCATCACCGCCAACACCGAGACGCTGCGCGCGAGCGTGGAGAACTCCATCGGGCTGGTCACCGCCCTCAACCCGCACATCGGCTACACCGCCGCCACCGCGATCGCCAAGGAGGCGCTCGCCACCGGGCGCGGCGTCGCCGAACTGGTCCTGGAGCAGGGGCTGCTGCCGGCCGACCGGCTCGCCGCCCTGCTGCGCCCCGAGGAGATCGCCGGCACGGGCAGGGACACGGCCGGCGTCTGACCTCTCGCCGGACCGCGGCAGCCACGGGATCCGGTCCCGTACGGGCCGGGCGGGCACCTCCACGGGGGGGGGTGCCCGCCCGGCCCGCGGTCTTGGGGGGCCGCGGCGCGGCGGGCCGGGCGGGTCAGCCGATCGGCTCCGGCATCGGGACCACGTCGTAGGCGAGCGCGATGACGTTCCCGGTGGCCGGGTCGGCGAGTTCCACGCGCCAGCGGGCCGCGAACGGGTCGACTCCCGCCCGCATCGGGATGGTCCCCGATATCAGGACCGTGCCCGGCCGCAGCTCGCCGCGCTCCCGCAGGACCCCGGTCCAGTAGCCGGGCGTCAGCAGCTCGCCCGCCGTGCCGTCCTGGAGGAGGACCTCCTCGCCCCCGCCGGCGGGGGTCACCCAGGCGCGCAGGGTCAGGGTGTCGAGGCGGTCGGCGACGTCGGCCAGGCGCCATGCCGTGCGGGCGAGCACATCGGGGCCGGCGTTCTTGCTCCAGGCCACGCCGTGTGCCTCCAGCGCGCGGTCGGTGTGGTCGCAGGCCGCGGTGAGCAGCAGGTCCCCGGTCTCGTCCACGACGAGCGCCCACTCCGCCTCGCCCGAGGTGCGGGCGTGCTGCACCGCCACCTCGGCGGTCTGCTGGCCCAGGTAGGGCGCGACCGGGTAGAGGGCGGGGACGGTGGACGGCGCGGGCACGCCGAGTTCTGCCAGTTCCGCGACGTGGGCGGCCACATCGGCTTGGCTGCGGCCGGCGTACCCGGCGTTGAGCAGCCTCGACACCTCGACCCTGCGCTGTGTTCCGTCAGGGAGCTCGAAGGTCAGAGCGGCCATGTTTCCTCCAGGTCACTGTGGGGTGCGCGGAAGTGAATTCGCTCCCCGGAAGGGTTGCGCATACGCCTTGTATACAGCAAGTATGCCCTGCAGTGCAGCAACCGACTCCGAGGTGGCCCGACCCATGGACAACGAAGAACACCGCGGGGCGCAGCTCCGTACGGCGTCCCGCCCCGACCGTGGCGCGATGGTGCGCGCCTTCGTCGCCAGCCTGACCGGCACCTCGCTGGAGTGGTACGACTTCGCGGTCTACTCGGCCGCCTCGGCACTGGTCTTCGGCAAGCTCTTCTTCCCGTCGGCCGACCCGCTGACCGGCACCCTGCTGGCGTTCTCCACCTACGCCGTCGGCTATGTCTCCCGGCCGCTCGGCGGGTTCCTCTTCGGCCGGCTCGGGGACGTCATCGGCCGCAAGAAGGTGCTGGTGGCCACGCTGGTGCTGATCGGCACCGCGACCCTGCTGATCGGCCTGCTGCCCACCCAGGCCGCCATCGGCCCGGCCGCGCCGGCGGCGCTGGTGCTGCTGCGCTTCGCCCAGGGCGTCGGCGTCGGCGGCGAGTGGGGCGGCGCCGTCCTGCTGACCAGCGAGTACGCGGACAGCCACCGGCGCGGCTTCTGGGCCTCGGCGGCCCAGATCGGCCCGCCCGCCGGCAACCTGATGGCCAACGGCGTGCTGGCGGCCCTCGGTTCGCTCCTGACCGACCAACAGTTCCTGGCCTGGGGCTGGCGGATCGCCTTCCTGCTCTCCGGCGTCCTGGTGGCCTTCGGGCTGTGGATCCGGGTGCGCCTGGAGGAGACGCCGGTGTTCCGGGCCATGGAGGCGAGCGGCGACCGGCCCGAGGCACCGGTCCGCGAGGTGTTCACGACCCAGCCGCGGGCCCTGGTGGCGGCGATCCTCAGCCGGGTCGCGCCGGACGTGCTCTACGCGATGTTCACCGTCTTCGTCCTCACCTACGCCACCGAGCATCTGGGCCTGCCCCGCGGGCAGGCGCTGGCGGCCGTGCTGATCGGCTCGGCGCTGCAGATCGTGCTGATCCCGCTGGCCGGGGCGCTGTCGGACCGCTGGAACCGGCGCCGGATGTACCTCGGTGGCGCGGCCGCCGCGGCGGTGTGGCCGTTCGTGTTCTTCCCGATGGCGGACAGCGGTTCGTGGGGGCTGCTGGTGCTGGGCGTGGTGGTGGCGCTGGCGATCCACTCCCTGCTGTACGGGCCGCAGGCCGCGTTCGTCGCCGAACAGTTCACCCCCCGGCTGCGCTACACCGGGTCGTCGCTCGCCTACACGCTGGCCGGGGTGATCGGCGGGGCGGTCGCTCCGCTGCTGTTCACCGCACTGCTGGGCTCCTTCGGCAGCTGGCTGCCGCTGGCGCTGTACCTGGCCGGGACCGCCGTGGTCACCATCGTGGGCGTGCTGCTCGGGCGGGATCCGGCGCACGATGAGGACGAGGAGTACACCCGCCCGGTGAAGGGTGCCGGGCGGTCGCCGGGGAGGATGGTCAAGGAAGCACCCGGCCGCTGAGGCGGCCCGCCCGGCACCCCGTTCCGCAGACACCGACCGGCACGAGAGAAGAGAGATCCGAATGCGCATCGCGCTGTGCCAGATGACGGCATCGACCGATCCCAAGGAAAACCTCGTGGACGTCCAGGACCAGGTCCGCAGCGCGGCGCGCGCGGAGGCCCGGCTGGTGGTCCTTCCCGAGGCGGCCATGGTGCGGTTCGGGACACCGCTCGCGCAGGTGGCCGAGCCGCTGGACGGGCCGTGGGCCGAGGGGGTACGGGCGGTCGCCAGGGAGACCGGGGTGACGGTGGTGGCGGGCATGTTCACCCCGGCCCCCGACGGGCGGGTGGCCAACACCCTGCTCGCCACCGGGCCCGGTGTCGAGGAGTCCTACGACAAGATCCACCTGTACGACGCGTTCGGCTTCCGGGAGTCCGACACGGTCGCCCCGGGCCACCGCGTGGTCACCATCGACGTCGACGACGTCCGGGTGGGCCTGGCGACGTGCTACGACCTGCGGTTCCCCGAGCTGTTCCGGGCGCATGCGGACGCCGGGGCGACGCTGTCGCTGCTGCCCGCCTCCTGGGCCGCGGGACCGGGCAAGCGTGCGCAGTGGGACCTGCTGGTGCGGGCCCGCGCGCTGGACGCGACCGTCTGGATGGCGGCCGTGGACCAGGCCGCCCCGGATCCGCAGATCGACCCCGAGTCGCCCGCCCAGGCCCCGAACGGCGTCGGGCACACCGCACTGATCGGCCCCGACGGGACCGTCCGCGCCCAGCTGGGCAGCACGCCCGACCTGCTGATCGGGGACGTGGACCCCGAGGAGGCCAGGCGGGTCAGGCGGGCCGTGGCCGTGCTCGACAACCGGAAGCTGTAGGGCCGGCCGCCCGGGGTCAGGCGGCCAGGAGGATGCGCTGGGTCGCCTGGATGTGGCTGTCGATGGCCGCACAGGCGGCCGCGGCGTCCCCGGCCGCCAGGGCATCGAGGATCTGCCGGTGCTCGGCGAGCACCTCGTCCTGGCGGTTGCCCGAGCGGTACAGGGCGAGGACGCCGGCCCGGATCTGGCGGCTGCGCAGGGCGTCGTACTGACGGCTCATCAGGGTGTTGCCGACGGCGGCGACGAGGGTGGCGTGGAAGCGGTGGTCGGCGGCGATGAACTCCTTGGTGGTCTCCTCGCCCCGCAAGGTGTCCTGGTGGGCCAGGACGTCCGCCATCTCGTCGACGGGTGCGGTCCCCTGGTCCGTCGTACGCTCCGCGGCGAAGCGCTCGATCAGGCCGCGCATCTCCATCAGCTCCCTGATCTCGCGGCCGGACAGCGGGGCGATGTGCGCACCGCGCTTGGGGACCAGCCGCACCAGGTCCTCGGCGGCGAGCAGCAGCAGGGCCTCGCGGATCGGGGTGCGGGAGACGCCGATCCGGTCCGCGATCTCCTGCTCGGACAGGAACCGGTCCTGCATCTCCGGGTCGGTCAGCACGCTGTCCTTGAGATACGCGTAAGCCTTCTCGCGCCCCGACTGCATCGCCCGCTCTCCCCCACTCGTGAACCGCCATCACTGCATACAACCTGTATGCGCAGGCTACACGGTGGGCGCCCGACAGCGGCCCGCGGCGCGGCACCCGGGCACCGGGCGCGGGGCGGGGCACCCCGCGGCCCGGCGCGCGCCGTCATCGCGTCGCGTCCTCCCGCGCCGCCAGCCGGTCGGTGACCCACTGGTGGAAGGCGCCGATGTGGTGCTCGCTGGGCACCAGCACCCCGCCGGCGCGGTAGGCGCGCGAGCTCATGGCGGGCTGGGTGCGCTCGCAGGCCTCGAAGTCCTGGGCGTTGACCCGGTGGAAGAGCTCGACGGACTTCGCCAGATCGGCGCCGGAGTCGACGACCTCGGGCAGGTACAGCCAGTCGCATTCGACGACGGTGCGGTCCGGGGCCATCGGGAACATCCGGTGGACGATCACATGGTCGGGGACGAGGTTGACGAACACCTGCGGCCGGACGGTGATCGCGTAATAACGGCGGTCCTGGGTGTCCTCGATGCCGGGGAGCCGGCCGAAGCCCTCGCTGCCGTCCACGGTGAATCCGGTGGCCTCCTCGGAGAAGGCCGCACCGTGGCCGACGTAGTACTGGGCGGCGAAGCCGTCCGCGAACTCCGGGAGCACCTCGGTGAGTTCGGGGTGGATGGTGCCGCAGTGGTAGCACTCCATGAAGTTCTCGATGATGAGCTTCCAGTTGGCGCGCACGTCATAGGTCAGGCGCCTGCCGAGGGCGAGCCCCTCGGTGCGGTAGCGGTCGAGGCAGGCGGCGTCGCCGAGCCGCTCGACGGCCGCGCCGATCACGGTGTCCTCGAAGGACGGCGGGTCGTCGGCCAGGCACACCCAGGCGTAGCCGAGCCATTCGCGGAGGGGGACGGTGACCAGACCGCGTTCCCTACGGTCGATGTCCGGCATCTTCTGCAGGTTGGGGGCGGCCACCAGGCGGCCGTCGAGGTCGTAGGTCCAGGCGTGGTAGGGGCACTGGAGGTTGCGGCGGACCTCGCCGGACTCCTCGGTGCACAGCTGCGCGCCGCGGTGCCGGCAGATGTTGAGGAAGGCGCGCAGCTCTCCGGCGCGGTTGCGGGTGATCAGCACGCTCTCGCGGCCGATCCGGACCGTACGGAAGGCGCCGGGCTTGCCCAGGTCGGCGCTGCGGACGGCGCAGAACCACAGCCGCTCGAAGATCTTCTCCTGCTCCTGCCGGAAGATGCCGGGATCGGTGTAGTAGTGGCCGGCGAGGGTGGCGATCAGGCTCGGGGAGGCCGCGGGCGGGGCGGCGGCCGGCGCGGACTCGGTGGGAGTGGTCGTCATGGCGGTCTCCTCAAGCGGCCGCGGCGGCGGCCCGGCGGGGGTCGAACAGCTCGATGGGGTGCGCGGTGGCACCGGTCAGCGCGAGGTCGGCGACGATCTCGCCGACCACGGGGACGAACTTGAAGCCGTGCCCGGAGAACCCGCAGGCGACGGTCACGGTCTCCGGGTGCGCGGGGTGCCGGGTGATCACGAAGTGCTCGTCGGGAGTGTTGGAGTACATACAGGTGGCGGCCTTGAGGAAGCGGCCGGGGAGGGCGGGGATGCGGGGGCGCATCTGGTCGGCCATGGCGCGCACCTCGTGGTCGTGCACGGTGCGTTCGATGGTCTCCGGGGTGCAGACGGTGCCCTTGCGGAAGAACGCGACCTTGGCGCCGCCGTCCGGACCGTCGATCGACGGGAAGCCGTAGACCTGGACGCCCCGGTCGTCCTCCCAGATGTAGATCGGGTGCCGCTCGGGGACGAAGGGCGCGGTCCCGCCGTCGGGGGCGAACCAGTACATGACCTGCCGTTCGATGGTGAACGGCACCCCCAGGTCGGTGAGCAGGCGGGGCGCCCAGGCTCCCGGGCAGATCACCAACTGACCCGCGGTGTAGGTGTTCTCGGGGGTGTGGACGCGGACCCCGGAGCCGCCGGGCAGCTCCTCCCAGCGGGTGACCGGTTCCTCGAAGTGCAGCTCGGCGCCGTCCCGGCCGGCCAGCTGGACATGCGCGGCGACGGTGAACTCCGGCCGGACCAGGCCCGCCCGCGCCTCGTACAGCGCGACCTCGTCCTCGGCGGGGGTGAGGGTCGGGAAGCGGCGGCGGATCTCCTCGGGGCCGAGCATCTCGTGCGGGAGGTCCCACCGGCGGGCGGATTCCAGACTGCCGCGGACGGTACGGCTGTCGGGCCGGCCGATCATCACCCCTCCGCAGAGGGTGGCGATCTCGCGGCCGCTGTCCCGCTCCAGCTTCTCGTACAGCTCGTAGGAGCGCAGCAGCAGCGGGACGTAGGCGGGGTCCTCGAAATAGGACTGCCGGGTGATACGGGAACCACCGTGGCTGGAGCCGCGGTTGTGCACCGGACCGAACTTCTCCAGGCCCAGGACCCGGGCGCCGCGGGCGGCGAGGTGGTGGGCGGCGGCGCTGCCCATGCCGCCGAGGCCGAGGACGATGACGTCGTAGGTGGGAGCCATGCGGTTGCTCCTTCTGCGTACGGGGGACGAGCGGATCACCGGTGGGTCAACGGAGGAGGGCTACCTGCGGATGCGTTCCATCTGCGGGTCGAAGAGGGGCTCCTGGGCGACGGTCGCGGGGATCTTCTCGCCGAAGTACTCGATGTGGACGGCGGTGCCGGGGGCTGCCGCGGCGGCCGGCAGCCAGGCGTAGGCGATGCCCCGGCCGAGGGTGTAGCCGTAGGCGGCGGAGGTGACATAACCGGCCGGGAGGCCGTCGACATAGACGGGTTCCTTGCCGAGGACGATGGCCTCCGGGTCGTCGAGGGTGAGGCAGCTGAGCCTGCGCGACGAGGTCTCCTCGCTGCGGCCCTCCAGTGCGTCGCGGCCGAGGAAGTCGCCCTTGGCGGGGCGGACGGCGAAGCCGACACCGGCCTCGTACGGGTCGTGCTCGGTGGTCATGTCATGGCCCCAGGCGCGGTAGCCCTTCTCCAGCCGGAGGCTGTTGAAGGCGCTGCGCCCGGCGGCGATCACCCCGTGCTCGCGGCCCGCCTCCCAGAGCGTGTCCCACAGCCGCAGCCCCAGGTCGGCGGTGGTGTACAGCTCCCAGCCGAGCTCGCCGACATAGCTGAGGCGCAGGGCGGTGACCGGGACATGGCCGAGGTGGGTCTGCCGGGCCCGGAAGTAGCCGAAGGCCTGATGGGAGAAGTCGTCGCGGGTCAGGGGCTGGACCAGGTCGCGGGCGAGCGGGCCCCAGACGCCGATGCAGCAGGTGCCGGAGGTGATGTCGCGGACCTGTACTCCCCCGCTCTCGGCTTCGCTCGAGCGGGAGGAGCCCCCGTCCGGGGCGTGCCGCAACAGCCAGTCGAGGTCGGCTGCGCTGTTGGCGCCGACCTGGAAGCGGTCGGGGGCCAGCCGGGCGACGGTGAGGTCGGAGCGGATGCCGCCGGTCTCGTCCAGGAGCAGGGTGTAGGTCACCGCGCCCGGCTTCTTGGCAAGGTTGTTGCTGGTCATCCGCTGGAGGAAGGCGAGGGCGCCGGGGCCGGTGACCTCCAGCCTGCGCAGCGGGGTCATGTCGTACAGGGCGACCCGTTCTCGGGTGGCCCGGGCCTCGGCGGCGGCGATCGGCGACCAGTAGCGGGCGGACCAGGCGTCGCGTTCGGGGAGTTCGAGCCCCTCGGCGAGCGGGGCGTTGGCCTCGTACCAGTGCGGGCGCTCCCAGCCGCCGGCCTCCAGGAAGTACGCGCCGAGCTCCTGCTGCCGTGGGTAGAAGGGGCTGGTGCGCAGCGGCCGCGGCTGCTCCATGGGCTGCAGCGGGTGGATGACGTCGTAGACCTCGATGAAGCTCTGGGCGCCGCGGTCGGCGATGTAGGCGGGCGAGCGCTGGGCGTCCTCGAAGCGGTAGAGATCGCATTCGTGAATGTCGACGGCGGGCCGGCCGTCGGTCATCCACTCGGCGACGGCCTTGGCGACGCCCGCGGAGTGGGTGACCCAGACCGCCTCGGCGAGCCAGAATCCGCGCAGTTCGCGGGATTCCCCGAGGACCGGCATCCCGTCGGGGGTGAAGGAGAAGACGCCGTTGAAGCCCTCGGCCACCCGCGAGGCGCCGAGCGCGGGCAGCAGTCCGACGCTGTCCCGCCAGCTCGGGGCGAAGTCGTCCTCGGTGAAGGGCAGCGAGGACGGCATCACGGGCGTCTCGTCGAACGCGGGGACGGTGAAGGGGTCGACGGGCATCGGGCGGTGGGCGTAGGAGCCGATGCCGAGGCGGTCGCTGTGCTCGCGGAAGTAGAGGTCGCGGTCCTGGAAGCGCAGGATCGGCTTGCTCGCCCCGGTACGAGGGTCGTTGACGCCGCCGAGCTCGGGCAGCGGCTCGGTGGTGGCGTACTGGTGGGCCAGGGGCAGCAGCGGTACGTCCACCCCGGCCATCGCGCCGATCACCGGGCCCCAGAAGCCGGCGGCGGAGACGACGTGGTCGGCGGGGAAGGTGCCGCGGTCGGTGACGACGCCGGTGACGTGGCCGTCCGCCCGCTCGATGCCGGTGACGGTGTGCCGCTCCAGGAAGCGGGCGCCGCGGCTCTCGGCCCGGGCGATCTGGGCGCGGCAGGCGGGCACCGCGAGGGCCAGGCCGTCGTCGGGGGTGTGGAAACCGCCGTACAGCACGGTCTCGTCGAGCATCGGCCACAGCTCCTTGCACTGCCGCGGGGAGAGCAGTGCACCGCGTACGCCCCAGGAGGCGGCGAGCCCGGCCTTGCGGTGCAGGTCGGCCCAGCGGGCCTCGGTGGTGGCGATCTCCAGGCCGCCGACCGGGTTGAAGCAGGGCAGCCCGTCCACCTCCAGGGCGCCGAACTTCTCGACGGTGTAGGCGGCGAACTCGGTCATGGTCTTGGACGGCCCGGTCCGGAAGACCAGGCCGGGTGCGTGCGAGGTGGAACCGCCGGGGGCCGGCAGCGGGCCCTGTTCGAGGACGGTGACCTCGGTCCAGCCACGGGCGGTCAGCTCGTCGGCGAGCGAGCAGCCGACGATGCCGGCACCGATGACCACTACACGGGAACGGTGTGCGGGCGTACGGGACATGACCCTCCTCCTGCTGGTCGGGGTGATCGGCGAGGGACGGGACGCCGTCAGATGACCACGACGGAGCGCAGTACCCGGCCGTCGCGCATCTTGTCGAAGGCGGACTCCACCTCGTCCAGGGCGATCGTCTCCGTGACGAATCCGTCGAGGTCGAGGCGTCCGCCGAGGTAGCGGTCGATGAGCACGGGAAAGTCGCGGCTGGGCAGGCAGTCGCCGTACCAGGAGGACTTCAGGGCGCCGCCGCGCGAGAAGAGGTCGATCAGCGGCAGCTCGATGCGCATGTCCGGGTCGGGGACGCCGACCTGGACCAGGGTTCCGGCCAGGTCGCGCATGAAGAAGCCCTGGGTCCAGGTCTCGGGCCGGCCGACCGCGTCGATCACCACGTCCGCGCCGTGGCCGCCGGTGAGTTGGCGGACCGCCTCGACGGGGTCCGTGCCACGGGAGTTGACGGTGTGGGTGGCGCCGAAGCGGGTGGCGCCGTCGAGCTTGCGGTCGTCGATGTCGACCGCGATGACCCGGCGGGCTCCGGCGATGGACGCACCGGCGATGGCCGCGCTGCCCACCCCGCCGCAGCCGATGACGGCGACGGTGTCCCCGCTGCCCACGGCGCCGGTGTGCACGGCTGCGCCGTACCCCGCCATCACGCCGCAGCCGATGAGACCGGCGGCCTCGGGGCGGGCGTGCGGGTCGACCTTGACCGCCTGTCCGGCGGCGACCAGGGTCTTCTCGGCGAACGCGCCGATGCCGAGCGCGGGGGTGAGCGGGGTGCCTGCCCCGGACGTGGTCCGGGAGGTGCCGTCCCGCAGGGTCATCGGCTGGGTGGCGTTGGCGGAGTCGAAGCAGTACCAGGGCCGTCCGCGGCGGCAGGACCGGCAGGCGCCGCAGGGCGCCCGCCAGGCGAGGACGACGAAGTCGCCGGGGGCGAGCCCGGTGACGCCCGGGCCGACCTCCTCGATGACGCCGGCCGCCTCATGGCCGAGCAGGAAGGGGAACGCGTCGTCGATCGCGCCGTCCCGGTAGTGCAGATCGGTGTGGCAGACGCCGCAGGCCTGCACGGCGACGAGCACTTCTCCCGGCCCGGGATCCGGTACCAGGATGGTCTGCAGCTCGACGGGTGCGCCTTGTTTCGCCGCGACGACGGCATGGACTTCGTGTGGCATGCCCTACCCCTCAAGTGTTGCGCACTGCACGACTGGTTGCGCGATGAGAGACATAGTGGGAACGCCGACTCGGCAGCGTCAAGAGGTACGGGCCGGCTCTCGGCAGCGGACTTGCGACGTCCCTGCGCACGGCCGGGACGACCGAACTCGGCCTCCCGGCCCTCGTTCCGGCAATTCCCCACAGCGCTTGACGCATCCGCGCACCATCGGGATTCTGTTGCGCATAGCGCTTCATCGTGCGCTCCACGAAACTCGATGATTCCGAATGCACCAGGGGGGTCCTGTGATTCCTGTCTGCCCTCTCGCCGACCTGCCGGCAGGCGAGTCCGTACGCATCGACACCGCACCGCCGATCGCCGTCTTCCACACCGACGGGCAGCTGTACGCGATCGACGACACCTGCACCCACCAGGACGCCTCACTGGCGGACGGCTGGCTGGAAGGGTGCCTGGTCGAATGCCCGCTGCACGCCGCCTCCTTCGACCTCCGCACCGGGGCGGCGACCTGCCTGCCCGCCCGCCGGGCCGTGCGCACCCACCCCGTGACCGTCCAGGACGGCATGATCTACGTCCACCACGCCGCCGAGGAGGGCACCGCCGCATGAACTCGGTCGCAGTCATCGGGGCCTCGCTGGCGGGCCTGTACGCCGCGCGGGCCCTGCGTGCCCAGGGGTTCGACGGCCGCCTGGTGATCGTCGGGGACGAGTGCCACGGCCCCTACGACCGGCCCCCGCTGTCCAAGGACTTCCTCACCGGCAGCACCGACCCGGGTCAACTCGCCCTGGCCGACGCCGAGGAGATCGCCGAACTCGACGCCGAATGGCTGCTGGGCACCCGGGCCACCGGGCTCGACACCGCGGGACGCTCGGTGCTGCTCGACGGCGGCCGGTCGCTGACCACCGACGGCGTGGTCCTCGCCACCGGCGCCGCCCCGCGCCTCCTCCCCGGCCCGGTGCCCGCCGGGACGCACACCCTGCGCACCCTCGACGACGCCCAGGCGCTCCGTGCGGATCTGGCGTCGGGGCCGGTCCGGGTCGCGGTGATCGGCGGCGGCTTCATCGGAGCCGAGGTCGCCTCGTCCTGCGCCGCCCTCGGCCATGACGTCACCGTCGTCGAGGCCGCCCCGCTCCCCCTCGTCCCGCAACTCGGCGGCGCCATGGCCGAGATCTGCGCCGCCCTGCACGCGGACCACGGCGTCACCCTGCTCACCGGAACCGGCGTCGCCCGGCTGCACAGCGGCGGCACCGGCCGGCGCGTCACCGGGGTCGAGCTGGCCGACGGCCGGCTGCTCCCCGCCGACGTGGTCGTCCTCGGCATCGGGGTGCGCCCCCGCACCGCCTGGCTCGCGGACTCCGGCCTGCCGCTCGACGACGGTGTGCGCTGCGACGCGGGTTGTGTCACCCCGCTGCCCGCCGTCGTGGCCGTCGGCGATGTCGCCAGGGTCGACGGCGTCCGTGCCGAGCACTGGACCAGCGCCACCGAACAGGCCGCCGTGGCGGCACGGAACCTGCTGGCGGGCGCCACGGTGGCGACCCACCGGAGCCTGCCGTACTTCTGGTCCGACCAGTACGGCGTCCGCATCCAGTTCGCGGGCCACCGGCTGCCCACCGACACCCCGCGCATCCTGGAGGGCTCCCCCGACGACCGCAGCTTCCTCGCCTGCTACGAACGGGACGGACGCACCACCGCGGTGCTCGCCCTCAACCGCCCGCGCCCCTTCCTGCGGCTCCGCCGCGAACTCGCCCGCACCGCCCAGCCGGCCACCACCTGACCTCCGGCCTGCGCCCCGGCACCCCCGGGTCCGGCACCCGCGGCGTCACGGCCGCGGAGGCGCCGGCGTCCGCTCGCGCAGGACGGCCTCCACGGCCGCGGCGTCGTCCGGCGTGAGGACCGGGCGCACGAAACGGCCCAGATCGAGGATCAGCGCGTCCCGCTTCGAGAACCGCCCCGGGTCCAGGCTCGCCCAGTAGCGCGGGTGGGCGGTGCCCCAGATCCGGGCCCGACCGCTGAAGGCCCCGATCTCCACCCGCCGGACCGCGCGCACCGAGGCGTAGCGGACGGTCTTCGTCCCCCACGGGAAGTAGTAGCCGCGAATGCGCAGGACCTCGGAGGTGCACTCGATCCAGCGGTCCCGGTAAAGGATCTCCGCCATCGTCCGCCTCAGCCGTCCGCGCCGTCGCGGGCCTCGATGCGGAAGGAGAACGCGGCGCCGCCGGGGTCGAGCGCCGTGACCCCGCCGTCGACCGTGAGCACCGCGCCGTTGACGAAGGAAGCGGCCGGCGAGAGCAGCCAGCCGACCGCCTCCGCGACCTCCCGCGGCTCTCCGGGGCGGCCCGCGGGCAGCAGCCGGGTGGCCTCCTCGTAGCCGGCGTCCGCCCCGCCGGCCGCCTGCCCGGTCTCCTCGGCGAAGCGCGTCATCCGCCGGTCGGCCATCTCCGTGCGCACCCAGCTGGGGCAGACGATGTTGGCGCGCAGCCCGGC
The DNA here is from genome assembly GCF_040701845.1 of Streptomyces angustmyceticus. Classification (GTDB taxonomy): domain Bacteria; phylum Actinomycetota; class Actinomycetes; order Streptomycetales; family Streptomycetaceae; genus Streptomyces; species Streptomyces angustmyceticus_A. The sequence goes on along the minus strand of NZ_JBFBHQ010000004.1, from coordinate 208,628 downwards.
CCGCCCGTAGTCGACGGCGAGCGACCGGCAGAGCTGGAGCAGGGCGGCCTTGGACGTCGCATAGGCGGCGTTGCCATGGCCGTTGCGCAGGGCGGAGACCGAGGCCACCGCGACGACAGCGCCGCGGCTCGCCAACAGGTGCGGCAGTGCGGCGCGTTGGAGCAGGAACGGCCCGGTGACGTTGGTGGCCATCACGGCCTCCCAGTCCTCGAGGGACAGGTCTCCGACGGCCCCGCTGCGGGCGATCCCGGCGTTGAGGACCAGCCCGTCGAGCCGCCCGTACGCGGACACGGTGGCGTCGACGAGCTCCTGCACCGCGGCGGGATCGGCGGCATCCGAGGGATGCGCCAGCGCTCCGGTCTCCTCGGCGAGCCGCCGCAGCGGTTCGGCCCGGCGTCCGGAGATCACCACCTGGTGCCCGGCGGCCCGCAGCAGCCGCGCGGTGGCGGCACCGATGCCCGTCCCGCCACCCGTCACAAGCACAACGCGCTGTTCCGCCATGGTCGTTCACGCCTCCGAAGATCGTCGCCTGCCGCCCTCGCGATCATACGGACGAACGCCACGGACCGGGCACGGACGTCCGGAGCATGACGCGATCCTGGCGATGACTCACCCACCCCCTTGTCCCGGAGCGGAGAGCGGCGGGGTGGGGGACGTGGTGGCTTCCCATTGGCTGAGGATGCCGTCCCAGTCGTGTTGGGCGGCGGTGATGGCGTTGGCGTCCCAGGCGGCGTGGGAGGCCTGTTGGTACTGCTGGTGCTGTGGGTGATGCAGGTATTGCTGGTGGTGTGGTTGCTGCTGTTGGGGGTGCTGGTGCTGTAGATGCTCGTCGTAGGCGCGGTACTCCTGGTAGTCCTGCTGGTCCGGGTAGTTCTGGTACGGCTGCTGCTTCCAGGGCTCCTGGTCGTAGGGCTCGCGCAGGTGCTGCGATGGTCGTTCGCGCCAGGCCGGATGGGAGTTCTCCGGCTGCGGGGACGGCGGGAGGTTGGCCATCCTGCGGTGCCGGCCGGTGCGGTCCGGTGACGAGGTCGGGGAGGGCCGGCTCTCCGCGGAGAGCTGTTGTGCGCGTGCCACAAGGAGCCGGACGTCGAGTCCGAGTTCGGTGGCGAGGGCGGTGAGGTCGACTCCGTTGTGCCAGCTGCTCATCAGGACCGCGTCCAGGGCCGGCGCCCAGGCCGGCTCGTTGGACAGGGGGCCGGCGGGGACGGGGGCGGCGGCCGGCGCCGGCGCCGCCGGGCTCACGGGGTGCGCGGCGGCCGGCGGCGACGTGTGCGAGGCGGGCGGCGGCGCGGGGTGCGACGCGGGAGGGGGCGTGGGATGGCTCGCGGGGGGCGTCGTGGCGGGAGCCGCGGGGGACGTGGTGGTCTGCTGGGCGGGGGGCTGCTCGCGCGTGGTCTGGGCAAGCAGGCTCTTGGCGACCGCGCGGGCGTCGTCCTTGCCCACCGTGCGGCGGGCCAGGCGCACTTCGCGCTCGTCCAGGCCCAGCAGCTCGGCCACCACCGCGTCGCTGCCCACGGTCACGGCGAAGGCGGCCAGGGTCCGCGAACGGCGGGCCTCGGCCTCGTCGAGGAGTCCCTGTGTACGGCGGACCTCGTCATCGCTGCTGCAAAACGCCTGTGCGAGTACGGCATGGCGCTCCCACAACTCCCTCGGTTCCATGACTGCGACAACGTTTCTTCGTCCGGATTGGTCCGCTTCCCGGCTATAGATCACTGCATAAGGTGATATTCGAGAGAGATACGCCCAGGCCGCCACGGTGGAAGTAGGGAACGCTGCAAAAATACGCAGTGACCCCAGGGCGGAAGAATCGTTTCTACGGCCATGAGCGACCCCTCTTCCGGCACCGTCGCAGGCCACGGACAGACCCCGATCCCCCGCCCCGGGCGCATGCCGCGGTGGATCACCTCGGACATCCTCCGGCAGACACCGGTGTACGCCGGGCTCGTGAAGCAGTGGACGGACCGCGCCGCCACCGTTCCCGGAGTCGCCGACCCGGAGTGGCAGCGGCTGGTCTCCTACCGCGCACTGATGGAGGAGACCGAGACCGCCCTCACGGCCCTGCGTCCCCACCGCGCGCCCGATGTGCTGCCGCCGAGGAAGCAGGTCCCCGCGGCCCGTACGGCCCGCCTGGACGCCTGAACCCGCTGCGCGCCGGGGCCCCATGGCGCCGGCCTGATGCGGCGGCCGGGCCGGAGTACCGTTGAATTGTCGAGGATGTCCCGCTGCCAGGATTCCGCCCGGCAGCGGCTTTGACCAGCGACGGAGCCCGGGTGAGCGCGACGGATGACACGGACTTCAGCCCGATCGGGGTGATCGGGCGGGTCACCGTCTCGATCCCGACCGACGGACCCGGTGAGGTGCTGCTGCCCGTACGCGGCGGCACCGAGGCCTTCGCCGCCTGGTCCCGCGAGCCCATCGCCCGCCATACCCAGGTCATCGTGGTGGAGCACACCTCGGCGCGGTCGGTGATCGTCGCGCCGCTGCCCGCCTGACCGGGCCGTCCTGCAAGACCGCGCCCGGCCACCCGGGCGCCGCCCTTCCCGCGGCCGTCCCCGTCCACCGGCCCGGGGCCGGTCGCAACGGACCAGGAGCCTTCCGATGTTGTTCTGGCATGTTCCTGCGCCGAACGAGGCGCTGTTGATCTCCGGCTCGAAGCGCCGGACCGGGGACGCCCAATTCCGTATCGTCACGGGCCATGGCTGCTGGGTCATGCCCGTCAAGCAGAAGGCGAGCGTGCTGGCGCTGTCGCTGCGGGAGGCGGAGATCTCCGAGGACTGCGTCACCCAGCAGGGCATCCGGATCGGCGTCCGGGCGGTCGCCGTCTTCAAGGTCGGGGACGACCAGACCTCGATCGCCAACGCCGCGCGCCGCTTCCTGGACGAGCAGGCCACCATGGAGGAGCTGGTGGGCCGGATCTTCGCCGGTCACCTGCGCTCGATCGTCGGCGGACTGACCGTCGAGCAGATCATCCGGGAGCGGGACCGGGTCGCCCAGGAGGTCAAGGACGGCAGTCACTCCGAGATGGAGAAGCTCGGCATCGTCGTCGACGCCCTGCAGATCCAGGAGATCGCCGACACCTCCGGCTACATCACCAATCTCGCCGCTCCGCACGCCGCCGCGGTCGCCAGCGCGGCCCGGATCGCGCAGGCCAAGGCCGACCAGGAAGCGACCGAGCGGGAACAGCAGGCGGCGGCGCTCAAGGCGGAGTACGAGCGGGACACCGCGATCAAGCGGGCGGGATTCCTCGCCGAGACCGAGCAGTCCAACGCCCGCGCCGCGCAGGCCGGGCCGCTGTCGCAGGCCAGGGCCTCGCAGGAGGTCATCGAGGAGCAGACCGCGCTGGCCCAGCGGCAGGCCTCGCTGGCCGCGCAGCGGCTGGAGGCCGAGGTGCGCAGGCCCGCGGACGCCGAGGCCTACCGGCTGCGCACGCTGGCCGAGGCCCAGCGGGACCAGGTCCGCTTCGAGGCGGACGCCCGCGCCTACAGCGAGCGGGCCGTCGCCCAGGCCCGGGCCGATGCCAACACGGCCCTCGCGGGCTCGTTGCGGGACGGCAACCAGGAGCTGATCGCCGCCAACCGCACCATCGAGAACCTCCCCGCCCTCACCAAGGCGGCGGCCGAGGGCCTCGCCCATTCCCGGCTGACCGTCCTCAACGGCACCGACGGGATCAATGAGATCGTCTCCGGCATCGTCGGCGAGGGGCTGGCCATTCTGGACAGCCTCAAGAACGGGACCGGTACATCCGGTTCCGCACCCCCGCTCGCCGATGGCACGGGGCCGCTGCCGCAGAAGGTGACGAACCTGAAGCGGGACGGCGCCGGGTCCGGCTCGTCCTGACCGGTCCCCTGCCCTGCTGTGCCGCGCTCGCGGCACAGCAGCACAGGCGGCGCGGGGCCGCCGGACACGGCGGGTGTCCGGCGGCCCCACGGCGCCCGGACCGCCCTTCGCCCGCCCGCGAGCGGGCGAAGGGCGGTCAGGCGGCGGGCTTCTCGGACGCGGCGCGCCGGCGGGTCAGGACGAGGTGGGCGACGACGCCGAAGAGCAGTCCCCAGAAGGCCGATCCGATGCCGAAGAGGGTGACGCCGGAGGCGGTGGCGAGGAAGGTGATCAGGGCCGCCTCGCGGTCCTTCTCCTCCTTCACCGCACCGGTCAGGCCGCCTGCCAGGGCACCGAGCAGCGCGACGCCGGCGACCGCCGCCACCAGCTCCTTGGGCAGCCCCGCGAAGAGCACCACCAGCGTCGAGCCGAACGCCCCGATGAGGAGGTAGAACGCGCCGCAGGAGACCCCGGCCACGTAGCGGCGCCGGGGGTCGCGGTGGGACTCCGGGCCGGTGCAGATCGCGGCCGTGATCGCCGCGAGGTTGACGGCATGCGAGCCGAACGGCGCGAGCAGGGTGGAGACCAGGCCCGTCGAACCGATCAGCAGGCGGTCCTCGGGCTGGTAGCCCGACGCGGTGAGCACCGCCATGCCCGGTGCGTTCTGCGAGGCGAGCGTCGCCAGGATCATGGGCACCGCGATGCCGATGAGGGAGGCGAGCGAGAAGTCCGGGGTCGTCAGGACCGGCTTGGCCAACTCGATCCGGTCCAGGTGGATGTCCAGCCGGGAGCTCGCCGCGCTGGCGAGGACGCCCGCCGCCAGCGCGACGAGGACGGCGTACCGGGGCAGCCAGCGCTTGGCCAGGAGGTAGGCGACCAGCACCGAACCGGCAATGAGCGGTGCGGTTTTGAGGGAGGTGAAGACCCCGGTGCCGAACGAGAACAGGATGCCGGCGAGCATGGCGGAGACGACGGCGGTGGGCACCTGCCGCATCAGCCACCCGAACACCCCGGTCAGACCGACCAGCGTGATCACCAGCCCGGTGATGAGGAAGGCCCCGATGGCCTCCGCGTAGGAGTACGCCCCCAGGCTCGTCACCAGCAGGGCGGCGCCCGGTGTCGACCATGCGGTGATCACCGGCATCTTGGTGCGCAGGCTCAGCCCGATGCAGGTCAGGCCGCTGCCGATGGAGATGGCCCATACCCAGGAACTGGTCTGGGCGGTGTCGAGGTGTCCGGCGGACGCCGCGGCGAGCACGATGACGAGCGGGCCCGAGTAGGACACGACGACGGCGACGAAGCCCGCCAGCACGGCGGACAGGGAGGCGTCGCGCACGAGGCCGGGCCGGCGCCCCGGCTCCGAGGCCGGGGGCGCACCGGCGCCTTCCGGGGCCGCGGCGCCCGCCGGCGGGACGGGGTCCGGCGGCGCGGCGTCGGGGTGGGGGGTGGGTGTCTGGGAACTCAACGGTTATCCTTAGCGGCCTTTTCAAGGGCCTGTTCGAGGTCGGCGACGAGGTCTGCGGGGCTTTCCAGACCGATGGACAGGCGCAGCATGTCCTTCGGCGAGGTACTACCCGGCCCTTCGAAGGTGTAGCGGTGTTCGACCAGGCTCTCCACGCCGCCCAACGATGTGGCGCGGATGAAGAGTCGGCAGTGGTTCGCGGTGCGCAGGGACTGCTGCCACGGGCCGTCGACGTGCAGGGAGAGCATGCCGCTGAATCCCCCGGTCATCTGGCGGGCGGAGATCTCGTGTCCGGGGTCGGTGGGCAGCCCGGGGTAGGCGACGCGGCGGATGAGGGGGTGGTCGGCGAAGTGCTCGGCCACGGTCTGCGCGGTGGCCGAGATCTGCCGCATCCGCGGGAAGAGCGTACGGATGCCGCGCAGGAGGAGGTAGGTCTCCAGCGGGCCGAGTATCGGGCCGGTCAGCCGGCGGTGCAGCCGCAGCCGCTCCCAGATCGCGTCCCGGGCCGCCGTGCTCTCCGGCGCCCTGACGAGCAGTCCGGCGACGACGTCGGTGTGGCCGTTGAGGTACTTGGTGCCGGAGTGCATGATCAGGTCGGCGCCGAGGGTGAACGGCCGGGAGTGCACCGGGGTGGCGACGGTGTTGTCGACGCCGAACAGGGCACCGGCCCGGTGGGCGATCTCGGCGCACCCGGCGAGGTCGGTCACCGTCCAGGTGGGGTTCGCCGGGGACTCCGCCCACACCAGCGCGGTCGGCGCGGCGTCCACGGCGGCCGCCACCGCGTCCAGGTCGTTCATGGGCGCCTGGACGACCTCCAGTCCGCGCGCGGCGCCGAACTCCCGCAGCCACGTGGTGAGTCCGAAGTACATGGTCTGCGGGACCACGACCCGTGCCCCGGCGGGCAGCACCTGGAAGACGGCGGTGGCGGCGGCCATCCCGGACGAGAAGACGAGCGCGTCCGAGCCGCCCTCCAGACCCGCCACGACCTGCTCGACCTGCTCGTACCCCGGCGCCCCCTGGTCCCGGAGGTAGGCCAGCCCGGCGGGCGAGCGGTACTGGTCGTCGCGCGCGTAGGTCGCCCCCAGCCCGATCGGGGGCGGTACGGCGCCGGTGGTCGGGCAGCGCCAGCCGTCGCCCTGCGCGGCGCGCGTCTCGGGCCGGTACTCCTGGGTCCACGGGGTGTACGTCTCGCTGTTGTTCATCGCTTCCTCGTCATCAGTTCCGGCAGAGCAGTGCCCAGGGCGAGTTCCGCGTCGCGCAGCGCGCGGGAGGGCACGCCGGGCGAGGGAACGTAGTGGTTGTAGTAGCTCGATCCCTCGGTGTGCGGGCCGAGGAGGTACAGGCGCGGCTGCGCGGTACCCGTACGGTCGACGCCCCGGCCCTGCCGGGTGACGTCGAGTCCGTGCACCGTTCCGCCGCGGTGGGCGAGGGTGCGCAGGCGGCCCGCGGCGACGAGCGTGCCGAGCAGCGAGCCGGGCAGCCGGTCGGCGGCGGGCTCGGCCACATGTGCCTGCACCACATGGTCGGCCTCCATCCGCAACGGCTCCGCCAGGCAGGTGGATTCCAGCCGCCACGGGCCCGCTCCGGCGGGTGCGACGAGCTTCGGGCGCGGGCCGGGGCCGAGCCGGACGATCCCCGCGTCGATCAGGGCGAGCAGCTCCGCCGACCGGTCCAGCTGCGGGCCGATCACCAGCCGGTTCACCGTCGGGGCGAACTCCCCGAAGAACGCGGCCAACGACGCGTCGTCGACGCCGGGCGGGTCGACGACCGCCCGCAGGACGTCGCGGTGGTCGCGGAGGACCTCCAGGGCCTCCTTCAGCGGGCTCGCGCCGAGGCCTGCCTCGGCCTCGGCCAGATCGGTGGCGACCTCGTCGAGGAACCAGTCGCGGTAGGCGTCGTACCCCGTCCACTGCCGGGCCGCGAGGCCGGCGGACAGGATCCCGGGCACCGGGCCGGGGCCGAAGCGGGCGCGCAGCTCCGCCCGTACGCTCTCGTGCCCCGCCCGGGCGCAGCGCCTGGTGAGTTCCAGGCCCGCGCTCATGGCGTCGCCCGCCTCCCGGGCCAGCAGGGTGCGGTGGTAGGCGAGTTCCATCTCGGCCTCGACCAGGGGCAGGACGTCGTCGGCGAAGTGCAGCCGGCCTTGCGGGCGGTGGGCGCGCAGGGCGCCGAGACGCTCCTGGGTCAGCACCAGCGGCGCGAAGCGCACCCGTCCCGGAGGGAGGCGGGGGCGGCTGCGCGAGGGCATCCCGGAGCGGTTGGTGAGCACGATCGACGGCTCCCTCCCGCTGGGGAGATAGCGCATGCCGTCCGCGCCCGTCGTGTGCCTGCCGCCGCGTCCGAGCGTCAGCGTGGCGATGACGTCCATGGCGGTCAGCCCCGTGCCGAGGACGGCCACGCGTTCGCCGGGGCCGATGCCGTCGAGCGCCTCGGGCAACGGGTAGGGGCGGGTGACCAGCCGCGGGTCGGAGGCGGGCGCCGCGGGTTCGTAGAACGTGTGGTGCCCGACGGTGACGAAGACGGCGTCGGCGTCGAGACGGCTGCCGTCGGCGAGGACCACCGTCTCGGTGTCCGCCGCTCCGGGGACGATGTCGACGGCGGTCGTACGGTGCCGGACCAGCGCGAAGGACGCGGGCGCCGCGGCGGTGATCTCCTCCGCCGCCCAGGCGAGGTAGGCGCTCAGGAGCCTGCGCGGCAGGAAGTCGTTCGGCCGGATCTCCCGGCCCTCTCCCGTGCGCACCGTGTAGCCGTCCTCCGCGAGCCGCAGGTCCCGCTGCCGGCACCAGGTGTGCAGCGAGGGGCCGGACACCGGGACGGGGCCGTCCACCATCTCCGCGTCGGCAAAGGCCGTCAGCTGGGCGCAGACGGTGTTGAGCAGGAGGTGGTCGGGCTGCTCCGGGAGGTGGAATCCGGGGCCGAAGGGCTGCGGGTCGATGAGGTGGACGGTGAGCGGGGCGGGCCGGTCGAGGCAGTGCGCGACCAGCCGTTCGACGAGACCGAGCCCGCGCGATCCGGCGCCCACGATCGCGACGGAGCGGGGTATGTGGTTCACCACCGGCGGGTCTCCCCGAAGAAGTGGGGCACCTCGATCGCGGTGCCGTCCTTGCGGGCCTCGCCCAGGACGAACGCGCCCACCGCCAGGTCCAGTACGCCCAGTCCGAACGGCGAGAAGACCACCGGGCGGTCCGGGGAGAGCGTCACCTCGCCGTTCAGCACGCCGGCGAGGGTGCCGTTGACGAAATCACGGGACCCGGAGCGCTGCTCGGCCAGGTGGGGCGAGGTCTGGGCCTTGAGGCAGTGGTCGATGTCGTCGAGGACGTTGTCCGCCGCGAGGATCACCTCGGGGGCGAGGTCGCGCAGGGAGACGTGGAGCACGAGCTGTCCGGGCTTGAACGGCGTGCTGACGTAGGGCTCCAGCGCGGTCGTGGCGAAGACGACGGTGTCGGCCTGCAGCGCGGCGTCGAGGTCGGCGGTGAAGTCGGCCGGACAGTGCTGGGTGCTGCGCACATGGGCGGCCAGGGCCTGTCCTGACGCCTCGTCGAGGTCGTGGACGAGGTACGAGTCCGGTACGCAGCCCGCGACGGACAGGTAGTCGCAGATGTTGCGGGCGATGACGCCCCCGCCCACGACGGCGGTCCGGGTGCCGGCGTAGCCGTCCGGGCGCAGCGCGGTGGCGGCGACGGCCGCGGAGGCGGCGGTGCGCGCCGAGCTGATGCCGGCGGCTTCCAGGCAGGCGATCGGGTAGCCGGTCTCGTAGTCGTTCAGCAGGAGGACGGCCGAGGCACGCGGGGCCCCGATGTGGGTGTTGCCCGGGAAGCTCGCGATCCATTTGATGCCGGCGAGCTGGACGTCGGCGCCCAGGAACGCGGGCAGCGCGATGATCCGGGAATCCGGCTTGTCCGGGAAGCGGAGGAAGTAGCTGTCCGGATTGATGGAATCTCCGGACTCGTGCGCCAGATAGGCGCTGCGGACAATACCGAGAACCTCTCCCCGCTTGCCGTCGAGGACCTGACGGACCGTTTCCCCGGCCACGATCTCGAAGTCGAACATACAGCTTCCCCCCACTCAGGCCGGTGCCTGAGATATCTTGTGGCCGGATATGGCAGGCCAGCGTTCGGCCACCCATGCGTCGTTGTAGACGGTCTCCAGATAGCGATCGCCGAAGTCCGGTGAGATCGCCGCCACGACACTGCCGTCCGGAATGTTCTTGGCCGCGTCCTGGACGGCGCACAGGACCGTGCCGGTCGACCCTCCCAGGAGCAGTCCGCGCTCTTCGGCCAGCATCCGGCACATGCCGACGGAATCCGCTTCGGGAATGAGCACGACGTCGTCGATGTTCCGCGTGTCCAGTATTTCCGGGCGCCTGCTGGTCCCCAGGCCGGGAAGGTGGCGCCGGGCGGCCGGCCCGCCGAAGGTCACGGAGCCCGCGGCGTCCACCGCGATGATCCGGGTGACGGGGCTGTGCCGGCGGAGGTACTCCGCGCAGCCCATCAGCGTCCCCGTCGTGCCGGCCCCGATGAAGGCGTAGTCGATGTGGCCGATCTCCCGCAGGAGCGCACGGCCGGTACGGTCCCGGTGCGCCCGCGGCCCGGCCGGGTTGGCGTACTGGTTCAGCCAGTGGAGGCCGGGATCACGGTGCAGGCGCTCGCCGATGTAGTCGATACGTGATTGCAGATAGCCGCCCTGGGCGTCCGGGACGTCGATGACGACCACTTCGGCGCCGAGCACCTCCATCAGGCGCCGCGACTGGCGGGTGGCGTTGGGGTCGGTGACACAGGTCAGCGCATAGCCCTTTGCCGCACACACCATGGCCAGAGCGACGCCGAGATTTCCCGACGTCGACTCGATCAGCCGGGTCCGCGGAAAGCAGTGCCCGGAATCCTCGGCCGCCTCCACGAGTGCGACAGCGGTCTTGAGCTTTACCGAACCAGCAGGATTGAGACCTTCCAGTTTGAGGAAAACGGAACTCCCCGGCACCAGTTGGTCGAGCCGGATGAAGAGATCATCCAGCACGAGATCATAAACTTCTTCCGCTATCACCAGAATCCAAACCGTTAAATTGGGCGGCGCAAAACAAGCGCGCTCGCAGAAGCGAGGTGCCCATGGGCTTGTTGGTCGGCGCACGGGTCAGGTGCGCTACGCAGAAGGGACCGTTCCCCCGTCCCCGTTGGTCGCACTTCCCCCATTCGCGATGCGACAGGACAATCCTGCCACTCCGCAAGCCCCCTGACAACGATTCAACGGAAAACGAGAAACGTTGAAAGGCGAATCGTGGGGCGGCCATGGCGGAATGAATTCTTCCCGTTATCGGGCGGCCACTCCCGCGCGGGACCGCCGGCGACACGTCCCCCTTCGCCCCGGGGGATTCAGTGGAATCCGCATGCGGCACGGCATGCAGCGGGCCCGGGATCACGATCCCGGGCCCACCGCATGACGTGCCGTCAGGTCCTAGAGGAGGCCGAGCAGCCCCAGGCCGAGCAGCCCGTCCTTGCCCAGGGCGCCGTCGCGGCCCAGCCCGTCGCGGCCCACCCCGTCGCGTCCGAAGCCGTCGCGCTCGTAGCCGCTGTCCCGGCCGAAGCCGTCGTTGCGGCTGTCGCGGCCGACGCCGTCGTAGCCGTCGTGGCCACCGTGCCCGAAGCGGCCGTGGTGGCGGCCGTGGTGGCGGCCGTGGTGTCGGTTGTGATGCCGGTCGCCGTAGCGGCCCCTGTCGCAGTGGTGGTGCGAGAAGCACTTGGGGCTCTGTGCGGCCTGGGGGACCGGAGTTGCGGCGGTGGCGGCGCCTGCCGTCGGCACCACCAGGGCAGCCGCGGCCAGGCCGGCCACTGCAAGGCCGCGAGGGATCGAACGGAGCATGTTTCCACCTTCACTCGACTGTGCAGAAAAAGAATATTCTCTGCAAAAGTGACAATAAGCGGACTTCTGCCCACCGACCCGCGCCCCGCCGCAGAGTCACTGGAACGCAGCACACACGGCGACAGGCCGTGCCGCGCCCCGCCAGGTCACCCCCGAGCCGGGCCGTCCCGCCCGTCGGCTCCCCCGCCGTCACCGGCCTCCCCGGCCTGCGGCAGTCCCTCCAACAGCCCGCCCAGTGCGCCCACGACGAGCCGGCACACCGTGTCGGGGTCGGCGCTTACCAGGGGCTCCTTGCCGACCACCACACGCATCAGGCCAATTCCGAGCAGCCAGGAGAGCGCCAGATCGCCCCGCAGCGTGCCGGTATCGGACTCGGAGAGCGTGGCGAGCACCGCCGCGTACTCCTCCCCCAGCCCCCGGAGCGCACCCGCGATCTCGTCGCTGCCGCCGATGGAGCGCAGGCACACCTCCAGCGAACGGTCGGCGCCCTCCCTGCCGCCGGCCAGCATGCCGCGCAGCGCGACCTCGAACAGCCGCTCGGCGGGGGTGGTGCGCAGCTGTTCATGGCCGCCACGTGCCATCACCTCCCCGAACAGCGCCTTCTTCGATCCGAAGTAGCGGAACAGCAGGGCCTGGTTGACCCCGGCGCGGTCCGCGATGTCGCGCACCGTCGCCCGTTCGTAGCCACGCTCCGCGAACAGCCCCGACGCGGCATCGAGCAACCGCAGCCGGGTGCCCTGTGCGTCCCGGCGGGTCGTGCTCGCCGCGCCGTGCTGCGGGGTCTTGGCCATCGCCACGCTCCTCTCCGTTGGCCCGTCAGGATGACGGCCACAATGCATCGTTGACCGCCCCGAGGAGGGCGGCCTACCTTTTGTAAGCAGGTGCTTACACAAGGGAGGTCACCATGACCACAGCCGACACAGCACCCCTCTCCTACCCCTTCAATGTCGCCGAGAGCCTCGAGCTCTCCGAAGAGTACGAACACGCCCGCAATCGCCCCGGGCTGCTGAAGGTGCGGATGACGTACGGCGAGCCGGCCTGGCTCGTGACCCGGTACGCCGAGGCCCGGTTCGTCCTGGGCGATCAGCGCTTCAGCCGTGCCGAGGGCGTACGGCACGACGAGCCCCGGCAGTCCGAAGGGCGCCGCGACAGCGGCATCCTGGGCATGGACCCGCCCGACCACACCCGGCTGCGCACGCTGGTGGCGAAGGCCTTCACCGTCCGTCAGGTCGAGAAGCTCAGGCCCCAGGTCAAAGAGCTGGCGCACGAGATGCTCGACGAGCTGGAGGCGGCCGGGCCGCCCGCCGACCTGGTGGACCGCTACGCGCTGCCGATCCCCGTCGCGGTGATCTGCCGGCTGCTGGGGGTGCCCACCGAGGACCGGCCGCGGTTCCGGGTATGGAGCGACGCCGCGCTGTCGACGAGCTCCCTCACCGCGGCGGAGTTCGACGCCAATCAGGAGGAACTGCGCTCCTATATGCGGCAGTTGATCGAGGAGCACCGGCGCGCGCCGCAGGACGACCTGATGACGGCGCTGATCGACGCCCGGGATGTCAACGACCGGCTGACCGAACTCGAACTCGTCGACCTGTGCGTCGGGATCCTGGTCGCCGGGCACGAGACCACCGCCACCCAGATCCCGAACTTCGTTCTCGCACTGCTGGACCACCCGGGCCAGCTCGCCCTGCTGCGCGAGCGGCCGGAGCTGATCGGCGGGGCCGTGGAGGAACTGCTGCGGTTCGTCCCGCTCGGCAGTGGCGCGAGCCAGCCGCGCTATGCGACGGAGGACGTCGAGGTCGGCGGGACCCTGGTCCGGGCCGGCACCCCCGTCCTGGTGGCGGTGGGCGCGGCCAACCGGGACGCGCTGCGCTTCGAGGGACCGGGGACGCTGGACATCTCCCGGACCGGGAACCAGCACCTCGGGTTCGGCCACGGGGTGCACCACTGCCTGGGCGCGCCGCTGGCCCGGCTGGAGCTCCAGGAGGCGCTCCTCGCCCTGATCACCCGCTTCCCCGAACTGCGGCTGGCCGGCGATGTGGAGTGGAAGAGCCAGATGCTGGTGCGCGGGCCGCGGGTCATGCCGGTGGGGTGGTGAAGCGATGACCTGGCACGTGGAGATCGATCCCCTGCGGTGCATGGCCTCGGGATCCTGCGCCGCCGTCGCGCCGGACCTCTTCACCCTGGACGGCACGCACGCCCGCCCGTTGCGCGAGCGGATCGACGAGGACGAGCGGGCGTTGGACGCCGCCGATGTCTGCCCGGCCGTCGCCATCACGGTCCGGGACGGCGAGAAGGTCATCGGGCCCCGGCCCTAGACGCGGCGGCAACGGCACCACCACGGTACGGGAGAGCACGGAGCATCTGACGGGGCGCGGCGTCGGGCCGCGCCCCTGTCCCGTGTCCGGTTCCCCGCCCCGCACTCCGCCCGTGGCCTGCCGGCACCGGCCCCTGCGTGGCAGGTGGGGCCCCTCCCGCTCCGGCTCCGGGGCCGGGGTGCGACGATGGGCCTGTCATGGTTGCGGGGCAGGTTCTCAGAGGGCTACGCGCCGCGGTGTTCGCGGCGGTGTGCGTGCTGCTCGCCGCGCTGGGGCACATGGCGATGTCGGATGCCGTGGTGCCCGCGTGGATACTGCTCACCGCATGGGCGGGGACCGCGGCCGTCGGCTGGTGCTGTGCGGGCCGGGAACGCGGGCCGCTGTGGGTGGGATTGCTGACCGTCGGCACCCAGGCCGCCCTGCACAGTGCCTTCTCGTTCGGCCAGGCGGTCGCCGCCGGCGGCGAGCGCTCGCTCGCGCGCCAGTGGGCGGACAGCTTGCTGTGCGGGGCGGAGGGCACACCGCTCTCCGGTCCCGACGGCGCACGGCTGATGCAGCTGATGCGTCAGCAGATGGCGGCCATGTCCTCGACGGGGCGTCCGCACGACGTGCAGGACATGGGCTCCATGGAGTCCATGCCGCACATGGGCTCCATGGGCGGTATGGACCACGCCGCCCAGATGCCGGGGATGCACGGCAGCGCCACCGGCATGCTCGCGGCCCACCTGCTGGTCGCGTTGCTCGGCGCGGCGTGGCTGTGGGGCGGCGAACGGGCGGCGTTCCGGCTCGTTCGGACCGTGTCGGCCCGGCTGTTCGCCCCGCTGGTGCTCGTCCTGCGGATCCTGCTGCCCGATCCGCGGCCCGCCGTCCGCGCCGCCCGTCAGGAGCCGCGGCGTGCGGTGCGGCAGTTGCTGCTCGCGTATGCGAGGTCGTTGCGGGGTCCGCCGCATGAGCCGGCTGTCTGCTGACAGCAGGTCGTGATCCCGAGCCGGTGGACGGGCGGGTGCCGAGCGCACCCGCCGGCGTCCCGGCTCCGACGTCACCGGTCCCCGCCGCGCGCGGCGACCGGATCATGCGAAGGACTCCAGATGATGATCGATGTCCGGATGCCGGTGGCGCTGCTGCCCGCGTCCGTTCCCGGCGCACCGGCCGACGGCGGCGGGTGTCCGCCGGCCACCGCGTCAACCGGCCCGTTTGCCGCCCGGGTCGGCACCTGTCGCCCCCGGTCCGGCGGCCGACCGCAGCCGCGCGAGCAGCGCATCGGCGGCGGCCGGGTCGTCCCCGGGGTGCGCGACGCGGTCGAGGCCGGCCGCGAGGGCCCGTGCCTGCGCATCCCACTGTCGGCAGTCCCGGCAGCCGGCCAGGTGGTCGTCGAGCCGGCCGGGGGTGAGTCCGGGGGGCAGTTCCTCCCCGTCGAGGCGGGCCGAGAGTGCCGTACGGATGCGCGAGCAGTGCATGCGCCCATCCTCCCCGACGCACGGCCGCGCGGCGAGGGGCGGTCGCGGTATGCGCGATGACGAGGCGGTGACGGGCTGGGCACTGGCCGCCCGTACCGGGGACGAGCGCGCCGTCGAGCAGTTCGTGCGGGCCACCCAGCTCGATGTGCGGCGCTATGTGACACATCTCAGCGGTGATCCGCAGGCGACCGACGACCTGGTGCAGGACACCTATGTGCGGGCGCTGCGCAGCCTGCCGCGGTTCGAGGGCCGGTCGTCGGCGCGTACCTGGCTGCTGACCATCGCCCGGCGGGTGGTCGCGGACCGCATCCGGTCCCTCGCGGCGCGGCCCCGGCTGGCGGCGACGGACGACTGGCAGACGGCCGCCGAGCGGGTGCAGCCGCGGGGCGTGCCGGGGTTCGACGAGGGCGTCGCGCTGGCCGAACTGCTGGCGGCGCTGGCGCCGCAGCGGCGGGAGGCGTTCGTGCTCACGCAGTTGCTGGGGCTGCCGTACGCGGCGGCGGCCGGGGTGATGGGCTGCCCCGTGGGGACCGTGCGGTCCCGGGTGGCACGTGCCCGCGAGACGCTGGTCGCGCTGCTGACCGAGGCGGAGTGCCCGGAACCGGCCGAGGTGCCGCCCGTCTATGCGGACGCCGTGGCCTGACCGGGCGCGGCCCGCGGGAGTGACGACGGGGCTCATGGACGGGCGAGGGCCGGTCCATGAGCCCCGTGGCATCCGGTGGCCGGCGGGCTCACCGGCCGGGGCGTACCGCCCGGGCGCGTACGGTCCGCGGCGGGCTGTCGCGGAAGTGCAGCGTGAAGGTGAGCCGGTCGCCGGGCGCGAGCCGCGGCGGTGGGCTGACCATCACGTCCAGGGTCGTCGGCGTCATGGTCAGGGTGCCGCCCGCCGGGACGGTGGCGGCGCGGACCATCGCCATGCTCCGGGCGTTGCGCCCGATGTCGACGGTGCGGCTGAGCATCGCGCGGTGGCCGGCGGGTCCGGTGACACCCGTCAGGACGTCGTCGGCGCCGCCGGTGTTGCGCAGGGTGAAGAACGCGGCGGTGGCCTCGGCCCCCGAGGGGATCAGCACCCGCCCCTCGGGGATGCTCAGCTCCGCCGGCCGGCCGGCGTTCCCGGCGGCGGTCCAGGCGGTGAGCATGCCGAGGGTCACCAGGGCGGTGAGCAGCGGGACGAGGACGGACGGGACGGACGGCCGGGTCATGAGGACTCCCCACGGGGTCGGGTGCGGCGGCCGTGGGGGCGGCGGTCCCGGCTGCCGGGTCCGCCCGGCCGCCAGGCGCGCAGCCGGAGGCTGTTGCCCACGACGAGCAGTGAGCTGGCGGACATGGCGGCGGCCGCCGGCATCGGGCTGAGCAGGCCGACGGCGGCGAGCGGCAGGGTGACGAGGTTGTAGCCGAAGGCCCACACGAGGTTGCCGCGGATGGTGCCCAGGGTGCGCCGGGCCAGGCGGACCGCGTCGGGGATCGCCTGGAGGTCCTCGCGTACGAGGGTGACATCGGCGGCGCCGATCGCGGCGTCGGTGCCGCTGCCCATGGCGATTCCGAGGTCGGCGAGGGCGAGGGCGGCCGCGTCGTTGACGCCGTCGCCGACGACGGCGACCCGGGCGCCCTGCTCCTTGAGGGTGGTGACGAGGGCGGCCTTGTCCTCGGGGCTCGCCCCGGCGTGGACTTCGGTGATGGCGAGGTGGCCGGCGACCGCGCGGGCGGTGGCGTCCCGGTCGCCGGTGGCCAGGACCGGCCGCAGCCCCAGGCGGCGCAGATGGTCGACGGCGCGGTAGCCGTCGGGACGGAGGGTGTCGCCGACCGCGAGGACGGCCTGCGGGGTGCCGTCGACGGTGACGAGGACGGCGGTGTGACCGGCGCTCTCGGCGGTGCGCACCGCCTCCGGCAGCGGGGCGGGCAGGCCGGTGAGGTCGCCGGGCCGGGCGACCTCCACCCGGTGCCCGTCGGCCGTGCCCCGGACGCCGTATCCGGGGGTGGCGGCGAAGTCCCGTACGGGCGGCAGCGGTCGGTCCGGCAGCCGCGCGGCGGCGTCGGCGCCGATCGCCCGGGCCAGCGGGTGTTCGGAGCCCTGCTCGACGACGGCGGCCAGCCGCAGCGCCTCCGTGGCGTCGAGTCCGCCGGTGCGTGCGGTGAGGGCGGTGACGCTCATCCGGCCCGTGGTGAGGGTGCCGGTCTTGTCGAGGACGACGGTGTCGATCCGGCGCAGCCGCTCCAGCGCCTCCGGCCCGCGCACCAGGATGCCGAGCTGGGCGCCCCGGCCGGTGGCGGCCAGCAGCGCGGTGGGGGTGGCCAGCCCCAGCGCGCAGGGGCAGGCGACGACGAGGACGGCCACCGCCGCGGTGATCGCGGACTGCGGGTCGGCCCCGGCGCCGAGCCAGAAGCCCAGGACGGTGACGGAGACGGTGAGGACGGCGGGGACGAAGACGGCCGCGACCGCGTCGGCGAGCCGCTGGACCTTGGTCTTGCCGGTCTGGGCGTCCTCGACGAGCCGGGTGATGCGCGCGAGTTGGGTGCCGGCGCCCACCGCGTCGGCCCGTACCTCCAGCAGGCCACCGGAGTTGAGCGCGCCGCCGACGACCGCGTCGCCCGGACCGACCTCCACGGGGCGGCTCTCCCCGCTGATCAGGGACAGGTCCAGGGCGGAGCCGCCTTCGACGACGGTGCCGTCGGTGGCAACGCGTTCGCCGGGCCGGACCAGGAAGCGGTCACCGGCCCGCAGCCGGTCCACCGGGATGCGCCTCCCCCGCTTTTGGCCCTGTTCGCCGGGGGGAAGCTCGCTGTCGTCGTCGGGGCGCACCTCGACGTCCTTGGCGGCGAGTTCGGCCAGGGCGCGGAGCGCGGCGCCGGTGCCGCGCCGGGCCCTGGCCTCCATCCGCCGCCCGGCCAGCACGAACAGCGGGACGCCGACGGCGGCTTCCAGGTAGAGGTGCGCGGTCCCGTCGCCGGTGGCGGGCAGCAGGCTGAACGGCATGGTCATGCCGGGCGCCCCGGCCCCGCCGAGGAAGAGCGCAGAGGCGGACCAGGTGAAGGAGGCGACGACGCCGAGGGAGACCAGGGTGTCCATGGTGGCCGCGCCGTGCCGCAGGCCGCGCAGCGCACGGGCGTGGAAGGGCGCGGCGCCCCACACGGCGACGGGCGCGGCGAGCACGAAGCACAGCCACTGCCAGTTGCGGAACTGCCAGCCGGGCACCATCGACAGGACCAGCACGGGCAGCGAGAGCGCCGCGGTCACCAGCAGCCGGTGCCGCTCGGCGCGGGCGGCGTCGTCCCCGTCGTCCGGACGGTCGGCGGGCGACGGCCGGTCGGCAGCCGGCGGCCGGTCCTCCGCGTCCGGCGCCGGGGCGGGGTCGTGGGGCCGGGCGGTGAATCCGGCCGCCTCGACGGTGGTGACCAGGTCGGTGACGGACACCGTCGCGGGATGGCTGACCGTCGCCCGGCCGGTGGCGAGGTTCACCGTGGCGGCGACGCCGTCCAGCCGGCCGAGCTTCTTCTCGACCCGGCCCACACAGGCGGCGCAGGTCATCCCGCCGACCGTGAGGGTGGTGGTACGGGCCGGGGCCGGTGTCTCGGAAGGGGCCGCCGACGGGGCGTCGGAGCGGGACGACGACGTCATCGCGGCCCTCCCCCCGTCACCGGCCGGGGAGCCCCGGCGCCCATGCCGTGCATCCCGCCCATGTCCCCGTCGTGGGCGGGCGCGTCGCCTCCCGTGCGGGTGCCGCCCGCCGGGTGCAGATCGGGGGCCACCGGGCCGGCGGCGGCGCCGGCCGCGTACGACAGGGCGCCGAGCAGCGCCAGCAGCACGAGGAAGCCGAGCACCGACCGTGCGGGCAGCAGCCGGGGGACGGCCTGCCGGAGAGAGCGCCGACTGCGGTCGGCCGAAGAGCGGGACATCGCGTCATCGTGGCAGGTGGAGGCGGCCCCGAGCGGGCGATCCGGGGCCCGTCGGGGGGTGAGGTTCCTCCCGTTCCCGCGCCGGAACTCCCCGCCCCGCGGGCCCGACTAACTGGGTTTGGACACCGGCGCATCCGCGGAACACCCGGGCGAATTCCCCGATTCCGGCGGGAACTCGACGCGCCCCGCGCACGACCTCTCCAACGCCGCGCCGCCCGGGCGCGGTTCGCCAGCACCGGCGCCCGTTGAGGAGGACACCGTGTCCACACCCCCCGATCCCATCGACCTGTACGGGACGGAGTACACCCGCGATCCCTATCCCCTGTACGCCGAGCTGCGCGAGCGCGGCCCGGTCCACCGCGTGCGGTTCCCCAGCGGGGTCCGTGCCTGGCTGGTGACCGGCTACGAGGCCGCGCATCGGGCGCTGACCGACACCCGGCTGGGCAAGCACCATGCGCGGGGCAACGCCGCCTGGCGGGCCCGTGCCTCGATCATGCCCGAGCCCCAGCACTCCCAGCTCCAGGTGCATCTGCTCCACCAGGACCCGCCGCGGCACACCGTACTGCGCCGGCTGATCACCGACGCCTTCGCGCCGCAGCGCGTCGAGGGGCTCCGCCCCCGGTTCCAGGCCATGGCCGACGCCCTGCTCGACGGCCTCCCGGACGCCGGCGAGGCCGATCTGGTCGAGGTCTTCGCCGGGCGTTTCCCGTTTCAGGTGCTGGCCCATGTCATCGGGCTGCCCGGGGAGTTCGAGGAGCGCTTCGACCGGGACTGGGGCAAGGTCGTCCAGCCCGTGGGGCCGTCGGACCCGGGCCGCCCGGCGTACGAGGCGCGGCTGCGCGGACTGCAGCAGTACATCGCCGATCTCGTCGTCCACAAGCGCGGTGAGCGGGGCGAGGATCTGCTCTCCCGGCTGGTGGCCGCCCGCGACGACGGCCGGATCGGCCGGGAGGAGCTGGATTCGATGATCTTCCAGCTGCTGGTCGCCGGGCAGGAGCCGGTGACGAATCAGATCAGCACCGCCCTGGTCACCCTGCTGCGCCACCCGGACCACCTGGCGGCGCTGGCCGCCCGGCCGGAGCTGCTGCCCCGCGCCGTCGAGGAACTCCTGCGGTACGACAGCGCGTTCGAGCTGACGACCTGGCGGTTCTTCGCCGAGGACGCCGATCTGCACGGGACGCGGGTCCCGGCGGGCGACTCCGTCATCGTGTCGCTGTGTGCGGCCAATCGCGATGCCCGGCAGTTCCCCGACGCCGACGCCCTGCACTTCGACCGCACCCCCAACCCGCATCTCGCCTTCGGGCACGGCACCCACTTCTGCCCCGGCGCCGCCCTCGCCCGGATCGAGCTCCAGATCGCCCTGGGCACCCTGCTGAGACGGCTGCCGGGCCTGCGGCCCGCCGTCCCGGACGGCGAACTGCGCTGGATCCCGGCGGTACTGGCGCGCGGGGTGGACCGGCTGCCGGTGACGTACGGCGCGCCGGCCGGGTGTCCGGTCGCGGACGGGCCGGATGCCGCGTGCTGACCAGCCCGCCCCGGCCGCTTCCCGCACCGGCCGCCGGCCACCCGGACGGCCCCGGGCCGGTGCTCGCCGAGCTGCTGCCCCACCGCCGTACCCTGGACACCTGCCACGATGACACCCCGGACGCCTTCCCCGCCCAACTGCGGCAGCTCGCGTCGCCGGTGGCCGCGGGCGAGCCGGTCGTCCTCACCCTCCCGGGCTTCCCCTGCAAGTCGCCGAACCCGGCCAAGGTGCTCGGTCACCTGCCCGACGAGGGCGAACGGCTGGCGCTGCGCTTCCTGAACGCCCTGTGCGCCCGGATCGAGGCCGTCCACCCGCCCGGGGCGCGGGTGGTCATCTGCTCGGACGGACATGTCTTCAGCGATCTCATCCGGGTGCCCGACCGCGACATCGACGCCTACGCCGACGCCCTGCGCGCCATGGTCCACGACGAGGGCCTGACCCACTTGGACGTCTTCGACCTGCGCGACGTCTACGGGCAGCGGCTGTCGCACGACGCCCGACGGGCCCTGGTCCACGAGCACTACGCGCCGGATCTGGAGACGCTGCGGTCCCTGACGCGCAGCGACGAACCGACGCGCCGCCTGTACCAGGGCATCACCCGCTTCCTCTTCGAGGACTCCGTCGCGTTCCCGGGCACCCGCTCGGCGCTGCAGCGCGACTGCCGCCGCCGCGCCTACGCGGTGATGCAGCGCAGCCGGGCCTGGGGCGACCTGGTCGGCGCGCACCACCCGGGCGCCTTCCGGCTCTCCATCCATCCGCAGCCCCGGGACTCGGCCAAGTTCGGCATCCGGCTGCTCGACGCGCCCGATGTGTGGACGACGCCGTGGCACTCGTGTGTGCTCGAACACCGCGATGGACGGCGGGAGTTGCTGCACCGCGCGAAGGCCGAGCGGCTCGGTCGGCTGGTGTGCCGCCGGGGGCGGCCGAGCCACTTCGTCGCCGTGTGAGGGCGGGTTGGCTGCTGCGTGCTGCCGCCCGGGCCGGGGGGCGGGGTGGTGCCGGGCTCCCGTCGCCGGCGGGGCCGTGGCCGCCCCGCCCCCCGGGCGCGCCGGCCCCCATCAGGGCGCGCCCGGCCCCCTTCCCGGCGCGGCGCCCGGTCAGCCGGCCCCGGCGGGCAACGCCTCCCGGTGGTCGAAGGCGATCAACGGGTCGCCGGTGAGCGGATGTTCGGTCACCGCGGCCCGCACCCCGAAGACCTCGGCCAGCAACGGTGGCGTCAGCACCTCGCGGGGCGTGCCGGAGGCCACCACCCGCCCGGCGTGCAGCACATGCAGCCGGTCGCACAGGGACGCGGCCGCATTCAGGTCGTGCAGCGAGATCAGCGTCGTACGGCGCTGCGCCCGCAGCAGCGCGAGCAGCTCCACCTGGTGCCGTACATCGAGGTGATTGGTGGGCTCGTCCAGCACCAGCACCCGGGGTTCCTGGGCGAAGGCCCGTGCCAGCAGGGCCCGTTGGCGCTCGCCCCCGGACAGGGCGGAGAACCGGCGGGCGCCCTGCCCGGCGAGCCCGACGGCGGCCAGGGCGCGGGCCACGCTCTCCCGGTCGGTGCCGTCGTCGCCCGCGAAGGCCCGCTTGAAGGGCGTGCGGCCCATCGTCACCACCTCGCGCACGGTCAGCTCGAAGTCGCTGCCGCGCTCCTGCGGCAGCGCGGCGACCCGGCGTGCGGTCTGCGCCGGGGTGAGTGTGCGCAGGTCGGCACCATCCAGCAGCACCCGGCCCGCGGTGGGCCGCAGATGCCGGTAGACGGTCCGCAGCACGGTCGACTTGCCGCTGCCGTTGGGGCCGACCAGCCCGGCGATCTCGCCGTCCGCCGCCATCAGCCGCACTCCGGCCACGACGTCGCGGCCCGCATAGGCGACCTGCAGATCCTCGATCGCGATGTTCACCGGCCCGCCTCCATCCGCCGGTCCAGGACGAACAGCAGGGCGGGCGCCCCGATCATCGCGGTGACGACCCCCACCGGCAGTTCCTGGGAGTCCAGCGCCGTACGGCACACGATGTCCACCACGACCAGCAGCAGCGCCCCGGTCAGCGCGGACAGCGGCAGCAGCCTGCGGTGGTCGCCGCCGATGACCAGCCGGCACAGGTGCGGCACCATCAGGCCCACGAAGCCGACGGCTCCGGAGACCGCGACCAGTACACCGGTCAGCAGGCTGGTGACCACGAACAGCTCCCGGCGCAGCCGGGTGACGTCCACGCCCACCCCGGCCGCGGTCTCGTCGCCCATGAGCAGCGCGTTCATGGCGCGGGCCCGCGCCTGGAGGGCCACCAGCCCGGCGGCGACCGCGAGCACCGGCAGCCACAGCACGCTCCAGGTGGCCCCGCTCAGGCTGCCCATCAGCCAGAACAGCACACTGCGGGTCTGCTGTTCGTCGCCGGCCTGGAGCACGAGGTAACTGGTGAAGCCGGACAGGAACTGCCCGATGCCGACGCCGGCCAGCACCAGCCGCAGTGGCGAGAAGCCCCCGCCGCGCCGGGCCGTGCACCACACCAGCGCGAACGAGGCGAGCGCTCCGGCGAAGGCCGCCGCCGAGAGCCCCAGCCCCAGGGCACCGCCCGCGCCGGCGCCCAGCACGATGGCGGCGACCGCGCCGAGCGAGGCGCCGTTGGAGATGCCCAGCAGATACGGATCCGCCAGCGGATTGCGCACCAGCGCCTGGGTCGCCGTACCCACCAGCCCCAACCCCGCGCCCACCAGCGCCGCCAACAGCGCCCGGGGCAACCGGAGTTGCCACACGATCAGGTCGTCGGTGCCCGGCCGGGGCGGCGCCCCGCCGAGCCTGCGGAACACCACCGACCAGACGTGTGCGGGCGCGATATCGGTGGAGCCCAGCGAGACCGCGGCGGTCAGCGCCACCACCACGGCGATGCCGAGCCCCGCGGCGAGCAGCCCGGCGGGCGGCGTGCGGCGCCCGGACCGCTGCGCCTGCTCCTGGTGTCCGGGCGGACCGGCGACGGCCGATGCCATTACCGTGCCGCCTCGAACCGTCCGGGATGGATGGTGCGCGCGATCTCCTCGACGGTGTCCGCGGTGCCGACGCCCGCGATCGTCGTACGCTCCGAGCCGATCCGCAGGAACTTCCCCTGGCGCACGGCGGCGAGCCCCTTGGTGGCGGGGAAGCGCTTCAGGAACGCCGCCGCCTCGTCGAAGGCCTTGGCGTCGGCCGCGGCGTCGCCCCGGTCGCGCACCCCGAGCTGGATCCAGTCCGGGTTCTCGGCGACCACGTCCTCCCAGGAGACCGGCTTGAAGTCCCCGTCGCAGCCGTCGAAGACATTGCGCGCGCCGGCCTCGGCGATCACGGCGTTGGCGACCTGCTTGCGGCAGACGGCGACGGGCTGCTTGGTGCCCGCGTCGTAGTCGAAGAAGAAGTACGTCGGCCGCTCGGCGGGGGCGAGCGCGCCCACCGCCTTGTGCACCGTGTCGACCTTCGCGCGCATCCGCGCCACGAGTGCGTCCGCCCGCCGCGCGGTGCCGGTCACCGCGCCCAGCCGCTTGATGTCGCCTTCGACGGCGGACAGGTCGCGCTGTGGTGTGTCCGCCATCGGCGCGCAGGCGGTGGACGCCAGGTAGAGGTGCTTGATGCCCGCCGCCGCGAACTCCTCCTCGGTCGGCGCGTCACCGGCCCGGCCCATGGTGCTCATCGACGCGAAGGTGTCGATGTAGAGGTCGGCGCCGGAGCCGAGCAGCTTCTCCTTGGGGATCACGGACTTCGCCAGCACCGGCACCTTCCTGGCCTGCGCGCCCAGGTCGCCGGGCAGGGCTCCCTCGCGGGGCGGGAACCCGGTCCCGATGACCCGGTCGCCCGCCCCCAGCCGCAGCAGCATCTCCAGGGCGGCGGCATTGCTGGTGACGATCTTGCGCGGGGCGGACGCGAAGGTGGTGGTGACGCCCTTGCAGTCGGCGATCCGCACCGGGAAGCCCGGCTCGCGGGCGCCCTTGTCCGTGCCCGTGCCGGAGCCGGTGCCGCTGCCCCCGCACGCGGTGGCGGTCAGCGCGACAGCCACCGCCACACCGCACAACTTCCCAGGACGCATGACGCTTCTCCCCTACCCTCACCGGCCGGTGCACCGGCCGTCTCGCCGCGCCGCCGCGGCGGCCGACGGGCCGCAGGTGCGACCCGGCACAGGTAGTCGGACGGGCGGCGGGGGCGGTTCCGGACCGGGTCGCCTTTTCCCGGCGGGCCGCAGGCCGGCCGAGGAGTCCGGGACGGCGGCTGCGGCCGATGTGGTCGATGCGGCCGTCACGCCGCTGTCGGGCACCGTGCGGGCGCCGGCCCACGCTGCGCGCCCCGGGCGAGTGCGCAGCGCGGGCCGGGTGAACGCCCTCGCCCGGCGGATGTCCCGGGACGCCTTCGCGCGACTGCACGGCCCCGCCGAACTCCCCGCCGGCGTCAAGGATGTGGAGATCGCAGCGACCGCGCGGCACGGGCTGCGGCTGTTCGCGACCGAGCAGCCGAGCAGCCGAGCAGCCGAGCAGCCGAGCAGCCGATCGTACGGGCGGTCACCGAGACCCACCGCGACGAGCGGGCGAGCCCTCGCCGCCGAACGACGCACGCCGTCCCGCTCGTTGGTCCGCGGGCTGCTGGAGGGCGCCGCGCGTCCGGCGGCCGCAAGCGCCCTCGCCGGGCTGCTCGACGGGGCCCGCGGTCCGGGCGTTCGGCTCGCCGCCGTACCCGTGGAGGGGCGGCGGAGAGCCCGGAGGCCGCTCGTCCCGCCGCGGGGACACGGCGTCGGCCGTCATCCGTCTCAGGGGCCCGCCCGCGCGCCGGTCAGGGGTCGAGGCCGCTGCCCTGGGGGCCGTAGAGGTCCAGCAGGCGGACGCGGGTGCCGTGCAGCCGGTCGGCCACCGTTTCGGCCACATAGCGGTACATCGCCCGGCCGAGGACGGGATCGGACTCGCACAGGGCGCGGACCACCTTGGCGTCGAACTCCACGGCCTCGACCGGGCCGACGGTCTCCGCGCCGAAGTGCCACAGATAGGGCGGGAACAGCCAGGACCAGCCGAGCAGTTCGTCCCGGCCGAGCGTCTCGACGACCGCGGCGCGGCGCCCGGGGACCCGCTGGTCGAGGGCGACCTGTCCGCTGCGGATGATCCAGAAGTGGTCCGCCCTGTGGCCCTCCTCGAAGAGGCGGGTGGCGCGCGGCAGCGACACCTCGACGGCGATGTCGGTCAGGCGCCGGCGCCGGTCGGGCGGCATCGCATGGAACAGGTGTCTGCTGGTGGCCATCGCGTCCTCCGCTCGCTCCCTGCACGATATGCGGAGGTCTGCGGGGATTGCGGGAAGGCTCGGCCCGGCGGGGCGGCTGACGGGGTGGGCCCCGGTGGAGTCCGGGCGGGTCAGGTCATCTGGCGCCGCACCAGATCGTGCAGCCGGCCGCCGGTGTCGGCGAGCAGCTCGGCCGGGGCGCCCTGCTCGACGATCCGGCCGTCCGCCATGACGATCACCCGGTCCGCGTCCATGACCGTGGACAGCCGGTGGGCGATCACCAGGCGGCTGGCGCTGAGCTTGCGGGTGCTGTCGATGACGATGCGCTGGGTCTCGTTGTCCAGGGCGCTGGTGGCCTCGTCGAAGAACAGGATCCGCGGGCGGCGGACCAGCGCCTGGGCGATCATCAGCCGCTGGCGCTGGCCGCCGGAGATGGCGCCGCCGCCGGCGATCATGGTGTGCAGCCCCATCGGCATCCGCTTGATGTCCTCGGCCAGTCCCGCCATCTCGGCGGCCGCCCAGGCCTCCTCCTGGGTGAAGGACTCGGCACCGCAGATGCAGTCCAGGATCGAGCCGGTGAGCGGCTGGGCGTTCTGCAGGACGACCCCGCACTGGCGGCGGACCGCCGCCTGGTCCAGGGCGGCCAGGTCCTGCCCGTCGTAGAGCACATGGCCCGAGGTCGGCTTGTCGAAGCCGATGAGCAGCCGGAGCAGGGTCGACTTGCCGCAGCCGCTGGGGCCGACGACGGCGACGAACTCGCCGGGCCGTACCTGGAAGGAGACGTCGTCGAGGACGAGCGGCCCGTCGTCGGTGTAGCGGAAGGACAGCTTCTTGGCCTCGATGCCGCCGGTCAGGGCGCCGGGCTGGGCGCTGGCTCCGCGCACCTCGGGCTTCTCGTCCAGCACCGGCTTGATCTGCTCGAACATCGGCATCGCGGCGGCCGCCGAGATGAAGGCGCCGGTGATCTGGGTGACCGAGGTCAGCAGCATGGTCACCGAGGTGTTGAAGGTGAGGAACGAGGCGGCCGACATGCTGCCGCGGGCCGGCCCGGCCAGCAGCATGAACATGGTGAGCGAACAGAGCGGCAGGTAGACCGCGTTGAGGACGGTGGTCAGGTTCTTGATCCGGCCGGCCTTCTGCTGGAGTTCGCGGGAGCGGGCGAACTCACGGGCCCAGGCCGCGTACGCGAAGCTCTCGGCCGCGGCGACCCGCAGCTTGGGCAGTCCGCGCAGGGTCTGGAACGCCTGATTGTTGAGCTTGTTGGTGAGCTTGATCAGCCGTCGCTGCCAGCGCAGCTCCCACAGGCCCATGGCGAGGAACACCACGCCGATGACGAGCAGCATGGCGACGGCCGCCAGCGCCAGCGGCACGCTGAACAGGAGCAGCATCACGAGGTTCATCGCGCCGACCGTCGTGGCCTGCACGGCCACCGGGCCGAGGCCGGAGAGCACCCGCCGGATGCCGCTGATGCCCATCGCCGCGCTGGCCAGCTCGCCGGTGGAGCGTTCGGTGAAGAACTTCGTCGGCAGCCGCAGCAGCCGGTCCCACACCGCCGGCTGCAGCGCGCTCTCGATCCGGCCCTCCATCCGCAGCACGGTGAGGTTCTGCAGCAGCATGAAGGCCGCGGAGACGACGCTGGTGATGACGACGGCCAGGGAGACCTGCACGATCAGGCTCTTGTCGGCGCTGGGCACGTACTCGCCGAGGACCTTGCCGGTCGCGATCGGGACGAGGGCGCCGAGGCCCACCGTCACCAGACCGGCGAGGGCCAGGTTCCGCAGGTCCATCCGGGTGCCGCGCAGGCTGAAGAGCATCAGCCGCCACAGGCTCATGGGCCGCTCCGGCAGCGGGCGGTAGAACATCACGGCGCGCGGCTCGAAGGCGTCGGCGTTGTCCTTGCCGATGCGCATCCGCAGCCCGGAGGCCGGGTTGACCGCCTCGTAGCGGCCCCGGCGCCACAGCAGCGCCACGGCGGCGCCGGACTTGGCGCGGTGACCGACCAGAGGTCCGGTGTTGGTGCGCCACCAGCTGCCCTGGAGCCGGACGGCGCGGGTGCGGATCCGCGAGCTGACCGCGATCCGTTCGACCGGGGTGATCCGGTCGTTGGCGGCGGCGCCCTTCGGCGGCTCGGTGAGGGTGATCCCGGCGGCCTCGGCGACCGTGCGGCAGACCGCGAAGGTGGCGTCGTCGCCGGCCCGGTCCGTCCCGGCGCCGCCCCGTCCCCGGTCCTGGCGGCCGATGGACGCGATCAGCGCCTGGTCGGCCCGCTCGCGGACGGCCTCGCCCGCCTTGATGCCGGCTGCCGTGCGGTCCTCGTGGGCGCGCTCCAGCTGCTCGATCCAGCGGTCGACGGCGGACAGCAGCCGGTATTGCTGATTGACCATCTGCTGCCACAGCTCGGGGTCCACCAGCAGGTCGCCGGCGGCCTCCGCGCTGTAGGTGGCGCCGTACTGCACGCTGCCGGGCGGGACGGGCATCCACAGGATGTCGTCGTCGGCCACCGCCTCGTCGGCGGGCCGGCCGTCGAGCGGTGCCTCGAACAGCACGCCCAGGCTGCGGGCGGTGCCCAGCGCGAAGGCGTGCTCCAGCGCGGAGGGCGCCTCGGCCCGGGCTCCGTACGCGGCGTCCTGGCCGTAGCCGTCCTGCGCGCCGTACTGCGGAAACGACCCGGTGTCGCCGTACTCGCCGTAGTCGTGGCGGGGCAGTTCGCGCAGCGGGATCCGGCGCAGCCGGCAGTCCTGGGTGGGCCGGCCGAGCAGGGTATGGTGCGGGCCGGCGACCGGGCCCAGCAGGAGGGTGCCCGCTTCGAGGCGGCCCAGGAAGTGCCAGTGGCCCTCCTCGGCGGCGTCGACCGCGAAGAGGTCCAGCGATCCGCCGGTGACGAGCCACAGCACATGCGGGCCCTCCAGCGGGACATGGCGCAGTCCGGTGCAGTCGACGGGCGTGCCGAGGCCGCCCAGGGCGTGCGTCACCGCGTCGGTGTCGCCCGGTCCCACGACCGCGGGCGGGGGCATGGATGACACGTCAGTGCTCCTTGACCAGCTCGGCGTACGGGCCCCCGGCGGCGACCAGGTCCTCGTGCCGGCCGCGTTCGACGACCACGCCGTGGTCGAGGACCACGATCTCGTCGCTGTCGCGGACCGTGCTCAGCCGGTGGGCGATGACGACGCAGGCACAGCCGCGCCGCCGCAGGTTGTCCATGATGGTCTGCTCGGTCTGTGCGTCCAGGGCGCTGGTGACCTCGTCGAGGACCAGGATGCTGGGGCGCCGGACCAGCGCGCGGGCGATCTCCAGCCGCTGGCGCTGCCCGCCGGAGAAGTTGCGGCCGTCCTGTTCGACGCGGCTGTGGATGCCGTCGGGGCGGCGGGCGATCACATCGTCGTAGAGCGCGGCGTCCTGGAGTGCGGCGATGACCGCGTCGTCCGGGATGGAGGGGTCCCACAGCGCCACGTTGTCCCGCACGGTGCCCTCGAAGAGGAAGATGTCCTGGTCGACGAAGGACACGGAGGCGGCCAGCGCGCTGCGGGAGAGGTCCTCCAGGCGCTGTCCGTCGATCCGGATGGTGCCTTCCCAGGGGCTGTAGAGGCCGGAGATCAGCCGGGAGACGGTGGACTTGCCGCTGCCGGAGCCGCCGACGAGGGCCACCTGCCGCCCGGGGCCGACGGCCAGGGAGAAGCCGGTGAGCAGCGGTTTGTCCAACGGGCTGTAGCCGAAGGTGATGTCCTCCAGCGTCACATGGCCCTTGAGGCGGCGGGTGTCGGCGTCCGGCTCGGGGCGCGAGTAGAGGCTGTCGACGGGGAAGCTCTCGACGTCCTTGAGGCGGGCCACGTCGGCGGCGAAGTCCTGGATGCGGCCCGCCACTCCGTTGAGCCGGGTGATGGGCGCGGTGAAGCGGGTCACCAGCGCCTGGAAGGCGACCAGCAGACCGATGGAGATATGGCCCTCGACCGCCCGCAGGCCGCCGATCCACAGGATCAGCGCGCTGTTGAGCGTGGCCAGGGTGGGGGCGACGACGGCCAGTGCGGCGCTCGGCACCCCGAGGCGCTGCTGCACCTCCAGCGTGGTGGCGTGCTGGCCGGCCCAGCGGCGGAAGTAGCCGTTCTCCCCGCCGGTGGCCTTCATCGTCTCGATGAGCTGCAGACCGGTGTAGGAGGTGTTGGTCAGCCGGGCGGTGTCGGCACGCAGCTTCTGGGTGTGGGTGGCCCGCAGCCGGATCACGATCCGCATGGCGACGACGTTGAGCAGCGCGATGCCCACGCCGATGACCGTCAGCTGGGGGTCGTAGGTCCACAACAGGAAGGCGTAGAGGACCACCACGATCCCGTCCACGCCCGCGGCGGCGAGGTCGCGCGCCAGGGTCTCGGCGACCGCGTCGTTGGACTGCAGCCGCTGGACGAGGTCGGCCGGGCTGCGCTGGGCGAAGAAGGTGACCGGGAGTCTGAGCAGGTGGCGCAGGAACCGGGCGCTGGTCAGGGTGGAGGAGATGATGCGGCCGCGCAGCAGGTTCGCCTGTTGCAGACCGGTCAGGACGGCGGTCAGCGCGACCATCGCGGCCATCGACGCGAAGAGCGGCCCCAGCAGCGAGGTCTGGTTGCCGATCAGGAACATGTCGATGTACGTACGGCTGAGGGCGGGCACCGCCGCGCCGACCGCGACCAGCAGCAGGCTGGCGAGCAGGGCGGCCAGCAGGGTGCCGGTGGTGCCGCGCATCCGGGCGGGCACGGCGCCGAGCACGCCGGGCTTGCGGCCGCCCTCGCGGAAGTCCTCGCCGGGTTCGAAGACCAGGGCGACACCGGTGAAGCTGGTGTCGAAGTCCTCGGTGGGCACGAAGCGGCGGCCCTTGTCGGGGTCGTTGATGCGGACGCCGCGGCGGCCGAAGCGGCGGCTCGTGCCGTCGTAGACGACGTAGTGGTTGAACTCCCAGAAGAGGATGGCCGGCGCCTGCACTTCGGCGAGCGCGGAGGGTTCCATCTGCATGCCCTTGGCCTGCAGGCCGTAGCTGCGGGCGGCCTTGAGCAGGTTGCTGGCGCGCGAGCCGTCGCGGGAGACGCCGCAGGCGATCCGCAGCTCCTCCAGCGGTACATGCCGCCCGTAGTGGGCGAGCACCATGGCCAGCGAGGCGGCGCCGCACTCCACGGCCTCCATCTGGAGGACGGTGGGGGTGCGTACGGTCTTCGTCTTCTTGGGCTTCGGGGCGGGCGGCGCGGCCCGGCGGGTGCGGCGGGCGCCGGGCGCGGGCTCGGGGCGGTGCCGGCCGCGGCCCGGAGGCGGCAGCTGCGCCTGCGGGGCCGCGGAGTCGGAGGAGGCGGTCATGGCAGCAGCCAATCGATCGGGTGCTGCGCGGCCAGGTGCACGGCGGCGGTGGCCGGCGTCATGGAGTCGACGGCGTAGGGCGGGCCGCCGGAGGCCGACCAGGCGTAGCCGGACGCGCTGTGCGGGGCGGCGTCGAGCGTCACCAGGACCGCGACGGGCTGGCCGTGCTGGGAGAACTGCTCGCCGAGCTGGCTGTTGCCCAGGTAGGCGCCGATCCGCTGGCGGGTCTGCGCGGTCCTGCCGACGGCCTTGACCCGCCCGCGCAGGACGCCGTACTTCTGGCTCGGCACGGACTGGACGGTGAGGTCGACGGCGGCGCCGACGGGGACGGTGGCGCCGCTCTGGGCCGGGACGTACAGCGTTGCCGTCAGGGGGTCGCCGGCATGGGCGACGCGCTCCACGGAGGCGACGTCCGCCCCGGTGGTGACGACGGAGCCGATCGTGGCGACCATCGTGGTCAGCCGTCCCGCGGCGAGTGTGCGGACGACGGCGGTGCCCCGGGCGGTGCGGA
Organism: Streptomyces angustmyceticus; assembly: GCF_040701845.1. Lineage (GTDB taxonomy): Bacteria > Actinomycetota > Actinomycetes > Streptomycetales > Streptomycetaceae > Streptomyces > Streptomyces angustmyceticus_A. Next base: position 177,278 of record NZ_JBFBHQ010000004.1, on the reverse strand, counting down.
CCTTCAGCACCGGGGTGTTGGCGGCCACCCGCTTGCCCTCTTGGGCGAGCACGGCGGTGACCTGGCCCGAGACGGGGCTCTGCAGGATGTAACTGCCCTGGCCGTGGGTGAGGATTCCGGGTGCGCCGAGAGTGGACGACACGGTGCCGGTCACCGCCCACACGGACGCGGCGATCACGAAGAGGACCGTGACGGTCAGCACCAGCCAGCCCTGGGGGCGGGCGAAGCGCACCGGAAGGTCGATCTCCTCGGGGGACTGCAGCTTGGAAAGGGCCTGTTGGCGGAACTGCACGACACTCTTCCCTCAACTGCAATGGTCTGTCAGACGGGTGGCGGCCGGGCGCCCCGGTCCCGGGCGGAGCCAGGGGATCCGGGGCACTCGGCCCGGCATGTCGGCAAGGAGGGGGCGCCGACCTGCCGTTGTCACCGTTCGAAGCCGGCTGTACCGCTCAGCGGTACAAAGGCGACTCAGAGACCGGAGACCAGGCCCGTGGCGGTGCCGACGACGCCCGAGACGTTGGCGCCGGTGGCGCCGTCGACCAGGCCGGTGGCGGTGCCCACGACGCCCGAGACCGGGGCGATGGAGTCAACGGTGTTGGTGGCGTTGCCCACGACACCGTTGAGGAGGCCACCGGACACGTTGTCCAGGTCGGCGTCGGAGATTTCCTGGGTCTGAACCTGGGGGGTGGAGTTCATGATGTTTCCCTTCGGATGAATATCTCGAAAAAAGCTGCGCCCGAACCGTCCGGTGGGGTGGTCCGGCCGCGGCTGCGGCAGTCGGGTACCCGAAATCGGGAACCGATGGTGTGACTCCCGCGGTGCGAAGGATCAAAGCATGCTGGCGCGTTGCGCTGCTAATCGGAGAACCACCGATCCGGACCCCAACGGCCCACCGAATTACCGGAAGTGCACGCGCATCCATGACTTGGTGGCAGCTTCTTCACAGCTTCTCCAGTTTCAGTTCCAACCCATCGGTAACCACTCGTTCGACGAACTGGACATTCCCGCACCAACCCGCTGACGTGCAGGTCAGCGTGGGGATGCCCTACGGGAGAGGCGGTGCCTACTGCGCATTCGTTGTGCAGATTCCTTGAAGACCGCCAATTTTTACGACACCTGAGCACGGCAGCGCCGCCAAACTCCGGCGCGCACTCCCGCCGGGCCGCTCCGAATGTTGCCGGGGCATGAAATGTGCCCGATTCGCCCGGAGTTCAAGGGCGGCATCGGACGAGTTGAACGCATTGAACGGAATCATCGGAACTATACGTGCTCCATTCCCTGGAAACGGATCGAGTGGCCGGAGAACGGACATACCCGCATAACGCCGCGCCTTCCGAACCGTCGGTAATGGGCGATTCCGCGGTGCGCCACCGACACCCCGGTGGCAGCCGCCCACCGGGTGCGGCACCGTGAAAGGACGCGGCGGGGCCGGCGCCCCGGGAAGGAGTCGTGCGTGGACCCCGTCGAGGCGCTGGAGCGGATCGCGTTCCTGCTGGAGCGGCAGGGGGCGGTGACCTACCGCGTCCAGGCGTTCCGCACGGCCGCGACGGTCATCACGGCGATGTCCCCCGACGAAGTGCGCCGCCGCGCCCTGGACGGTTCGCTGGGGCGGGTCAGAGGGCTGGGCCCCAAGACCACCCTGGTGGTCGAGGAGGCGCTCGCGGGGGTGCGGCCCGCCTACCTGACCCATCTGGAGGAGGAAGCGGGCGGACCGCTGGTCGAGGGGGAAGGGGGGCAGCGGCTGCGGCGGGCGCTGCGCGGTGACTGCCATCTGCACTCGGACTGGTCGGACGGCGGCAGCCCGGTCGAGGCCATGGCCCGGGCCGCCCGCGACCTCGGGCACGCCTGGTGCGTGCTGACCGACCACTCCCCCAGGCTCACCGTGGCCCGCGGGCTGACCGCCGAACGGCTGCGCCGGCAGCTGGCGCTGGTGGCGGAGGTCAACCGGACGCTGGCACCGTTCCGGCTGCTGACCGGGATCGAATGCGACATCCTCGACGACGGCACCCTCGACCAGGAGCCGGAGCTGCTGGACCAGTTGGACGTGGTCGTCGCCTCGGTGCACTCCAAGCTGCGGATGGACCGGGCGCCGATGACCCGGCGGCTGCTGGCCGCGGTCCGCAATCCGCTGGTCGATGTGCTCGGCCACTGCACCGGACGGCAGATCACCGGCAAGCTGCGTCCGGAGTCGCAGTTCGACGCCGCGGAGGTGTTCGCGGCCTGCGCCGAGCACCGTACGGCCGTCGAGATCAACTGCCGTCCGGACCGTTTCGACCCACCACGCCGCCTGCTGCGCCAGGCCCTGGAGGCGGGCACGCTCTTCGCCATCGACAGCGACGCCCATGCGCCGGGCCAGCTGGACTGGCAGATCTACGGCTGTGCCCGCGCCGAGGAGTGCGGCGTACCGGCCGAGCGGATCGTCAACACCTGGACGGAGCGCCAGTTGGCCACCTGGACCCGGACGGGCCGGACACCGCGGCGGGCCTCCGGGCCGGCCTGAGCGGGCCGTCAGACGGGGTGCGGCGCGGGCGCGGGAGCGCCGCCGGCCGGGGCGCCGGTGGCGGGCGTGAGCCGCAGCGCCACGACATAGGAGACGACCACGGCGACGATCACCAGCGGCATCACCGTCAGACCGCTCTTCCCCAGCAGCAGGGTGGCCAGCAGCACCGAGGTCATCGGCAGCCGGAGCATCGCCACGCACATGGCACCGACACCCATCGCGAAGGCCGGGGTGAGCGAGAGGCCGGGCAGGTGGGCCAGCACGACGCCGCCGGCCGCGCCGAGGAACAGCGCCGGGAAGATGGGCCCGCCCCGGAAGGCGCTCAGCGACGCGCAGTACGCCAGGCCCTTGCACACGATGAGCACCAGCAGCGCCGCCACCGAGTAGCCCGCGCTGTCCCGGAACAGCGATCCCAGCGCCGACTGGCCCGAATAGAGCATCTCGGTGGCGGGCTTGCCGGTGGCCGCGGCGAACACCACCGCCAACGCGCCCACCACCAGGCCCATCACCATCGTGGCCGGGATCCGGTGGCGGACCACCCGCCCCTTGAGGAACAGCGAGAGCCGCCGTACACCGGTCGCGGCGAAGGCCGCGGCGACGCCGATGACCAGGGCCCAGCCGAACTCCGGAACCGTCGGCTGGGCGGCCTGGGGAACGTCGTGCAACGCGAGGGAGTACGTACCGAGCCCCGTCCAGTCCCCCAGCCCGGTGAAGACGAGCGCACCGATGCCCGCCGCCAGCAGGCCGGGCACCAGCAGCATCCCCAGCGTCGGGCCGCCCAGTCCTGACACCTCCATCAGGAGGAACGCGCCCAGCAGCGGGGAGCCGAGCAGTGCGCTCACCGCCGCGAAGCTGCCCGCGGCGCCCACCGCGGCGACGCTCTGGGCGTTCAGGCCCCGGCCCAGCAGCCGCGCGGCGCCCGCGGCCAGCCCGCCGCCGAGGGCGATGAGCGGCGCCTCGGGGCCCAGCACCGCACCGAAGCTGAGGGAGGCAAGCGCCGCGAACACGATGCCGGGGAGCGCGGAGAGCGGGGGCGCGCCGCTGAGCGCCAGCCCGTCGGCCGGCTCATGGCCGCCGGTGCCCGGCAGATGACGGATGGCCAGGCCGACCAGCAGGCCGGCGACCACGAGCATCGGGACCGGCCACCACAGGGGTGTCCCGGCGAAGCCCAGCGCCCGCGGCAGGTCCGTGTAGATCAGTGGTTCCAGCTCGTGGACCAGCGCGAGGAAGCCGAACGCGACGGCACAGACCGGGAAGCCGACCACGGCCGCCACCAGCAGGAGCTTCAGATATCCGCGGGTGCGCACGAGTGCGTACGGGTCCTGGGGCACGGTGGCGGGCGTCTCGCCCGCCGGACCGGTGGAGCCGACCGACATCGCCTCGCCTCCCTCGCCGCCGCCGTGCCGAGCCTGCCATGACCGGCCCTCCCCGGCATGCCGGACGCGTCCTCGGGGGCATGGCCATCCGGGTGAACCGGGCCCGCGCCGGGACCTCAGCCCTGGGGCGCCGCCGCCTCCCGGAGTGCGGCCAGCACCGGGCGCAGCAAGGGGTGTTCCTCGGCTCCGCGGCGTACGGCGGCGAAGACCCGGCGGGTGGGGGCGACATCGTCGACGGGGCGGACCGCCACGCCCGTGAGGTCCATGTCGCGCAGGGCGGAGCGGGGGACGAGGGCCACCCCGGCGGCGGCCGAGGCGAGGGCGACGACGGCTCTGAAGTCGTCGGAGGAGTGCTCCAGGTGGGGCTCGAAACCGGCGTATTCGCAGGCCAGGACCACCACGTCATGGCAGGGGTTACCGGGGTAGGGGCCGATCCAGGGGTCCTCGGCGAGGTCGGCCAGGGCCACCTGGGCCACGCCGGCGAGGCGGTGGCCGGGCGGCAGCACCGCGTCGAACGGCTCGGCGTAGAGCGGGACCCGGGTCAGCCGCGGGTCGTCGGCGCGGGGCGCGCCGCGGTATTCGACGGCGACCGCCACGTCGACCTGCCGGTCCAGGACCATCAGCAGACTGGCGTCGCCCTCGGCGTCCTGGACGCGCACCCGGATGCCGGGCGCGGTGCGGGTGAGCGCGGTGAGCGCGGGCGCGACGACCAGGCCGATGCCGGTGGCGAACGCCGCGACGGTGACCGTGCCGGCCTCGCCCGAGCCGTAGGCGGCGAGCTCGGACTCGGCACGCTCCAGCTGGGCGAGGACGGCGTTGGCATGGGCGAGCAGGATGTCGCCCGCGGCGGTCAGCCGTACGCCGCGGGCGCTGCGTTCCACCAGGCGGTGGCCGGTCTCCTGCTCCAGGGCGGCCAGCTGCTGGGAGACCGCCGAGGGCGTGAGGTAGAGCGCGGCGGCCGCGGCGGTGACCGTACGGTGGTCGGCCACCGCGCGGAGGATGTGCAGCCGTCGTGCTTCGATCATGCTTCCAGTTTCGCAGGGACGGTCCCGGGGACCGTGTCAGCCGGCGAGCGCGGCCCTCGCGTCGAGGAAGGCGTCGACCGCGCGGTTGACGTCCTCGGTGGAGTGCGCGGCGGACAGCTGTACCCGGATGCGCGCCTGGCCCTGCGGGACCACGGGGTAGGAGAAGCCGATGACGTACACCCCGCGCTCCAGGAGCAGCTCCGCCATCCGGGCCGCCTCGGCCGCGTCGCCGATCATGACGGGGGCGATGGCGTGGTCGCCGGGAAGGACGTCGAAGCCCTCCTCGGTCATCCGGGAGCGGAACAGCGCGGTGTTGGCGTGCAGCCGCTCGCGCAGGTCGCCGGCCGACTCCAGCAGGTCGAGCACCTTCAGCGAGGCGGCGGCGATCACCGGGGCGAGGGAGTTGGAGAAGAGGTACGGGCGCGAGCGCTGGCGCAGCAGCGCGACGATCTCGGCGCGGGCCGCGACATAGCCGCCGGAGGCACCGCCGAGGGCCTTGCCGAGGGTGCCGGTGATGATGTCGACGCGGTCCATCACCCCGTGGAGTTCGGGGGTGCCGCGGCCGCCGGGGCCGACGAAGCCGACCGCGTGCGAGTCGTCGACCATGACCATGGCGCCGTAGCGGTCGGCCAGGTCGCAGATCTCGTCCAGCGGCGCCACATAGCCGTCCATGGAGAACACGCCGTCGGTGACGACCAGCGTACGGCCGCTGCCGCCCGCGGTCGCCTCCTTCAGCTGGCGCTCCAGGTCGGCCATGTCGCGGTTGGCGTAGCGGAAGCGGCGGGCCTTGCACAGCCGGATGCCGTCGATGATGGAGGCGTGGTTCAGGGCGTCGGAGATGACCGCGTCGTCCGGGCCGAGCAGGGTCTCGAAGACGCCGCCGTTGGCGTCGAAGCAGGAGGAGTAGAGGATGGTGTCCTCCTGGCCGAGGAAGCCGGAGATCCGCTGCTCCAGCTCCTTGTGGACCTCCTGGGTGCCGCAGATGAAGCGGACCGAGGCCAGGCCGTAGCCCCAGCGGTCGAGCGCTTCGTGGGCGGCCGCGACGACCTCGGGGTGGTCGGCGAGGCCGAGGTAGTTGTTGGCGCAGAAGTTGAGGACCTCGCCGGGGTTGCCCCCCGCGGTGACCGCGACGGTGGCGGACTGCGGGGTGCCGATGACCCGCTCGGGCTTGTGCAGGCCGGCGGCGCGGATCTCGTCGAGGGTGCCGCGCAGTTCGTCGCGTACGGAGTCGAACATCAGGATTTTCTCCAGGAGTCGGGGTGGGGCTGACGGGTGGCCGTGGGGCGCGCCGCGCCGGGGCCGGCCGGGCCGGGGATTCAGGCGGACCAGTCGAGGATGATCTTGCCGCTGCGGCCGCTGGCGGCGTCGTCGAAAGCGGTGTCGAAGTCCTGGTACGGGTAGCGGCCGGTGATCACGGGGCCGAGGTCCAGGCCGCCCTCCAGCAGCACCGACATCGCGTACCAGGTCTCGAACATCTCCCGGCCGTAGATGCCCTTGACCGTGATCATGGAGGTGACGATCCGGGCCCAGTCGACGGGGAACTCCTCGGACGGCAGCCCGAGCATCGCGATCCGGCCACCGTGCGTCATGTTGGTGATCATGTCGCGCATCGCCTCGGGCCGGCCGGACATCTCCAGCCCGATGTCGAAGCCCTCGCGCAGGCCCAGTTCGCGCTGGCCGTCGGCGATGGTCGCCCCGGCGACGTTGAGCGCGAGGCTGACGCCGACCTTGCGGGCCAGGGCGAGGCGCTCCTCGCTGACGTCCGTGATCATGACGTTGCGGGCGCCGGCGTGCCGGGCGACGGCCGCGGCCATGATGCCGATCGGCCCCGCGCCGGTGATCAGCACGTCCTCGCCGACCAGCGGGAACGACAGCGCGGTGTGCACGGCGTTGCCGAACGGGTCGAAGACGGCGGCGATGTCGAGGTCGACGGGGACGCGGTGCACCCAGACGTTGGTGGCGGGCAGCGCCACGTACTCGGCGAACGCACCGGCCCGGCCGACGCCGAGGCCGACGGTGGCACGGCACAGATGGCGGCGCCCGGCCAGACAGTTGCGGCACTTGCCGCAGACCAGGTGCCCCTCCCCGCTGACCAGGTCACCGGCCTTGATGTCGGCCACGTCCCGGCCGGTCTCCACCACCTCGCCGACGAATTCGTGGCCGATGGTCATCGGGGTGTCCACGGCCTGCTGGGCCCAGCCGTCCCAGGCCCGGATGTGCAGGTCCGTGCCGCAGATGCCGGTGCGCAGCACCTTGATCAGGACATCGCCCGGACCGATGGCCGGCTCGGGTACGTCCATGAGCCACAGACCCGGCTCCGCCTTCTCCTTGACCAGTGCCTTCACCGCAACGGCTCCCGTACGTCAGTGTGCGCTGCCGGGGGCCCGTACCGGCCACCCGATCTTCGTCAGGAAATCTTCCCTACCCGGGCCGCGCGGTCCATCGAGGATTTCTTAAGCGCGGCCACAGCTGCCCTTTACGCCCCGTGGGGAAGGGGGCGCACGGCCCCGGTCACGGCCCCCCGCGTGAGGGCGGTCACGCACCCGCGCCGGGGCCGGCAGGCCGCCGGAAGCGCAGCTCGGCGGCGGCGCCGGCGGCCGGCGGGCACCGCCCGGTCCGGTCGCCCGAACGGGTGCCGGGCAGCGGCCGGCGGGCGCGGGAGTGTAAACGTTCGCCACCGCAAGCGTCGGAATTCATCACAGCTTGAGTGGCCGTGAGACCCGGATGCACGGGGCTACGTAGGACTGGGTGGCAGCAACACACGGGTGCTGACGCGACGCACCGCGGTCGCCCGTGTGCCTCGTTCCTGTGCGTCCCTGGAGGTCAGTGAATTGAGCCACCGACATGTGAACAAGCGGACCGGCGCCATCGCCGGCGCCGCGGCGGTCGCCATCGCGGCCGCAGCGATCCTGCTCCCCAACGCGAACGCGAGCACGGACCAGCCGGCGGCCCCGAAGACGCTCAGCGCCCACACGGCCACACAGCTGGCGGCGTCCCTGAAGGCGGACCTGGGGGACAAGACGGCGGGTTGGTACCTGGACAGCGCGAACGGCCACCTGGTCATGAACGTGCTGTCGGAGGACGACGCCAAGAGCGTCGCGGCCCAGGGTGCCGTCGCCAAGGTCGTGCACAACAGCATGACCGCGCTGAAGGCCGGTGCGCAGACCCTGCGCGACTCCGCCTCGGTGCCCGGCACGGCGTGGTCGATCGACCCGAAGACCAACAAGATCGTGGTGCTCGCCGACAGAACCGTCACCGGCGCAAAGATGGCTCAGCTCAACAAGGCCACCGATGGCATGGGCTCGGGCATGGTCACCGTCAAGCGGTCCCAGGGCGAGTTCAAGCGGTACGACGGCGAGAGCGCGAGCGGTGCGGCGGGGAGCGCGGCCGGTGGCGGCCAGGCGGCGGGCGGTGCCGGCGATGCCGGGGCGGCCGGCGGCGGCGCCGGAGCTGCGGGCGGCGGCGATGCCGGGGCCGCGGGTGGCGGCAACGCGGGAGCGGCGGGCGGCGGCGACGGCGGCCAGGCCGCGGGCGGTGCCGGCGGCGACGGTGGAGCCGGTGGCGGTGGCGGTCAGGCCGCGGGGCCGGTCGGCGGCAGCGCCATCTTCGGTGGCAACGCCCGCTGTTCGCTGGGCTTCAACGTCACGGTCAAGGGCGCACCGGCGTTCCTGACGGCGGGTCACTGCGGCAACGACTCCAAGACCTGGACGGCCGACCAGGGCGGCAGCCAGCCGCTGGGCACGGTGGCCGACTCCAAGTTCCCGAAGACCGACTTCGCACTGGTCAAGTACGACGACGCCGGCGCGAAGCCGGAGAGCGCGGTCGACGTCGGAAACGGCAGCACCAAGGAGATCACCAAGGCCGCGGAGGCCGCGGTCGGTATGAAGGTGCAGCGCTCGGGCAGCACCACCGGCCTCCACGACGGGACTGTCACAGGCCTCGACGCGACGGTGAACTACGGCAACGGCGACATCGTCAACGGCCTCATACAGACGGATGTCTGCGCCGAGCCCGGCGACAGCGGCGGCGCGATGTTCTCCGGCGACTCGGCGGTCGGTCTGACCTCCGGCGGCAGCGGCGACTGCACCGCCGGCGGCGAGACCTTCTTCCAGCCGGTCACCGACGCGCTGAAGGCCACGGGCGCGGAGATCGGCGCCGGAGGCGGCGCGGGCGGCGGTGACGCGGCCGCGGGCGGTGCCGGTGACGCCGGAGCCGGTGACGCCGGAGCCGGAGGCGCCGGAGCGGGCGACGCGGGTGCCGGGAGCGCCGGTGCCGGAGATGCCGGAGCGGGAGACTCCGGTGCCGGTGCCCAGGACCCCGGTACCGGTGCGGAAGACCCGGGTGCGGGTGCCCAGGACCCCGGTACGGGTGCCCAGGACCCGGGTGCCGGCGGCAGCAGCGACCCCGGAGCGGGCAGCGGTGATGGCCTGAACTGACCTCCCCGGCATCCCCGGATTCCCCAGGATCCCCCTGTGCCATCGGCCCCGCCCCCTTCCCCTTCCCCTGCGAAGGAGGGCGGGGCCGATGCATGGGGCATCGGGAAACCCCGTACGGCCTCCGGCACTTCGCCTCGCAGAGCGGGGCGGGACGGCAGAGCATCGGGGCCGGGCGGCGGCCGGGGACGGCACGAAGGCGGAGCCGGACGGGCCCTTGACCGGACCCGACGGACCCTCAGTAGGAAGTGACCGTGAAAAGGCCGCCATCGGGGTCACGGATGACGGCCTGACGGCCCTCGCCGTCCGGCGTCGGTGTCACGGGAGTGACGGTACCTCCGGCGGCCACCGCCGCGGCCGTGACCTTCTCGATCTCGCCGACCGGGAAATGGACGTGCCAGCGCGGCCGCACCCGCGGGTCGGGGGCGGACTCCACGGCACCGCCCCGCAGGGTGGCGACCGTGTGCGTCCCGTCCCGGACGAGGACCTGGTCGTGCTCGTAGGTCACATCGCAGCCGCCCGCCTCCCCGGAGGCCCAGCCGAAGACCTCCGCGTAGAAGATGGCGGCGGCGAAGGCGTCCCGGGTGCGCAGTTCCAGCAGGGCGGGCGCGGCACCCCGTCCGACCGACCACGCCAGGGTCTGGCCCTCCCAGAAGCCGAACGTGGCGCCGTCGGGGTCGGCGGCGAGGGCGGCACGCCCAGGGCCCAGCTTGAGCGGGCCGACGGCGACGGTCCCCCCGCGTTCGCGGATCTTGCCCGCGGTCTCGTCGGCGTTCTCCACCGCGAAGTACGAGGTCCAGGCCACGGCCACCTGAAAGCTCTGGGCCAGGGCGCCGATGCCGGCCACCGGCTGTCCTTCGGCCACCGCGACGGAGAACTCCTCGCCGAGGCTGGCCGGGCGGAAGCGCCAGCCCAGGACGGCGGAGTAGAACCCCTGCGCGGAATCCAGATCGCGGGCCATCAGGCTGACCCAGCAGGGAGCGCCACGTACGGGAGTGGCCGGGCCATGGGCCGACATGACATCTGCCTCCAGTTGCTCAGCGCCCCTTCCCACTCTGCCAGCGACGGGGCAGGGCCGCACCAAGGGCGCGTCCCTGTGGCACCAGCGCAGTTGTGCCGCTCTTGATCAGGCTCGATGCTGTAATTACGGAACCGGGCTGGGTTGATGCCATGAACGCATGGAGCGCGGCGGAGAACGCCGACTTCCGTGGTCCCCTCGACGTCACCAGGGCGGCCACAGCGGTCCTGGACGCCCAGGACCGGATCATCGGGTGGAGCCCGGCGGCCCAGCGGCTCCTCGGATACCGCGCGGAAGAGATCATCGGGCATCCGGTGGCGACGCTCGTGCCGGCCGGTCCCGCACAGGACCCGCACGTACCGGAGGCCTCGCCGAGCGGCAGCCGGGCGTACACGCTGCGGCACCGGGACGGCCGGATGCTGCGGATGGCCGTCACCACCTGCCCGCTCGTCGAGGTGTCCGAGGCCGCGGGTGTGCCGCCGGCCCGCGTCCTGGTGGCCGCCGAGCTGGCCGAGCACCGGATGTGGGAGTCCCGCCAGGCGATGTTGCGCGGGCTGGCCACCCAGTCCCCGGTGGGGTTGGGGATCTACGACACCGAGCTGCGGCTGACCTGGGCGAACAGCGCGTACACCCGGGAGGTCGGGCTGCCGGTGAACGAGTTCCTCGGCGCCCGGGCCGATGAGCTGTACCCGGACGGCGAGTTCATGACCGAGGGGTATCCGCGCACCCTCCACGCGGTGATGCACCAGGTGCTCACCACCGGTGAACCGATCCTCGATCTGCACTTCGTCGGCCAGAAGCCCGCCGAGCCGGGGCCCGATCATGTGTGGTCCTGCTCCTACTACCGGCTGCAGGACGCCCACGGCCAGGTGCTCGGGGTGTGCGAGGACGCCTTCGACATCAGCGGCCGCTACCAGGCACAGCGCCGGCTGAACCTGCTGGTGGAGGCGGGCGCCCGGATCGGCACCACGCTCGACATGACCGTCACCGCGCGGGAGGTCTCCGAGGTCGCGGTGCCGGATTTCGCTTCCCTGGTCATCGTCGACCTGGTGCGGTCCGTCCTGGACGGCGGAGAGCCGGAAACCGTCGACGGCGCCCTGCCGCGCCTGGTGCGGGTGGCCACCCGGTCCGCCGATCACACGGCGGACGGCCCGGTGCGCGGGCCGCACCGCGTCGACTACCCGCCCGGCTCGCTGCAGTACCGGAGCCTGTCCTCCGGCGGCATGGTGCGCGAGGAGGGCACCATGGTCGTCCCGCTGCGGGCCGGCGGCGCCCTGCTGGGGCTGGTCACGTTCCTGCGGCCCGGGCCCTCGGTCTTCGACAAGGAGGAGATCGAACTCGCCGACGAGCTGGTCATCCGGACGGCGGTGTGCCTGGACAACGCCCGCCGTTACACCCGGGAGCACACCGCCGCGCTGACCCTGCAGCGCCATCTGCTCCCGCAGCATCTGCCCAGCCAGTCCGCCGTCGACCTGGCCTACCGCTATCTGCCGAGCGACGACCGGGCCGGGGTCGGCGGCGACTGGTTCGATGTCATCGGCCTCTCGGGCACCCGGGTCGGCCTGGTCGTCGGGGACGTGGTCGGCCACGGCCTCCAGGCGGCGGCGACCATGGGGCGGCTGCGGACGACCGTCCGCGCCCTCGCCCGGCTGGACCTCTCCCCCGACGAGCTGCTGAGCCGGCTGGACGACCTGGTGGGCCAGACCGCCGAGGAGCAGGACGCCACGGTCGGCCCGGACGCCGGCCCGGACGATGTGGCCACCGGCGTGACCTGCCTCTACGCGGTCTACGACCCGGTGTCGCGGCGGTGCACCATGGCGCGGGCCGGGCATCTGCCGCCGGCCGTCGTCGACACGGAGCGCGGCCTGTACTTCCCGGACCTGCCGGCCGGTCCGCCGCTGGGCCTGGGGGGCCTGCCCTTCGAGTCCCTGGAGATCGAGCTGCCGGTCGGCAGCCTGCTCGCACTGTTCACGAACGGGCTGGTCGAGGGCCCCGACCGGGACGTCGACGACGGGCTGGCCATCCTGGGCCGGGTGCTGAGCGACCACCGCAGGCCGCTGGACGAACTGTGCATCCACACGCTCGCGGAGCTGCTGCCGGACGGTCCCGCCGTCGACGACTCGGCCCTGCTGCTGGTGCGCACCCGTGAGCTCGATGCCCGGCAGGTGGCGGCCTGGGAGCTGCCCGCCGAGCCGGCCGCGGCGGGCCGGGCCCGTGAGCTGGCCACCGGACAGCTGCGGGAGTGGGGCCTGGAGGAACTGTCCTATGTGACGGAACTCGTGGTCAGCGAGCTGGTCACCAACGCCGTACGGCATGCGGCGGGGCCGCTGCACCTGCGGCTGCTGCGCGACCGGACCCTGCTGACCGAGGTGTCGGACACCGGTCACACCTCGCCCCATCTGCGGCACAGCGCCAGCGACGACGAGGGCGGGCGGGGGCTTTTCATCGTCGCGCAGCTGGTGCAGCGCTGGGGCACCCGTTACACGCCGTACGGCAAGACGATCTGGACGGAACAGAGCTTCCCGCCGCACTATCCCGGGGCCCCGCGCCCGACCGGCTGACCGGTTCGGGAGATCGGGAACCCCTTGGTCCGGCGCATGGCGTGCGGCTGGTCACAGGCGGTCCCATCATGGATATCAAGCGAGGTCCCGGCGACTCGGCGGGCGCGGACAGAGGAGGACCTGTGACGACCAATGGCAGCGACAAGTCGGCCGAGCAGCAGCCGTTCGAGCTGTACACCGGTAGCGAGCGGCCCTACGACCCGGAGGACCTGGTGAAGGCGTCCGGGCGGGAACCCACGCCCGCCACCCTGGAATGGGCCAGGCGTCTGATGGCCGAGGAGGGGCCCGGCGCCATCGAGCGGTACCTGCCGTAACGGCCGCCCACGGCCGCGCGAGCGGGCCGCCGCACCGAGCGGCCCGTACCGCGGCAGTGACGCGCGCCCCCGCGATCGCCCCCGGGGAGAGCTTCCGGCGCGTCCGTATCCGGAGTGGGCCGCCTGCGCGCCCGCGCCGTGGAAGGCTTCCCGATCCGGGGTGGGCTTCCCGGAAACCCGCGCCGTAGAGGGTTCTTCCCGCACGACCGGAGGCGCGGAAGGCCACCCGGCGCGCCGGCACCGCGGTACGCGGCCATGACCTCGGGCCCCGGCCGCCACCGGCACACCCACTCCCGTAGCAACCGGCCGTCGGCCACGCGGCGTTGAGCCGCGCCCCTGCCCGCGCCCCTCCGCCACCGCGCATCCCGGTAAACCGCTTGCCGCGGCCCGTCGCGCCCGGAAAGATCCCCTCGACCGCGGCCCGTGCCGCCAGGTCGGCACCTCGGCACGCACCCAGCGTTCGGGAGCCCGCCCCCACCTCGTCGCGGAAGGAACCCCTCATGACCACCGAACGCCCCTCCCCGCCCGTACGCGCGGACGAGCGCGAGACCCTGCGGTCCTTCCTGGACTTCCACCGGGCCACGCTCGTCATGAAGACCGAGGGCCTCTCCGACGAGGACCTCAGGCGCCGGGCGAGCCCGCCGTCCACGCTCTCCCTGCTCGGCCTGGTGCGGCACATGGCGGAGGTGGAGCGCACCTGGTTCCGCCGGGTGATCAACGGCGAGGACATCGGGCTCGTCTGGTCGGCCGACGGCGACTTCCAGGTGGCGTACGACGCGACCACGGCCACCCGTGCGGAGGCGTTCGACGCCTGGCGGACCGAGGTGGCACACGCCCGTCGCATCGAGAGGGCGGCGCCATCGCTGGAGGTCACGGGCTACCAGCCCCGTTGGGGCGAACATGTCTCGCTGCGCCTGGTGATGCTGCACCTGATCCACGAGTACGCCCGCCACAACGGCCATGCGGACTTCCTCCGGGAGGCCATCGACGGCACGGTCGGCGCCTGAGGGACGCCCACGGGCCGCCGATGACACTCCCTGACACCGCCCGCGGCGGCGGCAGATCCGGCCGGCGCCGGGGCCGGCGCCGCCGGGGAGTCTCCCTAGCCGAGCTCCAGGCTGGTGACCGCGAAGGTCCGCTCCTGTTCCGCCGGCGGGACCGGGCCGGTGTACATCCGGATGGTGTGCGAGCGCCGGGCCAGCCCGCGGGCCTCGGCCAGGGTGTGCGCGGGGTGCCGCGGCCCCGGGATGTCGAGGAAGACCTCGTCGTCCGGATCGGCGGACGCGACGAGGGCGTCGAAGAGGGCCTCGGCCGCTTCCGTGGTGTCGGCGAAGAGCGGCCCGATGCGGCGGCCGCTGCTGGCCGGGCGGAGCACGCCGTACCCGGTGAGGGTGCCGTCGCGCACGAAGGCGAGCGCGGTGTGGCCGGGGGCCGTCAGCCAGCGGGTGACGAAGGCGCGGCGGTCGGCGGGGAAGCAGCGCCGGTCGTAGTCGGCGACCGCGTCGAGGTGGGCCGCGGTGACCGGGACGACCTCGGCCGGCGGCGGGGTGCCGGGGCGAAGGGGGCGTCCGCCGTAGCGGACGGTGTCGTGGGCGGGCGCGAATCCGGCGCGCCGGTAGGTCGCTTCCTGGGCCGGGACGGCGTCGAGGCCCACGGTCCGGACGCCGGCGTGCGGGAAGGCGGCGCGCCAGGTGGCGAGTCCGAGGCCCTGGCCGCGGTGGGCGGGGTGGACGAGGTAGTAGCCGAGGAACGCATAGGCGTCCGAGTAGTTGACGATCGAGACCGCGGAGACGAGGTGTCCGCCGCGGCGGCCGAGGAAGAAGCCTCCGGGGTCGGTGGGGTGGAAGCAGGCCGTGTCGCCGAGGCCGGGGTTCCACTCCTCGTCGGCGGCCCACTGGGCGACGTGCTGCCACTCCTCCGACGTGGCGGTGGTGACGGCGAGTTCGCCGGTGGCGGGCCGGTGGTCGGGGGCGTTGCCGATGGGGGGCATGCCGGAGGTACGTCCCTTCTGGTGGGGGCAGGGGGCGGGCGAGCGGAGGCGGTGCGGGCCGGTGACGGGGGTACGGGGCGGGCACCGGCCGGCCCGTACCCCCGTCACCGTTCCGCGCTCCGCGCTCCGCGAGGTGTGCGCTAGATCAGGTCCATCGCGGCGACCTCGTCGGGACGGCCATAGCTGACCGGCCCCTGGAAGCGCCGCCGGGCGGTGGCGAACCACCAGACGGTGGCGATGACCAGTACCACCGCCAGCGCGATGGGCGCGTAGTTGAACGAGGCGGGGGTGATGGGGGACGCCTGGGGCAGCATGAACAGCACGTTGCTGATCAGGATCCAGGCCACGGCGATCGCCGCTACGGGCTTGCCGTAGCGGCCGAGGTTCCACGGTCCGGCCTGGAAGTCGTCGAGCCGCAGCCGCAGGAAGATGGGCACGGCGTAGGCGAGGAACAGTCCGACGACATTGACGCTCACCACGGCCGTGAAGGCGGTGTGGGACCACCAGCCGGGCAGCACCAGCACCAGGGGGCAGGCCGCGGCGAGCCAGACGGCCTTGACGGGGGTCCGGGTGCGCGCGGACACCGAATGCCACCATTGGGAACCGGGCATCGCACCGTCACGGGAGAAGGCGAAGATCTGCCGGGTATTGCTGGTCATGTTGGCGAGACCGCAGAAGAGCATCGCGCCGATAACGATCAACAGCAGGAACTTCGCGGTGCTTTGACCGAGTGCGTCGACGAGAATCTGCACCGGCGGCGCCTCGGCGCTCGCGGCGTGGCCGTAGTCGCGGATCGCGTACACCAGCGCCAGCATGAGGATCAGCCCGGTGATCGCGGAGCAAGTGATCGCCCGCATGATGCCGCGGGGGGCATTGACGGTGGCCTTCACCGTTTCTTCAGACATGTGGAAACTGCCGTCGAAGCCCGTGAAGGTCCAACTGGTGACGAGGAGTCCCAGCATTCCACCGTAAATCGCGTGGGTGAAGCCGGTGTTGTTGACGAAGTGCAGTGCGAACGACGGCGGTTGGTGATGGTCGGGGACCAGGGCCAGCGCGCCGACGATCACCACCATGCCGATCAGCAGCCACCACACGGAAATACGGTTCACCACGGCGACCAGCCGCACCGTGTACGTGTTGGCCAGCGCCTGGACGAGAAGAATGGCCGCGGTGATCCCGACCGTCTGCTGCGCCGTCGGCTCGTAGGACGGCCACTGCATGGCGATGAACGCCTGGATGAAGGTGGCGGCGGCGAAGTTGGTGGCGGCGGTCCCGCCGACCTGGCCCACGAAGTTCAGCCAGCCCGTGTACCAGGACCAGGCGCCCTGATGCCGCTTGGCCAGCTTGCCGGCCGAGAAGTAGAGCGCGCCGCTGGTCGGGTAGGCGGAGGCGATCTCGCCCATCGCGGCGCCGACGAACAGCACCATGACCGACACGCCGACCCAGCCGAAGACCAGGACCCGCGGGCCGCCGGCGTTCATGCCGAAGCCGAAGGAGGAGAAGATCCCGGAGATGATGTTGATGATGGTGAAGGAAATGGCGAAATTGTCGAACGCGCGGAATCTGCGGGTGAGTTTCCGCGGATAGCCCATGGCATGGAGCGTGGCGTCGTCGTCGAGTGTTCCGGGATCTGCCGGGTGGGGGATTTTCGAGCGAGCTGGGGACGTACGCTCGGACACAACCGCAACCTTTCTGGGGGGAAACCGGGGGAAGAATGGATCGGGTCGAGCTGATCGAACGGGTGGCGCAGAACGAGGGGACCTTTACGGTGGCGAATACGACGCGACGCAGCCCCCTCCGGAATCGGACGCCCTCTTGAATTCAGCCGGCATAAGGAACGGGGAGTCCGCAGGAACGTCTCGCTCTGGTCAATTGCTCCTCGGGATCACCGAATGCGCTCCAGGGCATGCGCGAGGCATACGGCCCCATGGCCGTGAAGACCTCCCGCGCCTCGAATTCGCGTTTCGCCATGAACAGCGCATGGGCGAGATACGCCAGATCCAGCACCGGCGTGAAGCGGTAACCGGCCACCTGCGGGAGCCAGTTCCGGTAAATGCCCATCGCGGTGGTGACCCACTGGGGCTGCTCCCAGGTGTGGTCGGCGAGCAGCTTCGCCGGGTTGTAGTCCTCGACGAGGGCCACCAGCGGCAGCAGTCGCAGGGGCGAGGCGGCGGGGGCCCGCTGGCTCAGGAACGCCGCAACGTCCCAGCTCGCGCTGGACGAACCGCCGTAGCGGGTGAAGAAGAAGGACAGGAAGCGGTGGTGCGCCTCGCGGTGCCAGGGGTCCAGCCGGAGGATGTGGGCGAAGAGGTACCAGGGACCGGCCGGCGCGGTCAGCAGCCCCTGCGGCGCCGGGTCCTGGGGGCGGTCCAGGCGCGTGAGCGCCAGTTGCGCCACCCAGGGCGTGGGATCCCCGGGGAGCAGCTTCGCGGCCCGCTCGCACGCCGACCGCGCTATCCGCGCCAGGGCGCCCTGGCGCCGGTCACCGGCATCGGCCATGCGCAGGGCCCGGAGCATCGCCACCCGGGCCCACAGCAGCGCCGCCTCCGGCCCCGGCTCCTCGTCCAGCCATCGCTCGGCCAGGTCCGAGTCGGCCGCCACGGACGCCAGCACCAGCGACCGGTGGGCGCGCACCTCGAAATCCTCCCGGGCCTCCCGCAGAACTTCGTGCGCGCTCAGATACCGTCCGGTCCGTACGTCCATACACGCGCGCGCCAGCGCCCGGTCATCGGCAGCCGGACTCCACACGTACTGCCCCTCGAATGAGCCGGCCGCCATGGTCCCCTCCCGGTCACGAAGGCGTCATCCCCCACACCACATTCCAGCCGAGCCGAATTCAGCCGGGCCCCTGCCACCGGTCAAGTGACAGCGGGCACACCCTACTCACCCTCAACTCATTGCGAAAACAAGTCGCCTGGAATATCTGGTTCCGCACCTTTTAGTCTCGATGAAATTGAAAAGGAAACAACTTCTCGCGCACACCCTCCCGCACCTCTCCACATTGCGATCCCGTTCCACGCCGCGCATTTATTTGGCATATTCACCCGTCCACGGGTCCTTCACAACCGGACATCGTTGCCGACTACCCCTCCGTATCCATCGTTTCCATGGAGGGAGGGCGATCCGACCCCCGAGCCCGCCGCACCTGGCGCGCCCCGGGCCGGGAAAGACAGGAATCCCACGTCACCCCGCCCTCCGGACCGGGCCCGCCCCCCAACCGCTCGCCGCTTTCGGCCAGTTCAGGACGCTTTCCGGCCATGCCGTTCGTGGACGACACCGAGGGCCGCGCGACGATCCGGACGGGTGCGCTCACCGACCCGGGGCGCCCCGAAGAGCCGTGACCCGCACCGCGGGGCCCGCGCCGTCACCGCCGCCCTCGCCGCCGGGCCCTGACAAGGCACCGGGCGCACCGCGAACCGACAACTTTCAAGGAATTCCTGACGCGCTTGCGAAACGGAACAGCGGGCAGTCGGAGGCAACGGGCCGGTGCACCGCCCGAGTAGGAACCGCACAATCACGAAGTCGGCTCAAGAGCAACCGAATTAGCGGACGCTACTTTCCGGAACCACGCGATCACATGTAGCGTTCGACTGGAACCGGAGGCCGTGACTTCACACCACGTCATGGCTGGGTACGGGCACGGGCGCGCGCGTTCCTGCGGCACGAGCGGAGCGATCGCCCCCGATGGGCGCACCTGCACCACAAGTGTCTGGCCGCCGCCCCGTCCCACCACCGGACCGCCCCGCGATCGCTGCACAGCACCACAGCACCTTTGAACGTCGAGCACCGCCATGTCTGTCCGTACACGCCTGCTTTGCAAGAGGAATGGGCCCAGATCATGTTTATGAACCCCTCGACGACCCCGCTTGCGTTGCGTCCGGACGCCGACTGCGTCCGGCCGCTCATCGCCGGGTCCGACGACGGGCCACCCCTGGCGGTCGACCGGCTACCCGACGGAAAGTGGCAATTGACCCTGCACGACCTGGAACCCGTATCGGTGCACCGGCTGCCGTCCGACGAGGTCCACATCATCCTGGCGCCGCCGGGCGAGGAGCCGTCCCCGCCCGGCGAGCCACCGGCCGGCCAGACCCGGCCGGAGCCGATCCGTATCGACACCGCGGCCCGGACGGTCTTCATCGCCGGGCGCCAACGCGACCTGCCGCGGCTGGAGTTCGATCTGCTCGCCCACCTCGTGCTGCACCCCCGGCGCGCCTTCACCCGCGAACAGCTGATGGCCGCGGTCTGGCCCAGCTGCCAGTCGAGCACCCGCACGGTCGACGTCCACATCGCCCGGCTGCGCCGGCGCCTGGGGCCCGGCCTGCGCGACACCATCAGCACGGTCTTCGGCATCGGCTACAAGTACCTGCCGGCCGCACCGGGCGACGGCCGCGGCTGAGGCGCCGCCGCCGTCCCTGCACGACCGCGGGGGACGTACGCCAGGGGCCGGTCGCCGGCGGTTGCCGGCCACCGGCCCCGGCCGTGCTCCTGCGGACCGGCCCCGGCCGTCCGCAGGTCCGGCGGGCGGGCACCGCGGCGTCCGGGCCCGGACGCCTCAGGCCCCGGCGGCCGGAGTGTTCAGGTGCGCGGGGGTGCCGGCCGCGGGCACCTTGCGCACGAAGGCGCGGCGCAGGGCGTGGTAGGGCTCGTCCGGGTCGAAGAAGATGCGGTGCATACGGGCCAGTTCCTGCTCCCGGTAGGCGGCGAGCGGCCGCTGTGCCTCGTCTCGCTCCCGTGCGGCCTTCTTCGTGGCGATTCGGGCCTGGGTCGCCGGTGCCGACGCCAGCCGGAGCGCGAGGTGGGCGGTCCGTGCGGCGAAGTCCTGCGCGGTGCAGTCGATGATCCGGTCGACCAGGCCGAGCCGCGCTCCGGCCGCCGCGGTCATCGGCAGGGCACGGGCCATCAGCTGCCCGGCCACCTCGTGGCCCGCCCGGCGGGGCAGCGTATAGGTCCAGTACTCCGAGCCGTAGAGCCCCATCAGCCGGTAGTGGGGGTTGAGCACCACGGCCGAGCGGCACCACACCTCGTCGGCGGCGAGGGCCAGCATCGCCCCGCCCGCCGCCGCGTTGCCGCCGAGGGCGGCGACCACGAGCCGGTCGGTGGTGGTCAGGACGGCGTGCACCAGGTCGTCCATGGCCTGGATGTTGGCCCAGGACTCCTCCGCGGGGTCGGCAGCGGCCTCGATGACATGGAGGTGGATGCCGTTGGAGAAGAAGTCCCGGCGGCCGCCGAGCACCAGCACGGAGGTCGGGCGGGAGCAGGCGTGGCGGTAGGCGGCGAGCAGGCGCCGGCAGTGGTCGGTGCTCATCGCGCCGCCGGGGAAGGAGAACTCCAGGAAGCCGGCCGGGCCGTCCTCGCGGTAGCGGATGTCGCTCCAGGTACGGCGGGGGCCGTCGCCGGCGTCGAGCGGGGCGGGCACCTCCGGGAGCCGCGGGAGACGCTCGCCGAGCGCCGTCGCGGCGGGCAGTTTGGGGGCGGCGGGCTCCCCCGGCCCGCGGGGCGCCCGCAGTTCCGGGATCCACACCGCGCCGTCGGCCGTCGCCCGGCAGATCGCGCCGCACCGGGTGGCGAGCAGCTCACCGGGCCGGCCCGTCAGGGTGTCCTCGGGGTGGCCACCGTGCAAGTACCAGGTGTCGCCGAGGAGTTCATCGCGTACGCCGGGCCGGGAGTCGGCGGCGCGCAGCTTGCGCACCACGGTGTCGGTGGGGTCGGTACTCCAGTCGATCCGACGCAGGTCCTGGCGGAAGGGCGGCCGGGGGCGGCCGAGTCGCGCGGCGTCGGGCAGGGCGTCCTGCGGCTGCGGCCGGTGGGTGCCGGACGCCACACGGGCGACGGCCGAGAGCACCGCCTCGATCGCGCCGTCGGCGATCTCGTTGCGGTACAGGTCGCTCTTGCCCACGCCGGGGACGGGGAAGTCGGTGGCGGCCCAGATGTCGCCGGCGTCCATCTCGTCGTTGGCCTGGAGGACCGTGACGCCCCACCGGTCGGCACCCAGGTGCACCGCCCAGTCCACCGACGAGGGGCCACGGTCGCCGACGGGCCCGGGGTGCACGATCAGGCAGGGGAAGGCCGACCACACCTCGCGGGGCACGGCCGTCGTGAGCATCGGCGCCACGATCAGGTCCGGGTCGTGGCGGCGCACCACGTCGAGGAGCGGTGTGCTCCGCGTCACGAGTTCCACGCCCAGGTGGTGCCCCCGCTCGCCGAGTTCCGCGTGGACGCGCTGCGTCAGGCTGTTGAACGCGCCGGCGATGAGCAGAATGCGCACAGCGGACTCCCCTGGGGCTGGAACCGGTCAGCGGATGATCGGTCGTGATCGTTCCCCACGGACGGCCGTCCGGCGCCGGAGCCGCGCCCGGGGTCACCCGATCGACGGCCGCCGGGCGGCCCAATGCCCGCCCCGAGGTCATCTGACTTGCCGTCAATTAGTTCCGGTCGTAGATCATCTCGACGAAATCCCGCCAAAGTTGGCGCGCCCGGCACGCATCCGCCGTCGATGACATTGCCGTTAATTGACATTCACTTGGTCATACTTTTACCTTCGGTGCAGCGGCATCAGCGCAGGTCAGCGCCGTATGCCCGGTTCGTCTTCGGCATTCTCATCGGAGGTTCCCATGGAGCAGCTCATCAAGAAGATGTCCCAGGACCAGGTCTGGCAGAGCTGGCTGGCCGCCAACTCCGCGCAGCAGGCGGCGAAGAACGGCTGCATCAGCGCGGCACCGAAGGCGGGCTGCATCAGCGCCGCGCCGAAGGCCGGCTGTATCTCCTGACCCTCACGCCCTCAGGGGCCCTCGGCGGGCCGGCGATCACCGGGAACGGGCCACCACCCTCCGTTCCCGGGCCGCCGGCCCGCTGCGGTCCCCGGCCGCTCCGGGCACCGCACCGGAATTCCCGTGCGGGGCACCGCATTCGACCAAGGACGAGGAATCCATGGATGGTCAGCCGACCGCCGAGGTCATCGAGCAGATACGCGACATTCCGATCTACCGTGAGTCGCTGGCGAAGGGCCATTTCCCCCTGCTCGACAAGCCGGAGATCGCGCGCGGCTTCCCGGACAACTGGATGACGCCCCGGCTGGCCGCGGCGCTGGAGGCCGGAGAGGCGGAATTCGTCCTCTCCACCGGCACCCACCACGCCCGGATGCAGATCATCCGGCCCCCGTACTTCCTGCTGCACTCGTACTACCGGCTGTGGAGCGAACACCCCGACATCGCCGGCACCTGGGAATCGGGCTGCCGCCGGGTCTCGCTGACCACGGTCCTGGCGACGGAGCATGTGGCGCGGGTCAATGCCGCACGGCGCGGCACTCCCCCGGAGCCGGTGCCCGCCCCCGCGGACCGGCAGCTCGACGACCGCACCTGCTATCTCAATCTGCGGCTCGACCCGGCGCAGTGGGAGCGCGACGAGGTGGTGCGGATGCTCCAGGAGATCCGCGACGCCGCGCAAACGCATCCGCGCGGCTGGTACCACCTCGACTGCTCCGGATATCACCTGGCACATCTGCTGCGGAAAGTCGCCGAATTCGGGCTGTGGGACGACTTCCCGCCGCCCGCCAGCATCATCCACGCCTACGAATACACCCCGGTGAACGTCCGGCGCTTTCTGCACCAGCACTTCACCTGCCCGGTCATCGACCTGTTCGGCAGCACCGAGCTGGGCTATCTCTACTTCAGCGACCGCCGCGGCAGCTACCGGCCGCACCTCGACAAGATGAGCGTCGAACTCCACCCGGTCGCCGACGGCAGCACCATCTACCAGCTCGTCGTCACCAGTGTGCGCAATCCCTTCATGCCGCTGGTCCGCTACCGCTCGGGGGACTGCGTACGCACCCTGGACGGCACGCCGGATCCGCAGAAGATCTCCCAATTCTGCGGCCGGGAAAAGGAATTGCTCGACACTCCGCACGGCCCCGTCGCACAGGGCGACCTCGACCGGTGCGTCGGCGAGGCGTCCCCGCACGTCTTCGTGTACCAGCTGCGGCTGACCGGCGAGGAGACGGCACGGCTGGAGTACACGACGTTCGACGGCACACCCGTCGAGCCCGAGCAGGCCGAGGTGCTGGCCGAGAGCGTCAGCGCCCTGACCGGGCGGCGCTGCCGGCTCGACCACCGGCCGCACCTCCCCATCGGGAAGTCGGGAAAGTACGCCTGGCTCACCACCGGCCACTGATCCGCGCCGGACGCCCGCCCCGCCCCGACGACCGCCCCACCCGGACAGGAGAAGCATGACCACCGCAGCGCGGATATCTCCCGAGGACCTCGAAGACCTGCTCGGTGCGGCGCTGTACACCGAGGTGGTGACGCACTTCGACGACAAGAGCGCCGCGCCGCGGGAGTTCGTGGAGCGCCAGGTCACCGAGTGCCTGCGCTATCTCTACCTCGTCTCCCGGTACCGTGACCGGCTCAGCGGTCTCTTCCTGCCCGTCGAGCAGGACATCGACGAAATCTGGCACTACCTCATCCTGCAGACCCGCGAATACCGTGCGCTGTGCGAGGAACGGCTGCCCGGGCACTTCTTCATCGAGCACCGCAGCATCGCCTACGAGGACTACCAGCAGGAGCCGGGCCGCGAGCAGGCGCTCGAAGAGGCGCTGCGCTGGATCCCGTTGTACTGCCGGGAGTTCGGCGCGTTCGACGAGGGTGCCCTGCCGCACTGGACCATGGTGCGTTTCCTCCATGAGCAGATGGGACTGTCGCTCGCGGCCATCGCGGCGCTGGAACCCATGCCGTAGCCCAGGCCCGAACGGAGAATGATGAGCGCACGCAACGCCGCCCCCGCCGATCGCGAGGTACCCGAACAGCGGCGGATCCTGGCCGTCCTGGTCTTCGCACAGATCCTCAGCGGCGCGGGCCTGGCCGCGGGGATCACCGTCGGCGCGCTGCTCGCCGAGGAGATGCTCGGCTCGACCGGCCTGGCGGGCGTGCCCAGTGCGCTGTTCACCGCCGGGGCCGCGCTCGGCGCCGTCGGCATCGGCCAGGTCTGCCGGCGCCGCGGCCGGCGCCCCGGCCTGGCGCTCGGGTACGCCGTGGGGGCGCTCGGCAGCCTCGGGGTGGTGGTGGCCGCCGCCCTGGGCAGTGCGCTGCTGCTGTTCACGTCCCTGGTGGTCTACGGAGCCGGCACCGCGACGAACCTGATGGCACGGTATGCGGGTGCGGATCTGGCCTCGCCGGCGCGGCGCGGACGGGCCGTGAGCACCGTGCTGTTCGCCACCACGCTCGGCGCGGTGATCGGCCCCAACCTGGTGACGCTGACCGGGCAGGTCGCCCACTCCTGGGGCATCCCCCGTCTCGCGGGGCCGTTCCTGCTCGCCGTCGCCGCGTTCGGGGCGGCCGCGGTGGCCCTGGCCTGCCTGCTGCGGCCCGATCCGCTGCGGCTGGCCGAGAAGCTGGCCGCGGCACAGGCCGCTTCGGCGGCCGAACTCCCCGCGGACGGGGCCCAAGGCCTGCCGGCCGCCCGGGCGGACCGGCGCGGGGTGGCCACCGGCACCGTGGTCATGGTCCTCACCCAGTTCGTGATGATCGCGGTCATGACGATGACGCCGGTGCACATGCGGGCGCACGGCCATGGCACGCAGGCGGCCGGACTCGTCATCGCCCTCCACGTCGGGGCGATGTTCCTGCCCTCCCCGCTCACCGGTCTGCTGGTCGACCGGATCGGCCGGCGGTGGATCGCCGGCGCGTCCGGTCCGCTCCTGCTGGCCGCCGGGGTGGTCGCCGCCACGTCACCGGACTCCGTTCCCGCGCTCGCCACGGCCCTGGTACTGCTCGGCCTCGGCTGGAACTTCGGCCTGGTCAGCGGCACCGCCCTGGTCACCGACGCGCTGCCGCCCGCCGGCCGGGCGTCGGCGCAGGGGCTGGTGGACGTCGGCATCGCCCTCGCGGGTGCCGCGGGCGGCATGTCCTCGGGCCTCGTCGTCGTCCTCGGCGGCTACCCGACGCTGGCGCTGGCCGGCGGCATCCTCGCGCTGGCGGTCGTCCCCGTCCTCGTGTGGGCGGCCCGCCGCGCGCCGCGTCCCGTCCCCGCGCCCGCCGTCGCCGCCGCCACACCGGAACAGACATGAACACGCCTTCGCCGGATGCATGTTCCCGGCGCCCTTTGCGGGAATTGCTGAAACTTGGCGTCATTTCTCGTTATCCCGCCCGAAACCTGGATGCTGCACTGTGAGGGCAGAGTGGAACCGTGTGGACGAGCCACGGGGGGCGATGATGCGGAGGGACACCTCGGCCGCGGGGATATCCGTGCCGCGCCTGTGCCGCATGTCGGTGACCGCCCTGCTGGTGGTCCTGGCGTTCCTGCTGAGCGGGGCGGCGTCGGCGCCCGGTGCGGCGAAGGCCGCGTTCACCGCCCCGTCCGCCGCGAAGTCCGCGAGCGCTCCGCCGGCCGCCAAGTGCGGCTGTGACGGCAGCGAGGAGAAGTCCAAGCGCGAGGCCGAGCGCGGCCAGCCGCGGCGCACCGCCCGGACCTCCGTCGGCGTTCCCCAGCACCCCGGCCGGCCGCTGCCCCCGTTCCACGCGGGCACCGTGGCGCCCGTCGCCGCCCCGGCCTCCGGTTCCCCGGCGGCCGGCAGCTCCACCAAGGCCGCGTCCAGACCGGCCGCACTCTCCGTCCTGCACTGCGTCTTCCGCTGCTGAGAGCGGTGTGGTGGCTCGCACCACCCCCGCACGACGCACGTTTCCGCCACCACCCCCACAGTGGCACCACTCAACAGCAGGAGACCTCCTCGTGGAGACCTTCATTCAGCATGCCCGGGGCCTGATGGCCCGTATCGCCGACCGCAGGGACGAACAGGAGACCTACGGCCGGCTCGCGGCCGGACAATCCCCCCTCGCCCTGTTCATCACCTGCTCCGACTCACGGGTCGTCCCGTCCCTGATCACCGGCGCCCGGCCCGGCGAACTCTTCGAGCTCCGGACCGCCGGCAACGCCGTGCCCGTCTACCGCGAGGACATGACGGCCTGCGCGGAAGCGGCCACCATCGAGTACGCGATGCGCGTCCTGGGCGTGGCCGACATCGTGGTGTGCGGTCATTCGCACTGCGGCGCGGTCGGTGCCAAGGCCCGCGGCGAGGACCTGACCGGCGCCCCCGCCGTACGCGACTGGCTGGCGCAGCAGCTCTCCGACCACCTGCCCAAGGACGAGGAGCCGACGGTCGCCGCCGCGGTCCAACACCACGTGCGCGAACAGCTCGACCGGCTGCGGGGCTACCCCTGCGTCCAGGAGCGGCTGGACGCCGGCGAGGTGAATCTGCACGGGTGGTTCTACGAGGTGCACACCGGCCTGGTGGCCGCGCATCACCCGTCCACCGACCTGTTCCTCCCGCTGTGAAGGCGGGTGGGCACCTCATGAAGCGCTTCACCTCCTTCCGGGCGGACTTCACCGCCTCCCTCGTCGTGTTCCTCGTGGCCGTCCCGCTGTGTGTCGGGGTGGCCGTCGCCTCCGGAGTCCCGGCCGAACTGGGGCTCGTCACGGGCGTGGTCGGCGGGCTGCTCACCGGTCTGCTCCCGGGCAGCAGCCTCCAGGTCAGCGGCCCTGCCGCCGGTCTGACGGTGCTGGTCTTCGAGGCCGTCAAGGAGTACGGCCTCGGGGCGCTCGGCGCGCTGGTACTGGCCGCCGGGGTACTGCAACTGGCCATGGGGGCGCTGAAGTTGGGCCGCTGGTTCCGGGCGATCTCGGTCGCCGTGGTCCAGGGCATGCTGGCCGGCATCGGCCTGGTCCTGATCGCCGGACAGCTCTACGCCCTCGCGGACGCCAAGGCGCCGGGCAGCGGACTCGCCAACCTCGGCGGGCTGCCCGGCCTGGTCACCGCCACGGCGGGGTCGGCCACGGCCCTGTCCGCGCTCGCGATCGGCGCCGGCACCATCGCCGTCCTGGTGCTGTGGCCGCGCTGGCGGCGCGCCGCGCGGATCCTGCCCGCACCACTGGCCGCGGTGGCGCTCGCCACCACCGCCGTATGGGCGCTGGATCTGCCCGTCGCACGCGTCGAGGTCAGCGGGCTGCTGGACGCGATCCAGCCGCCCGGCCTCACCGACCTCGGGCGGCTCACCGAGATCGGGGTGCTCGGCACGGTCCTCGCCTTCGCGCTGATCGCGTCCGCCGAATCGCTGTTCAGCGCCGCCGCGGTCGACCGGCTGCACGACGGGCCGCGCACCGAGTACGACAAGGAGCTGATGGCCCAGGGCGCGGGCAACACCGTCTGCGGGCTGCTCGGTGCCCTGCCGATGACCGCCGTCATCGTCCGCAGCGCGGCCAATGTCCAGGCGGGCGCGAAGACCAAGGCCTCGCGGGTGCTGCACGGTGTCTGGCTGCTGGTGTTCGCCGCGGCCTTCCCGGCCGCGCTGGGTGTGGTGCCGGTGGCCGCCCTGGCGGGCGTGCTGGTCCACGCGGGCTGCAAGCTCATCCCGTTGCGCGAGCTGCCGCCGCTGTGGCGCGAGCACCGGGGCGAGGCGGTGGTTCTCCTGGTCACGGCCCTCGCGATCGTGACGGTCAACATGTTCGAGGGCGTCCTGATCGGTCTGCTGCTGGCGGTCGCGAAGACGGCGTGGGAGACCTCCCATGTGCACCTCGAAGTCGACACTCCGGAGGACGAGGACGAGCCGGTGCGCGTACGAGCCGTCGGCAACGCCACGTTCCTGCGGCTGCCCAAGATCCTCGACCAGCTCGAAGCGCTGCCCGCCGACCGGGGGGTGGAGCTCGACCTGACCGGGCTGCGCCACCTCGACCACGCGTGCGGCGCGGCGCTGACGAACTGGGCCGAGCAGCACCGCCGTACCCGGCGGGCCGTGGAGCTGGTGTCCTGACCGCACGGCTGCCCGGCGGTACGGTCACCGCACCGTACGGCCGGGCAGCGGGTCCGGGAAGATTCCCCTCGTCACCGGTGTTGTCACCGGGGCCAGGCCGGCCGTGGCAGGCACCGCGGCCGGCGTCACGCTTGACGTCGTCGAGGGGACGGACGGTATGCCTCTTCAGGGTGAGTACGAGCCGAGCCCGGAGCAGTGGGTGCGCGATCAGGTCGAGGAGTACGAGAGCTCCGGCGGCACACGGGGCACCACGATCCGGGGCCTGCCCGTCGTGGTGCTGACCACCCGGGGCGCGAAGAGCGGGAAGATCCGCAAGAGCCCGCTGATGCGGGTGGAGCACGACGGGGTGTACGCGGTGGTGGCCTCCATGGGCGGCGCGCCCCGGCACCCGGTCTGGTACCACAACGTCGTGGCGGACCCCCGGGTGGAGCTGCAGGACGGCCCGGTGCGCCGGGACATGACGGCGCGTGAGGTCACCGGCGAGGAGAAGGCCGTGTGGTGGGGCCGTGCCGTCGAGGCGTACCCCGATTACGCCGCCTACCAGGAGAAGACGGAGCGCCGGATCCCGGTGTTCGTCCTGGAGCCGGCGGCCGCGGCGCACTGAGTCCGGGTCCCTCGTGGCGCTCAGAGCGTCACGAGGGAGACCTCGGTGGCCTTGACGCTGGTCCAGACGGACACGCCGTCCGCGAGGCCGAGTTCGAGGGCGGCCGAGGGGGTGATTTCGGCCACCAGGTCGGGTGCCTCGGGCGAGGTGACGAGGATCCGCAGCCGGCTGCCCGCCGAGGTGATCTCCCGGACGGTGCCCGGCCAGACGTTGCGGGGGCTGCCGGTGGGCCGGTCGAGGTGCAGGGACACGGCCTCGGGGGCGATGATCGCCAGCGCCCTGGTTCCGCCGGGGATCCGGTCGGCGGCGACGAGACGGCCGCCGCCGGCGAGCGCGAGGCCGTCCTCGGTGGCGGTGCCCGGCCAGGCGTTGCGGCCGAGCATCCGGGCCACCCAGGGCGAGCGCGGGTGCCGGGTGACCTCGGCGGGCGGGGCGTCCTGGAGGGCGCGGCCGTCCTCCAGGACGAGGACGCGGTCGGCGAGCGAGACCGCCTCCACGGGGTCATGGGTGACGATCAGGCAGACGCCCCCGAATCCCGCGAGATGGCGGCGCAGGGTGTGCCGGACATGGGCGCGGGTGGTCTGGTCGAGCGCGGCGAGCGGTTCGTCGAGCAGCAGCAGCCGGGGCCGGGCGGCCAACGCCCTGGCGAGGGCGACGCGTTGCGCCTGCCCGCCGGAGAGCTGGGCGGGCTTGCGGTGCGCGAGGGGGCCGACGCCGAGCCGGTCGAGCCAGAGCTGTGCCGTGCGGCGGGCCTCGGCGCGCGGGGTGCCGTGGGCGCGCAGCCCGTACGCGGTGTTGGCCAGGGCCGTCAGGTGGGGGAAGAGCGCGCCGTCCTGGGGGACCCAGGCGACGCCGCGGCGGTGCGGGGGCAGGACGGTCACGTCGGTGCCGCCGAGGCGGAGCGTGGCACGGGCGCGCGGAGTGAGCCCGAGCAGGGCGCGCAACAGGGTGGTCTTTCCGGCGCCGTTGGGGCCGACGACGGCGAGGGTGGTGCCCGGTTCGGCGTCCAGGGTCAGCTGGTTGAAGCCGGTGACGTCGGCGTGCAGCGGCCAGCGGTCCCCGGGGGCCGGCGGGGTCGTGACGGGCTCCTCGGTGCGCGGCGCGGGCGGCGGCGCGAGGCCGGTGTCGTCGGTGGTGGGTACGGTACGGGCGGCGCGGGCGGTGGTGGCGCCGGTCCAGCGGCCGCGCAGGCAGACCAGGACGCCCATGGCGATGACGAGCAGCAGCAGCGAGACCGAGGTGGCGGCCTCCGGGGATCCCTGGAGCAGCAGGTAGACCTGGAGCGGCAGGGTCTGGGTGGTGCCGGGCAGGTTGCCGGCGAAGGTGATCGTCGCGCCGAACTCACCGAGCGCGCGGGCCCAGGTCAGTGCGGCGCCGGCGGCGAGGCCGGGGGCGACCATGGGGAGGGTGACGGTCCGGAAGACCCGTACGGGCGAGGCGCCGAGGGAGGCCGCGGTCTCCTCGTAGCTGGTGCGCAGTCCGGCGAGCGTGCCCTCCAGGCTGATGACGAGGAACGGCATCGCGACGAAGGTGGCGGCGACCACCGCGCCGGAGGTGTGGAACGGCAGCACGATGCCGAAGGTGTCCTCCAGCCAGGGGCCGAGGAGGCCGCGGCGGCCGAAGCCCATCAGCAGGGCGACACCGCCGACGGTCGGCGGCAGCACCATCGGCAGCAGCACCAGCGAGCGGACCAGCGCCTTGCCGGGGAAGTCGACCCGGGCCAGCAGCCAGGCCAGCGGTACCCCCAGCAGCAGCGAGAGCCCCAGCGCCGAGAAGGACACCAGCAGCGACAGCCGGAGCGCTTCGAGGACGCCGGGGCTGGTCAGATGGGTGCCGAGATCGCTCCAGGCGGTGCGGGCGAGGATGCCGAGCAGCGGCATCAGCAGGAACGCGACGGCCACCAGCCCGGGCACGGCCAGCGCGATCGGGGCACGGCTGCCGGGCGCGCGGATCCGGCCCGCGCGGGGCGGGGCGAGGGTGCGGAGGCGAGTCATCGGCGTTCCTGGGATCGGGGCGGCAGGCCGGGCCGGTGTACGGCGGCGCGCCCGGGCCGGCCCGCTCCCCCGGGCCGGACGGTCCGTGCGCGCCGCACCGGTCACGGCTTCTGGAAGCCGGCCTGCCGCAGGATCTTCTGTGCCTCGGGCGTGCTCAGCCACTTCACGAACGCGGCCGCGGCGGCCCCGTGCTGAGAGGCCTTCAGGGTCGCGGCCGGGTAGGAGGCGACGGCGTTCTGTGCGTCGGGGATGTCGACGGCGTCGACCTTCTTCGGCGCGGTGGCGGCGTCCGTCTTGTAGACGATGCCGGCGTCGGCCTCGCCGAGCTCGACCTTGCTGAGCACCGCACGGACGTTGGGCTCCTGCGAAACCGGCGCGACCTTCAGCTTCTGGGCGTCCAGGACCTGCTTGCTGTAGCGGCCCACGGGCACCTCGGAAGCGGCGAGGACGACCTTCAGCTTGCTGTCGGTGAGCGCCTTGAGGTTCTCGATCTTCTTGGGGTTGCCCTCGCCGGTGGCGATGACCAGGCGGTTCTTGGCGATGACGGTGGGCGTGCCGACGTCGGCCGTGAGCCCGTCCATGGTCTTGGTGTCGGCGGTGACCACGGCGTCGGCGGGGGCGCCCTCCCTGACCTGGGCGGCCAGTTCCTGGGAACCGGCGAAGGAGAAGTGCACCTTCGTGCCGGGGTGCTCCTTCTCGTACACCGCGCCGGCCTTCTTGAAGACGTCGGTCAGCGACGAGGCGGCGAGCACCGTGAGGTCCGCCTTGGGGGCCGCGCTGCCGCCGGACTTCCCGGCGCCCTGGTCCTTCTTGCTGTCGTCGTTGCCGCCGCAGGCGGCGAGCGGCAGCAGGAGGGCGGCGGTGACGAGCGCGGCGGCGGCGCGGCGTCCGGTGAAGTGCTGGGACATGGGGCGGGACTCCTTGGAACGCGGGACGACGGGTGTCGTCCGAGCGGATGGGAAAAGCCGCGCCGTGGACGGGCGACGCCGCTGGTATGGGGCAGCCGGCCGGTGGGGGACGGTGGTTGCGGATCGGCTGGGGGTGCTGCCGCAGTGGGTCAGGTGCGGTCGATGTGCACGCTGGTGGACTTCACGCGGGCGGTGGCCTGCATGCCGACCTCCAGACCCAGTTCCTCCACCGCTTCCCGGGTCAGCAGGGACACCAGGCGGTGCGGACCGGCCTGGATCTCGACCTGGGCGGCGACATCGCCGAGCTTGACGGCGGTGACGATGCCCGGGAAGGCATTGCGCGCGGAGGTGTACGAGGCGTCGTCCTCACCGGTGCCGTTCTGCGCCACCTCGATGGAGAAGGCGGCCAGATCACGGCCGTCGATGAGGCGGCGGCCGCCGTCGTCGCGATGGGTCGCGACCTTTCCGGCGTCCGCCCAGCGGCGGGCGGTGTCCGGGCTGACGCCCAGCAGCCGCGCCGCCTGGCCGATCGTGTAGGACTGCATGTGCGACAAGATATGCCGCATCACCTCGCATTTGCAATTCATCGGGGGAAGCTATATGGCAGATGCCAGGCCGCCTGGAGGAAGGAACGAAAGGCGGCCCACCGACCGGTGCGCGGCCCGAATGCCGGCGGAATTCTCCCCGCGTCCGCTGCTTTGCCCGGCGCATTCCGATATCCGCCCGGCATCTGCCATGCGTGCCCGGACCGCGGCGCGTCGTGTGATTAGGGTGCGGATATCAGAGCAGGGAAAACGCGACATTCCACCCTTCGCTTTCCACTCCCCCGGTGAGGCATTTCCATGAGCCTGAGCATCCGTAACCAGATTTCCGGCACCGTTCTCTCCGTGACCCCCGGAGAGGTCATGGCGACCGTCAGGGTCCGTCTGGACGGCGGCCAGGAGATCACCGCCGCGATCACCCTGGAGGCGGTGAAGGAGCTGGGCCTCGCCGAAGGCACCGCGGTGCGCACCCTGATCAAGTCCACCGAGGTCGCGCTCGCGACCGGCGCGGTGGACGGGCTGAGCATCCGCAACCGGATCCCCGGCACCGTCACCGAGGTCACCACCGGCGGCGCGATGGCGGGCGTCAAGGTCGCCGTCGCCGGCGGCGAGCTGACCGCCGCGATCACCAGGGACGCGGCCGAGGACCTGGGCCTGGCCGCCGGCGCCGAGGTCACGGCGCTGGTCAAGTCGACCGAGATCGCGCTCGCCGCCGTCTGAGCACGGGCCCGCCGAAGTCCCCGGCTCCGCGGGGACTTCGGCCCGGCCGGCGGCTCTCAGGACGCGCCCGGCCCCGGCCCGCCGGAGCGGAACCCGTCGGCCTCGGGCGGGGCGCAGGTCCCGAACCAGATGCCGGTGACCGCGCTGATGTAGCGGGCCCCGCAGCGGTCGGACGGGACCACGAGCTGGCTGCCCGCCGCGTCGAGCGACCGCCCGTCCATGGCCGTGGCCAGCAGGACCGGTGCGTCGCCGAAGTCCGCGTCGAGCTCCGCCCAGGACAGTGCGGCGTGGTGCCCGTCCCGGCCGGTGACCGCCAGGACGTAGCGGGAGCGGTCCTTGCGCCGGCGGACGTCGAAGGCCGGTTCCGCCGCGTCGATGACCTCCCGGAGCAGGGGTCCCTCGAAGGTGTGGTGCTGGGGCCCGTTCGTGGTGCAGTCGAAGACCACCTCGGCGCGCCGCTGCGGCCATCGCTCGCGCAGCTGGGCGACGGTCAGCGCGAGCGGGCGCCGCAGCTGACCGCGGATCAGGAAGCACCGGGGGCCGGGAGGTACGGCGTCCTCGGGCGCCGGACGTACGGCTGTGGTGCGGGACGGCGGGCCGAGTCGGCTCATTCGAGACCCCCTTGGGTGATCCGCGCGGCGGCTGCCTCCCTGTGATGCCCGACCGGGCCGCCGCTGAACCACGGATGCCAGCTGGTTCCGCGCCATCAGCTCGCTGATGTGAGGCAAAGGGGGCCATGGGGGCGGCAGGTCCGAAGCCGGGTCCGCCGGGGGGCCGCTCACACCGACCCCTCGCGGGAGGGATGCCGCCCGGTCGGCCGGCCCGGCACCCCGCCGGCCGCCCGGTGCTCCTCCAGGGCCAGCCACACCCGGTCGCGCAGCAGCGGAAGCTCGGTGAACCGCACTCCGGTGGCGTCGCGCAGGGCGTTGGCGAAGGCGGGTGCCACGGGGTTGAACGGGCTCTCGCTCATCGACTTGGCGCCCAGGGGCCCGATCGCGTCCGAGGTCTGCATGAAGTGCACCTCGGTGCGCGGGACATCGGCGTAGGCCGGCAGCCGGTAGCGGCGGAACGCGGGGGTGATGACCTTGCCGCCGTCGTCGACCAGGACCTGCTCGAAGAGGGTCGCGCCGAGCGCCTGGGCGACTCCGCCCTCGACCTGGCCCCGGCACTGCAGGGGGTTCATGACCCGTCCCGCGTCGGCCGAGTGGACGCTGCGCAGGATCCTGATCTCGCCGGTGCCGGGGTCGACGGCGATCCGGAACCACTGGGCGTTGAAGGCCACCGAGCGGGGCGAGCCGCCCCAGTGCCCGTCGGCCGTCAGCGGCACGCCCTTGTCGTGCGCGGCCTCGTGGAGTTCCTTGAGCGGCACCGGCCGCCCGTCGCACTCCACCGCGTCGGCCAGCAGCCGGCACAGGCTGCGCGGGGTCCTGGCGTGCTCGCCGGCGAAGGTCAGGATCCGCTCGGCCAGACCGTTGGCGGCCTGCATCACGGCCTTGCCGGCCACCACCGTCCCGGCCGAGCCGAAGGCGCCGGTGTCGTGCCGCACCACATCGGTGTCCGACTGCCGGATGGTGATCCGGTCCACGGTGGTGCCCAGCGCCCCGGCGGTGATCTGCTGGTGGACGGTGGTGGTGCCGTTGCCGAACTCCGCGGTGCCCACCGCGATGTCGTACCTGCCGTCCTCCAGCAGCGTCACCGTCGCGTCGGCGAAGTGCCCGCCGGGCGGTCCGGTGGCGATCATCGACATCGCGGTGCCCTGTCCGACCAGCCAGCCCTCGGGTACCGCGTCGGCGCCGCGGTCCTCCGCGAGGGCGTCGCGGACGACCTGGAGGCACTGGTCGAGTCCGTAGCTGGCGAGGTGCAGGTCCTCCTCCTCACCGCCGGGACTGACCAGGTGCTCGCCGGGGCCGATGATGTTGCGCTCCCGGAAGACCAGCGGGTCGATGCCGAGCCGGCGGGCGAGTTCGTCCATCGCCGACTCCACGGCGAAGGTCACCTGCCCCAGCCCGTAGCCGCGGAACGCCCCGGCCGGGACGCAGTTGGTGTAGACGGAGAAGGCGTTCACCTTCTTGTGCGGCGCGCGGTAGACGGCCATGGATTCGCCGACGCTGTGGAACATCACGGCGGGGCCGTGGTTGCCGTACGCGCCGGTGTTGGAGACCACCCGGAGCTGGAGCGCGGTGAGGGTGCCGTCCCGTTTCGCGCCCGCCTTGATGCCGATGGTGAACGGGTGCCGGGTGGTGGCGCCGAAGAACTGCTCGGCACGGGTGAACTCCAGCTTCACCGGCCGCTTCAGCCGCATCGCGGCGAGCACCACGATGTCCTCGGCCAGCATCTCCTGTTTGCCGCCGAATCCGCCGCCGACCCGGCCCGCGACCACCCGGACCCCGTCCGGCGGCAGGTCGTAGAGCGCGCACAGGGCGCGGCGGGTCAGGAACGGGACCTGGGTGCTGGAGCGGACCACGATCCGTTCCCCGCCGTCCTCGTTCTCCTCGAAGTAGGCGAGGGCCCCGTGCGTCTCCAGGCTGGCGTGCTGCACCCGCTGGGTACGGAAGGTGTCCTCGTAGACGACATCGGCGTCCGCGAAGCCCTCCTCGACGCTGCCGATCTCGCCGTGCACCTCGCCGACGACGTTGTCCTGCGCCCGTGCGATCCGCGTCTCGGGGCCCTTGGGGTGGATCACCGGGGCGCCGGGGCGCATCGCCGCCTCCGGGTCGAGGACGTACGGCAGGTGCTCGTACTCCACGACGATCCGGCGGCAGCCCTCCTCCGCCGCCGCCTCGCTGTCGGCGACCACGGCCGCCACCCGCTGCCCGACGAACCGGACCACGTCGTCCAGCACCCGGGTGTCGTCGGGGTCCTCGGTGGGGTGTTCGTGGCGGGCCGTGGAGAACAGCCGCTCGGGGGCGTCCTCGTGGGTGAGCACCGCGTGCACACCGGGCACCCGCAGGGCGTCGGCGGTGTCGAGGGAGACGATCCGGGCGTGCGGGTGCGGGGAGCGCAGCAGCTTCATGTGCAGCAGCCCCTCGACCTCGATGTCGAAGGTGAAGCGGGCGGTGCCGGTGACCACCTGCGGCCCGGCCGGGGCGCCCAGGTTGCGGCCGACCGACTGCCCCGGGCAGGGCTCCTCGACGTGCCGGACACCGCGGACGGCGTCCTCGATCGCCCGGTAGCCGGTGCAGCGGCAGAGGTTGCCCTTCAGTGCGCGGGGAAGGTCGGTCAGCTGGTCCGCGTCGAGCTTCGCGGTGGTCATCAGGAACCCGGCCGTGCAGAACCCGCACTGGAAGCCCTGGGCGTCCAGGAACTTTTGCTGCACGGGGTGCGGTTCACCCGTCGGGGCGGCCAGCCCCTCCACGGTGGTCACCGCACGCCCCTCGGCTCGTACCGCGGGGTAGAGACAGCTGTGGACGGGTTCGCCGTCGACGTGCACGGTGCACGCCCCGCAGTCCCCGGCGTCGCAGCCCTTCTTCACGCCGAACCAGCCGCGGTCCCTGAGGTAGGTGCGCAGGCACTGCCCGGGCCGGGGAGCGGCGTCGAAGGCCGTGTCGTTGACGTGGATCCGGAAGGTCATCGCCCGGCCTCCCGGGTCAGTTCGCGGCGGATCTCCTCGGACAGCCGCAGCGCCATGTGCCGTCGCCAGGCGGGTAGTCCGTGGAGGTCGTCGAACCAGTCGCGCGCGGCGACGGCCCGGTCGATGGTGTCGTGCAGTGCGGCGGCGTCCGGGGGCAGCGGGAACCAGAGGCGGAACGGCCGTACGGTCGCGGCGGTGAGGGTGAGGGCCAGCGACCCGTCGAGCGGGTCGAGGGTGGCGATGACGAGCGCGCCGGAGCGGCCGAGGCCGTACAGGGATGCCTGCCGGAAAGCCGTGCGGCACGCCAGGGACCGGGCGGGCAGGGTGACCGAGCGGAGCAGTTCCCCCTCGGCGAGGTCCGTGCGTCCCGCGCCGGTGATGAAGTCCGCGACCCGGGTGCGGCGCAGCGAGCCGTCCTGCGCCTGGAGCAGCACGCCGCCGTCGAGCGCGGCGGTCAGCGAGATCATCGGGCCGGCGGGCAGGCCGTTGCAGAGGTTGCCGCCGACGGTCGCCATGTTCCAGATCTTGAACGAGGCCAGGAAGGCGCGGCAGCACTGCTCGAACAGCGGCGCCGCGGGGACCTCGTAGGACGCCGCGAAGCGGGAGAGCTGGGCGATGGTGCAGGTCGCCGCGATCTCCAGCGAGCCGTCGGGGTGCCGGGTCAGCGGCTCCCAGCCCATCCGGCTCAGGTCCACCAACCGCCGGACGTGCGGCTGCGGTTCGGAGAAGAGGTAGGTGCCGCCGCCCAGCCAGGCGTCGCCGCTGCGCCACGGGGCGCGCTGCCGGGCGTCACGTACGTCCCGCACCGTGTTCAGGTCCATACGCCGAGTGAAGCAACGCCGCCCCCCGCGGCACGACTGGTGCACAGCACGGAAAAGCACCGGCGGCGGGTCCCGGATCTGGAGGATCGACCAAGAGGGCTATGGGCTTGATCAGCTGGCATTTACGATGCCGGTACTCGCTTTCGCCTCGTGAATGTGAGATGCCGGGCGCACTCCCGGCAGCCGCCCAAGGAGCACGCCCATGCACGTCCAAGACCTCCTCCAGCTCGATTCGCTCGACCTGACCCTGCTGTGGGGCGACGGCCCCCTCCTCACCCGGGAAGTCAGTGGTGTCACCGCCACCGACCTGGAGGACCCGGCCCGGTTCCTGCAGCCGGGCGAGCTGGTGCTGAGCGGACTGGTGTGGTGGACGCCCGACGACGGCCGGACGAAGGCCGACCGGTTCGTCTCGGCGCTGCACTCCGCCGGGGCCACCGCGCTGCTGGCCGGCGAGGAGACCCACGGCACGGTCCCGGACGTGCTGGTCGACGCCTGCCGCGAGCGGGGCGTCGTACTGCTGGCGGTGCCCGCGCACACCACCTTCCGCGCGATCACGGAGGCGGTGTACCTGCGCCAGTGGGGCGATCTGAGCCGGCGCCCCACCGAGCACCACGCGCTGCCGGAGAACGTCCGCACCGAACTCGCCGGTCTGCTCGCCGACGACGCGGCACCGGACACGCTGCTGGACCGGGCCTTCGCCCACCTGGGCGGGCCGCCCTGCTACCTGGTGACGGCGACCGGCCGGGTCGTCGCCCGGACGCCCGCCGCGCCGCACCTGCCGGCCGGGCAGGCCGCCCGGGAGCTGACGGCGGCGGCCGGCACCGCGTTGCGGATCGACGGGGAGGCCGGGCCGTACGACGGCTGGCAGCTGTACCTGCGGGGTGCGGCCGACGCCCCGCCCCGGGTGCTGCACGAGATCGCCGAGGTCATGGCCCAGTACCGCCATCGCGTCGAGCGGCGGCAGGCGGCCGAACGGCGGGCGGCGGACGCGCTGCTGGCCCTCGCCGGGTCCGGTCCGACCGACGGCGCGGCGCTGGAGGCGGCGCTGCACGCCGCGGGGCTGCCGGCCACCGGCCCGTACCAGGTGGTGGTGGCCACAGCGGGCGACGACGAGAGCGACCAGGCGGTGCGGGCGCTGGCCGAGGCGTTGCGGCACTCCCCCGGTGAGCCGTTCGCGGCGGGCCGGCTGCCGGGCGGCGAGGCGGCCGCCGTCGTCCGGGTGCACCCCGGAGCGGAGGAGCGTCTCCCGCTCGGCGAGCTGTGGCCGGACGTGCACGCCTGCCGGCCGCGGACACCGCTGCACGCCGGGGTCAGCGGCCCGGTGCACGCCGCCGGGGAACTCGGCTCGGCGCTGCACCAGGCGCGTTACGCACGGGCGGCGGCCCGCGCCGGGGACCCGGACGGCGCCCGGGTGACCTCCGTCCAGGACCTCAGCACCCTGGGCGCCCTGCTGGCCGGGGTCCCGGCCGACGTGCGCACGGCCTTCAGCAGCCGGGTGCTGGGCCCGTTGGCGCGCGCCGGGAGCACCTCGCACCGGATGCTCCTGGAGACGCTGGAGGTCTTCCTCGCCCACCACGGGTCATGGGCGCGGACCGCGGAAACGCTGCATCTGCATGTGAACACGGTGCACTACCGCATCCAGCGCATCGAGACGCTCACCGGCCGCGAGCTGTCCCGGCTCGATCACAAGCTGGATCTGCAGGCGGCGCTGCTCTGCCGCTGAACGACGGCGGGGCGGGCGGGCGGCCCCGGGCCGACGGGCAGGCCGGCCGGCCGGGCGGCCGGGCGGGCGGCGGCCCACCACGGGCCGGCGGGCTCAACTCCGCCCGGCCGCCCGGTCGATGTACACATTGGTGGACTTCACCCGGGCGGTGGCCCGCACCCCGACCTCGATCCCGAGTTCCTCGACGGCCTCCCGGCTGATCATCGACACCAGCCGGTGCGGCCCGGACTGGATCTCGACCTGGGCGATCACATCGTCGAGGGTCACCTTGGTGACGATCCCGGCGAAGGAGTTCCGCACCGAGGTGAGCACCTCGTCCGGCACCGGGTGCAGGCCCTCGGCACGCTCCTTCGCGAACGCCGCCAGGCCCACCCCGTCGATCACCCGGTTTCCCGCGCCGTCCCGGTCCATCCGCAGCTGCCCGCCATCGGCCCAGCGGCGGACGGTCTCCGAACTCACGCCCAGCAGCCCGGCTGCCTGGCCAATGCTGTATGTCGGCACCCCCGCACTCTAGAGGGTGCCGTCACCGCCCCGTGCCCCTCCCGTACCGCCGGCCCGGCCCGGGCGCGACGGCGCCCCCCGCGGCAGCCACTGCTCCCCCTCGACCAGTTCCTCCAGCGCGGGAAGCGCCTCGTGCAGCAGCCGCTGCCGGTCGGGGGACAGCCGGGCGATCCGTTCGCGGAGCACCCCGGTGGTCTCCCGGCGTACGGCGCGCAGCAGCGCCAGCCCGTCGTCGCTGAGGCTGATCAGGCTGGCGCGCTGGTCGGCGGGGTCGGGGCGGCGGGCGATCCAGCCGCAGGTGTCCAGCAGGTCCACCATGCGGGAGGTGGTGGACAGGGCGATGTTCATCCGCGCGGCGAGTTCGCTGATGCGCAGCGGGCCGTGGGCGGCGAGGGCCGCGAGGGCGGCCGTACGGCTGGGGGTGAGGTCCCGGTGCCGTTGTCGGCCGCGCAGCAACGGCAGCAGTTGCTGGATCACCGCGCGCAGCCGCCCGGCCAGCTCCGCCGGTTCGGTCCGGGACGGCGGCGACGACCGCCCGGCCGGGGCGTCGGACTGCTCCATCACGGGCTCCTGGGGGGTGACGGGGGTGGCGAGGGCGGCGGCGAGGATGGGGGCGAACCGGTCCGGGTGGCCGCGCGCGGCCTGGAGCCCACGTCCGGGCCGGTGGCTGCGGCGGGGCCACCGGTGGCCGCGCCCGGGTCCACCGCTGAGCCGCCGGGCCCCGGCGTCCCGGCCACGGCGGCCGGTGCCGGCCCGGGTGCCGGTGCCGCCGTCGTTCCGTCCGCCGGGTGCCGGACGCGGCCGTCGTCGTGGACGTACCGTCCGCCGCGCAGCAGCGAGGCGACGGCGGCGATCAGGCAGGCGGCGATGGCGAAGCCGAAGGCCACGGTCAGCCCGTCGGAGAACGGCTGGGAGATCAGCCGGGGGAAGAATTCCCGGCCGGTCAGATACGCCGCGCGCCCGGGCGGAAGGTGGTCGAGCACCTGCGGTCCGAGCAGGGTCCGGACCGGGTTGTAGCCCAGCAGGGAGGCGAAGAGCACGCCCACCGGCGGCAGTGCCGCGACCCTGGCGGCGTCGGCCGCCGGGACGCCCTGGGCGGTCAGTCCGCTGGTGAGGGCGCGGGGCAGGGCCCCGGCCAGCCCCGTGATCATCAGCGAGAAGAAGATGCCGATGGACAGCACCATGGCCGAGTTCTGGAAGGTGGTGCTGATGCCGGCGCCCACCCCGCGCTGGTCGGGCGGCAGGCTGTTCATGATGGCGGCCCGGTTGGGCGCCGCGAACAGGCCCATGCCGATGCCGTTGAGCAGCAGGATCAGCGCGAAGCCGGAGTAGCCGAAGTCGACCGGCAGGGCCTGCAGCGCCCCGAACGAGGCGGCCGCGAGCAGCATCCCGCCGGTGGCGAAGGTCCGCGCCCCGAACCGGTCGGAGGCCCATCCGGAGACCGGGCCGGCCACCAGGAAGCCCAGCGTCAGCGGCAGCATGTAGATGCCGGCCCACAGCGGCGTCTCGGTGAAGCCGTAGCCGTGCCGGGGCAGCCAGATCCCCTGCAGCCAGATGATGAGGAGGAACATCAGCCCGCCGCGGCCGAGCGAGGCGAGCAGACTGGCGAGGTTGCCCGCGGTGAAGGCGCGGATGCGGAAGAGCCCGAGCCGGAACATCGGCGCCGCCACCTTCGTCTCGACGACGCAGAAGACGGCCAGCAGCAGCACCCCGCCGGCCATCGCGGCGAGCACGGCGGGGTTGCCCCAGCCCATGGTGTGCCCGCCGTACGGCTGGATGCCGTAGGTGATCCCGGCCAGCACGGCGATCAGTCCGGCCGCGAAAGTGAGGTTGCCCCACCAGTCGGGCCGGGCCGGGGTGCGCAGGCCGGTGTCCCGCAGCTTCAGGTAGGCCCATGCGGTGCCGAACACCCCGAACGGCACCGACACCAGGAAGACCAGCCGCCAGTTGACGGGCCCGAGCAGACCGCCGAGGACCAGCCCGACGAACGAACCGGTGATGCCCGCGACCTGGTTCAGGCCGAGGGCGAGGCCGCGCTGCCGGGCCGGGAAGGCATCGGTGAGGATCGCGTTGGAGTTCGCCATCAGCATGGCGCCGCCGACGCCCTGCAGGACCCGCATGGCGATCAGCCAGAGGGCACCGGCCGTGCCGTGCTGCCAGGTCACCGACAGCAGGACGGAGAAGACGGTGAAGACGGCGAAGCCCAGGTTGTACATCCGGGTCCGGCCGTACATGTCGCCGAGCCTGCCGAAGCTGACCACCAGTACGGCGGTGACCACCAGGTAGCTCATGATCAGCCACAGCAGCAGGCTGGTGTTCCCCGGCTGCAGGGGGTCCACGCCGATGCCCCGGAAGATGTCGGGCAGCGCGATGAGCATGATCGACATGTTGATGGACGCGATCAGCACGCCCAGGGTCGTGTTCGACAGGGCGACCCACTTGTAGCCGGGCCCCGGCGCACGGCGCGCCCGCGGGCCCGCAGCGGCCCGGTCGCCGAGATCAGCAGCAGTACTTCCCACGGGGCACTCACTCCCACCGGGACATTTACTTGCTTGACTTCAACCAATCTAACTCTCGGGGGCGGGGACCGGCCAGAGCAGCCGGTGCCCGGCGCCCTCTCCGCCCCCTCGGCTCCGGCACCGCCCCCCGGCGCCGCCCCCGCGGCACCGCCCCGCGGAAACGCGCCCCGGCCGGCCGCCTCGCGGGCCCGACGCCCCCTCCCCCGTACGGGCACCCCCTCCGGGCCGGTGCATCCGAACAGAGCAGTCGGCTCCCCCATCGGTGCGGCGCCGTCAGCCCCGGAGCAATCGCCGCGTACGCCTGGCTGCCACGTCGGACGCCACACCATCAGCCGTGCGGGGCACGGAAGTTGAGAGGGACGGGGGTGGCTGAGGAACCCTCACCACCACCCGAAAGATTGCCGCTTGTCGCACTTTTCACCTTGCGTGCCAAATACCCCGATGTGAATCTGAAGATCCCATTCGTCGAAGGAGTTGATCGCATGGTTACGGATCGCACAGCGCCGGTCGAGACGGCCGCCCTGGCCGCCGAGGTCGAGGGACTGCTCGAACCCGCCGAGGCCGACGGTGTTTTCCGCGATACCCGCGAGTGCGGAGGTGCGCTGCTGCTGGCCGCGCTGCTCCTGATCTCGCCGCCCACCCCCCGGCCCAAGACCGACGTTCGCTGAGCTGAGGGGAAAGCGTTGGCTGAACAGACGCAGGGAGCAGTCCCGCTGAGCGCTGTGATCGCCGATGCCGCAACCGGGGTCGCCCTCGCCCTGCGGGGTGAGGGCGACCCTTATGCGTTGTCGGCCGTTCTGCGGCAGAGCGATGCGCTGGCCCCCGCCGCCATCCGGGTGCTCGGCGCCGATGTCCTCGCGCCCTACGCGATGGACCTTCCCGGGGCGCCCGCCGGCGGCAACGACGCCGAGGTCGTCCACCAGGCACTCACGA
The DNA here is from genome assembly GCF_040701845.1 of Streptomyces angustmyceticus. Lineage (GTDB taxonomy): Bacteria > Actinomycetota > Actinomycetes > Streptomycetales > Streptomycetaceae > Streptomyces > Streptomyces angustmyceticus_A. Next base: position 134,431 of record NZ_JBFBHQ010000004.1, on the reverse strand, counting down.
GCTTCCCACCGGGAGCGGACGCCTCGGAGGTGTCGGTGTGGACCTACCGGGGCCTGGTCGAGGCCTCGCACACGCTGCTGTCCGCGAGCGCGCGGGACTGGCCGCCACCACCCGATGCCGCGACCGGATGGGTCGATGCCGACCCCTGGCCGAAGCTCTCCCACCGCGTGTCACAGCTCGCGGCGCTCGCGCTGCCCGGGCTGGCGCCCGGTCTCGCCGAGCAGCTGACGGCACGCACCGACGATCTGGCCCGCGGTTTCGTCCGGGCGGTCCGCCGCAGGGACTGGCTCCAGGCCGCCGGCCTGGGCCGCTGGCTGGCCCGGCTGCCCGACGCGCCGGAGAGCCTGGGCCTCGACAGCGGGCTGGCGTTCGTCCGCCACATGGGCGGCGACGACCCACGGGTGACGCTGCACGTCGTGGCGGCCCGGCGATTCTACGGACGGGGTTGGTGACCGGGGGCCGGGGCGACCCCGGGCTGCTGGACTCGATGGTCCACGGCAGCCTGGGGTGGCTGGAGGAGTCGCGCGACTTCTTCCGGCTGCCCCCGAACGTCACCACGGACGCCGACCCCAACCTGACCCTCAAACCGCTGGGCGAACTCGCCGAACTGACCCAGCTCATCGGTGTGCTGCACCCGCGGGACGAGTTCCGGCAGACCGCCCGCGGGCTCTTCGCGTTCGCCTGGAACGAGACCCGCGACGGGGAACTGTTCGCCGAGCTGATCCGCGGGGAGCCGTTCGCCACCTACCCGGTCGAGCTCTACGGGGTGTTCGCCCAGGCCGGGCTGCGGCATGCCGAGGCCGACGCGCTGGTGGACACCACGACCCGGCTGCGCGGCTGGCGGGTGGCCCGCGAGGATCACACCCGCACCCTCGGGGTGCTCAACGCGGAGCGGCGGATCGGGCTGCGCCAGCACGCCGACTCCGGGGCCGTGCTGGCCCTGACCGGCCTCGGCGGGCTGCCCGAGCCGTGGGCGCTGGACCGCAAGGCGGCGTACGGCGTGACCCATGACGTCTTCCACCTCACCGACTGGGGCCGCAACCGGCAGCGGCTCTCCCCCGAGCTCGCCGGCTATCTGCGGCTGTGGCTCCCCTCCTGGCTGGAGAACTGGCTGGAGGAACAGCTGTGGGACCTGGCCGGCGAGCTGCTGGCCGTGACGGCCTGCCTGCCGCAGGCCCCGTACCCCGCACAGGCCTGGCAGCGGCTGGCCGGCGCCCGGGCGGCCGACGGCAGCGTGCCCGAGATCGGCGCCGCGCCGTCGTCCGGCGACCGGGCCGAGGCGTTCACGGCCTGCTACCACTCCACCCTGGTGACCGCGTTCGCCGCCACCCTCGCCCGTATCGCCTCCGACGAGGCCGAGGCCGGACGCCCGGCCGGGGATACGGCGATGGCGGGCGGGCGGACCTCCTGCGAAAGCGAGACTGCCCCGTGACCGTGACGGCCGCATCCCCCGCCTTGCTGCACGGTGTCGGCGACCGGGCCCTGACCTGGCTCGACGACCACCGCGAGCACTTCCGGCTGACCCCCGACGACTTCGCCACCAACGGCGCGGTGGTCGAACGGCTCAAGCCCATCGGGGAGCTGGCGCTCAACATGCGGGTGCTGTTCCGGGAGGGCGTGGCCGGCTCCCGGCAGAAGGAGCGGGCCGGGAAGCTGCTGGACTTCGCCTGGCGGGAGCTGCTGGACGGCGGCAATGTGCTGGCCCGGCTGCAGCACGACGAGCCGCTCTCCCCCGTGCCGCTGGAGGTCTACGCGACCTTCCACGAACTCGGCCACCGCCACCCGGGGCTGGAGGCCGCGCTGGAGGTCTGCCGGCACACCGCCACCTGGACGGCACTGGAGATGATGCCCAACCGGCGGCTCGGCGTGCTCAACGCGGAACGCAAGCTCGGCCTGCCGCCCAGCGGCGACTTCGACCAGGCCGTGGCGCGCACCTGGCTGGGGCAGCTGCCCGAACCGTGGACGGTGCAGCTGCACATCGCCTACGACCTCACCCACACCGTCTTCCACCTCACCAACTGGGGCGAGGCCCCCGAGCGCATCCCGCCGGCCATCGCCGACTACCTCATGCGGTACCTGCCCGCCTGGACGGAGGACTGGGCGGACCTCGAACACTGGGACCTGCTCGGCGAACTCCTCGTCGTCGACGCCTGCCTGCCGCGGCCCACGCTGGACGCGGACCTGTGGGAGCGGTACGCGGCGGCCCAGTCGCCCACCGGCGCGATGCCCATCCAGCGCCGGATGCCGCAGGGCGACCCGGCGCGGGTCTTCGACCTGGTCCACCACCCCACCCTGGTCGCCGCGTTCGCCTCCGCGATGGCCACCTCCCGGGCCCTGTCCGCCGTCGGATGACTGCCGAAAGCCCCGGACCGGCGCTCGGTGACCGCCTCGCGGACGCGGTCACCCTGATCGACGCGCCGGACGTCGTGCTGGCGGTCAGCCGGCGCGGACGGCGGACCGTGATGACCGGTGGCACGGCGCTGGCGCCGCCCACCCCCCGCCATGCGCTGCGCTACGAACTGGGGTCGCTGTCCAAGACCTTCACCGTGCTGCTGCTCGCCGAACTGGCCGGCGCCGGGGTGCTGTCCCTGGACGACCGCCTCGCGGACCGGCTGCCGCGGCTGCCGCTGCCGCACCCGCACTCGCGCCGGATCACCCTGCGGCACCTGGCCACCCACACCTCCGGCCTGCCGCGGATCCCGTCCGACCTGATCGCCGGCGCGCTGGTGCACCCGTACGCCAACGGCTACGCCCGATACGACACCGAGCGGCTGCTGCGCACCTTCGCCCGCACCCGGCCGCGGCACCGTCCCGGCACCCGCTGGCGGTACTCCAACTTCGGGCTGGCGCTGCTCGGCCCGGCCATGTCCGGTGCCGCGGGCGCCGGATACCCCGCCCTGCTCACCGACCGGGTGCTGCGCCCGCTCGGGCTGACGGACACCACGCTGGGCCCCGGCACCACCGGTACCGACGCCATCGGCCACCGGACGAACGGGGTGACGCCGGTGGACAGCGCCGACATGGGCGCCTTCGTCGCCGCCGGGTCGGTCCGCGCCACCCCCGGCGACCTGCTCACCTACCTCGAAGCACACCTCTCCCCCGGCGACACCCCGCTGGCCGGGCCGCTGCGCGAGGTCCAGGTGCCGCTGCTGCGCCGCGGCTGGCGGAAACGCCACACCCACACCCTGACGTGGTATCAGCATCCGGCGCCGCAGGGCCCGTTGCTGTTCCACGTCGGGGCGACCTTCGGCCAGCAGGCGTTCCTCGGCTTCCACCCGGCGACGCGGACCGGGCTGGTCGCCCTGGCCACCCGCCGCGGCCGCTCCTGCCGGATGGTCAGCACCGCCTACGACCTGCTGTACGCACTGGCCGGCGACCGGACCACCTGATCCGGGCGGGACCTCCGCCGGTCACGGGTCGCCCGCCAGGATCCGGGCCAGCGAGGTCCCCGGCCGCTCCTCGCTGGCCCGGCGGAAGAGGTCCGCGTACGCCTCGTCGCCGATCGCCGCGCGGGCCCGCCGCTCGCACTCCTCGCGCACCGCCCGCAGCTCGGGGGTGCCGCGCTGCGGGTGCCCGACGGTCCGCCAGAGGGCCTGGCCGCTGCCGTAGACACGGGCGGCGGCCGCGCCGTGGCCCTGGGCCGCCACCGCGGCCGCGAGCAGGTCCAGGCCGAGCGCGATCCCGAACTTGTCGCCGATGCCCTGTTTGGCCGCGAGCATCGCCCGGGCGTGGCCCGCCGACTCCTCCGGCCGGCCCTGGAGCAGCGAGATCAGCGAGAGCTGGTAGTCGACATAGGAGCGGGCCCAGTGTTCGCCGCGCTGCACACACCCCCGGCGCAGCGCGCTCGCCTCGGCGCGGGCCTCGGCGAGCCGGCCCAGACCGGTGAGCGCGAAGAGCTGTACGAGGTGGCAGCGCAGCCGGGCCGGAGAGCCGAAGGGGGCGGGCGGCGGGGGGCCGAGCACCTCTTCCGCGACGGTGTGCGCGGACAGCGGACGGCCGGCCATCAGGTGGGTGAGGCCGATGAGGTAGCCCGCCTGGAGCACCGCCTCCGCGTCGTCCAGCGCCCGGGCGGCGTGTGCGCACTCCACTCCCAGGGCGTCGGCCAGTGCCAGGTCGCCCTGGAGGAGCACGGCGACGCCGAGCGCCCACAGCGCGCGGGTGCGGGCCGGGCCCGGGGCCTGGTGGGCGGCCAGGGCGCGGGCGAGATACTCCCTGGCCTCGTGGAGGTGGCCGCAGCAGCTCCAGAAGAAGCCGACGGCGGCGCCGAGTTCCTGGGCCCGTTCCGGGTCGGTGGCCAGGAGGTGGTCCAGTGCGGTGCACAGGTCGACGTGGGCCTCGGCGACCCTGCCGTACCAGCCGACCTGTTCGGGGCCGAGCCAGCCGCGTTCGGCGCGACGGCCGAAGGAGGCGAAGTGCGCGGCGTGCCGGTCCGCGAGCGCCCTCGTCTCGTCGAGTTCGGCCAGCCACATCCGGCCGTACTCGCGCAGGGTGTCGAGCATGCGGTAGCGGGGGCCCTCGCGGGTGAGCACCGACTTGGCGGCCAGGGCGTCCAGGGTGCGGCGCACGCCCTGCGCGGTGAGCGGGCCGCCCGCGCACACGGCGCCGGCGGACTCCTCGTCGAAGGTGCCGCGGAAGACGGACAGCCGGGCCCACAGCAGCCGTTCCAGCGGGGTGCACAGCTCATGGCTCCAGCCGATGGCGCAGCGCAGCGTGCGGTGCCGCGGCGGCCGTCCGGGACCGTCGCCGTCGAGGGTGTCGAAGCGGGAGGAGAGCCGCTCGGCGATCCGCTCGACGGAGGTGTGCGCCAGCTGGGCGCCGGCCAGCTCCAGTGCCAGGGGGATGCCTTCGAGGCGGCGGCAGATGGCGGCGGCGGCCGCCGCGTGCGGTGCGGCGGTGAGCGGGAGGCCGGGGGCGGCGGCCCTGGCCCGTGCGGTGAACAGGGCCAGGGCGTCGTTGTCGCCGGTGCAGGGCAGCGGGCCGATCTCGGTGGTCCACTCGCCGACGAGGCCCAGCGGCTGTCTGCTGGTGACCAGCACGGTCACGCCGGGGGCGGCGGTCAGCAGGTCCCCCAGCAGGTCGCGGCAGGCGTCGACGAGGTGTTCGCAGGAGTCCAGGACCAGCAGCAGCCGCTTGCCGGCGAGCCCTTCGCACAGCACCGCCACCGGCGTCCGCGCCGTGTGGTCGGCCAGTCCGACGGCGTCGCAGACGCTGGCCACCAGCCGGCCCGCGCCGTGCAGGGGCCACAGGTCCGCCCAGCAGACCCCGTCGGGAAACCGCTCCGCCGCCGCGCGTGCGGCCCGCATCGCGATCCGGGTCTTGCCCACACCGCCGGGGCCGGTCAGCGTGATCAGCCGATGCACCGTCAACTCGTCGTCGATCCGGCGCAGTTCGGTGCGCCGGCCGATGAAGCTGGTCGGCTCCTCGGGAATGTTGCTCAACACCGGCCCAGTGTGCCCCAGTCGCGGCCCCGGCAGGAGCCCCGTGCGGCGGGCCGGGGCACGAGGTTGACGGCCGGCCTCGTCAGGGTGTGACGACGGGGAAGGTGGGGTCCGGCGTACGGACGAGGCCCAGCAGCCGGTCCAGCGCCGCGGTCTCCCCGTGCTGTACGGCGTCGCCGGGACCGTGGCCGGCGAGCAGGCCGAGCAGCTGGGGCTTGGTGAGGGTGAGCGTGAGGTCCGGGGCGCGGGCACCGGAGGCTGTCGGGGCGCCGGGCGAGCTGAGGTGGGTGAGGGCCCCGTGGGAGAGCGTCAGGTGCCAGGTCCGGTCCTCGTCGGGGAGGTGGAGGTCGAGGGTGAGCGCGGTGGACCAGGCACGGGGGCCGTCGATGCGGATGGCGAGCGAGTCGAGGAGCTGGTCGACGGTCAGCGCCAGGGCCAGGTCGGGGTCGGCGGTGTGGGTGCGGGCCTCGGCGAGGGTGCCGCGCAGCTCCATGGCGCCGGTGAGGTAGAAGTTCCGCCAGGTGCCGTTCTCGCAGCCGTGGCCCAGCCGTTCGTAGACGAAGGCGAGTTCGCGCCGGGCGCGGAGGTTGTGGGGGTCGGCGAAGACGGCGTGGTTGAGCAGGGTGGCCGCGAACCGCAGATCGCCCTCGGCGGCGTACCGCTTGCCCGCGTCGACCGTGGCCTCCACGCCGCCCATGGTGTCGACATAGCGTCGGGACTGCTCGGCCGGCGGGTGTTCCCACAGGTGGGCGGGGTTGCCGTCGAACCAGCCCAGGTAGCGCTGGTAGATCGCCTTGACGTTGTGGCCGAGCGAGCCGTAGTAGCCGTGGAGGGCCGGGTCCCGCTCCAGGGCGGGCGGCAGCCGGAGTGTCTCGGCGATCTCGGGGGCGGTGTGTCCCTCGTTGAGCAGCCGCACCGTCTGGTCGTGCAGGTAGGCGTAGAGGTCGCGCTGGCGGGCGAGGAGGGTCCGGACGCGGTCCTTGCCCCAGGTGGGCCAGTGGTGGGAGGCGAAGGCGACCTCCGCCTCGTCGCCGAAGAGGGCGAGCGCCTCGCCGAGGTAGCGCGACCAGGCACGGGCGTCGCGGACGGGCGCGCCGTGCAGCGGCAGGACGGCGTGCATGGTGTGGGTGGCGTTCTCGGCCAGGCAGAGGGCCTCGTGCGCCGGGAGGCAGAAGTTCATCTCGGCGGGTGCCTCGGTGCCCGGGGTGAGCTGGAAGACCATGCGTACGCCGTCGACGATCTCCTCCTGGCCGGTGCGGGTGATGTCCACGGTCGGCGGGATGAGGGTCATGGTGCCGGTGGAGCGGGTGGTGCCCAGGCCGCAGCCGATCTGGCCGTCGGGGCCCTTGGGGAGCTGCGTTCCGTACATGTAGACGGAGCGGCGGGTCATGGCGGTCCCGGCGTAGGCCTCCTCGCGGACCGCGTGGCGCAGGAAGCCGGCCGGCGCGAGCACCGGGACGGGGTGGTGGTCGTGCGGCAGGACGCCCCGCCCGCCGCCGAAGTGCTCACCGTGCGAGTGGGTGTAGATCAGGCCGGTGACCGGCCGGTCGCCGCGGTACTTGCGGTAGAGCTCCAGGGCCGCGGCGGCGGTCTCGGCGCAGGCGAGCGGATCGATGACGACGACGCCGTGGTCGCCCTCGACCAGCGTCATGTTGGAGAGGTCCAGGCCACGTGCCTGGTAGATCCCGTCGGTGACCTCGTACAGGCCCTGCCTGCTCACCAGCCGGCCGTGCCGCCACAGGCCCTCGTGCGCGGTGTCGGGGCAGTTTCCGGCCAGGAAGCGGTAGGCCTCGGCGTCCCAGATGACCCGGCCGTCGTCCGCGGTGACCTGGGGCGGGTCGAGCGCGGCGATGAAGCCACGGTCGGCGTCGGCGAAGTCCTGATGGTCATCCACGGGTGCAGCGGTCACGGGACGCTCCCTCTCCGGGGCGGGCCACAGTCGACGGACCCATGCCACCGATTTAACCGAAGATGGGCGGTTATCGCATGCCTGCGGGCACCCGCCGCAGCGGGCTGCGCGATGCGGCGCTCCGGCCCGGCTCGTCGCGGCGTCGAAGTCGGCCGAGCGGTCCGGCCGTTCGGCCGTTCGGCCGGGCGGCCGGAGAAGTCCGCGGCGAGGACCGCGGCAGAGGCGACCCGGCCGCAGCACGGCGCCTCTCCCTTCGGCGGCGTTACGGGCGGGGCCGGGCCGGGCACAACATTGCCGATGACGCTGCCGCCCCGCGCCTCCGGTCAAGCGACCCCGACCTGAGGCGATCACCGGGACAGCGCCCCGCCCGCCCTCGCCCTGCCGCTCCGGCGCGGTCGTCGGCACGACCGGAGGAGGGACGACGCTGACCCCGTACGACGAGCACCCGTTCGGCGAGCTCGCCGAGCGCTACCGGCTCCGCACCGGCCCGGACGCCCGCGCCCGCACCGCGGCGGCGGACCACCCGGCCCGCTTACGCCCGCACCACCGCGGCCTCGCCTGGCTGGCGCCGGCCGCCGCGGTGGGCAGCCTGGCCGCCGGCATCGCCCTGGCCCACGGGCTCCTGCTCGCGGGCGGACTGGTGCTGGCCGGGTTGTGGGGCCATCTGGTCGCGGACGGCCGCGGCCCGCGCGGCTAGCCGGCACCCTTCGCACAGCCGCCGACCGGCTTGCCTCCTTGGGCGGCAAGCGGCCGGCGGCTGTCACCCGCTTCGCGGGAGAGCGCGTCAGGTACCGCGGCGGCTCTTCGAGGCCGCGGCGACGCACATGGCACCCAGCAGGAACGTCAGGGCGCCGATGACGACGTTGTTCCAGATGACGCCGGCGTCCGGGCTGCTGCCGACGATCCACGGCGAGATGATCATCCATACGCCGATCGCGCACATCGCACCGCTCAGGCCGTACATCCGCTCGGGGGTCACGGTGAACCCGACCGCCAGGAGAGCGATCGCAATACCGAGGATGAGGTTGTGCGTCACGAGTGCCGGCTGTGCGGCCGTGAAGTGGAGGATCCACGGCGAGACGGCGCAGTACAGACCGACCAGCAACACCGGCCCGTCGACGAGTACCACGTCACGCCCGCCGAGCACCCGCTCGTACCGAGCCTGCATCTCAGAAGCATCGGGGTGACCTGCGAGATCTCCCCTGTGGTGTGAGACGTCGGCCATGCGACTCGCCTCCTTGACTCGCGGTCTGGCCGTTCCGCGTGGCATCGAGCCGCGCACTTTTATTCTGCGCTTATGTCGCCTTTATGTGTAGATGAAGTGGCAAGCGAATTTTGCCGGACACCCGCCGCACCGCCGTCACCTGCGGCCCGGCGCCCGCCCCAGGCCCAGATTCCAGCGCCCGCCGCGGCCGCTCAGCTCGGTCACGGTCAGCGGCGGCACATCCAGCCGCCAGAACGCCTCCACCGGCACCCCCAGGGCACAGACCGCCGCCGCCCGTACGACATCCGGCTCGACCACGGCCACCACCCGGCCCGCGTCCCGGGCCATCCGTGTCAGCCAGTCCTCGACCCGGTCGCGGAGCTGCCGCAGCGACTCCCCGCCGTGCCCCGCGAAGTCCGGGTCCGAGAGCCAGGCGGACACCGCGAGCGGCTCGGCATCGGCGACCTCCGCCAGGGTCCGGCCGCGCCAGCCGCCCATCGCACAGCCCGCCAGCTCCCGCGCGGGGCGCGCCGGCAGCCCGAGCTCCGCGGCCGTGGTCCGGCACCGGACGGAGGGCGAGGCGAAGGTCCGGTCGGCGGCCGGGAGCGTGCCGACCGCGTCCCGTACGCGGCGCAGCCCGGCCTCGCCCAGCGGCCCGTCGTCGTCGAAGCGCACCTCGCGCTGGGCGTCGCCCGCGGCCGGTGAGACCAACATCACCCGAGTCGTCATAGCCTCTTCTTCCACCCTTCACCGGCACCGGCAACCCCGTACCCGCGCAAGGGAGTTGTCCGGCCCACGCGCCCTGTCCTGCGCCTCTCCGCCCCCTTCGCGGCCTTGGCCCGGGGATCGGTTCGCGGTACCTTCCCGATGATATTGACGATGACATGACGGAAGCCGGTGGGATCCCGGCGCGGTCGCGCCACTGTATGTCCGGTTTACACCAGCCCAGCAGGGCCGGAACCGGGCGAGCCAGACCCGACATGTCGTTACGCACTCCAACGACCAGGGACGCGAGTTCCCCGCACAGGAGGTTCCGCCATGGCCCAGACCATCGCACCCCCGGCCACCGGCGCCGTCACCCCGGCCCCGCTCCCCCTCAAGACCCTTGCCCCGTGGGCGCTCTTCGTCGGCGTCCTGATGCTCGTTCTGCTGTACTTCATCGGCGCGGAGCAGGGCGCCACCTCCGTGCTCTCGGGCACGGACGTCCACGAGTGGGTCCACGACGGGCGCCACCTGCTCGGCTTCCCCTGCCACTGATCGGACGGCGCTCCCATGAACTCCGTCACCATCAGAAACCTCCTGGTGCGCGGGATGCTCGCCGGCCTGGCCGCCGGTGTCCTGGCCCTCGTGGTCGCCTATCTGCTGGGCGAACCGCAGGTGAACGCCGCCATCGCGTTCGAGGAGGCACACAGCCACGAGCACGAGATGGAGGTCGTCAGCCGCGGTGTGCAGTCCACGGCGGGCCTGGCCACCGGCGTGCTCGTCTACGGCGTGGCGCTGGGCGGCATCGCCGCCCTCGCCTTCTGCTTCGCCCTCGGGCGGATCGGCAGGTTCGGTGCCCGCGCCACGGCCGCGCTGCTCTCCGGAGCGGCGCTGCTGGCCGTCTACCTCGTACCGTTCCTGAAGTACCCGGCCAACCCGCCGTCCGTCGGTGACCCCGACACCATCGGCAAGCGCACCGCCCTGTACTTCCTGATGATGCTGCTCGGCATCCTGCTGGCCGTCGCCGCCACGATCCTCGGCCGGCGGCTGGCTCCGAAGCTGGGCAACTGGTACGCCACGGTCGCGGCCGTCGCCTCGTTCGCGGTCGCCATCGGCCTCGCCTACGCGTTCCTGCCGGCGATCAACGAGGTGCCGCACGGCTTCTCGGCCACGCTGCTCTGGCAGTTCCGGCTGTCGGCGATCGCCATCCAACTGGTGCTGTGGACCTCCTTCGGGCTGGTCTTCGGTCACCTCGCGGAGCGGGTCGTCCCGACCCGGTCCCCGGCCACCGCGGCCGGGGCGGCACCCGCCGCCTCCTGACCCCGGCGCCCACGAAGGAGGGCTCGCGACGTCCGGCGCCGCGAGCCCTCCTCGGGTTTTCCGGGCGGCCGCCCCCGCGGTGCGTCCCGCCGCGTCAGGACAGACCGTGGATGCCGTCCAGATGCGGCAGGTCGTGGTCGAGGCGCTCCCGTTTGGCGCGGAGGTAGCGGATGTTCTCCGCACGGGGTGTCATCAGCAGCGGGACCTGTTCGGCGACGGCGATGCCGTGCCGCACCAGCGCCTCGCGCTTGCGCGGGTTGTTCGAGAGCAGCCGCACGGACCGGACGCCGAGGTCCAGCAGCATCTCCGCGGCCACGGTGTAGTCACGGGCGTCGACGGGCAGCCCGAGCGCGATGTTCGCCTCGACCGTGTCCAGCCCGCCCTCCTGCAGCTTCATCGCCCGGAGCTTGGCCAGCAGGCCGATCCCCCGGCCCTCATGGCCCTGGAGATAGACGAGAATGCCGCGCCCTTCCGCCACGATCGCGCGCAGTGCGGCGGACAATTGATCGCCGCATTCACAGTGGGTGGAGGAGAAGACATCGCCGGTGAGGCATTCCGAATGCACCCGGGTCAGCACCGGCTCTCCCACGACATCGCCGTGGACCAGAGCCACTTGCTCGATCCCGGTACGGCGGTCCAGATAGCCGACGGCGAGAAATTCACCGTATGTGGTGGGCAGCCTGGCCGTCACCACCTGTTCCACGCCCGGTTTGTGACCGAGGGCATCATCGATTGCGACACGGAGGTCGGTGCGCACGTCGTCGTCGGGGTCCATCATGGCGCGATCGTACCCGCGAGGGGAATGGATCGGCGGGACTCGCTCAGAACACAACAAGTATGCTGCGAGAACCATGACTCGGTGAGTCAGCGACGAAAGGCCGCAGCACACGATGACCCCTTCGGGACACCCGACTCCGGCGCCCGGCCTGCTGCCGGCGGACACCACCGAGGACGTCCGGGCACGGCGGCCGACGATGGCCGTGCTGCCCATCGGCAGCTTCGAACAACATGGCGCTTTCCTGCCGTTGACCACCGATACCGTCATCGCCTGCACCATCGCCCGGGAGGTGGCAGCCGGCCGTCCCGTCCAGGTGCTGCCGCCGCTGACCGTGTCCTGTTCGCACGAACACGCCGACTGGCCGGGCACCGTCAGCATTTCGGCGCGCACGCTGCACACGGTGGTCACGGACATCGCCGATTCGCTCCGCAGGTCCGGTATCGGCACCCTGATTCTGGTGAACGGACACGGCGGAAATTACGTGCTGCGCAATGTCGTTCAGGAATCCGCGGGGAGCGGTGTGCGGATGGCGCTCTTCCCCGGATCGGCCGACTGGGACGCGGCGCGCAGCCGGGCCGGGGTGCAGACGTCCGGACACACCGATATGCATGCGGGAGAGGCCGAGACGTCCATTCTGCTGTATGCCCATCCCGAATTGGTCAAGGAAGGCTACGAATCGTCGGATTGGGTCGCCGATGACCGGAAGCAGCTGCTGACGCTCGGCATGTCGGCGTATACCGAATCCGGGGTCATCGGGCGTCCTTCGCTGGCGTCCGCCCGGAAGGGGAAGGAATTGCTGGCCGGCCTGGCCGAGGCATTCGACGAGTATGCCGCGCTGTTCGGCGCGGGAACGGAAGCCCATGACTGAGGTGCTCGACGCGGCGGCCGCCTGGGAGCGGCTGCGGACGATCCGTACGCCGGACCAGGCGCGGGCCGCCGGGATGGTGGCCGACGGGGACGGCGGACTGCGGTGGGCGGGGCCCGCCACGCCGGAGGCGGTGGAGCTCGCGGCCCGCTATCTGCCGCTGTGCCTGGCCGGGCCCCGGGCGGCGTTCGCGCAGCTCGGGCAGAGCCTGGACGGCTTCATCGCGACCCGTACCGGTGACGCCGACTATGTCACCGGGGCGGAGGACCGCTGCCATCTGCACCGGCTGCGGGCGCTGGCCGATGCGGTGGTCGTCGGGGCCGGCACCGCCGTGGCGGACGACCCGCGGCTGACCGTACGGGCCTGCACGGGCGACAGTCCGGTGCGGGTGGTGCTCGATCCGCGGGGCCGGGTGCCGCTGCACAGCGGGGTGTTCACCGACGGTGCCGCGCCGACGCTGTGGGTGGTGGGACCGGACGTCACCGCCGCCCCCCGCGGCAGCCATGGCAGCCACGTCGACGTGCTGGTGCTGCCGCACGCGGCCGCCGCCGCTCCGCCGCGCCTGCTGGCGGCGCTGGCGCGGCGCGGGCTGGGCCGGGTGCTGGTCGAAGGGGGCGGGGTCACCGTGTCGCGGTTCCTGCAGGAGCGGGCGCTGCACCGGCTCTATGTCACCGTCGCACCGGTGCTGCTCGGCGACGGCGTCCCCGGCCTGCGCTTCCCCGGTACGCCGGTGATGCGGGAGGCGCTACGCCCGCCGCTGCGACGCGCCCTGCTCGGCGAGGACACGCTCTTCGAACTCGAACTGCGGGCGTTCGGTGCGCCGTTCGGCGGACCGGCGGACGACCAGCACCCCGGCGCCCGGGAGGCTCGCGACGAAGGCGAGCACGCCGTAGACCACGGCGGTGGTGAGTCCCTGCGCCGCGCCTAGCCCGGCGGCGCCGAACGCCCAGGCGGCGGCGCCCTCCCGGGGGCCCCAGCCGCCGACGTTCAGCGGCAGCGCCATCGCGAGCAGCGCCAGCACCACCAGCGGCACCAGTTCGGCCGTCGGCGCGTCGGCCCCCGCGACCCGGGCGGCCAGCACGAACATCCCGAGGTAGCCCGCCAGGACCACCACGGAGGAGAGCGCGACACCGGGCCAGACGCCGCGGGCCAGCAGGCCCTGGCGGGCCTCGGTCAGCACGGTGCGCAGGGCGCGTTCGGCGCGCGAGGCGCCCCGCCGCCGGCGCAGCAGGACCGCGCCCGCCGCCAGCAGCACGCCCGCCGCGGCCGCGGTCAGGGCGACGGCGGGCGAGGTGAGGAAGCGGGTGACCGGCGCCAGCACGGGCGAGGGGCGGACGAGCAGCACCACCGTCCCGGCGACGAGCAGCACGAGTTGGCCCGCGGTGCGCTCCAGGACCACCGCCCGCACACCCCGGCCGAGGTCACCGGAGTGCCGGCCGTGGTGCACGGCGCGGTGCACATCGCCCAGGACGCCACCGGGCAGCGCCGCGTTCAAGAACAGCGCCCGGTAGTAGTCGGCGACGGCCCCGCCCAGGGGCAGCCGCAGCCCGAGGCCGCGGGCCACCAGGCACCACCGCCAGGCGCTGAACACCGTGGTGAGCGCGCCGATGGCGAGGGCGGCCAGCAGCGTGCCGGCGTCGATCCGGCGCAGGCCGTCCAGGAAGGCGGCGGAGCCCAGATGCCCCACCAGCGCCACCAGGATGGCCAGTCCCGCGAGCAGCCTGAGCCACGCCGCCCAGCGGGACCGGTTCATCCCGCGCTCCCGGACGCGGGCCCGGGCAGCGCCAGCAGATCCGTGTGGTGCACCGCGACCGACAGTTCCCCGGCCGCGCACTCCTCCAGCCGTCGGCGCAGGTAGGCCACCGCCTCCGGGGCCAGCTCCGGCCGCTGGGCGTGCGCGGCGCCGACCCAGCCGCGCAGCCATTCGGCGGTCAGCGCCGATTCCGCACAGTCGAGCCGCCAGGCGCTGGGCCGCACCACCACGGTCGCGCCGCGCCGCTCGAACGCCTCGACCGCCGCGGCGATGGCATCCGGCCCGAGCAGCTCGCGGCCCTGGTCCGTGCGCCGCTGATGGTCGTTGAAGGCGTCGGCGATCTCGGTGTCGAGCGGATCGGACGGGGTCAGTTCGACGCGTCCGGCGACGGAGAGCGCCAGCAGCACCGGGCAGCCGGCGTCCACGCAGGCCTCGGCGAGCGCCTCGATCTCGTCGCGGGTGAGCAGATCGAGCAGCGCCGAGGCGGTCACCAGGGAGGTGCCGGCGAGGTCGTCGGCGGTGAGGGCGGCCAGGTCGCCGCGCCGGGTGCTGGCGTCAACGGGCGTGCCGTCGGCGGCGGTCACCGGCATCCGGGCGCCGGCGTGCGCGAGCAGCAGGGGGTCGAGGTCGTGGAGGACCCAGTGCTGGGGGCCCGGCAGCCGGACGGCGAGCCAGCGCCCCATCGAGCCGGTACCGCACCCGAGATCGCGGATCACCAGGCCGCCGGTGCCCCCGGGCGGTCCCGCGGGTCTCCGCGCGGCCATCCACTCCAGCAGCGGATGCAGTAGTTCGGGTGCGCGGGCGGCGGCATCGGCGCGCTCGCGCAACTCCAGCCACCGCGGGGCGAATCGGGGCCTGTCGGTCACGTTCACCGTATGCTCCGGATCTCGTTCCGAAGCCGTTCCAGCGCTCCGGCCAGACTGTGCGACGTCATCTCCCACCCCTCCAGCATGGCACGCCGTGCGCGTGCGGCATTCTTCAACCCGTCCCGCAGTTGCGGGTCTTCCAGCCAGTCGCGCAGCGCCCCGGCGACGGCCGACGGCCGGCCGGGCGGGACGAGCAGCCCGGGCACCGTGCCGTCGGGGGCCCGGCCGACCGCCTCCGGCACCCCGTCGACCTCCGTCGCCAGCACCGGGATCCCGCGGGCCAGCGCCTCGGTGACGACCATGCCGTAGGTCTCCGCGTACGAGGTGAGGACCAGCAGGTCGGCGGCGGCGTAGCGGGCCGCCAGGTCCGCGCCGGCCCGCGGTCCGGTGAGGGCGACCCGGTCGTCGAGCCCGGACTTCGCGATGCTGTGCCGCAGTTGGGCGACGTACCGCGGGTCGCGGTCGAGCCCGCCGACGCAGGCGCAGCTCCAGGGCAGCTCGGTGACGGTGGCGAGGGCGTCCACCAGGAGGTGCTGGCCCTTGCGCGGGGTGACCGCCGCGACGCACAGCAGTCCGGAGGCGCCGTCGGTGCCCGGCGCGAGGGGCGCGGCATCGGCTCCCGGCCGGGCGACGTGGACCCGTTCCGCGTCCAGTCCGTGGTGGGCGACGAGTCTGCGGGCGGCCCACCCGCTGGTGGCCACGACGGCCCCCGCGGCGTGCAGGGTGCGGCGTTCGCGGGCGTCCAGCTCCGCCGCCAGGGCGGGGTCGAGTCCGGTCTCGTCGGCCAGTGGCAGATGGACGAGGACGGCGAGCCGCAGCCGTGCCGCCTCGGGGACCAGGACCTCGGGGACGCCGCAGGCGACGAGGCCGTCCAGGAGGACCACGGCGCCGTCCGGCAGCGCCGTCAGGTACCGCACCAGCCCGGCGCTGGCCGCGGCGTCCGGCTGCGGCCAGCTGCCAGCCGCGGCGTGCGGGCGCACCTGCCAGCCGGCGGCCGGGAGGTCGCGGCACACCCGGCGGTCGTAGGTGTTGCCGCCGCTGGGGACCGCCGGATCGTCGACGTCACCGGGGAGGACGAAGTGCACCACACGCTCCGCCTCCGCGGTGGCGCCGGTGGAGGTCACAGGGTGCGCTCGTACGTCGCCCAGGCGATGTGCGACTCGTGCAGGGTGACCGAGATCCCCGCCAGCTCGCGGGCGCCCGCACCGAAGTTGCCCGCCTCGATGCGGTCGGCGAGCCGGTCGGCGATGACCTTCGCCAGGGCCTCCGTCGAGGTGTTGATGCCGGCGAAGGCGGGCTCGTCGTCGAGGTTGCGGTAGTTCAGCTCCCCGATCACGGCGCCGAGTTCCTGGGTGGCCAGGCCGATGTCCACGACGATGTTGTCGTCGTCCAGCTCGGCGCGGCGGAAGGTGGCGTCCACGATGAAGGTCGCGCCGTGCAGACGCTGCGCGGGTCCGAAGACCGCGCCCCGGAAGCTGTGGGCGACCATGAGGTGATCGCGGACGGTGATGCTGAACAAGGCCGTTCCTCCGGTGTGATGTCGGTCTCATGCGGGGTGTCGTGGGGCGGCGGATTCCGGTCGGTCCGCCGGGGGTTGTCAGCCGTCCTCGGGCCCGTAGCGGATGCGGTGGCACAGCGCCGGGAGGTCACCGGAGGCGAGGCGGGGCAGCACCTGCGGCAGGTCCTCGAAGTCCGACTCGCCGGTGATCAGCGCGTCGAAGGCGGGGTCGGCGAGCAGGTCGAGGGCGACGGCGAGCCGGTCGGCGAAGGTGCGGCGGGGCCGGGCCGGGGAGACCGCGCCCACCTGGCTGCTGCGCACGACCAGTCTGCGGGAGTGGAAGGCCTCCCCCAGCGGCAGGCTGACCTGCCGGTCTCCGTACCAGCTCAGCTCGATCACGGTGCCTTCCGGGGCGAGCAGTTCGAGCGAGCGGGTCAGCCCCTGCTCGGTGGCGCTGGCGTGCACGACCAGGTCGCAGTCGCCCAGCGCGTCGGCGGGCAGCGCGAAGTCCACCCCCAGCGCCCGGGCCGTGGCGGCGCGCACGGGGTCGGCGTCGACCAACTGCACCCGGACCCCGGGGAAGCGGGCCAGGACCGCGGCGACACTGCAGCCGACCATCCCGGCACCGACCACCGCGATCCGGTCGCCGACCAGCGGCGCGGCGTCCCACAGGGCGTTCACCGCGGTCTCGACCGTGCCCGCCAGCACGGCACGCGTGGCGGGGACGGTGTCCGGTACCGGGGTGACGGCGCTCGCCGGGACGACGAAGCGGGTCTGGTGCGGATACAGGCAGAAGACCGTACGGCCCAGCAGGTCGTGCGGCCCCTCCTCGACGACGCCAACATTGAGGTAGCCGTACTTGACCGGCGCGGGGAAGGCGCCTTCCTGGAACGGCGCCCGCATCACGGTGTGCTGGCTCTCGGGGACGCCGCCACGGAAGACCAGGGTCTCCGTTCCGCGGCTCACCCCGGAGCAGATCGTGCGCACCAGAACCTCGTCGGCGGCGGGCTCCGGAAGGGGCACCGTCCGGAGCTCGCCCTGACCTGGAGCGCTTAGCCAAAAGGCACAAGCGACGCGCGGCATCGGGATCCTCCTGGACGCTACGGCGATGGTTCATCGATGCTGGAGATCATCAGGACGCCGTCACCCTACGCGGCGCCCTTCGACTCCGCTACACATCCCGGGAGGCAGGGTGGCCGTACAAGAGCGCTACGACACAAGGCCGTTCGGACCGGACATCACGGCCGGCATGGGTGTCCAGCTGCTGCTGCTCGAAGTGCTGTGCCGGGTGGGCGGTCTGGGCACCGTGGGCTGGTTCACGGGGTGCCTGTTCGCCGTGGTCACCTGGGCGGTGCTCACCGTCGCGCTGCGCCGGACATGGACCACGTCGTTCGGTCCGGCCAATCGCGTCACACTGGCCCGCACCATCCTCGTCGGCGGGGTGACCGCGCTGGTCGCGGACTCCTTCGACCGGCGGACACCGGTTGTGGTGCTGGTCACGTTCGCCGCCGTGGCACTGGCCCTGGACGCGGTCGACGGTCAGGTGGCCCGGCGCACCGGAACGTCGACGTCACTGGGGGCGCGCTTCGACATGGAGGTCGACGCCTTCTTGATCCTGGTGCTCTGTGTCCATGTCGCGATCCCGCTGGGTGCCTGGGTGCTGAGCATCGGCCTCATGCGGTACCTCTTCGTCGCGGCGTCCTGGGTGCTGCCGTGGCTGCGCGGCGCCCTGCCGCACAGCATGGCCCGCAAGACCGTGGCGGCGCTGCAGGGCGTCGTGCTGGTCGCGGCCGGTACGGGAATCCTGCCGCGGCCCTCGGCGGTCGCCGCGGTGGCCGTGGCGCTGGGGCTCCTGGTGTGGTCCTTCGGACGTGATGTCGCCTGGCTGTGGCGGACCGGGGCCGCGGCGGGCGTCCCGCCCGTGGCCGGCATCGGCGGCCCGCCCCTCGCCGGCGTCCGTGTCACGTCCCGGCGTGCCGGCCCAGATAGATGACGAGCGCCAGGAAGACCAGCAGCAGTTGGGTCACGAGGATGGAGAGCAGCACCTGCCGCCACGGGCTGCGCCGTGGGGCGCGGCGGGTGAGCCGGACCGACCCGGGCAGTTGCGCCAGCCGGGTCCCGGGGCGCACCGCGGTGGTACGGGACCGCCGGACGCCGCAGCGCGGCGAGGTGCGGGGGCGGGCGGTGCTCTCCGGGCAGGCCCGGCCGTGTCCGCGGGCGGTGCGCAGCGGGCCCCGCCCAGGGGGGCGCCCCCGGCAGGGGCGTACGGTGCCCCGCCCGGAGGCCATGGGTATGCAGGTGCGTGAGCGGACCGCCCGCCAGGGCGGCGGTCCCTTGCGCCTCGGTGTTCCGGACATCCGCGTCACCCTTTCCCGGTGGTGAGGGAGCGGGCCTGTCCCGGGCGGCCGGCGTGCGCGCGGTGCGGCGGGCGGATCACGTGACCGCCCCCACCCCGTCGGCCGCCGGCACCGCGCCGGCCTCGGCCTGCCGCAGCTCGGCCAGGAGCGCGTGCTGCCCGGCGAGCACCTCGGCCAGGACCCGGCGGGCGGCGCGCAGCAGCTCCGCGACGTCACCGCCGGCCAGTTCGTAGACGACGGTGGAGCCGCTGCGGGTGGCTGTCACGATGCCGGCGCGGCGCAGCACCGCCAGCTGCTGGGAGAGCGCGGACGGCTCCACCTCGATCGCGGAGAGCAGTCCCCGTACGGGCATCGGCCCGCTCTGGAGCAGTTCCAGCACCCTGATGCGGACCGGATGACCCAGCATCCGGAAGAATTCGGCCTTGGCCTGACACAGCGGAACCCAGGCGCCGTTCACCTCCCCGCCTCGCTTCCGGGACCGGGCGCGGACCGCTCCGCGCGCACCCGTTTCCGTACCGATCCGGCGAAACCGCCCACGCATGTCCTCCGCGTTCAGGCCGACCGGCCGTCGCGTCATCTGTTGAATTGCGGAATTCTGCAACTGTAGACGACGGGGGCGGGCGACTTGAATGGGTGGGCCGGACAAACCGGGGGCAGGCGCGGCGCGGACGGCCCGGCGACCCGCTCCGGCCGCCCACCGGCGCGCCGTCCCGCCGCCCGGCCGGGCCCGTGGCGCGGCCGTCTCGCGAACTCCCCCGCGAAGGGGGCCGAGTTGCCGCACCGTCACCCGCACCGGAAGGCCCGGCCCCGCACCGCCCCCGGGCCCGCGGCCGGGAACGCCGCCGCGCCCCGCGGGTATCCGCTGGCACTCCCCCGCCTCCCAACCTCATAGTGACGCCCATGACTTCCCTGATACGTCACTTCACGGTCGACTGCACCGACGCCTATCGCCTGGCCTGCTTCTGGGCCGAGGTGCTGGACGGCACGACGGCCGAGGACGACCTGCCGGGCGACCCGGAGGCCACGGTCACCTCCGCGAGCGGGACCCTGCTGTTCGTCACGGTGCCCGACGCCAAGGCCGGGAAGAACCGGGTGCACCTCGATCTGCAGCCGCAGGACCGCGGCCGGGACGAGGAGGTGGAGCGGCTGCTGGCGCTCGGCGCGACCCTGGTGGCCGACCACCGCCGGGCCGACGGAACCGGGTGGGCGACGCTGGCCGACATCGAGGGCAACGAGTTCTGCGTGGAGCGCAGCGCGGCCGAGCGGGCGGGCTGATCCTGCGGGCGTCAGCCCTGTGCGGACCGGGCCGCCTCGACGCGCTCCCGTGCCTCGGCGAGGTCCTCGTCGGTCGGGGCGTCGTCCTGGCTGAGCCGGCGGCGCCAGTACCCGCTGAAGTCGATCTGCCGTTTGCCGACACCGCGCTCCTCGACCAGATGGCGCCGCAGCGCCCGTACCGTGCCCGCCTCGCCGGCCAGCCACGCGAAGACCCGGCCCGGCGGGAAGGCGAGGGCGCGCACGGCCGCAGGCAGGGCGTCAGGGTGCCCGGCTCCGGGGCCGGTTCGGTGCACCCACCGCACGGTGAGGTCCGCCCGGGTGGCGAGGTGCTGTTCCTCGGCGGCGTCCGCCACCTCGACGCAGACCAGGGCGCGGGCGCCGGCGGGCAGCGTTTCGAGGAGGGAGCCGATGGCCGGCAGCGCGGTCTCGTCGCCGGCCAGCAGCAGCCAGTCGGCGCTGTCGAGGGGCAGCGGCCTGGCGTACTCGGGTGACGGGCCGTAGCGGGCGAGGGTGTCGCCGACGGCGGCGGAGGCGGCCCACCGGGTGGCCGGCCCGGCCGTCGCCGGGTCCGTGCCGTGCAGCACGAAGTCGATGCTGATCCGCTGCCGCACGGGGTCGTAGGAGCGCACGGTGTAGCTGCGCATCCACGGCCGTTCGTCCTCGGGAAGGGCGAGGAACGCCTGGTACCAGCCCATCGCATCCCCGTCGGGGACCCCCTCGGGCAGCCGGGGCACCGCCTGGCCCGGGCGGGGGAAGCACAGCTTGAGCTGCTGGTCGGGCCAGGTGGGGAGAGCGTCGAGGCCCTCCCCGGCGAAGGTGACGCGGACCATGTGCGGGGTGAGGCGCCGGACCTCGGTGACCTGGATGAGCGCGACGGGAACGGCCGCCATCGGATCCTCCGTGAGGCAGAAGGGGGTTCGGGCAGAAGCTGACGCGATGACACCTGGGGCGGGGTGCGCGGCCGACGCGCCGTCAGCGCATCGAAGGTGCCGCAGGACCTTGCTATCTTTACGCCGTAAAGAGTTCGCTCGGCGACGTTACTTTATGCCGTAAGGAGTGGCAAGTGGTCGTATTCGCGGGCCAGGGCGACGCCCGCCGTTCGATGGCCCTGCTGTGGCGCGCGGAAGGCGCCGCGCCCCCGCGCGCACCACGGGGGTCGGGGCCCAGACCGGCGCTGAGCGTGGCGGCGATCATCGAGGCAGGGGTGGCGATCGCGGACGCCGACGGCATGGCGGCGCTGTCCATGCGCGCGGTCGGCGAGCGTCTGGGGCGCACGGCGATGGCGCTCTACACCTACGTCCCCGGCAAGAGCGAGCTGGTGGACCTGATGCACGACCACGTACTGGCCGAACTGCCCGCCGACTACGACCTCGCACCGGGCTGGCGGGCCGCGCTGACGTCCTGGGCCGAGGACACCTGGGACTTCTCGCTCCGCCACCCCTGGGTCCTCCAGGTCTCCCAGGCGCGGCCGGTGCTCGGCCCGCACGAGTACCGCTCCCTGGAGACACTGCTGCGCGTGCTGTACGCGACCGGGCTGGACTCCGCGGCGCTGCGGCGGATCGTCGGGACCCTGTTCCACTGCGTCCGCGGCGCCGCGCGGACGGTCGCGGAGTCGCGGCTGGCCGCGGCGTCGACGGGGGTGTCCGACGAGGAGTGGTGGCAGGCCCGCTCCGGCATGCTGACCGAGATGGTCCCCGACTTCGCGGAGCGCTTCCCGCTCCTGGTCCGGCTCGAGACCGAGGGCGCCGCGCCGGAGCCGGACGAGGCGGTGCCCTACCTGGAGCGCGAGGCGCGGGCCACCTTCGAGGCCGGCCTCGCCGTGATCCTCGACGGCATCGAGGCGGCGGTCCGGCGCGGCCGCTGAGCGGGGGTGGCAACGCCCGTTCGGCCGTCGCCACCCGGGGCCGTTGGGGTGATCCCGCGCACTCGGCGCCCCGAACGGGTGTCGTCGGCCGGTCCTGGCGCGTTGGTCTTCCGTGACCGTTTCCCGCGTCCGTCCGTGGTTCCTGCCGACCAGCCTCGCGGCGTTCCTGACCGAGGTGTGGCCGGACGAAACGGCTGACGCCCCGTCGGAAGCCGGGCCCGATGCTCCGTCCGGCACCCCGCCCGATACCCGGTCAGGTGATACCCCTCCGGGCGCCCGCCGGCCGTGCACCGAAGCGCCCCGCGCCACCGGTGAGGGCCCCGCTGACCGGCCCTGATAGGCGGTCCGGTGCGAGGCGGGGCAGCGGACTTGACGGCGTGTCGACAGCGGGCCGGTACACGCAGTGTCATCGCCGGGTCACCACATGTGGCGAGCGGCAGTGATCGCCCATAGCTTCGCCTCATGGCGCTTCGACAGATGACATACATGGGCTGTGTCGCCGGGATGCTGGTCGGCGGACTGGGCGCGGCATCGCCGTGCGACGCAGCGGAACGACACGTCGTCCACCCCGGGCAATCGATCCAACGAGCGGTGGACAGAGCGAAGCCGGGCGACACCGTCTTCATCCGGCCCGGCCACTACCGGGAGAGCGTGGTCATCCGCAAGTCGCGGATCCGCCTCGTCGGTGCGGACCACAAGACCGTGCTCGAGCCGGGCGGCAAGCGGGCCGGGAACATGTGCGCGAAGGCCGGCAACGGCATCTGCGTCATCGGCACGGCGGGCCGGCCACTGCGGGACGTCAGCATCCGTTCGCTGACCGTCAAGGGCTTCAAGAAGAACGGCATCTGGGCGTCCCGCACCGACCGGCTGCTCGTCCACGACGTGGCCGCGCGGCACAACGGGGTGTGGGGCATCGCCCAGGAGAGGTCCGTCCGCGGGCTGATCCGCGACAACGTCGTCACCGGCAACGGCGACTCGGGCATCTTCCTGGCGAACACGGTCAAGGAGGAGGCCGGGGCCACCGACACCCGCGGGGCCACGGTCACCGAGAACTACCTCGCGAACAACCGGATCGGCATCACCGTGCGCCGCGTCAGGAACCTGACGGTCGCCCACAACACCATCACCAAGAACTGCGGCGGCGTCTTCGTCGTCGGCGACGAGTCCCGTCCCCGGGCCGGCGCGCTGGCGGTCCGCAACAACACCATCGTCAAGAACAACAAGTACTGCCCCCGCACCCCGCGGCTGCCGTTCCTCCAGGGGTCCGGCATCGTCCTCACCGGTGCCGAGAAGACGCTGGTGCGGCGCAATCTGATCCGCGACAACGCCGGCAAGTCCCCGCTCTCCGGCGGCATCGTGCTCTTCCACAGCTTCGTGAAGGCCACCAACGAGCGCAACCTCATCGTCGACAACCTCGTGCTGCGCAACAAGCCGGTGGACCTCGCCAACCGCGACCCCAAGGGCAAGGGGAACCGGTTCGTCGACAACATCTGCCGGACCTCGCAGCCGCCCGGTCTGTGCCGGCGGCAGGGGGAGCACGGCGCACAGTCCTCTTCAACCGGAGAATAGAGGCGGAATGACCACCGTAAGCCACACCCCCCAGCCGGCCATGCGCCTCCGGGAGCTCGTCTTCGGTGCCGCGTGTGCGGCGGCCGTACGGGCGGCGGCGCAACTCCGCGTCGCCGACGCACTGGGCGACCGGCCCACCACCGCGGAGGAACTGGCCGCCGCGGTGAAGACCGAGCCGCGGCCGCTGGACCGGCTGCTGCGCACCCTGTCGTGCTACGGGATCTTCGAGGAGACCGACGACGGGAAGTACGTCCACACGGAGATGTCCCGGCTGCTGCGGGAGGACACCCCCAACAGCCTGCGGTACATCTCGCTGTGGTGCACCGAGCCGTGGACCTGGGCGGCCTGGCCGCGGCTCGACGACGCGGTGCGCACCGGCCGCAGCGTCTTCGACGACCTGTACGGCAAGAGCTTCTTCGAGTACCTGCACCAGGACGCCGGGGACTCGGCCGAGGTCTTCAACCGCGCGATGACCACGTCCAGCAAGCAGTCGGCACAGGACATCGCGAACCTGCTCGATCTGAGCGGCGCGTCGTCGGTGGCGGACATCGGCGGCGGCCAGGGGCATGTGCTCGCCAGCCTGCTGGAGAAGTACCCCACTCTGGAAGGCACCCTGCTCGATCTGCCCACCGTCGTGGCGAACCCGGACCCCCGGCTGCGCGAGGGCGGTCCGCTGGCCTCACGGGTGCGGGTGGTGCCCGGCGACTGCCGCGAGGACATCCCGGTCCAGGCCGATGTCTACATCATCAAGAACATCCTGGAGTGGGACGACGAGAGCACCCGCAGGACGCTGCACCATGTCGTCGCGGCCGCCCGCCCCGGCGCCCGCGTCGTGATCATCGAGAACCTCGTCGACGACAGCCCCTCGATGAAGTTCACCACCGCCATGGACCTGCTGCTGCTGTTGAACGTGGGCGGCGCCAAGCACACCAAGGCGAGCCTGGTCAGCCGCATGGCGGAGGCCGGCCTGAAGGTCGGCGAGATCCTCGTCGTCAATCCGTACCTGCACGCCTTCGAGTGCACCGTCCCCGAGTGAGCATGACCCGGCACGGCAGGTCGCCCGGTGCGGAGGCTTCTCCTCACCGGGCGACCTTGCCCTTGTCCGGGACGGCGCGGGAGCCGGGGGATCGCCCCGGTTCCGCGTACGCGTCAGCCGCTGCCGTCGCGCTGCCAGCTGTAGAACTGCTGGGCCATCGCGTCCTTGGGGCTCCGCCAGGTCTCGGGGTCGTACGCGCTGACGAAGGCGGACAGCTTGTCGCTGACGGCGCGGAACTCCGGGTGCTCCGTCACCTTGGCGATCTCCGGGCCGGGTGGCCGGTCGGATTCGATGAGGTGCAGATACACGTCACCGAACTGGAAGAGGGTCCGTCGCGAGACGCCGACCAGGTGCGGCAGTTCCGTACGGTCCGAGGCCTGGAAGACCTCGGCGATGTCCGGAGCCGAACCGGGCGCCATACGAGCGACGATCAGAGCGTGATGCATCGGGGAGATCCCTTCGTTGCCGCCGGGTGGCGGTCCGCACACGGCCTGTCGGGCCGTCAGCCGACGGTGGTGGACCGGAGCTCGCGGTCGCGCTGTTCGATGCGGTCGCGGATGAGCTCCATCTGGATCCGGGAGTTGCGGTTGATGAGCTCGGTCATGCCCTTGTCGTCGACCGGGGCGTCCGGCTTCATCGCGAAGTCCTGGGTCCAGTGCATGGAGGTGCCACCCGGGATCTCGCTGTACTTCCAGTGGATGTCCATGTGCTCGAACGGGCCGGTCTCGACCCGGCGGGCGCGGACCGTGCGGTTGCGGCGGTCGACGACCCGCTCGGAGACCCAGCTCCACACGGTGCCGTTGTCGTCCGGGTGCATGGTCAGCCGGAAGGTGGTCGTGTCGCCCTCCCGGGACAGCACCTCGACCGAGGCGTACTCGCTGAACAGCTGCGGCCAGTTCTCGATGTCGTTGGTGATGTCCCAGACGAGGTCGAGCGGTGCCGCGATGGTGATGTCGTTCTCGGTGTGGCCGGACATGTCAGGCTCCTGTCGTAGACACGTTCTCTTGGGCGGATTGGGGGGCGGTTCGACCGGTGTTGACGAGGTCGAGGAAGTCGCGCGGCGTCCTGCAGCGTTCCGCGTCGGTCGGCATCGTCCGGCCCTGCCGGTTCTCCAGCTCGCCGACGATGCCGAGCAGGCCCAGCGAGTCCAGGCCGAACTCGGTGAACGTCGCATCGGGCCGGTTCGCCAGCTCCTTCGGGTCGACGGTGAGCCCGGCGGCGGACTTCATCAGCGCGGCCAGCTCATTGAGCGTCAGTTGAGCGTTCATGTGCAGTTCTCCTTCTCACGAGGGGGACGGGGAGCCCTTGCGCAGCACCATCGCCGCGTTCGAGCCCATCAGTCCCCGGCTCAGCACCAGCGCCGTCCGCAACTCGGCGGGGCGGGCCCGCCCGGTCACCACGTCAAGGTCGTGGCAGACGTCGACGACGTTGGGGGTGGGCGGCACGACGCCCTGCTCCATCGAGAGCACCGCGGCCGCGGTGTCCAGGACGGGGGCGCCGCAGTACGCCCGCCCGGTGCCGGTCTTGGGTGCCGTCACCGGGACCTGCGAGGCGTGCCGGCCCAGGGCGTCCGCGATCGCCAGCGCCTCGGCCCGGTCGGCCGCGGGGACGCCGAGCGCGTCCGCGAACACCACATCGATCTCCTCCGGGGCACACCGCGCATCCGCCAGTGCGCCGCGGATGGCATGGGCGAGCCCCTCCCGGGACGCCTCCCACAGGGAGGCTCCGGTGAAGGTGGCGGCGTGCCCGGCCAGTACGGCCCGGACGCTGGCCCCGCGGGCCACGGCCGCCGCCTCTTCCTCGACGATCAGCATCGCGCCGCCCTCGGCGGGCACGAACCCGCAGGCGCCGCTGGTGAACGGCCGGTAGGCGCGGGCCGGATCCTCGAGCTTGCTCAGATCGTCGTAGCCGAGCTGGCAGACGACCGAGTAGGGGGCCAGGGGCGCCTCGGCGGCGCCCACGACGACGGCATCGGTGCCGCGCCGAATGGTGCGGGCGGCGTGCGCCAGGGCGTCCAGACCGCCCGCCTCGTCACTGGCCACGACTCCGCACGGCCCCTTGAAGCCGCCGCGGATGGAGATCTGACCGGTGCTCGCCGCGTAGAACCAGGCGATCGACTGGTACGGGCCGACGTGGCGGGAGCCCTGGCCCCAGAGCCGTTGCAGCTCCCGCTGGCCGAACTCGCCGCCGCCCGATCCGGCGGCCGTGACGACGCCCACCGCGAACGGTGAGTCGTTGTAGTCGGCACGGCCGAGCCGGGCGTCGTCCAGCGCGAGGTTGGCCGCCGCCATGGCGAAATGGGTGAACCGGTCCGTCTGGACGAGGTAGCGCTCCTCGATCAGATCCGCCGGATCGAACCCGCGGACCTCGCCGGCGACCTTGAGCGGAAGGTGCTCGCACCCCTCACGGGTGACGCGGTCGAGGACGCTGATGCCCTCGACCGTCGCCTTCCAGAAGGTCTCGGTGCTCACCCCGTTGGGGGCGATGACACCCATGCCGGTGACGACGGAACGACGTGTTTCCGGGGAGCTCATGATGCCCTCCCACCCTGTCGGGTCAGTACCACCGCTGACTGGAATCCACCGAAGCCGCTGCCGACCGAGAGCACCGAACGCAGCGGCAGCTTCCGGGCCGTCTTGGGCACGTAGTCGAGGTCGCACTCCGGGTCCGGAGTCTCGTAATTGGCCGTGGGCGGCACCACTTGGTGGGTGAGTGCCAGCACACAGGCCACGATCTCGATCGCGCCGATCGCCCCGAGCGAATGGCCCACCATGGATTTGATGGAACTCATCGGGATCTTGCGGGCGTGCGCACCGAGCGACCGCTTGACCGCGGCCGTCTCGTGCCGGTCGTTCTGCTGGGTGCCCGAGCCGTGCGCATTGACGTAGTCCACCTGGGTGGCGTCGATCCTGGCGTGGCCGAGGGCGCGGTTGATCGCCTCGGCCATCTCCAGGCCCTCCTGGGTGAGACCGGTCATGTGGTACGCGTTGCCGAAGGTGGCGTAGCCGCGTATCTCGCAGTGGATCGTCGCGCCGCGGGCGCGGGCGTGTTCCAGCTCCTCCAGGACGAGCACGGCGCCGCCCTCCCCCATCACGAATCCGTCGCGGTGGGCGTCGAACGGACGGGAGGCGTGTGCCGGATCGTCGTTGTTCGCCGAGGTCGCCTTGATCGCGTCGAAGCAGGCCACGGTGATGGGGGAGATCGGTGAGTCGGAGGCGCCGGCGATGCACACGTCGACCCGGCCCTCCTCGATGGACTGGAAGGCGTAACCGATGGCGTCGAGGCCGGAGGTGCAGCCCGTCGAGACGGTCTGCACCGGGCCGTGGGCGCCGATCTGCTCCGCCACCGCGGAGGCGAGCGAACTCGGGGAGAACGCCCGCTCCAGGTACCGGCCGGCGGGCCGGTGGTCGACGTCCCACCGGGCACCGTGGTTGCTGACGGCGACGTAGTCGTGCTCCAGGCGCGTGGTGCCGCCGACCGCGGTGCCCAGGGACACCCCGATGCGCCAGGGGTCCTCGGTCTCCGTGTCCAGGCCGGCGTCGCGCAGCGCCTCGTCGGCGGCGACCATCGCGAACTGGATGTACCGGTCCGAGCGGGCCACCTGCTCCTCGCTCAGCCCGTGTGCCGCGGGGTCGAAGTCGCACTCGGCGGCGATGCGCGAGCGGAACCCCTCCGGGTCGAAGAGGGTGATGCCGCGGGTCGCCGTGCGGCCTGCGGACAGCAGGTCCCAGAAGGCGGGCACACCCACACCGCCCGGAGCGACGATCCCGACGCCGGTGACCGCCACACGGCGGGTCATGACACCGGCTCCGCGCGTTCCGGTGGTGCGGCCGGTGTGCTCTCCTCGGTGTCCTCGGTGTCGACGTGTCCGAGCTCCGGGCGCGGGGCGAGCGGACCGAGGTGGAAGACCATCCGGGCCTCCACGTCCCCGACATTGCGGAAACGGTGCCGCATGTACGGGGGGATCAGCAGCCCCTGGTCCGGGCGCAGCGGGTGCGGTTCCCCGTCGAGGTCCACTTCGAGCGCGCCTTGGACGACGTACACGAACTCCTCGGAGTAGGGGTGGTAGTGCTCGCCGATGCGCTCGCCGGGCTGCACGAGTGCCATGCCCATGAAGCCGCTCGTGGCGCCCACCTCGCTGGGTGTCAGCATGGCGCGCAGATCACCTCCGCGCCGGCGGTTGGGCTGGGTCTCGCTGAGGTCCACGATGCGTGGGCGGTGCGTGGTCATGGCTGCTTCCTCCAAGGGCGTGGGGCCGGGGGTGGATGAGGGGGAGGGGCCTGCTGCGGCCGGGCGCGCAGTCAGGCGCCCGGTGCCCGGCGGTCCGTGATGAGGGCCATGTCGGCGCGCTCCAGGAAGCGCGCGAGCTCGCGGTCGTTGGACAGACCGCCGGCCACATCGGTGTCGAGCAGACGCCGCAGCACGGCCGTCTTGCGGGGACCGCGCACGCCCAGCGCCAGCACCGGGTCGCTCTCGATCGGGATCCGCAGATCGATGAGCCGGACGACCACGTCGTCGCGCTGGAAGATGGTGCTGCCGGCGATGGGGCACGCCGGATCGTCCGCGGCCAGCTCGTCCTGGCGGGCGAGCATCTGGGCCAGCGTCATGCCGCACCCTTCCTTGGCCGGGTAGAACAGCGCATGCCGCTTGATGCCGTCGGGCTGCTGTCCGCCCGAGGCGACGTGGTGCACGGCGGGCAGCGCGGCCCGGGTGAAGAACACCCGCGCGGAGTTCGGGTCGCTCAGGTCGCGGTCCTGCTCCAGGTACGGGTTGATGGCCTCCTCGACGGCCCTGACCTCGGGCTGCTGGGAGATGTGCCGCAGTGCCGCGACGAGGTCGCCCTGCACCTCGACGGCGCGCACGACGCGGTTGCCGTGCATGAACAGAGAGGTGCGGCGGAGCCGGGTGGTGTCGTCGACCCGGGCCTCCGGGGAGGTGTACCCGGCGAGGATGTCCGCGACCATCGATTCGCTGCCCGGCTTCACGGTGAAGGTCAGCGCGTGCCGGACCACCCCGTCGCCGACGCGGGGGTTGGCCTGCAGGCGGCCCTTGGGAGGCTCGGGCGCGAGGCGGGCGACGTTCGAGGTCTCGCGCAGGACGCTGAAGCGCAGCGACCGGGTGTCACGGACACAGCCGTGCAGCGGCTGGACCATCTTGACGTGTTCCTCGCTGTTGACCCAGGCCAGGAAGGGCGGTGCGCTCTCCCATTCACTGGTGATGAGCCACTGGGAGGGGTTCTCGATGGACTGGCACAGCTGGTCGGTGATGTGTCCGGGAACGGACGCGACCTGGTTGCGCAGGTGCTCGTAGGCTTCGAGGAAGTCCTGCTGGGCTCCTTCGTGGAGGTCCAGCAGCAGGACGACCCGCAGCCGGGAGCCGTCGAAGGCCGACTGGGATATTCGTTCCGACAGCGTTGTCATCGTCTACGCATCTCCTTCGGGGCCCGATGGCCCCAGTGGTGCGTCGTCAGTTCCGGTGCGATCCGGGGGACTGAGCCGGATGGTGGGGGCGGCCCTTTCCGGGTGTTCCGGGGGGCGTCCCGGATTCGATCGTGGCCGGGACCCACGGGTGGCGCGAGATGTGTGAGCCATGCAGGTGAACCGTGATCGAACAGGTCCTCAGCCGGGCATTCGTGCTCCATCTGCCGTAAGCGTCCCTGGAGCTGGAGCACGCAATGAATCCCACCGTCGAAGACCGGGTGCCGGTACTCGTCGTGGGCGGGTCCCTGGTCGGCCTGTCCGCGTCGCTGTTCCTGGGGCGCCTGGGTGTCAGACACCTGCTGGTCGAGAAGCACGCGGACACCTCCCGCCACCCGCGCGGGCGGGGCAACAACGTCCGCACCATGGAGCTGTTCCGGGTGGCCGAAGCGGAGGCGCGGATCCGCGAGGCCGCGTCGATCCTGGCCGACAACCACGGGATCCTGCAGGCCCGTTCACTCACCGGCGACGACCAGGAGTGGCTGTTCAAGGAGATCGACCCGGGCGGCGGACTCGCCCGCATCAGCCCGTCCGCCTGGTGCCTGTGCAGCCAGAACGACCTGGAGCCCGTCCTGGTGCGCTGTGCCCGCGAGCACGGCGGTGACCTGCGGTTCTCCACCGAGCTGAGCTCCTTCGAGCAGGACGCGCAGGGAGTGCGCGCGACGCTGAAGAACCGGGAGACCGGCGAGCTCACCACCGTGCACGCGGACTACCTCATCGCCGCCGACGGTCCCCGCAGCCCGGTCCGCGAGCGGCTGGGCATCGGCCAGACGGGCCCCGGCGACCTGTTCCACAACGTGAGCATCACCTTCCGCGCGCCGCAGCTCGCCGACGTCGTGGGCGACCGCCGCTTCATCGCCTGCTACTTGACCGACCCCGAGGCCGACGGCGCGCTGCTGCCGGTCGACAACAAGGCGGACTGGGTCTTCCACGCCCCATGGCACCCCGAGACGGGCGAGACCCTGGAGGACTTCACCGACGAGCGGTGCATCGAGCACATCCGCCGGGCAACGGGCGTACCGGACATGGCAGTTGAGATCACCGGCAAGGCCCCGTGGCACGCCGCCGAGCGGGTCGCCGAGCGGTACGCGGCCGGCCGGGTCTTCCTCGCCGGCGACTCGGCCCACGAGATGTCCCCCACCGGGGCGTTCGGCTCCAACACCGGCATCCAGGACGCCCACAACCTCGCCTGGAAGCTCGCCGCCGTGCTCAACGGCTCGGCGGGCCCGGAGCTGCTGGCGACCTACGAGGCGGAGCGGCAGCCGGTGGCGCAGGAGACCAGCGCCCGCGCCTCGGCGCGCTCGGCCGAGCACAGCCACCCGGGCTACTCCCCCGCTCCCGGCGCGGGCGGTGGCCGGCAGCGCGGGGTGCTCACCGTCGCCCTGGGGTACTGCTACCCGCAGGGCGCGGTCGTCGGCGCCGACCCCGGATTGCCGGTGGTGCCCGACCAGATGCGGCTGACGGGCGAGCCGGGCACCCGCGCCCCGCACATGTGGGTGCGGGCCGGCGGCGAGCGGCGCTCGACCCTCGATCTGTACGAGAGGTCGTTCGTCCTGCTGACCGGCTCCGAGGGCGAGATGTGGCGGACCGCCGCCAAGGGCGCCGTCGAGCAGTTCTCCCTCAAGCTGGACTGCTATCAGGTCGGCACCGGGCCGAACGACGATCTGGTGCCCGAGGACGGCGTCGACTGGGCCGAGAAGCACGGGACGACGTCCGAGGGCGCGGTGCTGGTGCGCCCCGACGGCTTCGTGGCGTGGCGGGCCGGGGGCCGGGTGGCCGACCCCGAGGCGGCGCTGCGGCAGGTCCTCAGCGCGCTGCTGTGCCGGAGCTGATCCGCCCGCCGCGCCCGGTGCCGGTCACACGGCCGGGGGCCGGCGCGAGGTGACACGGCGCTGCCGATGACGAGGGACCGGTGGGACATCCGCCGGTCCCTGTGTCACGCGCGAACGTATCTTCTGCCCGTCACCACCGCAGGGGCATCTCGGGGCCGCCCCGGCCGCGTCCCGCAACTCGGGGGCCGATTTCCGGTTGAGTCCGGGCATGGACGCCAAGAAGCCCGCCTCCCACCCCTTTCGGCGCATCGCCCTCCCCCACCAGCCGCCGGCCCTGCCGCCCCCCGCCCCGCAGGCGCGCCGCCCGGCCCAGGAGGAGACGCCGATCTTCGACCAGCTGCTCAAGGAGTGGCGCTCGGGCGAGATCCGGCCGGTCGTGTCCTGGCCGGTCGACGATCCGGGGAAGATCGGGACGGGCGGCGCGGTTGGCACGGATGATGGCCGTCCGTATCCGCGGACCCGTGACGAGGAGCATGCCCGTGAGCCTGTACGACATCCCCCTGCGCACCCTGACCGGTGAGCCCGCTTCGCTCGCCGACTACCGGGGCAAGGCCCTGCTGGTGGTGAACGTGGCGTCCAAATGCGGGCTGACCCCGCAGTACTCGGGCCTGGAGCGGCTGCAGCAGCGCTACGGGGACCGTGGTTTCAGTGTGCTGGGCTTCCCCAGCAACCAGTTCGCGGGCCAGGAGCCCGGCACCGCCGAGGAGATCGCCACCTTCTGCTCGGCGTCGTACGGCGTGAGCTTCCCGCTGTTCGAGAAGACCGATGTCAACGGCGAGGACCGGCACCCGCTGTACGCGGCGCTGACCGGCACCGAGGACGCCGAAGGGGCGGCCGGCGACGTCCAGTGGAACTTCGAGAAGTTCCTGATCGATGCCCAGGGCCAGGTCGCGGGCCGCTTCCGGCCGCGCACCGAGCCGGAGGCCGGGGAACTGATCACCGCCATCGAGGCGGCCCTGCCGGCCTGAGTTCCGATGCCCCGGCGGACCGGCCGGGCGGCGGTGGGGCGGGGCGGGGCGGGTCAGGCGACGGCGGTGCCCGCGGGGTCCGCGACCCCGGCCGGTCCGGACGATCCGGCGGCCGCGTCCGTGTCGTCGCCGCCGCCGGTGTCGTCGGACATGATCTCGAAGCTGCCGGCCAGGCCGGTCATCCGCAGCAGCCGGGCGACGCTCCCGCCGCCGGAGACACCGGCCAGCCGCATCCGGCCGCCCCGCTGCCGGGTCCGGAAGCGGGCGCGGCTGAGCAGGGACAGCCCGGCGCAGTCGATGAACGTGACCGCGCGTACGTCGACCACGAGGTCGGCGCCCTGTGTGCCGGTGATCTCGTCGAGCCGGTCGGACAGCACCGACACGGCGAGAATGTCCAGCTCACCGCGGAGTTCCAGCACGGTCGTGCCTCCCGCGGCGCGGCTGGGTCCCACGAGTCTCGGGTAGTACTGACCTTCATCCATCGGCCCGGCCCACTTTCGTGCCGAGGCGCGGGATATGGCCACGCGTCTGCGGCGGAGATGTTCGGAAGGTGTGGGGGGCGCCCGGCGCGATCCGGGCGGTTCGGCCCGTTTCCGGGTCGTCGGTGGTGCGGTGGCGTGCTGTCCGTGTCCCTGTGTTTCTGCTGCTGTGCCCGTAGTTGACTACGGCTTACCCGCCGACCGCGCCCTCAAAGTCCCGGCGCACGCCCCAGCTTCAGGTTGTCTCAAAGTCGCCCCTCGGGGGCGTGGCCGAGATAGATGACCACGGCCCCACCCGGGGCGGTCACCGACGGCGGCCGGGCCGGCACCGGCGACCCGCCCCGACGGCCGCCGGCCCGACCGCGACACCCCGGCCCCCGCGCCCGGCCGGCGCGATGATCACCTCCGGGGCGCCTCTTCCGGATCCGCACCCCGGGGGCCCCTAATGCCACTCTTTCGGGCGAATTAGACTGTCTGGACCGTCCGGAAAGTGAGAGGTGTGCCCTGAAGCCGTCGGATCCCGCGGGAGAGCTCCCCGAGCGCACCGCGCAGAGCCTGCGCGAGCTGGCCGGTGGGCCGATCTCCCGGCTTCCGCAGCTGCTGGAGGCGATGGTGGCGGTCGGCTCCGACCACGATCTGCGCCGCGCCCTGGGCCGTATCGCCGAGACCGCCGCCTCCCTGACCGGTGCCCGCCATGCCGCCGTCGGCCTCCGCGACGAGGCCGGCGACGGCCCAGGTGGGCCGGTCACCCACGGCCCCTCCCCCGAGGGCGAGCCGCCCGCCGGGGGCTGCCTGGAGGTGCCGATCCAGGTACAGGGAGAGCTGTTCGGCACGCTGTACGTCGCGGGGAAGGACGGCCCCGAGGGGTTCGGCGACACGGATCTGCACCTGGTGCGGGTGCTGGCCACCGAGGCCGGGATCGCGCTGAGCAATGCCCGGATGCACGGTGCCGCCCGGCAGCGCCGGCGCTGGATCGACGGCGCGGCGTCCGTCACCACGGCCCTGCTGGCCGGGCCCGAGACCGGCTCGTCGACCAGGGACGCCCTGACCGTCGTCGCGGAGAAGGGCCGGGAGCTGGCCGAGGCGGCGACCGGCGCGGTCCTGTTGCCGCACGCCGGGGGCGGGATGGAGGTCGTGGCGCTCTCCACCGTGCTCCCCGAGACCGTACGGGCCGAGGCCCACCGCGGCCGGATTCCGCCGGAGAGCCCGGTCGTCCACCAGATACACGCCGGCCTCGCGGTCTTCTCCGACGACTTCGCCGACGACCCCAGGTCGATCTCCCCGATGTCGCGCCACTACGGCCCGACGATGCTGCTGCCGCTGCGCAGCAACGGACGGGTGCTGGGCGCCCTCGCGCTGTGCCGGATAGCCGGCGACCGCCGCTTCAGCCACACCGAGCGGACCCTGGGGACCCAGTTCGCCGCCCAGGCCGCGGTGGCGCTCGTGCTGGCCGACCGGCACCGTGACCGCGAGCGGCTGGCCGTCTTCGAGGACCGCGACCGGATCGCCCGCGACCTGCACGATCTGGTCATCCAGCGGCTGTTCGCCACCGGGATGCTGCTGGAGACCGCCCGGCGCAAGGCCGTGCTGCCGGAGGTACGGGACGGGGTGGGCCGGGCGGTCGACGAGCTGGACGCCACGATCCAGGAGATCAGAACGGCGATCATCGCGCTGCAGCAGGGGCCGTCCGAGGCGCCGCCGGGGCTGCGCACCCGCGTCCTGCGGGAGGCCGCCGCGGTCACCGCGGCGCTCGGCACCCGGCCGTCGGTGCGCTTCACCGGACCGGTCGACACCCGGGTCGACGACATGGGCGCGCGTGAGCTGCTGGCCGCGCTCGGCGAGGCGCTGGCGACGGTGACCGCCGCGGCCTCGGCGCGGCCGCAGCCGACCCGGGTGGAGATCGCCGTGGACCTCACCGTCCCGCCCCCCGGTGGCCGGCCGGGCATCCGGCTGACGGTGGCCCGCCCCGACGACGACGTCCCGCCGGTGGTCTGGGAGCGTCCGCTCCGCGGCGGGCCCGGCGCCTGATCCGCCGCCCGGCCAGGTCCGGCATGCTCTGTCGGGTGATGCCACGGGATTCACTTGACCTCAACATTGGTTGAGGTCCTACGTTCCTGCTATGTCGCCGGGCACGCACGGCGATCCCGTGAGGACCCGGCACCTGGAGGCCACGATGGACATGGAAGTCACCGCCTGGCACGCGCTGCACAGCACGATGACCGCGCAGCAGGGCAAACGCCGCTTCTCCCGCGGCACCCTGCGCCGCATCACGGCATTCGCCCGCCCGCACCGCCGTCGCCTGGTGTGGTTCCTCGTGCTGAGCACGGCCACCGCGATGCTCGCGGTGGCCACCCCGCTGCTGGCGGGCCGGGTGGTGGACGCGATCGTGGGCGGCGGCTCGGCGTCCCTCGTCATCAGGCTGTCCGGCCTGATCGCGGTGATCGCGGTCGCCGAGGCGGTGCTGGGGCTGGTGACCCGCTGGCTGTCCGCGAGCATCGGTGAGGGGCTGATCCTGGACCTGCGGACGACGGTGTACGACCACGTCCAGCGGATGCCCGTCGCCTTCTTCACCCGCACCCGCACCGGAGCGCTGGTCAGCCGCCTCAACAACGATGTGATCGGCGCCCAGCGGGCCTTCAGCGACACCCTGTCCGGGGTCGTCAGCAATATCGTGACGCTGCTGCTGACCCTCGTGGTGATGCTCGGTCTGTCCTGGCAGATCACCCTGATCGCGCTGGTGCTGCTGCCGGTGTTCGTCCTGCCCGCGCGCCGGGTCGGCCGGCGGCTGGCCGCGCTGCGCCGGGAGGGCGCCGACCACAACGCGGCGATGGGCACCCAGATGACCGAGCGGTTCTCCGCCCCCGGCGCCACCCTCGTCAAGCTGATGGGCCGCCCGGCCCACGAGTCCGCCGAGTTCGCCGTCCGGGCCCGCCGGGTGCGCGACATCGGGGTCCGCTCGGCCATGGTCCAGACGTACTTCGTCACCGCCCTCACCCTCGTCTCCGCCCTGGCGCTGGCCGTCGTCTACGGGCTGGGCGGCTTCCTCGCGCTGCGCGGACAGCTGGAGGCCGGCGCGATCGTCTCGCTGGCCCTGCTGCTCACCCGGCTCTACGCCCCGCTGACCGCGCTGTCCGGTGCCCATATCGAGGTGATGAGCGCGCTGGTCAGCTTCGAGCGGGTCTTCGAGGTGCTCGACCTCGAACCGCTGATCACCGAGAAGCCGGACGCCCGCGCGGTCCCCGACGGCCCGGTGTCCGTGGAGTTCGACGCGGTCCGCTTCGCCTACCCGGCCGCGGACAAGGTCTCGCTGGCCTCCCTGGAGGAGGTCGCCACCCTCGACACCCGGGGCGGCGAGGAGGTCCTGCACGGCATCTCCTTCCGCGCCGAACCCGGCCAGATGATCGCCCTGGTCGGCTCCTCGGGCGCCGGCAAGTCGACCGTGGCCCAGCTGCTGCCGCGGCTGTACGACACCGACTCCGGCGCGGTCCGGCTGTCCGGCGTGGACGTCCGTGAGCTGACCGCCGCCTCGCTGCGCGACGCCCTCGGGATGGTCACCCAGGACGGGCACCTCTTCCACGACACGATCCGCGCCAACCTGCTGCTGGCCGGGCCGGAGGCGACCGAGCAGGAGCTGTGGGACGCGCTGCGCCGGGCGCGCCTGGAAGACCTGATCACCGCGCTCCCCGACGGGCTGGACACCGTCGTGGGCGAGCGGGGCTACCGGCTCTCGGGCGGCGAACGGCAGCGGCTGACCATCGCCCGGCTGCTGCTCGCCCAGCCCCGGGTGGTGATCCTCGACGAGGCCACCGCCCATCTGGACAACACCTCCGAGGCGGCGGTGCAGGAGGCGCTGACCGAGGCGCTGGAGGGCCGTACCGCGCTGGTCATCGCCCACCGCCTGTCGACCGTACGGGCCGCGGACCTGATCCTGGTGGTCGAGGAGGGGCACATCGTCGAGCGCGGGACGCACGAGACGCTGCTGGCCGCCGACGGGCGCTACGCCGAGCTGTACCGGACGCAGTTCACCGACGAGGAGGACCGGCGGGAGACCGCGGTGGCGGCCCGGCGCGCGGAGGCCGGCCCGGATGCCGTGCCGGATTCGGCGCTGGTGAACTGACGCCGCGCCGGAAGGCCCCCGCCTCTTGGCGGGGGCCTTCCGTATGCCGAAAACTGAGGTGATGACGCAGCGCGCGGAACACTCCACTGTCATGGACCGCCTCGCCCTCGACGATCTGGTCACCGGGTACGCGATCGCCGTGGACGACGGGGACTGGCCCGGCTACCAGGCCCTGTTCACCCCGGACGGCCGGGCCGACTACCGCTCCGCGGGCGGCATCGAGGGCGGCGTGGCGGAGATCGCCGCCTGGCTCGGCGACATGCTGCGGAACTTCGAGATGCGGCAGCATCTGATCGTCAACCGCCGCATCACCCTCGCCCGCCGGGACGGCGCCCCCGGGGACACGGCCACGGTCCGGGCCGACTACCTCAACCCGATGCGGCTCGCCGGCCCCGCGACGGAGGACGAGGGCGGCCCGACCGCCCCCAACTACACCTGCGGCGGCCGCTACGAGTTCACCGCCCGGCGCACCGCCGACGGCTGGCGGCTGACCGGCGTCGTCGTCCACGAGAAGTGGCGTGAGGTGTGGTGCGGCGGTGAGTGACCACCTCCGCCGGCCGCCGGCGCCCGGTTCGGCCGTTGCGGCGACTCCTCTTCCGCCGCTCGCCCCGGCCGCGCACACTGGCCCTCCGACCGGCCGGGACCACCAGCAGGGAGGCCGCATGGACAGACCGTCCGTCCGCCGGACGCGGTGGCTCGGCTCCCCCTGGGGCCGAGGGGCGGCCGCCGTGCTCGCCGGCGCGGTGCCCGCGCTCGCCTTTCCCTCGCCCGCGTGGTGGTGGCTGGCGTATGTCGCACTGGTGCCCTGGCTGCTGCTGGTGCGGTCGGCACCGACCGTCCGGCGGGCGGCGCTGGACGGCTGGCTGGGCGGCACCGGCTTCATACTGGCCGTCCACCAGTGGCTGCTGCCGAGCCTGCACGTCTTCATCCTCGTGCTCGCCCTGCTGCTCGGTGCGCTGTGGGCGCCCTGGGGAGTGCTGGTGCGTGCGCTGCTGGGGAACGCGCCCACGGCGAGCGGGGCGGCGCGCGAGGGGCCCGGCCGGGCGGCGCACGGAGCTGCCCCTGCCGGCGGACGGCGGACGAAAACGGGCCGGCGCCACGCCGCCGCGCTGGTGCTGGTGCCGTCGGGCTGGCTGATGGTCGAACTGGTCCGGTCCTGGGAGTACTTGGGCGGCCCCTGGGGGCTGCTCGGCGCCAGCCAGTGGCAGGTGCCGCCCGCGCTGCGGCTGGCGTCGCTCGGCGGGGTGTGGCTGCTGAGCCTGCTGATCGTGGCCGTGAACACCGCGGTGGCCGAGCTGATCGCCCGCCCGGCGGCCCGGCTGCCCGCCGTCGCCGGGCTGCTGGTGTGCGCGCTGGCCGTCACCGCGGCCTGGTTCCGGGCGCCGGTCCCCCGCACCACGGGCACGGTGCGGGTCGCGGTCGTCCAGCCCGGCCCGACCGGCACCCCCTCGGCGCGCCTGGCCCGCAGCGAGGCCCTCACCCGGTCGCTGGCGGGCCGCGGGGTGCGCCTGGTCGTCTGGGGCGAGAGCAGCCTCTACAAGGATCCGGCGGACCACCCGGCGCTGGCCGCCCGCCTCGCCGCCCTCTCCCGGCGGACCGGCGCCGAGCTGCTGGTCAACGCCGACTCTCCGCACGCCGGGCGGCCGGGCATCTCCAAGAGCGCGGTGCTGATCGGGCCGGACGGGCCGACCGGGGACCGCTACGCCAAGATGCGGCTGGTGCCCTTCGGCGAGTACATACCGTTCCGTTCGGTGCTGGGCTGGGCCACGCGGGTGGGCAAGGCGGCCACCAGCGACCGGGTGCGCGGCACCCGCCCGGTGGTGATGCCGGTGGCCACCGCGGACGGACTGCGCATCGGGCCGCTGGTGTGCTTCGAGACCGCCTTCCCCGACATGAGCCGCCACCTGGTGCGCGACGGTGCGCGGGTGCTGGTCGCCCAGTCCTCGACCTCGACCTTCCAGGACAGCTGGGCGCCGGCCCAGCATGCGTCCCTGGCCGCGCTGCGCGCCGCGGAGACCTGGCGGCCGATGGTGCACGCCACGCTCACCGGCATCAGCGCGGTGTACGGCCCCCGGGGCGAGCCGGTCGGCGAGCGGCTGGGCACCGACCGCAGCGCGGTGGCGGTCTACGACCTGCCGCTGGCCGGGGGCACCAGCCCGTACACCCGGTTCGGCGACTGGGCGGTCTACGGGGCGATCGGTGCGCTGGTGCTCGCCGGGGCGGGTGCGGGGCTGCGGGCGCTCAGCAGGCGGCCTGCGCGAGGGCGTCGGTGACCACCCGTTCGCACAGTTCGTGGGTGCGCAGCGCGTCCTCGGCGGACGGCTGCCGCCCGGCCCGCACGTCGTCCAGGAACGCCAGCACGATCTGCTCGATCCCGCGCTGCCGGGCGACCGGCACCCAGTCGCCGCGGCGCCGGATGCTCGGCTGCCCCTTGTGGTCGATGACCTCGGCGAGGTTGACGACCTGGCGCCTGGTGTCCTGCCCGGAGACGTCGAGGGTCTCCTCCGCGGAACCGCTGAGGCGGTTCATGGTGCCGATGGCGGTGAAGCCGTCGCCGGAGAGCTGGAGCACCACGTGCTGCATCAGCCCGTTGCGGATCCGGGCGCGCACATCGATGTGGTCGACCTCGCCGGGGACCAGGAACCGCAGGGTGTCGACGACGTGGATGAAGTCGTCCAGGACGAGCGTGCGCGGGTCCTCGGGCAGGCCGATGCGGTTCTTCTGCATCAGGATCAGGTCGCGGGCGTGCTCGCGGCACTGGGCGTAGGCGGGCGCGAAGCGGCGGTTGAAGCCGACGGCGAGGCCCACCCCGCGGTCCGCGGCGAGGGCGACGAGGCGCTGGGACGCGGCGAGTTCGTAGGAGAGCGGCTTGTCGACGTAGGTCGGTACGCCGGCCTCGATCAGCCGGGTCACGATCTCGGGGTGGGCGGCGGTGGCGGCGTGCACGAACGCCGCGTCCAGTCCGGTGGCGAGCAGCGAGTCGAGGTCCTGGTGGAGCTGTTCCGCGCTCAGCCGGTGGACGGCGCCGACGCGCTGCAGGGTGGCCGGGGTGCGGGTGTGCAGATGCAGTTCCAGGCCCGGCTGGGTGCCCAGTACGGGGAGGTACGCCTTCTGGGCGATGTCGCCGAGTCCGATGCAGCCGACCTTCACTCGTGCTCCTTGGGTTGTGCCGCGGTCCTGGTGCCTCGCGTGCCGGAAGCATACGTGCCGGCCGGCGGCCGCCGGTCGGCGATCCCGTCCAGGGGCCGCAGCATCAGATCCGGTGCGAGGCGGGCGGTGACCGCCATCAGGACGGCGCGCAGGGCGCAGGCCGGCCGCGAGCGCCAGGTGGTGAGCCGGCCGATCCGCGCGGATCGGCGGACCACGTCCATGGTGTGCGGCAGCCGCTGCCGGGTGTACGCGGCGAGCGCGGCGCCCAGGTCGGCGTCCGGCGCGGCCAGGTGCGCCAGCACGACGGCGTCCTCGATGGCCTGGCAGCCGCCCTGTCCGAGGTTGGGGGCCATCGGGTGGACGGCGTCGCCGAGCAGGGCGACGCGGCCCCGGTGGAAGGCGGGCGGCGCGGCGGCCGCGGTGTACACGTCGTTGCGGAGCACCGCCGCCGGGTCCGCCGCGGCGAGGAGGGCGGGAACGGGGTGGTGCCAGGTGCCGAAGCGGCGCAGCAGCTCCGCCCGCTCGTCGTCGGCGGCCCGGCCGCCCGGCGGTACGGCCGCGGTGGCGTAGGCGTAGATCCGCCCGCCGGACAGCGGCACGGTGCCCCACAGGCTGCCGCGGCCCCAGGTCTCGTGCGCGTCGCGGACGCCGTCGGGGGCGGGGACGACGAAGCGCCAGGCGGTGAAGCCGGCGTAGCGGGGCGCGGGGTGGCCGGGGAAGAGCGTGCGGCGGACGGCGGAGTGGATGCCGTCGGCGGCGACGACGAGGTCCGCGGTCAGCTCCTCGCCGCCGTCCGCCGGGCCGGTGATCCGTACGCGCGCCGGGCGGTGCGGCGCTCCCGGGTCGCCCGCGTCGACGAGTGCGGCCCGGGCCCCGGTGCGGACCGCGCCGTCGGGCAGCCGGGCGGCGAGCAGGGACCACACCTCCGCGCGGTGGGCGACCACGACCGGGCCGCCGAAGCGCCGGGCGGCCGCGGCGTGGTCGGTGCGCGCCAGCCGGCGGCCGCCGGGGAGGCGGATCTCTCCGGTGGTCCGCCAGGCGGCCATGGCCCGTACGGCGTCGCCCGCGCCGAGGGTGTCCAGGGCGCGCTGGGCGTTGGGGGCGAGGGCGATGCCCGCGCCGCTCCCCGCCCGTTGCCCGGCCCCGGAGTCCGGCTCCGCCGTGGCGGCGCGCTCCAGGACGGTGACCGTCCAGCCGCCGCGGTGCAGTGCCGCCGCGGCGGTGAGCCCGCCGATACCGCCGCCGATCACGAGCGCGGTGCGCTGCCGCATCATGCCTCCCCTGGTGTGACCACTCCCGTGTCACTACAGGCGTAGTTGCCGGTTGGCCACTGACACTACACCCGTAGTCGGCGCGTTAGGCTCCCGGTATGAACTCCCGCAGTGACCGTGCCCCGGCGCCCGCCCCGCGCCGTGAACTGGTCGCCGATACGGCGCTGACCCTGCTCGCCGAGCGCGGGATGCGCGGGCTGACCCACCGCGCGGTGGACGAGGCGGCCGGGCTGCCGCAGGGCTCCACCTCGAACGTCGCCCGCACCCGTGCGGCCCTGCTGGAGACGGCGGTACGGCGACTGGCCGAGCGGGAGGCGGCGGTGCTGACGCCGCGGGAGATGCCGGGGATTCCGGCGGAGGGGGCCGGGCCCGCCCCGCGGCCGGACGACGCCGTGGCGGCGGTGGCCGAGGCACTCTCCCTGGCCCTGCACCGCTCGTTGACCCGGCACCGCGAGCTGCTCGTCGCGCGCTACGAACTGGCCCTGGAAGCGACCCGCAGGTCCGAGCTGCGGGCGGTCTACGACCGTGCCGGGCGGGCCTTCCGGGAGCCGGTGGTGGCGATGC
Organism: Streptomyces angustmyceticus; assembly: GCF_040701845.1. Classification (GTDB taxonomy): domain Bacteria; phylum Actinomycetota; class Actinomycetes; order Streptomycetales; family Streptomycetaceae; genus Streptomyces; species Streptomyces angustmyceticus_A. The sequence continues at coordinate 92,139 of NZ_JBFBHQ010000004.1, read as the reverse complement.
TGGCGGCGGCCGGCTCGCCGGATCCCGAGCGGCATGCGCTCGGCGTGGTCGCATGGTGCGACGGGGTGCTGTTCTCCTGCACGGCGGGACAGTTCCATGCGGCCGTACCGACCCGCGAGGCGCTGCGCATGTCCTGCACGGAGCTGCTCGACGGGATGCTGCGGCGGTGAGGTGAGCCGCGGCACGGCGTGCGCCGCGGCGCGAGGTGACCTGCGGCGCCATGCGGTGCGCGGGCGCTGTCGCCGGGCAGCCCCGGGCTAGCGTGCGCCTGCGATGCCGTCGAGCCGCAGCTGCAGCCGGTCGATGGCGTCCCGGAGCCCCTGGCGGTACTCGCCGTCGGCGAGGGCGTTGGCCGAGGCCCGGGCGCGGCGGAGCTGGGCGCGGGCATCGGCCGGTCGGTCCAGGGCGGCGTAGTCGGCGGCGATGTTGAGATGCAGCGAGGGGAAGAACGCCCGGAGGGCGATGAGGGGGTGGCGGGGCCCTGGGCCGTCGGCGACCTTGGGCTCCTGGGGCACGGCGGCGGCCGGGGGCCGCTCGGTGACGAAGCCCTCGGCGGCCTCCAGGGCCCTGAGGTCCCAGTCGAGTTCGTCCCTGGGGTCGTCCTGGGTGTCGGCCATGTAGTGGGCGAGAGTGCAGCGGTGGAAGGCGTCTCCCTGCGGCCCGATCTCGTGCCACAGCGCCGAGAGACGGTTGCGTGCCTCCTCCCGGTCGCCCGCGCGATGCAACATGATCGCCTGGCCGATCCGGGTCAGCACCCCGTCCTCGGGTGTCGCCTCCCGCCGCTCGTCCACCACCGTGCACTCCGTATCCGTTCACCACGGCAGCTGCCGTTCCCTCGACGCTAACCGCCGGAGGGAACCTGCGCGCGGTGTGCGCGACGCACCGGGTGGTGGGGCCCGGCGTCCGACGGGCCCGCGGGCTCAGCCCAGGTCAGGGATGCGCCAGTCGATCGGGGCATGGCCCTGTGCGGCGACCGCCGCGTTGATCTGGGTGAAGGGGCGGGAGCCGAAGAACTTCTTCGCCGACAGCGGGGAGGGGTGCGCGCCCTGCACCACCGCGTGCCGTTCCTCGTCGATCAGCGGCAGCTTCTTCTTGGCGTAGTTCCCCCAGAGCACGAAGACCGCCGGGTCGGGCCGGGAGGCCACGGCGCGGATCACCGCGTCGGTGACCTTCTCCCAGCCCTTGCCCTTGTGCGAATTGGGCTCGGCCTCGCGGACCGTGAGGACGGCGTTCAGCAGCAGCACGCCCTGCCGGGCCCAGGGCATCAGGTAACCGTTGTCGGGGACCGGGTGGCCCAGCTCCTCCTTCATCTCCTTGTAGATGTTCCGCAGCGACGGCGGCGTCTTGACGCCGGGCTGCACGGAGAAGCACAGGCCGTGGCCCTGCCCGGCGCCGTGGTACGGGTCCTGGCCCAGGATGAGCACCTTCACCTGGTCGTACGGCGTCGCCTCCAGCGCCGCGAAGACCTCCTCACGGGGCGGGTAGACCGGCCCGTTCGCCCGCTCCTTCTCGACGAAGTCGGTGAGCTCCCTGAAATAGGGCTTCTCCCACTCCTCGCCGAGGACCCCGCGCCAGGACTCGGGCAGCATCTCGGTCACCACGTCAACAACCTCCGGTGTGCGTTGCGTTCTCCGTCGAAGAACCTACCGGCGACCACTGACAACGCGATCCACGGGCCGGGGCCCCGGCCCAGCGGGCGGCCGGTCTCAGGCGGTGTCGAGCCGGGCGCGCTGGACGGGGTCCAGCCGCAGGTCGAGCGCCGCCAGGGCCTCGTCCAACTGCGCCGGGGAGCTCACCCCGAGCACCGGCACCACCGGCACCGGGCCGCCCATCAGCCAGGACAGCACCACCTGGTTCACGGTGGCCCCGCACTCCGCCGCGACCTCCGCCAGCACCCGCAGCCGCACCACCGAGCCGGGATGGTCGTAGCGCTCCGGCAGCGGCCGGTCGGCACGGGAGTAGGCCCCTCCCATCAGCGTCCCATAGCCGAGCGGCGTCAGGTCGGGGTGCGCCGCCGCGTAGTCGAGGAGCTCCTCGTCGGCCTCCACCCCGCAGTCCCGGGTCAGGCCCCGTCGCGGCCGCAGGTAGGTGTGCCGCCGCTGTACGGCGCGGAAGCCGGGCAGCCCGCGCCCGGCGGCGGTCCGCCGGGCCTCGGCGAGCCGCCAGGTCCGGAAGTCTCCGGCCCCCAGGCTGCCCACGGTGCCGTCCCGGACGAGGCCGGCCAGCGCCTCGACGGTGTCGTCCAGCCGCACGCCGCGGTCGTCGCAGTGCGCGTAGAGGAGGTCCACCCGGTCGGTGCCCAGGCGGCGCAGACTGCCCTCGATGCCGGCGCGTACGGCCGGGCGGCCCAGCCCCTCGGCGTTCGCGGGCCAGCCTCCGCCCCGGGCCGGGTCCGGGCGGGCGCCCACCGCGGTGGCCACGACCGTGCGCCCGGCCGCGTCCCGGCTGCGCAGCCAGCGGCCGAGCAGCAGCTCGCTCTCGTCGCCGCGCGCGCCCGGGACCCAGCAGGCGTAGTGGTTCGCCGTGTCGACGAAGGTGCCGCCGGCCTCGGCGAACCGGTCCAGGATCGCGAACGCGGTCGGTGCGTCGACGGTGGTGCCGAAGGGCAGCGTCCCGAGGCAGACGGCGCTGATACGGGGCCCTTGATCACCGCCGAGCGTGCGGTAGTGCATGGCATGCCTCCCTGACAGGTCGCCCACGCGCGTGGTGCCGGCCCCGAGAGGGACCGGCACCACGCACTCTGCCTCTTGGAGTGCACACCAGGGCAAGGCCGCGCGGGCCCGCCCGGTGCCGTCAGACCCCGGCGTTGAGGAACAGACCGCCGTCGACGACCAGCGACTGGCCGGTGATCCAGCCCGAGGCGTCGGACAGCAGGAAGGCCGCGGCCCCGCCGATGTCCTCCGGGACGCCGAGCCGCGCCAGCGGGTAGCCGGCCGCCGCCTCCTCCTCGCGGTTCTCGTAGAGCGCGGCCGCGAACTTGGTCTTCACCACCGCGGGCGCGATGGAGTTGACCCGCACGCCCGGCGCGAACTCGTGGGCGAGCTGCAGCGTCAGATTCACCATCGCGGCCTTGCTCATCCCGTACGCGCCGATGAACGGCGAGGGCGCGAGGCCGGCGATCGAGGCGATGTTGACGATGGCGCCGCCGTTGTCCTTCTGCCAGGCGTGCCAGGTGCGCTGCGCGAAGCCGAGCGCGGAGACGACATTGGTCTCGAACACCTTGCGCGCCACGCCCAGGTCGAGGTCGGCGATGGGGCCGAACACCGGGTTCGTTCCGGCGTTGTTGACGAGGTAGTCGACCCGGCCGAAGGTCTCCATCGCGCGCTCGACGGCGACGGCCTGGTGGGCCTCGTCGTGGGCCTTGCCGGCGACGCCGAGCACCCGGTCGGCGCCCAGCTTCTCGGCGGCCTCCTTGAGGGCGTCCTCGTTGCGGCCGGTGATCACGACCCGGTCGCCGCGGGCCACCAGGGCCTCGGCGATGCCGTAGCCGATACCGCGGCTGGCGCCGGTGACCAGCGCCACCTTGCCGGAGAGCTCGGGGAGCCCGCTGTCCTGCTCGGTCATGTTCTGTACTCCTGGAGTCGGTGGGGCGGTCAGTTGAGCGGGCCGCCGGCGACGTACATGACCTGGCCGGAGACGAAGCCGGCGGCCTCACCGGTGAAGAACGCGATGGCGTTGGCGATGTCCTCGGGGCGGCCGACGCGCTGCACCGGGATCTGGGTGGCGGCCGCGGCCTGGAACTCCTCGAAGCCCATGCCGACGCGCTCGGCGGTGGCGGCGGTCATGTCCGTGACGATGAAGCCCGGCGCGACGGCGTTGGCGGTGACACCGAACTTGCCCAGCTCGATGGCGAGGGTCTTGGTGAAGCCCTGCAGACCGGCCTTGGCCGCCGAGTAGTTGACCTGCCCGCGGTTGCCCAGCGCCGAGCTGGAGGAGAGGTTCACGATCCGGCCGAACTTGGCGTCCACCATGTGCTTCTGGCAGGCGCGGGACATCAGGAACGCACCGCGCAGATGCACGTTCATGACCGTGTCCCAGTCGGTCTCGCTCATCTTGAACAGCAGGTTGTCGCGGAGCACACCGGCGTTGTTGACGAGGACGGTCGGCGCACCCAGCTCCGAGGCGACCCGGGCGACCGCCGCCTCCACCTGCTCCGCGTCCGCGACGTCACAGCCGACCGCGATCGCCTTGCCGCCGGCCTTGGTGATCTTCTCGACGGTGTCCTTGCAGGCCGCCTCGTCGAGGTCCAGTACGGCCACGGCGCGGCCCTCGGCGGCCAGCCGGACGGCGGTGGCCGCGCCGATACCGCGGGCCGCGCCCGTCACGATGGCAACGCGCTGCTCGGTGGTGGACATGCGGGTTCTCCTCACCCTCGAAACCTCGACAAGCGGTCCGCCGCACCGATCCCGTGGGTGAGCAACCGCTTAGTACCCTGAGCAGGCCTGACGCTAGAAGCCCGGCAACGCGCTGTCAACGTCCCACCACTGCGCCGTTGCCCACCTCACCTGCGGGACAGGGCGGCCCCTGGCGCAATCCCGTCGCACGACGAAGCGCCCGGAGCCGCCCCTCGGCGGTTCCGGGCGCCTTGAACGGGGCTCCCGTGCGCGCTCAGCGCACCAGCAGATCCAGCAGCCGCTCGGCCTCGACGGTGGGGTCGGCGGTCAGCCCGGTGTGCACCGGGCCCGGCTGGACGATGGTGCTGCGCGGTGCCATCAGCCAGCGGAACCGGCGTCCCTCGTCGTCCCCCGCCGCCTGTCCGGCGCGCTCGCCGCCCCGGCAGACGCCCTCGACGGCACCGAGCGCGGCCCGCACCCCCTCCACATCGGCGGTGGGGTCCAGGGCCAGCAGCCGGGCCTCGTCCAGATGGGTCCTGGCCTCGACGAAGCGCCGGGCACGGCAGTACACGACCACACCCGCATTGATCATCTCGCCGCGCTCGACCCGGGGAACGACCCTCAGCAGGGCGTACTCGAAGACATCGCGCCCGTTGTGCAGACCGGTCACTTCACTGCCCTCCGTACCAGCCTGGCGGCCAGCCATTCCGGCGCCTGCGAGGGCTTGTCCTCGGTGGGCTCCCCGATGATGATCCGGTCGCTGATCGTCCGGGCGCGGGCCAGCAGCGTGCTCACATACGCCCGGCGCAGCGCGTCCGGGGAGTCGAAGCCCGGCTCGTCGGCCAGCCACTCGTCCGGTACCTCGGCCGCGACCGCGGTCAGCAGCTCCTCGGTGACCAACGGCGCGAACTCCTCGGCCGCCGCCGCGACATCCGGCCCGAAGGTGGCCAGCACATGGTCGGAGGCGTTGTACGGCCGGGCCGAAGCCTGCGGCGCACTCGGCCAGTTGTGGTGCCAGATCATCGCCGCGCCATGGTCGATCAGCCACAGTTCGCCGTGCCAGACCAGCAGGTTGGGATTGCGCCAGGACCGGTCGACGTTGTTGATCAGCGCGTCGAACCACACCACCCGGCCCGCCTCGCGGGCACTCACCTCGAAGGCGAGCGGATCGAAGCCCAGCGACCCGGGGAGGTAGTCCATCCCCAGGTTGAGCCCCCCGCTGGCCTTCAGCAGCTCCTGGACCTCCTGGTCCGGCTCGCCCAGCCCGATGACGGGATCGAGCTGCATCCGCACCAGCTCCGGCACCCGAAGCCCGAGCCGCCGCCCCAGCTCCCCGCAGATGACCTCGGCAACGAGCGTCTTCCGCCCCTGCCCGGCACCGGTGAACTTGATGATGTAGGTACCGAGATCGTCGCCCTCGACGATCCCCGGCAGCGACCCGCCCTCACGCAGGGGCGTGACATAGCGGGTCGCCATGACTTCATTCAGCATGATCCAAGGCTCCGTCGCCCGTTCGTCTTACACTTCATGGTCAACTCCAACGTGGTGCGATCCGGGGACCGGCCGGTGCTGCCCGAACCCGTTCCCCGGCCCCGAACAGGGCCATCCTGCCCCGTCATTCAGCCGGGCCCCGCCCGCCGCCCGTCTGCGCGGGCTCCAGGGCCCGGGGGAGGCTCGGCGGCTCGAACATGTACCGCCGCGTGGACGTCCGCCTTGCCGACGGCACATCCGTGAAGGCCCGGCCCTGGCCGGCCGAGCGCCGCCCGCGTGTGATCACTCCGTGGCGCGCCCCTTCACCGGGCGGCCCCGGGGGCCGAGTGGCGGTCGAGGACAGCCTCGACGATCCTCATGAGCCGCTCACCCGCGCGCTCGACGCTTCCGTTCTGGGTGCTCACCTGGGCTCCTTCAAGGGCGAAGGTGATCTCCGCGGCCGCCTCGTCCGGATCGGGCAGACCGGCCCGGGCGCACAGGTCGGCGAGCCGGCGCACCTGGCCGGCCTTGTGGGCCTCGATCAGCCGGCGCGCCGGGTGGGTGCGGTCGGGCAGTTCCGCCACGGAGTTGATGAACGGACACCCCCGGTGGGAGATCTCGGGCAGTCCGTCGGCGATGAACCGGGCGATCCCCAGGATCTGCGCCCGGGGCTCGTCGGGGTGTGCGTCCTCCACCTGGTCGAACGCAGCGGTGTAGTCGGCCGCGACGATGCGGAGCCATTCCTCGACCAGTGCGTCCTTGGTCGCGAAGTGGCGGTACAGCGCCATCTTGGTGGTCTCGGCCCGGTTGGCGATCGCCTGGACGCCCACCGCCTTGATCCCCTCACGCGAGAAGAGCTCCTCCGCCGCGTCAAGGATCCGCTCCCGGGGCGGCAACTTGGCCACCCTGCTCTGCCTGCTGACCCTGTCCATGCTCGCCCTACGGCCCCTCGTCGGTCCGGCGGGGCGTTGCCCCGCCTGGCGGCAATGTTACGGTACCCACCAGTCCCGCACGATACCGATCGGTCTCATGAGATACCGATCGGTAGCGCGGGCCGGTATCACTTCTCCTGAACGGACGACATGAAGCTCTCCGAGTACGTGACCTACGACGGCGTCGCCCTGGCCGAGCTGGTGGCTCGCGGCCACGTGACTGCCGCGGAACTCGCCTCGACCGCCCAGCTGGCGTCCGACGCGGTGAATCCGCAGATCAACGCCGTCGTCGAGACCTGGCCCGCACAGGACACGCCGACTCCGGGCAGTACGCCACTGGCGGGGGTGCCCTTCCTGATCAAAGACCTCGCCGTCGCGATGGCCGGCAAGCGGGTGGAACTGGGCAGCCGCCTCGCCGCGGGGAACGTCGCCCGGGCCGACTCCTCGCTCATGGCGCGCTTCCGTCGCGCCGGGCTGGTGACGCTCGGACGCACGGCGACTCCGGAGTTCGCCTACAGCACCACCACGGAAGGCGTCCTGTACGGCGCCACCCGTAACCCCTGGGACCCGGCCCGTAGCCCTGGCGGCTCCAGCGGCGGCTCGGGAGCCGCCGTCGCCGCGGGCATCGTCCCGATCGCGCACGCCACCGACGCGGCGGGCTCCCTCCGCGTCCCCGCCGCCGGCAACGGTCTGTTCGGGCTGAAGCCGACCCGCGGTCGGATCTCCATGGGCCCCGACGCGGACGAGGTCTTCAACGGGCTCGCCGTCCACGGCGCCCTCAGCCGCTCGGTCCGCGACAGCGCCGCGCTGCTGGACCTCGTCCATGGCCCCGAGGCCGGTGATCCCTATGCCGCCCAGCGGCCGGAGCGGCCCTATGCGCAGGAGGTCACCCGCTCCCCGGGCAGCTTGAGGATCGGCCTCCTGACGCGGCCCTGGGGCGGTCGGACCGTCGACGCCACCGTGGTCGACGCCACACTCCGCTCCGCACGACTCGCCGAGTCCCTGGGACACCGGGTGGAAGGGGTCCGGGTCGGCCTCGGCGTCGGCTGGGAGGAATTCGTCCTGGCCAACGCCCGCCTCTGGAGCACCAATCTGGTGACGTGGATCGACGGCTTCGCCGCGGCCTTCGCCCGCCCCGTCGACGCCACCACCGTCGAACCCGAGATGCTGGCCGGTTACGCCTACGGACAGCAGGTCACCGGGGCCGAGTTCGTCCACGCGCTCGCCATGCGCAACGGCGTCGCGCGCGCGATCGGCCAGTACTTCACCGAATACGACCTGCTGCTCACCCCGACCCTGCCCGAACTGCCCGTCCCCTTGGGCACGTACGCCGAGGGAGCCGAGGGCGCCGACGGTCTCGGCTGGCTCAAACAGCTCTTCCACCGCTCGCCGTTCACCGCCGCGTTCAATGTCGCGGGCACCCCGGCCATGTCCGTGCCCCTGGAGACCGACCCGGTCACCGGACTCCCCATCGGCATCCAGTTCGCCGCGGGATACGGACGCGAGGACGTCCTCTTCCGCCTCGCCGGCCAGCTGGAACAGGCCGCTCCCTGGGCGCAGCGGACCCCCGCCGTGTGGGCGGGGGCCATGACAGCGCCGGGCCACGCGGGGACGGGCCGGTATCGCGTGCCCGAAGGCGGATCCGTCGCGCCCGCGTGACGTCGCCGGCTCCGTGCGGTGGTCTCAGCCCACCCGTACGTCCTTGCCGGTCAGCTCCGCACGGATGCCGTTCTTCGTCACGGAGATGCCGCGCAGCCGAATGTCGCCCGGCAGGTTGTCCGGCAGCCGCCCGGAGAACTCCATCTGCTGCGCGACCTTCGGCTCCCGGAGCTTCTGCAGGTCCTGGATGAGCGAGGGATCGATACCGGTGGGCCCGAGCAGCGAGGGGTGATCCACGAGCGTGTCCAGCACGCGGCCCTTCATCATCTGCTCCGGACGGACGTGCTTCCCGGCCGCCTGTTGCAGCGCCCCCTCGTCCATTTTGCCGGCGACGGGTGCCGTCAGCTGCACGCCACCTCCCTTGCCCGGTACGTACGTGAGCAGACCGGGCACCACCACGCGCGTGTCCTGCACGGTCATGCGCAGGCCGCGGTCCCCGGTGCGCTGCAACTGCGCACGCCCCCGGACCTGGGCGTGCTTGTCGCCCACCGGCAGGTCGCCGCCGGCCAGCACCGTGTTCTTCCCGGGGCCGGGCCTCAAGTGGATCTGTGAGGCGCCGACTTCACGGTTCAGGTCCTTGAAGTCCAGCAGGATGTCACCGCGCACCCGGCTCAGCACCGCGCCCTTGACCGAGGACGGCAGGCTGCCGACGATCCGGATGTCGTCCGCCGTCCCCTTCACCTGAGCGACGGAGACCGGCCCGGCGTCGACATCGGGAACGTCGACCTCGACGTGGTCGATGTCGCCCGCGAGCACCTGCCCGACGAACGGGACGCTGTCGATGTGCACTTCGGGCTCGGCACGCAGCTTCAGCGCCTTCTGCACCTGCTGCGCCGCCAGGTTCTCGGCGTAGAGCACGGCCCACCGGTCCCCCAGCGCAAGAAACGCAAGAACGACGGCCAGCGCGACGACCGCCTTCGCGGTCCTCCGCACGATCCGCCGCGACCTGCGCCCGGTCCGCGGGGGCGCCTTCGCGTCGCCGGTGCTCGTGTTGCCAGTGCCTGTGTCGGCTGCGGTTGCGGTTCCGGCTCCGGCTGCGCCGCCCCGGGCCGACGGCTCGTCCGGGCCCGGGGTGTCCGAGGCCGGGGTGTCCGAGGCCGGGCCGTCCTGGGGAGCACGGCTCGCCGGTATCCGCGCCGTGGAGTCTGCGGAAGGTTCGTTGGAGAGCATCGCCACCATGCGACCACAGCCCGGGCACTCGAACCAAGTCCTGCACGGTCTCCGGGACACCGCCGCGGAGAGCGCCGAAGCCGGCTGACGGGGCGCGCGTCAGTGGGTCATGGTGACCGCGGGCGGGGACCAGGTGCCGTCGAGGACAGTGGACTTGGGCCGGTACATGCGCAGGATCATGGAGAACCGGCCGCTCGGTGCGGGCAGCCAGTTGGACTTCTTGCCTGCCGGGGCGTCGTGCTGGAGGTAGATGTCCGTGGAACCGTCGGGGTTGCGGGTCGGCTCGACGGCGTGGCCGACCTCGTAGCGGTGGATCGGGTTGCGCACCAGGAAGCCGTCCGGGTCGTACATCGTGAGGGACCAGAAGGCCTTCACCGGCGGGGTTTGCCCTGGGGCGAAGTGGAGGACGTACCGCTTGGCTCCGGTCAGCGGCTTGCCCCGGCTGTCGGTGCGGACGATCGGGTAGACGGCGTCCTGGGGGAGGTTGGCGCCGAGCCCTTGCCAGGCGGTGGTCGCGCGCAGCAGGTAGTCGGTGCCGTAGTCGCCCAGGTCGAGCGAGACGCGCCAGCCGTTCACGTCGTTCCCGGACGTGGCGAGCGCGGCCCGGATCCGCTTCTGGGCCGCGGGTACGGCCTGGCGCAGGGCCTCTGCCGTGGCAGGACCCTTGGCGTCGATGTCGAACGGCCGGCCGGGGACGATGCCCAGGCGGGCCAGGGTGGCCACCATGCGGGCGTCCTTCTTCGCGGGCGGGTTGGTGGCCATGGACGAGGCGAGCCGGGAGAAGAAGGTCTGCGCGTCCATGCCGGCGACGCGGGCGGCCGGCGATGCAGCGGGGACGTTCGGATCGACGCGGCCCGGGGGCGGGGAGTGGTGGTGACCGTAGTCGCGGAGCGGTTCGAGGGTGTAGTGGCGGACCAGCGCCTTCACCGCGGGCAGGTCGCAGGGGCCGTTGAACTGCGTCCGGCCGATGATCCACGCGGTCTGGGTGGGGGACTTGATCCGCTTGACTCCGGCGGGCAGTCGGCCGTGCCAGCCGGGGCCGGTGAGGGCGAAGTCGCCCGCCGAGCTGCCGGTGGTGCGGGTTCCCGGGGAGGCGAAGACGTCGGTCCAGGCGCTGAGCATGGGCATCATGAAGTACCGGCCCTTGGTGTCCGGTACATGGAGCACGATCGGCCCCTTCTTCAGGTCCAGCCACGCCGAGGTGTACAGGGTGTCGACGTTCGGGGCCACCACCGTGTGGAACTCCGGGCCGGGAGCTCTGTCCGCCTTGGCGAACTGGTTCACCGGTGCCCGCAGGGTCGCCGGATCGGGCTTGCGGACGTTGGTGGACGCCTGCTCGGTGGCGCGCGCCAGGACCAGCGGATAGCCGTAGACGTAGGCCTTGACCGCGTCGGCGGTGGTGGCGGCGGGCGCGGGGTGTGCCGTACTCGCCCGGGCTGCTTCCACCGGCGGGGCGGACAGGGCGAGCACGGCCACCCCCACACCGGCGGCGGCGCCCCAGCGGCGGAGTCGTCGCGTTGCGTTCATGAAGGGCTCTTCCTCACAGGGCTGTTGTCGGAGGTGACGGCCGGATGCGGGTGGGCCGGGCGGCCGACACCGCGCAGCACGAAGGTCAGGTCGCTGTCGCCTCACTGTCGTCCCACCAACCGGCCGGGACAATCGGCTCTGAGGACACGTCAGGCGGCCTATCGTTGTGATGTGTCACAACGCAGCGCATCGCCGGCCGCGGCCCCGGAACCGGGCGAGAACATCCGCGAGCAGGTGGTCCGGATGGCCACCCGCCTCGAACCCCGGATCAACCACCTGGCCCGACTGGTCGTCGAGCGCCAGCGGGCCGAGGTCCCCGGCTTCGACCGCCTCCCCGACGACATGCAGGACCTGGAGATCGCCTCGGCCGCCCGCCACACCTTCCGCGGCTTCCTCCGCGGCGTGCGGGGCCTCGCGGACACCGACACCGAGGTGCTCCGGGAACGCGCCACCCAGCGCGCCGCGGAGGGCGTCCCCCTGACCGGGCTGCTCAGGGCGTACCACGTCGGTGCCGAGGCGGTGGCGGACGCGCTCTGCGCCGCCGCCCGCCCCGGGGAGGAGGCCGCCCTGCTGTGGCTCACCCGCCGGCTGTTCACCACGGTCAACTCCCTGGCCGAGCAGGCCACCGAGGCGTACCTGCTGGGGCTGGCCGACCAGCAGGCGGCAGGACGGGAACTGGCCGCGGCACTGCTCCGCGGCGACGCGCCGCAGGAGGTGGCCGCCCGGTGCGGACTGCCACTCGAACCCGGCTACCTCGTGCTCAGCGTCCGTGCCCCCGGGCCCCAGGAACCGGTGGCCGCGCGGCGTCTCCTCCACCAGGTCCTGGTCCGTCTCGCACCCGCCGCGGAGGGCCGAGCACTCAGCCTGCCGAACGAACAGGGCGGCCACATCCTGCTCCCCGTCGGCACCGCCCACGCCGACCTCGTCCGGCACCTGTCCACCGGCCTGTCCCGCCCGGTGATCGCGGGGGCCGCCCTCGCGGCCACGCCGGAGGACGTCCCCGCCGCCGCCGAGCAGGCGCAGCGGATCGCCGCCATCGCCCGCACCCCCGGCGTGCACCGGCTCCAGGACGTACTGCTCGATTACCATCTGGCCGGATCCAAGGACAGCGCCGCCGAACTGGCCGCGCTCCTCGACCCGTTGGACGGCCAGGTCGGTCTGGTCGAGGCCGTCGCCGCCTTCCTCGGCTGCGACCTCGACCGACGCCGCACGGCCCAGGCGCTCAGCGTCCACCCCAACACCGTCGACAACCGCCTCGCCCGAGCCGCCCACCTCACCGGCCTGGACCCGCACACCACACACGGCGTACAGCTCTTCGGAGCCGCCCTCACCCTCCGCCGGCTCGCCGAGGACTCGGCAACCGGCTTTCCGTCCGGCTGACGGAGGCTTCAGCGGGGGGCGGCGGACTCGGCCGCCGTTGCCGTACGCGAGCCGACGGGAGCCTCGATTCCCGCTCGGCCAGGGGCGGCTCCGCCTGGACGCGTGCGGACCCCTCCCCCGGCGCGTCCGGACGGCGGCGGGCGGCCGGTCGGTGCTGTTCCGCCAGCCCTGCGTCCGACGGCGGGGGCAGCGCCCTGGCGGATGGGCCGCGCCACTACACCGACATCGCTCGGGCCGATCGAGAACTCCCAGGTCCCGGTCCGTCCGACGGCGCAGGAACCGGTTCACGGGCCACGGCTCGCAGGAAACGGCTCAGACGACGATGACCCGGCGCCCGCGCGTGTGACCGGCCTGGCTGTCGACGTGCGCCGCCGCGGCCTCGGCGAGCGGGTAGGACTTCTCGACCGGGATGTGGAGCCTTCCCCGTGCGATGAGGTCGGCGGCCTCGGCGAGCGCTTCGGGCATGCTCCCGGCCACGCCGGAGAACCGTACGCCGAGGTCCGGCGCGGCGAGATCGGCGATGGAGACCACCTTCTGCGGATCCCCGGTCAGTTCGACGAGTTCGCGGATCACGCCGGAGCCGGCCAGATCGAGCGCCGCGTCGACATGGCCGAGCTGCCGCACCCGCTCGACCCAGCCCTCGCCGTACGTCGTGGCGAGGGCCCCCAGACCGCGCAGATAGTCCTGGTTCGCGGCCCCGGCCGTGCCGATCACCGCGATGCCCCGCTCGCGGGCGATCTGCAGCACCGCCGATCCGACTCCCCCGGACGCACCGCTGGCCAGCAGCGTCTGCCCGGGCCGCACACCGACCTCACGGAGGATGCGCAGCGCGGTCTCCACCACGGACGGGTACCCGGCCGCCTCTTCGAACGTCAGCCCCTCGGGCATCCGGGCCCAGGCCGACAGCACGGCGAGCTCGGCATAGGTACTCACCCCTTCGCCGAACACGGGGTCGCCGACCTCGACCCCGTCGACGCCCTCACCGACCTCGTCCACCACCCCGGCGGCGTCCTGCCCGACCCCGGCGGGCAACTCGACCGGATGGGCCGCCAGGAACTGGCCCTCACGGACCCTCCAGTCGAAGGGGTTCACACCCGCCGCCCGCACGGCGACACGTATCCGACCGGGGCCCGCGTGGGGCTCCTCGGCGTCTTCCAGTCGCAGCACGTCCGGACCGCCGAACTCGGCGTAGCTCACTCTCTTCATACCCCGAACGTAGCACTAACGGTTAGTGTTTTGAAACAGTTTCGTCCTTGTGCCTGGTAGCGTCAGGGCATGACCGTGCAGTCCGGACGCCGCGAGCGCAAGAAGGCCGCGACCCGCCAGAAGATCGCCGACACCGCTCTGCGGCTGTTCCTGGAACGCGGCTACGACGCGGTGGGCATCCGTGACGTGGCCGCCGAGGCCGACGTGGCCGTCACCACCGTCTTCTCCCACTTCGCCTCGAAAGAGGCCCTGGTCTTCGAGCAGGACGCAGACTTCGAGCACCGCCTCGCCCAGGCGGTCACCGGCCGGGCACCGCACGAGCCGCTCATCCCTGTACTGCGCCGGGAGGTCCGGGCCCTGGTGCGCCATTGCACGGCGGACAGCGCCGCCCCGATCTGGCGCATGATCGACGCGTCACCTGCCCTGCGGGAGTACGAGGAGTCGATGAGGCTGCGTCATGCGGAGTCGCTGGCCACGGCCCTCGGCGCCGATCCCGGCCTGCCGCAGAACACAACGGCCTGCCGGACGATCGCGAGGTTCGTGATCGACGCCTATTCGCTGGCCCGTGAGGCGGCGGATCCGGAGGCCGCGGTGGACGAGATCTTCCAGATGATCGAGGCGGCCTGGGAGGTCACCGCTCCTTCTCGACGCGCGTGAGGAGCTGTTCCTCCCCGCAGGCCATCGGCCGGTCGGGCGGTGACGCGTCGTGGCATGCCCGGTCGTGTCCGACAGCCCGCTTGCCTCCGGCCTCACCACCCGGCCGGCGTCAGCATCCGGGGACCCGGCCGGCCCGCCTCACTCACCTACCGGCGACAAGAGTGTTGTCGCCGTCATGCGGGAGAACGGACTGCTCCCCGTACGCCTCGGTCCGCGGGGCCCCTCTCGTCGGGCCGGCAGCGGTACCGGTACCGATCACGCCCGGAGCACTGATGAACCGTCTGATCAGGCCCGTCCAGGGAGGTATGGCATGGCCGCCGTAGGAGACATCGAGGCCCGCGGTACGCAGCACTGCGAGACGACGGCTCTGGGGGTGCTCTTGCGGCACGAGGGGATCGATCTGTCCGAGCCGATGCTTTTCGGCCTCGGCTCCGGTCTGTCCTTCGTCTATTGGGACAGCAAGAGCATGGGTTTCCCCTTCCTCGGGGGGCGGGTCAAGCCTTTCGACCTCACCCGCAATCTGGCCAGCGGACTCGGGCTGGAGCTCGTGGTCCACGAGACCACCTCTCCCCGCAGGGCTTGGGAGCACGTGGCGACGCCCATCGACGCCGGCCGTCCCGTCGGCCTGCAACTCGACAGCTACCACCTGGACTACTTCGGCTCCAAGGTGCACTTCGGCGGTCATGTCGTCGCCATGTACGGCTACGACGACCACCACGCCTACCTGGTGGACACCGACCAGCAAGGCGGAAAGGTGTCCACCGGCCTGGCCGGCCTCGCCCGGGCCAGGGCCGCACGCGGCCCGATGACCGCCAAGCACCGGTCCTTCACCCTCACCGCCCCGAGGGACCTGCCCTCCCCACGGGACCAGATCGTTCCCGCCATCACCGCATGCGCCGACGCCTTCCTCAACCCGCCCATCGCCAACCTCGGCTACCGAGGCATCGACAAGGCCGGCAAGCTGGTGCGCACCTGGCTCCAGCGGACCGACACCCCGGAGCGGGACCTGCCGCGGACGGCCCTCTTGATGGAGAAGGCCGGCACCGGCGGCGCCCTGTTCCGCAACCTCTTCCGCGACTTCCTCGCTGAATGCACCCACCGGCTGGACAGCAGCCACCTGCGCACGGGCCACGGCCTGTACAGCGAGGCAGCCGCCCTGTGGACGCACGTCGCAGCGCTGCTCGCACAAGCCGGCACAGCAGGCGAGGCACAGTGCCTCGTCGAGGCAGGGACCGCCCTCCACGGCCTTGCACGCATCGAGCGCGAGGCCATGCAGGCGCTGAGCCGCCTGGGACAGTAAAGGCCCGACGTGTCAGGCCAGGGACACCTGGCGTGCACGGCTTCCGGCCAGGAGTGCCGCCCGGCGGACCGTTCCGGCGGAGGCGGCCAGCAAGGGCATCCGGACGGCCGGGCTGGGAATGCGTTCCTGCGCGTGCAGCACCCCCTTGATCACTGTGGGGTTCGGTTCGGCGAACAGGGCGGCGGACAGCCGGGCCAGCTCGGCGCCGAGCCCTCGGGCGGGCGCCGCGGAGCCGCGATGCCACAACGAGATCAGTTCGGCGTAGTCGGCGGTGCGCAGATTGGCCGATGCGACGATTCCGCCGTGGGCACCCGCCGCGACCAGCGGTGAGAGGACGACGTCGTCGCCGCCGAGCACGGCGAAGCCGGGCTCAGGGGCACCGAGCACCTCCACCGTGGTCGCGTCGATCACGCCGGTCGCGTGCTTGATCCCGACGACCCCCGGCAGGCGGCTGAGCGCTGCGATCGTGCCGGCGCTGAGGGTCTGTCCCGTGCGGTAGGGGATGTCGTACACGATCAGCGGCATACCGCCGTGTTCGGCCAGCGCGGCGAAATGCGCCAGTGTCGCCGCTTCGCCGGGCCGGATGTAGGGCGGCGCGGGAACCAGCGCCGCAGCCACGTCGCCGGCGGCCGCCAGCTCGCGCAGCGACGTGATGGCGGCGGCGGTGTCATTGGTGCCGACCCCGACGATCAACGGGGCGCCGTGTGCTCGGCAGGCGGCCGAGCAGATGCGCACCACCGTCTGCTTCTCCTCCGCGGTCAAGGTGGCCGATTCCGCGGTGGTGCCGAGGGCGACGAGCCCGGAGGCGCCGGCCGACAGCGCCTCGTCGGCGAGTCGGGCCAGCGCATCGGGGGCCAGCCGCAGGTCGGTGGTGAACGGGGTCACCAAGGGGACGTAGAGGCCGTTGAACATCGGTTCGGGGTTCATGCTCCCAGCCTGGCCCACACCGACCCTGTAGATCCATTTCTGATTTCTACCTTTATGCCTAAGCTGAACTTATGCTCGATGTCCGACGTCTCCACCTGCTGCGCGAACTGGACCGGCGGGGCACGATCGCCGCCGTGGCCGACGCGCTGACCTTCACCGCATCCGCCGTCTCCCAGCAGCTGGGCGTACTGGAACGCGAGGCCGGCGTGCCCTTGCTGGAACGCAGCGGCAGGCGCGTGGTCCTCACGCCCGCCGGCCGGTCCCTCGTCGCACACGCCGACGCCGTGCTGGAACGCCTCGAACTGGCGGTCGCCGAGCTGGCCAGCGCCCGCGACGGCATCGGCGGGCCGCTGCGCATCGGGACCTTCCCCTCCGGCGGCCACACCATCGTGCCCGCCACGCTGGCCGAGCTGGCCCGACGGCATCCCGCGCTGGAGCCGATGGTGCAGGAGATCGACTCCGCCCGGGTGTCCGACGGCCTGCGAGCCGGCGAACTCGACGTCGCGCTTGTCCACGACTACGACTTCGTACCCGCGTCACCGGACACCACCGTGGACGAGGTGCCCCTGCTGGAAGAGCCGATGTACCTCGTCACCAATACGGCGCTCATGAAGTCCGGCCGTACCGACATCCTGGCCGAGCTGCTCGGGCCCTACGCCGAGGCCCCGTGGATCACCGCGCGGGACGGCACGACCGGTCACGCGATGGCCGTACGCGCCTGCCAGGCAGCCGGGTTCCAGCCGAGAATCCGCCACCAGGTCAACGATTTCCGCACCGTGCTGGCCCTGGCCGCCACCGGCCAAGGGGCCGGATTCGTACCGGAGATGGCCACCGCGCAAGGCCCCGAAGGCGTGGTGTTGACCAAGTTGCCGTTGTTCCGCCGGTCGAAGGTCGCCTTCCGCGCGGGCGGCGGTACGCACCCGGCGATCGCCGCCTTCGTGGCAGCGGCACGAGCGGCAGTGCGCTGGATGAGTGGGTCAGGGCTCGATGAGCGAAGCCCGATGCGCCCCGCGGACTCGGCACCGACCGTGCCGGAGCAGGACGCCTAGGCCGGGGCGGGGGCCGAGGCCGGGGCCGCCGCATCGAGTTGACTGCGAACCGACGGGCCATCCCTCGGAGTCAGGTCGTCGCGCCCATGGGTTCCCCGCCCCGCACGAACCCCCGCCGGAGCAGGCCGGCGGGGGTCCGTCGCCTGGATGACGCCCGACTCCCCGGATGGCGGAGCCTGCGTGGGGGCGGTGCGTGGGAGCCGGGTCAAGGGCGTCGGTGGTGCCGCACGCGGTGCGCGCTCAGTGCCGGGGGCGCTGCCCGTTCAGTGGGCGAAGCCCCAGTCGAGCATCTTGGTGGCGTCGTCGAAGCGGCCCTGGTCGTCCTTGAGGATCGCGCCGACCAGGGTGCGGTTGTCCCGCTCGGCGGCGAAGACGAGGGCGTAGCCGGCCTCCGGGCCGCTGCCCGTCTTGATGCCCAGGGCACCGTCGTAGCTGGTCAGCAGCTTGTTGGTGTTGACCCAGGTGTAGTACCGGGTGTGGCCGTTGGCCGCCGGGGCCTCGGCCTTGAACTGCTTGTTCTTCACGATGTCGGCGAACACCGGCTGCAGCATGGCGCGCTGGCCGAGCTTGGCCAGGTCGCGGGCGGTGCTGAAGTTGTTGCCGTGCGAGATGCCGTCGAAGCCGTCGAAGTGCGTGCCGGTCAGGCCCAGTTGTTGCGCTTCGACGTTCATCTGGTTCACGAAGTCGGCGATCCGTGCGTCCGCGGTGGCCCCGGTGCCGAGGTTGTCGGCCAGGGCCATCGCGGCATCGTCGCCGGACGGGATCAGCATGGCGTGCAGCAGCTGCTCGACGGTCAGCGTGTCGCCGGTCTGGAGGTCGGCGGTGCTGCCACCGACCTTCTGGACGTAGTCCCGGTACTCCTGCTTCACCGTGATCTGCCGGTTCAGCCACTCCGGGTGCTTGAGCACCACCATGGCCGTCATGATCTTGGTGGTGCTGGCCATCGACACGCTCTCGTCCGCCTTGGCCCCGCCCCACAGCTCCCGCTCCTGGCTGCCGTCGCGGGCATCCAGCAGGAAGGCGTGGTCGGCGTGGATCTGGGGAGCGTCCTGGCTCTTCGCGTCCCGCGCATCGGCTGCCGTGCCCTTGGCGGCGTGCTGCGCCGCCCGGGCGGACTGGAACTGCCGCTGCGTGCCCTGCTTCTGACCGGCCGTTGCGGTGGCCTCGTTGCCCTGCTGGTCGTTCTCGTCGGCGGAGTGCGTGGCACCGGGGGTGGCCGCCTGGGCGAGGCCGCCGGCGGTGATCGGCAGGGCGGCACCGACGAGTGCGACCATCGCGATCCGGACTCCGGTGCGGTGTATGCGGTTGGGGCGGGCGTGGGAACCCATGGGGCGTCCATCCTTCCGGCGAAGGGACGCCGGCGTGTAGTAGAACTCGGTTCACGATGAACCTACTTGTGCGATCACAGTGACTCAAGTCGGCTATGTCATAGCCGTGTAACGGGAGTTCGCCTTGGGAAGGTGTTGCGCAAGTGACCGGTGAGCCCCCTGAGGTCGCTCGCGCGCAGCCCCCGGTGGATTCCCCCGGGATACGGGATCACTGCCAATGCCCGCCCATCCGGCGCCGTCCGCCAACTCCGACGCGTCCGGTTTGGTTTGCCGGTCCGGCGGCAGGCCGGAGGCCCGCACGACCGCATCACGCCAGGTCGGAACACTCAGGTGGACGACTTCCTGATCACGACGGCCTTCGATGCCCTGCCACGGGCCTGACGACCCGCCGGACGCCGACGTCCCTCGCACCGCCCGTTGGCGCCCACGCCCCGTCGCCGGCAAGCCGCTCGGCGACGGCGCCTGGTCAGGGAGCGACCGTGGCGATCAGCCCGTAGTCCAGCTCCGTGCCGTCGACGAGCACGGCCTCGACCGTGCGCGTGCGGGGGTCGATGTCGGCCACGATCCCGTGTCCGACGTAGCGGGGGTAGCCCGAGGCGCCGGTCTCGCCCGTCGCCTCGACGACCGCCGAGCGGACGGCGGAGTCCTCCACGGAGGCACCGCCCCGGTCCTCGACGTGTTCGGGGACCAACAAGATCGTGAAGCGTCGCGGCTCTTTAGTCACGCTCCGATATTTAAGTGCCTGAGGCGTCGGCTGCGGGACAGGCGCGCGGCACCGGAACGGCGCATGCGGGCGTTTCCCCGGGATCTGCCGCCGCCCCGGTGGGTCGGGCGGTGGGGCGCGGGTGAGCGGGCGATGGCCGGCGGCGTGGCAGGCTGGACGGTATGTGCGGTCGATATGCCTCCACCCGCCGTCCGCAGGACCTGGTCGACCTGTTCGAGGTCACGCGCTGGGACCCCGGCCAGGTGCTCCAACCGAGCTGGAACGTGGCCCCCACCGATGACGTGTGGTCGGTGCTGGAACGCGTGGAACGCGACACCGGTGAGGTCACCCGGCAGCTGCGTCCGCTGCGCTGGGGGCTGGTGCCGTCGTGGGCGAAGAGCCCGGACGTCGGCGCGAAGATGATCAACGCCAGGGTGGAGACGGTCGCGGAGAAGCCCGCCTACCGCCGGGCCTTCGCCAAGCGCAGGTGCCTGCTGCCGGCGGACGGCTTCTACGAGTGGCAGACCGTCGCGGCGACCAAGACGGCCAAGGCCCGCAAGCAGCCGTACTTCATCAGCCCGGAGGACGGCCGGGCCATGGCGCTCGCCGGCCTGTACGAGTTCTGGCGCGCCCCCGACGTCGCCGACGACGACGCGCCCGGAGCGTGGTGGACCACCTGCACCATCATCACCACCGAGGCCACCGACGCCGCGGGCCGCGTCCACCCCCGTATGCCGCTGGCCATCGCCCCCGACGACTGGAGCGCCTGGCTCGACCCCGCCCACCAGGACCCCGGCGAGCTCCGCGCGCTGCTCACCGCCCCGGCCGCGGGCCACCTCCACACCCGCGCCGTCTCCACCGCGGTCAACAGCGTCCGCAACAACGGGCCGCATCTCCTGGACGAGATCGACGGGGCCGACGAGGCGCCCGGCACCGCTGGCACCGCCGAGACCGCCGAGACTTCCGAGAGCGCCGAGTCCTCGTCCGACGGCTGACGGCGACGGCCGGTGACGACTGGCGTCCATGCCGATCACCCATAAAATGGTCAGTGCCCGCGCACCGACGTGTCGGACCGGCACGTGACGTCGGTGCGGACGGGCGAGCGGCTCGGGGACGGGATGCCTCAGGATCATCAGGCGGGATGCCTATGGGTCAGGCCGATCAGGCCGCCAGTCCGGCGCGGACCGTCATTCTGACCGTGGACGACGACCCGGGCGTGTCGCGTGCCGTCGCCCGTGATCTGCGGCGACGCTACGGCGCGTCGTACCGGGTGGTGCGCGCGGAGTCCGGCGAGTCCGCGCTTGCCGCCCTGCGTGAGCTGAAGCTCCGCGGCGGCCCCGTCGCGGTGATCGTGGCGGACTACCGGATGCCGAAGATGAACGGCATCGAGTTCCTTGAGCAGGCCCTCGACATCTACCCCGACGCCCGCCGGGTGCTGCTGACGGCGTACGCGGACACCGACGCGGCCATCGACGCGATCAATGTCATCGACCTCGACCACTATCTCCTCAAGCCCTGGGAGCCGCCCGAGGAGAAGCTCTACCCCGTGCTCGACGATCTTCTGTCGGCCTGGCGGGCGGCCGACCACCGGCCGGTGGCGGTCACCAAGGTCGTCGGGCACCGCTGGTCGGCGCGTTCGTCGGCCGTGCGGGAGTTCCTGGCACGCAACCAGGTGCCGTACCGCTGGTACTCGTCCGACGAGCCGGAGGGCCGGCGGCTGCTGTGCGCCGCGGGCGAGGAGGGGCTGCGGCTCCCGCTGGTGATCACTCCGGACGGCACCGCCCTCGTCGAGCCCGAGGACCGGGAGCTGGCCGCCCGGGTCGGCCTGGCGACGACCCCGGCGACCGACTTCTACGACCTCGTCGTCATCGGCGGCGGACCGGCCGGTCTGGGTGCGGCGGTGTACGGGGCCTCCGAGGGCCTGCGGACCGTTCTGGTGGAGCGCTCCGCGACCGGGGGCCAGGCGGGCCAGAGCTCGCGCATCGAGAACTACCTCGGCTTTCCGGACGGCGTGTCCGGGGCGCAGCTCACCGACCGGGCCCGGCGCCAGGCGGCGAAGTTCGGTGCCGAGATCCTGACCGCGCGGGAGGTCACCGGGCTGGAGGTCAACGGCGCGTCGCGCGTCGTCCGGTTCTCGGACGGCTCCGCCGTCGCCGCGCACGCCGTGATCCTCGCGACCGGCGTGTCGTACCGGCAGCTGGATGCGCCCCAGGTGACCGAGTTGACCGGCTGCGGCGTGTTCTACGGCTCGGCCCTGACCGAAGCGGCCGCGTGCCAGGGCCATGATGTGTACATCGTCGGCGGCGCGAACTCCGCCGGCCAGGCCGCGATCTACCTGGCCCGGAGCGCCAAGTCGGTCACCGTGCTGGTGCGGAGGCCGTCCCTGTCCACGTCGATGTCGCACTACCTCATCCAGCAGGTCGACGAGACGCCCACGATCTCCGTGCGCACCAACACGGTCGTCGACGCCGCCCACGGCGCGCGCCAACTGGAGCAGCTCACCCTGCGCGACACGGCGACCGGCGAAACCGAACTCGTCGACGCCCAGTGGATGTTCGTCTTCATCGGCGCGGCCCCGCTGACCGACTGGCTGGAGGGCACGGTGCTCCGGGACTCCCGCGGATTCCTCCTGACCGGCCCCGATCTGACCGCGGACGGACGCCCGCCGGCCGGCTGGGAGCTGGACCGGCCGCCGTACCACTTGGAGACCAACGTCCCGGGCGTGTTCGTGGCCGGGGACGCCCGCGCCGAGTCCGCCAAGCGGGTCGCCTCCGCCGTGGGCGAGGGAGCCATGGCGGTCATGCTCGCCCACCGTTATCTGGAGCAGTCATGAACGGCCGTCCGCTGCCGTGCAGCCGGGAGGAACTCGGGTCGCTGTTCCTGTTCGAGAAGCTGGCCCCCGACCAGATCGCCCGGCTCTGCCAGGAGGGCCGCGTGGAGGAGTTCGCGCCCGGGCCGGTGTACGGGGAGGGCGACGATGCCACGTGCTTCTACGTGCTGCTCGAAGGGAGCATCGTGCTCTCGCGCCGCATCGGGGACTACGACGTGGAGATCACCCGGAGCTCCGACCGCGGGGTGTACGCGGGGGCCTTCCAGGCGTACCTGGGCGACCGCCTGCGGCAGGTGTACAACAGCTCCCTGCGCGTCATCGGGCCCGCGCCCGCGCGCTT
Source organism: Streptomyces angustmyceticus (assembly GCF_040701845.1). GTDB lineage: Bacteria > Actinomycetota > Actinomycetes > Streptomycetales > Streptomycetaceae > Streptomyces > Streptomyces angustmyceticus_A. The sequence goes on along the minus strand of NZ_JBFBHQ010000004.1, from coordinate 69,327 downwards.
CTTCGTGCTGCCCGCGGAGACCTTCGCCGCCATCATGCGCGAGTGGTTCCCCATGGCCGTGCACCTGCTCGAAGGGCTCTTCTTCGGTGCGAAGAGCACCCAGGAGGCGGTCGGCCAGCGAGAACGGCTCCTGGCTCTCGGCTCGCTGTCCGCCGGGCTGACCCATGAACTGAACAACCCCGCCACCGCGGCGGTGCGCGCCACGTCCGCACTCCGCGAGCGTGTGGCCGGGATGCGCCACAAGCTCGGCATCATCGCGGCACGCCCGTACCGGCGCGACAGCCTGGAGACGCTCATCGACGTCCAGGAACGCACCGCCGAACGCGTCGCCAAGGCCACCGCGCTGAGCCCGCTGGAAGCCTCGGACCGGGAGGACACCCTCTCCGACTGGCTGGACGACCACGGCATCGGCGACGGATGGCAGCTCGCGCCGATCTTCGTCCAGGCCGGCCTCGACACCGACTGGCTGGACCAGATCGCCGCAGTGGTGGACGAGGACACCCTCGAAGGGGCCATGCGGTGGCTCAACTACACCGTCGAGACCGAGCTGTTGATGAACGAGATCGAGGAGTCGACCAACCGTGTCTCGGCCCTCGTCACCGCGGCCAAGCAGTACTCGCAGCTCGACCGGGCGCCCCACCAGGTCGCGGACGTGCATGAACTGCTGGACAGCACCCTGCTGATGGTCTCCGCGAAGATCGGCCCCCGCATCACCGTCGTCAAGGACTACGACCGCGGCCTGCCGAGGATCCCGGCCTACCCCAGCGAGCTCAACCAGGTATGGACGAATCTGATCGACAACGCCGTCTCGGCGATGAACAGCACGGATGCCGACGGCACGCTGACCGTACGCACCGCACGCGACGGAGACCACCTGCTCGTCGAGTTCCGCGACACCGGCCCCGGAGTCCCCGAGGAGATCCGCGACCGCGTCTTCGACCCGTTCTTCACCACCAAACCGGTGGGAGAGGGCACGGGCCTCGGGCTGGACATCTCCTGGCGCATCGTCGTCAACAAGCACCGGGGTGACCTGCGGTTCCACTCCGTCCCCGGCGACACCCGCTTCCAGGTACGCCTCCCCCTGGCCTCCGCCGACGGCGACGCCGATTCCGCTACCGCTACCGCTTCCCCTGCCGATTCCGCGCCGGAGCCGTCCTGAGTTCCCCGAGCGGCGTCGTCCCGTTGGCCCCCGCGCCCGCGGCCTCCTTCTCCCGGGGATGCCCGGAAGAAGGAGGCGCACATGGACGTCGGGGGCCAACGGGCCCGTGAGTGTGATCAGGCCACCGCGGGTGTGTAGTGGCTGGTGTCGCCGCCGCCTTCGAGGGCGCGGCTGGAGGTGCCGTCGATGCCCACCGGGGCGTCCCCCGCGACGGTCACCCGGTGCAGCAGGCGGGGCAGGTCGCCGTAGTCGTCGGGGGCGTAGTGCTGGGTGATGCGGTTGTCGAACAGGACGAGGTCACCCGGTGTCCAGGCCACCCGGACGATGTTCTCCGGGCGCGTCACATACGACTGGAAGATGCGCAGCAGGTCCCGGGACTCGGAGGGGCCGAGGCCCTCGATGGTCTGCGCGAAACCGCCGATGAACAGGCCGCGCTCCCCCGTCTCCGGGTGCACGCGCACCAGCGGGTGGGCGGTGCGATAGGTCCGCGAGACGAACTGCTTGCGGTGCCGGGCCGCCTTCTCGGTCTTCGGGGCGGCGTAGTCGTAGGCGTTGGTGTGGACCGCCCACAGTTTGTCCGCGAGCTCGCGCAGCGGATCGGGCAGGTCACGGTAGGCCGCGGCCGAGTTGGCGATCAGCGTGTTGCCGCCGTAGGGCGGGACGACGATGCTGCGCAGGGTCGACGCCTTCGGGGGCGTGCGGACGAAGGTGACGTCGGTGTGCCAGTGGTTGGCGCGGATGCCCTCGTCCCCGTCGACGGGCAGGACGTTGGGCTGTCCGTCCACGGACGGGACGGTGGGGTGGGCGGCGGTGAGTTCGCCGAAGAGGGAGGCGAAGCGCAGCTGTCCGGCGTCGTCCAGCTGCTGGCCGCGGAAGACCAGCGCCTTGTGTTCCAGCAGAGCCGCGTTGATCTCGGCGACGATCGCCGGGTCGAGGTCGGCGGAGAGGTCGGCGCCGACGATCTCGGCACCGATGCGTCCGCCGATCCGGCGGATGTCGAAGCCTGTACTGGTGCTCATGGAGGTGTTCCTTTCCGGGGGTTCGGCAATTTCAGGGGGTGAGGGGCAGGGAGGTTCGTGGGAGCCGGATGGACCGCCAGAGCAGCGTCAGCGCGTCGCGGGGACGCGCCAGGAGCTGAGCCGCTTCTCCACGGCCACCAGCAGTTGGTTGAAGGCCACGCCGATGACGGAGATCGTGACGATGCCCGCATACATCTGCGGAATGGCGAAGTTGTACTGGGACGCGTTGATGAGATAGCCGAGACCGGCCTTGGCGCCGATCATCTCGGCGGCGACCAGGACGACGATGGACACCGCCCCCGCCAGCCGGATTCCGGTGAAGATCGTCGGCACCGAGGCCGGCAGGATCACCTTCTGGAACAGCCGCGGGGCGGACAGGTCCATGGACCTCGCCAGCCTCAGCAGGGTGGGATCGACGGTGCGTACCGCACTGATGGTGTTGAACAGGATCGGCCAGGCGCACGCGTACACCACGAGGGAGATCTTCGACGTCTCACCGATGCCGAGGAGCAGGACGAACACCGGCAGCAGGGCCAGGGCCGCGGTGTTGAGGAAGACCTGCAGCAACGGGTTGAGGAGATCGGCGACCGGCCGGTACCAGCCGATGAGCAGGCCCAGCGGTACGGAGACGGCGACGGCGATGCCGAAGCCGCTGAACGAGCGCACCAGGCTCGCCTGCGCGTTGTCGGCGAGTTGGCCGTTGGCCACCAGCCCCCACCACGCCTGGGCGACCTCGCTGAACGGCGGCAGGAAGGTCCGGTCCACCAGGCCGAAGCGGGGCGCCAGCTCCCACGCGAGCAGCAGGGCGACGATCGCCGCCGACTTGGTGGCACCGGTCAGCGCAGCGCGCAGGACGCGGGGCAGTACGGAAGGGCCAGGGGGGCGCGGCCTGCTCGACGCCGTCGGCAGGACGGCTGCGGGCTCGCCGGTGCCGGATGGCGAGGGTGTGCCGGTGGCCGGCGCGGGCGTGCCGGTCGCCGAGGGTGTTCCGGAGGCCTGCGGCGGCATGTCGGTGGCCGGCGCGGGGCGTTCCTCCGGGGCCGGGCGCTGCCGGGTGCGGGAACCGCTGGCGATGCTCATACGGGGGCCTCCTCCTTCTCCAGCAGTTGGGTCCTGGTCACCTCGTCGTGCAGGAGCGTCCAGATCTCGTGCCGGTACCGGGCGAACTCGGGGCTGGACCGCAGGTCGTCGGTCTCCGTACGGGAGTCGAAGCCGATCGGCACGACCTGCTTGATGCGACCGGGCCTGGAGGTCATGACGGCCACCCGTCCCCCCAGGTAGACGGCCTCCTCGATGCCGTGCGTGATGAAGACGACGGTCTTTTTGGTGCGCTGCCAGATGCGCAGCAGCTCGTCCTGGAGCAGCTCCCTGGTCTGGGCGTCCAGTGCGGCGAACGGCTCGTCCATCAGCAGGACGTCCGGGTCGTAGGCGAGAGAGCGGGCGATGGCCACGCGCTGGCGCATGCCGCCGGACAGCTCGTGCGGATGACGGTGCTCGAATCCGGAGAGCCCGACCAGGTCCAGGTACTCGCGGGCCCGGGCGGCACGCTCACGTCGTGGCACGCCGGTCGCCTCCAGGCCGAACTCGACGTTGCCCAGGGCGGTGCGCCAGGGCAGCAGCGCGTACTGCTGGAAGACGATGCCGCGGTCCAGGCCGGGGCCGCTCACCGGTCGCCCGTCCAGGAGGATCCGTCCGGCGGTCGGCCGGGCGAGCCCTCCCAGCAGGTCCAGGAGCGTGGACTTGCCGCATCCGCTGGGGCCGACCACGACGACGAACTCCCCCGCGTCGATCCGCAGGTCGACACCGTCCAGCGCGGTGAACTCGTCCTCCCCGTGTGCCGGACCGCGGCCTTGGGCCCGCCCTCTCCTGACGGGGAAGGTCTTGCGCACCTGCTCGAATTCGATCTTGGGTGTGGTGGTTCCGGACATGGGATCAGCTCCCGCTCTTGGAGGTCGTCCCGGCCGCGGACGGCTTCGCCTTCCGGCGGTACGCGTTGAACTCGTTGGTGTAGAGATCCGACGCCTTGACCTGGCTCTTTCCGATGTCACCGCGCTCGGCGAGCCAGTCGATCCACAGCTGGAACTCCTTGTCGGTGATGCGCCCGGCGGTCTCGGCAACGCCGAAGGACTTCCAGTACTTCAGCGGAGCGGTGCCCTCGTTCCGGCCGCGCTTCCGCACGATCTCGATCTGCCGGTCGATGACCTCTTGGCGCGGGGTGGTGCGGGCCCACTCGATGGCACGCGCGACGCCCGTGACGAAGGTGCGCACGGTGTCGGGGTTCTCCTTCAGGAACCCGTCGTTCAGCACGTACGTGCCGGCCGAGAAGTTCCCGAGCAGCTGGTGGTCGGTGAACAGCGGTCTGATGCCCCCGGTCCGCAGGGCCTTGTCGCGCAGGATGTCGCCGAGGACACCCACCTGGATCTGCTTCTGCCGCAGCGACTGCTCGGTGTTGACCGGAGGCACCACCAACGGCTCGACCTTCTTGATCTCCGCCTGCGACAGGCCGTGGCGTTGCAGGTAGATGTCGAGCATCGCCTCGGAGTGGGCGCCGAGGGTGTTCATCCCGACCTTCTTGCCGATCAGGTCACGAGCGGAGCGGAGCGGGCTGTCCTTGAGTACGTAGAAGCCGTTGTACGCGGCCTTGTCGACGCCGTAGTAGCTGATGACCGCCGTGATGGGGGCCTTCCTCGCGGCGAGTTTGACGACGGCTCCGTTGAACGCGCCCCCGAAGTCGACCTGCCCGGTGGCCGCCGACTGGATGTCCTGCGGCCCGCTGATCGTGTTGCCGACCCACTTCAGCTTCACGTCCTCCAGGAAGCCGAGATCCGCGGCCAGTTCGGGCAGGATGACGGACCCCGCCCACCCCTGGTACCGCAGCGTCCTGGTCCGGTTCTCGGCCGCCCCACCGCCCCCACTGCCGCAGCTGACCGCGACCGCCGAGAGGCCCAGCAGAGTGAGGAACTGGCGTCGGTTCGATGGGGTGATCAGCCTGCTCATGGCGGGATCCTGTTCGGGTGGTGGGTGAGGCGGGGGTGGTGGGGCGGGGCTGGGGCGCGTGCTGCGGCGCGGGGTGAAGGGGAGGCCGGGCGAAGGTGTGCAGGGGAAGGGGACGGCGCGTAGCCTCCCCCGTTTCGTGCAAGAACCGCCGCGGTTCCGTGTCCGGCGGGCGCACAGACCACCCCGGGCGCGAAAAGGGAAACGGAGAAAGAAAGGGGAGGCGAACAGCCAGGTGAAATGACCCGGCTCACGTACCGATCCCGGAAGATTCGAGCTGGGTACGCGGCGAAGTCACCGGGCGACGAAGAATTCCCGGGCCGGTACGCGCGACGGGATCATGAGGCGCCCAGGGGCTGACGCCGGCCGGCGGCTCTAGCGGTCAGCGGCGCTGATGGCACAGATCGCACTGGCCTGGCGTCGCAGATCGACGTGCAGGCGTGCGGTGAAGTTCTCCGAGTGACTCACACTCCGGAGGCTCGCAGCGAAAATCAGCCACGTCAATAACGCGACAGCCCTCGTCCCACTTTCTGATTCCCCCGCCATGCGCGCGCAGCACGCCGTTCACAAATCGCCCCCGCGCGGGCTCTGCCTCGGGTCGCGAAACGGTTGCCCAGCATGTGATGCGGTGGCACACCCGGCGCCCTGGGGGCAAGCCGGGTCCGGAGCGCCGCATGTGGCGGCGCTGCTTCGCCCGGTCCTGCGCAGGGGCCCTGATGTGTGGCCGGGCTCCGGCCGTCCGCGCTCAGCCGTTGCCTCGCTGTCGGATCGTCCGCCGGCCCGACCACACACTCACCACCTCAGAGGTCCACGGTGTGATCAGCACATACCTCAGTCAGCACAGTTCCGGCATGAAGGAGGTCGCGCATCCTCCGGACGCTCTGAAAACGGCGTGCCGTCAGGGTGCTACTTGACAGCTGAAGCCGCTTTGGCCGCGGCGGACTTGTTTGCCGCCTTCACCTCGTTCAGGGCCTTCTGGTGGGCCTTGATGGCTGTCTTCTGCAGTGCCGCTTCAGCGTCGAACCACGTCTTCTCGACGTGGTTCTTTTCGCGGCAGGCAACATCCGCCTTTGCGGTGTCCTTCTCTTCCGCTGACACGCGGTGCGGGTCGGCGAACCGAACATCGTCGTTGGCGTCCATGGGCTTTTGGTATGCGTACCCCTTGTCGGCCATGCACGCGGACCACTTCGCGAAGACGCTCACCACGGCAGGGTCCTTCATGGACTCCTTGTAGGACTCGCCGCTGATCTGCTGAGCCAGGGGAGCTTGTCGACTGGCCGGGACCGTCCCGTCGGCCTGCTGGACGCACCCTTTCAGGACACTCGGATCGGCCCCGGATTCGTCAACGGCACCCTTTCCGACCGCCTGGTCGTAGGCCGCCTGCTCCTCGGCAGCCGGCTTGTACCCCCGTGCGGCCGCCAGGGCCGGGTCGTGGATCCCGTAACGCCAGTCCACGAGGGTCTTGCCACCCACCTCGGGCAAGTCCGGCGCAGGAGTCCATGCGTCATATCCTGCGCTCTTCATGCACTGGTCGATCAAGCCGTCCCGCGTACCGGCGATGAGGCGCACTTCTGCTGTGGACGGCAGATATGCCTCGATCGGCAGATGCCATGTGGCCGGCCCGTCCCCCGCGTGCCCCTTCCCGGAGATCGGCTTCGGTTGGCCGGCGGCACTCACCGGCATCTCGTCCTCAGAAGATCCCGCGTTCATAGAGGTCACGCCGAGAACCACGGCCCCCACTGCTGCGGCGGAAACGAGCGGTAAGCCCACACGCCGTCTCACGTTCCTGCTCCCCATGCTCCCCCCTCTTTTTCTCGCCTTCGTCAGGTCCACTGGAACGAGGCGTTCTGATTGAAGACGTGCACGAACCGGTCGATGTACTGGTACGGCGCCATGACGTCCTGCGCGCCCTTGAATCCACTGTTGAAGTAGACGCGCGCCGTGTACTTGTAGTGCGAGTTCTCGCCGGAAGCGGCATTGTTCTTGACTCCCCGCCCCGCGCCTGCCCCCGAGTTGCAGAAGCGGAGCGGCGAGGCAGCTCCGGCGACCCCGTCGGGCACGTCCGCGAAGTTGTACACGGAGTATCCGATGTTTCGCCAAGCACCCGTCTGAGCCGAGTTGAAATAGATGTGGAAGTCGAACTTCGACTTTCCAGGGGTCTTGCATGCCTCCGCGCTGTAGAGATTGTCGGTCTCATCGTGCGCCGTGGCGGCGGTAGCAGGGCTGGAAACCCATAACGCGGTTGCCAGTCCAGCCAGTACTGCAATCTTTCGCACTTTCCCCCCAGTGAGAATGAACGGGAGCGACTCCAGGCGATGCACAGTGCCGTGCCGAAAGGGCCGGCGGATCCCTGTGCCCAGCTGCACTCGATCACTCCGGACGAAGGTAACCATACGCCTCTTCGTCCGTTCTTGGACGGAAAATTTCCGCTTGCGCCAAAGCTGTCCGAATTGAACCGCCGAGACATCCGGGCGGGGGCGGGGACACGGCCGGAGTTCCGCTATTCAACGAGGCCGCTCACACGTGGATGGACCGCCCTGCCGGCCCATGACCAACCGTGCACGAAGCGCCGAAGGTCCAGCCTTAAAAATCTTGGTACGCGCCTCGGCCTGGAGTTATGAGAGACGTTGCTCGGGCGCGCTCCCGATTCACCGTCGCCGAACGCACTCGTCTCCCGCCGTCGGTTCACGATGAAAGATCAGCTAAGGCCATGCGGCGTACAGCACCAACAGGAACGTGGTGGAGATGAGGGCCACCAGGACATAGGGGATCCTGCCCGTTTGATGAGCCATCCCACAGGAGGCGGCATCGGTGCAGGATGCCCGATGTGCGCGCACCTCACGCCCTTGGTCGAACACCCCGAACATCTCGGCAAGCACACGGATGCTGGAGCTGAGGACGACGATGGCGACGAACCGGACAGCACCCGACCCGTAGGTGTTCAGCACCCAAGCACTGCACGCACCCGTCCATATGAGCGCCGCGACAGCTCCCGTCTTCCGACGGCCGGGGAACACAATCCAGGGAACGGTGGGGAATAACAAGAACACGCCTATACCAATGGCAAGTGCGCCGACCTGCATGACCTACCTGGTTTCAGTTGTCGACAGCGGAATGGGTGCTCCACCCCGAAAAGGGATGGAGCACCCCGTCCATTCTGTCACCTATCGGGTGTACTCGATGTCGGGCTCCTTCGCGGGAGCACCACAGAACTGGGCGTCGGGGTCGGTGTTGACGCCGGACAGGACGCCGATGCTCCACGGGTTGCCCCCATGCCCACTGTCCCGGGCACATCCCATGTACGGATCACCTGCGTTGAGCGGCGAGGCGGGACCGCTGAAGTGATAGAAGTCGCCTGTGGTCACCGGATTGCTGGACTGAGTGTAGGCGCCGTCGAGGTTGATTGCCTTGCCGTTGCGGTACAAGTACTGATTCGGCATATAGCTGGACCGCAGGACCGGGGAAGCGGACACTTTGCGGATCGAGCCGTCGGCGCACGACTTGAAGTCGAGTTCCTGCCAGATGGGAGGTGCGCTGCCGAAGATGGAACCGGTCAGGCCGGGCTTGAAGAACATGTTGCGGATATCCCCCGCCATGGTCGTCACCGGATGGTTCGCCCCAGCGGCGCGCGACACCTTGTCCACCCACTCGGTAACGCTGTCGGTCAGCCCGTCGTTGCCAAGTGCCGGGCGGTAGCCGATGGACCCGCCGGCGGTGGTCATCGCCGCGACGCACTGGCCCTTGTCGCCGGACACGGGGTTGTCGTCGTAGTCGGTGATCACCGGCTTCACACCGATCGACTGGTAGGCGAGGCCGGGGAGGACCCCGTCGCTGTTGGTGGTCGTATGCGTGGTGGCCCCGTCGTGGACGTTGAGGTTCTTCCGCGCGTAGTTCAGCTTCGGTTCCGGGATGCCGTATTCCGCGCTGACGCTCTTGATGAATTCATGGACGAACGCGGGCATGTGGGTGTCGGCGGTCCGGTCGTCGTAGGTGACGGACTGGCTGCCGTCCACGATCTTCCCGTCGGAGGTCTTGATGTACGACACGGTCGCCTTGTTGTACATCTTGTAGGCCCCGCCGTCCTGACCGAACCACGACGGGCGCTGGTCGCTCGGCGGCCGCTTCGTGTACGGGTTGGAGTAGTGCATCCAGGCGGGGATGGAGTGACCGTCGGGGTGGTCGGTGGTGGAGGTGCCCGACTGCTGCACCTCGTCACGCCACTTCTGCACCGCGTCCCGTGTCTTCGGCATGGTGCACCGGGAGTCGGGGATGCCTCCGGTGCAGCTGCCCAGTGCCGCGACGCTCTGAGACGTCTTCAACGCCCAGTCGTACAGGTCCTTGCGGGACTTCAGCGGTGTGTTGAAAAGGCTGGATTCCGGCCGGACGTCGATGTCCTGGTCCTCGTCGAAGAAGGCGTCGGCCTCGATCGTGTCCTTCACATACGTGCCCTTGAGCGGCTGGAAGGCGGCAGCGCCCCAGGCGATGTCGGCGTCGGCGGTGCCGTCATGGGTGTAGTTCGACAGGGTCACACTCGGTGTCCCGGTGAACTTGTAGCCGCCGAGCGAGATCCACTTGTTGGTGTTGTCGCTGTCGGCGTTGACGGTGACCGTGCGGTCCCCGCCGTCGACGCCCTTGATCACATAGTTGGCGTGCTTCGCCTGGGCCCCGGTGTCGGGCAGGTGCACCCATACCTTGCCCAGGTCCATCTTCTGACCGGTCCAGGTGCCGTCGATGGTCATGGGGCCCGAAGGGCCGCCGTAGTGCGCCTTGTCACGGGTGTGGGTGTACCAGAAGTGGCCACCGTAGCCGCCGCCGACCTGGTGCAGGTCCGCCTTGGCCTCGTATTGGTTGTCGGAGTCGGGATAGAAGGTGAACTGGAAGCTGCCCGACGACGCCACCTTCCCGCAAGAGCCCCAGGACTGCGTCCCGTTGGGGACGGAGGCGACGACCACCGCGTCCTTCGGGGCGCCGGAACAAACCGGCTCGCCGTACTTGAGACGGGTTCCGCGCCCCGGCTCGGGTCGCTCCGTCGCATATTTGATCAGTTCGTTACCGCATGTGCTGGCGCAGTCCTTCCATGTCGCGTTCTCCTGGTTCCACCAGAACTTCTCGTAGCACTTGGCGTCCGGGCAGTCCGCCGGGTTGGCCGGGTCGCACCCGTTGTGGATGTTGCAGAAGGTGAACAGGGGCGGGGAAACGGTGGCACGGTTGGGGACGGTGGTCCACCAGGCGGGCTGGAAGCCGGCGGAGTTGAAGCCCGACTCGCCCTTCCAGCCCTGCCGCCCGTCCGTCCCGTAGGAGTATCCGGTGTCGATGGACCAGGCGGACCAGCCCATCACCTTCTCCTCGTACGGCCAGTCCTGCGGATGCGCCGCGTCCTGATTGGCTTCCTTGTCCATGTCCGTGTTCATGAACGGGCCGCGTCCGGGCGGGTAGAAGGGGTTGGCGGGGTTGTTGTACCAGCCCAGGCCCCACGGCTTGCCCGGGGCACCCTTGCCGTTGAAGCCGAGGTTGTAGTTCCAGGCGGCGGTGAACCAGTTCTCGACGCGCTTGGGGTCATCGTTGTTGACCGTGACCTTCTGCCCGTCGGTGTGCACCTCGTTCCACTTGTCGGCGAGGATGTACATGGAAGCGGCGATATTGCTCGCGTAGTCGACCGCGACCGCCTTCTGCAGCTTGGGATCCAGGCCCTTCTCGGTCGCCTTGTCCTTGCCGGCCTTCCGCATGCCATCGGTGACCTGGCCGACGCCGTAGCCGCAGTCGGACTTGTCCCAGTGGATCTTCCAGTAGGCCGAGGGGTCGTCCTTGTCCGCCTTGTGGCCGTAGTAGCCGTCGACGGCAGCGAGCGGAGATCCCATCTGCCCGGGGACGACACCGGATTCGGCCTGCCAGAGGTTGGATTCCTGAGCGAGGATGCCGAGCATGACGTTGGCGGGGATGCGTTGGCCGCCCTTCAGCGTCGGCGGCGGGAACAGGCCCTGCGGGTCAATGGTGCTCATGCCGGTCTGACTGCGGTACTCGCCCTGACGGATCACCCCGCCCCGCAGCTTGCCCCGGACGGCCATGTCGACCGCCCACTCCACCTGGTTCGGTGTGGGTTGCAGGGCCTGCATCGTCACGTCGTTGCGGGAGATGGAGCACCAGCGGTCGGGGTCGGTGGGGTCGTGGGAGACTCCGGCGCCCGCGGTCCGGGGTGCGAGCGCCGTGCTCGGCCTGCCGGTGCCGCCGAGGGCGGGGCTGACGGCGTTGTTGCCGTTCTCCGCCGTGACATCGGCCACCGACTGGGAAACCGCCTTGCCCGTGATGGTGGCGGTCGAGGTGACCTTCACGGGGTCCTGCGCCACCTGCTCCGGGGAACGCGCGGGCGGGGCCGCCTGCTTCCCCTCCGCTCTCGTGAACCCCTTGCCCGCGTGGGAGATGTGGTTCAGTCCGGCGCGGATGCCGGGGGCGAGGACGGGGTTCACGGCGAGGTGTCCGTGGGTGGAGATGTCGGCGTCAGCGGGCACGGCGAGGCGGCTGATCCCGGTGCCCTCCAGACGGGGGCCGGCCGTGGGATGTCCCGTGAGGAACACCCGTCCCCCGTCCCCCTGGTGGAGGCCCACGTCGGAGAGGCGTCCCGAGGCGACGAGGGCGGGCTTGCCCTGCCCCGTGAACACCTTCACCTGCGCCGTGGTGGCGTGCTTGTGGTCCGCGAACACGATGGTGCCCTTCGCGGCCGGACGGATGTCGAACGGTGTGCTGTCGGCGGTCGTCAGCTTCTTGACCGAGCCGGACTTGCCCAGGTGCACGAGTTGGCGTCCGCGTGCGGCGACCGTGCCGTCCCCCACCGGCACCGCACTGGTCACCTGACCGTCGACCGCGGCGGTGCCGGTCGTCCGTCCCGCCGAGTCGACCGTGAGCACCCGCGTCTTCGTCTTCGCCGGGTCGTTCAGGTCCCTGTAGGCGGTGAACGCGGCGGTATGCGTCTGCGGGTTGCACGTGGGGTCGAAATAGGCGAGGGAGGCGGTGAAGGGCAGCTTCGTCACGGCACCGGTCGTGGTGTTGACGATCGCCGCGAACGCGCCTCCCTGCATCAGGTCGGGCTTGTTCGTGAACGTGCGGGACGCGTACACGGCGGCGACATGGTCGCGGTCCATGACGCACTGGTTGCCGATCCACGAGTCGGCGGGCATGCCCGGCTCCGCAAGGGCCGCGACCGTCTTCCAGTCATACGCCCTGGCTTCATCGGCGGCGAGGATTTTGAAAGCCTTCACGTCGGCCACGCCGGTCACGGCCCGGTCCTTGCTCTGCTTCCAGTTCTTGCCGAGGTTGGTGTCCGGGCTCGCCACACGGCTCGAGCGGGGCTTGCCGGATAACTTGTGTTCGGCGGCCGCGACCGCGTCCCACCCCTTCGGTCTGTGGGGTGCGGACGAGGGTTCGGCAGCGAGTGCCTGCGACACCAAAGGTCCGCTCGCGACCAGCATGGCCGTGGTGAGGAGCAGTGGTGCGTGCCGACGCTTCGGCACGCGATGACGACGTATCAAGTCGGTCCCCAAATAGTCGATGTGAGCGCAAGAACGTCAACCATTCCCCTTTCGGGAGTGGTTGTGGTGCCCTCGGTGCGCTGTGCGCTGCGCACTATGTGCGTGCAGCACGATGTATCTGTTCGGGTGCTGCGGTGAAATGGCCTGCCGGCTGGGCAGGCACAACGGAATGGGAGCTTGGCGGCAATTCGCCCTCGTTCCCTTTACCGCCGGGCGGGTACGCCGAATTCACCCCGCTGCGCGCCGCACGGAGACAAGGCGACCCTGACGATTGCAAAGCAGTCATGACCGGTAGGAGCCAGATCCTGGCAGTGCACCGGTCGGCCGCCCGGCCCAGGATTTGGCACGAGGCCGGACTCAACTCGTCACGGAGCCCCCACGCAATGAGGTCGTGCGTCAGGTCAGTGTTGAGCAGAGCCCGCGTCATCGGCAGTCTCGAACATCGCTGCCGAGCGATCCATCGGCTTCGCCGACCGCCGCGCGCACCTGTACAGGCGGCGGACGCAGCCAACACCCCATGTCCCGCCAGGGGGTTGCGCTGCCGTCCGTCACGCGGTTCTTGCCCCTGAGCTCTACGTCATGACCGATTCCCGTCGATTCATCGCCGCAGCCGTGGCGGCAAGCCCATGCACCTGCCCGCTCTCCTTACCGAATGCGCCGTCTGCTGATCGCAGCCGCGATTCAGAACATGCGGAGTGAAGTGCGCATCGATATCCCGCTCCCCGTTGCCGCAGTGATCATGTGCCCACTGTCCGGGACATGGCGGCAGGTGACAGATACTAAGCGGTAATAACTCTGCATCAGCGGGTATTTCCTCCGGTGTCCAGTTACGTGCCGAGGACTGGCCGGTTCCGGGCGGAAACGCTCAGGGGAGGACGGGCGGCGCCTGGAAGGGCGCGGTTCCTTGCCCAAGTGCGGGGCTTCGTTCCGCGGGATGAGCGTTGCGAAGTCCGGCCCCGAGGATGCTTCGGGACTCGGTGGCGGTGCCTCGCCCGGCCCGGGCTTCACCGGCTCGTGCTTCACGGGCGGCCCGGTCGATGTGGACGCGGATTGCGCTGCGGATGCCCGTCGGCTGCGGCTACCCCCGCCCCGCTTCGTCGGCGCGCCCGCCGGCGCCCAGCAGGCCGGTCGGTTCGAAGGGGGTGCGGGCAGCCAGTCGGGGCAGTTCGCGCCGGGAGAGCCGGGTGACGACGGCCGGCAGGGCGGCGCGCACCGCCTGGGCGGCACGGAGCCAGCCCGGGACGTAGACGGCGGCCGAACGGCGTTCCGCGGCGGTGACCAGGCGGGCGGCGACCCAGCCGGCGGAGTGGACCTTCCTCGCGGGCGGAGGCATGTGGGCACGGAGCTCGCGGAGCACGGGGTGCTGGTCCGCGTCCCTGATCATGTCGGTGTCGGTCCAGTTCAGATAGACGATGCCGACCCCCACGCCCTCGGGGGCGAGTTCGGCACGCAGCGAGTGGGCGAACGACTCCACCCCGGCCTTGGAGGCGCAGTACGCGCTCATCAGGGGCGCGGCCCCGATGGAGGCCAGCGAGGCGATCTGCAGGAAGTAGCCGTGCGTGGCGAGGAGGTCCGGAAGAAAGGAGCGGGCGGTGATCGAGCTGCCGATCAGATTGACCTCGATCACCCGGCGCCAGATGTACGGATCGGACCCGCCGAAGGGCCCGCCCTCGGCGATCCCCGCGTTCGCCACGACGAGGGACACCGGCCCCAGGCGGTCGCGGACCTCCTGGGCCACCCGCCCCATGCCGTCGTCGTCGGTGACATCGATGCCCCAGCAGTACGCCTCCGACGGAAGGGCGGACGCCACTTCCCACAGTGTCGTTTCCTCCCGCCCCAGCAGGGCCACCCGCGCTCCTCGCCGGGCCAGCTCGCGGGCGGTCGCCCTTCCCAGACCGCGTGCCGCCCCGGTCACCACGGCGGTGCGGCCGTGCAGGGAGCCCGGCCGCTCCGAGCGGGTCGGGGAACGCGGTCGCGTCGGTGGCGTGGTGTGGGGCATCGCGCCCTCCTGTGATTCCTGACGCCGAGGGGTCCGGGAGTGGTCGGGCGGGCTCCGGCGTATCGGCCCGGCGAGCGGCCGGGGAGTGGTCGTGCGGGCTCCGGCACCCGCACCACGAGCGGTCGGGCGGGCACCCCGCGCCCTCGGCCGACGACAACCGGCACCTGGCAACCAGGGCCCCTGCCCTTTCACCGTAGGCGCGCCGGGGCGCCGCCGCGCGCCGGTGGGCGAGGCGGCGGGCACCCGCGAAAGGCCGGGCTGCCGGTCGAACCGCCGGCCCACCAGCCCACAGCCCACCGGCCCACCGGCCCACCGGCCCACCGCACAGGAACGGACGCCCGGCTCCCCGCCCCGGTCCCCCTCCACACCTCCTCCGAACCGCTTGCGCGAACCGGTGGCACGTTGTGCGCACGCGTGCCAACCTTCTGTAATCAGCCGGCAGCTGCCGTCGCTGACATCACAGTTGCCGACATCAGTTGCTGTCGTGACAGCCGCTGTCTTCACCGGGGGGCCGAGCAGCGTGGCGGAACGTCCGTTGGGAATACGGGGGATCGAGGCCCTGTACGAGGAGTGCCGCACGCGTCCGCAGGACGGCAGGGGCGGCGATGCCGGGCACGGCCTTCCCACGATCGTGCTCGTCGGGCCGCGGGGCAGCGGCAAGACCACCACGCTGAACTGGCTCGGCTATCTCGGGTCGCGGCGTCCGCACGCGTACTTCGATTTCGGGTCCGCCGCGCCCCGCAGGCCCCATGAGGTCGCCGGCCGGCTGGCGTACGGACTGTCGCACCGCTTTCCCCGGCAGACGCCGCTGGTCTTCCCGCGTCTGACGCTGGGGCTGGCCGTGGTGGCCCCCGAGCTGTCGTTGGACGCGACGGACCCCGAGCGGGCCAAGAAGCAGTTGCGGCAGGCGCTGCGCGGGCCCCAGGAGCCGCATCCCGCGGGCGACCGGGTGGCCGCGGTCGCCGGGCTGCTGCAGGACCTCAACCTGGTCCGGATCCCCGGCGTCGGCCTGCTGGCCAGCCTCATCCGGCAGCCGCCCAGCATGCCGTTGCGGGTGACCCGGCACACCGGATTCGCCTGGTACGCCGGCCCGTTGGCCGCCCTGGACGCCCTGGTCGAACTCAACCAGCTCAGCAAGAGCGAGGAGCCGGCGGACCGGGCCGCGGTGGACCGGCGGCTGTGCGAGGCGTTCCTCGCCGATCTGCGCGGCGAGTACGCGCGCCGTCAGCGCGACCGCAACTGTGTCGTGCTGCTGGACAACATCGACGCCCCCGGGGGCCGCGAGTTCCTGGACCTGCTGATGGAACTGCGGGACGCCGACGGGGCACCGGATCCGCTGCTGGCCGTGGCCGCGGCGTCGAACGTCGGCCGGGTGCCGGCCATGTTCGCGAACGGACCGGCGGGCGTCCGGGTCAGCGCCCCCGAGCAGGCCTGTTACTCCGACTGGGAGCAGGCCGTCCCGGACCCGCCGCCGAACCGCTCCTGGCGCTGGTACTGCGTCCGGCTGCGCGGCCTGACCGCCGGCGAGACCGCCCAGCTCGGCACGAACATCGCCGCGCGGCTGCCGGAAGCGCCCCTGCTGGCACACCAGTTGACCGACGGGCATCCGTGGAGCACCCGGCAACTGCTGACCGCCTCGGCGCGGCTCGTGGGCCGGGAGGACCCGGAGACGCTGTTGCGCGCGGTGCTCTCCAGCACCACGCCGTCCGCGGAGAGCGCCGACGAGGGGCCGATGCTGGAGGAGGAGGCGCGGCAGTACCTGCTGCGCGATCTGACCGATGACCAGCACCGTGCGCTGGTCGAGTGCTGTGCCGCCCGCGAGTTCGACGCCGCCTGCGACGCGGGGTTGCTCGACCGCTTCCAGCTGCACACCCGCGATTCGCTGGCCCGGGTGGTCGCCACCCGCTTATGGCTGACCGATCCGGTCCCCCAGGATGCCGAGACCCGCGGCGGCCGGGGCTCCGGATATTTGGAAGGCGTCCATCCGCACCCGTTGCGCGGCAGCTCCGTCCTGCACCCGTGGCTGCGCCTGCTGCTGTTGCAGGAGCTGGCCGCCCGCCCGGACCGCTGGACGGCCGTCCACGAACAGCTGCGGACCTGGCACGCCCACCACGGCCACCCGCTGGAGGTGCTGTACCACTCGCTGGCGCTGCACCGGGTGGACGATGTCGTCGAGCATCTCGCCCGGCGTCTGGTCGAATTCTCCGACACGGACATCTGGCTGTACGAGCTCTACACGATCACCGCCGCGCCCCTGCGCGAGCCGGTGGTGCCGGAGCAGTCGGCCACGCTCCGCCTGGAGCAGCTGGCGGCCGACCTCGCGCCCCGCTCGTTCGCCGAGCACACCCCCCTGACCCTGCTGGTGACCGGGCTGTGGCTGGCGTCCGACCCGCGCAACCGGCTGCCCGGCACGAATCCCGAACTCAACCGGACCATCAACGCGATGCTCCAGGACCTTGCCATGCGCTCCGTCCCCCGCCGGATCGGGCTCATGCACGAGGCCGCGAAGTACGTGTGAGCGCACTGCAGCACCCCGTCCTCTAGGAGCTGGCCCATGCATCTGCCCCCGCAACCCGCCGACGAACTCCCCCCGTGGTGGAAGGGGTGGCGAGGAGTCGCCGCCCTCGCCCTCGTGCTGGCGCTGATAGCCGGCGGCATCTGGTTCTTCCGGTCGGCCGAGGAGGACACCAGCTGCGCGGCGGGCCAGCCGGGGCTGTACTGGGACGGCACCGGCGCGCACCGGGAGTGCGTCGGTCTCACGAACGAGAAGGCGTTCGCCTTCGACCCGCGCCTCAAAGGCATCACCGACCGGATCGCGCAGGAGAACAGACGCGTCCGCGACCAGTGGGAGAAACCGGCCTCCGGGAAGAGCCGACTGCCCTACGTCAAGGTCGGTGTGCTGATGCCGTTGACGGAGAGCGACACCAGCGCGCTGCCCATCGAGGAGATCCTCACCAGCCTGGAGGGTGCGTTCGTCGCGCAGTGCCGGGCGAACGCCTGCCCCGAACTGTCCACGACCAGCTCCACCGGCGTCCAGGGCAGGACCCCGCTGATCCAGCTCGTCCTGGCCAATGAGGGCCGTAGCGAGACGCATTGGAAGCCGGTGGTGGCACAGCTCGCCGGCCTGGTCGACGGCGAACATCCCCTGGTCGCGGTCACCGGCATGGGGGTCAGCATCCCGGAGACCCAGGCGGCGGCCACCGAACTCAGCCGGCGGAAGATCCCCGCGATCGGTGCGGTCCTGACCGCCACCGACCTCAACGCGCCACGCCTGTTCAAGGTGTCGCCGTCCAACGTCGACTACGCCAAGGCGCTCCGCCGGTACCTCGACCACTCCCCGCTGGCCGGGCGCCGCGGTTACCTCGTCTTCGACAGCCGGGACGACAACTACGTCAAGACCATGCGCAGGGCGTTCGACAACGAATTCGGCGACTACATCGGCCGGCGGCGCGCCTCGTTCGTCGGCACCACCGGCCACAAGCCCGCGGGCATTCCCCGGCTCTTCTACAACGCCGTCAACAACATCTGCCTGACCAAGGCGCAAGTGATCTTCTACGCCGGGCGCGACCGCGACCTCGCCGATCTCATCCGTGCCCTGTCCACCCGCAGCCAGTGCGGCCACGACACGCCGATCACGGTGATGACCGGGGCCACCGGGGCGTTCGCGCAGGGCAAGCAGGTACGGGCGCTGCTCAGGGCCAGCAAGATCACCATTCTGGACGTCTCCGCGACCAGCCCCGATCAGTGGGTGCGCGGCGTCCATGCCCCGTCCGGCTTCAAGCCCTTCCACCAAGCCCTGCGGGACCTGCGCTTCCCCGACTCGGTGATGGACGACGGATACGCGATCATGCACCACGACGCCGTGCTGACGGCGATCTGGGCGACCCGCAACGTCACCGGCCAGACCGGCAAGGAAGCGCCCGACGTCCAGGACGTCTACAACGAGATCACCAACCTGCACGACGCCAGCACCGTCCCCGCGGCCGGCGGAGAGCTCAGCTTCGACGACGCCTCCCAAGGCTGGCCGCACAACAAACCGGTTCCCGTGATCCGACTGCCCGAGCCCCTCAAGGACCCGGGAGCGCCGTATCTGGTGCCCTGACCGGGGAGTTGGAAGGGGGCGGTGCAGGAGTGGCACCTCGTTTTCGTGAGGCTGCGCGCAACCGGAACCGCTCCCTTCTCGTCCTGGAAGCCGAGCTGTTGAATTGACACGGGCCCCTCCGCGGGGTCGCTCCGGGGTCTCTACGGGGTCTCTACGGGTGTGCCCGCCGCTCGGAGCGTTCCGGTGTGGGCGCGCCTCCCGCACCGCACCGGGTGAGGGGCACACCCGTACGCGGAGGCCTCTTGAGGCGGCGTCAACTTTGATGGTTAAACTTTTCGGTATCGACGTGGCGGCGGCGACGTCCAAAACAAGGGGAACTCGATGGGGGACGGACTCAAGGCCGACATCGGGTCGTTGCGTACGGGTGGCACCGATTTCGACCGGATCGGCAAGGACTACCAGTCCCTCGTCGACACACTGCAGAGCGCATTGACCTCCCTCGAAGGCCAGGACACGCCGCCTTGGGGCGACGACGACCTGGGGGAGAAATTCGGCGTCGTCTACGAGGGCCTGCGGGACGGCATGTACGAGTCGATGGGCCACCTCGCGGCGAAACTCAAGGAGATCGGCGGCGGGTTGAACAACATGGCCAAGAACCACGAGGCCGACGAGAACTTCAACGAGTCCATGATGAAGCAGCATGTGGCGAACGAAGAAGCGGAGAGCCAGCGGATCGCCCAGCTCAAACGGCCCAGCGTCTAGGACCGCCCGCCCCGTCCACCGCCAGGCCCCGGGCCGCGCCCGCCGCGTGGCCGACACCCCACACCCCTTGAGGGGCCCTTCTCGCCGGGCTCGATGACGCGACCCCGGTGAACGAGAAGAACGAGCAGTCCTTGATCCGTACGTACCCGAACCCCAGCCAGCCGAGGGAATCCCAGCTGTGTCGTTGATGCTTCCGGACGCACTTGAGTGGGTCCTCGAAATGCTGGGGTTCAACTGGCCCACGGCGGACGAGGACAAGTTGATGGAATCCGCCCAGAAGTGGCGTGATTTCGCGGCCGGGGTGGAGAACCTCCAGCACGAGGGCGTCAAGGCGGCCGGCAATGTGCTGTCGCAGAACTCCGGCGACTCCATCGACGGTTTCCACACCACGTGGGAGAAGTTCGCGGGAGGTTCGGGCTACTTCGCCGACGCCCGGAGTGCCGCCGACGCCATCGCCAGCGCGCTGGACGCCGCGGCCGGACTCGTCATCGGCATGAAAGTCGCGGTGATCGCCCAGTTGGCGATTCTTGCCGCGGAAATCATCGCGGCTCAGGCGGCGGCGCCGTTCACCTTCGGTTTGTCCGAAGTCGCGGCGGCGGCAGCGACCGCGGCGACCCGCGCGATCGTACGGAAAATCATCAAAGAGGTCGCCAAGCAGCTGCTCGACGCGGCCCTGGAAACGGCCAAGGAACCGGCCGTCTCGGCGCTGCAGGCCATGATCTCGGACGTCATCGCGCAGTCCGTGAACATGAGCTTCGACGCGCAGAACGGCTTCGACGCCGGCCGTACGGTCAAGAAGGGCGCCGAGGAAGGCGTCAACGCGCTCAAGAACTCCGGTCAGACCTTCGCCGAGTCGCTGCGTGACGGTGCGGGCGCCAAGGCGGGACACCACGTCCGCAACGGGATGGAGTCCGCCGCCGGGCACGGCTCCGACACGGACTCGGGCCATGATTCCGCCGCGGACTCGTCCAGCGGGAAGCACGGCAAGGGGCTCGGCGGCGCCGGCGCCGGCGAAGGGCAGAGCAACGGCGGTTCGGGCAGCGAGAGTTCGGGGACGGGATCCGGGACAGGTACGGGAGCGGGAGCTTCTGGATCTGGGGACGCGTCGTCGGGTGGTTCTTCCTCTTCGGCGGGTCATTCGTCGTCGGGTGGTCCTTCCTCCTCGGGCGGTCATTCGTCGTCGGGTGGCTCTTCTACGTCCGGTGATGCTTCGTCGTCCTCGGGTGACGGGGCGGCCTCGGGCTCTTCGGGTGCTTCGGGCTCTCCTGAGGGTGCTTCGGGGGGTGCTTCGGGTGGTGAGAGCTCGTCCGGTGGTAGCGCTTCGCACAGCGGCGGTACTGGCGGTAGCACTGGCCACGGTGGCGCCGGAGTCACGGCGAACTCCGCTCCCGGCGACTCGGGTTCATCGGCCGGCGCTCACGACAACTCCGTATCCGGTGGCGGGAACTCCCCGGACGGCGGGGCTCAGTCCGGGCCTTCGCATGCGGGCTCCCCGTCTCCGGACCGGCTGACTCCGTTCGATGCGGGGTACCGATCGCCGAGCGGCGGCGACGCGCCGTCGGACTCCTCTGCCGACCCCTCGCACGGCTCGTCCTCGGCCTCTTCCTCGTCCGCCACGCCGCCGACGCACTCGCCGTCGGCATCCCCGGATTCGACCACCCCTTCCTCCGACGCGCACCACTCCTCCGACGCGAACTCCCCCGACGCGCGCCCCTCCTCCGACAGCGGGGCTTCCCGACCCGATACGGCGCCGTCCTCCGACTCCGGGGGCCGGCCGGATGGGGCTCCCGCCTCCGACACCAGGGCGGATTCGGGGCCGGACGCCGGTGCGCGGCCGGACTCCGGCGGGCGGCCGGACTCCGGCGTGGAGTCGGATTCCGGCGTCAGGTCCGACTCCAGCGCCGGGCCGTCCCCGGACTCGGGTGGTCGTCCCGACGCGGACGCTACGCCCTCGCCGGAGTCGTCCCATGGCGACGGTGCGCCCACGCCGGACGCAGGACCGCGACCGGATCACGGGGCGTCTCCCGACCCCGCACACCCGGACAGCTCGCCCACGCCCGACACGGGGGCGCAGCACGACGGCCGGACTTCGCATACGCCCGCTCACTCCGACGGCGCGCCCGCCCACACCGGCAGCACGCCCAGCCACGCCGACGGCGCTTCCCCCGCGCCCGCCCATGCGGACGACAGCACCTCCGGACCGATCCAGCACGGCACCCCCGGCCCCGGCGACTCGGGCCCGGACGCCCACCAGTCGGCCCAGCACTCGCCGACGCCCTCGTCGTCCCCGTCCCCGTCCCCCGATCCGTCCCCGGACGCGTCCCCCTCGCCCTCACCGGATGCGGGAAGCCGGCCGGAGGCGCACGTCCCCTCCCCTTCGCCCGCACCGGACCACGCCCCCGCCGGCTCGGACTCCTCCGCCTCGCCATCGGGAGGCAACGGCGACAACGGCACCAACGGGACCGGCGGCCGGGTCGGTATGCCCTCGGGCGCCATGCCCCATGCGGCGTCGTCCCCTGCCTCGTCCGCTTCCTCGTACGGCGCGCCCCAGCAGCACACCCCCCACCAGGCGCACGACGACAACGACGTCACCATGCACACGGACAGCGCGACCACCTTCGCGCCGCCCCCCACCGGAATGCCGAACACGTCCCACTCCGGCGGCGATCCGTCCCCTTCCCAGCCGGCGCCGACTCCCGCCGCTGCCACGGCCACGCCCGGCGTCGCCATGGGCGGCGGCCCGGTGCCCACCCCGAGTGCCCCCGCCGGAGCACACGCTTCAGCGGGTGCTCCGCCCGCCTCCGCGCCCCCGCGTTCCACACCGGCAGGGAACGGCACACCGCCCCGCAGCACACCCGCCCGGGACCCCCGTACCGCGCCCTACGGCGACCCCCGCACCACTCCCCCGCGCCAGCGCCCCGGCACGCCCGACCAGGCCTCGCGTCCCCGGCCCACGCCTCCGCGCGCCGACACGCCCCGTACCGAACAGCCGCGCGGCAACGAGCCGGCCCCGCACCCGTCGCAGACTCCGCCGCCGAAGGAGGGACCGGAGAACCACGGTCCCGAGCCGAAGCCCGACACCGGCCCGGACTCCGCGAAGACCCCGGAAAACGGCACGCCCGACACGGGCCAGCCGGCACCCGACACCGCGCACCAGGGCGACCCCCAGGCAGACGGCAACAAGCCGGACGGCCATCAGCCCGACGACGGCAAAGACAACGACGCCAAGAGCACGGAGGACGCCGACAAGGCCAACGACGGTAAGAGCGACGGCCCTCAGGGCGACCATGCCGACACCGACGGCACGGACTCGCCCGAGTCGGACCCGAGCACGGACGCCAAGTCCGACGCCGACCCGAACGCGGACAAGGACACGGGCACGGACACGGACTCACAGCCCGATCCAGACGGGCCCGACGCGCATTCGGACTCGGACTCCGATCCAGACTCTGAGCCCCACTCGGACTCGGACGCGGAACCCGACTCCGACTCGGGCTCTGACTCCCACCCGGACCAGGACCAGGACCAGGGCCAGAACCCCGATCCGGACTCTGACGCGACCCCTGACTCCGACGCGGACACGAACACCGATTCTGATTCCGCCCCGGACCCGGACGCGGACGCGGACGCGGACACCGATTCCGACGCGCATGACGACCGGCCCGGCCTCGAGGACATCCGCGCCGGTATTCAGCAGGCCCCCGGCGGTCTGTTGCCCCCGGATCCGTCGGATCAGCAGGCACTCGTCGACGCCATCCCCCGGAACGACGACGGCACCCCACAGCGCTTTCCCGACCCGTCCGGGAACTGGGCCCAGTTGCAGAACGACGGTGGTCCGAGTGTTCCCGGCCGTTCCAACAACTGTGCCGACTGCAGCCGTTCGTTCCTGGAGACCTGGTACGGAAACCCGCAGGTCTCGGCGCCCCGTACGCCGGACCTCAATGCGGACGGCACTCCGGACCACTGGTCGCCGGAGACGGATGCCAACGAGAACATCATCAACTGGACCGGTGCGCCGCACTCGTACGCGGGCACCAGCCCGGACGGCCATGCCGCCATCGCCAACGACCTCCTGAAGGCCGGCCCCGGCTCGTCCGCGATCGTGCAGGTCAACTGGGCCGAGGGCGGAGGCCATGCGTTCAACGCCGTCAACCACGACGGCCGCATCGTGTGGGTCGACACCCAGAGCGGCGAGGTGAGCGAGAAGCCGATCAACACCAAGGGCGCCACGGATGTCTTCTACATCCCGCTGGACGCCGATCGGAACCCGCTCCATCCCGCGCAGGATCCGGCAGCCGATTCCGGCTCATCGGATGACGGCCATGCCACGTCGGACCAGTCCGACACCCAGCACGCCGACACCCGGCACGCCGACACGCAGCAGGGCGACGCACAACAAGGCGACGCACAGCAGGGCAGCGCACCGCACCCCGAATCGCAGCAGTCGCCTGACACACCGCAGTCCGACTCGCCGCACCCCGAGGTGCAACAGTCGCCCGACACCCCGCAGTCCGACTCGGAACCGTCCAACCCGCCACAGTCCGAATCGACCCAGGCCGACCCGTCACAGGCCGACCCGTCACAGTCCGACCCCTCGCAATCCAACCCGCCGCAGTCCGACTCTCCGCAGCCGGACGCCGCGCACTCCACCCCCTCACCGCCCGACTCGACACAACCCGACTCGTCGCAGTCCCACTCGTCGCAGTCCAACTCACCGGACGCCAACGACCCGTCGCAGAACCACCACAACACCTCGGATGCGAGCGACCCCGCCAAGCAGCCGACTGGTGACACCCCACACGCATCGCCCGGGAACGACACCAACCCGGGTGACGGCAAGCAGTCCACCTCGCTCTCTTCCGGGCCGTCTGCCGACGGCCGGGCCGGTGGACAGCCGAGGTCTCATGGTCACGACACCCAGGCAGCTGCGGGCGGCGCGCCCAGCCGGAACCCCGGTGACACCCCGTCGCGTGAGGCTGATCCCCAGGGCAACGACCCGAACCGGCCCACCCCGCCGCGGCCCGACACCACTCCCCCGGGCACGCCCGGCGGCCACCCGGACCGGACTCCCGTCGGCAACCGCCCGGACCGGGCTCCCGGCGACGGCCGTCCGCAGCAGTCTCCGCCCACCGGCACCCCCAAGTCGCCGGCTCCCGACGGGGGCGCGAAGCAGCCGGCTCCTGACGGCCGCCCCAAGCAGCCGACTCCCGACGCTCCCAGTGGGAAGCGGAAGGCCAGCAATCCACCGCCCACGGACAACCAGCCGTCGGGCTCCGGCACCGGGTCCTCGTCAGGAACTGGAAACCACAAGAGGCCGCGAACCGATCCGGACCACGAGGGCCTCGCCGCACTGAAGCTGGACGACTCGCCGTCGCCGCCGCACAACAACAACGACGACGACGCGATGGACGTCGACAGCAAGCCGCCCTACTCCGACCCGCACGACCGTGGTGAGAGCGACACCTCCGAGCAGGAACGGAAGGGGGACCGGACCCTCGACGCGGAGGACGAGGGGGCCAAGGAGTACGGGATTCCGCCGGACAAGCTGCAGAACGAGCTCCGGCGGGACCGCGACGTACACCGGGTTCCGCTCGACAACGTCCATGACCACCTGGACAGTTGGGCCAAGGACGGTCATCTGGCGGAGGTCATGCGGGCCTCGACCGGCGACGGCACTCCCTCTTCGGCCGATGCCGGAAAGGGTCCGCGCGCCTTCACCGAGCGTGATCTGGAGCAGCGGCTGCCCGGATACAAGGACCTGGAGCGCGGTGAGCGGCTCGCGGTCGTGGCGTCCCTGGCCCGGCTGAGCGTCGGATTCCACGAACAGCACGGCGTGGGCAAGAATCCGGAGAACGTCGACAAGCCGTACCGCAAGAAGGACGAGGCCGACCCCAAGCCGGACACCACGGACAGTGCGGCCAAGAATTCGGATGAATCGCTCGGTGTGCGAGGGCACCGGAAGAGCAGTGACAAGCTCCTCAACACCCTCAAACTCGACCCCATCCCGCCCAGCCTGAAGAACAACAGCCCCGACCTCACGGACCGCAATTACGCCGTGCTGGAGGTCGAGGGCCCGACACCCGGAGGCGGGACGCACTATGTCACCGACTCCTCGGTGCCGGTGGGCGAGAAGTACGTGTCCGGCCGGCACTCGGAAAAGCATCTCGCCGATTGGCTGAAGCGGGTCAATCAGGGCGACAACAAGTACACGCCCAAGGCCGTCTACACGGAGCGTGAGCCCTGCGGTATGGGGCAGGGCCATGCGAAGTGCTCAACGGTCCTGCGGGACAAGACACTCGACGACACGAAGGTGTACTACAGCACGACCTATCGCACCGACCCGGCCGATGTCGCGGCGAAGAAGAAGCTCGACACGGAGAAGACCTCGGAGAAGAAGAAGGTCGACAAGATGACGGCGGCCGAAGTGCAGCAGAACATCGCCGACCGCATCAACGCACGCTCCGACAAGTCCGCGGAACGTGCCGCCAGGGAGATCGCGGCGGCGCAGAATCTCGGCGAGGCGGACGCGCGCAAGGAACTCAAGAAGATCATCGACCGCGAGTACAACAAGCGGAAGGAAGCCTCGACGACGGAGGAGAAGCAGGCGATGGTCCGGGAGATGGACCGGCACATCGCCCACCTCGACAAGACCTGGCGGAAGATCCAGCCGAGTCTGATGTGACCGGACCGGGACCGAGCACGGCGCCACCGCCCCTGCCTGGGCGGTGGCGCCGTGCCGCTCCCGGCTCTCAGATGTCCAGTGCGCCCCTGAACCGGCCGTGCCCGACCTCCGGGCTGGTCACCGCGAGCCAGCCATGGCCCACCCGGTCGAGCACCTCGACGGTCGACGGCTGAATGGAGATCGAGGACGCCGCCTCCTCGGGATCGCGGACGCCTTCGGCGTACTCCTCGGCTTCTTCCGAGTCGTGGAGTGCGTCGCCCTCTTCCTCTTCTTCCCCTTCTCCCTCGCTCGCCCGAGCGGCCGCGTCCTGCATCAGGTCCCGTTCGAACTCCAGGGGTTCGCCGACCCATTCGGGATCGCCGTACGTGCGATGGCCACGCTTGTCCTGCCCGTTCTCCATCACCCACCACACCCGCGCGCCGTTGTACTCGTCCACCTCGTAGAAGTGGGCTTCCCGGCAATGGGTGCTGAGTTTTTCGATGGCCTGTGCCCAGTTGTCGTTGAGATAGTCCGCACCGTAGACGAGTCGCCAGCCGTCGAATTCGGGCGTGATGAACACGCGGTATTCCGTACTGGTGGTGCCATCGGCCGAGCGATGGTCGAGTGAATTCTCGTGGTGCAGGGCCGCGGAGACACCCAGGGCCGTGGTGACGGGGCGTGCGTCGTGGAGCTCCAGGGCACGGAGGATGTCCTTCACCTCCGCCCGCGGCACCGCCACCCAGGCATCGGACGGAAGGTCTCCGGGCGTTTCGTCCAGCAGCTTGACCTGTACGAGCCGCTCGACGGCCGCCCGGTCGGCCGGGCTCAGGGCATCGCCGCCGCCGACGCTCGCGAGCATGCGGAGCGCGGCCGGCCGCAGGTGGCCGGGGCCCTCGCTGCGCACCCTTCTCAGCGGCTCGATCGCCGCGGTACCGAGGCGCTGCACGCACGCCTCCGCCGCCGATCGGCCCGGTCCGTCCTCCTCGGCGAGCAACGGCAGCAGGTGCTCCACGACCGGTGCGCCGAGCGCGACCAGCCGGTCCGTCGCGGCCCTGCGCTCGTCCCGGTCCGCGGCTGCCAGTTGACGCACCAGCGCGGCGATGTCCTCACTCATGCAACGACCCTAACCGAGCAGGTGCCGGGCCTCCGCGGGGATGCGGCTCCGTGCGCGCTATCATCCCGTGGATCGCTCCGCGGCTCTCCTGACCCGCCGCGCCGATGGCTCGCATCATGATCACCGGGATGCGCCGGCGGCAGGGTACGGAGGCAGATTCCCGATTCCCTTGTGCACCCGGCCGAGTACCGGGCACACCGTGCTGGCCGGAAATCGTCGTGGCCGCCCTTTTCCGTGAATCTCGGATCTGCCTATGTTTCCCCAGGGATCGCCGTACCCGGAACCGCCGCTCTTTTCCAGCTCCCTACCCTCCTGGAGGACAGCACCTTGCCCAGCAAAGCCACGAACTCCACACACCACGTGAACTCCCCCGAATCCGAGCACCCCACGAACTCCCCCGACTCCACGGGATTTCCGCGCCAATTCGCCCGCACCCGCCGCTTCTCCCTCGGAGTTCCCCGGCATTTCACCGTCTCCCCCGACGGCAGCCGGGTCCTCTTCGTCCGCACGGTCTCCGGCACCGATCCCATCGGTCGGCTGTGGCAGCACGAGGACGGGACGGAAAGGCTGCTGGTCGATCCGGCGCTCCTGGTGGGGAACCCCTCCGGTGCGATCCCCGAGGAGGAGCGGCTGCGCCGGGAACGCGCCCGTGAACGGTCCGAGGGTGTGGTGTCCTACGCGACCGACGCCGCCGCCCGTCTCGTGGCGTTCGCCCTCTCCGGAGCCCTGTGGGCGGTGCGCACCGAGGGCGGGACACCGTTCTCCGTCCCGGCGGCGGGCCCGGTGGTCGACCCCCGCCCCTCCCCCGACGGCCGGCACATCGCCTATGTGAGCCGCCGGTCGTTCCACGTCGTCGAGCTGGGCGGCGCCGACCCGACCCGCGCCGATCCGAGCGGCATCGCTCCGAGCGGCGGCACCGACCGTCAACTGGCCCGTGCGGAGGGCCCGGACATCTCCTACGGGCTCGCCGAATACGTGGCCGCCGAGTCCATGCAGCGGATGCGCGGCTACTGGTGGGCTCCGGACAGCCGCCACGTCCTGGTGGCCAGGGTCGACACCGGCCCCGTGGAACGCCGTTACCTCGGCGATCCGGCCGATCCGACGAGGCCGCCGCGGGCCGTTCCGTACCCGGCGGCCGGCACCCCCAATGCGGAGGTGACCCTGCAGATCGTCTCGCTGGAGGGCGACCGGGTCGATGTCGAATGGGACCGCAAGGCGTACGAGTACCTCGTGGACGCCGGCTGGGACGCGCACGGCCCGTACCTCGCCGTACAGAGCCGCGACCAGCGCACCGTGCGCACCCTCGCGGTCGATCCGGCGACCGGCGCCACCGAAGTGCTGCACGAGCGGACCGACTCCGCATGGGTGGAGCTCGTCGGCGGCACCCCGGCGCGTACGGCGTCCGGTGCCCTGGTGCTCCCCGAGGACGACGGCGACACCCGGTATCTGACCGTCGGCGGCCGGCGGGTCACCCCGGACGGGCTGCAGCTGTGCGCGGTCCTCGGAGTCGAGGGCGAGCGGGTCTTGTTCACCGCGAGCGACGACCCGCTGGAGACCCATGTCTGGCGCCATGAGCCCGGCCACGGCTGCCGCCGGCTGAGCCGGGACCCCGGCCGGTACACCGGCGTGGGCCGCGGCGGCACGGTCGTCCTGGCGGGCGCGACGCCGCGGGGCGAGGAAGTCGGGGTGCTGCGGGAGCCGGGACCGAACGCGGCGGCGACGGACGACGACGCGCGCTATCAGGTCATATCCTCGCTCGCCGAGGAGCCGTTGGTCACCCCGCGACCACGCCATCTCCGCCTCGGCGAACGGCAGTTGCACGGCGCCCTCTTCCTTCCGTCGTGGCACGAGGAGGGCGCGGGGAAGCTGCCGGTGCTCCTCGACCCGTACGGAGGCCCGGCCCTGCAGGTCGTGGGACAGCGCCGCGGATGGACCGGCTGTGTGTCGCAGTGGTTCGCCGAGCAGGGGTTCGCGGTGCTGGTGGTCGACGGGCGCGGGACGCCGAACCGCGGCCCGGCCTGGGAGAAGGCCATCCACGGCGATCAGCTCACGCCCGCGCTGGAGGACCAGATCGACGCGCTGCGGGCGGCCGGGGCGCGCTTCGCGGACCTGGATCTGACGCGGGTGGCGATCCGCGGGTGGTCGTTCGGCGGATTCCTCGCCGCGGCCGCCGTGCTGCACCACCCCGACGTCTTCCACGCGGCGGTCGCCGGCGCCCCGCCCACCGACCAGCGCCTCTACGACACCCACTGGAAGGAGCGGTACCTGGGACACCCGGAGGAGCACCCGGAGAACTATGCGCGCTCCTCCCTCATCGGCCACGGCCATCTGCTGCGCCGCCCGCTGCTGCTGGTCCATGGACTGGCGGACGACAACGTGGCCGCCGCACACACCCTGCGCTTCTCGGCGGAGCTGCTCGCGGCGGGCAAACCGCACAGCGTGCTCCCGCTCCCCGGCGCCACCCACCTGCCGGCCGACGACGCGGTCAACGAGCAGCTGCTGCACTTCCAGCGGGACTTCCTGCTGGACGCACTGGCACGGGGCACCGACGGGGAGTGATGGGCGGAGAAGCGAGGGGGTGAGGAGGGGGTGAGGAGGGGGGACGAGGCCTTGGAGTGGTGAGGCCTTGAGGCCTTCAGTGGCCTGAGGGCTCGGAGGCCCGGGGACTCGGGGGCCCGGGATCTCTGGATCTCTGGATCTTCACCTCCCTCCCCCCTCCGACCTGGCGGTTCACCCCCCGGCGGTGCGCGTCTGCAAAGGAATGGTTCCGCGTTGAACACGCAGGACCGTCCCTGCGTATGGAGCTTGTGCAACGTCCGTGGAGCGGAACGCGCACCGAAGGCACCACCATGAACCGGAGGCACACCATGGCTCGACAGGCAGCGTCGCAGCAGGCGGAGACCGATGCGATGACGGCTACGGAGGAGACCGGCCCGGCTCCGGCAGAGCGCGGGGCGGCGCGGCGGACCGTCGTGGCGGCGGTCGGCGCGGCCGGGCTGACGGCGGCGCTCGCAGCCTGCGGAGGCAGCACGGCGGACGCGGGGAGCGGCGATGCCAAGGCCGCTGGTGGTGGCGATCAGGCCGGCAGCTCGGGGGCGAGCGGTGGGGGTGACGGCTCGGCCGGTGGCGACGCCGCCGGTGGGGGAACCATCCTCGCCAAGACCTCGGAGATCCCCAAGGGCGGCGGCAAGATCTTCAAGGCCGACAAGGTCGTCGTCACCCAGCCGCAGGACGGCGACATCAAGGCGTTCTCCGCGATCTGCACCCACGCGGGCTGCGTCGTCGGCGAGGTCTCCGGCGGCACCATCAATTGCATGTGCCACGGCAGCAAGTTCGACATCACCGACGGCAGCGTGAAGAAGGGCCCCGCCACCAAGGGTTTGGCACCCGCCAAGGTGAACGTCAAGGGCGGTTCGGTCTCCCTCGGCTGACGTCCGGCTGACGTCACGGCCACCCAAGCGCCCGCCGGGACCGCGGCCCCGGCGGGCGGGCGCCACGGGCGCACTGCGGACCGCCAGTGACGGACCATCAGGATTGCCTCCGGCCGGCAGAGCGCCCGCCGGGCCGGTTCATTCCTCGATGCCGTCTTCCAGAGCGGCCACCCGAGCTTTGTATTCGGCCTGCGGAATGTGCCCGAGCACCGCGAGACGTTCCACTTCGGCCGCCTCGGCTTCGTGGGAGATCTTGCGGCTCTGCTCTGCTTGTTCTCTGCTGTACTCGACGGCCTTGGCGCGCTTCCTGGACCGACTCCGCTGCAACTGCTCAGCGATCATCCGCCCGGTTTCTTCGAAGTAACTGTCGTGTACGCCCGACCACATTTCTCCCCCTCGTTCTCGATGGAAAGCGGGAGGCCGGATCCAAGATATCCCGGCTCCGGCTTCCGGGCCCCGCAGCAAGGCCACCAAGAGACGGCAGCACGACTGTTGTCCCCGCGCGAGGCCGCCACGCTCACTCGCTCGCTCATCGAGTCCGCCCGGACGGCCGGCGGGACAGCCAACTCACCCCACCTCGTCACCCACGCCAGAGCCGGAGCTATCGTTCACCATGGGCAGGCCATCGAACGACCCGACGGCCAACTTCAGTCCGGGGCAGCGAAGAAGGCCATGACGGCCGGGAGCCCGAAGGTTCCGAAGAAGGGCGAGCAGAAGTGCAGATCGTGGTCGATGATCTCTCCGGCCCGCAGATCGCCGAATTCCTCGACGAGCACGTTCAGGAGATGCGGTCCCTCACCCCGCCGGAGAGCAAACACGCCCTCGATCTCGACGCCCTTCGCCGACCAGAGGTCACGTTCTGGTCGGTCATGGACGGTGACGCCTTGGTGGGCTGCGGCGCGATCAAAAGACTGGACACCGTCCACGCCGAGTTGAAGTCGATGCGCGCAGCGCCGGCACGCAAACGGAGCGGAATCGCCTCCCTCCTGCTGAACCACATCCTCACCGAGGCCGAACGCATGGGCTTCACCCGCCTGAGCCTCGAAACCGGCGCGGACGAGTTCTTCCTGCCCGCCCGAAGGCTCTATGAGAAGTTCGGCTTCGCGTACTGCGAGCCCTTCGCGCACTACCGCCCCGACCCCAACAGCGCGTTCATGACGAGGACGCTCTAGCCCCTGGCCGAACTGGCACATCACGGGTGCCCAGCGGGAGGGTTCCGGGCAGTAGGCAGCGCATGCCGGACGGGCACGGGGAGCACCACCGCCGTCCTGCACGGCATCGCCGTCCTGCACGGCATCGCCTTCCCACTCGCGGGCGAGCCGGCCAGGGCGAAGCGGCGGCGTGGCCGCGGGCTCACGCTGGAAACGGGCCACCACCCCGGACCGCGACCAATCCCACGGCCGGCCCTCACCTCGTTCACCGCACCTAACCACCAAAGGCATCTTGACAGGTTAGCTGGAGCATGCTCGACTGAACGCGTGAGCGCATAACCAACAAAAGTCGAAAGAGAGGTTAGAGACATGACCTCCGCAGTCCACCACCGCACCGCCACCGTCAACGGCCTCGACGTGTTCTACCGGGAGGCCGGCGACCCGAAGGCACCCGCCGTGGTTCTCCTCCACGGCTTCCCGACCAGCTCACACATGTTCCGCCACCTGATCCCGGCGCTCGCCGACCGGTACCACGTGATCGCCCCCGACCACATCGGGTTCGGCCAGTCCGCGATGCCCGACCTCCAGGACTTCCCGTACACCTTCGAGGCCCTCACCGAGGTCACCTCCGGCCTGCTCCAGAAGCTGGGCATCGACCGGTTCGCGATGTACGTGCAGGACTACGGCGCCCCTATCGGCTGGCGGCTCGCGCTGCAGGCCCCGGACCGCGTCGCCGCGATCATCACCCAGAACGGCAACGCCTACGAGGAGGGCTTCGTCAAACCCTTCTGGGACGGCGTCTTCGCCTACGCCAAGGCCCCGGGCCCGGACACCGAGGGGCCCCTGCGCGGCGCCCTGACCCTGGAGGCCACCCGCTGGCAGTACCTGAACGGCGTCGCCGACCCGAGCCTGGTCAGCCCCGACAACTGGGTCCACGACCAGGCGCTGCTGGACCGGCCCGGCAACGACGAGATCCAGCTCAAACTCTTCCGGGACTACCCCACCAACGTGGACCTCTATCCGGCGGTCCACCAGTACTTCCGCGACTCCGAGGTCCCGCTGCTGGCGGTCTGGGGCGCCCATGACGAGATCTTCGGCCCCGACGGCGCCACGGCGTTCGGCCAGGACCTGCCCGATGCCGAAATCCATCTGCTCGAGTCCGGGCACTTCGCCCTGGAAAGCCATCTGGAGACCATCACCGAGCACATCCGCGGCTTCCTCGCCCGCGTCCTCGCCTGACGCGCTGAGGCAGGGGCCCCGGGCAGGGGGACTGAGGCAGGGACGGCGGAGTGAGGGGCAGCGCGGTAGCGGGGCCAGCAGCCCCCACGCGGCCCCGCCCAGGGGGCAGCGGCCCGAAGGCGCCCATCCGCCCATCCACCCGCCCCAGAGGTCAGCGACCCCGGCGGGGCCGCCTCCAGGTCGCCAGGACGTCTTCCGTGGTGGTGACGGTGGCGACCAGGGCAAGGGTGTTGCGGACCATCGCGGGAACGTAGTCGGCCGGCACCCCGGCGATGGCGTCCGCGGGCACCACGGCCGTGTAACCGAGGTTCACCGCGTCGAACACGGCATTGGGGACGGCCACATTTGCCGACACCCCGGTGACGACGAGCGTGCGGCAGCCGAAGTTGCGCAGCAGCGCATCGACCTCGGTGCCGGTAACCGGCGAGAGGCCGTGCAGTCTGCGCACCACCAGGTCATCGCCCGAGACGGGTATCGGGTCGGCGATGCGCACCGCCGTGGACCCGGTGAGCTGCTGAACGGGCAGCCGCTCGGCAGCCCGGAAGAGGCGGGCGTTACGGCTGGCTCCGCGGCCGTCGGGACGGCGTTCGGCCACGGCGTGCAGCACCTGGACGCCGGCCTCGTGGGCGGCCGCCACCAGCCGGGCGACATTCGCCAGCGCCCCCGACGTACGGAAGGCGTCGGCCAGTTCGGGCAGCGCACTGTCCGGACCGACCACGCCGCGCTGACACTCGACGGTGAGCAACACCGTCGAGGCCGGATCCAGTTGCTCGATGAGCCGTGCGGCGCCCGAAGACATCGCCTTCCCCTCCGTCGGACATGCTGCCGGACGTCATGCATCGGACCTGATGCGTCGGACCTGATGCGCCGAATCTGATGCGTCGGACAGTGATGTGCTGCCGGACCTGGTCCGGCAGTCGGTGCGAGCCGGGTGAGGGTACCGGGCATTGCGCGCGGCAGGAAGAGCCCTCATGCTTCCTGACACCTAGTCAGATTTGCCAGCGATGGCGGGCCGACGTCAGGCGAGCGGGTCGGTGCCCCATGAGCGGGGCGCACGGCGGAGGGTGAGGAACCATGGCCGACACACAGCGGCGCGGGCGCCGGATCATGATGACGCAGGGGGAGCTCGACGCGTTCCTCGCGGCGCAGCGCACCTGCCGGGTCGCGACGGTCGGCGCCGATGGTGCACCGCACGTCGGGGCGCTCTGGTTCGTCTGGGACGGCGCGGCGCTGTGGCTGTACTCGATCACCCGCAGCAAGCGGTGGGCACAACTGCGCAAGGACCCGCGGATCGCGGTGGTCGTGGACGACGGGCACGAGTACGGCGAGCTTCGCGGCGCGGAGCTCACGGGCCGCGCGGACGTCGTCGGCGAGGCCCCGCGCACCGGCGAGCCGTGCCCCGGGCTCCAGGCCCCGGAGCGGCTGTTCGCGGAAAAGTACTTCGGGATCTCCGAAATGCCGCACGACGGCCGGCATGCGTGGCTGCGCCTGACACCGGAGTCGGTCGCTTCCTGGGACTTCCGCAAGATCCCGGGGTGAGCGTCCGGGCCCGGGCCGGGGATGTGCGTGCGGGGGATGTGCGGGCGGGGCGGTCTTCAGGCAGGGGCGGTACGCAGGTGGGGCAGGTGGGGCAGGTGGGGCAGACGTGGGTACGGGTGCCGGTGCCGGTGCCGGTGCGGCAGCATGCGGGAACAAACGCCGCGCAGCGACAGGGTCGACCGGCTTACCGGACGTGATCGCGCCGTCCGCGATGTGATCACGTGTCCCCGGACGTGATCGCGTTGTCGGTGGTCTCTGCGAGAGTGGTGGGGGTCAGCCCGTTTCGGTACCGGCAGGGTGCGGGAGCGGGACGGTCCGGCCGCGACGGGCCGGGCGCCGAGGACGAAGGAGATCCGGTGAACGTGCTCTTCCCCGCGCTGCGCGACGCCTCGCCCGCACCCGCGCTGCGCTTCGGTGACCGCATCCTCAGCTATCGCCAATTGGCGTCGGTGGCGGGCGCGCTCGCCGAGCGGATCGCCGGTCAGACCCGTATCGCGGTGTGGGCGACGCCGACGCTGGAGACCTCGGTCGGTGTGGTGGCCGCGCTGCTCGCCGGAGTGGCCGTGGTGCCGGTGAACCCGAAGATCGGGGAGAGCGAGCTGACGCATATCGTGACGGACAGCGCGCCGTCGCTCGTCCTGGCGGAACCGGGCGCCGACCTGCCGGACCCGCTGGCCGCACTGCGCCGCGTCGACATCGAGGCCGCCCAGCCGCCGGAGGACGCCGTACCCGCCCCGCCGGCGTACGAACCGGGCGACGAGGCACCGGCTCTGATCGTCTACACCTCCGGCACGACGGGGCCGCCCAAGGGCGTCGTCCTCCCCCGGCGCGCCCTCGCGCACACCCTCGATGCCCTGGAGGACGCCTGGCAGTGGACGGCCGACGACGTCCTCGTCCACGCCCTGCCGCTCTTCCACGTCCACGGCCTGATCCTCGGCATCCTCGGACCGCTGCGCCGCGGTGGCAGCGTCCACCACCTGGGACGCTTCAGCACCGACGCGGTGGCCCGCGAGCTCGCCGGGGACGGCACGATGCTGTTCGGGGTGCCCACGATGTACCACCGGCTGGCCGTCGAGGCGGGCCGCGACCCCGCGCTCGCCAAGGCGCTCTCCCGCGCCCGGCTGCTGGTCTCCGGCTCGGCCGCGCTCCCCCTGACGGATCATGAGCGCATCGCGGCGGCCTCCGGCCGACGGGTGATCGAGCGCTACGGCATGACGGAAACGCTCATGAACACCAGCGTGCGGGCGGACGGCCCCGACGCCACGGGCACGGTCGGGGTGCCGCTGCCCGGGGTGTACGTCCGGCTCGTCGACGACGCGGGCCGGGCCATCGAGGCGAACGACGGCGAGACGGTCGGCGAGATCCAGGTCCGCGGCCCGAACCTCTTCGTCGAGTACCTCAATCGCCCCGATGCCACCGCCGCCGCTTTCGACGGAGGGTGGTTCCGCACCGGCGACATGGCGGTCCGGGACGCAGCCGGCAACTACCGGATCGTGGGCCGCAAGGCCACCGACCTGATCAAGAGTGGCGGCTACAAGATCGGCGCGGGCGAGATCGAGAATGCGCTGCTGGCCCATCCCGGGGTCGCCGAGGCCGCCGTCACCGGCGCTCCCGACGAGGACCTCGGCGAGCGGATCGTCGCCTGGATCGTCGTGGAGACCGGTCCGGACGCGGGCCCGGCCCCCTCCGCCCAGGAGCTCGCCGATCACGTCGCCGGCCAGCTCGCCCCGCACAAGCGCCCCCGCACCGTGCACTTCCTGGATGCCCTGCCGCGCAACGACATGGGCAAGATCCTGAAGCGTGAGCTCCGTGCGTAACGGCGGCCGGGGCCCGGCCGGGGACGAGGGCGGGGCCCAGGACGAGAACAGTGCCCGGAACGCGAACGGGAACGGCTCCGGGGGCGAGAACACCGCCGCGCACGGGAACGGGAGCACTGCCGCCGCACTCCCGTGCGCTCGCCTGACCGCCCGGCAAGCCATCGCGGCGGTCGCGGATACCTACACCGAGACCACCGTCCCCACCGGCCGTACGGCGACGGCGACGGCGACGGCCACGTCCACGTCCACGTCCACGTCCACGTCCACGTCCACGTCCACGTCCACAGCAGCGTCCGCGCCGGACGGCCCCCTCGGCTGGCA
This sequence comes from Streptomyces angustmyceticus, assembly GCF_040701845.1. Classification (GTDB taxonomy): domain Bacteria; phylum Actinomycetota; class Actinomycetes; order Streptomycetales; family Streptomycetaceae; genus Streptomyces; species Streptomyces angustmyceticus_A. Next base: position 32,556 of record NZ_JBFBHQ010000004.1, on the reverse strand, counting down.
CGGTTACGACGACGCACGGGCCCGTGCCCGCGCACGGACCGGTGAGGACGAGTCGGTGGTCACCGCGCTGGCGGTGATAGGCGGCAGGGAAGCGGTCGTGCTCTCCTTCGAGTTCCGCTATCTGGGCGGCTCACTCGGCGAGCGCACCGGCGACCGCCTTGAGGCGGCCTACACCCTCGCCCGCGAGCGCGGCCTGCCGGTCGTCTCGCTGATCGCCACGGGCGGCAGCCGAATGCAGGAGGGGATGCGCGCGCTCACCCAACTCCAGCGGGTGGCACGCCAGTCGGCGCTGAACCGCGCCGCGGGCCTGCCGCAGATCGCCGTGCTGCGCGATCCGACGACCGGCGGCGGCTGGGCCACTCTCGGCGCGTCCGCCGATGTGATCCTGGCGCTTCCCGGAGCACAGATCGGCTTCGCGGGCTCGCGGGTGCGCCCTGCGGACGCGGACCCCTTCGCCTACTCCGCCGAGGGCCAGCTCGCCACCGGCCATCTCGACGCCGTCGTCCCACCCGATCAGTTGCGGGGAACGCTCCAGCGATGGCTGCAACTGCTGTGCCCGCCCGGGGAGTCCCGCCCGCGCACCGTGGAGCCGGCATCCCCGCCGTCCGCGCTGGGCGCCCCCGAGCTGCCCGAGACCGGCTGGGATGCGGTGGTCCGCGCCCGTGAGTCCGGGCGGCCGCGCGCCGAGGCGTATCTGCGCGCGTACTTCGACGACCGGGAGGAGATCAGCGGCGACCGCTGCGGCGGCGTCGACCCCGGGACACGCTGCGGCTTCGGCCGCCGCGAGGGGCGCACGATCGCCTTCGCCGCCCAGTGCGGCACGGCCACCCGCCCGGCCGGCTTCCGTACCGCCGCACGACTGGTCCGGCTCGCCGACCGGCTGGGTATACCGGTCCTCACCCTCGTGGACACCCCGGGCGCCGCCAACGATGCCGAGGCCGAGCGGGCCGGCGCGGGGGCGGCCATCGCCGATGCCTTCGCGGCGCTCGCCACCGCCGAGGTGCCGGTCACCTCCCTGCTCATCGGCGAGGGCGGATCGGGCGGCGCCCTGGCCCTGGCCGCACCGGGCCGGCTGTGGGCGACACCGGACAGCTACTTCTCCGTGATCGCCCCGGAGCTGGCCGCGGCCATCCTCAAACGCGACGCAGCACAGGTCCACGACACCGCCGACCAACTCCGCATCCGCCCACAGGACTTGCTGGAACTGGGCGTCATCCAGGGCATCGTGCCACCCCCCTGACAGGGGAACAGGTGCGGGACGGCGCTCCGGCCGGCCTCAGGAGCCTCCGGCCGGCCTCAGGAGCCCTCGACGAGCTTCCCGGCCGCGCGGAGCGCCCCCACCGCGGCCCGGATCGAGGGCCTGCGGTCGGCGTCGGCGCGCCAGATGGCATAGACGTGGCGGCGCATCGTATGACGGACGGGCACCACGCTCACCCCCTCCGGCACCGGCCCACGGCCGAGACGCGGAGCCACCGCGACGCCCAACCCGGCCGCGATCAGGGCCAGCTGGGTGTGGTGCTCCTCCGCCATGTGCGCGATGCGCGGCTCCACGCCCTTGCCGCGCAGAGTGAACATCAGCCAGTCGTGGCAGAACTCCCCCTGCGGCCAGGAGATCCACTCGTCGTCCGAGAATTCCTCCAGCTCCACGGACTGCCGTCCGGCGAGCGGATGCGTGGACGGCATGGCCACATCGGCCGGATCGTCCAGGAGCGGGGCCTTCGCCAGCCCTTCGGGCAGGGACAGCGGCCGGTTGTACCAGTCCAGGACGACCGCCAGATCGAAGTCGCCGCGTACCACGCCGCGCACCGAATCGTCCGGTTCCACCTCCGTCAGCCGCGCCCGCAGCTGAGGGTGCTCGGCGCGGAGGGTGACCAGCGCGGCGGGGAAGAGTCCCCGTGCCGCGGTGGGAAACGCACCCATCCGCAGCTCGCCGACCGCCTGCCCGCGATGCGCTTCCAGTTCCGCCTGTGCCAGCTCGACCTGGGAGAGGATGCGCGCCGCATGGTCGGCGAGCAGCCGCCCGGCGTCGGTGAGCCGGACCCCGCGCCCGTTCTTCGCCAGCAGCTGCTGTCCGGTCTCCCGCTCGAGCTTGGCGATCTGCTGCGAGACGGCGGAGGTCGTCACATGCAGTCCGTCGGCGGCGGCGCCCACCGATCCGTGCCGGGCAATCGCGCTCAGTGTCCGCAGGCGATCAAGGTTCAACATATAAGCAATGCTAAGCGATACCTCCCACGAAATCTCGCTTGTGCTACGAAGTTGTACGCCGCATCGTGGTCGTCATGAGCACCACCACCGGCACACCCACCGCCTCTGCCGCCACCCCGAACTCCCCGGCCACGACCGCGTGCCCGGCCGCCGACGAGCACCCGACGGCGGCCGCGCGCACCTCGCCCCGCACCGATGCCGCGTCCGCCTCGTCCCGTACAGCTGCCGCCTGCGCCTCGTCCGGTCTCGGCGCAGCGGCCGGCTCGTCCCGCTCGGGCAGCGCATCCACCCCCTCCGGCCCCGGCACCGCGGCCTCAAAGGACACCGGCCGGGCCATCGGCTGGCAGCTCCGCTTCGCCGCCCTCTCTCTGGTCTGGGGCTTCAGCTTTCTCTTCATCAAGGTGGGCACCGAGGGATTCGCCCCTCTGCAGGTGACGCTCGGCCGGGTGGCGTTCGGTGCGCTGGTGCTGCTGGCCATAGTCGTGATCAAGCGTGAGCGGCTCCCCCGCTCTCCCCGCACCTGGGCTCATCTCACCGTGGCCGCGTTCTTCCTCAATGCGCTGCCGTTCTCGCTCTTCGCCTACTCCGAACTGACCATCCCCTCCACGCTGGCCGGCATCTGCAACGCCACCTCCCCGTTGTGGGGCATGGCCCTCTCGGTCGTCGCGCTCTCCGAGGACCGTCCCAGCCGGCGCCGGGTCGCGGGGCTGGGCCTCGGATTCCTGGGCGTGCTCACGGTGCTCGGCGCCTGGCAGGGCTTCGCCGGCACGGATCTGACGGGCACCGCGATGGCGCTGGGCGCCTCGCTCAGCTACGCCATCGGCTGGATCTACGTCCGCCGCACCCTGGCGGGCGTCCCGCACTCCCATCTGTCGATGTCCAGCGCCCAGCTGCTCCTGGCGACCGCACAACTGGCGGTGGTGACACCCCTGTTCACCACCGCACCGGCCCACTACCCGGTCGTCCCACTGCTCGCCGTCTTCGTCCTCGGCGCCCTGGGCACCGGCTTCGCCTTCCTCATCCAGTACGGGCTGGTCGCCGAGATCGGCCCCACCACCGCCCAGATGGTCACGTACTTCATCCCCGTGATCGCCACCGCGGCCGGAGTGGCCCTCCTCCACGAGCAGCTCAGCTGGAACACCCCCGTCGGCGCCGTCATCGTCCTGGCCGGCGCCGCCCTCACCCAGAGCAGGCCCCGCCCCACCTCCCCGCCGCTCCCCCAGCCCGGCCCGACCACCGACTGACACCCCCCGGGGCACCGCCCCCGGCTGCCCAGCCCGTCCCTTACCAACCCCTGTGCCCTGCACCGCCGCCGCGGGACTCAGGGGCGCGGGGCGCGGGGGTTCCCCACATGCTCCCCGTGCGCGCTCTCTCCTCTCCCTCTGCCTCGATCCCCCCGCCCCTCCCCCGCTCCCCCACCCACCAAGCCCCGTCAGTCATCCATCAACTGCCCGCACTCCCGCAGCAGTTCCTCACCGCGCGCCAAGCCTGCGGCAACCGCTCACAAGCCCACCGCACCCATTGCACGAGCAGCAGCCCGACGGACATCGCGACAGCCCACCCCACCGCGCCGAGCACCCCCTCGGCCCACGCCTCCTCCCACCCCGACACACCGCCTCACCCACAGGGCTGCCCCCACCGCCTCACCCGCACCCCGCTCCCTCCGCACCCCACGCCTCCGCCCCCTCACTCATACCGCCGCATCTCCCCCACCCCCGTCGCCGCGGCAACGGCGTCCGCCACCGGGGTGATGTCGTCGTCGGAGAGGGCGGAGACGGTGATACGGATGCCAGGCGGGGAGGCCATCCGGAAGCGGGCGCCGGGGGCCACCGCCCAGCCGGAGTGCAGGAGGCGGGCCACCGCGCCGGTCTCGTCCGGGACCGGCACCCATACGTTCATTCCGCTGCGCCCCCGGGCGTGGACCCCGCGCTCCGCCAGCGCCCGTATCAGCCCGTCACGCCGCCGCCCGTATGCCGCGGCCACCGCGGCCGGGTCCACCGCGGACGTCCGCCAGAGGTGGACGACCGTGTCCTGGAGGAGATGGCTGATCCAGCCCGGCCCCAGGCCCTGACGTCCCCGCACCCGGTCGATGGTCAGCGCATCGCCGGTGAGCACCGCCAGGCGCAGGTCCGGGCCGTACGCCTTGGCCGTCGAGCGGACCAGGACCCAGTGGTCGGTGACGCCGGAGAGCGGATGGAGCGGGAGGTCGACGATGCCGTGACCGTGGTCGTCCTCGATGAGGAGGGCTGCGGGGTGCGCGGCCAGAAGGGTGCGGAGTTCGGTGGCGCGGGCGCGGCTGACGGCGGCTCCGGTGGGGTTCTGCGCCCGGTCGGTGATGACGACGGCGCGGGCGCCGTCCTGGAGCGCGCGCGCCAGCGACTCCGGCAGCGGGCCTTCGTCGTCCACCCCGACCGGGGCGGGGCGCAGGCCGAGAGCCGGGATGAGGTCGAGCAGACTGCCCCACCCCGGGTCCTCCACCGCCACGGTGTCGCCGGGCCGCAGATGGGCGGCCAGCACCCGCTCGATGGCGTCCAGTGCGCCGCTGGTGACGGCGACGGGGCCGGCCGGCACGCCGTCGCCGTCGAACGCCGCGCGGGCGAGGGCGGCAAGGTCGTCGTCCACGGCGGGCGTGCCGTAGAGCACGGGGCGCTGCGCGCTGCGCGCGGCAGCCTGTGCCAGCGCCCGTTCGAGCGGGGGCAGCAGGGACGGGTCGGGGTTTCCGCCGGAGGCGTCGCGGACGCCCGGCGGGACCTCCACGCGCAGCGCCTCGCGTGGCGTGCTCGCCGGACGGGGGCGCACCCGGCTGCCGCGCCGGCCCGCCGTTTCGATCACCCCGCGGTCACGGAGCGTGCGGTACGCGGCCGCGACGGTATTCGGATTGACCTCGAGATAGACGGCCAACTCCCTTAGCGGGGGCAGGACTTCGCCCGGTTGGAGCTCGCCCGCACCGACGGCTCGCTCGACACTGGCGGCAATCTCCGATGCGCGCCGCCCTTCGATCCGATACTCTCCTAGCACAAACATGATTATGCACTAGTACAATGGAGTTGGCAATGGCCCGAGCCGAGGCGTACGAACCGACCGCGCGCACGATCCCCACGCGCGCCCGTGACCGCGCGGCCTACGACCAGGAGACGGTGCACACCATCCTCGACACGGGATACGTCTGCCATCTGGGCTTCGTCCGCGACGGCTCCCCCGTCGTCCTGCCGACGCTCTACGGCCGCGTCGGAGACCGCCTCTACCTGCATGGATCGACCGGCTCGCGTCCACTGCGGATGGCCGGCGAGGCGCCGGATGCCGGCTTGGAGGTGTGTGTCACCGTCACCCACGTCGACGGCCTGGTGCTGGCCAGGTCCGCGTTCCACCACTCCATCAACTACCGCTGCGTGGTGGTGCACGGCACCGCACACCAGGTGACGGACCCCGAGGAGAAGAAGGCGGCTCTCGACGCGCTCGTCGACCATGTGCTGCCCGGACGCGCAGCGGACTCCCGGCCGGGGAACGCCAAGGAACTGGCCGCGACCGCCGTGATCCGTCTCGACCTGCGCGAGGTCTCCGCCAAGATCCGCAGCGGCGGCCCCGACGACGAGCCGGAGGACCTCGCGCTGCCGTACTGGAGCGGCGTCCTGCCCGTGGCACCGGTGTACGGCGCGCCCATAGCCTCCGACGACCTGGCACCCGGCATCCCCGAGCCGGCGTACCTCTCCGCCCGCTGAGGAGCACCCCGTGCTGATCCATCCCTGGGACGCCCCGACCGAGGACTCCGAGTGGCAACAGTGGCTCGCGGCGCACGACTTCGGCCAGCTGGCCGCCAACGGACGGCCCGGCGAGCCTCCGATACTGCAACCACTGCACTTCGCCTACGACCCGGCCCGCCGCGAGGCCGTCACCCACCTGGCCCGCCCCAACCCTCTCTGGGCCGCGCTGGAGGACCGGCCGACGGTGCTGCTGAGCGTGGTCGACGACTACACCTTCATCCCCGGCCCCTGGCAGGCGGCCGAGGACCAGCCGCCCGAGCACGGCGTCCCCACCAGCTTCTACGCCGCCGTCCAACTGACCTGTACCGCCCATGTGGTGGACGACCCGGAGGAGAAGGCGGCGCTGCTGCAGCGCCAGTTGGGCCACTTCCAGCCGGACGGCGGATCGGCCCCGGTGGCCGCCGGTGCGGATCCGTACGGGCGGCTGCTGTCCGGCATCCGTGGTCTGCGCCTCGAAGTGCGAGAGGTCCGCGCCAAGTTCAAGTACGGAGGCAAACGGAGCGAGGCCGTCCAGCAGCGGATCTCGGAACGCCTCGCCGAACGGGACGGCCCGGGGGACGCCGCGGCCCGCACCCACCAGCAGCGCCGCCTGGCAGCCACCGGCACGGCCACCGTCCGGCCCCGCTCCTGAACGGCACCGCCGGAAGGGCCACGCCCCCGGCTGCCCGCTCCCGACCGCCCGGTTCCTGACCGGCCGGTTCATCGGCGCGTACCCGGCGCCCCCGGCACAACCGGCCGGGGGCACCGGGTCTCAGCCGCCCGCCGGCGCCGCGGGCCGCGCGGCCGTCACCGCCCCGCGCGCCTCCGTCACCGCCAACGCGGTCACGGCCGCCAGCAGCACGCCGGTGCCGAGCAGCGTCGCCGCCGTGAGCCGCTCCCCGAGGAACAGCACCGCGATCACCGCGGCCGACACCGGCTCGATCAGCGAGATCACGGACGCGGTCGCGGCGCGGACGGCGGCCAGCCCCGCGAAGTACAGCCCGTAGGCCAGCGCCGTCGGCACGGCCGCGATGTACCCGAGCAGCACAAGACTGCGACCCAGATCGTGCCCCTGGGGCCACAGCCCCTCCACCGCGGCGAGCGGCAGCAGACACAGCGCGGCCACGGCGAACGCGTCGATCGTCGAGGCGTACGGATCGCTGCCCCCGCCCTTGCCCAGCCGCCGGCCGGCCAGCGTCATCGCGGCGCATCCTGCCGCGGACAGCAGGGCGTACCCGAGGCCGGCGGGCCGGACGTCGGCGCCCTGGTCGCCCCCGAGGACCAGTACCGCCAGCCCGGCGAGTGCCCCGGCGACGGCCAGCACCCCGCCCCCGCCGAGCCGTTCGCCCATCGTCACGCGCGCCCCGAGGGCGATCAGGACAGGCCCCGCCCCCATGGTGACGACGGTGCCCACGGCCAGCCCGGTGGCTTCGACGGCCGCGAAGTAGGCCGCCTGGAAGACGGCGAGGGCGACACCGGTCACCACGATCCGGGTCACCCGCCGGCGCAGCGGCTCGTTCGGAGCGGGGGCGGCGACGGTGCCGGACCGGCGGCGCGGCAGCGCCCGTACGGCGAGCAGCAGGACCAGGCCGCCGAAGGTGCGCCAGAAGGTGAGGGCGAGCGGGCCCAGTCCGCTGTCGCGGTAGAGGAGGGCGGCGGCCGCGCCCGCCGTGCCCCAGGCGGTCGCGGCGAACGTCACGTACAGCAGCCCCCGGCCCACGGGCAGGGCGGAGGAAGGAGTGGCATGCATGAAGAGGTGCTCCGGGAAATCCAGGACGGCGCGGTGCGCCGTGGAGTGGTCGCGTGGTCCCGTGTGCAGGCAGCGACAAAACGGCTCGGGAACCTTCCCGGGCCGGGTTTTCCTCGGAGGCCGCCGCCCGCCTTACGCGGCGGGAGGGGGCAGCACGGTCGAATGCATGATCGCCACCCTACGTCGCCCGCGAACCGGCCGACAAGTCACTTTCGGGCGCGCCCCCGATGCGGCGGGGAACCGTGCGGGAAGCCCCGTCGGGTCCGCTACGCCCCGGACGACGCAGACGGAGCCGACGGGGCAGACGGAGCCGAGGACGCCGGGAAGTCCCCCGCACCGCCGGCGTCCGCCGCGTCCCCCGCACCGCCGCCCTGCGCCACCCGCACCGTCTGCGTCGTCTTCGGTTTGGCCGACTGCGCGATGAAGGCGCCGGTCAGCACCACCACGCCCCCGACGATCTGCGGCACGGAGAGGTGTTCGCCGAGCAGGACCCAGGCCAGGACCGTCGCGATGACCGCTTCCAGGCACGCGACCACCCCGGCCACCTGCGGCGAGAGCCGGCGGATGGAGACCACTCCGGTGAGGTACGCGGCCACCGTCGCGATCAGCACGATCCAGGCGAGCAGCAGGGCGGCGGGCACCTGGGTGCCGTTCATCTCCGCGCCGCCGCCGAGCACCGCCCAGTCCATGTCCCAGGGGCGGGCGATCACGGTGAGGACGACCGCGCCGACCAGCAGGCCGTAGCTGATCACGCCGAGCGGGTCCACGGTGTCGTCGCCGTCGGTGCCGTGGTCGGACAGCACGAAGTAGCCGACCTGGCAGCAGGCCGCGCCGAGGGCGAGGATGAGTCCGACGGCGTCGAGGCTCAGCCCGGACCAGACCTCGACGACGCAGGCCAGTCCGCCGACGGCCAGCACCACGCCGACCGCGGCGGCACGGGTGACCGGCCGTTTCTGTACGAAGCGGACCCAGCCCAGCACGAGGGCGGGCGCCAGGTATTCGATGAGCAGCGCGACACCGACCGGGATACGGGAGAGCGCGGCGAAGTAGCAGGCCTGCACCCCCGCGACGGCGAGCAGCCCGAAGCCCGCGAGCAGCGCCGGCCGGCGGCGCGGCAGTTCCCGGTGGCGCCAGGCGACCGGCAGCATGACCAGCGCCGCACCGGCGACCCGCAGCCAGGTGACGTGCAGCGGTTCGAGGCCGGCGGATATCAGGGGCTTGGCGGCGACGCCGGAACCGCCGAAGGCCAGGGCGGACAGCAGGGCGATGCCGAGGCCGGCGCGGCGTCCCCGGGACGCCTCGCTACGGCTCGCCCCGAGGGCGGGTGGTGGCGGCTGGGTCCCGCGGGACCCCGGAGTTCCCTGGCCCGGGCCGGTCGGTGGACCGGCCGGGCTCCCCGAAGACACGTGCATCGGGTCATCATGGCAGCCGACGTCAGCAGTGTGACCCCCCAGACCCCTGTCCGTCCCGGCCGGGCGTCACCCGTCCAGGCGGGCGGCGAGCCGGCCGGTGTCCACGGCGGCCCGGCGCAGCACCTCGACGGCGCGGGATTCGGGGTCGTCCACCAATGCGGCGAGCAGGTCGAGGCAGCCCGCGCGGGTGGCGTAGCGGGCATGGGCGCGGTCCAGGGCACCGTCCATGGCGGCGGCCGCGGCCGGTGACCATCCGGGGACCTGGCCCTCGGTGACCACGGGGACCGCGCCGGAGTCCTCGACGGTGCCGTGCCACCGGAGTCCGTAGCCGATGCTGCGCTGGACGAGGTAGCCCAGGAGCCGTGCGACCTGCGGTGCGCCCTCGAAGGCGGCGCGTACGGCGGGGTCCGATTCCAGGAGGCCGTGCAGCAGATGCGCGGTGTCGACCTGCCGGTCGCCGTCGCGGGTGGCCCGCCTGCGGGCGGCGGACACGACCGTCGCGAGCTCGACGGTGAGGCGGCTGTCGGACTCCTCCTGGGCGGGACCTTCGCCGCCACTGTACGCAGTACGGTTTTGCACAGCCCCCACCCCACCAGCCTCTGGGGGCCGGATCATCCCCGGCGGGGAGCATTTGCGTCTCCCACGGTGGTTGGGCACCGCCGCACGCGATCTCATCCTTGGGGAGGAGATGCGGGGGAATCATGGAGGCCGGACACACGAAGCCGGGGCGGGCCGTCGCGGAAGCCGGACGTACGAACCCGGGGCGGCGGTCGCGGCCGCCCCGGGCACCTCACCCTGAGACCCGCCTCGCCCCTCACCAGCAACCTGACGCATCATCAGAACGAGGCGTCATCGGTATTGAACCTTCACCCCCGCAGGACTACGTTCCGCGGCACCAGCCAGGGACCGCCACCGAAGGGGTGATCGCATGGCCGAAGTCACCGCGCAGGCCCGCATCGACGCGCCGGCCGAGAAGCTCTGGGACCGGCTCACCGACTTCGACTCCTACGGGGAGTGGAACGCCACCCACACCGCCTTCCCCAAAGGCGGCCCCGAAACGCTTGAGGTCGGCGCGGCCTACGAGGAGAACATGAAGCTGATGGGCTTTCCCGCGGAGGTCGTCTGGACGGTGCGGGAGCTGGAGCCGGGCCGGCTGCTCGACGTCCAGGGCAAGGGCCCGATGGGCGTCAGCCTGGGGATGCGCTATGCGCTCACCCCGGAGGGCGGGGCGACGGACGTACGGATCGACGGGACGTTCACGGGCGCCGCGGTCTCCCTGATGGCCGGCAAGCTCAGGGACTCGGCGGGCGCCGCGCTGAACGAGTCGCTGCGCAGGCTCGCCACCCTGGTCACCTGACCTCCGGCCCGCCGGGAGCCGCCCCTGCACCCGCGGCTCCCGACCCCGGCACACCCCCGGCCCCGAGGCCCCGAAGAAGCGCTCCCCCGTCGCCCCCGCTCGCCCCCTCCTCGCTCAGTCCTCTTCGGCAAGGATCAGGTACAGCTCCTTGCGCGCCTTGTTGACCACCGCCATGGCCTTCTCCCGCTGTTCGGGAGTGCCCGTGGCCCACACCTGGCGGAACGCCTCGACCAGGCCGCCGCCCGCCTTGCGGATCTCGTTCATCGCCTCCCAGTCGACACCGCGGCCGGCGTCCTCCCAGGGGGCGTCCGAGCCGCTGTCGGCCTCGGCGCGTCCGGCGTCGGTCAGCGAGAACAGCTTCTTGCCGCCCTCACTGGCGCTGGCGATCAGCCCCTCGTCCTCCAGGAGCTGCAGCGTCGGGTAGACCGAACCTGGGCTGGGCTTCCACGCCCCGCCGCTGCGCTCGGCGATCTCCTGGATCATCTCGTAGCCGTGCATCGGACGGTCCTTGAGCAGCGCCAGGATCGAGGCGCGCACATCGCCGCGCCGCGCCCGGCCGCGCGGCCCGCCGCGCCCCCGGCCGCCGCCGAACGGCGGGCCCCCGAAGGGCGGGCCGAACGGGCCGAAAGCCGCGCGCAGCCGCTCCCGGCCGCCCGGGAAGTCGCCCGGTCCGCCGCGACGGCCGGGTCCGCAGTGCTCATGTCCGTGATCGTGTCCGTGGGAACGCATGAGTACGTCCTCGCTTCCTATCGTTGATCTATTGCGATGTCTCAACGATATATCGGGACTGTTCGTCGAAGCAAGCCCCTGAAGTGCATCCCCCGGGACAGCGCGCGCACGACCGGCACGCCACCCGAGCCCCGCCCCTGCCGACGTCCCATGGCCAATTCCCTCGAATTGGCCTTGGCCTGCGGCTTTGTGGCACCTCTACGCTCGCGGCCATGAGGATTCGTATCGTCGACGCCTTCAGCGAGCGTCCGTTCACCGGCAACCCGGCGGGAGTCGTGCTCCTCGACTCCGGCGCCTTTCCCGATACGGCCTGGCTGCAGCAGGTCGCCACCGAGGTCAACCTCTCCGAGACCGCCTTCGCGCATCCGCTGCCCGCGGGCGGTGACGCCGACTGGGCGCTGCGCTGGCTCACTCCGGCCGCCGAGGTGAACATGTGCGGGCACGCCACTTTGGCCACCGCACACGTCCTGCACACCACCGGGACAGCCTCCGGTACGGTCCGCTTCCGCACGCGTAGTGGCGTGCTGACCACGACTGCCGACGCCGGCGGCGCGATCACCATGGACTTCCCGACCGCCCCGCTCACGCCGGTCGAGGTCCCGCCGGTCGTCGCGGACGCGCTGGGCACCGAGATCCGCTCCGCGCACGACACCGGTCCCGACGTCGGGGACCTCCTGGTCGAGCTGGCCGACGAGAAGTCCGTACGGGAGCTGTCCCCGGACCTCGGGGCGCTGGCCGGGCACGGCGGCCGGGGCGTGATCGCCACCGCGCGCGCCGACCGCCCCGAGGGCGGCTACGACTTCGTCTCGCGCTGCTTCTTCCCCGCGGTGGGCATCGACGAGGACCCGGTGACGGGCAGCGCGCACACCGCGCTCGCCCCGTTCTGGTCGGCCCGCCTGAGCCGTGCCGCGCTCGTCGGCCTGCAGGGCGCCGCCCGCACCGGCTTCGTCCGCACCGAACTGCGCGGCGACCGGACGCTACTGACCGGCTCGGCGGTCACGGTCATCGACGGCGAGCTGCTGGTCACCGGCTGAACCGGTCCCGGCAGGAGCCGTCTCGGGGAGGCGCGGCAGGCACCGACGGTGCCCCGCGCCTCCCCCGTCTCACGCCGTCGGCAGCCACCCCACGTGCCCCGCGAGCACCGCATAGCCGACGAACGCCACGGTGTCGATCAGGGCGTGCGCGGCGACCAGCGGCCCGACCCGCCCCCACCGCCGGTAGAGCAGCACGAAGATCACGCCCATCACCATGTTGCCGACGAAGCCGCCGATGCCCTGGTAGAGGTGGTAGGAACCGCGCAGCAGCGCGCTGGCGGCCAGCGCCGCCATCGGGGACCAGCCCAACTGCCCCAGCCTGCGCAGCAGATACCCGACGACGATGACCTCCTCCAGCACGGCGTTCTGCACCGCGGAGGCGATCAGCACCGGGATCTTCCACCACACCGCGGGCAGCGCCTCGGGAACCACCGTCAGATTGAATCCGGCCGCCCGCGCGCCCAGATAGAGCAGCAGACCGCTGCCCCCGATGACGGCCGCCAGCCCGGCGCCCCGGCTCAGGTCGAAGCCGGGCCGACGCCGGTCGAAGCCGATCGCGCGCAGCCCGCCGGCCCGTTCGCGCAGCAGGAAATGCGCCACCAGCACCACGGGGACCAGAGCCGTCGCGATACCGAACAGCTGCCAGGCGAGATCGAGCCAGGGCCGGCCCGGCGCATGCGAGCCGTTGAGCGTCGCCGCCTGATGCTTGAGGCCGCCGGGCTTGGTCAGCGATCCGACGAAACTGATCAGCGCCGACACCGCGCTGGCGCCCAGCGACAGGGCCAGGACGATCAGCGTCTCGCTCCGCAGGATGCTCCGGGACGGCTCCTCGGCCGCTCCCGCCCCCGGCCCCTTTCCGGGCCCGTCCCCCGGAACGTCCGCATCGGCCACGGGACTTGTATCCGACTGCACGCTTCCTCCACTTCCGCATTACCGCCTCGTCGCCACCACCGCCCCGCTAGGGTCTCGGCAGCAGGTACGAAGATCGCGCGCGACAGGCCGGGGACGGGCGCCATCCACGTGGCGCGCGTCCCCTCTCCCCATCGAATCCCGATCGAGCTCCGAGAAGGAGAGGCGCTACCGCAATGGGACGACACAGCTTGCCCGACGGCTCCGCACCGGAGCGCACGGGGGCCCGTTCCGGGGCCCGTCGGCGCACCCTCGTCATCGCCACCGGTCTCGCCCTGGCCGTCGCCGCGGGTTCGGTGGTGGCACTGCGCAGCGGCCTGCTCCCGTTCGGCGGCCCGTGCGACGGTCCGTCGGCGCGGCTCGATGTCGCCGCCTCGCCCGATGTCGTCCCGGCGCTCGAAGCGGTGGCCAGGACAGCGCGCCAGGACGCCACGCGCACCGACGGCAGATGTCTGGACGTCAGGGTCACCGCGCGCGCCGCCAACGACCTCGCCGACGCGTTCGGGCAGCGGCCGGTCGACCCCGAGTTCCAGGTGTGGATACCGGATTCGAGCCTGTGGGTGGACCGGGTCGAGGCGGAGCGCGGCACCCCGCTGACCGCCGCCGGTTCCGTCGCCTCGTCCCCCATCGTGCTGGGCGCCGTCCCCGCGACCGCCGCCTCGCTGGGCTGGCCCCGCAAGACCTACACCTGGACGAAGCTGATCCGGCGGGCGACCGCCGGCGACGGGCCGCGCCTGGGCGTCGCCGACCCGGCCCGCAGCGCCACCGGCCTGCTCGCGCTGGCCCGGACCGGCGCCGCCGACACCACGGACACCGACAACGCCGACGAGGCCCGCACCCGCACCGCCGCGACCGCCAAACTCCTCCACCAGCGGACAGCGGACGGCGACGGACCGGCCCTGGCCACCCTGCCGCGCAACGACTCCGGTGCGGAGCGGGACAATCCGCGCCGCAACCAGGCGCTGCTGCTGTCGGAGCAGGCCGCCTACGCCCACAACACGGCTGCGCACGGCGGCCCCGGTCTGCGGCTGTTCTACCCCCAGGACGGCCCGGCCCGGCTCGACTACCCGTACACACTGGTCGACGAGGCCGAGATGAGCCCCGAGCAGGCCCGCGCCGCCAGCCGGTTCATGACGCTGCTGGGCGAGAGCGACGGCCGGCGCACGCTGCGCGGGCACGGCTTCCGGACCGACAACGGCGCGGCGGACCCGAAGGTGACCGATGCCGCCGGCGGCCGCGCCCCGCAGCCGTACGCCGCATCCCCCGCCGATCCGCCGGCCGGCAAGGAACTCCAGGCCCTAATGGGGATGTGGACGGTCACGGTCCAGAACATCCGGCTCACCACGGTCGTGGACGCCTCGCCCTCGATGGGCGGCCCGGTCCCGGGCGACGGCCGGTCGCGGATGGAACTCGCCAAGAACTCCCTGCTCCAGGCGCTGGCCACCTTCACGCCCGAGGACGAGATCGGGCTGTGGAAGTTCGCCACCCTCCTGGACGGCGCCAAGGACTACGTGGAGCTGTCCCCCACCGGCCGCCTCGGCGACCGGGCCCCGGGCGGCGGCACCCACCGTGACGCGCTCACCGCCGCGTTCGGCTCACTGGCACCGGTGTCCCGCGGCGCCACCGGCCTGTACGACACCACCCTCGCCGCGTACCGCCGAGCCTGCGCCACGTACACGAGCGGGAAGCTCAACGCCCTGGTCATCGTCACCGACGGCGCCGACGACGATGCCGTGAGCCTCGGCCTCGACGCCCTGGTCGACAAGCTCAAGGGGCTGTCCGACCCCGGGAAGCCGGTCCCGGTGATCGCCCTCGCCATCGGCCCGGCGGCCGACACCGCGGCCCTGAACCGCATGGTGGCGCCGACCGGCGGCTCGGCCCACCGGGTCGGCGACCCCTCGCAGCTCCACCAGGCGCTCATCAAGGCCCTCATGACCGCGGGCGGCAAGAAGCCGCGCTGAGCGGGCCGGCCGCTCCGAAACCCGGCCCGCCGCGCCCACCGGGCACTCCGTCGCCCCCGCTACGCCCGTCGGCCGCTACGCCCCGTCGGTCGCCGCCCGCTGCGGCTCCCGTACGACGGCGCGGCCGCCGACCGGCCAGGCCACCGGCCAGGTGTGCACCGGCTCCCCGGAGTGCATCAGCTCGCCGTAGCGCCGGGTCATCGCGGCGAGCGCGGCGTCCCGGTCCAGGCCCTGGCGCCGGGCGTGCCGGCAGGCCGCGGCCTGCCATGACGCGCCGTTGACCCGGCGTCGGCAGCGCTCCTCGATGATGCCGAGGTAGTGGTCGCGGTCGGCCGGTTCCACCCCCCAGGCGTCCAGCCCGCGAGCCGCCAGCGGCAGCAGTTCGCTGCGGACCAGCCGTACGGCCGGGATGCCGGCGATCCCCCCGGACCGTCCGGGACGCGGCCAGTCCAGGGTGGCGTCGATGCCGTACCGGCAGGCGGCGTCGAAGTTGCGGGCCGCGGCGGCGAACGGGAGACGCGACCAGACGGGGCGCGGCTCCTCGGCCAGCGCCCGCACCAGTCCGTAGTAGAAGGCCGTATTCGCGATGACGTCGGCGACGGTGGGGCCGGCCGGCAGCACCCGGTTCTCGACCCTGAGGTGCGCGACGCCGTCGGCGACCGCGTAGACGGGGCGGTTCCAGCGGTAGATCGTGCCGTTGTGCAGGACGAGTTCGGCCAGGTCGGGCGCCCCGCCCTCGTCGAGGACCCGCAGCGGCTCCTGCGGTCCGCACACCGGCAGCAGCGGCGGGAAGTAGCGCAGGTTCTCCTCGAAGAGGTCGTAGGCGGAGTCGATCCAGCGCTCCCCGAACCAGGTGCGGGGCCGTACCCCCTGGGCCTGCAGCTCGGGCGCGCGGGTATCGGTGGCCTGCTGGAAGACCGGCGGCCGGGACTCGCGCCACAGCTCACGGCCGAAGAGGAACGGCGAGTTGGCGCCGACCGCCACCTGCACCGCGGCGATGGCCTGTGCCGCGTTCCAGACGGCGGCGAAGCGGCCGGGTGTCACCTGCAGGTGCAGCTGGACCGAGGTGCACGCGGCCTCGGGCGCGATGGAGGGCGAGCGGGAGACCAGGTGCTCGACGCCGCGGATGTCGAGGGCGAAGTCCTCGCCGCGGGCCGCCCGCATCTGGTCGTTGAGCAGGACATAGCGGTCGTTCTCGGAGAGGCTGGCGGCCGTGAGGTCGGTGGCGTGCAGGGTGGGCAGGATGCCGATCATCACGATCCGGGCGGCGACCTCGCGGGCCTTTCGCTCGGCGTAGGCGAGTCCCGTACGGAGTTCCTCGGCGAGCTGGTCCAGGACGCTGCCGCTCAATCGGTGCGGCAGGATGTTCACCTCTAGATTGCACTGGGCGAGTTCGGTCTGGAAATCGCAGCTGGCGATGCGTTCGAGAACCTGCGAGTTCATCATACGGGGCAGTCCGTCGGCGCCCGCCAGATTGAGTTCGATCTCCAGGCCCATGAGATTTTTGGGCCGGTCGAACCTCTCCTCCGCCAGGAGCCTGCGCAATCCCGCGAGACACTCGTGGAGCTTTCTTCGATAACGCTCCCGGTCCGCCAGGTCGATCCCGTCCGCGGCAACCTTCTCCCCCATCGACGGGTCCCTCCTCGAGTGAACGACCCGCGGCCACGGGCCGCTTGGGGCCTTCCCCGACTCCACCGGGGCTCACGCTACGGTCGATGATGCCCCGGCAATCTGATCGATAACGCCGCGGGGGCACTCCGGTACCGATAGGCTCGAAGTGGTCCGGCCTCCGGCACTCGCCATCGGCATATCTCGATGGCGCCGGCCTACAGCATTTCCCCGACGAGAAACACCGGCGAGATCCGGCCTACCGCGCCGCAGCGGCAATGCGAGGTGGCGTCGTAAAGAGGTTGCACAAAGCGGCGTAAAGCGCCTTGTGCAAGGGTCTGGATTTCCTCTTGCCGGAAATCCGCAAGGCCGGTAGTCGAAACACTTTCGGAACATACGTCGTATAAACTCCGCTTACGAGGCAGAGACTTGGCGCCCCACGTCCCGGTGCGCTCACCGGCACGGGGGCACAGCGACTGACCTCGCCGGGCCGCAGCCCCGGCCGGCCACGCTCTGACCCCGCACGCAGACAGCGTCGTTTGCACCTGCCACGCTCCACCGTGTCTCCGAAGCGAGAGGCGACCCACCATGCCGCTGCACCTTCCCCCTGCCCCCGCGCCTGCCCTGCGCAGCGTCCTCACCGCCCTCGGCTCGCCCACCGCCGTCCGCGAGGCCCCGGTCCCCGCGCTGCGCGCCCATCAGGGTCCGCTCAGCCCCGACCACCCGCTGCCCGTCCACGTCTGGGACGACGTCAGCGGGACCGGCGGCATGCCGCAGACCCGGCTGACCGGCTGGCGCTTCCTGGTCCGCGGCGGGGAGCGTGCCGTGGCGACCGCCGAGGCGATGCTCACCGCGGACGGCTGGGCCTTCGCCCGGTTCTGCGGCGGCCCCTACGTCGCCGCGACCGAGCAGGCCCTGGCGCAGGCCGAGGCGCTCGGCACGCCCTACCAGCCGCGGCTGCTGTCCGTCCCCGAGCTGTACATGCTCACCCTGTGGCTGCACCACGACACCGCCTCCGACGGCGCCGAAGGGCTGCCCGCGCCCGGTGACCTGCTGGTACCCCTGGCGCCCGCCCCGCCGGGGATCGCCGCCCACCGTCCGCAGCGCATCGCCGACCTGCTCCCCCGGCTCACCCTCCGCCTCACCCCGGCGACCCCGCTCCTCGCCGAACCCGCCTGAGCCGGCGCACCGCCCCCGGTTCCCGCACGAGCATGCCCCGCGGCCCCGTCCGGCCACGGGGCGCTCTGTCGCGCTCACCCACGCGGGCTAGTCCGTGGTTACCACTCCCAACCCTCTTGGGCAGGAGTGCAATTGGGAGCAACCGCCCGCATGGGTGACGCGTCCCTACCGAGTGAGTACCGCTGCTGCGAAATCCCTGCGGAATCCTCTCCGTGGGGCAACACTGGGACCGACCGAAGGAAACGGGGGAGCGGCCATGAACACCTCATCGAGCCGCACGACGACGTTCACCACACCGCAGCGAAAGACAACTTCCATGTGCCAGCACCAACCGCCATGCCCGTCAGCCGACTCCTCCGACCGGGAGGCCGCCCACCTTGTGGCGCACCACCCGGAGCAGGGCTGGAGCCTGCTCTGCAACGGCGTCCTGCTCTTCGAGGACACCGGTGAGCTGCTGCCGGACGGGCAGGTCATCGCCCCGCACCGCGCTCGCGCCACCGCCGCCGCCTGACCCCGAGCGCGGCACGCACCACAGGGCCCCCGGCAGATCTGCCGAGGGCCCTTGAATGTTGCGGTGGATCCGCTGCCGTGACTCAGTTGTCGTACGCGTCCAGCGGCGGGCAGGAGCAGACGAGGTTACGGTCGCCGAAGGCACCGTCGATCCGGCGCACCGGCGGCCAGTACTTCTCGGAGGCCTCGACGCCGGACGGGAAGACCGCCTCCTCGCGGGTGTAGGCGTGCGACCAGTCGCCACCGAGCGCGGCCGCGGTGTGCGGGGCGTTGCGCAGCGGGTTGTCGTCCTTGTCCCACTCCCCCGTGCCGACCTTCTCGATCTCCGCGCGGATGGCGATCATCGCGTCGCAGAACCGGTCCAGCTCGCCGAGGTCCTCGCTCTCGGTCGGCTCGATCATCAGCGTGCCGGCCACGGGGAAGGACATCGTCGGCGCGTGGAAGCCGTAGTCGATGAGCCGCTTGGCGACGTCGTCGATGCTCACGCCGGTCGCCTTGGTCAGCGGCCGGACGTCGATGATGCACTCGTGGGCGACCAGGCCGCCGGGGCCGGTGTAGAGCACCGGGTAGTGCGGCTCCAGGCGCTTGGCGATGTAGTTGGCGCTCAGCACCGCCACCTGGGTGGCGCGCTTGAGGCCCTCGCCGCCCATCAAGCGGACGTACGCCCAGGAGATCGGCAGGATGCCGGCCGAGCCCCAGGGCGCGGCGGAGATCGGTCCCACGCCCGTCTCGGGACCCGCGCCCGGCTGCAGCGGGTGGTTGGGCAGGTAGGGCGCCAGGTGGGCGCGCACGCCGACCGGGCCGACGCCCGGGCCACCGCCGCCGTGCGGGATGCAGAAGGTCTTGTGCAGGTTGAGGTGCGAGACGTCGCCGCCGAACTTGCCGGGCTCGGCGAGACCGACCAGCGCGTTGAGGTTGGCGCCGTCGACGTAGACCTGACCGCCGGCGTCGTGCACCGCCGCGCAGATCTCGGTGATGTGCTCCTCGAACACGCCGTGCGTGGAGGGGTAGGTGACCATCAGGACCGAGAGCTCGTCACGGTGCTTCTCGATCTTGGCGTGCAGGTCGTCGGCGTCGACCTCGCCGTCCTCGCCGGTCTTGACGACGACGACCTTCATCCCGGCCATCACCGCGCTGGCGGCGTTGGTGCCGTGCGCGGAGGACGGGATCAGGCAGACCGTGCGCTGCTCGTCGCCGTTGGCACGGTGGTAGGCACGTACCGCCAGCAGACCGGCCAGCTCGCCCTGCGATCCGGCGTTGGGCTGGATGGAGACCTTGTCGTAGCCGGTGACGGTGGCCAGCCGCTCCTCCAGCTCCTGGATCAGCGTGAGGTAGCCCTGGGCCTGGGCGGCCGGCGCGAAGGGGTGCAGCTGGCCGAAGGCGGGCCAGGTGACCGGCTCCATCTCGGTGGTCGCGTTCAGCTTCATGGTGCAGGAGCCGAGCGGGATCATGCCGCGGTCCAGTGCGTAGTCCTTGTCCGCGAGGGTGCGCAGGTAGCGCAGCATCGCGGTCTCGGAGCGGTACTGGTGGAAGACCGGGTGGGCGAGGTAGTCGTCGCTGCGCAGCAGGGCCTGCGGCAGCGCCTCGGCGGCGGCCGCGTCCAGCTGCTCGACGTCGCCGTGCACCCCGAAGGCGCCCCAGACGCCGGCCAGCTGCGCGCGTCCGGTGGTCTCGTCGCACGCGATGCCGACGAGGTCGGCGTCGACCTGCCGGAGGTTGACGCCGGCCTCACGGGCGGCGGCGACGACCTCGGCGGCCCGGCCGGGCACCCGCGCGGTCAGCGTGTCGAAGTACGCGTCGTGCACGATCTCCACCCCGCCGGCCCGCAGGCCCTCGGCGAGGACCGCGGCGTAGCGGTGGGTGCGCCGGGCGATGGTCCGCAGGCCCTCGGGGCCGTGGTAGACCGCGTACATGCCGGCCATGACGGCGAGCAGCACCTGCGCGGTGCAGATGTTGCTGGTGGCCTTCTCCCGGCGGATGTGCTGCTCACGGGTCTGCAGCGCGAGGCGGTAGGCCTTGTGGCCGTCGGCGTCGACGGAGACGCCCACCAGGCGGCCGGGCAGGCTGCGGGCGAACTGGTCGCGGACGGCCATGAAGCCGGCGTGCGGTCCGCCGAAGCCCATCGGGACGCCGAAGCGCTGGGTGGTGCCGACGGCGATGTCCGCGCCGAGCTCGCCGGGCGAGGTCAGCAGCGTCAGGGCGAGCAGATCGGCGGCGACGGTGACGACCGCGCCCAGCTCGTGGGCCTGCTCGATGAGCGCGCGCGGGTCGCGGACCGCACCGGAGGCGCCCGGGTACTGCAGCAGCACACCGAACACCCCGCGCTCGGCGATCTCGGCCGGGATGCCGTCCGACAGGTCGGCGACCACGACCTCGACGCCGGTGGGCTCCGCACGGGTCTCGATCACGGCGATGGTCTGCGGCAGACAGTCGGCGTCGACCAGGAAGACGCCCTGCTTGACCTTGCCGACCCGGCGGGAGAGCGCCATCGCCTCGGCGGCCGCGGTGCCCTCGTCCAGCAGGGAGGAGCCGGAGGTGGGCAGGCCGGTCAGGTCGGCGACCATCGTCTGGAAGTTCAGCAGCGCCTCCAGGCGGCCCTGCGAGATCTCCGGCTGGTAGGGCGTGTACGCCGTGTACCAGGCCGGGTTCTCCATGACGTTGCGCAGGATCACCGGCGGGGTGAACGTGCCGTAGTAGCCGAGTCCGATCATGGACGCCAGCACCTGGTTGCGGTCCGCGAGGCCGTGCAGCTCCTGGAGCACCTCGGCCTCGGTACGGGCCTGCGGCAGGCCCAGCGCCTCGGCGCTCTTGATGACATCGGGCACGGCGGTGGCGGTGAGCTCGTCCAGCGATCCGAACCCGATGTGCGCGAGCATCTTGGCCTGCGCCTCGTGGTCGGGGCCGATGTGCCGGTGCTCGAAGGGAGTGCCGCTTTCCAGCTCGGTCAAGGAGATGCGATTGGTGGTCATCTGCGGGGGCCTCCTGGTCACGCGACCTACGAGGGGCACCACGGCGCGGGTGCCCGGACGGCCTCCCCCTCTGTCATCTCAACCTGAGAGCTTCACCGGCCCACACGAGGCGGCCCGGCTTTCACCGTCGGTGAGGAGGGGTCCCGGAGCTGTGCCTTCCGCGGCCCGCCCTGCTTTCCAGAGTGACCTCGCCCACGCGGTACGTGTGCCTGAGAGATTCCGGGGAGGATTTGCTCCTTCGGCGCCCTGGTCGCGAACGATCAGGGACTCTCCCGCAAGGGGTCTGCGGCCATTGGCCAGCCTACCAGCGCGGCACTCGAAGGATCCTTCGAGTGGCCAGGGCATGAAATGTGCCGTTTGGTAGTTGTCAGAGGGCAGTTGCGACCAATTGGAGGGGCCGTGCAAACCGATATCGATCCCCGGAGCCTGATCGGCCGCAAAGCGTTCGACCGTAACGGCGCCAAAATAGGCACGATCGACGAGGTCTACCTCGACGACGCGACGGGGGAACCGGAGTGGGCGGCCGTGCGTACCGGACTCTTCAGCCGGGACGCGTTCGTCCCCCTCGAACCCAGCAAGATGGTCGGTGAGGGCCTGCACATTCCCTACGACCGTAAGCTGATCAAGGACGCACCGGACTTCGGCGTCGGCCGCCATCTCTCCCCCGAGCAGGAACTCCAGCTCTACCACCACTACCGACTGGATATCTCCTCGCCGACCGACCCGGTGTCCTCCCCCGGCTCCGGCGACCAGGACTTCGGCAAGATCGCCGGCTCGGACGACTGACCGTCCGCCGGCCCCCCGCCCACCAGCGGCAGGGGCTCCCCCGGCCGCAGCGCCGGATCCTCGACAGCAAAGGTCCGCACCCTCCCCGGTGCGGACCACGGCGTTTCGAAGCGTACGGTCACTCTCCCCACCCCGCTCCCCTGCACCCAGCCCGCGCCGTACTCGTCGTGCAGCACGTCCCGTCCCGGATCCCAGCGCCGCGGCCGCTCCTCCTCGGCCTCCACCGCCGCCCCGCCACCGGACAGCTCCGCCGCCGCCTTCGCGGCCTTCTCCGCCTCCTCCGCCTCCCGCTCCGTCGCCGCCTGGGCGAACAGATCCTCCTGTGTGAAGTCGGCCAGTCCGCTGACCCCCACGCCCAGCAGCCGCACGCCGCCCGTGGTGTCCACCGTCTCCAGCAGCCGCACAGCGGCCTCCCGTATCACCGCGGGGTCGTCGGTCGGCCCACGGAGCGTCTCGGAGCGGGTCAGGGTCGAGAAGTCGTAGTTGCGCACCTTGATGACCACCGTCCGCCCGGAGCGCCCGGCGGCCCGCAGCCGCTGTACGCAGCGGTCGGCCAGCCGCAGCACCTCGCTGCGCACCCGCGTCCGGTCGGTCAGATCGACCTCGAAGGTGTCCTCGACCGAGATGGACTTCGCATCCCGCTCGGCCACCACGGGCCGGTCGTCCCGGCCCAGCGCCATCGCGTAGAGCCCGGCGCCGTGCGCCCTGCCCAGCAGCCGCACCAGCTCGGCCTCGCCGGCCTCCGCGGTCTCGGCGACGGTGTGGATCCCGGCCCGGCGCAGCGTCTCGGCCGTCGCGGGCCCCACCCCCGGCAGCGTCCGCACCGTCATCGGCCCCAGCAGCTCGCGCTCGGTACCGGGCTCGATCACCACCAGACCGTTCGGCTTGGCAGCCTCGGACGCGATCTTCGCCAGCAACTTGGCGCCGGCCAGCCCCACCGAGCCGGTCAGGCCCGTGGCCGAGCGGATGTCGCGGCGCAGCTGCTCCCCCACGGCCCGCACCGCGGCCGTGTGCGGCGGCACCCCGCCCGCCTCCAGGTCGACGAACGCCTCGTCCAGGCTCAGCGGCTCCACCAGCGGCGACAGCGCGTGCAACAGCTCCATCACCACCTCACTCACCTGGCGGTACAAGGAGAAGCGCGGGGCGAGATAAGCGGCGTTGGGGCACAGCCGGCGCGCCTGGGCCGTCGGCATCGCGGAGCGGACACCGAACACCCGGGCTTCGTACGACGCCGTGGAGACCACCCCGCGCACGCCGATCCCGCCGACCACCACGGGCTTGCCGCGAAGGCTCGGCTTGGCCGCCTGCTCGGCGGCCGCGAAGAACGCATCCATGTCGAGATGCAGGATCGTCGGCGCGGGTCTCACATCTCCGATGCTGCCCCATGCCACTGACAATCGGCCCCATGCCGGGCCGGTGCGGCCGCCGGGACTCAGCCCGCCCGGTTGCGCCGCCGCGCCAGCTCGTCGTGCGGGTTCTTCCCGACCAGGGTCTCGCCGGTGTCCACACGCTCCCCGTGGAGCTGTGACAGCGCGCCCTCCACGTCCCGCCACACCACGCCCACGGCGATGCCGAAGACGCCCTGGCCGCCCTGGAGCAGGTCCACGACCTGGTCGGGCGAGGTGCACTCGTAGACCGTCGCGCCGTCGCTCATGAGCGTCATCCGGGTCAGATCCGCCAGCCCGCGGGCCCGGAGGTGCTGGACGGCGGTGCGGATGTTCTGCAGCGACACCCCGGTGTCCAGCAGCCGCTTGACGATCTTCAGGACCACGACGTCCCGGAAGCTGTAGAGCCGCTGGGTGCCGGAGCCGTACGCAGGCCGGATGCTCGGCTCCACCAGGCCCGTACGCGCCCAGTAGTCGAGCTGCCGGTAGGTGATGCCCGCTGCCGCACAGGCGGTCGGGCCGCGATAGCCGATGCTCTGCGCCTCGCAGTCCCCCGACACCGCCGCGGCCGGTGCCGGGGCAGGGTTCGCTGCTGCGCCCGAGTGGAGCGGCAACGCCCCTTCCGCCGCCATACCGTCGCCGGTGATTGCCACGCCGCCCTCCGTCCTCCACGTCCCGGACGGGACCTGCCACATCGACGGTATGCAGTCACTCGGGGTGCGTCAACGATCGCCGCGCTCGCCACGCCGAGTG
Organism: Streptomyces angustmyceticus; assembly: GCF_040701845.1. Classification (GTDB taxonomy): domain Bacteria; phylum Actinomycetota; class Actinomycetes; order Streptomycetales; family Streptomycetaceae; genus Streptomyces; species Streptomyces angustmyceticus_A. The sequence goes on along the minus strand of NZ_JBFBHQ010000004.1, from coordinate 8,269 downwards.
ATAATCACCCTACGAGTGGTTTCTCGTGACCCCGCACGGGGAACGGCTAAGTGTTTGGCCGGAAACAGGCGGTCCGTCTGGCCGGTATTACTGGCTGTTGGTGCCGAAGTCCTCGGGCGAGATCTGGTCGAGGAACTCGCGGAACTTCTCCACCTCGTCCTCCTGCTCGTCCGGGATGGCGATCCCCGCGTCGTCCAGCACACCGTCGGTACCGAAGATCGGCGTTCCGGTGCGCAACGCCAGCGCTATGGCGTCGGACGGACGCGCACTGACCTCGACTCCGCTCGCGAAGACGAGTTCGGCATAGAAAACCCCCTCGCGCAGGTCCGTGATGCGCACCTGCGTCAGTTCCTGGCCCACCGCTTCCAGCACATCCTTGAAAAGGTCGTGCGTCAGCGGCCTGGCAGGGACCATGCCCTGCTGGGCAAAGGCGATGGCGGTGGCCTCCCCTGGCCCGATCCAAATGGGCAAGTAGCGATCGCCTCCCACCTCCCGCAGGAGCACGATCGGTTGGCTGGAAGGCATTTCCACCCGGACACCCACGACGTCGAGCTCGTTCACACAGCAACCCTAGGACGTGCCCGGCCGGTTTGGGTAGTCGGGCACTCGTTTGCTCACTACAGGCGGACCCGCAAAGCGCTCTGCACCAGTGCCGCATGCAGCCGTACGGACAGCGTGGCCAGCTCCCTGGCGGTGGCTTCGGCATGGGCCCTGGTCTGCGGGTTACGGTGCCGCCGAAGGGGTGCAACGACCTGCTCGACCAGGCCCGCCTCGCGCTCGGCGGCCGCCTTCACGGCACGCAGATGCCGCGGCTCGAGGCCGAAGCGGCCCAGGTCCGCGACGAGCTTGGCGACCGTGACGGCCTCGATGTCGTATCCGCCCTCCGCATGAGGGACGATGAGCCCGTAGGACTCCCAGTCGGCGAGCGCCGTCTCGTCCACCTCCGCGGCGGCCAGCAGCTCCGCCCGGCCGATACGGGCAGCCGTAGGACGCTCCTCAGCGGGGTCGTGGACGCCTTCGACGAGATCACGGGAGGGTGTGGCCGGAGCCGGCAGCGGCACCCGCTCACCGCGCTCCAGGGCGTCCAGATGCTCCCTGATGACCTTGAGCGGCAGATAGTGGTCCCGCTGCATCCGCAGGACGGCCGCCAGGCGCTCGACGTCCTGCGGCGTGAATTTGCGGTACCCGGAAGGCGTGCGCTTCGGCTCGACCAGTCCCTCGGCCTCCAGGAAGCGGATCTTGGAGATGGTGACCTCGGGAAATTCCTCCCGCAGCAGGGTGAGCACCGTGCCGATGCTCACCGGCTTGCCGTCCGAGGAGGCGGCGCCGGAGAACCCGGCGCCGCCTTTCGGTGTATCGCGCATATGCCTTCCCCGGCCGGTCAGATACCGGCGCCTCGCTGGCTCGCGTAGAAGACCAGGCGGAACTTGCCGATCTGGACCTCGTCGCCGGTGGCGAGGGTGACGGAGTCGATCCGCTCACGGTTGACGTAGGTGCCGTTGAGGCTGCCGACGTCGGAGACCGTGAAGAGACCGTCCGGTCCCCGGCGGAACTCCACGTGACGGCGCGAGACCGTCACATCGTCGAGGAAGATGTCGCCCTGCGGGTGCCGGCCCGCCGTCGTCAGCTCGCTGTCCAGGAGGAAGCGGCTGCCCGAATTCGGACCCCGCCGGACGACCAGCAGCGCCGATCCCAACGGAAGGGCGTCGACGGCCGCCTGGGCCTCCGGGGACAGCGACGGCGCCAGATTCTGGCCCGTCGTCTCCGAGTCGTAGGCCTCCAGCCCCGAAATGGAGATCGTGGAGGTCGTCTCGGACGCCCGCTCGGGCTGAGCGCCCGCGCGAAGCGGCGCTCCACAGTTGGAACAGAACCGGCTCGCCTCGGCATTCCGGTTCCCACACCTCGTACAAACCGGCAAGGCCGACCCTCCACCCGTGCGTGCGGCTGATGGTTCCTGGGAACCTATGCGGCCGGCACCGGAGGGGTCAACAGAACCCGCACCGTACCCCCCGGACGGACCGCTGACCTCGTCACGGAAGAGCGGACGGTCCTCGGCGGCGCCGCTCTCGTCGGGCCTGCCCGACGCACGGTGCCGCGCGGAGCCGCTGTCGCCATCCTGGCGGGCGCTCTTGCCGAACAGCTTTCCAAACAACTTCACGGGCGATTCCCCTTGAACGACATAGACCCGCCCGTGGGGCAGGACGAACCCTCGATGCACACACCGGCCGATCCGGACATCCTGTGAACGTCCGTGGCCTTCAGACAGTTTCCACCACACACCACACGCACGGTGCGTCGACCCCCCGCTACCTCATGCCCTCGCCGGGCACTCGACATACCTGTACGCCTCACTGCGATGACGACCGAGCGTAGTCAGGCCGCTTCGCCTCTCGCAAGGCGTCCACAATGATCTTCTTCTCACGGGTCACAGACACCTTGGCCTGCTCCTTTTCCAGAGTCTGGACCACTCCACCGGGGATGTTCAGCGCCGGTTCCAGGTCCTCCGGCTTACCGATGACCTTGAAACGGTACGGCTGCACGACGCGCTTCCCGTCGATCCCCACGCCACCCCTGACATCCGACAGCGAGGTGTTCGCGACGACCCGGACGTCATTGACCTGGATGGCCTCGGCGCCGGCCGCCCGCAGCTCCTGGATGGTGTCCAGCAGCTTGTCCGCCTCGACGGAGTGCGCCGGGTCGTCGATGGTCAGGGTGATGCCGGGCCCTTGCGCCGCGACGGTCCCGGCCAGCACGCCCAGCTGCTGTTCCTTCTCCACGGTCTGCTTACGGGCCTCCTCGGCCTGGTCCGAGCTGTTCGCCAACTCGGTCTTCTGCCCTTCCAGGCGCCGCTGTTCGTCGGTCAACCGCTGGGAGCGGTTGTCCAGCTCGTCCAGAATGCGCACCAAGTCCTCCTGACGCGCACCCCGCAGAGCACTGCTGTCACTTGTGGAACGTACCTGAATCGCCAGGCCGAGGCCGAGAATGAACAGGAGCAACGCAACGATCAGTTGAGCCCGGGTCAGCCGCGGCGGCCACAGGCTCGCCACCAGCCGCTCCCGGCCGCTCATCGGGCGCTGCGCACTCCCGTCGGCAACCGCCTCCGGAGTCGAGGAGTCTGCCCCTTTGTCGGCCTTGTGTCCAGCACTGTCCGGTTCGTGAGCCTCGGTCTCTTCCTCGGCCTCGGCCCACTCCTGGGCGCTCCGGCTCTCGGGCGGCATCGGCCGCCGGCCTGCCGGGCCGCTGTCCGGCTCGGCTTCGGGCTCCCGTTCCTGGGCCGGTTCCGACTCCGATTTCGGCGCCGGCTCCGGTTCGGGCACCGCTCCCGGCTCCTGCTTCGGCTCAGGCCCGGGGCGCTCCGGCCGCTTCGCGGGCTCCGGCTGATCCGCCGGCCGCGGCCACTCCGACTGCTCCGGCCGTCCTGCCCGCTCCGGCTGTTCCTGCTTCTTCTCGGGCTCCGGGGTCTCCTCCGTCGGCATCGGCCTCACGCCCGGAAGACGTGCCGGCGGATGGCGGCGGCGTTGGAGAAGATCCGGATACCCAGCACCACGACGACGCCCGTGGAGAGTTGGGCGCCGACGCCCAACTTGTCGCCGAGGAAGACGATCAGCGCGGCGACGACGACATTCGACAGGAAGGAGACCACGAAGACCTTGTCGTCGAAGATGCCGTCCAGCATCGCGCGCAGACCACCGAACACGGCGTCCAGCGCCGCGACGACAGCGATCGGCAAGTAGGGCTCGACCACCGTCGGCACCACGGGTCGGACGACAAGCCCGACCACGACTCCCACGATGAGGCCCAATACGGCGATCACGATGTGCCCTTCCCTATGTCGGTGCCGTCCGCCTTGGCGGCACCGGCCTGCGGCTTTGCGGTACGTACGATCAAACTGGGTGCGGGCGTCAGCGTGATCTCGTGCTCCACGGAAATCCGGGTGCGCACGCCGTAGTTCTCCTGCAGCACGTGCAGGTACTGGCCGTCGGCGCTGTCCTGGAAAGCGGTGCTCAGCCTCTGCCCGTCCCCCACCGCCAGCACCGTATAAGGCGGTACCAGTGGCTTGTTGTCGACCAGTATGGCGTCTCCTGCGGCTCTGATCGCCGAGAGTGACGTAAGCCGCTGTCCATTGACGGAGATGGCCTCCGCACCCGACGCCCACAGCCCGTTGACGACGCGCTGCATGTCCCTGTCGCGCACCCGCCCCGTGTCCGAAAATCCACTGCTCTCGCGCGGTCCGCCGCCGCTGGATTCCGCGTCCTTGGCATCGTCCACGACGAGTTTCACGCCCGGCCCGGAGACCTGGGTCGAACCGGACAGCAGGCCCAGCACTTCGGCCTTGTCGCTGCCGTGCTGCTTCAACGCCTCGCGCTGCATCCTGCTGACGTCGTCCCGGAGCGCATCGACCCGCTGCTGCTGCCGGTCCGCCTCACCGGTGCCCTTCTGGATGCGGTTGATCAGTTCCTCGCGCTCCTTGGCGAGCGTCGGTGCCGATATGCGCGCCTGCGCCGCCCCCACCGTCACCACGAGCGCGGCGAGCACCAGACCGGCAGCCAGGCCCAACTTGGCCCGCAGGGTACGCGGCAGACCGCGCACACCCGTTTCGGACTTCCGGGCGGCGGCCTCGGCGTATCCGTCGTCGAGGCTGTGATCCATCACATTGGTCAGCAGCGACATGGACGCATCGGGGCGCGCGGCCGAGGTCTTCGTGTTGCTCCGATCGGGGCGCTGCTGCGACATGCCGCACATCGTCGCACGTCGGCCGTGCGGTCTCCCAATGGCCCCACCGGCGTGCCGATCCACGGCCCGCCGGTGGGGTCCGGGTCAGCGTCCTGCGCTGTCCACCACGGCGGACCACTCGTCCAGCAGCTGCAGGGCGGAGGCGTCGTCCGGCCCTTCCGCCCACAGGTGGGTGACCGCCTCGGCGGGGTCGGGCAGCACCAGTACCCAGCGGCCGTCGGGCTCCACGACCCGTACACCGTCGGTGGTGTCCACGTCCCGGTCACCGGCCGCCTCGACGACATGCCGCATGACCAGCCCCTTGACCGCCCACGGGGTGGCCAGGTCACGGCGCTGGACGTGCGCCCGCGGGATGCGCGCGTCGATCTGGCTCAGCGTGAGCTGGGTGCGGGCCACCAGCCCGATCAGCCGGACGAAGGCCGCGGCACCGTCGAAGACGCTGCTGAACTCGGGGATGAGGAAGCCGCCCCTGCCGTCCCCGCCGAAGATGGTGGCGTCGTCGCGCCCCACCCGGGTCAGATCGTCGGGAGAGGTCGTCGTCCACTCCACCTGCGTCCCGTGGTACGCCGCCACCTGCTCGGCGATGCGGGTCGTGGTGACCGGCAGTGCCACCCGCCCGGTGCGCCGCTCCGCCGCCACCAGGTCCAGCATGACCAGCAGCGCGCGGTCGTCCTCGATGATCCGGCCGCGCTCGTCCACGAGCGAGAGCCGTTCGCCCACGGGGTCGAAGCGCACGCCGAAGGCGGCCCGGGCCGAGGCCACGATCTCGCCGAGCCGCACGAGTCCGGAGCGCCGCGCGTCGGCCGTCTCGGTCGGCCGGGACTCGTCGAGCCCGGGATTGATGGTCAGGGAGTCGACGCCGAGCCGGCCCAGCAGGCTGGGCAGGACCAGGCCCGCGCTGCCGTTCGAGGCGTCCACGACGACCTTCAGCCCGGACTCGCTGATCCCCGTGATGTCCACGGCCCGCAGCAGCGACCCCGTGTAGGAGTCGAAGACACTGGCCGGGAAGATCAGATCACCGATCTCGCCGGGGAAGGCGCGACGGTACTCCTGGCGGGCGAAGACCCGGTCGAGCTTGCGCTGGCCGGCCTGTGAGAGATCGGCGCCCCGCTCGTCGAAGAACATGATGTCGACGGAGTCCGGCACGCCGGGCGTCGTCCGGATCATGATGCCGCCGGCGCTGCCACGAGCGGTCTGCTGGCGGGCGACGGGCAGCGGGACGTTCTCCAGGTCGCGGACGTCGATGGCACTGGTCTGCAGCGCGGAGATCACGGCGCGCTTGAGCGCCCGGGCGCCGCGGGAGTGGTCTCGCGCGGTGGTGACCGTGGAGCCCTTCTTGAGCGTGGTGGCATACGCGCCCGCGAGCCGTACGGCGAGTTCCGGCGTGATCTCGACGTTGAGGATCCCGGAGACGCCGCGGGCGCCGAACAGATGCGCCTGGCCCCGGGACTCCCAGATCACCGAGGTGTTGACGAATGCGCCGGCCTCGATGGTCTTGAACGGGTAGACCCGCACATTGCCCTGCACGATCGATTCTTCACCGATGAGGCACTCGTCGCCGATGACGGCGCCGTCCTCGATCCGGGCGGCCCGCATGATGTCGGTGTTCTTGCCGATCACACAGCCGCGCAGATTGCTCTGCTGCCCGATGTAGACGTTGTCGTGCACCACGGCCCGGTGCAGGAACGCCCCGCTCTTGACGACGACATTGGAGCCGACGACGGTGTGCTCCCGAATCTCCGCATCCGCTTCGATCTTGGCGTAGTCACCGATGTACAACGGCCCGCGGAGCTCGGCATCGGGGTGGACCTCGGCGCCCTCGGCGACCCATACGCCGGGCGAGATCTCGAAGCCGTCGATTTCCACATCGACCTTGCCCTCGAGGACATCGGCCTGTGCCTTCACATAGCTTTCGTGCGTCCCGACGTCCTCCCAGTAGCCCTCGGCGATATAGCCGTAGATCGGCTTGCCTTCCTTCATGAGCTGCGGAAAGACATCGCCCGACCAGTCGACGGGCACATCGGGCTCGAAGTAGTCGAAGACTTCCGGCTCCATGACGTAGATGCCGGTGTTGACGGTGTCCGAGAAGACCTGGCCCCAGGTGGGCTTTTCCAGGAACCGTTCGACCTTGCCGGCCTCGTCGACGATGGTGATGCCGAACTCGAGCGGGTTGGGTACCCGCGTCAGGCAGACGGTGACAAGGGCGCCCTTCTCCTTGTGGAACCTGATCAGATCGGTCAGGTCGAAATCGGTGAGGGCGTCACCGGAGATGACGAGGAAGGCGTCGTCCTTGAGGGCCTCCTCGGCGTTCTTCACGCTGCCCGCGGTGCCGAGTGGCTTTTCCTCATTGGCGTAGGTGAGCTCCATCCCGAGCTCTTCCCCGTCGCCGAAATAGTTCTTGACGAGCGAGGCAAGGAATTGCACGGTCACGACGGTCTCATTGAGACCATGCCGTTTCAGCAGCCTGAGTACATGCTCCATGATCGGCCTGTTGGCGACCGGAAGCAGCGGCTTGGGCATACTGGACGTCATGGGGCGAAGGCGTGTTCCCTCGCCGCCGGCCATCACAACGGCCTTCATGTCGGAAGCGTCCTCCTCTAAGAGACGACGGTCTTGCCGACTTCACTTGTCCAAAGCGCCCGCTGTTCCTGTTCTCACGTACGGGCGCCGGGCCCTGGCACAACCTGCCGGTTCGGAGAGCTCAGTCGGCCGTGGCGTCCGCCCTGATGATTCGACGGACCTGGACCACGTAGAGGATCCCTGCCCACCAGTAGAGCGCCGTACCCCATCCTGCGAACGCCCATCCGAAAACTGTGGCGAGTTCGTGAAGCCAGCCCCTCCTGTCGCTCAGGAGGAGCAACGGGAAGGCATACATCAAGTTGAACGTAGCCGCTTTGCCCAGGAAGTTCACCTGGGGAGGCCCGTAGCCGTGGCGTCCGAGGAATCCGACCGCGACGAGCAGCATCAGCTCCCGTGCCAGCAGGGCACCGGTGAGCCAGAGCGGCAGGATCTCGCGCCATGTCAGACCGACGAGCGTCGACAGGATGTAGAGGCGGTCGGCAGCCGGGTCGAGGATGCGGCCCAGGCTGCTGATCTGGTTCCAGCGCCGGGCGAGCTTGCCGTCCAGATAGTCACTGACGCCGCTCAGCGCCAGGATCAGGAGCGCCCAGAGGTCAGCGTTCGGGCCACCGAATTCCGGCCACAGGATCAGCCACAGGAACACCGGCACGCCGACGAGGCGCGCCATGCTCAGGATATTCGGGATGGTGAGGACGCGATCCGTCTGGACCCGCGTCTCCTGGACCTCCACGCGGGGGCCTCCTGTGGGGGAAATGTGTCAACGATGCACCCTGACCTTACCCGGCCCGCCGGCCGAGCCGTGCCGCGGGTCCCCGGACGACGACAACGCGGAAAAGCCCCGCACCATACGGTGCGGGGCTTCCCACAAAGATTGTTCGGCGGCGTCCTACTCTCCCACAGGGTCCCCCCTGCAGTACCATCGGCGCTGAAAGGCTTAGCTTCCGGGTTCGGAATG
>NZ_JBFBHQ010000003.1:0-779949 GCF_040701845.1 Streptomyces angustmyceticus | reverse complement strand
CGCACCAGCCCCGCGCAGCGGCACCGCGGACCCCGCCCGCCGCAGGCGCAAACGCGGGCGCACCGCGCAGCGGGCGGCAAACGGCGAGCAACCCCCACGGCGGGAAAGCCGAAAACGCGGACCTCAGCGGCAGCCGCAGTTGGCCACCGCTGAGGCGAGTTTGTCGAGGGCGTTCTGGGCGCCCTGGGGGTCGGTGGTGCCGGTGGTCATGAAGGAGAAGACGAGGAGCCGGCCGTCGGCGTCGACGACGGTGCCGGCCAGGGTGTTCACGCCGGTGAGGGTGCCCGTCTTGGCGCGTACGGCGCCGGCCCCTGCGCTCTGGCCCCGGTAGCGGTGGCTGAGGGTGCCGGTGAAGGCGGCGACCGGGAGGCCGGTGACCACGGGGCGCAGGGCGGGCAGGTCGGGCGACGAGGCCTGCAGCAGGAGGTGGGAGAGCAGCGTGGCGGTGACCTTGTCGTCGCGGTCCAGGCCGCTGCCGTCCTCGAACACGGCGCCGGTCAGGGGCAGGTGCTGCCGGGAGAGGGCCGCGCGGACGGCCTTTCCGGCGCCGGTGAAGCTGGCGGGCTGCCGCGCGGCGAGGGCGGTCTGGCGGGCCAGGGCCTCGGCGATGTCGTTGTCGCTGTAGGTGAGCATCCGCTCGACGAGCGCGGACAGCGGCAGGGAGCGGACGGTGGCGATCCGGTCGGCCTTCTTCGGGGCCCTGGCGCCGGCCGGGTCGCCGTCGACGGTGATGCCGCGTGCGTGGAGCAGCTCGGCGAAGGCGCGTGCCGCGTCGTGGGCCGGGTCGGTGCTGCGGGGGGCGGTGCCGTGCTCGCTGTCGTCGAGACGCGCCTCGTCGGTCATCAGGGCGGTGACGGGGGCGATGTTCTCGTTCGGGCCGATGGGGTGCAGGGCGGGGCCCGCGTAGGTGCTGGTGTCGTAGCCGAGCGCGACCTTGGTGAGGTGGCGCTTCTTGAGGGCGCGGGCGGTGGCGTCGGCGAGGGCGCGCAGGTTCGCGGGCTGTTCCTCGGCGCCGTGCCGCGGGGCGCGGGCGGTGAGCGTGGGGTCGCCGCCGCCGACCAGGACGATGCGGTTCCTGCCGCCCATGACGACGGTGGTGTCGATGCGGTGGTCGGGTCCGAGCGCGGAGAGCGCGGCGACGGCGGTGGCGAGCTTGACGGTGGAGGCGGGGGTGGCGGCCTTGCCCTGGCCCTCGCCGAAGACCTCGCGGCCCGCGGCGACGTCCAGGACGGAGGCCGTGCGCAGCGAGCCGAGCGCGGGGTCCTTCAGCAGCGGTGCGAGCGCGTCGGCCAGCCCGGCGTCGGTGGGGACGGGGGCCGCGCCGCGGCCCCCGGAGCCGGGCGCGGGGGCGCCGAGCGCGGGCAGCACGGGCGGGGCACTGGGCGCCGGGCCGGGGTCGGCGGCGTGATGCTCACCACTGGCACCGTCCATCGAGCCCGCCTCGGTGCGCTCGGCCGTACGCTGACCCGAGTCCCACGGCCCCGCCGCCGCCACCGCGGCGAGCGCGACCGCCAGGCCGGTGGCCGCGGAGACCGCCGTGAGCCGCCAGGTCTGCTGGGTGTGGCGCGGCGCGGCCCGCCAGGCATGCCGCGCGGCCCCGGCCGTTCGTCGCGCCGCGTCGAGCGCGCTCTGCGCCGAGCGGACCGCCGCGCGCGTCGCCGCCCGCGCGGACCGCTCTGCCGACTGCCATCTGACCTGCCACTTTCCGGTCTCCGGCACCTCGGACCAGCCCCTTTCGCCACCACACACCTGCGTGGGGGACACTTAATCACCAGACGTATGTGTTGATCATGGAGGAGCCACCCGTGGAGTTCGACGTCACCATCGAGATCCCGAAGGGTTCGCGGAACAAGTACGAGGTGGACCACGAGACCGGTCGGATCCGCCTGGACCGTCGACTCTTCACCTCGACCAGCTACCCGGCCGACTACGGCTTTGTCGAGAACACCCTGGGCGAGGACGGCGACCCGCTGGACGCGCTGGTCATCCTGGACGAGCCGACCTTCCCCGGCTGCCTCATCAAGTGCCGCGCCATCGGCATGTTCCGGATGACGGACGAGGCCGGCGGCGACGACAAGCTGCTGTGCGTGCCGGCGTCCGACCCGCGTGTGGAGCACCTGCGGGACATCCACCACGTGTCGGAGTTCGACCGCCTGGAGATCCAGCACTTCTTCGAGGTCTACAAGGACCTGGAGCCCGGCAAGTCCGTCGAGGGCGCCAACTGGGTCGGCCGCACCGAGGCCGAGGCCGAGATCGAGGCCTCCTACAAGCGCCTCGAGGCGCAGGGCGGCAAGCACTGACGCAGCCGTGGCGTCCCGGCGTGCGGCGGGCTCTTCCTGACCGCGGCGCGCCGGGATCCGCGCGCTGATTTTCGTACGCGAACGGGCGGCACCCGGTTGGGTTGCCGCCCGTCGTGCGTGTCGGGGCCGGTGGCGCTCCCCGGGCCGCCGCCCTAGAAGCCGCGGGTGCGCTTGGCGGCGCGGCGGCCGGTGCCGGCCTCCTCGAGGCCCGGTGCCCGCAGGAACAGCCGGGCGACCTCGGCGCCGAGGTTGACCCCCACCGCGATGGCCAGCGCCAGCGAAGCGGCCTGGACCAGGGACGTCAGGCCCTGCGGCAGGTGCCCCTGGGCGAAGTTGAGCAGGCCGAAGTACGTGGCGCTACCGGGCAGCAGCGGGCCGATGGCCGCGGTGACGTACGGCAGCGCGGACGCATAGCGGTAGCGGGAGAGCAACTGGCCGAAGAGGCCGACCAGTCCGGCCGCGATGGCGGTGGCGGGCACGGCGTTTATCCCGGCGACGTAGGTGAGCGCGCCGTACACCACCCAGGCGACGCCGCCGTTCAGGGTCGCAAACGCCACGGTGTGACGTTCCTGCTGGAGCAGCACGCAGAACGCCAGTGCCAGCAGCATCGCCGCGACCGTCTGCACCAGCGGCTCGTTGTAGTCCCCCAGCGACTCCTCGGGGTTGAGCCGCCGCAGGCCCGGGTTCAGCTGAAGGCCGATGTAGAGCACGCTGAGCACGCCGACGACGATGCCGACGATGAGGTAGCCGACCTCCAGCAGACGGGCGGCGGCGGTGATGTAGTAGCCGGTCAGCCCGTCGTGGACGCCGGCGACCAGGGCCCGCCCCGGGATCAGCGCGAACAGTCCACCGGTGATCACCGCGGACGCCTGCACATTGAGGTGGGCGAGACCGAAGGCGACGCCCACCGCCGCGGGCGGCATCGCCGCGACCACGAACTGGTAGAACTCCGGCAGCCCGCGCCCGGACGCGAGCCAGGCCAGCCGGTCGCCGAGCATCGAGCCCACCGCGGCCGCGACGAACACCAGCATGGTGCCGCCGACCAGCATGGAGGCCGCACCGGACAGCAGCCCGGAGGCCACCGTCAGCGCCCAGCTCGGGTACGGGTGGCGGTTACGGCGGATCTCGGCGAGGCCGCGGTAGGCCTCTTCGAGGGTGATGTCCTCGGAGGCGATGTCGTCGACGAGCCGGAAGACCGCGGAGAGCCGGTTGTAGTCGACGCCGCGGCGCCGGACCGTACGGCTGGCGGTGACCGGGTCGTCGACCAGCGACGGCTGGTAGGAGATCGACAGCAGGGTGAAGGTGACGGTCGGCTCGACGCGCTCCAGCCCGTAGGCGTGCGCCACACCGAACATCGCGGCCTCGACGTCCTCGGCGCCCTCGCCGCCGGCGAGCAGGATCTCCCCGATACGCAGCGTCAGGTCGAGCACGCGGGGCACGGCCGGGCCGGTCTCGTCGTCGGGCCGCTCGGCGCGTTCGGGGACCGGCCGCTCCCCCACCGGCATCCGGAGCATGGTGCGCATCCGGTCCTGCCAGGGCGCCTCCTTGGTGAGGCGGACGGCGGGGATGCCGTGCGGCGGGGTGAAGGCGTAGCTCAGCGCGGTGGAGCCGGCGGGCATCGGGGTCTGGCCGGTGGTGCCGCTGGGCGGCGTGAAGGCCGAGCCCTCCTGCTCGGCCGGGGTCTCCGGGCGCAGCCCCGAGGGCAGCGCGAACTCGGAGGTGGGGTGCTCGTCCTCGGGCAGCGGCGGGTAGGGCACGCCCAGCGGCGGGGTGAAGGCACTGTGGGCCTCGTCCGGCTGGGGCTTGCGCTCCTCGGAACCGCTCTGGTCCGAGGATCCGCTGCTGCCGCTGCCGCTCGTGCCGCGCTGGCCGCGGTGTGGGTCCGACGCCACGGGTCTTCGCTCTCCTCGTAAGCCTCCTGACGGATGACAAGGACACGATGCCTGATGGGGACGGGCGGCGCGTGCGCGGGGGCGGCGTTTTCGGCTACCCGTTCGTTGCACCTCGCCGTCGGACCACGTGGTCGGCCGGCCCGGCGTGGGGGTTGCTGGCCGTTGCTCCCCCGCTGCCTGAAGGGCGTGGGAGGTACCCCAGCGGCGGGCGGGGCCGCTGCGCGGGGCTGTCGGGTGCCGGGGCCGGGCCTGCGCGGGTGGGGTGGCGGTGGCCGGGTGGGTGTCCGGGGTGGTCAGCGCTTGGCGTGGCGGCCGCGGCGGGTGTCGGGCGCGGCCTGCGGGCGGTCCAGGGGGTGGGCCGGGGCGGGCTGCTCGTTCTTGGCCTTGCCGCGGGCGCGGAGGTACTCGATGGCGATCGGGACGACGGAGACCAGCACGATCGCGACCAGGATCAGCTCGATGTGCTTGTGGACGAACGCGACCTTCCCCAGCGACGCCCCGAGGAGGGTGACACCGGCGCCCCACAGCGCGCCGCCGATGAGGTTGAAGGTGATGAAGGAGCGGTAGTTCATCCGGCTCACACCGGCGATGATCGGCGTGAAGGTCCGCACGATCGGCACGAAGCGGGCCAGGATCAGCGACTTGGGGCCGTGCTTCTCGAAGAACTCGTGCGCCTTCTCGACGTTCTCCTGCTTGAAGAGGCGGGAGTCGGGGCGCTTGAACAGCGAGGGGCCGACCTTGCGGCCGAAGAGATAGCCCGCCTGGTCACCGAGCACGGCGGCCAGCACCACCAGGGAGCACACCAGCCACAGCGGCCGGTCCAGCTTGTTCGTCGTCACCAGCAGGCCGGTGGTGAACAGCAGCGAGTCGCCCGGCAGGAAGAAGCCGATCAGCAGGCCGGACTCCGCGAAGACGATGACCAGGACGCCGACCAGGCCGAATGTCGCGATCAGATAGTCCGGATCCAGCCACTGGGGGCCGAGCGCGAGAGTGTTCACGGGGTGAAGGCTCCTGGGTCGAGGGCGCCGGATCGTGCGGTGCGACGGGCGAAGCGACGAGGGTGCAGGCGCGGGTGCGGCCCAAAGCTATCAACGCCGGGCGGCTCCCCGTGGTTCCAGGCGGGCCCCGGGGCCCCACCCGGGCGCCCCTGACCGCTGGCCGCACCCGGGGGACCGGGTGATGCTGACCGGAAGGAGGTGCACACCATGGGCATCGATGAGTACGGCGGCGGACAGCGTGCGCAGTCCGACGTGCTGGTGGTGACGACCAACGACGTCCCGGGGTTTCACGTGGAACGCGTCATCGGCGAGGTCTTCGGCCTGACGGTGCGCTCGCGCCACCTCGGCAGCCAGATCGGCGCGGGCCTGAAGTCGATGATCGGCGGCGAGCTGCGGGGCCTGACGAAGACCCTGGTCGAGACCCGTAACCAGGCGATGGAACGGCTGGTGGAGCAGGCCCGCTCGCGCGGGGCGAATGCGGTGCTGATGTTCCGCTTCGATGTCACGGAGGCCGCGGACGTGGGCACCGAGGTGTGCGCCTACGGGACGGCCGTGGTGCTCTCCCCGCAGGGCTGAGCACCGGGCGGGCCGGGCACGGCGCGCCGTACGGGCCGGGGGCGCGCTTCCCCGGCCCGTACGGATCACAGGTGGCGGACGGCGTTGGCCAGCATCGCGTCGCGCATGTACACGGCGAGGCCGGGCCTGATGGCCTCGTAGGTGGCGGTGAACCGCGCGTCCGTGACGTACATCTCGCCGAGTCCGCTGTGGAGCTCGTGACTGCATTCGTAGTACGCCCCGCCGATGAACCGCCGGTGCTCCTCCGCGACCTCCATGGCCGCCTCGGAGTCGGCCGGCACGCCCCGCGCGAGCAGGTCCGCCATCTTGCGGTGCAGGGCGTCGAACTCCTCCTTCAGCCGCTGCCAGTCCTCCTTGGTGTAGGCGGCCGTCCTGCGCCGCGACTCCTGGTAGGCGTCCGTGCCGCCCCAGCGCTCCTCGGCCTCCGCGGCGTGCGCATCGGGGTCGAAGTCCCCGAAGACCTCGAACTTCTCCTCGGGTGTGAGCCGTACCTTCATCCTGCGTGCCTCCATCGCGTGTTCGACGGCGGCGGCCATCTCCTGGAGTCTGCCGATCCGTCCGGTCAGCAGCTCGTGCTGGCGCCGCAGATGCTCCTGCGGGTCGGTGTGCGGATCGTCCAGGAGGGCCGCGACCTCGTCGAGCGGAAAGCCGAGCTCCCGGTAGAAGAGGATCTGCTGCAGCCGGTCCAGGTCGTCCTCGTCGTAGCGCCGGTGACCTGCGTGGTTGCGGGCACCGGGCAGCAGCAGCCCGATCTCGTCGTAGTGGTGCAAGGTGCGCACCGTGACCCCGGCGAAGGCGGCGACCTGCCCTACCGAATAGCTCACTTCCGCTCCCTTCTCGGTACGCCCTCCACGATCCGTCCTCACCTCGCGTGAGGTGCAAGTCCGCATCATGAAAAGCCGGTGAGGGGGCGCGCGGGGGGATGAGATCCTGCCGCACATGCTGGGGATAACGGACTTGTCGACCTATCTGGTGGGCCTCGCGCTGATCATTCTGCTGCCGGGCCCGAATTCGCTGTACGTCGTCTCGGTGGCGGCCCGGCGCGGCCCGCGGGTGGCCTACCGGGCGGCGGCCGGGGTGCTGTGCGGCGACACGGTGCTGATGACGCTGTCGGCCGGCGGGGTGGCCTCGCTGCTGCAGACCAGCCCGGTGCTGTTCGCCGTCGTGAAGTTCGCCGGCGCGGGCTATCTGACCTGGCTGGCGGTCGGGATGCTGCGCGGCGCCTGGGCGCTGTGGAGCGGCCGGGAGGCGCGCCGGGCCGAACGGCGGGGCGCGGCGCCCGAGGCGCCGAAGGAGACCGTGGAGCGGCCGTACCGCAGGGCGCTGGTGGTCAGCCTGCTCAACCCCAAGGCGATCCTCTTCTTCATCTCCTTCTTCGTGCAGTTCGTCGACCCGTCCTACGCCCATCCGGTGCTGTCGTTCCTGACGCTGGGCGCCTGGGCGCAGCTCTTCAGCTTCACGTACCTGTCGGTGCTGATCTTCAGCGGGACGTTCCTGGCGGCGACCTTCCGCCGCCGCAAGCGGCTGACGGCCGGGCTGTCGGCGGGCGCGGGCGCGGCGTTCCTCGGCTTCGCCGCGAAGCTGTCGCTGGCCAGCGCGAGCTGAGCCGGGGCCGCGGCGGGCGGCGGCCCGGCGGCTGGGGCACGGCGGCCGGGCACGGCGCCGGACGGACACGGGCGGGTGGCGGTCCCTCGGGACGGCCGCCCGCCCGTCGCGCTTCCACTGGGTGAACCCTGGAGGCCACCCACCCCCTATGCCCTTATTGTCGGGTTTCAGGAGGTGTGCCGATGCCCGTGCACGATGTGAAGGTCGCCGTCATCTACTACTCGTCGACGGGCACCATCGCCGAGCTCGCCCGGCTGATCGCGGACGCCGCCGAGCACGCGGGGGCCGATGTGCGGCTGCGGCGGGCCGCGGAACTCGCCCCGCAGACCGCCATCGACGCCAACCCCGCCTGGGCGGCGAACGCCGCGGCCACCGCCGACATCATGGAGGCCACCCACGAGGACATGCTCTGGGCGGACGCGGTGATCTTCGGGACCCCCACCCGCTTCGGGAACGTCTCCTCGCAGCTCAAGCAGTACCTCGACACCCTGGGCGGCCTCTGGCAGCAGGGCCGGCTGGCCGACAAGATCTACAGCGGCTTCACCGCGAGCGCCACCAAGCACGGCGGCCAGGAGTCCACCCTGCTCGCGCTCTACCAGACCGTCCACCACTTCGGCGGCATCCTCGTGACGCCGGGCTACACCGACCCGGCGAAGTTCACCGACGGCAATCCCTACGGCACCTCCCACGTCGGCGGCCCGGACACCCCGCCCGACGACGACGCACGCACCGCGGCCCGCATCCAGGCGGAGCGCGTGGTGACCTTCACCAAGGCCGTCAAACACGGCCTTTCACCGGCCAGTTGACGGGTAGAGGCGACAGATGACTCTGCACAAAGGCGCATCGCCATCCGACCGCAAGCACATCGGGCACCCGGTCAATCCCTTCTACGGCGAGGCCGACCCGGTCGCCGGCATGGAGTCCGCCCCGCCGCGGCACACCCTGCCCGACGGCCCGGTCTCCCCGCGCACCGCCTATCAGTTCGTGCACGACGAGCTGATGCTGGACGGCAACTCCCGGCTGAACCTGGCGACCTTCGTCACGACCTGGATGGAGCCGCAGGCCGGCGTCCTGATGGCGGAGTGCCGGGACAAGAACATGATCGACAAGGACGAGTACCCGCGCACCGCCGAACTGGAGAAGCGGTGCGTGGCGATGCTCGCCGACCTGTGGCACGCCCCCGACCCGTCGGCCGCCGTCGGCTGCTCCACCACCGGGTCGAGCGAGGCCTGCATGCTCGCGGGCATGGCCCTCAAGCGGCGCTGGATGCAGCGCAACAAGGACCGGTATCCGGCCACCGCCCGGCCCAACCTCGTCATGGGCGCCAACGTCCAGGTGTGCTGGGAGAAGTTCTGCAACTTCTGGGAGGTCGAGGCCCGCACGGTCCCGATGGAGGGCGACCGCTTCCATCTGGACGCGGCCTCCGCCGCCGCGCTGTGCGACGAGAACACCATCGGCGTGGTGGCGATCCTCGGCTCGACCTTCGACGGGTCCTACGAGCCGGTGGCCGAGATCTGCAAGGCGCTCGACGCGCTCCAGGAGGACAAGGGCTGGGACGTCCCGGTCCATGTGGACGGCGCGTCCGGCGCCATGATCGCGCCGTTCCTCGACCCGGACGTGATCTGGGACTTCCGGCAGCCGCGGGTGGCCTCCATCAACACCTCGGGCCACAAATACGGCCTGGTCTACCCGGGCGTCGGCTGGGCGCTGTGGCGCGATACGGAGGCGCTGCCCGAGGAGCTGGTCTTCCGCGTCAACTACCTGGGCGGCGACATGCCGACCTTCGCGCTCAACTTCTCCCGGCCCGGGGCCCAGGTCGCCGCGCAGTACTACACCTTCCTCCGGCTCGGCCGGTCCGGCTTCCGCGCCGTGCAGCAGGCGACCCGCGACGTGGCCCGCTCACTGGCCGAACGGATCGGCGCGATGGGCGACTTCAGGCTGCTGACCCAGGGCGACGAGCTGCCGGTCTTCGCCTTCACCACCGCGGACGACGTCACCTCCTTCGACGTCTTCGACGTCTCCCGGCGGATGAAGGAGCACGGCTGGCTGCTCCCCGCCTACACCTTTCCCCCCAAGCGCGAGGACCTCTCCGTCCTGCGGGTGGTCTGCCGCAACGGCTTCTCGATGGACCTCGCCGACCTCTTCATCTCCGACCTGGAACAGCTGCTGCCCGAACTCCGGCAGCAGACCGAACCACTGCAGCGCCCGGCGAACGTCGCCACGGCGTTCCACCACTAGCTAGCCGCCCGCCGGGCCCGCCTTCTCCTGCGAGGCCGCGTCCTTCGTCCCGCTCGGATGCCCGGGCCCCGCGCCCGGCACCCCGGCGGACGGCTCGCCCTCGCCGGCGAACACGTACGCCCCGCCCTCGATCCGCTCGATCAGCCCGCGCGTCCATGCGGCGTCGCCGTCCGCGGAGTGCAGCCACATGTTCACGACCTCGCCGAGGTGGCCGGGCCGGCCGGGCCCGTCCCCGGGCGTGCCGTACGCGGTCACCCTGCTCCGCCACTCCTGGAGCCCGCGCATCCGCTCCTCCAGCAGCGCCACCGCCTCGTCGCGCGGCAGATCGACGACGGAGCCGAGGGCCGCGCCGAACAGGTCGGGCCCCTGGTCGTACCGGGCGAGCGCGGCCCGCAGCAGGGCGACGTACTCCTCCCGGCCCGCCGCGGTCAGCTCGTACTCGGTGCGCGGCGGGCCGCCGGCGGTACTGGGCGCGCGGTCATGGGCGTGCAGCAGCTCTTCCTTCGCCATCTGCTGAAGGGCGTGGTAGACCGAGCCGGGCCGGGTCCGGGACCACGCTCGGGCGCCGCGGTGCTCCAGGTCGCCTCGCACCTGGTAGCCGTGCGCCCGGCCGTGCCGCCGCACGGCGCCCAGTACCAGCAGCCGGATCGCCGACATCGTCACCTCTGTCCCGTGCGCGCCCCCTGCCGCCAGCCTAGGGCGACCCGGCCGTCTCCCCCGCGCTACACCCGGGCCTTCTCCTCCTCCTCGACCAGTTCGAAGGCCGTCTTGCCGTCCAGGGACTCACGGAGGATGTCGGCGTGGCCGGCGTGCCGGGCCATCTCCTCGATCAGGTGCAGCAGCAGCCAGCGCATCGACTGGCGGGCCCCGTCCGGGTACCAGGGCATCGCGGGCAGCGGGAAGGTGTCGTTCAGGCTCGGCACGGAGCGGATGAACTCCTCCGTGCGCCGCGCGACCCCGTCCCAGAACTCCAGCACACCGGCGGGGGTCTCGCCGTCCTCCAGCCGGAAGCTCAGATGCCAGGTCTCCGGCGTCCGCGCGACGGAGCTCGGCCGCTGCTGCGCGGTCTCCAGCCAGCCCTGCTCGGTCTCCGCGGCATGCTTGACCAGCCCGGCCAGCGACAGCGCACTGGCGCTCGGCCGCTCGGCGGCCTGTGCGTCGGTCAGTCCCAGCAGCGCCCTCCGCAGCCCGCCGCGCTGTGCCTCCAGAAAGGCCAGCAGCGCGCCGGCCTCGTCGCCGTGGTCCTCGGCCGGAACGTGAGTGGGCATGAGATCCGCCTTTCCTGATATCCCTCGGCGGCCGGCTGTGCGCCGTCCGCCTTCGACATCACTCAAGGTAGGAGCCCTTGCGGTCAGCTTCTGTCCGCAACTCGCGGAACGGGCGCCCCGGATCCGCCCGCCTGCCCGGAGCGGGACGGGCGGCTCAGAACGGGAACTGCGACCGCCCGTGCTGGATGGAGATCCACTTGGTGGTGGTGAACGCCTCCACCATGGCGTCGCCGTTCAGCCGCCCCACCCCGGAACTCTTCGCGCCGCCGAACGGCACGATCGGCTCGTCGTGCACCGTGGCGTCGTTGACGTGGAACATCCCGGTCTCGATGCGCTTGGCGAACCGCACCCCGCGCTCGATGTCGGCGGTGTGCACGGCACCGCTCAGCCCGTACGGCGTGGCGTTGGTGAGCCGCACCGCCTCGTCGTCCCCGTCGAACGGGACCAGCACCACGACGGGCCCGAAGATCTCCTGCTGCAGCAGCGGGGAGTCATCCGGCAGGCCGCTCAGCACGCTCGGCGCCACCAGGGTGCCGCGGGTCTCGCCGTGCAGCAGCGCCGAGGCGCCGTCCGCGACCGCCCGCTCCACCAGCGAGGAGACCGCCTCGGCCTGCCCCTCGTTGATCAGCGGGCCGATGTGGGTCTGCGGGTCGGTGGGGTCGCCGACCTTGAGGGCCGCGACCCGGGCGACGAACTTCTCGGTGAACTCCCGTTCCACGGAGCGGTCCACGAGCACGCGGTTGGCGGCCATGCAGACCTGGCCCTGGTGGACGAAGCGGCTGAAGACGGCGGCGTCCACCGCGTAGTCGACGTCGGCGTCGTCGAGGACGACCAGTGCGCTGTTGCCGCCCAGCTCCAGCACCGAGTGCTTGAAGTGGGACGCGGCGACCGTCGCGACATGCCGGCCGACCTTCTCGGAGCCGGTGAAGGAGATGGTCTTGGGCACCGGGTGCTCGATGAGCGCGTCGCCGATCTCGGCGATGTCGGTGACGACGACGTTGAGCACGCCCGCCGGCAGTCCCGCCTCCTCGAAGATCCTGGCGACCAGGCCGCCGCCGCACACCGGGGTGTTCTGGTGCGGCTTGAGGACGACGGCGTTGCCGAGCGCCAGGGCCGGCGCCACGGACTTGAGGGACAGCAGGAAGGGGAAGTTGAAGGGGCTGATGACGCCGACGACACCGACCGGCAGGCGGTAGAGGCGGTTCTCCTTGCCGTCGATGGGCGAGGCCAGGATGCGGCCCTCGGCGCGCAGCGCGAGCTGGATCGCCTCGCGCAGGAACTCCCTGGCCAGGTGCAGTTCGAAGCCCACCTTGGTGCGGGTGCCGCCGACCTCGGCGGCGATGGTCTCGGCGAGCTCCGCCTCGCGGTCGTCGATGATCCGCAACGCACGCTCGAAGACGATCCGCCGGGTGTACGGATTGGTGGCGCCCCACTCCCGTTGCGCACGCTCGGCGGCGCGGTAGGCCTGGTCGATCTCCTCGACCGTGGCGACGGGTATGGAGGTCAGCTTCTCGCCGTTATACGGATTGAAGTCGACGATGTCCCATGAGCCGCTTCCGGAGCGCCACTCGCCGTCGATGAACTGATACGCCAACTCGTCGAAGTAGGACATGCCATCCCGATCTGGAGAACAGGGCGCTCAGGGCGCCGCATTGGGGGGTGCTGACTCCTGATGGTGCGCCATCCTACCGATGCGTCACATCAGTTGGAGTAGACCACGCAAGAGGTCCCTGGTCTCGGCCGGATTCGGCCCCTCTTCCTGGAGGCGGTCCATCACCCGGGCGTACTGCGCCACTTCTTCGGGCTTGTCGACATACAGCGCGCTCGTCAGCTGCTCCAGGTAGACGACGTCGGGCAGGCCCGACTCCTGGAAGCCGAGCATCGTGAAGGCGCCGCTCTCGCCGGCGTGCCCGCCCAGACTGAAGGGCATCACCTGCAGCCGCACGTTCGGTCTCTCGGAGATGTCGATCAGATGCTTCAACTGCTCGCGCATCACGGACCGTTCGCCGTAGGGGCGGCGCAGCGCGGCCTCGTCCAGCACGCAGTGGAACTGTGCCGACCGCTCGGTCACCAGCAGCTTCTGGCGCTCCATCCGCAGCGCCACCCGGCGCTCGATCTCGGCGGGCCCGGCGTCCGGCATGCCCCGTCTGACGACGGCCTGGGCATAGCTCTCGGTCTGCAACAGCCCGTGGACGAACTGGACTTCGTAGACGCGGAGGAGGGAAGTGGCTCCTTCCAGCCCCACATACGTCTGGAACCAGCCGGGCAGCACATCGGTGTAGCTGTGCCACCAGCCGGCGACATTCGCCTCGCGCGCCAGGGACAGCAGCGCCTCACGCTCCTGGGCGTCACCGACGCCGTACAGCGTGAGCAGGTCCTCCACATCCCGTGCCTTGAAGCTCACGCGGCCCAACTCCATGCGGCTGATCTTCGATTCGGACGCACGGATCGAGTAGCCGGCCGCCTCACGGGTTATCCCGCGCGATTCACGCAGCCGACGGAGCTGCGACCCGAGCAGGATCCGCCGCACCACCGACCCGCTCGACTCACTTGCGGACACCTCTCAGACCCTCCTGTGACCCCACCCCGTCCAACAGTGGGCCGCAGTCTGCCACGTTCGGGCTTCGTTGAGTGCTCATCCGGTTACGGATGTGTGAGGCCCCCGCAAGCCCTCCACAGGAAGGGACGGGAAGAATTCGGAACGAATCGGTCCGGTCTGGCGCAATCACGGCACGTGCACGTGCATCTGCCCTTGCATCTGTCCCGCGCATTGGGAACCATAGGCGTCGCACGCATGCACGCTCGTGAAAGATCCGCCAGATCCGGCTGACCGGCCAGGGTCATGACGTCCGCGAACGCCAGGAGTGCCTCGCATGGGGACCAAGGTTTTGACCATGCTCGAGCCGTTATGGCAGGGCTTTCCTCCCGTCGACCCCTTGGCTGTCTCCGGATCCGCGTCCCGCACGCTCCCGCCGCGCTATGAATCGGTGCGCTGTGCACGTGCGTTCACCCGCGAGACCCTGCAGGGCTGGGATCTTGACGATCTCTTCGACTCGGTCGCCCTCGTGGTCTCCGAGCTCGTCACCAACGCCCTGCGGCACGCGATCCTGGCCGCCCCGGAGCACCACGACGCCACCCCGCCCGCCCGGCTGCACCTGATGCGCTGGTCCTCCCGGCTGATCTGCGCCGTACGGGACCCGAGCGACGACTCACCGGTCGCCGGCGAGGCGGATTCCGCCGCGGAGTCGGGCCGGGGGCTCTACCTCGTGGACTCCTTCAGCGACAGCTGGGGCTGGCATCCACTGGCCGGTGCCGCACACGGCAAGATCGTGTGGGCGCTCTTCCGGCTGCCGTAGCCGCCGTCGCACACCGGGCGCACCGTCACGTACGGGCGCCCGGTCGCCGTGTGCGGGGGCCGCGCCGGGCCCTGCGGCCCGCGCCCCCTACGACCTCCGGGACACCCGCGGGCACTCAGTCCCGTACGAGATGGTCGAACTCCCCGTCCTTGATGCCGAGCAGCATCGCCCGGACCTCCGCCGGGGTGTAGACGAGCGCGGGACCGTCCGGGAAGCGGGAGTTGCGCACCGCGATGTCACCCCCGGGCAGCTTGGCGAACTCCACGCAGGAGCCCTGGGAGTTGCTGTGCCTGCTCTTCTGCCATGCCACATCGCGGAGATCCGTGGCGGCCATGCCGTTGTATGCGTGGAGCACAGGGGTCTCCCGGTGATAAATGGTGTCAACTGCCCGGGAGCATAGCTGCGTTCTCATGCGGATGCATGCGCAGATGCACGTGCACGACAGCCGGTGCAGAGCCGGTCACAGCTCGTCGAGCACCCCGGCCGGCCCCTTCCTCGCGGCCGCCCGTCGCCCATCACGCCTGGTGGGACGCGCCCACCACCCGGTACGGATCACCGGGCCCGTAGCCCTCACGGACAGGGAAGAGACGTGCGCCACGCACCACGGGTTCCGGGGCCCGGGCAGACATCCGGCCGACCTCCCACCGCACGGCGTTCGCCCCCTACAGCCGTGAGGCCCCCTGCGCCTCATGCGCAGGGGACCTCACGCCCGTCACCGGAGGGTGCCGCCACCAGGGGCGGCTGTGCAGGCGGCCGTCACCGTGCCGCATCCGGGAGCAACGCCATCTCCCGTGCGTTCTTGATCGCCCGGGAGACCTGCCGCTGCTGCTGCGCGCTGATCCTGGTGACGCGCCGGCTGCGGATCTTCCCCCGGTCCGAGAGGAACTTCCGCAGCAGATCGGTGTCCTTGTAGTCGACGTAGGTGATGCCCGCCGCGTCCAGCGGATTGCGGCGGGGCAGGGGGGTGCGGCGCGGGTCGTACCGACGGGGCATGGGAGCTTCCTTGTGCGAGACGGGGGCGTACTGATGCGGACGAGCCGGGGAGACCGGCTCTCCTACGGACGGGACGGACGCGGCCGTCTCACGAGACGGGGTCGAGGAGGGCGTCGAAGGCGGACGGCAGCCGCTTCCAGGCCGCTCGGCCGCGCGCGTACTCGGCGTCGGTGAGCAGGCAGGACTCCAGCAGGGACGCGAGGGCCTCGCGGTCCAGGCCCGGCGAGGTGAAGACCAGATGCTGGGTGCGGTCGCCGTGCTCGGGGTGCCAGTCCAGCGCGGCGGCGGCCCGGCGCATCGGCGGCACCATCTCCCAGGCGGCGTCCGGCAGCGCGGCCAGCCACGGTCCGGCGCTCTCCACGCACAGCACCCCGCCGGCCGCGTCCCACGACAACAGGGTGTCCGGGCGGTCGGCCAGCCAGAACCGGCCCCGGCTGCGCGCGGCCGCGCAGGTCAGGTCCTCCAGCGCGCGGTAGAGCCGCTCGGGGTGGAAGGGCCGGCTGTGCCGCCACACGAGGGTGCCGACCCCCTCCGCGTCGGCCTCCTGCGGCAGCAGCGCACAGGCCGGGTGCTGGCGCGCGGCGGCCGCCTCCACATCGAATCCGGCCATCGCGGCGGCCGCCAACTCCCCCGATGCGAGCGGGATCTGCTGCGCCGTCGGATGCAGCTGGGCGAGCAGCGCGAGGTCGGCCGGTTCCGCCGCCTCCTCCCCCGTGGCGATCGCCAGCACGGGCGCGTACTCCAGCTGGCGCGCCCAGGTGTCGGCGACCGTGCGCTGGTCGGAGGCCGCGGCGGCGAGACCGGCCTCCGCGAGGTCGTCACCGCAGCCGAGGTAGGGCAGCAGCAGCGCCGGGTCGACGGCGGTGATCACTCCCGTCAGCACGAAGCTCTCGCTCCCGCACGCGGTGACCACCTCGGCCATCGCCTTGGGCTCGACCGAGTCCCACAGCTCGACGACGGCCAGCCGGCAGGTCCGCCCGGCGGCCAGCCGCTCCAGCTCGGGCACCAGGTCCTCGCGCAGCGCACAGCAGGCGCAGTCGTTGACCAGCGCGGCCGAACCGGAATCGAGGGTGCCGCCCGCGTCGCGGACCGTGCGCCGCACGGTGCCCTCCGCGGCGGAGGCGAGGTCGTGGTGGAGGGCGACGCTGCCCGGGACGGAGCGCAGCAGCCGTTCGACGGCGGCCTGCCGCGCCTCGGCGTGCAGGCCGCCCACCAGAACGACGTGGAGCCGCTCCATCAGCGGGCCTCGCGCGCGCCGTAGCGGCGCTCGAACCGCTCGACGCGGCCCGCGGTGTCCAGCACCCGGGCGGTGCCCGTGTAGAAGGGGTGGCTCGCCGAGGAGATCTCGACGTCGATGACGGGATAGGTGTGTCCGTCCTCCCACTCGACCGTCTTCTCACTGGTGGCGGTCGAACGCGTCAGGAAGGCGACGTCGGCGGCCCGGTCGCGGAAGACGACCGGCCCGTAGGCGGGGTGGATTCCGGGCTTCACGGTGCTCAGCGCTCCTCTCGGAAGGTCACGTGACGGCCGGCCACCGGGTCGTACTTGCGCAGTTCCAGGCGGTCGGGGTCGTTACGGCGGTTCTTGCGGGTGACGTAGGCGATAGGGGCCTCCCCTGCTCGAGCGAAGCCGAGAGCTCGGGGAACGGTGCCGGCGGTGGACCGGAGCTTGACGACCGGGCGTAGTTCGTTGCGGGCCATGGGGTTAGTATACGGAAATGGTTTCCATTTTCAATAGGCTCTGACCAGGGCCCCGACCGGAAGGACCGCACCATGTCCGCCCACTGCCAGCTGACCGGCCGCGCGCCGGGCTTCGGCAACTCCGTCTCCCACTCGCACCGGCGCACCCCGCGCCGCTTCGACCCCAACATCCAGCGCAAGCGCTACTGGCTGCCCAGCGAGGGCCGGCACATCCGCCTCACCCTGAGCGCCAGGGGGGTCAAGACCGTGGACACCATCGGCATCGAGGCGGCCGTCGCCCGCATCCGCGCCCGGGGGGAGAAGGTCTGATGGCCAAGCAGAGCAAGATCGCCAAGAACGAGAAGCGCCGCGCGACCGTCGCCCGCTACGCGGCCCGGCGCGCCCTCCTCAAGGCCGTGATCCGCAGCCCGCACACGCCCGAGGAGGAGCGCACCGCCGCCCGGCGCGAGCTCTCCCGCCAGCCGCGGGACGCCAGCGCCACCCGGGTGCGCAACCGCGACAGCGTCGACGGGCGCCCGCGCGGCTACCTGCGCGCCTTCGGACTCTCCCGGGTACGGCTGCGCGAGCAGGCGCACGCCGGGTATCTGCCGGGGGTCCGCAAGGCGAGCTGGTAACCGCGCCGCCGGCCGTCCGGCCCCGGGGGCACCCCCTGGACCGGACGGCCGGAACGTTCGGGTAATACTGGACAGAACGTCCGCTGACCCACCCGACGAAAGCGAGCGCGCCCATGCTCCGCAACGCCTTCGAGCCCTGGCATCTGATCCTGATCATCGCGGTGCTCGTGCTGCTCTTCGGCTCGAAGAAGCTGCCCGACATGGCGCGCGGCCTGGGCCGCTCGATGCGCATCCTCAAGTCCGAGGCCAAGGCCCTCAAGGGCGACGAGGCCACCGAGGCAGCCGAGGCGCCCCGCACCGAGGCACCCCGCGCGGAGTCCGCCGCCCGCCACTGACCACGGGCCCGCCACCGGGAACGGGCTGCCGGCTCCTCAGTGGTCGCCGCCCTCGTCGATCAGCCGCCGCACCTCGCGGTCGATCAGCCCCAGCCGGGCCTCGGCGACCAGCGGCACCGCGCGGCGCTGCCGCCGCGCCTCGGCGAGATCGATCTCGACGGTGATCAGCGAGGGCTCCCATTTCGGCGCCTGCGCGACCACCGCGCCCCGTGGGTCCACCACCCGCGAGCCGCCCCAGAACGCCGCGCCGTGCTCGTTGCCCACCCGGTTCACGAAGACCACCCAGCACTGGAGCATCTTCGCCGTGTAGGACAGCAGGGTGTCCCAGTAGAGCCCGGTGTCCATCGCCTCCGGGTCCAGGCTCGCCGCGCTGTTCGTGGGGATGAACAGCACCTCGGCGCCGTCCTGCACCGCCAGCCACGGCAGCGTTGGCTGCCAGGCGTCGTTGCACACCAGCGTCGCGCCCCGCCCGCCGCTCCGGGCCCGCTTCAGCTCGTAGGCGCGCAGCGACTGCCCCGGACTGACGTGCTTGCGCTCCTCCCAGGCCAGGTAGTTGGGGAGGTAGAGCTTGCGGTGGGCGTGCACCAGGGCGCCGGCCGCGTAGTGCGCCGCGGTGTTGTACGCGCGCAGGCTGGTGTGCTCGTGGAAGCCGACCAGCACGTCGGGGCCGAGGGTACTGAGCTCCAGCAGCCGCTCGTCGTTGGCCTCCAGGGACTCGTCGCGCCTGAGCGCCCCCAAGTGGTAGCCGTGCAGGCTCAGTTCGGGGAAGACGACAAGGTCCGCGGCCTGCGCCGCCGCCTGCTCGATCTGCTCACGGGCGATGGCGAGGTTCGCCGCCACCTCGCCCAGCACACAGTCCGTCTGCGCCAGCGCAACGAGCATGGCCCCACCTCATCGACGCATCGCTTTTGCGGCTTTCACCCCAATTTTGCCAGAGGCCGCAGCAAGCGGCACGGCCCCGCGGTGCTTCCGGCGCCGCCCTGCTCCAAACACCCCGCCCACCGGTCCCCACCAATGAGCGAAAGAACGATCCTTCCCGTGCCGGACAAGGCCCTCACCCGTTGATCCGCACGATCCGTCGTACGTCCCGCAGGGCGGCTTCCAGCCGCAGCGCCGCCCTGGTCAGCGGTACGACGGACCGTGGTCGAGCCGGCCGGCGATGCCGACGGGCGGCTCGACCGGGCGGCCCGGGTCGAGCGGCCCGCCGGACCCGCTCGGCCCGGGCCATCGGACCTCCGGCCACCCCGGCCGCCGCGGCCGGGCCGTGGCTCACCGGCGCCGCGTACCGGACCTGCGCAGCAGCAGCGCCCCGCCCACCAGCAGCCCGCCGCCCGCACCGGCCAGCAGGGCCAGTTCGCCGGGCCCGGTGGACGCCAGCAGCGCGGGGGCCGCCGGGGTCCCGGCACGCTTCTCGGCACCCGCCCGCGCGTCCCGCACGGGCCGCGGCGCGGGCACCGTCCCGGACTCCGCCGCGGGCCCGTGGGCATGCCTCGGCGCCGTCCTGTCCGGAGTCCGCGCCGGCGTCCTCACCCGCCGCGGCGCCGGGGCCGCGTGCTTCGGGGCCGGCCCCGGGCCCTGCCGGTAGGACACCGGCGGCGGTGCGTCGGCCCCGGGCCGCCGGGCGGCCGCGAGCGCCGCGCCGTTCCCGCACGAGGCCCCCATGGCCGGGTTGAGGGCCGCGCCCGCGTCGGCCGAGTTGCCGCACGCATTGACCGGGGTGTCCACGGTCACCTGGAGGGTGTTCCCGGACAGCACCCCGGGAGAGTGCGCCGTGCCGCCCCCGGCGCCGGCATCCGCGTACGCCACCCCGCCGCCGGCGCCGAGCGCGCCCGACGCCGCCGCTGCCACCACCGCCCACGTCTTCAGGCTCTGTCGCATCTCTCGTCGCTCCTTTGCAGTCGGTGCGTACGGCCCGCCGCCCGCACCGCTCGCACGACCGGGCGGCCGGCAGCACATACGCGGCGCCGGCCGCCCGGAGACACAAGCGTGTGGAACGGCCGAGGCCGTCGGCCGTCAGCGGTTGCCGACACCGTTCCCGGACAGGACCGGGATGCCGTCGAGGATGTGCGACAGCGCCTCGTCGCCCTTGGCCTGCGTCGAGTTGTGGACGCACTGCTGGTTCTGCGGCGACGACAGGATGTTGAGGTCCTGGGCCTGGATCGCGGAGAGAGCCTGGACGTTGACCTTGCCCAGTCCGAGGCACAGGTCGTTCAGCGAGCCCTGGACGAGCCCGAGCTGGGTGCTCAGGTTGCCGCGCGTGGTGGAGTTGCCGTAGACCGACGCCGCCCCGTTTCCGTTGACCGTGGTGGTGCCCTTCTGGTCACCGATCGCCATGGCCTCAGGAGCAGCCGCAGCGGACATACCGATCAGCGACGCCGCCACAGCCGCGCCCGCCATCATCTTCTTCATCACGCAAACCCTTCGGTGAAGAAACTCCCGACACGGGAGCCCTGTTTGAACAACCCGCCATGGCGGTCCGAGTTCTGCACCATCACCCGAATAGCCGCTACCAGGACTTCCGAAATGACTGGTCCACGCTTTTCGCCGCCATCCTCGCCTCAATTGGCGTACCGACAATGCGACTTGTCGTGCCGGGCACTCGTTCCGCCGCGCAAAAACAGGGCCCGCGACGCCGATGAACGGAATCGCGGGCCCTGCTCTCGATACGGACGGCATGCCAATGCCCTGGCAGCCCCATCAATCTCACCAGGGCATTGGCATGCTTCCCTCCACACAACATTGCTAACGATCCGGCGCACCGGAATTTCATCACGAGCGAATAACATTTCCGCGCCGGCGCCGGACAGCTGAAACCCGGACCGCCCGGAAGAAGGAGGACCGGGCGGCCCGGGTGCTACTCAGCCGATCAGCGGTTTCCGGCGCCGTTGCCGGAAAGGACCGGGATGTTGTCCAGGATGTGCGACAGCGGCTCGTCGCCCTTGGCCTGGGTGGAGTTCTCGGTGCACTGCTGGTTCTGCGGCGACGACAGGATGTTGAGGTCCTGCAGCAGGAGCCCGCCGGCACCCTGGAGGTTCAGCTTGCCCAGCGCCAGGCAGGGCTTGTTCAGGGAGCCCTGGATCAGGCCGATCTGCGGGCTCATGTAGCCGTAGGTGGTGGAGTTGCCGAAGTACTCGCGCGCGCCGTTGCCGTTGACGGACGACGTTCCGTGCTGGTTGCCGATCGCCATCGCCTGGGGGGCGGCAGCGGCGGCCACGCCGACAATGGAGGCTGCCGCGGCTGCGGTCGCCAAAACCTTCTTGATCATTTTGGTCCTTTGTGTTTCGGGATGCCCTTGGGCCGGGCAATCTGCCCAACTCACCGGGATGCTTTTGGTTGTTCTCATTCACTCAAATGAGCCGGTCGCCCTGATCCGTTGTGCCGATCGGCAGCACGACCGGAAGCCACAGCGGGAATATCCGGGTGCGGTGCGGCACGGTTTCCCGCAATTCCGACGCCGGGAACCACGGAATACCGATACCGCGCCGGACTCACCGGACTCGGCCGGGGCGGCGCATCCACAGCACCGTCACCGCGTCCGGGCCGACGACCCCGTCGTTCACCCGCCGCCGGCGGGACCGGCGCTTACTTGAGCGGAAGACCGCCGAGCAGCGGAGTCTTCTTGGCCGTTCCGGCAACCCCACGGAGCAGCTTCTTCGCATTGGTCGACCTGATCTTGCCTTCCGCGGTCTTGACCGTGCTGACCAGCGGCGTGATCTGGTGGCCGTCCAGCTGCTTGCTGCTCAGCGCGTCGGTGAGCCCGCCATTGAGGCTCATGGTCGGAGCTCCGGGCGGGGCGGCGAATGCGGGAGCGGCCACACCCAGCGCCATGACGGAACCGGCGACAACCGCGGCGGACTTGGCGTACTTCACTTTCAACTGTCCCTTCTCGGGCGGTGCTTGACGGTCCCGCGACACAAGCGCCGCGCGAGCATTCACCTCGACTGCTCGGATCACCGCATTCACGCTGAACAACGAGTGCCGTCTCAGGGAGAAACTCCGAAGTGCGCGCTTCTTGGCAATGCCACCCGAAAGGTGCGGCCGAATTACCCGTCGTGCAGGAACCGGACAGCGACCGGCCCCGATGCACAGGGGGACGCGCATCGGGGCCGGGTCACATGGACACGGCTCGAATTCCTTCGAGTCAGTGGTTCAGGCAGTTGTTGCCGAACGCCGGGTTCAGCAGCGCAACGATGTTGACGGTGTTGCCGCAGAGGTTGATCGGGATGTGCACCGGGACCTGGATGGCGTTGCCGGAGAGCACACCGGGCGAGTTCTTGGCGCCACCCGCGGCACCCGCATCGGCGAACGCCGGCACAGCCGAGCCCACCGCCATGATGGTTCCGGCGGTGATCGCTGCGACCTTTGCGTACTTCACTTTCAGCCCTTCCTTGCAGCGGGTCCGTAGCGAACACGACCGTCGTGTCGCACGGGCGCTGTTCTGCTCGCCCGTAACACCGCTGCCGATATTGGTAACGATTTCTCCTCGTGCACGAAACTCTTGCCGGGAGGTTTTCGGCGGGATCGCCCGAACGATGCAAGACCGTTCCTGGGGATTGCCACCGCGCATACGACGCGGAAAAAACACCGGAGTTCGCGCAGTCGGGGCACCCGTCGAATACGAATTCCTACCGAAAGGGGTCCGGGACAATTCGTCCCTGCGATTCGTAACGGGGTGCCACAGGCCCCGGACCGCTCCGTAAGCGAGAGCCGGCGGTCCAGGCCTGCGGCCGATGGCCGGCTCAGCGGTTGCCGACGCCGTTCCCGGACAGGACCGGAATGTCGCTGAGGATGTGCGACAGCGCCTCGTCGCCCTTGGCCTGCGTCGAGTTCTCGGTGCACTGCTGGTTCTGCGGCGAGGCCAGGATGTTGACGTCCTGCACGTTGGCCAGGACCGCGGCGAGCTGGGCGTTGACCTTGCCCAGGGCCAGGCACGGCTTGTTCAGCGAGCCCTGGACGAGCTCCAGCTGCGGGCTCATCTTGCCCACCGTGGTGGAGTTGCCGAACGCGCTCTTGGCGCCGTTGCCGTTGACCGTGGAGGTGCCGTTGTGGTTGCCGATCGCCATCGCCTGGGGGGCGACCGTTGCCGAGATGCCGACGACGGACGCGGCTACAGCCGTCGTGGCCAGGACCTTCTTGATCACGATTTACCCTTCTCGAAGCGGAGTGCCCGTATCCGGAGCGCACTGGTCAACTCGCTTCTGGGGGTGCGGTTTCGCCGTTTCACCCGAATGCCACGAAACCATAGATACATATCACCGCGTCCGGGCCAAGTACGCCTTCCGGCAGCCTTTTTGGCATTTCAAAGGCCGGTACGAAGAATTCGTACCGGCCTTTGCGGTCGCGGTCCGCCCGGAGGCGGAACGGGCCTCAAGTGCGGTGCGGCACTCAGGCGTTGACGCAGGTGTTGCCGAACGCCGGGTTCAGCAGGGCGATGACGTTGATGGTGTTGCCGCACAGGTTGACCGGCACGTCGACGGGAACCTGGATGAGGTTTCCGGAGAGCACACCGGGCGAGTTCTGGGCGACACCCGCCGCGCCGGCACCACCATGGGCACTGGCCACACCGGCTCCGCCCATGACGGCGATGCCCGCAGCGGCGGACAGGACGGCGGCCTTCGAGACAAACTTCACGGTGAACCTCTTCACTGAGCAGCATTCAGGTTTCTGTACGCGTATCGCTACGCGCCGCTTAGAGCGACAAGCTGCTCAACTCATCAACCGGGGCAAAGGTAGCGGTTCAATCGGGTGAATACCTGGCGCACGTGTCCGAGGGGCACCATTGCCCCGGCATCACGGCTCTCCCGGGAAGCGCGGGGCGTTCCGCCCAGGGCCTCGGTAAACGCCAACTCGGCTGCGACAAAGGCTGATTGCCCTGGAATTCGGTCGGCTCCGGTATCGAACTCGCCCTTTCCTTGCGGCAGAAGACGCCTCGGGGGCCGGGGCCGGGCGGCCGGCTTTCGGATGGGCGGGAGTCGTGTCGTCCGCGCTGGTCAGGGCGATTGTCAGACCCCGGTGGAAGACTCGGGGCATGAGATGGGCGGTGGTGGACACGGGCGACGGGGGTGCTCGCCTCTGCCCGCTCGCGCCGGACGGCCGGCCCGCCGGACCGGTGGTGCGTGAGGAGTCACTCGCCGAGGCCGTGCGCTCACGGCCCGAGGTCGAGCGGTGGGTGTGGCGGTCCACCGCGGAGATCTACCGGCGGCTGCCGGCGGCGGGGGTGCGGGTCGAGCGGTGCTATGACGTGGAGGCCGCGGAAGCACTGCTGATCGGCCATGAGGAGGGGCAGTCGGGCCAGCCGCGCTCGCTGGCCGCCGCCTGGGCGCGGCTGCACGGCCTGCCGGTCCCCGAGGACGCACCGGTCCGCACGGCCGAGACCCAGCCGTCGCTGTTCGAGCCGGGTCCGGTGCCGCTGCCGCCGGGCACCGACGAGCTGACGGCGCTGCTGGAGGTCTACGCCTCCCATGTGGCGCGTACGGAGCGGGCGGAACACCCGGACCGGATGCGGCTGCTGCTCGCCGCGGAATCGGCGGGCATGCTGGTCGCCACGGAAATGGGGCGGGCCGGGGTGCCCTGGCGCGCTGATGTGCACCGCGAGCTGCTCGACTCATTGCTGGGAGAGCGCTATCCGGGCGGCGGGGAGCCGCGCCGGATGGCGGAGCTGGCCGAGGAGGTCTCCCGGGCCTTCGGGACGGGCGCGCGGGTGCGTCCGGATCTGCCGGGCGAGATCATCAAGGCCTTTGCGCGCGCCGGCATTTCGCTCACTTCCACCCGTAAATGGGAGCTCCAGCAGATCGATCACCCGGCGGTGGCGCCGCTGCTGGAGTACAAGAAGCTCTACCGTCTGCACACCGCCCATGGGTGGGCCTGGCTCCAGCAGTGGGTGCACGACGGCCGCTTCCGCCCGGAGTACCTGCCCGGCGGCACGGTCTCCGGACGCTGGACCGCCAACGGCGGCGGCGCGCTGCAGATCCCCAAGGTGATCCGGCAGGCCGTGCGCGCCGACCCGGGGTGGCGCCTGGTGGTCGCCGACGCCGACCAGATGGAGCCCCGGGTGCTGGCGGCCATCTCCCGCGACCGGGGCCTGATGGAGGTGGCCGGCAGCGGTGCGGACCTGTACGCGGATCTGGCGGCCCGTGCGTTCGGCGGCGACCGCGCCCGGGCCAAGCTCGGTCTGCTGGGGGCGATTTACGGCCAGACGTCCGGTGACGCCCTCAAGCACATGGCCGATCTGCGCCGCCGCTATCCGGCCGCGGTGGCGTATGTGGACGAGGCGGCGCGCGCGGGCGAGGAGGGCCGGCTGGTGCGCACCTGGATGGGCCGCACCTGCCCGCCCGCGTCCGTGGCGCCGCCCGACGAGGCGGGCCTGCCCCAGGAGGAGCCGGCGCCGGCCTACGGCGCCGGCTCGGCGGCCGCCCGCGCCCGCGGCCGGTTCACCCGCAATTTCGTCGTCCAGGGCAGCGCCGCCGACTGGGCGCTGCTGCTGCTGGCCGCGCTGCGCCGCGCGCTGGCGGAGGGCGGGCTCCGCGCCGAACTCGTCTTCTTCCAGCACGACGAAGTGATCGTGCACTGCCCCGCGGAGGAGGCGGAGACCGTCGCCGGGGCGATCGCGGAAGCCGCCGCGACGGCCGGGCGGATCGCGTTCGGGGAGACACCGGTCCGCTTCCCGTTCACCACGGCGGTGGTGGAGTGCTATGCGGAGGCGAAGTGAGCGGGGCGGGGCGATGCGGGCGGGGCGTGCGCGGTAGGCCGGGGCTGGTGCGGGCGGGGCGGGCGCGGTATGCCGGGGCGGGGAGGGCGTGCCGAGGGATCTTGGGAGCAGAAGCTGTGTAGGTCCGTACCGAACGAGGAGCGTCCCGTATGAGCGTCCAGCCCGAGGCCAGCCACCGGACCGCGATGCGGGTGCATCCCGAACTCGTTCCGGCCTACGAGGCGTTGCCGCGGTTCTCCGATCCGTACGAGGACATCGAGGCGACGCGCGACGGGTTCCGCGCGATACTGGCCGCTTTTCCGGCCGACCGTACGGGCGTGCGCAGCGAGCGGTTCGGCATCCGGCGGGCGGACGGCAGCACGCTGACGGTGGAGGTCTACCGGCCGGAGGAGGCGGCGGGCGCCGGGCCGGACGCTACCGGGGGTGCCGGAGATGCCGGGGCCGCTCTGCCCGCTGTGCTGCACTTCCACGGGGGCGGGTTCGCCCTCGGGCGGTCGCTGCCCGGGCAGGACCGGGTGGCCATCGAGCTCTGCCGCGAGCTGCCCGCCGTCGTCATCACCGTCGAGTACCGCCTCGCCCCGGAACACCGCTACCCGGCCGGGGTGGAGGACTGCTATCGCGCGCTGGAGTGGGTGGCGGAGCGGGCCGCCGAGCTGGGCGTCGATCCCGCGCGGATCGCGGTGGCGGGCAAGTCCGCGGGCGGCGGCCTCAGCGCCGCGGTCGCCCTGATGGCCCGCGACCGCGGCGGTCCCGCGCTCGTCCACCAGTCGCTGTGCGTCCCGGACCTGGACGACCGGGTGGGGGCGGACGAGGCGGAGGACGGGGAAGGGGCGCTGGATGCGCGGGTGCTCACCGGGCGCGGGGTACGGGCGTCGTGGCGGCACTACCTCCCGGAGGGGGCGGCGGAGGCGGAGGCGTATGCCGCGCCGTCCCGTGCCACCGACCTGTCGGGGCTGCCGCCGGCGCATGTCCTGGTGTGCGATCTCGATCCGATGCGCGATGCGGGGCTGGCCTACGCCCGGCGCCTGATGGACGCGGGCGTGCCGGTCACGGTCCGCAATGTGCCCGGTGCCTGGCACGGCTTCGAGCTGTTCGCGCCGGACACCCGGGTGGCGAAGGAGATGACGGCCCACTGGACGGGGCAGCTGCGGGAGGCGCTCCATCCGGCGTCCCCGGCGGTGGTCTGAGGCTGCTCGGTCCGTCCTGCCGGGTGCGGCCGGGGTGCCTGGGGTGCCCCGGCTCGGCCCGGTGCCTGGAATGCCCGGCTCGGCTGGGCGCCCGATTCAGCCGAGGTGCCCGGAGCGCCCTCCCCCGGGCACCGCCCCGCCGCCCGTGCCCTCGCCGCCCGTGCCCTCGCCGCGCGGGGTCTCGACGGTCGAGATCAGGCCACGGGTGATCCGCACCATCGTCGCGACCAGCAGCTCGCGCGGGCGGTCGGGCCGCTCCAGCCACCACAGGGCGAGCCCGTACAGCGAGCTGCGGATCGCCTCGCCCAGCGGCTCCAGCTCGGCTTCGGGGATGCCGGGCGCGAACTCGCGCAGCAGCGCCATGTCCGTCTCCCGCTGCCTGCGCTGCAGCTCTTGATGGAAGGCCGCCACCTGCGCGTCCCCCGTGGTGTCGCGGAACATCATGCGCCAGGTGTACGGATGGCTCTGCACATACCCGAACCAGGCGTCGTACATCGCCGTCAGGCGCGTGGCCAGATCGCCCGCGCCGTGGACGAGTTCATGGATCGGGGCGGCGGCCAGCTCGTCGCGATGGCGCTCCAGCAGCGCGAGGTGCAGCTCCTGCTTGGAGTCGAAGTGGCGGTAGAGCATCGGCTTGCTCAGGCCCGCTCCGGCGGCGATCTCCCCGATGGTGGTGCCCGCGAAGCCGCGCTCCGCGAACAGCCGGGCCGCGGTGTCCTCGATACGCGTCCTGGCCTCGGCGCGTGCGGCGCGGCCCCGGTCGATGTCGCTCATGCGCTCCCACCCTGCGATCTGGCGTGTTCCGGCTGGTGATTTCGGCTCGCCCCGTCGGCTCGATTGGAGGATACTGGGTCGTGTACCGCTTGGTATACGCAGCAGTAGACCTACTCGCAGACCGCTGGTGGACCTCACTCGGCGGGACCAGGTACGGGGGCTCAACGTGATCGTTTCCGCCCATTTCGCCGACGTCGGTGTCCGCGCCACGCGCGCCCTCCTCCGCGAACGGCCACGGCCGGACACCACACCCGGCCTCCGGTACGCCCAGACCACGCTCACCGGCATCATCGCCTCCGGTCCGCCCGTGGTGCGCCCCGGCCGGGCCGCGCTGCTCGCCGCGTGGGATGACGATGCCGCGCTCGACCGCTTCCTCGCCGAGGACCCGTTGGCGCGACGCCTGGCCGACGGCTGGCACGTACGGCTGCGGCCACTGCGGCTCGCCGGGTCCTGGCCCGAGATGCCCGTCGAGATCGAGCCGGGCGCCGCGCGCGACGAGGAGGACGGGCCGGTCGTCGTCCTCACCCTCGGGCAGCTGCGGCTGCGCCGCGCCCTGCCCTTCCTGCGCGCCAACTCCCGGGCCGCGGGCCGGGCCGCGGCCGACCCCGCGATGGTCGCCTCGGTCGCCCTGGCCAGACCGCCCCGCTTCGTCGGCACGTTCTCCGTCTGGGGGAGCACGTCGGCGATGTGCCACTACGCCTACGGCACCGACCGGCCCGCGCACCGGGAGGCGGTCGGGGAGCACCAGGAGAAGCCGTTCCATCACGAGGCGGCGTTCCTGCGGTGCCGGCCCTACGGCGCCCAGGGCCTGTTGGACGGGCGGGAGCCGGTGGCAGCGGCGGTGCGGGCGGCACGGGCTTCGTAGAGGGGGCGGTCCAGTGGCCGGGGGGCCGGCGGTCCAGGTGGTCCGGCGGCCGCCGGGGGGCCGGCGATCGCGATCCGCGTGGCCCGGGCACGGGAGGGGCGCCGCGGGCTCGTGCCGATCGGCCTGGAGACCGCCTGGGCTCCCCGTGAGAGCCGATCGCGGGCGGACGGAGGCAGTAAGGCGAGCCGGGCAGGGCCGGCCGGCGTGGGCCTGCAACGACAGGGCAGCCGTTGCTCTGCGATCCCGACCGGACGCGACGGCCCGGGCGAGGGGGCGTGTGGGGCCCACCCGGGGCCCGGCCGCCAGGCGCTCGGCGAGTTCGCGCCACCGGCCGGCTCCCGCGCCACCGGCCGGCTTCGGGCTCGCCGTCCGCGGCGAAGAGCTTCCCGGGAGGCACGGGACGCGTTTCAATCCCTGGGACGACGAGATGAGTTGGCGGCGGAGAGGAGCGGGCGGAATGAGTGCCGAGAACGGGACGAGCGCGGGAGCGGGTACGGGGACGGGCTCCGGAGCAGGTGCCGGAGGAGGCGCCCAGGCGGGTGCCGGAAGGGGTGCCGGGGCGGGTGCCGGGGCGGGTGCCGGAAGGGGCCCCGGCTCGGGCGCCGCGGGTGACGCCGGAAGCCGTGGACATGGCACGGGCGCGGGTGCGCACGGCGGTGAGCCGGAGCGCCCGGGCGGCCCGGAGCGCATCAATCCCCCGCATCTCGCGCCGCCGACCGGGTTCAGCCATGCCGTGCGCGCCGCCCCGGGCGCCATGGTCTTCCTCGCCGGGCAGACCGCTCTCGACGGAGCGGGCCGGATCGTCGGGGACGGCATCGTCGAGCAGTTCGAGCGGGCGCTGACGAACCTCCTGGACGTCGCGGCGGCGGCCGGGGCCCGCCCTGCCGACCTCGTCAAGCTCACCGTCTTCGCGGTCGATGTCGCCGACTACCGCAGCCGTGCCCGCGACCTCGGTGCGGTGTGGAAGCGCCTGGTCGGCAGCGACTACCCGGCGATGGCCGTGATCGGTGCCACCCGCCTGTGGGACGAGACGGCCCTCGTCGAGATCGAGGGCATCGCCGTCGTCCGCTAGCGGGTGCGGCGCCGGCGCCCGGACGCGCCGCCCCGGCACGCGCCAGGGGCGCTCGCCCCGCCGGTCTCCCGGCGGAACGAGCGCCCCTGGCGCTGTTCATGGACGTACGCTGCCGTCGCCCACCCGCTCACGCGTCCTCCCGTTCCGGACGGCCCGCGGCCCCGGACGAACCGTGCCTCACGCCGCTCGGCGCGAGGCACGCCCCCGGACACAGGGCACAGGACGCGAGCCACGAGGTACGACGCACGACCGCTCGTCGCCGGCCCTCACCGCCCGGTACCGCTCGTCCGGATGGCGACCGGTCACTTCCGCTCGCGGGCCATCCCCACCGGGTCCTTCTTGAAGGCCCAGGTCATCTTGGGCTCCATGGCGAACCGGAAGATCCGCTGCACGGGCGGGGTGCACAGCAGTGTGATGACGGTGCCCGCGATGAGCGTCAGCAGCACGGCGCCCCACGGGGTCTGCATCCAGTCGGCGTCGTACCAGTCCCAAAAGCGCGACCCCTTGGCGAGGAAGCCGTGCAGCAGGTAGCCGTAGAGGGTGCCCGCGCCCAGCGCCGTGCACCACATCGTGCGCCCGGGGATCCAGGCGAAGAAGCAGGCCACCAGCACCAGTGAGCAGCCGAACATCGCCAGCGTCATCACCGCGCCGCTCCACCACGGGGCGGCCAGTTCCTGCGCGGCGTCGCGGTGGTAGAACCAGGCGGCGTTCATCCGCGGCGCCGCCCAGTACGCGAAGACCAGCGCGGCCGCGAAGACCGGTACGGCCAGGATCCGCGCCTTCTTGCGGCGCACGAGCTTGAAGTGCTCCGGCCGCAGCGACAGCCCGATCACGAAGAACGGCAGGAACTGCAGCACCCGCTGGAGGTCCAGGTCGTCGCCGATGTCCGGGGAGACGGACGCGAGCACGGCGACGGCCAGGGCCAGCGGAACCGGCCAGCGCACGATCTTCCACAGCGGAGTGGTCAGCCGCCAGATGAACAGCGCGGCCAGGAACCAGGTCAGATACCAGGGATCCATCAGGCTGATCGGATAACCCGGATCGTCGTCCGCCCACCTCTTGAAGAGCGTGTACGCGACTTCGAAGAGGATGTAGGGAACGGCGACCCCGGTAATCAGCCGCTGCAGCCGGTCCTTGCGCATATCGAAACTGCGCGAGAAATAGCCGGAGATGATGATGAACGCCGGCATGTGGAAGGCGTAGACGGTGATGTAGAGAGCCGCGGCCGCGCGGCTGCCGTCGCGCAGCGGCTCCCAGGAGTGGCCCATCGCCACGAGCACGATGGCCAGGTACTTCGCATTGTCGAAGAACGCGTCGCGCGGCTTCGCCTTGGCATCCGCCGCGTCGGCCTTCTTGGCCCGGTCCGCGCCCCGGCTCTTGGCGTGGCCGGGGGACCCCGCGCGCGAAGTGCCGTGCGCAGACGCAGGCTGACGGTCCGTCGGCGCTCCGGAGGAAGTGCCCGTGGCGGTCGTCGCCGTCGCCGGTGCCATGGTCGCCGTCGCGCCGCCGGTCCCGGCCGCGCCCGTCGGACTCAGCTCATCGTGCGGCATCCGCCGTGGCGGGGGAAGCGGCACCCGCCGTTCGCCGTATGCCGGAAAGTCGTTTTTCAAGGAGCCTCCCGGAACGTTCCCAGAGGAGGAGCTGGACGCTGGCCCGCACCGGGCCGCAAATCGGAACCCAAAAGCCAAATCCTGCGTCTTAGTTCTTTTACGGGGAGTGTGGCGGCGTCGAACATCCCAGGCACCTTAGCCCCGCGGCGGGAATCACGTAAATCCCCGACTGCGGCGGGCCACACGCGCCGCATCCGCCCTCCACAGCTCCTTCACGCACCGTGGACGGCCGCGTGGCCCGGATCACGGCCCGGCGCCCCGCGGGATACGGACAATGCCCCGCGAATCCCCGGCCCTTGCCCGCTATTCAATAACACCTTCGACCCCTCGGGCTCTCACCGACCGCGCGCTGGTGTTCTTCGCCACGTCCCACGCATAGACCTGCAACGGGCGCCCGTGCGGGCCGCGCAGCCGGTGCACGGCCGCCAGCCAGCGTGAACTGATCGCGGAAGCACGGGGGTTGATCTGATCGGCGAACCGCGCGTAGCCGGCCAGTTTGTCCAGGCCCGGCGCCCCGAGAATCCCCGTACGGACCTGCGGCGCCGCCTCGTGCACGGCCTTGACGCACGGCACGGAGAAGCTCTGGACCACCAGCCGGCTGCGGACATGGGCCCGGTCCAACCAGCCCCGCTCCCGCAGTTCGCGCAGGACCTGTGCAGCGATTCCCGGGTACTTCTCCGGGGCCTTGATCTCCAGCAGAAGGCGCTGCCCGTTGTGGTCCAGGCGGCGCAGATAGGCGGCGAGCGTCGGCACCCGCTCGCCGGCGAACCGCTTGCCGAACCAGCTGCCGGCGTCCAGCCGCGCGATCTCGGCGGCCGTGAAGTCCCCCACCCGCCACGGCGCCCGCCCGGGAAACACCTTCGCGGCGTCGGTCGTCCGTTCCAGCGTGGCGTCGTGCAGCACCACCAGGCGGCCGTCCTTGCTGCGCTGCACATCGTTCTCCACCCATATGAGTCCGCGGCGGTGGGCGGCGTCGACCGCGGCGAGGGTGTTCTCGGGTGCGTAGCGCGAGGCGCCGCGGTGGGCGATCACCAGCGTCGCCGCGGTGCCGGGGCCGGCCCGCGTCCCGCTGCTCACGGCGACGTCCGCGTACTCCTCGGGGCCGGACGCCATCGCGGACGACACCACCGCGGCCGTCACCAGGTAGGCGACCCCGACGGCGGGTATCCGCAGCGATCTCCTGAGCATCCGGCAGCCTCCTGGTCCGCGCACCCGCGGACGGCCCCGTCCGCGTCCGTTCGCCCCCTGAGGCCCTTCCTTCCGTCCAGGAATACGGCTTTCTCCTCAACATGCCCGCACCGCCCGCCGGCCGCCACGCGAGGAGCGCAGCGGGCGCGGGGGCTCCCTC
Source organism: Streptomyces angustmyceticus (assembly GCF_040701845.1). GTDB lineage: Bacteria > Actinomycetota > Actinomycetes > Streptomycetales > Streptomycetaceae > Streptomyces > Streptomyces angustmyceticus_A. Next base: position 747,510 of record NZ_JBFBHQ010000003.1, on the reverse strand, counting down.
CCGACGACGACCACGTTTGCCCAGGTCAGCATGGTCGGGAGGGGGGCCGCGGGGGGCGTGCGGCGGCTTCCTGGTGAGCCCTCCATCCGTGTGTGCGCGGCGGCGGACGGGCGACGTGGCGGACGGGCGAGACGTCCACCGGCCTGCTGCCCGAGGCCGCCGCCGACCGCCCGGCCGCCCAGCCGTCCCCCGGCCTGCGCTCTGCCCGTCCCGCGGCCGCCCCGGCCCCGTCCGCTCCCGTATGTAGATCACGTAACAGCCGTCGATGGACGGCTGTTACACGGCTGACAGGCCACCGAGAAGCGCCGCTCATAGCTTCTGACGCGCCGACCGATCCCGATCAACGGAGCGAGAGCCATGAACCGCACCACGAATCCGACCCGGCGCCACAGGACGGCGATAGGCGCCGCGCTGGCCTGCGTCGCCGTCCTCGGCACCCTCGCCACCGCCAACGGCGCGAACGCCGCGGCCCCCTCGGCGCACACCGCGCACCCGGCGCGTGCCGCCCACGCCGCGCCCACCCCCTACGTCATCAACCACTACGGCGAGGAGAACGCGGACAGGGGGCGCGCCGAGCGCCGCCCCGCGCACCTGGTGCTCTCCGAGTTCACCTCGGCCGGGGACCTCCACTGGAAGCAGTGGGGCGCGAAGCAGGCCGTCGCCACCGGCGAGGTCACCGGCAACTGGTGCCTCGAGACCTGCCTCGACAAGCCGCTGAAGGCCACCCTCACGCTGTCCGGCCCCAAGACCGTGCACGGCAAGAAGGTCTTCTCGTCCTTCACCCTGAAGCTGGCCGGCGGTTCCGGTAAGTACGATGCCGAGGACCTCCAGGGCAAGCGACCGCTCGCCACCGGCTGACGGAGAAGACTCCCGATGAACAAGCCCGCGGCCGTCGCCGCCCTCGCGCTGATGCTGACGGCCGCGGGCCTCACCGGGTGCGGCACCCCCGAGGCGCCCCACGTCGAGGGGCCCGCGCCCAGCCCCGGCCGGGTCCCCGGACCGGTCTATCTCTCCGACACCCTGGGCCATCCGCTGACCCGCCCCACGCAGTTCGCCCTCAGCGAGTTCTCCTCGGTCTCCCGGCTGAGCTGGCGCTCGTGGGGCAAGCCGACGGCCGTCGCCACCGGGCGGGTGAGGGGGATGTGGTGCATCCCCCACTGCCCGGCGAAGGGGTACCCGGCCACCATCGAGGTCGGCCGCCTGCAGCGCCGTGAGAACGTCTCGTACTACACCCACGCCGTCGTACGGTCCCCGCACCGCCTCCCCGGGGCGGCGGCCGAGCTGAGCAACATCCGCCTTCCCCTCCCCGAGCCCTAGGAACGCAAGCGATGACCGATGTGCTGCTCGTGGAGGACGACCCCCTGCTGCGCGAGGCCACCCAACTGTCCCTGGAGCGCTACGGATACCAGGTGCGCACGGCCGCCGACGGCCACGCCGGGCTGGCGCGCTTCCGGGAGCACGCGCCCGACGTCGCGCTGCTGGACGTGATGCTGCCGCGCCTCGACGGGGTCAGCGTGGTGCGCCGCATACGGGAAGTGAGCCGGCTGCCGGTGCTGATGCTCTCCGCCCGCACCGACCCGGTGGACGTGGTCCTCGGTCTCGAAGCGGGCGCCGACGACTACCTCACCAAGCCGTACGACATACCGGTGCTCGTCGCCCGGATACGTGCGGCGCTGCGCCGCACCACGGACTTCGCCGAGCCCGTCGCGTACGAGTCGGAGACGCTGCTGCGGTTCGGCGACCTCACGGTGGACACCGCCTCCATGGACATCCACCGGGCCGGGCGGCTGCTGGAACTCACGCCCACCGAGCGCAGGTTGGTGCTGGAGTTCGCGGCCGAGCCCGGGGTCGTGCTGTCGCGGACCACGCTGCTGGAGCGGGTGTGGGACTACGCGTGCGGCGGCGATCCCCGGGTCGTCGATGTCCATGTGCAGCGACTGCGCGCCAAGATCGGCCACGGCCGCATCGTCACCGTCCGCGGCTTCGGCTACAAGCTCGCCCTCTGACCGCCATGGGGCTGCGCACCAAGACCGCCCTGGTCATCGCCGGCACGGCTGCGATCGTCGCCACCCTCATCGGACTGCTGGTGCACCAGCTCACCGGGGAGGACCAGCAGAGGAACGCGGCCCATGTGGCCGACGCCCGGCTCGTCGAGGCGGTCGGCGACTACGCCTCCGGCATCGACGGCGGCGCCCTGATCAATCCGCGGGACCTGCCCGCCGCCCTGCGCCGGACCGTCACCGACCGTCCCGTGCGGGCCACCTTCCTGCAGCGCGACGGCGGCTCCGGGGCGCCGGTGCTGTGGGCCGCCACCCGCAGCGGCCACGACGTCCTCGCCGTCCGGCGCTCCTACGCCCCGCAGGCCCGTGCCCTCGCCGATCTCGACCGGGTGCTGCTGGGCTCCGGCGCGTCCGTCACCGCGCTCGGCTGTGTGCTGGGCGTGGTCGCGGCGGCCGGCGTGGGACGGCGGATCGCCGCGTCCGCGGACACCGCGCAGCGGATCGCGGACGGCGATCTGACGGACCGGGTCCGCCCGCGGGGCAAGGACGAGATCGCCCGGCTCGGCGCCGCCGTCAACACCATGGCCGATGCCCTCAGCGCCCGGCTGGAGGCCGAACGGCAGGTCACCGCCGATATCGCCCATGAGCTGCGCACGCCGGTGGCGGGGCTGGTGACCGCCGTCGGGCTGCTGCCGCCGGGCCGCCCGGCCGAGCTGGTCAGCGGGGGCGTGGACACCCTGCGCAGCCTGGTCGAGAACGTCCTGGAGGTGGCCCGGCTCGATGTGCCGGGCGTCGAGCAGGCCCAGCGCGAGGAGATCCGCACGGGCGCGCTGGCGCACCGGGCGGCCGCGCTGGCGGGCGGGGACGTCGAGGTGGTGGTGCGCCGCGAGGCGCCCGTGACGACCGATCCGCGCCGCGTCGAGCGCATCCTGGCCAACCTGGTCACCAACGCCCGGCTCCACGGCGCCCCGCCCGTCACGCTGGAGGTCGACGGGGCCGCCCTCCGCGTCCGCGACCACGGGCCCGGCTTCCCGGCCGACCTCCTCACCCACGGCCCCCGGCGGTTCCGCACCGGCGCCCGCGAACGCGGCGCCGGCACCGGCCTGGGCCTCACCATCGTCACCGGCCAGGCGCGGGTGCTGCACGCCAGGGTGACGTACGAGAACCCGGCGGGCGGCGGGGCGTTGGCGATCGTGGACCTGGCTCCCGGGAGCCCGTAGGCGGCCGCGGGGGTACCGGTGTCGGGGGGATTTCCCGGAGAAACGTATGGCCCCTCCCTTTCGGGCCGCCGTCGCGGCACGGCGGTCCGCAACGGCGTGCGCGTATCCCGGCAACGGAGTTTCCCGGCGCCGGCGTTGCGCACATTGCTTTCCCCACGCCCTTAAGCGCCCTCCGCAATGGCGTTGCGGAGGGCGCACAGGGACCTTTTGAGGCCGCGACCGGATTCGAACCGATGTAAATCGCTTTGCAGGCGATCCCCTCAACCACTCGGGCACACGGCCACCACAGGCAGCACGCGACAGGAAACCATGGATCGTTGAAGACGCTCCACATTTCCGGAATGCAGGATTCCGCCTCTCGGCTTCCCCTGCCGTGCCGCCGAAATACTGCCGCAATACTAGCGAGAGCATGTTCCGTTCCGTCAACAGTCGTCCGGATGTCGAGAAAGGGGAGGGCGGAAGCCGACCGTCCCGCAAGATTCCCAGGAGGGGCTGTCCGGCCACATAAACCGCTTCGACCTGCGGTTCTTGATAGTTGTAGCCGACATCCGGCCACAACGATCGCCTTGCTCTTGCGATTTCCGGAGCGCCGCTGGTACTTCTTTGGCACGCGCTGACGACGCAACGTCAATTCATCTCGTAGCTGGCTTCTGTGCGCGCATGGGGGGAGCGTCCGCAGGGGGGCGAGCCGGCAGGCGACTCCCGTACTCCCAGATGTGCGCGGCTACTTCTTCAGGCACCTGTGGGGGTTAGTCATGACCGCGTTAACTCATTCATGGTTCAAGGACATCGACCTGAAGCGCCTCGCCGAACAGGCGGGAACTCCGGTCTTCGTCTACAGCGAAGCGCAGTTCCGGAAGAACCTCGGCCGGGTCAAGGACGCCGCCGCGGCGGCCGGCCTCGGCGAAAGGGTGGAGCTGTACATCCCGTTCTTCCCCAACTCGAATCCGCATGTCCTGGAGCCGCTGAAGGACGTCGACGGCGTGGGCATCCTCGTCCAGCTGCCGAGCGAGTACCGGATCCTGCGCGAGTTCGGGTTCGAGAAGTTCATCGTCTCCCCGGGACACGTCTCCGACCGCGAGATCGCCTTCTGGGACGAGACCGGACACCCGACGTTCCTGGCGAGCCTCGACGAGGTCTCCTACTCGCTGCGCACCAACGCCCCGACGATCAGCGTCCGGATCGACAGCCTCGACTCCGGCAAGCCCGGCATCAAGTACGGGGAGCTGGGACAGCTCGCGGCCCTGCTCAAGGAGTACGAGCGCGACCTCGAGGGCCTGGAGGTCTACTGCGGCAGCGGCAACTCCCTCGAGGAGATGGTCGGCATCGTCGAGCAGGTCTTCAGCATCTACCTGGAGCACTTCCCCACCGCCCGGTCGATCAACTTCGCCGGCGGTCACGGCTTCGACTACGACGCATGGACCGAGTCGGAGAAGCACTTCGACTGGCACGAGTACTTCCGGCGGATCGCGCGGTCCGCCGCCCGCATGGAGATCCCCGAGGACGTCACGTTCCTCTTCGAGCCGGCCCGGGACGTGCTGGCCGACACCGGAGCGCTGCTGCTGGACATCGAACGCAGCGTCATCACCACCCCCGTCTCCAGCATCCTGGTCACCAACGGCTGCCGGATGCTGATGCCGTCGGCCCAGCTGCGGGACCGCAACCACAACGTGGCCTTCCTCGACTCCGCGATGCAGGAGGTCACCGGCGGGGCGACCACGAGCGCCGCGGTGCGCGGGCGCACCATCCTGCGCAACGACTACATCCTCCCCGGTGACGTCCAGGTCCCCGAGGGCGTCGGCGCCGGCTGCCACCTGGTGATCCTCGACGTGGGTGCCTACTGCGCCACCCAGCACATGGAGTTCCTGAACGTCCCGCCGGCCGCCGAGGTGCTGATCGCCGCCGACGGGACCATGAACCTGGTCACCTCGGCCGGCAGCGAACTCGACAAGTGGCGCCACCTCCTCACCGAGAAGACGCCGCTCAAGCAGTAGTCGCCCGGCGACGGCACGCGGCGTGGGCCTCCCGCGCACGCCGCGAGCCGCGCCCCTCGGCCCGCGGACCCCGCCGCGGCCGCTCCGTTCCCCGCCGCTCCACTCCACCGCCGCGGCAGCCGCGCGCTGCCGCCCAAGGAGAAATCGATGTCCGCGCAGATTGCCGAGACCGGTGACCCGGCGGAAGCCGCCGCACCGCAGGCTCCCGAGTCCGTCCCGTTCGACCTGTTCCTCACCTGGCTCGACGAAGCCGGCGCCGCCGAGGTCAACGACCCCAACGCCATGGCGCTCGCCACGGCCGACGCGGACGGGCTGCCCGACGTCCGCATGGTGCTGCTCAAGGACCACGGCCCCGAAGGCTTCGTCTTCTTCACCAACAGCCGCTCCGGCAAGGGCGCCCAGCTCGACGCCAATATGCAGGCCGCCGCGGTGCTCCACTGGAAGACCCTGCGCCGGCAGGTGCGCTTCCGCGGACCGGTCGAATGCGTCACGGACGCGGAGGCCGACACCTACTTCGCCTCCCGCGCCCGGGACAGCCGCATCGGCGCCTGGGCGAGCCGGCAGTCCCGGCCGCTCTCCGGCCGCGCGGAACTCGATGCGGCCGTACGGCACCAGGCCGCCCGCTTCGAGGGCGAAGAGGTGCCCCGGCCCCCGCACTGGACCGGCTACCGCATCCGCCCGGTCCACGTCGAGTTCTGGTCGGACCGGCCGTTTCGCCTGCATGAGCGGCTCGTTTTCAGCAGGGAGAAGCCCGACGGCCCCTGGGACCGCGGCCACCTCTACCCGTGACCACCCACCGCTCCACACACCCCTGGGACAGCACCATGTACTTCACGCACGCCGACGCCATCTGGAACACCCACCCGGACCTGCGGGCCCTGGTCGTCGTCGCGGACCACGTCCGTGCCGCCAAGAACGACAGCGACCGCCTCGGGGACCTCGCCAAGAGGGTCGAGGAGCGCCAGGCCGCCGCCGGCGAGGCCGAGATGCCGGAGATCGCCGCATGGCGCGAGGCCTTCTCGCGGATGGGGCTCAAGCCCACCCAGTACCGGTGCGCCTCCGAGGCCCTGCTGCGGCGCTACCGCAAGTCGCAGGACATGCCGTCGTTCCACCCCCTGGTCGACTACCTGAACTTCGTCTCGATGGCCTTCGGCATCCCGATCGCCGCGTTCGACTGCGCCCACGTCACCGAGGGCATCACCGTCCGGCCGGCCGACGGGTCGGAGACCTACCAGACCTTCCAGGGCGAGACGGAGCACCCGGCCGTGGGCGAGGTCGTCTTCGCCGACCCGGAGGGCAACGCCCACGCCCGGCGCTGGACGTACCGGCAAAGCGCCCGGTCCGTGGTGTCGGAACAGACCGACCGGGTGCTGATGGTGATCGAGGCGCACCACGCGTCGGCCGCACAGGACCTCGCCGCCCTCAAGTCCGAGCTCGACCTGGGCCTGGCGGGCCTCGGCGTCCGCGTCACCGGCTCGGCGATGTTCGACCCCGCGCAACGACGGCTGGAATTCTGAACTACTCCCCCGAGGACGAGCCAACGTGAGCAGCACACATCCGATACCGCCCGCTTCCGGCCAGGTCAGCGGCCTGGAGCAGGTGCGCACCACCATCGCCGCCGCCTGCGCACGAGCCGGGCGCACACCGGAGTCCGTGACGCTCGTCGCGGCCTCCAAGACCGTTTCCCCCGAGGCCCTGGTGCCGGCCATCGATGCCGGCCTGCGGGTCTACGGGGAGAACCGGGTCCAGGAGGCCCAGGAGAAGTGGCCCGGGCTGCAGGAGAAGTTCCCCGGGCTCGAACTCCACCTCATCGGCCCGCTGCAGTCCAACAAGGCGCGTGACGCGGTGGCGCTGTTCGACGTCATCCACTCCGTCGACCGTCCCTCGCTGTGCCGGGCGCTGGCCCGGCAGTGCGCCGCGCAAGACCGGCGCCCCCGGCTGTTCATCCAGGTCAACACGGGTGCCGAACCCCAGAAGGCGGGCGTGCTGCCCGACCGGGCGGACGCCTTCGTCGACACCTGCCGGGAGGTGCACGGCCTCGACGTCATCGGGCTGATGTGCATTCCGCCGGTGGGCGAGCCCCCCGAACCGCACTTCTCCGCGCTGGCGGAGACGGCCGCCCGCAACGGACTGGACTGCCTGTCCATGGGGATGAGCGGCGACTACGCCACCGCCGTCGAGTACGGCGCCACACATGTGCGGGTGGGCAGCGCGATCTTCGGCGCACGCGCCTACCCGGCCCCGCAGCCGACGCATCACTGACGCCGAAGGATCCCGATGCCACGCCCCGAGCGCTTCGACGTCCTCTTCCAGCCGGTCCGCATAGGCCCGGTCACCGCGAAGAACCGCTTCTACCAGGTGCCCCACTGCAACGGCATGGGGCGCGCCTTCCCCAGCTCCATGGCCGCGATGCGCAGCGTCAAGGCCGAAGGCGGCTGGGGGGTGGTCTGCACCGAACAGTGCGACATCCACTACTCCGGGAACCACCAGCGCGAACTGCGCCTGTGGGACGCCAAGGACATCCCCTATCTCGCCCGCGCGACCGACCTGATCCACGAGCACGGCGCCCTGGCCGGCGTCGAGCTGGCCCACAACGGCGCGCACGTCAGCAACCTCGAATCACGCGCCGTCCCGATCGCCGCGAGCGTCGAGGCCACCCGGGGCCTGTTCCCCGGCACGGCACGCGCCATGGACAAGAACGACATCCGGGCCTTCCGCCGCTGGCACCGCGCCGCCGCGGTCAACGCCCAGCGCGCCGGCTTCGACATCGTCTACGTCTACGCCGGGCACGACATGACGCTGCCCATCAACTTCCTCTCCCGGCGCCGCAACCAGCGCACCGACGAGTACGGCGGCAGTCTGGAGAACCGTGCGCGGCTGCTGCGCGAGCTGATCGAGGACGCCAAGGAAGCGGTCGGCGACCGGTGTGCGGTCGCGGTCCGCTTCAGCGTGGACGAGATGATGGGCGAGCGCGGGATCACCGCCGACGGCGAGGGCTACGACGTCGTCGAAATGCTCGCGGAACTGCCCGACCTGTGGGACGTCAACGTCAGCAACTTCGACAACGACGGCGCCACGGCCCGCTTCAGCGACGAGGGCTACCAGCAGCAGTACGTGAAGTTCGTGAAGAGCGTGACCACCAAGCCGGTCGTCGGCGTCGGGCGGTTCACCTCGCCGGACACCATGGTCTCGATGATCCGCAGCGGCACCCTCGACCTCATCGGCGCCGCCCGCCCCTCCATCGCCGACCCCTTCCTCCCCCGCAAGGTCGAGGAAGGGCGCTTCGACGACATCCGGGAGTGCATCGGCTGCAACATCTGCGTGGCCTGGGACCGGGCCGGGGCCCCGTTCCGCTGCACCCAGAACCCGACCACCGGCGAGGAGTGGCGCCGCGGCTGGCACCCCGAGCGCATCGAGCGGCGCACCACCGACGACACCGTCCTCATCGCGGGCGGCGGACCGGCCGGGCTGGAAGCGGCACGCGCCCTCGGCCAGCGCGGATACAGCGTGATCCTCGCCGACCGCAACCGCGAGCTGGGCGGCCGCGTCACCCGGGAGAGCCGCCTGCCGGGCCTGGCCACCTACGCCCGGGTCAGGGACTGGCGGCTGCAGCAGCTCCGCTCGATGCGCACGGTGCAGCTGCTGCCCGCCAACGAGGTCACCCCCGAACTCGTCCACGAAGCCGGGTGCTCGCTCGTCGCCGTCGCCACCGGCGCGGTATGGCGGCGGGACGGGGTGGGGCGGCACCACCTCGCCGCCGTTCCGGGCCTCGACCGGCTCCCGGTGTTCACCCCGGACGACATCATGGACGGCCGTCTGCCGTCCGGCCGGGTCGTGCTCTTCGACGACGACCACTACTACATGGCCAACGTCATCGCGGAGCACCTGGTGCGGCACGGGTGTGAGGTCACCTTCGTCACCCCGGAGAGCATGGTCGCCGCCTTCACCCAGCAGACGGCCGAACAGCGCCGGATCGCGCGCCGGATGCTCGAACTGTGCGCGTCCGTGCGGCCGTTGACCTCGCTCGCCCGTACCGAGGCCGGGGCCGCCCACCTGGCCTGCGTCTACACCGGCCGGGAGAGCGAGGTGCCGGCCGACGCCGTCGTGCTGGCCACCAGCATGGTGCCGCGCGACACGCTCTACCAGGAACTGCAGAACGGGGATCCCAAGGCCCTCGCCGCGGCGGGCGTCCGCCGTGTCGTCCGGGTCGGCGACTGCCTGGGACCGGGCATCATCGCGGCCGCGGTCCACAGCGGCCATGAGTTCGCGCGCACCCTGGACACCGGCCTCACCGACTGGACCCCCTTCCGGCGGGAGAACGTGGCGCTCGACTGGGACCAGGCCATGCCGCCCGCAAGCAATGCCGTGATCCGGTCGGAGGCGTGATGGAACGGTTCAGAGCACTGCTGGACAAGACCGCCACGGGCGGCACGCTCACCCGCGACGAGTCGGCGCACGTCTTCGGCCGGATGATGTCGGGCGAGGCGACGCCCTCGCAGATGGGCGCCCTGCTCATGGCCCTCAGGGTGCGTGGCGAGACGGTGGACGAGCTCGCCGGCGCGGCCGCCACGCTGCGCACCCAGATGCGCCGGGTGGCCGCGCCCGAGGGGACCGTCGACGTGCTCGGCACGGGCGGTGACGGATCGGGCTCCTACAACATCTCCACCTGCGCGGCGTTCATCGTCGCCGGCGCCGGCGTGCCCGTGGCCAAGCAGGGCAACCGGGCCCTGTCCTCGCGCTCCGGTTCGTCGGACGTCCTGGACGCCCTCGGGGTCCGTACGGGGCTGACGCCCGAAGGAGTCGAACGGTGCCTGCGGCAGGCCGGCATCGGGTTCATGTTCGCCCCGGCGCACCATCCGGCCCTGCAGCACGTCGCCGCCACCCGCGTCGAACTGGCCACCCGCACCATCTTCAACCTGCTGGGCCCGCTGCTGAACCCGGCCGGCGTACGGCACCACCTCGTCGGCGTGTTCTCCCGCCGGTGGACCGAGCCGATGGCCGAGGTCCTCGGCGAGCTCGGCTCGACCCGTGCCTGGGTGGTCCACGGCTCCGACGGCCTCGACGAGATCACCACCACGGGGCCGACCACCGTCTCCGAACTGCGCGACGGCACGGTACGGACCTTTCGGATAGCGCCCCAGGACGTCGGCCTGCCGCCGAGCCGGCCGGAGGATCTCCGCGGTGGTGACGCGGCGAGCAACGCCAAGGCGCTGGTCGCGGTGCTCGACGGGGACCGGAGCCGCTACCGGGAGGTGTCGGTCTTCAACGCCGCGGCCGCGCTCGTCGCCGCGAACCGGGCCACCGATCTCGCCGCCGGGGTGGAACTGGCGGAGGAATCCCTCGATTCCGGCCGGGCCAGGGAGTGCCTGGACCGGCTCGCCGCAGCATCGAGCGCGACAGGAGAATGATGTGACCGACCTGCTGACCAGGATTGCCGCCTACAAGTTCGACGAGATCGCCGCCGCGAAGAAGGCGGTGCCGCTGCGCACGCTCCGGCGCGAAGCCGATGCCGCTCCTGCGCCGCGCGGCTTCCTGGCCGCCATCGAGCGGCGCCGCGCCGAGAACGCCTATGCGCTGATCGCCGAGATCAAGAAGAAGAGCCCGTCGAAGGGCCTCATCCGTCCCGACTTCGACCCGCCCGCCCTGGCGCGCGCCTACCAGGCCGGCGGAGCGACCTGCCTCTCGGTCCTCACCGACGCCCCTTCCTTCGAAGGGGCGCGGGAGCACCTCGCCGCCGCCCGCGAAGCGACCTCGCTGCCGGTGCTGCGCAAGGACTTCATGTACGACCCCTACCAGGTCGTCGAGGCCCGTGCCTGGGGCGCCGACTGCATTTTGCTGATGCTGTCGGCCGTCGGCGACGAGACGGCCCAGACCCTGGAGGACACCGCCTTCGAGCTGGGCATGGACGTCCTGGTCGAGGTCCACGACGAGCAGGAGCTGAAGCGGGCGGCCTCGCTGCGCTCGCGCCTGATCGGCATCAACAACCGCAACCTCAAGACCCTGGAGACCTCGTTGAGCACGGCGGAGGCGCTGGCGCCGAAGGTCCCCGCCGACCGGGTCGTCGTCGGGGAGAGCGGCCTCGGCACACCCGCCGACCTCGGCCGCCTCTCCGCGGCGGGGGTGCACACCTTCCTCATCGGGGAGAGTCTGATGCGCTCCGCGGATCTCGAGTCCGCAACTCGCGCTTTACTGGCCCGGTAACCAGTAGCGTTTCTCCCGCCGCGCGGGGTCGAGCCCGCCACGAGAGCACCCCTGCGCCGCCCGTCGAGAATGCGTCCCCGAAGGGACGCCGCCGGGCGGCGCCGTACCGAGCAAGGAGCGCGTCCCATGAGCATCGAATTCCTGATCACGTCGTTCGTCATCGTCGTCTCGCCCGGAACCGGAGCCCTCTACACGATCGCCACCGGCTTATCCCGGGGCTTTCGCAAGAGTGTCGTCGCCGCCTTCGGCTGCACCCTCGGCATCGTTCCCCACCTGGCGGCGGCCATCGCCGGCCTCGCGGCGATCCTGCACACCAGCGCGGTGGTCTTCGAGACCTTCAAGTACCTGGGCGTGGCCTACCTGCTCTACATGGCCTGGAACACGCTGCGCGAGCAGGGCACCCTGAAGGTGGAGGACCAGGAGGAGGGGGAGCGCTCCTCGCTCCGGGTCACCGGCACGGCGATCCTCATCAACTTCCTGAACCCCAAGCTCTCGATCTTCTTCCTGGCGTTCCTCCCCCAGTTCGTCCCCGCCGACGAGTCGAACTCCGTTCCGCACATGCTGGAGCTCAGCGGCGTGTTCATGCTGATGACGTTCGTCGTCTTCGCCGTCTACGGAGGCTTCGCCGCCGCCGTCCGCGACCATGTCATCTCGCGTCCGAAGGTGATGGCCTGGATGCGCCGCACCTTTGCCGCCGCCTTCGTGGGCATCGGCATCCAACTGGCCTTCGCCAGCCGCTGACGACAAGGAATCCCCCGTGCACACCCCGCTCTTCATCAAGGTGTGCGGCCTGCGGACCGAGCAGGCCGTCGACACCGCGGTCCGGGAAGGCGCCGACGCCATCGGCTTCGTCTTCTCGGACAGCCCGCGCCAGGTGGACGCCACCACGGCCCGCACCCTGGCCCGGCGCGTCCCGGAAGGACTGCTGACGGTCGGCGTCTTCCGCAACCAGCCGCTCGACGACGTCCGTGCCCTGGCCGAGAGCGCCGGGGTGCGGGCGGTGCAGCTGCACGGCGACGAGGACCGCAGCTACTACGACAGCCTCGGCGCGGCCGGCTGGACGACGATCCGCGGAACGGCCGTCCGCGACCGGGTCCCGCGCCGCGGCGAACTGGGCGAGGACCTGCTGCTCCTGGACGCCGCGGTGCCGGGCGCCGGCGTCCCCTGGGACTGGGCCGGCGGACACTTCACGCCACCGGAGGGGAAGTGGCTGCTGGCCGGCGGCCTGACCCCGCACAACGTCCAGGACGCCGTACGGGCCACCCGCCCCTGGGGCGTCGACGTCTCCAGCGGCATCGAGAGCCGCCGCGGCGTCAAGGACCCCGCCCTGATCACCTCGTTCCTCCGGGCCGCCCGCGCCGCGGACCGGCCTCGCCCGCAACCGGAAGGCAGACCTGCGTGACGATCCGCCTGTACGACACCAACGCCCGGCGGATCCGCGACTTCACCCCGCTCGTGCCGGGCTGTGTCTCGATCTACCTGTGTGGTGCGACCGTGCAGGCCGCCCCGCACATCGGGCACATCAGGTCGGGACTGAACTTCGACATCATGCGCCGCTGGTTCGCCCACCGCGGCTACGACGTGACGTTCGTCCGCAACGTCACCGACATCGACGACAAGATCATCACCAAGTCCGCCGAACAGAACCGCCCCTGGTGGTCGATCGGCTACGAGAACGAGACCGCCTTCAACGCGGCCTACGACGCGCTGGGCTGCCTGCGCCCCACCTACGAACCGCGCGCCACCGGCCACATCCCCGAGATGATCGAGATGATGCGCGGCCTCATCGAGCGCGGTCACGCCTACGCCGCCGACGGCAACGTCTACTTCGACGTCCGCTCCTTCCCGCCGTACCTCCGGCTCTCCCACCAGGAGTTGGACAACCTGCTGCAGCCCTCCGGCGAGGGCGAGACCGGCAAGCGCGATCCGCGCGACTTCGCGATGTGGAAGGCCGCCAAGGAGGGCGAGCCCAGCTGGGAGACGCCCTGGGGCCGCGGCCGGCCCGGCTGGCACCTGGAGTGCTCGGCGATGGCCCACAAGTACCTGGGCGCCGCGTTCGACATCCACGGCGGCGGCATCGACCTGATCTTCCCCCACCACGAGAACGAGATCGCCCAGGCCAAGGCCTACGGCGACGACTTCGCCGCCTACTGGACCCACAACGCCTGGGTCACCATGAGCGGCGAGAAGATGGCCAAGTCGCTGGGCAACTCCGTCCTGCTCACCGAGATGCTCACGCGCTGGCGCCCGATCGTGCTCCGCTACTACCTGGGCACCCCGCACTACCGCTCGATGATCGAGTACAGCGAGGAGGCGCTGCGCGAGGCCGAGTCCGCCTTCGCCCGCATCGAGGGCTTCATCCGGCGCACCGTCGAGAGGACCGGCCTCGTCCAGCCCGCGCCCGCGGTCCCACCCGCCTTCGCCGCAGCCATGGACGACGACCTCGGCGTCCCCCAGGCCCTGGCCCTCGTCCACACCACCGTCCGCCAGGGCAATGCAGCGCTGACCGCCGGCGACAAGGAGTCGGCGGCGGCCTCCCTCGCCGAACTCCGCGCCATGCTCGGCGTCCTCGGCCTGGACCCGCTCGACGCGCACTGGTCCGGCGGCGGCACGGACCGCGGCGACGACCTCCACGGTGTCGTGGACTCCCTGGTCCGCCTGGTCCTCGACCAACGCCAGGCCGCCCGCGCCCGCAAGGACTACGCCACCGCCGACACCATCCGCGACCAGCTCCAGCACTCCGGCCTCACCATCGAGGACACCCCGTCGGGGGCGCGGTGGTCGATGGCCTGACCACCGCCGGCGGCGTCGCCGTCGCGCTCGCCTCACCCGGCCCCGCGCCACGTCCACCACCCGAACCCTGCTGACCACGGCCCCTGAAACGGCCGGCGCCCTTCGCCTGGACGAAGGGCGCCGACAACGCTCCCGGATGAGGCGCCGCGTACCGTGACCGGATGCGCGGCCCGGGACAACTAGCCGCGGTCGTCCGCCAGCTCCAGCGTGAGGGGGTGGGTGGCCAACGGCGTCACCTGGATGTCCGCATGCGGCCGGATGGGCAGGGCGGACAACACCGCTTCCAGCGCGTCCGCGTCGGCGGCCGACCAGATACCGACATTGCCGCGCTGACCGGGCAGCCGCCAGATGTGCTTGAGCACGCCTGAGGCCATGAGCTCATGCGCGTGTGCATGCTCGCGCTTGATGACCTCATCGCGTTCTTCGGCCGGCAGCTCGTAGACGCGGGAACCGTCGAGTTGGATCATGAAATCCATGGAAATCCTCCTTGAATGAGTGGGTCGCTGTGCCGTGCGGCCGGACGGCACCGAGCAGGCCGGAAATCTTGAGCGCCGGTCCGGGACCGCGAGGGGGGTCGGCGGCTCGCAGGCCTGCTCGTCACTGAGGCCGCGGTCCATCGGGATGAGCGGAGACCGCATCGGCCTCGGTTTTTCTCGGCCCGGGCGCCGAAGAGTCCACGTGCTGATGGCCGGCCGGCAGGAAGCGGACCACGCCCAGCGTCGTGGCCACCAGAACCGCGGCCCCGATGATCAGGCTGATGCGCATGCCCGTCATGAAGTGGGCCGAGTCGGCGATCAGTGCGCCCAGCAGGGCTACGCCGATGGCGCCGCCGAACTGGCGGGCCGCGCTGAGGACTCCGGATGCCAGACCCGCCCTTTCGTGCGGGACCGACTCCAGCATCGCCGTCGTCAGAGGCGGGATCGCCAGGCCTCCGCCGATACCCAGCGGGACGAGCAACGCCAAGAGCAGCGGAGTGGGGGTGTCCTGGGAGACGAACAGCAAGCCCAGGATGCCCAGCGTCTGGATGACCTGGCCGAGGATCAGCGGGAAACGCGGACCGTGGCGGTTGGTGAGTTTGCCGGCCAAGAGGTTGACCAGGGTGGTGAAGGCCGTCATCGGGATGAACATCAGGCCTGCCACCAGGGCCGAGGCGCCGCGGTGTTCCTGGAAGAAGATGGTGAAGACGAAGACCAGGCCGTAGTAGCCGAGGTTCAGGGCCAGGCCCGCGCTGGTGCACACGGCCACCGAAGGGTGGCGGAACATGGTCAGCGGCACCGCCGGATTGCTCTGGCGGGACTCGACCAGCAGGAACGCGGCTGCGGCAATGACCGCGACCACGAAACCGGCGAGGGTGGCCGGGGACGTCCAGCCGTCGGAGCCGCCGTTGATCACTGCGAACACCAGAGCCGCCAGGGCAAGGACGGCCGTCACCTGGCCCGCCGGGTCCATCGGAGCCTGCCCGCGCGGAGACCGGGGAGCGCGGAGCATGCCGATGAGGGCGACGATGCCCACGGGAATGTTGATGAAGAAGATCCAGCGCCAGCCGAGTCCGGTCGTCAGCGCTCCACCCACGACCGGACCCGCGGCGACCGCCGCGCCGCCGCCCGCCGTCCACCATGCGATCCCGCGGGCGCGATGGGCCGGTTCGTCGTAGGCCTGGCGGACCAGAGCGAGCGAGGCCGGCATCATCACCGCCGCCCCCGCACCCTGGATGGCCCGCGCGACGACAAGCACGTCGAGGCTGGGCGCAAGCCCGCACAGCGCGGACATCAGCGTGAAGACGGACAGGCCGATAGTGAAGGCGCGGCTCGCGCCGATCCGGTCCGAGATCGCGCCAGCC
This sequence comes from Streptomyces angustmyceticus, assembly GCF_040701845.1. Taxonomy (GTDB): domain Bacteria; phylum Actinomycetota; class Actinomycetes; order Streptomycetales; family Streptomycetaceae; genus Streptomyces; species Streptomyces angustmyceticus_A. The sequence continues at coordinate 731,462 of NZ_JBFBHQ010000003.1, read as the reverse complement.
GACAGCAGCAGCGCCGCGAAGAGCAGGGTGTACGCCGTCACCACCCACTGCAGCGCGGAGACCTGGCCGTCCCATTGCGCGCCGATGCTCGGCAGCGCAACGTTCACCACCGTCGTGTCCAGCGTGATCACGAAAAACGCCAGACAGGCCACAAGAACCGTGGCATGGGGACTTAACCTCGGGCGATCACCAACCGCCGCTGCCCCGAGGGCAGCGCCACGCGCCGAATCGGCGGCAGGCCGCCTGCTCACAGTGTCCTTCCGAAGTGGGCCCCTACCGCGTCCAGTGCCGGCACCACGGTCGACTCCTGGTCGTAGAAATCAAACTGGGCACCCGTCGTCCATTGCAGTTCCTTGGGTGCCGTCAGCGCGTCATGGAAGCGACGGGCCCCGTCCGGAACGGCGGCGTCCGGACTGTGCAGCATGAAGGTGGGGGCCGTGCACTGCGGGGCGACCGCGATGGGGTCGAAGGTCAGCCACTGCGGCCAGCTCATGACGGCGAAGCGGTTGCCCCACTCCGGAACGGCGCCTCGATCGGCGTTCAGGTAGTAGTCGAACGGGCCGTACATCGCGGCTTGCGCGTCGGTGTCGCTGGCCGCGGGGACATAGTCGACCTCGCCCGTCGACTCGTACTTCTCCCGGGCCGCCTCGCCCTGCGCCATCCGCTCGCGAATGCCGTCCGGTCCACCGTAGATGTCCTGGACCAGCGTGCGGTCGTGCAGCCACGGAGCCACCATGGCGACGGAGCGGATCTCTGGATTCCGCGAGGCGGCGACCGCAACATACCCGGAGCCGGCGCAGATGCCGAGTGCGCCGATCCGCGACGAGTCCACATCCGGGCGGGACTTGAGGTAGTCGACGGCGCTGATGATGTCCGCGATCTTGCGCTCCGGCGATTCGAAGTCCTGCGGCTCCCCCTTGGATCCCCCGTATCCGCGGAAATCGAAGGCGAGCGCGGTCAGTCCTCGCTGGGCGAGCCCGGCGGCGTACCGGCCCGCCATCTGTTCCTTGACCGTGGTCCACGAGCCGGCCACGACCACTGCGGGGGAAGCGTCCCCCGCCGGCTGCGACGCCGGCCGGTAGAGGTCTCCGACGAGTTCGGTCCCTTCACTGGGGAGTGCCACCCCCTCGACACGCACATCACCGTTGGGGTTCATGAGTCTCCCTTCCAGGTCCTGCCGGCGCTCGATGCTAACCACGCTGCATCATAACGAAATTGTTTGACTGCCTGTCAAGTATCAAGTCACTTATTGCACGTGACAACCTAGTTGACATCCTGTAGATCGCAGAGTCATTCTCGATCGACCGCCGAACAAGGAGTCGATTATGACGCGAAATCAACTCGCTGAGCCGCGCGACGCACAGTCCGTGGGGAGCTACTTCCTGGACCGGATCGGCAGTCGGCAGCTCGAAGCCGCGTTCGCCTGCCTGGCGGACGATGTGGTGATGGAGATGCCGTTCGCCCCACCGGGAAGCCCGACCCGGCTGGAAGGCGCCGAGGCGCTGCGCAGCCTGTACACGGGGGTGGTGAACGCGGCTCTCTCGATCGAGCTCCCCGTGAGCACCACGTGGCCGTTCGCCGACCCCGAGTGGGCACTCGTCGAGTACACCGGCCGGATCGTGCAGCCCGGCGGCCAGGAATACACGAACGCCTACCACGGCCTGTTCCGGGTCGTGGACGGGAAGATCAAGCTCTTCCGGGAGCTCTACGACACCTACCGGTTCGCGGAGCAGGTGCCCCTCGAGGCACGTCGGGCCATGTTTCCGACCACCGACGAGGGGTGAGCGGGATGTCCGTCACCGCCACCCGTGCTCTTGGCGTAGGGGTCCCGCTGTCCGGAGCCTGGGCGACACCCGCCACCCAGGTGCGGATCGCCCGGCAGGCCGAGGCACTCGGCTACCAGTCCCTGTGGACCTTCACCCGCCTGCTCTTCCCGATGCAGAGCAGCGATGCCGAATGGTCGTCGGACTTCCAGCCGGCCTTCCACTACGGCGTAGCGGAACCGCTCATCACCCTCGGATATCTGGCCGGCTGCACCGAACGGATCCGGCTGGGCATATCGGTGCTCAACGCGCCGTTCTTCGCCCCTGCCGTTCTGGCCAAGCAGCTCATTCAGCTCGACCGGGTGTCGAACGGACGGCTCGATGCCGGGCTGGCTCAGGGCTGGTCCGAGGAGGAGTTCCGGGCCGTCGGCCTCCCCATGGAGCGGCGCGTCGCCCGCACTCTGGAGTACGTAGAGGTGCTCCGTCGGATGTGGGAGCAGGACCAGGCCGAATTCAAGGGCGAATTCACCGAGCTGCCCCGCACCCTGGTCCGGCCCCGCCCGGTCCAGCCGGTCTTCCCCCTGCTGCTCGGTGGCTCGACCGAGAAGGCCTGGACGCGTGCGGGACGCTTGGCCCAAGGCTGGGTCAGTCCAGGTTTCGTCACCGTGGCAGAGGTGTCCGAGGCCGCGTCCGGGGTCCGCGCGGCCGCCGAACGCGCCGGCCGTTCCCCCGACGACCTGCGCATCGTCGTGCGCGCCACCGTTTTCCTCGGCCCCGAACACGGCTCCGGGCGCACCCTCTTCCACGGTTCGGTCGCGCAGATTCGCTCCGACATCGAGCACATGCATGAAGCCGGAGCCACCGAGGTCTTCCTCGACTTCAACTTCGATCCGCAGATCGTTGGTCCGCAGGCAGACCCTGTCGACTCGCTTTCCCGAGTCGAGGAAGCACTGGGCGAGCTCGCTCCGGTGACGCAACCCGCCGCAGGGCAGGCCCCACCGCCCGGACCGTGAGGGAGCGGGAGCGAACGCGGCAAGCGCCGGTCCGCCGGTCGTACGGCCGGCGGCGCGAGCGCAGGCGGGGAGGCCTGGAAGGCCGGTCGCCCCTCGTACCCGGGCCCTTGCCTTCCGAGAGGTCTCGATCCTCCGCACACGAAAAGACTTGGAGACACCATGATCGATGCGATATCGCGCCTCGTCGCGGGGCGCCGGCCCGACGGCACCTCGGTGGTCGAGGCGAACGGGCCGATCGTCCCGGTGACGGTGGGCGCGCTGCCCGGCGTCGAGTTCTACCAGATCTGGGGGCGCAACGATGCTCCAGCAATCGGCGACGGCGGCGCCGAGGCGGACTTCACCCCCTACTTCCCCGGGGACCACGGGACTCGCTTCGTGATACTGCGCTGGCCCCCGGAGACCGGGCGCGGCCCGGAAGGTGATCCGGACGCGCTCTCCGCCGAGGTGGAACAGGTCTTTCCCGGACTGCTCACCGCTCTGGCCCCGGACGAGAAGGGGCACCATGCAACGGACACCGTGGACATGTCGATCGTCCTCGAGGGCGAGCTCTGGCTCCAGCTGGAGGACGGCTCCGAGACCCGGCTGACGCCCGGCAGCTGTGTCGTCCTCCGCGGCAACCGGCACGCCTGGTTCAACCGGAGCGCCGAACCGGCCGTCATGGCCAGTGTCTTCGTCGGCGCTCACGACACCCTCACCGGGCAGGCTCACTGACCAGGCACGGGGAACGACGGCTCGGGATCATTGGTGGAGCCGGAGCCTTCCAGATGCCCGGCCACGTCACGCCGGGGCGGCCGGCTGGAACGCGCCGACGACATCGACCTGGCCGGTGGAGGCGGGCACGCCGGGCAGTCCCGCATCGTTCAGGGCCTGCTGGTAGGCGGCGGTCGACTCGGCGATGTACCCGTACTGCTGCCAGATGTCCGCGATCCGGCGCCACACGGCGGCCGACGAGCGCGCCGGGGGGAGTTGGCGAAGCTGCGTGACCGCGGCACGGAGAGTCTCCTGTGCCCTGCGGCTGTCCCCCGCGCTGAACTGGGCATGAGCCAGCACTGCACGAGCCTCGACCGACTCCCGGCACGGCTCGTTGCGCAACAGCCCCAGCGCCCTGGAGGCGTGTTGCTGGGCCTCGGCCGCCTGGTGCAGCCGCAGGCACGCCATCGCCAGGCTGCTCTCCGCTGACGCCTGTTCGGCTGCCGTACCGACTTCCACCAGGTGGGCGTGCGACTCTTCGAGCAGCTGACGGGCCCTTTCCGGGTCACCGGGATCGGAGCAGAGCAGCAGCGTCCCGTAGACACCGGAGAGCAGAGCGCGGTGGCGCACGTGGTCGTCCTCGACCAGCAGCGCGCGTGCGCGTTCGGCCAGGGCCAGAGCTTCCTCGATCTGGCCCTGGGCCTGTGCGACGAGAGCAGCGTTCCAGTAGGACTCCCGCTGTGCGGCCCGGCCTCCGTGATCTTCGGCGATCCTGGTCAGGCGATCGGCCACGAGGCGAGCCTTGGCGAGGTCGCCGCGGCTGCGATAGCAGCCGACCAGCACTGCCCCGAGCTGAATGTGGTCGTCCGTGGCTTCGAGGCCGAGCTGGTCCAGCCGGCGCAGTGCCCCCTCCCCGATCTCGACGCTGAGGACCTGGTCGCCGAGGGCCTGGTGGCAGCGGCAGAGTGCCGTGGCCACCTGGCTCCATTCCGCGGAGCCGGCGATGCACTCGGGGCTTTCGTACAGCATCGTGAAGGCCTGGACCGCGGCCTCCAGCCGTCCGAGGTGCTCCAGGGCCAGCGCTTGCCCCAGGCGCGCTCGGCGCACAGTGGCGTCGGGCAGGACAGGCGCGGAGGCGAGGACCTCACTGAAGGCCTGCAACGCCTCCTCGTTCGCGCCGTTGTGCAACGAAAGGTCGGCGAACGCCGCCTTGAGCTCCAACTCGCGCGTTCGTGCGGCGTCCTGGCCCGTGAGCAAATAGCTGGTGGTGCATCCGAGGCGCTCGGCCAGGAGAGCCACCACAGCTGCCGAGGGAGTTCGCTTGCCCGACTCGATCAGCGAGATGTAGCTCACCGAGACGTCGTCACTGGCGAGATCCTGCTGCTTGAGACCACGAGCACGGCGGAGTTCCCATAGCCGTCGGCCGGTGCCTTCACCGTCTTCGGCGGTGCTGTCCACAGTATCTCCTCGGGGTCCTACCGGTGGGCCTTCAGTGGGGCCCTGGAAAATTTACAGGATATTTGACAACGGCCGCTATTGCCGAGGAAAGAAGTCACAAGATCTGCTCTGCAGCGCCAGAAGGGGAGCGGACGGGCCGCACATTCGACAACAGACGCCCAGGCGCGGGCCTCGACCGGGGGACGAGCACCGAGCACGGTCATGGCCCCTTCACAGCCGAAGGCACCGCCGACTTCAGGATGTACAAAGTCCCTTCTCACGGGCTTCCTTCGAACTTGGCTATGGTCGCGCCGGGTGACGGCAGTGCTCCTCGCCCGGTGTCGGCGTGACGGTGAATCGGCAAGTACCGCATGAAGCTTTGGGCTGGTGGCACCAGCATGCGGGTTCGAGACAGGAGTGGGGCATGTTCCGATCGATGCGGCGTGCAGCCTTCTTCGACCTCGCCCATCCAGAACGCCCGCCGAACGAGGATGTGGCCCTTCGGGATGCGCTGGAAAGCCACCGGGCAAAGGGTGACCTCGTCGTCCTGGTCATAGATGCTCTGCAGCAGTTACCGGAGACGCTGTCCGCCGAGGGGACGCTCCTCCGGCTCCCCGCGTCCGCCACGTACGCCATGGACAAGTGCACGACGGTCGTCGAAGCCATGACCCGCCTGTGCATCGACCCGGTGAGCTGCTTCGGCTACGGGGACCTGTGTGCCGGGACAGGTTTGCTCAGCGTCGTCGGCAACCCACGCGTCATCGCCTGCAGCGCAGAAAGCGGCAGGCTTGCTCAGGAACGGGGCTGGCCGGTGATCATGTCGCCTTCCTCCGTCTAGAGGCGCCAGGAGACGGAGGCACCGCGCCGGCAGTCCTGGGGGTTCGCCCCCGGCCGGTCGGGGCGGGGCCGCCCGTGGCCCACCGTCCCGCACGCACCCCTGCCACGGGCACGGTCCCCTGCAGTTCGCTCCGCGCCCCGTGGGTGGGCAGCACCACCCTGTCGTGCGCGTACGCCGTTGAGTGCCGCACTGCGCGTGCTTCGGCGGTGAGAAGAACGGCCGGATCAGCCCCCAACCGGCCCTGCTCCGCGACCAGGCGGGGCATCGGCCGGTGCAGGAATCCCGTCAACCTCCACGGACCTCAGGAAGTCGCCATGCATGTGCAGCAGCCCGCTCCTTCGTCCCGCATTCGCGTCGATCTGCTCACCAAGGAATTCCCTCCGGAGATATACGGAGGGGCCGGTGTCCATGTCGCTGAACTCGCCGAGAAGCTGCGCGCGCTCGTCGATCTGCACGTGCGCTGTTTCGGTTCGCCGCGCGACGCTCGGCACGTCACCGCGTATGCGGAACCCGTGCTGGCGGGAGAGCAGAACCCCGCCCTTCGTACGCTCGGGGTGAACGTCGAGATGGCCGCGGCATGCGCGCGAGCGGACCTGGTCCACAGTCACACCTGGTACGCCAACGCGGCGGGCCGGCTGGCGCAGGTGCTGTACGGCATCCCCCACGTCGCCACCATCCACAGCCTCGAACCGCTGCGCCCGTGGAAGGCCGAACAGCTGGGCGGAGGCTACGCACTGTCGTCCCTGGTGGAGCGTTCGGCACTGGAGAGCGCCGACGCGCTGATCGCCGTGTCGCACGCCATGCGCCAAGACATCCTCCGCGTCTATCCCGACGTGGATCCGGAGCGGGTGCACGTGGTCCACAACGGCATCGACACCCGGGCGTACCGTCCCGACCACGGCACCGCGGCCCTGGAGCGTCACGGGTTGGACCCCGATCGGCCCATCGTCCTGTTCGTCGGGCGCGTCACCCGGCAGAAGGGGCTCTCACAACTGCTGCGCGCGGCTTTCGACTTGGACCCGCGCGCCCAACTCGTGCTGTGCTGCGGGCAACCCGACACGGTCGAGATCGGAGCCGAGACCGCGGCACTGGTCGACGAGCTGCGCCGCGTGCGGGACGGAGTCGTCCGTATCGACGGGATGCTCGACCGGGCCTCCCTCCTGCAGTTCCTCACCCACGCCTCCGTCTTCGTCTGCCCGTCCCTCTACGAGCCGATGGGCATCGTGAACCTGGAGGCCATGGCCTGCGGCACGGCAGTCGTGGCCACCGCGACAGGCGGCATCCCGGAGGTCGTGACGGACGGAGAGACGGGACTTCTGGTGCCCGTCGAACAGGAGCAGGACGGCAGCGGCACACCCCTGGACCCCCAGCGCTTCGCTTCCGACCTCGCGGCCGCGGTGAACCAGCTCCTCGCCGATCCGGAGCACGCCGCCCGGCTCGGCGCGGCCGGGCTCGCCCGGGCGCACAAGGAATTCGGCTGGGACGTGGCGGCGGAGCGGGCGTACGCCGTCTACGGCTCCGTGTCGGGGCGCGGACCGCTCGGGCCCCGCGCCCTGACTTCATGATGTCTGTTTGATCCCGTTGACCGGACCACCGCTGCCGCCGCTACCGTCGCGGACATGTCTCAAATGACTTCCGCGCACGATGCAGAAGGCGTCCCGGAGCATTCGAGGTCCACGCACGGAAACATCCTGTTCGAGGACGGGACACCGGAATCCGCGGATTCTGCTGCGCGGTCCGTGGATGCCCTTCCGAAGAGCGAAGCCCGGGTCACGACCCTGGAATTGTTCTTCGATCTCGCATTCGTCTTCAACTTCACGCAACTCGCCCGGGTGCTCAGCCGGGACATGACGCTGCGAGGAGTCGTTCAAGTACTCCTGATTTTCTGGCTCCTGTGGTGGATGTACGGAGGATACGCGTGGCTCACCAACCACCTTCCGCCTCACCGCAGGCATCACCGGATCCTGCTGCTGCTCGGCATGGCCTCCTTTCTGGTCATCGGCCTGGCCACCCCCAACGCCTTCCACGGGAACGGCGTCGCGTTCGGCGTCGGATACCTGCTGATCGTCTCCGTGCATGCCGCGCTCTTCGCGTTCGGCGGCCCGGGAGCGGCCCGCAACATGCTGCGGATCGCCCCGTTCCACATGCTGGGCGCCCTCCTCATCATCGGCGCCGGCTTCCTCAGCGGATGGGCCGTGTACGCGCTGTGGGCCGGAGCCGTCGCACTGGAGGTCATCGCGCCGATGGTGACGGGCGTGTCGGGCTTCGAGCTGAAACCGGGCCACTTCGTGGAGCGGCACGGACTGCTCATGATCATCGCGCTCGGAGACTCGTTCCTGGCGCTCGGCATCGGCACCAACGGCGGCCAGGCGGGGCCCTCGGTCGTGACCACTGCGGTCCTCATCTTCGTCATCCCGGCCTGTCTGTGGTGGGTGTACTTCGATGAGTCCGAGAAGGCCCGGCGGGCCGAACTCGCCCTGGAGCGGCAGGATACGGTCCAGCGCTCGCGGCTGGCCCTCGCCGCGTTCTTCTACGCCCACGTACCGATGCTGCTCGGACTGATCCTGATCGCGGCGGCCGTCAAAAAGACCATCGTGCACCCCTACGAACCACTGGCCATGGCCCCGTCCATCGCGCTGGCGAGCGGGGTCACGCTGTATCTCGCCGGCATCGCCTGGTTCCACGGAATTCTGAAGATCGGTCCACAGCGTTTCCACTTCACCGCCGCGCTGCTCGCCGTCATGGCAATTCCGGTGGGACATTCCGGAACAGCGGTGGCCGAAGTCGTACTGCTCGGTGCCCTTATCGGCGCCGCCCTGCTCAGCGACCATCGCTGGACCAAGAAGATGGCACACCTCTATCACTGAAGGAAGAAAACTCCATGAGTTCTGTGGCCGACCGCCTCGACATCATCGAGACCTGCACCCGCATGGCCTGGTACATCGACCAGCGCGAGTGGGACGCGCTGGGGGATGTCTTCAGCGACGAGATCTCGCTCGACTACACCAGCCTCAACGGCGGCGAACCGGGCCTTGTACCGAGCAAGGACCTGGTCGCCTCCTGGTCGGGCCTGCTCGGCAGCTTTGCCGCCACCCAGCACCTGCTCAGCAACTTCCTCGTCGACGTGCAGGGCGACACCGCGGTCACCACCGCGATGTTCCAGGCGACGCACCGCATGCCCAACGACCACGGCGGCCCGCTGTGGACGCTCGGCGGTACCTACCGCATCGGCCTGGAGCGCACCGGCAGCGGCTGGCGGATCAACAGCATCGTGATGACGGCCACCTGGGCCGACGGCAACCAGCATCTGTTCGCCCGCGCCGCACAGGCGCAGACCACCGATTCCTGAGCGGCAATCTCAGAAAGTCAACCACCCATTTCTTGCTGGCTTCCGAGCACCTGATTCAGGATTCCCCTGGGATTCCTTCCATTTATAGGAGAGTTCATGAGCAACGCCACGGAAGAAACCAAGAAAGTCGTTCAGCGGTGGTTCGACGCACTGACATCGGGCGATTTCGAAACCGCCCTCGACACGCTCGCCGAGGACGTCGAGTGGATCAACTACACGCCGGTGCCCGGCTACAACGACGACATGAAGTGGATCGGCAGCTATCGCGGCCGTGACGCTGTCCTCGAGACCCTGAAGATCTTCACCGGCGCCGTGGACGTCCGCTTCGAGAAGCTGGTGAACCTGGTCGTCGAAGGCGACCAGGCGGCGGGGGTCATTCACGAGATGTCCACCGTGCGGGGCACCGGCGTCGAGTTCGAGATCGAGTTCATCCAGTGGCTGACGGTGCGCGACGGCAAGATCGCGCGCTGGAAGTCCTACACGGACCCGTCGCAGATCATCCGGGCCCTGCGGGGCGACACCGCGGGGCAGGAGGCCGCCTGATGAGTGCCGAGCTGATCGCCGCAGTACGCGGCCGGGACACCGCACGGGTCACCGAGCTGCTCGCCGCCGGCGCCGACGCGGGCCACCGCGAGTCCGCCACCGGGCTCACCGTCCTGATGATCGCGGCGGGGCAGGCGGACGCGCCCACCGTCCGTGCCCTGATCGAAGGCGGTGCCGATGTCCTGACCGCCGACACCCGGGCCGGCGCGACCGCGCTGCACAAGGCCTGCCAGGGCGGCAGCCTCGCGGTGGTGAAGGCTCTCGTCGAAGCCGGCGCCTTCGTGGACGCGGTGGCCCCCACCACCGGGCACACCGCCCTGATGGACGCGCTCTGGTACAAGTACCCGGACATCGCCGAGTACCTGCTGGCACAGGGCACCGCGCTCCAGGTCTACACGCACTACGGCTTCTCGCTGGAGCAGCACTTCGCCTACGAGCTGAACGTCAACACCTTCGGCAAGGACAGGCTGCTCAAGGCCGAGGAGCACCTCAACGCCCGCCGGGCCCAGGACGAGCGCGCGGTGGCCGACCAGGAGCTGATGGCGGCGACCGCGGAGGGCGACACCGAACGGGTGCGCAAGCTGCTCGCCGCCGGTGCCCCGGTCGACGCGCGCTCCCCCAACCTGAGCGGCTTCAACGACAGTCACACCCCGCTCCTCGTGGCCTGCCGCGACGGCCACGAGGAGATCGTGCGCCTGCTGCTCGCGGCAGGTGCGGACGTGAACGCCGTCGAGCCCACCTTCGGTGCCGTGCCGCTCCACAAGGCCGTCTACAACGGCCATGCCGGCATCACCGCCGAGCTGGTCCGCCGGGACGGTATCGACCTCGACTTCCAGGGCGCGACCAACGGCTACAGCCCGCTGCACGACGCCCTGTGGCACGGCTACGAGGACTGCGCACGCACACTCGTCGAGTCAGGTGCCCGGCTCGACCTCCTCGGCCACGACGGCAAGACGCCGCTCGACCTTGCCGTCGAGGTCTTCGGTGCCGACCACGCGCTCACCGAGCTGATCCGCGCCCGCAGCTCCCGCTGACCGCCCGCTGCCCGCCGCCCAACAGCCGTTCACACCCGCGGAGTTGAATCATGCTGTTCTACGTCCAGATGAAGTGGAAGCACGAGGGACGCATCACCCTCGACGAGCTGTGGGAGCTCGAGCAGGACGAAGCCGTCCACGCACAGGAAACGGTGGACTCCGGCTTCTGCGTCGGCATTTGGAAGGTGGCTGCGCAAAAGCGCGTCATCGCCATCATCGACTCGCCGGATGCCGAGGAGCTCGACCGCACCGCGCTCGGCCGGCTCCCCATGCGGGAGTACCTGGAGTTCGAGAAGGTCTGGCCGCTGCGCGACTACCTCGGCTTCGCCGAGGACGTCAAGCAGCGCTACAAGGTCTGACATGCCGGCGAGGAGTTCGAGAACGTGAACCGGGAACGCAACCGCACCGCCCTCGTCACGGGCGCCAACCGCGGCATCGGTCTGGAAACCGTCCGCCGGCTGGATCTGGCCGGCCTCGACGTCGTGCTGGCCGCACGTGATCTCGCGCGCGGCCGGGCGGCCGCGCGTGGCCTCAACAGCCCGCGCATCCGGGTGGAGGAGCTGGATGTCACCGATGCCAAGAGCGTGGCGGCATGCGCGGAGCGGCTGGCCGACGACCAGGTCGAAGTCGATGTCCTGGTCAACAACGCCGGAATCTATCCGACGGTCTCGTTCTTCTCGCTCGACGAGGACGTGATGCGCCGAGCCCTGGACGTGAACCTCATGGGAGCGTTCCACACCTGCCGGACGTTCTGCCCCGGTATGGCGCAGCGCGGCTACGGCCGGGTGGTGAACGTCTCCTCCGGGCTCGGCGCCCTCACCGAGAACGTGCCGTCCCCGGCGGCCTACGGCATCTCCAAGGCCGCGCTCAACGCGCTGACCCTGGTGGTGTCCGCCGCGGTGCCGCAGTCCGTCAAGGTCAACGCGGTCTGCCCCGGCTGGGTCCGTACCGACATGGGGGGCCGGGGGGCGCCGACCAGCGTCGAGGAGGGCGCCGACACGGTGACCTGGCTGGCCCGCCTGCCGGACTCCGGGCCCACCGGGGCGTTCTTCCGTAACCGCAGAAAGATCGACTGGTGACCGCGGCCCGCGTCGCTGCCGCCGTGGTGGCCGTCGCCGTGCTCGCCTCCTTCGCCGTGGCGGTCGCGGCCGACGACTACGTGCGCGCCGCGGCAAGGGAAACCGTCCGCGACACCCGCGACGAACACGAACCCAGCGCCCTGGCCGCGCTGGAACCGGCCGTGCGCGGCTACGTCGACGCCGTCGACTCCCAGGACGTGAACGCCCTGGTATCGGTCTTCGCACCGCAGGCCACCATCAACGACACCGGACGCAGCTTCCGCGGCCGCGCGGCGATCAGGGACTGGGCCCGCGACGAGGTCATCGGCGGCAGGCTCACCGTCCTGCGCACCACTGCCGGCCCCACCGGACCCACGGTACTGCTGCGCTTCGACCCCAAGGGATTCATGGCCGGCTTCCGCGCCCGCTACGCGTTCACCGTCGAGCACGACGCGATCATCCGGATCACCCTGCGCTACGCCTGACCTGCCACTACCCCGGGGAGACCACCTTGCCGTACCGCCCCCTCGTTCCCGCCCTCTCCCTGACCGCCCTGCTGCTGGCCGGCTGCTCCGAAGGCCCCGAGCAGTCCGGCGGCCCACCGGGAACCACCCGGCAGGCCCCGTCACCGGACCCGGCGAAGGGGACGCCTGAGCAGGCGCCCCACGACACCGTGCGCGAGGACCGGAAGGACCCGGCAGTGGACCCCGCTGCCCAGGCCTACGTCGACGCCGTGGCCGACAAGAACCTCGAGGCGCTGGTGAACGCCTTCCATGCCGATGCCCAACTCGTGGACGTGGGGAGGAAGTACACCGGACACGACGAGATCCGCGACTGGGCCCGCGACGAGGTCATCGGCGGCAAGCTCACCGTCCTGAAGAACACCCCCCGGACCAACGGCACGACGCTGCTCGTGCGCTTCGCCCCCGGTGGTGCCGGCGGCTTCGAGGCCCACTACGAGTTCGAGGTGCGCGACGGTCGCATAGCCCGGCTCAACCTCGAGTACGCCTGACCGCGCCTTCGCACCCTGCTTCCGTTCCCTTCCCAAGGAGTGGCTCTCCCATGAGTACCGCCACCACATCGGGGCCCGGCGAGACCCGCAACAAACTCGCCCTGGGCGCCCTCGGCCTGGGCGCTTTCGTCATCGGCACTGCCGAACTGGTCATCGTCGGCGTCCTCAATCTCATCGCCGACGATCTGGACGTCTCGCTGAGCACGGCGGGACTGCTGGTCACCGCCTACGCGCTCGGCATCTCCATCGGCGGCCCGATCGTCACGGCGGCAACCATCCGGATGCCGCGTCACACCCTCCTGTGCGCAGCGCTCGCCGTCTTCGTCCTCGGCAACCTCGCCGCGGTCTTCGCCGGGCTCTTCGGCCTGCTGGTCGTCGCGCGGGTACTCTGCGGCGCCCTGCACGGCCTGTTCCTCGGTGCGGCCTCCGCCGTCGCCACCGGGCTGGTCGCCCCCGAGCGCCGCGGTCAGGCCGTCGGCCTGGTCTTCGGCGGCATCTCCGTGTCGACCGTGCTCGGTGTGCCGCTCGGCACCCTGCTGGGCCAGAACCTCGGCTGGCAGGCCACGTTCGCCGGCGTGGCCGCCCTCGGGCTCATCGCCCTCGTCGTGATCACGATCTGGGTGCCGTCCGTCAGGAGCAGCGGTTCCGGCGGCCTGGGCTCCCAGGTCCAACACGCCTTCCACCCCCGGGTGCTGGCCATGCTGGCGGCCGAGGTGCTGCTCATGGGCTCGCAGTTCATCGCCTTCACCTATCTGGCGGCGTTCTTGGAGGACGTCACCGGTATCCAGAGCGCCGCGGTGAGCGCCTTCCTGATGATCTTCGGTGTGTTCAGCGCGATCGGCACCTTCGCGGGCGGGCGCTTCGCCGACATCAATGCCTCGCGGACCCTGCTGGTGGGCAACGGAGTGCTCATCGTGGGCCTGCTCGGCCTGTACTTCTTCCGGGAGAGCCCGCTGCTGGTCGGTGTGGCCCTGGCGCTCTGGGGCATCGTCGGTTTCGGGGTCACCCCGTCGCTCCAGCTGCGCGTCATCTCGCTGGCCGGGGAGGGCGCCGATCTGGCCGCCACCCTGGGCGCGTCCGCCGCGAACGTGGGTGTCGCCGCGGGCGCCGCGGTCGGCGGCTGGGCCCTGGCCACCTTCGGTATCGATGACGTCCCGCTGACCGCGCTGATCTTCGCTGTCCTCGCGCTGCCCGCGGTATGGGCCACCCGGTTCCTCAAGGTGCCCGCCGCCCAGGGCCCGGTCGCCGGCTCCGCGCCGGCCGCGGTGAACGACCACACGCCGGTCTCCACCGGAGGCTGAGCTCCGCGGCGGCGCCCCGGAAGCGCCCGGACCGCCCGTTGCCGCGGCACCCTCGGGTGCCGCGGCAACGGGCGCCGTCGTTCAGATGCCGCTCACCCGGGCCACCGAGAACGGCAGGTCGAGGGTGGCGGAGCCGAACTGTGAGCGGAGCACGTGCAGGGATCCGTCCTTGCGTATGAGCGCTGTCGGGTGTTCGAGGGCCGGGTCGGTGAGGTGGCTCGCGACGGACGCGCGCGTACGGTCCGCGGACAGCGTGAGCCGGCTGATGCTGTCCGAGCCGAACTGGACGGCCCACAAACTGTCCTTCTCCCAGAGCAGGCCGTCGGCGGAGACCGGACTTCCGCCGGTCACCGTCAGCTTGTGGATGCCGCCGGTGGCGGGTGCGAGCCGGAACAGGTCTCCGGAGGCCATGTCCGCAGTGATCAGGTACTTGCCGGTCGGGTCCGATTCGATGCCGTTCAGGGTGATGGCGCCCTCCGGGTGGGGGGCGACGACGTTGTTCAGGTCGAACCCGGTGGCCAGGGTGGCGCTGCCGCCCTTCGCGATGGTGTCCTCGATGGTGGTGGCGGGCAGTCGGTAGACGAGCTGGCGCAGCGAGTCGGTGATGTAGGCCGTGCCGTCGGGCGTCAGAGCGAGGTCGTCGAGCAGCGACTTGCCCGGCGTCGGGCTGAGGAAGCGGGCCAGACGGGTGCCGTTGGCCGTGTCGTACACCGTCACCCCGTCCGCGTCGTTGACCCAGAGCCGGCCGTGCGCATCGACCTCGGTCCCCATGGCCTGGGTCCGGCCGTCCGTCCCTTGAGGCAGGAAGACGGTGGCCTCCGTCCGGCCGGCGGGTGCGCGGTAGACCGCCCCGGTGGAGAACGAGGTGACGTAGAGGTCGCCGGTTCTCGGGTCGGTGGCCATGCTTTCCGGATAGGCCTGCTTGCCGGGCAGAGCGATGGCCCGGGTGACGGTCAGAGCCCGGGCGCCCGAGCCGTCCGCTCGGGCATCGGTGACCGGTGCCGTGATCCCGACGGCGAGGGCACAGGCCAGGGCGAGAGCGCAGGCGGTGAACCGTCGGCGAGCGAGTGTCGGATACATGGGTCCTCGTTTCGGAACGGGAAACGCCGGGCGGCCCCCGGCAGGGCGTCGAGGACCATTTGGCGGTATCCGAACGAGAGTTGGGGACGGCGGAAGCGGGCCCAGGCGCTGATCGGAACGCAGAGTGCGAGGTGAACGGCCTTGTGGGGCCGGGAGGCCGAGCCCGATATCACCTGTGAAAAAACGGCGACTTTGGTAGGTGATCGACGAAGTTCCGCATGGTACGAAGGCTTCCGTATCGGCCTCGGGAGGAGACCGGCCCCGGCCGCCGCATCATTCGGATGCCGCGGCCGTGGGCTCCGGCTCGACCGGCCGTGGCATCAGGGACCGCCGTCCCGGACTCGTGCCGGGATACTCCTTGCCGCGCCACAGGGTGATCCGCTGCGCGATCGGCTCCGTGAAACGGGCCGCCAGAGGGCCCATGACGACCAACAGCAGGACGTAGGCGGTGGCCAGCGGCCCGAGGGAGGGGTCGACCGCACCGGCGGAGACCGCGAGGCCGGCGATGACGATGGAGAACTCGCCCCGCGCGACCAGGGCGCCACCGGCCCGCCACCGGCCCCGTTCCGCGATGCCGGCGCGCTTCGCCGCCCAGTACCCGGTACCGATCTTCGTCAGGACGGTGAGCACCGCCAGCCCGAGGGCGGGCGGCAGCACCGACGGGACGGTGCTGGGGTCGGTGCTCAGTCCGAAGAACACGAAGAACACCGCGGCGAAGAGGTCCCGCAGCGGCATCAGCAGATGATGGGTGTTCTCGGCCACCTCACCGGACAGGGCGATTCCCACGAGGAACGCCCCCACGGCCGCCGAGACCTGCAGCTGCTGGGCGACGCCGGCGACGAGCAGCGTCGTTCCCAGGACGACGAGCAACAGCTTCTCCGGGTCGTCGCTGGACACGAAACGCGAGATGACCCGCCCGTAGCGCACCGCGACGAGCAGGACGGTACCGACCGCCGCGAGCGCGATGCCCAGCGTCAGACCGCCCGCCAGCCAGCCCGAACCGGCCAGCACCGCCGTCAGGATCGGAAGGTAGAGCGCCATGGCGAGGTCTTCGAGGACGAGGATGCTGAGGATGACCGGGCTCTCCCGGTTGCCGAGGCGGCCCAGGTCGCCGAGGACCTTCGCGATGACGCCGGACGACGAGACCCAGGTGACGCCCGCGAGCACCACGGCGGCCACCGGCCCCCAGCCGAGCAGCAGCGCCGCCCCGGCTCCGGGCAGCGCGTTGAGCAGGAAGTCGACGACTCCCGCGGGGGCGTGCGACTTGAGGTGACCGACGAGATCGCCCGCCGTGTACTCCAGACCGAGCATCAGGAGCAGCAGCACGATGCCGATGTCTGCGCCGACCTCGATGAATTCCTCGCTGCCGCCCAGGGGGATCACGCCGCCCGCGCCGAACAGCAGTCCCGCCAGCAGGTAGAGCGGGATCGGCGAGAACTTGAGGCGTACGGCGAAGCGGCCGAGCAGGCCGAGCGCCAGCACGATCGCACCGAACTCGATCAGAAAGACCGCCGAGTGCACGTGATCAGCCCCGCTCGAGGATCTCGTGGGCGCTGTCCACGCCTTCCCTGGTACCGATGACGATCACGATGTCGCCCCCGTGCAGACGGAAGTCGGGTCCGGGCGAGGGGATCGCGTGGGACCGGCGCATGACGGCGACGATGGAGGCTCCGGTGTCGGTGCGCATCCTCGTCTCCCCCAGGGTGCGCCCGTTCCAGTACGAGGTTCCGGTGACCGTGATCTGCTCGGCCAGCAGCCCGAAGTCGCTGGTGTGCAGCAGGTTCGGGTTGTTGTGGCCGGGAAGCAGGGCGTCGGCCAGGGACAGGGCCTCCGGGCCGGTCAGCACCAGGGAGATGCCCGCCGAGTCCGGATCGTCGTCGTGGTGCACGTTCAGGGTGCGCTTGCTGTCACGGTGCGCGATCACCGACAACGTGTCGTGCCGCCGCGTGGTGAGCTCGTACTGCACCCCGATGCCGGGCAGCGGGGTGGTCCTCAGGCGGGGAGCAGGCATGGTGCCTCCTTAGGCTGCGTCATTGCTTGCGGAACCACACGCCGCCCAGCGGCGGCAGGACCACGCTCGCGCTCGCCGCCAGGCCCTGGCGGGGTTCGGGAACGCCGTCGAGGCCCCCGGGATTGGTGACCCCGGAGCCTCCGTACCGGGCCGCGTCCGTGTTGAGCACTTCGGTCCACGTGCCTGCCTGAGGCAGGGCCAGGCGGAAGTCGCGCCGGACCGTGGGCTGGAAGTGGAAGACGCACACCAGCGACTCGCCCCCCTCCCCGTGCCGCACGAAGGAGTAGACGTTGTCCTCGGCTGCGTCCGCGTCGATCCAGCTGAAGCCCTCCGGCCGGGTGTCGAGGCTCCACAGCGCGGGGTCGTCGAGGTAGTGGCGGTTGAGGTCGCGCACCAGGTCGCGCACGGTCGTGTGCGAGCCGTGCCGGAGCAGGGACCAGTCCGGGCCGCGCTCGTGGGACCACTCGGAGTCCTGGGCGAACTCCTGGCCCATGAACAGGAGCGGCTTGCCGGGGAACGCCCACATGAAGGAGAGGAAGGCGCGCAGGTTGGCCAGCTGCTGCCAGCGGTCTCCGGGCATCTTGGTCAGCAGCGAGCCCTTGCCGTGCACGACCTCGTCGTGGCTGATCGGCAGGGTGTAGTTCTCCGCGTACGCGTACACCATCGGGAACGTCATGGAGTGGTGGTGGTACTGCCGGTGCACCGGGTCCTCCGCCATGTACGACAGCGAGTCGTGCATCCAGCCCATGTTCCACTTCAGGGCGAAGCCGAGCCCTCCGCGGTCGGTGCGCCGGGTGACGCCGTCCCATGCCGTGGACTCCTCCGCGATGGTCAGCGCACCGGGGCAGCGCCGGGGCACCGTGGCGTTCACCTCCTGGAGGAACTCCACCGCTTCCAGGTTCTCGCGGCCTCCGTACACGTTCGGCAGCCATGCGCCGTCGGCCCGCGAGTAGTCGAGGTAGAGCATGGAGGCGACGGCATCGACCCGCAGGCCGTCGATGTGGAACTCCTCGCACCAGTACACCGCGTTCGCGACGAGGAAGTTGCGCACCTCGTTGCGCCCGTAGTCGAAGACGAGCGTTCCCCAGTCGGGGTGCTCTCCGCGGCGTGGATCCGGGTGCTCGTACAGCGCGGGCCCGTCGAAGCGGGCCAGGGCCCACTCGTCCTTGGGAAAGTGGGCGGGGACCCAGTCCACGATGACGCCGATGCCCGCCCGGTGCAGCGCGTCGACCAGGGCCCGGAAGTCATCAGGGCTTCCGAGGCCCGCCGCCGGGGCGTAGTACGAGGACACTTGGTAGCCCCAGGAGCCCCCGAACGGATGCTCCGCCACCGGCATGAACTCGACGTGCGTGAAGCCCAGCGCCTTGACGTAGGCCGGCAGTTCGACCGCCAGCTCGCGGTAGCCGAGGCCGGGCCGCCACGATCCCAGGTGCACCTCATAGACGCTCATCGCGGCCCGGTCCACGGTACGTTCGCCGCGCCGGGCCATCCAGGCGCCGTCCCCCCAGTCGTGGCGGGAGCGGAAGACGAGGGAGGCCGTGCCCGGCGCCGGCTCCGCCGAGGTGGCGAGGGGATCCGCCTTCTGGATCCAGCGGCCGTCCGGGGTGAGGATCTCGTACTTGTACCGGCAGCCCTCGCCGATGCCCGGGACGAACAGCTCCCACACCCCGCCGGCGCCGAGTGAGCGCATCGGGTGGGTCCTGCCGTCCCAATGGTTGAAGTCGCCGATCACACGCACCGCACGGGCGTTCGGGGCCCACACGGCGAAGGCCGTGCCGGGGGCGGTGCCCCAGCCGGACTCGTGCTCGCTCACCCGCGCTCCCAGCACCTGCCACAGCTGCTCGTGCCGGCCCTCGCGGATCAGGTGCAGGTCGAGCTCACCGAGGGTGGGCACGAAGCGGTAGGGATCGTCGTAGTCGAACACCTCGGCGCCGTAGTGGACACGCACCCGGTAATCAGGAACGACCGTGCCCGGCAGCCTGCCCGCGAACACCCCCTCGCCCTGGTGCTCCAGTTCAGCCAGCGGTTCGCCCGACGGCGCGGTCAGCCACACCTGGTCGGCGAGTGGCCGCAGCACCCGCACGGTCGTGCCCTCGGCGGCCGGGTGCGGGCCGAGCAGCGCGTGCGGATCACTGAGGTCTCCCGTGGTGAGCCGCTTGAGATGGGTGGCGGCCAGGGCCGTTGGGTGCTGTGCGGTGGTCACGACTGCGGAGTCCCGTCCGTGAGAATGTGGGCCACTCGGTGCTGTGGATCGAGGCGTACGTAGTTGTCGCGGCCCCAGCGGTAGCGCTCGCCGGACAGGGCATCGCACACCTCGAAGGTCTCCGAGCGCTCCAGTCCCAGCGCGGGCAGGTCGAGGGTGACCGTGGCCTCGCGCGTCTCGTGCGGATCGAGGTTGAGCACGACGAGGACCCAGTCGCCGCCGGCGTCCCGCTTGGAGAAGCAGATCACCGCGTCGCTGTCGGTGCGGTGGAAGCGAAGGTTGCGCAACTGGTGCAGGGCCGGGTGGGCACGCCGGATGTCGTTGAGGGCACGGATCAACGAGGTCAGGGAGTCGCCCGCGGCCTCCGCGCCCGCCCAGTCGCGCGGACGGAGCTGGAACTTTTCGGAGTCCAGGTACTCCTCGCTCCCGGGCCCCATGGGGACGTTCTCATACAGCTCGTACCCGGCGTACACGCCCCATGTGGGACCGGCTGTCGCGGCGAGCACGGCACGTGCCGCAAAGGCCGCCCGGCCGCCGTACTGGAGGTAGGCGTTGAGGATGTCGGGCGTGTTCACGAAGAGATTGGGCCGCAGGTAGGCCGAGCTCTCCTCACCGCCGAGGCCGGCCAGCTCGGAGAGGTAGGACTCCACCTCGTCCTTGGAGTTGCGCCAGGTGAAGTACGTGTACGACTGGTGGAATCCCACGCGCGCCAGGGCGTGCAGCATGGCCGGGCGGGTGAAGGCCTCGGCGAGGAAGAGCACATCGGGATCGCTCGCGTGCACCGTGCCGATCAGCCGTTCCCAGAAGGCGACCGGCTTGGTGTGCGGATTGTCGACGCGGAAGATCCGTACTCCGTGGTCCATCCAGTGCCGCAGCACGCGCAGGCACTCCGTGTGCAGCCCGTCCGGATCGGTGTCGAAGTCGATCGGGTAGATGTCCTGGTACTTCTTCGGCGGATTCTCGGCGAACGCGATCGAACCGTCGGCACGGTGCCGGAACCACTCGGGGTGCTCGGTGACCCACGGGTGGTCGGGGGAGCACTGCAGGGCGAAGTCCAGCGCCACTTCGAGCCCCAGCTCACCGGCCCGCGCCACGAAGTGGTCGAAGTCCTCGAGCGTTCCCAGGTCCGGATGGATCGCATCGTGGCCGCCGTCGGCAGAGCCGATCGCCCAGGGCGAGCCCGGATCGTGCGGACCCGCTTCGAGCGAGTTGCCCGCGCCCTTGCGGTGGGTCGTACCTATCGGATGCACCGGCGGCAGATAGACCACGTCGAAGCCCATGTCCGCCACGGCCTCCAAGCGCTTGGCCGCGGTCCGCAGCGTGCCCGACCGCGGAGGCTGCGCCACACCGTCCGCCGCCCGGGGGACGACGGCTCCCTCGGACCGCGGGAAGAACTCGTACCACGCGCCGTAGAGCGCGCGTTTCCGGTCCACCCGCAGCGGCAGTTCGGGCGAGCGGGTGAGCAGCCTGCGCAGCGGGTGTGCGGCGAGCAGGGTGGTCACGGCGGAACCGGTGACAGCGGCGAGCCGCTCCTCCGCGCCGAGGCGCCCGTCCCGCAGCAGCCCGGCCGCCGCGGTCAGCTGCCCTGCCGCGTCGTCCGGGACCGCGCCGGCAATCTCCTCCAGGAGCAACGCGCCTTCTTCCAGGACGAGGGCGGACTCGCTCCCGGCGGGCACCTTGATCTCCGCAGCCCGGCGCCACGTTGCCCAGGGGTCCGTCCACGCTTCCACCCGATAGGTCCACTCGCCCTCGTGTCCGGCGGTGATCCATGCGGTGTAGCGGTCCGTCCCGGGAGCCACGAGACGCATCGGGACCCAGCCGCCCGCGTTGCCGTGGGGGTCGGTGAGCACCACGCCGGCGGCGACCGCGTCATGCCCCTCCCGGAAGACGGTGGCCGAGACCTCGAACGCTTCCTCGGGTACGGAGCGGACAGGGGTGCGGCCGCCGTCCACCTGGGGAAGCACGTCCACGATGGGGATACGGCCCACCCCTGGCCCCGATCCCGGCCGGCCGGCCGGCCCGCCGGCCGGCGGTGCGCCTCCGGCGGCCGGGCGCGTCGCGTCGCGCTGCATGAGCTTGCCCTCCATAGTGCTCGTGCCTCCTCGCACCGGGGTGCGGTCGCTGGAAAGTAGGTGCTCGGTGGTGCGAGCGGTCAGCGTCGGATCGCGGTGGTCCCGTTGCTGACCTCGGCGATGATCCGGCGGTATCCCGACACCAGCGGGTGGTGCGGATACGCCGTGGAGAACACCCGCTCCCCTGCGAGCGACGCCATCTCGGGCGCGTACGGCAGCACGGTGGTGATGCGGGTGTTGTACGCGGTCTCCACATCGCCGCGCAGCCGGTCGGCCACGGCGCCGTCGGGGGCCATGTTCACGGCGATGCTCATGGCGCCGAAGCCGAGCCGGCTCGCCAGTGCCATCGTCTCCTTGGCACCCGCGAGGTCCAGGCGTTCGGCCCGGGTCACGACGACGAGCGCGTCCGAACTCGCCATCGCGGTGACGGTTTCGTTGTTGAAGCCTGCGTGCGTGTCGAGCAGCAGCACGTCGAGAGCCAGGGTGTCGATGAGCCGGTCGAAGCCCTCGCGCAGCAGACCCACGTCATAGCCACGCCCCATGATTTCGTTGACACCCGTGGCCTGGCTCCTGGCCGGCACGAGGAAGAAGCCGTCGTGACCGACGGTCTGGTCGACGGCGTACGCCGCCTCCTCGATCTCGCAGCGGCCGATGAGGTAATCGGTGAGCGACCGCCGTGCCGGCAACGCCACGTCGCCGAATATCACGTCCAGAGCAGGCGTCTGGATGTCGGTGTCCACCAAAGCGACCCGCAGGCCCGAGGAGGCCAGCAGCAGCCCGAGGTTGGCGGCCGTACTGGATTTGCCGGTGCCTCCTCGGTAGGAGTGCACCGTGATGATCTGCGACATGATCTCCACCTGACGGTTTCTGGAATCCGGCACGCCGGCCGGTGAACGGTGCCGGTCAGCCGGCGGCCCCGGCCGGCCCTTGCCAGTGCACGGCCAGCATCGTGATGTCATCGGACTGTTCGGCCTGCCCGACGAAGGCGCTCAGCGCGCCGTCCATGTGGTCGAGCAGCTCCTCGCCGCGCACGATGGCCTCGGTCAACTGCTGGATGAGGAGGTCCTCCCCGAAGAAGCGCCCGGTCTCCGAGCGGGCCTCGGTGACCCCGTCGGTGTAGATGAAGAGCGTGTCCCCGGGGCTGATCTGTGCGTACCCCAGGGAGAAGGTGCAGTCCGGCATGACCCCCACGGCCGGTCCCGTCGGCTGGAGCAGCACCGGTTCGGCACCGCTTCCGCTCACGAGGACGGGTGGGTTGTGTCCACCGTTGATGTAGACGAGGTTGCCGGTGACCGGGTCCAGGACGCCGAAGAACATGGTGGCGAAGTAACCCTGCTCGATGTGATTGCGGGTGAGATAGCTGTTGGTGCCCACGACCGCGTTCAGCAGCGGGGTGGCGCCGACGACCGGAATGGCCCGCGTGTGCTCGGCCCCGCCGGGGTCCTCTCCCAAGAGGTCCGCCGCGATGAGGTTCTGCAGGCCGCTCTGCTCCGCGGTGTGCCGCAGCAGCGAGCGGATGAGCGCCATGAACAGGGCCGCGCCGACGCCCTTGTCGCATACGTCGGCCACGACGAGGGCCAGCCGGCGCCGGTTGACCAGTTCGAACACGTCGTAGAAGTCCCCGGCCACGGTCCGGGCGGGCCGGAAGCGCACCCGGATGTTCCAGTCGTCGGGGCTGGGAAGCGAGTCCGGCAGGAAACCCAGCTGGATTTCGCGGCCTATTTCCAACTCGCGCTCATAGCTGAGCAGTTCGGCGTGCGCGGCGACCTCCTCCATGCTCCGGTTGAGTTCGGCGTGTTGATGGCAGTCGCGCAGCCGCGCCTCCACCAGCACGGGATGAAACGGCGGGAGCAAATAGTCCGAGCCCGCCCGCACATGGCCGTCGAGGAGGTGCAGATCGTGCTCCGCGTACGCCACCACGATGGGTTGCTGTCCCTCGTCCGCCAGCCTCCGGGCCACCGACCTGACGGTGTGCGGCGACAGCGTGGCGTTCGCGAGCAGAGTGGTCACCGCCGGCATCCGGCCGGGCGACGCCGCCAGCACGTCGCCCGGTGTGCAGGTGTGCGCCTCGGCGCCCACGGCGTCCAGCGCCTTGGACAACCCAGCTGGAACGTCCCGCCGCTCATCCAGTATCAGCACTCTCGTCTGCGCCATCTCCGCCTCGTCTACTCCACTGCCGGCCGGCGCATCACCAGGGTGCTCACATTGCGCCCCGCGACGAGCTCGTAATCGAAGGTGTCCACCGCTGTGAACGCCAGGAAAACGCCCAGGCCGCCGATCTGCCGCTCGGCGAGCGGCACGTCGAGCGCGGGCTCGCGCATGCCCTGCCTGGGGTCGAACGCCGGGGCGTCGTCCTGGAAGCGGACCCATACGTCGCCCGGGTCGATCCCGCCGTCCACGGCGATCTCGCCCGGCTCGCCGCGGTATCCGTGCAGGACGATGTTCGTGGCCAGCTCGTCGGCCGCCAGGCGGAACCGGTACAGGGAGCTCTCCGGAAGGCGGGCCCGCTTGCCCAGACCGAGAACGAAGTCGGACACCGGCTCGAGCGAATCGATCGTCGCGGAAACACAGAGTCCGTTCGCCCTGCCGCACCCGGGCGGCCGTGCGACGCCCGCTGCCCTTCCGGCCCCTGCGGCCTCGAAGTCGAACGTCATCTCGGTACGTCCCTTCAGGCGTCCACGAGATCGATGCTGTGGTCGAATCCGGCGAGCCGGATGGTCCGCGCCACCGGCTCGGACGCGCCCACGATGGCGATGCGCACCTCGTCCCCCATCTTCTGGCGGGCGAAGACCAGGGAGCGCAGGCCCGCACTGGAGAGGTAGCCGAGCCGCTCGGCGCGGATGACCAGTTCGACGGCACCGGCCCCGGCCGCCTGGCCGACGGTGTCGTGGAACTCGCGCGCCGTCGAGGCGTCCAGCTCGCCCGTGAGTTCGATGGTGGCGACCTTGTCGTTGATCCTCAGCCTCACGTCGAAAGACACGATGGTTCTCCTTCTGGGTCAAGCGGACGTCTGATGAGCCGCGCGTCCCACGAGGACGACCGCGGAGTGGGGCCCCAGGTGGTAGCGCCCGGGGTGCTGGAGCTCCGGCTCGGCGCCGGGGGGATGAACGGCAGCGCCCGTGTCGGCGAACAGGTGCCACCGCTGCCCGTGGGGCAGCGCGGGCAGCTCCAGGTCGTGCGCCTCCCAGTGCGCGTTCACGGCGACGTACACATGGTCGTCGTCCACGCTGCCGCCCTTGGCGTGACGGCCGCACCGCATCATCGCGAGCACCCGGCCGTGGTCGGCCCAGTCCGGAGCCCAGGCGCGGACGCCGTGCCAGCTGACATCGGGATAGCCGCTGCCGACCCGGTCCGTACCGGTCGGATGGTCACTGGAGCGCAGGACCGGGTGCGCGTGCCGGAAGGCGATCAGCAGGGTGACGAACCGGAGGAGTTCGGCATGGGCCTCGACGAGCCCCCAGTCGAACCAGGACAGCTCGTTGTCCTGGCAGTAGGTGTTGTTGTTGCCGAGCTGGGTGCGGCCGACCTCGTCCCCGGCCAGAATCATCGGAATGCCCTGGCTCGTCAGCAGGATCGTCAGCAGGTTCTTCATCTGCCGCACCCTCAGCCGGCGGATGTGCGAGGAGGCGCTGGGCCCCTCTTCTCCGCAGTTCCAGCTGTTGTTGTCGTTGGCTCCGTCGTTGTTGTTCTCGCCGTTGGCCTCGTTGTGCTTGTCGTTGTACGAGACCAGGTCGGCCAGGGAGAAGCCGTCGTGGGCGGTGATGAAGTTGACCGACGCGGACGAGGTCCGGCCCTGGTACAGGTCGGGCGAGCCGGCCATCCGGGTCGCCAGCTCACCGACGAGTCCCGGCTCGCCCTTGACGAAGCGCCGGACCGTGTCGCGGTACTTCCCGTTCCACTCCGACCAGCGGCCGTAGTTGGGGAAGTTGCCCACCTGGTACAGCCCGGCCGCGTCCCACGCCTCGGCGATCAGCTTCGTGTGACGCAGGATCGGGTCGTGCGCCAGCTGTTCGAGCAGTGGCGGGTTGGGCAGCGGGGTGCCGTCCGGAGCCCGGTCGAGGATGGCCGCGAGATCGAACCGGAACCCGTCGATGTGGTACTCGGCGACCCAGTGGCGCAGGCAGGAGAGCACGAAGTCGCGGACCACGGGGTGGTTGCAGTTGACGGTGTTGCCGGTGCCACTGAAGTTGTAGTACTCGCCGCGCGGGGTCAGCATGTAGTACGTGGCGTTGTCGAGACCGCGGAACGAGATGGTCGGGCCCTGCTCGTTTCCTTCGGCCGTGTGGTTGAAGACCACGTCGAGGATCACTTCGATCCCCGCCTTGTGCAACTCCTTGACCAGCGACTTGAACTCGTCGGCCTGCATCCCGAAGGGGCCGGTGGCTGCGTAGCCCGCCTTGGGCGCGAAGAACGAGACGGTGTTGTAGCCCCAGTAGTTGTACAGCCGCTCACCGGTCACCGGATCGGTGCGCGGATTGTCCAGCTCGTCGAACTCGAACACGGGCAGCAGTTCCAGGCAGTTGACGCCCAGCTCCTGCAGGTACGGGATCTTCTCCCGCATCCCGGCGTACGTGCCCGGCGCAGACACCTTCGAGGAGGGGTGGCGGGTGAAGCCGCGGACATGCGTCTCGTAGATCACCAGGTCCTCGGCGGGGATGCGCAGCGGCCGGTCGCCGCCCCAGTCGAAGTCGTCGTTCAGCACCTGCGCGCGATAGTGGTAGACGTTGTCCCAGTCCGGCTCCCGGCCCCACACCGCGCGCCCGGAGATCAGCCGCGCGTAGGGGTCGCTGAGCACCTTGCCGGCGTCGAAGCGGTCGCCGCGCTCCGGGTCGAAGGGGCCGTCGGCCCGGAACCCGTACTCCAGGTTCTCCGCGTCGAGCCCGAAGACCGTCATGGCGTACACGCTGCCGGTGCGGAACTCCGGAGGGAACTCCAGTTCGGCACTGGGCTGGGTGGCGCCCCGCTCGAAGAGCACCAGGCTCATCGTGTCCGCGCCGTCGGAATAGACCGAGAAATTGACGCCGCCGGGCACCGGGGTGGCGCCGTAGGGGAAGGGCCGGCCCGCCCTGACCCGATACGGGCCGATCCGGTGCGTCGGAAAGGCGTCGATGCGCTCCCGGATGTCCTGTGTACTCATCGGCCCGCACGTTCCAGCTCGGCGTCCAGGTCTTCGGCGATCCTGAAGAAGTCCAGGAACCCCGTGGCGGACATGACGAACGAGACCTCCTCGGAGAGACCGACCAGAGTGATCTCGGCGTCCCACTGCTGGGCGTGGCGGTGCACGATGAGCAGGGTGCGCAGGCCGGCACTGGAGATGTACGAGATCCCGGTGAGGTCGATCAGGACCACGGAGCCGCGCCCGATGAACGACAGCAGCTGGGACTGCAGCCCGCCGGAGGTGGTGGAGTTGATCTCGCCCTCCAGGGCGACGACCGTGGCACCGGCGAGTACCTGCGAGCTGACCTTGACGGTCATCCGGACACCTCCGTGCGGAAGTTGGGCTCGAGGCGGACCTTGACCTTGACCCGGCCCGAGGTCTCGGGCAGTCGGACGGTCAGGCCCTGCGCGTGGAAATCGGTGTGCTCCTCACCGTCGATCTCCACGGCCGCGATGCGCACCGTTCCGGCCGGCAGCAGGTCGGGAGCGACCCGCAGGATGCGGTCCTCGACCAGGGCGGGGTCGGGCTTGAACCAGAAGTCCATCGCCTTCCCGTTGACGAGCAGGTTGTTGTAGACGGCCGCCAGATAGCACAGCTCGGCCGAGTGGTACATCGACATGGAGTGGCTGCCCTTGAGGCGTTCCACCCCGAGGAGGTAGGGCAGGCCGCTGGCCATGGTGTTGAAGTAGACGGCGCCCTCGTCGTGGTCGAGGAAGAACGCGTTGTAGAACGACTGGGCGTCACGCGCCTCGGAGCGGAAGTCCGCACGCCCGGTGACACCGTGCAGGATCAGATAGGCGAGGATCGCCTGCTCCTGCTGCCACCATGCCTTGCGGTCGTGCCAGGCGAAGCGGAACCTCTCCTCACCGTCCGCCTTGACGCGTTCCACCACGTCGTACCAACCGCCCCGCTGGCGATCGCTGCCGACCTCCGGCATGGACTCGCCGAGGGAGACGGCCGTCTCCAGATAGACGTCCTTCGGACGCAGCGCGTTCATGCGCATGAGATTCCAGGCGATCTTCAGGTTGTGCCCGATGACCGCGCGGTTCTGCTGCCACCCGTGGGTGGTGTCGTGCGACCAGTCCTTGTGGAACCGCTCCTGCACGAACGGGCTGTTCTTGAGGTCGGGGAAGCGTTCGACGATCGTGTCGAAGGTGTACTCCAGCATGTCGGCGTACTTCTGTTCGCCGGTCGCCAGGTACAGGTTGATCAGGTAGGCGGGAGCGTGGTCACCGACCGAGTTCCAGTTCTTCCGCGCCTGGTTGGGACCGAGCGAGGAGTGGTGCGCGCTGAGCAGGATCGGGTCGATGTGCGAGAAGTAGCCGCCCTCCTCGGGGTCCAGGTAGAAGCGGTCGAAGAGCCGGATGGTGGCGTCCGCGTCCGCCTTGATCCGCGGGTCGCCGGTGACCCGGTAGGTCTGCACGGGCCCGGCCAGCGCGTAGATCTGCTCGTAGGCGGGAAGCGCGTCGTAGTCGTCGGAGAACTCGGACGTGAACAGCTTCGTCTCGACGTCACCGTCGACCTTGAGGCCGTGGTACCAGTACACGACGTTGTCGTCCGCGTCCACGAACCGCATGTGCTCACGCAGGTACTCGGTGCCGCGCTCGGCGACCTCCAGGTACTCGTCGTCACCGGTGAGCAGGAAGGCGGAGGCCATGCCGTAGACGAGCCGCGAGATGGTGTCCGTCTCCTGGACATGGCTGGCGGTCTTGTCGCCACCGAGCCGGATCTCCGTGCGGTAGTCACCGAAGTCGATGGGACCGTCGCCGAACTGGGCCTTGCGGTAGAAGCCGGCTATCTCCTTGATCTGCCGGATCCACCAGCCGGCTTCCTCGAAGCGGAAGTCCTCGGGGTCGCGCCCTACGAAGATCAGCCGCTTGGCCTCAAACCGCAGCGTCTCGCCGTGGGGGTAGAAGATGCCGTAGGCGAGGACGAAGGCGCCCTCCGTCAGCAGCTCGTCGACGTGACCCGTGGCATCCTGATAGGGCTCACCCAGATTGTGCAGCAGCTCCGCGCTGGGGCCACCGTCGAGGCCGACGTCGAAGGACCGGCCGTCGGCGGTGACCACGGAGAAGACACGGGCCTCGCCGTCGAAGCCGGACACCCGCCCCGCGATGGTGTCCGAGAAGGTGAAGTCGACATTCCTGGCACTCTCTGACATGGCCGTCACACTCCTCGCAATACGAGTTCGTCGATGATGGTCCTGGCGAACAGATGGCAGTGGTCGCCGGTGCGGGCCGTCACCAGGTCCCCGTCGACGACGACGTCCTGGTCGACGTAGTTGGCACCCATGTTCCGCACGTCGCCCAGCAGGTTGTTGTGGCAGACCACCTTGCGCCCGCGGACGACATACGGAATCGACGAGGCCAGCCACATGCCGTGGCAGATGACCCCCTTGATCACTCCCGGGCGGGCGAAGGCGCGGCGCAGCAAGTCCGTGGCAGGCGCGAGTTGTTCGATGTCCTCGGTGTAGCGCAGCCGGTCGGCGACCATGCCCGAGGGCACGATCAGCGCGCTGTACTCGCGCAGCCTTCGGTCGTCCAGGTCCTCCAGGCTGCGTGACACCGTCAACGGAGCCCGGTGCTCATGGCCGGTGAAGGTGATCGACTTGTTTCCCCACAGCCTGGTGACGAAGTCGACCTGCGCGCCTTCCTCGGCGAACCGGCGTTGGTAGTAGGCGATTTCGGGCTCATAGAAGTCGCTCTCCGCCAGGATCGCGATCTTCTGCCTGCTGAGCACCCCGTCACGGGACGGTACGTCAGGCACGGTCTCCCCCTTCGGTGGTCCGCAGATCGATGAGAAACGGCTGGTCGTCCGCGAGCATCCGCTTGACCGCGTAGCCGACCTGGCCGTGGTCGTCGACGCGCAGGGCCTCCACTCCGAAACCCTCGGCGATCTGCGCGAATCCCAGATCGGGGTGCGAGAGATCGAACGGCGTCGGGTAGGCGTGCGGAGCGACGCCCCGCTCCCGCCAGTACTGCTCGATGTTGTTGTCGAGCAGCTTGTAGCTGCGGTTGTTGCAGATGACGAACTTGGCGCCGATGCCGTGGCGTACGGCCGTGTAGAGCGCCTGGATGGTGTACATGGAGCCGCCGTCGCCGGTGAAGCCGATCACGGTCTTGTCCGGGTGAGCCAGCTTGATCCCCATCGCTCCGGGGATGCCGACTCCGAGCGAACCGCCGCGCGTCGAGAACCAGTGGCCCGGCCGGCGGCCCGGCAGATGGGCGTGGAGCGCGCCGGAGGCGGTCAGCGACTCGTCGAAGATCATCACGTCGTCGGGGACCTGGCCGGCCAGCTCCCTCAGGAAGGCGTGGAGCAGCGACCCGTCGTCCGCCACCTCCGTGGGCAGCTCCCTGCGGCGGGCCCGGAGCCGTTCGGACGCCGCCGCCTGGTCGGCCTCGGACAGCCTGCGGCCCAGTTGCGCGAAGAGCGCGGAGAGCGTCTCCTTCGGATCGGCGACCAGGCCGAGAGTGACCGGGTGGTTCTTGGCGATCTCGTAGTCGTCGAGATCGATGTGGACGATCCGGGCGTCCGCCCGGAAGGGGTCACCGGTGTCGGGGAAGACCTCCGGGAAGGTGTACGTGCCGACGATCAGGACCACGTCGGCATCCTTGACCGCCGCCGTGCTGACGGCGCCGAACATGTGACCCAGGTCCCCGCGGTAGAGCGGGTGCGAGACGTCCAGGTTCACCTCGGAATAGTTGACACCGTAGACATCGGCGCCCAACCGCTCCGCCACCCGCACCAGTTCCTCCTGGGCGCCGGAGGCCGAGACGCCGTCGCCCACGAGGACGACCGGCCTCTCGGCACCGGCGAGCAATCGCGCTGCCTGCTCCACGTGTGCGTCGGCCGGCGCGCTCCGGGTGACGGGAGCGGACGTCGGCACGATCTGCTCGGTGTTGAGCGCGTCGAGCACATCGAGAGGAAGCGCCACGAAGACCGGGCCCATCGGAGGCGTCATCGCCATCTTCATCGCCCGCCGCAGCACCCGCAGCACGGAGCGCGGGTCGGTGACCCGGGTCGCGTACTTGGTCACGGGCTTCGCCATGGCGACCAGGTCGGCGGCCATCTGGGCGTCCATGGACTCGTACTGGACGCCCGACTCGCCCGCGATCGTCAGGATCGGCGAGTGACCGCGCTTGGCCTGATAGAGCATGCCGATGGCGTTGCCCAGGCCGACCCCGCTGTGCAGCTGCAGGAGCGCGGGCCGTCCCGTGGCCCGGGCGTAGCCGTCCGCGATGCCGACCGCAACCGTCTCCTGCAGGGTCAGGATGTACTGAAGGTCGTCATAGTCCTCCAGTGCGTCCAGGAATCCCTGCTCGACCGTCCCTGGATTGCCGAACATAAAAGGAATTCCATCGGCGATGAACTGCTCGATGATCGCCGCATTGCCCTGCCTGGCCATGTCTGCCTTCTCTCGATTTCTCGATCGTTGCGGCGAATTACCAACCGAAGCGGCGAAGCCCGTCCTCGAGCACCTCGACGACCTTTTCTCCGGTCAGATAGGAATCCGGCGTCGAACGCCCGGTGATGAACGGGTAGTCCACGATCACCGAGGTCTCTTTTCCGAAATTCCCGTGGTAGCGGCCCTCGGGGCCGGTGGCATCCCGAAGGATGTACTCCAGCGGGTACGGCGGCGGGCCGATCACGAAGTCGGTACCGAGGAACCCGGTCCCGTCCTTGTAGTCGTACTCCTTGCAGTGCCCCGTGACGTGCTTTCCCCAGATGATGGACTTGCGGTCCTCCCAGTCGCGGGCGAAGGCGAGCGGCGCAACGCCGTAGCACTCGGCCGCGATCGGCTTGCCGGCGCGCAGGAAGGACAGGATGACCTGGTGCACCCGCTCGTTGTTGGCGAGGTCCACGACCGGGCCCGAACCGCCGACGATGAGCAGCGCGTCATAGTCCTCGAGCTCCTGCGCGACCACGTCCACCGCCCGGTGGTAGGCCTCCAGCTTGCGCAGGTAGTCGTCATCCGCCGTGTAGGGACGCTCCGGGAGCCAGCCGGCGAGGCTGATCGGGTCGTCCAGGCGGTCGGAGGCGTCGACCTCGCGAGTGAGCTTCGCCACCTCCTCGGAGGTGACCGACCGGCCGAGCGGCGGGTCGATGTACTCGGGGTCCATCGACGGCGGCAGCGCGTGCGCGCGCTCTCCGGTCGGGGTGGCGAAATCCACCTCGTAGCCCCGCTGGTCGAAGTGGTGGAGCGGCCCGACGAGTTCCTCGCCCCAGTAGCCGTACTCCGACAGAATCACGAGGATCTTCTTGGCGTTCTTCCTGGGCACGCCGGCTCCTTCGGTAATCGGTTCTGGGTGGGTGGCCGGGCGCCGCGACGGAAGGGGGCGGCGCCTCAGCCACCGGATCAGGGGGATCAGCGGGCCTGCGGGCCGATGATCCAGTTCTCCTTCGCCGCGAGCGAGAAGACGTACTTCTCGTCGACGATCGCGTCGCGCGCCGCCTTCACCTGCTCGGTGAAGTAGGGCGAACGCAGGGCTCCCTCAAGGGCGTTCACGTCGTCGAACCAGAGCTGCTCGACGCTGTCGAAGGCTGCTTCGCCGAAGACGTAGGCGCCGTCCACCGTGTGGGCATGCAGGTAGCGCCGCAGCCCCGGGGTGCCCTTGACGACCGAGGCGTACGAGTCGAGGGTCTGCTTGCGGTAGTCGTCGAGGGAGAGGCCCGGGCGCCTCTTCAGCAGCACGGTGAGCTTGACCCACTCCTGCCCCCTGGCCGGCGGCGGACCGGGAACGATCTCGTGCGCGGTGGTGTCGACGACGATGGTCTGCCAGAACGCGGCCCAGTTGGGCTCGTCGAGGCGGGCACCCTGCAGGAACTCCTCGGTCTGCAGCGAGGCCAGCTGCTCCTCGCCGTTGGCCAGAAAGATCTCGGCGATGCCCTGGTGCGGCAGCGCCGGCTCACCGAGGTTTCCCTCGATGTCCACAACCGTGTCGACCATGTACTTGCGGATCTGCGGAATTTTCGCTGCGTATTGCACCGCATGGACATTTACCCAGTAGTCCTGGAATTCCTGTGCGGTCATGCCCGGCTTGGGCGCCGCCAGAATGAACTGGTGGATCATCGGATTCTCCTTTTGACGGGCTCATTCATCATGTCCAGCGGCCATCACGAACGGCAACGAAGGAAAAACGACTTTCTGAACTTTCGATCCCGAGACGTCACTGCGGTCAGTCCGCCTTCAGCTCCGGCGGATAGAGGAAATAGTTGGCCGCGGAAGCGGCCTGGGCCCCTTCCTGCACCGCCGCCGAGACCTGGTGGGAGTGCTGCGCGGTGATGTCCCCTGCCGCGTACACACCGGGGACCGATGTGCACTGCTCCATGTCCACTTCCACATAGCCCTGCGCGTTGAGCCGGACTCCGAGACCGCGAGCCACGGCCGTCTCCGGTGTGGCGCCCTGAATGGAGAACAACGAGTCCAGCGGGATGCGTTCGCCGCCCCGCGTCACGATGGCCGACAGGCGGCCGTCCGTGCCCTCGGCCGCCTTGATGCGGTCGTGCACGATCGGTACGCCCGCCGCGGCCAGCCGGCGTCTGAAGCGAGGACTGATGTCGTCCCTGCGGCTGTTGGTGAGCAGCCGGACCCGCTCGGTGAGGCTGTGCAGTTGCATGGCCTCACCCGCGGCGGCGTCGGTGTGTCCCACCACGAGGATGCGGCGCCCGCGGTTCTCGTAACCGTCACAGGCAATGCACCAGAACATCGAACGGCCCACGTACGTCGTCCAGCCGGGGAAGTGCGGAAAGTGGTCGAGCACACCGGTGGCGAGGACCACCGTCCTGGCCCACCACACGTGGCCCTGTGCCTGGACCGTGAAGCCCCGCCGCGCATCACCCAGCACACCGGTCACGCAGTGCGAGGCGAAGGAGACGTGCGGGTAGTGGGCCAGCTGGCGCCTCCCCAGGTCGCGCAGCTCCGTGGTGGCGATGCCGTCGGGGAACCCCAGGTAGTTGCGGTTCGTCTGGTGGTGGGTCGAGCGCCCTCGTCCGGTGTCGAAGACCAGCACCCGGCGCCCGTAGCGCGCCAGTTGAAGCGCGGCGGACAGACCGGCAGGGCCTCCTCCGACCACCGCGACATCGGTGCAGTCCAGGTCGTCCACGTCTGTGGCCACTGCCACGTGCCTCCGTTCCTCGATCGATGCCCGGCGCGACTCGCCGGCGCTGCCGCAGCGTCAGCCCGCGATCCGGCTGCCGAGCGCGAGCCGGCGCACCGCGGCGAGCGGTATGGGCAGCCACTCGGGTCGGTTGCGGGCCTCGTAGAGCGCCTCGTACACGGCCTTGTCGGCCTCGAACGCCCGTAGGAGGACGGGGCTGGTACGCGGATCCTGGCCACCTGCCGCGGTATAGCCGGCGCAGAAGCCGCGCCTGCTGTGGACGGCCCAGGCCGAGGCCCTGCGCGCCAGGCGCGTCACACGAAGATCGCGAGTGGTCCGCCGGCCGGGCGGGACGCCGAGGATCTCGCCGAGGGCGTGATGCGCCGCGTAGTCGAAGGACCGCAGCATGGCGGCGATATCGCGGACCGCCGGCTGCAGGTGGCGCCGTTCCTCGAAGGGATGCCCCGGTTCGCCCTCGAAGTCGATCAGGACCCACCCGTCCGGCGCGCGCAGCGCCTGTCCCAGATGGAGGTCGCCGTGGATGCGCTGGATCGGCAGCGGGTTACCGCGCCGCACGACCTCGCGCAGGTCCTGGTAGGCCGTGTGCAGCCCGCGCACGTAGGGAGTGAGGTCGGGCACCTCGACGAGAGCCTCGTCGAGCCGGGCCACCAGAGCGTCGGTCAGCTCCACGGCTTCCGGCACACTCAGAAGGCGGGCCTCCAGCTGCTGTGCGAGCGCCGTGTGCACCCGTGCCGTGGCCTGGCCCAGGGCGAACGCATCGTCCCAGAAGCCTCCCAAGGGCGCGACGGATTCGCACTCGCCCCGTATGCAGGCTTCCGCCTCCGCCGTGGCTATGCTCCAGCCGTCCCCGCGCGAGGGCACGAACTCCTGGAGGATGCACAAAGCAGTCGGCTCCGCGCCGTACCGTCCGGCGGTCTGCGCCCAGGCCAGTGGCGTCGCGCTCGGCACGGATCCGGCCCGCTCCAGTGCGGCCAGCATCTCCAGCTCGGTATTGGCACCCGGCATGATGCGGCGCAGCACCTTGAGCATCATCCGGTCACCGAAGGCCACCGACGTGTTGGACTGCTCCCCCGTGAGCGGTCTGGCCCGCAGTCCCGCCGGGATCGTCGCCCCGGGGAAGTGGTGGAATTCGAGCACTCCGCACGGCGCGGCCGCGACGAAGCGGTCGAGCAGTCCGGACAGCAGCTCAGGGTCGGAGCTCGCCTCGTAGAGCGTCAGCGACAGTCCGTCCGATGTGCGGCAGCTGCCGATGACGGCGCCGGCCGGCACGCCCCTGTCGACCTCCGCCGGGGAGGGCACGGCGCCGACGAGGAGCTGGTAGCACTCTCCGGCACCGGTGCGGAACACGGTCTGCAGCAGCGCGGGGGTGCCGGGTACGGCGATCTCCGCAAGGACGGGCCGGACCTCGGAGAGGGCATGGCCCTTGCCCGCGTACCAGCGTTGGCCGGGCAGCCAGGCCGGCAGGAGCCGGCACAGCTCGTCGACGATCAGGTCCAGGTCGTCGGCGAGCAGCACGTCCGACGGCCAGGGCGTCACGGTGCGATGACTGGTCTCGGTCATACGGCGCTCACCTTCGAGTCCCGTGCCGGTGCGAGCGGAAGGCGGTGCGTGGGCGGGAGCGGGCCCCGCGCGCGGGACGGCGAGAGCGCCATGACGGCATGCGCCAGGGACACCATCGTCATGTGGTGGTGCCAGCCGCGGTACGACCGGCCCTCGAAGTCGCGGATGCCGAGGCCGTCGCTCACCTCCGCCAGATCACGCTCCACCCGCCGCGAGAGCATCGCCGTGCGGTACACCGTGCCCAGCTGCGACTGCGGGAGGTTGGAGAGCCAGAATTCGCTCGGGGAACGCCGACCGGGGTCCGCCCAGGCAGCCAGCAGCACGAGTTCCAGCCGTTCCGGCTGCCCGTGGCCCATGGAACCCGTGCGCAGGGCGACGCGGGCAGCGCCCACCGCGGTGGCCCGCATGGTTTCCGCCGCGTGGTCGAACCATTCCACCGGCATGCGCTGCTTGTGGAGCACGGAGAGCAGCCCGGCCGAGCCCACCCATTCCTCCGCCCGGTCGCCGGGACCGCCCGACGCGGGCATCGGGCCGGGCGGCGTCGGAGCGATGGAGGACGAGTCGACCCGGACGACGAACGGAATCTGACGGGCCACCAGGTCCGCGCAGACCAGATGAGGTTCCGCCTCCCGCAGATCCATCACCACCGGCCTGCCGCGCAGCCCCCACTCCCGCGACATCTTGCTCACGGAATCGACGCCGCACTGCTCGGGCGGACACGATCCGACATGGGTGGGGATGGAGGCGCGGCGGCGCATGTCCTCCTGGCCCGTCCAGCACTCGGGCAGCGCCAGCTGCCAGTCCACGGGGCAGCTCCCCCGGTCCCAGGCGAGCCAGACGCTCGTCGCCTGCTGGCAGTTGACGATCCGTCCGATCTGGGAGACCCACTGCCGCTCCACACCGACCGAGTGCTGGCCCACCTTCGTGATCACGAGGGGCTGCACCACCCAGGCGCGGGGCTGCGCGCGTTCGATGAGCAGGCGCGCCAGGTCACCGCGCACCGGTTCGACGTCCCACGGCGACTTGCTGATGAACTGGTACAGGCTCTGCTCGGCCCCACTGCCCGCCCCGTTTGCGAGAGCGCGCATGGTCTTCTTGCCCCGGACCGCGAGCAGCCCGCGCACATACAGTTCTCCCCAGCGCCGCTGGTCGCTTCGCGGAATGGAACGCAGCGCCGAGAGGACCTCAGTGAATTCGTTCGGTGAAATGTCGTAGGGAAGCGTCTGCTCGTCTTCTGCGGACACCGTTCACCCTCTCCATCAAATACGTGAGTCACCTCCCGGTGAGCCACAGATCCGTACTGCGGGACCGAAGCCTGCCGAGTCGGGCAGACCTCCCCGTCGCGTGCCGGGTATCGGCGGGCGACCGGCGCAGCAATGGCGGCCGAAACCGAAAAGCGTGGGGGTGGACACGGGGCCGGCGGGCAGTGCGGCAGCACCTCGCACCGGCCCCGTGTCCCTTCCTGCCGGGATACGGGGGAATGGACCGGCAGGTCTTGAGCGGGGCGGGCCGATCAGGGGCTCCGCCTCGCTGTACAGGGGGGCGCTCAGGCGCCCGTCAGTGGACCGGTCCCAGATATGCGGGGACCCGGTCGGGAATCAGCTGGTCGAACAGTGGAGCCCAGTTGGCGGGTTCCTCCCCGGGCTCGTTGTACAGCTCGAAGGTCTTGCCGCCCGTGCCCGGCAGGCACAGGGACTGCACGCACGCCTCCGCCACCGACTTCCTCGACACCCAGCCGTCACCCCGGTCGTGCTGCTCCAGACGCACCCGGGAGCCCGCGGCATCGCTGTCCATCAGCCAGCTGGGACGAATGACGGTGTAGGGCAGCCCCGAGGCGCGCACCTCGTCCTCGCCCCGCAGCCGCCAGTCGAGCAGCCGCCCATAGGCGTTCATCGGGTGCTCGCGTCGCGTCACGAAGATCTGGCTGACCAACACAACGTGCGGGCGCCGGCCGCCGTCCGCGGCGGCCGCGAGCACGTTGCGCACCCCGTCATAGA
Source organism: Streptomyces angustmyceticus (assembly GCF_040701845.1). Classification (GTDB taxonomy): domain Bacteria; phylum Actinomycetota; class Actinomycetes; order Streptomycetales; family Streptomycetaceae; genus Streptomyces; species Streptomyces angustmyceticus_A. Next base: position 694,225 of record NZ_JBFBHQ010000003.1, on the reverse strand, counting down.
CGGTGGTCTCGGGGCTGTGCGGACCCGAGTCGGCAGTGCCCGGCTCGACGGTGAACACGATGCCCGAACATCCGCGCAGCGCGGGTCCCAGCGAGTCGGCGTACCGCACGTCGGCACGATGTTTCTCCACTCCGAGCGGCAGCACGGCGCGCTCCGGGTCGCGGCTGACCACTCGTACTTGGTGGCCTTCCTTGAGCAGTCGGCGTGTGATGATCACGCCCGTCCGGCCGGCCCCTCCGATGACTGCAATGGGGCTTTGCATGGTCCCCTCCAGGGATGAGCGCCGTCACACCCAACGCAGGATGTCGTCGGCGCGCCTGAGCTCGGTCTGTGCAGGTACGCCGGCCAGCGCCGGAACCCGCAGTCGGGGGTACACGGTGACCCCGCAGAATCGTGATCCCGGCCAGAGCACGGCTCCGTCTCCGATGGCCGAGAACTGCTCCAGCCGCAGTGGCCTGGCGCGCTCCGAGAGCACTTGGGCCATGGGGCCTATGTAGGTGTCGGTGATGTCGGCCCAGCAGCCGACCACCGCCGATTCCCCCACCGCGGACCGGGCGAGGGTGGCGCCCTCACGGATCTCCGCTCCGTCGCCGACATCCGTGTGCTCCAGGCGCACCGCGGGTCCGACCTCGACATCGCGGCCGATCCGGACACCCGGGCCGATGACGACCGAGCCGTCCTCGATCTTCTGGGCCAGCGTGGTGCCGGTGACGTCGTCCTTCGTCTGCAGGCTGGTCTCGTGGATCCAGCAACGCGGATCGGTCCGGTCGGGGGCTGCCATCAGGCGGTTCATCTGCTCGTACGCGCCGTTGAGTACGAGCTGGACCGTCTGCAGGTAGTCGGGCACATTGCCCATGTCGCCCAGGCGCCCGATGCAGTGGGTGGCCACCGGTACGCCTCGTTCGACGAGGTGGGGCAGGAGATCGCCGCCCCAGTCCAAGCGCTGGTGGGACTGCCGGAAAAGCTCCGGCTCCCGGGCGAGCATCCGCAGACGGCCGCAGTCCACCAAGTACATCCCCGCGTTGGTCGCCAGGGTCGCGGTGGGATCCTCGGCGGTCCGCGGGAAGAGCGAACCCAGTTCCCCGATGCCGGGCTTCTCCACGAAGCCCTGGACGAGACCGCGTTCGTCGGTCCGCATGACGCCGTACTTGCCGGCGATCTCCGCAGCGGTGCGGGCCACGGAGGCGACGGTGACCACGGCGTCCTCGGCGTCATGTGTCGCCGCCATCTCCGCCAGGTCGAAGTCGAAGAGCGAGTCGACGGGCAGTACCAGCGCACGGCCCTGCAGGTCCCACTGCTCGAGGTTGTGCAGCGTGGCACCGGCCGAGCCCACGTTGTAACGGTCGAACCGGGAGCGCGAGTAGGTGATGTCGACCCCGAAACGCTCACCGTGGCCCAGCAGAAGCTTGATCTGATTGCGGTTCTCGAGGCCGTGGGTCACGACGTAGAACCGACGCACGCCCTGCGCTCGGCAGGCGTCCATCATCCACTCGACCAGACGTCGTCCGACGAACGGGATGAGTGCCTTGCTCCGGATGTAGTCCGAGGACTTGAGAGTGATCGGTTTGGCCCGCTCACCCCTGCCGCCGGCCAGAATGATGCCAACTATTTCCTCGTCACGACTCACGCCCACTGCCCCCCGTGAATATAAATTGTGTGTCGCATTCCGCTTACCGGTTCACCTGGCCGACGCCCTAGTCCGGAACAACACACCAGTTCTCGTCGTCGCCGGATTCCGCAAGAGGCATGGACGCCACGTGAATCGAAATGACTGAAAACAGCTCCTGTTGCATTTCCATCCCTTCCCCCGCTCGACGGAAATGGCACCGCGCCCTTCCGTCTCGAACAGCATGGCGCGTAAGAGGCCGGAATCCCTGGGCGGGTAGCCTCGGGATCGCGCATTGCAGGAATCAGCAAGGGGGATAAGTGTGCAGGGATCCGGGCATAAGCCCACAACCGAACATCGTACCTCTGTGCGAGCGGGGGCTGGATTACTACCGCCGCGCGCTGGCTGAAGGACTCACGGCCAGCGAAGTCCCGGACTGCCTCATCGAGTTGGGCCTGATGCGACGACAGGCCGACACAGGCAACCGCTGGGTCGCCGTGCCGCCCGATATCGCTTCCCATGACCTCACCCGTCCGTTGGAGCGCGCCATCCTGGCCCAGCAGCACACGGTGGCGGGCATTTACGACGCGCTGTCCGCGGCCGAGGACGTGTACCGCACCCAGCAGCGCACCTCGGCCGCATCCGTGCGCCTGCTGCACGGCGCCGATGTCATCTACGCGGCCCTCGAAAGGGCCTCGGAATCCTGCCGTGAAGAGCTCCTGACAGCCCACACCGGCGGGGCCCGTGACCCCGACGCCCTGGGCAAGACCCTGCCCCGCACGCTGCGACTGAACAGCCGTGGCGTGCGGCAGCGCACGCTCTACCAGCATTCAGTGCGCACGCACGGCCCGACGCTCGCCTACATCGAGCGGGTCACGAGCGCCGGCGCACAGGTACGGACGCTGGACGAGGTCGTCGGCCGGCTCATCGTCTACGACCGCTCCATCGCCTTCATCCCGGACCCCCGCTACGACCAGCAGACGACCGCGCTCGCCGTGGAACATCCGGCGCTCATCCACTACCTCGTCAAGGTCTTCGACCACGCCTGGCAGCGCGCCGAGCCGGTCACCATCACCCAGGACCACAGCAGACCCCGGCTGTTGACGGACGAGACCCGCCGGGCCGTGCTCCAGCTGATGGTCGAAGGCCACACGGACGCGGGGATAGGCAAGCGCCTCGGCATCAGCAGCAGGACCGTGTCCCACCACATCAAGAAAGCGTCGGACCTGGTGGGCAGCCGCAGCCGGGCCCACCTCGCCTATCTGCTGGCCCGGTCCGACCTCCTGGAGCCGCCGCGCAGCGACTGATCCGCGAGCCCGTCCTGCCCGGAGCGGTCGCATTCGGCCGCCCCGGCGCGCCCTCATTTCCGCAGCCCTTTGACGGTCGAGAGCACCCGGTCGACGTCGGCGGCGAGTTCACCGCTCAGCGACACCTCCCGGACGTCGCAGCCGAGCATCAGCCGGCTCAGCCGCTTGTGCACTCCGTCCGGCCCGGGATGGCCGCCGAGCACCACGAACCGGCCGTGGCGGCGGGCCAGTTCACCTGCCGCCGCGGCCAGGTGGCTGTCGTCGAGATACACCAGGTGCGCGTGCGCGGGCCCGGTGGACCGCTCCCGGGCCGCCAACGCGAGCCGGGTGCCGTCCTCGCCGACCGAGACCATGCAGACCCCCGCGTCCTCGTCGTGCCCCGCGTCCTCGACGGCGTCCCAGACGACCGAGGGGACACCGCCGGCGCCGTCACCGGCCCCGGCCCAGTCCGACGCCACGTCGGCGGACACCCCGGTGCCGATACGGATGTGATGAGGCCGCACCGAACGTGCCGCACCGCGCACCACCGCCCTGATCTCCCGCACGCCGCACGGTGCCGCGATCCGTACGCGCGGTGTGCGCAGCAGCTCCGTCGGGTCGACATGGGTGTCCGGCACCACGACCGACGCACCCGCCCGCAGATAGGCAAGAGTCAGCCGGGGAAGCCGCGCCACCCCGATGCCCGCGCCCAGTGCGCACACGAACACCCTGAACCCGGCGGTGATCAGCCCTTCCACCATGCTCACCATGGCGCTCTCGACACTGCCCAGCTGGAAGAACCGGTCCGGGTGAGCCGTCTCGAAGGGGTGCCGGGCACCGCGCGGCAGCGCTTCCACACACACCACCCGCCCGTCCTCCGCTCCGATCCTCGCTAATTCCTCGCGGTAGACGTCCTCCGCCAGGATCGCTGGAGCCCCCATAGCGAAACCCCCTTCAGAAGAATACGTAGAATATAGAATGCTCTCTTTGTTCTTGGCACAGAGAGCCCCTCCGCTGGGCACACCGCAGAAGATGCTCTAAAGAGTCACGTTGCCCTTCGTGCCGATGCCACGGCACACGACCGGCAGCAGGCGCGACAGGGCACCCTTCGCACCGAGCCCCTCCCCCATGGGAGAGCCGCGGTACACCTCGACCGCGGTGAGGAGATGCACCACCAGGGTCGCCACCGCGACAGGCCGGGCACCCTGATGCAGCTCCCCCGCCCTGTCCGCCTCCCGCAACAGCCGGCGGAGCGTGGGCACCCAGGCCTGATGCCAGCCCGGCACCGCCTCCGGCCTTTCGCGCGCCAGCAATGCCGCCGCCCTCACCACCACACTCTCGTCGAGCAGATCGGCAAGGCACTGCAGCAGGGCGATCGCGGCCGGAAGCGGAGAAGGCTGCCCCGCAACCGCAGCCGTGGTCCGCGCCCGGGTGATGGCCGACGCCTCTTCGACGACACCCTCGGCGAGGGCTCGCTTGCTGGAAAAATGGAAGGTCAAAGCCCCCATGGAAACCCGCGCCGACGCACTGATCGCAGCCAGGGTGGCCCCGTCGAAGCCTTTCGCGTCCATATCGGCGGCCGCAGCCCCGATCAGCGCCTCACGCGTACGCGCGGCCCTGCCTTGAGTCACCACGCACCCCCAGGGCCACAGCGGTCATCCGACTCTTCCACGGAGGACGGTAGTGGAATCCCGGGGGAAAATCAAAGAGACCGTTCTATTTATTCTGTCGGACTCGCATGACGCAGTCGGGAGGCGCCGTCCGTGGACGGCGCCTCCCGACCCCTGGGCCACCCCCTCAGTCACACAGCGCGGTGGCTCCCCCATCGACCGGCACTGCCGCTCCGGTGACGAACGAAGACTGGTCACTGCACAGCCACGCTGCCGCGCGGGCCACCTCGGCCGGGTCAGCCATCCGTTTCTGCACCGCAGCGTTCACGAAGACCTGCTCCAATTGCGGCCTCCGGGCGATGACTTGATCCATCATCTCGGTGCGCGTGCTGCCCACGACGAGTGCGTTGACGCGTACGCCCCGGGCTCCGTAATCGGCCGCAGCCGCCTTCGTCATGCCGATCACGGCGTGCTTGGCGGCCACGTACGCGGCGGAGGCCCCGGTGGCAGCCACGCCCGCCACGCTGGAGGTGTTGACCACGGCTCCGCCTCGTCCCGACGCCAGCATGGCGGGGATTTGGTGGGCAAGGCAGTTCCACACCCCTCGCACGTTGACGGCCATGGTGTGCGCATAGACCTCATCGTCGATTTCATGGAGAACCTGTCCGGCCGTCGCATAGCCCGCATTGTTGAACGCAGCGTCCAGGCCACCGAACCTGTCCGCCGTTCTGGCCACGGCGTCGGCGACGTCCCGATCACGCGTCACATCGCCGCTGACCGCCAACGCGTTCCCGCCGGCTGCGGTGATCTCGTCGACGAGAAGGTCCAACAGCTCCGCGCGCCTGGCCATGACCGAGACGGCGGCACCCTGCCGGGCGAACAGACGAGCAGCGGCCGCCCCGATACCACTGGACGCCCCCGTGATCATGATGATCTTGCCCTCCAGCAAGCTCATCGCTCCCAGCTCCTGCCGGACGCCGCAGCAGCATCTATGTGACGGAGCAACTCGGCGTCGACCTGGTCGAGCCGGCTCACGATGTGCTGCACTCCGGCCTCCACCATCAGTTGCCGTTGGAAGCTGTGCACGAACCGGCTGGGATGGCCGATAAACGCGACGTTCAGGGCCCGGGCCTCTTCGGCCACTCGAGCGACGTCGTCGATGACCACTGCCTCATCCTGTTTGAGGCCGAAGGTCTGCGTGATGATCTCGTGGATGCCGGGGCGGAAGTCGTTCGTGCAGACGTACCCGGGACCGTCGAGCAGCTTCGAGTACGCCCCCAGATGGGCCTCGAAGTGCGACGTGGCAAGGCCCCCGTAGCACACGACCTGCAGCCCCAAACGTCGCAAACGGTGCAGCAGTTCCACCGCACCCTCCGACAGGGCGACGGGGTGGCGCTCGAGGTACTTCTCCCGCTCCTCGAAGTAGGCCCGCAGCGCCTGCTCCCCGGTGAGAGGCTCAGGGACTGCCTCTGCCATGCGCACACCGGCTATCTGCTGGGGCTGGGAAAAGATGGCGCGCTCGGTCTCCGCGGTGTACTGCCCGCCACGACTGACGATGAAGTCATGGATGACAGGACTGAAGGTGTCGTTGAGGAGCACCCCGTCGACATTGACCACGGCAAGCCGCAGCTGCCCGAAATTCCGCCCCATGAACTCTCCCCGATTTTCGGCCCCGGCACCCGGCCAGGGCGCAGTGCGCTGCCGCGCACCTGTGGACTGTTCCGCAACGCACGCCCTTGATCCATGCGGATCGCGCCGGCGCAGGCGTACGTCGCGACGAGCGGCCCGGCCTCAGCCGGACACCGACTCGGTCCCCAGCAGCGCCACCGCACGGCGTGGATCAAGGGCGAGCCGAACCACCGTAGCCGGGACGGCGATGCCCGGAAGCAGTAGTTGCCACATCCGTTCCGTGCGCTGCGGCAGGTCCGCACGGTCGGTGCTGGCGGCCTCGGAGAAAAGTTGCATGCCGGTGCACGCCGCGACGAGGTGCTCAGCCACCTGCAGGGGATCCACTCCCGCCTGCAACTCCCCCAGCTCACGAGCCGTTTGCAGGCACTCCTCCATCACCTGGGTCCAGGCGGCGTAGGGCTTGGCCGCGTCCCCCATTCCCAGGGTGCCTGCCTCGGTGGTGAGCCGGACACCGGCGCGTAGAACAACGTCGGTCTGGAGCTGCCGCGACCACACCAAGGTGATGTCGATCAACCGCTGGAGCCCCTCGGAGTCCAGTAGCGGCAGGATCCTTTCCGACTGCCGGCTCATCACGGCACGCGCAAGCCCTTCCTTGGACCCGAAGTGGAAATAGAGGGAGCCGGCCGTGGCCCCGGCGCGCTCGAGGATCCGGTTGATGCCGGCGCCGGCATAACCCATCTCGTCGAAGACCTCAGCCGCGGCGCGCAGGATCCCCTCGCGCGTTTCCACAGCACGCTGCTGTCTTGGCTGCCGCATCGCCCCTCCAGACCAAACAGAACGATCTCTAACCTACCCCCTACCACTGAAGTCGACGACGAAGCCGCCAACTACGCCACTTTCACCCCTTATTTCCTGGCGTTTTTTCCACCTCATGAACGTTTCTTTATGGTTATTTGGGCTGAAAAAAAAGAGAGCACTCTCTACATTTAGGCACCGGCTCCCCTTCACGTCGTCGGCCGGGCGCGAGGGTCCATACGTGCCAGGGGTGAGCCTCGGAGCTTCGTACGTTTCAGGGGGAAATCCGTATGTACAGCACCATTCCGATGTACCCGACATTACTTGCAGGCGGCACTCCCGTCACAAGCGAACAGGTCCACAAGAGCACAGCCGCCGAAAAGCTGCTGACCGAGTGGCACCGGCACGAGGGCGATGGCTATGTCATACACGCGCAATGGCCGCAGGACCACCGCTTCTACGCACCTCGCCACGACCTGCTCGACCCGCTTCTGCTGGCCGAGTCGGTTCGCCAGTGCGTGCCGCTGCTCAGTCATGCGGCCTACGACGTGCCCTTCGGCCACCGCCAGTCCTGGAGCCACTTCAGTTACGCCCTCGACCCCCTGGCGCTCGCCCTCGACGCCACGTTGACGGCGGATGTGGAACTCCAGGTCGCGTGCCGGGACGTCGTGCGCCGGTCCGAGCGACTGTCCTCCTTGAACATGCAAGTCTTCGTGGTGCGCAACGGTTTGCGTGTCGGCACCGCCCAAAGCCGCTTCGTCAACCACGCGCCGGCGGTGTACAAGCGCCTGCGCGGACCCTACGCAGACCTCGACGCAGCCATTGCGCGCACCCTGCCGCTTCCCCCGCCGGCCGCCCCCACCCGGCTGGCACGAGAGAGCTTCGCCGATGTCGTGCTGTCCCCGACCAGCTCTCCACGCCGCCATCAGCTGCGAGTTGACCTCAACCACCGCGTCCTCTTCGATCACCCGGTCGACCACGCGCCCGGCATGCTGCTGCTCGAAGCAGCACGGCAGTCCGCGCACGCCGCGGTCCATCCCGCCCCCGTGTGCGCCGTCGCCATGAACGTCGCGTTCGCCCGCTACACCGAACTGGACGCGCCCTGCTGGATTCACACCGACCTTCTGCCGACGACCGGGGCGGACCACCACCGGGTCCTGGTCACCGCAGTCCAGCACAACGTCTGTGTCTTCTCCGGCATCATCACGCTGCGACAGCTGCCCCTGAGCTGAGTCCCGGGCCGTAACGAGCCGTTCCGGGACGGCGGGTGGGCACGCTCCCAGCCTGCGGCGCGTGGCCCGGCTGTCGCGCTCGGGGCGCGACGCACCCCACCCCCGTCCCGGCATGCGCAGTGGTCGGGGAACGCCTGTGGCCCGCCGGGCAAGCCTCTGCAACGTACCGTTCAGCGGGCTTTCGACGGCCACCTTGACGCGAACCGGGTAACTTCGCCCCTGAGCCGGTCACGGCGGACGACAACCTGCCGGCGCCTGCGGGAGGCGCCGAATCCCGCCGAGGCCGCGTCCCGTGAAGCCAAGTCCCCGACGGGGCACCGACCATGGGGCTTCGATGCCCACCGGCCGCACCGCGTGCGGACCGGGGACGCCCGATCGCCTTCGCTCGCCGCCCTCAGGGTGATCTCCCCAGGGCCCTGGGGAGCCCGAGGGACAGCTTCTTCACGGTCCACATCCACCTGCCGAGCCACGGCTTCGATGAGATGGATCTCCCTTGCCCCTGCCGCGGACCCAGCAGGGAAGCCCGGGTGGGAGCGTTTCGACGAAACCGGCTTGCCCGCCAGGAGTCCTCACCGGGCCCTGCGGCGACCCTGCCGTGTCCGCCCTCGCGCGCCCCTTGGATCTGATGGCACGGACCGAGGGGCACCTCAACCCCAGCAACGCCCCCGGAACAAGAAAAAGCCCAGGTCAGATGCGTCTGACCTGGGCTTTCAACCGAGCCGCCTTCGGGATTCGAACCCGAGACCTACGCATTACGAGTGCGTTGCTCTGGCCAACTGAGCTAAGGCGGCGTGGTGCGCGGCCCAGTCTACACATCGCGGAGGGGTGCTCTGTAACCGGTTTAGGAGCTGGTCAGGGGTGGGCGGGGTGAGGGGCGCGGAGGTGTGAGGCGGGTCACTTGCAGACCTTGTGCTTCGGGGGGACGGTGCCGTCGAGGAGGTAGGCGTTGATCGCGTCGTCGATGCACTTGCTGCCGCGGCCGTAGGCGGTGTGGCCGTCGCCCTCGTAGGTGAGGAGGGTGGCGCTGGAGAGCTGGGAGGCGAGGGCCTTGGCCCAGCCGTACGGGGTGGCCGGGTCGCGGGTGGTGCCGACGACGAGGATCGGGGCGGCGCCCTTGGCCTCGATGCGGTGGGCCGTGCCGGTGGGCTTGACCGGCCAGTAGGCGCAGTTCAGGGCGGCCCAGGCGAAGTTTTCGCCGAAGACCGGGGAGGCCTTGCGGAAGCTGGGCAGGGCGGCGCGGACCTGGTCGGGGCTGGTGAAGGCGGGGGCGAGGTCGAGGCAGTTGACGGCGGGGTTGGCGTACATCTGGTTGCTGTAGGTGCCGTTCGGGTCGCGCTCGTAGTAGCTGTCGGAGAAGGTGAGCAGCCCGCGGCCGTTGCCGGCCTTGGCCTGGGCGAGGTAGTCGCGCAGCAGGGGCCAGGCGCGCTGGTCGTAGAGGGCGGCGATGACGCCCGTGCTGGCGAGGGATTCGGTGAGCTTCCGGGCCTCGCCCGTGGCGGCCGGGTGCGCGTCCAGCTTTTTGAAGAGGGCGGACAGCTGCTCGCCAGCGTCCTGGGTGCTCTTGGTGCCCAGGGGGCAGTTCTTGTGCTTGATGCAGTCCTTGGCGAAGGCCGTGAAGGCGGTGTTGAAGCCGGCGGTCTGCTCGATGTTGGTGGTGCGGGAGTCGAGCTCCGGGTTCATCGCACCGTCGAGGACCATGCGGCCGACGCGGGAGGGGAAGAGACCGGCGTAGGTCGCTCCGAGGAAGGTGCCGTAGGAGGCGCCGACGTAGTTGAGCTTCTTGTCGCCCAGGACGGCGCGCAGCATGTCCATGTCGCGGGCGGCCTCGACGGTGGAGACGTGCGAGAGCAGCTTGCCGGAGCGGGACGCGCAGCCCTTGGCGAAGGCGCGGAACGCGGTGGTGAGCTTGCCGACCTCGGCCGGTGAGTCCGGGGTCTGGTCGGTCTGGGTGTAGCGGTCCATCTGCTTGTTGCCGAGGCACTCGATCGGCTGGCTGTGGTCCACGCCGCGCGGGTCCATCGCCGCCATGTCGTAGCGCGCACGGATCGCGGCGGGCTGCGGCGCGTACTGCTCCAGGTAGTCGATCGCCGAGCCGCCGGGGCCGCCGGGGTTGACCAGGAGGGAGCCGAGCCGGCTGCCGGGGCCGGTGGCCTTCCTGCGGGCCACCGCGAGCTTGATGTCGCCCGCTGCGGGGCGGGAGTAGTCCAGGGGCGCCTTCATCGTGGCGCACTGGAAGCCGCTTGCGCAGGCGTGCCAGGTCAGCTTCTGGTCGTAGTACGACCGGAGGCCGGCCGGGGTCGAGGCCGGGAGGGGCGCCAGGGTCGCTTCCTCGGCGGGGCGCTGGGCACCGGCCTCCGTGGTGCGGCCCGGGGACGCCTCGTCGGGGGACGAACTGCCCGAGGAGCAGCCGGAGATCAGCAGAGCGGTGGCCGCGAGAAAAGCGGCGGAGGTGCGGAGCAGGCGGCTGGAGGCCATGGACGGTCCCTTGGTGTCGGTCCCTGGAAGTGGAGTGGAGTGCGGAGTCGGTCCTCGGAGGTGGAGTGCGGGTGGTGGTGCGAGGGGGGAGGCGAGGGGCGGCGTTACGAAGGTCTGGTGGTGCTGATTCCTCCGGTGGCGGGTCGTGGGGTGGTGCGTGCTGCTCTTCGAGTACGGCGTGGCGGGTACTGCGCTGCGGGGCGGTGGCCGACGACTGCCGGTGGTGACCGGCGGCCGCCGAGTGGGGCAGGCGTCCACCGCACGACCTGAACGGAGAGTATCCGGATGGGAACGTTGTGTGTGCGGCTCCTTGAAGGGCGGGCCGGGTGACCGGCGGGGGGACGGGTCGGTGGGGGGGTGGTCAGCCGGCGCGGAGGGCCGTTGTCATGGCTTCGACCGCGAGGAGGGGGGCCACGTTGCGGTCCAGGGCCTCGCGGCAGGCGATCACGGCTTCTATCCGGCGGAGGGTTCGTTCGGGGGTCGAGGCGGTGGCGATGCGGTGGATGCTGTCGCGGACCTCGTCGTTGGCGAGGGGGACCGAGGCGCCCATCTGGAGGGCGAGGACGTCGCGGTAGAAGCCGGTGAGGTCGACCAGGGCGAGGTCGAGGCTGTCGCGCTGGGTACGGGTCGAGCGGCGCTTCTGCTTGTCCTGGAGTTCCTTCATGGCGCCGGCCGTGCCGCGCGGCAGGCGTCCGCCGGTGCCGGCGGCGGCGCCGAGGGCGGCGCGCAGCTCCTCGGTCTCCTTGGTGTCGACCTCCTCGGCGACCTGCTTGGCGTCCTCCCCCGCGGCGTCGATCAGCTCCTGGGCGGCCTTGAGGCAGCCGCCGATGTCGTCCACGCGGAGCGGGAGTTTGAGGACGGCGGCCCGGCGGGCCCGGGCGCGCTCGTCGGTGGCGAGGCGGCGGGCGCGGCCGATGTGCCCCTGGGTGGCGCGGGCGGCCCGGTCGGCGGCCTCGGGCTCGATGCCGTCCCGCCGGACGAGGACGTCGGCGACCGCGCCGACCGGCGGGGTGCGCAGGGAGAGGTGGCGGCAGCGGGAGCGGATGGTGGGGAGGACGTCCTCCACGGAGGGGGCGCACAGCAGCCAGACCGTACGGGGCGCGGGTTCCTCGACGGCCTTGAGGAGGACGTTGCCGGCGCCTTCGGTGAGGCGGTCGGCGTCCTCCAGGACGATCACCTGCCAGCGGCCGCCCGCCGGGGAGAGCGAGGACCGGCGGACCAGGTCACGGGTCTCCTTGACGCCGATGGAGAGCAGGTCCGTACGGACGATCTCCACGTCGGCGTGGGTGCCGACCAGCGCCGTGTGGCAGCCGTCGCAGAAGCCGCAGCCGGGGGCGCCGCCGAGGGCGCGGTCCGGGCTGACGCATTGCAGGGCGGCGGCGAAGGCGCGGGCCGCGGTGGAGCGGCCGGAGCCGGGCGGGCCCGTGAACAGCCAGGCGTGCGTCATCTGGGAGCCGCTGCCGCGGTCGGCGGACGACTCCGGCTCCGGCCGGCCGGAGCCGTGCTCGGCCGCGGCGCGCTCCGCGGTGACGAAGGCGTCCGCATCGCGGGCGGCAGCGGCCAGCTGCTCGGTCACCCGGTCCTGGCCGACCACGTCGTCCCATACCGCCATCGCTGTCCGCCGTTCCTGTCCGTGCCGTCCTGCTCGTGCCGTGCGGGGTGCGTGCGCGCCCGGGCGCACCGCACGCATTGCTCCACGCCCGACCCATTGTGGTGCAACCCACTGACAAACGAATCCGGAAGCCGGTTCCGGGCGGCCGGACGGGCGCCTTCCGGAAGCCGGAAACGGCCGTGGCCGCAGCGATTGCGCTGCGGCCACGGCCGGTCGTCCGGGTCTCCCCGATGGGCTAGCCGCGCCGTCCCCGGCCGCCGCGACGCCCGTTGTCGCCCGCGCCGTCGTCCGCGTCCTCGTCGCCGCGCGGGCCGAGCAGCTCGTCGGCGAGCGTCGGCAGATCGTCCAGCGGGGTCTCCTCCGCCCATTCGGGGCGGGGGCGGCGGGGCTGCGCGTGCTCCACCGGGTGGCCCGTCGCCGGGTCGATCTGCGGGAGTTCGCGGGTGCGCTCGACGCGCGACTCGGCGGGAGCGGAGGAGTGCCCCGAGCCGCCGTGTCCGCCGTCGCCGGCCCGCTCGCCGCCCTGCGGCGTCTCCTTGCGGAACATCCACGGCGGCACCCGGTCGGCGGGGGCGTCGCCCCGGCCCTCCTCGCCGCGTACGGGCGGCAGCACCGCGGTCTCCTCGGCGTCCGAGCCGGCGCCCCGGCCGCCCCAGGCGTCGTGCGCGTCCCGCACCGGGGGCAGCACCGCCGTCTCGTCCGCCGCACGGTCCGCCGTCCCGGGCCGCGGCGACTCCTGCGTCCGCTCACCCCCGGCGGCGGAACCGGACCGGCCGGAACCGGACGCGGCGGAGTCGTCGGGCGTATCCCCCAGACGCTTTCGCAGGTCGGCGACGTACGTCTCCGCGGTGGGCGCCTCGGCTGCCTCGGCCTCCTCGGCCGCCGCCCTGGCCTCCGCCGCGGCCGCCGCCTCGGCTGCCGCGACCCGGGCCTCCTCGGCGCGCAGCAGGGCCGCTTCGGCCTTGCGCTGCTTCTCCAGGCGGCGTTCCTCGGCCTCCTTGCGCAGCCGCGCCTCCTCCTCGTGCTGCTTGCGCAGCCGCTCCTGCTCGGCCTCGCGGGCGCGCTCCTCGGCCTCGCGCCGCTGCCGCTCCGCCTCCGCGGCCTGCCGGGCCTCCTCGGCGCGCTTGCGGGCCTCCTCGGCCTGGCGGGCCTCCTCGCGTGCCCTGGCCTCCTCGGCCTCCTGGCGCTTGCGCTCTTCTTCCTCGGCGCGCAGCTTGGCGAGCTGCTCCTGGCGCTCGCGCTCCAGGCGCTCCTCCTCCGCCTTGCGCGCGGCCTCCTCCTCGGCCTTGCGGCGGGCTTCCTCCTCGGCCGCCTTACGGGCCTCGGCCTGCGCCTGGATCTCCGCCTCGGACAGCGGGAGCACCTGGTCGAGGCGGTGGCGTACGACGGTGGTCACGGCCTCGGGCTCCTGCCCGGCGTCGACGACCAGATAGCGCGCGGGGTCGGCGGCGGCCAGCGTCAGGAAGCCGGCCCGTACCCGCTGGTGGAACTCGGCGGGCTCGGACTCCAGCCGGTCGGGTGCCTCGGTGAAGCGCTCCCGCGCGGTCTCCGGGGAGATGTCGAGCAGCACCGTCAGGTGGGGGACGAGGCCGTCGGTGGCCCAGCGGGAGATCCGGGCGATCTCCGTGGGCGCGAGGTTGCGCCCGGCGCCCTGGTAGGCGACCGAGGAGTCGATGTACCGGTCGGTGATGACGATCGCGCCGCGCTCCAGGGCGGGCCGGATGACGCTGTCGACGTGCTCGGCGCGGTCGGCGGCGAACATCAGCGCCTCCGCCCGGTCCGAGAGCCCGGACGTCGAGACGTCCAGGATGATCGAGCGCAGTCGCTTGCCGATGGCGGTGGCGCCCGGCTCGCGGGTCACCACGACCTCGTGGCCCTTGGCGCGGATCCACTCCGCGAGCGCCTCGACCTGGGTGGACTTGCCGGCGCCGTCGCCGCCTTCCAGGGCGATGAAGAAGCCGGTGGGGGCGGGCGCCTGGGCCGGGTCGCCGCCGCGCAGCGCCTCGCGCAGATCGCGCCGCAGCGGTACGCCCTGCCGGTCGTCGACCTTGCCGAGCACCAGGGCGGCGACCGGCAGCAGCAGTGCGCCGGCCAGCATCAGGGTGTAGGCGGCGCCGCCGTAGGCGAAGTCGAAGGTGCCGCTGCCGAGGTGGTGCGGGCCGATGACCGCGGCGAGCAGCGGCGCGAGGATGGCGGCCAGCGCGACCGTCAGCCGTACGACGGCGTGCAGGTGCTCGGTCGTACGGGCGCTGCGGGACTCCTCGGACTCCTGCTCCAGCAGCACATGGCCCGTATTGGCGGCGATTCCGGCGGTGACGCCGGACAGCAGCGCGAGCACCAGCACCGTCGTCGGGTCCGGGACCAGCCCCATGGCCAGCAGCCCGAGGCCGGTCGCGGCCACCGCGAGGGCGAGCAGCCGGCGGCGGGAGAGGCCGGGCAGCACCCGGTGGGCGCCGCGGATGCCGACGGCCGTACCGGCGGTCGGCGCGAGCACCAGCAGCGCGAAGGTGGCCGGTCCGCCGGCCAGGTCGTAGCCGTGCAGGACGGCGAGCGCGACGACCGCGGCGATCGCCCCGGCCACCGCGGCGCAGGACACCACCAGCAGCGGGAGCGCGCCCGTGCGGCCCTTGTCGGCGCCCGCGCGTGCGGCGTTGTTCTCCGGCCGCTCGCCGGAGCCCGGCGCTGCGGTCTTCGCTCCCGTGGCCTTCGGGCGGCGCAGCCCCTCCAGGGGGGAGCGCGGCCGCGGCGTCGGCACTCCGGGGAACTCGATGAAGTAGAGGATCGATACGGAGGCGGCGAACAGACCGGCGGCGACGTACGAGCCGAGGGCGGCCTGGTGGAGGTGGAACCAGTCGATGCCGGTGCCCAGCAGCTTGCTGACGAGGGTGACGACCACCAGGGCGGCGGCCGCGATCGGCAGCGACACGAAGCCGGTGCGCAGCGAGAGGCGGCGCAGGGCGTCCATGTTGTCGGGCAGGGGGCGTACGGCAGAGCCCTCGGGGGGCGGTGCGGGCAGCAGCCCGGGTGCGGCGCTCTCGCGCGCGACGGTCCAGAAGCGTTCGGCGACACCGGTGACGAAGACCGTGACCAGCAGCCAGGCCAGTGCGTCGTCCGGCGTCCAGTCGATCCAGAGGGGGGCGATGACCAGCAGCGCGAGCCGCAGAAGGTCGGCGCCGATCATCGTCCAGCGCCGGTCCAGCGGCCCGGAGGGCGCCGTCAGCGCCGACAGCGGGCCCAGCAGGACGGCCCCGAAGAGCAGCGTCGCCAGCATCCGGGCCGCGAAGACCGCGGTGACCGCGAGGGCCGCGCCCCGATAACCGCCGCCGAAGACGGGCTCGCCGCCCAGGGGTACGTACAACGCCGCCTGCAGGGCGAGGAGTACGAGGACAAGCATGGACAGGGCATCGCCGATGCCCCCGACAAATTGGGCGCTCCACAGTCGCTTCAATGGGGGGAAGCGGAGCAGGGCTCGCACGGCGCGCTCGCGGGAATCCGCCGCTAGGGCGCCTGATGTGGGGGTCACGACCGTTGGCTGCTCGGCACGCGTCATCCCGCCAGCCTAGCGGGATGGTCCACGCCGTCGAGCGCCCACCCGAACAAACGGGCGGGCACATCGGATCGCATCCGATGTGCCCGCCCATGTCCTGCGCTTTTACCGGCCGCGAGGCCGGGCGGCAGAGATCAGTCCTCGGCCGGCGCCGCCGTCTTCTTGGCCGCCGCCGTCTTGGCGGTGGCCTTCTTGGCGGTCGTCTTCTTCGCCGTGGTGGTCTTCTTCGCCGCGGTCTTCTTGGCGGCCGTCTTCTTCGCGGCCGTCTTCTTGGCCGGCGCCTTCTTGGCCGCCTTCTTGGCGGTCTTCTTCGCCGGCCCCTTGGCGCGCTTCTCCGCCAGCAGCTCGTAGCCGCGCTCGGCGGTGATCGTCTCGACGTCGTCGTCCCGCCGCAGCGTCGCGTTGGTCTCGCCGTCGGTGACATACGCACCGAACCGGCCGTCCTTGACCACCACCGGCTTGCCGCTGACCGGGTCCGTGCCCAGCTCCTTCAGCGGCGGCTTGGCGGCGGCCCGCCCGCGCTGCTTGGGCTGAGCGTAGATCGCCAGCGCCTCGTCGAGGGTGATCGTGAAGAGCTGCTCCTCGGTCTCCAGGGAGCGCGAGTCGGTGCCCTTCTTCAGATACGGGCCGTAGCGGCCGTTCTGCGCGGTGATCTCGACGCCCTCGGGGTCCTTGCCGACGACGCGCGGCAGCGACATCAGCTTGAGCGCCTCCGCCAGGGTCACGGTGTCCAGGGACATCGACTTGAAGAGCGAGGCGGTGCGCGGCTTGACCGCGTTCTTGCCGGTCTTCGGGGTGCCCTCGGGCAGGATCTCGGTGACGTACGGGCCGTAGCGGCCGTCCTTGGCGACGATCTGGCGGCCGCTGTCCGGGTCCATGCCCAGCTCGAAGTCGCCGCTCGGCTTGGCGAGCAGCTCCTCCGCGTACTCCACGGTCAGCTCGTCGGGCGCCAGGTCGTCGGGGACGTCGGCGCGCTGGTGGCCCTCGGCGTCCTTCTCCCCGCGCTCGACGTACGGGCCGTAGCGGCCGACGCGCAGCTTGATGTCGTCGCTGACCGGGAAGGACGAGATCTCCCGGGCGTCGATCGCGCCGAGGTCCTCGACCAGTTCCTTCAGACCGCCGAGGTGGTCGCCGTCGCCGTTGCCGGCGTCCGAGGCGGCACCCTCGGCGTCGCCCTCGCCGTAGTAGAAGCGCCGCAGCCACGGCACGGACTGCGCCTCACCGCGGGCGATGCGGTCGAGGTCGTCCTCCATCTTGGCGGTGAAGTCGTAGTCGACCAGCCGGCCGAAGTGCTTCTCCAGGAGGTTGACCACCGCGAAGGAGAGGAAGGACGGGACGAGCGCGGTGCCCTTCTTGAAGACGTAGCCGCGGTCGAGGATCGTGCCGATGATCGACGCGTAGGTCGACGGGCGGCCGATCTCGCGCTCTTCCAGCTCCTTGACCAGCGTGGCCTCGGTGTAGCGGGCGGGCGGCTTGGTGGCGTGCCCGTCGGCGGTGATCTCCTGCGCGGCCAGCGCGTCGCCCTCGGCGACCTGCGGCAGCCGGCGCTCGCGGTCGTCGAGCTCGGCGTTGGGGTCGTCGGCACCCTCCACATAGGCCTTGAGGAAGCCGTGGAAGGTGATGGTCTTGCCGGACGCGCTGAACTCGGCGTCCCGCCCGTCGGCGGACCGGCCGCCGATCTTGACGGTGACGGAGTTGCCGGTCGCGTCCTTCATCTGCGAGGCCACGGTCCGCTTCCAGATCAGCTCGTAGAGCTTGAACTGGTCGCCGGTCAGGCCGGTCTCGGCCGGGGTGCGGAAGCGGTCGCCGGAGGGGCGGATCGCCTCGTGCGCCTCCTGGGCGTTCTTGACCTTGCCGGCGTAGGTGCGCGGCTTGTCCGGGAGGTAGTCGGCGCCGTACAGCTGCGTCACCTGCGACCGGGCCGCGGCGACCGCGGTGTCCGAGAGCGTGGTGGAGTCCGTACGCATATAGGTGATGAAGCCGTTCTCGTACAGCTTCTGCGCCACCTGCATCGTGGACTTCGCGCCGAAGCCGAGCTTGCGGCTGGCCTCCTGCTGGAGGGTGGTGGTCCGGAACGGGGCGTACGGCGAGCGGCGGTAGGGCTTGGACTCGACCGAGCGCACCGCGAAATCGGTGTGCTCCAGGGCGGCGGCGAGCGCGCGGGCGTTCGCCTCGTCCAGATGGAGGACGTCGTTCTTGAGCTGCCCATTGGGACCGAAGTCACGGCCCTGGGCGATACGGCGGCCGTCGACGGTGTTCAGCCGGGCGGTCAGCACCGACGGATCGCTGGCGTCGCCCGCCCGGCCGGTGGCAAAGGTGCCGGTCAGGTCCCAGTACTCGGCGGAGCGGAACGCGATGCGCTCGCGCTCCCGCTCGACGACGAGACGGGTCGCGACGGACTGCACCCGGCCGGCCGACAGCCGGGGCATGACCTTCTTCCACAGGACCGGCGAGACCTCGTAGCCGTAGAGGCGGTCGAGGATGCGGCGGGTCTCCTGGGCGTCGACCAGCTTCTGGTTCAGGTCGCGCGGATTGGCGACGGCCTCGCGGATCGCGTCCTTGGTGATCTCGTGGAAGACCATCCGGTGGACGGGGACCTTGGGCTTGAGGATCTCCTGGAGGTGCCAGGCGATGGCCTCGCCCTCGCGGTCCTCATCTGTGGCGAGGTAGAGCTCGTCGGACTCGGCCAGCAGCTCCTTGAGCTTCTTGACCTGGTCCTTCTTGTCACTGTTGACGACGTAGATCGGCTGGAAGTCGGCGTCGACGTTCACGCCGAGGCGGGCCCAGGGCTCGCCCTTGTACTTCGCCGGGACCTCTGCGGCGCCGTTGGGCAGGTCGCGGATGTGTCCGACGCTCGCCTCGACCACGTAGCCAGGGCCGAGGTAGCCCTTGATCGTCTTCGCCTTGGCAGGCGACTCGACGATGACGAGTCGGCGGCCGCCGCCGTCTGTGGTCTCGCTGGTCGGGGACAACTTCGCTCTTCTCTCCGGTCGACGCTGGAAGTGCCCCCGGCCGGACGCCGAGGGTGCACTGCGGTGACGCTTGACGCTGCGGAGTGTGACGGTACCTCCCGGCCCCGTGTCAAACGGAAAAACCCCGCAACGCCACTCGAACGGTAACCCGACTACATGCCTTCATGCCGCCCGGACCGCATCAGGCGCTCGCCGCGGGCCCGGGGCGCGCCTTGTGGATCATGGCGGCGCCGTACCGTTCCCCGGCGCCCACCTCGGACGTTGCCCGCGCACCGCTGCCGCGGCGCCCTCGGCGGTTTCACACAGTGACGAATCCCCGGCACCTCGTCGCCCGCCCGCGGCCGCACACCGCACCGTCCGCGGACCGACGTCTGTCACGAGGCGGCGCCGGATCCCGTCATTGCCTTGATACAGCACGTGAGCGGGCTGGCAGGATGGATACGGCACGGCTCGCCGTTCGAGTCGACTGCGCACGGCTCGCTGCGCGAGTCCGGCACTGCCGTCATCACGCACTCTCGGGGGGATCAGCACCCATGGCGAACCAGTACCCCGGCCCGCCGCCGGACCAGCCGCCCGGCCGACCCGGCCAGAACCCTTACGCCAAGCCGGACGGCCCGCAGCCCGCCGGGGCCGAATACGGCTCCGGGCAGGGCGGCCGCCCCGGAGAGCCCGGGTACGGCTATCCGCAGCCCGCCTCGCCGCCGCCCCCGCAGCCCGGATACGGCTACCCGAACGACGTCCCGCAGCCGCCCCCGCCCGGTTTCCCGCCGGGTGCGCCGCCGCAGCCGGGGCCCGGCGGGTTCCAGAGCGGGACCGGGGGCTTCCAGGCGGGGGCCGGGTTCCAGGCCGGGCCGCAGCCCGGCGGGATGGCGCTGTCGCTGGGCGATATCGCGGTGAGCGGCGACACGATCATGACGCCGGCCGGGCCGATGCCGCTCAGGGGCGCGGTGTGGACGGCGACCGACATGTCGCGGACCGAGGAGAAGATGCCGGCGCACGCGGTCGTGCTGGCCATCGTCTTCTTCCTCTTCTGCCTGCTCGGGCTGCTCTTCCTGCTGATGAAGGAGCGGGTGACCACCGGGTTCGTGCAGGTCACGGTGAACAGCGGCGGGCGGCACCACTCCACGATGATCCCGGTGCAGTCCCGCGAGCAGGTGATGTTCGTGCTCAACCAGGTCAACTACGCCAGGTCGCTGAGCGTGTGAGCACCGAGGAGCCCTGGGGTCCCGCCGAGCCCGCGGAATCCACGGGGGCGTCGGTCCGGACCCGCACCGTCCGGCAGGCGGCGATCGGCTTCGGCACCGTGGCGGCGGCCGCCGTCTATCTCTGGCACACCGATCCGCACCAGCCGGGACAGCTGCTGATCCCCTGCCCGTTCAAATGGGCCACCGGGCTGCTGTGCCCGGTGTGCGGCGGGACGCGGATGGCGTACGACCTGATGCACGGCGATGTCGTGGCGGCTTTCCACGACAACGCCGTGCTGCTCACGCTGGCCGGACCGGTCGTGGCGTACGCGGTCGGGCGCCGGCTGGTCGCCGGCCTCGGCGGGCGCGTGTACCGGCCGCGGCTCTCGGCCCGCGGCAATGCCGTGGTGCTCGGCATTGCCGCGGTGTGGATGGTCGCCCGCAATCTCGTCGGCTAGGACGCGCCCGGCCGTCGGGGACGGTCCGGGCGCGGTCCGGGACGTCCGGCGTCAGCGCACGGTGACCTTGACCACCGGGGAGACGGTGCTGCCGGCGCCCATGCGGAGCTGGTTGACGCCCTTGATGCCGAGCTTGACCCGCACCGAGTACGTACCGCTGGCGTTGACCGGCACCTGGGCGGGCAGCGAGACCCACTTGGTGCCCTGCTTCTGCTGGACGGTGACCTTGGTGCCGGCCTTGATCCCCTTGGCGGTGCCGGAGATCCGGAACTCCTGCCAGGCGTTGACCGTGGTCGCGCTGGCCTTGGCCGTCAGGGAAGCGGCGGCCGGGGCGGTGGCCACGACCGGCGTGGGCGAGTGCAGGTGCTGGGGAGCGGCGAAGGCCGCTGCCGAGCCGCCGGCGAGCAGGGAGACGGCGACAGCGCCGACGGTGGCGTAGCGGAATGCGCGGTTCATATGGATTCCTCACTCAAGGGTCGGTGAGCCTGCCGGTCATGGGTGACCTTCACTGAGGAACATGTCCAACCGAGCCGGAAAGTTCCCTCGTACCGTCACACATCGGCCATCTGTCACAGATCTGGCCGGAAGTGAACGGAGCGACACGCAACGGAAGTTGAGGCACCGTCCCGTCGTGGCACCCCACGCGACGCCTCACACCTCACAGCACGGCTCACGTCTCACGGCCCGGCTCGTGGCTCACAGCCCGGCGCGTGGCTCGCCTCGCACCACGGCTCACAACCCGCCCCGCGCCACCGCTCCCGGCACGGCCCATCGTTCACGACTACACGGTCGCCAGCAACCAACCGCCCGTGACCAGGAAGGCCACCCCGCACAGCAGCGCCGTCACGGTGGCGACCGGACGGCTGACGCCCTCGGCGACCGGCGCACCGGTCCGTGCGCAGACGCCCGTCCACACCAGCAGTGCGGCGCCGAACAGCGCGAACGCCGCACCGGCAAAGACCTCGGGTCCACTCTCCATGCGGGCAGCCTGGCACTCCGGGGCGGCATCCCGGCGAACGCCGGATGAACGACATCCGCCGTGTCCCGCCGCCCCGGACCCCTGTCAGCCGTCCGCGGCCACCGGCTCCAGGAACCCCTGCTCGACCAGCATCCGGATCGAGGCCGGCGTACGGTCCCGGAGCAGCACCGGGTCCTCGCCGACGAGTTGGGCGATGGCGTCCAGGATCCGTCCGGCCGGGAGCGAGCCGTCACACACCCCGGCGAAGCCCGCGCCGACCGTGTCCACCTTCGTCGCCCGCCGCATCCCGCGGTTCTGACGCAGCACCACATGCTCGGGGTCCTCCGCCCCGGGCAGCCCGACCTGCTCCTGCACCACCTCGTCGGCGAGCCGGAAGTGCCCGGCGAGCAGCGCCGCGTCGTCCGTGGCCCGCAGGTAGTCCTGGCGCTCGAAGTGCCGTACGACCGACTCCCCCAGCGGCTGTTCCACCGGGTGCGGCCATTCCTCGACCGTGATCGAGGGGGAGTCCGACCCGGACTTGCGCAGCGTGATCCAGCCGAAGCCGATGGCCTTCGTCCTGCGCGCCTCGAACTCGTCGAGCCAGGCGCCGTACCGCGCGGCATACGCCTCGTCACCGGCGCGGTGGTCGCCCGCGTCGCGCAGCCACAGCTCGGCGTACTGGGCGACGTCCTGCACCTCGCGCTGCACGATCCACGCGTCGCAGCCGCGCGGCACCCAGGAGCGCAGCCGGTCCTGCCACTCCTCGCCCGCCACATGCTGCCAATTGGCCAGCAGCTGGCAGTACCCGCCGTCGTTGAGGTGCGCGGCGGCCTGCTGGACGATCGTGCGGCACAGGTCGTCGCCGCCCATACCGCCGTCGCGGTAGGTGAGCCGGGCGCCCGGCGAGATCACGAACGGCGGGTTGGACACGATCAGGTCGTACGTCTCGTCCCCCACGGGCTCGAACAGCGAGCCCTCCCGCAGATCCGCCGGCCCCGCCCCGGAGAGCGCCAGGGTCAGCGCGGCGATCCGCAGCGCCCGTGGGTTGAGGTCGGTGCCCGTGACACGGGTGGCGTGCTGGGCGGCGTGCAGCGCCTGGATGCCGGAGCCCGTGCCGAGGTCGAGTGCCTTGCCGGCCGGCCTGCGCACGGTGATTCCCGCGAGGGTCGTGGAGGCACCGCCGACCCCGAGCACCAGCTGCGCGCGGTCCGCCTCCCCGGCGCCCCGGATGCCGCCGGCGCCACCGACCGCGCAGCCCAGGTCGGAGACGATCCACCAGTCCTGCCCCTCGGGGCCGCCGTACGGGCGCACGTCCACACTGGCGCGCAGCTCGTCGCCGTCCTGCACCAGCCAGCCGTCGGCGAGGCAGTCCGCGACCGGCAGGGCGGCCTGCGCCTGCCGCAGCTCCACCGGGCGCTGCAGCAGGAACAGCCGCACCAGGGTCTCCAACGGGCTGCCGCCGCGCGTCGCCCGCAGGGCGGGGACGGTCTCGCTGCGCGCCAGCGCGGCATAGGCCGGCGCGCCGAGCAGATCCAGCAGCCCGTCGGCGGTGTAGGCGGCGGCCAGCAGCGCCTCGCGCAGCCGGGCGGTGCGGGCGTTGCTCTCGGGGTCCTGGACATCGGCGGTGGGGAGGTGCGTACTCACGCCCACCATTGTCGGCCCTGCCACCGACAATCGGCGACGGCCCGGCGCCACGCCCCTCTCGGGCGCGTCGCCGGGCCGTACGAAGCCGTTGCCGTGCACCTGCGCCGCGGGTCTTCCCGCTCACGCCCGGCTACGGCGCCGGGTCACGCCCAGGAGGCCGCGCCCTACGACTTCTTGGACTGCGTGGGGGCCGGGGAGCCCGACGCGGCCGGGTTCTGGCAGCCCTTCTGGGCGGCCATCGCCTTGCCGACGTCGCCGGACTCCAGGTTCTTGAAGGCCGCCTCGCTCTGCTTGTTGAGCTTGTTGATGCCGCTGGACAGGTCGCGCAGACCGTCCGCGAACTTGAGCTTGTCCGAGGTGTCGAGGTTGTTGACCTGCTTCTGGAGGCCCGCGTAGCCCTTGGAGAGCGAGTTGAGCTCCTTGACGGCGTTCTGCTGTGCCTGCTTGCCCTGGTCGGTGGGCGGCGGCCCGGCCTTCTCCAGGGACTTGGCCAGCGAGGCGTAGGCCTGGGAAATCTTCTGGAAGGCCGCCGAGTCGGTCTGCTGGACCTTCTTGGAGTCCGTGCTGCCGTTGTCGGCCGTCTGCATGGCGCCGTTGGCGTCCTGGATCTGCTTGAACTGAGCCTGCGCAGGGTCGCAGAAACTCTTCGCCCAGTCATTGAGCTTCTTGTTGCTGTCGTCGCTGCAGCCGGTCAGCGCGAGCACCAGTGCCGCACCGCCGGACAGTGCAGCCACAAGCTTCTTGTTCACCGGATTGGTCCCTTCCATGGCTCTCGGCCCCGGAACATACACGTCCAAAGGGCCTCGGCCACCGGTCGGGCATCCCGCCCTGCCCTCATTGCAGCCATTTGCACCAAGGACCGCAGGGCCACCCGGGCAAGCGGAAGGCGGGCGGCCGGCGTCCGCAAAATACGCCGTCCACCCGCCCAGTTGAGCGGTCCGCACGCCCCGTTGGAGGTCTCTCCCGGCTAGGACGCCACCGCCGTCGTGGCGGACTTGGCGATGTTCTCCGGGTCTTCGGAGTTGTCTTCGTCACCCACGGCGATTCCGCGCCGCTTGGAGACGTAGACCGCACCGACGATGACTCCGATCGCCAGCAGGGAGACGACGATCCGCACGCCCGTGCTCTTGTCCTGGCCGTATGAGAACTTCACCACAGCGGGCGCGATCAGCAGCGCCACCAGGTTCATGACCTTCAGCAGCGGGTTGATCGCCGGGCCCGCGGTGTCCTTGAACGGGTCGCCGACGGTGTCGCCGATGACGGTCGCGGCATGCGCCTCGCTGCCCTTGCCGCCGTGGTGGCCGTCCTCGACGAGCTTCTTGGCGTTGTCCCACGCGCCACCGGAGTTGGCGAGGAAGACCGCCATCAGCGTGCCGGTGCCGATCGCACCCGCCAGGAACGAGCCGAGCGCGCCGACCCCGAGGGAGAAACCGACCGCGATCGGCGTGAGCACGGCCAGCAGCCCGGGAGTGGCCAGCTCGCGCAGCGCGTCCTTGGTGCAGATGTCGACCACCCGGCCGTATTCGGGCTTCTCGGTGTAGTCCATGATCCCGGGGTGCTCCCGGAACTGCCGGCGCACTTCGAAGACCACCGCTCCCGCCGACCGCGACACCGCGTTGATCGCCAGCCCGGAGAACAGGAACACGACCGAGGCGCCGAGGATCAGCCCGACCAGGTTGTTGGGCTGCGAGATGTCCAGGCTGAGCCCCATCCCGCTCGCGGCGCTGCCGATGTCCCGTACGGCGGTCGCGATCGCGTCCCGGTACGAGCCGAAGAGCGCGGCCGCGGCCAGTACGGCGGTCGCGATGGCGATGCCCTTGGTGATGGCCTTGGTGGTGTTGCCCACCGCGTCCAGGTCGGTCAGCACCTGCGCGCCGTCACCGGTGACATCGCCGGACATCTCGGCGATGCCCTGCGCGTTGTCGGAGACCGGCCCGAAGGTGTCCATCGCCACGATCACGCCGACGGTGGTCAGCAGACCGGTGCCGGCCAGCGCCACCGCGAACAGCGCCAGCATGATGGAGGCACCGCCCAGCAGGTACGCCCCGTAGACGGCCAGGCCGATCAGCACCGCCGAGTAGACCGCCGACTCCAGGCCGATGGAGATGCCGGACAGCACGACCGTGGCCGGACCGGTCAGCGAGGTCTTCCCGATGTCCCGGACGGGACGCCGGGTGGTCTCGGTGAAGTAGCCGGTCAGCTGCTGGATCAGCGCGGCCAGCACGATGCCGATGGCGACCGCCACCAGCGCCAGCATCCGCGGGTCGCCGCTGGTGCCCAGGACCTCGGTGTCGGTGACACCGGTCAGGTCCTGGTAGCTGGACGGCAGGTAGGTGAACACCGCGACGGCCACCAGCACCAGCGAGATGCCCGCGGAGACGAAGAAGCCGCGGTTGATCGCCGTCATCCCGCTGCGGTCGCTGCGCCGGGGCGCGACGACGAAGATGCCGATCATCGCGGTGAGCACACCGATGGCCGGGACCAGCAGCGGGAACGCGAGACCGGCGTCGCCGAAGGCCGCCGTGCCCAGGATGAGGGCGGCGACCAGGGTCACCGCGTACGACTCGAAGAGGTCGGCGGCCATACCGGCGCAGTCACCGACGTTGTCGCCCACGTTGTCCGCGATGGTCGCGGCGTTGCGCGGGTCGTCCTCGGGGATGCCCTGCTCGACCTTGCCGACCAGGTCGGCGCCGACGTCCGCGGCCTTGGTGAAGATGCCGCCGCCGACCCTCATGAACATCGCGATCAGCGCGGCGCCGAGCCCGAAGCCCTCCAGCACCTTGGGCGCGTCGACGGCGTACACGAGCACCACGCAGGACGCGCCGAGCAGGCCCAGGCCCACGGTGAACATGCCGACGACGCCACCGGTACGGAATGCGATCTTCATCGCCTTGTGGGAGACGGCCGTAAGATCCTTTTTCTTGGTATCGCCCTCGGCCGGCGTGGCTTCCCGTGCGGCCGCCGCGACGCGCACATTGCTGCGCACGGCGAGCCACATACCGATATAGCCGGTGGCCGCCGAGAAACCGGCGCCGATCAAGAAGAAGGCGCTGCGTCCGGCGCGCTGCGTCCAATTTTCCGCGGGCAGCAGCATGAGCAGGAAGAACACCACGACGGCGAATACGCCGAGAGTCCGCAACTGCCGCGCCAGGTAGGCATTTGCGCCTTCCTGCACGGCCGCCGCGATCTTCTTCATACTGTCGGTTCCCTCACCGGCCGCGAGCACTTGGCGGACCAGCACCGCCGCGACAGCCAGCGCCGCCAGGGCGACGACGGCGATCACCAGCACGATGACGCGGTTGCCCGCCGTGAGTGAGGGCCCGGCCAGAAAAGTGGGGGTGTCAAGCAACTGAGGGGTGTAAGGCCCCGCCATTCGTCCTCCTTGACGTTTGGCACATGGGCGCGCGGAAGCACGCTCAGGCGTCCTGAGCAAGATGTGGACGGATTGTAGGGAGCCACGGTTGATCAAAACAGTACGCGTCAAAGGGAATTCGCCGGTAGCAGCGAAGATCAAAAGGCCGACGCCGTACGGAATTCGCCCGGACGAAGGAAAGCGCCAAATTCGCTGACCACCGCCCGATGATCTCTCTGTCGTACTGATCGTCCGGCGATCGCCATCTGATCGTCGCTGCTCAAGGACGCCACCCCGGAATCCGGGACGGCGCGGCCCCGTGTGACGCGGGAGAGAATTGATCGGCCCGTCTTCGGCCGAACGGGTGCCCCAGGGAGCACGGACCGCACTCCACCACCCGCTGAGTCCCCATCAGATCGAGTCCGGATCGCAACGCAGGAGACGGCGGGAAGGCATGGGGCCGGCGGTGCGGTGGGGGCCGCACCGCCGGGCTCACGGGGCGGCTGCGGGGTGCCTGCGCGGGCGCCTGCGTCACGGGCCGGGACAGCGCATGGCTCCGGGTCCCTCGGGCACACGGGCACACGGGCACACGGGCACACGGGCACACGGGCACACGGGCACACGGGCACACGGCGAGAGGGTGAGGCCGGTGGGGCACGACGGGAAGGCCGAGGAACGGGGTCGAGCAGGCGGACGTCCCGGACAGGTGGGCGGCCTGGATGCGTGGACGTCCGGGATCCGCAGTGACGACCCGGGCGCCGGGCCAGGGGCGTGGGCCAGGGGCGTGGGCCGGGGGCATGGAGCCCCCGATCAGCGCACCATCGGCTGGGGGCGGCCGGCGCCCTCGACCGGGTACGGCCTTGCAGCCGGGTATGGCCTAGCGACCGGGTGCGTCCTAGCAGCCGGGTGCGGCCTTGCGACCGGCAGCGACGTGCGGCCGGCAGCGGCGAAAGAGGCTCGCAGGCCCCTCAGGCATCACGGGGCGCGTCCTCAGCCGCTACGGACGGGGCAGGCCTTCCACAGGCCCTCTCAGGGACTCCCGGCCTCCCCGGGACACCCTCCGGATGCTCCCGGCGCTCCGCCGGGGCGCTACGGCAGGACCGGAGCCGTATTGGTGGGCCAGGTCATGCGGATCAGCCCGCCGTCCTTGCCGGCGGTCACCTCGACATCGTCGACCAGCCCGCTGATCACCGCGAGGCCCATTTCGTCCTCGCCCTCGGCGTCGCTTTCCGCGGCGCCCTCGGAATCGTCGCCGCCCCGCGCGCCGGACGTACCGGAGTCGCCGGAGACGCCGTCGCCGACCTCGATCGAGAACTTCTTCTCGTCCTCGATCAGCAGGACGCGGACGGGCTCCGCGATGTCATGGCTCTCGTGCAGCCCGACGGCCCGGCTGCAGGCCTCACCGACGGCGAGCCGCACCTCGTCCAGCACCGCCTCGTCCACCCCGGCGCGCCGTGCCACGGCAGCCGCGACCAGACGCGCGGTGCGGACGTGCTCGGGAAGGGCGCTGAAGCGAAGTTCGACGGTGGCCATGCCATCCCCCTCGTTATGCGGGCGTGCGACGCAGGGGGCCGGACACCGTGTCCGGAACCCCCTACTGCTTCCTCCCCCCGCGCCCGATGGCGCGGGGGACCGGCGAAACCGTCAGTCGGTAGCTGCGACGGCTTCGTCGACCGAGGTGTGAATCGGGAACACCTTGGTCAGTCCGGTGATTCGGAAGATCTTGAGAATGCGCTCCTGGTTGCAGACCAGGCGCAGCGAGCCCTCATGGGCACGCACCCGCTTGAGTCCGCCGACCAGCACGCCGAGCCCAGTGGAGTCGAGGAAGTCGACACGTTCCATGTCCACCACGAGGTGGTAGCTTCCGTCGTTCACAAGCTCGACCAGCTGCTCCCGCAGCTTGGGCGCGGTGTATACATCAATCTCGCCACCGACCTCGACGACCGTACGGTCGCCAACGGTCCGGGTCGACAGGGACAGGTCCACGGATCCTCCAGCACCTTGCTATCGAGCGGTCGCCCCCCTGGGGCCTCCCCACCGAAGGTAGGGGCGGATCTGGCAGCCGCGATGGCATTCAATCACTTACCGGCAGGCGTGCACGACGCCCTTTGAGCATTGTCCGTCACTCCGGTGACACACTCGGTGCCGATGGCCTCCAATCCAGTCCCGCCGGATGCGGGCGCGCGCCCTTCCCCAGGCATGATTCTCGAACGTCTCGCCCGGGGCGCGACCCGCGCTGCGCGCATCACTCATACGGAGCACTTGCCCCCGCGCATTGGCAGCCATGCCGACTGGCCGGAACAGATCCGGCCGGAAGTGATCGCTGCCATCCGTTCGGCCGGAATCGATCGTCCCTGGGCCCACCAGGCACGGACATCCGAACACGCACTGCGCGGCGAGTCGGTCGTCGTGGCCACCGGCACCGCCTCGGGGAAGTCCCTGGCGTATCTCGCGCCGGTCCTCTCCCGGCTCCTGGACGGCTCGGAGGCGCCGAACGGGCGGGGCGCCACGGCCCTGTATCTGGCCCCCACGAAGGCGCTGGCGGCCGATCAGCGGCGTGCCGTACGCGAACTGGCCGCCCCGCTGGGCACCGCCGTCCGGCCCGCGGTCTACGACGGCGACACCCCCGTCGAGGAGCGTGAATGGGTCCGCCAGTACGGCAACTACGTGCTGACCAACCCCGACATGCTGCATCACGGCATCCTGCCGGCCCACGCCCGCTGGTCCTCCTTCCTGCGCGCGCTGCGCTATGTCGTCATCGACGAATGCCACAGCTACCGCGGTGTCTTCGGCTCCCACGTCGCACAGGTCATCCGCCGGCTGCGCCGCGTCTGCGCCCGCTACGGCTCCGAGCCGGTCTTCCTGCTCGCCTCCGCCACGGCCGCGGAGCCGGCCCAAGCCGCGACCCGGCTCACCGGTCTGCCCGTGGTGGAAATCACCGAGGACACCTCGCCGCGCGGCGAGTTGGCGTTCGCGCTGTGGGAGCCGCCGCTCACCGAGCTCCACGGCGAGCAGGGCGCCCCGGTGCGCCGGACGGCCACCGCCGAGACCGCCGACCTGCTCACCGACCTCGCCGTCCAGGGCGTACGCACCGTCGCCTTCGTCCGCTCCCGGCGCGGCGCCGAGCTGATCGCGCTGATCGCACAGGAGCGGCTCGCGGAGGTGGACCGCTCGCTGCCCGGGCGCATCGCCGCGTACCGGGGCGGATATCTGCCCGAGGAGCGCCGGGCCCTGGAACGCGCGCTGCACAGCGGCGAGCTCCTCGGCCTGGCCGCCACCACCGCGCTCGAACTGGGCGTGGACGTCTCCGGTCTGGACGCCGTGGTCATCGCCGGCTATCCGGGCACCCGGGCGTCCCTGTGGCAGCAGGCCGGCCGGGCGGGCCGCTCCGGGCAGGGCGCTCTCGCCGTGCTCGTGGCCCGCGACGACCCGCTGGACACCTACCTCGTCCACCACCCCGAGGCGCTCTTCGACCAGCCCGTCGAATCCACCGTCCTCGACCCCGACAACCCGTACGTGCTCGCCCCGCACCTGTGCGCGGCCGCCTCCGAACTTCCGCTCACCGCATCCGACTTCGCACACTTCGGGACCGCGGCCGCCGGACTGATGCCGCAGCTGGAGGCCGCGAACCTGCTGCGGCGGCGTGCCAGGGCCTGGCACTGGACGCGCCGCGAGCGGGCCGTCGACCTCACCGACATCCGCGGCCAGGGCGGCTCGCCGGTGCAGGTCGTGGAGGACGGCACCGGACGGCTGCTGGGCACCGTGGACGCCGCCGCCGCGCACACCACCGTCCACGACGGCGCGGTCCACCTCCACCAGGGCCGTACCTATGTCGTGCGGCACCTCGACCTGGCGGACAACGTGGCGCTCGTCGAGGAGGCCCATCCGCCCTATTCCACGACCGCCCGTGACACCACCGCCATCGCCATCCTGGAGACCGACACCGAGGTCCCCTGGGGGGACGGCCGGCTGTGCTTCGGTTCCGTGGAGGTCACCAACCAGGTCGTCTCCTTCCTGCGCCGCAAACTGATCACCGGCGAGGTCCTGGGCGAGACCAAGCTCGATCTGCCGCCCCGTACGCTGCGCACCCGCGCGGTGTGGTGGACGGTCACCGAGGACCAGCTCGACGCCGCGCGCGTCAATCCCGAGCAGCTCGGCGGCGCGCTGCACGCCGCGGAACACGCCTCCATCGGCATGCTGCCGCTCTTCGCCACCTGCGACCGCTGGGACATCGGCGGTGTCTCCGTGCCGCTCCACCCGGACACCCTGCTGCCGACCGTCTTCGTCTACGACGGCCATCCCGGCGGCGCCGGATTCGCCGAACGCGCCTTCCACACCGCCGCCGACTGGCTCACCGCCACCCGCGACGCCATCGCCTCCTGCGAATGCGAGGCCGGCTGCCCTTCCTGCATCCAGTCCCCCAAGTGCGGCAACGGCAACGAGCCCCTCCACAAGCGGGGCGCCATCCGGTTGCTGGGCGAACTGCTGCGCGGAGCGCCGCGGGAGGACACCCCCTGACGGTCGGCCGCGGCCGACGGACACAGCCGTGGGCGGGCGGGCCGGCGCCGGTGCCGGGGCACTGGTGGGCGCCTTCGGCCTCGTCCGGTTCGTTGTGTCGGCGCACCCCGTCGGCGCGGCCCGGCTCCGCGGCGGGACAGCGTGCCCTGGCGGCATGGCCCTGCTCGGCGCCGGGGCAGGGCGCCTGGCAGCACGGGCTGGTTCGGCGCCAAGGCGGTGTGCCCCGACGGCCCTGCGCGGCTCGACGCCAGGCCAGCTCGCCTCACCCCGCACGGCCCGGCTCAGCACCGTGACACCATGCCTCGGCAGCCCTGCCCGGCTCGGCGCCAGGCCAGCTTGCCCCCGCCGGCACAGCCTTGTTCGACGCCGGGGCGCTACGCCCCTCAGCCCGGCTCGGCTCGGCACCACGGCAGCTCGCCCCCTCAGCCCCGCCCGGCTCAGCATCATGGCAGCTCGCCCCGTCGGCACGGCCCGGGCCCGCGCCTCGTCGCCGGTCCCGCCCGGCGGGCCAGTTCGGGCCGGTGCCCGGTCAGCAGGGCCCGGCGGCCCGGCTCGGGCCCGTACGCGGGAGGTGAAGGGGCTGCGGCCGGCCTCGGCGGAGACGTCGGCGACCGGCCCGGTCAGCGCGCAGCGCACCAGGCGGGTGTGCTGGGCGGCCGCCACCCGGTGAGCCGCGGCGCAGGCCTCGGCCGGGCCCTGCGGGGCGTGGTCCGCGGCGGCCAGCGCCGCCAGGTCCGCGGCGCCGCCCGCTCGGTGCCGCGCCGTGACCGCCTGGCCCACGCCGACCAGGGCCATGAAGACCGCGCACAGTGCCGCCGCCGCGAACACCGTCCAGACCGTCGCGGAGCCCTCATCGCCGCACCGTCTCCTCAGCAAGAGCCACCGCCTCCCCTCCGACCTTCACGGTCAGCTGCCCCACGCCGGGCAGGTCCGCCTCGACCCGCACGCGCACCAGGTCGCCCTCCCGCGCCACCCCGACCCGCGCGCCCCTCGGAGCCGCGCCCCGCGCCGCCGAGATCACCGCCGCCCGCGGTTCCGACCGCGCGGCGGCCCGCGCCCCGGCCCGCGCGGCATCCACACACTCGATACGGGCGCACACCGCCATCAGCCCCCAGATGAGCGCAGCCACCACCGCTACCAGTACGGGCAGGACCACAGCGGTCTCCGCCGTCACGAACCCGCCGTCACGGGCGCCGCGCGGGGCGCCCCGGGCCCGAGGGCCCGGGGGCCGGCCGTCAGAACTGGACATTGATCGCCCGCTCCAGCGCCGCCTGGAGCAGCGCCTTCACCGGCCCGCTCGTCACGACCTTGTAGAGCACCGCAGCCAAGGCGCACGCCGCGAGCGTTCCCACGGCGTACTCCGCTGTGGTCATCCCCCGGTCGTCGGCCCCGAGCGCGCGCAGCCCCGCCCTCCACCGCCTCAACCGTCGGAACGCTCCCTCTCGAAACACTCCACCTCGAAACATTCCGTCCCCCGTTCACACCACCTGATGAATGGCCTCTGGCGTCTGGCCTCTGTGAAGCGGCCCTTGATGCACGGCCCTTGATGCACGGCCTTTGATGCGCGGCCCTTGATGCGCGGCCTTTGATGCGCGGCCTCTGACGTATGGCCTTCGATGGGCGTCTTCTGGCCCGGCGGGTAGCCGAGCCCGGCCTGCATCGACACCACAGGCGGCGAGATGCGCCCACCGGGGCGGCGAGTACCGGTGCCGGCATTGGAGCCGTGGATGCGCCTGGTTCCTCCGCCGGTGCTCCGGTCCCGCCCGCCGCCTTCTCTCTGCCGCCGTCTTTCCTCCGACCTCGTCCCGCTGATCCCACTGCCGCTCGAACCAGCCCCTCCTCCCCCTCGAACTCACCTCTCTTTCTGCTCAGTTGCGTCCCAGCACGCCGTCGGCCAGGCCGATCAGCACCGGTGCGACCCCGAGTGCCAGAAACGCGGGCAGGAAGCACGCCGACAGCGGCAGAGTGACCAGCACCCCGGCCCGCCGGGCCCGCGCGGTCGCCGATCGGGCCTGTTCCGCACGGAGTTCGGCGGCGACCCGGGACACCGACTCGACGGCCGGCACCCCGGATATCCCGGCGCGCTCCATGCAGCGCGCCAGCCCTTGGGCGCCGGGAAGGTCGGCCAGCCGTGTCCATACGACGGCGGGTTCACCCCCCAGTCGCAGTTCCGCCGCCACCTGGCGCAGCCGCTGGGCGACCGGCCCGTCGAGAGACCGGCCCACCGCCTCGGCCGACTCCCGCGGCCCGGCCCCCGCCGCGAGGCAGGCCGCCAGCAGGTCGCCCGCCGGCGCCAGCTGCGCCCGTACCTCCGCGGCCGCCGCCCGGGCCGCCTCCGCGCCCCGTTGATGCGCCAGACGGCGGTGCGCCCCGTATCCCACGGCGAGTCCCATCAGGACACCTGTGACGCCCCCCATGAGAATGACCATGAATCCGGCCGCCCCGAGGGGCCCCGCCCACTCCTTGAGCAGGCCGTTCACCGGGGCGCCGTCCTCCGTGCTCGGCTTTCGAGTGCGGCGCCGGAGCCGGGCGATCGTCCTGTGCTGGTCGCCGGGCCCACGGCCTCGCCCGGGCCCGGCGGCCCACATCGCCGACACCCGCCGCCGCATCATCCGCCCGCGGCGCGCCTCCCGCACCAGGGCCATGGTGCACAGCAGCGCCACCATCGCGGCAACCGCCATCCCCACCCTGTGGACAACTTCCGCGCTCACACCGATCCCCTCCCTAAGCGTCTTCCGCGGCAGCGACGATCCGGGCCGTCCAGGACACCCCGCACCACTCCAGGAGCCCGCCGACGGCCAGGCAGCCCCACCCGGCCGGGGTGTGCAGCAGCACCCGCAGGGGGTCGGCGCCGAGTGCGCTGCCCATCAGGAGTCCGCCGGCCGGCAGCAGGGCAAGCATCAGCGCGGTGGCCCGTGGGCCCGCCAACTGCGCCCGTAGTTCATCGCGTTGATCTCTCCGGGCTCTGAGGCCTGCCGCGATCCGCTCCAGTCCCGAGGCCAGTCCTGCGCCGCCCTCCACCGCCACCTGCCAGCACGCGGCCATACCGGTCAGTCCCGCGGCCCCCGGCAGCCGGGCCGCGGCCCGCAGCTCCCGGGGCACGTCCCCGCCGTATCGCGCGGCCGCCAGCACCGCCGAACCGGCCGCACCGAGCCCCGGAGCCCCCGCGGCCAGCAGCGCCCGGGCGGGCTGACGTCCGGCCCGCAGCTCGCCCGCCACCGCAGCGCACAGCCCGATCACCGCGGCAGAGCGCCCCTCGCGCGCCCGGACCGCTCCGCGGGCGGCCAGCCACCGGCGGACGAGGAAGAGGGCCACCACGGAGGCGAGTACCGGGAGCACGGATCTGCCCAGCACGGCCAGCGCCAGCCCCGCCGGCAGACACCAGATCTCCCGCCCGCAGTCCCCCCAGCGTCCGAGGCTCCAGCGCCGCCCCGCCTCGCCCTCGACCACTCGCCCCGCGCACCACTTCCGCACCGCGCGGCCCCGACGCCAGGCCCGCCACCCGACTTCCGGGTCCGCCTCTCCGACGCCCCCGAACAGCGACCGGACCCGCCGCCGCACGACGTCCCGACGGCCGCCGGCCAACCGGCCCGCGCCCACCGCGCAGAGCACCGCGGCCACCAGCGTCATACCGACCGCGCTCATCGGACTCCGCCCCCGCCCCGCTCGCACAGCCGCATCAACCGTCCCCAGCCTTGCGCCTCCTGGAAGCCGTCCGTGCTCCAGAGAGCCGCCGGCACGGTCACCACGAACCCGTCGCGGTCCCGCTCCAGGACATGGAGCTCGGCGATCCTGCGGCGGCCGGTCCGGTCGCGTACGAGATGCAGCACAACCGAGAGCGCGGCCGCCAACTGGCTGTGCAGCGCGGCGCGGTCCAGGCCCGCCGTCGAGCCGAGGGCCTCCAGGCGCGCGGGGACATCGCACGCCGCATTGGCATGGACCGTGCCGCACCCGCCCTCATGGCCCGTGTTGAGCGCCGCCAGCAGGTCCGTGACCTCGGCGCCGCGCACCTCCCCCACCACCAGCCGGTCCGGGCGCATGCGCAGCGCCTGCCGTACGAGATCCCGTAGCGTCACCCGGCCCACGCCCTCCTGGTTGGCGGGCCGGGTCTCCAGCCGCACCACATGGGGGTGGTCCGGCCGCAGCTCCGCCGAGTCCTCGGCCAGGACGATCCGCTCCGCCGGGCCGACCAGTCCGAGCAGGGTGCTGAGCAAGGTGGTCTTCCCGGAGCCCGTACCCCCGCTGATCAGGAACGACAGCCGGGCCGCCAGCACCGCGGCGAGCAGCCGGTCGCCGCCCGGCGGGACGGTGCCCGCCGACACCAGTTCCGCGAGGGAGAAGGCCCGCGGCCGCAGCACCCGTAAGGACAGGCAGGTCCCGGCGACCGCCACCGGGGGCAGCACCGCATGCAGCCGGGTGCCGTCCGGCAGCCGGGCATCCACCCATGGCCGGGCATCGTCCAGCCGCCGCCCGGCCACCGCCGCCAGTCGCTGGGCGAGCCTGCGCACCTCGGCCGCGTCCCGGAAGCGGACGCCGGTGCGTTCCAGTCCGCCGCCGCGGTCCACCCACACCTCGTCCGGCGCGGTGACCAGGACGTCCGTGACATCGGGCGCGGCCAGCAGGGGCTCCAGCGGTCCGCTGCCGACCATCTCGGACCGCAATGCGGCCACCACGCCCAGCACTTCGGCATCGCCCAGGAGCCGCCCCTGCTCACGAAGGGCCACCGCCACACGGGCGGGCGTGGGCTCCGCCCCGGCTTCGGCGAGGCGTCTGCGCACCGCCTCCAGCAGGACCTGGCTCCGGCTCATGACCAGCCACCGTCCCGGCCGGCCGCACGGGACCCCCTGGGACCGGCCACCGACCACGACACCGCACCGGGCCTCCTTGCCGCCCCCGGCCCCGGGCCACCGCTCGGCTCCGGTCCCGAACGGCCGTCCGCCTCCGGCCCCGGGCCACCGGCTGTCTCCGGCCCCGGATCTTCCCCCACGCCCGATCCCGGCCAGCGCTCCGGCCCAGCCCCCGACCGCTCGGCGGCGCCCGGCCACTCGGCACCCGCCGAGCCACCGCCCGCGCTCCCGCCCTCCGTCACACGCCCCCAGAACCCTGCGCAGAACCGCGCCAGCGGCCCCCGCACCTGGGCCCCGGGTGGCACACCACGCGACAGATCCATCAACAGGCCCGCCTCCCACGGCACTTCGCCGGCGAGCGGCAGCCCCATGAGGCAGGCGATCTCGTCCGGCGGCAGCCCGTGCCCATGGCGTCCGGGAACCCCGCGGGCCACCACCCGCAGATCGCCGAGCACCTGCTGCACCCCGGAGGCCGCCCGTCCGGCCGCCGCGACCGCGCGCAGCTCCGTGGGGACGAGCAGCAGGCCCATGTCCACCTGCGCGAGGGCCTCGGCCGTCGCCTCGTCGACCCTGCGCGGCAGATCGACCACCACGACACCGCCGCGGCGCCGGGCCGCGGCCATGACCGCGCGCATGGCCGGGGGCGGGATGGTG
The DNA here is from genome assembly GCF_040701845.1 of Streptomyces angustmyceticus. Lineage (GTDB taxonomy): Bacteria > Actinomycetota > Actinomycetes > Streptomycetales > Streptomycetaceae > Streptomyces > Streptomyces angustmyceticus_A. The sequence continues at coordinate 657,846 of NZ_JBFBHQ010000003.1, read as the reverse complement.
ACGTCGGCGCCCCGGTCCCAGCTGAGGACGCGCAGGGAGTGCAGCCGCGGCAGCGAGTCCGCAAGTGCGCCGCAGGCCACCCGGCCGCGCGATTCGGCGAAGGCGGGCCAGCGGAGCCCCTTCTCCTTCTCCCCGCCCAGCAGGACGTCCAGGCCGCCGCCCAGCGGATCTCCGTCGACGAGCAGGGTGCGCCGCCCCGTGCGGGCCGCGGTGACGGCCAGCGCACCGGCCAGGGTGCTGGCCCCGGCACCCCCGCAGCCGCCGATGACTCCGACCGTCAGGGCCGGGGGCCCGACGCCCTCGACGGCGTCGGCGATCCGGTCGGTCAGCCAGCGCTCGCCGTCGGGGAGGGCGAGGACGCGCTCGGCCCCGAGGGCGACAGCCCGGCGCAGGAGAGCGGGATCGTCGGGGTCCCCGCCCGTGAGGATGACGCCCGGGCGCCGTGCGGCGCCGAGCAACCGGGGCGCGCAGTCGGCGCCGACGATCACCAGGGGAGGCGCTTCCCAGTCGCCCCTGCGGGCCGGCAGGCCGTGGGCCACTTCGGGCAGCGCCCCGGCCGCCGCGCACAGCCGCAGAAGATCGTCGAGGAGTCGTTCGTCCTCGGTGATGATCAGTGGTCCGCCCGGCTCTCCGCCGGTCCGGACCGATCCATTCGATGGCGTGGTTCCGGCCACGTTCTGTCCCCCTGTCGCTACACAACTCGCACATCCGCGAACTCGCGGCTTTTCACGGTGCAGCGACCGGGAAAATCTTGTGGATCTTGATCCGAAATTGTGGACAACTCCGGGGGTTGTGAATATCCCTGTCACCTATTCCAGCGACGAACGGCAACTTGTGGGGCTCAAGAGACTCTCCCCCGAAGGAGCCGCGCCGCTACGGTGCGTAATGGGATGATTGCACCGAGAGTGCCGGCGCCGCACAGGCAAGGTGAGGAGCGGGTCGGCGCCCGGCGGCAGAAAATGCATCCGGACATGCGACGACCCCCGCCGGGGGGGAGAGCGGGGGTCGTCCCCACGGCCGACTCGGGGGGGGAGGAGCCGGACCGGGTTAGCACGGTCGCGAACGATCCGTGACTTCCATGGTGTACCCGAGAGCCTTCTCAGGCAAACCCACGCGCCACACCTTACGCCGAATGGTGGGCGCCTATGCTCGCCCCGTGGAAAACCACTCCGTGCCTCACTCGACTCCCCGTACTGCCGCGTTCTTCGACTTGGACAAGACCGTCATTGCAAAGTCGAGCACGCTGACCTTCAGCAAGTCGTTCTACCAAGGCGGCCTGATCAATCGGCGGGCCGTACTGCGCACCGCGTACGCCCAGTTCGTGTTCCTGGCGGGCGGCGCCGACCACGATCAGATGGAGCGCATGCGGGAATACCTCTCCTCGCTGTGCCGCGGCTGGGACGTCGCCCAGGTGCGGGAGATCGTCGCCGAGACGCTGCACGATCTCATCGACCCCATCATTTACGACGAGGCCGCCTCGCTCATCGAGGAGCATCACGCCGCCGGACGGGACGTCGTGATCGTCTCCACCTCGGGCGCCGAGGTCGTCGAACCGATCGGTGAACTCCTGGGCGCGGACCGGGTGGTGGCCACCCGTATGGTCGTCGGCGCGGACGGCCGCTTCACCGGCGAGGTGGAGTATTACGCCTACGGACCGACCAAGGCGGAGGCCGTTCAGGAACTCGCCGCGTCCGAGGGCTACGACCTCGAGCGCTGTTATGCGTACAGCGATTCGGCGACCGATGTCCCGATGCTCTCGGCGGTGGGTCACCCGTACGCGGTCAATCCGGACCGGGCGCTGCGCCGCGAGGCGGTCGCGCGCGGTTGGCCGGTGCTCTCCTTCAACCGTCCGGTCCCGCTCAAACAGCGGCTCCCGTCGCTGTCGATGCCCTCGCGGCCGGTGCTCGCCGCCCTGGCAGCGGTGGGTGCGGCCATGGCCACGGCAACGCTGGTCTGGTACACGAGCCGGCGGAAAACCACAAAGCCACGCGTCCGCGTTATCGGCCGGACCGGCGGCGCACTCCGCAATGCCCGCGTTTGAAGCCAAACGTAAAGATCTGCAGGTTGGGGTTCCGCTTGCCGGGCCCGAGGAGTACAAAGGACTTAACGGCCCGCGAGACCAAGGACATCCGAGAGGAACACCTTTAACGCAGGAAGTGGCCCACGGACCGATGCATGAATGTCGGGCACCCACGCGACGCCGACCCGTCGATTACGGGCCAGCCGCACCAGGTAACCGGACAAAGAATCCGACCTGATGGGCACATAACCGAGCACGCATGGTAACCCGACGGACATGCCAGCGGCGGTACCACCATTGGTACCGCCGCAACCCTGTTCAGGGGCAAGGAAGCAAGGCTTCCGGAATTCTCGGGTGCCGAGCGCGGCTTTCGCCCCGGCTCCCCTTATGCCGCGCCGCGCTGCAGCGCCTCACAGACGGCGGTGCTCTCCCGCACGCCCAGCTCCACCGCACGTCCGCAGTGCGCGATCCATGCCGCGACGCCCTCCGGGGTGCCGGAGACGTAACCCTCCAGGGCCGCGACATAGGCCGCACGGCCCAGTTCGGCGTGGCCGACCTCGGCCGGGCAGATCGACTTCGGGTCCAGTCCGCTGCCGATCAGCACGATCCGCTCCGCGGCCCGCGCGACCAACCCGTTGCAGGTGGCGAACGGACGCAGGGCGAGCAGCTCGCCGTGCACCACCGCCGCGGTCACCAGGGCCGGCGCCTCGGTACCGGTGAGCAGCAGCCGCGACAGCCCGTCCAGGCGCCCGGCGACCTCGTCGGCATCCGGGAGCGGCAGTTCGATGAGCGGTTCGTCCACCGGCTCGGCGGCCAGCCGGGGCCGTCCCACCGTGTCGTCCGCCGCGCCGCCCGGCCCGTGCCGACCCTCGGCCTCGGCGGAGCCCTGTCCGCCTCCTGATGCCGCCACCAGGTGGAGCCGCGCCAGCACCCGCAGCGGCGACTGCCGCCAGACGCTGAGCAGCTGCCCGGCCTCGGCCGTCAGCCGCAGCGCGGCGCCGACCGTCCGCGGTTCGCCCTCGACGCCGAAGTCCGTGCGGCGCCGGACCTCTTCGAGCGCCCAGTCGGCTCCCGAAAGGGCCGCGGAACCGCGCGCTCCGCGCAGCGCCGCCTCGGAGGTCACCTCGTTGCTGCGGCGCCGCATGATCCGGTGCCCGTACACCCGGTCGACGCCCTTGCGGACGGAGGCCACGGAGTCGGCGACCCCCGGGAGCGAGGCCAGGGTCGCGAGCGGGTCGTCGCTCGCTTTCGGGGGTGCGGGGGACGTCCCCCTGGTGTTTCCAGCCATGGGTACGACCCTACGCACCACCGGGGCCGACCCCTCGAAGGAGTGGTCTTCCTCACGCAGCCCTCTCACCCACGGCGATCTTCCACTTACCCTTGGTGAACATGAAGATCGCTTTCGTAGGGAAGGGCGGCAGCGGCAAAACCACCCTGTCCTCCCTGTTCATCCGCCATCTCGCCGCGACCGGACTCCCCGTGATCGCCGTGGATGCCGACATCAACCAGCATCTGGGCGCCGCCCTCGGCCTCGACGAGGCGGAGGACGCCGCGCTCCCCGCGATGGGCGCCCACCTCCCGCTGATCAAGGACTACTTGCGCGGCAGCAACCCGCGGATCCCGTCCGCCGCATCGATGATCAAGACCACCCCGCCCGGCGAGGGCTCCCGGCTGCTGCGGATCAGCGAGAACAACCCCGTGTACGACGCCTGCGCCAGGACGGTGCAGCTCGGCGACTCCGCCGTACGGCTGATGGCGACCGGGCCGTTCACCGAGTCCGACCTGGGCGTGGCCTGCTACCACTCCAAGGTCGGCGCCGTGGAGCTGTGCCTGAACCACCTCGTGGACGGCCGCGAGGAGTACGTCGTCGTCGACATGACGGCCGGCTCCGACTCCTTCGCCTCCGGGATGTTCACCCGTTTCGACATGACCTTCCTGGTGGCCGAGCCGACCCGTAAGGGCATCGCCGTCTACCGCCAGTACAAGGAGTACGCGCGGGACTTCGGCGTCCCCCTGAAGGTCGTGGGCAACAAGGTGCAGGGCCCCGAGGACCTGGCGTTCCTGCGCGAGGAGGCGGGCGAGGACCTGCTGGTGACCGTCGGCCACTCCGACTGGGTGCGCGCCATGGAGAAGGGCCGCCCGAGCCCCTTCGCCTGCCTGGAGGAGGACAACCGCCACGCCCTGGAGACCCTGCACCGCACGGCCGACGCCGCCTACGGGCGCCGCGACTGGGAGCGCTACACCCGCCAGATGGTGCACTTCCATTTGAAGAACGCGGAGAGCTGGGGCAATGCGAAGACCGGAGTCGATCTTGCGGCCCAGGTCGACCCGTCCTTCGTGCTCTTCGAAGGGGCGGCCGCCCCACAGCCCGCCTGACGGGTACGGGTCCGGAGGGGGCCCCGGAGCGGCACGCCGCCCAGCCGCCCCCTCCGGCGCCCGCCCCCGGCAGCACCTGGAGTACGGCCGCCGCGGCGATGAATGCGGTCGCCCATGACACCGATCGCCTGCGGCGCCGTCGCCTTTGCCGCGGGCCACTCGATTTCGCCGGGCACCGCTATCGGCGCCTCATTTCCGGCGCCCGGACCCCCTCCGCCGGCAGTTCACCGGAATCCCCGCACACCGACTTCTCGCCGTCGAGAAGCGACAGGAAATCAGCAAGCCGAGCGTCATCTTATTCACCACATAGGGGGAAGGATGACGGCATTTGCCGGTAAAAGCTTCTCCTTACCTTTACCTGTCATTACGGTTCATTTACCGATGCTTGAGAGTCACCGGACCGTCGCCCAACGGCGGCAACCACCGGCCGGCTCACGTCCCGCCGCAGTACACCGCCGCCCCACGCTCGCGCCCCGCGCGACCGCGTCGCCCCGGAGGAGACGGGAATGCCGCAGATCGAGAAGTTGCCGCCGCAGTCGTCGCACACCTCTCCCCCCACCGAAACGCCTCCCGAGCCCGGCACATCCTCCGGGCCCGGCCCTCGCTCCAAGGGGGCCCGCCGGGCCGCCTTCCGAGGGGACCTCTCCGCTTCGGTCGTCGTCTTCCTGCTCGCCGTCCCGCTGTCGCTGGGCATCGCCCTGGCCACCGGCGCCCCGCTCCAGGCTGGGCTGGTCGCCGCGGTCGCCGGCGGCATCGTCGCCGGTCTGCTCGGCGGCGCCCCGCTCCAGGTGACCGGTGCGGCCACCGGCCTCCTGGTGGTCACCGCCGACCTGGTCCAGCACTACGGCTGGCGCGCCACCTGCGCCATCACGGTCCTGGCCGGCCTCGCCCAACTCGCTCTGGGGGCCCTGCGGGTGGCCCGCGCGGCGCTGGCCGTCAGCCCGGCGATCGTGCACGGCATGCTGGCCGGTATCGGGGCCACCATCGCCCTCGGACAGCTCCATGTGGTGCTCGGCGGCAGCCCGGACAGCTCGGCGCTCGACAACGCCGCAGCCCTGCCCGGCCAGTTGGCGCACCCGCACGCCGCCGCGCTGCTGATCGGCGGCGTCACCGTCGTCGTGCTCATCGGCTGGGGGCGGCTGCCGGGCCGTATCGGGCGGTGGGCGCGGGTGCTGCCGGCCCCGCTGGCCGCCGTGCTCGCCGCGACGGCCGTCAGCACGGGAACGGCGGTGGCGCGCGTGGAGCTGCCGTCCTGGCGGCTGCCCGAGCCGCCGGTGCTGCCGGACGCGTCCCTTCCGGCGCTGGCCGCCGCGGTGCTGACCGTCACCCTCGTCGCCAGTATGGAGTCGCTGCTGTCGGCGGTGGCCGTGGGCCGGCTGGCGGCCGAGCGGCCGGACGCTCCCACGGGGCGGACCCGGCTCAACCGCGAGCTGGTCGGCCAGGGCGTGGCCAATGCCGTCTCCGGGCTGCTGGGCGGGCTGCCGGTGTCCGGAGGCGCGATGCGCGGCTCGGCGAATGTGCGGGCGGGCGCGGCCACCCGCCGGGCCACCGTGCTGCACGGCGTATGGGTGCTGCTCTGCGCGGGGCTGCTGGCCGCGGCACTGGAGCTGATCCCGCTGGCCGCGCTCGCCGCGCTGGTCATGGTCGTCGGCGTGCGCATGGTGAGCTTCGCGCACATCCGGCACGTACAGCGCCACCGCGAGTTCCCGGTGTACGCCGCCACCTTGGGCGGCGTCGTGCTGCTCGGCGTGCTCCAGGGCGTCGTGACGGGCATCGCCGTCGCGCTCCTGCTGGCACTGCGCCGGCTGACGCACACCGGGATCACGGTGGCGGAGGAGGCCGGGGGGCACCGGGTGCGCGTCAGCGGACAGTTGACGTTCCTGGCGGTGCCGCGGCTGACCCGGGCGCTGGCGCAGGTCCCCGCGCACACCGACGTCGTCATCGAACTGTGCGGCTCGTTCATGGACCATGCCGCCTACGAGGCGCTGCAGTCCTGGTCCACCGCCCACCGGGCGCACGGCGGCGGGGTGACCCTCGGCGGCCGCTCCGGACGGCCGATCGCCGAACCGGCCCGCGCGCACTCCTGCCGCCCGTGGACGCCGTGGCGCAACCACCACTGCACCCGGCCCGCCCCGGAGGCGGCAGCGACCGCGGAGAGCAGCGGCAGCCAACTGCTGGGCGGGGTCAGCGCGTTCCAGCGCCATACGGCCCCGCTCGTGCGCGAAGAGCTGGCACGGCTGGCGCGCGAGGGGCAGCGGCCCACCCAGCTGTTCCTGACTTGCGCCGACTCCCGGCTGGTCACGAGCATGATCACGTCGAGTGGGCCGGGAGACCTGTTCACCGTGCGCAATGTCGGCAACCTGATGCCGCCGCCCGGCTCGGATGCCTCCTGCGACTCCGTGGGGGCGGCGATCGAGTACGCCGTGGAGGTGCTGCGGGTCGGGTCGATCACGGTGTGCGGCCATTCGGGGTGCGGGGCCATGGGGGCGCTGCTGGGCGCCGCCGCCCCGGAGGACGCCGAGCCGACCTCGCTGTCCCGGTGGCTGCGGCACGGGCGGCCGAGCCTGGCCCGTATGCAGCGCATCGGGCGGCTGGGGCGGGGCGAAGTCTCCCTGAGCGGTCGCCCGGTGAGCGACGACCAGGAGCGGCTGGCGCTCGTCAACGTCATGCAACAGCTCGACCACCTCAGGACGCACGCCTGCGTGTCGCGCCGGGTGGCCGAGGGCGCGCTCACCTTGCACGGCATGTACTTCCATGTCGGCGAGGCCCAGGCATACGTGCTCGACGAGGCCACCGGGCGGTTCTGCGCGGTCCGTGGCGAACCGGCACCGGTGACGGCCTGACCTGCGCGGCAGCCCCTCGGCACCCCCGGAACTGACTCCCCGCCAACAGGTCTACACCAATAATTTTCCACAGGCCTTGTCAGGGCCGGGCGTGGGCTGATGAGCTATGACCTGGGGACACATCGGACGCCCTGGGAATGGGAGAAGTTGTGAGCAACGAAAGCCTGGCCAACCTGCTCAAGGAGGAGCGGCGGTTCGAGCCGCCCGCCGATCTGGCCGCGCACGCCAACGTCACGGCTGCCGCGTACGAGCAGGCCGCGGCGGACCGGCTGGGTTTCTGGGCCGAGCAGGCCCGACGCCTGTCGTGGGAGACCGCGCCCACCCAGACCCTCGACTGGTCCAACCCGCCCTTCGCGAAGTGGTTCGCCGACGGCAAGCTCAACGTCGCGTACAACTGCGTGGACCGGCACGTCGAGAACGGCCTGGGCGACCGGGTCGCCATCCACTTCGAGGGCGAGCCGGGTGACACCCGCGCGATCACGTACGCCGAGCTGCAGCGCGAGGTCTCCAAGGCGGCCAACGCGCTGACCGAGCTGGGCGTGCGCAGCGGCGACCGGGTGGCCATCTACCTGCCGATGATCCCCGAGGCGGTCATCTCCATGCTGGCCTGCGCCCGCCTGGGCGCCCCGCACTCCGTCGTCTTCGGCGGCTTCTCCGCGGACGCCCTCGCCACCCGCATCAACGACGCCGACGCCCGCGTGGTGATCACCGCCGACGGCGGCTACCGCCGCGGCAAGCCGTCCGCCCTCAAGCCCGCCGTCGACGAGGCGCTGACCAGGCCCGGCACGGAGAACGTCCGCAGCGTCCTGGTCGTCCGCCGCACCGGCCAGGAGGACGTCGCCTGGCACGACGGCCGGGACGTGTGGTGGCACGAGATCGTCGAGCGGCAGAGCGAGCAGCACACGCCCGAGGCCTTCGACGCCGAGCACCCGCTGTTCATCCTGTACACCTCCGGCACCACGGGTAAGCCCAAGGGCATCCTGCACACCACCGGCGGCTACCTCACCCAGGTCTCGTACACCCACCACGCGGTCTTCGACCTCAAGCCCGAGACCGACGTGTTCTGGTGCACCGCCGATGTCGGCTGGGTGACCGGCCACTCGTACATCACCTACGGCCCGCTCTCCAACGGCGCGACCGAGGTGCTCTACGAGGGCACGCCCGACACCCCGCACCAGGGCCGCTGGTGGGAGATCGTCCAGAAGTACGGCGTGACGGTCCTCTACACCGCGCCGACCGCGATCCGCGCCTGCATGAAGTGGGGCGACGACATCCCGGCGAAGTTCGACCTGTCGTCGCTGCGCGTCCTCGGCTCGGTGGGCGAACCGATCAACCCCGAGGCCTGGATGTGGTACCGCAAGCACATCGGGGCCGATGCCACGCCGATCGTCGACACCTGGTGGCAGACCGAGACCGGCGGCATGATGCTCAGCCCGCTGCCGGGCGTCACGGCCACCAAGCCCGGCTCGGCCCAGGTGGCGCTGCCCGGCATCGCGGCGACCGTCGTGGACGACGAGGCCCGCGAGGTCCCCGACGGCGCCGGCGGCTACCTCGTGCTGACCGAGCCCTGGCCGTCCATGCTCCGCACCATCTGGGGCGACGACCAGCGCTACCTCGACACGTACTGGTCGCGCTTCGAGGGCAAGTACTTCGCCGGCGACGGTGCCAAGAAGGACGACGACGGCGACATCTGGCTGCTCGGCCGGGTGGACGACGTGATGCTGGTGTCCGGCCACAACATCTCCACGACCGAGGTCGAGTCGGCGCTGGTCTCGCACCCGAAGGTGGCCGAGGCCGCGGTCGTCGGCGCCGCCGACCCGCAGACCACCCAGGCCATCTGCGCCTTCGTCATCCTGCGAGGCGGCGCGGCGGAGGACGAGGGCCTCGTCGAGGAGTTGCGCGCCCATGTCGCCCAGCAGCTCGGCCCGATCGCCAAGCCCAAGCGGATCCTGCCGGTCGCGGAGCTGCCCAAGACCCGCTCCGGCAAGATCATGCGGCGGCTGCTGCGCGATGTCGCCGAGAACCGCGACCTCGGTGATGTCACGACCCTCACCGACTCCTCGGTCATGGAGCTGATCCAGGCGAAGCTGCCGAGCGCGGCCTCCGAGGACTGAGCGGAACCCCCGCCCGACGGGGCGCCCGGCCGACGCGGCCGGGCGCCCCTCCGTCGTCTCCGGCGAAGGGGCGCCTCCGGGCGGTCCGGGTCCGCGTCGAGAGCCACCGCTCCCCCGGGCCCCACGCCCCGGCCCCGCACCCGCTCCGGCACCGCCGGGCCCCGCTCCCGCGCAGCCCGGCCCCCACCAGCGCCCGCCCCTGCGCCCCAGCCGCCCTCCAGCAGCCCAACGCCCGGTTTGCCCGTAAAGTGGGGCCACCGGATAGCCGCTTGCCCCTGGTCGGTAAAGTGGGAGCTGCGTCAATGACACGCTAAGAAACTCAGGGTGCGCCGGGAAGTCTGGTCGGCAACTGCAACAGCCGTACGCAGCTACCGAGAGGCCCGGAGGTCACCGCGTGAGCGCCCCCACCCACCGCCGCAACCCATTCCTGGGGCGGATGCCGCTGCCCGAACGCAACTACATCGCGAACGCGCTGCGCACCGAAACCGTCGGCGGCGTCCTCCTGCTCGCCGCCGCCGTAGCCGCTCTGATCTGGGCAAACACCCTTGGCGGCAGCTATGAGGCGGTCCGCGGCTTCCACCTGGGACCGGCCGCACTGGGTCTGGACCTGTCCGTCCAGCACTGGGCCGCCAACGGGCTGCTCGCGGTCTTCTTCTTCGTGGCCGGCATCGAGCTCAAGCGCGAACTGGTGGCCGGCGAGCTGCGCGATCCAAAAGCCGCCGCGCTGCCCGTGATCGCCGCGCTGTGCGGGATGGCGATGCCGGCGGTCGTCTACTTCACCGTCAACAGCATCGGCGGCGGCTCGCTGCAGGGCTGGGCGGTGCCCACCGCCACCGACATCGCCTTCGCCCTCGCCGTGCTCGCCGTCATCGGCACGTCCCTGCCCGCCGCGCTGCGCGCCTTCCTGCTGACGCTCGCCGTCGTCGACGACCTCTTCGCCATCCTGATCATCGCGGTCTTCTTCACCTCGACGCTCAATTTCCTGGCGCTCGGTCTGGCCGCCGTCGGCCTGGTGATCTTCTATCTGCTGCTGCGCAAGGGCGTCCGGGGCTGGTACGTCTACGTGCCGCTCGCCCTGGTCATCTGGGGACTGATGGAGAACAGCGGGGTGCACGCCACCATCGCCGGCGTCGCCATGGGCCTGATGCTGCGCTGCACCCGGCGCGAGGGGGAGACCCAGTCCCCGGGCGAGCACATCGAGCACCTGGTCCGCCCGCTCTCGGCCGGCTTCGCCGTGCCGCTGTTCGCCCTCTTCTCCGCGGGCGTCTCCATATCCGGCGGCGCGGTCCACGACGTGTTCACCCGGCCGGAGACGCTGGGGGTCGTCCTCGGCCTGGTGGTGGGCAAGACGTTCGGCATCTTCGGCGGCACCTGGCTGGCCGCCCGCTTCACCAAGGCCGAACTCAACCCCGACCTCGCCTGGCCGGATGTCTTCGCCGTCGCCTCCCTGGCCGGGATCGGCTTCACCGTCTCGCTGCTCATCGGCGAACTCGCCTTCTCCGGCAACGCGGTGCTGACCGACGAGATCAAGGCATCGGTACTGATCGGCTCGCTGCTGGCGGCCGTCTTCGCGGGGATCCTGCTCAAGCTCCGTAATGCCGAGTACAAGAAGCTGTGCGAGGAAGAAGAGCGGGACGAGGACCAGGACGGCATCCCCGACATCTACGAACTCGACAACCCCGAATACCACCTGCGGATGGCGGCAATCCACGAAGCGAAGGCCGCGGAACACCGGCGACTTGCCGAAGTGGCCTCCAGCAGGCATGCCGGAGACGATGGTCCGGCATGATCTGAGAGGCTTTGCATCCGGGTGAAGAGAAGAGGGAGACGGCGATGAGCGCAGCCGACGGCACGGAACGCAGCCTCGGACAGCTGGTGGCCACGGCCACCGCCGAGATGTCCGCGCTGGTGCACGACGAGATCGCGCTGGCCAAGGCGGAGTTCCGCCAGGACGCCAAGCGGGCCGGCATCGGCAGTGCCGCGTTCATGGTCGCGGGCGCGCTGGCGCTGTTCGCGCTGCCGGTGCTGAGCTTCGCGGCGGCCTACGGCATCCACAACCTCGGCCTCGGGCTCGCCTGGTCCTTCCTGATCGTCGGCGGCGCCTTCCTGGTGCTCGCCGGTCTGCTGGCCCTGATCGCCATGGCCAAGATGAAGAAGATCAAGAAGCCGGAGAAGTCCATCAACTCGGCCAAGGAGACGGCGGCCGTGCTCCAGAAGGCCAAGCCGCACCCGCGCCTGGCCCCGGTGGAACACCCGGCGCTGGAGTCTGTGACACGCTCATCGGTATGACAGCCCCTGACAGCACCGCCTCGGTCGTACGGATCGGCATCCCCGGTGGGACGGTGTCGCACCGTGACGTCGCGGCCAACGGCGCCCGCTTCCACATCGCGGAGATGGGCGAGGGCCCGCTGGTGCTGCTGCTGCACGGCTTTCCGCAGTTCTGGTGGACCTGGCGGCACCAGCTCCCCGCGCTGGCCGAGGCCGGTTTCCGGGCGGTGGCGATGGACCTGCGGGGCGTCGGCGGCAGCGACCGCACACCCCGCGGCTACGACCCGGCGAACCTCGCCCTGGACATCACCGGCGTCATACGGTCCCTGGGCGAGCCGGACGCCGCGCTCGTCGGCCACGACCTGGGCGGTTACCTCGCCTGGACGGCGGCGGTGATGCGGCCCAAGCTGGTGCGCCGGCTGGCCGTGTCCTCGATGCCGCACCCGCGGCGCTGGCGCTCGGCGATGCTCGCCGACGTCCGGCAGAGCGCCCGCAGTTCGCACATCTGGAACTTCCAGCGGCCCTGGCTGCCCGAGCGCCGGCTGACGGCGGACGACGCGGCGCTGGTGGGCCGGATGATCCGCGACTGGTCCGGGCCCCGGCTGCCCGACGACGAGGCGATCGCCGTCTACCAGCGGGCGATGAGCATCCCGTCGACGGCGCACTGCTCGATCGAGCCGTACCGCTGGATGGTGCGGTCGCTGGCGCGCCCCGACGGCATCCAGTTCAACCGCCGGATGAAGATGCCCGTACGGGTCCCGACGCTGCATCTGCACGGCTCGCTCGACCCGGTGATGCGCACCCGCAGCGCGGCCGGCTCGGGCCAGTACGTCGAGGCGCCGTACCGCTGGCGGCTGTTCGACGGCCTGGGCCACTTCCCGCACGAGGAGGACCCGGTGGCGTTCTCCACGGAACTGATCAACTGGCTCAAGGACCCGGAACCGGATCGCTGAGCGGCCGCGCCCGGCAGCAGCGGGCCCCGGGCAACGAGAGCCCGGAGCCCGATCGTTGGGACAGGCGGGCACACCGGCTCCCCGGTGCGCCCCCACCGGGCGGGTGCACCCGACCGGCGCCCGAACGCATGTATGACGAACAGCCACTTGCCCGGCGCATAGGCCAATTGGCGGTCCCCGAGGCGGTTACGGACCTTGGGGCACGGGCAGAGTCGAAAGTATGGGCTGGACGCACGACTACCGTGACGTGGCACGCAACCGCCGCAGCAGTGCCGCTGTAGTGGGTACTCAGGACAGGGGAACCCCGGACCTCGGGTCCGGCGCCTCCCCCGACCCGGCGCACCCCATGGGCATCCCTCGTATCCTGCGCCGCAGAGCGCGCTGGATGAGCGCGCGGCTACGCCATCCCCGTACCTGACCCACGGCTTCCGCACCCGACGCCCGGCCGCCGGCCGGGCGCGCGGAGCATGTCTCCCGCGCCCGGCACAGCCCCAAGGCGCCCGCCCGGCGGTCACCGACCGCCGGACACGCCCCGGGACCGTGCCGACCGGACCTAGATCGCGCAGCCCTGGCTGTCGACCTGCTGCCGGGCCGTACGTCCCTGGAGGACGTCCTGGCGGACCTCGTCGGCGGTCAGCGCATAGCCGGTGTGCGAGTCGTCCAGCGACTTCGCGAAGACGACGCCGTAGACCTTGCCCTGCGGGGTGAGCAGCGGGCCGCCGGAGTTGCCCTGACGGACCGTGGCGTAGAGGGAGTAGACATCGCGGCCGACCGTGCCGCGGTGGTAGATGTCCGGGCCGTTGGCCTGGATGCGGCCGCGGATACGGGCGGAGCGGACGTCGTAGCCGCCGTTCTCCGGGAAGCCGGCGACGATGGCATTGTTGCCGCTGTTCGCGTCCCCGTCGGCGAACTGCAGCGCCGGCGCCTCCAACGCGGGCACCTCCAGCACCGCGATGTCACGACGCCAGTCGTAGATCACGACCTTGGCGTCGTACGTACGGCCCTCGCCGCCCACCTGGACGGTCGGCTCGCGGACGCCGCCGACCACATGGGCGTTGGTCATCACGCGGTGCCGGCCGAAGACGAAGCCGGTGCCTTCGAGGACCTTGCCGCAGCCGGGGGCCGTGCCGACGACCTTGACGATGCTGCGCCGTGCCTGTGCCGCCACCGGGCTGGTGGCCAGCCGGGGATCGGGCGCGGGCACATTGTGGATCGGCTCGTTGGAGAACGGCGTGAAGACCTGGGGGAAGCCGTTCTGCGCGAGGACCGAGGAGAAGTCGGCGAACCAGGTGCCGGCCTGCTGGGGCATCACCCGGGACACCCCGAGGAGCACCTTGGAGTTCCGGACCTCCTTGCCGAGCGTGGGCAGGGAGGTACCGGCCAGCGCCGACCCGATCAGCCAGGCCACCAGCAGCATCGCCAGCACGTTGACCAGCGCGCCGCCGGTCGCGTCCAGCGCTCTCGCCGGTGACCAGGTGATGTGGCGGCGCAGCTTGTTGCCCCAGTGGGTGGTGAGCGCCTGGCCCACGGATGCGCACACGATCACGATGGCGACCGCCGCGACGGCCGCGAAGGTGCCGGGTGTCGCGTCTCCGGTGATCTCGTTCCAGATCACGGGCAGCAGGTAGACCGCGATCAGGCCGCCCCCGAGGAAGCCGATCACGGACAGGATGCCGACGACAAAGCCTTGCCGATAGCCGATGATCGCGAACCATACGGCCGCGACCAGTAGCAAGATGTCCAGGACGTTCACGCCGGACACCGTCTCACGAGCGCCAGTCCAGTGGGACCGCCTTGTCACGGTCCCACGGAATCTCCCACCCGCAGTAGTGCAGGATCCGGTCGATGACGCCGGCCGTAAAGCCCCAGACCAGGGCGTTCTCGACAAGGAACGCGGGCCCGGTGTGGCCGCTGGGATGGCGCGTTGTCACACGATGGGCCGGATCCGTGAGATCCGCCACGGGAACCGTGAAGACCCGTGCGGTCTCCGCCTGGTCGACCGCGCCGACCGGGCTCGGCCGGCGCCACCATCCCAGAACGGGCGTCACCACGAAGCCGCTGACGGGGATGTAGAGCCGCGGCAGCACGCCGAAGACCTGCACACCCGACGGGTCGAGGCCGGTCTCCTCCTCGGCCTCCCGCAGCGCCGCCCGCACCGGACCGGGCCCGTCGGGGTCGCCGTCCTCCGGGTCGAGGGCGCCGCCGGGGAAGGAGGGCTGGCCGGCGTGCGAGCGCAGGGTCCCGGCGCGCTCCATCAGGAGCAGCTCGGGGCCGCGTGCGCCGTGGCCGAAGAGGATCAGCACGGCGGACTGCCGCCCGCCGCTCTCGGGCGGCAGGAAGCGGCTGAGCTGGCGCGGTTCGATCGTGGCGGCCGCGCGGGCCACCGGGGCCAGCCACTCGGGCAGGCCGTCGGCCGTGACCGTGGCGTCCCGGCCGGACGCCGCGCCGCGGACGTCCGCCTCGTCGCCGTACCGCTGCTCCCGTGCACTCCTCATACGCGCCCCCTCAGGCCTGGCATCGATCGTCGGTCACCTCTGGGCAGGTGCCGTCATGGCGCGGCCACCTGGGACGCCATCGGGGGCGCGGGCTGCCCCGGATAGTCGGCCGGCGGCTTCAGCCGCTGCCCGGGCTGGCCGCCCAGCTCGTACTTCAGCAGCTTCCTGGCCTTCTCCGGGTCCGTCTCGCCCTCGCCGTACGCGGGGCACAGCGGGGCGATGGCACAGGCGCCGCAGGCGGGCTTGCGGGAGTGGCAGACGCGCCGGCCGTGGAAGACCACGCGGTGCGAGAGCATCGTCCACTCGCTCTTGGGGAAGATCTCGGCGACATCCGCCTCGACCTTCTCGGCGTCCTCCGCGGTGGTCCAGCCGAAACGGCGGGCGAGGCGGCCGAAGTGGGTGTCGACGGTGATGCCCGGGACGCCGAAGGCGTTGCCCAGCACGACATTGGCGGTCTTGCGGCCGACTCCGGGCAGGGTGACCAGGTCCTCCAGGCGGCCCGGCACCTCGCCGCCGAAGCGGTCGCGCAGCGCGGCCGACAACCCGAGCAGCGACTTCGCCTTGGCCCGGAAGAAGCCGGTCGGCCGGATCAGCTCCTCCAGCCGCTCCGGATCCATCGCGGCCATGTCCTCGGGCGTGGGGCAGACCGCGAAGAGACGCGGGGTGGTCTGGTTGACCCTCAGGTCGGTGGTCTGCGCGGACAGGACCGTGGCGACCAGCAGCTCGAAGGAGTTGGTGAAGTCCAGCTCGGGGTGGGCGTACGGGTACAGCTCGGCCAGCTCGCGGTTGATCCGGCGGGCCCGCCGCACCATGGCGACCCGCGACTCGGGCTTGCGCGCGGGGGTCTTCTTCGCCGGGGTCTTCTTCGCGGCCGTCTCGGCGGTCGTCTTCGCGGTGGTCTTCTTGGCGGGGGCGGTCTTGGTGGCCGCCTTCTTGACCGTCGCCGCCTTCTTGGCGGGCGCCTTCTTCGCGGGGGCCTTCTCGGCGGCCGCGGCCGTCTTCTTCGTGGTGGCCTTCTTCGTCGTGGCCTTCGTGGCGACGGCCTTCCGGGCGGTGGCCTTCTTCGTGACGGCCTTCTGTGCCGCGGCCTTCGTGGCCGCCGCCGGCTTCTCTGGGGTTTCGTTCACGGCGGCCTTCTTCCCTGCCGAGGTCCTGCCTACCGAGGTCTTCTTCACGGAGGTCTGCGCGGTGTCCTGCGCCGCCGGCCGCGACGCGCCGGGCCTACGGACGGCCGGCTCCGGGCCGGACGTCACCCCGGAGAGCGATTTGCCGCTTTCGCCGGGATTCGGCGTGCGGCCGGACGGCTGTTCGCCCACAGCGGAATCACGCCCTGCGCTCACTCTTCCGGCCCCCCACTCCTCTGCTCCCACCGGCGTATTGGACACTCGGCCAGACTAAGGCCAGCCACTGACATCCGGCTTGATCACTATGATTCGTGACCCCAATCGGCCCCCTGCCTTATGGCGGGCGGCACCGGTCCGGCAAACTTGTGATTGATCGCACTGTTTTGCATTCCGGCATGATGGGGACCACAGTCCCCCGGAGCATGTCGACAAGGAGAGATCTCGTGGACGACGTTCTGCGGCGCGCACCGCTCTTCGCGGCGCTCGATGACGAGCAGGCGGCCGAGCTGCGCGCCTCGATGGGAGAGGTCACGCTCGCCCGCGGCGACGCCCTGTTCCACGAAGGGGACCCCGGCGACCGCCTGTACGTGGTCACCGAGGGCAAGGTGAAGCTGCACCGCACTTCCCCGGACGGCCGGGAGAACATGCTCGCCGTCCTCGGCCCCGGAGAGCTGATCGGTGAGCTCTCGCTCTTCGACCCGGGCCCGCGTACGGCCACGGCCTCGGCCCTCACCGAGGTCAAGCTCCTCGGCCTGGGCCACGGCGACCTCCAGCCCTGGCTGAACGCCCGCCCCGAGGTGGCCACGGCCCTGCTGCGCGCGGTCGCCCGACGGTTGCGCAAGACCAACGACCAGATGTCCGACCTGGTCTTCTCGGACGTGCCGGGCCGCGTGGCCCGCGCCCTGCTCGACCTGTCACGCCGCTTCGGCGTGCAGTCCGAGGAAGGCATCCACGTCGTCCACGACCTGACGCAGGAGGAGCTGGCCCAGCTGGTGGGCGCCTCCCGCGAGACGGTCAACAAGGCGCTCGCGGACTTCGCGGGCCGCGGCTGGCTGCGCCTGGAGGCGCGCGCCGTGATCCTGCTGGACGTCGAGCGGCTGGCCAAGCGCTCGCGCTGACCCCTCGCCGACCTCCTGGAAGGGCCCCGCTCCGGCGGGGCCCTTCCGCATGGGCCCGCGGAAGCACCGGCGCCCTCTCGTAGGCGCCGGTCACCTCTCATGGGCCCGGCCGCCGGCCGCCTCCTCGCGGCCCCGGCCACCGGCCGCCGCGCCCTTCCCCGCCCCGTAATCAGGTCGCCACACCCCCCGCCCCTCGCCATAGTGGCGCCATGACGCGCGGCAGGGGACTGGACCGGGACGGCTGCTTCGTGCGGGAAGGCTCCCTGGACCGGGTGTCCGCGCCGTTCGCGCCCGTCGTGGCGGAGCTCGGCGCCCGGACCGGCGCGCGCTTCGGCCCCGGCCGCCTGCACAGCAGCTATCTCTTCGGCAGCGTCCCCCGGGGCACGGCCGTCCCTGGGGTCTCCGACCTCGACGCGCTGATCGCCCTGCGGGACGAGCCCACCGAGGCCGACCACGCTGCCGTCCGCGCGGTCGAGCGCGGCCTGGATGCCGCGTTCTGGCAGGTCAACGGCGTGGGAATCCTGCTGTTCGGCGTGGACCGGCTGCGCAGCGAGCGGGAGCGGTACGACCTCGGATGGTTCGTGGCCTGCCTGTGCACGCCGCTCGGCGGCCCGGACCTCGCCGCCGAGCTGCCCCGCTACCGCCCCACCTCACTCCTGGCCCGTGAGACCAACGGCGACCTCTTCCGCAGCCTGCCCGGTCTGCGCGAGCGGGCCGCCGCGGCCACTACGGAGGCCGAGCGCACCCGGCTGACCCGGGGTGTGGCGCGCCGCCTGGTACGCACCGGGTTCACCCTGGTCATGCCGCGCTGGGGCGGCTGGACGAGCGATCTGGGCGAGTCCGCCGAGGTGTTCGCCCGCTACTACCCGGCGCACGCCGAGCAGATGCGCGCCGCGGCACGCGCCGCCCGGGCGCCCGCCGCCCACCCGGAGCTGCTGGACGAGCTGCTCACCGGGCTCGGCCCCTGGCTGGCCGCCGAATACCTGGCCGTCCACGGGGCGAAGGCGGCCCCGCCGGGGGCGGGCTGACGCCGTCTCTCGGCCCGCCCGGGGCCCGTCCGCGCCCCGGGGCCCCGCCGCCCGCCGCCGGGCCGTCAGCTCTCGATCAGTCCGTGCTCGCCCAGGTAGTCCAGCTGTGCCCGCACCGACAGCTCGGCGGCCGGCCACAACGACCGGTCGACATCGGCGTAGACGTGCGCGACGACCTCCGCGGGCGCGCGGTGGCCCGCCTCGACCGCGGTCTCCACCTGGGCGAGCCGGTGTGCGCGGTGCGCCAGATAGAACTCCACCGCCCCCTGGGCGTCGTTCAGCACCGGCCCGTGTCCTGGCAGGACCGTCGTCACCCCGTCGTCGACCGTCAGGGAGCGCAGCCGGCGCAGCGAGTCCAGGTAGTCGCCGAGGCGTCCGTCGGGGTGCGCGACCACGGTGGTGCCGCGCCCGAGGATCGTGTCGCCGGTGAGGACGGCGCGGTCGGCCGGGAGGTGGAAGGAGAGCGAGTCGGCGGTGTGGCCCGGTGTGGGCACCACGCGCAGTTCCAGGCCTCCGGTGGTGATGACCTCGCCCGCTGCGAGCCCCTCGTCGCCCAGGCGCAGCGCCGGGTCCAGGGCCCGTACGGCCGAACGGGTCAGCTCGGCGAAGCGGGCGGCGCCGTCGGCGTGGTCGGGGTGACCGTGGGTCAGCAGGGTCAGCCCGATGCGCTTGCCGGCCCGTTCGGCGGTGTCGATGACGGCCTGCAGATGGCTCTCGTCGAGCGGCCCGGGATCGATGACGACGGCGAGATCGGAGTCCGGCTCGGCGACGATCCAGGTGTTGGTGCCGTCCAGGGTCATCGGCGACGGGTTCGGGGCGAGGACGCACCGGGCCCGCGCGCTCGCCTGCCCGGCGATCGCTCCGCCGCGCGGCTGTCCGGGGAGGGCGGATGCTTCGGTCATGCGGGGGTCCCTCCCGAGGAGCCGTCGCCGTCCCCGGGGGTACCGGTGCCGGACGGGGCGATGTGCTTGGTGAACTCGTCGTGTCCCGGCCAGCTCAGCTCGATCTCGCCGCCCACGAGGCGGGCCTGCGCCAATACGGGCGTCAGGTTCTGGGCCTCCGCGGCGCCCAGCGCGCCCGCGGCGGTGGCGTACGGCTGGAGGGAGCGCAGGGTCGCGATGGTCGGCGGCATCATCAGCAGCTCGCCGCGGTCGTAGCCGGCCGCGGCCTCCTCCGGCCGGATCCACACCGCGAGGTCCGCCTCGGTGGTGGCGCCGGGGGCCTCTCCCGGACCGGGGCCCGCCTCAGGTCCCTGGGGGAGGGTGTGCTGGCCCTCGGGGAGCGCCGCGACGAAGAACCAGGTGTCGTAGCGCCGCGGCTCGAACTCGGGGGTGATCCAGCGGGCCCAGGCGCCGAGCAGGTCGGCGCGCAGGACCAGGCCACGACGGGCCAGGAAGTCGGCGAAGGACAGCTCGTGGGCGACCAGGGCCGCGCGGTCGGCCTCCCAGTCCGCGCCGGTGGTGTCCGTGACGACCGTCTCGGCGGAGGTGCCGGCGAGCAGCACGCCCGTCTCCTCGAACGTCTCGCGGACCGCGGCACAGACGATGGTCTGCGCGGTGGCCGGATCGACGCCCATACGGACCGCCCACTGGGCGCGCGACGGGCCGGCCCAGGCGATCGGGCGCTCGTCGCGCGGATCGACGGAGCCCCCCGGATAGGCGTACGCGCCGCCCGCGAAGGCCATGGAGGTACGTCTGCGCAGCATGTGGACGGTGGGGCCGCCGGAGGCGGAGTCCCGCAGCAGCAGGACGGTGGCGGCCCGCCGGGGCTCGGCGGGGGTCAGCTCGCCGTTCGCGAGCGCCCGGATGCGGTCCGGCCACTCCGGTGGGTACCACTGGCCGTTGGTCGTGGACGACATGGCCGGATGCTATGCGCTCGCGCGCTGATGTTCGAGGGCGTCTTTCGCGCCGGAGGGCCCCTGCTGACGAGGGGCCCTCCGGCACACGGCACACGCTCGGGGCCGCGGAGCCCCTACGGGAGGGCTATTCGGCGATCTCGACCTGGATCTCGACCTCGACCGGGGCGTCCAGCGGCAGCACCGCCACGCCCACGGCGGACCGGGCGTGCACGCCCTTGTCCCCGAGGATCTCGCCCAGCAGCTCGCTGGCGCCGTTGAGGACACCCGGCTGGCCGGTGAAGTCCGGCGCGGAGGCCACGAAACCGACGACCTTCACGACCCGCTGGATCCTGTCGAGGTCGCCGACGACGGACTTCACGGCGGCCAGCGCGTTGAGCGCACAGGTCGCGGCGAGCTCCTTGGCCTGCTCGGCGCCGACCTCGGCACCGACCTTGCCGGTGACCGGCAGCGCGCCGTCCACCATCGGCAGCTGGCCGGAGGTGTACACATAGGCGCCGGAGCGCACCGCGGGCTGGTAGGTGGCCAGCGGCGGCACGACCTGCGGCAGCTTCAGCCCGAGCGCCGCGATCTTGTCCTCCGCCGCGCTCACGCCTTCTCCCGCTTCAGGTAGGCCACCAGCTGCTCGGGGTTGTTCGGGCCCGGCACGACCTGGACGAGCTCCCAGCCGTCCTCGCCCCAGGTGTCCAGAATCTGCTTCGTCGCGTGCACGAGGAGCGGCACGGTTGCGTATTCCCACTTGGTCATGGGGCGAGCGTAATGCCTGTCCACGGCGGCTGCGGACGCCGTCCGCCGCGGGGCGTCCCGCCCGTCCGGTGCGGCGTTCCGCGGGGCTCCCCGCAGACCCCTACGGAGCATCCCCGACCTTTCCCGGAGGGATCGCGGGCAGATTATCCGGGACCTCCCAGGCGTATCCCGTGCGTAGCCGGGACGCGGACTGGTTAGGCTCCTTTGCGTGAGCAGGCTCCATGTCGTCAGCGGCAAGGGCGGCACCGGCAAGACCACGGTCGCCGCCGCCCTCGCCCTGGCCCTGGCCACCGAGGGGCGCCGTACCCTCCTGGTCGAGGTCGAGGGCCGGCAGGGCATTGCCCAATTGTTCGAAACGGAAGCGCTTCCCTATGAGGAACGCAAGATCGCGGTGGGTCCGGCATCGGAGGGTGCCTCGCCGTGGGGATCCGCCCGGGCGGAGTCCGCGGGAGAGCCCTCCCGCGGCGGCAGACGGGCGGGCGGTGAGGTCCACGCCCTCGCCATCGACGCCGAACGCGCCCTTCTGGACTACCTCCAGATGTTCTACAAGCTCGGCAGCGCGGGCCGGGCGCTGAAGAAGCTCGGCGCCATCGACTTCGCCACGACCATCGCGCCGGGCCTGCGGGACGTCCTGCTGACCGGCAAGGCGTGCGAGGCGGTCCGCCGCAAGGACAAGAGCGGGAAGTTCGTCTACGACGCGGTCGTGATGGACGCCCCGCCGACGGGCCGCATCACCCGCTTCCTGAACGTCAACGACGAGGTCGCGGGACTCGCGAAGATCGGCCCGATCCACAATCAGGCACAGGCCGTGATGCGGGTCCTGAAGTCGCCCGAGACCGCGGTGCACCTGGTGACGCTCCTGGAGGAGATGCCCGTCCAGGAGACCGCGGACGGCGTCGCCGAGCTGCGCGCCGCCGGCATCCCCGTGGGCGGCGTCGTCATCAACATGACCCGCCCGGCCCTGCTGGACAACGGCGACCTCGACATCGCCGCCCGTGGCGCGCGTACGGGCGTCGCCAAGGCGCTCTCCGAAGCCGGCCTCGGGGGCGCCCGCCGCGGCGGCCTGGCGGACCGTCTGATCGACCCCCTGCTGGAGCAGGCGCGCGAACACGCCGAGCGGGTCGAGCTGGAGCGCGCCGAGTACGCCGAACTCTCCGCCCTCGGCCTGCCCACCTACGAGTTGGAGCTGCTCCCCGAGGGAGTGGACCTCGCCGGGCTCTACCACCTGGCGAGAGACCTGCGGAAACAGGGGCCCATATGACCTCGGACAACACGACGCTGGACGCCTCGGCCCCGCGGCTCGAGGTCGATGCGCTGATCGACGACCCGCACACCCGCATCGTGGTGTGCTGCGGCTCGGGCGGCGTCGGCAAGACCACGACCGCCGCGGCCCTGGGCGTACGCGCCGCCGAGCGCGGCCGCAAGGTCGTCGTGCTGACCATCGACCCGGCCAGGCGGCTGGCCCAGTCCATGGGGATCTCCGAGCTCGACAACGTCCCGCGCCGGGTCAAGGACGTCGACGAGCGCGCGGGCGGCGAACTCCACGCGATGATGCTGGACATGAAGCGCACCTTCGACGAGATCGTCGAGGGCCATGCGGATGCCGACCGGGCCCGCGCCATCCTGGAGAACCCCTTCTACCAGTCCCTGTCTGCCGGTTTCGCGGGCACACAGGAGTACATGGCCATGGAGAAGCTCGGCCAGCTCCGCGCGAACGACGAATGGGACCTGATCGTCGTCGACACCCCGCCGAGCCGCTCCGCGCTGGACTTCCTGGACGCGCCGAAGCGTCTCGGGTCCTTCCTGGACGGCAAGTTCATCCGGGTGCTGATGGCGCCGGCGAAGGTCGGCGGCCGGGCCGGCATGAAGTTCCTCAACGTCGGCATGTCGATGATGACCGGCACCCTCAGCAAGCTCATGGGCGGTCAACTCCTGCGCGATGTGCAGACGTTCGTGGCCGCGATGGACACCATGTTCGGCGGCTTCCGCACCCGCGCCGACGCCACCTACCGCCTGCTGCAGGCGCCCGGCACGGCGTTCCTCGTGGTGGCCGCGCCGGAGCGGGACGCGCTGCGCGAGGCGGCGTACTTCGTCGAGCGGCTGGCCGCCGAGCAGATGCCGCTGGCCGGCCTCGTGCTGAACCGGGTGCACGGCAGCGGCGCCGCCCAACTGAGCGCCGAGCGCGCCCTGGCGGCGGCGGAGGCCCTCACGGACCGCAGGGCGGAGGACACCCGCGCGGACGGCGCGCCGGACCCCTCGGCGGACTCCGGGGATGTCCCGGCCGCGGCGGACGACCCCGCCCCCGGCGCCGCCGCGGACGCCGACCGGGCTCCCGGCCGCGCAGAAAATAATCTTGAAAGCACCGGCATTGTGGATCTCGACGCCGGGAAGGCTGGACCACGTACCGCCGGCGGCCTCTCCCCCGCTGCCGCGGCGGAGCAGGTGACACCCACGTCAGCCTCGGCGGCGCAACTGGCCGCCGGGCTGCTACGACTGCACGCGGAACGCATGCAGGTCCTCGCGCGCGAACGTCGCACGCGGGACCGCTTCACCGCGCTGCATCCCGAGGTTCCGGTGACAGAGGTCGCCGCGCTGCCCGGCGATGTCCATGACCTCGCGGGGCTGCGTGCCATCGGCGACCGCCTGGCGCTGAACCCCACCGACACCGACGACCCCACGGCATCCGACCAGGGCTCCGACGACTGAGCGGTACGCGCGACCGGCCCGGCCGCCCACCCAAGGCGCCCAGCACCACGCACCCAGCACCCACCACCCTCACGAACGCTCACGCTCCGGCATGTGGCATGGCACATCACAGCCCGGCACGCGGCACGCCGGACAACAGCACGCCCGTACACCTCGCCTACCCCCTCGACATCCCAACTCCCGGATGCCTCAAGAACACTGATGGCACGTCACCACTCGACGACCAGAACGCGCCACCAGCCGAACCTTCCCGGCCGAATTCACCGGCCGGACCTGCGGGCCACGGGCCGGGGCCCGTGACTCCCCTCCTACCCGACCGCGGCGAACTCGTCGAAGATCTCGTCCTCGCAGTCCAGCGGCAAGATGCCCGTGCTGCGCTCGTATTCCGTGCGCGCGGTCTCCAGCAGCCGGCGCCATGACGTCACCGTCGGGCGGCGACGCAGCAGCGCCCTCCGCTCGCGCTCGGTCATCCCGCCCCACACGCCGAACTCCACCCGGTTGTCCAGGGCATCGGCCAGGCATTCCGTGCGTACCGGACATCCGGTGCACACCGCCTTGGCGCGGTTCTGCGCCGCCCCTTGTACGAACAGTTCATCCGGATCGGTAGTGCGGCAGGCTGCCTGTGCACTCCAGTCGGTTACCCAGCTCATGCTGGCGCCGTCCTCTCCCGAATCGAGGCTCCCCCACGGCGGCAATCGGCATATTCACCGTTGCCAGTTGAGGACGTTACGGAAGGCAGGCAGGGCGCAACACCCCCTTCGGGCCCAATCTTGAATGGCCCGAACGGACTATGCGTATGCGGCAGATCACCCAACGGAGTGACCGAACGGCATACATCACTTTGCACACAAGGCAGGACAGTTCCCTGCCCTGACACGGGGTTTCTCTCGACACACACGGGTACGTGGGGGCGCGACCCGCGGGAGGAGGGGGTTGACGAACTCAGGCGTAACCGTTCAGCTGTGGTAGCTGAGAACAGGCTAGGCGAACAGGTGCGCCCCTGTCCGGCGATTGAGAACGTAGGCTGCCCTCATGCCTAAGAAGCGCGACGGCGGGGGTCAGTCCAAGACTCAGCAGGCCGCCAAGTTCCTCGGTGTCAGCGTCCTGGCCGGAGCGGTGCTCGCCGGCCTCGCGCTCCCGGCGGCCGGGGCGCTGGGCCTGACCGCCAAGGGATCGGTCGAGGGTTTTGACGACATCCCGGCGAACCTCAAGACGCCACCGCTCAGCCAGCGGACCAGGATTCTGGACTCCCAGGGCGGCGAGATCGCCAAGGTCTACTCCCGTGACCGTACGGTCGTCGGCCTCAAGGACATGTCGCCGTACATCCGGAAGGCGATCGTCGCGATCGAGGACGCACGCTTCTACCAGCACGGCGCCATCGACCTGAAGGGCATCCTGCGGGCGCTCAACAAGAACGCCCAGTCCGGAGCCGTCTCCCAGGGCGCCTCGACGCTGACCCAGCAGTACGTGAAGAACGTCTTCATCGAGGAAGCGGGCGACAACCCGGACAAGGTCGCGCAGGCCACCCAGCAGACCCTCGGCCGCAAGGTCAAGGAGCTCAAGTACGCGATCCAGGTCGAGAAGGAACTCGGCAAGCGGAAGATCCTGCAGAACTACCTCAACATCACGTTCTTCGGGCAGCAGGCCTACGGGATCGAGGCGGCCGCCCAGCGCTACTTCAGCAAGCACGCCAAGGACCTGAACCTGGGGGAGTCGGCGCTGCTGGCGGGCATCGTCCAGTCGCCCAGCCGCTACGACCCGCTCAACGACCCGCAGGAGGCCACGCGGCGGCGCAACACCGTGCTGCAGCGGATGGCCGACGTGAAGGACATCACCCGGGAACAGGCCGACGCGGCCGCCAAGAAGCCGATCAAGCTCGCGGTCAGCCGCCCCAAGAACGGCTGCATCACCGCCACCCACGGCGCCGGCTTCTTCTGCGACTACATCCGCACGGCCTTCCTCGGCGACAAGTCGTTCGGCAAGAGCCGCAAGGTCCGCCTGAAGCGCTGGAACGAGGGCGGCATGACCATCCGCACCACCCTCGATCCGCAGACCCAGAAGTCGGTACAGGCGTCGCTCAAGGACCACGTCTACGAGGACGACCCGGTCGCCTCCGCGGCCACCATCGTCGAACCGGGCACCGGGAAGATCCTCGGCATGGGCCAGTCGCGCCCGTACGGCTTCCGCGAGAACGAGACCGTGATCAACCTCTCGGTGAACCACGACATGGGCGGCGGCGCCGGCTACCTGCCCGGTTCGACCTTCAAGCCGGTGGTCGCGGCCGCCGCGCTGGAGCAGGGGACGGATCCGGAGCAGGAGTACCCGTCGCCGTACCGGATGCCGTATCCCAGCCCGGTGCAGACCTGCGACGGCGCATGGCAGGGCAACGGCTCCGAGAACGTCGAGAACGAGAACAAGGAAGAGGTCGGCCCGTACGCCATGAAGGAGGCGACCGCGAAGTCGGTCAACACCTACTTCGTGCAGCTGATCAGCGACATCGGCGTCTGCCCCGTGGTCAGCATGGCGCAGAAGATGGGCATCGAGCGGGCCGACGGCAAGCCGCTGCAGCAGGTCCCGTCGATGACGCTCGGCACCCAGGAGATGTCGCCGCTCACGATGGCGGCCGGGTACGCCGCCTTCGCCGGCGGCGGCCGGTACTGCTCGCCGGTGGCCATCGAGTCGATCACCGACGCGCGCGGCCGGTCGCTGAAGGTCCCGCAGACCAGCTGCCGCACCGCGATGTCCAAGAAGACCGCGGACACGATCAACACCCTGCTCAAGGGCGTGGTCGAGGACGGCACCGGCAAGGAGGCCGGGCTCAAGGGCCGCGACAGCGCGGGCAAGACCGGCACCACCGACAGCCGCTACGCCGCCTGGTTCGTCGGCTACACGCCCAACGCGGCCGGCGCGGTCTGGGTCGGCGACCCGCAGCACAAGCGCAAGATGTACGACATCACCATCGGCGGCGTCCCCCACGACAAGGTCTACGGCGCGGACACCCCCGGCCCCATCTGGCGCGACGCCATGTCCGGCGCGCTGGCCGACCGGCCCGCGCCCACCCTGCCCACCGTCGCGATCGACGATCCCGCCAAGGACAAGGCCCAGGGCGACGAGGGCGGCAAGGGCCGCGGCAAGCACAAGCCCGGCCGCGGCGGCGACAACAAGCCGGGCGGCGGATGGCACATCCCCGGCTTCCCGGACATCCTGGGCGGCGGCAACGGGGGTTGGTGAGCGGTCGCCGGTGCGCGGCGGCCGGCGAACGGCCTCCGGCGCGGGGCGACTTGCGCCGCCCGGGCCCGCGCGGGCCGTCCGTACGACGAAGAAGGACGGCGGCCCGCACGGCGAAGGGCGCCCGCCCGTACGGCGAAGGACGCCGGCCACTACGGCCGCAGGGCACCGGCCCGCACCACGGACGATGAGGGGCGCCCCACCATGGGGGCGCCCCTCACTCTTCCCGCAAGGACTCCGTCCGGCGGGTCAGCCGGCGAGCAGCTTCTTCACCACGGCGGCGACCCGGCCGCCCTCGGCACGGCCCGCCACCTGCGGGTTGACGATCTTCATGACGGCGCCCATCGCCCGCGGGCCCTCGGCACCGGCGCCCTTCGCCTCCGCCACGGCCGCCGCGACCAGCTGCTCCAGCTCCTCGTCGGTCAGCTGCTTGGGCAGATAGTCGGCGAGCACCTCGCCCTCGGCGCGCTCCCGCTCGGCCGACTCCCCGCGGCCGCCCTTCTCGAAGGCGTCCGCGGCCTCCCGGCGCTTCTTCGCCTCCCGCGTGATGATCTTCTCGACCTCGCCGTCGGACAGCTCGCGCGCCTCGGTGCCCGCGACCTCCTCCTTCTGGATCGCGGTCAGCGTGAGACGGAGGGTGGAGGAGCGCAGCTCATCGCGCGCCCTGATCGCGTCGGTGAGGTCGTCCTGCAGCTTGGACTTGAGCGTGGTCATGCCGTCGAGTATGCCCCCACCCACCGACAACCGCCGCGCCTTTTCCCCCCGGCGCCGCCATGCCGCCACCGCGCCGGGCGGCTCCCACCCGCTGCATCCACCCCCCGCACTCTGCGACGATGGGTGCATGCGCGCGCGATACGGAGTACCCCTGACCCTGACCGCAGTCGGCGCGGCCGGCCTGGCCTACGCCGCCGGCTTCGAAGTCCGCTCCTTCCGCCTCCGACGCGTCACCGTGCCCGTACTGCCCCGCGGCATGCGGCCGTTGCGCGTCCTGCAGGTCTCCGACATCCACATGGTCAGCGGGCAGCGCAAGAAGCAGCGCTGGCTGCAGTCGCTCGCCGGGCTGCGCCCCGACTTCGTCATCAACACGGGAGACAACCTCTCCGACACCGAGGGCGTCCCCGAGACACTGGACGCGCTCGGCCCGCTGATGGAGTTCCCCGGCGCCTACGTCTTCGGCTCCAACGACTACTACGGCCCCAAGCTGCGCAATCCCGCCCGCTACCTCATCGAGCGGGCCCAGGGCCGCCACGGCCTCAACGGCAACGCACCCGCCGTGGGCGTCGTCCACAACCCGTGGGAAGAGCTGCGCGACGCCTTCGACGCGGCCGGCTGGGTCGGCCTGTCCAACTCCCGCGGCCGCCTCAAGCTGGAGGGCATCGAGATCGCCCTGACCGGCCTGGACGACCCGCACATCAAGCGGGACCGCTACGCCGAGGTCGCCGGCGGCCCGGAATCCGGCGCCGATCTCTCCCTGGCCGTGGTCCACGCCCCCTATCTGCGCTCCCTGGACGCCTTCACCGCCGACGGCTATCCGCTGATCCTGGCCGGCCACACCCACGGCGGCCAGCTCTGCATCCCCTTCTACGGCGCCCTGGTCACCAACTGCGACATCGACACCGACCGGGTGAAGGGCCTCTCCACCCACACCGCCGCCGGCCACACCTCCTACCTCCACGTCTCCGCAGGCTGCGGCACCAACCGCTACACCCCGGTCCGCTTCGCCTGCCCCCCGGAGGCGACGCTGCTCACCCTGACGGCGCGGGACTGAGGGGGCGGGGGCGCGGGGCGTCCCCTCTCTTCCCCGGTCCGGTCTCTTCCCCGGTCCCGTCTCTTCCCCGGTCCCGTCTCTTCCTCAGTCCGGCGGGCTGGGGCTCCGGGTCCTCTTGGAGGCATCGCTCCGGGGGGCCACGGGTCCCTGGCCTTCCGGAAGCCATCGCTCCGCCTGATTCCCGCCGGCCCGGTTCCGGCTCGGGCATCCCCGCCCGAGCGGTCCTCGCCCGAGCGGTCCTCGCCCGAGCGGTCCTCGGTCGAGCGGTCCTCGGTCGAGCGGGCTGCTGCCGTCCCGAGCGAGGAGGTCGCCGGAGTGCGGGCCCCTGGGGCTATGGCCGGGGGGCGGTATCCCTGCTGCGACCTCGGGTGGCGGCTTCGCCGGGCTACGACCTCGGACGGGCGGTTCCCGAGCTACGGCCCCGGGTGGCAGTGCTTCGGGACTGCGACCTCGGGGTGGCCCTACTCCCGGACTGCGACCCCCGGCTCCCCCGGGCTACGGGCCTCGGATGGGCGGTTCCTCGGACCGCGAGCCGGGGGGTAGCTCCCCCGGGCTGCGCCTCCGGGGGCAGCTCCGAGCCGGTCCACGGCCTGGGGGCGGCACCCCCGTCCGGACTGGACTGCGCCCGCGGGCCTTGGGACTCGGGACCCGGGCCTGGGGACCCGGGCCTGGGGACCCGGGACCCGGGACTCGGGACCCGGGACTCGGGACTCGGCCCCGAACGAACACGTCCCCCCGGGCGCTTCGCCCCTTCGGAAGGCCCCAGCCTGACCCCGGTCCGGACAGCGCTCCGACCCCACCCCGGCCCCACTCTTCACCGCACTCCGGTCCGCTCCCAATCACCCCCACTGGGCCCCCACCGGAGGGCTGCCGGAGGGCTGCCGGAGGGCTGCCGGAGGGCTGCCGACGGGCTGCCGACGGGCTGCCCGTGAGGCTGCCCGCGGGACCGCCGAAGCGCTCCGCCCGCGAGAATGCGGGCGCGGCCGCCGTACGCAAAAGCGGCCGGGGCCTTTGCCGAACGGGGTCTCCCACCGCTGTTGATCATCCCCGTAACGTGGAGGGATGTCCGATCCCACCCGGACCTCGCAGTCCACGCGCCATGCCACCGACCCGGCCGGCGCCGCCGCCCGCACCCCGGCAGCGGCCGTCGCCCCCACGAGCCGCCACCCCCTGGCCGCCGCCTTCCGCCTCCTGATCACCGCCGCCGCCCTGACCGGGCTCGTCCTGGCGGCCCTCGGCACCACGGTCCCGGTCCAGCTCCTCGCCCGCTTCTCCGTGCAGGCCAACCTCGCCGCGGCAGTGGTCGCCGCCTGCTCCGCCCACCGCGCCTGGACCGGCCGCCGCCCCGTGAGCCCCCGCGTCACCGGCGCCCTGTTCCCCTTCCTCTTCCTCCCCGCCCTCCTCCACTACGCCTTCCCGGCCGCCCACACCGCCTTCACGCTGCCCGCCACGACTCCCGGCGCCGCCCAAGCCGTCTCCCACCAGCTCCTCTACACCCTCACGCCCCTCGCCACCCTCGCCGACTGGCTGCTGCTCACCACCCCTCGCGGCTTCCACCTGTCGTACGCCTGGCAGTGGCCGGCCTACCCCCTGCTCCACCTCGCCTTCGCCCTCGCCCTCCCCGCCGCCACCGGCGCCCCCTCCCCCACCGCCGCCACCGCCCTCCCCCTCGCCGTGGCCATCTGCGCCCTCCCCTTGATCGCCATCGGGGTCGACCAGGTCAGGCCCGCTCCCCGGCTCCACAACAACCGGATTTCACCTACGGGGATCAGTCCGCTAAAGTAGAGCTCGTTGCTTCGGGGTGTAGCGCAGCTTGGCAGCGCGCTTCGTTCGGGACGAAGAGGTCGTGGGTTCAAATCCCGCCACCCCGACTGAAGAAACACAGGTCAACGGCCTGATCCTCACTGAGGATCAGGCCGTTGCTGTTTCTCCCTGCCCTCTTGGGAGAAACCTGGGAGAAGATCTTGGAATTCGTCTCCGAGCGGCGCCTATCGCCACCCCGCCAAGCGGGCCTGTAGCAACTCATTGACCACGGCGACGGGTGACGTAGGACACATTGCGAGCCGCGCGTCCAGTACCTCCCCCACTCCCGTGTCAGACCTGCCATCAGCTCTTCACACATCCGCCGTGTGAAGTGGGTGTAGCGAACCTGCACCGAGCCGTCCAGGTGCCCCCGTACCGGACCTCGCGGCTACGGCTGGCAAGCAGCGGCACGGGACGCGCTCCTGCGGCGCCTTCTTCGGTTTCCATCCCGAGGCGGCCGACGTGAGCGGCCAGGTGGCGAACCCGTTTCGCCACCAATGGGCCGCCTAGTCCACGGCGCCCCGCCTCGGGTGAATCCGAGCGCGGTGATTGCTTCCTGAACCGCTACTCTTCTCACTTCGCTCACGGCGGCGGGTCGGTTGAGAACGTTGGACACCGTGCCGGTGGAGACGCCAGCACGCCTTGCCGCATCGATCGGCTTCGCTTCGGCCTCTCCGGTACACGGCATAACCGCCCCGGGTGGCATAGGTCTTGCCGTGGCGCGGGCAGGCCGTCGGTCGCCACCCGACGTGCGCGGTGCGCGTTTAACGACGCACTCGATGCCGGTGGGCCGCAGGTACGTGCTCACGATGGACGCCGGCCGCTGACACCGGACTTCCCTGAGCCCCCGAGCCACCCGTGCGTCGAAGGTGACTATGGACAAGCCCCATGAAAGCAGCGCCATAGCCACGAATGGTTCCAGAGGATATGTCTGAACTAACGGGCCTTCAGCTACATCAACACAGCGCCTACGCTGGCCCCATGAGAGGGGCCGCAATTGGCGGCGCCTCAATCACGGGGACGAGGCCTTTCTCTCCAAGGTGGGCAGCCTGGATGATCTTGAGCACGCTCCTCGGACTCGCGCCAGACTCCCACCCGGTGCGCTCAAGTTGCTCTTGAACTCCAGGTAGGCGTCCGCAGCATGTGGAAGTTCTGGTGCCAGCCCCTCACCAGCACTTGCGGAGCACTCAGCCTTGGAGGGCGCTGAGGGCATTCCTTCAGCGTCGGACGCCTCCAGTGATGGGGCTCTTGGTCCCGAGGATTCAGGGAATCCGCAAGCTTCGCCGCTGACCGCCAGGGAGAACACCACGGAGCCTGCGCCATGAACCTTCTGCTGCACACAGTCCACGTCTCGCACTTGGCAGCGATGGGCTCTGTCTGCGTGGCCGCGTCCTTATACGGACTCAAGGTCACCCTGGGACACAAAGCTGCGTCGGCGTCGCTCTTCGTTCCCCTACGTACTCAGCAATCGCCAGACGCTGAGATGCGTCTCCGCATGGTCACTTGGGGAACTGTTGATGCATTCAGTCACACAGAGGAAAAGGGCCACGCGAACCGACACCGGCACCTTTATGCATGCTTGCTTCCCTGTGGAGGTCAGCATTCGCCCTCTTCGGGCCGTAACGACCCGTCTTGCCCCCTACTGCTTCGCCAGCAACCAGGGAAGAGCCACTGCTCTGTCTATGACGCGGCGTCTGCCAGCAGCTCCGACACTCAGACGCTGGCAGACGATCTTAATCCAGCCAGTCAGCACAGTAGGGCGAATCCCTGCTGCGCTGCCGGCGTCACTCGCCCCCGACCTGGTCTACAACAGAGGAAATTTCCCTCACCAGATCGGCGCCTGAGCTGATGGATTCCGTTGCGATTGGCGCTGCCTGATTGAAGAATACGCACGCCGCAAGCAATGCCAGAAACCCGGACTTCCAGCGGCTCGCCGACTCCGGGCGCGGATCTACCAGCACTGCCGATGCCTGAGTCAGGGACCCGATCACCCCGTTGGCCTCTTGTGCGACTCGTGCGCCGCCAAATAGGTCGACATGCTCGATTAGCCAAATCAGGTGGCGGACTTGAGAAATCAGGCCGTCCCTCATCGGCCCGTTAAGCTCTTCTTCACTCATCGCACTAAGCAGGTCAACCCATTCGTGACATTGCTTCGCCATCTCATCAAGGTCACCGCTCCGAGGCGCAGCGTCGGAGCCCACAAGGTTTCCCGAGATGAGCTCCGCTGTTGATTCAAGGTGATCGAGGGCGTTCTGGTCTATCAGGCCATGGGCGGGGCGATTAGTGTCCGTCCAGGCAGCCTGAGGCTGCATCACGGCGATCCACCACGCATTGATGTGGCGTTCTGATCGCAACCTCGATCGCTCCGGTAGTGCATTGAGTTGCCGAAGAGTGAGTTGCAAAAGCGCAACGACCTCTGAATGTCGTCGCGCAAACTCAGGACTGTCCCAAGGGGCGTCGAGTACCCGAGCCCACCCTGCCGCATATGAGGTCTTCCCCGAATCGCGCACATCGCGAAGGAGCGTGTACAGGTGATGTGCCGCGGTGTTTTCGTTCGAGAAGCTCATCCATTCCCCCTTGCTGATCCCGCACCCTTGGTAACGCTGCGTGCGGGCCAAGGTACCATCGGCCGGCGCCTGCCTCCACACTCTCGCGTATCGGCAGGCATTCCCAAGCCGTTCTCTACGGATCTCTGTTATCTCGCGTGCCGACGTGGCTCGAGCGGTACGCTCGACCTCCCTGCCTAGCTAGCAAAGGAACGCGAATGGCCATCATCAAGCAGGCGGCGCGCCAGACCCTGGGGCAACTGATTGGGGCGAACAACCCAGTCGTCACTGTGCCTGACGATAGCCAGCGTCAATATTCCTGGACCAAGAAGGAGGTTGATGTCTATTGGGGAGACATCATGAAGTTCAAGGAATCTCGCGACAGTGGCAAGGAATCGGCTTCTGAATACTTCATTGGCCCGGTAGTCACAATCACGGCAGACTCCGTTCAGGGGCGCTCCCTTCTCGACGGTCAGCAGCGGCTGACTACGTCAACGATCCTGCTGGCGGCAATTCGAGACATCTTGTGGCAGATGAAATCCCCCGAAAGCATGTCAAGTGCAAATAACATCCAGAGGGACTACATCGCGCGCAAGTCTGGCCGCAAGGAGCCCATGGAGTACTTCCTCGTTCTCTCTCTTTTCGATCGCGACTTTTTTCGCGACAACATTCAAGACTGGAGTGAAATTACAGGTGAATGTTCGAAAATTGAGGGCGCCACTCGCCCCTCTCATAAACTAATTCAGGACGCGTACAGCAACTTCCACAACAAGATCACTTTCCTCCTACAGCGCCACCCAGAAGACGACTCCCGGCTGGACTTCCTGGATTCTTTGCGTGAATGTTTGATCAATGGTCTGGTTTTCGTTGAGATCCAGACTCCCAATTCGAGCGACGCAAACGAAGTATTCGAAACGATTAACTCCCGCGGGAAAGACCTATCAACGGTAGACCTAGTCCGCAACTTCCTGATGGAAAAGAGCACTGGGGACCATGAAAAGTACCGCGTGAATGATGCGTGGCGGTCACTGCTTGACGACTTTGAGCGGCGCGAGGAAATCGAGAAATTCTTGCGCCACTTCTGGGTTTCAAGGCATGGCGATGTCAAGTCGCATAGCCTCTATACAACAATCCGAAAAGACCTAACGGTTCATTTCGATAAGCGCCCTCAGCGCTATGGGGTCGGGGCCTTTTCTGCTGAGCTTGAAGGTGCCGCTGGAAGGTACGCAGAACTCATCACGGGAAGTACTGGCCACGGAGAATTTGATGCCTCCCTTGGTGAGATCAAAGCAATGGGTGCCGACGCGCTATATCCGCTCTTGCTGTCCGCCTCCGAGAGCACTTCATACGACGGCCTTCAGCAGCTAGTGGATGCCGCGATCAGTTACTACGTTCGATGGACGATGGTTGGCCGCCGGGAGTCCACTCTTCTCGAGGAAAACATATTCGACATAGCTAAAGGGCTGTATAGGGGTGATTCTATAGAGTCAGCGTTGCAGAAAATTGTTGCCTGGATTCCGGACGATGAGACATTCAAGTCCGACTTTTCTGAAGCTTCGATTTCCAAGCAGTCTCAGGCACGTTACCTGCTCGCGAAGATCGAACATTTCTTGCGTGCGGAAAATGACGTCAGCGAAGAAGTGGTTCTGGGTGACGGGAAAGTGTACGTAGAAAACATTTACCCTCACAAGCCAGAAAAGGGGTCGATGCTAGATGATCACGATGCCTGGGTGGGGCGACTGGGCAACCTGACACTTTTGGCAGGTAAGAAGAAAAGTGATCTGAGCAACCAGCCGTTTCCGGAAAAGGAGCACCTTTATTCAGGTTCTGCGCTACTGGTGTCCTCCCATACGAAGGTCGAGTCGCTCTGGGACCGTGCCAAGGCCGAGTGGCGCGTGGAGGGCATCGAAGCGCGGCAGATGAATCTGGCAAGCGTCGCGCTCAACGTCTGGCCAAGCTTCGGTAGTTTGTGAAGCTGCTTGCGCAGACTTCCGTGACCTCCAAGCTGCAAGGGCTAGCGCCAGACTCGCTCCAGCGACTGACATCAAGGCGAGCGCACGCCGGCAGATACCAGACAGGCTGCACGGTGACCTCCGAGCTCCCGCGGACAGTCGCAGGCTGGGCCGGCACCCGGCTCGGACCAGATGAGCTCGCTTCTCACTTGGGAGACACCTAGGAGGAGTTCTTCTCCCGCCCTCTCGTGCAGCTGTACCGCCGTCACCTGCAAGAAGCGCCTTGAAGGCAAGGTGGGCTCACCCCCGAACCTGATGCGGGACGAAGAGGTCGTGGGTTCACATCCCGCCACCCCGACTGAAGGAACACAGGCAAGGGCCTGATCCTCACTGAGGATCAGGCCCTTGTCGTATCTCCCCTGCCGCATCGGGCGGTGCGTGACGCGGAACACATCTCCAGGTGGGCGTCCAACGCTTCTTCGTGTTCCCGTGTCAGACCTGCCATCAGGTCCTCCCGCATCCGTTGAGTGGCGGCAACAGGCCGGTGCCTCTGTGCGGAAGGGGCCGGGTCGTGGTCGCGGAGTGGAGAGTTGAGGTGGGCTGCGCGGCGCGGGCGGGAGTCAGCGTATGGGATCGCGGCGGTCCGTGGTGTGCGGCTGCGTGATCTTTGTGCCAGGCGGCCCATCGGCGCGCACTCGCTCTTCGGCCAGCGCCCCGCCGGCTCCACCACCCCGCCCCCCGCCGCGCCATTCGCCACCGGTCCCTCCCCACGTGGGGACCGGTGCCGAACGGCGCGGGCGGTGTCGGTCCGCGCCGGTGGGCGCGGAGCGGGAACGGCCGGAGCCGTGGTCGGCGCGGGTGCCGTCCGGACGGG
The DNA here is from genome assembly GCF_040701845.1 of Streptomyces angustmyceticus. Classification (GTDB taxonomy): domain Bacteria; phylum Actinomycetota; class Actinomycetes; order Streptomycetales; family Streptomycetaceae; genus Streptomyces; species Streptomyces angustmyceticus_A. The sequence continues at coordinate 622,028 of NZ_JBFBHQ010000003.1, read as the reverse complement.
CGGCTCCGCGAGGCTCCCGGCTCGGGTGCCGGGCCGCGGGCCTCGCATCGGCTCGTGACTTCGGCGGACGGCGACTGACAAGATGCGTCGGAAGTCGTCGGTCGGAGAGGTGAGCCGGTGGCCTGTCCGGGTGGTGCCCGGTTGCTGCGCTGCTGCTCGGTGATCCTGCCAGCTATGGCTCCGGGCGAGGAGGATCCGGTGCCGGACGGACGGCTTCGCCGCAGGTCAGGCCGTTAAGGTGAGTTTTCCGGTCCGGATGTCCAGGTGCGGGGGAAGTAAGGGGTGGAGACCTTGAGTTCCGACTCAGGGGCGCGCACAGCCTTCGCGGAGCGTCTCGCGCTGCTGTACAAGGAGGCCGGCAACCCTCCGCTCAAGAAGGTGGCCGAGTCGGTCGTCCGGCTGCAGCGGGTCGACGAACGAGGGCGGCCCGTACGGGTGTCCGTGCAGCGGATCAGCGACTGGCGCCGGGCCAGAAACGTGCCCGCCCAGTTCACCGCGCTCGCCGCGGTGCTGCACATCCTGATCCCGCAGGCCCGGCGGCTGCGGCCCGCTCCGGTGTCCGCCGGTCTGTACGACGTGGCCGAGTGGCAGCGTCTGTGGGAGCGGGCGGTCGGCGACCGTGCCGCGGCCCCGGCGGAAGAGGAGGGGCGTCCGCCGGCCGAGGAGCCGGCGACCCCCGTCGTGTGCCCGTACCGCGGGCTGGCTTCGTACCGTCAGCAGGACGCCCGGTGGTTCTTCGGCCGGGAGCGGTGCACCGCCGCCCTCGTCGCCCAACTGCGCGCGACGGAGGGGACGGGGGGCCTGGTGATGCTCGTGGGCGCCTCGGGGGCCGGGAAGTCCTCGCTGCTGAACGCCGGCCTGGTGCCCGCCCTGCGGAACGGCGCACCCGGCGGCGAGGACGGCCGGGGGCGGAGGGTGCTGCAGCTCGTGCCGGGAGGCGATCCGCTCGCGGAGCTGACCTCCCGGATACCGGAGCTGGCGCAGGTCCTCGCCGCCGCGGGGGAATCAGCCGCGCAGGACCCCGGAACCGGGCACTTCGCGCATGCGGTGCGGGAGGCCGTCGCGGCCTGGGCGGGGCGCGGGACGCCCGCCGCCGCCCGGCCGGTCATCATCGTGGACCAGTTCGAGGAGGCGTTCACGCTCTGCTCCGACGAGGCCGAGCGGCGCACCCTCTTCCAGGTCCTCCACGCGGCGTGCACGCCCGCCGAGCCGGGCGCCCCGGCCCCCGTGCTCGTCGTCCTCGGCATACGCGCCGACTTCTACGAGCAGTGCCTGGGCCATCCCGAACTCGCCGACGCGCTGCAGCACCGGCACATGGTGCTCGGGCCGCTGACCACCGCCGAGCTGCGCGAGGCGGTGACCGGGCCGGCCAAGGCCGTGGGCCTGGAACTCGAACCGGGACTGGCCGAGCTGATCGTCCGGGAGGTGAGCGCCGACCGTTCCGGCGGGACCCATGACGCGGGGGTGCTGCCGCTCCTGTCCCATGCCCTGCTCGCCACCTGGCAGCGCCGGAAGGCGGGACGGCTGACGCTGGCCGGCTACCGCGCGGCGGGCGGCATCCAGGGAGCGGTGGCGGCCACCGCCGAGCGGGCCTGGTCCGGTCTCGACCCGACCGCGCGCACGGCCGCGCGCCTGCTCCTCCTGCGGCTCGTCCGGCTGGGCGAGGACACCCAGGCCACCCGCCGGCGGGGGACGCGGCGCCAGCTGGCGGAGGAGTCGACGGACCCCCACAAGACGGAGGAATCGCTCGAAGCGCTGGTGCACGCCCGCCTGGTGACGCTCGACGCGGACGCCGTGGAGATCACCCATGAGGCGCTGCTGCACGCCTGGCCGCGGCTGCGCGACTGGATCGACGAGGACCGGAGCGGCAATCTGCTGCGCCAGCGGCTGGAGGAGGACGGCAGGGCCTGGGAGAACTCCCACCGCGACGCCTCGCTCCTCTACCGGGGTTCGCGTCTGGAACAGGCCCGTACCTGGGCGAAGTCCGCCGGCGACACCTATCTGACCCGGAGCGCGGTGGACTTCCTGGCCGCCTCGGCCAAGCTGCGCAAGCGCACGGCGTGGATCAGCCGCGGCGCGGTGTCGGCGCTGGCCGTGCTGGCGGTCGTGGCCGCCGGATCGGCGGTGGTCGCGTGGCAGCAGCGGGACGACGCGGTGTTCTCGCAGGTGCTCGCCGAGGCCGATCGCGTCCAGGGCACGGATCCGTCGTTGTCCGCCCAGCTCGACCTGGTGGCACACCGCTTGCGGCCGGACGACAAGGGCACCCGCAACCGGTTGATCTCGACGGCGAACGCGCCGCTGGCCACGCCGCTGGCCGGCCACACCGGCGCCGTCTACCTCACCGCGTTCCACCCGGGCGGACGGATCCTGGCCACCGCGAGCTACGACCGCACGGTCCGGCTGTGGGACGTGGCGGACCCGACGCGTCCCACACCCCTGGGCAAGCCCCTCACCGGGCACACGAGCTGGGTGAGCACCGCCGTCTTCAGCCCGGACGGACGCACCCTCGCCAGCGCTTCGGACGACGGCACGATCCGGCTGTGGGACGTGCGCGACCCCCGCCGGCCGCGCCCGATCGGTGCGCCCCTGACCGGCCACGACGGCACGGTCTTCCTGCTCGCCTTCAGTCCGGACGGGCACACGCTGGCCACCGGCAACGAAGATCACACCGTCCGTCTGTGGAACGTGGCCGACGCGCGCCGGCCGAGGAGCCTCGGTGTCCTGAAGGGCCACACCGCCGCCGTGCGCGCCGTGGCGTTCGGCCCCGACGGGCGGACGCTGGCGTCCGGTGGCGACGACAACACGATCAGGCTGTGGGACACGGCCGATCCGCGCCATCCGGCGCCGGTCGGCCCGGTGCTGAAGGGCCACAAGGGCACGGTGCACTCCGTGGCCTTCAGCCCCGACGGCCGCACCCTCGCCAGCGGCAGCGACGACACCACCATCCGGCTCTGGGACGTGGCCGCCCCGCGGCACGCCGCGCCCCTCGGTGCGGCGCTCACCGGCCACACCGGCCCCGTGTGGTCGGTGGCCTTCCGGCCGGACGGACGGATGCTCGCCGCCGCCAGCGCGGACAACACGGCCAGCATGTGGAACGTCGGCAATCCGGCCTACCCGTCGCAGGTCGGCGAGCCGCTCGCCGGCAGCAGCGGCGAGATGTACACCCTGGCCTTCAGCCCCGACGGGCGGACCCTCGCCACCGGGAGCGGCGACAACAAGGCCCGCCTCTGGTCCGTACCGGCGTCGGACATGACCGGTCGCAGCGGGACGTTCCGCCCGGACGGTCGGGTGCTCGCCACGGCCGCGCGCGACCAGCGGATCCGGCTGTGGGACGTGCGGGCTCCCCGGCGGCCCGCCCTGCTGGGCAGGCCCTTGCGGCCCGGGAAGGGGGACGCGCGGGCGATGGCGTTCTCCCCCGACGGCCGCACGCTCGCGGTGCGGACGGGAATCCGCACCCTGCGCCTGTGGGACGTCACCGACCCGGCGCGGCCCGTCCCCTACGGGCCGCCCGTCACGCTGCGGACCAGGTACTCGGACGCCCTCGCCTTCAGCCCGGACGGCCGCACCCTGGCAACCGCCTACGACGACCGCACCATTGCGCTGTGGGACGTCCGTGACCCGTCCCGTCCGCTGCGGCGCGGCGGGCTCCTCACCGGGCACAAGGGCTATGTCAACTCCCTCGTCTTCAGCCCGGATGCCCGCACGCTCGCCAGCGGCAGTGCCGACAGCACCATCCGGCTCTGGAACGTGGCCGACCCGCGTCACGTCGGCCGGCTCGGCGCACCGCTCAAGGGGCACCTGGGCCCCGTCAACCGGCTCGCCTACAGTCCCGACGGCCGTACGCTGGCCAGCGGCAGCGACGACAACACGGTCCGGCTCTGGAACGTCGCCGACCCCCGCACAACCACCCGCCTCTCCACCCTCACGGGCCACACCGAGGCGATCGTGTCGCTGACGTTCAGCCAGGACGGCCGCACCCTGGCGAGCGGCGGCAACGACGACACGGTCCGGCTCTGGAACGTCACCCAGCCCGCCAAGGCGGCTCCCATCGGCCAGTCGATGAGCCCCAAATCCACAACGGGCAATTTCCTGTCGTTCCGCCCCAGGAGCCACATGCTCACGGTGTCGAGCGGCGCCGATACGGTCCGGCTGTGGAACCTGGACGCCGACGAGGCGATCCACCGCATCTGCGCGACCACCCGGGGCGTCCTGACGCCGGAGAAATGGCACGAGTACCTGCCCCGCCTCCCGTACACGCCGTCGTGCGACGGGTGACGGAGCCGGGGCGCCGCCCGCCGCGTGCCGTCGGGCGCCGGGCGAGCGGCCCCGGCCGGCTCCGCGGGCACCCTTTGCTCCCGGATTCCACCCCTTGATGCACCACGCTGCGTGATCCCGCTCACAAACCCCCGATGGAGCCGGGCAGTTGGCTCCCACCGGACAAGCAGCCTTGTTAATCTTGGTGTCAGCCCGATCGCTGGTGCATCCCCCGTCGCCAGCGATCGGGCATTTCCATGCCCGGCACCGTGCGCGGGCGGCCGGACACCGGACGGACGCCCTCCGCTCGTCGGTGCCTCTCCCCGGCTCTTACGCTGATCCCGTCCGGCCGGGCCGGCGGGCCGGCGCACGGAGCACGGAACGGTGAGCACGCATGGCAGTGGCGCACGAGCGGATCGCGGACCGGCTCCGGCGGTCGATCCGGGCGGGCCGGCTGAAGCCGGGAGACCCCCTGCCCCCGGAGGCGCAGCTCGCCGAGCAGTTCGGACAGGGCGTGCCCGCCGTCCGCGACGCCCTGCGGATCCTGCGCGACGAGGGCCTCATCGAGGGGCGGCCCGGGCGCGGCAACGTCGTCCGGCGCCCGCACACCACTGCCGTGCGCACCAATCTCCGCCACCAGTGGGAGAAGGGCCGGGCGCGCGGGCCGCTGGAGGAACGGGCCCGGAACGGCACCACGGAGTACGAGACCGGCCTGCAGGGCCGTGACCTGGTCTTTCACGCGTCGTACCGCGAGATCGAGGCGGACGAGGGCCTGGCGCGGGCCTTCGCCCTGCCGGAGGGCACCGCCCTGCTCGAACGCCGCTACCGCACGCGGTACGCGGCCGAGAGCACGCCCTTCAGCCTGGTGACCTCCTACCTCGTCCGCGAGGCGATCGCGGGGAACCCCGAGCTGCTGGACGAGACCAACGAGCCGTGGCCGGGCGGGTCGCAGGCGCAGCTCCACACCGTCGGCATCGAGCTGGGCCACATCGAGGAACGGGTGACCGCCCGCCCGCCGACGCCCGACGAGGCGGCGGAGCTGGCGCTGCCGCCCCGGTCGTCGGTGCTCGTGCTCCGGAAGACCTCGATCGGCATCGACGACCGGGTCGTGGACGTCTCCGACGTCATCCTGCCCGGCGACCGCACGGAGATGCTGTTCACCACGTACCTGGAGAGGTGGTGAGCGCCGCGCGCCGCCGCGCACGCCCTCACCCCCGGTCGAACGGCAGGTCCAGCATCCGGATGGCGTTGCCCCGCAGGATCTTGTACGTCACGTCCGCCGGGAGCCCGGCCACGTGCTCGGCCGCCACCTTCTCGGTGTGCGGCCAGGTCGAGTCGACGTGGGGGTAGTCGGTCTCGAACGTCGCGTTGTCGACCCCCACCGTCTCGATCGCCTCGATGCCGTGCCGGTCACGGAAGAAGCAGCAGAAGATCTGCCGGTAGTAGTAGGTCGACGGCGGCTCGGGGATCAGGTCCTTGACCCCGCCCCACGCCCGGTGCTCCTCCCAGACGTCGTCGGCGCGCTCCAGTGCGTACGGGATCCAGCCCATCTGCCCCTCGCTGTAGGCCAGTTTCAGCCGCGGGAACTTCACGAGGACGCCGCTGAACAGGAAGTCCATCATCGACGCCATCGCGTTGTTGAAGCTCAGCGACGCCTGCACGGCGGGCGGCGCGTCCGGCGAGGCCGCCGGCATCTGCGACGACGACCCGATGTGCATGTTGACCACGGTCCCGGTCTCCTCGCACACCGCGAAGAACGGGTCCCAGTACCCGGAGTGGATCGACGGCAGGCCCAGGTGGGTGGGGATCTCGCTGAAGGTCACGGCACGCACGCCGCGCGCCGCGTTGCGCCGGATCTCGGCGACCGCCAGGTCGATGTCCCACAGCGGGATCAGGCACAGCGGGATCAGCCGGCCGCCGCTGTCCCCGCACCACTCCTCCACCATCCAGTCGTTGTACGCCCGGACGCAGGCGAGCCCGACCTCCTTGTCGGCGGCCTCGGCGAAGGTCTGCCCGCAAAAGCGCGGGAAGGTCGGGAAGCAGAGCGACGCCTCGACGTGGTTGACGTCCATGTCCGCCAGCCGGGCCTTGGGGTCCCAGCACCCGCGGCGCATCTGCTCCCGGGTGATCCCGTCCAGCGTCATCTCGTCGCGGGAGAAGCCGACGGCGGCGATGATGCGCTTGTACGGGAAGAACTGGCCCTCGTACTCCCACCAGTCGGTGATCTGGCCCTCGGGGTCGGTGGTGAACCGGTACTTCCCGCCGACGTACGCCAGCTCACCGATCCCGGCGGTGAAGGGCTTCGGCCCCTTGTCGCGGTACTTCCGCGGAAGCCAGGTCTCGAAGAGGTGCGCGGGCTCGATCACGTGATCGTCCACGCTGATGACCCTGGGAAGCTCCGCCGTGCCGCTCTCGCTGCTGCTCACGCTGTACCCCCAACTGCCCGCCGGTGGGCACCCACCGGAACCCGGATTCTGACGACCCATCAGTTTTGAGGTTATGGGCTCGCCCCGGCGACGACAAGGCGAGCTGGGAGAACTGCGCCTCTTGCGGGATGGCGCCGCATCCGCTGAACTGACGCATCGTCACATCAGGTGGACGAATCGAGGGACAGCATGCAGACGATCTGGCTCAGCGGTGCCGAGTGGCTCGCCGTCCTCCGTATCGGCCTGGGGCTGTGGTGGCTGGAGAGCTGGCGCCACAAGGACAAGAAGACCTGGTTCGCGGGCGGCGGCATCACCTGGGCCGGCGGCATCGCGGCCGAGCACCGCTGGCCCGTGGTCCGCAGGGGCTTCGACCGGTTCGTCAAGCCCCGCCCCCGCCCGATGGCGTACCTCGTCGCCTACGCCGAACTGGCCCTCGGCCTCGGACTGATCGCGGGGTTCCTGACGCCGATAGCCCTGGTCGCCGGGGTGGTGCTCAACCTGGTCTACCTCGTGCTGATGATCCACGACTGGGCGGAGCAGGGGCAGAACCTGATGATGGCCCTGATCTCCCTCACGGGGCTGCTCGCCATGAGCTGGCAGAGCTGGTCGCTCGACAGCGCGCTGGGCCTGTTCGGCTAGGGCGGACACGCCCTGCCCGCGCGGCGGACCCCGGCGGGAACGGCGGGTCGCCCAGCGGTGCCCGGAGCGCACGGGCCCCCGGTCGTTCAGCTCCCCGGGCGTGGGGTGGCCCGGGAGGCTGATCGGCCGTAGGCCCGTGCGCGGCGGGTCAGCCCTTCTCCCCGACCGTCACCGGCCGGTCGTCGTTCAGCTCGTTGAAGAGCTCCTTGGCCTTCGCCTCGTTCCACTGCACGGCGCTGCCCTTGGGGGTGCGGAGGTTGAGGTTCGACACGGGGACGTTGAGCCGCTTGCCGTCGCCCGCCGTGACGCCCTTCATCGCCTTGAACAGCGAGGTGAGGTTGGTCAGGCCGGTGTCCTCGTCCACGATGAGCGTGCCGAGGCCCGCGCTCATGGTCGGGTAGACCTTGGCCGGGTCGAGCAGGGTGTCGGGCTCGGCTGCCTTGCGGGCGAGGGCGGCCAGGAACTTCTGCTGGTTCTGGCTCCGGCCGAGGTCGCCCTGGGCCTCCTGGTGGCGCTGGCGGACGAAGGCCAACGCCATGCGGCCGTCGAGGGTGTGGCAGCCCTTCGTGAGGTTCGCGCCCGACTTCTTGTCCTTGACGGCCTTGTCCAGGCAGATGGGGACGCCGCCGATGGCGTTGACGATGCCCACGAAGCCGGCGAACCCGATCTCCGTGTAGTGGTCGACGTGCAGGCCCGTGTTCTGCTCGATGGTCCGCACGAGCAGATCGGGGCCGCCGAACGAGAACGCCGCGTTGAGCTTGTTCTTCGCCGCGGGGTAGTGCTTGCCGGTGTCGGGGCGGATGTACGGCGGGATGGTCACCCACGAGTCGCGCGGCAGGCTCACCATCGTGGTGCCGTGGGCGCCGGTGTGCAGCAGGATCATCGAGTCGGTGCGGCGGCCCGCGTCGGCCGAACCACCGGTGTGCAGATCCTTCCTGGCCTGCTCGGACAGGCCCACCCGGCTGTCGGAGCCCACGATCAGGTAGTTGGTCCCCTTGCCCTCCGGCATCCGGTCCGCGATCTTGCTCAGGTCGACCTCGCGGTTGAGCTGGGTGTCGGCCCAGACGTAGCTGCCGAGGGAGCCGCTGAGCAGGACGGTCGCCAGCAGGATCGCCGTCCGCCTGATCCGGCGGCGGCGCGGGGAGGAGCGGGCGGCGCGCCGGCCGCGGCCCGTACGCCCGCCTTCGGGGCCCATGCGCCCGCCGCCGGGGCCCATGCGCCCGGGGCGGAGCGCCCGCCCGTCGTTCCCTCCGGGGGCGTCGGCCCGGACCGGGGGCACCGGTGCGGGCACGGGCGCCACGACGTCGGGCAGCGGACGGTTCATGGACCCTGCCGGGTCATCCATCCGGGGCCACTGCATCTGAGGCGGAGGCCCCTGGGGCGGCGGCATCTGGGACGGGTACGTCGGGGTCGCAGGCTCTTGGGGCGGATACGCCTGCGGCGGGTACATCTGGGACTCGGGCCCCTGGGGCGGATACGCCTGCGGCGGGTACATCTGGGACTCGGGCCCCTGGGGCGGATACGCCTGCGGCGGGTACATCTGCGACTCGGACCCCTGGGGCGCGTACGCCTGCGGCGAGGGTCCCTGGGGCGGATACATCTGGGGCGGGTGCTCCTCCGGGGGCCACACCTGCCCGGGGCCGGGGTATGTCGCCTCCGTTTCGCCGCCCCACCGGGTATCGGGCGGCCCGTCCAGCCAATCGGTCATGCGCGGAAGCCTCCAATGTCATGTTCTCTTCACCTAAGGGTGCCCAGATCCGCACAAGTGAACGGGCAGGTGCGAGATCGGGCCGGCGGCCGGTGGCCGGTGCCCCGGGGCGTCCGCACGGCACACGGCCGTGCGGACGCCCCGCAGGGCCCGTTACGGGGTCATCTCGGCGTCAGGCTCTGGTACGCGACCGGTTGGCCGATCTGCTGGGCCGCGGTGCCGGAGCGGTGCATGCGCTGCCACTTCAGGCGGGTGCCGAGCAGGAAGGCCGCCACGGACTGGATGACCACCAGATACATCAGCTGCCGGTAGACGAAGAGCTGGAGCGGCATCGCCCACAGCGACTTCACCGGCTCCCGGTCGAGCTTCAACGCATAGGCACAACAGGCCAGTTGGAGTCCGAGGAAGCCGATCCAGACGGTGGCCGCGAGCACCGGGCCGCGGAACAGCGCCGCGTACAGCGCGAAGACGTCGACGACCGGAGCGAGCAGCGGCAGGGCGACCTGGAAGAGCGCGAGGTAGCTCAGCCCGCGCCGTCCGAACCGCCCCGACGGGCCCACTTCGATGACGGCCCGGCGGTGCTTCCACATCGCCTGGATCGTCCCGTAGCACCAGCGGTAGCGCTGCCGCCACAACTGCCGCAGCGAGGTGGGCACCTCGGTCCAGGCGATCGCGGACTCCTCGTAGACCACCCGCCAGCCCGCCTGCCACAGGGCCATGGTGAGGTCGGTGTCCTCGGCGAGGGTGTCCTCGCTGACGCCGCCGACGCCCATCAGCGCGTCCCGGCGGAAGGCCCCGATGGCGCCGGGGACCGTCGGCATGCACTCCAGCACCTCGAACATCCGCCGGTCGAGGTTGAACCCGAAGACGTACTCCAGGTGCTGCCACTGACCCAGCAGCCGGCTGCGGTTGCCGACCTTGGTGTTGCCGCTGACCGCACCCACCGCCGGGTGGGCGAGCGGCTGGATCAGCCGGTAGACGGCATCCGGCTCGAAGACCGTGTCGGCGTCGACCATGACCACGATGTCGTACCGCGCATGGGCCAGGCCGGTGTTGAGCGCTGCCGCCTTGCCCGCGTTGTACTGGCGGACCACCTCCACGCGGGGATCGCCGATCCGGACGGCGATGTCCGCCGTGTCGTCCGTCGACCCGTCGTCGATCACGATGATCTGCAGCTGCACGTCGGTGGAGGCGAGCAGCGAACGGACGGTGGACTCGATGCCCGCCTCTTCGTTGAAGGCGGGGACGAGCACCGTCACCGGGTCGATGACCTCCCGCAGCCAGGGGGAGCCCGGCCGGAAGCGGGTCAGCCGCCGGACGTGCGTCCGGGCGAAGACGACGAGGGAGGCCAGCCGCAGCACGCCCAGGGCGCCGGCGATGCCCAGCACCCAGGTCATGCCGTGCACGAAGGTGTAGCCGGCGACCTTGACCCAGACCAGGGCCGTGCCCAGCGCTCGTTCGGTGCCGTCGACCGGTTTCTCGGCCGGGGCCAGCCCGGCCCCGGCCGTCACCGTCGTGAACTTGTCGACGTTCCGGTTGGCGAGCAGCCGCTCGGTGTCCTTGTAGGCGGTGTCGTTCTGGCTGAACTGCCGGATCAGGCCCTGCGACGGCTTGCGGTACCACCGGTCGGCGGCGACCAGGGTGTAGCCCTCCGCGCCGGCCTTCTTGGCGGCCTTCCACTCCGGGCCGCACATGGTGTCCGACGCGGTGGTCTGCGGCAGCCGCAGCAGCCTGGTGTGGATGCCCGCCGTGCCGGCCAGCGCCTTCTGGGTGAGCGAGAGCTCCATCCGGGCACGGAGGGGCGAGGCCTCGCCCATGACCGCACCGGTGTAGGTGTTCGAGCCGATCTCATGACCCTCGTCCCTGATCCTCCGTACCAGGTCCGGGTGTTGGGCGGCCTTGGCGCCGTACAGGAAGAAGGTGGCGTGGACATGGTGCTTGTGGAGCAGGTCGAGCAGCCGCGGCGTCCACACCGGGTCGGGTCCGCCGTCGTAGGTGAGCGCCACCGTACGGGCGGGCATCCCGGCGGTCCGCACGGTGCCGCCACGAAGGTCCACCACCGGGCCACCCTTCTCCACCGCCCGCGGAACGGGCTGGGTGCAGTCGCTGCGGATCTTGGCGGCATCGACCTCGTGGGTGGTCCAGCCCTCGAAGAGCAGGGCGCCGAACGCCAGGGGCAGTAAAACGCTCAGCAGCAGCCAATGGCCGCGCGGGTCACGGGACTGGGCGTGCCTGCGCCGTTTGGCCCGGCCCCTCATGTCGCGCCCGTGACGGTCTCGGGCGCGGCCGGGGTGCGGTGTCTCGAGAGGGACGCGGTGGTGCGGGTGTGGAGGAGTGTGGGGGTGTGGGGGAATGTAGGGGTATGGGGGGTTATGCCAAATGTGGGGGTCATGGAGGGTGTGGGGGTGGGGGATGTGGGGGAAGTGCGAGCGCTGCGGGTGCCGGCGGCTTCCGTCGGGGCGGCGGCCGTGACATAGGGGGAAGACGGCGCAAGGCCGTCGGCGGCCGAGACCTTGGCCGCTCTGCCCGTCACGGCCACCCGCCCGTTCGGAACCCGCCCGTCGCCGGCGGCGAACGCCCGCAGGGGAGCGCATCCGTCAGCGGCGGCCGGGTTCCGCACAGCGTTTCCCTGCGCGACCGAAGCGTCGGCACATGGCTGAGAAACGGGTATATTCTGCCGTTTTGTGTTCCGGCGGGCCTCACACATGGTCGGCGAGTGTACTCACCAGTCACCCTCAGCAGTGGAGAACTTCGAACATCTCTCGTCACCTTGACAAGGCCCCGCCCCGCCACCCCCACCCTGGCGCTCCGCACGCATATGACCAGGTCACAGGCGGTCTCGGGCGCACCTGGCGTGACATGGCGCGCTTCGCCCCGCGGCGCCATGCCACCCCGTTTTGAGAGTGTTCTAACACCTGACACCGACTCACCCCGGCACCCGCACGAAGGTCCGCCCCCGCCGACTCCTGGCCGGAATAGCCCTTATCCCACCGTTCCGGCGGATCTAGCGTTGACTCCGTGACCAGATATGAAATCTGGTCACGGAGTCAGAGGGGGACTGACCGTGGACCGGGTGGAGCGTCGTGCACGCATCCTCGAAGTGGCCGGGGAGCTGCTCCTCGCCTGGGGCTACGACCGGGTGACGATCGATGAGATCGCCCGGCGCGCCAAGGTCGGCAAGGGCACGGTCTACCTCCACTGGAAGACCAAGGACGCCCTGTTCCTGGCGGTCGTCCTGCAGGTCCAGTTCCAGAGCCACCAACGGCAGTTGGTCCGGATGCGGGCCGACCCGCCGGAGATCCTGCCGAGCAGGATGCTGCGCGGACTGTTCTGCGACTTCCTGGGCCAGCCGGTGCTGCGGGCCATGTACACCGACGACGCCGATGTCCTCGGCCGGCTCAACGACACCGCGAAGCGGGAACTCACCGAGCTGATCGGCGAGGGCGACCGGATGCTGCGCCGCCATCTCGGAGTGCTGCGCGAACACGGCCTGGTGCGCGACGACCTCGATGTGCACCACCAGCAGTACGCCCTGATGGCCATGGCCACCGGCTTCTTCACGGGCGAGGCCCTGCTCGACGGCCGCGCCCCGGTCGCCCCGGAGGTGCGCGCCGACATCCTCGCCCACACGGTCCACAGCGCCCTGGAGACCTCCCCCGGCGAGGAGGCCACCGCGAGGGCCGCGGCCCGGGCGGCGCCCGAGGTCATCGCGCTCTACGAGCAGTTCAGCGAGCTCACCCTGCACGAGATCCGGCGCCAGGTACGTGATTGAGGCTCCTGGGCCGGTGGGTTGTGGCCGGGTGAGCCGCCGGCCCGGTGATCCCACCTCCTGATACGGCGGCCGACCCGGCTCGACCAACCGATCCGCCTGACCCGGCCGACCCGATCCACGTCGCAGGGCGGCGGCCGGCGCCGATACGCCGCATGGCGGCGCCGGTTCCAGGCCCCGCCCGCCCCGTCGCCCCCCTCCCCGACTCCCGAACCGATTCTCAGACCGACTCCCAACCCGGAGGAGAACGAACGATGTCGGAATTAACCACCTCTCCGCTCGCTGCGCACGTCGGGAAGCACCCGGGCGAGCCCAATGTGATGGACCCGGAACTGATCACCGACCCGTTCACCGGCTACGGCGCGCTGCGTGAGCAGGGCCCGGTCCTACGGGGCCGGTTCATGGACGACTCGCCCGTCTGGCTGGTGACGCGGTTCGAGGAGGTCCGCCAAGTCCTGCGCGACCAGCGGTTCGTGAACAACCCGTCCTCGCCGGCCCTGAACTGCCCGCCCGAGGACAACCCGCTGACCAGGCTGATGGAGATGCTGGGCCTTCCCGAGCACCTCCGCGGCTACCTGCTCGGATCGATCCTCAACTACGACGCCCCAGATCACACCCGGCTGCGGCGTCTGGTGTCGCGGGCCTTCACGGCCCGCAAGATCACCGACCTGCGGCCGCGGGTCGAGCAGATCGCCGACGCGCTGCTGGCCCGGCTGCCCGAGCACGCCGAGGACGGCGTCGTCGACCTCATCCAGCACTTCGCCTACCCCCTGCCGATCACCGTCATCTGCGAACTGGTCGGCATATCCGAAGCGGACCGTCCGCAGTGGCGGGAGTGGGGCGCCGACCTCATCTCGCTGGATCCGGAACGGCTCGGGGCCTCGTTCCCGGCGATGATCGAGCACATCCACCAGTTGGTCCGGGAACGGCGCGGGGCGCTCACCGACGACCTGCTCAGCGAACTGATCCGCACCCATGACGACGACGGCGGCCGGCTCAGCGACGTCGAGATGGTCACCATGATCCTCACGCTCGTCCTCGCCGGTCACGAGACCACCGCCCATCTCATCAGCAACGGCACGGCGGCGCTGCTCACCCACCCCGACCAGCTGCGCCTGCTCAAGGACGATCCGGCCCTGCTGCCCCGCGCCGTCCACGAGCTGATGCGCTGGTGCGGGCCGGTGCAGATGACCCAGCTGCGCTACGCCACCACCGATGTCGACCTCGCCGGCACCCGGATACGCCGCGGGGACGCCGTCCAACTCATCCTGGTGTCGGCGAACTTCGATCCCCGCCACTACACCGACCCCGACCGCCTCGATCTGACCCGGCACCCCGCGGGGCACGCCGAGAACCATGTGGGTTTCGGCCACGGAGCCCACTACTGCCTGGGCGCCACCCTCGCCAAACAGGAAGGCGAAGTCGCCTTCGGCAAACTGCTCACGCACTACCCGGACCTGTCGCTGGGCATCGCACCGGAACGTCTGGAACGGACGCCGTTGCCGGGCAACTGGCGGCTGAACGCGCTGCCGGTGCGGTTGGGGTGACCGCAGTCCGGCGGCAGGTCACCGGCAGGTCGTGCCGGTGACCTGCCGCCGGGCCTCGGCGGAGTTCGGGCGGGGGTGGCCTGGCCTGGCCAGGCCGGAGGAACGGGGGGGACGCCGCCTCGGGCCGGCCCGAGGCTCCCTCGCCGTCGGCTACTTGCGTCCGCCCTGCGCCGGCGCCTGCCAGACGACCGGTGTGCCACCGTCCCCCTCGGCGTCGCCCTGGAAGATGACGGCAGCCGGGGCGTCTCCCTTGGGCAGCAGGTGGATGGAGCACTCGGTCACGGCGCCGTGGGGCTTCACCATCGCGTGGGGGACCGCTTCGGGGCACCGGCCGACCCCGGGGCCGCCGATGTCGATCAGCGTCAGCTTCTTCACGGTCCGGCCGCCCACCGTCCGCAGCGTCACCCCGTCGCTCATGCTCGGCAGCAGGTCGTACTTGCCACTGTTGCGGTACCGCACCGTCACGTAATACGGGATCAGCTTCTTCTCGTCCGCGTCCAGGTCGAAGCGGCTCAAGTCGGCGAGGGAGCCGGTGCGCACGCTCTCGGGGGTGATGCGCAGCGATACGGGGCGGCCGCGGCTGTCCGTGGTGACGCCGTCGGCGGGCTCGCCGGCGGGCAGTACCCCGGCGGACGCGCCGCCCTTGCCGCCGCCGACCTGCCAGAGGAGGGTCTCACCGCCGTCGTCCTGGTACGAGACGGTCGCCGGCCGGTCGTCCTTCGGCAGCATGAAGATCCGGCAGAGCGCCGCCGTGGCACCGGGCGCCAGCTCGGCCCTTCCGCTCTCGCGGCACTCGGGCGGCAGGCCCGAGCCGGTGGCCATCGGGTTGCTCCGGAACAGCGAGACCTGCTCGGCGGCCTGCCCGGCGGCCCCGTTGACGGAGAAGTTCCGCTCCGGGGAGGCGTTTTTCACCGGGGCCTTGCCGGTGTTGGTGTAGGAGAAGGTGAGGTAGTACGGCACCATCCCCTTGAGGTCGTCGTCCAGCTGGATGTGCGCCAGGTCGGAGTCCGAGCCGCGGGCCAGCCGCGTGGGCGTGATCCGCAGCCGGTGCGCCTGGTGGTCGGAGCCGGTCCAGGTGGCCGGGCGGGGCGTGGCCTTCATCGGCAGCGCTTCGGCGGGCGTGACGGCCTCCGAGGCCCCCGGCTTCGCCGCTCCTGCCCCTGGCCCGCCGGCACACCCGGCGGCCAGCAGCATCAGCGCGCCGACGCCCGCGGCACCGGCCATCCGTATGGGAACGCGCACGAAAATTACCCCCGTTGATCTGTGCCGCAGGCCGGCGCGCTGCCCACCGTGCGGCCGGTGCGACAGGTTAGCCGCCGTGAGGGGCGGTCGGATTGCGGGGGCCGGGCGGTGCCTGGGGTGGGGGCACGGCGGGGCCGGGGTGGGTGCAGCGCGGGGCCGGGCGGGTGCCCGCGCCGTCCTCAGCGACCGCGGCTCGCCTTCAGCGAATACATGAGGGGGATGCGGGGACGGTCGCCGGGGAACCGGTGGTAGCCGTCGTCGTCGCGGCGCAGTGCGGTGAAGCGCCGGAACATCGTCATGTCGTGCTCGTGCAGGAAGTCGATGCGCAGGCCGGTGCGGGCCAGGGCGGAGACGACATCGCCGAGCGGGTGCTGCCATTCGACGCTGCGGTTGTGGACCGTCGGGGCGCCGAAATCGGCGTAGGTGCCGGGGGTTTCGTCCACCCAGGCGTCCCGGCTGAAGTAGTCGTGGACGATGCGCGATCCGGTCTCGTCGTCCAGGGCGTCGCACAGCGGGTGGAATTCGGCGAGGTAGAGGAAGCCGCCGGGGGCGACGAGACAGGCGGCGGTGTCGGCCCAGCGCTGCAGGTCCGGGAGCCAGTTCAGGGCGCCGATGCCGGTGTAGACGATGTCGTACGCGCTGTCGGGGACGGCTTCGGCGGCGTCATAGACGTCGGCGGCGACGAACGCGGCACGGTCCGGGGTGTAGCCGAGTTCGGCGGCCAGCTCGCGGGCGGTGTCGATGGCGGGCTCGGAGAAGTCCAGGCCGACGACGCGGGCCGCTCCGCGATGGGCCCAGGAGAGGGTGTCCTGGCCGAAGTGGCACTGGAGGTGGAGGAGGGACCGGCCGGTGACATCCCCCACCTCCGCCGTCTCGAAGTCCCGCAGCACGTCGCGTGCCCGGCGGAACCCCTCCTGGTCGTAAAAGTCGCTCGCGGTGTGGAGGGCGACGCGTTCGTCCCACATCGAGCGATTGGTGCGACGCCAGTCGTCGGGGGCGGTGTGTTGTCGCATTCGGCGAAGTTATCCACAGCCTGACGGCCCTCGCCAACGGATTTCCGGCGCCGGGCGCAGAATGGGCCCATGACTGACGAGACGACCGCAGGCCCAGGCCACTCCACCGCTCCGCACCCTTCGACCACCGATTGGCATCCCGCACCCGGGGCGGGGACGGCCTCGGCCGATCCGATAGCGGTGACGGGCGGGGCGCGGGAGGATCTGGGCGCCTCGGCGGGCTCGGCGGGCTCCGGCAGCGCGGAAGCCGCGATGCCGGACTGGGAGAAGCGCTTCCGTGCGCCGCGGATCGGGCTGCCGGACTGGGCGGAGGACGCCCCGGACCGTTCCCTGTTCGTCTCGAACGCCACCGGCACCTTCGAGCTGTACGCCTGGGACCGGGCGACCGGCGCTCAGCGGCAGGCCACGGACCGGCCGAACGGCACGACGGACGGGACGCTGTCGCCGGACGGCGAGTGGATCTGGTGGTTCTCGGACACCGACGGGGACGAGTTCGGCGTCTGGATGCGGCAGCCGTTCGCCGGCGGCCCGGACGAGCCGGCCACCCCGGGGATCGCCCCCTCCTATGGGGGCGGCCTGGCGATCGGCCGGGACGGGACGGCGGTCGTCGGCTGCTCCACGGACGAGGAGGGCTCGACGGTCCATGTCGTGCGGCCGGGTCAGGAGCCGGTGGAGATCTACCGGCACCGCGAGTCGGCGGGCGTCGGCGACCTCTCGCACGACGGCTCGCTGATCGCCCTGGAGCACACCGAGCACGGCGACGCGATGCACTCCGCGATCCGTGTCGTACGGCCCGACGGCTCCACCGTCGCGGAGCTGGACGACACCAACGGCGGGACCGAGGAGCTGGGCCTGTCGGTGATGGGTTTCGCGCCGGTGGACGGGGACGCCCGGCTGCTGGTGGGGCACCAGCGGCGGGGCCGCTGGGAGCCGATGATCTGGAACCCGCTGACCGGAACCGAGACGGCTCTGGACATAGACCTGCCCGGAGACGTGGGTGCCGACTGGTATCCCGACGGCTCGGCGCTGCTGGTGGAGCACGAGTACCAGGCACGCAGCGAGCTGTGGCGCTACGAACTGGGTGAGCCGGGCGGCACCGGGGCTCCGGCCGGTGCCCAGGATGCGGCTGCCGCGAGCGGCCGGCCCCGGCTGACGCGGGTCGAGACCCCGGCGGGCACGGTCTCGGGCGCGACGGCGCGGCCGGACGGCACGGTCGAGTTCCTGTGGTCGTCGGCGGCCCAGCCCCCGGAGGTGCGGTCGACGAACGGCGAGGTCGTCCTGGACCCGCCCGGTATGAAGGCGCCCGGGTCGGTGCCCGTGCGGGACGTGTGGGTGGAGGGCCCCGGCGGCCGTATCCATGCGCTGGTGCAGCAGCCGGCCGGTGAGGGCCCCTTCCCGACGGTCTTCGACATCCACGGCGGCCCGACCTGGCACGACAGCGACGCCTTCGCCTCGTCCCCCGCGGCCTGGGTGGATCACGGCTTCGCGGTCGTACGCGTCAATTACCGCGGCTCGACCGGCTACGGCCGCGCCTGGACCGATGCGCTCAAGCACCGCGTCGGGCTGATCGAGCTGGAGGACATCGCCGCGGTGCGCGAGTGGGCGGTCTCCTCCGGCCTGGCCGACCCGGAGCGGCTGGTGCTGTCGGGCGGCTCATGGGGCGGCTATCTGACCCTGCTGGGCCTCGGCACCCAGCCGGAGGCCTGGGCGGTGGGCCTGGCGGCGGTCCCGGTCGCGGACTACGTCACGGCGTACAACGACGAGATGGAAGCCCTCAAGGCGATGGACCGGACCCTGCTGGGCGGCACCCCCGAGGAGGTCCCGGACCGCTTCGAGGCGTCGTCCCCGCTGACGTACGTGGACGCGGTACGCGCACCGGTGTACATCTCCGCCGGCGTCAACGACCCGCGCTGCCCGATCCAGCAGGTGGAGAACTACGTCCAGCGCCTGGAGAGCCGCAACCATCCGCACGAGGTCTACCGCTACGACGCCGGCCACGGCTCCCTGGTCGTGGAGGAGCGCATCAAGCAGGTCCGCCTGGAGCTCGATTTCGCACAGCGGTATGTGAGCGAGAAGAGGTAGAGGCGGAGAGGAGGACCCACCCGGCCGGGGCGCCCCGCCGGGGGTTCTTCCCGGCTTCGGCGGGGAGCCCGGCCCCGGCTTCGGGCGAGGTCCGGCCCCGGCTTTGGGCGGGGTCCGGCCCGGGCTTCGGGCGGGGTCCGGCCCGGGCTTCGGGCGGGGTCCGGCCCGGGCTTCGGGCGGGGGTGCTTCCCCGGCCGAAGCCGGGGAAGCCCAGCGTGGCAGCCGACGTCTGTGCGCGGCACCTGTGCGCGGCGCGGCACCTGTGCGCGGCGCTGAGCACGACGTCTGTGCCCGGCACCTGAGCGCGACGTGTGCACGGCACCTGAGCACGACGTCTGTACTCGGCGTCTGAGCACGACGGCTGAGCACGACGCCTGAGCACGACGCCTGAGCACGACGTCCGAGCACGACGCCTGTTGGGTGTCCGTGCACGGCACCCGTCGTGGCGGCCTCTGATGACCGGCCGGAGGTGGGTGGTGGGGTGGGAGGGGGCGGGGGCGGGGCGGGGCCCGGTCAGGCGGGAGTGTGATGGGCCAGCACCGCATGGGGGTCCGTGCCGTTGCTGGTGTGGTCGGTGTGGACGGTTGCGGCGGTGAGCCGGGGGACGGCGTGGATCAGGGCGTGCTCCGCGGCGACGGCGAGGGCATGGGCCCGCACCACGGTCAGGCGCGAGTCGACGACGATGTCGGCCTCGGCGCGCAAGGTGTGGCCGATCCAGCGCATGCGGACCTGCCCGACGCCGCGGACACCGTCCACCGCCCGTAGTGCCGTCTCGGCGGCGTCGATGAGTGCGGGGTCGACGCAGTCCATCAGCCGCCGGTAGACCTCCCTGGCGGCGTCGCGCAGCACCATGAGGATCGCGGCGGTGATCACCAGCCCGATGAGCGGGTCGGCCGCCCGCCACCCGAGCGCCGCGCCGCCCGCGCCGAGGAGGACGGCAAGCGAGGTGAAGCCGTCGGTACGGGCGTGCAGACCGTCGGCCACCAGCGCGGCCGAGCCGATCTTGCGGCCGGTGCGGATGCGGTAGCGGGCCACCCACTCGTTGCCGAGGAACCCGACCACGGCGGCCGCTGCCACGGCCCACAGGTGGGTGATGTCCCGGGGGTTCAGCAGACGGTCCACGGCCTCGTAGGCGGCCAGCGCCGAGGAGGCGGCGATGGTCAGCACGATGGCGACCCCCGCGAGGTCCTCGGCCCGGCCGTAGCCGTAGGTGTAACGCCGGTTCGCGGCCCGTCGCCCGAGGACGAAGGCGATGCCCAGCGGAACGGCGGTGAGCGCGTCGGCGGCGTTGTGGATGGTGTCGCCGAGCAGCGCCACCGACCCCGACAGCGCGACGACCACCAGCTGGATCACGCTGGTCAGGCCGAGGATGCCGAGCGAGAGCCAGAGCGTCCGCAGGCCCTCGCGGGAGGTCTCCATCGCGGTGTCGACCTTGTCCATGGCGGCATGGCTGTGCGGGGTGACGAGGTGGGCGATCCGGTGCCGGATCCGCCGCCGGCGGCCGGAACCGTGGGCGTCGTGGACGTGCACATGGCCGTGCCGCGGGTGCTCGGTGTCCACCGGGCCGTGACCGGCCACGCCGACCCCAAGGCCTACGTCCACGGGTACGGGTCCGGCTGCGTCCACGGCCGGGTGGTCCTGCCCACGTCGCTCGGGGCGGTCGCGGCGGTTACGGCCATCACTGCGATCACTGCGGTCGCGCTGATCGCGCTGATCGTGATGGTCGCGCTGATCGTGATGGTCGCGCTGATCGTGATGATCGTCATGGTCGCGCTGATCGTCATGGTCGTGATGGTCGTGATCATGGCTGGGATCGTGGTCATGCTCAGGACCGTGCGCATGGGTGCGGTTGCCTGCCATATGGCCTACCGTGGCACGCCGACCCGATTGCGGCTACTGCCGTGATACGGCCTCTGACCAGGTGCAACATGGTTGCAGTAGCGGTCGGCGACCGGCTGGGCTCAGGCCCGTCCGGCCCGCGCCGCCTCGCCCTGTTCCTCGCCCTCGCCGGCACCCCGCCCGTCGGCCGGAGACGCCGCCGGAGTCGCAGCCCGGGCGGACGCAGCGGACACGTCCCCGGACGCGCCCCCGTCCTCCTCCGGCACGATCCCCAGCGCCGCGTCCTTGGCGGCCTCGGCGTCACGGCGGAAGAGGCGGAACCACATGAAGACGACGAAGCCGGCGAAGACGAACCACTCGCCGGTGTAGCCGAGGTTCTGGAAGGCCTTGAGGTCCAGGCCGCTGCCCTCGGCGGCGGCCGGGGGGACGGCGTGCAGCGGCGCCTGGGCGTCGGTGAGCGTGATCCAGGCGTCGTAGACCTCGTACGGCACGATGTTGACCAGCGAAGCCGCGCTGATCATGCCGAGCTGCCCCTGCGGCAGCCCGCCACCGGCCTGGACACCGTCGGTGCCCTGGTTCTCGGAGGCCTGCAGCGCCCCGGTGACCGTCACCTCGCCCTTGGGCGGCGCGGGCACCCGTGCCGTGTCCGCCTTGGTGCCGGCGTCGCCGGGCAGCCAGCCCCGTACGACCGGCAGCGCCTTGCCGCCGTCCGTACGCAGCAGGTCGAGGACGTAGAAGCCCTGCTGCTCGCCGTGCTTGTCCTTCAAGGTGCGGTCCGGTACGAGCAGTTGGTGCCGGGTGTCGTAGTGCCCGCGGGCGCTGGCCTGCCGGCCGGAGGTGACCATGTCGACGGGCAGCAGGTCGGCCAGCGGTCGGGCCGCGGCGGACTCGGCCCGGGCGGAGCGGTCCTCCTGCTGCTGATGGGTGTTGACGCGGTCCTCGAAGCGGCTCAGCTGCCAGCTGCCCATGAAGATGCAGAGCGGAATCGCCAGTACGGCGAACACGTTGATTCCCCACCACCGCGGGGTCAGCAGGAACCGGTACACACCACAACGGTACGGGGCCGATGCCGCGGGGCCGCACCGCCCCCTCCCGGCCCTGCCGCCGCCCTCAGGACCTGGGCGGTTGCGCTGGGGGCCCGGTGGTTGCCCTCACAGGGCCTCAGGCCGCGGACGGCTGCCTGCGGGGACGACAGCAGAGACGCCGGACGCCAGGCGGCGAGCAGCGAGCGGCGAGCGGCGCCCGACGGACGGCGGGCACCAGGCAAGAGGCGGGAGGGCATCAGGCGGGAGGGCATCAGGCGGGAGGGCAGGCCCCAACACCCAAGCCTCTAAGAGCCCGACAGCGCCTCGGTCCGGTACACCGTCCCGGCGCAGGCGTCCGTGATCTTCGCATCGGCCACGGCGGGCTCGCCGGCCTCCGGCGTATGGCTGAGAACGATTCCACCGGACGCGCTGCCGCCTCCGGCGCCCTCGTCGCCGCCCGCCTGGCCACCGCCGCTGTCGCCCGCCGCCGTGGTCCCGGCGTCCGGGGACTGCCCCGGGTCCTTGGAGGCGTCGGGGGTCGGCGAGGGCCCGGGGCTGACGCATCCGGTGGCGCCGCCGCCGGATTTCGGGATCCAGGCGAACTTGACCTCGTACGCCTCCCCCGGCTTGAGAACCAGCTGGTCAGGGGTGGTGGCCGGGTCGGGCAGGCCGGTGGCTTCGTCGCCCGATGTGTGGTCGACGACGTGGATGCGGTCGGGGTTCGTGGAGCCCTGGGCGACCAGGCCGACAGCGCCGCCGCCCTCGACGGAGCAGGCGGCACCGGAGGTGTTGACCACCCGGAACGTGCCGTAGATGCGGCCCGAGGAGTCCGCCGGGTCGACCTTGCTGCTGCCCTGCCCGAGCTGGTCGCGCCCGCAGGCCGGCGAGGTGACGTCCATGGTCTCGTCCGGGGCGGGCGTGCCGTCGCCCGTCCCGGGGCCCACACCGCCCTTCCCCTTGGCCTTGCCCGGCCCCTCCGGCTTGCCCTCGCCCGGCGTCTCGCCGCCCTTCTGGGTGGGCCGCGGGCCGGCCTGCTCGGTGCCCTCGCCGTGCATGCCGCCGGTACCGCCCTGGGCCCGCTGGTTGCTCGCCGCGTTGGCGGCGCGTTCCTCGGAGCTGTCGCCGAGGTTCACCACGTGGACCATGGCGGGGATGGAGGTGCCGCCGAGGAGCAGCGCGGCGGCCGCGCCCAGGACGACATGCCGACGGCGCTGACGGCGGGCGGGCACCGCGCGGCGCAGCTGGTCCAACGCGTCCGGCGAGGGTTCGAGGGCGCCCACACGGGACTGCAGCAGCCGCCTCAGGTCGTCCTCGTCGCCGAAGCCGCCGGTGGGGTGGCTGCGGCCGTGGCCGTCGCCCGCGCCGCCGCCACCGAAGGCGGCAATGGCGTGCGCCTCGCTGCCGTACGCGTGGTTGTCGGGCCCGTCGCCGTGGCCGTCGCGCCCGTCGCTGTGCCCGTCGGCCGGGTCCTCCGCACCGGCCGATGCGGCAGCCGTACGAGCCGAGGCGCCGCCCGAGGCGTCATCCCTGGCGCCCGCCGTCTGCCTCGCGCCGTCAGGCACCTGCGCGCCGCTGCCGGGCCGCTGCTCGCCACCGCCAGGTGCCCGCTCCGTACCGCCGGGCACCCGCTCCGTATCACCAGCCCCAGCCGCCCCGACACCGATGTCAGCGCCGTCGCCGGAATTTTGGCCGGTTTTCGCTCCCTGCTCGCACGGTTCGCCCGACCGGCGGCCTTCGCCCGACCGGCCTCCCGGGTGCCCTTGTGCCTCACGCGCCGCATACGTCCCACGCGCCGTTTCGCCGGGAGCACCACGGGCTCCGGCCGCGTCGTGGTGACGGCCGTGCGGGGCGGTCTCGTGGTCCGCGGGGAGCGGGCCGAGCCCGTTGCCGCGTGCGCCGCTCTGGTTCATCGGGTGGATCGCATTGCTCATGTCGCCGGCCCGGCCCGGGGCGGCCGGCCTGCTCGGGGTGTTCGGAGTGATCAGGGTGTTCAGGGTGTTCGAGGTGATCGGGGAGTTCGGGTGGAGCGGACCGCTCGACGTGACCGGGAGGCCTGAACGGCCCGGAGGGCCCGGGCGGTCCGGGTGCCCCGGACGGGCCGCCCCGGACGGGCCGCAGGGATCGAGCGGGTCGTACCGGCCGAACG
This sequence comes from Streptomyces angustmyceticus, assembly GCF_040701845.1. Lineage (GTDB taxonomy): Bacteria > Actinomycetota > Actinomycetes > Streptomycetales > Streptomycetaceae > Streptomyces > Streptomyces angustmyceticus_A. The sequence continues at coordinate 598,338 of NZ_JBFBHQ010000003.1, read as the reverse complement.
CTGTGCCACTCATGCCGGAGCCTCCATCGCGACGCGCAGCGCCGCGATGCCCCGCGACCCGTAGGCCTTGACGGAGCCGAGCGATATGCCCAGCGTCTGCGCCACCTGTGCCTCGGTCATATCGGCGAAGTAGCGCAGCACCAGCACCTCGCGCTGCCGGCGCTGCAACCCGCGCATCGCTTTGATCAACTGGTCGCGTTCCAGCAGGTCGTAGGCGCCTTCCTCGGCGCTCGCCATGTCGGGCATCGGCTTGGAGAGCAGCTTGAGCCCGAGGATGCGGCGACGCAGCGCGGAGCGCGAGAGGTTGACCACCGTCTGCCGGAGGTAGGCGAGGGTCTTCTCGGGTTCGCGCACCCGTCCGCGCGCGGAGTGCACGCGGATGAAGGCCTCCTGGACGACGTCCTCACAGGAGGCGGTGTCGTCGAGGAGCAGCGCGGCGAGACCGAGCAGGGAGCGGTAGTGCGCCCGGTAGGTCTCGGTGAGGTGGTCGACTGTGGTGCCCGCTGCCATCGCGTCGTCAGTGTCCCCACGCTGCGGAGGAATCTGTGCGGGACGCGTGGTGGGCCAGGGCGCGATCACTGGCATGCCCCCGGACGCAAGGGGACGCGGCGGGCGCACTGTTGCGCCCGCGGCCCCTGCTGGGGCGATGGTGAATCCGAGTACCTCTGCCACGCCTGTTGGACACGCTTCCCCCTGTAAGGGTTGTACGCGCAAGGCACCGCTTTTGACGATGCATCCAATGCCCTCATGCGTACCAGCTCTTCCTGAATGCCCTGATTACCCCGACGCGAATTCCCCGGCAGCCGGGGCCTCACCCTGCGGCCCGTGGACATCCCGGGCCACCCCTGAGGGCGGCCACAAAGACGCTCCCCGCCCAACTGCCGGTTGCAGCACGGCGGGGAGCGAATGGCCGAACAGGCCGTCAGCCCAGCTCAAGAGGCCCGGGCCGACAATCCGCTCACAGAATCTTCACACGCCCCACAAAGTATCTCCCAGGCGGTCGCCACAGGAGACCGATCCCGCCAAGTCGCCCCACAGGAGAGGGCCGAAGCCCGCATCAGCATCCCGGAAACGGACGCACCGGAGAGCCGGAATCGACATCCCGGCCGGACGGAGGAGTGAGCCCGCAGCACCATTCCGGCCAGACACACGGAAGCGCCCGCAACAACGCTCGGGCCGGAACGGGAGAGCGCCCGCGTCGCACCCCCGGCCCCCGCAGCCCCTCCCCGGCGCCACCGGCGGCCGCTACCCCCGGAGTTCCCCCGCCACCAGCTCCCCCACCTGCGCCGTGTTCAGGGCCGCTCCCTTGCGCAGGTTGTCCCCGCACACGAAGAACTCCAGTGCCCGCGCATCGTCCAGCGAGCGCCGCACCCGTCCGACCCAGGTCGGGTCCGTGCCGACGACATCGGCGGGGGTCGGGTACTCGCCCTCGGCCGGGTCGTCGCAGAGGACGACCCCGGGGGCGGCGGCCAGGATCTCGTGCGCACCGGCGACCGAGACCTCGTTCTCGAACCGGGCGTGCACGGTCAGGGAGTGCGTGGTGATCACCGGCACCCGTACACAGGTCGCGGTGACCGGCAGGTCCGGCATCCCGAGGATCTTGCGGGACTCGTTGCGGATCTTGAGTTCCTCGGAGGACCAGCCGTCCTCCTGGAGCGAGCCGGCCCACGGCACGACATTGAGGGCGATCGGTGCCGGGAAGGGGCCCAGCGTGTCCCCGACGGCCCGCCGCACGTCACCGGGCGTGGTGCCCAGTTCCGTGCCGGACACCGCGGACAGCTGCGCCCGCAGGGTGTCGACGCCGGCCTTCCCCGTCCCGGAGACGGCTTGGTACGAGGAGACGATCAGCTCGCTCACTCCGTACTCGGCATGCAGCGCACCCAGCGCGACGATCATCGAGAGCGTCGTGCAGTTCGGGTTGGCGATGATGCCGCGCGGACGCACCCGCGCGGTGTGCGCATTGACCTCGGGCACGACGAGCGGCACGTCCGGGTCCATCCGGAACGCGCCGGAGTTGTCCACGACCACCGCGCCCTTGGACACCGCGACCGGCGCCCACTGTGCGGAGACCTCGTCGGGGACGTCGAACATCGCGACGTCGATGCCGTCGAAGGCCTCCTCGCTCAGCGCGACGACCTCGACCTGTGCGCCCCGCACGGTCAGCTTGCGGCCGGCCGAACGGGGCGAGGCGATCAGCCGGATCTCGCCCCAGATGTCGGCCCGCTCGGACAGGATGCCGAGCAGGACCGAGCCGACGGCGCCGGTGGCGCCGACGACGGCGAGATGCGGCTTGGCGGCCGTACGGGCGTCCGCCCACGCCGTGTCAGCGAGGGACGGACGGCCCGCCTCGGCCGGAATCATCGGCCGGTGCCGCCATAGACCACGGCCTCGTCACTGTCGGTGTCGAGACCGAAGGCGGTGTGCACGGCGCGCACGGCCTCGTTGACGTCGTCGGCACGGGTGACGACCGAGATGCGGATCTCGGAGGTCGAGATGAGCTCGATGTTCACGCCCGCGTTGGACAGCGCCTCGAAGAACGTCGCCGTGACCCCCGGGTTGGTCTTCATCCCCGCGCCGACCAGCGAGATCTTGGCGATCTGGTCGTCGTAGCGCAGCGAGTCGAAGCCGACCGCGGCACGGGTCCGCTCCAGGGCCGCGACGGCCTTGCGGCCCTCGGCCTTGGGCAGCGTGAAGGAGATGTCGGTCAGACCGGTCGACGCGGCGGACACGTTCTGCACGACCATGTCGATGTTGACCTCGGAGTCCGCGATCGCACGGAAGATGCGCGCGGCCTCGCCCGGCTTGTCCGGGACTCCGACGACCGTGACCTTCGCCTCGGAGGTGTCATGTGCGACGCCCGAGATGATTGCCTGCTCCATCGGCTGGTCCCCTTGCGGTTCGTTGCTGACCCAGGTGCCCTTCAGTCCCGAGAAGGACGAGCGGACGTGGATCGGGATGTTGTAACGGCGTGCGTACTCGACGCAACGGTGCAGCAGCACCTTGGATCCGGAGCTGGCCAGCTCCAGCATGTCCTCGAAGGAGATCCAGTCGATCTTCCGGGCCTTCTTCACGACCCGGGGGTCGGCGGTGAAGACACCGTCCACATCGGTGTAGATCTCACAGACGTCGGCGTCCAGGGCGGCCGCCAGCGCGACGGCGGTCGTGTCCGACCCACCGCGCCCCAGCGTCGTGATGTCCTTCTTGTCCTGGGACACGCCCTGGAATCCGGCGACGATGGCGATGTTGCCCTCGTCGACGGAGGTCTTGATGCGGCCCGGCGTGACGTCGATGATCCGTGCCTTGTTGTGCACGGAATCCGTGATGACGCCGGCCTGGCTGCCCGTGAAGGACTGCGCCTCATGGCCGAGGTTTTTGATCGCCATCGCCAGCAGGGCCATGGAGATCCGCTCTCCGGCGGTCAGCAGCATGTCGAACTCGCGCCCCGACGGAATCGGGGACACTTCCTGCGCGAGATCGATCAGCTCGTCCGTCGTGTCGCCCATCGCCGAAACCACCACGACAACCTGGTTGCCGTTCTTCTTGGCTTCGACGACTCGCTTGGCAACGCGCTTGATGCCCTCGGCATCCGCAACGGATGAGCCGCCGTACTTCTGCACGACAAGGCCCACGTGCGCTCCTCGCAACTGTCTCTTCGGGAGTTTCCTCCCGGACCCCCGGAAATGGGGGTACTGCGGTCGGCTCAGTCTAACGAGCAAGCGGAGTCCGCCCTGCTGATACCACATCGTGAGACGTGAGACTCACTGGTTGATCACGGGTTCTCACCGTGATCACCTGTCCCGTGAGTTTCACGTCCCGAGGCGGCTCCACAAGGCGCACCGTTGCGCCTGCCCGGCGAGCACATGCCCGCTCCTGGGCGGTACACACGAAAACGTAACCCAGGTCACAAGGTCCGGGCGCGGCGAGAGGCCCACGGGACGGACGGCACGGGCGCATCGTCTCGCGAAGCGTGACGGCGCGCGACGGGCGCGTCACAGGGGCCGGAGCGCGCGGACGAGCGCACTGCGGCAGCGGCGGCACACAGGCGAGCGCATTCGGCGGTGGCGGCGCACAGGCACGGTCACACGCCCCCGCAGCGGCTCAGGGCAGCCCGCCACGAGCCCGGCGCGGGCCGGCCCGCGGGTTTCTCCGCAGGCCCCGTGGCCGGCCGGCTCACGGCTCACACCGCGGCCGGCCCGTCGCTCACACCCTGCGCAGCCCCAGCGGCCCGGCGATCTCCGCCGCCATGACCCGGCCGGCCTCCTCGGCGAGCCGGTCCTCACCGCCGGTGACGTCGCTGTCGGTGTCCAGACCGTCCAGCTCGACCAGCGGCTGGTCGAGGCGGACATGGGCGACCAGCGACTGCAGCGCGCGCAGGGCGGCCGAGGCGGTCGGGCCCCAGTTGGACAGGTAGGAGAACTGCCACCACCACAGGGCCTCGCTGACCCGGCCCGCACGGTAGTGCGCCAGGCCGTGCCGCAGGTCGGTGATGATGTCGGCCAGGTCGTCGGAGATGCGGCTGGCGACCGGCTCGCTGCGCGGTACGTACGGGTCGAAGACCTCGGAGTAGACGTCCACCGGGTCGAGCAGGGTCGCGAAGCGCTCGCGGAGTTCGTCGACGTCCGGCTCCGGGCCGGTGTCCGGCTCGTACCGCTCGTCGGGGACGAAGTCCTCGTGGGCGCCCAGGCGGCCGCCGGTGAGCAGCAGCTGGGAGATCTCCAGCAGCAGGAAGGGAACCGCGCTGTCCGGCTCGTCGCCCTTGGCGACCTCGGTCACCGCGACGATGAAGCTCTCGACCGAGTCGGAGATCGATACGGCGAAGTCGTCCGGGTCCTGGGTCGCGTTGTGCAGCGTGGCATCAGACATCGAGAAGTCTCCTCCCTTCGAAGGCCCGCCCGAGCGTGACCTCGTCCGCGTACTCCAGATCGCCGCCGACCGGCAGACCGCTCGCCAGTCGCGTCACTTTCAGGCCCATGGGTTTGATCATGCGCGCCAGGTACGTGGCCGTGGCCTCGCCCTCGAGATTCGGGTCGGTGGCCAAAATCAGCTCGGTGACGGTGCCGTCCGCGAGCCTGGCCAGCAGTTCCCTGATCCGAAGGTCGTCCGGGCCCACGCCCTCGATCGGACTGATCGCCCCGCCGAGGACGTGGTAGCGGCCGCGGAACTCACGCGTCCGCTCGATCGCCACGACGTCCTTGGGCTCCTCCACAACGCAGATGACCGCCGGATCACGCCTCGGGTCCAGGCAGACCCGGCACTGCTCCTCCTGCGCCACATTGCCGCAGGTACCGCAGAACCGGACCTTCGCCTTGACCTCCATCAGCGCGTTCGCGAGCCGGCGGACATCGGTCGGCTCGGCCTGAAGAATGTGGAAGGCGATCCGCTGCGCGCTCTTGGGACCGACGCCGGGCAGCCTGCCCAACTCGTCGATCAGGTCCTGGACCACGCCTTCGTACACGGAACGTCTTCTTTCTCTTCTGCCGTGGTGCGTACGCTAGTTGGCTACTCCTCAGAAGGGGAGACCCGGGATTCCGCCACCGCCCAGACCCTGGGCGAGCGGACCGAGCTTCTGCTGCTGCAGCTGCTGGGCACTGGCGTTGGCGTCCCGGACCGCCGCCAGCACGAGGTCGGCGATCGTCTCGGCGGTCTCCTCCGCCGAGTCGGTGTCCACTGCCTTGGGGTCGATGACCAGGCTCTGGAGCTCACCGGAGCCGGTCACCGTCGCCTTGACCAGACCGCCGCCCGCGGAACCCTCGACGGGCGTCTCCGCCAGCTCCTGCTGGGCGGCCGCGAGGTCCTGCTGCATCTTCTGGGCCTGCTGAAGCAGCTGCTGCATATTGGGCTGACCACCGGGGATCACGACGTGACTCCTGCCATACGACAACGATTGGTGCGGTAGCCCGAGCCTACGTGTTTCACGGGCCCGGCGCCCTACGCCGGAGGGAGGAGCACGGGTGTACGTCCGGTGTACGTCCGCTTACCGTTCCGCCCCCTCGCCGACCTGCCGACGCGCTGCCTACGCGGTGTCGCGTCGCCCGCTACTCGTTGTTGAACTCCTCGATGACCGTCGCGCCGAGCTCGCGCACGATCAGGTCGTGGCCGCTGAGCGCGGAGTCGACGAGGTCGGGGTCGTCCTCGGCCGGCATGTCGTACTCGATCGACATCGGCGGGGGCTCGGGCGGGGTGGAGGAGGCCTCCGCCGCGGGTCCTGACGGCCCGGCGCCCGCGGACGCCGACGGGGCGACGGCCTCCCGCGCCATCCGCGCGCCCTGGCCGCCACCGCTGCCGGAGGCTCCGGATCCGCCACTGCCCTGTCCGTACGGGCCCCCGGACGACGAGGACGCCGACGGGCCGCTCTGCTGGGGCGGGGACTGCGGCCCGCCCTGCTGCGGCGCGGCGGGCGCCCCGCCGCCGAAGCCACCGCCGCCGCCGAATCCGCCACCGCCACTACGGGGCGCGCCGCCGGCCGGCGGGTTGGCGCCGCCCGACGGGTCGACGATCGCCTCGACCCGCCACTGCACCTGGAACCGCTCGGCCAGCACGTCCTTGAGGACGTCCTCGCTCCCGCCGTTGGCGAAGCTGTCGCGGGCACCGGCGTTGGGGAAGCCGATCTGCAAGGTCGTGCCGTCGAAGCCGGAGACCTGGGCGTTCTGGCTCAGCAGGATCCAGGTGAAACGCCGGCGGGCCTTCACCGCTTCCAGGATGTCCGGCCACATCTGCCGCACCTGGGCGGCGCCCTGTGCCGCCCCCGGGGCCGCCCCGGCCTGCGGCTGCTGGGCCACGGGCGCGCCCGGACCGGCCGCCGGGCCGGGCGAAGACGGCGGCGAGGGCGCCGGAGCGGGCTCCCCGCCCTGCGGCGCCTGGCCGCCCTGCCCCGGCGCCACGGCCGTGGGCCAGCCACCGGGCTGCCGTCCGGCACCGGGGCCGTTGCCGCCCGCGGCGCCTCCGCCGGCGCCGTTGCCCCGGCCCGTGCTCCCGGGCCAGGCGCCCGGCCGCGCGGACGCAGCCTGGCCCCCGCCCGGCGCCGCGGCCGGCGGAGCCTGCGCCGGACCGCCTTGGGCCGGACCGCCCTGCGGCGCCGCCGCACCGCCGCCGTCGCCCTGCTGCTGCTCATCGCCGGGCGCGGCCGCCGGCCCGCCGGGCGCCCCGGCGGGCGGCGCGGCCTGGGCGGGAGCCGGGGCAACGGGCGCCGGGGCAGCGGGCGCCGGGGCAGCGGGCGCCGGGGCACCAGGGGCCCCCGCGCCGCCACTCGCACCTCCGCTCACCGCGCCCCGCACCGCGGCACGCGCCGCCGCCGGCCCGGACGGTCCGCCGGCCGGCATCGCCGGATGCGCCTCCGGCCCCGGTACGTATCCGGCCGCGGGCCCGCCACCGGACGCCACCACCGGCGCCCCGGCCCCGGGGCCCGCCCCGGACCCCGCGCCGCCGCCGGCCCCGCCCAGCAGCGCCGCACCCGCGCCGCGCTCCAGGCGGTCGAGCCGCGCCTGCACCGACCGCTCGTCGTCGTACGCCGCGGGCAGCAGCACCCGCGCACAGATCAGCTCCAACTGCAGCCGCGGCGAGGTCGCCCCGCGCATCTCCGTCAGGCCCGTGTTGACCAGATCGGCGGCCCGGCTCAGCTCCGCGGCCCCGAAGACGGACGCCTGCGCCGTCATCCGCTCCACGACATCCGCCGGGGCGTCGATCAGCCCCTTCTCCCCGGCCTCGGGCACGGCCGCCAGGATCACCAGGTCCCGCAGCCGCTCCAGCAGGTCCGCGACGAAGCGCCGCGGGTCGTTGCCGCCCTCGATGACGCGGTCCACGACCTCGAAAGCCGCCGCGCCGTCCCCCGCCGCGAACGCCTCCACGATCGAGTCCAGCAGCGACCCGTCGGTGTACCCCAGCAGCGCCGTCGCCATGGCATACGTCACACCGTCCGCACCGGCACCGGCGAGCAGCTGGTCCATCACGGACATCGAGTCACGCACCGACCCGGCGCCGGCGCGCACCACCAGCGGCAGCACCCCGTCCTCGACCGGGCTCTCCTCCCGCCCGCACACCTCGGCCAGGTATTCCCGCAGCGTCCCCGGGGGCACCAGCCGGAACGGGTAGTGGTGCGTACGCGACCGGATCGTCCCGATGACCTTCTCGGGCTCGGTCGTCGCGAAGATGAACTTCAGATGCTCCGGCGGCTCCTCGACGACCTTCAGCAGGGCGTTGAAGCCCGCCGAGGTCACCATGTGCGCCTCGTCGATGATGTAGATCTTGTAGCGGCTGCTGGCCGGCCCGAAGAAGGCCTTCTCCCGCAGCTCACGGGCGTCGTCCACGCCACCGTGCGACGCCGCGTCGATCTCGATCACGTCGATCGAGCCCCGGCCGTTCCTGGCCAGGTCCAGGCACGACTGGCACTTTCCGCAGGGCGTGGGGGTGGGACCTTCCTCACAGTTGAGGCAGCGCGCCAGGATCCGCGCACTGGTCGTCTTGCCGCAGCCTCGCGGCCCACTGAACAAATAGGCGTGGTTGACGCGGTTGTTCCGCAATGCCTGCTGCAGCGGATCGGTCACGTGCTCTTGCCCGATGACCTCGGCGAAGGTCTCGGGCCGGTAGCGGCGGTACAGCGCAAGGGACGACACGCATACGACGATATCGGGCCGCACCGACAACCGACCGGCCCCGTAAACGCAAGCGCCCCCCACGCACCCGCCAGAGCCGACCTACCCTTGCTGCCTTCCGGCCCTGGGGGAGTTCAGTCAGATAGCGCCACGTGAGGGGCTGCGCACCACAGTAGCGGATCCCCCGCCCGGGAAACGACCCGGACCCTCACCCCGACCCACTTCCCTCCCCCTCCGAACCCCTCCCCACGATCATGGTCGCGAGCACTCCCCAACGTCTTGTATTGTTTGCGGCGGAGGATTCGCCTAGTGGCCTAGGGCGCACGCTTGGAAAGCGTGTTGGGGGCAACCCCTCACGAGTTCGAATCTCGTATCCTCCGCCAGTGCTCTCACCGGGCACAACGTTGAAGGGCCCCACCGCTTGCGGTGGGGCCCTTCGCGGTAGTGGTCGCAGTTTTGGTCGCAGTTCCCGCCTACCGCCCGTTGAGGACGGCCCGGCACACGTTGCAGCACATGGCCGCGTTCTGCCCGTACCGCCGCATCATCTGGGTGCAGCCGGCACACGGCCCGAGCTCCCATGGCGGGCAGCCCAGCGCCGCGGAGGCTGCCGCCCGCTCGACGGGAGTGATCCGCGTCGGGTCGCTGGAGCGTCGAGCCGGCAGGCAGGCAGGCAGGCAGGGGAGGGTGAAGCCACCTGTCGGTCGGCCGAGATCGCGAAGAGGCCGGGCGTCACTGGGGAACCCGTTGCCTTCGCCTGCCCGGCAGGTGCGGTCTATCTCCTGCTCGGCGAAGGTGACCAGGTCGTCATCTTCGCCGGCCGGGGCGGGACCGCCGGAACCGGTGACGACGGCATCCGGGATGCTCCGCCGGTTGGCCATGGGCACCTCGGCCTCCGCGTCCAGGCCGTACCGCCCGGCGGTCTCGACGATCCGCTCCTTGGTGGCCTTGTGCCGGGCGCTCTCCGCCGGGGTCGCCCGGTGCGTGATCGGGAGGTGCGAGGCCACGAGCGGCCGCCGTCCCCCGGCCCTGCCTCGGCGGATGAACATCCACGGCGGCTTCCCACCGGTCTCCGACACGCATTCCCGTCCGTCGTGGTGTGCGAGACATTCGAGCAGTCGCGGGTCGCGGTCGGTGACCCTGGCGGTGATCTCCCGCAGCCGATCGGGACGCCCCGGGTGGCCGAGGTCGGGCAGGGACAGATCGACCTCTATGCCATATCCGGTGTGCCACACCCCATTTGCCGTCTCTCCACCATAGAGACGGCCACTGGCGCTCCGACAGGGCGCCTCATCAACGTGGTTGGTAGTCAGCGGTCGTGGAGGTGTGCAGCGCTCCCGTCCACAACCGACTGGTATTGATCGAGCCGTCCTCGACTGTCAGTGCGCAGGAGTGAAGTCCGACGTCGCCGTGATCCCGTACCCAGGCGACGAACGCATCGCACTCATCCGCGATGCTCTGCTGCCGCTCGCGGAGGTGGGTGACGCGTACCGCCGCCGCCCCGGCAGGTCCGTCACCGCGTCGCACCCGGCGCCGGCGGGACCGACTCGCCCTCCTCCTCGTGGCGTACGGCGGCGTCCACCTCCTCGGGAGGCATGGCCAGGCGTACGGCGGTGTAGTGCACGGCGAGGCTGAAGACGATCACGATGACCAGGTCCCACCAGTCGGGGAGCGCGCGGGTGCCGCCGTAGCGGCCGAAACGGCCGATGAGGATCATGCCGCCGAGCCAGGGCCACACCCAGAGGGCCGATTTGGCGCGCAGCCCGCTGCGTTCGGCCGCCGGGATGCCGCGGCGGGTGAGCGCGAGGACGAGGAAGCCGAGCAGGGCGGCGATACCGAGCTTCCAGTCCGCCTCGTAGCCGGACCAGTAGAAGATCAGGTTGGCGAAGACGAAGCCGGCGGGGGCCAGCACCGGTCCGGCGGGCAGCCGGTAGGGGCGGTTCCGGCCGCCGTCCTGTACGCGCAGGGCGTGCAGCGCCACGGGGGCGAAGGCGTACATCACGGCCGCCGCCGAGGTGACCACGCCCACCAGCGCCTGCCAGCTGGGGAACGGCAGGAACGCGATCTCGCCGACCACGAAGGCGAGGAGGATCGAGACGACGGGCACCCGGCTGCGGCCGACCTGGGTGAGGGGTCGGGGCAGGACCCGCTCGCGTCCCATGGCGTAGGAGAGACGCGCGGCTCCGGCCATGTAGACCAGGCCGGTGCCCGCCGGGGAGATGACGGCGTCGACGTAGAGGATGGTCGCCAGCCAGCCGGCCCCGACGGCGGTGGCGAGCGTGGCGTAGGGGCCGAAGTTGCCCTCCCCCACCGGGTTGTCCCAGCTGCGGGTCAGGGCGTCGGGGTCCAGGGCGCCGATGAAGGCGATCTGCAGCAGGAGGTAGAGCGCGGTGCCGACCGCCATGGCCACGATCACCGCCCGGGAGACGTCGCGCTGCGGGTCGCGCGCCTCACCGGCCAGCTGGATGGCCTGTTCGAAGCCCAGCAGCGCGAACACCACACCGGCGGGCAGGGCCGCGAAGACGCCGTGTGCCCCGTGCGGGGCGAAGCCGCCGCCCGCGGTGAAGTTCGAGCCGTGGAAGGCCAGCGTCATCAGGACCACCACGGTGAGCAGGGGTACGGCCGTCTTCACCACCGCGGTCACCGAGTTGATCCCGGACAGCAGGCGCACGCCGAGCACGTTGATGATCGTGAAGATCATCATGAAGATGGTGGCGATCACCAGTCCGGCCCAGGTGAGGGTGCCGTTCGGGTGCAGGACGCGCACCCGGTCGTGGACCCAGCCGATGCGGTCCATGTACGAGAGGGTGGCCTCGACCTCGATCGGCGAGATCAGGACCGACCGCAGCCAGGACATCCAGCCCGCGGTGAAGCCGACCAACGGGCCGAAGGCGAAGAAGGGGAAGCGGGCGGTGCCGCCCGCGATCGGGTAGGTGGCACCGAGTTCCGCGTGGGCGAGGGCGAGTACGGCGAGCATCGTCGACGCCAGCACCCAGGAGACCAGCGAGGCCGGGCCGGCGATGACGGCGGTGGTCAGGGCGCCCAGCAGCCAGCCGGAGCCGATGATCGATCCCAGGGAGATGAACATCAGCCCCCAGAAGCCCACCGCCCGGTGGAGGTGGTGGGCTCCGGTGGCGCTGTTGCTTCCCGCTGCGGCCGGCCTGGTCACGCGTGCTCCTGGATCACGGGACCATCTTGGGCCCGGGAAGCGGGCCGGACGGGTATGCGCCTTGCGTGTCGCCGTGCGCACCGAGAGTGATCGGGGAGGGAGAAGCGGGAGAAGTGCGGGCGGAGGCTCGGGCCGGGCAGGGGGTGGCGGCGCGCCAGGCCCGGACGGCGTACGGCCCTGGTCGGGAGGTTGCGGATCTGGTTGCGGGCCCGCCCCGGATGGCCGGGGGCGGGCCTCGGGCATGCCTCAGGTGTCGGTCTCGGTGCCGGTGTCCGCCCCGCGGCCTCCGCCGGCGGTGACCGTCAGTGGCTGCTGCCCGACGGGCGGGCGAGGGGGTGTGCGGAGCCGTTGCGGGGCGGTGGGTGGGCGTGGAAGAGGGTGGCGTACAGGCCGTTGCGGGCGAGGAGTTCGTCGTGACGGCCCGACTCCACCAGGCGTCCCTCGTCCAGGACCAGGATGCGGTCGGCGTCCGTGGCGAGGTCCAGGTCGTGGGTGATCACGAGAGTGGTGCGGCCTTCGGCCAGGCGCCGCAGCGGATCGAGGATGCGTTGGGTGGCCAGGGTGTCCAGGCCGGTGGTGGGCTCGTCGAGGATGAGCACGGGGGCGTTGCGCAGCATGGCGCGGGCGATGGCGATGCGCTGGAGCTGGCCGCCGGAGAGCCGGGAGGTGCCCGGCGCGATGACCGTGTCGTAGCCCTCGGGAAGGTCGGAGATGAACCCGTCGGCGTCGGCGGCCCGGGCTGCGCCGACCACGTCGGCGTGGGTCATGTCGTCGCGTCCGCAGGCGATGTTCTCCTCCACGGTGTCGTGCAGGACGAGGGTGTCCTGGGGCAGCAGGGTGATGTTGCGGCGGAGCTGGGCCAGCGGCAGCCGGTTCACGGGGATGCCGTCCAGCCGGACGCTGCCGGTGTCGGGGTCGTAGAACCTCAGCAGCAGGGCCGCCAGGGTCGACTTGCCCGCGCCGCTGGGGCCGGTGATGACCACCAGTTCCCCGGGCACCGCGGTGAACGAGAAGTCATGGAGCACCTGTTCCTTGCCGCCCGGATAGCTGAAGCCGACCTGGCACACCTCCACTGCGCCGACGGCGCGGCTCGGGGCCGGGACGACGGTCGCGGGGTCCGGGTCGGTGACGGCGGGCGGGGCGTCGAGGATCTCCAGCAGTCGTTCGGCGCCGGCGGTCGCCTCGGTGACCGTCAGTCCGAGCTGGCCGAGGTCGCGGATCGGCGGGTAGAGGTAGCCGACGAACGCGGCGAACGCCAGGAGCTGCCCGAGCGTCATCCGCCCCGAGGAGATCTCCCAGACGCCCAGGCCGATGATCGCCAGGACGCAGAGCGTTTCGAGGACCTCGACCAGCTGTCCGTACAGCTCGTTGATGCGGGCGCTGGTCACCGACGCCCGCAGCCACTTGCGGGCCTCGCGCTGCAGCCGCTCCTGTTCGTCCCGCTGACGGTTGTAGGCCTGGGTGAGAACGACATTGACCAGGCCTTCCTCGACGACCGAGGTGATGGCGCCGTCCGCCGAGCGCTCCCGGCGGGAGACCTCCTTGACCCGGCGGGTGAAGCGGGTGGTGGCGACGAGGAACAGCGGGGCCAGCGCGAAGGTGGCGAGTGCCAGGTCCCAGCGCAGCCAGAGCGCGGCTCCGGCGTAGAAGATGACGCCGAACAGGGCCGTGGCCGCCTGGACCAGGCCGGAGACCACGAGTTGTTCGATGGCGTCGACGTCGCCGGTCAGCCGCTCGACCAGGTCACCGCGGCGGTTGCGCTGGAAGAAGTGCGGCGGCAGCGTCTGGAGATGGGCGAAGACGCGGGCTCGTAGCCGCATCACGAAGCGCTCCGCCGTCCAGGCGGCGAGCGAGCTGCCCAGGTATCCGACGATCGCGCCGGCGACGGCCACGGTGAGCCACAGTCCGGCGGGTTGCCAGAAGGCGCTGATCGAGCCCTTCTGCAGGGCGTTGTCGGTGAGTTGGGCGAAGAGGAGGATCGCGACGGTCTCCGCGAACGCGGCGACGATGGCGCTCAGGATGACGAGCATGATCCATCGCCGGTCGCCGCGGGTCAGCGGCCAGAAACGCCGCACCGCCTCCTTGAAGCCCACCCGCCTGGTACGGATCGAGGTGTCCGCGACGAGTTCGCGGAACACGCGGTCCATGGCGGCGTCCGGTGGCCGCGGGCCCCGGGCCCGCCGTGAGCGCACACCGTCCGCGGGGTCGGGTGGATCGGGCGAATCAGGGGATTCGAGGGGACGGGGAGGTTCGAGAGGGTCGGGCGAATCGGAGGAGTCGGGGGAACTTTCGCCGGCATCGTGCGGCAGGGGTGAGCCCTGTCCAACGGGCGATGCTTCCTCGCCTCGTCGAGGCGACGCTTCAGGGCGCTCTCCGCGCCGGCGTGAGCTGCGCAGGTTCATGATCTACGTCATCTCGTCGCTGGTCGGTTGTCGAGCGGGACCGAGTGGCACCGCCCCCTAAAACGACGAGGCGGACCCGCGGCGTACGCGAGCCAGCCTCGAACTCAGAGGTGTGCGTCAGTAGCGGTAACCGAACCTGTAGCGGCGCCCGCGGTTGAACCTCCTGCGGCGCCTGCGGCGGTTACGGTCGTGGTCGTGCCAGTCGTCGTGGTCGCGATTGCGCCTTCTGGGGAAGACCTTGCGGAAGCTCATTCTCGCCTCCTTGTTGTTCTTGCCTTGTTGTCGGACCGTTACCGGCTCGACAACTCCCAAGCTACGACGCTCACCTGTCTCCAACAAGGGCAATTGCGTGAAAATTCAGACATAAGCCAATATTCTTTTTAAACATGCCGCAAAGTGGCGAAAGGTGACTCTCCGGATACCGAATTCATGGGGTGGACGGGGCGGCCGGGCGGGCAGCCGGTGGGCTGAGCAGGCCGAATGCTCGGGGCAATGGGGCGGGCGGAGTCGGCGGGGCGGAGCGGGACTTACGGAGCGGGCGGCCTGCGGCAACAGACGGGCCGCGGGGCCCCGGCAGCGAGAAGCGGAGCGACAACGGGCGCGCCACCGGTTCGCCGGCCCATCGAGCCGTCGGGTCTCCCACCGCCGAGCCGTCACACTGCCGCCCCGTCACCCCACCTGGCCGGCACGCCGCCTGACCATCGGCTCGGCAACGGGCAACATGGCGGCGTACGGCCCGAGTTGGCGATGCCGCAGCAGCCCCCGCGCGAGCCATGACGGCACCTTGGCCCGCGCCATGACCGGCGCCATGACGGCCCCTCGGCCCGCGCCACGACCCACGTCAGCCGGCCCCCGCTCCCCTCCGGGTCACGGGCGGGTCGGGGCCACGGCCGAGAGGCGGTAGGCGTCGCCGTCGGCGATGACGCGGCCCGCGGTGGGGGGTGGGAAGTGGCTGCCGAGCAGCAGGGTGTCGGTGCCGGCGAGCGAGGCGAGCAGGGTGCGGCGGGTGTGTGCGGCCTGTGCGGGGTCGGCGTCCACGCAGCTGGATATGGCGGGGCGGGAGAGCTGGACCGGGTGGTGGACGCAGTCGCCGGTGATCAGGGCCGTCTGTCCGGCGCTGCGCAGCTCCACGGCGACCTGGCCGGGTGTGTGCCCCGGGGTGGGCAGCAGGCGGACGCCGGGGGCGACCGCGGTTCCCTCGGCGGGCACGTCGATCAGGTCGAGCAGACCGGCGTCACGGATCGGGTGGACGGAGTCCCGGAACATCTGGCGGCGGGCCGCGTCCAGCTCCACGCCGGCCCAGTGGTCCCACTCCGCACGGGCCGTCAGATAGCGGGCACGGGGGAAGGTGGGGACCCATTCGCCCTGGTCGGAGCGGGTGTTCCACCCGACGTGATCGGTGTGCAGGTGGGTGAGGAGGACCAGGTCCACCGTCTCGGGGGCGAAGCCGGCCGCCGTCAGGCGCTGGAGGTAGTCGCTGTTCATGTGGTCCCAGGCGGGGTTCTCCCGGGGCTTGTCGTTGCCGATTCCGGTGTCGACGACGATGCGCAGGCCCGCCACCTCCAGGGCGAAGCTGTGCGTGACCAGGCGGAGGGCGCCCTCGGGGTCGGCGAAGTCCGGCTGCAGCCACGGGGATTGGGCCACCACGTCCGGAGTGGCGTCGGGCAGCAGCCATCGGCCGGTCCGCGCGGGGAGCGCCACCTCGTCGATCCGGTGGACGGTGAGGTCGCCGACCGTCCAAGCGGGGGCCACGTCACTGACGGCATGCATGAGCTGTCCTCTCACGAGCCAAAAGCAAAATAATTGCGTTACGCCACGGTAACTCGCCCACCGCGCTAACGCAAACAGTTCGCGTTTATGGCTGCGTGCGCCGTCGGGAGCCCTTAAAGTGGAGCCATGAGCCCCAGGCCGATGACCCGCCCCGGGGGGCGTAGTGCCCGCGTCCAGGAATCGGTGCACGCAGCCGTGCGCGCACTCGAAACGGAACAGGGCCGTGCGGCGCTGACGGTTCCCCTGGTCGCCGCTCGCGCCGGTGTCACGCCGTCGACGATCTACCGCCGGTGGGGAGACCTCCAGGAGCTGCTGTCCGACGTCGCCGTCGAACGCCTCCGCCCGGAGGCACCGCCCGCCGACCACGGCGCGCTGCGCACGGACCTGGAGACCTGGGCCGAACAGTTCCTGGAGGAGATGGCCTCGCCCCCCGGGCGGGCCTATCTCCGTGACGCGCTCGCCGGCGATCCGGACGGCAGCCATGCGGGCCGGTGCTCGGCCTACGCCGCCGAGCAGGTGGACGTGATCCTGGCCCGCGCCGCCGACCGCGGTGAGCAGGTGCCGGACGCCGACATCGTGATGGACCACATCGTCGCCCCCATGATCTACCGGCTGGTCTTCCGGCCGGGCCCGATGGACGCGTCGTACGCCCGCGGCCTCGTGGAGGCGACGCTCTCCGGGCTGATGCCGCCGCACTGACCGCCCGGGCCTCGGCCCCGCCGCCCACCGCCTTCGCCACCCCGTGGGCGGGCCCGGGCCGCGCTCTGGCCGACGGCGCCCGCGACCTGGTCACAGACGCCGTCGGGCGCATCACCGGTCGCCCGCCGCCCGGCTTGCGGGCGTTCGCGGCGGCACGGTGACGCGCCCGAGAGAGGGGGAACCTCAGCCGCCGGATCCCAGGCGAAGGGGGCTGCCGGGGCTTCCCGGACGCATCCGGTCCGCGAGGTTCAGGCGGTACGCCGGGTTGGTCGGATGCCCGGTGTTCACTCGGCCCGCCGGGTGCCCCGGGTGCGTCCGGCGCACAGTGTTCACCGGGCGGGCCGAGTGCGCCGAGTGTGCGGTGTGCACGGGGCGTCTGGGATGCGCGGTCTTCATGGGGTTCACCGAGTGCGCGGTGTGCACCGGACGCGCCGTGTTCACCGGACGCCCGGAACCCACCGGATGCGCCCCGTACACCGAGCCCGCCGCATTCACCGGATCCGCCGCGTTCACCGGATCCACGGGGCGCTCCGACTTCGACAGGCGCTCCGAGCCGGACGGCCGATCCGACGTCGTCGGCCGGTCCGAGTTGGCCGGGCGCTCCGACTTCGTCGGCCGGTCCGAGTTGGCCGGGCGCTCCGACTTCGTCGGCCGATCAGCACTGTCCGAGTTCCCCGGACCGTCCGGGAACTCCCGGCCCTCCGGCTCCTCCTGGTTGTCCGAGCGCGCCGGGTCGTCGCGGTCATCCCGGTCGTCGCGACCGTCCGAGCCCGCCGGGTCATCCCCGTCGTACCGGTCATCGCGACCGTCCGAGCGCGCCGGATCGTCCCCGTCGTACCGGTCATCGCGACCGTCCGAGCGCGCCGGATCGTCCCCGTCGTACCGGTCATCGCGACCGTCCGAGCGCGCCGGGTCATCCCCGTCGTACCGGTCGTCCCGGCCGTCCGAGCGCGCCGGGGCGTCGCGGTCGTCCGGGTTGTTCGAGAGTGCCGGGTTGTCGCGGTCGTCCGGGTTGTTCGAGAGTGCCGGGTTGTCGCGGTCGTCCGGCTGCGGGTAGCGGGGGCCCTTCGCGCTCAGCCGCAGGCTTCCGAACCGTGCGTTGAGCCAGGAGCCGGCGCGCACGGTGGTCACCACGGAGCCGGTGCAGTCGCGGCCGTTGTAGAGGACGAGGTCGGTGGGGGTGTCGTTGTCCACCTCGCCGTATCCCTCGCCCACGCCGTAGCAGTGGTCGTCGCCGGGGTCCTCGATCCGGTACATCCGGTTGCCCTGCCGGATGTGGTACGTGATGACGCCGGAGACGGCCTCCGCGTCGGTCGGCCCGAACGCGGCGGACGCCCCGGTGATGGCCACGGTGCCCAGCAAAGCGATCATGCGTCGCACAGTCGGAACTCCTCGTCAGCATGGGCGGCGGTCCGGCCCTCGGTCACACCCCGTGCGGGATTTCGCCATGTGGGGTTCCCTGTGACATATCGGACTATTCACCCCGGACGGGATATTCACCAGCCAGCAGGACCCCGCAGGAGGCTCTGCGGGGTCCGAGACCGCTGTTCGGGGGACGGCCCGGCCGGCGACGGTCGGTCAGCGCCCCTCCGGTGGCCGGGCGGTGGCGGTCGGTCAGCTTCTGTTCGACGGACCGGGCGACGGCGGTCGGTCAGCCGCTGCCCGACGGGCCGGGCGTCGGCGGTCGGTCGGCCCCGTCCTGCGGCCGGACGCTGCCCAGCCACAGGACGTCCCGGGCGCGGGTCATGGCGACGAAGAGCTGACTGCGGGCCAGCTCACCGCGCTCGTGGGCCGTTTCGCCGGCCGGGCCGTCGTCCGGCTTCCCCAGCGGCAGGCAGGTGTCGTGCCGGGGCAGGTAGACGCGCTTGAACTCCAGGCCCTTGGCGCGGCGGTAGCTGCCCAGCTTCACGGCCCCGACCGGATGTCCGTCGTACTGCTCCAGCAGGCAGACGCGCAGGCCCGCGCGGGTGAGCAGGCGCTGGTAGTGCTCGATGGCGCGCTTCGAAGGGCAGAGCACCGCGGAGTCGGCCAGCTCCTGCGGCGAGAGCGCGCCCAGCGCGGTCACCAGCGCCTCGTCGTGGGCGGCGGGGGTGGGCAGCGCGGCGCGCTGCACCTGACCGTCGAGGTAGGTCAGGTCGACGTCCCGGCGGCCCGGGGTGCGCATCCCGTCGAGGTCCTCGAAGGCGTCGTCGGCGACCACGGAGAGCGCGGTGTCCACGATCTCCTTGCTGTTGCGGTAGTTGGCCCGCAGGACCTGCCCGCGGTCCCCGCGGATGTCGATGCCCGCGTCGGACAGCCGGAACCCTCCCGGGTAGACGGCCTGCTGGCCGTCCCCCACCAGCAGCAGCCCGTTGGGGCGCTCGCCCACCAGGGCGTGCAGCAGCCGCACCCCGACCAGCGTCAGGTCCTGGACCTCGTCCACGACGACGGCGGTGTAGTCGCTGTGGCCGATGCGGCCGGACGCCTCGGCGAGCGCGAGGGAGAGCACATCGTTGAAGTCGTGGACGCCGCGCTCGGTGCGCTGGGCCTCGTACGCCTCGTACAGGGACCAGACGGCCTGCCGGTGCGGGCGGCGCAGGCCGGCGCGGCGGCGGCGACGGGCGAGCCCGGCGTACTCCTCGAAGGAGGTGATGCCGCGGCCCTTGATGACGTAGTTGATCTCCTCCTGCCAGTAGCGGGGCAGCGGATCGATCTCCGTCAGGCAGCTGTTCCGCCCGACGTGCTTCCAGGCGAGGCTGAAGGCCGTCTCCGCCTTCTCCCTGTGCAGGTGGACGGGGACGTCCCGGCCGCGCAGGTAGTCCCGCGCCCAGGAGTGCAGGCTGTGGAAGTCGATCCGGTCGGCCACCGCGGGGGCCATGGTCCGCAGGAAGGTGGCCTGGACCCGGGGCAGGTTGTTGGCGAAGGTGACGTACAGGACGCGGCCGTTGGTGCGCTGGGCGAGGTAGGCCGCACGGTGCAGGGCGACGACGGTCTTGCCGGTGCCGGCCGGGCCGCTGATCCGCGCGGGGCCGGCCCAGTTGCGGCGCACCAGCGCGAGCTGTGCGGGGTCGAGGAAGGTCATCCACTGCTCGACGGGGGCGCGGCGCGCTTCGTCGAGGGCGGCCTCCCGCAGGCCGTCGAGGTCGAAGAGACCGTCGGCCTCGTCGGCCGGGGGACGGGCGGGGCCGCCCCGGCCGCCCCGGGGCGATGCGGGGGCGGCCGGGGCGGAGACCGCATCCCGGGCGGCGGCCCGGCCCCGACCGGCGGCGCGGTCCTGTGCGGCGGCTCCGTTCCGTGCCGCGGCCCCGTCCTGGGCGGCGGCCGGGTCCTCGTACTCCGGGAAGACCCGCGCCAGGTGGTCGGCGAGGGCGCGGACCGACGCCGCGGACAGGCGGGTGCGCTCCGACAGCAGCGCCGGGCCGATCTCGTACTCGCCCAGCAGCCGTATCCGGCCCAGTTCCGTGTCGGTCCGCCGGCCGGCGAAGACCAGCAGCGGGCGCACCGCCACCGGGGACATCCCCAGGGAGGCCACCGCGCTCTCGGCGGCCTTGGTGACCGCCAGCAGCTTGCGCCGGTGCTCGTCGCGGGAGAACCCGCCGGCCCGCAGCCGGCCGCCCGAGGTCTCCGGCGCGGCCCGCCAGTTCTTGACGTCGATGACGAAGACGCCGCCGGGGCCGATCAGCAGCATGTCGACATTGGCCGCACGGGTGCCCGGCCAGCGCCGGTCCACCAGCAGCCGCCAGCCCCGGCCGGCCAGCATCAGCAGCTGGGCCGCGACCCGCCGCTCCCCCTCGCTCGCCGCCTCCCAGCGCTCGGCCCGCTGCCGGGCGGCCTGCCACTGTTCGCGCAGCAGCCGCTCCTGGCGGCGGGCCTCCTGCGCCCGCCGGGACGCCGAACCGCCTGCCGAACCGCCCGGAGAACTCCCTGCCGCCATGGCCCGCCCCCTCACCGTTCATGGCCCCGTAGGCACGGGGTCACGAACCATAGGCCGATGGCACATGACGTGGTACCGCGCACGGAAGGGGCACGGGGGCATGGCGCGGGGAGCCCGCGGGCCCGACGGCGTCGGCCGGGCCCGGCCGGCGCCTACCCCGCTCCCAGCCCGGCCGCCGTCCCCGCGCCCGTCCCGGTGCCCCCGACCGTCCCCGCGGCCTTCCCCGCGACCGACGACCGGAAGAGGCGCGCCGCCGACATCCCGAGCCCGGTCGGCGCGCCCAGCCGCCCCGGCGAACCGACCGGATGACGCAGCTCGGGCTCGGTGTAGCGCAGGCAGTCGCGGTGCCAGGTGAGGATGCCGGCGAGCCAGTTCTCCAGCTCGTGGACATGGCCGGCGAGCGCCTCGCGGGCCTGTGGCCCCAGGTCGAAGTCGTCGCAGACGACCGGGAGTTCATGGGCGGCGACGTGCTGGAACTCGTCCAGGCGCGAGGTCATGAGGTCATGGACGATGTGCAGCGCGGTCGGGTAGTCGCAGTCGAAGAAGTTCTGGACGACCAGGATGCCGTTGTGGACCTCGCCCTCGTACTCGATCTCCTTCTGGTAGGAGAAGACGTCGTTCAGCAGACAGGCGTAGTCGGCCGCGGCGTTCTGCAGTGCACGCAGGGTCCCGGTGCGGTACACCTCCGGAGGGACCTGCCGGCCGCGGCCGAGGCGGCTCAGGCTCATGGTGAGGTCGGCACCGAAGGTCGCGCGGCGCATCTCGATGTAGTCGACCGGGTCGGGGATGCGGTGCAGTGCCTGGTTGTCGAGCTCCCACAGCCAGCCGGCCGTCATCGCGTCGACGGCCTCGCGGAACGCCCGCCGCGCCTCGGGGGTCATCGGTCCCGCGGTCCGCGCCCACAGGTCGGCCAGGCCGCGTTCCATCGCGTTGACCGGCTCCGGCACGGCGGCCGCGAGGTCGAGCGGCATGCAGGCCGACAGCCGCGCGGTGCACGCCTTGGCCCCGGCGATGTCGCGGGTCCGGCCGAAGACCTGGGGGTAGTAGTCGTCGGCGTAGGTGCCCCAGGCCAGCCAGGCGGCCTCCAGGTCCAGTTGCTCCGCGGTGGCGTCCGGGTGGAGGCCGGCCGCGCACAGCGCCAGGTCGTAGCGGACCATCGCGGGCTCGTCCCAGACGTCGGACAGCGGCACGCCGGGCTGCGGGCCGAAGAAGCCCATCCGGCGTGCCCAGGTGACCACCCGGCGGCGGGCGCCTTCCAGATGCGGGCTGAGGGTGGTGGGGAACGGCAGGGAGAGGTCGGGGATGCGGGAGGGGCCGACCTTCTGGTGCGGCACATGGGTGGAGCCGCGCAGCCGGAGCGCGCCGGCCGTGGTCAGCGCGGTCCTCAGGTCCGCCGCCGAGGTACCGAGGCCGCCGCGGGCGAACGGCGACCAGGGCTGCGCGGTGCCGGCCGCGGACCCGCCGCCGTTCATGTAACGACTGGAGCGCATGTGCCATTCATGGCCGCCGGACTGCCAGTCCTGGAGCCCCTTGGCGTACGCCAGCACGTCCGCGCAGGACCTCGGGTCCAGCCCCTCGTCCAAGAAGAGCGCGGGGAGTTCGGTGACCACGGTGTTCTCGAACTGCTGCAGCCGGGAGGTGATCAGGTCGTTGACGGCGTCGGCGGCCTCCTGGGTGGGGCAGTCCAGGAAGGTCTCCAGCACCAGCACACCGTTGCTCAGCTCGCCCTCCTCCTCCGTCTCGCGCTGGTAGGAGAAGAGGTCGTTGCGCAGGTGCACCGCGTCGGAGAAGGTGTCCCGCAGGACCCGCAGCGGACGGGAGCCGGCGACGGCCGCGGGCACCTCCGCGCCGGCCGCGTACTCCACCAGGCCCGCCGACCAGGGCGCGCCGCCGACCTTGCGGCGCATCTCGATGTACTCGACGGGGTTGGGCACCCGGTGGATGTTGATGTTGGACAGTTCCCACAGCGACTCGTTGAGCAGGTGCTCGGTGCTCTCGGCGAACCGCTTCCGCCAGTCCACGGACATGTGCGGCACCGTGCGTGCCCACAGGTCGGCGAGTCCCGCCTCGACGGGGTTGGCCGGCTCGGGGACGGGCGCGGCCGGGTCCATCGGCATGAAGGCGGGCAGCCGGTCGAGGTACTCCTTGCCGCCCTTCCGGTCGAGCGTCCGCTTGAACTTCTCCAGGAAGTGGTCGTCGAAGAAGAAGACCCACACGTACCAGTCGGTCACCAGCGAGAGCGCGTCCGCGTCGCAGTCCGGGTGGGTGTAGGCGCACAGCAGGGCGTAGTCGTGCGCCGCGAGGTCCTTCTCCTCCCAGATGCCGGAGCCCTCCAGCATTCCCATCCGGCGCGCCCATGCCGTGGAGTGCGTACGGGCCGCCTCCAGGTGCGGGTTCAGCCGCGCCGGATGGGGCGTGTAGAAGGTGGGCAATTCGAATGGCTGCTGCGTCACCGGTGGCGGCCTCTTCCCTGCGTACGGAAGGAGGACGCGCCGATCCACGCCCCCCTGGACGGGGGCAGCGCTACCCCGGCGGTCGGCGGCTTAGGCCTTGTGGAGGGCGAGCTTCCGCCTCCGCGCCTCTTCGGTCCGGACGGCTTCGAACGGGGCCTATTTGCGGCTGACTTCTGGCAGCTTTCTTTCGCCCGGGGTGGTCGTCTTGGACTCGCCCGGAGTGGTGGTCTTCCGCTCACCCGGGGTCGCGGTCCGCCGGTCGTCCGGGGTGGCCGCCTCTCGTTCCCCCGGGGGACCGTCCGGCTGTCCCCCGGGGGCGGCCGTCCGGCCGCGCTCCCCCGTACGCAGGGCGAGTTCCGCGAGGGCCTCCGGGGCGCCGGCCTGGCCGCGGATCCCGGGGAAGGCGTTGATGTCCACGATCAGCGGCGCGCCGCCACCGGCGTCGAGGACGTCCACGCCGTAGACGTCCAGGCCGAAGACCTCGCCGGCCAGGAGCGCGGCGCCGGTCCAGCTCGCGGGCAGCTCACCGACCGGCAGCGGCAGCGTCGGCCCGCGGCCGTCCGGGGCCAGCTCCGAGCGGCGCAGCCCGGCGAAGAGCCGGCCGTCGACCACCCACAGCTTGTGGTCCCACCCGCTGTTCGCGGTGAACTCCTGGGTCACCACCGGCTCGTCGGGCCAGTCGGCGGCCAGTTCGCGCAGGCGGGCGGCGCTGTCGGCGCGGGCCACCAGGTCTTGGCGGCGGCTGAACCGGCTCTTGATCACCAGCGGCGTGTCCGGCTCCCCGGCCGCGGCCAGCCGGCCGAGCGTGGCCACCGCGGTGGTGGCGGCGAACGGCAGCCCCGCCGCGCGGGCCACCCCGGCCATCTCGACACGGTCCTGGCACCGCGCGGTCGCCGCCGCGGAGTTGAGCACCGGGGCGCCGTGCTCCTCCAGGCGGGCGGCCAGCGCCAGCGCCCGCGGCGTGCGCGCCTTGAGGAGGTAGACATCGGCGAGCGAGGAGGGGGCGAGGTCCGGCAGCTCGACGCCCGGGTCGAGCCACTCGACCCGGTGCGCGGGCGTCAGCAGCTCGGCGACCCCGGCCAGCAGCGGATGCCCGGGATCCGCGGTGACCAGCCCGATCCTCATCGGCCCCCGCCGATCGAGGCGGCGGGCCGGTCGGCGCGTGGGGCGGCAGGGACGGGAGGCGTCGGTGGTGCGGGAGGGGCGGCGAACGGGGGTGCGGAGGCCGCCGTGGGGGTGGCGGTCGTGGCCGCCCCGGGTATCGCCGCCGGCTGCCCGACCGCCGGCCGAGCGCCCGCCGCCCGGTCGGCACTCGCCCCCGCACCATCCCCTGACGACCCGTTACGGGCGAGGTCCACGATGGCGGCGGACACCCGGGCGACGGCGTCCGGCACCTGACGGAAGCTCGGGAAGTCGTTGATGTCGACCGCCACCGGGCCGTCGGGACCGAGCAGGATGTCGACCCCGTACAGGTCGAGGCCGAAGACGGTGCCGATGTCGGCGGCGATCCGGGCGATCTCGGGGGTGAGCGGCACCTGGCGCTCGCGCACGGCGTGCGCGGGGTGCAGCGGCGAGCACCGCTCGGTCGCGTACAGCTCACCGGCGACGCTGTACACCTTCAGGTCCGTACCGGAGTTGGGCACATAGGGCTGGGCGATGAGCAGCCCGCCGTCCGGCGCTCCCGGGCCCCCGGCGCCGGCCGGCCCGGCGGGGTCCCGCAGCCGGTCCGGCGTGGCCACCAGCCGGACGGCGCGCCCGGAGCTGCCGTCCGCGGGCTTGACCACGATCGGGAACTCCGCCTCGGGTATCGCCGCGAACTCCTCCGGCCGGGCCGCCGCGTACGTGACGGGGACGGGCAGGCCCGCGCCGCGGGCGATCACCGCGGCGAGCGCCTTGTCGCGCACCCCGCGGATCGCCCGCACGTCGTTCACCGTGGTCAGTCCGGCCCTCGCCGCGGCCTCCAGCAGGGTCAGGCCCGGGCCGCCGGAGACGGTCTTGAGGACCCAGGCGTCGTGACTGCCCGCCCGTATCGCGTCGGACAGGGCTATCAGCGAGCGGCCGGGCCACACCACGTCCACCTGGTGGCCCCAGGCGCCGAGTTGGCGGATCACGTCCAGCGGCATGCCGTCGTGGCGGTACTGCTCCTCCACCAGGAAGCAGAGTCTCATCGGGGCACCCTCGTCATCGCCGCACGTCCGTCCACCGTCCGTCCGGCAGATCCATGACACTCCAGGATCCCATGCGGGTCCCGGCGGGGGCCGCGGGCCCACGGGCCCGGCTCCGGCCCGGATTTCGGCGAGGTCACGCCACCTCGTACGCCCACGCCGGATGCCGTGACCAGGAGCGTGCCGGCCCTCCGCGGGACTTCCGCCACCTGCGCGCCGCTCCAGCAAATCCCGTATGCCGGAACCCTTGTTCCAGTTCTGGCGCGGCCCTAAGGTCGGGCCACCCCGGGGACAGGCGGCGAACGGACCCACACGTACCGGAGTACGGAAGCACGGGAAGCAGGCGAGCGGGTTGGCGAACCAGCGGCAGGAGCAGGGCAACGGCATCCCCCCGGGCGGCCGGCCGGACCCGGAACGGGAACCGGGGAGCGGCACGGTGCGGCGGCGGGGTCTGCTGGTCGGCATGGGCCTGACCGGTGCGGGCGGGCTCCTGGGCGCGGCGGGCCTGGGCGGCGGGGAGGCGGCCGCGGCCGACGGCCCGCGCGGCAGGGGCGCGGTGCGGCCCGAACAGTCCCACGGCGGCGCGCACTTGCTGGTCCCGGAGCTGCTGCTGTTGCCGGACGGGCCGGTACGGAACCGGGCCGTCCTGGTCCGTGACGGAACGTTCCGCGCGATCGGCCCGGCCCGGCAGCTCGTCGCCGCGCACCGCGACCTCCACCCGGTGCGCCTGAACGGCCACTTGCTGATGCCCGGGTTCGTGGACGCGCACCACCACCTGACCCAGAGCTTCGGCAAGGCCCAGTCCTTCGGCCAACCGTCGGAGATCTTCAAGACCGTCTGGGAGCCGCTGGAACACGCGCTGGACGAGGAGAGCGCCTACGTCTCGGCGAAGCTGGCCGCGCTGGAGGCCCTGCGCGGCGGCTTCACCACGGTCGCCGACGCCGGGACCCGTGCCCCCGTGGACGTCCGGGTGGTCGCGCGGGCCACCGAGGAGGCCGGTCTGCGCTGCGTCCTGTCCGAGATCGTCTCGCACGGCGCGGACGGGACGGCGCACCTGGAGCGGTGGGACGGCCGTCCGCTGGTCCACCCCTCGCTGGCGATCGCCGTCCCCGAGGACGCGCCCGGCGAGGTCATCAAGCGGACCGCCGACCTGTGCGCCGAGGCCGGTGCGGTGCTGCAGATCCATGTGAACGAGCATCTGGCCTCCGTGGAACGCTCGTTGAAGAGCGTCGGCCGCCGCCCCCTGGAGTACCTGCACCACCTCGGCGCCCTCGGGCCGCAGACCCTGGGCGCCCACGCCACCCTCCTCACCCCGTCCGAGATGCGGCTGCTGGCCGACTCCGGCGCGGCGATCAGCTACAACCCGGTGGCCAGCGCCTGGAAGGGCAACGGCGTCGCCCACGCCACCTTGCTGGCCGCGCTGGGCGTCCGCTTCGGCATGGGCACCGACGGCACCCGGGGCGACGGCTTCCGGCTGATGGACGCGGGCGAGACGGCACAGCGCCTGGCGTACGGCATCGCCTCGGGCGACTCGTCCTGCGGTGCCGGCCGGATGTGGCTGGAGCACGCCACCGCGCACAGCGCCGATGCGGTCGGCCTGGGCTCGGTGACCGGCGAGATCGCGGTCGGCAAGGCCGCCGACTTCCTCGTCGTGGACCTCGACGTCCCCGAGCTCACGCCCTCCTACGACCTGCGCTGGGAACTCGTCCGCCTCGCGCACCGCGACCAGATCACCGCGGTCGTCGTGGGCGGCAGGCTCCGCCTGTGGCACGGCTGGCCCCCGGACTGGGACGGCCCCGCCCTGGTGTCCCGGGCCGCGGAGCTGGGCCCGGAGGTCGTCCGCCGGGCCGGCCTGCACCGCGTGGAGCCGGCTCGGCCGGCTTAAGGCCCTGTCGTCCGACGCCGCGCGGGCGGCGCCGCACCCGGTCGGCCCCTCTCCGCCACACGCCCGCCCTCGCTACCGTGAGGCGACCGCGACCACGACGGACCGGGATGGACCGGGAAGCATCGGGAGGCCCAGTGACCAACAAGGCCGCGCCCTTCGACGACCTCGACCGCAAGATCGTTGCGGCGTTGATCGACAACGGCCGGGCGAGCTTCGCGGAGATCGGCGCATCGGTCGGGCTGTCGTCCACCGCGGTGAAGCGGCGGGTGGACCGGATGCGGGAGAACAACGTGATCACGGGGTTCACCGCGACCGTCCGGCCGGCCGCCCTGGGCTGGCTGACCGAGGCCTATGTCGAGGTGTACTGCGACAGCGCGGCGCCGCCCCGGCGGCTCGCGGAGGTGGTGCGCAACCATCCGGAGATCGCCGCGGCGATGACCGTGACCGGTGGTGCCGATGCGCTGCTGCACGTCCGGGCGACCGATGTCGAGCACTTCGAGGAGGTGCTCGAACGGATCAGGACCGAACCCTTCATCCGCAAGACGATCAGCTTCATGGTGCTGTCCCACCTCCTGCCGGACAGCCCGGAGGCGGGCGCCAGCCAGTCCTCGGGCGCCGGCCGGCCCTCGGGCGCCCGCCACCCCACCGGCGGCACCGCCCCCTGAGGTGCCCGCGCGGGGCTTCTCGCGCAGTAATCCGGCGTGAGCCGGGCTCTGTACGCAGCATTCCTGCGCCATTGAGCAGCATTCGCCGCTTGTGGCCCAAAACCGTCGCTCCTTACCGTGGAAGGACCACGGGTGACCGTCTGTGACATCCGGTCGCCCCGTACGTCCCGTGAGAAGCGAAGGGATCCTCCCGTGCCGATGAGCCGTACTGCGCGCCCCCGGCGCTATCTGGTCTGCGAGCCCAGACACTTCGACGTGCGTTATGCGATCAATCCGTGGATGAGCGCGGACGCACCGGTGGACACCGCCCTCGCGGGGCGCCAGTGGAAGACGCTGATGGACGCCTACCGCGCCCACGGCCACACGGTCGAGACCGTGCCCCCGGTGGCCACGCTGCCCGACATGGTGTTCGCGGCGAACTCCGCGCTCGTCGTGGGCGGCCGGGTCTTCGGCTCGTCCTTCCACGCGCCGCAGCGCCGGCCGGAGTCCACGGAGTACGAGACCTGGTTCAAGGCCGCCGGGTACGACGTCTACCGGCCCGAGTCGCTGTGCGAGGGCGAGGGCGACCTCGTACCGGCCGGCCGCTACATCCTGGCGGGCACCGGCTTTCGCACCACGCCGGCCGCGCACCGCGAGGTGCAGGAGTTCTTCGGCGTCCCGACCATCGGCCTGCAATTGGTGGACCCGTACTTCTACCACCTGGACACCGCGCTGTTCGTCCTGGAGGAGACGCCGGAGACGGGCGAGGCGAACATCGCGTACTACCCCGGGGCGTTCTCGACCGGCAGTCGCGAGGTGCTGCGGCGGCTGTTCCCCGAGGCGTTGCTCGCCACCCGCGACGACGCCATGGCCTTCGGCCTCAACTCCGTCTCCGACGGCCGCCATGTCTTCGTCGCCCCGCAGGCCACCGGCCTGATCGACCGGCTCGGCGCACACGGCTATGTCCCCGTCCCCGTCGACCTCTCGGAGTTCCACAAGGCCGGCGGCGGCATCAAGTGCTGCACCCAGGAGATTCGCTCATGACCGCTCCCACCCGTACCGCCCGCGTGCACGCCCCCCGCTCGTCCGCGGAGCTGATCCAGGCCGAGGGCCCGGTCCTCGCGCACAACTACCACCCGCTGCCCGTGGTGGTCGCGCGCGCCGAGGGCGTCTGGGTCGAGGACGTCGAGGGGCGCCGCTACCTCGACATGCTGGCCGGCTACTCCGCGCTCAACTTCGGCCATCGCCACCCGGCCCTGGTCGAGGCCGCGCACCGCCAGCTCGACCAGCTGACCCTCACCTCCCGCGCCTTCCACAACGACCGCCTCGCCGGCTTCGCCGAGGGCCTCGCCGAGCTGACCGGCCAGGACATGGTCCTGCCGATGAACACCGGCGCCGAGGCGGTGGAGAGCGGCATCAAGGTCGCGCGCAAGTGGGCGTACGACGTCAAGGGCGTCCCGGCGGACCGGGCGACGATCGTGGTGGCCGGCGGCAACTTCCACGGCCGGACGACGACCATCGTCGGCTTCTCCGACGACGACTCGGCCCGCGTCGGCTTCGGGCCCTTCGCCCCCGGCTTCCGCACCGTCCCCTACAACGACCTCGCCGCGCTCGAAGCGGCCGTGGACGAGACGACGGCCGCGGTGCTGATCGAGCCCATCCAGGGCGAGGCGGGCGTCGTCATCCCCGACGACGGCTACCTCACCGGCGTACGCGACCTGACCCGGCGGGCCGGATGCCTGTTCATCGCCGACGAGATCCAGTCCGGGCTGGGCCGCACCGGCACCACCCTGGCCGTCGAGCACGAGTCCGTCGTGCCGGACGTGCTGCTCCTCGGCAAGGCGCTCGGCGGCGGCATCGTCCCGGTCTCCGCGGTGGTCGCCCGCCGCGAGGTGCTCGGTGTCCTGGGCCCCGGCCAGCACGGTTCGACGTTCGGCGGCAACCCCCTGGCGGCCGCGGTCGGTTCGGCCGTCGTCGAGCTGCTCGCCACCGGGGAGTTCCAGCGCCGCGCCGCCGAACTGGGCGAGCGGCTGCGCAGCGGCCTGGCCGCGCTGACCGGCAAGGGCGTGACCGGCTTCCGCGCCCGCGGCCTGTGGGCGGGCGTCGACATCGACCCCGCGCTCGGCACCGGCCGCGAGATCAGCGAACGCCTGCTGAAGGAAGGCGTCCTGGTCAAGGACACCCACGGCTCCACGATCCGGCTCGCCCCGCCGCTGACCATCACCGGCGAGGAACTGGACGCGGCGCTGGGCAGCCTGGAGCGGGCGCTGGGCTGACCGGTCGGCGGCCGGAGCGCCCGGGCGGTCGTGTCACCACGCCCCGGGCACTCCGGCCGCCGTCACTGCCGGAACCGGGCCTCCGACGCCTCCGGAGTCCGCCCTCCGTCGCCTCTAGAAGGAGCCGTTGCGGTTGCGGATGTCGATGCAGGCCCTGTGCGAGCTGCCCTTGAACCGCACGCAGAGATTCCCGTCGGACTGGATGCCCGGGACGGTGTGGCCGACGATCTGGCCGCCGGACCGCTTGGCCTTGAACGAGTAGCTGTAGCCGTCCGGCTGGTAGAGGTAGACGGTCGCGGACTTCCGGCTCTTGGACGGGTTGGTCCAGGACGCGGTGACGTGACCGGGGTTGGCCGTCCCGTTCCGGCCGTCGGCCGAGATGCAGATCTGCGGCCCCGACCAGTCGTGGGTGCAGGAGGACGCCGCGGCGTGCGCTGCCGGGGTGGTGGCGACGGCGCTCAGTGCGAGGGTTCCGGCGACGGTCAGCGCGCGGAGCAGCTGTGAACGGGTCATCTGTGGGGGGAGTCCTCTCCTCGAAGTACCGGTAAAAGACGCGAAAGCCCCGCCACGAATGGGGCGTGGCGGGGACCGCGATCACCTAGTTGATCTTACCCAGTCCCTCGAACTCATGTGCCATGGCTCCCCGTTGGCGGCCACGGGCGCGCCACGACCCCCACGGATCCGGCTCGCCCCGTCACCGACCCTCACCGACGCCGCCCCCGACCCTCGACCCGGCACCCCCGGTCGGGGGTCGTTCCCATGGGCGACCCGCCAGGTCTCACGGGCGATCCCGTCAGCCTAACCACTCACGCGCACGTGACCGGTTGACCTTCATAACCCTTTACATTACATTCAGTGGTTAGAACGTCGGGTGAGCCGCTCCGCGCGCCCCCCCGTCGCCGTCCTGCGCTCCGCGCCCCCCTCCCGCCCTCCCGGAGGCTTACGCCATGACCGCTCTCGTCCTCGTCCACGGCCTGTGGGCCGACGGCTCCGCATGGAGCGAGACCCTCACCGAACTGCGCGCACTGGGCCACGAGCCGGTCGCCGCCCAACTCCCCCTGGAATCCATGGAAGGCGACATCGCGGCCGTACGCCGGGTCCTGTCCACCGTCGACGGACCCGTGGTGCTGGTGGGCTGGTCCTACGGCGGCGCGGTGATCACCAATGCGGCTGTCGGACAGGACCAGGTCGAGGTGCTGTCCTACATCGCCGCCTTCGCCCCCGAGCAGGGCGAGTCGGTCAGGGACATCGCACACCGCCGCCCGGGCAGCCTGCTCCCCGAGCACCTCAAGGTCACCGACGACGGCCACTCCTACCTCGACCGGTCGGCCTACGGGGCGGTGGTGGCGGCGGACGCCCCCGCCGAACGCACCACGCTCGCCGCCGCCGTACAGAAGTTCCCGCGCCTGGGCATCGACTCCGCCCCGTCCGGCGTCCCGGCCTGGCGCACCGTCCCCTCCCATTACCTGGTCGCCGCCCAGGACCGCGCGCTGCCCGCCGCCACCCAGCGCGAGATGGCCGCCCGCATGGGCGCGCGGACCACCGAATGGGACACCGGCCACGGCCCCATGTACGCCCGCCCCAAGGAGCTGGCCGTCTACCTGGACTCCCTCACGAACGGCCGCTGATCCGCCCGTCCCCGCACGGCGGGCGCCGGGCACGGGGAACGCCGCTCAGGCCTCGCGCGTCTTCGCGTAGTGGCGCGAGGCCTTCGCCCGGTTGCCGCAGGCCGCCATCGAGCACCAGCGGCGGGTGCCGTTCCGCGAGGTGTCGAAGAAGTGCAGGATGCACGCGTGGTGCGCGCAGCGCCGGATCCGGCCGGGGGCGGCGCGCAGCAGGTCCAGGTAGTCGCGGGCCGCCGTCCAGGCCGCGCCCCACGACGGGTCCTCGAACTCCGGCTCCTCGCCGGGGCCTTCGGCGGTCAGGGTGGCGCGGATCCGGCCGTGGTCGAGTACGGCGTTGACGCGCTCGATGCCGGCCCCGTCCCCGGGGTCGTCGACGGCAGCGGCGAGCGCCTCGCGGGCGAACAGCACATGCTCCAGCGCGGCGGCGTCGGCCGGGAAGCGGCGGTCGAGGCCGTTGCTCGCGAGCCAGACGCGCAGCCCGTCGGGGTCGGTGAGCAGATCCCTGGCGCGCACCCCGTCGGCCATCCAGCGCGTGTTCAGCAGATCCAGCGAGACGGGCTCTCCGGTCAGGGGGCGCGGGTCGGTCGCGGACATCGCCGCCTCCTTCTCGTGTCCGTGCTCCCCGAGGGGCTAACCACTCAAGCGTACGTGATCGGTTGACCACGCCATCTATAACCCTTAAAGTCAAATTCAGAAGTTAGATCGAGAGAATCGATCCAACGGAAAGGTGTCCGCCCATGACGGCGACCAGCACACTGCGGCCGGGCCATACCGGCCTGAACGTCACCGACCTCGACCGCTCGCTCGGCTTCTACGCGGAGGTGCTCGGGTTCGACGTCCTCGGGGAGGGCGACGAGAACGGCCGCCGCTTCGCCTTCCTGGGCCAGGAGGGCGAGCTCATGCTCACCCTGTGGCAGCAGGCGGACGGCGGGTACGCCCCGCACCTGGCCGGGCTGCACCACCTGGCATGGCAGGCCGGGACGATCGACGAGGTGAAGGCCTTCGAGGCCCGGCTCCGCGAGCGGGACGTCGACTTCGCGTACGAGGGGGTCGTCGCCCACGGCGAGGGCGCGGCCTCCGGCGGGATCTTCTTCCACGACCCGGACGGCACCCGCCTGGAGATCTCCGTACCCACCGGCGCACTCGGCGCGCCCGCCCCGGCGGCAGCCGCACCGACCTGCGGATTCTTCTGAGGGGAGCGGAGGACCGTGGACCCGTACCACGACGGCTCACGCGCCGTGCAGGACCGCCTCGGCGAGCGCACGACGGCCGACCACATCGGCCGCTCCATCGGGCGGGGCATCCGCGAGGTGGCCGCGGCCTTCCTCGGCCTGCAGCCCATGCTGGTGGTCGGCGCCGCGGACCGGGCCGGCCGGATGTGGAGTTCACTGCTCACCGGTGCGCCCGGTTTCGTACGGGCCACGGGCCCCCACCGGATCGCGGTCACGGGCGGCCCGCCCGACGGCGACCCGCTCGCCGAGGCCCTGGCCACCGAGGGGACCCGGGTCGGCACCCTCGCCCTGGACCCGCGCACCCGCCGCCGTATGCGCCTCAACGGCACGGCCACACCGACACCCCGCGGGTTCGCGGTGGAGGCCGAGCAGGTCTTCTCCAACTGCCCGAGGTATCTGCAAAGACGAAAACTCCACGCACCCGCCCCCACCCCGGCCGGCGCCGTACGCCGGGGCCGGGAACTCACCCCCGGCCGGCGCACGCTCATCCGCTCCGCCGACACCTTCTTCATCGCCACCACGGCGGCCGACGGCGCCGACGCCAGCCACCGCGGCGGCAACCCCGGATTCATCGAGGTGACCTCGCCCACCGAACTCACCTGGCAGGACTACCCGGGCAACTCGATGTACCTGACCCTGGGCAACCTCGAGCACGACCCGCGCGCCGGCCTGCTGTTCCTCGACTGGAGCACCGGCACCACGCTCCAGCTCACCGGCACCGCGAAGGCCACATACGGCGCCCGCGGCCGCACCACCCGCTTCACGATCGCCGAGTCCGTGGAGACCCCGCACGCCAGCCCCCTGCGCTGGTCCGCCCCCGAGTACTCCCCCGCCAACCCGCCCCTGCGGGAGCCCGCATGAACCTGCCGGGGGAACGGCCGACGTTCTCCCGGCACCGAGAGAGGAAGAACGTCATGGCACCACGCCCACCCTTCCCGCCGTTCGACGAGCCGGGCGCGCTCCGCAAGGTGCAGGCGGCCGAGGACGCCTGGAACACCCGCGACCCCGAACGGGTCGCCCTCGCCTACACCGAGGACTCGGTCTGGCGCAACCGCGACACCTTCCTCACCGGCCGCGAGGAGATCGTCGCGTTCCTGCGCCGGAAGTGGGCCCGGGAGCTGGACTACGCGCTGCGCAAGGAGCTCTGGTCCTACAGCGGCAACCGCATCGCGGTGCGCTTCCAGTACGAGTGCCATGACGCGACCGGCCAGTGGTGGCGCAGCTACGGCAACGAACTGTGGGAGTTCGACGAGGAAGGGCTGATGCGGCGCCGGGAGGCCGGCATCCACGATGTCGCGATCACCGGCGACGAACGGCGCATCGTCGGCCCGCGCCCGGAGGAGGAGCGGGGCCGCCCGCTCCCGTTCCGCTGAGGCGTCTTGGGGGCAGCAGGAGCAGCAGGAGCAGCAGGAGCAGTCAACTGCCCGTAGCGGCCGCCCGGATGGCGACCGGCAGCGGTGGAGCCGTGCGGGTCGGGCGGCCGGTACGTGCCAACGTTTCGGTCCCCGGCGGCATGGGCATGAAGGCAACTACCGAACCAACGGGCTGCCCATCCCTCCTCGGGGATGCGCAGCCTGTCGCGTTTTGCGACGTGTGGTCTTTTTGGGTCTGGTGCCCCGGAGCGGGATCTGCGGACCTGTGCCGATGCCGCACGACGGCTCGGTGGCAGGGACCGCAGCGGCCGGGCGGCCCCCACCGAAGGGGTCCCGCATGAGCACGATTCTTCAGTCAGCGACGCAGGAGCTGCTGCAGGCAGTCCCGCTCCCCGGCCAGGCGGCGCAGGTGAGCCAGGCGGCAGCCGCGGCGCAGCTCTTCCTGGCCGTCACGTCGATCCCCGTCGGCAACAACCCGGTCGGGGTGGCCATCGCTCCCAACAGCAACCTCTACGTCGCCAACTCCGGCTCGGCCAACGTGTCGGTGATCAACACCACCACGGACACCGTCGTCGGCGGCCCGATCGGCGTCGGCGGTACGCCGGTCTGGCTGACGGTCGCCCCCAACGGCAACGCCTACGTCCCCAACAGCGGGTCGAACACCGTGACGGTGATCGACACCGCCACCAACACCGTCGTCGGCGGCCCGATCGCCGTCGGCGCCCAGCCGGCCGTGGTGGCGGTCGCGCCCAACGGCAACGCCTACGTGACCAACTTCGCCGCGAACACCGTGACGGTGATCGACACCGCCACCAACACCGTCGTCGGCGGCCCGATCGCCGTCGGCGCCCAGCCGGTCGGGATCGCGGTCGCCCCCAACGGCAACGCCTACGTGACCAACCGGGGATCGAACACCGTGACGGTGATCGACACCGCCACCAACACCGTCATCGGTGCCCCGATCCCCGTCGGCGCCCAGCCGAACTTCGTGGCGATCGCGCCCAACGGCAACGCCTATGTCGCCAACATCGGGTCGAACACCCTGACGGTGATCAACACCATCAGCAACACCGTCGTCGGCGCCCCCATCGCCGTCGGCAACCAGCCGTGGGGAATCGCGGTAGGTGCCGACGGGATGGCCTACACGGCCAACCGGGCGGCGAACAGCGTGACGGTGATCGACACCGCCACCAACACCGTCGTCGGCGCCCCGATCCCCGTCGGCGCCGGACCGATCGCCGTGGTGGTCGCTCCCAACAACAAGGTCTACGTCAGCAACATCAACGGGGGCAACGTCAGCGTCATCCAGTTCGACCCGACGCTGACCAGCATCGTCCCCAACCAAGGTCCCATCGCGGGCGGCACGATGGTGACGATCACCGGCACCAACCTGACCGGGGCGAGCGTCACCATCGGCGGCAACCCCGCCACCGGCGTGACGGTCAACGCCACCGGTACGCAGCTCACGGCGATCACCCCGCCCGGGGCGGCAGGTCCCGCGGACGTCACCGTCACCACGCCCGGCGGCAGCGCCACGCTGGTGGGCGGCTTCACCTACCTGCTGCCCGTCCACGCCACCTCGCTGACCGCGACCCCGGCGCTGACGAAGCTGTTCCCGCCGCACGTGTACTTCCCGTTCCTGACGGCCACCCTGACCGACCAGGTCACCGGCCTTCCGGTGCCGGGCCAGCCGATCCTCTTCAAGGCCGGCAGCAACGTCCTGGGCATCGCCAACACCGACGCCCAAGGCGTCGCCCGGGTCAACGAGACCCTCACCCTGACCCTCATCCTCCTCAACCACGGCTATGAGGTCAGCTTCGCCGGCGCGGTCACCCCGACGGCCATCCTGTCCCCGTCCAGCGCGACGGCCGGCGTCGTCGAACCCTGATCCCCCGCCCGGTGACCGGCCTCCCGCTCATGGGCCGGTCCACCAGGCACCCGGGCCGACGGCGTCCGTTTCTCCGGGTCCTCGGGGTTCTTCGGCTCCCGCGGGCTCTGCGAGGCCCCCCGCCGTCCTGCCCGTCGCCCACTCCCGGAGCGCGGGCAGCTTCTCCCTCGTCGCGGCATCGGCCGGCATACACGCGAACAGCTTGATGCCGGGGGCGTCCAGCGCCGCCAGCTTCACATAGTCGAAGGTCAGCGGCCCGACCCCGGGATGGCGGAACTCCCGCCGGGTGGTGCCGAATTCCGCGATGTCATGGGCCTCCCACCAGGTCCGGAACTCCGCACTCACCTCCCGCAGTCCGCCGGTGAGCTCTTCGTAGCGCGCGTCCCCCGAGCGCTGCCGGGCATCGGCCCGGAACTGGGCGATCAGATCCCGGGCCTGTCCCTCCCAGTCGACCAGCAGCGTCCGGACGGCCGGATCGGTGAACACCAGCCACAGCAGGTTGCGTTCGGCCGGCTCCAGCTGCCCGGGGTCCCCGATCAGCCCTGCCTCCGCGCGGTTCCAGCCCACCAGGTCCCAGTTGGCGTCGAGGAGATACGCCGGGTGCGGCTCCAGCGCATCCACCAGCCGCTGCAGGGCGGGACCCGGACCACGGCCCGGCGGCCGCTCCGGCAACGGCACCCCGGCCAGCGCGAACAGGTGCCGGCGCTCGGCCGAACTGAGCATCAGCGCCCGTGCCAGGCTCAGCAGGACCTGTCGGCTGACGGTGATGTCGCGCGCCTGCTCCAGCCAGGTGTACCAGGTCACGCTGACCCCGGACAGCTGGGCGACCTCTTCGCGCCGCAACCCGGGGGTGCGCCGCCGCGGGCCCGGGAGGATGCCCGCCTCCCGGGGGGTGAGGCGCTCGCGCCGCGAGCGCAGGAACTCCGCGAGGCTCCGCCGCCGCTGCAGGTCAGCCATGGATGCTCCCGTTCGCCGCGGGTCGCGGAGGGCCGGCCGCCACGACCGCCGCGCACATCCGGGCGCGGACGGATTGCGGTGCGGTGAGGGGCCGTTGGGGGTGGTGGGGACACCAGCATAATCGGTCTCTGTATGTCCGGCCGGGGCCGATCGACCCTTACCGCATGACGCAGACCCCACCCTCGCAAGCCACCGCGGCGGGCCCCACGCCGTACGGCCCGACAAGCGCCGCGGCACCCTGGCGGGCCCTGTCCCTCGTGCTGGTCGGGGCGTTCATGGCCGTGCTCGACACGTTCATCGTGCTGGTCGCCTCCCCTGCCGTCCAGGCCGATCTGCACGCCTCGGCCGCCGACGTCCAGCTCGTCCTGGCGGGCTACCAGCTCACCTACGCACTCGCCCTGATCACCGGCGCCCGGCTCGGTGACCGGTACGGCCGCAAGCGGCTGTTCATGGCCGGGATGGCGCTGTTCACCCTGGCGTCCGTGGGCTGTGCGCTCGCGCCCGCATCCGGCAGTCTGATCGCCGCACGACTGGTCCAGGGCCTCGGCGCGGCCGCGATGTTCCCGCAGGTGTTCGCGGTGATCCAGGTGCTGATCCCGGCCGGCCGGCGCCCGCGGGCGTTCGGTGCGCTCGGGGCGGTCATCGGCATGGCCACCATGTCCGGCCAGCTGATTGGAGGCGTACTGATCTCCGCCGACCTCTTCGGCTCCTCGTGGCGGCCGGTGTTCTGGGTCAATGTCCCCGTCGGTGTGGTGACGCTGCTGCTCGCCGGGCCGTTCCTGCCCGAGACGCGGGCACCGAGGGCCCGGCGGCTGGATCTGCCCGGTGCGGCGGCGCTGACCGTGGCGCTCTTTCTGCTCGTGGTGCCGCTGGTCGAGGGCCGCGCGTACGGCTGGCCGCTGTGGACCTGGCTCGGCCTGGCCGCCTGCGTCCCGGCGTTCGCGGTGTTCTGCCTGGTGGAGCGGCGGGTGGCGGCCGCGGGCGGCGCCCCGCTCGTCCGGCTGGGGCTGCTGGGCGAGCGCCCCTTCGCGGTCGGGATGAGCCTGGTCGTCCTCACCTATGCGGGCATCAACTCCCTGTTCCTCGTGCTGTCGCTGACGCTGCAGGACGGGCTGGGGAGGGACGCGCTCGGCGCCGGCCTCGTCTACACGCCGTTCGCCGTCGCCTTCTTCGCCACCAGCCTGCTCGCCGGCCGGCTCGCCCGGCACGGCCGCCGGGTGCTGCGGCTCGGCGCCCTGACCGGGGCCGCGGGCTTCCTCGGCACCATTGCTCTGACCCTGGGCGCCGGGGCCTCGTTGACGGCCTGGGAGCTGGTGCCGACGCTGCTCCTGGTGGGCGCGGGCAACGGCCTGCTGGTCACCCCGCTGCTCGGCGCGGTGCTCGCCACCGTCGGCCCGGAGGACGTGGGCATGGCCTCGGGGGTGCTCTCCACCGGCCAGCAGGTCGGCGGGGCGGTCGGGGTGGCCCTCGTCGGCATCCTCTACTACGGCGCACTCGGCGGCGCCGCGCACCACGACGTCTCCGCCTACGGGCACGCGTTCGCGGCCGCGCTGGTCCTCAACGTCGTGCTCGCCGCCGCGATCTCGGCGCTGCTGCCCCGGCTTCCGGACGCCGCCGGCGCCGCGTGACGCACGGCCCTGCCCACCGCCCCCCGCGGCGGGGAACG
The DNA here is from genome assembly GCF_040701845.1 of Streptomyces angustmyceticus. Lineage (GTDB taxonomy): Bacteria > Actinomycetota > Actinomycetes > Streptomycetales > Streptomycetaceae > Streptomyces > Streptomyces angustmyceticus_A. The sequence continues at coordinate 559,636 of NZ_JBFBHQ010000003.1, read as the reverse complement.
ACCCACCGCGTCCGCGGGTCTCCGCACGGGGGGGGGACCGACCGCCGCGGTCCGGTTCCCAACTCGCCGCCAACCCCCCATGGGCCGCCGGGTTCGGGAGCGCTATGGTCGATTTTCCAGGAACGTAACGGGGGAGGCAGCCGCGGATGGCACAGGACGATGCCGTGATCGGCTGTACGGGAGTGCTGCTGATCGGCACGCGGGGGACTGCCGGTCCCGGTGAGGTCCTGGTACGGATCAGAGGCGGTAGCGAGGCCTTTCTCGCCTGGTCCGCCGAGCCCCTTCCGGTAGGGGCGACCGTGCTCGTGATCGAGTCGCGTGGCAGTCGTCAGGTCGACGTCATGGAGTGGGCCGATCCGTTGGACGCGTTGTCCGGCAATGCCGGCGACGCCGGTTGAGGAGACAAAGCATGTTCGGTTACCGCGTTCCTGCCCCCGATCAAGCCATGCTGATCTCGGGAGGCAGGCGTGGACAGGGGGGCGCGCCGTTCCGAGTGGTCACCGGGCACGGCAAGTTCGTGCTGCCGGTCTTCCGCAAGGTCCGATTTCTGACGCTGGCCATGTGCGAGGCGGAGGTCGCCGAGACCTGCGTGACCCGGCAGGGCATCGCACTGACGGTGCGCGCCGTCATCGCCTTCAAGGTCGGCAACGACACCGAGAGCGTGGTCAACGCCGGTCAGCGGTTCCTGTCCGACCAGGACCAGATGTCGGTGCTGACCGGCCGGATCTTCGCCGGTCATCTGCGTTCCATCATCGGTTCGATGACGGTCGAGGAGATCGTCACCGAGCGGCAGAAGCTGGCCACCGAGGTCCTGGAGACCTCCAAGACCGAGATGGCGAAGATCGGTCTGATCGTCGACTCGCTGCAGATCCAGTCGATCGACGACGGCGAGACCGGCTACATCGAGGCGATGTCCGCCCCGCACAAGGCGGCCATCCAGCGTCAGGCCCAGATCGCCCAGGCGCAGGCCACCCAGGCCTCGGTGGAGGCGCAGCAGGAGGCCGCGCGCAACCAGGCCGAGTACTCCCGGCAGACCGCCGTGGTCCAGGCCGAGTACTCCGCCGAGGTGGACCGGGCCCAGGCCCGCGCCGCCCAGGCGGGCCCGCTCGCCCAGGCCCATGCGCAACAGGAGGTGCTCGCCGCGCAGACCGAACTCGCCGAGCGGGCGGCCCAACTGCGTCAGCAGGAGCTGGTGGCCGAGGTCGTCAAGCCCGCCGAGGCGGAGGCCGAGCGCATCCGGCTGCTGGCCCTGGCCGAGGCCGAGCGGATGAAGATCCAGGCCGAGGCCGCCGCGTCGCACGACCGGGTGGCCCTGGACCGGATGCTGATCGACCAGCTCCCGCAGATCGTCAAGGAGGCCTCCGCGGGCCTGGCCAACGCCAATGTCAATGTCCTCAACGGCACCGACGGCCTGGGCGAGATCGCCGCGGGCCTGGTCGGCCAGGGCCTGACCATCCTCGACTCGGTCCGTCGCAACCTCGGCACCCCCGAGGGGCAGGACGGCGCGGCCGGCAAGAGCAGCGGCAACGGCGGCAACGGCGGCAGCGGCGGCGGACAGGGCCACAGCGGCCGGGTCGAGATCGAATAGGAACGGCCACCGGACGGGGTGGGGCCCCAAGGGTGTCCCGCCCCGCTCACACCCCGCGCCCCCGCGGCCGCTCCTCGGCGGTGTGCTTGCGGCGGGCGTGGGCCACCAGGTGGTTGAGCACGGCGACGGTGGTGGCGATGTCGGCGTCGTCGAAGCCGGCGAGCGCGTCGTGCAGTCCGGCTTGGCTGGTGCGCTGGAGGCGGCCCAGGACGGCCTTGCCGTGCGGGGTGATCGCCACCTGCCGGGCGCGGCGGTCGAGGGTGTCCGGGGTCCGTTCGACCAGGTCCTGGGACTCCAACTGGCTGATCTGGCGCGTGACATGAGGCGGTTCGACCATCAGCAGCGCGGCCAGATCGCCGACCCTGCTGACGCCTCCGCTGTCCTCCAGCGCCATCAGCAGCCAGAGGTCGGAGCGGGCCGCGGTGACGCCCGCCTCGGCCGCCTGGCGTTCGTGCGCCCGGGATCGGGTGAGCAGATAGGACAGCGTGGCCAGCACTCTTTGCAGTGCGGCGGTGGGGTCCTGGTCTCTCGCGGGGTCCGGCATGCAGGCACTTTAGCGGCACTTGAGGAACCGGGATCCTCGCTCCCGCACGCCGGCCCGGGGGCGGGCGCACACTCGGTTTGAGCCAACCTCGGGTCCCTCGTGATCAACCCTTCCCTCCCCCGCTCCCGGTGCGTTAGCGTCCACTTAGTTGCTTAAGTTAGGTAACTAGCCCGCTCCGGGCCGGACCCACCGGCCGGCTGCGGCAACCGGCCCCCGGTGACCGTGACCCCGCTGGTCACGGCGGCTGCCGAGGGGGTTGCCGCGTGCGCAGAGTTCGTCGAGGAAAGGCGCCACCCGCACCGTTCGCCACGGCAGTGCCGTGTCCCGATCGTGGAAGGACCAGCCGTATGACGACTGCAGAACGCACCGAGGCGGAGCGCGGCACCGGCCCGGCCGAGGACCTCGCCCCGCTCGCCTCCCCCACTCCCCTCGCCGTCCCGGCCGCGCGGGCCGACGGCTGTCCCTTCGATCCCGCGCCCGGCGTCGAACGGGCCCGCCGGGAGGAACCGGTCACCCGGGCCACGCTGTGGGACGGCTCCACCTGCTGGCTGGTGACGCGCCACGAGGACGTCCGGGCGGTGCTCGGCGACCCGCGGTTCAGCGCCGACGCGGCCCGCCCCGGCTTCCCCTTCCTCACCGCCGGCGGCCGCGAACTCGCCACCTCCAAACCGACCTTCATCCGCCAGGACGACCCCGAGCACGCCCGGCTGCGCCGGATGCTCACCGCCGACTTCATGGTGAAGAAGATGGAGGCGATGCGCCCCGAGGTGCAGCGCCTCGCCGACGGCCTGCTCGACCGGATGACCGCGGGGCGCAACGCGGCGGACCTGGTGGCCGAATTCGCGCTGCCGTTGCCGTCCCTGGTGATCTGCCTGCTGCTCGGCGTCCCGTACGACGACCACGAGTTCTTCCAGGACCGCAGCCGGCTCCTGCTCAGCCTCCGGTCGACGCCCGAGGAGGTGCGCACCGCACAGGACGACCTGCACCGCTACCTGTGCCGGCTCGCCGAGACCAAACGGCGCGAGCCGGACGACGGCATCGTCAGCCGGCTGGTCGCCCGCGGCGAGCTCGACGACGAGGAAGTCTCCTCCATGGGGCGGCTGTTGCTGATCGCGGGCCATGAGACCACCGCCAACATGACCGCGCTGTCCACCCTCGCCCTGCTGCGCAACCCCGGCCAGCTGGAGCGGCTGCGGGCCGAGCCCACGTTGATCAAGGGGGCGGTCGAGGAGCTGCTGCGCTATCTGACGATCGTCCACAACGGTCTCCCGCGGATCGCCACCGAGGACGTCACCCTCGGCGGCCGCACCATCCGCGCCGGCGAGGGCGTGCTGTGCACCCTCAACTCCGCCAACCGCGACGAGGACGTCTTCCCCGGCGGCGACGCCCTCGACGTCGGGCGCGACGCCCGCCGCCATGTCGCCTTCGGCTTCGGCGTCCACCAGTGCCTGGGCCAGCCGCTCGCCCGGGTGGAACTGCAGATCGCCGTCGAGACGCTGCTGCGCCGGCTGCCGGGCCTGCGGCTCGACGTCCCCTTCGAGGACGTCCGGTTCCGCCACGACATGGGGATCTACGGGGTCCACGCCCTGCCGGTCGCGTGGTGACCCTCCCCTTCCGCCGCCGGACCCCCTCCGGCCTGTTCCGTCGTCCCGTTCCCGTCCGTCCGCGCCCGGCCCCCGGGGCCGGGCGGCCCGTCCTGGGGAGAACCATGCGCGTACACATCGACCAGGAGAAGTGCTGCGGCGCCGGGAGCTGTGTGCTCTCCGCGCCGGAGGTGTTCGACCAGCGCGAGGAGGACGGCATCGTCGTCCTGCTCGATGCCGAACCGCCCGCCGGGCTCCATGACGCGGTCCATGAGGCAGTGGCCATCTGCCCGGCCGCGGCGATCTCGGTGGAGCGGGTCTAGGAGCGGGCGGAGCGGGTCCGGGACCGGGCGGGTACGGCGAGCAGGCAGGTACTCCTGCCGACCCGGACCCGGCCGGCAGCCCCCGCCCCCGGCCCCCGGACCTCCGCCCGCGGCATACGGCCCACACAGGGGTGCACAGGCGTTTACCCTGGGGTGAACGCCTGTGCACCCCTGTCCGCCGTTCCGCCGCGCCCTACGGAGAGCCATGCCCGCAGCGATACCCGAGCCCACGGCGGCCGACCGCCCCGCCGACGCCGCCCACCCCCGCGCACTCGTCGGCGTGCTCGCCTTCTGCGGTGTCGTCGTGGCCGTCATGCAGACCCTCGTCGTACCGCTGCTGCCGCACATCCCCCGGCTCACCGGCGCCTCCCCGGCCGCCGCGAGCTGGCTGGTCACCGTCACCCTGCTCACCGGCGCGATCTGCACCCCCGTCCTCGGCAGGGTCGGCGACATGTACGGCAAGCGCCGGGTGCTGCTGGCCTCCCTCGGCGTGCTGGTGCTCGGGTCCGTGCTGTGCGCCGTCAGCGCGCAGATCGGGGTGCTCATCGCGGGGCGTGCCCTGCAGGGCGCGGCGCTCGCGGTGGTGCCGCTCGGCATCAGCATCATGCGCGACGAGCTGCCACCGGCACGGGTGCTGTCCTCCGTCGCGCTGATGAGCTCCACGCTGGGCATCGGCGCCGCGGTCGGACTGCCGATCGCCGCGCTGGTCATCGAGCACTCCGACTGGCACACCATGTTCTGGGTCTCGGCGTCCCTCGGCCTGCTGGACATCGTGCTGGTCCTGAGCTGCGTGCCCGAATCGCCGCTGCGCTCGCGCGGCCGCTTCGACGTCCTGGGCACGCTCGGCCTGACCGTCGCCCTCGGCTGCCTGCTGCTCGCGGTGACCCAGGGCGCCGGCTGGGGATGGACCTCGGCGCCGACCCTCGGGCTGCTGGCCGCGGCCGTGCTGACGGGCCTCGCGTGGGGGCGGTACGAGCTGCGGTGCGCGTCGCCGATGGTCGATCTGCGGGTCTCGGCCCGGCCCGCGGTGCTGCTGACGAACCTCGCCGCGCTGCTGATCGGCTTCGCCTTCTACGCCAACTCGCTGGCCACCGCGCAGATGGTGCAGGAGCCGCGCGGCACCGGATACGGGCTGGGGGCGTCCCTCGTGGTCAGCGGGCTGTGCCTGCTGCCGGGCGGGCTGTCGATGGTGGCCCTGTCGCCGGTGTCCGCACGGATCTCGGCGAAGCACGGGCCGAAGGTCACCCTGGCGCTGGCCGCCGGGCTGATGGCCCTGGGATACGGGGTGCGGTACTTCACCAGCCACCAGCTCTGGATGATCATCGCCGGTGCGACGGTGGTGGCCTCCGGCACCGCGATCGGCTACTCCGCGCTGCCCGCGCTGGTGATGCGCGCGGTACCGGCCGGTGAGACCGGGGCGGCCAACGGCCTGAACACCCTGATGCGTTCGGTGGGGCAGGCGTTCTGCAGCGCGACGGTCGCCGCCGTGCTGGCCAATGTCACCTTCCGCACGGGCGGCCGGACCGCTCCGACCCTGCAGGCGTATCTGCTGGTCTTCCTGATCGCGGGCGCCGCCGCGCTGCTCGCCCTCGCCGTCACCCTGTGCCTGCCGGGCCGCCGCGCCGAACCGCCGGCCGGTACGGTCGGACAAGACCGCCGGCCGGCCCCCCGGGCGCGGACGGCGCTCACCCAGGAGGACGCATGACCGCTCAGGCCGAGGCCGGCACCGGTACGGACCCGCACCCCACCCCCGGCACCGGTACGGACCCGCACCCCACCCCCGGCACCGGTACGGACACCGGCCCCGCCCCCGACGCCGCGCCGGATCCGGGCGCCCCGGCCGACCCCGGCACCGGCCGCACCGCGATCCTGCGCGCCGCCCGGCGGGCCTTCGCGCTGCGCCCCTATGCCGAGGTCACGCTGCGCGGCATCGCGGCCGACGCGGGGGTGAGCGCCTCGCTGATCGTCAAGCGGTTCGGCAGCAAGGAGCAGCTCTTCGCCGCCGTGGCCGACTTCGGCCCGGCGGCCGACGCGCTGTTCGGCGCGCCGCTGCCGGAACTCGGCCGGCACCTGGTGCGCACCCTCGTCGGACAACGGCGCGCCCAGCAGGGCGATCCGCTGCTGCGCGTCGTCTTCTCGCTGGGCATCAGCGACGAACGCTCGCTGCTGCGCGACCGGTTCCAGGAGCAGATCACCGGCCGGCTCACCGCCCTGCTCACCGGCCCGGACGCCGCCCTCCGGGCCGAGCTGATCGCCGCCCAGCTGATCGGCCTGGGCGCCACCCTCAGCATCCACCGCGACGGCGCCGCCGCGCAGGCCCCGCCCGAACGCCTCGCCGACCTCTACGCACCGGCCCTCCAGCGGCTCCTGGAAGCCTGACCCGGGCCGGCGACCGCGGCCCCTCGACGGGCGGCCGGCGCGTGCCCCTACGGCCGGGGCACCAGCCCGTCCTCGACCAGCCCCGCCAGCACCGCCTCCCCCAGGGCCTGCACCGCGGACTGCGGCCGCACCATCACCGTGAACTCCTTGATCCGGCCCGCCTCGTCGAACTGCAGCAGATCGATGCCGTGGATCTGCTTGCCGTTCACGGTGGCCCGGAAGATCAGGACCGTCGAGTCGGCAGCGCCGCCGTCCGGGCCCGCCGCCGTCTGGGCGCTGCCCGCGAGTTCGCCGACGTAACGGAAGTCCTCGAACGTGCGCAGCAGCACCCCGAAGAGCCCGAGCACCATCGGCCGCCCCTCGAAGGGCGTGAACTTCACCGGGCTGTACAGGCGCACGTCCTCGGTGAACAGCTCCTCCACCGCGCCGAGATCCGCCGCCTCCACCGCCGCCCTGAAGCGGTCCGCCGTCGTCCCCATGCCACGTCCTCCTCGCCTCGGCCGGGCCGCGGCCCGGCCCCGTTCCCTCTTAGTCGCGACTATGATTAGTCATATTCTTGAGTATGGGAAGGGGTGGCCGGAACATGGCGCTCAAGCACGCGGTGCTGGCGGCACTGCTGGACGGCGAGTACAGCGGCTATCAACTGGCCAAGGCGTTCGACGTCGGCGTCGCCAACTTCTGGCACGCACTGCCGCAGCAGCTCTACACGGAGCTGGCCAAACTGGAGACGGAGGGGCTGATCTCCGGCCGCCAGGTGATCCAGGAGACCCGGCCCAACAAGCGGCTGTTCCAGGTCACCGACGAGGGTCTGGCCGAGCTGGAGCGGTTTGCGGCCGCCGCGTCCAAACCCTCCTTCATCCGCGACGATCTCCTGGTCAAGGTGCAGGCCGTGGACCGGATCGACGCCGCACCGGTGATCGAGCAGCTTGAGGAGCGGGCGCGGGTCGCCGCGGCCAAGGCCGAGGTCTTCACCCAGCTGCTGGCGCGGCTGCGCGGCGGCCTGGACGAGGCGGAGTTCCTGGCCCGCGGCGCGCGGCTCGGCCCGTATCTGACCTGCCTGCGCGGTCTCGGCTTCGAGCGGGAGACCCGGGACTGGTGCGAGCGGATCGCCGGCGTGCTGCGGGAGCGGAGCCGGGTGCACCCCTAGGGCGGCGCGGCTCGCGGCGGCGCCCCGGACGCCGGGCGGCCCGAACACCGGCTAAAGATCGAACTCCTTCGTGTGACGAGGGACATCACCGGACGTACGACGGGGCAACACACATTCCGCACGGAAACGGAATGAAAGGGAACATCCCATGCGTCTTCGCCACACCGTTGCCACCGCCGTCGGCGCCCTCGCGCTCGCCCTGTCCCTGCCCACCGCCCCGGCCGGCGCGGCCACCGGCCCCTTCACCTACGTCTACAGCGACTCGACCGGCACCCCGCACGTGGGCCTGCTCGCCGACCCGCCGAGCCGGGCGTGCCTCGCCCTCCCCGAGGTGGCCGACCCGTCCGTCCAGCCCGCCCACACGCCGAAGAACTACACCTCGTCCGTGGCCACGGTCTTCGCCGGCCCCAACTGCACGGGCGACTACTTCAGCCTCCGGCCGAACGGCGGTCACGCCTCGGAGCAGCTCAAGGTCCGTTCGGTGGTCTTCTCCTGACCCGACGCCAGCAACCGGAGGGCGGCGGCCGACGGTGACCCCGGCTCGGCGTGGTAGGTGATCACCTGCTGGTCGGGGTCGGCGGGCAGGGTCAGCGTCTCGTACGCCAGGACCAGCCGCCCGGCCAGCGGATGGTGCAGGACCTTGCCGCCGAACCCCTTGTCCTGCACGTCGTGGGCGGCCCACAGCCGCCGGAACTCCGGGCTCCGCAGCGAGAGTTCGCCGATCAGCGAGGCCATGTCGGGGTCGTGCGGGTTGCGGCCCGCGTCGCGCCGCAGATAGCCGACCACGTCGGCGGCCTTGGCGTCCCAGTCCTCGTAGAGCGCGCGGGACGACGGGTCCAGGAAGACCTGCCGGGCCAGGTTGCGGTGCTCGGGCGGCAGCGCCGCGAAGTCCCCGAGGAGGGCGCAGGCGAGCCGGTTCCAGCCGATGATGTCGAGGCGCCGCCCGATGACGTAGGCGGGGACGTTCTCCATCGTGTCGATCAGCTGCTGCAGCGCGGGGCGCACCCGCTGCGGCCGGGCCGGTGGGCGCAGCCGGCGGGAGACCGGGCGGGCGAGGTGCATGAGGTGATCGCGCTCGGCGGAGGTCAGCCGCAGCGCGGTGGCGATGGCGTCCAGCACCGCGGACGAGACGTTGCGGCCGCGGCCCTGTTCGAGGCGGATGTAGTACGCCACGCTCACCCCGGCGAGCTGCGCGAGCTCTTCCCGGCGCAGCCCCGGCACCCGGCGCCGCCCGCCGTACTCCGGCAGCCCGACGTCCTGCGGCCGCAGCCGGGCCCGCCGGGAGCGCAGGAACTCGCTCAGCTCCGTTCGCTGGTCCATGACCGCGGTCTGCGGCCCCGGACCGGGCCGGAGGGTGGTTCCGTCAGTACTAGGCACGCCATGCATACGTTCAAGAGTGCACTGGTTACGGCAAGCGGAACGCCGCATTCTCGGTGGCATGACCCACACCTCTGTCTTCGCGTACGCCGCACCCGCCCCGAAAGCACCGCTGGAGCGGATCACGATTCCGCGCCGCGAGCTGGGTGCCCACGACATCCTGATCGACATCAAGTACGCCGGCATCTGCCACTCCGACATCCACACCGTGCGCGCCGAGTGGGGCGAGGGCGGGGCCTTCCCGATCGTCCCCGGCCATGAGATCGCCGGCGTGGTCGCCGAGGTGGGCGCCGAGGTCACCCGCTACCGGGCGGGCGACCGGGTCGGCGTCGGCTGCTTCGTCGACTCCTGCCGGGAGTGCGAGAACTGCCGGGCCGGCCTGCAGCAGTACTGCACCGGCGAGCTCGGCAACGTCGGTACGTACAACGCCACCGGCCGGGACGGCGAGACCACCCACGGCGGCTACTCCACCCACCTCGTCGTCGACGAGAACTACGCCCTGCGCATCCCCGAGAGCATCCCGCTGGACGCCGCTGCCCCGCTGCTGTGCGCCGGCATCACCCTCTACTCGCCCCTCGCCCACTGGCAGGCCGGCCCCGGCAAGAAGGTCGCCATCGTCGGCCTGGGCGGCCTCGGTCACATGGGCGTGAAGATCGCGCATGCGATGGGCGCCGAGGTCACCGTGCTGAGCCAGTCGCTGCGCAAGAAGGACGACGGCCTGCGGCTGGGCGCCGACCACTACCACGCGACCTCCGACCCGGCCACGTTCGAGGAGCTGGCGGACACCTTCGACCTGATCGTCAACACCGTCTCCGCCAACCTGGACCTCAACGCCTACCTCGGGCTGCTGCGCACCGACGGCACCCTGGTCCAGGTCGGCGCCCCGGAGAACCCGCTGCCGGTCGCGCCGTTCGCCCTGATCCCGCGGCGCCGCTCGATCGCCGGCTCAATGATCGGCGGCATCCCGGAGACGCAGGAGATGCTCGACTTCTGCGGGGAGCACGGGCTGGCCGCGGACATCGAGGTGATCGGCGCGGAGCAGATCAACGAGGCGTACGAGCGGGTGCTGGCGAGCGATGTCCGCTACCGCTTCGTGATCGACACCTCGACGATCTGACCGCTCCGGTCGACGATCCGGCCCTCCGGCCCACGACTCCGGTCCGCGAGCGCTTCCGCGCCCGGTGACGGGGGCGGACGCCCACGCCCGGCCCGGCCTGCCACAGGCCGGGCCGGGCGTTCGCCACCGCCTCCCGGCCGGTGCCCGTCACCGTCGACGGCGCCGTCCACCAGGTGCCGCGCCGCCTCGCGAGGGCGTACCGACTCGGCCTGATCGACCCGAAGGGCTGAGCGGTGACGCCGGCTGCCGGCTGCCGTGCTCCGGCCGTCGGACGCGCGGCCCGCGGACGGCGCGCAGGATCCGGAAGATTTTCCGCACCGCCCGGCAACCCCCGGCCGCTCCGCACGTCGTGACGGGTGAGGGCGCCATCCGGCGCCGCCCCGTCGAAGAACGTGGAGCAGCCGACCGTGAAGTTCACCCGTACCTCCCGCACCTCCGCCGGTCTCCGGCCGTACGCCCCCCGGCCGCGCGGTGCGGCCGCCGCCGGACTGGTCGCGGCGCTCGCCCTGGCCGCGCTGTCCGCCGCCGGCACCGCGCACGCCGACGGCGGTGCCCGGCCCTCCCCCACGCCTGCCAGCAGCGCTCCCCCGTCGCCCGGCCCCCGGCCCACCGCCCCCAGCACCCCCAGCGCCTCGCCCACCCGCCCGGGGCCGAAGCCGTCCGACGCCCCCACCCCCGCTCCCAGCGCCCCGCCGACCTCGCCCGGCACACGCGGTGACGGACCCCCGGCGACGCCCCGCCCGGCCCCGGCCAAGGGAGCGGACGGCGGCCGGGAACTCGCCCGCACCGGTGCCTCCTCCACGACCACCGTGGCGCTCGGCGGCAGCGCCGCGGCCCTGATCGCCGTGGGCGGCGGCGCCGTCTACGCGGTCCGCCGCCGGCGCGGCTGAGCCACCGCGCAAGGCCGCCCGCCCCACCCCGAGGTATCGATGGAGTACTCCGCCGGCCCGCAGCACGCCCCGGTACGGTTCGCCCTGCCGGGGCTCCGGCCTGCCCTGTGGCGGTGGCTGCTGCGCACCGCCCGCCCGGCGGCCGCCCGCCGCGAGACACCGCGCACCGGCCACCCGCCCCGGCCCGTGGCCCACGACCTGCCGGCAGGCGCCGGCTCCCGGTCGCCGGCCGGCGGCACCCCCGCTCCCCCCGAGCCGCGGCCGACGATCAGCGAGCTCTACCACGCCCACCGGCTGAACATGGTCCGGCTGGCCGTCCTGCTCGTCGACGACCGCGCCACGGCCGAGGACGTCGTCCAGGACGCGTTCGCCGCGCTCTACAAACGGCACGGCGAACAGCTCGGCGAGGTCGACAACGCGCTCGCCTACCTGCGCACCGCGGTCGTCAACGCCGCCCGCTCGGTGCTGCGGCGCCGGCGCACCGCACGCGACTACACCCCGCCGTACGAGGCGGACGCCCCGTCCGCCGAGGAACGGATCGTGCTGGACGAGGAGCACCGGGAGGTGTTCGCCGCACTGAGCGGGCTGACCGCCCGCCGCCGGGAGGTGCTCGTCCTGCGCTACTGGGGCGAGCTGACGGAGGCACAGATCGCGACGACGCTGGGCATCAGCCGCGGCGCGGTGAAGTCGATCGCCAGCCGCGCACTGAACTCGCTGGAGAAGATCTTGGAGGAGCGGTCATGAACGGCCCCGGCACGGACACCGGTCGCGCCGGCGGCGGGCCCGGCGGCGGCGCGGGCGGCGGCCCCGGCGGCGGCGCGGGCCCCGGAGGCGCCGGACGCCCCGTGGAGGACCGGCTGCGCCGGGCCTTCTCGGCGCGCGCCGAGAGCATCGCCGTCCGGGACCTGCGGCCCGCCGCACCCCCCGGACCGCACCTCCGCCGCACCCGGCTGCCCGGGGTGCGGCACCTGTGGCCACGCCGCTTCGGCCTGCCGCTGGCGGCGGCCGCCGCGGCCGCCGCCCTCGCGATCGGCTATGCGGCGACGACCCCCGGCACCCCGCCGGACCGCCGGCCCGCACCCGCCACCCCACCGCGCCCCGTCGTCCCCGCCCCGTCCCCGCACCGTACGGCCCCCGGCCCCGCGCCGTCGCCGAGCGAGCCCTCCGACGGCCCGCACCGCACGGCCCGCCCCACCGGCTCGGTGACGCCCGGCGCACCGCCGCCGGCCCCGCCGTCGCACACCCCCGGCTCCGGCAGCCCCACCCCGCAGTCGACGGACCCCTCGTCCGGCACTCCCCCGCCGACCGCCCTGCCGCCCTCCGGCACCCCGTCGGCCGACCCCACCGGCGCGCGCTCCGCCCCCGGCGGCAAGGGCACCTCCCCGTCCCCCTCGGGAGGGTGACCACCGTGCGGTCGGGCCCGCGCCGGTCCGGCCCCGGCCACCGGCGGCCCGCCCGCCGGCCGCCGCGGGCGAAGGGCCGAAACCAACGGCCTGCGTTAGCCGGGCGTTAGCGGATCACCAGCACCCGCGCCGAAGGTCGTGGACACGCCACCGTCCCGGGGGAGCCCCTCGATGCCGATCACCACCACCAGCCGGACCGTCACCGCGACCGCCCTCGCCGCCGCCGCACTGACCCTGATCACCGCCTGCCACGACACCCCCGGCAGCAAGGCCGACAACCCCCTCTCGGCCGTGTCGCCGGCCCCCGCCCCGGCCCCCGGCGACGCCAACCCCCCGGACCCCGGCGGCCGGGTCGCCTGCACCCCCGAGATGCTCAGATTCCACGCCGGCGCCCTGCCGCACCGGGACCGCCGGATGCTGTTGAAGGTCACCAACTTCTCCGGCCGGACCTGCGACTTCGCCGCCCAGCGCTACCCCCTGCTGCGGATCGGCGAGGGCCGGCAGGCCGCCCTCCCCGCGATCCGGGCGAGCCGGCCGCTCACCGTGGTCTCGCTGGCGCCGGGCGACACCGCGTACGCCATGATCCTCACCTCCGCGGGCGGGCCGGCCGGCCGGGGCCACCGGGGCCGGCGGATCTCCCAGTTCGGCGTCGCGCTGACCGGCCGGGCCGCCCCCACCCAGGTCGGCCTGGACGGCCGCGCCCCCGTCCACGTCGACCCGCGCACCGCCACGGTCACGTACTGGCAGCCCAGTTCGGTGGCCGCCCGGCAGTGGTGACCGCCCGCCGCGGGGCCGCGGCGACGGCGGGCACCGCCCGTCCGGGACACGCCGCGCGGTAGCCCGTTCGGGTCGCATCCGGCCATATCTCGTGGGCCACCCCTCCCCAATGATCCAAATTTGCCGCCAATGATCCTTTTGCGTTGCTGCGGCATGGCTGCGCCCGGTGCCGCTCGCCCGGTAGGCTTTCCGTGTGATCTTCAAGCGCATCGGAAACGGTCGGCCGTACCCGGACCACGGCCGGGAGAGCACCCGCCAGTGGGCGGACGTCGCCCCGCGCCCGGTACGCCTCGACCAGTTGGTGACGACCAAGCAGCAGCTCGATCTCGAAACGCTGCTCGCCGAGGACTCCACGTTCTACGGCGACCTCTTCGCGCACGTCGTGAAGTGGGAGGGCGACCTCTACCTGGAGGACGGGCTGCACCGCGCGGTACGCGCGGCACTTCAGCAGCGCCAGGTGCTGCACGCCCGCGTGCTCGAACTGGGCTGACGCGCGCCCCGGCCGACGCCGCACGGCCCGCCGGCCCAACTGCCCGGAAAACCCCCCTTACCGCCCGGCAGCACCCAACCCACCCTGCCCGAATTGACCCTTTTGGGTTGGGTCTCGCACGACGCGTTGATCATCTAGTAGGCACGGCCTGCCTCCCGCACTACGCTGCGCCCATGAGCATGCTGACGCCCCCAGGGATGGGCGGTAAGAAGTACCGCATCACGGGCGACAGGTATCCGCGGATGCGCCGTCCCCGCCACCGCCGCCGGATCGTCCTCACCGTCGTCGCCACGGCCTGCGCCCTCGGTCTGGCCGCCTGGGGAACCCTGCAGCTCATCGACGTCTTCGGCGGCCGCACCAGCAGCGCCCAGGCCTCCTCCCAGGACAAGCAGCACTGCCGGGACGGCGGCAAGACGGAGGCGGCGCAGGCCAAGGCCGCCGCGCAGAAAATGCCCGCGCCCGCCACCTTGACCGTCAACGTCTTCAACGCGACCCCGCGCTCCGGGCTCGCCAAGCGCACCGCCGACGAACTCCAAAAGCGCGGCTTCAAGATCGGCAAGGTGGGCAACGCCCCCGCCGCCTACGACAAGAAGGTCAAGGGCGCGGGGATACTGCTCGGCCCCAAGGCGTCCGACGCCCCGCTGAAGGTCCTGGCCACCCAGCTCACGGGCGCCCAGCAGAAGACCGACGGCCGCAAGGGCGCCGACCTCGACCTGATCATCGGCAATGCCTTCAAGGACCTGACCACCCAGCAGAACGCCGCGAAGTCCCTGGCCCTGCTGACCCACCCGTCCCCGGTCCCCGCCGCCGACGCCAAGTGCTGACCACAGGCGAACGGGCCCTGCACCACCGTGTGGTGCAGGGCCCGGACCATGATCGGGCGGGGCGCGTTCAGCCGGCCGTGCCGTACATCCGGTCACCCGCGTCGCCGAGGCCCGGCACGATGTAGCGGTCGTCGTTCAGCCGCTCGTCGACCGCCGCGGTGACCACCGTCACCGGCGTGCCGGCCAGCTCCTTCTCCATGACCTCGACGCCTTCCGGCGCGGCCAGCAGGCAGATCGCGGTGACGTCGTCCGCACCGCGCTTGATCAGCTCACGGATCGCCGCGACCAGCGTGCCGCCCGTGGCGAGCATCGGGTCGACGACGTAGACCTGACGGCCCGAGAGGTCATCGGGCATCCGCGTGGCGTAGGTGTGCGCCTCGTACGTCTCCTCGTTGCGCACCATGCCCATGAAGCCGACCTCGGCGGTGGGCAGCAGCCGCACCATGCCGTCCAGCATGCCCAGACCGGCCCGCAGGATCGGCACGACCAGAGGGCGCGGGTGCGAGAGCCGCACACCGGTGGTCGCCGTCACGGGGGTCTCGATCTCGACCTGCTCGGTGCGCACATCACGGGTGGCCTCGTAGGCGAGCAGGGTGACCAGCTCGTCGGCGAGCCGCCGGAAGGTGGGGGAATCGGTGCGCTTGTCGCGCAGAGTGGTGAGTTTGTGCGCCACCAGCGGGTGGTCGACGACGTGGATCCGCATGACATCGACAGTAACCGAGCCGGAAGGCCCCGGCGCCCGCCCTGCGGAACCCGGCAGCCGCGCACCCCGGCGGGGTGGGGTCGGCATCAAACCGCCGAAAGGAGGGAAAGTGGGCACGTACGCCCGATCGGCCGTCCTGCCCCCGGGCGAAGAACCCGCCCGAGGTGGTGTGCGCGTGCCCGACCGCAAGCGGACCGACGACACGGACGACGCCCTCACCGGCAGCGACCACGCCGCCCCGGACGCCGGGGCGGAAGCGGCGCGCCGACGCCGCCGCGCACAATTTCTGCGGGAACTGCACGAGGCCAAGGAACTGCGCAACCGCGTCCAGCCGCGCCGCGCACGCGCCGAACGGATGCGCCAGGCCCTGCGGATGCGCACATTCCGCTGGTAGCGGAGCCTGTTCCGCTGAGAGCGAACCACCGCCGCACTGCCGCCCGCGCTGCGGCACGTGAGCGACATCTCTCACAACCTCCGCACGACGCAGCGCCGAAGACCCCGCGCGAACGCGTTGTTTCTGCCACGATTCCGAAGGGGGCGGGACCAACGGCGTGCAGCGCCGCCCCGCCCGGCCCGGCACGCCTATGACCAGTGGGAGAGTCACGGTGTACTTCGCCGCACTGCTCGCGCGCACCGAAGACGGGTGGGAAGCGAGCGATACGGAGCTCGACGATGTGGAGACGCTGACCGATCTGGCCGACCTGGCCCGAGAGGCGGCGGTCGACGACGACACGGTGGTGGCCTTCATCGAGCAGGAGGACGCCTGGTTCGGCGTCGTCCGGGTGGACGGCGAGGACGACCCACGGGTCTTCCTCTCCAACGCCGCCGCCGCCGCCAAAAGCTCGTACGGCGCGATGCTGACCGACGAGCTGCTCGGCCGCGATGAGGACGACGCGGCCGACGACCTCGACAGCCTCGACCTGGACGGCACGGAGGACGGCGAACCCGAACCGGACGACAACGTGGACGACAACGAGCCCCTGGAGTCGGTGAACGGCTCCGACGGCCCGCCGCACGGCCCGCTCGGCGATGCCGCCCTGCTGGCCGACCTGGGAGTCAGCGAGAAGGAACTGCTGGCCCTCGACGGCGACGCGCTGGGCACCATCGCCGACTCGCTGGGCTGCACGGAGGTCCTCGAAGCCGTGCGCTGAGCCGGCCGGGCCGGGGTCCCCGTCCTCGGGGCCCGGGCCCCGCCCCCGGTCGCGTCCCCGACACTGGGGACATGACCGTCCCCCCATCCGCCCCTCACCCCTCCCCCGCGCCCGACCCGCTGCGCGATCCGTGGATCGCACCGATGCGGCAGGCGCTGGACGAGGCCGCCCACGCCCCCGGGACCGGTGACGTCCCGGTGGGCGCCGTCGTGCTGTCCGCGGACGGCACGGTCCTCGGCACCGGCCGCAACGCACGCGAGGCCACCGGCGATCCGACCGCCCACGCCGAGATCCTCGCGCTGCGGGCGGCGGCCAGGACGCTGCGCGAGGAAGCCTCGCGCCCGCGCTCCCGGACGGAACCCGGAGGGGGCGCCACCGAGGCGGGCGGCGGGCGGCGGCCGGGCGAGTGGCGGCTGACGGACTGCACGCTCGTCGTCACCCTGGAGCCGTGCACGATGTGCGCCGGCGCGATCGTGCTCTCCCGCGTCGACCGCGTCGTCTACGGCGCCCGCGACGCCAAGGCCGGAGCGGCCGGCTCCCTCTGGGACGTCGTCCGTGACCGGCGTCTCAACCACCGCCCCGAAGTCATCACCGGCGTCCTCGAAGCCGACTGTGCGGCCCTGCTGACCGACTTCTTCCGGGGCCGCTGACCTGCGGTCCGGCTCCGCGCCGGCCCCTTCCCGGAATCCGATTTCGGCGCACGGCCACCCGTGGGCTAAGCTCTCTCTCGGTAGCGTGTCCGAGCGGCCGAAGGAGCGCGCCTCGAAAGCGCGTGAGGGGGCAACTCCTCCGTGGGTTCAAATCCCACCGCTACCGCTCAAGGGCGAGGGCCCCGATCCTCAGGGATCGGGGCCCTCGTCGTTTGCGGGCCCTGGTCGCAGGCGCGGAGCGCTCGTCGTGCGCGGGTCCGGCACGGACCGCCGCCGGCGCGGCGCGGCGCCCGTCGGGGAATTACTTCTTCACGGCCAGGGCGACGCCCAGCATGCGGGCGAAAACACCGACCATGGTCACATCGTCCTGATGCAGATCTCCCGGCCGCAGACCGTCGACCGCCAGCACTCCGAACGATTCGTCCCCGGCTTTCACCGAGCAGGCGATGTAGGTCTTGTAGCTGTCACTGTCGGGCTTTAACGCGGCCGGCAATTGGTCCACATTTTCGACGAACGTACTGGTGCCGTCGTCGAGCAGCTTCAATAACTCCTTTCCGCGGAGATCGGTCTCCCGGAACGTCGTCACCGGAGCCACATTCCTGCCCGACCAGAGGCTGTTGCGGCACTTCACCTCGCGCTGCCCGAGCGGCGTACCGGGAACCTGCTCGAGAAAGCAGGCCCGTACGTCCTGAGGGCCGATCAGGGAAGCCGTGAGCGAGACGATCGCCTGCTTGGTCTGCTGCTGCAGCGCGATCCGTTCGGCCTTGCTGGAGCTCGAAACGATCTGGCCGAGGTTGGCCGCCAGGGGAACGAGCACATCCTCGAAAGCGCGCCGCTGGTTCTTCGTCGCCGCCTTCGCGGCCTCGTTCGCCGTGGTCACCCGGCGGCTGGCCAGCCACACCGTGGCGACCGTGGCGACCGACCCGACGCCCGTGATCACCCAGAACAGCCAGGTGGCCATGTCGAGGCCGATGACCATTTGGGCCACATACGCCAGGACCGCCAAAGCTCCGGCGGAAAACGCACCCCACCCCATATGCAACCCCTCCCCTGTCCCCGACCCCAGGCTGCCCGTGCTGTCACGCACGATACACACAGAGTAGTCTCATCGGGCGAAAATCGTTTAGTTCAGGGGTGGTTCGGGTATCCCTCGGCTACTGTGTGATGCCGGATAAGGGCGATGTGCTCGGCTTGCACAGATGCACGTCGTGAGGGGGCCGCTCGAGATCACGACGCGAGTGGCCAGTGGCAGTGATCTCGCTGGGGGCACGCTTCGGGAGCTCGCGGCGGGTGTTCACCTCGGGGGTTAGGGATGGAATTTATGCCCGACCACCGCGACAAACGCGCACGCGACGCAGAATCCGGGGGGGATTCAGTCATGAGTACGACCGCAGGTATCTGGAACGGTGTGGCATTAGAAACCGATCCGCGCATCGGGGAGTTTCAAGCCGACCCGGCCGCCTATATGAAACAGCACGCCGGAGCGTGGCGTTCAGGTGACCTGGCGCAGGAGCAGGCCCGCATCCTCAAGCAGAAGAACCAGTCTCTTCGGCTGACGCTGAAAACGCTGCTGGGTCGCCTGAGCAGCAAGTGACGCGAGCGAGGCCGTCATCGTCCGGAGCGGGCTGCGGCCCGACGCATGAGCGAGAGACGGACCGCCCGGGCCGGTGGCCATGACGCCGCCGGCCCGGGCGTTCGCCGTTCCGTTGCCGTCCCGCGTCGCCGGTCGCCTTTCTTTCGTCCCACGGCGTCGGCCCCTCGCCGCCCTTTGCCGTCACACGTCGTCGTCCGGCATCGGACCGCGCCAATTCCCCGGAGAAGTCGTTGCGTTGTTGCCCGCGCGGGGCCCGGAGCACAAAAGCGGCGCGCCCGTGGGAACGGACGCGCCGCGGGGGCCTGAACGGCCGGGGATGCGACTAGACGTTGCGGCGGTTCCGCGCCGCGCGGCGGAAGAAGCGCACGATCAGCCAGATCACCAGGATCACGACGACGAGGAAGAGGACGAACAGCACGATCAGGAAGATGCCGAGCTTCTTGAAGAAGCCGCCCTTCTTCTTGACCTTCGACTTCCACTTCGACTTCTTGGACTTCTTGGACTTGAAGACCGTCTTGAGCGGGGCCGAGTGGTGCGCGCTGTGGTGGCGGTAGCCGGCGGCCTGCGCCGGGGCGGCGTCGAGCCGGGAGGCGTCGGCGCTCCGGCTCGGGGCGCTCGCGGCGGCCGTCACGCGGGCACCGGCCACGGCGCCGCGGCTCGCCGCCGTGGCCGGTGCGACGGCCGCGGCCAGCAGGCCGACCAGCAGCGCCAGCACGACGGCCGGCCGGCGCCGCGCCGACGGGGTTCCTCCCCGGGCGGGCCGGGCGGTCGCGTACGACGAATCGGACTCGCGCGGTACGGAGTTCATGGGCATCCTTCGCTTCCCCCTTGGATCGAGCGTTCAGCCATTATGGGCGGTGGCGGGCACTCCGGCCGAGGTCTCGACCTCCAGAAGAGAGGCACTGTGCCGCTCCTCGTCGAAGGCCGCGCGGCCGCCGCGCAGCCCGAAGAGCCGCTTGGTGAGCGCGATGTAGAGCACCGCAAGGATGTTGACCACCAGCGTGGCGATCTTGAGCCAGCTCACCTTCTCGGTCAGTTCGTAGATCTCCAGCGGCAGGAAGGCCGCCGTCGCCACCACCGTCAGGTACTCCGCCCACCGCTTGGCGCGCCACAGGCCGACGCCCTCGATGATCTCCACCAGGGCGTACACCAGCAGCAGCGCGGCCACCAGCAGCAAGGTGGAGTGGCGGTAGCCGAAGGTCTTCTGGATGGTGCCGACGACCGGTGAGTGGTCCAGGTCGTAGTGGAAGTGCCGGGCCACCGGGCGGAGCACGGCGAGGTACTCGTCGAAGAACCGGCGGACCGCGTCCTTGCGGTTGCTGAACTGCCATACGCCGAGCGCGGCCAGCACGATGAACACTCCGCGCACCGCCCGCTCGACGGCCAGGAACCGCAGGACGAACAGATCGCGCAGGACCTTGCCGCGCGCGACCAGCGGGGCGTCGGCGGCCGGACCGGAGCCGTGCGGGGCACCGAGGGCGAAGTCGCCGCAGCGCAGGCAGCGCCAGGCCTCGCCGAGAGCGGTGTCCGCGCGCAGCTTGTCCCGGAGGTGCTCCTCGTGCGGGAGGTAGGTGATGTGCCCGCGGCGCGCGCAGGTACGCCGGTCCCAGTCGATCTTCATCGTTGGCGCCTGTGTTCCTTTCGTCGTCCCCCGCGGCCGCATGCCGCGACGCGGCGCGCTGCCGCGTTGTGACGCGTACATGATGCATGCCGCGCGGCCGGCCGCGCCGCACGCCGGCCGGGCGCTCCGGGGCGCAGGACGTCCGAGGGCGTCACGGGCACCGCAGTCGCAGGAGTCGTACGAGGTGGGAGACGCGGCGGGCCTTCCCCGTGGTTGCAGACGCGGGGCGGAGGGTCGCGCAGGCGGGGGTGCGGGCACCGGCGGGGGCTCCGTGCGGGCACCGGGCAGGATTCCGTGCGGCGGCCGCCGCCGGGTACGACGCGCCCGGGCCGTCGCGCACGACGGAGCCCCGCCGCCGGCCGTGTCCTGGGACCCCCCGTGGAATCCAGGGGCGGCGCGGAGGCGGGGCTTCTGTCGGTCGGGAGCGGTGTCGGGGGATGACCCCGCTCCCCCCGATGCGGACCGGACCTCCCGGTCCGCGCCGCCGTCACGAGGACGGACACGGCGCGGACCCCGCAGTGAGGCCCTGGTCCCGGGGCCCGTGGATTCCTGCCAGACCCAACGGGCCACCTCGTTCATGGTGCCTGGGTGTTCTGTCCCAACAGGCAGGCAAAGGGCCTGCTTTGGCAGGCCTTTGGTCCATAAAGTCCGGATCAGTGCCGGATCGCGGGGCGCGGCCGGCGGGCGGCCGCGGCGGACCCGTGGGCGCGACTCCCGTGATCGAACACGTGTGGTTACACTCGCCCGACTGCAACCGGGAAGTGCAGGCACTGCCGTAGGGGACTGCGTAGGGGAGACGGGACTGATGGCGCAGGCGAAGAAGATCGCGTTGTACATGATCATCGTCTTCGTGCTGTACACGATCATCACCTCCCCTCAGCGGGCCGCCGAAATGGTCCAGATAGGCTTCGAGGGCATCTCGTCCGCCGCGCAGGGCGTCGGCGAGTTCATGACGCAGCTGATCAAGTAGGGACCACCCGGCCCGGCCGGCGGCATCGGAGCCGCCCGGGGAACGGACCGGCCCGCGATCGGCCGGCGCCCCAGATCCGGCCAGCCGGCACACCTCCCGGCTGCGCCCCGTCCGCCGCACGGAGGCCCCCAGTGATCCGCCACCTGGTCCTGTTCAAGCTCAACGAAGGTGTCTCCCGCGACGAGGAACGGGTGCAGGCCGGCGTCCGCGCCTTCCGGGCGCTGGAGGGCGAGATTCCGGAGCTGGCGTTCTGGGAGTGCGCCTGGAACATCACCGACCGCCCGATCGCCTACGACTTCGCGATCAACTCCGCCGTCGCCGACACGGACGCCCTCAAGCGCTACATCGAGCACCCGGCCCACCAGGCGGCCGCCGCCCAGTGGCGCGAATTCGCCACCTGGGTGATCGCCGACTACGAATTCTGAGCCGCGGCACCGCCGCCCCCCGCTCCGCCGAGCCCCCCGTCCCCCGCGGCCGGGGGGCTTCGCCGTACCCCCGGGCGCCCACCGGCGCCCACCGGCCCCCCGGCCGGCCCGCACCCGCCCCAACTCTCTGTTCAACACGGCGTTATGGGGTGCTTGCACACAGTGCACATGTCTTGTGATGCTATGACCGCTTTTGCCGGATACATGCACTGTGAAGGGTGGCGTGACCGTGACGGCCCGTACTGCGCCCAAGGCTCCATCCCGCGAGAGCCGTAGCGCGGACACGCGGGCGCTCACGCAGGTGCTGTTCGCGGAGTTGACGGACCTCGAGCCCGGCACCCCCGAGCACACCCGGGTCCGTGCCGCACTCATCGAAGCCAACCTGCCGCTGGTCCGCTATGCCGCGGCGCGCTTCCGCAGCCGCAATGAGCCGATGGAGGACGTCATCCAGGTCGGCACCATCGGCCTGATCAACGCGATCGACCGGTTCGATCCGGACCGGGGCGTCCAGTTCCCCACCTTCGCCATGCCCACCGTCGTCGGCGAGATCAAACGCTACTTTCGAGACAATGTCCGCACGGTCCATGTACCGCGCCGCCTCCACGAGCTCTGGGTGCAGGTCAACGGCGCGACGGAGGACCTGACGGTGCTGCACGGCCGCTCCCCCACCACCGCCGAGATCGCCGAGCGGCTGAAGATCGGCGAGGACGAGGTGCTGGCCTGCCTGGAGGCGGGCCGCTCGTATCACGCCACCTCGCTGGAGGCCGCCCAGGAGGGCGACGGTCTGCCCGGCCTGCTCGACCGCCTCGGCTACGAGGACCCGGAGCTGGCCGGCGTCGAGCACCGCGACCTCGTGCGGCACCTCCTGGTCCAGCTGCCCGAGCGCGAGCAGCGGATCCTTCTGCTGCGTTACTACAGCAATCTGACGCAGTCACAGATCAGTGCGGAGCTGGGGGTGTCGCAGATGCATGTGTCGCGGCTACTGTCGCGGAGCTTCGCCCGACTGCGATCCGCAAACAGGATCGACGCATAGCCGGGACGAGCGACCCGATCCTGCACAGATATGTCGACAAGGCGCTACAGCGTGTTGCCGACATGTGACATTCTGCAGGAACCGCGTTTGCCGTAGCGCTGCCTCCGGTATTCAGGTGGAGGAATCACTCCTCGGTCCGCCCCGGTCCGAGGACGCCGCAGCGACCCGACCGCGACCTCAAGGGGGTGGCATGTCCGTAGAACTGGGCAGCTCGAAGGTGCTTCCCGCGATTCCCGCGCCCGCACCACACGTGCATGACGACGACGCCATCAACACCCGCACGCTCTCCCGCTCCCTGTTCCTGCGGCTGGCCTCGCTCGACAAGGACTGCGCGGAACGTACGTACGTCCGTGACACGCTCATCGAACTGAACCTCCCTCTGGTGCGCTACGCGGCCGCCCGCTTCCGCAGCCGCAACGAGCCGATGGAGGACATCGTCCAGGTCGGCACCATCGGCCTGATCAAGGCGATCGACCGTTTCGACTGCGAACGCGGCGTGGAATTCCCGACGTTCGCGATGCCGACCGTGGTCGGTGAGATCAAGCGCTTCTTCCGCGACACCTCGTGGTCGGTCCGCGTCCCGCGCCGGCTCCAGGAGCTCCGGCTCGCCCTCACCAAGGCCAGCGACGAGCTCTCCCAGAAGCTGGACCGCTCCCCGACCGTCCCCGAACTGGCCCTGTGCCTGGGGGTGTCGGAGGAGGACGTCGTCGACGGCCTGGCCGTCGGCAACGCGTACACCGCCTCCTCGCTCGACTCCCCGTCCCCCGAGGACGACGGCGGCGAGGGCTCCCTCGCGGACCGCCTGGGCTACGAGGACAGCGCGCTGGAGGGCGTGGAGTACCGCGAGTCCCTCAAGCCCCTGCTGGCCAAACTCCCGGCCCGCGAGCGGCAGATCATCATGCTGCGCTTCTTCGCCAACATGACGCAGTCCCAGATCGGCGAAGAGGTCGGCATCTCCCAGATGCACGTCTCCCGCCTGCTCACCCGCACCCTGGCGCAGCTGCGCGAGGGACTCATCTCCGACTGAGGAACGGTCCGCCGAGGGGCCGCAAGGCGCTCCGTGCCGCTCGGCGGACAGTTGCAAGGACGCGGAGAGGGACGCGGGGGCGTGGCGCGGAGGGCGCCCGCCCCAGCTGTGTGTTTCCGGTCGTACGGCCCGGTCGTACGGCCTCGTTCGCGCGTGGGCATGCGGGCGTTGCCCTGCGCGCGTCGTCGTGGACCCGCCGCCTTTCATGCGGCGTTGGTCATGCGGCGAGGGTCGTTCGTGTTCGCCACGCCCCCCGCCGGTCATGCGGCGCCCTTCGTGCGGCGTCGGCCATATGCCCCCTTCGGGCGGATCATTCATACGGCCCGTACGGGCGCGTCAATCGTGCGCCCCGTCCGCGCACCTCGTGCGGGCGACCCGTGCGCGGGCCCGCGGCGTCGGCCGACCACCGTATTTGCGACCCCCTTCACTGCCGCCTGTGCAGCCGTCTCCTCCGGCCGCCTTCGCGGGCGCCTTCCCTGCCGTCGTCATGGCTCCCTGCGGCTGACGGCCTCGCGGGATCTGAACGCAGCCTTTCGCGCGGGGACTTGGTGCGGGGCTGCACGGGACGGTTTCCGGTCGCGTGAGGGCTGCGATCCGGACAGACCTCGGCCGTGCGCCCTGACCCTGTACACCTGACGTACCGTCAGCAACACTGGCCCGATGCGACGGACGACGACTGTGGCCGCCGCC
The DNA here is from genome assembly GCF_040701845.1 of Streptomyces angustmyceticus. GTDB lineage: Bacteria > Actinomycetota > Actinomycetes > Streptomycetales > Streptomycetaceae > Streptomyces > Streptomyces angustmyceticus_A. Next base: position 535,330 of record NZ_JBFBHQ010000003.1, on the reverse strand, counting down.
TGCGCGGCCGTGCTGTGCCTGGGTTCCCTGCTGGCCGGCTGCGGCAGCGCGGACGGCGAGGGGTATGTCGCGGTGGGCGCGGCAGGCCCCGCCGGGGGACGTGCGCCGTCCCGGGGCGTGCCGCCGGAGGGCGGTGTCGAGCTGACGCCGCTGGACGGCGCGGGCGGCCGCGGGAGCGGCAGTGGGGACGGCAGGAGCGAGGGGCACGGCGAGGGCGGCGGTGCGCGTGCCGGCTCGTCCGGGGCGGGCTCCGCCACCGGACCCGGCACGGCGGACGAGGCCGACGGCGCAGGCGATCCCGGCAGGCCCGGCGCGTCCGGCGCCCCGCGCGCGACCTCCGCGCCGCCCGCCGGAGCGCACACCGGCCACGGCCCCGGCGGCGTCACGCCCCCGGCCTCGCCGAGTGCACCCAACTCCCCCACCCACCCCGGAGGTTCCACCCCGCCACACGGCTCCCCCGCCCCCGAACCGCCCTCCCCCACCATCCCGCCCGGTCCGGGCGCCCCCGGCGGCCTCCTGATAGGCAAGCCGGCCCTTGCCGGCACCGACGTCCGCTGGTGCCAGAAGGTCACCCTCGACTTCCTCAACAACGGCGACCGCCCCGTCACCACCGGCTCCGTCACCTTCGGCACCCACATCATCGGTGCCCTCGGCATCGACTGGGCCACCCGCACCTCCACCCATGCCCTTCCGCTGCCGCTCGCCGCGGGCAAGAAGAAGACCGGCACCTGGCGGGTGTGCGTGGACAGCTGGCGGGTGCCGCCGGGCATGCACCTCGACACCGAGGACGTGACCTTCACCTGGAAGTGAGGGGGCGCGGGCGGCCCGGTCGGCAGGGGGCCGGCCCGCCCCGCGCCGCCTGCCAGCCGGGCCCGTCAGTGGCTGAAACTCGCCCCTGGAGAACAAGGCCCGGGACGAGCCGGCGGACGCGGCGAAGACGGCCGGAAGGCGAGCCGGACAGCGGGCCGAACCGGCCACCCCGGAGAATTTCCCGAAGGGCGATGAGTTCCGACCGGTGGCACGGTCTGAAGAGGCACAGACGCAGCCGCCGGCAGCGACCCCGTCCCAGGGAGAGACCATGCCCCAGATCACCCCCAACCTGTGGTTCGACACCCAGGGCAAGGAAGCCGCAGAGTTCTACTGCTCGGTGTTCCCGAACTCGAAGATCAACAACGTCACCTATTACAACGAGGCAGGCCCGCGCCCTGCGGGGACCGTTCTGACGGTCGAGTTCGCGCTCGACGGCCAGGAGTACACCGCGATCAACGGCGGACCCGAGTTCACCTTCGACGAGGCGATCTCCCTGATGATCGTCTGCGCCGACCAGGACGAGATCGACTACTACTGGACCAAGCTCTCCGAAGGCGGCGAGGAGGGCCCCTGCGGCTGGCTGAAGGACAAGTACGGCCTGTCCTGGCAGGTCGCGCCCGGCGGCATGGCGGAGCTGCTCAACGACCCGGACCAGGAGCGCGCGGCCCGCGCCATGAAGGCCATGCTCGGCATGAAGAAGATCGACATCGCCGCCCTCCAGGCGGCGGCCGACCAGGCGTAGGCCGGGCGCCCCGGGCCACTCTTCCGGCAGCCGGCCCCGGCCCGCACCCGCCCCCCGGGTGCCGGCCGGGGCCGTCGGCGCCTCAGGACCGGCTGCGGTTCCGTCCCGCCCGCAGCGGGCGCGGCACGGAGCGGCGCTGGACGCCCACTTCGCGCAGCGCCCGGGCGGCGGCCTGCACGGCGGCGGGGGACGCCTGGGCGAAGACCGCTTCATGGGCGTCGGCATGGGCGCGGACGGCGCGCTCGGCGGTGCCCACCCCGTCCGGTGTCAGCCGGATCATGGTGCTGCGACCGTCGTCCGGTGCGGGCTCGCGGACCACCAGTCCGCGGCCGGCGAGGTGGTTGACGACGTTGCTGAGGCCGCCGGAGGACAGCAGCAGCACGCGGACCAGCTCGTTCGGCTTCATCCGGTACGGCTCGCCGGACCTGCGCAGGGCGACGAGGATGTCGAACTCGGCGACGGTCAGACCGAGGTCGGGGAGCACGCCGCGGGTGGCCGCGTCCAGGGCCGCGGCGAGCTGCGCTATCCGCTTCGACAGTTCCGTGCTCGGGCGGAGCACATCCGGCAGCTCGGCCCGCCAGGCGCTCAGCAGCGCATCGACGGGGTCGGGGGCCGGTCCGGATGCCGCAGTCACCTCGGCAGGATAGATCACCACCATGATAGCTTTCTATAAAGCTTTCTTCCGAACGTGTGGAAGGTGATGCGCCATGGGTATCGAGCACCACCACGCACCGCGCCTGCTGCTGCGCGGCGGCCTGGTCATCGACACCGCCCCCCACCCCGTCGTCCACCCGCACACCGATGTCCTCGTCGAGGGCGACCGGATCGCCGCGGTGGGCCGCGATCTGCCGCTCGACGACACCGACGCCGGCCTGGCGGTGATCGACGCCCGCACGATGATCGTGCTGCCCGGTTTCGTCGACGCCCACCGGCACCTGTGGCAGGGGGTGCTGCGGTCCGCCGCGGTCGGCGCCAGCCTCGACGGCTACTTCAGCCGGATCCTCGGGGACCTGGCCGGCCGCTTCACACCCGCCGACGTGTACACCGGCAACCTCCTCGGGGCGCTGGAGTGCCTGGACGCGGGGATCACCACCGTCCAGGACTTCTCCCACGTCCAGTACTCGCCGGAGCACACCGCGGCCGCCGTCGAGGCCCTGCGGGAAGCGGGCATCCGGGCCGTCTTCGGCTACGGCTACCCCGTCTTCGACGAGACCGCCCGGCAGGCCGACTGGGTGCGCAAGGCCCGCACCACGCACTTCGCGTCGCGCGACGCGCTGGTCACGATGGCCCTGGCCCCGGTCGGCCCCTCCTTCACGCCGCCGGAGGCGGTGCGGGAGGACTGGCTGCTCGCCCGCGAGCTGGGGCTGCCCGTCGCGGTCCATGTGAGCGCCGGGCCGGTGGCCGAGCGGCCGATCGCCGCCCTGCGGGAACAGGGGCTGCTCACCGCCGGCACCCTGTACGTCCACGGGAACTCGCTGCCGGACTCCGAGCTGCGGCTGATCGCCGAGTCCGGCGGAGCCGTGGCGATCACGCCGGCGATCGAGGCGTCGATGCGGTTCGGCGCGCCGATGGCGGGCCGGCTGCGCCGGGCCGGCGTCACCACGGGGCTGGGCGCTGACGCGGTGACCTCGGCGGCGGGCGATATGTTCTCGCAGATGCGCGCCGCGTTGATGAGCAGTCACTTCGACGGTGACACCGCCGCGGAGGAGTCCGCGGTCACGGCGGCCGACGTGCTGCGCATGGCCACCGCGGAGGGCGCCACGGCCCTCGGCCTGGGCGACGAGGTGGGCTCACTGGGCGTCGGCAAGCGCGCCGACCTCGTCCTGCTGCGCGCCGACGCCGTCAACCTCGCCCCGGTGACCCACGATCCGGTCGGCGCGGTGGTGACCGCCGCACACCCCGGGAACATCGACACGGTCCTGGTGGCAGGGCGGACGGTCAAGCGCGACGGGCGGCTGCTGTACGAGAACCTCGGCGGCGTACTGGCCGAGGCCCACCGCACGACCGAACGCCTCGGGGCGTCGAGTCCCTAAGGGCTGTCCCGTAATCCCTGGTGGATCAGCGCACGGCGTCGGCCGCGCGGGGGCTCCTACCGGCGAGAGCCGGGCACCTGCCGAAGCCGTCGTCGTGCATCCGCCAGGGATTCCGGGACAGCCCTTAGGGACTGTCCGGCGGCTCCTCCATGATGTCGGATGTGACGGGTGAGTTGTTAGCTCAGCGTGCACAACTGTGTTGGCAATGAGTTCACTTGTGGCTGTGGAGAGCCTGGTGCCGGATGAGGCGCGATAGGCGCGGCTGAAGTCGGTGGCGCGGACCAATCCCCAGCGGGCGGCGCATGCCTGGAGGGGTGGCCTGGCGGGCCGGGCGGTGAGCAGCGGCGGGCCGGTTCGCCGACGCCATGGAGGAGGCTCCGCTCGTCCCCGGCGAGGAGCTGCTCCGGCACCCGGCCGAGCGAACCGCCGAACGGGCCGGGGGACGGGACCGCCCGGGAACTCCGCCGCTGTGTCCACAGGCAGTGGGCAGCGCTGTGGGGCGCGCCGCCGAGCGCGGAGAGCGGGACCGGGCGCACGACGTGACCTGGGCGGACAGGCCAAGGGCCCGGCATCGCGATGCCGGGCCCGGTGCGTGGAGGAAGTGCTCAGGAGCGCGGGCCAGGCGGCGCCCCATACGGCCGGCATGACGACGATGAGGCCCACGCGGGGGCCGGCCGACTGCTGGGGCTACGGCCGCGGGCTCCGGGGTGGCGCCGGCCGCGACACGGGCAGGCATTCCTGCGTGAGACGGCGGTGGCCTCGTGAGGGAATGATGCGGCTGCTGCCCCGGGTCGTCCCGGACGGGCAATGGTGTTACCTCTCCGCCGTCTTGCCGGCGGGCCCTGGTGTCGAGGCCGGCCGGGCGAGCGCCTCGCGTAACGGGCGGAGAGCGGGCGGCCAGGAGACCGGCCCGGGGCCGGCCTCGATTCCCTCGGCACCGGATCCGCCCCGTGCCCCGTCCACATCGGGCGGGGCACGGGGCGAGCCGAGCCTCGGCACACAGACCTGACTGGCTGCAATTACCGCTGGGGGAAAGGCAGAACCTCGAAGTGGATTCCGCTTTCGTTGATCACGTGCGCGTGGTCACCTTGTAGTGCTTACCGTCCCACGGCGTCCAAATGGTGATGTTCTGACCCTCGGGGAAATCCTTCTGGCACACGACCCACTTCCCCTTACCGTGGTTGTTGATGCACTGACCCCGACGCTTCGGAGTATTCCACCAACCAGCAGGAGCGGATTTCACTCGGTTGAGGACGTAGACCTGGTCGGCGCTACGGTCATAGCACACCTTGACGCCGGGACTGGTGACGCACTTCTTACCCGGGAATTTCGTGGGGTCCCAGTCGATGAGCTGGCCCACGTTCACTTCCAAGTCCGGTCGAGCAGCGGTCGAGGCAGCCATCGCGACGCCGGCGCCCACACTGCTCGACAGCAGGACCCCGGCCGCCACAGCAACGACTCTTGCGTAATTCACTACATCTCCCCCTATGAAGCAATGACGGTCACGGCCCCCTCGCGGAAGCCTGTTCGAATTCAACACGACAGCCCGGTACCGGGCAAGTTCACGACGGGGCATTTTTGGCCACATTCGCTTGGCCAAAACGGACCCTCCCCAGCATGCGCACCCACTGCTGACACCTCCGCTATTTCCCACCGGACCTCCGCACGCCAAATATCCACGGAATTCCGAGATGGACACAGAGAAGTGGCGGAGATATCGGCACAGACGGCTCCGGAATGGCATCAACCGAGGAATCCCGACCCGGTGCGCACGGGCTGCGCAGGAGGTGGAGGAAAAGCAGTGCAAACCAGTAAGGGCCCGGCATCGCGATGCCGGGCCCGTGCGTTGAGGAGGGGTTCAGGCCAGCGCCAGCCAGGCCGCGCCCGCGACGACCAGGACCGCGATGATCACGCCGATGATGACGCCCACCCGGGGACCGGCGGACTGCTGCGGGGCGGGGGCGCGGCGGCTGCCGGTCTGCGGGGTGCCGCCCTCGTCCACGAAGGCCCGGAACATCTGCGTGCTGCCGGCCGGGTCGTAGTTGCCGCCGGCCTGGTTCTGCGGGTTGGTCGCCATGGGGAAGGACCCTAGCGAACCGGGCGCCCGGGGGCACCCCTGGGGCGCGCACGGGACGCCCGGGACGGCGCCTACGGAGCGGGGTCGGGCCGGGTACGGGGCGTGGGCGGGGGTGCGGGCGGGTCGTCTGGGGGTGTCCCGCTACCGGCCGGTATCGGCCGGGGCCCGCCATCCGGCTGCCGACCTGCACCTTTACGCGCCGCGTCGCCCCGATTGACCAATTGCCGACGCAGACTTTCCCCTCCCTTTACTTCAAGCCTGGACGATTCGTTTGCCTTCAGCAACCAACCTTGTTTATGGTTGCCCGAAGCAACAAAAGATGTTGATGCGATGTGCGATGGATGCGTGGAGGAACCCGTGGCCGCCCACAGTCAGTACGAGGAGCTGGCCAGGCAACTCAGCGCCATCGGTGCCGTCAAGCGCGAAATGGGGCGGATGCTGCCCCAGGAGTGCCCGCCGGCTTCGGCCGGAGTGCTCACCCTCCTCGACCGGCACGGCGAGATGCGGATGAGCCAGCTCGCCGAGCTGCTCGCCATCGACATGTCGGTGACCAGCCGGCATGTCGCCCACGCCGCCGAGCGCGGGTGGATCGAGCGCAAGCCCGATCCGGTGGACAAGCGGTCGCGGCTGCTGCGCCTGACGCCGAGCGGCACCGCGCTCCTGGAGGAGCTCGCCGAGCGCTACACCGCCACGCTCGCCCGGTACTTGGACGACTGGTCCGACGCCGATGTCGGACACCTCGTCGAACTGCTCGCCAGGCTCCGTACGAGCTTCGGCGACTGCCGCACCAGGGCGCATCACGACTCCACCACCCGTACACCCGCAGGATGAAAAGGAACTACATGGCTACGACCACACCAGCCGGTGTGCGGGGCGGCCACGCCAGGCACGGAGGCGGACACCACGCCTCCGACGGAGCCCCTATGACGCACCGTCAGATCATGGAGGCGCTGTCCGGGCTGCTGCTCGGCATGTTCGTCGCCATCCTGTCGTCGACGATCGTCTCCAACGCGCTGCCCGAGATCATTCACGACCTCGACGGCGGGCAGAGCGCCTACACCTGGGTCGTCACCGCCTCGCTGCTGGCGATGACCGCGACCACCCCGCTGTGGGGCAAGCTCTCGGACCTGTTCAGCAAGAAGCTGCTGGTGCAGTTCGCGCTGATCATCTACGTGGCGGGATCGGTCGTCGCCGGTCTGTCGCAGAACACCGGCATGCTGATCGCCTGCCGCGTGGTGCAGGGCATAGGCGTGGGCGGCCTGTCCGCCCTGGCCCAGATCGTGATGGCCGCGATGATCTCGCCGCGCGAGCGCGGCCGGTACAGCGGCTACCTCGGCGCCACCTTCGCCGTCGCCACCGTCGGCGGCCCGCTGCTGGGCGGCGTCATCACCGACACCGACTGGCTCGGCTGGCGCTGGTGCTTCTACGTCGGTGTGCCGTTCGCGATCATCGCGCTGATCGTGCTGCAGAAGACCCTGAAGCTGCCCGTCGTCAAGCGCGAGGGCGTCAAGGTCGACTGGGCGGGCGCCTTCTTCATCAGCGCGGCGGTCTCGCTGCTGCTGGTGTGGGTGACGCTGGCCGGTGACAAGTACGACTGGATGTCGTGGCAGACCGCCGCGATGGTCGGCGGCTCGGTCGTGCTCGGCGCCGTCTTCGTCTTCGTCGAGACCAAGGCCAAGGAGCCGATCATCCCGTTGCGGCTGTTCCGCAACAAGACGATCACCCTGGCCTCGGTGGCCTCGCTGTTCGTCGGTATCGCGATGTTCTCCGGCACCGTCTTCTTCAGCCAGTACTTCCAGCTGGCGCGCGGCAAGTCGCCGACGATGTCCGGCGTGATGACCATCCCGATGATCGGCGGCCTGTTCATCTCGTCGACCGTCTCGGGCCAGGTCATCACCAAGACCGGCAGGTGGAAGGCCTGGCTGGTCTCCGGCGGTGTGCTGGTGACCGCGGGTCTCGGCCTGCTGGGCACCATCCGCTACGACACCGAGTACTGGCACATCGCGGTCTTCATGGGCCTGATGGGCCTGGGCATCGGCATGATGATGCAGAACCTGGTGCTCGCCACGCAGAACCAGGTGGCACCCCAGGACCTCGGCTCCGCCTCGTCCGTCGTGACCTTCTTCCGTTCCCTCGGCGGTGCGGTGGGCGTCTCGGCCCTCGGTGCGGTGCTCGCCAACCGCGTCACCCACTACGTCAAGGACGGGCTGGCCGACCTCGGCCCGAAGGCCGCCAAGGCCGCCGCCCACGGCGCCGGCAACAGCGGCGGCGGCATCCCCGACCTGGACTCCCTCCCGGCGCCGCTGCGCACCGTCATGGAGAGCGCCTACGGTCACGGTGTCGGCGACGTGTTCCTCTACGCGGCGCCCTGTGCGCTGCTCGCCTTCCTCTTCACCCTGTTCATCAAGGAGGTCGCGTTGAAGACGCGTGGCGGACTGTCCCAGAGCGCGGAGGCCGCGGCCGCCGCGGACGCCCCGGCGGCCACCCCGGCGGCGGATGCCGCCGTCCCGGACCTCGCCGCCGCCGCGGCACCGGTAGAGGACCTGGAGCCCGCCCTGGTGGGCGCCCCGTCGGTGGCCACCGACGACGACGCGCACACCCCCTCCTGGGCGCAGCCGGCCGCGGCGACGGCCACCCGGCCGCTGGCGGCGTACGCCTCGGCGGGCGGCGGTGACGCCACCCCGGCCGGTTCCGCGATCCACGGCTTCGTCCGCAACGCGGAGGGCCACCCCGTACCGCGCTCCGCGGTGACGCTGATCTCGCTCGGCGGGCGTCAGCTGGGCCGCGCGGTCGCCCAGGCCAACGGCTCGTACGTGCTCGACGCCCCCGGCGCCGGCTCGTACGTGCTGATCGCCGCGGCCGACGGCCACCAGCCGCAGGCGTCCACGGTCGTCGTCGGCGACCAGCCCTACGGCTACGACATCCTGCTCAGCGGCACCAGCGGCCTCGGCGGGCAGGTCCGCAGCGCGGCCACCGGCGCGCCGGTCGAGGGCGCGATGGTCGTCGTCACCGACGTCCGCGGAGAGGTGCTGGCCACCGGAACGACCGGCGCCGAGGGCCACTTCGCCTTCGACGAGCTGGCGCCCGGGACCTTCACCGTCGCGGTGAACGCCGCGAACCACCGCCCGGCCGCCCTGCCGGTCGAGATCGGCGGCCAGGGCACCACCCGGATCGAGATCGAGCTGCTGTCCGGCGCGCGGGTGCAGGGCATCGTGCGGGCCGGCGGCCCGGGCGGCGCCCGGCCGCTGCCCGACGCGCGGGTCACGCTGGTGGACGCGGCGGGCAACGTCGTGGCCACCTCGACGACCGGGGAGGACGGCGCCTACGGCTTCACCGACCTGGACGCCGGCGACTACACGGTCATCGCGAGCGGCTACCCGCCCGTCGCCACCGGGCTGGCGGTCGGTGCCCAGGGAGTCGACGGCTACGACGTCGAACTCGCGCACCCCGGGGACTGAAACACCCCGGCCCCGGGGATCCACCCCGGGAGCAATACCCCGGACCGGGGCGCGTGTTGAGCGGAGACGCGCCCCGGACCGGACCCGAGGGCTCCGGCGGCGGCGCTGCGCACAGGCAGGGGACGGCCTGCACGCCGCCGTCCGGAGCCCGACCCCCGGGCTCCCGGCTCTCCCCCGCTCCCGGCTCCGGCCGGGCGCGGGGAGCCGGCGAGCACGGGGCACCCACCAGCAAGAAACGGGAGAGGCAATGACTTCGACGGGCGCGGGAGCTGCGGGACTGAGAGCGCAGGTCCGCACACGCGACGGCTGGGCGGTCCAGCACGCCGTGCTGACCGTCACCGACATGACGGGCGCGCAGGTGCTGCGCGCCGCGGCGGACGACGAGGGCACCATCCGCAGCGAACAGCCGCTGCCCGCCGGGCCGTACACGGTCATCGTGACGGCGGTCGGCTACGCCCCGGTCGCCTCCAGCGCGATCGTGACGCAGAGCGGCCGGATGGACGTCGGCAGCGTCGTCCTGGCGCGGCAGGGCGGGGCCGAGCTGCCGCCGCCCGGGGCCTGGACCATCGACCCGATGCACTCGACGGTGGCCGCGGTCGCCCAGCACCTGGGGATCTCCAGCGTGCACGGCCGGTTCACGGAGTTCAGCGGCCGGATCGAGATCGCCGAGGACCTCGGCGCCTCGCGGGTCGAGGCGGCCATCAAGGCCACGTCCATCGACACCGGCAACGGGATGCGCGACGGACACCTGCGCTCCGAGGACTTCCTGAACGTCGAGGAGTTCCCGGAGATCACCTACCGCAGCTCGGGCCTGGCGCCGGCCGGCCCGGACCGCTGGACGGTGCACGGCGAGCTGTCGCTGCACGGCGTGGTGCGCCCGGTGGACCTCTCGCTGAGCTACCTCGGCACCGGCCCCGACCCCTGGGGCGGGGTGCGCGCCGCGTTCCGCGCCACCGCGGAACTGCGCCGCGAGGACTTCAAGATGAACTACAACCAGGTCGTCGCGGCCGGTATCGCGGCGATCGGCACGACCCTGAAGGTCGAGCTGGACATCCAGGCGGTGCAGGGGGAGACCCTGCCGATGGGGTGAGGCATCTCCTTTGCACCCACCGGCGGGCACGACGAAGGCCCCGGGCCGTGAAGCCCGGGGCCTTCGTCGTGCCGGTGTCCCGGCCGGGCCTGCCGCCGTCAGTGCCCCGGCCGGTCCCGCATCGCCTCGATCCCCGCGATCTGCAGGTCGAGGGCGAAGGCGAAGTCCCGGTCGAGCATCTCCACCGCGCTGCGGCCCTGGCGGACGTGGTCGGCCCGGGTGGACGGCTCCAGCATCTCGGCGAACTCCGGCCGGTCCGAGAGCGCGGCGACGACCTGCTCGAAGTAGTCGTCCAGGCTCATGCCCACGGCCCGGCAGCGGGCCTCGTGCGTGGCCCGGATGGTGGAGAAGCCGTAGACGAAGTGGAAGAGGGACGCCAGCGCGCCGGAGGTACGGTCCGCGGCCAGGCCGCTGCGGCGCATCACCCGCTGGGTGGCGTTGGAGAAGGCCGTCGAATACGGGCCGATGTTGAGGAACTCGCCCAGCAGCCGGGCCGCCCAGGCGTGGCCCAGCAGCATGTCGCGGTAGCCGACGGCGAGGGTGCGCAGCTGGTCGCGCCAGTCGGCGTCCGCGTCCGACTCGTCGGGCAGGACCATTTCGCCGGCCACCGCGTCGACGGCCAGTTCCAGCAGGTCGTCCTTGGTGTCGACGTACCAGTACACGGACATCGCGGTGACGCCGAGCTCGGCGGCGAGCCGGCGCATCGAGAACTTCGACAGGCCCTCGGCGTCGAGCAGCCGGACCGTCGCCGCGACGATCTTGTCGAGGTCGAGTCCGGCCGGCTGCTCCGCCTTCCGTTTGAGCGGGGGCCGTTCGGTCAGCCAGACGCTGTTCGGCCGCTTACCGGCGCGCTCGTCCGTCGCTGCCATGGCGCCCCTCCCTGTCCTGAGCGTCTTCGACGTCGTGGGTGCCGTCGTCGAGGTCGGCGTAGGTGTCGTCATCGGTGACGGCACGTACGGGTGTCATACGCGCCGCCGGTACGCGCCGTTCACGATCACATACCGAGCCGATGCTATTCCGCCGCGGCGGCGGCCGGTTGCGCGCCGGCGGGCGGGGCGGGCCGCGCCGCGTCCGCGCCGTCGCGCTCCGCCCGGCGCAGCAGGACGGCGGCGAGCAGCCCGCCGAGGAACACCGCGGCCGCGCCGACCAGCTGGCTGGTGCCGATGCCGGACGCGAAGGCGTCGTGGACGGCGGACCGTTCGGCGTCCGTACGGGTCCGGGCGAGCGCCGCGGGCAGCGACCCGGCACCCGCGGCGACCAGCGGAAGCAGCGCCGCGAAGCGGGAGTTGAGGACCGCGCCGAGGACGGCGACGCCGAGGCCCTGCCCGAACTCCATCAGGGTGCCGTTCACGCCGGCCCCCACTCCGGCCTTGGCGGGCGGGATCGCGGACATGATGGCGTTGGCCATCGTCGGCATGGCGAACGCGACCCCGACGCCCATCACGACCAGGCCGCTCAGCATGCCGCCGTAGCCGGTGCCGCCCAGCAGGGAGACGACGGCGAGCCCGGCCGCGAGCAGCGACATACCCGACACGATCATCGCGGGGGTGCCGTACCGGCGGATCAGCCGGGCGCCCAGGCCGGTGAAGTTGACCAGGACGACGGTGACGGCGAGCGGCGCCATCCGCAGCCCCGCGTCCAACGGGCCGTACCCGAGGACGAGTTGCAGGTGCTGGGTGAGCAGGAACATCGAGCCGCCCATCCCGAAGGCGACGAGGATGCCGCCCGAGACGGCGCCGATGAAGCGGCGGTTGCGGAAGAAGTGCATGTCCAGCATCGGGTGCGGGACGCGCAGCTCCCACAGCGTGAAGACGGCGAGCCCGGCGACGCCGACGGCCGCGGAGACCAGCACCTGGCCGGAGCGCCAGCCGTGGAGCGGCCCGGAGATGATCGCGAAGACCACCCCGACCATGCCGATCATGGACAGCAGGGCCCCCGGCAGGTCGACGGGGGCCCGCTCCGCCGGGGCCGCTCCCGCCGGGGAGAGGCGCTCGCCGCGGCTGGTGGACTCGGGGACGAGGACGGCGACGGCCGCCAGCGAGGCCACCGCGACGGGGAGGTTGACCAGGAACAGCGAGCCCCACCAGAAGTGGTCCAGCAGTGCACCGCCGATCAGCGGGCCGGCGGCGAAGCCGAGGGAGTTGACCGAGCTCCAGATGCCGATGGCCCGGGGGCGCTCCTGGTCGTCGAAGATCTGCATGACGACGGCGAGGGTGGTGGTGACCAGCAGCGCCCCGCCGATGCCCATGCCGGCGCGGGCGGCGATGAGCTGACCGGGCGATTGGGCGAGGGCGGCGCCGAGCGAGGCGGCACCGAACAGCGCCAGGCCGACGAGGAGCATCTTCTTGCGGCCGTAGCGGTCGGCCGAGTTGCCCGCGATGAGCAGCAGACCGGACTGGACCAGCGAATAGGCGTTGATCATCCATTGGACGTCGGCGGTGGTCGCGCCCAGGTTCCCGGTGAGGGAGGGGATGGCGACGTTCAGGACGGTGTTGTCGAGGACGACCGTCAGCTGGGCCAGGCAGATGACGGCGAGGATCAGCCAGCGGGCGGCGGGCTTCCCCGGCGGCCGGAGGCCGGCCGAGGTGGCATCGGAGGCCACGGAGGTCATACGGGCTCCCTGTACGGTGCGAGCGGTGACTTACACCGTACAGGGCGCGCTATACGCCGTACATTTCCCTTTCGGCCAGCCGGGGGAGCGGGGCGGGGAAGCGGGGCGGGGGCGCGGCCGGAGCGGCGGGCCGGCGGCGCGAGCGCGCCGGCCGGGTCACGCTCCCCGGTCGCGCCCCCGGGGGTCACGCCTTCCGGGTCACGCCTTCCGGGTCAGGTCGTAGAAGGTGGCGCTGCCGGCGGTGACCTTCTTGAAGGTCTTCTCCACCCAGGACGTGATCTTCGACGAGCCGCCCCGGCCGCCGCCGGGACCGCCGCGTCCGCCGCCGGGGCCGCCCTGCCCGCCCGCGATGAAGTAGTGGATCTTCCCTTCCGCGACGTCCTTCTTGAACTGGTCGAGGGTCGGCGACGGGTCGCTCCCGTTGAAGCCGCCGATCGCCATCACCGGCTTCTCGGTGGCGAGTTGGTAGCTCGCGGCGTTCTGCGAGCCGATGGCCGCGGCGGCCCAGGTGTAGTGGTCCGCGTCCTTCTCCAGCAGGGCCTTGGCCTTGGCGCTCACCTTGCTGCCGTTGAGCAGGCCCCCCATGCCGCCCATCCGCCCGGCGCCCCGCTCCCCGAGGCCGCCCGGGCCGCCGGGGAAGCCCTGCCGACCGCCCCGCCGACCGCCGCCGGCGGCCTGCCCGGGGAACCGGCCCCGGGAGGCTCCGGGACCGTTGCCCTGTCCGGTGCCCTGCTTGCCGGCCTGGTTGGTGCCCTGCTTGCCGGCCGGGTTGTTGCCCAGGGGACCGCCCGGGACCCGTCCGCCCGGCGCGCCGCCCTTGGTGCCGCCCTGGGCGCCGCGCCACATCCCGGGCCGGCCGCCGGGGAAGCCGCCGCGACCGCCCATGCCGCCCCGCACCGCGGGACCGGCCGTGATGATCGACCCGCCCTTGGGGGTGTCGACCGTGTTGAGCGTGTACGCGACCGGCCCGGCCAGCGCCGTCACCACTCCGAGCCCGGCCGCCAGCACCGCAAGGCCCGGGCCCTTCCGCAGCGTCGGCCGCGCGGACGCCCCGTCCCCGGACGGGGCTCCCTCCCGTACCGGCGCTCCCGTCCGCGCCGACAGCAGCAGCCCCAGCACCGACAGCGCGCCGAGGACCAGGACCGTCCAGCGCAGCCACGGCAGCCAGCCCGGCGACCGGTTCAGCAGCACGAACGACCAGCCGGCGGTCACCGCGACCGCCGCGGCCGGCACGAGCGAGGCGGCCCGCCCGCCGCGCCGCCAGAACAGCCCGGCGCCCATCCCCACCAGCGCCGCGATGTACGGGGCCAGGGCGATGTTGTAGTACTGGTGGAAGATCCCGGACATGAAGCTGAAGGTCGTGAAGGTCATCAGCAGCGCGCCGCCCCACACCAGGAACTCCGCCTGCTGCCCGGCCCGTTCGGCATCGGTCGCACGCCGGGCCCGCCGCAGCACCCACACGGCCGCGACCAGCAGGACCAGCGCCGCGGGCAGCAGCCAGGAGATCTGCCCGCCCATGTCGGACGAGAACAGCCGGGTGATGCCGGTCTCCCCCCATCCGCCACCGCCGCCGCCGCCGGGACGGCCACCGCCGCCGACGCTGCCGGTCTCGTTGCCGGTGATCCGCCCGAAGCCGTTGTAGCCGAAGGTCAGTTCCAGGAAGCTGTTGTGCTGCGAGCCGCCGATGTACGGGCGGGAGGCCGCGGGCCACAGCTCGACGGCGGCCACCCACCAGCCGCCGGACACCACGATCGCCAGCCCCGCGAGCAGCAGTTGCCACAGCCGCCGGCGCAGCGCGACCGGCGCGCAGAAGACGTAGACCACGGCGAGCGCGGGCAGGATCAGCCACGCCTGCAGCGTCTTGGTGAGGAACCCCAGACCGAAGCAGACGCCGGCCAGCACCAACCACGTCGTGCGGCCGTCCTCAAGTGCCCGCAGGACGGCGGCGATCGCACAGACCATCAGCAGGCAGAGCAGCGCGTCCGGGTTGTTGAACCGGAACATCAGCGCCGCGACCGGCGTGACGGCGAGCGCCCCGCCGGCCAGCAGCGCGGCCCCCGCGCCGAACCGGCGCCGGACGGCCCCGTGGAGCACCCCGACCGTCGCCACGCCCATCAGCGCCTGGGGCACCAGGATCGCCCACGAGCTGAGCCCGAAGAGCCGTACGGACAGCGCCATCGGCCACAGCGCGGCCGGCGGCTTGTCGACGGTGATGGAGTTCGCCGCGTCGGAGGAGCCGAAGAAGAACGCCTTCCAGCTCTCGCTGCCGGCCTGTACGGCGGCCGAGTAGAACTGGTTGGCATAGCCGGATGCGGACAGGCTCCAGAGGTAGAGCACGGCCGTGACCAGCAACAACGCCAACAGCGCGGGCCGCGCCCAGCGCGGAGGGGCGGCGGGGTCCGCGGCCGCCGGGGAAACGGCGGCCGGGCCCGGCGGGCCTCCGTGCGGCGTGGACGGGGGCCGGTACGACGGCTGGGCCGGCGTAGCGGGCGGGTGCGGGGTCATCGAGCGCTCCTGGTCAGGTCGTGGTGATCGTGCGAAGGCTGCGGCTGCGGTCCGTCGGCGTCGTCGCGCCGCTCGCGGTCCGGGAAGACCCAGGCGCGGAAGAGCAGGAACCGCAGGACGGTCGCCGCGAGGTTGGCGGCGACCAGCACCGCGAGTTCGGTGCCGTGCGAGGCGTCGCCGCCGGTGGAGTCGAGGGCGGCCAGGGAGCCGCTGGTCAGCGCCAGTCCGATGGCGAATACCACCAGCCCCTGGGCCTGGTGGCGGACCGCCCGGTCCCGGCCCCGCACCCCGAAGGTGAGCCGCCGGTTGGCGGCCGTGTTGGCCAGCGCCGACAGCAGCAGCGCCACGGCGTTGGCGGCCTGCGGCCCCGCCCCGAGCCGGAGGAGCGAGTACAGGCCGAGGTAGAGCAGGGTGCTGAGTCCGCCGACGACACAGAAGCCGACGAGCTGACGGGCCAGGCCGCCGGGCACCCCGGACAGCTCCCGGTCCCGCGGATCGTCCCCGAACGGCCGGGCGAGCCGGTCCAGCGGCAGCGCGCCGGTCGCCAGCGCCCGCCCCACCCGCCAGACGCCCTTGAGGTCGTCGGTGGCGGTCCGCACGAGCTGCACGGTGCTGTCGGGGTCGTCGACCCAGTCCACCGGCACCTCGTGGATCCGCAGCCCGGCCCGCTCCGCGAGCACCAGCATCTCGGTGTCGAAGAACCAGCCGGTGTCCTCGATCATCGGCAGCAGCCGGGCGGCGACATCGCCGCGGAGGGCCTTGAAGCCGCACTGCGCGTCGGAGAAGCGGGCGGCGAGCGAGCCGCGCAGGATGAGGTTGTACATCCGCGAGATGAACTCCCGCTTCGGGCCGCGCACCACCCGCGCACTGCGGCTGAGCCGGGAGCCGATCGCCAGATCCGAGTGCCCGGAGATCAGCGGTGCGACCAGCGGCAGCAGGGCGTTGAGGTCGGTGGACAGATCGACGTCCATGTAGGCCAGCACCGGCGCCTCGGAGAGCGACCACACGGTGCGCAGCGCCCGCCCGCGCCCCTTCTGCTCCAGCCGTACCGCCGTCACCTCGTCGAGAGCGTCGTCGAGCAGGGCGGCGACCTCGGGCGTACGGTCCGTGCTCGCGTTGTCGGCGATGGTGATGCGGAAGCCGTACGGGAAGGTGCGGGCGAGGTGCTCGTGCAGCCGCCGCACACAGGGTTCGAGGTCGCGCTCCTCGTTGTGGACCGGGATCACCACGTCGAGGACGGTGGTGATCTGCCCGAGCCGCAGATGCTCGCGCGGCGGCAGGGAGCCCAGCGGGGTGCCGGGCGGCTGTGTCGTCGTCATGCCGACGACACTCGCCAACCGCCCTGTCACATCGGTGTGCTGAGCCTGTGTCCCGGCTGTGAGGGATCCGGTGTCGTCGGCACGGACGCCTTCGGTGCGGTCGCCTTCGGTGCGGTGGGCGTCGGTGCGGTCGGCGTCGGTGCGGAAGTCCCCGCCGTCGGCAGCGTCACCGTGAAGACCGTCCGTCCCGGCACGCTGTCGACCCCGACCGTGCCTCCGTGCGCGGCAGCCACCGCCTGCACGATGGCCAGGCCGAGTCCCGTGCTCCCGGCGGCCCGCGAACGCGAGGCGTCCCCGCGCGCGAACCGCTCGAAGACATGCGGGAGGAGCGCGGCCGGGATACCGGGCCCGTCGTCCTGCACCTCGAGCCGCACTCCGTCGGGGGAACCGGCAGGACGACCGGCGGCACCACCCTCGGCGGGACGCCCGGCAGGACCACCGGCCGTGCGACCGGCCACCCGCACCCGGGCCGTCACCGTCGTGCCCTCGGGCGTATGCGTACGGGCATTGGCCAGCAGATTCACCAGGATCTGGTGCAGCCGCCCGCCGTCGCCGTGCACCAGCGCGGGCTCATCGGGCAGCTCCAGCCGCCACCGGTGGCCGGGCCCCGCCACCCGCGCGTCGCTCACCGCATCCACCACCAGCGGCGACAGATCCGTGCTCTCGCACGAGAGCGGACGCCCCGCATCGAGCCGGGCGAGCAGCAACAGGTCCTCCACCAGCCCCGTCATCCGCTCCGCCTCCGACTCGATGCGTCCCAGGGCGTGCCGGGTCTCCGGCCCGGGCTGCTCGTGCCCGCGCCGGGTCAGCTCGGCATAGCCCCGGATCGACGCGAGTGGCGTACGCAGCTCATGGCTGGCGTCGGCGACGAACCGCCGCACCCGCGTCTCGCTCTCCTGACGCGCCGAGAGCGCCGAGCCGACGTGCCCCAGCATCCGGTTCAGCGCCGCGCCGACCTGCCCCACTTCGGTACGGCCGTCAGACTCGGACGCCGGCACCCGGACGTGCAGCGCCACCTCGCCCTGGTGCAGCGGGAGTTCGGAGACCCGGGTGGCGGTGGCGGCGACCCGCCGCAACGGCCGCAGGGCGATGCCGACCATGGTGGAGCCCGCGATGCCGGCTGCGATCAGCCCGGCGACCGTCACACACTCCTCGATGACCACCAGTTGGCTGACCGTGTCCTCCACGTTGCCGAGCGGCAGACCGAGCACCAGCGAGCCGTCACCGGCGGACGCCACCCGGTAGTCACCGAGCCCGGGCAGTTCGGCGGTGTGCGGCCGGCCGTCCCGCGGCACCGCGTTCAGCGCCGCGACCTGCCCCTGTGACAGCGGCGCCAGCCGGTCCTCGGGCAGCCGCTTGGTCGACTTGTTCAGCCTGGCACCGTCCTTGGCCATGCCGTCGGGCCCGAACCGTGCCCCCACCGTCTCCAGGGGCTGGCCCCCCATCGCCACGAAGTCGAGGCCCTGCGCACGCCGCGGATCGAACGGCCGCGGGGCCTGGGCATGGTGCACGGAGTCCTTCAGCTGCCGGTCCAACTGCCCGCGCAGATAGGAGTGCAGCGCAATGGTCGTCACCGTGCCGATGACGGCGCCGACGACCGCGATCAGCGCCACCGCCGACACGACGAGCCGGGTCCGGAGCGACCACCGGCGGCGGGGGCTCGGGGCGGGGCTCGGCGCGGGGGTCTGCGTGAGGGGCGGGGCGGAGGCGGCAGAAGGTGCCTGGGCGGGCGTGCGGACTGCGGCGGCCGGGGCGACCGGAGTGGCCGGGACACCCGGCCCGGACCGACCGGCGGACGGGGTGCGGAACACCGGCCTACCCACCCGGCTTGATGAGGTAGCCCGCGCCGCGCCGGGTGTGGATCATCGGTGCCCGTCCCGCGTCGATCTTCCGTCGCAGGTACGAGATGTACAGCTCCACGACGTTGGCCTGGCCGCCGAAGTCGTAGCTCCAGACCCGGTCGAGGATCTGTGTCTTGCTCAGCACCCGCCGCGGATTGCGCATCAGATAGCGCAGCAGCTCGAACTCGGTGGCGGTCAGATGGATCTCCTGCCCGTCCCGCCACACCTCGTGGCTGTCCTCGTCGAGCACCAGATCGCCCACCGCCAGCCGCGACTCGCTCCGCGCGGCGGCCGCCCCGGCCCGGCGCAGCAGCCCCCGCAGCCTGGCCACCACCTCTTCCAGGCTGAACGGCTTGGTGACGTAGTCGTCGCCGCCCGCCGTCAGCCCGGCGATCCGGTCCTCGACCGCGTCCTTGGCGGTCAGGAACAGCACCGGCACGTCCGGCAGTTCGCGCCGCAGCCGTCCGAGCACCGTCAGCCCGTCCATGTCCGGCAGCATCACATCGAGCAGCACCGCATCCGGCCGCCAACTACGGGCGCAGCGCAGTGCTCCCGCGCCGTCCCCTTCCGAGCGGATGTCCCACCCCTCGTAGCGCAGGGCGAGCGACAGCAGATCGGCGAGCGAGGACTCGTCGTCCACGACCAGCACCCGCACCGGGCTGCCGTCGGGCCGCAACAGCTCCGGCTGTTTTCCGGGCGCGCCCCGGGAGGAGGAGGCCGAAGCCGGCAGACGAAGCGACGCTGAGGACGACGAAGTCACGGTCATGCCGGTGAGCCTGACCCGCTCCCGTGAAAGCGTCCTTGCGCCTTTCTGTGAATCTCCTGAGAATTCCCCGTGCTTCGGCGCCGCGGCCGGGGGGCTCTTCCCCCCTCCCTCCCCCCGGGGGGGGCTCCCGCCCCGCCCCACCCACCTCTCCCCACCCCACCGCTCACCGGCCTCCGTTGGCCCCCGCCCAACGGCCCGCCGACCCGACGCGCTGCCTGCCCGCCGGCCCCCTTCCGGACCTCTCCCGAGCCCCACCCGGCCCTGGCCGCCCGCCTCTTGACCGACCTGGGCCGCCCCCCGCGCGGTCCAGGTCGATCACCACTTCCTAAGCATCGCACCTGCCACTGACAATCGCTCTGACCAGCACTTTCACCGCGCTCCGGGACCCCCACGCGCCCTCCGCAACCGCCCACCGAGCCCGCGTCCCCGCCCCGCACCCCGCCTCGTACGGCCGCCGCCCCGCACCTCGAATCCCACGTCCGCGGATCACCCACCGCATCCCGCGGATACCGTCACCCCATGAGACTCCTCGCCCTCTCCGGCAGCCTGCGTGCGCGCTCCTCCAACGGCGCGGTCCTGCGCTCCGCACTGGCCTTCTGGGACGGCCCGACCGCCACCGCGGACATCGGCGCGCTGCCGCACTTCAACCCCGACCTGGACGGCGAGGACGCCACGCCCCCCGCCCCCGTCGCCGCCCTGCGCACCGCGGTCGCCACGGCCGACGCCCTGCTCGTCGTCAGCCCCGAGTACGCACACGGCGTCCCCGGCGTCCTCAAGAACGCCCTCGACTGGCTGGTCAGCAGCGGCGAATGCGTCGGCAGGCCGGTCGCGGTGGTCACCGCCTCGCCGTTCCCCACCGGCGGCGCTCACGCCAACGCCCAGCTCCGCGAGACCCTGGGCATGATGACCGGCGAGATCATCACGGCCGCCTGCCGCGAGGTCCCCGCCATCGGCCCGAAGATCGACCCCACCACGGAACGGGTGACGGACGAGGCCACCCTCGCCGACCTGCGCACGGCCCTCTCCCACCTGGCCGCGGCCGCAGCCGCCGCCCCGGCCGCACCCGTCACATCCGAACGGCCCTGACCCCGCCGAACCGGCCCCCGCTCACACCCCGAACAACCGCGCCGCGTTCCCGTAACAGACGCCCCGCAGCCACTCCTCGCCCAGCTCCAGCCGGGCGAGCGCCTCCAGCGCATGCGCGTACCCATAGGGGATGTTGGGAAAGTCGCTGCCGAACAGCACCCGGTCGCCGAGGTCCAGGAGCCGCGGGCGTTCCGCGGGCGGGAACGGCGCGATCCGCTCGGAGAAGTCCGTGAAGGACATCGTCGTGTCGAGGTGCACCGCCGGGTAGCGCTCCGCGAGGTCCAGGAAGTCGGCGTACTCCGGCGTCCCCATGTGCGCGATGATCAGCCGCAGCCGGGGATGGCGGGCCAGCAGCCGCCCGATCGGCTCGGGCCCGGTGTGTTTGCCCGGCACCGGCCCCGACCCGCAGTGGACGACCACCGGCGCTCCCGCCTCGGCGAGGGCACCCCATACGGGATCGAGCAGCGCATCGGCCGGGTCGTACCCGCCCACCTGCACATGCGCCTTGAAGACCCGTGCCCCGCCCGCCAGTTCGGCACGCACATACGCCGCGGCGCCGTCCTCCGGAAAGAAGGTCGCGGTCCGCAGGCAGTCGGGCGTACGGGACGCGAAGTCGGCCGCCCAGCCGTTCAGCCACTGCGCCATCCCCGGCTTGTGCGGATAGACCATCGACGTGAACGCCCGCACCCCGAAGCCGCGCAGCACCGCCAGCCGCTCGTCCTCCTCGAACCGGTAGGCGATCGGCCAGGCCCGCCCCACCAGCGGCCCGGCCGCGTCGAAGTACGCCCAGACCTTCGCCATCACCCGCTCGGGCATGAAATGCGTATGCACATCGATCAGCCCCGGCAACCCCAGCCCCCGCCAGAACTCCCCGACCCGCCCATCCCCCTCCACCACGCCGGGCCCTTCCATCCGCTCGACCACCACGACTCCGCTCGCTACGACTCCGAGACCCGCGGCTTTGATCACCGCGGCCACGATTACTGCGGCACCGCCCACCGGCACCCGCTCACCGGCACCCGCTCTCCGCGGCCCCGCGCACCCGGCTCCCACCAGAGCCGCAACCAGCGCACCCGGCCCTCCCAGGAGCCGGGCGCCACGGAGCCCAAGCCGGACACCACGGAAGCAATCCCCAGCCCGCCACCCCACCACACACACGGCCCGCACACCGCCCAGCCGCCACCGCACACTCAACCGGCACACGGCACCCGACCACCGCACCCCGCCGATGCAACCGCAACCACGCGCCCGCCATCGGGAGGGTCACCGACACCCGCGATCCACCTGCCCCCGGCATCCAAACGCCCCGCCCGCCCCGGAACAACCCCCACCAACCCCGGAACGCCTCCCGGCCGGCCGGCCCGACCCCAGCCCCCAGCCGCGCCCCCCACCGGGCAGCCGCAGCCCGCCCCTCAGAACAACCCCTGCTGACCTCCCTCCCCCTTGCCCTTGCCCTCCCCCATCCGCTCCCCCGCCCCGGTCACCCCACCCCGCAGCGGCACCGTCGTCACCCGCCCCACGGCCGCCCCCAGCACCCACCCCGACAACAACCGCGCATCCATCACGGCGACTGCCTCACCACCCCCGTCGCCACCACCCGCCAACCGCAGATACACATCGGACCCCACCCCGGTCAGCACCTCCGCCAGGATCTCCGCCCCGGACGTCATCGAGCCCAGCTCCGCCACCTCCCCCGGAATCCGGTCGAGCCCGAACAGCTCCGAATGGTCCGCCCCCGCGAACTCCACCGGCTCCAGGGTCTCCGGCCAGCCCGGCAACTCCTGTGCGGTCCCGTGCAGTTGCGCCAGCTCGGCAAACCGGTCCGCCACCGGGGGCAGCGCACCACGAGCCGCCCGTTTCGCCGCCTTGGCGAACCGGTCGGGGACCGCCAGGGCGCTCCCCAGCAGCGCCTCCGCCCGCCGCGCCGCCATCAGGGGCCCGCGCCCCAGCCACGCGTACGCCACCGCCCCCTGCTCCACCAGCCGGGCCGGCCCCCGCTCGACGGCCGTGATCCCCACCTTGAGCAGTCCGGGCCCGAAGTACGCGAGGTAGACGCCGTACGGGCGCGGATCGTCGGCCATGGTGTCCGCGGCCACCGAACGCGACCGGTCCAGCTGGGCACAGCGCGCGCACTGGTCCTTGGCGCCCGCCCCGTCGAGCACCGCACCGTACGGGCACACGATCCAGCGGCCGGCCCGCCGCACCCCCAGACAGCACCGCTCCCCCCGCGCGGCGAACGCCAGCACCTTGCCGGCGGGCAGCATGCTCACCCGCTCCTCGCCCCGCTCGGCGCAGTACCAACCGAGCCGCTGCCCGAACCGCCCCTCGGGCCCGGACCCCGGCCCGCCCCCTGACCAGCGCGGTCCCGTACATCGCCACACACCGCCAGCGTACGACCACCCACGGACAACGCCCCCGCACCAGCCCCCCACCCGAGGCCGATACCGCCCCCAACTCCTCACCGAACCGCCCACGCCACCGGCCCCCACCCCTCAACCCACCAACCCACTCCCACTCCCACCCCCAGGCCCCCGGAAGGTGCTCCGATAGGCCCGCGGCGACACCCCCAGCGCCGCGTGCAGATGCATCCGCAGCGAGGCCGCCGTCCCGAAGCCCGCCTCGTCCGCGACCCGGTCCACCGTCAGCTCCGTCTCCTCCAGCAACTGCCGTGCGCGCTCGATCCGTTGCTGCGTCAGCCACTGCACCGGCGAGACCCCGACCTCCTCCCGGAACCGCCGGGTGAAGGTCCGTACGCTCATCGACTCCCGCGCCGCCAGTTCCCGCAGACTCAGCGGCCGGTCCAGATGCTCCAGCGCCCAGGCCCGCGCCACCCCCGTGGAGGACAGCTGCGGCTCCGGCACCGGCCGCCGGATGTACTGCGCCTGCCCGCCCTCCCGGTGCGGCGGCACGACCGTGCGCCGCGCCACGTCGTTGGCCACCGCCGCCCCGTGATCGCACCGGACCATGTGCAGACACAGATCGATCCCGGAGGCGACCCCCGCCGCGGTCAGCACCTCGCCCTCGTCCGTGTACAGCACGTCCGGATCCAGCTCGACCGCCGGGAACAACTGCCGGAAGGCGTCCACCGACCGCCAGTGCGTGGTCGCCCGCCGCCCGTCCAGCAGCCCGGCCGCGGCCAGCACGAACGCCCCCGTGCAGATCGACGCGATCCGGGTCCCGGGCCGGATCCGCCCCAGCGCCCCGGCCATCTCCGGGCTCAGCCGCCCGGCGCTCCACCCCTCGCCCCGCCCGTAGTCCGTCCCGGACGCCGGTACGACCACGGTGCCGGCCTCCGCCAGCGCCTCCGGACCGTGTGCGACATTCACCGTGAAATCCGTGTCCGTACGCACCTCCCCCGGCTCCAACGCGCAGGTCACCAGCTCGTACAGCCGCTCCCCCGCCGCCGACCGGGCCTCGCCGAAGATCCGGTGCACGATCCCCACCTCGATCGGCAGCATCCCGTCCCGCACCAGCACCGCCACCCGGTGCGGCCGCGCACCCCCCGGAACGGCCGGCACATGCCCGCCACCGCTCCCCCCGTCACCCTGGCCGCCGCACTCCCTCACACCCATGGCCCGATCCTTGCACATCATGGCCATCGGGCCACTCGATGCGGCCCGCCGCTGCCGGAACAGTGGAGGACATGAAGGTCCTCTGGCTGTTCGCCCACCCCGACCAGCGCTCCCTGAGCGGCGCCCTCAAGACCGAGGGACTGCGCACCCTCGACGCCCACGGCCACCAGTACCGCGTCTCCGACCTGTACGCCATGAAGTGGAACCCGGTGGTCGACGCCGCCGACTACGACCACGACCCGGCCGACCGCCTCCTCGTCGGCGCGGCCTCGGAACACGCCTACACGGACGGCCACTTGGCCCCCGACATCCGCGCCGAACAGCAGAAACTCACCTGGGCCGACACCCTGATCGTCCAGTTTCCGCTCTGGTGGTACGGCATGCCGGCCATCCTCAAGGGCTGGTTCGACCGCGTCTTCGTCAAGGGCTTCGCCTTCGGCCTCACCGACCCCGCCACCGGCCGCCCCCGGCGCTACGGCGACGGCAGGCTCACCGGCAAGCGCGCCATGGTCATCACCACCGCCGGCGCCCGCGCCGCCACCCTCGGCCCCCGCGGCGTCAACGGAGACCTCAACGACCTCCTCTTCCCCCTCCAGCACGGCACCCTCTGGTACACGGGGATCTCCGTCGTCCCGCCCCTCCTGATCCCCGGCGCGGACCGCACCACCCCCACCGCCTACGCCACCGCCGCCACCCGCCTGCGCGAGCGCCTGCACACCCTCCCCACCACCGACCCGCTCCCCTTCCGCCACCAGAACGACGGCGACTACGACGACGACCTGCTCCTCCACCCCCACCTGACCCGTCCCCACACCGGCCCGGCCGCCCACTACACGACCCCGCCCCCACCGGTCCGCGGCTGAGTCCGGCGCCCCGCACACCCGCACCCGCACCCGCACCCGCACCCGCACGCAAAAAAAGCCGCAGGCCCAGTGGAAACGAATTCCACTGGGCCTGCGGCGTCAGTAGCGGGGACAGGATTTGAACCTGCGACCTCTGGGTTATGAGCCCAGCGAGCTACCGAGCTGCTCCACCCCGCGTCGGTGAAATGAACACTACGCCACTCCCCCACCAATGCCTAATCGTTTCCCTCCCCACCACCGCACCCCCACCTCGCCCCTGCCCCGCATCCGCTCAACTCGCCCGCACATCAAGCAGGTTGAACCACTCCGCCACCCGCACGCACCCGGACCCGAGCCCTCCGCCCCTCACACCACCTGCCGCAAGAGCCACGCCCCCGAGCCCGGCCGGCCATCACTCCTTGCCGCGCAGGTGGGCGATCTGCTGCCGGGAGAGCTCGACGGTGCGCTGCATGTGCCGGTACAGCAGGGCGAGCTCGTCCTCGGTGTAGTCGGCGAACATCGCCCGCCACCCCTCGCCCAGTTCGGCCCAGAGCGCCATGAGATCCCGCATCGCCTCCGGCACGGCCTCCACCAGCACCCGGCGGCGGTCGGCCGTGTCGCGGCGCCGGACCACGTAGCCGGCCTTCTCCAGACGGTCGACCAGCCGGGTGGCCGAGCCACTGGTCAACCCGGTGAGTTCGGCGATCCGGCCGGTGGTGAACGGGCCGGACTCGGCGGTCAGCAGATTGAGGCACTGGACGTCGGTCGGATGCAGCTCGAGATGGTCCGCGACCGCCTGGTTGAACATGACGTACGAGGCCAGGTAGCGACGGGACTCCTGCTGGAGATCGTCGATCAGCATGGACACCCCTCCATCCCCTCCGGGATAATTAGCTGCGCGACGCAGTGACTGCGCCATACAGTAGAAGCATGACGAAGGAATCGTACCGGCCCCTGGTGGCCGTCGCCGGAGCGACCGGCGCACAGGGCGGCGCGGCCGCCCGCTCCCTGCTCGACCAGGATTTCCAGGTCCGCGCCCTGACCCGCACCCCCGACTCGGCCGCCGCACAGGCGCTGCGAGACCTCGGCGCCGAGGTGGTCCCGGCCGACTTCGACGACCGCGAGTCGCTGGAGACCGCACTGCGGAACGCCGACGGACTGTTCGCCATGTCCACTCCCTTCGGCTCGGATCCCGAGACCGAGGTCCGCCAGGGCATCGCCCTACTGGAGGCCGCCCGCGGCGTGCGGCACATCGTGTTCACCTCGGCCGCGCACGCCGACCGCGACACGGGCATCCCGCACTTCGACAGCAAGTACCGCATCGAGCGCCATCTGCACGGGCTGGGCGTGCCGTGGACGGTTCTCGGCCCGGCCGCGTTCATGGACAACCACACCGTCGAGTGGTCGCTCCAAAGCCTGCGCGAAGGCCGGTTCGCCCTGCCGATGCCCCCCGACCGGCCACTGACGCTGATTCCCGCACAGGACATCGGCGCCTTCGCCGCCCATGCGCTCGCCCGCCCCGAGGAGTTCGCGGGCCGGCGCATCGACATCGCCTCCGACGAGCTGACCTGTCCCCAGATCGCGGAAACACTGTCCGCCGTCTGCGGCAGACCCATCACCTTCGAGCGCCTGCCGATCACCCACGCCGAGGCCTACTCGGCCGACCTCGCCGCGATGTTCCGCTACTTCACCGACGTCGGCCTCGACGTCGACGTGAACGGCCTACGACACGCCTACCCGGAAATCCCCTGGCAGCGCTTCGACACCTGGGCAACCAACCGCAACTGGCCGGTCAACTGAGCCCGCCACCGCCTTCACCCGACCACAAGCCGACCCCCGGCGACCGACACCCCACCCCGAACAAAGCAGCACCACACTCCACAAAGCGCCCCCGCCCCCGAAGCCCCGGCACCGCCCACCCGCATCTCACCCACTGACACCGAAGGCCCCCGGAACACTGTTCCGGGGGCCTTCGGCTTGCTGTGCGCTCGGCAGGATTCGAACCTGCAACCTTCTGATCCGTAGTCAGATGCTCTATCCGTTAAGCTACGAGCGCTTGGCTTTCCGGCGGTTTTTCTTGCCGGTCGGCGTTGCGGGAACAACATTACATGACCTGCGCCGTCACGCGAAATCCATTGTCCGTAGCGCCTCTGACCTGCGAAAACGCCCTCCTGAGGGTGTTCGGGGGCTACTGGAGCCAGGGGGCGCCCTCGCTCGTCTGGACGAAGTTCGGGCGGGGGTAGTCCTCTTCGGAGCGGTTCGGGGCGTCGGCCTTCACGTTGCCGATGGACACGGCGGGGTGAGGCGGTCAGCCGGGCCGGCTCGACGGCGCGGAGGGTGTGGCGCGTGGAGTCGGGGCGCGGGTGGACGGCGGCGGGCGCCTCGCGGATTTCGGGGCGGGGATGGTGTCGTCACTGCCGATGACGTCCGGTCCGACGCCGGTCGTGACGTCCGACGCCGGTCGTGACGTTCGACGCCGGTTGTGACGGGCGCCACTTCGGGGTCGTGTGGTCGGGGATCCCGGGGCGGTGGGCGGGGCGATGGCTCACAGACCCGGCGGCCGGGGCGAAGTCCAGGTCGTGCCCGCGGTCGTGGTGGGCGTCGGAAGGTCGACGCGGCGGGGGAGGGAGCCGGCGGCGCGTGGGTGGGCCGATGGGCTCGGTGGGGACTGGGCCCATGGGGACGCTCGGCGACAAGGTCCGGGGCGCTCGGGACCGGGTCGGGTGGCTTCGTGTCGGGTGGCTTCGTGTCGGGTGGATGGCGCGGTTGGCGAGGCGCGGGCCGTGAAGATCGCTTCGGGGGCTGGAGGGGGAGAAGCGGGACGTGGGGTGCGGTTGCTCAGGGGGTGGGGAAAGCGTTCAGGCCCCGGTCGGGGATGACCGGGGCCTGAACGAAGAAGAGCGGAGGCGGAGGGATTTGAACCCTCGATGGGGGGTAAGCCCCAAACCGCATTAGCAGTGCGGCGCCATAGACCGGACTAGGCGACGCCTCCACACACCCCACGCGTGCGGGCACGCTGTGGTGTGTCCAGATGATGGCACAGCCCCCAGGGCTGTCACCAATCGCCCCCTACGGTACTAGGCGCGCGGGCCACCCGGCAAAGACGTTCCTGCAGCGCAACGTCGGGGGCAAAGGCGCGTTAGAAGTGTCGGGGCCGTGGCGGCTGGCGTCGTCGTGCGCCCCCGGCGTGTACGTGCCGCGTACCGCCCCGCACTCGCCTCCCTGGAGCCCGTGATGCCGCACCGCCGGACGTCAGCCCCCCTCGCCTCGGCCGCCAGCCCCGCCACCACGACCCCGGCCCGCCGGGCCGCCGCCACGAGCACGAGCCGCCGGGTCGCCGGCGCCGCCGCCACGGTCATGACCCGTCTGGCCGCCACCACGGCGGCCGCGGGCCGGGTCTCCGTCACCGCCGCCGTGTCCGTCGTCTCCGTCACCGCGGCGCTGGTCCTGGCGGGGCCCGCCGCGTCGGCCGCCCCGATTCCGCTGCCGCACCACTGGTCCGGGGGCGGGATCCCCGACCCGGGGCACCACGCCCCCGTCGGACGCCATGCCGCGCTCGCCGGCCCCCATGAGCTCCGCAGGCACGGCGGGCCCGACGGGCACGACGCACCTGCCGGACACCACGCCCACCCCCGCCACCACGCTCTCGCCGACCACGGCAGACCCTCCGGTCACCGCATCCCGGCCCGTCACCACGCCCCGGCCGGTCATCACCCGTCGGGCGCTCACCGCACCCCGGTCCACCACAGCGCCCCGGCCCGTCACCGGACCTCGGCCGAGCACCACGAGCCGACCGGCCACCACCACACCCCCGCCACTCACCATGCGCCGCACACCCACCACACCCCCGGCCGTCGTCACGCCCCCGTCGACCACCTCACCGTCACCGTTCTGCACTCCGGTTCGGCGGCGGGGGACGGGACGTTCGAGTTGTACTGCCATCCGGGTGGGGGCAATCACCGGCACGTCAAGGGGGCCTGCGCGAAGCTGGACGGGATGACGAAGTGGGGGAAGGACCCGTTCGCGCCCGTTCCGCAGGGGGTGAACTGCACGATGATGTACGGCGGCCCGGCGACCGCGCATGTCACCGGGACCTGGGCGGGGCGGCCCGTCAACGCGGATTTCCGACGCACCAATGGGTGTGAGATCAGCCGCTGGAGCCGCTTCGAACCCCTGCTCCCGCCGACCGGTTCCTGACCCGGTTCGTGCCGTAGTAGCGCGCCAGGTCAGGACGAGGGGCACATGTCGGGCGTGCGGTGAGTCGCACAAGGCCGTGGCACTACCTCCTCGTCATCCGCCTCCGCGCCCGGGGCAAGTGCCCGTAGACTCCATTCCAGCGATCCGCCACGGTGGGTCGGCAAGGTGCGGTAACAGGGAGGAAGCGTCGTCGTGAGCAGCAGGCCATCCCGAGGCGCTGCTCGCCTCGCAGCCATACTCGACGCCCTCCCCGACGCGCTGTTGCTCGTCAACTGCAACGGCACGGTCGTCAACGCCAACACCATCGCGCTGGAGACCTTCGAGGCGCCGGGCACGGCCCTGGTGGGGCGCGGGCTGCTCGATCTGCTGCCCTCCTTCGACTCCAAGCGGATCCCGGGCTCCATGCGGCGCCGGGACGAGGAGGAGGAGCGCACCCGCACCAAGCCGACGCGGATGGTCGCGCGGCGCACCGACGGGACCGAGCTGCTGGTCGAGGTGACCAGCGCCAACCTGGAGGACGGCCGCACCCCGTACGAGTCCGCCTTCGAGGCCGCGTACGCCGATCACCGCAATGGCTACACGGGCAACGAGCTGCTGATGCTCGTCGTCCGCGACCTGACCGGGACGCTGGACACCGAGACCGAGCTGGCCCGCCAGCAGCGGCAGACCGAAATGATCCTGCGGGCCGCGGCCGAGGGCGTGGTCGGGGTGGACGCCGAGGGCAAGGTCGTCCTGGTCAATCCGTCCGCGGCGCAGATCCTGGGGTTCCGGGCGAGCGAGCTGGGCGGCAAGGAGCTGCACCCGCTGATCCACCACTCGCGGGCGGACGGTTCGGCGCTGCCGTGGGACGACACTCCGCTGGCCGACACCCTCAAGTCCGGGCGCAAGCACCGGGTGCGGGGGCAGGCGCTGTGGTCGAAGGACGGCCGGGCGGTGCCCGTCGATCTGACGACGGCGCCGGTGCGGGACGGCGATCAGCTCGTCGGCGCGGTGATGACCTTCACCGACCGCCGCGCGTTCGACGCGCTGGCGGCCCGGCACACCCAGCTGCTGGCGGTGCTGGACCAGGCACTGCGCGGCCCGCTGGAGGAGCTGAAGGGCGAGCTGGGCACGCTCGCCTCGGACCCGGCCGGCCAGCTCTGGCCGGAGGCGAACCAGATCCTGCACCACCTCGCGGCCGGCCACGCCCGGATGACGACGCTGGTGGACAACGTCCTGAGCTATCAGCGGCTGGACTCCGGCAAGGAGAAGCTCAACCGCACGAAGGTCTCGCTGGACGGCGTGGTCGCGGCCGGCGTGGAGGGCGCGATCGAGCTGATCGGTCCGGGCCGGGCGCAGTTCGCCGTGCATGCGCCGCCGATAGAGGCGACGGTCGACGCGGAGCGGATCGCCCAGGCGCTGTCCCATCTGATCGCGGATGTCGCGGGGGTGGACTCGACGGGCCGGATGCCGGCCGGTGAGGCCGCCGTGAGCGGGCGTTCGGGGCCGATTCCCGGCGATTCGACGATCGTGGTGGCGGCGGCCAAGCGCGGTGATGTCGTACGGATCGAGGTGCGCGGCCCGTTCGGCGGCGGCGACCCGGTGCACGAGCCGATCGTCCGCGGGATCGTGCGGCAGCACGGCGGGCTGATGCAGACGCACGAGGTGCCCGGCGGCGGGCCCGGCGCGGGCGGCAGCTCGTACGTGCTGGAGCTGCCGGTGGCGGCCGGTACGTCGGTGGACGGCGCGACGAGCGCCGCGGAGCGGACGGACGGGCCGACCGGCAACGAGACGACGGTGATGCCGGTTCCGGCCGCCCACGCCCGGGGCACCCGGGGCGATGCGGCGGAGCCGGGCAACGGCGAGCAGGGGCCGGACGGCGACGGTCAGGAGGGCGGCGACGGCCGCCCCGGTGGTGACGGCGGTTCCGGTGGGACCGGCGGGTCCGGTGAGCCGCTCGTGGGCGGTGGCGGCGGTGCGGCGGTGCCGGCGCAGGCGGGCGGCGCGCAGCCGACCGGCCGCCGTCGGGCGCGGCACTCCGGCGTGGAGCAGGGCGCCCACCCGGGCGGTCCGGCCACGGCAGCGGGCGTGGGGCCGGAGCCCGGCGTTCCGCACGGTGCCGTGGGCGACGGCCCGCAGGGCGAAGCGGGTCCCGGGGCGGCCGAGGGCGGCCGGGGGCCGCATCCGTCGCACGGTGGCGCCGCGCAGGGAACGCAGGGCGGTGCGCCGGCCGCGGACGGTACGGGGCTGCCGCCGGGCATGGCGGGTGCCGAGGCGGTGCCGCCGACCGGCCGGCGCCGGGCCCGGCAGGGTGCCCCGGAGGGCGGCGGACTGCCCGCGCTCCCCTCCGGAACGGACCGGACTTCCGGGCAGCAGCAGGGACACGGGCCCGCGGCGGACGCACCCGGCGGCCCGGCGGCCGCCGCGCAGGGGCCCGCGGCGACGCCGTCGCCCAACGGGCAGGCACCGGCCGCCCAGACCGGTGCGGCTCCGGTTCCCGCCCGTCCGCAGATTCCCGGGCAGGCCACGGCGTCGGGTCAGACCCCGGCTCCGGGACAGCCGCAGGTCCCCGGTCAGGCGCCGGGCGGGCCGCAGGGCCTCGGTCCCGTGCAGCCGGGCGGCCGGCGGGCGCGGCGGGCGCTGGCCGAGGCACCCGAGCGGACCGCGCAGGGTGACCGCGATCGCGCCCCGGCGGGCGCCGCCTCCGGGGCGCAGCAGCAGGCCGGTGCGCGTACCGCCTTTGCGTTGCCGCCCGCCGCGGCGGACCGGACCGCGCAGTCGTCGCCCGAGACCGCCGACCAGGTGCCCGCGCAGGGCACCGGTCCCCAGGAGGGCGTCGGCACGGGGCGCCGTCGCGCGCGCCGGCCGGTGGCCAACGGCCCGGAGCAGCCGGTGTCCGGCGGGCAGCCGGGACACGAACTGGAAGCGGCCGGCGGCTCCGGTACGGCGCACGGCGAGTGGGACGGCGAGCCGACCGGACGGCGCCGGGCCAGACGGGCGGCGGCCGAGGAGCGCGCGGCGGCCGCCATGGCCGATGCCGAGTCGTCCGGCACGTTCGTCGCGGGCCCGGAGGGGCTGGTGGCGCAGCCCACCGAACCGGCGGAAGCCACGGGCACGGCCACCGGCACGGCGGCCGGGATCGCCCCGGGCCCGGACGCCGGTGCGCCGCAGGCACCCGCCGCGCCCCAGCCGGCGCAGGCACCCGCCGCGCCCCAGGACCCCAACGCCCCCGCCCCCACCGGCCGTCGGCGCGGACGCCCCAGCCCGGCCGAGGAGGCCGCGGGCGGGCCGCCGGTGCCCCCGCAGGGCGGGCCCGGCCCGCACCGTCAGCCGCTGCCGCCCGCCGCCGAGGACGACGCGCACGCCGCGGGACACTCCCACGGGCGGGCGTTCAGCGTGCGCACGCTCGGGCAGGGCGTGCCGTTCGCCCAGCAGATCGCCGACCAGCAGCGTCCGCCGGTGCCGCCCGGCAGCACCCCGCCCGGCGGTACGTCCGCCGGTTCGGGCCGCCGCCGCAAGCTCGCCGCGCCGCCGCAGGAGGACGAGCGGGCCACGGCCGAGTCGCGTCCGCCCGAGGCGCGTCCGCACCCCGGTGCCCGGCCTCAGCAACAGCAGCCCGGTTCGCCGGCCCCGAACCAGGCCCCGGCCCAGCCGCCGTCCGCGCCGCAGCCGCATCTGATGGACGCCGGCGAGGGCCGGGCTTTCGCCATCTCCGCGCCCGACGAGGGCAGCGAGGGTCCCGAGCCGCTGGACGGCCCGAACGGCGCCATAGAGGTGATGGACCGCCAGCCGATGCCGATGGACGACGAGCTGCCGCCGGAGCCGCTGGACAACCCGCGCCGGCTGCTGGTCTGGCCGGCGCCGGATGTCGCCACCCAGCAGGCGCTGAGCGACCGGGGCTACCGCCCGGTGATCGTCAACTCCCGCGAAGAGGTGGACGCCCAGATCGCCGCCTACCCCGCGGCGCTCTTCGTCGACCCGCTGACCGGGCCGATCACCCGCACCGCGCTGCAGTCGCTGCGCCAGGCGGCGGGTGCGGCCGAGGTCCCGGTGCTGGTGACCGCCGGTCTGGGACAGGCCACCCGGGAGGCCGCCTACGGCGCCGACCCGGCCGTCCTCCTCAAGGCGCTGGCCCCGCGCGACAGCGAGGTCCATCCGCCGCGGGTGCTGCTGATCGAGGAGAACGACGCCATCGCGGGCGCCCTCTCCGTGTCGCTGGAGCGCCGCGGGATGCAGGTCGCCCGGGCCGGCGGCGACACCGACGCGGTCAACCTCGCGACGCAGATGCGGCCGAACCTCGTCGTGATGGACCTGATGCAGGTGCGCCGCCGGCGGGCCGGCATCGTCGACTGGCTGCGCGCCAACGGCCTGCTCGACCACACGCCGCTGGTCGTCTACACCTCCGCCGACATGGACCCGGCGCAGCTGCCGCGGCTGGCCGCCGGCGAGACGGTGCTCTTCCTCGCGGAGCGCTCCACCAGCGCCGAGGTGCAGGCCCGGATCGTCGACCTGCTCGCCAAGATCGGCACGAACTGACGGCGGCCGGCGGCGGCCCGCGGGGGCTCGCCACAGCGGCCGGCAGGGACTGACCGGGGCCGGCCGGGCAACGGGAACTGCGGGCCGGGCGCCCGTGTGGCGGGCGCCCGGCCTGCCGCTCAGGCCAGCAGCGTGACGTCCAACTCGCCCTCCGCGTACTGCCGGCGCAGCACCTTCTTGTCGAACTTGCCCACGCTCGTCTTGGGCACCGCCGGGATCACCGCCCACCGCTCCGGCAGCTGCCAGCGCGCGATCCGCTCGCCGAGGAACGCCTTCAGCTCCTCGTAGCCGATGGTCGCGCCCTGGATGAGCACCACCGTCGCCAGCGGCCGCTCGCCCCACTTGTCGTCCGGTACGGCGACCACCGCGGCCTCGGCGACATGCGGGTGGGCCATCAGGTGGTTCTCCAGCTCGACCGAGGAGATCCATTCGCCGCCGGACTTGATGACGTCCTTGGCGCGGTCGGTCAGCGTCAGATAGCCGTTCGGGGTGATGGTGCCGACGTCGCCGGTGCGCAGCCAGCCGTCGGGGCTGAACTTGTCCTCGGGGCGCAGCGGTTCGCCCTGGGCGCCGCCGTAGTAGGCGCCGGCGATCCACGGGCCGCGGACCTCCAGCTCGCCCGCCGCGGTGCCGTCGTGGGGAAGCTGTTCGCCGCCGGGGCCGATCAGCCGGGCCTCGACGGAGGCGGGGAAGCGGCCCTGGGTGGCGCGGTAGGCCCACTCGTCGTCGCCGCTGACCCCGGCGGGCGGGTGGGAGACGCTGCCCAGCGGGGAGGTCTCGGTCATGCCCCAGGCGTGCACGACACGGATGCCGTGGCGCTCCTCGAAGCCGCGCATCAGGGCGGGCGGGCAGGCGGAGCCGCCGATGACGACGGTCCGCAGGCAGGCGACGTCGTACTGCCCGGCGTCGAGTTCGGCGAGCAGGCCCTGCCAGATGGTCGGGACGGCGGCGCCGATGGTGGGACGTACCGTCCGGATCATCTCGGCGAGCGGCGCGGGCTGCAGGAAGCGGTCCGGCATCAGCAGCGAGGCACCGGCCATGAAGGCGGCGTGCGGCAGGCCCCAGGCGTTGACGTGGAACATCGGCACGACCGGCAGCGTGATGTCGCGCGAGGTGAGCGCGAACGCCTCGGCGGTGTTGACCTGCATCGAGTGCAGGTACAGCGAACGGTGGCTGTAGAGCACGCCCTTGGGGTCGCCGGTGGTCCCCGAGGTGTAGCAGAGGGCCGCGGCCTCCCGCTCGTCGATCTCCGGCCAGTCGTAGGTCTCCGGCCGCCCGGCGATCAGCTCCTCGTAGTCGTGCACCCGCACCCGGCCGCCCGCCAGCAGGGAGTGGTCGCCGGGGCCGACGACCACGATGTGCGCGAGGTGCGGCAGCTGCGGCAGCAACGGGGCGAGCAGCGGCAGCAGGGTGCCGTTGACGAGCACCACGCGGTCCTCGGCGTGGTTGATGATCCACACCAGCTGCTCGGCGGGCAGCCGCAGGTTGAGGGTGTGCAGCACCGCCCCCGCGGAGGGGATCGCGAGGTAGGCCTCCAGGTGCTCGGCGTTGTTCCACATGAGGGTGCCGACCCGCTCCTCGTCGGCGACGGACAGCTCGTCGCGCAGCGCATGGGCCAGCTGGGCGGCGCGGTCGCCGATCTCGGCGAAGGTGCGGCGATGGGGTTCGGGCTCGCCGGTCCATGTCGTCACGGTCGCCTGTCCGTGGACAGTCCGGCCGTGCTCCAGAATCCGGCTGATCAGCAGGGGTACGTCTTGCATGGTGCTGTACACAGAGCCTCCCGAGGGTGCCGTCGCCGCATCGCGACCGGTGGGACGATTCTGCGCACATACCGGGCGGTATGTCACTACCCGGCGGTAGCGCGGCCCCTTCCGGTGTCGCCCACGGATCCGGTTCCCACCTGGGGTGAATCCGGCTCTCGTGATCTTCGGCACCGGGGCCATGACGCACGAGGGGAACAGGAAGCTTGCCGACACCCCGTCGCCGTCAGCCGGGTAAACCCGTAGGCCCGTTCTCCGCACATCTTCGACTCGAACAAGGCGGAAGCTTGTCCGAAAATAGCTCGTGCCGGTGATTGATCCTTTGTACGGTCAGAAAACCACTGAACGGGGGGATTTCCATGATTCGTCGTGCCTCACTGGCCGCCGCCGCGTGTGCGGCCGTTGGTTTCTCGCTTCTCACGGTTCCGGCTCACGCGGCCGGATCCGAGGCGGCGCCCGCCCGCGCGTCGCAGGCGGTGGCGTCGGGGTCGGACCATGTCAAGTGCACCAGCATGAGCAACGGCCAGCTCTGCATCGTCATGAACAGCCGGCCCCAGTCCATCGACATCATCTACACCAAGAAGAGCGGCTCGGACATCAAGGCGCAGCTCGGGTACCGGATGAGCGGTTCGTCCTCGTACGCCGGGCTGGAGACCATCAGCAAGGGCGACCGGGCCACCCAGACCTGGAAGATGAGCTGGCCCTGCAAGAGCGCCGTCGGCCTGATCAAGGTCCAGGGACAGGGGACCTTCGAGACCCCGTCGGCGACGTTCCCGGGCTGCTGACGCGGTAGCACAGGACAGCAAGGGGGAGGGGCCCGCCAGGAGCGGGCCCCTTTCGCATGCCCGCACGCGCCCGGCGGGTCACCCGGTTACCCGGTCACCCCGCGCCCCGGTTGCTCGTTCACCCGGTTACCGGCCGTGCAACGTCACCGGCTCCGCGGAACGAACCCCTACCGAAGGAGCGTCCATGCGCCCCCACCTCACCCGTTTCCTCGTCGCCGCCGCCCTGGGCGGTGCCGGTGTGCTCGCGGCGTCCGGTGCCGCCCAGGCGGCGTCGCAGGCCGCACCGGTCCCGCGGGCCTCCGGCGACGGCCCGTCCCTGGTACGGCCGCTGTTCGGCGGGCAGTTCGATCCGGTGGCCGGGATGGGCGGCGGGGTGATCTCCGGCGGCGGGAAGCCGGTGTACACCCACGCCGACGGCCGGTCCTGAGCAGAGCGCCCCGTCCCGGGCACGCCGGCCGGCCGCTCACGAGCGCCGGTCGGCCGCCGGGGTCACCGCCTGGAGGACCAGCACCGACAGATCGTCCTCGACGGGCCCGGTGCCGAAGTCGTGCGCGGCGCGCCGTACGTGCTCGGCGAGGGCCTTGGCGCCCAGCCCCATGCCGTCCCGCAGCACCTCGATCAGGCCGTCGTTGTCGTCCAACTGCCAGTTGCCGCACCGGCGTTCGGTGACCCCGTCGGTCACGCACAGCAGCGTCTCGCCCGGCGCGAGGACGAAGGAGCTGGCGTGGAACTCGGTGCCCTCGTCGATACCGAGCAGCATCTGCGGGTCGGAGGCCGCCTCGACGCTGCCGTCGACGAACATGTGCAGCGGCGGCGGGTGGCCGGCGGTGGCGACCGTGCAGCGGGCGCCGGGGACGCCCGGATCGACCTCCAGCTCGCCGTACAGCAGGCTCAGGAAGCGGGACGTGGCCTGCTCGCCGCCCATCTCCACCGCCTCCGCGCTCTCCTCGGCCATGGCCAGGTTCAGCCGGCCGAGCACCGACTCGACGCCATGGCCCTCGCGCGCCAGCAGCCGCACCAGATGGCGCGCCAGACCGGTCACGGACATCGCCTCGGGATCCTTGCCCTGTACGTCCCCGAGCAGGAAGCACCAGCGGCGCTCGCCCATCGGGAAGACGTCGTAGAAGTCGCCGCCGACGGTCTGCCCCTCGCCGTGCGGCTCGTAGACGATCGCCGTGTCGACGCCGACGATGCTGGCGAGCGTCGCGGGCAGCTGCCGGCGCTGGAGCGCCAGGCTGATCGTGGTCTGCCGGGTGTACTGGCGGGCGGTGTACACGGCCTGGGCGACCCGGCGTGCCACGTCCTCGACCATCCGCACCACGGTGTCGGTCATCTGGAGGTGGCCCGCGCGGCCGAGCAGCAGCATGCCCTGATCGACGTCGCGGGCCACGAGGGGGAAGGCGAGCGCCGACCCGCCCGAGGGGGACGCACCGGCGCATTCCGGCCAGGGCCAGGGGGTGCCGGCGGTGCGGATGATGTCGGACGGCGGGTCCCGTTCCAGTTCGTCGCGGAGCGGGGCGATCCGCCGCTCGTCGACGTGCCAGACCCGCGACAGCTGCACGCCGCCGCCCTCCGTGGTCAGCCAGATGGCACACCAGTCGGCGAGCCGCGGCACCAGCAGCTGGGCGGCGAGCGCGGTGACCATGTCCTGGTCGAGCTGCCCGGCCAGCAGCTCGCTGGTCTCGGCGAGGAAGGACGGGCCGCCGCGGTCGGCCCACTCGGCGGCGAACCCGTGCGGGCGGCGGCGCGGGGCCGCGGGGCCGGCCGGGGCCACGGGCATCGCGGGGGCGCGCGACTCGCGCGAGGGCACGGCGCGGGGGCGCAGCGGCTCGCCCTCGGTGGCCTCCAGCCGGAACCAGACGGTCTTCACGGCCCGGCGGTAGGTCACGCCCCAGGCCTCCGCCAGCGCGCTCACCAGCTGGAGCCCGTACCCCGGCTCTCCGGTGCGGGCGTCGACCCCGCCGCGTACGCCCCGGGCGGGGTGGCGGTCGGAGACCTCGACCACCACGCCCACCTTGGCCGGGCGGCGCTCGCCGTTTCCCTCGGGGTCGGGCCCGCCGTGTTCCAGGCGGCAGGTCACGTCGATATCGGTGCCGGCGTACATCACGGCGTTGGTGACCAGCTCGCTGGTGAGCAGGACGGCGTCGTGGATGAGCTCCGCGCTGATCGCCGCCGCGCCGGGCCCGGCCGTGGCGGAGGGCGCCGTCGCCCGCTCGGTGAGCAGGGCGCGCACGAATTTCCGGGCACCGGCGGCCGCGAGCTGGTTCGCGGGCAGCCCTTTCCGGGACACGGATTCCGTCGTGTGCGGGGAGGACAGCGGTACCACTGCGCCCCCTGAATAAGCCGGGAAAAACTCATTACAAGCGCTTTATACTATGTCATATCTGCCCAAATGGATCACCCTGCACGACTGGCGCTCTCCGCTTCGATCACTGGGGGGATGGTGTGTCATGGCGCTCGACCCGTCCCGGCCCGAGTCTGCTTCTCCGCCCCCAGAGCCTTCCGGGCCCACGGGGCCCCCGCAGCCCGCCTCCCCGCACGACGGGCAGTGGGTGCGGACCAGTGAGCTGCGCCCGCTGCTCGCCGCGATGAACGCGCTGCGCGACGGGGACTTCAGCGCACGTGTGGACATCCCGCAGGACGGCTCCGCCGCGGACGGCGTGGTGGCCGACATGACGGGCGTCTTCAACCAGGTCGTGGCCCGTAACGCCCACCTGGCCTCCGAGCTGCAACGCGTCCGCGGCGAGATCATCCGGCAGGGGCGGCTGGACGAGCGGATCTCCGCCAGCCCCGGCCAGGGGACCTGGACCACGAACATCGAGGCGGCCAACACCGTGCTCCAGGCGCTGGTGGTCCCGCTCGCCAAGGCGACCCGGGTGCTGGACGCGGTGGCCGACGGCGATCTGACCCAGCGGGTCGACCTGCACGACGGCAACCGCCAGCTCCGCGGCGATCTGCGCCGGCTGGGCAGCGGCGTGAACCGCATGGTCGACCAGCTGTCGCTGTTCACCGGCGAGGTCACCCGGGTCGCCCGCGAGGTCGGCACCGAGGGCCGGCTGGGCGGCCGGGCCAAGGTCCAGGGGCTCTCCGGCGACTGGCTCCATGTGACCGAGGCGGTCAACACCATGGCGTCGCGGCTGACCGCGCAGGTCCGCGACATCGCCGTGGTCACCACCGCGGTGGCCACCGGCGACCTGACCCAGCAGGTGACGGTCGAGGCCACCGGCGAGCTGCTGGAGCTGAAGCTCACCGTCAACAAGATGGTGGACCAGCTGCGGGCCTTCGCCGACGAGGTCACCCGGGTGGCCCGCGAGGTCGGCACCGAGGGGCAGCTCGGCGGCCGGGCGCAGGTCAGGGGTGTGTCCGGGGTCTGGAAGGACCTCACCGACAACGTCAACTTCATGGCGTCCAACCTGACCTGGCAGGTCCGCAACATCGCCCAGGTCACCACGGCCGTGGCCAACGGCGACCTGAGCCAGAAGATCACCGTGGACGCGCGGGGCGAGATCCTCGAACTGAAGTCGACGATCAACACGATGGTCGACCAGCTCTCCGCCTTCGCCGACGAGGTCACCCGCGTCGCCCGCGAGGTCGGCACCGAAGGCAGGCTGGGCGGCCGGGCGCAGGTCAGGGGCGTGTCCGGGGTCTGGCGGGACCTCACCGAGAGCGTCAACTTCATGGCGGACAACCTGACGTCCCAGGTCCGCAACATCGCTCTGGTCGCCACCGCCGTCGCGGAGGGCGACCTCGGCAAGACGATCACCGTCGAGGCCAAGGGCGAGATCCTCGAACTCAAGACGACGATCAACACGATGGTCGACCAGCTCTCCGCCTTCGCCGACGAGGTCACCCGCGTCGCCCGCGAGGTCGGCACCGAAGGAAACCTCGGCGGTCAGGCGCAGGTCAGGGACGTCTCCGGGGTCTGGAAGGACCTCACCGACAACGTCAACTTCATGGCGCTCAACCTGACCTCGCAGGTCCGCAACATCGCCCAGGTCACCACGGCCGTGGCCAACGGCGACCTGTCCAAGAAGATCGACGTCGACGCCCGCGGCGAGATCCTGGAGCTGAAGGAGACCGTCAACACGATGGTCCAGCAGCTGCGGGCGTTCGCCGACGAGGTCACCCGCGTGGCCCGCGAGGTCGGCACCGAGGGCCGGCTCGGCGGGCGCGCCCAGGTCCACGGCGTCTCCGGCGTCTGGAAGAACCTCACCGACAACGTCAACTCCATGGCCGACAACCTGACCTCCCAGGTCCGCAACATCGCCCAGGTCGCCACCGCCGTCGCCAAGGGCGACCTGTCCAAGAAGATCGACGTCGACGCCCGCGGCGAGATCCTCGAACTGAAGACGACCATCAACACGATGGTCGACACCCTGTCGTCGTTCTCGTCCGAGGTGACCCGGGTGGCCCGCGAGGTCGGCAGCGAGGGCCAGCTCGGCGGCCAGGCCCGGGTCGAGGGCGTCTACGGCACCTGGAAGCGGCTGACCACCAGCGTCAACGAACTGGCGCTGAACCTGACGACGCAGGTCCGCGCGATCGCCGAGGTGGCCAGCGCCGTCACCCAGGGCGACATGTCCGGCTCGATCACCGTGGACGCGCAGGGCGAGGTCGCGGCCCTGAAGAACAACGTCAACCTGATGGTCGCCAACCTCCGTGAGACCACCCGCGCCAAGGACTGGCTGGAGTCCAACCTCGCCCGTATCGCCAGCCTGATGCAGGGCCACCGCGACCTGGTCGAGGTCGCCGACCTGATCCTGCGCGAGCTGACCCCGCTGGTGAACGCGCAGTTCGGCGCGTTCTTCCTGGCCGAGGCGGGCGCCGAACCGGGCGAGGGCCTGGAGCTGATCGCCGGCTACGGCACCGGCCAGCCCGAGGGCCGCCGCTCCCTGCCGCGGCTGCGGCTGGGCACCCCCGGCTGGGGGCTGATCACCCAGGCCGCCATGGAGAAGAAGCGCATCGTCGTCGACGCCGTCCCGCCCGACTACATCACCATCAGCTCCGGGCTCGGCGCCGCGGCCCCGGCCAGCATCGTGATCCTCCCGGTCCTCTTCGAGGACCAGGTGCTCGGCGTGATCGAGCTGGCCTCCTTCAGCCGGTTCAGCGAGGTCCACCTCGCCTTCATCGACCAGTTCGTGAACACCATCGGCGTCTCGATCAACACCATCATCGCCAACTCCCGTACGGAGTCGCTGCTGTCGGAGTCCCAGCGGCTGACCGCCGAGCTGCGCCAGCGCTCCGACGAGCTCCAGCTGACGAACGCCGAGCTGGAGGAGAAAGCGGCGCTCCTGGCCACCTCCTCGCAGTACAAGTCGGAGTTCTTGGCGAACATGTCGCACGAGCTGCGCACCCCGCTGAACTCCCTGCTGGTGCTCTCCCGCCTCCTCGCCGACAACCCCGACGGCCGGCTCTCCACCCAGGAGGTCGAATTCGCCGTCACCATCCACCGCGCGGGCTCCGACCTCCTCCAGCTCATCAACGACATCCTCGACCTGTCGAAGATCGAGGCCGGCCGGATGGACGTGCACCCCAAGACCCTGCCGCTGATCAAGCTGCTCGACTACGTGCGCGCCACCTTCCGGCCGCTCACCGTCGACCGCGGCCTCACCTTCGACGTCACGGTCGGCGACGACGTCCCCAAGGAACTCTTCTCCGACGAACAGCGCCTCCAGCAGATCCTGCGCAACCTCCTGTCCAACGCCGTGAAGTTCACCTCCTCGGGAAGCGTGGAACTCATCGTCCAGCGCGTACCGGGCACGGACTTCGAGGAGGAATCCCTGCGCACCGCCGACGACGTCATCGCCCTCTCCGTGAAGGACACCGGCATCGGCATCTCCCCGGAGAAGCTCGACGGCATCTTCGAGGCGTTCCAGCAGTCCGACGGCACCACCAACCGCAAATACGGCGGCACCGGTCTCGGCCTGTCCATCAGCCGCGACATGGCCGCGCTGCTCGGCGGCCGGATCATCGCCGAGAGCGAGCCGGGCGTCGGCTCGACCTTCACCCTGTACGTGCCCGCGCGCTACACCGGCCCCTTCCCCGCGCCGAGCCCCACCGCGGCGACCCGCCCCGCGGACAGCACCGCACAGGCCGGCCCCGCCCGCCCCGTCCTGGCCGAGCAGCTCTCGGCCACGCCCGCGCCCGCGACCACCTCCGGCGGCTCGCCCACGTCCGGCGATGTCTTCCCCACCACGGAGGAGCACGAACAGGCACCGCACCTGGGCGCCGCCTCCCCCGACGGCGGTGATGTCACCTGGCCCGAGACCACCCGCCTCAAGGACTGGCTCAGCGGACGCCCCGGCGAGGTACTGGCCAGGCGCCGCATCCTCATCGTCGACGACGACATCCGCAACGTCTTCGCGCTCACGCACGTACTGGGCCGGGTCGGCATCAGCGTCAAGTACGCCGAGAACGGCCGCGAGGGCCTGGAGGTCCTCGACCGGACGCCGGACGTCTCGCTGGTGCTGATGGACATCATGATGCCCGAAATGGATGGTTACGAGATGATCAAGGCGATCCGTCAAGCACCACGGTTCGCGGACCTGCCGGTCATTGCGCTCACCGCGAAGGCCATGCCGGGCGACCGCGAGAAGGCGATCGAGAGCGGGGCCAACGACTACATCCCCAAGCCGGTGGACGTGGACCGGCTGCTGACCGTGATCTGCGGGCTCCTGGACCCGGAGGACACGAATCCGGTGCCGCGGGACGACGACGGTCCCGGCGAGGGCGACGGCGCCCGGGACGGCGACGACTCCGGGGAGGCCGGCGGCTCCGATGACGACGGCGGCTCCGGTGACGACGGCCAGGCAGCGACGGGGGAGCCCTCATGACCGCACCGGACACCTCGTCCAGCATCCTCATCGTCGACGACATGGAGGAGAACCTCGTCGCGCTGGAAGCCGTACTGGGCTCGCTCGCCCAGAAGGTGGTCCGGGCACGCTCCGGCGAAGAGGCCCTCAAGGCCATGCTCCGCGAGGAGTTCGCGGTCGTCCTCATCGATGTACTGATGCCGGGCATGAACGGGTTCGAGACCGCCGCCAACATCAAGGGCCTGGACCAGACGAAGGACGTCCCGATCATCCTCCTCACCGGCGCCTCGGTCGACCCGAACTACGCCTACCGCGGCTACACGGTCGGCGCCGCCGACTTCCTCATCAAGCCCTTCGACCCCTGGCTGCTGCGCACCAAGGTCAACGTCTTCTTGGACCTGCACCGCAAGAACCGCCAACTGGCGGCCCAGGCCGAACAGTTGAAGCGCCTGCTGACCTCGGAGGACCGCCCCGGGGGCGAGGGCCCGCCGCCGGCAGCCACGACGACGGCCGCCGGCGATACGGAAACGGCTCCCCCTCCCGCGCCCGCGGTGTCGACCTCGGCTCCGGCCACACCGTCGACCACGGAGGCGGCTTCGGCCCCGCCGTCCGCCGCGGCGGCTCCACCACCGGCGCCCCAGGGCAGCGAGGGGCAGGGCCGGCAGCAGACGGCCGGGCAGCAGACGGGGCAGCACACCGCGCACCCGCCCCTGCCGCCGGAGGGCCCCGGCGCCCCCGCACCCCCCGAGCCGCCCCCGCAGCCCGGGGCAGCGCCCGCGGGTGACGCCGCCCGCCTCGCGGAGATCGCCGGCCAGCTCGCCGAGGTGGAACTCCTCCTGCGCGACGCGAAGGGCTCCGACAAGGAGCGCCTCGCCGACCGCATCACCGAACTGGAGGAGGCCGTCGGCAGGTTGATGGTGAGCCGGGGTACGTGACGCCTGCCGCCCGGCATCGGGCCGCTGACGGGGCAGGGCCGCGGCCGCCGTTGCCTCAGTCCGGCTTCCCGCCGGGCACCTCGTCGAGTTCCGCCGCCCAGCGTTCGGACCACCGGTACAGCCCCCGTAGCTCGTCGGAGGCGCCCTTGCCGAGCGGGGTGAGGCCGTAGCCGCCCTCGGCGTCGCGCTCCACCAGCCGGGCTTCCTGGAGTTCGGTGAGGCGCTGCCGCAGCACGCTGGAGGACATGCCGTCGCACCGCTGCTGCAACGGGCGGAACCCCAGGGTCCCGCCCCGCAGTTCCCACAGGATGCGCAAGGTCCAGCGCCGCCCGAAGAGGTCGAGCGCGGCCATCAGCGGGCGGCCGGTGGTGGAGCCCCGTACGGGGTGCCGGGGTTTCGGTGCTGCCGTCATCGTCGTTGCCGTCCTTCGCCGGGAGGGTGGCGCTTCGGTTTCAGAAACATTAGCCTTCCGCAGGCGCTTCGAAATTCGAAGCGATGGAGGGAGGACGCATGCCGTCCCGGATACCACCGCTCGACGCCCCATACCCCGCCAAGGCCGCCGCCGTACTGCGCCGCATGATGCCCGGCGAGGAGGAGCCCCTCACCCTCTTCCGGATGTACGCACGCCATGTGCCGCTGGCCGAGGCGCTGCACGGCTGGGGTTCGTACCAGCTCAGCCGGCGCCTCCGCCTGGGCCTGCGGGACCGCGAGGTCATCATCGACCGCATCTGCGCCCTGTGCGGCTGCGAGTACGAATGGGGCGTGCACATCGCGCGCTTCGCCCCGCGCGCCGGGCTGACTCCCGAGCAGATCGGCTCACTGACGCACGGATCGAGCGCGGACCCCTGCTGGACCACGGAACGCGACCGGCTGCTCCTGGACGCCGCCGACGCGCTGCACACCCACCACGATCTCGACGACGCCCTGTGGGAGCGGCTCGCGGCCGAGTTCGACCCGGAACAGCTCCTGGACCTGCTGATGCTGTGCGGCTGGTACCACGCGATCAGCTTCACCGCCCGCGCCACCCGGCTCGCCCCGGAACCCGGTGCACCGCGGTTCCATGATTTCCCGCGCCCGGCGCACCAGGCACCGTGACGAC
Organism: Streptomyces angustmyceticus; assembly: GCF_040701845.1. Taxonomy (GTDB): domain Bacteria; phylum Actinomycetota; class Actinomycetes; order Streptomycetales; family Streptomycetaceae; genus Streptomyces; species Streptomyces angustmyceticus_A. Next base: position 490,478 of record NZ_JBFBHQ010000003.1, on the reverse strand, counting down.
ACCCCCGGCGGCCCGGCCCGTCGGCCGCTTTCGTGCGGCACCACCCAAAAGCCGTGCCGACGGCGCCCCATGGACACCGCCGACACGGCCCGATTCAGGACGCGTGACGCCAAGAAAGCTACGCTTCCGGGCCTTCGTGAGCGCTCTTGCCACGAGGCCCCGGCACCTTGTTGACAGTAAAGGCGTAAATTCCCCCGAGGACGAATAGCGCCAGATACTGGGCCCAGATGACGTCATCGAGCGCTCGGTTCACCGCGATGACCACGCCGGCCCAGAGAAGAGTAAATGCAATCTTGGCCATCAGAATTTCCTCAGCCTCAGGCGAGCGACGAGAGGCAGCCGGTGGCTCCGGCGACCACGGTCTTGCTCGCGATGTCCTTGGCCACGTCCTTGCTGACGTACCGGCCGACGATCAGTGCACCGGCCCCGCCGATCGCCCCCTTGATCAGACAGTTCTTCACCATCTTGATCATCTTGGTGTTGTGCATCAGGTAGGCGCAGTCGTCCTTGCTCTTGGACATGATGCACATCGAACGGGCTTCTTCGATGGGGTTCACCATGTTCGACTGAGCCACGGGCCGCGGATTCGACTCCGCGTAGGCCACGCCGGTGCCACTGGCGAGGACGATGCCTCCCAGCATGACGGCCGACATCGCACCCGAGACAAGGCTCTTCATTGAATTTCCCCGATTCAACTTCATTATTCGGCGCGGACATTGGTCAGATGCCGCGCTCTCTTTGCCACGCACAAACGTACTAGCCGTATTAGGCATCCGGAAACCCGGTTGAGCGGATCTTGAGCTTGACGATTTTGTGAAACTCGCGCGTGCAGTCGATCTTCGCTTTTCGGCTGACTGATACTCAATGTCCAATTATTGGCGGGCACGGGGCAGTGGCGAAGCCTGGGGTGACGAGCGGGTGACGAGCGGGTGATGAGTGGGGTGACGAGAGGAGCGACGAGCTGCCCGCACTCCCGGGCGAGTTGGGCGGAGCCGTCTCTCCCCCCTCGCCCGTCCGGGCCCGGTGAGCGGGGCCGGACGGGCGCGGGCGAGCAGGGCCGCCGGCCGGCGCAGGGTGGCCGGGAGTCCGGTCGTCAGGGCGGCGCGTACGGCCTCCGGGGAGGCCCCGCACTCCAGCCAGGCGGCGACGGGCGGAGTGAGCCGCTCGATGTCCCGCACGGAGAGCAGCAGGCGGGGATCGTCGTGGCGGAGGTGGGCGAGAAGGGCGGCGGCCGGGGTGTGGGCGGCGAGCCCGATCGCCGGACCGGACAGGGACCGGTGCTGGGTGAGGTGGTTGCCGACGATCGTGTAGCCGGGATGCTGACACTCGGTCATCTTCTGTACGACGGGGCTCGACGGCCGGCGCCCGGCCGAGGTCGCGGCAACCGTGGGCTTTTATGACCAAGCCCCTCTGCACCGGCACTTCACCCGGCACGTGGGCGCGACCCCGGCACGTGGGCACGACCCCGGCACGCTACGCGGGCCGGTCGCGCAGCACCAGGCATTGCCCCCCAGAGGCCGTGCTGCGTATGGAGCGCCTGCGGTAGCAGAAGAGCGGCCCCCGCCGTGGGCGGGAGCCGCAGGGACGTCAGGTGTGTGCCTGGCGCCGGTTGGTGTGGCCGGCTTCGGGAGGGCCGAGACGCATGAGGGCGAGGACGGTGTCGAGGTCGTCGCCCTGGTGCGGGTCGTCGGCCATGCGATTGCGGTGGCGGGCGCCGCAGCCGGTGCACCGGTGGACGATCATGTAGCCCTTGGCGGAGTGGTGCTCGACGGCGACCGGGCGCATGAGCGCGCGACAGTCGTGGGCACGGTCTCCGGGCACGATGTCCACGTGCAGCGAATGCAGGCAGTGCGGGCAGTGGTTGCGGTAGCTTCCGTTGACCAACCGCGCGACTGCCTTGCCGCAGTTTTCGCAGGTGAAGCCGGTGTTTTCGGTTGTTCTGCTGATGGTGCTGCTCCTCAGCGAGTCGAAGGGGTCTTCAACTCGGAGGCGCAGGGTTCCGTTCGTTCTCCCCCTGCCGGAGCAGGGGTCGCGGGCTTGACCGGGGAGTGACGCGGTTCACCGCCGCTCTGAGGCGGGCGATTACTTCCGGCTCCAGCTTCACCGGAGTGCGCTTGCAGCTCCGGATCCGGACCACGACCGGGTTTGTGCATTTGTCCCGGCCACTGTCACGCGGGTGTGCCACGTGCCGCCGGTAGGTGTCCGTCCGGTCTCACTGCCGTCGGCGTCGTCCCCCGTCAGGCAGCGTCAGCAGCGGCATGCTCGATCGTGATCACGCCACCTCCTTGATCTGCTGGTTCTCCGTGGCCGGTCGGTGTGGCCCCGGAGGCTCTCCCCATCGTATTCGGGGGCCCGCGGTCGTGAGGAAGAGTGCTGGTCGGGCGGCTTGTGCAGGGCGGGAGCGGAGGGGCGGCCCGAGACGCGGCGGAGGCGCGTAGGAGGTGCCTGCGCGGGGCGCCCGACCGGGTACTGCGGGGCCGGATCAGGCCGAGAGCATCCCGAGTTCGGGGTCCTCGCGGAGTTTGGCCAGGGCACGGGAGACGGCGCTCTTGACCGTGCCGATGGAGACCTCCATGACCTCGGCGGTCTGGGCCTCGCTCAGGTCCTCGTAGTACCTGAGGACGACCATGGCCCGCTGGCGGGCGGGCAGGCGCATCACCGCGCGCCACATCGCGTCGCGCAGGCCCTGGAGTTCGGCCGGGTCGGGCGCGGGCAGCGGGTCCGGCTCCGGCAGTTCGTCGACGGCGAATTCGTCGACCTTGCGCTTGCGCCACTGGGAGGTGCGGGTGTTGATCAGCGCGCGGCGGACGTAGCCGTCCAGGGCGCGGTGGTCCTCGATGCGGTCCCAGGCCACGAAGGTCTTGGCCAGGGCGGTTTGGAGGAGGTCCTCGGCGTCGTTCGGGTTGGCGGACAGCGACCGCGCGGTGCGCAGCAGGACCGGCCCCCGGGCCCGTACATAGGACGAGAATGTCGGGAACACAGCGGCGGTCGAAGCGCTTGTGCACACTGGCGTGGTCATGTGGACCACGCTAGGAGCGAGGATCGTCGGGCGGATCGCCCCAGGGTGCCGAAGCGCTATCCGACTCAAGTTGTACGGGTGGGGCCGGCTCCACCTCCTCTGGGGGGACGGGCCCTTGCGTTCCCCTGAGTTCCCCTGAGTTCCCACTGCGGGTCGGGACGGCTCGTTCGTCCGCATTTCCCGGAATTCACTTTGCGGGGCGCGGCGGCGCGTGCCCCTGAGTTCCCCTGAGTTCCCTCTGCGGGTCGAGACGGCGCGTACCCCCTGGGTACTGGGTGCGGCGCGGGGGCGATCCTGCCGTGAGCAACCTTCCGACCGGTTCACGGGTCACGTATCCGATCATGCGCGGTCACAGCGCGCACGCCGCCCCTCGTGGCGGCCGTCCCACTCCGTACGAAGGGCCTCGATGAAGCTTCACCCCGTTCTGGCGACCGCAGCTGTCACGGCTGTCCTCGGCCCCCTGGCACTGCTCTCGGCTCCGGGCGCATACGCGGCGGGCGGGGCGCCCGCGGCCGCCGAAAGCCGCCCGGCGGCCGCCGCCACCGCGTCGGCATCGGCATCGGCATCGGCATCACCCTCGGCCGCAGCAGCCGGCTCGGCCGCCTCCGAGGCGTCGGCGAAGCCGGGCGCCGAGCCGTCCGCCACCTACACCCGCCCGGCCTTCTGCTCGGGGATACCCGACGAGGACCGCGGCAAGACGGGGCTGCGCGGACTCCCGAGCAAGATCGTCGCGGGCTCCGGCTGGCACGGGTTCACCTACCGCGTCACCAATGTCTCCACGATCAAGGTGATGGAGACCGATGTCTCCCTCATGCTCGGCACCGCCGACCCGAAGATCGATGACGTCGCCGAACTGTCCGTCACGGTCCAGTGGTTCAGTCCGGCGACCGGCAAGTGGAAGCCCATCGAGGGCGAAGGCGCCGCGTTCCGCGACAACGACGAGTTCGCCACCATCAAGAGCCTGAAGCCGGGCGAGTACGCGGACGCCGAGATGCGCATCAAGATCGGCGGGAAGGCGAAGGCGGGCGCAGGCTACTTCTTCACCCTCGGCCATTCGTACGGCGAGGACGGCCAGTGCGGGTTCGACAAGATCAGCCAGTTCAACTTCACGGTTCTGCCCGCCGGCAGCCGGCCCGGCAAGGTCGTGGACGCCAAGGGGCGGCCGGGTAAGCCGGGCAAGGCCGGTCCGCTGGGGAAGGACGGCGGGCGGGGGACGGCCGGTCCCCTGGAGAAGACCGCGCACCACCTCTCGCCGCAGGGCACACTCGACGAGCTCCCGGTCTCCGGCAAGCTCGCCGAGACCGGATCCTCCGACGCGCTGCGGACCGTCGCCGCGACAGGCGGCGCGGCGGTCCTCGCGGGCGTCGGCACCGTACTCGTCGTGCGGCGTCGCAGGGCCGGTTCCGCGCAGTAGGGCGAGAGCCGGCGTCGGTACGCGGTCGGGCCGGTCCCCGGTCCGACCGCCCTCCTCAGCCGTCCGCGCCGAGGACCAGCCCCGAGGTCGGCACCCCCGTACCGGCCGTGACCAGGACATGGGCGGGGCTGCCGGCCTGGTTGACGGAGGTACCGCGGAGCTGGCGGACGGCCTCGGCGATGCCGTTCATGCCGTGCAGGTAGGCCTCGCCGAGCTGGCCGCCGTGGGTGTTCAGGGGGAGGGCGTCCGCGGCGACGAAGTCCGGCGCCTCGCCGGGGGCGCAGAAGCCGAACTCCTCCAGTTGCATCAGCACGAAGGGGGTGAAGTGGTCGTAGAGGATCGCCACGTCGATGTCGGCGGGGGCGAGGCCGGCGGTGCGCCAGAGCTGGCGGGCGACCACGTTCATCTCGGGGAGGCCGGTCAGGTCGTCGCGGTAGAAGCTGGTCATCTGCTCCTGGGCGCGGCCCGCGCCCTGCGCCGCGGCCCTGACCAGCGCCGGCGGGTGGGGCAGCGCGCGGGCCCGCTCGGGCGAGGTCACCACGATCGCCTGGGCGCCGTCCGTCTCCTGGCAGCAGTCCAGCAGCCGCAGCGGCTCCACGATCCAGCGGGAGGCGGCGTGGTCGGCGAGGGTGATGGGCTTGTCGTGGAAGTACGCGGCCGGGTTGCGGGCGGCGTGGCGCCGGTCGGTGACCGCGACCGGGCCGAAGGCGTCCGGGGTCAGGCCGTAGGTGTGGAGGTAGCGCTGGGCGGCCATGGCGACCCAGGAGGCGGGGGTGAGCAGGCCGAAGGGGAGGTTCCAGCCGAGGGCCGTGCCCTCCGCGGTGGGCTCGCGCCGCTGTACGCCGGAGCCGAAGCGGCGGCCCGAGCGCTCGTTGAACGCGCGGTAGCAGACGACGACTTCGGCGATGCCGGTGGCGACGGCGAGGGCCGCCTGCTGGACGGTGGCGCAGGCCGCCCCGCCGCCGTAGTGGACCCGGGAGAAGAAGGACAGCTCGCCGATGCCGGCCGCCTGCGCGACGGTGATCTCGGGGTTGGTGTCCATGGTGAAGGTGACCAGGCCGTCGACGTCCGCGGGGGTCAGCCCGGCGTCGTCGAGGGCGGCGCGCACGGCCTCGACGGCGAGCTTCAGTTCGCTGCGGCCGGAGTCCTTGGAGAACTCGGTCGCGCCGATGCCGGCGATGGCGGCCCGGCCGCCGAGGGAGTCGGGGCGGTGGACGCTCATGCCGTGCCCTCCGGGAGGCTGACGGTCACCGTGCCGGTGACGTGGTGGCCGATGCCGTTCGCGCCGACGATCCGCACCACCGCCGTACCGTCCGTCACCTCGGTGATGGTTCCGCTCAACACCATGGTGTCGCCGGGGTAGTTGGGGGCGCCGAGACGGATGGCGACCTTGCGCAGGGTGCAGCGCGGCCCGAAGTGGTCGGTGAGGTAGCGGCCGACGAGTCCGTTGGTGGTGAGGATGTTCATGAAGATCTCCGGGGAGCCCTTCTGCTGGGCGGCCTCGGTGTCGTGGTGCACGTCCTGGTAGTCGCGGGAGGCGAGCGCCCCGGCGACGATCAGGGTGCGGGTGACAGGGATGGTGAGCGTCGGCAGCTCGTCACCGGCCTTCATCCGGGCTCCTTCCGGTCGTGAGCAACTCGCCCAGTTCGTCGAGGACTTCCGCACCCGCTCCCAGATAGCCGGCCAGCTGCCGGCCCCACAGGAAGTGGCGGTGGACGGGGTGGTCGAGGTCGGCGCCGATGCCACCGTGCAGGTGCTGGCCGCTGTGCACCACGCGGGTGCCCGCCTCGGACGCCCACCAGGCGGCGGTCAGCGCATGCGGCCCGGCGTCCAGGCCCGCGTCCCGGCGCCAGGCCGCCTCGTAGGCGGTGACCCGGATCGCCTCGGTGTCCATGTGGGCGTCGGCGGCGCGCAGTTGCACACCCTGGTTCGTGGCGAGCGGGCGGCCGAACTGTTCGCGGGTGGTGGTGTGGGACACCGCGCGGGCCAGGGAACCGGCGCAGACCCCGGCCTGGAGCCCGGCGAAGGCGGTACGGGCGAGGGCCAGGACGTCGGCGTAGGGGTCGGGGGCGGGGGCGGACTCGGGGGCGGGGGCGGACTTGGGGTCGGGGTTGGTGTCGCGGGCGGGGTTGGTCTCGGGGGTGGTGTCAGGGCTGGTGTCGGGGTCGGGGGCGGCGACCGTCTCGGTGTCGGCGGCGGCGGGGGCGGGGGCGACCGTCTCGGCGGGGGCGTCCTCCAGGGTGAGCCGGCCCGCCGACCAGGGGGCGGTGGTCTCGACCGGGTCCCGCCGCACCCCGGGGGCGTCGGTGCGTACGAGCCACAGCGTCCGCGTCGTCCCGTCGGGCACCAGGACGTGGGTGGCCTCGCGCAGCCACGGCACCACGGGCACGGTGCCGGTCAGCCGCCCCGTCCCGTCCGCGGCGCGCTCGCTCCGTACGCCGCCGCGCCGCGCCGGAAACGCCCCGGTCGCGACCGCCTCACCGTCCCGCAGCGGCGGCAGCAGCCGCGCCCGCTGTTCCGGGCTGCCGTGCGCGCCGATCGCCAGCAGCCCGTACACACAGGTCGACGCGAACGGCACCTGCGCCGTCGTCCGCCCCTGCTCCTCCAGCATCAGCACGAGCCCGAGCAGACCGGTCTCCTCCGCCGCGCCCGGCAGACCGGCGGCGCACAGCGCCTTCCACAGGGCGGCATCCGTGCCGCTGCCGCAGGTGGCGAGGCGCTCGGGCGTGGACAGGTCGCCGAATATCCGCGCCGCCAGTTCGCGGGCCGCCGTCTGCTCCGTTGTGGGCGTGAAGTCCATCTCACCCCTCACCGCCCTCGGCCGCACGGAAGACCGGCAACTCCCACTCCTCGTCGACCCGCAGGAATGCGAGCCGCACCGGCAGGCCGATCCGCACCTTGTCGTAGGGGACCCCGACGACGTTGCTGATGATCCGCACCCCCTCCGCGAGCTCGATCAGCCCGACGGCGTAGGGGCTGGGGCCGGTGGGTGTACGGGGAGCGGGCCCCGCCGTGTGCGGTCCGGTCGCGGCGGCGTGCGGGTCTGCCACTTGCGGGGCTGCCACTTGCGGGGCTGCCGCATGCGGGCTCGCCTCGTGCAGGCCCGCCGCGTCCGCGCCGGGCTCCGGCACCGTGAAGGCGGGGAAGGGCGGATGGTGCATCACGACGTAGGAGAAGACCGTGCCCGCGCCGCTCGCCTCGACGGTGTCCCAGTCCGGTGCCCCGCAGGCGTTGCACCCCGGCAGCCAGGGGAAACGCAGCGTCCGGCACCCCGTGCAGCGCTGGATCAGCAGGCGGTGCCCGGCGACGCCCTCCCAGAATCCGGCGTTGTCCCGGTTGACGACGGGGCGGGGGCGCCGGGCTCGGGCGGCCTGCTCGGACCCTTCCGGCCTCCGGGACGCCTGCGGCTGCCCGACCGCCCTGGGGCTCTGCGCTGCCGTCGTGGGGGGCTGCGCTGCCTCAGGGGTCCGCTCCCCCGACTCAGGGTTCCCCTCCGCCGCCTCAAGGGTCCGCTCCCCCGACTCAGGGTTCCCCTCCGCCGCCTCAAGGGTCCGCTCCCCCGACTCGGGGTTCCCCTCCGCCGCCTCAGGGATGCCCGCTGCCGTCCTGGGATCCCTTACGGCCGGCGCGTACTTGAGGACCCGGAAGCGATGCGTCCCGGCCGGCTCGCCGTTCGCGCGGATGTCCATCCGCGTCGTGATGAAGTGCCCGGCCCCCAGCTTCGTCGTCTTGCGCTCCGAGACCGACTCGATCACCGCGTCGAAGGTGATCCGGTCGCCGGGCCGCAGCGGTCGCAGGTACTCCTGCTCGCAGTCGGTGGCGACGATGGAGGTGTACCCGGCGCCGTCCAGCAGCCCGGACAGTTCGTCGTACGCCCCCGAACGGTCGGCGTGGCCGGAGAGGCCGCCCATCGTCCAGGCCTGCAGCATGGTCGGCGGGGCGATGGCGTCCGGCCCCCGGTAGGCGGGGTTGGTGTCGCCGACGGCCTCGCACCAGTGCCGGATCATCGGCTCGTTGACCAGGTCCTTGCCCACTCCGGCCGCCGAGGTCGACCGCCCCTCGTAGGCCTTGAGCTGCTCGTGGGTGAGCTGTACCGGGCTCATCGCCGCCCCCTCCGCATCCCCAGCCGCATCGTCGCGACGATCTCCCGCTGGACCTCGCTCACCCCGCCGCCGAACGTATTGATCTGCGCCGCCCGGTTCATCCGCTCCAGCTCACCGCCCCCGTGGGCGCCCGGCGACCCGGCCCGCACCAGGGCGGCGGCGCCCACCACCTCCTGGCACAGCCGGTACACCTCGACCGTGCTCTCCGTCCCGGCGAACTTCACCCCCGCGGCGTCGCCGGGGCCGAGCGTCCCGGCCCCCACGTCGTCGACCAACCGCCAGTTCAGCAGCCGGGTGGCCGCCAGCCTGGCGTGCGCCTCGGCGAGCCGGGACCGCACCCATGGGCGGTCGGCGGGCCGCTCACCGGTCTCCGGGTCCGGCCTACGGGCATGGGCCAGCGCCGCGTCGAAGGCGTCCTCGGCCTGCATGCCGATGGCCGCCAATGCCACCCGCTCATGGTTGAGCTGATGCGTGATCAGCTGCCAGCCGGCGTTCTCCTCCCCTACGAGGTTCCCCGCCGGGACGCGGATGCCGTCGTAGTAGGTGGCGGTGGTCGTGAGCCCACCGACCGTCTCGATCGGCGTCCAGGAGAACCCGGGGGCGTCGGTGGGCACGAGGATGATCGAGATGCCCTGGTGCTTGGGGGCGTCGGGGTCGGTGCGGCAGGCGAGCCAGATCCAGTCGGCCTGGTGGGCATTGCTGGTGAAGCTCTTGGCGCCGTTGATCAGCCAGTGCGCGTCGCCGCCACCCGGCTCCCTCGTCGCGCGGGTGCGGAGGGACGCGAGGTCGGTACCGGCCTCGGGCTCCGTATAGCCGATCGCGAAGACCAGCTCGCCACTGAGGATGCGCGGCAGGAAGAAGCCCTTCTGCTGCGCGGTGCCGTACTTCATCAGGGTCGGGCCGACGGTGTTCAGGGTGACCATCGAGACCGGGGCGCCCGCGCGGTACGCCTCGTCGAAGAAGACGAACTGCTCGTCGGGGCCGCGCCCCTGCCCTCCGTACGCGGTCGGCCAGCCCAGCCCCAGCATGCCGTCGGCGCCGATCCGGCGGAGCACCGCGCGCTGCTCCGCGGGGTTTTCGACCGGCCCGTCCGGCAGTACCCGGCGGAAGTACGAGCGGAGTTCGGTGCGCAACTGCTCCTGGCGCGCGGTGGGGGCGAGGTGCACGTCGGCGGCTCCCCTTCTGGTGGCCGTACGCCCGGTGCGCAAGGGGGGCCAGGCGTACGAACGAGCGAGCGGGTTTCTGACTGTCCGTCAGAAACCCGCTCGCTGTCAAGGTCGGCGCAGTGAACCCCGGAGGAGCCCCACCTCCTCCGTGCCGCCCTGACGTATCACCCCTCGGTCACACGCCGCTGTCCCCTTGCGGCGTGCCGGCTCACCAGAGGTTGGTGAAGTTGACGGTGGCGTTGGTCTGGTCGATGCGCGTGGGGCCGGAGCCGTTCACGCTCGCGGTGTTGTTCTGGTTGGAGGCGCCGGCGCCGTTGGCGACCTGCTGGCCGGTCGTCGAGTTGCCGAGGTTGCTGCCGCCGACACCGGTCCCCGTCTGGCTCGTCGCCGCCGAGCTCGACCCGCCCGTCGCAAAGCCGCCGTTGTCGGCCTGCGCCACGCCCGTGAAGAGTGCGGCCGCGAAGGGCAGCGCCGCAACAACGGCGAGGGCGCGGGCTGTACGGGTGCTTGCCATGTCTATTCCTCCTACGGAACACGACTTCTGGAGCGATGGAACTCCGCTTGTCCACCGGGCAGTTGGCCGACCACCACGATGCTTGCTGCGACGTCGCGCACTCAGGCTTGCCCACGAATCCCCGGCGAACCCACCGCGAAGAGGCGATTCCCTCGCAAGCATGAGGAACCCCGGGTAAACCCCGGCCCCCGCACGACCTGCCCGCCGGCACCCGCCTCGACCACCCGGCACCCCGCCGCAACCCGCCCCCCGTGGGCCCCGCGCGCCCCACACGCCCGGCTGCCACAACCGGCGCACGAGCAGCTCCGGGCGCGCCCCCCTTCCCTTTGTCGAACATCCGTACGAAAATAGATCCATGGCCCTGCACCGCCGCCATACCGGAACACCGACCGGCACGCCGCCCCGTACACCGCCGACCGGCACGCCGCCGGATGCCTCGGCCGGTGCGCCGCCCACCACGCCAACCAGTACGCAGCCTGCTGCTCAGCCCGCCGGGTCGGGGGGAAGGGCGGGCGACGGGTCGTCGACCGGGGGATCGGCTGGTGGGGCGGGTGGGCGACCGGTCGGCACGCCGGGCGAGGGCTCGAGTGGGCGACCGGTCGGCACGTCGAGCGGGGTATCGGGTGGGTCGCCGATCGGCACGTCTGCCGGGACACCCACTGGGTCATGGATCGGCCCCTCCGGTGGAAGGTCGACCGGCACGTCGGCGGAAGACCGGCCCCAACCCTGGAGTGAGGGTGCCCCCGGGCGCCGACCCGCAGAGCACCACGGGCCCGAACCCGAGCCTGAGCCCAGACCTCACCCTGAGCCCAGACCCCAGCCTGAGTTCGAACCCCAACCCGAACCCCTGGGGCCCGCCGCGCGCCCCCAACGGCCCGCTTCCGGCTCCACTCCACCCCTCGGCCCCGACCTCGGCCTCAACCCCGCCCCGCCCGAGGATCCGCACGCCGCCGCCCTCGCCCACGCCCTGCGGGCAGCCGAGCGCGGCTACCCCGTCATCCCGCTGACCCGCAACAAGCTGCCGGCCCTCCGCTCCCCGCACCGCGGGCATCCCGAGGTCCCGCCCTGCCGCGGCGCGTGCGGACGGCTCGGGCACGGCGTACACGACGCGAGCACCGACCCGCTCACCGTCCGCCGCATGTTCGCCGCCGCCCCCTGGGCCACCGGCTACGGCCTCGCCTGCGGGCGGCCACCGCACCACCTCATCGGCATCGACCTCGACACCAAGAACGGCGCCGACGGCCTGACCGCCCTCCGGTTCCTCGCCGAACAGCACGGTTTCCCGATCCCGCCCACGGTCACGGTCCTCACTCCCAGCGGCGGCCGCCACCTCTGGCTCACCGGCCCGCCCTCCCCCACCGTCCCGAATTCCGTCGGCCGGCTCGCCCCCGGCATCGACATCCGCAGCGCCGGCGGCTACCTCGTCGGCCCCGGCTCGCTCACCGCCCGTGGGCACTACCTCCTGGAGTCGGGCGCCCCGCACCACCCCGCCCCCGTGCCGGACACCCTGCTCACACTCCTCACCGCCCCGCCCCCGAGCGCCCACCGGGAGCCCCCGTACGGCGTCCCGTCCCAGCCCGCCGCGGCGCTCGTACGCTTCGTCCGCGCCTCCCCGGCAGGCCAGCGCAATGCCCGCCTCTACTGGGCCGCCTGCCGCGCCGACGACTCCGGCCTCGGCCAGGAACTCGCCGCCCGCCTGACGGAAGCCGCCCGCCACACCGGCCTGACCACCCAGGAGGCCCGCGCCACGATCGCCTCGGCAACCCGCCGGCGGCAGAACTAGCCGATCCCGTAGGGGGAAGGTCCTCGCCCGCGGCAACCCGTAGGGGACGGGGCCGCGGCACCCCGCACGAGGACGGGGCCGCGGCAACGCGCAGGAGGACAGGGCCGCGTAAGGAAGCCCGGCCGGGTCAGGGAATCCGGCCGCAGAAGAGAGCCGAGCCGACCGCAGACGGATCAGCTCCGCCCTGCCCAGGCCGGCACCGCTCAGCCCCACCCAACGCCACTCAGCCCCGCCGCGCCTCGATCAAGAACCGGGTCGTATGCGCCACGAACGCCCCCTCCGCACGGATCAGCGCGTCCAACTCCCGCAAGCGCTCCCGGTATAGCTCCACCGTGAACCCGGGAACCATCCACACCACCTTGCGCAGGAAGTAGACGACCGCCCCGATGTCGAAGAACTCCGTCCGCAGCGACTCCGCACGCAGATCGGTCACTTCCAGGCCCGCCGCTTCGGCCGCCCGGCGCGCGTCATCGGGGTGACGGGTCTGCCGTACGTCCTCCGGCTGCGGCCCCAGGAAGTACTCGACCAGCTCGAACACGCTGGCCGGTCCGACCTGCTGGGAGAGGTACGTGCCGCCCGGCCGCAGCACACGGGCGATCTCCTCCCACCACACGGTCACCGGATGGCGACTCGTCACCAGGTCGAAGGCCGCGTCGCCGAACGGCAGCGGCGGCTCGTCCGCATCGGCCACCACGACCGCGCCGCGCGGGTGCAGCAGAGCAGTGGCCTTGGCGACGTTCGGCGGCCAGGACTCCGTCGCCACCATCACCGGCGGCAGCTTCGCCGCCCCGGCGAGCACCTCCCCGCCCCCCGTCTGGATGTCCAATGCCGCCGACGCCCGCGCCAGCCGCGCGCTCATCGCCCGCTGATAACCCCACGAGGGCCGCTGTTCCGTGGCCCGCCCCGCCAGCCACGAGAAATCCCACCCCTCGACCGACACGGCATCGGCCTCGGCCACCAGCTCCTCAAAAGAACGCTCCATCCCTCCACCCTCAACGCCGGCGACCCGCATCGCCAACGGATTTCTTCCGGTCACTTCCGGCCCGGCTACTCGCCCACCAGAAAGACGAACTCCGGACGGTCCCACTTCACCGCCGGCGGACTCGCGGGCACCGTTCCGACCGGCCGGGCGCCCACGCTGCGATAGAAACCCTCGGCGGGCGGGTGCGCCACCACCCGCACCCTGTCGATACCGGCGCGCCGCGCCTCGCCCCGCATGTGCTCGACCAGCCGGCGTCCGATGCCGTACCCCTGCGCCTGGTCCGACACGAACATCAGGTCCAGCTCGGCCGGCTCCACCACCAGCGCATAGAACCCCACCACCCGCTCGCCGCCGCCGTCCCCCGGTGTCTCCTCCACGGCGACAAAGACCCGATGCGCCTCGATGTAATCCGGCCCCACCCGATACCCCTCGACCATCGAGGAATAGGGCCCCTCATAGGCCCGGGAACTCCGCACCAGCCGGGTGAGCCGCCCGGCATCCCGCTCCACGGCCCGCCGAATCAACACGTTTCCCCGCCGAGCCGCCTTCGCCGCCCCCGCCCTCCGCACACCCACAGTGACCACGCCCCACATTCTTCCCGCAGCACAGCCAGAATTCCATTCACCTTCCCCCGGCCACCCTACCGCGCAAAGCAATCACCATTACCCCACCCCCAAAGCCCGCCCCAGCACGCCCCCCTCCCCCATCTTCCATCTTCCATCCGACGAGGAACACAACAAATCCCCCGCCAAACAAGACCAAACAAGACTCAGCCAGACCTCATGAATTCCGTCAGATATTTTCCCCAGAATTTTTCGCCCCCGAAGAACGCCCCACCTCGCGCTCGATCCAGCGGCAGATCACTCCCACCACATAGGCGCGCTCCGCACGGCTCAACTCCCGCCCCTTGGGGATCTCGTGCCACCGCTCAAGACAGGTACGACAGCAAGTCGCCGTCGCATGTTGCGCGACGAAGACCGGGTGGCCCCGGTAAGGGGTCTGCTTCCCGTCCTTGTACGGCTCGGCCGGCGCCAGCCGTTTGGCGACGAGGTCGTAGGCGTGCCACCGCATCGTCGACGGACCACTCAGCTCGGCCGTGGCCAGCTCCCGCCCGCGCAAATGAAACTTCGCACGAAACGGATGCCGCGCGATGACATCCAATCGCTGGTCGAGCGAGCGGGGCGGGGGGTCGGACATCGATCGTTCCAGGGAAAGACAGTGCTCTCTCCTGATCGTATAACCGAGCCGACACAAGTGGGCCCCGAACCGCACAACCGCAGTCCGGGGCCTTTCCCTGCCCTTCGCCTAAGCCTGCCCTTCGCCTAGGCCTGCGCCTTCCGCTACGCCTTGCCCGCGCAGTGGTCCGAGCAGACGGAGTCGTAGCCCTCACCACGCGATGCAGCTCGACAGCAAACGAAGAGCCGAGACGGAATGAGTGCGGCGAGCGCAGTGGAGCCCCAAACCCGACGCAAATCGGAAATAGCAGACTTGAGCGGGAAGAAGCCAGCCCCCTCGATAGTGCAATTCAAGCCACAGAACTTCGAGACGTCAAAAACTAGCTTGCGTCAGGAGTTAAAGCCACTTAAAGTCACCACGTCATCGAGCATTGGCGATTCTCGCCGATACTCAAATGGAACCTCCATTGGACCCATGGAGGCCTGAATTAAACGAGGGGGCTTACGCGTGAAAAAGATCTCGCGTAATACAGTACGGGGCATGGCGATTGCGGGGGCATTACTCGTTGGACTGGGATCCACCGCAGCCTACGCAGGCGGATCCACAAGCACCAAGCTGGACAATGGCACGCTATACTTCGAGGCTCACAATGGGCGCGAAATAGGCCAGGCCAGTTCCAAGGTCTACGCGGGCGATAAGTACACGAAGACCCGCGGAAGCGGCACCGTCTATGCGCAGCTGAGGGTCAGCTTCGAGAGAGGGCTCTACAAGGACACCGAGAAGGCTGTCAAGAAGGGGCAGTCCATCAAGTACTCGCTGTCGGTTCCCGTGAGCGTTGCTTCGGACTGCAGCGCCGTAGGCGTGATGATATCGGGTGGAAAGTTCTACGAGACGCCTTCCATCGACCATCTCTGCTGAGGAACTCCTGCACCCTCCCTCTTGAAGGAAATACCTGGTGATTGAAGCATCCATCGGTGCGCTACCTGGACTGATCCCGGCATTTCTCATCATTGCGATGATACTGGGAATTCCATCAGCGATAGGAGCTAAAGCCAAAGGTAAGCCTGTTGGCCTTTCGCTACTGCTCGCTGCGGCTCTGGCCGGCGTGCTGACCGTGACTCTCATGCCAGGTGACGGGGGCTCAGGGCGGGCCGGCATCTGCGATGTCGGCCTGCCCGTGCAGGGCTTTCTGGCTTCGGAGTCGGCCCGACTCAATGTCATGCTGTTCGTCCCCGTGAGTTGCCTCGCCGTGCTCTTCTTCAAGAGGCCGATCCTGGCTCTTTCGGGGACGTTGATGTTGACATGCGGCGTTGAGCTGTTCCAGTCATGGGCAGGCCTGGGGCGCGCGTGCAGCTACGACGACATCAAAGCCAACGCACTTGGTGGCTTCCTAGGTGTCCTCCTCGGGACCGTGATCTTGTGGGGCTGGAAGCGCCGCGTTCCCTTCACACGGAGAGACGCCCTGTGGGGTGCATGCTTCGGCGCGGCAGGTGGCCTCGTCCTTACCGCATCGTTCGCTTTTACCGTCGATCCGGTCCACTTGGAGGCGACGTCGCAGCACAGGCGCGAGAACATGCACGACATGCTCGCTCAAGATGCCTGGCTTCAAGAGACGGTGAATGAGCTGTACGGCAAGGACACGAGGATTACTCAGTCCGCGAGTGAAAAGCTGAAGAACGGGCGCTGGCGCTTGAGTGCCGAGACGGCACGGGGAAACGTTGCCGCGTTGTGGCCGGACCGAAAGCTCATGCGTTTCGCTCTGCAGAATGGAAGCGGCCCCGGCACACTGTCCGAGGCCGAAATCCAGACTGCCGGTGATCGATTCGTCAAGAAGTGGTTTCCCAAGGATGTAGTGGGAGCCAAGGTCACTCACCGAGCTCCTGACGGAAACCGGGGGCCGCGCATACTGACGTACCGCCGTTACGTAGACGGGGTGATGATGCCGATGCGGCTGGACATGACCATCTCAGCGTCCGGCCGAGTGATGGGATTGGCTGCCCGAACTACGCAAGACCCGAACATCCCGAAAGCCGTCGTCACGAAGGACAAGGCGAAGAAGCAGGCGGAACGCGCTGCAACTGGCGGCACCGCGATTCCAGTCAAGCTGCTTGCTCAGCGAGTCCACCACGTATGGCGACCCGTTTGGATGGTTTCCATCGTGCGGGAGCCAAAGCAGACAGTGGAGTCGACCGTCTTCATCGATGCTGTGACCGCCGCAGAGGTGTCACCAGAAACCACGGGAGATGGTGACGTCTAGGGATTCCTGTCCGCAGTCCGGCCACACCCGACGCGCTGGTCGTGACTGAGATTCGGCGCACGAAGCGAGACGGACGGCCAACGCAGTCGGAGCGGGCCCCGGAAGCTTCCGGGGCCCGCTCCGGCCTCCAGTTTTCCTGCCTCAGCAGAGGCTATGGGGTGCCCGCCACGGTGGCGTTGCCGCCACGACCGTCTTCAAGGCCGCTCCAAGCCGCTCGAACGACGGCAACTCGTCGACACTCCACGGCACTTAAAGAGCTACCAGACCGAGGCCGGCTTGTTCACCGGCAGTTCAGGAGTGACCCACGGGCGCACGTCGCGCCGGGCCGCGGGGCTTACGGGTGGTACTTCTCCTCGACCGTCTCGCCGGCGCCGGACTTGCGGTCCATGGTGACGCGAACGGTCACGCTGCCGGTCTTCGCGGCCTTCTCCAGCTGGTCCACGGTGCACTTCGCGGTGCCGTAACCGTCACCGCCGATGGACACGCTGCCCGCGTCGTCGGAGCAGATCGCGGCCGCGCCGAGGACCGTGGTGGCGTTGGCGACAAAGAACGCCTGGTCCGTGCCGCCGCCCTGGGGCTTGACGATCAGCTTGCCGGGCGCGAGGTACTCCAACGTGCCGACGATCGTGCGGTGGTTACCCGCCTGGGCGACGCCGCCCCCGTTGGAGGCGGACCCGCCAGCGGTCTTTGCGGCCGACGACGCCGCGGCGGACTTGCCCCCGCCCTGGCCCTGCGAGCCGGAGTTGGCCGCGGAGGAACCGCCCGTGGCCTGTGCCGAGTCCGACGCGTGCTGCGAGCCGTTCGCAGCCGAAGAACCCGAGGAGCCAGCAGCGGCCGCCGCCCCGGAACCCTCCCCACAGGCCGTGGCCCCCAGCCCCAGCGCCGCCGCGGCAACGAGGGCCGCGGCAAGACGACGACCGGCGCGCCCACGAAAGCGGCTGGCGGCGGTAGCGGTAGCGGTAGCGGTGTTCATCGGGTCTCCTGTTGCACTGTTCTCTCGTCTCGCTCCCTGACGATGATCAGCTTCGGAGACCGGGTTGGCGTTCCACTAACAGACGGCTAATACGGTGCAGCGACCCCTCGTAGACACGCCTCTCGTAGGCGCACCTCGACCGGCTCCGACCAGGAACGCGAGCTCCAGATGCATCACGAGGACCGGAACCAAGTCCCCTGGGGCCCGCACGCCCCGGTCAGCTCCGCCGTACAGGCACCCGAGAGCGAGACAGCGCAAAAGCGGAAGGGGAGTTCGACGGCTGTCCGACGCCTCGAATCCTGGTGCACGGTGACCCTTGTTGCGAACTACCGGCACAACGGTCGCTGAGGTCTCCCGGGCGGGTCAGACAGCTTTCTGGGCTATGTGCGCTCGGTCAGGGATGCGGTGGTTACTGTGCCGGCTCATTGAGTCCCCGACTTGGCAGATCGCGTAACCGGAGCGCGGCTGTCCTGGCGAGACGCTGACGTGTGCGTTCTCCAGATGCTGGCCGCCGTTCCCCATTGTTGCCGGCCGATTGCTGCTCGATCGGATATGCAGGGGCGCAGGGCGTCTGGGATCTCATCTCCGCTTTGGCCTGATTCCCGCTCATGGCCAGCTTGCGGGTGATAGGAAATGATCATGAACATAACGAAGCGTATTGCGCGCCCGGCGGGCCTGTTCCTCGCGGCGACCTGCATGGGTCTCACAGCCATGGCCGCACCCGCCGAGGCTGCCGCTCCCAAGTGCGTCAAGAATGGGGTCTGCTTCTATGAAAAGCCCTTCTTCAAGGGCAGGGGCGAATCCGCCATAGACAACCCTTCCAGCTGCATGAACATGCAGTTCCCGGTGCGGTCAGCGAAGGGCGAGAGCTCCAGGCACGACATCATGGTGTGGACCGGGCGCAACTGCACCGGCCTGTACTACATCGTCCACAAGGGCTTCAACAACACTACGTTCCCGCACGTGGTCAGGAGCTTCTACTAGGCCCAGGGCGCCGATGGGCTGCGGTAGGTGGGCAGGATCGTCGGCCTTGCGCGTGTCCACGTGAGCGATGGAGCGACTCTCGCCGGGAGCTGCTTTGGGGCGAGTGGTCATGCCCCGTAAGTTTCCGGGGCGTCGGAGTTTGTGTGGACCTGCCCGGTGAGGCACGACGTCGGGGCCATGATCTTGGACACGCGCCCGAAAGCGGCTGGCGAAAGTCGCGGAGTCGATCAAGTTCTACGCCAAGGTGCTGGACGGCAGGCGCGACCAGGCCAGTGCACTGATCGAAAGGGCCATGCGCGCGGCCGCTCAGGAAATCGAGGAAGCCCCGATCTCCGTCCACGCCCCGTCCACACAGCCTGGTCAAAACCGGGAGAGGGGCGAACCGGGGTGAGACAACCTCAGCACAGAAGGGGTGCCCGATCCACTCGGACACCCCTTCTGACCAGCTAATTCGCTGACCTCTGCGGAGGCTGTGGGATTTGAACCCACGGTGACGTTGCCGCCACGACAGTTTTCAAGACTGTTCCCTTAGGCCGCTCGGGCAAGCCTCCCCGCGGCACCGGCGCACGGGGCGCTGGGGTGTCGCGGGATCAGACTAGCGCGTCACTTGTCGCCCGTGCGCTGGCCCAGGGTGACGCGGGTGGTGTGCTCCTTGCCGCCGCGCTTGTAGGTCAGGGTGACCTGGTCGCCGGGCTTGTGCTGCCAGATCTCGCTGATGAGGGTGGGGCCGCTGTCGACCACCGTGTCGTCGAGCTTGGTGATGGTGTCGCCGGGCTTGAGGCCCGCCTTGGCGGCCGGGCCGTTCGGGGTGACGGCGTCGGAGCCGTTGTTGCCGGTGCGGGCGATGGTCGCGCCGTTGCCGGTGTCCCGCATGCCGACCTGGACGCCGATCTGGGGGTAGACCGGCTTACCGGTCTTGATCAGGTCCTGGGCCACCCGCGCCGCCTGGTCGATGGGGATGGCGAAGCCCAGGCCGATGCTGCCGGACTGCTGGGACTCGCCGCCCAGGCCGCCGCCGTTGCCGGCCGACTGGATGGCGGAGTTGATGCCGATGACGTTGCCGGCGGCGTCCATCAGCGGGCCGCCGGAGTTGCCGGGGTTTATCGAGGCGTCCGTCTGCAGGGCGCTCATGTACGAGGCGCTGGTGCCGCCGCCGTCGCTGGAGGCCACCGGGCGGTCCTTGGCGCTGATGATGCCGGTGGTGACCGTGCCGGACAGGCCGAAGGGGGCGCCGATGGCGATGGTGGCGTCGCCGACCTGGACGTTGGAGGACTTGCCGAGCGGGAGCGGGTTGAGCGAGGCGCCGGAGGCGTTCTTCAGCTTGATCACGGCGACGTCGTAGCCCTGGGCGTGGCCGACGACCTCGGCGTCGTACTTCTTGCCGTTGGAGAACGTCGCGGTGAGCTTGCCGCCGTCGGCCGCACTGGCGACGACGTGGTTGTTGGTGAGGATGTGGCCCTGCTTGTCGTAGATGAAGCCGGTGCCCGTGCCGCCCTCGCCGGTGGCACCCTGGGCCTCGATCGTCACGACGCTCGGCAGCGCCTTCTGCGCTATCCCGGAGACGGAAGTGGGCTTGCGGTTCAGCGCCCCGGGGTCGCCGGACGCGGAGACCGTCGTCGAGGCGCTGTCGTTCTGGCCCGCGGCCCAGAAGCCGATGCCGCCGCCGATGCCGCCGGCGACCAGCGCGGCCACCAGGACGGCCGCGATCAGGCCGCCGTTGCGCCGCTTGGGGACGGGGCTGCCGGTCGTGCCCCAGGGGTCGCCGCCGCCACCGTGGGGAGGCTGCTGGCCCCAGCCGCCTCCGCCCGCTCCGGCTCCCGGGTAGGCGGGGAACTGGGCGGTCCGGTCGGCCGTCGGGTCGTCGCCGGGGTGGCCGTAGCCGGGCTGCGGGACGCGTCCGTCGTGGTACGGCGGCATCCGGCCCGGGTCGTCGAAGCCGCCGGAGGCCGGCGCGACCGTCGGTGCGAAGTCCGGCGGCGGGGGCGCCGCGGGCGGGGCGCCGGGAGTCTGGGCGCCGGAGGCGGACGCGGAGGCGCGGTCCGGCTGCGGCCCGGTCGGCGGCTTGGCCTCCGACGGGACGGCGGCTCCCTCGTTCTCGGTGCTCACAGCTCTCTCCTCAGCTTCACGACTGTCGGCGCCCACGGCCCCGACGGGAGGATGTTCCCTCCGCCGGGTGCCTCGGCCACCTCTCGGTGTCCGGGGCGGTGCCGTTTCTTCCGGGGCTTGCAGTTGGGCCGGACCCTGGGGGTGCGTCCGGGTGGTGCGGGCGGCGGGCCTGGCGGTCCGCCGGTGGTGCGGTCGGGGGCCTTGCGGGCCCTGCGGGCCGGAGCGTTCCCGTACGGGACGGGGGATCGATCCGGTACCCAGCATCAAGGATCCGGGCGGTGCGGGCGAGTCCCGGTCCGCAGATCGGGATCCGCGGGCCATGAACCGCAGGCCCCGGCCCGCGCCTCCCGGCTGTCGTGAGGCCCGGTCCGCGTCCCCGGCCCGGACATCGCGGGCCGGAGGGTACGGGCGAGCCTCCCTTTCAGCCTTTCCCACCGCGCGTCAGAGCGCCGTAAGCCGAGGCTGTGACTCTGCCCTCATCCTTTATGCCGGACAAAACCGGCGCATCCCCTGTTCCGCACCCCGGGGCACGCGCCCGGCGGCCCGGCGACGGTGGATGGCACGATAACGCGGTGACCTACGCGCGCCCCGCCCAGGACGGCCGTCCGGGCCGTCATGCCATTTCCGTCATCGCCCACCGCGGCGCCTCGGAGGACGCCCCGGAGCACACCCTCGCCGCCTACCGCAGAGCGATCGAGGACGGCGCGGACGCCCTGGAGTGCGATGTCCGGCTGACCGCCGACGGCCACCTGGTCTGCGTGCACGACCGGCGCGTCAACCGCACCTCGAACGGGCGCGGTCCGGTCTCCGCCCTCGAACTCGCCGACCTCGCCACGCTCGACTTCGGCTCCTGGAAGGACGAGGGCGCCGGGCACGAGGCGCCGGACCGGCAGCACGAGGACCCCGAGCGGACCTCGGTGCTGACGCTGGAGCGGCTGCTGGAGCTGGTCGCCGACGCCGACCGCAGGGTCGAACTGGCCATCGAGACCAAACACCCCACCCGCTGGGCCGGACAGGTGGAGGAGCGGCTGGTCGAGCTGCTCGCCCGGTTCGGGTACGCCGGACCGGCCCCGCGCACCGACTGGACCTCCCCGGTCCGCGTCATGAGCTTCTCGGCGCGGTCGCTGCACCGCGTACGGGCCGCGGCGCCCGGCATCCCCGGGGTCTATCTGATGCAGTTCCTCACCCCGCGGCACCGCGACGGCCGGCTCCCGCCCGGCGTCGGCATCGCGGGCCCCGGGGTGCGGATCCTCCGCGCGCACCCCGAGTACGTCGAAAAGGCGCACCGCGCCGGGCACCGGGTGCACGTCTGGACCGTCAACGACAGCGCCGATGTCGAGCTGTGCCAGGAATTGGGCGTGGATGCCGTGATCACAAATCGTCCCAAGCAGGTGCGAAAGCAACTAGGTCTTGGCTAAAGCCCTTCACGGGGTGTGCACCGGCGCATTCGGGCCGTATTCGGTTATGTCCAGTGCGTCACCGCGTGTCGCTTGGCCGGTTTCCGGTCCAGTCCATTGGGGCATTCATCCCGTGGCGTGGGGCAAAGGAGGTCTCGGGGGTGGCGTTGGTGGTGGCACAAGAGGTGCCGACGTCGTCGATCATGGCCGTACCCCATGGTCCAGTGGGTGTGGGCATGGCCAGGCGACGCATGCGTGAAGAGCTGTTGGCAAGTGGAGTTCAGGACACCGTCGTCGATGACGCGGTCCTCGTCCTTTCGGAACTGTTGAGCAATTCGTGTCGCCATGCGCGTCCGATATACGAAAACGGATCGCCGGATTTCGTAACGCCCGGCGCAAAGGACACACCGGCATCGGTCCGGGCCTCCTGGCGTATCGACGCCCAGGGCAGGCTGACCGTCGCGGTCACGGACGGCGGCGGCCCGACCCGGCCTCTTCCGGCCACTCCGTCGGTCACCGCGCGCGGCGGCCGCGGGCTGGCGATCATCCGGTCGCTCGCCAAGGACTGGGGCGTGCGCGACACGGCCGGCGGCGAAGTGACGGTCTGGGCGGTCCTCTCGCTCCAAGGCGCGTTCGCTACGCGCGTGGACCTCACGCCCGATCTGCCGCCCTCGCTCACCACGGGCGCGGGCGTGCCGGGCGGCCGGCCACTGGCTCCGGGCTTCCCGGACTTCGACGACCTGCCGTAGCGGCACGCCGGGACACACCGGCGCGCCCCGGCACCAGGGCGGGACACGGCCCGGTACGCAACCGGGCGCGGCCTCGGACGCAATCCTCTAGGCTCGCGCCGAAACGCGTCCGTACGCCCAGGATCGACCAGGAGACCCCGTCGCCATGGCCAAGAAGCGCCGCCCCCAGCCCCAGGCCGCAGCACCGCAGATCCAGGACGGCGAGTTGCCGGTCGTCGGCGCTCGTGAGCCCTGCCCGTGCGGCTCCGGCCGCCGGTACAAGGCCTGTCACGGGCGGCAGGCGGCGCACGCCGCCACCGAGCTCGTGCAGCGCCCCTTCGAGGGCCTGCCCGGCGAGTGCGACTGGGTGGCCATGCGCGAGCTGGTGCCCGCCGCCACCGCCCAGTTGACGCTGAAGGGCGGGCTGCCCGAGGGCGTCCCGTCGGTGACCCTGGCGACCGTGCTGCCGATGGCGTGGCCCGCACTGCGCCGCGACAACGGCGAGGTGCTGCTCGGCCTGCAGAACGACACCGCCTCCGGCGACCTCAGCCGCGACCTCGCGGACACCCTGCAGCGCGCGCTGGCCACGGAACCCGGCAACCCGGTCGCCGCCGAGCGGCACTCCGCCGACGGCCCGCGGCTGCAGGATCTGCTCGACGGGGACGCGCCTTTTGAGCCGACCGTCCACACCGGCTTCGAGTTCTGGGTGGAGAACGCCGAGCACGCCACCGGCGAGGTCGCCGCCTCCCTGGAACGGGCCAACGCGGCGGCCATCCCGACCGCCCGCATCCCCGGCCTGGAGGGCGCGTACTGGTGCGAGGCGCCGGAGAAGAACCACCTGCGCTGGGTCACCGCGCACCCCGAGGAGCGGCTGCTGGACGCGCTGGCGCGGCTGCACGCCGCGGGCGCGGCCTCGCTCGGCGAAGGCACCCGTCTGGTCGGCTCGTTCCGCGCCCACGGCCTGGTCGTCCCGGTCTGGGACCTGCCCTCGGAGATGGGCGCCGACGAGGTCGCCAAGCCGGCCGCGGCGTTCGCCGAGCGGCTGGCCGAGGCCCTGGCGTCGGACGCCCCGCTGACCCCCGAGGAGCGCCGGGCGCGCGGCGGGCTCACCAACCGTCAGGTCACGCTGAGCTGACCGGGCCCGCCGTCGGCCGTGCGGTCCGGACGCCTCAGGGGATCCCGGGCGTGACACCTGTCACAACTCCCCGTACCTACCGGTAAATAGGCGTCCGGAAATCCACGATCGAATTTGCGAACCGCCGATCTCTTGTTACGGTTCTAGAAGCCCGGTCGCTGGTGCATCCCCCGTCGCCAGCGACCGGGCGCTTCCATGTCCGGAACCAGGCATTCCGCTTGGCCCCCTCCGGCCCCCGGCGGCCCCGCACCGTCAGCGGTCCGAACCGCCGCTTCCCACCGGCGAGTTGCTGCCGGACCGCAGCAGCAGCCGCTCCCCCGCCGCATCGGCGATCTCCGCCACCGCCGCGTACGGCGGCCGGCTCCGGCGCACCGTCGGGGCGGACGGCGTCTCGCACAGGCCCGGCGCGCCGCCGGCCGACAGCTCGCACGTCACCTGGACGGTCCTGCCGTCCGGCCGCAGCAGCGTCAGGACGGCGCGCAGCCGGTCGCCGGTGCGGTTGCGGTAGTACGTACGCCCCCAGGTCGCCCCGCCCTCGGCGAGCACACAGGTCTGGGCCTCGACCCCTTGGGGAGCGGTGAGTTCGGGGCCGCAGCGGGAGGTGCGGCCGGAGAGGTGCGGCAGCCGGGGGCGGTCGGAGGAGCCGGCCGGCCCCCGGGAGCCGGGGGCGGTGGCGGCGGCCGTCTTGCCCGCCTTGGCGCCGTTATCGCCCCTTCTTCCCATTTCCTCCGGAGAGCTGTTTTCGGCCTTGACCGCGTCCGCGGATCCCGCTGCCGGAGCCGAGGTGCCGGCCGGGCCGGCCATCGCGGCGCCCAGGGGCACGGCGACGGCGAGCAGCGCCGCGCCGGCGAGCCCGATCATGCGGAATTTCTGCGCACGCTGCATGGGCCCCACCTGCACTTGAGATGCCGCTGACGACGGCTTTGACGGTGGGCCGAACCTATCGGCCGGCGAGGGGACGCCCGGGCACCCGGACGCCGGTTCCCCCGGGAGGCCGGGGCGGGCCACACCCGAACGGGTGATCCGCCGCGGGGCGTTTGTGTTCGCCCCTCAGGTGTCCGCCCCTCGGCTGCCTGGCCACGGCCGTCGCCCGCACAGCATGAGGGCGCCCGAGCAGACTTCGGGCGCCCGGGGCATCCGTGGGCGTCAGTAGGCGAGCCGGCTGCCGCCGTCGGGGGTGCTGGTGCTCGCCGTGACCAGGGCGTCCACGATCGTGGCCACCTTCGGCAGCCGGGGCGCGGCGGGGACGGGGGCCGGCGGCCGCTCCCAGCGGACCCGGCCGGTGCCGATCTGGGAGGGCGGGAGCACCACATAGCCGCCCTCGCCGTGGAACCGCAGCGAGCTGGGCACCCAGTCCTGGGAGTGCAGCAGCTCGCCCAACTCCGGGAGGCCGTACGGCGATACGAGCAGCGACCAGCGGGTGGGCGTGGCCACCACGGGGCCGAGGCGCACGCCGAAGTGGTCCAGGGCCGCCAGGGCCCGGGCCCCGGCGACGGCGGGCAGGCTCACCGCGCAGGGCGCGCGGCCGCCGGTGGCCAGGATGACCGGGGCGTCGGGGCGGTTCGTCCACCACCAGCGCACCATCCGGGCATCGGTGGTGGCCGCCAGCAGACCGGGGTCGAAGGGGTGCGCGCCGGGCACCACGCACTCGGGGTCCGGACAGCTGCACCGGCGGGCGCTCCGCTCGCCGAGGCCGAGCCGGGCGCCGGCCTGCGGGCGGCCGGGGGACCCGAGTCCCACTCCGGGGAGCACCGGCCACTGCCACTCGGTGGCGTAGTGGAGCGCCGCACCGAGCTGCGCCGACTTCTTGCCGCGTCGGAACAGCAGCTTGCGTCGCCTTCCGAGGATCTCGCGCATGAGCGCTCGTTCCTTTCCGTTAACGCCGAGGGCTTTGTCCATCGCACTGCATGGCACTACATGTCCCGGTTCACCAACGTCCGCGCCGTGCCGCTTCATGCCGTTGTGGGGCGTGTCCTGCGGCCCGGCCGTGGAAACCCGGGGTCGATCGCGCATCGATCACGCCACGTGGTGGTCACCGCGTGTACAAAGCAGCGCATCACGCCGTACGCCGGGCGTGAAGCGTGGCGAGGGGTGGCGTGCGTTGGCGCTTGCGCTTCCGTGGTGCAGTCCCCGCCTCTGGGAGTGCGTCGCGGTCGTCGGCTTGTTAGACGCCGGTGCCCGCCGGAGAGTTCCGGTGCGGCACCAACCGACCCGCACCTTTCCGAGTACGTACCCGCCACTGTGGTGATGACGCGCTGCTGATCGCCGTCAGTCGACCGCAAATTGACGTTCGGGGGGATTTTTTCAGGCCAATCTACAGACCTCGTTGACACCACAATCCCCATGAGGACAATGCTGGACATCGCATCGCTGCTCCGTGTACATGTGGAGGCATTAATAGCGGAGCAGCATGACATGGGGGTTTGCGATGCTATTGAGGAAATTGAGCGGCCATCCGTACCGCACAACGTCACTCAACAAAATGCCGCACTCCCTACCAAATAGCGGCCTGACCTGGGGCGACACCAGGCGCGACGATAGCCGTCGGCCATGACCGCCCCGCACGTGCCGAAAGTGGCTGGAATCGAACCAGCTCTTCCCGCCCCCGCGCACACTGTCGACCCGCACGGGCCGAACGCCCCCGATGACCCCGCCGCCGGCGCCGCCTCGGGCGGCCTGTCCGGCACCCCCGGGAACGCCGCGTCCGGCGCCGTCCCCGACGCCTCCGCCGTCGACCAACTCGCCGCCGTCCAGGACCGGCTGGCCGGCTGGATCTCCGACCTCAGCACCCTGCACGACCTGACCGAACGGCTGGCGCGCACCCGGACGCTGGAGGACGCCCTGCGCGAGCTGCTGCGTGCCGGCGCCGCCCTGGTCGGGGCGCGCCGCGGGCTGGTCGTCCTCGCCCCGTCCGACGGCCTCGGCCCGGAGACCACCGTCGGGCTCGGCCTCGGCCACGCCGAGATCGGTCACATCGAGACCGTCCCGCGCCGCGCCCTGTCGTACGCGCGGATACTGGACGGCCTCCCGGAGCGGGCCACCGCCGACGACACCCGCACCGGCCCGCTCGACGGCCCCTGCCACGACGGACCGGCGGGCCCCTGCACCGAGATCGCCGAACCCGACATCCCCGGCGAGAAGGACCTCGACCCGCGCCTGCGCGAGGTCGCCGCCCGTCTCGGGTACGCCGCCAGTTACGCGGTCCCGCTCTGCGCCGACCCCATCGGCAGGACCGGCGCCGCGGTCTGGCTCTACGACGAACCGGCCGAGCCCACCGCGCGCCAGCGCCATCTCGTCGGCCTCTACCGCGCGCACGCCGCCGAGCACCTCGCCCTCCTGCTCGCGCTCCACCGCAGCCGCCGGGCCACCGAGACGCTCCGCGAGGAGCTGCTCCCCCAGCGGCTGCCGCGGATCCCCGGCGTACGCCTCGCGGTGCGGCACAGCACCGGGCCGCGCGGAGGCGGGGACTGGTACGACGCGCTGCCGCTGCCCGACGGCGCCCTGGGCCTGGCGGTCGGTTCGGTGACCGGTTCCGGGCCGAGCGCGGTGGCGGCCATGGGGCGGCTGCGGGCGTCCCTGCGGGCCTACGCCGTCATGGAGGGGGAGGATCCGGTCGCGGTCCTCTCGGACCTGGAGCTGCTGCTGCGGCTGACCGAGCCGGCCCGCAGCGCCACCGCGCTGTTCGCCTTCACCGAGCCGCCGCCCGGCGCGCCCGGCGGTCCGGCGGCGCTGCCCGGCGGCATCACCGACCCCTTCGCCCGCAAGCTGGTGCTGGCCGGGGCCGGCCACTGCCCGCCGCTGATCCTCGGCGATCTGCGGACGGAGTTCGTGGAGACCTCGCTGTCCGCGCCGCTGGGCATGCTGGCCTGCTGGGAAGCGCCGAGCGTGGAGATCGAACCGGCCGGCGGGGAGACCCTGCTGCTCTACAGCGACGGGCTGCTGCACCGCACCGGCGAACCCATGGACCGCGCCTTCACCCGGCTGCACGCGGCGGCCGCGAGCGTCCCCCGGGCGAGCCGGCACGATCCCGAGGCGGTCGCCGACCACATCGTGCGCACGATGCTGCCGCAGGGCCTGGACGATCCCTCGTCGGAGGAGGACGTGGTGCTGCTCGCGGCGTACTTCGAGGAGTAGGGCCGCCGGTCCGGGTGCGGCTTTCGCCTACGGCAGGCGAGGGGCCGCGCGCCGGACACCGCCCGTCCCCGCCCGTCCGCCCCGCCCGGCGCCGTGCGGCCGGGAACCGCCGTGCCGGACAGGTCACACCTTTTTGCCCCTGGACCGCTTTCGATCCGCACATACGATGGAATGCGGTTCACTCTTAAAAGGAGGCATGGTGACCGACGAGCTCACGCCGGAGACCCCGGACGAGGACGAGCAGCCGATCAAGCAGCGCAAGAACGGCCTTTACCCGGGCGTCTCGGATGAGCTCGCGGAGAACATGAAGGGCGGCTGGGCCGACACCGAGCTGCGCGACCTGCAGCCGATCGAGCAGGCCCCGCACGCCGCCCGCCGCCGCGCCGCGCTCTCCGCGCGCTTCCCCGGCGAGCGCCTGGTGATCCCGGCGGGCAACCTGAAGACCCGCTCCAACGACACCGAGTACGCCTTCCGCGCCGCGACGGAGTACGTCTACCTCACCGGCGACCAGACCGACGACAGCGTCCTGGTCCTGGAGCCCACGAAGGACGGGCACCGGGCGACGCTCCACCGGCTGCCCCGCTCCAACCGCGAGAACGGCGAGTTCTGGCTCGACGGCATGGGCGAGCTGTGGGTCGGCCGGCGCCACAGCCTCGACGAGGCCGAGGCGCTGCTCGGCGTCCCGTGCAAGGACGTCCGCGAGCTGGCCGGCACGCTCAAGGAGGCCACCGGCCCGGTCCGCGTGGTGCGCGGCCATGACGCCGGCATCGAGGCCGCGCTGACCGACAAGGTCACCGCCGAGCGCGACGAGGAGCTGCGCGTCTTCCTCTCCGAGGCGCGTGCGGTCAAGGACGCGTTCGAGGTCGGCGAACTGCAGAAGGCCGTCGACTCGACCGTCCGCGGCTTCGAGGACGTCGTCAAGGTCCTGGACAAGGCCGAGGCGACCAGCGAGCGCTACATCGAGGGCACGTTCTTCCTGCGCGCCCGCGTCGAGGGCAACGACGTCGGCTACGGCTCGATCTGCGCCGCCGGACCGCACGCCACCACCCTGCACTGGGTCCGCAACAACGGCGAGGTGCGCTCCGGCGACCTGCTCCTGCTGGACGCCGGCGTGGAGACCCACACCCTCTACACCGCGGACGTCACCCGCACCCTGCCGGTCAACGGCCGCTACAGCGACCTCCAGCGCACGATCTACGACGCGGTGTACGAGGCGCAGGAGGCGGGCATCGCGGCGGTCAAGCCGGGCGCCGCCTACCGCGACTTCCACGACGCGGCGCAGCGGGTGCTCACCGAGAAGCTGGTCGAGTGGGGCCTGGTCGAGGGCCCGGTCGAGCGCGTGCTGGAGCTGGGGCTGCAGCGCCGCTGGACCCTGCACGGCACCGGCCACATGCTCGGCCTGGACGTCCACGACTGTGCGGCGGCCCGCACCGAGCACTACGTCAACGGCACCCTGGAGCCCGGCATGGTGCTGACCGTCGAGCCCGGTCTGTACTTCCAGGCGGACGACCTGACGGTCCCCGAGGAGTACCGCGGCATCGGCGTCCGGATCGAGGACGACATCCTCGTGACGGACGACGGCAACCGGAACCTGTCGGCCGCGCTGCCGCGGCGGTCGGACGAGGTCGAGGCCTGGATGGCGGGCCTGCTGGGCAGGTAGCGGGCGGGCTGCGGCGGGCCGTGCGCCCGCCGCAGCCCGGGGAGCGAGGACCACACGCGCCCGTCGCGCGGGGCCGAACGGCCCGGTGCGCGGCGCCCGTTGCCCGCTCCCGCGTCCCCCGGTGGCATCAGCCGCCGGGGGACGCGCCGTTCGCGGGACCGTCCTCCGCGCGCCCGTAGGCGCCGGCCCGGGCCGCCGCCCAGACGGCGGTGGCGGCGGACGCGGCGAGGTCCTGGTCGACCGGGCGACGGGCGATCAGAATCCGGTAGTAGAAGGGCGCGCCGAGCGCCGACATCACCTTCTCCGGGTCCGTGTCGGCGGGCAGCTCGCCGCGCTCGACGGCCCGTTGCACCATCCGCCCGGCCAGCGCGAGCCGTTCGTCGAAGAAGGACCGCAGCACCCCCGCCGCCTGGGGGTCGCGGGCCGCGGCGGAGACCACCGCCTCGATGAGCCGGCGCCTGCGCGCCTCCCCGTAGAAGGCGGCTATCGAGCGGGCGAGTTCCTGGAGGTCCCCGGGCAGGGTGCCGGAGTCGGGCAGCGGCACATCGGAACTCAGGTAGGTCAGCAGATCGCACACCAGGCCCTCGGTGCAGCGCCACCGGCGGTAGAGCGTCGCGACGTGAATTCCCGAGCGCTGGGCGACCTTCTCCATGGTCAGTCCGGCGAAGCCGCCGTCGCCCAACTCCTCGAACACAGCGGTCAATACGGCCTGGCGGGTACGGGCGGTGCGACCGCCGGGTCTGGTCTCGCCCGGGGCATGGTGCGCTGTCGTCACGACGGCTCCGTATTGCAGTGCGGGTTCACGCCAAGTATTGTCCGGGAAAGACTAACGCGATCAACTTCGCGTTAGTTATGGTGCGCGCTGGTCTCGCAGGGACAGGGGACGCCGCGGGGGAGGTTCTCTCACCGCGAGACCGCGCTGCCCGCCATCCTCAGGGGCAGTTTCCAGCCAGTTTTCCGACTGCTGATGTTAGCCCGGATTGACACCTCATACGCGGACATCCCGCAGCATGCCCCCGGCCCTGGCCGCCCGGTCCGGCCGCGTCCCCTAGGTGCCGCTCCGGCCCGTGGCAGGCCGCTCCCTTCCCAGCGCGAGGCCGCGCAGCCGCCGCCAGTCCATCGGGGGCTTCGCCCGCGGCACCCCGGGACGGTGCCGCGGTACCCGCACGCGCAGCGCCCGCGGCCTGATCCAGCAGCGCACCGGGACCGGCAGGGTGAGGGCCTCGCCGTCGACACCGGCCTGGATCTCGGGCTCGTCGGCATCGACGACGACCTCCCCGGCGGTGAGCGCGGTCAGGCCCCGCCCGTGCCGGCCGCGCAGGATGCCGGCCGCCTGTGCCGCGTTGTCGACCGTGAGGGCCAGGACCCCGAGGACGCCCGAAGCCAGCTCCTCCCGCCGCCCCAGCCCGGCCGGGTCGCCCATGCGGTAGGGGTTGTTGCTGACCAGGATCGCCTGGGGCGCGTCGACGACGGTGCCGGCGGCGCGCACGGTCAGGCGCGGGCCGCGCTGGTGCGTCAGCAGGTCGGGCAGCATCGCCAGGACGGTCCGCACCTTGTCGTCGCGGTAGGCGGGGCTCTGCACGACGGCCGCGTAGGTCCCGAAGGACGCGTTGTTGACGAAGGCCCGCCCGCCCACGAAGCCGAGGTCGACGCGGAGTTCGACGCCGTCGGTCAGGGCGTCGAGGCAGCTCGCGGGGTCGTCCCGGTCCAGCCCGAGGTCGAGGGCGAAGTGATTGCGGGTGCCGGCGGAGATCACCATGAACGGGATGCCGTGTTCGGCCGCCACCCCGGCCACCTTCGCCTGGGTGCCGTCCCCGCCCGCGACGCCCAGCAGGTCGGCACCCGCCTCGACGGCGCCGCGCGCGAGGGCGACCACGTCCTCGTGGCGGGCGGTGTCCAGCAGGTGCACCCGGGCGCCGAGTTCCTCCGCCCGCTCCTTGAGGCGGAAGGCGCCCACCTTTCCGCCGCCCGAGCGGGGATTCATGATCAGGAACGGGCGCCGGGGCGGAGCGGCCCGGACCTCGGGGGCGCGGTCCGGCCGGGGGTCCCGGCCGAGCGCGGCCCCTCCGGCGGAGAGTGCCAGCGCCCACAGGCCGAGCGAGACGACCACCACCCACAGCAGACCGGCCCAGACGTAGAGCGCGAGCACGGCGACCGGGGCCGCGGCGGCCAGTGTGCCCGCCAGCAGCCGCAGGAGTCCGCGCCGCGCCAGCGCCCACCACAGGCCCGCGGCGGTGATCACGAGCCCGGCCGCTCCCGCGCCCAGAAGGACGAGGCTGCTGAGCCCGGCGAACACCAGCAGGACCAGGGCGGCCGCGGCCGCGGCGGCCAGGGCCAGCCGCGCGGCCCTGCGCTGTGCCTTCCGGTCGCGTGCGGCGGCGTCCGTGCCCATGGGGACTCCTGGCGGTCATGGCGCCCGGGCGGTCCGGGCGCGCCCCGGGGAGCGCGGGCTCGGCTGCCACCGCTCCGGTTCCCCTCCGCTGTGGTGCCGGCCGGCCCCGGGCCCGCCGTCCCCCGCCCGGCCGGTCAGGACGCCATCGGCAGCGCCGCGCCCTCCCGCCACTTGAGGATCTTGTCGAAGCTGACGACCGCGCCGGGACGGCCCGTGCGGTTGCGGTAGCGGACGTGGTCGGTCAGCGCCTCGATCAGAAAGAGCCCCCGGCCGTCCTCCGCGAAGGCGGGAGCCTGAGCGGGGGTGGGCACGGGGGCCGGCGGGTGGACGCGGTCCGCGGTATGGGGCGGAGCGGCGGACGCGGGGCGGTGGCGGAAGCCGGGGCCCGAGTCGGTGACTTCGATGCGGCAGGTGTCGCCGTCGATGTAGGCCGTGACGCGGTAGTCCTCGGTGGCGGCGTCGCCGCCGTGCTCGACGGCGTTCGCGCAGGCCTCGGAGAGGGCCACCGCAAGGTCGTAACAGATGTCCGGGTCGACGCCCGCCGTCTCCATCGTGCCCAGCAGCAGACGACGGGCCAGCGGCACGCTCGCAGCCTCACGCCGCAAATGGAGTGACCACCAGAT
Organism: Streptomyces angustmyceticus; assembly: GCF_040701845.1. GTDB lineage: Bacteria > Actinomycetota > Actinomycetes > Streptomycetales > Streptomycetaceae > Streptomyces > Streptomyces angustmyceticus_A. The sequence goes on along the minus strand of NZ_JBFBHQ010000003.1, from coordinate 457,932 downwards.
GCTCATCGCTCCAGCCTCCTGGCCGCGGCTCGACATATCGATACCTATTGCCGCGCCCCAAGGTCCGTAAGCATGTCCGGGACGTGATACCGCTCATTCGGCGGATGCGAACAACGAGCGCATCGGTGTAGGCGGAGCGCCGCCCATGCGCTGCCGCGCGCCCCTCCGGCCTCCCTGGACACCGGGCGGGGCGCCCTCCCGGCGCGCCCTGCCGTAGGTCGCCCGCCGGGCCAGTGGGATGATGGCGCGGCCATGACTCCACCGCCCGCCTCCACAGCGCGCGCAGCCGCCGATCTCCGGCTGTTGAGGGCCGCGGTCTTCACCGCGGTCTGTGTCGCGTTGTCCACGGGCGCCCACATCGCCGCCTCGTGCGCCACCGTCCCGTTGTGGACGCTGGGGGTCGCGGCGGCCGCGGTGTTCGCGGTCGCGGCGCCGCTGGCCGGGCGGGAGCGCTCGCTGCCGGGCATCGCGGCGGGTCTCGCCGTCGGGCAGCTCGCCCTGCACGCGCTGTTCGCCTGGAGCCAGCTTCCGATGACCGCCATGACGCGCGGCGGAGGAAGCGGGTCCGGTGACGGCGGGCTCTCGGACCGGGCGGCGGTCGCCCTCGCCCGGCATGTGAGCTGCGGGCTCGGCGCCGGGCGGGTGGACGGCGCCGAGGCGCGGCGGATCCTGGGCTCGGGCGGCTTCGACGCGGCCTCCGCCGCCAAGATCGCCGGTCCGGCAGGGCCCGGGACGGCCGGTGGCGCGACCGCCGCCGACCCCGCGATGACGCACGGTCTGCTGCCGTCGCTGCCCATGCTGCTGGGACACCTGCTGGCCGCGCTCGCGGTGGGCTGGCTGCTGCGGCGGGGCGAGGCCGCCCTGTGGCGGCTGGTCCGGCTGTCGGCCCCGGCGTACGAGCTCGCGGTGCAGGCGCTGATCGGCGCGGTGCGCGGGGCACTCGCCCTGGTTCGTGCCCTGCTCACAGGCCTGGGAACGGCGCACGACGATGCGCTGCGCGCCCCCGTTTCGTACGGGGATGACAAACCCGGCCCGAAGAACCTCGCACTCCACCACAGTGTGACCAGGCGAGGGCCCCCCTCCCTGGCCTCCCTGGCCCTCGCGGCCTGACGACGCGAAGCACGCTCCCACGTGGGGGCTCCTCCCATGCCCTGCAGGCATAGGAGGGGGTACGGGCTCACGCGCCGTCGTCGCACGTGCGCCACCGAACCGTCACCCGCACCTTCTCCTCCCTGTGGAGTGTTTTCCGATGTCGAAGATTTCGAAGATGGCGAAGTCGCAGCAGCAGTCGGACGTGTCGTCCCGGCGCCGGCTCGCCCGGCGGCTGCCGCTCGTGGGGGCCGCCGCGGCCGGCAGTGTGCTGCTGCTGGCCGGCCCGGCCTTTGCGCACGTCAGCGTGCAGCCCGCGGGCCCGGCCGCCAAGGGCGGCTTTGCGACCGTCAACTTCAAGGTGCCCAACGAGAAGGACGACGCCTCGACGGTGAAGCTCGAGGTCACGCTGCCCACCGACCACCCGCTGGCGTCCGTGATGCCGCAGCCGGTGCCCGGCTGGAAGGTCTCGGTCACCAAGGCCAAGCTCGCCAAGCCGATCGAGATGGAGGGCGAGAAGATCACCGAGGCGCCCTCGAAGATCACCTGGACCGCCGACGGCAAGGGCGTGGAGCCCGGCCAGTTCCAGCAGTTCCCGGTCTCCGTCGGCCAGCTGCCCAAGGACGCCGACCAGGTCGTCTTCAAGGCCCTCCAGACGTACGACGACAAGGAGGTCGTGCGCTGGATCGAGCCGACGAAGGAGGGCGGCCCGGAGCCGGAGAACCCGGCGCCGGTCCTCAAGCTCGGCCCGGCCGAGGAGGACGGCCACGGCGCCGCCGGCGCGGACGACAAGAGCGGTGCCACCACCGGCATGAAGAGCACGGCCGCCGCCTCGGACGCGTCCGCCAGTGACACCACGGCGCGCGTTCTGGGCGCCATCGGCATCGTCGTCGGCATCATCGGAGTCGGCTTCGGCGTGTTCGCCGGCCGGCGCCGCAGCGCCTGATCACCGGCGGGGCCGGCGTCCGACCCACGCCGGCCCGCCCACCCCATTCCCGGACAAACGGGATACAAAGACACGGGATTTATCTGCAATGCACCGAAGGACCCTGCTCGCGTCCGCCCTCGCGGCGGCCGCGGCTCTCAGCCTGACCGCCTGCAACGACGACGACGGCAAGCCCGCCGCCGAGGTCTCCGGCGGCACCACCGCCAAGCCGATCGTCACCCTCGACAGCCCCATCGAGAAGCCGGATCTCGTCCTGACCGACACCAGCGGCAAGAAGTACGACCTGCTGGAGAAGACCAAGGGCCACCCGACGCTGATCTACTTCGGCTACACCAACTGCCCGGACGTCTGCCCGCTGACGATGGCCAACATCGCGGTCGCGGTGAAGCAGCTGCCGCCGGCCGAACGCAAGGACCTGCGGGTCGTCTTCGTCACCTCCGACCCGGAACGGGACACCCCGGCCGCGCTCAAGAAGTGGCTCGGCGGCATCGACAAGGACTTCACCGGCCTGACCGGCAAGTTCGACACCATCCAGGCCGGCGCGCGCAGCGTGAACATCGGCATCGAGAAGCCGGTCAAGAAGAAGAACGGCGATGTCGTCTCCACCCACGGCGCGCAGGTCCTGCTGAGCTCCCCCAAGGACGACAAGATCCACTGGATGGGCATGCAGGAGGCGACCTCCGACAACTACACCAAGGCACTTCCGAAGATCGTCAAGGGGCAGAACCCGTGAACCGCCGCACCACCCTCGCCGCCGCCCTCGCCCTGACCGCCTCTCTCGCGCTGGCGGGCTGCGGTGGTGCGGACGGCGCACCGCAGCTCAAGGTCGCCGACCCGTACATGCCGCAGCCCGTCGACCAGAACATGGCCGGCGCCTACTTCACCGTCAAGAACAGCGGTGGCACCGGGGACAAGCTCACCTCGGTCACCAGCGACCTGTCCAAGGACATCACGCTCCACAAGACGGTCGGCACCAAGATGGAGCAGGTCGACTCGCTGGCGATACCGGCGGGCGGCGAGCTCCGGCTCAGCCGCGGCGGCAACCACCTGATGTTCATGGGGCTGAAGAAGAAGCCGGCCGAGGGCGACAAGGTGACCCTCGAACTGCACTTCGCCACCGCCGGGCCGGTCAAGGTCACGGTCCCGGTGAAGGCCGTCACCTACGCGCCGAAGAAGTAGCAGGGGGCCGGAGAAGAACCGCACCGGTTCCAGGGACAACGGACAACGGGAGTAAGGGGAGCGATCACTATGGTCACCACCGGGCTCGGGCCGCGACGGTCCGCCGTGCTGCGCCTGCTGGTCGTCGCGGTGGCGCTGGCCGGCGCGCTGATCGGCGGGCTCGGCGGCGCCGCTCCGGCCTCGGCGCACGCCGCGCTGACCGGGAGCACCCCGGCGCAGGGCTCGGTGGTGGACCACGCCCCCGAGCAGGTGACGCTCACCTTCTCCGAGGGCGTCGCGATGGGCGACGACTCGATCCGGGTGCTGGATCCGCGGGGCAAACGGGTGGACCGCGGCAAGCTGCGCAACCTGTGCAGCGACAGCGTCGTCAAATACGGCGCGGGGCTGCCGCCGGGGCTCGGCGACGGCACGTACACCGTCTCCTGGCAGGCGGTCTCCGCCGACAGCCACCCCGTCTCCGGCGCCTTCACCTTCTCGGTCGGCGCGCCCTCCAAGACCAGCGCGGCGGTGTCCCAGCAGCAGGCCGGCGGCGGTCCGGTCGGGGCGCTCTACGGGGTCGCCCGCTACCTCGCCTACGCCGGATTCGTGCTGCTCGTCGGCGGCTCCGCCTTCGTGGTGGCCTGCCGGCCCGCCGCGTCCCTCGTACGGTCCGTGCAGCGGCTGGTGGTCCAGGGGTGGGCGCTGCTGACCGGCACCACCGTCGCCATGCTGCTGCTGCGCTCCCCGTACACCGGGTCCGGCGACCTCACCGACGTCTTCGACCTCGGCGGCCTCCAGCAGGTCCTGGTCACCAAGCCGGGCGCGGCCCTGGTCTCCCGGCTGCTGCTGCTCGCCGCGGCGGCGCTGTTCGTGGCGGTGCTCTTCGGGACGTACGCGCGGCTGCAGGAGCCGGTGGCGGACGCGGACGACGGGGAGCGGGAGGCGGCTGCCGCCGGGGAGGCGGTGGGGGACGCCGCCGAACGCGCCAGGCGGCACCGGGACCTCACCTTCGGGCTCGCGTGCGGCGGGGTGCTCGTCGGCGGCGGGCTCGCCGCGACCTGGGCGCTGGCCGAACACGCCTCGACCGGTCTGCAGTCCGCCGTCGCGATGCCGGTCGATGTGCTGCACCTGCTCGCGGTCGCCACCTGGCTCGGCGGGCTGGCGGCGCTGCTGGTGTCCCTGTACTGGGGCCCGCCCGTCGAGCGGACCGCCGTACGCCGCTTCTCGCGGATCGCGTTCGGCTCCGTGCTGGTGCTGGTGGCCACCGGCCTCTACCAGTCGTGGCGGCAGGTCGGCACCTGGCGTGCGCTGACCGACACCACGTACGGCAAGCTGCTGCTGCTCAAGGTGGGCCTGGTCGTGGTGCTCGTCGGGCTCGCCTGGGTGTCGCGGCGGTGGACCGGGCGGCTGGCGGAGGCCCGGGCGGCCGCTGACCGTTCGTCCGGGGCCCAGGAGGCGCGGGCCCCGGCGGCCCAGGAGGCCGAGGACGTCACGGACGCGCAGGCCGGCAAGGGCACGCAGGCCGAGTCGGACGCCCGGGCCGAGGAAGGCGCCGCGGCGGACGGGGACCGGGAAGCGGAGAAGGCGGCCGTCGGCGCCTCGGCCACGGCCGGCGCGGCGTCCGCTTCGCCTTCGGCTTCTGCCGCCGCCCCTTCCGCCCCCGCGCAGCACCCCGGCGCCACGCCGGAGAGGGCAGCGGACGGAACGCCGGCCCCGGCCCCGGACGGAACGCCGGACCGGGCAGCGGACAAGGCACCGGCCCCGGACGAGAGTCCCGACCCCGCCCGCGCCGCCCAACTCGCCCGTCAGCAGGCCGCGTTGCGCACCGCGCGGGCCAAGCGGGAGCGCGATGCCGATCCGGAGCGGCTGGGGCTGCGCCGGTCCGTGCTGGCCGAGGCGTCGGTCGCCGCCGTCCTACTGGTGGTGACCACGGTGCTGACCGCCACCGAACCGGCCCGTACGGAAGAGGCGGTCAAGGCCACCTCGGGCGGGCAGTCCACCGCGGCCAACCGGCCGCAGGTGCTGACCATCCCGTTCGACACCGGCGGGCAGGACGGCAAGGGCACCGCCCGCCTCGACCTCGACCCGGGGCGCAGCGGCAGCGCCAACGCGCTGCGGCTGCGGATCTCGGACGCGTCGGGCAAGGCGGTCGACGTGCCCGAGGTGAAGGTCTCCTTCACCCAGAAGGCCAAGAAGATCGGGCCGCTGCCCATCGTCCCGAAGCACGTCGGCAAGGGACACTGGCGCGCGGACGGCGTCCAGCTGCCGGTCCCCGGGCAGTGGCGGCTCTCGCTGCTCGTCCGGACCTCCGACATCGACCAGGTGACCGAGTTCAAGAACGTGAAGATCGGCTGATGAGCAAGCAGACGTCCAGCAAGAAGGCACCCGGGAAGAAGGCCCCGGGCGCCCGGTCCGCCGGTCAGGGCGGGGCGGCGGCCGTGCCCGCACCGGCGCCCGGGGCCGACGGCTCCCCCTCCCCGGAGTTCTCCCGCCGCCGGCTGCTCGGCACCGTCGGCGCGGCGGGCGCGGCCGGGCTGGTCGCCGGCGGGGCCGGCGGCGCCCTCGGCGTCTCCGCGGCACAGTCCGCCCCGAAGGACGCCGCCAAGGCCCTGACCAGCATCGGCTCGACCGAGGTCCCCTTCCGGACGGCGCGCGCCGGGCAGCAGGCGGGGATCACCACCCCGCTGCAGGCCACGGGGCATCTCGTCGCCTTCGACCTGGCGCCGGACGCGGACCGCAAGACGGCCGCCGCGCTGCTGCGCCGCTGGTCGCGGACGGCCGAGGAGCTGATGGCCGGGCGCACGCCGGACGCCGACACGGGGGTCGCGCTCGACGCGGGCCCCTCCTCGCTGACCGTCACCTTCGGCTTCGGCCACAGCTTCTTCGGTCGTACGGGCCTGACGAAGCGGCGCCCCGTACAGCTCGACCCGCTGCCCGACTTCTCGGCCGACGCGCTGGACCCCGGGCGCAGCAACGGTGACCTGTGGATACAGATCGGCGCCGACGATGCGCTGGTCGCCTTCCACGCCCTGCGCGCGCTGCAGAAGGACGCGGCCGGCACCGCGCGGCTGCGCTGGCAGATGAACGGCTTCAACCGCACGCCGGGCGCCACCGCGCGCCCGATGACCGCACGCAATCTGATGGGCCAGATCGACGGCACCAACAACCCCGAGCCGTCGGACCGGGACTTCGACGAGCGGATCTTCGTGGGCCCGGACGCCGACCAGGAGTGGATGCGCGGCGGCTCGTACGCCGTCGTCCGCCGGATCCGGATGCTGCTGGACGACTGGGAGAAGCGCTCCCGGCACGAACAGGAGCGGGTCATCGGGCGCCGCAAGGACAGCGGTGCGCCGCTGACCGGCGGTTCCGAGACCACCCCGATGCGGCTCGACGCGAGCGGCCCCGACGGGCAGCCGGTCATCCCGGCCAATGCGCACGCGCGGATCGCGGCCCCGGAGTCCAACCAGGGCGCGGCGATGCTGCGCCGTCCCTTCTCCTTCCACGACGGGTTCCGGGAGGACGGCGCCCCGGACGCCGGACTGCTCTTCGTCTGCTGGCAGGCCGACCCGCTGCGTGCCTTCACCCAGATCCAGCGGAAGCTGGACCGCGGCGACGCGCTGTCGCCGTTCCTGCGGCACGAGGCGAGCGGGCTGTACGCGGTGCCCCCGGCCGCCGATCCGGGCGACTACGTGGGCCGGCCGCTGCTGGAGGGCTGAGGGCCGCCCCGGCGTGCGGCCCCGGGAGGGGCCGGCGGGGAAGACCCGCCCCGGGCTCCGCCGGGCTGGGTATCGTGGCAGGACAGGGAGAAGATCGGCGGGGTGCCCCCGCAGTCACGCGAGGGAGTCCTCATCCATGTCGGCCAGCCGCTATACCTATCTCGGCCCCGCGGGCACGTTCACGGAGGCTGCGCTGCGCACCCTTCCCGAGGCGGCGACCCGCGAGCTGGTGCCGATGGTGTCGGTGCCGGCCGCACTGGACGCGGTGCGTGCCGGTGAGGCCGCCGCCGCGCTGGTGCCGATCGAGAACTCCGTCGAGGGCGGGGTGACCACCACCCTCGACGAACTGGCCTCCGGCGAGCCGCTGATGATCTACCGCGAGGTGCTGCTGCCGATCGCCTTCGCGCTGCTGGTGCGCCCCGGCACTCCGCTCGGAGACGTGAAGACGGTGACCGGGCACCCCGTCGCCCAGCCGCAGGTGCGCAAGTGGCTGGCGGCCCAACTCCCGGAGGCGGTATGGGAGTCGGCGGCCTCGAACGCCGACGGCGCGCGGCTGGTGCAGGAGGGCCGCTACGACGGCGCCTTCGCGGGCGAGTTCGCGGCGGCGACCTACGGGCTGGAGCCGCTGGTCACCGACATCCATGACGCGCAGAACGCGGCCACCCGCTTCGTGCTGGTGGGCCGCCCGGCCCGGCCCGCGTCGCCCACCGGCGCCGACAAGACCTCGGTCGTGCTGTGGCTGGCCGAGGACCACCCCGGCGCGCTCCTCGAACTGCTGCAGGAGTACGCGGTGCGCGGGGTGAACATGATGCGGATCGAGTCCCGGCCGACCGGCGAGGGCATCGGCCGCTACTGCTTCTCCGTGGACTGCGAGGGGCATGTCACCGACCGCCGGGTCAGCGAGGTGCTGATGGGCCTCAAGCGGATCTGCCGCGAGGTGCGGTTCCTCGGCTCCTACCCGCGCGCCGACGAGGTGCCGCCGGCCGTGCGGCGGACGATGACGGACACGGCGTTCAGCGAGGCGTCGGACTGGCTGGCGCGCTGCATGGACGGGCGGGGCTGAGCCGGACACCGGCGTTCCGCGGCCCCGTCGGCGGGCCCTGCGGAACAGCACGACCTGCGGCTTTGGAAGGGCTGTGGGTTATCCACAAAGTTATCCACAGGCCCGGTTCTCGACCTGTGGGTAAGTCGACATGAGAATCGGACAGAGTCGACATATCGCCCTACTGACCGCACACCCCTCCACAGTGCCCCACGTCGGACACCGTCAGCACAATTCGCGCGATCAATCCTTTAGGGCGAGGTAATCCCACACGAAAGAGTGCGTGAACGGGGTTTGGACAGGGATTCCATAGCCGAGCATTTCGGGAGCGGAATGATCTACTCCGACTTCCACAGATCTCACACACAGCCTGTGGATAACAATCCGGAATCCCTCGCCCCCTGTGGACAACCAGGGGTTCCCCGGGGATAACCGGAGCCCCGCGGGCCGCTCCGGGGCCCGCCCGACGCCCGCCCAACTCCCGCTTTCCACACCGTGGATCACCCGGGCCCCGGCCGCGAAAGCCCCATCACGGACACTGCGAAGATCTCGTGACGGACACCGCGAAGACCTCCGCCGCCCGCCGGGAAGTCTCCCGCCGACCGCCCCCCGAAGACTCCCTTCCCGGCCACCCCGCAGCACGGAATGGACGCGAATTCCCCCGCCTTTTCTTCTCCCGCCCCCAGAGGAATAAACGGCTCAAAACGGGCAAAACGACATGCCGGGGAATATCGCGTCGAGGGGCGGGGCGGGGCCCGGTAGCCTGGTGGGGTGATTGACCTTCGCCTGCTCCGTGAGGACCCCGACCGTGTGCGCGCGTCCCAGCGCGCCCGTGGAGAGGACGTCGCACTCGTCGACGCGCTTCTCTCCGCCGACGAGCGGCGCAGGTCGTCCAGCGTCCGCTTCGATGAGCTGCGCGCCGAGCAGAAGGCGCTCGGCAAACTCATCCCCAAGGCCGCCGGCGACGAGAAGGCCGTGCTGCTGAAGAAGGCCGGTGAGCTGGCCGCCGCCGTCAAGGCCGCCGACGCCGCGCAGGACGAGGCCAAGGACGAGACGCAGGCGCTGCTGCAGAAGCTCGGCAACCTCGTCCACCCCGACGTCCCCGTCGGCGGCGAGGAGGACTTCACCGTCCTCGAGACGCACGGCACGATCCGCGACTTCGGCGCCGAGGGCTTCGAGCCCAAGGACCACCTGGAGATCGGCGAGCTGCTCGGCGCCATCGACGTCGAGCGCGGCGCCAAGGTGTCCGGCTCCCGCTTCTACTACCTCACGGGCGTCGGCGCGCTGCTGGAGCTCGCGCTGGTCAACGCCGCCATCGCGCAGGCCACCGCGGCCGGTTTCACGCCGATGCTGACCCCCGCCCTGGTGCGCCCGCGCGCCATGGAGGGCACCGGCTTCCTCGGCCAGGCCGCGGAGAACGTCTACCACCTGGAGAAGGACGACTACTACCTGGTCGGCACCTCCGAGGTCCCGCTCGCCGCGTACCACATGGACGAGATCGTGGACGGCGCCAAGCTGCCGCTGCGCTACGCCGGTTTCTCCCCGTGCTTCCGCCGCGAGGCCGGCACCTACGGCAAGGACACCCGCGGCATCTTCCGGGTCCACCAGTTCGACAAGGTGGAGATGTTCTCCTACGTCGCGCCGGAGGACGCCCAGGCCGAGCACCAGCGGCTGCTGGACTGGGAGAAGCAGTGGCTGACCGGCCTGGAGCTGCCGTTCCAGGTCATCGACGTCGCCACCGGCGACCTCGGCGCCTCGGCCTCCCGCAAGTTCGACTGCGAGGCGTGGATCCCCACCCAGGGCAAGTACCGCGAGCTGACCTCCGCCTCGAACTGTGACGAGTTCCAGGCGCGGCGGCTGTCCGTGCGGATGCGCGAGACGGTCGAGGGCAAGCAGAAGGTCCGGCCGCTGGCGACCCTCAACGGCACGCTCTGCGCCGTCCCGCGCACGATCGTGGCGATCTTCGAGAACCACCAGCAGGCGGACGGCTCCGTGCGCGTCCCCGAGGTGCTCCGCCCCTACCTGGGCGGCCGGGAGATCCTGGAGCCCGTCGCCAAGTGAGCGCACCTGCTCCGCTGCCGTACAAGCTCATCGCGACGGATCTCGACGGGACGCTGCTGCGCCACGACGAGACCGTCTCCGAGCGCACCCGCCAGGCGCTCGCCGCGGCCACCGCGGCGGGCGCGGCACACATCGTCGTCACCGGCCGGGCCGTGCCCTGGACCCGGCACATCCTCGACCTCCTGGACTACCGGGGCCTCGCGGTGTGCGGACAGGGCGGCCAGGTCTACCACGCCGGTGAGCACCGCCTGCTGACCTCGGTGACGCTGGACCGCCAGCTGGCCGGTCTCGCGCTGGCCAAGATCGAGGCGGAGGTCGGTCCGCTGCATCTGGCGGCGAGCCGGGACGGCCTGGAGGGCGAGGTGCTGGTCGGCCCCGGCTACCGCGTCCAGGAGGGCCCGCTGCCGAACGTCCTGATGGACGACCCCGGCGAGCTGTGGGCGGCCCCGCTCAACAAGGTCTACATCCAGCATCCGACCCTGGACGACGACGCGCTGGCGCTGGCCGCGCGTCAGGTCGCCGGGGACCTGGTCGGCGTGACGGTGGCCGGCGAGGGCATCGTCGAACTGCTGCCGCTGGGCCTGACGAAGGCCACCGGGCTGTCCCTGGCCGCCCGCCGGCTGGGCGTCACCGCCAAGGACACCGTGGCCTTCGGCGACATGCCCAACGACATCCCGATGTTCGCCTGGGCCGCCCGCGGGGTGGCGATGGCCAACGCCCATGACGAACTGAAGGCCGTCGCGCACGAAGTCACCGCCTCCAACGAGGAGGACGGCGTCGCGGTGGTGCTGGAGCGCCTCTACCGCTCCTGACGGCTCCCCGGGTCCGGCTCCGGATCCGGGGGCGGCTGCGCGGCCTGTCGGCCCGGTCCCACGGGCCGCTCGTCGTGCCGCGGTTGCTCCCCGACGGCCGCCGCCGGGGTCAGCGGCCAGGCCGCAAAGCCCATGACCAGGGCGATGGCATGACCGAAGTCGGTGAAGGAAGCCCCGGTCAGCAACGGGACGGCGAAGAAGACCAGCACACCGCAGAGGTAGCCGTAGCGCCAGGGCGGCCGCAGCCGGTACGTCAGCACACCGGCGGCCGCGGCCAGCCCGTAGGAGACCCCGATGTCCACGACATGGGTCATCGAACGCGGCAGCCGGTGCCCCTCGATGGCCAGCAGGACGAGTTCCTGGCTGGCGAGGGTCGCGGCGATGTGCGCGCCGCCGACGGTCAGCAGCCAGCGCCCGCTGCCCATCCAGCGCTCCACGTTGGCATGCACCAGCTCGAACAGCGCCGCATAGAGCACGAAGGACCCGGGCCGCTCGATCCAGAAGCCGCTGATCAGCAGCGACGGCAGCGGATGCTCGTTCAGCTCGTGGATGTTGCTGCTGGTGCGGTGGACGAGGAACTGCCCCAGCCCCTCGGACGCGGACGCGATCACCAGGCTGGTGACACCGATGACCAACAGCCAGATGTGGGTCCCCGGACTGCTGCGCACCCAGTCCTTCACCCAGGCCACGGGGTTGCCGCTGTACGGCCGGCAGCCGCCGCGCGGTGGCTGCATCAGCGGCTTCACGGGCGGCGTCCGGGGGCGACGGGGGCGAGTTCGGGCGGCGTCCGGCCGGCACGGCCGAGCGCGTCCAGGCGGCGCCGGCCGAGCGCATCGAAGCCGGCGGAGCGGGAGCCATGGACGGGGTGGCCGGTGGCTCTCCCCCGTACCGGCCTGCCGGACATCCCGTCTGTTGTCACCATTCGAGGCTAACGCGTGCCGGACGGCCCCGCAGGGAGTTCGGCGGCCGGGAGAACGGGCGGCGCGGCGGCTCGTGGCCCGGCGGCTCGGGAGGCCACGGAGGCTGCGGCGGCTGCGGCGGCTGCGGCGGCTGCGGCGGCTGCGGCGGCTGCGGCGGCTGCGGCGGCTGCGGCGGCTGCGGCGGCTGCGGCGGCTGTGGCGGCTGTGGCGGCTGTGGCAGGGAGGACGCGCGAGCGGGGCGAAGCCACTGCCGGGCACGGCCGGCGTGGGTCGGTGCTGCGCTGCGCGGGTCGGCACCCGGAACCGTACGGCCGTGTGTGGTTCCGGGTTGCCGCCCTGGGCCCTGCAGCGATCTTCGCGGTGTCCGTATACCCAAGTCAATCCTCGGGTTTCCTTCCAAATCCCTTAGGAAGAGCTTGGGTTGGCGGCTACCGTACCCGGGTGACCCTCGATGATCTGCGCGTCTTCGTGGCCGTGTGCGAGGCGGGCAGTCTCAGCGCCGTCGCCCGCGACCTCGGATGCACCCAGTCGGCCGTGAGCCAGCGCGTCAGGCGCCTCGAACGGGAGGCGGGCATCGGCCTGTTGGAGCGCCGGCCGCGCGGGGTGGCGCCGACCCAGGCGGGCCGGATCCTGCACCGCGCCGCCTCGGACGGCATCGACGGGCTCGACCTGGCGCTGCGCCGGCTGGCCGATCTGCGCGCGGGGGACGGCGGGACGGTCCGGGTGACCACCGGCGCCACGACCGTCCGGCACTTCATGGCCGACGCGGTGGTCGCCTTCCGCGCCCGCCATCCGCAGGTCAACCTGGAGTTCCAGACGGAGAGTTCCAGCCGCCGCTGCTTCGAGGCCGTCGCGGACGGCAGCTCCGAGCTGGCCTGGATCACCCTCGGTCCGCCGGTGCGCGGCATCGAGCAGCATCCGGTGGTCCGGCTGCCCTGGGTGCTCGCCGTACGTGCCGACGACCCGCTCGCCGGCCGGGAGCGGATCGAGCCCGAGGAACTGGCCGGCATCCGGCACATCCGGCTGCCGGAGAACTCCACCTCCCGTATGCGCCTCGACGGTCACCTCGGCCACCGGGAAGCCGGTCCCGTGCCGCCGCCGAGCACCACCAGCGTCGCCGACTGGGACACCGCCCTGCTGCTCGCCGAACTCGGCGTCGGCCCTGCGGTCGTCCCCCAACTGCCGGGCCTGCACGCCTCCGCCCATCCGGCGCTGCGGCTGGTCCCGATCGCCGCGCTGCCCCCACTGGCCACCGGCTGGGCGGTACGCCAGTGGGAGGCGCTGAGCCCGGCGGCGGTGGCGTTCGCCGAGACGGTCACGGCGTGCCTGGGCGGCGACGGCAGGGAGCGCCTCAGGCCCTGACCACCGGCTCCTGGATCTCGGTGACCCAGTCCTCCTGGTCCGGCGGGCACTCCAGATACAGCTCGCGGGCGTATCCGGCGGAGCGGTAGCCGTTGGCGTCGATCCAGTGCGCGAGGTTCTGGGCGGTCGGCAGGATCCGGCTCATCGGGCCGCGGTGCACCACCGTGGCGGCGCAGTCGAGGGCGGGGAGGGTGACGACGTCGAAGCCGAGACCGGTGGGTGTGGGGGTGGTGGAGGACGTAGGGGTGCCGGAGGCTGATGGGGCGTCGAGGGTGACGCCGGCCCTGGCCAGCGCTTCCTGGGTGATGACCATCCCTGCGTGGACGAGGACGGCTTCGGTGGTGGGGGGAGTGCCGTGGTCGCAGGGGGCGTTGCGGGCGTCGGTGGGGTTGGTGGGGTTGTTCTCTGGTGGGGTGGGGGCGGTCGCCGGGCTCGTTGGTGCTGGGTCCGGTGTCGGTGGTGTCGGTGGTGTCGGTGGTGTCGCAGACGTCTCCGGTGTCTCCGGTGGCGTCGGGGCCGGCTCGTAGTACGCCAGTCCCGGTCCCGCGGGGGTCACCCCGGCCGACTCCAGCAGTCGGCAGAGTTCGCCGTAGAGCGGCTGGATGACCGGCCCGATCTCCTCGGGTGCGTAACCGGCGGCCCGCCCGCTCAGCTCCGCGAGCAGTACCGTCTCGGTGCGTTTGACCACCACATCGTCGGCAGACATGCGTCCCTCGCTCTCGATCGTCCGGAGCCTCGCCTCGACCTGGGCCAGCCGTGCGCCCGCCGCCGTCAGCGCGGCTTCCAGCTCCGCCCGGCGCAGCCGGAGCATGCCGCGCAGCTCCGGCACGCTCACCTCCTCGGCCAGCATCGCCCGCACCTGCTGAAGGCTGAATCCGAGGTCCTTGAGCGCGATGATGCGGTTGAGCCGGGCGAGCTGGGCCGCCTCGTAGAAGCGGTAGCCGCTGACGGGGTCGGTACGGGCCGGACGCAGCAGTCCGATCGCGTCGTAGTGGCGCAGCATGCGGGCCGACACACGGCCGTACTGGGCGAAATCTCCGATGCTGAACATGACGCCTTCCAGTGGAGTGCTTTCCACAGTGTCAAGGTCAAGGGCGGCATGCCATGGACCGCGCCCGGCGTCACCACCGCCGCACAGTCGGCCACCGGGCAGCAGCATCGCGTCAAGTAGCGCCCACAACCCGTCAATGACGCGTCAGGGGCCGTCCGGGTCCCCCGTTCCCCGGGAATAGCGTCAGGGCCGAGCCCCGGCATACGCGATTCCCACTGGTCCGGGGCCGTGGTCCCGTGCGAGGAGCAACGCCGTGTCCCACCTTCTGTACGCGGAAGACCCCGAACCTGCCGATCGTGTCCCGGCCGGACTTCTCTTCGTCCCTGTCCGGTCGGGCCCCGCGGGCTGCACGGCCCGCCTGTTCCGCACTCCGCTCGGCGGCCGTACCGCCGTCGGCTTCACCTCGCTCCAGCGGCTCGCCGCCGCCCTCGGCAGCGACCAGCCCTGGATCAGGCTCTCCGAGCCCGCGCTGCGTGCGCTGGCCGAACCCGTCGGAGCGAGGGTCCTGACCGTCGATCCGCGGTTCGCCCCGGGCACCCCCGGTGTCCCACACCTACGGGCCGTCGCCGGTCAGCACCTACGGGCCGGTTGAGGGAGGAGCCACCGTCATGAGCCATCGCGCCCTGCCCCGGACCGCCCCCAGACCGGGCGCCCCGTCGCCGACCGCCCTCGTGGCGACGGCTGCCGTGGCGACCACGTCCCCGGCCGCCGCGTCCGTCACCGCGTCGCCGACCGCCGGCACGCCGCCGTCCGTCACCGCGTCGCCGTCCGGCGCCCCGTCACCGCCCGCCGCCGATCCGCCGTCCCCCACCGATCCGCTGTCCGTCTGGCCCGGGTCCACCGCGGCGGTCGACGACGACCTCGCCGTGGCGGGCGTCCCGCTCACCGAGGTCGCCGACCGCTTCGGCACCCCGGCCTACGTCCTGGACGAGGCCGAGGTGCGCGACCGCTGCCGCGCCTATCTCCGGGCGTTCCCCGGCACCGACGTCTGCTACGCGGCCAAGGCGTTCCTGTGCCGCGCCATGGTGCACTGGGTGCGGGAGGAGGGGCTCGGCCTGGACGTCTGCTCCGCGGGCGAGCTGGAGTTGGCCGTCACCAGCGGGTTCCCGCCCGAACGGATCGTGCTGCACGGCAACGCCAAGAGCCCGGCCGACCTGCAGGCCGCGCTGCGGCTCGGCGTCGGCCGGATCGTCATCGACAGCACCTCGGAGATCGCCCGGCTGGCCGCGGCGGTCCCCGCGGGCAGCCGGCAGAGGGTGCTCGTCCGGGTCGTGCCGGGCATCGCCGCCGGCGGCCACGCCAAGATCCGTACGGGGACCGACGACCAGAAGTTCGGACTGTCCCTCGCCGACGGCTCCGCGCAGCACGCCATCACGCGGGTGCTCGGCCAGCCGTGCCTCGAACTCGTCGGCCTGCATTGCCACTTGGGCTCGCAGATCACCACCGTCAAGCCCTATCTGTCGGCCGTACGACGGCTGATAGGGCTGCTGGCCCGGATTCACGAGCAGCACGGGCTCACCCTGCCCGAGCTGGACCTCGGGGGCGGCCACGGCATCGCCTACCGCCCCGGCGAGCCCACGCTCGACCTGGCCTCGCTCGGCCACCGGATCCGCGCCGAACTGGCCCGCGGCTGCGCGGCGGCCGGACTGCCCGTGCCCCGGCTCGCCGTCGAACCCGGCCGCGCCATCGTGGGCCCGGCCGGTGTCGTCCTCTACCGGGTGCTGTCGGTCAAACGGACCGGTGCGCACACCTTCGTGGCGGTGGACGGCGGGATGAGCGACAACCCGCGGCCGGCGCTGTACGGGGTGCGCTATGCGCCGCGCCTGATCGGCCGCCGCCCGACCGCCGCACCGGAGCCGGTCACCGTGGTCGGACGGCACTGCGAGGCCGGCGATGTGCTCGCCGCGGACGTCCCGCTGCCCGGTGACGTGCGTCCCGGCGATCTGCTGGCCGTCCCCGTGGCCGGCGCGTACCACCTCTCCATGGCCTCCGGCTACAACCTCGTCGGCCGGCCGCCGGTCGTCGCCGTTGCCGGAGGGCGGGCCCGCCTCCTCGTACGGCGCGAATCCCTCGCGGACATCCAGGAGCGGGACATCGGGCTGTGAGACGGGCGGGCCCGCGGGGGCGACGGAACCCGCGGGCCCGCCCCGCCACGTCCCCGCCCCCGCCACGTCCCCGCGGCCCTCGTCCCTTCACTTCCGTGTACGATGAAGGCATCAGTTGTAGGATGACCGGGCAAGAGGGAGGCGCGTCGGAGATGGCACTGCGGGCGGCGGGACGGCGCTCCCTCGTGGACACCGTGGTCGAGGCCCTGCGGGCCCAGCTGACGGCCGGCGAGTGGCCGGTGGGGTCCCGTATCCCCACCGAGCATGCGCTCGCCGAACAGCTCCAGGTCGGCCGCAACACCGTCCGTGAGGCGGTGCGGGTGCTCGTACACGCCGGGATGCTGCGCTCACGGCAGGGCGAGGGCACCTTCGTCGTCTCCACCACGGACCCGGGCGACATCATGCGCGGCGTCCAACGGGCCGGTATCCGCGACGTACTGGAGCTGCGCATCGCCCTGGAGGCGGAGGCCGCCCGGCTGGCCGCGCTGCGCCGCCAGCCCGCCGACCTGGAGCGGATGCGGGCGGCCCTGGAGGCCCAGGCCGAGCTGGCGGACGCGGAGGGGCAGCCCGCCTCCGGCAGCCTGGAGCTCTACGCCGATCATGACGTCGCCTTCCACCGGGCCGTCGTCGAGGCCGCGCACAACACCGCGCTGACGGCGACCTACGGCTGGTTCAGCAGCTCCGTACGGGAAGCGCTGGTCGGCTATCTCGGCGACCGGGCGATGCCGAAGGTCGTGCACGGCGATCATGTCGCGGTCATGGAGGCCATCGCGGCGGGCGACCCGGAGGCGGCCGCGCGGAGCATCCGCGTCGTACTGGAGAAGCCGAAACAGGCCGTGGAGGCCCTGCTGGCCGGTCGCTGAGGCCCGGGGCCGCCGCCGCTTCCCGCACGGTTCCTTCCCCCACACCGTCTTCCGGCCTGCCGTCCCCCTTCCCCTCCCGCGCTGCCCTCATCGCTCGTTCCGTCTCCTCCTCTCTTCTGTTTCTTTCCCGTTCCGTTTCTTCTCTTGGCGAGGTACGCACGTATGGCAGGGCCCAGGTCCGAAGCATCCTTGATCGACTCCGCGGCACCCCTGATCGACGCGGAAGAGGACCTGGTCGCGGCACCGCCGGTGGCCGCGGCCCGCGGACGGCTGCGGGCCCACCCGGCCCTCCTCATGGCCGGCATCGTCCTTGCCGCGCTCAATATGCGCACGGCGCTGGCCGGGGTCTCGCCGCTGCTCGGCGAGATCGGCGGGCACTTCCGGCTGACCGCGACGGCCAGCAGTCTGGTGACGACCATCCCGCTGATCTTCATGGGTCTCGGCTCGATCGCCGCGCCCAAGCTGGCCCGCCGCTGGGGCACGGAGGCGGCGCTGTGCGGGGCGCTGGTGGCGCTGTGCGGCGGCATCGTGCTGCGGGTCGCCCCGCCGGTGGTCGCGCTGTTCGCCGGATGTGCGGTGGTCGGCACCTCCATCGCCCTGCTGAACGTGCTGATGCCGGGCCTGATCAAGCGGGACTTCCCGGAGCGGGCCGCGGGGATGACCGCGCTCTACTCGACCGCGATGATCCTGGGCGCGACCGTCTCGGCCGCCTCCGCGGTCCCGCTGGAGAGTGCGCTCGGCAGCTGGCAGGGGGCGCTGGTCTCCTGGGCGCTGCTGGCCGCCGTCGCCGCGGTCGTCTGGATTCCGCAGACGCTCATCGCCCGGCGCGGCACCCGTCATGGCGCGGCCGCGGCAACTCCCCTGCACCGCGACGAGGACGGGCCGAAGTTGAGCCGTTCCCCGCTGGCCTGGCAGGTCACGCTCTTCATGGGCTCGCAGTCGCTGATCGCGTACGTGACCATCGCCTGGATGCCGACGATCTTCACCGACCACGGCATGGGCAAGGGCGAGGCGGGTCTGGTCTTCGCCTTCAGCACGCTGGTGCAGATGGTCGGTTCGTTCATCGTGCCGATGCTGGCCGGGCGGATGCGGCGTCAGCGGCTGCTGGCCGTGGCGGTGTCCGGGCTGATGGCCTGCGGCGTCGTCGGTCTGCTGCTGGCTCCGGTGGCGGGTGCCTGGCTGTGGGCGACGCTCCTCGGCGTCGGGCAGGGCGGTGCGCTGGGGCTCGCCCTGACCATGATGGTGCTGCGCTCCGGCGATGCGCACACCGCCGCCCGCCTCTCCGGCATGGCCCAGACCGGCGGGTACCTCCTGGCCGCCGCCGGGCCCCTCGTCCTGGGCGCCGTCCACCAGGCCACCCACGGCTGGACCGTCCCCCTCGCGCTGCTGATCGCCGTCTGCGTCGGACTGTCCCTGGTCGGCATGGGCGCGGGACGGGACCAGCGGATCGGTGCGGCGACCGGCCGGTAGGGGAGCCGGACGGGAAGCGTGCGGGGCCGGGCCGGAGCGGTCGGGACGGGCCGATGTGGCCGGGGCGGGGCCGGTGTCGTCGGGCCGGGGGGCGTGACATCCCAGTCGTCGGGCCGGGGCCGGGATCCGCAGCCGGCCCGGCGGGCGCAGGGCTCGCCCCGGCTCCTCGGCCCCGTTGACGCACGCACGTACGGGCTGGGAGTGGGCGCACAGGAAGGCCGGCACCGGCCGCACGTACGAGCCGGGTCCACCGCAACGTGTGGCCGGTGGATGGCGAGCTGGTGAATGATCTCCGCCGTCGGCAACGATCAGGAAAGCAGCGGCCTCGCGCCCCCGTGGTCTCGCCTACCGTGCCCCCATGAGCGATGTTGAGCGCACCGTTCGCCGGCCAGGACCGCGGCTCTCCCGCACCGGCCGGCTCGTTCTTGTGGCGGTGCTGTGTGTGCTGGTGGTCCTTGCGGCGCTGCTGCTGCCGCGGTTGCTGCGCGGGGTGCGGCCCGGACAGACGCTGACCGTCCCGGAGGGGCAGCGGGCCTCCCAGGTCTACGCGGCCGCCGACAAGGCCCTACGCCGCCCCGCGGGCACCACCGCGAAGGCCGCCAGGAGCGCGCATCTGGCGCTGCCGGCCGGGGCGAAGGGCAATCCCGAGGGCTACCTCTTCCCGGCGACCTACCCCATCGACGCGGACACCACCCCGTCGTCGCTGCTCTCCTACATGGTCAAGACGGCCAAGCAGCGGCTCGCCGCCGACGGCATCGGCTCCTACCGCACGGTCGTCATCGCCAGCATCGTGCAGGCCGAGGCGGACCGGCCGGCCGACATGGGCAAGGTCGCCCGGGTCATCGACAACCGGCTGGCGCACCATATGCCGCTGCAGATGGATTCGACGATCAACTACGCGCTGGGCCGCAGCACCCTTCACACCACGCACGCCGACACCAGGACCAAGAACCCGTACAACACCTACCGGTACCCGGGGCTGCCGCCGACGCCGATCGACAACCCCGGGGCCGACGCGCTGAAGGCGGCCGGCGCGCCGCCCGCGGGCGACTGGCTCTACTTCGTCACCGTCAAACCGGGCGACACCCGCTTCACCGCCGACTACCAGGAACATCTGCGCAACGTCCGGGAGTTCAACAGCCGGCAGCAGGGCGCGGGGAGCGGTGGAAGCGGCAGTGGCGGAAGCAGCGGTGGCGGGGCTTAGGGGGAACCCCCTCGCGCCCGCTCCCCCACCGGGCGCGCCGCGGTCCGTCCGGCCGCGCCGCGCCCCGGGCGTCGTTACTCCTCGCCGGCCAGCGTGAGCGCCTTCAGGCGGCGGGCGGCGTACCAAGTGGCGGCGGCCGTGAGGACCACCAACAGGCCGATCGCGAGCGGCAGCTGGACATCGGAGGTGATCGCGCCCTCCGCGGCGGCCTTCTGGCCGACCGCCAGCGCCCACTGCTGGACGCTGAGCGTCTTCGCGCCCGGGACGAGGGTGCCCACCAGCGCCTCCCAGACCAGGGCGTAGACCAGGCCGAACACGACGGCGTGACGGGTGATCGTGCCGAACAGGAGGAAGAGGGCGCTGTAGGCCACCGAGGCGACGGCCGCCGCCACCGCGTATCCCACCGCCATCTGCTGGCTGTTGCCGTTGAGGAGGAAGCCGGCGAGCAGCACGGGAAGGGCGGAGAAGGCGACCGTGACGCCTATCGCGACCCCGAGTTTGGTGAAGATGATCGTCGACCGGGACACCGGCTTGGAGAGGAGATAGACCACCGAGCCGTCGTCGATCTCGGGGCCGATCGCGCCCGTACCGGCGATGACACCGATCAGCGGGACCATCGTGCCCAGCGCGAAGGTGCCCAGGATGCCGCCGGCGGTGGAGTCGTCGGCGCCGGCCAGCACGCGGACGGCCACCGCGAGCACCACCAGCAGGGCGGGCAGCACGAAGAGGATCAGGGCCCGGCGCCGGCCGAGCAGGGCGCGGTAGGTGAGCCGGGCGACGGTGGGGTGGAACAGCGAGGCCTTCGGCGCGCCGGAGGGCGCGGCCGGGGCGGTCGGGGAGGTCGTGGACATGCGTCAGGGCTCCTTTCAGGCCTCAGGCCGCTACGAGGTAGGAGAAGACGGATTCCAGCGACTCGTCGGAGGGCGAGACCGTCAGGAGGCGGATGCCGTGGTCGCGGGCGACCCGCGGGAGGAGTTCGGTGAACCGGCCGAAGTCGACCGCCTGGACGCGCAGGGCGCCTTCGGCGAGGTCCACCTCGATGCCGGCCGTCGAGGGGTCGGCGATCAGCGCGCCGGCCAGCGCCCGGTCGTTGTCGGAGCGGACCAGATAGCGGTGCGGGCGGTCCGTCATCAGCCGGCGGATCTTGCGGAAGTCTCCGGACGCGGCGTGCCGCCCGGCCACCACCACCTCGATGTGCGAGGCGAGCTGCTCGACCTCTTCGAGGATGTGCGAGGAGAACAGGACCGTACGGCCCTCGTCGCCCATCTGCCGCAGCAGCTCCATCAGCTGCATCCGCTGGCGGGGGTCCATGCCGTTGAACGGCTCGTCGAGCAGCAGCACGGACGGGTCGTGGACCAGCGCGGAGGCCATCTTCACGCGCTGGCGCATGCCCTTGCTGTACGTCGAGATCTTGCGGTCCTGGGCGTGCTCCATCTCGACGGTGGCCAGCGCCCTGGCGGCCTCCGCCCGGCCGAGGCCGTGCAACTCCGCGTTGGCGAGGACGAATTCGCGCCCCGTGAGGAAGTCGTACATCGCCTCGCGCTCCGGGACCACGCCGATGTGGCGGTAGTTGCCGGCCTGGCGCCAGATGGTCGTCCCGTCGAGGGTGACCGAGCCGCTGGAGGGCGCGAGGAAGCCGCCCATCATGTTGATGAGGGTGGACTTGCCGGCGCCGTTGGGGCCGAGCAGGCCGGTCACGCCGGGGCCGATGGTCATGGTGATGTCGTTGACGGCGACGACGTTGCCGAACCAGCGCGAGACGTGGTCGATGGTGAGAGTGCTCATGGGAGCAGCCCATTCCTTAGGAGGGTGGTGGTCGTCGGGCCGGAGAGGCGGGCGGCCGGGAGCCTGCGGCAGGGGGCGGTCACAGTCCGGCCTTCCGGTAGCGGCGCATCAGCAGGGCGTAGCAGCCGGCGATGACGGCCAGCGTGACGAAGAGGTAGACGAATCCGGCCCCGGTCGACGGCTCCAGGCCGTTGGGGAAGGAGCTGGTGCCGCCGAGGAAGGTCGACTGCACCCCGTCGATCAGCGTGATCGGGGAGAACAGCCCCAGCCACCCGACGGCGGCCTCGTTGCCCTGGACGAAAGCGATCCCCTGGACGGCGCTCACGGCAGCGTAGGGAATCGTGAGCACGGCGATCACGGCGGCGACACCGAAGCCCCGGCGCGGCGTGACCGCGGAGACGACCAGGCCTATCCCGGCGAACAGCAGCGACAGCAGCACCACGGAGACCAGTCCCTGAGCCAGCCCCTTGGTCTGGTCGCCGAAGTCCAGCTTCGCCAGCAGCGCACCGATGTAGAGGACCAGCAGCGGGGCGGCGGTGAGGATGAACAGCGCGCCGGCCATCGCCGCGAACTTCGAGACCACGTAGTCGACCCGCTCGATGGGGCGGGAGAAGTACAGCGGGATGGACTTGAAGCGCAGGTCCCGTGAGACCGACTGCGGGGCCTGGGCGGCCAGATAGAGGCCGATGACGGCCTGGAGGTAGACGGCGTAGCGGGAGTAGTCGACGGGGAGGCTGGAGGCCTTGGTGAACACCGCTACCGCGACCATGATCGCGGCGGGCAGGCACATCACCGCGAAGAGCAGCATCGGCAGCACCTTGCTCTTGGCCGAACGGCCCAGACCGTAGGCGCCGCGCAGGCTCTGCGAGAAGAGCGACCGGCGGGCGTAGGCGCGGCCCAGGCGGGGGCCGTCGTAGTGGCGGTAGCCGATGTTG
Source organism: Streptomyces angustmyceticus (assembly GCF_040701845.1). Lineage (GTDB taxonomy): Bacteria > Actinomycetota > Actinomycetes > Streptomycetales > Streptomycetaceae > Streptomyces > Streptomyces angustmyceticus_A. The sequence goes on along the minus strand of NZ_JBFBHQ010000003.1, from coordinate 435,413 downwards.
TGGATGTAGGCGCCGCCCGGCGCGGCGGATACCGGCGCCGCGGACGCGGGCGTCGTGGGCTCAGGCGACATCGTGGGCGCCTCCGTCCTGGGTGGCATACGGGGCGCTCGGGGCGCCTGCGGTGGCGGGGGTGGCGGCCGCCTCGTCCGCCTCGCGGAAGACCTCGGCGATCCGGTGCCGGCGCTGTTCCATCCGGATCAGGCCGAGGCCGAGTCCGGCGACGGTGTCCCGCACCAGGTCGTAGGTCTCCTCCCCGGCCGCCTCGACATACAGGAGGTGCCCGGCGGAGGCGAGGCTCTCCGCACCGGCGGCGCCGGTGGTCACCGTGGCTCCGGCGGCGGTCAGGGCCGCGCGCAGCGCCCGAGTGCCGTCCGGGTGCGCTTCGGTGTCCGTGACCTCGACCGCCAGCGAAGCGGTGACCTGGGTGAACTCGTCGGTCGACGAGGAGCGCAGCAGCTTCCCGCCGTCGATGACGACGACGTGGTCGCAGGTCCGCTCCAGCTCACCGAGGAGGTGGGAGGTCACCAGGACGGAGATCCCGAAGTCGGTGTGCACGCGCCGGATCAGGCCGAGCATCTCGTCCCGCCCGGCCGGGTCGAGGCCGTTGGTGGGCTCGTCGAGGAACACCAGCTGCGGGTCGTGGACCAGCGCCTGGGCCAGCTTCACCCGCTGCTTCATGCCCGTGGAGTAGCCGCCGATGGGGCGGTAGCGCTCCTCGTAGAGGCCGACGTGGCGCAGGGTGTCCGCGGTGCGCTCGCGGGCGGCGGCCGGCGGCAGACCGGACATCCGGGCCATGTGCACGACGAATTCGGTGGCCGAGACGTCCGGCGGCAGGCAGTCGTGCTCGGGCATGTAGCCGACCCGCTCACGGATGGTGCCGCCGTCCTTGGTCACGTCCAGACCGAGGACGTGGGCCGTCCCTTCGGTGGCCGGGGCCAGCCCCAGGAGGATCTTGATCAGGGTGGACTTGCCGGCACCGTTGGCACCCACCAGGCCCGTTACGCCGGGGGCGATGTCAAGGGAGAGCCGGTCCAAGGCGGTCACCCGCGGGAACCGCTTGCTCAGGCTTTCGGTCACGATCACAGTCACGTCCTCGACGGTAGTGGCGTCGGCCACAGCGGTCGTCAGACCAGACGATGGGATGTTCCTCCCCCTGCGGTATTACGTGCCCGTAGGGGTCTCCTTCTCCGAGTCGCCATGGTCTCGGGGTTGCGGTGCGCATCCGGACGGCCCTCTTGACGCAGCCTCCGGTCATTGTCACATTCATCAATGTCAAGTTACGGGCACGTACCGCGATGCACCGCTCACGGACGGACGGTTGGCGATGGCTCCAGTCACCTCAGCGACCTCATCACGCGCCGGAGAACTCACCGCCGGGCTACGGGGATTCAGAGAGGTCCAGCGGCTCGCCTACGCCTGCGCGGAGGCGGTGGCCGCGCAGCTCAAGCCCGGGGTCACCGAGCGGGCGGCGGCGCGGATGCAGCGCGAGTGGCTGCGCGAGCGCGGGGTGCGGGACTGGTTCCATCTGCCGTTCGCCTGGTTCGGCGACCGCACCGCCTTCGCCAACTTCCGGATTCCGCTGCAGTTCTTCCCCACCCATCGCGAGCTGGAGCCGGGGATGCCCTTCATCCTCGACATGGCACCGGTCCACCGGGGCTTCACGGCCGACATCGGCTACTCCGGGTGTCTCGGCCTCAACCCCGTGCACGACCGGCTGCTCGCCGACCTCGAAGCGCACCGGGAGCTGATCCTGCGCGAGGTCCGCGAGCGGCGCCCGCTGCGGGAGATCTATGAGGACGTCGACCGGCTGATGGCGCGGCAGGGCTACGCCAACCGCCACCGCGCCTACCCCTTCGGCGTCATCGCGCACAAGGTCGACCGGGTCGGGCAGCGCCGCTGGTCCCCGACCCTCTTCGGGTTCGGCACCCAGGCCCTCAAGGGCCTGGCCTCCGACGCACTGCACGGCCACCGCGAGGGCTGGTCCCCGCTGTGGAGCCCCTACACCTTCTCCGACCACCCGCCGCAGCCCGGGCTGTGGGCGGTCGAACCCCACCTCGGGTTCCGGGGTACGGGTGCGAAGTTCGAGGAGCTCCTGGTCGTCACGGACTCCAAGGACCCGCAGGAGAGCGCCTTTTGGCTGGACGACGATCTGCCGCATGTGCGGCGCTGGCAGGAGGAGAAGGCAGCGTGAACACGGGACGTGATCAAGGTCCGGAAGAGGGACAGGAGCCGGGGCAGGAGCCAGGGCATGGGCAGGGGCAGGGGCAGGCGCCTTCACCTGTGCGCGGGCCCGTGCGGGGGAAGGCGCGTGGCCGGCGGGCGGATCGGCGGCGGCAGGCCGATCGGCGGCGACCGGACCGGGTGCCGCGGGCCGGGGCCGGGAGCGGTGCGGGGCTCGACGGGGCGCGGGAGCGCTGGGTGCGGACCGGTGGCATCGAGCTGTGCGTCGCCGAGCTGGGGGATCCGGCACGGCCCACGGTGATGCTGGTGCACGGCTATCCGGACAGCAAAGAGGTGTGGTCCGAGGTCGCCCGCGGTCTGTCCGACCGGTTCCATGTGGTGCTCTACGACGTCCGCGGGTGCGGCCGGTCCACCGCTCCGCGACCGCTGCGCGGCGGCTTCACCCTGGAGAAGCTGACGGACGACTTCCTGGCCGTCGCCGACGCCGTCAGCCCCGGCCGCCCGGTCCATGTGGTCGGCCACGACTGGGGCTCGGTACAGGCCTGGGAGTTCGCCACCGTGCGCCGTACGGAGGGCCGGATCGCCTCCTTCACCTCCCTGTCGGGCCCGTCCCTGGACCACTTCGGCCACTGGATCAAGAAGCGCATGGCCCGCCCCACCCCCCGGCGCGCGGCCCAGCTCCTCAATCAGAGCGCCAAGTCCTGGTACGTCTACTTGCTGCACACGCCCGTCCTGCCCGAGCTGGCGTGGAAGGGCCCGCTCGGCACCCGCTGGCCACAGATCCTGCAGCGGGTGGAGAAGGTACCGGACGGCGATTACCCGACGGCCTCGCTGCCGACCGACGCCGCCCACGGCGCCTGGCTCTACCGCGACAACGTCCTCCCCCGGCTCCGCCGTCCGCGCACCGACGCCTACGCGCACTGCCCCGTCCAGCTCATCACCCCGACCGGGGACGCCTTCCTCTCCCCACGGCTGTACGACGACCTGGAGCAGTGGGCGCCGCAGCTGGTGCGCCGCACCCTGCCGGCCAAGCACTGGGTACCCCGTACCCGTCCCGATCAACTCGTCTCCTGGATCGGCGAGTTCGTCACCGCCAAGGAAGAGGGGGATCCGGCGAAGCGGGTCGTGGCGTCGGGCCTGCACGCCGACCGGTTCGGCGGCCAGCTGGTGCTGGTGACCGGTGCGGCCGGCGGCATCGGCCGGGCGACGGCGTTCGCCTTCGCCGAGGCCGGCGCGCGGATCATCGCCGTCGACCGGGATGCCGAGGGCGCGGCGCGCACCGCCGAGATGTCCCGGCTGATCGGTGCGCCGGCGGCCTGGGCGGAGGTCGTCGACGTCTCGGACGAGATGGCGATGGAGAAGCTCGCCGACAAGGCCGACGCCGAGTACGGCACCGTCGACGTCCTGGTGAACAACGCCGGCATCGGCCTGTCCGGCCCCTTCCTGCGGACCAGCGCCGAGGACTGGAAGAAGGTGCTGGACGTCAACCTGTGGGGCGTCATCCATGGCTGCCGGATCTTCGGCACGCGGATGGCACACCGCGGACAGGGCGGCCATATCGTCAACATCGCCTCGGCCGCCGCCTTCCAGCCGTCGAGGGTGCTGCCCGCCTACAGCACGTCCAAGGCGGCGGTCCTGATGCTCAGCGAGTGCCTGCGTGCCGAACTGGCGGGCCAGGGCATCGGCGTCTCGGCCATCTGCCCCGGGCTCGTCAACACCGGCATCACCACCACGGCCCGCTTCACCGGTGTCTCGGCCGACGAGGAGAAGCGCCGCCAGGCCAAGGCCGCGCGGATGTACGGGCTGCGCAACTACCCGCCGGAGAAGGTCGCCGACGCCATCCTGCGCGCGGTGGTCCGCAATCAGGCGGTGGTACCGGTCACCCCCGAAGCCCGCGGCGCCCGCCTGATGTCCCGCTTCACCCCACGCGCACTGCGCGCCCTCGCCCGCTTCGAGCCTCGGCTGTAACCGGGAGGTGGGCTGGGGGTCGGGCCGGGAGGTTGGGACGGGGGGTCAGGACGGGAGGTGCGGCACGTGAGGCCCGCTGGCAGCGGCCGGGGCTCGGGCGCTCGGGGCTCGGGCGCTCGGGGCTCGGGGCTCGGGGCTCGGGGCTCGGGGCTCGGGGCTCGGGGCTCGGGGCTCGGGCGGCAGCTGTAGCCGACGCTCCGGGCGGGCCTTCTTCCAGGGCTCGGCCGGGCGGGCGTCCGGCCGAATCCACCGTCGTACGGCCTGCCCAGCGGGCACGGGGGAGGGAGGCGCCTCCGCCGCGGGACTGGCCGGCTCCCCGCCGCCCTGAACGGAGAACTTGCACACGTCAGGATCCGCCCATGAGCACCTCGCCCTTCCCCTCGCGCCCCCATCCGCCCCGGCTCCCCCGGCCGGGGAGCACCGCCCGATCTCGCCGCGCCGGGTCTCGTCCGACGGGCATGAGACGCCGCTGCTCCGGCCGGCAGCATCGGCCGGCGCCCGTCGGTGCCGCCGCGCCGTCCACACCGGGCTGCTGCGCAGTCGGTGTGAGCCGGGAGCGGCGATTCCCGGTATCTGCGGCGGTCGTACCATCCCTCGCAGGAAGGGTCGCCGCGCACGGCCGTCGCCTGTCCGACGTCCTCCCCGGCCGCACGGGCCGCGGCGTGCGCGATGGGCCGCGCGGCCCTCTCGTAGCGCACGGCCCGTCGTAAGGAGCACCCCAGTGAACCAGCAGCCGCCGACGGCCGAATACCGCATCGAGGACCTGGCGCACCTCAGCGGCGCCACGGTCCGCACGATCCGCGCCTATCAGGACCGCGGGCTGCTGCCCCGCCCGGAACGCCGCGGCCGGGCCAATGTCTACGGGGGCACCCATCTGGCCCGGCTGCGCCAGATCGCCGGTCTGCTCGACCGCGGCTACACCCTCGCCAGCATCAAGGAACTCCTCGAGGCCTGGGACGCGGGCCTCGACCTCGGCGGGGTCCTGGGGCTGGTCGCCGAGATCGACGGGCCGTGGACCGACGAGGAGGCGTCCCGCATCAGCCGCCCGGACCTGGACGCCGCCTTCGGGGGCACCTCCGACGAGGAAGCGATCGCCGAAGCCGTCGAACTGGGCGTCCTGGAGCGGATCCCCGGCGAGGACGACGAGTTCCTCGTGCCCAGCCCGCAGGAACTCGCCGTCGCCGTCGAACTGCACTCCGCCGGCGTCCCGCTCCTGGCGATCTCCGATCATCTGCGGGAAGTCCGGGGCCAGGTCGAGCACATCGCCGCCCGCTTTCTGGACTTCACCACCGAGCATGTCTTCCAGCCCTTCCTGGACCACCCGCCCACCGAGGCCGAAGCTGCGGAAGCCGCCGCCCTCGTGCGCCGGCTGCGCCCCCTGGCCCAGCAGACCATCGACGCCGAACTCGCCCGCGCCATGCGCACCCTGGCCACCCGGTACCTCCGCCACCACCTCAGCGAGGCACTGCCCCCGGTAGAAGCACAGTCGGCACAGGAACCGCCGACTGTGGCAGCGGGCTCCGTCGAGGCGCGGTCCCCGGGGCGGTCGGCAGGGGACAACGCCGAGTGGGAACGGGCCGGGTCGGCCGGGGCCGGAACACCGGCCGAGGCGGAGGCCGGGAGCGTGCCCGGGCCTCGTCCGGCCCCCGGGTCGTTGCCGGTCGTACCGTCGCCCGGCCCCGGTCCGGGCGCGGACCCCCGTGCCACACCCGGCCCCGGTGCGGTGCCGGAAACGGTGGCGCTCCCCGCCGAAGCCGTGCAGGCCGTGCGGGCCCTGGTGGGCGCGGAGAACACGGCAGCCTTCATTGCCGCCGCCGCTCGGCGTGAGGTGCAGGCCCGCACCATGGACGCCCTGGCCTCGGGTGGAAGCGGGACGGCGTCATCGGGCTGAAGCGGGACGGCGCCGCGGGCCTCACGACCGGGGCCGCCCCGGACCATCAAGGCGGCAACGAGTCCTGGTCCGGCTGCGGCCCCACAGGTTGCCGCGGCCGCTCCCGCTCCCACGACGGCCGCACCGGCTGACCGCGGCCGAGACCGGTCCGGCGCCGAAACGGCTCCGGCGCCGCGTGTGAGCCCCGCGCCGATGCGCCGAAACCGCTCCGGCGCCGCGGCCACCCGAACGCCCCCAGTTCCGCCCGCGAGCACGGCAACAGCTTCTGCCGCACCCAACGGCACGGAGACCGTGCCCTGCGCGGCACGGGCGCCGGCCATGCGCGGCCCGCGCCCCGCGGCCGCTCACGTCACAGAGGGCCTGCCGGCCCGAAGCCCGCCCGCAACAGGTACGCACCGCTTGCCACCCCGTCGGCAGCCCACCCGCCTCCCCGCACCACTCTTGAGTTGTCAAAGAACAAGCGGTCCGCGGCCCCACCGCGCCCTTCGGAACCTCAACCAGTTGGATCCGGCAGCCAGTTGCCGTGGAAGCCGTACGGCACTCGCTGCGGGAGATGGACCGTGGCGACGGGGTCGGCGGATATGTCCTCCGTGTCGAGTACGACGAGATCGCTGGTGTCCTTGGAGGCGTCGTAGACGTAGGTGATCAGCCAGCCCGGGCCTCCCGGCCGGTCGTCCGCCGGGGCGAAGACGGCCTCGCCCGGGGTGCGGCCCGGGCCGAAGTCGTGCTGGACGACCGCACCCGTCTGCAGGTCATACCGGACCAGGGCGCCGGGTATCGGGCCGGTGCCCGGCAGCTCGCCGGTGGTGACATGACCGAAGCGGGCCGGCAGTCCGGCGAGCCGGTCGTCCACCCTGGGGAACTCGCAGAGCCGGTCGTCGAGCTGTTCCTCGGTGACCGTGCCCGTCGTGAGGTCGAGGGTCCAGCGCCAGAGGTGGGCCGGGGTCATATCGCCGAAGTCGGCGTAGCGGGCGACATGGAGAACGATCCGCTGGTCGCCCTCGTCGTGGGCGTTCAGCGCGTGGAAGACGTAGCAGGGGTCGATGGGCAGCCAGCGGACCTCGCCGTAGGGGTCGTCACGCCGCAGCACCCCGAGCCGGGCGCCGTACTCCGGGTTCCAGCGGTACGGCATGCCGGGGTGGCTGCGGTCGAAGACGACCGGGAGGTCCATGAAGACGACATGGCCGGCGGTCAGGTGGAAGTCGTGCATCATCGTGTGCCCCGGAACGTCGATGGGGCGAGAGATCACCAACTCCCCCGAGGCGTCGGCACGGTGGTAGGTGAGGTAGGGCGGGGTGGGGCCGCCGTACCCGAAGAAGTGCAGCTCGCCGGTGGTGGGGCACGTCTTGGGGTGAGCGGTCATGGCGGTGGTGAGCCGGCCCCCGAAGTCATGGACGCCGAGGGTCTCCAGCTCATGGCCGGGGCGGCAGTCGATCTCGTAGGGGAACGACGACTCGACCAGGGCGAGGGTGCGTCCGGCGTGGCGGACGACATGGGTGTTGGCCACGCCTGCCGCCAGATCGCGGCGGCCCTGCGCGTCCACCGCCCGCGCGCCCTCGGTGAAGGCGGAGGTGCGGACCCAGCGGTTGCGGTAGGAGACGGCCCGGCCGCCCTCCAGGCGCAGGCCGTGGACCATGCCGTCACCGAAGAACCAGTGCGGAGTGGCGGCGTCCCGCGGGTTGGGTCCGTTGCGCAGGAACCAGCCGGTGAGTTCGGGCGGGATCGTGCCCGTGACCGGGAGGTCGTAGGCGGTCAGCTCTTCCTTCACCGGGGCGAAGTTGCCGGCCATATGGGGCGCGGGGGTCTGCGATGCGGTGGCGGTGGTCGGGGATGAGGTGGTCATGAGGCCAGGCCTCCCTGAATGTCGTTCCGCGCGCCGGAGTTCTTCATGAAGCGGGCACGGGCCCGCTCCGGGTAGGCGGCGGTGAAGCGGATGGGAAGGACGAATCCGGCGATCTGGATGACGATCGAGTAGATGACGTTGGGGTGGTAGGCGGAGAGGGCGGTCTGGGCGAGCGCGGTGAGAGTGAAGGAGAGCGCCCACGCCGCCGTGAGCACGACGTTGATGCGGCGGAACAGCGGGGTGTGCCAGACCTCCGGCGGGGCCATCCGTCGCGCGATCGCCATCGTGAAGGGCCGCCGCGCGGCGATCGACGCCCAGGCGATGAGTGCCAGCCAGCCCGTCGACAGGGCGCTGCCGTACATCCGGAGACCGCTGTCGGGGCGGGCGAAGGCCAGCACGCCGAGAGCGGCGAAGAACAGGATCGTGCCGTACTCGAGCAGTCGGTGGCCGAGCGAAAGACCCGCGGCACGGTCGGCGACGAGCAGCGCCGCCGCTGTCACCAGGCCCGCCAGCGCGCCCCACTGCCAACCGGCGGAGGACACCGCCGCGAAGACCAGCCACGGAATGAAGCTCCGCAGGTAGTTCATGATTCCCCCTCTTCATGCACGACCGCGCGCCTCGGCACCGGGATCAGCCGCCGCAACGCCGCACATTCCAACTTCGACATGTCGAACATAGAACCTCCATCTTTGACATGTCAACAGTGGAAGGTAAAGTGCGGACCATGAGCCTGAAACATGCCGTGCTGGGTCTGCTGGCCGAATCCCCGGCGAGCGGCTACGACCTGATGAAGCTGTTCAACGCCTCGCTCTCGAATGTCTGGCCGGCCACCCAGAGCCAGGTGTACGGCGAGCTCACCAAGCTCACGACCGCCGGACTCGTCGAGGTCGCCGCACAGGGCCCCCGCGGCCGCAAGGAATACGCGATCACCGAGGACGGCCTGACGGAACTGCGCCACTGGCTCACCGCGGTCGAACCCAGCGGTCCCCAGCGTCATGACGGCCTGCTGCGCGTCTTCTTCCTCGGCATCGTCACGCCCCTCGAGGCGCAGACGTTCCTCCTGCATCAGGCCGAGCGCGCCGCACAGACCCGCACCGCGCTCGAGCACGTCGAGGAGACAGCCGAGTGGGACGAGGACATGATTTCGGTCTACGGGCGGATCGCGCTGGAGTACGGCCTGCGGATCTCGGCGACCCAGGAGGAATGGGCCCGTTGGGCGGCCGAGGAGGTGACCGGCGCAAAGGCGAGGAAGGCGAGCGAACTCGCCAGGGCGCAGCACACGGAAGAACGGCAGCACGAAGGGGAGTGACGGGCCGGGCGACGGCCCGAGGCGGCGGCCCCGCGGGCCCGCGGGGCACGAGCCGTGAAGCGCCGTCCGCCCCGCCCCACGGCCTGCCACCCAGCGCCCTGCCCCCGGCAAGAGCCCGCAGCCTCCCCGGGCCAGCAATTCAGGTGCCGTCGTACACCGTGCGCGGCACTCTGGAGACATGGACAACCAGCGCTCCGTGCGCATCTCGAAGTATCTGGCGAAACATCTGCGCCATGAACCGGAGCGGATCGGCCTCACCCTCGACGCCCGGGGATGGGTTTCCGTCGACGAGCTCATGGCGGCGGCCGCACGGCACGGATTCCGCTTCTCCCGCGCGGAGTTGGACGCGGTGGTCGCCGGCAACGACAAGCAGCGCTACGCCATCGAGGGCGACCGGATCCGTGCCCAGCAGGGCCACTCGGTCCGTGTCGACCTCGATCTGCCGCCGGCCGTACCCCCTGCCCATCTCTTCCACGGCACGGTGGCCCGCAGTGTGGCCGCCATCCGGGAGGAGGGGCTGCGGCCGATGGCGCGGCATGCCGTCCATCTCTCGCCGGACCGCGAGACCGCGACCCGGGTGGGCGCGCGGCGCGGGAAGCCCGTCGTCCTGACCGTCGACGCCGGGGCGATGCACCGCGCCGGCCATGTCTTCCGCGTCAGCGGGAACGGCGTCTGGCTCACCAGCCGGGTACCGGCGCGATTCCTCCGCTTCCCGGGCTGAGCCCCTCGCCCCGTGGGACCGGCACAGTCCACGGTGCCCAGAGGGGACAGGCCGGACCGCCGCCCCGTAGGTCCCAGGGCCCGGCCCCGAAGCCGCTGCCTCAGAGCCCCGGCGCTCCCCACACCGGGAACCACCGCGCCAGATCCTGCTCGATCGTCAGGTCGTCCCCGAGCATCGCCCGTACCTCCAGTTCGAGCGGGTTGTCGCGCTTCTCGGTGCCGCCCTCCTTCGGGGAGAAGGGGTAGAACGTGCCGCGCTTGTAGAGGTAGACCAGCGCCAGCGAGCGCTGACGCTCATCGCGGAAGCCGACCAGCGAACAGAGCAGCTGCGGGCCGAATCCCGCCTCCTCCAACGAGGAGTTGACCGCGTGCAGGTCGTTGACCAGGCCCGCCACGTCCTGTGGCGCATGCCGTGCGAGCAGCCAGGTATAGCCGTACGCGTCCTGTGTGAACTCCACCGAACCGTCCAGCAGGGACCGGGCCTCCTCCTGGATGCGCGCGAACGTCCCGCCCTCGACACTCGCGAAACACACCGACCCCAGGCCGGTGGGTTCGAATCCGGCGGCGGCCTGGAGGGTGACGGCCGCGGACGGCAGCGCGAAGAGCCGGTCGAGATCGGGGCGTACCGGCTTGCTGCGGCCGAGGATGGCGTCGAGAAATCCCATGCGCGACTTACTCCTTGCTCGATTCGTCCGGCCCCGTGGGGGCGGTCGGCACGTCCGCACCCGGCGCCATGACCGCCCTGGCCGCCCCCTCCGTCACGCCCGGCCCAGCTGCGCCGAAATCCTGGCCAGTTGGTCCAGCCGCTGTTCCAGCGTCGGGTGCGAGGACAGCAGCCGGCTGAAGCTCTCCTTGTTGAACGCCGGGGCGAAGTAGAAGGCGTTGAACGGCTGGGCCTTGCGCAGGTCTTCGGTCGGGATCCGCGCGATCTGGCCGGTGACCTTGGTCAGTGCGGCGGCCAGCGCGGAGGGGCGGCCGGTCAGCAGCGCGGCGGCCCGGTCGGCGGACAGCTCGCGGTAACGGGACAGCAGCCGGGTCAGGAGGAAGCTGATCGCATAGACGACCACGCTCACGGCGGTCACGATGAGCACGGCGATGGCCGCGTTCTGGTCCCGGTTGTTGCGGCCGATGCCGCTCCACAGGGCGGCCCGGGTGATGATCCCGGCCAGTACGCCGAGGAAGGACGCGATGGTCATCACCGCGACATCGCGGTGCGCGACATGCGAGAGCTCGTGGGCCAGCACCCCCTCCAGCTCCTCCGGCTCCAGCCGCCTGAGCAGCCCCGTGGTGGCACACACCAGGGAGTTCTTCTGGCCGCGTCCGGTGGCGAAGGCGTTCGGCACGTCCGACTCGGCGATCGCGACCCGCGGCTTGGGCATGTCGGCCAGCGCGCACAGCCGGTCGACGGCGCCGTGCAGCTCGGGTGCCTGCTCCGGCGTGACCTCGCGGGCGCCCATGCTGAACGCCGCGATCCGGTCGCTGAACCAGAACTGCGCGACGAACAGGGCACCCGAGATCAGCAGCACCACCACCCACGCGCCCTTGAGCAGCACCACCAGCACGCCGACGACCACGACGTACAGCAGCCCGATGAAGAACATCGTGGTGACCATGCGTGTGGTCAGCCCGCGGTCCGGGGCGAATCGGGTCTGTGCCATGGCTCCTCCGCAAGCGCCGCAGTTCGCGCAGTGCGCCCACCGCTCGCACGCCGTCCTCGCACGACGCCGCGCGGCCGCACACTGCGCCGCTGTCCCGATTCTCCCTCTTGAGGGCTATATGTGGGGTAAAGCCCAGGCCAGAGAACTGTCGGGCGCGTCGGGCGGCGGCGCACCCGCCACGCCAGCGGGTCCGAGAGCCACGCCGGCGCGGCCGTGACGACGCCTGAGGAGCGGAGACGACCGGCGGCCCGTATCGGACCGCCGGACCGTGTGCCGCCTACCGGGCGGCGAGCTGCGCCGCCCCCTCCGTGGCGATCCGCTCGAAGACCGCGACGTCGGCCTCGAAGACCGAATCGGCGATCGGCCAGTGGAGGACCAGCTCGTCGATGCCCAGCTCGGCATGGCGTCCGGCGAAGTCGACGAAAGCGTCCACGGAGTCCAGCGGGCGGTCCGGGGTGAAGCCGGTCAGCATGATCTTCTGCAGGTCGGCGAGCTCCCGGCCCTGATCGGCGCAGGCCTTCCCCAGCCGCTCGATCTGCCCGCGGACGGCCTCCCGCGACTCGTCCGACGTCCCGCCCCCGTTGGAGACCTTGGGGTCACCGGTCGTCACCCAGGCCTGGCCGTACTGGGCGGCCAGCCGCAGCCCGCGCGGCCCGGTGGCCGCCACCGCGAACGGCAGCCGCGGGCGCTGCACACAGCCGGGGATGTTGCGCACCTCGTGCGCGGAGTAGTGGTCACCGGCGTAGGAGACGACATCCTGGGACAGCAGCCGGTCCAGCAGCCCGACGAACTCGGCGAAGCGGTCGGCGCGTTCCCGCGGCGCCCAGGGCTCCTGGCCCAGCGCGGTGGCGTCGAAGCCGTTGCCGCCGGCGCCGATGCCGAGGGTGATCCGGCCCTCGCTGATGTCGTCGAGCGAGATCAGCTCCTTGGCGAGGGTGACCGGGTGCCGGAAGTTCGGCGAGGTCACGAGGGTGCCCAGCCGCAGGCGGGAGGTCGCGGCCGCGGCCGCGGTCAGCGTCGGGAGAGCGCCGAACCAGGCCTGGTCGCGAAAGCTCCGCCACGAAAGGTGGTCATAGGTGTACGCGGCGTGGAACCCCAGTTCCTCGGCGCGCTGCCATGCCTCCCGTCCGCCTTCGGACCAACGGTGGACGGGGAGTATCACGGTGCTCAGTCGCATACCCCCGAGCGTACGGGCGTCCGGCCGGCACCCACGATCCGCGCGGTGCCGCCGGCGGCTCCGCAGCCGCGCGTCCGTACGCCACCGGCCCCGCCCCACTGGCTCAGACGCGCAACCCACCGCACGCCTGTGCACGGCGGTACGGGAAGATGGCCCCGTGACTGATGCCCCCGCCACGCCACCACGGGCGCCCGATACGGCCGTTGCGCCCCGGCTGATCGCCACCGACCTCGACGGCACGCTGCTGCACGACGACAAGACGGTCTCCGACCGGACGATCGCCGCGCTGGCCGCCGCGGAGCGGGCCGGCATCGAGGTGTTCTTCGTCACCGGACGCCCGGCCCGCTGGATGGGCGTGGTCAGCGACCATGTGCACGGTCACGGCCTGGCCATCTGCGCGAACGGCGCCGCGGTCGTCGATCTGCACCGCGGCGGCCGGATCGTCGAGGTCAGCCCGCTGGAGCGCACCGTCGCGCTCGCGGTCGTGGACACGCTGCGCAGCGCCGCGCCCGGCACCTCGTTCGCGGTCGAGCGCACCGGCGGCATCCACTACGAGCCGCAGTACCCGCCCCTCCTCCTGGACCCGGCCGCGGTCGTCGCGCCGGCCGAGAAGCTGCTCGCCGAGGACTTCGTCACGACGCTGTGTCCGCACACGCCCGGGCGCCGGGACGGCACCCCGGAGCCGGACGGCACGCCCCGCGGCACCCACAGCTCCACCGGTCCCGTGGACCCCACCGGCCCCGAGGGCCCCGCCTTCCCCGACCAGCCCGTGATCAAGCTGCTGGCGCACCACCCCGAGATGGACCCCGACGCGTTCCTCACGCTGGCCCGTAGGACCGCGGGCGACCTCGCGTCCTTCACCCGGTCCAGCCCCACCGCCCTCCTGGAGATCAGCGGCCCCGGCGTCAGCAAGGCCGGCACCCTCGCGCGCTGCTGTGCGGAGCGCGGCATCTCCCCGGAGGAGGTCGTCGCGTTCGGCGACATGCCGAACGACATAGAGATGCTGACCTGGGCGGGCACCTCGTACGCCATGGCCAACGCGCACCCGGACGTGCTGGCCGCCACAACGGGCCGTACCGCGTCCAACAACGACGACGGCGTCGCGGCCGTCATCGAGCGGATCCTGCACGACGACACCGCACGGGACGACCGGTAGCAGGAGGAGACGGCGGTGGGGGACGGCCTGAGGGCGCACCCCCCGCACCGGCCGTCTCCCCTCACAGCGGCGCCTCCCACCGCACCGTCGTCCCCGTGCCGTTCTCCCCCAGCCCCGGGCCGAACGAGCTGGAGCCGCCCAGTGACTCCGCGCGCTGGGCGAGGTTCTTGAGGCCGCTGCGGCGACCGCCGTCCGCGATGCCGACGCCGTCGTCGGCGACGGTCAGCCGGACGCCGTCGGCGCCGTCCGGGAGCCGGATCGTGGCGTCGACGACGACCTCGATCCGGGACGCCTGGGCGTGCCGGAAGGCGTTCGACAGCGCCTCGCGCAGCGCGGCGATCAGATTCTTGCCGGTCAGCTCGCCGACCCGGGAGTCGACCGGGCCGATGAAGCCGGCCGACGGCTGGAAGCCCAGCGGCACGGCGGCGGTGCCGATCTCCCGCAGCACCCGGGTCCGCAGCCCGGACGGTGCCTCGGCCGGGCCCTGCTGGAGGGCGAAGATCGCGGTGCGGATCTCCTGGATGGTGACGTCCAGCTCGTCGACGGCCTTGCCGACGCCCTGGGCCACCTCCGGCACGATCGTCCTGCGCTGGGCGCTCTCCAGGATCATGCCCGTCGCGAAGAGCCGCTGAATGACGAGATCGTGCAGGTCACGGGCGATCCGGTCGCGGTCCTCGTAGACGGCGAGCCGCTCGCGGTCGCGCTGTGCGTCCGCCAGGACCAGCGCCAGTGCGGCCTGGGCGGCGAACTGGATGGCGAGCGTCCGCTCGGCGTCGGTGAACGGGCGGGCGCCCCTGGACCGCGGGACCGCAAGGGTGCCCAGCACCCGTCCGCCGCTCTTGAGCGGCAGCATCATGCTGGGGCCGAAGCGGGCCGCGATATCCGTGATCATCCGCGGATCGCTGGCCGAGTCGTGTACGAACACCGGCTCCCCGGCGAGGAGTTGCTCGACCACCGGGCTGTGGGGCGGAATCTGCGTTCCCATGATCCCGGTGGGGTCGTCCGCGGACACCGCGACGATCTCCAGGCCGCCCTCCTCGTCGGGCAGCAGCACGATGCCGGCCGCCGAGTCCGCCAGTTTGCGGGCCTGCTCGGCGACCACCGCGAGCGCATCGTCGACATCGCTGCCGGCGAGGAGTTCGGTGGTCACCGCCACGGAGCCGTCGATCCACCGCTCCCGCTGGCGGGTCGCCGCATGCACCCTGGCGTTGCCGATCGCGATACCGGCCTCCGTGGCCAGCACCCGCACCATGTGCAGGTCCTCCTCGCTGAACTCTCCGCCGTCGCGCTTCTCCGTCAGATAGAGGTTGCCGAAGATCTCGCCCTGGACGCGGATCGGCACCCCGAGGAACGTCCGCATCGGCGGGTGCCCGGCCGGGAAGCCGGCCGAGCGGGGGTCCTGGGTGAGGTCGCGGAGGCGCAGCGGCTTGGGATCGTGGACGAGCGCGCCGAGCAGGCCCTTGTGGCCGTCGGGCAGCGCACCGATCCGTTGGTGCTGCTCCCGGTTCACGCCGTACGTCACGAAGTCCGACAGCCCCTCGCGGGCGTCGTCGATGATCCCGATCGCGGCATAGCGGGCGTCGGCGAGCTCGGCGGCGGTCTCCACGATCCGGTCCAGGGTGACGTGCAGATCGAGCCCCGCGCCGACCGTGCGCATCGCCTCCAGCAGCTGCGGCACCCGGGCGGTCAGCTCGGACGACAGGCCCTGCAGACTCCGGGTCGCCTCGGTCGCGGCGTCCATGGGGTCGGGGATCGCAGCGTCGCTCCCGGGGTCCCCGGGGTCCGAGGGCGGGGGTTCTGCCGTGACTGCCATGCAATGAGCCTAATAAGGGCTGTTTTCTTGGGAAAGTCCAGTTATGCGGGAAGGTCGCGCGCGGGGCAGCACCGGGGGCGGGTACGTGACCGTGCGGCCGTCCCGCGCCGCCGATGCCGCGACCCCGCACGCGATCGGCCGCGCGCCCTACGCCACGGGCTGCGGGCCGCTCTGGATCACCGGCTGTACGTCGTCCCGGGCCACCGGCCGCGCTTCCCCGTACGCCGAGTCCACCGCCCGCTCGCGCTCCAGCATCCGCCGGAACGGGCCGTCGGCCGCCGCCAGCTCCCCGTACGTCCCGCGCTGCGCGACCCGGCCCTCGTCCAGGACCAGCACCTCGTCGACCGCGTCGAGGCCGGTGAGCCGGTGGGTGATCAGTACCGTCGTGCGGCCCTCGGTCGCGGCCAGCAGGTCGGCGGTCAGCGCGTCGGCGGTGGCCAGGTCGAGGTGCTCGGCGGGCTCGTCCAGCACGAGCACCGGGAAGTCGGCGAGCAGGGCGCGCGCCAGGGCCAGCCGCTGCCGCTGGCCCCCGGACAGCCGGGCGCCGTGCTCGCCGACCATGGTGTCCAGGCCGTCGGGCAGCCCCCGCACCCAGTCCGCGAGCCGCGCGCGGCGGAGCGCGTCCCACAGGTCCTGGTCGGCGTCGTCCGGGGTGCTGCGCCGGTCCCGGCGGGCGAGTTTGAGGTTCTCCCGCAGCGAGCTGTCGAAGAGGTGCGCGTCCTGCGCACACAGCCCCACCAGCCGCCGGACCGCGTCACCGTCCACCGTCCGGGCGTCCGTTCCCGCCAGCAGGTACGTCCCCGACTCCTGGTCCAGGAAGCGCAGCAGCACCTGCGCCAGCGTGGTCTTGCCGGAGCCGGACGGCCCGACGACGGCGAGCCGGCGGCCGGCCGTCAAGGTGAAGCCGACGCCGTCCAGCGCCGGGCGGTCCGCCTCCGGGTGGCGTGCGGTCAGGTCCCGTACGGCCAGCGGGAACGGCGTCTCGGGAGCGTCGGCCGGTGCGGCCGGCTCCTGCACCGGGACCGGGGCGTCCAGCACCTCGAAGACCCGCTCGGCCGCGTGCCGGGTGCGCCGACGGTACTGCACGGCGAGCGGCAGCCCGGCCACCGCCTCGAAGGCGGCGAGCGGGGTGAGCACGACCACGGCCAGTGCCACGCCCTCCAACCGGCCCGCCGCCACCGCCTGGACGCCGGCCATCGCCGCCGCGGCGACGGTCAGCCCGCACAGCAGCGCCGACAGCCCGGCGCCGGTCCCGGCAACGGTGGCCGAACGGGAGGCGATCCGGGTCAGCTCCCGGTCGGCGTGCCGCACCGCTTCCGTACGGGCGGGAAGGGCGCCGGCCACCGTCAACTCGGCGGTGCCGGTGAGGACATCGACGACCCGGGTCGCGAGCCGACCGCGGGCGGGCGCCAGTTGACGCTCCGCCCGCCGGGCCAGCGCTCCTGAGAGCATCGGGACTCCCACGCCCGCGAGCAGCAGCCCTACGGCGAGGATCGCCCCGGCCTCCGGCAGCAGCCATCCGGTGAAGCCCACCGTGCCCGCGCCGACCAGCACCGCCGCTCCCACGGGCAGCAGCCAGCGCAGGAAGTAGTCCTGCCCCGCGTCGACATCGGCCACCAGCCGCGACAGCAGATCGCCGCGGCTGCGCTCCTTGAGCCCGGCCGGCGCCAGCCGCTCCAGCCGCCGGAAGACGGCGACGCGCACCTCGGCGAGCATCCGGAACACCGCGTCATGGGCGACCAGCCGCTCGGCGTACCGGAACACCGCACGGCCGATACCGAACGCCCTGGTCGCGGTCACCGCCACCATCAGATACAGCACCGGCGGCTGCTGCGCCGCCCGCGAGATCAGCCATCCCGAGGTCGCCATCAGCCCGACCGCGCTGCCCAGCGCGAGGCTCCCCAGCAGCAGCGCCACCGCGAACTGCGCCCGGTGCGCACGGGCCGTCCGCCGCAGCCGGGTGAGCGCCGAACCCCGGGCGCCGGCGGGAAGGACGCCGGGCCCGCTGTCCTCCTCCGGGGCCGGGCCCCCGGCTGCCGCCTCGGAATCCACGTCGCGAGCGGCCGGTTCGGCGGACGTCTCCGCAGCCACCACCTGCCCCGCAGACGCGGTCCCCGCCGTACCGGCACGCGCCCCGGCGTCCAGCGCGTCCGCTGCGCCCATCGCATCCGCCACGTCCGCAGGGCCCATCGGATCCGGCAGCCGCACCACCCGGTCCGCCACCGCCAGCAGCGCCGGCCGGTGGACGACGAGCAGGACCGTACGGCCGACCGCGAGCCGCCGGACCGCGGCCACGATCGCCTCCTCGCTCGCGCCGTCCAGGTTCGCGGTGGGCTCGTCCAGGAGCAGGATCGGCCGGTCGGCGAGGAAGGCGCGGGCGAGCGCGAGACGCTGGCGCTGGCCGGCCGAGAGCCCGGCACCCGACTCACCGAGCCGGGTCGCCGTGCCGTCCGGCAGCGCGTCGACGAAGTCCAGCGCGCCCGCGTCGCCCAGCGCCGCGCGCACCGCGGCGTCGTCCGCGTCCGGCCGCGCCAGCCGTACGTTCTCGGCGATGGTGCCGGCGAACAGATGCGGGTGCTGCGGCACCCAGGCGATCCGCTGCCGCCAGCTGTCGGGGGAGAGCGACGCGATGTCCCGGCCGTCGACGAGGGCCCGGCCCGCGTACGGTTCGGTGAAGCCCAGCAGCACGCTCAGCAGGGTGGACTTGCCGGCGCCGGAGGGGCCGACCAGTGCGACGGTCTCGCCGGACCGGACCTCGAACGAGGTCGCGGGGAGCGAGTCGGCGCTCCGCCCGGGGTGGCGGACCACCAGGTCCTCCACGGCCAGCGCGGTGCCCTCGGGCGCGGCCGCGGTGCCGGGCGTGCGCAACGGCGTCTCCAGCACCGCGAAGACCTCCTCCGCGGCCGCGAGCCCCTCGGCCGCCGCGTGGTACTGCGCGCCGACCTGCCGCAGCGGCAGATAGGCCTCGGGCGCCAGCACCAGCACCATCAGGCCGGTGGAGAGGTCGAGTTCGCCGTGCACCAGCCGCATGCCGATACCGACCGCGACCAGCGCCACGGAGATCGTGGCGAGGAGTTCGAGTGCGAAGGAGGAGAGGAAGGCGATCCGCAGGGTGCGCAGCGTCGCCCGGCGGTAGGCGCCGGTGATGGCACGGATGGCGGCGGCCTGGGCCTTGGCCCGGCCGAAGACCTTGAGGGTCGGCAGGCCCTCGACGACATCGAGGAAGTGGCCCGACAGCCGGGCGAGCAGCCGCCACTGGCGGTCCATCCGCGCCTGGGTGGCCCAGCCGATCAGGACCATGAACAGCGGGATCAGCGGGAGGGTGAGGACGATGGTGAGCGCCGAGATCCAGTCGCCCGTGACGATCCGGGCCAGCACCGCGAGGGGGACGACGACGGCCAGCCCCAACTGCGGCAGATAGCGGGCGAAGTAGTCGTCCAGGGCATCGATGCCACGGGTGGCGAGGGTGGTGAGTTCGCCGGTGCGCATCTCCAGGGTGCCCGCACCGGCGGCTGGCCCCGCACCCTTGCGCACTCCCTCGCCGGAACCAGGGGGCTCGGCGGCCTGCGCTGCGGTGTCCGTGCGGCCGGTCACCGCACCGGGCCCCAGCCGAGCCGCCCGCTCGACCAGCCGCATCCGCAGCTCGGACTTGGCCGCCGCGCCGGCGCGGTGCGCGGCCAGCTCGGTGAGCCAGGAGACCAGGCCGCGCCCGACGGAGACCGCGGCGAGCAGTGCCAGCGGGGTGGCCAGGGCGCCGGCATCGAGGTGGTGCTGGAACGCCCCGACGACGATCTCGGCGATCAGCATCGCCTGGCCGATGACCAGGCCCGCTCCGGCCAGCCCGAGCACCACCACCGCGACCAGGAAGCCGCGGGTGGCACGGGCGTAGCGGAGCAGACGCGGGTCGACCGGTTTCACGTGAAACATCCATCCTGCCGAGGCCGCCGGCGAGGCGGCGGCTCAGCTAGTGGGCATCGGCGATGTGCTGGGTGCCGATGCGCTTGCGGAACACCCAGTACGTCCACCCTTGGTAGAGCATCACCAGCGGTGTGGCGAAACCTGCGCACCACGTGATGATCTTCAGGGTGTAGGGGCTGGACGAGGCGCTGCCGACCGTGAGGCTCCAGCTCTCGTTCAGCGTCGACGGCATCACGTTCGGGAAGAGCGTCAGGAACAGCATCGCGACCGTGGCCACGACGGCGAGACCGGAGAACGCGAACGCCCAGCCCTCACGGCCGAGCCGGTTGGCCCCGAGCGCGGCGACCAGTGCGGCCACCACCACGATCACGGCGGTCAGGCTGATGGCATCGCCCTTGTCGGCCTGGGTCCAGCCGAGGAAGCCGACCGTCGGCACCAGCGTGAGCGCTCCGAGGACGGCCGCCAGCCTGCGCGCCCGCTCCCGGATGTCGCCCGTCGTCTTGAGCGAGGCGAACACCGCGCCGTGGAAGGTGAACAGCGTCAGCGTGACCAACCCGCCCAGGATCGCGTACGGGTTCAGCAGGTCGAGCACGCTGCCGACGTACTCCTTGTGCGCGTCGATCTTGACGCCGTGCACGATGTTGCCGAACACGACGCCCCACAGCACCGCGGGCAGCAGCGAGGTCCAGAAGATCGCGTTTTCCCAGTTCCGCTGCCAGCGCTCCTCGGTCCGCTTGTGGCGGTACTCGAAGGCGACCCCGCGCACGATCAGGCACACGAGGATCAGCAGCAGCGGCAGGTAGAAGCCGGAGAACAGGGTGGCGTACCAGTCGGGGAAGGCCGCGAAGGTCGCACCGGCCGCGCTGATCAGCCAGACCTCGTTGCCGTCCCAGACCGGGCCGATGGTATTGATCAGTACGCGCTTCTCCTGCCGGTCGCGGGCGAGGAGCTTGGTGTGGACGCCGATCCCGAAGTCGAACCCTTCGAGGAAGAAGTACCCGGTCCAGAGGACGGCGATAAGGACGAACCAGACGTCGTGGAGTTGCACAGTCGCCTCCTAGTACGAGAAGGCCATCGGCCGGTCGGCGTCCGTGCTGTCGCCGCCGATCTTGGTGGGCGGGTTGAGGTCGGAGTCGGTGAGCTCCTGCGGTCCGGCCTTGATGTACTTCACCAGCAGCTTGATCTCGACCACGGCGAGGATCGCGTAGAGCGCGGTGAAGACGATCATCGAGGTGAGGACCTCCCCCTGCGAGACGCCCGGGGACACCGCGTCCGAGGTGCGCAGCACGCCGTAGACGGCCCAGGGCTGGCGGCCCATCTCGGTGAAGATCCAGCCCCACGAGTTCGCGATCAGCGGGAAGCCGAGGGTGACGAAGGCCAGCGACCAGTACCACTTGCTCAGGCGGGCACCGAGCACCTTGTTCTTGGTGAGCGCGAGGTGCGGTGGCTCGTCGTCCCCCGTCCGCAGCCCCGGAGCCAGCCAGAACTTCTTACGGGTGAGCCAGAGCCCGGCGAGCCCGATGGCGAAGGACGACATGCCGAAGCCGATCATCCAGCGGAAGCCCCAGTAGGCGACCGGGATGTTGGGCCGGTAGTCCCCGGGCCCGAACCTCTGCTGCTCGGCCTTGTTGACGTCGTTGATGCCGGGGACCGGCGAGCGGAAGTCGTTGTGCGCGAGGAAGGACAGCAGGCCGGGTATCTCGATGGCGACCGTGTTGTGGCCCTTCTCGACATCGCCGTAGGCGAAGACCGAGAACGGCGCCGGCTCTTCCTTGTCCCACAGCGCTTCAGCTGCGGCCATCTTCATCGGCTGCTGCTTGAACATGACCTTGCCGAGCGAGTCACCGCTGACCGCGGTGAGGATGCCCGAGATGACCAGCGTGATCAGCCCGAGCCGCAGCGACGTCCGCATCACCTTGATGTGCTTCTTGCGCATCAGGTGGAAGGCGGCGATACCGACCATGAACGCGGCGCCGGTCAGGAAGGCCGCGGTCAGCGTGTGGAAGACGACGACCAGGGTGGTGTCCTGCGTCAGCACCTTCCAGAAGTCGGTCAGCTCGGCCCGGCCGTTCGCGGCGTTGTACTTGTAGCCGACCGGGTGCTGCATCCAGGAGTTCGCCGCGAGGATGAAGTACGCGGACAAGATCGTGCCGATCGAGACCATCCACATGCAGAAGCAGTGGATCTTCTTCGGCAGCTTGTCCCAGCCGAAGATCCACAGTCCGATGAAGGTGGACTCGAAGAAGAACGCGATCAGCGCCTCGAAGGCCAGCGGGGCGCCGAAGACGTCACCGACGAACCGCGAGTAGGCGGACCAGTTCATACCGAACTGGAACTCCTGGACGATGCCGGTGACGACACCCATCGCGATGTTGATCAGAAACAGCTTGCCCCAGAACTTGGTCGCCTTGAGGTACTTCTGCTTCGCCGTGCGTACCCATGCGGTCTCGAGTCCGGCCACCAGAGCGGCGAGGGAGATCGTCAGGGGGACGAACAGGAAGTGGTAGACGGTGGTGATGCCGAATTGCCATCGCGCCAGAGTCTCTGGCGCCATCGCCAGTTCCATGCCGTGCTCCTTACGTCGCCGTTGCACTGCGGCAATGCCCTGTATGCACCACATAAAGTGGTCCATACAGGGACGCGCTTGTGAACGCGTTCACATTCACAAGCAATTATCTCCTATGGGTCTCAGCCATTTCTGCCGGGGGGTACGTGACCGCGGTCACGCCCGATTCCAGGGGCCGGAACGCCCCCTACCTGCCACATCCCGGAGCCGGGCGCGACGGCCGGCGCGCCCGACTCCCGTCCGCGGGGGCGCAAATCAGCACCTCACGCACGAGGCCGTGGGTCGGGGGACCCACGGCCTCTGTACAACGTCGACGACGTCTTACAACGCCTTGCGGAACTCCTCCGCCGCCTGCAGGAACAGGTCCATCGCCGGGCTCTCGCCGATCGTGACCCGTACGCCCTCCCCGGCGAACGGCCGCACGACCACCCCGGCCCGCTCGCAGGCCGCCGCGAAGTCGGTCGTCCGGTCGCCCAGCCGCAGCCAGACGAAGTTCGCCTGCGTCTCCGGGACCGTCCAGCCCTGCCCCAGCAGGCCGTCCACCACCCGCGCCCGCTCGGTCACCAGGGCATCGACCCGCTCCAGCAGCGCCGCCTCGCTGCGCAGCGACGCCACCGCCGCCTCCTGCGCCAGCTGGCTCACTCCGAACGGCACCGCCGTCTTGCGCAGCGCCGCGGCCACCGGCTCATGGGCCACCGCGAAGCCGACCCGCAGCCCCGCCAGGCCGTACGCCTTGGAGAAGGTGCGCAGCACGCACACATTGGGCCGGTCCCGGTAGAGCTCGATGCCGTCCGGCACCTGGGGGTCGCGCACGAACTCGCAGTACGCCTCGTCCAGCACCACCAGCACATCGCTCGGCACCCGGTCCAGGAAGGACTCCAGCTCCGCGCGGCGCACGACGGTGCCGGTGGGGTTGTTGGGGTTGCAGACGAAGATCAACCGGGTCCGGTCGGTGACCGCGGCGAGCATCGCGTCCAGGTCGTGCACCTCACCGGAGGTCAGCGGCACCTGCACGGACGTGGCGCCGGAGACCTGGGTGACGATCGGGTACGCCTCGAACGACCGCCATGCGTAGATCACTTCATCGCCGGGGCCGGCAGTCGCCTGGACCAGCTGCTGGGCCACACCGACCGAGCCGGTGCCGGTCGCCAGATGCTCCAGGGGCACCGAGAACCGCTCGGACAGCTCCGCCATCAGGCCCGTGCACGCCATGTCCGGGTAGCGGTTGAAGGAGCCGGCCGCGGCCACCGCACGCTCCAGGACGCCCGGCAGCGGCGGATAGGGATTCTCGTTGGAGGACAGCTTGTACGTGACGGGGCCGCCGGCCGCCGCCGGCCGGCCCGGCTTGTAGGTGGGGATGCCGTCCAGCGCAGCACGCAGCTTCGGGGTCTTCTCGCTCACCGCAGGTCCTCCTCGACCGTCCTGCTCCTTCTCCAATACTGCACACCTTATGAGGATTGACCCGTTCGGCGGCAGCCCCCGCCCCTCCGACGGGCCCGACCCCATGCCGCCGGACCACTGCCCGGCAGCCCCGCGCAGAGCTCCCAGGGGGCGCCGTTCGATCCGGCGTGCGCCGGTGGCTTACGCCGTGGCGCGCGTCCCCCGTCAAGGTGACTTGAGGCCGCTTCGCGACCTGAACTGATCGACAGGCGAAGGCCCCACTTCTCCACCGGAATGATCATTCATCACGCCAACTCCCTTGCCTTTCCAGGCAATTGAGGGTCGCCCACCATGCAGAAACGTACCTCCTCACCACGGTCACCAAGACCCCGCGAATGGACCCAATGAGCCCTACTATCGGCTCGCCATGACAGCAGCAGGGAAGCACCAGGTGAGCCGGTCGACCGGCCGCCGGCTGGGGCGGGCGGGCATCCGGGACGTGGCCGCCGCAGCCGGAGTGTCGATCACGACTGTCTCCGACGCGCTCAACGGCAAGGGCCGGCTTCCGGATGCCACCCGTAGCCATGTCCGCGAGGTGGCCGACCGGCTGGGCTACCGCCCGTCCGCAGCCGCCCGCACCCTCCGTACCGGCAAGTCGGGGCTCCTCGGCCTGACCGTCACCACCTACGGGGACGAACCTTTCACCTTCACCGAATTCGCCTATTTCGCCGAGATGGCCAGAGCGGCCACCTCCGCGGCCCTGGCCCGCGGCTATGCGCTGGTCATCCTCCCCGCGACCTCCCGCCACGACGTGTGGTCCAACGTCGCCCTCGACGGCACCGTCGTCATCGACCCCGCGGACGGCGATCCCGTCGTCACCGAGCTCGTCCGGCACGGCATCCCCGTCGTCTCCGACGGCCGCCCCGGCGGCGCGCTGCCCGTCACCGGCTGGGTCGACAACGATCACGAGGCGGCCGTCCTCGGCCTGCTCGACCACCTCGCCGACGCCGGCGCCCGCCGCATCGGGCTGCTCACGGGCAACACCACCGATACCTACACCCGCCTGTCGACCACCGCCTACCTGCACTGGTGCGAGCGCGTCGGCCAGGACCCGGTGTACGAGTCCTACCCGGCACACGACCCGTGCGCCGGCGCCGTCGCCGCCGACCGGCTGCTGGCCCGCCCGGACCGCCCGGACGCCGTCTACGGACTCTTCGACCCCAACGGCACGGACCTGCTCGCCGCCGCCCGGCGCTACGGCCTGCGCGTGCCGGAGGACCTGCTGCTGGTCTGCTGCAGCGAGTCCACCCTCTACGCCGCCACCGAGCCGCCCGTCACCACGCTGTCCCTCAAGCCGCGCCGGATCGGTACCGCCGTGGTGCAGATCCTGATCGACGCCATCGAGGGGCTCGACAACGGCCGGCCCGTGGAACAGGTCATACCGACCGACCTGATCGTCCGGGCCTCGTCCCAGCGACGCCCCCCGAGAACGACCGTCAGCCCACCACGGGGACCCTCCGGCGACTGAGCGCACTCCCACATACGAGCGACGGTGTGATCACTTCTACGAGGAAAAAACAGGGCGATCCCGGGAGAAATCCGCCGTGAATGCCGGGCTTCGGCGGATTGACCACCCCCGGGTGCGTCACAACCCGCGATCGGCATTCCTATGATGGGCGCACGACACCGCGGACCGCCGTCGACCAGGCAAAGGTCCGAGAGGTGCACGGCGGCGCGACGGTGGAGGGGTCGATGACTCAGGGGGCCAGTCAGGGACCCATGGTGTGGACCATGGCGGGAGAAACTCCGGCGTCTGTTCCGCCGCCCGGAGTGCCTTCCGGCGCGTCCGCAGGGTCCCCCGTGCCGCCTGCCGGCCCGCCGCTCCACCTGCCCGCCGGCGCCCCGGCCGCACCTCCCGCCGCGCCCCCTGTGGTGCCGCCGGCCGAGCTGCCCGAGGAGTACACACCGACCGCGCGCGACCTCCCGGTCATCGAGCCCGGCCGCACGGACACCCTCATCGACCGCCCGGCCGTCGTCCCGGTGCCCGAACCCGCCCAGGACCCCGACGCGCCCGAGGGCATGGGCCCGCTGTACGTCGTCGGCGATGTGCACGGCTACTACGACGAGCTGCGCGAGGCGCTGGCCGCCGAGGGCCTGATCGACGCCGACGGCAACTGGGCGGCCGGCAACGCCCGGCTCTGGTTCCTCGGCGACTTCACCGACCGCGGCCCGGACGGCATCGGCGTCATCGACCTCGTCATGCAGCTCTCCGCCGAGGCCGCGGCCGCCGGCGGCTACTGCAAGGCCCTGATGGGCAATCACGAACTCCTGCTGCTGGGCGCCAAGAGGTTCGGCGACACCCCCGTGCAGTCCGGCGCCGGCACCGCCTCCTTCCAGGCCGCCTGGCTCCTCAACGGCGGCCAGAAGACCGACATGGACCGCCTGGAGGACCACCACCTCCAGTGGATGTCCCGCCTGGACGCCGTGATGGAGGAGGACGGGCATCTGCTCGTGCACTCCGACACCACCGCCTACCTCGAATACGGCGACTCCATCGAGGCCGTCAACGACACCGTCCACGACGTGCTCACCCGCAGCGAAGCGGACGAAGTCTGGGACCTGTTCCGCAAGTTCACCAAGCGGTTCGCCTTCCGCGACGAGTCCGGCTCACAGGCCGTGCGCGAACTCCTCGACGCCTACGGGGGCGACCGCGTCGTCCACGGCCACAGTCCGATCCCGTATCTGCTGGGCGAGGTCGGCGCCGAGGACGGCGAGAGCGAGGGCGTGGCGGTGGACGGTCCGCATGTCTACGCGGACGGTCTGGCCATCGCCATGGACGGCGGTATCACGATGGCCGGAAAGCTTTTGGTCGTTCAACTTCCGCTGGCGGGCTGAGCGTTATCGCGGCGGGCGCGCGCCGGGCCGGGGGCAAGCGGCCGGCGCGCCGCCGGAGGGACGCACGAGCGGGATCCGGTCGCGGCATTACTCAAATTCCGTAAACTCTCTGTCACCCCGCGCCGGAGTCGCTCTACCATCGGACTATCCGTAGCAGGCTCTCCTCCGTTTCCGCCCACTGCCCGGCCAACGCCGGCCGTACGGCCCTACGGAGCATCGGGGGATCCACATGAACAGCGCTCCGCACCTGCTGAACGAGGACCGCGCGGAATTCGCGCGGATCCTTGATGAGGCGTTGCGCACCGCCGAATACCGTCCGGACGACTTCACCACCGTCGCGGGAAACCATCTCAACACCGAGCAGTTGCGCACGATGGCGCTCAGCGCGACCACCGCCATTGCCGCCTGCGCCACGGCCGAATACCAACGCTATGTGCAGCTCCGCGCCGAGCTGCGCGCGCCCGGGCCCGTACCGCCCCGTGGCGCGGTGGACGACGAGGAGCTGAGCCCGGAGGCCGGCGAGGGTGCAGGACCGGCCAGTGAACTCGCTTTGGGCGAGGCCACATCCACCGGTGCCGGACTCACCGCCATGGTCGCCGTCCTCGCGCCCGTCCTCGCCGGCATCGCCGCGGTTCTCTTCCTCCTCATCGGCTATGTGCTGGGCGCCATCAGCCCCGACAAGTCGCTGGCGCAGCCGCTGATCAGCGTCGGCTGGATCTTCGCGGTACTGACCGCGGCGGGCGCCCTCGTCGCGATGGCCGGCCTGGTCATCACGGCGCTGCGCAACGGCTCGTCCGCCCAGGCCGCCAGAGCCGACGAACTGGGCGAGGCGCTCGACACCGCCCGTGAGGTGTGGCGCCGCGCCCTCCTGGAGCGCGGCGTGCTGCCCTTTCTCCGCGAGGCCCTCACCGACCCCGCGGCCACTCCCGACGACGACCCGTCCCGCTATGTCCCCCGCCGGACCCCGCCGCCGGAGAGCCGGATTCCCACCCTCGGCTACACCCGCCCCGAGTTCACCAGCCCCGACAGCGGCTCCTCGGGGTCCCGCCCGCGGTACTCCAGCCCGGACTTCACCAGCCCGGATTACGGGGGGTCCGACCACCAGGCGGATTAGTGCGTGGGGCCTGCCGCGGGACGGGCGGGACGGCGGGGGACAGCGGCCGGCTGCCGGGGCTGTCGGCTGGGTGCAGCGGCCGGCTGTCTGGCGGGGGTCGGCTGCGCAGCGGCTCGCTCGTCGCGCCGCGCAGCCTCCACCCCGCCTCCTGCGCACGGCTCCTCAGAGGTGCTGGCCCCGCCGGTCTGTGGCCGAGGCGAAGCCGAGCCAGGTGTGCCGGTTGCCCGCCCAGCACCAGCCGATCTTGGGCGCGTTGCGACGCTCGCGGCCGTCCCGCCCGGTGCCGTTGCTGATCCAGATCGCCGGAGTGCGCGCGTCCAGGGCGCCGTTGTCCTTGCGCAGCCGGGAGCCGATGGTCATGAAGCAGTGGTTGCGCTCCAGGGCGGCGGGCTGCTGCATCACCCAGTGGATGCCCTCGGTGAGCAGCAACGGGGTGCGGGCCTCTGCGGCGAGAGCGGGGAGGGCCTCGTCCGGGCTCCAGTTGGCCATCCGGTCGCCGCGGTCGAGGCCGGTGAGGAAGTAGAGCGGGGCGTCGGGCAGTTCGATGGTGTCGAGCGGGGAGAAGAGATCGGCATCGGTCATGTCGGTGACGACGAAGCCGGGCCTGCCGTCGCGGTGGAGCAG
Source organism: Streptomyces angustmyceticus (assembly GCF_040701845.1). Lineage (GTDB taxonomy): Bacteria > Actinomycetota > Actinomycetes > Streptomycetales > Streptomycetaceae > Streptomyces > Streptomyces angustmyceticus_A. The sequence goes on along the minus strand of NZ_JBFBHQ010000003.1, from coordinate 407,200 downwards.
CGGCGCGAGGGCGGAGGCCGGGGCCCGGTCCGGATGCACAGCGAGCAGGGCGCTGTGGCCGGCGGGGGTGCCGGCTGCCGCGGCGAAGCTACGAACCTCAGCGGCGGGCAGCCCGGCGATCGTGTGCACCCCGAGCTCGATCAGTCGCTCGGCCTGCGCGGTGAGGGCCGGCAGCAAGGGGAGGGCGGTGGCAGTGGTGTTTTCGGGCACGAGGCTCCCAGGGACGGCGGCGTGATGGGCCCAGGGGCAACGAAAGGGCCCGCGGGAACATTCCCGCCGCCGGTCCTCCCCCACGCACGCAGCGGCGGCGGAGGCCCGTCCGGGCCTCCGCCGCCCCTCGTCCGTGCACGGCAGAGTCAGTCGGCCATCGGCAGATAGACACGGTTGCCCGCGGCCGCGAACTCCTTGGACTTCTCCAGCATCCCGGCCTCGATCTCCCCGGGGGTGGCTCCCTCGTCGCCGCCGAACTGCTCCGTGATGCTCCTACTGATCTTCATCGAGCAGAACTTCGGGCCGCACATGGAGCAGAAGTGGGCCGTCTTCGCCGGTTCGGCGGGCAGCGTCTCGTCGTGGAAGGCGCGGGCCGTGTCCGGGTCGAGGGCCAGGTTGAACTGGTCCTCCCAGCGGAACTCGAATCGGGCGTCGGAGAGCGCGTCGTCCCATTCCTGGGCACCCGGGTGGCCCTTGGCCAGGTCCGCCGCATGGGCCGCGATCTTGTACGTGATGACGCCGGTCTTGACGTCGTCGCGGTCGGGCAGGCCCAGATGCTCCTTGGGCGTGACGTAGCAGAGCATGGCGGTGCCCCACCACGCGATCATCGCCGCGCCGATACCGGAGGTGATGTGGTCGTAGGCGGGCGCGATGTCGGTGGTCAGCGGGCCGAGCGTATAGAACGGGGCCTCCTCGCAGATCTCCTGCTGGAGGTCGATGTTCTCCTTGATCTTGTGCATCGGGACGTGTCCCGGGCCCTCGATCATCGTCTGGACGCCGTGCCGCTTGGCGATGGTGTTCAGTTCGCCGAGCGTCCGCAGCTCGGCGAACTGCGCCTCGTCGTTGGCGTCCGCGATGGACCCGGGGCGCAGGCCGTCACCGAGCGAGTAGGTGACGTCGTACGAGGCGAGGATCTCGCAGAGCTCCTCGAAGTGCGTGTAGAGGAACGACTCCTTGTGGTGCGCCAGACACCAGGCGGCCATGATCGAGCCGCCGCGGGAGACGATGCCGGTCTTCCGGCGGGCCGTCAGCGGGACGTAACGGAGCAGCACACCGGCGTGCACCGTCATGTAGTCGACGCCCTGTTCGGCCTGCTCGATGACGGTGTCCTTGTAGATCTCCCAGGTCAGCTCCTCGGCCTTGCCGTCGACCTTCTCCAGTGCCTGGTAGAGGGGGACCGTGCCGATGGGGACGGGGGAGTTGCGCAGCACCCATTCGCGGGTGGTGTGGATGTTGCGGCCGGTGGAGAGGTCCATGACCGTGTCGGCACCCCAGCGGGTCGCCCAGGTCATCTTCTCCACCTCCTCCTCGATGGAGGAAGTGACCGCCGAATTACCGATGTTGGCGTTCACCTTCACCAGGAAGTTCTTGCCGATGATCATCGGCTCGATCTCCGGGTGGTTGATGTTGGACGGCAGCACCGCACGGCCGGCTGCGATCTCGTCGCGGACGAACTCGGGCGTCACGTTCTCGCGGACGGCGACGTACTCCATCTCCGCGGTGATCTCGCCACGCCGGGCGTAGGCGAGCTGGGTGACCGCGGCGCCCTCACGGCCGCGGCGGGGCTGGCGGGGGCGGCCCGGAAACACCGCGTCGAGGTTCTTGAGACCACCGCGCGGCGACGTGTGCTTGAGGCCGTCGTCCTCCGGCCGCATGGGACGGCCCGCGTACTCCTCTGTGTCGCCGCGGGCGATGATCCAGTTCTCCCGCAGCGGCGCCAGACCGCGGCGGACATCGGTATCGATATGCGGGTCGGTGTACGGCCCTGACGTGTCGTAGAGCGTCACGTCCTTGCCGTTGGTGAGGTGCACCCGCCGGACCGGGACCCGAAGGTCCGGGCGCGATCCGGAGACATAGCCCTTGTGCCAGCCGATCTGCGGCTCACTGCTGCCGCTGGCACCGTTTCCGTTTTCGGGCGTGCGTGCATCCTGCAGAGTCATGAGACCCCAACTCCCTACGCCGGCATTACCCGGTAACAGGTTCGGCGGTCGACGCAGCGGCTTCCGTCCATGGGCGTTTCACGTGAAACGCCGCTGGGACGAAGGTCAGCGCCCTCTCAGCCCGGTGCTCCGAGCTCCCGCGATTGCAAAGGTGGCACCACGGTAGCGGCCGATACGGCGGAGTGAACAGGGGGCCCCGAGCTTCTTGCGATGATCGGGCGGTGAGCCCTCACGAGCACCACCACCATTCCGCCACGCACTCCCATGCGCACGGCCATGGCCCGGCCGCGCCCGTCTCCCGGCATCTGCGCAAGGTCATCGCGGCAGTGCTGATCCCCTTCGCGGCCGCGGTGGCGGTCGGCCTGGTCGTGCTCTGGCCGGGCGGCGCACCACCCCACAAGCCGTCCGGCGTCGGCTTCGACCAGCCCACGGAGCGGGCCCGAGTCATCAAGGTGGCAGAGGTCAACTGCGCTGATGTTCACGCCGAGCAGCAACCCCAGCCGCCCTCCCCGACCGGACAGCCACCGGCCGGGGGAGCGGACAAGGGCAAGCCCTGTCAACAGACGACGATCAAAGTCACCACGGGAAAGAACGCCGGGCGCACCTTCCAGACGGTGGTGACGCCGGACGCCCTGCGCCACTACACCACCGGCCAGGACGTGGTGGTCTCGTACTCCCCCAAGGCTCCGAAGGAGCTGCAGTATGCGGTGAGCGATGTCGACCGGACGCTCCCGATGTGGATACTGGCCGCGATCTTCGCGTTCGCGGTAGTGATCGTCGGCCGGCTGCGGGGAGTGCTGGCGCTGGTGGCGCTGGCGGCCAGCTTTGTGGTCCTGACGCTGTTCATCCTCCCGGCGATCCTGCAGGGCTCCAATCCGCTGGTGGTGGCGGTGGTCGGAGGAAGCGCGATCATGCTGATCGCGCTGTACCTGTGCCATGGGCTGACGGCCCGCACCTCGGTGGCCGTCCTCGGCACCCTCGCCTCGCTGTTGCTGATCGGGTTGCTCGGATCGGCGTTCATCAACTGGGCGCTGCTGACCGGCAATACGGACGACACGACCGGGCTGGTGCACGGGCTCTACCCCGACATCGAGATCCGCGGACTGCTGCTCGCAGGGATCATCATCGGGTCGCTGGGTGTGCTCGACGATGTGACGGTGACCCAGACCGCGGCGGTGTGGGAACTCAAGGAGGCGAACCCGTCGGCCGGCTGGCGCAAGCTGTACGGCGCCGCGATGCGGATCGGCCGGGATCACATCGCGTCCGTCGTCAACACGCTGGTACTGGCCTACGCGGGCGCCGCGCTGCCGTTGCTTTTGCTGTTCTCGATCGCACAGAGCAGTGTCGGCACGGTCGCCACGAGCGAGGTGGTCGCGGAGGAGATCATCCGCACGCTGGTGGGCAGCATCGGACTGGTCGCCGCGGTGCCGCTGACGACGTTGCTGGCAGCCCTGGTCGTCTCGGCGGACCGGAAGGTCCCGGGCACACCGGCGAGCGACGGCGGGGCAGCTACCGGGGAGCTAGCCGGGGCGGGGCCCATGGCCGGGGTGGGCGCCGACATGCCGACCGGCACCGCGGAGAGCCGTCCGGGGCGTCGCGGGGGACGCGGCAGGCGCCGTAAGCGGTGACGTGGGGCACACCGGGCGTCTTCCGGCACGCCGGGCTGGTCGACCGCGAGAGCTGCCGGCGGACGGGGACGAGCGAGGTGGCGGGCCGGCGGCCCGGTCGGGGAGGGACACACGGGCAGAGATGCACGGGCAGGGCAGAGTGCACGGGTACGCGGGATGATCGGCGTACCCGTCATGGCGTCGGCCGGAGGGCCCGACCGGGGGGCAGGGTCAGCCGGCCGGCGCTTCCGTGAGGATCTGGTCGAGTACGGCCTCCAGGGTGTCGCAGACCTCTTCCTTGCCCAGCGGCACCAGCCGGTCCGTACGGTCCAGGAAGGCGACCAGCGGCGCCGCGCTCACCCGGAACAGCGCACGCTCGGAGCCGACTTGAAGGCTGATGAAGACGTCGCTGAGGTGCGCGGGGGAGGCCGGCTCGATACGCACGTCGCCCTCACCGGAGGGCCGGCTCAGCCCGTCCAGCAGCAGCTCCCGACCGAACGCCCAGGTGACGGGCGCGTCGCCGGGCAGATCGAAGGTGAGGCGGACGGCGTACGGATCGGCGCTGGCGAAGTCCAGCTCCACCGGAATCCGGAACGCGAGCTCTTCCGAGACGACGAAGCTCATGATCACTTCGGCCTGAACTGTGTCGGTCATCAACCACTGCCCCGCACTTGATCGGAGATGGCCGGGAAACATCCCCGTAGCCCTATTGGCGCCATCGTCTGCCACGCACCAGCAGATCACAAGGAGTGAGTTTTCAGATACTGACAGAGAAAGCGAGTGTCGTTAGTGTCGCCTCCGCCATTCTTCGTAGCCGGTCTGTAACGGACCGCAATCGGCGCAGTTCGTCCACCCGCAGGGAAACCACCGACACCGCGGCGCCCGCCTCCACTTGGACGGGGGAAGTCGTACACGCCGTGCCCAGGGCATATTTCCGACGCTCGAAAGGCCGGCGATTGCCACGCACCGTATCCAAACAGTGCAGCAATTCGTCCTCAGATCGCATGGAAAAGGGCGATATCAACGGGATCAACGGGTGGGTGTGGCGCGCGAGTCGATCTCCGCTCGGGGCGTCGTCGAACTGGCCGCGCAGACGTTGGCCGACCGCGCGGCCGGGGCACGGTGGCACGGAAGCAAGCCTGCTCCTCCGCCGGCGGCCGCCACCGGCCCGTCGGCAGACACTGCCGCCTCGACTTCACCCTCCCGGTAGACGGCGAAGTAGACGGCTGCGCGGACTCCCTCGTCACACCCCGGCGGCTCGGCGCCCCCGGGGCCGTCGGCGGCGTTCGCACTTCAGGCCGGACGCCACCCCGCACGCGAGGCGGTTTCGCCGTTCACGATTGCCAACACCGAACCCCCGGGTCCGCTCTCACAGCGGGGCGCGGGGGCCGGCCGGCGGAAGGCCCTGGCCTACCAGTCGCTCTTCGACGAGGACGACGACGAGCCGCTGGACCTGCGGACGAGGTAGATGACTCCGGCGATCAGGGCTGCCGCTATGAGGACCTTGAACAGCACGCTGATCAGGAAGCCGAGCGCAGTGGTGATCAGTCCGCCGAAGACCACGATCAGGACGACGGGCACCACGACCCAGGTGACCCACCACGGAAGTCCTGCCAATATCCCCTTACCAGCCACTGCTCTGCCCTGCTTTCTGTCTGTTTACGCTGTCGCTGTCCGTACCGCGCTGTCCGTCTGCTGCGCTGTTGTCGCGGTGGTGGCGCCGTCCGCGTGCGGCGCATCTGCCGCCTCACGCCTCTGGTTCCCCCTGCACCCACGATGCTAGGACGCGGACCGCGGCCGTGGGGGCTTCGCAGCCCCGGCCCTTCCCTGACCCTTCCCCTACGGGTTCCGGGGCTGGACCCTTAGCTCTCAGGAGGAGAGAAGACCACCATCACCCGGAGGTCCTCGCTGATGTGATGGAACTTATGGGGCACCCCGGCCGGCACGTAGACCACGCTGCCCCGCGCCACCGACTGCGTCTCCGTCCCGACAGTGATCGCCGCCCGGCCGCTGACGACGAGGTAGACCTCGTCCTGGGCGTGCGGCTGCTGCGGATCGCTGCTGCCGGCATCCAGCGCGTACAGCCCGACCGACATGTTGCGTTCCCGGAGGAACTGCAGATACGCACCGTCGTTCGCGGCCCGTTCCGCTTCCAGCTCGTCCAGTCTGAAAGCCTTCATGCCGATCGCACCCCTCTGATGATTCAGACTCGTCTGCGACGATCTCACCATGAAGCATTTTCTGGTCAAGACGATCGCCAACGCCGCGGCGCTTGCCGTGGCCATCTGGCTGCTCAAGGACATCACGCTCACCGGTGAGAACACCGGCCGCAAAATACTGACCCTGATCCTCGTCGCGTTGATCTTCGGGCTGGTCAATTTCCTGGTCAAGCCCGTGGTGAAGCTGCTCTCCTTCCCCCTGTTCATCCTCACGCTCGGCCTGATCACACTGGTCGTGAACGCGCTGATGCTGCTGCTGACCTCCTGGCTCGCCGGGAAGGCCGATCTCGCCTTCCATGTGGACGGCTTCTGGACGGCACTGCTCGGCGGCGTGATCATCTCCATCGTCGCCTGGGCGATGCACATGATCCTTCCCGACGAGGACTGACCTTGACCGCCCCCTTCCGCATCTGCTTCGTCTGCACCGGCAACATCTGCCGGTCGCCGATGGCGGAGTCCGTCTTCCGCGCCCGCCTCGCGGAGGACGGGCTCGACGGTCTGGTCGAGGTCGACAGCGCGGGGACCGGCGGCTGGCACGAGGGCGCCGGAGCCGACCCGCGTACGGTCGCCGTGCTGCGCGCGGGCGGCTACGGACACGTCCACTCCGCCCGGCAGTTCCACGCCTCCTGGTTCGACCACCTCGACCTGGTCATCGCGCTCGACTCCGGCCATCTGCGCGAGCTGCGCGGTCTGGCCCCGACCGCGGCGGACGCCGCCAAGGTCCGTCTGCTGCGCTCGTACGGCACGGGCCCGGCGGCCGACGCCGGGGCGGGGCCGGGGTCGGGCCTCACGTCCGGGCCCGGACTCATCGACGGCCTCGACGTGCCCGATCCGTACTACGGCGATGCCGCCGGCTTCGAGGAGTGCCTGGAGATGATCGAGGAGGCGAGCGACGGCCTGCTGGCAGCCGTTCGCGCCGCGATCACCGCCCCGGCAACCGCCCGCGACGCATCACAGGACCCGCACCAGCCGCGGGAGAAGGAGAGCGCATGACCGCCGACGGCACCCGCGCCGTGCGCGCCGGGCTTCCGGAGCCCGAGGCCTATGAGCCGGCCCTCCCGGGGCCGGTGTTCGCGGCGCACTTCCACCTCCCCGGCGATGCCGTCGGCCCGTACACCTACGGCCGTGACGCCAACCCGACCTGGACCCGTCTGGAACAGGCCATCGGCGAGCTCGAATCACCGGACGAAAGCGCCCACACCGTCGCCTTCGCCTCCGGGATGGCCGCGATCACCGCCGTGCTGTTCTCGCAGCTGCGCACCGGCGACGCCGTGGTGCTCCCCAGCGACGGATACCAGCTCCTGCCGGCCGTCCGCACCCGCCTGGAGAGCTACGGCATCGAGGTCCGTACGGCTCCGACCGCGCACGACGCACAGCTCGATGTGCTGGACGGCGCCCGGCTGCTGTGGATCGAAACGCCCTCCAATCCCGGCCTCGATGTCTGTGACATCCGGCGGCTGGCCGACGAAGCGCACCGCCGCGGCACATTGGTGGCCGTCGACAACACCCTCGCCACCCCCCTCGGGCAGCGGCCGCTCGACCTCGGCGCGGACTTCACGGTCGCCAGCGGCACCAAGGCGCTGACCGGCCATGGCGACGTGCTCCTGGGGTACGCCAGCACCCGGGATGCCGCGCTGGCCGATTCCGTACGGCTGTGGCGCAAGACGGTGGGGGCGATCCCCGGCCCGATGGAGAGCTGGCTCGCGCACCGTTCGCTCGCCACTCTCGCGTTGCGGGTCCGCCAGCAGTCGGAGGGTGCGAGGGCCCTGGCTGCGGCGCTGGCCGACCGCTCCGAGGTCACCGGCCTGCGCCACCCGGGCCTCCCGACCGACCCGTCCCATGAGCTCGCCACCCGGCAGATGCGCCCGGGCCGCTTCGGCTCCGTGGTGTCCTTCGCTCTGCCCGACAAGGCCCACGCAGAGCGGTTCCTGGCCGCTCTCACCCTGGTGGACGACGCGACGAGCTTTGGAGGCGTACGGTCCAGCGCCGAGCGACGTGCCCGCTGGGGCGGCGACGCCGTGCCGGAGGGCTTCATCCGCTTCTCCGTCGGCATCGAGGAGCCGGAGGATCTGGTCGCGGATGTCATCCGGGCCCTGGACGTGGCCGCACAGATCTGACCGGACGGCCGGGCTGCACCGAAGCGGGGGCCGGGTCGAACAAGCGGCGCGTACCCCAGCCCGAGACGTCGGAAGCGACTAATGGGCCGGCAGGGCATCCCCCCTCGTCGCCCTGCCGGCCTGCGGTTCCCCATGGCCCCGAGTCCACGCGTTTCACGTGAAACTCGATGTTCCACGTGAAACGAACCGCTCGAACAAGGCTAGTTGACTGAGCGTCATTGTCCAATCACGCCAGCGACACAGCCCTATCGACAAATTTATAGTTGGCTGGCGACCAGGCTTCCGAGAGGCGCAGGGGGTACGCGATGGATCTGGCTCTGCTGCGCACCTTCGTCACCGTGCACCGAGCCGGCTCCTTCACCCGCGCCGCGGCCTTACTCGGCCTCTCCCAGCCCGCGGTGACCAGCCAGATCCGGGCGCTGGAACGCCAGTTGGGCCGCCCCCTCTTCCTCCGCTGCGCCCGTGGCGTCACCCCCACCACCATCGGCGATGAACTCGCCCACAAAGTGGCACCCCACCTGGACGCGCTCACCGAGATCACACAGGCCGACCAGGACCGGGACTCCGTCACCCGCACTCTCCACCTCGCGGGGCCACCGGAGTTCCTCGCCGAGCGCGCGCTCCCGGCGCTGACCCCGCTGGTCGCCCAGGGCCTGTCCATACGCACCGCCTTCGGCCCCGCGGAGGAGCTGCTGAGCGGCCTGGCAGCCGGCCACCACGATCTGGCCGTCACCACCACCCGCCCGCGCGGCGGGCTGCTCACCGCCACCACGCTCTGCGACGAGGAACATGTCCTGATCGCCGCACCGCACTGGGCCGCCGAGCTGGGCGGCAGCACCGTGCTGCAGGCCCGGGGAGTCCGCGTGCTGGACCCCGTACCGCTCGTCGAGGTCCATGAAAGCCTGCCGCTGATCGCCCGCTACTGGTCCGCGGTCTTCGACGCCAAGCCCGCCGCCTCCGCCGCCGTGATCGCCGCCGATCTCCGGGCCGTGCTGTCGTGCGTGACAGCCGGGGCGGGGCTCGCCGTGCTGCCCCGCTATCTGTGCGCCGAGGCGCTCGACAACGGCGACGTGGTGGCCCTGCTCGACCCGCCGATGCCCCCGCTGCGGACGTACTTCCTGGCCGTCCGGACCGGGACGCTCGGCCTGCCGCACATCGCCCGGGCGCACGAGTGGCTGTTGCGAACCGCTGTCGACTGGTGACCGAGAGGCGTGGGTTTCACCGGGCCATGACTGCGGCATCTGTCCCCTATGAACGTACGGCCAGTCGTCAAACGCACCGCCCGCGCGATTTTGCTCGACGGCGCGGACCTCGTTCTGATCAAGCGCACCAAACCGGGGCGGGCCCCGTACTGGATCACTCCCGGCGGCGGCGTGGAGCCCGAGGACGCCACCGTCATCGACGCCCTCCACCGTGAGCTGGACGAAGAGCTGGGCGCGAAGATCAAGGACGTGGTGCCGGTCTTCGTCGACACCGTCGAGCACTTCAGCGACGGCGGGGTGGACGGCGTGAAGGTCCAGCACTTCTTCGTCTGCCGGCTCGACTCGATGGACGTCTCGCGCCGGCACGGACCCGAGGTCGAGGAACCCTGCGGGGAGTACGAGATCGTGCGGGTGCCCTTCAACCGCGTCGGCATCGCCTCGGTCGAGGTCGTGCCGCTGTCCCTGCGGCACTATCTGGACGGCAACATCGAGGGCGTGTGGGCCATGCACGCCCCTGACCTGGGCTGAGCGGGCTTCCGCGGGCCCGCCCCTGCGGCGGGCGCCGGGTCAGCCGTCGCGCCGGTCGTCGAACCAACCGCGGAACGCGGGAGCGTCCTCGGCGGGACGGCGGGGCCGGGCGCGGGCGAGCACCCGCTCGACCCGGTCGAGGAACTCCGCGTTCAGCTCCTCCACGAAATCGTCCCGGCGCGGAACGCGAGGCGCGCCGGAGTACGCGGGACCGGCCGGCGCGGCAGGGGCCGGGCCCGCACCGTACGCCGGGTCGCCTCCGTACACCGGGGCCGCGGCCTGGTACACCGCGTCGTCCGTGTCCTCGTGCAGTCCGCCCCGGAGGTGCTCGTTCCCGCGCTCCGCGCGCCGGAAGGGCGGCCGCTGCCCCGCCTCCGCCGCCGCGCCGAAGAAGTCGCCGCCCTTGCGCTTGACGTCGTCGGTGCCCCAGGCCCGCGCCCCGCGCTGCTGGGCCGGGACCTTCTGCAGGTGCGGAATGTGCTTGGCGCAGTGGATGTACGCCTCTTCGACCTCGACGGTGACCCACAGCTGAGCACGCCTGCCGGGGACCGGGTCGACCGGTAGACCGGGGTGCTGCGCCCGCATGTCCTCGTCCATGACGACCCGCGCGCGGCCGTTGATGTGCAGCCCGATGCGGTCACGCGTGAAGTCGATCATCAGGATGCCCAGACGCGGGTTCTCCGAGATGTTGCCGACGGAGGCCATGACACCGTTGCCACGGTATTCCGGATACGCCAGCGTATGGGCGTCGAGCACCTGGACGAACCCCTGCGGGCCGGCCCGGAACGTCGCATCGCATTCGCCGTGCCGGTCGGCCGTGGCCAGGAAGAACATCTCCTGACGGGCCACGAACTCCTGCATCCGGGCATTGAGATGGTCCAGTACCTGGTCCCCGTAGAAGCGGTCGGCGCGCTCGGTCGTACCGAGCCGCTGCTGCACCAGGTGCTCGCCGTCGCTCCCGGGGCGCTCTTGCCGTGGCATGCCCCACCCCTCCCCTGTCGGGCCGTTGCCGGCCTGCGCTGCCAAGATCTCAATCTCCTGCCGAGACGAGCTCTTCCACGGAGTCGTGCCGTATGCGCTCGGTCGGGATACCGACCCCCACCAAAGCGTCCACACCACTGCGGATCAACCCCGGCGGCCCGGAAAGATAGGCGTCGTACTCCCGGAACGGCCCGTACTGACGGACCGCGTCCGGCAGTTGACCGGTCTCGCTGCTCGTTCCGCCGCGGGCCGCGGGTCCGTTGGCGACGACCGGGCGGACGGAGAGCCAGGGGTGGGTCTGTTCAAGGGTCAGCATGGTGTCGAGGTCGTAGAGGTCGTGGTCGCTGCGGGCGCCGTAGAACACCTCGACCGGGCGCCGGACGCCGTGTTCCGCGACATCCTCGACCAGTGCCTTGATCGGGGCGATGCCGGTACCGCCGCCGACGCACAGCAGACCGCTGCGCTTGCTGTGGTCGACGGTCATCGAGCCGCCGGGGGCCCCGAGCCGGATGACATCGCCGGGACGGGCGCGGTGGACCATCGCGTTGGAGACCCAGCCGGCCGGGACCGCCTTGACGTGGAAGGAGAGCAGGCCGTCGGAGCGCGGCGCGGAGGCGAAGGAGTAGTGCCGCCAGACCCGCGGCCACCAGGGGGTTTCCACGCTGGCGTACTGGCCAGCGAGGAACGGGTAGGGCTGGTCGGGGCGGACCAGCACCACCGCGATATCGGGCGTGCGCAGCTCGTGCGAGACGACCTCGGCCTGCCACCAGGCGGGGGCCACGGCCTCGTCCTCGGCTGCCGCATCGATCATGATCTGCGAGATCGCGGTGTAGGCCCGCACCCATGCGGCCTGGGTCTCCGGCCCCCAACTGGACGTCGCATAGCGCGCGAGCGCGTTGAGCAGGCATTCGCCGACCGCCGGGTAGTGGTCGGGCTGGGTGCCGTACTTGCGGTGCCCGCGGCCGAGGTTCGCCAGGTAGGCGGTGAGCACCTCGGCGTCGTCGACGTGCTGGGCGGCGGTGAGCAACGCCTTGAACAGCCGGTCGCGCTGGGTGTCCATCGCGGCGGGGAACAGCGCTCGCAGGTCGGGGTACTGCACGAAGAGCAGCGCGTAGAAGTACGAGGTGACCTTGTCGGCCACGGGCTCGATCTCCGCCATGGTGCGACGGATGAGAACGGCGTCGGGGGAGGCGGGTGTGGCGGAAGCGGCCGAGGCTTGCAGGGCGTCGAGAGTGGGCTCCGGACCGGGGGCGGCGGGACGCGCCTGGGGCGTGAAGACCGAGGGGGCGGGGCCCTGGCTCTGGGCAGCCGGTTCCGTGGCGGGCGCGGTGCCGGCAGGGGCACTCGCGGGCGCTCCCGTGCCGCGCGCCGATTCGTGTACGGGCTCGGGCTCCCGGCCCGGGGCCGATACGCGCTCCCACTCCGGCGGGCGGGGCGCGGGTGACGCACCGCCCCAGGCGGGCTCGGTCCCGCGGCGCGGCGCTGCGGCGGCATAGCCGGGGGCTGCGGCGGGCTGCTCGGAGTAGGCGGCCGCCGGGGCCTGCTGCTGTTCGGCGGAGCCGGCTGCCGCGGACGGACGGCCTGCTTCATAGGGCGGCGACGGGGCCTGCGACGGCTCCGTCTCGCGCTCGCGCGCGGCGGCGGTGCCTACGGGACGGATCGGGTTGACCGGTCGGCTGGGTATCGGTTCCCGGTCGTTCCGCCCCTCTCTCTGGTCCCACTCGTGGTGGTCTCTGCGGTCGCCGCGGTCGTGGTGGGCACTCCCGTCGCCCGGTTCGGCCGGGCCGTCGTGGTCCTGCTGCCGGTCCTGGCTGTGGTGCTGCTCCTGCTGTTCTCCGGAGGACTTCTTCGCCGGTGGAGTGAACCAACCCCAATCGCCACTGCTCCCGCCGGAAGAGCCGTTATCGGCCGACGTGGTGGTCGGAGCGTCCATGGTCTGCCTCGCCTCGAACGTCTTTCGGTTGTCTTCGCACTTCCGTTGATCGGAACTGCCCGGAATTCCCCCGTCCTGCCCCCGAACCCTTCATCGCCTCATGCGACTCCGGCAACACCCTCCAAAGCGGACAAATCTCACTCCCTTGCGACAATGCGGAGCAGATGCCGCGTCAGCAGCATGCCACTCCCGCTCATCACATCGGACAAATAGTCGGAAGTCCGGGTCCTGAGGGCCGCTTCGCCGCTAGGCTGACGAGCTTTGAGCCCACCCCTCGCGCTCCCACGGAAGCCCTACCTCCGCCAAGCCGGACTCGACCATACCGGCAGTAGTTAAAACCACAAGCCCTGATCTTGGAACACTCCGCACGGGCCTTCCGATAACAGTGATCCTCCCCACAGACTTCCTTTTCAGCGCCACAGCGGACGAATCCGCCGGAGGAGTTCGGAATTACCCGCCAGTACGGACCAGTTCGTATGCCTCGCGAAGATCCCTGCCCGCATACACATATGAGGCCAGTCCACTGACATGGTGATCGGCATTCACGGCCACGGACTGCGGTACTGCCGCGAACAGTTCGGTGTCCGACATGGAGTCGCCGTACGCCACACAGTCGGCCCGCGTCAGCCCGTACTGCACGCAGAGTTCATCCGCGATCCGTACCTTCGCCGCCGACGAGAGGATGCCGGCCGGCTCCACCGCCTCCCGGATCGGCAACGCGGGCCAGCGGGAACCGTGCGTCGCGTCGGCGCCCCAGTCCAGCAGCCGTTCGACGAAGAAACCCGGCGAGAGAGAAATCACCGCGCACCGTTCACCACGCGCCCGGATATCCGCCCAGACTTCCTGGATTCCGGCGAGCCAGGGCGCGCCGTCAAATGCCGCGGCCACCGTGAGTTCGGTCAACTCGGCGGCCCAGAGATCACATGCGCGTTGAGCGAACTGCGGGGGAGTCAGTTCACCCGCGGCAAATGCGCGTTCCAACTCGGCAATCTCCCGGTCCAGTCCGAGCTGCCGGGAGATCTCAATGGCGGCGGCGGACCCATGGAGCAGGGTCCCGTCCATGTCGAACAGATGCAGCTTGCCCATGCCCCGGAGCCTAGGAGGCACGATCGCGGCAGGCGAGGGCGGCACCGCGGGGAGGTGCATCCGGTCCGCACGCCGGTGGGGCCGGAGAGGATGCGGCCGGGCTCGTAGAACTGCCTGTCCTGGGTGTGGGAGTGCGGGCGGTGGTCCGCGCCGCATGTCGGGACCTACTCACGTCCGCGTACATGCGGATACTCCCGCGGGCAGATGTACCGCGGGGCACCGGACGCGACCGTGGACACCATGCAGCAGCTCAGCCGGCCCGCCCGCCGGGCCCTCCTCGTCCTTCATGTCGCCGTCTCCGTCGGCTGGCTCGGCCTCACCGTCGGGCTGCTCGCGCTCAGCATCACCGGCTACACGGCCGACTCCCCCGAGATGGCCGGCGTCGCCTACCAGGCCATGAAGATCTTCGGTGACTGGCTGGTTCTCCCCGTCGCCCTGGCCTCCCTGGTCAGCGGACTGGTGCTGTCGCTGCGCACCGCCTGGGGGCTGGCCCGGTACCGCTGGGTCTATGCCAAATTCTGGCTGACGCTCGTCACCGTGCTGTTGTCGGTCTTCTCACTCCGGCCCGGTATCAACCGCCTCGCCGCCGAGGCCGCCGCGGGCACCCCGCGCCCGGAGGTAGGTCTCCTCGTCGCACCGGCGGTCGCCACGGCCACCTACCTCTTCATCACCGCGATCTCCGTCCTCAAGCCGTGGGGTCCCACCAAGCGCGGCAGCCGACTGCGCGAGGCGCAGTCGGCCACGGCACGCGCCGGCCGGGCACGAAGGAACGGCATCGAGGGCGCGGGCCTCGGCTAACGGACAGCGGCGGGGCGATGTCAGGCCGGGCGCCCGTCAGGCGAGGCCGACCTCCGCTATTGCCGCCGTGGCGATCCGGTGGTCCTGTTCGGGGGCACCGCCGCCGAAGCCGAGTGCGCCGATCAGCCGGCCGTCCCGGTGCAGCGGCACACCGCCCGCGAGGAAGAGCAGCGGCCGGTCCAACGCCGTGGGCAGGGTGTGGAAGAGGCCGTCGGGCCGTACGAGTTCGACCAGGTCGGCGGTCGGGGTGTCGAGCTGCACTGCCGTGTACGCCTTGCGGGTGCTGGTCTCCCCCGAGATCAGCACGGCCGCGTCGTCCCGCCGGAAGCCGAGCAGCTGACCGCCCGCATCCAGAACGGTGACGCTGCCCCGGACGTCGAGGTCTTCGGCGGCACGGACGGCGGCGTCGATGAGGAGTTCGGCGTCACGCGTGGTGAGGGGCCGGACAGCGGGGGCGGTCGGGGCGGAGGTGGTGGTGCTCATGAGGGTTCTTCCTTGGGGCGTAGTGGTGCTGGTGGTGCGGGCTGCGCGTGGTGCTGGAGGTACGTGGCGCGTGGTGCGCGGGTGGAGTGGTGGCTGGTAGGTACGCGTCGGTCGGTGAGGGGCCTGGCGCCGGTTGTCCGGGGGTGCGGTACGGCCGGATACGTCAGCCGTGCGCCGCCGCTACGGGCTCGTCGGCAGTGGTGGCGGCTCCGCCCGCGGCGACCACACGGCCACGGCCCGTCTGGCGCCGCTCCAGAGCGGAGGCGAATATCGCCACCGCCAGCGCCGCGGCGGTCATCAACGCACCGACCCAGTTGGGCGCGGTGTAGCCGAGGCCGGCCGAGATGACGATCCCGCCGAGCCAAGCGGCCAGCGCGTTGCCGAAGTTGAAGGCCGCGATATTGCCGGCCGAGGCGAGGGTGGGCGCCGAGGCCGCCTGGTCCATCACCCGCTTCTGGAGCGGGGGAACGGTGGCGAAGCCGAAGATGCCGATCAGCGCGATGGTGACGATGGCGGCGGTCTTGTGGTGCGCGGTGAAGTTGAACGCGGCCAGTGACAGCGCCAGACCGGTCATCGACACGAACAGCATCGGCATCATGGCGCGGTCGGTGAAGCGGCCGGAGACCAGGTTCCCGCCGACCATGCCGAGGCCGAAGACGGCCGTCAGCCAGATCACGGAGGACGGCGCGAAGCCGGTGACCTCGGTCATCATCGAGGCGAGGTAGGTGACGGCTGCGAAGACACCGCCGAAGCCCAGGACCGTCATCAGCATCGCGAGGCCGACCTGCGGGTTGCGGAACACCGCGAGTTCGCTGCCCAGCGGAGAGGCCGCCTTCGCCTGCTGCGCCGGGACCAGCTTGACGATGCCCAACAGGCCGATCACGCCGAGCGCGGTGATGGCGTAGAAGGTGGTGCGCCAGTCGAACTGCTGGCTGAGCAGGGTGCCGGCCGGTACGCCCACCACATTCGCGATGGTCAGGCCGCTGAACATCAGGGATATGGCGGTGGCGCGCTTCTGGGGCGCGACGAGGTCGGCAGCGACGAGCGCACCGATGCCGAAGAACGCGCCGTGCGTGAAAGCGGCCACGATCCGCCCGACGAGCATGATCCAGAAGCTGGGTGCGACGGCCGTGAGCAGGTTGCCCGCGATGAACAGGCCCATCAGCAGCATCAGCATCTGCTTGCGCGTGAAGCGCGTGCCGACGGCGGTCATCAACGGCGCTCCGATGACCACGCCGAGGGCGTAGACGGTGGTCGCGTAGCCGGCGAGCGGGATGGTGACGCCGAAGCCTGCCGCCATGTCGGGCAGCAGGCCCATGACCGCGAACTCGGTCGTTCCGATCCCGAAGGCACCGATGGCGAGAGCCAGGAGTGCGAGAGGCATGACGGATCCCTTCAGATCATTGCGCCCGTCCCTTACGAGCGTAGACAATAATTGCAGACGCGGGTTAATTGCAAGCGCGGGATATTTCGCAGGTGCCCTATCCTGGGTGGTGCGCCCATGCGGTGCGCCCATGAGGAGGTCGTCGATGACGCAGCGGACGCGGGAGATGCAGGAGAAGCGGGACACGCAGGAGGCGGTGGAGGCACCGCAGGCGGCCGCACCGGCCGATCCCGGCTGCCCGCCGGCGCCGCCGCCCGGGCTGGCACAGGGCTGGTGCGCACTCTCCGCGCTGCACAGCCGCATCGAGTCCCACATCGAACGCGCCCTGCAGGCGCACGACCTCAGCGTTCGCGAGTTCTCGGTCCTCAATGTGCTCAGCGAGCAGCACGACGGCCCCGGCGGCCATCTGCGGATGCACCAGGTCGCGGACTCCGTCGTCCTCAGCCAGAGCGCCACGACCCGCCTGGTCACGCGGCTCGAGGAGCGGGGGCTGCTCTCGCGCTACCTGTGCCCGACCGACCGGCGCGGTATCTACACCGACGTGACGCCCGAGGGCCTCGCGCTCCTGGTGGAGGCCCGGCCGACCCACGACGGCGCGCTGAGCGAAGCTCTCCAGGACGCCGCGCAGCGCCCCGAGCTGGCGCCGCTGGTCACCGCCGTCGAGACGCTCGTGCCGCGGTGACATCGGCGGCACGAAGGGACGAGCCGATGGCCGAAGGGGCGGCACGGTGCCTCTGCCGCCCTTGCGATCACTCGGCATAGGGTCGCGCCCATGAGCGATATCGAGATACGCCGCGCGACCGAGGCCGACCTGCCCGCCATCGTCGCCATGCTCGCCGACGACCCGTTGGGCGCCACCCGCGAATCACCGGACGACCTGGCTCCGTACCGCGCCGCGTTCGAAAAGCTGGCCGCCGACCCGCAACAGCACCAGATCGTCGCCGTCCGGGCGGGACGGGCGGTCGGCACGCTCCAGCTCACGGTGATCCCCGGCCTGTCCCGGCGCGGCGCCACCCGCGCGATCATCGAGGGGGTACGGGTCCACAGCGACGAACGCGGCAGCGGTCTCGGCAGCCTGCTCATCGAGTGGGCGGTCGCGGAATCCCGGACTCTCGGTTGTCAGATGGTGCAGCTCACCTCGGACGCGACCCGCATCGACGCCCACCGCTTCTACGAGCGCCTGGGTTTCGAGGCCTCCCACCTGGGCTTCAAGCTCCAGCTGTGACATACACGGCGGCCGGTGCGGCCGCGTCCGCTCACCCCTGCCGCGTCCGCCCCCGCACCCGGTGCGCCTTCTGCCGGCACGCACCACCGCAATAACGCGCGGGCCGGCCCGTACGCGCCGTCGCGAGGGCCGCGCCGCACACCTCGCACTGCGATCCGTTACGGTTCCCGGGAAGATCGTCGAGTTTCGTTACGCCCTGCCGGGACCGCAGTGCATCGCACATCAGCGCCGTCATCCGGCCCTGGTCCCCGGCCTCCGTGCCGGTTCCCGCTCTGGCCCGTTCCATCGAGAGGCAGCCCACCAGCAGGGCTCTGAGGTCCGCTATCCCGACGTCCTGCCGTACGGCACCCGCCTCTTGGGCCCTGCTGAGCAGGACTTCCAGCGCGTCGTCGAAGTCCTGGCCGACCCCCGGCGACGGCTCGAAACGGCCCGCGCCGGCTGCCTCCAACGCGTCACACAACGCCTTGTTGCGCGAGGCGAGCCGCACCACGGAGGAGAGGAAACGGAAGAACACCGGGCCAGGGTCCGGTGACTCGGCCAAGTCCCTTGCGGTGTCGGTGAAAAGCTCGATCCGCTCCACCACCGTCGCCCTGAACAGGGCTTCCTTGGAAGGAAAGTGGCGGTAGACGGTTCCCGCACCGACGCCCGCACGGCGCGCGATCTCCCCGAGCGGGACGCCCAACCCCTGTTCCTCGAAGGCGAATCGAGCCGCCTGGAGCACCAGCGCCCGGTTGCGCCGCGCATCCGCGCGGAAGCGCGTGACATCACCCTCGAGCACCGCCGGACCTCCTGAAAAACGTCGCCACCCCCCAGGCGCGCACCGCTACAGCAAACGGGTCGCTCGTTCCGATTCTATGGGAGGCTTCAAACAAGATCGTTAAATGCCCCGGCGACGCGTCGGCCGGAAAATCGGACCGACCGGAGGAGGGGTGCCGCGAGCATGCGCCTCATCGACGCTGCCGCCCGTGGCGCCTTCCCGTACCGGGGACCCACGAGCGCCGGCGCCCACGACGCCTTCCCCATCCAGCCTGCCTCTGGGCCCCCGGGCATGCCACCGGACGATTCCTGACAGGCGACGGGCGGGATCACCGTCGGCCGCAAGGTCGCCGACGCTGCTGCCGTGGACGTACGCATCGTGCGTCCTCCCCTCCACCGACAACGTCAACTTGCCTACGAATAAAGGGGTTTGGAGACGTCGAGTCGCTCGCGAAAACCCATCCGCCGCATGACCGTTTCACGTGAAACGACGTCGCCTCCAGACATGCGTGTGGGGTCGCGTTTCACGTGAAACGCGACCCCACACGGCCCGCCGCCCTATGACTGGGCGTCGATGTTCCTCAGCCGGCAGCCACGGCGTCCCATGCCGCGCCCGCCGCCAGAGCCGCGTTTGGGGCATCCACGGACGCACCCAGCGCACGCAGTCCGCCCGCCAGCGCCGCCAGCGAGGCCGTGACCACTGCCCGGTCGGCGGCGCGGCCATAGTGATTGACCCGGATCATCTCTTCGGCCAGCGCACCCGCCGCAGCCTGCACCGGTACGGCTGCATCCACCGCGAGCGCGGCGGCCACGATCTCCCGGGCATCCACTCCCTCCGGTGCCCGGAGCGTCGTGGCGGCCGGCGCCGCGTCTTCGTCACGCACCACGTACGGGGTGAGCCCGCCCAGTGCCTGCACACCGGCCCTGATCGCCGCGGCCGCTGCCCGGTGGCGGGTGATGACGGCTTCCAGGCCCTCGGTGTCGATACGGTCCGCGGCCTGCTCCAGCGCGAGCATCTCCAGCTGCGCCGGGGCATGCGGCAGTGCCGCGCGGCCGCCGTCGATCCAGCGTTCCTTCCAGTCCAGCAGCGAGAGATAGGAGCGGCGGGGGGCCTGCTCGTTGGCGGCGATCCGCTCCCACGCACGGGCGCTGACCGACGCCGCCGACACCCCGGCCGGCCCCGCCATCGCCTTCTGCCCGCCGATCACGCACAGGTCCACGCCCCACTCGTCGGTGAGCAGCGGCTCGGCGCCCACCGAGGCGACCGCGTCCAGCATCAGCAGCGCGCCGTGCTCCCGCACCACCGCGCCGATCTCCGCGACGGGGTTGGTGTTGCCGGTGGCCGCCTCCGCATGCACCAGGCTCACAAAGTCGATCTCGGGGTGCTCCCGCAGGGCCTCCGCCACCTGGCGCGGGTCGACCGCACCCGTGAACGGCGCGGTGAGGGTGACGACCTCGGCTCCGCAGGACCGCAGCCAGCCGCCGAACGTCTCGCCGTACGGCCCGGTGATGATGTTGAGCGCGGTGCTGCCGGGCCGCACCGCCGAGCGGATGCAGGCCTCCAGGGGCAGCAGTGCCTCGCCCTGCATCGCCACCACGTCGCAGCGCGTGCGCATCAGGGCGGCGACCTTGTCCTCGATCCGCGCGAAGTGGGCCGCGGTGAGCGGCGGCAGGTCGAGCAGATCCGGGGCGGCGGCGTTCGCGGTCGAGTCAGACACGGCAGTCACAGGGCCTTCCAGCGGTAGCGAGCCGACTCGGCGCGGCTCCTGACATCTGGTCCGACTGTACGTCCGCTCTCCGGACGCCCGCCGTACGGGCCTCACACCCGCCAACCCTCCGGATCCACCCCACCGGGCACCGGTTCCGACGGCGCGTAGGGACCGCGGGTGAACACGAAGGTGCCGAGGTCCAGGTGGCTGACCGAACCGTCCCGCTCCCGCACCACGCGCAGCGTCTCGCCTGCGTAATAGCCGTCCAGCCCCGTCCAGGTGCCGTCCGTCTCGGCCCGGAACCGCGAGAGCCGCCCCGTCCCGGACAGCGGCGTGAGTTCCAGCTCCCGGCCGGCCCGCAGCCTCAGTACGTGCGGGTTCGCGCCCCAGTACCAGGGCCCGGTCAGCGCCAGCAGTTCGGGATCCAGTGGCCCGGGCAGCGGACGCCAGGGCTCGGGGATCCGGGGCTCGTGTTCGCTCACGAGCGTGGTCAGGTCGGCGGCGAGGGCCGCGACCGCCGGGCCCGAGGTGCAGTTGGCGAGCACGACCCCGGCCACGTCCTCCTCGGGATCGGTCCACAGCGCCGCCAGAAAACCGGGCATCGAGCCGACGTGCCCGGCCAGCAGCCGTCCTTCACGTCGTACGAGCTGCATCCCCAGTCCGTACCCCGCGTCCCATGCGTTCCCCTCCGGCGGTACGGCCGGTGTCCGCATCTCGGCCAGGCTCGCCGCCCCGAGCACCCGCCCGTCGCCCCGCAGGAGAAACGCCGCCCACCGGCACAGGTCGTCGAGCGTCGACCACAACTGCCCCGCCGGGCCCATCAACCCGGTGTCCTCGGCCGGCTCGGGCAGCACGGCGTCGGCCCACGGATGGACCGCCCAGCCGCGCGCGTGCGGTTCCGCCGGCCCCAGCGTCGTACGTCTCATGCCCAGGAATTCCAGGACCTCGTTGCGCAGCACCTCGTCCCACGGGGTCCCGCCTCGCAGCCGTTCGACCAGCGCGCCGAGCAGCGCATAGCCGGGGTTGGAGTAATGGTGGCGCCGTCCGGCGGGGTGCCGCTGCGGCCGCTCGCCGAAGAGGTCGGCCGGCTCGGGGCGCAGCGCTCCCGCGGTCCGCTCCCACCACGGGCCCCGTGCCTCGGCCGCCAGCCCCGAACTGTGCGCGAGCAGTTGAGCGATCGTCGCGTCCGGCACCGGGGTCCCGTCCAGATGCCTGCCGACGGGGTCCGCCAGGTCCAGCAGCCCCTCGTCCCGCAGCCGCATGACCAGCACGGCGACAAAGGTCTTGGTCAGCGAACCGATCCGGTACTGCACATCACTGTGCGGCGCCTCCCCCTCCACTGAGCCGCGGCCGGCCGTCCACACCGTCCGCCGGGCGCGGACGACCGCCCCCGTCATGGAGGGCGCCCGCCCCTCGGCCTGCCCGACCGCCAGCCGGCGCAGCAACGCCCGCCGTGTCTGGGGCAGCAGTTCCGCGAACTCCTCGGGCGTGGCGGCCACCTGCGGCAGAGGGTCCGCCGCCCCCGGCTCGTGGGACTGCGTGGACTCTCCGATGGTCATGGCGCTCCTCAGCAGCGGATCCGTTCGGCCGGGCCCTATCCTCGCCGCATCACCGCAGAGTTGCTGCGCCGATCGCCGCGCAGAGTTCGGTCTGCTCATCCGGTGGCAACCAACGCCCCGCACGCCGAACGGCTCTCCCCGTTCCGAGCCACCGAACGGGCCCGCCAACCCGATCCCCTTCAGCCGACCGGACCGCCCGCCCGGCGCATCCTCAGGCGGTCAGCGCCGCAGCGCTCCGGAACGTCCGCCGGTACGTCTGCGGTGACACCCCCACCGCACCGTGCAGATGCTGGCGCAGGGAGGTGCCGGTGCCGAAGCCGGCGTGATGGGCGACGAGGTCGATGGACCAGTCCGTGGTCTCCAGCAGGTGCCGGGCGCGTTCGATGCGCTGGCCGGCCAGCCACTGACCGGGGCTCATGCCGACCTCGTCGCGGAAACGCCGGGTGAGGGTGCGCACGCTGACCTGGGCGTGGGCGGCGAGGGCGTTCAGGGTGAGCGGCTCGCCGAGACGCTCCAGGGCCCAGGCGCGGGTGGCCGCGGTGCCGCCCGCCGAGGGCTCGGGGACGGGCAGCCGGATGAACTGGGCCTGACCGCCGTCGCGCCAGGGCGGCACCACACACGTGCGGGCCACTTCGTTGGCGACAGCGCTGCCGTGGTCCCGGCGCACGAGGTGCACACACAGATCCACACCGGCAGCTGCTCCCGCGGACGTGAGGACGTCACCGTCGTCGACGAAGAGCACATTGGGGTCGACGCGGACCGTGGTGAAGAGGCGCTGCAGCTGCAGGGCCTCCTTCCAGTGCGTGGTGGCCGGTCGGTGGTCGAGCAACCCGGCGGCGGCCAGGACGAACGCGCCGGTGCAGATCGCCACCATGCGGGTGCCGGGCCGTACGTACTCCAGCACCTTGCGCAGTTCCTCGGGCAGCCGGCCGTCCTCGGCGATGGTGGCCAGCGCGTGGGAGGGCGGAATGACGACGGTGTCCACACTCGCGAGCACGGAGGCGTCCTCGGCGACCGCGATGTCGTAGTCGGCCTCGGCGCGCACCGGGCGCCCGTCCGGACTGCAGGTCACCACGGTGTAGAGGGGCTCACCGTCGGCGCTGTGCGCGGCGCCGAAGATGCGCGCGGGGATGCCGAGCTCGAAGGGGACGACGCCGTCCAGGGCAAGAACTCCAACGCGATGCATGACCCGATTCTTTCAAACGTTGGCCATCAGGACACCGCTGCGCCCCCGCCGGCCGCGCAAAGCTGACAGCACCCCGGAAAACCCGGCCGCCCAGCGGCGCGGAACGCCCGGCCATCGCCGTAGGCACCAGTACCAAGGAGACCCCATGCCCGAGACCCGGATCCCGCAGATGCGCGCCGTCAGCCAGGACACCGCCGGAGGACCCGACGTCCTGAAGATGATCACCACTGACCGGCCGGTACCGGGCCCGACGGAGATCCTGGTCCGGGTGCACGCCGCGGGCGTCAATCCGACGGACTGGAAGACCCGTACCGAGGGCGCGTTCCTCACCGGCGCCGAGACGCCGTTCACCCTGGGCTTCGACGTGTCCGGCGTGGTCGAGGAGGTCGGGCCCGGGGTGACCGTGTTCGCGCCGGGCGACAAGGTCTTCGGCATGCCCCGCTTCCCGCACCCCGCCGGGGCCTACGCGGAGTACGTCACCGCCCCGGCGCGCCACTTCGCGCCCCTCCCGGCGGGCCTGGACCACCTTCAGGGTGCCGCTCTCCCGCTGGCGTCGCTGACTGCCTGGCAGGCCCTGGTCGACACCGCGAACGTCCAGCCGGGCGCGCGGGTGCTGATCCACGCCGCGGCGGGCGGAGTCGGCCACCTGGCCGTGCAGATCGCCAAGTCCCGCGGCGCCTACGTCATCGGCACCGCGCGGCAGGCCAAGCACGACTTCCTGCGCGGCCTGGGCGCCGACGAACTCGTGGACTACACCGCGCAGGACTTCGCGGAGACGGTGCGCGACATCGACGTCGTCCTCGACACCATCAGGGGCGACTACGGCGCCCGCTCGCTGCGCACCCTGCGCCCCGGTGGCACGCTGGTGTCGATCCTGCCGCTGGACGACTCCTTCCCGGCCGCGCAGGCGCGCGAGGCAGGGATCCGTGCGGGGTTCATGCTCGTCGAGCCCGACCAGACCGGACTGCGCGCCGTCGCCGACCTGGTGAACAGCGGAAAGCTGCAGGTCAACGTCGACACCGTGCTGCCTCTCGAGGAGGCCGCAAAGGCGCACGCCCTCGGCGAGACCGGCCGCACCACCGGCAAGATCGTCCTGTCCGTCGCACCCTGACGGTGCCGGCCGCGGCCGCGCCCGGCCGTCCCTCCGCCAGGCGCCGGGACGTCCCCGCCCGGTCGCTGCACGGTTCGCATGCCCACCGCCTGGGCTCCTCGGATGTCCCAGGCGTGGGCCGCGGGCCTATCGAGCCCCCGGGCAAGCCGTCGCACAGGGGCTCAATTCCCGCTGGAACTCCTCGCGCGCACGGCTCGGGCAGGGCCCGCCAGGTGCGAGAGGCGGGGCCCGCGGCTCCGCCTACGTCTGCGCCATGTCCACAAAGCGCGAGTAGTGGCCCTGGAAAGCGACCGTGATCGTCGCCGTGGGGCCGTTACGGTGCTTCGCCACGATCAGGTCGGCCTCGCCGGCGCGCGGGGACTCCTTCTCATAGGCGTCCTCGCGGTGCAGCAGGATGACCATGTCGGCGTCCTGCTCGATCGAGCCGGATTCACGGAGGTCGGAGACCATCGGCTTCTTGTCCGTGCGCTGCTCGGGGCCACGGTTCAGCTGGGAGAGCGCGATGACCGGGAGCTCCAGCTCCTTCGCCAGCAGCTTGAGGTTACGGGACATGTCCGAGACCTCCTGCTGGCGGCTCTCGGCCCGCTTCGAGCCGCCGGACTGCATCAGCTGGAGGTAGTCGATGACCACCAGTTTCAGTTCGTTGCGCTGCTTGAGCCGGCGGCACTTGGCGCGGATCTCCATCATCGACAGGTTCGGCGAGTCGTCGATGTACAGCGGCGCGGCGGAGACATCCGGCATCCGGCGCGCCAGCCGTGTCCAGTCCTCGTCCGTCATGCTGCCGGAGCGCATGTGGTGCAGCGCGACCCGTGCCTCGGCGGACAGCAGACGCATGGCGATCTCGTTGCGTCCCATTTCCAGCGAGAAGATCACGCTCGGCAGATTGCTCTTGATCGAGCAGGCCCGCGCGAAGTCCAGCGCAAGGGTCGACTTACCCATGGCGGGACGGGCCGCGATCACGATCATCTGGCCGGGGTGCAGGCCGTTCGTCAGGGAATCCAGGTCGGTGAAGCCCGTCGGCACACCCGTCATCTGGCCCTGGCGCGAGCCGATCGCCTCGATCTCGTCGAGGGCGCCTTCCATGATGTCGCCGAGCGGAAGGTAGTCCTCACTGGTCCGCTGCTCGGTAACGGCGTAGATCTCCGCCTGGGCGCTGTTGACGATCTCGTCCACGTCGCCGTCCGCGGCGTATCCCATCTGCGTGATGCGGGTCCCGGCCTCGACCAGCCGGCGCAGCACCGCACGCTCATGGACGATCTCGGCGTAGTACTCGGCGTTCGCCGCGGTCGGTACGGACTGGACGAGGGTGTGCAGATACGAGGCGCCGCCGACCCTGGCGATCTCGCCGCGCTTGGTGAGCTCCGCGGCGATGGTGATCGGGTCGGCCGGCTCGCCCTTGGCGTACAGGTCGAGGATCGCCTGGTAGACCAGCTCATGGGCGGGGCGGTAGAAATCCTCGCCCTTGAGGACCTCGACGACGTCCGCGATCGCGTCCTTGGACAGCAGCATGCCGCCGAGCACGGACTGCTCGGCGTCCAGGTCCTGCGGGGGAACCCGCTCGAAGCCACCGGTCCAGGAGCCGCCGTCGTCGTCGCGGTCCTGCCGGTCGCCGCGGCCGCGTCCCTTGCCCTCGCCCCGCCGGGAGCGGGCGGCCGGCAGCAGGTCGCTGGGACCGGAGTCCGCCCAGGGGTCTTCCATGGGCTCGGGAATGCTCACCCCGGCACCTCCTCCCGTCCGCGGCGCGGACCTTGCTGTGCTGTTCTTTCTTACGGCACAGCTCTGACAATCGAGACGCCCGACTCCGGTTACGGCGCGTCGAGTTCGGACGATTTCTCAAGCCGGAACAGGCGGCGGGTGCCGGACCACGGTAGGCCCGTGGGCACCGTCCGCCAATCTGGTTATCCACAGGCCATGTGGATGACTGCCCTTCAGCTGTGGAGAAGTCCCCGGATCCTGTGCACGGCACGGGGGAAACTTCTGTGGACAAGCACACAATCACCCTGTCCACACACCCCTGACCTGCACCTTTGTCATCCATAGGCTGTGGGGAAGAAAAACTTCCGCCCAGGGCTCAAGATCACGACAAACGGCACAGGGGAGGTACCTCCACACAGCGGAAAGTAAGGACTGCAAGGGGTTTGCATCTCTTACCTGTGGACGATTACATTGAGCGCATGACCCAGGCTCCCGCGACCCTGCGGCGCACCGGCCGCCGCCATGACCGCGAGATCATCGCCCTCGCCCTGCCCGCCTTCGGCTCACTGGTCGCGGAACCTCTCTTCGTCATGGTCGACAGCGCCGTCATCGGCCACCTCGGCACCCCTCAGCTCGCCGGCCTCGGAGTCGCCGCCGCCCTGCTCACCACCGCCGTCTCCGTCTTCGTCTTCCTCGCCTACGCCACCACCGCGGCGGTCGCCCGCAGGGTCGGTGCCGGCGACCTGCCCGCCGCCATCCGCCAGGGCATGGACGGCATCTGGCTCGCCCTTCTGCTCGGCGCCGCCGTCATCGTGACCGTGCTCCCCGCTGCCCCCTGGCTCGTCGAGGCCTTCGGAGCCTCCGCCACCGCCGCCCCGCACGCGACGACGTACCTGCGCATCAGCGCACTCGGCATCCCCGCGATGCTCGTCGTGCTGGCCGCCACCGGCGTGCTCCGCGGCCTCCAGGACACCCGGACCCCGCTCTACGTCGCCATCGGCGGCTTCTCCGTCAACGCCGTGCTCAACGTCTGCCTGGTCTACGGCGCCGGGCTCGGCATCGCGGGCTCCGCCTGGGGCACGGTCGTCGCCCAGTGCGGCATGGCCGCCGTCTACCTCGCCGTGGTCATCCGCGGCGCCCGCCGGCACGGCGCCTCGCTGCGCCCCGACGCCGCGGGCATTCGCGCCTCGGCCCAGGCCGGCGTCCCGCTGCTGGTCCGTACGCTCTCGCTGCGCGCTGTGCTGATGATCGCCACCGCCGTCGCCGCCCGGCTCGGCGACGCCGAGGTCGCCGCTCACCAGATCGTGCTCACGTTGTGGTCCCTGCTGGCCTTCGCGCTGGACGCCATCGCCATCGCCGGGCAGGCCATCATAGGCCGCTACCTCGGCGCCGAGGACCGCGACGGCGCCCGGGCCGCCTGCCGCCGCATGGTCCAGTGGGGCATCGCCGCCGGCCTGGTCCTCGGCGTCCTGGTCGCGCTCGCCCGCCCGCTGTTCATCCCCCTGTTCACCTCGGACCCCGCCGTACAGGGCCCGCTGCTGAGCACGCTCCTGGTCGTGGCCGTGACACAGCCGGTCTCCGGCATCGTCTTCATCCTCGACGGCGTACTGATGGGCGCGGGAGACGGCCGGTATCTCGCGTGGGCCATGGTCGTGACCCTGGCGCTGTTCGCTCCGGCGGCGCTCGCGGTGCCCGCCCTCGGCGGCGGACTGGTGGCGCTGTGGTGGGCCATGGCGCTGATGATGACCGTCCGCATGCTGACCCTGTGGCTGCGCACCCGCTCGGGCCGGTGGATTGTGACCGGGGCCTCCCGCTGAACCATCTCCCGCAATACGCAGCGCGTGTCAATAATGACCGTGTGCGCTCGCTTGCCAGGAATTCCGTGCTGCCCCTGACGTTCATCGTCATCGTGGCTGCTGCCGTGGTGGGCTACGCCTCGGAGGAAGCCGATACCAGCCGCGGCCCCGTCAGCGGTCACAGCAGCTTCGGCAAGTCCGGCGAGGCCGGCCAAGATCCCCAGGACCAGGATCCCGCCGCGACGGCCCCGGCCGACGACGGCAGCGCGTACACCCCGCGCAGAACCGAGCAGAACGCCCGGGTCGGCGCGGTCTTCGAGAAGGACGACTCCGGCGACCACTTCTGCACGGCGAGCGTGGTGCAGAGCCCGGGCCGGAACATGCTCATCACCGCGGCGCACTGTGCCTTCGACGCGGACGCCGGGGCGACCGTGGACGATCTTGTCTTTGCCCCCGACTACCGCGACGGCGACGAGCCCACCGGCCTCTGGAAGGTCAAGAAGGTGATCGTCGACGACCGCTGGGCCAAGTCGCAAGACGAGGATCTCGACGTCGCCTTCCTCGTGCTCGACAAGAAGAACGGCAAGGAGATCCAGGACGTCCTGGGCGGCAACACCCTCGGCATCGACCGCGGCTTCGACAACGACGTCAAGATCACGGGCTATCCGACCAGCCGCGACACCCCGATCTCCTGCCAGAACCGCACCACGAAGTACAGCGATACCCAGCTGCGCATCCAGTGCACCGACTTCGAAGGCGGGACGAGCGGCAGTCCCTGGCTGGCCGACTACGACCCCAGGAGCCACACCGGTACGGTCATCGGCGTGCTCGGCGGCCATGAAGGCGGCGGCGACGAAGACGATGTCTCCTACGCCGCGTACTTCGACGACGACATCGCCAAGCTCTACCGGCGCGCCCAGGACGAGGACTGAGCGCGGGCCGTCGGTGTCCCGGACACGGCGAAGGGCCACACCCCGGTGACGGGATGCGGCCCTTCGGCGTGGTGCGGAATTACGCGGCGACGACCTCGACGCCGAGCTTCGCAACGACCTCGGTGTGCAGACGCACGGAGATCTGGTGCGCGCCCAGGGTCTTGATCGGCGAGCCGAACTCGACACGACGCTTGTCGACGTCCGGACCACCGGCGGCCTTGATCGCCGAGGCGACGTCGGCCGGGGTGACGGAGCCGAACAGGCGGCCCGCGTCGCCGGCGCGGACGGCCAGCTTCACGTTGACGCCCTCGAGCTGGCCCTTGACCTCATTGGCCTGCTCGATGGTGGCGATCTCGCGGATCTTGCGACCGCGGCGGATCTGCTCGACGTCCTTCTCGCCACCCTTGGTCCAGCGGATCGCGAAACCACGCGGGACCAGGTAGTTACGGGCGTACCCGTCGCGGACGTCAACGACGTCGCCGGCGGTGCCGAGGCCGGAGACCTCGTGGGTGAGGATGATCTTCATGATTCGGTCACCCTTCCCTTATCGCGCGGTGGACGTGTAGGGCAGCAGCGCCATCTCACGGCTGTTCTTCACGGCCGTGGCGACGTCACGCTGGTGCTGGGTGCAGTTGCCGGTGACTCGGCGGGCACGGATCTTGCCGCGGTCGGAGATGAACTTCCGCAGCAGGTTCGTGTCCTTGTAGTCGACGTAGGAGATCTTCTCCTTGCAGAACACGCAAACCTTCTTCTTAGGCTTGCGAGCAGGCGGCTTCGCCATTATCTCTCTCCAATGAGTTCAAGAAGTTTGTGCTGACGCCCTCAAGGCCCCGGGCCGTCTCACAGCGCCGTTTCACGTGAAACAGCGCGGAGCCGAGCCGGTGGTCCGGACCTAGAAGGGCGGCTCGTCCGAGTAGCCACCGCCGGAGCCGCCGCCCCAGCCACCGCCGCCACCCTGCTGACCACCGCCGGCAGGACCGTTGGTCGCCCACGGGTCGTCGGCGGGAGCACCGCCGCCACCCTGCTGCTGGCCGCCACCGGGGCCGCCGCCCCAGCCGCCGCCACCCTGGCCACCGCCCTGCTGACCGCCGCCGAAGCCACCGCCCTGGCCACCACGACCAGTGGTCTTGGTGATCTTGGCCGTGGCGTTCTTCAGGCTCGCGCCGACTTCCTCGACGTCGAGCTCGTAGACCGTGCGCTTCACGCCCTCGCGGTCCTCGTACGACCGCTGCTTGAGGCGGCCCTGGACGACCACGCGGGTACCCCGCGTCAGGGACTCGGCGACGTTCTCCGCCGCCTGACGCCACACCGAGCAGGTCAGGAACAGGCTCTCGCCGTCCTTCCACTCATTGGTCTGACGGTCGAACGTGCGGGGAGTGGACGCGACGCGGAACTTCGCGACCGCCGCACCGGACGGGGTGAAGCGCAGCTCGGGGTCGTCGACAAGATTGCCGACAACCGTGATGACGGTCTCGCCTGCCATTAGGGGAACCTCTCGGCGGGTGTGCTGCTGGCTGCTGGTGTTGCTGCTACTCGGACCCGGTTACCGCTGGACGCTTGCGCGCTCAGTGGGTCTCGGGACGAAGGACC
Source organism: Streptomyces angustmyceticus (assembly GCF_040701845.1). Lineage (GTDB taxonomy): Bacteria > Actinomycetota > Actinomycetes > Streptomycetales > Streptomycetaceae > Streptomyces > Streptomyces angustmyceticus_A. The sequence continues at coordinate 377,153 of NZ_JBFBHQ010000003.1, read as the reverse complement.
TTGGTCCGGAGGACCGACTCGTTCAGGTTCATCTGACGGTCGAGCTCCTTGACGACCGCAGGCTCGGCCTGCAGGTCGATGACCGAGTAGATGCCCTCGGGCTTCTTCTTGATCTCGTAAGAGAGACGACGACGGCCCCAGGTGTCGACCTTCTCGACCTTTCCGTTGCCCTCACGGACGACGGAGAGGAAGTTCTCGATCAGCGGGGAGACAGCGCGCTCCTCGAGATCGGGGTCGAGGATGACCATCACCTCGTAGTGACGCATGTAGAACCCACCTCCTTTGGACTCAGCGGCCACGGTCGTTCCGTGGCAGGAGGGTCGTATGCGTTCCGCACCGTGTCCGTCCGGTCCTCCGGGCAGACATAGGCGCAGACCGTACAGAGTACCTGCATGAAGCCTTCCGGTTGAAATCCGCCCACCGCACCCCTCAATCTGGAACACAACGGGTGTGAGCGGCGTTACAGTGCGCCGCCCTGTCATCGGAGGTGCCGCATGGCACAGGCAGCACGGACCCAGCGCAACCTGCTCTCGCTCCTCAACAGCGACGGCAAGAGCCATCCCGTCGAGAACACCATCGCCATCGTGACCGTGGTCCTCGGCGCGATCGCCATCTTCACCACGCTCTCTCCCCGCCTGCACCTGGTCAGCTCATGGGTCGGCCTGATCGGCATCGGCACCGGCCTGTGGGGACAGTTCATCTCGTCGACGACGGGTGAACGCTTCCTGTTGATCATCGGCCTCGGGGCAGCGGCCGTCGGCTTCTACCTCGGCCTGGCTCACGGCGGCCTCTTCGGCGGTGTCATCGGCTAGCCGCTACGGCATACGGGGCCCCGGCCCGTATGGCCCAGACGGGGCGCTCCACGGTCACAGTAGGCTTCGGCGCGAGAGCCGGAGCCCCGACCATGGGGACACACCTGCCGAGGAGCGCCCCGCATGAGCCTGACCCTGAGGACCATCAGCCGAGAGCAGCATCTGGCATATATCCAGAGCCTGCCCGCGGCCAGCCACATGCAGGTTCCTGCGTGGGCGGACGTCAAGGCCGAATGGCGTTCGGAGAGTCTGGGCTGGTTCGACGAGAGCGGCCAGCTGGTCGGCGCGGGCCTGGTGCTCTACCGCCAGCTGCCCAAGATCAAGCGCTACCTCGCCTATCTGCCCGAGGGCCCGGTCATCAACTGGTTCTCCCCGAACCTCGAGGACTGGCTGCAGCCGATGCTCGCCCACCTCAAGCAGAAGGGCGCCTTCTCCGTGAAGATGGGCCCGCCGGTGATCATCCGACGCTGGGACGCCGCCGCGATCAAGTCCGGCATCCAGAACCCCGACGTCAAGCGGCTGCGGGACGTCGAGGCGACCCACATCGAGCCCCGCGCCTTCGAGGTGGCGGACCGGCTGCGGCGCATGGGCTGGCAGCAGGGCGAGGACGGCGGCGCCGGCTTCGGCGATGTGCAGCCCCGCTATGTCTTCCAGGTGCCGCTGGCCGACCGTTCCCTGGAGGAGATCCACAAGGGCTTCAACCAGCTGTGGCGCCGCAACATCAAGAAGGCCGAGAAGGCCGGCGTCGAGGTCGTCCAGGGCAGCTACGAGGACCTGGCCGAGTGGCAGCGTCTCTACGAGGTCACCGCGGAGCGTGACCGCTTCCGGCCGCGGCCGCTGGGCTACTTCCAGCGCATGTGGACGGCCCTCAACTCCGAGGACCCCAACCGCATGCGGCTCTACTTCGCCCGCCACGAGGGCGAGAACGTCGCCGCGGCCACGATGCTGATCGTCGGCGGCCACGTCTGGTACTCCTACGGCGCCTCCGCCAACCACAAGCGCGAGGTCCGGCCGTCGAACGCGATGCAGTGGAAGATGCTGCAGGACTCCTATGCGCTGGGTGCCTCGGTCTACGACCTCCGCGGCATCAGCGACTCGCTGGACGAGAACGACCATCTCTTCGGCCTGATCCAGTTCAAGGTCGGTACGGGTGGGCAGGCAGCGGAGTACCTCGGCGAGTGGGACTTCCCGCTCAACAAGCTGCTGCACAAGGCGCTCGACATGTATATGTCGCGTCGCTGACCGCTTCACCGCACCGTCCGTACTCCTGACACACCCAGCCACGAGAAAGGTTCCGGGCCCGGCCATGGCGCTCACCCTCTACGTCGACACCGCGCGCTGGCGGGCGCATCAGCAGAGCGTTCTCCAGCAGTTCCCCGGGCTGGTCCCGGTCTGCAAAGGCAATGGCTACGGCTTCGGCCATGAGCGCCTCGCCGACGAGGCGACCCGCCTGGGTGCCGACATCCTGGCGGTCGGCACGACCTACGAAGCGGCCCGCATCAAGGACTTCTTCAGCGGCGACCTGCTCGTCCTGACGCCGTTCCGCCACGGTGAAGAGCCGGTGCCGCTGCCCGACCGGGCGATCCGTTCGGTCTCCTCGGTCGAAGGCGTGGGCGGCCTGGTCGGCGCCCGGGTCGTCATCGAGGTCATGAGCAGCATGAAGCGCCATGGCGTCCGGCCCGAGGACCTGCCCAAGCTGGCCGCGGCCATCGAGGACGTTCGCCTCGAGGGCTTCGCGCTGCACCTGCCGCTGGACCGCACCGACGGGTCCGACGCGGTCGAGGAGGTCATCGGCTGGATGGACCGGCTCCGCGCCGCCCGCCTCCCGCTGCACACCATGTTCGTCAGCCATCTCAAGGCAGATGAACTCGCCCGTCTCCAGCAGCAGTTCCCCCAGACACGGTTCCGCGCGCGGATCGGTACGCGGCTGTGGCTCGGCGACCACGAGGCCACCGAGTACCGCGGTTCGGTGCTCGATGTCACCCAGGTCGCCAAGGGCGACCGCTTCGGCTACCGGCAGCAGAAGGCGGCCTCCGACGGCTACCTGGTCGTGGTGGCCGGCGGCACCTCGCACGGTGTCGGCCTGGAGTCGCCCAAGGCGCTGCACGGCGTGATGCCGCGCGCCAAGGGCGTGGCCCGGGCCGGCCTGGCAACCGTCAACCGCAACCTCGCGCCGTATGTGTGGGCCGGGAAGCAGCGATGGTTCGCGGAGCCGCCGCACATGCAGGTGTCGATCCTGTTCGTGCCGAGCGACGCACCGCAGCCGCAGGTCGGGGAGGAACTGGTGGCCCATCTGCGGCACACCACCACGCAGTTCGACCGCCTCGTGGACCGCTGAGCCGGTAGCGCTCCGCCCGGAACGCGCCGGGGCCCGGTGCCGCAGATGACGTCTGCGGCACCGGGCCCCGGCGTATGAGGGCCGGTGCCGGCTCATTCCCGTACGGCGGCGCCCCAGCGCACCTGTGGCGCCCCCTCGAACTGCACCGCGTGCCGGGGGCGGTGGTGTGCCCGGCCGAGCACGAACACATCGGCGCTGCGGTCCAGGACTCCGCCCGACGGGTCGTCGTCCCCGTCCCTGCGGACCACATCGCGCTCCGGCAGCAGAATGTCCCGTACGACCACGGCGCACAGGTAGAGGGTCCCCAGCAGGTGCAGCACGATGGCCAGCTGGTAGCCCTCCGGCGGCAGACCTTGGTGCTTGTCGCCGTTGCCGGTGTAGGCGAGGTACATCCAGATGCCCAGGAAGTACATGACCTCGCAGGCCTGCCAGATCAGGAAGTCCCGCCAGCGCGGCCGGGCCAGCACGGCCAGCGGGGTCAGCCACAGGACGTACTGCGGCGAGTAGACCTTGTTGGTGAGGATGAACAGCGCGACGACGAGGAACGCCAACTGCGCGAAGCGTGGCCGGCGCGGTGCATAAAGAGTCAGCAGGCCGATGGCGCCACAGCCCAGGATCATCAGCAGCGTGGCATAGGTATTGGCGTTCTCCAGGGGATTGCCGGTCCGCTGCGAGATCAGGAGCCAGAGCGAACCGAAGTCGATGGGCCGCTCCTGGCTGAAGGTGTAGAACTTCGCCCAGCCCTCCCTGATGTGGAATCCCGCGCCATCGTGCGTGATCATCACCGGCAGGTTGACCACCAGCCAGGAGGCGACGGCACCGGCCAGCGCCCTGCCGTACGCGCGCCAGGCTCCCGCGCGCCAGCACAGCACCAGCAGGGGGCCCAGCAGCAGCACCGGGTACAGCTTGGCCGCGGTGGCCAGCCCGATGAGGACACCGGCCGCCAGCGGGCGGCTGCGTGACCACATCAGCATCCCGGCGGCGGTCAGGGCGACCGCCAGCAGATCCCAGTTGATGGTGGCGGTGAGGGCGGCGGCCGGCGCCAGGGCGACGAGGAGGCCGTCCCAGGGGCGTCGCCGGTGGGTGCGGGTCACGCACACCGCGAGGACCGCGACGCAGATCATCAACATGCCGGCATTGACCAGCCAGTAGATCTGTTCGCGCTGCTGGATCCCTCCGCCGTGCGGTGTCATCCAGGAGGCGACCTCCATGAAGACACCGGTGAGCACGGGGTACTCGAGATACTCCATATCGCCGGGCAACCGGTCGAAATACGGGATCAGCCCGTCAGCGAAGCCCCGCCCGGCGTAGAGATGGGGGATATCCGAGTAGCAGGCGTGGATGTACTGGCTCGTGGCACCGAAGAACCAGCCACCGTTGTAACAAGGCAGCTTCTGCACCATGCCCAGCGCGAACATGCCGATGGCGACGAGCGCGATGACCCGCACCGGGGTCAGCCTGCTGGTCCCGAGCAGTGCGCGTCGGCCGATCGGTCCGCCGATCAGCTCGCTGCCGGCCGCCGCCACCTCATCCCGCCTCGTCGGCCGTACCGACTCGTCCCGTCGCACGCTCGTCATGGGCCCATCCTGCCGTACGCCCCTGTGCGGAAGACGGCGAAGCCCCTGCCCGGTCATGCCGGGCAGGGGCTTCGTGGCTCCGCGTTTCACGTGAAACGTTCAGCGTTTCACGTGAAACGGTCCGCTAGCCGTTAGGGCCGCCGAACAGGCCTCCACCACCGTTCGCGTCCGTCGGATCAGGTGTCGGACTCGTGCCTCCGGTGTCACCGCCGGGTCCACCCGGTCCGCCCGGTCCACCACCGTTGGCTCCGCCGTTACCGGTACCGCCACTGTTCTTGCAGTTGACGTCCCAGGGAGCACAGGTATCCGTCGGGGTCGGGCTGGGACTGTCCGACGGGGAAGCGGAGTCGCTGGGAGTTCCCGACGGAGTCTCCGACGGCGTGTCCGACGGGGTGGGAGTCGGCGTCGGAGACGGCATCCCGGGCTCGTCGACCCGTCGCCCGATGGGCGTGGCAGCCGGGAACGGCTGCCCTGTGACGCCGTTCATCGCCTTCAGCATGTACTCGGTCCACACCTCGGTGGGCAGTGCACCACCGTGGATCGAGTCGAAGCCACCGACACCGTTCATGGACAGCTGACGCGGGTTCTTTGCGTCCTCGCGGAACATGGTGACGGCGGTCGACAGCTGCTTGGTGTAGCCGACGAACCAGGCCGACTTGTTCTCGTCGGTGGTGCCGGTCTTGCCCGCCGCCGGCATGTTCAGCCGACGGGCCAGCTTGCCCGTGCCGTTCTGGATGACGTTCTCCAGCACCTTGGTCACGTTGTTAGCGATGTTGGAATCCATCGCCGTCTCCTGCTTGGGCTTGTCGAAGCCCTGCAGGTCTTCGCCCTCGAACGTCACCTTGGTCACCGAATACGGCTCCACCTTCGTTCCCGATTGGGCGAACGTCGCATAGGCATCGGCCATACGAATCGCGCTCGGTGTGGAGGTTCCCAGCGCAAAGGACGGGTTCAGGTTCTTGTCGAAGCTGGTCGGCGCGATACCCGCGGCCTGTGCCATGTCCCGGACCCGGCGCATCCCGACGTCCATGCCGAGCTGCACGAAGGGGGTGTTGACGGACTGCTCCATCGCCTTGGTCAAGGGGATGTAGCCCCAGGGGTGGTTGCTCTCGTTCTCCTGGTAGAAGGGCGAGTTATCCCGCTTTGTGACGTAGCTACCGTCGGCGTTCTTCACCTTCAGGTGGTCGTCACCGTTGTAACGGCTGTCCGGTGAGATCGGCCCACCGCTCTTGGCCGTTCCGTACTTCATCCCCGCGGCGAGCACGAACGGCTTCCAGGTCGAGCCGACCGGAACGCCGAAGGTGTCGGCGTTGTTGCTGAAGTGCCCCTTGTCGTATCCCTCGCCGCCGTACAAGGCGACGATCTTGCCGTCTCCCGGCACCACGGAAGCGCCGCCGAACTGGACGTATTTGTCCTTTGCGCGCTTCTTCGGGTCGATGTACCGCTTGTTGACCTTCTTGACCGCGTTCTCGAGGTCACTGGTCTTCTTCGCGTCGAAGGTCGTCCGGATCGTGTAGCCGCCCTTGTCGAACTGGGCCTCGCTGACATCCGTGTGCTTCAGCACGTACTTCTTCGCGGTGTCCATCATGTAGCCGATCTGGCCGCTCTTGCTGGCCACCGGCTTCGGCAGATTCGGCGTGGGGAAGTGCCCCGCGTACTGCTTCCGCTTCGCCTTCGACAGGAAGTGGTTCTCGACCTCCCGGTCGAGGATCCAGGACCACCGCGCCTTGGCGCGCGCGGTGTTTGCCGCCCTCGTCGCTCCCGGGCTGGTACCGCCCGCGGGGTCGTACAGGTCGGCGCCCTTGAGCACGGTGGCAAGGAAGGCGCTCTGGTTCGGGTTCAGCTTGGCGGCGTCCACTCCGTAGTACGCCTGAGCCGCGGCCTGGATTCCGTAGGCCCCGCGACCGTAATAGCTGGTGTTGAGATACCCCTGAAGGATCTCGTTCTTGGTCTTCGACCAGCCGACCTTGATCGCGATGAACAGTTCCTTGAACTTGCGGTCAAGGGTCTGCTGCTGGCTCAGCATCGCGTTCTTCACGTACTGCTGGGTAATGGTCGAGCCGCCCTGGGTCTCGCCACCCTTGGCCATGTTGAACACCGCACGTGCGATGCCCATCGGGTCGACGCCCGAGTCCGTCCGGAACGATGCGTTCTCCGCGGCGATCGCCGCATTCTGCATCGACGTCGGAATTTCGTTGATCGTGACGTTCTGCCGGTTCGTCTCACCGTCGCGCGCCATGACCTTGCCATTGGCCCAGAGGTAGACGTTGTTCTGCGACTTGGCGGCCAGGCTCTCGTCGGGAACCTGCACCAACGCCAGTGCGACGCCGGAGGCACCCACGATCAGCCCTATGAAGCCGACGCTCAGGGTTGCGACCTGCTTCCAGGACGGCACGAAGCGCCGCCACCCGACGCGGTTGGCGCGCGGGTAGTCGATCAGACGCCGCTTGGCGGGCTGCCCGCCCCCGCGGCCGCGTCCACGGCCCCCCTCGGGGCCACCGCCACCGCCGCCGCCACGCCGGCCACCACCACGGCCGCCGGCGCCGTCACCGGCAGCCACCGCGGAGGCATCGGCCCCCCGGCGGCGGCCGCCGCGCTGGGCAGCTCTGCGGGCCTCGGCACGTCCTCCTTGCCGCGGCTCATGACCGGTCGGCTCGGAGTGCGAGTCGGGACCGGCTGCGGAGCCACGCGATGAGGCGGATCGGCGCCCCGGTGGCTGCTGTGCGGCGCGTCGGGCCGCGGCACGTCCGCCACTCTGCGGCTGTGGCGGTTTGCGACGGTGCTCGCTCATGGAACGAATACTCCTCGGGCAGGCGCGCTATCTCGTCGCCTGAAGGCGGCAGTTGTCTTCAGGTCCCCCCGATGCACGACTCGCTCCTGAGGCGCGAGCCGCACTACACCGAGGATGGGGACGCCAGATATCGGCCCACGGTTCCCGGCAGTCTGCATGCCGCACAGACTACGCACGGCCAAAACCTGCCCAGTGTTGAAATTCACTCCAAATCAGTCAGGTTGATGAGAACGATTCGGTGATGTGATGCCGTTCACCGTCCCCCCACTTGTTCCACCCCGGTGACCGCTCTATCGTCTGGATGTATCGAGTCGATACATCAGCACGACATAAAGAGCGCACAGGACCAAGGAGGCGGAGGATGAGCAGGCGTTCCGGCATCCTCGAGTTCGCCGTCCTCGGCCTGCTCCGCGAATCCCCGATGCACGGCTATGAGCTGCGAAAACGGCTCAACACCTCGCTCGGGGTCTTCCGTGCGTTCAGCTATGGCACCCTCTATCCCTGCCTCAAGGCGCTGGTCGCGAACGGCTGGCTCATCGAGGAGCCGGACGGCTCCGCGGAGGGCGTACCGCCCGCGGCGCTGACGGGGCGCCGAGCCAAGATCGTCTACCGATTGACCGCTGCGGGCAAAGAACACTTCGAGGAGCTGCTCGCCCACTCCGGACCGGATGCCTGGGAGGACGAGCACTTCGGCGTCCGCTTCGCGTTCTTCGGCCAGACCTCTCGGGACGTGCGGATGCGTGTGCTGGAAGGCCGCCGCAGCCGGCTGGAGGAGCGCCTCGAGCGGATGCGCACCTCCCTGGCCAGGTCACGCGAGCGGCTGGACGACTACACCCTCGAACTGCAGCGGCACGGCATGGAATCCGTGGAGCGCGAAGTCCGTTGGCTGAACGAGCTCATCGAGAGTGAGCGCGCCGGGCGTGACCAGCGTCCACCCGGTCCGGCAGCACAGGACAAGAAGAACCAGTCAGGAGATACGGGCGGCCTGCCCCGGCACCGGGGTGGTTCCCGGCCGGATCCGTCCGATGACACCACCACATGAGGGCCTGCTGCGCAGGGCCTCATCGAGAACACAGGGAGCAACCGGAATGGGTTCGGTTCGCGTAGCCATCGTCGGCGTGGGCAACTGCGCCGCCTCGCTGGTACAGGGCGTCGAGTACTACAAGGACGCCGACCCGAAGAGCCGCGTGCCCGGCCTCATGCACGTGCAGTTCGGCGACTACCACGTGCGTGACATCGAGTTCGTGGCGGCTTTCGACGTCGACGCCAAGAAGGTCGGGCTCGACCTCGCGGATGCCATCGGCGCCAGCGAGAACAACACCATCAAGATCTGCGACGTGCCCAACGCGGGCGTGACGGTCCAGCGCGGCCACACCCACGACGGCCTGGGCAAGTACTACCGCCAGACCATCGAGGAGTCCCCCGAGGCCCCGGTCGACGTCGTCCAGGTCCTCAAGGACAAGCAGGTCGACGTCCTGGTCTGCTACCTCCCCGTCGGCTCCGAGGACGCCGCGAAGTACTACGCCCAGTGCGCCATCGACGCCAAGGTCGGGTTCGTCAACGCCCTCCCGGTCTTCATCGCCGGCACCAAGGAGTGGGCGGACAAGTTCACCGAGGCCGGTGTCCCGATCGTCGGTGACGACATCAAGTCGCAGGTCGGCGCCACGATCACGCACCGCGTGATGGCCAAGCTGTTCGAGGACCGGGGCGTCATCCTGGACCGCACGATGCAGCTCAACGTCGGCGGCAACATGGACTTCAAGAACATGCTCGAGCGCGAGCGCCTGGAGTCCAAGAAGATCTCCAAGACGCAGGCGGTCACCTCCCAGATCCGGGACCGTGAACTCGGCGAGGACAACGTCCACATCGGTCCCTCGGACTACGTGGCCTGGCTGGACGACCGCAAGTGGGCCTACGTCCGCCTCGAGGGCCGTGCCTTCGGTGATGTCCCGCTGAACCTGGAGTACAAGCTCGAGGTCTGGGACTCCCCGAACTCCGCGGGTGTCATCATCGACGCGCTGCGCGCCGCGAAGATCGCCAAGGACCGGGGCATCGGCGGCCCCATCCTCTCCGCGTCCTCGTACTTCATGAAGTCCCCGCCGGTGCAGTACTTCGACGACGAGGCACGGGAGAACGTCGAGAAGTTCATCAACGGCGAAGTCGAGCGCTGAGACGCCCGACGTACCCTCGCAGCGCAGGCCCCCGGGTATTCACCCCGGGGGCCTGCGGGCTGTGTGAGGCTGTGCCTCATGCATGCTGTGCGCGACCTGCGCGTATTACTCCGGCTACGCGACTTCCGTTCGCTCCTTGCCGCACGGCTCCTGTCCCAGGCGGCCGACGGGGTGTTCCAGGTCGCGCTCGCCACCTTCGTCGTCTTCTCGCCCGAGAAGCAGACCTCGCCCGCGGCCATCGCGTCCGCCATGGCGATCCTGCTGCTCCCGTACTCGCTCCTGGGGCCGTTCACCGGCGTGCTGCTCGACCGCTGGCGGAGGCGGCAGGTCCTGCTGTACGGCAATCTGCTGCGCACCCTGCTGGCCATGGGGACAGCGGCACTGATCGTGTCGAAGGTCCCCGACTGGCTCTTCTACGCCTCGGCCCTGTCCGTGACCGCCGTCAACCGCTTCGTCCTGGCCGGGCTCTCGGCGGCGCTCCCACGCGTGGTCGACGGTGAAGAGCAGCTGGTCATGGCCAACTCCCTGGCTCCCACGGCCGGAACGCTCGCCGCGACCGCCGGTGGCGGGCTCGCCTTCGCCGTCCGGCTGGCCGGCTCGGATGTCGACGCGTATGTCGTGCTGCTCGCCGCCCTGCTCTACTTCTGTTCGGCCCTCACCGCCCTGCGCATGGCGCCCCAGTTGCTCGGCCCCGACCCCGCACGCCTGCAACCTCATGTACGCGAGGCCCTGTTGAGCACGGTGCGAGGACTCGTGGACGGGCTGCGCCACCTCGCCGAGCGGCGCACTCCCGCACGGGCGCTGATCGCCATGACCTTGGTCCGCTTCTGCTACGGAGCCCTGACGGTCACGGTGCTGATGCTGTGCCGGTACTCCTGGTCCACCACCGAGTCGGAGGGCCTGGCACTGCTCGGAATCACTGTCGCGGTGTCAGGAGCGGGCTTCTTCACGGCCGCTGTCGTCACGCCCTGGGCCGTGGCCGGGCTCACCGCGTTCGGCTGGATCGCCTGCTGTGCCGCGATGGGCGCCGTGCTGGTGCCGTCTCTCGGGCTGTTCTTCGCCCCGGGGCCGATGCTGGCCGCCGCGTTCGTACTCGGTCTCGGCACCCAAGGAACCAAGATCTCCACCGACACGATCGTGCAGTCGTCGGTCGACGATGCCTTTCGCGGCCGGGTCTTCGCCCTCTACGACGTTCTCTTCAACGCCGCCTTCGTCGGCGCGGCCGGGGTCGCCGCCCTCATGCTGCCTCCGGACGGAAGATCGCCTGCGCTGCTCGGTGTGGTGACCGTCCTCTACGCGGGGGTCACCGTGGCATTGGTCCGCTTCCGGCGCGGCTGAGCGCCCCGCCTCTCTCCCGAGCTGATGAGGCCTCTGCGGCGAGGCAGCCGGACCAGATACCTTACGGACGTCCTACACCAGCCTGTACACATCAATATCGGGGGAGATCCATGACGACGCCGCCTCAGGGCCAACAGCCATACGGCCAGGCACCCTACGGACAGCAGCCTTACGGGCAACCGCCCTACGGACAGCACCCGTACCCGCAGGCACCGCCGGCGCCCCAGGCCCCCTACGGCCAGCCCCAGGGCGGATACGCCTACCCCCAGCAGCCCCAGGCTCCGTACGGACAGCCTCAGCCGGGTTACCCCGCGCCGCCGCAGCAGCCCTTCATGCAGGGCGGATCTCCCGTCCCGCCGCCCCGGCCCGCCAAGCGCCGTTCCCCCAAGACGATCCTGAGGATCATCGGAGCCGCCCTCGGGGCGATCTTCCTCGTCGTCGCCTGGATCAGCAGCATGGACGACGCGAGCAGCGCTGAAGTCGGCGACTGCGTGAAGAAGTCCAGCAGTTCGCTCGACGACGGCCTCGAGGTGGTTGATTGCGGCACCTCGGGGGCCCAGTACAAGGTGACCGCGGTGCACGATGACACCTCGGACCCGTCCGTGTGCCCCGCCAACGAATCGGCGTACACCAAGAACGTGCATCGGCGCAGGGGCTCCGACACCCACATGGTGCTCTGCCTGACCTCGACGAAGTAGCACGCGGCACACACCCTGGATACGCCGTGGGGCGGTGTTTCACGTGAAACACCGCCCCACGTTTCACGTGAAACGTGGCGGTTCGCCAGCCGCCGGTTTCACGTGAAACATCAGCCCTGGGTGGCCCACCACTCCTTCAGAGCGGCAATCGCAGCATCTCGCTCCATCGGCCCGTGCTCCAGCCGGATCTCCAGCATCTGCTTGTAGGCCTTGCCGACCTCGGGACCCGGGCGGATCCCCAGAATCTGCATGATCTCGTTGCCGTCCAGGTCCGGGCGGATCGCCTCCAGCTCTTCCTGCTCCTGCAGGCGCGCGATGCGCTCCTCCAGCCCGTCATAGGCACGCGACAGAGCATTGGCCTTGCGCTTGTTGCGCGTGGTGCAATCCGATCGCGTCAGCTTGTGGAGCCGCGCCAGCTGCGGGCCGGCGTCCCGCACATACCGCCGGACGGCGGAATCCGTCCACTCGCCCGTCCCGTAACCGTGGAAGCGCAGATGGAGCTCCACCAGTCGCGAGACGTCCTTGACCATGTCATTGGAGTACTTCAAGGCGGTCATCCGCTTCTTGGTCATCTTCGCGCCCACCACCTCGTGGTGGTGGAAGGAGACCCGACCGTCCTTCTCGAAGCGCCGCGTCCGGGGCTTGCCGATGTCGTGCAGGAGGGCCGCCAGGCGCAGGACGAGATCGGGCCCGTTCTCCTCGAGGTCGATCGCCTGCTCCAGGACCGTCAGCGAGTGCTCATAGACGTCCTTGTGGCGGTGATGCTCGTCACTCTCCAGTCGCAACGCGGGCAGCTCGGGCAGGACCTTGTCGGCCAGGCCCGAGTCGACGAGCAGTCGCAGCCCCTCGCGCGGGTGCGCCGACAGAACCAGCTTGTTCAGCTCGTCCCGCACCCGCTCCGCGGAGACGATCTCGATGCGGTCCGACATCGCCTCCACCGCGGCGACGACCTCCGGGGCCACCTCGAAGTCCAGCTGAGCGGCGAAACGGGCTGCGCGCATCATCCGCAGCGGGTCATCGGAGAAGGACTCCTCCGGCGTCCCGGGCGTGCGCAGCACACGCGCCGCCAGGTCCTCCAGGCCGTCGTGCGGGTCGACGAACTCCTTCTGCGGCAGCAGCACCGCCATGGCGTTCACCGTGAAGTCCCGACGCACCAGGTCGTCCTCGATGGAGTCGCCGTAGGACACTTCCGGTTTGCGGGAGGTGCGGTCGTACGCCTCGGAGCGGTAGGTCGTGACCTCGATGTCGAACGATTCCTTCTTGCAGCCCACCGTCCCGAAGGCGATGCCGACCTCCCAGACCGCGTCCGCCCACGGCCGGACGATCTTCAGCACGTCCTCGGGGCGGGCGTCGGTGGTGAAGTCGAGGTCGTTGCCGAGCCGGCCCAGCAGTGCGTCCCGGACCGAGCCACCGACCAGGGCAAGCGTGAACCCGGCCTCCTGGAAGCGGCGGGCCAGGTCATCCGCGACGGGGGACACCCTCAGCAGCTCGCTCACGGCACGGCGCTGCACATGGTTCAGCGCGTTCGTCGACTGCGGGGTCCGCTCGGCGGTCGGGGCGGGGAGGTCATTGTTGGCGTTCGGCACAACAAAACAGGGTACGTGGCCGCGCAGTGCAAAGCGTCACGTAATAAAGGGGACAGGCCGGGCCCGAAAACGGGGACGGCCTGGGCGCTTGCCCCTCTGCGCCGAGATCATGTGGAGCAGTCCCTGGCACGCCGTCGCTTCGCGCCTCGTTACCATTCGTGGACGCACATTCCGAACGACCACTGACGACGACGAGGGACGGGCGAGCGCGTGGCCGAGGCGGCAGGGTTCCAGCGGACTGAACGGCCGCGTGGTCGATGGCTGCGACGGACCGTGACACTGCTCACTGGAGTGCTCCTTCTCGTGGGGTTGCTCCAGGTTCCGCAGGCCTCCTCCGCCCAGGCGGCCCCGACCGGCTCCCGCACCGTCGACGTCACCATCGACTCGATGTCCCCCTCCACTCCCGCCAAGGGCGACACGGTCTCCGTCTCCGGCACGCTGACCAATGACGGCCGCAGCACGATCACGGACGCGCATGTCGGAATGCACCGGGGAACCCCGCTCGGCGGCCGCAGCTCCATCGAGAATGCGTCCCGCCGTACCGGCTATCTGCCGGGCACGGACGGCAAGGAGATCAAGGGGCACACCGAGAAGATCGGCAAGCTGGAGCCCGGCGCCAGCCGGCCCTTCAGCATCAGCGTGCCCGTCAAGGACCTCGGCCTCGACGACAACGGTGTGTACCAGATCGGTATCTCTCTGTCAGGGCGCTCGCAGGCGGAGCCCTACGGACAGGTCCTTGGCTTCGACCGGACCTTCCTGCCCTGGCAGACGGCCGGCGGCGGCAAGAAGACGCAGCTCACCTACATGTGGCCGCTGATCTCCCCCACCCACCTCACCGCCGAGACGGACGCCGACGCCCAGCAGACGCCGGTCTTCCGCAACGACGACCTCGCTGCCGAGCTCGCGCCCGGCGGCCGGCTGCAGCAGATGGTCGCGCTCGGCAAGAACCTGCCGGTGACCTTCGTCATCGATCCCGATCTGCTCGCGACCGTCGACGCGATGACCAAGTCGTACCGGGTGAACGGCCCGGACGGCCCGATGGGCAAGAACCAGGCGGTCGCCAAGCAGTGGCTGCACGACCTCGAAGAGGCGGTCAAGACGCACGAGGTCGTCGCGCTGCCCTTCGCCGACCCCGACCTGGCCTCGCTCGCCCACCACGGCAGGCACGTGCCCAGCGCGCTCAGCCACCTCGGCCCGGCCACCGACCTCGCCGACAAGACCGTGGACACGATCCTCGGCGTCAAGCCCCGCACGGACTTCGCCTGGCCCGTCGACGGAGTGATCGACTCGTCCATCGTGGATGTCGCGACCTCGGCCGGCGCACACAACGTGATCACCCGCAGCGACAGCCTGCGGGACGCCGACCGGCTCTCCTACACCCCGACGGCGGCCCGCCCCATCGGCGGCGGAAATACCGCCGTCGTCGCGGACACGCAGCTCTCACGGGCCTTCGAGGGCGATATGTCGAAGGCCGGAAGCTCCGCCCACGCGGTCCAGGAGTTCCTCGCCCAGACACAGATGATCAACCTTGAGGACCCGGGCCGGCAGCGCAGCATCGTGGTCGCGCCGCAGCGCATGCCGTCGGTCAGCCAGGCCCACGCCATGGCCACCGCCCTACGGAACCTGGACGAGTCCGGCAGCTGGACCCAGTCGCTGAACCTCGGGGGCGCGGCCAAGGCCAAGCCCGACCCCTCGGCGAGCCGCCGGGTGCCGAGCGGCGCCGCCTATCCGTCCTCGCTGCGCAGGCAGGAACTCCCCGTCAGCGCCTTCCGGCAGATCCAGGGCACCCAGTCCGCCCTGGACGACTTCCAGGTGATCCTGGCCCAGCCGGAGCGCGTGGTGACCCCGTTCGGCAACGCCATGATGCGGGAGATGTCGACGGAGTGGCGGGGCAACGCCACCGGCGCCAGGACGTACCGGCACTCCGTGCGCAACTACCTGGACGGCCTGACCAAGAAGGTCCACCTGATCCAGAAGTCGGGGGCGACGCTCTCCGGGCGCAGCGCCACGATTCCGGTGACGGTGCAGAACAACCTGGTCCAGGGCGTCAAGGACATGACGCTGAAGCTGACCTCGTCGCAGCCCAACCGTCTGGACGCGGGGAAGTCGCAGCAGATCACGGTGGACGGCGGGCACAGCCAGTCGTTCAAGTTCGACACCACGGCGAACGCCAATGGCCGGGCATGGGTGACCGCCCAGCTCTACACGGCGGACGGGAGGCCCTACGGTGAGCCGATGATGTTCCAGGTGAACGTCACGGAGATCACCGCAACGGTGATGCTCGTCATCGCGGGCGGCGTGCTGCTGCTCGTCCTCGCCGGTGTGCGGATCTACCTCCAGCGCAAGCGGGCGGCCGCCCGGCGGGCCGAGGACGGGTCCGACGGCGACGAGCCGGATGACGGCGCCGGCACGGACGGCGACGACGGCGGCACCGATGGCGACGAGCCGGAGCAGCCGAGTGACCCCACGCCGGACACCGGATCGGAAAGCTCCGACCCGTCCGGCTCAGGTGAGAAGGTGGACCGTTGATAGATGGCGGGGCCGGATGGCCGGCGACGGATGAGGTGGGGCAGCGATGAATGCGCCGTACGACGGTGACCGGGGCCGGGGCGCCAACGGCGATCCCGCGGGGCCGGTCCCTCCGACGCCCCCGCCGCCCGCGGACCAGGACCCGTACGCCCAGGACCCCTATGTCCAGGACGCCTACCGCAACGACCCGCACCGCGCCCAGGACCCGACGGCTCAGGACCCGGTGACGGAGGCGCTCTACGACCGCGCCGCGCACCCTCCGCCGCCCCCGGGGCAGCCCGCGCATCCGCTCTATCAGCAGCCCGCCGCGGGCCACCACACGCCGGACCCGCAGCTGTGGGCCACACCCCCGCCTCCCGAGCCGCAGGGCCCGACCCGCAATCTTCCGTACGGCGACGCCGCCGCGACGACCCAGTTCGTGGGCGTGGACGACCTGATCACCCAGGCGGCCGACGAGCGGCCGGAGCCGGACGCCTTCGCGCATCTCTTCCGCGACCAGCAGTCCTACGAGGCCCAGCAGCCCGCTGCGGCAGCGGCCGGCCCCGCGGTGGCCGGTGCGGTGCCCGGACCGGAGGTCGTGCCGCAGCAGCCCGCACCGGAGCCGGAGCCGGCTCCGGTGGCAGCGGCCGGCAAGCCCTCCGGCGGCCGAGCCTCCGGCCTGCTCAAGTCCAGCGCGGTGATGGCCGCCGGCACGATGGTGTCGCGCCTCACGGGCTTCGTCCGCTCGGCGCTGATCGTCGCTGCCCTCGGCGGCGCGGTCCTCGGTGACTCCTGGCAGGTCGCCTACCAGCTGCCGACGATGATCTTCATCCTGACCATCGGCGGCGGTCTCAACTCCGTCTTCGTCCCGCAGCTGGTGCGCGCGATGAAGGAGGACGAGGACGGCGGCGAGGCCTATGCCAACCGGCTGCTGACGCTGGTGATCGTCGTGCTCGGCGTGCTCACGGTCCTGGCGGTCGTGGCGGCGCCACTCCTGGTGAAACTGGTCTCGCTCGACATCTCCCGTGACCCGGCGGCCAACGAAGTGGCCGTCGCGTTCACCCGCTACTGCGTACCCACGATCTTCTTCATGGGTCTGCATGTCGTGATGGGACAGATCCTCAACGCCCGCGGCCGCTTCGGCGCGATGATGTGGACTCCCGTCCTCAACAACATCGTCATGATCGCCACCTTCGGCCTGTTCATCTGGGTCTACGGCACGGCGAAGACCTCGCACATCGGCGTCACCACCATCCCCGACGAAGGCATCCGGCTCCTGGGCATCGGCACCCTCCTCGGGCTCGTCGTCCAGGCCCTGGCGATGATTCCCTACCTGCGCGACGCCGAGTTCAAGCTCCGGCTGCGCTTCGACTGGCGCGGCCACGGCCTGGGCAAGGCCGCCAAGCTCGCCAAGTGGACCGTGCTGTTCGTACTCGCCAACCAGGCGGGCGTCCTCGTCGTCACCCAGCTCTCCACCTGGGCGGGCAACACCGCCAACGACCAGGGGCACCCGGGCACGGGCTTCATTTCGTACGCCAGCGCCCAGCTGATCTGGAACATGCCGCAGGCGATCATCACCGTCTCCGTCATGGCCGCGCTGCTGCCGCGGCTGGCGCGCTCGGCGCACGACGGTGACACCGGTGCCGTCCGCGACGACATGTCGCAGGGCCTGCGCACGTCCGCCGTCGCGATCGTCCCGATCTCGTTCGGCTTCCTCTCCCTCGGCATTCCGCTGTGCACGCTGGTCTACGGCTCGTCCGGCGCCGGCGTCCCGATGGGCTACATGCTGATGGCCTTCGGTGTGGGGCTGATCCCGTTCTCGGTGCAGTACGTCGTGCTGCGCGCCTTCTACGCCTACGAGGACACCCGTACGCCCTTCTACAACACGGTGATCGTCGCGGCCGTCAACGCCGCGGCCTCCGGTCTGTGCTTCCTGGTCCTGCCCGCCCGCTGGGCCGTGGTCGGCATGGCGGCTTCCTACGGCCTGGCGTACATCATCGGCGTGGGTGTGGCCTGGCGGCGTCTGAGCAAGCGGATGGACGGCGACCTCGACACCGCCCACGTCGTGCGGACCTACGCACGGCTGGCCGGTGCCAGCATCCCGGCCACGATCATCTCCGGAGCCGCGGTGTACGGCATCATGCAGTCACTCGGCACAGGTGTCCTCGGGTCGCTGGCCGCTCTGATCGCCGGTGCCGCCGCACTTCTGGGCGTGTTCTACGTGGCTGCACGCAAAATGCGCATCGAGGAACTGAACGCCCTGGTCGGCATGGTCCGGTCGAAGCTTGGGCGTTGATTGAGCACAACCATCGACTGCCACCGTGTGTCGTGCATAGTGGCGGACTGTGGGCACAATTGTCTTGGCTCATTGAGCCTGCAACGGATGGGGAGGCAGGAACGACGGTGGCGGAACGGAGCACGGCTGCCGTCGACGTGGCAGACACGAGCGGTGAGGAACCGCTGACCGCCAAGGCGGGTAAGGCCACGGACGACGGTGCTAAGGCCGAGAAGGTATCCGGCAGGGAAAACGACGCCGAGGGCACCGACGAGGAGCGTGCCGCGGCGATCGAAGCCCAGCCACCGGAACTGCACAGCGGCCACAAGCTTGCCAGACGCTACCGCCTCGAGGAGTGCGTCACCCGTCTGGACGGATTCAGCAGCTGGCGTGCGGTCGACGAAAAACTGCGCCGCGCCGTCGGCGTGCACATCCTGCCGGCCGACCACCCGCGCGCTCGGCCGGTGCTCTCCGCCGCCCGTTCCTCGGCGCTGCTGGGCGACCCCCGGTTCGTTCAGGTCCTGGACGCCGTCGAGGAGAACGACCTCGTCTACGTGGTCCACGAGTGGCTGCCGGACGCCACCGAGCTCACCACGGTGCTCGCCAATGGCCCGCTGGAGCCGCACGACGCCTACCAGCTCGTCAGCCAGGTCTCCCAGGCCATGGCCGCCGCGCACCGCGAGGGCCTGTCCCATCTGCGGATCACCCCCGGCTCGGTCCTGCGCACGGAGTCCGGGCAGTACCGCATCCGCGGTCTGGCCGTCATGGCGGCGCTGCGCGGCATCACCTGCGAGCACCCGCAGCGCACGGACACCGAGGCGATCGGGGCGCTGCTCTACGCCGCGCTGACCCAGCGCTGGCCGTACGAGAACGATGCCCATGGCCTCACCGGCCTGCCCAAGGGTGTCGGGCTGATCGCACCCGACCAGGTGCGCGCCGGTGTGCACCGCGGGCTCTCCGAGCTCGCCATGCGGGCTCTGATCAACGACGGCGCCACGGCCTCCCGCCAGGAGCAGCCGTGCACCACCCCGGAGGAGCTGGCCAAGGCCGTGGCGGCCATGCCGCGCATCCGGCCTCCGGAGACCGCCTTCACCCAGCCGCCGCCCTACCAGCGCACGGGCTACCAGCAGGGCAGCTACGGGCAGTCGCCGGCTCGCGCCACCCAGGCGGCCCGGGTGACCCAGCCCGTCGCCACTCCGCCGCCCCCGCTGCAGAGCCGCACCGGGCGGGCGCTGAAGTGGTCCGTCTCCGCACTGCTGATCGCGGCGCTGGGACTGGGCAGCTGGCAGCTGGCGGACACGCTGCTGAAGCGGGAGAAGGACCAGGAGGACCCGCGGAACTCGCAGACGCACGACGGCGCGAAGAAGAAGCCGGCCAAGCCTCTGTCGATCGCCGGTGTCACCGAGTTCTCGCCGCTCGGGGAGCCCTTCCACAGCAACAAGGCATCCAGCGTGTCGGACGGCGACCCGTCGACGGCGTGGGTGACCCTGCGTTTCCTGGGCTGGCCGAACTTCGGAAACCTGCCGAACCGCAAGGAGGGCAGCGGCGTCGTCATAGACCTCGGGAGCACCAAGGAGGTCTCCGGCGTCGATGTCAGCATGTACCGCCCAGGACAGACCGCGGAAGTGCTGGCTGCGGACCCGTCCGCTTCGAGCCCGAGAGCGCTCAGCGACTTCCCCCAGCGGCTCTCCAAGCTCTCGAAGGCCGGAGACAAGCTGTCGGTGACGCCCGACAAGCCCGTGAAGACGCGGTACGTCCTGATCCACATCACGGAGCTGCCGAGCGACGGGAACTCGGACGGGTACCGCGGCGGCATCTCCGAAGTGAAGGTGACCGGCTGACCTGCCGCTGATCCCACGGCATACGGCCCGCCCGCGGCCATGACCGGCGCCGAGTCCCTGTGACTCGGCGCCGGACTCGTTTCCGAAGCAGCGGGAGCGCGGCGACCGATCAGTCGGCTCAGATAGAAGACACAGCGGGACAAAGCGCTCGCTGCGCTCAGAAACTCTCTTCTCCACGGCGTTCCGGGGTAGTTGATGCCTCAGGCCCCTTGCTCAGGCCCGAGGATGTGGGCGGTGTCATAAGCTGAGCAGCGGGCCTTGCGACCGAGGAACGATCTTGGTGAGATCAAGTCAGTCCGAATGGGAGGGGGTCTTTCCGTGAGCTCGTTGGACGACTGCAGCGATCAAGATCTCCTCACTCGCCACGTCGCCGGCGACCCCGAAGCGTTCGGGGAAATCGTCCGACGTCACCGTGACCGGCTCTGGGCAGTGGCGCTGCGCACCCTCAGTGATCGCGAAGAAGCCGCCGACGCCGTCCAGGACGCCCTGGTGTCCGCCTACCGCGCCGCTCATACCTTCCGCGGCCAGTCCGCGGTGACGACGTGGCTGCACCGCATCACGGTCAATGCCTGTCTGGACCGGGCCCGTAAGGCCGCCTCACGGCGCACCTCACCCGTTGCCGAGACCGAACGGCTGGAACAGCTCCTCGACCCCGAGGAGTCCGCCTCGGCACCTGCAGAGCGTCAGGATCTCCACCGGGAGCTGATCGGGGCGCTGCGCACGCTCCCCGAGGAACAGCGTGCCGCGCTCGTCCTCGTCGATATGCAGGGCTACCCCGTGGCGGAAGCGGCGGCGATCCTCGAGATCCCTACCGGAACAGTGAAGAGCCGCTGCGCACGAGGCCGTGCCCGGCTCCTTCCGTTGGTCACCCATCTGCGCGCCGATGCCGGGGATAGCGAAGCCCCGGTCAGGGGAAGGAACCGGGCGCAGGGGACATCCGTCCCACCGACGGCAGGGCCGAAGGACACAGGTGCCGTGAAGGGCGGAGGTGGGCGAGCGTGACGTCGACAACCGACACGGGTGAGCACCCCACAGGTGAGCACCCGGAGGTCTCCGAGATCTCTGAACTCACCGACGGGCTGATTTCCCCATCCCGCACCACGGAACTGCGCACCCATCTCGCAGGCTGCGCCCTCTGTGCCGACGTCTATGCCTCCCTGGAAGAAATCCGGGCGCTGCTCGGCACCCTCCCCGGCCCGCTGCGCATGCCGGCCGATGTGGCCGGCCGAATCGATGCCGCCCTCGCGGCCGAAGCGCTGCTGGATGCCACCACTCCGTCCGCCGGGGCCCAAGTTTCACGTGAAACAGCCACCATCCCCGTCTCGGTTTCACGTGAAACCGAGAACGAGGCGCCCAGCCGGGGAGCATCATCGACCCGACCCTCCGGACGCCCCCGCGGGTCCACGGGGCCGGGCCGCCGGACACCGGGCGGCCGCTCCGCCCGCACACGGCGCTGGCCCAGGGTCCTGCTCGGTACCGCAGCGGCCGCGGCTGTCCTCAGCGTCGGCGGCTTGCTCATCCAGAACGCCACTGTGGACAGCCCCCAGGCGGGCAAGCCTGGCCGGGGCACTGCCACCGAGCGAAGCACCGGAGGCGGGGACGCCCTGACAGCCGCCAGCCTCGGCTCGCATGTCCAGGAGCTGCTGGCGTCCAAGCACGCGCACAAATCCCCGGACCTCGGCACCCGAAGCACTCCCGACACCCCGCTCAGCGGAAGCGCCGACACCGTCCCCTCCTGCGTACGCCAGGGCACCGGGCGCACGGAGGCCCCTCTGGCGTCCAGCCACACGCGCTACCAGGGCAAGGACGCCTACCTCGTGGTGCTGCCGGATCCGGCCGACCCGAAGCGCGTCTCCGCGTACGTCGTCTCCGCCTCCTGCGTCTCCGCCACGCCACCGGCTCCCGGAAAGGTCCTGCTGTCTCACTCGTACCAGCGAGACTGAACGACGAGCAGTGCGCTGTGACACTCCGGGAATGCTCGCCCCGTAGGATCCGTTGGGTGGGGTGAGAGTTCCGAGAGCCCCAGCAAGCAGTCGGCAGAGACAAGGAAGACACCCGTGAGCGACGTCCGCAACGTGATCATCATCGGCTCCGGGCCCGCGGGCTACACCGCAGCGCTCTACACCGCCCGCGCGTCCCTGAAGCCGCTGGTCTTCGAAGGTGCCGTCACCGCCGGAGGCGCGCTGATGAACACCACTGACGTGGAGAACTTCCCCGGCTTCCGCGACGGCATCATGGGGCCGGACCTCATGGACAACATGCGCGCCCAGGCGGAGCGCTTCGGCGCCGAGCTGGTGCCGGACGACATTGTCTCGGTCGACCTCTCCGAGGAGATCAAGACCGTCACGGACACCGCCGGCAATGTGCACCGGGCAAAGACCGTGATCGTCAGCACCGGCTCCCAGCACCGCAAGCTCGGCCTCCCCCGTGAGGACGAGCTCTCCGGCCGTGGCGTCTCCTGGTGCGCCACCTGCGACGGGTTCTTCTTCAAGGACCAGGACATCGCCGTCATCGGCGGAGGCGACACCGCGATGGAGGAGGCCACCTTCCTCTCCCGCTTCGCCAAGTCGGTCACGGTGGTCCACCGCCGCGACACCCTGCGGGCCAGCAAGGCGATGCAGGAGCGCGCCTTCGCCGACCCGAAGATCAAGTTTGTGTGGGACAGCGAGATCACTGAGATCCACGGTGAGAGCAAGCTCTCCGGTCTGACGCTGCGCAACCGCACCACGGGTGAGACCTCCGAGCTCCCCGTCACCGGCCTCTTCATCGCGATCGGCCACGACCCGCGGACCGAGCTGTTCAAGGGGCAGCTGAAGCTCGACGACGAGGGCTACCTCAAGGTCGACGCGCCCAGCACGCGGACCAACCTCACGGGCGTCTTCGCCGCCGGCGATGTTGTCGACCACACCTACCGCCAGGCGATCACCGCGGCCGGCACGGGCTGCTCCGCCGCCCTCGACGCCGAGCGGTTCCTCGCTGCGCTGTCGGACAGCGAGGCGTCCGAGCCGGACAAGACCGCCTCCGTCTGATCCGCTCACCCAGCTTTCCCACCACCCACCGAGTAAGGAGATTGCCATGGCCGGCGCCACGGTGACCGTCACGGACGACAACTTCGAAGAGGTCGTCCTCAAGAGCGACAAGCCCGTCCTCGTGGACTTCTGGGCCACCTGGTGCGGCCCGTGCCGCCAGGTCGCCCCGTCCCTTGAGGCGATTGCCGCTGAGCACGACGAGATCGTCATCGCCAAGCTGAACACCGACGAGAACCCGGCCACCACCGCCAAGTACGGCGTCATGTCGATCCCGACCATGAACGTCTACCAGGGCGGCGAGGTCGTGAAGACCATCGTCGGCGCCAAGCCGAAGGCCGCGATCGAGCGCGACCTGGCGGACTACCTCGCCTGAGTCACACCGCTACGTTTCACGGGAAACGGGCCCGCCCCTTGAGGGGTGGGCCCGTTCTCTGTTTCACGGGAAACCAAGCGCCCTACAGCGGCCGCAGCGCCGGTTCCTTCTGGACCGCTCCCAGCAAGCGGTCGAGGGCCAGCTCGACGTCTTCCTTCCACGAGATCGTGGTCCGCAGCTCAAGGCGCAGCCGGGGGAAGCGGGGGTGGGGTCGTACGGTCTTGAAGCCGACCGCGAGGAGATGATCGGCGGGCAGCACACACGCCGGCTCGCTCCAGCGGGCGTCGCCAAAGGCCTCGATCGCTTTGAAGCCGCGCTGGATGAGGTCCTTGGCGACTGTCTGGACCATCACCCGACCGAGCCCCTGACCTTGATAGCCGGGGATCAGCCACGCTGTCAGCAGCTGCACCGCATCCGGGGAGACCGGGCTGGTGGGGAAGGCCGTGGAGCGCGGCACATAGGCCGGCGGGGCGTACATCACGAACCCGACGGGCACCTCGTCGACATAGACCACCCGTCCGCAGGACCCCCACTCCAGCAGTACTGCCGAGATCCAGGCTTCCTTTTCGAGCTCCGGGCGCCCCGCCTTTACCGCGGCCTCACCGCTGACGGGGTCGAGCTCCCAGAAGACACAGGAGCGGCAACGCTTGGGGAGGTCTGGAAGGTTGTCCAACGTGAGCGGTACGAGCCGACGGCCCATGGAACCAGGTCCTCACTTCTCTCGCCCGCCGCACCACGAAGCCCCGTCAGCGCCGCCTGCTCCCTGAGCAGACCACCGACGAACCCTCCAAGAGCTGCGAGGCCGAACCCCGCTGCCAACAGTCCGGTGCGGCTCACCGATTGCATGGCCCTCTCCTCGGTGTGAGGTCTCTCCAGATGGATGCGTGCCATACCCGATCGCATCGTATCCACCCTTTACGGGCACGGGTACCGCAAGAGAGCAAAGGGCGGGCCGTGTTCCGGTTCGAGTTCCGGAACACGGCCCGCCCAGGAGCCGAGAGCGTCAGCTCACTCTTCCTCGTCGTGCTCCTCGGCCAGCGAATCGCCCAGGACGCGCCCCTCACCAGGAGCGAGCGTGCCGAGGATGCGCTCCAGGTCGTCCATCGAGGCGAACTCGACGACGATCTTGCCCTTCTTCTGGCCCAGGTCGACCTTCACCCGGGTCTCGAAGCGGTCGGACAGCCTGGAGGCCAGACCCGTGAGCGCGGGGGACACCCGGGCGCCCGCACGGGGCCCCTTGGCCTTGCTCGCGCTCTTGGGGGTGGACCCCATCAGCGTGACGATCTCCTCGACGGAACGCACCGACAGCCCCTCCGCCACAATGCGGCGGGCGAGGTTGTCCTGCTCCTCCGAGTCCTCCACGGACAGCAGAGCGCGCGCGTGTCCCGCGGAGAGCACACCCGCGGCGAGCCGCTTCTGGACGGACGGCGAGAGCTTCAGCAGCCGCAGCGTGTTGGAGACCTGCGGGCGCGAACGCCCGATCCGGTCGGCCAGCTCGTCATGCGTGCACTTGAAGTCCTTCAGCAGCTGATCGTAGGCGGCTGCCTCTTCCAGCGGGTTGAGCTGTGCCCGGTGGAGGTTCTCCAGAAGCGCATCGAGCAGCAGCTTCTCATCGTCCGTGGCCCGCACGATCGCGGGAATCTTCTCCAGGCCGGCTTCCCGGCAGGCCCGCCAGCGGCGCTCACCCATGATGAGCTCATACCGCCCCGGTCCCGTCTGACGGACCACCACCGGCTGGAGCAGGCCCACCTCCTTGATGGAGGTGACCAGCTCGGCAAGGGCGTCCTCGTCGAAGACCTCTCGCGGCTGTCGCGGGTTCGGCCGGATCGCGTCCAGCGGCACCTCTGCGAAGTGCGCGCCTGCCACCTCCGAGACGCCCGCCGAGGATGCCTCCGTCCCGGCCTGCGCTTCCGTTTCACGTGAAACACCGCGCGTCGGCAGCGACGTGACCTTGGCGGCCGCCACTCCTCGTTCCGGGGCCAATACCGGCGCGGACGACGGCGACGCCGCCCCCTGCCCGGCAGGCCCAGCATGGTCCGTGCTCTGCGGTGCGGCGGGGATCAGCGCACCGAGCCCACGGCCCAGGCCTCTACGTCGTTCGCTCACTGAGTCCCCTCCGGGATGCTGTGCTGTGCTTCATAGTTCACGTTGAGGCCCTGACCCCCGGTCTGCGGGACCCCACGCAACGCGATCTCTCGGGCCGCTTCGAGGTAGGAGAGCGAGCCGCTGGATCCCGGGTCATAGGTGAGCACTGTCTGCCCATAGCTGGGTGCCTCGGAGATACGCACCGAGCGGGGGATGCTCGTACGGAGCACCTCGTGGCCGAAGTGACTGCGCACCTCGTCGGCGACCTGAGAGGCCAGCCGGGTGCGGCCGTCGTACATGGTGAGCAGAATCGTCGAGACATGGAGCTTGGGGTTGAGATGCCCTCGCACCAGATCGACGTTCCGGAGCAGCTGGCCCAGCCCCTCCAGCGCGTAGTACTCGCACTGAATCGGGATCAGGACCTCGGCGCCGGCCACCAGAGCGTTGACCGTCAGCAGGCCGAGCGAGGGCGGGCAGTCGATGAAGATGTAGTCCAGTGGCTGTTCATACGCCTTGATGGCGCGGTCGAGCCGGCTCTCACGGGCCACCAGGGAGACCAGCTCGATCTCCGCACCGGCCAGATCGATCGTGGCAGGCGCGCAGAACAGGCCCTCCACATCCACGACCGGCTGCACCACATCGGAGAGCGGCTTGCTCTCCACCAGCACGTCGTAGATGGAGGGCACTTCGGAGTGATGGTCGATCCCCAGTGCCGTCGACGCGTTGCCCTGGGGATCGAGATCGATCACCAGAACCCGCGCACCGTGCAAGGCCAATGAGGCTGCCAGGTTCACCGTGGTCGTGGTCTTGCCGACCCCGCCCTTCTGGTTGGCAACCACCATGACCCGAGTCTGTTCAGGCCGGGGCAGCCCCTCACCCGCGCGGCCAAGTGCCTCCACCGCCAGCTGAGCTGCACGACCGATCGGGGTGTCGTCCATCGGGGGCGGCGTTTCACGTGAAACGTCGTCCCCGAACGACTCGCTACGGGGACCGGGGACCGGATCGGTCATCGGTCCCGCGATGTTGGCGTCGGACCGCAAGGATTCACTCTCCTCGACATCAGGCTCGCAATGTTCAGAGCCTGCCATGCTTTCGGCGTCGTGAACCAGTGAGGTCCGTTCTCCTGTGGACGAATCCACTTCTGTGGATACTTCGCTCACCCTTGTGGGCCTAGGGTCGCGCGGCGCGGCGGCCGCACGACCACGATCGATGATCCCTTGCAGCAGAGAACGACGTTTCACGTGAAACACGATGCCAGCGTCACGCCTGAATAAGCCGCGACACTCCGTCTTGTGTCGTTTTGGTGGCATTGAGGAAGTTCGTCCGCTCCTATTCCTTACGGAACGGCGCCCCTTCGTCTCCCTGCCGGTCTGTGGTGGTGCTCCGGCACCGGGGCGTCAGCGCCGGCGGCCCCTCGACGCACGACCCACCCGGGCCGCCTTCGCCCGCTTGGCCGCGAAGCGCACACCGCCGGGGCTCTCGCCCACCTCGACCCGCACGACGGTCGACGGCGGATCCACCACACCCTCGCCCACGTGCACCACGGACGTCTCCACCACGCCCAGCTTGCTCAGCGCCGCCCGGGCGCCCTTGAGCTCCTCCTCCGCGGCATCGCCCTTGAGCGCCAGCATCTCGCCGTAAGGACGCAGAAGCGGAACCCCCCAGCCGGCCAGCCGGTCGAGCGGGGCGACAGCCCGCGCCGTCACCACATGCACCTGGGGCAGCTTGCCCATGACCTCCTCGGCGCGCCCGCGCACGACGGTGACATGGTCCAGCCCCAGCAGCTCGACGACCTCCTGAAGGAAGTTCGTGCGCCGCAGCAGCGGCTCCAGCAAGGTGATCTTCAGGTCCGGACGCACGAGGGCCAGCGGGATACCCGGCAGTCCGGCCCCCGAGCCCACATCGCAGACCGAGACGCCTTCGGGCACCACCTCGGAGAGCACCGCACAGTTCAACAGATGCCGCTCCCACAGCCGCGGCACCTCGCGCGGGCCGATGAGCCCACGCCGCACGCCGGCATCGGCGAGCAGTTCGCCGTACCGCACGGCCTCCGGAAAGCGCTCGCCGAAAACCTCCTCCGCCGCCTTCGGCGCAGGAGGGAGCTCCGCTGCTGCCTCCGTCACGGGAACCGCCCTTCCTCTGGACTGCTTTTCCTGTCGGGAACCCGGGTTCCGCACCCGGGATAACACAGAACGCTGACAAGTTTTGGCCCCGCCTGCGAGCAGACGGGGCCAAAGGAAAACGGGAGCGCTGAGCGGTCAGGCCGGGAGAACAACCACTCGGCGCTGCGGCTCCTCGCCCTCGGACTCGCTCTGGAGCCCGGCCGCTGCCACCGCGTCGTGGACGACCTTGCGCTCGAACGGGGTCATGGGGTCGAGCTTCACCGGCTTGCCGGTGCCCTTGACCTCCTCGGCCGCCTTCGCGCCGATCTCCGCGAGTTCCTCGCGCTTACGCGCCCGGAAGCCGGCGATGTCCAGCATCAGACGGCTGCGGTCACCGGTTTCACGGTGAACGGCCAGCCGGGTCAGCTCCTGCAGGGCCTCCAGCACCTCACCGTCGCGGCCCACCAGCTTCTGCAGGTCACGGCTGGTCGACTCGCTGATGATCGACACAGCGGCACGGTCGGCCTCGACGTCCATGTCGATGTCACCGTCGAGGTCGGCGATGTCCAGCAGACCCTCGAGGTAGTCGGCCGCGATCTCGCCTTCCTGCTCCAGGCGCGTCAGGGTGTCGGTGCCCTTGGTGGCAGGGGTCGTGTCCGTCACGAAAGGACTCCTTCTTACTTCTTGGACGGGTGCTTGGGGCGCTGCTGGCCCTTGCGCTGGCCGGACTTGGTCGTGCGGGACCCGGAGGCGCCGCCCTTCTCCTTGCCGTCCTGCGCGTCCTTCTTCTCCAGCGACTGCTTCTTCGCAGCACCCTGTCCGGCGCCCGTGCCGCCCGACGCGGATCCGGCTCGCGTACGGTTCTGCGCACCGCCGGCCGGGGCAGCGCCGCCGGTCTGCCGCTGGGACTTCGACTGACGCTTGGGCTGCTGGCGGTTCTGGCGCGCCTCCTCGGCGGCCTGCTTCGCCTCGACGGCGGCCGGGTCCTCGACGAGCTTGCCGGCGGCCCGCAGCCGCTCCTGGCGCTCCTCGAAGGCCTTGCTGCCCGGGGTCGGGTTACGGCGGATGACGAACATCTGCTGGCCCATGGTCCACACGTTGGTGGTCAGCCAGTAGACGAGAACACCGACGGGGAAGTTGATGCCGAAGACGGCGAACATGATGGGGAAGACGTACATCAGCATCTTCTGCTGCTGCATGAACGGCGTCTTCACCGTGAGGTCGACGTTCTTGGTCATCAGCTGGCGCTGCGTGTAGAACTGCGACGCCGACATCAGGACGATCATGATGATCGTGACCACGCGGACGTCGACCACGGAAGCGCCCAGGCTCTGGATCTTCTCCGCGCTGTCCATGAACTTCGCCGCCAGCGGCGCACCGAAGATGTGCGCCTTCTGTGCGCTCTCCAGCAGCGGCTGGTCGATGACGCCGACGGTCTTGTTCTGCGCGATGTGGCTCAGGACCTGGTACAGCGAGATGAAGAACGGCGACTGGGCCAGAATCGGGAGACAGCTCGAGAGCGGGTTGGTGCCCGTCTCCTTGTAGAGCTTCATCATCTCTTCGGACTGGCGCTGCTTGTCGCTCTTGTAGCGCTCCTGGATCGCCTTCATCTTCGGCTGGAGCGCCTGCATGTTCCGCGTCGACTTGATCTGCTTCACAAAGAGCGGGATCAGGCAGATACGGATCAGCACCACCAGCGAGACGATGGACAGACCCCACGCCGCGCCACTGTTCTTGTCAAAGATCAGGCTGTAGAACGAGTGGAACTGGACGATGATCCAGGAAACAGCGATATAGAGGGGACCGAGGATCGTGTCCACGAATCAGGCTCCTTGGGCGTTGGGCTGAGTCTCGGGCTGGGCGACAGGCTCAGGGACGGTGGGCCCGCCCAGGCGGCTCCTCAGCCGCTGATGCCAAACCGGACGCTTCCGGGGAGGGACGTGGTCGACGCCACCGAGCGACCACGGATTGCATCGCAGGATGCGCCAGGCTGTCAGCGCAGTCCCTTTCACCGCGCCGTGCCGGTCGATGGCCGTGTAGCCATAGTGCGAGCACGACGGGTAGTACTTGCAGACCGGTCCCAACAAGGGGCTGATGGTCCACTGGTAGATCTTGATCAAAAGCAGCAGCGGGTACTTCACTGTGCGCTCCCTCCCGGGTCCCGTCCGGGGTTCCGGGGGCCCGCGGCGATGCCGCCGCCAGTCACAGCCCCCGGGGGATTGCAGCCTCTCGGCACCCCTCCCAGCAGCCGCTCCAGGGCGGCATCCAGGTCGCGGGCCAGCTGGTCGTGATCCGCATCACCCGCGCAGGGCAGGGCCCGTACGACAACCAGGCTACCGGCGGGCAGCCGGTCCAGCCGGTCGCGCACGAGATGCCGGAGCCTGCGCTTGACCTTGTTGCGCACGACCGCGTTGCCCACTGCCTTGCTCACGACGAAACCCGCACGTGCCGAGGGAACACTTTCCCCCGACCCGTGCGGGTCCGTTGAGCCGCTGCGGAAATGAACGACAAGGAGCGGGCGACCAGCCCTGCGTCCCCGGCGTACCGCGTTCGCGAAGTCCTCGCGCCGCCTCAGCCGATTCTCGGTAGGCAGCACGTCATGGACCTAGGTTCTGGCTGCTCAGGCCGACAGGCGGGCGCGACCCTTGCCACGGCGGGACGCGAGAATCGCGCGGCCGGCGCGGGTCCGCATGCGCAGGCGGAAGCCGTGGGTCTTCGCGCGGCGGCGGTTGTTCGGCTGGAAGGTGCGCTTGCTCACTCGGGGGCTCCAGGAATGCTTGTTGTCTCAAAAAGAGACAGATGTGGGGCGTCGATTGGCTGTCACCGTGCGCCCACGAGTAGCTCGCAACGCCTAAGTGCACCGCTACACGATCACTCGAGCGTGATCTTTGCCCATCGGAGGCAGGCGGCAGCAGCCATCGACAACTCGACCTGGTCACGGTACGCGCGGCTACGCCATCCGGTCAAACCGGCTCTTCGGCAGCGCCGACCGGCACCTTGTCAGGACACACTATGCACAGCCTGTGGACAACAACTTGAATCCCCAGGCCCGCCCTGACTACCGTGGCTGAACCCCGATTCCTTCCCGCCCGTCCTGAGAATCACACATTCGTGGGACTGCTGAGAGAGCGTGCCCCGTGGCTGATGTACCTGCCGATCTTGCCGCAGTGTGGCCGCGCGTGCTCGACCATCTCCTTCGCGCGGAGGCCGACGGCCTCAAGCCCAAGGACCAGGACTGGCTCAAGCGCACTCAGCCTCTGGCACTGGTCGCCGACACCGCACTGCTGGCCGTCCCCAACGAGTTCGCCAAGGGTGTGCTCGAAGGCCGGCTGGCGCCACTGATCGGGGAGGCCCTCAGCCATGAGTGCGGCCGCCCGATCCGGATCGCGATCACCGTCGACGACTCCTCCGAGGAGCCCCCGGCGCACTCCGCGCCGCCCGCGCCCCAGCACCAGCCGTCGCCGCAGCACCAGTCGCAGCAACACCAGTCGCCCCAGCAGCACGCGCCGCTCCATCAACAGCCGCATCAGTCCCAGCAGCAGCACGATGCCTACGACGGCTACGAAGCGCGGCACGACAACCGGCATGAGCCCCGGCACGACAGCCGTCACGAGAACCGGCAGGGCTACGGGCACCAGGGCGACGACCTGCCCGGCGTCCGCCCCGCCTATCCGGACTACCAGCAGCCCCGGCACGAGCCAGGCGGCTGGCCGCAGCACTCCTCCGGCATGGCCGGCGGCCCCGGCCCGCGCGAGGACTACGGCTGGCAGCAGCAGCACCTGGGCGGCTTCCCCGAGCGCGACCCCTATGCCGGCCCGTCGTCCCATGGAGGGCAGCACCAGCAGCGGCAGAACGACTACCGCGGGCAGGCGCCCGACCGCAGCGGGCCGCCGCAGCACTCCGACGGCCGCTCCCCCTATGACCAGCCGCGCCGTGACCTCTCCGAGCACCAGCCCGGCGGGCACAACGGCCGCACGGGCGTTTCGGGCCCCGGCGCCGTTCTGCCCGCGCCCAGCGGTGCGCCCAGTCCCCTCGCCGCGCAGCCCGCGCCGGCGACCGGCCCCGGGGAGCCGACCGCGCGGCTGAACCCGAAGTACCTCTTCGACACCTTCGTCATCGGTGCCTCCAACCGCTTCGCGCACGCCGCCGCGGTCGCCGTCGCCGAGGCGCCGGCCAAGGCGTACAACCCGCTGTTCATCTACGGGGAGTCCGGTCTCGGCAAGACCCACCTGCTGCACGCGATCGGCCACTACGCGCGCAGCCTCTATCCGGGCACCCGGGTGCGGTACGTGAGCTCGGAGGAGTTCACCAACGAGTTCATCAACTCCATCCGCGACGGCAAGGCGGACGCGTTCCGCAAGCGCTACCGCGACATGGACATCCTGCTGGTCGACGACATCCAGTTCCTGGCGAGCAAGGAGTCGACGCAGGAGGAGTTCTTCCACACCTTCAATACGCTGCACAACGCCAACAAGCAGATCGTGCTCTCCAGTGACCGGCCGCCCAAGCAACTGGTCACCCTGGAGGACCGGCTCCGCAACCGCTTCGAGTGGGGCCTGATCACCGACGTCCAGCCGCCCGAGCTGGAGACCCGGATCGCGATTCTGCGCAAGAAGGCGGTCCAGGAGCAGCTGAACGCGCCCCCGGAGGTGCTGGAGTTCATCGCGTCCCGGATCTCGCGCAACATCCGCGAGCTGGAGGGTGCGCTGATCCGGGTCACCGCGTTCGCCTCGCTCAACCGGCAGCCGGTGGACCTGGGGCTGACCGAGATCGTGCTGAAGGACCTGATCCCCGGTGGCGAGGACGCCGCCCCGGAGATCACCGCGACCGCGATCATGGCCTCGACCGCCGACTACTTCGGGCTGACCATCGACGACCTGTGCGGCTCGTCGCGCAGCCGGGTGCTGGTCACCGCCCGCCAGATCGCCATGTATCTGTGCCGGGAGCTGACCGACCTCTCACTGCCGAAGATCGGCGCGCAGTTCGGCGGCCGGGACCATACGACCGTGATGCACGCCGACCGCAAGATCCGCGCGCTGATGGCCGAGCGGCGCTCGATCTACAACCAGGTCACCGAGCTCACCAACCGCATCAAGAACGGCTGAGGCCGGCCACCGCCGGTCCAACGGGCCCCCACTCCGGCTCACCGCCACCGCAGGACGTCCGAGGGCGCTCCGGATCCTTTTCCGGCAGCGCCCTCAGTCGTGTCGTACGGCCCGTGCGGCGAGGCGCCCGTGTCACCGCCCTTCCTCGTCCGACTCCCGCACCGGGCAGGTCCGGTCCGGCCAGCGCGCAACGCCCACTGGGCGAGCGTCCCCCAGCGCTCCGAGCCCTCCTGAACGCATCACGCCCCTCTCCCCACCCCGATCAGAGCCGCTCCCGCCCCCTCCGAAGACCACTCCGATCCGTCCCGCCACCGTCCCAAACCTGTGGAGCGCGCCGACAGTGTTCGATTCCGCGGCCGGTCACGGCTTCTCTCCACAGATTGGGCAAGAATCTTCCGTCCACACGCTGGGGAGGGGAAAGTTATCCCTGTGGGATCCACAGGCCGGTGTTCTGACGGAGCATCGGAGGAGGTCAGCCGCGTGTGGATTTGTGGTCAACCCTCCTCCACAGGGTGTGGACAAAGAATCCGTCCACAGGAGGGGCCGCGGCTTGTCCACCGCCCGCCCACAGGCAAGCCGCTGTTGTCCCCAGCAATCCCCAGCTTCTCCACACCGCTGTCCACTGTTCGGCAACGCGACACCCGCTCTCACCGGGCCGAGTGAAAGCGGTCACACCAAGGTGGTTGATTGGGCTGTGGGGAACGTGGGTAAAGCTGGGGATGGCGCTGGGGAGAAGTGGCTGCCCCCTGTGCACCGGGTGTGCAGAACTTCCGGCGGTCCACAGAGACGCCGGCTTTTCCACGACCTCCGCCCACAGGAGCGGTGGACAAAAAATCCGTGTTGACCTGCGCAAAAGCAGTTGTCCACGGTTTCCACAGCCCCTACTACTACGACCACGGATATCTACCGGGGAACTCGCTCGGAAACGGGGCCTGTGCACAAGTTGGCCGCCGAGCGTCCGGCACCGGTCGAGTCGACTTGACCCCGAGCCGCACCGACTGTCGGTGGCGTGCGTCAGACTGGTCTCCGGCAACCCAGCCGACGACGAAGGCCAGCAGGGCGAGAGCCAGCAACAGCAGGAGGCGGTTTCCGGTGAAGATCCGGGTGGAGCGCGATGTACTCGCGGAGGCAGTGGCCTGGGCGGCCAAGAGCCTCCCGGCCCGTCCGCCGGTGCCCGTCCTCGCGGGCCTGCTGCTGAAGGCGGAGGACGGCGCGCTGAGCCTCTCCGGCTTCGACTACGAGGTCTCCGCGCGGGTCTCGGTGGAAGCAGAGATCGACGAAGAGGGAACGGTCCTCGTCTCCGGCCGCCTGCTCGCCGACATCTGCCGTGCGCTCCCCAACCGCCCGGTGGAGATTTCCACCGACGGTGTACGGGTCACCGTCGTCTGCGGCTCCTCGCGCTTCACCCTCCACACACTGCCTGTGGAGGAGTACCCGTCCCTGCCGACGATGCCCACCGCCACCGGCACCGTCCCCGGTGAGGTCTTCGCCGCGGCCGCCGCCCAGGTCGCCATCGCCGCCGGCCGTGACGACACCCTCCCGGTGCTCACCGGCGTACGGATCGAGATCGAGGGCGACACCGTCACCCTCGCCTCCACCGACCGCTACCGCTTCGCCGTGCGCGAGTTCCTGTGGAAGCCGGAGAGCCCGGACGCCTCCGCCGTCGCGCTGGTCCCCGCCAAGACGCTGCTGGACACCGCCAAGTCCCTGAGCAGCGGCGACACCGTCACGCTCGCGCTGTCCGGCTCCGGCCAGGGCGAGGGCCTGATCGGTTTCGAGGGCGCCGGGCGGCGGACGACGACGCGTCTGCTGGAAGGCGATCTGCCGAAGTACCGCACCCTCTTCCCGACCGAGTTCAATTCGGTCGCCGTGATCGAGACCGCCCCGTTCGTCGAGGCCGTCAAGCGTGTGGCGCTGGTGGCCGAGCGGAACACCCCGGTCCGGCTGAGCTTCGAGCAGGGTGTGCTGATCCTGGAGGCCGGCTCCAGCGACGACGCACAGGCTGTGGAGCGGGTCGACGCCGACCTGGACGGCGACGACATCTCGATCGCCTTCAACCCCGGCTTCCTCCTGGAGGGACTGTCGGCCATCGACTCCCCGGTGGCGCAGCTGTCCTTCACGACCTCGACCAAGCCCGCGCTGCTGAGCGGCCGGCCGGACAAGGACGCCGAGGCGGACGACGCGTACAAGTACCTGATCATGCCGGTGCGGCTCTCGGGCTGACGGCCGGACGGCAGGGTGGCGGCTGTCCGGCGGACACCGGACAGCGCCCTGGCCACGGACCTTGCGGCGACCGGCTGAAGGGCCCTGATGAGCGGCTGAGCCCACAGGTGTGCGCGGACCTGCGGGCGTAGGCTCGGACCCGGGTACGAACAGCAACCACTACGTGCAAAGAGGGTCTCTGATGGAGCTCGGTCTCGTCGGTCTCGGCAAGATGGGCGGCAATATGCGCGAGCGCATTCGCCGCGCCGGCCACACCGTCATCGGATACGACCGCAACCCCGACGTGGCGGATGTCAACAGCCTCCAGGGGCTTGTGGACAAGCTCAAGGGTCCGCGGGTGGTCTGGGTCATGGTGCCGGCCGGTGCCGCCACCCAGTCCACGATCGACGAGCTGGCCGAGCTGCTCTCGCCGGGTGACATCGTCGTGGACGGCGGCAACTCCCGCTGGACCGACGACGAGAAGCACGCCGAGGAGCTGAAGGCCAAGGGCATCGGCTTCGTCGACTGCGGCGTCTCCGGCGGCGTCTGGGGCCTGGAGAACGGCTACGCCCTGATGTACGGCGGCGACAAGGACGATGTCGCGAAGGTGCAGCCGATCTTCGACGCGCTCAAGCCCGAGGGCGACTTCGGCTCCGTGCACGCCGGCAAGGTCGGTGCCGGCCACTTCGCCAAGATGGTCCACAACGGCATCGAGTACGCGATGATGCAGGCCTACGCCGAGGGCTGGGAGCTGCTGGAGAAGGTCGACTCCGTCACCGATGTGCGCGAGGTTTTCCGCTCCTGGCAGGAGGGCACGGTCATCCGCTCCTGGCTGCTCGACCTGGCCGTCAACGCCCTCGACGACGACGAGCACCTCGAGAAGCTCCGCGGCTTCGCCGCCGACTCCGGTGAGGGCCGCTGGACGGTCGAGGCCGCGATCGACAACGCCGTGCCGCTGCCCGCGATCACGGCCTCGCTCTTCGCGCGCTTCGGGTCCCGTCAGGACGACTCCCCGCAGATGAAGATGATCGCCGCGCTCCGCAACCAGTTCGGCGGCCACGCGGTCGAGAGCAAGAAGTAGCGGACCACCGCACACACCGTCAGCAAGCACAAGCAACAGCCGGGGGAGGTCGGCGCCCAGCCATGCACGTCACGCATCTGTCCCTCGCCGACTTCCGCTCGTACGCCCGGGTCGAGGTTCCGCTCGACCCGGGCGTCACGGCGTTCGTGGGCCCCAACGGGCAGGGCAAGACCAATCTCGTCGAGGCGGTCGGCTACCTCGCCACGCTCGGCAGCCACCGCGTCTCCTCGGACGCCCCGCTGGTGCGGATGGGCGCCGAGCGGGCGATCATCCGGGCCGCGGTCGTCCAGGGCGAGCGGCAGCAGCTGGTCGAGCTGGAGCTCAATCCGGGCAAGGCCAACCGCGCCAGGATCAACAGGTCGTCGCAGGTCAAGCCGCGGGACGTGCTGGGGATCGTCCGGACGGTGCTGTTCGCGCCGGAGGACCTGGCGCTGGTCAAGGGCGATCCGGGCGAGCGGCGGCGGTTCCTGGACGAGCTGATCACCGCGCGCTCGCCGCGGATGGCCGGGGTGCGCTCGGACTACGACCGTGTCCTCAAGCAGCGCAACACCCTGCTGAAGACCGCGGCGCTGGCGCGCAGGCACGGCGGGCGGCAGATGGACCTGTCGACACTGGACGTGTGGGACCAGCATCTGGCCCGCGCGGGCGCCGAGCTGCTGGCGCAGCGGCTGGACCTGATCGCCGCGCTGCAGCCGCTCGCGGACAAGGCCTATGAGCAGCTGGCGCCGGGCGGCGGGCCGCTGGCGCTGGAGTACCGCGGTTCGGCGGGCGAGGCGATGGCCGCCGCCGCGACCCGCGAGGAGCTGTACGGCGTGCTGCTGGCGGCGCTCGGCGAGGCCCGTAAGGGCGAGATCGAGCGCGGGGTGACGCTGGTCGGCCCGCACCGCGACGATCTGGTGCTCAAGCTGGGGCAGCTCCCGGCGAAGGGGTACGCCAGCCACGGCGAGTCCTGGTCGTATGCGCTGGCGCTGCGGCTGGCCTCGTACGACCTGCTGCGGGCCGAGGGCAACGAACCGGTGCTCGTGCTCGACGACGTCTTCGCCGAGCTGGACGCGCGGCGCCGCGAGCGGCTGGCGGAGCTGGTGGCGCCGGGCGAGCAGGTGCTGGTGACGGCCGCGGTGGACGACGATGTGCCGGGCGTCCTGGCCGGGGCGCGCTATGCGGTGTCCGACGGCACCGCGGAGAAGGTGACCTCGTGAGCGAGGAGCAGCCCGACCGGCCGTCCCCCGAGCTCTCGGGTGTGGACCTGGCCCGGCAGGCGCTGGTGGCCGCCAAGGAGCAGGCGCGTGCGCGGGGCGCGGCCGCGCAGCAGAAGAAGCAGGCCAGGCGTGGGGGGCTGCGCTCCGGAGCGCGGGCGGACGGCCGCGACCCGCTGCCGCTCGGTGCGGCCATCAACCGGCTGATCACGGAGCGCGGCTGGGAGACCCCGGCCGCGGTCGGCGGGGTGATGGGGCGCTGGCCGCAGCTGGTCGGGCCCGAGGTGGCGCAGCACTGCGAGCCGCAGAAGTACGACGAGGACGCCCGGGTCCTGACGGTCCAGTGCGATTCGACGGCCTGGGCGACGCAGCTGCGGCTGCTGGCCCCGACGTTGGTGGCCCGCCTCAACGAGGACCTCGGCCACGGCACCGTAAAGATGATCAAGGTGCTGGGTCCCGGAGGCCCGGCGCGCCGGTACGGATCGCTGCGGGCACCGGGCAGCAAGGGCCCCGGCGACACCTACGGCTGACCCCTGGGACGCCCCTTAACGGGTGAGGCGGATGAGACCCCGCTCACGGTAGCCGCCGGTTGACAGTCCGAAGCGCTGAGTGCCCGTGTGAGCGTCCTGAGGCCCCTGCTCGAATATGGGGAGTCGGCGGACGCCAGTTCAGGGCGGCACATGACGACTCAGGTGCCTGCAAACCCCCATGAGTGTCGGCGCTACCGGTAGACTGGTGCCAATCCCGCCCACTCGCGGAACATGTCGAACGACGCAGCCCCGCCCGCCTGTCTTCCCAGGGGTGACCCCCGCAGGCGCGGAAGGGCTCGTGCTGTGCCAGAAAGGGCGCTTCGTGGCCGACTCCGGCGACCTCAACGAGAACAACACGACTTCTACTGAAGAGGGGGTTCCTGCCGGCGCCGTGGGCGACTCCGCGGTGGAGAAGTCGTACGACGCCAGTGCGATCACCGTCCTCGAAGGCCTGGACGCGGTCCGCAAGCGCCCCGGCATGTACATCGGCTCGACGGGCGAGCGGGGTCTGCACCACCTCGTGCAAGAGGTGGTCGACAACTCCGTCGACGAGGCGATGGCCGGGCACGCGGACACCATCGAGGTGACGATCCTGCCGGACGGCGGCGTGCGCGTCGTGGACAACGGCCGCGGTATCCCGGTCGGCATCGTGCCGTCGGAGAACAAGCCGGCCGTCGAGGTCGTGATGACGGTGCTGCACGCCGGCGGCAAGTTCGGCGGCGGCGGCTACGCGGTCTCCGGTGGTCTGCACGGCGTGGGTGTCTCCGTCGTGAACGCGCTGTCGCAGCGGGTGTCGGTCGAGGTCCGCACGGAGGGCCACCGCTGGACGCAGGACTACAAGCTCGGTGTGCCGACCGCGCCGCTGGCGAAGAACGAGGCGGTCGAGTCGACCGGCACGTCCGTCACCTTCTGGGCCGACGGCGACATCTTCGAGACGACCGAGTACTCCTTCGAGACGCTCTCCCGGCGCTTCCAGGAGATGGCGTTCCTCAACAAGGGCCTGACGATCTCGCTGACGGACGAGCGTCCGGACCATGTGGACGAGGAGGGCAAGCCGCTCTCGGTGCGGTACCACTACGAGGGCGGCATCGTCGACTTCGTGACGTACCTCAACTCGCGCAAGGGCGAGCTGGTGCACCCGACGGTGATCGCGGTGGAGGCCGAGGACAAGGAGCGGCTGCTCTCGGTCGAGCTCGCGATGCAGTGGAACACCCAGTACAGCGAGGGTGTCTACAGCTTCGCGAACACCATCCACACCCATGAGGGCGGTACCCACGAGGAGGGCTTCCGCGCGGCGCTGACGGGTCTGATCAACCGTTACGCGCGCGACAAGAAGCTGCTGCGCGAGAAGGACGACAACCTCACGGGCGAGGACATCCGCGAGGGTCTGACGGCGATCATCTCGATCAAGCTCGGCGAGCCGCAGTTCGAGGGCCAGACCAAGACGAAGCTCGGCAACACCGAGGCCAAGACCTTCGTGCAGAAGATCGTCCACGAGCACCTCACGGACTGGCTGGACCGCAACCCCAACGAGGCCGCGGACATCATCCGCAAGGGCATCCAGGCCGCGACCGCGCGCGTGGCGGCCCGCAAGGCGCGGGATCTGACCCGCCGCAAGGGCCTGCTGGAGACGGCGTCGCTGCCGGGCAAGCTGAGCGACTGCCAGTCCAACGACCCGACCAAGTGCGAGATCTTCATCGTCGAGGGTGACTCCGCCGGCGGCTCGGCCAAGTCCGGCCGCAACCCGGAGTACCAGGCGATCCTGCCGATCCGAGGCAAGATCCTCAACGTCGAGAAGGCCAGGGTCGACAAGATCCTGCAGAACAACGAGGTCCAGGCGCTGATCTCGGCGTTCGGCACCGGCGTGCACGAGGACTTCGACATCGAGAAGCTCCGCTATCACAAGATCATCCTGATGGCGGACGCCGACGTCGACGGTCAGCACATCAACACCCTGCTGCTCACCTTCCTCTTCCGCTTCATGCGTCCGCTGGTCGAGGCCGGGCACGTCTACCTCTCCCGCCCGCCGCTGTACAAGATCAAGTGGGGCCGGGACGACTTCGAGTACGCCTACTCCGACGCGGAGCGGGACGCGCTGATCGAGCTCGGCAAGCAGAACGGCAAGCGGATCCGCGAGGACTCGATCCAGCGGTTCAAGGGTCTCGGTGAGATGAACGCCGAGGAGCTGCGCATCACGACCATGGACACCGACCACCGGGTCCTCGGTCAGGTCTCGCTGGACGACGCGGCCCGTGCGGACGACCTGTTCTCCGTGCTGATGGGCGAGGACGTCGAGGCGCGCCGCTCGTTCATCCAGCGCAACGCCAAGGACGTCCGCTTCCTCGACATCTGAGCCCTGTCGGCCCGAACAACAGCCGCAGCTCGAAAGGACTTTGAACCACCATGGCCGACGAGAACCCCCCTGTGACCCCGGACGGCGTGACCGCCGAGGGCGCGCCCGCCGCCATCGAAGGCGTCGGGATGCGTGTCGAGCCCGTCGGGCTCGAGACGGAGATGCAGCGCTCCTACCTCGACTACGCGATGTCCGTCATCGTCTCGCGTGCGCTGCCGGACGTCCGGGACGGCCTCAAGCCCGTCCACCGCCGCGTCCTGTACGCGATGTACGACGGCGGCTACCGCCCCGAGAAGGGCTTCTACAAGTGCGCCCGCGTCGTCGGCGACGTCATGGGTACGTACCACCCGCACGGCGACTCCTCGATCTACGACGCCCTGGTGCGCCTGGCGCAGCCGTGGTCGATGCGGATGCCGCTGGTCGACTCCAACGGCAACTTCGGCTCCCCGGGCAACGACCCGGCCGCGGCCATGCGGTACACCGAGTGCAAGATGAAGTCGCTGTCCATGGAGATGCTCCGGGACATCGACGAGGAGACCGTCGACTTCCAGGACAACTACGACGGCCGTAACCAGGAGCCGACGGTCCTGCCGGCGCGCTTCCCGAACCTGCTGATCAACGGTTCGGCCGGTATCGCGGTCGGTATGGCGACGAACATCCCGCCGCACAACCTGCGCGAGGTCGCGGCCGGTGCCCAGTGGGCGCTGGAGCACCCCGAGGCCTCCTCCGAGGAGCTGCTGGACGCGCTGATCGAGCGGATCAAGGGCCCGGACTTCCCCACCGGCGCGCTGGTCGTGGGCCGCAAGGGCATCGAGGAGGCCTACCGCACGGGCCGCGGCTCGATCACGATGCGCGCGGTGGTGGCGGTCGAGGAGATCCAGAACCGCCAGTGCCTGGTGGTCACCGAGCTGCCCTACCAGGTCAACCCGGACAACCTCGCGCAGAAGATCGCCGACCTGGTGAAGGACGGCAAGATCGGCGGCATCGCGGACGTCCGCGACGAGACCTCCTCGCGCACCGGCCAGCGTCTGGTCATCGTGCTCAAGCGGGACGCGGTCGCCAAGGTCGTCCTCAACAACCTCTACAAGCACACCGATCTGCAGACCAACTTCGGCGCGAACATGCTGGCGCTGGTCGACGGGGTGCCGCGCACGCTCTCGCTGGACGCGTTCATCCGCAACTGGGTGACGCACCAGATCGAGGTCATCGTCCGCCGGACGAAGTTCCGGCTGCGCAAGGCCGAGGAGCGGGCGCACATCCTGCGCGGCCTGCTCAAGGCGCTGGACGCCATCGACGAGGTCATCGCGCTGATCCGGCGCAGTGAGACGGTCGAGGTGGCGCGCGAGGGCCTGATGGGCCTGCTGGAGATCGACGAGATCCAGGCGAACGCGATCCTGGAGATGCAGCTGCGCCGGCTGGCCGCCCTGGAGCGCCAGAAGATCACCGCCGAGCACGACGAGCTGCAGCGCAAGATCAACGAGTACAACGCGATCCTGGCCTCCCCGGAGCGCCAGCGCCAGATCATCAGCGAGGAACTCGCCGCCATCGTCGACAAGTTCGGCGACGACCGGCGCTCCAAGCTGGTGCCCTTCGAGGGCGACATGTCCATCGAGGACCTGATCGCCGAGGAGGACATCGTCGTCACGATCACCCGTGGCGGCTATGTGAAACGGACGAAGACCGACGACTACCGCTCGCAGAAGCGCGGCGGCAAGGGCGTACGGGGCACGAAGCTCAAGGAAGACGACATCGTCGACCACTTCTTCGTCTCCACCACCCACCACTGGCTGCTGTTCTTCACGAACAAGGGCCGGGTCTACCGCGCCAAGGCGTACGAACTCCCCGACGCGGGACGCGACGCCCGGGGTCAGCATGTGGCCAACCTTCTCGCCTTCCAGCCGGACGAGCAGATCGCGCAGATCCTGGCGATCCGCGACTACGAGGCCATGCCGTACCTGGTGCTCGCCACCAAGGCCGGCCTGGTGAAGAAGACGCCGCTCAAGGACTACGACTCGCCGCGCTCCGGCGGTGTCATCGCGATCAACCTGCGCGAGCAGGAGGACGGCACCGACGACGAGCTGATCGGCGCCGAGCTGGTGTCGGAGCACGACGACCTGCTGCTGATCAGCAAGAAGGCCCAGTCGATCCGGTTCACGGCGACGGACGAGGCGCTGCGCCCGATGGGCCGGGCCACGTCCGGTGTGAAGGGCATGAGCTTCCGCGAGGGCGACGAGCTGCTCTCGATGAACGTGGTCCGTGCCAACACCTTCGTGTTCACCGCCACCGACGGCGGGTACGCCAAGCGCACCGCGGTCGACGAGTACCGCGTCCAGGGCCGCGGCGGTCTGGGGATCAAGGCCGCGAAGATCGTGGAGGACCGGGGCTCCCTGGTCGGAGCGCTGGTCGTCGAGGCGACCGATGAGATCCTCGCGGTGACACTCGGCGGTGGCGTGATCCGTACGCGGGTCAACGAGGTGCGGGAGACCGGCCGTGACACCATGGGCGTTCAACTGATCAACCTGGGCAAGCGTGATGCTGTGGTCGGCATCGCATGGAACGCCGAGGCCGGTCGTGAAGCCGAAGAGGTCGACGGGGGCGCGGTGCCCGACGAGGCCGACGCGGCCGAGGAGACCGTGCCCACGGCGGCCGAGGGCGAGCAGCCCGCGGCGGAGTAGCACGAGGAGTAGGTCGTGAGTGGAGCCACGGGCGCTGCGGCGGGTCGATCGGGAGCCGGGAAGGATTCCCCGTCCGGACCCGCAACCGTGACGGAGGACAGCGCCCGTGGCTCCGCCGTTTCCGACAGCGGGTCCCGGGACGAGGGCTCGCACGAGGGGGGACCCGTGACCGATACCCGTCAGCCGCAACCGCAGCCCCAGGGGAAGGCCGGGGGCGGCGCCGAGCAGCCGTACCAGCCGCCTCAGGCGTATCCCACCGGTGGTGGGAAGGGCGGCGGGCAGGCGGTGCGCCTGCCGCGTACGGGCGCCCGTACGGCCCCGCGGACCCGCAAGGCCCGGCTGCGGGTGGCGCGGGCCGATCCGTGGTCCGTCATGAAGGTCAGCTTCCTGCTCTCCATCGCGCTGGGCATCTGCACGGTCGTGGCCGCCGCGGTGCTGTGGATGGTCATGAACGCGATGGGTGTCTTCTCCACGGTCGGCGGGACGATCAGCGAGGCCACCGGCTCCGGCGACGGCGGCGGCTTCGATCTGCAGTCGTTCCTGTCGCTGCCGCGGGTGCTGCTGTTCACGTCGATCATCGCGGTGATCGACGTGGTGCTGGCGACCGCGCTGGCCACGCTCGGCGCGTTCATCTACAACCTGTCGGCGGGCTTCGTCGGCGGTGTGGAACTCACCCTTGCCGAGGACGAGTGACCCCCTCATGGGAGGGCGTTCGGGAGGCTCCGGGAACCGATTTTGGGAACGCCTCTGAAGTGCGCTAATCTTTCGGTGCAGCGAACGCGCGGCTATAGCTCAGACGGTTAGAGCGCTTCCCTGATAAGGAAGAGGCCCCAGGTTCAAGTCCTGGTAGCCGCACTGCACAATCGGCCCGGCCGGGGAACTCCCCGGCCGGGCCGATTCGTTGTACGGAGGCGGAAGTTGGCTCGCGGCAGCGGCCTCGGATGAGGTGTTGCCGGCCGCGGGCTAGGTAACCAATCGGTATCGGCCGGTGTGTATCATCGGCCGACATAGGTCCCCTACGTCAACGAAAGACGAGGTCGCGCGGTGAAGAAGCTTCTCCTGGTCGCACTGGCCGCCATCGGCGGGCTCCTCGTGTACCGCCAGATCCAGGCGGATCGCGCCGAGCAGGATCTGTGGACGGAGGCGACCGACTCCGTGCCCGCAGGTTCGGGTGTCTGAGACCCCTCACAGCACAGCAGGTTCGTACGGACCCCGATTGCCCCCTGGGTGATCGGGGTTTCGTGCGTCCGGGGGGCCGACGGGGCGGAGGGGGCGGCCGGAGGTGGTGGTCGCGGTGTCCGGGTGGGTGGCTGGATGTCGTTGGTGGATCGTGGCGGGACCCCTCTTGGGTTTGCAAAAGCACACCATTTGCTTGCAATGGCAAAGTATTCGTGATGGGCGGCGGATGTACTGGCTGGTCGTCGAGCGCAAGGCGGCCCTGGGCTCGGATGCCGCACGGTGGTCGATGGAGCTGATGTTTCACGTGGAACATCAGGTGAGCGAGGGCGTCACGTCGTGTCCGACGTGCCGGCCGATGTCCCGCAGGTCGATTCCCGGGCCTCGGCAGACGGCGCGCAGGACGGCGGTGGAGGATGGTCCACAGGACGCGTGGTGGCCGTCGCCATCGGCGGGGTGGGTGTAGTGCTGCCGGCCGGTCTCGCGGCTTCCTGCGGGGCCCGCGGGAGGCCACGGTCCGGTCCGGGAATTCCGATCCGATGAGGGGTGGCTCGTGGTGACGGGGCGCACGACGCACAGGGGCATAGCCGCACTGACGGCGCTCGCCGCGGTGACGATCCTGCCGGGGGCGGTGGGCGTGGCCTCGGCCGACAGCGTCCACCGCTACCGGACGGGGGAGGGTGCCACGGCGACCAAGGGCACCTCCAACTCCGGCCGGGCGCCGCGGCTCAAGCCCGGACTGCACACCGACTCCATCAAGCGCGGTGAGCAGAAGTACTACGCCGTCACCCTGGACGACCGGACCAGCGCGTACTTCTCGGCCGTCGCGGCTCCCCGGCCCGGCACCAAGGTCAAGGACTACGGCGACAAGCTGACCCTCACC
The DNA here is from genome assembly GCF_040701845.1 of Streptomyces angustmyceticus. GTDB lineage: Bacteria > Actinomycetota > Actinomycetes > Streptomycetales > Streptomycetaceae > Streptomyces > Streptomyces angustmyceticus_A. Next base: position 332,428 of record NZ_JBFBHQ010000003.1, on the reverse strand, counting down.
GTCCAGGCCAGCGACGGCACGACCTGCGGTGCACAGGCCCGTCCGTCGTTCAACGGCGGCGGCATGGCGTACCCGATCGCCGACTACGCCAGCCGCCGCATCGGCACCGACCGTACGGAGTGTCAGAAGGCCGGCCTGTACTACCTGGTGATCAGCCGCGAGGGGTCGGCGACCTCCGGCGCCGACAGCTGGCCGCTCGAAATCGACTACCTCGACGAGCCACCGCTCCGGGGCACCACCCCCGCCCGGCCGGCCCAGGGCAGTTGGAGCACCACCACGCCCGCACCGCGTACGGACGCGACCAAGCGCAGCGCCAGGGGCGGCACCGGCTTCAACGACGCGGGCTCGGTCGGCACCGGGGTCTGGAAGGACCGGATCACACCGGGCGAGACCCGCTTCTACCGCGTACCGGTGGACTGGGGACAGCGGCTCAATCTGAGCGCGGAGCTGCCGAATGCGCCCTCCGGGGCCTCCGGGGTCACCGGGGCCTCCCGGTCCTCCGGCTTCCTCGCCCGGATGCTCGGTCTGGGCGTCTACAACCCGGCGCGCGGGGCGGTCGGCGACCTCCGCTTCGTCTCGTACACCGGCAAGCCGGCCGCCGCGAAGGAGTTCACCGCGCCCGTCGAGTACGGCAACCGTTTCAACCCGACCGACTCGGTCAGCGCGATGCGGTTCGCGGGCTGGTACTACCTCGAGGTCAGCCTGCATCCCGACGCCGAGCGGTACTTCCCCAAGGGCGTGGAGCTCACTCTCCGGGTGGACGTCCGCGGCACCGCCAAGGCCGGTCCGGGCTACGCCGAGCCGACCGGCACCTTCTCCGTCACGCCCGACGACCAGGAGACGGCACGGAAGGGCCAGACGGAACAGGAGGCGGCGAAGAGCGGCACCCTGATGACGGTGGCCTACGCCGGGATCGGTACGGGGGTGGTGCTGCTGGCGGGACTTGGGGTGTGGACGCTGATGGCACGGCGGTCCCTCCGGGCCGGCGCACGGGTCGCCGCCGGCGGCGCGGTCCCGGCGGTCGCGCCGGGGGCGGCGGGTACTCCGGGCGCAGTGGGCGGTCCGGGCGATCAGCCCTCGCTGCCGGGACAGGAGACACAGTCGGCCCAACAGGCCCGGCAGAAGCCTCCCTTCGGCCCGCCGCAGGGCTGGTAGCGGGCGGTACGGGTCGAGGCAGGGGGCTGTGGTTCCTGGACCGCTCAGCGCCCGCCTGGCCGGGCGCCCGGTCGGCCCGCCGTGCCGCCTCAGGCGGAGATCAGTGCCCAGACGCCGACCGCGATGCACAGCAACGCCACGATCAGCACCGGGATCGCGACCTTCGCGGGCGGTCCCGGTCTCCGGTGCGCGACCGGAGCCACCATGGCCGGTGCGGCGACGGCGGCGCCGACCGAAGGCTGCCCGGGGACCGGGTGCGGCGCCGTATAGGGGCGGGTCGCGGACTGCTCCGGGTGGGTGGCGGGCGTGGGCACATACGCGGGCACCGGGGGCGGGGGAGGAATCAGGGGCGGGCCGGACGCCGCGCCGGCCCCGGCCCAGACACCCTGTCCCGTGGGGGAACTGCCGTGTCCCGTGCCCGTACTGCCGTGGCCCGTGGGCCAACTGCCGTGTCCCCTGCCCGTACTGCCGTGGCCGGTGGGTGTACGACCCTGGCCGGTGGACGGACCGCCGTGGTCCGGGGGCGCGGCACGCCGGCCGGTGAGCGCCTCTCCCTGCCCCGTGAACGCCTGCCCCTGTCCCGTGGCCACTTCCCCGTGCCCGGTGGGCACCGCCCCATGCCCCGTAGGCGCACCGACCGGGCCGGTGGGCGCCCCGCCCGGCATCGGCCGCGGGGCCGGCGTCGGCGAGGTGCCCGGCTCCGGCGGGGCGAGCTGGAAGCTCCCGGTGTCCGACATGGACACCTGCCCGGTGGTCCCGGTGCCCGCGGCGGCACCGGCCGTCACGGGCCCGTCGGCCGCCCGGTTCCGCAGCGGCCCGTCCGCCCCGAAGCCGGCCGGGAGCGGGCCTATGTGGTCGAAGACCTCGACGATCTCGTCCTCGATCGTCGTGTCCGGCAGCAGTTCGACCGTCGAGATGATCGCCTTGCGGGCCCCCGTGGCCGTCCTGAACCGCGCTTCCGGGTCGGGGTGCACCAAGGACGCCAGCACCTGCCACAGCGGCTCCGGCACCCCCTCGGGCGCGTTCGGGATGCCGTGCCGGGTGAAGTGCTGGACCAAGGCGTCGGCGTCCGGCTTGGTGCCGGTGACCAGGTAGAGCGCGACCAGGCCGACCGCGAACAGGTCCGCGGGGAAGTCCGGCTCGGCGCCCTGCAACTGCTCCGGCGCGAAGTAACCGGGCGTGCCCACCACGAGGTTGGCCTCGGTCAGCCGCGGCTCGCCCTTGCGCATCGCGATGCCGAAGTCCGACAGCCGCAGATGCGGCCTGCCGGTGCCGGTGGCCTCCAGCAGGATGTTCGCCGGCTTGATGTCGCGGTGGACCACACCCTCCGCGTGCACCGCGGTCAGCCCGGCCAGCAGCTGGTCCAGGAGCAGGCACACGAACCGCGGCGGCAACGGGCCGTAGTCCCCGATCAGATGGGCCAGCGAGCCGCCGTGCACCAGGTCCATGGTGAACAGGACCTTGTCGTCGTCAGCGGCCCAGCTCGCCGGGGCGAGCACATGCGGATGGTCGATCCGCAGTGCCTGTTCGCGGACGAAGCGCAGCAGGGTGTGCGCGTCGCTCTGCTGCAGCACCTTGGCGGCGACGTAGCGGCGGCGCCGGGCGTCCCAGGCGCGCCAGACCGCGCCCACCCCGCCCCGCCCGATCGGGTCGACCAGCTCGTACCGGCCGGCGAAGATCTCACCCATGGCGCCCCGTCCGCTTCCCGAACTCGCAAGGTCCCCTGTGGCTAGCTCTGGTGCGCCTCGTAGTGGGCGACCGCGTCCGCGGTGCGACCGGCACCGTAGACCCGGAGGAACTCTGCCAGTTCGGGGTGAGCGGGGGCGAGGGTGTTCGCCGCATCGATGATGTCCCCGGCATCGGAGACCGACCGCAGCAGCGACTGGATCTCCCGCACCACACGCCGGACCGTGGTCGCCCCCGTCGACGACGTCTGCTGCGCGGTGTTGTTGAGCACCGAACCCCCTGCCGTCTTCTTGATCTCCTCCATGCGGTCGGTGGCCTCGGCGGCGCTGACGCTGCCGTCGGCGACCTGGCCGGCCAGGTCCTGCAGCGCCTGCACCCGCTGCACCACGGCCGGGTTGCCTATCTTTGCGCGCTGCCCGCTCATCAGCTGCGACAGCATCGGGGCCGACAGGCCGAGCACAGCGGCGAGCCGGGCCTGGTTGAGGCCGAGATCGTCGATGAGACGGCGGAACAGTGCACCCAGAGGCTCCCCGTACCAACTGCGCTGCAGCTCCCGGGCCCGCGCGGTGGCTTCCTGCTGTGCCGTGTCCATACCGTCTCCCCTGTCTCCCCGGTCGCTTCGCTGCCGCGAATCTCGCGAAGCATCCTACGGAGAGCGACGGTGTGCGGCGATACCCGGTCGGGAAAGCGGTCGGACACCGGGTACCCTGGTGCGCGAAGGGGCCTTAGCTCAGTTGGTAGAGCGCTGTCTTTGCATGGCAGATGTCAGGGGTTCGACTCCCCTAGGCTCCACTCCCCAAGCCCTTCCGATCGGCGTCACCGCTGGTCAGGGGGGCTTTTGTGGTTCCTGACGGGGTGTTGGCCCGCCGGCTGTGGCGGTGTCGGACCCCGTACGCGAACGGGCCGTGCCCGCCGCCCCTCGTAGGGGGTGGGGACACGGCCCGTGGAACGCCTGGGTCCGCGGTCAGGCCGTGGTGCCGCCGCCGTGGTCGTCGGCCTCGGTCTGCTTGGCCTGGACCTCGGGGTCGAGGGAAGCGCCGTCGCTGCCGTCGACCGCGCTCAGCCGTCCGCGGTCGCTGACCTCGGTGGGCGCGGGCGGCTCGACCAGCCAGTCCGGGTTGGCCTGCTTGTCCCACCACTTCCATGCGGCGACCGCACCGCCGGCCAGGATGCCCAGCACGGCAAGGCGCTTGGCGAGCTTGCCGCACTTGGCCCGCCGGCTGTGCTTCTTCTGGAGCTTGGCGATCTCGGCGGCCGTCACCTGGCCGCGGAGGGCGGCGAGGGCCGCGGTGCCGCGGGCGAGGGCCTCCTCGCGCACCGGTTCGGCCGCGGCGCGCGCATGGGTCACCGCGTTCTCCAGTCTCGGTGCCGTGTAGTCGGCCGCCTGGCGGGCCGCCTTACGGGTCCGGCAGGCCGCACGGGTGGCCGCCGCGTCCACCTTGGGCGGCAGCGTGCCACGGGCGTGCTCGATGCGCGGGTGCAGATGGGTGTCGTACTGCGTACGTGCCTGGTGGGCGGCCTCCGCCACCTTGGGAGCCGCGCGCGTCCGGGCCTCGTGAGCGAAGTGCACGGCGGCGTCCTTGGCCGTACCGGCATATGGAGCCACCACCTCCGCGGCGTGCCGCACGCTGTCCTTGGCCGTACCGGTCGCGGCGCGCACGCTGTCCTTGCGGGTCACGGGATCCTCCTCCTCGGTGGCGTGTCCGGGGCTTGGGGGCTGGTCCCCCGTGTCTTGCTCTATCGCCTGTCCACCCGTTTGAAGATCATGCCCGCTCATGCCTGGTACGGCATGTGCGAGCGGGCAACCGGGTCATTGCGGACCTTCCGGAGCCTTGTGAACGACAATGCCACGATTTCCCCTTTCAGGCGCAGGAAATCAGTACGAAAGCCACCACGAGCTGAGGGGCGGACGGCGCGCGCGACGCGGCCGAAGGCCCGATGAGCGGCCGTGGCGGGGCGCCGGCGAAACGCCGCGCGCAGCTCGGCACGGCTCCGTGGTCGAGCCATGGGAGGGCCCTTCCATGCGAGGATCGGGAACCGTCAGTGAAGACTTATGGAAGGTTGATCGTGGCTGAGCAGCTCTACGCCACCCTGAAGACGAACCAGGGCGACATCGAGATTCGGCTCCTGCCGAACCATGCACCCAAGACGGTCAAGAACTTCGTCGAGCTCGCCAACGGTGAGCGGGAGTGGACCCACCCGGCGACCGGCAAGAAGTCCACGGACCGGCTGTACGACGGCACCGTCTTCCACCGGGTGATCAGCGGTTTCATGATCCAGGGCGGCGACCCGCTGGGCAACGGCACCGGTGGCCCCGGCTACGAGTTCGCGGACGAGTTCCACCCCGACCTGGCCTTCAACAAGCCGTACCTGCTGGCCATGGCCAACGCCGGTCCGGGCACCAACGGCTCGCAGTTCTTCATCACCGTCGGCGCGACGGCGTGGCTGACCGGCAAGCACACCATCTTCGGCGAGGTCAGCAACGAGGCCGGCAAGAAGGTCGTCGACGCCATCGCCGGCACCCAGACCAACCCGCGCACCGACCGTCCCGTCCAGGACGTCGTCATCGAGTCGGTGGTCGTCGAGACCCGCTGAGCCGCGTCTTGCGCCCCGGCCGGGTCCGGGGAACCATTACGCCCCGCCCGGTCGTACATCAGGCGGGGCGTGAGCTCGTCCGGAATCGGGACGGCCGGGCGAGGTGAAGCGCCGACGCGCCCGGACGGAGAAGAGGACGAGGGGACGATGGACCAGGTGCCAGGCAGCCCGCACACGCCGCAGGACGCGCAGGGTGACGACGGTCTGCCCGGCTGCTATCGCCACCCGGACCGTCCGACCGGCATCCGCTGCACCCGCTGTGAGAAGCCGATATGCCCGGACTGCATGGTCAGCGCGTCGGTCGGCTTCCAGTGCCAGACCTGTGTGCGCGGCGGCAGCGGCACCGGCCATGCGCCGCACGCGACGACGCCGCGCACCCTCGCGGGCGGCACCATCGCCGCCGACCCACGGCTGGTCACCAAGATCCTGCTGGGGCTGAACGCCGCCGTCTTCCTCGCCGTATGGGCGACCGGCGGCGGCACGAGCCCGCTGATCGGCCGGCTCGACCTGGTGGGGCTGGCCGCGGACCCGAGCCGGTTCCAGCTGGTCGGGGTCGCGGAGGGCGAGTGGTACCGCCTGCTGACCGCGATGTTCCTGCACCAGCAGATCGCCCACTTCGCGTTCAACATGCTCTCGCTGTGGTGGCTGGGGCCTCCGCTGGAGGCAGCGCTCGGCCGGCTGCGGTACATCGCGCTCTACCTGCTCGCCGGTCTGGGCGGCAGCGCCCTGTCGTACCTCCTCGCCGCGCAGAACCAGCCTTCGCTGGGTGCGTCCGGCGCGATCTTCGGGCTGCTCGGTGCGACCGCGGTGCTGCTGCGGCGGATGAACTACGACATGAAGCCGGTGCTGATCCTGCTCGGCCTCAACCTGGCCTTCACGTTCCTGTGGCCGAACATCTCCTGGCAGGCCCATGTCGGCGGCCTGGTGGTGGGCGCCGCGGTGGCGTTCGGAATGGTGCACGCGCCGCGTGACCGCCGAACTCTGGTGCACGTCGCGACCTGTGCGGTCGCGGGGCTCGCGATCGTCGCGGTGGTGTGGGTACGGACCCTTCAGCTGCTGGGCTGAGGGGCCTGTTCCGGCACGTTGTCCACAGTACGTGGCCGATCTTGTGCAAGCTGTGCGGGACGTCCGCTCCGGGCCGTCCTGACCTGCGTTTCCCCAGTAAGGATGCGGGGAGACGCAGGCCGGGAGACAGGGCCGCCGATCACACCGGCGTCAACCTCCGGAAGGTTATCCACAGATCTTCTGAAGTTTTCCCCGGCTGTGGATAACCGTGTGGATGGCCTTGGGCAGGGCTTGCGCTACTTCCACTGGGTGGATACGCCGAAGCCCACCGCGATGAACCCGAAGCCGCACACGATGTTCCAGTTGCCCATGGCCGCGATCGGCAGATCGCCCTCGGACACGTAGAACATCACGATCCACACCAGCCCGATGAGGAACATCGCCAGCATCAGGGGCGCCACCCAACCGCGACCTGAGTTCATCTTCAGGTTGGTGGTCTTCGCCGGCGGCGGCGTGAAGTCGTCCTTCTTGCGGATCCGTGACTTCGGCACGAGGAACTCTCCTGTCGATGCGCTGCTCCCCCGCTCTCGGGTCGGCGCGAGCGGGCGGTGCCCCCATCCGCGGGGGAGGTACGTGGTGTGTGCCGGGGGCACGGACGCGGTGGGGAGCGGATTCCTTTTCCCGGGCGTCCGTTAGCGTAGTGCTTCCGCGGCGCCGTAAGGAGTAAGGGTACGTTGAGCAATTCCGCTGACTCCCCCGACAGCCCCACTCGGTCCCGCCTTCGGCCCGTGCGGTTTCTCACCCTCATCGTATTCGCGCTCGCCGGCCTGTTGTTCTGGTTGAGCTTCGACACCGCGCGGGGCACGAATCTGCGCTCCGACGACTCGATGCTGCGGCTGTCCGACCTGATCCAGGAGCGCAGCCACAAGAACGGCTCCCAGGACGACCGCAACGCCCTCCTGCGGCAGGAGGTCGACTCCCTCGCACGGCGCGACAACGGCAGCTCCAAGGCCGAGGAAGCCAAGGTCAGGGCGCTGGAGAAGAACGCCGGCACCAAGCCGCTGAAGGGCCAGGGCCTGACGGTCACCCTGACCGACGCCCCGCCGAACGCCACCGCCAAGATCCCCGGCGTGCCCCAGCCGCAGCCCAACGACCTGGTCATCCACCAGCAGGACCTCCAGGCCGTGGTGAACGCCCTGTGGCACGGGGGCGCCAAGGGCATCAAGGTCATGGACCAGCGGCTGATCTCCACCAGCGCGGTGCGCTGCGTCGGCAACACCCTGATCCTCCAGGGCCGGGTCTACTCCCCGCCGTACAAGGTCACCGCCGTCGGCGACCGCGAGGCCCTCACCAATGCGCTGACCGCCTCCCCCGCCATCCAGAACTACCTCCAGTACGTGAACGCCTACGGCCTGGGATGGAAAGTCGACCAGCACGAGGCGGTGACTCTTCCCGGCTACTCCGGCACAGTGGATCTGCACTACGCACAGCCTGTGAAGCCGTAGTCCGCGCGCCGCGGGGCGGCGGGAGGGGCGGGGCCGGATGACGCTGCGGGGCCGGACGGCGGTGCGCTGGACCGTGCGCACGCTCAGCGAGACCTGCCTCACCGTCGGTGCACTGATCGTGCTGTTCGTGGTCTACCTCCTCTTCTGGACCGGGGTACGGGCCGACAGCGCCATGGACGGCGAGATCGGCAAGCTCCGGCACCAGTGGGCCACGGGCGAGACCACTGGCCCGGGCGGCACCCCGCCCCCGGACGGGAAGCGGGCCCCCGGCCGCGGACCCACCCGCGATGCACGGCCCCGCCCCTACACCGCGGGAGCGTCCTTCGCCGTCATGCACATCCCGCGGCTGGGCGCCGACTGGGCCAAGCCGGTGCTCGAGGGCACCACGACCGGCGTCCTCCAGCGCGGCCTGGGCCACTACGACCGCACCGCGCACCTGGGGGAGACCGGCAACTTCTCCGTGGCCGGCCACCGCCGCACCTACGGCGACCCCTTCAAGGACTTCCCCCGGCTGCGCCCCGGTGACGCCGTGGTGCTGACCGACGGCGCGACCTGGTTCACCTACCGCATCGACAACCGGCCCTATACGACGCTGCCCGGCGACATCGGGGTGATCGACCCCGTACCGCGGAAGTCCGGGTTCAACGGCCCCGGCCGCTATCTCACGCTGACCACCTGCGAGCCGGAATGGGGCCACAGTCACCGGCTGATCGCCTGGGCACACCTGGATTCCACCCAACCGGTGGCACAGGGACGGCCATCGGCTTTGACCGGCTGACCCACCTGGGCCCGCCCTCGCCCCTTACTCTGGTCTCGCAACCGTCATCGTCATCGGCAAGGGGACAGCGACAGCATGTACGGCTGGATCTGGCGGCATCTGCCGGGCAACACATGGGTGAAGGCGCTGATTTCCCTGGTGCTCGTGCTGGCGGTCGTCTTCGTACTCTTCCAGTACGTCTTTCCGTGGGCGGAGCCGTTGCTCCCCTTCAATGACGTCACTGTCGACCAAGGAATGGCAGCCGTCCGATGACCGCACGGATTCTCGTTGTCGACAACTACGACAGCTTCGTCTTCAACCTCGTGCAGTACCTCTATCAACTGGGCGCTGAATGCGAGGTGCTGCGCAACGACGAGGTCGCGCCGCGGCACGCCCAGGACGGCTTCGACGGTGTGCTGCTGTCGCCCGGCCCCGGCACCCCCGAGCAGGCCGGTGTCTGCGTCGACATGGTGCGGCACTGCGCGGACACCGGCGTCCCGGTCTTCGGCGTGTGCCTGGGCATGCAGTCGATGGCGGTGGCGTACGGCGGCGTGGTGGACCGGGCGCCCGAGCTGCTGCACGGCAAGACCTCGCCGGTCCTCCACGAGGGGGCCGGCGTCTTCTCCGGCCTGCCCTCCCCGTTCACCGCCACCCGCTACCACTCGCTGGCCGTGGAACCGGACACCGTCCCCGACGAACTGATCGTCACCTCCTGGACGGAGGCCGACGAGGTCCCCGGCGGGCGGATCGTGATGGGGCTGCGGCACCGTGAACTTCCCGTCGAGGGCGTGCAGTTCCACCCCGAATCGGTACTGACGGAGTGGGGGCACCGGATGCTGGCCAACTGGCTCGTCGAATGCGGCGACGAGAGGGCGGTGGAGCGCTCCACGGGGCTGGCCCCGGTGGTCGGCAAGGCCGGCGCGTGACCGACCTACGCCCCGGGCGGGAGGGGAGATCCTACGAGCCGGACGACTCGCAGCAGTCGCACGGACCGCAGGAAAAGGATCCGTACGGGTACCCCGATGCGTTCGAGGCGGCGGTGGAGCAGCTCGACGACCCGCTGAACGATCCGCTGCCGGGCCAGGCGCCGCCGGCATCCACGCCCGCTGCGTACGGGCAGCCGGGCCGGGGTCGGCGGCGGGGCAAGGCGGCCCAGGAAGGCGGGGGACAGGGCTCCCCGTGGTTCCGCCCGCACCTGGAGCCGGAAGCGGCATCCCGGCCGGACCGGCAGTCGTACGGCGCCGAGACGCCCCGCTACGGCCAGGCGCACGGCCACGACTCCCGCCCCGCGGCGCCCGAGGCGATATCCCAGCCCTATGCCGCGCCGGAGACGCCGGCACCGCCCGCCCCCGCGCCGCGTGTGAGCCCCGCGCCGAGGGTGAGCCCTGCTCCTGCCGTGAGCCCCGCTCCGGCCGCCGCCACTCCGTGGCTGGACGACAACGAGACCATGGCGCTGCGTCAGGCGGAGCAGCCCGATGGTGAGACCGTTTCACGTGAAACCGGCACCTCGGTTTCACGTGAAACCGAGGAACCGTCCTCGGGTGGCCGCGCGGCCCGGCGCAAGGCCGCTCAGGAGGCCGCCAAGCGGGGCGGCAGGCGCCGGCGCCACAGCGGTGCGGCCGCCGCCACAGAGGCCGCTGCGACGGCCTCGGAAGCGGCCTCCGCCCCCATGTCCCGGCTGGAGGCCCGCCAGGCCGCGCGAGCCGCCAAGGACAGCCCCAGCCTGATCGCCAGCCGTGCCCTGGGCGAAGTGTTCATCACCCTCGGTGTGCTGATGCTGCTGTTCGTCACCTATCAGCTGTGGTGGACGAATGTGATGGCCGAAGAGGAGGCGGGCGGCGCCGCCACCAACCTGCAGCACGAGTGGGACAAGGGCGGTGGCGAGAAGAAGAACCTCGCGGACGGCGAGCGCTTCGGGATCATGTACATCCCCAAGCTGGATGTGAAGGCGCCGATAGCCGAGGGCATCGACAAGCACCGCGTGCTGGACCACGGCATGGTCGGCCACTACGACAAGAACAGCGGGATCAAGACCGCGATGCCCTGGGACAAGAAGGGCAACTTCGCGGTGGCGGCGCACCGCAACACGCACGGCGAGCCGTTCCGCTACGTCAACAAGCTCACCAAGGGCGACAAGATCATCGTCGAGACGCAGAGCTCGTACTACACCTACGAGATGGAGAGCATCCTCCCGCAGACGTCTCCGAGCAACACCAGTGTGATCGGCCCCGTGCCGCCCGGTTCGGGCTTCACCAAGCCCGGCCGCTACATCACCCTGACGACCTGTACCCCGGAGTTCACCAGTACCTTTCGGATGATCGTCTGGGGCAAGATGGTCGACGAGCGGCCGCGGAGCAAGGGCAAACCGGATGCGCTCGCCGGCTGAGCGAACATAAGAGGGGTGCTACGCGGTGACAGCAACCGGAACCGACGAGAAATGCGACCGGTCCGCGCCGCCGCCCAAGCCGCGCCGCGTGCGCAGGACCCTCGCCGCCGTCGTCAGCGTCATCGGTGAGCTGCTGATCACGGCCGGGCTGATCCTGGGCCTGTTCGTCGCCTACTCGCTGTGGTGGACCAACGTCCTCGCCGACCGCGCGGCACACCAGCAGGGCGACCAGGTGCGCAAGCACTGGGCGAGCACCGGACCCAAGGGGCCGGGGAAGCTGGACACCAAGGACGGGATCGGCTTTCTGCACGTCCCGGCGATGGACAACGGTGAGGTGCTGGTCAAGAAGGGCACCGACGCCGAGATCCTCAACGAGGGCGTGGCCGGTTACTACACCAAGCCGGTCAAGTCGGGGCTGCCGGAGGACAAGAAGGGCAACTTCACCCTCGCCGCGCACCGCGACGGCCACGGCGCGAAGTTCCACAACATCGACAAGCTCAAGGACGGCGACCCGATCGTCTTCGAGACCAAGGACACCTGGTACGTCTACAAGGTGTTCGCGTCGCTTCCCGAGACCTCGAAGTTCAACGTGGACGTCCTCGACGAGGTCCCGAAGGAATCCGGCAAGCACAAGGCGGGCCGCTTCATCACCCTCACGACCTGCACCCCGGTCTACACCTCGAACTACCGCTACATCGTCTGGGGAGAGCTGGAGCGCACCGAGAAGGTCGACGCGAAGCGCACACCCCCGAAGGAACTCCGCTAGCCGGGCCGGACGGGACGGGCCGGCTGGACTCGTCCGAGCTCCCGTCCGGCCCTGGGGGACCTGCCTCCCGGCGCCCGGGACGCAGAGGCACGAAGAAGCCCCGGCACCCTCAAGGGTGCCGGGGCTCTGTGCTGCTCGTCGTACGGACGGTCAGTTCTTTCCGCCGAACGGTCCGCCGATGAAGCCGCCGCCGCCACCGTCTCCGTTCCCACCGCCGACGGTGGTCAGCGTCACCGTGGTGGTCTTGGGATCGGACGGTGTGTTGGGCTGCGGGTCCTGGCTGATGACGCGGGCGTTGTCCTCCTGCGAACTGCCCCCGGCGAGCTGGAGGTTGGTGAAGCCGGCCTGCTGAAGCGCCTTCTTCGCATCCTTCAGGGTCTGGCCGACCACACCCGGAACCGGTGTCTGCGCCCCTGCCTTGCCGACCGTGAGGGTGACCGTGGATCCCGTCTTGGCCGGGGTGTTGCCGTCGGGGCTCTGCTTGAGCACCTTGCCGACCTGGTTCGGGTCGGGGACTTCCTGCTCGGTCTTGCTGACCTCGAAGCCCAGAGATTGCAACTGCCGCTGGGCTGTCTCGAAGTCCTGTCCCGTGACGGAGGGGACGGTCTGCTTGGGGGCCTCCTGCGCGACGGTGAGGACGATCACTGTGCTCTTGGCTGCCTCGCTCTGGCCTGCGGGGCTCTGCTTGAGCACGGTGCCCGGCGTCCGGTCGGACTCCTGAGAGACCTTCTTGACGTTCTTGAAGCCCTTGCGTTCGAGGCGGTCGACAGCATTGTCGAACGAAAGGTCCTCCACGTCCGGAACGGTGACCTTGACGGCGCCGGTGCAGACGGTCACGTTGACCGTGTCATTCTTGTTGATATCACCGCCCGCCTTGGGGTCCTGCTCGGTGACCTGGCCCTTCTTGACGTTGTCGCAGGCCTTGCGGCCCCCCTCGGAGACCTGGAAGCTGCCGTTCCTGCCGAACTCCTTGGCTTCCTTCAGGGTCTTGCCGACGAGGTTGGGCACGGGCATCTTGCCGCCCTTGTTGTGGCCGGTGAACATCGCCTTGCCGATGAAGATCGCACCGACCAGGACGAGGACGGCCGCCAGCACCAGCAGGATCGTCGAGGTGTTGCTCTTCTTCTGGCCGCCGCCACGGCGCCGGTCGCCGCGGTCGTCGTAGCCCCCGTCGTCCGAGTTCATCGGCGGGAGCATGGAGGTCTGGCCGGCCGGGTCCTGCGGCCGCAGCATGGTGGTCGGCTGGTCCTGGTCGTAGCCGCCCGCGCCCAGGGCGGAGGTCGCCGCGACCGGCTGGCCGTCCAGTGCCGCCTCGATGTCGGCCCGCATCTCGTCGGCCGACTGGTAGCGGTAGTCCGGGTCCTTGACCAGCGCCTTGAGGACGATGGCGTCCATCTCCGGCGTGATCTCGGGGTCGAAGTTGCTCGGCTTCTGCGGCTCCTCGCGGACATGCTGGTAGGCCACCGCGACCGGTGAGTCACCGACGAACGGCGGCCGCACGGTGAGCAGCTCGTAGAGCAGACAGCCGGTGGAGTACAGGTCGGAGCGGGCGTCGACCTGCTCGCCCTTGGCCTGCTCGGGCGAGAGGTACTGGGCGGTGCCGATGACCGCGGCGGTCTGCGTCATGGTCATCCCGGCATCACCCATCGCGCGGGCGATGCCGAAGTCCATGACCTTGACCTGGCCGGTGCGCGTCAGCATGACGTTGGCCGGCTTGATGTCGCGGTGGACGATGCCGGCCCGGTGGGAGTACTCCAGCGCCTGGAGGACACCGGTGGTCATCTCCAGCGACCGCTCGGGCAGCAGCTTTCTTCCGGAGTGCAGAAGCTCACGCAGCGTGGAGCCGTCGACGTACTCCATGACGATGTACGGGATCGAGACACCGTCGACGTAGTCCTCGCCGGTGTCGTAGACCGCGACGATCGACGGATGGTTCAGCGAGGCGGCCGACTGGGCCTCACGGCGGAACCGGGCCTGGAAGGACGGGTCACGGGCGAGGTCCACCCGCAGCGTCTTCACAGCTACGGTGCGGCCCAGGCGGGTGTCATGCGCGAGGTACACCTCGGCCATGCCACCGCGGCCGAGCACCGAGCCCAGCTCGTACCGGCCGCCGAGGCGACGCGGCTCTTCCATAAGCTTCTCCAGCCCTCTCCGTCAGTCCCGACCGCACCGGTGTGTGGTCCGGCGGTGTGCTGTCCGGGCATACCGTACCCGGCACGCCGTGGCGGACCGGGCCGGAGCCGCAACCTGATACGTGACCGGTATTGGCATGATCCGGGTCACTTCTCGCCTTCGAGTACCGCCTGCATGACGCGCTTCGCGATCGGAGCTGCGAGCTTTCCGCCGGCGATGTCGTCGCGAAGAGTGTCGGATCCCTCAATGACGACGGCGACGGCGACGGGGGTGCCCTTGTCGGTCTTCGCGTAGGAGATGAACCAGGCGTACGGGTTGTCCTTGTTGTTCTCGCCGTGCTGCGCGGTACCGGTCTTTCCGCCGACTGTGACGCCCGGGATCTGGGCACTGGTTCCGGTGCCCTCCTTGACCACGGTCTCCATGATGCTCTGGACCTTCTGCGCGTTCTCCGCGCTGAGCGGCCGGCTCATCTCCTGCGGCGTGTGCTGCTGCACGACATTGAGGTTCGGCGCGACCAGCTGGTCGACCATGTACGGCTTCATCAGCTTGCCGCCGTTGGCGACCGCAGAGGCGACCATGGCCATCTGCAGCGGCGTGGCGCGGTTGGAGGCCTGGCCGATGCCCGCCATGGCGTTCTGCGGCCGGTTGTCCGTGGGGTAGATGCTCTCCGAGGCGCGGACCGGAGTGTTGATCCCCGGGTTGTTGAAGCCGAACTTCTCCGCCTCGGCCTTCATCTTCTTGTTGCCGAGGTCCGCGCTGATCTTGCCGAACACCGTGTTGCACGACCAGCGCAGTGCCTCGCGCAGGGTGGCGTTCTCGCAGGGGATGTTGCCCTCGTTCTTCAGCGGGAGGCCCGAGGTGTCGGGGAGCGTGTAGGGCAGCGGCGAATCGGTCTTGGCGTTGACGTCGTGGTACAGCCCGTTCTCCAGCGCCGCCGAGGCCGTGACGACCTTGAAGGTGGAGCCGGGCGGGTAGGTCTGGCGCAGCGCCCGGTTGAGCATCGGCTCGTCCGGGTCGCTCTTCTTCTGCAGCGCGTTGTACGCCTCGGCGTCCTTGTTGCTCATGCCCGCGAAGGTCGACGGGTCGTAGGACGGGGTGCTGGCCAGGGCCAGGATCGCGCCGGTCTCCGGGTTGATCGCGGCGACCGCGCCCTTCTGCGTGCCGAGGCCGTCGTAGGCGGCCTTCTGGGCCTTGGCGTCGAGGGTCGTCACCACGTTGCCGCCCTTCTGCTTGCCGCCGGTGAACATGTCGACCGTGCGGCTGAAGAAGAGCCTGTCGTCGGTGCCGCTGAGTATGCCGTCGTTGAGCTTCTCGAGCTGGTTGGCGTCGAAGGCCTGCGAGGCGTAGCCGGTGACCGGCGCCCACATCTTGCCGTTCTTGTACGTGCGCTTGTACTTGAAGTCGCCGCTGTCGGTGGTCGTGGAGCCGGTGATGGCCTTGCCGTCGACGATGATGTTGCCGCGCGGGGTGCTGTAGCGCTCGATGGCGACCCGGCGGTTGTGCGGGTCGTTCTTGAGCGCGTCACCCTGGACGAACTGCACCCAGTTGACGCGGACGAGCAGAGCGAGGACGAGCAGGCCGCAGAAGATCGCGACCCGGCGCAGGGGCTTGTTCACGGGCGGACCACCTGAGTCATCTCGGCGTCGGTGGACGGGGCGGGAGCCGGCGCCGGGCGGCGCGCGGTGTCGCTGATCCGGAGCAGGATCGCGACCAGTGCCCAGTTGGCGATCACGGACGAGCCACCCTGGGCGAGGAACGGCATCGTCATACCCGTCAGCGGGATCAGGCCCGTCACACCACCGGCGACGACGAAGACCTGCAGCGCGAAGGCGCCGGACAGGCCGATCGACAGCAGCTTGCCGAACGGGTCACGGGCGGCCAGCGCCGTACGGATACCGCGCTCGATCAGCAGGCCGTACAGCAGCAGGATGGCCATCAACCCGGCGAGCCCGACCTCCTCGCCGACCGTGGCGAGGATGTAGTCGCTCTTCGGCGCGATGCCCAGGATGAGGCGGGAGTAGCCCTGGCCCAGACCGGATCCGAGGATGCCGCCGGACCCGAAGGAGTACATGGCCTGGGCGGTCTCGGTGACACCGCCGTTGGACAGCTCCAGCGGGTTGAGCCAGTTGTGCACACGCGTCTGGACGTGTGACTCGAACGTCGCCACCGCGACCGCGCCGCCGGCGCTCAGCAGCAGACCGAACACGATCCAGCTGGTGCGCTCGGTGGCCACGTACAGCATCACGACGAACAGGCCGAAGAACAGCAGCGAGGTGCCCAGGTCGGTCTCGAAGACCAGGATCATCAGGCTGAGCGCCCAGATGACGAGGATGGGTCCGAGGTCACGGCCGCGCGGGAGGTAGAGCCCCATGAAACGGCGGCTGGCCAGCGCCAGCGCGTCCCGCTTCACCATCAGGTAGCCGGCGAAGAAGATCGCGATGATGATCTTTGCGAACTCACCGGGCTGGAGCGAGCCGAGACCCGGGATCGTGATCCAGATCTTCGCGCCGTTCACGCCGGGGAAGAACACCGGCGCGACCAGCAGGATCAGCGCGACGACCATCGAGATGTAGGTGTAGCGCTGCAGGACGCGGTGGTCCTTGAGGAAGATCAGGATGGCGAGGAAGAAGGCCACACCGAGGGTCGACCACATCAGCTGGTTGGGCGCCATCGCCTTGCCGAGCGAGGGCTCCTGGTCCAGCCGCCAGATGAAGATCAGTCCCAGCCCGTTGAGCAGGGTGGCGATGGGCAGCATCAGCGGATCGGCGTACGGCGCCCACTTGCGGACGACGAGGTGGGCGACGCCGGCCAGCAGGCCCAGGCCGAGGCTGTAGCCCAGCACGCCGGCGGGTACCGAACCGTCCTTCGCCAGACCGACGTTGACGTACGCGAACACCGGAATCAGCACCGCGAAGACGAGCATCGCCAGCTCGGTGTTGCGGCGGCTCGGGGCCCCGATGGTGCCAATGGTGGTGGTGTTGGTGGTGCTGCTCATGAAATCTCCGGCCCCCTACGCCCTCACTGCTGGGTGCTGCAATTTTTTTCCAGCTTCTGCTGGTCCTCGGAGGGGGCCTGGCTGGTGGTGGGTGTGGGTTTCGGAGTCACGGTCGCCGCCAGGGTGCCGGCCGCACCGGTGCCGCTGTCGTTGCCCGCCTTGCCGGTGGAGCCGGGCCGGGTGCTCGGCGTACCGGACTTCGACGGGGTACCGGGCTTGGACGGCGTGCCCGCCTGACCCTTGCCCGGGTGACGCGCCGCCTCGCGTTCGGCTGCCTCCCGCTGCTCCTTACTACGGCAGGCATTGGCCTGCTTGTTCAGTTCGGTGACTTTTTCGCCGGCCTGGGTTCGGCTGTCGACCGCGATCGTCTCCTTGACCTGGTTGCGCTGGTACAGCGGCAGGTACTTGAGTTCGATCTCGGGGTGGTCCTCGTCGACATCGTTGAGCTTTATCCACGCGAGGTCCTGGCTGATGCCCCGGTAGAGCGCGACGTGGTCGTCCTTGGCGCCGACGAAGTACTGGGTCTGCGTCCAGTTGTAGCCCGCGTAGCACCCGCCGCCCACGACGGCGAGCGCCAGCGCGAGGAACAGCGACCGCTTGAGCCACCGCCCGCGCCGGCGCGGCTTGACGAAGTCCTCGTCCATGAACGCGCCGAACGAGCCCTGCGGCGGACCGCCGACCTCGTGCTCACCGCTGCCGGGCGGCCCGAAGGCACCTCCGGGACCGGCCGGTGCGCCGCCCGGCCGGCCGAGCTCGGCGGCCCGCGCCGCGGGGGTCTGCAGCGTGCTCGGGTCGCTGAGCTGGTGCTGGTTCTCCGCGACGGCACCGACGACGACCGGGGTGTCGTTGAGCTGCCCGGCCATGGTGTCGTTGCCGTCCACGTCCAGGACGTCGGCGACGATGCAGGTGATGTTGTCGGGTCCGCCGCCGCGCAGTGCGAGCTGGATCAGCTCCTGCACGGTCTCGTGCGGCCCGTGGTAGCTGGCGAGGGTCTCTTCCAGCGTCTGGTGGCTGACCACCCCGGACAGGCCGTCCGAGCAGATCAGGTACCGGTCGCCGGCCCGCACCTCGCGGATCGACAGGTCGGGCTCGACGTGGTCGCCGCTGCCCAGCGCCCGCATCAGCAGCGACCGCTGCGGATGGGTGGTGGCTTCCTCTTCGGTGATCCGGCCCTCGTCGACCAGCCGCTGCACCCAGGTGTGGTCCTGGGTGATCTGGGTCAGCACGCCGTCGCGCAGCAGGTACGCACGCGAGTCGCCGACGTGCACGAGGCCGAGGCGCTGGCCGGTCCACAGCAGGGCGGTCAGGGTCGTGCCCATGCCCTCCAGCTGGGGGTCCTCCTCGACCATCACCCGCAGCTGGTCGTTGGCGCGCTGGACGGACGTGCCCAGCGACGTGAGGAGGTCGGAGCCGGGGACGTCGTCGTCGAGCTGGACGAGTGTGGAGATCACCTCGGAGGAGGCGACCTCACCGGCGGCCTGGCCGCCCATGCCGTCGGCGATGGCGAGCAGCCGCGGCCCGGCGTAGCCGGAGTCCTCGTTGCCCTCGCGGATCATGCCCTTGTGCGATCCGGCGGCGAAGCGCAGTGACAAGCTCATGTGCACCTCACCCGTCGGCTCGGGGTACAGCCGGTCTCGTCGAGCCACACTGCCCACCCTCCGGTCGGGAGCACGCCCGGGTCCGCCGAGTGGACCGTCGCGGCTCGCTCGCTCCGCTCGCTCATTGTCGTACTACTTCCGCAGCTCGATGACGGTCTTGCCGATGCGGATCGGGGCTCCCAGCGGAATCGGTGTCGGGGTCGTCAGTCGGGTCCGGTCCAGGTACGTGCCGTTGGTGGAACCGAGATCCTCGACGATCCACTGGCCGTCACGGTCCGGGTAGATCCTGGCATGCCTGCTGGACGCGTAGTCGTCGTCCAGCACGATCGTGGAGTCGTGTGCACGGCCCAGGGAGATGGTCTGGCCTTGGAGGGCGACGGTGGTGCCGGTCAGCGAGCCCTCGGAGACCACCAGCTTGGTGGGTGCTCCGCGCCGCTGACGGTTGTTGCCGCGGCCGCCTTCCTGGCGGCGCTGTTGTTGCTGCGGTGCCGCAGCCTGCCGCTGCGGACGTGCTTCCTGTCCGCCGCGCCGGGCGGCACCGCGCTGTGTGACGCGCGTGCCGAACAGATCGCTGCGGATGACCTGAACGGCCACGATGACGAACAGCCACAGTACGGCGAGGAAACCCAACCGCATGACCGTGAGGGTCAGCTCTGACATTGCCCCCGCTTCACCCTTCGGCTTGCCGGTAAACGATGGTGGTACTGCCCACGACAATCCGCGAGCCGTCGCGGAGATTAGCGTGAGTGGTGTGCTGCCCGTCTACCACGATGCCGTTCGTGGAGCCCAGATCCTGGATCGTGGGGGGCGTTCCGACCCGGATCTCACAATGACGCCGGGAGACACCCGGGTCGTCGATCCGTACGTCAGCGTCGGTGCTGCGGCCCAGCACGAGCGTGGCGCGCGAGATCTGGTGGCGGGTGCCGTTGATCTCGATCCAGCGCCGGGTCTGTGCGTGGGGCTGCGGTCCTGCACCGGGCGGTGCCGTACGAGGTACGGGCTGTGCGCCGCCGGGAGGCGGGGACGAAGGCATGGGGGGCGGGCTCACGTGGCCGCCGCCGGGGCGGCCGCCGCGGGGCGCCGCGGCGCGCTGGGAGGCCCCGGGACCGGGCTGGTCCTGGGACGAGCTGGAGGCGAGCGTGCGGCTGCGCACGCGGTACAGGCCGGTGTCGAGATCGTCGGCCTTCTCCAGATGGACCTTGATCGAGCCCATGAAGGTGTACCGCTGCTGCTTGGCGTAGTCGCGGACCATGCTGGAGAGCTCGTCGCCGAGCTGCCCGCTGTAGGGGCTCAGCCGCTCGTAGTCCGGGGTGCTCAGCTCGACGATGAAGTCGTTGGGGACGACCGTGCGGTCGCGGTTCCAGATGGTGGCGTTGTTGTCGCACTCGCGCTGCAGCGCACCGGCGATCTCAACGGGCTGCACCTCGGACTTGAACACCTTGGCGAAGGTGCCGTTGACGAGACCTTCGAGACGCTGCTCGAAACGCTTCAGTACTCCCACGGGGCACCTCCTTCCTCAGTCTTCGTCGGGGTCGTCCTGATCGAGTCGTCCTGATACTGCTTACTGATCGTATCCACGCGTCGGGAAATCGGCTGGTTCCCCTTTCCCGCCTTGAGGACGAGTGTCGCCCCTCACAGGGTTGCCCGGTGCTTGCTTGCTCCTGCCCACTGCTCGTGCACTGCGATCGTAGATGTGCCCCGAAGACAGTGTCCCGCAACCGCCGGGCACTCCCGCCGGGCGGGGGCCGGAGTCGGACAGGACGCATGCGCCGGCCCGGTCCGGCCGGCTCGGAGGCGGTCCGGACGGCTCCGCTCCTGTTGCGGCTACCGCGAGTGTGAACCCTTTGGGCAGTGCTCGGCGAATGTCCGAGGCACGGAGGGGTGCGGCCCGGGGCTGCCGCAGGGCGGGGACCGGGGGAAAGGCATGTGAACCCACCCCCGACAGCGTGCTAGTGTTCTGGATGTCGGAAGGCGGTCGCACAAGACCCGGGCGGAACACCCCGGATCATGTGAGAAAATCAACCGGCAGCACCCATGCGCGGGTGGCGGAATAGGCAGACGCGCTGGATTCAGGTTCCAGTGCCCGAAAGGGCGTGGGGGTTCAACTCCCCCCTCGCGCACAGATGAGACCCCCGGTCTCCGGAGAAATCCGGAGACCGGGGGTCTTTCGTTGTGTTTGTCACGTTGTTGTGTATGTCACGGGGTGGTGGGGCGGAGCGGGGTGATCTCGGGGCCTGGGTGTCCGGCTGCTTGCGGTCTGTTGGCTTGTGGGCTTGGCGGGCCGAGGGGTCGTTGGTCCGATGGCTTGTTGGTCCGCTGCCGCTGGTGGTCGCTCCGTTGGGAGGGGTGGCCCGAAGGGTGGGGCGGGGGGCTTGAGGGGTGCGTCACAGGCGTGGTGGGTGGGGGCTTGGGTGTGACTGCTGTTGCCTTTTGTGACGCGATTGTCACCGTGTGTGCCCCGGGTGGCCCTCGTCTTCGCCGTGCGCTCCGGGGCGTCGGGTGCGTTGCCCCTCCCCTGGGTGGCCGGCGCGGCTGTCGGGTCGTACGGGAGGTGCGAGGCAATCCGCTGCGTGAACCGGGGAGTTGGGTGTGGCGTACGCCACGAGGCGGACGCCGCGGTGGGGCGGCGCCCGCCTCGTGGGGTGGCGGACCGGGTGGTGCTGTGCGGGATCGCAGGGAGGCCGTGCGTGGCCGCATGAGGCCGTACGAGCCCATGTGAGGCGGCGTCAGGCGGTACTCCTCGGGAGAGGGGTCCGGCGGCCTCAGGCGGCGAAGCGGGCGACGAGGGCCTTGGCCTTGGCCGCCGCGTCCTCGTGGGCCTTGTCGCGCGAGGTCTCGTACAGCGGGACGAGCTCGGCCATCGCCGGGTTGCTGGGGGCCATGGTCAGCTCGGGGACGATGAAGTCGACGTCGAGCCCCAGCGCGCCGTTGAGCACGGCCTCCAGGTAGTTCTGCACGTACTCGAAGGGCTCACGGGGCGTGCCCGGCGCGTACGAGCCGCCGCGGCTGGCGACGACGGTGACCGGGGTGCCCTTCGCGGACGGCTCCGCGCCCGACGTGCGGCCCATGATGATCACCTGGTCGAGCCACGCCTTGAGCGTGGAGGGAATCGTGAAGTTGTACATCGGGGCGCCGATGACGATCGCGTCGGCCTGCTCCAGTTCCTCGGCCAGCTTCACGCGCAGCGCGAAGGCCGCCTGCTGTTCGGGGGTGTGGCCGGCCGGGTCGGAGAAGCCGGCGGAGGCGCCGGTGGTGTCGAGGTGCGGCAGCGGGTCGGCGGCCAGATCGCGGTGGATCACGGTGCCGTCGGGGTGCTGTTCCTCCCAGGCCTTGCGGAAGGCCGCGGTGACCGAGCGGGAGGCGGAGCCGCCCTCGGGGAAGAGGGAGGAGTCGATGAGCAGGAGCGTGGCCATGGGGGTGTCCTTCGATGCATGGCCGGCGAGGCGCGACCAGTGGTTGAATTCCGTACGTCCCTATTAATAGCACAGCAGCTTACTTTTCTACAGTAGCCAACGAGAGGGCGGTACTCTGGCTGTATGGCGGACCATGGCGAGGCGACGTGCAGGCAGGTCGACGGCGGCATGACGCGCGTCTTCGAGCTGTTCGGGAAGCGATGGACGGGGCTGATCGTCGCCACTCTGATGCCGGCCCCGGTGCACTTCGCCGATCTGCGGCGGGCCATCCCCGGCATCAGCGAGCGCATGCTCTCCGACCGCCTCATGGAGCTGGCGGCGACCGGCCTGCTCGTACGCGAGGTGGATGCGGGGCCGCCGCTGCGCGTCTCCTACCGGCTGACGGAGGCCGGCCTCGCGATGGAGCCCGCGCTCAAGGAGCTGGCGCGCTGGGCGGAGACCTATCTCGCCGACGGCGGGCAGTGTCCGGAGCAGTTCCGGAAGTGAGCCGCCGGGAGCCGTGCCGGGGCAGTGGTGGGGGTGAGCGGCTCTGGGGCAGGTGGTTCCGGCGGCCGACGGGTCCGGGAGCGGGCGGTTCTCGGGGTGGGCGGTTCTGGGAGCGGGCGGTCCTCGGGGTAGCCGGTTCTGTGGGTGAGCGATCCCCGGCGCAGGTGGTGCGGGGGTGGCTCCAGGGGGCGGGCGGTTCCATGGGGTGGGCGGTTCCGGGCGCCGGCGGTTCCGGGCGTGTGCGGGGCTGCGGGGAGGCGACTCCGGGTAGGGGTCGAGTGGGGCGTGGGTGGCCGCGTCCGTAGTTGCGCTGTCCCCGGTGTCGGTTCCTTTATCCCAGCCGTTCCTGGGCGGCGTTGTAGCGCAGCAGGTAGGCGGCGAAGCGGTCGAGATCGTCCTCGTCCCAGTCGGCCAGGCGCTCCCGGAAGGCCTTGCGGCGGCTGGCGGTGACGTTGGCGAGAACCTGGGCGCCCTTCTCGGTGGGGTGCAGCACCTGGACCCGGTGGTCCTCCGGGTCGACACGGCGCTCGACGAAGCCGAGCTTCTCCAGTGCGGCGATCTGCCGGCTGACCGTGGATTTGTCCAGGAGGTAGTGCGCGGCGAGGTCCGTGGCGCGGCATCCGTGCTGGTCATCGAGGTGTGCCAGCAGGGTGTAGGAGACCAGTGACAGCTCGGGGTGCATCCGGGCGGCGGTCGCGCGGGCCCGGCGGGCGAATGCGGTCATCTCCTGCTGGATGGTCTCGACGGAGTCGTCGCGGTGGGTCACGAGTTGCCTTTCGCAGAGGTAGTTGTATAGTACAACGCATATCGTGAGTTGTATTTGCCAACTACTGATTCCGGTCAGTAGCCGGCGACAGCTGAGCCGACGAGCTGAGAAGGGCGGCCCATGAGTACGGTCCGACGTCCCGACCACCGAAGCGAGCAGCACGGCAGCCACCGTTCCGCGCGCTCCTCCCACTCCGCCGGGCTGCGTCATGTGCTGACGCACCTGATCACTCCGCTGCTGATGTGCATCGGGATGGGCCTGGCGTACCTGGGCGCCTTCGCGAACCCCGCACCGCATCACCTGCCCGTCGCGGTCGTCGGCTCGGGCCGGAGCGCCCAGCTGCTCGCCCAGTCGATCAACGACAAGGCGGACGGTGACCTGGAGGTGCGGACCGTCGCTGACCGGTCTGCGGCGGTCGACCGGCTCAAGCACCAGGAGATCTTTGGCGCGTATGTGATCCATGCGCAGGGTGCGACGGTCGGGACGTCGGCGAAGGGGGCGTCAGTGAAGGGGGCGTCGGCTAACGAGGCGTCGGCTGATGGGGTGTCAAAGGGGGCGACGCACACGAAGAGTGCGAGGAAGAGCGCGGCGGAAGGGGCCGGTGGCGCCGGAGCCGCAGGGGGCTCGGCGAAGCGGGTGCCCGAGCTGTTGGTGGCGACCGCCGGGTCCGATACCAGCGCCTCCGTCGTGCAGAAGGTCTTCACCCCGATTGCGGCGCACCAGGGCGCGCCGCTGAAGGTCACGGACGTGGCGCCGCCGGCCGAGGACGATCCGACCGGTCAGGGCATCTTCTTCCTGCTGGTCGCGATCAGCATCGGCTCGTACGCCTCGGTTGCGGTGATCGGCGGTGCCGGGGCCGTGCTGCCGGTCCGGTTGCGGGCGGCGCTGGCGATCGGCACGTCCTTCGTCGTCAGCCTCATCGGTACGGCGTTCGCAGGTCCGGTCTTCCACCTCGTCGACCACGGACTCCGGGGCCTGTGGGGCATGGCCTGGCTCTACTCCGCCGGCATCCTGCTGATCGGCACCGGCCTGCACACGTTCCTCAAGCGCTGGACCACGCTCGGCGTGATGGCCCTCTTCGTGATGCTCAACTTCACGTCCTCCGGCGGGATCTTCCGCCCGGAGATGCAGAACGGCTTCTTCGCGGCACTGCACTCCTTCTGGAACGGCGCGGGCTTCGTGGAGGGCACGCGCAGCCACGTCTACTTCGACGACTTCGGCCTGCCGGGGCATGTCTGGACGCTGGTGTGGTGGCTGGTCGCCGGCCTGCTGATGGTCGGGGTGGCGGCACTGGCCGAGAGGCGGCGGCGTGCCGTGGAGGCGGAGGCGGCGGCCAATGCCACGGCGGTGGCGGCGGCCGCGGTGGCGGCGACGGTGCCGGAGCCGATGCCGGAGCGGGGGAGCCGGGCGGCGCGGTCGGCCGGCACGGCAGGGGCTATGGAGAGCGATGGGGTTGTGGAGGCGGACGTGGCGGACGCAGCGGAGGCGGAGGTGGAGATGGAGGAGGTTGTGGGGGTTTAGCGGTTGATGCGGGGCGGTGGCGCGTCGGGGCGGGGGTGAGGCGTCGTAGGGAGTGGGGTGGTGGGGGCGGGCTCGGTGCTTGGTCTGGGGGCCGGCTCGTGCCCGGCCCTCGGCTCGGGGGCTCCGGGCAGTGGGTGCTGGGCGATCCGGAGATTCCGTGTTCCGGGCTTTCGTGGTGCGAGATCCGGAGAGTTATCCACAGGCTCTGCGGGGTGTGACGGGATCTCGGTAACGTCATTGCTCGTCGGCGGGCCGGGTTTGCTCGGCAGGTTGATGGACGCAGTGGACAAGGACACAAGAACGCAGGTCGTGAAGGGGGAGGTGGCCCGCTATGCCGCGTGTGCCGTACGTACCGGGGTTTGCGAAGGCGGATGCGCAGGTCGCGTCGCCCAAGGCGGCCGGGCGGGCGTTGCGGGAGCGCGTTCCGCGTGCCGAGCAGGCCGCGCTGACGGTCGTGGCCGGGCGGCCGGATGCGGTGGCGGCGGTTGAGCAGTCCAATGCCGGCCGGCTGCCCGACCTGACGCCGATACGGGTCGGCCGGATGGCCGCTAGCCCCTTTGCCTTCCTCCGCGGCTCAGCGGGCCTGATGGCGTACGACCTGACGGGCAGCCCCGTGACCGGCATCGGCGCGCAGATCTGCGGAGACGCCCACGCCGCCAATTTCGGACTCTACGGCGACGCCCGCGGCCAACTGGTCATCGATCTCAATGACTTCGACGAGACCCTGTACGGACCGTGGGAGTGGGACGTGAAGCGGCTTGCGACGTCGATGGTGCTGGCCGGCCGGGAGGCGGGCGCGGACGAGGACGCCTGCCGCAAGGCGGCGCAGGACGCGGCGGGCGCGTACCGGCGCACGATGCGCCTGCTGGCGAAGCTGCCGGTGACCGAGGCATGGAACGCGATCGCCGACGAGGCGCTGGTCTCGCACGCCGACGCCAAGGACCTGGTGGGGACGCTGGAGCGGGTCGCGGACAAGGCGCGCAAGAACACCAGCGCACGGTTCGCGGCGAAGGCGACGGAGGAGACGCCGGACGGTGGCCGCCGGTTCGTGGACGCTCAGCCGGTGCTGCGGCGGGTGCCCGATGCGGAAGCGGCAGCCGTGGCTGCTTCTCTCGCCGGCTACCTGGAGACGCTCCCCGAGGACCTGCTGCCGCTGGTGGCTCGGCACGCGATACACGATGTGGCCTTCCGCGTGGTCGGCACGGGCAGCGTGGGCCTGCGGTCGTATGTGGTGCTGCTGTTGGACCACCGGGGCGAGCCGCTCGTCCTGCAGGTGAAGGAGGCGCGTGCCTCGGTGCTGGTGCCGTTCGTGGCGAAGGTCGGCTTCCCTGTACCGCCGGTGGTGCACGAGGGGCGTCGGGTGGTGCTCGGGCAGCGCCGGATGCAGGTGGTCAGCGACATTCTGCTGGGCTGGACGACGGTGCACGACGCTGCGGCGCCGGGCGGTGGCGCGATCGCGGGGAACGGTCGACGGGAGGGAAGGGAGTTCCAGGTCCGCCAGTTCCGGAACCGCAAGGGCAGCGTGGACCCGGCGCAGTTGTCCGGCGATCAGATGGATGACTACGCCCGTATGACCGGCGCACTTCTGGCCCGGGCCCATGCGCACAGCGCCGACCCGCGGCTCTTGGCCGGCTACTGCGGCAAGAACGAGGAACTGGACGAGGCGATCGGGAAGTTCGCGGTGTCGTACGCGGACCGCACGGAGGCGGACCATGCGGAACTGGCCGCAGCAGTGAAGAACGGGCGGATTCCGGCCGAGACGGGGGTGTGAGGGAGAGGGAAGGAGCCGGGGCGCGGGAGCGGGAAGAGGCGCTGGGGCTGTGGCTGGGTTCGGGAGGCCGGAGCTGGGGTGGGCGTGGGCGCGCGGCCTGGCGTCGGAGCGTGGTCGGCTTCTGGGCCGGAGAGCGGGGTAGCGGGCGGACGCTCTGACGCGATCGGGGCTGTGGCGCGGCGGTCTGGCAGCCGGATGCGCGTGCTGGCGCGCGGTGTGCGCGAGGGGCGGTGCGTGCGTGCGTGTTTACCGGGAGTGGCGGGCGTGAGCCTCTGCCGGGTGCCGGGTGCCGGGTGCCGGGTGCCGGGAGTGGGGAGCCCGGAGCCGGAGTGGGGAGCGGGGTGTGGGTGTGGGCCGGGGGTGGGGGCCACGGCGCGGCTGGCCGATGAGCGGAGGGGTTGGCTGAGGGGGAGGGGGGCTGGGGGGGGAGGGGGAGGCCCCCCGTAGCAAGCGAGGGAATGGCCGCGGAGGGCCGGGCCCGGTGTGGGCCGTACGCTGACCGGGTGACGAACTCGCACGCGGAGAACACGCAGGACGGTCAGCACCGACCGGACGTACCGGGTATCCCGGACGCCTCGGCCGAGCCGCAGGCACCGGACGCCCGCGGCGGCGGTCAGAGAGCCCAGGCCGGGCAGGACGCGGACCTGAGAGATCGGACCCGGGGCCCCGAGCAGACGGATGCCCACCAGGGCGCTCAGGGCGCTCAAAGTGGTTCGCCCACCGGTCAGGCGGAGGCCGGGCCCGAGCAGGGTCGCGCGCCGGAGGGCCAGGGGACTCAGGACCAGGCGTCTCAGGATCAGGCGGCTGAGGCCGGGGCGACCCGGCGGCTGGCGAAGGCGGTGCTGGCCGCGGAGCAGGCGCTGATCGAGTTCGAGATCGCCGTGGAGACCTTCCGGGTGGAGGTGGAGAACTTCTCCCGCCTGCACCACCAGCGGCTCGGCCCCATGTACGCCCGGCTGGACGAGCTCGATGCGCAGATCGCCGAGGCGGTGGCGGCGCGTACGGGCGATCCCGAGGACGTCCGCAAGGCGCAGGAGGCGCGTGCGTCGGTGCTGCCGATGCCGGAGGTCGAGGAGCTCTTCCACGGCTGGATGGGCTCGGACGGACTGTTCTCCGAGGCGCAGGCGATGCTCACCGAGCAGCCGGTGCAGCCGCCGCAGAAGGTGCGGCCCAGCGAGGAGGCCCGCAAGGTCTACCGCGACCTGGTGCGCAAGGCTCATCCGGACCTGGCGCGGGACGACGCGGAGCGGGCCCGGCGGGACGAGTTCATCGCGCGGGTCAACGCGGCGTACGGCCAGGGCAACGAGGCCGCGCTGCGGGAGCTGGCGAAGGAGTGGGAGGCCGGTCCCGCGCCGGCCGAGGAGCGGCTCAGCGAGAGCGAGGAGCTCTACGCCCGGCTGGAGTGGCTGGCCGAGCGCAAGGAGCTGCTGGCCGCCGCGGCCTCCGAGCTGGAGGAGAGCGCGATCGGCGCGATGATCAAGATGGCGCCGGAGGATCCGGACGCGCTCCTGGACGAGATCGCCGAGAAGCTGCTCGCCGATGTCGCGGAACGTGAGACCTACCTCGCGCAGCTGGTCGGGTAGCGTCGGGACCATGCAATTTGGTTCTGTGCCCACGGTCGGTGTCGACGCCCTGACGTCGGAGGACTTCCTCCTCGACGTGCGTGAGGACGACGAGTGGGAGGCGGGGCACGCCGACGGCGCGCTGCACATCCCGATGAGTGAATTCGTCGCGCGCTACGGCGAGTTGACCGAGGCGGCCCCCGCGGACGGCAAGGTGTACGTGCTGTGCCGGGTCGGTGGGCGCTCGGCGCAGGTGGCGCAGTATCTGGTCCAGCAGGGCATCGACGCGGTGAACGTCGCGGGCGGTATGCAGGCCTGGGAGGCCGCCGGTCGCCCCGTGTCGGATGGCAAGGGCGGCCCCGGCGCGGTTATCTAGCCGGGAGCCGGGAGCCGGGAGCCGGGAGCCGGGAGCCGGGAGCCGGGAGCCGGGAGCCGGGAGCCGGGAGCCGGGAGCCGGTCGGTTGGGGCTGCTCGGTGGCTGAGGCCGCCGGGCGGCCTGCTGCGGTCGGGCGTGAGATGGCCGCCGAGCAGGAATCCGAGACTCGACGCCGAAGGCGGATACCGGCCGTGGCTTCCCTACTGTCCTGCCCTCGCCCTCAGCGCAGCGGATGCGCGGCGAGCAGGTCGCCGAGGGCCTCCTCGTGGGCGGCGGCGGGGCCGAGGGAGAGTTCCAGTTGTTTGGCCCAGGCGTGGTAACGGTGCAGCGCGTAGTCGGTGTCGGCGCCGAAGCCGCCGTGGAGGTGCTGGGCGGTCTGGACGACGCGGCGTACGCCTTCGGAGGCCCAGATCTTGGCGACCGCGACGTCCCCGGCGGGCGGTAGCGGACCGGCCGCGTCGGTGGTGATGCGCCAGGCGGCCTGCCAGAGAGTGGCCTCCATGGCGCGCAGGTCGATGAAGCGGTCGGCCGCCTGGACGGCGACGGCCTGGAAGGTCGCCACCGGGAATCCGAACTGTTCGCGCTTGCTGGTGTAGTCGCTGGTCATGGCGAGGACGCTCTCGCCCAGGCCCAGGGCGAGTGCGCAGGTCCCGGTGGTCAGCACATTGCGCAGCGACTCCCAGGCATGCGGGGCGGTGATCGTTTCCGGGGCGCTGAGGCGTACCGAATTCAGCCGGACCTCGGCGAGGCGTTCCCCGGTGGTGGATATCTGGTCGTCGAGTGTGATGCCCGGGTGGGTGCGGGGGACGAGGGCGAGTACGGCTCGGCCGTCGGGGGTGTGGGCGGGGAGCAGGATGCGGTCCGCTGCCTGGGCCCAGGGAACGGCTGTCTGGACCCCGTCGAAGATCCATTCGCCGCCCTCTTGGCCGGCGGTTACGGCGAGTTCGGCCGGTTCGTGCCCGGTGCGGCCGGCGGCGGCGACGGTCACGACGAGGTCGCCGGCCGCGAGGAGGGGCAGCACTTCCGCGGAGAGCTCGTCGGCGGCGTACCGCTGGAGGGTGAGTGCGGCGGCACCGGCCTCCAGCAGTGGCACCCTCGCCAGTACCTTGGCCGACTCGCGGAGTACGAGGCAGAGCGCGATCGGGTCCAGGCCCGCGCCGCCGTGCTCGGGTGCGATCGGCAGGCTCAGCAGGTCGGCGTCGGCGAGCTTGCGCCACAGCGTGCGGTCGAAGTCGTCGGCGACCGCACCGGCGGTGAGCGCCGGGCTCGGCACGCTGTCCGGAGCGACCCCCGAGAAGACGGCCTTGGCCGCTTCGACGGCGGCCTGCTGCTCCTCGGTGAAGGTGAAGTCCATTGCTCTGTCCTCCCAGGCGTCGCCTCGAACTGACGATGCGTCAAGGTAGAACAGGTTGCAGGAATTGGGAATGGCGGAAGCGGGGAAGAGCGGAGGGAGTCGGGGGCGTGGGCGGCAGCTGGAGACTGCCCGGCGGCGGGTTCCAGCCCTGGCGCTGGTCCCGGCCCGGGAGGGAGCAGGCCGGTTCCTGGTGCCCGGCGCGATACCGCCGCCCCCCTGCCGCCGATCCGGTCCCGCCCCGGATCTACCGGTCGAAGTCCAGCTCGACCTTCTCTGTGACCGGGTGGGACTGGCAGGCCAGGACGTACCCCGCGTCGACCTCGTCGGATTCCAGGGCGAAGTTGCGGTCCATGCGTATGTCGCCCGAGACCAGGAAGGCGCGGCAGGTGCCGCAGACGCCGCCCTTGCAGGCGTACGGGGCGTCCGCGCGGTTGCGCAGGACGGCCTCGAGCAGCGACTCGCTGTCGTGGACCGGCCAGGTGCCGGAGCGGCCGTCGAGGGTGGCGGTCACGGTGCTGTGTGCGGGGGTGGCGGCGGCGGGGGCCGTCGGGGTGCCGTTGTCGACGTGGAAGATCTCTTCGTGGATCCGGGTGCGGGGCACGTCGAGGGCGCGGAGGGCGCGTTCGGCGCCCTGGACCAGGCCGTAGGGGCCGCAGAGGTACCAGCCGTCGACGGAGTCGACCTTCAGGAGTGCGGGCAGGAGGGAGCGCAGCCGGGTCTCGTCCAGGCGGCCGGAGGGCAGTCCGGCTTGTTGTTCCTCGCGGGAGAGGGTGTGGATGAGCTGGAAGCGCTGGGGATAGCGGTCCTTGAGGTCGGCCACCTCCTCCAGGAACATCGTCGATGCCGCCGTGCGGTCGCTGCGGATGAGGCAGAAGTGGGCGTCCGGCTGCCGGTCGAGCAGGGTGGCGGCGATGGACAGCACGGGGGTGATGCCGCTGCCGCCGACGATGCCGACGAAGTGTCCGGGGCGGGGTTCGAGGGTGAACCGGCCGGCCGGGGCCATCACGTCCACCGTGTCGCCGACGGCCAGTTCCTTGAGCGCGTAGGTGGAGAAGGCGCCGTCCTCGACGAGGCGGATGCCCACCCGCAGGACGGGCCGGTCGGTGGCGGGGGCACAGATGGAGTACGTACGGCGGATCTCCTGGCCGTCGACGGATCTGCGCAGCGCGATGTGCTGTCCGGGAGTGTGCCGGAAGGTGGTGTGCAGCTCGGGCGGGACCTCGAAGGTGACGGCCACCGCGTCGTCCGTGAGCCGCTCGATCTCCCGGACCTGGAGCGGGTGGAACATCACAACTCCTTGAAGTGGTCGAAGGGTTCGCGGCAGGACTCGCAGCGGCGCAGTGCCTTGCACGCCGTGGAGGAGAACCGGCTCAGCAGGGTGGTGTCGGTCGATCCGCAGTGCGGGCAGCGGATGGCGAGGTCGACGGCGACCGGGCCGCCGGCCGGTCCCGTGGGGCGCGGGGGCGCGATGCCGAATTCGGCGAGCTTGCGGCGGCCCTCGGCGCTGATCGCGTCCGTGGTCCACGGCGGGCTGAGGACCGTGCGCACCTCGACCTCGGGTATCCCGTGGTCGTGCAGTACTCGCTCGATGTCGGCCGACATCGTTTCGATGGCGGGGCAGCCGGTGTAGGTGGGGGTGAGGTGCACCTCGACCCGGCCGGGCGCGATCAGTTGGACGTCGCGCAGCACACCCAGTTCGGCGAGGGTGAGCACCGGCAGTTCCGGGTCGGGAACGGAGCCGGCCAGCGCACGCAGTTCCTCTTCGAGGGCGGTGGTGGTCACCATGCCGCCCCCGGGTGGCTGCGGTGGAGGTGCTGCATCTCGGCGAGCAGCCGTCCGAACGATTCGGTGTGCAGGCCCTGGCGGCCCGCGCCGGCCCTCCAGGCGCCGTGCCGGGGGCCTTCGGGGACGGTGAGGGTGGCCTGCTCCAGGGTGGCGGTGATGCGCGCGGTCCAGCTGTCGTGGAGGGCCGGCCAGGGCACCGTATCCAGGCCTTCCACCGGCTCGAACAGTTCGCCGGTGAAGCGCCAGAGGGCGTCCAGGGCACGTTGCATCCGGGTGTGGCTCTCGTCGGTGCCGTCGCCCAGGCGCAGCGTCCACTGATGGGCGTGGTCGCGGTGGTAGGCGACCTCCTTGACGGCCTTGGCCGCCAGCGGTGCCAACTCGCTGTCGGTGGCGGCGAGATGGCCGAACAGCAGCTCCTGGTAGGTGGAGAAGTAGAGCTGGCGGGCGATGGTGTGGGCGAAGTCGCCGTTGGGCTGCTCGACGAGCTGGAGGTTGCGGAACTGCCGCTCCTCGCGCAGGTAGGCCAGCTCGTCCTCATCGCCCACGAGGGAGAGCAGCACACGGGCCTGGCCGAGCAGGTCCAGCGCGATATTGGCCAGTGCGACCTCCTCTTCCAGGACGGGCGCGTGGCCGGCCCACTCGCCCAGGCGGTGGGAGAGGATCAGGGCGTCGTCCCCGAGGGGCAGGGCCGGGGTGGCGGTGACGTTCATCAAAGGTGATGCACCCCGTCCGGGATCTCGTAGAAGGTCGGGTGGCGGTAGGGCTTGTCACCGGCCGGTTCGAAGAAGGAGTCCTTCTCGTCCGGTGAGGAGGCGGTGACCTCGGCGGAGGGCACCACCCAGATGGAGACGCCCTCCGAGCGGCGGGTGTAGAGGTCGCGGGCGTTGCGCAGCGCCATCGCGGCGTCCGGCGCATGCAGGCTGCCGGCGTGGGTGTGGGAGAGGCCGCGGCGGCTGCGGACGAAGACCTCCCACAGGGGCCAGTCGGCGGGCCGGGCGGAGGTGTCCGCGGTGGGCGCGGGGGCCTCGGCGGGGTGTGGAGTCGTCATCGGGTGGCCTCCCCGTGCTTGGCCGCGTGTGCGGCGGCTGCCTCGCGCACCCAGGCGCCTTCCTCGTGCGCCTGCCGGCGGCGGTTGATCCGCTGTTCGTTGCAGGGGCCGTTGCCCTTGAGGACCTCGCGGAACTCGGCCCAGTCGATCGGGCCGAAGTCCCAGTGGCCGCGTTCGTCGTTCCACGTCAGGTCCGGGTCGGGGAGCGTGAGCCCGAGGGCCTCCGCCTGGGGGACGCAGATGTCCACGAAGCGCTGGCGCAGCTCGTCGTTGGAGTGCCGCTTGATCTTCCAGGCCATGGACTGGGCGGAGTGCGAGGACTCGTCGTCCGGCGGCCCGAACATCATCAGCGACGGCCACCACCAGCGGTTCACCGCGTCCTGCGCCATGGCGTGCTGTGCTTCGGTGCCGCGGCTGAGGGTCAGCAGGAGTTCGTAGCCCTGCCGCTGGTGGAAGGACTCCTCCTTGCAGATGCGGACCATCGCGCGGGCGTAGGGGCCGTACGAGCAGCGGCAGAGGGGGACCTGGTTGGTGATCGCGGCGCCGTCCACCAGCCAGCCGACGGCTCCGACATCGGCCCAGGTCAGGGTCGGGTAGTTGAAGATCGAGGAGTACTTCTGGCGGCCGGAGTGGAGCTTGTCGAGCAGTTCGTCGCGGCCGGTGCCCAGGGTCTCGGCGGCGCTGTAGAGATACAGGCCGTGGCCGGCTTCGTCCTGCACCTTCGCCATCAGGATCGCCTTGCGGCGCAGGGACGGCGCCCGGGTGATCCAGTTGCCCTCCGGCTGCATGCCGATGATCTCGGAGTGGGCGTGCTGCGCGATCTGCCGCACGAGTGTCGAGCGGTAGGCGTCCGGCATCCAGTCCCGCGGCTCGATGCGCTCCTCCGCGGCCACGGTGGCGTCGAAGACGGCCTCGCGGGCCGCCGTCTCTTCCGGCGCGATCGTCGTCATGTGGTGCCCCCTCGCTCCCGACCGACCGATCGTTCGGTTCAATGGTGAGTGGGCGGGCCCCGGGTGTCAAGCCTGTGGATAACCCAGGGGAGGGTGTGCCCGGTGCGGCCGCGTAGGTACGGTTCCGGGGCGGAGTTGACCGTGTGGATTCTGGGAACGGGGCGGGAATGCAGTCATACGGGGACGAAACGCGGCCATTGTCCGCGCTCTCGCTGCCCTCGCGGATCGTCATAGGGGTGGCGGCCTGTGCCGTCGCGGTCATCGTCGCGATCCACATCGCCATGATGTTCCTGCACGTCGCGCCGTCGAACACGCTCAGCAAACAGCAGGGCGCCCTGATCAGCGACTATGTCTACCCCGAGTACGAGCAGAACTGGAAGCTGTTCGCACCCAACCCGCTCCAGCAGAACATCGCGGTCCAGGTCCGTGCCCAGCTGCGCACCGAGGACGGCGCCTCGCGGACCACCGGCTGGACCGATCTGACCGCCCGCGACGGCCAGGGCATCCTCCACAACCCGCTGCCCAGTCACACCCAGCAGAACCAGCTGCGCCGCGGCTGGGAGCTCTTCCTCAACACCCACAACGCGCAGAACCGCCCCGTCGGCCTGCGCGGCGAGCTGTCCGAACGCTACATCCGGCGGATCGTGCTGCTCCGGATGGACGGCGAGTGGACGAAGGGCGGCAGCAGGGTCGAACAGGTCCAGGTCCGCTCGCAGACGACGCCGGTCTGCCCGCCGCCGTGGAGCTCCGAGAAGATCAGCGAAAAGCCCGTGTACCGCGTGCTGCCCTGGTGGCAGGTCACCGCAGACGACCTGCCCGAGGGGGCGAACAACCAGTGACGTCACCCACGCCCCACCAGCCTCAGCCGACGCCGGGCGCTCAGCAGGCCCCGCACACCACGGACCCGGCCGGCCACACCACGGACCCGGCCGATGTGCCGCGGCAGGCGCAGGCACTACAGACTTCCCCGGAGCCCGCCCCCTACCAGGAGACCCGCATCGAGCGCGCCATCGGACGCGGCTTCGGACGGGTCACCAGCAGGGCGCTCGCCCCGTACCAGACGGCCGTGATCCGGATCGGCTTCTCGGCGACGTGGCTGCTCTTCCTGCTGCGCGAGTGGCCGCACCGCGCGGTGCTCTACGGGCCCGACAGCCCCTGGAACCTGGACATGGCGCGCCGCCTCCTGGACGGCAACCACGCCTTCTCCGTGCTCCCCTGGTCGGACAGCCGCGGCTGGTTCGAGTGCGTCTACCTGGTGGCCGTCGTGGCCAGCGCGCTGCTGATGCTCGGCTGGCGCACCCGCACCATGTCGGTGCTCTTCATGGTGGGCGTGCTCTCGCTGCAGAACCGCAGCATCTTCATAGGCGACGGCGGCGACAACGTCATCCACCTGATGTCGATGTATCTGGTGCTGACCCGGTGCGGGCAGGTCTGGTCGCTGGACGCGCGCCGGGCGAGGCGTGCGAAGGCCGCCGCCTCCGGTGAGGGCGGCCCCGCCGTCTCCCGCGACCTGCCCGGCGTCGTCCTGTGGGCCGTGCTCGGCCTCACCCTGGCCGTCGCCCAGCTGAGCGGCAGCTATGGTCTCGACTGGTCCGAGGGCGGCCCGTTCCCGCACCTCGGCTGGAGCGTGGTGCTGTGGGGCCTGTGGCTGGCGCACGGCCTGTGGTGGGCGGTGCAGCGCTACGCGCCCGGTGAGCCGCGCACCGTCCTGGACACCCTCGCCAAGCTCGCCCACAACGGCGCACTGCTGGTGATCGTGGTCGAGGTCTGCCTGATCTACGCCACCGCCGGCTGGTACAAGATCCAGGGCTCGCGCTGGCAGGACGGCACCGCGGTCTACTACCCGATGCACCTGGACTACTTCTCCCCCTGGCCGGCGCTGTCCGAGCTGCTGGGCAGCAACGGCGTGATGGTCATGCTGATCACCTACGGGACGGTGATGGTGCAGGTCGCCTTCCCGTTCACCCTTTTCAACCGCCGGCTGAAGAACGTGCTGCTGGTCGCGATGATCTGCGAGCACCTCTCGATCGCGTTCCTGCTGGGACTGCCGTTCTTCTCGCTCGCGATGGTCGCCGCTGACGCGGTCTTCCTGCCGACGAACTTCCTGACCTGGCTCTCCCGGCGCCTCTCCGACCTGCGCGAACGGCTCTTCCCGCGGGGCGGTGCGGCCCGGCGGGGCGACGGTGGCGGGGGCGGCGGGCCGGCGGCCCGTACGGGGCACGACGGCGATGGCCATACGCTCGTGGGGTGAGCAGCGAGAAAACCGCCCCCGCCGAGCCCCTCCAGTACGACGAGGGGTTCGGCACCCAGATCGGTGTGGGACCGCATCCGGAGCCCTGGCCCGAGGACGACCGCCTGGACCCCGAGCTGCTCGCGCACGGCGACCGCCGCAACGTCGTCGACCAGTACCGCTACTGGACGCGCGAGGCGATCGTCGCCGACCTCGACACCCGTCGCCATGACTTCCATGTGG
The DNA here is from genome assembly GCF_040701845.1 of Streptomyces angustmyceticus. Classification (GTDB taxonomy): domain Bacteria; phylum Actinomycetota; class Actinomycetes; order Streptomycetales; family Streptomycetaceae; genus Streptomyces; species Streptomyces angustmyceticus_A. Next base: position 296,342 of record NZ_JBFBHQ010000003.1, on the reverse strand, counting down.
CGGTCGAGAACTGGGGTCATGACTTCAACATCGGCTCGGTCGTGCGGACCGCGAACGCGTTCCTGGCCAAGGAGATCCACATCGTCGGGCAGCGCCGCTGGAACCGCCGCGGCGCGATGGTGACCGATCGCTACCAGCACGTCCGCCACCACCCGGACACCGCGGACCTCACCGCCTGGGCGGCGGCCGAGGAGTTGCCGATCATCGGGATCGACAATCTCCCCGGTTCCGTGCCGCTGGAGACCACCGCGCTGCCGCGGCGCTGTGTGCTGCTGTTCGGCCAGGAAGGGCCGGGGCTGACCGAGGAAGCGCGCCGGCATGCCTCACTGGTCTGCTCGATCGCGCAGTTCGGCTCCACCCGCTCGATCAACGCGGGGGCCGCAGCCGCCATCGCGATGCATGCCTGGATCGGCCGCCATGCGCGGATCGAGGGGCCGGACGGCCTCTGAGGGGGCTTGCGCCCCGCCGGCCGCCCGGCGCGGGGCCCGGAAAAACCTGCCGGGCCCCGGTGCCCTGGCCAATCACGCGGGCCGTCGCACCTCCACCGTCCGGAAGCGGCCGGCCACGAAGGCGCCGTCGCACAGCGCCGCATTGGCCGCCGGGTTGCCGCCCGAGCCGTGGAAGTCCGAGAACGCGGCGGTCTGGTTCACATAGACCCCGCCGGTCAGATTCAGCGACAGCTGGGCGCACTCCTCCAGGCAGGCCTCCTCCACCAGCTGCTCGACCTCGGCGGAGGTGGTGTACGCGCCGACCGTCATGGCGCCCTTCTCTCGGACCGTGCGCCGTAGCAGATCCACCGCGTCGGCCGAGGAGCCGACGGCCACCGCGAAGGACACCGGGCCGAAGCACTCCTCCAGGCAGGTCGCCTCGGAGTCCGGCGCGGCGCCGTCCAGCTTGACGATCACTGGCGTCCGGACCGTGGCGCCGGGGAACTCGGGGTTGGCGACCTCACGGGAGGCCAGGGCCACCTCGCCGAGCCCGGCGGCCGCGTCGATCCGCTCCTTGACCTGCGGGTTGACGATGGCGCCCAGCAGGGCGTTGGCCCGTGCGTCGTCGCCCAGCAGGCCGCTCACCGCGCCCGCCAGATCGCTGACCACCTCGTCGTACGACTTCGGACCGGCGTCCGTGGTGATGCCGTCGCGCGGGATCAGCAGATTCTGCGGGGTGGTGCACATCTGGCCGCTGTAGAGCGACAGCGAGAAGGCGAGGTTGCCGAGCATGCCCTTGTAGTCATCGGTGGAGTCGATGATGACGGTGTTGACGCCGGCCTTCTCCGTGAAGACCTGCGCCTGCCGGGCGTGCGTCTCCAGCCAGTCGCCGAAGGCGGTCGAGCCGGTGTAGTCGATGACGCGGACCTCGGGGCGGACGGCCAGCGTCTTGGCCAGGCCCTCGTCCGGCCTGTCCACGGCCAGGCACACCAGGTCCGCGGGGAAACCGGCCTCGGCGAGCACCTCGCGGGCCACCCTGACGGTCAGCGCCAGCGGCAGCACGGCGCGCGGGTGCGGCTTGACCAGCACCGGGTTGCCGGTCGCCAGAGAGGCGAACAGGCCCGGGTAGCCGTTCCACGTCGGGAAGGTGTTGCAGCCGATCATCAGGGCGACGCCGCGCGGCACGGCCGTGAAGCTCTTGCTCAGTTCGAGCGGGTCGCGCTTGCCCTGCGGCTTCGACCACGGCGCCTGCTCCGGCACGCGGACCTGCTCGGCGTACGCATACGCCACGGCCTCCAGGCCGCGGTCCTGGGCATGCGGGCCGCCCGCCTGGAACGCCATCATGAAGGCCTGGCCGCTGGTGTGCATCACGGCCTGCGCGAACTCATGGGTCCGGGCGCTGATGCGGGCCAGGATCTCCAGACACACCGCGGCACGCGCCTCGGGGCCGGCGTCCCGCCAGACGGGGAGCGCGGCGCGCATGGCCGGCAGCAGCACGTCCACGTCCGGGTGCGGGTAGGTGATCTCCAACTTCAGGCCGTATGGGGAGACTTCCTCGCCCGTCCAGTCGTCGGTGCCGGGCTGGTCGAGCTCGAACCGCTGCCCGCGCAGTGCCTCGAAGGCGGCCAGCCCGTCGGGCGCGGCGGTCTCGCCGTACGCCTTCGGGTGCTCGGGGTGCGGGGACCAGTAGGCGCGGGTGCGGATCGCCTCCAGCGCCTGGTCGAGCGTCGGGCGGTGCTTCTCGATCAACTGCGCTGCGGTCATTTCGGCGGCCATCGATGACCAACTCCTCGTCGAGCTGGGCGGAGAGCGGATAAGGGCTGGGAGCGGACAGGCAACAGAGTTAGAGTAACCGAACGATCGGTCGGGGCAAGAGGGCCCGGCCCGCCTGTGGAAAAGTCGGTCGGGGAGGATCAGCTGGCATGACGGCAATCGGAACCAGCAGCACCGTGGCAGTGGTGGGCACCGGCACCATGGGGCAGGGAATCGCGCAGGTGGCGCTGGTCGCGGGCCATCCGGTACGCCTCTACGACACCGCTTCCGGGCGCGCCGCGCAGGCCGCCGAGGAGATCGTGCGGCGGCTGGACCGCCTCGTCGAAAAAGGCCGGATCACGGCGGACGCGCGGGATGCCGCCCGCACGCGCCTCTCCCCCGCCGACTCCCTCGCGGAGCTGGCCGACGCCGCACTCGTCATCGAGGCGATCCTGGAGCAACTCCCCGCCAAGCAGGAGCTCTTCACCGCCCTGGAGGACATCGTGGCGGCGGACTGCCTGCTGGCCACCAACACCTCCTCGCTGTCCGTGACGGCGGTCGCCGGCCGGCTGCGCCACCCCGGCCGCTGCGTGGGCCTGCACTTCTTCAACCCCGCGCCGCTGCTGCCCCTGGTCGAGGTGATCAGCGGCTTCGCCACCGACGAGGCCGCCGCCGCCCTCGCGTACGACACCGCGGCGGCCTGGGGCAAGACGCCGGTGCGCTGCACGGACACCCCCGGTTTCGTCGTCAACCGCATCGCCCGCCCCTTCTACGCCGAGGCCCTGCGGGTCTACGAGGAGCGGGTCGCCGACCCGGCCACCATCGATGCGGTGCTGCGGGACGGCACCGGCTTCAGGATGGGGCCCTTCGAGCTGACCGACCTCATCGGGCAGGACGTCAACGAGGCGGTCACCCACTCCGTGTGGCAGGCCTTCTTCCAGGACCCGAAGTTCACCCCCTCCCTGGCGCAGCGCCGGCTGGTCGAGTCCGGGCTGCACGGCCGCAAGGCGGGACGGGGCTGGTTCGACTACTCCGAGGGGGCCGCCCGGCCCGAACCCCGGACCGCCGCGCCCTGCCCGGCCCCCGCGTCCGTAGGCCTGCACGCGAAGCTCCCCGGTCCCGCGGTGGTGCTGCGCGAGCTCATCGAGGAGGCGGGCATCAAGGTCACCCGGGACCGGACGCCGGGAGAGTCGGAAGGCTTCCTCCGGCTGCCCGGCGGGGCGTGTCTGGCGCTGACCAACGGCTATCCGGCGACGTCCAACGCCTACGGGAAGTACATCCGCTTCGACCTCTCCCTGGACTACCGCGCCGCCACCCGGATCGCCCTGGCGGCCTCGGCGGCGGTCTCCGAAGCCGACCTCGCCGAGGCGGTCGGGCTGTTCCAGGCGCTGGGCAAGCAGGTCAGCGTCATCGAGGACGTACCGGGGATGATCGCCGCCCGGACCATCGCGATGATCATCGACTTCGCCGTGGACGCCGCGGCCCGCGGGGTCGCCTCCCCCGAGGACATCGACACGGCCATGCGGCTGGGCGTGAACTATCCCGGCGGCCCCATGGAGTGGGCCGAGCAGCTCGGTGCCCAGTGGGTATGGGATCTGCTGGATTCGATGCACCACCAGAATCCCGGTGGACGCTACGTACCGTCCTGGGCGCTCCGGCGCCGTGCGGACCTCGAGGAACAGGTGCTCTAATCATGACCATGGCCAAGCGCGACACCTATACGCCCGATTCGCTGCTCGCGGTCGCCGTCGAGGTGTTCATCGAGCGCGGCTACGACGGCACGTCCATGGAGCACCTCTCCAAAGCGGCCGGCATCTCGAAGTCCTCGATCTACCACCATGTCCGCAGCAAGGACGAGCTGCTGCACCGCGCCATAAGCCGCGCCCTGGACGGGCTGTTCGCTGTGCTGGAGGAGCCGGGCGCCCTGGAGGGGCGGGCGATCGAGCGGCTGGAGCATGTCACCCGGCGCGTGGCCGAGGTGCTGATGGACGAACTCCCCTACGTGACGCTGCTGCTGCGGGTGCGCGGAAACACGGACACCGAGCGGTGGGCCATGGAGCGCCGCCGCGAGTTCGACCACAACGTCTCCGACCTGCTCAAGCAGGCCGCCGCCGACGGCGACCTCCGCGACGACGTGGACGTCCGGCTGGCCACCCGTCTGCTCTTCGGCATGATCAACTCGATTGTGGAGTGGTACCGGCCGGGGCGGGGCGGCGCGGTGAGCCGTGACGAGGTGGCCGAGGCCGTGGTGCGCACGGCGTTCGCGGGGCTGCGCAAGCCCTGACGCGGCCCGATGGGCCCTGATCGGCCCTGACCGATGGCGGTGCCGGTCCGCGCGCCGCCGCCCCCTTGTGCGGGCCCTGTGGCCGGGCGGGCCGCGGTCCGGTCCCGCGAGTGGTCCGCGCCCGGCAGGGACGGTCTCCGCGCCCCGGACGGGATCCGCCGACCGGCGCGGATCAGTCCTCCTCGGGCCCGAGATCGGTCTCCTCGAAGACCAGCAGGGTGCGGGTGCTGAGCACCTCCGGGATCGACTGGATCCGGGTGAGGACCAGCTCCCGCAGCTCGCGGTTGTCCTTGGTGTGGACCAGTAGCAGCACATCGAAGTCGCCGCTGACGAGCGCGATGTGGGTGGCGCCCGGCAGCGCCGTGAGCTGCTTGCGCACGGTCCGCCAGGAGTTCTGCACGATCTTCAGCGTGATGTACGCAGAGGCGCCCTGACCTGCGCGTTCCTGATCGATGAGGGCGCTGAAGCCGCGGATCACGCCGTCGTCGATCAGCCGGTTGATCCGCGCGTAGGCATTGGCGCGCGAGACATGGACGCGCTCGGCCACGGAGCGTATCGAGGCCCGGCCGTCGGTCTGCAGCATGCGCAGGATCGAACGGTCGATGGTGTCCAGCGGGCGTGCGGCCGGCGATGGCGGGGCGGGGGCGGGCGCCGCGGGCGGCTGCCCGCCGGAATTGGCCATCTGTTCGTCCGGCATATGGTCCCGCCTCCCCTTTGTGGACGCCCTGTCTTCATCTCAAGCTGTGCAGAACCGTTTGTCCACAGGCTGAGCCCGCCTGTAGCCAAAATGCATCGGCGACCGAACAATCGGTAGGGCAGGGCGTACCCGCCCTGGCCGATTCCATCCTGCCCATCCGCCGTCCGCCCACCACCCACATGAGGCGCATCGCGCCACCCCTTCGATCCGAGGAGGTGCTCGACATGACGGTCCTTGAGCAGCCGGGCAGCAGCAGGAGCAAGAGCAGCCTGGCCGGCCCGCCGCCTTCCTGGCGGCCGCGCGTCGATCCCGCGCCTCTCCTGCCCGACGAGGAGCCGTACCGCCTCCTGGGCACGGACGCCGCGGCCCGGCTCGACTCCGGACTGCTGACCCGGCTGTACGCCCAGCTGGTGCGTGGCCGCCGGTACAACGCGCAGGCCACCGCCCTGACCCGGCAGGGACGCCTGGCGGTCTACCCGTCCTCCACCGGCCAGGAGGCCTGCGAGGTCGCCGCGGCGCTGGCCCTGGAGGAGCGGGACTGGCTCTTCCCCAGCTATCGCGACACCCTCGCCGCCGTGGCCCGCGGCCTGGACCCCGTAGAGGCGCTGACCCTGCTGCGCGGTGATTGGCACAACGGCTACGACCCGCACGAACACCGCATCGCCCCCCTGTGCACCCCGCTCGCCACCCAGCTCCCGCACGCGGTGGGCCTGGCGCACGCCGCCCGCCTCAAGGGCGACGAGGTGGTGGCGCTGGCCATGGTGGGCGACGGCGGCACCAGCGAGGGCGACTTCCACGAGGCGCTGAATTTCGCGGCGGTCTGGCAGGCGCCGGTGGTCTTCCTCGTCCAGAACAACGGCTTCGCGATCTCCGTGCCGCTGGCCAAGCAGACCGCCGCGCCGTCCCTGGCCCACAAGGCGGTCGGATACGGCATGCCGGGGCGCCTGGTCGACGGCAACGACGCGCCCGCCATGCACGAGGTGCTGACCGAGGCCGTGCAGCGGGCCCGCAGGGGCGGCGGCCCCACCCTCGTCGAGGCGGTCACCTATCGCATCGAGGCACACACCAACGCCGACGACGCCACCCGCTACCGCAGCGATGCCGAGGTCGAGACCTGGCGGGCCCACGACCCGATAGCCCTTCTGGAGCATGAGCTGGCCGCCCGAGACCTGCTCACCGACGCATTCGTCTCCGACACCCGCGACGGCGCCGAGCAGATGGCGGCCGACCTCCGGGAGCGGATGAACGCCGACCCGGAGCTGGACCCGATGGACCTGTTCACCCACGTCTTCGCCGAGCAGACCAGTCAACTGCGCGCCCAGGCGGCGCAGTTGCGCGCCGAGCTGGACGCCGAGGCCGACGGACACACCGACGACCCAGCGGGCGCCGAGGGCTCCGCCGAGGAGGCCAGGCCATGACCACCACCGCCGCTCCGGCGACCGCGCGCAAGCCCGCCACCATGGCGCAGGCGCTGACCCGCGCGCTGCGCGACGCCATGGCCGACGACCCGTCCGTGCACATCATGGGCGAGGACGTCGGCACCCTCGGCGGTGTCTTCCGGGTCACCGACGGCCTCGCCAAGGAGTTCGGCGAGGACCGCTGCACCGACACCGCGCTCGCCGAGGCAGGCATCCTGGGCACGGCCGTCGGCATGGCGATGTACGGGCTGCGGCCGGTCGTCGAGATGCAGTTCGACGCCTTCGCCTACCCCGCGTTCGAGCAGCTGATCAGCCATGTCGCCCGGATGCGCAACCGCACCCGCGGCGCGCTGACGATGCCGTTGACCATCCGCATCCCGTACGGCGGCGGCATCGGCGGCGTGGAGCACCACAGCGACTCCTCCGAGGCGTACTACCTCGCCACCCCCGGGCTCCAGGTCGTCACCCCGGCGACCGTCGAGGACGCCTACGGGCTGCTGCGTGCCGCCATCGCCTCCGACGATCCGGTCGTCTTCCTGGAGCCCAAGCGCCTGTACTGGTCCAAGGCCGACTGGTCGCCCGACGCGCCGACCGAGGTGGCGCCCCTGGGCCGTGCCGCGGTCCGGCGCCGCGGCAGCAGCGCCACGCTGATCACGTACGGGCCGTCGCTGCCGGTCTGCATGGAGGCCGCCGAGGCCGCCGCTGCCGAGGGCTGGGACCTGGAAGTGGTCGATCTGCGCTCGCTGATGCCGTTCGACGAGGACACGGTCTGCGCGTCGGTGCGGCGCACCGGACGGGCCGTGGTCGTCCATGAGTCCAACGGGTTCGGCGGTCCCGGAGGGGAGATCGCCGCACGGATCACCGAGCGCTGCTTCCACCACCTGGAGGCGCCGGTCCTGCGCGTCGCCGGGTTCGACATCCCGTATCCGCCCCCCATGCTGGAGCGGCACCATCTGCCCGGCGTGGACCGGATCCTGGACACCGTCGCCCGCCTCCAGTGGGAGTCGGACTGGACCGAGGGACGTGGTGCGTGATGGCCGTGGTCCGCGAATTCACCCTGCCCGACCTGGGCGAAGGCCTCACCGAGGCGACGATCGTGCACTGGATGGTCGAGGTCGGCGAGGTGGTGGCCGTCGACCAGCCGGTGGTGGAGGTCGAGACCGCCAAGGCGATGGTGGAGGTGCCGTGCCCTTACGGGGGCGTGGTGACCGCCCGCTTCGGCGCGGAGGGGGAAGAGGTGCCCGTGGGGGCGCCGCTGGTGACGGTCGCGGTGGGGGCCGTGCCCGATGACCTGGCGGGAGCGGGCCCGGGCTCCGGGGCAGGAGCGGCAGCGGGCGCACCCGGCGCGGAGGCGCCGGCCTCCGCGGGTGCCTCCGCGCCGGCGGCGAACGGCTCGGCGGACGCCGGGTCCGGGAACGTCCTCGTCGGGTACGGCACGAGCACGGCGGCGGCACGGCGGCGCCGGATCCGTCCGGGGAGCGGGACGGCCCCCGGGGCGGCGGCGCCGCGGATGCCCGGAGGAGCGGCGGACGGCCCGGCCGGAGCCGGGACGGCAGAGGGCGCGCCTGGCGGACCGGGGGCGGCCGATGCCGGGACGGCGGCTGTGGGGGCGGTCGGCGCCGAAGCGGCTGTGGCGGGCGGGTCGGCCGGGGCCGGTGCGGCGGATGCCGGCGGTCGTACGGTGGCCGTCATCTCCCCGCTGGTGCGCCGGATGGCGCGGGAACACGGGCTGGATCTACGGGAGTTGACGGGTTCCGGGCGGGACGGGCTGATTCTCCGCACGGACGTCGAGTGTGCGATCCGGGCACGTCAGGAGCGGGATTCCGCGGGCGTCGCCGGGCCGGTGACCTCGGCGGGTGCCCATGGGATGAGCGGTGCCACCGGGATCGTCGGTGCCGGGATGACGGACGCGGCGGGGGCCGCGAGAGCTGCCGGAGACATACGGCCCCTCGGAGCCGCGGGAGCCGGTACTGCGGCGGTCGAGGAGCGGATCCCGCTGCGGGGGATGCTCGGTGCGGCCGCCGAGAAGTTCAGCCGCAGCCGCCGGGAGATCCCGGAGGCGACCTGCTGGGTGGACGCCGACGCCACCGAACTCCTCGCCGCCCGTAGGGCGATGAACGTCCCGGGCGCCCCCAAGGTGTCGCTGCTCGCCCTGCTGGCGCGGATCACCACGGCGGCGCTCGCACGGTTCCCCGAGCTCAACGCCACCGTCGACACCAAGAGCCAGGAGATCGTCCGGCTGCCCGCCGTCCATCTGGGCTTCGCGGCGCAGACCGACCGCGGGCTGGTCGTGCCGGTCGTACGGGACGCCCATGCCCGTACGGTCGAGGGGCTGTCCGCCGAGATCACCCGGCTCACCGAGACCGCCAGGGCCGGCGGGCTCTCCCTGGCCGAGCTGACCCATGGCACCTTCACCCTCAACAACTACGGAGTCTTCGGCGTCGACGGCTCCACGCCGATCATCAACCACCCCGAGGCGGCGATGCTCGGCGTCGGCCGGATAGCCGCCAAACCCTGGGTGCACAACGGGGAGTTGGCCGTCCGGCAGGTCGTCCAGCTCTCGCTCACCTTCGACCACCGGGTGTGCGACGGCGGCACCGCCGGAGGCTTCCTGCGCCATGTGGCCGACTGTGTGGAACAGCCCGCGCTGTTGCTGCGGAGGATGTGACGGCGGTGCGGCGGGCAGGGGCGAGGACGTGAGGGCGCCGGCCTCCGGGAGGCGGGGGCAGCCGTAGCGGGTGCGGCGACCCACCGCGGGTTGCCCCACCCGGTGGCCGAGGCGTTCGCCGTAGTCGCGTCGTACCAGTCGAACCAGCGGGAGGCCTTGGCCAGGAAGCCGTGCAGCAGGTGGTCGTCCGTTGCCGCCCTGCCGTTGCCGCCCCACCCGTTGCCGCCCCACCCGTTGCCGTCGCGTCCGCTGTGGCGGAGCCGACAGCGGAGGCGGCTGCGGACCGGTGTGATCCGCTCGCCCCCGGCGATACTCAAGGGGTGGACGCCCTCACCGACTACGACACCATCGTGCTGGCCGGAGGCGCGGCCCGGCGGCTCGGCGGGGCGGACAAGCCCGCGCTGTCCGTCGGCGGTCGCCCCCTGTTGGACCGCGTGCTCGCGGCCTGCCCCGGTGCAGCGATCACCGTCGTCGTCGGCCCGCACCGCCCGACCGCCCGCACCGTCGTCCGCGCCCTGGAGGACCCGCCCGGCGGCGGTCCGCTCGCCGCACTGGACGCCGGCCTGCGGCACACCACCGCCCCGACGGTGCTCGTCCTCTCCGCCGATCTCCCGTTCCTGACCGCCGCGACCGTGCACACCCTGTTGGCGGCGGCGACGGGAACGTCCGGTGCCGCGGAATCGGGCGACGGTGCGCATGACGGTGCCGCGTCACGTGAGGATGCCGTGCTCCCCGGCCCCGACGCGGCTCGCGACGGGGCGATGCTGCGGGACGCCTCGGGGCGGGACCAGCCGCTGGTGGCCGCCTACCGGACCGAGCCGCTCCGCCGTGGGCTGGCGCGGGTACGGGCCGAACACGGCACCCTGGCCGGTCTGCCGCTGCGCGCCCTGGTGAACGGGCTGCTGCTCGAACGGGTCCCGGACCCCACGGCCGCGGCGTCCTTCGACTGCGACACCTGGGAGGACATCAGCGCGGCACGCGCCCGTATCAGGGAGCATGGAAACGTGTTGGATGAATGGATCACCGCAGTCAAGGCCGAACTGGACATCGATCTCGATGTCGACACGGCGGCGCTTCTCGATCTCGCGCGGGACGCGGCGCACGGCGTGGCCCGCCCGGCCGCACCGCTGACGACCTTCCTGATCGGTTACGCGGCGGGTCAGCAGGGCCGGGACGTGCAGGAGCTGACCGAGCGGGCCACCGCGCTGGCCAACCGCTGGGCGGCGGAGGCCGAGCAGTCCGCCGGTCCGGCCGGGGCGGGCGGCGGCACGGGTGCCGAAACGAAGCCCGCCGAATGACGGTCGGGGAGTTCGACGGCGACTTCGTCGGCGATGTCGGTGCGGAGCCCGGCGGCCTGGCGGGCCGGACCAGGGGCGAGGCAACAGGGGACGCGAGGCCTGACGACCCGTTCGAGGAGGCGCTCGCGCTGGCCAACGCCTCCACGCGGGCGCGCGTACGGCCCGAAGCCAGGGCCGGAGCCGGGGCCGGAGCCGGGCCCACGACCGTCAGGGTGCCGCCTGCCGACCGCCAGGCTGCGGCAGCCCGCTCCTCCGCCGACGGAGGCGGCCGCGACGCTCCCTACACGCCGGACGATCCCTTCTCCCTCGACGACCCCACCGCTTTCGGGAACAGCTCTTCCAACGCCTCCGGTTCCCCAAGTTCCTCCGGTTCCCCAGACTCCTCCCGCCCTTCCGAGCCCTCCGGCTCACCCGAGCCGTCCGGCCCCCACGGCCTCTCGGCACCCACCGGCCCCGACCCCGGCCACGCCCACCGCCCCGAGGCCGGTCCGGGCGCCCTCCCCTGGCACTCCGCCCGGGAGATCGCCGAGCGCGCCGTATCCGGTCCGCCCGAGCCAGGGACCTCGGTGCTCGGCGACGCGCTCGGCCGTACGCTCGCGGCGCCGCTCGTCGCGCTCACCGACCTGCCGTCGTTCGACACCTCCGCGATGGACGGCTGGGCGGTCTCCGGCCCCGGCCCCTGGCGCCTCGACCACCCCGCCGGCACGGCCGCATCCGGCGCCCCTCCCGGCATCCTCGCCGGTCACACCCCCGCCGAGACGCTCCGCGACGGCCATGCGATCCCGATCGCCACGGGTGCGCGGGTGCCGTCCGGCGCCACCGCCGTGCTCCGCAGCGAGCACGGCGAGGTCCGTGAGCTGAGCGACGGCGAGCGGCGGCTGTACGCACCGCGGCCCGCGCCGCCCGGCCAGGACATCCGCCCGCGGGGCCAGGAGTGCCGGCGCGGCGACCAGCTGCTGCCCGTCGGCGCCTTGGTGACGCCCGCCGTACTCGGTCTGGCGGCCGCGGCCGGTTACGACGAGCTGACCGCGTACCCCAGGCCGCGCGCCGAAGTCCTCGTACTGGGCGATGAGTTGCTGGACCAGGGCCCGCCCAGGGAGGGGCGTATCCGGGACGCGCTCGGCCCGATGCTCGCTCCGTGGCTGCATGCGCTGGGCATCGAAGCGGCCGCGCCGCGCCATCTCGCCGACGACGCCGACACGCTGTACGCCGCCGTCGACCGGTCCACCGCCGACGTGGTGATCACCACCGGCGGCACCGCGTCGGGCCCCGTCGACCATGTGCACCCCACCCTGCGCAGGCTGGGGGCAGAGGTGCTGGTCGACGGCGTCGCGGTGCGCCCCGGGCACCCCATGCTGCTCGCCCGCCTGGCCCCGCACCGGCACCTCGTCGGCCTGCCCGGCAACCCGCTCGCCGCCGTCTCCGGCCTGGTCACGCTCGCCGAACCGCTGCTCCGTACGCTCGCCGCCCGACGGCCCGCCGCGCCGTTCCATGCCCCGCTGGCCGCCCCCGTCCACGGGCATCCGCAGGACACCCGGCTCGTTCCGGTGGCCTACCGCGAGGACGATCGGCACGGCCTGATGGCGATGCCGCTGCACTTCCACGGCCCCGCCATGCTGCGCGGCATCGCCTCCGCCGATGCGCTGGCCGTCGTCCCGCCCGGTGGCGCGGAGCGCGGCACCGAGATCGAACTCCTGGAACTTCCCTGGGCGGCCGGCCTGTCGGCAGGCTGGTCCCCGGGCTCGTCGACGGGCTGGACCGCCCCCGGGGGCGCGTAGGACCGGGGGTCCGGCCGCTGCTTGGCCCGCCGCCGGCCCTTCGCCGTCGCCTCGCCCGCCGTCGCCTCGCCCGCAGGCGGATGCTCGGCGTCCGCAGGGCCCCTGTCCCCGTCGCGGCCTCGGCCGCGACGGCGTCAGGCGCTCGGCACCGCCTGGCTGATGGTGATGACGCGGTCGGTGAGTTCGAGCGTCGCGGCCTGCGGGTCGCCGAAATTCAGCACCCGGTGTCCCCGTACGACGGCCACCACCAGGTCGTCGAGCTCACGGGGGGAGCGGCCCGCCTCGCTCTTCGTCACCGGCCGTTCGTCCAGATCCAGCCCGCTGCCGTAGGTCAGCAGATCCTCCAGCACCGTGCCGACGTACGGGCTGGCCATGGACATACCGAGCAGCCGGCCCGCGGCGCTGGAACTCGTGATGACCAGGTCGGCGCCGCTCTGCTTGAGCAGCGGTACGTTCTCGTCCTCCCGGACCGCCACCACGAGGGAGGCGTGCTTGTTGAGCTGCCGTGCCGTCAGCGTGACCAGGGCCGCGGTGTCGTCGCGCTGGGTGGCCACGACGACGCGCGCGGCACGCTGCAACTCGGCCCTGGTCAGGGTGTCGGAACGGGTCGCGTCACCGTGCACGCCCACGAAGCCGTCACTGCTCGCGGCGTCCACGGCGGCCTTCTGCGGATCGACGACGACGATCTTCTCCTTCGGCACGCCCTGACCGATCAGGGTCTCGATGCTGTGCCGGCCCTTCGTCCCGTACCCGATGACGACGGTGTGATCTCGCATGCGGGACCTCCAACGGTGGATGCGCACCTGGTACCGGGTGCGCGCGGTGAGGACTTCGAGCGTGGTGCCGACCAGGATGATCAGGAACAGTACGCGGAGCGGCGTGATGACCAGGATGTTCGTCAGCCGTGCGCTGTCGCTGACCGGGGTGATGTCGCCGTAGCCGGTGGTCGAGAGGGTGACCGTCGCGTAGTAGGCCGCGCCGAGGAGATCGACGGTGCGGTGGGCGTTGTCGCGGTATCCGTCGCGGTCGACCCAGACGATCAACGTCGTGAGGGCCAGGACGCCGAGCGCCATCATCAGCCGTCGCAGGACCTGTTGGAGGGGCGGCGCCATGTCCTGGGCGGGCATGACGATGGAGCGGCCGGCCTCGGTGTCGTCCTTGGCCTCGGTCCGGGTGCGGGACCAAAGAGAGCGGAGGGTGACGAATCGGCCGGTCCTGCGGCGCGGTTGCTGCTCGTCGCTCATCCGGTCGGCGCTCCCGGAACGGCCGGAGCGGCGGGGGTCGGTGAAGGAGTCATGCCTCCCATGCTCCGGGATCGCGGCACCCGGGCGGGCGTGGCCGCGGCGGGAGTCGGCGGCCGGTGGCAGGACTCCGCTGCATCGGCGAAGGGGCGGACCGTCTTCTTGATCATGGGGCGTTGATATCGGCGCCGGCGGGGCGGCCGTGGGCCGATGCCGGGGTGCTCACCCGGTGGAGTGGCAAGTCGTACCGGGGAGCCGGGCACGGGCCCTGCCTGGGCGCCGTTGCCGCGGTCCGGGCGCCGCGCCCCGGCCGGCCCCCGCACCGCCGCACCGAGGCCTGCCCGGGCACCTCGCCGAGGCGCCGCCCGCCGGCCGCACCGGGGCCGTCCGGGCACCGGCCCCGAGGCATAACCGCACTTCATCCGGGGGCCGGTGGCCGACCGGGCGGTGGCCGAGGGACCCCGCACCGTCGCTCCGGGCGCGGACGACGAGTAGCCTCGCGCCCATGCGAGCGATCACTATCCCGGAGCCCGGTGGACCCGAAGCACTTGTCTGGGCGGATGTGCCCGATCCGCAGCCCGCCGAGGGCGAGGTCCTGATCGAGGTCGTGGCCAGTGCCGTGAACCGCGCCGACCTGCTCCAGCGCCAGGGCTTCTACGACCCGCCGCCCGGGTCCTCCCTCTACCCGGGGCTGGAGTGCGCGGGGCGGATCGCCGAGGTCGGTCCCGGCGTGCACGGCTGGGCCGTCGGTGACGAGGTGTGCGCGCTGCTGGCGGGCGGCGGCTATGCGGAGAAGGTCGCCGTCCCGGCGGGGCAGGTCCTGCCGGTGCCCAGCGGTCTGGATCTGGTCTCGGCCGCCGCGCTGCCCGAGGTGACCTGCACGGTCTGGTCGAACGTCTTCATGATCGCGCATCTGCGGCCCGGTGAGACGGTACTGGTCCACGGCGGTGCCAGCGGCATCGGCACCATGGCCATCCAGCTCGCCAAGGCGGTCGGTGCGCGGGTCGCGGTCACCGCGGGCGGCCCCGACAAGCTGGCCCGCTGTGCCGAGCTGGGCGCGGACATTCTCATCGACTACCGCGAGCAGGACTTCGTCCAGGAGATCCGCAAGGCCACCGACGGCAAGGGCGCGGACGTCATCCTCGACATCATCGGCGCGAAGTACCTGCAGCGGAACATCAAGGCGCTGGCGGTCAGCGGGCGGCTGGCCATCATCGGGCTGCAGGGCGGGGTGAAGGCGGAGGTGAACCTCGCCGCGCTGATGGCGAAGCGCGCCGCGATCACCGGTGCCGGGCTGCGCGCCCGCCCGCTGAACGAGAAGGCGGCCATCGTCTCCGCCGTACGGGAGCACGTCTGGCCGCTGATCGGCAACGGCCAGGTGCGGCCGATCGTGGACCGTACGCTCCCGATGTCCGAGGCCGCCGAGGCGCACCGTGTCGTGGACGACAGTGCGCACGTCGGCAAGGTCGTGCTGACGGTCTGAACAGGCCCGCCAGGCCGCTCCCGTAGCCCGTGCCGTCCGCGGCCGCCCTCCCGCGTTGCGTCAGGTAACCCGCCTGATATGTCCGAGATGCCATGAATCTCATCGCATGTGACGCTGGGGTGGTCACTCGACGGCTCGGCACGGGAGGGGCACTGTGGTCGCTCCAGGTTTCCGTTCGCGCATTGCCACCGGTCTGTTGGTGGCCGCCGTCGTCCTGCCCGTGCCGATAGGGGCGACCTCAGCGGCGGCGGCGGACCGGCGGGCACCTTCCGACCGTCCCCCGCATTTCGTCCACCCGGGCGATCAGCCCGAGGACGACTTTGTGCAGGAGGAAGCCGGGGCCGAGGACTACGCGTTCGACGGTGACGGGACCGACGACTTCGCAGGCGACCGTCGTCCGGTCGACGTCCGGGGCGGCGACGGGCGCCGGAGGCACCACGGCCGCCACGGCCACCCGGGCGCCCCGGCGCGCTTCCCCGAGCTGCCGCCTCGCTTCGCCGGTATGCCGGAGGCCTTCCCGGACTTCCCGCACCGGCCCTCGCGCCACTTCGGTGGCCCTCGCGTGCACGGGCGGTGGCACCAGCGCCCGCATCACCCGTTCGGCCCTGCCTTCATCGGGCCGGCCGGTCCGCCCTACCCCCTCCCGGGGTCGGACTACGGCAGCGTGGATTTCCCGCGGCGCGGCCATCACGGGCCGTCCGCAGGGGCGAGCTCTCCCGACGCCGACCGTGCGTACCAGCGTCCCGGCCGCCGCACCCCGGCGCCGAAGCACCACAGGCCCTCGGCGCCCGCAACACCCGCGACAGGGGAGAGCCCGGCGCGGTCGTCCTCCTCGGGTCGCTTCGACGTCGCGGACCGGCTCACTCAGCACCCCTACGAGGCGCTGCCGCCGCTCCCGACCCCTGCCGCGCCGGACAAGGGCACGCGCTCCGGGCCGGACAGCACGGATGGCGACGCGGCCGCTACGGCCAGTCCCTACGCCCTGGAATCCCCGGGCGCACCGGTCGAGCGGGTCCTTCCGTTGGGCGCCGGTCTCGCGCTCACCGGCCTGGGGCTGGCCTTCTTCGCCCTTCGGCTGCGCCGGAGCTGAGGTCGCTGGTTTCACGTGAAACGGTGGGAATCCGTCGTTTCACGTGAAACGACGGCAGCCGGTCCGCCCAGAAGGGTGGATCACCTTCTCTCAGGGGCACCACCTTTCATAACCCCTCGTACGAGAGAATGGCGGCATGGATATGCCGATGAATGAACGGTCGCAGGAGAATCCGCACGTCCTGGTGGTCGGCCCGGACGGCATGGCGCTCGGCGGTACCGGCTCCGGTGGCGGGGACGACGGCGACGAGTCCCGTGAGACACCCGTGACGGACATGGTCGAACAGCCTGCGAAGGTCATGCGCATCGGCAGCATGATCAAGCAGTTGCTGGAAGAGGTGAAGTCCGCTCCTCTGGACGAGGCGAGCCGGGTCCGGCTGAAGGAGATCCACTCCAGCTCGGTCAAGGAGCTGGAGGACGGCTTGGCGCCCGAGCTGGTCGAGGAGCTGGAGCGGCTGTCGCTGCCGTTCACCGAGGAATCGGTGCCGACGGATGCCGAGCTGCGGATCGCCCAGGCGCAGCTGGTGGGCTGGCTGGAGGGCCTCTTCCACGGTATCCAGACCGCACTCTTCGCCCAGCAGATGGCCGCCCGCGCGCAGCTGGAGTCGATGCGGCGTGCACTGCCGCCCGGCGCCATGCCGATGGAGGGCGAGGAGGGCAAGCCCGGCCAGGGCGGCGCCCGTTCGGGGCCGTACCTCTGACCCGGTCCCTTACCTCTCACCCGGGTCTTTTCTCCCGCTGTCCCAGGACCGTCACGGTCGAGCCGCCGCACCACCTACGGAACAGACAGACGCAGAAAGAAGGGGCCGGCACGCATTCCGCGTGCCGGCCCCTCCGCTGTTCACGGTGGCCCGGGTGGGCCCGCTGCCGTCAGCCGCTACGACCGGTCGAAATCGTCAGCTCGATGGTGGTGTCCTTGCTCGGGTACCACCAGCTGACGCCGGCCGGCGTCTGACTCGTGACGGTGTTCTTGCCCCAGATCGCGCTGTCCTCCTGGCCGACGATCTTGTACTTCCAGCCGGCGGCCGCGATGCACTTCTTCACCGACTCCAGGTTCTTGAAGCGGAAAGAAGGCATGAGGACCTTGCCCTTTTCGCTGAAGCTCTTGGTCGGGTTGGTGCACTCGGACGCCAGGATCGTCGCGGTCTTGTCCTCGGGCCGGACGCTCTCGGTGGGCGACGCCGACGTGGAGTCGGAGTACGCCGACGTCGGGCTGAGGTCACCGCCCTCGTCGTCGCTGGAGCCGGCGCTCAGGCCGATGCCGATCGCGATCGCGGTCACCACGATCACGCCGACTATCGCCGAGACGACGATCACGGCGGTGTTGCTCTTCCGCCGGGGACCGCCGGTCGACGCCATCGAGGCCGTCACGGGCGGCGGGGTGTACGCCGGCGGGGGCGGCTGGTAGCCACCCGAGTTGAAGGGCGCCGGCCCCGGCACAGGCCCGGGCACGGGCCCCGGCACAGGCCCGGGCACGGGCCCCGGAGCGGGCGTCGGGTAGGTGTTGTTCGGCGGCGGGGGCGTCGACGGGCCGAACCCGGCCGCCTGGGTCGGCTGGTACGGCTGCTGCACGTTCGGCGGCACCGGGGTCTGCAGGTTGCCGGAGGCGGTGGGGAACACCGCGGAGGAGACCGACGAGCCGCTGGTGCGCGCCCGCGGGCCTTCCCCGATGATCAGAGGCGTCGCACCGGACTGCCCGGATCCGACGATCCGCAGGCACTCGTCCCGCATCGCCTCGGAGGTGGGGAAGCGCTCGTTGGGGTTCTTCTTCAGCGCACGCGCCACCAGCGCGTCCACGGCCGGCGGCAGCGAGCTGTTGATGCTCGACGGGACCGGGGGCTCTTCCTGGACGTGGGCGTAGGCGATGGCGAGCGGGGAGTCCGCGTCGAACGGCAGCTGGCCGGTCAGCAGCTCGAAGAGCATGATGCCGACGGAGTAGAGGTCGGAGCGGGCGTCCACAGCGCGGCCGAGGGCCTGCTCGGGCGAGAGGTACTGCGGCGTGCCGACGACCATGCCGGTCTGGGTCATGGACGTCACGCCGGACTGCATGGCGCGGGCGATGCCGAAGTCCATGACCTTGACGACGCCCCGCTTGTTCAGCATGACGTTGCCGGGCTTGATGTCCCGGTGGACCAGGCCCATCTCATGGCTGACCTCGAGCGCGGCCAGCACATCGGCCGTGATCTTCAAGGCTTTTTCCGTCGGCATCGCGCCATGCCGGGCGATGTCGTTGTCCAGATCGGAGCGCAGCGGCTGGCCGGCGACGTACTCCATGACGATGTACGGCACCATGCCGCCGTCGAGCTCGTCCTCGCCGGTGTCGTAGACCGAGACGATGTTCGTGTGCGTGAGTTTCGCCACGGACTGGGCCTCGCGCCGGAAGCGCTCACGGAACGCCTGCTCGCGGCCGAGCTCGGTGTGCAGGGTCTTGATCGCGACCTCGCGATCCAGCACGCTGTCGTAGGCGAGGTGCACGGAGGCCATGCCGCCGGCGCCCAGAAGATCACGAAGCTGGTAACGTCCACCGCCGACCGAACGGCCCTCGAATTGGCCCTGAGCGCCGTCCTGGCTCATCGTTCCGCTTCCCCCTAGGCGCCATACTCGTATGTATAGCGATCAAAATCTGGAATTCCGCAGCCAAGTCTGCCCCAGGCCCCGGACACGTCAAGCTGTGTGCCCGTTCCGTGACCAGATGTGCAAGATCCCGTCACGGCCAGGAGACTTTTGTGCGTCCCATTACCCCAGGTGAGCTTGCGGCATTTCGCTTCCGCCGGGTTTGATGGCCGGTCCACGACGGACCGGCGAGTGCCGCGGAGCCTGTAGCGTGCTCTAGCGAAGACCGATGACCTTACCGCTCTCATGCGGATCGATTCGACGGCGAGGACCGATGGCACCGACGCAGAGCCCCCAGGGCCCGTCCGACCCTGAGGCCACCGGCTCCAATATCCCCGACGCACCGGAGATGTGGGGCAACGGCGGGCTGGTCGGCGATGGCCGCTACCGGCTCACGCGACGGCTCGGCCGCGGCGGCATGGCGGAGGTGTTCGCAGCCGAGGACGTCCGTCTCGGCCGTACCGTCGCCGTGAAGCTGCTGCGTGCCGACCTCGCCGAGGACCCGGTCTCGAAGGCCCGGTTCACGCGGGAGGCACAGTCCGTGGCCGGGCTGAACCACCACGCGGTGGTGGCCGTGTACGACTCCGGCGAGGACCTGGTCGGCGGCAACACCGTGCCGTACATCGTGATGGAGCTGGTCGAGGGCCACACCATCCGCGATCTGCTGCTCAACGCCGACGCCCCGCCGCCGGACCAGGCGCTGATCATCGTCTCCGGCGTGCTGGAGGCGCTGGCCTACAGCCACCAGCACGGCATCGTGCACCGTGACATCAAGCCCGCGAACGTGATCATCACGAACAGCGGCGCCGTGAAGGTCATGGACTTCGGCATCGCCCGTGCGCTGCACGGCGCCCAGTCCACCATGACGCAGACCGGCATGGTCATGGGCACCCCCCAGTACCTCTCCCCGGAGCAGGCGCTCGGCAAGACCGTCGACACCCGCTCCGACCTCTACGCCACCGGCTGCCTGCTCTACGAACTCCTCACGCTGCGGCCGCCGTTCACCGGCGAGACCCCGCTCTCGGTGGTCTACCAGCACGTGCAGGACATGCCGGTGGCGCCGTCCGGCGTCGCCGACGCGGTGCCGCCGGAGCTGGACGGCCTGGTCATGCGGTCGCTGGCGAAGGACCCCGACGACCGGTTCCAGTCCGCCGAGGAGATGCGCGGCCTGGTCCAGTACTCGCTGCAGATGCTGCACGAGCAGGGCGGTCACACCGGCACCTGGAGCACCGGCCCGGTCGCCATGCACGAGGGTGGTCACACTTCGGCGCTGGGCACCGCCGCCACCACCGCGCTGCCGCACCCTGACGCCGGGCGCACCACGGCGCAGCCGATCCTGACCCCCGGCATGCGGGACGACGACGGCGGCTTCGAGGGCGGCCCCCGGCCGGCCAGGGGCGGCCGCGGCAAGATCTGGCTGATCGCGGCGCTCGCGGTGATCGCCATCGCCGTGGGCGTGGCCTTCGCGCTGCAGAACACCGGTGGCCAGGACAAGAAGCACAACACCCCCACCACGCAGTCGCCGAAGCCGACCAAGGACGACAAGGCGAGCGAGGAGCCGAGCGAGGAGCCGAGCACCCCGCAGACCGACCCCGGCGGCACCGGCGGCGACGACAGCACGTACAGCCAGCCGCCCACCGCGCAGCCCAGCACGCCGGAGACCTCGCAGCCGCCGACGTCCGAGCCGCCGACGTCCGAGCCGCCCACGTCCGAGCCGCCCACCGACACCGGTGGGACGTCCGACGGCGGCCCCACGGACGGGGGCACCGACGACGGGGGCACCGACAACGGGGGCACCGACAACGGCGGGGCGACCGCCGGCGCGGACGGCGGGGCCACCGCCGGCACGGACGCCGGCAACACCACGCTCGGCGCGAACGGCTGACCTGCGCGCGCCCGGGTTCAGCGGGTGAACGCGCGCTGCACGGCCCGGTATTCGCGGGTCCACCACACGGCCAGGGCGGCCGCTGCCGGGAACTGCGGATCGGTGCGGCGGTCGCCGAGCTGGTAGCGCCAGGTGAGCATCCAGAAGTCGTTCAGCCGCTCCCACCACACCCGGTGGACGGCCGCCGCGAGCTCGTCGGCGCCGGCGTGGCAGGTGCGGCGGTAGGCGCCCGCGTACGCCGCCACCTTCGCCAGGTCCAGCGTGCCGCAGGGGCGGACGAAGAAGATCGCGGCGGCGCGCACCGCCTCCTCGGCACGGGGCTGGACGCCCAGCCGGTCCCAGTCGACGATCGCGGTCGGTTCCGCGTCGCGGTAGAGCACGTTCAGCGGATGGAAGTCGCCGTGCACCCAGCCCGCCGGGGGTTCCGCTCCGGGGGCCGGCCGGTGGTGCGCCAGCTGCGCCAGCAGGGTCCGGCGCTCCAGCAGACGGTGCTCGGCGAGTTCGTCGAAGCTGGTGCGGGGCCGGGCGCCGCGGGCCAGGGCCAGCAGCTCCTCGATCGTCTCGAAGGTCCGCTCGGGGTCGGCTCCGGCGTCCGCGCAGGGCGGCCGGGGCGGATGTGGTTCATCGGCCATGACCTGCTCCAGCGTGGTGTGGACGAGCCCGAGCAGGGCGCCGAGCTGCCAGGACTGGCCGCGGGTCAGGGCGGCGCCGCTCAGGTGCCGGCCCTCGACCCAGGGGTGCAGGGCGTAGCAGCGGCCGTCGAGGACGGTGACGGTCCGGCCGTCCGCGTCGGCGACGGGCGGGGCGACCGGCAGGCCGAGCGCGGCGAGCCGGCGGGTGGCGCGGTGCTGGCGGGTGAGGGCCGCGCGGTCGCCGTCGAGGTGGTGTTTGAGGAAGTAGCGGCCGCGGGTGGTGGCGAGGAAGTAGCCGTGGTTGAGCAGACCCTCGGCTACGGGCTCGCAGGACAGCGGCGCGCCGGCGCCGGTGTAGTGGCGGAGCAGGGATCCGAGGGCGTCTTTGTCGGGCGTTGCCGCCGTCCGGACTACAGATGAGCGCAGCACGCGCCAGATGTTAGATCAACTGCGCCCGTCGGAGTGGGTGCGGAGGAAAGCCTTACGCAGAGTGTGCGTAGTGGAAGACGGGCGCATCGCTGAGGCAGTGCAGGGTCACGAACTCCGGCTCGATCCGCAGGAAGACCGGGTCGAAGGGGGCGCCGTCGGCCAGCAGCGGGGTGCGGCCGAAGAGCTCGCGCTCGGCGGGGGCGGGCTCGGCGACCCGGGCGGTGCCGGTGCACTGCACCGACCAGGTGTCGCGCTCGCCGCTGTTGACGTTGTCGGCCTCGTAGGCGACCACGCTGCCGTCCAGGGCCTGGTGGTAGCCGTAGCCGCGGTGCAGCCGCAGGACCAGCCGCCCGTCCAGGAAGAGATGGCGGGTGACGGTGGTGAAGGGCAGCGCCCGCCGGCTGGCCGAGACGCGCCCGTACGGCGTGCGGCTGAGCAGCTCGATCGCACGGAAGTTGTCGGTGGGCATGCGGCCACCATGCCGGGCGGACCCGGCCGGAAGTAGGGGCCGCCAGCCCCGAGGGGACCGGGTCGATGGTCCCGAATCACCACCAGCCGGGCAGGGCGGCCGCCGGCGCCGGCTCGTCAGTGCCGCTCCGCCTGCCTGCGCGCGACATACGCGGCGGCCTGGGAGCGGCGCTCCATGCCGAGCTTGGACAGCAGGCTGGAGACATAGTTCTTGATCGTCTTCTCGGCGAGGTGGAGCCGCTCGCCGATGGCGCGGTTGGTCAGCCCCTCGCCGATCAGATCGAGGATCCGGCGTTCCTGTTCGGTGAGGCTCGCCAGCCGGTCGTCGCTCTTCGTGGCCTTGCCGTCGCGCAGCCGCTCCAGCACCCGGGCGGTGGCCACCGGGTCGAGGAGGGACTTCCCGGCCGCGACCTCGCGGACCGCGGAGAGCAGTTCGTTGCCCCGGATGGCCTTGAGGACATATCCGGCCGCACCGGCCATGATCGCATCGAAAAGGGCCTCGTCGTCCGCGAACGAGGTGAGCATCAGGCATTTGATGTCCTCGTCCTGCGAACGGATCTCGCGGCAGACCTCGACACCGCTCCCGTCCGGTAGCCGGACATCGAGCACCGCGACGTCCGGACGCGTCGCCGGGATCCTGACCAGGGCATCTGCGGCGGTACCGGCCTCGCCGACCACCTCGATGTCGTCCTCGACGGAGAGCATTTCGTGAACGCCACGCCGGACCACTTCGTGGTCGTCGAGCAGGAATACCGTGATTTTTCCGTCTTCGCGCACCACACCAGTCTCACACATCAACCCTTCCCGTGCTCCAGGTCAGCGATATAACGTGCCGTTGTCCCGGCGGCCTGCAACGCTGTGACCAGGAGTTGTTCCAAGCCTTAGCGATTTACTTGGAAATCCAAGCAAAATCGCAGGTCAGCGCCGTTTCCACTTCGGCTTTGACAATGGGTAACGTGCAATGAGCAGGCCACCTTCCGGGAGCTTTGTTCCACCCGGATCCGGCCGCGTTCGCACACACCCCGTGCGCCGTATCGGATACCGGGTGAGCCGCAATACGGCCACCGGCGGACCCCGGGGGTCGGACAGACGGAGGAGCAGCACGTGACCGTGGAAGGCACTGCGCAGCGGAAAAACGCCCGCGGCAGCAGCAAGCGCACCACCGCCAAAAAGGCGACGTCGGCCAAGAAGGCGTCCCCGGCCAAGACCCGGACCTCAGGTCGGCCCGAGCAGGCGGAGCAGGACCAGCTCGTACAACTGCTGACCCCCGAGGGGAAGCGGGTCGAGCACCCCGACTACTCGATCGACCTCTCCGCCGACGAGCTGCGCGGGCTCTACCGCGACATGGTGCTGACGCGGAAGTTCGACGCCGAGGCGACCACCCTCCAGCGCCAGGGCGAACTGGGTCTGTGGGCTTCCCTGCTGGGCCAGGAGGCCGCCCAGATCGGCTCCGGGCGCGCGCTGCGCGACGACGACTATGTCTTCCCGACCTACCGCGAGCACGGTGTGGCGTGGTGCCGCGGCGTCGACCCGACGAACCTGCTGGGCATGTTCCGCGGGGTCAATCACGGTGGCTGGGACCCCAACAGCAACAACTTCCACCTCTACACCATCGTGATCGGTTCGCAGACGCTGCATGCGACCGGCTATGCGATGGGTGTGCAGAAGGACGGCGCGGATTCCGCGGTCATCGCCTATTTCGGTGACGGCGCCTCCAGCCAGGGAGATGTCGCGGAATCCTTCACCTTCTCCGCGGTCTACAACGCCCCCGTCGTGTTCTTCTGCCAGAACAACCAATGGGCGATTTCCGAACCCACCGAGAAGCAGACCCGGGTGCCGCTCTACCAGCGCGCCCGCGGCTACGGATTCCCCGGTGTGCGGGTCGACGGCAATGACGTACTCGCCTGTCTTGCGGTGACCAAGGCGGCGCTGGAGCGGGCGCGCACCGGCCAGGGCCCGACGCTCGTCGAGGCGTTCACCTACCGCATGGGTGCGCACACCACCTCCGACGACCCGACGAAGTACCGGGAGGACGAGGAGCGGGCGGCCTGGGAGGCCAAGGACCCGATCCTGCGGCTGCGGACGTATCTGGAGGCCGAGGGCATCGTCGACGAGGCGTACCTCGCCTCGATCGACGAGGAGAGCGAGGCCCTGGGCAAGCGGGTCCGCGACGCCGTCCGTGCCATGCCCGACCCGGACGACATGGCGATCTTCGAGAATGTCTATGCCGACGGGCATGCGCTCGTCGATGAGGAGCGCGCGCAGTTCGCCGCGTACCAGGCGTCGTTCGCCGACGCCCCCGTCGCGGAGGGGAACTGACCATGGCCGTCTTCGAGAAGATCACCATTGCCAAGGCGATCAACGAATCGCTGCGCGCCTCCATGGAGGCCGACCCCAAGGTCCTCGTCATGGGCGAGGACGTCGGCAAGCTCGGCGGCGTCTTCCGTGTCACCGACGGCCTGCAGAAGGACTTCGGCGAGGAGCGGGTGATCGACACCCCGCTCGCCGAGTCCGGCATCGTCGGCACCGCGATCGGCATGGCGCTGCGCGGCTACCGCCCGGTCGTCGAGATCCAGTTCGACGGCTTCGTCTTCCCCGCCTACGACCAGATCGTCACCCAGCTCGCGAAGATGCACGCCCGCGCGCTGGGCAAGGTCAAGGTGCCGGTCGTCATCCGCATCCCGTACGCGGGCGGCATCGGCGCGGTCGAGCACCACTCCGAGTCCCCCGAGGCGCTGTTCGCGCATGTCGCGGGCCTCAAGATCGTCACCCCCTCGAACTCCTCGGATGCCTACTGGATGCTCCAGCAGGCCATCGCCGGTGACGACCCGGTCATCTACTTCGAGCCCAAGCGCCGCTACCACGACAAGTCGCGGCTGGACACCGAGTCGATCCCCGACCCCCTGCACAAGGCCCGGATCGCCCGGACCGGCACCGACCTCACCCTGGCCGCCTACGGCCCGATGGTGAAGGTCTGCCAGGACGTCGCCAACGTCGCCGCCGAGGAGGGCAAGTCGCTCGAGGTCGTCGACCTGCGCTCGCTCTCCCCGATCGACTTCGACACCGTGCAGTCGTCGGTGGAGAAGACCGGCCGGCTGGTCGTCGTCCACGAGGCCCCGGTCTTCTTCGGCGCGGGTGCGGAGATCGCCGCCCGGATCACCGAGCGGTGCTTCTACCACCTGGAGGCCCCGGTCCTGCGGGTCGGCGGGTTCCATTCCCCGTATCCGCCCTCCCGTCTGGAGGACGAGTACCTCCCGGGGCTGGACCGGGTGCTCGACGCCGTCGACCGTGCGTTGGCGTACTGAGGGTTTGAGGAGAGTTCGTGACCATGACTGCAAGTACCGCCCACGCCCAGCGCTTCCGCGAGTTCAAGATGCCCGACGTGGGCGAGGGGCTCACCGAGGCGGAGATCCTCAAGTGGTACGTCCAGCCCGGCGACACCGTCACCGACGGCCAGGTCGTCTGTGAGGTCGAGACCGCCAAGGCCGCCGTGGAACTGCCCATCCCCTACGACGGGGTGGTGCACGAGCTGAACTTCGGCGAGGGCGTCACCGTCGACGTCGGCACCGTCATCATCTCCGTGGACACCGACCCCGGAGCCGGGCCCGCCGCGGCACCGGCGGCACAGCCGGCACCGCAGGAGACCGCCGCCTCCCCGGACGAGGAGGCCGAGCCGCAGGGCCGGCAGGCGGTGCTGGTCGGCTACGGCGCCGCGCCGTCCTCGACCAAGCGCCGGGCGCGCAAGCCCCAGGCGGGGGTGCCGGCCCAGCCGGAGCCCGCGCGCGCCGCGCTCCAGGCGGAGCTGAACGGGCGGGCGGCAGCCACCCCGGTGGCCGCTCCCGCCGCGGCCGCTCCCGTGGCACCGGTCGCGAACGGTACGGGTGCCGGGCACACCGGCCGGCCGCTGGCCAAGCCGCCGGTGCGCAAGCTCGCCAAGGACCTCGGCATCGACCTGGCAGCGGTCGCCCCGACCGGCCCGGGCGGCCTCATCACCCGTGAGGACGTCCATGCGGCCGCCGCGCCGGCAGCGGCGTCCGTGGCCGCACCGGCCGAGCCCGCGGCGCCGGTCTCCGCCGCCCCGCAGAGCGTCCCGGCCGAGCCCGGCGTCGTCGATGCCGCCGCCCGCGAGCGGCGGGTGCCGGTCAAGGGCGTACGCAAGGCGACCGCGCAGGCCATGGTCGCCAGCGCCTTCACCGCGCCGCACGTCACGGAGTTCGTCACCGTCGATGTGACCCGCACGATGAAGCTGGTCCAGGAGCTCAAGCAGGACCCGGACATGGCCGGGCTGCGGGTCAACCCGCTGCTGCTCGTCGCCAAGGCCTTCCTGGTCGCCATCAAGCGTCACCCGGAGGTCAACGCCGCCTGGGACGAGGCGCGGCAGGAGATCGTCTACAAGGACTACGTCAACCTCGGGATCGCGGCGGCCACCCCGCGCGGGCTGATCGTCCCGAACATCAAGGACGCCGGGGTCAAGACGCTCCCCCAGCTCGCCGCGGACCTGGGCGATCTGGTCGCCACCGCCCGCGACGGCAAGACGTCCCCGGCGGCGATGACCGGTGGCACGGTCACCATCACCAATGTCGGCGTCTTCGGCGTCGACACCGGTACGCCGATCCTCAACCCGGGGGAGTCGGCGATCCTCGCCTTCGGAGCGGTCAAGCTCCAGCCGTGGGTCCACAAGGGCAAGGTGAAGGCGCGTCAGGTCACCACCCTCGCGCTGTCCTTCGACCACCGGCTCATCGACGGCGAGCTGGGCTCCAAGCTGCTCGCGGATGTCGCGGCCCTGCTGGAACGGCCCAAGCGCCTGATCACCTGGGGATGAGCCGGAATGCGGAGCCGGGCGGTTCGGAGCGGTGTTTCACGTGAAACGCCGCCTCGGGACCGCCCGGACGCCGTGGACGAGCACCCGCTCGCCCGCCCCGCGCCTCCGCTGCGGCCGTATGCCGGCTGCCCGCCCCCATGGCTCGCCGAGGAGTTCCGAAACGTCCGAGCCCCTTGGACGCCATCGAGGAAAGCTGAGGTCAGCGGCCCGCCAGGGGCGCAGATCCGACGCGATCGAGGAGGTCCGGCGATCATGAACCAGAACCAGTCCGACACCACCCCCGCACCGCAGGTATGGCCGACGCTGCGGGCCCATGACGCCCGGGCCCTGATCCGTTTCCTGGTCGAGGCGTTCGGCTTCGAGGAGACCGTGGTCCACGGCGAGGGGGACCACGTCGCGCACGCTCAGCTCTCCTGGCCGGAGGGCGGCGGGATCATGCTCGGTTCCGTCCGGGACGCGGACGAGGACCGCTGGCCACTGCGGCCGGGGACGTTCGGCGCCTATGTGGTCACCGACCACCCCGACGAGCTGTGTGCCCGCGCCCGGGCGGCGGGCGCGGAGATCACCGATGAGCTCACCGACACCGGGTACGGGTCGCGGGGCTTCGGCGCCCGCGACCCGGAGGGCAACCGCTGGTCGTTCGGTACCTATCGTGGCGAGCCGCGGAAGGCGTAGCGGGCGCCCGGCGCCGCGGGGGCCGGTCAGCCGCGGATGAGCTCCACCGCGCGGCTGAAGTGGGCCACCGGCCCGACCGGGCCGGACTCGTCGGGGTGGGTGGCGCCGCGGGTCAGTGCGAAGCCCGCCCACAGGCCGGCGACGATCAATGCCAGCACGACGGAATTCCGCGTACGGCGGCCGGCGTTCGTCCTGGGCTGCATGGTCAACTCCCCCTTGGGTGTGGGAGCCCTCCCCGGCTCCCTGCCTCTATTCACCCATGGGATCCGCGCCGATCCGTACGCGGCAGGTATGGAGTCCTGTCCGACTTGAGGCGGACCCGGCATCAGCCCGGGGTCCCTCTTTCGGCAGAGGCCGGACCCGCGGCGGGAAAGGATTTGCCGCGGTCGGCCGTGCTGCCTACGGTCGGCGAAATGAGCAGCGAAATGATCATCCGGCGTTACCAGGCCTCCGACCAGCGCGTGGTCATCGATCTGTGGTCGCGGGCGGTGGAGCGGGCACATCCGTTCCTCGACGGGGAGGGCCGGGGCGAACGGGCCCGGATCCTCCGTGAGATGGACCTCGCCGAGACGGAGAGCTGGGTCGCCGAGCGTGCGGGCGTCGTCGTCGGGCTCCTCGGACCGTTACGCGACGGGGCCGGGGGCGGGGACGGCAACGGGACCGTGGTCACCGGGCCGTTCGTGGCGCCGGAGGCCCAAGGACGGGGTGTGGGACGGGAGTTGCTGGAGCATGCGGCGGCATTGCACGGAGCGCTGTCGCTGGAGGTCTTCGAGGGGAACGACGCCGCCCGCCGCTTCTTCGCGCATCTGGGCTTCACGGAGCGGGGACGGCGGACGGACGAGGAGACCGGCCGGCCGTTGATCGCCCTGGAGCGGGCCGCACCGCTGAAGTCGGTGAGCTGGCTGCATGTGCGCGACGGGCGGCTGCTGAGCGTACGGACGCGGGGGAACGACACGTTCTATCTCCCGGGCGGCAAGTACGAGCCCGGGGAGACCGCGCGGGAGGCGCTGTCGCGTGAGCTCGGTGAGGAGCTCGGTCTGGTGGTGCCCGCCGAGGAGCTGTCGGAGGCGTTCGTCGTCCATGACGTCGCCCACGGCAAGAACGGACGCCGGCTGCATATGACCTGCTTCACCGGCGGGCCCCAGGACATCGCGCCGGCCCCCGGCCGGGAGATCGCCGAGTTCGCCTGGTTCGACCGCCGGGAGGCGCGTGAGCGCTGTGCCCCCGCCCATGCGCAGGTCGTGAACCGCCTGATCGCCCAGGGGCGGATGCCGGGCTGAGGGCGCGTCCGGGCGGCGGTCGGGACGGGCCCGGCCGCCGCCCGGACGGCCGCCGGCCAGCCGTGGCCCACGGTCCCGGCAGCGCCTCCACCAGGGCAGCTGTCCGCATCGATGTCCGCATCGCGGAATGAAGTGTCGGACGCATACCTGTTGTATCTATCCTGTGCGCATGCCCTCCTCCACGCCCACCGCTCCCGTCAGAGAGCCCGCCAAGCAGCCGCCCGCCGCCGAACGGGTCTATGCGCACATCAAGGACGCCGTCCTGGACCGCCGCTACGAGGGCGGGATGCTGCTCACCGAGGGCGAGCTGGCCGATGCCGTGGGGGTCTCCCGGACGCCGGTGCGGGAGGCGCTGCTGCGGCTGGAGGTCGAAGGGCTGATCAAGCTCTACCCGAAGAAGGGCGCGCTGGTGCTGCCGGTCTCCGCACAGGAGATCGCCGATGTCGTCGAGACCCGGCTGCTGGTGGAGAAGCACGCCGCGGCCAAGGCGGTGCCCGTGAGCGAGTCGCTGATCGGCGAGCTGACCGGGCTGCTGGAGACGATGCGGGAACAGGCCGCATCCGGTGATCTGGCCGCCGTCTCCGTCACCGACCGGGCCTTCCACGCCGCGATCGTGCGCAGCGCCGGCAATCAGATCCTGGACCGCCTCTACGAGCAGCTGCGCGACCGCCAGCTGCGGATGGGGGTCGCGGTGATGCACGCCCACCCGGACCGGATCGCCAAGAACATCGCCGAACACGCGGAGATCCTCGAGGCCCTGCGGGCAGGGGATGCGGACGCCGCGACCGACGCCGTGCAGCGGCACGTCAGCTGGGTCCGTAACCTCGCGCAGGGAGACGTGCGATGAGCGGTGGTACCGACAGTGCCGGGCACTCCGGCATAGGCGGCGGCTCCGCACGGCTGCTGCCCGCCGATCCGCCAGGCGGCCGCAAGGCCATGGCCGTCTGGGGCATCGGCGTCGCGGTCTACTTCGTCGCGATCACCTACCGCACCAGCCTCGGCGTGGCGGGCCTGGATGCCGCCGAGCGCTTCCACATCAACGCCTCGGCGCTGTCGACCTTCTCCATCCTCCAGCTGCTGGTGTACGCGGGGATGCAGATCCCCGTCGGCCTGATGGTCGACCGGCTCGGCCCCAAGAAGGTGCTGACCCTCGGCGTGGTGCTCTACACCGTCGGCCAGTTCGGCTTCGCGCTCTCCTCGTCGTACGCCATGGCGCTCGGCTCCCGTGCGCTGCTCGGCTGCGGTGACGCGATGACCTTCATCAGCGTGCTGCGGCTGGGGTCCCGGTGGTTCCCGGCCCGCCGCGGCCCGATGATCGCCCAGATCGCCGCGCTGGTGGGGATGGCGGGCAATCTGATCTCCACCCTCATCCTCGCCCGCTTCCTGCACAGCTTCGGCTGGACCCCGACCTTCGCCTCCAGCGCCGCCGGCGGCATCGTCGTGCTGATCGTGCTGCTGGTCTTCCTGCGGGACCACCCCGAGGGCTTCGAGCCGCCGCCCGCACCCGCCGAGCACACCGGCGGCGGGTTCGTGCGCCGGCAGATCGTGGAGGCCTGGCGGGAGCCCGGCACCCGGCTGGGCATGTGGGTGCACTTCACCACCCAGTTCCCCGCGATGGTCTTCCTGCTGCTCTGGGGCCTGCCGTTCCTCGTCGAGGCGGAGGGGCTGTCGCGTGGCACCGCCGGTGAACTGCTCACCCTCGTGGTGCTCTCCAACATGGCCGTGGGCCTGATCTACGGCCAGGTCATCGCCCGCCACCATGCGGCCCGTATGCCGCTGGCGCTGGGCACCGTCGGCGCCACGGCACTGCTGTGGGCGGTCGTCCTGTGCTGGCCGGCCGATCATGCGCCGATGGGGCTGCTGATCGTGCTGTCCGCGGTGCTGGGCGCCTGCGGCCCCGCCTCGATGATCGGCTTCGACTTCGCGCGGCCCGCCAACCCGCCGGAGCGCCAGGGCACCGCCTCCGGCATCGTCAACATGGGCGGCTTCACGGCCTCGATGACGACCCTGTTCGCCATCGGTGTCCTGCTGGATGCGACCGGCGACAACTACCGGATCGCCTTTGCCTCGATCTTCGTGCTGGAAGCGGCCGGGGTCTCCCAGATCCTGCGGCTGCGGCGGCGCGCGGCGCGGCGCGAGCGCGAGCGGCTGGTCGTCAGCCGGGTCGAGGCGGTCCACGTTCCCGCGTGAGGCCCGCGGGAACGCGCGGGCGGCGGCCGGGTCCGTTTCACGTGGAACGGACAGGGCTGTTTCACGTGAAACGGCACACTCCGGGGCCACCTGTTCGGGGCCGGCCGACGGTCGGGGCATCGGGTGAGGCGGCCCCCACCGGAACCGTCCCGCTACGGCGTGATGGCGAAGTTGTCCAGGATGGCCCGGGCCAGCTCCTGATCGCCGTCGATCTTGATCTGCTCGGCGACCGCTGCCGGACGGACCCGGCCGCAGGCCAGCTGGTGGAAGGTGTCCCAGTCCAGGGCGAGCGTCACGGTCGGGCCGAGCGAGACGCTGCCGTCGATGGTGGCATTGCCCTCGGCGTCGAGACGGACCGTGCGCAGGAACTCGAGCGGCCCGCTGACATCGAAGACCACGGCCGAATCGGCGGGCGCCTGGGCCCTCTTGGCCACGATGCCGGGCAGCACCTTCACCAGCAGATCGCGGGTCACATACGCGCCGGGGGAATCGAGATTGCCGGGCTTGCCGAGCGCCCGGCGCAGGTCCTGCTCATGCACCCAGACGTCGAAGGCCCGCTGCTGCAGGACGAATTCCAGCGAACGGTCCTCACCGAGCGGGCTGCGCACCACGGCGTCCGGCTGACGGGACTCGTTGCGCAGCTGCCGGGAGCGGCGGATGACGGTGTATTCGAGCTCGCTGAGCATCTCCGGCGCGGTGTGGTGCCGGCGGACGTCGACCTGCACCTCCATGCGCCGCGCCGACTCGCTGCGTACGTGGTAGAGGTCGCGCGGCAGCGTATGGATCGGCCGCGGGTCGCCCAGCATTTCGCATTCCAGGCCGATGACATGGGAGACCACATCGCGAACAGACCATCCTGGGAGGCCCGTCGCCCTGCTCCACTCGCCCTCGACGAGCGGAGTGACCAGCTCGGTTATCGCTTCTATGGAGTGAGTCCAGGCATCGACGGAGGACTGAAGACTGGGATGGACGGTCACGGGACCCCTCGGACGGTTCGTACGCGGGCTGCTGTCTGTGCAGTTAAGTTACGCTGCGCACGGGCACCCCGGCAGTGCTTTCGGACGACCATCGTAGGCCGATGCCTCCGGGCCGCAGAGGGGTGCGCCGGACGCCCGCGAGGCCCGATCCTCAGTCCCCGCCGCGTTCCCGCTCCGCCAGCCGGATCACACACACCGCGACGGCGATCAGCAGCGCCGGATCGGCATCGTCCCGTACGACGTTGACCGCATAGGTGTCGCGTACGGTCAGCCAGCGCCGCGAGATCTCCGCCAGTAGTTCGCCGTCGTACTCGATCGCGAACTCGCGGTCCAGGATCTTTCCGCTGACATCCAGCTCGGTGCCGTCCACCAGCGCGACGCGGTAGTGGTTGCGCAGCAGCGAGAGCCGCTTGCGCTTGATGGTGGCCAGCGGCTTGTCGTCCCGCTCGATGGTCATGGTGTCGCGCACGCTGAGCATCTTCTTGCGGATGGTGATCAGCACCCGCCGCTCGGTGTCCTTCAGCTCGAAGGTCTCCCGCAGCCGCAGCGCCTTCCCGTCCACGAGGAAGGCGTGCCGCCCGTGCTCGTCGTCGATCCAGTAGTCGTCGCCGATGCCGAAGATCCGGTCGCGCACCACGTACTTGCCCGAATGCGGGGGTCCTCCCCCGGGAGATTGCTGCATGGCTGACGTGTTCCCCCGGGGACCTGCGGAATGTGCACGCACCGGAGTGACGTTGAATGTGCACATGGCTTCACGTGCACGCGTCCGGGCCCCCGAGCTGATCGGCAAGGGCGGCTGGCTGAACACCGGTAACAAGGATCTCACCCTCTCCGACCTGCGAGGACGCATTGTCGTCCTGGATTTCTGGACGTTCTGCTGTGTGAACTGTCTGCATGTCCTGGACGAGCTGCGGGAGCTGGAGGAGCGCCACCGCGACACCGTCGTGATCATCGGCGTGCACTCCCCGAAGTTCGTGCACGAGGCGGAGCACCAGGCGGTCGTGGACGCCGTGGAGCGCTACGGCGTCGAGCACCCGGTCCTCGACGACCCCGAGCTCGCCACGTGGAAGCAGTACGCGGTACGGGCCTGGCCGACGCTCGTGGTGATCGACCCCGAGGGGTATGTCGTCGCCCAGCACGCCGGTGAGGGCCATGCGCACGCCATCGAGAAGCTCGTCGAGGAGCTGGAGGCCGAGCACGCGGCGAAGGGCACGCTGCGCCGCGGCGACGGTCCCTATGTCCCGCCGGAGCCGGTCGCCGGCGATCTGCGTTTCCCCGGCAAGGCGGTCCGGCTCCCCACCGGCAGCCTCCTCGTCTCGGACACCACCCGGCACCAGCTGGTGGAGCTGGCCGCGGACGGTGAGCGGGTGCTGCGGCGGTTCGGCACCGGCGAGCGCGGCCTGACCCCGGACACCTTCAACGAACCGCAGGGCCTGGCACTGCTGCCCGACGGACGGGTGGCCGTCGCGGACACCGTCAACCACGCCATCCGCGTCCTCGACCCGGAGACCGGGGCGCTGGAGACGGTGGCCGGCACCGGCAAGCAGTGGTGGCAGGGCTCGCCGGCCTCCGGGCCGGCGCGGGATGTGGATCTCTCCTCGCCGTGGGACCTCGCCTGGTGGCAGGAGCGGCTGTGGATCGCGATGGCCGGGGTGCACCAGCTGTGGACCTATGACCCGGCCGCCGGGACGGTCGAGGTCGCGGCCGGCACGACCAACGAGGGCCTGGTGGACGGCCCGGCCGCCGAGGCGTGGTTCGCCCAGCCGTCCGGCCTCGCGGCGGCCGGCGACCGGCTGTGGATCGCGGACTCGGAAACCAGCGCGGTCCGCTGGGCGGAGCGCGCCGAAGCGGGCGACGGCTACGTCATCCGGACGGCCGTGGGCACCGGCCTCTTCGACTTCGGGCACCGCGACGGCGCCGCCGACCAGGCGCTGTTGCAGCACCCGCTGGGCGTGACCGCCCTGCCCGACGGCTCGGTCGCCGTCGCGGACACCTACAACCACGCACTGCGCCGCTTCGACCCCGCGACCGGCGAGGTGACGACGCTGGCCACGGACCTGCGCGAGCCGTCCGCCGCGGTGCTCGTCGACGACGACATCGTGGTCGTGGAGTCGGCGCGGCACCGGCTGACCCGGCTGCGGCTGCCCGAGGAGGCGGTCCGGGTCGAGTCGGTGGCGCACCGCACCCAGCGCGCGGCCACCGAGGTCGCCCCGGGCGCGCTGCGGCTGGACGTGGTCTTCCAGGCGCCGGCCGGCCAGAAGCTCGACACCCGGTACGGCCCCTCGACGCGGCTGGTGGTCAGCGCGACGCCGCCGGAACTGCTCGCCGAGGGCGCGGGCGCGGGCACCGATCTCGCCCGGGACCTGGTGCTCGCGGACGGGGTGACCGAAGGCGTGCTGCATGTCTCGGCGATGGCCGCGTCCTGCGACGACGCCCCGGACATCGAGTACCCCGCCTGCCATGTGCACCAGCAGGACTGGGGCGTCCCGGTCGAGGTCGCCGAGGGCGGGGTGGCCCGGCTGGGCCTCGTCCTGGCGGGGCTGGACGCCGAGTAGCAGCGAACCCCCGGGCCCGTCGGCCCGGCCCGGGACCGGGGCGGCCGACGGGCGGGCGGGGGCTGCGCGCCTGCGTCAGGGGCGGTCCGAGGGGCAACGGCCCCTGCGGAGCTGAGCCCGTCGGACCGTCCCTGGTCCGGGCTAGTTCCCGACGCCGCCCGCCAGCTGAGCGCCGTGCAGGCTGGAGCTCCAGTTGGTGACCTTGCTCTTGCCGACGGAGAGACGGAGCCGCTTCTCCGCGAAGTCCACGGTGACCGGACCATGGGTGGCGGAGTTCGCCGAGACGCCCATGAAGTCGACGGTCACCGACTTCCGCGCGGTGCCCTTGGTGGCCGGGGTGCGGGTCGGGACGACCGCGTAGGCGTAACCGTGGGCGGGCACGGTGACGCGGGTGCCGTCGAGGTGGCCGGGGGTGCCCTGCAGCAGGGGCAGCGGGTCCTTGGCCTTGTCGAAGCGCAGCAGCGGCGCGTTGTGGAGCGTGCAGTCGCGGCTGCCGGTGTTCTTGAACTTCACCGCCACATGGCTCTTCGGGCCGGTCTGCTGGGAGAACGTGACCTTGTACGTACTGGGGTAGCAGTCGGGCACCCGCCGGGACGCCGTCGCTCCCGCGCCCGTCCCTGCCGCGCCCCCGCCGGCGAACCTGCGCTTGGTGCTCTTGGAGGACGAGGAGAAGGACTTCTTCGACTTCTTCGACTTCGAGGAGTGGCTGTTGCAGCCGGTCAGCGCGAGCGAGCCGGCCAGGCCGAGAGCCAGCGCGGCGTACGCGGCGGAACGGCTGCGGGAGCGGTGTGCGGTCATGGGTGGTTCCCCCAGTGGAGTGCTGCAGACAGCGCGGTGGTGCCTGTCATGGCACGGACACGATATCGATGGCCGGCCGATGTGCCTGGGCGGGTTCACCGGGCCCCGGCCGAGGGAGCCCGGGACGGCGCGGGCCGCTGTGCGGGACATGACGCGGGGCGCCGGGCACGCGAAAGGGCGCCCGCTGGGGGATGCGGGCGCCCTGGTTCAGGGGATCGTCGGTCGCGATCCTCGGTCGCGTCGGCCGGAGCCGGCCGGGTGGGGTCGCGTCGGCCTACCGGACGCGGCTCACCAGGCCGCTGCCTGGTTCGCGTCCGGCTGCCAGTACGTCACCCACGCGCTGTCGTCGGCGTACACCGAGCCGCCGGGCAGTGCCACCGCCGCCGGGCCGCCGATGCTGCCCTTGCCGTCACGGCCGGGGAGGCCGACCGTCAGCGAGGTCGTGGTGCGGCCGTTGCGGCCGGAGCCGTCGGCGGACGAGGTCAGCACGCCGGCGTACCCGGACTCGCCGGGGGCGAGCGTGACCGTGGACTGCGGCTTGCTGTCCGGCAGTTCGGGGAGCAGGGACCGGGCCCCGCCGAACCGCAGGTTGGGGACGGAGTAGAGGTCGCAGGTGGTGCCGGAGGTGTTGGTGGCCGTCAGCAGAAGGTGGTTGACCGGCCGGCTCAGCGGCCGGGCGACGAGGCGGACCTTCGCGGCGTCGCAGGCGGTGTGGCGGACGCCGGGGGCGCCGCCGGACGTGTCGCGGGTGCCCGCTCCGTCGGTCCGTGTGCTCGCCACCGTGCCGATGCGGTTGCCGCCGTGCCCCGCGGACGCCTGCTCCGTCCGGCCGCCGTCGGTCCGTGTGCCGCCCTGCGCGTCCTCCTCGGGCTGCGCCGCCGGGGTCCGGGAGACCTGGTGCGCCGGGTGGAACGGCTTGGCGGCGCTGGTCTGGAGCGGGTTGTCCTGGCCACCGCAGGCGGTGAGGGCGAGCGCCGCGCCGGCGGTCAGCCCGGCCGCAGCGATCCGCAGCGCCCGGCGGCGCACACCACGAGGCCCACGCGGGGCACGGGCGGCGGTCTCGGCGACGGCCTCGGAGCGGGTGTGGCTGCGCGGCATGTCCGGTCTCCCCCGGTCGGTGGCCGCACCGCCCCTGCGGTACGTCCTGCGGTCCTGCCTGGTCTGTCCTGCGTCGGCCACCAGACTGCCGCCCGCCGCTGCCGTGCCACTAACGTGCGCCTAACGCTCCCGCGCCCGGGGCGGGGCGCCCGGCCACGGATCAGCCGCGTCCGCCGCTCCCCTTGCTCCCGTCGTCCGTCTCGTCCGTGCCCCCCTCGCCGCTCTCACCGCGCTCGTCGCGCGCGAACAGCTGCGTCAGCGTGCTGATCGTGTAGACGTCGGTGGCCTCTTCGTCCACCAGGTGCATCTCCGTGAGCCGGTCCAGGCCGTCCTGGGTGCGCTCCGGGTCGTACCCGGCGAGCGCCGCCGCCAACGACGCGTTGAGGTGCCCGTCCGCGCTGGTCGCCAGCGCGCTGAGGAGCTGTGCGTCGTCCGCCGACAGCCGTGCGACGGACATCCGCAGCGCCGCCGCGATGCCGGTGTCCTCCGCCGACAGCAGCGCCAGCCGCCGCCGTTCGTCGCGCAGCGCTGCCGCCAGCCGGGCCAGCCGCCAGCGCGGCCGGGCGGTCAGCTGGGCGGCCGCGGCCCGCAGCGCCAGCGGCAGACCGTCGCACAGGTCGACCAGTTCGCGCGCCGCGGCCGGATCCTCGGCGACGCGGTCCGGGCCGAGCATGGCACCGAGCAGCGCCACGCCCTCTTCGTGGCCGAGCGTCTGGAGGCCGACCGGCCGGGCGCAGTCGGTGGCGACCAGACCGTCGAGCCGGCTGCGGCTGGTGACGACCGTGGCGCAGTGCGGGCCGCCGGGCAGCAGCGGCCGCACCTGTGCCGAGCTGCGCGCATTGTCGAGCACGACCAGCAGCCGGCGCTCCGCCACCAGCGACCTGAACAGGGCCGAGGCGGCCTGCGCCGAGCCGGGCACCCGCTCCGGCGGAGTGCCGAGCGCCAGCAGGAAGTCGCGCAGGATCTCGGCCGGCGGCGCCTCGTCGCCCTCGCCGAAGCCGCGCAGATCGGCGAAGAGCTGCCCGTCGGGGAACGCCCCGGCCTGCAGATGCGCCCACTGCACGGCGCAGGCGGTCTTGCCGACACCGGCCGGCCCCGTCACCACCGCGAGCGGGCTCTCGCCCGTCGTACGGTCCGTCAGCACCGAGGTGAGCGCCGAGAGCTGGTCCTCCCGGCCCAGGAAGCGGGCGGGCGGCCGGGGCAGCAGCCGCGGTCCGGTACCGGCCCGGCCGGAGCCGTCCCGTGCGCCGTCCGCCGGGCCGGAACCCGTCCGGCCCGCACCCGGCGCACCAGGACCCCCGGGCGCCTCCGCATGGCCGGCGATCCCCTGGACGGGCACCCGCGTCTCCCCGTCAACGGGGGGCGCCCCGGTGCCCGTTGCGGAAGGGGCCTCGCCGGAGGAGCCGGGGCGGCCGCCTCCGGAAGCCGCCCCGGAGCGGGTCGCTGCCGACGGCGCACCACCGGGAGCCGAGCCCGCTGCGCGCGCCCCGCCCGCAGGCTTCGCCGCGGCGGGCCGGGCGCCGGCCGCCTCCGCCCGCAGGATCTCCTCGTAGGCGCCGCGCAGCCGTTCGCCGGGATCGACGCCCAGCTCTTCGTTGAGCAGCCGCCGGGTGCGGTGGAACCACTCCAGCGCGTCGGACTGCCGCCCCGTATGGAACAGCGCCCGCATCAGCCCGGCGATCAGCCCTTCCCGCAAGGGGTGGTTGACGGCGGCGGAGTAGAGGATGGCGGCGGCCTGTTCGTGCTCGCCGAGCGCGCCGTGCGCCCGCCCCAGCGCCTCCACGGCCGTCAGCCGGCGCT
The DNA here is from genome assembly GCF_040701845.1 of Streptomyces angustmyceticus. Classification (GTDB taxonomy): domain Bacteria; phylum Actinomycetota; class Actinomycetes; order Streptomycetales; family Streptomycetaceae; genus Streptomyces; species Streptomyces angustmyceticus_A. The sequence goes on along the minus strand of NZ_JBFBHQ010000003.1, from coordinate 257,984 downwards.
CCTCCAGCGCATGCGCGGCGGCCGCGAACGGCGGGCTGGTGACCGTGCCGGTCAGCGCGGGACCGCGCCACAGCCCCAGCGCCTCGCGCAGCAGCGGTACGGCATCGGCCGGCGCCGCCTCGGGGCGTGCCAGGGCCACCAGTTCACCGAAGCGGTGGGCGTCGATCAACTCCTCCGGCAGCCGCAGCAGATAGGCCGAGCCATGGGTGGTCAGCTCGATGCCGTACGCCTCCGCGCCGCCCTCGGCGAGCGTGGCGCGCAGCCGCGAGACATGCCCCTGGACGACCGTGCGGGCGTGTTCGGGCGGCTCGTCCTCCCACAGGGAGTCGATCAACTGCTCCAGTGGGACGGTGGTGTTGGGCTGCAACAGGAGCAGCGCAAGCACACTGCGCCGTTTGGCGGGTCCGAGCGACAGCTCCGCGGAGCCGGTCGTCACGGAGATCGGACCGAGCAGTGAGAATTCCAACTCAGCCCTCCAGGAAGGCCGTCAGGGCATTTGCCAGCAGGTACGGGTCTTCGGTGCCGCACAGCTCGCGCGCCGAGTGCATGGAAAGGATCGCCACGCCGATGTCGACCGTGGCGATGCCGTGCCGGGCCGCGGTGATCGGACCGATGGTGGTGCCGCACGGCATCGAGTTGTTGGACACAAAGCTCTGCCACGGCACCCCGGCCCGCTCGCAGGCCGCCGCGAAGACGGCCCGCCCGCTGCCGTCCGTCGCATAGCGCTGGTTGGCGTTGACCTTGAGGATCGGTCCGCCGTTGGGCATCGGGTGGTGCCCTGGATCGTGCCGTTCGCTGTAGTTGGGGTGGACGGCGTGGCCGGTGTCGGAGGACAGGCAGACGGTGCCGGCGAAGGCCCGCGCCCGGTCCTCGTACGAGCCGCCGCGGGCGAAGACCGAGCGCTCCAGCACCGTGCCGAGCAGCGGTCCGTCCGCGCCGGTGTCGGACTGACTGCCGTTCTCCTCGTGGTCGAAGGCGGCCAGCACCGGGATGCTGGTCAGGTCGCTCCCGGCGGCCGCCGCCGCGGTGAGCGCGGCCGTGCCGGCGTGCACCGACAGCAGGTTGTCCATCCGCGGGCCGGCGACCAGTTCGCGGTCGCGGCCCAGATAGGCGGGCGCCTCGATGCTGTGCACCATCAGGTCCCAGCCCTTGATGTCCTCGGCCGGGACACCGGCCTCCTCGGCGACGAAGGCGATCAGGTCGCCCTCGGCCACCTCGCCCAGGCCCCAGATCGGCGTCATGTGGCGCTGCTTGTCCAGCTTCAGGCCGTCGGCGTTCACCGAGCGGTCGAGGTGCACGGCCAGTTGAGGCACTCTCAGCAACGCCCGGTCGACATGGACGAGCCGGTGGCTGCCGTCCGCGAGCGTCACCCGCCCGCTCAGACCGAGGTCGCGGTCGAGCCAGGTGTTGAGCAGCGTGCCCCCGTAGATCTCCACGGCGACCTGCCGCCAGCCGCGGGAACCGGTGTCCGGAATCGGCTTGACCCGCAAATTGGGAGAGTCGGTGTGAGCACCGACAATTCGGTACGGAGTCGAGGCGCTCGCGCCCTCCGGCACGTACCAGGCGATGATCGCGCCACCGCGCAGCACGTACTTCCCGCCGGTCCCGCCGTCCCACTCATCGACCTCGGCGACCTGCCGGAACCCGGCCTTCTCCAGCCGCTCCGCCGCATTCGCCACCGCGTGATAGGGCGACGGGCTGGCGGCGAGGAAGGACATCAGGTCGTCGGTGTGGCCGCGATCGAAGCGGGCGGAGTTGGTCATGGATTCAGCATAAGGAGCCGGAGCCCGCATTCCTCGTGCGCCTGCATGGTGACTCCGCTCCCTTCCGGTCAGGATTTCAGTATTCGGGACCGATAGCCCGCTGGAGCGGGCGATTCCGGGATTCCACTCCGATGCCCCGGTGGCAGCCGCCACCTCCACCCCACTGGCACCGTCCGCCCCCTGTGTCTCGGCCACGGCGGCCGGTTGCCCTGCTTCCCCGGGACATGACGGTGCCCGCCTCTCCGGGGGAAGAGAGGCGGGCACCGTCAGTGCGGACGGCTCGTCCGGGAGACCCCACAGCCGCGCCGTCGCGGCACGCTGCGCAGGTGCGCTCCTAGAACGCGGCCTCGTCGAGCTCCATCAGCGACTGGTCGACGGACTCGGCCAGACCGCGCTGGACGCCGACGCCCGGCAGGACGTTGTGCGCGAAGAACTTCGCCGCGGCGATCTTGCCGGTGTAGAAGGGCTTGTCCTTCGCCGAGGCGCCGGCCAGCTTCTCCGCGGCCACCGCCGCACCCTTGAGCAGGAGGTAGCCGATGACGACGTCACCGGAGGCCAGCAGCACGCGGGTGGTGTTCAGGCCGACCTTGTAGATGGACTTGACGTCCTTCTCGGTCGCCGCGAGGTCGGTCAGCATGGCGCCGACGATCGCCTCCAGGTCGGCGGCCGCCTTGGCCAGCTCGCCGCGGGCCTGCTCCAGCTCCTCGCCGCCGATGTTGTCCGCGAGGAACTTCTTGATCTCGTCGGAGAGGGCGGTGAGCGCCTGGCCCTGGTCGCGGACGATCTTCCGGAAGAAGAAGTCCTGGCCCTGGATCGCGGTGGTGCCCTCGTAGAGGGTGTCGATCTTGGCGTCCCGGATGTACTGCTCGATCGGGTACTCCTGGAGGTACCCGGAGCCGCCGAAGGTCTGCAGCGACTGCGCCAGCTGCTCGTAGGACTTCTCCGAGCCGTAGCCCTTGACGATCGGCAGCAGCAGGTCGTTGAGGCGGATCGCGGCGCTCGCGTCCTCGCCCGCGGCCTCCTTGACGATGATCTCGTCCTGGACCGTGGCGGTGTAGAGCACCAGGGCGCGCATGCCCTCGGCGTACGCCTTCTGCGTCATCAGCGAGCGGCGCACGTCGGGGTGGTGGGTGATGGTGACGCGCGGGGCGGTCTTGTCGGTGAAGGCCGCGAGGTCCGGACCCTGCACCCGCTCCTTGGCGTACTCCAGCGCGTTGAGGTAGCCGGTGGAGAGGGTGGCGATGGCCTTCGTGCCGACCATCATCCGGGCGAACTCGATGATCTTGAACATCTGGCGGATGCCGTCGTGCTTCTCGCCGAGCAGCCAGCCCTTGGCCGGGTGGTTGGCGCCGAAGGTCATCTCGCAGGTGTTGGAGGCCTTCAGGCCCATCTTGTGCTCGACGTTGGTGGCGTAGGCGCCGTTGCGCTCGCCCAGCTCGCCGGTCTCCCAGTCGAAGTCGTACTTCGGCACGATGAAGAGCGACAGGCCCTTGGTGCCCGGACCGGCACCCTCGGGGCGGGCGAGGACGAAGTGCACGATGTTCTCGGACATGTCGTGCTCACCGGAGGTGATGAAGCGCTTGACGCCCTCGATGTGCCAGGTGCCGTCCTCCTGCTGCACGGCCTTGGTGCGGCCGGCGCCGACGTCCGAACCGGCGTCCGGCTCGGTGAGCACCATCGTGGAGCCCCACTGCTTGTCCACCATCAGCTGGGCTATGCGGTGCTGCTCCTCGGTGCCCTCCTCGTGGAGGACGCCGGCGAAGGCGGGGCCGGACGCGTACATCCACACGGCCGGGTTGGCGCCCAGGATCGTCTCGGCGAAGCCCCACAGGAGGGAGCGCGGCGCGGTGGTGCCACCGAGCTCCTCCGGGATGCCCAGCCGCCACCACTCGGCGTCCATGAAGGCCTGGTAGCTCTTCTTGAAGGTGTCCGGCACCGGCGCGGTGTTGGTGTCGGGGTCGAAGACCGGCGGGTTGCGGTCGGCGTCGGCGAACGACTCCGCCAGCTCGTTCTCCGACAGCCGGGCGATCTCGGACAGCACGCTCTTGGCGGTGTCGACATCCATCTCCGCGAACGGTCCGGTGCCGTACACGCTGTCACGGCCGAGCACCTCGAAGAGGTTGAACTCGATGTCGCGGAGATTCGACTTGTAGTGCCCCATGGATACGGCTCCGTAAGGGTTCGGGAGGGAGGACCTCAAACGCAAATACCAGCAAGTAGCAAGTGCCTACGATGATGCTACCCACCGGTAATAAGAATCAACCCCTACCGCCCATCTGTGACGAGCGTCCCCCGGCGAATCGCCGACTCAGTACGCTGTGGCGCATGTACGGCTACGACCAGAACGCGGGTGCCGGGCAGCAGCAATACGGAGCGCCGCCCCCGCCGCAGCAACCGGCCCCCGGGGGCTATGGCGAAGCACCGCTGTATCCCGAGCCGTCCCCGCCCTCGCTCGCCGACGCGGTGCGCGCCTTCACGACCGGCTCGATGTCGGCCGAGGACTTCCAGGGCATCTTCTCCACGTCCAAGATCTACTGCCCGCGCGGTGACAACCCCGGTTTCCTGGCGCTGCACAACACCCAGCAGCCGGTGATCCCGATGTTCACCTCCCTCAAGGAGCTGCGGCGGTACGCGGGCAAGGAGTCCAAGTACTTCGTGATCACCGGCGCCGAGGTGCTCGACCTGCTGCCGACCGGCTACGGCTTCGTCCTCGACATGGAGGGTGATCACCGGATGGTCTTCGACGCGAAGGCCGTGGAGCAGATGGTCGACTTCGCGATGCGGCGCATGTACGGCTGACGCCGCTGCCGCGCGGCGGGCCGAGAGTCGCCGCCGCGGCCGATCCGAGGGCCGGTCCCGGGAGGGGGCCGGCCCGATGCGTGTCCTGGTCCGGGTCATTCCGGCCCGGCGCATCCTCTTCGACCTGCGAAAACGCGCTCGGGAATGCCGCACGCCTTGCATGTTGTTCACCATTCAACTAAGTTGGGGAACGACCGAGGAGGCGTCATGCCCGCTGTGACCGTAGAGAACCCGCTGACCCTGCCGCGTGTGGCGGCGCCCGTCGCGGCGCACGCACGTCCCGTGCTGGCCGTTGCCACCGCTCCGAGCGGTTTCGAGGGCGAGGGCTTTCCGGTGCGCCGGGCGTTCGCCGGCATCGACTACAAGCACCTCGACCCGTTCATCATGATGGATCAGATGGGCGAGGTGGAGTACGCGCCGGGAGAGCCCAAGGGCACGCCCTGGCACCCGCACCGTGGCTTCGAGACGGTGACCTACCTGATCGACGGCACCTTCGTGCACCGCGACTCGCATGGCGGCGGCGGCGTCATCAACGACGGCGACACCCAGTGGATGACGGCGGGCTCGGGGCTGCTGCACATCGAGGCACCGCCGGAGTCGCTCGTGCTGTCCGGCGGTCTCTTCCACGGCCTCCAGCTGTGGGTGAACCTGCCGAAGAGCGACAAGATGATGGCCCCGCGCTACCAGGACATCGGCGGCGGGCAGGTCAAGCTGCTGACCTCGGCTGACGGCGGCGCGCTGCTGCGGCTGATCGCCGGTGACCTCGACGGCCACCAGGGTCCGGGCATCACGCACACGCCGATCACGATGATGCATGTGACGGTGAATCCGGGCGCCGAGCTCACCATCCCCTGGCGCAAGGACTTCAACGCCCTCGCCTACGCCCTGGCCGGACGCGGTGCGGCCGGTGCGGAGGGGCGCCCGTTCCGTATGGGGCAGGCGGTCGTGTTCGGTGGGGGAGGGGACTCGCTCACCATCCGGGCGGACGAGTCCCAGGAGTCGCGCAGCCCGAACTTCGAGGTGGTGCTGCTCGGCGGGCTTCCGATCCGCGAGCCGATGATGCATTACGGCCCGTTCGTGATGAACACCCACGCCGAACTGGCGCAGGCCTTCGAGGACTTCCAGGCCGGCCGGCTCGGGACGATCCCGGCCGACGAGAGCTGACGCCACGTCGGCGGCAGGGGCGGCGTTTCACGTGAAACGCCGCCCCTGACCCGTTTCGGGGGCCGGGCACTTCGGTCGTGGTGGACTGTCGACGTGCAAAACGACTCGGATGGAAAAGGGCGCGACGCCGAGCCTGAACGGCCACTGCCCTCGCGGCCGTTGCTGCCGGTCCAGGCCCGCCGTGCCGCGGCCTGGTGCCTGGTGGGGCTGCTGATCGCAGCCGTGGTGGCCCTCGTGGTGTGGCTGTGCGTCGAACTGAGCGCGGCGGTCACGCCCGTGCTGCTGGCACTGCTCGGCAGCGGACTGCTCGGGCCGCTCTACCGGCGGCTGGTGGCGATGAAGCTCAACCGGTCACTGGCGGCCGGGCTGACCTGCGCGGTCCTCGTGCTGGTGGTCGGCGGCGCCGGGTACATCGTCGTCAGCGCGCTGGTCGACACCGGTGACCAGATCATCTCCTCGCTCAGGCAGGCCGCGAAGGACCTCTCCCAGCACTTCGGTGCGGCCGGGACCTCGCTCGACGATCTCGCCTCCAAGTCCAAGGGGCTCGTCGCCAAGTTCGGGGGCACCGCGGCCTCGGGGCTGCTGACCGGGGTCAGTGCGGTCGGCCAGTTCCTCGCCGCCTCGGTCCTGGCCCTGCTGCTGACCTTCTTCTTCCTGCGCGACTCCGACAAGGCCGTACGCGCACTGAACGACTGGGCACCCGGCAGCTCCGCACCGCAGCTGGAGCGGATGGCCCGCCGCGGCTTCCACTCCATCGAGGGCTTCATGCGCGGGACGACCTTCATCGCGCTGATCGACGCCATCTGCATCACCATCGGACTGCTGATCCTCCGGGTGCCGGGCGCCGTCGGGCTGGGCGCGCTGGTCTTCGTCGGCGCCTACATCCCCTACCTCGGTGCCTTCATCTCCGGCGCCGTGGCGATCCTGGTGGCGCTGGCGGACCGCGGTTTTGTGATCGCCCTCTGGGCGCTCGGCGTCGTCCTGGCCGTGCAGGTGCTGGAGGGGCATGTGCTGCAACCGATGATCCAGAGCCGGACGGTCAAGATGCACCCGGCGACGGTGCTGCTGGCGATCACCGCGGGCGCCAGCGTCGCCGGCATCCTCGGCATGCTGCTGTCGGTACCGCTGACCGCGGCCGTCACCGGCGTGCTCCACGAGCTGCGGGACCACTACGCCGCGGGCCCGGACTCCGACGACCCCGGACCCGCCGCGTCCGCCGCGTCCTCGTAGAGCTCGAACCACGTCGACTTGCCGTCCCCGCGCGGGTCCACTCCCCACGCCCCGGCCAGCAGCTCCAGCAGCATCAGACCGCGCCCCGACGACGCCAGTTCGCCGGGACAGCGGCGGTGCGGCAGTTCGTCGCTGCCGTCGGCCACCTCGACGCGGATGCGCCGGGTGCCGGGCGCACCGGTGATCTCGGCGACCAGCAGCGCGTCCCCGTCGGTGTGCAGCAGGACGTTGGTGACCATCTCGGAGACCATCAGCACCGCCGAGTCCACCTGGTCCGGATCGGCCCAGTCGTGCAGCACGTCACGGACCTGCCGGCGCGCCTCGGCTATCCGCTCCGGCTCGGCCTGCGCGATGGAGAGCACGGTGCGCCGCACCGGCCGCGGCTCCGGGCCGCCGGTCCCGACCCCGCAGCCGGCCGCCTCACGGCACAGCAGCAGTACGGCGATGTCGTCCTCGCGGCGGTCCACCAGCGGCCCGGTGGTGTGGTGCGAGGGGGGCCCGTGCACGGCCTGTACCAGGGCGTCGGCGAGCTGCTCCAGGCTCTCGCCGTCCTCGCCGCTCTCGTGCGCCTCGATCACGCCGCGCAGCCGCGCCCAGCCGGTCTCCAGATCGTGGCCGCCGGTCTCGATCAGCCCGTCGGTGCACACCATCATCGTCTCGCCGGGCTCCAGGACGAGCCGGGTGGTGGGGTAGTCGGTGTCCGGGACGATGCCCAGCGGCAGCCCGCCCGCGGTCTGCCGGATCAGCATGGTGCCGTCGCTCAGCCGGATCGCCGGGTCGGGGTGGCCGGCCCGGGCGATGTCCAGCAGCCCCGTCGCCGGATCCACCTCGATGTAGAGGCAGGTCGCGAAGCGCTGGTCCTCGCCGTGCCCGCGGAGCTCGGTCTCGTTGATCCCGGCCAGGAACCGGGAGGCGCGGGAGAGCACCGCATCGGGGTGGTGGCCCTCGGAGGCGTAGGCCCGCAGCGCGATCCGCAGCTGCCCCATCAGGCCGGCGGCCCGTACGTCGTGTCCCTGGACATCCCCGATGACCAGCGCGATCCGGCCGGACGGCAGCGGGATCATGTCGTACCAGTCGCCGCCGACCTCCAGCCCGCCGCCGGTCGGGACATAGCGGGCCGCCACCGTCATCCCCGGGATGTCCGGCTGCACCGTCGGCATCATGCTGCGCTGCAGCCCCAGCGCCAGTTCCTGCTGCTCCTCCTGCACTCCGGCCCGGGCGAGCGCCTGCGCCAGCATCCGGGCGACGGTGGTCAGCACCGAGCGCTCGTCGGGCGTGAAGCCCACCGGCTGGGCGAACGCCGCCATCCAGGCGCCGATCGTCCGGCCCGCGTTCACCAGCGGCAGGAACGCCCAGGACGTCCGGCCGAAGCGGGCGGCCAGCGGCCAGGTGCCGGGGTAGCGGCGGCTGTACTCCTCGGGCGTGGGCAGATAGATGGCCCGGCCGGTGCGGATGACCTCGGCGGCCGGGTAGTCGGCCGCCAGCGGCATGGCGGCGAACGGCCGCTCGTCGTCGCCGTGGTGGCCGTGATGGCCGATCACCGACAGCCGGTCGCCCTCGATGCCGAAGACCGCCAGCCCGTCGGGCATGAACCCGGGCATGGACAGCCCGGCCGCGACCCGCAGCACCTCGGCGGTGGACCGCGCCTCGGCCAGCCCCCGGCCCGCGTCCAGCAGGAACGCTTCGCGCGAGCGGCGCCAGTCGCCGGTGATCGGGGTGTGGGCGGCGGAGGTTCCCGGTTGCGGCTCCGGCACCTCCTGCAGGGTGCCGACCAGCTCGAAGCCGCCGTCGACGACCCGGGGGCGGGAACGGGAGCGGACGATGCGCTGCACCCGCCCGCGCTCGTCCACGATGCGCAGCCGGGCCTCGGCGAGCGTCTTCTCGGCGAGCGCGAGCTGCACGATCCCGTTGATCTCGGCGAAGTCGACCGGATGGAACCGGGAGCGCACCGCGGCTTCGGTCAGCTCCGCCGGGGCGGCGGGCAGCCCGAGCAGCCGGGCCGCTTCGGCGTCGAGGGTCACCCGTCCCGATGCGTTGTCCCAGCGCCACAGGCCGGTCGCGATGGCGGCCAGGAGATCCTCGGTGCGCATTGCCTCACTTTATGTGCCTTTGGCGAGGCTCCACCAGCGAGCGGGACGTGACCATCGTCCCAGTCGGGGCGCCGGGTTCCGGGCCCCGCGACGCTGATGCGTATATGTCAACGAAGGCGTGCGGGCCGGGACGGTAACCTGGAGCGGTTATGTCAATCCTGGGGTGGCCTTTCGGGTGATCCACGGGGAGAGCGACCGGGCATCCGAGCCCGTACTCCTTTTCCTCTCCCTCTCCCGACAACTCCTCACCTCGACCTCGCGACGACTTGGATGAGCGATGCATCGGTACCGGTCCCATAACTGCGGCGAGCTCCGAGCCGCGGACGTCGACACCGACGTCCGCCTCAGCGGCTGGCTGCACAATCGACGTGACCTGGGCGGCATCCTCTTCATCGATCTGCGCGACCACTACGGTCTCGTTCAGCTCGTCGCCCGCCCCGGCACCCCCGCCAACGAGGCCCTCGGCTCCCTGACCAAGGAGACCGTCGTCCGCATCGACGGCAAGGTCAGCGCGCGCGGCGCCGACAACGTCAACCCCGACCTGCCGACGGGCGAGATCGAGATCGAGGTGTCCGCCGTCGAGGTGCTCGGCGCCGCCGACCAGATCCCCTTCACGATCAACGCGGACGACGGCGTCAACGAGGAGAAGCGCCTCGAGTACCGCTTCCTCGACCTGCGCCGCGAGCGGATGCACCGCAACATCATGCTGCGCACCGCCGTCATCTCCGCCATCCGTCACAAGATGGTGGCCCTCGGCTTCAACGAGATGGCGACCCCGATCCTGTCCGCGACCTCGCCCGAGGGCGCCCGCGACTTCCTGGTCCCCTCGCGTCTGCACGCCGGCAAGTTCTACGCCCTGCCGCAGGCCCCGCAGCAGTTCAAGCAGCTGCTGATGATCGCCGGCTTCGACCGTTACTTCCAGATCGCGCCCTGCTTCCGCGACGAGGACGCCCGCGCGGACCGCTCGCCGGGCGAGTTCTACCAGCTCGACATCGAGATGAGCTTCGTCGAGCAGGAAGACGTCTTCCGGCCCGTCGAGAAGCTGATGACCGAGCTGTTCACCGAGTTCGGCAACGGCCGCAAGGTCACCTCCCCCTTCCCGCACATCCCGTTCCGCGAGGCGATGGTCAAGTACGGCTCCGACAAGCCGGACCTGCGCGCCGAGCTGGAGCTGGTCGATGTCTCCGACGTCTTCGCGGGCTCCGGTTTCAAGGCATTCGCCGACAAGCACGTCCGCGCCCTGGCCGTACCGGACACCGCCGACCAGCCGCGCAAGTTCTTCGACCAGCTGGGTGACTTCGCCGTCCAGCAGGGCGCCAAGGGCCTGGCCTGGGTCCGGGTCGGCGAGGTCCCCCAAGACCTTGAGGGTCAGGGAGGTGCCCCCATCGCGCTGACCGGCCCGATCGCCAAGTTCCTCACCGAGGACGACATCAAGTCGCTGGTCGCCGCCCTGGACCTCAAGCCCGGCCACGCCGTCTTCTTCGGCGCCGGCGAGTTCGACGAGGTCTCCAAGATCATGGGTGCGGTCCGCGTCGAGGCCGCCAAGCGTGCCGGTCACTTCGTCGAGGACGAGTTCCGCTTCTGCTGGATCGTCGACTTCCCGATGTTCGAGAAGGACGAGGACACCGGCAAGATCGAGTTCTCGCACAACCCGTTCTCCATGCCGCAGGGCGGCCTGGAGGCGCTGGAGACCAAGGACCCGCTGGACATCCTGGCCTGGCAGTACGACATCGTCTGCAACGGCACCGAGCTGTCCTCCGGCGCCATCCGTAACCACGAGCCCGAGGTCATGTACAAGGCCTTCGCGATCGCCGGCTACGACAAGGAGACGGTCGAGGCGGAGTTCGGCGGCATGCTGCGCGCCTTCAAGTTCGGCGCCCCGCCGCACGGCGGCATCGCCCCCGGCGTCGACCGCATCGTGATGCTGCTGGCCGACGAGCCCAACATCCGCGAGACCATCGCCTTCCCGCTCAACGGCAACGCCCAGGACCTGCTGATGGGCGCTCCGAGCGAGGTCGAGGAGGCACGCCTCAAGGAGCTGCACCTCGCCCTGCGCAAGCCGCAGGTGAAGTAGGCATCGCCTGGGGGCGGTAGCCCCGACAGGGCCGAGGGGCGGCGTTTCACGTGAAACGCCGCCCCCGTCCGTATGCGGGCCCGGGGCGGGCTCGGCGAGCGGGGGGAGCCGCCGGGCGGCGGGCGTCCGTCCGCCGGAAGAGGTTCCCGATCCGGCCCGCGTGCCCCGACCGCCCCATCCGTGTGGCCGTGTTCCGGTACGGCACGCACTGTGGTGCCCATGCAGCAAGCCAGTCTCCTCTCCGCCAGGTCCGCCCTGGGGCCGCAGGCCCGTGAGATGCGTCCGGTCCCGAGCGGCGACCTGTGGTGGCTCACCGCCGTGGCCGTCCTCTTCACCGCCTGCCTGCTCGCCTCCGCCGTCGCCGTCCCCGGCCTGGGGTGGGACGAGACGGTCTACCTCAGCCAGGTCGACCGCCATGTGCCGGGCGCGTTCTTCAGTGCCCCGCGCGCCCGCGGGGTCAGCCTCCTGCTCGCCCCGATGGCCGCCCTGACGACCTCGGCGACCGTGCTGCACTGCTACCTGGCGGTGCTCTCCGGCGCCGCGCTCCTGCTCACCCTGTGCGTCTGGCGGCGCCTGCTGCCCGCTCCCGTGCCGGCCCTGGGCGGCGCGCTGTTCGCCGGGCTGTGGATCACCCTCTTCTACGGTCCGCAGGCGATGCCCAACCTGTGGGCCGCTTACGCCGCGCTCGCCGCCACCGGCTGCTTCCTGCGGGCCGTACGGCAGCCGTCCCGCCAACTGGCCCCGCGCGCCGACCGGCGGGCCGCCGCGGGACTCGCCGTCGCGGTGGCCGTGGCCGCGCTGATGCGTCCCACCGACGCCGTCTGGCTGGCCGTGCCGCTCGTCGCCGCGGCGGTGTGCGTCCCCTCCTGGCGGCGCCCCGCCGTGCTGCTGGCGCTGCCGGTGGGCCTGGTCCTGGGGTGCGCCCAGTGGGTCGTGGAGGCGTATCTGTCCTACGGCGGGCTGCTGGCCCGGCTGCGGAGGGCCGCGCAGATCCAGGGCGGACTGGGCTGGCATCTGTCCTTCGACGACCACGCACGGGCGCTCCAGGGCAAGACCCTGTGCCGCCCCTGCCATCTGACCTGGGATCACCCGGTGACGGCGGTGTGGTGGCTGGTGCTGCCGCTGGCGGTCGCCGGGGCCGTGTGGGCGGCGCTCCGCGCCCGGGAGCCCCGTGGCGAGCTGCACGGCTACGGGCCGGCGGCGCGCAGCGGTGCCCGGCACCCGCTCGGGCTGGCGCCCATCCGGCCCGGCAGCCTCGGCCCCGACCCGGCGGACGATGCCGCGCCCGGCGGCGGGCGGAACGGCTACGGACCCGGCTGGCCGCTGGTGCGGCTGCGCGACTCCCGCGGCCCGCTGCACCGGTACGGACCGGCCCCCGTCGTCCTCCCGGCGCTGGTCGGCCTCTGTCTCGCCGCCCCCTACCTCCTGACGGTGAACTACGCGGCCCCCCGCTTCCTGCTGCCGGCCTACGCGCTGCTGATGATGCCCGCAGCCTGGTTCCTGTACTGGCTGACCCTCCTGCCGCGCCGCCATCACGCCTGGGCGGTGGCCCTCCTGGTCCTCGTGCTGCTGAGCCACCAGGTCGTCCAACTGGTGGTCTGGCAGAAGATGGTGCGGAGCACCGCCCGTTCGCAGGCCGGTATCGAGCGGATCACCGCGTCGCTGCGTGCGGCCGGGGTGCGGCCGCCCTGTGTGGTGAGCGGTGAGGAAGCGGTACGGGTGGGGTACCTGGCGGGCTGTGCGTCCCGCCAGCCGCGCGGCCATGACGCCAGCATCACCCCCGCAGCACTGGCCCGGCTGGGCGCGGGCCGTCCGGTCGCCGTGATCGTCGCGGGCGGGCAGCGGCCGCCGGCCTACGCCCGTGGCTGGCGGCGGGTGACCCTCCCGCCGGTACCGGACTTCCGGCTGCTGCACGCCTACCTGTCCCCGCGGGCCCGCCCCTGACCGGCGCTCGCCGTCCCGGACGGGTGAGCGCCCATCCGGGGCGGCGACCGTCCGGCCCTGCCCGGGGACCGACCGGTCCCCGGCCACGGCACGCCCGGCCCCCGAACGCACTCGCGCCCGTCCGGCCGCAAGGGCTGGACGGGCGCGAGGACGGATCTACTGCTCCACCGCTCCGGCCGGCGGTGACGCCGGCCGGCGGGCCGGGCCTACTGCTCCGCGCCGCCGAAGCGCTCGCGGTAGGACTCCAGGTCCTCCTCGGTGATCTTCGCGAAGAGCACCGGCGGCACCGTGAAGGGCGTCCCGGCGGGCACCGAGGCCAGCGCCTTGGCCTCCTCCGGCGAGACCCACACCGCGGTGTCGTTCTCCAGGGCGAAGGCCCCCCGCATCGCCTTGGCCGACGACGGAATGAACGGCTCGGAGACGATCGCGTAGAGGTGGATGAGGTTCATCGCCGTACGCAGCGTCAGCGCCGCCGCGTCCTTGTCGGTCTTGATCTCCAGCCACGGGGCCTTCTCCTCCAGGTAGGAGTTGCCCGCGCTCCACAGGGCGCGCAGCGAGGCCGCGGCCTTGCGGAACTGCAGGGCCTCCATGTGGCCCTCGTACTCCGCCAGCAGCCCGGCGATCTCCTCGCCCAGCTTCTGCTCCGCGGCCCCGGCCTCGGTGCCCGCGGGCACCTCGTCACCGAACCGCTTCCGGGAGAACGACAGCACCCGGTTGACGAAGTTGCCGAGGGTGTCCGCCAGGTCCTTGTTGACCGACGCCGAGAACAGCTCCCAGGTGAAGGAGGTGTCGTCGGACTCCGGGGCGTTGGCGATCAGGAAGTAGCGCCAGTAGTCGGCGGGCAGCAGCTCCAGCGCGGCGTCGGTGAAGATGCCGCGCCGCTGGGAGGTGGAGAACTTCCCGCCGTAGTAGTTGAGCCAGTTGAAGGCCTTGAGGAAGTCGACCTTCTTCCACGGCTCGCGGGTGCCCAGCTGCGTCGCCGGGAACATCACGGAGTGGAACGGCACGTTGTCCTTGGCCATGAACTCCGTGTACCGGACGTCGTCGGCCTCGTACCACCACGACTTCCAGTCGCGGCTGCCGTCGGAGACGGCGTCCGCCCACTCCTTCGTCGACCCGATGTACTCGATCGGCGCGTCGAACCAGACGTAGAAGACCTTGCCCTCGGCCGCCAGCTCCGGCCACACATCGGCCGGTACCGGCACGCCCCAGTCCAGGTCACGGGTGATCGCCCGGTCCTGGAGCCCCTCGGTCAGCCACTTGTGCGCGATGGACGAGGCCAGCGTCGGCCACTCCTTGCTGCCGTTGCCCTCCAGCCAGCCCTCGACCTCGTGCTGCAGCTTCGACTGGAGCAGGAAGAGGTGCTTGGTCTCGCGCACCTCCAGGTCACCGCTGCCGCTGATCGCCGAGCGGGCGTCGATCAGGTCGGTGGGGTCGAGCACCCGGGTGCAGTTCTCGCACTGGTCGCCGCGCGCCTTGTCGTAGCCGCAGTGCGGGCACGTGCCGACGATGTAGCGGTCCGGCAGGAAGCGGTCGTCGGCGATCGAGAAGACCTGGCGGATCGCCCGCTCCTCGATGAAGCCGTTCTCGTGCAGCTTGCGCGCGAAGTGCTGCGTCAGCTCCACGTTCTCCCGCGACGAGCTCCGCCCGAAGTAGTCGAAGTCGAGGGCGAAGCCCTCGTAGATCGCCTTCTGCTTGTCGTGCTGCTCCGCGCAGAACGCGTCGACCGACTGGCCCGCGTCCTTCGCCGCGAGCTCGGCGGGGGTGCCGTGCTCGTCCGTCGCGCAGATGTAGAGCACATCGTGGCCGCGCTGGCGCATATAGCGCGCATAGACGTCGGCCGGGAGCATGGACCCCACCATGTTGCCCAGGTGCTTGATCCCGTTGATATACGGAAGGGCGCTGGTGATGAGGTGTCGAGCCATTGCCGGCTGCTCCCAAGTCGCTACGGTGAGTGAGGATTTGCTTTACGGAACGTCAATATCGTACTGGACGGGCCGGGGGTGCCCGCGCGGCCTTTTCCGGGGCGACCGGCCCGCCCGCTCCGCCCTCTCAGGCCGCCGCGTCGGCCGACTCCGCGCTGTCCGCCGCAGGGGCCCGGCCCTGTCGCGGGGCCCGGCCGTTGACCAGCAGCCCGGCGACCAGCGCGGCCAGCAGCATGATCGCCGAGCCCACCCCGATGGCCACGGTGAACCCGTGCACCACCCCGCTCTTCACGATCCCGTCCCGCACCGCCGGGGTGAGGCCGAGGGCCCCGCCCCTGCGGGCCGCGTCCGCCAGATGACCCGCGATGTACGTCGCGCTGGTCGAGGTCGCGATGGTGTTCAGCAGCGCCGTACCGATCGAACCGCCCACCTGCTGCGCCGTGTTGACCGTCGCGGAGGTGACGCCGGAGTCGTGCGGCGCCACCCCGGACGTGGCCGTCGCCATCACCGGCATGAAGGTCAGGCCCATGCCGAGGCCGACGAGCAGCATGGCCGGCAGCACATGGGAGACGTAGGCGGGCTCGGCCGTCAGGAACGTCAGGGTGAAGAGCCCCGCGGACGCGAGGACGGCGCCCGGGACCATCAGGAACCGCGGCGGGATCCGGTGCAGCAGCCGTGCGGAGATCTGCGTCGAGCCGACGATGATCGCGACCACCATCGGCAGGAAGGCCACGCCGGTCCTGACCGGTGAATACCCGAGCACGGTCTGCAGGTAATAGGTCATGAACAGGAACATTCCGAACAGGCCGATGACCGCCAGCGCCATGGTCAGGAAGGCGCCCCCGCGATTCCGGTCGCGGACGATGTGCAGCGGCAGCAGAGGGTGGCGCGCCCGCGACTGCCACCACGCGAAGGCGGCCAGCAGCACCACGCCCCCCACCAGCAACCCGAGAACCAGCCCGTCCCCCCAACCCCGCGGCTCCGCCTCACTGCACCCGTAGACGAGCGCGACCAGGCCGCCGCAGCCCAGCACCACACCCGGCGCGTCCAGGGAGACGCGCCCCCGCTCGGGCCGGTCGCGCAGGAACACCGCGGCGCCGATGAACGCGATCACGGCGATCGGGACGTTCACATACAGGCACCAGCGCCAGTTCAGATACTGGGTCAGCAACCCGCCGGCGATCAGTCCGATGGCCGCGCCCCCGCCCGCGATCGCCCCGTAGATCCCGAACGCCTTGCTCCGTTCCTTCCCGATGGTGAAGGTGGTGGTCAGCAGGGACAGCGCGGACGGTGCCAGCAGCGCGGCGAAGGCGCCCTGCAGCGCCCGCGCGCCGAACAGCAGCCCGGACCCGGTGGCCGCGCCGCCCAGCCCGGACGCGATCGCGAAGCCCACCAGCCCGATCATGAAGGTCTTCTTCCGCCCCACCAGGTCGGCGATCCGGCCGCCGAGCAGCAGCAGCCCGCCGAACGCGAGCGTGTACGCGGTGATCACCCACTGGCGGTTCGCGTCCGACATCCCCAGGTCCCGCTGGGCCGAGGGCAGCGCGATGTTCACGATGCTGGCGTCCAGCACCACCATCAGCTGCGCGATGGCGATCACCACCAGCGCCCACCAGCGCCGCGGATCGGGCTCGGCGGGGAGGGCCCAGCTGGGCGTGGTGGTCCTGCGCGGTGCCGGAGGCGGCTCGCCGCCCCCCTCTCGGCTCGCCTCACCCATCACGACCCACCTCGCTCGGCTGCTCCGGCCACCCGGCACCGCCCCGGCCGACCGGAACGGGCGCTACCGGGAGGAAACGGGGCGCTTCATCCATTCAGCCTAGGCAGTGGGGCGGGGCGGCGCCTGCTGTGCCGGGCGGGGCCGGGAAAGGCGCCGGCCGCGGCGGGCTCGGGGCCGCCGCGGCCGGTCGGGTGTCGTCAGCAGGTGGTGCGCAGGGGAGGAGGAACGGACGAGCGGCCCGGGGGCCGGAGGTCAGTTGTCCTTGACGATGCCCGCGGTGCGGGCCTCGGCGAGCCACTCGGGGAACTCGACCATCAGCTGCTGGTAGAGCTCGTCGTGGGACAGGCCGCGCGGGTCGCGGCCGGCGTGGAAGAAGCCGGCGTTGTCGACGACGCGCTTCTCCGGGACGGTCAGGTCGTCGAGCTTGCGGAGGAAGTCGAAGCCCTTGGCGTCCGGGTCTCCGAAGCCGATGAACTGCCAGAAGATCGGGAGTCCCGCCGCCTCGCAGAGCGCCTTCTCGGCGGCCGGCTTGGAGGTCGGGGCACCGTCGGTCTGGAAGATGACGAAGGCCGGCGCGGTGGAACCGGACTTCTTGTAGTGGTCGACGACGGCGTTGACGGCCCAGTGGTAGTTCGTACGGCCCATGTGGCCGAGACCGGCGTGCAGTTCCGCGATGCGGCCCTCGTAGTTGGTGAGGTCGATGTCGGCGGTGCCGTCGATGTCGGTGGAGAAGAACACGACCGGGACGGTGGCGTCGTCGTCGAAGTGCGCGGCGAGACCGAGGGCCTGCTCGGCGAGGTTCTGGACCGTGCCGTCCTTGTAGTAGTTGCGCATCGAGCCGGAGCGGTCGAGGACCAGGTAGACGGCGGCGCGCTGGGTGGCGAGGCCGTGCTTGTCCAGGGTGGCGGCCGCGGACTTGTAGAGGCTGAGGAGCGCGGGGGCGACCGCCGGGAGGGAGCCGGGGGTCTCGGAGCCGGGGGTCTCGGGCTGGGGCTCCGCTTCTGCCGTTGCCGGGGCTTTGGCCTGGGTGGCTGCCTTGGGGTCGGTGTCGGGCTCGGGGGCGGCCGACGGGGCGGGGGCTGCTTCGGTCTTCGCCTCCGCCTTGGCCTTCGGCTTGGCCTCGGCCGCCTTCGTTGCCGGCTTGGCCTCCGCCTTTGCGTCCGCCTTCGGCTTTGCGTCCGCCTTCGGCTTTGCGTCCGCCTTCGGCTTTGCGTCCGCCTTCGGCTTGGCCTCGGCCGCCGGGGCTTCGGGCTTCGCCTCGACGTCTGCCGCCGCCTCCGCCGCCTCCGCCGCCTTCGCTGCCGGCTGGTCCGCGGCCTTCGTCCCGGCGTCGGCCTTGGCCTCCGGGGCGGGCTCCGCCGCCTCCGCTTCCGGCTCGTTTGCGGTCGCGGGCTCGGCCGCAGGCTTGGCCTCGGCCTCGGCGACTGCCGCGTCGGCGGGCTCCGCGACGACCTCGGCGGCCGCCGGCTCCGCGACGACCTCCGCCGCGGGCTCGGCCTCGGGCTCCGTCGCGTCAGCCGCCGCCTTCACCTCGGCCACCGGCTCCGCGTCAGCCGTCGTCCTGGCCTCGGCCACCGGCTCCGCCGCGGGCGATTCCTCCACCTCGGCCACCGGCTCCGGCTCCGCCTGCGGCTCAGCGGCCTCGGCGGTCGGTTCGGCGTCGGCCGCCGGCGTCTGGGCCGGGTTGTCGAAGGCCTGGCTCACGAGGTCGGCGGCGGCCGGGGCGGCAGCCTCAGGGGCCTCGGCCTCGGTGGCGTCGTCCCGCCCCGCGGAGGTCCTTTCCGCCCGGTCCGCCTGGTCTCCCCGCTCGCCCCGGTCCGCGCGGCCGCCCTGGGCCGGCAGCGTCGGGGTCGTCGGAGCGGGCGCCGGGTCCGTGTCCGGGGTCTCCGTGGGAGCCGTCCGGGCGGCCGGAACCTCGGCCTCCGGGGTGGCGGCACCCGGGGCGGACTCTTCGCGAGCCTCCGGGATGGTCGCGGACTCCGGCTTGTCGGCGCCGCTCGGGGCCGCGCCGGTTTCTTCACGGGTCGCCTTGGAGCGACCGAAAGCGTTGCGCAGCAGACTCCGAATGCCCATCGGCGAACCTCTCTTGCGTGTGCTGGGTGCGGCGTATGTCCGTGAAGCACGGACATGTCCCTGACCAGGACGGATACGTAAGGGTAGCGGCCGGGACCGGCCTCACAGTGGGACCCCGCGCCTTGTGTGGTGGGCCATCCGGGGGTGTTGCGGAGGCGGATGGTTTCAGCCGACCGGGCCCGGCCGCGTTCGCCCTGCGTACGAGGTTGTCCGGCCGCCCGCACCGGTTCCCCGGCCGTCCACAAAACCTCCTCGCAGTCCGTACGAGTGCCCTGCCGCGGCGTATCGCCGTCCTGCCCCGCGGGCAGCACGCACCGTCCGCCCCGGACAGCAGCCCGCACCGACTGCCCCGACCGTACGCACCGCCCGCCCCGGCCCCGTGCACCGGCCCCTGCCCCGCGCCTCGCACCGCACGCCCCGCACAGCGGACGCCGCCCTGCCCCGTACGGCGTCCGGGTGACGCGGACGGGGTGCGGGCGCAGGAGCCCGCGGCGCAAGGGCCGGACACGGAAGGCGAGTTGATGCGCTCCTGTGTGGTGGGTGTGGAGCGGGAGGACGTAACGGGACATCAGGGCGCGAGAGGTCCGGGGCCCCACGGGCGCAGACGGTTCTCCTCGTCCCACGGGCGCCCCCTGCCCACATCACGCCGCGGAAACGATGTGGCAAGAGCTGGGTAAGAAGTGAGTCGCTCAGGTATCCGATGCGCAGGTGTGCCCGTCTTCTCCGGTGACCATTGTCCGGAGCCGCCCGTTGTGCCTTAGGCGGCCGTTGAGAAGGCAAGAACCCTCGCGAGGGTGACGGGAGATGTGGGCGCATGGGGCTGACCAGTCAGTCGCTCGAGTACACGGTGATCGTGCTGGCGGTGGCCTGTGTCGCCGCCACGGTGTGGCTCTGGCCCCGGTTGTCGAGGCGCGGGGTCGGCCCCGTCCTGGGCAGACTGGGCGCCATCCTGGCCACCCAGGTGTCGATCGTGTGTGCGCTCGCCCTCGCCGTGAACACGAACTTCGAGTTCTACGGCAATTGGGACGAGCTGCTCGGCAACAACGACAAGGCCCCGGTCTCCGTGAGCGAGGGCGGCGGGCAGTACGCCTCGGTCGGCAACATGAAGGGCGGACTGGTCCAACCGGCCGGTCCGCAGGGCCTCGATCGGGTGACCGGGCTTCCCAAGGGGCCCGCGGACAAGGTGGGCAAGGTCGAGTCCGTACGGATCGTCGGCCGGCGCACCCGGGCCATCAACCCCGGCTTCGTGTATCTGCCGCCGCAGTACTTCCAGCAGCAGTTCCGCCGGCAGCGGTTCCCCGTCATGGTCGTCATCAGCGGCTACCCGGGCGGGATCATGAACCTCGCGCAGCACCTCCAGGTGCCGCAGAACGCGGGCCGGCTGATCGCGCAGGGCCGGATGCAGCCGACGGTGATCGTGATGGTCCGGCCGACGATCGCGCCGCCGCGGGACACCGAGTGCGTGGACGTACCGGGCGGCCCGCAGGCCGAGACGTTCTTCACCAAGGACCTGCCGGACGCCATGAAGTCGGCCTACCGGGTGGGCCACGACCCCAGTGCCTGGGGCGCGTTCGGGTACTCGTCCGGCGGTACGTGCTCGCTGCAGCTGGCGATGCGCAACCCGCATGCCTACACCTCCGCGGTCTCGCTCTCCGGCGACTACGCGATCAAGGACGACCTGACCACCGGCAGCCTCTTCGGCCCCGGCGCCCAGGGCGCCCAGCGCGAGCGCGAGCACGATCTGCTGTGGCGGCTGAAGAACCTTCCCGCGCCGCAGATCTCCGCGCTGGTCGCCAGCAGCCGTAAGGGCGAGGCGGATTACGGCGAGACCATGAAGTTCATCCACGCCGCCAAGTCGCCGATGTCGGTGGACTCGATCATCCTGCCGCAGGGCAGCCACCAGTTCGCGACCTGGCGCCGCGAGGTCGTGCCGGCCCTGGAGTGGCAGAGCCAGCAGCTGACCTTCCCGCAGGACACCGAGGCGGTCGCCCCGCAGCGCAAGCCGAATGCGGGGGCGCCGGGCAAGAGCGGTGCCCCGGGTCCGGGGCAGCGGACCGGGCCGTCCAAGGCGCCGACGACGTCCGACGACAAGGGTCGCCGGCGGGTGGAGGCGGAGCGCCCCCGGGGGTGAGCCGCGGCGGAGCCGAGCAGTACTGCGCAGGGGCGCCGGAGTGGTCCGGCGCCCCTGTGGCGTGTGTGCGGCCGTGGCGCGGGCCCGCGGTGGCCGTCCGGCGTCCGCCACATGATTCGCCGGACCCCGGGTAACCGCACTTCCCATCGGCGCACTGCGCATCTCGCACACCGGGGAGTGACCTCATGGCGCGTACGCAACAGGGCGACGAGGCGGTGTGGTCACCCGTGGCCGCGCGGGCCCCGCTGGCCGTCCGGATCCTTCTGCTGGTGCTGGCGTTCGCCGCGATGGTGGCCTTCGCGGTGGCGCTGGCGCGGGTCACGCTGACCCCGTCGGCGGCCTCGGTGCCGCTGACCCATCCCAATCTCCGCCCCGGTGACTCGATCCGGAGCTACCTGGCGCAGCCGCACCTGGCCGACACGGTCAAGCAGCTCGGCGGCAACGTCCTGCTGGGGGTGCCGTTCGGGGTGCTGCTGCCGGTGCTGGTGCCGCGGGCGCGGGGACTGCTCCGGGTCGGCGTGGCGACGGCAGTGGTGATGCTGCTGGTGGAGCTGGTGCAGGGGGCGCTGATCACCGGCCGGGCGTTCGACATCGACGATGTGATCCTCAACTGCGCCGGCGCGCTGCTCGGCTATCTGCTGCTGGGGCTCCGGCTGGGCCGAGCGGTGCATCCGCGGCGCAGGCACTGGTGGCACCGGCTCACCGGCAAGGGGGCGGTCGTGGGGAGCCCCGGGGCCTCGAAGGCGTCCACCCCGTAGGACCGCCTCATGGGGCCGCTCCGTAGGGGCCGTCGCGCGACGGCGTCGGCTTACGGGCGCTGCCCGCCTCCCCGGGTCTGCGGGCGCTACGGCCGGTAGACCATGCCCGGCTCCGGCTTCGCCGGGGACAGCAGCTGGGAGACCGTGACGACCGTGTAGCCGCGCTTCTTCAGCTCCTTGAGGATGCCGGGGACGGCCGGCACGGTCCCCTGGTAGATGTCGTGCAGCAGGATGATGCCGTCGCGCTCGGTCTGTTCGAGCACCCGCTTGGTGATCAGGGCCGAGTCGTTGGTCTGGTAGTCCTTGGCGGTCACGCTCCACAGGACCTGGGCCAGGCCGAGATCCTTGCTGATCTCGGATACCTCTCCGTCGGTCCTGCCCTGCGGCGGGCGCATCAGCTTCGGCGTCCTACCGGTGATCTCGCGGACCGCCTCCTGGACGCGGGACAGCTCGCGCCTGGCCTCGCCGGGCGCGATCTCGGTCAGGATCTGGTGCGACCAGGTGTGGTTGGCCGGCTCATGCCCCTCGGCGTCGATCCGCTTCACCTCGGCGGGGCGCTTGTCGACGTGGTTCCGGCCGAGCAGGAAGAAGGTCGCGTGCACCTTCTCCTTCTTGAGGATGTCCAGCAGCCGGTTGGTGTGCTCGCTGGGGCCCGCGTCGAAGGTGAGCGCGACGCACTTCGCCGTGCGGCAGTCGACGTCGTCGCCGCTGCCGTTCTTGCCGTCCTTGCCGTCCTTGCCGTTCTTGCCGTTCTTGCCGTCCGGGTTCTTGGCATCGCCGGCCGCGGCGAGCCGGGCGTCCTTCGCCTTGACGTCGGCGGCCGGTGCGTCGGCGCGGGCGTCGGCCGGGGCGGTGACGTCGTAGGTGGCGCAGCCGCTGAGGGCCAGGGTCAGGGTGGTGGCCGCCAGCAGCCCGGCTATGGACGTACGGCGGGCCGTGGACATCTGCTTCGGCATGCGAGCCTCTCTTCGGGCGCGTGCGGGCAACGGCGAGCCCATGACCTGCGCTTTTGCGCATGGCGCAGCTGACGCGTACGGCGGTGTCACCACCTCGCGCCGCCCTTCGGTCACAGGGGTCGAACAGACCGAGAGGGACTATACATAGGTAGTACACACTGCATGTATACGTGGGGTGTGCAGAGGGCTGCACAGGTGGGGCGGGGAGAGGGAGCGGGCGGGTGCGGAGGCCGGCGGGACGGCCGTCCGCGGTCGCCCCGATCGGACGCGTCCGCCGCGACACGCCGGGCCCGCCGGGGTGGACTCGTACCGTGACCGCACCGCCGCCGGACGACTGTCTGGCCCGCAACGACTGGATCTGCGGCGACTACCTGAGCACCCGTCGGCAGATCCTGCTCGACGCGGTCGGCCAGCACCTCCAGCTGACGGTGATCTCGGTGGCGCTCGGCCTGGTGATCGCGGTGCCGCTGGCGCTGCTGGCCCGCCGCAGGCGCTGGACGGCCGGACCGGTGCTCGGCATCACGACGGTCCTCTACACCATCCCGTCGCTGGCGATGTTCTCGCTGCTGCTGCCGGTCTACGGGCTGTCCGCCACCCTGGTGGTGGTCGGCCTCGCCCTGTACTCCCTGACCCTGCTCGTACGGAACATCCTGGCGGGGCTGGACGGGGTCCCCGCCGAGGCCAGGGAAGCCGCCCGCGGCATGGGGTTCGGGCCGATGCGCCAACTGCTGACCGTCGAACTGCCGCTGGCTCTGCCGGCCGCGATGGCCGGTCTGCGGATCGCCACCGTCTCCGCGGTCGCGCTCACCACGGTCGGGGCGATCGTCGGGTACGGCGGGCTGGGAAACCTCATCTATGCCGGGATGAACTCCTTCTTCAAGGCGCAGGTCCTCACCGCGTCCGTCCTGTGCGTGATCATCGCGGTCGTCCTCGACCTGCTGCTGCTCGGTGCGGAACGGCTGCTCACCCCCTGGCGCCGGGCCGGACGCCGGACGCGGGTGCGCACGCGGGCCGGCGCGGGAGCGAAGCGGCTGGTCACGGCCGCCGGGCGGCGGACATGAACACCCTGTCCGCGGTCTGGACATGGCTGACCACCGCCGCCAACTGGTCCGGTGAGAACGGGGTCTGGCACCGCCTCGAACAGCACCTCGTGCTCACCTTCGCCTGTCTGGTCATCAGCGCGCTGATCGCCCTGCCGGTCGCGCTGACCCTCGGCCACCTCGGCCGCGGTGGCGCGCTGGCCATCAACCTCGCCAACGTCGGCCGTGCGGTGCCGACCTTCGCCGTGCTCGTCCTGCTGCTGCTGACCCCGCTCGGACGGCACGGGCAGTGGCCGACGATCATCGCGCTGGTGCTGTTCGCCATCCCGCCGCTGCTGACCAATGCGTATGTCGGGATGCGGGAGGTGGACCGGAGCGTGGTGCGGGCCGCGCGGGGGATGGGGATGACCGGGACGCAGCTGGTGTGGCGGGTCGAGGTGCCGCTCGCCTTTCCGCTCATCCTGACCGGCATCCGGATCGCCGCGGTCCAGCTGGTGGCCACCGCCACGCTCGCCGCGCTGGTGGGCGGCGGTGGCCTCGGCCGGATCATCACCGCGGGGTTCAACCTGGCCAGCACCCCCCAGGTGGTCGCCGGGGCGGTGCTGGTCGCGGTGTTCGCACTGCTGGTGGAGGGCGCCTTCGAGCTGGCGCGGCGGTGCGCGCCGGACTGGGCACGGGGGCCGGTCCGGTGAGGGCGGTCGCGGCGCTGGCGGTTCTCGCGGCCCTCGGGCTCTCGGCCTGCGCCGGCGGTCCTTCTCTGGAGAACCGCTCCGCGATCACCGCCTCCCCCGGGGACAGCCACGACCTGGCCATCGGTTCGGCGGGCTTCACGGAGAGCGAGCTGCTCGCCCAGATGTATGCGGCGCTGCTCCGGCACGCCGGATACCGCACCCATGTCCTGACGGTCGGCAACCGTGAGCTGTACGAACCGGCCCTGGAGGCCGGGCAGATCGATGTCGTCCCCGAGTACGCCGCGACCTTCGCGGACTGGCTCAACGCCAAGGGCAAGGGGGCCAAGGCGGCCCCGGTCGCCTCGCCGGACCTCGGCGCGACCATGACCGCGCTGCGCCGGCTCGCCGGCCCCCGCGGTCTGACCGTGCTCCCGGCCGGCCGGGCCGTCGACCAGAACGCCTTCGCGGTGAGCGCCGCCTACGCCCGCAAGCACCACCTCGCGACCCTCGGCGATCTGGGACGCGCCAAGCTGCCGGTGCGGCTGGCGGCGGGCGATGAGTGCGTCCAGCGGCCGTTCTGCGCACCGGGGCTGAAGAAGACGTACGGGATCGACATCACCGCCGTCGACCCGAAGGGCGTCGGCACCACGCCCGCCAAACAGGCCGTCCAGAACGGGCAGGACCAGATGGTGCTGACGACCAGCACCGATGCCACCCTCGACCAGTTCGGGCTGGTGCTGCTCGCCGACGACAAGAAGCTTCAGAACGCCGATTACGTCGTCCCCGTCGTCAACCGCGCACGGGCGGGCGGCGCACGGGCGGCCGCCGCGCTCGACCGTCTCAACAAGGTCCTGACCACGGCCGATCTGGCGCACCTCAATGAGCAGGTGGACAGCTGGCGGCGACTGCCGGCGGATGTGGCCCGCCACTACCTCCAGTCCAAAGGGCTGTTGCCCAAGGACTGAGCTCTGCCGGTGGGTGGAGCGGGCTGTTTCACGTGAAACGCCCCGCAGGCAGGCAGGGCAGGCGTTTCACGTGAAACAGCCTGTCCCGGACCGCCCCACCCCGGCGCCCAGGGGCCCGCGTCGCGTCGTCCCGCGTGCTCACTCCGTCGGAACGGAATCCACCTCGGCCCGCTCACGGGGCACCCCCCGCTCGTCGGAGCCGATGGTGCGGCGCAGGGCCTCGTGGAGCTTGGTCGGGGTGAGCACGCCCAGGAACCGGTGGCCGTCCAGGACCGCGATCCAGCCGGCGTCGTGCTTGAGCATCTCGCTGAAGGCCGCCTTGAGGGTGCCGGTCACCGGGACCCAGGCCTCCATCCGGCGGGCATGACCGGCCACCGTGCCCGCCACCCCGGCCAGCTCCTCCGTGCCCGCCCAGCCGTGCAGTGCGCCCTCCTCGTCGAGCACCACGGCCCAGCGGGCGCCCTCGGTCCGCAGCCGTCTCCCGGCGTCCGCCGCGGGTTCGCCGAGCCGGACGAGCGGAGGGTGTTCGAGGTCGCCCCGGTCGATCCCGGTGACCGAGAGCTGCTTCAACGCGCGGTCGGTGCCGACGAATTCGGCGACATAGGACGTGGCGGGGGCACCGAGGACGCTCGCCGGGGTGTCGTACTGCTCGATCCGGCCCTCGCCGTAGACCGCGATCCGGTCGCCGAGCCGGATGGCCTCCTCGATGTCATGGGTGACCAGCAGCACCGTCTTGTGCAGACCGGCCTGCAGCCGCAGGAACTCCTTCTGGAGCCGGTCGCGGACGACCGGGTCGACCGCACCGAACGGTTCGTCCATCAACAGCACCGGCGGGTCGGCGGCGAGCGCCCGGGCCACCCCGACCCGCTGCCGCTGTCCGCCGGAGAGCTGGTCGGGGTAGCGCGAACCGTGGACCGCGGGGTCCAGGCCGACCAGATCCAGGAGTTCGGCGGCCCGCTCGCGCGCCCTGGCCTTCTTCCAGCCGCTCAGAAAGGGCACGGTGGCGGTGTTGTCGAGGACGGTGCGGTGGGGGAAGAGGCCGGTCTGCTGGATGACGTAGCCGATCCGGCGGCGCAGGGCGACGGGGTCGACACCGGCGACGTCCGCGCCGTCGACGTAGATCTGCCCGTGGGTGGGGTCGATGAGCCGGTTGACCATCATCATGGTCGTCGTCTTCCCGCAGCCGGACGGTCCGACCAGCGTCACCAGCTCGCCCTCGCCGACCTCGAAGGAGAGGTCGTCGACGGCGGTGGTTCCGTCGGGGTAGCGCTTGGTGACGGAGTCGAACCGGATCATTGCGCCATTGAATCCCGCGACCTGGGACCGGACCCGTCATGCGGGCAATCGGGTGGGCGAGCGACGGCGCCCTACGCCCCCCGGCGGATCACGGGCCCTCGGCTTCCGCTCCCGGCGCCACGCCCGCGGCCTCGCCCCCGGGCGCCGCGCCGTCGCCCGCCCCGGCCCCGTCTTCCGCCTGTGACCCGTCGCCCATCCGGTAGCCGCCGCCCGGCACGGTCTCGATCACCGGCGGGTCGCCGAGCTTGGCGCGCAGCCTGCCGAGCGTGACGCGCACGGCGTTGGTGCGGTAGCTGGTGTGCTCCTCCCAGACCTCCTCGATCAGCTCGTCGCCGCTGACCGGTGCGCCCTGGGCGCGCAACAGCACCTCCAGCACCCCGAATTCGGTGCGGGACAGCGCCAGCGGCCGGCCGTCGCGCAGGGCCAGCCGGCGCGCGGTGTCGACGCTGACCCCCGCCCGCTCGATGACCTGCGGCCGGACGGGGCGGCCGGGCCGGCCCAGCATCAGCACCCTGCCGAGCAGGTCCTCGTGCGCGAACGGCCTGGCCAGCTGGTCGTCGGTGCCCGGCCCCGCGTCCTCGGCCCGTTCCTGTCCGGTGCCGGGTGCGGTGAGCAGCAACACCCGCGTCGGCCGGCCCTGTTCCGCCAGGTGCCGGCAGATCTCGTCGGCGTGCGGGGCGGGCAGCTCCTGGTCCAGGACGAGCACGTCGTAGACGCCCTGCCGGAGGGCGGCCAGCGCCGTACTCCCGTCATGGGCGGTGTCCACCGTGAGCGCCGCACGGCGCAGCGCCGCGGCGACTCCCTCCGCGACCCGATCCTCGGCTTCCGCCACCAGTACGCGCATGGCGTCATATCTACCCGAGGCGGACCGCACGGGGCCGGAGCCAGGGCCCGTGCGGCCGTGTCCCGCCGCGGGGAGGGCCGTACGGACCCGGCGCGCGGGGCCGTACGAGTTGCTTCCGCCGCACCGCCTCTCCTCCTGCCGCATCCGGCCCCACCCGCGTGCTTACGATCCCCTTCGGCCACCGGTCGGAAGGGTGGAAGGGAACGCCACGATGAGAGCCGTAGCAGTCAGCGCATTCGGTGAAAAGCCGCAGCTCATGGATCTGCCACAGCCCGAACCAGGGCCCGGTGAGGTCCTGGTGCGGCTGTCCGCCGCCGGACTCAACCCCGTCGACTGGAAGATCGCCGACGGCATGTTCGGGGACGCCGTGCCGGCGGCCTTCCCCCTCGTCCTGGGGACGGACGGGGCGGGCGAGGTGCTCGCGATCGGGAACGGCGTGCGGCGGTTCACCGTCGGCGACGCGGTGTTCGGCCAGTTCCAGCGGCCGGAGCAGGGCGGCGGTTCGTACTGCGAACTCGCCGTCGCCGACGAGGGTCGCCTCGCGCACGCCGCCCGGAGCGTCACCTACGCCACCTCCGCGGGGCTGCCGACGGCCGGCATGACCGCGTACAACCTGGTCGAGGAGACCCGGGTCACCGAGGGCACCCGGGTGCTGCTGGTCGGCGCGACCGGTGGCGTCGGCACCTTCGTCACCCAGCTCGCGGCCGGCCGCGGCGCCGAAGTGATCGCCACCGCGCGCCCGTCGAAGGCGGAACTGATGCGGACGCTGGGCGCCGCGGAGACCGTCGACCACACCGCGGGCCCGCTCGCCGACCAGGTCCTCGCGGCCCATCCGGACGGCGTCGACGTGCTGATCGACATGATCGGCGGCCCCGCCGAGTTCGCCGAGCTGACCCGGACCGTACGCGACGGGGGCATCGCCGTCTCGCTCATCGGCTCGGCCGACGCCGACGAGCTGACCGACAACAACCTGCGCGGCTTCAACTTCGTCAACCGCCCCTCCCCGCAGTTGCTGGAGATCCTCGCCGGCCACGTCGACGCGGGCCGGCTGACGGTCCTCGTGGGACGCGAGGTCCCCCTCGAAGAGGCACCGGAGGCCCTGGAGGCCAGCCGCACCGGCCGGTCGCAGGGCAAGACGGTCCTGGCGATCTGAGCGCAGCTCAGGACCCGGCGGCGGCGCGGGCGAGGCGGCGGGCGAGCAGCGCCCGGGCCGCCGGCGGCCCCGCCGCGGCCAGCCCCGCGGTCAGGGCGCCCGCGCCGGCGAGGAGCCAGACCCCGCCGAGCAACGGCCCGGTGAGCGCATCGGCGTAGGCGCCCGCGGCGGGCCGGGAGACCACGGCCGGCAGCGCGTCCAGGGCGCGGCCGCGTACCAGCGCGAGCGCGGCGGCCAGCAGGGCGGCGGCGGCCGCGCAGCCCAGCCCCGTACAGATCAGCGCCCGTCGCCGGCGCCGCGCCAGCAGCAGCCCGCCGGCCAGGCACAGCACCGCGGCGGGCGGCAGCAGCAGCGCCCCGGTGTGCACGACGCGGTAGACGGCCCGGACCCGC
Source organism: Streptomyces angustmyceticus (assembly GCF_040701845.1). GTDB lineage: Bacteria > Actinomycetota > Actinomycetes > Streptomycetales > Streptomycetaceae > Streptomyces > Streptomyces angustmyceticus_A. The sequence continues at coordinate 228,999 of NZ_JBFBHQ010000003.1, read as the reverse complement.
GGCACGTCCGGCGCCTTCAACAGCACGATCTCCACCCCGGCCCGTGGCACCCGGTGGACGAGGTCGAGCCCCATGCCGTTGTGCGACAGCTGATGCCTGACGCGGTCCACGACCGGGGTGAGGTCCAGGGTGACCGGGGAGCGGCCGGACGCGGCCAGGCTGCCGTCCAGGGTCCGGTGGGCGGCCCGGTGCACCCCGTTCCACATCGCGGGAAAGCCCCGCCCGGTGACGACCTGCCGCACCTGCTTGTCCACGAACGCGCGCAGGCCGCGGGTGAAGTGCCGCCGCAGCGCGGGCCGCTCGGCGCGCGGTACGGCGTCCAGCAGCCCGTCCAGCCGGATGTGCGCCATCACCCCGTCCGTCACGTCGTCGACGACCGCGTCCTGGACGGCGGTGTTCCCGGCCAGCGGGGCCACCGACGCCACATAGCTGTCGGTCTCGGACAGTTCGGCCCGCGCCCAGGTCGCGGCCAGACCCAGCGGCAGCAGCACCACCCCCACCAGCAGCAGCACCCCGCCGGCCACCGCCCGCCCGCGCCGCCACGGTGCCCGCGCCGCCGCCCGTCCGCCCGGGGACACGGGGGCGCTCGCTGGCATCGCGTGGGTCCTTCCTGCCCGGCGGACGGCGGGCGCGTCCGGGGACCGGCCGGACCGGGAGGACCCTCACGACGTGCCCCATGGCCTCCTTCCAGGCAAGGGCGAACCCCCGCGGCCCGCGAGCGGGACCGGTGCCAATGGGTGACCGCGCGCGGCCCGGACCGCCGGACCGGGGCTCAGCGTGCCCGCGCGGTGCGCCGCCGGCGTACCGCCCGCACCACTCCCGGCCCGAACAGCGCGGTGACCGCGGCGGCCACCGCCCACCCCACCCAGCCGCCGCCGCTCGCGGCCTCCGCGTGCGTCTCCGGCAGGTCGTCCAGATCGCCCGAGCAGGCCGTGGGCGCGTAGGAGCCGCCGACGTAGACACAGACCGTGGAGGCGGCGCGCAGCGTGCCGGGGGCGGCGCTGCCGGTGTCCCGGGTGCGGTCGCCGAGCACGGCCGAGGCGGTGAACACCTGGATGTCGTGCGCGGGCAGGTCGGCGCGCCAGATCGCCTTCTGCTCCCGCTCGCCGCGCCCTTCGACGGTGGCGCCGGGCGCGGTGGCGGAGATCGTGGTGGCCGGCATCTCCTGCTCGATGCGGGCCCCGCGGACGGCGGTGGCGCCCAGGTTGTGCACGGTGATGCGGTAGTCGAGCCGTTTGCCGGCCTCGGCGTCGTCGCGGCCGTCGGTGACCGCCACCGTGACCGAGACGGCGGGCGGTGCCTGCGGGGCGTGCCCGGCGGCGGGCGGAGCCTGGGGGAGGTGCCGGGCGGCGGGCGATGCCTGCGCGGCGTACGCGGCGGACGGTCCGGGGAGCGCGGCGGCGCACAGCAGTGCGCAGACAACGGCGGTTCTCATGCCGTCATCCGAGCATCGCGGTGCCCGTCACCGGCGGCAGGCGGCCTCCGCCCGGCCCGGGTTCACCCGAGTGAGGGGGCGGCGCCGCCCGCGGGCGGCGCTCCGGTCCGCGGCCGCCGGTCCCTCAGCGCCGGCGCGGCCCCGACCGGTGCACCGGACCATGGGCGTCCTCGCAGTGGCCGGCCTGCTGCTCCGCTTCGGCCGCGGGCCGCGGTCCCAGGGTCAGCACGTCGTCCTGCGCGCCCTGCTCACCGACGTGATCGACCTGGAGGGTGGCGTGGCTGATGCCGTACTCCCCGCTCAGCAGCTCCTGCAGGCTGCGGCGGACCTTGTGGCAGTCGCCGCCCGGCGCCACCAGGATGTGCGCGGAGAGCGCCGGCTGTCCGGAGGTGATCTGCCAGATGTGCAGGTCGTGCACCTCGACGACCTCGTCCGTGGCGACCAGGTGCTCGCCCAGCGCGTCCGGGTCGACGCCGGCGGGCGCGGCCTCCATGAAGATCCGCCCGGACTCGCGCACCAGCCCCGTACCGGCCCGCAGCATCAGCACGACGACCACCAGCGAGGCGATCGCGTCCGCCCGCTCGAAGCCCGTCGTCAGCACGATCAGACCGGCGAGAGCGGTGGCGACGAAGCCGAACAGGTCGGTGAGGATGTGCTGGTAGGCGCCCTCGACGTTGAGGCTGGAGCGGTTGGCGCGGGACAGCAGCCAGGTGCAGATCAGGTTCACCACGATCCCGGACAGCGCGGTGACCAGCACCAGCCCGCCGGTCACCGCGGGCGGCGAGATCAGCCGCTGGACCGCCTCGTACGCCAGCCAGACGGACAGCAGCAGCAGGGTGATGCCGTTGGCCTGGGCGGAGAGGATCTCGGCGCGCTTGAGGCCGTAGGTGTAGCCGCCGCGTGCGGGCCGCGCGGCCAGCCGCATCGCGACCAGGGCCAGCACGATCGAGACCGCGTCGGTGAGCATGTGGGCGGCGTCCGAGATCAGTGCCAGGGACTGCGCCACGACGCCGATGACGACCTCGACCGCCATGTACGCGGTGAGCAGGATGAGCGCGCTGCGCAGCCAGCGCCGGTCGGCGTCCGGTGCGACCCCGTGGGCGTGGCTGTGGCTGTGCCCGTGGCTGTGGGCGTGCTCGGTCATGGGCGCGCTCCTTCCTGGCTCCTCTCTGCGAAGCAAACCGCACTTCGGCGAAAGATCCAAAGGCTGCATCGGTGACCGTTGTCATTACCGTCGAACGGCCCATCGTGCCTGGTCAGAGCGGTGCGAACGAGGAAGGGGCTTTGGTGGGAAGCGGAGCGCGGATGTCCGCTCGCGGCGGGCGTGGGAAGCCGGCGCGGCCCCGGCGCCCGGGTAGCATCCGGCGCTATGAGCGCTACGGGCGTCACCGCGCGGCCCGCCCCCGGCAAGGGCCAGATCCTGACGGTGCTCGGCCTGCTGGCCGCCGTCGCCGTCCTGTACGGGCAGCACGACGGCCTCCCCTTCTGGCTGGGCGCCCTGACCGGTGTGGTCTCCGTGCTCGGCTACCTGGTCTGCTTCGACTCCCCGCGCGGCATCTGGCAGTGGCTGCCGGCTGGCGTGGGCTTCTGCGCGGCGTTCCTGTTCGCGGGGCAGTTCCTCGTCGCGCTGCTGTCCTGAGGCCGGAGCCGGCAGCGCCCGCGGGCGCCGCGGAGCGCGGGTTCACGGGGGCAGCGGGACGGCGCGACCCGACCGGTCAGTAAAGTTCGGCTCCCGTCCCCCGGACCGGTGCCCCCTCGTCGGGTGCCTCGGGTCCGGCCCTCCCGACCTCTGAGGTACTCGGCAGTGAGCCCCGCACCACCCGCCCCGGCCGCTCCTGAACCCGTTTCCGTCGTCGGCATCGGGGCCGACGGCTGGGACGGCCTGCCCGCCGCCTCCCGGCAGGCCCTGCGGACGGCCGAGGTATTGATCGGCGGCGCCCGCCAGCTCGCGCTGCTGCCCGCGGAGTGCGCCGGTGAGCGCGTGCCGTGGCCCTCGCCCCTGCGCCCCGCCGTCCCCGGGCTGCTCGCCGCCCACGCCGGGCGCCGGATATGCGTGCTGGCCAGCGGCGATCCGATGTTCCACGGCATCGGACGGACCCTGACCGAGGTGCTGTCGGAGCAGGAACAGGAGCAGGAGCAGGCCGTGGCGGACGGCCCGCCGACGCCGCGGCTGCGGATCCTCCCGCACCCGTCCTCCGTCTCCTACGCCTGCGCCCGCCTCGGCTGGCCGCTGGAGGACACCGAGGTCGTCACGCTCGTCGGGCGGCCCACCGAGAACCTGGCCCGCGCGCTGTACGACGGCCACCGCCTGCTGGTGCTGTCCGCCGGCGCCGCCACCCCCGCCGAGGTCGCCGCCCTGCTGCGCGACCGCGGCTTCGGCCCGACCCGGATGCGGGTGCTGGAGCAGCTCGGCGGCCCCCGCGAACGGACGGCCCAGGGCACCGCCGCCGACTGGGACGCCCCGCCCGCCGACCCCCTCAACGTCATCGCCCTCGACTGCCGCCGCGCGCCCGGCACCCCGCCCCTGGCCACCGTCCCCGGCCTTCCCGACGCCGCCTACGAGCACGACGGCCAGCTCACCAAGCGCCATGTCCGCGCCGCCACCCTCGCCGCGCTGGCGCCCGCCCCCGGCGAACTCCTGTGGGACATCGGCGGCGGCTCCGGCTCCATCGCCGTCGAATGGCTGCGCGCGCACCGCACCTGCCGCGCCCTCAGCGTCGAGCGCGACGCCGTACGCGCCGAGCGGATCGGCCGCAACGCCCGCTCGCTCGGCGTCCCTGCGCTGCGCGTCGTCCACGGGTCGGCGCCCGCCGCCCTGGAGGGGCTGCCCACGCCGGACGCGGTGTTCATCGGCGGCGGGCTGACCGCCCCCGGCCTGCTGGCCGCGTGCTGGGCGGTGCTGCCCGCGGGCGGCCGGATCGTCGCGAACACCGTGACGCTGGAGTCCGAGGCGCTGCTCGCCGACTGCCACCGGCAGCACGGCGGCGAACTGGTCCGGCTCGCGGTCTCCCACGCGGTGCCGGTCGGCGGCTTCACCGGCTGGCGGCAGGCGATGCCGGTCACCCAGTGGTCGGCCGTGAAGCCGCCCGCCGCCTCCCCGTCCCCGTCCGACCTCCCCCAGGAGACCGAGCAACCATGACCGTCCACTTCATCGGCGCGGGTCCCGGCGCCGCCGACCTGATCACCGTGCGCGGCGCCCGCACGCTCGCCTCCTGCGGGGTCTGCCTCTACGCCGGCAGCCTGGTGCCGCGCGAGCTGCTCGCCGAGTGCCCGCCCGGCGCCCGGCTCGTCGACACCGCGCAGCTGGACCTCGACACGATCACCGCCGAGATGGTCCGTGCCCACGAGGAGGGCCACGACGTCGCCCGGCTGCACTCCGGCGACCCGTCCGTCTTCAGCGCGGTCGCCGAGCAGATGCGCAGGCTGGACGCGGCCGGGGTGCCGTACGAGGTCGTGCCCGGCGTCCCGGCCTTCGCCGCCGCGGCCGCCGCCCTCAAGCGCGAACTGACCGTCCCCACCGTCGGCCAGACCGTCATCCTCACCCGGGTCGCCCAGCGCGCCACCCCCATGCCCGAGGGCGAGGACCTCGCCACCCTCGGCCGCAGCGGCGCGCTGCTGGTCCTCCACCTGGCGGCGATGTACGTCGACCGGGTCGTCGGCGAACTCCTGCCGCACTACGGCGCCGACTGCCCGGCCGCCGTCGTCGCCCTGGCCTCCCGCCCCGACGAACTGGTCCTGCGCGGCACCCTCGCCGACATCGCCGGCCAGGTGAAGGCCGCGGGCGTGGTCCGCACCGCCGTCATCATGGTCGGCCGCACCCTGGGCGCCGAGCAGTTCCGCGACAGCCACCTCTACTCGGCGGACCGCGAGCGGCCGCACGCGCCGTGCGGGACGGCGGCTCCGGCGGAGACCCCCGAGAACCCGTGACCGGCGCGCGGAACCCCGGGACCGGGGCCCGGCGGGCGGCCCCGGGCCCGTCCGGCTGACCGCGGGACGCATCGGGGTGAATGTCTGTTACGCGGCACGCGGGGGCCGGTAAGGAAGCTGCGACACCCCAGGGGGGCCGAAGCAAAGGAGTGCGCCACGATGCGTACCAGACTGGCCGCCGGTGCGGTCGGCGCCGCCGTCCTGCTGACGCTCTTCGGCGGCGGCGTCGCCGGAGCCGACGGCAGGGACCACACCACGCAGGCGACGAACGCCCCGGCACAGACGCCGGCACAGACGCACGACAGCTCGCCGTGGACGAACGACAGCCCGGTCCGGCTGAACACCCGCCCGGCAGGCCGCAACGACCGCCGGCAGGCCGGCTTCGACAGCATGGGACGCTTCCGCGACAACCCGCTGCAGCTGACCACCTGCGCCCTCGGCACGGCGCTGGGACGGCTCACCGGCCGCGGCAACGACTGCGTGGCCACCCGGTACGGGCTGCGTACCTGACGGGTGCACAGGTGGGGGGAGCCCGTCACCTGAGCGGGCCGCCCTGACGGGCGTCCCCCGGTCCCCGCGGCTCCGCCCGCCCCACCACCATGCCCGCCCGGTCGATGCAGATGACGTCGACCGCGACGGGCGCCCCCCGCAGCACGGCCAGCGACTCGTCCCGCGCCGTCGCCGCCACCAGATCCCCCAGCGGGACGTCCGCCGCCGCGCACAACTGCAGCGCCGCCAGGCCCGTGTTGGCCTCGGCCACCGCCTGCGCCAGCGCCTCGCCGGCCCCGCCCCGCCGGGCCAGCTCCGCCAGGAAGCCCTTGTCGACCTGGGACCGCGCGGAGTGCAGGTCCAGATGCCCGGCCGCCAGCTTCGACAGCTTGGCGAACCCGCCGCAGATGGTCAGCCGCTCCACGGGATGGCGCCGGATGTACTTCAGCACCGCCCCCGCGAAGTCCCCCATGTCCAGCAGCGCGTCCTCGGGCAGGTGGTGCAGGGCGACGGCGACCTTCTCCGACGTCGACCCCGTACACCCGGCGACATGCCGCCGCCCCGCCGCCCGCGCCACGTCCACGCCCCGCCGGATCGAGTCGATCCAGGCCGAGCAGGAGTACGGCACCACGATCCCGGTGGTCCCCAGGATCGACAGCCCGCCCAGGATCCCCAGCCGCGGGTTCCAGGTGCTGCGGGCGATCTCCTCGCCGTGATCGACGGAGATCTCCACCTCGACGTCGGCCACCGCCCCCGCGCCGCCGTACCGCGCCGCGACCCGGGCCAGGTGCTCCCGCATCATCTGCCGCGGTACCGGGTTGACCGCCGGTTCCCCCACGTCCAGCGGCAGCCCGGGCCGGGTCACCGTCCCGACTCCCGGCCCCGCCCGGAACACGACCCCCGCCCCGGCCGGCAGCGGCCGCACGGTGGCCCGGACGAGTGCCCCGTGGGTCACGTCCGGATCGTCGCCCGCGTCCTTCACCACGCCCGCCATGGCGGCCGAGCGCCCCGGCGCGAGCTCCTCCACCGCCAGCGCGAAGGACGGCGTCTGCCCCTTCGGCAGGGTGATCGTCACCGGATCCGGGAACTCCCCGCTCAGCAGCGCCGTGTACGCGGCCGTGCTCGCCGCCGTCGCACAGGCCCCGGTCGTCCAGCCGGGCCGCAGCCCGGTGTGCGCGAGCTGCGCGCTGCGCCCGCCCGCGGCCTTGCCCGTACCCTGCCGCCCCGTACCCTGCGGTTGCGCTTCAGCCACGGAGGAACCCACATCCCATGCCCGACGCAGCCCGCCCGCCACGCCACGTCCTGATCCTCGGCGGCACCACGGAGGCCCGCCGCCTGGCCGCCGCCCTGGCACCGGAGTCCGCCATGGTGCCGGGGGCCGCGCCGCGTGTGACGACCTCGCTCGCCGGCCGGGTCGCCGCGCCGCGGCTGCCCGCCGGAGAGGTCCGCATCGGCGGGTTCGGCGGCCCCGAGGGCCTCGCCCGCTGGCTGCGCGAGCACGCGGTGGACGCGCTCATCGACGCCACCCATCCTTTCGCCGACACGATCAGTCACAACGCGGCCCTGGCCGCCGCCACCGCCCATGTTCCCCTGCTCGCCCTCCGCAGGCCCGGCTGGGTGCCGGGACCCGGCGACACGTGGCACCAGGTCACCTCCCTGGACGAGGCCGCCGCCGCCCTCCCCGCCCTCGGCACCCGCGTCTTCCTCACCACCGGCCGCATGGGCCTCGCCCACTTCGCCCACCTCACCGACCACTGGTTCCTGGTCCGCTCGGTCGACGCCCCCGAGCCCCCGTACCCGCCCCGGATGACGACCCTCCTGGACCGCGGCCCGTTCACGCTGGAGGGCGAGCGCGCCCTGCTCCGCGACCACCGCATCGATGTCCTCGTGACGAAGGACAGCGGGGCGGCCGCCACCGCCGCCAAGCTGACGGCGGCGCGGGAGGCCGGGGTCCCCGTGGTGGTCGTACGGCGCCCACCGCTGCCGGAGGGCGTGCCGGTGGCGGCGGACCCGGACGAGGCCGCACAGTGGCTCGGCCGCATTTTCAGCGAGGCCATATCTCACTGAAGTGATTGGCCTCGCGGACCCTTTCCGCTAATTCTCCGCGGCGCTGTGCCGATTTTGCGGGCTCGTCGTCACGGCGGGCGTCCGCGTCTTCACCGTCGGAATCACGGGCACTCGCGGATTCGCCCGCCCCTGCGTTCACGGGGCGGACGTCCGTACCGCGTCCGCGAGCCGCCGCGCCACCTCCGGCGTACACCGGCCCAGCTCCACGAGCGGCCGCGGAAAGTGATCCGCCAGCGAGACCGGGTCCACGGCCAGCGACGGAAGGGTGATGCCCGCCCCCTTCAGCGCCGTCCGCAGCTCGCCGCACGCCTGCTCCGCGTCCCTGAGCTTCCCGGCCGCCGGGCTGCGCTCCGTCATTCCCATTCTCATTTCCTCTTTCTCGGTTCGAGTCCTGACTGGGCTGCGACAGCCCTTTCACGGTCCTAGAGTCGTCACAACAGGCAGCCGCCAAAAGGGCGTTGGCGTTGTCGTCGGGACAGGACAACAAGGGGATCGGGGAATGGTCGAAAGGAATTCCGAAGAGTACGAGGGTTCGGCCCGCTGGGTCCTCGCCTGCGAACTCCAGCGGTTACGGGAGGCGTCGGGCAAGTCGCTGGCCCAGCTCGCCGAGGAGACCAACTACGACCGCACCTACCTGCACCGCCTGGAGACCGGCGAACGCCTCTCCAAGCTCCCGGTCATGGAGGCGCTGGACCGGGTCTACGGGACGGGTGAGCTGCTGGTGCGGTTGTGGGGGCTGGCGCGGCTGGATGCCTTCAAGGACAAGTACCGGGAGTTCATGCAGTTGGAAGCGAAGGCGACGATCCTGCATTCGTATGCGATCACAGTTCCTGGCCTGCTGCAGACCGAGGACTTCGCCACGTACTCGCTGTCGTCTTCGCCGACGCCCATAGACCCCGATGAACTCGAAGAATCTGTTGCCGCACGACTGGGACGACAGGAGTTGCTGCGGCGTGACCGGCCGCCGCATGTCCGAGTCATCCTTGACGAGTCGGTATTGCGCCGCCCGGTGCCCGATCCCAGGATCTGGCATGACCAGTTGATGCGCATTTCAGAGGCCGCCGAGGCTCAGCATGTGACCATCCAGGTGCTTCCCTTCGCCGCCGGAGTGCATAGCCTGATGGGTAGTTCACTCTGGCTCTTGTGGGCGGCGGACGGTGGTGCTGTTGCCTACCTGGAAGGCAACAAGTCAGGCGAACTGCTCGAAGAGCCAGCGGATGTTGAGCGCTACCGCCTGTCTTACGATCAGCTTCGCGACGCGGCACTCTCGCCGCCTGATTCAGCAGTTTTCATCCGGCAGTTGGTGGAGGACAGCAGACCATGAACAGCATCCCCGACCTGGTCGAAGCCGTGTGGCGCAAGAGCAGCTACAGCGACGGTGGGGCTGATAACTGCGTCGAGGTCTCCGCCGGCTTCCCCGGTGTCGTCCCGGTGCGTGACAGCAAGAACCCCACCGGCGGCGTGCTGCTCTTCCCGGCCGCTGCCTGGGCGGCCTTCATAGGTGGCGTGAAGGGCGGTCGGCTCAGGTGAGACGGAGCGCCAGGGGTACGGGGGTCGCGTACCCCTGGTGGCCGGCACAACGCCTGACCGCGCCCCGCGAGCGCGCGGGTCGGCCGGGGCCTTCGTGAGCCCCGGCCGTCCCGCCCCGGCTCACCCCTCCGGATACCTCCGCGGCGTCCACACGACCTCCGTGCCGTCGTCGCGCCGGACCGCCTGGGTCTGGGACGAGCCGACGATCAGGAGCGTGCGCATGTCGACCTGGTGCGGGTCGAGGTCGGCCAGGTGCACCGTGCGGACGGATTCCTCGGGGCCGCCGATGTCGCGGGCGAGGATGACCGGGGTGTCGGGGGCGCGGTGCTCCAGGAGGAGTTCGCGGGCCTTGCCGACCTGCCAGGTGCGGCTGCGGGAGCCGGGGTTGTACAGGGCGAGGGCCAGGTCGGCGGAGGCCGCCGCGTGCAGGCGTTCGGCGATGACTTCCCAGGGCTTGAGGCGGTCGGAGAGGGAGATGACCGCGTAGTCGTGGCCGAGGGGGGCGCCGGCGCGGGCGGCGGCGGCATTGGCGGCGGTGACACCCGGCAGGACGCGGACGGGGATCGCACGGTAGGGGTCCTGGGCGGCGACCTCCAGGACCGCGGTGGCCATGGCGAAGACACCGGGGTCGCCGCCGGAGACCACGGCCACCCGGCGGCCGCGGCGGGCCAGGTCGAGGGCGAGTTCGGCGCGTTCGGACTCGACCTTGTTGTCGGAGGCGTGGCGGCGCTGGCCGGGGCGCGGCGGGACGCGGTCCAGGTAGGTGGTGTAGCCGACGAGGTCCTCGGCGGCGGCGAGGGCGCCGCGGGTCTCGGGGGTCAGCCAGAGGGGGCCGGCCGGGCCGGTGCCGACGACCACGACCTCGCCGAGGAGGCCGGAGGGTGCGGCTTCCTCGCCGGGGAGGGCGGGGGACGCCGGCGCCGTGTCGGCGTCGGTGGTCGGTGCGGCGGGCGTCGCGGCGGCAGCGGCACCGGGCGTCGCCGGCGGGAGGTCCGCGATGCGGCTCGGGACGACGCTGACGGAGAAGTACGGGACGGTGTCCGCGTCGATGTCCGCCAGCTTCTGCGTGCGCTCGCCGGACATCGTGGCGCGCTCGACGTAGTGGGCCTCGGAGAGGCGGCCCGAGCGTTCCATGGCGCGGCGGACGGTGGGGAAGGTGCGGCCCAGTTTCATGACGACGGCGGTGTCGGTCGAGGCCAGGCGGGCGGTCAGCTCCTCCTCCGGGAGCGTGCCGGGGAGGATCGTCAGCACCTCGTCGGCCTCGGCGAGCGGCTTGCCCAGGCGGGCCGCGGCGGCGCTGATGGAGGTGACGCCGGGGACGACCTCGGTCGGGTAGCGGTGGGCCAGCCGCTTGTGCATGTGCTGGTAGGAGCCGTAGAAGAGCGGGTCGCCCTCGGAGATGACGGCGACGGTGCGGCCGGCGTCGAGGTGGGCGGCGAGGCGGGCCGCCGCGGACTCGTAGAACTCGTCCAGGGCGCCCCGGTAGCCGCCGGGGTGGTCGGTCGACTCGGTGGTGACCGGGTAGACCAGCGCCTCCTCGATGTGGTCGGCGCGTAGGTGCTCGGCGGCGATGGAGCGCGCGATCGACCGTCCGTGGCGGGCGCTGTGGTACGCGATGACGTCCGCCCGGGCGATCACCTGGACGGCCCGGACCGTCATGAGGGACGGGTCGCCGGGGCCGAGGCCGACGCCGTAGAGGCGGCCGGGGCCGGCCGTGGTCGCGGCGCTGCCGTCACCGGTTGCCTGCTGCTCGCTCACGCTCACTCTTCCTCGCTTGCCATGGCGTTGATCGCGGCCGCGGCCATGGCGCTGCCGCCCCGGCGGCCGCGCACCACGATGTGGTCCAGCTTCGACGGATGGGCGATCAGCGCGTCCTTGGACTCGGCGGCGCCGATGAAGCCCACGGGTATGCCGATGACGGCGGCCGGGCGGGGCGCGCCCTCCTCGATCATTTCCAGGAACCGGAAGAGGGCGGTGGGGGCGTTGCCGAACGCGACCACGGCGCCTTCCATGTGGTCCCGCCACAGTTCCAGGGCCGCGGCGCTGCGGGTGGTGCCCATCCGGGCGGCCAGGTCGGGGACCGAGGGATCGGCCAGGGTGCACAGCACCTCGTTGTTCGCCGGCAGCCGCTTGCGGGTGACGCCGCTGGCGACCATGTTGGCGTCGCAGAGGATCGGGGCGCCGGCGTGCAGTGCCTTGCGGGCGGCGGCCACCACGTCGGGGGTGTAGGCCAGGTCGCGCACCAGGTCGACCATGCCGCAGGCGTGGATCATGCGGACCGTGACCTGGCTGACGTCGGCGGGCAGGCCGTCGAGGGCCGCCTCGGCGCGGATGGTGGCGAAGGACTGGCGGTAGATCGCCGCACCGTCCTTCTCGTAGTCGAACGCGGTCACTCTGGCCTCGGGGGTGTCGGGTGCGGGAGGGCTCGGGTGGTTCATGGGGTGGTGCACGGGGCTTCGGGGCGGTTCGGGTCGGTGCGGCGGCCCGGTCGGGTCATGGGGCCGGGGGCGGGGCCGTCGTGCCGGGGGCGGCGGGCGGCTCGGTGTCCGGGCGTACCAGGGCTACCCGGTAGCCCTCGGCCGTGGCCAGTACGTCGACCCAGGTGCCGTGCGGGTGACCGCAGCGGCGTTCGCAGCCGGACCAGTACACGGGCAGGCCCGCGGGCGGGCGGCCGGCGGGTGCCTCGTCGGGGACGGCCGTGCCGGCGGCGACGGCGGCCGTGGCGTCGGCGCGTACGTCGGTGCGGGACTTGGCGCAGCCGGGGCGGCCGGTACAGGCGCCGAGGCGGTGCCAGGGGGAGGCCGGGTCGGTGACCAGGCCGGCGGCGGTGAGCCGCGCCAGCCGGTCCGGTGCCGCGGCGGCCGGCAGTCCGGGCAGGACGATGCCGCGCCACGGGGTGAGGCGCAGCGCGCCGGCGCCGTCGTCGGCCGCGATCGCGGCCAGCAGCCGCCACTGGGCCGCCGTCAGCCGGCCCAGTGGCGCCAGGACCGAGAGCGCCCGCTCGCCGCCGGGGCCCTCGACGATGCCGGGGGCGGAGGAGTCCGCGTACGGCGGACAGGTGCGGGCGCCGGGTGCGGGCGGCTCGGCCACGTACGCGGCCTCGATGCCCGCCGACCGCAGGGCGTCGGCGACGTCCCGGGCCCGCAGCGCGTGCGCGTCGGGGAGTTCGCGGACCCGCCAGGCGCCGCTGCCGCTCGCCCCGGCGGCGGTCAGGAAGGCCTCGGCGGCGGCGAGCGCGGCGCGCGGTGCGTCCGGGCCGGCGATCCGCAGGGCGCCCGGATCGTCGCCGACCCGCAGCAGGGCGCTGCCCGCCGGGCCGGCCTCGTCCCCGGCCGGTTCTGCGAGCAAGCTCACATCTCCGCCGAGCGCCGCCACATCGCCCCGTCCGTCGTCCAGGACGAACAGGAAACGGCCGGAGAGGGCGGTCGCGAACGCGCTCGCGCAGAGCAGCGCGTCCAGCTCACGGGCCCACCGTCGCACGTCAGAAGGGGTGTGCCGGTCCAGTCCGGCCAGCGGCGAGGCGAGGATGTTGCGGATGCGTTCGTGGGCCGCGGAGGGCAGCAGCCCCGCGTCGCGCAGCAGACCGGCGAGGTGGGCGCCGCAGCCCTCCGCGAGGCCGCGGAGTTCGGCGTTGCCGCGGGAGGTGAGGGAGAGGTGGCCGTCGCCGAGCAGCTCGGCGGCGTCGGCCAGGGCAGTTGCCTGACGGGCCGTCACATCACCGGCCGGCAGCCGGACTCGGGCGAGCCCGCCGTCCGCGGCCGGATGCAGTCGCAGCGCTCCCGGGCAGGCGTCACCGCGGTCCCGCGGAAGCGGTGCGGCGGCCTGGGGCCGTGTCGAGGGGGAGGGCGGCATGGCCGCGAGCATACCCACGGCGGCGGGCGCCGATCCGGGCCGGATCCGGCCATGCGCCCGGGCCGCCGCGGCCGGTCCGAAGGCCCGCTTACCTCGCCCGGCCACAGCCCTTACTATGCAGGTCGGTGGGTCGGCTGGCCCGCCGGACGCCAGCGACGGCGCAGGGGCCACGGCCCCGGGGAGGAAGCCCGGTGAGAATCCGGCGCGGTCCCGCCACTGTGAACCCGGCAGCTGCCGGGCGAGCCAGGAACTCCCGCCGTCCTTACGACCACCCGGGGCGCGGACACCCCGAGGAAGGCCTGCGCTCGCATGCTTCTGCTGCTGTCGACCTCCGACACCGATCTGCTCAGTGCCCGCGCGGCCACGGGCCCCGTGCCGTACCGGCTCGCCAACCCCGCCCGTCTCGACGTCGCCGAGCTGCCCGCCCTGCTGGAGGGCTGTGACCTCGTCGTCGTGCGCCTCCTCGGCGGCATCCGCGCCTGGGAGGAGGGCCTGGAGGTGCTGCTCGCCGAGGACCAGCACCGGCCGGTGGTCGTGCTGACCGGTGAACAGGCCCCCGACGCCCAGCTCATGGAGCAGTCCACGGTCCCGGTCGGCATCGCGGCCGAGGCGCACGCCTACCTCGCGCACGGCGGGCCCGCCAACCTCGACCAGCTGGCCCGCTTCCTGTCCGACACGGTGCTGCTGACCGGCCACGGCTTCGAGCCGCCGGCCCCCGCCCCGAGCTGGGGACCGCTCGATTGGGAGCCCCGCAACGAGACCGGCCCGCTGATCGCCGTGCTCTACTACCGCGCGCACCACATGAGCGGCAACACCGGCTTCGTACGGACTCTGTGCGAGCAGATCGAGGCGGCGGGCGGCCGTGCCCGCCCCCTGTTCGTCGCCTCCCTGCGCACCCCCGAAGCGGAGCTGATCGAGGAGCTGGGGGCCGCCGACGCCCTGGTCACCACCGTCCTCGCGGCGGGCGGCAGCAAGCCCGCCGACGCCTCCGCCGGCGGCGACGACGAGTCCTGGGACGCGGGCGCGCTGGCCGCCCTCGACGTGCCGATCCTGCAGGCCCTGTGCCTGACCGGGCCGCGCAGCGCCTGGGAGGAGAACGACGAGGGCCTCTCGCCGCTGGACGCCGCCTCGCAGATCGCCGTCCCCGAGTTCGACGGCCGGCTGATCACCGTGCCGTTCTCCTTCAAGGAGGTCGACGAGGACGGGCTGCCGGTGTACGTCGCCGACCCCGAGCGGGCCGCCCGGGTCGCCGGGATCGCCGTCCGGCACGCCCGGCTGCGCCACATCCCGGCCGCGGACAAGCGCCTCGCACTGGTGCTGTCCGCCTACCCGACCAAGCACTCCCGGATCGGCAACGCGGTCGGCCTGGACACCCCGGCCAGCGCCGTGGCCCTGCTGCGCCGCCTGCGCGCCGAGGGCTACGACTTCGGCACCGAAGAGGTGCCCGGCCTCGCCTCCGGCGACGGCGACGAGCTGATCTACGCCCTCATCGAGGCCGGCGGCCACGACCAGGAGTGGCTCACCGAGGAGCAGCTCGCCCGCAACCCGGTCCGCATCCCGGCCGCCGACTACAAGCGCTGGTACGCCACGCTCCCGCAGGAACTCCGCGACTCCGTCGAGGAGCACTGGGGCCCGCCGCCCGGCGAGATGTTCGTCGACAAGAGCCGCAACCCCGAGGGCGACATCGTGCTGGCCGCCCTGCGCCGCGGCAATCTGCTCATCCTCATCCAGCCGCCGCGCGGCTTCGGCGAGAACCCGATCGCGATCTACCACGACCCCGATCTGCCGCCCTCGCACCACTACTTGGCCGCCTACCGCTGGATCGCCGCCTCCGCGGCCGACGGCGGATTCGGCGCGGACGCCATGGTCCACCTGGGCAAGCACGGCAACCTGGAGTGGCTGCCGGGCAAGAACGCCGGCCTGTCCGCGGCCTGCGGCCCGGACGCCGCCCTCGGCGACCTCCCGCTGATCTACCCCTTCCTGGTCAACGACCCCGGCGAGGGCACCCAGGCCAAGCGCCGGGTCCACGCCACCCTCGTCGACCACCTCGTCCCGCCGATGGCCCGCGCCGAGTCCTACGGCGACATCGCGCGCCTGGAGCAACTGCTCGACGAGTACGCGGCGATCTCCGCCATGGACCCGGCCAAGCTGCCCGCGATCCGCGCCCAGATCTGGACGCTGATCCAGGCCGCCAAGCTCGACCACGACCTGGGGATGGAGGAGCGCCCCGACGACGAGGGCTTCGACGACTTCCTGCTGCACGTCGACGGCTGGCTGTGCGAGGTCAAGGACGCCCAGATCCGCGACGGTCTGCACGTCCTGGGCGGCGCCCCGGCCGGTGAGGCGCGCGTCAACCTCGTCCTGTCCATCCTGCGCGCCCGCCAGATCTGGGGCGGCACCTCCGCCCTGCCCGGTCTGCGCGAGGCGCTCGGCCTCGACGAGTCCGCCGCGACCCGGACCAGCGCCGACGAGGCCGAGGCCACGGCCCGCGCGCTGGTCCAGGCGATGGAGGACGCGGACTGGGACCCGGCCGCGGTGTCCGGTGTCGCCGGGGGCCACCCGTCCGCGGTCGCCGACATCCTCGACTTCGCCGCCCGCCAGGTCGTGCCGCGCCTCGCCGCCACCACCGACGAGATCGACCACGCGGTGCACGCCCTCGACGGCGGTTTCGTCCCGGCCGGTCCCTCCGGCTCCCCGCTCCGCGGCCTGGTCAACGTCCTGCCGACGGGCCGGAACTTCTACTCCGTCGACCCGAAGGCCGTCCCCTCCCGCCTGGCGTGGGAGACCGGCCAGGCGCTCGCCGACTCGCTGCTGGAGCGCTACCGCGGCGACAACGGCGACTGGCCGCAGTCGGTCGGACTGTCGCTGTGGGGCACCAGCGCGATGCGGACCAGCGGCGACGACGTCGCCGAGGCCCTCGCCCTGCTGGGCGTCCGCCCCGTGTGGGACGACGCCTCGCGCCGGGTCAGCGGGCTGGAGCCGATTCCGCTCGCCGAGCTCGGCCGCCCCCGTATCGATGTCACGCTGCGCATCTCGGGCTTCTTCCGGGACGCGTTCCCGCACGTCATCGGCCTGCTCGACGACGCCGTCCGGCTGGTCGCCGGCCTGGACGAGGCGGCGGAGTCCAACTTCGTCCGCGCCCACGCCCAGGCCGACCTCGCCGAGCACGGCGACGAGCGGCGCGCCACCACCCGCATCTTCGGCTCCCGCCCGGGGACGTACGGCGCGGGCCTGCTCCAGCTGATCGACTCCCGCGACTGGCGCACCGACGCCGACCTCGCCGAGGTCTACACCGTCTGGGGCGGCTACGCCTACGGCCGGGGCCTGGAGGGCCGCCCGGCCCGCGACGAGATGGAGACCGCCTACAAGCGCATCGCGGTCGCCGCCAAGAACACCGACACCCGCGAGCACGACATCGCGGACTCCGACGACTACTTCCAGTACCACGGCGGCATGGTCGCCACCGTCAAGGCGCTCAAGGGCAAGGCCCCCGAGGCGTACATCGGGGACTCCACGCGCCCCGAGACGGTCCGCACCCGCACCCTCGTCGAGGAGACCTCCCGGGTCTTCCGCGCCCGGGTGGTCAACCCCCGCTGGATCGAGGCGATGCGCCGCCACGGCTACAAGGGCGCCTTCGAACTCGCCGCGACCGTGGACTACTTGTTCGGCTACGACGCCACGACGGGCGTGGTCGCGGACTGGATGTACGACAAGCTCGCGCAGACCTACGTCCTCGACCCCGAGAACCGCGACTTCCTCCAGCAGGCGAACCCCTGGGCCCTGCACGGCATCGCCGAACGCCTCCTGGAGGCCGAGTCGCGCGGGATGTGGGAGAAGCCGGACGCCGAGACGCTGGCGGCGCTGCGGCAGGCGTTCCTGGAGACCGAAGGGGAGCTGGAGGGGGAGGACTGACGCCACGGCGGGGCGGCGCGTCCGCCCCGCCGGCGCTGCCGTCCCGGCCTGCCGTCACTGACCCCGCCGTCGCTGTCCCTGCCGTCACCGGCCCCCGGCGGACGCACCCCGCGGCCGGGGTGCGGTGACGCCCGTGCCGGTGCGGCAGGCCCGGGTGCGGCCCGCGGAGGCCGGTGCGAGGATTTTCCTGGGGGCGGTTCATGAGCTGCTCGGGGGTGAACGAGGAGGCTTCCGGTGACTGCCACGAAGACATGGAACGCCGAGATCAGCATCACCGAGACCGGCAGCGAGGTCCGGGCCGAGGCCAGGCTGCGCGGCAAGACGGGCGGGCAGATGGTCGGCCAGGGGGAGGCCCGCTGCAACCCCGCCGACGAGAACGTCCCGGCCATCGGCGACGAGCTGGCGGTGGCCCGGGCGATGTCGGACCTCAGCCATCAGCTGGTGCAGCGCGCCGCGCACGACATCGAGGTGCACACGGCCCGGCCGGTGGAACGCCTGCGCGCCTGAGACCACCGGCCGGCAGGGACCGGGCGGCCGGGTCCGGTCGCCCGGGGGAGCAGTACGGCCGCGGCCGCCCCCAGGGGCGGCCGGCTAGGGCATCTCGGCCGGGAAGTCCGGTCCGATCGTCAGCGTCACCGCGCCCGGTGCCGCCCCGGCCGACTCCGTGGCCTTGATGCCGGGGAGGCGGGAGGCGAGCACCTCGCTCTGCGTCTTGAGCGCGGCCGGGTAGCTGACGGTGGTCTTGTCCGCGGCCGGGGCGTTGCCGGTGCCGACGACCGTGAAGCCCAGCTTGCGCAGCTGCTCGGCGGCGGAGGCGGCCCGGCCGGAGATGCCGGTGCCGTTGAGGACGCGGACCTGCACGGAGCGCGCGGTCACCGGGTTCTTGGCGGCCTCGGCGAGCTTCTTCTTCCCCGCGGCGCCGATCTCTCGGTCGTGCGCGAGATCGCTGAAGAGCTGACCGGCCTGCGGGTACTGCCACACGACATTGGCCTTGTCGGTGGGGACGTCGGCCTCGCGGTAGTAGTTGGGGACGGTCAGGAAGGTCAGGCGGTCGGTGGGGATGTCCTTGACGGTCGAGGCCAGGTCGTAGAGCGGCTTGAGACCGGCGAGGTCCTTGTCGGTGGTGATCGACTTGGTCGCCGAGTCCAGGAAGTCGTAGAGCTCCCCGGGGCTGGTGAGCTTGGACTGCGCCTTGGCGGCCAGCGCCTTCATGAACTCCTGCTGGCGGCCGATGCGGCCGAGGTCGGATCCGTCGCCGACGCTGTAGCGGGTGCGGACGTAGCCGAGCGCCTTCTCGTCCCGGACGGTCTGGCAGCCCGCGTCCATGTCCAGATGGGCCTTCTTGTCGTGGATGGCGTGCTCGGGGCAGACCTCTATGCCGCCCAGCGCGTTGACCATCCCCTTGAAGCCCTGGAAGTCGACCGAGGTGAAGTGGTCGATGCGCAGTCCGGTGTTCTTCTCGACGGTCTTGATCGTGCAGGCCGCGGCCTTGCGGATGTCGCCGGAGTCGCCGCCGATCGAGAACGCCTCGTTGATCTTGAAGTGGTGCGGGGAGGACTTCGTGTCGTTGCCGCGGGTGCAGGCGGGGATCTGCACCCACGAGTCCCGCGGGAAGGACAGCGCGGTCGCCCACTTCCGGTTGGCCGCGATGTGCACCACCATCAGCGTGTCCGACTGCATGGTGGTCAGGCCCTTGCCGTACTTGGCGTTGGCGCCGGCGCGGCTGTCGGAGCCGACGACCAGGATGTTCTTGGAGCCGGGGCTGAGGTTGACCGGCCGGGCGCCGTCGACCTGGATGTCCGCGCCGTGGATGTTGCCGTCCAGGTGCTGGTAGACCCACGCCCCGACGCCTGCCGTGCCGAGCAGCACGATGCCGAGGGCGCCGCCGGTCCAGGCGAGGATGCGGCCGCGCCGGGTCATCCGGAGCTTGCCCGTGCCGCCCGCCGGGGAGCCGTCGCCGGACCTGCGGGCGGAGCCCGGCGGCCGGCGGCGCGCGCCGCCGCCGGAGGCGCGGGAGCCGGCGGCCTCGGAGGAGGCGTCGCCGCGGGTACGGGACGGTCCGGGTGCGCCGCCGGTGCCCCGTCGGGCCGTCTGCTGGTGCGTCTGCCTGTCATGCACGCCGGTGGCCCTTCTGGTCCTTCTGATGCTGGGGGTGCGCTGCCGGGGAGGGGGCGGTGGCGGGCGGGAGCGGGCGGGTCAGATGCCGGTGCTGGGCAGCAGCAGGATGGACTCGGGGTCGTAACGCAGCCACTGCGCACGCGCGCTGCCGGGCAGGGTGCGCAGCCGGCACCACAACTCGCCCGTACCGTCCGTCCACCAGGCGTTGATCCGCCCCAACGCCCATCCGCCGTCCGGGTATTGGACCTCCACCGGCTGATAGACCCATCGCACCTCCGCCTCCGGGGGCGGGCAGTCCCAGGTCAGGAGTCCGCACCTCGTCGCCATCTCCCCCTCCGGCCGCGCCTGTTGCGCATGTGGGCGGCCACTCTACCGGGAAGATCTACAGGGGCGTAGAAGTTGCCTGGCGCGGGCGGACCACGGCGCGTGCGCCGTGTGTGCCCGGTGAGGGTCAAGGGTCAGTGTGCCCCTAGAGCGGCGTTGCCGCCTTCAGAACAACGAACAGGGCTACCGCTGCGTTGAGCGCGGAGAGCGCGGAGGCGGCCGTGCCCGCGGCGGCGACCAGGGCCGCCAGACCGGCCGGGGTCAGCGTCGGCGGCCAGTGGCGGGCCGGCGGCACGGGCCCGAGCAGCGCCGCCACCCGCCGTGGCACCGGCCCCGGTTCGGGCGCCGCGAAGTGCGCCAGCCCGGGGGCCGCGCGCCGGGTGACCAGCGCCGCCTTGCCCACCGCACGCGCCGTCAGCCGCCGGTCGCCGACCACCTGCGCCGCCTCCTCGTCCGCCCAGCGCTCGGCGGCGAAGGCGACCGCGGAACGCAGCGGCAGCAGCAGCGGGTTGACGCAGCCGGCCAGCCGCACGGTCAGCAGGGCGCGGTGGTGACGGCAGCGCAGATGCGCGCGCTCGTGGGCGAACAGGGCGCGCCGCTCGTCGTCGTCCAGGCTGCGCAGCATCCCGCGGGAGACCGCGACCCGGCCGGGCCTGGCGGGCCGTCCGGGGCGGGCCGGGGTGGCGGGCACGGCGTAGGCGTAGGGCTCGTCGTCCGGCAGCACCGCGGGGTCCGCGCCGGCCGGCAGCCCGTCCAGCGCGCGGTGGGTACGGGCCCGGATGCGCCGGTGCCGGCGCAGCGCGGTGCCGCACACGGTGAGCGCGGCGGCCAGCAGCGGGATCGCGGCGACGCCCGCGACCTCGGCGAACGGCACCGCGGCCCGCACCTCCGGGTCCGACCAGCCGTCCGGCAGCGGATTGCCGCGCAGTTGGGCGGTGCCGACGACCACCAGCAGACCCAGGCAGAGCGTGCTGCACAGGCCGAGGACGGCGGCGAGCAGGGTCAGCAGGCGGGTGGTGGCGCGGGGGTGGAGGTGCTGCTCGGCGAGCCGGGCGATCGGCAGGGCGGTGAGCGGCAGGACGAGCGGCAGGAACACGAAGACGCCCACCGGTCAGGCTCCGTGCGCTTCGTCCGGGCGGTGGTGCCGGCCGGGGGCGGGGGCCGGGCCGTCGGCGGGCGTGGGGGCGTCGGCCGGCCCGCTCGCGTCGGCCGGCCCGTTCGTGTCGGCCGCGTCGCGGTCGAGCAGGGTGCGCAGCAACTGCTCGTCGTGCCGGGAGAGCGCGGAGACGAAGCTGGTCAGGACGGCGTCCCGGTCCGGTTCGCCGTCCAGGACGCGGCGCATCCGCAGCGCGGCGAGCCCGGCCTCGTCGGCGGCCGGCGTCCAGACGTAGGCGCGGCCGGACCGCTCGCGGGTGACGGCCTGCTTGGCGTGCAGCCGGGACAGGATGGTCATCACGGTCGTGTACGCGAGGTCGCCGCCGAGCCGGTCCTGCACCCAGGCGGCGGTGGCCGGTCCCGGCGCGTGGTGCAGCGCGGCCAGCACCTGGGACTCCAGCTGGCCCTGCCCCCGCCTGCGGGCGCGTTCGCGCCCGGAGCCGCCGAAGCTCCCGAAGGACTTCCCGCCCATGCCGTCGCCTCCCGTCGCGCCGGGCGTCCCGCCGGCCGGGACGTCGGGCATCTTGACGTCGGGCATCTTACTGAGCGCCCTGGCCGGGGCGGCGCTCCGCCCGCGCGGTGGCCGGACGCCGCGGATCCCGGCCGCTAACTTCTACACTCCTGTAGATTTCGAGGCTCACCCGGAACGCAGGCAACACCTGGAGGGAAGCCATGGGAGTCTCGCTGGCCAAGGGCGGCAACGTCTCGCTGTCGAAAGAAGCGCCCGGACTGACCGCGGTCACGGTCGGCCTCGGCTGGGACGTACGGACGACGACGGGCGCGGACTACGACCTGGATGCCAGCGCCCTGCTGTGCACCGAGGCCGGCAAGGTCGTCTCGGACGCCCACTTCGTCTTCTACAACAACCTGACCAGCCCGGACGGGTCGGTGCGGCACACCGGCGACAACCTGACCGGCGAGGGCGAGGGGGACGACGAGGCCGTCGAGGTGGCGCTCTCCACCGTGCCCGCCGAGATCGCAAAGATCGTCTTCCCGGTCTCCATCCACGACGCGGAGAGCCGCGGACAGAGCTTCGGCCAGGTCCGCAACGCCTTCATCCGTGTCGTCAACCAGGCGGACGGGGCGGAGCTGGCCCGCTACGACCTGAGCGAGGACGCCTCCACCGAGACCGCGATGGTCTTCGGCGAGCTCTACCGGCACGGCGCGGAGTGGAAGTTCCGCGCCGTGGGCCAGGGCTACGCCTCCGGCCTGGCGGGCATCGCGGCGGACTTCGGCGTCAACGTCTGAGCGGCGGCGGCGTCCGAGCGGCGTCGGCGTCCGAGCGGCGTCGGCGTCCGAGCGGCGGCGGCGTCCGCCCAGGGGCTTCGGCGGCGAGGAGGGTCGGGGCGGAGGGTGCGAGGGCGCATCCCCGGCCCGCCGCCGCGGGCCTCGACCCCATATCCCCCCACAACGGGAGATACCCGCCCACCGCGGGGTACCTTGGAATCACCGGAACACCGACGGATGCCCAGGGACACCTGGGGATGCCGCGTATTCGGTGAGGTGAGCACCGTGCAGACTCTGTGGACCGTGGTCGTGCTGCTGGCGCTGGTCGGGCTGGGGGCGCTGTTCATCGCCCGGGTCAATGCCCAGGGAACGGGACGGATGCCCACCCACCGGTACGAGGACTGGAAGCAGTCGATACGGGAGCGCAGGCACAAGCGGCCGGACGACGACACCCGCCCCGAGCCGCCGGTGCCCCCGGACAGGGCGGGTGGTGACCCGTGACGTCCACCGCGCGAGGCGGCTCGCCGGCACCCGACTACGACGGGATCTCACCGTTCCCCGACAGCGGCGCCGAGCCCCTGCCGACCGCCGGCCGCCGGATGTACGTCACGGTGACCGCCCTCATCGTCATCGCCCCGTTCGTCGGCCTCGCCGTCGCCATCCCGCTCCTGTGGGGCAGCGTCGTCCACCTCACCGATCTCGTCCTGCTGGCCGTCTTCTACGTGATCAGCGGCCTGGGCGTCACCATCGGCTTCCACCGGGGCCTCACCCACGGCAGCTACACCGCCGCCCCCGCACTGCGCGTCGCCCTCGCCCTCGCGGGCTCGCTCAGCTTCCAGGGCGACGTCATCGACTGGGTCGCCACCCACCGCCGCCACCACGCCTACACCGACCGGCCCGGCGACCCGCACTCCCCCTACCGCTACGGGACCAGCCTGCGCGGTCAGTTGCGCGGACTGGTGCACTCGCACATCGGCTGGCTGTTCGGCAACGACCCCACCTCGCACCGCCGCTATGCGCCCGATCTGCTCGCCGACCCCAAGATCCGCGCGGTCGACCGGGCGTTCCCGGTGCTGTGCCTGCTCACGCTCGGCCTGCCGTTCGCGCTGGGCTGGGTGCTCGGCGGTTCCTGGGTCACCGGGCTGACGGCGCTGTTGTGGGCGGGGTTCATCCGGATCGCGCTGCTGCACCACGTCACCTGGAGCGTCAACTCGCTCTGCCATGTCATCGGTGAGCGGCCGTTCCGCACCCGGCGCCACGACCGGGCGACCAACCTGTGGCCCCTGGCCCTGCTCTCGTTCGGCGAGAGCTGGCACAACCTGCACCACGCCGACCCGACCTGCGCCCGGCACGGCGTGGACCGCGGTCAGGTCGACGTGTCCGCCGCCGTCATCCGGCTCTTCGAACGCCTCGGCTGGGTCTGGGACGTGCGCTGGCCCGACCCCGCACGGGTGGCGGACCGCCGCGTCAGGAGCACCGCATGACCACCGCCGGGGACCGCCCCCGCCCCGCCCCTCCCCCGCACCACGCGCCGCCCCCCGTCGCCCGCCTGACCATCGCGCCGCACACCGGCACGGTGCGGCGCATCGACGGCGTCTGGTGGCCGCACTCGGCCGACCTGCTGGCCGAACTCCCCGAACTGCTGGCCGCGTTGCCCTTCGACTGGCCCCGGATCACCCATGCCACGGTGAACGGCGCGCCCTGGCCCCCGCTGCCCGCCCACATCCTCGTCGAGGGCCATGTCGTCCGCCTCCGCAGGACCACCGGCCGCCCCGGCCCGGACACCGTCTGCCTGGTCTCCCCCGGCCACGGTCGCTGGGACCTGCTGATCATCCCGCCCGGCACCCCCGAGCCGGAGGCCGTCCGCATGATGGCGGAGATGGCGCGCACGGGGGAGCTGACACCGGCCTGAGGGGGCTTCGGTAACAGGGGAGGGGCCAGGGGGAGGGCGCCTGCCCGAGGGCCATAACCCGGGAATCGGCCCGACGCACCCGGTGGCAGCTCGCCCCTCCCGCTCGAAGCGGTGGCGATCGACGGGCCGACCGGTGCCGCGGGACGCTGCCGGCCCGGCCTCCGACGGCTGTGGCTACTGCGTACGGGTGGTGTTCATCGGAAGAACGCCGATCCGGGGGCGTCGGTCCGTGAATCCTCCCATTGCGTACTCATCATAAGAAAACGCAACAGAAGTGACGCCATCCAAGCGGTGCACCGGAAGCGGCGCAACTGATGCGAAGCAATCGAGGAAGCACAACGGAAGCAGACGCAACGGATCTCTCGGGGAGATCCCGACCGAAAGTGAGGGGCCATGGCTGCGACCAAGGTCATGAAGTTCTGGGCGGTGTGCCTTGCCGTGCTGGGCAAGCTGCTGGCATCACTGGGTGTCTCGGCGACGGCCTCGGCCGCGCGCCGGGATGCCGCACTGTACGAGCGGACCCTGGGCAACGAGAACGGGGGCACCGACGCTCCGGGTGCCGACGCCCCGGAGGAGGTGCGCTGCGCCGCACCGGACCGCGGGCCGGGGACCCGAACCCCTGCGGTGCCCGCTCCGCGCGCCGTACCGCAGTACTGCCACCCCGCCCCCGCCCGGCGGTTGTTCGCCCGGCCCGAGCTGCCGCCGACGATCAAGCAGCGCATCAGCGCCGAGGCGCACGGCACCTCGCCCGGTCTGCGCACCCGCCTGCGCTCCCGCACCGAGCGGTCGGCCGATGAACTCGCCGCACCGGCCGGAACCGCATCGGCCGGAACCGCATCGGCCGGAACTGCACCCGCCGGGACTGCACCCGCCGGGACCGCACCGGACGCCGGTGCCGAGGCGGACGCCCGTTCCGCGGCGATTCCGGCGGCCCGCCGCCATGCGCACACCGCTCGTGCCGTCTGAACCGGGCGGCCGTCGTTCCCGAGCCGGCACCCGGCCCTGAATCGGCTCCGAACCGGCCCTGAAAAAGGGCGCAGTGGCGCGTGATCGCTCCGCGCCCAGGAGACCGGACGCCGACGCGGTCCCACCGGGAGCACGCAGCGGCGGTTCAACCGGAGCAGGCACCCCCGCGGAGCGGACGGTGACCCGGCCGTTCAGGCAGGCGCCCCCGCAGATGCCCACGAAGACACCCGCTCGGACATCCGCACAGATGCCCGTGCGGACGCAGACACAGAAGCAGAAGCAGAAGCAGAAGCAGACGTAGGCCCAGGCACAGACGTAGGCCCAGGCACAGACGTAGGCCCAGGCACAGACGCAGGCACAGATGCCGACGCCGTCACCGGCGCCGGCGCAGACGAGGAAGCGACGCGGATGACGGAGCGGCGCCGACGATGAAGCACCGGTCGGCATGTTCCACGTGAAACATCACCCACAGACTTGAACCACCCGTCCCTCACCCGGAGTTCTCCGGCTCAGCCCCCGACCGGGGCGCCGGTCCCCGGACCCCCTCCCAGCTCCAGCCCGAGCTCCGCACGCAGCGCACGCGTGTCGGGCTTTCCGTTGGCCGTGAGCGGGAAGTGGTCGACGACATGGACCGCATTGGGCTGTTCGTACTCCGCCAGGTGCTCGGCGAGCCGCCGGCGCCAGGTGAGGGGTGCCGCCCCTTCCGGATCGGCGACCACGAAGTGGAGTGCACTGCCACGGCGTTGGTCCTCGACCGCCAGTACCTTCACCGGCCGGCCACAGGCCTCGGCACGGCGTTCCAGGCTCTCGGGGTAGAGCGTGAAGCCCAGCCGGTGCACGGCCTGATTGCGGCCCACCACGCGTACGGTGCCGTCGGCGCCGACGCTGCCCAGGTCGGCCGTCGGATACCAGGCGTCCGGGTCGACCGGCGTGAGCGAGCCGTCCTCCTGGAGGTAGCCGGCCATCAGCCCGGGTGAGCGCACCTCGATGCCGCCGAGCTCGCCGGGCGCGGCAGGGGTGCCGTCGGGCCGCATGACGCGCAGCCGTACGCCGGGCAGCGGACGCCCGCAGCCGTGCGGTGCCTCGGGGGTGGCCAGCGCGACATTGCCGAGTTCCGTCAGGCCGTAGCCGTCCAGGAGCGGGCGGCCCATGGTCCGGTGGAAGTTCTCGGCCAGCGGGGCGGGCAGCGGCGCGCCGCCCACGCCCCAGAGTCGTACGCCCGCGAGCCCGGCGCGTACCTCCGGGCGGCGGCGCACCACGCCGAGGAGCGAGTGGTACGTGGACGGGGCGGCGTCCACGGCGGTGGCGCCATGGGCCGCGGCCTGCCCGGCGGCCGCGTCGAGCCGCTGGTAGGGGGTGACCAGCAGGGTGCAACGGGCCAGCCACCACAGCAGGATGACGGAGAGCCCGTACTGGTGGGAGAAGGGCAGCAGGGGCGCGAGGACGTCGTCGGCCCGGTAGCCCATGGCCTGCAGGGTGCGCACCGAATTGTCGAGGACGGCCCCGCCGGGCTTGATGATGCCCTTGGGCCGCCCGGTGGTGCCCGAGGACCACAGGACGAGGGCGTCGGGGCGGCGGAACCACGGCGCCAGGTCGACCGCGTCGGACGGTGACGGTGCGTCGGCGGACGGCCGCGGGTAGGGGACGATGCGCCCGTCGGGGAGGCCGGGGAACGCGGTGGCGCGGTCGGCGGCGGTGACCAGCCAGCGGGCGCGGGCCTGGCGGCCGGCCGCGGCGGCGTCGGCGGGGGAGAGCCGGTGGTCGAGCGGGATGAGCGAGGTGTCGAGGTGCATCAGGGCCAGCAGCGTGACGACGTAGTCGACGCTGTTGTCGCCCTGCACCAGGACCCGGTCGCCGGTGCGCAGGCCGCGCTGCCGTAAGGCGTGCGCGGCGGCGCGTATGCGGCGGTCGAGGGCGGGGCCGTCGAGGCGGCCGGTGCCGCCGAGCGGGGCCGCGGTGCCGTCGACGAGCCGGGCGGCGGCGACCGGAGGGGCGATGGTGTCGGTCATGGGTGTTCCGATCCCGTGGTGTCGAGCGGGCGTGGGGCGGGCGGCGGCGCGGTGGCCGGGCACAGCAGCGTGGACGTGGTGGTGGCCACCGGGGCCCCGTGCGCGTCCCGGAACTCGCAGTCGAGGGTGAGGAGGGGGCGGCCGGCGAGGGTGGTGGCCGCGGCGAGGCGCACGGTCGCGTGCAGCAGGTCGCCGGCGTGGGCGGGGCGGGTGTGGCGCAGTGTCTGTGCGCGGTGCACGACGCCCTCGGTGGCCGGGCATTCGGGCCGGGCGGCCAGGAGCCGGTCCTCGGCCTCGCCGGCGAGGGTGGCCAGGTAGGTGGGCGGGGCGATGACGTCCGGGTGGCCGAGGGCGCGGGCGGCGGCCGGGTCCGTGTGGGCGGGGTGGGGGTCGCCGAGCGCGGCGGCGAAGGCGGCGATCCGCGCCCGCTCGATGCGGTACGGCCCGCAGCGCAGGGTGGTGGGCGCCGCCGCTCCGTCCGTCATCGCCGCTCAGTCGCCGATCATGTGGTGGCCGCCGTCGGCGTGCACGATCTCGCCGGTGGTGGCGGGCAGCCAGTCCGACAGCAGCGCCACACAGGTACGGGCGACCGGTTCGGCGTCCTGCGGGTCCCAGCCGAGCGGGGCGCGGGTCGCCCAGCTCTTCTCGAAGGACGGGCCGTCCCCGCCGATACCGCGCGCGGCCAGGGTGCGCAGGGGACCGGCCGCGACGAGGTTGGCCCGTATGCCGTGTGCGCCGAGGTCGCGCGCCAGATAGCGGGAGCAGGCCTCCAGTCCGGCCTTGGCGACGCCCATCCAGTCGTAGCCGGGCCAGGCGCGGGAGGCGTCGAAGTCGACGCCGACGACGGAGGACCGGGGGCGGAGCAGCGGCCGGCAGGCCGTGGTCAGCGCCACCAGGGAGTACGTCGAGGTGTGCAGGGCGGCGGACACATCGCGCCACGGTGCGGTCAGGAAGCCGCCGTCGAGGCAGGCGGCCGGGGCGTTGGCGACCGAGTGCAGCACGCCGTCGATGCCGTCGAGGTGTTCGCCGACCCGCTCGGCGAGGGTACTGAGCTGCTCGTCGTCCGTGACGTCCAGCTCCACCACGGGGGGTTCCTCCGGTAGCCGCCGGGCGAGCCGGGCCACCAGGCTCGGCCGCCCGTAGGCGGTGAGGACGATCTTGGCGCCCTCTTCCTGGGCGAGCCTGGCCACCGCGTAGGCGATCGAGCTTTCCGTGATCACGCCGGTGATGACCAGCTGCTTTCCGTCGAGCAGACCGCTCATGCGGTTCCTCCGTCTGACGCGTTCTCGACTTCGGAGTCACTGAACTCAACTCAGAAGCATTGTCCTGGCTTGGTCTTGAAAGGAAGTCGTTGACAACATATCGGACCTCCAGTTGACTAGAACAGTCAAGTGTAGTCATGGGAATGACTCTGATGTCACGGAGAGGTGAGCGTCATGACCGTCCCGACCGTCCCGACCCGCGAAGAGATCGTTGCTCAACTCGCCGAGATCCTGCACGAGGTGGCCGGCGTGGTACCCGCCGAGGTGACCGAGGAGAAGTCCCTGGTCGAGGAGTTGGACGTGGACTCGCTCGCGATGGCCGAGGTCATCGTCGTCGCGGAGGAGCGCTTCGGGGTCGAACTGCCCGAAGAGGAGATGAAGGACATGCGCACGGTTTTGGACATTGTGATCCGGGTGGAGAAGCAGGCGGCGTCCTGAGGGCGGCCCCGGCAGGTGTGCTTCTGCCGGCGCCGTCACACCGGCAGAAGCGCATCCGTGCAAGGGATGTGAAGAGCAGTCAGATTCTTGTCAGCGGAAGAGCGGCCGCCCCGACTTGCGGTCGCCAGGGGTTCGGCGCCGTGCGCCCCGTCCCGCGTTGGCGAAAACTCGTAATGTCCCCGGGTAAACCGTAGTTGATTTTCGGTCGTCCCTTGTTGACGCAGGCATAGACCAGGGTTACCTTGAGGATCTCCGGAGGATAAATCAAATCTACTCGAGGCACTGCTTTCTCGGATGTGACCATTCCGGAAAGGAGACATGGTGCGAGGGGATCTATGCGGGGGGACCAGCATTCCTGTGGCGCGCATTCGCTCAACCATGACGACAGCCCCGCCGACGTGCAGGAAGAGGGCGGCAGTTGGGAACCGTCCCGCTCCTCCGAATTAGCGGACGGTTGTTTACACATATTCACGAACATCCCCGTCGACATTCGCCGCACCCACGGTTTGACGGAATTCCTGGGACGGCTTCTGCGGTGTTCACCGGGCGATATCCGGGTGACCCGGGACGGCTTCGGACGTCCGGTGTCCGCGGAACCGCCCGCCACCGTCGGCCGGACTGCGGGAGCCCGCCTTTGCCTCGCCGCCGGCGGGGACACGGGCCGGCAGTTCCTGGCCCTGATCCGGGACCTCCCGGTGGCCCTGTCCGTGCACACCGTGCCGCGCGGGCCGGTCGGCGAACTGCTGCTGCCTTTCACCCCGTTGGAGCGCGGCTACGTCCAGGAGGCCCCGGTGGACCTGCGGGCGCGGCGGCTGGCCCGGCTGTGGACCCGTAAGGAGGCGGCGCTGCGGCTGACCGGCCGGGGCGAGCTGGCCGCCGCCGACGCGATCGACGCGCTGAGCGGCGCGCGGGACGGCCGGGTCGAGATCCCCGGTTCCCCCGCGGGCCCCGGTTCCCCCGCGCGCCCCGGCGGCACCGCCTACGTCCGCGAACTGCCCGCCGGTCCGCAGACCGTGGCCTGCGCGGCGACCTCGTCCCCGGTGCCCGGCGTCCGGATCTGGCGGGCGCAGGCCCCCGACGCGCCGGACGGTGCGGACCGCGGCCCGGCGTCCGGAACGGGCGGCCCCCGGGCCGCGGACTCCGCTAGGGCATGAGTACGGCGTGCGGGTCGGGCCCCTCGCCGGTCCGGCCGGCGCTCAGCTCGCGCCAGCTCTCCAGCGCCAGCCGGAACGCGCCGGCCTGCTCGTAGCCCTCGGCGGCCTTCTTGAAGTCGGCCTCCGCGGCCTCCCCCGCGCCGTCCGCGCGACGGGCGCGGGCCAGGTGGAGCAGGCAGCGGGCCCGGTCGAGGGGCGTCAGCGCGCCGGCGTCGGGGTCGATCGCGGCGGCGTGCCCGGCGGCCGCCGCCGGCTGCTGCCGGCGCAGCGCCGCGGCCGTCTCCAGGACGGCCAGCCAGATCCGGGTGGACGGGGTGTCGACGAGCGCGGCGGCCTGCCGGGCCCGCTCCAGCAGGGCGTCGGCCTGGTCCTGCGGACCGGCCGCGAGCGCCAGCAGGGTACGGGCGCGGGCCAGCCGCAGCCGGAGCCGCATCCCGTCCGTCGCGGCGAGCAGCTGCTCCGCCTCGGCCAGCAGCTCCAGCGCCCGGTCCGGATGCCCGCCGAGGTACTGCGCGCCGGCCACCGCCCACAGCGCGCTCGCCCGGAGTTCACCGGCCGGGAGCGGTGCCACCTCTTCCTGCAGCTCCGCCCCGAGCTGCTCGGCGCGGCTCCACTCCCCGCTGTCGACGGACACGGACAGCAGCGCCACCCGGGCCTGGGCCCGCTCCGGGCGGCCGGGCTCCAGCTCGCCGGTGACCCGGACCGCCTCCTCCGCGAAGCGGACACCGTCCGCGAGGCGGCCCGCGGCGCGCAGCAGTTGGGCGAGTTCGACGGCGACGCGGGCGTGCAGCACGGGCGCGGAGCGGGTGAGCGGATCGTCGAGCAGCTGCCGCAGCGCCGCCTCATGGCGCGCCGCGTCGTCCAGCCGCCCCAGGACGGTGGCGAGTTCCCAGCGGGCCTCCCAGCGCACCTCGTCCTGACCGGCGCCGGCCTCCGCCACCACCGACTCCAGCTGCCGCCGGGCCGCCGGCCAGTCCCCGGCCAGCTGGCTGGCGCGGGCGGCCACCAACTGGCCGACCAGGCCCAGGCGCCGGGTCAGCCGGTCGCCGGGCTCGTCGGTGGCGGACAGCGCCTCGACCGTCGTGCCGAGGCGCTGCGCGAGGGAGCGGGCGATCTTGGCGCCGGGGATTCTGCGGCCGTTCTCGACCAGCGAGACATAGCTGGGGGAGAGGTCGTCCCCGGCGAGGTCCCCCTGGGACAGACCCTGGGCGCGCCGGACCTCCCGCACTCGCTTACCGAAAGCAGGCTGCTCAATCGTCAAGAAAATCGCTCGCAGTTGAGTGGGGCGGACGGACGGTGACGGGCGCGCGGACGCTGCGGACAGGGGGCACTGATGACCGCGATTCTACTCATCGCGGGGCCGCCGAGGGGGGCCTGTGGACGGCCCGGCTCCCGGCGGGCAGTCATTTTTTGTCACGTTCGGAGCATGGCATTCCTTTTGCCTGTGCGGGGGTATTGCGACAGTTGGGAAGCCGCCTCGCGGGTGGCGGCCCCGGAGAGCAGGGGCGAGGGTGGCCTCGCGGACCGGCCGGGGGCGGGGCCGCTTGTCATATGAGCCAGTCGAGTGCAATGACTTTACTTGACAATAAATGACAATTGGCTGACGCTGACCCTCCATGGACTACGCCCCGAGGAGGGACATATGAGCTCCGCTCCCGCATGGCCGACCGTGGCCGCCGAGCCGGAGGACAGCACCGACATCCGGCGCGCGGCAGCCGTGCACCGGGTCCGGGACTTCCTGGTGAACGACGCCGGTACCGTGCACGAGCTGCTGTGCGAGATCTCCACCCACCGCGCCGCGGCCTACGAGATCGAGTCGACCATCGCCACCCTCGACGGGGCCCTGGACGAGGTGGCCGCCCACCGGCCCGGCCGGGTGCCTCAGCTGGCCGCCTTCATGCCGTCGAACGTCATCCTCTACTCCTACGCCCTCTACCTGCTGGTCCCCGCGCTCTACACGGACCGGCTGGTCTTCCGCCCCTCCAGCCGGGTCAAGGACCAGATGGGCCGGCTGCACGCCCTGCTCGCGGAGCGGCACGGCCTGCCCATCACCCTCTCCGGCGCCAGCCAGCGGGAGTTCCTGCAGGAGCAGGTGCGCCCCGCCGATGTCGTCGTCTTCACCGGCGCCTACGCCAACGCCGAGCAGATCCGGGCCCGGCTCGCCCCCGGGCAGCTCTTCCTCTTCCTCGGCTCCGGCGTCAACCCGTTCGTCGTCGCCCCCGGCGCCGACGTCGAGCAGGCGGCCCGCGACGCCATCGCCATCCGGGTCCTCAACACCGGCCAGGACTGCCTGGGCCCCGACCTGTTCACCGTCCACGAGTCGCTGCTCGACCCGTTCGTCGACGCGCTGGTCAGCGAGCTGAAGGGGCTGCGCTACGGCCCCTACACCGACCCGGACGCCGACTTCGGGCCGATCTTCTACGAGAGCGCGCTGGAGGACGGCGCACAGTTCCTCGCCCGCAACCACGGCGGCATCGTGCACGGCGGACACGTCGACTTCCGCGGCCGGCGGCTCGATCCCACCGTCGTCGTCGGCGCGGAGGTCACCCCGCGCACCCACGTGCCGGAGTTCTTCGCCCCGATCTTCAACATCGCCGGCTACCGCGACCAGGACACGCTCGCCGCGACCCTCACCACGGGCATGTTCACCGAACGCGCCCTGGGCTCCAGCGTCTACGGCCACGCCCCCCGCCTCGTCGAGGCGCTGCGCCGGCGCACCACCGTCACCCTCGACACCACCCTGCTGTCCATCGACAACGGCAACGCCCCGTTCGGCGGCTACGGCCGGATGGCCAACTACATCGCCGACGGCGAGGACGTACGGGCCGAACCCGTCCTGATCTCCCAGGCCGTCGCCGCCCACCGACCGGGAGCCGGACGATGACCCCCACCACCCACCCCACCGCCTGGGCCGCCCTCGCCGACCACCTCCGGCACCTGGGCACCGACGTGGTGTTCGCGCTGCCCGGCGACGACATGGCGCTCCTCGGCGAGCTGGAGCGGTCCGACACCACGGTGGTGCTCTGCCGCGACCAGCGCAACGCCGTGTTCATGGCGACCGGTTACGCGCTCGCCGCGGGCCGCCCCGGCGTCTGCGTGATCGGCAAGGGACCGGCGCTGACCAATGCGCTCACCGGTGTGCTGGAGGCGCGCTCCGCCGCCGCGCCGCTGATCCTCGTCGCCGACGGCACCCGGCTCGACCGGCTCGGCACCGGCGCCTTCCAGGAGCTGGACCAGCTGACCGCGATCCGCCCCTACGTGAAGTGGGCTACCCGCGTCGACCACTCCGAGCGGCTGCCCGGCGCCCTGGAGAAGGCCGCCGCGCTCGCCGTCAACGGCGCCCCGGGGCCGGTCTACGTGGAGCTCGCCGAACAGATCGCCGCCGAACCGGTCACCCGGGTCGGGCCGTGGCGCCCCGTCGGGCCGCAGCGGACGGCCCCCGACCCGGACGCGCTGGCCGCCACCGCCGCCCGGATCGCCGCGGCCGAGCGGCCGTTGCTGCTGGTCGGCGGCGGCGCGCGGCACCGCAACACCGGCCGCCGCATCGAGCGCTTCGCCGAGCTGCTCGGCGCCGGGCTCTTCAGCACCGCCTCCGGCCGCGGCACGGTCGACGAGGACCATCCGCTGCACTGCGGCGTCAGCGGCCTCTACACGGTCGCGCCGATGGACTCCCTGTGGCGCGAGGCGGACCTCGTCATCGCGCTGGGCAGCCGCCTGGAGGAGACCGCCACCTTCGGCTGGCCGGAGGAGATGTCCCAACTGCCCGTCATCCAGGCGGTGCTGGGAGAGGAGAACCTGGCCATGGAGCGGCCGGGCGACCATGTGCTCGGCGACGCCGGGCGGATCGTCGACGGCTGGGCGGAGCTGCTGGCCGGTCACCGGCCCGGACCGGCCTGGCCGGCCCGGGTCCGCGACGCGCGGGCCGCGCTGGCGCGGCGCGCCGCCGACCGGGCCGAGGAGGCCGCCAAGACGGTCACCGAGGGGGCCGTGCCGGTCGCCCGGGTGCTGGCCGCCCTGGACCGCGCCGTCCCCGCCGACCGGGTCCTGGTCCAGGAGAACGGCCTGCAGGACATGTGGTCGTACTACTTCCCGCACTGGTCGCTGGGGTCCGGCGGCGGCTCGGTGGTGCCCAGTGAGCAGACTCCGCTCGGCTTCGGCGCGGCCGCCGCGGTGGGCGTCCGGCTGGCCGAACCGGCCGGGCGGCCGGTGGTCGCGGTGGTGGGCGACGGCGCCTTCAACCTCTTCCGCGGCGAGCTGCCGACCGTCGCCGACGCGGGCGTCGCCGTGCTCTATGTCGTCCTCGACAACGGCGGCTACGGCTGGCTGCAGTCCAACCTCGACCGGGTCTCCCCCGGCGGCTCGCGCTTCGCCTTCACCCGGCCCCGCCCGACCGGCACCGAGGGCCTGGCCGCCGCCCACGGCCTGGGCCACCGGCGGGTGACGGACGCCGACGCGCTGCCGGCGGCGCTGGCGGACGCCTGGCGACAGGTCGCCGCCGGGACCACGGCCGTGGTGGAGGTGGCGGCCGCGCTCGCCGACCTCCCGCCGGGGATGACCGCCGCCGCGGGGGACTTCCCGGAGCGGGAGTCCCCCCAGGACGAGTGACACCCCGCAGCCCCCCTTCGGACCCGCACCCCTGTGGTGGCCGGTCGCCGTCGCGGCGGAAGAACTTCCCCGGACGGCGCGGCAGCACGGCGGTGCGGGTCCGTTGTGTGGGGCGGCGGTCCGGGCGCGTGCGCCTGCCCGGTGCGCGGCCCCGGAGCATGCGCGTGCCCGGCCCTCCTCGGGCCCGGGGGCGGCCGGAGGAGGCCGGGCACGTCTTCTTCGTACGGGGGAGTCACGCCGAGGGCGTGCCGGGGGAGGTTCTCCGCTCCGTACGGATCGGTGTCAGGTCTTGGTGCGGAACTTGGCGACGGCTACCGGGGCGGTGAGCGCGGTGAGGCCCACCGACCACACCAGCGTCCAGAACACCGGGCCGGCCACCGGGCCCTCGCCCAGGGCGAGTCCGCGGGCCGCGTCGGCCATATGGGTCAGGGGATTGAAGCGGGTGAACGTGTGCAGCCAGTCCGGCATGGTCGAGGTCGGTACGAAGATCGAGGAGCCGAACTCCAGCGGGGTCAGCACCAGGACCGAGAGGCCCTGGATGGCCTGTGCGGTGCGCAGGGTCAGGCCCAGCAGCATGAAGCTCCACACCAGGGAGGTGCCGAAGACGGCGGTCAGGCCGACCGCGGCCAGCAGACCCGGCCAGTGCCCGGCGACGTCGAAGCCGAGCAGCGCGCCGACCGCCAGCAGCACCGTGATGGCCACCAGCATCCGGCCGGTCTCCACCACGAGCTTGGCCACCAGCACCGAGGAGCGGCCGATGGGCATCGCGCGGAAGCGGTCCATCACGCCCGTACGGAAGTCGTCGTGGACGCCGACGCCCACGGCCATCGCGATGGTCAACCCGAGGATCACCATCAGCCCCGGCACCAGGAAGGCGGTGTACTGCGCCCGCCCTCCGGCACCGCCGATCGAGCCGCCGAAGACGAAGACGAACAGCACGGTCAGCACGATCGGCGTGAGCAGCGCGTCGGTCATCGCCGTCGGGTTCTGCCGGATCTGCAGGACGTTGCGGCGGGACAGCGCGCCGGTGTGCCGCAGCCTCGCCCGCAGACCGATCCGGCGCTCGTCGAGGACGGC
This sequence comes from Streptomyces angustmyceticus, assembly GCF_040701845.1. GTDB lineage: Bacteria > Actinomycetota > Actinomycetes > Streptomycetales > Streptomycetaceae > Streptomyces > Streptomyces angustmyceticus_A. The sequence goes on along the minus strand of NZ_JBFBHQ010000003.1, from coordinate 193,540 downwards.
GGCGGGCGGCGCGGGGCGGGGCAGGGCCGGGGCGGACGTCATGGCTTCTCCTCCGGTCAGGCCCGCTTGCGGCGCTCGTCGAGCCACTTCTGCCAGTACGTGCGCCGGTCGCTGTCGGGGTGGGCGACGACGATGTCGCCGAGGACGGCGGAGCCGGTGATGCGCACGAGCGGGGTGATGGCCTCGGGGCCGGCGTGCTCGCGGGTCAGGTCGCGCAGATCGCCGAGGACCTTGCTGCAGTTCATCTCGACCCGGACGCCCTCGGGGAGGAGGAGGTGCACATCGCCGACGATCGCGCGGGCCACGATGGTCAGTTCGCCGGTGGACGGTGCCGGGGAGGAGCGCAGGTCGAGGGTGAGGTCACCGAAGACCGCGGTCGCCTCGATGCCGTGTTCCAGGACGGGGCTGTGGTGGACGAGGTCGCCGAAGGCGGCGCGGAAGGTGCGCTGTCCGGGCGGGCCCGCCGGGGCGGGGGGCGTCACATGCGGCAGGTCCTCGCCGACGGACAGCAACTCCGCGCGGGTACGGGCCAGATAGGCCGCCTCGGACCGCTCGGCCAGCTCCTCCAGGGTCAACCGGCCCTCCGCGGTGGCCTCTCGGAGCTGTTCGACCATGTTCTCCCGCTCGGCGTCCGAGGCCAGCACCGCGGGCGACGAGGTGGCGAGGGACGCCGGATCCTTGTGCAGATCGGGGCGTTGGGGCTGCGTCATGGGGTGGTGCCTCCGCGGAGTCCGGCGGTGGTGGGGGCGCGTGCTGCCTCATCCGACCACGTCGCCGCGGGGTGTGCATCGCCGCGCGGTAGTACATCGAAAGGTTGACCCGGGGGCGGCGCGCACACAGTTCGGTGTACCCGGCGGCCGGTTATCCGGTGTGCGCACCGGACTCTCGCGAACCGTCGGGTGCAATGCGGCGGTCCCCGAAAATGATCTCGGCGGGCCCGGTGAAGAACGGTGGGAGGAATCCGAATATCGGTCGACTTCTTCTTGACTAGTTGGTAAAGTGCCGAGCACTCATTGTGACTCGGCGCGTTTTGAAGCAGCCGGCCGGGGTCATCCACTGTTCGAAATCCGGAGGGCTTGTCGAATGCCTGAGCTGGCGGACACCGGGAGGAGAATCAAAGAGCTCCGGGTCGGCGCTGGAATGACGCAGCACGACCTCGCCGGTTCCGACATGTCGTCCAGCTACATCTCGCTGGTGGAACGCGGGAAGCGTATTCCCAGTGGCCGGGCACTCAAGATCCTCGCGGAACGCCTCGGGGTCGGCGTCGACGAAATATCCGGCGCCGCCGAGCCGGCCGAAACCACCGGCCGGGTCCGCAGGCTCGACCTCGTCGGGCGATTGGTGGCGGCCCGCAGGCAATGGGACGGCGGCGACGCCGAGGGGGCGCTGTCGGAATTCCGCGCACTGGCCGAGATGGACCCCTCCGGCCGGCAGGACGACGTATTTACCGAGGCGCAGCTCGCCATTGCCGAAATACTGGGCACACTCGGCCGCGCCGACGAGGGCGCCGAGGTCCTGCTGCGGATGCTGGACGCGCCGGCCCCCGCGCCGTACGCCGAGCCCCGGCTGCGCGCCCTGATCGCCCTCGCCGACCTGCTGGAGTCGGCCGGCCGGGTCCAGGACGGGCTGCGCCACGCGCTCACCGCCTTCCTCGAATGCGCCGGCCGGCAGCCCGGTACCGGGTTCCACTCGCTGCTGGTCCACGAGGTGCTCACCCGCTGCGCCTATTGGAGCGGCTGCCCCGACTGGGCGCCCGACGGCGACCACGGCCGGCCCCCGGCGGACGGGGTGCTCCCCGGGCCGCGGGCCGCCATCGATCTGCACCGGGCGCTCGATCTGCACGACCGGGGCGAGACGGAGCGCGCCGCCGCCCTGCTGGGGGAGTGCGCGCGCCGGGTCGCCCCCGCCGCCGGCTTCCCGCTCTGGGAGAAGATCAACGGCCGGTACGCCCTGCTGTTGCTGCACGGCGGCGAGACGGACCGGGCCCGCAGCGTCGTCGAGCGCGGCCTGGTGGTGGCCTCGGTCGCGCAGGAGCCGGCGTTCCCGCTCTGGCTGACCACCGCGGACGCGGTGGGTGCGGAGGCGGCCGGTGACACCGGCCGCCTCTTCGCGCTGGGCGAGCGGCTGGCCGCGCTGCCCGATACCGGCCGCGGCCATGAGAAAGCCGCCGCGCTCTGGGAGATCGCGGCGGCATGTGAGCGGGTGGGGGACCGGGAAAGGGCGGCCGGGTACTTCCGGCATTCCGCCGGTCTGTTCCGGCGGGCCCAGGCGTACCGGCACGCCGAGCGGGCCCGGGAACGGCTGACGGATCTCCTCGAAAAGCGGGACTGAGGACCGCCGGGCGGCGGGTGCCGCCGCGGCGCGGATGCCGTTATTGCGAGCAATGCGCGCTTATTTATTAGCTTTCTTTCCCAATCCCAGTAGCGCGAACAAGGCCTCCGCGCCGCCGATGATCGCCAGGATGAGACCGGCCTTGTGAAGCGAGACGATCGGGGTCTCCACTTCCTTTGTGGTCAGCCACAGGACCAGACCTGCGATCGCCAGAACAATGCCGACGGCAATACCCTTCATGATTCCCCTCGTTCCGTGTGATGGGTCGGAGCTCGTTGTACGGACCAGCGTCCCGTGCGGCCGGCGCATTCGGATCATCCGCAGGTAGGCACTTTCCGCCCCGCCGTCTGTCACTTTCTATGTACGCCCGGCCCGGCCTGGCGGCGGCCACGAGGCGCCGGGCGGGGAGCCGGGCGGGGCGCCGAGGGGCCGTCGGGACCGACCGGGGGCCGTCTCAGCAGGGGTCGACGAGGGCGCGGCACCGGCCCTGTGGTGAGCCGGCGGAGCCTCGGCCCCGCCCCGGCCGCCCCCTGGGCACGGGCCCCGGCCTCCCCGTCAACGTCCCTCGCATGGCCGCCACAGTCAATTTTCATGACTCTCTGAGTCATGTCGCTGAGAGCGTTTCCGCTGGTGCGGGGCCTGGAGTCGTGCGGTCGTCGAGGGGGTCGACGGATCCTGTTCGAGGAAGCCTGTTGACACTGCAATGACTCACCTGTCATGTTTCTGGTCATGAGGACGCCCCGAGCGTGACAACGGGGCAGAAAGTAGGAGGCGGGTTTCATGGAGATGCGCGAGGAGCGGCGGCGCGTTGTCGTCACCGGCTGCGGCGTGGTGTCCCCCGTGGGAAACACCACCGCGGACTTCTGGGACGCCCTCCTGGCCGGCCGCAGCGGCGTGGGCCCCGTCACCCGCTTCGACGCCTCGGGCCTCCCGGTCCGGATCGGCGGCGAGGTCACCGGCTTCGACTGGTCCGGCTGCCTCACCCCCCAGGAGGCCCGGCGCAGCGACAGCTTCACCCGGTACGCGGTGGTCGCCGCCGCGGAGGCCCTGCGGGACGCCGGCCTCGAACCGCCGGCCGGCATCGACCCGTACCGCTTCGCCGCGGTGATCGGCTCCGGCTACGGCGCCGCCTCCGCGATCCAGCAGCAGTACGACGTCCTCAAGGGACAGGGGCCGCGCCGGGTCTCCCCCTACCACTCCGTCCTCACCGCCATCGACCACCCGGCGAGCCTGCTGTCCATCAAGTACGGCATCGGCGGCCCCAGTTGCGCGGTCTCCGCGGCCTGTGCCACCGGCGCGGTGGCCATCGGGGAGGCGGCCGAGCTGATCCGCCACGGCCGCGCCGACATCGTGCTGGCCGGCGGGGCGGACGACTCGCTCACCGCCGTCGACCTGGCGGGCACCGCCAACGCCCAGGCCCTCTCGCGCCGCAACGACGACCCCGAAGGAGCCAGCCGGCCCTTCGACCGGGACCGCGACGGCTTCGTGATGGCCGCCGGCGCCGCCGTCCTGACCCTGGAGGAGGCGGGCCACGCCGAGCGCCGCGGCGCCACGGTCCTCGCGGAGGTCGCCGGGTACGCCGCGACCACCGACGCCCACCATGCGACCGCCCCCGACCCGACCGGCGCCGGAGCCGTCCGCGCGATGCGCGGCGCACTCGCCGACGCCGGGCGCGCCCCCGAGGACGTCGGGCAGATCAGCGCCCACGGCACCGGGACCGTGCTCAACGACCGCATCGAGGCCGCCGCGCTGCGCGAGGTACTCGGCCCCGACCACCTGCGCCGTACCCCGGTCACCGCCGTCAAGAGCATGACCGGGCACATGCTGGGCGCCTCCGGAGCCGCCGAGGCCGCCGCCGCGGTGCTCTCGCTCCGCGACCGCAGGATCCCGCCGATCCGCAACTGCGACCACCCCGAGGAACCCGATCTCGACCTGGTGGTCAAGGGCGCCCGCGACTGGGACGGCGACGTGGTCCTGAGCAATTCCTTCGGATTCGGCGGACACAACGCCGTTCTCGTACTGACCCGCTACACCGGCTGAGGAGGGAGACGCACCGTGCAGGGACGACTGGTGACCTTGGAATGGCCCGGGGACGACGACTGGGCCGCGATCGCCTCCTGGCTGCGGCCCGGCTCGCCGGCCGCCGTGCTCAGCGGGGACTGGGAACTGCTGGGAGCCGCCGAGGTCGAGCAGGCCAACCGCTCGGGCCGGGTCCACCACCTGGTGATCCGGACGAAGGACGGCGCGGGCATCGGCACCGTCAGCTACCAGCGCAGCGGCCGGATCGGCGGCTTCACCGTCGGGGGCGCGATCGGCTCCCCCGAGCTGTGGCGGCGCGGGTACGGCGCGGAAGCCGTCGTGCTGCTCGTCGACTACCTCTTCCACCAACTGGACGCGCACCGCGTGCAGGTCACCACCGCCGGCTACAACAAGGGCATCATCCGGCTGATGACCAAGACCCGGTTCGTGGTCGAGGGCATCCTGCGCGACCACTGCTATCTCGACGGCGCGTACCACGACTCGATCGTGTGGGGGCTGCTGCGCGACGAGCACTACGCCTCGCTGAAGCCCAGCGCCGACAACCGCGTACTGGCCGTGGGACTGGCCGACTTCGTGGACGAGGACGACAAGATCCAGGCGCGCGCCATCCTCACCGAGCACCTGGCGGCCACCCGCCGCACCGCGCTCGCCGGGTACCTGGACGACGGGGCCGCCCGCGACCACGACGCCGCCCCCGCCCCCGGGTCCGGCCCGGTCCCCGAGACCGTCCCGGCCGCCGCCCCCGCGCGAGGTGCCGCATGAGAGACGGCGCCGAGAGCTTCGCCCTGGCCGACCGCACCTTCTTCGACTGGCCCGGCAACTGGGACCTGGCGGCCACCCGCTTCCCCGCCCCGCCGCTGCCCGACGGCTGGAGCCGCGAGGACAACGAGGCCTGGACGTTCTGCCGCCCGGCCGAGGACCGCCTCCCCGACCAGGGCTGGAAGATCCACGTCAGCGCGGCCCCCGACGACGCCCGCCGCACCCTCGCCGACGTCGCCGCCCACTGCACCGCGCACGGCATCGCCTTCAAGTACCTCAAGAGCGCCAACGTCCTGCGCGCCCTGAGCCGCAAGTACGCCCAGCGCTCCTCGGCCGGCAAGCTGCTGACCGTCTACCCGGTGGACGAGGCCGAGTTCGCCCGCACCCTCGAAGAGCTCGACGCGCTCGTCGGCGGCCGCCCCGGCCCGTACGTCCTGACCGACCTGCGCTTCCGTCAGGGCCCGCTCTACGTCCGCTACGGCGGCTTCCGCACCCGCTACATGGAGGACGACCACGGCGAGCTGGTCACGGCCTTCCGGCGGCCCGACGGCACACCGGAACCGGACCGCAGGACCCCGGTCTTCCACACCCCCGACTGGGTCACGGTGCCGGACGTCCTCAAGGACTCGCTGGCCGCCCGGCAGGCCGTGGACGACTTCCCGTACCGGATCACCGGGGCGCTGCAGTTCTCCAACGGCGGTGGCGTCTACCGCGCCGCCCCCGTCGGCGACGAGGCCCTCGGCGCCGGTGAGGCAAGCGTCGTCCTCAAGGAGGGCCGGCCCTTCTCCGGGACCGACGGCGTCGGCCGCGACGCCGTCAGCCGGCTCGCCCACGAGCACCGGATGCTGGAGCGGCTGGCCGGACTGCCCGGGATCCCGCGCACCTTCGGCACCCTCCAGGTCCGCGACCACCTCTTCCTGGTCCTGGAGGACATCGCAGGGCAGGACTTCCAGACCTGGCTCGCCGCCCACCACCCGCTGACCGTCCCCGATCCCGACGAACGGGCCGTCGCGGCCTACCGGGACCGTGCGCTGGCCCTGCTCGGCCGGATCGAGGCGCTGGTCGCCTCGGTCCACGCCCGCGGCATCCGGATCGGCGACCTGCACCCGGGCAACCTCATCATCCGGCCGGGCGACGAGCCCGTCCTGATCGACTTCGAGGTGGCCGACGAGGCCGACCGGGCCACCCCGAGCAGCCTCGGCGCCCCCGGCTTCCACCGGGCCGACGCCACCGGCACCGACGGCGACCACTATGCGCTCGCCGCCATCGGACTGTGGCTGTTCCTGCCGCTGGCCGCGCTCGGCGGGCTCGCCCCCGACAAGGCACCCGCGCTGCTGGCCACCGCGGCCGAGCGGTACGGGCTGCCGGACCACCTCGTCTCACGGCTGGCGCCGCAGCTGGCCCCCAACGACGACACGACCTCCGAACTCGCCTCGCCACCGGGACCGTGGCCGCCCTCCGGCCTGCTCGCCTCCCTCGGCCGCGGGCTGCGCGCCAGCGCCACCCCGGACCGCACCGACCGCCTCCACCCCGGCGACTTCGAGCAGTTCATCGAGGGCGGCGCGGGCTTCGGACACGGCGCCGCCGGCGTCCTGTGGGCCCGGCACACCGCGCTCGGGGAGCACGACGAACAGGGCGCGGCCTGGCTGCGCGCCGCCGTCGACCGGGTACCCGCCGAACGGATCGGCTTCTACGACGGACTGCACGGCATGGCCTACGTCCTGCACGAGCTGGGCGACGAACAGGCCGCGCTGCACGCCCTCGACCGGGCCGCCGACGGCCTCGCCGTACGCCACTGCCCCAGCCTCTACCGCGGGTTGTCCGGCGTCGGCCTCAACCTCCTGCACTTCGCCGCCGCACTCGGCAGCGACACCCTGCGCCGGCAGGCCCTCGGCCTCGCCGACCGCGTCACCGGGCAGCTGACCGCGGCCCGCGGCGAACCGGTCGCCCGCAGGCGCCGGCACGGCTCGAAGGACGCCGCCGGGCTGATGTACGGCTGGTCGGGCGCCGCGCTCTTCCTGCTGCGCGCCCACCGGGCCACCGGCGACCCGGGTCTGCTGGACGAGGCGGTACACGCCGTCCACCGCGACCTCGACCGCTGCTCCCCCGGCCCCCAGGACACCCTCCAGGTCGACGAGGGATTCCGGCTGCTCCCCTACCTGGACAACGGCAGCGCGGGGATCGCCCTGGTCGCGGCCGAGCTGCTGGACCACCGCGACGACGACCGGATCCGCGAGGCGCTGCCCGCGCTGCTGCGCGCCTGCGCCGCCGACTTCGTCATCGAGTCCGGGCTGCTGGGCGGCCGCGCGGGACTGCTCGCCACGCTGGCGGCGCTGCGCGGACGGGTGCCCCTGCCCCCGGAGGCGACCGAGCGGCATCTGCGCCGCCATCTGACCAACCTCGGCCAGCACGCCATGACATGGCGGGGCGCGACGGTCTTCCCCTGTGACGGCCGTGCCCGGATCTCCATGGACCTGGCCGGCGGCGGCGCCGGAGTGCTGCTGGCGCTGTCCGCCACCGAACGGGGCACCCCGCTGCTCCCGTTCCTCACCGACTCGCGCTCCGCGGCGGCCGTTCAGCCGGCCGCCCCGGGACGCGCCGGCGGCGCCACGAGCGCCGCCACCCCCACCGCCCCGTCCGGGGCAGCGGGCACTGCGCACCGCGGAAGGGAGGTGTCGTCAGATGACCATCATGGACCTGCAGGGCCTGGAGGTGCCGGGCGAGCGTGACGCCCAGGCGCTCGGCTCGACCGTCTCCGGCGGCTGCTGACGCGACGCCGGGTGGACCGTGCATCTCTCATGCACAGTCCCACCGGCTCCAGGTGTCCCGCAACGGCACCTGGCACGTCACCACCGTGTTCCCCCGCCACGACGAGTCCTCGGAAGGAGGTGTCGTCAGATGACCATCATGGACCTTCAGGGCCTGGAGGTGCCGGGCGAGCGTGACGCTCAGGCGCTCGGCTCCACGATCAGCGGCGGCTGCTGACGCGACGCCGGGTGGACCGTGCACCTCTGGTGCACAGTCCCACCGGCTCCAGGTGTCCCGCAACGGCACCTGGCACGTCACCACCGTGTTCCCCCGCCACGACGAGTCCTCGGAAGGAGGTGTCGTCAGATGACCATCATGGACCTTCAGGGCCTGGAGGTGCCGGGCGAGCGTGACGCTCAGGCGCTCGGCTCCACCGTCAGCGGCGGCTGCTGACGCAGCCGGCCACACGGTGTGGGTGTTCCACCACGCGCCGTGTATTCACCGTACACATGTCCACCGATCCGCGGAAGGGAGGTGTCGAGATGACCATCATGGATCTTCAGGGTCTGGAGGTGCCGGGCGAGCGTGACGCCCAGGCGCTCGGCTCCACGATCAGCGGCGGCTGCTGACACGGCGCCCGGTGGTCCCGTGCTGCGGCACGGGCCACCGGGCCCCTGTGTTTTTCCGGACGAAGGCCCATGGAAGGAGGCCAGTTGAACGACCAAGCGGGCGCGGCACGCACCCTCTGCCTCATCGGCTGCGGCCCGCGCGGCGCCTCGATCGTCGAGCGGATCCTCGCCAACGTCCCCGCCCTGTACGGCGGCCGGCCCCTGGACCTGCACATCGTCGACCCCTGCCCGCCGGGTGCCGGCCGCACCTGGCGCACCGACCAGCCCGGCCTGCTGTGGATGAACTCCGCCGCCGAGCAGGTCACGATGTACCCCGACGAGAGCGTGGACTGCGCCGGGCCCCCGCGCCCCGGCCCCACCACCGCGGCCTGGCTCGGCTCCCCCCTCCACGACGGCGCCTACGCCGCCCGCCGCGACCAGGGCCGCTATCTGCGCCACTTCTTCGAGACCGTGACCCGCGAACTGCCCCCCGGAGTACGGCTGTTCGTCCACCGCGCCCGGGCGGTCGACCTGCGGCGCACCGGCGGCGCCGACGCGCCGGACGGGCGGGGCCGCCAGCAGGTGATCCTCGACTCCGGCGAACCGCCCTTCCTCGCCGACCGGGTGGTGTTCGCCCAGGGCCACACCCCGGTCCTCGCCGCCCCGGTCCCGGCCGGCCTGACCCGGATCGGACCCGGGCCCGCCGACCCGGACGCGCTGGAGCGCATCCCGCCCGGCGCCCCCGTCGTCGTCCGCGGCCTCGGCCTGGTCTTCATCGACTGCCTGGCGCTGCTGACCGAGGGCCGCGGCGGACGCTTCGTGCGCACCCCCGGCGGCGCGCTGCGCTACCTGCCGTCCGGGCGCGAACCCCGGCTGTACGCCGGCTCCCGGCGCGGCGTCCCGCTGCCGCCGAAACCGGCCTACCCGGCACCGGCCGGCGCCCCGGCCCCGCCCGCCGCCCCGCGCTTCGCCACCGTCGAGGCCTGCCGGGCCCGGCTGTCCGGGCCCGGTGCCTCCTTCGGCCGCGAGGTCTGGCCGCTGGTGGTGGCCGAACTGGGCTGGTGGCACTACCGCGCGCTCTTCGCCGGGCAGCCCGCCCGGACCCGTACGACCTGGCAGGACTTCGACGCCCAGTACGCCCTGCTGCTCACCGACCCCGACGGGCTGGCCAAGCTCGCCCGGTCGGCGGTGCCCGATCCCGCCGACCGGTTCGACCTGGACCGGCTGGCCGCCCCGCTCGCGGGCCTGCGCTTCGCCGACGCCGACGCGCTCCAGCGGCGGCTGCGCGGCCACCTCGCCGAAGTGCTGCACCGCCGTACCGGCCCGGCGCGCGGCGTGGACACCGCGCTGGTCGACGGCCTGCAGCGGGTCGGTTCCGTGATCGAGGAGCTGTGGCGCTCCGGCGTCCTGGACCCCGCCCAGGTCGCGGAGGCGCTGGACCGCTTCGCGCTCGGCACCTACCTCAGCTCGGGCCCGCCGCCGCTGCGCGCCGAACAGCTGCTGGCGCTCGCCGAGGCGGGGATCGTGACGTTCGTGGGGCCCGGGATGCGGGTGGAGGTCGTCGAGGGGGACGGGGCGTCGGGCGGCGCCGTCTTCCGGGCGTCCGGGCCCGCGGCCCCGGGGGCCGTCCACGAGGCGGCCGTGCTCCTCGACGCCCGCCTGGCGGCCCCCGGCCCCGACCGGGTCACCGACCCCCTGCTGCGCGCCCTGTACTCCCGCGGCGAGCTCGCGGTGGAGGGCGCCGAGGACGGCGCGGGCGGCATGCTGCGGCTGTCCGGTGCCGGTCTGCACCCCGTCGACGCCTCCGGCACCGTGCACCGGGACCGGATCGTCGCCGGGCCGGCGCAGTTCCCCCGTCCGCACACCAACGCGGTCTACTTCCGCCAGAACGACGCCCTGGCGCGCCTGCTGCTCACCGACGGGTGAGGCCGCCGGGGGCCGCACCCCCCGTGCCCGGCCCGCTCAGCCCTGCAGGGCGATCCCGTGCTGCTGCGCCAGGATCGCGGCCTGCACCCGGCTGCGCAGGTGCAGCTTCGACAGGATGCGGCTGGTGTGCGTCTTCACGGTGCCCTCCGCGAGGTTGAGGGTCTCCGCGATGGCGCTGTTGGCCAGCCCGCGGGCGATGCAGGCCAGCACCTCCAACTCCCGCTTGGTGAGGGTGTCGAGGGCCTGCGCGGCGCCCTCCGGCAGCGTGGGCCCGGCGGTGGGCGGGCGGCCGGCGAACTCGGTGATCAGCCGCCGGGCGATGGCCGGGGTGAGGAAGCCGTCCCCGTGCGCCACCTCCCGTACCGCGCCGACCAGCACGGCCGGCTCCGCGTTCTTGAGGATGAAGCCGCCGGCGCCGGCCCGCAGCGCCCCGAAGATGTACTCGTTGAGGTCGAAGGTGGTCAGCACCAGCACCTCGGCGAGGCCGCGCTCCACGATCCTGCGGGTGGCGGCGACCCCGTTGAGCTGCGGCATCTGGACGTCCATCAGCACCACATCGGGCCGCAGTTCGGCGGCCATCCGCACCGCCGCCGCACCGTCACCGGCCTCGCCGACCACCGTGATGCCCGGATCGGTCTGCAGCACCAGGACGAGTCCGGACCGTACGGCGGCCTGGTCGTCGGCCACCAGCACCCGTATGCACTCGGGTCGCTCCACCGGGTCCGGGGCCGGGTCCTGGGCCGGCCACCCCCCGCGCTCGCCCGCCACCAGCTCGTCCACTAGCTCCTCCACTGGCTGCGCCACCTTTCTCGTCGGAATCTCTGGAAACGGCCTAGGAGTTCTGCGTCAGCGGGAGCACGGCCCGCACCCGCCAGCGTCCGGGGGCGGTGCGGTCGGGCCCCGCGTCGAAGATGCCGCCGACGAGCGCGGCCCGCTCGGACATCCCGGTGAGCCCGGCGCCCGCTCCGGTGGTCAGCTGTTCCACGGGGCGGTGCCGGGCCCGGCCGTCGGGGAGGGTCAGGGGGCTGTCGACCGAGATGGTCAACTGCTCGGCGCCCGCCTCGCAGCGGATCCGCACCCGCCCCGACGAGGCGTGCTTGAGGACGTTGGTCAGCGCCTCCTGCACGATGCGGTACGCCGTCACCTCGATCACCGACGACACCTCGGGGAAGCTCTCGGGGAACTCGGTGTGCAAGGTCAGCGCCGCCGCGTCGGCCGCCGGCCTGGCCTGCTCGACGAGCGCCCCCAGGGCGTTCAGCTGGGGCCGGTCCCAGTCGTCGTCCACCCCCCGGTCGGACCGCAGCAGCACCACCATGCGCCGCATTTCGGCCAGCCCCTGCACGCTGTTCTCACGGATCACGGCGAGCGCCCGCAGCACCGGGTCCTCGGCGGCGCCCTCCCCGGACCCCTTCGACTCGGTCAGGGAGAGCACGGCGCTGGAGTGGATGGCGATGGCGCTGAGGTGGTTGGCCACCAGATCGTGCAGTTCACGGGCCATCCGGGTGCGCTCGGTCTGCAGCACGGTCTTGCGGTCCAGCTCCGCCAGCCGGTTGATCTGCGCGGCGCGCTGCCGTTCGGTGTCCGCCCGCTCCTTGTGGTTCCGTATCAACACCCCGGTCCACACCGGGGAGATGAGCAGCAGCGCGACGATGACACCGGTCGTGACTCCCTCCGACCGGTCGCCGGTGAGGACGAGGACGACGGTGGTGGCGAGGGTGGCCGTGACGGTCCCGACCTGCAGCAGCCGGCACAGCCAGGGGGCGCCGTACAGCGCGGCGGCGTAGAGCAGGTCGGTGTAGATCAGGACGGGGCCCAGACCGCCGCTGGACGTGGTCTCCACGGTCACGGTGAGGGTCCCGACGGCGACCGCGGCCGGCGGGGCCACGCTGCGCAGGGCGGTCGCGGTGCACAGCACGAGGACCGGCAGGACGGCCTGCCAAACGGGGATATCGCCCCCCATCACCTGGGAGCCGCCCACGACATACAGAATCAGACAGCCGGCGAAGAAACCCACTGCCAATCTGAGGTCACGGAGCGGGACGGGGCGGCGGCGCGCGTGCGTACTTGGGAAAAGACGTAACCACACATGAGGACAGTACTTCGGTGCGTTGCCCGTTCTCCTGGCCCTGGCGCCCGAATTTGGGGAGGGCTCTCGTACATCGAAGTATGTAGCCGTACATCAGCAGGAGGGATGACCCGAAGCTTCCGGAGGATCTGCAAACCTTGGGCTGTCTGTATCGATCGATGTAGGCGAAAAAGGGGGAGAGATCCACTGCATGACAGGCCGCCACTCACCCAGTGCGGCCTTGGTACCGCTCACCTGTGGAGGACGGAAAGTACGTGGAAACGAACGCCGCTCTTCTCGAACTCTGTCCGGAGCCCCTCGACCTGGGTGTTCCCGGCCAGTTGTCCCGCCCCGGCCGGGCCCGCCCGGCACCGCTCGCCGCCGCACCCAGCCCCGCTCACGACCACCCGGACGTCCTGTCCACCCCCGTTCCGATCTTCGTCGTCCCCATGGGATCCACCCCGTCCCGCGGCGCGGGAACGGCCCTGTCCCCCGACGGCTGCCTGGGCCTCAACGGCCACTCCAGGGCGACGCTCGACGGCGCGTGCCGCAGCTGGCTGCTGGCCCGGCTCCCCGACCGGGTGAGCGCCGCGATGGCCGCCGCCCCCCACTGGGAGCTGTACGGCACCCGTGGCCTGTTGGTCGTGGCCTGCGGCGACGACGCCCGCCGGATGGGATTCTCGGTGGAGTCGGTCCGCCCCACGTCCCCGCCGCACACCCCCTGCGAGGTGCTGACGGCCCAGGAAGCGCGCACCGCGGCGGGCCGTCCGTCCGCCGAGCGCGAGCGCCTCATCACCCGCTTCTGGGTCCGCAAGGACGCCGCGCTGCAGGCCGTCGGCCGCGGCCTGTCCATCGCGCCGGAACGCATCGAGGCCGGATTCCCCGCCGACCGCGGAACGGTCACCGTCCCCGGACCGTACGGCACCGAAGTCCCCGTTTACGTGCGGAACTTCTCCTTCTCCTCCTCCTACGAGTTCGCCGTCGCCGTCCCGGAACCCCTCGCCCTCACCCCCTCATTCGCCTATTCGGTCAGGTAAATGCCCGTTCCCACAGGGGCGGCGGGGGCACCGGACCGGAATTGCCGCGGCTGGCCGGAATTCGGACCTTGACGCGGGGCGGCGGCGCGGAAATGTGCGGCGCAATCACGGGCCGACGGTCCCTGAGAGGCGGGGATCCGGCGCTGCGCCCACCCGGGTGAAACTCGCGCATGTCGCGCTCCCCGGGGCCACGGAAAACCATATTGCCGGGTTAGTTGGTGCGTGCCCACCGGTCGTGGCGAGTACTCCGTCACGGCGTTGCCGGAGCACCGCGGAGGATTCCCGTCATGCCGTCGCCCCTCGCCAAACGGTCCGTCGAACCACTCCTGTCCGTGCTGCTGGTCCTCCTCGGCGTCGTGGGCCTGGCCTCCCTCACCGGCCCGAGCGCCGCGGCGGCCGGCCCGAACGCCGCGGACACCGTCCCGTCCGCGGACTCGCCCGGCCCCGACTGGGAGCGCATCGCCGCCTGCGAGAGCAGCGGCCGCTGGCACATCAACACCGGCAACGGCTACCACGGGGGCCTGCAGATCGACCCCGCCACCTGGCGCGCCTACGGGGGAAGCCGCTACGCCCCGCGCGCCGACCTCGCCACCCGCGCCGAGCAGATCGCCGTCGGCGAGCGCATCGCCCGCGACCGCGGCCTGTCCGCCTGGCCCAACTGCGCCCGGACGGCCACGAACGGCTCCGCGGGCAGCTCCGCCCCCGAGGCCCGGCAGGCGCCGGCGGCCGCCGGGGACTCCGCCCCGCGCGCCCGCACCACGCCCGCCGGCTCCAAGGCGCGCAGCTATGTCGTCCGGCCCGGCGACTGCCTCTCCGCCATCGCCCACCGCACCCACGCCCCGGGCGGCACCAAGGGCCTCTACGTCCGCAACAAACACCACCTCGACCAGGGCCCCGACCACATCTATCCGGGACAGCGGCTGCGGCTGCGGGGGTGAGGAGCAACGCCGCCTTCGCGGGCGGCGGGCGCACACCGCGGGCGGGGACCGTCACGACGCCGGCGGAGAGAGCCGTCACGGTGAATCCACTGATCGTTCAGGGTGAATGAGCGGGACGGGCCGTTGCTCAGGCTTGGTGGAAGGGGCGACGCCCGGTAGCAAGACCGCGGGGTACCCAACCGCGAGGTGCAGGAGCACACAGTGAAGAACATGGCACGCGTCAATTTGGTGATCGCAGGAGCTTGCGGCCTGCTCCTGGCGGCCGGGGCGGCGTCGCCCGCCCAGGCATGGGACGGGGGACCGTACGGCCTCGACGGGGTGTGGAACAGCGACACCGTGGCGAGCTTCCACGCCGGCTTCAGCTGCCGCAACCGGGCGAGGATCTGCATCAACGGCCCGCTGAACAGCGGCAACGTCTCGAACTCGCAGAACGTCCATCTGTCCGGCAACAACAGCAACAGCGGTAGCCCGACCAACGTCAACGGCAACACCAACGACGACGCCGGCGGCACCACCGGAGCCGAGAACAAGACCAGCAACGACATCCAGCACATCGGCCGCGGCGGCCGGCAGATCCTGTGATCCGACGCTGATCCGACCCTCCGGCCCCGGCTCGTCCGGGGCCGGAGGCGTGTGCGGCGGCTTCCGTCTTCCCGGGCCGCCGCGTCCGGACACGGCGATCGCCCGGCGGATGGTCCGCCGGGCGATCGCCGGACGGCTCCGGTCGTGGCCGGAGCCGTATGGGGGGTCAGGGTCCGGTCAGTGCAGGAAGCCTCCGAGGATGCGCTGGATGCTGTTGTTGCTGGCCGACTGGGCGCCGGTGGCGGAGTTCGCGCTGTTGGTCGACCCGTTGGTGTTGGCGATGTTGCCGCTGTTGTTCGGGTTCCCGTGGTTGAGGAAGTTGCCGCTGTTGAGGCTGTTGCCGCTGTGGACCGGGCCGTTGATGCAGGGGTGCGGCGACTTGACCACCGGGGACTTGTAGTTGAAGTCGGCCAGGCGGTTGTTGCAGACCACTCCGGAGACCATGCCGGTCACGGTGCCGAGGTCGGCGCCCACAGCGGCCGCGAGCAGCGACTCGCCCGGGATGCTCTGCGCACCGGCCACCCCGCCGCCGAACAGCACCAGCCCGCACGCCCCGACGACACTTCCCGCCTTCACGATTTTTCTCACGTCGCTCCTCGCCGATTCGTCCTTCTGATGCCAGACGTATCGTGCTGCCGGTGGCGGCCCGCATCGTCGTTCAACCCGCGGGGAGCAAAACGCTCGTCGGCGATAATCAGTCGGGTGGCCCAACAATTCGCGAGGGTGTCCGGGGCGGCGCCGGGGCGTACGGGGCATGCCGACGGGCCGGGCCCGACCGGGGACTAGAGCACCAGCCGTTCCGGCATCGGCTGCTCCACACCGTCCAGCTCCAGCGTGCAGCGGGGCATGGAGGGGACCAGGTGCGGCTGGCGCAGCAGGACGCGGAAGGGGTGGGCGGGCTCCTCGGGGAGTTCGCCGGTGAGCACGTTCATGCCGGGGCTGTGGTGCTTCCGGTACGCGACCACCTTGCCGTCGACCAGCAGCTCGATCTCCCCGGACCACCCGGGCCCGACGTTCACCGTGATCGAGTGATCCCCCTGGTCCAGGTGGAAGTGGTGGCTGTGTCCCATGGCGCACCTCCGGCGGTTCGGTCCGTACCCCCAGCGTGCCACCGGGACCGCGGGCGGGCCTTCCGTACCGCCGGTGCGGTCCGGGCGAGCGACAATTGTGGTGGGCGCCGGAGCACGGAGTGCGGGCCGCCAGGGCCCGCCCGCGGGCCGGGCGCCGGGCCGGCAGGAGACGACGATGAACGGCTCGGTCCGTGTCGGACAGGTGGTCGGGGTGCCGCTGCGCATGCACTGGAGCGTGCCGCTGCTGGTGGGCCTGTTCGCGTACGGGCTCGGCCATCAGGGCCTTCCGGTCTGGACGCCGGGCCGCTCGGACGGGGTCTACGCGCTCGCCGGTGTCGTCGGGGCGGCGCTGCTCATGGGCAGCCTGCTGCTGCACGAGACGGCACATGCCGCGACCGCGCTGCGCAAGAAGATCTCGGTCCAGGACGTGACGCTGTGGGCGCTGGGCGGCACGACCCGCATGGGGCGGCCGCAGTCCGCGGCGGCCGCTTTCGCCGTGGCCGTCAGCGGGCCGCTGACCAGCCTGGTCATCGGGGGTGTCGCGCTCGGGGCCGGGTTCGGGCTGCACGGGCTGTCCGGTTGGGCGGTGCCCTCCGTCGTCCTGGCATGGCTGGGCTGGGCGAACCTGTTCCTGGGCGTGTTCAACCTGCTGCCCGCGGTGCCGCTGGACGGCGGGCGGGTGCTGCAGGCGGTGCTGTGGTGGCGCACCGGGGACCGCGACCGGGCGGATCTGGCGGCGTCCCGGGGCGGCCAGATCATGGGGCTGCTGCTGGTGGCCGCCGGCTGGATCTCGGTGCTCCGCGGGGGACCGGGCGGGCTGTGGATCGTCTTCATCGGCCTGTTCGTCCTGATCGTCGCCGGGGCGGAGCGGCGCCGCGCCGCCGTGCACACCGCGCTGCGCGGGATCCGGGTCGCCGATGCCATGTCGAGCCCGGTGGTGACCGGCGCCGACTGGCTGACCGTCGGCCGCTTCATCGACGAGGTGGCCGTGCACGCCCGCCACTCCGCGCTGCCGCTGCTGGACTTCGAGGGCCGCCCCAGCGGCATCGTGCAGCTCAGCCGGCTCGCGGCGGTGCCGGGGCCGAGCCGGGAGACGGTGCGGGTGCGCGAGGCGGCCGTCCCGCTGTCCCAGTGCGCGACGGCCGCTCCGGACGACCTGCTGAGCGAGGCCCTGGAGCGGATCAACCTGCGTACCGGCGCGCGGCTCCTCGTCGTGGACGCGGGGCACCTGGTGGGGATCGTCACCGGGAAGGACATCGCCCGGCTGATGCGGCGCACCACCCTGAGCGGCCGGGGGACCGGCTGACCGGCCCGCGCCGCCGGCGGCGGTGTCGTCGGCGGGCGCGCGGGGCCGGCCGGTGGCCACAATGGGGGTACGGCACGCCACGGGGGACCGCGGGGCCTGCCGCAGCGGAGCACCGGAGCGGGAGATGCCCTACGTCACCGTGACCGCACTGAGCCACACCGGGCTGATCCGCGAGCACAACGAGGACAGCCTGGTGGCCGGCCCCTGGACGCTCTGCGGCACGGTGACCGAGAACCCGCAGACCCTGGTGTTCCCGGTCGGCACCCCGCTGGTCGTCGCGGTCGCCGACGGCATCGGCGGGCAGCCGGCCGGGGAGGTGGCCAGCGCGCTGGTCGTCCGGCACCTGGCCGCGCTCGGCCCGTCGCTGGAGACCGACGACGCGGTCCACGACGTCGTCGAGCTCTGCAACCGGGCGGTGTACGCGGCCGCCGAGCGGGACCCGGAGCTGACCACCATGGGCACCACCGTCGCCGGCGCGGTCGTACGGGAGAAGTCCGTGGTGGTGTTCAACGTCGGCGACAGCCGGGTGTTCGAGGGGGCCGGGGAGGACCTGCGCCGGGTGAGCGTGGACGACAGCCCGCCGCTCCCGCCGGGGCGGCGCACCACCTCCCTCGTCACCCAGGCGCTGGGCGGCGCCCCGGAGTTCAGTGCCGTCACCCCGCACCTCACCACCGCGCCGCTCGCGGCGGGCGACCGCTACCTGGTGTGCACCGACGGGCTGACCGACCCCGTCCCCGAGGACGAGGTCGCCGACCTGCTGCGGCGCCACAGCGGCGGCCGGGCGGCCTTCGAGCTGTGGAAGTCCGCCATCGAGGCGGGCGGTCCCGACAACATCACGCTGGCCCTGCTCACCATCGGGGAGTGACCCGCTCACCTCCGGGGAGCGCGACCGCCCGGCGAGGGGCGCCACCGGCGGGTCCTCGGGAGAACCCCACCGCGGTGCTACCGGCAGCCGGATGGGCAGCGGCCGGCCACTCAACAAGCCTTGGCCCATGACGACTTACCCGCATCGCGCCCTGGCGCTCACCCTCTCCGCCGCGGCCGTCGCCGCCACCCTGGCCGCCCTCGCCCCGACGGCCCGCGCCCAGGCTCCCGGCACGACGGTGCCCGCCCTCTCCTGGGGGCCGTGCGCCGCTCCCGGTCTTCCCCGGCAGGAGTGCGCGCGGCTGCCCGTACCGCTCGACTACCGCGACCCCAATGGCCCGCAGCTCACCCTCGCCGTGTCCCGGGTGCGCAGCGACCGGCCCGCGGCGCGGCGGGGCACGCTGCTGATGATCCCCGGCGGGCCGGGCGGCTCCGGGGTGCCGCGGCTGACGGCGAAGGGGGCGGCGCTGGGCAAGGAGCTGGCCGGTGCCTACGACCTCGTCACCTTCGATCCGCGGGGCACCGGCGGCAGTTCGGCGGCGGGCTGTGCGCTCGCCGCGGACGACCGGCACCTGGTGGCCCTGCGGTCGTGGCCCGCGCCGGACGGCGGCATCACGGAGAACGCCGCCCGGGCCCGGCGGATCGCCGCCGCCTGCGCCCGTCACGGCGGTGCCGTGCTGCGCAGCCTGTCCAGCGCGAACGAGGCGCGCGACATCGACCGCCTCCGCCGGGCCCTGGGCGAGGAGAAACTGTCGGCCTGGGCGGCCTCGTACGGGGCGTACGTCGGGGCGGTGTACGCGCAGAAGTACCCGCGGCACACCGACCGCTGGGTGCTGGACAGCTCCGGCGACCCCGACCCGTCCCGGGTGGAGCGGGGCTGGCTGGCGAACCTGGCGGTGGGCACGGAAGACCGGTTCCCCGACTTCGCGGCCTGGGCCGCCGACCCGGCCCGGAAGGACGAGGGGCTGCGGCTGGCCGAACGCCCCGAGGACGTACGGCCATTGGTCCTCGCGCTGGCGGCGGAGCTCGACCGGACGCCGAAGGAGTCCGCCACGAAGGGCGTCCCGCTGACCGGCAACCTGCTGCGCCAGGCCCTGCTGGACGCCCTGTACAGCGACGCCTCCTTCCCCGGGTTCGCCCGGCTGGTCCGCCAGGCCCAGGACCCGGACGCGACGCCGGTGCTGCCCGGTGCCCTCGCCGGGCCCCTGCCCGACGAGAGCGCCGCGGCCGTGCTGGTCACCCTCTGCAACGACGTGCGCTGGCCGGCGTCGGTCCCCGCCCACCGGCGCGCGGTGGCCGCCGACCGCGTACGGCACCCGCTCACGGCCGGGATGCCGGCGAACCTCACGCCCTGTTCCTTCTGGAAGGAGGCGCCGGCGGAGCGGCCCGCGCGGATCACCGACCAGGGCCCGTCCAACATCCTGATGCTCCAGAACCGCCGGGACCCGGCCACCCCGTACACCGGCGCCCTGAAGATGCGTCAGGCGCTGGGCGGCCGGGCCCGCCTGGTCACCCTGGAGCACGGTGGCCACGGGGCCTACCTGGCCAACGGCACCGCCTGCGGCGACCGGGCGGTCACCGCCTTCCTGACGACGGGCCACCGCCCGCGGCGGGACGTGCGCTGCACCGACTGACCCGGCGCCGGTGAACGGGCCCCGCACGGCACACGCGGACGGGCGACATGTCCGGCCGCGTGCGCCGTACGGGCCGCCCCCGCGTCTAGGTTGGCCGGATGAGCGCGGCAGGGGTCACCGTCCGGGGCGAGGTGCTCCTGGGCACGCTGGGATCCGTGCTGCTGGGCGTCGGCGGATGGGGGTCGGGGGCACTGCCGCACGGCGTGCCCGACGGTCTGTGGGGACGGCCCGGCGAGGTGCTGCGGTGCGCGGGCGTCGCCGTGTCGTACGCGGGGCTGGTGCTGCTGATCGCCGCGTGGTGGCGGCTGGGCACCCGCGTCGCGGACGGGACGGCCGGCGGGTGGCGGCCGCTGCGCACGGCGCTGTGGTGCTGGGTGCTGCCGCTGCTGCCGGGCCCGTTGCTGGGCAGCAGCGACGCCTACAGCTACCTCGCCCAGGGCGCGCTGGCGGGCCGCGGGCGCGATGTGTACGCGCTGGGCCCGGCGGCGCTGGGCGGCCCGCTCGCCGCCAATGTGCCCGGGATGTGGCACGACACCCCGGCCCCGTACGGCCCGCTGTCCGTCGCCGCGGCGCGGGCCGTGGTGGCGGTCACCGGGGAGCAGCACGTGGTGGCCGGGGCCCTGGGCCTGCGGCTGGTGGCGGTGGCCGGGCTGGTGCTCATGGTGTGGGCCCTGCGGCGGCTGGCGGCCGCGTCGGACTCGGGCGCGGCCGGTGCGCTGTGGGCCGGTGCGCTCAGCCCGCTGGTGCTGCTGCACCTGGTCGGCGGGGCGCACAACGAAGCGCTGATGCTCGGGCTGCTGACGGCCGGTCTGCTGGCGTTCCGGCGGGGGCGCTGGGCCGTGGGGACCGTCGTGCTGACCGCGGCGGTGCTCGTGAAGGCGCCCGCCGCGGTGGCCCTGCTGTGCGCGGCGGCGGTGTCCGTGGCGGGGCGCGACGGTGCCGGGCGGCGGGTACGGCGGGCGGCGGGCATCGCCGCGCTGGCCGCCGCCGCGCTGGTGGCGGGGGTGTTCCTCTGCGGCCAGGGCTGGGGGTGGCTGTGGACCCTGCGCACACCCGCCGCGGTGCACACCCTGCTGTCCCTGAGCACGGACGCGGGCCATCTGCTGGGGTGGCTCGCGCAGGGGCTGGGGTGGGGCACGGCGGCCGGGGCGATGACCGCGGCGCGGCTGGCCGGGCTGCTGGTGGGGCTGGGCGCGGTGGGCTACTGGGTGCGGTGCGCCCCGCGCGCCGGCGCCGAGCGGGCGACGGGGACGGCGCTGCTGGTGCTGGTCGCCGCCGCTCCGGTGGCGCAGCCCTGGTACGCGCTGTGGGCGCTGGTGCCGCTGGCGGCGGTGTCCTGGCGGCGGCTGGCGGGGGGCGGCGCCAAGGCGGCGGTGGTGGCGCTGACGCTGGCGGTGATGCCCTCGGGGCAGGGGCCCACCTGGGCGAGCGGGCTGGCGGCCGCCGCCGGGGGAGCGGTGGCGCTGGCGGCGGTGCTGCGGTGGGCGGCTAGGGAGCGGCCGGGGCCGGTGCCGGACGCCGTCGTCCCGCGCGCAGCAGCCAGAGCGCCCCGGTGAGCGCGCCGAGCGGGATCTCCAGCAGATGCGTGAACGTGGCGAACAGCAGCATGGCGGAGGCCACGGCGGCGGGCGCGCCCCCGAGGGCGACCAGCGCGAGCGCGGCGGCGCACTCGGTCACGCCGATGCCGCCGGGGGTCACCGCGATCTGGGTCAGCAGCCGGCTGGCCGCGAACACCGCCAGTGCCTCTCCCGGGCCCGTCCCGGCGCCCGCCGCCTGCAGACAGGCCAGGAACAGGGCGCCCTGTGCCGCCAGGGTGGCGGTCATGCCGCACACCAGCCGTACCCAGGAACGGCGGACGACGTCCCGGCTCTCGTCGCGCAGCCGCACCGCGAGCTGCCGGGCCCGCCGGGCGGTGTGCCGCAGCGGGCCGGCCGGGGCCGTCGGCCGGCGGGTGCCGGGTGCCCGTCGGCGGTGGCGCAGGGCAGGCCACCCGGCCGCGAGCGCCACGGGCAGTGCGAGGACCACGCCGCCCGCGGCCGCCGCCCAGCCGATGCCCGGGACGGGGCTGCCCGCCAGCAGCAGTGCGCCCACCGCCGACAGCACCAGCCGGGCGGCCACGTTGCACACCCCGGTGAGCGCGACGCACACGGCGACGGCCCCCGGCGGATGCCCCCAGCGGCGCGTCATGGCGTAGGTGACCGCGACGCCCGCACCGCCGCCGAGCGGCAGCAGATTGCTCACCGCGCTGCCGGTGCAGTTCACCAGCAGCGCCTGACGAAGCGTCAGTCCGGGGAGTGCGGCGCTGAGGACGTAGGTGTAGCTCCACAGCGCGGCGGCCGCCAGGGCGCACAGCAGCGCCACCTGCGGGCCGCCGACGTGCCCGAGCTGGGTGCGGACGGCGGCCCAGTCCGTGCCGGCCGCCCGCGGCAGGGCCAGGGCCAGCAGGACCAGGCCGGCCGCGGAGGAGAGCAGGCCCAGCAGCCGCAGGGCGGACTTCGGCAGCCGCACGGTGCGCGGTGTCATCGGCCGCGCGCCGCCGCCCCGGCGCCCGGCAGGGTGGCGAGCGGATCGCGCAGGACGGGCCCGGCGGGCAGCCCGCGCTGGATGTACCACTCGGTCCCCAGCACCTGGCGGAAGGCCGGTCCGGGCAGCCGGCCCAGGGCGGCCAGGGTGCGTTCGGAGTCGCCGCCGCGGGCCTGGCTGAGGTGCGCGGACATGCTGGCGCGCTTGGCCCGCCAGTGGCGTTTGACCGGTACCCGGTGGGTGATCTCGGCGCGTGCGCCGTACGCCTGCCGGAAGGAGTCCCGGTCGAACTGCGGCGGGAAGCGGTGGACCCAGGAGGCGGCGCGCAGTCCGCGCAGCAGCAGGGTGCGGTCGACGGTGGCCTCCAGCACCACCGGGGTGCCCGCCATGCGGGCGGCGCGGTAGCCGACCCGGTGGACCTGTACGTGATCGGGGTGCCCGTAGCCGCCCGCCGGGTCGTAGACGGTCAGCAGGTCGGCGCGCTCTTCGGTGAGCAGGGCCGCCAGGCGGGCGGCCGCCTCGTCGACGTCCGCCGCGGCGAACGGCTCGGCGCCGGCGCGGGCGGGGGCCGGGGCGGGCTCGTGCCCGGAGTCGGCGTAGCCGAGGAAGGCGACCCGGGAGCAGCCCAGGATCCGGGCGGAGGCGTGCGCCTCGGCGCGGCGCACCGCGCCCAGGCCGCGCTCGCGCAGGGCATCGGGGGCCAGGCCGCGCTCGCCCGACGTGGCCAGCACGAGCACCACGCGGTGTCCCTGGCCGGCCAGGCGCGCCATGGTCCCGGCGGTCAGCAGCGCCTCGTCGTCCGGATGCGCATGAAAGAACAAGCACGTATGTCTCACGAACCATGCTTTACCACCCCATACTGGGGAACTTCACGCCCCATGTCGGAAGTGCAGCCATGATCCTTCACATTTCAGACTGCTTTGCTCCGCGGACGGGAGGTATCGAGATCCAGGTCGCCGCCCTGGCTGCCGCGCAGCACCGGGCGGGCCAGGCCGCCGAGGTCGTCACCGCGACACCCGCCGCCCCGGGGGCGGCGGCCGCATGGCCGTACCCCGTGCACAGGATCAGCGCGCGGCTGCCCGGGCAACTGCCCGTTCACCCCAGGGCGGGACACGCCATCGACCGGCTGTTGACGGAGCGTCACCCACGGGTGGTGCACGTCCACCTGGGTGCGGCCTCCCCGTTCGCCTGGGCCGCGCTGGCCTGCGCCCGGCGGCGGGGCATCCCCGCCGTGGCCACCGTCCACAGCATGTGGGACCCGGTGGTGCGCGCCCTCTACCGGCTGTTGAGCCGGACCGGGCACGGGCCCACCGCTCCGGTGGCCGTGACGACCGTGAGCACCTCGGCCGCCCGGCTGATCCGGCAGGCCCTGCCGGACGTCCGCCCGCGCGTCATCCCCAACGGCATCGACGCCGCGTGGTGGCGCAGCCCGAAGCGCGCGGTCGAGCGCCAGGACGGCCGGGTGCACGTCGTCGCCGTCGGCCGGCTCGTGCCGCGCAAGGAACCCATGGAGCTGCTGGCGGCGCTGCACTCCGCCCATGCCCGGATGTCCCGCGGGGGCACCGCGCTGCGCGCCACGTTCGCCGGTGCCGGGCCGAGCGTGCGCCCGATACAGCGCTATCTGCGCCGCAACGGGATGGACAGCTGGATCCGCCTCGCGGGCCGGCTGCAGCCCGGGGAGGTGCGGGAGCTGCTGGCCGGGGCGGACCTGTTCGTCAACCCCTGCCGGCGGGAGTCCTTCGGGATCGCCGCCCTGGAGGCGCGCACCAGCGGACTGCCGGTCCTCGCCCGGGCGCACACCGGCGTCGCCGACTTCGTACGGCACAACCGCGAGGGCGCGCTGTGCGGCCACTCGGCCTTCGCCCTGGCCGACGAGGTGCTCTGGCTGGCCCGCACCCCCGGGGCCCGGCGCAGCCTGGCCGCACACAACTGGGAGACCGAGCCGGTGCACTGCACCTGGCCCGTGGTCACCGAAGCGTTCGCCCACGCCTACGACGACGTCACCCGCTGACGCCCCGTCATCCCGCATACGTCCGGCGGCCTCCCGGAAGCATGGCCACCGCAACGGCCCGGAAGGTTCTCATGCACCGCCTCCTCGACCGCGCGCACCGCGCCCTCTTCGCCGCGCTCTCCCTCATCGGCCTCCGCGGCCAGGGGCGGGTCCTGCACTGGTACTTCGACTGGTGGCACCGGCGGCCCGACCCGTGGGGGCTGGCCGTGGACGACTACGAGCAGTTCAAGTACGCGACGACCCTGCGGCTGCTGCCCCGGCGCCCCTACCGGCGGATCCTGGACGTCGGTTGCAGCGAGGGCACCTTCACCCACCGCCTCGCGGCGGCGTTTCCGCAGGCCGACATCACCGGGGTGGACATCTCGGAGCGCGCGCTCGCCCGCGCCCGCACCCCCGTGCAAGGGCGCACCCCCGCGCCCCGGTTCACCCGGCTCAACATCCTCACCGCGCCGCCGCAGGAGCGGTTCGACCTCGTCTTCTGCGCGGAGCTGCTCTACTACCTGGGCCGGCCGCAGCACCTGCGGCGGGCCTGCGCCCATCTGACCCGGGCCGTGGCCCCCGGCGGGCTGCTGGTCCTGGTGCACCCCTGGCCGGAGTCCCGCAGGTTCTGTGCGTACTTCGAGGCCGTCGCCGGGCTCCACCGCGTGATCGAGCATGTGGAACCGGACTCCTTCCGCCCGTTCGCCGTCACCGTCTACGAGCTGCCCGCCACGCCCCGTCCCGGGCACCCCCGGGACGAGTGCGCCGGTGCGGAACCGGGCCGCGGAGCGTGAGCCCCGCGCTGCGCGCCCCGGCCGCCGGCCCGCCGCCCGCCGGTCCGCCGGGGACGCGGCCGGGCCGGCGCCGCATCGAGGGGGCGCGCCGCCTGCTGGCCCGCCGTCCGGGCACGGTGCTGCTCGTCGCCGCCGCGGCGATGCTGCTGCTCACCTGGATCCCGGCCTGCCTGCAGCCGGGCATGGTGGATCTGCGGGTCTACCGGAGCGCGGCCCCGCACCTGCTCGGCGGCGACCTGTACGCCTTCCGCCTGGACCTGCCGGGGCCCGACCTCTTCCCGCTGCCGTTCACCTATCCGCCCTTCGCCGCGCTGCTGTTCCTCCCGCTCTCCTGGATGCCGTGGCCGCCGGTGAGCGCCGCCTGGACCGCGGCCTCGATCCTGGCGCTCTGCGTCCTGGTCCACTGCTGCCTGCGGATGGCCGACCCGGACGCGCCGGCCGCCCGGCACCGCCGGCGCGTCCTGCTGTGGAGCGCCGCCCTGCTGTGGACCGAGCCGGTGGCCGTCACCCTCGCGCTCGGGCAGATCAACCTGCTGCTGGCAGCGGGCGTCGCGTACGCGGTCGGGCGGCGCTCGGCGGCGGCCGGGCTCGGGGTCGGCCTCGCCGCCGGCGTGAAGCTGGTCCCGGCCGTCACCGGCGTCTACTTCCTGGCGCACCGGCGCTGGGCGGCGGCGGGCTGGTCGGCCGCGGCCGGCGCCGCCACCGTCGCGGCCGGCTGGTGGGCGGCGCCCCGGGCCGCGGCCGACTTCTGGCTGCACGCGGTCGGCGACGCGGCCCGGGTGGGGCCGGTCGGCTCGGTGCTCAACCAGTCGCTGCGCGGGGCGCTGTCGCGCACCCTCGGCCACGACGCCGGCTGGTCCGCCGTGTGGTGGGCCTGCGCGATCCCGGCCGTGCTGCTGGCGCTGGCGGCCGTGGCGCGCACCGTCCGCCGCGCCGATCCGCTCGGCGCGCTGCTCGCCGTGCAGGTCCTCGGCCTCCTGGTCAGCCCCATCTCCTGGTGCCACCACTGGGTCTGGGCCGTCGCCGCCGTCCTGTGGCTGGCCCACGCCCCGCACCGCACCCGGGGCCGGACCGCGGCACTGACCGCGTGGGGCCTCGTCCTGGGCGGGCACCTCGTCCACTGGCTGGCGCTGGCCCAGCCGGACATCTGGCGGTTCGGCCGCCCCTGGTACCTCGCCGCGCTCGGCTGGGGCTATCCCGCCTGCGCCGCGCTCACCCTCGTCACACTGCTGCTGCCCACGGCGGGCGAGCGCGCGGGGAGCCACCCGGGGAGCACCTCGGGGAGCACTTCGGGAAGGCCCGGGGGCCGGGGCGGCCGGGGCGGCCGGAGGCCGGAGCGGGTGCCGGCGGCCGACCGCCGGCCGCACCCGGATGGCGCCACCTAGACGACGCATACCGCCACCGTGGCAGCACGCGGCGCCTAGGTGGCGCCATATGAGCTTGCGGTGGCGCCATGATGGTGCCACTATGACGGACATGGACCTCACGCCGTACGTCGACACCCTCCGGAACGAGCTCGCGGTCGCCGCCGACGCGGGCGGGGAGGAAGCCCGCGCCCTGGCCGAACGGCTCACCGCGCCCCTGGAATCGGCCGCCCGGCTGACCCTGCTCAACGCCCTGTCCTCCGCCATGGCCGAGGTCACCCGCGAGCTGGCACCGGGCTCGGTCGACGTCCGGCTGCGCGGCCTCGACCCCGAGTTCGTGGTGACACCGTCGCCGGCCCCGGAGTCGTACGGGGAGACCGGGCCGCCCGAGGGCGCACCGGCCGGCCCGCGGGCGCCGGCGCCCGCCGCTCCCGTGGACGGCGACGAGGGCGGCACCGCCCGGATCAACTTCCGCCTGCCGGCCCCGCTCAAGGCCCGGGTCGAGGACGCCGCGGGCCAGGAGGGCCTGTCGGTCAACGCCTGGCTGGTACGGGCCGTCGCCGGCGCCCTGGAACCGGGTGAGGGCCCCCGCCCCGCCGGCCGCAGCCGCCATGGGGGCCGGCAGGGGTACACCGGCTGGGTCCGCTAGGCGCCTGCCCGGGCAGCCGGGCCCCCGGCAGTCCGGGCTCCGCCCCGGCCGCCGGGCCCCGCCCCGGTCGTCAGGTGGCCGGCCCCGGCCGCGCGCCCGGCACACCGCACCACTCTTCACCTCACCCGCCCCACCGGCGGGGAGGACTCCACAGCCATGAGGACGGGACAGCCATGCCTGCTTTTGACACCCCCGAACCGATCAGCGTCACCCTCGAATTCGACCTCGGCACCGCCCGGATCACCGCGGGCAAGCGCACCGACACGGTCGTCGAGGTGCGCCCGGCCGACGCCACCGCGGACGTCGACGTACGGGCCGCCCAGCAGACCAAGGTCACCTGCTCCGGCGGCAGGCTGGTGGTCAAGGGCCCCAAGAAGCGCTCCCTCTTCGGCAAGTGCGGCTCGCTCGACATCACCATCGAGCTGCCGGCCGGCTCGGACGTCCTGGGCACCTCGCCCATGGCGGACTTCACCTGCGCGGGCCCCCTCGGCGAGTGCCGGCTCAAGACCTCGCTCGGCGACCTCCAGGTCGACGAGGCGCAGGCCGTGAACCTGCGGACCGACTACGGCGACATCCGGCTGGCCCGGTCGGCCGGGGACGCCGAACTCGTCGCCGCCGGCCGGATCGAGGCCGGTGAGATCGCGGGGGCCGCGGTGGTCAAGAACGGCAACGGCGCGACCACGATCGGCGAGGTCACCGGCGCGCTGCGGGCGAGCGCGTCCAACGGCCTGATCTCCGTCGGCGTCGCCCACGCCGGGGTCGAGGCCAAGTCCGCCAACGGCGCCATCCGGATCGGTGAAGTGGCCCGCGGCCGGGTCGTGCTGCGGGCCGCGGCCGGCGACCTGGAGGTCGGCATCCGTGAGTCCACCGCCGCGTGGCTCGACGTGGCCACCGGCGTCGGCAGCGTGCACAACGCCCTCGGCCCGTCCGACGGCCCCGGTGACGCCGCCGAGACCGTCGAGGTGCGCGCCCACACCAGCCTCGGCGACATCGTGATCCACCGCGCCTGACCACGGGCCGCCGGCCGCTCCCGGCCGGCCACCGCCCCTCTTCGAGACAGGAAGTGTCATGATCATGATCAACGCTCCGGTCCGCCCCCGCCCCGAGGCCGTCACCGCGGAGGGGTTGGCCAAGTCCTACGGCGACAAGGCCGTGCTCGACGGCATCGACCTGCACATCCCCCAGGGCACGGTCTTCGCCCTGCTCGGGCCCAACGGCGCCGGCAAGACCACCACCGTCCAGATCCTCTCCACCCTGATCCCCGCGAGCGCCGGACGGGCCCGGGTCGCGGGCCACGACCTGCTCCGCGAGGCCGGCGCCGTACGCGCCGCCATCGGCGTCACCGGCCAGTTCTCCGCGGTGGACAACCTGCTCGACGCCCGGGAGAACCTGCTCCTGATGGCGGACCTGCACCACCTGGACCGCCGCGAGGGCCGCCGGCGCGCCGGCGCGCTCCTGGACCGCTTCGAGCTGACCGAGGCCGCCGCCCGGCCCGTCGCCACCTTCTCCGGCGGCATGCGGCGCAAGCTCGACCTCGCGATGACGCTGGTCGGCCGGCCGCGCCTGATCTTCCTCGACGAGCCGACCACCGGCCTCGACCCGCGCAGCCGGCGCACCATGTGGGAGATCATCCGCAGCCTGGTCGCCGACGACGGCGTCACCGTCTTCCTGACGACGCAGTACCTGGAGGAGGCCGACCAACTCGCCGACCGCATCGCCGTCCTGGACCACGGCAAGCTGGTCGCCGAGGGCACCGCGGACGAGCTGAAGCGGCAGATCCCCGGCGGCCACCTCCGCCTCCGGCTCGCCGGCCCGAGCGAACTCGCCGCGGCCGCCGCCCTCTTCCCCTCCGCCGCGCGCGACGACGACGCGCTCACCCTGGACATCCCCGGCGACAGCGGCATCCCGGCGCTGCGCGCCGTCCTCGACACCCTCGACCGCGCATCGGTCCGGGCCGAGGCGCTCACCGTGCACACCCCCGGCCTCGACGAGGTCTTCCTCACCCTGACGGGCCGGACCCCGCAGTCCGGCGCCGCGGTCAACTCCCTCCAGGAGAACGCCCGATGAGCACGCACGCCCACGCCCTGCGCGACTCGATGACGATGCTGCGCCGCAACCTCACGCGCGCCCGTCGCTACCCGTCCCTGACGCTTCAGGTCGTCGCCATGCCGATCGTGATGCTGCTGCTCTTCGTCTTCGTCTTCGGCGGCGCGCTCGGCAACGGCATCGGCCTGCCGGGCGCGGCGAACGACCGCGGCGCCTACGTCGACTACGTCACCCCGGGCATCATCCTGATGGCCGTGACCTCCGGCGCCATCTCGACGGCCGTGTCCGTCTCCCTCGACATGACCGAAGGCATCATCAACCGCTTCCGCACCATGGCGATCTCCCGTGCCTCCGTGCTGACGGGTCATGTGGTCGGCAGCGTCATCCAGACCATGGTCAGCCTGGTCCTGGTCGTCGCCGTCGCGCTGGCGGTGGGTTTCCGGCCGCACGCCACTCTTGCCGGGTGGCTCGCCGCCCTCGGCCTCCTCACCCTGCTCGCCTTCGCCCTCACCTGGCTGGCGGCCGCGATGGGCATGGTGGCCAAGACCGTCGAGTCCGCCAGCAACGCCCCCATGCCGCTCACCTTCCTGCCCTTCCTCGGCAGCGCCGTCGTCACCCCCGACTCCATGCCGGCCGGCCTGCGCTGGTTCGCCGAGTACCAGCCCTTCACCCCCGTCAACGAGACGCTCCGCGGCCTCCTGCTGGGCACCGAGATCGGCAACAACGGACTCATCGCCGTGGCGTGGGGCGTCGGTCTCTCCCTGGCGGGCTACCTGTGGGCCCGCGCGGCCTTCCGCCGCGGCGCCACGCGCTGACCGGCGCGCGGCCCACGGGCCACGGGCGCGCCACGTTCCACGGGCCGCCGCCGCCCGCCCGGCGCGCCGCCGCCCGCCCGGTCCGCCGCCTGCGCATCTCGCGTCCCGCATCTCGCGTCTCGCACCCCGTGCCTCGCACTCCGCACTCCGTATTGGAGGACACCCATGCATCCCGAACCGCCGACCCCTTCCCGCGCCCACGGCCAAATCCCCGCCGCTGACCCCGACCCCGCCCCCGTCACGCTCCCGACGGCCCGTACCGCGGGCTGCCCCTTCGACCCGCCCGCCGAGCTGGCCCGGCTGCGCACCCAGCGGCCGCTCGCCCGGATGCGCTACCCCGACGGGCACCTGGGCTGGCTGGCCACCGGCTACTCCGCGGTCCGCGCGATACACGCCGACCCCCGCTTCAGCTCCCGCTACGAGCTCCTGCACAACCCGTTCGAGGGCGGCCCCGCCGGCCCCCTGCCCCCGGCCCCGGTCGGTGACCTCACCGGGCTCGACGCACCCGAGCACACCCGCTACCGACGGCTGCTCATGGGCAAGTTCACCGTCCGCCGGATGCGCGCGCTCACCACCCGCTTCGAGGAGATCACCGACGGACACCTGGACGCCATGGAGCGCCGGGGTCCGACGCTGGACCTGGTGGAGGCGTACGCCAAGCCCCTGCCGGCGCTGATGATCTGTGAACTCCTCGGTGTCCCGCACGCCGGCCAGGAGGTCTTCCAGCGTCATACGGCGACGCTGATGACCCGCAGCGCCACCCAGGAGGAGGTGGTCGCCGCCATGACCGCGCTGCAGGACACCCTGGCCGCGCTGGTGACGGCCAAGCGCGCCGCCCCCACCGACGACCTGCTCAGCGACCTCACGACCACCGACCTGACCGACGAGGAACTCGCCGGCATCGGGAGCTTCCTGCTCGCCGCCGGCCTCGACACCACCGCCAACATGCTCGCGCTCGGCGCCTTCGCGCTGCTGTCCCACCCAGGCCAGCTCGCCGCCCTGCGCGCCGATCCTGGCCTGGCCGCCCCGGCGGTCGAGGAGCTGCTGCGCTACCTGACCATCGCCCACACCGGGGCACGGACCGCGCTGGAGGACGTCGAGGTGGCGGGCCACCTCATCAGGGCGGGCGAGACGGTGACCCTCTCCCTGGAGGCAGCCGACCGCGACCCGGCACGGTTCCCCGACCCCGACACCCTCGATCTGCGCCGCGGGGCCACCGGGCATCTGGCGTTCGGCCACGGCATCCACCAGTGCCTGGGCCAGCAGTTGGCCCGTGTCGAGATGCAGGTCGCCTTCCCCGCGCTGTTCACCCGCTTCCCGACGCTGCGGCTGGCGGTCCCGCCGGAGGACGTGCCCCTGCGCGACGGCATGAACATCAACGGGGTGCACCGGCTCCCCGTCACCTGGGACGCGGCGTAGCCGTCACGAGGCGCGCGGCACACGGCGGTCGCGGCCGCCACGGGGGCGGCCGCGACCGCGGCCACGAGCGCGGCCGCGCCCGCCGCCCGCTCGTGGAGGAACCCGTTCGCACTCCAGTACGTCTTCCCGCGTGCGTGTTGGCGTCGACGGTCCCTGGAGGAACCCGGTGGAGCACAGGATGTTGGGCCGGCGGTACGAGCTGGTGGAGCGGCTCGGGCACGGCGGGATGGGCACGGTGTACCGGGCGGTCGACCACCGGTTGCGCCGCACCGTCGCCGTGAAGACCCTCTCCGCCGAGCTGGCGCTGCAGCCCGAGTTCCTCACCCGCTTCCAGCGGGAGGCGCGCGCCGCCGCCGCGCTCAACCACCCCAAGGTGGCCACCGTCCACGACGTGGGCGAGGACGCCGACGGCGGCGCAGCCGAGCCGTATCTGGTCATGGAGTTCGTCGCGGGCCGCAGCCTCGGCCACGTCCTCAAGGACGGCGCACTGCCGGTCGCGCAGGCGGTCGGCATCGCGGGCCAGGTGCTGGAGGCCCTGGAGCACAGCCACGGGCACGCCATCGTGCACCGCGACATCAAGCCCGCGAACGTCATGCTCACCGGCACCGGCCAGGTCAAGGTCGTCGACTTCGGCATCGCCAAGGCGCTCACCGAGGCGGCCACCCGGCTGACCGGCACGGGCGTGGCGGTCGGCACCCCCGCCTATCTGGCCCCGGAGCAGATCAACGGCGCCGCGACCGACCACCGCACGGACCTCTACGCCGTGGGCTGCCTGCTCTACGAGCTGCTGACCGGCCGTCCCCCGTACACCGGCGACTCCCCGTTCTCCGTCATGCACCAGCACCTGGCCGCGGAACCGGTGCCCCCCTCCCAGCTCCGCCCGGAGCTGCCGCCCGCCGTCGACGCGGTGATCGCCCGCGCGCTGCGCAAGGACCGGGAGGACCGCTTCACCCAGGCGTCCGAGATGCACCGGGCGCTCGATGCGGCCTCCCGCGCCCCCGCCGCACCGGCACCCCTTGTCCGGACCCCTACGACCGTCGACCCGGCGCCGGCCCGCCATGCCGCCCCTGCCCCGCCCGACCTCGCCACACCCGGTCCGGGCACGGCCGATCCCGTAGCGGGGCGGCCGGTCGTGGCGGGGCGGTTCGGTTCGCCCGTGCCGGGAGGTTCTTCCGTGCCGGGCAGCTCGCCCGCGACCCCGAGCGGCGGCCGGGACGCGGCAGCGCCCCGCCGGAAACCGGCGCGGGTGGTCCTCCGCCCGACGGCCGAGGGCGCGGTCGCCCTGCTCGGCTGCTTCCTGTCCCTGGTGATATCCCGGACCGACATGATCGAGGCCGGCCAGTTCAACCGGGTCGCGCTGCTCGCCGCCGTGGCGGGCGCGGTGCTCCTGCTCTGGTCGGCGCGGCTCGCCTGCGCGGTGGCCTGGGGCCCGGTGGCGGAGGCCGTCGCCACCTGGTCCGAGCTCGCCCGCGCCAACGTCGGCTGGGAGACGCACTACGTCGTCATCGCCCTGGTCCTGGGCATCGTCGCCGCCCTGTGCCTGATCGCCGGCTACCGCGACGAGGAGACCGGCGGGTTCGCCCTCGTGGCGTTCTGGTTCACCGCCCTGGCCGCGGTCTGGTTCTTCCTGGACGACCTCCGCAAGATCGGCGTGTTCTACGTCCTGCTCCTCGCCGTCCCGCTCGCCATCGGCGCCCAGGTGCTCAAGTCCCGCACCCGCCCGCGCCACCCGCTCCCGGCACCGCCGGCCTCAGCCCAGGCACAGCCCGCGCCACGGCGCACACCCGACACCGCATGAGCCGGGCGCCCACGGGTCCGTGACCGCTCGTCGGGACGGGCCGCGAGCGGCCGCCCGCGGCCTAGGCCCTCACTCGACGCAGACCAGCCCCAGCAGGCACACATGCGACGGTGAGGTCGGCTCGGCCGCCGGCGTCGTCGGGGCGCTCGGCGCGGGCGACGTGGCCGGCGCGCTGTCCGACGGCGCCGTGATGCCCGAGCCGTCGTTCGCGTGCCCGCCGGAAGCGGGGGCGGACGCCGGCGGCGTGGCGGCGTCGGTGTGGCCGGTGTGCGTCTGCCCGGACGAGCCGGGCGTTGTGCTGTGCTGCGTCGTGCCCGAGGAGACGTGCTGCTGCGCCGGGGCGTCGTGGTGCGGCTGCTGCCGGGGCGCCGGCGTGGCGGCGGGCGGCGTGGCCGCGGCGCTGTCCGGCCGGTGGTCCGTCTTGTGCGGACGCGCCGGGGAGTGCCGGGACGCCTCGGCGTCCGGCTGCTCCGACGAGGAGGCGGCGGCCTCCGTACGGGGCGTGCCCACGCTCCCCGGCTCCGGCGACGAGGCCGCCTGCGCATGGCCGTTCGACGGCTTGTTCTGCAGCAGCGAGACGGTCAGACCGCCGCCCACCAGGGCAAAGGCCGTAGCGGCCGCGGCCCGCCGCCGATGCTTCTTCCACCGCGCCAACTGCCGGCGCCGAGCCGCCCGGCCCTGCCCGGTACCGGCGGCGGCCCCGGTGACTCCGGCGGCACCCTCGGACGACTCGTCGTCCGCGGCATCCGCCCGCACCTCACCCTCCGGCTCCGGCGCACCGCTCCCGAACGCCGAGGCCCCGAACGCCCCGGCTCCGAACGCCGTCGCCCCGGCCGGCTGAGCGGCGGCATGCTGCCGAGCACCCTGCGAGAACCCCGCAGCGTCCTCCTCCGCACGCCATGCCTCCCACTTCTCGGCAGCGGACATCGCGCGCTCCCGGCGGTGGGAGGGCGGCGCTATGTCGGGCGCGTAGTCCCCGCATCCGGGGCACACGAGGGCCCCGTTGAGGTTGCGGCGGCACGAGGTGCAGTAGTCCATCTGCGATCTTTCTGTGCTGACTGCGCCGCCAAGGACGCCGGCGACCTGATCAAGTTCGCACGCGGGATCGAGCGGGCTGTAACGCTAACCGCACCCCCGTCGGGCAAAGCGAAGATGGTGTAACGCTTCCGTGCAGATCCCTCACCAACGGACCCCACCGTTCCGGACATACGCCGAGGAATCCGGCGATGCGACACTGGACGCCCACCGGATGGCCCGCACGCGACCGCTGGGACGACCCGTCGGGGGCGGCGCCGAGGCGGCCGCTGGTCGGGCGCGGGGCGACCGCGGAATGCGCGGGCACTCCGTCATGCTCACGACCTTTCGGAACGTGCCCCTCTCACCCGTTTCGCCCGCTAAGGTGCCCCGCAGGGGAAGGTGTGACGCACCGCACACGTCACGCGAGGGGCTGCCGGGGTGCGTGCCGGAGCGTCTGTGTACATCTGGGGGCCGCATGCGGAAGTTGGTCAAAGGGGCAAATGTCAGCCTGCGGGCGCTGAGTGACCACACCGGCTCTGTGGTGTTGAGCCTGGCGTGGAGCAGCGCCACCGGTGAGGGCGACGCGGATGTCTCCGTGCTCCTCCTGGACGAAAACGGAAAAGTGCGCAGCGACGCAGACTTCTACTTCTACAACAACCCCGTCGCGGAGAACGGAAGTGTCCAACTCCTCGGCAAGACACCGACGGCCGACGGCAACGAGGACCGCATCAGTTTCGACCTCGAGGCGATCGCACCGGACATCGACCGGGCCGTGGTGGCCGCGAGCCGTTACGGCGGCGCCCGGTTCGGGGATCTCGACGACCTGGGTCTGACGCTGGCCGATGCGTCCGGCGAGAGCCTGCTCCAGTTCTCCGCAGAGGACGCCGGGGAGGTCGGCGCGTTCATCTTCGGTGAGCTCTACCGGCGTTCCGGCGAGTGGAAGTTCCGAGCCGTCGGCCAGGGGTACGCATCCGGCCTGGCCGGTCTGGCGACGGACTTCGGCGTCAACATCGAGGACGATGCCGCCGAGGAAACGACAGCCGAGGAGGCCGGGCAGGAGCGGGAGCCGGACCGGGAACAGCAGCCGGAGGAGCCGGAGCAGAGGCAGGACCGGACGCAGGAGACGGCCGCCGCGCGGGCGCCGTCCGCCGCGGTGCAGCCGCAGTCGATTCCCGCCCCCAGGGCGTCCGGGAGCGCCTCGGACGCCGCGCCGGCCGCGAGGAAACCGGCCGCACGACCGCGTACCGCCCGGAAGAAGGTCACGCTTCCCAGGACGGCGAAGCAGTCGCTCGCCGAGAACGAGTCCTGGCGCGCGGCCCGCCTCTTCCCGGTCTCCGCGCTCAGGAACGACCGGGAGCGCGAAATGCGCGCCACCTCGGTCCTGTTGTCGGTCATGGCCCAGGTCCCGGAGTTCGGCCGTCGTCTCACGGCCGCCTTCGGCGCGCCCGCCGGCCGGATGGAGACCTTCACCGAGGTGTCGCTGCCGCACGGCGACTCCCCCAGGCGCCCGGACGGCGTGGTCCGCGTGGAGCGCGCCGGCAAGCTGTGGACCGCGCTGATCGAGACGAAGACGAACGGCCACCCGCTCAAGGCGGATCAGGTCCAGGCATACATGGACATCGCCGCCCGGCGCGGCTACGAGGCCGTGATCACGCTGTCCAACGATGTGGCGCTGGAAGGCCGCCCGCTGGTCGACGTGAAGCTGGACGGCCGGCGCAAACACAAGGTCGCCCTGTGGCACCTGTCGTGGGCGGAAGTGGTGCACCAGGCGCAGATGCTCATCCGCCACGAGGGCGTGGGCAACGCCGCCCACGCATGGCTGCTGCAGGAGCTGCTCCACTACCTCCAGCACGAGAACTCCGGCTGCCACGGGTTCCAGAACATGGGCTCCGCCTGGGTGCCCGTACGCAACGGGATCGACGACGAGACCCTGTGCCAAGGGGACCCGCGGGCCGTCGAGGTCGTCGAGAACTGGGAGCGGCTGGTGCGGCAGGTGTGCCTGCGTCTGGGCGGTGAGCTCGGGCAGAAGGTGCTGCCCGTCCAGCGCGCCCGGCGTGGCACCGATCCTCATGCCCGTCGTGCCGCGCTGGCCGACCGGCTCTGTTCCCAGGGACGGCTGCATGCCGAACTCCGCATCGAGGGCACACCCGGGACCCTCGCCCTCACGGCGGATCTGCGCACGGGAAAGCTGCGCTCGTCGATCGAGGTGCCGGCGTCCGAGCAGGGCTACCCGCTCACCTGGGCCAAGCGCCTGATCCGCCAACTCGCCGCGGCGCCGGCGGACCTGCACGTCGAAGCCCTCGTCGACGGCCCCGGAGCGGGACCGCGCGGAACCCTGGAACGTCTGCGCCCCGAGCCGGCCGACATCCTCCCGAAGGACGGTGCGCAGATCACCGGCTTCCGCCTGTCCCTGTTCCGGAGCATGGGCAGCGGCCGCGGCAGTGCCGAGACCGGGTTCATCCGCAGCGTCGACGACGTCGTGGACCGCTTCCACGCCCATGTCATCACCCACCTGGACCGGCGCACGCCCCGTCGCGCCCAGAACGCCGAACCGCAGTCCGGCGCCACGTCGGGGACCAGGCGCCGATAACGCGAAACGCCCTGGCCCCCGGAGCGGAAGCGCCGGGGCCCAGGGCGGCCCTGCCGGTATTGGAGGGGGCCGGTAGGGCGGGTCACGCGGACCGGGTGGTCCTTGGTGCGTGGTGTCTCAGACGGTGAGGCCGCCGGAGAAGCCCGCGTTGCCGGAGACGGGGCCCACGTTGGCGTTCAGGCCACCCGCGACCGAGCCGCTCGCGGAGGGCAGGGCGGGCAGGCCGGGCAGCGCGGAGGCCGCACCGCTCGTGAGGTTTTCGGTGCCGAGAATTCCGCCGGAGACGTTCTCCAGGTCGCTGTCGGCGATCTCGCGAGTCTCGTTCTGGGGCATGGCGTCCTTACGCATGGCAGGCCCTTCCCTTTCGTTTCGTGCGGTGATCCTGAGCCATATCGAGCGACCCGGCGACGAGCTGATGCAACCGGTTCGACGGTCGTCCGACATCCGGAAGCGAAGGAGCAACTCCCGCCTGGACGGCGGAGGTGCAACTTCCGAATGACGCGGATCAAACCATGGTCCACGGCTACTCGGCCACCCTGATCCGTCCGAAATTTCTGCAGACGTTTCGGTATCGCGGCATGTCGGCGAGCCGGATTTTCGACCGGATGGTGACAACTCCTTCACGTACTTTTCCGAGGCCGCGGCTTGCGGCGGGAGCCGGTGTGGTCGCGCGGAGGGCATAACAGCCCCAAATGCGGTGTGCAGCCCGTGACCTGTGTGCGCCGGACCTGCGAGTGTGCCCTTTGTGTGTGGAGAATGCGCAGAGTTGCCGGACCGCCGTGCCGAGGGAATGTGTCGCAGAATTTCGGTTTCACGTGCTGTGTCGCGGTCGGAGGGGCTCCCTTTCGGGTTGGGGCGTTCGCGGGGGTTTCGCCGCCGGTGGGGCGTCGGGGGGCCGGCGGCCCGGGAGTTGGGCGGGCCGGCGGTCCGGGAGTGGGCCGTTCCCCCTTTCCGCAGGTCGAGCAGGTGGAGCGGGAATGCCTTCGCGGGGCATATCGGATCTGTTCCGGCGGCCGGGTAACGCAATGACGTACTCATGGCGCAGAAGGGAATGCGGGTGTGCCCTGTGACCCGTATGCGGCCATCGACGTAATGCCCCTGGAGGAGGAGGAAACGAAACCGCCCGGCCGTGTCCACCTCGCTGCCAAGGTCTCGTACGCGTCAGATTGGGAAGCCGTGAACAACATCGAACCCCTGCCGGGAAACCAGCCCTTCGACTACTACGCCCCGAGCGACCCCTACCGCTCCGAACGCCATCGGGACGGCTCCGCCGCCAGGCGGACAGCGCTGATCATTCACACGATCGCCGACATCGCCGCCGTGTTCCTGGGCCTGTGGATCTTGCTCTACCTTCTCGAAGCGAACCGGGCCAATGTCTTCGTCGGTTTTGTGCAAGGCGTGGCGGACTTTCTGGCCTGGTGGTCACAGGACATCTTCACCATGGACGCGGAAGGATTTCGGGTCTTCCTCAATTACGGCCTTCCGGCCGTGATCTACCTGCTGGTCGGGCACGGCATCGCCGCGCGTCTGCGCCGGCTCTGAACGAGGGTGCGGGGCGCGGCCTCCGGCGGAGGCGATGCCGGGCGCCATCCACCCACGAGTGCCGCGAAGGGCAGGCGCCCCGCCGGCCACCCGCCGCCGGTCCCCGGCCTGCCCTTCATCCACTCCTGCGGAGGCTGCCGCGCCCCCGCCTGTGCTCCGTTACTCCGCCCGGTCCACCCGCACGCTGCCGTTCTGACTCGTCAGCTCGATTTTCCGGTCGCTGCCCTTGCTGTTCGGCACCGACGAATGCGCCTGCCCGTTCGTCGCCTTGGTCGTCACCCGGTACTTGTCTCCGCCCTTCGGCAGCGTGACGTTCACATTCCCGTTGGCGGCGGACGCGGTGACTGTCCGCGGTGCCGCCCCGAACGTGGCCTTCACGCGCCCGTTGGACGTTGTCGCGGAGAACTCCTCCGACGTGATGCCGGTCGCCGACGCATTGCCGCTCGACACCGTCATCCCCAGTTTCCCGGAAACGTTGGTCACCTCCGCCGAGGCGTCCTTGACATGGAGTTCCAGCGGCCGCGCGAGACCCTGCGCGCGGACCGGGCCCGCGGTGCTCTCCAGCGCCACGGCCGCGCTCTTCGGCACGAACACCGTGTAACTCCCCTCACAGGAAAGGGAGATACCGCTGCACTCGGTCCGCAGGGTCAGCGTGGACCCGTCCAGGGACCACGCGGAGTTGCCCGGATCCGCGGCCTTCCCCTTCAGCGTCCGCTCCACGCGCACCTTGCCGTCACCGGTGCCGGCCTGCAGCTGCACTGATGAGTTGGTCGCCCTGATGGCGAGCTTCTTGCCCGGGTAGGAGAAGTCCCGCTTTTCGCTTGTGCTTTTCTCTTCGGCCGTCATGCCGCACGAACTCACCGCAAGAGATACGGCTAACGCTCCCAGTACAGCGGGAATCACACGCGCGCGATGTACCATCGTTCCCCCTTCGGCAGACGGTGATACACCCCGCCCCTTACGGCATGGCATCCCGTCATTTCGTTGCAGCGGTCCGGTCTTCCGGGACCGTGCACCGGCCAATTCACTCTACGCGCACCGGTACCCGCGTTCTCCGCTATGACCGAAAAGCGGTGCCCTGCCAGGAAGTTCGGGACTTTCTGTCACTCGCCAATCGAAATAACGGCTCCAGGGCAACCCTCGTGACACCCGCTGCGTCCCGGCGAAATCGCCTCGCCCCCACGGCGCCCTTTGCCGTGCCGCTGTCCAGCCGTCCGCCGTCCCGCCGCCCCTCGCCGTCGAATCAGCCGCGTCCGGTGAACTGCTGTCCCACGCCGAGCCGGCGCAGGTCGGCGAGGACCTTCGGGTCCTGGGCGTCCAGCCAGTCGCAGAGCTGGCGGAAGGAGACCATCCGGACGTCCTTGTGCTTGGCATCGGCGATGTGCTTCATCGCCTCCTCGACGGCGTCCATGTAGATGCCGCCGTTCCACTGCTCGAAGTGGTTGCCGACGAAGAACGGCGCCCGGTTGGTCTCGTAGGCCCGCTTGAAGCCGCCGATGTAGGCGTCGGTGGCCTGCTTGCGCCAGGCGGGGTAGTTGGCCGGCGGGGCCTTGGTGGAGTTCTTCGACTGGTTGGCCAGGATGTTGTAGTCCATCGAGAGGACGTCGAAGGTGTGGCCGGGGAACGGCATGCCCTGGAGCGGGAAGTCCCACAGGCCCTGCTTCTTGCCGGGCCAGACCTGCAGGCCGCCGGGGGAGCTCGCGTCGTACCGCCAGCCGCGCTTGCGCGCCGTGGGCAGCAGGTTTTCCTGCCCGAGCAGGCACGGCGTACGGCTGCCGACCAGCTCCTTGGTGTAGTCGAAGGGCAGCGGTTCGACGTCGGTGAAGCCGGTGTTGGTCCGCCACTTGGTGACGAAGGACATGGCCTGCTCGATCTCGTCGTCCCACTGGGCGGGGGTCCAGTGCTTCACCGAGCCCGAGCTCTCGCCGCAGAAGTGGCCGTTGAAGTGGGTGCCTATCTCGTGGCCCTCGAGCCACGCCGCGCGCACGTTCTTCAGCGTCGCCTTGATGTGCTCGTCGGTGAGGAAGTCGATGTCGGAGTGGCCGACGGGGTTGTTCGGCGGGCGGTACATGCGCCTCTTCGACTCGGGCAGCGTGTACAGCCCGGAAAGGAAGAAGGTCATCGAGGCGTTGTGGTCCTTGGCGAGCTTCCGGAACCGGGGGAAGAGCCCGTTGCCCACCTCGCCCGCGCCGTCCCAGGAGAAGACGACGAACTGCGGCGGCTTCTGGCCGGGCTCCAGCTTCTCCGGCGCGGACGGCTGGTTGGGCTGCTTTCCGGTGTACGACGTGGAGCCGTCGCCTATCGGCTTGCCCTGCTTCGTCTGGCCGGGCCTGGTGCCGACCTTTCCGGAGCCCGACGATCCGGAAGAGGTGCAGCCGGCGACGGAGAGAGCGGCTGCCGCCCCTATTCCGAGCCCGAATATCCCTCGGCGGCTGATTTCACGCATGACGGTCCCCATTGCATTCGTTCGGAGTTCTGGTGAGCGGGGCGCCCGGAGAAGCGGGACGCCCAGAGAGATGAGAAGACAGACCCCGGGGTTCCATTCCGGCCACGAGAAGCGGAATTTTCCACGGAGGGTTGTGCATTGCTTACGCTCCGAATTCCCCGGAATTGACCCCGGGCGGCGGCGGTCCGCGGCGGATTGCCGGTGCTCCTCGGCCTCCCGCTGCCGGTGGAGCCCGACCCGTGCCAGGGCTGCCCGATCCGCGCCGTGCCGGGCCGGGCGTACCAGGGCTCACCCGGGGCGTCGCCTAGGCGGCTGTTCCGGCGCGACGGCCCCTGCTGTCCGGCGTCATCTCCTGCATCGTGTGCTCCCCTATGAGTGGTGCGGGGCGAATTCCGAAGGCCGCACCGCCCCCCGAGCGACGCCCTTGGACGCACATGACTCTGTCGGGGATCGCTAGCGAGCCATTAACGCCTCACTAACAAGGGGCTCCGCAGCAAGGAGAAGCGCAACCGGCCCGCAGAGCGGCGGTCTTGGCGGCGCGCCGGGGGCCGCGGGCCGGTGCTGCGCTCGGCCGAGGCCCACCATTTTCCTCAACCGGAATGCGGGCGCGGGGTGTTCGCGAAAACATCCGTGGAAATCGCGGGGGCGAGGCGCGTGTCGGGTGAACGGAGGTGTCGCGACGGGGGTGTGCGGCGGCAGCTCGGATTCCCCGGAGCCGTTCGCGGCCCGATCGAGCGCCCTGCGCGAGGGCCGCCCGAGCCGGCCGGGTGCACGCGATGCAGGGCCGGCGCATGCGGCCCGCGGTGCTCCCGCCGACGACCACGCCCCGGGTCCGTGGCCTGGGGCTCCGGATGCCGACGGGTGGCTATCTGCAGCGCCTGCGGCAACCCGCGGTCCAGCACGTCCCGCGCGCGTCCCCCTTCCCGATGGCGCAAGGCCGCGCTGCTCGGCACCGCCGCGGGCACCGCCCTGGTTCCGCCGCCGGCACCGCCCTGGTCCGTCACCGCACCGGCCGACCGCGGCGGGCCGCGATGGGGCGTCCTTCCCCGAACGGGCCGCTACGGGGCACCCTCCCCCGAACGGGCCGCCACCCGCGCGAGGTTGTCCTCGATGCGGCGCAGGGTGTGCAGGGCTTCGGTCTGCTGGTCGGGGGTGAGGCCGCCCGCGGAGGCGTCTTCGAGTTCGGCCCAGATGCGTTCGACCTCGCGGCGCAGCGCCTGGCTGGCGGCGGTCGGTTCGATGAGGACGGCGCGTTTGTCGTCGGGGCAGGGGCGGCGGCGGACGAAGCCGGCGTTCTCCAGGCGCTTGATGCTGCGGGTCATGGTGGCGGCATCGGAGTCGATCAGGCGCACGAGGTCGGTCTGCCGCTGGGGGCCGAGTTCCCACAGGTGCATCATGACCAGCTCCTGGCCGAGGTGGAGGCCGAGGGGGCGCAGGAGCTGCCCGGCGATCATGCGGTGCAGGCGGGCCACGCGGAAGATCGCGTGGCTGACGGGCCCCGCGTGGGCGGCGGCGGGCACCGGCACCGTGGCCTCGGCGGGTGCGGATGTCGACGGCTTGCTCGGTGTGTCCCCGTTGGTCGTCCGGCTCATCTGATCGTCATTGTCCCTTCCCGGCTGAACTTTGCCGGACAGTGATCCGGCTCCCATGGCGCCGATACAGCCAGGATAGCCATCCTTCGCGCTCCGTGGCCCCCTTGTGCCCGCCGGGCGGAATCTGTACGTCAAACAGGGGTTTTCGGGGGAGTGGAGCGACGGGTGACGTGGTTCACGCCGGGGCCGGGATGACCGCGGGCGCTTTACTTGTTCGGACAGGTAATGGTGTGCTGGGCACCGCACACCGAGGGCGCGCCGCCAGGCCGGGCGGCCTCCCGTTCGCCACGAAAGGAATGATCATGACGACCGCGTTCGACCCGATCGAGCTGGGCGGCAAGCGCCTGGCCAACCGCATCGCGATGGCGCCGATGACCCGCAGCCGCGCCTACGGGCCGGGGGCCGGCGCGACGGAGCTGATGGCGGCCTACTACGCCCAGCGGGCCGGCGCCGGCCTGATCATCACCGAGGGCGTCCAGCCGTCGGTGGTCGGCCAGGGCTACCCCGACACCCCGGGCCTGCACTCCGCGGAGCAGGTAGCGGCCTGGCGGCAGGTGACCGACGCGGTCCACCGCGAGGGCGGAGTGATCTTCGCGCAGCTGATGCACACCGGCCGCATCGGCCACCCCAGCCTGCTGCCCGACGGCCTGATCCCGGTGGGCCCCTCCGCCGTCGCCGCGAAGGGCCAGGTCTACACCCACCAGGGCCCCCAGGACTTCGTCACGCCGAAGGAGCTGGAGCACGACGAGATCGTGCGGACGATCGCCGACTTCGCCGACGCCGCGCGCAACGCCGTCGCCGCCGGATTCGACGGGGTGGAGCTGCACGGGGCGAACGGCTACCTGATCCACCAGTTCCTCGCCCCGAACGCCAATCAGCGCACCGACGCCTGGGGAGGCGACGCCGCGGGCCGGACGCGCTTCGCCGTCGAGGTCGCCCGCGCCGTCGCGGAAGCCATCGGCGCGCACCGCACCGGCATCCGTATCTCCCCCGGCACCCCCTTCAACGACATCGCCGAGACGGACCCGGCGGACCTGGAGGAGACCTACACGGACCTGGTGGCCGCACTCGCCCCGCTGGACCTGGCCTACCTGCACGTCCTCGAAGGCCCCGACCGGAGCCTGACCGAGCGCCTGCGCAAGAACTGGCCCGGCACGTTCGTCCTCAACCCCTTCACGCACCCCGAGCCGACCGGCCACGACTCCCTCGGCCTGATCGAGAACGGCACCGCGGACCTGATCGCCTTCGGCGCGCTGTTCCTGGCCAACCCCGACCTGCCCCGCCGTCTCGCGTCCGGCGGCCCCTACAACGAGCCCGACCGCACCACCTTCTACGGCGGCGACGAGCGCGGCTACACCGACTACCCGGCCCTGCCCGCCTGACCGGCCACCACCCGACGACGGGCCCGGCGCACCCGCCGGG
Organism: Streptomyces angustmyceticus; assembly: GCF_040701845.1. GTDB lineage: Bacteria > Actinomycetota > Actinomycetes > Streptomycetales > Streptomycetaceae > Streptomyces > Streptomyces angustmyceticus_A. Next base: position 149,625 of record NZ_JBFBHQ010000003.1, on the reverse strand, counting down.
CCCGTTCGTCATGCCGGGGCGACGCCGGTGGACCGGGACGGCCGGAGCACCCCGATCAACCACCTGGATGCGCCCATAACGCCTGCCCCCGCACGTTCCCCCGCAGCCCCGCACATTAAGGGGCGCCCACGTCCGGCCACCCGACGGCCTGTCAGACTTTGCGGGAACGTTGAACCACTTCCGGAACGGACACGTGGTCACCAGTGACACCTGTATGCCGTACGTCCCGGGGAGATCCATGACGCGCAGATGGTCGCTCATCACCACCATCGCCGTACTGACCGTCGCGCTGGCCTTCGTCGTCACCCAACTGGTGCGCGGACAGGGGGCCGAGAAGTCCGGGAAGGACCAGGCAGGGGGAAGCTCGGCCACGCCGGGCCCGGGGGCCGGTGGCGGGTCGCTGCGCGGCGTCGGGTGGTGGCCGCTGCACCGGTCCGGCACCGCGAAGGCCGGTGAGCACGACGCCGTCGTCAAGGACGGCGGGCAGTGGAGCGACGGCCCCTGGGGCGGCGCCCTGCGGCTGGACGGCACCAGCGGCTACGCGGACACCGGTACCCGGATCGACACCGCCGGCAAGGACTACTCGGTCGCCGCACGGGTGCGGCTCGCCCCCGAGGACATGAACGGCTTCCACACCGTGCTGTCCCAGGACGGCGACCGGGCCAGCACGTTCTACCTCCAGTACTCCGGCCAGGACCAGAACTTCGCGTTCAGCTTCACCGGCGCCCGTACCGTCGCCGACCGGGCCGAGCAGCCGCAGGCCGGCCGCTGGTACCACCTCACCGGCACCTACCGGCAGAAGGACCACCGGATGCGGATCTACGTGGACGGCCGGCTCGCGGGAAGCAGGACGGCCACCAGCACGGTGCGGCCCACCGGCTCCGTGGTGATCGGACGCGGCAGGTTCGACGGGAAGGCGGCCGACCCCTGGAAGGGCGAGGTATCCGATGTGCACCTCTACGACCGGGAACTGACGGCTCGCGAGGTGCGCTCGCTCTCCTCCCGCGAACCGGGCTGACGGCGGTACCGGGCGGGTTCACCGCCGCCGCGGGCCGGCGGGCACGCCGTACGGAGCGGACGACCGCTCGCGGCGGCGCCCGTCGGCGTGCCCGCGGCCGGCCGCACCCGTCTTCCCCACAGACGACCGGAGAGGAAAAGGCCTTTGTCGGCCAGCGCTTCGACCGAAGACTGCATATCCCGCCCCTGCCCCGCGGAACTCCGCCCCGACGAGTTCCTCAGAGCCCTCTACCACTTCCACGGCAGCGCCTTGCTGCAGTTCGCCGCGCGGCGGCTGGGGGGCGACTGGCACCGCGCCGAGGACGTCCTCCAGGAGGTCGCGATACGCGCCTGGCGCCACGCCGGGGAGCTCGACCCGACCGCCGACTCGGCGCGGCCGTGGCTGTTCACCGTGCTGCGCAACCTCGTCATCGACGGTCACCGGGCCCGCCAGGCCAGACCGCCGGAGACCGGCGACCCGGAACTCGCCCACCTTCCGGTGTCCGACGAGGTGGACCACATCCTCACCTCCCAGGTGCTCATCGAGGCGCTGCGGGATCTGCGGCCGCCGCAGCGCGAGGTCCTGCTGCACGTGCACTACCTGGGGCGCAGCGTCAACCAGACGGCCCGGGTCCTCGGCGTGCCGCCGGGCACGGTCAAGTCGCGCACGTACTACGCCGCCCGCGCCCTGCGGGAGGCGCTGCACAGCCGCGGCCTGCACGCGGGCGGCCAGGACCGGGCCGCCGGATGAGACTCATGCGAAACGCCCCGCGTGCCGGGTGATCGCCAGACCGAGTGGTCCGGTGTCGAGCGATCCGTCCGCACCGGCCCGCCAGGGCCACGCGGCAGGCGCGTCGCCGAGCACCAGCAGCGCGTCCCCGCGCCGCAGGCCGTCCAACGCCCCTTCCCGCCGCGGCAGCTGTGAGGCGTCCACGACGAACAGGTGGGGCGCCTCGCCCTGGACGGCGATCCGGCTGCTGCCCTCGATCAGCCGGAAGATCTGGGTGACCTCGGACGAGCCGGGCTCCGGCGCTCCCGGGGCCGCCGACGCCGCCCTGGCGAACGCCTCCTCCAGGCTGGCCGCGGAGTGCAGCCGCGAGGTCCGCGGCGCGGCGCCGGCGAGGAACCCGTCACCGGCCAGGGATCCCACCAGGGTGACCTCGGCGAGCGCGCCCACCGGGCCGGCCAGCGCCTCGGCGACGACGGCCTCGGCCAGGCCGCGCACCTCCTCGTCCGGGCCCGTCACGGCGACCGGCCCCGCCGCCCGGGAGAGGTCGACCAGCACCCGGTCGGCGCCGTCCAGGCCCACCGTCACCGTCAGCGCGTACGGCAGGGCCGGTTCGCCCTCCGGGCCGGGGCGGTGCAGGTCGTCGGGCGAGATCGTCCAGCGCTCGCCGTCCGCCTCGGCGGCCCAGGGCGCGGGGGCGGACTCCTCCCGGCCGGCCAGCAGCAGTCCGAGGCGCTCCTCGGAGTAGACGACGGCGTACAGGTCGGGCAGCGACCGGCCGGAGCGCAGGCACTCGCCCGTCAGCCGGCGCAGGCCCGCGTCGACCACGTCCAGCGCCTCGCGCCCCACGACGGCGGCCGAGGCGGCGGCGGGCTTCGGCGGGCGGGGCCGCCGCTCGGTGACGATCAGCGCGGCCACCGCCCCGATCAGCGCCAGCCCCAGCACCACGGCCAGGACGTACCAGATCATCTTCTGACTCCTTGTCGGGTCGCCCCGGCGGCGGGGCCGGGACGGGCAAAAGCGGGGGCGGCACCGCGGCGCGTCGCGGTGCCGGGTACCTGAAGGCCACTACGGCGCCCGCCCGCGGATGGTTCACGGACGCGGGGCGGACGGGCCCGTGAACCATCCGCGGGCGGGCGCCGTAGGTCCCCTCAGTGGCACGGGAGCCGTCGAGCAGGACTCCCGCGGCCCCCCATTCGCGCCGGCTGGAGGACGTTTTCGTGTCGTTGATGTTGACCGTGGTCGAGGGGGGCGGTGAGGCGTTCGACGTCCACCTCGACGCCGACCCCGACACGCCCGTGGGGGCCGTCGCGGAGGCGCTGGCCGGGGCGGGCGGCGTCCCCCGGCCCCCGGAGGGCCTCGGCCTGTACGCCGGTGACCGGCTGCTGCCCGCGGACCTGCGGCTGCGGGACGTGCCGCTGCATCACGCGGCCGTCGTGGGCCTGGGGCGCCCGGCGGGCACCGCGTCGGCCGAACCGGACGGGCTGGTGGAGGTCCGTGCGGTCGGCGGGACCGGGGCGGGCGCGGTGCACCGGCTCGACATCGGCGAGTACCGGATCGGACTGGCGCACGACGGCACCGCCCAGGTGCTGCGCGCCGTACCGCACCGTCCCTTCGCCGTCCTGACCGTCGGCCCCGGAGGACGCTGCCGCGTGGCGCCCGACGCGGCCGCGCCGGACGGCCCCCTGCAGCTGGACCGCGAGGACCTCGCCGGGGCCACCGCCTGGCCGGCCGGCGCACAGCTCCTCGTCGGCGGCTGCCTGCTCGAACTCGCCCTCCCGCAGACGCCGGACGCGGCCCTGCAGCCCTCGGAGGACGGCACCGGCCGCGACTACAACCGGCCGCCGCGGCTGCGGCCGGCCGAGAACGCCACCCGCTTCACCCTGCCCTCCCCGCCCGCCACGCCCGCCGCCCGGCCGCTCCCGTGGATCACCGCGGCCGCCCCGCTGGTGATGGCGGGCGTCGGGGCGCTGGCCTTCGGCCGCATGCAGATGCTGTTCTTCGGGCTGCTCTCCCCGGTCGTGATCGTCGGCAACTACCTGATGAGCCGGCGCAACGGACGCCAATCGCACTCCGACGAGGTCGCCGCCTACGAGGAGAAGAAGGCGCGCATCGAGGGCGAAGCGGAGCAGGCCCTGGCGGCCGAACGCACCGCCCGGCGCCGTGGCTTCCCGGACCCGGCCGAGGTCGTGCTGACCGCCGTCGGCCCCCGGCGCCGCCTGTGGGAGCGCCGCACCTCGGACGCCGACTTCCTGGAACTGCGCATCGGGACCGCCGACCTGCCCTCCGACGTGGTGCTGACGGACCCGACCAAGGACGAACACCGCCGCCAGGACCCGTGGACCGCGTACGACGTCCCGGTGACCGTGCCGCTGCGCGAGCACGACGTCCTGGGCATCGCCGGCGAGGGCCCGGCCGCGCGCGCCGTGGCCCGGTGGGCCATCGCCCAGGCCGCCGTCCTCCACAGCCCCCGTGACCTCCAGATCCACCTGCTGACGACCGGCGGTCCGGGCCGGGACGGCTGGTCCTGGCTGCGCTGGCTGCCGCATGTGCGCAAGAAGTCCGGCGACACCCCGGCGAGCATCGGCTACGGCACCGAGACCTGCGCCCGGCGGGTCGCCGAACTGAACGCGCTGATCGCCGAGCGCGCCGGACGGGAGGACCGGCGGAGCCGGACCGCCGGGCCCGACGTGCTGGTCGTCCTCGACGGGGCCCGCAGGCTGCGTTCGCTGCCCGGCGTGGCGCAGATCCTGCGCGACGGACCGTCCGTCGGCGTCCGCGCGGTCTGCCTGGACGCCGAGGAGCGGCTGCTGCCCGAGGAGTGCCTCGCCGTCGTCGCCGAGGAGCCCGGCGGAACCGTGCGGGTGGGACGCTCCGGCCGGGGCACCGTCGGGGGCATCCGGCCCGACGAGGTGTCCCCGGACTGGTGCCGTTCGCTGGCCCGGGCGATGGGCCCGCTGCGCGACCCGGGCGGGGGCGACGAGGAGGCCGCGGTGCTCCCCCAGTCCGCGCGGCTGCTCGACGTCCTCGCCCTCGACCCGCCGCGCGCCGACGGCATCCGGGCGCGCTGGACGGCCGGCGGCCGCTCGACCCGGGCCGCCGTCGGCGTCTCCCTGGACGGCCCGTTCTTCATGGACCTGCGGCGCGACGGCCCGCACGGGCTGGTCGCCGGCACCACCGGCTCCGGCAAGTCCGAACTCCTCCAGACGCTGGTCGCCTCGCTCGCGGTGGCCAACCGCCCGGACGCGATGACGTTCGTCCTCGTCGACTACAAGGGCGGCTCCGCGTTCAAGGACTGCGTGCACCTGCCGCACACCGTCGGCATGGTCACCGACCTCGACGCCCACCTCGTCGAGCGCGCCCTGGTGTCGCTGACCGCGGAACTCACCCGGCGCGAGCACATCCTCGCCGCGGCCGGCGCCAAGGACATCGAGGACTACGTCGACCTCCTGGAGCGCGAGCCGGCGGCGGGCCGCCCCCCGATGCCCCGGCTGCTCATCGTCATCGACGAGTTCGCCTCGATGGTGCGCGATCTGCCGGACTTCGTGAAGGGCCTGGTCAACATCGCGCAGCGGGGCCGCAGCCTCGGCATCCACCTGATCCTGGCGACGCAGCGCCCCAGCGGCGTGGTCTCCTCGGAGATCCGCGCCAACACCAACCTGCGCATCGCGCTGCGGGTCACCGACGCCGGCGAGAGCCAGGACGTCCTCAACTCCCCGGAGGCCGCGGGGATCTCGCAGAGCACACCCGGCCGGGCCTATGTGCGCCTGGGCCAGAACTCCCTGGTGCCGTTCCAGTCCGGCCGGGTCGGCGGTCGGCGGCCCGGCGCCGCGGCCGCCTCGCTGCCGGCGCCCTGGGCGGTGGCGGTCGGCTGGGAGCGGCTCGGCGAGCCGCTCCCGGCGCGGCCGCGCGCCGCGGCCGCGCCCGCCGAGGCGGAGACGGACCTCACCGGGCTCGTCGCGGCGATCCGCGCCGCGGACCGGGAGATGGGCATCCCCGCGCAGCACAGCCCCTGGCTGCCGCCGCTGCCCGACAAGCTGGTCGTCGGCGACCTGCCCCCGGTCCCGCCCTCGGACTACGACCTGGCGCCCGTCGCGTACGGCGTGGTGGACCTGCCCGCACAGCAGGCCCGGCTCCCGCTGGTGATCGACCCGGCGACGCTCGGGCACCTGCACGTGGTCGGCTCGCCCCGGCAGGGCCGTTCGCAGACGCTGCGCACCCTCGCCGGCACGCTGGCGAGCGTCCACTCCCCGGCCCAGCTGCACATGTACGGCATCGACTGCGGCAACGGCGCGCTGCTGGCCATGGAGGGGCTGCCGCACTGCGGCGCCGTCACCCAGCGCACCCAGCCCGACCGGGTGGCCCGGCTGCTCGCCCGGCTGACGGCGGAGCTCACCCGGCGGCAGGAGATGCTCGCCGCCCGCGGCAGCGCCGACCTGACGGAGCTGCGCCGCGCGCTGCCCGAGGACGAACGGCCGCCGCACCTCGTGCTGTTCCTCGACCGGTGGGAGGTCTTCGACAAGCAGCTCGGCGAGTACGACGCCGGGAACCTGCTGAATTCGGTGCTGACCCTGCTCAGGGACGGCGCGAGCGCCGGCATCCACCTGGTGATGACCGGTGACCGGGCGCTGTTCTCCAGCAAGGTCAACAACTCCACCGAGGACAAGCTCGTGCTGAAGCTGAACGAGAAGTCCGAGTACGGAATGATCGGCATCACCCAGCGGAACGTGCCCGACGAGATCCCGCCGGGCCGCGCCTTCCGCGGCGCCGACAAGGCCGAGGTGCAGATCGCGCTCCTCACCGGCAACCCGGAGGGCCAGGCGCAGGCCGCGGCGCTCCAGCAGATCGCCGAGCAGTGCCGGCAGCGGGCCGCTCACCTACCCGCCGCCACCCGGCCGTTCCGCGTCGACACCCTGCCGGACCGGCTCACCTTCGAGGAGGCCGCCCGCCTCGTCCCGGCCCGGCGCTCCGCGCGCTGGGCGCTGGCCGGCGTCGGCGGCGACGAACTCACCGCGCTCGGAGCGGACTTCACCGTCACCCCGACGTTCCTCGTCGCCGGTCCCGCCCGCTCGGGCCGCAGCACCGTCCTGTCGACGCTGGCGCTGGCCCTGCTCTCGGCCGGCACCCCGGTCGTGGTCGGGGCCCCCGCCCGCTCGCCGCTGCGCCGCCTCGCCGGACGGCCCGGCGTGCTCGCGGTGTTCGACGACGCCGACCTCGACCCCACGGCCCTGGAGACGGCCCTGGCCTCCGCGCCCGACGGGGCGGTGGTGCTCCTCGACGACGCGGACCTGCTGCTGAAGACGAAGGCCGAGCCGGTCCTCACCCAGATCGCCAAGTCCGGCGCCGAGACCGGCCGGGGCCTGGTGATCGCCGGCCAGACCGACCGCCTCTCCTCCGGCTTCTCCGGCTGGCACACCGAGGCCCGCCGCAACCGGTGCGGGCTGCTGCTCAAGCCGCAGAACATGAGCGACGGCGAACTGATCGGCGTCAAGGTCCCCCGCAGCCGCCTGGGCGCGACCCGCCCGGGGCGGGCCATCCTGCACCTGGGCGACGGCGTGCTGCGCACCGTGCAGGTCCCGGAGACGGTGCTCCCGGCGACCGAGGGCTGATCCCCGCGCGGTTGCGCGACAGAGGGCTCCCGCCGACGCGTTCGGCGGGAGCCCTCTGTGGTGTGCGGACGGCGTTCGCCACTGCGCGATGCGCCGGCGTCGAACGTCGACTCTGTCGCCCGAGTCACTTCGTGTTGCGTACTTGCCAGCCTTCTCCGTACATGTGGGCGCCCTGCTTGTTGTACACCGTGGCGTAGCACGAGAGGTACTCGGGAATCAGCGACGAGTAGTTCCGATCGATGTCGGCGGCAACCTGGCCAGTGGCCCCCAGGTCCGCCCCGGTGACCTTCCCGTAGTGCGCGATGACCTCGTACTCCACCGTGTTTCCTGCTGCCACTTCCTTCTTCACGGTCCGTTCGATGGAGTTGAGGTGGTTCAGGTTTCCGGTCTTCGTCAACGGGGTCAGATTGCTCAGGGTGTTGCCCGGCCCGCCGAGATGCTCGTTCAGCAGATGTCCTTGCACCATCTGCTTCTGGAACCACAGCGCCGTGGGCCCGTTTCCGGTCGGCCACCAGGCGGGCTTGACCGACGGGGACTTTCCGGTCAAGTTGGAGTTGGGCCCCAGTTTGACCTTCATGGAGCTGCCGGCGCCGTTGGTCAGCGGGCCGTACGTCGCAGTGCAGGGCGCGAGGCCGAGGGGGTCGGTCCACGCCAGGGGATTCTTGACGTAGGTGTGGTGGTTGAGGGCGGGTTTGAGGCCGAGCGGGTCCGGCGTCGTGTAGCGGGCCGTCTCGGGGTCGTAGTGCCGGAAGTAGTTGTAGTGCAGGCCCGTTTCGGGGTCCTCGTACTGCCCCGGGAAACGCAGCGGTGTGTGAGCGATCGCGTTCCGGTTGCGTGTGGTGACGCCCCACAGCGTGGTCCGGGAGCGCCAGGCGATGGTGCCCTGCTCATCGACCAGTTCGGTGGGGGTGCCGACGAGGTCGGTGACGAGGGCGAAGAAGCGGGAGTCGAACTCGTCCTCGCTCCTCGGCTTGCGCTCCAGCTGCGTGAGGGGGCGGTGGCCCTCGTGGTCCCAGGTGAGGATGACGCCGGTGGTGCTGTCTGTCTGCTCGGCCAGGCGTGTTTCGTCCCAGGTGAAGTACACGGCTTCGGCCGCCGTGACGCCGTCCTCCGCCATGCGGTACTTGGCGGTGCGGCGGCCCATCGGGTCGTAGGTGTAGTGCCACCGGGTGCCGTCGGGCGTGACGCAGGCGACGAGGTGGTCCTCGGTGTCCCACTCGTAGCGCCAGGTGTCGGGCTTCTTCGACAGGCGGCGCTTCTGTCGCAGCACCATGCGGCCCGCGTCGTCGTATTCGTACCGGACCGTGCCGGCGGAGAGCAGACGGGTGTCGGTGTAGGTCCGGGAGCCTCGTGCCTCGGTGCGCGGCGCCTTGTCGGGCCAGTTGGCCTCGGTCTGGTTGCCTGCCTGGTCGTAGGCGTAGGACTCGGTCCAGCCTTCGGCGGTGACCGTCAACGGGCGTCCCACCCGGTCCAGTTCCATCGCCTTGCTCGTCCCCGTCACCTCGTCGGTGATGGCGGAGACGTAGTTGTCCGCCCGGTACGCGTAGGTGCCGGCCCGAACGACCCCGCCCGGGGTGGTAAGCCCCTGTGCGACGGGGCGACCAGCCATGTCCCAGGTTGTGGTCATGGCGACCTGCGAGGCGGTCGTGCCCAGTGCGCGGACGAGTTCATGGCCGAGGAGGTCGTGAGTGAACTCCATCCGGTGGCCGTCGGAGGTCAGGGAGGTACGGCTGCCTGCCTGGTCGTAGGCGAGTTCGGTGTACGCGCCGGTGGGCGTGGTGCGGGAGGTGCGACGCCCCATGAAGTCGTAGGTGTAGCGGGTGGTGCGTCCGTCGACGGTTTCCGACAGCAGGTTCCCCGTGATGTCCCGCTCGAAAGTGAGCGTGGAGGTGGGGGACACCGCGCGGAGGAGCGCGCCTGCGGCGTCATAGGTGTAGTCGGTCCGCACCCCGGCCGCGTCCTTGGACGTCAGCTGACTGAGTTCGTTGTACGTGTAGCCGATCTCCTCGCCGAGCGGTGTCGTGCGGGAGGTGACCCGGCCCAGCGCGTCGTGGGCGTAACGGATTTCGCGGTTGTCGAAGTCGGCCTCCTTGATGAGACGGCCGACGCGGTCGTAGGTGTAATCCCAGTGCAGGCCCTGCGGGTTGGTGACTCGGGTGGGGCGGAGCTCGGCGTCGTAGACGAAGGTGGACCGGGCGCCGTCGGGGTCGGTACGCGCCGCGAGCCGGTCGAAATGCGTGTACTCGAAACGGGTGGTGGCGCCTGCGGGGTTGGTGTGCGTGAGGCAGTTGCCCTCGCCGTCCCAGGTGAAGCGTTCGGTGCGGCCATCGATTGCTGTGCGCTCCGATACGCGGCCTTCGACGGTCCATACCGTGCGGGTGATCGCACCCAGTGGGTCGGTGAGGGCGGTGGGGCGGCCGAACGCGTCGCGTTCGAGCAGGGCGGTTCCGCCGGAGGCATCCGTGACGGAGAGGGGCAGACCGGCGGCGTCGTTGTCATACGTGGCTGCTGCGCCCGAGGCGTCAGTTGCGGTCGCGATGGCACCTGCGCGGTCGTGGGTGAACCTGAGGGTGCCCCCGTCCGGCCCGGTCAAGGCAGTGGGATTGCCCCGCTCGTCGTACGCACAGTGCCACGTCGTCCCGTCGTGACCGGTCGAGGAGAGTGGAAGGTTCAGTGCGTTGTACGTCGCCGTGGACCGGCTGCCGTCCGGTAGCTGGACGGCGGTGGGGTTGTGCGCCAGGTCGTACTCGTACCGGACCGTGTGGCCGAGGGCGTCGGTGCGGGCCAGGAGGTTGTCGTAGCGGTCCCACTCGGAGGTGGTGGTGTTGCCGAGGGGGTCGGTCACGGCGGTGACCTGGTACAGGTCGTTGAGCTGGTAGACCGTCGTGGCGCCGCAGGCGTCGGTGTAGTGCGTCTGCTGCTGGTCGGGGTCGTAGTTCCAGCGTGAGGAGAGGTAGCCCTCGGGGCCGATGGTCTGTGTGACGCGGTTGTCGTCGTCGTAGACGTAGCGGTAGGTGGAGTCGTTGCGGTCCGTCCAGGCGGTGATGCGGGACCGGTCATCGTAGGTGAACTCCAGCGCCTTGCCGGAGGAGTTGGTGACGTGGGTGAGGTTCCCGGCGTCGTCATATCCGTAGGACATGACCTCGACGGGACCGTCGGGTGTGGTGACCGTCAGCCGTGTGACGCGGCCGATGGGGCACTCGAGGGTGACGTGGTAGCCGCCGGAGTGGATCAGCGTCGTCGGGGTGCCGTCCGCCAGCCGGGAGACGCCGACCTCGTTGCCGTTGCGGTCCTGCCACCCGGTGAGCCAGTACAGGCCGCTGTTGTCGTCGGGGTGGTCCGCGAAGGTGCGGACGAGGCCCGAGTGCGGATCGGCGATGCGGTAGCTGACCTCGCCCGTGGTGCCGGTTCCCGCGCAGGTCAGCGGCAGGCGGGGGCCTTCCTCGGGCCACACCGGCTCGTCCGCGTCGGCGGCGGGAAGGCTCGGGTAGGTCAGGATCGAGCCGTCCTCGCGGGCCCACCACATCCGTCCCCGGTCGTCGGCTTCGAGGCGCTCGTCCAGGGTGGAGGCCCAGGAGGGACCGAAGAACTGGCCGTAGCGGTACGTCGACAGATGCGTGCGCCGGAGGTCCAGTGGCAGCACGCCGGGCAGCGTCAGATCGGTCTGCTGGAGCAGCATTTCGCCGCTGGCCACATCGACCGGGTCGGTCGCGCAGGTGCGGTTCTCGATGTCTCGGACGTTGATGCGGTTGTTGAGCGACGTGATCGAGTTGGGCTTGCTCCCCTTGAGGACCGAGCCGATCCCCCCGAGGCCCTTGAGGGCTGCGGCCCCGCCCCCGACCAGTCCCACCACGCCGAGCACGACCTCCAGGACGTTCCACTCGCCTGTCTCGGCCATGATCGACATGTTGATGCCGAGCGACGCCGCGCCGGCCACGATGCTGCCGATCGTCAGGGCGATGCCGATGCCCTGGAGGCCGGGCACCAGCATCGCCAGCACGCCCAGCACCGCGCTGATGATGCCCAGGGCCGTGCTGAACGCCTTCTTGATCTTGTCCCACAGGCTGTAGCCCGCGACGGACTCGTCCTTGGCGTCGTCCAGCTTCTGCGCCGCCGTGGAGGCGTCCTCCTCCCGCACCTGCCGCGCGTCCTCCGCCAGCATGCGGGCGGCGTCGAGATCGGCCTGTGCGTCATCGGCGTGGCCCTGCGCCGTGGACTGCTTGCTGTGGGCCTCGTCCAGCGCGCGCCGGGTGCTCGCCCGCGCCTCGTGGTCGTCGGGAGGGTGGGTGGCCGCGTCCAGCCGGCCGATGTCGGCCCCGGCCGCCCGCACCACCTCGGTGGCGGACTCCAGCCGTTCCTTGGCGTCGCGCCCCTTCTCCAGGGCGTTGTCGGCGTTGCGCTGCTGGTCGCGCAGCGAGTGCACATACGTGTCCAGGGCGCCGGCCGCCTGGTCGTAGGAGCTGTGCAGCTTGCGCACCTGCTCGGCCAGGTCACCGAGCTTGTCCCGGAGCTTGTCCATCGTCTTGCCCTCGCCCACCTGCTGGTTCTCCAGCCCGGAGACGAGGGGGAGGGCGTCGCCCGCGTTGTCGGCCACGGAACGGTAGCTGCGCGCGAGTTGTCCGAGCACCTCCGCATCACCCGGAGTCGGGTCGTCCTCGAACCCGAAGACCGATTCCCATTCGGACACCGCTGGACGCGCCATGGCCGCTACCTCACTTTCCCTTGTCTGCTTCGCCCATGGGGCCTGCGCCGGCCGCTTCTGCCGCCGGATCCGCTGCGCCGGACGTGCCGGCCGGGTCCTCGAAGCGGAACGACTCCGCGACCGCGTCGAAGACGTCGTAGAACTGGTCGGCCAGATCCACGTTGGGGGTGGAACTGGCGAGCACCAGGTAGTCCCGGCTGTTCGGCACCGGGATCAGGGTGTGCCGCACCGCGGTGGGCACCGGCGTCCCCCGGTGGTCCACCTCCTCGATCCTGCTGATCCGCCCGACCGCCCCGACGTGCGGCAGGTCCACCAACTCCACCTCGCCGGGCGGCAGTCCGGTGCCCTCCGCCGCGGTGCCCAGCTGCATCCCGGCCGCCATGACGAGGTCCGCCAGGTCCTCGGACTGGTCCTCGGGAACGGAGATGCGCAGCACCACCGTCGTGGCGCTGAGCACCAGGGGGCCGCTGCCCGCGCGGAGGATCCTGACCATCCCCGCCGCCCGCAGCGCGCCCTGCGCGTGCGCCTCGCGGGCGGCGTGCCGGGTACTGCGGATCAGCGCGTCCACCCGCTCGCGGGAGAGCTGCGGGGCCTTCTCCACCTCGGACTCGATACGGCGGCGGATCGACGCGTCCCGGGTGCTCGGGTCGAGGTCGAGATGCCACCAGGAGTCGGGGAACCTCAGTGTGTAGCCCGTGGGCGCGCCCGCGGGCTGCTCCGTGACCGGCTGCGTCATGACGCCTTTCCCTTCCGCACGACGTCTCCTGTCACGCGTCCTTCTTCGATTTCTCCAGCGAGTCGGCGCTGTCCTCGTCCGTCTTCGTGAAGTTCTCGGCGATCTTGTCCGTGTTCTCGGAGAACGTCTTCACGTTGTCGTGGACCCGCTCGTGACCCGCCACCCATGCCTTGTCGAACCCGTCGAGGGCCTCGGCGAGGCGGGAGTCACCGGCGGCGCTCTTGAACGAGCCGGACTCACCCGTGGCGTGGTAGAGCGTCGCGGAATCGCCGATCAGATCCCCGATGTTCTGGAGTTCCCTGGCCGTGTCCTTCAGGTCCTGCACGGGCACGCTGATGCGCCCCATCGGTGTCTCCTCTCCTGCTCCGGCCGTCCGGCCCCGCCCTCACCGGGAGGACGGGGCCGGACGAGGCGGGGCACGTCAGCCGATGGAGCCGGACGTCTGGTCGTCGGTGTCGACGAACGCGTCGGCGACCTGCTTGATGAACTCGCTGACACCCTGGAGGCCTTCGATCGCCTTCTCGGTGCCGTTCTTGTACTCCTCCCAGTACGGGCGGAACTTGGTCTCCGAACCGGGGGTGGCGTAGGCCGCCTCGACCATCTCGTCCATCTTGGTGTTGGCCTCGTGCAGGCTCTGCTGCATCAGTTCCTTCTGGTTCTGCAGCCAGGTCGACGCCTCCCGCATCTCGTCCGGGCTGATCTGGATGTTGCCGCCGGCCATGCCGATTCCTTCCCTCGCTGCGTATCGCCGCGGCCAACTGGGCCGCACACACGGGGCTGTACGGGCCACCCGCCAACCCGGTTCACGCCTGTTGCGGAACGGTGACGAAATCGCGGGCGACGCCGCTGACCAGCAGGGCAGCCTTCATGAACGATCCGTACCGGGCGCCGCCGCCCGCCGTCCTTCGCCACCCGGAAGCCGTGGCCCCGCGGGCCCCGGAGCGGCGGCACGACCAGAAGTCTTCAGCCGCGGATCCGGCGCGAAGGTGGTGCGGGACGGCTGCACCTGTCCGGTCCGGCCCGGACGACAACAAGGCCCAGGTCACTGACCTGGGCCTCAACTGCGGTACGGAGGACGGGAATCAGACCCGTGCTCTGAGCTGGGGAAGCAACGGGGTGTGCAGGGATCGTCGCGCGCCTGGCCTGCGCAGAGGTGGGCGGCGAGGCAGGCGGAGAAGTGCAGTGGGGCCCGCGTCGGCCGTGCGGTACCGCCCGTGGGGGTACGCGGAGGGCACGGGCCCCGGCGGACGGCTGGTGATGGAGCGCTCTTTGCCGGGGTGCCGGGCTCTGCCGGCCGGGCGCCGGCACCCTTCGACGGCGGGGAGCCGCGGCTAGAGGCCCGGCGTCCGGTACTTCAGCCGGGACACGTTCAGGGGCGGGCAGGTGCGGTCCCGGACCCAGGCGGTGCCGGCCGCGACGACGCCGACCATGGCGAACGGCCCGACCAGGACGTTGACGATGCCCTGGAAGTACTCGAACGCGTAAGCACCCATGAAGTTGAGCCCGGTGGCTGCCAGGGCCGCTGCCAGGAGAAGGAGAGGAAGGGCCTTGGTCACGGCCCGCAGGGTCTCTTCGTGTGCGGGGTCGTGCTGGGCCCGGAGCTTCGTGGCCACGGTGCGCCGGATGAGGAAGAAGGCGCCGACCAGGCACACGGCCCAGCCCACCCACATCAAGGGGACGCCGGGATTGGGGTAGTGGTGGACCTCCACCAGCGGCGGTCCGTCCGGCTGCGTGAGCATGAGTTCACTGTTGCGGTCGAGGAGGCCGCCGGGTGTGCCCGCCAGCCAGAGGACGACGGCGGCCACGGCGGGTAGGGCCGCGCCCTTGGCCGCCGCGAGGGCGGTCTCCTTGAGGTACGGGCGGGGTGGGCAGCAGACCGCGTTCGATCGCCCAGGAGGTGGCCAGCGCGTCGATGTCGCCGCCGATGTAGTCGGTGACCGACCGGCCGTCGAAGGCGGCGGCGGTCAGGTCGGCTGCCAGCTCTTCGGCCATCTCGTCGGTCGTGTCCGGTTCCAGTCCGAGGCGGCGCCATGTCTCCATGGCCTCGTGTATCGCGTCCTCGACCGTCAGCGTCATGATTCCTCCCGCGTGATCTGGCTGGTGATGGAGCCGATGCTCGTGGCGAAGGCGTTCCAGTCGCGGCTCCACGACCGGAGCATCCGCATGCCCGCTTCGCTGGGCTTGTAGTAGGTGCGGGTGGGTCCCCCGTCCCCGCTGCGGCGTTCGATCTCGACCAACTCGCGTTTGCGCAGCCGCGCCAGCGCCGGGTAGATCGAGCCGTCCGCGACGTCGAGCCCGGCCTCTGCGAGCCGGACGGTCATCTCGTACCCGTAGACCGGTCCTTCCGCCATCAGGGCCAGCAGGCACATGTCCAGCACCCCCCGTAGCCACTGGGCGCGTGGGGTGGATCTTTCCTCCATGGCCAGTACCGTACACAGCATGAGTCATGCACTGCAAGCTAGTGCGGTGCAAGCTAGTGCACTGCAAGCCAGTGCGGTGCAAGCCAGTGCGGTGCCCGAGGGTGCCGCCGCCCGGTCGCCGGGCACCGGATCGTCTTCGCCGGTGCCGGCAGCCACGTGCGCCTCCTCGTCCCGCGGGTATCCGTGCGCTTCGCCTCGGCCGTCTCTGTCTTCGGGCAGAGGCGGGGTCCCCCTCAAGGACCAGGGAGTTCCTGTGACGGGACGGCGATAATCGGCGTCATGCCGTCCAGCGCACCGCCCGCCATCGAGAACCGGCCGGCCCGAAGCCCCTTCGCGGGTCCCGGGGAGTGCGGGTGGCGGGTACGGAGGGCGGTGGGCGAGGCGGTCCTGGCCGGGATGCTGGTGCTGCTCGTCCCCCAGGGCGTGTCGCAGCTCGGCCTGGAAGGCGGCCCGCAGGCCATCGGTATCGCGGTGGTACTGGTGCGGCGCCGGTTTCCGGCGGCCTGTGCGGTTGCGCTCGCCGCGCTGACGGGGCTGCAGCCCGCAGTGGCGCTGCTGACCGCGGTGGCCGGCTACACGGCGGTCCGGCAGGCGGAGACGGTGCGGCGGTGGGCCGGGCTGCTGCTGGTGGCGGCTGCTGCGGCGATGGTGACGAGCACGGCCTTCGGGGCCCTGTCGGGGGTGAGCAGCGGCACGTTCGGGCTCGCGCTCGGTGCGGTGCTGGCTCTCACCGCGGTCATTGTGCCCGGGCTGGCGGGCGTGGCCCGGGGGCAGCAGGACCGGTTGGTGCGCGCGTGGCGGGAGCGGGCGGCCGCCGCCGAGAAGGCGCGGCGGCTGGCGGACAGCGAGTCGCGGATGCGTGAGCGGTCGCGCATCGCGGCGGAGATGCATGATCTGGTGGGGCACCGGCTGAGCCTGGTCTCGCTGCATGCGGGCGGGCTGGAGATGGCGCTGGACAAGGCGGCGCCCGAACTGCGGGACGAGGCCGCTCTGGTGCGCAGTGCCACCCGTGACGCGATGCAGGAGCTGCGGGAGGCGCTGGGGGTCCTCGGCCCGTTGGGCAGGGACACCGGTGCGGAGGCGCTGACCGACGCGACGGGTACCCGCGCGGACGTCGAGGCGCTGGTCGAGGAGTCGCGCAGCGGCGGCATTCCCGTCGAGCTGTGCTGGGCGGGGGCGGATCTCGACGCTCGGCCGGCCCGGGTGCGGCGGGCGGTGCACCGCGTGGTGCGCGAGTCGCTCACCAACGTCCACCGGTACGCGGCCGGGGCACAGGTGACCGTCGACGTCCGCCACACCGGCGAGCGGGTGACGGTCCGGGTGCGCAACGGCGTTCCGCCCGCCCCGCCCGCCGCCTCGACGGGGCTCGGCTCCGGCCAAGGGCTGACCGGGCTGCGGGAGCGGGTGGCGCTGCTCGGCGGAGCCCTGGAAGCGCACCGGGAGCCCGGTGGCGGCTTCGCCGTGGTGGCCGACATCCCCGCCGAGCCCGGCCCCGCAGCGGAGGCCACGGACGCGGCACCGGACGGGCAGGAGGGGGCGGCCCTCGAAGAGCCCGGTGGCGGCCTGTCGGTGATGCCGCGACGGCTGGCCGGAGCCGTCACCGGACTACTGGGACTGTTGGGAGTAGGGGTGGTGATGGGATTCGGGATTGTGCTGGTGGCATCCGCCCTGCCCGATGCGACCCACCGGGACGTGGAAGAGCCCCGACTCGGGATGACGAGGGAGCGGGTGGAGGACATCGTGGCAGCGGACAGCGACGAGGTGCGCGCGGCCGCCGCCGGACGCGAGCCGCCGCGGCCGGGTTCCGCCACGGACTGCCTGTATCCGCGCCCGGATGAGGAGCCCCGGGGCAGGCGGCTGGAGATGGTCCGTTACTGCTTCCGGTCCGGCACGTTGATCGCGATCGACCGTTTCACGGTCCCTTTGGTGACAGAGAAAACGACCGAACCGCCCCGGAGGAACACGACACATGACTGACCAGGCCAACTCCGTGCGCCCCTGGGCAAATTCCGTGGTCCGGGTGCTGCTCGCCGACGACGAGCAGATGATCCGGCACGGCGTCCGGGTGATCCTCCAGCACGCCGACGGCATCGAGGTGGTGGGCGAGGCGGCCAACGGTGCCGAGGCCGTCCGGCTCGCCGCCGAGCACCGGCCCGACGTGGTGCTCCTCGACGTCCGTATGCCGGTACACGACGGGCTCGCGGCCGTCGGACCGCTGGTCGCCCTGGCTCCCGCGCCGAAGGTGGTCATGCTCACCACCTTCGGCGACGACGAGAACGTCACCCGCGCCCTGCGGGCGGGTGCCACGGGCTTCCTGCTCAAGGACGAGGGGCCGCAGGAGCTGATCCGCGCGGTACGGGCCGCGGCCGCGGGGGACGCGGTGCTCTCCCCGGGCGTCACCGGGGCCGTGATCCGCCGGATGCTGAGCGGCGGCCCGGCCGGTGCCGCGGCCGCCGCCCCGGACAGCAGGGTGGCGGGGCTGACGGACCGGGAGCGGGAGGTGCTGGTCATGCTGGGCGAGGGGCTGTCGAACCTGGAGGTCGGCGCGCGGCTCGGTATCGGTGTGGGGACGGTCAAGACCCACGTCGGGTCGATCCTGGGGAAGACGCAGTGCGAAAGCCGGGTGCAGGCGGCGCTGCTGGCGCACCAGGCCGGGCTCATGCGCTAGCTCCGGACGGGGAGCCGTCGGGTCTGCCTTCGGGCCGAGGACCCTGGGACCTCTGCCTTTGGTCAGAGGACCCGTGGGCCGTGCGGATGACCCGGCCGCGGCGGCTCTGACCTGCGGAAGAGGGGGGATCCCCGCCCTGGGGGCGACGCCCACGGGGGTGCGCCGCGGCCACGATGGTCGGGAGTCCCGCACCCCTTCCAGGAGCAACCATGTCGCAGTCCGCCACCCCGACCCTCGGCCTGAGGGCACCCTCCGGCGCCGCCGCCCGCGCCACGGCACTGACCAAGATCTATGGCGAGGGCGACACCCGCGTCGTGGCCCTCGACGACGTCTCCGTGGAGTTCGGGCGCGGGCGCTTCACCGCGATCATGGGCCCGTCCGGCTCCGGCAAGTCGACGCTGATGCACTGCATCGCGGGGCTCGACTCCTTCTCCGGGGGCTATGCCTACGTCGGTGACACCGAGCTGTCCGGCCTGGACGACCAGCAGCTCACCAAGCTCCGCCGGGAGAAGGTCGGCTTCGTTTTCCAGTCGTTCAACCTGCTGCCCACGCTGAACGCCATCGAGAACATCACGCTGCCGATGGACATCGCCGGCCGCAAGCCCGACCAGGCGTGGCTGGACCTGATCGTGGCGACCATCGGCCTCTCCGGGCGGCTGGCGCACCGCCCCTCGCAGCTCTCCGGCGGCCAGCAGCAGCGCGTCGCCGTGGCCCGCGCGCTGGCCGGCCGGCCCGAGATCATCTTCGCGGACGAGCCGACCGGCAACCTCGACTCCCGTTCCGGCGCCGAGGTCCTGAACTTCCTGCGGGATTCGGTCCGCGAGCTGGGACAGACGGTGGTGATGGTCACTCACGACCCGGTGGCCGCCTCCTACGCGGACCGGGTGGTCTTCCTCACCGACGGGCGGCTCACGGACGATCTCGCCGCCCCCACCCCCGAGACCGTGCTCGACCGCATGCGGCACTTCGACGCCGCGGACCGGACGAGCTGACCCGCTCCTCCCGCACGGCATCCCTCCCTCATCGCCTCTCCCCCCTCCCGGCATCTCTCCAGGACTGGTTCCGACCATGCTGCGTACCGCTCTGCGCAACGTCTTTGCGCACAAAGCCCGATTGATCATGACCGCGCTCGCGGTCATGCTGGGTGTCGCCTTCGTCTCCGGCACCCTCGTCTTCGGTGACACCACCGTGAACGCCTTCCGCAAGGCCTCCGGCGAAAGCCTCAAGGGGGTGGCCGTCGCCGTACGGTCCGCGCCGCCGTCCAGCGGTGCCGGGACGGCGGACGGCCCGGACGGCAAGCCGGCCAGCGCCCTCGACACCGCGCTGGCGGACAAGATCCGCGCGCTGCCCGGCGTCGCCGCGGTGCACCCCACCGTCGACGGCGACGCCACCGTGGCCGGCAAGGACGGCCTGCCGGTCAACACCGACAAGGCCCGGCGGAACCTGGCCACCAACTACCTGCCCGGCAAGGAGAGCCGCCTCGCGCTGACGGCAGGCCGCGGACCCGCCGCCGAGGGCGAACTGGCGCTGGACGCCGAGACCGCCGAGAAGGCCGGCTACCGGATCGGCGACACCGTCCGCTTCGCCGTCGACGGTCCCGCCCTGACCAAGAAGCTGGTCGGCACCGTCTCCACCGACGATCCGCGGGTCGTCGCCGGGAGCACGCTCACGCTCTTCGACACCAGGACCGCACAGAAGCTCCTCCTCCACCCCGGCCAGTTCCACGAGATCGCGGTCGTGGCCGAGGACGGTGTCGACGCCGGCGAACTGACCGACCGGGTGCGGGCACTGCTCCCCGAGAAGGGTGCCAAGGCCACCAGCGGCCCGGCCCTGGCCGCGGAGGAGGCCAAAACGGCCACCGAGCAGACCACGTCCCTCACCAAGGCGCTGCTCGGCTTCGCCGGCATCGCGCTGTTCATCGGCGCCTTCATCATCGCCAACACCTTCACCATGCTCATCGCTCAGCGCAGCCGGGAAATCGCGCTGATGCGGGCCGTGGGCGCCTCGCGCCGCCAGGTCGTGCGCTCCGTCCTCGTCGAGGCCGCCCTGGTCGGGCTCGGCGCCTCCGCCGCCGGCTTCGCCGTCGGTCTCGGCCTCGCCACCGTCATGCGCCCGCTCGTCAACCTCAGCGGCGCCGGACTGCCCGACGGGCCGCTGGTCGTCTTGCCCGCGACGTGTGTCTGGTCGCTCGTGGTCGGCGTCCTCTTCACGGTGCTCGCCGCCTGGCTGCCCTCCCGCAAGGCCGCGAAGGTCGCCCCCGTGACGGCGCTCAGCAGCATCGACCAGGCACCGCCCGTCCGCGCCCTGGTGGTCCGCAACGTGCTCGGCGCCCTGTTCACCGGAGCCGGGGTGCTGGTGATGCTGAACGTCGCCAGCTTCCGATCCAGCGACCCGCGCAACCTGATGACGGCGATGTTCGGCGCCGCGTTGCTGCTCGTCGGCCTGATCGTGATGGCACCGCTGCTTTCCCGGCCGCTGATCGCCCTGGCCGGCAAGGTCACCACCCGGCTCTTCGGCGTCACCGGCAAGCTGGCCAAGGAGAACTCGCTGCGCAACCCCCGCCGCACCGCCGCCACCGCCTCGGCCCTGATGATCGGGCTCGCCCTGGTCACCGGTCTGACCGTGGTGGGGCACTCCGCCCAGAGCGCTCTGGTCGCGGAGGCGAACAAGGGCATGACCGCCGACTACAACGTCTCCAACAGCGACTCCGCCGGGCTCGACACGGGCGCGGCCGCCAAGATCGCGCGAGTGCCCGGGGTCGCCGTGGCGGTCCCCACCGCCGTGGGGTTCTTCGACCACGCGGGCAAGCCCATCTCGATCACCGGCACGGACCCCACGACGTACGGCGGGACCGCGAAGCTCGGCTTCCGCGCCGGCTCGCTGCGTGACGTCGGCCCCGGGAAGATCGCGGTCTCCGACGAGTTCGCCGCCGAGGCCGAGCTCGACGTCGGCAGCACTCTCGACGCGCGCCCCGTCGCCGACGGCGCCGCGAACCAGCGGAAGAAGAAACTGACGGTCGTCGGCGTCTACGCCAAGACCCTCACCACGAACGACGCACTGGGCACGCTCACCGACGTTCTCCCGTACACCGAGAACAACAAGCTCGACAACGTGCTGGTCGAGGCCGAGCCCGGCCAGACCGCGAGCCTGGAGAAGAAGATCCGTGCCGCGCTCGGCGACAGCCCGCTGATGGAGGTCGAAAGCCACGAGCAGGTCATCAACGGCGGCGGCGGGGCCATCAACTTCGTCCTCAAGATGATGTACGGGCTGCTCGGCATAGCCGTCCTCATCTCGGTGCTCGGCGTCGTCAACACCCTGGCCATGGCGGTCTTCGAGCGCACCCGCGAGATCGGGATGCTGCGGGCCATCGGCCTCGACCGCACCGGAATCAAGCAGATGGTCCGGCTGGAGTCGGTGGTGATCTCGCTGTTCGGCGCGGTGCTCGGCATCGGCGCCGGCATCTTCCTGGCCTGGGCCGGAAGCGGTATGGCGAGTTCGTCGATGAGCGCGTACGAGACGGTCCTGCCGTGGCGGGACCTGGGGATCCTCCTGGCGCTGGCGCTGCTGATCGGCGTCCTGGCCGCGATCTGGCCGGCCCGCCGGGCGGCCCGCCTGAACATGCTCGGCTCGATCCAGTCGAGTTGAGCCCGGGCGGCCTCGGCCGCCGCGAGCAACTCCTGGCGCGCGTCCGCACGCAACCGGACCGGGCAGGGACGTTCGGTGACGGCACCGCCGGACGTCCGGGCGTCGCCGGAAAGACGGGACGACCCACCAGGCCCAGGTCCGAGACCTGGGCCTGGCCCGTTGGAGCGGGTGACGGGGACCGAACGCGCCCTCTGAGCTGGGGAATCGGAGGGCCCCGGGCGGCCGGATGGCGTCTGACGCGGGCAGACGCTGCTCCCTTGAGGGTCCGGAGGCCTTCGTGACCGCGGGACGGACGTCTTCGTGATCACGGGATGAGCGGGCCGCTCCACGGCGGACGCCACCCCCTTCACCTCGCTGAAGGTCATTTACGGACAGCCCCTAGGGTGAGACCACGGAAGTGTGGGGAGCGCGATGGAGCCGTTGGCAGCTGGAGACCCGCGGGCCGCCGGACCCTACCGGCTGCTGGGCCGACTGGGCTCGGGCGGGATGGGCCGGGTGTTCCTGGGCGAGTCCGGGACGGGGCGGCGGGTCGCCGTGAAACTCGTACGGGAGGACCTGGCGGCCACGCCCGGCTTCCGCGACAGGTTCCGGCGCGAGGCCAAGCTCGCGATGCGGGCGGGCGGTTTCTGGACCGCGCCGGTCGTCGACGCCGACCCGGACGCCGGCATGCCATGGATCGCGAGCCAGTACGTCGACGGCCCCTCGCTCGACACCCGCGTCATTCAGCAGGGCCCGTTGGACGAGGGAGAGGTGCGCGGGCTCGGCTCAGGACTGGCCGAAGCGCTCGCCTCGTTCCACAGAAGCGGCCTGGTGCACCGCGACCTCAAGCCCTCCAACGTGCTGCTCGTCGACGACGGGCCGCGGGTCATCGACTTCGGCATCTCCAAGGCCCTGGAGACCACCGCCGGCACCGATCTGACCAAAGCCGGGACCGTCATGGGGACACCTGGCTTCATGTCGCCGGAGCAGGCACTGGGACAGCCGGTCGGCCCGCCCTCGGATGTCTTCTCCCTCGGCTCACTGCTCGTCTACGCCGCCACCGGCGCCGGAGCCTTCGGCGACGGAACCTCCCACGCGCTGCTGTTCCGGGTGGTGTACGAGGCGCCCGATCTCAGCGCGGTGCCGGACGGTCTGCGGGGCCTGGTGCAGGACTGCCTGCACAAAGCTCCGCAGGGCCGCCCCACCGCCGATGAACTCCTCGCACGCCTCGCGGACGCACCGCGGGCGACGCTCCCCGATCCGCGCATCGCTCCCGACACCGTGCGGCAGAGCGTTTCCGCCGCGGATGTCCCGGCGGCCACCGGGCCCCGGCTGGGGAGCGGCCCCACGCCCGCGGCCGAGCCGCCCGTCTCGCCACCGCGTCGGCACCGGCCAGTCGATGAACCGCCGGCCCTCTCCCCCTTCACGGTGGACACCTGGGGCCTTGCGGAGTTCCGGCGCCGCCTGCGACGGCCGGCCGTGTCGGCGTTGACGATCGCCGGCATCTTCTGCTGCTTCGGGCTGGTCGTCGGCGAGACCCGGGCCGCGCTGGTACCCGCATTCCTCTCGACGCTGCTGCATGTGCTCTACGGGCTGAAGGTCTCGTTGCCGGTCAGGGCCAGGGCGCTGCGGGTCGGCGCGGACGGGCTCTCCGTGCACCACGGCCCGCACACGCTCTCGGTCCCCTGGCGGGACGTCGCCTCCGTCACCCTCACCGGAAAGCGGAACAGGCGCAGCATCGCCCTGACAGCGGCCCTGCAGGAAGGAACGGACGCCCGTATCCCCTCCCCGCTCCGCGCCGGTACGGGGGTGCTGAAGTGCACGGTCGTTTCCCCCGCGAAGGACGAGACGAGCACCCGCCTGGACGGCCTCGATACCGCCCTGCGTCATTTCGCGGGCAGCCGCTACACACCTCCCGCCGCTTCCGGCAAGGCCCGAAAACCACTGTGAGCAGCACAGCGCTCCGCGGCCCCGAGAGCTGAGGCCCGCCGGCGGCCGCTGATCCACCTGCATGCCGGGAAGCAGTGACGCGCCGCCGCTGTGCTCCGTGGTCACGCCATCGATCAATGCTCCGGCCTGCGATGGACCGGCCATCGGTGGTCAGCGCTGGTCGCCCCTGCGTGCCCCTGCGTGCCCTTTCGCGGCCCGCACACGGCCCGAGGGGAAGCCGTTGCCCCCCTCGGTGCGACCCATTGGACGCGACGGTCGCTGAGCTTTGGTCAACAGACCGCGTGCGTCGGCCAGTTGGCGGCCGGCCCCCCGGACAGCGCCACCACGATCAGTAATCGATGCTGGACATTCCGTCACTCCGATGGGGTGCATCGGATGGCGGTTCCGACCGCCCCCTTCCTAGCCTGGGCGGGTGCGCTCGATTCGCAGAGAACGCACGAACCACTCAGAGAGGTCACAGCATGTCCCGCACCAAGCTCCTCGCCCTGGCCGCTGCACCCGCGTTGGCCGTCACCCTGGCGTCCCCCGCACTGGCCGATGACGAAACCCCCCACCCCCGCGTCGTCACCGCAGAGAGCCCGGTCCGGTCCATCGGGGCCAACCAGACCGAGACCGTCACGGTCACCTGCCCCAGGGGCACCTTTGCCGTCAGCGGCGGCTGGCTCGTGTCCTCCGCCAGCATCGACGTGACGGGCAACCGCGCGGTGAGCGACAGACGGTGGACGATTCGATTCGAAAACGAGGCGAACCAATCCGGCCGGGTGCAGGCCTTCGCCCGTTGCGCGACCTGACGGCGAGCACTCGCCAGGCCGGGCGGGAACACCGAGCAGCGTGACCGCCTGAACGCCGCGACCGCCCTCCCTCCCGTCGCATGAGGGGAAAGCGGTGCGGACCCGGTGCGCGACGCCCGGCCCGGCCCAGACAACGAACAAGGCCCAGGTCGCCGACCTGGGCCTCAACTATGGCGCGGGTGACGGGAATCGAACCCGCGCTCTGGGCTTGGGAGTCAACGGGGCGCGTACGCGCCATCGTGGATCTGACCTGTGCACACGCGTGCCGTGGGCGGAGGGAAGAGGGTCGGTGGGGACCCGTACTGACCGTGATGCACGGCTCGTTGGGGCATGCGGAGGGCACGGGCCTCTTCGGGAGGCGACTGCTCGCCGTCAAGATTCCCTTGCACGCAGGTGGAAGAGAGGGGTACGTGGGAACCCGCGGCGGGATTGCCGGTGCACGTGTGCAGGGCCGGCGTGCTCGCCACCCGGCTTGTAAAGGTTCGTCGGGGTTGCCTCAGGCAGGGCCGGACGGATCCCCCAACGTGAGGGCCACATCGCGGCGCGCACGAACTGCACCCGGTGCGGTGCGGTGCGGTCAGGCACAGATGGTGCCGGCCCGTGCCTGCGGCGCCTGGGCGGTGGCCGAGGAGGGCGGCGCATTTCCGGTCGAATAGAGGCGAGCGCCGGTGCTGAATATCTCATGCCGCAACTGCAGAAATGGCCACGGGGGCGGTAGTTGTTTTTTACCCTCTCGAAAGCGTCGGGATCATGTGCCGCGCACGGCCGCCAGTACCGTGCTACCGTCGATCTCAGTTGCAGTTGTGGTTCCCAAGACTTCAAGCGTGCTCGCTGTCGTACATGGCGGAGCGCTTTCGTATTTCCGGTGTGTGTTTCCGGACGGGTAATCAACGCAGCGATACGGAGCCCGCACGGTGTGGGCTCCGGGCACTGCCCCGAAGGAGATATGACATGGCTACTGGCACCGTGAAGTGGTTCAACGCGGAAAAGGGTTTCGGCTTCATCGAGCAGGAGGGTGGCGGCGCCGACGTCTTCGCCCACTACTCGAACATCGCCGCCCAGGGCTTCCGCGAGCTGCAGGAGGGCCAGAAGGTGAACTTCGACGTCACGCAGGGCCAGAAGGGCCCGCAGGCCGAGAACATCGTTCCCGCCTGACGCTGACGCGTACACCGTAGCTGGGGCCCGCACCTTGGGTGCGGGCCCCAGCTCGTTGCTTTTCGTGTTTCCCGTGTGCCCCACCACGGCCGCACACGCGGCGTGCGGGCAGCCGGTTCGACGTCCCGACCGCTATGACGCGGCGGGCAATCCGCCCGGATTCATGCTCCGGCAACTGTTTCGCTCTTCTTTGCGGCGTTGCCGTCCCGCTTTGGCGGTGCAGGGTCGACTTATTTCCGCCCCGCTTCGTTTCATCTCAATTCATCGGTTCGTTCTTGCGGTTCTCTGTGTGCGGCTCATTGTCGCCGAGAATTCCTCGACGTACCGCATCGAGGAAGGTTCTCCTTGAACCGCACAGCTCGCACGAATGACCGCTACTCCCGCTCGTCCGGCTCAGGCCGCGGCGGCTACCGCTCCGGCGGGCCGAACCGCTCGGGCACGGGCCGTTCCGGGGGCCCCGGACGGCGTCCCGCGACACTGCAGGGAGAGTTCGCCCTGCCCGTCACCCACACTCCCGCCCTGCCCCCGGCCGAGACCTTCACCGAGCTGGACATGCCGTCGGCGCTGCGGGCGGCCCTGAGCGCGGAAGGCATGTCCGCCCCGTTCCCCATCCAGGCCGCCACGCTGCCGAACTCGCTGGCTGGACGCGATGTTCTCGGCCGCGGACGCACCGGATCGGGCAAGACTCTGGCCTTCGGTCTGGCTCTGCTGGCCCGCACCGCCGGACAGCGCGCCGAGCCCCGCCAGCCGCTGGCCCTGGTCCTGGTCCCCACCCGGGAGCTGGCCCAGCAGGTCACCGACGCACTCACCCCCTACGCCCGGCCGCTGAAGCTGCGGACGGCCACTGTCGTCGGCGGTATGTCGATCGGCCGCCAGTCCAGCGCACTGCGCGGCGGCGTCGAAGTGGTCGTCGCCACGCCGGGACGGCTCAAGGACCTCATCGAGCGCGGCGACTGCCGCCTCGACCAGGTCGCCATCACCGTGCTGGACGAGGCCGACCAGATGGCCGACATGGGCTTCATGCCCCAGGTCACCGCCCTCCTCGACCAGGTCCGGCCCGAGGGGCAGCGCATGCTCTTCTCGGCCACCCTGGACCGCAACGTCGACCTCCTGGTCCGCCGCTACCTCACCGACCCGGTGGTCCACTCCGTCGATCCCTCGGCGGGCGCCGTGACCACGATGGAGCACCACGTGCTGCACGTCCACGGTGCCGACAAGCACGCCACCACCACCGAGATCGCGGCCCGCGAAGGCCGGTCGATCATGTTCCTGGACACCAAGCACGCGGTCGACAACCTCACCCAACACCTGCTGAACAGCGGCGTGCGCGCCGCGGCCCTGCACGGCGGCAAGTCCCAGCCCCAACGCACGCGCACCCTGGCCCAGTTCAAGACCGGCAAGGTCACCGTCCTGGTGGCCACCAACGTCGCCGCCCGCGGCATCCACGTCGACAACCTCGACCTCGTCGTCAACGTCGACCCGCCGAGCGATCACAAGGACTACCTGCACCGCGGGGGACGCACCGCCCGCGCCGGCGAGTCCGGCAGCGTCGTCACTCTCGTCCTGCCCAACCAGCGCCGCACCATGAATCGCCTGATGGCGGACGCGGGCATCACCCCGCAGTCCACCCAGGTCCGCTCCGGCGAGGCCGAACTGAGCCGCATCACCGGCGCCCAGGCACCCTCCGGCATCCCGGTCACCATTGCCGCACCGGTCGTCGAACGCGCCAAGCGCAGTGGCTCCTCCACGCGCGGCCGCCGCAGCCGCCCCGCCCAGGCCCGCCGTGCCGCCGGATCAGCCCGAACCGCGACACCGACTGCGCGGCAGACCTCCTCGGCCCCGGCCACCTAGGCCGGTCCACGGACAATCAGGCTCAGCTCGTCGGATCACCCTCGTCACGGAGGCTTTCGTCGATGCTTCAGCGCCGCCCCCAGGCGGACCGTTCCGGCAAGACAGCCGGCGACGGAACGCGCGCTGCGGGTCTCACCTGTGAGGGGTGAGGACGGGCACGCCCTGGGCGTCGTCGTCCTCACCCGTTGATACCGCTCCCGCCCGGTCCGGCGATCCGTTTCCGGCTTCTCTTCGACCTTGTGAGGCACTATGCGCGTCGTCATCGCCCGCTTCCCCTTCGACCTGCTCAAGACCGAGGTGCAGGATGCGATGAAGGGCATCAAACCCGAACCCGTTACGGGTGAGTCCGTGCTCATCGGTCGCCGCCATTACCCCGTCAAGCAGGTCGGGGAGGTCATCACCCGGCAGGACCGCCGGGACTTCTCCGCCGGTGAAGTGACCCGAGCTCTGAGCCGCCTCGGCTTCGTGTGCCGCCCGTCTGCCGCGCTCGTGCCGCCGACCGGTCTCACACCACTGGAGACGGCGTCGGCCTTGCTGGGGCACCCGGCCCGGGACTGACCGGACGGCGCGGAGCCTCGGACTGCCGCCGGATCAGGGGACATCTCGACCGCGGTGCTCAGCCCGGTTGGCGTCAGGATGACGGCGAAGAGCTCCGGCGACGATATCGACGGAGCTCGTCTGCGTGGCTGCTGCGGGTCAGCTGTGACGCCGGCCTGTCCGACGCCGACTGAACGTCCCCGGCGCGGCCGCCGTGCGCGGGCGCGGAAACGGACTTCAGCCGTCGGTCTCGAGGCGGGGCCCGGAGGGCGAAGTGCGCAGTTCTTCGTTGATGCGCTGAGCTTCGTCGAGCTGGTCTTCGAGGATGATGATGCGGCAGGCGGCGTCGACGGGGGTTCCCTGGTCGACGAGTTCGCGGGCGCGTGCGGCGATACGCAACTGGTAGCGGGAGTAGCGGCGGTGGCCGCCCTCGGAACGCAACGGCGTGATCAGCTTGGCCTCACCGAGGGCCCGCAGGAAGGCGGGGGTGGTGTCGAGCATTTCGGCGGCTCGACCCATGGTGTAGGCGGGATAGTCCTCGTCGTTGAGACGGTCGTGAGAGATTTCTGCGGTCATTTGCACCTCTGATGGGGGAATGCGTCGTGGGGCCCTGGTGCCGAACACGCACCAGGGCCCCGAGGGATTGAACACCATCTGCCGGCTTACTGCGGTGCCGGCTTTCTGTTTCCGCATCGTCGCCCGGGAGAGGGCGGGGAGTGCGGGGATCGCGGATGCGTGACCGGGGACCACCTTCCAATCCGGGGCCTGCGGTACCCGAGCGGACTCACTTCCTCGCCCGGGCGATCCTGATGGCGTCTGCCTCCTTCTCGTCCTTCTGCCGGCCTGCTTGCTACTCGGGATCCTGAGATCCCGCTCGCGGCCCCAGGGGCCGCCCGGCCCGGCAGCCAGTCGCGGGGCCCACCTGCATACCTTTCGGCCCCGCTACTCCACTGCCGTGCCTCTTCTGACACTGCACGCACGGCAGTTCGACCCCTGCCGTGCCTTTCGATCTCTTGGCTACGAGCAAAAGCCTAACCCTCGGGGGGTGGCATGTCTACCACCGCCGTGACAGGTTTTCTCTGAAGGCGATGACCGAGCTTCTGTCGTCCAGATCCGAGGGAAGCTGCACCAGGAAGTGGCAGCGGCCGGTACACCCGCCACCTCTCTGCCGGCCCGGACACGCGGGTCGGGGCCGCATCGGTGCCGGACCCGCCGGGCAGGGCTGGACCGTGGAGAGGGAGATCCG
The DNA here is from genome assembly GCF_040701845.1 of Streptomyces angustmyceticus. Classification (GTDB taxonomy): domain Bacteria; phylum Actinomycetota; class Actinomycetes; order Streptomycetales; family Streptomycetaceae; genus Streptomyces; species Streptomyces angustmyceticus_A. The sequence continues at coordinate 120,613 of NZ_JBFBHQ010000003.1, read as the reverse complement.
GCGTGAGCGATTCTCTGGCACCTGTCAGGGTGCTGGTCGTCGATGACCAGCGGGTGGCCCGCGAGGGCCTGATGTTGCTGGTCGGCCTGAATGCGGGCATGGAGGTCGTGGGGGTGCGGCCGAGGGCGCCGAGGCGGTGGCGATGGCCCACGAACACCGTCCCGATGTCGTGCTGATGGACCTGGCGATGCCCGGCACCGACGGCCTCGCCGCAACCCGGACGCTGCGCCAGGAAGCCCCGCGGATCGCTGTGCTGGTGCTGACGACCTATGCGGACGACAGGTCGGTCTTTCCCGCACTGCGAGCGGGTGCGAAGGGATATCTCACCAAGGACGCGGGTGCGGACGAGTTCGAACGGGCGATCCGCGCCGTGCACCAGGGCCTGACGTGGATGGATCCGGTAGTGCAGGAACGTCTGGTCGCGACCGTCACATCGGGCCTGCTGCCACAGTCCGCGTCAGTTCCGGACCGCGAGGCGTCGGCCTTTCCGACCGCAACTCCCGAACGGGCTCAGCCGATGCGGGACGTCCCCGCCCCACTGCCGGAGCCGTTGACCGCCCGTGAGACAGAGGTCCTGGCACTGATCGCGCAGGGGCCGTCCAACGCAGAGATCGGTGAACGCCTCTACCTCAGCCGCGCCACGGTCAAGACGCACATCAACCGCATCTTCGCGAAGGCCGGCGTATGCGATCGCGCACAAGCCGTCCGCTACGCCTACCGCGCCGGACTGGTCTACTGAGCACCGCACTTGGCCCACCCGTTGCCGGGCCCACCACCTCTGACACCGACCGGTCCGACGCGGCCGTGTGGACGGGCCGCGGCTTCATGGCATCCGGTCGGTCGAGGGGCGTCAGCCCAGTGCTTCCCGATCGGCCGCTACGACGCGCGCGACGGTCGCGATGGTGAGCGGTGCGAAAGTGGTGCGCGGGCCTGTAAGCGGGTTGGACAACGAACAAGGCCCAGGTCACTGACCTGGGCCTTCATCTATGGAGCGGGTGACGGGAATCGAACCCGCGCTCTGAGCTTGGGAAGCTCATGTTCTACCATTAAACTACACCCGCGTGACTCCGCCTCGGATCGAGGGCGGAACATCGTCGCACACTCTACCCCATCGCCGCGTCGCGGTGCATTTGGCATGCCCGGGTGGGGTGTCCGGGGGGTCCGGCGGGGGTGTCGGGGGGTGTTCCGGGGCGTGTGGTGCGGGGGTGCGCGGGGCCGGGATGCGGGTGCGGGGTGCGGGAGTTGAGGCGTACCGTGGGGCGTCGGAGTGCCGCGTGCAGAGGCGCCCAGTTCATCCCCTAATGTGGCTTTTGTTGTCCACGCAGTTGGGAGAGGGACTTGATGGAGCGCACCGTCGTACGTTGTGCCGAGGGCCACGTGTTCAGCACCGCTTCGTTCCCGATGCAGACCACCGACCGGCTCGGTCCCGGACGGCTGTTGCGCTGCCCGCGCTGTGCTCGGCTGCGGCACTCGGTGCCCGTCGAGCACGCCAAGCGGTAGCGGTCCACGGCGCAGCGGTACGTCGCGACAGACGCAGCCGTACGCCGGCAGAGACGCAGCGGTACGTCGTAGGAGACGCGGCGGCAGGCAGCAGAAGCGAGGAGTGATCAGGGCCCGGCTCCCCCGGTGGGGGCCGGGCCCCTCGTCGTGTGGAGGGGGTGGTGCGGGCGCGTATCCTCATCTGCGTGCTTCTCTCAGACAAGGACATCCGGGCCGAGATCGATGCTGGTCGGGTGCGCATCGACCCCTACGACGAGTCGATGGTGCAGCCGTCCAGCATCGACGTGCGGCTCGACCGCTATTTCCGGGTGTTCGAGAACCACCGGTACCCGCACATCGACCCCGCCACCGAGCAGACCGACCTGACCCGTGAGGTCGTGCCCGAGGGCGACGAGGCGTTCATCCTGCACCCGGGCGAGTTCGTGCTGGCCTCGACGTACGAGGTCATCACGCTGCCCGACGATCTTGCGTCCCGGCTCGAGGGGAAGAGCTCGCTGGGACGGCTGGGGCTGCTGACGCACTCGACCGCCGGGTTCATCGACCCGGGGTTCAGCGGGCACGTGACGCTGGAGCTGAGCAATGTCGCCACGCTGCCGATCAAGCTGTGGCCGGGCATGAAGATCGGGCAGCTGTGCATGTTCCGGCTGACCTCGCCGGCCGAGCACCCGTACGGGAGCGAGAAGTACGGCTCCCGCTACCAGGGGCAGCGCGGTCCGACGCCGTCCCGGTCGTTCAGGAACTTTCACCGGACGCAGGTATGACACAGCCGCTCCGGTGCGGGGGGCGCGTTCGACAGGGCGGGCGCGTGGCAGGGCGCAGGGACACAGAAGGTCTGAGAGAGATACGTGAGTGACGTGCGGGAGAACCTGACGTACGAGCGGTTCGGCGGGGCGATCCGTGAGCTGGCGCAGACGATCGCCGATGACGGGTACGAGCCCGATGTCGTGCTGTCCATCGCCCGGGGCGGCGTCTTCGTCGCGGGCGGCCTGGCGTACGCGCTGGACTGCAAGAACATCCACCTGGTGAACGTGGAGTTCTACACCGGGGTGGGCACCACCCTGGAGATGCCGGTCATGCTGGCGCCGGTGCCGAACGCGATCGACTTCTCGGAGAAGAAGGTGCTGATCGCCGACGACGTCGCGGACACCGGCAAGACGCTGAAGCTGGTGCACGACTTCTGCCAGGGGACCGTGGCGGAGGTCCGCAGCGCGGTGATCTATGAGAAGCCGCACTCGCTGGTGAAGTGCGAGTACGTGTGGAAGCGCACGGACGAGTGGATCAACTTCCCGTGGAGCGTCGAGCCGCCGGTGGTGCGGCGCGAGGGGCAGGTTCTCGACGCCTGAGGGCCCCGCGGGCCCCGAAACCGTTTCACCGACCGCCGCTCCTGGTACGGGAGTTGGCGGTCGGTGCGTTGTGCCGTGCTGGTTCCGGCCAATTCCGTTCCGGGTGTTCCGCTGTGGGCTACCTGCGAGTACAACCCGCGGTAACAGCAGACCGGAGGGGAGGCCTCATGGTGCGTGCGAGACGCGGGCGGTGGGCGTTACGTGGGCGGCCGGCGGGAGCAGGGTCCCGTAAGGGAACAGGGGCGCGGGCGGGAGGCAGGGCGGGACGCGGGCGGCGGCTGCGGGGCGCGGTGACGGTCTCGGCGGTGGCGTTGGCCGTGGTGTTCTCCGGGGCGGTGAGCGGGGCGAGTGCCGCCGGCGGGAGCCGTGGGCCGGCCCCGGTCGCCAAGCCGTTGGCGGGCGGGCTGGAGGAGATCCGGGCGCGGGAGGCGGTGAAGCTCTACGGGGATCCGGCCGAGCGGCCCCTCGGGGAGCGGAAGACCTCGTTGATCTCACTGGGGGACAGCGAGATCTCGGGGGAGGGCGTCGGGACGTACGAGCCCGGCACGGACGGCCCCACGAACTGGTGCCACCGGTCGCCGGACGCGGCGATCCACCGGACCGGCATCGCGGCGGACGTGACGTACAACGCCGCCTGCTCGGGCGCGGGCACCGGCAACATCGTGATCGGGGGCAGCAAGCAGTACGGCGACGAGCTGGTGCAGAGCGACGCGCTCGCGATCGCGGCCCGCAACACCCGGCTGAAGATGGTGCTGCTGGTGGCCGGCGCCAACGACGATCTGCAGTTCGGGCCGGTGATGACGGACTGCGTGGTGCGCTGGTTCCTGCTGCAGGGCACCTGTGAGCCGAAGTACCAGCCGGGGTGGCAGGCGCGGGTCGAGGGGCTGGTGCCGAAGGTCGAGCGGACGGTCGGCGACCTGCGGACCGTGATGCGGGACGCGGGCTACGCGGACGGCGACTACCGGCTCGTGGTGATGTCGTATCCGAGCCCGATCGGGCCGGACGTGGAGGACAACCCGCACTACCCGGGGAAGCTGCTGGGCGGCTGCACGGGCTACACCTCCGACGCCGGCTGGGGGCGCAACACCGCCGTGCCGGCCTTCGAGCGGGGCATGCGCCGGGCCGCGCTGGACGCGGGGGCGACCTACCTCGACGCCTCGCGGCTGTTCCACGGGCACGAGGTGTGCATGGAGGACACCTGGGCCCGCGGGCTGTATGTGAACCTCACCAACCCGATTCCGCCGGACTCGAACTCCGTACGGCAGTCCTTCCACCCCAACGCCCGCGGGCACGGCGCCTTCGCCTCGTGCCTGACCCAGCTCTACGCCACGGGACTGCGCGAGGCCTCCTGCGCCGACCCCGCGAGCACCGGGCGGCCGGCGCTGTACGCGGGGGCCTGGGACGAGGCGTACCGGCCGCTGAAGAACGCCGGCACCGGGAGCTGTGTGGACGCGACCGGCGGGGCCAGCCGCAACGGGACGGCGGTCGGCGGCTGGGACTGCCACGGCCAGCGCAACCAGGACTGGTGGTACGACGACGGGCAGCGGTCGGTGCACGTGGGCCTGACCCAGGACCGGTGCCTGGACGTGCCGGGCGCGCAGTACCGGGCCGGGGCCGGGCTGGTGCTGTGGAACTGCTCGGGCGCGGCCAACCAGCAGTTCGTACGGGACGGCGGCGGCACGATCCGGCCCGCCGCCGCGCCGACGCTGTGTCTGACGCTCGGGGCGGCGAAGGAAGCGCTGCGGCTGCAGGGGTGCGACGGGTCGGCGGGGCAGCGGTTCGTCCGGGCCGCCTGACTCCGCCGCACCGGGCCGGATCCGCGGGGCGGCCGGCCCGCCGTACGGCGAGGGGCCCGCTCCGGAGCCTGGTGCTCCGGGGCGGGCCCCTCGCGGTGGCCGGGACGGACCCTTACAGGGTGCCGAGCTTGAGCAGGGCGAGCAGGGCGACCAGTTGGATCGCGGAGGCGCCCAGGGCCTTGGGCCACGGCAGATCGTGCGACTTGCTGACCATGGAGGTCAGCAGGTAGCCGGTGGCGAGCCAGGTCAGCCAGCCCAGGACCTGGACCAGGGTGCTGTCGCCGCCGAGGAACATCGCGAACAGCAGCCGGGGCGCGTCCGAGATCGTCATGATCAGCATGGCCAGGCCGATGGTCGGCTGCCAGGCGCCGTCGCCGCCGAGCTGGCGGGCCAGGGTGTGGGTGACCGTGCCCAGGATCAGGCTGCCGATGATGAACATCACAGCGGTGATCAGCACCCACGGGATGCTGTTGGAGAGGGTGGCGTTCAGCACGTCCTCGCGGGCCTTGTCGAAGCCGAAGACCGCGAGCAGACCGTAGATGAAGGTGACGATGAGCGCCGGGGCCCACACCGCGTGGTCGCGCATCTGCCAGAAGGTGGCGTCGGGGCGCAGCACGATGCCGGACAGCAGCTGCTTCCAGTGCAGCCGGGGTCCGGCCGGCGCGCCGGCCTGGCCGGCGCGGTAGGTGCCGCCGGACGCGTACGCACCGTCGGCGCCGTCGTCGTACTGGCCCTGCGGCGCACCGTAGGCGTCCGGGCCGTCGCCGACGCTGAACTGCTGGGTGTGACCCGGGTTGTTGTCGTTCGAATACGGCGCGAAGGACTGCTGGGGCTGATAGCCGCCGTCGCCGAAGTACTCGGGCTCGCCGTGCTGCCCGTGCGGCTGCGGCTGCCCCTGCGGCATGCCGCCGTACTGCTGCGGTGCCTGCTGCCACTGCCCGTGCGGCGGTGGGGGCTGCTGCCCGTACGGCCCTTGCTGCCCGTACGGAGCCTGCTGCCCCTGGTGCCCCTGCTGTCCGTTCTGCGCGGGGCGGGTGTCCCGTCCGCGACCCATCCTGAATCCAGCCACGTACTCGAAAGTACCTGGTCCGCGCGGATCCGGTGGCGGAGCAGGGGGATCGGGGCCCGGTTTGCATCTGACCTGTGACATCCCCTAGGGGGTTCCCCGAGGGGACCGGGGGGCCGGGGGCGGGGTCCAGCGGAGGGTGAGGTCCGGCAGGTTCTCCATGTTGGAGCTGCCGTCGTTGACGGCCACGACCCGGAAGCCGTGGTGGGCGTAGAACGCCCTTGCGCCGGTGTTGAGTTGGAAGACGTGCAGGTACAGGCCGCCGGGGCGCAGGCGTCGCGCCTCGGCGAGGAGGCGGGAGCCGATGCCGGTGCGCCGGACGTCCGGGCGCAGGTAGAGCTGTTCGAGCAGCTCGCCCTGGAGGGCCGCGTAGCCCAGGAGCTCCGTGCCACGGACGGCGACCAGGGTGTGACACTGCGGCAGCACGATCTCCCTGATCCAGCGGGTGACCTCCGCGTGGGTGCGGCGCTGGGGCGGCAGGTAGGGCATGGTGACCTGCCGTGATGCCTGGTGGACGGCGGCGATCGCGGGGGCGTCGGTGGGGAGGGCGAGCCGGACCGTGACGGGCGGGGCGGGCGGCGTCTCGCGGGGGGCGGGGCGCTCCGGGGCGCTCGGATCGTCTGCCGTACCCCTGCCCGTGTCTGTGTTCATGGCGTCATGCTGGGATGCGTCCCGGCGCCGGGACAACTGTATTAGCCACGGACCACAAGTGCCTGGCGGTCCGTCAGGGGGCCCTGAAATCCGCCGTGGTGAAGGAGCGGGCGGGCCGCGCGGCGAGTCCTGACGGGGTGCCGGGCCAGACCGTGACCCGGTCGTGGGTGCGGCCGCGCCGGGTGAGGAGGACGAGGTCGGCGCGCTGGTCGCCGTCGAGGTCGGTGAGGGCGAGAACCGTGGAGTGCGGGCGTCCGGGGCCGGGGAGACGGGGTGCGGGCAGGTGGCGGGCGGTGCCGGAGAGCCCGTGCGCGGTGCCGCGCAGCAGGGCGGGGCGGGTGCCGCCGACGACGAGGTCCGGGTGTCCGTCGTGGTCCGCGTCACCGGCGGCGAGGGTGGGTACTCCGCCCGTGCCGGTGCGGATCGTGCCGGGGCGGCCGCCGACCGAGAGCAGGGCGCCGGTGTCGGCGGTGACGGAGGTCACGCCCCGGCCGGCCCCGGCGAAGCGGCCGAAGACCGTCGCGTAGCCGGGCGGGTAGGCGGCCGGGCCGGCGCGCAGCGGGCCCCGGGGGCCGCCGAGGGCGAGCCGGGCGCGGGCACGGCGGCCGGGGGCGTCGGAGCGGACGAGGAGGTCGTCGGCGCCGTCGTCGTCGACGTCGGGGGACGGGGCGAGAGGGCCGGGGGCGGCGAGGGCGGTGCCGGGGACGGCGAGGGGCGCGCCGGCCGCCTCGGGGGCGCCGGTGCGGGTGAACGGGCCCCGCAGGTAGCTGATGCGGGGGCCGGAGGCGGTGACGGCCAGGTCGGCCGCCCCGTCGCCGTCGAAGTCGCCGCAGACCGGCTGGTCGGGCCATTCGTTGCCGAACCGCGCCCGGGCGGGGATGCGCAGCCGCACGGCGCGGGCCGGGCCGAGGCCCCGCGGCGAGCCGAAGAGGAGCTGGACGGGGACGGGCGGGCGGCCCACGCCGTCGTAGGGCGGGTCGGTGGTGACGACGAGATCGCTGAAGCCGTCCCGGTCGAGGTCGCAGACGGCCTCGGCGTCGAAGGCGGCGGGGACGGCGCTGCCGGTGGGGGCGGCGTTGCGGGCCGGGGTGAGCAACTCCCGGGCGGCCGGGGCGAGTCCGTGCGCGGAGCCGTAGACGATGCCGATGCCCGGGTCGTCGTCGCGGCCGCCGGCGGGGGCGAGCAGGCGGTCGAGGACGAGGTCGGGGTGGCCGTCGCCGTTGAAGTCGCCGGCCGTCTTGCTGCCGTGGCCGGCCGGGACCGGGCGGGCGGCGGGCAGCGAGGAGGCACGGTGGCGGGCGGCGCGGCGCGCGTCGCCGGAGCCGGAGAGCGGCCCGCAGGAGGTGAGGAGCAGGACGAGCCCCAGGCCCGCCGCCGTGACGATCCGTCGTCCCATGCCGTCCCCGCCCCGCCCGTCTCGCTGGTGTCGTGGTGTCGTGCTGTCGTCGTGCGCGGCCCCGATGCTCTCCGGTGGCCCGCGATGCCGCAATGCCCGCCCCGCACGCCGACGGCCGGCCCCCGAACAGGGACCGGCCGTCGGCCAATGCGGGTGTCCGCGCCGTTACTTCACCGGCTCCGGCTCCGGCGCGTCCTCCGGCTCCTCGTCGCCCGCCGGGTCGACCGGCGTCCTGACGGAGTCCAGCAGCAGCTGGGCCACGTCGACGACCTGGACGGACTCCTTCGCCTTGCCGTCGTTCTTCTTGCCGTTGACCGAGTCGGTCAGCATCACCAGGCAGAAGGGGCAGGCCGTCGAGACGATGTCGGGGTTGAGCGACAGGGCCTCGTCGACGCGCTCGTTGTTGATGCGCTTGCCGATGCGCTCTTCCATCCACATCCGGGCGCCGCCGGCGCCGCAGCAGAAGCCGCGCTCCTTGTGGCGGTGCATCTCCTCGTTCCGCAGGCCCGGCACCTTGGCGATGATCTCGCGCGGCGGGGTGTAGACCTTGTTGTGGCGGCCCAGGTAGCAGGGGTCGTGGTAGGTGATCAGACCCTCGACCGGGGTGACGGGGGTGAGCTTGCCCTCGTCGACGAGGTGCTGGAGCAGCTGGGTGTGGTGGATGACCTCGTACTCGCCGCCCAGCTGGGGGTACTCGTTCGCGATGGTGTTGAAGCAGTGCGGGCAGGTCGCGACGATCTTCTTCGACGACTTCGGCTTCTTGGTCGACTCGTCCTCGTCGTCCTCACCGAAGGCGGCGTTCAGCGTGGCGACGTTCTCCGCGCCGAGCTGCTGGAAGAGGAACTCGTTGCCCAGGCGGCGCGGCGAGTCGCCGGTGCACTTCTCGTCGCCGCCCATGATCGCGAACTTCACGCCGGCGATGTGCAGCAGCTCCGCGAAGGCCTTGGTGGTCTTCTTGGCGCGGTCCTCCAGGGCGCCGGCGCAGCCGACCCAGTAGAGGTACTCGACCTCGGTGAGGTCCTCGATGTCCTGGCCGACGATCGGGACCTCGAAGTCGACCTCCTTGGTCCAGGCCAGACGCTGCTTCTTGGCCAGGCCCCAGGGGTTGCCCTTCTTCTCCAGGTTCTTGAGCATCGTGCCCGCCTCGCTGGGGAAGCTGGACTCGATCATGACCTGGTAGCGGCGCATGTCGACGATGTGGTCGATGTGCTCGATGTCGACCGGGCACTGCTCGACACAGGCGCCGCAGGTGGTGCAGGACCACAGGACGTCCGGGTCGATGACGCCGTTCTCCTCCAGCGTGCCGATCAGCGGGCGCTCGGCCTCGGCCAGGGCGGACGCGGGGACGCCGGCGAGCTGCTCGGCGGTCGCCTTCTCGTTGCCCTCCTCGTCCTTGCCGCCGCCCGCGAGCAGGTACGGCGCCTTGGCGTGCGCGTGGTCGCGCAGCGACATGATCAGCAGCTTGGGCGACAGCGGCTTGCCGGTGTTCCAGGCGGGGCACTGCGACTGGCAGCGGCCGCACTCGGTGCAGGTGGAGAAGTCGAGCAGGCCCTTCCAGGAGAAGTGCTCGACCTGCGAGACGCCGAACTGGTCGTCCTCGCCCGGGTCCTCGAAGTCGATCGGCTTGCCGCCGGAGGTCATCGGCTGCAGGGCGCCCAGCGCCACGCCGCCGTCCGCCTCGCGCTTGAACCAGATGTTGGGGAAGGCCAGGAAGCGGTGCCAGGCCACACCCATGTCGGTCTTGAGCGAGACCGTGATCATCCAGATGAAGGACGTCGCGATCTTGAGGCCGGCGAAGAAGTAGGTGAGGTTCTGCACCGTGCCGAGGCTCATGCCCTTGAACGCCGCGACCAGCGGGTACGACACGAAGAACGCCGGCTCGTAGTGGTCGACGCCGTGCTGGGCACCCTCCAGGGCGTGCAGCGTCACGATGCAGATGCCGACGATGAGGATGACGGTCTCGACGAAGTACGCCTGGCCGGTGTTGGATCCGGCGAAGCGGGACTTGCGGCCCGCGCCGCCGGGCCGGCTCAGCTGCCGGACGACGATCAGGACGATGATGCCCAGGGTCGTCATCGTGCCCATCGCCTCGACGAACATCTCCCACGGCAGCCAGTCGCCGAGGAACGGGATCAGCCAGTCGGCCTTGAAGAGCTGGCCGATGGCGTTGACGATCGTCAGCAGCAGGGTGAGGAAGCCCACCGCCACGAACCAGTGCGCGACGCCGACGATGCCCCAGCGGTTCATCCGGGTGTGGCCGACGAACTCCTTGGCCACCGTCACGGTCCGCTGGGCGGGGGCATCGGTCCGGGTGCCGGCGGGCACCGGCTGGCCCAGTCGCATCTGGCGGTAGATCTGCAGGAGGGCGCGGCCGAACAGCGCCACGGCGACCGCGATGAGCACCAGCGACACGATGATCGCGGCGAGTTGCATGGGAGGCTCCTCGTACCTGCGAGAGCGGAAAGGGGAGAGGTCTACTAAGCGGTAACTTTTTGGGTCTGCCGCTGAGGTTACCCATTCTCCTCTGCGCCATGAAGCCGCCCGGCCGGTGATCTGCGTCGCCAAGGCAACCCTCTGTGCGGCCCGTACGTCTTTCGCCGCACAGCCGGTGACGATAAGCGCCTTATAAAACTTGAGTGCCCCCGACTCAGCTCTGTTGACAGGTTTTCCTCCGTGCTGCACTCTTGAGCCTGTTCCACTCAAGTCAGCTGGAGGAATTGAAATGGCACGTGCGGTCGGCATCGACCTGGGCACGACGAACTCCGTCGTCAGTGTTCTCGAAGGCGGTGAGCCCACCGTCATCACCAACGCCGAGGGCGCCAGGACCACGCCGTCCGTTGTCGCCTTCGCCAAGAACGGCGAGGTGCTGGTCGGCGAGGTCGCCAAGCGTCAGGCGGTCACCAACGTCGACAGGACCATCCGGTCGGTCAAGCGCCACATGGGCACCGACTGGAAGATCGACATCGACGGCAAGGGCTTCAACCCGCAGCAGATGAGCGCCTTCATCCTGCAGAAGCTGAAGCGCGACGCCGAGTCGTACCTCGGCGAGAAGGTCGTCGACGCGGTCATCACCGTTCCGGCCTACTTCAACGACTCCGAGCGCCAGGCCACCAAGGAGGCCGGTGAGATCGCGGGCCTCAACGTCCTGCGCATCGTCAACGAGCCCACCGCGGCCGCCCTGGCCTACGGCCTGGAGAAGGACGACCAGACCATCCTGGTCTTCGACCTCGGCGGCGGCACCTTCGACGTCTCGCTGCTGGAGATCGGTGACGGCGTCGTCGAGGTGAAGGCCACCAACGGTGACAACCACCTCGGTGGTGACGACTGGGACCAGCGCGTCGTCGACTACCTGGTCAAGCAGTTCCAGAACGGCCACGGCGTCGACCTGGCCAAGGACAAGATGGCGCTCCAGCGCCTGCGCGAGGCCGCCGAGAAGGCGAAGATCGAGCTGTCGTCCTCCACCGAGACGACGATCAACCTTCCCTACATCACCGCCTCCGCCGAGGGCCCGCTGCACCTGGACGAGAAGCTCACGCGCTCGCAGTTCCAGCAGCTCACCTCGGACCTCCTGGACCGCTGCAAGACGCCGTTCCACAACGTGATCAAGGACGCGGGCATCAACCTGTCCGAGATCGACCACGTGGTCCTGGTCGGCGGCTCGACCCGTATGCCCGCCGTCGCCGAGCTCGTCAAGGAGCTGACCGGCGGCAAGGACGCCAACAAGGGCGTCAACCCGGACGAGGTCGTCGCCATCGGCGCCACCCTCCAGGCCGGTGTCCTCAAGGGCGAGGTCAAGGACGTCCTCCTGCTGGACGTCACCCCGCTGTCCCTCGGTATCGAGACCAAGGGCGGCATCATGACCAAGCTCATCGAGCGCAACACCACGATCCCGACCAAGCGCTCCGAGATCTTCACGACGGCCGAGGACAACCAGCCGTCCGTGCAGATCCAGGTCTACCAGGGCGAGCGCGAGATCGCGGCGTACAACAAGAAGCTCGGGATGTTCGAGCTGACCGGTCTGCCGCCGGCCCCCCGCGGGGTCCCGCAGATCGAGGTCTCCTTCGACATCGACGCCAACGGCATCATGCACGTGACCGCGAAGGACCTGGGCACGGGCAAGGAGCAGAAGATGACCGTCACCGGCGGCTCCTCGCTGCCGAAGGACGAGGTCGACCGGATGCGCCAGGAGGCCGAGCAGTACGCGGACGAGGACACCAAGCGCCGCGAGGCCGCCGAGACCCGCAACCAGGCCGAGCAGCTCGTCTACCAGACCGAGAAGTTCCTCAAGGACAACGAGGAGAAGGTTCCCGGCGAGGTCAAGACCGAGGTCGAGGAGGCCCTCACCGAGCTGAAGGAGAAGCTCAAGGGCGAGGACACCGCCGAGATCCGCACGGCCACCGAGAAGGTCGCGGCCGTCTCCCAGAAGCTGGGCCAGGCCATGTACGCCGACGCCCAGGGTGCGGCCGGTGCCGAGGGCGCCGCGGGTGCCGAGGGCGCCGAGCAGGCCAAGGCCGAGGACGATGTCGTGGACGCCGAGATCGTCGACGACGAGAAGCCGAAGAAGGACGGTGCCGCGTGACGGAGGAGACCCCGGGCTTCGACGAGAAGCCCGACGTCCCTTCCGACGCCGCTCCCGAAGACGCGGCGCAGGCCGAGTCCGCCGACAAGGCGGGCTCGGCCCCGGCCGGGGACGTAACGGACGTAGCACTCCAGGCGCAGCTGGACCAGGTGCGTACGGCGCTCAACGAGCGCACGGCGGACCTCCAGCGGCTCCAGGCGGAGTACCAGAACTACCGCCGCCGGGTGGAACGGGACCGGGTGACGGTCAAGGAGATCGCCGCGGCGAACCTCCTGTCCGAGCTCCTGCCCACCCTCGACGACGTCGGCCGTGCCCGTGAGCACGGCGAACTGGTCGGCGGCTTCAAGTCGGTGGCCGAATCGCTGGAGACCGTGGTCGCCAAGCTGGGTCTGCAGCAGTTCGGCAAGGAGGGCGAGCCCTTCGACCCGACGATCCACGAGGCGCTGATGCATTCGTACGCACCGGATGTCACCGAGACGACGTGCGTGGCGATCCTGCAGCCCGGGTATCGCATCGGTGAGCGAACGATCCGCCCCGCGCGGGTCGCCGTCGCCGAGCCGCAGCCGGGCGCGCAGGGCGCCAAGTCCGATGACGAGGTCAAGGGTGCCAAGGCTTCGGACGAGGAGAGCGGTGGCCCGGACGAGGGCTGACGTGAGGACAGACAGGAAATCCGCGCGGGAGGAGGGACGTCGGGGATGAGCACCAAGGACTTCGTCGAGAAGGACTACTACAAGGTCCTCGGCGTCCCGAAGGACGCCACCGAAGCGGAGATCAAGAAGGCCTACCGCAAGCTCGCCCGCGAGTTCCACCCGGACGCCAACAAGGGCGACGCCAAGGCCGAGGAGCGCTTCAAGGAGATCTCCGAGGCCAACGACGTCCTGGGCGACAGCAAGCGCCGCAAGGAGTACGACGAGGCGCGCACGCTGTTCGGCAACGGCGGCTACCGGCCGGGCCCGGCCGGCGGCGGCGGCTCGTTCAACTTCGACCTGGGCGACCTCTTCGGGGGCACCCAGGGACAGGCGGGCGGCGGCGGCTTCGGCGGCGGGCTCGGGGACGTCTTCGGCGGCCTGTTCAACCGCGGCGGCGCCGGGACGCGCACCCACGCGCGCCGTGGCCAGGACATCGAGTCCGAGGTGACGCTCAGCTTCACCGAGGCGGTGGACGGGGCCACGGTCCCGCTGCGGATGTCCAGCCAGGCGCCGTGCAAGGCGTGTTCGGGCACCGGCGACAAGAACGGCACCCCGCGGGTCTGCCCGACCTGTGTCGGCACCGGCCAGGTCAGCCGGGGCGCGGGCGGCGGCTTCTCGCTCACCGACCCGTGCGCCGACTGCAAGGGCCGGGGCCTGATCGCCCAGGACCCCTGCGACGTCTGCAAGGGCAGCGGCCGGGCGACCAGCGCCCGCACGATGCAGGTCCGCATCCCCGCGGGCGTCTCCGACGGGCAGCGCATCCGGCTGCGCGGCAAGGGCGCTCCGGGCGAGCAGGGCGGCCCGGCGGGCGATCTGTACGTCGTCGTGCATGTCGACGCCCACCCGGTCTTCGGCCGCAAGGGCGACAACCTCACCGTCACGGTGCCGGTCACCTTCCCGGAGGCCGCCCTGGGCGGTGAGATCAAGGTGCCGACGCTGGGCGGCCCGCCGGTCACGCTGAAACTGCCGGCCGGCACCCCCAACGGACGCACCATGCGCGCCCGGGGCAAGGGCGCGACCCGTAAGGACGGGACACGGGGGGATCTGCTGGTCACCATAGAGGTGCTGGTCCCCGGTGACCTCAGCGACAAGGCGAGGGAGTCGCTGGAGTCCTATCGCGAGGCGACCGCGGGCACGGACCCGCGGGCGGAGCTGTTCCAGGCCGCGAAGGGAGCTTGAGATGGACAGCCGGGGCGGGCAGCGTCGTAACCCCTATGAACTGACCGATGAGTCGCCGGTGTACGTCATCTCCGTCGCGGCTCAGCTCTCCGGCCTGCATCCGCAGACCCTCCGGCAGTACGACCGGCTGGGGCTGGTCTCGCCCGACCGTACGGCCGGGCGGGGCCGCCGCTATTCGGCCCGGGACATCGAACTGCTCCGTACCGTGCAGCAGTTGTCCCAGGACGAGGGCATCAACCTCGCCGGCATCAAGCGCATCATCGAGCTGGAGAACCAGGTCACGGCGCTGCAGCAGCGGCTCGTCGAGCTCCAGGGCGCCCTGGAGGGCGCGGCCAGCGCGATGCAGCAACGGGAGGCGGCGGTGCACGCCTCCTACCGGCGCGATCTGGTGCCGTATCAGGATGTGCAGCAGAGCAGCGCGCTGGTGGTGTGGCGGCCCAAGCGGCCGGAGTGATCCGGTCCGCCGGGGCGCGGACCGCCGGCGTGTGACATGGCGAAGGGCCGGGGAAACCCGGCCCTCGTCGCGTTTCCCGGGCGCTGCCCGCCGCCGTGCGCCCTCCGCCCTGGGGCGGCCCGCTCAGCAGCCGTTGTACCCCGCCGTCGGCATCGACAGCCGGCGGTGCACCTGCGACTTCATCGCCAGGGTGTAGACGGGCTCGTCGAGGTCGGTGGTCTCCAGGCGTACGCCGGCCTCGGCGCAGCGTGCGGTGAACTCGGCGGTGCCGTCGATGGCGTTCTCCAGCGCCCGGCGGTTGGGCGCCACGAACACGTCCACCAGGCCCGCCGCGACGTCGCGCCACAGTGCGCTGTGGTCGGCCCGCAGGTGGTGCAGGCTGAGCTGGCAGGTCAGGTGGTAGTCACGGGCTGCCGCCCACTGTTTGCACATGTCGTGCTGGCCGCGGTCGTCGACCAGGAACGGATCCTCGTCGAGCTCGGACAGCGGCATCAGGCAGGCGATCGCCGTCACTCGGACCGAGTTCATCGTGCCCTCCGGGGCGTGGCGACTGTGGGGGCGACGATACCCCCGCGGGTGGCCCGTGGAGGAGGGGCTGTACCGGGCGGCGAAGCGTAACCGCAGGCGTGGCAGATCTTCCAGCCGTCCTGATTGACGGCCAGTTGGCCGCCGCAGCGCGGGCAGAGCTCGGCGTGCGGGTGCGGCCGGGTGGGGGGCGGACGGCGCGGAGCGGTCGTCACGATGCGCACTGCCGACGCCATGCGGCCTCCAGCTGCCGTCTTTTGCCTGGGGCAGGCCCGATGCCGTCCGTCATTGCACGGAGCTGTTCGGTTCCCGTCGCTCTTGAGTACCAGGTGGCGGGCCCGTGGCGGAGCGGAAGGGTCCGTTTTCGGCCAGGGGGCCGGCGGCTCGGCGGGACGGAGAGCCGGCGGCCCGATGGGGCGGGGAGACGGAGGTCCGGCGGGCGGAGGAGGCGGCGGAGCGGGCAGGGGGAGGCGGCGGTCCGCGCTCAGGCCCGCCCCATCGCCTTGGTCACCGCGATCTCGATCATGACGCGATCGGGGTTGGGCGTCGGGGTCCGGCCGTAGCGCTCGGCGTACCGGCGGACCGCGTCGGCCACCGACTCGCTGTCCGTGCGCACCCGTCCGATGCCCTCCAGGGTGGCCCAGCGGCCCTTGTCGACCTGGCACACGGCGACGGTGGCGCCGTCCGTCCCGGCGGCGACGATGTTCTTGACCTTGGCGCTGTCCTTGCGGGTGATGATCCGCGC
Organism: Streptomyces angustmyceticus; assembly: GCF_040701845.1. GTDB lineage: Bacteria > Actinomycetota > Actinomycetes > Streptomycetales > Streptomycetaceae > Streptomyces > Streptomyces angustmyceticus_A. The sequence goes on along the minus strand of NZ_JBFBHQ010000003.1, from coordinate 104,690 downwards.
GATCCGCTGCCCGGCGTCGTAGGTGACGCCCACGGGGACGACGTGCGGCGTCCCGTCGGTCCGCAGCGTGGTGAGCGTCGGCATCAGGTACTCGCGCCAGAAGGCGAGGTACTCCGGGCTGAGGGCACTGAGGTCATGGGCCATGGGGGCAAGGGTAGGCCGGGGCCCCGGGGCCGGAGGAAGCCGGCGGTGTCCAGCTCGTGAGGAGAGCGGTGTCCAGCTCGTGAGGAGAAGGGGGCGGGGAGGGGGGAGGGGCCTGCCGGCCGGAGCGGTGTCGTGCTCCGCGCGGTCGTCCCCGGAGGGCTCGCTGAACAGCGTGCTCCCGGCCTGGAAGGAGGTTTCTTCGTCGGTGGGCACGGGCGCGTGTGCCAGAGCCGTCATGCTGCACCTCCTGAGGTCGAAGGCCAGTGCGGCCGGGTGGGGTGGCCCGCGACGGCGCGTTGGACGGGATTACCTCGCACGAGTGAGCGAGGGTGGGGTGGGCGGGGCTCCCGGAACAACCTTGAGTGGAATAGACTCAACTTATCGCACGTTGGCATGAGCAGGGTGGGTGCCGTACGGGCGCATGGACGGGCCCGGAGCGGGCCCGCAGAGGCTGTTGAGGACGAGTCGAGGAGGATCGCGAGGACGTGGACGCCGAGCTGACCAACAAGAGCCGGGAGGCGCTGAGCGCCGCCAACGAGCGGGCGGTGACCGCCGGGCATGCGGACATGACGTCCGCGCATCTCCTGCTCGCGCTGCTGGCCGGGCAGGACAACGAGAACATCATGGACCTGCTGTCCGCCGTGGAGGCGGACGCCGCCGTGCTGCGCAACGGCGCCGAGCGGCAGCTCGCCGGGCTGCCCAGCGTGCAGGGCTCGACGGTCGCGCCGCCGCAGCCCGACCGCGACCTGCTCGCCGCCATCGCGGACGCCACCCAGCGCGCCAAGGAGCTCGGTGACGCCTACGTCTCCACCGAGCACCTCCTCATCGGGATCGCCGCCAAGGGCGGGCGCACCGGTGAGCTGCTGGCCGACCAGGGCGCGAGCGCCAAGAAGCTGCTGGCGGCCTTCGAGGCGAGCCGGGGCGGCCAGCGGGTGACCAACGCCGACCCGGAGGGCACGTACAAGGCCCTGGAGAAGTTCGGCACGGACTTCACGCTGGCCGCCCGCGAGGGCAAGCTCGACCCGGTCATCGGCCGGGACCACGAGATCCGGCGCGTGGTGCAGGTGCTCTCCCGCCGGACGAAGAACAACCCGGTGCTGATCGGCGAGCCCGGCGTCGGCAAGACCGCCGTCGTCGAGGGGCTGGCGCAGCGGATCGTCAAGGGCGATGTGCCCGAGTCGCTGCGCAACAAGCGGCTGGTCGCGCTCGACCTGGGGGCGATGGTCGCGGGCGCGAAGTACCGCGGTGAGTTCGAGGAGCGGCTGAAGACCGTCCTGGCGGAGATCAAGTCCAGCGAGGGCCAGATCATCACCTTCATCGACGAGCTGCACACGGTCGTCGGCGCGGGCGCCGGCGGCGACTCCTCGATGGACGCCGGCAACATGCTCAAGCCGATGCTGGCCCGCGGTGAGCTGCGGATGGTCGGCGCGACGACGCTGGACGAGTACCGCGAGCGGATCGAGAAGGACCCGGCGCTGGAGCGGCGCTTCCAGCAGGTGCTGGTCGCCGAGCCGACCGTCGAGGACACGGTGGCGATCCTGCGCGGGCTCAAGGGCCGCTACGAGGCCCACCACAAGGTGCAGATCGCGGACTCCGCCCTGGTCGCCGCCGCCTCCCTCTCCGACCGGTACATCACCTCCCGCTTCCTGCCCGACAAGGCCATCGACCTGGTCGACGAGGCCGCCTCCCGCCTCCGTATGGAGATCGACTCCTCGCCCGTGGAGATCGACGAGCTCCAGCGCGCCGTGGACCGCCTCAAGATGGAGGAGCTGGCGCTGCGCAACGAGACCGACGCCGGCTCGCTCCAGCGCCTGGAGAAGCTGCGCAAGGACCTCGCCGACAAGGAGGAGGAGCTGCGCGGCCTGACCGCCCGCTGGGAGAAGGAGAAGGAGAGCCTCAACCGGGTCGGCGCGCTCAAGGAGCGGCTCGACGAGCTGCGCGGCCAGGCCGAGCGGGCCCAGCGCGACGGCGACTTCGACACCGCCTCCAAGCTGCTCTACGGCGAGATCCCGGGCGTGGAGCAGGCGCTGGAGGAGGCCGCCGCCGCCGAGGCCGAGCAGGAGGCGTCCAAGGAGTCCATGGTCAAGGAGGAGGTCGGCCCCGACGACATCGCCGATGTGGTCGGCGCCTGGACCGGCATCCCGGCCGGCCGGCTGCTGGAGGGCGAGACGCAGAAGCTGCTGCGGATGGAGGAGGAGCTCGGCAAGCGGCTGATCGGCCAGACCGAGGCCGTACGCTCCGTCTCCGACGCGGTGCGCCGCACCCGCGCCGGCATCGCCGACCCGGACCGGCCCACCGGCTCGTTCCTCTTCCTCGGCCCCACCGGCGTCGGCAAGACCGAGCTGGCCAAGGCGCTCGCGGACTTCCTCTTCGACGACGAGCGGGCGATGGTCCGCATCGACATGTCGGAGTACGGCGAGAAGCACAGCGTCGCGCGGCTGGTCGGCGCGCCGCCCGGCTACGTCGGTTACGAGGAGGGCGGCCAGCTGACCGAGGCGGTCCGCCGCCGCCCGTACTCCGTCGTCCTGCTGGACGAGGTCGAGAAGGCCCACCACGACGTCTTCGACATCCTGCTCCAGGTCCTCGATGACGGCCGGCTCACCGACGGCCAGGGCCGCACGGTCGACTTCCGCAACACCATCCTCATCCTGACCTCCAATCTCGGCTCCACCTTCCTGATGGACCCGCTGCTCAAGGAGGACCAGAAGAAGGAGAGGGTGCTGGAGGCGGTCCGGGCCGCCTTCCGGCCCGAGTTCCTCAACCGGCTCGACGACGTGGTGGTCTTCCACCCGCTCGGCACCGACCAGCTCCAGCGGATCGCCGCGATCCAGCTCGACCACCTGCAGCGCCGCCTCGGCGACCGCCGTCTGACACTGGACGTCACCGACCGTGCCCTGACCTGGCTCGCCTGGCTGGGCCAGGAACCGGTCCTCGACGCCCCCGCGCCGGACCTGTCCTACGGTGCCCGGCCGCTGCGCCGGCTGGTCCAGACGGCCATCGGCGACCCGCTCGCCCGCGCCATCCTGGCGGGCGAGGTGCTGGACGGGGACACCGTGCGGGTGGACGTGGACGGCGACCAGCTGTCGGTGGAGCCGGCCGGACGGACCGCGGGCTGACCGGCCCTGCAATCCGGGCGTACGGCTGCGCCGCCCGCCCCCGTCCGTGATCCTTTCCTTTGACCGACACCTTGACCGACACCTTGCCCGCATCCGCTCCGTCCCGGGTTGCCAGGACGGGGCGGATGTGGGGGAGGATGGCAGGGACCATACGAAGGGAATTCCACGGTGAGCATCGACCCGTCCTCGATTCCGAATTTCGGGGGCCAGCCCGAACCCGAGCCCTCGGGGCCTGAGGGTCCCGTCGTGCCTGACCAGGACCTGGTCAAGCAGCTCCTCGACCAGATGGAGCTGAAGTACGTCGTCGACGAGGAGGGTGACCTCGCCGCTCCGTGGGAGCAGTTCCGCACGTACTTCATGTTCCGGGGCGAGGAGGAGCAGCAGATCTTCTCCGTCCGTACGTTCTACGACCGTGCCCACGGCATCGACGACAAGTCGAAGCTGCTGGAGGCGATCGACGACTGGAACCGCCGGACGCTGTGGCCCAAGGCATACACCCACACCCACGACGACGGCACGGTCCGTCTGATCGGTGAAGCATCGATGCTGATCGGCACCGGTGTCTCGCTCGAACACTTCGTGTCGAGCACGGTCAGCTGGGTACGCGCCTCGATCGAATTCGACAAGTGGATCGTCGAGCAGCTCGGCCTCGAAGCCGAGATCGAAGGCGACTCCGACCAGAAGCCGGGCGACGACGAGGCCTGAGCCCCGTCCGTCCCACACCCACCCTGCTGCGCGGGCCCCGGAGCTTTCGGCTCCGGGGCCCGCGTCCGTCCGGTGGCGGGACGAGGCACGGAGAAAGAGAGAAGCCGTGAGCTTCCCGGATACCGTTGTTCCTCACTACGCTTCGGACCGGCAGGTGGCCGGGTTCTTCAGCGGTGCTCTGAATGTCGAATTCATCGATGAAATCCACACGATGAAAGTGGGAGCGACAAGAAAGACTCCGTACGCCCGGCATCTCAAGGAGGCGTTGGAGTACCTGCTGAGGGAGCGGCCCGCCGGTTCGAGGGAGTGGGCGCTGATGACCGGCGTCTCCTTCTGGGAGGAAGACCACCTCTACGGCTATCTCCAGGACCTTTACGACTATTTCTACGGTGACCGGAAGGAACCGCCGGTGGCCCCGGATCCGGAGGCGCCGCCGCCCGGGAAGTACTGGACGTGAGGGCGGGCGACCCGGACCGGAGAGCGTCCGGCGGCACCTCGCGTCAGAGCTTCTGCAGCCGGTCCGCCGCCTCCCGTAGGACCGACTCCTGCTTGCAGAAGGCGAAGCGGACGTAGGGGGCGCCCTGGTCCTTGTGGTCGTAGAAGACGGCGTTGGGGATGGCGACGACGCCGGCGCGTTCGGGGAGGGCGCGGCAGAAGGCGAAGCCGTCGTCGTGCCCGAGGGGGCGGATGTCGGTGGTGATGAAGTAGGTGCCGGAGGGGCGGAAGACGCCGAAGCCGGCCGCGGTCAGGCCGCGGGCCAGAACGTCGCGCTTGGAGCGCAGGTCGTCGCGCAGCCCGGTGTAGTAGCTGTCGGGGAGGGCGAGCGCCTCGGCGACGGCGTACTGGAACGGTCCGGCGGAGACGTAGGTGAGGAACTGCTTGGCGGAGCGGACGGCGCCGACCAGTTCCGGGGGCGCGGTGACCCAGCCGACCTTCCAGCCGGTGAAGGAGAAGGTCTTGCCGGCGGAGCCGATGGTGACGGTGCGCCCGCGCATCCCGGGGAACGACGCGAGGGGGACGTGCTCGCCCTCGAACACGAGGTGCTCGTAGACCTCGTCGGTGATGACGAGGAGGTCGCGCTCGCAGGCGAGGCGGGCGATCTCGGCGAGCTCCTCGCGGGTGAGCACGGTGCCGGTGGGGTTGTGCGGGGTGTTGAGGAGGATCAGGCGGGTGCGGTCGGTGACGGCGTCGCGCAGTTCGTCCAGGTCGAGGCGGTAGGAGCCGGACTCGGGGTCCGCGCGCAGGGTGACCGGGACGCGACGGCCGCCCGCCAGCGCGATTCCGGCCGCGTACGAGTCGTAGTACGGCTCCAGCGCGATGACCTCGTCGCCCGGCTCCAGCAGCGCCAGCAGGGAGGCGGCGAGGGCCTCGGTGGCGCCCGCGGTGACCAGGACCTCGGTGTCGGGGTCGTAGGAGAGGCCGAGGTGTCCGTAGAAACGCTGTTGGTGGGCGGCGACGGCGGTGCGCAGCTCGGGGACGCCGGGGCCGGGCGGGTACTGGTTGCCACGGCCGTCGCGCAGGGCGCGCACCGCCGCTTCCCTGACTTCTTCCGGTCCGTCGGCGTCGGGGAAGCCCTGGCCGAGGTTGATGGAGCCGGTCCGTACGGCGAGTGCCGACATTTCGGCAAAGATCGTGGTGCCGAATTCGGCGAGGCGGCGGTTCAGCAGCGGTCGGTCCATGGGCGCCATCCTCCGTCGAACCTCTGGAGTTCCTCAACTGTGCTTTGAGATCGCGGGGCCAGGGCATCAGCCCGGCACAAAGGATGCAGACGGCCGTCGACGAGGACGGCCACGGCGCGGGACGGCGCCGGAACGGCGCACCGGGCGCCGGACGGAGCGGGTGCCTCGCTTCGGGGGAAGAAAGGAATGTGAGGCAGATGGGGATCGTGATTTTCCTGGTGGTCTGCGCGGCGGTGATCGGCCTGGTGGCCCTGGCCTCGCGGGGCGGCGCCGGCGGACGGGGTTCCGGCCGCGGCCTCGGCCGGAGCTCGGCCGGCGCGGGCGGCGCCGGCTGGTGGGCCGGCGGTGACGGCGGTTCGAGCCTGGGCGGTGGGCACCACGGGGGCGGCGGCTGTGGCGGCGGTTCCTCGTGTGGTGGCGGCGGCTGCGGCGGCGGTGGTGGCTGCGGTGGTGGCGGCGGCTCCTGAGCCCACGGCTGCGCCAACTCCACTGGTGTGGAAGGGGTGTTGCTTTCCGCATATGCGTCTGGCGGGTGCTGGTGAATGCATCAACACCCGCTGGACGCTTGGTTGTTGAACAGTTGAACTGCAAGGCCCCCGGGCGGATGGAAACCCGGAGAAGATGGGTAAAAGCGCTGTGGGCGACAGGGCTTTCATGATTCCCTCTCCCTGGAGAATCCCCCACGTTCTCCGTTCCCACGTGGGCACGAGCCGGCAGGCATTCGGACATCCCAGGCCTTCAACGGGCGGGCCGGCCCACCATTCCACTGCGTGCTTGCGGAGCCGACCCATGCTCACCACTTTGCAGACGGCGTACACCGATACCCGTGCCTCCGACCTGGCCTGGGCGCTGGGCAGGGAACCCCTGCCGGCCCTTGCCGTACTCGATCTCGAACTCCACGGTGCACAACTGCAGTTGAGGCTGCTCGGCGCCTCTCACCAGGTGCTTCTCGAAGAGGAGCGCGGCACCTGTTCCGAGACCGTCGCCTGTATGCCGGGCAGCAGCACACCGCTGCCGCTGGGCGTGGCGAAGCGGCTCGGCGACTGGGAATACGAATTCGCGGCCCATGTGGAGACGCTGTCGCGCGGCTCGTTCGCGGGGCGGGCGCAGGAACTGCTCGCGCTGGTGGCCGAGCATCCGCACGGCCTCGCCGGGACGTTCCCGGGGTCGCCGCACGCCTTCACCGCGATGCTGGCGCAGTGCCAGCAGGGGCAGGTGCGCTGGCGGACCTGGCACGCGTACCCCCAGGAGGGCCGGTTGGTGGCCACCCGTACCCGCGTGGGCGTACGGGCGGCGGTCGCGGCGGTCTAGCGGGGGCGGGCGAAAGGGGCCGGTCCGGTCGGCGGGGCGGTGTGGGGGCATGGGTGGCGCGAGGGGCGTGCGGGCGGGTGTGCGCCGGGGTGTGGGTGCCCGGCGGAGCGTGGGCGACGTGGTGTGCGCGGTCCGGGTGGCCGGTGGGGTGTGGAGGTGCCCCGCGCGCCCCTCGTGAGGGCCGTGCCCCGACGGGCGCGTGTAGCGGGCAGACTGCACCCGTGTGGGTGACGGAGCGCCACGGAACCGTCACGTAGCGTTCACTTTATGATCGACCCGCCAGAGCCCGCCCTCACCGGCGTCCCCGGGCCGCCGGAGGCCATGACACCGGCGCGACTGCCCGTGCCGGCCGGGCCCGGCCGGCTGCTCGTCCTCGCCGTCGTCTTCGTCTGCGCCGCCTGCGGCCTGGTCTACGAACTCGAACTGGTCGCGCTCGCCACGTACCTGGTCGGCGACTCCGTCACCCAGGCGTCGATCGTGCTGTCCGTCATGGTCTTCGCGATGGGTGTCGGGGCGCTGCTCGCCAAGCGGCTGCGCTGCCGGGCGGCGGTCGGCTTCGGCGCGGTCGAGGCCGGCCTGGCGCTGGTCGGCGGCAGCTCCGCGATGGCGCTCTACGCCTGCTTCGCCTGGTTCGGCCAGTCCCGCTCCGCGCTCGTCGGCTTCTCCCTGGCCATCGGCATCCTGATCGGCGCCGAGGTGCCGCTGCTGATGACGCTGATCCAGCGGGTGCGCCGGCAGGACGCGGGCGGCGCGGTCGCCGACCTCTTCGCCGCCGATTACGTCGGCGCGCTCGTCGGGGGCCTGGCCTTTCCCTTTCTGCTGCTGCCGGGCTTCGGCCAGCTGACCGGCGCCCTGCTCACCGGCGGGGTCAACGCGGTGGCCGGCGGCGTGCTGGTGCTCTGGCTCTTCCGCGACGATCTGAGCGCCCGCGCCCGCTGGACGCTGCTCGCCGCCAATGCCGTGGTCCTCGTGCTGCTGGCCGCGGGCGTGCTGCTGGCCGCGCCGTTCGAACGCGCCGCCCGGCAGGCGGTGTACGGCTCCTCGGCGCGGGTCGCGGTGCAGACCGGCATCCAAGAGGTGGTGATGACCGGCGGCACGGGCGCCGGAGGCGGTGCGGGGCGGGGGAGGAAAGGTTTAGGCGGACCGCTGGCGCTCTACCTGGACGGCCGGCTCCGGGTCAGCGCGGAGACCGAATACCGCTACCACGAGGCGCTGGTGCACCCGGCGATGGCGGGCGGCCCGCACGGCCGGGTGCTGGTCCTCGGCGGCGGCGACGGCCTCGCGGTGCGCGAGATCCTGCGCCACCGCGCGGTCCGCTCGGTCACCGTCGTCGAACTCGACCCCGGTGTCCTGCGGCTCGCGCGCACCGATCCCGGCCTCTCCCGCCTCAACCACCACTCGCTCCTCGATCCGCGGGTGCGGGTGGTGACCGCCGACGCCTTCGACTGGCTGCGCCGGCAGGGCCTGCGCGGCCGCGGCCGGCGGCAGGCGCCGTACGACGTCATCGTCTCCGACCTTCCCGACCCGGGTATCGCCGCCAGCACCAAGCTCTACTCGCAGGAGTTCTACGGCCTCGCGGCACGGCTGCTGGCGCCCGGCGGGCGGCTGGTGGTGCATGCCGGGCCACCGGTCGAACGGGCGCGTCTGTACTGGACGGTGGAGTCGACGGTCCGGTCGGTGGGCCTGGAGACCGTGCCCTACCGCCTGGCCGGCCGGCCCGCGTCGTTCTACGGCGGCCCGGACCGCGCGGCCCGCCCCCTTCCGACGGTGGACGCCGAGGTGCCCGCGGCCGCGCCGTCCGCCGGCCGGGGCCGGTACTGGGGCTTCGTACTCGCCGCCCGGCACCGCCCGCGGTTCGGCCTGGCGCCCGATGCGCCGCCGCCGGCCGGTCTCACCCGCGCGGAGCTGCAGGCCGGGCGGCGCGGGGAGGCCCGCGACCGGATGCCGGGCCTGCCGCCGTCGACGCTGATGCACCCGCGCTATCTCGGCTGATCCGCGCTGTCCCGACCGGGCGGGCCGGGCGGGCCGGTACGGAGGAAGGGCGCGGGGCGGACGGAGGAAGGGCGCGGGGCGGTACGGGGCCGGGGCCGCCGCGCAGAAAGTCTGTGTGCGCGGGCACGGGGTGCGGGGGCGCTGGGTAGGCTCCTATGCCATGGAGCATGAGGTGTACGTTCCGTTTCCCGTCGGGACCGTGCGGCAGGCGCTGACCGAGCCGGAGCGGGTGGCGCGCTGCGTCCCGGGAGTCCAGCTCGACGCCGACGCGGCCCCCCGGTCGCCGGTCGGCCGGCTGCGGCTGCGCGTCGGAAGCTCCACCATCACCTACCGCGGGACGCTGACGGTCGGCGCGGCCGCGGACGACGGACCCGGCGACGACGGACCCGGCGAGGACGGCGCCGCCGTAGTGACCGTCGAGGCGAAGGGCAGCGAGGTACGGGGCGACGGATCGGTCGTGGTGACCCTGGCCGTACGCCTCGCTCCGGCCACCGAGCCCGGCCCCGGCACGACGCTGACCTGCACCGGCACGGTCCACGGCGACGGCCGGCTCGCCGAGGCCGGCGAGCAGTCCGCCGCATCCGCCGGCCGCCGGCTGCTGGACCGCTTCGCGGAGAACCTCGCGGCCGATCTGCGCCGCCGGCCGCCGGCGGGACAGGACGGCGAGGGCACTGCGGAAGGCGGTCCGGCGGAGAGCGGTCCCGCGCAGGACCCGGCCGGGGCGGCCGGGCCGGGAGCGGCCGGCGACGGGATGCCACCGGCTCCGGACCGCGACGCGGACGCGGAAGCAGCGGCGGACGACGACGGGGCCGAGGGCGTCGAGGACCTCGGTGCGGGCGACGCCGGGGACGCGTTCCACGCGGCGCACGCCCTGCACCCCGAGCACGCCTACGGCCACGACGCGGACGGCCTCGCCCCCGCCGAGGCCGCGCACGCCCGCCGGACGATGATCGGGCGCAGCGCGGAGGAGGTCGACCACGCGCCGCCGCGCGGACGCTACGCGCCGGTGCCCGCGCCCGAGCCGGGCGGCACCTCGGCGGTCCTGCGCTGGGCGGCGCCCGCCGCCGCGGTGGTGCTGGCGTCCGCCGTGGTCGTCGGCCGGGTGCTGCGCCGGCGGCGCTGACCCCGTCGTCCGCCGGCCGCCCGCGCCCCGTCCCGGCGTCCCGCGCCGGGCGCCGGTGCACCGTTAGGGTCGGTCCCGTGAGTACCGACGAGACCACGCAGAGCGCAGCGCCCGCGCCGGTGTCCCCCGGCGTACGACTGGCCGCGGGGGACACCGAAGTGACCGTCCGTCCGGACAACGGCTGCCGGATCGCCGGCCTGCGCGTCGGCGGTACGGAGCTGCTGCGGCAGGGCGACAAGTACGGCTGTTTCCCGATGGTCCCGTGGTGCGGCCGGATCGCGCACGGGCAGTTCCGCAACGGGGGCGAGCTGCACCAGATGCCCCTCAACGCCGCGCCGCACGCCATCCACGGCACCGGCCGCAACCTCCGCTGGCGGACCGCGCGGGCGAGCGGCACGGACGCGGTCTTCACCTACGACCTCGCCGATCCGGCGGCGCCCTGGCCGTACCCGGGGCGGGTGACCCAGCTCGTCGAGCTGGCCGCGGACGGCGGCTCGCTCACCCTGACCCTGTGCGTCGAGGCGACCGGCGACTCGTTCCCCGCGCAGGCCGGATGGCACCCCTGGTTCCTGCGGAACCTCGGCGAGGGCGGCGAGGACGTCCGCCTCGACTTCGCGCCCGAGTGGCAGGAGGAGCGGGGCGACGACCATCTCCCGACCGGCCGGCGGATCCCGCCGCGGCCGGGGCCCTGGGACGACTGCTTCGGGATGCCGCAAGGGGTCGGCGCCACCCTCACCTGGCCGGGCCGGCTGGAGCTGGAGGTCGGCAGCCGCGCCGAGTGGGTCGTGGTCTACGACGAGCAGGAGGCCGCGGTCTGTGTCGAGCCGCAGTCCGGCCCGCCGAACGGTCTCAACACCCTGCCGCGCCTGGTCACGCCCATCGACCCGCTGGAGATCTCCATGACCTGGAGCTGGCGGAACCTGGCGCGGGACACCGCCTGAGCCCGCCGTCGTGCGCCTGCGGCGGCGTGCGGGGCAGCCCGTAAGCTCGTGCGCATGAGTGACGACGTGCGCGGCGAGCTGCTGCAGCAGATCAAGGACAAGGCCGTGGTGCACGGCAAGGTGACGCTTTCCTCCGGCAAGGAGGCCGACTACTACATCGACCTGCGCCGGATCACCCTGGACGGCCAGGCCGCGCCGCTGGTCGGTCAGCTGATGCTGGAGATGACCGCCGATCTCGACTACGACGCGGTCGGCGGGCTGACGCTCGGTGCCGACCCGGTCGCGACCTCGATGCTGCACGCCTCCGCCGCGCGCGGCGGCCGGCTGGACGCGTTCGTCGTCCGCAAGGCGCAGAAGGCGCACGGTATGCAGCGCCGTATCGAGGGTCCGGACATCACCGGCCGCCGGGTCCTGATCGTCGAGGACACCTCCACCACCGGTGGCTCCCCGCTGACCGCCGTCGAGGCGGCGCGCGAGGCGGGCGCCGAGGTCGTCGCGGTGGCGACGATCGTGGACCGCGGTGCCGCGTCGGCGATCGCCGAGGCCGGGCTCCCATACCTCACCGGCTACCAGCTCGGCGACCTCGGCCTCGGCTGACCTCGGGCCGACGGGCCGAGGGGCCGCGCGGAATCGGGAAAGCGGTGCTGAGCTGGGGCTTTGCCGAGGGGCGGCTGGTTTCACGTGAAACCGGCCGCCCACACTGCGGGACGGCCGGGCGCGGGATGTGGAGCAATCCGCCGAGTCTGGGAAGATGTGCTCGGCGAAGTCCTCGCCCCCTGGTCAGGGCCAAGAAAGCACACCCGCATACCTGAAGGAGCGGACAGATGCCCATCGCAACCCCCGAGGTCTACAACGAGATGCTTGACCGGGCGAAGGCAGGAAAGTTCGCCTACCCGGCCATCAACGTCACCTCGACGCAGACGCTGCACGCCGCGCTGCGTGGGTTCGCCGAGGCTCAGAGCGACGGCATCATCCAGATCTCCACCGGTGGTGCGGAGTTCCTGGGCGGCCAGTACAACAAGGACATGGTGACCGGCGCCGTCGCGCTCGCCGAGTTCGCGCACGTCGTCGCCGAGAAGTACGACGTCACCGTCGCGCTGCACACCGACCACTGCCCCAAGGACAAGCTCGACGGCTACGTCCGCCCGCTGCTGGACATCTCCGCGGAGCGCGTCGCCAAGGGCCAGAACCCGCTGTTCCAGTCCCACATGTGGGACGGCTCGGCCGAGAACCTGGCCGACAACCTGGCGATCGGCCAGGAGCTGCTCGCCAAGGCCGCGGCCGCCAAGATCATCCTCGAGGTCGAGATCACCCCGACCGGTGGCGAGGAGGACGGCGTCACCCACGAGATCAACGACGAGCTCTACACCACGGTCGACGACGCGCTGCGCACCGCCGAGGCGCTGGGCCTGGGCGAGAAGGGCCGCTACCTGCTCGCCGCCTCCTTCGGCAACGTCCACGGTGTCTACAAGCCGGGCAACGTCGTGCTCCGCCCCGAGCTGCTGAAGGACCTGCAGGAGGGCGTCGGCGCCAAGTACGGCAAGACCGCTCCCTTCGACTTCGTCTTCCACGGCGGCTCCGGCTCCACCCCGGAGGAGATCGCCACCGCGCTGGAGAACGGCGTGGTCAAGATGAACCTGGACACCGACACCCAGTACGCCTTCTCCCGCCCGGTCGCGGACCACATGTTCCGCAACTACGACGGGGTGCTGAAGGTCGACGGCGAGGTCGGCAACAAGAAGGCCTACGACCCGCGCAGCTGGGGCAAGCTGGCCGAGGCCGGCATGGCCCAGCGGGTCGCCCAGGCCTGCGAGAACCTGCGCTCCACCGGCACCAAGATCAAGTAATCGCGGACCGGCCGCCCGGCCGGTCCCGTTGCGCACAGGGCTCCGCATCCGCCGGGATGCGGAGCCTTCTGCGTGCCCGGGCTCGTGGGCCGCCGGAGGGCGCAGGGCGGGCGGGCGGCCGCGGATACGGGCATGCTCGCGGTATGAGCGAACCGAGCGCGCCCGGCGCGGTCCGGATGGCCTCGGCACAGGGACGGTGGGTGCTGGCGACGGCCGTGCTGGGGTCCGGCATGGCGATGCTCGACAGCACCGTCGTCAATGTCGCCCTGCCCAGGATCGGCGAGGACCTCGATGCGGATCTGGCGGTCCTCCAGTGGACCGTCACCGCCTACATGCTCACCCTCTCCTCGCTGATCCTGCTGGGCGGCGCCCTCGGCGACCGCTTCGGCCGGCGCCGGGTGTTCGTCATCGGGGTGGTGTGGTTCGCCGCGGCCTCGCTGCTGTGCGGGCTCGCGCCGGACGACGGGGTGCTGATCGCGGCCCGGGCGCTGCAGGGGGTCGGCGGGGCGCTGCTGACCCCCGGCTCGCTGGCCCTGATCCAGGCCGTCTTCCACCCCGACGACCGGGCGCGGGCGGTCGGTGCCTGGTCGGGCCTGGGCGGAGTGGCCGCGGCGGTCGGCCCGTTCATCGGCGGCTGGCTGGTGGACGGCGCCGGGTGGCGCTGGGTGTTCTTCCTGAACGTGCCGCTGGCGGCGGTGTGTGTGCCGGTGGCGCTGCGGCACGTCCCCGAGACCCGGGAGCGGGACGCCCGCGAGCGCGCCGGCTTCGATGTGCAAGGCGCGGTGCTGGGGGCGCTGGCGCTGGCCGGGGTGACCTATGCGCTGATCGCCGCGCCGGGCGGGGGCGCCGGGATCGGCGTGATCGTGCCCGCGGTGGCCGGGGTGCTGCTCGGGGTGCTCTTCGTCCATGTCGAGCGGCGGCGCCCGGATCCGATGCTGCCGCCGGCCATCTTCGGCATCCGGCTGTTCTCGGCGGTCAACGCGGTGACGGTGTGCGTCTACGCCGCGTTCGGCGGGTTCTTCTTCCTGTCCGTGCTCCAGCTCCAGGTCGTGGTCGGGTACTCGGCGCTGCAGGCCGGTACCGCGCTGCTGCCCACCACGCTGCTGATGCTGCTGCTGTCGGCCCGCTCCGGGCAGCTGGGGCAGCGCATCGGGCCGCGCATTCCGCTCACCGTCGGCCCGCTGCTGTGTGCCGGGGGGATGCTGCTGATGCTGCGGGTGGGCCGGGGCGCCTCGTACTTCGCCGATGTGCTGCCCGCGCTGGTGGTGCTGGGCGCCGGCATGGTGACGCTGGTCGCGCCGCTCACCTCGACCGTGCTGGCGTCGGTGGACGTGGACCGGGCGGGCCTGGCCAGCGGCATCAACAACGCGGCGGCACGGGCGGCGAGCCTGATGGCGGTGGCCGCGCTGCCGCTGCTGGCGGGCATCGGCCCGGAGGCCTACCGGTCGGCGGACGAGTTCGGCGCGGCCTTCCGGCGCGCCATGCCGCTGTGCGCCGGCATCCTGGTGATCGGCGCGCTGATCGCCCTGCTGACCGTGCGCACCAACGTGCTGCGCGCCGAGGCGGGTGCCGAGGAGCCGTGCCACGCGGAGACGACCTACCACTGCGGGGTGAGCGCGCCGCCGCTGGACCCGGGCGAGGCCAAGGCCCCCAGGACGGTGCCGCCGCCGGGAGGCAGGGGGCCGGGGCGGCCGGCCGAGGAGACGTGAGAAGCCGCGGTGGACCCGGCGGCCGGTCGGCGGCACCTGCATAGGGGACCTCGGGTGACCGGCCCCGAGGTCCCTCAGAGCCCTGCGGCCCCTGGTGGGGGCGGCCGCCGGCCCGTATCCGCCCTCCCTCCCGTCGTACCACCGGGCGCATGATCCCGGCCGCCCCCCACCCGGCCCGCACGACCAGGCAGACTGGGAACCATGGCCATTCACGAGAACCTGCTCGGGGGACCGCCCCCGACCCATCTGCCCGACGACCCGGAACCCCGGGAGCTGCTCGCCGCCGGCACGGCGCCGTCCGACGTCGCCGCGAAGTACCCGACCTCCTCCCTGGCCTGGGCCCAGCTCGCGGACGACGCCTTCGAACAGGGCCGGGTCGTCGAGTCGTACGCCTACGCCCGCACCGGCTACCACCGCGGGCTGGACGCGCTGCGCCGGGCCGGCTGGAAGGGCCACGGCCCGGTGCCCTTCGAGCACGAGCCCAACCGCGGCTTCCTGCGGGCGCTGCACGCCCTCGCCCGCGCCGCCCAGGCGATCGGTGAGCAGGAGGAGTACGAGCGCTGCGCGGCCTTCCTGCGGGACTCCTCGCCGACCGCGGCCGACACCCTCACCTGAGGCGCCGCCGCCGGTTCTCCCCGCAGCGGGAGAGCGGCCCTCCCGCTGCGGGGAGCGCCGGGCGGGAGCAAGGGCCGGCCGCGTGCTCGCGGTCGGCCCTTGCGCGGTCGCCTGTCGGCACGGATGATTTCCAGTGGGCCGGGTCATCCCGCGCCCGAGGGGACCGGGGCTCCCGAGCCGACGAGGAAGGGGCGGACCGCTACCCGGTAGTTCGCACTTGAGGAGTCCCTCATGTCGCAGCCGTCTCCCGTCGACCCCGTCGAGAGCATGCCGACCGCCCCCGCAGCGGGCCCCGCACCGGCGGAGGCCGCCGAGCCCGACCCGCCGTTCGCCCCGGATCTCAGCATCGGCAGCAGCAGCACGACCCCGTACGAGGACTACGTCCAGGCGGACGTCCTCACCCACCTGCAGCACCCGCTCTCCGACGACCCCGGCGAGATGGTCTTCCTGGTCACCACCCAGGTCATGGAGCTGTGGTTCACGGTCATCGTCCATGAGTGGAGCACCGCCGCCGAGGCGCTGCGCCGCGACGACCTGACGGAGGCGATGGCGGCGCTGCACCGCTCCACCCATGAGCTGGAGGCGCTGAACGCCGCCTGGAAGCCGCTCGCCCGGCTGACCCCGGCGCAGTTCAACTCCTACCGCAGCGCGCTCGGCGAGGGCTCCGGCTTCCAGTCCGCGATGTACCGGCGGATGGAGTTCCTGCTGGGCGAGAAGTCCGCCTCGATGCTGGTGCCGCACCGCGGCGCCCCGCGCGAGCACGCCGAACTCGAAAAGGCCCTCCAGGAGCCGAGCCTGTGGGACGAGGTGCTGCGGCTGCTCGCCCGCCGCGGCCACCCGGTGCCCGAGGCCGTGCTCCGGCGGGACCCGGCGCTGCGCTACGAGGCGGACCCGGCCGTGGAGGAGGTCTGGTCCGCCGTCTACGCCGGGCCGCAGGAGTCCGACCTCGTCCGGCTCGGCGAGGCGCTGACCGACGTCGCCGAGCTGGTCTGGCGCTGGCGCAACGACCATCTGGTCGCGACCCGGCGGGCCATGGGCGCGAAGGTGGGGACCGCCGGTTCCGCGGGGGTGGCCTGGCTGGAGAAGCGGGCCCGCAAGAACGTCTTCCCCGAGCTGTGGACGGCGCGCAGCCATGTCTGAGACCCCGGAATTCCCCGCCGCCACCGGCCCCCACGAGCCCTCCGGGCCCCGTGAACTGGCCGCCCGTGCCGCCGGCTTGGACGCCGCCGACCCGCTCGCCGCGGTCCGCGACCGCTTCGTCCTGGACGCCGCGCCCGATCACGCCTCCGGTGACGCCGCCGTCTACCTCGACGGCAACTCCCTGGGCGCGCTGCCCCGTACGGTCGCCGGCCGGGTCGCCGATGTCATCGCCCGCGAGTGGGGCGAGCTGCGCATCCGGTCCTGGACCGAATCGGGCTGGTGGACCGCGCCCGAGCGGGTCGGTGACAAGATCGCGCCGCTGATCGGGGCGGCCCCGGGCCGGGTGGTGGTCGGCGACTCGACCAGCGTCAACCTCTTCAAAGCCGTGGTCGGCGGCGTCCGGATGGCCGGCAAGGGCTGTACGGAGATCCTGGTCGACGCCACGACCTTCCCGACCGACGGCTACATCGCCCGCTCGGCGGCCCGGATGACCGGCCTCGCGGTGCGCCCGGTCGAGCCCGCGCGGATAGCCGACGAGGTCACCGAGCGGACCGCGCTGGCGCTGGTCAACCACGTCGACTACCGCACCGGCCGGCTCAACGACCTGCCCGGCATCACCCACGCGCTGCACTCCGCGGGCGCGCTCGCCGTCTGGGACCTGTGCCACAGCGCCGGCGCGCTGCCGGTCGGCCTCGACGCGCACCACGTCGACCTCGCTGTCGGCTGCACGTACAAGTACCTCAACGGCGGCCCGGGGGCGCCCGCCTACCTCTACATCCGCGAAAGCCTCCAGGAGCGGTTCGAGTCCCCGCTGCCGGGCTGGAACTCGCACGCCGACCCGTTCGCCATGGACCCCGCCTACGCCCCCGCCGAGGGCATTGCGCGCGGCCGGGTCGGCACCCCCGACATCCTGTCGCTGCTCGCGCTGGAGGCGGCGCTGGAGGTCTGGGACGGCGTCTCCATCGACGCCGTCCGCACCAAGAGCCTCGCCCTGACCGACTTCTTCCTGGAGTGCGTGAGCGCCTATGTGCCGCCGGAGCGGGCCCGCTCCGTCACGCCGTACGACCACCAGCGGCGCGGCAGCCAGGTGTCGCTGGAGTGCTCCCCCAAGCTCTCCACCGCAGCCGAGCAGGGAGGTGCCCCCACCGCGGGCGAGGTGATGGACGAGCTGATCCGGCGCGGGGTGGTCGGCGACTTCCGCCGGCCCGATGTGCTGCGCTTCGGCTTCACCCCGCTCTACACCTCCTTCGCGGACGCGGAGCGCGCGGCACGGGTGCTCGGCGAGGTGCTGGGGGCGCTGCCCGAGGTCGGGACCGGCGCGGCCGGGACCGGCGGGTGAGCGCCGCGGACGAGGAGGCGGCGCTGCTGGGGCTCGACCCGGTGGCGCCGGACCGGACGGTGGCGTACGGGCCGCATCCGGACCAGCTCGTCGACCTGTACCTGCCGCGGGCGGCCGGCGGCGGGCGGCCGGCGCCGGCCGGCCCGCGGGTCGTCCTCCTGCACGGCGGCTTCTGGCGCGCGGCCTACGACCGCCGCCACCTGTCGCCGCTCGCCGCCGCCCTCGCCGCGCGGGGCCTGCCCGTCGCGCTCGCCGAGTACCGCAGGGTCGGGGCGGGCGGCGGGGCGCCCGGGACGTTCGAGGACGTCGCGGCGGGCCTCGCGGCGGCGGTGCGCGAGCTGCCCGGGGAGGGGGCGCCGGTCCTGGCGGGGCACTCCGCGGGCGGCCATCTCGCGCTGCTCGCCGCCGCCCGCCCCGGCGCCCCCGTGAGCCGGGTGCTGGCCGTCTCGCCGGTCGCCGACCTCGCCCGCGCCCATGCGCTGGGCCTGAGCGGCGGCGCGGTCGCCGAGCTGCTCGGCGACGGGCCCGGCCTCGCGGAGCGCCTCGCGGCGGCCGACCCGGTGCGCCATCCGCCGGCCGGCGTCCCGGTCACGATCCTGCACGGCACCGACGACGGGGACGTCCCGCTGGAGCTCTCCCGCCGTTACGTCGCGCACAGCCCCGGCACCGAGCTGCACGAGCTGCCAGGCGTCGGTCACTACGGCCCCGTCACTCCCGGCAGCCCCAGCTGTCACACGCTGTTCCGTCACCTGCTCCCACCACGTAGTACTTGAGGCGGACGCCGGCAGATCCCCACTGATGAGGACGCCCGAGGGGGCTGCCGTTGCTTACCGTTGTCAGCGTGAACGAGACGACCCAGACGCAGGGCTCCCTGCGCTCGGAGGCCCGGATAGCCCATGGCGCGCTGCACCGGCTGCGCCAAGACCTGTTCATCGGCGCCTTCGCCTTCCGCCCGATGCCGCCGCTGGAGGACGCCAAGGTGTCCCGATGGGTGCCCTGGCTCCCGGAACGGCTGCGGTACTGGGCGCGCTGGCTGCCGCACTTCGCCGTGGGCTTCTTCGCGTTCTGCGTCTTCCTGGCGACCCTCGCCGACATCGAGGGGGGCGGCTCGCTGCGCGGCCTTCTGACCACCGGCTTCGGCGCGGTGGTCGCCGCGGGACCGCTGCTCACCCTCTTCCGCCCGGTGGGCGCCTACTGGCTGTCGCTCTGCGCGTTCGTGGTGTCGGTGGTCGTCCATGCGGGCTTCTCGTCACCGTTCAGCAGCGTTTTCGGGGAACTGGCCTTCCCCGCGCACCTCGCCGTGATGGTCCTCGTGGTGCTGCGCACCCGGCCCCGGCTGGCCATCGAGATGTGGGTGGTCACCTTCGCCACGGCGGCCGTGCTGACGGCGCTGCTCGGGAGGGACGCGGGCGATCTGCCGCCGGTCGCGGTGTTCTGCGGGGTGGTGCTGGTCTCCGCCGCCGCGGTCCGCGCCTGGCGCGAGGAGCGCCGGCAGGTCGTCGAGACGCAGACCGTCACGGCCGAGGAGCGCTCCCGGCGCACGCTGCTGGAGGAGCGCGCGCTGATCGCCCGCGAGCTGCACGACGTGGTGGCGCACCACATGTCCGTGATCGCCATCCAGGCCGAGGCCGCGCCCTACCGCGTCAAGGACACCCCGCCCGAACTCGCCACCTCCTTCTCGACGATCCGGGAGAACGCCGTCGCCGCGCTCGCCGAGCTGCGCCGCATCCTCGGCGTGGTCCGCTCCGAGGACCCGGACGCCTTCGTCGAGCACGACCCGGAGGCCCCGCAGCCGACGCTCGCCGGCCTCGACGCGCTGTACGAGAGCCTCCGCAGCACCGGTCTGACCGTCGAGTCCGTGGTCACCGGCGCGCCGCGGCCGCTGCCGCAGGGCGTCGAGCTGTCCGCGTACCGGATCGTGCAGGAGGGGCTGAGCAACGCGCTGCGGCACTCGCCGGGCGCCGATGCCCGGGTGGAGATCTCCTACGTGCTGGGCGGGCTGGGCGTGCGGATCGTCAACGGACCGCCGAGCCGGCTGGCCAAGCCGTCCCCGGGCGCGGGGCACGGTGTCCTGGGGATGCGGGAGCGGGTACAGATGCTGGGCGGCGAGATGACCGCCGACCACACCGAGGACGGCGGCTTCGAGGTCGCCGCGTTCATTCCGGTGTCGTCCACGGCGGGCGAGACCACCACGGGGGGCAGGGCATGATCCGGGTACTGATCGTCGACGACCAGGTGATGGTCCGCGAGGGCTTCTCCGTCCTGCTCAACGCCATGCCGGACATCGAGGTCGTCGGGGAGGCGGTGGACGGCCGCCAGGCGGTGCACAAGGTCGGGGTGCTCAAGC
Organism: Streptomyces angustmyceticus; assembly: GCF_040701845.1. Taxonomy (GTDB): domain Bacteria; phylum Actinomycetota; class Actinomycetes; order Streptomycetales; family Streptomycetaceae; genus Streptomyces; species Streptomyces angustmyceticus_A. The sequence goes on along the minus strand of NZ_JBFBHQ010000003.1, from coordinate 84,682 downwards.
CCGATGTCGTCCTGATGGACATCCGGATGCCGGAGATGAACGGCCTGGAGGCCACCCGCGAGATCGTGGCCGCCGACGCGGACGCCAAGGTGCTGGTACTGACCACGTTCGACCTGGACGAGTACGTCTACCAGGCGCTGCGCTCCGGGGCCAGCGGCTTCCTGCTCAAGGACGCCTCGGCCGGCCAGCTCGCCGACGGCGTGCGCATCGTCGCCTCCGGCGAGGCGCTGCTCGCCCCCACCGTCACCAAGCGCCTGATCTCCGAGTTCTCCCGGCTGGGCACCCCCCGGGCCCCCGCCCAGGAGCGGATCGCCGACCTCACGGAGCGCGAGACCGAGGTCCTGGTGCTGGTCGCCCAGGGCCTGTCGAACGGCGAGATCGCCGAGCATCTCGTCGTCGCCGAGTCCACGGTGAAGACCCATGTCAGCCGCATCCTGGTGAAGCTGGGGCTGCGCGACCGCACCCAGGCGGCGGTGTTCGCGTACGAGGCCCGGCTGGTGACGCCGGGGGGCTGAGGCCGCCGCTCGCGGGGCGGGGGCGCGGCGCGGACCGGCGGCGGGCGGGGCCCGGCCGCCGTTCCCGCGCCGCGCCCTACGGCTGGGGCACCTCCCGCACCAGCTTCGAGGTCCACGGGCACCAGACCAGCCCCGGCAGGAAGGCGCCGCCGGCCTCGTCCAGGTGCTCCTCGACGTAGGGCGTGGTGGCGTCGCAGACCTCGATGGCGAAGTCGAAGAAGTCGATGGTCTCGGGGCGGAGGTGGAAGCTCCAGCGCCAGTTGTAGGGGACGGGGCGTTTGTCGATCCTGCCGACGACGTGCGGCTCCGAGTGGGACGCGCCGCTCAGCAGCTCCCGGGCGTGCCGGATCTTGTGCGGGTCGGTGAGCTTGATGACGAACTCCGCGCGGGTGACGTCGGTCATCACGAAGTAGGCCGCCGACTCGGCGGGGGCGCGGTGCGCGGCGCCGCCCGCCTGCCTGCCCTGGGCGGGCCCGGCCGCCGCGAAGGCGAGCAGCGCCGCCGCCGCGAGCATCCCGATCCTGGTGCTGATACGTCGCATGAACCCCTCCGGTGCCGCGGGTCGTGGACACGACCGTGCATGCGGAAAGTAATGGCGCACTCACCCACCGCTCCAGCGTTACTGCGGGTTATCGCGCGGGCAGGTGAAATGGCGAGGAGTGACGCACGCCCGGGCGGTTGCTGTGCTGTGTCCACACCCTGTGGACGGCGGCGGGCGACCGCCTCGTGACGCGAGTGCGCCGCCGGAGTCCGCTACGGCTCCGGCGGCGCACGTCCACGGGGCGGCCGGCCGCGGGGACCGGCCGCCGGGGAGTCAGCCGAGGTCGCGTCGCCGCAGACCCGCCAGGCCCCCGAGCGCGAGGACGGCGGAGAGGGCCGTCAGCCAGACGAACGGGGCGGCGGTGGCCTCGCCGCCGGGGAGCTTGGGGAGGTGGCTGTACGGGGAGAGGTCCATCGCCCACGCGGGGAGCCGCAGGGCGGGGCCGATCCAGCCGAGGGCCAGGCAGCCGCCGGTCAGCGCCCAGACGGCGCCGGTGGCCCGGGGCGCCAGGCCGACGACGAGGACCGCCAGGCCGGTGAGCGTCCACACGGCCGGGACCTGGCCGAGGGCGGCGGCCAGGACCGGGCCGAGCGCACCGCCGAGGTCGTGTGCCGCGAGGCCGTAGCCGGCCCCCAGGGCCAGACCGCCGGAGGCCAGGATGACGACGGTGCCCCCGTACGCGAAGGCCAGGTGCCCGGCGGCCCAGCGCAGCCGCCCCACCGCGCAGGCCAGCACCGGCTCCGCGCGCCCGCCGGTCTCCTCGCCGCGCAGCCGCAGCACCGCACCGGCCGCGTAGAGCGCCGCGACCATGCCGAGCAGGCCGGTCATCGTGGCCAGGAAGGCGTCGGTCAGGCCCTGCTGACCCCCCATCCGCTCGACGATCTCCCGGGTCTGCCGGTTGCCGCCGACCAGGTCGGCGGCGCCCTCGGCGAGCCGGCCGAAGAGCGCGCCGGCGCACAGGAAGCCGAGGGTCCAGCCCAGCAGGGTGGCGCGCTGGAGCCGCCGGGCGAGGCCGAAGGCGCCGCTCAGGGAGCGCGGTGCGCGCGGCGGTCCGGGGCGGGCCGGCAGGAAGCTCATGCCGACGTCGCGGCGGGCGGCCAGCGCGTAGGAGGCGCCGGCGGCCAGTGCGGCCGCCGCCGGGAAGAGCGGGGCGGCCCACCAGCGCTCGCCCGCGTACGGCCGGAGGTTCTCCGCCCAGCCGATCGGCGAGGCCCAGGTGAGCGGGGACGCCGCCGGGCCGGCGGCGTCGCCCGCGGCGCGCAGGGCGAAGGCGAGGCCGAGGGTCGCGCCGGTCAGGCCCCTGGCGAGCCGGGCGCTCTCGGTCAACTGGGCGGCGACGGCGGCCAGTCCGGCGAAGACCAGGCCGGTGCCGCCGATGGCGGTGCCGAGCGCGAGCGAGCCGGCGCCCGGCAGGCCGGAGGCGGCCAGGCCGCCCGCGATCACGACGGCGAGCCCGGCATCGGCGGCCAGGGCCGTCAGCAGGGCCGCGGTCAGCGGCGCGCGGCGGCCGACCACGCCGGCGGACACCAGCTCCTGACGGCCCGTCTCCTCCTCCTCGCGGGTGTGCCGGACCACGATCAGCAGGCTCATCACCGCGGCGAGGACGGCACCGAGGCCGGCCATCCGCCAGGCGACCAGGCCGCCGAGGGAGTCGCCGAAGACCGGTCCGTACAGCGCGCGCATCGAGCCGTTGGCGTTCATCGACGCGGCCAGCCGGGCGCGCTCGGCGGCGGTGCCGTAGACCGCCTCGAAGGACGGGCCCATGGCGGTGACGACCAGCCCGAGGGTCAACGCCCAGGCCGGGATCAGCACCCGGTCGCGACGCAGCGCGAGACGCAACAGGGCGCCGGTGCCCGCCAGATGACCCGCGCGGGCGGCGGGTGCGGGGAGCGCCGCGGCCACGGCGGTCATCGCGCGACCGCCGCGGCGCCGCGGGTGTCGTCCTGGTAGTGGCGCAGGAAGAGCTCCTCCAGGGTGGGCGGGGTGCTGGTGAGGCTGCGGACGCCGGAGGCGGTGAGCGAGCGCAGCACGGCGTCGAGCGTGTCGGTGTCGACCTGGAGCTCGACACGGTGGCCCGCGCTGCCCCGGATCGGCCCGGTGGTCAGGCCGTGGACGCCGGGGAGGGCGGCCAGTTCGCCGGGCGGGCCCGCGAGTTCGGCGACGACCGAGGTGCGGGTCAGATGCCGCAGCTCGCCCAGCGAGCCGGATTCGACGGTCCGCCCCTTGCGGATGATGCTGATGCGGTCGCAGAGCGCCTCGACCTCCGACAGCACATGGCTGGAGAGCAGCACCGTCCGGCCGCGGTCGCGCTCCTCGGCGACGCAGCTCTGGAAGACCTCCTCCATCAGCGGATCCAGCCCGGAGGTCGGCTCGTCGAGGATGAGCAGATCGACGTCGGAGGCGAAGGCGGCGACCAGGGCGACCTTCTGCCGGTTGCCCTTGGAGTACGTCCGCCCCTTCTTGGTGGGGTCGAGTTCGAACCGCTCCAGGAGTTCGGCCCGGCGGGTGCCGTCCAGCCCCCCGCGCAGCCGGCCGAAGAGGTCGATGACCTCGCCGCCGGACAGGTTGCGCCACAAGGTGACGTCCCCGGGGACGTAGGCGAGGCGGCGGTGCAGCTCGACGGCGTCCTGCCAGGGGTCCTTGCCCAGGAGCCGGGCGGTGCCGCCGTCGGCGCGCAGCAGGCCGAGCAGGACGCGGATCGTCGTGGACTTCCCGGCGCCGTTGGGTCCGAGGAAGCCGTGTACCTCACCGGCCTCGACCCGCAGATCGAGGCCGTCCAGCGCGTGGGTGCGGCCGAAGGCCTTGTGCAGGCCGTCGATCCGGATCGCGGGAGCGGGAGACAGTGCCGTGGTCATGCTTTGGAAGCTACGCTAGTTTCACAAATTTGTGAAGTTAAGAAACCGTATAAACTTGAGTGGGTGGCTCTGATCAGGGGAGATGATGCGGACATGAGCGAGCAGCAACAGCAGAGCGCGGCCCGGACCGCCCCACCACCCCGGGAGTCGCGCGAGGGCACCCGCGACGACGAGGCCGTCTCGCAGTTCGTCGAACGGTTCGCCGCACAGCTCGTCGACGCCGGGATGCAGCGGATGTCCGCCCGCGTCTTCGCCTGCCTGCTGGCCTCCGACTCCGGCGTGCTGACGTCCGCCGAGCTCGGCGAGCGCCTCCAGGTCAGCCCCGCCGCGGTCTCCGGCGCGATCCGCTACCTCTCCCAGGTCGACATGGTCAGCCGGGAGCGCGAGCCGGGCTCCCGCCGCGACCGCTACCGCGTGCACAGCGACCAGTGGTACGAGGCCATGGCGCGCCGGGACAACATCCTCACCCGCTGGGAGGGCACCCTGCGCGACGGCGTCGAGAGCCTCGGCGAGGACTCCCCGGCGGGCCGCCGGGTGGGCGAGACGCTCGTCTTCTTCGAGTTCCTGCAGAAGGAACTCGCCGGGCTGCTGCAGCGCTGGCGTGAGCACCGCGACGAGATGCGGGCCGAGTTCGACGCCGCGGGACGCTGAGGCGCCCGCCGGCGCTCACCCCCGCGGCAGCTGGAGCCGCCAGGCCCCCGGCTGCAGGGTCCAGGTCCGGGTCCTGACCGGCCCGCCGACCACCGCGTCCGCCCGGTAGTGGAAGTCCGCGCCGGACACCGTCACCGCCCGCGCCCGGGTCCGCACCGGGCGGCCCCCGCCCGGCCAGTGCACCACGACCTCGGCCAGCGCCCCGCCGTCCCCGGCCCCGGGCCGCGGCCCGTCCGCCCCGGGCCGTCCGCCGGGCACCACCGACACCCCGCGCACCGGCCGGTCCAGATCCGCCAGCAGCACCCCGTCCGCCTCGATCCGCAGCCGCTGCCCCGGCACCCGTGCGCGCCGCCCGCCCAGCCCGGCGGCCGGCGCGGCCAGCAGCGACAGCGCCGTGCGGGCGGTCCGCGCGGCCGGCTGCCACCACGGCCGGGGCCCGTCGGGGCCGCCCGCCGGGCCGTCCGGCCCCTCCGCGGCGTCCCGCGGGCCGGCCGGTGCCACCGCGGCGGCCGCCGCCGGCACGTACGCGCCGATCCCCTGCCGGGTCGCCGCGCTCCCGCAGGGGATCCGCAGCGCGCCGAGCACGATGCCGTCGCTGTCGTCGGTGAGCAGGTCCCGCGGGCGCTCGCCGCCGTCCAGGACGGTGCGCGCGGCGGCGACCGTGTCCGTGGGGATGCCCAGGGCGCGGCTCAGCGCGACGGCCGACGGCGTGCCCACCGGGACCATCGACAGCGGCACCGCGGCCAGCTCGCGTTCCTTGTGCAGCAGGCCCACCACCCGCAGCAGCGCCCGGTCGTCGCCGATCACCACCGGCCGCCGGTGGCCGCGCCGGGCCAGGATCCGCGCGAATTCCTCCGGCCCGTCCGGCAGGCAGATCTTCGCCCCCGCGCCCGCGCACAGGACATCCTTCGCGATCCGCACGGACTCGCCGTCCGTACTGCGGGCGACCGGGTCGATGACCACGAGCAGGGGGTGCCCCCGAACGGAGTCCACGGGAGAGTGCCCAGAAGGCTGCGCCGACACCTCGGTCCTTCCTCAGGTAGCATCTCGGTGCAAGAGCCCCTTGCGCTATTGCGCCAGGGGCTTCGTCTATTCCGGGGCACCGGTCCGACGGCTCTAGCGATGACGTCCGCGTGAACACGCATGCCGACGCCGTCCACGCACGTTGGACATGCCCCGCCCGGAAGGGGTGTACGCCTGTGCCCGCACTTGTGCTGCTCGGTGCTCAGTGGGGTGATGAGGGCAAGGGAAAGGCCACCGATCTGCTCGGTGGGTCCGTTGACTATGTGGTGCGCTACCAGGGCGGCAACAACGCCGGCCACACGGTCGTCGTCGGCGACCAGAAGTACGCGCTGCACCTTCTCCCTTCCGGAATCCTCTCGCCGGGGTGCACCCCGGTCATCGGCAACGGTGTCGTGGTCGACCCGGCGGTCCTGCTCTCCGAGCTGAGCGGACTCAACGAGCGCGGCGTCGACACGTCCAAGCTGCTGCTCAGCGGTAACGCGCACCTGATCACGCCGTACAACATCACCGTCGACAAGGTGACGGAACGGTTCCTCGGCAAGCGGAAGATCGGCACGACCGGGCGCGGCATCGGCCCGACCTACGCCGACAAGATCAACCGCGTCGGCATCCGGGTGCAGGACCTCTACGACGAGTCGATCCTCGTCCAGAAGGTCGAGGCGGCCCTGGAGGTCAAGAACCAGCTCCTGACCAAGCTCTACAACCGCCGCGCCATCGAGGCCGGCCAGGTCGTCGAGGAGCTGCTGGGCTACGCCGACAAGATCAAGGGCTATGTCGCCGACACCACCTTGATCCTCAACAAGGCCCTCGACGACGACAAGGTGGTCCTCTTCGAGGGCGGCCAGGGCACGCTGCTGGACATCGACCACGGCACCTACCCCTTCGTCACGTCCTCGAACCCGACCGCGGGCGGCGCCTGCACGGGCGCCGGCGTCGGCCCCACGAAGATCAACCGCGTCATCGGCATCCTCAAGGCCTATACGACGCGCGTCGGCGCCGGCCCGTTCCCGACCGAGCTGTTCGACGAGGACGGCGAGGCGCTGCGCCGGATCGGCGGCGAGCGCGGTGTCACCACCGGCCGCGACCGCCGCTGCGGCTGGTTCGACGCGGTGATCGCCCGCTACGCCACCCGCGTCAACGGCCTGACGGACTTCTTCCTCACCAAGCTCGACGTCCTCACCGGCTGGGAGCAGATCCCGGTCTGCGTGGCCTACGAGATCGACGGCAAGCGCGTCGAGGAGCTGCCCTACAGCCAGTCCGACTTCCACCACGCGAAGCCGGTCTACGAGACGCTGCCGGGCTGGTCCGAGGACATCACCAAGGCGAAGTCCTTCGCCGACCTGCCGAAGAACGCACAGGCGTACGTCAAGGCGTTGGAGGAGATGTCCGGCGCCCCGATCTCCGCGATCGGCGTCGGCCCCGGCCGCGACGAGACGATCGAGATCAACTCGTTCCTGTCGTAGGGACCCCGCGCTCCCCGGGGCGTCCTTGCGAGGACCGGCCCCGGGGACACCGCAGCACGGCAGCCGCGTACCTACTCCGCCCTGGAGTAGGTACGCGGCTGTGTGTCGTCGCCCAGGAACTCGCGGCGCAGGGTGCCGTCGCCGTTCAGGCGCAGGACGGAGGTGCTGCTCGGGGCGCAGCCGGGGGCGGGCCGGTCGACGACGGAGGGGCCGACGGTCAGCCTGCCGCCCTCCGCGGCGTAGAGGTCGGCATGCGTCGTGCAGCGGCTGCCGCTGCCCATGACGACGGTGGTGAGCACCGTGCTGCCCGCCGGGGCCCGCTTGAGGGTGAGCCGCTGGCTGCCGGAGCCGTCGTCGTCCGGCCGCTGCCAGGTGCCGAGGTAGCCGGCGGGGACGGACTCCTCGGACGGGCCGGTGCGGTGCAGTGTCGCGGTGCGGCCGGCCGCCGCCCAGGTCAGGGTGTGGCCGGGGCCGGCTCGGAGGGTGTGCTCGCCCAGCGCGGCGCAGCGGCCCTCGGGAACGGAGCGGACGACCGTGGTGTCCAGCCGGAGCGCCGGGTGCCCGTCGTGCTCCGTGACGGACACCAGCTTGGCGTCGCTGCGGCACTCATAGGTCGTGCCGAGGCTGGTGCTGTTGGCGACCACCTCGCCGGCCTTGCCATTGGTGATCACGAACCGGCGCTGCCCACCGGTGGGCTCCCCGTCCCGTAGCACCGGGCCCGACCAGGTGCCGAGGAAGCGGGCGGGGATGTCGGACGGGTTCTCGCCGGCATCCGCGCCGCCGCTCAGCAGCGGGACCGCGACGGCGGTGGCGGCGGCCGCGACGACGGCGGTGGCGAGGAGGGGGAGCCAGCGGCGGCGGCGCGACGGTGCCGCCCCGGCCGGGGGCGCCGGGTCGGGCAGGGGAGCGACCCTGGTGGAGGCGAGGGTCGGCGGCTGGCCTCCGGGCGGGGTGTCGGTGTCCAGGAGGCGTACGGCGTGCTGTCCCAGGCGCGCGATCAGCTCGGCCGGCAACCAGGGGGCGGCCGAGGAGCCGCCGGGCACCGGCCCCGTGCGGTCGGCGATCTCCCCGGGGGTGGGCCGCGCCGCCGGGTCCTTGGCGAGGCAGTCCTGGATCAGTTCGCGGATGCCGTCCGGCGCCCCCGTCAGCTCGGGGTCCTCCACGGCGATCTTGAACATCACCGAGTGGAATCCCGAGGTGGGGCTGCCGAACGGCTGCCGCCCGGTCGCCGCGTACGCCAACACCGACCCCACGCAGAAGACGTCGCTGGGCGGGCCGGCGCGACGCCCCCTGACCTGCTCGGGCGACATGAAGCTGGGCGAGCCGAGGACCGTGCCGGTACGGGTGCGGGTCTTCTCCCCGACCGCGTCCAGGGCCCGCGCGATGCCGAAGTCGATGACCCGCGGCCCGTCGATGGTCACCAGCACATTGGACGGTTTGAGATCGCGGTGCACCAGGCCGACGCCGTGGATGTCGCGCAGCGCGCAGGCCAGCCCGTACGCCAGCCGCCGCAGCGAATGCTCCGGCAGCGGGCCCGGGTTCCGGATCGGGCCGTACGTGCCGCCGACGACCTCGCTCAGCGTGGGGCCCGCGATGTAGCCGGTGGCGACCCACGGGACGGCGGCCTCGGTGTCGGCGTCCAGCACCGGGGCGGTCCAGCGCCCGCCGACCCGCCGGGCGGCCGCGACCTCGGCGCGGAAGCGGTCCCGGAACTCCTCCTCCGCGGCGAGTTCGGCCTTCACCAGCTTCACGGCGACGGTCCTGCCGCCCTCCGAACGGGCGAGGTAGACCCGCCCCATCCCGCCGCTGCCGAGACGGCTGAGCAGCCGGTAGTCCCCGATCCACTGCGGATCGTCGGCCGTCAGCTCCCGCAGGCCGTCCATCCGTGCGCCCTCCCCGTCTCGTTCCGTGCCTGAGGCGCGTTCCGGCAGCAGGCGTCCCCGTGAGCCTAGGCGGCCGCGGATCGAGCCACGGCCGAGAGACCGTCACGACGGGGGAACAATCGGCTCCCGGCGGGGAACGAGGAGCGCGCCGGGCGCGCGGGGGAGCGGCCGAGCGCTCCCCGGACCGTCGGCTGCCCGAGTCGTCCGTCCCCCGGACCGTCAGCTCCTCCTGCCGTCCGGCACTTTGCGGTACGACAGCGCCTTCCCGTCGTCGAAGACGCGGCGCAGCTTGCCGTGCACCATCTCCAGCGTGCTCGGCGGGCCCGGACTGCAGCTGTCGGACTGTCCGGAGACCACGGTGGACGGGCCGAGGCGGACCGGGGGCCCGCTATGGGCGAGGGCGGCGGCGAACTCGCAGCGGTAGGTGTCCCCGGTCGCCGTCATCGTCAGCACGATGTCCCCGGCCCTGCCCTGCCGGAGGGTGAAGCGCCGGACCTCGTCGGAGGAGTGACCCAGCGTCGTCTCCCACGTGCCCAGGTAGTCCGCGGGGAGCCCCGCCGCCCTGGCACTGGTGCGGTCCGCGCCGTCGACCGGGGCGTCCGTCGACCGCAGACCGCCGCCGTCCGCGCTCATCAGGGTGTACGCGGTGCTCGCGCCGGCCCCGGCGAGCACCAGCGCGGCCGCGGTGGCCAGGGCGGCACCCCGCCGGCGCGACGGCCTGCGGGCCGGGCCGGTGGCCGACGCCGCGTCACCGCGGCGGGTGCGGGCGGCGGGTGGGGGCACGACGGCGGTGAGCGGCGCGGGCGGCCCGGTGTCGCCGGCGGCACCGCCCTCGCCGTGCGCCCGGTCCCGGTCCCCGGGGTGCTCGGCCGCCAGCAGTTCCACGGCGTGCCGCCCCAGCCGGGCGGTCAACGCCCCCGGCAGCCAGGGCTCGTCGTCCGCCCCCGGCCCGGCGCCGCCCTCCGCCTGCGCCACCAACTGCGCGGGCGTGGGCCGCTGTGCGGGGTCCTTGGCCAGCGCGCCGACGATCAGCTCGCGCAGCCCCTCGGGCACCCCGGAAAGATCGGGCTCCTCCTGGGCGACGCGGAACATCACCGCGTGCGCGATGCTGTCGGGCGTTCCGAACGGCTGCCGCCCGGTCGCCGCGTACGCCAGCACGGAACCGAGGCTGAAGACGTCGCAGGCCGGGGTGAGCGGCGTGCCCCGCACCTGCTCGGGCGACATGAAGCCCGGCGAGCCGATCGCCGCGCCGGTATGCGTCACGCCGTTGCCGGACACCGCCTCCAGGGCCCGCGCGATGCCGAAGTCGATGACCCGCGGCCCGTCGATGGTGAGCAGCACGTTGGACGGCTTGAGGTCGCGGTGGACGATGCCGGCGGCATGGATCGACTCCAGCGCGCGGGCCAGTCCGGCGGCCAGGATCCGTACCGTCCGCTCGGGCAGCGGGCCGCCGCGGCCGACGACCTGCTGCAGGGAAGGGCCCGCGATATAGCCCGTGGCGAGCCAGGGGGTCCGGGCCTCGGTGTCCGCGTCCAGTACGGGGGCGGTCCACTCCCCGGCGACCTGCTGCGCGGCCCGCACCTCCCGCCGGAAGCGCGCCCGGAACTCCTCCTCACCGGCCAGCTCCGCCCGCACCAGCTTGACCGCGACGGTCCGGCCGCGGTCCGAACGGGCCAGGAACACCCGCCCCATGCCGCCCTCGCCGAGCCGCCCGATCAGGCGGTAGTCCCCGATCCACGGCGGGTCCTGCGCACTCAGCGGCATCAGCCCCGCGGGCGCTTCCGCGCGCCCCTGCCATCCCTGCCGCCCCGGCTGTCCTGGCTGTTCCACGATCCGCCACCCCTTCCCCCCGAATCCGCCCCCTGCGGACGAGTGGGCGGGCCGCCTCCGCACCCGGCTGCCCACGCCCCCTCCTCCGCCGTGAGGATAGCGAGGGCGCCGCGGGCCCCGGCAGGCCGCGGGCCGGTCCCGCCCCCACGGCCGGGGGTGTCCTGGAGGGCGGGACACCCCCGGCTCCGCTGGGGGCTGCGCCGGGGTGTCCCGGTCCCGCCCGCCCCTGGCCGGGATGCGACGGTCCCGGATGTCTTTTTCCGCGTCCCGGAACTTTCCGGGAGCGAGGATCGTCGTACGCGTACCCCGGTGCCCACCACGCCCACGGCGGGTACCCGGACCACCCCGGCACCACACCCACGGAACAGCATCCGCACAGCAACGGAACAGCGCCCCCCGGCCCCGCACGCCCCCTCTCCCGTCCCCGCCCGACCGCCAAGGAGACCGTGTGATCCCCGCCGTACGCGCCCTCGCCCGTGCCGCCATGGCCGCGCGCCCCGTCCCGCTCGCCGACGTCCAGGCGCGGGCCGAATTACTCGCCCGTTTCGACCGCCGCTACCTCGTCCCGGTCGAGGTCTTCGCCGCCGTCGCGGCCGAACTCACCGACCGCCGCAGGCCGGGCGGCCCGTTCGCTGTGCTGTGCATCAACGGACGCCGCTGGTTCCACTACCGCTCCGTCCACTACGACACCCCCGACCTGCGGTCCTTCCACGACCACCGGCAGGGCCTGCCGCTGCGCTACACCATCCGCGAACGGCGCTACGAGGACACCGGGGAGCGGCAGTTGGAGATCAAGCTCCAGGGACGCCGCGGCGAAACCGTCAAGCACCGCCGGCCGCTGCTCCCGGACGCCCCCGCCCTCGGCGCGGCCCCGCGCGGCTTCCTCACCGTCGTACTGGACCGCGCCTACGGCCTCCCGGCCCCCACCGACCTCGACGGTGCCCTGGAGACCGACTACACCCGCGCCACTCTCGTCGCGGACGGCCAGCGCATCACCTGTGACGCGGCGCTGCGCTGCCGGGACCTGGCCTCCGGCCGCACCGTGCAGGCCGACGGCGGGCTGGTCCTCGTCGAGACCCGGACCACGGGCCGCCCGACCGAGGCGGACCGGCTGCTGCGCGGCCACGGCGTCCCGGCCGCCGCCTTCACCCGGTACTGCGGCGGACTGTCGGCGCTGCGCCCGGACCTGGCCGCCGAGCACTGGCGGCGGGCGGTGCGGACGGCCTTCCCGGCGGCCGCCTGACGGCGTGCACGGTGCCGCCGCCGCTCCGGACGCCCCGCGATTCTGGACAGAATGTCCGCGCGTCGTGGGTGGAGTCACACACAGTGTCGGTACCGTCCGGCGGACCGTGATCCCTACGCTGAGAGCGTTCGCCGCGACCGTTCCACGGCGGACCCGAGCGACCCGATCCGAGGTACTGACCGTGACCACGACGCCCTCCGCCTCCGCCGCCGACCCTGCCGCCGGCGCGGCCGTCAAGGCCGCCGACCGCGCGCACGTCTTCCACTCCTGGTCCGCGCAGGGCCTGATCGACCCGCTGCCGATCGCCGGCGCCGAGGGCTCGTACTTCTGGGACTACGACGGCAACCGCTACCTCGACTTCTCCTCGCAGCTGGTCAACACCAACATCGGCCACCAGCACCCCAAGGTCGTCGCGGCGATCCAGGAGCAGGCCGCGAAGCTGTGCACCATCGCGCCCGGATTCGCCGTGGACGTACGGTCCGAGGCCGCCCGGCTGGTCGCCGAGCGCACCCCCGGCGACCTCGACAAGATCTTCTTCACCAACGGCGGCGCGGAGGCCGTGGAGAACGCGGTCCGCATGGCCCGGCTGCACACCGGCCGCGCCAAGGTGCTCTCCGCCTACCGCTCGTACCACGGCGCCACCGCCACCGCGATCAACCTGACCGGTGACCCCCGCCGCTGGCCCTCCGACACCGCCTCGGCGGGCGTGATCCACTTCTGGGGCCCGTTCCTCTACCGCTCGGCCTTCCACGCCGAGACGGAGGAGCAGGAGTGCGAGCGCGCGCTCGCGCACCTGGAGCAGACCATCGCCTTCGAGGGCCCGCAGTCGATCGCGGCGATCATCCTGGAGACCGTCCCCGGCACCGCCGGGATCATGGTCCCGCCGGCCGGCTACCTCGCCGGGGTCCGCGAGATCTGCGACCGCCACGGCATCGTCTTCATCCTCGACGAGGTCATGGCGGGCTTCGGCCGCACCGGCCACTGGTTCGCCGCCGACCACTTCGGCGTCACCCCCGACCTGCTGACCTTCGCCAAGGGCGTCAACTCCGGCTACGTCCCGCTGGGCGGCGTCGCGATCAGCGCCGAGATCGCCGCGACCTTCGACCAGCGCCCCTACCCGGGCGGGCTGACCTACTCCGGCCACCCGCTGGCCTGCGCCTCCGCCGTCGCCACCATGAACGCGATGGCCGAGGAGCGGATCGTGGAGAACGCCGCCGACATCGGCGAGCGAATCATCGGCCCCGCGCTGCGCGAGATCGCCGAGCGCCACCCGTCCGTCGGCGAGGTCCGCGGCCTGGGCGTCTTCTGGGCGCTCGACCTGGTCCGCAACAAGGAGACCCGCGAGCCGCTGGTCCCCTACAACGCCGCGGGCGCCGCCAACGCCCCGATGGCCGAATTCGCCGCGGCCTGCAAGCGCGGCGGTCTGTGGCCGTTCGTGAACATGAACCGGACGCACGTCGTCCCGGCCTGCACCATCACCGAGGCCGAGGCCAAGGAGGGCCTGGCCGCCCTCGACGAGGCCCTTGCGGCGGCCGACGCCCACACCGTCTGAGCCTCCGCCGACGACGCCGCCGGGGGAGCGGAACCGCAGGTCACGGACGTGCCGTTCGGCAGACCGACGGTAACCTCGGGCGGCACCGGAGTACGGCCCTCGCCTATCGTGGGCGGGGGCCGCTCCCACCTGCGCGGTCAGGGACGTCGAAGGAGACGCACACGATGGCCGCCGGCGGAGACAGCTCAGTCATACGACGCAGCACCCTGCGCCAGCAGATCGCCGACGCGCTGCGCGACGAGGTCCTGGCCGGCCGGCTGCCGTCCGGCCACCCCTTCACCGTCAAGGAGATCGCCGAGCAGTACGGCGTCTCCGCCACCCCCGTGCGCGAGGCGCTGCTCGACCTCTGCGCCCAGGGCCTGCTCGACGTCGAACAGCACCGCGGCTTCAAGGTGCACGCCTTCACCGCCGACGACTTCCGCGCCATGGTCGAGGCCCGCACCCTGATCATCGAGGGCATCTTCCGCAGCGGCGCCGACCGGGCGCTGCGGGAGACCCCCGCCGGGGTCCTGATCTCCATCCGGCGCCGCGCCGACGAGGCCGAACGGGCCGCGCGGGGCGGCGACCTGGACGTCCTGATCGGCTACGACCTGCGGTTCTGGCGCGAACTGAGCAGCATCGTGAACAACGCCTACATCAGCGACTTCCTCGACCGGATCCGCGTCCAGACCTGGATGTTCGCGGTCCCGCTGCTGCGCCGCGAACCCGACCTCAGGGGGCTGCTCTGGCACGACCACAGCGCCCTGGCCGACGCCCTGCTCCAGCACGACCTGGCCACCGCCCAGCGGCTGATCGCCGAGTACAACGAGCACTCCCTCGCTCTCGTCGGAACGCGCGGCTAGCACTACGCTGTCCCGACCATCGGCCGTAATGGGCCGTACCCGTAGCTGTACGTGCGCCGGTGTCCCCGTCCCCGACCGGAAGCGAGCCCACACTCGTGGCATGTGACCTGTGGCTGGTACCCCTCGTCGATGTGCTGTGCCACAGCCCCGACAACCCGTTCTCCGAAGAGATCGCCGCCTACGACGAGGCCCTGACGGAAGCGGGCCTGCCACCGGTCCCGGTCTTCAGCTACATGCCCGGCCTGTCGGGCGACGTCGCCCCGGTCGCCGGCTTCGACTACGACGCCCTGCACTTCCTGCGCCGCGCCTACCTGCTGCGCCTGTGCGGCCTGGAGGTGACTCCGGTCGACGAACTGGGCGGCGACTACGAGCAGTTGCTGGAGATGTTCGAGGCCACCGCGCAGCAGTCCCACCTGGTGTGGCACTACGACCACGCCGGCGCCTACGTCCCGGTCGACTTCCCGCACCCGCTCGCCAACGACGAACTCCTGGAGGGCGGCGGCCCGCTGGGCTCCTCGCACGGCCTGCTCCGCGACCTCGAACTGGTTGCGCCATCCCTCGGTATCGATCCGGCCAATCCCCCCGCCGCCCCCGCACCCCCGGCCGGCCCCACCTCCCTGGAGGAGCGCTCCGGCGCGACCCCCCAGGACGACAGCCCCTTCGCCCGCGAACGCCACGTCTGGCTCGGCCTCCACGCCGCCGCCACCCGAAGCCTCAGCCAAGGCTCCATGATCGTCTTCAGCTGACCCCCACCCACCACCTGATTCCCACCCACCCACGGCGCCCACCCACCACCTCATCCCACCCACCCACGGGAGGGGACGGGCCGGAGGGGCAGGGGTGTGGGACGTAAAGCGAAGCAGTCCCACACCCCTGCCCCGGAGGCCCGTCACCGCACCCACAGCCCCGCGCAGCGGACCTGGCCCGCCGCAGGCGCAACGGCGAGCACCAACCACGGCGGGAATGCCGAAATCGCGGGCCGCAAGCAAGGCGCAGCGAGCCCCCACGCCGGGAAACCCGAACTCGCGGAACCCCACCCGCTCAGCGCGCCTCCGGCGGCCGCTGCCGCGGCATGTTCGCCCGCGGCAACTGCGGCATCGCGAACCGCCCGGACACCCCCGGCTCCTCCTGCCGCGCCCCCACGGCGGCAAAGCCGCCCCCGCGCACCGCGGCACACCGCAGCGCATCGGCCCGGAACTGCGCCATCCAGTCGGCGGTCTCGGCCCGTACCAGCTCTCCGACGTCCTCGTTGAACCGCCGCAGCACGCCCAGACACCGCTCCGCCGCCTCGCCCGCGGTGCCCTCGGCGGGCCCGAGCACCTCGCGCACGCTCTCCACCGCCCAGTCGAACTGCAGCGCCTCCAGCCGCCGGTGGATCGCCTGGGCGGTCGCCAGGTCCCGCATCCAGCCGGCGGTCATCCCGAAGTACCGGTCGCAGCCCACGCACACCGCCGCCAGCAGCAGCGACAGCGCGCCCCAGGGCGCCCCGCCCGCCCAGAACCCGGCGAGGTCCAGCAGCGGGAGCGTCCCGCCCGCCGTCGCCCCGGCGGCGGCCCCCAGCCGCAGCGCCCGCGCGCCGCGGCGTTTGGCCAGCCGGCCCCGCAGGTACCAGTCGGCGCTGCGCAGCGCACCCTCCTCGCACCAGAGGTAGAGCGCGTCCAGGCGGTCGGCGGGCTCCCCCCAGTCGCCGAGCGGGAAGACCCGCCCCGCAAGATCCCTCCGGGCGCGGCCCCGGCTGCCGTTCTCCCGGGTGGGGCTGCCGCCCTCCCGAGGGGGCCCCTCGGGCTGCATCTCCGGATGACTCACCCGTGCACTCCCTCTCTGTTCCTACGGCCTCCGTGGCCATCCACGGGCACCGTGTGGTGCGTGACGCGCACCGCGGTGCTCTGCGACGTCCCCGCACGGTGCCCGCGTGACGTACACACGGTGCCCCCGCGTGACGTACACGCACGGTGCCTGTGCGACGTGCACGCGGCCGCTCGCGGGACAACAGCGGGACCCGGACGAGACGCATTCGCCCGGTCCCCACGTGCCGCAGACGCATACATCCGAGTACATCCGAGTACATCCGAGGCACGCGTGACGTACGAGACGGCCGTCGCGCCCCGCCCCTTCCTACCGCCGAACGGCTGGCGTCGGCCCCACGATCACGCTCTTTCCGCCCGGAAGTGGTGCGTGATCGGATATAAGGCGGCCGACCGCCTCACCCGAAAGAGTTGCCACCGCGACGACGCACGGTTTCCGGCCGCCCCGGGCCGGTACACCGGCCCCGGCCCGGCCGACGTCGGGGCGGCGGGGACTCTCGTCTAGGCTGCCACCGTGAAGGTCCTCGTCATCGGCGGCGGCGCCCGCGAACACGCCCTGTGCCGCTCTCTGTCCCTCGACCCCGACGTCACCGCGCTGCACTGCGCTCCCGGCAACGCCGGCATCGCCGAGGTGGCCGAATTGCACGGGGTCAACGCCCTCGACGGCGCGGCCGTCGCCGAACTCGCCGTCGGCCTGCAGGCCGACCTGGTCGTCGTCGGCCCCGAGGCCCCGCTGGTGGCGGGCGTCGCGGACGCCGTGCGCGACCGCGGCATCCCGGTCTTCGGCCCCTCGGCCCGGGCCGCCGAGCTGGAGGGCTCCAAGGCCTTCGCCAAGGACGTGATGGCCGCCGCGGCCGTCCCGACCGCCCGCAGCTACGTCTGCACCACGCCCGCCGAGGTCGACGCGGCCCTCGACGCCTTCGGCGCGCCGTACGTCGTCAAGGACGACGGTCTGGCGGCCGGCAAGGGCGTCGTGGTCACCGACGACGTCGAGGCGGCCCGTGCGCACGCCCTGGCCTGCGACCGCGTGGTCATCGAGGAGTTCCTCGACGGCCCCGAGGTCTCCCTCTTCGCGGTCACCGACGGCGAGAGCGTCGTCCCGCTGCAGCCCGCCCAGGACTTCAAGCGCGCCTACGACGGCGACGAGGGCCCCAACACGGGCGGCATGGGTGCGTACAGCCCGCTGCCCTGGGCCGACCCCAAGCTGGTCGACGAGGTCCTGGCCACCGTCCTGCAGCCCACCGTCGACGAGCTGCGCCGCCGCGGCACCCCGTTCTCCGGGCTGCTCTACGCGGGCCTGGCGATCACCTCCCGCGGGGTGCGCGTGATCGAGTTCAACGCGCGCTTCGGCGACCCGGAGACCCAGGTCGTCCTCGCCCGCCTCAAGACCCCGCTCGCCGGCCTGCTGCGCGCCGCGGCCACCGGCACCCTCGCCACCTTCCCGCCGCTGCGCTGGAGCGACGGCGCGGCGGTCACCGTCGTCATCGCCTCGCACAACTACCCGGACACCCCGCGCACCGGCGACCCGATCGACGGCCTCGCCGACGTCGCGGCGCAGGACGGCCCCGAGGCGTACGTCCTGCACGCCGGCACCAAGCGCGACGACTCCGGCGCGGTGCTCAGCGCGGGCGGCCGGGTGCTGTCCGTCACGGCCACCGGCTCCGACCTCACCGCCGCCCGGCAGCGTGCCTACGACGCCGTCGGCCGGATCTCCCTGGACGGCTCCCAGCACCGCACGGACATCGCCGCCAAGGTCGCGGCCGACGCGGCACGGGCACCGGGCGCCTAGGACCCGTACGGCCTTCGCGGCCGGTAGGACCTTCACCGTCCGTACGACCTCCCGGGCCGTGCCCCGCCACACGGGGCGCGGCCCGCGCAGTGCGCGCGGACGCCGTCGGCGCGCATCCTGCGCTCGGCGTTCACCCTGCGCTCGGCATTCACTCAGCGCTCGGCGCGGTCGCTGCGGTCGGTGACATCTCTGCTGGGGCATATGCCACATACGGTGACATATGCCCCAGTCCTGCGAGTGCCGACCGGGCCGACGTGTCCATCGCCCACACCTGCCCGGCACCGGTTCCCGGCTTTCCCCAAAGCCATTCCATCGAGTGACCGCACCAGGTATACGGCTGACGGGGCCCGCAGCCCCAACTAGGGTGCCGCGCAAGCGTCCTGTGGTCGCCGGGCCGGATTCCGGCGCGGTTGCCGCGGCGGCGTCCGGCAAGTGGCTCACCGGCATTGCGATGTCAGTGGCCGGTGCCACAGTGGTGGTGGAGTGCCCCATGCTCCACCCACCGCGCAATTTCTCGTACGTCCGTCCCGTGTTCTCTCCGTCCGGCTCCAGCAGGACAGCAGGGGGTGTACAGGCTCGTGGCAAGTCCGGAAACAGGCGTCCTGGCGGCGCGTGCCCGCGCCCTTGCCGTGCTGCGGATCCGCAGCACGGCGCTGGCCGTCGCGCTGCTGCCGGCGGCCGTGGCCGTGGTGCTGTTCGCCGGCCGGGCCACCGGCCGCCTCGGCACGGGTCCCGGTTGGGAGCTCGCCGGCTGGATCGCCGGCGGCCTCGCGGTGCTCAGCCTGCTCCTGGCCACGCTGGTCTCCCTCGTCGTCGCGCGCGCCAGACCCGCGCTCAGCCCGTCCGTGCCGATCGCCGAGGAGTCGGCCCCCGATCTCTACCGCCTCGTCCGCGACCTCGCCGACCGCCTCGATGTCCCCGCGCCCTCGGCCATAGCGCTCACCCCGGACTGCGACAGCTGGCTGGAGGACCGCACCCACCGCGCCCACGGCCCGCCGCGCCGCGGGGGAGCGGCAGCCGGTGAAGGGCGCCGCACGTCCGAGGCCCCCGTCCTGGTCATCGGCTCACCGTTCCTGTGGTGGATGCGGGTCGCCGAGCTGCGCGCCCTGCTCGCCCCCGTCGTCGCCGGCACCGGCCCCTCCGCCCACCCCGACATAGCCGCCGCCCGCCGCTTCATCCGCGGCCTGGACGCCGCCGTCGCCGTCTCGGCCCGCGCCCGCGGCCCGTTGCGCGCGCTCCCGCTGCGCTTCGTCGGCCGGGTGGCACGGCTGCTGCTGCGCGCCGGCCGCGAACACGCCACGATCATGGAACGTGCCGTCGCGGCCGCCGCGTCCGAGCGCGCCCAGAGCGTCGACTACGGCCTGCGGATCGTCGCCCAGGAGCAGGTCGGCCTCGCCTACGCGGGCTGGGACCGGCTGCTGACCCGGGTCGCGCTGCCCGCCTGGCGGATGGGCCGCTGGCCGTCCCGGCTGGACGCCGGGGTGGTCTCCGCGCTCACCGAGCTCTCCCGCCGCGACCGCCTCGCCAACGGCTTCGCCTCCCGCCTGGGCGAGCGCCCCGCCTGCGACCTCCTGGAGGAGCCGGGCACCATCGACCGCGCCGCCTCCCTGCTGGCCGCCCGCCTCTTCCACGGCGGCCCGGCCGAGCCCGGACCCGACTGGTCGCCGGTCGGCTGGAGCCAGTACCCGGAAGAGGTCGTGGACCGGAAATGGCGCCTGGAGGCCGCCCGCCTCCACCGCGTTCTGGACAACCTCCCGGCGACCGCGCTCCCGGCGTCCCCGCCCGCGCCTGCCCCCACGGACGCCTGCGCCCCGCACCTCTCGTACGCCCGCTCCGCCCCCGGCCACCCTCCGGACCGCCCGGCCGGCGGCCCGCCGTCCGCCGGCCGCCACGACGATCCGCCGGCCGCACCGGCCCCGGGCCCGACGCTGGCCCGGGTGATCGACCGGCTCGCGCAGGACGAGCGGGCGGGCGATCTGGTCGCCGCCGGGCTGGGCGCGGAGGTCGAGCGCGAGGAACGCGAGGAGGCGGCCCGCCAGGCCGCCCGCGGCGGCGCGGCGCAGGACGCCGGTATCGGGGTGGCCTGGGGCGACGGCTTGGTGTCCGAGGGCGGCCTGCCGCTGTTCCCGCTGCAGCCGCCCCGTACCGGCCGCGAACTCCTCGCCGACCACGTCACCGCCATGGTCTGCTGCGCCGCCGTCGACACCGCCGGTGCCGCCCCCGGCCTGGACTGGCTCGACGGCCCGGCGCTGCTGGTCGACGGCGCCCGCCGCGCCGACCTCGGCCGCCCGGTGCTCAGCCTGGTCGACGACGGCGATGCCGAGCCGCTCCGCGGCTGGCTGACGACGGTCGGGGTGCGCCCCGAGAAACCGGTCAGGTTGGTATGACCGGAAAGCCGCATTTATTCGCCGAGCGGGGGCCGGGCGTCCAGCCCCGGACCTCCCGCACCACCGGCTGAATGTTCCCTTCCAGTTCGCATTTCGGGGGCGGTGCCCTCTAAATTCACGACGAAGGGTGACGAAGTGAGTGCGTAATGTGATGTGCTGGGGGATGGCCGGCCGGGTTAGCCCGACCGGACGCAGCACCGGCCCGATCGGCCGAGACCGATGGGGGACGCGGGAGGGGAGTGGAAGGTGGCGACGGATCAGATCAGGCGCTGGGAGTCGGGCGCGCTCGCCCACGCGGTCACGGATCCGTTCGGCCAGGGCCCGCTGCCCTGGCTGCGCGGCAGCGAGAACTACTTCGACTCCGGCCGCATCATCCCCTGGTACGTCGACCCCGCCGTCGCCCAGGGCGACCTGGCCGTGCCCGCCCCCAGCAAGCACAACGGCCCGCGCACCGCCGACGATGTCCACCGCCAGATCAAGGGCTTCGCCGGACCCGGCGCGGTGGCCCCCGGCGAGGCCATCGACTTCCGCGTCTCGGTGGACCCGCCCCAGCCGTTCAACATCGACATCTACCGCATCGGCCACTACGCGGGCGCCGGCGCCTCCAAGATCACCAACAGTCCCCGCCTGGCCGGCATCGTCCAGCCGCCCCCGCTGACGGCCGACCGCACGGCCTCCTGCCACCACTGGTGGCTCTCCTGGCGCCTCCAGGTCCCCACGTTCTGGCAGCTCGGCGCCTATGTCGCGGTGCTCACCACGGCCGACGGCCGCTACCGCTCCCACATCCCCTTCACGGTCCGCGACAACCAGCCCGCCGACCTCCTCCTGCTGCTGCCCGACATCACCTGGCAGGCCTACAACCTCTACCCCGAGGACGGCCGGACCGGCGCCAGCCTCTACCACGCGTGGGACGAGGAGGGCGCGCTGCTCGGCGAAGGCGACGCCGCCACCACCGTCTCCTTCGACCGCCCCTACGCCGGCGCCGGACTGCCCCTCCACGTCGGCCACGCCTACGACTTCATCCGCTGGGCCGAGCGCTACGGCTACGACCTCGCCTACGCCGACGCCCGCGATCTGCACGCCGGCCGCGTCGACCCGTCCCGCTACCGCGGCCTGGTCTTCCCCGGCCACGACGAGTACTGGTCGGTGCCCATGCGCCGCACGGTCGAGCGGGCCCGCGACACCGGCACCTCCCTCGTCTTCCTCTCCGCCAACACCATGTACTGGCAGGTCGAACTCTCCCCGTCGCCCTCGGGCCCGGAGGCCCTGCTCCACTGCCGCAAGCGCCAGGGCCCCGGACGCCCCGCACTCTGGCGGGAGTTGGGCGAACCCGAACAGCGGCTGATGGGCATCCAGTACGCCGGCCGGGTCCCCGAACCGGCCCCCTTGGTCGTCCGCAACGGCGAGCACTGGCTGTGGGACGCCACCGGCGCCCATGAGGGCGACGAGCTCCCCGGCCTGGTCGCCGGCGAGGCCGACCGCTACTTCCCGCGCACCAGCCTCCCCGAACACACCAGCCGCACCCTCCTCGCCCACTCCCCGTACCACGACAGCGAAGGCACTCGCCGCCATCAGGAGACCTCCCTCTACCGCGCCCCCAGCGGCGCCTGGGTCTTCGCCTCCGGCACCTTCGCCTGGTCCCCCGCCCTGGACCGCCCCGGCCACGTCGACGAACGCATCCAACGCGCCACCGCCAACCTCCTCGACCGCATCTGCAAACGCGACTGATCCCACCGCCTGCCCGTGGGCGTGCTCGCTGTCGTCCGCCACGGGGTGCCGGCGGGCCTCCACTCCCGTGCCGACGTGATCCTCTTCCGTCCCGGGTCGGCGGCCAGTCCAAGCCCCGTGGCCGGTGCACCCGTCCCCCTGCCGCCGCGACCGCCGGCGCCCGGAAGGTCCGCCCGCCCGACCGACTCTCGCCACCCGGCTTCGCCACGCGGCCCGGCGCCGTCATGCGGCCTGGCTTCGCCACGCGGCCCGGCGCCGTCATGCGGCCTGGCTTCGCCACGCGGCCCGATATCGCCAGACCGCCCGGCACCGCCATAAGCCGCGGTGGCCGGACCCGCCGTCGTCGTCCTCGGCCTGCTCCTCGTCCCGGCCGGCGACCGCATCCGGCCTGATGCCACTCCATCCGGCCTGATGCCACTCCGCTCGCTGGGGTCGGCTGCCGGCCCATGCCGCCCCCGCTCGCCGCCGTACTCGGTGCCGGACGGCTCCGGTAGGTGGCGTACGGCACCTACCGGGGGCATCGCCCGCGAGCCCCCGGACCGGCCGGCCCGCCTCACCGCCTGCTTTCCGGGCTCTGCGCCACCCGGACTTCCGCACCCGAGCCCCCGCACGCGATCACGCCGCTCAGCGGCCCGTTCGCCCCGGCCACGGGGCCGCTCGCGGTGGCGTTCCCGGCCGCTGCTTCCCGTGCGTCGATCGCCCGCCGGAGCGCCCCGCCCTACGGCCTGGCGCCCGCCCCCGCCCGCGTATCCGGCCCCCGTCCGTCAGCACCGGCCCGCGTAGGGGAGAATCGGTACGACTCCTGGATCAACCTACGCGGAGGAAGCGTGCCCGGTTTTGTAGAAAAGCCTGAGCCGGTGGAGGTTCCCGGGCTCACCCACCTTCACACCGGCAAGGTGCGCGACCTCTACCAGAACGCCGCCGGCGACCTGATCATGGTCGCCAGCGACCGCACCTCCGTCTACGACTGGGTGCTGCCCACCGAGATCCCCGAAAAGGGCCGCATCCTCACCCAGCTGTCCCTGTGGTGGTTCGAGCAGCTCGCCGACCTGGCGCCCCACCACGTCCTCTCCACCGACGTCCCGGACGGCGCCCCCGCCGACTGGGCGGGCCGCACCCTGGTCTGCAAGTCGCTGCGGATGGTCCCCGTCGAGTGCGTGGCCCGCGGCTACCTCACCGGCTCCGGCCTCGCCGAATACCGGCAGACCCGCACCGTCTGCGGACTCGCCCTCCCCGAGAACCTCGTCGACGGCTCCGAGCTCCCCGCGCCGATCTTCACCCCGGCCACCAAGGCCGCCGTCGGTGACCACGACGAGAACGTCTCCTACGAGGAGGTCGTCCACCAGATCGGCGCCGAGGTGGCCGCCCAGCTGCGGCAGACGACCCTCGCCGTCTACAGCCGGGCCCGCGACATCGCCCGCGAGCGCGGCGTCATCCTGGCGGACACCAAGTTCGAGTTCGGCTTCGACGGTGAGCAGCTGACCCTGGCCGACGAGGTCCTGACGCCCGACTCCTCGCGCTTCTGGCCCGCCGACCTGTGGGAGCCGGGCCGCGCCCAGCCGTCCTTCGACAAGCAGTTCGTCCGCGACTGGCTGACCTCCCCGGCCGCGGCCTGGGACCGCACGGGCACCCTGCCGCCGCCCGCCCTCCCGCACGAGATCGTCGAGAGCACCCGCGCCAAGTACGTCGAGGCCTACGAGCGCCTCACGGGCCTCAGCTGGTCATGACCCCGCCCCCGGCCCGGGTGCGGACCCGGGCCGGGACCGTGAGGAGCGGGGTGCCGGCCAGGTACTGAAACCGCGGCGCCAGGTGCCGGGCCGCGGCGCCAGGTGTCGGGCCGCGGCGCCAGGTGTCGGGCGGGGACGCGAGTTGCCGGGCCGGGGCGCGAGTTGCCGGGCCCGGGTATGGCAAGCCCCCACGGGTACGGAAGGCCCCCACGGGTACGGGCAGGCCGCGCCCGGACACGACCCGCACGGACAGCAATCGGACCCGCAGACGCACGAAAAGGCCCCGTCCGACATCACTGCCGGCCGGGGCCTTCTCCTTCTGAGCGGACGACGAGGCTCGAACTCGCGACCTCAACCTTGGCAAGGTTGCGCTCTACCAACTGAGCTACGTCCGCATGCTCCGTGCAAGGCTCCTGGAACCAGTCGCCGCCGCGCGGTGCGGGCACCACTATAGCCAACCTCGCTCGCGGGCGAGACGCGCCGCGGCGTGACGGTTCTCGGCGCCCAGCTTCGCGGTCGCCGAGGAGAGGTAGTTCCGCACCGTCCCCGGCGACAGCGACGCCCGCTCCGCGATCTCCGCGACCGGCGCCCCGTCCTCGGCGCACTCCAGCACCTCCGCCTCCCGGACCGACAACGGCGACTCCCCGGCGCTGATCGCGTCCGCCGCCAACTCCGGGTCCACATAACGGTTTCCGGCATGGACCGTGCGTATGATCTCCGCCAGCCGCTGCGCCGACACCGTCTTCGGCACGAACCCCCGCACCCCGGCTTCCAACGCCCGCTTCAGATGCCCCGGCCGCCCATGACTCGTCACGATCATGGACCGGCACCCCGGCACCTCGGCCCGCAAGGATGTGGCCACCGCCACACCGTCCGCCCCCGGCATCTGCAGATCCAGCACCGCCACATCCGGCCCGTGCGCCCGGGCCATCGCCCGCGCCTCGGGCCCCGACGCCGCCTCGGCCACCACCCGCAGATCGTTCTCCAGCGACAACAGCGCCGCCAGCGCTCCCCGGATCAGATGCTCGTCATCCGCGAGCAACACCCGGATCACCTCGCGACGCACCCCGTCACTCACCCGCCACCCCACCTCTCACCCATGGCGCCTCCGCATTGACCAGGCCCCCCGCCCCCGGGGCCTCCCCGTCCACCAGGCGCCCTGCCCACGACGCGCCCCCGTCCGCCGGACGTCCCCGCCCCGAGGACGTACCCGCGCCATCCGGTCCCCGCCCCAGCGGAAGTTCGACCGTCAGACGGTAGGAGCTCTGCAGCACCGGGCCCGACGTCAGGGTGCCGCCCAAGGGGTGCAGCCGCTCCCGCAGCCCCTTGAGGCCGCTGCCGGGCAGCGAGCCGGTGATGGCGGTGGCCGGCTGAGGGGTGACACCGTCGTTCTCCATGGTCATCACGAGGACCGAGCGGTGCGGATCGATCAGGGTCCGCAGCGCACAGTGCCGCACCTCGGCGGCGTGCCGCAGGATGTTGGTGGTGCCCTCCCGTACGACCCAGCCGAGCGCCGACTCCACCTCCGGCGGCAGCTGCGTCTCGTCCTCGCCGTCGATACGGCAGTCCACCCCGGCCGCCCGGAGGATGGAGCGGGCCCCGGCCAACTCCGCCTGCAGATCGGCCTTCCGGTAACCGCGCACCACCTCCCGCACTTCCCGCTGGGACTCCTGGGCGATCCGCTGCACCTCCACCATCTGCTCCACGGCCTCCGGCCGTTCCCGCCGGGCCAGCTGGACCGCCAGCTCGCTCTTCAGGGCGATCACCGCCAGATTCCGGCCCATGACGTCGTGCAGGTCCCGGCCGAACCGCAGCCGTTCCTCGGCGACCGCGAGCCGTGCCTCCGTGCTGCGCGCCGCATCCAGCTTCCGGACCACACCGAGCAGCCAGCCCGTGGGCCGCGCTATCACGAAGCTCCACACGCCGGCGAAGAGCAGCAGACACGCCATCGCCACCGACCCCAGCCAGGAGCCCGTGAACAGCCCGAACAGCAGGATCATCCCCGCCGTGGCGGCGGCCATCCCCGCCAGGAACCTTCGCTTGGACATCACCAGGCACAGCGCCATGAAGTAGGTGGTGAGGCTGGCGCCGATCGCGATGAGCACCGTGGCCACGTGCTCGCCGTGGCCGAGGCCCTGGACCGCGATCAGCGCGAGCAACGCGATCTCGGACGCGAGCGTCAGCACACCCGAGGCGAGCAGCAGGCCGCGCGGTGTCGCCCCCAGCTTCAGATAGCGGTTCAACGACCGGTTCAGCAACGGAACGGCCAGCACCCCGTGCACCACGTTCAGCCCGCCGGCGACGAGGGCCAGGGCGACCGGTGCCGGACGGCTGCCGGTGGTGCCCATCACGGGCAGCACCCCGCCGAACACGGGAAGCCAGGGTATGGCGTACAGAGTCCAGCGGAAGTACGCCTCGACCATCCCCACTTGGCTCCGCCGTCGCCACATCGCCCGTAGCCGCCCGATCATGTGCTGCCCGCCCCCGTTGTCCGATCTCCTGCGTCGTCAGCGCCGCGGCTCCCACCGGAACCACCGCTGCACAGCAAACAGCGCGAGCCCGGCCCAGGCCAAGCCGGTGATCAGCTGCCCCAGCGTCTCCTTGACGTCCCCGCCGCCGGTCCAGCCCTCCCGTATCAGCTCCATCGCCGGGGACAGCGGCAGGAACCCGAGGACCGTGGCGATCTTCTCCGGAAAGAGGTCCAAGGGGGCCATCACCCCGGAGCCGGCCATCGACAGCAGCATGAAGGGCAGCACGGTGAGCTGAGCGGCCTCGCTCGACCTCGCGAAGGCCGAGGTCGCCGCCGCCAGCCCGACGACCGTGACCATGCCCAGCAGCACCCCGGCGATCAGGAGGTGCGGCGCGGTGGGCAGGTCGGTGTCCAGCGCCACACTGCCGAGGACGGCGAGGAGCGCGCACTGCGCCAGCCCTATCAGCACCGAAGGCAGCGCGGTGCCGGCCAGTATTTCCTGATCCCGCAGTTCTCCGGTGCGCAGGCGCTTGAGCACCAGCTCCTCGCGCCGGGCGACATAGGCACCGGTGACGTTGGAGTAGACGGCAAAGACCAGAACGCAGCCGAGGGTGCCGGGCAACATCACCGTGCCGACCGACAGCCCCGTGCCGGCGAGGTTCATCGAACCGACCGCCTGTTTGATGGCGAACGCCATGGCGATCGGGAGGAAGAGCGAGGTGTACAGCGCGGACTTGTTGCGGCCGAGAAGCGTCAACTCGGCCCGTGCCAGGGAGAGTAGACGGCCCGTGGAACGGGTTTCCGCGGGATTTTCCGCCGCCTCATAGCCGACCACCTGACTCGTACAAGCACTCATGCGTTCTCCAGCCCCTTTGCGATGTGCAGAAATGCCTCTTCCAGGGACGCGGATCTGACATCCAGCCCGCGCAGCGTTATCCCCTTGTCCTGCGCCCAGAGCAGCACTCCGGTCGCGGCGCGCTGCAGCTCGTCCGTCCGCAGCCGGACCGTGCGCCCGGTCGTCTCGTGGGAGATGACGCCGAGTTCGGCCAGCGGCGGGAGGTCGCCGAGAGGGAATCCTTCGGGCAGCTCGAAGGAGAGATGCGAGGGATGCGCGGCGACCACGTCCGCGACATGTCCCGCGGTGGCTATCCGCCCCTCGTGCAAAATCGCCAGCCGGTCCGCCAGCTCCTCGGCTTCTTCGAGATAGTGCGTGGTCAGCACGATCGTGGTCCCGGCGTCCCGCAGCTCGCGGATCAATTCCCAGGTGACATGACGCGCTTCGGTGTCCAGCCCCGTCGTCGGCTCGTCGAGGAACAGCACCTCGGGCCGCCCCAGCAGCGCCAGCGCGAGATCCAGCCGCCGGCGCTCACCCCCGGACAGCTGCTTGACCCGCACATCCCGACGCCGGTCCAGCCCCACGGACCCGAGGGCCTCCTCGACCGGACGCGCCCCGGTGGTGCACCCCGCCCACATCCGCAGCGTTTCCTCGGGCGTCAGCTCGGCGGGGAAGCCGCCCTCCTGCAGCATCACGCCGATATGCGGCCGCACCTTGCCGCGCTCACGGAACGGATCATGGCCGAGGACCCGGACCCGCCCGGCGGTGGGCGCGGCCAGGCCCTCCAGCAGTTCGAGGGTGGAGGTCTTGCCCGCCCCATTGGTGCCCAGCAGCGCGAACAGCTCGCCCCGGTCGACGCTGAAGTCGATACCGCTCACGGCCTCATAACTCTTCCGAACGCCGGCCCGGCTCCGCGCTCCCTGTTTCTGCTCCCCCTTCGCACGCCGCCCGGCCGGGCCGTAGCGCCTGCGAAGTCCGGTGACTTCGATCACACCGCCGCCGGAATCGGCGCCGCCGGCGCCGCCGCGGCCGGCCTCCGCGATGGTTTTCTCCCCGATGTTCATGAGTCCAGCGTTTCGCCGGATCAAGCTTCCGGGCAGTGCGAGCTGTCATCGCAGCCGATGACAAATGTCAGTTGCCCCCGCCGGAAGCCCGGCAAGAGAGGCAAGCGAGAGAGGCGAGCGAGAGAGGCAAGCGAGAGAGGGGAGAGGGCAAAGGGAACGGAGAGGACGGAGAGAAGGAAGGGAGCAGGGTGCTACCTGATCGCGGGCAAATGAAGAAGGCCCCGGTCGCAATGACCGGGGCCTTCTCATTCTGAGCGGACGACGAGGCTCGAACTCGCGACCTCAACCTTGGCAAGGTTGCGCTCTACCAACTGAGCTACGTCCGCAGGCATCCACTCGGCTTTCACCGAGCGGCGCGACAGCTACTGTACCTGATCGTTTGACCGGTCGAGCTGTCAGAGCGGGTGACAGGGATTGCACACTGCGCCTCCCTCTTGGAAAGAGGGCGCTCTACTACTGAGCTACACCCGCGTGACTCCGTGAGGTCCGGCCTTTCGGCCTCGCCCCTCGGCGTGCTCCAGACTCTAGCTGATCAGTAGGGGTGCTGTGCAAGTCGGCTGCGCCCGGGCCGGGGAACGCGCTGAAGTCGGTTAGTGGTTGGCGGCGTTGAAGGCCTCGTAGACCTTCTTGGGGATCCGGCCGCGCGGGGGAACGTCCATCTGGTGGGAGCGGGCCCAGGCGCGGACGGCCGCGGGGTCGGGGTTCACCGCGGTCCGGTGGTAGGCCTTGCCGGACTTGGCCCGCTTGCGGCCGGCCTCGACGAACGGGGCGAGGGCGCCGCGCAGTTTCTTCGCATTGGCGGGATTGAGGTCGATCTCGTACGACTTCCCGTCCAATCCGAAGGCGACCGTCTCTGCGGCTTCTCCTCCGTCGATGTCATCGGAGAGCGTTACTACTACGCGCTGCGCCACGGATATCGGTCCTTTCGGGGAGCGACCCCTTGTTGACATGGGGTGATGCTCCGGATCCGGCTGATTGGGATCAATGCTTTTTCATTTGTACAGCGATGGGCATTGCATTGTGAAGCCCAGTTAATTTCGTCAGCGTGTCTTCCCGCAATCCGGACCCCGGATCTTTTCGAGAATTTTTCCTGAGCTGCACTCCCTCCGATACCGGACCGTGATCGGGCCCACCGCATATCTATGCGCGTAGATTTTCGAACACGGTACTGTGAGGACACCGCCTTACGCACCACACCACCGGGAGTGCCAGTGGCACGCGTCGTAGTCGACGTCATGCTCAAGCCGGAGATCCTCGACCCGCAGGGGCAGGCGGTGCAGCGCGCACTGCCACGCCTGGGATTCGAGGGGATCGCCGACGTCCGTCAGGGCAAGCGTTTCGAACTCGAGGTGGAGGGTCCGGTCGACGAAGCCGCCCTCGCTCGCATCCACGAGATGGCCGAGACCTTCCTCGCCAACACCGTCATCGAAGACTTCACCGTGCGGGTCGACTCATGACCTCGCGCATCGGAGTCATCACCTTCCCCGGCACGCTCGACGACCGCGACACGCAGCGCGCGGTCCGGGTGGCCGGCGCCGAAGCGGTGCCGCTGTGGCACCGCGACAAGGACCTCAAGCAGGTCGACGCCGTGGTGCTGCCCGGCGGTTTCTCCTACGGCGACTATCTGCGGGCCGGGGCCATTTCCCGGTTCTCGCCGGTGATGGAGACCGTGATCGAGCAGGCCAGGGCCGGTATGCCGGTCCTCGGCATCTGCAACGGCTTCCAGGTGCTCACCGAGACCCACCTGCTGCCCGGCGCCATGCTGCGCAACAACCATCTGCACTTCATCTGCCGCGACCAGAAGCTGCGGGTGGAGAACGCGGAGACCTCCTGGACGTCGGACTACGCGTCCGGCCAGGAGATCAGCATCCCGCTGAAGAACATCGACGGCCGGTACGTCGCCGACGAGCGCACGCTCGACATGCTCGAGGCCGAGGGCCGGGTCGCCTTCCGCTACCTGGACGGCAACCCCAACGGCTCGCTCCGCGACATCGCCGGCATCACCAATGAGGCGGGCAATGTCGTCGGCCTCATGCCGCACCCCGAGCACGCCGTGGAGCCGCTGATCGGTACGGGCCGTACCGACGGCCTCGGATTCTTCACCTCGATCCTGAAGAAGCTGGTCAACGCATGACTCTCGACACCGTCAAGCACGCAGCCGAGACGCCGGACACCGACCAGCCGTGGGCCGAGCTCGGCCTGAAGCAGGACGAGTACCAGCGCATCCGCGAGATTCTCGGCCGCCGTCCCACCGGCGCCGAACTCGCCATGTATTCGGTCATGTGGTCCGAGCACTGCTCCTACAAGAGCAGCAAGGTCCACCTGAAGCAGTTCGGCGACAAGGCCCCCGAGAACGACGCGCTGCTCGTCGGCATCGGTGAGAACGCCGGTGTCGTCGACGTCGGCCAGGGCTACGCCGTCACGTTCAAGGTGGAGTCCCACAACCACCCCTCGTACATCGAGCCCTACCAGGGCGCGGCCACCGGCGTCGGCGGCATCGTCCGCGACATCCTCGCCATGGGCGCCCGCCCCGTCGCCGTCGTCGACCCGCTGCGGTTCGGTGCCGCCGACCACCCCGACACCAAGCGCGTCCTGCCGGGCGTGGTGGCCGGGATCGGCGGTTACGGCAACTGCCTGGGCCTGCCCAACATCGGCGGCGAGGTCGTCTTCGACGCCTGCTACCAGGGCAACCCGCTGGTCAACGCCGGCTGCATCGGCGTGATGAAGCACGAGGACATCCACCTGGCCAAGGCGTCCGGCACGGGCAACAAGGTCATCCTCTACGGCGCCCGCACCGGCGGCGACGGCATCGGCGGCGTCTCGGTCCTGGCGTCCGAGACCTTCGACGACACCAAGCCCGCCAAGCGCCCCGCCGTCCAGGTCGGCGACCCCTTCCAGGAGAAGCTGCTCATCGAGTGCACCCTGGAGATCTTCAAGGAGGACCTGGTCGCCGGCATCCAGGACCTCGGCGGCGCCGGGCTGTCCTGCGCCACCAGCGAGCTGGCCTCGGCCGGCTCCGGCGGGATGCGCGTCGAGCTGGACACCGTGCCGCTGCGCGACTCCTCCCTCTCGCCCGAGGAGATCCTCATGAGCGAGTCGCAGGAGCGGATGTGTGCGATCGTCGAGCCCGGCAAGGTCGACCGCTTCCTGGAGATCTGCGAGAAGTGGGACGTCATCGCGACCGTCATCGGTGAGGTGACGGACGGCTCGCAGCTGGAGATCTTCTGGCACGGCGAGCAGATCGTGGACGTACCGCCGCGCACCGTCGCCCACGAGGGCCCGGTCTACGAGCGCCCGTACGCCCGCCCCGACTGGCAGGACGCCCTCCAGGCCGACGACGCGGCCGGGCTGGCCCGCCCGGCGAACGCGGACGAGCTGCGGGCGCAGGTCCTGAAGCTGGTGGCCTCGCCCAACCAGGCCTCCAAGGCGTGGATCACGGACCAGTACGACCGGTTCGTGCAGGGCAACACCGTCCTCGCGCAGCCGGAGGACGCCGGCATGGTGCGCATCGACGAGGACACCAACCTCGGCGTCGCGCTCGCCACCGACGGCAACGGGCGCTACGCCAAGCTCGACCCGTACACGGGCGCGCAGCTGGCGCTGGCCGAGGCGTACCGCAATGTCGCCGCGTCCGGTGCCAAGCCGCTGGCGGTCTCCGACTGCCTGAACTTCGGCTCGCCCGAGGACCCGGCGGTGATGTGGCAGTTCGCCGAGGCCACCCGTGGTCTCGCCGACGCCTGCCAGACCCTCGGTACGCCCGTCACCGGCGGCAATGTGTCGCTGTACAACCAGACCGGCGAGGTGGCGATCCACCCGACCCCGGTCGTCGCGGTGCTCGGCGTCATCGACGATGTGAACCGCCGCACCCCGATCGCCTTCGCGGAGGAGGGTCAGCTGCTCTACCTCCTGGGCGACACCCGCGAGGAGCTGGGCGGCTCGGCGTGGTCGCAGGTGGTGCACGAGCACCTCGGCGGTCTGCCGCCGGCGGTGGACCTGGAGCGCGAGCGGCTGCTGGCCGAGGTGCTGATCTCCGCCTCCCGCGACGGCATGATCGACGCGGCGCACGACCTCTCCGACGGCGGTCTGGTCCAGGCCGTGGTGGAGTCCTGCCTGCGCGGCGGCAAGGGCGCCCGCCTCGTCGTTCCCGACGGGCTCGACCCCTTCGTGCTGCTCTTCTCCGAGTCGGCGGGCCGGGCCGTCGTGGCCGTGCCGCGCAGCGAGGAGCTCCGCTTCACCGACATGTGCGGTGCGCGGGGGCTGCCGGCCACCCGGATCGGTGTGGTCGACGGCGCCGCGATCGACGTCCAGGGGCAGTTCAGCATCCCGCTGAGCGAGCTGAAGGACGCGCACGAGGCGACGATCCCGGGCCTGCTGGCCTGAGCCGGAGCCCGGGCGCGACGCCGCGCCCTTGACGGTCCGACGGTCCGTCCCCGCCACGGGGACGGACCGTCGCCGTTTTCCCGCACCGGCAACCATTGCCAGAGATTACGTAATTACGTAATCTTCCTCCATGGATCTTGAGCAGCGGGTGGCCGACCTGGAACGCCGGCTGGCCGCGCTGGAACAGTCCGCCGCCCAGCCGGTCACCGCGCCCGAGCGGGATCCGGACGAGGAGCTGTGGGCGCTGCGGGGCCTCAAGGAGCAGTGGGCCGAACTCGGCGCCGACAACGGCGGAGTGCTCTTCACCGGCGCCGTGCGCACACCGGCCGGACTGCGCTACGAGTGGCAGTACGGCCTGGCCACCGACGCCCTGCTGGACGACGACTGGGCGGCCGCCGCCGAGTCGTTCGCCGCGCTGGGCCAGCCCATGCGGCTGCGGCTGCTGCGCGAGATCCTCGGCGGCCGCTGCACCGCCGCCGAACTCACCGAGCTCGACGGCACGGGCACGACCGGCCAGATCTACCACCACCTGCGGCAGCTGACCGCCGCCGGCTGGCTCCAGACGGCCGGCCGCGGCCGCTACGAGGTTCCGGCCGGCCGCGTCGTACCGCTGCTGGTGATGCTGACCGCCGCCGGGTGCTGACGCCCGGCCACACCGACCTCACGGGGGAGACGGAATGAAGTCCACCACGGAACGCAAACTCGCCAGGAACGCCGCACGCGCCTGTCTGCTGATCTTCCTCGCGATCGTCGTCGCGAGCTTCTTCGTCGAGATTCCGTATTGGTGGGGCTGGGTTCCCCTGGGCCTTTGGATACTCATCGGCTTCGGCGTGAACCGCCGGGCGGCCCGTGCCGAGGGGGGCGGCACGACCGGCCCGGCCGTGGCGCCGGTGGCCGTCGCCGCCCCGGTCGCCGGCCGCTGGAAGGCCCTCAACAGCCCCGCCGACAAGGTCCCCAGCCACGGCACACGGGTCTACGGGCAGGCGTACGCGATCGACATCGTGGCGGAACCGGAGCCGGACTCCAGGCCCGGCTTCGGCTGGTGGCCCCTGGCCCGGCGCAACGAGGACTTCCCGGCCTTCGGCGCGCCCCTGCTCGCCGTCGCCGACGCCACCGTCGTCCGTGCCGAGGACGGCAGCCGCGACCATCTCAGCCGCACGTCCTGGCCCGCGGCCCTCTACCTGCTCGCCCTGGAGGGCCCGGCCCGCGCGCTCGGCGGCGCCCGGCCGATGCTCGGCAACCACGTGATCCTCGACCTGGGCGACGGCGTCCACGCGCTCTACGCCCATGCCCGCCGCGGTTCGCTCACCGTCCGTACGGGCGACCGGGTGCGGGCCGGGGACACCCTCGGCCAGTGCGGCGACTCCGGCAACAGCAGCGAGCCGCACGTCCACTTCCAGCTCATGGACGCCGCCGACCCGGTCACCGCCCAGGGCGTCCCGTTCACCTGGCAGGGCATCGGCGTCCCGCGCAACGGCGAGGTGTTCGAGGCCGGGACGACGAAGACGACACCGACGGCCTGACCGGCCGGCGGGCCCCTGGCCGCCCCCGTATCCCGGCGGCCCGCCCAACTGTCCTACGGGAGAGCGGAGTTGGCCGCCGGTCCCGGTGCCCGCAAGGGGGCGCCGGGACGGGGCGGTGCCGGGCCCCGTCCGGTCCGCGGCCTCCGTCCCCTGAATCCGGCGGCGTCTGTCGGTGCCGCCTCGTAGGCTGACGCACATGCCTCCCACCGCCCGGAAGCCGCGCCCCCGCCGGTACGACCCGAAGAAGACCCGTACCGCCGTCACGGCCCAGCTCGCCCACGTCCAGGAGGCCGTACGCGCCCTCGACCCAGGCCAGTTGGCGCTGCCGACCCGGCTCGGCGACTGGACGGTGCGCGAGCTGGTGGCGCATCTGTCCATGGCCGTGGGGAGCGTGGCGCGCAGTCTTGAGCGGCCGGTTCCGGCGCGGGCGGAGGCCACCTTGCTGGAGTGGTCGGCGGCGGCCGCGCCGCGCGCCTCCGACGTCGACGAGCGCACCCGCGCCCTGGCCGACGCGCACGACCCCGTGGCGCTGCTGGAACGCACCGCCGCGGAGTACGCCGAGGCCGTCGCGCCGGAACCGGACGACCGGCTGGTGCCGGTCCTGCCCGGCGCGATGCCGCTGGCCGACTTCCTCGTCACCCGCTGTCTCGAACTCGTCGTGCACGGCGACGACCTCGCGGCGGCGACCGGCACCACGATCCCCTTCGACCGCCAGGCACTGGCCACCACCACCCGCCTGCTGGCCGACACCCTGGCGGACCGGGCGCCCGGCGGATCGGTGGAGCTGCGCATTCCGCCGTTCGCCGTGGTGCAGTGCGTGGCGGGCCCCAAGCACACCCGCGGCACCCCGCCGAACGTCGTCGAGACCGACCCGCTGACCTGGATCCGGCTGGCCACCGGCCGGACGTCCTGGGCCGAGGAGCTGGCCGCGGCGACCGTCGGCGCCAGCGGCGAACGGTCCGACATCGGCGGCTTCCTGCCCCTGCTGAGCTGACGGGCACGGGCCGGGCGCCCCGCACGCGGCCGACGGCTCGGCGCCCCGCACGCGGCGCCGGTCCCGACCGAGGGGCGTCGCGCATCTCACACGGAGCGGAACGCGCCCCCGAGCCGCAAGATCCACACCGCCTGCGCCACGCGCCCCGCACCCCGCGGCGCACCAGGTGGGCCAAGGGATCCGGGGCGTGCCGGCGCGCCGGCACGCGCCCCTTGGGCGTCGTGGCCACGTCAAGTCCAACCCATGTCATTCATGCACTCATCCAGGTCCGGGGCCATCCCCGGTTCGGATGAATGCGCGACCTGCCCTAGACTCGGTGCCGTGCCACGTGGTGACGGACGACTCAACCACGACCTGCTCCCCGGCGAGAAGGGCCCCCAGGACGCTTGCGGCGTCTTCGGTGTCTGGGCTCCGGGTGAAGAGGTCGCCAAACTCACCTATTTCGGGCTGTATGCGCTGCAGCACCGTGGACAGGAGTCCGCGGGCATCGCGGTGAGCAACGGCTCCCAGATCCTCGTCTTCAAGGACATGGGCCTGGTGTCCCAGGTCTTCGACGAGACTTCACTCGGCTCTCTCCAGGGCCATATCGCCGTGGGCCATGCCCGCTACTCCACCACCGGTGCCTCGGTGTGGGAGAACGCCCAGCCGACGTTCCGTGCGACCGCGCACGGCTCGATCGCGCTCGGCCACAACGGCAACCTGGTGAACACCGCCGAGCTGGCGGATCTGGTCTCCGCGCTGCCCCGCGAGGGCGGCCGGGCGACCCAGGTCGCGGCCACCAACGACACCGACCTGGTCACCGCGCTGCTGGCCGGCCAGGTCGACGAGGACGGCAAGCCGCTGACCGTCGAGGAGGCCGCCCCGCGCGTCCTGCCGAAGGTCAAGGGCGCCTTCTCGCTCTGCTTCATGGACGAGCACACGCTCTACGCCGCCCGCGACCCGCAGGGCATCCGCCCGCTGGTCCTCGGCCGCCTGGAGCGCGGCTGGGTGGTGGCCTCCGAGAGCGCCGCCCTCGACATCTGCGGCGCCAGCTTCATCCGGGAGATCGAGCCCGGCGAGATGGTCGCCATCGACGAGAACGGCCTGCGCAGCAGCCGCTTCGCCGAGGCCCGCCCCAAGGGCTGCGTCTTCGAGTACGTCTACCTCGCCCGCCCGGACACCGACATCGCCGGCCGCAATGTGTACCTCTCCCGGGTGGAGATGGGCCGCAAGCTGGCCGCCGAAGCGCCGGCCGACGCCGACCTGGTGATAGCGACGCCGGAGTCCGGCACGCCCGCCGCCGTCGGATACGCCGAGGCCAGCGGCATCCCCTACGGCTCCGGACTGGTCAAGAACTCCTACGTCGGCCGGACCTTCATCCAGCCCTCGCAGACCATCCGCCAGCTCGGTATCCGTCTCAAGCTCAACCCGCTCAAGGAAGTCATCCGCGGCAAGCGCCTGGTGGTCGTCGACGACTCGATCGTCCGCGGCAACACCCAGCGCGCCCTGGTCCGGATGCTGCGCGAGGCCGGTGCGGCCGAGGTCCACATCCGGATCTCGTCCCCGCCGATCAAGTGGCCGTGCTTCTTCGGCATCGACTTCGCCACCCGCGCGGAGCTGATCGCCAACGGGCTGAGCGTGGAGGAGATCGGCAAGTCGCTGGGCGCCGATTCGCTCGCGTACATCTCCATCGACGGCATGATCGAGGCGACCACCATCGCCAAGCCGAACCTCTGCCGCGCCTGCTTCGACGGCGAGTACCCGATGGACCTGCCCGACCCGGATCTGCTGGGCAAGCACCTCCTGGAGTCGGAGACCGCGAGCCGGACGAAGTCCGACGTGGACGGCGTCCAGACGCTCACCGCCGGGGTCGGCGGCGCCGACGCGCTGCGTCGCCCGTAGAGCTCGTTCACACACGACAGGAAAGTGCTCAGCCATGTCCGCTGAATCCTCCGGTGCCAGCTACGCCGCCGCGGGCGTCGACATCGAAGCCGGCGACCGCGCCGTGGACCTCATGAAGGAGTGGGTGAAGAAGGCCACCCGCCCCGAGGTCGTCGGCGGCCTGGGCGGTTTCGCCGGCCTCTTCGACGCCTCCGCCCTCAAGCGGTACGAGCGCCCGCTGCTGGCCTCCGCGACCGACGGCGTCGGCACCAAGGTCGACATCGCCCGCAAGATGGGCGTCTACGACAGCATCGGCCACGACCTCGTCGGCATGGTCGTCGACGACCTGGTCGTCTGCGGCGCCGAACCGCTGTTCATGACCGACTACATCTGCGTCGGCAAGGTCTACCCGGAGCGGGTCGCCGCGATCGTCAAGGGCATCGCCGAGGGCTGTGTGCTGGCCGGCTGCGCGCTGGTCGGCGGCGAGACCGCGGAGCACCCGGGGCTGCTGGGCGCGGACGAGTTCGACGTCGCCGGCGCCGGTACGGGCGTCGTCGAGGCGGACCGGGTGCTGGGCGCGGATCGTATCCGTACGGGCGACGCGGTGATCGCCATGGCGTCCTCCGGGCTTCACTCGAACGGGTACTCGCTGGTCCGCCATGTGCTGTTCGACCGTGCGGGAATGGCCCTGGACCGGGACGTCCCGGAGTTCGGCCGCACGCTCGGCGAGGAGCTCCTGGAGCCCACCAAGATCTACTCGCTGGACTGCCTGGCGCTGACCCGGACGACCGAGGTGCACGCCTTCTCGCACATCACCGGCGGCGGCCTCGCCAACAACCTCGCCCGGGTGATCCCGGACGGCCTGCACGCCACCGTCGACCGCACCACCTGGACGCCGGGCCCGGTCTTCGACCTGGTCGGCGCGGCCGGCTCGGTCGCCCGCCCGGAGCTGGAGAAGACCCTGAACATGGGCGTCGGCATGATGGCCGTCGTTCCGCAGGGTTCGGTGGAGGCCGCCCTGACCACGCTGGCCGACCGCGGTGTGGACGCCTGGGTGAGCGGCGAGATCACCGACCGCGGCGACCGCGCCGAGGCAGTGACCCTGACCGGTGACTACGCGAGCTGAGCGGACGGAGCTCTCCCGCGGCCGTGTACGGGCCGCGGGAGGGGCCACCCTCCCGGGCAGCCGTCGGTACGGCCGCGGTCCCCGGGGTCATCCGGGCAGCACAGAACCCGGTCCGGGCAAAGCCCAGGACCGGGTCCGTGATGCTGTTATGGGTGCCGCGAGCAGAGACTCAAGCGCGACGACGCTGGTCCGACGAGTCGCCCTCGTCCTCTTCGTCGTCGTTGTACAGCTCTGCGTACCGTGCGTACGGGTCGTCGTCCTCGTCATCCTCGAACGGCTCTCCGTTCGGAGGCTGCTGGTTCGACTGCGTTGCACCCAGCTCGTCGGCCAGTCGTGAGAGATCCGTCCCACCGCTGCTGTACTTCAGCTGGCGGGCGACCTTTGTCTGCTTGGCCTTGGCCCGGCCGCGCCCCATGGGTCGACCCCCTCAATGACGGGGCTCGATGGCCCCAGAGTCTTGACACGCGTTCATGGATCAGAGCGGGCTCTCGACAGAGAGACCGGCCCGTAGGGCTTTAACGGTACCTGCTTCCGCGGCCATACGGTACGTCGCCCGCATCACCCGCCGCTCGGCACGACCTGCAAGGTGCCCCGTCCCCGCTGGTCAACTGCGATTTTAACCTGTCCTGTACGGCGACCCGCCGACGGGTGGTGAGGGATGTCTCCCCCGACCGTCCGCGGCGGGCCGCGCAAGGCTGTGTTTCCGGCCGATCAGGCCGCCGTTCGGCCGGGTCAGGCGCGCCGCGCCTCCGCCATGCGCTGCTCGGCCAGACGGTCGGCGGCCGCGGCGGGCGGAATGCCGTCGGCCTTCGCACGAGCGAATATCGCCAGCGTGGTGTCGAAGATCTTCGCCGCCTTGGTCTTGCAGCGGTCGAAGTCGAAGCCGTGCAGCTCGTCGGCCACCTGGATGACGCCGCCGGCGTTCACGACGTAGTCGGGGGCGTAGAGGATGCCGCGGTCGGACAGGTCCTTCTCGACGCCGGGGTGGGCGAGCTGGTTGTTGGCCGCGCCGCACACCACCTTCGCGGTCAGCACCGGCAGCGACTCATCGCTCAGCGCACCGCCCAGGGCGCACGGCGCATACACGTCCAGGCCCTCGGTGCGGATCAGCGCTTCGGTGTCCGCAACCGCCGTGACCTGCGGGTACTTGGCACGGACCCGGGCCACCGAGTCGGCGCGGACATCCGTGATCACGACCTCGGCGCCGTCCTGGAGGAGGTGCTCGACGAGGAGGTGGCCGACCTTGCCGACGCCCGCGATGCCCACCTTGCGGCCGCGCAGCGTCGGGTCGCCCCAGGCGTGCTGGGCCGAGGCGCGCATGCCCTGGAAGACGCCGTAGGCGGTCAGGACGGAGGAGTCGCCGGCGCCGCCGTTCTGGGGGGAGCGGCCGGTGGTCCACTTGTTCGTGCGGGAGACGACGTCCATGTCGGCGACGTAGGTGCCGACGTCGCAGGCGGTGACGTAGCGGCCGCCGAGCGAGGCCACGAACCGGCCGTAGGCGAGCAGGAGTTCCTCGGTCTTGATCAGGTCGGGGTCACCGATGATCACGGCCTTGCCGCCGCCGTGGTCCAGCCCGGCGAGGGCGTTCTTGTAGGACATGCCGCGCGAGAGGTTCAGGGCGTCCAGCACGGCCTCCTCCTCGGAGGCGTAGGCGTGGAAGCGGGTGCCGCCGAGGGCGGGGCCCAGGGCGGTGCTGTGGATGGCGATCACGGCCTTCAGGCCGCTGGCACGGTCCTGGCAGAGAACGACCTGCTCGTGGCCCCCCTGCTCCGATCGGAACAGGGTGTGCAGAACGCCGCCGTCGGTGCCGGCGTGGGCCGGACGTACGTCAGTCACTGTGGTGACTCCCATAAGTCGCGAAGGACGCCCTCCTTCGGGTGGGGAGG
The DNA here is from genome assembly GCF_040701845.1 of Streptomyces angustmyceticus. Classification (GTDB taxonomy): domain Bacteria; phylum Actinomycetota; class Actinomycetes; order Streptomycetales; family Streptomycetaceae; genus Streptomyces; species Streptomyces angustmyceticus_A. The sequence goes on along the minus strand of NZ_JBFBHQ010000003.1, from coordinate 44,710 downwards.
GCCGGTTGAAAAGAGCGTAAGACCTGCGGGGCCGGTTGATCGGTCGGGTGCCGAGGATCACCCTCTCCCGGGGGACGGGCATGGGACGATCTGGTCGTATCGCAGGCCGGCGGGGGCCCTCCGGAGCGCCCGGCGGTGGACTTCCCCTTTGAAGGAGCGGGCGTGGCCCTGGCGTCGTCGGTGAAGGTCCCGTACATGGCATATCTGCGGGTCTACGAGCCGCTGGCCGCGTTCCCCGAGCCGGAGCGCAGCCACTGGGCGCGCTATGCCAAACGGGAGGACACCCCCACCGCCCAGGACGAGCAGCGCCGGGCGCTGGCCGACCTGCTGGCGACCCCGCCGGTGCCGGTGCCGGTGCACGAGAGCGCGGACGCCTTCGTCGCCGTGCTGAACGAGGTGACCTGCGTCTGTCCGTGGCGTACCCGGCTGCGCGGCTGGCAGGCCCTGGAGGCGCTGGACGAGCTGCTGCCGGCGTCGGTGCTGGATGCCGCGCTGCCCCCGGTGGTGCGGCTGCAGGCGGCCGGCGACTACGAGCGGTGGCGGGAGCGCAACCCGGACGCCAGGCCCTGGATCCGCGGCGCCGCCTGGCACGTCCCGGTCCGCTGGTTCGTGCTGTTCGACGACGACGAGCGGGAGTACACCAAGGGTGAGCAGGCGCCCGTGATGCGTTACCGGACGCCCATGGTGGAGGCGCGGCGGCGGGTCGCGCGGGGGCTGCGCACGCTGCGCGACGCCCTGGAAGAGGGGCCGCTGATCGACGGCCTGGTAGATGTGGGGCGCTGGCTCGAGGAATTCCATCCGCGCTCGCTCGTGGAGCTGGACTACGGAGGGCTGGTGCACGCGGTGCCCGAGGAGCAGCTCGCCGAGGACCGCTCCGCCGCCGAGGTGGCGGAGGGGCTGGCGGCGCTGCGCGAGGGGGACGGCGAGCGGGCCGGGGTCGCGTACGAGAAGCTTTCCCAGCGGTGGCGGGCGGTGCGGGAACGCCAGTTCTCCAGCTGAGCGCCGGTGCGGTGCAATGGTAGGTATGCGGAATCGGTTCCTTCGCTTTTCGGTGGCCGGGCGGCAAAGGACGTAGGTCCCTATCCGGGCGATTGCCTCAAGCGTGACCTAAAGCACTGACTTCGGGTCTTGCTCCCAAGCCATACCCTCGTGCCAAAATAGGACAAGGAGCCCGACGTGGGCTCCTTCCGTCCAACTAAGGGCGGATAGATCGGTATTGCGTTCCTTGAGGGGTCTCGTGGCGACTGATCACGCTGTGACTGATCGTCACGGACGGGTGACTGTCCGCTATGGCACGGTCCATCGGCTTCCGCCGAGGTTGAACACCTGAGAGGGCAATTCCATCGGTTTGGCCGACGTGGCTGGACAGATGGTGTAGTTGTAGTGCCGAGGACAAGCCGTTCGTCCTATAACCGACTCGGCCCGCGTCCGCCATTTCGGGCAACGTGGGTCAAGGTGCAGAATTTAGAGGAAAGAACCGTGATGGTTCGGTTCTCCCGAGGAGGCCGCTCATGACCGCTCGCACCCCTGACGCCGAGCCGCTGCTTACCCCTGCCGAGGTTGCCACGATGTTCCGCGTGGACCCGAAGACGGTGACCCGCTGGGCCAAGGCAGGCAAGCTCACGTCCATCCGCACGCTCGGAGGGCATCGGCGTTACCGCGAGGCTGAGGTCCGCGCACTGCTTGCGGGTATCCCGCAGCAGCGCAGCGAGGCCTGAACAACCGCATAACCAGGTCGTTTTCGGGGCCCCCAACCCGAAAGCGCCTGCTTTGCACCCCTGGCTTCACCTGCTTCACCACGCTCCACACAGCTCCATATGACGCGGCGCCTGCCCCAACAGGCCCCACACCCGCTCCATCTGGGTACGTCACCGATCGCGCTGGACTCCGCCGGGTCCAGCGCGATCTTTTTGTGTGCGCCCGCTCCAGGGCCCGTCAGAGCGGTCGGGCCGCCCCGGCGCCGACACCACCCCGGACGCCGGTCAGGGCGCCTTCAGGGGTCCTGTAAGGGCCTTCGTGCGCGGACCCTGCGGGCTCGTTACTGAGTCGTTCACAGGTAGTGCAATTGCACATATTAAATTGACCGGTTGTATGGGGGGTGTAAGTTCCGCATCGCGCCAAACTTGTTCAGTGACACCCGTCACACTACGCGGCGCTTGAAGACGATACGTCCGCTGCGGTAGAGAACTTCCCCCGCCACGCCCAACAGCGTGTCACCGCACGGGCGGTGACGCATGCGCCGTTGGTCATCCGGCCGCGGGACTTTCGTCCTCGGCCGCCGGCGGCTCACAGGCGGTCGGCGACGGCGCGGGGGCGGGCGTCGGCGCCGGGCCCCCCGAACGGGCCGTGTGCGGCTCCATGGCGAGTCGTAGCAGCTGGTGGCAGATGGGGCAGTGCCGCATCAGATGGCGATAGCCCGTGGCCGCCGACAGATGGGCCCGCAGCAGCGCCCTGGTCTCGTGCCGTACCGCAACCGTCATTGCACATACCTCCCCGGCCCCCATGCCCTTCCTCAGTGAGTACCGGCGGTACGTGCCGCAGTCAATACGGCGGGCTGCAATCCGGCTACGCACCGCATTCGGCGGGGGTGGGTGGGGACGGAGGTGCGGGCCCCTTCCGGTGGGCCCGGCCGGGGCGCGCGTCGGTGCTGCTCAGCGGTCGGGGAAGAGGGGGCAGATGCCCTCGGCCCGTGGGTGGGGGGAGCGCCGGGGTGGTGCGTGCGCGGGTTCGTGATGCGGGCCGTGTGGACGGGGCCTGACGGGGCGTGTGGTGTCCGGGAGGAGGTGGTCGCGCGGCGGGGCCGGTCCGGACAGCAGTACGGCCCGCATCCGAGAAGGATGCGGGCCGTGAAAATGCGGTCCTGACGGGATTTGAACCCGCGGCCTCCACCTTGACAGGGTGGCGAGCACTCCAAACTGCTCCACAGGACCTTGCGTTTCGCTTTCCGCTTGCGGCGGGCTGCGAAGCAAGACTCTACAGCAGGTCAGGGGGTGCGGTCGAACTCGGTACCGGTGGCCCTCGTTCCTAGGGCGCGGCGGCGTCCACCGCCTTCACGATCCGCTTGTCGGAGACCGGGTACGCGGTGCCCAGGGCGTGCGCGAAGTAGCTCACCCGGAGCTCCTCGATCATCCAGCGGATCTCCCGGGCCGCGGCCGGCACCGGGCGCCCCTGCGGGAACTGCTCCAGCAGCCAGGCGTATTCGTCCTGCATCTCCTTCACCTTCGCCATCCGGGTGCGGTCCCGCTCGGCGTGGGTGGGCAGCTGCTGCAGGCGGCGGTCGGCGGCCACCAGATAGCGCATCAGGTCCGGCAGCCGCTTGGCGCCGTGTGCCGTCACGAAGCCCGGCTTGATCAGCGCCGCCAGCTGCTCCTTGACATCCGTGAGCGACGGCAGCAGGGAGGGGAACGCCGTCTCCTTCAGCCGGCGCTCACACGCCTGCCAGGCGGCCAGCACCTCCTGGACCTGCTGGACGGTCCGGAGCGTGACGTCCACCAGATCGGCGCGCACGGCGTCGAACAGCTTGCGGAAGGACTCCTCGTCCCACGCCGGGCCGCCCCGGGCCGCGATCAGCCGGTCGGTGGCGGCGGTCACACAGTCCTCGAAGAGCGCCCCGATGGAGCCGTGCGGATTACGGGACAGTGCCAGCTTCTGCTGGTTGCTGAGCTTGCCCTGGGCGAACTTGGCCGGATTGGACGGGATGTTGAGCAGGATGAGCCGCCGGGTGCCCGCCCACATCGCCGTGAGCTGTTCGGCCTCGGTGTCGAAGAGGCGTACCGCGACGCTGCTGCCCTCGTCGACCAGCGCCGGGTAGGCCTTCAGCGGCTGGCCCCCGCGCCGGGTCTCGAAGGTGCGCGGCAGGGTGCCGATCGTCCAGGACGTCAGCCCCGTCCGCTGCTCCGGGCCGGCCGCCGTCTGCCCGGCGCCCGCGCCCTCCCCGCGGTCCCCGGCGGGCCGCTCGGCGGCCTGCTCGAAGGCCTTGGAGATGGCCGCCCTGGTCTTCGGCTTGAGCGCGAGCCGCAGCGCCTCCAGGTCCTTGTCCTCGGCGAGCTTGCGGCGCCGCTCGTCGATCACCCGGAAGGTGATCTTGAGGTGGTCGGGGATCTTCCCCGGATCGAAGTCGGCGGCCTCGACCGGTACGCCCACCATCCGCTGCAGCCCGGCGGCCAGAGACGTCGTCAGGGCGCCCTGGAGGGGGACCGTGGTGTCCAGGAAGCGGGCCGCGAAGTTCGGCGCCGGGACGTAGTTGCGGCGGATCGGCTTGGGAAGCGACCGGATCAGCTCGGTCACCAGCTGCTCGCGCAGGCCCGGGATCTGCCAGTCGAAGCCCTCGGAGGAGACCTGGTTGAGGACCTGGAGCGGGATGTGGACGGTCACGCCGTCCGCGTCCGCGCCCGGCTCGAACTGGTAGGTGACCTTGAACTTCAGCTTTCCCTGCCGCCAGGAATCCGGATAGTCGTCCTTCGTGACGGCCTCGGCGGACTCGTTGATGAGCATGGAGTGCTCGAAGTCCAGCAGCTTCGGCTCTTCCCGGTGCTGCTTCTTCCACCAGGCGTCGAAATGCGCCCCGGAGACCACATCGGCGGGAATGCGCTGGTCGTAGAAGTCGAAGAGCGTCTCGTCGTCCACGAGGATGTCGCGGCGACGGGCGCGGTGCTCCAGCTCCTCGACCTCGCCGAGGAGCTTGCGGTTGTCGTGGAAGAAGCGGTGGTGGGTGCGCCAGTCGCCCTCGACCAGGGCGTTGCGGATGAACAGGTCCCGCGAGGTCTCCGGGTCGATACGGCCGTATGCGATCTTGCGCTGGGCGACGATCGGGACGCCGTAGAGCGTCACCCGCTCGTACGCCATCACCGCGGCCATCTTCTGTTCCCAGTGCGGCTCGCTGTACGTCCGCTTGACCAGGTGCTGGGCGAGCGGTTCGATCCACTCCGGCTCGATCTTCGCGTTCACCCGCGCCCACAGGCGGGACGTCTCGACCAGCTCGGCGGACATCACCCAGCGCGGTGGCTTCTTGAAGAGCGCGGAGCCGGGGAACACCGCGAACTTGGCGCTGCGGGCGCCCAGATATTCGTTCTTGGCGTCCGTGTCCTTGATCCCGAGGTGCGAGAGCAGACCGGAGAGCAGGGAGGTGTGGATGTGGTCCGGCGCCGCGTCCTCCTCGCTGAGGTGGATGCCCATGGTCTTGGCGACCGACCGCAGCTGGGAGTAGATGTCCTGCCACTCGCGTATCCGCAGGTAGTTCAGGAACTCGCTCCGGCACATCCGGCGGAAGGCGGAGGAGGACAGCTCCTTCTGCTGCTCGCGGACATAGCGCCAGAGGTTCAGGAAGGCGAGGAAGTCGGAGGTCTCGTCCTTGAAGCGGGCATGCTGCTGATCGGCCTGCTGCTGCTTGTCGGCGGGCCGCTCGCGCGGGTCCTGGATGGACAGCGCCGCCGCGATGACCATGACCTCGCGGACACAGCCGTTGCGGTCGGCCTCCAGCACCATCCGCGCCAGCCGCGGGTCGACCGGCAGCTGGGAGAGCTTGCGGCCGAGCGGGGTGAGCTGCTGCCCCTTCTGTCCCGACCGGGGGGACTTCTGCTGGGTGTCGAGCGCCCCGAGCTCGACCAGCAGATCGATGCCGTCCTTGATGTTGCGGCGGTCCGGCGGGTCGATGAACGGGAACTTCTCGATGTCGCCGAGGCCGGCCGCGGTCATCTGCAGGATGACGGAGGCGAGGTTGGTGCGGAGGATCTCGGCGTCGGTGAACTCGGGCCGGGAGAGGAAGTCGTCCTCGGAGTACAGGCGGATGCAGATGCCGTCGCTGGTACGGCCGCAGCGGCCCTTGCGCTGGTTGGCGCTGGCCTGCGAGACCGGCTCGATGGGCAGCCGCTGGACCTTGGTGCGGTAGCTGTAGCGGGAGATACGGGCCATGCCGGGGTCGATGACGTACCGGATGCCCGGGACGGTCAGCGAGGTCTCGGCGACGTTCGTGGCCAGCACGATCCGCCGGCCCGTGTGCCGCTGGAAGACGCGGTGCTGCTCGGCGTGCGACAGCCGCGCGTAGAGAGGGAGGACCTCGGTGAACGGCAGGGCCTTCTTGTTGAGCGCGTCCGCGGTGTCGCGGATCTCCCGCTCGCCGGAGAGGAACACCAGGATGTCGCCGGGGCCCTCCGCCTGCAGCTCGTCCACGGCGTCGCAGATCGCGGTGATCTGGTCCCGGTCGGCGTCCTGGCCGCCCTCTTCCAGCAGCGGGCGGTAGCGCACCTCCACCGGATACGTACGGCCGGAGACCTCCACGATGGGGGCGCTCGGCTTCGCCTCGTCGCCGCCGGAGCCGTCCGGCGTCCCCGAGGCGCCCCGGCCGCCCCCCGCGTCCACGGCGGCGAAGGTGCCGAAGTGCCGCGCGAATCGCTCCGGGTCGATGGTCGCGGAGGTGATCACGACCTTCAGGTCGGGGCGCCGGGGCAGCAGCTGGGCCAGATAGCCGAGGATGAAGTCGATGTTGAGGCTGCGTTCGTGCGCCTCGTCGATGATGATCGTGTCGTACTGGCGCAGCTCGCGGTCCGTCTGGATCTCGGCGAGCAGGATGCCGTCCGTCATCAGCTTGACGAGGGTGTCGCCGCCGACCTGGTCCGTGAAGCGGACCTTCCAGCCGACCGCCTCGCCCAGCGGGGTCCTCAGCTCCTCGGCCACCCGCTCGGCGACCGTACGGGCCGCGATCCGGCGGGGCTGGGTGTGCCCGATCAGGCCCCGGATGCCGCGCCCGAGCTCCAGGCAGATCTTGGGGATCTGGGTGGTCTTGCCGGAGCCGGTCTCACCGGCGACGATCACGACCTGGTGGTCACGGATCGCGGCGAGGATCTCGTCCTTCTTCTGGCTGACCGGCAGCTCTTCCGGATAGGTGATCCCGGGTACCGCGGCGCGCCGCTGCTCGACCCGCAGCTCCGCCTCGTCGATGCCGCCGGCGATCTCGGCGAGCACGGCCGCCCGGGCGTCGGGCTTGCGGATCCGGCGCGCGCCGTCGAGCCGGCGGCCCAGCCGCTGCTGGTCGCGCAGCATCAGCTCGGGCAGCCGCTCCAGCAGGGCGGGAAGCGTGGGAGCGGGGGTGCCGGGCGGGGAAGGAGCAGCGCCGTCGGGCAGGGCGGAGGCAGGCTGACTGGACATACGTCCCCCAGGATCTCACCTCACGTAATCGACTGGCGAACCATTTGCCCGCACGGCCGGATCACGGGCACCGAGGCCGCCGCACCCGGGGCATCTGCCCGGGTATGTCCGGCATGGCTCCTTTAGCGTGTCCCTATGTCCGATCATCGCGGCGATTCCGGTGCGCCCGGCGATTCCGGTGCGCCCGGCGGGCCCGCTCCGCACGGCGCCCACGGCCGGCCCGGGACCGTGGCGGCGCAGTGGGCGGCCTTCAAGAAGTCGCCCTACCTGCCCGCGGTCGTGCTGACCCTCATCGTCGCCGCGGCGGCCGGCCTGTTCGCGGGCTCGTACACGTACGCCATGGCCAATCCGACCCCCCGGTCCATCCCCACCGCCGTGGTCGGCTCCCCCGACACCCCGGCGGTGAAGAGGTTCACCCAGGGGATGGAGAAGGCACTGAACGCCTCGCTCCGGCTGACCGGCTACCCCACGTACGGCCGGGCCCGGCGGGCCGTCGACGAGCAGGAGGAGTTCGCGATCCTGCGGGCCCGCGGCAAGGGCGTGGAGCTGGACCTCTCCAGTGCCTCGGGCGCCACGGTGGCCCAGCTGCTGGCCCAGTCGGGCGTACAGGTCGGCAGGGCGACCGGTGTGGACGTCCGGATCCGGGACGTCAAACCGCTGCAGAAGGGCGATCCGCGCGGCCTGGCGCTGTTCTACATCTCGCTGGCCGCGGTGATCATCGGCTTCGTCGGCGCGATCCAGCTCAGCGTGCACGCCCGCGCCCTGGAACCGGCCGAACGGATCGCCTGCACCGCGGTCTATGCGCTGCTGGGCGGCTTCGCCATCGCCGCGGTGGTCGACTGGTGGCTGGGCGCGCTGCGCCTGCCGTTCACGGAGTCCTGGCTGATCCTGGCGCTGACGATGTTCACGTCCGGCATGGTCTTCACGATGTTCAACGCCCTCATCGGGCGCTGGGCGATGATCCCCACCTGGGGACTGATGGTGCTGCTCGGCAACCCCTCCTCGGGCGGCGCGGTCTCCTGGCCGTTGCTGCCCTCCGCCCTGGGTCTCGTCGGCCGCTGGCTGCCGCCGGGCGGCTCGGTCAACGCCCAGCACACCGCCGTCTACTTCGGCGGCCACCAGCACGCCTTCCCCTTCCTGGTGCTGGCCGGCTGGTCGCTGCTCTCGTGCACGGTCTTCTGGATCTGGCGGCACCGCCACCCGGGTGGCCGCGAGACGGCGCCGGCGCTCGCCGGGGACGCCTGAGACGGTGCTCCCGCCGCCGCGGCACCCTGCGGAAAACCGCATGACGACGCCTTCGCGCAGGCGCGAGGATGACCGTATGGACAAGGGTTTACGACGAATGGCGGGCATTGCCCTGATGGTCGCGGGCATCGCGTTCGCCGGCTGGCTGGTCTTCGGCGCGCCGCACGACTGGGACGGCGAGGCGCGGTGGGTGCGGATGGCACTGGGCCTGGGCGCGACGGGGGCGATCAGCGGCGGCGCCCGGCTGATCTTCTGGCAGCCGGAGGACGGGCGCGCCGCGGAATCCGGCGCCGACCGGATATGAAGAAGGCCCCGATTCCAGGAATCGGGGCCTTCTCCCAATGGGTGTGGCTGGGGCCGGGGTCGAACCGGCGACCTATCGCTTTTCAGGCGATCGCTCGTACCAACTGAGCTACCCAGCCGCAGCGGTCCTGACGGGATTTGAACCCGCGGCCTCCACCTTGACAGGGTGGCGAGCACTCCAAACTGCTCCACAGGACCTTGCATTGCGCGAAAGCGGCGTGAGCCAGTCTCGCACACGGTGTTGCGTGCCCCCAACGGGATTCGAACCCGTGCTACCGCCTTGAAAGGGCGGCGTCCTGGGCCACTAGACGATGAGGGCTGGTGGCCACCTTGGCGTCGTTACCGGCGCCGTCGGGGACGTGAGAAGCATATGGGATGGGAGGACCGTTCGCCAAAACGGTTTACCGGGGGCCGCCGGAAGGGACCCTGGCCGGGCGGTGGGCCGGGCCGTCCGGCGCGGCGGACGGCCCTCCGGCCGGGTGGGGGGAGCCGGACGGCGAAGGGGTGGCGCCGGGTTGGTTCTCGCGGGGGAGGTGGCGGCTGACCTCGGCCCGCGACAGGCCCAGTCCGCCGAGGGTGATCTCGTCCCACGCCTGCAGCCGTTTGGTCGTCCGGTCCAGGTAGAGCACCGACGCCTCGACCGGCGCGGGCTTCTTGTTCTGCACCGCGCGCAGCCCGCCGCCGCCCGTGGAGCCCTCGACCATCAGCCGGGTGCCCTGGGGGAGCGTGGTGTTCTCGCGGTGGTGGAGGTGGCCGGCCAGCGCCAGCGGGGCCAGGCCGTCCGCCTCGGTCACCGCGGCGGGGTTGTGCGCGAGCGCGATGTCGACGGGCGTGCCGGCCAGCCGCTGGGTGCGCAGCGAGTCGGCGAGCCGGCCGCCGGCGGTGCGCTCGGCGGGGTCGCCGGCCGTCACCACGGAGCGGTCCGGGGTGAACTGCGGGTCGCCGACGCCCGCGAGGCGCAGCCCGGCGACCCGGGCGACCCTGCCGTGGTCCAGGACGGTGACGCGGGGGCGGCCGGTCAGGTACTTCTGCGTGCTGCGCGAGTCGTGATTGCCGCGCACCCAGACGTACGGGGCGCCGAGGGACGGGACCGGGTCCAGGAAGTGGTTCTCGGCGGCCGAGCCGTGGTCCATGGTGTCGCCGGTGTCGATGATCACGTTGATCCGGTACTGCTTCACCAGGGACGCGATGATCCGCCAGCTGCCGGGGTTGAGGTGGATGTCGGAGACGTGCAGCACCCGGATGGTGGTGGGGTCCGGCTGGTAGACCGGCAGCGTCGAGGTGGCGTCGTAGAGCTTGGTCACATTGGTGACCAGGCGCGCCAACTCCTTCTGGTAGACGTTGAATTCGCTGACGATGTTGCGGGCGTTGCCGACCACGGACGGGGCCGAGGAGAGCAGCCCGGAGAACCTCGGCTCCAGTACGGACTTGGGGTTCCAGGTGGCGTAGGCGGTGCCGGCCGAGGCGGCGAGCAGGGCGAGCGCCAGCCCCCCGGCGGCCAGTGCCCGGCGCGGGCGGCGGTAGACGGCCAGTCCCAGCGCGGCCGCGCCGGACGCCACGGCGGCACAGGAGTGCAGCGCCAGCCCCAGGGTGGCGCGGGTGACGTCGTGGGTGACCTCGTCCTGCAGGCCGGCGAACCGCTCGGGGTGGTCGACCAGCGCCCGGGAGCGGACCGGGTCCAGCCGGTCGACGTCGACATCGAGCCGTACGGGTCCGTAGTGGCTGCTCAGTTCCAGGTCGCCGAGGGGCGGGACGTCGATCCTGGTGCCGCCGGTCAGTGAGGGGCGCAGCGCCATGCTGGTGTCCATCGGGCCGACGGGGGCCCGGACGCCGCCGATCAGGACCAGCCCCAGCCAGGCGCCGAGGACGGTGACGGATATCAGGCCGAGGGCGGAGCGCAGGGGGCGGCGCGGGGCGGTGCCGAGCGGGGGTGCGGAGCGTGGTGGCCCGCCGCGGGTGGCGGCGGGGGCCGTACGGCGGGAGCGGTAGGCGCGGCGGACGGCCGCGGGCAGTGCGGATACGCCGTCGAGCCAGGTGCGGAGCAGCCGGTGCAGCGGGTGGCGCGGAGGGTCGGGGTGCGATGTCCGGGAGCGCGCGGCGCGGGCCATTGGTCCCGTATGCCCGGTCGTGGGCGCCGTTAAGCGAGGAGCGTTCGCTTCCGGTTGGGGTGCGGAGTGGCGGGCGGGCCGGGACGATCGGGGGTGGGGCCGGGTGGCGGAGAATGGTGGTGTGCTGGAAATGACGCGCGAGGACTTCGAGGAACTGGTCGCCGAGGCGCTGGACCGGATTCCGCCGGAGCTGACCCGGCTGATGGACAACGTGGCGGTCTTCGTCGAGGACGAGCCCCCGGCCGGGGACCCCGAGCTGCTCGGGCTCTACGAGGGGACGCCGCTGACCGACCGCGGGGAGTGGTACGCGGGGGTGCTGCCGGACCGGATCACCGTCTACCGGGGGCCGACGCTGCGGATGTGCGCCACGCGCGAGGACGTGGTCGCGGAGACCGAAGTGACGGTCGTTCATGAGATCGCCCACCACTTCGGGATCGACGACGAGCGGCTCCACGCGCTCGGCTACGGCTAGGGGCGTCCTCCCCGGATCTCCGTGCCCCCTGGGTCCGCTCCGGCTGGCAGGGCCCCGGACCGGGCCCGCGGGGGCGGCTCCCACGGGCCGGTTGCGCGTCGCCCGCCCGGTGGGAGCGCGCGGGTCCGGGCCCGGCCAAAGAGCGTGACCGGCGCGATCGGGCGGGCCCCGTGCGTGTCCTCGGGCGGGCGGCGGGAGTTGGGCAGGGCGTCCGTGCCGCTGTCCCTGCGCTCCGGATCCGGAGGTCCCGCCGTGCGCCCGAGCCCCTGCCACCCCTCGCCCCCGACGCCGACACCGTCCTCGTCGTCGGCCGATCCTGCCGCCCCGTCACGTCCGACGGCGCGCCGCAGGCACTCCCGGGCCGTCGCCGCGGCCGTGGCCGTCTCCGCGCTGGCCGCCTCGCTGGCCGGCTGTATGAGCGTGAGCGATCCGGAGGAGAAACCGAGACCCTCCGGCTCCGCCGCGCGGCACGACGGGAAGGACGGGCTGTCCGGCCGCGGGGTGACCGTGGACGGCCAGGGCGGCGGGCCGCGGCGGATGGGCCACCACGGCGCCGGCCGCCCGGCCGGCGGCGACGACAAGGGCAAGAAGAAGGCGGGGAGCGCGGAACCGACGCCGTCCGAGCCCGGCGAGCCGTCCCAGCCCGTGCAGCCGTCGGGGCCCGAGCCGGGGACCGGCGGGGCGCACGGCGGCTCCGCGGGGCACGGCGGCCGGCCCGGGCACCCGAAGCCCTCGCCGACCCGCCCCGACCACCCCGCGACCCCGCCGGCCACGCCCCCGCCCAGTACGCCCACCGCACCGGCGACCCCGCCGCCCGCCAGCCCCCCGCCGCCGAGCACCCAGGCCTCCGGGCCGTCCCCGGTCGCGCCGATGTCGCCGTTGCAGACCTCACAGTCGTCGCAGTCGGACCTGTACGACGGCGCAGGGGCATAGCGGGAGCGGGAGGGGCATAGCGGCCGGACGAATCGGGCGCCGGGCGGGGGCGCGTAGCCTGGTGCGTACGGGGGCGTCAGGGGGCGGACGGCGGGGGCCGCAAGGTCATTTGCCATCCGGGGGGCGGAGTGCGTATGGTGGTAGATCGTTTGATCCCATTTGCCCGGCGCCAGAACAGAAGCGCGCCGCGTGGCGCGTTCTCTCCCTTGCCGTGGCTGACCGCATAGAGGCGGTCGTGTGAAACACACGGAGTTTGGGCGCGTGCCGAGACTCCGGAAGGTTTCGCATTTCGCATGTCCATTTCCACTGAGCAGTCCGTCATGCCCGCACTCGACGAGCAGACGGTTCCCGAGGTGACGGCGGCCGACGAGGCGCCCGAGACCGACACCGTCACTTTCGCCTCCCTCGGACTGCCCGAGGGCGTCGTCCGCAAGCTCGCGCAGAACGGCGTCACCACCCCCTTCCCGATCCAGGCCGCGACCATCCCGGACGCGCTGGCCGGCAAGGACATCCTCGGCCGCGGCCGTACCGGCTCCGGCAAGACCCTCTCCTTCGGTCTGCCGACCCTGGCCCGCCTCGCCGACGGCCACACCGAGAAGAAGAAGCCGCGCGCGGTCATCCTCACCCCGACCCGTGAGCTCGCGATGCAGGTCGCGGACGCCCTCCAGCCCTACGGCGACGTCCTCGGCCTCAAGATGAAGGTCGTCTGCGGCGGTACGTCCATGGGCAACCAGATCTACGCCCTGGAGCGCGGCGTCGACGTCCTCGTCGCCACCCCGGGCCGGCTGCGCGACATCATCAACCGCGGTGCCTGCTCCCTGGAGAACGTCCAGGTCGCGGTCCTCGACGAGGCCGACCAGATGTCCGACCTGGGCTTCCTGCCCGAGGTCACCGAGCTGCTCGACCAGGTGCCGGACGGCGGCCAGCGGATGCTGTTCTCCGCCACGATGGAGAACGAGATCTCCACCCTGGTCAAGCGCTACCTGACCAACCCGGTCAGCCACGAGGTCGACAGCGCCCAGGGCAACGTCACCACCATGACCCACCACGTCCTGGTCGTGAAGCCGAAGGACAAGGCGCCGGTCACGGCCGCCATCGCCGCCCGCAAGGGCCGCACCATCATCTTCGTCCGCACCCAGCTGGGCGCCGACCGCATCGCCGAGCAGCTCGTCGAGTCCGGCGTGAAGGCCGACGCGCTGCACGGCGGCATGACGCAGGGCGCGCGCACCCGGGTGCTCGCGGACTTCAAGGACGGCTACGTCAACGCGCTGGTCGCCACCGACGTCGCCGCCCGCGGCATCCACGTCGACGGCATCGACCTGGTCCTGAACGTCGACCCCGCCGGTGACCACAAGGACTACCTGCACCGCTCGGGCCGTACCGCCCGCGCCGGCCAGTCCGGCACCGTCGTCTCGCTGTCGCTGCCGCACCAGCGCCGGCAGATCTTCCGGCTGATGGAGGACGCGGGCGTGGACGCCTCGCGCCACATCGTCGGCGGCTCCGGCGCCTTCGACGAGGACGTCGCCCGGATCACCGGCGCGCGTTCCCTCACCGAGGTCCAGGCCGAGTCGGCCAACAACACCGCCAAGCAGGCCGAGCGCGAGGTGAGCCAGCTCACCCGCGAGCTGGAGCGCCTGCAGCGCCGCGCCGCCGAGCTGCGCGAGGAGGCCGACCGGCTGACCGCCCGCGCCGCCCGTGAGCGCGGCGAGGACCCGGCCGAGGCGCTGGCCGCCGCGGCCGAGACCGCCGAGGCCGAGGCCGCGGCCGAGGCCGCCGTGCCGGCCCAGGCCGCCGCCGACGAGCGCCGCGACGACCGGGGCAACTTCGAGCGCCGCGACCGTCGCGACGACCGTTCCGGTGGCCGGTCGTTCGACCGTGACCGTCGTGATGACCGTTCCGGTGGCCGTTCCTTCGACCGTCGTGACGACCGTTCGGGCGGTGGCTTCAACCGCGACCGTCGTGATGACCGTTCCGGTGGCCGTTCCTTCGACCGTCGTGACGACCGTTCGGGCGGTGGCTTCAACCGCGACCGTCGTGACGACCGTTCCGGTGGCCGTTCCTTCGACCGTCGCGATGACCGTTCCGGTGGTGGCTTCAACCGCGACCGTCGTGACGACCGTTCCGGTGGTGGCTTCAACCGCGACCGCCGTGACGACCGCCCCGGTGGCGGCTTCAACCGCGACCGCGGCGACCGTCCGAGCCGCCCGTTCAACCGTGACGACCGTTCCGGCGGCCGTTCCTCCGGTGGCTACCGCTCCGGCGGCGGCGACCGTCCGTTCAACCGTGACGACCGTTCCGGCGGCCGTCCGCCGCACGGCGGCCACCGCTCCGGCGGCGACCGTCCGTACGGCCGCAGGGACGACCACCGCGGTGCCGCGACCGGTTCCTTCGGCCGCCGTGAGGACAAGCCGCGCTGGAAGCGCAACGGCTGATCACACCCGCTGACCGCAGGGCCCGTACGCACGCAAGTGCCGTACGGGCCCTGCGCGTTGAGGGGCGGAAGGGGGGCCGCGGCCGGCCCGCCGATGGGCTCCTCGGGGCCTTGCCGGGTAGCTTGATCCTTAATGCCTTCGGGCGGGGGCACTCGCTCGGGCTATGCTGCTCGGTGCGGGCCATTAGCTCAATTGGCAGAGCAGTGGACTTTTAATCCATTGGTTCAGGGTTCGAGCCCCTGATGGCCCACCAGAAGCGGACGGGAGAACCGTCCGGCCTGCACAGCAGCGCCCCGAGGGCCCGGACCGCATGTGGTCCGGGCCCTCGGCGTTTTCCGGTCCCGGTCGGGTCCGGGCGGGGCGGTCCGCCAAGTGGCCCCGCGGTGAGCGATCTTGTGACGCCACCGGCCGTGTGACCCGTCCGGCCCCCGACGATTCGCCGCCCGGCGCCGCAGCGGAAACCCTGGGTACGTCGACGCGGCCGCCACCACGGTGCTCGTACGGACGGGCGGGAGTGGGAAGAGGCCGGTGCGGATGCTCCAGGACGAAGCGCCCTCCAGGGACGACGGGGAGCGGCAGGTGCGCCACGGCGGGACGGTCACGTCCGGCCGCCGGCTGGTGCGCCTGCTGCCCGTCCTCCTGATCGCCGGCGGCCTCGCCTTCGGCATCGCGACGCCGGCCGCCTACACCGCCGCCCCCTTCTTCTGCGCCGCCCCGCTGACCGCCGCGGCGCTCTCCTCCCTGCGCGCCACCGCCCTGGCGGCCCTGGCCGCCGTGCTCGGCGAGATCTGGGCCGTCACCTACCGCGGCGCCCTGGAGGACCAGCGCGCGTCCGTGGCGGAGAGCGCCATGGTCGTCGTGGTCGCCCTGCTGGCCCTCGGCATCAACCGGCTGGTCCGCCGGAGCGACGCCCATCTGGCGTCCGCCCGGGACATCTCGGAGGCCGCCCAGCGCGCCGTACTGCCCCCGCCGCCCCCGCAGCTCGCCGGCCTCGCCGTCGCCGCCCGCTACGTGGGCGCACGGGCCGACGCCCGGATCGGCGGCGACCTCTATGCCGTGCAGGACACCCCGCACGGCGTACGGCTGATCGTCGGGGACGTACGGGGCAAGGGGCTGGAGGCGGTGGAGGCCGCGGTGGTCGTCGTCGGCGCCTTCCGTGAGGCGGCGGAGCAGGAGACGACGCTGGAGGCGGTGGCAGGGCGGCTGGAGCGGGCGCTGCAACGGGAGGGCGGGCGGCGGGCCGGGCTGGACCAGTTCGAGGGGTTCACCACTGCCGTGCTCGCCGAGATCCCCGCCAACGGGCAGTCCGTGCTGCGGGTGCTCAACCGCGGGCACCCCTCCCCGCTGCTGCTCACCCCGGACGGCGGGCTGCGCGAACTGGTGCCGGAGGCGCCCGCGCTGCCCCTGGGGATGGGCGAGGTGGCGAGCTGGCCGGACCGCTCGGACGAGACGTTCTTCCCGGCCGGCGCCCAGCTGCTGTGCTTCACCGACGGCGTGACCGAGGCCAGGGACCTGCTGGGCCGCTTCTACCACCCGCCGAGCAGACTGCGCGGCCGCCGCTTCCCGGGCCCGGACGCCCTCCTGGACGCCCTCGTCGAGGACGTCGCACGGCACACGGGCGGCGCACCGGCCGACGACATGGCGCTGCTGGCGGTGCAGCGGCCCATGGGGGTGTAGGGGAGGGGCAGCGGGACGTCAGGGGCTCGGGAGGGGGCGCGGGGTGGCGGCGCGCCGGGGCGCGCGGGCGTGCTCAGGCTCCCGCCATGCCCGCGTCCCGGTGTCGTACGGGCGGCCTCAGCCGCCTGCCGCGCTCTCCGCCGCCGTCCCGGGCCCCGACGCCGGCAGCCGGTGCAGGAGTTCGCCGTGCGGGCCGGTGAGCGCGACCGGGCGCTCGTCCAGGGCGAGGGTCAGCAGCGGGGTGTCCCGGGGGTGCGATGAGCGCTGGGCCGGGGTGGTGAGCCAGGGCGTGAGGGAGTGGTGCTCCTGGGAGATCCAGTGACCGCCGCCGGGCCGTCCGCGCAGCAGCGACCGGACGAGATGCGCGAACTCCTCGCGGCGGGCGGGCGACAGGCCGGACAGCACCTCGCTGTGGAAGACCACCAGGGTCGCCCCGGGCGGCGCCTCGGCGGCGAGCGACGGCAGTTCGTGGAGCAGATCGCCGCGCACCATCCGCGGCCGCGGGAGCGGCCGCACCGCTTCGACGGCCGCGGCCAGCCGTGCGGCCCGCGCCCCGTCGCCCGGCCAGACGAGCGCCTGCAGCCAGCGCAGATCGTCCGGGTCGGCGACCGGGTCGAGCGGGTCGAGGTCGATACCGGCCCGCCAGGCGATCCGGGGGAGCCGGCCGGGCACGGGCAGCGCGTCGGCCGCCCCTCCCGTACGGCACTCCAGCACCAGCGGGCTCTCCGGGGGCCCCGCCTCGGCCAGGAGGGTGCCGCCTCGGCGGGCGTCCTCCCGGGGGCCGCCCCGGTCCCCGCCCGCGGCCCCGCCGTCCTCGTCGCCTTCGTACCGGTAGCGGTATCGCTCGGGGTACAGGCACAACCCCGCCGACGCGCCGACCTCCAGCAGGGCCAGCGGCTGCGGCAGGCGGGCGAGCAGCGGCAGCAGGGTCGCGCAGCGGGCCGGCTCGTC
This sequence comes from Streptomyces angustmyceticus, assembly GCF_040701845.1. GTDB lineage: Bacteria > Actinomycetota > Actinomycetes > Streptomycetales > Streptomycetaceae > Streptomyces > Streptomyces angustmyceticus_A. The sequence continues at coordinate 27,446 of NZ_JBFBHQ010000003.1, read as the reverse complement.
GGCCCGGGCGGTGCGCTGCATGATCACGGCGCGCACCTCGTCCCAGTGCCGGACCGTCCACTCGCGCCAGCGGCCGTACGCCACGTCACCGCGCGGCCCCAGCTCGGCGTGCGGGCCGTCGAGGTAGCGGACGGCGGCGAGCAGGAGGTCGGGCTGCTGGGTGGCGCCGGCCGGCAGCGAGCCCGACAGCAGATCGCAGAGCTCGGGGTCCTGGCCGATCCGCGCGCTCAGCTCCTCGTGCGCCGCGGACCGTCCGCGCGCCCGACGCCAGGAGAACTCCCGGTACCGCTCCGCCACTCCCCAGGTGCCGGCGGCAGCCCTCGCGACGTTCCCGGTGTTCCCGACGTTGACGACCATGATCCGACGTTACTGCTCTCACGTTCCGTAACCGAGGGGCACCCCTCCGCATAACGACTGACGCACAATCAGCGCGAGATCGTTTAGGGCCGCGCGGTCAACTCGCCCGGTTTGTGGCCGTGTCGGCAGAAAAAGTCCATGCCACAGCTTGTGCGCAGCCGCTAAGGAATCGTGGGAAGGCTTGGAAATCGGCTGCGATCTCTATTACTGTCCGATAACGCAGCGCGGTCGTCCCAGCCGTCGCAAGAGGCGGCACCGTGCGCCGACGCCGAATCCCGCATGCGCTTTTCACGCACCTCCAGCACCTCGAACTGCACCACTGCACCAGGGAACCGGGGAACCACTTCCTTGGGGTGAATCGGACGCTCTCCGCCAGCGGGCGCCCGTAGGAGACCTTCCTGCTCCGAACCCGTCAGCTAACCCGGTAGGCGAGAAGGAAGGAAAGGAGAGCGCCTCCGTGGCGTCCAACAGGCCTGCCCCCGAGGGTCCGTCCGCCTACGACCTCGATGACCGAGGTGCCTTCCCCGGCCCCGGCGGGGCGGAGGGCGGCAACGACGGGCCGTGGGAGGAGTGGAATCCCACCGAGGATTCCGTCCGCTCGGTCCGCGGCAAACACCGGGTGGCCAAGCAGCGCAGCGGCGGGCTCACCCGCGGCGGCACGGTCCTGGGCGTCGGCGTCATCGCCGCGGTCGGGGCCGGTGGCATGGCGTCGGCCGAGGGCCGCCCGCCGGTGCCGATCTCGATGCCCGACGTCGGCGGGATGGCCGACGACCTCGCCGGCAAACTGCCGGACGCCGCGTCCCTCCCCGGCGTCGGCGACCTCATATCGGACGCGGACTCCGACGCGGACTCCGCGGCCGCCGGCACGGACGCGTCGGCCGCCGCCGCCTCCGGACCCCTCACCCAGGCCGCCCGGACGGGCTCGGGCGCGGACGCCGGCGAGGCGCTGCGCAGCCGCATCCTCCAGCAGGCCGACGCGCAGCAGGGCGCCGCCGACCAGGAGGCCCGCGAGGCCGCCGAACAGGCCGCCGTCAAGGCTGCCGAGAAGGACGCCGCCGCCCACCAGAAGTCGGCCGAGAAGGCCGCCGCAGCCAAGAAGGCGGCCGAGATGGAGGCCAAGCGCGAGGCCGAGGAAGCCGCCCGGAAGAAGGCGGAGGCCGCCCGCCTCGCCAAGCTGGCGAAGAACTTCATCGCCCCCGTCTCGTCGTTCACCCTCACCGCCGGCTTCGGCCAGGCCGGCGACCGCTGGGCCGCGGACCACACCGGACAGGACTTCGCCGCGCCGACCGGCACTCCCGTCAAGGCCGTGCACGGCGGCACCATCACCCAGGCCGGCTGGGCCGGCTCGTACGGCTACCGCATCGTGCTCACCCTCGACGACGGCACCGAGCTCTGGTTCTGCCACCTGTCCTCGATGGTCAAGACGTCCGGCAAGGTCGGCACGGGCGATGTCATCGGCCGCGTCGGGGCCACCGGCAACGTCACCGGCCCGCACCTCCACCTGGAGGTGCGCCCCGACGCCGGCGACCCGGTCGACCCCATGCCGTGGCTGCGCGACCACGGCATCAACGTGTGACCGCCTGACGGGAGTTGCCGCCGGGGGGAGAGAGCGGAGGGAATAACTCCGCGCCCCCCGGCGTTGCCATCACGCATGACCGCGACACACACCCCGCACAGCCGCCGGGCCCTCGGCTCGCTCTCCGTCTCTCCGCTGTCCCTCGGCGGCAACGTCTTCGGCTGGACGGCCGACGAAGCCGAGTCCTTCGCCGTGCTCGACGCCTATGTGGCCGGCGGCGGCAACTTCATCGACACCGCCGACGTCTACTCGGCCTGGGTCCCCGGCAACAAGGGCGGCGAGTCCGAGACGGTCCTCGGCAACTGGATGGCCGCCCGGGGCAATCGCTCCGAGGTCGTCATCGCCACGAAGGTCGGCGCCCACCCGGACCTCAAGGGCCTGTCCGCCGCCACCATCAAGTCCGCGGTCGACCTCTCCCTCGCCCGTCTGCGCACCGACTACATCGACCTCTACTACACCCACTACGACGACGAGTCGGTCGAGGTCGGGGAGTTCCTCACCGCCCTCGACGACCTCGTCCGGGCCGGCAAGGTCCGCGAGATCGCCGCGTCCAACATCTCGGCGAAGCGCCTGGAGGAGTCCCTGGACTTCTCCGCCCGCGAGGGCCTGGCCCGCTATGTCGCGCTCCAGCCGCACTACAACCTGGTCTCCCGCGACACCTACGAGGGCGAACTCGCCGACGTCGCGGCCCGCCACGGCGTCGCCGCCATCCCGTACTACGCCCTCGCCTCCGGCTTCCTGACCGGCAAGTACCGCCCGGACACGCCCACCGAGAGCGCCCGCTCCGGCGCCGCCGCCAAGCACCTCGCCACCGACCGCGGACTGCGCGTCCTGCAGGCTCTCGACACCGTCGCCACCACCCACCAGGTCGAACCCGCCACCGTCGCCCTCGCCTGGCTCGCCGCCCAGCCCACCGTCGCGGCCCCCATCGCCAGCGTCCGCACCGTGGCCCAGCTCCCGGCCCTCCTCGCCCTGACCGACCTGACCCTCAGCGACGCCGAACTGACCATCCTCACGGAGGCCTCGGCCTGACCCACGCGCGAGAGAAGGGGGAGGGGGCGGGCCTTGCCGGCACGCCCTCTCCCCTCTCCTGGCGGCGTACGACTGCGATGTGCTGGTGATCGGTGCCGCCCTGCTGCTCTGCCCGCGCCCTTTTCCGGCTCTCCTCCGGCTCTTCTCCGGCTCTCCTCCGACTCCGCTTCCGCTCTACTTCCGGCGATCCACCGCCACCCATGAAGCGAGCGCCACCCCACCCGCCACCGCGCACACCGAAGGCCACGCCCCGATCTTCTTGGCCAACGGATGCGACCCGGCAAACGCCGCCACATACGCCCCGCCCAGCGCCACCGCCGTGGCATTCCCCGCCCTCCGCCGCCACTCCCTGGCCGCCACCGCCCCAGCCGCAGCCAGCGCCACCCCACCGAGCGGCCGCTTCTTCGTCCAACGAGCGGCGGCGTAACCGCCTACCAGGCCGGTGGCGGCAATCGCGCTTGTGGGTACGGCGGGCATGAGAGAAACCTCCACATCGAGGGGCAACTTTGACGAGTTTACGTGCGATCTTCAGGGGTCCCGCACGATGCGAAGTGACGGCTGCCGCGCACGGCAAAACCACCTGGCGTGAGATTGGAGTGAAGGCTATTCTGACGCGCCGTCTATGTGTTCGTGATGCTCTCGGTGATACGCGAGGTATTGTGAATTGATGACATGACCGGGAATCTCACGCAGTTGGTACATGTGCGGTTTGGAACCTCGTTGCGTCACGGTCCGGTCATCGTTAATTATCAGCATTCCGAAGTCGAAGGCCGTGTGGTGATTGGGGCATAGGCACAGGACGTTATCGATCTCATCGGGGCCATCGTGCGGGTGACCAAGTGGCTTAATGTGCGCGGCTTCGGCGTAGGCGCCCGTGGGGGTTTCAAGGCGCAGCCCGCACACTTGGCACGTGTATGCATGTAGCTGCTTTACGTAGTCGGCTACCTTAGTGCTCCGGATGATGCGCTGAGTGGAGGTTTCCTTGCGTCCGGGGGTGGAATTTCCCGTAGGGAATGCGCGCGTGATGTTCTTGGCAGCCTGTTTGTCGATGGTGTCGAGGGCACGAAGTCGATAGCGCCATACGAGGAAGTTCGATTCGCCGCGTTGCGACCAGTACTCCTCTACTCGGTAGAGGCCGTCGTATCGGAGTCCGGCCGCAGGTGAGTGTCGACGGTCACCGCCCGACCCGCGAATTACGCGTACAGGCGTCCCGGTCGAGTAGCTGGTCACCAACGCTGCGTTCCCCAGCGTCAAGTCTTGATCCTTGCATTGCTTCTTCGTTTTCTCGTCGCGTCCTCCTTGTCCGGTGTAGATTATCTCGTCGCCATAGTCTTCGTCGTCTTCGTAGCCTCCGGACACGACGATGGACTCGGCGCCGCTGGCTCCTGTGCCACAAATTCCTGCCATGGTTGGCCGGTGAACCCTTGCTCGCGCCAAGGTCCGCCGCCTCTTGAAGGTATCCCCCACTTGTACGTGTGGTGGGTGGCCGAAGCCATCAAATTCCGCTCCAGGAATTCCCGCTTCCAGGAGAAGTAAGTCGAGGCGATAGTCCTGAAAGTATTGTTCGTGTAGCAGCTCTACTGCATTCCGGCACAGGCCCTTATCTGACGAGAGCTGTTCGTGTAGAGAGGTCTCCAGTCCGCCCTGGTGTGCTTGCTCGGCAAGCCACGTGGGCGCTTCAGGGTCCTTGAAGTCTGGCAACGTGCCGTTCGCGCCGAGAAACTCCCAGAAAGGGAATTGATGCAAGTCCAGGAAAGTCTTCTCGGGCGCTGAACGCGAATCGACTAGGTCGTATTCTGCAAGCATGGCCCGAAGGTCGGTCTTTGCCTTGTTCCATGAGGTGAGACGGCTTGAGCGTTCGACCGCACGGCTGATCGCCCACAGGAGTGCGACGGGCTGGTCTCTCGATGGTTCACCTGACGGACGACGGAGAGGCAGGGAGGCGAGCGCCTCCAAGAAGCGAGCGGCACGTTCCTGCTGGGTCTCGGACAACTTGGCGTTTCCCTCGATCTCAGGGTGCGGGTGGATCAGCCATAAAACAGGGCTAGTTGACCAGTAAAGGTGGTCCGCACCCCCCTGTCGATGGAGATTTGAGCCCGCTGCGGGGTAGCTCTTATCGGGCTCAGCTTGAGCAGGTGACGTCAGATTCTGTGGCCATGCGAGCTTCCGGAGCCGCATGGCTGTTTCCTGGCAACCCACGCATCCACCAACGCCGTCCGCCCCCACGGCTGGTAATGCCGCAGATGCTCCAGCAAGTGCTGTTCGCGGGTGTAGAAGTCCGGTGACGGGCCCAGGAGGTGGGCTCGGCGGCGGTGGAAGGAGAGGGTGGTGGCGATGGTGGCGTATTCGGCGACGGCGCGGGCGGCGGCGGGGCCCTGGGTGTCGTGGGCCAGGTCGCGGGCCAGGGCGCGGGTTTTGAGGGAGGAGAGGGCGGCGGGTTCGGTGGGGGCGAGCCAGCCGGCGGTGATGTAGGGGGCGAGGTAGCCGCGCAGGGAGAGCAGTTCCTGGTTGCGGGCCCAGATGGCCAGCCAGGTGAGGGCGAGGAGGACGGGGACCATGAAGAGGCCGTAGACGGTGAGGAAGCCGAGGTCGCCGAGGGCGGAGGCGCCGTTCCAGATGGCGTGCAGGAGGACCGAGGTGAGCAGGCCGAGGAGGGCGAGCGCGATGCGGGCGGCGCGGCGGCGCGGGTAGCGGGTGGCGGCGATGCCGAAGGCGAGGCCCGTGAGGATCGTGAAGAGCGGGTGGGCGAAGGGGGAGACGATGATGCGGAGGAAGAAGGTGCCGGCGGTGAGGGAGTCCAGGCCGGAGTGGCCCATCGACTGGTCCTCGCCGAAGGCGTTGCCCAGATAGAGGACGTTCTCGGTGAAGGCGAAGCCGGTGGCGGTGATCCCGGCGATGACGATGCCGTCCGTGATGCCGTCGAAGTCGCTGCGGCGGAAGCGGTAGAGGAGGAGGACGGCGGCGGCCTTGACCACCTCCTCGACGACCGGGGCGATGACCGTGGCGCCCCAGGCCTCGGCCTCGGAGGCGGACGTCGAGGCGATGTTGGCGGCCAGCCAGTCGGTCGCGAAGCCGTTGGCGAGGAGCGCCACCAGGGTGGCGGCGCAGGTGCCCCAGGCGAAGGCGAACGCGAGGTTGCGCCAGGGCTCGGGCGCGATGCGGTCGAGCCAGCAGAAGGCCGCGATCAGGAGCGGTACGGGGAAGACGGCCAGGCCCAGGCCCACCAGGAAGCCCTCGGTGCCGGTCTCCTGGCGGACCATGCCGATGATGATCACGCCGGAGAGCGCGAACATCGAGACCAGGGCGACGGCGCGGAGGGTGGTGCTGTGCCAGCGCGCCGTCCGGTGACGGGGGCGCGAGGCCGCTTCCGCGTGCGGGTGGGGTGTGTACGGGGGCGGGACGGGCGCGGACGGCGGGTGCGGCGGCGGTTGGGGCGGGTACACCCGTCGACCCTAACGAGCGGCGGTCGCCCTACGCGTCGCGCCGGCGGAAGAGGAGGTCGTGCACGACATGCCCCTTGTCCAGGCCCTGGCCCTCGAACTTGGTGAGCGGGCGGAAGTCCGGACGCGGTGCATAGCCGGAGTGGAGGTTCTCCAGTGTCGGCTCGGCGGAGAGGACTTCCAGCATCTGCTCGGCGTACGGTTCCCAGTCGGTCGCGCAGTGGACGAGGGCCCCGGGCGCGAGCCGGGTGGTCGCCAGCGCGAGGAACTCCGGCTGGATGAGGCGGCGCTTGTGGTGGCGCTTCTTGGGCCAGGGGTCGGGGAAGTAGACGCGCAGGCCGGCGAGGGAGGCGGGGGCCAGCATCTCGCGCAGCAGGATGATCGCGTCGCCGTTGGCCACCCGGACGTTGGACAGGCCGTTCCGCTCCGCGAGGCCGAGCAGGTTGCCCTGCCCGGGGGTGTGGACGTCGCAGCCGAGGATGCCGGTGCCCGGGTCGGCGGCGGCCATCTGTGCCGTGGCCTCGCCCATGCCGAAGCCGATCTCCAGCACGACCGGCAGCCCGCCGAAGAACTCGTCGAGGTCGATCCGGGAGAGCCCGTCGATGTCCAGCCCCCAGGTGGGCCACAGGCGGCGCAGGGCGTCCGCCTGGCTGGGCGAGACCCGGCTGCGGCGCGGCTGGAACGACCGGATCCGACGCTCGTGATGCGACCCCGCGGGGTCGGCGGCGGGGCCGGTCCCGTCGGGGAACATGGGCTCTCCGCGGCGGGGCGTGGCGGCCGAGACGGCCGTGGCTCCGAGGGGGCGGGATGCCGGGGCGTCGGCTGCCTGGGAGGCAGGCTGCCGGGAGGCGGCTTCCCGGGCGGGCGAGCCCTGGGCAGCGGCTGCCGGAGCGCCGGCTTCCGGTGCGTTCGCTTCGGGGGCGTCGGTGGCGGGGGTGGCGGGATTCTCGGACACAGTGAGTTGATTCTACGGATGGTGGGCGGGGGAGGGGCCCGGGCGCGACTCAGCGCTCGGGGTGGCTGAGCGACTGGGGTGGCTGACGGCCGGGGGGGGCTGAGCGCCCAGGGTGGCTGAGCGCCCGGGCTCGGGCCCGGAGCCGGGGGCCGGGCCCGGAAAAGGACGGGGTCGGGGCCGGGGCGGCAGCGGCGGTCGGTCTCCCGACTCCTGCGGCTGTACCCGGCTGACCGGGCGGGCTCCCCGTGCCCAGCCGGCCGGGCGGGTCTCCGGCCCGGCTCAGTCCCCCACCAGCCCCAGCACCCGTCGCGCCACCTCCCGCCCGATGGGCAGCGAAGCCGTCGCGGCCGGGGACGGGGCGTTGAGGACGTGGATCATGCCGGGGGACTGGGCGAAGAGGAAGTCGTCGACGAGGGTGCCGTCGGGGAGGACGGCCTGGGCGCGGACGCCGGCCGGGGACGGGAGCAGATCCTCCTCGCGGGCGGCCGGGAGCAGGCGGCGGACCGCGTCGGCGAAGGCGTGCCGGGACAGGGAGCGGTGGAGTTCGCCGGCGCCGTAGCGCCAGTGGCGGCGGGCTATCCGCCAGGAGCCGGGGTAGGCGAGGGTGCCGGCCAGCTCGGCGGGGCGGATCGTGCGCCAGTCGTAGCCCTCGCGGGCCAGGGCGGGGACGGCGTTCGGACCGATGTGGACGGCGCCGTCGATGCCGCGGGTCAGATGCACGCCGAGGAACGGGAAGGCCGGATCGGGGACGGGGTAGACCAGGCCGCGGACGAGTGCGGCGCGCTCCGGGGCGAGGGTGAAGTACTCGCCGCGGAACGGGACGATCCGCATGCCCGGGGCGTCACCGGCCAGCCGGGCGATCCGGTCGCAGTGCAGGCCGGCGCAGTTGACCAGGGCGCGGGCGCGGTGGACCGTGCCGTCGGCGCTGCGGACCGCCACCCGGCCGGGGCGGCGGCCGATGGTGGTGACCTCGGTGCCGTAGACGATCCGGGTGCCGGCGTCCTCGGCGAGCCGGGCGAAGCGGCGGGCGACGGCGCCGAAGTCGCAGACGCCGGTCGTGCCGACATGGATGGCGGCCAGGCCGCGCACCTCGGGTTCGTACTCGGCTATCTGGGCGGGGCCCAGCTCGCGCACCGGGAGGCCGTGTTCGCGGCCGCGCTGGATCAGGCCGTGCAGCCGCGGCAGCTCGCTGCGGTCCGTGGCGACGATCAGCTTGCCGGTGACCTCGTGCGGAATGTCGTGCTCGGTGCAGAATTTCACCATCTCCGCCGAGCCCTGGAGGGCGAAGCGGGCCTTGAGCGAGCCGGGTGGGTAGTAGATGCCGCTGTGGATCACACCGCTGTTGCGGCCGGTCTGATGACGGGCCGGACCCGACTCCTTCTCCAGGACCACGACACGCGTGCCGGGCGCGGCACGCGTGATCGCGTAGGCCGTAGAGAGTCCGACGATGCCGGCACCGATCACCAGCACATCGCAGTCGTACGCCGCCACTGCACCTCCCCAACCGCATGACCGCAGGCCCGCCCGTCGCCGCGGACCCGCGCATCATCGCCGACGACGTATCCCATCATGACGGCCGGCACTGACAATGCCGATCGGACAGGCCCGGGAGCCCGACGCGGCGGGCCGCCGGGGGCGACCCACCGGCGGGTGGCGTGCCGAACCGCTCCGGCACGCACGGCCTGCCCGTACGACCCGCCCCGTATGCGACCCGCCCGCCCTCAGGCGAGACGTCCCTACGGCCCGTCCAGACGGCCCGTTCGTACGGCCCGCCCGCACGTCCCACCCCACAGCCCGTCTCTATGCCGGCGCCGCCAGCAGCGGTCTCGCCCGCTCCCGCAGCTCGACCACCCGGGGTTCGTCACCGTACGGCTCCAGGCGGTGCAGCAGGTCACGGACGTACTCGGTGGTGCGGGCGGAGGAGATCCGGCCGGCCACCTCGACCGCTCGGGTGCCCGCCGCGCAGGCCGCGTCCAGGTTGCCGGACTCCAGTTCGGCGACCGCGGAGACGACGAGGCGCAGACCGTGCGAGCGGACGAACTCCTCGGTGGGCCGGGACAGCGCCTGCTCGGTGAAGCGGCGGACCTGGCGGGGCAGCCGCAGATCGCGGTAGCACTCGGCGGCGTCGGCGGCGAACCGCTCGTACGAGTAGAAGTCCAGCCAGGAGGGGTCGGGATCGCCGCCGCGGGAGCGCTCCAGCCAGCCCTCGGAGGCCTTCAGCGCCACCTCGCAGGCGCGCGCCTCGCCGGCCTTGGCCTGCGCCCGCGCCTCGACCAGGCGGAAGAAGCTCATGGTGCGGGCCGTCGCCAGGCCGCGGTTGCGTTCCAGGGCGGCCTGGGCGAGGTCGACGCCCTCGTCGGCGAAGCCGCGGTAGGTCGCCTGGAGGGACATCGAGGCGAGGACGTAGCCGCCCAACGGGACGTCGGCGGCGGCGCGGGCGAGCCGCAGCGCCTGGATGTAGTACCGCTGTGCGGCCTCCTGCTGGCCCGTGTCGAAGGCCATCCACCCCGCGAGCCGGGTGAGTTCGGAGGTCGCCCCGAAGAGCGCACGGCCCACCTCGTCGCTGTACGAGGCGAGGAGTAACGGGGCGGCGTCCACCCGGAGGCACTCCGGCACCATGGACGAACGCCAGTCGCCGCCGCCGTACTTGGAGTCCCAGCGGCGCGCGTCCTCCGCCGCCTCGCGCAGCTTGCTGACGTCACTGTGGCCGACGTGCTGCGGGATCCCGCCGTCGCCGGCCGCCGCGGCGTCCTTGTCGCGGGCCTCGGCCGCCTCCCGCGCCACCGAGCTGTCGGCCGGGGATATCAGCCAGCGGGAGGCGGGGGTGGCGTACGCGGTGACGGCGAAGGATCCGGCCAGGCTCTGCCAGATGCCGCCGCCACCCGCCCGCCGTCCGGCCAGATCGAGCCGGTACAGCTCGGTCGCGGAGCGCACCGCGGCGCCCACATCGCGGGGAAACGCCAGGCCGACCTCGGGCGCCGGGTCCGCGTCGGCCAGCCCGATCTCGTGCAGCGGGACCGGCCGGCCGAGCTTGCTGCCGATCGCGGACGCGATCAGATGGGGCGCGGCGCCCTGCGGCACCATGCCCTTGGAGACCCACCGCGCCACCGACGTCTTGTCGTAGCGGAGCGTCAGTCCGCGCTGCGCACCGAGGTCGTTGACCCGGCGTGCCAGTCCGGCATTGCTGATACCCGCGAGGGCGAGAACAGTGCCGAGCTTTTCGTTCGGCCCGCGTATATCCCTGGACATGCGCACCCCTCGACACAGCGACGGCCGCCCCGCTACCCCGGGGCATGCGTCCACCCAGAGTAGTTCGCCGGATCCCGACCGTTAAGGGCCGGTATCCCGGATGGCGAGATTCGTGTTCAAACAGGGGTACGGGAATTGGCATGTGCTCCGGGTACGTGTGCCCGTGCGCCCGTCCGTGCGCGCTGGCCGCCCGATATCGGGAGCGCTTCCATGTCTTCTGCGTGGGTCGGCCCGCTGTACTGGATCCAGTGGGCTGGGGGATACCGTCACCTCATTCCCCGCGGGTGACGGTCCGGTCCGGGGGGCGCAGCCCGCTTCCCGGACCGTCGCGCGCACGGTCTCCGGCCGGCCGTGGCGCCGGTTGACGCCATGCCCGCATACGTCAACTGGGCTGTGGGGAAAGGACTTTGGCCGAAAATCGACGGGTGATGATTTCACGCCGCCGCCCGCTCGGGGGTCGCCCCGGGGGCCACACGGGGGGCCTCCCGGGGCCGGAGCGGCGGAGCGCTCGCGCCCGGTGCGGGGCGCGCCGCGGCACGGTCCGCACGGCCGTCCCGCGACGCTCCGCGCCTCGTCCGCTCCGCCCCTCGGCGACCCGTCCGCAGGGGACCGTGACGCTCCCGTGGGCTCGCCGGCGGCCCCGAGCGGGCGCACGCGCCGCGCACCACATGTATACGGGCCCGCTTCTGCGCCTCCTGTGCGCCCCTGTCATGGCAGCATGGTCGCCACAACAGCCCGGTGCCGGCCGGGCATCCGCTGTACGGGGCGGCCGTTGGCCCCGGCGCACGGGGAACTCGGGTGGAGGCGGCGATGCGCTGGTTGGTGGGGTGGAGCAGTGCCGCCACGGGGCCGGCGGCCGGTGAGGATCCCCGCGCGGTCCTCCCGGTGGGCGCCCAGCTCCTCTGGGGCGACCCGGACCCCCTCTGGGCGGTCGGCGACTGGCGGCCGGACGAGGTCCGCGTCGTACAGGCCGACCCCGAGACCCGGCTCGCCGTCTTCGGCGTCTGCGGCGCCACCAATGACCAGTTGAAAGTAGGGCTGTTCGCGGCGCGCGGGGGCGCGCTGCGCCACCTCACCGCCTGGCCCGGCAGCTACACCGCCGTCGTCCAGGTGGGGCGGCGGATCACCGTCACCGGCGACCTGGCCGGCGCCCGCCCCGTCTTCCACACCCCCTGGGCCGGCGGCACCGCCTACGCCACCGCCGCCCTCCCGCTCGCCGACCTCGTCGAGGCCGGCCTCGACATCGGCCACCTGGCCGCGCTGCTGGCCTGCCCGGACATCCCCGAGGCGCTCGGCGCCGGCACGCCCTACGAAGGCGTCCGCCGGATCCCGCCCGGCCACGCCCTGGTGCTGCGCGGCGGCGCCAGCGACATCACCTCCTACGAGCCGACCGCCTCGCTCGCCGTCGCCGCGCCCCAACTCGCCCCGGAACAAGCCGTGGACGGTGTCCGCGACGCGTTGGTCGAGGCCGTCCGCGCCCGGCTGGCCGTGCCGCGGCACGCGCCCGATCCGGACGGGTACGACGGCCTCGACCCCGGGCCGGTGCCCGGCATGGGGCCCGCCGAACGGCGCGCGGCGCGCGGGGCACCGGCCCCCGGCATCGGCGCCGACCTCTCGGGAGGCAGCGCCTCCGCAACTCTCGCCCTGCTGGCCGCCGGACTGCCCGGCCGGCCCGGACGCCTGGGCGGCCACGGCGAACGCCTCCTGGCCGTCACCTTCAACGACCGTGCCACGGGCGGCGGACAGGTCCACCACGACGCCGAGTTGGAGCGCGCCCGCGCCCTGGCCGACAATCCGCGGCTGCACCATGTCGTCGTCGCGGCCGGCGAAGAGGCCCTCCCGTATGCGGACCTCGGCATGGGCCCGCTCACGGACGAGCCGGGCCCCTCCCTCACCACCGCCGGCCGCCACCGCCGGCGCCTGCTGGCCGGCAGCGCGGACCACTTCGTCGGACACGGCGCGCGCCAGGTCCTCGACGCCCACCCGGCCCGCCTCGCCGACCTGCTCATGGACCGCCGCCGGCGGCACCTGCTGCGCCCGGTCACCGCGCTGGCCAGGGCCGACGGCCCCTTCGCGCAGTCCGTCCTCGTCCCGTTCACCGTCTACCGGGCCGCCCGCAGGCTCGCCCGTACGCCGTACACGGACGGCCTCGCCGATACGGCGCGGCGCCTCCTGGAGCGGCGGTTCGCCGACGAGCCGGTGGCGGGCGGGGCCGTGGACGCCTCGCTGGCCGCGCTCGCCTGGTGCGGGCCGGGGCCGGCGGCGCGCTGGCTCACGGGGGAGGCGCTGGCAGAAGTATCGGTTCGGCTCGGTGACGCGGCGCACCGCTCGCCCGCCGCCGGCCGCCCCGGGGAGCGGCGGGCCCGCGCCGCGCTCGCCCGCCAGGCCGCCGACCACCGCGTCTTCGAGCAGGCCGCCGAGGTCCGCGACCAGCGGCTGCACGCCCCGTTCCTCGACAACCAGGTGGTGCTCGCCTGCCGCGCCCTGCCGGACACCCTGCGGGTGCAGCCCGGGGCGCGGGCCGCCGTGCTGCGCTCCGTACTGGCCGGGGCCGGCGTACGGGACCTGCCGGCAGGCTGGGGCGCCACCTCGCAGCTCACCCACGCGGCCGCGGTACGCGCCGGGCTGCGCGGCGCGGTCGGTGACCTGGTGGGGCTCTTCGACGCGCCGCTGCTGGCCGACGCCGGCCTGGTGGAGGCGCGGGTGGTCCGCAAGGCACTGCGGTCGGCGGCGGAGGGCGCGGCGCTCCCGTTGGACGGGCTGGCCGAGCTGGTCTCCACGGAGCTGTGGCTGCGGCGGTTGGTGACGCGGCGGGGAACGTGCTGGACGGGGGCGGGTGCGCCGCGCCAGAAGGCGGTCGCGGGCGGCGTGGTGCCCCGCGCGCGGCTGGCGTGAGGCCGGGGCGTCGCTGTCATCGGGCGACGCTGAAGTGGCGGGTTGCGCTGCGCGGGTGGCGGTCGGCGGCCGCCCGTGGTGCCGTCCCGCCCCGGCGCGGGCGGGCGGCGGGGGAACCGGGAGCGGGAGCCGCCTTTGCGGGGCTGTGGACAACGAGGGCCCGGTCCCATCGGGGGCTGTGGGCAGCACAGAGCCGGTTCGCGCGGGGCTGTGGGCACCAGAGGGCCGGCCCGCGCGGGCCTGTGGACAACTAAAAGCCGGGGCGAGCCGGGCTGTGGATAAAAATCGGGGGAGCGGTGTGCGTCGGGACAATGACCGGGTGAGATTTCGGATTCTGGGGGCGACGGAGGTCCTGGACGCGCAGGGGCAGCCGGTACCGCTGGGCGGCCCGCGGGTGCGGGCGCTGGTGGCCGCGCTGGCCCTGCGGGGCGGGCGTCCGGTGGCCGTGCGGACGCTGATCGACGAGGTGTGGGCGGCCGACGCGCCGCCGCAGGATGCGCCGGGCGCGTTGCAGGCACTGGTGGGGCGGGTGCGGCGGACGCTGGGCAAGGGCGCGGTGGAGTCGCTGCCCGGAGCGTATCGGCTGGTCACGGAGCCGGCCGAGGTCGATCTGCTGCGGTTCGAGCGGCTGGTCGACGCCGGTACGCGCAGCTTGCAGGAGGGGGACGCGGCCACGGCGGCCGAGACCTTGCGCACGGGGCTCGCGCTGTGGCGCGGGCCGGTGCTGAGGGACCTGCCCGACGGGGCGGGGGCCGCGCACGGCCCCGAGGCGTTGCGGCTGGCGGCGCTGCACGGCCGGATCGATGCGGACCTGGCGCTCGGCCGCGCCGAGGAGCTGCTGCCCGAGCTGCGGCAGCTGACCGCGGACCGTCCCCTGGACGAGCCGTTCCGCGTCCAGCTGATGCGGGCGCTGCACGGCGCGGGACGGGACGCCGCCGCGCTGGCCGTGTACGAGCAGACCCGGCAGCAGCTCGCGGACCGGCTGGGCGTGGACCCCGGTCCCGAACTGCGCGCGCTGCACGCCCGGTTGCTGGCGCAGAAGATGGAGCCGAAGGAGACGGGCCGGGATACGGCGGCAGGGGAGCCGGCGGCATCGGAGGCGACGGCCCCGGCGGCAGCGGCTCCGCACCTGACGCCCCCAGGGATGACGGCTCCGAACGTGCCTCCCCCAGGGACGACGGCTGCGAACACGTCGCTCCCAGGGACGGCGTCCCCGGACGCGGCCCCCTCCGAGGCGCCGCCCCCGGACGCCACGCTCCGCAACGGCAATCTCCGGGCCCGGCTCAACTCCTTCGTCGGACGCGAGGCCGAACTCGTCTCCCTCCAGGAGGCCCTGCGATCCCGCCGGACCCGGCTCGTCACGCTCACCGGAGCGGGTGGCTCCGGCAAGACCCGGCTCGCGGAGCAACTGGCGGGCTCGCTCGCCGGGGAACACCCCGACGGCGTCTGGATCGCCGAACTCGCCCCGTTGGACGCCCCGGAGGCGGTGCCGGGAGCCGTGCTGTCCGCGCTCGGGCGACGGGACACCACCGTCTTCTCGCCGGCCATGGAGGCCGGCCGGGCCGCCGAACACGCCGACCCGGCGGCCCGGATCATCGACCACTGCGCATCGCGCCGGCTGCTGCTCGTCCTCGACAACTGCGAGCACGTCGTGGGTGCCGCCGCCGCGCTCGCGGATCTGCTGCTGAGGCACTGCCCGGGGCTGACCGTGGTGGCCACGAGCCGGGAGCCGCTGGGCGTACCCGGCGAGGCCGTCCGCCCGCTGGAGCCGCTGCCGCCGGCCCCCGCGCACCAGCTGTTCACCGAGCGGGCGGTGGCGGTACGGCCGGAATTCCGGGCCGCTGACGACCCCGCGGCGGTCGACGAGATATGCCGCAGGCTGGACGGTCTGCCGCTCGCCATCGAGCTGGCCGCGGCCCGGCTGCGACTGCTCTCCCCGCGCCAGATCGCCGGCCGGCTCGACGACCGTTTCCGGCTGCTGACCAGCGGCAGCCGGACCGCGCTGCCGCGCCAGCAGACGCTGCGCGCGGTCGTCGACTGGTCCTGGGAACTGCTCGACGGGCCCGAGCGCGCACTGCTGCGCCGGCTGTCGGTGTTCGCCGGCGGCTGCACCCTCCCGGCGGCCGAAGCGGTCTGCGGCGACCGGGCCGGGGACGTGCTCGGCCTGCTCGGGGCGCTGGTGGACAAGTCGCTGCTGGTCGTCGACCACCGCGGCGCCGAGCCCCGCTACCGGATGCTGGAGACCATCCACGCCTACGCCAGGGAGCGGGCCACCGGCCGCCCCGAGGAGCACCGGCGCACCCTCGCGCGGCACACCCGGCACTTCCTGGACTTCGTCACGGACGCCGAGCCGCGTGTGCGCTCCGCCGAGCAGCTGCCGTGGCTGGCGCGTATCGAGGCCGAGGTGGACAACGTACGGGCCGTGCTGCACCGCGCGGTCACCGGCCGGGACGCGGACACCGCACAGCGGGTCGTGCTGGCCATGGGCTGGTTCTGGTGGCTGCGCAACTACCGGGAGGAGGGCGCCTCCTGGGTGGAGCGGACCGCTGCCCTCCACCCCGCCCCCGAGCACCTCGCCGACACCGACCCGGCGTTTTGGCCCCAGGCCGAACTCCGGCTGCTGCGCCTCTTCCTGCTCCAGGACCAGCGCCTCGACCGCCATGCCGACATCCCGCAGAACCGCGCCCTGATCGACCGGCTGCTGACCACCTGCCGCGGCCCGCATCCGCGCAGCGCCCGCTTCCCCGGCCTGCTCTGGCCGTTCGCCGCGTTCTTCCACGGCAGCTACGACGAGATGCTCTCGCTCATGGACGGCGCCGTCGCTACCACCCGTGCGCTGGGCGGAAGGTGGGAGCTGGGCGTCTCCCTGATGTTCCGTACGCTTCTCGCGCTCGATCTGCCCGGCGGCCTGGAGTCGGCGGAGGCGGACGAGCCGGAGCTGACCGCGCTGGCCCGGCGGGTCGGCGACCGCTGGATGCTCGCCCAGGTCGCCTCCGCCACCGGCCGGATACGCCAGCTCCGCGGCCGCTACGCCGAGGCGCGTACGGCCTACGCGGAGGCGCTCGCGCTGACCTGCGAGCTGGGTGCGCACACGGAGGGGCCGTTCCTGCTGTCCCGGCTGGCCGAACTCCACTTCGCCGCCGGTGATGTGGACGGTGCCGAGAAGGCACTGATACGGGCGGACGAGCAGGCCGTCGAGTGGGGCGTACAGGACCCGCAGGCCTTCAACCACATGCTGCGCGCCCGGATCGCGCTGCGGCACGGGATGCCCGAGGAGGCGCGCGAGGCGTGCGAGGCGGCACGTGCGGCCGCCGCTCTGGGGACTCCGCCGCCCCATTTCGCCGTGGTACTCGATGCGTTGGCGGGCCGGCTGGCGGCGGAGACGGACGAACCGGCGCAGGCACTGAGCCGGTGCCATCAGGCGCTGAGCTTCGGGCTGACGCTGCACTGCACCCCGCCGGTGCTGGCCGCCGTCGTGGAGTCCGCGGCACCGGCACTGCAGCGCGCCGGCCGCCCCCACGACGCCGCCCGGCTGCTGGGCGCCGCCGACGCCTGGCGCGGCGACCTGCCCCGGACCGTCCCCGAGAAGGAGGACGTACAGCACACGACGGCCACCCTGCGCGCCACGCTGGACGACGCGGGCGCGGGCAGCGAAGACCGCGGACACGAGGGCGACCTGGACGGCGGGGGCCGCAGCGGACATGACGGCGCGGGCGACGGCGTATACGACGCCGGACGGGGCGGCGCACACGACCGGGGACGTGACGGCGGACGTCCTGGCGGAGGGGGCGGTATACCCCCCGCCCGCCGCTACGAGACCCTGCACGCCGAAGGCACCCGCCTCACCCCCGCCGCGGCCCTGGCCCTCCTGAGCCCGTCCCCTGAGGCCGACGGCGCGGCCCCGCGCCTCGAAGCCGACGGCCCGGCTCCGCGCCCCGAAGCCCATCCCCCGCCCCAGTGCCCCGCAGACCCCCGGCCGCCCCGCTCCCTCAACGACAGCTGATCGTCGACCGCGCCCAGTCCCCCAGCGCCACCACGTCGAAGGGCGACGCCGACTCGGTCACCAGCCGCAGCGTCCGACGGCCCGACAGCGGGACATGAACCGGCACCGCCGGGTGCCCGCCGTGCACCACCGCCGACCGCCACTGCCGCACCCCGTCCGCGTAGACGGAGAAGCGCAGCGCCCCCAGCCCCAGACTGAGATCGTCGATGCCCGCCACGGCGTCGAACGCGGTGCACCGGCGGTTGAGGTCGATGGTCACCGAGGACCGCGCATGCACGCTCACGCCATGCGGGTACCTCGTGCCGGCGATCTTCGGTGACCGTCGCTGCCACATCCAGCTGCTCGCGACGGTGCGCACCTCCGGTGTGCTGCCGTCGCCGGTGAAGTCGCGATCGAGCGCGTTGAGCCGGTACACGGTCGTGGCGGGCAGCGGCGGCTTCGGTGGCTTCGGCGCGGGCCGGTGCGGCGCTGGCTCGGGGGCCGGAGCCGACGGCGGCGCCGGGTGGGGCCCGGGCCGCTGCGGCGTGTGCGACGGGGCGGCCGTCGGCTCCGGCCCCCGCGTACGAGCGGTCGGCTTCGGCTTCGGGCGCGGGCTCTGCTGCGCGCTCCGCTCCGGGGCCGGTGCGGCGCCCGCCGCCGGCGGCAGCGCCGACCGCGAAGGCGCCGGCTTGTGCGGCGCGGCCGGGGCCTGCTGCGCCGATCCGGCCCGCGGCTGCGGCGACGGCTTCGGGGACCCGGTCAGCGCCAGTGCCAAAGCCGCGCCCGCCACCACCGTCGCCCCCACGCCGAGACCGACCTTCACCGCCGCGCCCAACCCCTCGCCCACGGCGGCACCACCGGCACCTCCCGCCGCACCGGAACCCCCACCGCCCGCGGCCGCCGCCGCGCCCTGACCACCAGTGCCCGCCGCCGCACCGGCACCGGCCGCCGCGCCCGCTCCCGCGACACCCACCGCGGCGGCCGCCGCCTTGACGGCGTACCCGGCGGCCAACCAGCCGATGACCGCAACCGGCAGCAGCGCCCCGATCCGCTGATTGACGTCCTCGACCTCCAGCGCGGCCAGCCGGCACCGGGCACATTCGTCCAGATGCTTGCGCAGCCCCCGCTCGGCCCGCGTCCGCAGCCCGCCGCGCGCATAGGCGCCGAGCCGGTCGGCGTACCGCGCGCAGTCGCCGCCGGCCGTCAGCGACCGGCTGACGTGGGCCTGCAGATACGCCTGCCGCAGGCCCTCCCTGGCCCGGTGCGCCAATACGGCGGTGGCGTTCGCGGTCAGCCCGAGCAGCGGCGCGACCTCGCTGGGCGACTCGTCCTCGACGGTGGTGTGCCACAGCACCGTCTGGTAGCGCTCGGGCAGACTGCGGAACGCCTGCACGGCCATCGACTGCTCGGCCTCGTGCAGGGCGCGCACCTCCGCGCCCAGGTCCAGGGTCGCCTTCTCGCCCGGCGCGGCGGTCGCCGTCACCGCGAACACCGCGAAGTCCTCGACCAGTTGCTCCCGGCGCGCCGTCTTCGCCCAGGAGGCGGCGACCCGGCGCACGGTCGTCAGCAGGTACGCGCGCACCGCGGACTCGGGGCCCGAGCCGCCGCGCACCGCTTGCAGGGTGCGCGCGAAGACCTCACCGGTCAGATCCTCCGCGGTGTGCACGTCCCGGCAGCAGTTCCGGGCGTAGCGCCGCACCGCCTCGGCGTGCCGGCGGTACAGCTCCTCGTACGCGCCGTCGTCCCCGGCGCGCAGCTCGGCGAGCAACTGCGTATCGGACGGCGGGAGTTCGCCGCTTGCGGGGGCGGCGGCCGGGACCGCCCGGCGGGAACCGTCGCGCTGCGGGGGCACGCTGGGCCCCTCGTCCGCCGGGTGGCGGGCGCGGTCGTGCCGCTCGCCCGGCCCGCCGGCCGCGCTGTCCGGCCTCAACGGCCCGGCCTGACCGGGGATCTGCCCGGACGGCGTCCCCTCGGCACCGGCCTGGTCCACTCCGGCCTCGCCGTCGCGCCGCCCGTCCCGCCCGTCAACACCCATCTTCGAGGCTCCCGAAGCCGCCGTCACACCGGAACACCGCGCCAGCGTGCCACACCGCACCCCCGCGGTCGGGGGTCCTGACCGCCATCCACTCATCCGGGGTGCACCCACGGACACCCGTACGGGCAGGCACCCGTCCGGGCCGTACCGCGCCTACGGGCCACGGCCTCAGCGGCCCCCACACGGGCCACTCGCTCCGCGGGCCCCGCAAAGCCCCCTGAAGGGCATACGAGGCCCGCGCATTCCTACGACACCGTCCGGCCGACCGGCCCCCGCCCGCGGGCAGACCCCGACATCGGGTCCCCGCACAGGCGGGGCCGGTCACCGGAACTCATCCGACGGGCCGCGACCGCAGCCCTTCCAGCAGGATCTCCAGCAGCCGCGCGGAGGCGGCCTGCTGGTGGCCGGGATCGGGCAGCGTCGGCGCGCCCGTGGCGATCACTAACAGGATGTCGGCGACCGTCACATCGGCGCGCAGCTCACCCGCCGTCTTGGCACGCTCCACGAGCCGCCCGACGACCTCCAGCAGCGCGCCGGCACCGGTCATCTCCTCGTCGGCCGGCGCCGCCTCGGCCGGCGAGGCCGGCTCGCCCTCCGGGGTGTCGCGCGGGGCGACCAGCCGGAGATCGACCGGTACCCCGTCCGTGCCGGGCGCCATCCGCTGCTGCGGCACCCGCGCCTCGCTCAGGCCGTCCGGCACCCGGGGCCCGTCCGCGCCGTCCCCGGACGACTCCGCGGACCGGTCGGCGTCCGCGCTCGCCCGCAGGATGCCCGGCGGCAGCAGCCGTCCGGCACCCGAGGCGACCGACGTCCGCAGGAAGCGGGACAGCGCCGACCAGGCGTCGTCCTCCTGTCCCAGCGCCGTACGCGCCTGGTCCGTCAGCCGTGCGGTCTCCTCCTCGGCTATGCGGCGGACCAGCACGTCCTTGCTCGGGAACCGGCGGTAGACCGTGCCGACGCCGACCCGGGCCCGCCGTGCCACGTCCTCCATGGGCGCGCCGTACCCCAGCTCGCCGAACACCTCGCGCGCGGCGCGCAGCACGTGTTCCAGATTGCGCTGGGCGTCCACCCGCAGCGGCGTGCTCCGGCCGCCCGTCCCCGTCCGGGCACCGTTGCTCACCGCGGCGCCGTTGCTCCTGCCGTGGTGGGTGCCGTTGGTTCTGTCGTGCTCCTTGTCGCTCCCGGCGCCGTCGGAGGTCTGTGCCATCGCGACGGTGGTCGGCCAATGAGAGCCCTGAATATGCATAGTGATCCCCCGGTAATGTCGTCTCCCCCCGGAGACTCCCCGCCCTGACAGTCAGGGCGTACCGATGACAGGGTGCACCCCAACGAGGTACGAACATAGTTGAGCCCGGGTCAAGAATGAAGGGGGCGTTCCGCGCAATGCGCCCCCCGATCGGACCAAGGGGGCCGATCCGCCAGGTTTGCACCCCCGCTCTTTTGCCGTCACCCACCCTCTGACCAGGGAAGCTGTGCCTTCGCGCGCGGAACCTGCCGTTCCGTCCCCAGGGTCGCGGCCGGTCATACATTTCGACGGGCCTGTGGACAAAGGCGCTCCGGCGGTGCGTCATGGAAGAGTGCTGTGCTTTCCCGGGGGTGCAGCTCCCGATGGTGGCCGCGCCGCCGGCCGTCCTCCGGATCGGTGCCGCCCGGGGCCTGGTCGACACCGCGAGGAGAACCTCTGTGAAGACTGTGTCTTCGAACGACGTGACGCGCATTCTCGTTGTCGGCGGTGGCTATGTGGGGATGTACACCGCCCTGCGGCTGCAGCGGAAGCTGAAGCAGGAGCTGCAACAGGGCACCGTCGAGATCATCGTGGTCGACCCCGAGCCGTATATGACCTACCAGCCCTTCCTGCCCGAGGCCGCGGCCGGTTCGATCTCCCCGCGCCATGTGGTGGTACCGCTGCGCCGGGTGCTGCCGCAGTGCAAGGTCGTCATCGGCGAGGTCACCGCCGTCGACCACGGCGACCGCCGGGCCACCATCACCACCCTGGCCGCGGAGGAGACCGGCAACGGCGCCGTCGAGGTGGAGTACGACGAACTGGTCCTGGCACCCGGCTCGGTCTCGCGCACCCTGCCCGTCCCGGGCCTGGCCGACGTCGGCATCGGCTTCAAGACGGTCGAGGAGGCCATCGGACTGCGCAACCACGTCCTCGCCCAGCTCGACATCGCCTCCTCCACCCGTGACCCGGCGGTCCGCGACGCCGCGCTCACCTTCGTCTTCGTCGGCGGCGGCTACGCGGGCGTCGAGGCGCTGGCCGAACTGGAGGACATGGCCCGCTACGCGGTCCGCTACTACCACAACATCCAGCCCGAGGACATGAAGTGGATCCTGGTCGAGGCGACCGACCGCATCCTGCCCGAAGTGGGCCCCGACATGGGCCGTTACGCCGTCCGTGAGCTGCGGGCCCGCAACATCGACGTACGGATGGAGACCCGGCTGGAGTCCTGCGAGAAGCGGGTCGCCCGGCTCAGCGACGGCTCCCGCTTCCCGACCCGGACCCTGGTGTGGACCGCGGGCGTCAAACCGCACCCCATCCTGGCCGCGACCAAACTGCCGCTGAACGCCCACGGCCGCCTCCAGTGCACTCCCGCGCTCCAGGTGGACGGCGTCGAACACGCCTGGTCGGCCGGGGACGCGGCCGCGGTCCCCGACCTGACGGCGCCGCCGCCCGCCGGGCCCGACGCGCCGCGCGCCCTGTGCGCCCCCAATGCGCAGCACGCCGTCCGCCAGTCCAAGGTGCTCGCCGAGAACATCGCGGCGGCGGTGCGCGGCGGCCCGATCCAGGACTACGCGCACAAGTACGTCGGCTCGGTGGCCTCGCTCGGCCTGCACAAGGGCGTCGCGCACGTCTACGGGCGCAAGCTGAAGGGCTACCCGGCGTGGTTCATGCACCGCGCCTACCACCTCAGCCGGGTCCCGACCTTCAACCGCAAGGCGCGGGTGCTCGCCGAATGGACGCTGGCCGGCCTGTTCAAGCGCGAGATCGTCTCGCTCGGGTCGCTGGAGAACCCGCGCGCGGAGTTCGAGCTCGCGGCGGGGACCGGACGGCACAACGAGGCCAGTTGACGCGCCGTACCCCGAAGAGGTGACGTTTCGTCAGCCCCGGGAACGCCGGAATTTCCGGAGGCCGGAACTCCATGCCGGCACCCCGACGTCTGACGGATGTCCGTCCGGTCGGCCACACTGGACGTGTGACCATGGGTGGGCTCGTATCTGCAAAGAGTGACAATCACGAGGATTCTGGACGTTTGCTGCATTCAGCACGAGGGCGCCGAGAGTGCCCCCAGCCGACCCTTGCCCGGCCCCCGGCCGGGAGGTTCCGCCATGCCGACGGCCCGATCCCGCGCGACGACGCGAAGTAAGAGGTACCCCTCCGTGATCTTCACGCGCTGGAGCGCCAAGTTCCCCGGCACCCAACGGCGAGCCGCCGCGCGGTCCGACCGCGCCGCACCCCGCCCCGCGTCCGGAACCCCGGCCACCGCGGCCCCGGCCCCGCCCGCCGCGCCCGCGGCGGCCGACGGCACCCCTGCCGCCCCGTCCGGCGCGACCACGGGCTCCGTCCCCGCGGCCCGCGCCGAACACGCGGAACCGGCGCCCTCCCGGGACGTCGCCCCCGCGGCCCTGCCGCCCACGGTCGACGCCCTGTCCGTCCACGACATCCTCGGCACCATCCCCGCCCTCGTCGCCGTGGTCTACGGCCCCGAGCACCGCCTCGCCTACGTCAACGGCGCCTACGCCGGCGTCTTCGGCCCCCGCCCGGCGGGCCGCACCGCCCGCGAGGCCCTCCCCGAGCTCGACACTCTCGGCCTGCTCCCCCTGATGGACCAGGTCCTGCGCAGCGGCAGACCGCGGACGGTCAAGTCCCGCAAGGTCCCCGGAGGCGCGGGCGGCGACCGCTCCCGCGACGGCTACTACACCTTCACCTGCACCCCGATCGAGGTCGCCGCCAGCGGCCCGGCCCCCGACCCCGAGGTCGCCTGCGTCGCCCCGCACAAGGGCGTCCTGGTCTTCGGCGCCGAGGTCACCGACCAGATCGAGTCCGCCGAGCGGCTGCGCGCCAGCGAGTCCCGCCAGCGCGAGGCCGCGGTCACCCTCCAACGCTCCCTGCTGCCCCAGGAACTGGAGCAGCCCGACGACCTCCGCGTCGCCGCCACGTACCAGCCCGGCGGCACGGACGCCGCGGTCGGCGGCGACTGGTACGACGTCATCACCCTCGGCGCCGGCCGTACGGCCCTGGTCATCGGCGACGTCATGGGCCGCGGGGTGCGCGCCGCCGCCGTCATGGGCCAGCTGCGCACCGCGGTCCGCGCCTACGCCCGCCTCGACCTCCCGCCCCATGAGGTCCTGCAGCTCCTGGACGGCCTGGCCGCCGAGATCGACGCCAGCCAGATCGCCACCTGCGTCTACGCCGTCCACGACCCGAACGAGGGCCGGCTGGTCTACGCCTCGGCCGGCCATCTGCCCATCCTCGTACGCGACCCGGACGGCACGGTCCGCCGCGCCGCCGAGCCGACCGGCCCGCCCCTGGGCACCGGCGGCTGGCTGCACACCTCCGGCTCGGTCCCCCTGGGCCCCGGCAGCAGCGCCGTCCTCTACACCGACGGCCTGGTCGAGCGCCGCGACAAGGACATCGACCACGGCGTCGAGGCCCTGGAACGCGCCTTCGCCGGTGCCGCCGGCGCACCGGACATCGTCTGCGACCGCCTGCTGCGCTCGCTGGGCATCACCGCCAGCCACGACGACGACGTCGCCATCCTGGTCCTGCAGCACCCCGAACGGACCGGTCACGACGCCGAGCTGTTCCACAACGCCGCCCTCGAACTCCACGGCGGCACCGAAGCGGCCCCGCGCGCCCGCGCCTTCGCCTCCGGGGTCCTCGCCTCCTGGCGCTTCCCGCCCGAGCTGCACGACCTCGGCGTGCTGGCCGCCAGCGAGCTGGTCGCCAACTCCCTCCAGCACGGCACCCCGCCCATGCGCCTCCGCCTGCGCCGCACGGACCGCCGGCTGATCGTCGAGGTCACCGACGGCGACGACCACCTCCCGCGGCGCCGCCGCGCCGAGCCCGTCGACGAGGCCGGCCGGGGCATCTCCATCATCGCCACGATCGCCTCCTCCTGGGGCTCCCGCCGCACCCCGGGCGGCGGCAAGGCCGTGTGGTGCGAATTCGCGCTGCCCCGCGGATAGCGGTGTGCCGCCGGCCCCGTCCCATCGGACGGGGCCGGCGGCACACTGGAGCAAGCGGGCCTCTCACGGCACCGGGCGCGGGGCTCAGGCGCTGCAGGCCACGGCTTCCGCCTCGGCCGGCACCCGCGCCGCCGGCAGGGACGCCACCGCGCGGTGCGGATTGTCCTGCGCCGGACGCAGCATCCGTCCCAGCCACAGCGACAACGCCGTGATCCCCAGCGCGCACACCACGAGCATCCCGATGTACGCCACGTACATCCCGTGCCCCACCATCAGCGCGCCCACGGCCGGACCGACCGCCAGCGCCAACTGCTTGACCAGGGCGAACGCCGAGTTGTACTGCCCGATCAGGGAAGCCGGCGCCAGATCGGCCACCAGCGGAGCCACCGTCGGCGACAGCATCGACTCACCGATACCGAACAGCGCGTACGTCGAGATCAGCAGCGTCGTCGCCACCACCTGCGCGCCGTGCACCAGCCCGGACAGCCCGGCGGCTATCCACGCCACCGTCCAGACCATCCCGACCAGCGCCATCACCCGGCTGCGCCGCCGGCGCTCGACCAGCTTGAGCACCACGAACTGCGCCGCCACGATCGCCGCCGTATTGGCCGCCAGCGCGATCCCCAGGCTGGCCGGCGGAATCCGGGTGACCTCGGTCGCATAGGCCGCCAGCCCCGACTCGAACTGCCCGTAGCAGGCGAAGAACAGCACGAACCCCAGGACGCACAGCCACACCATCCGCCGGTCGGCGAACATCGCCCGCCAGGCACCCTTGGCACGCTCCTCGGTCGGCACCGCGTCCTCGACCTTCGGTGCCCGCGGCAGCCGGACGGTCGCCACCGCCGCGCCGAGCACCAGGAACATCGCGGCCTCGATCGCGAACAGCCGTACAAAGCTCGACGCATGCGTCTCGTCGACCAGCAGGCCGCCGACCAGTCCGCCGACGCCCAGCCCCAGGTTGTTCAGGAAGAACTGGGTGGCGAACGCCCGTGACCTGGTCAGCGTCGTCGAGCACCACACGATCATCGTCGCGAGGGCCGGCTGGATCACCGCTATGCCGGCACCGAGGGCGATGGCCGACGCGATGACCAGCGGCTCGGTGGAGGACAGCCCGATCCCCAGGGATCCGATGGCGGCGGAGACCGAACCGACGATGGCCACCGGAAGGGGCCCGCGCCGGTCGATGGCACGACCGGTCAGCGGCAGGACGACCAGCGCGGCCACCGCCAGCATGGCGAGCACCGCACCCGCGGTGCTCGCGCCGAGATCCCGCACCTTCGCCACATAGACGTACAGATACGGAACGGTGAAGCCGCTCCCGAACGCACTCAGCGCGTTCCCGAGCTGGATCCGGCGCAACGCGGCGCCCATCGCGGTGGTCACACTCACCTACCTAGGTCAGGTCATCGAACGGATACGGAGACGAACCGGGAGAGCCGGGACAGACGCCAGGGTGAGACTCGTCCGGAGCCGGACAGTCTCACCCTGAAGACTTCAACTCTAAAGTTCGAAGTTGAAGAGTACACCCCGAAGAACTTCAACGCCAATGACTTCCATGCCATACTGCGCCGCATGCCTGAGCCCTCAGATGCGGCCGCCGGCGCGGCCGAACCGAGCCTCGAGGAACAGATCGCCGCCTACCAGCGCGAATTCCAGGACCTCGACCCGCAGGTGGAGCAGGTCGTCTCCGCTCTCCAGCGCCTCAACCGACGGATGAACGTCGCCTACGGGCGGCAGACCGCCACCCTCGGACTGAGCAATGCCGAGTGGGAGGTCCTCAAAGCCCTCGTGGTCTCCGGAGCCCCCTATGAACTGGGCCCCGGCGAACTCGCCAAACTGCTCGGCCTCACGCCGGCCGCCATGACCCACCGCATCGACCGCATGGCGAACGAGGGTCTGGTGACGCGGGAGCGCGACGAGACCAACCGCGTCCGCGTGATCGTCGCGCTCACCCACGAAGGCCGCGAGAAGTGGCTCGAGGCGATGCGCCTGGCCTCGGTCTTCGAGGAGGACCTCCTCCAGGACCTCTCCGGCGAGGAACGGCAGCTCCTCGGCCAGGTCCTGACCCGTCTGCTGCGCCGTGTCGAGGACGCCCAGCCGGATGCCGACGGGCGTCTGAGTGACCTTGACTGACGCAGGTTGACACGCCCATCCCCCATCCGTAGTGTTCTCCGAGTTGCCCCAGAGCCGGAACGGTTCCGAGGCGACCATCCCGCCGCTTCGCGGCACACCACTACTGCACGGCCCCTCACCGGGACCAATTTCGGCATGCCGAAATTCGACCGTGACGTGATTATGCGTCAACGAGGAATTCCGCTAACGTAGTGATCACGCCGAAAGGCGCGGCCGCACAATTAGCCGCACCACGGCGGACCCCCTCCGACGGGGATTCGGAAACGAATTCGGACCGGCAACGGAACGAATCGGATCTGATAGAGTCGGAAAGGCCGGAAAGCGAAAGCCGAACGGCCGGGCCCGCTCCAACAGGGCGCCGGAGACGGAAACGGATCTGGTACGGTTGGAACCGCGAAGAAGCCGAAAGGCGGAAACGCACCGGCGAAAATCGGAACCGCAAGGATCTGATAGAGTCGGAAACGCAAGACCGAAGGGAAGCGCCCGGAGAGCCTGGTGAAACAGGCACAAAGGAAGCGTCCGTTCCTTGAGAACTCAACAGCGTGCCAAAAGTCAACGCCAGATATGTTGATACCCCGTCCACTTCGGTGGATGAGGTTCCT
>NZ_JBFBHQ010000002.1:714891-798755 GCF_040701845.1 Streptomyces angustmyceticus | reverse complement strand
CCACAAGAAATTCCGCAACGACCCATGCGACACCACCACACCCTTCGGCCGCCCCGTCGAACCCGACGTATACAACACATACGCCGGATGCACCGGAGAAATCCGTGGGCATTCCCACAGGTCGGCCGCGGGCGCCACCTCATTCACCACAATCACCGGCCGCCCGTTCACCTCGGGAAGTTCCGGCATCACGTCGGCCGAGGTGAGCACCGCGGCCGGCCGAGCGTCTCCCAATACAAAAGCAATACGCTCCGCCGGGAAATCCACATCCACCGGCAAAAACGCCGCACCCGACTTCACCACACCCAGCATCGCCACCACCGCATCCACCGAACGCGGCACCAACAACGCCACCACAGAGCCAGGCCCCACACCCAGACCCGTCAACGCATTCGCCACACCATTCGCCCGGGCATCCAACTCCCCGAACGACAAGAACTCCTCACCGCACTCCACCGCCACAGCACCCGGAGACTCCACAACCCGAGACCCGAACCACTCCGGCAACAACCCCACCGGCACCTCACACGACACACCACCCCCACCCGAAAGCAACAACCCCCGCTCACCCGGCAACAACACACCGACCCCGGACACACACCCACCCGGATCAGCCACCATCCCCCGCAACACACCCACGAACCGCCCCAACAACCCCTCCGCCCATGAACGGTCGAAGAGGTCGGAGCGGTAGTCGAGGCGGGCGTGCAGTCCCTCCGCGGTCCGGGAGACGACGAGGGTGAGCGGATAGTGGGTCGCATCGCGGCCCGTGGCGCCGACCAGGCGCAGTCCCGAGTCCAGGCGGGCGGTCGTGGCCGGGTCGACGGGGTAGTTCTCGACCAGCACGGTGGTGTCGAAGAGTTCACCGAGGCCGGCCTGTGCCTGGATGTCGGACAGTCCGAGGTGCTGGTGGGCGCCGAGTGCGGACTGTTCGTCCTGGACCCTGGTGAGGGCCTCGGCCCAGGTTTCGTCGTCCCGGAGGCGGACCCGTACGGGGACGGTGTTGATGAACAGCCCGACCATGCTCTCCACCCCCGGCACCTCGGCGGGGCGGCCGGAGACGGTGGTGCCGAAGAGGACGTCGTCGCGTCCGGTGAGCCGGCCGAGGAGGGCCGCCCAGGCCGTCTGCACGGCGGTGTTGAGGGTCAGGGCGTGCTCGACGGCGAGGCGGCCGATGCCGTCGGTCACCTCGGCGGGCAGCAGGGTCTCCGCCCGCTCCGGCATGCGCGGTTCGCGGCCCGGGGCGGCCGGGGCCAGGAGGGTCGGTTCGGTGACGCCGGCCAGGGCGCGGTGCCAGGCCTGCTCGGTGGTGGCACGGTCCTGGCGATGCAGCCACTCCAGGTAGCGCCGGTAGGGGGTGGCGGGGGCGAGCGCCGCTTCGCCCTTCTCGTAGACGGTGAACACCTCGCGCAGCAGCACGGGGGCGGACCAGCCGTCCAGCAGGATGTGGTGGTTGGTCAGGACGAGACGGTGCAGTGCGTGCTCGCGGCGGATCAGCAGGCAGCGCAGCAGCGGGGGCGCCGCGAGGTCGAAGCGCCGGGCGCGGTCCTCGTCGGCGAGCCGGGTGAGTTCCGCCTCGTGTTCCTCGGCGGGCAGGCCGCTGAGATCGGCGTCCTGCCAGGGCACGGACACCTCGCGCGGGACGAACTGCACGGGCTTGCCGGAGCGTACGGTCCGGAAGCCGGCCCGCAGGTTGGCGTGCCGGCGCACGACGGTGTCCACGGCGTCCCGCAGCCGGGCGCCGTCCAGGGGGCCCGCCAGGTCGACCATGAGCTGGACGGTGTAGACGTCCTCGCCGTCGCCGTCGTACAGGGAGTGGAACAGCAGTCCCTCCTGCAGGGGCGACAGGGGGAGGACGTCCTCGATACCGGAACGCTGCTGCTTCACAGGGCCGTTCTCCGTCACTTCACAGTCTCCAGTCGGATTCGAGCTCGTCGATCTCGTCCTGGAGGAGGTCCACCAGGGGCAGGTCGGATGGGGTGCGGCCGCCGGCGGCCGGAGCGTCGGCGTGGGTCGCCAGGGTGCTCAGGGCGGCGAACCAGAGGTCGGTCAGAGCCCGGATCTCGGACTCGTCGAAGAGGGCGTCCGGCCACGACCAGGTGACCTTCAGCTGCGGGCCCTCGGCGCTGTCGTGGGTGACGGCGTTGAGCTCCAGGCTGTGGGCGAACGGCATGTCCGGGTCCATGGGCGCGATGTGCACGCTCTCGGGCGCGGCGCCCCAGTCCTCGTCCGCGGCCCGGTCGACGCGGACGCGGCCGAGGTAGTTGAACGCGATCTGCGGGGCGGCGGCTGCGGCGAGCAGCGGCGCCGTGCGCGGGTTGGCGTAGCGCAGCAGGCCGTAGCCGATGCCCTTGCCGGGCAGTGCCCGGAGCTGTTCCTTGACCCGCTTGAGCGCGGCTTCGGTGCCGGGGCCCGCCTGGGTGGTCTCGTGCCAGCGGACGCCCGGGTCGAGCCGGAGAGGGTGCATGGCGGTGAACCAGCCGACGGTCCGGGACAGATCGCTGTGGCCGTCCTCGTCCCGTCCGTGGCGCTCCAGGTCGATGAGGACCGCGCTGCCGCCCGCGGTGCCGCGGCGTCTGCGCCACTCGGCGAGTGCCAGGGCGAACCCGGTCAGCAGCACCTCCTCGGCCCCGGCGTGCACCGCGGCCGGCACGGTGGTCAGCAGTGGTTCGGTGAGCCCGGCCGGCAGCACCGCGGTGTGGTGCCGGGCGGTGCCCCGGGTGTTCTTGCCGGGATCGGAAGGACGGGTGCTGAGCTGCGGGTCGGGGAGGGCCGTCATGCCTTCCCACAGGGGCAGTTCGGCCTCGGCGGTGGTGCGGGCGCGCTCGGCGAGACGCCCGGCCCAGGTGCGGAACGAGGTGCGGACGGGCTCCAGCGCCAGGTCGCGCCCGCTCGCGTGGGCGCGCCAGGCGGACATGAGGTCGGGGACCAGGACGCGCCAGGAGACGCCGTCCACCACCAGGTGGTGGGCGATCACCAGGAGCCGGCCGGGGCGTGCACCGCCCGCGTCGAACCAGACGACGCGCAGCATGTCGCCCGCGTCCGGGTCGAGCTCCCGCCGGGCCGTCTCGGCCGCTTCGGCCAGCAGTTCCGCCGGTGCGGCGTCCGGGTGGCCGGACACGTCGACCCGGCGGACGAGCCGCGCCGCGTCGGGCACCGCGGCCGGCACCCGCAGGGTCCACCGCTCGCCGTTCCCGCGGTCCAGGCCGGCGCGCAGCATGTCGTGCCGGTCGAGCAGGGCTCCCACGGCGGCGGTGAGCGACGGCTCGGTCAGGGCGGGGGGCACGCGCAGCAGCACCGACTGGTTGAACCCGTCGAGCGGGCCGCCCAGTTCGCGCAGCCACTCCATGATGGGGGTCGCCGGTACGGAGCCGGTGCCGTCGTCGTGTTCCGCCGCCGGGGCCGAGCCGGCTCGCTCCGCCTCGGCCGCGGCGTGGGCGAGGCCCGCGACGGTCTGGTGCTGGAAGACGTCGCGGGGCGCGAGCTCCAGGCCGGCCTGCCGGGCCCGGCTCACCAGCTGGATGGAGACGATGCTGTCGCCGCCCATGGCGAAGAAGTTGTCGTCGACGCCGACGTCCCGGGCCCCGAGCAGCTCCGCGAAGAGTGCGCACAGCACCCGTTCCCGCTCGTCGCGCGGGCCGCGGCCGCCGCCGCCCGCGTAGTCGGGTGCGGGCAGTGCCCCGCGGTCGAGCTTCCCGTTACGGGTCAGGGGCACGGCGTCCAGGGACACGAACGCCGCGGGCACCATGTAGTCGGGCAGCAGCCCGGCGACGTGGGCGCGGAGGGCGGCCGGGTCCGTCTCGGTGCCCGGGGCGGGCACCACGTAGGCGACGAGCCGCTTGTCGCCGGGGCGGTCCTCGCGGACGGCCACGACGGCCTGGGCGGTGCCGGGGAACGACGCCACCGCGGACTCGACCTCACCGGGCTCGATGCGGAAGCCGCGGACCTTCACCTGGGCGTCGGTGCGGCCGGCGAACTCCAGGGTGCCGTCGGCGCGCCACCGCACCCGGTCGCCGGTGCGGTACATCCGGGTCCCGGCCGGGCCGAAGGGGTCGGCGACGAACCGCTCGGAGGTGAGGGCGGACCGTCCGGCGTAGCCGCGGGCCAGTCCCTCGCCCGCCACGTACAGTTCGCCGGCGACACCCGTCGGGACCGGGCGCAGGCGGTCGTCGAGCACGTAGACGCGGGTGTTGTCCATCGGCAGGCCGACGGGGAAGGAGTGGTGCTCCAGGTCGGCTTCGGTCAGCGCGTGGTGCAGGACGCACAGTGTGGACTCGGTGGGCCCGTAGCTGTTGGTGAGCCGGGCCCGGCCCGCGTGCTCGCGGACCTTGCGGACCGCGGTGGCCGACATGGTGTCACCGCCGACGTAGAGGTCCCGCAGGCCGCGGAAGCACTCCGGGTGGTTCTCGGCGAGCAGCCGGAACACGCCCTCGCTGAACAGGCCGACGGTGATGCCGTGTTCGGTCATCGTGCGGGCGAGTGCCGCGATGTCGGTGGCCTCGGTCTCCGCGGCGACGAGGCGGGCACCGGTGAGCAGCGGGCCCCACAGTTCGTAGGTCGAGGCGTCGAACGTGGTGGGCGAGTGGAACAGCACCCGGTCCTCGGGGCCGTGGCCCCAGTAGCGGTCGCGGACCAGTCCGGCGACGTTGCGGTGGGTGACGGCGACGCCCTTGGGCTCCCCGGTGGACCCGGAGGTGTACATGACGTAGGCGAGCTGGTCGGGCGCGACGGCCGGGCGGGGCCGCGGGGCGGCGTTCGGGGTACGCGGCCCGTCGGCGTGCACGAGGGCGGCGGCCCCGTCGGGTATCCGTCCCGCGGTGGTCCGGTCCACGACGACCGCGGACGTCCGGGTGCTCTCCAGGATGTGCCGCAGCCGCGTCCGGGGGCTGCGGTGGTCCAGGGGGAGGGCGACGCCGCCGGCCTTGGCGACGGCGAGGGCCGCCACGACGTGGTCGGCGCGGGTGCCGAGGAGCAGCGCCACGGGGTCCTCGGGCCGGACGCCCCGGGCGAGCAGCGCGTCGGTGAGCAGTTCCGCGCGGGCGTCGAGCTGCGCGTAGGTCAGGCGCAGGGATCCGGACTCCAGGGCGATGGCGTCGGGGGTGCGGGCCGCCTGGGCGGCGAACAGCTCCGGCAGGCTCGCCGCGGGCACCTCGTGCGTGGTGGCGTTGCGGGTGACCAGCAGGTCGTGCCGCTCGCGCGGGTCCAGCAGCGGCAGCTCGCCGATCGGCCGCTGCGGGTCGGCGACCGCGGCGGCCAGCAGCCGCTGGAAGCGCTCCGCGAAGGAGCGTGCGGTGGCCTCGTCGAACAGGTCGGTGGCGTACTCGATCTGGCCGAGGATGCCCTCGGCCCGGCCGTCCGCGGCGTACTGCTCCCAGAGGCTGAAGGACAGGTCGAACGTGGCCACCGGGGCCTCGGCGCCCTCGACCGTGACCTGCAGGCCCTCAAGGTCGGCCGCGGGCCGGCCGCCCGCGTTGTGCAGGATCAGCATGATCTGGAAGAGCGGGTGACGGGCGAGCGAACGGGCCGGGTTCAGCTCCTCCACCAGGCGCTCGAACGGCAGGTCCTGGTGGGTGTAGGCGGCCAGGTCCGTCTCCCGGACCCGGGCGAGGAGTTCACCGAAGGCCGGGTCGCCCGAGGTGTCGGTGCGCAGCACCAGGGAGTTGACGAAGAAGCCGACCAACTGGTCGAGCGCGTCGTCGGTGCGGCCGGCGATGGGTGTGCCGAGCGGGATGTCGGTGCCGGCGCCGAGGCGGGTCAGCAGCGCCGCGAGTCCGGCCTGCAGGACCATGAAGACGCTGACCCCGTTCGCCCGGGCAAGGTCGGTCAGTGCGGCGTGGGTCGCGGCGTCGACGGCGAGCGGCACATGGGCGCCGTGGTAGCCGGCGGCCTCCGGGCGGGGGCGGTCGGTGGGCAGCTCCAGTTCCTCCGGCAGCCCGTCGAGGACCGTGGTCCAGTGCCGCAGTTGCCTCGAGAGGCGGCTGTC
Organism: Streptomyces angustmyceticus; assembly: GCF_040701845.1. Classification (GTDB taxonomy): domain Bacteria; phylum Actinomycetota; class Actinomycetes; order Streptomycetales; family Streptomycetaceae; genus Streptomyces; species Streptomyces angustmyceticus_A. Next base: position 792,772 of record NZ_JBFBHQ010000002.1, on the reverse strand, counting down.
CGGATCGTGCTCGTCGCCCATCATCGCGCGTTGCCAGACCGCGTAGTCGGCGTACTGGACGGGCAGCGGCTGCCAGGCCGGTGCTGTGTCGCGGGTTCGGGCGGCGTAGGCCCTGCCCAGGTCGTCGAGGAACGGGGTGAGCGACCAGCCGTCGCTGGCGATGTGGTGCATCACCAGCACCAGCAGCGTGCTGTCGCCGGAGACGATCAGCCGGGCGCGAAGCGGGGGCTGGGCGACGAGGTCGAAGCCGCGCAGCACGGTCTCGTCGACCGCGGCCGCCACCTCGTCGGCGTCGGCGATCTCGGTCTCCTCCAGTACCGGCGCGCCCTCGACCGGTCCCAGGACGTGCTGCCAGGGCACGCCGCCGGTCTCCGGGAACACCGTGCGCAGGGTCTCGTGGCGGGTGGCGAGGTCCCGTAGTGCGGCGCGCAGCGCGGGGCGGTCGAGCTCGCCGGTCAGGCGCAGGACCAGCGGAACGTGATAGGCGGCGTTGGTGCCTTCGAGACGGTTGAGGAACCACAGTCTGCGCTGGGCGAAGGAGAGCGGAACCCGCTCGCCGCGGCCGGCCGGAACCAGGGGCGGCCGGCTGTCGTCCGCGGAGCCGAGCCTGGCGGCGAGGCCGGCGACGGTGGGCGCGTCGAAGAGCGGCTTGATGCCGATCCGGACTCCGAGGGTCGTGGCGATGCGGCTGAGCAGCCGCATGGCGAGCAGGGAGTGGCCGCCCAGGGCGAAGAAGTCGTCGTCGACGCCGACCCGGTCCACGCCGAGGATGTCGGCGAACAGCCCGCAGAGGATCTCCTCCTCCGGTGTGCGCGGGGCGCGGGCCTGCGGTCCCCCGGTGAACTCCGGGTCGGGCAGCGCGGGGCGGTCGACCTTGCCGTTGGCGGTCAGCGGGAGCCGGTCGAGGACCACGACCGCCGACGGCACCATGTAGGCGGGCAGGGCGGCGGCGACGTGGGTGCGCAGGGTCTCGGGCGCGGTGTCCCGTCCGGCGCCCACGTAGGCGATCAGCCGGCGGTCGCCGGGCCGGTCCTCGCGGACGACGCACACGGCCTGGCGGACGCCGGGGGCGGAGAGCAACCGGGCCTCGATCTCGCCCGGTTCGATGCGGTGGCCGCGCACCTTGACCTGGTGGTCGGCGCGCCCTGCGTACTCCAGGACGCCGGCGGCGGTCCAGCGCACGCGGTCGCCGGTGCGGTACATCCGGGTCCCGGCGGGGCCGAACGGATCCGCGACGAACCGCTCCGACGTGAGGGCGGGGCGGCCGCGGTAGCCCTGGGCCACGCCGCTGCCGGCGACGTACAGTTCGCCGGTCACGCCGTCGGGGACCGGGCGCAGTGCGGCGTCCAGGACGTAGACGCGGGTGTTGTTCATGGGACGGCCGAGCGGGACCGGGCCGTCGGGGAGCTCCGTGCCGGCCGGGACCAGGTGGTCCAGGCAGCCGACGGTGGTCTCGGTGGGGCCGTAGTGGTTGATCACGTCGGCCCGGGGGTGGCGGGCGCGCCATGCGGTGAGCTGCTCGCCATGCAGGGCCTCGCCCCCGATGACCAGTTGGCCGGTGGGCGAGCACGCCGCGGGCAGGCCGTCGAGGAGGGGCAGGTGGCTCGGGGTGACCTTGGCGAAGGTGAGGCCGCCGGGGACCGTCAGGTTCTCGTCGAGGTCGGCGAGGTGCAGACAGCCGCCTGCCAGCAGGGTGCCGTAGAGGCCGGTGAGGCCGAGGTCGAAGGAGAGCGGCGAGTGGAGCAGAGTGCGGCCGGCCAGTCCCGGGTAGCGGTCCACGCACCGGGTCACGTAGTCGGCCAGCGCGCGCTGGTCGACCATCACGCCCTTGGGCGTGCCGGTGGAGCCGGAGGTGTAGACGACGTAGGCGGTGTCCTGGAGGGAGAGCGGTGCCGTGCGGTCGGCCGTGGTGAGCGGGCGGGTCCCGAGAGCGGCGAGCTCGGCCGTCGTGCCGTCGTCGTCCAGGACGACGACCTCGGCGGGGCCGTCCGCGAGATGCGGGGCGCCGGCGAGCACCGCTTGCGTGGTCAGCAGCAGGGCGGGCCGGGCGTCGGCCAGCAGCAGGGTGACCCGGTCCCCCGGCTGTTCGGGGTCGAGGGGCAGATACGCGGTGCCGGCCTTGCCGGCCGCCAGCATCGCCACGACGGCGTCGGCCGAGCGCGGCAGCGCGAGCGCCACCAGTTCCCCGGGGCCCGCGCCGTGCCGCAGCAGCAGCCGGGCGAGCGCGGTGGCGCGCGCGTCGAGCTGCGCGTACGTCAGCTCGACGGCGTCCGCGTGCACGGCGGGCGCCTGCGGGGCCCGTGCGACGCGCGCCTCGAAGAGCTGCGCGAGCGTGCCGGCGGGCGGTGCGGTGGCGGTGTCGTTGCGCGCCACCATCAGCTCGTGGCGCTCGTCGCGGCCGAGCAGCTCCAGTTCTCCGAGGGGCAGTTCGGGCCGGGCGAGGGCGGATTCCAGCAGCCGGACGAAACGCGCGGCGAGGGTCTCCACCGTGGACCGGTCGAACAGGTCGGCGGCGTAGCCGGCGGCCGCGGTGATGCCGGCCGGTTCGCCCCGCTCGCCGAACCGCTCGGCCACGCTGAAGAGCAGGTCGAACTTCGCCATGTCCGGGTCGAACCGCACGAACTCGGCTGACAGGCCGGGGAATTCGGCCTGGGGCCGGGCCAGGTTCTGCAGCACCAGCTTGACCTGGAACAGCGGGTGGCGGGCCGTCGAGCGGGCCGGGTTGAGCGCCTCGACGAGCCGCTCGAAAGGCACGTCCTGGTGGGCGAAGGCGTCGATGTCGGCACGCCGGGTGCGCCGCAGCAGCTCGCCGAAGCCGGGGTCGCCGCTCGTGTCGAGGCGCAGCACCAGGGAGTTGATGAAGAAGCCGACCACGTCGTCGAGTGCCTCGTCGTCGCGGCCGAAGGCGGAGCCGCCGATGGCGATGTCCTCGCCGGCACCCAGCCGCGTCAGCAGGGCGGCGAGTGCCGCGTGCAGCACCATGAACGACGTCACGCCGTGGGCCCGGGCCACCCGGATCAGGGCGGCGTGGGTGGCGGGAGAGAGCTCGAAGGGCACCAGACCGCCGCGGTGGCTGGGCGTGGCGGGGCGCGGGCGGTCGGCGGGCAGCGTGGTCTCTTCGGGCAGGCCCGCCAACGCCTCGGTCCAGTGGGCGAGTTGGCGGCTGATCAGGCTGTCCGGGTCGTTCTCGTCGCCCAGCTCGGCGTGCTGCCAGAGGGTGTGGTCGGCGTATTGCACCGGGAGGGGTGACCAGGAGGGTGCTTCGCCGCGCAGGGCGGCGGCGTACGCGGTGGACAGGTCACGGGTGAGGGGGGCGGTCGACCAGCCGTCACCGGCGATGTGGTGCACGACGACCACCAGGACGTGGGCGTGCGGCCCGGTCACCAGCAGTGTGGCGCGCAGCGGCAGCTCGCAGGCCAGGTCGAAGCCGCGTCCCGCGGCCTCGGCGATCAGCGTCGCCTCGTCGGCTTCCGCCGCGGGCACGATCTCCAGGACGGGGCGGGCCGCTTCGGGAGTGCGGACGACCTGCCGGGGGACGCCGTCGATCTCGGGGAAGACGGTGCGCAGGCTTTCGTGGCGGGCGGCGACCGAGGCGAGTGCCGTCTCCAGCGCGGTGGTGTCGAGGGTGCCGGTGAGCCGCAGGACGAGCGGAATGTTGTAGGTGCCGTCGGCGGGGTCGAGCCGGTTGAGGAACCAGAGGCCGCGCTGGGCGTAGGACAGCGGCAGCATGTCGGGCCGCGGGTGCCGGGCGAGCGCACGGCGGGCGGGGGCGGCGGACGGCAGCTGCTCGGCGAGCGCGGCGACGGTGGGGGCCCGGAACAGGGTGGCGAGGGCCAGGTCCACGCCGAGGACGGTCCGGATGCGGGAGACGAGGCGGGTGGCGAGCAGGGAGTGCCCGCCCAGTCCGAAGAAGTCGTCGTCGATGCCGACCGTGTCGCGGCCCAGCAGGTCGGCGAAGAGCCCGCAGAGGATCTCTTCCTGCGCGGTGCGGGGCGCGCGGCTCGTCGTGACGGTGAGGTCGGGTACCGGCAGGGCCTTGCGGTCCACCTTGCCGTTGGCGGTGAGCGGCACCGCGTCCAGCACCACCCAGGCCACCGGGACCATGGGTTCCGGCAGCACCGCCGCCAGGGTCTCGCGCACCGTGCGGGTGTCGTCGGTGCCGACGAGGTATCCGACGAGCCGGGGGGCGCCCCCCGGGCCGGGCAGCACGGCGGCGACCGCGTCGGTCACGCCGGGGGCGGTGCGCAGCCGTGCCTCGATCTCGCCCAGCTCGATCCGCTGGCCGCGGATCTTCACCTGGGCGTCGCGCCGGCCCAGGAACTCCAGTTGGCCGTCGGGACGGTGGCGCACCCGGTCGCCGGTGCGGTAGAGCCGGGAGCCGTCCGCGGCGAAGGGGTCGGCGACGAACGCGCCGGCCGTCTTGCCGGGGTCGGCGAGGTAGCCGCGGCCCACGCCGACGCCCGCCACGTACAGGTCACCGGGCACCCCGGCCGGCACCGGCTGCAGGGCGTCGCTGAGCACGTACAGCCGGGTGTTGCGGATCGCCCGTCCGATGGGGGTGGTCGACGCCGTATCCGCCGCCTCCTCCAGCACCGCGTGCGTCACGTCGTCGGAGCACTCGGTCGGGCCGTAGGCGTTGACGACCGGAACCGCGGGGAAGCGGGCGAACCAGCGTCGGCACAGCTCGCCCGGCAGTTCCTCGCCGGTGACGACCAGCCGGCGCAGGCCCGGCAGGGCGGGCACCTCGGCGCCCTCGTCCCAGCTGTCCAGGACGGCTCGCAGCAGGGAGGGGACCACTTCCAGGATGGTGACTCCCTCGTGCCCGACGAGCCGGAACAGTCCGACGGCGTCCGCGGCGAGCGCCTGGCCGGCCGCGAGCATCCGGCCGCCCACGACCAGGGGGGAGAGCATCTGCCACACCGAGACGTCGAAGGTCAGCGGCGCGTTCTGCACCACGACGTCCCCGGCCACCAGGCCCAGGTCCTCGACCTTCGCGAGCAGGTGGTTGTTCATGCCCCGGTGGTGGACCATCGCGCCCTTGGGGCGGCCGGTCGATCCCGAGGTGAACAGGGTGTAGGCCAGCTGCTCGGCGGCGGGCGCCACTGGCTGCGCCTCCTGCGCGGCATCCGCCAGGATGTCGAGGGCGACGACCTCGGCCCGGCCGGCCGCCGCGTGGACGGCGGAGTCCAGGTATCCGGGGCCGGCCAGCACACAGCGGGCGTCCGCATCGGCGAGCAGTCCCGCCGAACGGCCCACCGGTGCCGTGGTGTCCAACGGCAGGTACGCGCCGCCGGCGGCCAGGATGCCGAGGAATCCGGCGACGGGCCACCGCCCGCGCTCGGCCAGCACCGCCACCACCGACTCCGGCCGTAGGCCCGCGGACCGGAGCCGGTGGGCCACGGCGTCCACCAGTCCGATCAGCTCGGCGTAGGTGACGTCGCCCGCCTCGTCGGTGACCGCGACGGCGGACGGCCGGTCGGCCGCCACCGCGCGCACCTGCGCGACCACGTCCACCAGCGGCTCGGCGGCGGCGGTCGCGTTCCACTCGGCCAGTTGGCGGTGCAGTTCCTCGGCGCTCAGGACGGGGGCGGCGCCGAGGCTGAGGTCGGGGTCCCGGACGACGGCGGTCAACAGCCGCGCGAAACGGTCCAACAGGGCCTGGACGGTGGCCCGTTCGAAGACGTCGGCACGGTATTCGAGCGTCACCGTGAGGCCTTCGGCGCCGCCCCCGGAGCCGAGGTGCTCCCGGACGTTGAACGAGAGGTCGAACTTGGCGGTGCCGGTGGGGATCTCCCGCAGCCCCAGTTCCAGTCCGGCGACGGACGGCAGGGCGCGGTGCGAGCTGTCCATCGCGAGCATGACCTGGAACAGCGGGTGCCGGGACATCGAGCGCGCAGGGTTGACCGCCTCCACGAGCTGCTCGAACGGCAGGTCCTGATGGGCGTAGGCGGCCAGGTTCCCGCGGCGGACGCGGGCCAGCAGCTCACGGAAGGCGGGGTTGCCACCGGTGTCCGTGCGCAGCACCAGCGTGTTGGTGAAGAAGCCGACCAGCTGCTCCAGCGCGTCGTCCTCGCGGCCCGCGACGGGGACGCCCAGGGCGATGTCGTCACCGGCGCCGAGGCGGCTGAGCAGGGCGGCGAGGGCCGCTTGGACGACCATGAACGTGCTGGTGCCGCTGGACCGCGCCAGGTCCGCCACCTGGGCGTGGACGTCCGGCGGGAGGGCGAGGGTGAGCAGGCCCGCGGGCGGGGCCGTGGTGTGCGACGGATGGGGGTGGTCGAACGGCAGGTCGAGGTGGCCGGGCAGCCCCGTCAGCTCCTGCCGCCAGAAGTCGAGCTGCCGGGCGGCGGTGGCGGCCGGGTCGGCCGCGTCGCCGAGCAGGGTGCGCTGCCAGGCGGCGTAGTCGCCGTAGCGGACGGGCAGCGGTGCCCACTCCGGCGTCCGGCCGGCGCGGCGCGCCTCGTAGGCGACGGTGAGGTCGCGCAGCAGCGGCGCGACGGACTCGGCGTCGGCGGCGATGTGGTGCACCAGCAGGAGGAGCACATAACGCCGCGGGGCGAGCGCGAACAGCGTGGCGCGCAGCGGCACTTCGGCGGTCAGGTCGAAGGGGCGCGCCACCGCGTCGGCGAGCAGGCCGGTCAGTGCGGCCTCCTCGGCGGGCACCACGTCGAGGAAGCCGGCAGAGCGCTGCGCGGTGCCCGGGGCGAGGATCTCCTGGGCGGGGTTGCCGTCGGTGTCCCGGTAGACGGTGCGCAGCACCTCGTGCCGGTCCAGGAGGTCGCCGAGCGCCGTCCGCAGGGCGTCCGGGTCGAGGGTGCCGTCGAGGGTGAGCGCCAGCGGGATGCTGTAGGCGGCGCTGGGGCCCTCCAGGTGGTGCAGGAACCACAGGCGTTGCTGGGCGAAGGACAGCGGGGGCTCGGTGTCCTTCGGCAGCGGGAGCAGCGCGGGGCGGGCGCTGCGCGCACCGGTGAGGTGCTCGGCCAGCCGCCGTACGGTGGGCGCCCCGAAGACACCCTCGACGCCGCATTCGACGCCCAGTTCGGCGCGTACCCGGCGGGCCAGCCGGGCGGCCAGCAGCGAGTGCCCGCCGAGAGCGAAGAAGTCGTCGTCGATGCCGACCGCGGCGACGCCGAGGATCTGGGCGAAGAGCGCGCACAGGCTCTCCTCGCGCGGGGTGCGCGGCGCGCTGAGGGGCCGGTCGGCGGCATCGGCGACGGGGGCGGGCAGCGCCTTGTGGTCGGTCTTGCCGTTGGGGGTGACGGGGATCTCGTCGAGGAGGGTGAGGGTGGCGGGCACCAGGTAGCCGGGCAGCCGTCCGGCCAGTTGCCCCCGCAGACCGTCGAGTTCGACCGTCCGGCCGGGGGCGGCGGTGACATAGCCGGCCAGGGCGGGGGCGCCGGTGGCGTCGCGGTGGACGGTGACGGCGGCCTGGCCGACGGTGTCCAGCTCCAGCAGGGCGGCCTCGGCCTCCTTGGGCTCGACGCGGTACCCGCGGATCTTGACCTGCTCGTCGGCGCGGCCGATGAACTCGAGAGTGTCGTTTGGGCGGCGGCGCACGAGGTCGCCGGTGCGGTACATGCGCTCGCCCGGGTGGCCGAAGGGATGGGCGACGAAGCGTTCGCCGGTCAGCGCCGGGCGGCCGAGGTAGCCGCGGGCCACGGCGGGCCCGGCCACGTACAGTTCGCCGACCACGCCCTGCGGTACGGGCAGCAGCGCCGCATCGAGGACATGGCCGCGGAGGGACCCGATCGGCGTGCCGATCAGCGGCTCGTCGCCGGGCGAGAGCGGGGTGCTCATGGTGGCGCACACCGTGGTCTCCGTCGGCCCGTACCCGTTGACGAACCGCCGTCCCGCCGACCACCGGGACACCAGGCCGGCGGAGCTCGCCTCGCCGGCGACCAGGATGGTCAGGTCCGCGGGCAGGTCGCCGTCGGGGTCCATCACGGCCAGGGAGGACGGCGGCAGGATCGCGTGGGTGATGCCCGCTTCGCGGGTGAAGGCGGCCAGCGGGTCGCCCGGCATCAGCCGTTCGCCCGGCGCCAGGACGAAGGTGGCGCCGGCGAGCAGTCCCATGCACAGCTCCGGGACCATCGCGTCGAAACCGGTCGACGCGAACTGCAGCACCCGGTCGCCGGGGCGCACGGCCAGCCGTCCGATGAAGGTCTCCGCGAGACCGGGGAGGCCGGTGTGGGTGACCTGCACCCCCTTGGGGCGGCCGGTGGAGCCGGAGGTGTAGATGACGTAGGCGGGGTGCTCCGGGGCGAGGGGCGCGGTGCGCTCCGCGTCGGTGAGCGGGGTGTCGTCGCCGTCCGCCAGGTCCGCGCGCACCGCGTCGTCGTCCAGCACCAGCAGGGGGCGGCCGGCGGCACGGGCGAGGCCGCTGGTGGCGGAGTCGACCAGCACGCAGGCCGGCGCCGCGTCGTCGAGCACATAGTCGAGGCGCGCGGCGGGGTAGGCCGGGTCGAGTGGCAGATAGGCCGCACCGGTCTTTGCGACGGCGAGGACGGCGACCACGAACTCGGCGGACCGGGGCAGCAGGAGGGCGACCCGGTCCTCGGGGCCCACACCGCGCGCGGCGAGCAGCCGGGCGAGCCGGTTGGCGCGCGCGTCGAGGGCGGCGTAGGTGAGGGAGGTGCCCTCGAACTCGACGGCCACGGCCTGCGGCGACCTGAGCACCTGCTGCTCGAACAGCGCCGGCAGGGTCGGTCCGGCGGGGGCCGGGCGGGCCGCGGGAGCGGTGCCGGTGAGCGCCGTCCGCTCCGCGTCGTCGAGCAGTCCGAGGCGTCCGACGAAGGTGCCCGGTGTGTCCAGGGCGCGTGCCGTCCTGCCGAGGAAGCGGACGAACCGGTCCTGGTGGGCCGCGAGTTCGGCCGGGGTCCAGAGCTCGGGGTGCGCGTCGAAGTCGACGCGGATCTCGCTGCCGTCGGCCCGGTCGTACACCGAGACGGCCAGGTCCTCGATGAGCCGCAGCGACATGTTGTGGGCGTCGGCGCGGTGGCCGGCGAACCGCCGGTCGTAGTCGAAGGGGACGACGTTGAGCAGGGGGCCGAAGAACCGCCGGTGGTCGTGGCGCAGCCCGAGGTCGCGGCGCAGGTCCTCACCGCGGTAGCGCTGGTGCGGAGCCACCTCGCGCAGGGCGGCGCGGGTGCGGTCGAGGAGTGCGGCCACGGTCGTGCCGGAGTCCACGGACACCCGCAGCGGCAGCACATTGGCGGCCATGCCGGGCGCGTTGCGGGCCTTCTCGCTGGTCCTGGCGGTGAGCGGGAGGCCGACGACGATGTCGGTGAGCCCGGTCATCCGGTGCAGGTAGGCGAGGGTGGCGGCGATGACGATACGGGACTTGGCGACGCCGATGCGCTCGGCGGCCGCGGTCAGGTCGTGCTGCACGTCCTGCGGCAGTCTGGCGGTGCGCCGGATGAAGTCGGGGGTGGGCCGCAGCGGACGGGGGGAGAGGGTGACCGGCTCCGGCCGGCCGTCGTACTGCTGCTGCCAGAACGCCCGGTCCTGCGCGAAGGATGCCGAGTCGCGGTAGGCGAAGTCCTCGTCCAGCAGGGTGCGCACGGACTCGAAGGAGGCCGGGTCGGGGGTGCTCCCGGCGGCCAGGGCGCTGTAGACGTGCGCGACCCGGCGTACCAGCAGGGCGGCGCCGACGCCGTCGAGCAGGATGTGGTGGTAGGCGTGGTACCAGAACCAACGGTCCGGTGCGGCCTTGAACAGCGCGTAGGTGAACAGCGGGGAGCGGGTCAGGTCGATCTTCCGGCGCAGGTCGCGGCCCATCCACTCCTCGGCGGCCTGCCGGGGGTCGGCGGCGCCGGAGACGTCGATGACCTCCAGGTGCCACTCCGGCTGCGGCCCGACCGTCTGCCGGGGGCCGTCGTCGGTCTCCAGGAACCGGACGTGCAGGGCATCCGCCTCGGTGACCACCTGCCGCAGGGCCTGTCCGAACAGGCCGGGCTCGACGGCGCCGTGGATCTCCAGATATTCGGCGGCCCGGAAGATGGGGCTGTCCGGGTCCACCTGCTGGGCGAACCAGACTCCCGCCTGCGCACCGGTCAGAGGGAGCATCTGCTCGCCGTCAGCGAAAGACTGAGATCGGTCCATGACTCCTCGCCCACTCACCCAAGAATGCGCGGGCCCCGGAAAAGGAGGATTTCCCTTTCTGAATCGCCGTCACGTCCCCTGTGTATTCGGGGAGGTGAATTCTGTGCCGATGCCGGCCCGCTCGCTCGGCGGGACACTATCCGGGCCCGGAACACCTCACCTGGACAGTCGCTGGACGAACAGCTGCCTCTTTCCGCGACACGGCGGGATGTGCGAGAAGAATGGCGGGACCACTGGACAACCACGCGGCAGCAGCACGATCCGCTCGGTCCCACCGTCCGACCGCTGCCCCGGCATCAGGAGAGCTGCTATGTCAACCGCCCTGCCGGTGAGCCATGAATTCACCGTTCTCGCCCTGGAGGAACGCGATCGCATACTGGCCCGGGTCGAACGACGTCTCGCGGAATTCCTCGCGCAGGAGCGCCGCTCGTGGGCGGCGCTCAATCCTGACGCGGTCGAACTCGTCGACTGTGTCGCCGAGATGGTCGGCAGCGGCGGAAAGCGGCTGCGGCCGTCCTTCTGCGTCGCCGGCTATCTCGCCGGCGGTGGGGCACCCGACGGGCGCGGCATCGTCGAGGTGGCCGCCGCCCTGGAGCTGCTGCACAGTTTCGCGCTGCTGCACGACGACGTCATGGACGACGCCGCACTGCGCCGGAGCAGGCCGACCGCCCATATGACGCACGCCGCGCTGCACCAGGAGCGCGGCTGGCGCGGGGAGGGCCGCCGCTACGGCGAGAGCGTCGCCGTGCTCGCCGGCGACCTGGCCCTGGTCTATGCCGAGCGGCTGCTGGCCGGCCTGCCGGACCCGGTCCGGCAGATCTGGGGCGAGCTGTGCACCGAGCTGATGATCGGCCAGTTCCTGGACGTCCGGGCGGCCGCGCAGTTCGTGCCCGATCCCGAACTGTCCAGCTGGATCGCGCTGTTCAAGTCCGGCCGCTACACCGTCCAGCGTCCGCTGGCGATGGGGGCGAGGCTGGCGGGTGCCGAAGACCTGCTGGAGCCGTTCGACGCCTACGGGCTCGCGGTCGGCGAGGCGTTCCAGCTGCGCGACGACCTGCTGGACGCCTTCGGCAGCGCGGCGGTCACCGGGAAGCCCGCCCGGCTGGACTTCCAGCAGCACAAGATGACGCTGCTGATGTCGACCGCGCTGCGCACCTCGCCGGAGGTCCGGGCGCTGGTCGGCGACGACCTCTCCGCCGCCGATCCGGACACGCTCCACGATCTGCTGCTGCGGACCGGGGTGCGGGACGAGGTCGAGCGGATCATCGCGGAGCGGCTGGGCACCGCGAGCGAGGCCGTCCGGCGGTCCGTGCCGCCGCAGTGGGCGGACGCACTGGTACGGATGGCGGGGCAGGCAGTGCACCGCGAAGCCTAGCCGCCCGGCAGCGGCGCAACAGGCGGAAGGGGGAGGCCCGGTGGTCCTCGGCCACCGGGCCTCCCCCTTCCGTTCTCGCTCCTCGGGCTTTCCCCGTCGCTCCTCGGTGCGGCCGGGCGTCTCAGTCCGACATGGCCACCAGGATGCGCCGCTCGCCGGTGTAGGTGCGCCGGCCGTGGGCGACGGCGACGTTGTCGACCAGGAGCAGGTCGCCGACCTGCCAGTCCACGTCGACGGCCAGTCGCATCCCGGTCTCCTGGATGTGGTGGATGTACTCCGCCGGGATGGGCGAGCCGTCGGCGAAGACGGCGTACTGCGGCAGTTCGTCCTCGGACAGGACGTCGGCCAGGGCGGCCGCGTCGTCGCCGAGTCCCGCGGGGTGGAACTGGTCGGCCTGGTTGAACCACACCCGGGTGCCGGTGACGGGGTGCGCGAGGGTGGCCTGCCGGAGCAGGCTCACCCGCAGCGAGCCGTCGTTCCGCCACTCCCAGTCGGCCCCCGTACCGTCGAGGAAGGCCTCGGCCGCCGCGCGGTCCTCCGTTTCGAAGGTCGCCTGCCAGCTCTTGCCGAACCCGATGCCGTCGTGCAGGTTCTGGGTGTACCGGACCCCGCCGGCGAAGGCGTCGCGGACCTCTGCGTCGAGGGACTCCAGCCACAGCCGGCCGTCGAGGACGGGAGTGGCGCCGCCGGTGGCCGCCGCCACCTCGCAGTGGAAGAGGATCCGCGCGGGCCAGGAGGCGGCGTACGACATCTCGTTGTGCATGGAGATCTCGTACTCGGCGGGGTACTCCGTGGAGGTGTAGACGTTCTGTCCCACCTTGGTCCGGGGCGAGTTGCCGTGCACATAGGCCAGCCGGCGGGGCAGCAGCAGGCCGGCGATCTCGTCGTAGCTGCCGGGTGCGCCGGCGAAGCCCCGGAAGAGCACCGCCTTCTCACGGACGAGGAGGGCGCCGAGGTCCGTGCCGTCCAGATACTCCCGCAGGCCGCGCGGGCCCGCCGCTGCGCCGGCGGTGCCGGGTTCGACCACGGCGGGCCGCCAGCTCGGTTCCGTGTTCATGGTTGTTCCTCCGTGGAGTCGGTCTCGTTCGGCGCGGCGCCGAAGCGGGGGGCGCGGCGTTCGCGGAAGGCGGCCACCGCCTCCTGTACGTCCGGGGACTTGGCGGCGGCCACCTGGACCGACGCCTCCGCCCGCAGGGCGACCTCCAGCGAGGGGGCGTCGGTGTTGGCCTGCAGGATGTGCTTGGTCAACCGCAGCGACACGGGGCTGTTGTCCGCGATCTGCTCCGCGGCATCCAGTGCGGTCGCCATCAGGTCGCCGCCCGTGGTCACGCGGTTCGCGACACCCCGCCGGAGCGCCTCGTCGGCGTCCACGAACCGGCCGGTGAGCAGCATGTCGGAGGCGAATCCGAGCCCGGCGATCCGGGGCAGCAACCAGGAGGCACCCATGTCGCCGCCGGACAGGCCCATGCGGACGAACGCGGCGCGCAGCCGGGCCCGTGCCGAGAGCACCCGCAGGTCCGCGGCCAGGGCGAGCGAGAGGCCCGCGCCGGCCGCCACGCCGTCCACCGCGGCGACGACCGTCTGCGGCAGGTCGCACAGCGCCGAGACCACCCGCCCCTGCCGGTCCAGCAGTGCCATCAGGTCCTGCGGCTCCAGCGAGGCGACCCGGCCCACCTCGTCGATGTCGTATCCGGAGGAGAAGGTCTCCCCCGCTCCCGTCAGCACGAGGACCCGGGCCGAGCGGTCCTCGCGGAGTTCGGCGCACAGGTCGCCGAGGGCGCGGAAGACCTCCTCGGTCAGGGCGTTCTTTCGGTGCGGGCGGTTCAGGGCGGCCTGCACGACGCCGGGGCGCGGGCGGGTCACCAGGACGACGGGTTCGCTCGCCGCGTACGGCATGGGGCGGTTCACACTCCGATCGGGGTTCCTCATGCGAGCCGGCGGCTCACGAATTCCAGCGACGAGGGCAGGGCACGGTTCACGAATTCCCAGTCGTGGCCGCCCTCCCGCTCGTGGTACGCCACCGGCCAGCCACGCCCGTGCAGGGCGTCGCGCACCCTGCGGTTCATCCGGATCATGCGGTCGTGGTCGCCGGTGCCGATGTCCAGGTGGAGGGCGGGGGGCGGCAGCGGGCTGTCGGCCCCGATCAGCCGGTACGGGTCGTAGCGGCGCCGGGTCGCGCTGCCCGGCGGACCCCAGACCCGTTCGTGGGCCTCGACGGTCGGCATGACGAAGCCGGGCTCGGAGCGGTGCTCGGCGTAGGGGTCGCCGATCCGGCGGGGGGCCTCGAAGGCGCCCGCATGGGAGGCCACCGCGGCGAACAGGTGGCGGTGGCGCAGCGCCAGGAACAGCGCGGTCGCGCCGCCCATGGAGAATCCGCCGATCGCCCGGCCCGAGCGGCCGGCGAGGGTGTTGTACCGGGCGTCGACGGCCGGGAGGAGGTCCTGGATCAGGTAGTCCTCGTAGCGCAGTCCCGCGTGGTCGTTGACGAACCAGCGCCGGCCGCTCTCCGGAAGGACGACGATCAGCCGGCTGTCCTCCAGGGCCGCCGTCAGGCCGGTGTGTGCGAGCCAGGTGTCCTTGCCGCCGCCGTAGCCGTGCAGCAGGTACAGCACGGGATGGCCGGGGCCGTGTTCCTCGTACCGCCCCGGGAGGAGGACGTTGACGCGTTTGTCCCGGCCCAGTGCCGTGCTGGGCCAGCGCGGGGTCAGGACGCGGGCGGGCACGGAACTCCCCCGTCCGGTGCGTCCGTGCGGCCCGATGCCAGGGCGCGGCGGTCGACCTTGCCCGTCGAGGTGCGCGGGAAGGCGCCGATGACGTGGAACGCCGCGGGGACCATGTAGCGGGGCAGCCCCTCCAGGCAGTGCCGGCGCAGCGCGGCGGGGTCGGGGGCGCTGCCGGCCGCCGGGGTCAGGTAGGCCTCCAGCCTGGCGCCGTCCAGGTCGTCGGGGACGGCGATGCAGGCGGTCTCGTGCACCTCGGGGCATTCCAGCAGCCGGGCCTCGATCTCCTCCGGTTCGATGCGGTAGCCGCGCACCTTGACCATGTGGTCGCGGCGGCCGAGGAAGGTATAGCCCTGCCGGCCGTCGGACCGGACGAGGTCTCCGGTGCGGTGGACGGGCGCGGTGCCCGGCTCCCGGCCGGCCAGTGCGCCCCAGTAGCCGAGCATCACCGAGTCGCCGGTGATGCACAGTTCGCCCTCGGCGCCCGGTGCGTCGTCAATACGGCGGCCCTCCGCGTCGAGGAGGTGGGCACCGGCGTACGGGCAGGGGCGTCCGATGGGGGGCGGGGCGGTGTTGCCGGGTGCCAGGTCGGCGTCGGTGACCCGGTGGAAGGTGCAGACGTTGGTCTCGGTGGGCCCGTAGAGGTTGAACAGGGCCGCCGCGGGAAGTGCGGCGCGCAGCCGCCGCAGGTGCTTGAGGACGAAGGGCTCACCGGCGAAGAGCACGGTCCGTAGCCGGGAGGATTCCAGCAGGTCCCGGTTTTTGGCGTCGAGCATCCGGATCAGCGCGCCGGGCACCGAGTACCAGACGGTGATCCGTTCCTCGGCGACCAGCCGGTTGAGGGCGGGGCCGAGGGCCTTCTGGTTCTCGGGGACGAGTACCAGGCAGGCGCCGGCACGGGCCGCGGCGAAGAGGTCGAAGACCGACAGGTCGAAGTGGAACGGCGCGTGGGAGGCCATCCGGTCGTCGGCGGTCAGGCCGAAGGCGGTGACGGCCCAGTCGACGAAGGCCAGGGCGTTGCGGTGGGAGAGCATGACGCCCTTGGGCGTCCCGGTGGAGCCGGAGGTGTAGAGCACATAGGCAAGGTCGTCCGGGTCCGCCGCCACCGGGGCGAAGCCGTCGGGCACCGCCCGCCCGGTGGCCGCCTGCCAGCCGGTCCGGCCGGGGGCGGGCGGGTGCTCCGGCTCACCGGCCACCACGACGAGGCGGGGGCGGATCCGTGCGGTGTCGCCGCGCTCGTCCAGCAGGGCCAGGCGGCTGTCGTCGGTGACCAGGGCGCTGACCGCGCAGTCGCCGAGGATGTAGGCCGCCCGGGCCGTCGGGGCCGCGGGGTCGACGGGGACGTAGGCGGCGCCGCACTTGAGCACCGCGTGCAGGGCCACCACCGCCTCGACGGACTTGCCGAGCCACAGGCCGACCCGGTCGCCGGGCACCACGCCGGCCTCCTGCAGGGTGGCGGCGAGGGCGCTGCTGGCCCGGTCCAGCTCCGCGTGGGTGAGGGCGTGGCCGCGGTGGCGGACCGCTTCGGCGTCGGGCCGGCGGGCGGCGTTGTCGAGCAGGGGGTCAACGAGCGTCGTCACGGCGGCCGCCTCCTGTTCCGTCCGGGGACCGGCGGCGGGCCCTGACGGTGAGGCCCATCTTGTCCGCCATGACCTTGCGCTGCATGTCCGAGGTGCCCGAGGAGATCCGGGTGCCGAGCGCGTCCCTGAGGTTGCGTTCGACATCGGTGTCCGTGGTGTAGCCGAGGCCGCCGAACACCTGCAGGGCGTCGAGGAAGGTCTGCACGGCCGACTCGCTGGTACTCAGCTGCGCCGCTTCCGGGAACACCGAGGAGGCGGCGTCCCGGGTCAGGCTCCAGGCGGCGCGGTAGGTGAGCAGCTTGGCCGCCTCCAGCCGGACCTGCATGTCGACGATGCGGTGGGACACCGACTGGAAGCGGCCGATGTTCGTGCCGAACTGCTCCCGGCTCCGGGCGTATTGGGCGCACTGGTCGATCTGGCGCTGCATGGTGCCCAGCAGCGGGGCCAGGATCAGTGAGCGCTCCCAGGCCATCGCGGTCGACAGGATCTTGGAGCCCTGCTTCTCGGCGCCCAGGCGGCGGGATGCGGGGACCCGGCAGCCGGTGAGGGTGATCTCCCCCCAGGGGGCGGTGCGCAGCCCGGTCTTCTCGAAGCGGGTCTCGACGGTGACGCCGTCCAGGTCGCGGTCGACCAGGAAGGCGGTGACGCCGGTGAAGCCCAGGTCCGGGTTGAGTGTGGCGTAGACGAGGAAGACGTCGGCGAGGGGGGCGTTGGTGATGAACCTCTTGGTGCCGTCGAGCACGTAGTGGTCGCCGTCGCGCCGGGCGCGGGTGGTCAGCGACAGGGCGTCGGATCCCGCCTCGCCCTCGGTGATCGCATGGGCGCCGACCGCCCGGCCGTCGGTCAGGGCGGGCAGGTAGTGGCGCTTCTGCTCCTCGGTGCCGAACGCGAGGAGCGGCAGTTGCATGGCCCAGATGTGGGCGCCGACGGAGATCAGCAGACCGTTGTCCCGGCAGCCGCGGCCGAGTCCCTCCAGTGCCAGGGCACAGCTGAGCGGGTCCAGGCCGAGCCCGCCGTACTCCTCGGGCACCGTGAGCGCGAACACTCCGGCGTCGGCGCAGCGCTGCCAGTCGCCGGGCTGGAGCCGCTGGGTCTTCTCGCGCTCCGCCAGGTCCGCGCCCAGGTCGGTCGCGCCCAGGGCGCACAACTTCTCGGCGAGCGCGCGCTGTTCGCCGGTGGGGCTCAGGTTCATGACGTCACGCCGACGGGGCCGGGGTCCGGCAGGGCCGCCAGCGAAGCGGCGATGTGCTCGTCGGAGACCGCGTGGTCCTCCAGGTCGCCGGCGAGGTACTGGTCGTAGGCGGACAGGTCCAGCAGTCCGTGGCCGCTGACGTTGAAGAGGATCACCTTGGGCGTGCGCTCCTCGCGGGCCTTGACGGCCTCGTCGATGGCGGCCTTGACGGCGTGTGCCGACTCCGGGGCGGGCACGACGTTCTCCGTGCGGGCGAAGAAGGCCCCGGCCTCGAACACCGGCTTCTGCCGGTAGGCCACCGCTTCCATCAGGCCCTGGTCGTACAGGGCGCTCACCAGCGGTGCGGCCCCGTGGTAGCGCAGGCCGCCGGCGTGGACGCCGGGGGCGACGAAGGTGTGCCCCAGGGTGTACATCTTCGTCATCGGGGTGGTGCCCGAGATGTCGTTGTAGTCCCAGGCGTAGCGGCCCTTGGTGAGCTTGGGGCACGCTTCGGGTTCGACAGCGACCAGCCGGGTGGCCGCCCGGGAGCGAAGCTTCTCCCGGTGGAAGGGGAAGGCCAGTCCGGCGAAGTTGCTGCCCGCGCCCATCGAGGCGATGACGACATCGGGGAACTCGCCGGCCGCCTTCATCTGCACCAGCGCCTCTTCGCCGATGACGGTCTGGTGCAGCAGCACATGGTTCTCCCCGCTGCCGACGCAGAACCTGCCGCGGGAGACGGACTGGGCGTGCTCCAGGGCCTCGGCGTTGGCGATCGACACGCTGCCGGCGCTGTCCGGGGACTTCGCGAGCAGTTCCCGGCCGGCCTCGGTGGTGCCGCTGGGGCTGGGGATGACCCGGGCGCCGTTGAGCTCCATCAGCACCCGCCGGTAGGGCTTCTGGGCGTGGCTGACGCGGACCATGAAGACGGTGCAGTCAAGGCCGAGGGCATGGCAGGCCATGGACAGGGCGCTGCCCCACTGCCCGGCGCCGGTGCCGGTCGTCAGGTGCTCGACACCGGCCTTCTTGTAGTAATACGCCTGTGCCAGCGCGGAGTTGAGCTTGTGGCTGCCCGAGGCGTTGGCGCCCTCGTACTTGTAGTAGAGGTGGGCGGGCGTGTCCAGGGCCTGTTCCAGCCGGTGCGCGCGGATCAGGGGGGTGGGGCGCCAGGTCCGGTACTGCTCGCGCACTTCGGCGGGGATCTCGATGAAGCGCTGCCGTCCGACGCTGCCGCGGTAGAGGGACAGCGGGATGTTGGGCGCCAACTTCCCCGGCCGGGCCTCGTCCGTGGCGGGGCGGGCGCGCCGTACGTCGTCGGGCACCTCGAGGTCGGCGAGGATGTTGTACCAGTGCGTGGGTACGTCGTCCTCGTCCAGCAGGTACTGGTTTCGGGTCGCCTTCATACCGCCCTCGCCGCCTCGGTCGCCTGCGCGTGCTGCCGGATGAGCCCGATGAGGTCGCCGACGGTCTCCAGATCGGCGTCCATGACGTCCTCGTCCTCGATGTGGCCGCCGAACTCCTCCTCCACCGCGAGGAGGAGCTGCAGCAGATTGAGGGAATCGAGCTGAATCATCGGCGAGTAGAGCGAGGCACTGTCATCGATTTCTTCGGGACTCAGCCGCAGATCCAGGACGTCCACCATGATTTTGCGGGCCCGGTCTGCCATGTCGTCGTGGCCGTTCATACGGGGGCTCCTCCCAGCCGTTCGGTGAGGTCGGCCAGAAGTTCCGTTTCCTGGTCCGACAGGTAGAAATGCCCTCCGGGGAAAACACGGAAGGAGAACTCCCCCGAGGTGAGTTCTTTCCATGCGGCGGCGTCGTCCGGCGGCACCCCCGGGTCGGCGTCGCCGACGTAGGCGGTCAGCGGGGCGTTCACCGGCCGGGCGGCCGCGGGGCGGTAGGTCTCGATGAGGCGCAGGTCGGCGCGCAGCGAGGGAACCACCAGCGGGCGCAGTTCGGGGTCGGCGAGGACCGCCGGGTCCATCGCGCCGAGTGCGCCGAACCACTCCAGCATCGCGTCCTCGTCCTTCAGGTGGACGTCGGTGTGGCGGCGCGGCCGGAGCGGCGAGGAGTGGCCGGACACGAACAGGTGCCGGGGGCGGGCGTGGTGGCGGCTCTCCAGGCGCAGCGCGACCTCATAGGCGACCGCCGCTCCCATGCTGTGCCCGAAGAGGGCGAACGGCCGGTCGAGGAGCGGCGCCAGCGCCTCGGTGATGCGGTCGGCGAGCAGGGCCATCTCCGCCACGCACGGCTCGTCGAAGCGGTCCTGCCGTCCGGGGTACTGCACCGCGACCAGTTCCACGTCGCCGGGCAGCGCGTGTGCCCAGCCGTGGAAGGCACCGGCGGTGCCGCCGGCGTAGGGCAGGCAGAACAGCCGCAGCCGCGGGGCGGTCACCGGCCGGTACCGCTTGAGCCAGGTGCCGTCGAATCGTGGGGGACGTATGAGAGCTGGGGACACGGATGGCCTCTCCATCGAAAAGCAAACACGACCGGCCAATGCCGAATCGGTACGGTAACCGCAATTGCCGGTGTGTGGTCTTCGGCGCCGTGCAGGGGCAGTTCCTCATTCAGGTTGTCTCCAGTCGCCCGAGCCGTCCGTGCGTAATCGTTTGGCCTGCCCGACATCGAAAGCGCTGTATTCGCTCCTCGAGGAGAATTACCCAGGCCATGGAATCCCTGCCGCTTGACTCCCTTTACGTCGATGGCCGGTGGACCCGACCCGCCGCGGCCGAGACCGTCGCCGTGGAGAATCCCGCCACGGAGGAGATCGTGGGGCGGATCGCCGCCGGTGACGCACGGGACGTCCGGCGCGCCGTCGACGCCGCTCGGACCGCCCTCCCCGCCTGGTCCGCCACCGAGGCCCCGGTGCGTGCCGGACATCTGTCGGCGCTGCGGGACCTGCTGGTCGAGAACCAGGCGGAGATGGCCGGCCTGATCACCCGTGAGATGGGCTCTCCCCTGTCGTTCTCCCGGCGGGTGCAGGTGGGGCTGCCGGTCAAGGTGCTGGAGGCCTACGCCGCCGAGGCGGCCGCGAGCGGGGAGGAGCGCATCGGCCACTCCCTCGTGGTCAGGGAGGCGGCCGGGGTGGTCGCCGCGATCACCCCGTGGAACTATCCGCTGCACCAGGCGGTGGCGAAGGTCGGCGCGGCCCTGGCCGCGGGCTGCACGATCGTCCTCAAGCCCAGTGAACTCGCCCCGCTGTCCGCCTGTTTCCTCACCACGCTGATCGACGCGCTGGGCCTGCCGCCCGGGGTGTTCAACCTGGTCCCGGGCCGGGGGACGGATGCCGGACGGGCCCTCGCCGCCGATCCGGGCGTGGACGTGGTGTCGTTCACCGGCTCGCTCGCGGCCGGCCGGGAGGTCGGCTCCGCCGCGGCCCTCGGCGTCAAGAAGGTCTGCCTGGAACTGGGCGGTAAATCGGCGACGGTGGTGCTCCCCGACGCCGACCTGGAGACCGCCGTCACCGACGCGACCCACGGCGCGCTGCACAACGCGGGGCAGACCTGTTCGGCCCGCAGCCGGCTGCTCGTCCCGCGGGCGCGGCTCGACGAAGCTCTGGAGCTGGTCCGCTCGGTGCTCGCCGCGTATGTGCCCGGAGACCCGATGGATCCCGCCTGCCGGCTGGGCCCGCTGGTCTCCCGCGCCCAGCGGGACCGCGTCCTCGGGTACCTCGACGCGGCGAGAAGGTCCGGCGCGCGGCAGGTGGCCGGGCCGCCGTGGGACCGGGTGCCGGCCCGCGGCCACTATGTGACGCCGAGCGTGTGGACGCAGGTGCCGCCCGATTCCCCGCTGGCCCAGGAGGAGATCTTCGGGCCGGTGCTGACCGTCCTCCCCTTCGACGACGACGCCGACGCCGTGGCGCAGGCCAACGCGACGCGGTACGGCCTCGCGGCGACCGTGTGGTCGGCCGACACCGCGCGGGCGACCGCCGTGGCCCGCCGGCTGCGGGCCGGGCAGGTCGACATCAACGACGCCGCGTTCAACCCCGCCGCGCCTTTCGGCGGCTACCGGCAGTCGGGGGTCGGGCGCGAACTCGGGCGCCACGGAATCCAGGAGTTCCAGGAGCTCAAGTCGCTCCAGCTGCCCTCCTGACCCGGCGCCGGGGCCGCGCCGTTCGCCGCCCGCCCCGCCCCATGCGCACTCCCCCGCACTTCGCAGACCGCAGACCGCACTCCCACGCCTCTACGACGGGTGACACCGTGTCCCTTGACATACCCCAGCTGCACGCCCAGTTCCCGCCCCGGATCAGCCCCTTCACCGCGCAGGTGGAGGAGAGCACCCGGGCCTTCGTCCGCCGCTTCGGGCTGGTGCCCGACGAGGCCGCCCGGCGCCACCACGAACGCTCCCTGCTCGGCACGCTGATGTCCCGGGCGTATCCGCACTCCGGCCCGGTCGAACTCGCGCTGGTGACGGACTGGATCAGCTGCATGCTGGTCCTGGACGACCAGTTCGACGAGACCCGGCTCGGCCAGGAGCCCGAGCGGTTGCGGGCGGTGTGCGACGAGGTGCTCGGCTGGCTCCCGGCCGACGGCACCGTCGACGAGCGTCCCACCGCGTCCGTCGACGCCTCGATCACCCGTGCGTTCCGTCCGGCCTACGCCGACCTGTGGCGGCGCACGGCCCCGTACACCTCCGACACCTGGCGGGCACGACTCGCGGGGCACATCGGCGCCTTCTTCGACACCTGCGTCTGGGAGGCGGAGAACCGCCGCACCGGGCGGGTGCCCGGTCTGGCGGAGTACATCGAGCACCGCGGCCGTGCGCTGATGCCCTACCTCGACCTCATCGAGGTGACTACGCACGCCGAGATCCCCGAGGAGGTCTACCGGCTGCCCGAGTTCACCGAGATGAACCAGGCGCTGTCCGACGCCGACCTGTGGACCAACGACCTCTTCTCCTGTGAGAAGGAAGCGCTGCTCAGCGATCCGCACAACCTCGTCCTGGTTCACCGGCACGAGCACGGGACCGATCTGCAGACCGCCGCGAACGCGGTCGGCGCGATGGTCCAGGAGCGCTTCGACCGCTTCACCGAGCTCAGCGGCTCGTTCCCGGGCCCGGCCCTGGAAGCGGAGCTCTCCCCCGCCGAACTCGCCATGCTGCGCCGGCATGTCGAGGGCCTGCGCAGCTGGCTCAGCGGCCAGCTGCAGTGGCGATTCGAGACCCACCGCTTCGATCCGTCGCGGCTGGAGGGCTCGAACGCCACCGGATCCACCCCCCTCTGACGGGGCCCGTCGCGCCCCTCCCCCTTGCGATCGAGGTACGGAATGCGAGACCGGTACGCCACCCTGAGACACCTGCGTTCACTCGATCCGAAAGCGGATCACGAGCAGATCCACCGCATATCCTCCGACCGCGAATTCCCGTGGGACTACGGCAGAGGCCTAGAAGTGGCCATCTGGCGTACCTGCTGTGTGCCCAGCATCTCCTCGGTGCTGGACGGCAGCGGGGAGTTCGCCCGGCACGCACAGAAGCGGTACGACGACACCCGGATCCTGCTGGGCGAGATGGTCCGCGGCGGATACGACTCCGAGCGCGGCCGCCAGGCCCTGCGCCAGATCAACCAGGCACACCGCCGCTTCACCATCGACAACGACGACATGCGCTATGTGCTGTCGACGTTCGTCTACGAACCGATCCGGTGGATCGACCGCTGGGCCTGGCGCAGGACCACCGAGACGGAACGTCTGGCGGCCTTCTACTTCTTCGTCGAGGTGGGACGCCGGATGAACATCCGGGACCTGCCGTCCGACTACGACGAGTTCGAGCGGTTCAACCGCGACTTCGAGCGGTCGGCGTTCCGCCGGGTGCCGAGCAACCACCGTGTCGGCACCCAGATCATGGACCTCTACTCGTCCTGGTACCCGCGCCCGGTCGGTGCCGTGGTGCGGGCCACGCTGCCCTGCCGGCTCGACGATCCGGCCCGCCACGCCCTGGCGATGTCCGCGCCCGCGCCCTGGGCACGCGCCCTCAACACCCTCGGACTGCGCGGTCATGCACGGGCCGAGCGTCTCGCACCGGCGCTGATGGCCCGGCTGATGACCCGGCCGACCGCCCGGACGTATCCGGGCTATCCGCACGGCTACCGGATCAGCGACATCGGGCCCCGCCATACGACCCGGCCGGACGCGGACGCGAAGGGTGCCCCCGCCGAGAGCCTCACGGAGTGACCCACCAATGACGCACTTCGCCTCGCCGCCCCTCCCCGCGGCCGCTGCCGTCCGCACCGGCGGCACTCCCCTGGAGCCCGTCCTCGTGCCGCTCGGTGAGCGCACCGTGCGGCTCTGGCTGAAGCTGGAGGCCGGCAACCCGTTCGGCTCCATCAAGGCACGCACCGCCGAGGCGCTGCTGTCCGCCCTGGAGGCGACCGGCGCGCTGCGACCCGGCTGCCGGGTCGTCGAGTCCAGCTCGGGCAACCTGGGAACGGCACTGGCCGGCCTCTGTGCGGCGCGCGGCTACGCCTGCACCCTGGTCGTGGAGCCCAGCACCCCGCACAGCAGTGTCGAGCGGATGACCGCCCACGGCGCGGACGTCGTGGTGGTCGACGAGGTGCCGGGCGGCAGGACACTCGACGCCAGGCTGACGGCGGTGCAGGAGATCCTGCGCCGAGACCCCACCGCCGTGTGGACGGATCAGTACAGCAGCCCCGCCAACCCGCGCGTCCACGAGACGCAGACCGCGGTGGAGCTGGTGGCGGCGGCGCCGGGCGGCTCGTACGACGCGGTGGCCGTGGCGGTCTCCACCGGCGGGACCCTCGCCGGCATCGCCCGGTACTTCCGCAAGGCGCTGCCGGCGGCCCGGATCATCGCGGTGGACGCGGTCGGTTCGGCAGCTCTGGGCGGCCCGGTCGCCGAACGCCCCTTCAAGCTGGCCGGGTTCGGCTCCGGACGGGTGTCCGGATTCCTCGCACCGCACCACTGGGACCACCTCGTGCGCCTCCGCGACCAGGACGCCGCGGCGGCCTGCGCGCTCGTCGAGGCGCGCACCGGTCTCTCGATCGGCGGCAGCGCCGGGGCGGCCGTCCTCGCCTCACTGGTGCGGGCCCTGCACGATCCGGGCCTGACGGAGATCGCCGTCGTCTGCCCGGACAGCGGCGAGAAGTACCCCCGGCTCGACGCGGGCTCACCCCTCGCCCACGGAGCGGACGACGAGACCGTCGTGGCTCTGGACCTGCTGGGCCGCTCCCGCCCCGGCAGCTCATCTCCCGGAGGAAGTACAGGCACATGACCGCCACCCCGATCACCTATCTCGACAGTGCCGACGTGGCGCGGATCTGCGCGGATCTGCCCGTCGTCGACATCGTCCACGACACCCTGCTGGCGTTCGCCCGTGAGGAGGCCGGGCTGACGCCGGAAGCCGCCCTGCGCTGGACCACGGCGAGCGGTGACAGCGCGCGCAGCCTCATCCTGCCCGGGTGGGCGGCGGGCAGCTACGGCTGCAAGATCATCAATGCGTCGCTGGGCAACCACCGTTCCGGTCTGCCGCGTGCCGCCGGCCTGATCGTGCTGAACGACCCGGAGACGGCGCGTCCGATGTGCCTCATGGAGGGCGCCCGGATCAGCGCGCTGCGCACCGCGGGTGTCTCGGTCGCCGCGGTACGGGCCCTCCGCGCGCCGGGCGGCCTGACCCGGGCGGCCTTCCTCGGCTGCGGCCGGCAGGCGGAGGTCCACCTGGAACTGCTGGCCGAGGTGTGTCCCGCCCTGACCGAGGTGACGCTGTACGACCGGGACGGCGAACGGGCCGAGGAGCGTGCCGCGTCGTGGCGCGGCGCCCACCCGGAGATGACGTTCCGGGTCGCCGGCCACGCCCGCGACGCCGTCGAGGGAGCCCAGCTCACGGTCGCGGTGACGACGACCACCGAGCCCTATGTCGAGCTGGACTGGGTACCGGCCGGCGCGACCTTCGTCAATGTCTCGCTCGACGACGCCGCGGAGAGCCTGCTGCTCGGCTGCGACCGGCTGTTCGTCGACAACTGGGACCTGGTGGCGGCGGACGACCACCGGCTGCTGGGGGTGCTGGCCCGCGCGGGCCGGGTGACCGGCCCCGGTGGCGAGGCTCCGGAGAAGGGCCGTGCGGTGGATGCCGAGCTGCCGGCGCTGCTCGCCGATCCGACGGCCCGTCCGGTGGGCGCGCAGGAGCGCGTGGTGATCAACCCGTTCGGCATGGGGGTGCACGACATCGCGGTGGCCGCGGCGGTGCACGCCGCGGCCGTGGAACGGGGCATCGGCCTGGCGCTCCCGCGCTGACCCGCCGCCCGCAACGCCGTAAGGCCCCGTCCTGGACGGGGCCTTACGGTTTCGGGGGAGGGAAATGGTCTGTCAGCCGTCCAGTGCGGCCAGGATCTCGGCGGTGTGCTCGCCGTGTGCGGGGGCCGGGCGACGCAGCGAGTCGACATCGTCGCCGCACAGCACCGGGAAGCGCACCTGCCGGCGGGGCCGCTCGGCCGCCGAGCCGGGCAGGGTGCCCACCAGCCCCCGGGCACGGATGTGGGCGTCCGTCAGCAGCTCCCCGGCCGACTCGTAGACGGGCGCCCACGGCAGGTCGAGGGCGGACAGGGTGGCCGTCCACCACGCCAGGTCGCGCTGGGCGAACACCTCCGTGAGCAGTGCCCCGATCTTCTTCTTGGCGCGGGTGCGCTCGGCCCTGCGGTCGTAGGCGTCGTCGGCGAGTGCCGGGAACTCCTCGCACAGGGCGGTACGGAACGTGCGCCAGAACTTGTCCTCGAACGTGGCCAGCGCGATCCGGCCGCCGTCCGCGGTGGTGAACACGTCGTTGTCCCCGGTGACCAGCGGGCTGTCGACGGGGTCCGCGCGCTGCAGCAACGGCAGGGCGAGCGGGCCGCACCAGGCCGCTGCGGCCTCGTGCAGGGACACGTCGAGGTGCCGGCCCGTTCCGGTCGCGCGCGCCGCGGAGACGGCGACGACCGTGGTGTACGCGGCGTACATGGCGCCGGCCAGGTCCGCGACCCGCACCCCCACCCGGTCGACGCTGCCCTCCGTGCGGTGCGGCACCGCGAAGAAACCGGACAGCGCCAGGAAGTTGAGATCGTGCCCGGGGCGGGAGGCGTACGGACCGGTCTGGCCGAAGCCGCTGATGGAGCAGAGCACGATCCGGGGATTGGCGGCACGCAGCTGCTCGTAGCCCAGGCCCATGCCCGCCAGCACTCCCGGCCGGTAGCTCTCCACCACCACGTCGCTGCGTTCGACGAGGCGCAGCAGTGTCCGGCGCCCCTCGTCCTCGCGCAGATCGAGCACCAGCGAGCGCTTGTTGCGGTTCAGCGCGGCGAAGGCCTCGGGGTCGACGAGCCTGCCGTAGTCGCCGTCGCCCGGACTCTCGACCTTGATGACATCGGCGCCGAGGTCGGCCATCAGGACCGTGGCGAACCCACCGGGCAGCAGCCGCGACAGGTCCAGCACCCGAATGTCCCGCAGGCCCGGCCAGCTGTCCGCCGGAATCTCCGTCATAAGCACTCCCCAGGAATCAATGGGTACACCTTAATGGCGCCCCGGACGGGGGATCTGGCAAGGAACTGAATTAATTACTGCCGCTTTCCGGCAATAGCCCGCACCGGAATGATGCGCCCGCAAAATATCGTCCGGAACCCGATTTCACTGATCGCAAGGAGCCCGCATGCCCACCGGACCCGGCACCTCGTGGCGTCCACCGGACCGCTCGGTCCCGCTCTGCGACCTCACGGTCGGCGCCCTGCTGCGAGCCACCGTCGCGGCACACGGCGAGGCGCTCGCACTGGCCGGCGTCCCGGAGGACGGCGGCCCCCGGCGCCTGTGGACCTATACCGCGCTCCTGGCCGAGGCCGAGCGCGTGGCGGCCGGAATTCGCGACCGTGTCCCACTGGGAAGCCGGGTTGCCCTCTGGGCACCCAACATTCCCGAGTGGCCGATATTCGAATACGCCGCGGCACTGGCCGGGGTGACCCTGGTGACGCTGAATCCGACGCTCCGCGCCGAGGAACTCACGCATGCCCTGCGCGTTTCCGCTCCGGAAATGCTGGTGCACGCCGACCGCAGCCGGGACTACGACATGGCCGCGGTGGTGCGCGAGGTCACGGCCGCGCTGCCGGAGCTGCGCCACGTGGTGTCGCTCGGTGCGTGGGAGAGCCTCAAGGGGACGGCTCCCCTGCCGTCCGACGAGGAGATCACCGCGGCCGGTGTGCCCGCCCAGATGCAGTTCACCTCGGGCACGACCGGGGCGCCCAAGGCCGTGCTGCTGTCGCACCGCGCCGTGGTCAACGTCTCCCGTTTCACCTTCGCGGGGCTCGGGGTCCGGGAGGGATCGAACGTCGTCTCGCCGCTGCCCATGTTCCACACCGCGGGCTGTGTCATCTCCTGCCTCGGGCCGCTGTGGAGCGGCGGGACGTTCACCCTGCTGGAGCGGTTCAGCCCCAAGCTGCTGCTCGACACGCTGCGGGAGACCCCCGGCAGCGTCCTGACCAGCGTGCCCACGGTGCTCGCCGCCCTGAACGAGGTGGCCGGGGAGGACACCGACCGGCCGGTGCTCTCCGCGGTCCTCACCGGCGCCGCCCCGGTCCGTGCGCGGCTCATCGGCGAGACCGAGGAGCTCTTCTCGACCACCGTCTTCAACCTGTACGGGCAGACCGAGCTCGCCTCGGTGCTCACCCTCACCCGCCCCGACGACTCCGCGCGGTCCAAGACCAGCACCGTGGGCCGGCCACTGCCGCACGCCGAGGTCAAGATCGTCGATCCGCGCTCCGGAGCGGTCCAACCGCTGGGCGTCCAGGGCGAGATCTGCGCCCGCGGCTACCAGCAGATGCTCGCCTACCACGGTGACCCGGAGGCCACCGCCCGCAAGGTCGACGCCGACGGCTGGCTGCACACCGGCGACCTCGGTTCGATGGACGCGACCGGCACCCTGCGCATCGACGGGCGGCTGAACGAGATCATCATCCGGGGCGGGGAGAACATCTCGCCCGTCGCCGTCGAAGAGGTGCTCTGCACGGCCGGGACGGTCGCGGAGGCGGTGGTGGTCGGCGTTCCCGACGAGCGGTGGGGCGAGGTCGTCGCCGCCGTGCTCCGGCCCGCGCCCGGCGCCCGGATCGACCTCACGGAGCTGGTCGCGCTGTGCCGCGAGCGGATGTCCCCCCACAAGATCCCTGCCCGGTGGTTCCTGGCGGAGCAGTTCCCGCTCACCGCCTCGGGGAAGATCCAGAAGTTCCGGGTGCGGGAGACGGTCGCCGAGGGCGGCTACCGCCCGCTCGGCACCGAACCGCCCGCCGCCGTCCGGACCTCCTCGCCGGGAGCGATATGAAGATCTCGATGCAGCTGCGCTACGACGGCGACATCGTCGCCGCCGCCCGGCAGGTGAGCACCCTCGAAGACGCCGGGCTCGACCTCGTCTGGGTACCGGAGGCGTACGGTTTTGACGCGCCCAGCTTCATGGGGTACCTCGCCGCCCGCACCAGCCGGGTGGAGATCGGCTCCGGCATCCTGTCGGTCTTCACCAGGACGCCCGCGCTGCTCGCGATGACCGCGGCCGGGATCGACGCCCTGTCAGGAGGACGCGCCCATCTGGGCATCGGCACCTCGGGGCCGCAGGTCGTCGAAGGGATGCACGGGGTGCCGTACTGCGCCCCCGTGGCCCGTACCCGCGAGACCATCGAGGTGATGCGGAGCTTCTGGCGGCGGGACGCGCCGGTGACGTACGACGGCCGTACCGTGCGGCTTCCGCTGCCCGCGGGCGACGCCGGCGGCAGCGGACTCGGGACCCCCATGCGCCTGCTGACCGCGCCGGTGCGGCCCGAGGTGCCGGTGTGGGTGGCGGCCCTGGGCCCGAAGAACGTGCGGATGGCCGCCGAGACCGCCGACGGTTGGCTGCCGATGTTCTTCGTCCCCGAGTGGTGCGACCAGGTCTGGGGACCGAGTCTGCGCGCCGGTGCCGCCGCCCGCGACACCCGTCGCGGACCGCTGGGCATCTCGGCCGGCGGGCTGCTCGCCATCGGCCCGGACGCCGCCCGCCACCGCGAGCGCGCCCGTGGTCAGCTCGCCCTGTTCATCGGGGGGATGGGCGCACCGGGCCACAACTACTACTACGACCTGGTGTGCCGTTACGGCTTTGCCCGCGACGCCGAGGCGATCCAGCGGCTCTTCCGGTCGGGCGACCGGAAGGGAGCCGCGGCGGCGGTGCCCGCCGGGCTGCTGGAGGCCACCACGATCTGCGGCCCGGAGAGCTATGTGAAGGACCGGCTCGCCGCCTACCGGGAGGCCGGCGTCACCCACCTCCAGGTCGCGCCGGTGCCTGAGGAGGGCGGAACGGAAGCGGCCCTGCTCGCCCGGCTGAAGGAACTGTGCGGCTGACCGCGCCCACCGCCCGCCGGGACCGGTCCCCCGCCACCGCGGCGCGGGGACACGGCCCGGCGTCCCGCCGCCGGGAGGACGACGGCCGGCCCGGTGCGGCCCTCGCGGGCGGGCACCGGGCCGGCCGGTCCGTGTCCGGCGGGCGCCGGTCAGGCCGGCTCCCTGGCGTGGATGCGGGTGAGGGGAAGGAAGGCGTACTCGCCTCCGGACCGGGCCGGGCCTTCGAGCAACTGCTGGTCGACCAGAGCCTCCAGGACGTCCTCGGCCTCCCTGACCGGGTGCCCCAGCAGCTCGGCGGCCGAGGCGATGGTGAAGGTTTCCTCGGCGTCCGCGAGCGTGCGCAGCGCCTCGCGGAGCCTCGGTTCGAGGACCGGCCGGCCGCGCCCGAGCCGGTCGCGTACGTCGAGGTCCCCCATCGCCAGCTCGTCCAGCCGGTGCGCCGCGTCCTCGAGACGGTCGGCCAGCCGGGCGAGCGTCCAGTGCGGCCGGGCCGCCAGCCGCATGCCGGCGACCCGTACCGCCAGCGGCAGCCGTCCGCACAGCCGGGCGATCCGGACGGCGGCGCCGCGCTCCCCGCGCACCCGCGCCTGCCCCGCAAGGTGTGCGAGCAGCGCGAGGGCCTGATCGTCGCCGAACGGGGAGACCCGGAAGTGCCGTGCTCCTTCGAGGCCGGACAGCGGCACCCGGCTGTTGATGAGCAGGGCGCTGGTCACTCCGCCCGGCACCAGCGGCCGTACGGCCTGCTCGTCCGCCGCGTCGTCGATGACGACCAGCACCTGACGTTTGGTGAGCAGCCCGCGGTACAGGGCGCTGCGCCCCGGCAGGCCGTCGGGCACCGACTCGGCCGGCACCCCGAGCGCCATCAGGAACCGCCCCAGCAGGGCACGGACCTCGTCCGGGGAACCGGTGCGCAGCTCGCCGTGGAGGATGCCGTCACGGAAGGCGGGCCGGGAGGCGGTCGCCACCCGCGCGGTGAGGATGGACTTCCCGACCCCGGCCGGGCCGTACAGGGCGGCGATCGGTGCCGCGCCGAACGACACCTGCGGTCCCCGCCCGGTCAGGTGGTGCAGGATCCGCTGCTGTTCGGGCCGGTCCACATAGTCGCGGATGCCCGGCGGCAGCTGGAACGGGCGGACCGGCTCGCCCCCGGGCGCACGGAGCACCGCACGGACCGGGACGCGCTCCTCGTCCGTCCGAAGAATGGCGAGCTGCGCGGTGCGCAGTTCCTCACCCGCGCCGATGCCGCTGACCTGCCGCAGGCGCCGGTCGACGGCAGCGAACATCTCCAGTGCGGCGGCCCGCTGGCCGGAACCGGCCAGCGCGGTGCCGAGCCGGGCGTGCACCCCCTCGTGCAGGGGGTGGCTGCGGGCGATCGGGCCGAGGTGGTCCAGGACCGACTCGTACTGCCCCCGCGGCAGTACGAGGTCGGCCAGCCGCAGCGCCGACGCCACCCGCTGCTGCGCGGACTCGACGGCGACCGGATGGTCCCGCAGGCTCTCGCCCATGCCTTCCAGCACCGGCCCCCACCACAGCGACAACGCCGCATCGAGCAGCCGCACTTCGGCCTCGGGGTCGTGCACCGCTCGCGCCCGGCCGCTCTCGCGGACGAGCCGGCGGAACCGCAGCATGTCGAGCCGCTCGTCATCGGGCATCTGCAGTTCGTAGCCGGTGGCGCGGCGGACGAGCCGGGGCTGTGCGCCATCGGGGCCGGCGTGCGTCTCCAGCAGCTGGCGTATGCGGTAGACGTAGGTGTGGATCAACTGGCCGAAGGAGTCCGGGATGTCGTCGCCCCACAGGACGTCGATGATCTCGTCCCGGTCGACCACCTGGTGGACGCGCAGGGCCAGCAGGCCGAGCAGGCTCTGCTGCTTCGGTGTCCCCGCGGTCAGCTCGACCGGGCCCCTGGAGACCGCGAGCCGGCCCAGGACGCGGAGGGCCAGCGGGTCGTCGTCGGTGTAGCCGGCCTCGCCCTGCGGCGCGGTACCCGGCACATGGGTGAACAGTTCGGGTTCGCTGAGGGCTTCGGCGAGCCTCTTGAGCGAACTGGCCCGTGGGGATCTGACACGGCCCTGCTCGATCTCCCGCAGGGTGCGCAGGCTGATGCCCGAGCGTTCGGCGATCACCCGCTGGCTCACGCCGGTGCGGGCCCGGGCGCCCCGGATGAGCGTCCCGATGTCTCTGTGTCCTTCTCTGTTCGCAACCGGCTTCATCTGCGAACCAAGCACGTGTGGATCCTCTCGGCGGACAAGGCGGCAGGGGGCGGCCGGCGACCGGTCGGAGTCCGGCCGCCGACGCCCGATCGGCTGGGATGCGGTCCGGGTCAGTCCCACACCAGGGACTTGTCGGGGCCGCCGGCGGAGGGCGCGTCCCACACGACGGATCCGGGTGCCGGGACCGAGGCGGTGACCCGGACGTGGGACCGGGCCGGCTCAGCGGCGCTCTGGGCGCACACGAAGGACAGCGCGACGGCGGCGGTGGCCGCGGCGGTGCATGCGGCGCGGTAGGTACGACGGCACATAGTTCTCCCCCTGAAGCTCACAGATGCCGATGCACTCCGCCGTCACGGCGGTCCGGTTGGTCGTCCGGAAGGCGCATCGGTGCAAAGGTTCTTCACCAGCGGTGTGGTGTGGGGTCAGTCTTGCTGCGGACCTGAGGGATCCCAAGCGTTCGCCCCTGGCCGGAATCGGTCCTGTCCCGTTCCGTCCTCGCCCGGCTCGGGGGTCTCCGCGAGGAGCAGGTTGTGGAAGCAGGGCACCATGACGGAGCCGCACGAGACCAGCGTGTAGGCCTGCAGGGGTCCGTCGTCACACGCCCGCCGGGAGAGGCGCAGCGCGGCCCGTTCGGCGTCGTGCAGCCGTGGCAGGGCGTGGAACAGCCCGAGGGTGAGCCGACCGGGACCGGTCGGGTGCACGCTCACGTGCTCAAGGGCGTCGGCGGGCACAGCCGAGGCCTTCATCCAGGCCTTCAGGCTGTCGGGGGTTTGCTGCTCGGGCTGCGCGCGCCAATGAGCATGGATCAGATGCATACCGTCAAGCCTCCCGAGTGGACAGGTGTGCCGACAAGCCCGCCCCCCATGGCCGGTTCCGGCCAGCCGATAATTGTTCGACCCGCTGTTCGGGCCTTATGCCATGATCTTCCCGAGTCCACAGTTCAGGAGGCACACAATGCTGGAATTGCTGGGTCTGGACAGCCGTGCGGAGGCGGTATATAGGTGCATGCTCGCCCGTCCCGGCTCCGGGATATCTGCGATCGCCGAGGCGACCGGCCTATTGGAACAAGAGGTGTGTGAGACCCTCGATTCTCTCAGCGGGCTGGCCCTGGTGCACGCCCCGGAAGAAAGCGGAACGCACTTCAGAGCCGTGTCACCGGAGTTGGGCCTGGAATTTCTCCTTGCCAGACAACAAGCGGAATTGGCGGTTCAGCAATCGAGAGTGCAAGCCTCGCGCGCCGCCGCCGCGAAGCTCATTGCCCAGTACGCCGAACTCCACCCCTCGACGGCCGAGCCGAGCGGCACCTACCTCGTCGGCATCGACGCGATCCGGGAGAAGCTCGCCGTGCTGAGCCGCACGGTGCGCCGCAGCGTGATGTGCTTCGCACCGAACGGCGGGCACTCACCGGAGAGCCTGCTGGCCGCCAAGCCCCTCGACCAGCAATTGCTCGCGCGCGGCGTCCAGTTGCGGACCGTCTATCTGGACAGCGTGCGCAACAGCCCGCACACCACGGCGTACGCCGAGTGGCTCGCGAGCGAAGGCGGTGAGGTGCGGACCGCGCCGTCGCTGCCGGTGCGGATGATCATCATGGACGAGGAATGCGCCGTCATCCCCACCAAGTCGGAGAGCACCAAGGACGGGGCGGTCGTCCTGCGCGGCCAGGGCACGCTCGCCGCGCTGTGCGCGCTGTTCGAGAGCGTCTGGTCGTCGGCCACCGTACTGGGCGCGGCCCCGGCGCAGGACCCCAACGGGCTCACCACCCAGGAGCGGGAGGTGCTGGATCTCCTCTACCGGGGTCTGACCGACGAGGCCATAGCGAAGCGGCTGGGCGTCTCGGCCCGTACCGCCCGCCGGGTCGCCAACAACCTGATGGACCGGCTGGGTTCGCGCAGCCGATTCCAGGCCGGCGCCATGGCCGTACAGCGCCAATGGCTTCCGACGCAGGCCGAACCGGCCCGGCGCCGACGCCGTGACTGCGGTCCCCACGCGGGGGGCGGATCGCAGTCGAGCTCCGGCACACGCACTCACCACACACCACACACCGTCTCGCCGTCCGACGCACCCACTGAGTGCCGCTGCTCTTCGTGACCACCGATCGCACCGGGCCCGGGCAACCACCCGGCCCGGCGCGGTTGTCCCTGCCCTCGCCGGCCCATAGGGCAGCCCCCTTTTCCGGTTCCCCGCCCCTCGCCGGAGCGAGCCGGGCGCCACTTCCCACGAGACGTCACTCTGTCATCTTCTACAACATTGTCGAAGACAAAACTCCTCAATGACAAGCGAACCGTCAGGACTGGCCGAAACAGGATCCCTTTCACACCCCGGACCCCTCGGAGAACTCCCCTCACACCCCTTGCGCGACCTTGGCAGCCCCATCCTTGCGTGCGCCACCCCTCTGTGACTAGCGATTTCTCGCGTGACGCAATTTGATCCTTCGCTCCAGAGCCTCGTGCCTATTCGAACCGGTTCGGGGAAATGCGGCGAACCCGACGGGGGTCGGAGGGGGAGAGAACTTGCCGGCGAACGGAGAGCGAACCCTTCACCGCCGAGCCGGTAGCTGCCGGAACCGGCCTGCGGGAATTCCGGCCCCTGGCGGAACCGGCCTCTGGACGAAACCGGCCTCCGGCTGCAACGCAGGCCCCACCATCCCGCCCGGGTGAGAAGAAATCCGAGCCACGACACCACCGCACCTACCGGGGCCCCACCGCGGGCCATCGTCACGACGACCCGCTCTCCCCCGTGGCGCGATAGCGGTCCAGGGCCGACGCCCGCTCGTGGTACGGAATCCGGGACAGCCGGGACACCATCGTCCACATCTCCCGCTCGCCCTCCAGGTGGTCCGGCAGCACCAGCCCCATCGCGTCGGCGAGCGGCTTGCGGCCGATGTTGACCATGGCCCGTACCGCCGCGGCCCACTCGTCGGTGCTGGTGACCGCGGACCGGTACCAGACCGGAATGAGGAGGGCCAGCACGACGATCGTGCCCCACAGCACCGAGGTGTCCGGGCGCGCCGTGGCCAGCGTCAGGACGGCCAGGAAGCAGACCACGGCATGTCCGTAGAGCAGCGCGACGAAGAAGTCGACGCTGGTACGGGCGATCTCGACCTGCCGGCGTACCTGGTCGGGCACGCACCCGGTCAGCTCGTTCCAGAGGACCTGGGTGTCGAGGCGGTACCGGTCGTAGCCGTACTCCTCGAAGCGCCGGATGGCGTTGCCGAGCCTGGTGGGGGCGATCTGGTCGTCCGCGATGGGGTACCGGGCGAGCCGCTCGTGCACCAGGGCACGTTGTGCGGCGGTGCGCCGCCGGTCCCTGCGCGCGGCACGTTCGGTGCGGGGCTGCCCGCGGAGACGGGCCAGCCGTTCAATGTCCTGAGGCGAGAGTTCTCCCGCCTCCCGCTCCCGGCGTTCGAGCCGCAGCAGGGACAGCCGGTCGGCCAGCGCGGCCTTCGCCCGGCGACTGCGCCGGCATCCCGCCTCGTAGGCGACAGCGGGCCACAGGAGGTAGCCCTCCAGCAGGCGGTACAGCGGATTCTGACCGGCGTTGGCGACGAGCCCGAGCAGCAACGAGCCGGTCAGGAACAGCAGCGCGGTACCGCCGCCGGTCGCCGGTCGCAGGCGGTTCAGCGGTGCCAGGCCCTGGAGGCTGGGCGCGACGGTGAGGAAGAACAGCGCCAGGTTCAGTGCAGTGGGCAGGATCCAGCCCACGAGCAGCGTCCAGGCTCCGCCGAGAGCGCCTTTGGCGATATCGCCCATGGATTACTCCGGCTCCGGCCACTCGTCGTCGTCCGAACTGGTGCTGGGACCGGGGGGCGTGTGCCCTGTGGGCGGCCGCTGGGTCAACGCACCGAGCCGCTCCATGACGTGCACGAGTGCGGCACCGGACGCGAGGAGCCCGAGCACCGCATGCGCCTCCGCGACCGCCTCGCGCAGCCGGGCGAGCCGTCGGGGCGTGACCGAGCCGGTTCCCTCGATCTCAAATTGGACGACAGCCAACTCCATCGCGAGGGAGGCCACTTCGTCCGTCGATCGGATGCTCGCCAGATCGGCACGGAGCGCTTGGACGACCGTGACGAGCGCATGCGTCTCCTCGTCCAGGGAGGCTCCGGACACCGACGACACCACGGCGTGGTGACCGCCGATGGCGAATGCTCCGTGGCTCACCTCCCCGATCCGGACCTCCGACTCGTCCTCCCCGCGCCTGTCCCTGTCCCCACGCCTGTCCTTCGATGCCATGAGTCCCCTCCGTACCCCGACGGGGCCGACCACCGTTCCTGCAGCTGTTGTGCAACCGAACCAACGGGGCCAAACCCGCCACACCCCTCCAGCGCCGGCAGTTCCAGGGTGTCGGTACCGCCACCGAACCGGGAGCCCGATGTGTCCACCGTCGCCACTGGGTTGTTCACGTGCCCACTGGGGGACGAAGCCGCCCTGATACCGCGCGGCCGCGAAGGCGAGTACCTGGGACACTGCATGGCACAGCCGCCCGAAGCGGCACGCGCACCCCACGGCGGGTGGGGCGCCGTCCCCCGCCGGTGCACACCAGACCCCGAGGCGGTGCCGATATGACCTCCCTCCCCTTCCCCACCGAAACCATTCGGACCCGTCGGCTCGATCTCCTGCCGCTGCGCGTCGAACACGCAGAAGGGATGGCCACGGTGCTGTCCGACCCGGCCCTGCACACCTTCACCGGCGGCGCTCCGGACACCGCGCAGGAACTGCGGGCGCGCTACCGACGCCTCGTCGCCGACTCGCCCGACCCCGCCGTCGCCTGGCGCAACTGGGTGATCCGGCTTCGCGACGGAGCATGTCCGACGGGCACGGTCCAGGCGACCATCAGCACTTCGGGCCACGAGACCATCGCCGAGATCGCCTGGGTGGTGGGCACCGCGTGGCAAGGACGCGGCATCGCCACCGAGGCCGCTCAGGCGCTCGTCACCTGGCTCGGCGGGCAGCACGTCCACACCGCCCACGCCCACATCCACCCCGCTCACCTGGCCTCCGC
The DNA here is from genome assembly GCF_040701845.1 of Streptomyces angustmyceticus. GTDB lineage: Bacteria > Actinomycetota > Actinomycetes > Streptomycetales > Streptomycetaceae > Streptomyces > Streptomyces angustmyceticus_A. The sequence goes on along the minus strand of NZ_JBFBHQ010000002.1, from coordinate 756,292 downwards.
CGCCGTCGCCGCCGCCTGCGGGCTCACACCCACGGACGACTGGCACGACGGAGAGGTCCGTTGGTGCCGGAGCATCGGGCACTGACGTCACCCGGGCTTCGGCCGAGCACGCCAACTGCCCCCGGAGGACGCGGTATCACCTCTCGTGGACGGCTTCGCGACGCACGGGGCCAACCGCCCGCAGCTGACGCCCCTCGTCGTACATCAGCGCCGCCGCCGGGAGCACCGCCTGCCTTCCGCTGAGGAGCACCGTCAGGCTGCCTTCCGCAGGCCCCTCGGGGGCGGGCCGCTCACCGGTCCGGCGCAGGGCCTGCGCGGCGACCGCATCGGCCGAACCGTAGAGAGCGAGTGGTGGCCGGCCTGGGCGCTGCAGGGCCGCACGGATGCGCGGGCCGACGAGTTCGTAGTGGGTGCAGCCCAGCACGACGGCCCGCACGTCCTCCGGGGTACGCGCCGCCGCGGCGGCGACCGCTCGTCCGATGGCGGCATCGTCCGCGTACTCGACGGCGTCGGAGAGCCCCGGGCACGGCACCTCGGTGACGCTCACGCCCCCTGCGAACTCCTCGATGAGACCGCGTTGATAGGGGCTGCCGGTGGTCGCGGGAGTGGCCCACACGGCGATCGGTCCGCCGCACGCCGCGGCCGGTTTGATCGCAGGAACGGTACCGATGACGGGCAGGTCCGGCCCGAGACGGGCACGCAGGGCGGTCAGGGCGTGCACGGACGCGGTGTTGCAGGCGACGATCAGCGCGTCGGGGTGCTGAGCGGCGGCGGCTTCGGCGACGGTGAGAGCGCGAGCAGTGACGTCCTGCGGGGTGCGGGGTCCCCAGGGCATCCCATCGGGGTCCGAGGAGAGCACGAGATCGGCGTCGGGCCGCAGGCGCCGTAGCGCGGCGGCCGCCGCCAGCAGCCCGATGCCCACATCCATGAGCGCGATCTTCAGCCGGCGCCCGCGAGGCGGTGCCGGTACGGCTGCCGTGTCCTTCTCCTGGCGCCCGTGCCGCTCGCGCCCGTCACGATCCCTGGTCTTCTCGTCCACGCCGGTTGCCTCTCGTGTGCCGGTTCCTGAGTGCCACTGGCCGAGAGCTTGCACCTGCCGTGCCCCTCGAAGGCATGACCAATCCGCGGAGAGTGGTATGGCCTACGCATCACCGGCACACCGCGCGGCCGCCTTGGCCGGGGTGAACGCAGTCCATTCCAGAGGCTGCAGACCGAGCGTCAACACAAGGCGGTGGCCCGCAGGAAAGCCTGCGGGCCACCGCCTGGGTCTCTGAAGGGAGGGCCACCTCTGTCCGTGGGACGGTGGGGGGTCGTCACCGGCGAAGCGCCTCGTCGGCCTTTGCCGCGGCCTGGCGCAGATCGCTCGTGGCCCGCTCGGCGCGGCCTTCGGCGGTCATCCGCTCATTGCCGACGGCCCGGCCGAGGGTCTCCTTGGCGGCGCCCTTGGCCTGCTTGGTCTTGGCCGTCATCTTGTCGGTGGCGGTCATGGTCGCACTCCTCCTTGCGTTGGTGTGTTTCCTTGACACAAGATCGCCTGCCCTTGCCGACGCCGCACAAACACCCGCATCGGAGTGATCGGCCGCCGGCCACGGACGCCTGCGGATACCGAGGGCACGGAGCCGCCGGGCGAGAGCGGAACTCATGTCACAGCGCGGCCACGAGAATGCGGAAGACGAAGTCCTGCGCGTGGGGGATACTTTCCCCGTAGGTCGTGACGTCGGACGGTTTTCCCACGTCAGCGCCGTTGCCCGACGCCGTGGCAACCAGCCGCTGTTCATGTCGAAGCCGGATTCGTCACCACGTTCCCTACTCCACAACGCCGCTCCCGCGCCCGTACGCCTCAGATCACAGCTGAGTTCTACGGCAACGGATGTGGCGTGCCATCACCCCAAGCATCGGCTGATCACAGCCACGAGCCCGGAGACCACATGAACTCGTCCTTCCCCCGCCCGGCCAAGCCCGACTACACGAAGGTGTTCGTGGAGCCCGCATACTCCGGTGGCGAGCCGTACGGGGGCTCCGAGCAGGACGATGAAGAGTCCTTCCTCGCTTCTTCGGGTCGTCCCCCCTCCGATGTTCCCGAGGGGCGTTAGGCGGACAGAGGCCCGGCTCGACGCGTCGGGGCCGCCTCGCCACCGGGCGCCGGGGCCGGGCGGCACCTGGCTGTCGTTGCAGGTGCAGGTGGAGTTCGTCTGGAGCGGGCCCGGGCGGCGGCGTCAGTCGACCGGCTCGTGCGGGACGGGCTGGTCGGAACGCACCCCCGGCGCCTTGGGTACGCCGCTGCGCCCGGTGCCGGCCTGGTCGGTGTCGGGGACCGTCTCGTCCGGCCCCTCGCTTTCGTGTTCCGACAGTTCGGGGTCCCATGGATCAGGGACCGGACTGGTGACATCGGCCTGGTGACTCGGAAGGTCGTGGGGCACCGGGGTGCTGTCATCGCTGGACGTGTCACGACGGGACATCAGTCGGGATACCTCCTCGGTCGGTATGTGGTGTCCTGACCCGGTACCCGGGCGGCCCTGCGCCATGCTCGGCACGGACTGAGAGACACACCACCCGGCCTTGTGTGTGGCGTGGTGTTCTCGGCTTGTCACCTTGCGGAAAGACGTGAGAGCGCACGGTTCCGGCGCGCCGGCGGGGACGGGGGTGGTGTCGGCGTCAGCCCCTGGTCAGGCAGAACGGGTGCCCGGCCGGGTCGAGGAAGACCCGCCATCGGTCGCCGCCCGGTTGGTGGTCCGGTTTGACCGCGCCCAGGCCCAGCAGCAGCGCCTCGGCCTCGTCCAGGTCGTCGAATGCGAAGTCGAGGTGGATGTGTTGCGGCGCGGCGTGATCGGGCCAGCGTAACGAGGTCACTGCCGGGCCCCGTCGTGGCCGGCCTTGATCAGTTGCCGTAGTCCCGTCCGACGGTGACGGCGCTCGCGGCATAGGGGAGGGAGCGAAGCTGGGCTCCGGGGGTGACTTTTCCGAGCGTGGCGTACTGATAGCAGGGGAAGCGGACACAGGTCGCCTGCCGGGCGGGGCCGTAACGAACGGTGAAATGCGTCCCGTTGAAGAACGACCGTGCCGAAGCAGGCAGCTGGACACCACGGGTTCCGGCCCGCTCGATGCTTGAGGCGGGAACAACGGTGAGGCGACCCGACAGGGCGGACCCGCTGTACGAACAGAGGCTTTCTGCGGGGCAGCTCGGTGCCGCCTGTGCGGGGGCGGTGAATCCGAGGGCGCCGAGAACAAGTGCGAGGGCGATGCTGGTCAGGGATCTTTCACGCTGTCGGGACATGGGCCTACTCCGAATCCTTGGGTGAGGAAAGGGGCTCTGCGCGAACAGGGCATGCGAGCCGGTCGGCGGCTGCTGTTCCGAGTCGGGAAAGGCCACTCCCCTGCTCCGCATCCGCCGAGAGTGCAGCATTCACCAGGTCAGGCGTGGAGATGCTCAATTTACCGAATGAGGGCGGCTTCGCCGGAACCTTGAGGCGACTCTTTGCCAGGAAAATCTGGCCGGTTCGAAGGAGTCATGGAGGCGACGGCATATCGCGGCACAGTGGTACCACGGGGCCGCTCCGTCTCATGCATGGCGGCATCGGGTGGTGAAGCGGCGCCGGATCGCGTGCGCCGGCTGCGCCGATCTCACGACGCTTTCGCTCCTGCGCGGTCGCCACACAACGGCTCACTCCACAGCAACGGCTCACTCCGCTCCCTTGACGATGCCGCCCGCGCGAGCCGCGGTCAGCCACAGCGGGAACTCCTGCAGCAGTTGGTCGTAGAGGACGGCGTCAGGGTGTGTCTTCGGTGCCGGTCCGGCGGCAAAGAACCCTGCGTTGTCGACGACGCGCCGGTCCGGTACGGGCAGGTCGTCGAGCTTGTGCAGGAAGCGAAATTCGTCGTCGCCGAAGCCGATGAACTGCCAGAAGATCGGAAGCTTCGCGGCCGTGCACAGGACGTGTTCCGCGGCGGCCCTGGAGGTGGGAGAACCGTCGGTCTGAAAGACGACGAAGGCCGGATCTCGGGCTCCGCTGGACTGGTAGTGATCGATGACGGCCTGCATCGCGACGTGGTAATGGGTACGACCCATATGGCCCATGGAATCGTGCAGCCAATTGATCCTGCCCTGGTAGGCGTCCAGGTTGATCTCGGCTGTGCCGTCGATCTCCGTGGAGAAGAAGAAGACCGGCACCACCCCGTCATCGTCGAGGTTGGCCGCCAGGGCGAGTACCTGCTCCGCCAAGTGCTGCACCGATCCGTCGCGGTAGTAGCGCCGCATACTCCCGGAACGGTCCAGAACCAGATACACGGCGGCACGCTGCCCGCCGACATGATTCTTGGCCAACGAGACCGCAGCGCTCTTGTAAAGACCGACCAGCCCGGGTGCACGGCCGGAAACCTTCTCCAGGCTGAGGGCCGGGGCCGGTATCTTGGCCGGCTTGCGGTAGTCGATTCTGGGGCGCTTGCGATAATCGATGGCCATGCGCACGGATTGTCGCCGAGCCGACCAGTGCACGTCTCCGTTTTGCCAAGAATTGCGCTTCGATGGCGAAAGCCGTCTCTCTTGGCACCGACTCTCATCGAGCCGACTCTCATGGAGCCCTCTCCCGCGGTCTCTTCTTGAGCGAGTACGAGACGTGGGTCCATGCCCCCCGCACGGACGCACCACCGCCCCGTCCCGTTCCCGCGCGCATACTGCGGCAGTGCCCCTCGCAGTGCGGCGGTCAGGCATGTGCGAGACCCTGGGAGGGAGCGTGCCGCCGGTGGTGACGGGGCACGCAGGAGCGCGCCCGCCAGCGGTGACGGGACACGCAGGAGCGCGCCTGCCGAGGGCGGCGCAGGTCCAGGGTGTCCCCCGGGGCGCATGTTTCAAGGGTGACACCCGCGCCCAGGGAGGAAGGCGGGCTGCGATGAGCAGAGCAGATGCCGGCGCCGCGGTGCGGAGCCAGAGCGAGCGGAGCCAGGACGAGCGGAATCAGCACCAGACGAACCAGGGCCGGCCGGACCAGGACGAGACGGCCGGACTTCTCTCTGTCACCTTGAACGTCAACGGTCAGGCACGGCAGCTCGACCTGGATCCCCGGACCTCGCTGCTCGACGCGCTGCGCGAACATCTGCGGCTGAGCGGGACGAAGAAGGGGTGCGATCACGGGCAGTGCGGCGCCTGCACGGTGCTGGTCAACGGCCGGCGCGTCAACTCCTGTCTGTCGCTGGCCGTGATGCACGAGGGCGACGAGATCGTGACGATCGAGGGCCTGGGCGACCCCGACGACCTGCACCCCATGCAACGCGCGTTCGTCGACTGCGACGGCTTCCAGTGCGGCTACTGCACTCCCGGCCAGATCTGCTCGGCGGTCGGCATGCTCGCCGAGGCGGAGGCGGGCTGGCCCAGTCACGCCACGGCCGATGTCGCGGCGCCGCAGGTCGTGTTGACCGATGAGGAGATCCGCGAGCGGATGAGCGGCAACATCTGCCGGTGCGCCGCCTATCCGAACATCGTCGCCGCCATCCGCGGCATCGCGGAGGGAGGCACGGAATGAGGTCCTTCACCTACGAGCGGGCGGCGGACGCGGGGAGCGCCGTCGCCGCGGTGTCCAGAGCCGGTGCGAAGTTCATCAGCGGCGGTACCAATCTGCTCGACCTGATGAAGCTCGACATCGAGAAGCCCAGCCATCTGGTCGACATCAGCCGACTTCCGTTGCGGGAGATCGAAGAGCTCCCGGACGGCGGGCTGCGCATCGGCGCCCAGGCGGCGAACTCCGACGTGGCCGCCGACACCCGGGTCCGTACGCGCTACCCGGTACTGTCGGAGGCGCTGGTGTCCGGTGCCTCGGGCCAGTTGCGCAACAAGGCGTCCACCGGCGGAAATCTGCTGCAGCGCACGCGCTGCCCGTACTTCTACGACACCGCCGCGGGCTGCAACAAGAGGGACCCCGGATCCGGCTGCTCCGCCATCGGCGGGTTCAACCGGATCCACGCGATCCTCGGCGCCAGCAGCTCCTGCATCGCCACCCACCCCTCGGACATGGCCGTCGCGATGACCGCGCTGGAAGCGGAGATCGAGCTGCTCGACGTCGATGAATCGGTACGCCGGGTCGGCATCACGGACTTCTACCGGCTGCCCGGCGACACACCGCACCTCGAGACCGTGCTGCGGCCCGGCGAGATGATCACGGCCGTGCTCCTGCCCCCGCCGCCGCCCGGCCGGCAGCTCTACCGCAAGGTGCGCGACCGGGCCTCCTACGAATTCGCCCTGGTATCCGTGGCGGCCGTGGTCTCGGTCGGCCAGGGGACGATCGATGCGGCCCGGGTGGCGTTCGGCGGTGTGGCGCACAAGCCGTGGCGGTCCCCGGAGGCGGAGGCCGCATTGACAGGCCGTCCCGCCACGATGGCCACCTATCGCGACGCCGCCGAGGCCGCGCTGCGCGACGCCGTGGGACAGGGCGGCAACGACTTCAAGATCGAGCTGGCCAAGCGCACGCTGTGCCGCACGCTGGCACAGGCGGCCCGGTCGAGTTGAGGAGCGAGATGATCGGCCAAGCTGTGAACCGCGTGGACGGCCCGTTGAAGGTCACCGGCCGGGCCACCTACGCCTACGAGTACTGGGAGGCCGGCCAACCGCTCTACGGTTCCATCGTCGGCGCGACCATCGGCAAGGGCCGCATCATCGGCATCGACACCGAGAGCGCCGAACGCGCCCCGGGCGTACTGATGGTGATGACCCATCACAATGCACCCGAGCAGGGTCCGCGCGACGAGTCCATCCCCCTCGAATACTGGCGCGCCCAGCCGGTGCTGACCGGCCCGGACATCCACCACTATGGCGAGCCGGTGGCCCTCGTCGTCGCCGCTACCTTCGAACAGGCCCGCGCCGCGGCCGATCTCGTCGAGGTGGAGTACCGCCTCGGGCGCGGGCGTTTCGACTTCGACGAGCACGAGGGCGAGGCGTACGCGCCGAAGGAGACCAATGCCGGCCTCCCCACCGACACCGCGGTGGGCGATTTTGACGCCGGGTTCGGCAGCGCCTCCGTGCGGGTCGATGAGCGCTACACGACGCCGTACGAGTTCTCGATGCCGATGGAGCCGCACGCGTGCCTGGTGGAGCCGCGCGGCGACGACCTGATCGTCTATGTCAGCTGCCAGATCGTCGACGCGGCACAGGCCTCGATCGCCGGCACGCTACGGATCGACCCGTCGCAGGTACATGTCGTCACCCCCTTCGTCGGCGGAGGCTTCGGCTCCAAGCTGGGCATCCACTCCGAAACGATCCTGGCCGCGCTCGCCGCCCGCGACCTGCGCCGGCCGGTCAAGGTCGCCATGACCCGGCAGCAGATCTTCCAGCTCATCGGCATGCGTCCCACCTCGCGCCAGCGGGTCCGGCTGGGAGCCGCGCGCGACGGGCGGCTGACGGCACTCGCCCATGACGTCACCATGCACACCAACCCCGACCTGGAGTACGCCGAGCAGACCGCCGCCACGACCCGCAGCCTCTACGCCGCGCCCCACCGGTTGACCAGCCACCGGCTCACCCCGCTCGATCTGCCGCCCGGGACGGACGTCCGCGCGCCGGGCGAGGCGCCGGGCATGCTCGCGGTGGAGTCGGCGATGGACGAGCTGGCCCATGCGCTGGAAATGGACCCGGTCGAACTGCGGATCCTCAACGAGCCCACCGTCGATCCCGAGCGGGACGTGCCGTACAGCGACCGGCACCTGGTCGACTGCCTGCGCGAAGGCGCACGGCGGTTCGGCTGGGACCGCCGCTCCGTCGCCCCGGCGAGCCGGCGCGAGGGACGGTGGTGGGTCGGCTACGGCATGTCCGCCGCCATCCGCGGGCATTTCCAGGGGCCGGCGGCGGTGCGGGTGCGGTTGACGGCGGACGGCACCGCCGTCGTCCAGACGGACATGACCGACATCGGCACGGGCACCTACACCGTCCTGACCCAGGTGGCGGCCGACGGGCTCGGACTGCCGGCCAACCGGGTGCGGATCGAACTCGGGCGTTCCGACTTTCCCACCAGCTGGGGGTCCGGCGGCTCGTGGGGCGCCGCCAACTCGACCACCGCGGCGCACCGGGCGTGCATGACCCTGCGCGAGAAGCTGCTGGCCGCGGCGAGCGGCGACGCCCGTTCCCCGCTGCACGGCCGCAACCCGGCGGATGCCGTGTTCGCCGACGGCAGCGTGCGCATCGGTGACGCCTCCGAGGCGCTGAGCGAGATCACCGCCCGCCTCCCCGCGGAGGGCCGGGAGGCGGAGGGCCGGACGCTCTTCATGGGCGATGACCCGAACTACTCGGCCTACTCCATCCACACCTACGGTGCCCACTTCGCCGAAGTGGGGGTCGACGTGGACACGGCCGAGATCCGTCTGCGCCGGATGCTGGGCGTGTTCTCGGTGGGCCGCGTGCTCAATGCGAAGACGGCCCGCTCACAGCTGATGGGCGGCATGATCTGGGGGGCCGGCGCGGCCCTCGAAGAAGAGGCCGTCGTCGACCCCCGGTCCGGCGCCTTCGTCAACCACGACCTCGCGCAGTACCTGGTCCCGGTCCATGCCGACATCCCCGCCGTCGAGGTCGTCGTCCTCGACGGATACGACGACAAGGCCAACGACCTCGGCGCGAAGGGCGTCGGCGAGTTGGGCATCTGCGGGTCCGGCGCGTCCGTCGCGAACGCCGTGTTCAACGCCACCGGGGTGCGCGTACGCGACTTCCCCATCACGATCGAGAAGGTGCTGCCCGGTCTGCCGTTGATGGACGCCTGAACCGGCGGGCATCTCTGAGCCCGGCGGACATCTCAAGCCGGTGGACGCCCGCACCCGGTGGACGCCTGAACCTGTCATGTCACGTCTGACGACGGTCGTGCGCCGGCTGCGCACGACCGTCGTCAGGTGCTGGTGAGGATGACGAGCTGCCGGGTCGCGCGGGTCATGGCGACATAGCGGTCGACGGCTCCTTCGATGCCCTCGCCGAAGGTCTCCGGGTCGATGAGGACGACCAGATCGAACTCCAGCCCCTTCGACAGTTCCGGCGTCAGCGACCGGACGCGGGGCTTCGCCCGGAACGTGGGATCGCCGATGACGCAGGCGATTCCGTCGTCATGTGCGGCGAGCCAGGTGTCGAGGACCGGGCCCAGGTCCGCAACGGATCCATGGGTGACGGGGATGCCGCTGCTGCGGATGGACGTCGGCACATTGGCTTCCGGGAGCGCCTCGCGGATGACCGTCTCGGCCTCCGCCATGACCTCTTCCGGCGTCCGGTAGTTGATGCCCAGTGAGGCCACCGTGATCCGGTCGAGCCCGACCCGCGCCAGCCGTTCCTGCCACGACTCCGTGAAACCGTGCCTGGCCTGGGCTCGGTCACCGACGATGGTGAAGCTCCGGGACGGGCAGCGGTGCAGCAGCATCTGCCACTCGGCGTCGGTCAGTTCCTGGGCCTCGTCCACGATGATGTGGGCGAACGGGCCGGTGAGGGGTTCCGGGTCGGTGCCGGGCAGTGCGCCCTCGTCAAGCAGGCTGTCCTGCAGGTCCCGTCCGTGCAGCATCCCCATCGCGCCTTCGCTCTCGTCGATGACGACGTTCTGCAGCAGGCTGTCGATGACGTCGGCCCGGCGCGCGCGTTCGGCGGCGACGGAGGCCTCGTGCCGACGCCTGCGAACGGACGCCTCCGGGTCGCCGAGCCGCTGCCGTGCCGCGTCCAGGAGCGGCAGGTCGGACACCGTCCAGGCCTGCGCGTCCGTGCGCTGCAGCGCGCGCACGTCGTCGGGGCCGAGCCAGGGAGCGCACCTGCGCAGGTAGGCGGGCACCGACCACAGGTCTCCGACGAGGTCGCTCGCCTCGAGCATCGGCCAGGCCCGGTGGAGGGTCCGGATCAGCTCCCGGTCCTGCAGCAGCGACCTCCGGAGCAGGTCGGGCGGGGCATCGCTGTCGTCCTTGTCGATGAGGATCGTGAGCAGCTCCTCCTGGATCTGATCGCGTGCCTCGTTGTGCGGAGTGCCCGGTTCGACTGCGGCGAAGGCCGCCGCCCAGTCGTCGGCGCTCAGCCAGAGGTCGGACCAGTGGGTCGAGACCGTCATCCCCTCGGTGGGCGCCTCCTCGTAGAGCGCGACGGCCGGTTCGATCGCCTTCACCAGCTCCGCGGACGACTTCAGCAGGGCCACCCCCGGATCGGTCTCGACCGTCGCTCCGGCTCCCTGCACGACCAGGTCGCGCAGGGTGCAGGTCCGGACGCCCTCCTCGCCGAGGCTGGGCAGGACATCGGCGACATAGGCCAGGTAGGGCTGGTGCGGACCGACGAACAGCACACCGCCGCGACGGTTGCCCAGGCGCGGGTCGGAGTAGAGGAGGTGGGCGGCACGGTGCAGCGCGACGACGGTCTTGCCCGTCCCCGGACCGCCGTCGACGACCAGCGCCCCGCGGGATCCCGCCCGGATGACGGCGTCCTGGTCGGCCTGGATGGTGGAGAGCACATCGCGCATCCGAGCCGACCGGTTCCCGCCCAGGCTGGCGATGAACGCGGAATGGTCGTCGAGCGCGGCGTGCCCCTCGAGCCCGTCGGCGGTGAACACTTCGTCCCAGTAGTCGCTGATCCGGCCGCGGGTCCAGCGGTACCTGCGGCGGCTCACCAGACCCATCGGGTCGGCATGGGTCGCCGCGAAGAACGGCTCGGCAACGGCGGAGCGCCAGTCGTACAGCAGCCGGCGCCCCACGCTGTCGGTGAGGCCGAGACGTCCGATGTAGACGGGCTCGGGGTGGTCCGTGCGGACGAAGTGCCCCAGGCAGAGGTCCAGGCCGAAGCGGCGCAGGGCGCGCAGGCGGCCGGTCAGCCGGTGGATCTCCGCGTCCCGGTCCATCGCTCCCCGGCCGATGCCGCCGGGTGCCTTGCGTTCGGCGTCGAGGCGGTCGGCCAGTTCGGCGATCGACTGGTCGAGGCTCTCCGAGATGGCCGCGAAGTGTTTCTCGTCGCCGCCGATCAGTGCCGGGTCGGCCTTGGCGGCGAGGCGGTCGGGGAGGTCGAACGCACTGGTGGTCAGGGGGTTCATGGCATCAGCTCCGGTCCGGGGTCGCCGCCGCTACGGCCGTCGGCGCGCACCCCAGCGCCCCGGCGCCGAGTCCGTGCGCACGCGGCGCGGGCCCCGCCTCCGGCTCGCACACGCCGGCACCGCATACCCCATGACTCGACAAACGCATACGCACTTCGTGAATCCCCCATTTCCGCAGGTACTGACGTCGGCCCGCGATTCTGCCCCAGGACCGGGGCCTTGCCGCAAGCCCCCCAGTGCGCTATACGTTGAGAGTGGCAAGGAGTGGGTAGCGCTCCTTGCCTTTGTCGTTGCTGGTGCGGGGATGCTCCTTCGCGCGCTTGAGTCGGCTCCTTCGCGGCTCGGCCCGTCCGCGGCTCGGCCGCAGGGCCGGAGAACACACCCCGGCCCCGACCCCGGCGGCCCGCCCCGCCTACGCCTCCGGCCCGCCGGTCAGCCGCGCTCCGCGCGCTTGTAGACCTGCTCGGCGACGTCCCCGAGCATCGGGCCGTACATGTGCGTGCTGTCCGACAGCCCGTTGCCGTGGCTGTTGACGGAGACCAGCACGCCCTGGCCGGTCGCGGCGTCGAGGTCGGTCAGCCAGGGGCCGCCGCTGGCGCCGCCACCCAGGTCGCACGGCACGGACTGCTCGTCGCCGGGGGCCCGCACGGTCGTACCGGTGCACTGCAGCAGCTCCTCGCCGCGCTGCGGGCGGGTGGCGGGGTACCCGAAGGCCACGGTCCGCCCGCCGACGGGGCGGCGGAAGGCGACGGCCTGGCCGCCGACCACGTCGGTGAGCCTGCGGCCCTTGGCGTCGGCGTCGACCGCCAACGCGGCCACATCATTGACGCCGTCCTCCGCCCAGGTGCGCGGGGCCAGCGCGGCGCGCACCGGGAAGGCGCCGTACGGCTGAGCGCCCTTGTGGTAGCCGGGGACGAAGACGAGGTCGACATGGGTGTTGAAGGGCGAGGCCGGGCGGCGTACGCAGTGTCCGGCGGTCATCACCACGGAACGGTTGGCGCTCCGCACGGCGGTGGCCGTGCACCAGCTGTCGGCACCGTCGGCGTTGACGAAGAAGAGCCGGCCGACGGTCTTCATGGTGGCGCCCCGCCACGGCTGGGACTTCGGGCCGGTCGGGCCGAGGTCCACGGATTTTCCCACGGCCTTGATGCGGGCGGGCGTCCAGTAGGCGAGGGCCTCTCGACGCTCGGCGGCGGTGTAGGTGACGGTGGACACCTTGTCGGCCGGGGCTTTGGGCGCGGCCGTCGCGGGGATCGGGGTGACGGCCGCGAGCAGGGTGCCGGCGGCGGCCACGGTGATCCGATGGCGGCGGCGGGGCATCACGGACGAGGGCGTGGAGCGGGCGGTCGGGGTGGATATCCCTGCGGAGGCCCGGGTGTTGGAGGAGCGGGCGGTGGCGCGGGTGGTCGCGGTGGCGGGTGCGGTCGCGGTGGTGGGCATGCGGGGCTCCTGAGAGGCGGTGGGCGCTGGCCGGCCGGTGGACACTGTCCGTACACAGGGCATGACGGCCTTTCACCCCGCCGGGTTTCACCTGACACGTACCGGATGTCCGGCGCCGGCCCCACGCTCCGCCCCGCCCGCACCGCTCCCCTCGCCCCGGTCCAACCCCCAGTCCAACCCCGGCCCCAGCTCGATTCGGCCCACCGTCACGCCCAGGCTCTCCGCGCCCACCGACCGCTCACGAACCGACCGCTCGGGAACCGATCGCTCACGGACCGCCCCCACGGACCGCCGCTCACGGACCGCCCCCCACGGACCGCCGCCCACGAGCCTGCGCCCGCGAGCCAGGGCATTCCGCCCCCTCAGTGCCCCAGCCGCTTCAGGGCCGTCTCCGGGTAGCGCTCGCCGGCCACCGCCTCCTCGGGTACCGCTCCGCGCAGCAGGTCGCGGTCGGCCTCGGTGAGGAGCAGTGCCACGGCGGCGGCGTTCTCCTCCAGGTAACGGCGGCGCTTGGTACCGGGGATGGGGACGATGTCGTCGCCCTGGGCCAGCAGCCAGGCCAGCGCGGCCTGGGCGGGCGAGCAGCCGATCCGTTCGGCGACCTCCCGTACCGCCTGGACGAGCGCCAGGTTGCGCTGGATGTTCTCGTCGGCGAACCGGGGCCAGCGCCGCCGGTTGTCCTCCGGGCCCAGGTCGCCGCGGGAGGAGACGGCCCCGGTGAGCATCCCGCGCCCGAGCGGGGAGTAGGCGACGACGGCGATGCCCAAGTCGCGGCAGGTGGCGAGGAGTTCGCCCTCCACCACGCTGCGGGTGAAGAGGGAGTACTCCACCTGGACCGCGCTGATCGGGTGGACGGCATGGGCCTTGCGCAGTGTCGCGGCGCTGACCTCGCTCAGTCCGATGTGGCGTACCAGTCCGGCCTCCACCAACCGGGACATGGCGCCGACCGTCTCCTCGACGGGCGTGGCGGGGTCTCTGCGATGTGCGTAGTAGAGGTCGATGTGCTCAACTCCCAAGCGGCGCAGGGACGCCCGGCAGGCGAGGGGAACGTAGTCGGCGGAGGTGTCGACGTCGCCGACCCGGCCCGTCGACGCGTCGTGGCGGAGCCCGAACTTGGTCGCCACGACCATCCGGTCCCGCTCGCGGGCGTGCCGGTGCAGCCAGCGGCCGAGCAACTCCTCGTTGGCGCCCTGCCCGTAGGCGTCGGCGGTGTCCAGGAAGGTGAGGCCCATCTCGTGGGCGCGATCCAGCGTGTGCTGGGACTCCTCCTCGTCCGGGACGCCGTAGGCGATCGACATGCCCATGCAGCCCAGGCCGATCGCGGACACCTCGGGGCCGTTGTCGCCCAGCTTGCGGTACTTCATCGAGTCTCCCTCTCAGTGGACCGGACAGCGGTGTAGGCGCGGGCGAGGTGCACCAGCCACGCGACTTCTTCGGTATAGCCCCCGCCCTTGGCGGCCTCCGGGCCGAGCGCCGCCGGGGTCGGCACCGGTGGACGGTCGTCCCGCTTCGCGCGCAGCGCCGAGGCCAGCGATCTGGCCTGCGCCATGGCGTACGGCCGGTCGCCCGACGGCGATGCCTCCTCGGCCGGCTGCCGGGTGTCGGCAGCCACCGCTGGGTCCGTGTACCGGCGGAGTGCGAGCAGACCGTCTTGGATCTCGATGACCCTGCGGTAGAGGCGGTAGCTGATGTCGCCGGGCAGGAAGCGGGCGAGGCGACCGGCGTGGTGCGGGTTGAGCGCGATGTCCGGTACGGCCGCGTACAGGTCGCGCCACAGGGGGTGCAGTCGCTGGTAGGTGACGTAGTTGCGGACCAGGCGCCGCCACTCGGAGACGGTCGGTCCCCAGGAGGGCATGGTGAGCCCGGCGACCAGGAAGAGAATGCCGGTCCCGTTGGCCACCGGTGTCAGCAGTTCCCATTCCAGCGGGTCCAGTCCGCACTGCACCGCGACCAGCGAGAGCAGTCGGTTGAGGCAGTAGACGAGGCACGCGCTCGCGCCGATCGCCGTGCAGTACAGGCCCCTTCGCAGCCACTGCCGGCCGGCCACCCGCCCATAGCGCCGGCACAGCCGGATGATCTCGATCATCCCGGCGCCGAATGCGCCGACGTAGAGCAGCAGATAGGCGGCGACCAGCGGGCGGTGCGCGTTCTGCAGCAGATAGTGCGCGCTGCGCTGTTGTGCGCCGGTACCCGCCGCCGCCCACAGAGTGAGCATGGCGACCGCACAGACGGCGGCGACCAGCAGCCGGACGGCGGCGTGCCGGCGGGCGGTCTCGGGCGGATACACCCAGTAGACGATCGCCGCGAGGAAGGCGGCACTGGACGCGACGCCGCCCAGGAGATGGATGCCGAGCGCCCCGAGATCGGCCACCCCCAGGCGCGCGTCCACGGCCTCGGAGACGGACGGCGTGGAGAGCGTGAAGGAGATCCCCTTGCAGAAGAACGCGAGGAGCAGCGCGCGCACCGTGGGGTCGTTCCTCTGCCGGCGCAGGTCGCGCAGTCGGTAGAGCAGCGCGAGTGCGCAGAGCACGGCGCAGGCGGGGAAGACGACGGACTTCACGTCGGCGTGGAGGCCGCCCGTCGGCCCGTGGGGCGACGGTCCGCTGAGCAGCTACTGGGCATGGGGCCCCGCGTTCGGGTTGAGCGAGTTCTCGATGCGCGCGACCGTCTCGGCGTCGGCGGACGGAACGCGCCACACCGACTCCACCGGTGGCCGGGTGACCCGTTCGAGAATCAGGGAGGCGACGATCTCCGCCTCCTGCTCCTCCGTGGTGGAGTAGCTGGTGCGCCCCATCATCTCCCGTACTCGGCCCGGGTCCAGATGTGGCATCAGCTCGCGCATCGTCGCCGTGTCGAACCCCGCGGAGTCGCGGTGGCGGCACAGCATGTGCGCGAGTTCATGGGCGATGATGTGGTCCTGGTGCAGTCGGCTGGTCTCGGCCTCGACGATGATGACGTCGAAGGTGTCCGTCGCCAGCCACATACCGCAGGGCGTTTTCACTCCCAGGGACAGCGGTACGAGTCGGATCGGGCGGCCCCGGTCCGCGCTGAGGTGCTCCATCAGCGTGGCGATACCGCATCCGTCGGGCAGGTCCAGACGGGCCAGTGCCGCATCCGACACCCGTCGCAGGTGCTTGAGGTCCTTCTTGCGTGGCTGCCGGTGAGGCCCGGCCGCGCGGGGCCGCTCGTGAGCCCTGGAGGTCAGACCCACGGCCGACGCCTGCCCCTCCCCCACCCCGGACGGGTCGTCCCGCCCGGGCAGATCCGCTCCCGCGGGAGCGGTGAACTCTGCGACATGCCCCTCCCCTTGACGCCGCTGTTCCCTTGCGCGCCGACCTGCCGATGCTAGCCGCCCGCCTCCCCGGCTGCTGCCGCCGACGCCCCTTCCCCACGGTACGCCGCCGGTGCCATTCCGGTCGGGCGAGGTCGGCGGAGCAGCGCGGACGGCGCTGCTCCGCGTGAGCTGATGATGGCTCAGACCGGCACGGACGACGGGGTTCGTCGCCCTCTCACGGTCACGCTGACCGCTCCTGGTGGCCGGGCCGCCCCTCGGGGTGTCGCGTACCGGACCAAGCGGGCCCCCTCGGACAATACGTCTCCGAGCGGAGGGCACGTCTCCTCCATGACCCCCTGGCCTGCCCCGTGCACGCCGAGAAAGGTTTCCGCCATGAAGTTCACAGTGATCGGCGGTACCGGGCTGATCGGCTCGCAGGTGGTCCAGAAGCTGACCACGGCCGGCCATCAGGCCGCCCCCGCGGCGCCGTCCACCGGCGTCGACCTCATCACGGGCGAGGGCCTGGAGCAGGCCCTGGACGGCGCCGAGGGCGTGATCAATCTGGCCAACTCGCCGACCTTCGACGAGGCGTCCCTGGAGTTCTTCCGCGCCTCCATGCACAACCTGCTCGCCGCCGGCCAGCGCGCCGGCGTCCGGCATCAGGTCATCCTCTCGATCGTCGGCGTGGACCAGGTGCCCCAACTGGACTACTACCGGGCCAAGACCCTGCAGGAGGACCTGCTCCGGCAGGGGCCCACGCCGTACTCCATCGTGCGCGCCACCCAGTTCTTCGAGTTCATGGACGCCGTGTTGTCGTGGACCTCCGACGACGACACGGTCCGTCTGCCCGCCACCCCCATCCAGCCGATCGCCTCCGCGGATGTGGTCGACGCGGTCGTCGAGGTCGCGACCGGCGCTCCGCTCCAGGGCATCCACGAGGTGGCCGGCCCGGACGTCTTCCCTCTCGACGAACTCGGGAGGGTCACCCTGGCGGCGCAGAAGGACGCCCGGACCGTCGTCACCGACGCACAGGCCGGCTTGTTCGGGGCCATCACCGGCGACGCACTCCTCCCGGGACCGCACGCACACCTGGCATCCACGCACTACCAGGACTGGGTTCAGAAGGCTGGATGACGGGTGGTCGAGGACCGGGTGGCCTGGTGCCCGAGTGGTCGAAGCCGGGGTGGCCGGGTGGCTGAGGACCGGGTGGCCGGGTCGCGGGGGTGGCCGGGTTTCCGGGCCCCCGTTGGTTGACCGCCGGGGTCCTGCCGCCACCGGGCGCGCGAGCCCGGCGGGTTGTGCCCCGGCACGGCAGCGACCTTCACTCACCCGCACCCGCCGTCCGGGTGGTTGTGCCGGTCCGTTCCCGGCCGTCCCGGGCCGTGCGCGTCGATGGCGGGGATGCACCGGCACGCCGCGAACGGCGCGGCAGTGCGGCGGCGGCCAGGGCTCCGAGCACGGCGAGGGACGCGAGGGCCGGCAGGGTGGTGCCCATGGCCGAGGTGAAGGCCTCGGGGGTCCGGTGCGGTCCGCCCACGGCCGGCTCCGTGCCGGTCGAGGCCGGCGCCGTGAGGGTCATCAGCATGGTTGCCAGGGCGACACCCAGCATCGGACCGATGTTCATCGCGGTCTGCTGGAGGCCGCCGGCCACCCCCGCGTGTTCCACCGGCGCCTGACGCACGATGACGGCCGTCGCGGTGACCATCACGGTGCCGAACCCGGCGCCGAGCAGGAGGAATCCACCGCAGATGACCGGTGCCGAAGCCGCCCGGTCGAGTGAGGACAGCACCAGGATGCCCACGACGACGAGGGTCATGGCCACCATGGTCGTCCGGCGGGCACCGTGCCGGCGCTGGAGCACCGCAGCGACCGGCGCGCCCAGCACCATCATCACGGCCAGCGGCAGGGCCCGAAGAGCGCTCTGCAGCGGATCCAACGCGAGGACGTCCTGCAGGAAGTAGGTGCCGACGAACAGTGCGCCGAACATGGCGGCCGACGCGGAGAGCAGGACGGCCAGGGCCGCGGCAACGGGCGGCGAGCCCAGGAAACCGAGCGGCACCAGGGGATGCGCGGTACGGCGTTCCTGCCGGAGGAACGCGGCGCAGGCGGCCGCGGCGATGACGGCGCCCGTCACCGTGACCACGGTCCAACCCGTATCCGGCAAGGTGACGAGGGTGTGCACCAGACTCAGCAGCGTCACCGCGAGCAGCCCGGCGCCGGGGAGGTCGAGGCGGGCGGCGAGGGAGGTGCCCGTCGTACCGGCCGGGAGGGACCGCGGGGGCGCCGGGGTCACCGAGGAGCCCGGGACACCCGAGGAGTCGGAGGAATCCGAGGCGCCCGGGCCGTCCGAGCCGTCCCGGGCATCCGGGGCGCCCATGGCGTCCGAAGTACCCACCGGCACCCGTACGGCCAGCGCCACTACGCCGGTCACGAACGCGGGCAGCACCGTGAGGAAGAAGACGGCTCGCCAGCCCAGGTGGGCGACCAGCGCCCCGCCGATGACGGGGCCGGCGGCGGCCGACAGTCCGATGGCGCTGGTGCGCAGGGCGATCGGCATGCCGAGTTGGTCGCGGGGATAGGTGGCGCGCAGCATCCCCAAGGTGGCCGGTTGCAGGAGCGCGCCGCAGACACCCTGGGCCACCCGCAGGCCGATGGCCCAGCCGATGCCGGGCGCCAGGCCGATCCCCGCCGAGGTGAGGGCGAAGCCCAGGATGCCGAGGGCGAAGAGCCGTTGGTGGCCGTACCGGTCGCCGAGGCGGCCGGCGAAGACGAGCAGGCCGGCCACGGCGATGAGGTAGCCGGTGCTGGTCCATTGGACCTGGACGAACGAGGCGTGCAGATCCCGTTGGAGGGTGGGCTGAGCCACGGTCAGCACGGTGCCGTCCAGGGCGACAAGGACGGCCCCGGTGATGCTGCCGGCGAGGGTGAGGAGCCGGCGGAGTCGTACGCTCACCGGTCCACCGGCCCGAGGTGGGCGGCCAGCGCGGCCCGGAGCAGTGGCTCGACATCGTCGACCCCGGTGGCGAGTTGGAGGCTGCCCCAGCCCCACAACTGGGCGATGCCGTGCAGATTCGCCCACAGGGCGCCCGCGACGACCGCCGGCTCGGCGCCGGGCTCGGGCAGCGCCCTGGCAACAAGATCGACGAGAAAGCGGAAGAGCGGCAGGCTGGTCTCCCGCAGCCCGAGCTGGTTGCTCTCCAACAGGTCGTGACGGAACATCAGCTCGAACATGCCGCGGTGGTTCCGCGCGAAGTCGAGGTAGCTGCGGCCGAGCACCATCAGCCGGTCACGAGGGCCGGCCCGGTGGTCGCCGGCCTCCTCGGCGATCTTGCGCGCCAGGTCGGCGAACCCCTCCCCCGCGATGGCGGACAGCAACGCCAGATGGGTCGGGAAGTAGCGCCGCGGAGCCCCGTGCGAGACCCCGGCCCGGCGGGCGATCTCCCGCAGCGACAGCGCCTGGGTCCCTTCCTGGGCCACCAGATCAACACCTACCTGGACCAATCGCTCCCGCAGGCCCGCATCTTGATCATGCATAGACACTGTCTACCAGAGAGAGTAGACAGTGTCTACGGCGTGCCTGTCATCTCGATGTCCCCAGACAGCAGCCGCCCTCCGCCACGCGCACCACACTCGAAATCATCGGAATCAATCGCTCCGGCCAGATTTGGTGATCATTTGGCGTGCGGCCCCTGTTTCCCGCCCCGGGCCTGCTCTACGTTCGCCTTACCGCACTTCACCAGGCACTTCAGGGGGAACCGTGCCCGCTCGGAACACCACACACCTGCAGAACGCTCCGGCCACCCCGGAGACGCACACAGCTCCGGCCCTCGACCGCCCGGCGCCACCGGCCCGGTCCAAGGGCGCGGCCGCCCTCGGCTGGCTGCTCACCATCGGCCTCAACATCGTTGCGCCGATCATCACCTACAACGTGCTCCGCGATCACGGCTGGAGCGAGTCCGCCGCGCTTCTGGGGGGCAGCGCCTGGCCCGTACTGGAGAGCGTCGTCCACCTCGTGTGGCGCCGCCGGATCGACGAATTCGCCGTGGTCACCCTGGCGTTCCTGGTGCTCACGGCCGTGGTGTCGCTCGTGGGCGCGCACTCGGCCCGCGCTCTGCTGCTCAAGGACTCGGCCGTCACCGGGCTGTTCGGGCTGCTGTGCCTGGCGACGCTGCTGGCGCCGCGCCCGCTGATGTTCTACTTCGGCCGCAAGTTCGCGACCGACGGCACCGCGGAGAGCACCGCCTGGTGGAACGGTCTGTGGCAGTTCGAGGGATTCCGCACCACGCTGCGCACCATGACGGCGGTCTGGGGCGCGGCCTACTGCCTGGAGGCCCTGGCCCGGGTCGCGCTGACGTCCGCCCTGAGCACGGACACCATGGTGGTCCTGAGCCCGGTCCTGGTCTACGCCGTCCTCGGTGCCCTCGCCGTGTGGACGGCCACGTACGGAAAGCGGGCGCGACGCAAGGGCGAAGCGCGCGCCGCGGCAGCCGCAGCGGCCTGACCAGCGGTGCGCCGCGGCGCCGGTGACGGGCACCAACACCGCAGGTCCCGGCGACACCGGCCCCGGCCCTGGAGACACCCACCCCAGAGCCACCGACCTCGCAGACACGGACACCGGAGAAGCCCCAGCGCCGCGGACTACGGCCGACGGCGCACTCCCGGTCGCATCAGGAGTCCGGCACGCCGTCTTCTGCAGCACCGGGAGATCGAGCGCCAGGCACGGGTCACGGGCGCGCAGCGGCCGTCGTTCCTGCTGGACGCCGGGCAGGTCACCGACTGGGCCCCCGGGTCAGTCGATGCCTTCGATGATGCGGAAGTCGCGCTCGACGCCGTCGGAGAGAGCGACCAGCGCCTCCTGGTAGGCCTCACTCTCGCGTGCCGCGAGGGCCTGTTCAAAGCTGTCGAACTCGATCAGGACGGTGCGCTCGGCGATTCCAGCGTCGTGTGCGACGACCCGACCGTCACGGGCGAGGAGCCGCCCGCCCCCGGCCCGGACGGCCGGACCGGCCAGCTTGTTGTAGGCAGCCAGCTTCTCAGGGTCTGAAATGGTGCGGTAGACACTGACCCAGTAGCCCTTGGCCACGGAATCTCCAGTCTTCGGAAGAGCACATCTGACGTCGAATTCACAATTCAGATTGATCGTACCCAACGACTGGTCACCGGGGTGATGCAGGGCACGCGCCGGTCAGCCCCGGTTCGGGCCCGGCGGTCGCCGCTGACGAACTTGCGGTCGGCATCCTGAGCGCCGATCGGTTCAGCGCTGGGGCTGCTGTCGTTCGAGCTTCCATCGGGCGACTTCGACGTGCTCGGGCAGCACCGGGGGATCCTGTTGAGACGTGGTTGGTCATCGGACAACGGCCAGGCCGTTGATCAGGTGACCGAGCTCTGCCGGCGCCTCGATGTGGGCCATGTGCCCCTGACCGGGGAGCACGTGGACGTCGGCACGGGTGACGCGCTGCCGGACGTCGTCGAACGACGTTCCGTAGGGGCCCGTTCCGTGGTTGCGCTGGCCGACGATCAGGTCGACACGGGCCGCCCGTCGTGCCAACTCCTCTTCCGACGGCGCCGAGTTGAGCGCGGCGAGCTCGGCGTGCGCCGGCCTGCTCAAGTCCCGCAAGGCCGCCCACCCTTGCCGGTCGGCCCGTAGCGCCTCGACATGCGACGTGTCGAGGCCGGCGATCCGCCGGTTCACGATCTCGACGGTGGCGTCCCAGTCCGCCGTCTCTTCAGCGGCCCGCAGATCCGTCAGCACATGACGGCCGAACGGCCGCATCACCGGCTCGTAGGCCATCACCTGGCGCAGTGGACGCTCGTTGGCGGCCAGCAACGCGATCAAGCCGCCGTAGCTCCAGCCGAAGAGCGCCCGCGCACCTTTGCACTCGTCGAGGACCACGCCGAGGTCCTCGACCTCCACCTGCAGCGAGTAGGTGCTGGTCAACGGCCCCGAGGGAGTACGGCCCCGGCGGTTGACGACCGTCACCGACGGCCAGGCATCGAGGGCGGTCGCGACGTGACGCCACCCGCGAGCGTCGCTCATCGCGCCCGGGACGACGACGAGACCCGGAGCATCCGGCTCCCCGTACACATCGACCGTGACCCAACTGCCTCCGCCGACCGTCAGTCTTTTCTGAATCGTTTGCTCCATAAATTCATTATGAAGCAAACGCTCTACAATTCAAGAGTGCCCCGACCCACCCGTGGACGACCACGAGCCTTCGACCGCGACCGAGCGATCCTCGATGCCGCCCGCCTCTTCTGGCGCCGCGGCTACTCCGGGACGTCGACCCGCGACCTCACCGCGGCCCTCGGACTCTCGACCTCCAGCCTCTACGCCGCCTTCGGCAGCAAGGCCGGGCTGTTCGAGGAAGCGGTGCGGACCTACGCCGAGCCCTACCGGGAGATCTACCGGCAGGCCGTCACCGAAAAGGACCTCCGGACCGTCATCGACCGGATCCTCGTCGGCTCGGTCCACGAGTTCACCCGGCCAAGTGACGCCCATCCAGGCTGCCTTCTCAGCAGCGCCGCGATGACCGACAGCACCAGCACGCTCGACACCAGCGCCCACTACGCCGAACTGCACGCATGGAACGAGCGGGCCCTCCTCGCACGCATCGAGCGCGCGGTCCGGGACGGGGAACTCGTCACCGGGACCGACGCGGCAACCCTCACCGGACTCGTCCAATCCGTCGTACACGGACTGTCCGTGCAAGCCAACCTCGGTACGGCGCACGAGGATCTGCTGGCGACGGCACAGCTCGCCCACGAGCTGATCTGCCGACAGCTCACGCCTCCAACGCCCTGACCCACGACGCCACGACGCCCCGACCGAGGGCCTCACCGGCCGGGGGCTCGGACGGCCGCCGACCGGAGGCGGCACGGTTTGGTGCGACGAGCGGCGCTTTCTGCAATTTCTCGCAAAATGATGTGACTGCCGCTTATGCGCCATTCAAGGCGGGATCGGCGCGGGTGTAAGCTCCAAATAAGAGGAACATATGCGGCATATCCGACCTGTCTGCCTGTGAGGCGACCACCAGGAGGCGGTTCACCCCGGGGCAGCACCCGAGTCTCCCGTCCCCGCCCACTGCGGGGTCTCGTCAGGGGACTCCGCATCGGGTGGCGAGCCGCCAGATCCCTAGGACGAAGAAGGTGTGGACCTATGTCCACCAATCGCTTGACACGAGCCATCGCTCTGACCGCAGGAGGACTCCTGCTGGCCGGTGGTGCCGCCGTCGCCACGGCCGGCACGGCGACCGCCGCCGAGCCGACTCACGCACCGACCAGCTACTCCGCTCACGACGACGGCGGCTACGGCTGGGGCCACCACGACCATGACCGTGGGTACGGCGACTACTACGGCCTCGTCGTCCTCGTGCCCGTGGGCGGCTACGGCGGCTACTACGGCTTGGGCGGCTTCCCCGGCTACTACTGAGCCCGTCACCCCATGACGGCTCAAGCCTGCTGATGGATGCCCGGGATCCCCGTCCCGGGCATCCCTCATGCCGCCAGGAGTGTCGCCACCAGCGGCGGCACGTTCAGTGGCAGGGGCGACACAGCGAGTTCTGTGCTGCCGTGGCGGACCGTCGCAGGCCGCAGCGTCTGCCCCACACCTCTCACTCCTTCTCGTTCGCGTTTCGCCGACCGCCCTGCCGCGCCCTCACCAGGCCCGCAACGAGGTCCGCCCGCTCGGCCATGGCGTCGACCACCAGGTACTCGTGGTCGGCGTGGGCGCCGCCACCGACCGCCCCCAGGCCGTCGAGGGTGGGCACCCCCAGTGCGGCCGTGAAGTTGCCGTCGCTCCCGCCCCCGACGGCCGTGCCGGCGATGCCAGGGAGCAGCTTCTCGGCCACCGCGAAGAGCTCGGCCGACGCCGACTCGGGCATCGGGGGCCGGCTGACGGCTCCCGTGACCTCGATCCGAGCTTCGTCGAGATGCGGAGCCAGCCCGGCAAAGGCGGATTCGATGCGTTCCTTCTCGTCGGCCGACTCGACCCGGACGTCGACGACGACGGTCGCCGCCGCCGGTACGACGTTGTCCAGGGTTCCTGCGGACGCGACGGTCGGGGTGACCGTCGTGCCGCTGTCGGGTCGGCCGAGCGCCGCGATGTCCAGTACCTGGTGCGAGGCCTCGATCAGGGCGTTGACCCCGGCGGCGGGCTCAAGGCCCGCGTGCGACGCCCGGCCCGTGACCGAGACCTGGAACGTGCCGCAGCCCTTGCGGCCGGTCTTCAGGGCTCCGCCCTCCGCGGCACCTTCGACCACGAGCACGGCGCCGCACGCCAGTGCCCGTGCCTCGATGAGAGCGCGGGAGGAGCGGGAGCCCACCTCTTCGTCGGCGGTCACCAGGAGCTCGACGCCCGACCGGTCGTCGAGCGTCGCCAGACCGTGGATGGCCTGTACGAGACCGCCCAGCATGTCGAAGACGCCGGGACCGGTGGCGTGCCCGTCGTGGACCATGAACGGGCGGCGTTGCAGGGTGCCGAGCGGAAACACCGTGTCATGGTGACCGAGGATCAGTACTGCGGGTTCGCCGCCACCCGACCAGTGGACGTGCGGCCCGGCTTCGCTCTCCACGAGGACCGCCTGTCCACCGAGACGGCTCTCGATCACCTCCGCGACCACCTTGGCCGACTCCGTCAAGGCAGCGAGATCACGCGAGGGAGACTCGATCTCGACGAGTGTCCTGAGATCCTCGATCATCGCGTCGACACTCACCGGGACGGTCCTGTGCATCGTCATGCGAGAACGGTAGACGCCCGAGGCCATGGCGTCACAACTCATGACACAGGGCCCGCCCACCATGGCCGCCGACCAGGCAGCCTGGTCCGGCACGACAGAGGGACTCTCCTCGTCGGTCCGCCCGTGCGCCTTCGGCGCCGCAGCACGACTTCGCTACTCGCTACTCGCTACTCGCTACTCGCTACTCGCTACTGCAGAACGGCCGTGACGCCACATCGTTCCAGCAGTCGGACGATGTCCTCGAAACAACTGAGCTTCCCGTCGGGGTCCGAGAGGGTGCCGGCCAGGGCCCGGCGCGCCACCTCGGCGTCGTGCCAGATCACGGTGAAGGGCGGGGCCACTCCGAAACCACCGCCCAGGCAGTCCTTGAACGCGTTCCACTCCCGGCCGAAGTAGCCGCCGGGTCCCACCAGGGCCGGATCGCCGCGGTTCGGCCGGCAGGCGAGGACGACGGTGTCGATCAGCGTCCACCACTGGAGCGGCTGCTGCTCGTCCCACACCTCGACACAGACGTCGCCGAGCAGGCCCGTTCTCTCCCCGGCAGGGGACAGGGCGTCGCGCAACGCATCTGTGGGAGTGCACCCGTGCAGCGTCAGCACCTCGCGCGGCGGCGGCACCTTGTCCAGGAACAGGCCCTCGACGCCTGCGCACCGCCCCCAGCACTCCGTCTCGCCGTCCTCGTCCTCCCGGACCAGCAGGTGTCTGACCGGGAAGTCCCGGTCCCAGGCGGCCTGATCCGCGACCCGCATCTCTCCCCCGTACACGCAAACGATCTCGTGCTCACGGTACGGGGCCGGTGCGGGACGTCAGTGGGCATCGGCAGAGACGGAGCGCTGAGTCGCCGGCACAACGGCTCCTGCTGAAACGGCCGTTGGCCGTGCAGACCGCTGGGCGGCTGCCGGTGTTCGTGGCAGCCGCCCGGACGGGCAGTCGGCGGGTCAGCCGGGTGTGATGCGGCCGCGCCAGGCTCCGGTTTCGGCGCCGCGGTGCTCGATGTAGTCCTTGAAGCGCCGCATGTCGCCCTTGACGCGTCGGGAGATGGTTCCCGTCATGTCGGCGGTCTTCTCCGCCGGGCCGCTGGGGTCGACATCCATCACGAGCTCGACCCGGGTGTGCGTCTCGTCCAGCCGTTGGAAGCTGACCAGACCCTTCTGATGGGTGTCGCCGCTGGTGGTACGCCAGGCGATCCGGCCGTCCGGAAGCTGGTCGACGATTTCGGTGTCGAACTCGCGCCGTACGCCGCCGATCTTGGTCGTCCAGCGGTTGCGCCGGTCATCGAGCTGGGTGATCCGCTCGACGCCCTCCATGAACTTCGGGAACTCCTCGAACTGCGTCCACTGGTTGTAGGCGGTGTGGACCGGGACCTCGACGTCCACCGTCTCCTTCACCGTGCTCATGACTACGCCTCCTCAGTGGTGACTTCCGCGGGCTCGGAACCCGCACGCGCATCTCGCGTGGTTCAGCGCGTGCCCGATGGGAGGCCGATCAGTCAGCACCCCCACGACTTTTTCCGACGACGGTCGGATCCGGTCCCAGTACCGGCTCTGGTTCCGGCTGGTCCGGGCTCCGGCTCCGGTCGAGCGTGGGGGAGGTTGGCCGGCCTGTTCGCCCGCTCCGCGGCAGTGGATCCCCGCGCGGCGCGAGGCGGAGCAGACAGCAGACGAGGCGGGTCAGGCGCACCGGTTGGCGGGGCGGGCACGCTGCCCGCCCCGCTGGTCAGCCGGCCGGTACGACGTTGGTGGCCTCCACCGCCGGGCGCAGGGCCCGGGCGAGTCTGACGCCGTCGCCGACGGCCCAGAAGTGGGTGAAGAACAGGCGGGGTTCGTCCCGCAAGCCGTGGTTGTGCAGCTCGACGAGCTCGGCTCCGGCACGCCGCAGGGCCACCAGGACGTCCTGGACCTCCCCGGCGATCATGGCGCAGTCGCCGCTGATGGCGGCCCGGCCGCGGCCCAGCGGCTGGAAGTTGAACGCGCTGGTCGACCCCAGTCCGGGCGGCAGCACCAGGCGCCCGTCGGTGATGGTCTCGCGGCGCACGAAGATGCACTTGTAGATGCCGTCGTCGACGGAACCCTTGGCGCCCAGGGCGGCATCGATGCCGGCGGTGTCGAGGTCGACGCGCCCCGGTGCGGCGGTCGGTCGAGGCCGCGGGGTGCCGGTGCGGTCGAACGCCGCGCGCAGGCCGTGGGCAATGGCTCCCGGGTCGTGGCCGTGTGCGTGGACGTGGACCCACCAGAGATCGGGGGCCTGGGAGAGCAGATGCTTGTGGATCGCGGTCTGCTCGATCCGGTGCTTGTGCAGGACATCGATGAACTGCTGCAGTTCGTCCTCGGTGACCACCACGTCGCCCATCGCCAGTGTGCTGCCGTCGCCGTAGCGGACGAAGGACACGTGCGAGCCCAGCGCGAGTGCCGGATGGACGTCGATCTTCCGGGAGCGCACCCGGAGGTCCCGGCGCGGCAGTCCCGTATGGAACATCACCTTTCGCTTCATGTCGCCGGTTCCGCCGAGCTTCTCGGACACGCTAGTCCAGTCCGGCAGTGCGGTGTTCACCGGCTTGAGCAGCCCGTTCTTTCCCGGCTCCGTCCCCCCGTCGGACAGGGCACGAGCGGGAGTCGGCGCCCCCGCCAGCATCGGCGCCAGGGCGGCCGCGGCCAGCACACGTCGCCGGGGCGCTCCCGCATGCGGGTGGGTGTCCTGCTGTCGGTCTCCAGCCATCACGTGAGTACCTCCATGACGCGATGGAAGCACGGCGGACTCGTGACTCCGTGAACCCTGTCGTCGGTTGCGGCCAGCTGGCCTAAGCAGTCGCCGCGGCAGGTGAGTCGTCCGGGTACGGGAGCTCGGTGCCGCCGTCCGCGGCCCGTACGAGGGTGTCGTGGGCGCCCGCCCGGCATCCTGGCGGTGGCTGGATGCCGGACGCGGCGTCCCCGCGCACTACGGGCACGGGGACGCTCAGCTCCACGCCCGCGCCGCCCCTCGGCATGTTCAGGAAAGCCCGCGGCGTCGGGCGAGGATCCGTCCCGGCGCCGCGAACTCCCCTTCAGGCACGCGCAGTTCCGTCACCGAGGCGGTGCGGGACCAGCCATGGAGAAAGGTGGAATGTCATGCACCTGTCATCCATACGTGTAGAACTTGGTGTGGTCCAGCATGTCCGCCGGCGTGACGTCGTTCCACGGCTTCATCGTGTCGTTGAGGTCGACGACATTGGGAGTGTTGCCGGTCGGGAGGTACCCCGACTTGGGGTGCAGGCGCTGCCAGTCGGCCCAGAGCTTGTCGATGAAACAGTGGTGCAGCCAGAAGACGGGGTCGTTGGGCGAGGCGCCGGTGGTCATCTGCCCGCCGACCCAGACATGTACCCGGTTGTGCAGATTCGGGCCGCGCCAGCCCTCGATGTTGTTGCGGAAGCCGTCGGAGGAGCTGTTCCACGGGGCGGCGTCGTAGACGGTCAGGGCGAGCACCCGGTCGACCTCGGCCCGGGTCGGCAGTTCACGGACGCCGGCGCCGAGCGAGCGGCGCAGGAAGGTCCGGCCGTCGACGCGTATGTTCATCGGCCACTTGCCGTTGCTGAAGGCGAACGGCCCCGAGGGCACGCGGCCGTCACCGCTGCGCCCGTCGCCGCCGAGGAAGTCGTCGGCCCACAGGGAGCTGCGGGGGGAACGGTCGACGGTCCAGTCCCAGTAGGGCAGGGTGACCGACGGGGTGACACTCTGCAGGGCTGCTTCGAACTGCAGCAGGAACCTGCGGTGCCACGGGAGGAACGACGGGGACCGGTGACCGGTCCGCTCCCCCTCGTCGGTGTCACCGATGATGAAGGCGTTGTGGGTGCTGATGAACTCGTCGCAACGGCCGCTGCGCTTGAGCTCCAGCACCGCATCGACGAAGTTCCGCTTCTCGGTGGCGGTGAGGTCCGCCTGATTCTTCCGGACTGCCATGTCGAGGACTCCTCGGTGGGGGGACGGTCAGGGGGCAGGCCTCAGCCGGTGACGACGGGCACCAGATCGGCGCCCTGGAGTTCACGGACCGCGGCGCGCGCCAGGGCCTGTGGCGTGGTGAACGTCTCGTAGTGGTTCACCAGACTGATCCAGGTGCCGTCCGCGTTGCGCATCACATGGAGGTCGTCGTTGTCGATGCGCACGACGAAGTCCATGCCGTCGTGCGGACCGGCCTGGCCGCTGCGGGAGTGCGCTCGGCCTGCGTGGCCGGCGCCGCTTCCGTGGCTTGAGCGGCTCCCATGGCGTGCGTGGTTTCCGTGCTCCGGTGAGCCCTCGTCCGCCGGCCAGCCCTCGATGTGGCGGCCCTGGTACATCTCGTCGAAGGGCTCCGGCATCTCGTGGCCCGCGGGGGCCTGGTGGCCTTCCGAGTGCCCGTGGCCGGCGGTGGGGCGAGCGGTGGCGGTGTCGGCAAGGGCGACCGGTGCGGCGAGCGCCGCTCCGGCCAGGGCCGCGGCGCTACCGTGCAGCACCTGGCGTCGGGTGGGACGCGACATGATCCACTCCTGTGTTCGTCTCGGCTACCCCTCCGCGACGGAACGCGGACAAGGGGTTCTTCACGCCGACGGGCCGACGGTCGGCCCGCGCCGCCACATGCTGGCAGGGACGAACGGATCATCAAGTTGGCCCGGCACAGCAAGCAACGAACGAGACAACACCTGGGCGAAGGTGCAGAGTTCAACGGCGGGGATCGTGCTTGTGCCCCGCCGCCCCCGCGCACGGAACCGGATATTCCGCGATGTGGAGCGCTCTCGGCCGCAGTTCCTTCTCCCCGAGAGCCCAAACCATGAGACGCCCCACGGCCGGAACTCGGCGCGAATACAGGGGGCTCGAGGTGGGCGGTGTTTGGACCTGAGGCCGGAGATGAGGCTGGGACCGGGCTTCCACATCGTGGCGCGCGGAGTGCCTGAGAGAAGCCCCTGATCGGGCGCGGAATGGGTGCGGCGCGGGCGGGGGCGAGTCGGTGATCCGCGCCGGCCCGCCCCCTGCACCCGGCACGCACCCGGCACCCGGCCTTCAGGCTGCCGCGAAAGTCGGCATCACGGGGACTGGGGAGGTGGGAGCTGCCAGTTTCCCGAATGGCCGGGTGGCAGGGCCAGGTCGCGCCGGACGGCCGCGTAGTAGCGCTCGCGTGCGGTGCGCTGCTTCTCCAGGAGGGTCGACCAGGTCTCCGGGCTTTGTGTCCGGTCACGCAGGAACTGCTCCATGTCCATGACCGTGACGACCCATTCGCGGGCCATGGCCACGACATCCGGGGCACCGAGCATCAGCAGCGCCTCGCCGGCCGGATCCCTGGCGTCGCTGGCTTCGGCCACGTGCGGCGCTGCCTCTTCGGGTGACAGGGGGTGCGGATGAGGGTCGTTGCCGAGGTGGGAGGCGATGCGGTACGTGAGGGTGACGGACTTCTTCAGCGATCGTGCGAAGTCCGTGTAGGCCGCCAGTCGCCGCTCGTCCCAGCGGGCCGCCTGTTCGCGGCGGAAGCGCGCCTGATCGCCGCGCGTGGTCGCCAGATACGATCCGAGGGCACCGACGAGTACGCCTATCAGCGCGGGGAGTTGCTGCAGGAATCCGGACATGGCCGCACGGTATCCCGCGGACTCGGCGGCGAATTCTGAGGGCGTTCCCGCCCGCCCCGAGAAGTCCGGCGCGCGCGTCATGAGGGCGGATTTCGCTCACGGCGACGACCCGGCCGAGCCCCGTCTCGACCGCGCTGTCAGAATCCCGCGCCGCCCCCGCAAGAGGCTCCGCCCCCGGTACCGGTGTCGTTGTCCTCACCGGCCGTCCAGGCCTGCCCCGTGAAGCCCGCACCGGACCTCCTGCGCCCTGTCCGGCGGGGATGGAGGTTGGGCGGCTTCACGGTCATCCGGACGATCAGCGCGATGACGACGCAGAAGAACACTCCGAGCACCAGCCACGCGATCATGCACGCCCCCTGGTCCGCTCCTGTCAGACGTATCTGTTGGGGAGTGATGCCCGGCCAGGGCGATCGGTAATGCGCATCGGCGCGGAACCCAGGCCGGTCGCGCGCTTTCGTCGTGTTGCGTGCGAGGTCGTCTGGGACGAGGGCGGCGGGCACCGCGTCCGACGGCCGCCTGCCGGTGGATCGGTGGCTCGTCGGGGGGGCGGTGGATCGTGGCCCGCCGGTGGCCGGGCGCCGTCCGATGGGGTCAGGGCTGGGTGGTGGCGACCTTGATGCCGAAACCGATCAGGACGATTCCGGTGACCCGGTCCATGGCCCTGCGGA
This sequence comes from Streptomyces angustmyceticus, assembly GCF_040701845.1. Taxonomy (GTDB): domain Bacteria; phylum Actinomycetota; class Actinomycetes; order Streptomycetales; family Streptomycetaceae; genus Streptomyces; species Streptomyces angustmyceticus_A. Next base: position 725,600 of record NZ_JBFBHQ010000002.1, on the reverse strand, counting down.
CGGCGGGCCTGTCGAAGAACGCGCGGGCCCTGGCCAGCAGCATCACATAGCCGCTGAGCCAGACGAGGGTGAGGAGCGCGTGCAGGAGGACCAGCAGAGCCATCCCGGTCTGCGAGGAGAGGCCGGACGGGGCGAGGGTGGGCAGGAGTCCGGTGTAGAAGACGGCGATCTTCGGGTTGAAGACGTTGCTCACCAGACCGGTCCGCCACGGGTTGCCTGCCGGGGCCGGCGCGTCGGGTGCCGGGGCGCCCGAGCGGCCGCGACGGCTGTGCCACAGTGCCTGGACGCCGAGGAAGGCCAGGTAGACCGCTCCGGCCAGCTTGACGAGGGTGTAGGCCGTGGCGGACGCGGCCAGGACGGCGGCCAGGCCCACCACCGTGAGTACGCCCCACAGCAGCAGCCCTGCCGTGATGCCGCCGACGGTCCGCAGGCCGTCCTGCCAGCCGGAGGTGAGGGCCTGCTTGGTGGTCACGGCCATGTCCGGGCCGGGCACCATGGTCAGCACGGCGAGCACACCCGCGGCGGCGAGGAACTGGAGGAGCATGGGTGCAGTGTCGCATCCGTGAACTGCCGCCTGCGGCGGTGGTACCCCGGATCCACCGCTCCTCGTTCACCGGCTCCGCCGCTCCAGGTCTCAAGGGCTCCCCTGCCGCACGGCCCCCTGCTCCGGCTCTGCGGCCGGACCAGGGGCCGCATCCGTACCCCTCTCAGCGGGACCGGGAGCCGTCGGGCCCCACGGACGGCAGGTAGCCCGGTGCCCGCCAGGCGTCCAGTCGGTGTTCCACCGAGGCGCCCAGCGACAGCAGCTCGGCGTCGTGGTGGTCGCCGGCCATCAGGAGCAGGCCGACGGGGAGCTGGTCCACGAAGCCGGCGGGTACCGACAGCGACGGGTAGCCGGCCACGGCCGCGGGGGTCGAGGACGGGATCACGTCGTTGTCGCCGCGGGCGCAGTCGGTGGTCCAGGCGGGAGGGTTCGTCGGCGAGGCGATGGCGTCCAGGTGGTGGGTGCGCAGGGTCTCGTCGATGGAGCTCCGGGAGAGGCGCCGCAGCTCGGCGCGCATCGCCCGGTAGGCGGGGTCGGTGGTGGGAGGCGCGGCGAGTGCCTTTTCGAAGAGCTCCTGGCCGGCGAAGCAGGTGCGCTCCGCCGGGTGGGTGCGGTTGAACTCGATCAGTTCGGTGAGGTTCCGCGGCCCGTGGCGCGTGGCGAGGTAGGCGTCGAGGTCCCGGCGGAACTCGCTGAGCAGCGCCGGGAATTCGAGTTCCGCGAGCCGTGCCTGATGCGGGGGCGTGACCTCGACGACCTCGGCTCCCGCAGCACGGAGTTTCTCCGCCGTACGGGTCATCACGGCGTCCACCTCCGGCCCGAGGGAGGGCAGCCGCCACAGGCCGATCCGCTTGCCGCGCAGACTGCCGGGGTGCGTCAGCCCGTTCAGGGAGCCCGGGGATCCGCCCGCGCGCGAGGCGTCGCCGCCCGCGAGCACGGAAAGGGTGAGCGCGGCATCGGTCACGTTGCGGGCCATCGGCCCCGCGGTGTCCTGCTCGGCGGAGATGGGCACCACCCCGGCTCGGCTGACCAGTCCGAGGCTGGGCTTGTGGCCGACCACACCGTTCATCCCGGCCGGGCAGACGATGGAGCCGTCCGTCTCGGTCCCGATCGCCACCTGTGACAACGACGCGGCGAGCGCGGCACCCGAACCGGCGGAGGACCCGCACGGGTTCCGGTCCAGGACATAGGGGTTGGAGGTCTGTCCGCCCACTGCCGACCATCCTGAGGTCGGCTTCTCCGCACGGAAGTTCGCCCACTCCGACAGGTTGGTCTTGCCGAGGATCACCGCCCCCGCGTCCCGCAGGCGGGTGACCAGGACGGCATCGGTGTCCGGCGGGGCCCCGGCGAGCGCCAGCGACCCGGCCGTCGTCGGCATGTCGTGGGTGTTGACGTTGTCCTTGAGCAGGACGGGGATGCCGTCGAGCGGGCCCCGGGTGGCTCCGTGCCGGTGCCTGGCGTCGCTGGCGGCCGCCTGGCGCAGCGCTGTCGGATCGGTGCGCAGCACCGCGTGGATCTTGGGGTTGATGTCCGTGATCCGCCGCAGATAGGCGTGGGTCAGGGCCGACGGGGTCAGCGAACCGTCGGCCATACGGGCCTGGAGTTCCGGGATCGTCACCGTGTCGAGGTCGACTCCCGGCAGCGGGGACGCGCCGGCCGACGGCGATGGACCACGGGCGCCGGGACCGGCCGCTCCCGCCTGCGGGTTCGGTGCGCCCGTGCTCGTGCTCGTGCCGGTGAAAAGGGACCCCGCCGCCAGCGCGGCGATCAGTGTGGCCATGCTCTTCTTCCCCATGGGGGTAGCCGACTACATACCGGCACCCGGCACAAGAGCGCCACCCGGACACCCGGCACGCGGACGGTGCCGGGTGTCCCGCAGGCGGGCCGGGGGTGTCAAGTGGCGGGCCGGGGGTGTCAGGCGGCGGTATGCGGGCCGTGCCACGGTGCGCGCCATCGCGTGGCGTCACCCCGTAGGCCCGTAGACCGGTAAACCCGTAGCCCCGTGCACCCCGCCCACCGTCAGCCGTCGAGCCCCCCGCGCTTCACGAGCTGGCTCGCGATCACATTCCGCTGGATCTCGTTGGTGCCCTCGCCGACGATCATCAGCGGGGCGTCGCGGAAGTACCGTTCGACGTCGAACTCGGTGGAGTATCCGTAACCGCCGTGGATTCGGACGGCGTTGAGGGCGATCTGCATGGCGGTCTCCGAGGCGAAGAGCTTGGCCATGCCCGCTTCCATGTCGACCCGGCGGCCGGCGTCGGCCTCGCGCGCGGCGTGCAGGGTGAGGTGCCGTGCCGCGGAGAGCGACGTGGCCATGTCCGCCAGGTAGTTGCCGACGGACTGGTGCTGCCAGATGGGCTTGCCGAACGACTCCCGCTCCTGTGCGTACGCCAAGGAATCCTCCAGGGCCGCACGGCCCACCCCGAGCGCACGGGCGGCGACCTGGAGCCGCCCGGTCTCCAGGCCCTTCATCATCTGCGCGAATCCCTTGCCCACGACGCCGCCCAGTACGGCATCGGCGGGAGCCCGGTAGCCCTCGAAGGACAGCTCGCAGCTCTCGACGCCCTTGTAGCCGAGCTTCGGCAGGTCACGGGAGACCGTGAGTCCGGGGCCGTGCTCGACGAGGAGGACCGACATGCCCTGGTGCGCGGGCGTGGCGTGCGGGTCCGTCTTGCACAGCAGGGCGATCAGCTGGGAGCGCCGGGAGTTCGTGATCCAGGTCTTCGCGCCGTCGACCATGTAGCCGTCCCCGTCCCGGCGTGCGACGGTGCGCATGGCCTGGAGGTCGGACCCGCCGCCCGGCTCGGTGAGGGCCATGGTCGCCCGGATCTCACCGGTGGCCATCCGCGGGAGGTAGCGGCGCTTCTGCTCGTCGGTGCCGTAGTGCAGCAACAGCTTGGCGACCACGGTGTGCCCGCCCATCGCTCCGGCCAGACTCATCCAGCCGCGGGCGAGTTCCTCGGTGATCAGGACGTAGCAGGGAGTGGAGACCGGGGTGCCGCCGTACTCCTCCGGAACGGCGAGCCCGAAGACGCCGAGCTGCTTCATCCTCTCGATCTGGGCCTCGGGATAGGTGTCGGCGTGTTCGAGCTTCCGGACGACCGGTTTGACGTCCTGGTCGACGAAGTCGTGCACCGTACTCACGATGAACTGCTCGTCCTCGGAGAGGATGTCGAGAGTGCTCATGCTGTAGCTCCTTGCTGGGGGCCGGCAGGGGTTGGGGGCTCCCTCCCCGCGTCCGATGCCGCGGGGGCGGGCCCTCACACGACGTGGTCGGCCCGCATGCCGTCGATCTCGGTGGTGCGGTAGCCCAGTTCGGTGAGGATCTCCTCGGTGTGCTCGCCGACTGCGGGGACGGCGCCCATGCGCGACGTGGTACCGGCGAGATCCGCCGGCGGCAGCAGCGCCGACACCATGTCTCCGGCCGGCAGCCGTACGTCCCGCCAGCGGTCCCGGCCGCTGAGCACCGGGTGCGCCAGGAACTCCCCGACGTCGTTGACCCCGGCGTTGGCGATGCGCGCCCGGTCCAGCAGCGTCATCGCCTCCTTGCTGTCCGACCTCCGGAACCGCTCGGCCACGATCGCGTTCAGCTCGTCGCGGTGGGCCACGCGGTCGGAGCCGGTGGCGAAGCGGGGGTCCGCGACGAGGTCGGGGCGCTCCAGGAACTGCTCGCACAGTGCGGCCCATTCGCGCTCGTTCTGGATGGAGAACAGGACGTCCTTGCCGTCGGCCGCGGTGTAGGCGCCGTACGGAGCGATGGTGGCGTGCTGGGTGCCGATCCGCGGGGGCTGGGTTCCGCCGTACGAGGTGTAGTAGGCGGGCTGGCTCATCCACTCGGCCAGCGCCTCGAACAGCGAGACCTCCACGGCGCGCGCCACACCCCTGGTCGCACGCGTGAACAGCGCGGTGAGGATGCCCGAGTAGGCGTACATACCGGCGGCGATGTCGGCCACCGACACACCCACCCGGGCCGGCTCCTGCGCGCTCCCGGTCAGCGACACCAGGCCCGTCTGGCACTGCACGAGCAGGTCGTACGCCTTGCGGTCGGCCCAGGGCCCGGTGGATCCGTAGCCGGAGATCGAGCAGGGGATCAACGTCGGGAAGCGCTCCGCCAGGGCCTCGGCGTCCAGGCCCATCCTGGCGGCCGCGCCCGGCGCCAGGTTCTGCACGAAGACGTCCGCCTGGGCGAGCAGGCGTTCCAGGACGTCCCGCCCCCGGTCCGACTTGAGGTCGAGCGTGAGGGACTCCTTCGACCGGTTGAGCCACACGAAGTAGCTCGACTCGCCCTTCACCGTGGTGTCGTACCGCCGGGCGAAGTCACCCTCCCCGGGACGCTCCACCTTGATGACCCGCGCGCCGAGATCGGCCAACTGGCGCGTGGCGAACGGGGCCGCCACCGCCTGCTCGACACTGACGACGGTGATGCCGGAAAGCGGCAGTTCTTCGGTGGGTCCGCTCATGCGGTGACCTCCAGGCTGGAAGGGCGGGGCGGGGGCGGCGTCGGCTTCAGGCTTCGGGGCTTCAGGCTTCGGCTTCGGCTTCGGCTTCGGCTTCGGTGCACTGCGCGGTTCGGCTCCTCTGCAGTGTCCCGGTCGGGCCGGGTTCTTGGGCCGTACGTGGCGCGCATGTACGGCAGTAGCATCATGAAAGCGCATGGCCGCGTGAGCGAAATAGCACCTGCTGATGCCCCATGGTGAGGGCGCCATGCCTGATGCAGAGGATGATCGCGGTCCTCGACCACCTGGGGGGTGGCGCGCGCCGATGTCTACGGCACCTCCATGGGCGGACTGGCGCCAGGAGCACCCCGGCCCGTACCGGACCCTCGGCGACCCCGGCATGCCGCCGCACGCCCGCCGCGGACACCTGGTGGCCAGCAACGAGCACGACGCCCGGGAAGCGCTCCCCGGGGTCAGTGCGCCCACGCTGATCCTGCACGGCGACCAGGACCGACTCACGCCACCGGACAACGTCCCACTGCTCACGGCTCGTCTCCCGCACACCAGGTCACACCTCTTCCCCGGCGCCCGGCACGCCTAGTTCGAAGAGTGCCGCCAAGAGGCCGGTCCGCTGGTGGCGTCGTTCCTCGGCGAGGGCGAGTAGCTCGCCACGTTTCTCTCCTTCCGCCTCATCCCTCACTGCGCGCACGATGATTTCGATCCGGGCCACCGGGCCACGACACTCCCCCGCCGCGCCGCACACAAGGACAGCTCACGATGCACTCCACCCCGCCCCCGCTCACCTCACACCTGGAGTCATGGGATCCGCAGCCGGTCACGGACGAGGACTCCTTGCCCGCCGGTCCGGTCGCCGCCATGTCGACGCTCCTGGACCTGCCACAAGCCGCCGCGACGACCGGCGATCGGCTGCCGCCGCTGTGGCACTGGCTCTACTTCCTGCACTGGCCGGCCCAACGGGACTTGGGAGCCGACGGACATCCGCAACAGGGGCACTTCCTGCCGCCCCTTCCCCACCGTCGGCGAATGATCGCCGGCGGCCGCTGCGACATCACCGAGCCGCTCCGCCTCGGCGAGCCGGCCGAGCGCCTCACCAGTCTGAGCAGTGTGACGGCCAAGCACGGCAGCACCGGTGAGCTGCTGTTCGTCACGGAGCGCCGCGCGTTCCGGCAGCGCGGCCGCACCTGTCTCGTCGAGGAACAGGACATCGTCTACCGCTCAGCACCGCCCACCCTCGGACAGCGAGAAGCCGTCACCGCTGCCGTGGACGGCTCCACCATGCCGGAACCCGATGGCCCATGGCAGCTCCCGCTGCACCCGGATCCGACCCTGCTGTTCCGTTTCAGCGCACTCACCGCGAACGCCCACCGCATCCACTACGACGCGCCGTACGCCCGGAACGAGGAGGGTTACCCGGGCCTCGTCGTTCACGGCCCCCTGCTGGCCCTGCTCATGCTCGAACTCGTCCGCCGCAACGCCCCCGCACGGCAGGTATGCACGTTGCGCTACCGGCTGCGACGCCCCTTGTTCGCCGGCGAACACCTGGTGGCTTGCGGCAAGCCCTCCGACGGGCACACCGAGCTGCACATCGCCACACACCGGGAACCCCGGCACGCCACGGCGGAGGTCACGTTCGCCTGACTCACACACGGGTCGGCACACCGGCGTTGACGAGGATCTCGCGCAGGGGCAGTGCGGTGCTCTGCGCGGCGGTCATGCCCGAAGCGGCCAAGTGGGCGTCCACGATGCGCAGTCCGACCCCGTACCCGGCGAAGTCCGGCAATCCCACGGGCCGTTGACCCATCTGTCGCGCGGTGGCGTCGCCGAAGACGTACGCGGGCAGGTTCCGCATCCCGGCCACGTCGATCGCGGACGTGATCTTCTCGTAGGCGCAGTCCAGGGCGTTGCCGGTCAGGCCCTTCGACCACGGCCCCATGGCCTCCTCGCCGGCCAGCTCCCGTACGAAGGCCTCCGCCAATCCCTCGGCGACCACCTGTTCCCCCACCGTGACGGTGGCCGGGTTCCAGGCCACGTTCGCATACCGCACATTGTGGTGAAGCTCGTGCGCCGCGGCATGGCCGATCTTCTGGAGGCTGGTGTCCGTGGGCCACATCGTCAGGTGGATCGCACCGGGGATACCCCCCATGCCGAGATAGCCGGCACTGCGGCCGACGAGCTGTTCGTCGTCGGGATCGCCGAGCACCAGCACGACATGCACGGTCCCGGCGTGCCGGATGCCGGGCACGGCACCGTGGAGTCGCTCCCACGCCGCGGCGAGAGCAGCCTCGATCCGAGTCCACACCCCCGCGTCCTGCATCCGGCGCAGCGCGGGCACGTACCGCGGGTCCTCGCGGTCGACGGCGAAACCGCAGCCCGACTGGTGCATCCGGACCAGATCCAGATCACCCGCCACGGACATCACGCTCTGGAGCGGGCGGAATATCTCTCGCAGGGCGTCGGGCCGTTCTCCCCGCGGTCGCCGCAGGAGATCGAGCATGGCGGACGCCGTGTCGTGAACAACGATCTTCATGACTCGGGACCGTAGGTCTTTACGTGGCGTAAGAGTCAACCGCGTTGGCGGGGCCGGGCCAGGAGTATGGAGTACGAGGCCGACGGCGGCCGTTCCCTCTCCTCAGCCACGGTCCCTTCTCCTGCCTTCCCCTCACTGGGTCCCCGCCGGGCTGGTGGGGTGAACTTCGGTGTGCGCCATCAGCTGTACGGGCGCATGATCGCCGTCCTGGCATTCGGCCCACTCCCAGTAATGGGAACGAGGGCCGTTCTGGACGTAGCCCAAGCGTGCGAGCGCCTTGCCGCGTGCGGTGAGAGTCGGCACCTGTGGTCCGGGCAGTTGCGTGGCGGGCCACTCGTCGGCGGGGACGCCGTAGAGGACCACGGCGACCTCCCAGCGTCCGTCGTCGGCCAACCAGGTCAGTTGTGCACGGGTGAGGTGACCGTGAGCCGTGGGATCCGGTTGCGGGCCGGGAAGTTCGGCCTGTGGTTCGGTGACCTCGGTCTCCGGGCCAAGAGGATCGGTCTGAGGTACGGGAAATTCGGCGGTCACGAGCTCTCCTCACTTCAGATGGCACAGTCACGACGGCCAACATCGGTCACGACGGGCAGCGCCGGCCACCCGAGCGGCCCCGGCCCGCGCACCGGTGTTGTGGCCGGGAAGCGTGCCCGCCGCGCGAGCTCCGAATCCCCGAACCACCCGATCGGGCCGCGTTCCGCTCCCCCATTTCTCACTCCCCGATCGCGTCCCGCTGCGGCATGGGCTTCACCCCCTCCGTGTGGCCGTGGCCTCGTGCGTTGTTGTCTGCGTCGCCTTCCTCCCTGCGCTTACCCAGCGCATCGGACACGAAAGGGATTCACCCCGACGGTTCCGCGCGGTCCCCACCTCCGACCGCCTGCGAACACACACGAAAGTGCAGGTGGCAGCCCTGGAACAGGTTCGGCCGCCGCAGGGAGACCAAGCCGTTTCCGTCCCTGATTCGGCCTCTCTCTAGGTGCTGACGCGTGTGACGTTCTGTTACCTGGGTAGGGCACGGTAACGAGCCGGGGTGGCGTCGCGGCGGCGGTCAACCTCGCGGAGCCGCCCCGGCCCGATAGTGCTGAGAGAAAGGAACCGACCGTCATGAAGAACATCTGGACGTACCCGGCAGACGTGGGCTACCAGGGGCACGAGCCGTTGACGGGGTTCACCGTGGAGACCCCCGACGGGACGTTGGGGCAAGTGGAACGTCAGATGAACGAGCCGGGCCGGCAGCACCTCATCGTCGACACCAGCGTGTGGGTCTTCGGCAAGAGCCTCCTGGTCCCCGCCGGCATCGTGCGCGCCATCGACACGGCCTCCAGGACGGTCACGGTCACCCATACCAGGGACGAGATCAAGGCCGCACCCCGCTTCAGCTTCGACAGCCAGACCACCGAAGCCGCCTACCTCACCGAGGTCGACACGTACTACGCCGGGCTCGGCCAGCCCGCCGCCCTGTGAGGCCCACGGCCGGCGCCACCAGGCCCTGAGACACCCCGGGCCGGGTGCTGTGCACACGGTGAACCCCGTGTGCACAGCACCCGGCCCTTGTCGTGGCACACCGACCGCTGACACACGCAGCTCCCGCCCTGCCGACCAAACCGTCGGCCGCTAGCTGCCGGTGACCTCACCCAAGCGCTTCACCACCGCGGTCAAGTGCTTCGTACCGATCGACATCTCCGCAGCCATCCTGTCGAACGACGCCTGGTCCTCGGCGTTCGCACCTTCTGTACAGGCTGCCGCCGACGCCTTCAAGTGCTGCAGCGCCAACGCCCATCGGCCGGCCATGGCCGTGTCCGGCATCGTGTCCCCACCCTGGGCGACCTCAAGATCCGCTGTGAGCTGGGCACAGCTTTCCTTGAGCGCCTCCAGATCCGCAGGGTGCGAATCCTTGTCGACGGCGCCAAGGTCTTTGCCCACCGTGTCGACGATCTCGGAGCCACCGGCGTCGGCCCACTCCTTGAACTCTTCCGCGGGGCTCAACGTCGCGGATGCCGAAGCGGTGGGCGATGGGGTCGGCTTGGACGCGGGCGTTGGCTCTTTGCCGCAGCCGGTCAGCAACAGTGCGCCGGCAAGGACACAGAGGGCAGGAAGACGGGAGATGTCGGTCATTGCCGGAGCATCCCAGCAGACCACGCACAGGCGGACCGGAGTGACCAATCCGTTACGGATTCAACTTTCGGGTCGGAAACGGCCGTCACATACGTGGCGATGCAGGCGACTTCGGCGATAGGGTCCGCCCCCGCCGGCGCGCGAGCCTCGTCGGGCTCGGCCGAGGTGGCTGATCGTGAGAGGAGCGTTCCGTGGAGGGGTTCGATCCCAGGACCAGTTTCGGGTACGAGGTGGCTCAGCGGTACGACGACGAGCCGCGCGGTGACGAGGCGGAGACCGTCGCGTTTCTGGCCGGGCTCGCAGGGCAACAGGATGCTCTGGAGTTCGCGGTGGGTACCGGCCGGATCGCATTGCCCCTCATGCGGGCGGGGGTGCGGGTGGGCGGCATCGAGTTGTCGCAGGACATGGTCGACCGGATGCGTGCGAAGCCGGGTGGCGATCGCATCGACGTGACCATGGGCGACATGTCCCGCGTCGGCACCGGCCGTACCTACGGGCTCGCCTACCTGGTCTTCAACACGATCGGTAACCTGCTCACCCAAGACGATCAGGTCCGATGCTTCCGGAACGCCGCCGGCCATCTGACCGCGGACGGCGTGTTCGTCGTCGAGTGCCGTATCCCCACCGCGCCCTCACGCCCCGGGCACCAGTACCTGGACACCGAGCACGTCGGTCTCGATCACGTCGACCTCGACGCCGGCCGCTACGACCCGCTGACCCAGGTCCTCGACCTGAACCACATCCGCATCAGCAGCGGGGGCATCAGGCTCTCCCCCATCAGACTGCGTCTGGCCCACCCTCCCGAGTTCGACCTGATGGCCCGCCTCGCGGGGCTCCGGCTCCGGGAGCGCTGGGGCGGGTGGAACGGCGAGCCGTACACCGCCGCAAGCTGGCGCCACATCAGCGTTTACGAGCGCGCGGACAGCCGCGCGGACAGCGCCGCGTCTCCATAGGGGCCACCGGACGGGGATCACCGGCCCGGGGGGGGCGGGGGGGGGGGGCCCCCCCCCCCCCGGCCCCGGGGGGGGGGGGGGGGGGCGCGCCCGGGGGGGGGGGGAAGCGACGCCCC
>NZ_JBFBHQ010000002.1:0-714881 GCF_040701845.1 Streptomyces angustmyceticus | reverse complement strand
CTCTCCCCGGGCGCCGCCCCCCCCGCCGGCGCGGGGCGGGGGGGGCTCGGGGGCCCCCGACTCCGTTGTCGCGGCAGTACGCCCTCCCGTGCTCGCCGCGCGGCGGTACGCCCTCCCGATGCTCGCCTCGCGGCGGTGGGCCCTCACGTATTCCCACAGGCACCCGGCTGCGATGAGCGCGCTAAATTACCCGGCGTAACCCTCGCCGCCGTCGGCAGGTTTCACCTGAAGGCACCGCCTGACATCCTCTGCAACCGGACTTTCTTCCACGCAATCCCCGGCCCCGGCCAGAGGGCGGCTTCATGGCGCGTCACGGATGTCATTCCAGGGCCCCGTTATCGCCGTTAATTCGCTGCGCTTCAGCCGAAATGAGCAGGTCAGACCCACACTCAAGAGGCGTTGACTTACTCACTGAAGAAAGGGACGGCACCCGCATACCCCCATTCGGGTGAATCGCGCGGGGCGTCGATGGAGAAACTCCCGAAGGGGAATGCTCTCGCATCCAGGTGCCGAATGGGTGACGTAATCGAGAAAAGATTTCCAAAATGTATTCACCCGATTCCCACGCTAGCATCGAACGAAGGTTGTGATCTCTGACCGTCTCTACGTGTCCGGCGCAGACGACATCGGGACTGGACCTCCCGCCGACGGCCTCGCCGTCCGTGCCGACACCCCACCCACCGCTCGGTTCGCCCCCTCGGGCTGGCGCCGGAACAGGCAAAGGCGCTCGGTGCCAGGGCACTGGACGACGGCGGCCGGAACTTCCCGAGGGAGCGCAGCATGACGGGAAAGTCGTTTGAAGCGATGCCCCCTGATCTGGGGGCCTCCCCCACGGTCGGGGGCGGGATCGCCGCCCCGACGGCCGGGGTCGAGGGGGTTCTGGCCGCGGTGCTGGCCGATGTCGTGCGTGTCGGCCAGGTATCGGTCGACAGCCACTTCTTCGACGATCTGGGCGCCGACTCGATGGTGATGGCGCAGTTCTGCGCGCGGGTCAGGAAGCACGCGGATCTGCCCTCGCTATCGATGAAGGACGTCTACCGGCATCCGACGATCAGGAGCCTGGCAACGGCGCTCGCGGCCTCCGTACCCGCCGCCCCCGCCGCACCGCCGGGAGCCGAGTCCACCGCCCCCGGTGAGTCGACGGCACCCGCGTCGGCGGCTCCGACGGGCACACCCCGCTACGTGCTGTGCGGAGCGCTGCAGGTCCTGGCGTTCCTCGGGTACTCGTACCTCGTCGCACTCGTTGCCGCCAGGGGCTACACCTGGATATCCGCCGGCTCCGGCCTGTGGGACGTGTACCTGCGGTCGGTGCTGTTCGGCGCGGCGGGCTTCGCGGGGCTGTGCGTCTTTCCGGTCCTGGTGAAGTGGCTGCTCATCGGCCGGTGGAAGCCGCGGCAGATCCGTGTCTGGAGCCTGGCGTATGTCCGTCTCTGGATCGTCAAGACGCTGGTCCGTTCCGACCCGCTGGTCCTGTTCGTGGGCTCGCCGCTCTATGCGCTGTATCTCAAGGCGCTGGGCGCGAGAATCGGGCGGGGCGTCGTGATTCTCTCCAGGAACGTGCCCTTGTGCACGGACCTGCTCGCCATCGGCGACGGCGCGCTGATCCGCAAGGACTCGTACTTCACCGGGTATCGGGCGCAGGCCGGCGTGATCCGGACGGGCACGGTCGCCCTGGGCAGGAACGCGGTCGTCAGCGAGGCCACCGTGCTCGACATCGACACCTCGCTGGGCGAGGCGGCTCAGCTCGGCCACGCCTCCTCCCTGCACAGCGGACAGGCGGTGCCCGACGGTGAACACTGGCACGGGTCACCGGCGCAACGCACCAACGTGGACTACCAGGCGGTGGGCCCGGTCGCGTGCGGCGCCACGAGGCGAGTGCTGCACAGCCTGGTGCAGCTGCTGACCGTGCTCCTCGTGTACGTGCCGCTGGCGATCGGCGCCGTGGGGCTCCTGCTCGCGGTCGCGCCCCAGCTCGCCGTCGCTCTGGAGCCGGGGCCCTCGGCCCTGACGACCTGGACGTTCTACGCCGACGCCCTGGCGTTCTCGCTCGTCATGTTCTTCGGTGCGCTTCCGCTCGGTCTCCTGCTCATGGTCACGGTGCCGCGCCTGCTGAACCGGGCCATCACACCGGGCAGGGTCTATCCGCTGTACGGCTTCCACTACGGGGTGCACCGGGCGATCACGTTCATGACCAACAGGCGGTCCCTGATGCGCCTGTTCGGTGACAGCTCCTGCATCGTCCACTATCTGCGGTGCCTGGGGTACGACCTCTCGCGGATCGAGCAGACCGGGTCGAACTTCGGCACGGAGGTCAAGCACGAGACCCCGTACCTGAGTTCCGTCGGCAGCGGCACGATGGTCGCCGACGGGCTGTCGATCAACAATGCCGACTTCTCGAGCACGTCGTTCCGTGTCTCGCGGACGTCGATCGGGCCCCGCAACTTCCTCGGGAACCGGATCGCCTACCCGTCGCGGGGCAGGACGGGCGACAACTGTCTGCTCGCGACGAAGGTCATGGTCCCCGTCGACGGGGAGGTCCGGGAGGGCGTGGGGCTGCTGGGCTCGCCCAGTTTCGAGATCCCGCGGTCGGTCCAGCGCGACAGCAGCTTCGACGGGCTGAAGAGCGAGGAGCAGCTGCGCCACCGCCTGCCCGCCAAGAACAGGCACAACGCCGCCACCATGGGCTGGTACCTGCTGGCCCGCTGGATCTACTTCTTCCTGGTCACCCTGCTCGTCTCGGCCGCCGCCGATCTCTACGCCCCGTTCGGCGCGGCGGCGATCGCGCTGGCCAACGTCCTCGTCGTCCTGTTCACGGCCGTGTACTACGTGCTGGTCGAACGCGCCGTCACGGCCTGCCACCCCACGGACCCGCTGTTCTGCTCGATCTACGACGAGCGCTTCTGGCAGCGTGAACGCTTCTGGAAGGTGCCGTCGGAGACGTATCTGCGGTTGTTCGACGGCACTCCGTTCAAGAGCGTGCTCTGGCGGATGCTGGGGGTCCGCATCGGCCGCCGGGTCTTCGACGACGGCTGCTATCTGACCGAGCGGACGATGGTGACCCTCGGGGACGGCTGCACGCTCAACACGGGGAGCGTCGTCCAGTGTCACTCGCAGGAGGACGGCACCTTCAAGTCCGACCGCAGCACGATCGGTTCCGGAGCGACGCTGGGGGTCGGCGCGTTCGTGCACTACGGCGTGGCGATCGGCGACGGCGCCGTGCTCGCCCCCGACTCCTTCCTCATGAAGGGCGAGGTCCTCCCGCAGCGTGCACGGTGGGGAGGAAATCCGGCCCGGCAGATCGGCCGGGGCGACGGCGGGGAGTGGAGGTAACAGCGATGACCACGCCTCTGGAACACGATGTGGGCCTGCGGCACCAGGTGCCCGCCGCGGGCGGGTTCGCCACGGTGCCGCGATGGACCCGTACTCCGGTTCCGGGCACCGCCGGATACGAGGCGGGGCTGCCCGAGGACCTGCTGCCTGCGCTGGACCGGTGGGCGCAGGAGTGGGGCGTCACGCTCGACGCGGTACTGCTGGCCGCGCACGCCAAGGTGCTCGGGGCGCTGACCGGTGAGCAGACCGTCGCGACCCGATACGTCCCTGCGGCGGGCGGCGGTCCGGTGTCCTGCGGGCTGTCGACCGCGGGCGCGTCGTGGCGGTCGCTGGTGCACGACACGCATCAGGTGGTCTCTCGCCCGGTGGCGCGCCGGGGCTCCGCGGGTGACGGCCCCGAGGAAACGGCGGAGCCCTCCGCGCCGTTGCCCGAGACGGTGTTCGACCCGACCGGTGCCGGAGGTGCGACCGAGGGCGCGGTGCTGCGGGTGGCGGTGGTGCGCCACGACGGCGCCGACCTGCTGCGGCTGCAGTACCGGACCGAGGTGCTCGACGAGGCCGCTGCCGCCCGGATCGCCGGCTACCACCTCACCGCGCTCACGCTGCTCGCCGCCGATCCGGAGGCGGCGCACGAGCGGCAGAGCCTGCTGTCCGCCGAGGAGCTGCGCTTCCAGCTCGAAGGGCTCGCCGGCCCGCAACGGGCGCTGCCGGAGAGCCGGTTCCACGAGCTGTTCGAGCAGCGCGTACGAGCGCACCCGGACGCCGTCGCGGTGGTGCACGGCGACCGGCAATGGACGTACGGGGAACTCAACGCCCGCGCGAACCGGCTGGCCCACGCCCTGCGGGCGGCCGGACTGCACCGGCAGGACGTGGTCGCGGTGGTGACCGCACGCACTCCGGACTGGCCGGCGGCCGTCCTCGCGGTCTTCAAGGCCGGGGGCACGTACCTGCCCGTCGAACCGCACTTCCCCGCCGACCGGATCGCCGCGATGCTCTCCCGTGCCTCGTGCGGGCTGGTGCTGACCGAACCCGGCAGCACCACCACCCTCGACCAGGCGCTGGAGTCGCTGCCCGGGGTCCAACGGCTCTTCATCGACGCGGCGTGCGAGGAGAGTCGTGACGAGAGCGACCCCGGCGTCCCCGTCGCCCCGGACGACCTCGCGTACGTCTTCTTCACGTCCGGTTCCACCGGCGAGCCCAAGGGCGCGATGTGCGAGCACGAGGGCATGCTCAACCACCTCTACGCAAAGATCGACGACTTGGGGATCGGCGAGGGGCAGGTCGTCGCCCAGACCGCGCCCCAGTGCTTCGACATCTCCCTGTGGCAACTGCTCTCCGCGCTGCTGGTCGGCGGGCGGACCCTGCTGGTCGAGCAGGAGGCCGTCCTGGACGTCGGGAGGTTCCTCGACACGATCGTCGACGGCCGGGCCGACGTGCTCCAGGTCGTGCCGTCCTACCTCGATGTCGTGCTGTCGTTCCTGGAGCAGCACCCGCGCGAACTGCCCTCGTTGCGCTGTGTGTCGGTCACCGGCGAGGCACTGAAGAAGGAGCTCGTCGAGCGCTGGTTCGCGGCCGGGCCCCGGATCAGGCTGGTCAATGCCTACGGGTTGACCGAGACCTCCGACGACACCAACCACGAGGTCATGGACCGGGTGCCGGACGGCGAACGGATCCCGCTCGGCCGGCCCGTCAACAACGTGCACCTCTACCTCGTCGATGCGCACCTGTCCCCGGTGCCGCTCGGCGCCCCCGGTGAAATCGTCTTCTCCGGAGTGTGCGTCGGCCGCGGGTACGTCAACGACCCGGAGCGCACCCGGCTGGCCTTCACCACGGATCCGTACCGCCCGGGCAGGCGGCTCTACCGGTCCGGCGACTACGGCCGGTGGCTGCCGGACGGAAAGCTGGAGTTCCTCGGCCGCCGGGACACCCAGGTCAAGATCCGTGGCTTCCGGATCGAGACCGGCGAGATCGAGAACACCCTGCTGCGGGTGCCCGGGATCCGCGACGGTGCCGTCGTGGTCTCCCAACGGGCCGGCCAGGGGCAGCGGCTGGTGGCCTTCTACTCCGGCCCGCGCCCGCTGGAGGCGGGTGCGCTGCAGGAGCGGCTGGGCCGGTCGCTGCCCGCGTACATGGTCCCGTCGGCCTTCCACTGGCGGGAGAGTCTCCCGCTGACGGCCAACGGAAAGGTCGACAAGAAGGCGCTGGCCGCCCTCGCCGAAGCAGACGACACCACCGAGGACGACCGCCGCCCGCTCGGCACACCGGCCGAAGAACGGCTCGCCGCCGCATGGGCGGAGGTCCTCGGGATTCCGCAGGACCGGATCGGGGGCCGGGACGACTTCTTCGAGCTCGGCGGCACCTCGCTCTCGGCCGTCAAGGTGGCGATCTGCCTGGAGCGGGTGGTCTCCCCCAAGGACCTCGCCCAACACCCGGTCCTCGCCGACCTGGCCCGGCTCGTCGAGAGCCGTACCACGGCCGGCTCCGCGCCGCCGCCGACGCAGTCACGGCCCGAGGGGCGCGTCCCGGGGCACGGCTCCGGCCGGGCGCCCGCCGAAGCAGACCGAGCCGCAGTACACCGAAAGGACACCACGATGGCTTCCTCACTCCCGACCTCACTGCCCGGCCTGGAGTCTCCGGCCGGTCAGACACCGATGCTGCGGCTCGACACCGCCGTCGACGCGGCGGGCTGGGTGGCCGAGCACCGGGACGCGCTGCGCGCCGCCGTCGTCGAACACGGTGCGCTCCTCGTCCGCGGCCTCGGGCTCCGGCATGCCGACGAGGTCGGCGCGGTCCGGCAGCGGCTGGGCCTGCTCCCGGTGACGGAGAAGGAGTCCTTCGCCCCCCGGCAGACCCACTCCGAGGGCGTCTACTCCTCGTCCGCATGGCCGCCGAACCAGCCGATGTGCATGCACCACGAACTGAGCTACACGCTGGAGTTCCCCGGCCTGATGCTGTTCGCCTGCCTCGGCGCGCCCAGTGAGGGAGGAGCCACCGCCGTCGCGGACTCCGCTGCGGTACTCGACGCGCTGCCGCCCGGGCTCACCGAGCGGTTCGAGCGGGAGGGCTGGCTCCTCGACCGCAGCTACCACGACGAGATCGGCGCCTCCTTGCCGGAGGCGTTCGGCACCGACGACCGGAGCGCCATCGAGGACTACTGCCGGTCGCACGCCATCCAGTTCACCTGGCAGCCCGACGGCGGACTGCGCACCAGACAGCGCCGCAGCGCCGTGGTGCGCCACCCCGTCAGCGGGCGGCGCTGCTGGTTCAACCAGATCGCGTTCCTCAACGAGTGGACGATGGCGCCCGAGGTCCGCGAGTACCTCATCGACGAGTACGGCGCCGACGGGCTGCCGTTCAACACCCGCTACGGCAACGGCGACCCCCTCACCGAGGACACCGTCCAGCTGCTCAACAAGGTCTACGACGCGCACACCGTGCGCCGCCCCTGGCAGCCCGGTGACCTGCTGCTCGTCGACAACGTCCGCACCGCACACAGCAGGGAGCCCTTCGCAGGACCACGGGAGGTGGTGGTGGCGATGGCCGAGCCGCTGCGCCTGGCCGACTGCTCACCGACCATCGAGGTGACCGTCCCGTGAACACCATCCGCTCCAGCGCAACGGAGTCCGCCATGACCGCATCGCCACTCACCGTGCCCCCGTTCGCGGTGATCTCAGGAGCCCAGGTCCGCGCCGCCCTGCAAGGACGCGAGAAGCACCTCGTGGCCGTGGTCGAGGAGACCTACCGGCTGCACGGCGCCGGGGAGTCGGTGAACCCGCCGTCCTCGTTCCTCCGGTTCCCCGACCGCCCCTCGTCGCGGATGATCTCGCTGCCCGCCTCCATCGGCGGGGAGGCGCGGGTGGACGGGCTGAAGTGGATCTCCAGTTTCCCGGAGAACGTGGCGTCCGGTCTGCCCAGGGCGTCCGCGGTGCTGATCCTCAACGACCACGCCACCGGCTACCCGTTCGCCTGCCTGGAGAGCTCGATCATCAGCGCCACGCGAACCGCCGCGTCGGCGGCGTCGGCGGCCGACTGGCTCAGCCGCGGCCGCCCGCGCCCGGTGCGCGTCGGATTCTTCGGGGCGGGCCTCATCGCCCGCTACATCCACACGTTCCTGGAGGGCACCGGCTGGTCGTTCGACGAGATCGGGGTGCACGACCTGTCCTCGGAGAGCGCCGCCGGCTTCCGCCTGTACCTGGAGCAGTCCGGCACCGCGGGCCGGATCACCGTGCACCAGAGCGCCGAGGAACTGATCCGCCACAGCGACCTGGTGGTCTTCGCCACCATCGCCGGTGAGCCGCATGTCGACGAACCCTCGTGGTTCTCCCACAACCCGGTGGTCCTGCACATCTCGCTGCGCGACCTCGCGCCGCGGATCCTGCTGGCCTCCACCAACATCGTCGACGACGTCGAGCACTGTCTGCACGCCGCCACGTCGCCGCACCTGACCGAACAGCTCACGGGCAACCGCGACTTCCTGCACGGCACGCTGGACGACGTGATGCACGGGCGGGTGGCGATCCCCGCGGACCGGCCCGCTGTCTTCTCCCCGTTCGGCCTCGGCGTGCTCGACCTCGCGGTCGGCAAGTACGTCTACGACGAGGTGACCCGCTCGGGACAGCTGCAGGTCATCGATGACTTCTTCCACGAACTGCGCCGGTACGGATGAGCCCGGCCCCGGATAGGTGAGGAGCCCGCCACTGCCGTCGGATGGACATTCCGAGGGTGCTCTGCTCCAGAGGAGGGACCCATCATGCCAGTCATCACCGTTCCCTACGCCTTCAACGAGGAAGAGCTCTACGTCGACCTCGAGGCGATCTTCGGGCAGTCACTGTTCCTCAAGTGCGAGGGCCTCAACTTCGCCGGGTCGATCAAACTGAAGGCCGCTACCGAAATGGTGGAGGCAGCCGAGCGGGAGGGCGCCCTGACTCCGGAATCGGTCCTGGTCGAGTCCTCGTCCGGCAACCTGGGCGTGGCACTGAGCATGATCGCGGCGAGCAAGGGCTACCGGTTCCTGTGCGTGACGGACTCCCGCTGCAACCTGTCGACCCGGCTGATGATGGAGGCGCTGGGCAGCCAGGTGCACGTCGTGGCCGCCGACGAGGCGAGCGGCGGCTTCCTCGGCGCACGGCTCGACTACGTCCGCGACTTGTGCGCCTCCGACGACCGCTGGGTGTGGCTCAGCCAGTACACCAACCCGGGCAACTGGCAGGCCCACTACCGCAGGACGGCGCCGGCGATCGCCCGCTGGTTCCCGCGCCTGGACGTGCTGTTCATCGGTGCCGGCACCACCGGCACGCTGATGGGCTGTGCCCGCTACTTCCGCGAGTGGCACCGGCCGGTGCAGATCGTCGCGGTCGACAGCGTCGGTTCGGTGACCTTCGGCGGCGCACCGGGGCGCCGTATGATCCCCGGCCTGGGCATGAGCGTCCATCCCCCGCTGCTCGACGAGTCCTACGTGGACGAGGCGGTACGCGTCGAGGAAGCGGACACGGTCCGCGCCTGTCACCAACTGGCCCGGCACGGTTTCCTCTTCGGCGGCTCGACCGGCACGGTCGTCAGCGGCGCGATGGACTGGTTGTCCCGGCACGACACCCGCGGACTCACCGCAGTGGCCATCGCCCCTGACCTCGGCGAGCGGTACCTCGACACCATCTACCAGGCCAACTGGGTACAGGACCTGTACGGCGAGGAACTGCTCGGCGCCGACGGGGCCTTGGGCGGGCCCACCCCTGCCGGTCCCCTGCCCGCTCCCCCGGAAGCCCGGCCGGCGCCGCCGAGGCGTTCGCCGGACCCCCAGCCGCGAGAGGAGCGGAAGGAGCAGGCGGGCGACATCTGACGCGGGCCCTGCATCCTCTCCCGCCTCCGCTGATCGTCGGCCGCCCGGCCGTGCGGTCGGCGGGGGCGGGGGCGTGCGGGGCAGGGGCGGGCGGCGGGGCGGGTACCGCAAAAGCTACTTGTTTGCATTAGTCGTCACCATCCCCTACCCTTCCATTAACGCAAAGTCTTTGCTTTAGATGGAGATGGCGGTTCCACTTGACCACGGACGCCGCACACACCGGACACCTCACTCCTCGCCCCTCACCCCTCACCCCTACTCCGCACACCGCACACCGCACACCGCACACCGCACACCGCACACCGCAAGGACACTCCATGACATCCGTCGAACTCACCGCCGGGGACGTCGCCCGGTGGGCGCTGCACGCCGGGCTCCCCCTGCCGGACGAGCGCCGTCCCGACGTGGCCGCCGTCGCGAACCACATCCACAGCGTCATCCGCACCTTGCGCGAACTGGACTTCGGCGAGACCCCGCCCGCCGCCGCCTACACCGTCGAAGGGGTGGCGGCCGATGCAGCCCTTTGAGCTGACTCTTGCCGAGGCGGCCACCGCCCTGGAGGACCGGACGCTCTCCCCGGTGGAGCTGACCGAGTCCGTTCTCGAACGGATCGGCGCCGTCGAAGAACGACTGGGGGCCTATGTCACCGTGGCCGAGGAGGCGGCGCGCAGCTCGGCCGCACGGGCGGAACGCGAGATCGCGGACGGCCGGTACCGCGGCCCGCTGCACGGCATCCCGTTCGGGCTGAAGGACATGATCGATGCCGCCGGAATGCCGACCACGGCCAGCTCCCGCGTCAGGGACGGCCACCTCGCGCAGACGGACAGCACCGTGACGCACCATCTGTCCGCGGCGGGCGGGGTCCTGCTGGGGAAGACGCACACCCACGAATTCGCCTACGGGCTGACGACACCTCAGACCCGCAATGCCTGGTCCCAGGAGCACGTGGCGGGCGGGTCGAGCGGTGGTTCGGCGGTCGCCGTGGCCGCCGGAGAGGCCGCCTTCGCCCTGGGGACGGACACCGGCGGCTCGATCCGCGTGCCCGCGGCGCTCAACGGGACGGTCGGCCTCAAGCCGACCTACGGCCTCGTCTCCCGGCACGGCGTGACCGCCCTCTCCTGGTCGCTGGACCACGTCGGCCCCCTCACCCGCACGGTCCGGGACGCGGCCCTCGTACTCTCCGCGCTGGTGGGCCACGACCCCCAGGACCCGGCGAGCCTCCGCACGGCGCCGTCCACCTATCCGCTGCCGCCGGGTGGTGGTGACATGTCGGGCCTGCGCATCGGAGTACCCGTCAACTACTACTTCGACCGAGTCGCCCCCGAGGTCGAAGCCGCCGTGCGTGAGGCCCTGACGCAGATGACGGACATGGGAGCCGAACTCGTCGAGGTCGAGATCCCGATGACGCGCTACATCCAGCCGACCCACTGGGGCCTGATGGTTCCCGAAGCGACGGCCTACCACGAACGCACACTGCGGTCCGTACCCGAGCTCTACGGACCGGACGTACGGATCCTCCTGGAGGCGGGCGAGCTGGTCTCGGCCGGTGACTATCTGCGGGCCCAGCGTTCCCGCACGCTCATGCGCCAGGCGTGGCTGCGCCTCTTCGACCGCATCGATGTACTCGCGGCGCCCACGGTGCCGATGACCGCCGCGAAGAGGGACCAGCAGACCGTCCAATGGCCCGACGGCACCACGGAAGGCGTCGCCGAAGCCTACGTTCGCCTCTCTTCCCCGGCGAACATCACCGGCCTGCCGGCCCTGAGCCTGCCGGCCGGCCGCGATCAGGCGGGCCTGCCCATCGGGTTGCAGCTGATAGGACGCCCGCTGGAGGAAGCGACCCTGCTGCGCGCCGGCCACGCATACGAGTCCGCCCGGCATCCGATCGATCTGGGGGCCGCGGTGGCAGGAACCTGATGACCGTGCCGAGGTCCGGGCCGGGGCAGCCCCGTAGGTCCGGGGCAGCCCCGGACAATTGCGTTGTCGCCCCGGCGGGGCTGAGGCAGCATGCCGGTCATGGGAAAGCCCGCTGAGACCCTTCGCTTCGACCAGGTCGAGCTGCGCCGTTGGCGTGGCGCCGATATCGAGGCGCTGGACCAACTGATCACCGAGTCACGCGCTCATCTGCTGCCGTGGATGCCCTTTGCGGCCACCCATGACCGGAAGCAGGGAGAGGAGTTTTTGACCCGGTGCCAGGAGGAGTGGGACTCGGAGCAGGCCTACCACTACACGATCACCTCGGCTGGAGTGATGGTCGGCAGCTGCGGGCTGATGCGCCGGATCGGACCGGGCGGGCTCGCCATCGGGTACTGGCTCCACCCCGCGTCCACGGGCAAGGGGCTGGCCACCATGGCCGCGGCCGCCCTGGTGCAGGCGGGACGACAACTGCCGGGCATCGATCGCATCGAGATCCACCACGACGAGGCCAACCCCGCCAGCGGCGCCGTCGCCCGCCGCCTGGGCTTCACCGAGTTCGAGCGCGTGCCACTGCCGCAAGGAGCCGAGGCCCCGGGCGAGTCGGGCATCGACGTGAGGTGGCGCCTCCACATACGCACCGGGAGTACCGAGCCGGTGCACGGATTGCCGTAACTGCCCTGCCCCGAAGGGCTGGTGGGGCGCGGATCTCCTGGCCGGGGGACCCGCGCCCGCTGGTTCGAGGCGCCGACTGCCGAACGACGAACGACGAGGTCGTGGTGCGGCTCGGCTCCTCGGCATCGCCCGTCGTCGTGTGTCGGCGCGCCGTGTCCGTGCGTGATCACCGACGGGCCGGGGCCGACGTTAGTGTTCCGATGTTCCGGTCTTCGAGCAGGACAGGGCAGGGCAGGGCAGGGCAGAACAGGACGAGGAGAGCCGCTGATGGAGTTCCTGGTCGACATGGTGACCACCGTTCCGGAAGGCACGTCCGAGGAGGCCGTGGCGGAGATCCGGAGCCGGGAGGCCGTGCGGTCACGGCAATTGACCGCGCAGGGAAGCCTGCTGCGACTGTGGCGCCCCCCGCTCGCCCCCGGCGAATGGCGCACATGGGGACTCTTCCGCGCCGACGACGAGGAGCAGTTGGAACAGGTACTCGCCTCGATGCCGCTGCGGGTGTGGCGGCACGACACGGTGACGCCGCTGTCGGCGCACCCGAGCGACCCGGGCCCGGGAGCAGTTGTCCCGGCGGTGCGTGTCGCCGTACCCCTTGACCGCGAAGCCGTCCTGCGGGGCGTCCTCGACGGTTGGAAAGCCGCCGTCGACGCGCATGAACCGCAGCGGGTCGCCTCTCACTTCACCGAGGACGTGATCTTCCAAGGACTGCACCCGTACAGCGTCGGGCGGCAGGGCGTAGCCGACTATTACGACTCCCAGCCGCTCGGGATGACGGCCGATTACCGGATCCTCGAAACCCGGCAGCTCGCCGACGACCTCGTGCTCGGCTACTTGAGCGTCGACTTCGCGTTCACCGACAGAGCCACGATCGTCGTCAACCTCAGCGTGCTGGTGAAGCACACGGACGACGGCTGGCACATCAGTCACTACCAGGTCTCCCGCCTCGAACCGGCCGGCTAGCCAGGACCGCCCGAGGCCGATGCGAACCCTGCCGGGACGGTCCTGGGCATGCCGGGCGGGTGCTCGCTCAGACGACCAGTTGCCCGATGCCCAGCAGGTTTCCCTCGCTGTCGCGGAACCAGGCACCGCGCTCACCCCGTGCGCCCTTGCTGGGGTAGTTGCCTTCGATCTCGGCGATGCCGTCGTTCGTGCGTCCGCCGCCCAGCAACCCCGGCAGGTCGACCTCCTCGAACACGACGCCGCGCCGCTTGAGCGTCGCCACGGTCGTCCCGATGTCGTCGACCTCCCAGGCCATCTGGGTGAAGGTGCCGGGTGACGCTCCCGTCGACCGGAACACCACGAACTCCGCTCCGCCGCACCGGTACAGCAATCCACCGGGCCGCTCGTCGACGGGCTCCAGCCCGAGCTGCTGGGAGTAGAAGCGCCGTGCCCGGTCCAGGTCCTGGGCCGGAAGTCTGGTCGCCACCCGCGCGCCGGTCAGAATGTCCCTCTCGTCTGCGTTCATGGCTTCACTGTGCCCTGGGCTGCTGCCGGGGGCACGGAGGCGCCGGACGCGATCCCTGCGGGGCGGCGGCCGAACGGACGGACCGCGACTCAGCCGTCCAGTGCGCTACGGACGGTGCCCCACCGTGCGGTGCGCCACGGACGGTGGCCCAACCATCCGGTGCACGAGGACCCATGGCCCATCCGATCCACCGCACGATGCCGTCAGTTGACCCGGCGAGCCCGCGGTTCGCCGCACCGAGCGGGCCGCGCGCCTCCTCTGGGTGGGTGAAGTCGCCGACGAACCGTGTCCACCGCGGCCCCGGGCCGTTTGTGAAAGCGTGATCTCCACTCGACGTATCTACACCGCGCTTGTCCTGACCGCCGGCGCCAGCGCCCTCGCGATGTCGTCCGCCTCGGCCGCGCCCGTGGCCCCACCCGCCCAGTCGGCCCCGCAGGGGCTGTCCGTGCTCAGCGCACTCGACAGTCTCGGCGTCGCGTCCATCCCCGCCCAGTACCAGGGACAGCTGCCGACGGTCACCGGTCAACTCCAGCACCTTCGTGACCTCGGTCAACTGCATCAGGTGACCGACATGGCCGCCCCGGTCACGGGCCTGCTGCCGGTCGTGTCCTAGCCCGTCCCCCTTCGCACGGTTCACGGCCCGGTGGGAAGGCAGCCGTTGCTGCGTTTCACCGGCCTGGCGAGGGTGCATCGTCGACCGCTCCCCTGGGTCCGCGTCAGTGCGCGGATGCCAGGGGAGCGCTCTGTCGGGGCACCCCCACGGGCGCCGCCCCGGCCCACGGATCGCCCCGGCCCACGGGTCGACCCGGCCGACGGATCGCCCCCGGCCTGCGGGCGACAGCACACCGTCGAGCAGCACCAGCTCGTCCGGCCGCACGAGACCGTCAGCGGCAGCAGACCACCCACCGGACACGAAGGTCACACACCGCGTCTCGGCTGATTCAATGGTCGCCGAGGTGAGAGACATGGTGTCGACCGACCGGCTGCTGGCTTTCGCGGCGATGTCGTTGCTGGTGATCGTGATCCCCGGGCCGAGTGTGCTGTTCGTGATCGGCCGTGCCCTGGCCCACGGCCGGCGCACCGCCCTGGCGACGGTACTGGGCAATGTGCTGGGCTCGTATCTGCTGGTGGCCGCGGTGGCGTTCGGCCTCGGCTCGCTGGTCGAACAGTCCGCTGCCGTCTTCCTCGCCGTGAAGCTGGCGGGCGCGGCCTACCTCGTCTTCCTCGGAGTCCAGGCGTTCCGGCACCGCAGGGACATGAAGGTGGGTGCGGCGGACCGGCCCGCGCAGCCCGCCCGCGGCGACCTGCGGACGATCGCCGACGGCATCCTGGTGGGCATCACCAATCCGAAGGGCATCGTGTTCTTCGCCGCCGTGCTTCCCCAGTTCGTGGACCATGCGGCCGGCCGGGTGCCCGCCCAGATGCTCGTCCTGGGCCTGGTGCCGATCGGCATCGGCCTGATCACGGACACGGTGTGGGGGCTGACGGCCTCGGCGGCCCGCGCCTGGTTCGCACGCTCCGAACGCCGGCTGTCGATGATCGGCGGCGCGGGCGGCTTCGCGATGATCGGCCTGGGCGTGACGGTGGCAGCCACCGGTCGAGCGGACTGACCGCGGCCCGCCCCGCCCGAACCGTTCGCCGTCGCCACGAGCTGTTCGCCCCGGCCCGTCCGCCATCGGCACGGGCCGCCGTCGCCCCCGCACCTCACCTCTCCGCCCGATGAACACGTGCCAGCAACAACACCGTGTCATCCGTCGGCGAACTCGGTACGAGGCGGGCGAGGATGCGGTCCGCCGTGGCTTCCAGCGAGTCGGGGGGCCGGGCCACTTCCGTGCGGAGGACGTCGAGGCCCTCGTCGATGTCGTGGTCCCGGGCCTCGATGAGGCCGTCGGTGTACAGCACGAGCAGGGCGGCGTCGGGCAGTTCGAGCTCCGTCGTGCGGAAGGGGAGGCCGCCGACGCCGAGGGGGACTCCCAGTACGTCGTCGATGAGCTGGACCCGGCCGTCGGGGTGGCGGACGAGGGGCGGAGGGTGGCCGGCGCTGGCGATCCGGGTGCTTCCGGTGGCGGGGTCGTAGCGGATGCAGAGGCAGGTCGCGAGCTCGATACCGGCTTCTTCGGCGCACTGGTCGAGTTCCGTGAGCAGTTCGTCCGGTTCCTGGTCGTGCCGGGCCAGCGCCTTGGCGGCGATGCGCAGCCGGCCCATCGCCGCGGCGGCCGACACCCCGTGTCCCATGACGTCGCCGACGACCAGGGCGACGCGGCCGCCGGGGAGGCGGATCACGTCGTACCAGTCGCCGCCGACCTCGGTGACCCGGCTGCCCGGCAGGTAGCGGTGGGCGAGGTGCAGGTGCGGGCCGGTGGCCATCGAGGTGGGCAGCAGGGCCCGTTGGAGGGTGAGCGCGATGTTCCGCTCGCGGTTGTAGAGCCGCGCGTTGTCCAGGCACAGCGCCGCCCGCGAGGCGAGCTCGCCGGCCAGGCTGAGATCCTGCTCGGTGAAGGCCGGCCGGGCCGCGGACCGGCCGAAGACCGCGATGCCCTGCACGGTTCCCCGGGCGATGAGCGGAGCGAGGAGGAGGCACGCCAGACCGCTGCCGGCCAGCAGCCGGGCGCGCGTGGCGTTCAGCACGGTGCGGGCCATGAACTCCTGGTTCACCGGTACGCACAGCGGACGGCCGGTCCGCAGCATCCGGTGGATGGCGGAGCCCGGTGGGTAGTGCACGGCTTCCAGCCCGCTGACCAGCTCCGTCGCGGGAGGGGGCAGGACCGTGCCGTGGGCGATCCGGTGGGTGTCCACCGGCTGGGCCGGGTCGAAGCCCGCATGCTCGTCCTTCCATTCGACGAGCTCCACGACGGCCGCGTCGGCGAAGTCCGGCACCGCGGCCTCGACCAGCTCCTGGGCCGTGACCTGCACGTCCAGGGTGGTGCCGATCCGGGCGGAGGCGCGGTCCAGCAGCGCCAGCCGCTGCCGGGTGGCGGTCGCCTCCACGATGGCCTGCTCGCGGTCGGTGACGTCGACCAGCAGGCCGCCCACTCCCTGGCGCGTGCCGACGGCCTGGGTGAGCGGGAAGAAGCTCACCGAGAGGACCTTGTCCCGGTCCGGGTGGCCCCGGGTGCGCATCCCCACCCGTACCCCGGCGACGGGTTTGCCCTCCGCGACGACCGCCCGCAGCATGCGCTCGTACTCGCCGCCGTCCGAGGTGATCATGATCTCGGCGAGGCGGCGTCCGAGATGCTCCTCGATGGGGAGTCCGTTCATGTCGGCAAGCGCCTGGTTGAGGTGGAGGTAGCGCAGCTCCTCGTCGAACATGGCCAGGCCTATGGGGCAGGTCTCGAAGAGGGCGTCGAGGAAGGCGAGGTTGGTCTTCACCCGGTCCAGTTCGTCACCGCGGCTGGCCAGCGCCATGACCACCGAATGCCCGCCGACGCCGGTCACCGGGAAGGCGCGGAATCCGCAGTCGAGGGCCGTGCCGTCCCGGTGCGCGGCGTGCAGGCGGCCGCGCCAGTAGCCCAGGCTCCGGCCCCGCTCCGCCAGGCGGGCGCAGGCGTCGGGCCCGCCCCCGGGCGGCGCGGGGAGCAGGAGGGCGCCGGGCCGGGACAGCGCCTCCGCCGCGGGGTAGCCGAAGAGGTCCTGGGCGCCGGGGCCCCAGTAGCAGATCCGGTTGTCGTCGTCGATGCCGAACACGGCGACGCCCACATGCTCCAGCAGCGATCCGGGCTCGGACCAGAGCGGACCGCGGGCCCTGGCGTCGCTCGGCCGATCTGATGGCACCGGCTTTCCTTCCACCCGCCGCGCAAAGTGGCCGGCCCGCCCGCCGGACGGCAGAGCGGTTTCTCTTCATTCTGCGCTTGTCTCCCGGGCGCGGACACTCCGCCGAGCGGCCGGGGCCCCGGGACCAGGGCTTTCACACCTGCCGGGCGCCCTGACCCGGCCCTGGGCCGGACGCTAGGAGCCGCCGGCCCCACCGGACGGTGGGCGCCGCGGCCCGGGGACCGGCGATGTCAGGACGAGTTCGGCGACGGCCCCGCCGTCCGGCGCGTTCGAGAACCGCAGCGTGGCACCGAGGACCCGGGCCTGCCCCGCGGCGATGGTCAGCCCGAGGCCGTGGCCGGTCTTGCGACCGCTCGCGGACCGGCTGCGGAACCGCTGCGGGCCGTGGTCGAGGAGGTGGCCGGGGTAGCCGTCCCCGTGGTCCCGCACGGTGATGACGAGACCGTCGACGGTCAGGAGGACCGGCGGCCGGCCGTGCTTGTGGGCGTTGGAGACGAGGTTCCCCAGCACGCGCTGGAGCCTGCGCTGATCGGTCTCCACCCGGGCGTCCCGCTCGACGCGGACCTCGGCCTGCAGCCCGGTGGCCCGTACCGCACGCTCGGCCAGCGGTCCCAGCTGCTGCACCTCGGCGTCGGCCCGCTCCACCTCCGCGTCGAGGCGGGAGATCTCCAGCAGGTCCTCGGTCAGCCGGCTCATGGTCCGGATCCGGTCCTGCACCATCTCGGCCGGGCGCCCGGGCGGCAGCAGCTCCGCCGCCAGGTGCAGCCCGGTGAGCGGGGTGCGCAGCTCGTGCGCCACATCGGCCGTGAAGCGCTGCTCGCTGTGCAGCTTGGCCTGCAGTGCGGCGGCCATCGCATCGAGCGCGGCCGCCACGGCCGCGGTCTCGTCCTGGGCGTAGGGGGAAGACCGGACATGGGGGTCGTCCACCCGGGCGTCGAGATCGCCGGTGCTGATTCTGCGGGCCACCTGGGCGGTGTGGTGCAACCGCCGGGTAATACGGGAGACGCCGAACAGCCCGACGGCAAGGGTGAGCGCGATCGCGAAGGCCGAGGAGCCGACGATGGCCCGGTCCACCCCGCGGATCGCGGCGGCCCGCTGGGTGTAGTCGAGATGGACGGCCAGGGCCTTGCCGTCGGCGGGGGTGACGGCCCACATCGCCGGCCGGCCTTGGTGCTCGGCGAGCTGAGTGCCGCGCTCGCCGCGCCGGGCCATGGCGCGGAGCGGGGCGGGCAGGTCCGCGGGGTCCACCGCGGCGTGGCGGCCGAGGGGCTCCCCCGCTACGTACGCGGCCGCGACGGAGTCCAGTTCGGACAGGGCGGCGCCGCGGGCCTGGCTCTCGGTCTGCCGCCCGACCAGGACGTGCACCAGCACACCGACGACCGTGGCGAGCACACAGCACATGACGATGACGAAGACGGCGAACTTCCAGTACAGCGTCGCCGTCCAGGCGGGCAGGTGCCGCCGCATCCGGGGCCGGCCGGTGCTCATGGGGTGCGCTTCGGGACGTGGACGGCGTTGTCCGCCTGGTCGAACTCCATCGACCGCAGGGCCATGGTCCGGGTCCGGGGGTCCCATGCGTAGACGGTGCGGGTGTCGTAGCCGGGCGTGCCGGTGGGCTCCCGCAGGATCAGATCGCCGTTCGCGATCTCCACCGACAGCGGGGTCGCGCCGGCATCCATGATCCGGGTGACCCGCCCGTGGTCGAGCGTGAAGACCCACAGGGCCAGCGACTGGTCCGGCGCCTCGATGCCGACGATCAGTTCGGCTTTCCCGTCGCCCGTCAGATCCCGGTACTGGGGTGTGCGCACCGGGCAGTGCGCCGGCCGCGTCTCACAGGCCCTGATCTTCCTCATGGTGGCGGAGTCGAACTGCGGCCCGCCGCCGAGGGAGGAACCGGCGGCCGCCTGCGCCTTGACGACGGTGAGCAGACGCGCCGCGCGGATGTCCCCGGACGGCACGGGCGGCACCCCGGGAACGGCCGCGGGAAGGTTCTCCCCCTTGCCGCGCTCGGGCTGCGGCGCCGGCTTGCGCTCGGGCCACAGCCGCACCGGCGCGGCGGCGGCCGACGTGTGGCCGGCGCTCAGCGGCTCGCCGCGGTCCGTACAGCCGCTCAGCAGCACGACCATGCCTGCCGCCGCGAGAGCGAGCGACATCATCCGGAGCCCCGGGGGCGACAAGGAAGGGTGGAGAGGCACGTCTTTTCCCGTCGTGGTGCGCTGAGCCTCTCCGGATCATAATGCGCGCCGCGCACCACGGGGACGGGCCGGGGGCCGGCAGTGCGCGGTGGGGCGGCGCGCGGCACCGCCGGCACCGGGCCGGACTCAGCCGGCCGGCATCGCGGCCGCGGCCCGCTTCTCCATGGGGCCCGACCAGCTGCGGCGGGGCGGGCGGCCGACGAACTTCCCGAAGAGCAGGGCCGCGGCGGTGGCCGCGAGCACGCCCGGCACCATCTCGTAGACGCCCGACTGGAGCGGCCCGAGGAGCGGGTCGATCTGCTTCCACATGACGACGGTGACCGCCCCCGTCACGATGCCGGCCATCGCCCCGGCCCGTGTCATCCGCGGCCAGTAGAGCGACAGGAGGATCACCGGGCCGAAGGCGGCGCCGAAGCCCGCCCAGGCGTACGCGACGATGTCCAGCACGGCGCCGCCGCTGAGCGCGATGGCGTAGGCCACCAGCGCCACGACCACGACCGTCACCCGGGCCGCCAGCACCATCGTCGCGTCCGAGGCCTGCCGCTTGACGAAGGCCCGGTAGAAGTCCTCGGTGAGGGCCATCGCCGAGACCAGCAGCTGGCTGTCCGCGGTGGACTTGATCGCGGCGAGCACGGCGACCAGCAGGAGACCGGCGACCCACGGGTTGACCAACTGGGCACAGAGCTGGATGAAGACGGTCTCCGGATTCTCCAGCGGCTGGTCGAGAGCGGCGATCCCGACCAGCCCCACGAGCGAGGCACCCGCCAGGCAGACCACCACCCAGCCCACCCCGATACGGCGGGCCAGGGGGATGTCGCGGGCGCTGCGGATGCTCATGAAGCGGACCAGGATGTGCGGCTGGCCGAAGTAGCCCAGTCCCCAGGCCAGCAGGGAGATGACGGCCACCGCGCCGAGCGGTTGGCCGGACGTCCAACGGGACCCGTCGAAGTGGGCCTTGGCCCCCATGTCCAGCAGGGAGGGCGTCTGGTGGTCGAGCAGGTGCCGCATCGCGCCGAACCCCCCGAGCAGCCCGATGCCGATCACGGGGAGGGCAACGGCCGCGCAGAACATCACCGTCGCCTGCACCGAGTGCGTCACGCTCACCGCGCGGAAGCCGCCCAGCACGGTGTAGACGACGATGACCACGGCGAAGACGGTGAGCGCGAATTCGAAGCCGCCCCCGAAGATGCCCTCGAACAGCACTCCCCCGGCCAGCAGTCCGCTGGCCACGTACACGGTGAAGAACACGACGATGACGGTTGCCGAGACCAGGCGCAGCATCCTGCTGCCGTCCTCGAAGCGCTCCTCCAGATACGCCGACAGGGTCTTGGCGTCGCCGGCCAGCTCGGTGTACGTCCGCAGACGCGGCGCGACCAGGCGCCAGTTGAGGTACGTGCCGACGGCCAGACCGACGGCGATCCACGAGGCGCCGATGCCGGCCGCGTACACGGCACCGGGCAGCCCCAGGAACAGCCAGCCGGACATGTCACTGGCGCCCGCGGACAGGGCCGCCAGCGGGGCGCTCAGCCGGCGCCCGCCGAGAGCGAAGTCGGAGAACGTCACTGTGTCCTGATAGGTCCAGATACCCACGGTCACCATGGCGAGCAGGAATATTCCGAAAATGATCATGACCGGTACGATCAGGGGTGTCACCACTGCTCCTCGGTGCAGGCACTGCCAGGTATCGCGGGGCCGGGGCATCCCACCAGGAGATTCCGGACGGTAGGCCTCCGGCGCGAGCTGACAATACGGATCAGCCCTCGGGAGCGGCACCCCTTTGGACGAATGTCCCTTGCAATCAAAGGCCCGACAGCCCTCGGGCGGACCGCCCGCCGGGGCCATACACGGACACCCTCGCGCACAGTGGTTGATTCCCGCCGGATGGCCATGAACCTGGTGATTCAGGCAAGGAAAGGACCGGGTGAGGGCTCCAGCTCGCGGTCGAGCCGTGCCGCCCCGACGGTGACAGCGGGCCGCCGGCCGCCGCCCATACCCCGCTGCTCCCAGGGGAGTCGAGGGTCCGATTACCGGTCACGCGACGGCGCCCACCGGGTGCCGGCGGCCTCGTACCGCCCCACGAGCAGGTGCACCGCAACCGCCGTGCCCCAACCGCCCTCGACCGCCTGCGAATCGACGTCGCGGGGAGCGGCGGAGCGTCCCCCGGCGCGCCGCGGACGAGTCCCCGCCAGCCGGGTGGTGAAGGAGCCGGCCGACCGCCCCGTGGTGGGGCCCGCGCGAGTGGAGGTACATGGGGCGTACGCCCGGCACCTGCGCCGCCGCGCTCCAACGGCCTTGGGTGAGGCCAGAAATGCCCTGAGGGGCGTCGTGGCGGCGAACCATACTGGTGACGCTTCGCGGCCTGGCCGCCCGTAGCCGCCGATCCGGCGCAGCCTTCCGGATCGCGCTCGTTTTCGTACTCGTGCTCCCGCCCGTTCTCCTGCTCGTGCGCAACGTCCCACCCGGCCCGGGCGGCCCGCCCCGCCGGGCACCTTCGAAGAAAAGGAGTCCTCCCATGCGCCGAATCCGCTCGTTCGCCGTCGCCGCGGCCGCCGTCGCCGCAGTCCTGGGAACCGTCCCCACCGCGACCGCGACCCCGTCGGCCCCCGCCAGCCCGGCGGCCTTCCGTTGCACCTCCGGGTACTTCTGCATCTACAGCGACTGGAACGGCGGGGGAACCCGCTGCCAGTGGTCCCAGTCCAGCAAGGCGAACACCGCCGACGACTGCTCCTTCATCCAACGGGGCCAGAACGTCCGCTCCGTATGGAACAACACCAGGCACCGCGTGCAGTACTACACGCAGACCAACTACCACGCACGCGTCGGCTCCACTCCCGCCGGCGCGGGCGGCAACCTGCAGGGCAGCTACCAGATCCGCTCCTTCAAGCCCCAGTAGGCAGAGGCCGGCGCGGGTTCAGGAGCCGGCACCCTCCCAGGCCGCCGGCCGCAGGGTGAGCGGTTCCTGAACCCGCGCCGTGGGCGATCACCGGTGAGCACCGGACGCCCTACGAGCAACTTCCAAATTACTGACGCATCGTCAATTCTCCCTGCATAAGCCTTACTTTAGGAATCACCAAGCCCCGTTATGAGGGCAAATCACGTCGCATATCGGGCGCCGAGCCGACCCGGAAAGCGAAGTCGGCGGACCTGTGCGCACAAGATCCCGGAAACCGCACGCAAGGTCACAGCCCCACCGCTCCCGCTGTTCGCACATAAGACCGCATTTGCGAAGTTTGTACAGCGAGCAATTCAGGCCGGACCCTGGCAAACCCTCGCTTGCGGGCGACGGACTCCGACCAGACGATCGGACAACTTCGCATGCCGTTCGGCTCTCTGCCGGCCGACCGGCTTGCCTGTCGTCGAGGAGGTCCTGTGAACGCCCAGACGAGTCTCAGCCCCGATGCCGCACGGCAACTCGCGACCACTACCAAAACCAGCCCGCAGATGCGCGGCATCACGCCCCGCTATCTGCTCCGCGCCCTGCCCTGGGTGGATGTCGAATCGGGTGTCTTCCGCGTCAACCGCCGCCGCACCTACGTCCTCGGCGACGACCGCATCAGCATCCACACCGACAGTGGCTCGCCCCGCGTCATCCCGGGCGACCTCCGCGAACTGCCCTACCTCCGGGACGCCGACGACGCGCTGCTCGCCGAACTGGCCGACTCCTTCACGGAGGTCACCTTCGAAGCCGGAGACATGCTCGCCCAGGACGGCGAGGCGCACGACCAGCTGTGGGTGATCGCCCAGGGCCGCGCCGAGAAGCGGGTCAGCGGCCGCTACGGGGAGGACGCCGTCCTCGAAGTCATCGGTGACGGCCAGTTCTTCGATCTCGACGCCTGGACCCGCTCCGAGCCCATGCCGTACCGCGTCAAGGCGCTCACCCCCGGTGTGGCGCTGTGCGTCGAGCGCAGCGTGCTCGCCGGGCTGTGCGACCGCGACGCGACCGTACGGGGCGCGATGGATGCCTACCTCGCGGCGGACGGCGTCCTGCCGGGCGCCGAGGTGCCCGTCGACCTCAGCGCCGGGCATGTCGGCGAACCCGAACTCCCCATGACCTTCGTCGACTACGAGGACACGCCCCGCGAGTACCACATGACCCTCGCGCAGACCGTGCTGCGCGTCCACACCCGGGTCTCCGACCTCTACAACGGACCCATCGACCAGACCCGCGCCCAGTCCAACCTCACCGTGCACGCCCTGCGCGAGCGGCAGGAGGCCTCGCTGCTCAACCACCCCGAGTTCGGGCTCTTCAACAATGTGGCCCCGGGCCAGCGGGTGCAGGCGCGCACCGGTTCCCCCACCCCCGACGACCTGGACGAGCTGCTGACCAGGGTCTGGAAGCAGCCCGGCTACTTCCTCGCGCACCCCCGGGCCATCGCCGCATTCGGCCGGGAGTGTACGCGCCGGGGTGTGCCCCCGGTCATCGACAACCGGTTCGGCAGCCCGTTGCTGACCTGGCGCGGTGTCCCGCTGCTCCCCTCCGACAAGGTGCGGTTCTCCGGCAGCGCGGGCGTCGGCACCACCGAGATCCTGCTGATGCGCACCGGCGAGGCCGAGCAGGGCGTGGTGGGTCTGCGCCCCGCGAAGGTCGAGGACGAGGTGGAACCCGGCCTGTCGATGCGGAACATGGGTGTCGACCAGAAGGGCGTCACCTCGTATCTGATGACCGCGTACTTCAACACCGCGGTGCTGGTGGAGGATGCGCTCGCCGTGCTCCAGAACGTCGAGGTCTCCAACTTCCATGACTACTCCTGACGTTTCCGGGAGCCGGTGGCCGCACACGGCTCCGACCGCGGACCCGCTCGCCGGCGGCGCGGCGCACCTCGATCCGGCGACGATGCTGACCGCGGCGCTGTCCATGAGCACGGCCACGCACGCGCCCACGGATGCCCCCGCGGATCCGGTCGCCGCCGATCCGACCGGACAGGCCGCCCCTGCCGCGCAAGGCGCCCAGGACGGCCAGGCCGGCTCCCCGCCCCTCCAACCCACCGCCCGGCCCGGACAGCCCACCGGTCTCCCCGGCCAACCCGTCGCCTTCTCCCCCGAGATGGCGCGCCGGGACTTCCCGATCCTGCACCGGACCGTGAACGGGCACCCCCTGGTCTGGCTGGACAACGGGGCCACCACACAGAAGCCCCGCCAGGTGATCGAGACCCTGGCCGCCTTCTACGGATCCGCCAACTCCAACATCCACCGTGGTGCGCACACCATGGCCAGGGAAGCCACCGAGGCCTATGAGGCGGGCCGGGCGGCGGTCGCCCGGTTCCTGGGCGCGCCGTCACCCGACGACATCGTCTTCGTACGCGGCACCACCGAGGCGATCAACCTCGTCGCCCAGAGCTGGGGGCGCGCCAACCTCGGTCCCGGGGACGACATCCTGGTGCCCGTACTGGAGCACCACTCGAACATCGTCCCCTGGCAGTTGGTCGCCAAGGAGACCCGGGCCCGGGTGGTACCCGTACCGCTGCGGCCGGACGGCCAGATCGATCTCGATGCGTACGCCGATCTGCTCTCGATGCGCACCCAGCTCGTCGCGGTCAGCCAGGCGTCGAATGTGCTCGGCACCGTCCCGCCGGTGCGCGAGATGACCGCGCTCGCCCACCGCTACGGCGCCAAGGTGCTGGTGGACGGCGCCCAGGCGGTGGCACACTTCCCCGTCGATGTGCAGGACCTGGACGCCGACTTCTACGTGTTCTCCGGCCACAAGCTGTTCGCGCCCACGGGCATCGGCGCCCTGTACGCGAAGCCGGATGTCCTGCGGGGCATGGCGCCGTGGCAGGGCGGCGGCAACATGATCGAGTCGGTCGGCTTCACCCGTACCACCTACGCACCCGTCCCTCACCTGCTGGAGGCCGGCACCGGACACATCTCCGGCGTGGTCGGTCTGCTGTCCGCGCTGAACTGGCTGACGTCCTTCGACCGGGAGGCCATCGCCGCCTATGAGACCTCGCTGATGGCGTACGCCCAGCAAGCCCTGGCCACGGTGCCCGGTCTTGAGCTGCTGGGCTCCGCGCCCGACCGGATCGCCGTACTGACCTTCACCCTCGCCGGCCACGACCCAACCGCCATCGCCGACTGGCTGGACCGCGACGGCATCGCCATCCGCGCCGGCCACCACTGCGCCCAACCGGCACTGGCCCACTACGGCCTGGAGAGCGCGGCGCGCGCCTCACTCGCGCTCTACAACACGCCCGAGGAGGTGGACAAGCTGGTGGCGTCGCTGCACCGGCTGCAGCAGACCGGCTGACCCTGCTCTGCGCTGTGTTCGGGTTGCCGACGGCGGATTCCGGTCGGCAACCCGGCACCGGGAATCGACCCTGTGGACAACGCGCCGGTGGCCTCGTCCGCGGGCCATACTGAGCACCCTGGCAGCAATGAGGGGGAGCACGGCCATGACGTTGTCGCAAGGAGAGGCCCGGCCGCCGCGCCGGGTCGATGATGTGTCGTCCGCCCGCTGGGTCGAAGACGGCGTCGGCGGGTTCGACAGCGGGGTGCACGCCCTGCTGCCGTCGGGGTTCGAGACGTACGTCCGGCTGCTGCATCCCAGCGAGCCGGCCGACGGCCGCTTCGAGCGGTGGGCGGAGGTCGCCCAGCGGTCCGGTCGCCGTCTGCGCCCTCTGGCGCGCTTCGCGGAGGTGGCCGGTCCGGGGGACGAACCGCCGTGGCAAGGGTCGCTGCCCGAACACGTACTGGCGGCCCTGTGCGCGGTGCTGGCGACCGAGACCGGTACCCCGCAGCAGTGCCTCTTCGGGCTCTGGGAAGGGTGGGGCTGGCTCCATGACGAGGGGCCGAGGGTGCGGCTGAGCGGACGCGCCTATGCGTTGTACGAGGGGCCGATCGACGCGGCGACGGCGTTGGGGGACCGCAGTGCGGGGGTCTTCTTCCCGCAGGCGCCGAATCTGTGGTGGCCGCTGGACCGGGCCTGGTGTGTCGCCACGGACGTGGACCTCGACTCCACGTACCTCGGCGGGTCCGCCCGCCTGGCGGAGAAATTGGCGGGCGACCCCCGCTTCGAGGTGTTTCCGGTGGCGCTCCACGACCGGATCGGCTGAGCCGCCCGTGGAGCGCCCGCCGCCGAGGAGTCAGCGGCTTCGCGGGAGATCCGTCAGCGCTTCTTGCAGGCGTTGATGCGGACCGTGGCGCTGGTGTGCTTCACCTGCTTGGTGTGCGGGGTGTAGCCGGGCGGGAAGGTGACCACGCCGGTGGAGTACCCCGTGTAGTTCTGCCGCTTCACACAGCGGCGCGCGGCGTTCTGGCTCACCTTGTTCTTGCCGAGGTTGACCCTGTTGCCGCTCTGCTTGTACAGCCTGCCGT
Source organism: Streptomyces angustmyceticus (assembly GCF_040701845.1). Taxonomy (GTDB): domain Bacteria; phylum Actinomycetota; class Actinomycetes; order Streptomycetales; family Streptomycetaceae; genus Streptomyces; species Streptomyces angustmyceticus_A. The sequence goes on along the minus strand of NZ_JBFBHQ010000002.1, from coordinate 688,384 downwards.
TCTTGTACAGGGCGACGCGGATGGCGAGTTGGGCCACCCGCTTGGAGCACTTGATGTCGGCGGTGACGTTCACCATGTGCCGGTTGTCGGCGTGGGCGTGGTGGGAGTAGTGCGGGAGATGAGTAGTGATCTTGCAGGTGATCACGTCACCGCTACGGGCATCCACCGTCTTCACGGTGGCGGCGCCGACCGCGGTGTCGGGTCCCCCGTCGACGGGCGCCGAAGCACCCGCGGTCCCCGCTCCCATGGTCAGGGCCAGCGCTCCGGTCAACGCTCCCGCTAGCAGCGTCCGCTGTACGGTCTTCATTGAATTTCCCCCTGTTTGACGCCCGTCGGGGCGCACTACTGATGGCGCCCCACCTCTCAGCTCAAGGGAGGTGAGGCGTGCTGGTGACAGCATTCCGTATCAGCGCGGCGGACGTGGGGGTATTTCACACATGCCCCCACAGGCCTCCATCTTGGGGTCGCATTCTCCCGAACGCGGCATATCGCGGCCCGCGGCCCCTGACTGCGGGGGTCCGGGCCGGCAGGGAGATCACCGGCGGCCCGACGTGCCGTGCTCTCGCCACTCCCGGGCCAGGACCGACCAGACCTCCATGTCGTGGCGCACGCCCCGGTACGGGAAGCTCTCCCGCAGCACTCCCTCCCGCACCATGCCGAGCCGCTCGGCGACCTTGATGCTCGCCGTGTTGGCCGAGGACGCGATCCACTCCACCCGGTGCATCCCGCGCTCCTCGACCGCCCAGTCGATGAGCACCCGGATCGCGCGCGTGATCAGCCCGCGCCCGACGGCCGCCTCCTCCAGCCAGCAGCCGACCTCGCAATTGCCGGACTCGGCGTCGAACGTCTTGAACAGGACACCGCCGACGAGCACGCCGTCCAGCCAGATGCCATAGAGCCGACCGCTGTCGGCAGCCGCCTTGTCCGCGTAGGACCGCAGGAGCGCCGTGGCGGACGCGAGGTCGGTGACGCGGTCCGGCAGCCCGATGTACCGGCCGATGTACTCGCGGCCCCGGTCCATGTGCGCGAGGTACTGCGCGGCGTGCCATGGCTCCAGCGGCCGCAGCTCCGCACCGTCGTCACCCAGCGAAATCGCGAACATCGCGTTCTCCCCCGCCTTCACTCTTCCGTCGTCCTGCTTGCTGCGGGCTCGCGTACGACACGAGCCCGCTCCGCGGCCGCCCGTGCGCCGCACCCCGCATCGTCGCACGTCGACGGGCCCCGGCGCCCGCCCCTCCCCCGTTGCCGCCGGGCGGCGAGGAACCGGGGGCTCATCGGCTCTCCGTGCCGTCAGCGGCTCGGGTCGTACGCCTGCGGTCACGGTCGGCGAGGGCTGACGGGAGCGGGGACGGCCGCCCGGGGGCGGCTGAGGGGCGAGAGGGGCTGATGAGGGGCTGATGAGGGGCAGCGTGGCCGGTCGAGGGAACGGCCCCCCGTGCCGTCGAGGGCCGATCGGGTCGGATTCGACGGCTTCGGCCCGATGATTTCCCGTCGGGGCGGAAGTCTTACTCCGGACCGCACCCTACGGAAGGTGGAACGATGACCGGCCTGCAGCACATCCTGGAGACGTACATCAGCGACGGGCCGGTGCCCGGCGCGGTGACCCTGGTGGCTCGCGGCGACCAGGTCGAGGTGGAGGCCGTCGGTTCCTCCGACGCCGACGGCGGCCCCCCGATGGCCAGGGATTCGATCTTCCGTATCGCTTCGCTCACCAAGCCCGTCGTCGCCGCGGCGGTGATGATGCTGGTCGAGGAGGGCCGGATCGCGCTGGACGACCCGGTCGCGAAGTGGCTGCCGGAGCTGGCCTCGCCGACCGTCGTCCGTACGCCGGACGGTCCGGTCGACGAGGTGCTGCCGGCCGCCAGACCGATCACCGTCTTCGACCTGCTCACCTCCCGCGCCGGATACGGCTTCCCCTCGGACTTCTCGCTGCCGGCGGTCGGCCTGCTGTTCAGCGAGCTGAAGCAGGGACCGCCGCAGCCGCAGCTCGTCCCGGCACCGGAAGCATGGATGGCGGCGTTGTCCCGTATTCCGCTGCTGCACCAGCCGGGCGAGGGCTGGCTGTACAACACCTCCTCGGACATCCAAGGGGTGCTGATCGCCAGGGCCTCCGGCCGTCCGCTGCCCGAGTTCCTGGCCGAGCGGCTGTTCGAGCCGCTGGGCATGGCCGACACCGGATTCGAGGTACCGGCGGGCAAGCTCGACCGGTTCACCGGTTACTACCGGCTCGGCCCCACGGGCGAACGCGAGCTGGTCGACGCACCCGACGGCCAGTGGAGCAGCCGGCCGGCGTTCCCGTCCGGCGCCGGCGGGCTGGTCTCGACCGTCGACGACTGGCACGCCTTCGCGCGGATGCTGCTCGCCGAAGGGACCGTCAACGGCCGTCCGCTGTTGTCGCCCGCGTCGGTAGGGAAGATGACCACCGACCACCTGACGGGGGCCCAGCGCGAGGCCGGGAGGCTGTTCCTGGAAGGCCAGGGCTGGGGTTTCGGCGGCTCGGTGGACATCGAGGCCATCGACACCTGGAACGTGCCGGGACGTTACGGCTGGGTCGGCGGCACCGGGACGACCGCGCACCTGGTTCCGTCGACCGGCACGGTCGCCATCCTGCTCACACAACTGGAACTGTCCGGTCCGACGGCGCCGCCCCTGATGCGGGACTTCTGGCGGTACGCGGCCGGGGTCTGAGAAGCGGGCGGACGGCGTTCGCCGGGCTACTGGGCCGACGGGGCGCACGGGCGGGGAGAGCGGGCACCCGGCTCGCCCTGCTGCTACCGCTCAACTCCGGCTCAGAACACGGCACTCAGGACGCGGGGCACGGGGCACGGGGCACGGGGCACGGGGCACGGGGCACGGGGCACGGGGCACGGGGCACGGGAATTGTCCGGCCGGTCATGATGACGCGGACCCTTCATCGGTCGCTGGCTCTCGGTGGCTTGGGCCGGCGCACCCGGGGGTGCGGCTGCCCCGCGTCACCCGACATCGCGGGCGGCGGACCCCCGGGTCTCCAGGTTCCAGGTGATGATCCGCTGGGGGTGGACGCGGATGATGTCCCTGCTGAAGTGGTCGGGTGCCACGGGCGGCACGTCGACGGTCAGCACCTCGGCCCGGCCCCTGACCTCAACGCCGCGCCCCCATCCGCCCGCCACGGGATCGTCGGCCGGGGCCATGTCGTCCACCAGCACGGAGACGGCGGGACGGGCCTGCGCATTGCGGTACTTCCGGCTGCGGGCCATGGCGGGCCCGCCGATGTCGATGGTGCCGTCATCGTTGAGCCGGAAGCCCACGGGGCGTACCTGCGGACGGCTGTCGGGTCCGATGGTGGCCAGGCGGGCCAGCGGCTGGGCGGCGAGGTACTCGTACTCCCTCTCGGTGAAGATCATGCGGCCGACCCTAGAACCTCAAGCGCGATTGAGGTCAAGGCCCTCCCGAGGTCGGCCAGGGCCGGTAGCTGCACGGCGGCCAGCGGTGCGTGCGCTTCAGCCCGGCGTCTCGTACCGTGCGCGCCCGGCGTCGGTCCCGCCCAGGACGCCGAGCTCCGCGCCCTCGGCCCACGGCGTGCCCGCTCCTCCTGGTCCACCACCCGGCCCCCGTGGGAGCCGGTGCCCGCCTCGACCGGCCCAATGGCGCCCTGAGCCGGGAATGCGGCACGGTCGGAAGCGGCGCGCCGCTCCCGTACGGGGACGAGCCGCGCCGCCCCGCCACCGGGTCGTAGCGCCAGGCACCAGGGCCGGCCCGCCGCCTCAGATTCCGGGCGGGGCAACCCGGGTGTAGGAATTCGGGGCGCTGGTGCCGCCGGGGGTGGTGACGATGACATCGACGGGCCCGACGACTCCAGGCAGGGCGTCGACGACGAGGTGGGTGTCGGAGACGACGGTGAAGCCTGCGGGGTCGGGGCCGATGAGCACCTTGGTCGCCTGGGCGAGGTGGGTGCCGGTCAGGGTGAGGGTGATGCCGCCGGCGGTGGGCCCTTGGTTCGGGACGACCGTCGTGACGACGGGAGCCGGCAGATAGGTGTAGGTGACCGGGTTGCTCGTTCCCCCGGCGGTGGTGACGGTGACGCCGACCAGGCCGGCGGCTCCCGCGGGGACCACTGCGGTGATCTGGCTGTCCGAGACCACCGTGAACGTCGTGGCGGGGGTGGCCCCGAAGCGCACCGCGGTGGCCTCGACGAGGTGGACGCCGGTGAGGGTGACGGTGTTCCCACCCGAGAGCGGGCCCGAGGGCGGGGCGACACCGGTGAGGACGGGGGTGCTGACGTAGAAGTAGGCACTCGGGAGGGTGGCGGCGCCGCCCGGGGTGGTGACGGTGACACCGACCGGGCCCGGCGTCGCCGCGGGGACCACAGCGGTGATCTGGGTCGGGGACACGACCGTGAAGGAGGTCGCGGGGGTGGTGCCGAAGGTGACCGCGGTCGTTCCCGTGAAGTTGGTGCCGGTGAGGGTGACGGTGTTCCCGCCGGAGGTGGGGCCTTGGTTGGGGATGATGCCGCTCAGGGTGGGCGTCAGGGCGTAGGTGTAGGAGACGCCGTTGCTGGTACCGCCGGCGGTCGTGACCGTGACCTGCACCGTGCCGGTCCCGGCCGGGGCGACCGCGGTGATGTGGGTATCGGAGACAACGGTGAACGAGGTGGCCGGTGTACTGCCGAACCGCACGGCCGTGGCAGTGGCCAAACCCGTACCGGTGAGAGTCACCGCGGTACCCCCGCCCGGCGGACCCGAAGCGGGACTCACCGACGCCAACACCGGCACCGAAACCGAGACATACGCGAACGACACACCGTTGCTCGTACCCCCCGGCCCCGTCACCGTGACCTGCACCGTGCCCGAACCCGCAGGCGCCACCGCAGTGATCTGGGTGTCCGAGACAACGGTGAACGAGGTGGCCGGTGTACTGCCGAACCGCACCGCCGTGGCAGTGGCCAAACCCGTACCGCTAAGAGTCACCGCGGTACCCCCGCCCGGCGGACCCGAAGCGGGACTCACCGACGCCAACACCGGCACCGAAACCGAGACATACGCGAACGACACACCGTTGCTCGTACCCCCCGGCCCCGTCACCGTGACCTGCACCGTGCCCGAACCCGCAGGCGCCACCGCAGTGATCTGCGAAGCGGAGTTGACCACGAACGACGCCGACACCCCACCGAACCGCACCGCCGACGCACCCGTGAAACCCGAACCCGTCAACGTCACCGACGTACCACCCGCCGACGGACCCGACGTGGGACTCACCGACGTCAACACCGGTGCGGGCGCGGCGACATAGGAGAAGGTGACGAACTGGTTGCTGGTGCCGCTGGGGGTGGTGACGGTGACCTGTACCGTGCCCGTGCCGAGCGGGGTGGTGGCGGTGATCTGGGTGTCGGAGACGACGGTGAACGACGGCGCCGGGGTGGCGCCGAAGCGCACGGCGGTGGCACCGGTGAAGCCGGTGCCGGTGATCGTCACGGTGGTGCCGCCCCCGGAGGATCCCGAGGCGGGAGAGACGGAGAGGACGGCGGGTGTGGCTGCGGCCGGCGTCTGCGCGGCGGAAGCGGTTGGCGGTTCTGCTGAGCGATTCACGGCCATGGTCCTTCGAGAGCGTGAGCCCCGGCCGGCCGCCGAGGAGAAGCGCCGGGCCGAGGCTCGTCGGTGAGCTGGGGGGGAACCGGGCAGGGCAGGGCGCACCCTGTCCGGACGGGTGGTTCGGGTGCCTGGTGCGGGGACCAGACGATCAGCGGCTCGGGGTTCCGGTCAGATGCCGGGGCCGGCCAGGTAGGTGAAGCCGCCGGCGAGCAAGGCGCTGCCTCCCGTGGTGGTGACGGTGACGTCGGCGGGGCCGGGGGCACCATCCGGCGTGGGCGGGGTGACGACGGACACCGCGGTGTCGCTGATGACGGTGAACGGTGCGGGCGTGGCGCCGAAGAGGACCGACTGGGTGCTGCTGAGGTTGGTGCCGGTGATGGTCACCACGGTTCCGCCGCTGGCCGGGCCGGAATCAGGGTTCAGCGTGCCGATGGTCGGGGCGTCGACGTAGGTGTAGGACAGACCGTTGTTGGTACCGCCCGCGGTGGTGACGCTGACGCCCACCGGTCCGGGCCCCGTGCCCGCCGGCACCGCGACGGTCAGCTGGCCGTCGTTGACCACGGTCGGGGTCGCCGTGACGGTACCGAACTTCACCGCGGTGGCGGTGGACAGGCCGGTACCGGTGATGGTGATGGTGTTGCCGCCCGCGGTGACGCCGGACACGGGGGAGATACTGGACTTGAAGGGCGCGCCTACGTAGAAGAACGACAGCGGGTTGCTGGTTCCGCCGGGCGTGGTCACGGTCACCGGAACCGTACCGCTGCCCGACGGGCTGATGACGGTGACCGAGGTGGGCGTGTTGGCGGTGATGGTGGCTGTCTTGGTGCCGAACCGCACGGCGGTGGCGCCGCCGAGGTTGGTACCCGTGATGGTGACGATGGTCCCGCCGCCGGTCGACCCCTGACTGGGAGAGATGGGCATGGCAATGCTCCTTCGGTGGAGTGTGTGAGTGGGAGTGATCAGCCGAGGCCGGGCGGCGGTGTCCACCGCCGGCATCGGGGTGAGCTGCCTGGTTCGTGGTGGCCGGTGCACCGGCCGGGCCGTCAGGTGCAGCCGATGACGCTGCCTGACGGAGCACAGTTGTCCGGGGTGTTGCCGCTCACGTTCGTGCCCAGCAGGGTCGCGCCCCCGGAGTTGACGTAGATGCCGCCGCCGCTGGAGACGGCGGTGTTACCGGTGACGGAGCTGCCGACCAGCGACACGGCGCCGTTGTCGGTGTAGATCCCGCCCCCGGCAACGGCGGTGTTGCCGGTGACGGCACTGGTGAGCAGCGAGACCGTGCCCCCGAGGTTCGAGATGCCGCCCCCCGGCCAGGGGGACACGGCACTGCCGCCGCGGACAGTGACCCCCACCATGCTCAACTGGCCTTTGGTGCCCGGCACGTTGGCGGCTCCCTGGACCTGAAGGATCCGGAATGCGGGTGCGCTCGGGTCACGGGTGATGGTGACTCCCATCCCCAGCAGGGTGATCGGAGTGGTGATGGGCGGGAGTCCGACCGGGCCGGTGGGCCCGCTGCCGTGCGCGCTGGTGAGTTGGTACGTGCAGAACGGAACCAGCGCCAGGGTGTCCCCGCCGGCCGCATTGGCCGCTGTGATCGCGTTCACCAGCGAGGTCTCGCTGCACAGCACGGGGGTCTGGGCACGGGCTTCGTTCGGGACCGCGACCAGCCCGGCGGTCAGCGCCACGGTCAGGGCGCAGACACCGAGGATGGAGCGCAAGGTACGGACAGTTCGCATGACGTCCCCAGGAAGTGGTGACGTGAGCCGATGCACCGGCCGGTGCCGACGAGCGGCACGGCACGCTGCCTTGACATCCTCTGCGCAGGAGGGCACCCGCGGCGGCACCAGGGCGGCGCCACCGCCTACGCTGAAGTGGGTCTTCGGGTAGGCGAGTTGCCCCTCCCCGAGAGGATGGGCGGCCCACCGGATTGGATGACCTCAGTAACCCACCCGAGTGAGCACGCCTGCAACGCTCTTGATGGCCCGTCACCCGGATGGCAGAGCGTGCTTCGGGCCCGGTGCACAACGTCGGTGGTGCGGGCGGGTCCGGGCCTGCGCCACCCCGGCCGTCCGCCTGCACCGGGCCCGACTGCCTGCCTCCGCCGGGCCCGGCTGCCTGCCTCCGCCGGGCCCGGCTGCCTGCCTGTGCCGGGCCTGTTCGCGGGCCCGGCTTCTCCCTCCGATCGACCGGTCCGGCGTACCGGGCCCCTCCCCCGGACTCACCCCCGGATCTCGCTGCGGACACGGACGTGGGTACTGACGTCGGCGACCGCTCCCAGTCGGCCGGTGCGGTGCGGGATGTACGAGTCGGAGCGGAACCGTTCCTTTGTATGAGGCGGAACCGTTCCTGATGTACGAGTCCGAAACCACCGGAGCAGGCACCGCCCCACTGAGGGGTCGCAGCCACCCGCCTGACACCTTCGGTCATCGGCTCGGCACGTTCAGCAACCACCCGTCTGTCCTCTTGGTCGAGCACGGCAGGTCCGAGCAGGGGCATCGCACCGAGCACCGGCACCCGGAAACAGGTAACCGGTAGCCGATCGACGCAGAAGAGCCCGGCTTTCCGCAGCTCACGGCGGCTTTCCGCGTCCGGTACTGAGCGCGTCACGCGAGGGCCACGCCCGTTCAACACCACGGTCATGGCCGACCCTCCAGGCTGGCTAGCGACGGCCCATCCACTCAAGAGGAGGCATCATGGCGACAAACATCCGGAAGCGCATTCCCCACGTGATCGGCGCGTCCTTCCTGGCCGTGACTCTCACCGGAACGGTGGGCGCGATCACCGCGATGAGCAGTGAATCGCCTCAGACAGCGAACGCTTCGGCCCCGACCAGCAACGAACAGACCACAGGTGCCACCACCACCGGTGCGACCATCGGCGGCGGCGTCGGCGGGACCACAGGCGCCACCACCACCGGTGCGACCATCGGCGGCGGCGTCGGCGGCACGACCGGCGCGACCACCACCGGTGCGACGATCGGCGGCGGCGTCGGCGGCACGACCGGCGCGACCACCACGGGCGCGACGATCGGCGGCGGCGTCGGCGGCACGACCGGTGCCACCACGACCGGCGCGACCATCGGCGGTCTCGTGGGCGGCACGACCGGCGCGACCACGACCGGCGCGACCATCGGCGGCGGCGTCGGCGGGACCACGGGTGCCACTACCACCGGCGCGACCATCGGCGGTGGCGGCGGTGTGAGGTGCCAGGTCCGCGTCGTGCAGGGCAGGCTCGTCCTCCTCCCGAGGGGCTGCAGCCTCGGTGGCGGGACCACGGGTGCCACGACGACCGGCGCAACCATCGGCGGCAGGGTCGGCGGCACGACCGGTGCCACCACGACCGGCGCGACCATCGGCGGTCTCGTCGGTGGTACGACGGGCGCGACCACCACTGGCGCGACGATCGGCGGCGGTGTGGGCGGCACGACCGGTGCCACCACCACCGGCGCGACCATCGGCGGCGGGGGCGGCGGCACGACCGGCGCCACCACCACCGGCGCCACGATCGGCGGCGGGGGCGGCGGCACGACCGGCGCCACCACCACCGGCGCGACCATCGGCGGCGGCGGTGGCGGGACCACGGGTGCCACCTCGACCGGCGCCACCATCGGCTGACGCGAGCCACGCGCTGTGCAGAGCCTTCGGCGGTGGGAACGACCTGATGGTGGCAGCGGGCGCCTAGGAGAGTGCCCGCTCGGGGGACCTCCAAAGGGGGCGTGGGCCACTGTTCCCGCCGCCGAGCAGGTGGATTGGTAGTCAATCCTCCCCGCGGTCGTCCACATTCCTCGTCGGGACGGTGGTACCGGCGCAGGACGGTCCGGGGACCGACCCTCCCGGGTGGCCATCACCCGGGAGGATCTTGGCGTGCCCACCCGCCCCGCACGTTCGTGAAGCGGACGAAGTGGCAGGGGGCTGCCGCAGCCCGGCCCGCATCGGGAAGGAGTCGCGACAGAGCGCCGAACTCACCATCCGGGCAGCCGCGTTCGACCGGATGGAAGGATGAGCGTCATGATGACGCGACTTCCTTTCGGAGACCGGTTACGGCAGGAGCTGGGGACGCCCGGGAAGCACAAGATCCTGGAGAGCAGCCCCCGCTCGCACGTCTGGCGCGTCGAGCTGGACGGGACACCGGTGGTGGTCAAGCAGCTCGTCGAGGCGCCCGATGCCGCACAGCGGTACGCGCACGAGGTGGCGGCCCTGCGGCTCGCCTCCCGGGCCCGACCGACCATCGTCCCCGCCCTGTTGGGGACCGACGAAGCGGAGCGCGTCCTGGTCCTGGAGCATCTGGAGTCCCGTGAGCCGTCCTCCGACTGGCTCGTCGACTACGCCGCCGCCCTCGCCCGGCTGCATGCCACCGGCACCCCCGAGGACACCGGCCTCCTGCCGGCCTGGTCCGGACCGACACAGGACGACATCGGCTCCTTCCTCCACCTCGCCGAGGCGCTCGAGGTGTCCGTGCCGTCCTGCGCACCCGCCGAACTGGAGGCGCTCGTGGACCGGATCGACCGGGCACCGGGGCACGCCCTGCTCCACGGAGACCCCTGCCCCGGCAACGATCTGCACACCGCACGGGGCGTCAGGTTCATCGACTTCGAACAGGCCGCGCTGGGCAGCGGCATCATGGAACTCGCTTACCTGCGCATCGGATTCCCCACCTGCTGGTGCTCCACCGCGCCGACCACTGCGCTCATCGACCGCGCCGAGGCTGCCTACCGGACCGCGTGGGTGGCCGCGACCGGCACCGAGCCCCAAGGCGATCTGACCGACGCCTGTGCCGGCTGGCTGCTGCGCGGCGACGCACTGGTGCAGCGGGCACACCGTGGCACCGTCGACCACCTGGCCCGGATCCCGGGCCACGACTGGGAGTGGGGTACGGCGACCGCCCGTCAGCGGCTGGTCCACCGGCTCGGCGTCGTCGGGCATCGGACGGCCGAGCGGGGCGACCTCCGCGGTCTGCACCGACTCTGTGCCGACCTGCGCCGGCGGATGCTGACCCGGTGGCCCCGGCTCGGACCGCTGCCCTCGCGGCGCCCGTAGCGGCCGGCCCGCGCAGTCGTCCCGTAGGGGCCTGCCTCGGGGCACGGGAGGCAGGTGTGGGTACCGACCGGTGGGAGGACGCACGGCTACCAGCTACGCCCCGGCGCCGTCCTCCGCAAGGCGACTGAGGACGAACCGGCCTCCCCCGCACGGCTGATGCCGTTGCGTCGCCAGGCCGATGCCGCGGACAACGGCACCGCCGGACCATCGGAAGATGACCGGACCGCAGACACCTGGGAAAGACGCATCCGACACTTCAACGCGGCCGCCTCGGGCAGCCGAGTCGGACGGCGGCCCCGCAGACCCTGGACGAGCAAGGCGCCCGACCGTTCGCCGCATGTCGGCGAAGCTGCACGGCCGGACGGCGGAGGGTGTGCCCCGATGGGCCGTGTGGGCCGCGTACGCCACCACACTGACCACGCTGCCCTCCTGCGTCTGGCGGATCGCGGCCATGAACTTCCATGCGCCGCTGCTCGAACCCGCGACGACGATGGTCCGTGGTCATGGACCGGTGGTGTTCACCGGCTGGTGGTACGTGCTGGTGTTGAGCGTGGTCAGCGAGGCGCTGGCGTACCTCACCATCGGGCTGGTCAGCGAGTGGGGCGAGGTGGTGCCGCGCTGGGTCCCCGTACTGGGCGGCCGCCGGGTGCCGGTCCTCGCCGCCGTCGTTCCCGCCGGCCTGGGCGCGACGGTGCTCACGCTGCTCTTCCCGTACGCGCTGATCATGTCGGCCCTCGGCCGGATGCTCGACGGGACACCCGGCTCGGGTGTGATCCTGCACGGTGGGCAAACCGTCGCCTTCGCCGTTGCCTATGTGCCGTTGGCCGCCTGGGGCCCGCTGCTCGGCATCGTGACCGTGCACTACTACCGGCGCCGCCGCGCCCCCCGGAGGGTCACCGCATGACCGCGGTGACCTCCGCGCGGGGCGCGGCGGCGGCAGAACGTCCGGGCGGCTCAGCCGAGGTGCGATCCGGTCTTCTCCAGGGCCTCGCGTACGGGCTGGTAGAACGACTCGCCGTTCGACGCGCAGGTGCCGCGGCCGCCCGAGGTGATGCCCAGTGCGGTGTCGCCCTCGAAGAGCGGGCCTCCGCTGTCCCCGGACTCCGCGCAGATGGAGGCCTGGACCAGGTCGTCGACCGGCCCTTCCTGGTAGTTGGCCGTCACCTCGACGGCGATGACGTCACCGCTGCGGAGGCGGGTGCTGCTGCCGCTGCGCCGCACCGGCTCGCCCACGATGGCATCGCCGACCTTGCCGACGGCCTGCATGCTGCCGTTGTAGAGGTCCACCTGGCCGGGGTGCGCATCGGTGGCGTCGGTGTACTTCGCGATCCCGAAGTCGTCGCCGGGGAAGGAGCCGGCCTCCGTCACGCCGAACTCCGGGCCTCCTTGCGAGGCCGACCAGCTCCGTACCGCGTTGGCGCAGTGCCCGGCGGTCAGGAAGTACGGCTGCCCGTCCCTGATGACGTTGAAGCCGAGCGAGCAGCGTGCGGCGGTCCCCCAGATGGCGTTGCCGCCGGCGATCAGCGGCCGGAGCGTGCCGGGCGACTGCTTGAGGACGGCCCGGTCGCCGAGCGAGGCGACGACCTTCTTGAGCTGCTCCAGGCGGTCGCCCGTAACCGTGCGGTCGGCGACGACGACCACCTGGTTGGACTTGGGGTCCATCGCCCAGGACGTCCCGATGATCGTGGCCTTCTGCTTGAGGGTCGCCCGGGCGGAGTTCAGCGACGTGAGCGAGTGCTTGACGATCTTGGCTTCGGCGCCGGCCCCGCGGACCTTGGCCGCGGCGGTCCCGGTGGTGACGTTGACGATGAGCTTGCGGTGGGGGGCGTCGTAATAGAAGCCCGCCGCGTCGGCGCCGAGGGCGGAGCTGATGCTCCTGGCGCGCTGTGCGGCTGCGGAGGCGGTCGGGGGCTCGGGGGCGGCCTTGGCAGGGGCGGCCTGGGCGCTCTGCAGGGTGAGTGCGGCGGCGATCAGGGCCGCCGCCCCCATACTGCCGAGGACGGTGCGGGACTGAGGTACGCGTGTGTGCTTCAACTCAAGGCCTTTGGTGTGGAGTTGGACCTGCAAGGGATATCCGGGCCCGCGGGAGGCAGGCGTTTCCCCTCCCCCGTGACGATGTCGTGCCGGCGTCGCCCCGTCCTTCGCGCGGGAATTCCCGCGCGCCGCCGACGGCACTTCAGATCGCTCTATATCGCCGTACCGCTCGTACCGAACACCATGCGCGTCGACATTTGTTGCCTCGTCATATGCCTTGCCCTTGAGGGTTATCGGCGCCACAGGCGACCGGCGGGTGTGGCTCGGCGGAATGGAACCATTCTTTCCTGCGCCGGCTGCGCGCTACACCCACCCGGCCACAGCTCCGCAGGAATCACCTGTACGGCCGGTGGCGCAACCGGCCGGTACCCGGATACCACCGCGCCCGTCATGCCTCGACGACCACGGCTCACGGCCGCTTCCGGGCCGGCGCACACGCCAGATATTCCGTGAACGGCGGCATTCCATGAGCGTGTTCCGTAATCCGCCCTGCGAATCCGTTGGTGAATGCGCTCCGCCGATGTGCTCCGTCAACGCGTTCCACGAAGGACCCAAACCCCTCTCCCGCTACCACACGCCGGATCCATTGATGCGGACGGCACTCGCGAGGCGCTGCGCCGTACGAGTGAAATCGGGTCGCTCTCCTATGCACGGGACGTGGCGCGGTGGGTCAATCGGGGTATCCGCGCGACGGGCCGCCCATTCCTCCGCACGGGCCGGATCAGCCGTTCCCCCGATCCCCCGGCGACCCCACCCGCGCCTCTCCCCGCATGTGCGTGGTCGTCACGGGCCTGGGCGTTCCCTCGCAGGAGGCCTCTCGTGCACGATCTCCCCAGACCGTCGTCCCGGTCCACCGCCACGGCCGGCCGCGTCGTCGGCCGCATCGGCGCGGAGGGGCCGTCGGCGAAGGGCGGCACACGCCCCGGCCGTCCCCAGCGGCTGCCTTCCCTGACCGGGCTGCGCTTCGCGGCCGCGGGCGGGGTCGTCTTCACCCACAGCTCCCTGCTGGTCGATCCTCACCTCGCTCGGACCCTCGGGCCCGAGGTGTGGGTGGGGGCGAGTGCGGTGTCGCTGTTCTTCATTCTGAGCGGCTATGTGCTGACGCATTCCGCCCGCCCGACCGACACCGCCCGCGCTTTCTGGCGACGGCGTGCCGCCAAGATCCTGCCCAATCATGTCCTGACCTGGTGTGTGGTGATCGGTGCGCTCGCCTGTGCCGGAGCGGCCGCCGCCACGCGCGCCTCCGCATGGCCGGCGAACCTCGCCAGTCTCTTCCTGGTGAACACCTGGGTGCCCAGTCAGCGTTTCCTCTCCGCGGGCAACCCGGTTTCCTGGTCGCTGGCCGCCGAAATGTTCTTCTATCTCCTCTTCCCGCTGCTCCTGCCATGGGTCAAACGGCTGTCGATCCGGGGGCTGTTGATCGGTGCGGGAACCTCCGTGGCCGTCGTCTGGATCTGCCCGGCGCTCTACGAGTTCGTCCTCCATCCGGGCGGCCCGTCGTTCCCCGGATACTGGTCCTTGTACATGCTGCCGGTCACGCGGCTGCCCGAATTCGTCCTCGGCATGTTGCTGGCCCGTATTTCCGCGACGGGAATGCGGATTCCGCGGATCGGTGTGCTCCCGGCGGCGCTGGGCGTCATCAGCACGATCGTGGTGAACAGTGCGCTCCTGCCGCACAGCTTCCTGTACGCGGCCTCGACCGTGGTGCCGCTGGCCGTGCTCGTCCATGCGACCGCGGAGCTGGACCTGCGCGGCAGGAGGTCGCTGCTGCGCGCGCCCGCCCTGGTGTTCCTCGGTGAGATCTCCTACGCCATGTACCTCGTCCATTTCCTGGTGCTGGGCCTGATGTACCTGGCCCTGACGGGTCAGGGATGGAGCAACCTCTCCGTGGTGCTGGCCGGCCTTCCCGTCGTACTGCTGACCTCGTGGCTGCTGTACGCGGGCGTGGAACGGCCGTGTGTGCGGCGCTTCTCCGTGTCGCGCCGGGCGCGTGCGCGTACCGCCACGACTTCGTGAACACGCCCGCTCTCTCCGGTGGTGCCCGCGGTGCGTGCCCGCCCTTCGGAGCCCCCCCGGCACGCCCCGCCCGCCCGGCGTTCCGGGTCCGCCCTCCGCACCGGTGCCGGCGCACCCCCCTCCGGACCACCTCCAGGACTACCTCGGAAAGAGGCCCCCCATGATGAGTACGCGAAGCGCGCAGATCGCCGCCCACCGGCCCCGATACCAGGACGAACTGGCCCGTGGGCTGGACCGGTTCTTCGAACCACGGCGCACCACCTGCCCCTGGTGCAGCTCCTCTCGGCTGCGCGGGCACCTGCGCACCACCGACCATCCCCAGCACAAACCGGGGACGTTCGCCCTCGACCAGTGCCGCAGTTGCGGGCATGTGTTCCAGAACCCCCGGCTGAGCGCGGACGGGCTGGATTTCTACTACCGCGACTGTTACGACGGCCTGGGCGAGGCGACGATGGCACGACTGGCCGGTTCGCCCCTCGCGGTACGGCTCTACCGGGCCCGCGCCCGCGCCCTGCTCCCGTTCGGCCGCCCGTTACGCTGGCTGGACGTGGGCACCGGTCACGGCCACTTCTGCGCCGAGGCCCGCAGGATCCACCCGGACACCCACTTCCACGGGCTCGACTGGGGCGAGGGCGTCGAGATCGCCGCACGCGAGGGCCGCATCGCGCGGGCCTACCGCGGCTCCTTCGTCGGGATGGCGGGCCAACTCGCCTGCCAGTACGACGTCGTGAGCATGCACCACTACCTGGAACACACCCTGGCGCCACGGCAGGAACTGGCCGCCGCCCACACCGCGCTACGGCCCGGAGGGCATCTCCTGGTGGAGGTGCCCGACCCGGAATCGACCTCCGCCCGGCTGCTCGGCCAGTGGTGGGGCCCGTGGCTCCAGCCGCAGCATCTGCACTTCGTCCCCCTGGACAACCTGTGTGGCGCACTGGCCGAGCAGGGGTTCACCGTCGTGGCCACCGACCGGCAAGAGCCCCATGTCCCCACGGATCTGACGTCGGCGGCGGTGAACCTGCTCAAGTCCGTTCTGCCGAGCGAGGATCTGCCCTGGCTGCCCGAGCGGCCGGGACCGCTCAGCCGCTGGGTCCGCCGGCTGGGCCTGCTGGCCGTCGCCCCCGTGCTCGTCGTCCTCATAGGGCTCGACACAGCGCTGGCCCCGCTCACCCGGCGCACCCGGCTGTCCAACGCCTACCGGGTGGTCGCACGCCGCGACTGACCGCGGCGCCGAACCGCCCGCGGAGGCGCCCCGCTGCCCCTGAGGGAACGCCGCCCGGCCCTCGTCCACCACACAACTGCGGTTGCTTTCCCGCACGTTCGGCTGAACAAGAACTTCCTCGGTACACCACCCGAGTGAAGCCGAGCGCGGCCGGAATCATCGCAGCCGACGAAACGGAACACTGCCGACCATGCACATCCTGATCGCTACCGCAGGTTCGCACGGGGACGTGGCTCCTTACACCGGCCTGGGGACCCGGCTGCACCGCGCCGGGCACCGGGTGGTGATGGCCACACACGAGCGCTCGGCCGGGCTGGTGCGCCGCAGCGGCCTGGGCTTCCACCCCCTGCCGCTCGACCGGTACGCCACGTCCGCAACGGACGACCCGCAGGGGCGGGAACGGGGGAAGACCGCCGGCCTCTCCAAGGTCGAACAGATGAAGCTGGCACGGGAGTTGGCGCCGGAGATGGCCGACGCGGTGACGGGCGCCTGCGCCTCGGGAGCCGACGTCCTCCTGTTCTCCAGCAGCCTGGCGCCCCTGGGGCTGGTGGCGGCGGAGGGTCTGCGACTTCCCAGCATCGGCGTGTTCTTGCAGCCCCTGGAGCCCACCCGGGAGTTCCCGCCGGTCATCTTCGACATGCCGTCGTGGGGCCCGTTCGCCAACCGGGCCCTGGGACAGTGTGCCCAGTCGTTGCTGGCCCGGGCCTTCGCACCTGGGGTGCGTCATCTGCAGCGCAGGCTGGGCGTGACGCCGGAGGCTCTGGCCCGGCGTCGGGCGACATGGCCCGTCCACCACGGTTTCAGTCCGGCGGTGGTGCCCCGGCCCGCCGACTGGCGGCCGGGCATGGAGGTCGCGGGCTACTGGTGGCCGTCGGAGCCCCCCGACTGGACGCCGGATTCCCGGCTGGCCGATTTCCTCCGGGCCGGCCCGCCGCCGGTGTTCGTGGGTTTCGGCAGCATGGCGCCGAGCGATCCGGAACGGCTCGGACGCCTCCTGGTACGCGCCCTGCGGATCGCCGGGGTGCGCGGCGTCGTCCAGTCGAGCTGGGCCGGTCTGTCGGTCGAGGGGGACGAGGTCCTGACGGTGGGCGAGGTCCCGCACGCCCGGCTGTTTCCGCAGATGGCAGCCGTGGTCCACCATGCGGGGGCCGGCACCACGGCCGCCGGTCTGCGCGCGGGCGTGCCCGCGGTCCCGGTGCCGATGATGCTGGACCAGCCCTTCTGGGCGGCACGGCTCATCTCACTCGGCGTCAGCCCCGGATCGGTCCCCTTCCAGCGGCTGACGGCGGAGAATCTCGCGGCCGCGGTGCGGAAGGCCGTGCACGACCCCCGATACGGCCGTCGCGCCCGGCAGGTGGCGGCGCTGCTCGCCACGGAGGACGGCGCCGGCCGGGTGCTGGCGGCGGTGGAGCAGTTGGCCGGAGGCGACAGCAATGGGGGCCGAGGAGGCGGCGCGGAGGGCCAAGACCCGGGGCGCTGAGGCCGCTTGACGCGTGTCGGCGGGCATGAGCACGGATCCGCACGCGTCGCCGCGGACGGCACTCGGAGCCGCCGGGCCGACCGATCCGGACCGTCCGGCGCCTGAAGGTCCGAGCAGCCGGCCGCCGACCGGCCCGGCCGCCCCGCCCTCCCCCGTCAGGCCGGCGCACGCACCTCAGTCGAGGGAGGCCATGAAACTCACCATGCGGTCGTTGACCGCTTCCGCGTGGTCGATCTGGGGTCCGTGACCGGTGTCGGCGACGATCTCGACGCGGGCGCCGGGCACCAGGCGCGGGACACGCTCCTGCTGCCGTCGCGGATGCACCAGCAGGCTCCGCTTGCCGAGCAGCAGGTGGAGCGGGGTACGGATGCGGCGCAGCTCCGCTTCGCTGAGGGGGAGCGGCGCGGGGCGGCGGATGCGGTAGGCGCGCACGCCCAGCCGCACCATCGCGCGCAGTTCCGGCACCACCAGGACCGGCTGGTCGAGCCAGGCGGCCAGGCGTGGGCGCAGCGCTTTCGGCGCGCAGGTCGCGAAGAGGCTGACGAAGATCCAGACGAAGAACCGGAGTCCCACCTTCTCCAGGCCACCGGGGTCCAGCAGGGTGATGGAGGCCAGTCGGCCGGGCCGGTGCAGTGCCTGGTTCAGGGCGAGCCAGCCGCCGTAGGAGGACCCGACGAGGTGGACGCGGTCGAGTCCGAGTCCTTCGAGGGCCTCGTCGAGCCACTGTGCGGCACGTTC
The DNA here is from genome assembly GCF_040701845.1 of Streptomyces angustmyceticus. GTDB lineage: Bacteria > Actinomycetota > Actinomycetes > Streptomycetales > Streptomycetaceae > Streptomyces > Streptomyces angustmyceticus_A. The sequence continues at coordinate 670,291 of NZ_JBFBHQ010000002.1, read as the reverse complement.
GGGCTGGTGGATCGGTTCGCGGTGCACGCTGCGGCCCGGGTCGCCCGGGGTGTCGAGCGCATAGACCGGGCGCTGCGCGCTCAGGGCGGCGACGTTCGGGTACCACTGCGAGGAGTTGCCGCCGGCGCCGTGCACCAGGACGGCGGGGGTGCGGGCCGCGGCGCCGGGGTCCGTCGGCGCGTAGTGGTAGACGTGCGTGGTCCCGAAGCGGGTCTCCACGTCGCACTCCCCGCTCGGGGCCGGCCCCAGGGCGTAGACGGCGTCGCACGCGGCGAAGTAGCGGTCGCGCACGGCCTCGTTCACATAGCGGCCGACGGCGCGGTCGCGGTCGCGCGTCGTGGTGTCGGGCACAGCAGGCCACCTCCGGCTCATCAGGTTTAGTGGTACCACCGTATCACCAAAGTGGTACAGCGGTACCATGTAGCCGATCCCGCAGGCCGGACGGAACGAACGAGGCGGAGGGCACGGGCTGATGCCGAAGCGCGTGGACCACGAGGAACGGCGCACCCAGATCGCGGAGGCGCTGGTCCGGGTCGCCGGGCGGCGCGGACTGCACGCCATCGGGATGCGCGATGTGGCGGCCGAAGCAGGAGTGTCCCTGCGGCTGGTGCAGTACTACTTCGAGACCAAGGAGAAGCTGCTGCTCCATGGACTGCAGCAGCTGACCACCGGGTTCGGCGCCCGCATCGCCGACCGGGTCCGGGCCGTCGGCGAGGCACCCGGACCGCGCGAGACGATCGAGGCCGTGCTCCTCGAAGCGCTCCCCACCGACGAGGAGACCCGGACCTTCCACCTCGTCTACACCTCCTACGCCGTGCTCTCCGTGACGGACGAGGCCCTGGCCGCCCAGCCGTTCATCGACGGCCCCAATGCCGCCGAGGAACTGGTGGCCAGCCAACTGGAGCGGGCGCGCGACGCCGGCCTCACCGCGCCCGACATGGACGTGCGCACGGAGGCGATCAGCCTCCTCGCCCTGTCCGCGGGCCTGGGCACCAGCGTCCTGGTGGGCCAGCGCACCCCGGAGGCCGCCACGGCGGTCCTCCGCCACCACCTGGACCGGCTCTTCCGGAACCGCGGGTGAACCGGCCCCGCCGGCAGGCCGCTTGAGGCATCGGCGGCCCCGCTCGACCTGCCGGACGCCCCGGCTCCGGAATTGCGTCGACACCCTAGGATCCCGGAACTAGCCTCGACCTCCGGGAGCACCCTGCGCGTCTCTTCCCGGAGCACCTGCGCACGAGCGATGACGCTCCCGAGGAAGGAACGTGCATGACCGAGGCGTTGACGCGGCGACTCATCGCCGCCGTCTACGAGGACGAGGTGGACCGGGCGGCGGCGCTCCTGCGACAGGGCGCTTCCCCGTCCGCACCGGACCCCGGCGGGGAGACGCCGTTGTACCTCGCCGCGGTCGGTGGGCACACGGAGATGGTGAGGCTGCTCCTGGAAGCGGGCGCCGCACCCAATGCGGAGAGCAGGGGAGCGCCGGGAAGCGAAGGCCTGCCGCTGTGTGCGGCGGCGGCCTGGGACCACTGGGAGGCGGTGCGCGAACTGCTGGCCCATGGCGCCGACCCCGACCGGCGGGAGGACGACGGCACGTCCTGCACACCCCTGATGTGGGCGGCCTCCGGCGGCCACCACCACACCGCCCGCCTCCTGCTCGAAGCGCGGGCCGACCCCGACGCGGACCAGGGCGGGCGCACCCCGTTGATGGCGGCGGCCGAACGGGGATCGATCGCGGTGGTGCGGGCCCTGCTGCACCACGGCGCCGACCCTCATCGCACCGATGCAGAGGGGCGTACGGCAGAGAGCCTCGCCCGCGAGAAGTGCGGCAAGGACCTCGCACACGAGCTGCGGGGGCAGGCGCGCACCGCCCCCGACGACAAGTGCGTGATCCTGCGCAGCCCCCGCCCCGAGGGCACGGAGCTGATCGAGGTCACGATCAGCGCACCGGACGGAAGAGGCGGGGCCACTTGGCAGGCGGAAACGGGGCACGCCGCGATCGTGGCGCTGCTGCAGGAGCACCAACGGGGTTGAAGCTCGTCGGCGGGGCGGCCCCGGGCGGCCTGCGTGGCCCCGTGCCGTCCCTGTCGCACGCCGGGTCGTCTCCCCCGCGGGCGGGGGCCGCCGGACCCGTGCGCCTCAAGACCCGTGCACCTCACCTGCCACGCCGCCCGGAGCCCATGCCGTGCACGGCCGTTGGGTCACGTCGGTAGAGTGACCGGCCCGGGGAACACGATCCATTTCCGGGAGATTCGTATGGCCGAGGCGCGTCCGTTCCGGCACGGGGAAGGGGCGGAGCGCAGCGACCGGACCGTGGGGAGCCGGCAGCTCGCCGCGATGCTTCCCGACCCGGCGCGGGCGCGTCCGGCCTACCGCCACCTGGCCCGGGCGATCAGCGTGCTGATCCTGGACGGGCGTCTCGCGCTGCACGTCAGGCTTCCCGCCGAACGGGAACTGGCCGCCGCCCTGAACACCAGCCGGGCCACCGTCACCGCCCTGTACGACCTGCTGCGCGAGAGCGGTTACGCACACAGCCGCCGGGGCTCCGGCACCTGGACGACCCTGCCGGAGGGCCGGGCCCCCAGCGGGATCACCCGGCTCCTCGGCCCCGAGGACACCGCGATCGACCTGGCCAGGGCCGCCCCCGGACTGCCGGAGCGGACCCTCGTCGACGCCCTCGCCCAGGTCGCCCCTCGCCTGGCCGAGCATGCGCACACTCCCGGCTACCACCCCTACGGGCTCCCGGAGTTGCGCGCCGCCGTCGCCGACCGGTTCACCCGTCGGGGGCTGGCCACCGTGCCCGAACAGATCCTGGTGACCGCCGGCGCCCAGCACGCGCTCACACTCGTCCTGGGACTGCTGTGCCGCCCCGGTGACCGGGTCATGGTCGAGAACCCGTCGTACCCGAACGCGCTGGAGGCCATCCGCCGCGCCCGGCTGCGCACCCTGTCGGTCCCGGTGACCGACACCGGCTGGGACATCGAGATCACCGAATCGACGTTCCGCCAGTCGGTCCCCCGACTCGCCTATCTGATCCCCGACTTCCACAATCCGACCGGCTGCCTCATGCCCGACGACGAGCGCGTCCGCATCCTGCGCGCCGCGGGACGTTGTGGTGCCTGGCTGGTCGTCGACGAGACCCTGGCCGACCTCGCGCTCGACGTCCCCGCCCCACCGCCCTTCGCCTCCCGCACCACGCCCGGCGGAGCCGGCCGGGTCATCACCATCGGCTCGATGAGCAAGACGCATTGGGGCGGTCTGCGCATGGGCTGGCTGCGCGCCCCCGCGCGGCTGGTCACCGAACTCGCCGGGCAGCGCGTCGCCACCGACATGGGCGGCTCGGTCCTGGACCAGCTGCTGGCCCTCTCGTTGCTGGACCGCGCCGGGGAACTGCTGCCGCCCCGCCTGGAACAGCTGCGCCGGCAGCGCGAGGCGCTGGGTGCGGCCCTGGCCGAGCACGTGCCGCAGTGGACATGGCACCTGCCGCCCGGCGGGCTGTCGTTGTGGGTCGACCTCGGCGCGCCGATCGCCTCGGCGCTGGCCGACCGGGCCCTGGACCACGGGGTGCGGATCGAGGGCGGCGCACACTTCGCCCCCGACCCGGGCCTGTTCGAACAACGGATGCGCATCCCGTACACCACCTCCCCCGACACCCTGCGGGACGCCGTGCACCGCATGGCCACCGCCCTCGCCGAAGGCCCGGTACCGTCGTGGACCAGCCGGCGGGAGCACTGGGTCGTCTGAGCCGCCCGCCTCGGACACGCTTCCGAGCGGGCCCGTCGGGGGCGGAACCGCCACCCGGTGCGCGCCGCCCCGGAGTTGGCGTCCTCCCCCGAGCTCCCGCAACGCCGCCCGACCTCACCGTGACCACCGGGCGACGATCTCACCCCTCCGGCCACATTAGTCCGATAATTACTCTGTTTCGCCATTCTTCTTGATTGTGTAAAGCCTTTGGTGTTGGCCGGATTTGGTGGGCGTCGCGGGTGCATTCTCTGTCCTGCCCGGCCATCGGCGGGGCATCTCGCACCATGGCAATGCAGAAAGGCAATCCTCAATGACTGACGGATTCAAGCGCGCCATCGCCCTCGGCGCCGCCACCGTTGCCCTCGCCGGAGGCGCCCTCCTCTCTTCGGTGGGCGTCGCCTCGGCCGCGCCGTCGCACCCCGGAGACCACTCGCCCACGCGACACATCGACAGGGGCCGGTGCCACATGGTCCACGGGCACTGGACCCGCACCTGGCACCCGGCCTGGCGTGACCACCACGGCGTGCGTCACCACGGCTACTGGACCCGTACCTGGCACCGGGAGCACCTGGTCTGCCACCGCCACTGACCGCACCCCCTTTTGCAGGGCCTCCGAGTCGACACGGACTCGGGGGCCCTGCCCCTTTGTGCACACCGATGTGCGCATGCCGAGACCTCACCCGGATCCGCGACGGCCCCGCGGCGGAAGGAAGGGCCGGCGTCAGCGCACGCCGTGCGGCCGGAACTGGATGCTGATCCGCGGCCCCGCCGCGTGTGCGGTCTTGGGGATGGCGTGTTCCCAGGTCCGCTGGCAAGAGCCCCCCATCACGAGCAGGTCGCCGTGCCCGAGCGGGTGCCGTACGGCGTGCCCGCCGCCCCGCGGGCGGAGCAGCAGATCGCGCGGCGCCCCCACGGACAGGATGGCGACCATGGTGTTCTCGCGCCTGCCGCGCCCGATCCGGTCGCCGTGCCAGGCGACGCTGTCGCGGCCGTCCCGGTAGTAGCAGAGTCCGGCGGTGGTGAAGGGTTCGCCGAGTTCGGTGGCGTAGTGGGCGGAGAGCGCGTCCCTCGCCTCGTCGAGTACGGGGTGCGGCAGCGCGTCGTCGGCGCGGTAGAAGGACAGCAGCCGCGGTACGTCCACCACCTGCTCGTACATCCGCCGGCGCTCGGCCTGCCAGGGCACCTCGGCGGCGAGCCGCGCGAACAGGGCGTCGGCCCCGCCGAGCCACCCGGGCAGCAGGTCGAGCCAGGCCCCGTCGCCGAGCTCGGTCCTGCGCAGCCCGCCCAGCGGGCCGAGACGGATCTCGTCGGCCTGGTCGAAGAGCGAGCCCTGGAGGTGCATGGCCATGGTGTCAGGGTACCCAATAATCGAATGTGTGTTCTGTGCGCCGTTGCGCGCCGGGGCGCTCGGCTCCGTCGGTCCGGCGCGCGGCAGCCACCGCGCGCGCACCCGCCGGCGCTACGCCTCCGCGAGCGCCCGCCCCGGGCCGGCCTTGCCTGCGCGGGGCGCCGGGCGCACGCTGAAGACATGGGCAACGGAGACGGCCCTACGCTCATCACTTCCGTCCAGCGGGCCTTCCGCCTGATGGAGGCCGTGGGTGCGCACGAGGGCGGCGCACCGGCGAAACAGCTGGCACGCGAGACGGGGCTGCCGCTGGCCACCACGTATCACCTGCTGCGCACGCTGGCTCACGACGGGTACGTCCGGAAGCTGGCGGACGGCGGTTTCGTCCTGGGCGACCGGCTGGAGACCCTGCATGCCGGCGGGCAGGGGCAGGCGCTGCTCAACCGGGTCCGCCCCGCACTCACGGCACTGCGGGACGATCTGTCGGCCGCCGCCTACCTGACCTTCTACGAGGACGGCGAGATCCGCGTCGCCGAGATCGTCGACGGCCCCCGGGCGCCCCGGGTCGATCTCTGGGTGGGGTTCGAGGACGCCGGGCACGCCACGGCGCTGGGCAAGTGCGTCCTGCGTGAACTGGACGACGAGGCCCGGGACGACTATCTCTCCCGCCACCCCCTCGCCGACCTCACACCCCGCACCATCACCGGCCGTGCCGAACTGCTCCGCAAGCTCCACACCCTGCCCATGGCGCCGCTGGTCACGGACATGGAGGAGTACGCGCTCGGCACGTTCTGCGTCGCGGTGCCGGTCTACAGCGGTCAGACGCTCGGATCCCTGGGCGTCTCGCTCCGGGCCGACCGGGTCTCCCGTATCGATGAGGTCCGCAACCGGCTGCTGCCGACCGCGAGCCGTGTGACCAGGGGACTCTCGCTCACTATCTGAAATCCCGGCCCTTGCCGCTCCCCCGCAGATGCCGCTTTCCTTGAGGAAACGGACATTTTTGACTGTGTCAGTGCACTGAGTAGGGAAGCGAGCCCCAAACCACTCCATGCGCCAAGCCCGGATCCATCACCAGGACCGCCACCGGCCGCGGTGGCAGCTGACGAACCCGTTCTCCGCCCTGCGGGAAGCCGTCCGACACCTCGTCCAGCCCCGGGGCGACGGGGCGGCCGGTGCGGCAGGCGCTCGCCGGCACTGCACCTCCGGCGTGCCGGTGCTGATCATCGCGGCCGTGGCGGTCCTCGCCTTCTCCGGCGGGACCGGTATGAGCTGGCTGCCGCTGCTCGCCGTGGGCCCCGCGCTGGCCGCGGCCACCAGCGGGCCGTGGGGGGTGCTCCGGATCGGTGTCCTGGCGGTGGCCCTGGGTGCGGCGCTGGGTGTGCACGGTGGGGCGCCGGGCGCCGAGCAGGCGATCGTCCTGTCCACGCTGTCCGCCGTGACGCTGGCCAGCGGTCTGGCCAGCGCCCTGCGCAGGCGCCGCGAACAGGTGCTGGCAGCCGTGCGCTCCGTCGCCGAGGCCGCCCAGCACGCCTTCCTCAAGCCGGTGCCGGCGACGGTCGGGCACTTCCAGACGGCGGTCCGCTACAGCGCCGCCGCTGCCGAGGCCCGGGTCGGCGGGGACCTGTACGCGCTGGTGCCGACGCCGTACGGGGTCCGGCTGATCGTGGGCGATGTCCGGGGCAAGGGGCTGCCGGCGGTGGGCATCGCCGCGCTGGTCCTGGGCGTGTTCCGGGAAGCTGCCTACGACGAGCCCGACCTGCTCGACGTGGTCCACCGGATCGAGCGGAGCCTCGCCCGCAACCTCGGCCCCGACGACTTCGTCACCGCGGTACTGGCCGGGTATCCGGAGGCCGACCGTATGGAGCTGGTCAACTGCGGGCATGCCGCTCCGCTCCTGGTCCACGACTCGGGTGTGCTGCCCGTCGAGCCGGTCCGTCCGGCCCCGCCCCTGGGCCTGCGGTCCCTGGCCGGCGAGGCCCCCGCGCTCCAGGAGATCTCCCTGTCCGACGGCGACCAACTACTCTTCTACACCGACGGGGTGACCGAGGCCCGCGACCACCAGCGGGAGTTCTATCCGCTCGTGGAACGGCTGTCCCGGCACCTGTCGGAGGAGCCCTCCCGCACCCTCGCCGCGCTGCACGAGGACCTGCTGGCGCACGTGGGCGGCGAGCTGCACGACGACGCCGCCATGCTCCTGCTGCGGAAGCCGGCCGGCAGCGCGTCGGCGGCACCGCAGGAGGCGGAACCGCTGCCCGGACGGTGCTGCTCCCCCCGGGTGGCCGCCGAATAACAGGGCCTCGGCGGAGGTGTGCGGTGTGGCGGCGAAGCGCGAGACGGATGCCGGTGGTGAGCTGAGTACAGTCGATCATGTTGGCCGTTCCGGACGGCCGACGGCACCGTACGCACGTACTGAGGAGCGCCTCGTATGTCGAAACCACCCCTTCCCGATGCAGCAGTCGCCATGTTGGGCAAGGCGAATCCGGCCGTCATCACGACGCTGCGGCCGGATGGGCAGCCGGTGTCCACGGCCACCTGGTACCTCTGGGACGACGGCCGGATCCTGGTCAACATGGATGAGGGCCGCAAACGGCTGGAGCATGTCCGCAACGACCCGCGGGTCTCGCTGACCGTGCTGGACGAGGGCAACTGGTACACACACCTCAGCGTCGTCGGCCGGGTCGCCGCATTCCGTGACGACGAAGGGCTCGCCGACATCGACCGGCTCGCACGGCAGTACCTCGGCAAGCCGTACCCGCAGCGGGACCGCCGCCGGGTCAGTGCCTGGATCGAGATCGACCGCTGGCACGGCTGGGGCAGCATGAAGGACAGCAGCCAGGCGGGCTGACGACGGCGGGGCCGGCCCTCCCTCCCCCGCCGGCGCGGTACGGCGGCGGTCGCAGGCCGGTCGTCCGCCCGCCTCGCTCCCGCGGAACGGCGCGCGCCGGAAGCGGATGCCCCGTGGCCCCCACAGCGCGGGCGTCACCTCTCGGCCAGGAGTCCCTTGCGCAGGGTGGCACAGGCACGGGTCAGCAGGCGGGAGACGTGCATCTGGGAGAGGCCGAGCTCCTTGCCGATCTCGGCCTGCGTCATCTCCTCCCCGAAGCGCAGCTGAAGGAGGGTGCGGTCGCGGTCGTCGAGCTCGACCAGATGCGGCTTCAGGGCCTGGACGTCCTCCGCCAGGGCGAGGGCGGGGTCCTCGGTGCCGATGAGGTCGGCGACGAGTCCGGTCTCCCGCTTGCCGCCGGTCTGGATGGGCCGGTCTATGGAGTCGCTGTCGTAGCCGTTGCTGGCCATCAGCCCCTCCGCCACTTCGCCCTCCGGCATGTCCAGACGGGCCGCGAGGTCGGCGACGGTGGGCTCGTGGCCGCCCTCGCTCTCCAGCTCCTCCCGGGCGCGGGCCAGGTCGATGCGGAGTTCCTGCAGGCGCCGCGGCACCCGCACCGACCAGGTGGTGTCGCGGAAGAACCGCTTGATCTCGCCCTGGATGTAGGGGACGGCCAGCGTGGTGAACTCCACGTCGCGGGAGGGGTCGTAGCGGTCGATGGCCTTGATCAGGCCGATCGTCCCGACCTGCAGGACGTCCTCCGTGGACTCCCTGCGGCTGGAGAAGCGGCGGGCGACATAGCGCACCAGGGAGAGGTTCATCTCGATGAGGGTGTTGCGCGCGTACTGGTACTCGGGCGTCCCCTCCTCCACGTCGTGCAACCGCTCCAGGAACTGCCGGGACAACTCCCGTGCGTCGGAGGGCGCGACCCGCTGCGGGACCTGGATCTGCGGCAGCACCGTCGGAGCCGGAGCGGTGCTCTCCTTCGAGGTGGTCTGCGGCTCCGTTCCGGCGTTCAAGGTGCTGTTGCTGCTCATGCTCTTGGCTCCCGCCTGTTGCTGAGCCCCCGTCGGACGCTCCCCTACCCGACGCCGCCACGGGCATGTCCCGGTCGTTTGTCCTTCTTTGCCCGCGCCGCCGGGCAACCCTCGTGCCCGGCGGACCAGTTCAGTTCCGGGCCGGCGCCTCCGGCCCGGTGGACAGGAACAGTGGTGTGACCGAGGCGTGGAGGCGCACGGTGGCGCCGTCCGGTTCGACCGGGACGCGGCTGCCGAACGCGTCGAGGGCGTGGACCGTCGCATGGGGCCACGGCCAGTCGACGGGCGTCGCGGGTTCGTCCTCCCCGGTGAAGGTGTCCCCGGCCGTCCACAGGACGTGCAGCGGACCGCGGCCCGTGCGGGTCACCTCGAACGCGTACACCTCCGGCCGGGCGTCGGCCGCCAGGCGGCGGACCTGGGTGGTGCCGTCGAGACAGGCGGTGAGCAGGGCGAAGGTGTCGGCGGACGGGTGGCGCCGGGTGAGGGCGGTGCCCTCGTAGTCCATCAGGGCGAGCCTGCCGAACAAGAAGCCCATCATGTTCAGCCGGTCGCGGTAGCCCGGGATCTCGGGGGCCAGGTTCCAGCATGCCGTCCGGGTCACACCGGCGGCGAGGGCGAGGATGTTCCGGGTGACGAGCTGGCGGCAGTTGATCCGGTCCCGCTTCGCGGCCAGCTCGGTCGGACAGTCCTCCATGAACATCCGCAACTGCGGCGGGAGTTGGGCCGCGCCGGCGTAGAGCATCCGCATGGCCGCACGGTCGGGGGGCTCGTGGGATGCCTCGTCCGGGGACGCGGTCGCGGTCGACACCGCATCGGCTGCCGCTTCCGCGGGCCGCGTCTTCGGGGTGTCCCGGCCGGATTCCGCGAAGGCCGCCATCATCGTCTGCTGGAACGCGGCCTGGGCGTCGGGGAATTCGAAGAGTGTCGGCCCGTTGTACTCCCCCGCCACCACCGGCCGCTCGTAGCCGTGCCGGCGCATCATCCGGCGGACGGTCTCCACCTGCTCGGGGATGTCGTGCGGGTCGCCGTAGAGGTGGACGGAGAAGAGGTCGAAGGCGTCGCGGCCGTGTGCGAGGACGTGGTCGAAGAACTGCCGGGCCGGGCCGTCGGCGGGAGCGGCGAGGACGTCGTAGCCGCATCCCCCGAGGACGACCCGTGCCGCCGGGTCCGCGGCGCGCACCCGGCGGTGGAAGGCGGTGAGCTGCTCGACGTAGTCCGGCGCGGTTCCCGCCCACAGCAGACCCGTGTTGCTGGGCTCGTTGTTGCACTGCCAGTAGTGGACACGGCCCCGGCAGCGGCCCACCAGGTCGCCGACGAAGCGCTCGTACTGCCGCGGGTCGCGGGCGGGCGAGGACGGCAGGAAGCCGCTCGGGTGCCGGGTCGCCCACGGGGAGCTGGAGCACACGGTCACCCACACCTCGTCGGCCGGATCCAGCTGGCCGAGGATCGCGTCGACGACCGTCCAGTCGTAGCGTCCCGGCTCCGGTTCGACCTGGCCCCAGTAGACGTAGACCCGCACCAGGGTGCCGCCGAGCTTCCTCATCGCGGGCACAAAGCTGTCCGGCGTTCCGAACAGGCCGTAGCTGATGCCCCTGACGATGCCCAGACGCACCCCGGCCGGGGCGGCTGACTGACTCATGCGATCGATCTCCCTCGGCTTGCGTATATGGCATATACCTTAGCTTGATTCGATAAACTCGGTGCGTGAAGGAACATTCCAGCAGCTCACCGGCCCCTTTGATCTGGACCCAGCCCTCGCCGCAGCGGCGCCGCAGCCCCCTGGAGCGGGACGACATCGTGCGGGCAGCCGTCGCGGTGGCGGACGAGGGCGGGGCGCAGGCGCTGACGATGACGGCGGTCGCCAAGCGGCTCGGGCCCTACACACCGATGGCGCTGTACCGCTACGTCCTCAGCAAGGACGGCCTGGTCGACCTGATGCTCGACAGCGTCACGGCGGAGATCCCGGTGCCGGACGCGCCGGGCGACGACTGGCGCGCCGACCTGCACGCCCTGGCCACCGAGAGCTGGGCGATGGTCAAGCGCCACCTCTGGTACGCCCAGCTCATGCCCACCCGCCCGCCCTTGGGCCCGCACCTGATGCGCCGCACCGAGTTCCTCCTGCAGGTGCTGGTGGGCCAGGGCCTCCCGGTCGGCGAGGCCATGACCTATGCGGCCCTCCTGGACCGGCACATCCTCGGCAGCGCACAGCAGGAGGCGGAGGAGCTCGCCATGCGCCGCCGGTACGGACTCCACTCGCCGCAGCAGCTCGGCGAGGCCATCACCGCCGCCCGCGCGCTGGCCGCCGAGGGCGGGCGCCACCCCCTGCTCACGGAGTGGATGACCGCCCCCTCGGGAGCCGGGATGGACGAGCAGTTCGCGCTCAGCCTGGCGTTCCTCGTCGAGGGCATCGCGGCGCGCCTGCCGGGCCGGGACGCGCCTGCGGGCGGGTAGCGGCGGGGTCGCGCCCGGAAGATCGCGCCCAGAATTCCGTTGCGCGTGCGGCGGGACCCGTGAGAGTCTCTTAATGCAACATCCGTTGCAGTAAAGAGCTTCCAGGGAAGAGCCAGCCGATGTCCCGCCGCACCGTCTCGTTCGAGGAGATTCCGGTCTCCGACGCCCACGCAGGCCCCTACACCCTCACCACGGGCCCCGACGACGCCCTGTGGTGCACCTTGGTCCACGCCGGTCGGATCGCCCGCCTGGCGCCGGACGGCCGGCTGGACCACTACGCACTCGACTCCGCTTCCTGCGGGCCCGCCGTCATCACCCCGGGACCCGACGGAGCGCTGTGGTTCACCCGGAGCCAGGACGGCCGGATCGGACGGATCACGGTCGACGGGAAGGCGACCTCGTTCGCCCTGCCCGATCCCGGCTGCGGCCCGTTCGGCATGGCGTCCGGCCCGGACGGCGCCCTGTGGTTCACCCAGCTGCACTCCGACCGCATCGGGCGAATCGACACCGACGGCCGGGTCACGGAGTTCCCGCTGCCCCTCACCGGCGCCTTCCCCTCCGCCCTGACCACCGGCCCCGACGACGCCCTGTGGTTCACCCTCAACCAAGCGCACGCGATCGGCCGCCTCGGACTCGACGGCGACCTCACCCTCCACCGGCTCCCGACCGACAACGCCGCGCCGGTCGGCATCACCTGCGGCGCGGACGGCGCGCTCTGGTTCGTCGAGATAGGCGCCGGCCGGATCGGCCGGATCACCACCCGCGGACGGATCGACGAGTTCCCCCTGCCGGACCCGGCGTGCCGGCCGCACGCAATCGTCACCGGCCCGGACGGCACCTGCTGGTTCACCGAATGGGGCGCCAACCGCATCGGCTCCCTCACTCCCGAAGGCCGTATCGAGGAGTACGACCTGCCGACCCCCGATGCGGAACCGCACGGCCTGGCCTTCGGGACCGACGGCACGCTGTACGTGGCACTGGAGACCGGCGCGATCGCCCGGATGACGCCCTGAGCCCCTTGTCGGTGTCACCATCGAGAGCACAGGCAGCGCCGCTGGGAGCAAGGGCGACCGACGGTGCCGCCGTAGGGACAGCACACGGGGCGAAGGCTCGGCGAGCTGCGATCCGAGGAGAGGTGCCGGCATGAGCAGTCCAGACGCCCGGGCCCGGATGCTGGGTGACCTGATCGCCGCCAGCCATGTGATCACGCTGGAGCAGCTGCCGGACCTGGTCGTCAAGCATGCGGCCCGGGTCGGCTGGCCGGGGGTGCTGGTCTACCTGGCCGATCTGCAGCAGGACGTCCTGTGCCTGCTCGCCGGCCGTGGCCCCGGCGCCGGCGGCGGGGCCACGGCGCCGCCGGACGTGGTGCGGGTGGAGGGCACCCTCGCCGGGCGGGCGTTCCAGACCGGGGGCATCGTCGGGGGCCCCACGACCGAGGCGGGGCACTGGTGGGTTCCGCTGCTCGACGGCACCGAGCGGCTGGGCGTCCTGCGCGCCTCGGCCGCGCCGGACACGGAGATGGACTCCCAGGCCGCCCTGGACCTGCGCAACCTCGCCGGGCTGATCGCCTTGATGATCGTCAGCAAACGGGGGGCGAGCGACACCTATGCCCAGCTGGTGCGGCGCCGGAGGATGAATGTGGCCGCCGAGATGGAGTGGCGCATCATGCCGCCGCGGACCTTCGCCACCGACCGGGTGCTGATCAGCGCGGTGATGGAGCCCGCCTACGAGGTCAGTGGTGATGTCTTCGACTACGCGATCGCCGACAAGACCGTGCATCTGGCACTCTTCGACGCCATGGGCCACGACACGGCAGCCGGGCTGACCGCGAACCTCGCGGTCGCCGCCAGCCGCAACCGGCGCCGGCAGAACGCCGGAATCCTGTCGATCGCCGAGGCCGTGGAACACGCCCTCGTGGAACAGTTCGGTTCGAGCCGCTACGCCACGGGCATCCTGGCCGAGCTGAACTCCGATACCGGCACGCTCACCTGGACCAGCCTGGGCCACCCCACTCCGGTCATCATCCGCAAGGGGCGCACCGCACTCAGCCTGACCTGCCCGCCCGCTCCTCCCATGGGCACCGACCTGGGGATGCTGCCCACCCTGAGCCGGGAGCAGCTGGAGCCCGGCGACCGCCTGCTGCTCTACACCGACGGCATCACCGAGGCCCGTAACCACGAGGGCCGGGAGTTCGGACTCGACGGCTTCACCGACTTCCTCATCCAGCACCATGCCGACGGGCTGCCCGTCCCGGAGACCCTGCGCCGCCTGATCAGGCGTCATCTCGCCTACCACGGCGGACGGCTCGGCGACGACGCCACGGTCCTGCTGCTGGAGTGGAGCGGCCCCACCCCCTACCGCCCCGCACGGGTCGAGGCCCTCGCCGGCCTCCCGGAGCACAGCACCGCCGAGCCGCCTCTCGCGACTCCCTGGGCCACACCCACCAGAGACGTCCTGTAGGGCGCCAGGGCACGGGTCCCCCGCAGGAGGCGGACGACGGGCCATGGGGGTCCCTCCTCCGGAGAAATCCGGAGTGCGTCCCCGGCGACGGGGCAGAAGCATCACGCTCTCGTCGGTCCCCGCGACCGGCCGGGTGCGCCCCGACGTCGGGGCAGAAGCCCTCTGGAGGTCACAGATGCCATCGACTACTGCGCTACCGCACATCGGACGACGCACCGCCCACCGCGCCGCCCGCAGCCCGGCGGTCCGGGCCGCGGCACGATGTGGGTTCGCGGCCCGGGGCGTGATCTACCTGCTCGTGGGCGTGCTGGCGCTGCGGATCGCCTTCGGCGACAGCGGTGAGCAGGCCGACCGGGGCGGAGCGCTGGCCGAGATCGCCGCCCGGCCGTTCGGCAGCGTGCTGATATGGGCGCTCGGCCTGGGGCTGGCGGGGATGGCGCTGTGGCGGCTGTCCGAGGCGGCCTTCGGCGCGGCGGGGCCCGAGGGCCACAAGACCGGGACGCGGCTGCTCTCGCTCGCCCGCTGCGTCTTCTACGCCGTGGTGTCGTTCTCCGTGCTGTCCTTCGCGGCGGGGGAGAAGGGCAGCGGCAGCGGGGCGAGCGACCAGCAGTCCCGGGATGCCACGGCCGGCGCGCTGAATCTGCCCGGCGGCCCCTGGCTGGTGGCCGCGGCGGGAGTGGGCATCGCCGTGGCCGGAATCTGGATCGCGGTGCGGGCCGCGCTGCGCTCGTTCCACAAGCACCTCGACCGGAGCGGGATGTCGCGGCCCGTCAGGCGCGGGGTCGATGTCCTCGGCGTAGCGGGCGGTGTCGCCCGCGGCGGGGTGTTCGCGGTTGCCGGCATCTTCGTCGTCAAGGCCGCGGTGACCTACGACCCCGACCGCGCCAAGGGCATGGACGACACGCTCCGCTCCCTCGCCGACACCTCGGCCGGCCCCTGGCTGCTGGCCGCGATCGCCGCGGGCCTGGCGCTGTTCGGCCTCTTCTCCTTCGCCATGGCCCGCTGGCGGAACATCTGAACCGGCGCCATCCGGCCGCCGTCCCGCAGAATCGTCCCAGGACGTCCGGCCCCTCCCCCACGACAGGAGCACCCTTCGCATGACCGAAACCCATCAGAACGCCCCGGCCGCACGCGCCGCCTACCGCGCCGAGGCCTTTGTGCGCAACGGCCGCTGGCACCTCGAAGTCGCCACTCTCGACAGCGAGCCCGACACCGGCGACACCGAGGCCCTGCTCGTCACGTTGTGGCCGGTCGAGGAGACGCCCGACGGCAGCGGCTTCCCCGCCGCGTCCCTCGGCGCGCAACTGCTCGACAACGGCTTCACCCTCGCCGACCCCGGGCAGGGCACCGGCGGCTGGACGCCCACCGGCGACCGGGGGCACTACGCCGCGTCGTGCTACGCGACGGACGAGGCGCCCGCCTGACCGGGCGGGCCGGCGAACGCAGGGAGACGGCACCGGAGGGGCGGGCGCGGGGCGCCCGCCCCTCCGGCCGTCGATCGGTCGGTCGGACCAGCCGGCAGCGGTGGACCGGTCGTGGGCGGCCGGCTCGGTCAGGCAGTCGGTCAGCCGGTCTGCAGGGTCGCGTCGTCGACGACGAAGCTGCTCTGCAGGCTGGAGTCCTCGGTGGCGGTGAAGGTCAGCGTGATCCGCTGGCCGGCGTACCGGCTCAGGTCCAGGGAGCGCTGGGTGTAGCCGCTCGACGCATCGGTGTTGGAGAGGGTCGTCAGGGTGGTGCTGCCCACCTTGACCTTGAAGGTGTCGTAGGCGGTGCGGTCGGTCTCGTCGGTGTCGATGTGCAGCCAGTACGTCAGGGTCACCCTGCTGCATCCGGCGGGCACGGTCACCGACTGGCCGAGGGAGTCGGTGGCGGAGGAGCCGTAGCCGCCGAGCCAGGCGAACCTGCTGCCGCTGTGGGCGGACTGGCCGGCGTGGGCGCCGATCGCGCCGGTGTCGCCGGTCCAGGGGGTGGTGCCGTTCTCGAACCCGCCGTTGGCGAGGAGCTGTTGGGTGGTGCAGCCTCCGGTGCCCTTGATCGTCAGGGTGTACGGCGTGGTGTGGGTGACGGACCCGGTGCCGGTGACGGTGAGGGGGTAGGTGCCGGGCGCCGCGCTCGAGGTCGTGGCGAGGGTCATGGTGGAGCTGCCGCCGGAGGTCACCGAGGCGGGGCTGAAGGAGACGGTCACACCGGCCGGAGCGCCCGAGGCCGACAACGTCACCGTCTGCGCGGACCCGCTGGTGGTGGCCGTGGAAAGGGTGCTGGTGGCCGAGGCCCCGGGGTCGACGCTGCCGGCGGCGGGGCCGGCGGTCAGGGAGAAGTCGTTCGCCGGTGCGGTGTCGGCGACGGCGACCTTCCACAGGGTGGCGGCGATGCCGTCGACGCTGCGGTTCAGTCCGGTGGCGTTGATGTTGCTGGTGGTGTCGCAGGACTGGTGGTAGCAGGAGTCGTAGGCGCGGTTCGCGGTGCCGCCCCACTTGGCCGCCTGTGCGGAGGTCTTCCGGGCGCTGGCGCCCATCGCGTATCCGGAGGTGGGGATGCCCGCCTGCTCGAAGGAGTAGTCGTCGGAGCGGCCGGCGCCCTCGGTGTTCTCCTCGGGCTGGAGGCCCAGCGAGTCCCAGTACGCCTTCATCGGCTGGGCGGCCGCCGAGGTCAGGTGGTTGATGAAGTAGCCGCCGTTGAGCGAGGCGATCATGTCGAAGTTGTAGTACGCCTTGATCTTCGAGCGCTCGGCGGAGGAGAGGGAGTTGACGTAGAAGTCGGAGCCGTTGAGGCCCTGTTCCTCATCCGTCCACCAGCCGAAACGGACGCGGGCCGCCATGGTGGGGTGCTGCTGCGCGAGGGTGAGCGCCGTCTCCAGCAGCGCGGCCGAGCCGGAACCGTTGTCGTTGATGCCCGGCCCCGCGCCCACGCTGTCGAGGTGGGAGCCGAACATGTACACGTTGCCGGCGTCGCCCTGCGGCCACTCGGCGATCAGGTTGGGGCCGGCGCCGGAGGCGCAGCCGGAGGTGCAGGGCTGCTCGGTGACGGTGTAACCGGCGGCCTGCAGCTTGGCCTTGGCATAGGCGACCGAGTCCCGGTAGCCCTGCCCGCTGGATTTGCGGGTGCCGCCGTTGCGGGTGGCGATGGCGTTCAGCTCGGTCAGATGCGCCTGGACCTTGGCCACGTCGATGTCGGGGGCCTCGGCGGCCCGGGTGCGGGCGGTGGCGTGGTGCGCAGCCCGGTCGACGGCCGATATCGCCGTGACGGGCGGGTGGAGCGGCTGGGCGGCCTGCGGGGCGGCCGCCGCGGTGGGGGCGAGGGGCAGCAGGGCTGCCTGGAGGGTGGCGGCGAGCGATACGCCGGCCACCGCGAGTCTTCGGAACACCATGGCTCCTTGAGGGGTAGGGAGTGCTACCGACGGAGGTTCTGGTGGAGCGCCGGGTCTTCGCGGTGTCGTCGTCCTGCCGGCTTCGGCCCCGTGGGGCGGCGTCCGCACGGCGGAAGGGCGACATGTCCATGACCCAGGCCGCCGTACCATCACACCGCGGCACCCACCGCGTCAACGGATGTCCCGGTGCAGCGCCGTGTTTGACGAAAAACGGCAGGTGGCGCCCGATAACCGGGCACTTGGCCGGGTCCGCGGGCGGTTTCGGACGCCCCGGGCACGACGAACCCCCGCCCTGCGCACGGCAGGACGGGGGCGGTCGAGGACGTTTCGGTGCGGGCGCGGGCCCGTCCGGCGCCTAGAGGAAGCTGACGTTCTGGGCGAGGGCGAGGCGGCTGGAGTAGTTGATGGTGTTGGTGGCGGAGCGCATGTAGGCGCGCCAGGCGTCGGAGCCGGACTCGCGGCCGCCGCCGGTCTCCTTCTCCCCGCCGAAGGCCCCGCCGATCTCGGCGCCGGAGGTGCCGATGTTGACGTTGGCGATGCCGCAGT
Source organism: Streptomyces angustmyceticus (assembly GCF_040701845.1). Taxonomy (GTDB): domain Bacteria; phylum Actinomycetota; class Actinomycetes; order Streptomycetales; family Streptomycetaceae; genus Streptomyces; species Streptomyces angustmyceticus_A. The sequence goes on along the minus strand of NZ_JBFBHQ010000002.1, from coordinate 652,520 downwards.
CGGAGCCCTCCGCGGACAGGAAGAGTTCGGCTTCCTGCTGGTCGCGGGTGAAGATGCTGGACGAGAGGCCCTGCGGGACGTCGTTGTGCAGGGCGATGGCCTCCTCCAGGGTCTCGTAGGTCTGCACGTACAGGATGGGGGCGAAGGTCTCCTCGCGGACGACGTCGGTCTGTTCGTCGACGCGGACGATGACCGGTTCGACGTATCCGGCCCGGGGCGCGGCGTCGGCGAGGCGCCGGTTGCCGCCCGCGAGGATCTTGCCGCCCTCGGCCTGCGCCCGGGTGAGGGCGTCCTGCATGGTGTCCAGGGCGGTGGTGGAGATCAGCGGGCCGACGAGGGTGGCCTCGTCGAACGGGTCGCCGATGGGGAGCTTCTGGTAGGCGGCGGTCAGCCGTGCGATGAGGGTGTCGGCGATGTCCCGGTGGACGATCAGACGCCGCAGCGTGGTGCAGCGCTGGCCCGCGGTGCCGGCCGCGGCGAAGACGATGCCCTGTACGGCGAGGTCGAGGTCGGCGGAGGGGGTGACCACGGCCGCGTTGTTGCCGCCGAGTTCGAGCAGGCTGCGTCCGAAGCGGGCGGCGACGCGGGGGCCGACCTCGCGTCCCATGCGGGTGGAGCCGGTGGCGCTGATCAGCGCGATACGGGGGTCGTCGACGAGCTTCTCGCCGAGGGTGCGGTCGCCCAGCAGCAGGCGGTGCACATCGCGGGGGGCGCCGACGTCCTCGGCGGCCTGTGCCAGCAGCCGGTCGCAGGCGAGCGAGATCAGCGAGGTGAGCTCCGAGGGCTTCCAGATCACGGTGTCACCGCAGGCCAGCGCGACGGCGGTGTTCCACGACCACACCGCGGCGGGGAAGTTGAACGCGGAGATCACGCCCACCACTCCGAGCGGGTGCCAGGTCTCGGCGAGACGGTGGCCGGGGCGCTCGGAGGCGATCGTGCGGCCGTAGAGCTGGCGGGACAGGCCGACGGCGAAGTCGCAGATGTCGATCATCTCCTGGACCTCGCCGAGCGCCTCGGAGCGGATCTTGCCCGCTTCGATGGTGATGAGATCGGCCAGCTCGCCCTTGTGGTCGCGCAGCAACTCGCCCAGGCGGCGCACCAGTTCACCGCGGCGGGGCGCGGGGGTGGTGCGCCAGGTGAGGAACGCCTCGCGGGTGGCGGCGACGGCCTCCTCGGTGTCGGCGGCGGTGGCCGCGCGCAGGCCGAACAGGTCCTCGCCGGTGATCGGGCTGCGGGCGGCGAAGTCGTCGCCCTCCGGGACGGTGACGCCGAGGGCGGCGAGGCTGCCGCGGGCACGGGTGCGCAGGTCCTCGGTGGTGGGGAGGATGGTGCGGGTCATGGTGCTCCCTAGGGGTGTGGAGGGGTGCGGGTGGCGGGCCGGGGGTCAGACGGGCGTGCCGTCGAGACCGAGTTCGCGGGTGACCTGCCCGAGGGAGCGGTTCTGCTGCTCCTCGTAGAGGTCGAAGGGGTCCAGGACGTCACGGCCCAGGACGCCGGAGAGCCAGGCGCTGTCGTAGGCGGCCCCCTGCTGGTCGTTGTTCCGGGAGCCCTCCTCGCTGAGGTTGGACTGGAAGATGCCGGCCGCCGAGCGGGGCAGGAAGTCCTCGTAGACGAGGGGTTCGGCCCGGATCCAGCCCTGTTCCAGCAGGTCGCCGAGCCCGGCGGGCGGCCGGCTTCCGTCGCGCGGCCGGTCGGGCGCGACGTGGTAGGTGAAGTGCGCCAGGCCCTGTGCGGCGAGCCCCTGCTCGCTGTCGGGGATCTCCTGTGCCCACAGGTCGCGGGCGAGTCGGTCCCGGTCGGGCCGGGGCAGGCCTGCGGCCTCCTCGTCGACGCGGGCGAGCAGCCGGTCGTAGCGGGCCCGGCCGGTACGGCTGAGGGCGATACCGCGGGCCTCGACCTCGCCGAAGCGCACCCGCAGGGCCCCGCTGATCACGCTGCCGTCCGGGGTGCGCAGGGCACGGGGCTCGGCGAGCGCACGGAAGGAGGTCTGGCGCAGCAGGACGTCGGGGCCCTTCCAGCGGGGCGGCCCCTGAATGGTGTCGATCATCTCGATGCCGCGCTCGGTCATCCGCCGGTACAGCTCGTCGATGTCCAGGACGCGCGGGGTGAGGTGGTTGATATGGGTGCTGCGGACGCCGCCGATGTCCGCGGCGACGGCGGAGACCCGTTCCAGCGTGCTGTACCAGGCCTGGTCGACGGGCTCGGGGGACAGCTCGAAGGCCCGCACGGCGAGGTGGAGGAACCGTTCGGCATCCGCCTCGGACAGTTCCCCGGCGCCTTCCGCACGGTCGGCGAGGTCCAGCAGTTCCGGCGGGAAGAGCTCACGGCCGGCGAGGAAGTTCTCCAGACGGGCCCGCAGTTCGGGATCGAAGAACCGGGGGTCGGCGGGGGTGAGCAAGGAGGTGAAGACGCGGAAGGGGTTGCGGGCCAGCTCCTCGCCGTCGACGGGGCGGAACGCGGTCGACACGACGGGGACCGCGCTGGCGGCGGCTTCCCGCAGGTCGTAGAAGCCGACCGGGCGCATGCCGAGGGCTCCGAAGACGCGGGCGACCTGGCGGAGTTCCTCCGGCGTGCCGACGCGGATGGCGCCGTGCCGCTCCGCGGTCACCCGGCCGATGGAGCCCAGGCGCTCGGCGTCGGCGCCCTGGGCCTTCAGCACGTCCTCGTTGACCTCGCGGGAGACGTCCACGAGCGTGGTGTAGGCGGGCACTTCCCGCCCGTACATGTCCGAGAGCCGCTGGGCGAACGCGGCGCGCAGGTGCCACTGGCTGATCATCGGCAGGTCGTCCTTCCGTCGGGGGGATTCACACCACGTGGATTTCGGGGCGGGTCTCGGCTCCGGTCGTGAAGCGGTCGGCGCCGAAGGCGGTGACGTCGAGGAACGGGGTGCGCTCCAGGTGGAGGTCGCGCACGATCTCGCCGACGGCCGGTGCCTGCAGGAAGCCGTGGCCGGAGAACCCGGTCGCGTACAGGAAGTTGTGCGGCGTTCCGGCGCGTCCGATCAGTGCGTTGTGGTCCGGGGTGACCTCGTACAGTCCGGCCCAGCCGCCGTCGGTCGCCATGTCGGCGAGGGCGGGGGCCCTGCGCCGGGCGGCGGCGCGGAACAGGGTGAGCCAGTCCGGGGTCCAGGTGGTGTCGAAGCCGTCGGCCTGGTCGGGGTCGGCGAGGCCGAACAGCAGGCCGTCGTCGCTGTTGTGGAAGTAGGCCGTCGAGTCGAAGTCGATGGTGAAGGGGATGCGCGGGGCGGGCGGCGCGAGCGGCGCGGTGAAGGCGAGCTGGCGGCGCACCGGACGCACGGGGAGGTGGACACCCGCCATCTCGCCGAGCCGCGCGGACCAGGCGCCCGCGGCGCAGACGACCGTGGAGCAGGTGATCCGGCCGTGATCGGTGTGGACGGCCGTGACCCGGTCCGCGGTGGTGTCGAGTCCGGTGACGGTGGTGTGCGTGGCGAAGGTGACGCCGGCCCGGGCGGCGGCGTGCGCATAGCCGCGGACCGCGAGCCCGGGCCGGGCGTGGCCGTCGGTCGGGGAGTAGGCCGCGGCCACCAGCCCGTCGGTGGTGACGTAGGGGCACAGCCGCTGTGCCTCGCGGGGGCCGATGATGCGGCTGGGGACGCCGAGTTCGTTCTGGATCCGGACCGAGGTCTCGAAGTCGGCGGCCTGTTGGTCGCTGGTGAGCAGGAAGAGGTAGCCGACGTCGTCCAGCCGGATGTCGGCGCCGGGGCGCTGTCCGAAGTCCTGCCAGGCCCGCAGGCTCCTGCTGCCCAGCGCGATGTTGAGCGGGTCGGAGAACTGCGCCCGCACCCCGCCGATGGGCTTGCCCGAGCTGCCGCTGCCCAGCTCGCCGCGCTCGATGACGACGATATCGGTCACTCCGGCCTCGGCCAGGTGGAAGGCGATGCTGGTGCCGATCACGCCGCCGCCGACGATCACGACGTCGGCAGTCGGCGGCACGGTGCGGGAGTTGGATGACATGGACAAGAGGCCGATCCCTTCCGGAGGCCGGCGCCTGCGCCGGGGTGTCCGTCCGGCGCGTGGCGGGGCTGTCAGTGCATGGCGAGAAGAGCTGATCAGCTAGCTGCCCGTCATCGTGCAGCACTCCAACCGTTGACGTCTACGAACAGTTAGTGCGTCCGATCTATTACGATCTCTATATGGACTGGACGAGCGCCCAGCTGCGGTCCCTGGTGGAGCTGACCAGGCGCGGCACGATCACCGCGGCGGCACAGGCCCTTGGATACACGCCCGGTGGGGTCTCCCAGCAGATCGCCGCGCTGGAGAAGGCCGCCGGCATGGAGCTGCTGCGGCGGGTCGGGCGGCGGGTGGAGCTGACCGATGCCGGCCGGACGCTGGCGTGCCACGCCGAGCGGATCCTGTCGACGGAGGCGGAAGCCGTCGAGGCACTGGAGCGCACCCGTCACGAGATCTCCGGGGTGCTGCAGGTGGGGCTGTTCGCCACGGCGGCGGCCGAGATCCTGCCGCGGGCGCTGCAGGAGGTGCGGCGGGTGCATCCGGGGCTGACGGTGCACAGCCGCGACATGGACGTGGACGAGGTGCACGACGCGGTCGCGTCCGGAGCGGTGGACCTGGCACTGGGCCTGGACTACCCGGATGTGCCGATTCCGCGCGAGCCCGCCCTGCAGGTGCGGCAGCTGTACCGCGAGCGCTTCTCCCTGGCGGTGCCCGCCGGGTCGCTGGACGGCCGTGAGGTGATCGGCCTGGCGGAGACCCGGGAACTGGGATGGATCCTGCCGTCGGCCGACAGCTACTACGGCCGCGCGGTGCGCACCGCGTGCCGGCGGGCGGGCGTCGAACCCCTCGTCCAGCACGAGGTGACCGACACCGCGGCCACGCTGGCGCTGGTCGAGGCGGGAATCGGGGTGAGCACGGTGACGGATCTGATGCTCGGCCTGCGCGCCTCCCGCCTCGATGTCGTACGGCTGCGGGAGAAGGTCGAGCGGCACATCGTGGTGATGTGCCGCTCCTCCGTCGAGCACCGGCCGACGGTGGCGGCGCTGATCGACGTCCTGCGGGCGGTGTCCGGGGCCCGGCGCGGCACGGCGGCCCGCCGCGATCCGTAGGACGGGGGCCGTCCGCCGCTTCCCCAACGGGGCTTCCCGCTGGGCGGGTCGGCCCACCACCGCAACAAGATGCAGCATGCAGCAGAATCCGGACTTCTCGCGCTGCGGCTCTCCTCCACCAGATCCGCTTGCCCTCAGCCCCGCAAGTTGTCGCGCTGCGGTCCCTTTTGCCGGGGAGGATCGTGGGTGAGGGTTCGGGCAGTGGTGACCCCCGCCACGACGGTGGCCCGTCGTGCCGCCGTTGCCTGACAGGGAGCGAGCGATGTCCCCCCATCACACCCCCAATTCCCCCCTTCGCGCACTGCTGGGAAGAGGCCCCCAGGGAATCTTCAGGCGAACACTGCCGCACGAACAGCCCGGCGGTGAGCGCATGGTGCGCACGCTCGGCCTCACCCAGCTGACGATGATCGGCATCGGCGCCATCATCGGGGCCGGCATCTTCAGCCTGGCCGCGGCCGTCGCCCGCGATGTCGCGGGGCCCGCCGTGCTCATCTCGTTCCTGGTGGCCGGAGCCGCCTCGCTCTGTGCGGCCTTCGCCTATGCCGAGTTCGCCGGCATGGTGCCGAAGGCGGGCTCGTCCTACACCTACTGCGCCGCGGTCCTCGGGGAGATCGTGGGCTGGATCGTGGGCTGGGACCTGCTCCTGGAGTACACCGCCATCGTCGCCGTCGTGGCGATCGGCATGTCGGGCTATCTGGGCTTCCTGCTGGAGGCCGTCGGCATCCACCTGCCGGCCTGGGCCCTGGGCGCCCCGGGCACCGGCGCCGGCCACCGGGTCGATCTGCTCGCGGTGGCGATCTGTCTCGGCGTGGCCTGGCTGCTGACCCGGGGCACCCGCACCTCGGCCCGGGTGGAGACGGTGCTGACCGTCGTCAAGATCGCCATCGTGCTGCTGGTGATCGTGGTGGGCTTCACCAAGGTCAGGACCGGCAACCTGCATCCCTTCGCACCGTTCGGCTTCGGCGGGGCCTTCACCGGGGCGGCCACGGTCTTCTTCGCCGTGTTCGGCTACGACGCGCTGAGCACGGCCGCGGAGGAATCGGTGGAGGCACGGCGCAAGCTGCCGAAGGCGATGATGCTGTCGCTGGCGGTCTCCATGGTGCTGTACGTGCTGGTCTGCATCGTGCTCACCGGGATGCAGCGCTACAGCGAGCTCAATCCGAACAGCGGGATCTCCAGCGCGTTCCAGAGCGTGGGGCTGAGCGGGCTGGCCAATGTGATCGCCGTCGGCGCGGTCATCGGCATCGTCACCGTGACCTTCTCCTTCATGATGGGCGCCTCCCGCCTGTGGTACGCCCTCAGCCGCGACGGGCTGATGCCGGCGTGGTTCGGCGCCATCCACCCCCGGCGCAAGGTCCCGCACCGCGCCACCTGGCTGATCGGGGCCGTGTCGGCCGTACTAGCGGGTCTGCTGCCCATCAACGCGGTCGCGGAACTCACCAACATCGGGGTGCTGCTGGCGTTCGTGGTGGTCTCGGCCTCCGTGCTGGTCCTGCGCTACCGGAAGCCGCACCTCAAGCGCGGGTTCCGCTGCCCGGGAATGCCGGTGGTGCCCGTCCTCGGGATGGCTTTCTCGGTCTGGCTGATGTCGTTCCTGCAATGGGAGACCTGGGTGCGGCTCGGCGGCTGGCTGGTCGTCGGCCTGGCCATCTACGCGGGCTACGGATACCGCCGCACCCGCAAGGTGATGCCGGGCGGCTCGGTGGACCTCGACGACCTCGACCGGATGTCGGAGTCCGACGAACCCGAGCCCGCACCCACTCCGTGACAGGTGGTCAGCCGTCCCCGCGGCCGCTCCGCCGCTCCCCCCTCCCCGGGAGCGGCGGAGCCCGCCCGCGCCCGGCCGGTCACCCGGCAGGCGCGGGGTGCAGATACGCCTCGCCGGCGGGCACCGCGCGCCGCAGGCAGCGGAGCACCGCGGGCAGCAGCGGGTTGCTGTTCTCGCTGCGGTGCAGCGCCATCACCGTGCGGTGCGCGGAGCGCTGGGTGACCCGGGTCGCCTCGATGCCGTCGCCGGGCACATGGCCGAGCGCCGGGACCACGGCCACACCAAGACCCGCGGAGACCAGCTCCCGCACCACGTCGTAGTTGTTGCTGCGGAAGGCGACGGCGGCCTCGAAACCGGCGGCCGCGCAGAGGCGGACGAACGAGCGGGCCCCGGCGGTGTCCTCCCGGCTGGTGATCCAGCGGGCCCCGGACAGCTGGGACAGCTGTCCGCCGAGGCCGCTGTCACGGGCCCGGAGCAGGACGAGGTCCTCGCGCAGCAGTTGGTGGCGGGTGAGGCCGGCGGGCCACTGGCGGGGGCTGAGCCCGTACTCGAAGACCAGCGCGACATCGAGGTCGCCGTGGCTGAGTGCGGTGATGAGCTCCTCGGGCTCGCCCTCCTCCAGTTGGATCCGTGCCCGCGGATGGCTCTCGACGAGCGCGGACAGGGCGGAGGGCACCAGCCGCACGTCGGCGGTGGGAAAACTGCCCAGCCGCAGCCGGCCGGTGGCGCCGGTGGCCAGTTCCTGCACCTGGTGGTCCAGATCGTCCATGGCCGCCAGCACATGGGTGCTGAGGTCGACCAGCCGGTGCGCCGCGGCCGTGGGACGGATGCCGTGCGCCTCCCGCTCGAACAGCACCAGGCCGGTCTCCTTCTCCAGCGCGGAGATCTGCTGCGAGATGGCGGAGGCGGTGTAGCCGAGGTCGCGGGCCGCCAGGGCGAACGAGGCGCTGCGCACGACGGCCTTGAGGGTGAGCAGATGCAGTGGCTTCAGCAACGCGGGCTCCCAACGAACGCGGGAGGCGAGCATAAGCATCCGCCGCCCTCGAACGCGAGCCTCAGCATTCCTTTCTCTCAAGACCGCATTCTTTCGTCCTGCTGGGCCTTGTCCGTGGCCCCCGGCGGCCCACATCGTGGTCGGGACCAGGCGGAACACGACCGGTGATCCAGAAGGAGCGAGCACGGTGACCTCGACAGCCCAGGACGTCGGCAGCCTCGATGCGACAGCGGTGGCCGCCGCCCTCGACGAGGCGGACTGCGGCACGGTCGCCGGCGACGCCGGTCGCCGCGCCCAGTACTCGGCCGATGCCTCCAACTACCGCCGGATCCCGCTGGCCGTGGTCTTCCCCCGCGAGCGGCAGCACGTCCTCAACGCGCTGCGCGTGTGCCGTCGCCTGGGGGTGCCGATCACCGCGCGCGGCGCCGGCACCAGCACCTCCGGACAGGCCGTCGGGCCGGGCGTGGTGCTCGACTTCTCCCGCTGGTTCAACCGGCTGATCGCGCTGGACCCGCAGGCCCGGACGGCGACCGTGGAGCCCGGCATCGTCCTGGACGACCTGCAGAGCGCCGCCGCCGAGCACGGCCTGCTGTTCGGCGCCGACCCCTCCACCCACAGCCGCTGCACCCTGGGCGGAATGATCGGCAACAACGCGTGCGGTTCGCACTCCCTCGCCTGGGGCCGCACCGCGGACAACATCGTGGAACTCGAGGTGGTCACCTACCGCGGCACGGTGGTCCGGCTCGGCGAGATGACCCGTGCGGAGATCGACGCGGCCGTGGCCGCGGGAGACGACCGGGGAGAGCTGATCGCCGCCCTGGACCGGCTCGCCCGGCGCAATCTGGCGACGCTCCGCACCCAACTGGGGCAGTTCCCCCGGCAGGTGTCGGGCTACGCGCTGGAACAACTGCTGCCCGAGCGGCGCTTCCACCTCGCCAGAGCCCTGGTCGGCAGCGAGGGCACGCTGGCCGTCGTCCTCTCGGCCACCGTCCGCCTACTGGCGCCTCCCCCCGCACGGGCCCTGGTCGTCCTCGGGTTCCCGGACGCCGGCGCCGCGGCCGACGCGGTCCCCGCACTGCTCCGGCACGAGCCGCTGGCCCTGGAGGGACTCGACCGCGCGCTGACCGACATCGTCACCCGGCCCGGCACCAGGGCCACCATCGACACCCTGCCCGCCGGGCAGGCCTGGCTGTTCGCGGAACTCGGCGGCCCCGCGGACGCGCTGCCCCGGCAGGCCGAAGCGCTGGCCGCAACGGCGCAGCGGGCCGGCTGCACCGGCCACGAGATCGTCACCGATCCCGCCCGTGCCCGCGGCCTGTGGCGGATCCGCGAGGACGGTGCGGGCCTGGCCACCCGCCTGCCCCCGGGCACCGGCGCCGAGGGCGGGGCCGAGGCCTGGCCCGGCTGGGAGGACGCGGCCGTCCCGCCCGACCAACTGGGCTCCTACCTGCGCCGGTTCACCGAGCTGCTGCACCGCTACGAGCTGCGGGGCGCCGTCTACGGGCACTTCGGCGAGGGCTGTCTGCACGTCCGGATCAACTTCGACTTCAGCACCGAGCAGGGCACCGCCGTCTTCCGCGCCTTCCTCGCCGACGCCGCCCGGCTGGTCGCCGCGCACGGCGGCTCGCTGTCCGGCGAGCACGGCGACGGCCAGGCCCGCTCCGCGCTGCTGCCCCTGATGTACGGGCCCGACGTCATCGCCCTGTTCGAGGAGTTCAAGAACGTCTGGGACCCCGACAACGGCCTCAACCCCGGCATGATCGTGCGTCCGCTGCCCGTCGACGGCAACCTCCGCGTCAGCCCGCACCGCACCCCGCTGCCCCTGGCCACCGTCTTCCCCTTCCACGCCGACGACGGCGACTTCGCCAAGGCCACCCGCCGTTGCGTGGGCGTCGGCAAGTGCCGCTCCGCAGATCACCGCGGCGATGTGATGTGCCCCAGCTACCGGGTCACCCGGGACGAGAAGGACTCCACCCGCGGCCGCGCCCGGCTGCTGTACGAGATGACCCAGGGCGAGGTGATCACCGACGGCTGGCGCTCCACCGAGGTCCGGGACGCCCTCGACCTGTGCCTGTCGTGCAAGGGATGCAGCGCCGACTGCCCCGTCGGCGTGGACATGGCCACCTACAAGTCGGAGTTCCTCCACCACCACTACAAGGGGCGTCTGCGGCCCGCCGCGCACTACACCATGGGCTGGCTGCCGCTGCTGGCGCGCCTGGCCGCCCGGGTCCCCGGGCTGGTCAACGCGCTCGCCTCGTCGCGCCTGGCCCCCGCCGTCAAGCGGCTCGGCGGCATCGCCGCGCAGCGGGACCTCCCCCGCTTCGCCGACCAGACCTTCCTGACCTGGTTCCGCCGCCGCACGCCCCAGGGCGACGGCCGGCGCGGCCCGGTCCTGCTGTGGGTCGACTCCTTCAACAACCACTTCGGCCCCGAGGTCCTCAAGGCGGGTGTGGCCGTGCTGGAGCACGCCGGCTTCCGGGTGCGGGTCCCCGACGGCACCCAGTGCTGCGGGCTCACCTGGATCACCACCGGGCAGCTCGGCATCGCCCGCCGCATCGCCCGGCGGACCGTCGCCGCACTGGCTCCCGATGTCCGCGTCGGCACCCCCGTCGTCGGGCTGGAACCGAGCTGCACGGCGGCCCTCAAGAGCGACCTCCCCGAACTCCTCGACGGAGACGAGGACGCCCGCGCCCTCGCCGACGCGACCCTCACCCTCGCCGAACTCCTCGTCCACCACACACCCGGCTGGCAGCCCCCGCAGGTCGAGGGCCGCTCCCTCAGCCAGACCCACTGCCACCAGCACGCCACCTCCGGCTTCGGCGCCGACGCCACGCTGCTGGCCCGGATGGGAATCGACAACACCGCGCTCGATTCCGGCTGTTGCGGCCTCGCCGGGAACTTCGGTTTCGAACGCGGCCACTACGACGTGTCGGTCGCCGCGGGTGAACAGGTGCTGCTGCCCGCGGTGCGCTCGGCCGCCGCCGACACCCGGATCCTGGCCGACGGCTTCAGCTGCCGCACCCAGATCGCCCAGCAGACCGATCGCGGCGGCACCCACCTCGCCGAGCTGATCGCCCGGGCACTGCCCCCGGCCGGCGCCTCCGCCCTGCCCGCACCGTCCCTTCCGCCTACCGACAAGGAACACACCCGTGACTGACGCACTCTCCCTCGTCGACGAGTGGGGCCCCGAGAAGATCGTCGTCGTCTCGCACCGGCGCACCGGCATGAAGGGCGTCCTGGTGATCGACAACACCGCGCGCGGCATCGGCAAGGGCGGCACCCGCATGGGTCCCGGCGTGACCGTCGACGAGGTGGCCCGGCTGGCTCGCGTCATGACGTGGAAGTGGGCCGCCGTCGACCTCTTCTACGGCGGCGCCAAGGCCGGCATCGTCGCCGACCCGGCCGCCCGCGACAAGGAGGCGGTGCTGCGCGCCTTCGCCCGCGCGCTGTCCAACGAGGTGCCCCGCGAGTATGTGATGGGGCTCGACATGGGCCTGACCGAGAGCGACGCCGCCCTCATCCAGGACGAGCTGGGCGACCGCGGCGCCGCCGTCGGCACTCCCGAGCACCTCGGCGGCGTGGCCTACGACAAGCTGGGCGTCACCGGCTACGGCGTCGCCGAGGCGGCCGACGCCGCAGCCCGGCACCAGGGGCTGCCGATGGCCGGCTCCCGGGTCGCCCTCCAGGGCTTCGGTGCGGTCGGCAGCGCGGCCGCCCGCCGCTTCGCCGAACTCGGTGCCACCGTCGTCGCGGTGTCCACGGCGCACGGGGCACTGCACGACCCCAGCGGCCTCGACGTCGACGCGCTTCTGGCCGCCCGGGACGAGCACGGCGACCGGTTCGTCACCCGCCACTCCCCCGGCGCCGTGCTCGCCCCGGGCGGCGAACTCACCGTGGACTGCGACATCCTGGTACCCGCCGCCCTGCAGGACGTCATCGACCGCACCACCGCGCACGAGATCAAGGCGAAGCTGGTCGTGGAGGGCGCCAACCTGCCCACCTCCGCGGACGCCCGGAGCATCCTGGCGGAGCGCGGCATCACCGTGCTGCCCGACTTCGTCGCGAACGCCGGCGGCGTCGTCGCGGCCGCCTTCGCGATGGACGCCCGCTACTCCGGGTTCCGGCCCGACACGTCCACCATCGTCGAGACGGTCTCGACCCGGCTGCGCGCCAACACCATGACCGTGCTGGACGCGGCCCGGCAGCAGCGCGTCACGCCGCACGCCGCCGGGCGCAGCCTGGCCGAGGACCGCGTCCGCACCGCCATGCACAGCAAGGGGCGCCTCCCCCGCGGCTGAGGCGCCCGCCGGCCGGCGGGCGCGCGACTGCTACGGGCACGACTCGTCGCGCTTGACGACGGTGAGCGTGACCCGCCGGCCCTGCAGCGGGGCGCCCGCCGCCGGATCCTGCGCACAGACCTTCCAGGCCGCAGGCCACAGCACATGGCGGCCCGCACCGCGCCCGTCCTTGAGCCGAACGGAGGTGTCGTAGTGGAGAGCCGCGTAGGCGGAGACCAGCCGGTGGCCGGCCACCTGCGGCATCCTCTCGGGTCCGTCCGCCTGGGCCGGCACAGCCGGAACCAGGCAGCAGAGGGAGAGGACCGAGGCGGTGGCGATTCTGTTCACGACCAAAGAACGATCACGACGCGCCACGGTCACCGGGGCCGGCACCCGTCACGGCCACCGGAACCGGGTCCCGTCACGGCACCGGAGTCGGCCCCCGCCGCCCTGAGGGGCACCGGCCCCGAGGGGCACCGCACTTCCCGGACCGGCCCCGTCAGGAAAGGGGCCGGCAGAGCAGGGCCTCGGGGCTGTCCCGGTGGCCGGGGCGGCTGGTGTGGGCGATGCCCGCCGCGTAGGCGTCGGACGGGCACTGGCCCTTGTAGTGGCCGTACGCGAAGTCCCCACCGGGGTCGCCGGGCGGACGGTGGTCGCCACGGTCGAACCAGACGGTCTCCCCCGCCGTGCCGAGCGAGGTGCGGGCGGGCGTGCACACCGCGGCGGAGACCCGCTCGCCGCGCAGGCTGTAGCCGGAGAGGAAGCTGCCCTGCGGGCACTGGAGCTTGCGGTAGCCGGGAGCCCAGTCCCCGCCGGCAGGGACGTACCGCTCGTCGCGTACGACCTCCGGGGTGCTTCCCGGCGCGCGCAGAGCGCGGGCGGTGGGAGCGTCGGTGCACAGCCCGCGACCCCCGGTGTGGCCGATGCCGATCAGCCGCTCCCCGTCGGGGCAGGCCGCCTTGCGGGCACCGACGTCCCAGTCGCCGAGGGCCCGAGTGCTCAGGGACTGGACGAAGTCGCGGTGGTCGACGGTGAGCTGGTGCCAGGCGGGGGTCGGCGGCACCGGCCCCGTCCGCTGCGGTGCCGTCATCAGCCGGTGCCACGCCGCCGCTCGCCAGTCGGCACCGTCGAGGATCCCGCTGCGGCTCCCGTCCTTGTCGTAGCGCAGCAGGGCCCAGCTGTCCCCGGCCGGGCGGCCCTGGGCATCGGTGCTCCAGCCGACGAGCGGCCAGTAGGCGAAATCCGTGTCGGTGGCGGCGAGGTAGTCCGTGATCCGGGTGAACCAGGTGCGGGCGGCCTGGCCGCCCTCGTCGGCGCCGATGCCGAATTCGCTGATCCACAGGGGCGCGGTGAAGTGCTGCCCGGTCTCGGCGGAGACGAAGAACGCCTGCTCGCGCAGCGTGGCGCGCAACTGGTCGCCGTTCAGGTCCTGGTAGCGGGGGTCGTTGGTCTCCCCCACCCCGGTGGCGCCGCTGTGGTGCGGACCGGTGTAGCCGTAGAAGTGGGCGGAGTAGACGAGTTTCCCGGAGCGGACCAGGGTGTGCGACAGCGTACGGACCGGGGCGAGGGTGGGGCGCCCGTGCGGCAGTCCGTCCACCGGCAGCCCGGTCCAGTTGATGCCCTCGATGATGAGGAGGAGCCGGGGGTTGGCCTCGGTCTGGATCCGGTCCGCGGCCTCCTGCGCGGCGGCCTGCCAGTCGTGGTTGTCGCCCCGGCCCCAGTTGGGGTCGTCCCAGCCGTCGCGGCGCACCTCGTTGTAGAGGTCCGCCCCCACGACACGGCCGTTGTCCTGGTAGCGCCGGGCCATGAAGACCCAGTCGTCCTCCCACTGCCGGGTGGCCTGGCGGCTGTTCCACCGTTCGTTGCCGTCGAGGCCGCAGCACCATCGGGTGGTGTTGGTGTGGTTGTTGAGGATGACGGCGAAGCCGTCCGCGGTCAGCGCCTCGACCACGGCGTCAAAGATCTGCAGCGGTGTCCTGCCGCGCAGCTGCGGGTTGGCGGCCACCGCGGCGTCCGGCACCGGCGCAGTGGAGTGGACCATCTCGTTGGAGAACGGCAGCCGGATGCTGTTGAGCCCCAGTGCGCGGAAGTCGCGCAGCAGCACGGCGATGCCCACCCGGTCGAGCCCGAGCGGGATGCCGTGGGAGTTCTGTCCGCTGTGGTGGCTGCCCGCGTCATCGATGTCGCCCGAACCGTTCCACGAGCCCTGCGCACCGTCCCAGTTGCCGGACTTCCAGCGGATCCGCTTCCCGTCGGCGTCGACGATGTAGCGGCCTCTGGTGGACAGGGGGGCGGTCCATGCCGGGGCGGGTCCTGGTGCCGGTGACGTCGACCCGGCGGCGGCAGCGGCTGCCTCGCGCACGACGGGGGCGGCGACCGCTCCCGTGACCCCGCTGCCCGTGAGGATGAGGCCGAGGCATACCGCCACGGCTCCGCACGCCGAACGTAAGAAAGGCTTCACATCATCCGCCCGCTCCGTCGGGTGTCCCCGCCGGGTCCGCCCGACGAGCAGCCCCGCGCGACAGCACACCACCGACGGAGCATCGACAAGCTACCTACGGGTGACGGACGATGCCATACCGCCTCGGCGGGATTTCCGGGGCGGTCGGGGCGGAGGAGACGGCGGCTCGGCCACTACAGCCGGGAGTGTCGCGCCTCGTCCCGCGGGACGACCAGCACCCTGCCCGGCTCGATCTTCTTGTCCCGGCCGCCGGCCGAAGGCAGCAGACGGACGGTCACGGCATGTGCGGCAGAGAGGGTTCCGGCGTGGGCGCCGCGGCCGGCGACGACGGTGGTCACCCGGGCCGCACCGGAGTCGGCGGCGTGCACGATCGGGGCGTGCACGATCGGGGCGTTCGCGGCGGGGGCACCCGCGGCGGCCGCGGCAGCACCGGAACGCGATTCCGCCGCGCCGGACGCGGAGTGCTGGCAGGCGGCCGTCAACACCAGTGCCGCTGCGGCGATCAGCGTGGCGGCGACGGTCTTACGGCCGCGATGGTGCGTGATGTGGTCCGACATGGTTCCCCCTGATGGTTCCGGTCCTGCGGCTCCACGGGTCCGCGATCCGGCGTTTCAGCGGTCCGGAGGAGCCTTGGGAACCAGCCTGCGGCGAACCGCTGTTGATCCGCTAACACCCGGCTAACACTTCCTCAGGCTCCGGAACGCCGGTCCGTGCGCTCGACGCCCGCCCTCCCCCGCTCGGGACGCAGCAGCCAGACGCCCGCGACGAGACCGGCGGTGGAGGCGACATGCACCGCGAACGCCTTCCTGTTGGGCGCCCAGACACCTGTGGTGGGGCCCCCGGACCACATCGCCGCCGCAAAACCGGCCCCGGCGGCCGCCATCGCGCCCCACAGCTCCCGGCCGCGCCGCGGCCCCGCGAGCACGCCGATCCCGACAGCCGCCAGGCTTCCCGCGGTGATCAGGGCCTCGCGGGCCATGTGGTACTGCACATGGCCCGCGCCGTCCCGCGCCTCGGGCGCCCGATAGGTGTCGTCCGTGATGTGGGTGACGGTCTGCCAGACCGAGGGCAGGGCCGCCACCATTCCGGCGCCGGTGACGACCCGGCCGACCTTTTCCCGCGTGCTGCTCATCATGCCTCCTTGGAGCCAAATAGCTTAACGTGAAGATAATTAACGTTCGTTCTTTGGTCAACGCGCTGATAAGGTCCGACGCGTGACCGAAAGCTCGCCCCGCGACCGCGTCGACGGCATGATCGACGTCATCTCCGGTTCGCACGGCCCGGCGGACCTGGAATCCAAAGCGCTGGCCTACCGCCTGCGGCGGGTGGCGCACCACATGGAGATCGAGCTCAAGCGCGAACTGGCCCGGCACGGCATCGAGCTGTGGGAGCTGGAGCTGCTGGCCTGCCTGCGCAGGGCCGCTCCGCGCCATCGCCTCAGCGCCAAAGACCTGATGGCCCAGATGCAGCTGACCACCGGAGCCGTCACCAACCGCGTCTCACGACTCGAGGCCAAAGGGTGGGTCAGCAGGGAACTCGACCCGGACGACCGCCGGAGCGTCCTCGTCACACTCACCGAGCGCGGTCTCGGCCGCGCGCTGCGGGTCTTCGCCACGAAGACCGAGGCCGAGCGCACCCTGCTCTCCGCGTTCACCCACGAACAGCAGCAGGAGCTCAATGCCGCGCTGCGCACCCTCCTGATCAGCCTGGAGGGGCACCACCCCTGACCGGCGCGGACGCCGCACCCGCTCGCCGCCGCGGGCCGAGCAGCATACGACGCTCCTCGCCCTCCGCCGCCTCGCCGTCGCAGGGCTGAGCGGCGTACGCCCCGGCCCGGCGCACCGCCGCCACCGCCGACCCGCACCATCGAGCACGTAGGGTGATCACACCATCACGGAAACGGGTGCCTCCGCAGGCACTCGGCCCCCACCGGAGAAAGGGACCTGCATGCGCGCCCGCCCTCTCGCCACGGCTGCCGTTCTGGCGCTCACCACCACTCTCCTCGCAGCCGCCGCCCCGGTACGCCCTTCCCCCAGCACTCCCGCTTCCCTCACGCCGCCCCCTGGCCGGGCCGGCGCCCCTCGCCTCGCCGGAAGCACCGAGGTCCCCGTCAGGGGCGGTTCGGCCCGCTTCGACGCGCCCCCGAAGACCCTCGCCGCGCTCAAGTCCCGCGGCGTCGCGATCGCGGAGATCGACACCCAGGGCCAGATCAGCCCGCACTACTCCACCGGCAGCATCCGTCTCGGCATCAAGAGCGGCGCGGTCACCAACAGCGGCGGCAAGGTCGGCGGCGAGCTCCGGTTCTCCCGCGCCGGTATCGCACTGATCAACATCAAGACGAAGAAGGTCGTCAAGATCACCGGTTTCGTCGGCGACCTCTCCCAGGGCACCCTGCACGCCGTCCTGAGCCGCGGCACGAAGACCACCCTGGGCACCTTCACCCGGCCCCGCACCAGGTCCGCGATCGACACCGAGGCCGCCGTCCTGCGCATGGACACCGGCATCACCGTCACCTCGACCGCCGCCGCCCGGCTCAACGCGGCCCTCGGCACCGCGTTCTTCACCCGCGGCGGTCCGCTGCTGCACATCCGTATCGACGCCGCGCTCGACCCGTCCGTCGACCTCGTCACCGCCCTCCACCTGGGCCGGCCCACACCCCGGACCGACGAGGAGGACCGGGCGGTACCCAGCGCACGGCCACGAACGGTCCCCGCCTCACAGCACTGAACGACAGGGAGCGGCGCTGCCCAGGTGCGTCACCCGAAGCGTCGGGGCCGGGGCGAGGCACGCCGGCCGGGCCGCCCGGACGCGCCGCACACACCGGGCCCCCGACGAGGCACACCGAGGAGCATGCCGACACGACCCTTCAGCGTGCCCCGGTCCTACGAGCCCGCCCGCCCCTGTGACGCCACGGTCCCGACACGCGAGGCACGCTGGTCGAGCAGGGCGCGCAGCCGGTCGGCATCCCCCGCCCCGCTCGCCCCGTGCTTGGGCAGCAGGGTGACACCGGAGGCGTTCTTGTCACCGCTCAGCAGGACGAAGAGCCGGGGCGTCTCGGCGTAGCGGGGCGCGGCCTGCCAGGTGAGGCTGCTGGTGCCGTGCTCGGTCGCGACGGTGACGCCGGACTCGTCCACGACGATCCGCTGCTCGCCCTTCGCCGCGGCCAGCCGGTGGAGGCTCCTGGCCTGCATCCGGGTCTGCCCCAGCAGGACCAGCGGGAAGACCAGCGCCATCACGACGACGGGCGGATCCACGCTGTCGTCGCCCGCCAACGACAGCGCCACCGCACTCACCAGGCACAGGGCCACGAGCGCCAGGAGCCGGCGGGTGCGGCGGGCCGACACCGAGACCTTCGCCCGGGCGCCCAGCGCCTCCCGGAAGTCCTCGACCGTCGGTCTGTACGACAACTCCACCCGTGCCATGCCCCGTTGCCCCCGCTCATCCACGTTCACCGCCGAAGTATCCGAACGAAGATCGTAGCCCCGGCATCCGCGCGGGCGCGGCGGGGTCGGGGTGCCGCGGCCCGGCGGCCCGTCGCCGTCACTGCCGCTGGGGAGTCCACGGCAGCGGAAGCCCGTCACCGTCGCGCCGGGGCACCAGATGGACGTGGGCGTGGAAGACCGTCTGTGTCGCCGCCGGACCGACCGCGGTGATGATGTTCAGGTCGCCCGCCACTTCCGCGCCCAGTTCCGCCGCGCGCTGCATCACCGCGGCGGTCACGGCCGGGTCGGTCGTCGCGTCCCGTACGTGGCGGCGCGGGACGACCAGGAGGTGACCGGGGGCGACCGGCCGGCGGGGCACGATCGCCAGGGCCTCCGGCCACTCACGGACGAGCCGGGCGGGCGCGGCGCCCGAGACGATGCGGCAGAACGCGCAGGACTCCAGCTGTTTCGCCGGTTCGCGGTGGATGAGCGGACGGGCGATGTCGCGGTGCTCGACATCGGCGGGGGTACCGCGTTCGGCCAGCCAGTCGGCGACCGCCCCGGCAACGGCCGGAGCGCGGTGGCGGCCGTACCAGCAGGCAACGTACAGATGAACGGCTTCGTCTGCGGCGGCCCGGTGCAGGGCCAGGATCTGACGGCCGGTGCGCTCGACGGTCCCCCGGGCGTCCGGGGCGGAGAGGACGTAGTCACGGACCGCGGGGTCCAGTCCGGTGAGCGGAACGAGGGCCTCGGTGAGGGCGGTGTCGGCCGGGTCCCACATCCGGTCCCGGACATCCAGCACGAGGGCGCCGGTGTCATGCCGGGGCGGGGCGCCCCAGCGGGCGCCGTAGGACGTGATCCGGACCGGGGCGACGCTACTGGGCATGACCTCTCCTGTCATGGGGCGGGCAAACGGGCCACACCGAATGGCAACGGAACCGTACCGACGGGCAACGGGACCGTACCGACGGGCAATCGGTGTGCCCAGTTCCGGACCTGTTCAGCTTCCGGTCACGCTCCCCGGCCACGCTCTGGAATGAGAAATTCCGCTTGGTGACCCCGCTGTGGTCAGGCACTGCCGGCCACGGCACGGAGGGCCTCATGGCCGGTATTGAAACCCACTTCCCCACCAACCGTCGTCGCTTCCTCCTCAGCTCCGGTGGCGCCGTCGCCGGAGTCGGTGCCGCATGGGCACTGCCGGGCCGGCGCAGCAGCGGCGCCCCGGGCGGCGCACCCGCACAGCCCCTCACCCGCACGTCGCCGGCCCGCACCGGTGCGCGACGCGCGGCACCGCACGGGGCCACCACACTGGACACCGCGGCGCGCCTCACCGGCAGCGGCGGCTACCGCCGGATCACTTCGGGCCCCGGATGGCCCCTGGTCGTCCGCGGTGAACTCGCCGCCGCGGCGTCCGGGCGCCAGGACCGGCGCACTCCCCTGGCGTGCTTCGTCCAGTTCACCGATCTCCATGTGGCCGATGTCCAGAGCCCCTTGCGCAGCGAGTTCCTGCGCGCCGGATCGCCGGGTTCGTGGCGGGCGCAGGAGGCGCTGTCGGTGGCCGGTGCGGTGTCGCTGGTCGAGCAGGCCAACGCGGTCCGCAGCGGACCGCACACCGGGCGGCCGCCCGCCTTCGTGATGTCCACGGGTGACAACATCGACAACCACTCCATGGTGGAGCTGGACTGGTTCCTCACCCTCATGAGCGGGGGCCGCATCACCCCCAACACCGGCGACCCGACGGCCTACGAGGGCGTGCAGAATTCCGGCCTCGCGCTGTACTGGCACCCGGACGACCCCCTGCGCGACCAGGACAAGAGACGCGGCCTGCCGCGGATACCCGGCTACCTCGAAGCCGCGAGGCGCCCGGTCGTCAGCCCCGGCCTGCGGCTTCCGTGGTACTCGACGCCCGGCAACCACGACGACCTGCCGGGCGGCGCCCTGGCCCCGCAGGACCCCGAGCTGGCCGACTACATCACCGGGGCGCGCAAGCTGTTCTCCGTACCGGACACCGAGGTGGCCGCCTTCGCGAAGGTGCTGGACACCGGCGGCGACCCCAAGAGCACCGTGCTCAAGGACATCCTCCGCCACAACGCCGCCCGAGCCCGTACCGTGACCGCCGACGAGCGCCGCCGGATGTTCACGCCCCACGAATACCTGCGGGCCCACCTGGATCCGGCCTTCAAGGGAGCGGGGCCGGTCGGCCACGGCTACACCGACAACCACCTCGACGGCGACCGGATGTACTACTCCTTCACCGTCGCCGACGGCGTCATCGGCATCAGCATCGACACCACCTACCGCAGCGGCCACTACGAAGGGTCGCTCGGCACCGAACAACTCCGTTGGCTGGAGCGGACGTTGGCGGCCCACAGTTCCCGCCATTACGACGCGGACGGCCGGCTGGTCCGCAACACCGGCGCCGACGACGCGCACATCCTGGTGTTCAGCCACCACCACAGCCCGAGTATGACCCGGCGCCCGGACGCGGCCCGTTCGGAGGAGAAGCGGCACGACGGCGAAGAGGTCATCGCGCTGCTGAGCCGGTTCCCGAACGTGGTGGCGTGGATCAACGGCCACAGCCACATCAACCACATCACGCCGCACGCCCACCCCACGGCCGCCCGCTCCTTCTGGGAGGTCAACACCGCTTCGCACGTGGACTATCCGCAGCACGCACGGATCATCGAACTCGCCGACAACCACGACGGGACACTGTCCCTGTTCACCACCCTCATCGAATCCGCCGCCCCGCACCACACGGACTTCGACGACCTCTCCGCCGTCGGCCTCGCCTCGCTCTACCGCGAGCTGTCCTACAACGCACCGGGCCTCGCCGCCGGCCTGACCGACGGCGTCCACGAAAAAATGGCGGGCACCCCGGCGGACCGCAACACCGAACTCCTGGTCCGCCGGGGCTGAGCGGGCCGTCCGGCCTGTGGGGCACGGTCGCCCCCATGTGCCCATCGGCCCGCCGGGCGCCCGACGCCGACGAGGTCGCGGGCACCGTCTCCCGGACGGCCGGCCGACCCGACCATGGCCGCCGAGCCGGCCGCCACCCCCATACGAGGGCTACTTGGCCGTCGCCGCCACGGCCACCACCTGCTTGCCCACCACTCCGCCTCGCTCGAATGCCTGATGCGCCGAGGCGATGTCGGTCAGCGGATACACGCTGTCGACGACGGGTCGCAGCCCACCGGAGGTCACATGGTCGGCCAGGTCGCGCAGCAACGCGGTGTCGGGGTTGGCGCTCAACGTGCGGATGCGGCGGGCGCCGTGCACGCTCGACGCGGCGATGGCGGCCATGGAGGATGCCGACAGCGCGATGGTGGCCATCCTGCCTTGACGGGTCAGCCGACGCCGGAAGGAGTTCAGTTCCGAGCCGACGGTGTCCAAGATGGCATCGAACGGTCCGGTCTCCTCCGGCGCGGTGGAACCGTAGTCGAAGACCTCGTCGGCCCCCAGCTCGCGCAGCGCCCCCGCATGGCGCTCGCGGGACAGCGCGGTGACGTGAGCCCCCATCGCGTGGGCGAGTTGCACGGCGGCCGTGCCGACCCCGCCGGCGGCGCCCCGCACCAGGACGCGTTCCCCGCCGGTGAGCTGCAGCGTGTCCCGTAGTGCGATCAGCGCGGTCGTTCCCGCGACGACCAGGGAGGCCGACTCCACCGGCGCGAAGCCGGCCGGCGCGGGCCCGATGCGGTCCGCGGGGACCACGACGTACTCGGCGGCGCCGGCGACCGTGCACCGCTTGAGCGGCTGCACCGTGCCCCACACCCGGTCTCCCACCTGGTACGTGGACACGTCGGCCCCGGTCGCCGCGACCACACCGGCGAAGTCCAGCCCCACGCCGATCGGAAACCGGAACCCGGTCACGACACGCACTCCCCCGGAACGAACGATCGTGTCGAGCCCGTTCACACTCGACGCCCCGACCGATACCAGCACGTCGCCGGTGCCGGGGTCGGGACGGTCAACGTCATTGATCTGCAGGGTAGTCGGCGCACCGTAGCGGGTGATCTGGGCGGCCTTCATTTCGTGGTCCTTTCGGGGGATGGCGGTGGGGCAGTGGGGGTTGGGGAGCGGCTGGGGACGAGGCTTTGACGGTGCACGAAGGCGTGCGGCCCGGGGGCGCGGGCCTCGGGGCCGTGGTGGCCGGGGAGCCGGTGGCCGAGAACGGCGGGGACCCGGGCGGCGCATGACGCCAAGCACCCAGCCCGGGTCAGGGCAGCAGGACAACCTTGCCCTTGTTGCGGCGGGCCTCGATGTCGGCATGGGCCCGGGCGGCCTCGGCGAGCGGATACGCGCGCCAGACGGGGACATCGAGCTTGCCGGCCGCGATCAGGCCGGCCAGTCGCGGAAGAGCTTCGGGGCAGCGGTCGGCCGGGTCCATGCCCGTGAACCGCACCCCGTGCTCAGCGAAGGCCGGGTCCGCAATCGTGATGACCCTGCCCGGCTCGCCGACCAGGGCGACGGAATCGGCGAGCACCCCCGCGCCCGAGGCGTCGAACACGAAGTCCACACCGCCCGGCGCGGCGGCTCCCACACGCTCCGCCCAGCCCTCGCCATAGCGCACGGCGCGCGCACCGAGGCCGGTGAGGCGCTGAAGATCCCGCTCGGCGGCAGTGCCGATCACGGTGATTCCACGGGCCACGGCCACCTGCACCGCAAGGGCGCCCACACTGCCGCCGGCGCCATGGATGAGCAGTGTCCGCCCCGGCTGCACACCGAGGTGCTCGATCGCCCGGTAGGCGGCCTCACCCACCGTGACCATCGCGGCCGCGGTCTCGAACGACAGCTCCTTCGGCTTGTCGACGGGCCGGTCGAGCACGGCGTACTGGCTGTAGCCGCCGGCCGGGGCGACGCCGAAGACCTCGTCGCCGACCGACGCGGCGGCACCCTCGCCGACCTTGTCGACGACACCGGCCACGTCCCAGCCCGGGACCATCGGGAACGTCACCGGGAAGACGCCCTGCATCATCCCGGCGCGGATCCGCACATCGATCGGATTGACGGCGCTCGCTCGCACCCGGACACGGACCTGGCCCGGCCCCGGCTCGGGGGCGGCGACCTGCGACAGGGCGAGAACCTCGGGTCCGCCGTACGCGGAGACGGTAATGGCAAGAGACATCAGGCACTTCCTGAGGAGGGGGTGACGGGGGTACGGCACGCACCATGAATCATCCAGTGCGTGTGATTTCTTTGTATCACACGCCGCGTATGATTCGATGTGTGGCTTGAATCACACGACCCGTATGATTCATGGATAGGATGGGTCCCATGCAGGAGCCCCTCCACCGCCGCCAGCCCACCCCGACCAACCCACGCGTTCAGCGCACCCGCCATCGCGTATTGGCGGTCGCACGTGAGCTGCTGCCCCGGGTCGGACCGACCGGCCTGACGTACGCACTGCTGGCCGAGCGCGCCGACGTCACCCGCCAGACCCTCTACCGGCACTGGCCCAACCGGGCCGCGCTGCTCTTCGACCTGATCCTGGAGGGCCCCGACCTCGGCAACTACCCCGAGCCGGGCAGCGACGTACGCACCGTTGCCACCGCCTGGCTGAAGAGCCTGCGCGACGGCATCAGCGAACCGGCCATCCGCACCGCAGTACTGGCCGTCACCGCCCAGGCCGACCACGACCCCGACAGCGCCCAGGCCCTGGAACGCATCGGCCAGGACCGCCGCGCGGCCCTCAACGAACTGCTGGAGCCCTCGGGCGTCCAGCTCGACGCCGCCGAGTACACCCTGCTCTACGGCCCGGTCCTCGCCCGCCTCTTCCTCGACCGCAGCCACGTCACCGACGAGTTCATCGACACCGCCGTCTCCCAGTGGCTCACCACGCTCGCGTAGCCGCGACGACGGTCAGCAGGCCCCGGTAGTGCACACTCCTGCCGGGACCGGCGAGCCCCTTCACCGAGCCTTCCCCAACATGCGCCGGCTCAGCTCGTCTTCGGCTCCGGCGGCCCGTCCGCGCCGTACCGCTGCGCCGAGGCGTCCACATGGGCCAGCCGGCGCAGCGCGCTGAACACCGCCTCACCCAGTACGGTTCCGATCACCACGCTCTCCACCATGTCCTCGACCGACACCCGCCGGCCCACGTACGCGAGGTCGGCGCGGGCGACCTGCTCGGCAGCGTCGGCGTAGTCGTCGAGCACCTCGACGAACGCCCCGTGCCCCAACCGGGCCATGGCGGCAAGGGCCTTGGCCAGGTCGGCCGCGGCGGGGTCCGCCTCATGCGTCCGCCAGCCACGCCGGGAGACGAGGTCGGTGACGACGGCATGCGCGGCCGCCGACTCGGTGTCGTCGTGTTCGACGCTTGATGCGCCGAGGCGGTCCGCGGCGGCACCGAGCACTTTGTGCAGCGGACGCGCGGGGTCGTCGATGGCGGTCAGTACGTCCGCGATTTCGGCCACCTTCATGCCGCCCACATCGAGCAGGGCGCGGATGAGCCGCAGCCGGCGCTCGTGCACCTCGCCGTAGGTCGCTTGATTCGGGCTGGTCAGCTCGCCCGGAGGCAGCAGCCCCTCACGGACGTAGTACTTGATCGTCGGCACCGGCACTCCGGTTGTTCGGCTCAATTCTCCCATTCGCACTGCCGGTTCACTCCTCGACCGTCGACCCGCGCATCTCGCCGGCCCTTGCCAGCTTCGCCTCCCATCATAGATAGTTGGGCTACCAGATAGCAGATAGTGCTGCTATCCATTAGGGGGTCATCATGTCTTCGTTACTTCCGTCTTCGTGGTCCGTGCCGTCGTGGGGGCCTTCGGCTCCTTGGCGGGCGTGGCATCGGCCGCTGGTGCTGATCTCGGCGGCCATGGTGGTGATGGCGGTCGTCTCGGCCGTGGGGCTCGTCGCCGACGACCGCGTGCTGGTGGGCGCGCCGATCTGGGCCAAGCCGTTGAAGTTCTCGGTCTCCTTCGTGGCGTACTGCCTCTCCCTGGCCTGGATGCTTTCGCTGCTCCCCCGAGGCCGGCGCGTGGGCTGGTGGGCGGGGACGGTCGTCGCGCTGGCCAGCCTCGTCGAGATGGTGATCATCGCCGGGCAGGCGATGCGCGGGAAGCGGAGCCACTTCAACCACGAAACGCCCTTCGACGAGTCGCTGTTCAACGCGATGGCCGTCACGGTCGTCATCCTGTGGCTCGGCACGTTCGCCGTCGCCGTGCTGTTGCTCCGCGCCCGCATCGCCGACCGTGCGTCCGCCTGGGCGATGCGCTCGGGCATCGCCCTGGCGCTGGCCGGGGCCGCCGTCGGATTCCTGATGACACAGCCCGCGCCAGGGCAGCGGCGCGGTGTCTCCAAGGTGGTCGGCGCGCACAGCGTGGGCGTGCCGGACGGCGGTCCCGCCATGCCGCTGACCGGCTGGTCGACGACCGGCGGAGATCTGCGGATCCCGCACTTCGTCGGCATGCATGCACTGCAACTCCTGCCGCTGCTGGTCATGGTGCTGACCGCCCTCGCACCCCGCTCCGCCCGGCTTGCCGACGACCGGGTACGGCTGCGCCTGGTGCTGCTCGCCTCGGGCGTGTACGCCGCCGCCTTCGCCCTGGTCCTCTGGCAGGCGCTGCGGGGTCAGCCGCTGATCCAGCCGGACGGCGTGACGCTGCGGGCGGCCGGCCTGATCCTGGTGGCCGCCGTTCTCGGGACGTACGGATCCCTGCGGGTTCCGACTCCCCCTGCGGGCAGGGCAACCGCTGAAGACGTCAGCGCCTCGAAGGAACTCGTGTCATGACCGGATTCCTCTTCGAGCTCTCCTTCTGGCTGGCCGCACCCGTCTGGCTGCTCATGATCTTCGCCCCCGCATGGGGCCCGACCGCCCGCATCGCCGGGTCACCGCTGACCGTGGTGCCCGTGCTGCTCGTCTATCTCGCGCTCGCCGTCCCGGTGTTCCCCGAACTCTGGACCGCGGTCCGCAGCCCGGACCTCGGCACCTTCCGCGAGCTGACCGCGCTCGCGGACGGCGCGGGAGCCATCTGGTCGCAGGTCATTGCCTGGGATCTTCTCCTCGGGCAGTGGATGTACCGGGAGGCCAGACGACTCAGGATCCCCGCCCTGCTGATGGGGCCCCTGCTCGTCTTCACGATCCTGCTGTCGCCCCTCGGGCTGCTGGTGTTCCTGGGGCTGCGATCGGCGAGGGTACGGCGTCCGCCCCGCCGCGACCTCGCGGTTCCCGCGTCCCGCGGAGCCACATAGACGGAGCCCGGCCCCGCCCCGCCCGCCCGCCACAGAAGACTGATCGGCAGTTCGAGCCCGCTTGGGGCCCCGGAAACGGAAGCCGGCCTCAACTGGACTGCAGGTGGCGGGAGGTGAGCCAGAGGCGGTACCCATGCGGAAAAGCTCCTGGCAGACGGGTGATTGCCGAGATCAGCTGTCCGGCCAGGAGCCTCCGCGTGCTTGTCCGCCCCTCGGGGATCGAGCCGTCCACCCCGCCCCTGCTCCCTCAGCCGACGGGCTTCTCCCACACCGAGACATGGCGGCTGCTCTCACTGGTGAACGGAGCTCGTGTCCACTCCGCCCACCGGTCGCGCAGCCGCAGCCCGGCGAGACGCGCCATCGGATCCAGTTCGGCCGGCCATACGTACCGGAACGGGATGGACTCGTACTCGGCGCGCCCGTCCACGATCGTCACGTAGTGCGAGCTCATCGCCTGAGTGGCCACGTCGTAGGTTCGAACGCCCACCGCGTAGGGCTGATGTGGAACGGCACGGCATTCTGACCGAAGTATCCGTCTCCCTCATGCATCCCGAGACCGTAGCCCTCGCGCCCCCCTGACGCGCGGGGTTTTCCCCTCGGAAGCCGGACGACGACGCCCTTGGGCCCGGCCCTGCGGCCGCACCGGCAACGCTCACCCGGTTCGGGTTCGGGACGACCGCTCGGGAACCTCCTTGACGAGGGTCGCGGGAAAGTCCGTCGAAGAGCCCGGCCGCACCTGCCTTCCGGTGGTCGCGGGGAGCAGTACCTTCGAGGGGATATAGCGGTATATAAGCGATAGATCTACACCATCGGTGGAGTCCGCATGTCATCCTCCGTCCCTGTCCGGTCCAGCCGCAGGCGTCTCGTCGGCACGTTGAGCGTTGTGGTGGCCGTCGGCGTCGTCCTCATCGGGCTCGTCCAGGCCGCGCCGTCCCCCACACCCGGGGCGCTCGACCCGAGGATCACGTCGATCATGCGGAAGCCGGACTACCGGCACGCCCGGTGGGGGCTGTTCCAGCAGAACCCGGAGACCGGCAAGGTGACGCAGGACCGATACGCCGACCAGTTCTTCATCCCCGGCTCGACGGCCAAGCTGGTCAGCGTCAGCGGTACCTGGCACACCCTCGGCAGCGCCCACCGCTTCGTCACCCCGATCCATGCCGTCGGGCAGCGCCGCAACAGCACGCTCAAGGGCAACCTGGTCCTGGTCGCGCAGGGCGATCTGACCCTCGGTGGCCGGACCCGCAAGGACGGCACCGTCGCCTTCACCACCATCGACCACACCTACGCCAACAGCATCCCGGGCGCCACCCTCACCCCGCAGGACCCACTGGCCGGCGTCCACCACCTGGCACGGCAGGTGCACGACTCGGGAATCCGCCGGGTCGACGGCGATGTGGTCGTCGACGCACGGCTGTTCCGCCCGGACCCGGTCCTCGACCCGACCCCCACGCCGCTGATCATCAACGACAACCTCATCGACCTGCTGACCTCCCCCGGCGCCAAGGCGGGTGCCCCGGCCGGCCTGGAGTGGCGCCCGAAGGTCGCGCCCTACCACGTCACCTCAGCCGTCCGCACGGTCGCGGCGGACAAGCCGTCCGACATCACCGTGAGCAGTTCCCCCGACGGCACCCGCATCCGTCTGTCCGGCACCATCGCCGCCGGGTCCGCTCCCGTCCTGCGGGTGTCGGCCGTCAAGGATCCGAATGCCTTCGGCCGGACGGCCATGATCGAGGCACTGAAACAGGCCGGGGTCGAGGTCCGTGCGAAGGAGATCGGCCCCAACCCGGCCGGGCGGGTGCCGAAGTCCTACCAGGGCGCGCCGGCGGTGGCGCGGTACACCTCGCCCCGGTACTCCGAGTACGCCGAGCTCATCTTCAAAGTGAGCCACAACCTGGGGGCGAACCTCGGGATCTGCCTGATGGCCACCAGTACGGGAAGCCCCGACTGCGAGAACGGCTTCCCCGTGCTGGCCTCGTTCCTGGACCACGCGCACATCGACCGCAAGGCCGTGCAGCTCGCCGACGGCCGCGGCGGCAACCCGGCCGACCGGACCACACCACGCGCCCTGGCGCAGATCCTGACGTACTGGCAGCACACCCGGGACGCCGGAATCTTCCGTACCTCACTGCCGGTCCTGGGCGTCGACGGGACCCTGGCGGATTCCTGCCGCCGTTGCCCGTCACGCGGCAAGGTCTTCGCCAAGACCGGCACCGTGGCGGGCGGTGACGCCCTCAACGACCGACTGGCCGTGGGCGCGGAGACCGCGGCCGGCTATCTGGAGACGCGGCGGGGCCACTTCGATGTGTTCTTCGCCGGCGTGAACGGCGCGTCCACCCCCAACGCCAGGATCAAGGGCGTCCTGGCCACCGGGAACGACGTGGCCGATGTCGCCGCCCGTCTCCAGCAACAGGCTGCCGCGGGCCGCGGCTGAACGAGGCGGAGGGGGAGGCAGTGGGCGGGCGGCGGCACGGTCGTCCGGCGTTGGCGGAGTGGCGTGGTGTCCGGCGTCTCCCGCCTCTGCCTGTGCCACTGCCGGGTTCGGTGGGGGGCGGAGGCTGCCGGAGCTTCTTGAGTTGGCGCGCCGTCTCGCGGGGTGAGGTCGGCCCGCCCCGCCGGTGAGGTCGGCCCGCCCCGCCCCCGCCTTGATCGACCGGCGGCGCCCCTCTCGCGCGAGGAGCGTAAATTGGCATCTAGAATGCCACTTATATAGAGTGCAGGGGTGCGACTCACCAAGAGCACCGACATCGCCCTCCGTATCGCCATGCGCCTCGCGGTGCTCGGCGACACGGACGAGGCCCCCACCACCCGCGAGGTGGCGAGCGCCGTCGTCGTGCCGTACACCCATGCCGCCAAGGTGGTGAGCAAGCTTCAGCACCTCGGCGCCGTCGAGGCGCGGCGCGGACGGGGCGGCGGGCTGACGCTGACCACCGCGGGGCGCGCGGGTTCGCTGGGGCGTCTGGTGCGTCAGCTGGAGGGGACCGATGATGTCGTGGGCTGCGAGGACGACCCGCCCTGCCCGTTGCGCGGCGGCTGCCGGCTGCGCGGCGCACTACGGGTGGCGCAGGAGGCCTTCTACGCCTCACTCGACCCGCTCTCGATCGCCGATCTGGTCGAGGCCCCGACCGGGCCGCTCCTTCTCGGCCTGACACCTCGCCCCGCGGACTGAGCGCGTCGGCCTCGCCCCCTCCGACCCGCACCACCACAGAGCCGCCCCCCACCCCGCACACACCTCACCCCCACGCCCCACCCTCACCCCCCACCGCACACCCAAAAATGCGAATCTCAGATGCCAGTTTCCTTACCCTCCCCCTCCCCCTTCGAGAGTCCGGAGTTGCCGATGCTGTCGCCGAAGTCCGCCGAGACCGTACGTGCCACCCTGCCCGCCGTGAGCGGAGCCATCGGTGAGATCACGACGCTCTTCTACGAGAAGCTGTTCGCCGCCCACCCCGAGCTGCTGCGCCACCTCTTCAACCGCGGCAACCAGGCCAACGGCGGCCAACAGCGGGCTCTCGCCGGGGCCGTCGTCACGTTCGCCCGTCATCTCATCGAGCACCCGGACGGCCGACCGGATGCCCTGCTCACGAGGATCGCGCACAAGCACGCCTCTCTCGGGGTGCGGCCGGATCAGTACCCGGTCGTGCGGGAACACCTCTTCGCGGCCATCGCGGAGGTGCTCGGCGAGGCGGTGACCGACGAGGTCGTACGGGCCTGGGACGAGGTGTACTGGCTGATGGCCCACGCGCTGATCGCCGTCGAGAAGCAGCTCTTGGACGAGGCGGGTGCGCCGGACGGTGAGGTGTGGCGGCCCTTCCGAGTGGCGGCACGTATCGAGGAGACCGCGGAGGTCGCGACCTTCCTTCTGCGTCCGGCGGATGGTGCGCCCGTTCCCCCGTCCCGCCCCGGCCAGTATGTCTCCGTACAGGTGCAACTTCCCGACGGTGCACGGCAGATACGGCAGTACAGCTTGTCGGGACAGCCGGACGACGGGCTGCAGATCTCCGTGAAGCGGGTGGTGGGCTGGCGCCGGCCCGGCGCCCCGTCCGACGATCCCGCGGGCGAGGTCTCCGGCTCTCTGCACGCGCATGTCCACGGCGGCGAGATCCTGCACGTCAGCCCGCCGTTCGGTGAGGTGGTGCTCGGCGACGACGGCGAGGGTCCGCTGCTCTTCGCCTCGGCGGGCATCGGGTGCACGCCGATGATGGCCATGCTCGCGCATCTCGCCACCACCGGCTCCCGACGCCGCATCGTCGCCGCCCACGCCGACCGGTCGCCTGCCACCCATCCGTTCCGTACGGACCTCCACCGGCTCACCGGCAAACTCGCCGATGCGACAGCGGAACTCTGGTACGAGGCCCCACTCCCTCACGACGACGGACTCCGGCGGGGCGACGGGCTGCCGGGCGGGGAAGAGGAAGGGGCGTGGCGTACGGGCGAAGCGGCGGAAGGGGCGGTGGATCCGGTGACCGTGCGCTCCGGGATGATGGATCTGACGCAGATCGCCGTTCCGGCCGGTACCACCGCGTACCTCTGCGGGCCGGTGCCCTTCATGAA
Organism: Streptomyces angustmyceticus; assembly: GCF_040701845.1. Lineage (GTDB taxonomy): Bacteria > Actinomycetota > Actinomycetes > Streptomycetales > Streptomycetaceae > Streptomyces > Streptomyces angustmyceticus_A. Next base: position 621,777 of record NZ_JBFBHQ010000002.1, on the reverse strand, counting down.
GGCGGTACGTGCCCAGCTCCTGGCCGCCGGCGTACCCGCCTCGCGTATCCACTACGAGGTCTTCGGCCCCGATCCCGGGCTCTAGGCGGGCGCGGCCAGGGGCGGGCCGAGCGGTTGCCCGCATGCGCAGGTCCGGTTGCGGCGGGCTGCTCTGCGGTTGCCGCCGGCCGCGCTACCCGTCGGCGGCGAAGTTCCGCACGTAGCGTCGCTGCCAGGGGGTTTCCACGGCGCGAGGGTGATAGTGCCGGCGGACGAAGGCCACTGCCTCGTCCGCCGGCACCCCCTCCAGAACGGCCATGCATGCCAGCGCCGTTCCGGTCCGTCCACGGCCGCCGTCGCAGGCCACTTCGACGCGTTCGTCGGCCGCGCGGGTCAGTACCTCCTCGAAGGCGAGGCGGGCCTGCCGGCGGTCCTTCGGGAGCCGGAAATCAGGCCAGGGCAGCCAGCGTGCCTCCCACTCGGTGGAGGGCGGCTGCTTGCCGAGGAGATAGAGGGCGAAGGCGGGCGTCGGTCCTGGAGGAAGGGGGTTGCGCAGTCCGCGGCCGCGCACCAGTGCGCCCGAGGGGAAGGACATGACTCCCGGGTCCCAGTCGCTCCAGTTCTCCGTCATCCGTGCACCCTAGTGCTGCGCCCGGGACGGGAACAGCGTCCCGGTGATCGCGAGGCCGGCCCGGGCGGACCAGGCACCGTGCGCGATCCGGCGTCAACCGCGGATCATCGACAACAGCAGCCCGTGAGTCTCGGCGTCCGCGGCCACCACGAGCCCACGGCCTGCCGGCCCGGTCGGAGCGCCGTCGACTCCGGTGACCACACAGCCGGAAGCCCGGCACAGTGCGATGCCGGCGGCGAAGTGCACACTCTCCGTCAGGTCACCACCGTCGGTGACGTATGCGGCGCGCTTGCCGGCCGCCACCCAGGCCAGCGCCAGGGTCGTGGACACCACCCGCGGCCGGAACCGTTCGACGAATCCAGGGTGGGCGAGCAGGTCCACAGCCCGGAATCCAGGCGCGCTCGGAAAGGGCGGATCCAGGTTCACGTCCACCAACTGGGTGGCAGCGGTCGGCGCCAGCCGCGTGTCGCTGCCGTCACGCCGAACCCAAGCGGTCCGACCGTCGGTGTGGAAGACCTCGCCGCTGAACGGATCAGCCACCGCGGCCGGGCCGTCGCGCAGTGCCACGTTGACGGCGACCAGCGTGGTGCCGACGGCGTAGTTGAGCGTGCCGCACAAGGGGTCCACCAACCATTGGCGCGCCGCGTCGGCCGCGCCCTGCTGCCCGCCCTCCTCGCCGTGCACCGCATCTTCCGGCCGCGCGGCACGGATGACGCCGAGGATTGCCTCTTCAGCCGCCACATCGGCGTCGGTGGCGAAGTCCCCGGCACCTTTGTCGATGCGGGTGAGCCGCCGTCCGTACCCGGCGCGCACGGCATCCGCACCGGCACCCGCCGCGGCTATCGCCACATCGGCATCGTCAAGGCGCGCATGGGAGTTGATCACGGCGTGCAGAGTACCGGGACGGCGCGGCCTCGCCGGTACGCAGCGCCAGCCGGCAGCTACCACGCCTCCGCATTCCTCAACCGGTGAGCCCGTGTGGTCACAGCACCAGCGAGTCCGCAGGACCGGCGTTGCCTGTCGCCCGTACGGACCGCATGATGCGGAGAATGACGACGAACGCACCTTCGAAGCAACCGACTTCGGCGGACCCCAGTGCAGCGAACCCGACGTCGGTGAACCCGGCTTTGGTGAACCCGGCTTCATCGGCCCCGACGTCAGCAGACCTGCCGTCGGCGCCCCCGGCTTCGGCGCCGCCCGCGGTGGTCCGGCTCGCGCGCTACTCGACGACCGAGCTGCACGAGATCGTCGGGGACGACGATGACCCCTTCGGAGTCGCCGAGGCGGGTCTGACGTGGCTGCCCAAGCAGGAGCACTTCGGCATCAGGCGGGACGGCCGCCTGGTGGCGCACACCGGTCTGGTGACGCTGCCCCTTGCGGTGGGGCCGGTCGAGACGGAGGTGGTGGGGTTCGGCGGGGTGGTCGTCGCTCCCGGACTGCGGGGGCACGGATTGGCGCGGCTCGTGGTCACCGGCGCCCTGGAGCACGCCCGGACATGCGGACCGGAGTGCGGCCTCCTCTTCTGCCGGCCGCATCTGGTCCCCCTCTACCAGCGCCTCGGCTGGCGGACGCGGGAGGAGGACGTACACGTCGAGCAACCCGACGGGCCCGTGGTCATGCCGTTGCGGACCATGTGGATCCCCCTGCGCGCCGGGGCGCGTTGGCCCGGCGGGAGCGGGCCGGTGCGTCTGCTGTCCCTTCCCATGTGAGCAGCGCCCCGCCCCTCTCCGGCGCCCCTCCCCCGCGTCGCCGGGCTCAGCGGCCCGGAGCGGGGACAGGGGCGGCCGGGGCCGGGAGGGGGACGGCCGTGCCCGTCACCCGCGCCCGCGGGTCGTCGGGGTGGAGGTCGACGTAGAGGTCGCTGGGCCTGCCCATGTCCTCGCCCTGCCGGAGGTGCACCCGCAGGGGCTGTGTGACCAGGCCCAGGGCGCGCAGGTAACCGCCGAAGGCCGCGGCGGCGGCGCCGGTTGCCGGGTCCTCCACGACGCCGCCGACGGGGAAGGGGTCCCGGGCGTCGAAGTCGAGGCGGTCGGGGGACGCGCGGTGGACGAGGTGCACGGTCGTCCAGCCCTGGTCCCGCATGAGGTCGTGCAGCGCGTCGAAGTCGTAGTCGAGGGCGGCCAGTCGTGCCCGGCTGCGGACGCCCAGGACGAGGTGGTCGTTGCCCGCGAAGGCGATGTGCGGCGGGAGAGCGTCGTCCAGGTCGTCCCTGGTCCAGCGCAGGGCCCGTAGCGCCGGCTCGACCTGGGTGGCCTCCTCGGCCGGGCGGGAGTGCGCCGGCACGCTGGTGAGCGTGGCCCGGACGAGTCCGTCGACGAGGCTCGTCCCCACCCGGATCTCGCCCACGGGTGTGTCGAACAGCAGCTCACCGGCTCCGGTGCGGGAGGCGAGGGCCACGGCCGTGGCGATCGTGGCGTGTCCGCAGAAGGCGACCTCGGCGCGGGGGCTGAAGTAGCGCAGCCGGTAGCGGCGGGCGGCGTGGTCATGTGCCGTGACGAAGGCGGTCTCCGAGTACCCGACCTCCGCGGCCAGGGCGAGCATCCGGGCGTCGTCGAGGGTTGCGGCATCGAGCACCACACCGGCCGGGTTGCCACCCGCCGGGTCGGTGGTGAAGGCGGAGTACCGCAGGACGTCGACGGCGTCCGGGCTCGGGAGGGTCTCGGGGGTCTCGACGGCGGACGGGCTCGGGAGGGCGTCCGGGCTCTCGGTGGTGTCCGGGTGCGGGTCCTGGCCGGCGGGGAACGTGTGCGTGGTCATGGCTTCACGATGGCAGGGCGGTGCGATCGCGTCCAACGATGGTATTCGCTCGCTCCCATCGGGAATCGCGATACCGTGGGCACGGTGGACACCAGACTTCTGCGCACGTTCGTGACGCTCGCCCGGGCGGGAAGCTTCACCGCCGCGGCCCGCGCGCTCCATCTCGCCCAATCCACGGTCACCGTCCACATCCGCACTCTGGAACGGGAGTTGGGGACCCCGCTGTTCGACAGGATGCCGTCGGGGACGGTCCCGACCCGGGCCGGGGTGCGGCTGCTGGAGGAGGCCGAGGAGGTGCTCGACGCGGTGGCCCGGCTCCGTGCGACGGCCGCCACCGCGTCCGGGCAGGGTGACGCGGCGGGCGGCGCGGTCGAGGGGCAGGTCGCCGTCGGCGCGGGTGATTCGCTGTGCGCCTCACGGCTGCCCCCGGTGATCGCTTCGTTGCGGCGCACGCAACCTCGCCTGGACGTCGAACTGCACGCCGCGAGCACGGCAACGGCGGTGGACGGACTGCGCACCGGCCGGCTCGACATCGCGCTGCTGCTGGAGCCGGAGGTGGACGAGAGCGATCTGCTGGCCCGCCGGATCGCGGACGAGCCGCTGGCGTACGTGGCGGCGCCCGGCCATCCGTTGGCCGGACGCGCCGCCGGTTGGGCGGAGTTGGCGGATGAATGCTTCTTCGTCCACGAGGAGGGCTGCTCGTACAGTGACCGGCTCGTCCGTACGCTGCTGGGCCTGCCCGGTGCCCGGCCCCGGATCACCCGGTTCGGCAGTATCGATGCCGCCCGGTCGTGTGTCGCGGCCGGTCTCGGTCTGACGCTGCTGCCGCGGGTGACCGTCGAACGCCACCTGCACGAGGGCCGGTTGACGGTGGTGGACGGTCCGGGGGCGCCGCCCGTGCCCGTGCAGCTCGTCCGGCACCGGAGGCGGTGGTTCGCACCGGGCGCGCAGATCGTGGCCGAGGAGCTGGCGCGCACCTTCGCGGCGGCGTGAGCGCCCCGGCAGGACGCCGTTCGAGGTCCCGGACTCGCCTTCCTCTCCCCGTCGGCTCAGGAGTCCCACGAGAGTTCGGTTTTGTCCTTCGTCCGCGTGGAGGCCCGGCGCGTCGTTTGGACAGCCCGCGGGCCTCCGACACCGTGAGGTCGTGCGCCCACTACTCCTTCGCCTCACCGCAGCGGCGGTCGTCCTCCTCGCCACCAGCAGCTGTGTGTCCCTTCCGGCCGGCGGACCCTTGCACGATCCCGGTCGCGGACCGGGTGGACGCACGGTCGCGCCGGCCCGGCCCTCACCGCTGCTGCAGCCCACGCAGGGCGCGTCCCACGAACAACTGGTGGACGTGGCGTCCATGAAGCGGAAGGCGAAACGGCACACGACCTCGCATGCGAAACGGCATACGACGTTGTCCACGGCAGATGCCGCTCCCCGGCACGAGGCGCCTGCTCAGCGGCGGCAGCGGGCGGTGCACCCGGGGTTGCCCCGCCCCGCCCGGATCACGCCGCCGCGGCCACACACGGCCCCGGTGCGTACGACGCCCCGGCATCGGCGCCCCGCAGCCGCGGCCCCGAAGAACCGCCGGTCGGCGCCGCGGTCGAACGTCGATACCGGCTTCATGTGCCGGATGGCGTCCGGCCGCGTCCGTGCGGACCTTCTGCGGCTGTGCCACCGGACGTACGGCCGCTGACGCCCCGGAGAGGGCGCGGGGTGGTGGTCGTTGGCCTCGGCCGGCCGCCGTGTCCGGCCTCGGCGTGAGCCGCTCGTCAGGAACCGCTCCTCGGGAGCCGCTCGTCAAGAACCCGCTTGTCAGAGGCGTCACGGCTCATGAGGATGGCGCCATGCCTGCCTTCGCCGCTTCCGACGGGACCGAACTCGCCTATCACGTGGTGGGTGCGGGCGAACCGCTGCTCTGCCTGCCGGGAGGGCCGATGCGCGCGTCGGCCTACCTCGGCGATCTCGGCGGGCTGGCGCGGCACCGGCAGCTGATCCTGCTCGACCTGCGGGGCACGGGCGACTCCGGCGTTCCCCACGACCCGGCCACCTACCGCTGCGACCGGCAGGTGGCCGATGTGGAGGCACTCCGTCAGCACCTCGGGCTGGAGCGGGTCGATGTGCTGACGCACTCGGCGGGCGGCGATCTCGCCCTCCTCCACGCGGCGCGCCACCCACGGCGCATCCGCACGCTCACGCTGGTCACGGCACGGGCCCGCGCCCTCGGGGTCGATTTCACGGAGGAACACCGCAGGGAGGCGGCCGCGTTGCGGGCGGCCGAGCCGTGGTTCGGTACCGCGCACGCGGCCTACGAGAAGGTCTGGGCCGGAACGGCGACCGATGACGACTGGGATGCCGCTGTGCCGTTCTTCTACGGCCGTTGGGACACGACCGCTCGGGCGCACGCGGCGACGGAGGTCGAGCAGAGCAACGACGCGGCCGCGGAGATCTACGCGTCCTCCGGCGCCTTCGACCCTGCCGCGACCCGTGCCGCCCTCGCCGCTTGGGACGCCCGGGTCCTGATCCTCGCAGGAGAGCTGGACAGCGGCCCGCTTCCTCGGATCGCGGCCCGCATCGCGGAGTTGCTTCCCCGGGCGGAACTGGCCGTCCAGCCGGGCGCGGGCCACTATCCGTGGCTCGATGACCCCCGCCGCTTTTCCCGCACCGTCGTGGAGTTCCTCCAGGGGTGAAGGGGTGCCGGGAAGCGGGGCGGGATCCCTGGGTGACGACGTCGCGCCCCTGCACGGCCGACGGGGGTGCGCCCGTCGGGAAAGCTCCGGAGGGCGTGGTGCCGTGCGGTCGGAGCCACCTGGCGGAGGGGCCTCACGCCAGCCGGATGTCCGTCCCGGCCGACCGTTCGCGGGCCTCGGCGACGACCAGGGCCGCGGCTGCCGCGTCCTGCACCGCCACTCCGACGGACTTGTAGAGGGTGATCTGGTCGCGTGAGGAGCGGCCCGGCTTGCTGCCCGCGAGGAGTTCGCCCAGTTCGGCGTGCACATGTGCTTCCGTGATGATGCCGTCGCGCAGCGGGAGCAGCAGGTCGTTGCTGCCGGCGGGGAAGGGCGCCAGCGCCGCCTGCCGTGACTCGACGCAGACCAGCGCCTCGGCCACCGTGGCGTCGTCGATCTCCCGGCCGTCCGGGTTGAAGCCCACCGAGGTCACATGCACGCCCGGCGTCAGCCAGGAGCGGCGGATCACGGGGTCGACGGCGTGGGTGGTCGCGGCGGCGATCTCCGCGCCGTCGAGTGCCTCGGCGTAGGTGGCCGTCGCCTCGGCGGGGACCTGGAGGTCAGCTGACAGGGCGTCGGCCAGGGCGACCGCCTTGGCCCGGTCGCGGCCGGCCACGCGGATGTGCCGGATCGGGCGGACCCGGCACATCGCCTCGGCGTGCGAGCGGGCCTGCGCCCCGGTGCCCAGGACCGCCAGCACGGAGGCGTCCTCGCGGGCCAGCAGGCGCGCGGAGAGCGCCGAAGCGGCGGCGGTGCGGGCGGCGGTGAGGGCCGTGCCGTCCAGCAGCGCCGTGGGTTCTCCGGTGTGCGGATCGAAGACGACGATCAGTGCCTGGTGGGTCGGCACGGGGGTGCCCCCGTTGTGCGGGAAGACGGAGACCAGCTTGCTCATGAGGACCCCGGCCGACGGGACGAAGCCCGGCATGGCGGCCAGGAAGCCGTCCCGTTCCGGTACCAGGGCGGCGACGCGGTCCGGTGCGGAAGCGCGGCCGGCGCTCAGGTCCGTCATGGCCGACGCCAGGGCGTCGATCAGCGAATCCATGTCGAGCAGCGTCTCGACCTGCGCACGCCCCAGTACCAGCATCCGTCTCGACCTCCTGATCACAGCGGTACGGGCGACGTTACGCCGAGCCGTGGCGGCGGGCGAAGGCCCCCGCGTGTGGTCGTTCGGTGAACGATCAGCGGGTGGCGGTGAGCAACGCCGCCAGGGCGGGGACATCGACCGGTTTCGTGGTGTCCACCCGGTGGACCGCCCCCAGCCCGAGGGGCTCGGCTCCGCGGGCCCACACCTCCCACTCGCCGGCCTGGGCGCCGGTGCTTTCGCCGTGCACCGGGTGGCGGTCGGCGGCCCGGGCGGCGAAGCGGGACCGGGCCACCTCCAGGGGCACATCGCACCACACCTCGTTCACCGTCGTCACGCCCGCCCGCCGCAGCCCGGACCTGACGACGGGACGCAGCTGTGCGTGCCAGGGGCTCTCCAGGACGGCCGCGCCGCGCGCGTCGCCGAGCAGCGTCCACAGGCTCTCGCCCGCCGCGGCGCCCAGGATGCGGCTCCATTCGCGAGGGGTGCACCGGGGCGGGCGTACCGCTTCGAGGGTGTCCGCCAGGGTCTCCTTGAGCGCGTCCTTGCTGAAGAGGGGGAGCGTCAGCTCGTCGGCCAGCGCGCGTGCGAGCGTCGTCTTTCCGGCTCCGGGCAGGCCGTTGACGAGCACAGTCAGCATGGCCTGATCCTAGGGGTGCTGCGGCCGTCGGTCAGCGGGCTCGGATGCGGGGCGCGGGTGGTCCGGCTGCGTGTGCCGGGTGGAGCGGGGTGGGAGTGCCGCGGCGGGTGGAGGGTAGGCGGTGTGACGGCCGTGGGCAATGGTGCGGCCGCCTCGCCGGACCGGAACGCGCCGGTTGTGGAGGGCGGGGCATTGCGCGCCCAGGATCGGGCACGCGAGGACGACAAGATGGCCGGGTACGGCAGTTGAGCAGGTGAGCAGGCAGCCCCGCGCCTCGCAGTAAGGGACTCGACCGTGCCCGGCCGCGGACTTTCGGAGGTATCCATGGACTGGCGCCACGACGCGGTATGCCGCGCAGAGGACCCGGAGATCTTCTTCCCCGTCGGCAACACCGGCCCCGCGCTCCTGCAGATCGAGGAGGCCAAGGCCGTCTGCCGCCGCTGCCCGGTGATGGGGCAGTGCTTGCAGTGGGCGCTGGAATCCCGCCAGGACGCGGGTGTCTGGGGCGGGATGAGCGAGGACGAGCGGCGCGCCATGCGGCGTCGGGCCGCCAGGAACCGGGCGCGCGCCTCCGCGTAGGGGTGTGGGTGCCCGCGGCGGTCCCGGCTGTGGTGGCGCTCGCGGAGCGGGTCGGGACATGGCGTGGTGGGTGCCGGGTGCGCCGCCTGCGCGCCGGTACGCTTTCGTCACCTCGGGCGGTGGCCGTGCGTGTGCGGCAACGGGCACGCGCTCTCCTGCGCCGGAAGGACGGTCCCCATGCCCACGGATGCCCACCCCGGACCGCTGCGTGTGCTGGTGCTCGGCGCCGCCCTGCGGGCGGGGTCGACCAACGCCCGGCTGGCTGCTCTGGTAGGGCACATCATGACCGGGGCGGGCGCCGTGGTGGATCTCGCCGGGATGCGGGAGTTCGACATGCCGCTCTACGACGGCGATGTCGAGGCCGAACAGGGTCTGCCGGACGGTGCCCTGGCGCTGCGTGACCGGCTGGAGCGCTGCGATGCCTTCGTGCTCGCCTCCCCCGAGTACAACGCGTCCGTGCCGGGAGTGGTGAAGAACGCGATCGACTGGGTCTCGCGGGTCAGGCCGCAGCCGTTCAAGACCAAGCATGCGCTGCTGGTCTCCGCCTCCCCGTCCCTGGTCGGCGGCAACCGGGGGCTGTGGGCGCTGCGGGTTCCGCTGGAGCATCTCGGCACCCGGGTCTACCCCGACATGTTCAGCCTCGCCGCGGCCCATCAGGGCTTCACCGAGGACGGGCAGCTGTCCGATCCCGCGTTGCAGCAGCGTCTGGAGGAGACCGTGACGGCCTTCCTCCGTCTCGTCGAGGCCGATGCGCGCTATGTCTGTCTGCAACGCCGGTGGTACGAGTTCCCGGGCGACCGCACCGGGGCTCCGGTCACCCAGCGCGCCGAGGACTGAGCCGGATCGCCCGAGCGCGCCCGGGTGGCGCGCTCGGGCGGCGGAACGGCGGTGCCGGACGGCGTGCCGTGTCCGGAGGGCTCAGCGATCCGCGGCCGCATCGGAGTCCGCGGCGGCCGCCGCGCTCGCGGCGTCGTCCACCAGTTTGCGCATGTCCGACAGGTCGGAGGGCGCGGGTGCGGGCGCGGAGGACGACGGGGTCGCGTGGGGGGCGTCGCCCTCGGTGCGCACCCCGTTGCCGCATCCGGCGACGAGCGCGCCGCACACCAGGGTGATCGCCGCGAGCACCGCGGCCTGGCCGGTCCGGGTCACGACGAGGCCGCGTCGTTGTGCTGGGTGCGGCACCAGGTGGCGACCTTGGCGAGGTCCTTCTGCCGCTGCTGGAGGGTGGGGACGAGGGACTTGCGGTGGGTGAGCTTGTGGTTGAGGAAGGTCGCGATCTCGGTGTGCCCGGCGGCCTTCGCCTTCTCCACACGCTTCTCCAGGCGGGCGACGGAGCCGCGGACCCCGGCCTTGCCCTGGAGCCGTCCGAGTGCCCTGTGCAGACGCTTCTCGATCTTCGGGGCGCGCTTGCACAGGGCCTGCGCGCCGTCTCCCGTACGGGTCTTGGCGGAGGCCGACGGTGCCGGGGCGCTGTCGGCCACCGCGGTGCCCGCGACACCGAGCACGGCTGTCGCGAGAGCCACCGACGAGAGAGCGATGTTCCGGGTACGCATGGAGGTCCTCCTCAGGTGCGTGGCGGGCACGGTGCCCGTCCGCGAGGAGAAGTTAGGGACGTTCTTTGTGGAAACCTTGTGGCCGGTGCGCGGGGTCGGCCAGCCAGTCCCGGTGCGCGGGCAGCGCCGGGTGCACGGGACGGTGGGCGGGCGCGGCGGGGAAGGCGACCTCGAAGCGGGCGCCCCGGCCCCCGGGGCCGTCCAGCACCCGCAGCCGCGCCCGGTGCAGGGCGGCCTGCTGGGCGACCAGGGTGAGTCCGAGGCCGGATCCCGGGCTGTCCGGACGGCGCTGGAAGCGCTGGAAGACCGCTTCCCGGCGCTGCTGCGGCACCCCCGGTCCGCGGTCCTCGACACCGAGGACGACACACGGGACGCCGTCGTCCTCGCCGCCCCGGAGGGAGAGCGTCACCGGGGCGCCGCCCCCGGCGGGCCGGCCGTGGACCAGTGCGTTGGTCAGGAGGTTGTCGAGCATCGAGCGCAGTCCGGGCTGCCATCCGTGGATCGTCAGCCCGGGACTGCTGTGGACCGCCACCTCGGCCTCGGGGTACCGCCGCCGGAGGTCGGCCGCGGCCTCGTCGGCGAGGTCCGCCATGTCGATGACGGCGAACGCGTCCGCCTCGACCAGGTCGCCCTGGGCCAGCGCTCTCAGCATCACCAGGAGGCCGAGCAGACGGGCGTGTTCGTGGCGGAGGTCCGCGACCGTCTCCGCGCGGTCGGCGGCGTCGAGGTCCTGGAACGCCTCCAGGATGTCGAGGTTGGTCTGCATGCTCATCAGCGGGGTGCGCAGTTCGTGGGACGCGGCGGCGGAGAACGAGCGGGCCGAGGCCAGCGCCTCGGCGGTGCGGGCGGCCTGCTCGTCGTACCGGGTCAGGAAGGTCTGCAGCGTCCTGGCGAGGTCGTCGACCTCGGTGATCCGCGTCGGCGCGTGATCCAGCCGGGCGGCGCTGGTGTGCGGGTCGAGCCGACCGGCCGCCTGCTGCAGACGGCGCAGCGGCCGGGCCGCGCGGGCGGCGAGCAGCCAGGCCGCGGCACCGGCCAGCGGGGCGGCGAGCAGTGCGACGGTGATCACCCGGCGGCGCACCGCGGCGAGCTGTGCCTCGCGCGCGGTGTCCGGGGAGAACAGCCACAGCGTCCCGCGCACCCCGGGGCCGCCGGTGACCGGCACGGCCAGCACCCGCCAGCTCTCGCCCCGCGACCGCACGGTGGACGGATGGCGGTTCAGGGCGGGCAGGGGGACCGAGACGGCGGGCTGCGGGCCGTCCATGACGGTGGTGTCGGGGCCGGCCAGCCGCACGCCGACGTCCAGGGCCGCGGCGAACAGCTTCCGCTGCCGGGCCTGTTCGGCGCGGGGCCGGTCGTTCGAGCTGGCGCGCAGCAGGCCGCGCGCCACCACGGCCACGCTCTGGGCGCGGGCGGCGAGGCGCTGATCCGCCTGGGTGCGCAGGTCCTTGCCGACCAGTTGCACCAGGAGCCAGCCGGACACCACGACCAGGACCGGCACCACCATGCCGACCACCAGCGCGATCCGGGTGGACAGCCTCATCGCGCCGCCCCGTCCTCGTCGTCGCGCAGGACGAAGCCGACGCCGCGCACCGTGTGCACGATCCGGCTCCGCCCGCCGGCTTCCAGCTTGCGGCGCAGATAGCTGACGAAGGTGTCCACGGCGTCGGTGCGCACCTCGAAGTCGTAGCCCCATACGCGTTCCAGCAGCTGGTCGCGGGTGAGTACCTGCCCGGCGTTGCGGGCGAGGACTTCCAGCAGGGCGAACTCGCGCCGGGTCAGCGCGAGCTCCCGGGCATCGAGGCGGGCGCGGTGCGCCGCGGTGTCGAGCGCCAGACCGCCGACGTGCACGGCATCGGTGGGGGCGGGCGGCCGGCGCCGCAGCAGCGCGTGCAGCCGCAGCACCAGCTCGTCCAGGGCGAAGGGTTTGACGAGGTAGTCGTCCCCGCCTGCTTGCAGTCCGGCGACCCGGTCGGTGACCTCGTCGAGCGCGGACAGCATCAGCACGGGCAGGTCGTTGCCGTCCGCCCGGAGCCGCCGGCACACCGCGATGCCGTCGAGGTCGGGCATCGAGATGTCGAGGACCATCACGTCCGGCGGCGTCTGGGCCATCCGCTCCAGCGCGGCCCGGCCGCCCTCCGCCAGCCCCACGGCGAAGCCGTTCAGCCGCAGCCCGCGCCCGAGCGAGCGCCGGATCGCCGCGTCGTCGTCCACCAGCAGGACCCGGCCGGTACTGCTTTGTCCGTACATGCTTCCCTCCGTGGTGACCGCCGCCTGACGGAATCATCCGTCATGGGTTCCGGCGGCCGTCAGCCACGGTCCGGCAGGTACGGGATGCGGGGCAAGCCGGTGGCGCCGCCGGGTGGCGGCGGGGCATGGCGCGGCTGCGGAGGGCTGCGGAGGCGGTTCGCGGGCCGGGGCCCGCTACAGGAGGTGCTCGATACGGATGGGCAGTTCGCGGGCGCGGTAGCCGGTCGCGTGGAAGACGGCGTTGGCGATGGCCGCCGCGGCGCCGACCATGCCGACCTCGCCGAGGCCCTTGACGCCCAGCGGGTTCACGACCGTGTCCGCGACCTCCACGAACTCGATGTCGACGTCGGGGGCGTCGGCGTTGACCGGTACCAGGTACTCCCCCAGGCTTGCGTTGGCCCAGCGGCCGTCGCGGGGGTCGACCAGGGTCCCCTCCAGCAGGGCCTGCCCGATACCCCAGAGCATGCCGCCCATGGCCTGGCCGCGGGCGGTGGCGGCGTTGAGGATCCGGCCCGGGGCGAAGGCGCCGACCATCCGGCGCACCCGGACCACACCGAGGTCCGGGTCGACGGCGACCTCGGCGAACTGCGCGCCGAAGGTGGCGAGCCCGTACGGCAGGTCCGGGGGCGGCGGGCTCCAGCTGCCGAGCGCGTCCATGTCGGTCATGAAGTGACGCTGCATCAACTCGCGGTAGGTCTCGCCGGTGTCGGGCCGGTCCCGTAGCGCCATCCGCCCGTCGCGGACGACGACGTCGGCCGGGGCCGCCCGGTGCAGCGGGGAGTCGGGGTCGGCGACCGCTTGCTCGATCATCTGGTCGCGGAGGGTGGTGGCCGCGGTGTGCACCGCGGCACTGATCATGCCGGCGCCGGCCGAGCCGACCGTCGCCGCGACGTTCGGCAGGTCGGTGTCGCCGTACTCGAACCGGACGTTCTCCAGGGCGACGCCCAGGCCGTCGGCGGCGACCTGGGTCATGGCGGTGGCCGATCCGGTTCCGAACTCCTGGGTGCCGGACTGCACCACGGCGGTGCCGTCGGCGTAGAGGCGGGCCCGGGCGCGTTGCGGCTGCATGGGGAAGAACACCGGGTATCCGGCGGTGGCCATGCCGGTGCCGATGAGCCAGTTGCCGTCCCGCCGGGAGCGGGGTTCGGGGTTGCGGGACTGCCAGCCGAAACGGGCCGCGCCACGGCGGTAGCACTCCTCCGCGCCGTCGCTCGACCACGGGTGGCCGGTGACGGGGTCGTACTGGGCGTGGTTGCGCAGCCGCAGTTGCACCGGGTCGACGCCGATGCGGTGGGCGAGCTCGTCCATCAGGCATTCCAGGGCGAACATGCCGGTGGTCTCGCCGGGCCCGCGGGTGAAGGTCGGGGTCATGGTGTTGCCGCGGATCAGCCGGTAGACGCCCTCGTAGTGGGGGCAGGCGTAGGCCTGCGAGGCGATGCTGAGCGAGGGTTCGGCCCAGTCGTCGAAGGGCGAGGTCAGCGAGAGCTTGTGGTGCCGCAGGGCGGTGAGGCGGCCGTCGTCCGTGGCACCTATTTCGAGGCGCTGCTCCTGCTCTTCGCGGTGGCCGCAGGAGGTGAACATCTGCTCGCGGGTGAGGGCCAGCTTGACGGGGCGCCGCACCTGGCGTGCGGCCATGGCGGCCAGGGTGACATGCGGCCAGATCATGGCCTTGCAGCCGAATCCCCCGCCGACGAACGGCGCATGGACCCGGACTTTGGACGGGGGGATGCCCAGCAGCGCCGCCACGGTGTGCTGGCTCGCCACGATGCCCTGGGTGGCGTCGTAGAGGGTGAGCCGGTCGCCGTCCCAGACCGCTGTGGTGGCCGACGGTTCGATGGGGTTGTGATGGTTTGCCGCGAAATGGTAGGTGGCGTCGAGTCGTTGGGTCGCGGCCTGGAAGCCGGCCTCGACATCGCCGCGCACCGTGCGTGCGGGAAGGAACCCCGCGAAGATCGCTTCGGGCTCGTACGCCTGGTCCCGGCCCTCGTCGAGGGTGGTGACGGAGGGGCTTCGGGCGTAGTCGACATGGACCTGCCGGGCCGCGAACTGGGCGCGTTCGCTGGAGTCGGCGATCACCATGGCGACGGGCTGCCCGAAGTAGTGCACGGCCTCGTCCTGCATCGGGAAGAAGCTCTCCCCGGGGGCGGCGTGCCCGGCCAGCGACGGCAGCAGACGGGGCGGGCCGGCGATCTTCGGCAGGTTCCGGTGCGTCAGCACGGCGAGCACGCCGTCCGCGTTCTCCGCGGCGCTCGTATCGATGCCGGTGATCCGTCCGCAGGCCGTGCGGGCGCCGACGAGCGCCGCGTACACGGTGCCGGGCAGGGTGTACTCCGCCGCGTAACGTCCCTTGCCGGTGACCTTGGCGGGGCCGTCGACGCGGGTGAGGGGCCGGCCGACGGCGGGGAGGGTGGCGCCCGTGGTCATGCGGTTCCGCCTCCTTGTGCGGCAACGGTGAGCAGGGCACGGACGAGGGTCCGCCGGGCGAGTTCCGCCTTGAACGCGTTCATCGGCCGGGTGACCGCGGGGGCCAGCTCCGCGCCCGCGGCCCGGGCGAACACGTCCGCGTCGGCCCGCTGCCCCACGAGGGCGCCCTCCGCCACGCGGGCGCGCCACGGCTTGGTCGCCACACCGCCGAGGGCGAGCCGGACCTCGCGGATCACCCCGTCCTCCAGCGCCAGCGCCGCCGCTGCCGAGGCGAGGGCGAACTCGTAGGACTCGCGGTCGCGCACCTTGAGGTAGCACGACCCCCGGGCCACGGGGGCCGGGGGCACCTCGATCGCGGTGATCAGTTCACCGGGGGTGAGGGGGTGCTCCCGCTCGGGTGTGTCGCCCGGGAGCAGGAAGAAGTCGTCGATCGGGATGCCGCGGGAGCCGTGGGTGCCCTCCACGTGCACGACGGCGTCCAGGGCGACGAGTGCGACCGCCGCGTCCGAGGGGTGGGTGGCGATGCAGTGCTCGCTCGTGCCGAGGATCGCATGGCCGCGATGGACGCCCTCCAGGGCGGAACAGCCGCTGCCGGGAACGCGTTTGTTGCATGCGGATTCGGTGTCGCGGTAGTAGCCGCACCGCACGCGCTGCATCAGGTTTCCGCCCATGGAGGCCATGTTCCGCAGTTGGGCGGAGGCCCCGAGCAGCAGCGCCTGGGAGAGCATCGGGAAGCGCTCCACGACCGCCCGCGCTTCCGCCACCTCGCTCATCCGGGCCAGCGCGCCGATGACCAGCCCCCCGTCGGACCGGTTCTCGATCCCGGCCAGCGGCAGCCGGTTGATGTCGACCAGGCGGTGGGGCCGCAGCACATCCAGCCGGAGCAGGTCGACTTCCGTGGTGCCGCCCGCCAGGAAGGAACTTCCGGGGTCACCGGTCACCGCCGCGACCGCGTCGCCGACGTCGGTCGCCCGGGTGTAGCTGATGGCACGCACGTCACTGTCCTGTCTTCCGGTCGCGCACCTCGCGCATGGCGGAGCGGATGTGGGGATAGGCCGCGCACCGGCAGATGTTGCCGCTCATCCACTCGGCGATCTCGCTGTCGGACCCGGCGTGCCCCTCGGCCAGCACGGCGACGGCCGACATGATCTGCCCGGGGGTGCAGTACCCGCACTGGAAGGCGTCGTGCTCCAGGAACGCGCGTTGCATCGGGTGCAGCTCGTCGCCCTCGGCGAGACCTTCGATGGTGGTCACTTCGCGGCCTTCGCAGGTGACGGCCAGTGTCAGACAGGCCAGCACCCTGCGCCCGTCGACCCAGACCGTGCACGCCCCGCAGGTCCCCTGGTCACAGCCCTTTTTGGCACCGGTGAGAGCCAGATGCTCACGCAGGGCGTCCAGCAGGCTCACCCGGGGTTCCAGATCCAGCACGTGCGAGACGCCGTTGACGCTGAGGGCCATTTCCACGCTGCCGGGCCCTCGTGTCTCCCTGACCGTGGACGGCGCCACGGACATGGGCACGCCTTTGTCTGCCACGACACTCACCTCGGAGTCGATGCCGTACGTCGAGCCTCCGCCGCCTCGGGCGGGCTCGCAACCGGACGAGGAGGGTGCGAAGGCAGGGCCCGTTGTGCACCCGGAGCCCGGGGGCCGTGCCCCTTACGGGATAATGCGGAGCATGCGGATTTCAGCCAGAGCGGACTATGCCGTGCGGGCGGCGCTGCAACTCGCCGCCGCCCGGGAGGCGGGGCCGCTCAAGGCGGAGGCCATCGCCACCGCACAGGACATTCCGCATAAATTCCTCGAGGGCATCCTGAACGACATGCGCCGGGGCGGGCTCGTCCACAGCCAGCGCGGCGGCAACGGCGGCTACCGGCTGGCCAAGCCCGCGGAGGAGATCAGCATCGCGGATGTCATCCGCGTCGTGGACGGGCCGCTGGTATCGGTACGCGGCGTCCGCCCGCCGGAGTTGTCGTACACGGGGCCCGCCGAGTCGCTGCTGCCGCTGTGGATCGCCCTGCGGGCCAACGTCCGGCAGATCCTCGACGGCGTCTCGCTGGCCGACGTCGCGTCGGCCGAGCTGCCGGACCCGGTCTCCGCCCTGACCGAGAACCCCGCCTCCTGGGCCAACCCCTAAGGGGTGTCGTGCGGGTCCGCTCCGAGGCGGGCCGCGCGTCCTTGCCGGAAAACGCCCGTTTCGGGGAGCGCCCGCCCCGGAGAGCGTCCGCCGCACACGTCCGGATGCCAAGACCGGCCTGTCCACCCCTTGAACACCCCTTGATCCGCCCGCAGTCCGGACGCATCCTCTTTCCTATCAATCCAGTGGGAAAACTAGGGAATCCGGGGGCGGGAGAAGTGGGCGTGCGGTCTCCGGCGGGGTGCGTTCCTCCGGGCGGCGGCCCGCTCCTTGCGCGCGCCGGAGGCACCCGACAGGACGGTGAACGGCGCAATGCCGAAGAAATCCGCAGCACGGCCCGCCCGCCCGGAGCCCGACCACCTTGCCGACGAGGGAATCCGGCTCCGTGTCACCCGGGAGGTCGCGGAGGACCTCGCCGTCGACGCCCTCAGCCGCGACCGTGCGGGCAAGCCTCCGTTCGACGAGGTCGCCCGGCTGCGCGAGGCGGGGCTGCCCGCGCTGCTGATGCCACCAGGACCGGCCCGGCGCGGCACCGACTGGCGCACCGCCTGCGCGGTCGTCCGGGAGATCGCCGCGGCGGACAGCTCCATCGGCGAACTGCTGGGCCGGCACTATGCGTTGTCGTGGAGCGCACGGTTCTTCAGCACCCCGGAAAGGGCCGACGCGCTCGAACTCCGGGCGGCGGCCGAGCAGTGGATCTGGGGCGGGAGCACCGACATCCCGGACCCCGAGCCGACGGCGGGCCCCGATCTGACCCTGACTCCGGTCGACGGCGGACATGTCCTCCACGGGTGCACGACGCTCGCCGCGGGCGTCCAGGTCGCCGACCGGCTGGTGCTCGGCGCGGTCTGCGCCGAGAGCGGTGATCCCGTGGTCGTCTGTGTCGACCCGTCCCTCCCGGGGGTGGCGGCCGACGCCGAGCACGACCGCCTCGGCCAACGGCTCACGGGCGCCGGCAGCATCGGCTTCGACGGCGTCGCCGTCCCCGCCGACCAGGTCCTCGGCGCCGTCCCCCAGGACGAGCACGCCGTCTCCCCCTTCGCCACGCTCGCCCCGCTGGCGCTCCGGCTCGCCCTCGTCCACGTCGGCCTGGGGACCGCCGAAGGGGCGCTGGCCGAGGCACGGGACCTCAACCGGGCGGCACCGCGCGGCCGGGCGGCCGGGGGCCGGGACGACGGCGGGTACCCGGACCGGCCGGGTGCGGATCCCTACCTCCTGCTCGCGTACGGGGAGCTGGTGACGGCCGCGCACACCGCCGCGGCTGTGGTCGAGTCGGCGACCGAGGCACTGGCGCGGGGTCTTCTCGCGGGCCAGGCACTCGGGGTGGACGAGCGCGCCGACATCGCGGTCCTCGTCGCCGCGGCCGAGGCCGTCACCGGCCGGACGGCGATGGACATCACCACCCGCGTCCTGGAACTCACCCAGGGCGCGGACTCCCCGGCGGGCGCCCTGGGATTCGACAGGTTCTGGCGCAATGCACGCATCCTGACGGCGCAGGTCTCCCCCACCCACAGCCTCCGCGACATCGGCGACCACTACCTGAACGGCACGCACCCCGCCTTGACCCTGCGGGCCTGACGACGCTGCCCCCGCCGGGCGGAGCCCGCGGTTCCGCGCCGGGCCGCGGTAGGCGCCGCCGTTGCGGGGAGGGAATTCGCCGGGGCCGTCGGCGCAGCTTCGGACGGTTCCGTGCCGGGGGCTGCTACATCTCGGGTGGGCTCCCGGAGCGGGGCGGCCCGGTCGGTCCTGGGAGGTGGCGCCGTGTCCGTGATGCGCAACGATTCCCTGCCGCCTCCCAGACGGGGGGAGCCTCTGCAGCGGTTGCTGTTCGGCGGGGTGTACGGCTCGGTGCTCGCCAGCGCGCTGGCGGCCGCGCTGGGCCATGAGGGCACCCCCGCGGATCCCGGGTACGACGCGTTGTGGGTGGCGCTGTCGGCGGTGGCGTCGGCCGCCGCGCACGGCTACGCCCACTCCATCGCGCACCGGACGGACGAGGACGCCCAGGTCACCGCCAGCGCGGTGCGTTCCATGCTGACCGAATGGCCGCTGGTGGCCGCGATGGTGCCGACGATCGCGGTGCTGCTCGGCGCCCAGGCGAGGTGGTGGGGCGAGGCGAGCGCGATCGATGTCGCCCTGGGCTTCAACATGGTGGCGCTGTTCGGCTGGGGGGTGTGGGCGGCCCGGGTGGCGGGCCGGGGCTGGCCGGGCTCCTTCCGGGTCGGCGGGGTGGATGTGCTGATCGGGTTGTTCATCGTGGTGGCGAACGTCTTGAGCAAGTAGGGGCCCGGGCGCGCCGTACTGGGCGCCGGCGCGCCGGGACCGTGGAACGAGCGGGAGCGGCGCGGCTCGGCGCCGCGGCACCGTGGTCCGCGGCCGGCCGCTGCTCCGGAATCAGGTGGTGGATTCCACCGCCAGCCAGGTGGCGATGGCCTGGGCGATGGGCTGGTCCGTCTCCAACTGGACGAAGCCGAACTGGCCGCCCTGGTTGCATTCGAGGAACCACCAGGCCCCATCGGGGTCCTCGGCGAAGTCAAAGGCACCGTAGGCGAGTCCGGCGGTGGCCATATAGCGGCTCACCGCCCGTTCGACGGAGTCCGGTACTTCGGCGGGCTCCCAGGTGCCGTGCTGGGTGAAACGGCTGTCCACCTCTTCCGGATCGGCCTTCTTGCGGGCGGCGAAGAGGTGCTCGCCGACGCAGGTCAGCCGGATGTCGGCCTCCTTGTGGACGTGCCGCTGGAGCAGGGTGGGGCCGGCCGCGACCCCGCTGAAGTCCGCGTCCGGGCTGATGCGCGTGGTGGGCAGCACCAGTGGCGGGTCGCCGGGGTGCTTTCCGCTGACCGATTTCACCACCAGGTCCTGGTGGGCGGCGGCGAACTGCCGGGCGACGGCCGGGAACGTCGTGATCAATGTGGGGGGTACGAGGAATCCGCTGCGGTGGGCGATGCGCAGTTGCCACGGCTTGTTGCGTGCCTGCACCGACGCGACCGGGTGGTTCATCCAGCGTGCCGGGGTGCAGGAGAGCATGCCGTACAGCGCCTGCTCGGACTCCGCCGTGATCCAGGCGGACTGTTCCGGGGCGCGCGCCCCGGGGGTGCCGGGGCGGCGCACCCATACCGAGCGCAGGCTGCCGAGGCTCACCATGCGTTCGCCCGCTTTGAGATAGCCGTCGAAGTCGTCGCCGGCGTACTCCGCCGACAGCGCGACCTTCCCCGGCAGGTCGGCGGGGTCGAGGCGGACGAGCGGGACCCCGAGGTCCTGCAGCGTCGACACCACGATGTCCGCCGTCAAGTCTTCCTCGCACGTGAGGACCAGGACGGTCATCGGCGCTCAGTCGTCGAAGTGGGTCTTGGAACCGGCGGTGGAGGCAGTGGTGCCGGTCGCCAGCAGCACCGCCCGGCTGCAAGTGGCCGGGCGCCCGTCCGGGAGGACGTTGAGTTGCCGTGTGGCGTCATAGCTGTAGGGGGTGGTGGCCGGTGTTTTCACCGCCGGACGGGCGTAGCTCAACGCAAACGGTCGCATACCTTCTCCTTCGAAGCCCGGTTTCTGAGCCCTTGGCACGGGGCACACTTCTGGGTCCCGTTTGATGACTCTGCACGGAAGACGCGACAATCTGGTCAGTAAGTTGCCTCTTTTGCTCGTTTCCGGCGATCCTCTTGACTGAATAGCGACGATCGCGTACTCGCCGGCCGTGCCAAGTACCGCCGTCGAGGCATGTCCTGACGGCCCGTTCGGGCAGGAGCGCATGCGGAAATCCCCCACCCGGAAGAAGACTTCCCCATGCGGGACTTGGGCACGCGGAAGGGCCCCGGCACGGCGGTCCGGCGGCGAAAGCGCGCGCCGGAGCGCGCACACCGCTGTCTGCGCCCCGGCCCTGTGAGCGACCGACGGGACGCGTGCGGAAAGGGATGCCGTACGGGACCGCCGGTATGTGCCGCGCGGGCGGCTAGCCGGGGATCTTTCCGTCGGCCGGAAGCCGCAACGGCGCCCCGTCCAGGATCGCGGCGACCAGCTCCACGGTCAGCCGGTGCCACTGGCGGGCGCCGCGGAGCATGGTGTGGCCGCCGCGCGGCATGGTGACCGCGTGGGCCCGCGCCCCCGAGTCCCGGGCCCGGTCGGCGAAGAGCCGGGAGCCCTCGGCGTCGGTGATCCGGTCGCGTGCGTCGTGCAGCAGCACGACGGTCCGGTCCCGCAGATGGGAGACGGGCTCATCGGACGGGCACCAGGGGGCGAGCGCGACGATGCCGCGCACCGCCGGATGCCCGCCGGTGCGCAGGGCGGCCCTGCCGCCCATGGAGTGGCCGACGAGCACGACCGGCACGCCGGCGGCGAGCGCGGCCAGTTCGTCGAGCGCCCGGCGGGCGTCCCGGGCGGCGTCCGCCTGCGGCCCGTTCCATCCGCGGCAGCGGTACCGCACGGAGGCGAGCAGCAGTTCCCGCCCGCGCGGCGGCCGGGACAGCGCGGAGCCGAAGGGTCGCATCCGCAGCGCGGGGAGGTTGAGCCGCGGCGGCGGGGTGCGGCCGTCGGCCCGGCCGCCGTGCAGCAGCAGGACGGCGGCCCGTGGCGCGTCGGGGGCCCGGTGGACGACCAGCGGACGGTGCGGTTCCCGGTCTCCGTCGCCACCGGGTTCCGTGGGCTGTGCCGGGCCTGTCGTCATGGGCGGGGGTCCTCCTGGTGGGGCTGTCGGCGCGGTGGCAGTGGGAAGAAGCCGCTGGTGCGAGCGGTGTAGGCGGCGTACCCGGGGCGGTCGGCCAGGTGGTTCTCCAGCAGTCGCTTGCCGCTGCCGTGGAGGAGCAGGTACGACATCACCAGCGGCGAGACCACGGCGACCGCGGCGGCCTGCACGGTGCCGCAGGCCAGCAGGAACAGACCCCACCATACGAGGAAGTCACCGAAGTAGTTGGGGTGCCGGGTCCAGCCCCACAGGCCGCGGTCCATGATGCGGCCCCGGTTGCCGGGGTTGGCCCGGAACCGGCCGAGCTGGAAATCGCCGACGCTCTCGAAGACGAGGCCGGTCGCCCACACCACCGCGCCGGCGACGGCACTCGCCCCCAACGGCACGGGGACGTACTGAGCCACCTGCACCGGCAGCGAGATCAGCCCCACCAGAGCGCCCTGCAACAGGTACACCGTGCGCAGGGCGTAGGCGTCGCGGCTGCCGGGGGCCTTGGCCAGCAGCCGCTCGTAGCGCGGATCCTCACCGTGCCCGCGTCCGCGCCGGGCGATGTGGGCGGACAACCGCAGCCCCCACACCGCCGTGGCGGCCGTGACCAGGATCCGCCGGCCGTCGTCCCCATGACCGGCGGACAGGGCACAGGTCGCCAGGGCCACCGCCGTGAACGCCGTTCCCCAGGCGATGTCCACCAGCCGGTGCAGCCCCTTGGCCCGGGCGAGCGCGAACGTGGTGAGCATGACGGCGAACGCGGCACCGGCCGCCACGGCGAGATTGACGGCGAGGGCCGCCCAGGGCAGTCCCGTCATGTCGGGACGTCCTCGGCGTACCAGTCGTAGGGCGTGCCGGGCAGGCCGGCGTCCCCGTCCGGTGTGGGGCGTACGGCCAGGATCTGGTCGACGCCCATGCGGCGCTCGGTGAACGCCAGGCCGGAACCGGCCAGGTAGAGCCGCCACACCCGGGCGGTCGGTTCCCCCGCCAGCGCCACGAACTCCGGCCAGCGGGTCTCCAGCGTGTGGTGCCAGGCGGCGATGGTCCGTGCGTAGTGCTCGCGCAGCGACTCCACGGAGCGCACCTCCAGTCCGCCGGCCTCCAGCAAGCCCACGGTCTCCCCCAGCGGGCGCATATGCATGTCGGGGGCGATGTAGGACTCGATGAACGCGCCGCCTCCGGGCGCGGCGGCGCCACGGGACATCTGCTGGATCAGCACCCGTCCCCCGGGGCGCACCAGGGCGTGCAGCCGGGCGGCGAAGGCCGGGTACTCGGCGTCGCCCACATGCTCGCCCATCTCGATCGCGCTCACCGCGTCGTAGCCGTCCGCCGTGAGGTAGCGGTAGTGCCGGAGTTCGACGTCGATCCGCTCGGTCAGCCCCAACTCGCGGACGCGGGCGGTCACGAACGCGTGCTGCTCCTGCGCGAGGGTGACCGCGGTGACCTGTGCGTGGTGCTCCCGCGCGGCGTGCAGCGCGAGGCCGCCCCAGCCGCAGCCGATGTCCAGCAGACGGGCACCGGGGCGGAGTCCGAGCTTGCGGCAGACCAGCTCCAGTTTGTCCCGCTGGGCGTCGGCCGGACCGTAGGACGGGTCGGCCGGGCGCTTCCAGTAGCCGCAGGAGTAGGCCATGGTCTCGTCGAGCAGCAGCGCGTACCAGTCGTTGGACAGGTCGTAGTGGTGGCTGATCGCGGCCCGGTCGCGGGCGGTGCTGTGCAGGGCGCCGCGCAGCCGGGCCCGCGGGGCCCCGGGTGCGGGCGGGCGCGGACCCAGCACGCCGAGCAGCAGGGCGGTGCGGGCCATCCGGGCCAGTTGCCGGGGGCCGGGGGTGCCGGGAGCCGGGCCGTGGGCGCGTACCGCGCGCCATACCCGGCTCAGTCCGTCGGCGAGGTCGCCCTCGACGTCCAGATCGCCGGCGATGTACGCCTGCGCCAGGCCGAGTTCACCGGGCTGCCACAGCAGCCGGCGCAGCGCCCGGCGTGAGCGCAGCACCACGACCGGCGCGTCCTTGGGCCCGGCTTCGCTGCCGTCCCAGGCGCGCAGCCGCACCGGCAGGTGGCCCGCGAAGCAGCCGGCGAGCAGTGCGGCGAGACGGGGCGCGACGCGCGTCATCGCGGGCCTCCGTCCTGCGACGTGCCGGCGCTGGTCAGGAGCAGTTGGCGGACGTCCAGGTAGCCGGCGCGGAAGCCGGCCTCGCTGTAGGCGAGATAGAACTCCCACATCCGGCGGAACACCGCGTCGAAGCCCAACGCGCCGACCGCGGCGTGCTGTTCGGTGAAGCGTTCGCGCCACAGCCGCAGCGTTTCGGCGTAGTGGCCGCCGAATCCGTCGTTCCCCTGTACGCGCAGGCCGGCGCCCGCGGCGCACTCCTCGACGGCCCGGACGGAGGGGATGAGTCCGCCGGGGAAGATGTACTTGTGGATCCAGGTGTAGGTGGTGCGGGTGGCGCGCATCCGGTCATGCGGCATGGTGATCGCCTGGAGCGCGATCCGGCCGCCGGGCGCCACCAGGCGCCGGAGGGTCTCGAAGTAGACGGGCCAGTAGTCCGCGCCGACGGCCTCGATCATCTCCACGCTCACCACGGCGTCGTGGACGCCGGTCACCTCCCGGTAGTCGCACAGTTCGACCGAGACCCGGTCCGCGTAACCGGCCTCGGCGAGCCGCGCCATGGCGAGCGCGCGCTGCTCCTGCGACAGGGTCACGGAGACCACCCGGGCGCCGCGGGCGGCGGCGCGCAGGGCGAGTTCACCCCAGCCGGTGCCGATCTCCAGCAGGCGGGTGCCCTCGCCGACGCCGGCCAGGTCCAGCAGCCGGTCGATCTTGCGGTGCTGGGCGCCGGCCAGCTCGCTCCATGCGGCGGGGCGCTTGCGGAAGAGGGCCGAGGAGTACGTCATGGTCCGGTCGAGGAAGAGCGCGAACAGGTCGTTGGACAGGTCGTAGTGCCGGTGGATGTTGTCCCGTGCGCCTTCCGGGGTGTTGCGCTGTCCGTGCGGCCTGCGGTGCGCCCAGGCGCCGCGCAGCCGCTGCAGGGGGCGGGGTACCAGCGCGGTGACGTGGGAGGCGAGGACGGTCAGCGCGGCGACCAGTTCGTCGGTGTCCCACTCCCCCGCCATGTAGGACTCGCCGAAGCCGATCAGCCCGTCGGCTCCGATCCGGCGGAAGAAGGCGTCCGGGTCGTGCACCCGCAGCAGGGGGCCCTCGGTGCCCGTGACGGGGGCGTCGCCGAGCGCGACCCGCAGCGGCAGGGAGGCGAGTGCCCGGCGGACGAGCAGCCGGGTCAGGGCGGTACGGGCGGCCGAGGCGCGCGGGGCGCGCGCCACATCCGGCCAGGTGGCCGCGTCCACCCGCGCCGGGGCCGGGGTGGGTGTGGGGGCCGGGGCGGGGGCGGTTTCGGTGCGGTCCGGGGCTGAGGTCTTCACTGCGTACCTTCCTCGATACGGTGGCGGGGGCGGGGCTGGACGGGCAGCCCGCGCAGGAACAGGGCGATGCCGTGGCGGCGGATCCCGGCCGAGACGGCGGCCGTCGACCAGGGGTGGCGCAGCACGCAGGCCAGCAGGTGCCGCGGGGTCGCGGGCCGCCGGGTGCCGCGCACGGTCGCGGTGAACGGCCTGGTGTCCCCGCGCCGCAGTTGTACGGTCAGATCGAGCCGGCCGGCCGGTTCGGGCAGGCGCATCCGGTAGGCGCCGTCGACCGGGAAGAACGGCGAGACGTAGAAGTCCTTGGCGGTCTCCGCCCGGCCCTGTGCGTCGGTGTGCAGCAGATAGCAGTGGCGCTCGCCGTAGGTGTTGTGCACCTCGGCCACGACGCAGAGCGGCGCACCGCTCGGGTCGTGGCACCAGTACAGGGTCAGCGGGTTGAAGACATGGCCCAGGACCCTGGCGTGCGCGAGCATCAGCACCCGCCCGCCGTCCAGCCGCACCCCACGGCTCGTCAGGAACCGTTCCAGCCCGGCCCGGAGGGTCGGTGCGGTGCCGGCGAAGTGGTCCCGGGCGTCGAACCGGGCCAACGGGCGCAGGACGGAGGGGAGTTGCGGCAGGTGGTCGAGGTCGACCAGCCACATGTAGGTGCGGTGGCGCAGGGAGTGGTGCACCGGGGACGTACGGGCGTGGGAGACGAGGCAGGTGTAGAGGGCGGGGGTGCGGACGCCGGTGGCGGGGGCGGCGGCCGGGGTGGCCGCTGGGGATGTCACCAGCGCACCCCCAGGGCCGCGGCGGCCCGGACGCCGGAACGGCAGCCGTCCTCGTGGAAGCCCCAGCCGTGGTAGGCACCGGCGAAGGCGGTGACCGCGGTGTTCAGGTGCGGCAGGCTCTGCTGCGCGGCGACCGCCTCCGGTGTGTAGAGGGGGTGTTCGTAGACCATGCGCGCCAGGATCCGGTCGGGGGCGACCCGGTCGGTGGCGTTGAGGGTGACCAGGTGGTCCTCCGGGGTGTCCAGCCGCTGCAGCCGGTTCATGTGGTAGGTGACCTGCACCTTGTCCGCGGGGGTGGTGCAGGAGGCCATCAGGTAGTTCCACGAGGCCCGGGCCCCGCGGGCGCGGGGCAGCAGCGAGGTGTCGCCGTGCAGCAGGGTGGTGTTGCGCGAGTAGGAGAAGGCGCCCAGGACCCGCCGTTCGTCGTCGGTGGGGTCGGCGAGCATCCGCAGGGCCTGGTCGGGGTGGACGGCGACCACCACCGCGTCGTAGGACTGCTCCGTACCGTCCTCGGTGACGATGCCGGCCCGGCCGCCGCCGCGGTGCACCGCGCGCACCGGGGTGCCGGTGCGGACCGCCGTGAGCTGCTTGGCCACCCGGCCGACGTACTCGACCGAGCCGCCGGTCACGGTCTTCCACTGCGGCGAGCCGCTGACGGACAACAGGCCGTGGTGCTCCAGGAAGCGGAAGAGGTAGACGGCCGGATACTCCATGGCCGTCGTGGGGGCGCAGGACCACACCGCGGACACCAGCGGGGTGACGAAGTGGGTCACGAAGTACCGCGAGAAGCCGCATCCGCGCAGGAACTCTCCGAGGGTCAGCCCGTCCCCGCGCTCCGCGGCGAGCGTGGTGCGCGCCGCCCGGTGGAAGGCCCGGACCTCGGTCAGCATCCGCAGGTAGCGGCCCCGCAGGGCGCTGCGCGGCTGGGCGAACAGCCCGGCGGGACCGCGGGCGCCGGCGTACTCCAGGCCGCAGCCCTCGCACCGTACGGACATGCTCATCTCGGAGTCCTGGGTGGCCACCCCGAGTTCGCCGAAGAGCCGGAGCAGCAGCGGGTAGGTGCGTTCGTTGTGGACGATGAAGCCGCTGTCGACGCGTACCACCCGGCCGTCCGCCGAGACCGTCTCGTGGGTGTGGGCGTGACCGCCGAGGCGGTCGTCCGCCTCGTACAGCGACACCTCGCAGCCGCCTTGCTGCAGCACATACGCGGCGGTGAGTCCCGCCACCCCGCCGCCCACCACAGCTGTCCGTCGACGCTCCACAGCAGGTGCCTCCTCCTCGTGTCGGGGCGGGCCGCTTCAGGGGTGCGGCGGCCCGCTCACGGAGGATTCGGTGCCGGGGGCGGCGCGGATTGGTCCTGATGTTCCGGACCGTCGCCGCGGGCGGCGTGCGGGGCGGGGGCCGGCGGTGCGGGGCCGGGCGCGGTGACGGGACCGGCGGCCGGCCCCGGGAGGTCCAGGCCGGCCGCCGGTGTCATCCGTCGTTTTCCGGGTCACCTGTCCGCTACGGGGTCAGGTGCCGCTGCCCGGGGTCATACCCGCAGGAGGCCCAGCGGCGGGCTGGTGGGAGTGCTGGAGCCGCCCGGGGGTTCGGCCGTGACGCCGACGCCGTCCGCGCCCCGCGGTCCGCCGGTCAGCAGCATCGTGCCGGAGGAGCGGCCGGGCTCGACGAGTCCGGCGGGCACCATGCTGCCGTTGCGGCTGTACCAGAGTTCGTACACCCGCTGCTCCGGCAGGGCCGGCAGCCCGCGGTACAGGAAGGCCGCCCGTCCCATCCGCTTGGAGGCCACCACCGTCCCGCTGCCCCCGCCCTTGAGGGCCGTGGTGTGGAAGGTGGCGTCCGGCGCGGCCATCAGGGCACTGACCACGGCCGCCTGCTGCTCGGCGCGGACGGAACGCTCCCGCTGTGCGTCGGCGTCCTGCCGGGACTTGACGGCCAGTCCGCCGGCGACCGCGGCGACGACCAGGCAGGCGGCCGCCGCGAGGTAGGGCAGGCGGTGGCGCACCCGCCGGCGCATGGGGAGCACGGTCGCCTCGCGCGGTATCGGCGGCAGCTGCCGGACCTCGGGCAGGGCCGCCATCACCCGGGTCCTGAGGTCCGCCGGGGGCACCTCGGCGACCGCCAGGGCGAGCCGGGCCGCGGTCTCCTGCAGTTCCCGTACCTCCCGGGTGCAGGCCTCGCACTGGGCGAGGTGGCGGCCGAACTCCGCGGCCTCCTGCTCGGACAGTGCGCCCAGGGCGTAGGCACCGGTGAGTGTGTGCAGATCGACGGTGTTCATGCCGACACCCCCAAGCAGTCGCGCAGCCGGATCAGACCGTCGCGCAGCCGTGTCTTGACCGTGCCCAGCGCCGTGCCCAGCAGGTCGGCGGTCTCCCGGTAGGTGTACCCGCGGTAGTAGGCGAGCGTCACCGACTCCCGCTGCAGTTCGGTCAGCTGTCCCAGGCAGCGGCGCACCTGCTCGCGCTCCAGACGCCGCTCGACCTGCTCGCTGACCTCGTCGAAGGCCGTGGTGTAGCCGTGCACTGCGGCCCGGTGGTCGCGGTCGGCCGCCGCCTGGGCCGACCGCACCCGGTCCACCGCCCGCCGGTGCGTCAAGGTCATGATCCAGGCCATGGCGCTGCCCTGCCGCGCGTCGTACCGGGCCGCCGACCGCCACACGTCGATCAGCACCTCCTGTGCCACCTCCTCGGACTGCGCCGGGTCCCGCACCACCCGGCGCACCAGTCCCAGTACCGATCCGGCCACCGCGGTGTAGAGACTCTCGAACGCTTGCTGGTCGCCGCGGGAGACGCGGTCGAGCAGGGTTTCCAGGGCACCGGAATGCGGCGCTGAGGATCGGTCGCCGCGGGCTGCGACGGGCATGGACACCTCCGGACTGTGACATGGTCACCAGTGATTCGGCGCCGGGCGACACCTGGATTGGTCGGAAAGGATTCTGACGTACGCCCCGGCGGACGCCGCGGGCGGGCCCGGCCGGTACGGCGCCGGCCCGGCATCCTGCCCTTGCCTGCCTGCGGTCCTGACGGCGGGACAGCGGCCGGCGAGGGCCGCGGGCGTCGCGCGGCCCGCCGGTTTCCCGCGCGTCGGACACCGCCTCCCGGCCCCTTGCTGCGCGAGGATCGCGGTCGGGCCCGTCGAGCGCAGGGAGGACCGGGCGTGCGGGACGCGGATGCCGTCATCGTCGGCGCGGGCGCGGCCGGGCTGTCGCTCGCCCACCGGCTGTGCGCCCCCGCACCCGGCGCCGGCACGCCACGGGTGCTGCTGGTCGACGCTCCGCACGGGCCGCTCACCCCGCAGGAACGGACCTGGTGTTACTGGGAGGCGCCGGGCGGCGCCTTCGACTCCGCGCTGACCGCCTCGTGGGAGCTGCTGCGCGTGCACGGCCCCGACGGGGCGGCGACGGTGGGACGGCCCGCGCCCTTCCGGTACAAGATGCTGCGCTCGCGCGACTTCGAGGCGCTGGTCGGCGCCCGGCTGTCGGGCCACGGCGGCGTCGCCCGGGTCGCCGCGACGGTGGAGTCCGTACGGGACGTGGCCGGCGGCGCGGAGGTACGGGGGCGCGACGCGGCGGGGCGGCCGGTGGTCCTCCGGGCGCGCTGGGCCTTCGACTCCCGTCCCGGCGGCCGGCTCCCGCCGGCCCGCACCACCCTCCAGCAGCACTTCCGGGGCTGGTTCGTGCGCACCCGGCAGCCGGCGTTCGACCCCACGACCGCGGATCTGATGGACTTCCGCACCCCGCAGCCCGCGCAGGGCCTGTCCTTCGGGTATGTGCTGCCGCTGAGCGAGCACACCGCGCTCGTGGAGTACACCGAGTTCTCCCGCCGGGTCCTCGACACCGCCGCCTACGAGCGGGCGTTGCACCACTACACCGCGCGGGTGCTGCGGCCGGGCGGGTTCCGGGTGACCGCCGTGGAGCAGGGCGTGATCCCGATGACCGACGGGCGGTTCCCGCGGCGGGCGGGCCGCTCGGTGTTCCGCATCGGGACCGCGGGCGGCGCCACCCGCGCGTCGACCGGCTATACCTTCGCCGCTGTCCAACGGCAGTCCGCGCACATCGTGTCCGCGCTGCTGGCGGGCCGGCCGCCGCTCCCCCCGCCCGCGCACTCGGCCCGGCACCGGGCGATGGACGCGGTGCTGCTGCGTGCGCTGGACAGCGGCCGGGTGGACGGCGCCGAGTTCTTCACCGGTCTGTTCCGCGCGGTGCCGATGGAGCGGCTGCTGCGGTTCCTCGACGGCCGCTCCCGCCTGTGGGAGGACCTCGCCATCGGCCTGCGCACCCCGGTGCTGCCCATGCTCCGTACCGCCGCCGAACTCCCGCTGCTGCCACGTCGGGTCACCGTGCGGTGAACCGGCCGTTCGTCCGTCCCCGGACCGGAGGAGAGAGACCGTGTCATCGCTGACACCACGCAGACCGCTGACACCACGCAGACCGCTGATGCCACGGACACCTGTGACGTCGCCGACGCCGCTGATGCCGCAGATCCCCATGCTGCCGTTGACGCCGTTGCTGCCCTCGACGTGGCTGCCCGGGAACGTCCCGCCCGCGTCGTGCGCCTCCCCGGAGGGCACATGACCGCCGGCGGGCGGGCGCGCGGCGCGGCCGCGCGGCACGGTCGCGACCGGCGGGCACAACGGGTGCCGGGGCCGCCGGGGCGGGAGCGGGCCCCGGACGGCGGGCCCGGTGCGGCGGTGATCGGCGGCGGTATCGCGGGCCTCGCGGCCGCGACCGCACTGGCCGAGCGGGGTGTGCGGGTGACGCTGTACGAACGGGGAGCGGACCTGGGCGGACGGCTGGCGGGCTGGCCCGTGCGGCTCGCCGACGGCTCGACGGCGACCATGAGCCGTGGGTTCCATGCGTTCTTTCCGCAGTACTACAACCTGCGGGGGCTGCTGCGCCGGATCGACCCGGGACTGGACGTGCTCAGGCGGTTGCCCGACTACCCGCTGCACCACCGTGCGGGCCTGCGGGACAGCTTCGCGCGGGTGCCGCGCACCCCGCCGTGGAGCGCCCTGGGCTTCGCGGCGCTCAGCCCCACCTTCACCTGGCGGGACCTGGTGCGGATGCGGCCCGGTGCGGCCCTGCCGCTGCTCGACGTACGGGTGCCGCAGGTCTACGAGCGTCTGGACGGCATCAGCGCCCAGGACTTCCTCTCCCGCATCCGCTTCCCCGAGGCCGCGCGACACCTGGCGTTCGAGGTGTTCTCCCGGAGCTTCTTCGCGGACCCGCGGGAACTGTCCGCCGCGGAACTGGTGTTGATGTTCCACATCTACTTTCTCGGCTCCAGCGAAGGGCTGCTCTTCGACGTGCCCGCCGAGCCGTTCCCGCAGGCCCTGTGGCACCCCCTCGGCCGGTATCTGACGGGGCACGGGGTGCGGCTGCGCACGGACACGGCGGTGACGCGGGTCGAACCGGAGGACGGCGGGGTGCGTGTCGTCGCGCGGGACGAGGAGCGCCGGTTCGACGCGGTGGTGCTCGCGCCGGACCCCGGCGGGCTGCGTCAACTCGTCGCGGCGTCCGAGACGTTGGGGGACGCCGCCTGGCGGGCGCGGATCGGGCGGCTGCGGACCGCGCCGCCCTTCCTGGTGTCGCGGCTCTGGCTGGAGCGGCGGGTGCGCACCGGCCGGCCCGGCTTCCTGGGCACCAGCGGCTTCGGCTCGTTGGACAACGTCAGCGTGCTGGAGCGCTGGGAGGGGGAGGCGGCCCGCTGGTCGGCCCGCACCGGCGGCTCGGTCCTCGAACTGCACGCCTACGCCGTCGCCGCGGGAGCCGACCGGGAACGCGTACAGCGGCGCCTGGTGGAGCAGTTGCACGCCGTCTACCCGGAGACCCGCGGCGTCCGGATCGTCGACCGGCGGGACGAGTGGCGGGCGGACTGCCCGTTGTTCCCGGTGGGCGGGTTCGGCGACCGGCCGACGGTGCACACGCCCGATCCGCGGGTGGTGGTCGCGGGCGACGCGGTGCGCACCCCGTTCCCCGTCGCGCTGATGGAGCGCGCCGCGACGACCGGGTTCCTCGCGGCCAATGCGCTGTTGCGGGGCTGGGGGGTGCGCGGCCAGACCCTGTGGACGGTGCCGGGCAGGGGGCGCTCCGCGGCGCTGCGGTGGGCGGCGCGGCAGGCCGAACGGTGAGCGGGGGGTGCCCGTGCCCCCGGCGCGGCGGGCCGAACGGCGGCCGGTGTCAGCCCGGGAAGCGTCCGCTGCTGCGCAGTTCCCAGCGGCGTTCGGCGTAGGCCAGGTCGTCCCGCCACAGCCGCCGCGAGGCGGCGCGCATCAGCGGGCGCAGGGCGGGGGCGGCCGCGCGCGCGAGGGCGAAGCCGGGGCGCCGGGACGTGGCGAGCACCGCCTCGGTGACCGCGGTGCGCGGCCGCCCCCGGTCGTCGGGGCCCAGCGGCGTGGCATGGGTCTCCACCACGGAGCCCTGCCCCTCGCCCGCCACGATGTGCATCACCACCGTGCGGGGCTCGGGAGCGGTGAAGAGGGCCGTGACCGGCACCACGGCGCGCCCGGCGACCTTGAAGGAGACCTCGACGGCGATGCCGTCGGCGTGCCGTGCGCCGTCCTCCGAGGGGGTGTCCACCACGGTGAGGTCGACGAAGGAGTAGGGGTGGAACCATGCGCCGTGCCACGGGTCGAGACGGTTGGCGATCACGTCCTCGGGGTCGCAGCCGCCGGTGACGGTGTGGACCGCGGTGACGGCACCCGCCGGGCGCGGCCGTACCGGCAACACCGGCTCGGGCAGCGGCTCCTCGCCGCCGGCCGCGTCGAGGCGCACCCAGGCCAGCAGTCCGTCGTCGTGGGCGGGGAACGGGTTCCAGCCGGCGAACGGGGCGCCGTCCAGGGCGAGTCCGTGCCAGCGGCAGCGGAGGATGCCGCAGTGCACGGGGCCGCGGTCCAGGGGCGCGCCGAGGTGCGGGCAGGCCCCCGGCCCGGCGAGCAGCCGCCCGGCCTGGTCGCGCCAGGCGACGACCTCGACGCCGGCGACGGTGCGGCCGACGGCGCGGTGGGCGCCGATGCCGTCGGACGGGCCGAGGACGAACCAGTTGCCGGACGGGCGGGCGAGGGCGGCCTTGACGGCGTCGGCGAGGCGCGCGGGGCGGGCCTCGCGCCAGGTCGGCCGCTGCGCCTCCCACGGCACGGGCCTGGGCCGCAGCCGGAGCGGGAGCCGCGCAGTCCGGCCGGCCCGTCGGGCCCCGTGTGACTGAGGGGCCTCGTGGGTCTGGTGGGTCCGGCGGCGGGCCTGAGGGGTCATGGCGTCTCCTCCTGCGGGCGGTGCGGCACCCCGGAGTGCGGCGTCCCGGGGCGCGGCACGGCGGGGCGGCGGGCGGCGATACGGGCGGCGGTGAGCCGGGCCAGCCCGCCGAGGGCGGTGGCCGCGCGGCGTCGGCGGGAGACCACCGAGCGGCGGTGCAGCACGGCGTACCCGTCGTCGCGCACGGCGTCGAGGATCGCGCCGTAGAGGACGAACGCGGTGCGGATGCACGGGCGCGAGACGGGGTCGAGCAGGGCGAGGCCGGGTGCCGCCTCGCGGTAGACGCCGCGGGTGAGGTCGGCGGCGGCCGCCAGGGCCGCGGTGATCCGCGGGTCGCGGTGGCCGGTGTCGCGGCTCCAGCGCAGCAGTGCGCGGTCGACGCCGTGCGCCGCCAGCAGGTCGGCGGGCAGATAGATCCGGCCCCGGTCGAGGTCCTCCCCCACGTCGCGCAGGAAGTTGGTGAGCTGGAAGGCGATGCCGAGGGCCGCGGCGTGCGGCGCGGCCTCCTCCTGCGGCACGACCGTGCCGAGCACCGGCAGCATCTCCAGCCCCATCACCGCGGCCGAGCCGTGCACATAGCGCCGCAGGTCCTCGTACGTCGGGTAGTCCGTCACCGTCAGATCGCTGCGCATCGACGCCATGAAGTCCGCGAAGTGCCGGTGGTCGATGCGGTACACGGCAGCGGTGTGCGCCACCGCGCGCACCACCGGTTCCGTGGTCTCTCCCCCGCGCAGGGCCTCCTCCAGGCAGCGCTGGAGGGCGTCGAGCGCCCGTGCGCAGTCGGCGGTGGAGCGGCCTGCTCCGGGTTCGTCGACGAGGTCGTCGGCCCGGCGGGCGAAGCCGTACAGGGCGTGGACGGCCGGCCGTC
This sequence comes from Streptomyces angustmyceticus, assembly GCF_040701845.1. Lineage (GTDB taxonomy): Bacteria > Actinomycetota > Actinomycetes > Streptomycetales > Streptomycetaceae > Streptomyces > Streptomyces angustmyceticus_A. Next base: position 588,071 of record NZ_JBFBHQ010000002.1, on the reverse strand, counting down.
GCTCCACGGGCAGCAGCCGGGTGGCGAGGAAGTAGGTCTTGCCGTGCCGGGCGTTGAGCCGGCGGCACCGGGCGTAGGCGTCGCGCAGGAGGGGGTCGGTGATGCCTGCGGCGTCCAGTTCGCGAGCCGTCATGCCGGGGTGCCTCTCGGGGTCGGGCGGACGGTGCCCGCCGGGGAGCGGATGGGCCGCGGGCCGGTGATCCGGGCCGCGGCGAGCTTGCCGGAGATCAGCACGGTGGGGACGCCGACGCCGGGGGTGGTGCCGCAGCCCGCCAGCACGGCGTTCTCGGTGCCGCGCACGAGGTTGCGGGGGCGGAAGGGGCCGGTCTGCGCCAGGGTGTGGGCGGCGGAGAAGGGTGTTCCCGCGGCGAGCCCCTGCGCGGCCCAGTCGGCGGGGGTGACCAGGTGGTGCATCTCGGTGGCGGCGCCGATGCCGGTGAGTCCACGGCGCTCCAGTACGGAGAGCAGGCTGTCGCGGTACCGGGGGGCCAGGTCGTGCCAGTCCCCGGCGCGCGGGCCGGTCTCGGTGTTGGGGCAGGGCGCGAGGATGTAGTGCAGGTGGCGCCCCGGAGGGGCGAGCCCGGGGTCGGTGGCGGTGGGGCGGGTGATGAGGAGCGAGGGGTCGCTCATCAGCCGCCCGGTGCGGGTGAGTTCGTCGAAGGTCCGCTCCCAGGCGGCGCCGAAGGAGAGCGTGTGGTGCGCCAGCCGCGGCCATGTGCGGTCGGTGCCGGCGTGCAGGACCACCGCGGAGGGCGCGTGGCGCAGGCGGAGCGGGCGGCGGGGGCGCCGGCCCAGCAGCCGGTGGACGACCGGGAGGTCGGGCGTGAGGACCACCGCGTCGCAGGGGATGCGTTCGTGCGCGGTGACCACGGCCGTGATCCGGTCGCCGCTGCGTTCCAGCCGGGTGACCGGGTGTCCGTAGCGGAACGCGGCACCGGCGTCGGCGGCCGCGGCCGCCATGGCGCGGGGCAGGGCGTGCATCCCGCCGCGCGGGAAGTACACCCCGGCGACGGTGTCCATGTAGGCGATGACGGCGTAGGCGGCCAGGGCGCGCGCGGGCGGTACACCGGCGTACAGCGCCTGGAAGGAGAAGACCCGGCGCAGCCGCGGGTCCGGCAGGAAGCGGGCGATGCGGTGGTCGAGCCGGCCGAAGCCGCCGAGCGCGGCGAGGCGGACGAGGTCCGGGTGCAGCAGTTGCAGCGGGGAGTCGAAGTTGGCGTCGATGAAGCGGTGCCGCTGGACCGCGTAGAGCTGCTGGAGCCAGTGCCGCAGCCGCCGGTAGCCGTGGGCCGCCGCGGGGCCGGCGAACCGTGCCACCTCCGCCTCCATGGCCTGCGGGTCCGTATGGACGTCCAGCTCGCTGCCGTCGGCGAAACGGGCGCGGTACGCCGGGTGCAGTGCCCGCAGTTCCAGCCGGTCGGTGAGCCGTTCGCCGACTGCCGCGAAGGTCTCGTCGATGAGGTCCGGCATGGTCAGCACGGTCGGTCCGGTGTCGATGCGGTAGCCGTGGCGGTCGATGCGGCCGGCCCGGCCGCCGGGCAGCGCCTCGCGCTCGACGACCGTGACCCGCCGCCCCGCGCCGAGCAGGTGCAGCGTGGCGGACAGCCCGGAGAGTCCGGCGCCGACCACCACGACGTGGTCGGTGGGGCCCTTGACCGCTCTCATGAACCGCCCCCTCGGGCCCGCCGGACGGGCGCGTTCTCCCCGGGCCGGACAGGGGGCGGGACGGCGGTCGCGCGGCATGCGTCTTCGCGCGCGGCGGGGCGGGTGCGTGCCCCGGTACGACGGCGCATGGTGAGTCCTCTCGTCGCGTCGAGGAGCGGAGTCCGGCGCACATCCGGGCTGTTCGCCGGCCCGGGGGCACGTCAGGCGGAGCGGAAGACCAGGGCGGCGTTCTGGCCCCCGAAGCCGGTGGAGAGGCTGGCTGCGGCGGACTGGGCCGTGGTGCGGGGGACTTTCGCCACGATGTCCAGGTCGATGTCGAGGTCGGTGTCCTCGTGGTTGGCCGTGGGCGGGACGGTGTCCCGCTGCAGGCTCAGCACGGTGACGGCCGCTTCGATGGCGCCCGCCGCTCCGATGGCGTGCCCGAGCGCGCCCTTGAGGGAGGTGACGGCGGGGGGCTCGGGAAAGACGCTGCGCAGCGCCCTGGCCTCGGCGAGGTCGTTGCGCCCGGTTCCGGTGCCGTGCGCGTTGATGTGGTCGATGTCCGCGGGCGCCGCGCCGGCGTCGGCCAGCGCCGCGGTGAGGGCCGCCGCGGCTCCCCGGCCGTCCGGATCGGGGGCGGCGTAGTGGTAGGCGTCGCAGCTCGCGCCGTAGCCGGCCAGATGGGCGCGGGGGCGGGCGCCGCGGGCCCGCGCGTGGGCGGGGCGTTCCAGCACCAGGACGGCGGCGCCTTCGGCGAGGACGAAGCCGTCGCGTCCGGCGTCGAAGGGGCGGCAGGCGCCCGCGGGGTCCGTCGTCCGCTGGGAGAGGGCTCCCATGCGGTGGAAGCAGGCGGCGGGGATGGCGTGGCAGGCGGATTCCGCCCCGCCGGCCAGGACGATGTCGCATGTCCCGGCGCGCAGCAGATCACGGGCGACCCCCAGGGCGCTGCTGCCGGAGGCGCAGGCGGTGGAGACGGCGAAGTTGGGTCCGGTGGCCGTGAGGTCGAGGGCGATTTCGGCGGCCGCCATGTTGGGGACGCTGCGGGTGATGGCGAGCGGTGAGATGTCCAGGGGACGTCCGGCCGCGAGCTTGGCGAACTCGCCGGGGTAGCGCTCCATGCTGCCCGTGCCGGTCCCCATGACCACCCCGACGCGCGCGGCGTCCCAGTCGGCGGGGCGCAGGCCGGCGTCGTCGACGGCGTGGCGGGCGGCGAGGAGGGCCATGGCGACGAAGCGGTCCAGCCGCCAGGCGGCCTTCCTGCCGACCAGGGCGGCGGTGTCGAAGTCCGGTACCCGGCAGGAGATGTCCACCGGCAGGCCCGCGAGTCCGGGGTCCCTGGCGGCGGTGGAGCGGCCGGTGAGCAGGCCGTCCCAGGTGGCCTCCGCGCCGATCCCGGCCGGGCTGATCACCCCGAGGCCGGTGACGGCGACCTCGCGGCACTGACCGGTCATCAGGCCCCGCTGTTCGGTGCCGCGGTCAGCACCGAGCCGGCGTCCCGGGCGTCCATGAGGGCCGCCAGCTCCTCGATGGTCGTCTGCAGGGGTACGTCCTCCAGCGAGATCCCGGTGCGCTCCTGCAGCATCAGCCCCATCTCGACGAGCGCCAGCGAGTCCAGCCCCAGGTCCTCGAAGGTGCGCTCGGGGGTGACGTCGGCCGGGTCGAGGTCGAAGGTCTCGGTGAGGGTGCTGGTGATCAGCTCGGTACTGGTGGGCACGGTGACTCCTTCGGTGGGTGGGGTGGCGCCGGCGAAGGCCACGGGCGCGGTGCCGTCCGGGCGCGGTCCGCCGGTGCGCGCACGGGCACCGCACGCCCGTTCCGCAGCGGACCGGGGCGTCCCGGACCGGGCCGGCACGGGCGGGGCCGTGCCGCGCGGCTCCGGGCGGGCGGCGGTCGGCACCGCGGACCGGTGCGCGGGCAGCGGTCTCGCGCTCCCTACCTTCGCCGAACCGGTGCGCGGGCAGCGGCCTTGAAGGCACCTCCGTACGAGTGACTTATCGCTCTATAACCCCGGAGGCGGATCCTGCGCGGGCCGCGGCCGGGGCGGCGGCCGGCGGCCCGGCACGGCCGTCGGCGGCAAGGCGGGCGTCGTGGGGCCCCGTCGGCCGGCCGAGCCAGCGGGCGGCCGCGGCGGCGGTGACCAGGGTGACGGCTCCGGCGACGACGGCGGTGAGCGTCATCGCGTCCGTGAAGGCCCGGCGCGCGGCGGCCAGCACTCCGGCGCGCAGTGGGCCGGGCAGGCGCATCGCCTGGGCGGGCACGGACAACAGGCTGTGCTCGGCCGCCTCCGCCACCGGCGCCGGGGCGTGCAGGCCGGTGAGGGAGGCGCCGAACTTCGAGGTGAAGACGGCGGCGAGCAGGGAGCCTTGGACGGCGACCCCGAGCGCGGAGCCGACCTGGCGGGTGGCGTCGTTGATGGCCGAGCCGAGTCCGGCCCGGTCGGTGGCGACCGAGCCCATCACCGACTCGGTGGCGGCTGCCGCCACCAGACCGGCGCCCACGCCCGCGACCAGTTGGAAGGCCGCGCAGTGCGGGTAGCCGGAGTCGGGGGTGGTGGTCGCCAGGACGGCGAAGCCGGCCGTCACCAGCAGCAGTCCGCCCACGACGGGGAGCCTGCCGCCCAGTCGTGCCCGCAGGGGCACCGCGCACACCGCGCCGAGCGCGAGTCCGGCCGGCAGCGGCAGCGTCCGCACCCCGGCCTGCAAGGGGCTGTAGCCGAGCACCCCTTGGAGGTAGAGGGTCAGGACGAACAGCGCCCCGAACATGGCGAAGGACATCAGCGCCAGGGCCGCCGCGGCCACCCCGATGTCCGGCACCCGCAGCAGATGCAGCGGGAGCATGGGGGCGGGCGCGCGCAGTTGCCGGCCGACGAAGGCGGCCAGCAACAGCGCGGCCGCGGTGAACCCGGTGAGGGCGGCCGGGCTGGTCCAGCCGCGGTGCGGGCTCTCGGTGATCGACCACACCAGCGCCAGCAGCCCCGCGGCCGACAGCACGGCACCGGGCACGTCGAAGCCGTCGCGCCGCCGCGCCCGGGACTCGGGTACCAGGACCAGAGCCAGGACGATGACCGTGCCGGCCAGCGGCAGGTTGATCCAGAACGCGGCGCGCCAGGAGGCGTGCTCCACCAGCCAGCCGCCGATGACCGGGCCGCACAGGCCGCCCATGCCGCCGACCGCGGCCCAGGCGGCGATCGCCCGGCTGCGCAGCCGGGCCTCGGGGAACAGCTGGTGGAGGACCGCCAGCGTGGCCGGCATCAGCAGGGCGGCCCCGGCTCCCATGCAGCAGCGCGCCGTGATCACCTGCCACGGGTGACCGGCCAGCGCGCCGCCGAGCGAGGAGGCCCCGCAGACCGCCACCCCGCAGACGAAGGAACGCCGCCGGCCCCAGGCGTCGGTGAAGGCTCCCACGGCCAGCACCGTGCCGCCCAGCACCAGGGCGTAGCCGTCCACGACCCACTGCACCTGCGCGGTGGAGGTGTCCAGGTCGCCCTGCAGATCGGGGACGGCGACATTGAGGACCGTCAGGTCCAGGCCGAGCATGAACAGCCCGAGGCAGACCACGGCGGCCGCGCCCGCGCGCCGTGCGGCTCCGCCCGGCGAAGCGGCCGTCATGCCGTCGCCACGGGCCGGTTGATGACGGTGTCCAGCGCAGCGGTGAGGTGGTCCACCAGCGCCTTCGTCCCCGTGTGCAGGTAGGTGTGCCCGCCGGGGAAGAGCCGGGGGTCCGCGGGCGTGGTGACCAGGTCGTTCCAGGACTGGAGGTCGTCTACGGGGGTGACCGGGTCCTGCTCGCCGCCGTAGAGGGCCAGCGGCACGTCCAGCGGGGGCCCGGTGCGGTGCCGGTAGTGCAGGAGCAGCAGGCAGTCGGCCAGCAGCGGGGTGCAGGCCGCGGCCATCAGACGGGCGTCGGCCAGCAGTTGTTCGGGGATCGGGCCGACGAGTTCGCGAAGGCCCTCCAGGCCGGCCGTCAGGCGCGGCGGCAGACCGGCGCTGTAGGCGTCGAGGTGCGGCGCCGACAGCGAGGACACCGCCAGCAGCGCGGGCAGGCGGCCGTGGGTGCGCCGCAGGTGCCGGGTCGCCTCGTAGGCCAGCAGCGCTCCCGCGCTGTGCCCGAAGACGGCGAACGGGCGGGGGTCGGCCCAGTCGTCGAGCACCGGGGCGAGCCGGGCGCTGAGGTAGGCGGGATCGGTCAGCGACGGTTCCGCCGAGCGGGCTCCCCGGCCGGGCAGCGCCACGGAACACGGCTCGATCCAGGACGGCAGCAGGGGCGCCCACCGCAGATAGCAGTCCGGGCCGGCCCCGGCGGGCGGCACGCAGTACAGGCGCAGCGCCGCCTGCGGACGGGCGGCGAGCACCACGCGCTGGGGCACCGCCGACGCCGCCACCGTCACCGACGTCGACTCTTCCGTGAAACCGACACCCACGACACACGCCCTTCGCCTCGCGCTGCACTGGTCCGGGCGCCGCCCTCGTAGCGCCGGGCGCCCCGAACGGGGCGGCGTCCGGCCGTGGCGTCGGGGCGGCCCCGGCACCACGGACGGCCGGCCGGCAGGGCCCGGGAGCCGTCCGGCCGGGCACACGACCGATGCCCACGCCGACCCTGCCCTCCCCCGCCGCCGCACTCCACACACCACGCACGGCACCGCCGCCCTCTGACACCAACGGCGGCAGCCGCCCCGGCAGTCGGGACGACCGCACAACTATTGCTACGCATCATCGCGAGCGTTATAGTCTCTAACAGAAGCGAGGGCGCAGAACGAGAAGCGCCGTGAAGCCTCTCGCCGCTCCTCGCCCCCGGGTCCCGCCCGCCGGCCACCGCCCCGTAGAGAAGGAACCGCCATGTCCGCTGCAGAACGCCCCCTCCACGCCGTACTGGGTGCCGGACCGGCAGGCACCGCGCTCGCCGGCGAACTCGTCCGCCGCGGGCACGCCGTACGACTGGTCAGCCGCTCCGGGCCGGACGGCGCCGCCGAGGGCATCGAGCCGCGCGCGGCCGATGTGAGCACGCCGGAGGGGGCACTGGCCGCCGTCGAGGGCGCCGCCGTCGTCTACCACTGCGTGAACGTCGACTATCACCGCCAGGTCGAGGTGATGCCCCGGGTCCAGCGCGCGGTGCTGGCCGCCGTCGAGACCACGGGCGCCCGCCTGGTCGTCCTGGACACGCTGTACCCGTACGGCCCGACGCACGGGGAGGTGATGACGGAGGCCACGTCGTGGCGGGCGACCAGCCGCAAGGGACGGATGCGGGCGGAGCTGGACGAGCGCTACCTCGACTCCCACCGCGCGGGGCGTGCCCGGGTCGTCCTCGGGCGGGCGGCGGACTTCGTCGGCCCCGGCGTGCTCAACTCGACGCTCGGCGGGGCGGTCTTCCCCGGCGCGCTGACCGGAGGGGAGGTCCTCGGCCTGGGCGACATCGACCTGCCGCACAGCTACACGGACATCAGGGATGTCGCGACCGGCCTCGCCACCCTCGGCGAACTCCCGGTGGGCGACGGCAGGGTGTGGCATCTGCCCACCGCGCCGGCCGTCACCACGCGCCAGATCCACACGATGATCGAGGAGCGGGTGGGGCGCCAGCTGCACCGTGTGGTCCTGCCCGAGCCGCGCCCCTTCGGACCGTTCGACGAAGCCTTCATGAACGAGTACGCGGAGATGTTCTACCAGCACACCGAGCCGCAGATCGTGGACTCCACGGCCTTCGCGCGGACCTTCGGCGTGCACCCGACCCCGCTGAGCGCCACCCTCGACGCCACCGTCGACTGGTACCGCGGCCTGCTGGCCGGCGCCCGCGGCTGACCCGGTCGTCCGCAGGCCGGAGGCCCGACGCCCCCACGCGTCGGGCCTCCGGCCTGCCGGCAGCGGTCAGGAGGCGGCGGGCGGCGTCGCCGACCAGGCCGTCACGGACAGCTTCCCGCCGTCCACGGCGTTGTCGAACGCCACGACGCCGTGCGAGTTGCTGCCCGTCGGGGACACCTGCAGGTACTTGGCCTGCGCGGAGGACGGGCCGGCGTGCGTCCAGACCAGGTCCGCGAAGGCGCTCCCGCCCGGCTTCAGGGTGATCCGGTGCGCCCCCGGGTCCTTGGCGAAGTAGGTGTCACCGTGGTGCGGGGTGGTCTTCAGGGCCGTGTGCCCGGCGCCCTCCAGCGCCAGCCCCGGGTACCCGTCTATCGCGCAGGTGCTCCCGCCGGTGTTGGTCACCTTCAGGTAGGTGCCCTGGTGGTTCATGCCGGCCTGGCTCGACCCCGCGCTGGTGGTCGCGACCTTCAGCGTCCCCGGGCCGCACGCGGCGGCCGCGGCGGCGCCCGGTCCTGCCGTACCCGCCGCGGAGGCCATGCCGGCGCCCGCTCCCGCGGCGAGGGCAACGGCGGCGGCGACGGTGACGGCGGTACGCAGACCACGGATGGTCATCAGTCATCAACTCCTTCTTCTCCGGCACCGGGAGAGACCCCGGTGCGCGTCCACCGCCCGGCCCGCACGGCGCTCCCCGGCCACCCGCGAGGGCACCCCCGGCCGTGGAGCCGACCGCGGGACCGGTCGGCGGGTTCTCTTTCGTTCCGCGCCACCCACCCTGGGCGCCCCCACTGATGATCGGCTAACGCGCGGCTAACACCGGGGAAAGCAAGGGCGCGAGAGCGACAAAGGAGGGCGCAACGGGGCAAAGAGAGGCGAAGGAGGAGGTAAGAGAGCGAAGGGAGCGGGGAGTTCGCGGGGAATGCGCTCACACCTGCCATGCGGGGCCCGGGGCCGATGCGGATGAAGTCGTTCCGATCAGACGTGCGATGCTGGGGCATCCCGGATGATGGCAAGAAGTGGGAGTGTACGGCACCGTGAGGGCAGCGATACGGCGGGCTCGGACGAGGACCTGGGACCGCTTCGCGGCATCCGACCCAGGGCTGCTGCGACTGAAGGCGGGGCTGCGGACGGTCGGGGCGATCGTGCTCACGCTCGTCGCCCTCGCCCTGCTCCACACCGGCGTCACGCTGATGGTCGCGGGCGCCATGGCCGCCATGGTCGCCACCTTCGCCGTCAAGGAGAAGGAGGTGCGCGGCCAGGCGATCACGCTGGCGCTGGGCCTGCCGGTCGCGCTCGCCGCCATGTCCCTGGCGGCGGTGCTGCACGCCCTGGTCGTCCCCGGGGACCTGTTCTTCGTCCTGCTGATCTTCAGTGCCGTCTACGCCCGGCGGTTCGGCGACCGCGGCACCGCGCTCGGCCTCATCGGCTTTCAGGTCTACTTCGTCTCGCTGTTCGTGCACGCCACGGTGCCCACCCTCCCCGAGCTGTACCTGACCCTGGGCATCGCCTTCGCCTGCAGCGCGGTCGTCCGCTTCGCCGTCGTCCCGCAGACGCCCCAGCGCACCCTGGACCGGCTGCGCGAGGCCTTCCGGGCGCGCCTCGCCCAGCTGCTGGCCACCCAGCTGGAACTGCTGGACGCCGGCCCCGACGAACGGGACAAGGTCCTCGACGACCTGCGGCGGCACACCGCCCGGCTGCACGAGGCGGCCCTGATGATCCAGGGCCTCCTGGAGGAGGGCACCCGGGACGCGGCCGCGGCGCGACTGGTGCAACGCCGCGTCGCGGAGGCCGAGATCGCCGCCGAACGCCTGGGCATGCTGATCCTCAACGCCCGCAGCGCCGAGCGGGCCGACACCCTCACCATGCACCTCCCGCACGCCCCCGTACCGGCCACGACGGCCCCCGTCCGGACCGAGGACGAGGCCACCGTCACCCTGCGCCGGGACCTGAACTCCCTGCTCCTGCTGGTCGCGCGGCGCGCGCCCGACGACCGCGGCACCGGGCTGGCCCATGTGCGCAACCGGCTGCTCGGCTACCGCGAAGAGGACAACCTGCCGCGCGCCTCACCCGTCGTCCAGGACGTCTTCCGCGGACTCGGTGAGGCCGCGCGCTCCGTCCTGGGTCTGCGCCTGGCGCTGGACGGCCCGCAGGACGAATCGGACGACTCCCCGGCCACCACCCGCTCCCGCGAGGAGTTCGACGCCGAGGACCTCGCGATCGTCGGCGCCGAGGAGACCGACGAGGCGGAGGAGGACCGTACCGGGTTCCAAAGGCCCACCACCCGTGCCGCGTTCCAGGTCGCGGTGGGCTCGACCCTGGCCATCATCGGCGGCGAGTTCCTCTCCAGCCAGCGCTGGTACTGGGCGGTGCTGACCTGCTGGGTGGTCTTCCTCAACACCGCGTCCACCGGCGAGATCATGGTCAAGGGCTACCGCCGGCTGGTCGGCACGGCCCTCGGCGTGGTCGCCGGTGTCGCGCTGGCCGGCCTGGTCGGCAACCACACCTGGGCCGCGTTCGCCCTCGTGCTGCTCTGCATCTTCGGGATGTGGTTCACCGCGCCGTTGTCGTACGCGCTGATGTCGTTCTTCGTCACCGCGATGCTCGGGCTGCTCTACACCCTGCTCAACACCTACAGCTTCTCCGTGCTGGTGCTGCGCATCGAGGAGACGGCGCTGGGCGCCGCCTGCGGGATCATCGCCGCCGTCCTCGTGCTGCCGGTGCACACGGACCGCCGCACGGACGAGCTGCTGGGCACGGTGCTGGTCCGGCTGCGGGACGTCGCCTCGGCCGCGGTGGAACAGCTCAGCGGCGGGCCGGCCGTCGACCTGCTGGGCAAGGCACGCGATCTGGACACCGCCCTGGACGAGCTGCGCGCCTCCACCCAGCCCCTGACGCACCCGATCACCCCGCTGCGCGTACGGCGGCGGACCGTCCGCTACCTGGTCGCGCTCCTGGAGACCTCCGCCTACCACGCGCGTTCCCTGGCGGCGACGGCGGAACTGGTGCCGTACAGCAAGACCATCGCGGCCGATCCGCGGCTGGCGGGAGCCGGCCGGCGGATCGCGCACAACATCGACCTGATCGTCGCGCGGGTGCTGGAGGAGACCACCGAGGGCGCGGTGGAATCGGGCGTCAGCATCGCCGCGATGCTGGACGCCGCCGGTTCCGGGGCCCTGCAGTCGGGCACCGTCACCTTCCGCGTGCTGCGGCACCTCCAGCGCCTCGACGAGGGGGTGGTGGGTATCGCCCGCCCGCTCGGCGTGCCGGTGGCGGGCCCGAAGGGCAACAAGCCCTAGCCCTTCGGGCCCCGGCGGCCGCGGCCCGGCTCACCGCAGGGCTCAGCCGCCGCTGCCCGCACCGGAGCGGCAGTCGGGGTGCCCCCAGCCGTCCGGGTTCTTGGTGATGGGCTCGCCCTTCGCGTAGGAGCGCCCGCACCGGCAGCGTCCGGGGAACTTGGCGTGGAGCGTCCGCGTCGAGTTCCCCGAGGTGCGCCGCTTCGGCGAGGACGCCGACGCCGTCCTCGCCGCCCCGCCGGCGGCCGGCCGGCGGGATCCGGCGGGCTTGGCGGCGCCCGAGGAGGGCGGCGGCTCCGGGGAGCCGAGCTCGCTGCCGGCGGCCTCCTGGACGACCGCTGCCTGACTGGCGGCCCGGTCGGCGAGGTCGTTGAGCGGGTCGCCGTCCACTTGGTGCGCCGGCACATACCGGAACTCCACGGAGCGGCCCGTGAGCAGCGCGTCGATGCGCATCACGAGTTCCTGGTTGGCGACCGGCTTGCCCGCGGCGGTCTTCCACCCCTTGCGCTTCCAGCCGGGCAGCCAGGTGGTGACGGCCTTCATCGCGTACTGGGAGTCCATCCGGATCTCCAGGGCGTCGGCCGGATCGGTGGCGGCCAGCAGGCGTTCCAGGGCGGTGAGCTCCGCGACGTTGTTCGTCGCGGAGCCCAGCGGCCCGGCCTCCCACCGCACCACGGTTTCCGCACCGTCGGCGATGACCCAGGCCCAGCCCGCGGGCCCGGGGTTTCCTTTCGACGCGCCGTCACAGGCGGCGATCACGCGTTCAGCCATGGGCGCGATCATGCCAGCCGGAGACGCACCGGGCGAAGTCGCCTCCGCGGGGGCCGGTGCCGGGCCCGCCGCGGGCCCCTGTCCCCCACCGCAGCAGGGTCCCCGACGACGGGCCGGCGTCCGGCGGGCCGGCCCTGTTCCGTCGCCGTCCCGCGGGGCGCACCGGCGGTCCGGGTCAGTTGCCGGCTGCCTTCTCCGGGCGGAGTTCGCTGGGTCGTACGATCACGAAACCCTCGCCGTCGAGGCGGAGTTGGACGGCCTCGCCGGAGCCGCCGCGCAGCATCGAACCGAGGCTCTGCGAACGGTGCAGCGTCGTCTGCAGGCTGCTGCTCCAGCCGACCACGGCATCGGTGTCGACGAAGACCGGGGACTGCGGGGACACGGGTATGACCAGGGGGTTGCCCTCGCACATCACCGCCAGCTTGCCCTGTCCGCTGAAGACGGAGTTGAAGAGCCCGCCGCCGACCATGCCGGCGCCCTTGACGACCTTGATCTCGTAGGAGAGCGACGGGTCGAAGCACAGCACATTGCGGCCGTTGACGGTGATGCCGTCACCGGGGGCGAGGTCGATGACGAAGCAGTTGGCGGCCTCGTGCGCGAACCACACCTCGCCCCGGCCCCGTACGGCCATCAGCGCCAACCCCTCGCCGGTGACCGCGCGCTTGAGGAACTTGCCGACGCCCTGCCCCTGCTTCTCGAACTGCAGGTCGCCGCGGTAGGCGATCATCGAGCCCTGCCGTGCATAACACTCGCCGTCCAGGGCGTACTTGATGGACTTCGCGTTCTGCTGGATCATGCCGGGCGCGGTGGCGGGCGTGGCCATGTTCTCGGAGGAGAAGAGATCGCTGTTCATGGCCTGCATGCTAAGCGGGACGCGGACCGGGTACATCGAGAAGTCCGGCGGCGGACACGAGGCGGTGCGGGCCGCCCGGTGCGGGCCGCGGAGCGAGGCCGAAACCCGATCACACAAAATGTTGGCCTGTAAACAATGGGACACAAGAACACTCAAATTAGGTAAACCACAGCAGTCGGGCGCAACGTGCTCTAGCGTCACGTCCGAACACGGAGGCGGATTGGGTGGCCGGGGGGCTCCAGCCGCGCCGGAAGGTGAGGGGACGACCAAGTGGGGGGCCATGGGGTTGTTCGAAGCTGCCGGATCACGGGTGATGGAGTCACCCGCCGGAACAGCCGGATTAGAGCGTGCGCCGCAGCGCAGGGAGAAGGACGGGCACCGGTCGGCCGAGCGCCGGCTCGTGCGGCTGGCATGGGCCGTGGACGCCGTGGGCACCCTGGTGCCGGTCGGCGTGCTCGGTGCCGTGACACGGCAGCCGCAGCCGTGGCTCACGGCGGTGCTGGCCTGTCTTGCGTGGCTGGCGGTCGGCACAACGAAGAATCGTTACACCAGAGATGAACTGAGCGGGGGCGACGCGGCGCTGCCGGTCGTGCGGGACTGGCTGACCATGCTGGGCGTGCTGGCCGTCATCTGCGTCGGGGCACGGATCGACGCGGACCTCGAGGTCTGTGTGCTCGCGCTGCTGCCCTGCCTGGGGCTGAGCGTGGCCCGGCGCAAGCTCGTACACCGGTATCTGCTGGCGATGCGCCGCCGTGCGCAGGCGTTGCGACGCGTCCTGGTCGTCGGGGAGGCGGGCGCCGTCGATGTGGTGCTCGCGGAGCTGGCGCACCGCACGGACCACGAATACGTGGTCGTCGGCAGCTGCCTCGTCGGCGAGGAGGCCACCGACTCGGCGCTGCCCGTGGCCGCGCGGATCGCCTCCGACGGGGAGTCGCCCGAAGGGGCGCTGGACGGGGAGACCGTCCTGCGGTGCGCCGCGGAACTCGATGCCGATCTCGTCTTCGTGGCACCGGGACGTCGGCTCTCGGCGTCGCGGGTACGGCGGCTGGCCTGGGCGTTGCACGACGAGGGGCGGAATCTGGCCATACTTCCTGGGCTGATCGACGTCTCACAGCACCGGGTCCGGCTGGCCAAGGCGGCGGGCCTGACCCTGATGCACATCGACCCGGCGGCGCGACGGGGGCTGCCGGTGCTGCTGAAGCAGGCCACCGACCGGCTGGGGGCCCTGCTGCTGCTGGTACTGCTCGCGCCGGTGTTCGCCACGGTGGCGGCGGCCATACGGCTCACCACTGCGGGCCCGGTGTTCTACTGGCAGGTCCGGGTCGGCAGGGATCTGACGCCGTTTCGGATGTGGAAGTTCCGCACGATGGTGGTCGCCGCCGACCGGATGCGGGCCGCGCTGGAGTCGGCCAACGAGAACGACGGGGCGATGTTCAAGATCCGGCGGGATCCGCGGGTGACCCGGGTGGGCCGGCTGCTGCGGCGCTTCTCCCTGGACGAACTGCCCCAGCTCTTCAACGTCCTGGCCGGCCATATGTCCTTGGTCGGCCCGCGGCCGCCGCTTCCCGAGGAGGTCGAGCGGTACGACGGGACCGAGATCCGCCGGTTGTCCGTCAAGCCGGGGCTGACCGGCCTGTGGCAGGTCAGCGGGCGGTCCGACCTCTCGTGGGACGAGACCGTGGCGCTGGACCTGAGCTATGTGGACAACTGGTCCTACGGCAGCGACATCGGTGTGCTGGTGCGGACCGTGCGCGCCGTGGTGGACGGGCGCGGTGCCTACTAGGGAAACAGGGCTCCGGTGTGCGGCCGGCGCCTCGCCGAGGGGCGGGCGCCGGCCGCGCACCAGGGGACGGGTCTCACACCCGGGCCGTCTCCTCCTGCCACGCCCGGTAGGTGCGGGCGATGCCCTCGGCCAGCGGGATGGTGGGCGACCAGCCCAGTGCACGCATCCTGCTGATGTCGAGCAGCTTGCGCGGGGTGCCGTCGGGGCGGGACGGGTCGAAGGAGATCCGTCCCTCGTATCCGACCGCGGAGGCGACACAGGAGGCGAGTTCGGCGATGGTCAGGTCCTCGCCGCAGCCGACGTTGACGGTGTCGTCGCCGTCATAGCGGCGCAGCAGCACCTCGCAGGCCGCGGCCAGGTCGTCGACGTGCAGGAACTCGCGCAGCGGGGTGCCGGTGCCCCAGAGGGTGAGTTCTGCCTGCCCCTTCTCCTTCGCCTCGTGGAAGCGGCGGATGAGCGCGGGCAGGACGTGCGAGGTCTCCAGGTCGAAGTTGTCGCCGGGTCCGTAGAGGTTGGTCGGCATGGCGGAGATGAAGGAGGCTCCGTACTGCCGGCGGTAGGAGCGGATCTGGACCAGTCCGGCGATCTTGGCTATCGCGTACGCCTCGTTGGTGGGCTCCAACGGCCCGCTCAGCAGGGCGTCCTCGGTGATGGGCTGCGCGGCGTGCTTGGGGTAGATGCAGCTCGATCCGAGGAACAGCAGCCGGCGGACCCCGGCCTGGTGCGCACCCGCGATGACGCTGAGCTGGATGCTCAGGTTGTCCTCCAGGAACTGCACGGGGTAGGTGCTGTTGGCCATGATTCCGCCGACTTTGGCGGCCGCCAGGACGACGGCATCGGGCCGGGCGGCGCGCAGGAACTCCGCGGTGGCATCGGCGTCACGCAGGTCGAGCTCCGCGTGCGTACGGGTCACCACGTCATAGCCCTGGGCGGTCAGCCGCCGGGCCACGGCGGATCCCACCAGGCCTCGGTGGCCCGCGACGAAGACGCGGGCGGGTGTGGGCAGCAAGTCATCCATGGGGCGGATTGTGTCAGTCATCCCGATACGTCCACCGGCTATTTCAGGAAATACCTGCTGCTCTCCGCCCTCGACCACCGGTCGGGGAGCGGGTAGCGTCCACGCCCCCGCGGTCCGCCGGCGCGTGGGAAATCCATTGATCGATCCCGATGTACATCACTTCTCGTGGGGGGAAGCCATGCCGAAAACCGCGGTCATCACCGGAATCACCGGACAGGACGGTTCCTATCTTGCCGAATTGCTGCTCGGTAAGGGCTATGAGGTGCACGGGCTGATGAGACGCTCGTCGAGCTTCAACACCGAGCGCATCGACCACATCTACCAGGACCCGCACACCCCGGACCGCAGACTGGTGCTGCACCACTGCGACCTCTCGGACGGGGTCGCCCTGGTGAACCTGCTGCGTGATGTGCGACCCGACGAGGTCTACAACCTCGGGGCCCAGTCCCATGTCCGGGTCTCCTTCGACGCGCCCCTGTACACCGGCGACGTGACCGGGCTGGGCGCCGTACGGCTGCTGGAGGCCATCCGCGCCAGCGGGGTGCAGACCCGGCTCTACCAGGCCTCGTCCTCGGAGATGTTCGGCGCCACCCCGCCGCCGCAGAACGAGGCGACGCCCTTCCATCCGCGCAGCCCGTACGGCTGCGCCAAGGTCATGGCCTACTGGTCCACGGTCAACTACCGCGAGGCGTACGGCCTGTTCGGCGTCAACGGCATCCTCTTCAACCACGAGAGCCCGCGGCGGGGCGAGACCTTCGTCACCCGCAAGATAACCCGCGCGGTGGCCCGCATCCAGGCAGGACTGCAGGAGCACCTCTACCTGGGCAACCTCGACGCCGTCCGCGACTGGGGCTACGCCCCGGAGTACGTCGAGGCCATGTGGCTGATGCTCCAGCAGGACGAGCCGGACGACTATGTGGTGGCGACGGGTGTGGCCGCGACGGTGCGCGACTTCCTGCAGGCCGCCTTCGCCACGGTGGACCTGGACTGGGAGCGCTATGTGCGCTTCGATCCGAAGTACGAGCGCCCCTCGGAGGTGGATGCGCTCATCGGCGACGCGTCCAAGGCCAAGAGCCTGCTGGACTGGTCGGCGAAGGTGCAGTTCGACGAACTCGCCCGGATCATGGTCGAGTCGGACGTACGGCAGCTGGCGGACGAGCTCTCCGGCCACCGGGTGCGGGTGGACCGATGACGGCTCCCGCCACCGCCCGCCGGCTGAGCGGATTCAGCGGCGCCGGCTACGACAAGGGCCGGGGGCTGCTGACCCAGGCCGCCTGGTTCGCCGTGCTCAACCTCGTGTTCATGAAGTGGTGGTTCCCGCCGCGGCTGCGGCCCCCGCTGCTGCGGGCGTTCGGCGCCCGCGTCGGCGAACGGGTGCTGATACGGCACCGGGTGCGGGTGCAGTGGCCGTGGAAACTGTCGGTCGGCGACGACGTCTGGATCGGCGAGGACTCCTGGCTGATCAACCTGGAACCGATCAGCATCGCCGGGGACGTCTGTGTCTCCCAGGGCGCCGTGCTGTGCACCGGAAGCCACCAACGGCGCTCGCCCACCTTCGAGTTCGACAACGCGCCGATCCATCTGGCGGAGGGGTCCTGGGTGGCCGCCCGCGCCATGGTGCTGCGCGGCGTCACCGTCGGGGCGGGAGCGGTGGTCGGCGCCGGCGCGGTGGCCCACCGCGATGTGCCGCCGGGTGCCGTGCACACCACCGGGGGTGCGGCATGAGGATCACCCATGTCGTGACCCTGGTCAGCGACGACGGGGCGTACGGCGGTCCGGTGAGCGTGGCCACCGGGCAGCTGGGCGAACTGGCCTCGCGCGGCCACGAGGTGGAGCTGGTCTCGCTGTGGCGGGGGCGGGGCGCGCCCCCGCGGTCGGTGGACGGGGTGCCGCTGCGTGCCCGGCCGGCCCGCACCCTGGTACCGGGGCAGGGCTTCCTCGGCCTGTTCCACCCGGGACTGGTGCCGCTGCTCTGGCGGAGCGTCGGCCGGGCCGAGGCGCTGCATCTGCACGCCGGGCGCGATCTGGTCTCACTGGCCGCGCTCGCGGTGGCCGCGGTGCGCCGCAGGCCCTTCGTGGTGCAGACGCACGGCATGGTCCAGCCGCGTGGCTCCATGGTGGCCCGGTTCTTCGACCGGGTGTATGTCCCGCTGCTGCGCCGGGCGGCGGCGGCACTGGTCCTCACCGACGAGGAGGAGGCCGGGCTGCGCCGGGTGCTGGGGCCGCGCGGGCCGCGCCTGGTCAGGCTGCCCAACGGGGTCCGCGCCCGGCCCGGTCCCGGGGACCGGAGCGAAACGGATGTGCTCTTCCTCGCCCGTCTGCAGAGCCGCAAACGGCCCGAGGCCTTCGTGCGGATGGCGGCGCTGGTGCACCGCAAGCGGCCCGAGGTGTCCTTCACCGTGCACGGTTCGGACGAGGGGCGGCTCACGGAGGTCCGGCGGCTGATCGCCGACGAGGGGCTCGGCGAGGTGGTGACGTACGGCGGGGCTCTCGATCACGATGCCGCCGTGCGCCGGACCGCGCGGGCCACGGTCTACGTCCTGCCCAGCGTCGACGAGCCGTTCCCGATGAGCGTGCTGGAGTCCTTGGCGGTGGGCACACCGGTGGTCTGCACGGACAGCTGCGGTATCGCCCCGGCCCTCCGGCAGCGCGAGGCCGCTCTCGTGACCGACGGTTCGCCGGAGCAGTTGGCGGACGCGGTGCTGCGGCTCCTGGAGGACCCTCCCCTGCGCGAGCGCGTCACCCGCGCCGGCCGGGCGGCCCTCGAAGCGGAGTTCTCGCTCGCCGCCGTCACCGACCGGCTGGAGGAGCGGTACGCCGCCCTCCTGCGGTGATCCGGGGCGGCGGGGACGGGCACCGCCCCCGCCGCCTCCGGCTACCGGCCGGCCTTCGCGGTCCGCAGCAGCGCGGTGATCCGCTCCAGGCCGGCCCGGCTGCTCAGCCGCTGCTCGACGTACTCCGGGCCGCGGGCCCCGAGCCGGGCCGCCCGCGCGGGGTCGTCGGCGAGTGCCCGGACCTCCGCGAGCAGCGCCTTCGGGTCCTCCGGCGCGATCACCGACCCGGCGCCCGAGCGCAGCACCTCCTGGGCGGTGCCCCCTTCGGCGGCCACCGAGGCGATCACCGGCCGGCCCGTCATGAAGTACGAGGTCAGCTTGGACGGCAGGCTCATGTCCAGCACCGAGGCCTTCTGGGTCACCGCGAGCACATCGGCGGCGGCGAGCACCTCGGGGAACTCCGCGGTGTCGGCGGGCGGCAGGAAGGACAGCGAGGAGACGCCCGCGGCGAGCCGTTGCAGGTGGGCGCGCTGGTTGCCGTCGCCCATCAGCACGAACCGTACGGGCGCGGCCTCCTGACCGGCGAGTCTGGCGGCCTCGACCAGGACCTCCAGCCCCTGTTTCAGGCCCATGTTGCCGGCGTGCAGCACCACCGTCTCCCGGTCGGACCAGCCCAGCCGCGCCCGGGTCCGTTCCCGGTCGCCGCTCGGGCCCTGCACATGCGTCCAGTTGGGCACCACATGCACCCGGGAGCGCGGCACGCCCATCGCGGTGACCCGGTCCACGAACGACTCGTGCACCACCCCGACGACGGCTGCCCCGCGCAGGACCCTGGCCTCCACCGCCCCGGCCAGGGCGGCGGCCCGGCCGCCGCCCTGGATGCCGCTCTGTTCGGCGGCGGCCCCCATCAGGTCCTGGACGACCACGACATGGGGCACCCCCGCCTGCCGTGCCAGGCGCCCGCCCAGCACTCCCCCGGCCAGGCTGGGCATCTGGGTGAGCACCACGTCGGGGCGGATGCGCGGGGGTGCCACGGCACCGTGCGCCAGGATGCTGGCCTCGAACAGCGCCCGGCGCAGGGCGGTCTGACGCGGCGGCACGGTGTGGCGCCGGCGGTGCACCGTGACCCCGCCGCGGCGCTCGCGTATCCGCCATCGGCCGCGGTAGCCCTCGGCCACCCGCCAGGCGGGGTAGTGCGGCATGCCCGCGAGGACATGGGTGTCGGCTCCGGATGCGGCAAGGTGCTCGGCTATCTGTGTCGAGTACGGCCCTATGCCGGTGTGTTCGGGCGCGTAGTTGGTGGAGACCACCAGCACGCACCGGCCCGCGAACGAGTCTTCCAAGACTGGCCCCCTCTGGATGTGCGGTCATCGTAGGAGCCCGCCGGGGCCCGCGGGCTGTGAATTGCGTTGCGATTGTGTCCCGAAGGCGACCTTGTTTTCCCGATGTCCCTTAGATTGTGGTCGCTGGTGGGGAGTTGGGGGGAGGTGGGTCGATGACGTACGGGAAGCGTCCGGGCGCCGTGGCGCCGGTGCGGGGCATCGCCGCACTGTGCTGCTGGGCGCTGCTGCTCGTGGTGCTGCTGCCGGTGCTGATCCTGCAGTCGACGGACGCCCGCTTCGGCGCCGCGCTCGCCCTGCAGTGCGTGGTGGTGGTGCACACCGGTGCGGCGCTGGCCCGGGTGCTGACCGATGTCCGGGCCCGGGTGATCGCCTTCGGTTTCTGGCTCTTTTCCTACGTCTGGCTGGGACTGGCGCCACTGGCCATGCTCGCGACGGACGCCTATCCGCGGGGGTTCATGGTCGACGCGAACACCGCGTTCCTGACAACGGCCGTGGTGGAGGCGGGACTTCTGGCCTACAGCGGGGGCTCGGCACTGGCGTCCTGGCGGTCGGCGCGCTCCTCGGCGGTCCTCGAACCGCTGCTGGCCCGCCGGCTGTCGGCGGTGCGGGTGCTGCTGCTGTGCGGCGTGGCACTGCTGCTGGCCGTCGCGCTCATTCCCGGCCAGGGCGGGCTGTCGGCGTTCTTCCTCAGCCGGCAGGCGGCCAACGAGGCGGCGGCAGCGGCGGAACCGGCCGCGTCGGCGGACCGTGCCATGGCGGCCTGGGCGCTGTCGGTACCGGCGTTCTGGGCGCTGGTGGCGCTGGTGCACGTGCCGCGGTTCTCCGAGGGCGACCGGACCCTGCGCGGCTTGCGCTGGCTGCTGCTGCCGCTGCTGATCGCGGTGAACGTCGTGGTCAACAACCCCATCAGCCAGCCGCGCTTCTGGGCCGGTACGGTCCTGCTGGCGCTGGTCTTCAGCGCGTCCTGGCTGCGCGGGCCGCGGGCCTTCCGCTTCGGCGCGGCGGCCGTGGCGGCCGTGGTGCTGGTGGTCTTCCCGTACAGCGACTACTTCCGCTACGACAAGCGCGAGCCCGTCCATGTGGTCTCGCTCGCCGAGCAGTTCACCTCCAACGGCGACTACGACGCCTTCCAGCAGATCGAGACGGGTGTGGACTACGTCCGTACCCATGGCTTCACGCCGACGGCCGCGCTGGGGCCGCCGCTGTTCTTCGTGCCGCGCGCCGTCTGGCCCGGCAAGCCCGACGACGCGGGCATCCTGCTCGCCCGGCACGCGGGCTACACCTTCACCAATCTGTCCGCGCCGCTGTGGGTCGAGACCTATATGTGGGCCGGCTTCCCGTCGGTCATCGCCGTCTTCGGGCTGATCGGCGCGGTCGGGCGGCGCATCGACCACCTCCGGCACCGGCTGCGGCGGCAACGCGGCACCCTCGCGGCGCTGGTGGTGCCCGCCTTCGGCTTCTACCAGCTGGTGTTGTTGCGCGGCAGTCTGATGGCCATCGTGGGACCGCTCGCACTGCTGGTGTGCATCCCGCTGCTGATCACCCGTAAACCGGGACGGCGGGTCCTGCCGCCGTCCGCACAGGAGTCCGCGTGCGCACCGACGTCCTCGGAGCACCGCGCCGCCTCACCTCTACCCACAGGAGGAGCACGTACGTGAGCGTCTTCGACGAGCCTGCGGAGGAGCCGGACCAGATCCGTGACCAGCTGCGCCAGCTCTTCCGGTATCGCGCCCTGCTCGTACTCGGGCTGGTACTGGGCATGCTCGGCGGTGGCGCCGTGTCCCTGCTCGGCGGCTCCACCTATACGGCGACCGGTGAGGTCGTGGTGCATGCGATCAGTACGGCGCCGTTCGAGGCCGGCGGGGTCTCGGTCGACAAGCAGATCAGCATGGGCACCGAGCGGCAGATCGCCCAGAGCGCCTCGGTCGCGGCCGGCGCGGCCAAGGCCCTCAAGTTGGACACCGACCCGGCCGCGCTCCAGCGCGACCTGCGGGTGAGCAATCCGCCCGAGACCCAGACCCTGATGTTCGAGTACAGCGCGGACACCGCGGACCGGGCGTCCGCGCTCGTCAACGCCTTTGTGCACGCGTACCTCGACTACCGTCAGGACGCCGCGACCCAGCGGATCGACAAGACCGTCAGCAAGCTGGGCACGGAACTGAAGCCGCTTCAGGAGCAGCGCAAGGTGCTCGACCGGCGGATCGCCGGGGCGAGCGGGTCGGGGCGGGCCACCGACGAGTCCGAGCGCAGCAACCTGGTGTCGGAGATAGCGGATCTGCAGGGGCGGATCTCCAGCCTCAAGTCCCTCGACACCACTCCCGGCGACATCGTCCGCAAGGGCGACCCGCCGGCCTTCCCCTCCAGTCCCGGTCTCACCCTGCTGCTGCTCGCCGGCGCCGTGATCGGTCTGGTGCTCGGCATCCTGGCGGCGTGGGTCCGCTCGGTACTGGAGCCGCGGGTCCGGTCGGTGGCGGACGTGCAGGACAACCTGCGGGCGCCGGTGCTCGGCATCCTGCCGCGCCGCCAGGGAGGTGCGGAGCTGCTGGAGGTCGGCCGGGGCGGCCGCGGCAACCGGGCCGAGGCCTACCGCACGATCGCCTTCCGGCTGGTGCACGACCAGCGGTTCGCCGGGCGGGGCAGCCTGCTGATCGTCGCCCCGCGGGAGAACGCGGACGCCGTCTCGGTCGCGGTCAACCTGGCCGCCGCCTTCGCCGAGATCGGCAACGACATCCTGCTGGTCGAGGCGGATCTGCGCACGCCCGGGCTCGCCCAGCGGCTGCCGGTGCACCCCGGCCACGGCCGGCCGGTGCCGGGCAGTTGGGCGGAGGGCGAGCGGCTCCCCGTGGACGCCGGAGTCGACGGGCGCTTCGATCTGCTGCCCGGCCGGGAGGTGCCCAACCCGGCGCGCACCCTGTCCTCACCGCAGTTCGCCCGGCTGCTCAACGCGCCGTCGGGGCCGAACGAGAACGTCGTGGTGTTCACGGGTCCGCTGCTGTCGCACGCGGACGGGCTGGCCGTCGCCAAGCAGGCCGCGGGCGTCGTGGTGGTCTGTGATCTGAACGAGGTCCGCCGGGACGACCTGGACCGGGTGTGGGAGCTGATCACCACGGCCGGCGGGCACATCCTGGGTGCCGTCCTGGACAAGGGCAGCCACGGGCCGGCGCTGCGCCGGCTGTCGGACGGCGGGCCCACCCACCGCAAGCGCGGCCGGGGCCGTGGGCGCCCCGCCGTGACGCCGCCGCCCGCGCTGCCCGGCCCGCCGCCGCCCGCCGCCGGCTCCGCGCCGGCGGGCAGAGGACCCCTCGACGCCGACACCACCTCGCTGCGCAGGTGACGGCCATCCGTCCGGCGGGCTCCGACCGGCCCGCGCCGACGGTCCCCGGGCCGTCCGCGGGCGGCGGGCGCGGTGTCGCCACCACCGCCCGCGGCAGTCTCTTCGGCCTGGCGGGCTCGGCGGCGAACGCGCTGTTCGGGTTCGTGCTCGTCGCCGTCGTCACCCATGGGCTGGGGGCCCGCGGGGCCGGCGCGGTCTTCACCGGTGTCGCGGCGTTCACCATCTTGAGCAATGCGCTGAAGCTGGGGGCCGACACCGCCCTGGTCCGCTTCGTCTCCCGCGACCTCGAACTCAGCGGCGGGGGCGGCGTGCCCGGGCTGCTGCGGATCTCGGTGCTGCCGACGCTGCTGGCGAGCGCGGCGGGGGCGGCCGTGCTGGTGTGCGCCCCGGGGCTCGCCGGGCTGCTGCTGCCCGACCTGGATCCGGGGCAGGCCGCCGCGCTGATCCGGCTGTTCGCGGCGTTCCTGCCGGTGACGACGGTCGCGCTGGTGCTGCTCGGGGCCACCCGGGGGTACGGCTCGGTGGTCCCGTTCGTGGGCGTGGAGCAGATCGGCAAGCCGATTCTGCGGGTCCTGCTCGCGGTGCCGCTGGTCCTCCTCGCACCGAGTGTGGGCGCGCTCTCGGCGGCCTGGCTGGTGCCGGGGGTGCTGGGTCTGGTGGCCGCCTGCGTCTCGCTGCGCAGGTCCCGCCGGACGCATCCCGGTACCGGCCGACCGCCGCCGCAGGTACGGGAGTTCTGGGCGTTCGCCGGTCCCCGGGCCATCTCGTCGGTGTTCGACATCACCGCGGTGTGGACCGGAGTGATCCTGCTGTCGGCGCTGGGCACCGCCGCCGAGGCCGGCGTCTACACCGCGATCGGGCGGCTGGTCACGGCGGGGACGCTGCTCCAACTGGCGATCCGGCTGGCGGTGGCACCGCAGATCAGCCGGCTGCTCGCGGGCGGCGACGCACCCGGCGCGCACCATCTGCACCGGCTGTCGACCCGCTGGATCGCGCTCTTCTCCTGGCCGGTGTTCCTGGTCCTCGGGGGCTACCCGCGGACCGTGCTGTCGCTCTTCGGTCCGGGCTTCTCCGACGGCGCGGCGGGCCTGGTGGTACTGGCGGCGGCCTGTCTGGTCAACGTCGGCGTGGGCAACGCGCAGACGGTCATCCTCATGGCCGGGCGGAGTGTCTGGAATCTGGCTGTCGCCGGGTCCGCGTTCGTGGTCCAACTGGGCAGCGCCGTGTGGCTGGTTCCGCGGTACGGGGTGCTGGGCGCGGCGGTCTCCTGGGCTCTGGCGATCGTCGTGGACAACGGCGCCTCGGCGCTGCTGGCCCGCTACCGGCTGGGCTTTCGCACCGTCGACCGCGGCTATCTGTGCGCCGCGCTGGTCGGCCTCGGGTCGGTGGCGCTCCCGGTGTGCGCCATGCGGACGCTATTCGGCGACAGCGTTCCTGGTCTCTTCTTGGGAATTGTTTTGTCGATTGGGGCTTTCGGGGCCGCCGTCTGGCGCTATCGTTTGCCGCTGGGGGTAGGGGAGTTCTTCGGGGCGCTACGCAAGCGTGGTTCGGAAAACTCGCGATGAACCGTGGACTCATTTCCGCACAGAAATCGTCTCGTTCCCGCTTCCTACCCCGACAATTCCCATCGCGCCATGCTTCCAGGGGGGACCTGTGCGCCAAAGAAGCAGATCTGTCCATCTCTTGCTCGCCGCAGCGGTACTGGGTACCGCATCGACGGCTCTTTCCGCCGGTCCCGCTCAGGCCACCGGTGAGACCACACTGACCGCCGATCCGCTGAGCACCTGGCAGACCGACGGCATCGTGTGGGCCATGGCCTACGCCAAGGGCATCGTGTACGTAGGAGGCACTTTCAGCCACATTCGGCCGCCGGGTGCGGCCCAGGGCACCGGTGAGGTCGCCCGGACGAACTTCGCGGCCTTCGACGCGAAGACCGGCCAGCCGCTGCCGTGCGCCCCGGCGTTCACCGGCGGTACGGGCACCATCCGGGCCATGAAGGCCTCGCCCGACGGCTCGAAGATCTACATCGGCGGCTCGTTCGGGAAGGCCGGCCCGGTGGGGCGGTCCAACACGGCCGCGCTCAACACATCCGACTGCACCATCGGGGCGGACTGGCAGCCGACGGTCAGCTCGACCGTGCGGGCCCTCGACGTCACCGACGACACCGTCTACATCGGCGGTGGCTTCGGCACCGTCCAGGGACAGACCCGCGAGCGGGTCGCCGCCCTGCGGCCCGACGGCACCCTGCTGCCGTTCAAGGCGACGATCCGGGGTTCCTCGGTCGGCAACGACCCCACCCCGGCGGTCAACGCCCTCACGGTCGCGCCCAAGCTCAACAAGATCATCATCGGCGGCCGGTTCACCTCGGTGAACGGCAGCCTCTTCGGTGTGCACGCGCTCGCCGGGCTCGATGCCACCACCGGCCGGGTCGTCAACTCCTTCACCGGCTGGATCCCCAACCGCTCGGCGGTCAAGGCCCTGGTCAACGACGGGACGAACTTCTACCTGGGTGCCGAGGGCACCGGCGGCGGGGTCTTCGACGGCCGCGCGGCCGGCCGGCTGTCCGACGGCGCCCAGCTGTGGAAGGACACCTGCCTGGGTGCCACCCAGACGGTGCTGCCGTACAAGGGCGTGCTCTACAGCGGTTCGCACGCGCACGACTGCTCCGACACCCCGGGCGGGTTCACGGACATCAACAACCGCCAGCACTTCCTGGCGCAGTCGATCTCCGACAAGACGATCCTGCCCTGGTTCCCCGACACCAACGACGGGATCGGCGAGCAGATCGGCCCGCGGGCGCTGACCATGGCCGACGGCGTCCTGTGGGCGGGCGGCGAGTTCACCACGGTCAACGACGCACCGCAGCAGGGCCTGACCCGGTTCACGGCGGCGCCGGACACCGGGGCACCGCAGGTGCCGCTGCTCAGCGGGGCGAGCGGCTCGCGCGGCCGGATCACGCTGAACTGGAAGGCGTCATGGGACCGGGACGACGGCGTCCTGACCTACAAGATCTACCGTGACGGCGAGTACCTGACCTCGCTCAACCAGGACTCGCGCTACTGGAACCGGCCCAACATGAGCTTCACGGACACCGTGGAGCCCGGGTCCCAGCACCGTTACTCGATCGAGGTCACCGACGGCACCAATGTCTCGGGCCGCAACGGCCCGGTCTATGTGACCGCCAGGAACTGACCGCAGGGCAAGTGGGGGGTAAATGACACACCGAGTAGGTTACGCACCCGGGGTCTACGACCTTTTCCACGTCGGACACCTCAATATTCTCCGGCACGCCAAAAGCCAGTGCGACTATCTGGTGGCCGGTGTGGTGTCGGACGAAATGGCTGCCCAGGCCAAAGGAAAGGCACCGGTGATTCCGCTCGCCGAGCGGCTGGAGATCGTGCGCAGTGTCCGGTTCGTGGACGCGGCGTTCGTCGAGACGGTGCCCGACAAACTGGAGACCTGGCAGCAGGTGCGTTTCGACGCCATCTTCAAGGGCGACGACTGGCGGGGGACGCCCAAGGGCGACAAGCTCGAACGGGATTTCGCGACGGTCGGGGTCGATGTGGTCTATTTCCCCTACACCGTGCACACATCGAGCTCCTTGTTGCGCAAGGTGCTCGACGGGCTCGCGAATTCGGCGTGAGCCCCCCGGGGTGACGCCGCGGGGCGCCCGGGCAGCACGCCCGGGCACCCGGTCCGTCCCCGGCCCTCAGCGGCCGGGGGCGGACAGTTCGCGGTACCACTTGACCAGGAACGCCACCATGAAGAGCACATGGGCGACGAGCAGACCGCAGTACAGCGCCAGGAACAGGTCCCGGCTGCCGAACAGCAGGAACATCGCGCAGAACACGCCGTAGTCGACGAAAAGCAGCGCGACGGCGCGCAGCGGGGAAACCGGTGCCGCGGGCGCCGGCCCGTTCGCCCCGGCCTTCTGCCGTTCGGCGCGCTTGAGTTGGTCGGTGAGGATACCGCCGAAGAAAACCATCACCGCCGCGAACTGGAACACGATTGGAACGAGAAACCAGCGGGGGTCGGAGAATCCGAAGTAGCGGTGGAACGAGAGCAGTACGGCCATGTGCAGGGCCAGCATCTTGGCGCAGTCGACCACATGGTCCAGCCACTCCCCCGCCGCGCTGCCGGTCCCGGTCAGCCGGGCGAGCTGCCCGTCGGCGGAGTCGAGGGCGAAACCGAGGACCAGGGCCGCGAAAACTCCGACCGCCACGGCAGGAGAGGGCCGCAGCGTCGCTATCATCACCACCCCGGCAAAGGTGAACACCGCGCTGATCATGGTGATGTGATTGGGCGTCAACTTCAGGGTGTAGCCCGCGGCGGCCAGCACCCGGCCGGCCGGCCGGTTCACATAGCGCGAATACAGGGACACCCCCTTCGCGGATTTCTGGGCCGCCGACAGCTGTCTGATCGCATATCCGAACTGGCTCATGTCCCCCACCTGATGAATGGACCCCCGAAGGAGCAACATCATGGCAGGCACGCCTTTCCCGTCAACCGGAGGTGCCACCCGCCGGTCCCTCCTGGCGGGCACCGCCGCCGCGCTGGCAGCCGCCCTCACCGGGTGCGACTCCCCGCCGTCCCCTGCCACCCGGCAGTCGACCGATGACGCGAAAGCGCCGGTGGTCACCGGCCACAAGCCCCAGGGCAAGGACGTCATCGACGTGGTGGCGGACTTCGGCGCCAAGGGCGACGGGCGCACCGACGACAGCCGGGCCTTCGCCCGCGCGTACGCGTACGCGGCGCGCCGGGTGTGGGACCACGTCGGCCGGACCGTGATCGATGTGCCCGCCGGCACCTACCTGATCCGCTCCCCCAACGCCCTGCTCGACGCCCGGGGCGGCAAGCTCAAGGCCAACGGCTTACGGTTCCGCGGGGCCGGCAAGCGCATGACCCAGCTGCTCTTCGCGCCGCACCGGGCCGAGAACGCCTATCTGTGCCGCAACGAGGACAGCTGGGCGAATGTGATGTTCGAGCAGATGGGCTTCGCCGCCGCGACCCCCGGCGCCTCGTTCTTCTACTCCTACTCGACCGGCCAGGCTCAGGACTACCGCTTCACCGAGTGCGAGTGGACCGGCGAGTGGACCTACGGGGTCGCCCTGGACGGCAGCAACACCAACTCGGAGATGCGCTGGGACGCCTGCCGGGTGGGCGGCGCCTACCGCAAGGCGTTCCTGTACTCCGGGCTGTCGCAGAAGTCGCTCAGCCACCCGCAGCAGGACCAGTTCCTCAACTACTGGTTCAACGACATGAAGGTCGAGTACGCCTGGGGCAACTTCCTGGAGTTCCCCTACGGCGGCTCCATCACCTGCCGCGGCGGCTCCTACATCATCACCGGCCGCCGCCCCGACGACTCCGGCGACTACGGCCGCACCAGCACCTTCTTCCGTTTCCCGCGCGGCCCGCACCACGACTCCGTCCAGCGCTTCCACGCCGAGGACATCCGCTTCGAGGTGCGCTACCCGGACACCGTCGTGATCGACTGCGCCTGGGACAGCGGGACGGTGCACTTCAACGACTGCGACGACACCGCCCAGGCGTTCAAGTCCTTCGCGCAGGACAGCAGCCCCCACCGCTACCGCATCGGCTCCCAGGGCCCGCTGGTGCGCTACGACTCGTGCCAGCTGTCGGGGCAGCACGCCTACGAGGCGGAGAGCGGCGGGTCCGGCCCCCGGGCCCGCTACGACATGTGCCGCTTCCGCAACCACGCCCAGCAGGACTTCATCAAGGGCTCGGGGGACCGGGTGTCCTTCGTCGACTGCCTGGGGTCCTGAGCGGGCCGGCGGCGATGGCGGGCGCGGGGCTCCGGCCCGGCGCCCGGCTGCCGACGGTGATCAACGGCACACGTACTGGTCAGTAGCGTTCTCCTCGTGCGGGCCTAGAGTGAGGGCCGAACGGCGCCGCCGGACCCCGGCGGCCTCCCGCCCTCCGAGCCGACCAGGGAGACTGCATGCGCTCTCCGAAGGACTTCTTCCGCCCGCTGGCCGTCGGGGCGCCGACACCGGTACGCGAGGTACCGTTCCGGCCGTCCCGGATGATCCACTTCTTCGACCCGGGCAACGAGAAGATGGCCGCGAAGGTGCCGTCCATCGTCCCCACCGTGGACGTCCTGCTCGGCAACCTGGAGGACGCGGTCGCCGCCGACCGCAAGGAAGCGGCCAGGTCGGGCCTGGTGAAGATCGCCAAGGCCACGGACTTCGGCGACACCCAGCTGTGGACGCGCATCAACAGCCTGGACTCGCCCTGGGCATTGGACGACCTGCTGACCCTGGTCACCGAGATCGGCGACAAGCTGGACGTCATCATGGTGCCGAAGGTCGAGGGCGCCGAGGACATCCACTACGTCGACCGCCTGCTCGCCCAGCTGGAGGCGAAGGCACAGGTCCAGCGGCCGATCCTGGTGCACGCGATCCTGGAGACGGCCACCGGCGTCGCCAACGTCGAGGAGATCGCCGGCGCCAGCCCCCGGATGCAGGGCATCTCGCTCGGCCCCGCCGACCTGGCCGCCAGCCGCCGGATGAAGACCACCCGGGTCGGCGGCGGCCACCCCGGATACCTCGTGCGGGAGGACCCGCACGGCGCGGACGGCGCCGCGCCGCGGGCCACCTTCCAGCAGGACCTGTGGCACTACACCCTGGCGCGGATGGTCGACGCCTGCGCGGCGCACGGCATCCTGCCGTACTACGGCCCGTTCGGCGACATCAAGGACACCACCGCCTGCGAGGACCAGTTCCGCAACGCCTTCCTGCTCGGCTGCGTCGGCGCCTGGAGCCTGCACCCGGTGCAGATCGGCATCGCCAAGAAGGTCTTCTCGCCCGCGCCCGCCGATGTCGCCTGGGCCCGCCGGGTCATCGAGGCGATGGGCGACGGCACCGGCGCGGTGATGATCGACGGCAAGATGCAGGACGACGCCACGTACAAGCAGTGCCAGGTGGTCGCCGAACTCGCCGACGCCCTCGCCGCCCGTGACCCCGAGCTGCGCGACGCCTACGCCGCGGCCGAGAAGGAGTAAGACCCGTGTCCGACGCGATCCTGCGGCCGCGCCGCTCCGTGCTCTACATGCCCGGTGCCAACGAGCGCGCACTGGAGAAGGCCAAGTCCCTGCCCGCCGACGCGCTGATCCTCGACCTGGAGGACGCCGTCGCCCCCGACGCCAAGGCCGACGCCCGCAAGCGGGTCGCGGCCGCCGCGGCCTCCGGCGAGTACGGCTACCGCGAGGTGACGATCCGGGTCAACGCGCCGGGCACCGCCTGGCACGCCGACGACCTCCGGGCCGCCGCCGAGGCCGGTCCGGACGCGGTGGTGGTGCCCAAGGTGGAGTCCGCGGAGACCGTGCGGGAGGTCGAGCGCGCGCTGGAGGCCGCCGGCGCTCCGGACCACACCGCCCTGTGGGCGATGGTCGAGACGCCGCGCGCGATGCTGGACGCCCGTGCGGTGGCCGCGGCCGGTGAACGGCTGACCGTGCTGGTGATGGGCACCAACGACCTGGCCAAGGAGCTGCACGCCGAGCACGTCCCCGGCCGGGCGCCGCTGCTGACCGGGCTGTCGCTGGCCCTGCTGGCGGCCCGCGAGAGCGGCAAGGTGATCCTGGACGGCGTCTACAACGACGTGAAGAACCCCGAGGGGTTCGAGGCCGAGTGCCTCCAGGGCCGGCAGTTCGGCTTCGACGGGAAGACGCTCATCCATCCGTCCCAGGTCGAGCCCTGCAACCGGGTGTTCGCCCCGTCGGCGGAACAGATCGCCCGCTCGCGGAAGATCATCGACGCGTTCGACGAGGCCACCCGCGAGGGACGCGGCGTCGTCACCGTCGACGGCCGGCTGATCGAGAACCTGCACGTCGAGGACGCGCGGCGGATTCTCGCCCTCGCCGAGGCGCTCGACGGGCGCGGGTAGGGACGCGCCCGTCCAGGGCCGTCCCGGTGAATCCCATAATCGGACAGGGTGAACATGTGAGGCGGGCCGCTGCTCCTGCTAGGTGGATGCGGGCATCCGGGATACCAACATCCGGGGACCATCGATGAGGTGCAGGAGCACACTGTGAAGAACACGGCACGTGTCAATTTCGTGATGGCGGGCGCCTGCGGCCTGCTCCTGGCCGCAGGCGGGGCCGCGCCCACCCCGGCGTGGGCCGGGTCCGGCGGCGACGGGGTCTCGAACAGCAACACCGTCGCCCGCTTCGACGCCAGGTTCAACTGCGGGCCCCGGGCCAGGTTCTGCATCAACGGGCCGGTGCTCAGCGGAAATCCCGGGCGTGCGCAGAACGTCTATGTCTCCGGCTCCAACAGCAACAGCGGCAGCCCGAAGAACACCAACGGAAACACCAACGACGACAGCGGCGGCACCACCGGCTCCGCGAAGAAGTCCAGCAACAACATGCAGCACGTCGGCCACCACGGCAGCCAGAAGCTGTGACGGCACGCTGATCCGCACCGGCCCCGGAGCCCGGGGCCGGTGCGGATGCCGACGCGGAAACCACGCTCGCCCGGCGGAGATCCGCCGGGCGAGCGTGTGCGGGCCTTCGGACGTACCGGGCCCGTCGGCGCAGGTCTGCGGATCAGTGGAAGAGCAGGCCGCCGAGGATCCGCTGCACGTTGTTGGAGCTCCCCGTGGAAGCGCCCGTGACGGAGTTGGCGCCGTTGGTGGTTCCGTTCGTGTTGGAGAGATTGCCGCTGTTGTTCGGGTTTCCGTGGTTGATGAAGTTGCCGCTGTTGAGGCTGTTGCCGCTGTTCACCGGCCCGTTGATACAGGCGTGGGGCGAGGCGAGCACCGGCGACTTGTAGTGGACCTGACCGAGGCGGTTGTTGCAGACCACGCCTTGGACCGTGCCGGTCACGCTGCCGACATCGGCGTCCGCCACTGCCGAGAGCAGGGATTCCGGAATCGTCACCGCCTCGGCGACCCCGCCGCCGAGCAGCACCAGCCCGCACGCCCCGACGACGCTTCCCGCCCGCATAATTCTTCTCACGACGCTCCTCGCCTCTTCATCCTTCTGCTGCCAGACGTATCGTGCTGCCGTTGTCGGGCCGCAGCGTCGTTCAACCCGCGGGGAGCAAAACGCCCGTCGGCCACAATCAGCCGGGTGGCCCAACAATCTGCATGGCCGCACGGGCCGTCCGGGCCCTTCCGGCGCTCCGGTGTCCGCTGCCCGCGGGCCGGGGCGCGGCGGCCGTCCCTAGGTGGTGCTGTGCGGATGGCAGGCCGTGGCCGAACGCGGCGGCCAGGTCTGGGGGTCGAGGATGCCCAGGACGTAGGCGCGGGCGACGAGGGCGGGTCTGGTCGGGGCGTCGAGGAGGTCGCGCAGGCGGCTGAGGTGGTAGTCGACGGTCTGCCGGGAGAGGTGCAGGGACGTGGCGATCTCCGCGTTGCTGCGGCCGGCGGCCAGCAGGGACAGGATGCGGATCTGACTGGCGGTCAGCGCCGGGTGGGCTTCGTGGGCGAGTCCGTGGTGGGTGACGACCGCCCAGACGCTGGTGGCGCGGTGCGCGCTCCGGCCGACCGTCGTGAGGTGCAGCCGGGCGCGGCGCTGCCGGCCACGGGCGTCCAGGAAGAGGGCGGAGGTCTGGATCCGCCGGCTGCGGCGCGCTATCAGGTCGTGCCAGCCGCGCCGTAGCGCCCCTAACTCCGGTGCGGGCGCCAGCATCGTGTGGGCGCGGCGGCCGACGAGGTCGGAGAGCCGGGTCTGCAGCAACTCCGCGGCCGCCGCGCTCGCCTGCTGGATCCGTCCGCCCGCGGAGATCAGGGCGCAGGCCAGTCCGCTGTGGTCGCGCAGCGCGTGCAGGCTCTCCTCGGCCTCCCGGCGCTGGCGCAGGGCACGGGTGTAGTCGCTGATGTCGACATAGATGCCCGCGACGCAGGTCTGGCCGCCTTCCCTGACGGGGAAGCGGTGGCCGACCGCCTGCCCGCTGGTGCCGTCGGCACGGTGGTAGGTCAGGGTGTGCCGCACGGGTTTGCCGCGGGCCAGCACCTCCTGGTCCAGGGCGAGGACCTGCGAGGAGTCGGCGGGGCCGTCGATGTCCGTGACGTACCCGCCGATGACGTGTTCCGGTGTGGTGCCGTAGAGGTGGGCGTAGGCGTGATTCGCCCAGAGGTAGCGCCCGCTGCCGTCCCGGATGAAGGCCGCGGCGGGGGCGAGGTCCGCGAAGGCGTCGTAGCGGCGGACGGCGGGGGCGCGTGGGGCGACCTCCACCGCCAGGCCTCGGGAGCGGCCCTGCCGGGGTACGCCGAGGGGCCAGTTCACATCGAAGACACGACCGTCGAACTGGGCTTGCCAATGGCTGGATTCCGGTGCTGCGGCCGGCTCGGGGAGTTCGCTCCGCACGGCGTCGAGGAACCGTTGGGCTGTCCCCGTGTCGTCGAAGGCGCCACCGCCGCTGTCGATCACGCGCAGCTCACGGTCGGCCTCCCACCAGGACACCGGGAGGTGTTCGAGCAGCGACTTCAAACTGGTCTCGTCCACGACGGGCCCCTTTTTGTGGTGAAGAGTTCAATGGTTTTGGACGGCGCGCCATGGCCATAGGTATCCCCCAGCGTTGCGCGACATGCCCGGTTCTCGGCCGATCTGGCGCGTCCGCGCACCTCCCCTCCGATACGGCCGCCATACGGCATCACGGAACCTTCACCGTTGATCAACGGGTTCCACAACTCTGGCATTTGCCTGAGCGGTTGCGGCCCGATGCGGGGAACCGTGAGCCGCACGGCTGTTTCGCTTGAAGCACGGCGTCCGGATGTGAGTTCCGGGCGTCCTCGGCCGTTTGGTCCATACCCGTATGAAGAGGAGTCGGATTCCAGTGAGCAAGGTGCTGTTCGTGTATGCCAAGGGCGGTCCGCCCTTGGGGTACGCCCTGTCACGGGTCGCCGCACGGTCGGCAGTGCACCTGCTGGCGCTCAGCGCGCTCCCGCCCACCGTGGCCGCGTCCGCCGACCGGCTGTGCGCCTCGGTGCTGAGACCTTCCGAACCCGAACGGCGCGACCTGGTGTCCCTGATCGTCTCCCGGGCCCAGGCGGTGGGCGCGGACGCGGTCGTCACCTTCTCCGAGTACGCGGTCGTCGCCGTGGCGGAGGCCTGCGAGAAGCTCGGCCTCGCCGGTGCGGGCGGCTCCTGCGCACTCGCCCGCGACAAGAGGATGATGCGGCGCACCTGGCAGGACCAGGGCATATCCCAGCCCCGCTTCCGACCCGTCGCCACCGAACAGGATCTGCACGACGCGGCCGCCGCGCTGCGCTTCCCCTTGCTGCTCAAGGCCGCCTGGAGCGCCGGATCCACCGCCCACCGGATCATCCGCCGCCCCGACGAGGTGCCGGCGGCCTGGGCGCGGGCGCGGGAGGTGATGGCCGAATCCGCGCAGTTGGGCTACGCCGAACTCCATGTGGCCGGTGCCGGGGCGGACTTCCTCGTGGAGGAGATCGTGCAGGGCACCGCGTCGGAGTGGTTCGACCAGGAGGGCTGGGGCGACTACGTCAGCGTCGAAGGCGTCGTCGTGGACGGTGACTTCCGCCCGGTGTGCCTGAGCGGACGCATGCCGACGGTGGAGCCGTTCACCGAGCGCGCCGGCATCACCCCCGCCGCCCTGCCGCACGACGCCCAGCGGCGCATCGTCGCCCTCGCGCGCGACGCGGTCGACGCGCTGGGGCTGCGCAACTGCGGTACGCACACCGAGATCAAGCTCGGTGCCGACGGGCGGATGTGGGTGATCGAGACCGCCGCCCGGTTCGGCGGGGCGATGACCGTCCCGCAGATCGAGGAGGTCTTCGGGCTGGACCTCATCGGCATGCTCACCGACCACCTGCTGGGGCGCCCGGTCTCCTGGCCCGCCGAGGCCCGCACCCCGCAGGAGGCGGACGGCGCGGCCGGGTCGCTGGTCGTCCTGGCCGTCGACGGCGCCGGTGAGGCCTGGCCGGACCGGCGTCTGTGGGACTTCCCGACGGTGCGCGAGGCGGTGCCCGTCAGCGCGGGCAGCCGGCTGTCCGTGGTGGCCGAGAACTCGCTGCCGGACGGGACGCTGGTGCCGGTGTACGACCCGGCCGCGGGCGCCAACACCATGGCGGCGCTGTGCCTGCTGTCCGCCGCCGACCCGGAGACCGTGATCCGCGACTTCCGGACCCTGGTGGACGCCCTCCCCAAGGTCCTCCCCCACGGCACCACGGAGGCACAGTCATGACCACCGCCCTCCTGCCCTCCGGCGCGCCGGGACCGGTCACCGACCGCACCGTCATCGGCGAGAACCTCTCCCTGCCGCTGTTCCGCACCCTCTCCGGCGTCCTGGCCGGTCACCCGTACCTCAAGGTCGTGGTGGACCGCATCGAGAACACCTGGCACCTGCTGGACACCGCGGCCCACCCGTTCCACGTCAACTACATCGCCACCCGCGTCCTCGGCATGGAGCTCGCCGACCTGGACTCCTGCCTGGACGCGTTCAACGCCTCGGTCTACATGGACCCCGAGCGCCGCTTCCTGCTGGGTGTGCTCTCGCTGCACACCGACGAGGACGCCGAGGGCCGGGAGCGGCCCTTCCTGGTCCTGGAGACCACCGAGGCCGACACCATGAACGGCCGGCTGCTGGAGGAGTTCTACACCTTCGTCCGCCACCGGGTCGACGGCCGGCTGCCGCTGCTGCTGAAGCCGGCGAACCACGGCCAGGAGCACGAACTCGCCGCGATCAGCGACGTCCACGTGCCGCGGATCCTGGGCCATGAGCTGTTCGGCAACCGCACCCGTACCCCGCTCAACCCCGGCGAGGCCGTGGGACGGCTGCGCTACTTCCGCACCCCGGAGGAGTACGCGGCCGAGGCCGACGGGCTCGGCTGGTCCGACATCGTGGCCATGGCGTCGCTGCCGGACGATGTGCCGCGGGTGGCGGGCTTCCTCAACACCGCGCCGGGTACCCCGCTCTCGCACACCAATGTCCTCGCCTCCGGCTGGGGCATCCCCAACGCGATCGTCCGCGACCTGGACCGTCTCGTGGAGGCGGACGACCTGGACGGCGCCTGGGTGCGCTACCGGGTGCAGGACGACGAGATCAGCCTGGTCCCGCTGGCGCACGTCCCGGAGCTGGACGCCCCGGCCTGGCACCAGCAGCGCATCCGGATGGAGCCGCCGCTGCTGGAGGACGTCCCCGCGCTGTTCCTGCACCGGCTGCGCCGCGCCGACCAGGACCGGTACGGCACCAAGGCGGCCAACCTCGGGGAGCTCCACCACGTCCTCGACAGCCGCTCCGCCGACCTGACCACCTTCTACGGGCAGCCGCGGCCGCCCCGCAACGACCTCTACGGCCACCTCGCGGCGCGGCTGGGTGTCCCGGACGCGTCGGGTGCCGAACTGCGGGACCTGGCCGCCGACTTCGTGGCCGGCACCATCGCCGCGCCCGACGGCATCGCCCTGCCCTTCGCCCTCCAGCACCGCTTCCTGACGTCCTCGCCGGCCGTGCAGCAGGGCCTGGGCAAGCTCAAGATGGCCCTCGAACTCGACGCCGTCGACGTCCTGGACGCGCTGTGCCTGCACCTCCAGCAGCTCATCCGGAACACCCCCATGCCCGACGAGGTGACCCGGCAGATCACCCAGGCGCTGCCCGACGGCCCCGACGGGCAGCGGCTCGTGGTGCGCTCCTCCTCCAACGCCGAGGACCTGCCCGGCTTCTCCGCGGCCGGCGTCTACGACTCGGTCAGCACCGTGCACGGCGAGGACGAACTCCTGGACGCGGTGCGCCAGGTGTGGGCCTCCCTGCTGTCGCCGCGCAGCGTCCGGCTGCGCCACCAGGCGGGCATCTCCCTCGACGACACCTACATGGGCGTGATCATCCAGCGGTATGTGCCGGCGGACCTCGGCGGGGTGCTGGTGACCTGCAACCCGACCCGGCGCACGGACTTCCGCAATGTCTACGTCAACTGCTCGCCCGGCTCGCCCGAGACCGTCGTCGACGGCACCACGCTGCCGCTGCAGTACCTGTACAACACGGTCGAGGGCGGCGGCCGCACCGTCGCGCTCGGCTCGACGGGCAAGGACCTGCCCGTCGGCACCCGGGACAAGCTCGCCCGGCTGGCCCTGACCGGGCGGCTGCTGCAGTCCCACTTCAGCGACGGCGACGTGGACCATCCGCTCGACATCGAATGGCTGATGACCGATCAGGGGGACTTCCGCCTGGTCCAGATCCGCCCCTACGCGCTGTGATCCGCCCGTTCAGCGGCCTGCGGGGCGCCCGTGACCCCCGGGCCCCGGGCGCCCTGACCCCGCGGGCCCGCCGGATCATCCGCCTCAACAACGGCTTCCAGCTGCTGTTCAACCTGCTGTGGTGGATGCCGGTCTTCTACGCCTACCAGCGGGAGGCCGGGCTCTCCGACGGGCAGATCTTCGGCATCCAGAGCATCTACTACATCGCGTTCTGCCTCTTCGAGATCCCGACCGGGCTGGTGGCCGACCGGATCGGTGCCCGCAACTGCCTGCGGGCCGGCGCCGTCGTGATGACCGCGGCGAACCTGGCCCCGGTCCTCTCCCCCAGCTACACCGGCTTCCTGGTGCACTTCCTGGCCATCGCCGCCGGCCGCTCGCTGACCTCCGGCGCCGCCAGCGCCTACCTCTACGACGGCCTGGCGGCCGAGGGCGCGGGCGAGCACTACCTGAAGGCCGAGGGGCAGGCGCGGGCGCTGGGGCTGGCCGCGAAGGTGCTGTGCTGGCCGCTGGTCGGTCCGCTGATGGCCCTGGCGCACCCCACGCCGTATCTGCTGAGCGCCGCGAGCGCGGCCGGCTCGCTCGTCTGCGCCGTGGTGCTGCCGCGGCACGCCGCGCCCGCCGGCCGGGACCGGGCCGGGCAGCCGGCGCGCGGCGGGCTCACATTCCTGCGCGACGCCGCCACGGCGCTGCGCTGTGTGTGGGCCACGCCGTGGCTCGCCCTGCTCATGGTGCAGGGCGTGGCCGTCTTCACGCTCTCCCGGATCTGCCAGGTCAACCTCTTCCAGCCGGTGCTGCTGGACCACGGCATCCCGGAGGGCTCGCACGGCGGTGTGCTGGCCGCCATGACCGTCGCGGAGGCGGTGGCCTCGGCCCGTCCGCAGTGGCTCGGCTCGCGGCTGTCACCGGTGGCCTGGGTCTCGCTGCTCAGCCTCGCGATGGCGGCCGCGCTGGCGGGCAGCACCCTCGGCGGTCCCTGGACCGTGATCGCCCTGCTGTGCGTGTTCGCCGCGGTCACCGGCTTCGCCTATCCGCTCCAGCGCAAGCTGGTGAACGACGCCATTCCGGCGGGTGCGCCGCGGGCCACGCTGCTGTCCGTCGAGAGCATCGTGGACCGGGCCGTGTGCGCGCTGGCGGCCGTGGCCGCCGGCGCCTACCTCTCGGCGGGCCGGCTGGACGCGCTGCTGTGGCACAGCGCGGTGGTGACCGGCGTGGTGATGCTGGTGCTGCAGCTGGTCCTGCGGCGCGTCCCGGGACGGCCCCGCAAGCGGCCGGTCGGGGAGCCGGTCCCCGAGCTGGTCACCACAGCAGGAAACCCCTGAGGGTCGCCGTCATACTGGGGACGTGCGGGGTACCGGTGCCGGGCGCTACGGCGAAGGCCTGTTCCGCCCGGAGGAGACCGGCGAGGCCGGTCGTATCGACCTGGGAGCGCTCGCCTACGACGAGGTGAGCGCCGCCCGGTTGACGGCGTTGGGCGCCGGTCCCGGCTGGAACTGCCTGGACGTGGGGGCGGGGACCGGCACCCTCGCACGGTGGCTGCTGGAGTCGGCCGGGGTCACGACGGTGCTCGCGGTGGACCGCGACACCCGGTTCCTCGCCGCCGACGGCACACCCGGCCTGACGGCGCTCGACACCGACATCACCGCGCCGGACTTCGACCCCGGCCGGTTCCAGCTGGTGCACGCGCGGTTCGTCCTGATGCATCTGCGCTCCTGGCGCCGCATGATCGCCAAGCTGGCGTCGCTGGTGGCGCCCGACGGTGTGCTGGTGCTCAGCGACGCCGTGGACCTCACCAGCGCCACCGCGCCCAGCACCCCGTACACCACGGTGATGCGGGCGATGTGGCAGGCGCTGCGGGAGACCATCGGCACGGACATCTCCTGGGTCCCGGACTACCCGCAGCTCCTGCACGAGGAAGGACTGTGCGAGGTGGCCGCCGAGATCCACGTCCCCCCGTTGGTGCCGGGCAGCGCGATCAGCCGCTTCTGGGCCGATACGTGGGGCCGTACACGGGGCGCCCTGCTGGCGACGGGGCGGGTGGACGAGGCCGGCATCGAGCAGGGCCTGCGGACGCTGTCGTCGCACGGGGGCGCCGGTCTGTCCCCCGGGATGCTCACCGCCTGGGGGTGGAAGACCGAGGAGAGCGCCCGCGGCCGGCGCCGCTGACCGGGCGCGCAGCCCCTGACGGCTGCCGCGCCCGGCCGCGCGGCCGGTGGCGTGACGGGCCCCCGGCGGTGGCGTTCAGCCGTTCTTCGGGAGCTGCTGGGTGGAGCAGTGGATGCCGCCGCCGCCCTCGCCGAGGTGGTCGACGGGCACCGCCACCACCTCCCGCCCCGGATACAGCTCCCGCAAGATGCCCGCGGCCCTGCTGTCGGCCTTCCGGTCGCCGAAGCGGGGCATCACGACCCCGCCGTTGACCACGTAGTAGTTCACATAGCAGGCCAGGAACCCCTTCCCCCGGCGTCCGATGTCGGCGGGCTCGGGCAGCTCGACGACGTCGAGCCGCTTCCCCCGGGAATCGACGGCCCGCTCCAGGACCCGGCGGGCCTGTCGGTAGGCCGGGGTGAACTCGTTGGGGCGGGCGTGCGCGGCCGGGGTGCTCAGGACCACGACGCCGGGCTCGGAGAACCGGGCCAGCGCGTCGATGTGATAGTCCGTGATGTCCTTGCCCTTGACGCCCTTCACCCAGATCACCGTCGTGGCACCGAACACCTTCTTGAGCGCCCGCTCGATGTCGTCGCGGGAGGCGCCGGGGTTGCGGTTGCCGTTGACGAGAGAGCTCTCCGCCACCATCAGGGTCCCCCGGCCGTCGCCCTCGACAGCTCCGCCCTCGGCGGTGATCGGTGCCTCGATCCTGGCGATGCGCTGGTCGTCGAGGACCGCGCGGGCTACCCGGCTGTCGCGGCCGTGCTCCTGCTTGCCGCCCCAGCCGTTGAAGTTGAGGTCGACACCGGCGATGCCGTCGGGCCCGAGGACGAAGACGGGCCCGCTGTCCCGCATCCACAGGTCGTCCACCGGGACCGGGACGACCTCCACCCCGGACCCGCAGGCCCGCCGGGCGGCCGGTACGTCCCGCCCGTTGGCGAGGAGGGCCACCGGCTCGAACTCGGCGATCGTACGGGCGATGCGGGCGATGTCGGCGCGCACGCCGTCGGCGTCCGGCCCCCAGATCCGGCGGGTGGGCCACGCCATGTAGGTCGCCTGGTGCGGATGGGCCTCCTCGGGCAGCCGCCATCCGCCGGACGGCTTCGCGCCCGCGGGAACGGCGCGCGCCGCGCTCGACGCCCGGCCGCCGTCCGGTGTGCCGCAGGCACCCAAGGCTCCTCCTACGGCCGCGACGACCGCCGCTTGCAGTGTCTGACGTCGGGATATGTCCACGATCAGCCCCCTGACTGAAATTTTGGTCAGGACGATAGTAGGGCATGATCGGACCCGAGCCACCTTGATTCCTCGGACCGCGGGAGCATGCGATGCCGGACAGGCCCACCCAGATCCTCGAAGCCGCCGCCCGGCTGATCGCCCGGCGCGGCGTCCGCGGGCTGCGCGTGGAGGAGGTGTCAGCGGAGGCCGGCGTCTCGACCGCCCTGATCTACTACCACTTCAAGGACCGCACCGGACTGCTGCGCCGGACCCTGGAGTTCATCAACCGGCGCGCGGTCCGCTACACCGACGCCGCCTTCGACGTCTCCGACGATCCCCGTACGCAGCTGACCGAGATCCTGCTGCGGGAACTGCAGGACGCCCCCGACGTCAGGGAGAACAGCGCGGCGTGGGGCGAGTTGCGCGCCACCGCCGTCTTCGACCCGGACCTGCGGGAGTTGCTGGCCACCGCGACCCGCGAGTGGAACGACGACCTCGCCGGCCTGATACACCGGGCCCGGGAGGCCGACCCGGCGCTCTCCGGGGTCGATGCGCGGGCGGCGGCCGAGCGGCTCACCGCCTTGGTCGAGGGGGTGAGCGAGCGCTGGCTGAGCGGTACCACCTCGCTCCAGCGGGCCCACGAGCTGATCCGTGGCGCCGTCGACGCGGAACTCCGCCCCGCCTGAGGGGACTTGGACCGGCCGGCCCGACCCCGCGGCTGTCATGGCTGCGGGGCCGGGCCGTTTGCCGTGGAGCGCGCCATAGCGGAGGAACTGAGCTCTTCGGCCAATAAGAGGACATCGACGACTGTTTTCGGTCGGATTACGGCACGTGACCCTCTGTGCATGCTCACCCGGCCCCACCCCGTCGCCGCCGTGGAATCCCCTCCCTACAAGGGGCGTCAACATGTGGCGGTCATCCGGTCGTTGCCGGAATCTGGCGGAGAATTTTCTGTTCTGGTGTGTAAATGGTGAAGAAACGCGACCGAAAGTGTGCATCGCGTTTTGACCCTTGATCGACCGGTCAGCCATGGTCGACGCATGCCCGACATACCCCGACCCGCGGCCGGCAGCCCGCTGCGTCTGCGCGATTTCCGCCTCCTGCTCGCCGGTGCCGCGGCCGGTCAACTCGGCGCCCAGGTCACCCTGGTCGCCCTCCCGCTCGTCGCGGTGCTCGTGCTCGACGCGCCCGCCTTCCAGG
The DNA here is from genome assembly GCF_040701845.1 of Streptomyces angustmyceticus. Lineage (GTDB taxonomy): Bacteria > Actinomycetota > Actinomycetes > Streptomycetales > Streptomycetaceae > Streptomyces > Streptomyces angustmyceticus_A. Next base: position 546,739 of record NZ_JBFBHQ010000002.1, on the reverse strand, counting down.
TGGGACTGCTCACCGCCGCGGAGACCGCCGCGTTCCTGCTGGTCGGGCTGCCGGCCGGGGCCTGGGTCGACCGGATGCGCAAGCTGCCGCTGATGATCCGCGCCGATGTGGTGCGGGCCCTGGCGATGGCGAGCATCCCGCTGGCCTCCGTCACCGGCGTGCTGACGATGACGCAGCTCTACGTCGTCGCCCTGGTGACCGGCGTGGCGACGGTCTTCTTCGACGTCGCCCACCAGAGCTTCCTGCCCCAGCTGCTGCCCCGCGACCAGCTCGTCGCGGGCAACGGGGCACTGGAGACGATCCGTTCCTCGGCGCAGGTCGCCGGGCCCGGGATCGGTGGCGGGCTCGTCCAGCTGCTGGGCGCGGCCCTGGCCATCGTCGCCGACGCGGTCGGCTATGCGCTCTCCGCGCTGTTCCTGTGGGGCATCAAGCGGCCCGAGAGCCTTCCCGAGCGCGGGCCGGACGCCTCGCTGCGCCGGGACATCGGCGAGGGACTGCGCTTCGTCTTCCAGCACCGCCTGCTGCGCGTGATCGCCGTGACGACCGCGCTGGGGAACTTCTTCACCGCGCTGCTGATGGCCACGCAGTCGGTCTTCCTGGTCCGTGTGCTGGGGCTGGCGCCGGGAGTGGTCGGCCTCGTCCTGGCCGCCTCGGCCCTGGGCGGCCTGGCCGGTGCACTGTGCGCCGGCCGGCTCGCCGCCCGGCTCGGCCAGGCCCGGATCATCTGGCTGTCCGCGCTGGTCACCGGCCCGTTCGCGCTGCTGTGGCCGCTGTCGGGACGCGGCGCGGGGGCGGCGCTGTTCGCCCTCGGCTGCGGTGTGGTGTCCTTCGGCGCCGTGGTCTACAACATCGCCCAGGTGAGCTTCCGTCAGTCCCTGTGCCCGCCCCGGCTGCTCGGCCGGATGAACGCCACGCTGCGCTTCCTGATGTGGGGCACCCTGCCGCTGGGCGCGCTGGCCGGCGGCGCCCTGGCCGATGCCTTCGGGGCCCGGGTGGCGCTGGTGTGGTGTGCGGCCGGGTTCCTGGCCGTCCCGCTGCCGCTGCTGCTCTCCCCGCTGCGACGGATGCGCGACCTGCCCGGCACGGAGCCGGCCGCGGACACCGAGGACGCCACCACCGGTGCCACCGGGACGGCCGAGCCCGCGCCCCTGGGCTGACGACCGGCCACCGCGCCCGTCCCCGACCTTTCCACCGGCCCTTGTACCAGGGCCCGTTTTCCTGCGTCGCCCTCCGCGAGGCAGGCCCGATGTCAGAGAGGACCACGTGCTCAGCATCACGAGCCAGTACCTGGCCCGCTACCGGCGGCTCGACGCCGGCGACGGGGCACCGGCCCTGCTGCCCGTCACGGGCGCCCAGCGGCGCTTTGCGCTGGTGCGTGCCATGGACCCCGACGGCCGGCCGGACCTCGTGCCGATGTTCTTCGCCTTCCCGCACGGCACGGTGGACCCCGTACGCCTCGCGGCGGCCGCGACCCGGCTCGCCGCCCTGCACCCCGTGCTGCGCTCCCGGCTCACCGTGCTGCGCGGCACCCCCGCGCTCCGCCCGGAAGAACCGCAGGTCCCCGTGACCCGGCTGACCTGCGCGCCCGGTGAGGACGCGGCCGCCGTGCTGCGTCGCGCCCTGGCCGGCTGGGACCCGCAGGGCCCGCCGCTGCGGCTGTTCCTGGCGCAGGACGGGCCCGGGGGCGCGGACGAGGTGCTCGCCGTGGTCCTGGACCACACCGCCTGCGACGGCCAGTCGCTGGCCCGGATCGTCGAGGAACTCGGCGCGGCCTACGAGGAAGGGGCCGGCGCCGAGCGTCCCTCGGCCCATGAGGTCGCGGCCGAGCTGGCCGTCTACCGGGACGCCGTACTGCTCCAGCTCGACGCGGAGGAGCGCGCGGGCGCACCGGCGGCGATGGCGTACTGGGGCGAACGGCTGCGCGCGATGCGCGAGCAGGCGCCCGCGCCGCGGCCGCAGTCCCTCTCCCCCGGGTCGGCGCCCGGCGGGTCGGCCGCGCTGCGCCTGCCCGCGCCGCCGGCCGGGGTGCCCTTCCCCGAGCTGCTCGACGCCTGCCGGGCGGCGGCAGCGGTGCTGTTCGGAGCGGGCCACGTGGTGCCGCTCGGCTACCCGTGGGGCGGCCGGCCGCCGGCCGCCGCACCGGTGCTCGGCTGCTTCCTCAACACCGTGGTCTTCCCGACCGCCACCGGTGACGCACCCGCGGCGTCCGCGACGGCCGAAGCCTGGTGGGACGACCTGGACCATGCCGCCACCCCCTTCGACGCCGTGGTGCACGCCGCCCGCGCGGCCGGCTCCGGCTGGACCGGCCGGCTCGACGGCATGCTGACCGTCGACGACTCCCGGCGCCACCCCCCGCTGCGGCTGGGCGGTGTGACGGGCCGGGAGATCCATGTCGACGGCAGGGCCGTACGCGGCCCCTTCGCGGTCTCCGTCACCCAGGGTCCGCAGCTGCACCTGCGGATGGTGTGGGACCGCGCGATCCTCCCCGACGACACCGCCGAGAGCGCCTTCACCGCGCTCGCCGGCGCGCTGCGGACCCCGGCGCCGACAGCCGGCTGACCCGCCCCGGGGCCCCGCCCCGCACACGCTTTCCACCACTGCAGGACCACGCCGCGCGATCCACGGCCGGTTCCTGCCACCCCACAGGCCGGGCCCGACCATGCCCCGGCCGGAGAAACCCGCCCCGACAACCTCAGGGACCGCCCATGCTTCCGCTCTCCTCCTCGCAGGAGATCGTCTGGCTGCACGAACAGGTGCAACCGGGCAGCCGCGCCTACAACTTCACCGCCGCACTCGACCTGTGGGGCACGCTCGACGCCGAGGCGCTGCGCCGCGGCCTCGCCGCCACGCTCAACCGGCACCCCGGTCTCCGGCTGGAACTCGTCGCCGTCGACGGGGCGATGCCCGGGCAGCGGGTCTCCGAGACCTGCGTGCCGCGGCTGCACACGGTGGACCTGAGCGGGGAGGCGGACCCGGAGGCCGCGTTCCAGGAGCTGCTGCGCACCGAGGCGGAGACCCCGCTCGACACCTTCGAGGCGCCGCTGCTGCGCTGGACACTGGTCCGGCTCGCGGAGGACCGGCACCGGCTCGTCCATGTCGAGCACCATCTGATCCACGACGGCCACTCGTTCGCGATCCTGCTGCGCGACGTGTTCAGCGTCTACCGGGGCCACGTCCTGGGCGAGCCGGTGGAGCTGCCGCCCGCGCCCTCGTACGCCGACCACGTCCGGACGAGCACCCGGGACGAGGAGAGCGGGGAGCGCCGCGACGGCCTGGAGTTCTGGGCCGGTGAACTGCGCGACATGTCCTACGACATGCCGTTGCCCGGCCTGACCCGGCCCGGCTCCCGGCGCCGGCACCACGGCGGCCAGCTGCGGCAGTCGATCGGCGCGGATCTGGCGGAGGCGCTGCGCGCCCATGCCCGTGAGCGCGGGCTGACGCCGTTCGCCACGCTGCTGGGGCTCTTCGCCGAACTGCTGCGCCGGCACAGCGGCCGCTCGCAGATGGTGATCGGCACCGCGGTCGGCAACCGCCCGCGCGGTTTCGAGGGCGCGGTGGGCATGTTCGTCAACACCATCCCGCTCGCGCTCCGGCTGGATCCGGCGGCCCCGGCCGAGGAGTCCATGGACGAGGTGACCGACACCCTCATCCGTGCGCTGCCGCACCAGGAGGTGCCGATCCAGGAGCTGACCCGCACGCTCGGCCTGCACACCTCCGGCGCCGACAACCCGCTGTTCAGCGTCATGTTCAGCGCCCACGACGCCGAGCTGCCCGAGATCGACGTCCCCGGCCTGGACATCACCCTGTTCGAGGGCTTCAACACCGGCACCACCCGCTTCGACCTGGACGTGGTGCTGCTGCCGGACGACCGGCGCGGGGTCAGCCTCCGGCACGGCGCGGCCGGAATGACCCTGGTCTGGGACTACGACGCCGACATGTTCGGCGAGGACGTGGCGAAGCTGCTCGCCGGGCGGTTCCTGGACCTGCTGCGGGCCTACCTCGACGCCCCCGGCGCCGCCCTCGCGGACCTGGCGCCGCCGGCCGCGCCGCAGGCCCTCCCGGCCGCCGCGCCGCCGGCCCCGGAACACGATCCGCTGGACCCGGCCACCGCGCACGACGCGTCCCTGCCCGCGCTGCTCATCGGCGCCCGCCGGATCACCTACGGCGACCTCGACGCCCGGGTCACCTCGCTGGCGCGGCGGATGCGGGCGGCGGGGGTGAGCGCCGGGCAGCCGGTGGCGGCCGTGCTGCCCCGCGGCGCCGACTCGGTCGTGGCGCTGCTGGCCTGCCTGCGGACCCGGGCGGTGTACTGCCCGCTGTCGCCGTCCGACCCGCCGGCCCGCCTGGAACTGCTGCTGGGCCGGCTGGGCCCCGCGCTGGTGCTGACCTCGGCGGACGCCCCCGTCACGCTTCCCGGCGGGCTGCCGACGGCCACCGTCGACGCCCCGGTCCTGCCGTCGGCGCGGTCGGCCGAGGCCGTGCCCGGTGCCGCCTACATCATCCACACCTCCGGCTCGACGGGCGTTCCCAAGCCGGTCGCCGTCGGCCGGGCGGCGCTGGAGAACCATCTGACGGGCGCCGCCGACCGGTTCGGGCTGGGCCCGGGCGACCGGGTGCTGCTGTTCGCCCAGCCGTCGTTCGACGTGGCCCTCGAGGAGGTGCTGCCGTCGCTGTACGCCGGGGCCTGCCTGGTGGTCCCCGAGCGCGAGGTGCCGACCGGTGCCGAGCTGGCCGCGCTGCTGGTCTCCGCCCGGGTCTCCGTGGCCAACCTGCCGACCAGTTACTTCCTCGCCACCCGCGAGGAGATGCGGCCGGTGCTGCGCGACGGGCAGTGGGCGCCGCGGCTGCTGGTGCTCGGCGGTGAGCGCCTCCCGGCGGACGTGATGCGGGCGTACCTGGCCGACAGCGACAGCACCGTGCTCAACGTCTACGGCGTCACCGAAGCCGCCATCAGCTCCACCGTCCACGAGATCACCCGGGACGGCCTCACCGACGGTGCGGAGATCCCCCTGGGCACCGAGCTGCCCGGCGAACGGATCCATGTCCTGGACGCGCACCACCGGCCGCTGCCGGACGGCGCGGTCGGTGAACTGGCCATCGCCGGGGCCGGGCTGGCCGAGGGCTACGTCGGCAACCCGGAGACCACCGCCGCCCGCTTCATCGACGTCGAGGCCCTCGGCGGCGAACGGGTCTACCTCACCGGCGACCTCGGCTACCGCGGCCGCGACGGGCTGCTGTACTTCCTGGGACGACGCGACCACCAGGTCAAACTGCGCGGCTACCGCATCGAACTGGAGGAGGTGGAGGCCGCCGCCTCGGCCGCGCTCGGCGGCCGGTCGTGCGCCGTGGTCCTGGACCGTGACGCCGCGGGCGGGCCCCGGCTGGTCGGCTTCCTGGAGAGCGCGGACGACGGTGCGCCGTGGGACGAGCAGGCCCTGCACACGGAGTTGAGCCGCCGGCTGCCGAGCGCCCTGGTCCCCGGGCGCTGGGCGTCGCTCGACACCATGCCGCGGCTGGCCGGCGGCAAGCCGGACCGCACCGCGCTGACCCGCAGGGCCGCCGCGCTGGAGCCGGCCGTCCCCGTCGAGGAGAGCCGGGAGGCACCCGCCGAGCTGCCGTCCGACCCGATGACGGAGCTGCTCGCCGAGGGCTGGCGGGAGGCGCTGGGCCACGGCCGCTTCGACGCGGCCTCGGACTTCTTCCGGTCGGGCGGCCATTCGCTGCTCGCCGCGCAACTGGCGGCCTGGCTCGAACCGCGGCTGGGGCAGCGTCCGCCGCTGCGGCTGCTGTTCCAGAACCCGGTGCTGGCCGACCAGGCCACCGCGCTCACGGCCGTCGGCACCCCCGCCGTGTCCGCCCCCGCCGCCTCGACCACTGTGACGGAGTCCCGATGACCCAGCCGATGACCGCCACGACGGCGGCCCCGACGACGCCCGCGGCCGGCACGCTCAGCATCGCCCGCACCGCGTCCCCCGCCGCGAAGGGGACGAGCGGAGTGCTCGCCCGCTTCGAGGAGTGGACCCGGCACTCCCCCGAGGCCCCCGCGGTGATCGACGGTGTCCACCGCTGGACGTACCAGGACATCGACGCCGCCGCCGACGAGGTCGCGCGGGCCCTGCGCGGCCGGGTCGGGCCCGGGGACCTGGTCGGTGTCTGCCTCGACCGTTCGGCCGCGCTGGTGGTGACCGCCGTCGCGCTCGCCCGGATCGGCGCCGTCTACCTGCCGATGGGCCCCCGCCCCGGCGAGCGCCGCACCGAAGCGGTCACCGAGGACCTCGACGTCGTCTGCCTGATCGGCGACCCGGGGATCCTGCCGCCCCGGCACCGGTCGGCCGAGCACCTGCCGCTGGCGCTGCCCGGCGAGGGCGCCAACGCCACCGCCACGGTGGTGGCGGCGTTCGCCGCGTCCGGCGACACGGCCCGTTCCGCGCCCGCCGGGACGTTCTACGCCGTGCTGACCTCCGGCTCCACCGGCCGCCCCAAGGCGGTGGCCGTCGGCGAGCCCGCGCTCGCCGCGGTGCTGGACTGGTACCGCACCACGAGCGGTGTGGGCCCCGGCGACCACCAGTCCCTGCTGATCGGCGTCGCGTTCGACCCCCATCTGCTGGAGCTGTGGGCCGGACTGACGTCCGGGGCGGCGCTGGTGCCCGCGCCGGACGAGGTCCGCTGGGACCCGATGGTGCTGGCCGACTGGTGGCGGCAGTCCGCGGTGTCGGTGTGCGTCGCGGCCACCCCGATGGTGGAGCCGCTGCTGGAGCGGCCCTGGCCGCAGGACCTGGCGCTGCGTCATTTGTTCGTGGGCGGTGACCGGATGCGGCGCCGGCCCGGCAAGGACGTGACCACCACCGTCCACAACGCCTACGGTCCGGCCGAGGCCACCGTGATCTCCACCGTCCACACCATGCAGGGCTCGGACAGCGCGGCGGGCACCGATGCCGCGCCGCCGATCGGCCGCCCCCTCCCGGGCGTCACCGTGGTCGTCGCCGACCCGGACGGCCGGCCCGTCGCACGGGGCACCGAGGGTGAACTCCTCATCGGCGGTGGGGCCCTGGCGCTCGGCTACCTGGACCCCGAGCTGACCGCGCGCCGCTTCCGTGCCGTGCCGGAGGGCCTGGATCTGCCGGGAGTGGAGCGCCTGTACCGCACCGGGGACCGGGTGCGGATGCCGGACGACGGGGAGCTGGAGTTCCTCGGCCGGCTCGACGACCAGGTCAAGATCAGCGGGGTCCGGATCGAACCGGCCGAGGTGGAGGCCGCGTTCGAGAAGGACCCGGCGGTCCTCGGCGCCGTCGTCACCGCGCCGCGCACCGCCGAAGGACGCCCCCGCCTGGTGGCGTACGTCCGGTCGGCGCCGGGCGCGGTGCTCACCGCGGACGCGCTGCTGTCCGCCGTACGCGGCTGGCTGCCGGAGCAGGCGGTGCCCTCGGACGTACGGATCGTGGACTCCTTCCCGCTCGACGCCAACGGCAAGGTGGACCGGGCCGAGCTGACCCGGCGGGCGGCGACCGGTGACGGGACCGGCCCGGGCGACGTCCCCGCGGACGGCGGCGAACTGCCGGCCGATGCCACCCCCGGCGAGCGGCTGGTGCTGAGCGCCGCGCGCGAGCTGCTGGCCCGGCCCGCGCTCGCGCTGACGGACAGCTTCACCGGGGCCGGCGGCACCTCGCTGCTCGCCGCCCGGCTGCTGACCGTCATCGAGAAGGAGAGCGGGATCCGGCTGCGCGCCCCCGAGCTGCTGCGCCAGCCGAACCTGCGCGCGGTGGCGCTGCTCGTCGACACCCCGCACCGCCCGGCAGCCGGCAGGAGTCTGAGATGACCATCCTGAGCCCGCTCTCCCCCGACACCCGGAAGGAAGGCCCCGTGCCCACCGAAGGCACTCCGCAGGACGGGCGCGCCCCGTCCGGTGACCGCACCGCGTCCGCTCCGGCGGCCGCACGACCCGCGGCCGCGGCCGGTCCTGCGGCCCTGGTGGCCTGGCACGCCGCGCGGGCCCCGCAGGCCCTGGCCGTGGCGGACGGCGACACCACGCTCACCTACGCCCAGCTCGTCTCCTCGGCCCGGGCGCTCGCCGCCCATCTGCGCGAGCACGGTGTGCGCCGGGGCGACTCGGTGGCCCTGCTGATGCCGCGCTCCGCCCGTACGGTCGTCGCCCAGCTCGCGCTGTGGTGGGCGGGCGCGGTGTGCGTACCGCTCGATCCGGCCCATCCGCGTGCGCGTTCCGAGGCGCTGGCCGCCGACGCGGGCGCCACGCTGACCGTCGGCGACGGCAAGCTCCTGGAGTCGGCTGCCCTCTCCGGTGCCACGCTCGCGCTGCCCGGTGAGCCGCTGGTGGACGGCGGGGACCTGCCCGGTGCCGAACCGGCGCCGGACGCCGCGGCGTTCATCATGTTCACCTCGGGCTCGACCGGCCGGCCCAAGGGCGTGGCCATCGGGCACCGGGCGATCGCCGAACTGGTCTGTGACCCGGCGTACCTCACCCTCACCTCCCGCGACCGGGTGCTCTTCCACTCGCCGATGACCTTCGACGCCTCGACGTTCGAGGTGTGGGGAGCCCTGGCCAACGGGGCCGCCGTGGTGGTGTGCACCACCGAGCGACCCTCGTTCGAGGACCTGGCCCGGCAGGTGGAACGCCACGGCGTGAGCGTCGCCTTCTTCACCACCGCGCTCTTCCACCAGCTGGCCGGCCGCCGCTCGCGGATCTTCGCGCAGCTGCGCACGGTGGTCGTGGGCGGTGAGGCGCTGTCCGCGCACCACGCCCGCGAGGTGCTCCAGGCCTTCCCCTGGCTGGAACTGGTCAACGGTTACGGGCCGACGGAGGCGACGACCTTCACCACGGCCCACCGCGTCACCCTCGCCGACTGCGACGGCCAGGTGCCCATCGGCCGGCCGATCGCCGGGGCGACCGTGCACCTGCTGGACGACGGCGGCCGACCGGTTCCGTACGGGGAGCTGGGCGAACTGTGGATCGGCGGCAGCCGGTTGGCGCACGGCTACACCGGGCAGCCGGAGCTGACCGCCGAGCGCTTCTGCGACCACCCCGAACTGGGGCGTCTCTACCGCTCCGGCGACCTCGTCTCCCGGCGTCCCGACGGCACCCTGGACTTCCACGGGCGGACGGACGACCAGGTGAAGATCCGTGGCTTCCGGATCGAGCCGGCGGAGATCGAACACGCTCTGCGGGAGCAGTCCGAGGTGGCGGACGCGGCGGTGACCGTGCACCGCCCCTCCCCCGACGACGCCCGCCTGGCCGCGTTCGTCGTGGCCGCGCCGGGACCGGTGCCCCGCCCCGAGACCCTGCGGGACCGGCTCGCCGCGGCCCTGCCCGCCCATCTCGTCCCCGACGAGGTGCAGGTGGTCGACGCGCTGCCGCTCACCGCCTCGGGGAAGGTCGACCGCCGCGCGCTGACCGACCTGGTCACCGCGGACGGGCCCGACGCGCCGGCCGGGCCGCTGGGTCCGCTGGAGCAGGCCGTGGCCGAGGTCTGGGGCCGGTCGCTGGGCCGTGAGGTCACACGTCCGGACGCCGACTTCCTCGCGCTGGGCGGGCATTCGCTGCTCGCGCTCGCGGTCACCGACGACCTGCGCGAGGAGCTCGGCGTCGAGCTGACGCTCGCCGACTTCTTCGCCGCCCCCACGGTGGCGGGGCACGCCGCGCTGGTCGAGCGCGCGCTCCTCGCCGCGCACAGCGATCTGCACCCCGGCGCCCCGGAGGACACCGATGGCCACTGACACCCCCTCCGCCGCGGCGCTCCAGGAGGAGCTGCTGCGCCGGGCGCGCTCCCGCGCCGGCCGCCCCGCCGCCGCTGCTGCTCCCGCACCCCTCCCGCAGGGGCCCGCCCCGCTCTCGCACGCCCAGCGCCGGATGTGGCTGATGGACCGGCTGGGTCACGGCGACGCCTCGTACAGCGTGCCCTTCGCCACCCGGCTGCGCGGCCCGCTCGACCTCGACGCGCTGGCCGCCGCGCTGACGTCGCTGGTGAGCCGCCACGAGATCCTGCGCACCCGGTACGGGCAGCGGGACGGCGAGCCGTACCAGGAGGTGCTGCCGGCCCCGGAAACGATCGCGCCGCGCGTCGTGGACACGGACCCGGACGGCGCCGATGCGCTGTTGGCCGAAGAGGCGCACCGCCCCTTCGACCTCGCCGCCGGTCCTCTTCCGCGCGCCCTGGTCCTGCGGCACGGGGAGCAGGACCACACCGTTTTGCTGACGTTCCATCACATCGCCATCGACGGACCTTCGTTGGACACCGTCGCCGGGGAACTGGCCCGTGACTACGCGGCCGCCGCCGGGGGCACCGCCGTCGAGGAGCGGCCCGCGCCGCCGCAGTACGCGGACTTCGCACGCCGCGAGCAGGCGGCCGCCGACCGTCTCGAACAGGGCCTCGCCCATTGGGCCGACCGCCTCGAGGGCCTGTCCCCGCTGCGTCTGCCGCGCCCCGCGCAACCGCCCGCCGACACCGGCACCCGCCCGGCCGGCACCCGGACGGTTCCGCTCGACCCGCGGGTGCCGGCCGCCCTGCGCGCGCTGGGCCGGCAGCACCGGGCCACCCTGTTCACCGTGGCGCTCGCCGCGTCCTTCGCCGCACTGCACCGGTTCACCGGCCAGGACGACCTGGTGATCGGGGTCGCCGGCACCCACCGGCAGGGCGCGGACATGCGCGGCCTGGTGGGGCTGTGCGTCAACACCCTCCCGGTCCGGGTGGACACCGCGGACGACCCGTCCTTCAGCACGCTGGTGGCACGCGTACGGGACGCGCTGCTGGCGGCCCAGCAGCACCGCGAGGTGCCCTTCGACCTCATCCTGGAGCGCCTCGGCGCCGCCGCCCGCGACGCGGACGGGACCGCGCTGATCCGGGTGACCGCGGACGTCCTGGGCGAGCCCGCCACGCTGCGGCTGCCGGGACTGACGGACAGTTACGTCGATGTCGGCACCGGCGAGGCCAAGTTCGACCTCTCCTTCGGCCTGGTGGACACCGACGCCCCCGCCGGTCTCGTCCAGTACAGCCGGACCGCGCTGGACGAGGAGGCGGCGGCCGCGCTCGGTGCGCACTACGCCGCCCTGCTCACCGCGGTGGCGGACGAGCCCGCCCGCCGGCTGTCCCGGCTGCCCGGTGCGCCGCCCGCGCCGCGGGAGGAGGCCGGCGGGCACCCGGCCGAGGTGTTGCTGCGCGCGCACCCCGAGGTGGCCGAGGCCGCCGTGGTCGCCCCGGCCGGCGGCCCGCTGCTCGCGTATGCCGTGCTGCGCGGCATCGGCGGGCCGTCACCCGCCGAGCTCCGCTCCCTTCTGCGCGCGGAGTTGGCCCCGGAGCTGGTACCCGCCGCGGTGACCCTGTTGGACACCCTGCCGCGCACGGCCGACGGCGCGGCGGACCCGGCCCGGCTCCCCGGTTTCCCCGCGGCCCCCGCGCCGGAAGGGGCGCACGCCGACGCCGTGACCGAAGGGTTCACCGCCCTCCTGGGCCACACGCCCGGACCGGACGACGACTTCTTCCTCCTCGGCGGCCACTCGCTGGTCGCCGTCCAGCTCGCCGAGCGGCTGCGCCAGGCCCTGAAACTGCCGCTGACCGGCCTGGACATCATGCAGGCCCGCACCCCGCGCGCGGTCACCGCCCTGCTGGAGGCACGGGAGGCGGAGCGCGTCGCCGCACCGTCGGCCCCCCGCTCGCGGCCGCGGCGCTCGCGCGAGGGCACGGTCCTGGTCACCGGCGGCACCGGCGGTGTCGGTGCGTTCGTGCTGCGCGAACTGGCCGCCCGGGGACGTCCCGTACTGGCGCTGGCCCGCCCGGAGTCGGCACACCTGGTCGCCGCGGAGGGCGTGGACGTCGTCGAGGGCGACCTCACCGATCTGGACGGGCTGCGCAAGGCCGTCGACAGCGCCGACGCGGTCCTCCACGCGGCCTGCACCTTCACCCGTCCCGACGTCGATGTGGCGGCGATGACCGCGATGGTCGACGCCTGGTCGCGCGGCCCGTTCGTCTTCGTCAGCAGTGTGGACGCCTACGGGCACCCGGCCGGCGCGTGGGTGGCGGAGGAGTCCGCGCCGCGCCGGCCGCTGAGCGGGTACGGACAGGCGAAGGTCGACTGCGAAGGGCTGCTGCTGCGCGCGGCCGGCGACGGGGGCCGGGGCGGCGCGAGCGCCGTCCGCTCCCCGCTGGTCTGGGGGGCGCACCAGCGGCTGCGGGACCAGTTGCGCTGGGGTGCGACCGGCGTCCTCTACCAGGCGGCGCGGGAGGGGCGGCCGATCGGCCTGCCGCGGCCGGGGACGGACGGTCATGCGTGGTACGGCGCGGCGTGGGTGCATGCCGCGGCCCTGGCCCGGGCCGTGGTGTCCGCGCTGGACTCCCCCGTGCACGGCGTCGCCAACGCCGTCAGCGGGCACCTCTCCTGGCACGACCTCGCCACCGGGCTGACCGAACTGCTCGGCAGCGACAGCGAGATACGCGAGACGGACGAGGTGCACCCGGACCTCGATCACCGCTGGCACTACCGCGCCGACCGGCTGGCCCCGGCCCTGCGCGCGCTGCCGGGCGAGGACTGGCGCGCCGTGCTGGCGTCGATGGTCGACCCGTCGGCGCACTGAACGGCACGGCGCGCCGGGGCGGAGACGCCCGGCGGCCCCCCGGCCACCGGGTGCTCTCCCCTCCGCCGCCCGCCGCGGCCCGCTCGGGCCGCGGCGGGCGGCGGCGGTCTATGAGCGGGCGAGGTCCTGTGTCCAGTACGCCCGGTGCTTCCCGTCGAAGGCGACGCCCACGCCGGTGGTGTGGAAGGAGCAGTTGAGGAGGTCGGCCCGGCGCTCCGGGCTGTCCATCCAGGCGTCGACGGCGTGCTCGGGCTCCGCCGCCGCGGCGCTCTCCGCCCGGGCGTCGTGGACCGCCGGGGCCGCCGTCCGTGCGCCGGGCTCGGCGCGGTCCGGGGCACGGTGGGCAAAGGCGCGGCGGGCGGCCAGGTCCCGGCTGTGCTGGCGGGCGCTCTCCGCCAGGCGCGCCTCGCGTCGCAACGGCTCGCAACCGTGCTCCGCACGCGCCTCGTTGACGAGCCGGAGCGCCTCCGCCTCGTCGCGGCCGGCCCGCGGTGCGTCCGGCCGGGCGGTGGGGCTTTCGGCGGCGGACGAGGCGGGCGCCGGATCCGGGGACCCCGTGTACTCGGTCGCCTTCGCGTCGTCCTGGGAGGAGAGCACGGCGAGCGCGCCGATGAGCGCACCGGCCGAGACAACGATGGCAGGAGGAACCCTGCGGACCCGCGGCGGAGGGGCGCCGCGGGAGCCGCGCGCAGGCGTGGACGAGTATTTCGTATTCAACTAAATAGTCTCCATGCGTGGGGGGAGATACCCGGGAGAGGGCACGTCGCATTCCACGCGCCATCCCTTCACCGGAGAGGAATCCGGTCGTGCGAAGGGGCGCTCCCAGGAGCCGGATTACCGTAACAAGAGAACGGAACCGGGCGCCCTCGCGGGCCTTGGTTCAGCAACAATCTCCGCCGTGAGCTGGGAAATCAGGGGGGCATCAGCTGTCGATACCACCCCGCCCGGGCATTCGGCATCGGCAGCGGGATTCTTCGACATACCGGACCAGTTCCGGCACCGACTTCTCCCGCACACCCCAGCCCCATTCCCGGCGGCGGCTCCTCTTCCGCACCGGCCGCGACGCCCGCCGCCTCCCGGAGACTCCCCTCCGTACGGAAGCGCGCGACCACCCAGGAATCCGGGAAATTCCCTCCTCTCGGCCTGCCCAGCAGCGAATCCCGGGGCCGGCTTGCGACCATGGGCGGGCTGCCGGGGCCGACGCCCTCCGGGTGCCCGACCGCCACCGGAGCGCGACACCTCGGCCCACCGGTACCGGTATCCGCGGACCTTCCGCGCGAAGACCTCCGTCGCCGCAAAGGAGCCCTGTATGAACGCCAGCACGGATCTGCTCGTCGATGCCTTCGGGCGCATCCGCGAGGTCGTCGAGGACGTCGTCACCGGGCTCGACCCCGACGAGCTCGGCACCCGCCCCGACGACGCCAACTCGATCGCCTGGCTGGTCTGGCACCTCACCAGGATCCAGGACGACCACCTCGCCGGGGTCGCCGGCACCGAGCAGGTCTGGACGTCGGACGGCTGGTACGACCGCTTCGGGCTCCCCTTCCCCGCCGACGACACCGGCTACGGTCACTCCGGCAAGGACGTCGAGGCCGTCAGCGGCCTGAGCGCACAGCTGCTGACCGACTATCACGGCGCCGTCCACGACAACACCGTGCAGTACCTCGCCGGGGTCGACGACAAGGACATGAAGCGGGTCGTCGACCGTGCCTGGACGCCGCCCGTCACCCTCGGGGTGCGCCTGGTCAGCGTGGTCGCGGACGATCTGCAGCACGCCGGACAGGCCGCCTACGTCCGCGGCCTGCTCGGGCGCTGAGGACCGGCCCGCGCCCCCTCACCGCGGCCTCATCCGCCGCGGGGCAGGCGGTGCAGCTCCACCGCGGTGAGCCGGCCCGCCGCGCACTCCGCCGTCATATAGGTGCAGTACGGCTGCCGGCGGCGGTCGGTCGGCGACCCCGGGTTCAGCAGGCGCAGCCCGCCGTCCGCCGTGGAGTCCCAGGGGATGTGGCTGTGCCCGAAGACCAGCACATCGAGGTCGGGGAACCGTTCGGCGCACCGGCGCTCCCGCCCCTGCGCGGGACCCGTCTCGTGCACCACGCCCAGCCGGACCCCCGCCAGTTCCGCGTAGGCCACCTCGGGCAGCCGGGCCCGCAGCTCCGGACCGTCGTTGTTGCCGTACACCCCGATCAGCCGCCGGGCGCGGGCCTCCAGAAGATCCAGCGTGGCGGTGTCGACCCAGTCGCCGGCGTGGACGACGACGTCCGCCCGGGGCACCTCGTCGAGCAGGTGGGGCGGCAGTGCCTTGGCGCGCCGGGGCAGATGGGTGTCGGAGACGAGCAGCAGTCGCACGGGGTCCCTCCTCGGGTGGGCGTCGCGGACGCGGGCGCGCCGGTCAGCGTTCCTGGGCTGTCGGCCGCACGGCGATCTCGTTGACCGCCATGTGCGGCGGCTGCGTGACCATGAAGGTGAGGACGCGGGCGATGTCCTCGGCCTGCAGCCAGAGCTCCGGGGGCAGTCCGTGGGCGGCTCCGGCCTGGCTGCTGCCGCGGGTCATCTCCGTCGTGGTCATGCCCGGTTCGACGAGTCCGACCCGGACCTGGCGTCCGGTCACTTCCTGGCGCAGCGCCTCGCTGAAGGAGCACACCGCGTGCTTGGTGGCCGAGTAGACGCTGTTGCCCTTGCGGGGCACCCGGCCGGCGACCGAGCTGACGGTCACCAGGTCGGCCACGCCGCGCGGCCCGTCGTGCGCCGCACTCAGCAGATGCGGGAGCACGGCGTGCGACATCCGCAGCACCGCCCTGAGGTTGAGATCGACCATCCGGTCCCAGTCCTCGGGATCACTGTCCTCCGCCGCGCCGCGCGCGCCGAAGCCCGCGTTGTTCACCAGGATGTCCAGCCGCCCGAAGCGGCCCACGGCCTCCTCGACCACCCGCGGCGCCTGCGTCGCCTCCCCCAGATCGGCCGTCAGGGCGACGGCGGAGCCGCCCCGTTCGCCGATGGTCCGCGCGAGCCGCTCCAGCCGCTCGGTCCGGCGCGCGACCAGTGCGAGCGAGCAGCCCTCCCGGGCCAGTGCCAGGGCGGCGGCCGCACCGATACCGCTGGAGGCGCCGGTCACCAGCGCCACACTGCCCGCCAGCGCCCCGGCGCCCGCGCCGCCTGCCGCCCCGGATCCGTCCTGACGCACCGTCATGGGGTGCTCCGAGCTGCCCATCGTCCCGCTCCTCCTGCTCGCGCTCCGGCCCGCGGCGGCCGCGGCCCCGCTCCGCGGACCCGTACCCCGCCGGGCGCCCGCTCTCCCGCCCCCTCTGCCATCTGCCCTCCGGGCGCGTTGCCCCCTCCGCCGGCACCCGCCCCCGCGCAGTGCGGTCCGGATGCCCGGACAACGGGTATTACCTACGGGAACCCCCCTTTTTCTGGCTCTGGGAGCTGCTCATGAAGCACACCCATCCCCTGCCGGGCGACATCGGACTCACCCGCATCTCCGGCGTCACCGGCACGCTGATCCGCTTCGGACAGTGGATCAACAAGGACGGCTTCGCCGACTACGAACACGCCTTCCTGGTCCTCCCCGACAACCAACTGCTGGAGGCGGAGCCCGGCGGCGCCCGCATCACACCCCTGGCCGCCTACGCCGACGCGGACGTGCTCTACGTCTGCCCGGAACACCTCACCGAGCGGCAGCGCACCGACATCTGCGCGGCCGCCACCGGCTACGCCGGGGTCCCCTACAGCTTCCTCGACTACCTGGCGATCGCCACGCACCGGTTCCACCTGCCCGTTCCGGGGCTGCGCCGCTATGTCGCCAGCACCCGGCACATGATCTGTTCCCAGCTCGTCGACCAGTGCTATCTGGACGGCGGCGTGCACCTGTTCGCCGACGGCCGCTGGCCCGGCTATGTGACGCCGATGGCCCTGTACCGCCTGCTGGCTTCCTGACCCGGCCGCCCGGCACGGCCCGGGCACGGGTACGCCCTCGCCCGGCGGCGCTTCCCGGAAACGGGGCCGCCGGGCCTGTCACCGGGTACGGAGCCGTCCCGCCCCGCCGCAGTCGCCGCAACGGTTCACCTATCATGAGAACCGCCAAGGTCGGCACCGGCGCGAAGGGGGCGGCACGATGCAGCGACGGACGACGCGGCGGCAACCCGTACTCGTCTATGACGGCGACTGTGCCTTCTGCACGTCCTCGGTCCGGTTCGCCGAGCGACGGCTGCGGCCGCGCTGCGAGGCGACCCCCTGGCAGTTCGCCGACCTCGCCCGCCTCGGCGTCGCCCAGCAGCGCGCCGAGCGCGAAGTGCTGTGGGTGACCCCGGCCGGTTCCGTGCACGGCGGCGCCCAGGCCGTCGCCAAACTGCTGATGAGCTCCCGCGGCGGATGGCCGGTGGTGGGGGCGCTGCTCACCCTCCCGCCGGTGCGCTGGGCCGCCCACGCCGCGTACCGCGTCATCGCGCGCAACCGTCAGCGGCTGCCGGGCGGCACGGCGGCCTGTGCGCTGCCGTCCTCCGCCCGGAACAGCCGGCAGCCGTCGTAGCGCGGTCCGGCCGAACGGGGCCGGTCCCCTCGCGCGCGGCACGGCGCCCGGTGGCGTTCCGCCCTCGGGCGCTCCCCTCCGCCGCGGCGCCGCCCGGCCCGCCCCGGGTGGCTCAGGTGCCGGACTTGCGGCCGTAGACGTAGACGTCGTCGCCGTTCTTGAGCAGGGACCAGTACTTCTTGGCGTCGTTGGTGCGCATGTTGACGCAGCCGTGCGAGCCGGGAGCCGACCAGACGCTGCCACTGATGGAGTGGAAGGCCTGGCCGCCGTCGAAGAACTGGCTGTACGGCATGGCCACGTGGTAGAGCGTCGACACATGGTGCAGATGGCGCCAGTAGATCTTCTTGGCGCCGGTGCGGGTCTCGTACCCGTCGCGTCCGCTGCGGATCGGGACCGGCCCGAACACCAGCTTCGAGCCGTCCTGGATCCAGCTGAGCTGGCGGGTCAGGTCGACACAGGCGATCCGGCCCTTGGTCGTGGGGCACTTGCGCGCCTTGTTCGGGTTGTTGCCGGCGGCCTTCTGCTGGGCCACGAGGCTCATCACGCCCCAGGTGACCGGGCCGGCGTAGCCGATGTTCGGGGTGATGCCGTGGCTGGTCTGGAACGCACGTATCGCCCGGCAGTCGGACGCCGACTGCCGGCCGTCCACCGGGAGCCCGAGGAACTTCTCGGCCTGCTTCTGATAGGGGCCGCGGCTCGCGGTGCAGGACGACGCGGTGGCGGCCTGGGCCGTGGAGCCGAAGGCCACCGTCAGCGGAAGGGTCAGTGCGGTGAGGGCGAGCGCCGCGCCCGCCCGGCGGCCGGCGCCGGACCCCGGTATCCGCAGGTTCAGTTGTCTTTTCATGCCCCGTAGGACTGTTTGTCCGACCCGTCGGTTGCATACGTGACCGACCCGAAATATCTGACAGGTCGTGGCATGGAAGCGCCCGGCCCGGGCACGCCCCGGCCGGCCGGGACGGCCCGGTCCGGCGGGGGCGGCGGCCGCGCCTACAGCACCGCTGCGGTCTCCTGCCGGGCGTAGCTGAATCCGTCCTCGTCGAAGTAGAAGACCGCGATCTTCACCTTGTCGCCCTTGCCGAAGGAGGAGCCGACGGCCGGACGCAGGGCGACCTGCGCGGTGTGGCTGTTGTAGTCGCAGGTGAGCTTGTCCGTCTTGACGGTGCCCGCGGCGACCGACCCGTCATGGCCGGTCTGGTTGGTCGCATTGGCGACCAGCTGGTGGTGCATGCCGGGGTCGCAGGAGTAGGTGACCTTCACCTGCAGGCCCGGCGCCTGCAGGGTGACCTTGTCGATGGCCAGGTCATTGGCCTTGGCCACCGCGGACGGCGCCGCGGCCAGGATGCCCGCGCCGACCAGGGCGGTGACGGCTGCGGTACCGGCGAGGCGGCGCCGGAGACGGGACGACTTCATGACGTTTTCCTTCCCCCCTGCGCGGTCACCGCGGTCGACAGCAGCGGAGACATATCCGCTTGTACGGGTGACTGCGACAGATGTTCACGTTGAATCGGGATCTTACGTGACCTCTCCCATGAATCCGCACACACTTTCGCCTTTCTGGCCGGCCGGCGCGGCACTCCGTCGGGAATTCGCCCCCCGCCTCCCGGGGAGACGGGCCCCTGACACACCACCTCTTGATGACCGTCCGCACCCGGGACGCCACTTAATGTGCTCATGGCGGGCGGCGCGGCACCCCGCGCACGGCTGCCTCCCCGGGCTCCGCCAAGAGCCCCCTTCAAGAAGGGACGACGCATGATCCCCGATGCCCTGCGCGCCGAGTACGAGCAGCGCTTCTCCCTGTACGACACCGATGGCGACGGCTACCTGACCGCGGACGACTTCACCGAGCGGGCGCGCGTACTGACGGCGGCGGTGGGCGAACCGGAGGGGTCCGACAAGGCGCGGGCCCTGCAGGCGGGGATGCGCAACACCTTCGAGGAGCTCGCCGCCCTGGCCGACGTGGACACCGCGGGGCGCCTGGACCGGGAACAGTTCGTCGCGGCGTTCGCGCGGGCGGGCTCGACGGGGACGCTCGGCAGGGTGGTGGGACCGTCGATCGCCGCGACCGTCGCCCTGGCCGATGCCGACGGGGACGGCGTGGTCAGCCTGGCGGACTTCACGGCCGTGCACCGCGCGGCCGGGTATTCGGCCGCCCAGGCGGAGGCGGCGTTCCAGGCGCTGGACCAGGACGGCGACGGACGGCTGAAGCTCGAGGCCTGGCAGGCCCCGTGAGCGCAACGACGCCGGCGGCGCCGGCCGCTCAGGTCCGGAACGTCAGCGCGAGCTGCGCCAGCAGCTCCGGATCGCTCGCCCGGGCGGGGCGCAGGCCCAGGTAGCCGTCGGGGCGGATGAGGAATCCCTCGCCGCCGTGTGCGCCGTAGCTCTGCCGGAACGCGTCCCGGCCGTCCTGGACGACGGGCAGCGGCAGGCCGTCCGTCCTGAGTCCCGGGGCGACGATCACCCGGACGGTCAGCTGCCCGTGCGCCCTGCCGCGCGCCGCTTCCGCCACGTCGGCGCACGACGCCAGCTGGTCCTCGCCGTCCGCGTAGAGCAGCAGGGTGTGCTCGTCGCCGCGCAGCACGTCGAACAGGCGGGACGGGAAGGCGGCGAGTTCGTAGCGGAGGCCGCCGCAGTCCGGGGCGCGGTCGCCCGGCGCCGGGCCCTGCCGGGGCGGGTGGTCCGTGCCGACGATCGGGCTGCCGCGGTATCCGACGAGGAGCTGGGCCTCGCGCCGGATGAGGGTCGACGGGTCGTCCGGGTCCGCCTGGACGCCCTCGCCG
The DNA here is from genome assembly GCF_040701845.1 of Streptomyces angustmyceticus. Classification (GTDB taxonomy): domain Bacteria; phylum Actinomycetota; class Actinomycetes; order Streptomycetales; family Streptomycetaceae; genus Streptomyces; species Streptomyces angustmyceticus_A. The sequence goes on along the minus strand of NZ_JBFBHQ010000002.1, from coordinate 526,854 downwards.
GCATGCCGGACCGTCCGTTGCACCACTTCCTCGCCCACGGGGCGGCGCTCGGCGTGATAGCTGGACAGCAGCCCCTCACTCGCGGTCGACCGCACCGCCATGGCCAGCTTCCAGGCCAGGTTGTACGCGTCCTGAATTCCGGTGTTCATGCCCTGGGCGCCGGTGGGCGGGTGGATGTGGGCGGCGTCTCCCGCGACGAACACCCGGCCCTCCCCATAGCGGTCCACCAGGCGGTGGCTGATGCGGAAGACCGAGGACCACCGCAGGGCGGTGGCGGTGGCGGGCCGGGGCGCGAGCCGGTCCAGGACCGCCTGGATGTCGGCGAGACCGGGTACCGGACCGTCCTCCAGCCCGTGCGACACACCCTCGTCGTCGGGCTGTTGAGGTTCCCTGGAGAGTGCGGGCGGGACGAGCATGGACATCCGGTAGCGGTGGTGGCCGGGCAGCGGAATGCACACCAGCAGGTCGTCGGTGCGTCCGTCGCTCTGGTGCATGGACCGGACCGCGTAGCCGGGCGGCAGATCCCAGTCGACCTCGACATCGCCCAGCATGTACTCCTCGGGGAAGGCACCTCCCGCGAAGCCGAGGCCCAGGGTCTTGCGGACGACGCTGTGGGCCCCGTCGCATCCGACGAGGAACCCGGCGCTCGTCCCCTCCGCTTCGCCGGTGGGCAGGGCGAGGCGGACCCGGACGCCGTCCGCGTCCTGCTCGAAACCCAGCAGCTCGGTGCCGCGTTCGACGTGCCCTCCCCAGCGCGCCAGCACCGCTTCGAGCAGGCGCTCGGTGTCGTTCTGCGGAAGGGCGGCGAAGCGGTACGGCACATCCGGCGGCAGTGTCAGCTCTATCCGCGCCTGCTGGACGCCGTTGACGTAGAGCAGCTGCCCCCGGAGCGGGACCGCGGCCTCCAGCGCCTCCCGGACGATGCCCATGCGGTCCCAGATCTCCAGCGTCCTGGGCTGGATGCCCACCGCCTTGGCGAACGGCTGGGGTGCGGGCAGTCGGTCGATGACCCGGCAGCGCACCCCTCGGCGCCGCAGCTCGCAGGCCAGGGTCAGTCCCACGGGGCCCGCCCCTACGACCAGGACCTCCACATCGGCCACGGCTGCCTCCCGGGCGACGACGCCCTTCTCTCCAATGCACCACAGCGCCCGATGCCTGTCCATTCCGCACCAGCCCCTCGCGGGGAGCGCCGGATGCCTCCCCGCGCCCGTCGCCCCGCCGCGTGCGATGCGCCGTTGCACCAAGGCGGGACGGGCCGTTGCACCGCCGGGATGCCCGTGCGCGGTGCATGCGGACCTGCGCAGCGCATGCATCGTGTGCGCCGGTCGCGCTCGGCGGACACCCCGGGGCCGGGCAGGTGATCGCAGGGCACGGGGGTGTGCGGCGCCTTCGGCCCGACGGGTGCGCCCCGCCCGTCTGAACAGGTGTGCCCGGCACAAGCACGGCCGCGGGCCGACGGCAAGGGGGCAGGCCGGGCGGCGGCGGCGCTCCCGCGCGCTCTGCCGAGGCGAACTCGGGCCGTGGTTGTCTCTTCCCCGTCAAATTCCTGGCGCCGCACGGAAATCGCGGTTCGTGCATCGTTCGAACGCGTACGCCGAAAACGCGCCAGGTTTTCTGCAGAACCGCCAGGAAACTGTGCGGCGAGCGACGGGAGTAGAGGCATGGAATGTGCGCGGGCATCGAAATCGCCTGCCCGGGGTGAATTCCGGGGCTATGGCGTCCGGGGCTTCACGGCAGCGGCGGTCCTGCTCACGGCCGGCACGCTGAACCTGGCGGCCGGACAGCCGGCCGAGGCCCGGTCCGGCGGGGTCTGGGACCGCCTGGCCGGCTGCGAGAGCGGCGGGAACTGGCGCATCGACACGGGGAACGGGTTCTCCGGGGGGCTGCAGTTCGCCCACTCCACCTGGCACTCCTTCGGCGGCGGCGTCTACGCGTCACGGGCGGCGCGGGCGACCCGGTCCCAGCAGATCCAGGTGGCCGAGCGGGTGCTGGCCCGGCAGGGCTGGGGCGCCTGGCCGGCCTGCTCGGCGTCGCTGGGGCTCAACTCGGCCACCGCGCACCGCACTCCGCGGACCACCGCGCGCCCCGCACCGCAGCGCCAGGCCGCGCCGCCGGCCCGGGCGCGGGCCCGCCATCCGCAGTCCCATGAGAAGCGCTACAAAGTGGGGCGCCATCGGAGTACCGGCGGCTCGGTCGTCGTCAACTCCGGTGACACGCTGAGCGGCATCGCGTATGCACACGGTCTCGGCTGGCAGGAATTCTACCGGCTCAACCGGCGGGTGATCGGGGCGAATCCGCATCTGATTTTCCCCGGCCTGCGACTGGCCGTGCCGCACTCCGGCGGCCACTGAACGCATAAGGAAATACCCGGAATTCCCCGGCCCGTCGCCGAGCGAATTCCGGTGATGCTCCACCCTGTCACGCCGCGGTGGCTCGTCGGAGGGGACGGGCCACCGCGGGCCGTGCCGGTGGCCCGGCGTCGCCCGTGCCCCGCCGAAGGCGCGTGCGGTGCGGCGTGGGGCGGGTCAGCCGGCGGTCGCGTACACCCGGTTGGCGAACTCCGCGATCTCCGCGTCGCTGAGGTTCTTGGCGAGGTTGGCCTCGGTGATCATTCCCACCAGTTGGTGGCCGCCCTTGACGTCGATCACCGGCAGGCGCTTGATGTGGTGCTCCTCCATGGTCCGCAGGACCTCGGAGGCGTCCGCGTCCGCGTCGATCCAGTGCAGCTCGCCCCCCATCGAACCGGACTGCACCGTCGCCGGATCGACTCCTTCGGCACAACAGGTGACGACGATGTCGCGATCGGTGACCATGCCCATGAGCCGGTTGTTGTCGCCGCAGATGGGCAGGCAGCCGACGTCCAGGTCCCGCATCATCTTCGCCGCGTCCATCAATGATTCGTGGGCACCTACACAGCGCGCTCCGCCGGACATGATGTCGCGGGCTCGCAGCTTGCTGGCCATGATTCCTCCTGTCTCAGGAGTGGTGATTGCCTCGCTTCGATCACATCACGGATGACCCCACGACGCTCACCGGGACCGGGGGCGCAGCGCTGCGGCGCCCTCCCGGCGGAGAGCGGGCGCGCCCGGCCTCCGACGCGGGGCGGGGGCGCGCTGCCTCCTCCCGCCCGCGGCGTATGTTCTGAAGGGCAACTACCCGCGTCCACAAGGGCTGTCCTGCGGCGACTGCCGGACCGGACGTCGCCCCCGGGCGTAAGGTCGGACCCTGTGACGACGTCGAATCCTTTCTTCGAGCCGAGTGAACTGCCCTACGGACTCCCGCCGTTCGCGCGGATCCGGAACGAGCACTTTCTCCCCGCCTTCGCCCGCGGCATGGCCGAGCAGCTGGACGAGGTGGCGGCGATCGGTGCCTGCGCCGAGCCGGTGACCTTCGAGAACACCGTGGAGGCGCTGGAGCGCAGCGGCGCGGTGCTGGGCCGGGTGGGCAGGGTGTTCTTCAACAAGGTGGCGACGGACACCGACGAGGAGATCCAGGCGATCGAGGTCGAGATCGCTCCGCGGCTGGCCGCCCATGACGATGCGCTGCTGCTCGACTCCGCGCTGTTCGCCCGGCTGGACGCGCTCTTCGACCGCCGTGCGCAGCTCGGATGCGACGCGGAGCAGCTGCGGCTGCTGGAGCGCCACCACACCAGCCGGGTCCGGGCCGGTGCGCGGCTCGCCCCCGGGCAGCAGCGGCGCCTGCGCGAGCTGAACGCCGCGATCGCCGCCCGCAGCACCGAGTTCGGGCAGAACCTCCGGGCGGCCACCGCGGCCGCCGCGCTCGTGGTGGACAGCGCCGAGGAGCTGGCCGGGCTGCCCGCCGACCAGGTCGCGGCCGCCGCGGCGAACGCCCGAGCGCTGGGGCACGAGGGCAAGTTCGTGCTCAGCCTGAAGAACTTCTCCCAGCAGACCGAGCTCGCCGCGCTGGACGACCCCGCGCTGCGTGCGCGCCTGCTCGCCGCCTCCCTCGGGCGCGGCGCCGACACCAACGGCCCGGTAGCCGTCGCCCTGGCCGCCCTGCGGGCCGAGCGGGCCGCCCTGCTCGGCTACCCCAGCCATGCCGCCTGGGAGGTCGCGGACCGGACCGCCGGTACCACCGGGGCCGTCGAGGACCTGCTCGGCCGGCTGGTCGCCCCCGCCACCGCCAACGCCGCGCGCGAGGGCGCAGCCCTGGCCGAGGCGGCCGGCGTGGCGGAGGTCGGCGCGGCGGACTGGCAGTACTACTCGGAGCGGGTGCGCAAGGAGCGGTTCGCGGTCGACGCGTCGGTGCTGCGGCCCTATCTGGAGCTGGAGGCCGTGCTGCACGACGGGGTCTTCCATGCCGCCGGGCTGGTCTACGGGATCACCTTCACCGCGCGCCCGGACCTGGTGTCGTACCACCCGGATGCCCGCGTCTGGGAGGTGCACGACGCCGACGGCAGCCCGCTCGGCCTGTACATCGGCGACTTCCACGCCCGTGGGTCCAAGCGGGGCGGCGCCTGGATGGACGCGCTGGTGCCGCAGTCCCGTCTGCTCGGCGACAAGCCGGTGGTGGTCAACAACCTGAACGTCGCCAAGCCCCCGGCCGGCGAGCCGGTGCTGCTGACCTGGGGCGAAGTCAACACGCTGTTCCACGAGTTCGGGCATGCGCTGCACGGCCTGTTCTCCGACGTGCGCTACCCGCTGCTGTCGGGCGCACAGGTGCCGCGTGACTTCGTCGAGTTCCCCTCCCAGGTCAACGAGGTGTGGGCGGACTGGCCCGAGGTGCTGGCGCACTACGCCCGGCACCACGTCACCGGCGAGCCGATGCCGGCCGAACTGCCGGCCCGGCTGCGCGAGGCGGAGAACTTCGGCGCGGGCTTCCGGATGGTGGAGCACCAGGCCGCCGCCGTACTGGACTGGGCCTGGCACAGCCTCGCCGACGGCGACGCGCCGGCCGCCGACGGGGCAGCGGCGTTCGAGGCGGCCGCGCTGGAGCGTTACGGGCTCGCGGTGGCCGCGATCCCGCCGCGCTACCGCACCGGCTACTTCTCCCATGTCTTCAGCGGCGGCTACGCGGCCGGGTACTACGGCTACCGCTGGGCCGAGGTGCTGGACGCCGACACCGTGCGCTGGTTCCGCGAGAACGGCAGGACGATCCGCGAGAGCGGTGAGATCTTCCGCCGGGAGCTCCTCGCCCGGGGCAACAGCGTCGACCCGCTCGACGCGTTCCGCGCGGTGGTCGGGCGGGACCCGGAGCTCGCGCCGCTGCTGGCGCGCCACGGACTGGACGGCTGACTCCGGGCGGCGGGAGCGGCCACCGTGGCGTCCGCCATCGGGCCGCCCCCGCCCCCGAAATCCCCCCGGCCACAAGGATCTTGTCGCCCCCGCCATAAGTCCGAGAGCGTGCCGTTCGCCTCTCTAGAATCAGCAGTTATGGAACTTCGGCAGCTGCAGTACTTCGTGGCGGTGGTGGAGGAGGCCAACTTCACGCGGGCGGCCGCCCGGCTGCATCTGGCGCAGCCGGGCGTGAGCGCCCAGATCCGGCAGCTGGAGCGGGAGTTGGGGCAGCCGCTGCTGGACCGCTCCGGCCGTTCGGTGACCACGACGGAGGTGGGCGAGAGCGTCCTCCCGCTTGCGCGGGCCGCGCTCGCCGCCGTCGAGGAGATCCGGCAGACCGTGGACGAGTTCGGCGGGCTGTTGCGCGGCCGGGTCCGGGTCGGCCTGGTCTCCGGCGCCAGCACTCGCAGGTTCGACCTGGCGTCGCTGCTGGCCGATTTCCACGATGCGCACCCGCAGGTCGACATGTCCCTCACCGAGGACACCTCGGAGCGGATGCTCGGCGCACTGCACGACGGCACGCTCGACCTCGCGGTGATCGGCCTCGCGGACGAGGAACCGCCGGCGGGCCTCTCCTGCCGGATCGTGGTCGACGAGCCGCTCGTCGCCGCCGTCGCGCCCGACGACGCCCTTCTGGCGGCGCACGCCGACCGTACGACCGTCCCGCTGGCCGCGCTCCGCGACCGCCCGTTGATCAGTCTGCCGCGCGGTACGGGCCTGCGCGGGGTGCTCGAACGCTGCTGCGCCCAAGCCGGTTTCCGGCCGCGGATCGCCTTCGAGGCGGCCGCCCCACAGGTGCTGGCGCGGCTCGCGGCCCGTGGTCTCGGCGTGGCCGTCGTCCCGGCGCTGCCGGCGGACGAGGCGGCAGCCGCCGGGCTGCGGACGCTGGAGATCACCGATCCCCGGCCGCGCGGCCGGGTCGCCCTGACCTGGCGGACGGCAGGGCCCGCCGGCCCCGCGGCCCGGGCGCTCCTGGGGCGGCTGCGGACCAGCCTGCCCGAGCCGGGAGCCCGCGGGCCGTCACCGTCCGGACCGCGGACCGGGAGCACCCGGCCCGCCGCGGCCGGCGGTCACGCTCACCAGGCCGCGGGCGCGTAGTCCTTCAGGAAGCAGCCGAACAGGTCCTCGCCCGCTTCGCCGCGGACGATCGGGTCGTACACCCGGGCCGCTCCGTCGACGAGGTCGAGGGGTGCGTGGAAGCCCTCCGCGGCCAGGCGCATCTTGTCGGGGTGCGGGCGCTCGTCGGTGATCCAGCCGGTGTCCACGGCCGTCATGAGGATGCCGTCGTTCTCCAGCATTTCCCGGGCGCTGGTCCGGGTGAGCATGTTCAGCGCCGCCTTGGCCATGTTGGTGTGCGGGTGGCCGGGGCCCTTGTAGCCGCGACTGAACTGGCCCTCCATGGCGGAGACGTTGACCACGTACTTCCGGCGCGCCGCGGCCGCTGCCATCGCCGGGCGCAGCCTGCTCACCAGCAGGAAGGGCGCGGTCATGTTGCACAGCTGGACTTCCAGGAGTTCGACCGGGTCGACCTCGTCCACCTTCTGGATCCAGGTGTTGGTGGGGTGCAGATCCGGTACGAGGCCGCCGGCGTCGATCGCGGTGCCCGCCTCGATACGGGCGGGCGTGGTCGAGCCCGTGGTCAGGGCGAGGGCGGTGATGTCCTCCGCGGTCAGCGCGCCGGGTGTTGCGGAGGCGGCGGCGAGGGCGGCGGGGGCGCCGCTGCCGAAGTGGCCGAGGACCACGGAGGCGGGCAGTTCGCCGGCGGGCAGCGGGGCGGACTCGGCGTCGATCAGCTGTCCGTAGGCCTCGGGAGAGCGGCGGACGGTCTGGGCGGCGTTGTTGATCAGGATGTCGAGGGGGCCCTCGGCGCTCACCTCGTCGGCGAGCGCGATGACCTGGGCCGGGTCACGGAGATCGATTCCGACGATCTTCAGCCGGTGCAGCCACTCCGCGCTGTCCGGCATCGCCTTGAAGCGGCGGATGGCGTCGTGGGGGAAGCGGGTGGTGATGGTGGTGTGGGCGCCGTCCCGCAGCAGGCGGAGGGCGATGTACATGCCGATCTTGGCCCGGCCGCCGGTGAGCAGGGCGCGCCGCCCGCTGAGGTCCGTGCGGGCGTCGCGGCGGGACCGGTTCTCCTTGGCGCAGGCCGGGCAGAGCTGGTGGTAGAAGGCGTCGACCTCGACGTAGCGGCTCTTGCAGGTGTAGCAGGACCGGGGCCGCTCCAGGATGCCGGCGATCTCCGTGGTCACCGAGCTGGTGAGGGCCAGCCCCTGGGTCTCGTCGTCGATCCGGTCGGGTGCGCCGGTGGCCGTGGCCGCGGTCACGGCCCGGTCGTTGGCGGTCTTGGCCGCCCGGCGCTCCTGCCGGCGGCGCTGCTTGACCGTGCGGTAGATGCCGGCGGTGGCGCGTCGTATGGTGATCGCGTCCGGGTGGTCGACGGGCAGCGCGTCGAGCTCCTCCAGCACGCTCAGGCAGACCGCCATCCGCTCCGCGTCGATACCCGTGCCCTCGGCCCGGCCTGTTTCGGTCACCGTCATTGCCGCTGCCGCTTCCCTGGGATCGTGTGTTCTATTCGTACTTCGGCGGAACTGTAATGAGACGGGGGCTTCGGTGCCAAACCCGGCGGGGCGCCCACGCCGGTGAGCACGCCCGCCTCGGCGCGCCGGCGCCCCGTACGCACGCCCCGCCGCGCCGCGCCGGTCACGGGTGAGGGGCCCGGCGCGCCTTCCGCACCGGGCCCCTCACCCGCATCGGCCGGCCTTCGTCAGTGCGCCTGGTCGTGGCTCAGCTCGATGTCGAACGCGCCGTGACCGTCGGCCCCCAGGTGCAGCGGGGTGGCGACCGGCGGGTAGCCGGCGGCGATCAGGGTGTACTCACCGCTGTCGAGGTCGGTGAACACGTACTCGCCGTCCTGACCGCTGGTGGCGGTGGCCACCACGTTGCCCGCCGGGTCCAGCAGGGTCACCCGGGCATCGTCCACCGGACCGCCGCGCACCGTACGGACGGTGCCGCGGACCTGGGCGCCGAGCGTCAGCCGCACCTCGTACCAGTTGCGGTCGCCGGAGGTGACCTCCACCTGAAGGGCGGACGGGCGGTGGTGCTCGGCGCTGACGGCCAGGGTGTAGCTGCCCGGGGTCAGTTCACCGAACGCGAAGCCGCCGTCCTGGCCGGCCACGCCCGAGGCGACGACCTCGCCGCGGACGTCGGTGGCCACGACGAGCGCGCCGGGCACCGGGTCGTCGCCCTTCTCCTCGCGGACCTCGCCCGAGAGCCCGGCCGCGCCGCTGAGGGTCAGGTCGAACGACACGGGCTCGCCGCCCACCACCACCGTCACGGCCTGCGGCCGGCGGGCACCCGCCGAGCCGATCAGCACATAGGTGCCGGGGCCCGTCGTGGGCAGGGCGTAGCCGCCGTCGGCCGCGGTCGACGTCCGGCCGAGCTGCCGGCCGCCGACGCTGATCAGGGTGACGGCGGCCTGCGCCACCGGCCGGCCGTCGCCGTCCCGCACCGTTCCCCGGATCGCCGGGCCGGTCGTGCCGGCGCCGCGGTCCGCGGCGCCCGAGGGGACCGCGGCGGGGACCGGTACGGACGGCGCCTCGGCGCCCGCCGCGTCGGCCCCGTCCTCGGCACCGTTCGCCGCACCCTCCGCGGCCTCCCCCGCTCCCGCGGCGGACTCCGCCTCGGCCTGTGCACGCGCCTGCAGGCCGGAGATCTGCCGCAGCGGCACCTCCTTGATGAACCACATCAGCACGAAGGCCAGGGCGACGACGACCGCGCCCATGAGGAACACGGTGTGCATCGAGTCCGCGAAGCCGCGCTTGAACGGCTCGGCCAGCCGCGGGTCGAGGTGCTGGATGAAGGACGAATCGCTGAGCACGCCCGAGGAGTTGCCGTTGCCGGGGTGCTTGAGCATGTCCAGCACCGGCTTGTTGGCGGGGTCGTGCAGCACCGCGGGGTCGCGCAGTGCGGCCTGGAAGCGCTCGGTGGACGCGGCGTCCTTGAACGCCGAGGAGATCTTGTCACCGACCGTGCTGAACAGCACCGACAGGAAGATCGCGGTACCCGCCGTGGCGCCCATCTGACGGAAGAAGGTGGACGAGGCGGTCGCCACGCCCATGTCCCGCGGCGGCACCGCGTTCTGCACGGCCAGCACCAGGGTCTGCATGCAGCCGCCCAGGCCCAGGCCGAAGACCAGCATGTAGATCATGGTCTCCCACAGCGGGGTGTCCCACTGGACCCGGAAGTGGAAGAGCAGCATCGCCGCGATCATCAGCGCGGTGCCGATGATCGGGAAGATCTTGTAGCGGCCGGTCTTGGAGGTGATCTGGCCCGAGGCGATGGAGGCGATGAACATGCCCGCCATCAGCGGCAGCATCTCCAGTCCGGACTTGGTGGGGCTGGCGCCCTTCACGAGCTGGAGGTACTGCGGGATCATCAGCATCCCGCCGAACATGCCCATGCCGATCAGCACGGACAGCAGGCTGGTCTTGCTGAAGGTGCCGTTGCGGAACAGCCGCATCGGGATCAGCGCGTCGTCGCCGATCCACCGCTCCACGAAGATCCAGGCGATGATGCCGACGACGCCGATGACGTAACACGCGATCGACCTCGACGAGTCCCAGCCCCACTCCCGGCCCTGCTCGGCGACGAGCAGCAGCGGAACGACGCCGACGGAGATGGTGAGCGCGCCCCACCAGTCGATGCGGTGATCGCGCCTGGTGTGCGGGATGTTGAGCACCTTCGCGACCACGAACAGCGCGATGATGCCGATCGGCACGTTGACCAGGAAGACCCAGCGCCAGCCGGTGATCCCCAGCAGCTGGTCCTGTCCGGCGAGCGCCCCGCCGATCAGCGGTCCGGCGACGCTGGAGGTGGCGAAGGTGCCCAGCATGTAGCCCTGGTAGCGGGCGCGTTCCCGGGGCGGGACGATGTCACCGATGATCGCCAGCGCCAGGGACATCAGACCGCCCGCGCCCAGGCCCTGCACCGCCCGGAAGGCAGCGAGTTCGGTCATCGAGGTGGAGAACGTGCACAGCACCGAGCCCACGACGAAGATGGTGATCGCCGCCAGGTAGTACGGCTTGCGGCCGTGCAGGTCGGACAGCTTGCCGTACAGCGGGGTGGCGATCGTCGAGGTGATCAGGTACGCGGTGGTCGCCCAGGCCTGCTCGCTGAGGCCGTGCAGATCGTCGGCGATGGTCCGGATGGAGGTGCTGACGATGGTCTGGTCGAGCGCGGCGAGGAACATCCCCAGCATCAAGCCGCTGAGGATGGTGAGGATCTGACGGTGACTCAGGGTCCCGGGTCCGGGTATCGCCTCGGCTCCCGCGGCGGGCGGGGAGGTGGCTGTGCTCATGTACGTATGTCTCCCTGCTCCACGGCCCCGCCCTGGTCTCCCCCGGGGCCCAGCCGTGTGTGTTGTCGTTCTGCCATGTCCTCGTTGAGACGGCCCAGCAGCCGGATGAGGTCGGCCCGGTCGCCGGGCGACCAGGGTTCGAGGAGCGCGGCCAGTTCGGCATCGCGCTGCCGGCGGTAGTGCGCGAAGGCGGCACGCCCCGCGTCGGTCGCCGCCAGCAACGACCCCCGGCGGTCCTCCGGGTCGGGGCGGCGGGTCACCAGTCCCCGCTCGACCAGCGAGCGCACCTGACGGCTGACGGTCGACAGGTCGAGGAACGCGTCGGCGGCCAGATCGGTCGCCCGCTGGTCCCCGCCGACCACCAGCCGGGCCAGCAGCACCCGGTCGGCGGCGCCGCCGTCGGTCTTGGCGCGCTGCTTCCACGCCGCGATCAGCCGGGAGAAGCGGACGATCTCCGTCCCCAGCCCGGCGGCCGCCTCGTCCAGTCCCGACGCGGCGGTGACCTGCCCAGCAGCCCGGTCGCAGGCATGGACCGTGCCCTTACTCATCGTCGTGATCCCTCGCGGTGATGTTGTCGGTCCAAGTTGAACACCTTGCTTGTATCCAGCAAGCATAGCGGCTGGATCCGACTGCTCCGCACCACCAACACCGGGTGACGGGAGCGGCGATGGGGGGTGAGAAGGTACCCACGGCGGCCTCAGCGGTCCGGACCGGCCGCCGCCCCCTCCGATCCGGCCGGGAGACCGTCGTGCACCTTCCCCCTGAACTTCTCGCGCTGCTGCGCCGGCCGAGCACCTGCTTTCTGGCCACCTCGATGCCCGACGGCTCCCCTCAGCTGACCCAGACCTGGGTCGACACCGACGGCACCCATGTGCTGATCAACAGCGTGCGGAGCCATGTGAAGACCCGGAACATCGCGCGCGACCCCCGCGTGGCCGTCGCCGTCAGCGATCCCGACCACCCCGCGCGCTACTTCCAGGTACGCGGCCGGGTGGTCGGGGTCACGACCGAGGGCGCGGTCGAGCACATCGAGCAGCTCGCCCAGAAGTACCTCGGGAAGCCCTACCCGTGGTACGGCGGCCGCGACGAGGAGCGCGTCCTCTTCGTCATCGCGCCGGAGAGCATCAGCGGCACGGGATAGGGGACGGCCGGACCGCCCCGGACGGCGGCGTCCGGGGCGGTCCGGGGCACCCCGGCCCGCTTCAGCCGATGGCGGCCGCGTGGGAGTCCTCGGCGAGGTCCATCTTCGGCGGGGGCCTGCGGAAGCCCTTGGTGAGGTGGGCGAGGTAGGCGATGCCCACCGCCAGCCAGATCAGGCCCAGGAGCTGGGCCTTGGAGTCGAGGTGGGCCAGCAGCCAGATGTCGATGGCCGCGCCGATCGCCGGGGCGACGACGTACGGCAGGACGCGGGGGCGCTCGCCCGCCCGGCGGCCGCGGACGTAGGTGGCGAGGACGCTGAGGTTGACGAAGGTGAAGGCGGTGAAGGCGCCGAAGTTGATGAAGGACGTGGAGGTGGCCACGTTCATGCCCAGGGCGATGAGACCGACGGCGCCGGTGAGCAGGATGTTGAAGACGGGGGTGCGCAGCCGGGGGTGGATCCACCCGAAGGCCCTGCGCGGGAGGACGGCGTCGCGGCCCATGGCGAGCAGCAGCCGGGAGGTGCTGGCCTGGGCGGAGATGCCGGAGGCGAACTGGGCGACGACCAGTCCGGCGAGGAACACCGCGGCGAACACGTCCCCGCCGATGACCCGGGCGATCTCGAAGGCGGCGGAGTCGGCGTCGGCGAAGACGCTGCCGGGGTGGACCAGTTGGGTCGCGTACGCCACCGCGACGAAGATCCCGCCGCCGATGAGGGCGACGAGGAGGATGGCGCGGGGCATGGTCCGCTTCGGCTCCAGGGTCTCCTCGGTGAGGGTGGTGACCGCGTCGAAGCCGAGGAAGGAGTAGGCGGCGATGGCGGCGCCCGCCGAGATGCCGGCCAGGGTGGTGGCGTGGTTGGCGAAGGGCGTGGTGTCGGCGAGCGCGCCCGCGCCGCCGAGCTGGACCACGTGCCGCAGGGACAGCAGCACGAAGAACGCGATCACCAGGAACTGGAAGAGCATCAGCAGGTCGTTGACGCGCTCCGCGGTCCTGATGCCGCGGATGTTGAGTGCCGTGGTCAGCACGATGAAGCCGAGGATCCACACCCAGAACGGGACGCCGGGGAACTGGGCCTGCAGGTAGGCGCCGCCGATCAGCCAGATGACCATGGGCAGGAAGAAGTAGTCCAGCAGTGTCGCCCAGCCGACGAGGAAGCCGATGCGTCCGTCGATGGCCTCCCTGACGTAGGTGTAGGCCGAGCCGGCGACGGGGTACGCGGCCGCCATCTTCCCGTAGCTGTGCGCGGTGAACAGCATGGCGCACAGGGCGAGGAGGTACGCGGTGGGGACGGCGCCCCCGGTGGTGTCGGCCACGACGCCGAAGGTCCCCAGGACGATCAACGGGGTCATGTAGGCGAGTCCGAACAGGACGACGGACTTGAGGGTGAGGGTGCGGGCGAGCGTGTGCTCGGAGGGGTCCATGGGGTGGCTCCGGGGATGTGCCGCGGTACGGGGCGGGGTGGTGCGGGGTGTCAGCCGCCCGTGCCGGGCGGGAACGGGGCGGGTCCTGCGGGCCGCCAGCGGCGCGGGTCGATGCGTCCGTCGTAGAGCGGGAGTTCCAGCGGGACGTCGGTGTCGGTGAACTGGTCCCACATCCGGTTCAGGCCGGCCGTGCCGAACTCCCGCACCCGGCTGACGTCGTCGAGGTCCAGGACGTCGGTGAGGACGGCGGGCCCCTGGCCGGGGGCCTCGGTGCGCACCCGGCCCTCGGGGTCGACGACGAGACTGCGGCCGGTGCCGGTGGGGCCCGCGGTGTTGACGCTGAGCACGAAGACCTGGTTGACGATGGCATTGGCGCGGGCGAGCACCAGTTCCTGCGCCCGGTCGGCGGTGGTGGTCATGACGGGGTTGATGATCACCTCGGCGCCCATCCAGGCGAGGTGGCGGGCCACTTCGGGGAACCAGGCGTCGTAGCAGATCGAGAAGCCGACGCGGCCGGTGCCCGGCAGGTCGAGGACGACGAAGCGGTCCCCGGGGACATAGGGCTCGTGCGGCCGCCACGGGAAGATCTTGCGGTAGGAGGCGGCCGGCCGGCCCTCGGGCGAGAACGCCAGCGCCGTGTTGAACAGTTCGCCGCCCGGCCCCCGCTCGCAGACGCTGCCGGGCACCAGCCAGATGCCCAGGTCGCCGGCGAGCTCGGCGAGCTGCCGGGCACGGGGGCCGTCCAGCGGTTCGGCCGCCGCCCGCAGCTGGTCCTCGGAGGCGTCGGCGGAGCCGGTCACCCCGCACAGGTGCAGCTCGGGGTAGACGACGAGCCGGGTCTGCGGGAAGCGCGCGATCAGCTCCCCGACCTCCTCGGCGAAGCCGGACAGGGGTGCCGCGGCCGGGCGGGGCGGCGCCTGGACGAGGGCTACGGGCAGGGGTCGGGACACGGGCCTCACCTGCGTTCTCACGGGCCGGGCGGGTGCGTCGGACGACGGGCCGCCGGGCGGACAGCACGACCCGCATGAAATTAGAGCAAGATGAGCTCTTATTCAAGAGATCTCATCATGAGATATTTGTTAGGGTGAGCCATGCCCGGAGACCTGCCCGACACCACGGAACCCGAGGCCGTGCGGGGCCTGAACGCCCCGCCGCTGGGCGGCATTCAGCGGCTCTCCGCCCTGGACACGGTGCGCGCCCGTATCGCCCTCGCCGTCGAGCTCGGCCTGCTGGCCCCCGGTGAACGCCTCCCGCCGACCGACAAGATCGCCGCCGCGCTGGGCGTCGGGGACATCACCGTCCGCCGCGCGCTGGCCTCCCTGCACGCCGACGGGGTGCTGGAACGCCGCCGCGGCCGGACCGGCGGCACCCTGGTCGCCGAGCGGCCCGTGAAGGGGACCGTCACCGAGGCCGCGGCCTACCGCGCGGCAGCCGCCGACGTCCACCGGCTGATCGACCACCGGCTCGTCCTGGAATGCGGGGTCGCCCACCTGGCGGCGCTGCACGCCGGCGCACCCGCCCTCGACGACCTCGACCGCCTCGTCGCGGAGATGGACGCCGCCGAGAGCTGGACGGAGTTCCGCCGCCACGACGAGCGGTTCCACCTGGCGGTGGCCGAGGCCACCGGCGTCGCCTTCGCCACCGCCCCGTACGGCGCGGTGCTGCAGGACCTCTACCGCTACTACCTGCCGTATCCGCTGGACACCCTCCGGCGGTCCAACGCCGAACACCGCGCCCTGGTCGACGCGCTGCGCCGCGGCGACCCGGTGGACGCGGCCGAGGTCGCCCGGCGGCACGTCGACCAGCTGCACCGGACGATGTTCGTGGGTCTGATGGACGACGCCGGGGCACGGGCCGGCGGCTGAGCGGGGTACACCGCTCCGTACGGCATGACACGCTGGCCGGCGGACCGGCACCGCAGGGCAGACGGAAGGACATGACGATGAGTTCGCACGGCGGCACCCCCCGGCGGGCAGCGCTCGCGACCTGGCCGACCCCGCTGGAGCCGGCGCCGCGGCTGGCCCGCGCGCTCGGCCTCGGGGCGGACGACCTCTGGATCAAGCGCGAGGACCTCACCGGCCTCGGCGGCGGCGGGAACAAGGTCAGGAAACTGGAGTGGATCTGCGGCGCGGCGCTCGCCGAGGGCGCCACGACCCTGGTGACGACCGGCGCCGCACAGAGCAACCACGCCCGGCTGACCGCGGCCGCCGGCGCGCGGCTCGGGCTCGATGTGGTGCTGGTGCTGGCCGGTGCGGCCGGCTCCTCGACCTCCGGGAACCTCGTCCTCGACGGCCTCTTCGGGGCCACCGTCGTCTGGGCCGGGGAGGTGGACGGCAGCGGGCTCGCGGCCGCGGCGGAGGAGGTGGCGCAGCGGCTCCGGGAGCGGGGAGCCGTCCCGGCGCTGATTCCGCTGGGTGGTTCCAGCCCGCTGGGTGCGTACGGCTATGCCGAGTGCGGGCGCGAACTCCTGGGCCAGGCGCCCGGTCTGGACACCGTCGTCGTCGCCCTGGGATCCGGTGGCACGATGGCCGGCCTGGTGGACACCCTCGGCCCCGGGAAGGTGCTGGGCGTCGACTGCGGCGCGGTGCGCGACCCCGCGGGCA
Organism: Streptomyces angustmyceticus; assembly: GCF_040701845.1. GTDB lineage: Bacteria > Actinomycetota > Actinomycetes > Streptomycetales > Streptomycetaceae > Streptomyces > Streptomyces angustmyceticus_A. The sequence goes on along the minus strand of NZ_JBFBHQ010000002.1, from coordinate 511,037 downwards.
CGGTCACCGGCCTGGTCACCGCGCTGTCCGGCACCGTCCACGCACCGGAGAGCCTGCGGCTGCGGCGGGACCAAGTCGGCGCCGGGTACAGCACGTTGACCGAGGAGTCGATGGACGCCCTGACGCTGGCGGGCCGTACGGAGGGCATCGCGCTCGACCCGGTCTACACCGGGCGCGCGCTGGCCGGGCTGCGGGCGGCGGTGCGGGACGGGAGCGTGGTTCCCGGGCGGCGCACCGTCCTGCTGCACTCCGGCGGGCTGCCCGGTCTGTTCGGCCACAGCGACGCCGTCGCCCGGTGCCAGGAAGCGCTCACGGTCCTGCCGTTCCACGAGTGAGCGCGGCGGCGCGGACGCCGGGCCGGAGGTCAGATCTCGGGGAAGGCGTCGGGGACGCCGAGGGTTCCCGCGACGGCGTGCCAGATGGCCGCCTGGGCGGCGGGGAGGTCGATGCGGGGGTCGCCCAGCATCAGCCGGATGCCGAACCCGTCGCTCAGGGAGACCAGCAGGGTGCTGATCGCCTCCACATCGCAGTCGGTGAACTCGCCCGACGCGATGCCCCGCCGGATGGCCTCGCCGATCCAGGTGTGCAGCTGGTCGTACAGGTCGACGGCGAAATGCCGGGCGGTCTCGTCGCGCAGGGCCCGCACCCACAGCTCCTGCCACAGCCGCCAGTCCTGCCGCAGCTCGGGGTCGGTGGGCAGCATGTTGTGCAGGATGCGGGCGAGGACCACCGAGGCGGGTACCGAGTCGGCGTCCCGTTCGAGTTCCGTGCCGGTCTGGGCGAAGGAATGGGTCATCGCCTCGGCGAAGAGCCGCTCACGGTTCTCGAAGTGGTAGTGGAGCAGGGCGGTGGACACACCGGCGTGTTCCGCGACCATCCGCATACGGATCTTCTCGAAGCCGACCTCGGCGATCACTTCGCACGCGGCGGACAGGATCCGTTCCCGCGTTTCGAGAGTGCGTTCAGCCTTGGCCACGTGAGTGCTCCCCGGGTCGGTGTCGGTGTCCTCGGCGGTCCCGGCGGGGCCGCCGGGTCCATCTTCCCGCATCGGCGCCCTCGGCGGTCCGCCGCCCGGCGGGCTCAGGGGTAGGGGTGGAAGCCCCGGCCCGACTTGCGGCCGAGGAGGCCCGCGTCGACCATCCGGGCCAGCAGCGGCGGGGGCGCGTAGCGGGGTTCGCGGAACTCCTCGTAGAGCGATTCGGCGATCGCGCGCGTCGTGTCGAGGCCGATCAGGTCGGCCAGGGCGAGCGGCCCCAGCGGGTGGGCGCAGCCCAGCCGCATCCCGCGGTCGATGTCGTCCGCCGAGGCCGTGCCGGACTCGACCATCCGCACCGCGTCCAGCAGGTAGGGCACGAGCAGGGCGTTGACGATGAACCCGGCGCGGTCCGCGGCGTGCACCACCTCCTTGCCCAGCACGTCGGCGGCGAAGGCGTGCGTCCTGCGGGCGGTGTCCTCGCCGGTCAGCAGGGAGGGCACCAGCTCGACGAGCGGCAGCGCCGGAACGGGGTTGAAGAAGTGCAGGCCGATGACCTGCTGGGGACGGGCGGTGGCGGAGGCGAGACGGATGACGGGAAGGGAGGAGGTGTTGGTCGCCAGGATCGCGTCCGGGCGCCGGACCACCTCGTCGAGCCGGTTGAAGACGGCCAGCTTCGCCCGCTCGTCCTCGGCGACGGCCTCGACGACCAGGTCGCGGTCCGCCAGCGCCGCCAGGTCGGTGGTGACCGTGATCCGGGCGAGTGCGGCGTCCCGGTCCCCGGTGGAGAGCCTGCCGGCCGCCGTGGCGCGTTCCAGGGAGCCGGTGATCCGGCGGAGCCCGGCGTCCGCGGCGGCCGGGCCGGTCTCGACGACGTGCACCGCCCGGCCCGCCCGGGCACACACCTCGGCGATGCCGGAGCCCATCAGGCCGCAGCCCACGACCCCGACTGTTTCGACTGCTCGCTCCGACATCGCTCCTCCTGGGCCGGTGTTGCGGGACGTCTCGCGGGTCCCGCCCGGCGGGTGAGGGGTGCCGGGCGGGGTACGGCGGGGGCGGGTCCGGGTAACCCCGGCCGGTGACCGGGGCACCCGGCCGGGTCAGGAGGCGGTGGGCAGTTGCAGGACGCCCGTGCCCCGCTTGACCAGTTCACCGGCGATGATCAGGCGCTGGATCTCGGAGGTGCCCTCCCAGATGCGGTCCACCCGCAGCTCGCGGTAGAGCCGCTCGACCGGGTAGGACCGGTCGTAGCCGCGGCCGCCGAAGATCTGCACGCACCGGTCGATGACCCGGCCCGCGGCCTCGCTCGCCGCGAGCTTGGCGATCGCCGCCTTGGCGTGCAGGGTCTTGCGGTCGACGGTGCCCTCGTCGACCTCCCAGGCGACCTGGTGGGCGTAGGCCCGGTTGACCGCGATGTCGACCGCGCAGTCCGCCAGCATCCCCTGCACCAGCTGGAAGTCGGCGATCGGCGACCCGAACTGCCGGCGCTCCACCGCCCAGTCCCGCGCCAGCCGGAGCGCCCGCTCGGCGGCGCCGGTGGTGCGGGCCGCGATCATCAGCCGTTCCTCGGTGAACCAGGACCGGGTGATGTCATAGCCGTTGCCCACTCCCCCGAGCACGGCGTCCTCGGGGACCGTCACCTCGGTGAAGGTGAACTCGGGGTGCTCGTAGACGAAGGTGTGCATGAAGCGCGGCACCCGGGTCATCTCGATGCCGGGGGTGTCCTTGTCGACGAGGAAGAGCGTCGGCTCCCGGTCCGGACCCGCCGCGGCGAGGACGATCATGAAGTCGGCGTGGTCGCCGACGGTCACGAACCACTTCTCGCCGTTCAGCGTCCAGCCGTCGGCCGTCCGCGTCGCGGTCGTCGCCAGGTTCTGCGGGTCGGATCCGGCACCGGGTTCGGTCACCGCGTAGCAGTCGCGCCGCTCGCCGCGGATGACCGGTTCGAGGTAGCGCGCGCGCTGTGCGGGGGTGCAGAAACGCAGGGCGTTGGCGGGGCGCCAGACGGTGTCCCACAGGGCGCCGGTGAGTTGCCCCAACTCCTCCTGGACGATGGCCTGTTCCAGGATGGTCAGCCCGGCGCCGCCCCACTCCCGGGGCATGTTGACGGCCTGCAGACCGGAGGCGAGGACGGCGTCGCGGATGGCGGCGTGGTCGTCCGCCGTCAGGCCGTTGTTCTCCTCGCAGTCGGTTTCGTACGCGGTGAGGGTCTCGGTGAGCTCGCGCGCGGTGCGCTTGAGGTCCGCCTGGCGGGGGGTGAGACGGAAGTCCATGTCTGTCCTCGGAGTCGATGGGGTGCCGGGTGGGTGGTGGCCGCGGGTCAGGGCAGGGGCAGGTCGAGGGCGCGGGTGCCGCGCTTGATGAGCTCGTTGGCGATGATCAGACGCTGGATCTCCGAGGTGCCCTCCCAGATGCGGTCCACCCGCAGCTCGCGGTAGAGCCGCTCGACCGGGTAGGACCGGTCGTAGCCGCGGCCGCCGAAGATCTGCACGCACCGGTCGATGACCCGGCCCGCCGCCTCGCTCGCCGCGAGCTTGGCCGTCGAGGCCTTGGCGTGCAGCGCCTTGGGGTCGGCGCCCGGCTGGTCGGCCTCCCAGGCGACCTGGTGGGTGTAGGCCCGGTTGACGGCGATGTCCACCGCGCAGTCCGCCAGCATCCCCTGCACCAGCTGGAAATCGGCGATCGGCGACCCGAACTGCCGGCGCTCCACCGCCCGGTCCCGCGCCAGTGCGAGGGCCCGTTCCGCGGCGCCGGTGGTGCGGGCCGCGATCATCAGCCGTTCGTCGGTGAACCATTCCTTGGTGAGTTCGTAGCCGTTGCCGACGCCGCCGAGGACGTCCTCGTCGGGCACGAAGACGTCGGTGAAGGTGAACTCGGGGTGCCCGTTCACCGCGGAGTGCATGAAGCGCGGCACCCGGGTCATCCGCACGCCCGGTGCCTGCTTGTCGACGAAGAAGAGGGTGGCGGCCCGCTCCGGTCCCGCGTCCGCCTGCACCAGCAGGAAGTCGGCGATGTCCCCGCAGGTGACGAACCACTTCTCGCCGTTGAGCAGCCAGCCGCCCTCGGTGCGGGTGGCGGTGCTGGTGCCGGAGGAGGGGTCCGAGCCCGCGCCGGGTTCGGTCACCGCGAAGGCGTCGAAGCGCTCGCCCCGGATGACGGGGAGGAGGTACTTCTCGCGCTGGGCCTCGGTGCCGTACGCCAGCACGTTCGCGGGCCGCCAGGGGATGTCCCACAGGCAGTTGGTGACCTTGCCGAACTCCTCCTCGACGATGACCTGGTCGAGCAGCGAGAGCCCGGGGCCGCCCCACTTCTCGGGCATGTTGATGGCGTAGACACCGGCGTCGATCGCCGCCCGGGTCAGTTCCCGGACGGTGTCGGCCGGCAGCGGCCCGCCGGCCTCCTCGGCCTGGTCCTCGTAGCGGAAGAGCAGCTCGGTGTAGGCGGCGGCGCGGGCCTTCAGATCGGCCTGTCGGGCGGTGTAGCGGAAGTCCATGGTTCCTCCGGGGCGGCGGGCGGGGCGGGCGTCAGGCCAGTACGGCGCGGGCGTCGAGGGCGAGGGCGCCGTCCGGGCGGACGAGCAGCGGATTGACCTCGATCTCCGCGATCTCGGGGTGGGCGGCGGCGAGCGTGGTGAGACGCTCGATCACGGCCGCCGCCGCGGTCAGATCGACGGCGGGGCGGCCGCGGACGCCGTGGAGGAGCGCGGCGGTCCGCAGCCCGGTCAGCAGTTGTGCGGCGCGGGCCGCCGGGACGGGCGCGAGTGCGAAGGCGACGTCGTGCAGGGCCTCGGTGAGCACTCCGCCCAGTCCGACCATGGCGACCGGGCCGAACCGGGGGTCGCGGTGCACCCCCACGATCAGCTCGACGCCGTCGGTCAGGTCGGCCATCGCCTCGACGGAGTAGGAGGCGGCGCCGAGCCGGGCGTGCATCTCCCGGAAGGCGGTGACGAGCGCGGCCCGGTCCGGCAGGCCCAGGGCGACCCCGCCGGCGTCGGACTTGTGCAGGAGGTGGAGGGCCTTGAGGACGTACGGTCCCCCGAACGCGTCGGCCGCGGCGAGAAGTTGGGCCTCATCGGTGATCTCACGGGCCTCGGGGAAGGGCACCCCGCCGGCGCTCAGCAGGGCGCGTACGCCGTGGTAGCCGGGGTCGCGCAGCGGTGCCGCGGCCGGTGGCAGCGGGCGCACGCCGGGCGGGCCGGCGGCCTCGTCCGCGGTCATGGCGGCCAGCGCGCGGGCGGCGTCCTCGGTGGCGGCGAACACCGGTATGCCCGCCTCGACCAGCGTCCGGCAGCTGGGGGCGTCCGGGAACATCGACTGCACCACTAGGGGTTTGGCGGTGCTCGCCGCATGGGCGGCCATCTGCTGCGCGGTCTCCAGCTCGCCCGCCGCGAGGGCGCTCCCGCCGCCCGCGGTGCCGCTCTCGGCCGCCGGGCCGCCCAGGCCGCCGGTCGCCGCCGAGTAGCCGCCGAAGTACCCGGTCAGCACGACGGAGTCGACCTCGTCCAGGGCGAGCAGGACGCCGACGGTGTCGCCGTAGGAGTGCGGGTTTTGCTCCCCCATCCCGGCGAGGTCGACGGGGTTGCCCACCGCGGACTGTTCCCACAGCAGTGTCCTGAGCCGCTGCTGTGCGGCGGGCCCGAGTTCGGGGACGGCCAGCCCGGCGGTTTCGGTGGCGTCGGCGGCGATGGCACCGTGGCCGCCGCCGTCCGTGCAGACCGCGGTGCGGTGTCCGGTGGCGCGCCGCCCCCCGTTCAGCGCGGCGAGGACAACGGTCATCTCGTGGGGTGTGGCGACCAGTTGGACGCCCGCGTCGCGGCAGGCGGCGGCCACGACGTCGGCGGAGGTGGTCAGGGCGCCGGTGTGGGACTGCGCGCTGCGCGCGGAGGCGGCGCCCCGCCCGGCGGTGAGCAGGACCACCGGTTTGCCCGCGGCGGCGGCCGCCTCGGCGAAGGCCCGGCCGTCGCCGAAGTCCTCCGCGTAGACGGCGATGGCCCGGGTGGTGTCGTGCCGGGCGGCGTCCTCGATCAGGTCGACGAGGGTGACGTCGGCCTGGTTGCCCAGCGAGACGAAGCGGGAGAAGCCCAGCCCGTGCGGGGCGCAGCGGAGTTGGAGTTCGAGCGCGAGGTTGCCGCTCTGGCTCAGCAGGGCGATGCCGCCGGGGGCGAAGCGGTCCGAGGCGAGGTAGAGCTCGGTGGTGTTGTCGGCGATGCCGAGGCAGTTCGGGCCGACGAGGACGGCGCCGGCGGCGCGCACCCGGTCGGCGACGGCCTGTTGGCGGGCCAGTCCGGCGGGGCCGGTCTCGGCGAAACCGGCGGTGATGCCGACGAGGGCGCGGGCCCCGCAGGCGAGCGCGTCGTCGACGGCGGCCTCGAAGCCGGGACCCGGTACGGCGATCACCACGAGGTCGACGGGTTGGCCGATCCCGGCGAGGGAGGTGGCCGCGGTGCGCCCGAGGACCGTGCCGCCCCGGCGGTTCACCAGGTGGACGGGCCGGCGGTCGGGGGCCCGCAGGGCCTGGGCGGCGACCGCATGGCCGTACTTCGCCGGGTCGTCGCTGGCCCCGACCACCGCGACCGACTTCGGGTCGAACAGCGCCGACAGATCACGTCCCATGGTCACCTCTCCAGCCGGAGCGCGGAGTTGGGGCAGGCCTCGGCGGCGGCGCGGGCGGCGTCCTCAAAGGCGCCCGGCGCGGGGTCGGCGGTGACGACGGCGTAGCCGAACTCGTCGAGGTCGATGAGGTCCGGTGCGGGTTCCTGGCACAGGCCGTAGCCCTGGCAGCGGGTGGCGTCGAGACGGAGTTTCACGGCGGTCGTCCTTTCAGCGGGGGGAGGCGGCGGAGCGGGGGCGGGGCACGGGACGGCGGGCGACGTGCGGGACGGGCACGGTGAGCCGGCCGGTGTCGGCGGGCGCGGCGCAGCCCGGGCAGGGGGCGTCGAGGTGGGCACGGACCAGGTCGGGGAAGGCGCGCAGCAGGCTGCCGGCCGTGCCCGCAGCGGCGTCGAGCAGGCCGCAGGCGCCCCGGCCCGGCAGCGAGGTGGACCAGCGCCGCAGCCGGGTGAGGAGGCCCGCGTCGGCGGTGCCGTTCGTCAGGGCGCCGAGGGCGTCGCGCACCGAGCCGGTGCCCGCGACGCAGATGCCGCACTGCCGGGCGCTCTCGGCGGCGAGATGGGCGACGGCGGCGGAGGCGAGGGACACCGGGCACTCGTCGGGGGCGAGGAAGCGGATCGCCCCGCAGCCCAGCGCCGTGCCCGCGGCCGCGAGGGTGTCGGGGTCCAGCGCGAGGTCGAGCCGGCCGGGGCCGAGCAGTCCGCCGAAGAGGCCGCCCATGAGGACGCCGGCCGGCTCGGGGGTGCCCTGGGCCCGCGCGAGGGTCCGCAGGGTGCAGCCGTAGGGCACCTCGGCGAGCAGGGGTTCGGCGCCACGTCCGGCGAGCGTGACCAGGGTGGCGCGGGCGGCCGGGCGCCGGCGGTCCGGCTGTGCGGCGATGAGCGCGATCCGGGCCAGGGTCTCGACGTTGGCGACGAGGGTCGGGGCCCCGCCGACGCCCTGCTGGAAGGGGCGGGGCGGTTTGGCGGTGGGGAGGGCGGGGCCGCCGTTGATCCGGCGGACCACGGCGGTCTCCTCCCCCGCGACATAGGTGTGCGCGGTGTCGACGACGTCGCACGGCAGCCGGGGCGCCCGCTCGGCGAGCGCACGGCGGATCCGCTCACCCGCCGCGGTGTCGGAGACGTAGACATAGCCGCGTTCCGCGCCGGTGATCTCCGCGGCACGCGCCAGCCCGTCCAGGACCAGGTGCGGGCGGGCCCGCAGCAGCCAGCGGTCCTTGACGGAGCCGGGCTCGCCCTCCTCGCCGTTGGCCACGACGACGGGGCGGGGCCCGGCGTCCCGGACGGCGCGGAGTTTCGCCGCGGTGGGGAAGCCGGCGCCGCCGCGTCCGCGCAGGCCGTCGAGGCGGTCGAGGAGCTCCGCCGCGCCGATCGCGCCGCGGTAGCCGCCGGCGGCCAGATACGCCCGGGCGTCCTCGGTCACGCCCGGTGCCGCACCCAGCACGGAGGGGTTACCCGGCGGTATCAGGGAGTCGATCCCGGTCATCCTCGGTCTCCGTCCGGTGGGGCGGTGCGCAGGGTGCGCACCACGCGTTCCAGGGCGCTGCGGTCCGCGGCCGTCCGGTCGTACCCCGGTCCGGGGAGGCCGATCAGCATGCGGTGGTGGTCGAGCACGACCTCGGCCGCGCGGAGGGCGGCCCGGCGGTCGCCGGGGCGGTCACGGCCGGCGACCGCCGTCACCAGGCCGGTCACCTCGGCGAGGTAGCGCAGCCAGCCGCGCTGGGTGCCGTGCAGGATCAGGCGCTCGACGCGGCGCCGTTCGGCCTCGGCCGCCTCCTCGGGGGTCCTGGCCGTCCGCCGTGCGGCGGTGCGCAGGGCCGCGACGGTGGCGGGCAGTTCCCGTTCGGGTTCGGGGGTGAGCCCGAGCCAGATCAGGTTCCGACGACCGCTCATGCGTGCCTCCGGGGAGAGGGGTGGGATGCCGGGCCGGGGCCGCCGGATGGGGGCGTTGCCGTGGCCCGGCGCCGGGGTGAGGTGGCGTTGCGGGGTGCGGCCTGCGGATCGGGGCGCGGCGCGCCCGCTCGCTTCCGGGATCCGTGCGGCGGAGCGCCGGAGCAGCGACACGACTAAGCTAACTAATCAATTAGTCAGGACACAAGTCTTGACTTCGTTGAAACCCGCCAGCAATCTGACTGACCAATTAGTCAGCACGGATCCGGTGCGCCGGTCCAGGGACGTTCCACCGCGCCCTGCCCGCCACGGCCCCGGGCCTCCCGTGCGGCATGGAGGAGTGACCCCGATGCACCCCGAAGCCACCACGACAGCGACGGCACAGGACGTCCCCGGGCAGGCCCTGCCCGCCCGCTACTACACCGACCCGGCCACGGCCGCCGCCGAGACGCGGCACATCTTCGCCAGGTCCTGGCAGCTCGTGTGCCACGAGTCCGACCTCCCCGGCCCCGGCGCCCGGCTCGCCGCCACCGTCGCCGACCGCGAGGTCCTGGTCGTCCGCACCGAGGACGGCGGCCTGGCCGGACACCTCAATGTGTGCCGGCACCGCGGCACCCGCCTGGTCGCCGCCCCCGAGTCGTCCGGCAAGGCCATCCGCTGCCCGTACCACGGCTGGACGTACAAGCTCGACGGGCGGCTGGTCGGCGCGCCCGAAGCGCGGCAGATCCCCTGCCTGGACAAACCCGCCCTCGGCCTCTTCCCGGTCCGGGTGGAGTCGTTCCTGGGGTTCGTCTTCGCCAACCTCGACCCGGACGCCGTGCCGCTGGCCGAGCAGTGCGCCGGGCTGGCCGAGGCCGTCGGCCACTACGCGGGGACCGATCTGGTGCCGGTCGGACGCAGCCGCATCCACGACCTGGCCGGCGCGGAAGTGCAGGAGGCCAACTGGAAGGTCGCCGTCGACAACTACCTGGAGGGCTACCACGTCCCGGTCGCCCACCCCGGGCTGATGCGGCTGCTCGACTACCAGGGCTACACCAGCGAGATCGACGAGTCCTACGTCCTCTTCGCCTCGCCGCTGCGCGACAAGCCCTCCTCGAACTGGGCCGAGCGGCTCTACCAGCGCCTCGCCTCCCCCATGCCCGGCCTGACCGAGGCCGACCGGCGGATCTGGCGGTACGCGGTGATCTACCCCAACACACTCATCGACTTCTACCCCGACCATGTGCTTGCCTGGACCGCCATACCGACGGCGGTCGACCGGGTGGCCGTCCCCGGCGCGTTCTACACGCGGCGCGGGACGAGTGCGCGGACCCGGCTCGCGCGCCGGCTCAACATCCACATCGGCTGGATCACCAATGACGAAGACGCCGAACTGGTGTCCCGGGTGCAAAAAGGCCTCGGCACCCCGGGCTTCGAGCCGGGCCCCCTGTCCCGCCGCGAGGCCGCGGTCGGCTGGTTCGCCGACCGGGTACGCACCGACCTCGGTGGCGCGATGCGCTGACCCGCACCGGTGAGACAGCGCCACGAGCCGTCCCCCTCGGCGCGCGACGCCCCGCGCCACGGCTGACAGGTCCCGCACGGAGGACAGGGCTTCCGTGCATCCGCGACCGCTCCCTGAAGCAGCGCACATCCCCTACGGAGAGGACCTCATGTCCCCCGAGGAACCCCCACCCGTGTCCCGGCGCGCGCTCCTGCGCTCGGGCGTCGCCGCGGCCCTCGGCGCCGGCCTGGCCGGCTGCGGCTTTCTGCCGGAGGACCGCAACGCCTTCGGCGACCCGGACCGGCCGATCGACGTCAAGGCGGACGGCGACCTGGTGTATTTCAACTGGGCGGACTTCGTCGCCCCGGCCGTCTTCGACGGGTTCGAGAAGGAGTACGGCGTCAAGGTCATCCAGTCGAACTTCGACTCGATGGAGGGCATGGCCGCCAAGCTCAACGCCGGGAACCGCTACGACATCATCTTCCCCACCGCGAAATGGGCGCAGCGCCTCGCCGAGGGCCGCCGGCTGCGCCGTATCGACCACTCCCGGCTCCGCCACGCCGACGCGGTGTTCGGCAAGTACCGCTACTTCGCCGACCCCTGGTACGACCGCCGCTCCGCGCACACCGTGCCGTTCACCATGTACAAGACGGGCATCGGCTGGCGGAAGGACCGGATAGGCGACGACCTGACCGGCTCCTGGAAGGACCTGTGGAACGCCCGGGCCGAGGGACAGGTCTTCGTCCTCGACGACCGCGACGAGGTGCTCGGAATGGCCGCTCTCAAACTCGGCCTGGACATCGACACCGCCGACGAGCGCGACCTCGCCCGGATCACCGCCACGCTGCAGAGCCTCCGCCCCCGCCTGCGCGGCTTCTCCAGCGACAGTTACAACAACCTGCTCAACGGCAACGCGGCGATGACCCAGGCCTGGAGCGGCGACATGGCCGCCATGCTCGGACAGGCCAAGGACCCGTCCGTGCTCGGCTTCGAGGTCGCCCGGGAGGGCGCGCCGATCAACTCGGACTGCTACGCGATCCCCGCCAACGCCCGCCATCCCGGCACGGCGATGCTCTTCATCGACTACATGCTCAGACCCGAGAACGTACGGAAGAACATCCGGTACATCGGCTACCCCATGCCGGTCGGCGGCAGCGAGGACGTCTACGCCTCGATCGTGAAGCCGTTCCCGCAGTGCCTGGTCTCCCCCGACGACCTCAAGGCCGACCTCTTCTTCCGCAATGCGTCCTCGGAGGGCGAGCAGGCCCGCGATACCGCCTGGACCCACGTGAAAGCCGGCTGACATGGCACAACGCACCCCCTCCGGGGCACTCCGGGACCGGCGCGGGCGCTCCGCGTCCGGCACCCGGCTGTGGACCTGGCTCATGCTCCCCGGCACCCTGTGGATGACCGGGTTCCTCATCGCCTCCCTGATCCTCGTGGCCACCCTGGCCCTGGGCACCACCGACCCCCTCGGCAACCCGCGGTTCGGGTTCAACTTCGCCAACATCGCGGCGATGGCCGACCCGGCCTACCGCATCGTGCTGCTGCGCTCGCTGGGCTTCGCGCTGATCGCCTGCGCCGTCTGCCTGGTCGTGGCCTATCCGGTCGCCTACACCATCGCCCTGCACGGCGGGCGGTTCAAGAACCTGCTGATCGCCGCGATCGTCGTCCCGTTCTTCGCCAACTACCTGGTGCGGATGTACGGCTGGTCGGTGGTGCTGTCCGACGGCGGCCCGGTGCTCAAGGCGCTGCGCGCGGTCGGACTCGCCGACGCGCACACCAAGATCCTGCAGAGCGGTGTCGGGGTCATCGCCGGGCTCGTCTACGGCTTCATCGTCTTCATGATCATCCCGCTGTACGCGGCACTGGAGCGGATGGACCTCTCCCTGATCGAGGCGGGACGCGACCTGTACGGAGGGCCGTTGCGGACCTTCTTCTTCGTCACCCTCCCGGCGACCCGGCAGGGTGCCGCCGCCGGCGCCGTCCTGGTCTTCCTGCCCGCCATGGGCGACTTCGTGAGCGCCCAGCTGATGGGCGGGCCGGACCAGATCATGATCGGCAACCTGATCCAGGACAAGTTCTTCCAGGGCCAGAACTGGCCGCTGGGCTCCGCCCTCACCATGCTGATGATGGCGGTGCTCTTCATCGGGATGCTCGGCTATCTGCGGCGCACCCGCAAGGACGAGGCGGAGGCCGCCCGATGACGCTCCGCACCCCGCACCGCCGGCACCGCCGCGGCACCGACCGCAGGCCCCGGGTCGCCCTCACCGTCACCGCCGTCTTCTTCCTCCTCCTCTACCTCCCCATCGCGGTGGTGGTCCTCTTCTCCTTCAACGGGCAGAAGTCGCTCACCGTCTTCAAGGGCTTCAGCCTCCGCTGGTACTCCGCGTTCTTCCACGACAACGTGCTGATCGAGTCGCTCGGCATGAGCCTGCGGGTCTCCCTGGTGGCCATGGCGGGCTCGGTGGTCCTGGGCGTGGCACTGGCCCTGGGGCTGGTGCGCTGCCGTACCCGGCTCGGCTCGCTGGCCGGCCTGATCATGCTGGTCCCGCTGATCACCCCGGAGATCGTCACGGGGGTCGCCGCGATGCTGCTCTTCAAGGGCACGGACATCACCCTCTCCTCGGGCACCGTGATGCTCGCGGAGATCACCTTCTCCATCTCCTATGTGACGGTGATCCTGCGCTCGCGGATCGCCGCCCTCAACCCGGAGGTCGAGGAGGCGGCGATGGACCTGGGCGCCACCCGGTGGCAGGCGCTGCGCCTGGTCACCCTGCCCGCGCTGCTGCCCAGCATCCTGGCCTCCGCGGTGCTCGTCTTCGCCCTGGTCTTCGACGACTTCGTGCTCGCCTACTTCACCACCGGAGTGGACCCGCAGCCGCTGTCCGTCCGCATCTACTCGGCGATCCGGTTCGGCGTCCAGCCCACCATCAACGCCGTCGGCACGCTGATGCTCGCCGGTTCCGTCGGCCTCATCGGTCTCGCCCTGGCCATCCCGCGTCTGTTCGGCCGCCGCGGTGGCCTCGATCTGCTCTCCGGGAAGTGACACCCATGACCTCCTCCGACGACCCCTCCGCCGGCGCGGCCCCGGCCGGCGCCCCGCCCGCCGTCCGGCTCGACCGCCTCAGCAAGAACTACGGCGGTTCCTACGCGGTGCACGACCTCTCCCTGGACATCGCACCCGGCGAGTTCTTCTCCCTGCTGGGCCCGTCCGGCTGCGGCAAGACCACCTCGCTGCGGATGATCGGCGGCTTCACCGAACCCACCGCGGGCACCATCCTGCTCAGCGGTGAGGACGTGACCGCGCTCCCGCCCGACAAGCGCAACGTCAACACGGTCTTCCAGAGCTACGCCCTCTTCGACCACCTCTCGGTGGCCGACAACGTGGCCTTCGGCCTCAAGCGCAAGGGCGTCGGCCGGGCCGAGATCCGCGAGCGGGTGGGCGTGATGCTGGAGCGGGTGCAGCTCGGCGGGCTGGGCGACCGCAAGCCCGGTACGCTCTCCGGCGGCCAGCGCCAGCGGGTGGCCCTGGCCCGCGCCCTGGTCAACCGGCCGCAAGTGCTGCTGCTCGACGAGCCGCTGGCCGCGCTCGACCTCAAGCTGCGGCGGCGGATGCAGGTCGAGCTCAAGCAGATCCAGCGCGAGGTCGGCATCACCTTCGTCTTCGTCACCCACGACCAGGACGAGGCGCTGACCATGTCGGACCGGGTGGCGGTGATGAACGAGGGCCGGGTCGAGCAGTGCGGGACGCCGGAGGACGTCTACGAACACCCCACCAGCCGCTTCGTGGCCTCCTTCATGGGGACCTCCAACCTGGTCCCCGGCACCTACCGCGACGGGCAGGTGGTCCTCGACTGCGGCCCCGCGCTGCCGGTCGGGGACCGCGGCGGCGTCGCCGACGGCAGCAGCGTCAGCCTGTCGATCCGGCCCGAGAAGATCTGGCTCTCCGACTTCGAACCGGGCATGGCGCTGGTGCGGGGCGTGGTGCGGGAGACCGTCTACTCCGGCCCCACCACCACCTATCTGATCGAACTCGCCCCCGGCGTCACGGTGTCCGTACTGGAGCAGAACACCGACCGCTCGCGCATGGAGGACCGCTGGAGCGGCGGCGAGAGCGTGGAGATCGGCTGGCGCCCGGAGCACTGCCTGGTCCTGGAGTAGGGCCGGTCCGACGGATCGGGGCCGGGGCCGCGGTGCCCGCTCGGCCCGACCGGCCCCGGCCCGTCGTCCGGCCCCCGCCCCGACCACGCCCGGTGCGTCCGCCCCGGCCCTCCCGGCCCCTCCCGGCCGCCCGCCGACAGCAAAGGAAGCTCCCCCATGAACCACGATGTCATCGTGCTCGGTGCCGGCCTCGCCGGGCTCGCCGCGGCGCGGGACCTGAGCACGGCCGGCGCCGACGTCCTCGTCCTGGAGGCCCGCGACCGGGTCGGTGGACGCGTCGAGCAGGCCGTACTGCCCGACGGCCGGCTGGTCCAGCTCGGCGGCGAGGTGGTGGGCCGGGCCCACACCGCCTACCTCGCGCTGGCCGCCGAGCTGGGCCTGTCCCTCATCCCCAGCTATGTCGCCGAGCCCGGCCGGATGGCGCGGGCCACCGCGGAAGGGGTCTCCGCCGGCGACCCGCCGCACTGGTTCGGCCCCGGCGACGAGGCCTGCCACCGGAAGGTCACCGACGCCTTCGTCGCGCTGGCCCGGACCGTGGACCCCGAGGACCCGTGGTCCCATCCGCACGCGGCGACCCTCGACCGGCTGTCGGTCGGCGCCTGGCTGCGCGGCGAGGGCGCGAGCCCGGCCGTCGTCCGCCTCTGGGAGATCGGCCAACTCGCCCTGGCCAGCGGCTCCTACGAGCGCACCTCCCTGCTCTCCGCGCTGCGCAAGCACGCCGCGGTCCCCGGTGACGACCCCTACGCCTACGAGGACTGGGAGGGGCTGCGGGTGGCCGAGGGCTCGGCGACGGTGGCGCTGCGCATGGCCGCCGAACTCGGCCGGCGCATCCGGCTCGAAGCGGTCGTCGAGGAGGTGGCGGTGCGGCCGGGAGGGTGCCGGGTGCGGCTGGCGGGCGGGGAGGTCCTGACGGCCGACGCCGTGGTCAGTGCCCTGCCGGTCGGCCCGCTCCGCTCGGTCGCGCTCACCGGCGTCTCCGAGGCCCGGGTCGCCTCGCTGCACCGCCAGCGGCAGGCCGTCGCGGCCAAGTTCGCCGCGGCCTACGACAAGCCCTTCTGGCGCAGCTCGGACCTCAACGGTCTCTCCGAGTGCGAGGGCGTGCTCGGCAGCACCTGGCCGCAGAGCGAGGGCATCCTCTCCGCGCTCATCCCGCCCGAGCGCTACGGCGTCCTGCTGGGCATGCCCGCCCCGGTCCGTGACCACGAGCTGCTCGCGGACGTGGCCCGGCTCTACGGCGCCGAGGCCTTCCAGCCGTTCACGTCGTATCTGCGGATGTGGGGCACCGATCCCTGGACCCAGGGCTACGTCACGCAGTGGAACCCGGGCGACGTGATGGCCGTCGGCCCGCTGCACGGCGCGCACGAGCCGCCCTTCTACGTCTGCGGGTCCGACCAGTGGGTCGCCGGCTACATGGAGGGCGCGGTGCGCACCGGCCGCGACGCGGCGCGGGAGGTGCTGCGCCATGGCTGAGCACACCTCCTCCGCCCCGGTCCGCAACCACATCGCGGGAACGGACCGCCCGGCGGCCTCCGGCGCGACCACGGACCTGGTCGACCCCGCCACCGGCGAGGTGCACGGCAGCGCCGCGCGCTCCGGCCCGTCCGACACCGACGCGGCCTGCTCCGCCGCCGAGACCGCCCTCGCCCGCTGGTCGCCGGCCACCCCCGCCGAGCGGCAGCAGGCGCTGCTGCGGATCGCCGACGCGGTCGAGACGCACGCCGAGGCGCTGGTGGCGGCCGAGGTCGGGGACACCGGCAAGCCGCCGGAGCTGTTCCGGACCGAGGAACTGCCCGCCGTGGTCGACACCTTCCGCTACTTCGCGGGGGCGGCACGCAGTCTTCCCGGGGCGGCCGCCGCGGAGTACACCGAGGGCCGCACCTCGGTCCAGCGCCGCGAACCGGTCGGTGTCTGTGCCCAGATCACCCCCTGGAACTATCCGCTGATGATGGCCGCGTGGAAGGTCGCCCCGGCGCTCGCGGCAGGCAACACCGTCGTCCTCAAGCCCGCCGACACCACCCCGTCCTCCACCGCGCTGCTCGCCCGGATCGCCGCGGAGCATCTGCCGCCCGGTGTGCTCAACGTGGTCTGCGGGGACCGCGACACGGGGCGGTCGCTGACCACCCACCCGGTGCCCCGGCTCGTCGCCGTCACCGGCAGCGTCCGGGCCGGGCGGGAGATCGCCGCCTCCGCCGCGGCGGACCTGAAACGGGTGCACCTGGAGCTGGGCGGCAATGCGCCGGTCCTCGTCCATGAGGACGCGGACGTCGCGTGGGCCGCGGCCGAGCTCGCGGCCGTGGCGTTCTTCAACGCCGGCCAGGACTGCACCGCGCCCACCCGGTTCCTGGTGCACCACCGCCGCTACGAGGCCTTCGTGAGCGCGTTCGCACAGGCCGCGCGCACGCTGCGGACCGGGCCGCCCGACGATCCGGCCGCCGACTACGGCCCGCTGAACAGTTCGGCCCAACTGGGCTCCGTACAGGGCTTGTTGAGCCGCCTGCCGGATCACGCCGAGGTGGTGACGGGGGGTACGGCGCCGGAGCGGCCCGGCTGGTTCCACTCCCCCACGGTCGTCGCCGGGGTGCGCCAGGACGACGAGATCGTGCAGGAGGAGATCTTCGGCCCGGTCGTCACGGTGCAGCCCTTCGGAGACGAGGCCGAGGCCCTCCGGCTGGCGAACGGGGTCCGGTTCGGGCTGGCGGCGAGCGTGTGGACCGCCGACCATGCGCGCGCCATGCGGGCCACCCGCGCCCTGCACACCGGGATCGTCTGGGTGAACACCCACGGCACGACGGTGTCGGAGATGCCGCACGGCGGGGTCAAGCACTCCGGCTACGGCAGCGATCTGTCCCTCGCGGGCCTGTTGGACTACACGCAGGTCAAGCACGTCATGCTGTGAGGCGGCCGCCGGGCCCGGCGGCCCGGTGCGCTCACGTGTCCGCCGTTCCCGGCTCCGGCCCGGTGTCGCGGGCGGCCCCGGACGCCGTTTCCTGAGCGCCCGTCAGGTCCCGGGCGAGCGCCACACGGGAGAGCAGCACGGCGCCCCACAGCACCAGCGCGATGCCCAGGCACTCGGGCAGCAGCCACCAGCCGGTCCGCACCCGTTCGTCGAAGAGGGTGACGCCCAGCGACAGGCTCACCAGCGCGTCCCCGAGGGTGAGGACCGGCTGCGAGGCGGTCAGCGGGCCCGACTGCATGGCGTTCTCCAGCAGGAAGAGCGCCAGCACCCCGACGGCGGCGAAGCCGTAGGTCTGCCAGGTGGTGAAGAACGCGGCGGGCCCGCCGGTCTGCCAGGCGTGGGTGGCGTCCTTCATCAGCGCGGCGGTGAGCGCGTAGGCGACCGCGGTGGCCCCGGCGAAGCAGGCCGCCCGTACTCCGCCCGCTCCCCGGCGGAGCGCCGCGCCGACCGCCGCGGCGATCACCACGGCGCAGACCACGAGGGCCGGGATCCAGCGGGCGAACGGGGCGTGGGTGGTGCCGATGGTGGGCGCGGCGGCCGCGAGGGCGCAGCCGAGTCCGACGACGAGCAGTACCACGCCCGTCCATCCCGCGCGGGAGATCCGTCCGCCGAGGATGACCTTGCCGAAGAGCAGGGCGAGGGGGAGTTCGAGGACGAAGAGGGGCTGCACCACCGACAGCGCCCCCTGCGAGAGGGCCAGCGCCTGGAAGCAGGCCGCGGCGACGACCGCGAGCATCCCGCCGAGCCAGACCGCACGGTGCAGCAGATCGACGAGCAGGCCCAGGCGCAGACCGGCGGACAGCGGGACCGTACGGGCCGCGCGGCGCTGCAGCACCGTGGCCAGCGCATTGCTGGCCGCCGCGAGCAGTGCGAACAGTACGGCCACGCGCCCACCTCCTCGTCGCGGCCGCCCCGGCACCGGGGCGGGGCCGGCCGCCGGCGGCCGGGCGGTGCCGGGCGGCGCCGGGCGGCGCGGTACGGGGGCGACGCTATCCGCAGGGCGCGCGGAGGGCCCGGCGACACGGGCGCCGGACGCCCGCATTCGCTGAGCCGGAGGGGTCGCCTCCGGGGCGGCGGGCGCTGCGTCCGGGGTGGCGGGGTGCCGGGGCGGGGGCGACGAGGGCGTCGGATCCGCAGTGGCGAGGGCGTCGGGCCGGGAAAGTGCCGGGACGGCGTCACGGAGCGGGAAGAGGGCCGCGTCCGCAGTGGCAGATCTTGCCGCCGCGGTGCCGGATCCGCAGGTCACGGCGGCGGCCCGGGCGGCGTCAGGTGGCGCAATACTGCGGCAACACCACGGGCCGGACCCCCTCGGTATGGTCCACCGCATGCCAGCCGAACGCACCCGCCAGCACACGACACCGGTCGCCGCGGCGCGCCGTCGCCGGCTCCGCGCCGACCGCGCCCGGCAGCTCGCCGACCTGTTGCGGCACCAGGTGCTCGGGGGCCGCTTCCCCGAGGGCGTGCTGCCGCACGAGGAAGTGATCGGCGCCGACTACGGCGTGTCCCGCAACACCGTCCGCCAGGCCCTCGACCTGCTGCGCGCCGAACAGCTCGTGGCGCGCCAGCCGGGGGTGGGCACGGTGGTGGTGGGCCAGAAGTACCCGCATGCGCTGGACCGGTTGATGGGCCTGGCCGAGACCCTGCACTCGCACGGCCGGGTCACCAACGAGGTGCGCACCATCAGCCCGGTCGCCGCCCCGGCCCCGGTGGCGGACCGGCTGCGGCTCCCGCCGCGCAGCGAGGTGCTCTACGTGGAGCGGCTGCGCCGGCTCGACGGCCTGCCCCTCTCCCTGGACCTCACCTACCTCCCGATGGACATCGGGCTGCCCCTGCTCGACGCCGACCTGGAGAACAACGACGTGTTCCGGCTGATCGAGGAGAGCGCCGGACAGCCGTTGGGCACCGCGGAGATCACCCTGGAGGCCGTCAACGCCGACGCGCACTCGGCCGCCGTTCTGGAGGCGCCGCGCGGCACGGCCGTGCTGATGCTCGAACGCCTCACCCATCTCGCCGACGGCTCCCCCGTCGACCTGGAGTTCATCCGCTTCCGCGGCGACCGCCTCACCATGCGGGGCCTGCTGCACCGCACGCTCTGAGCCCCTCCCCGCGCCCGCCCTCACCCACCGCTTCCGCTCCCCCCGCCCTGCTCCGCCCTGCCCTGGAGACCGCCATGCCTCTTGCGCCGCAACGCGCCGACGTGCCCGTGACCATCGACGAATCCAAGTGCATCGACGGCTGCACCCTGTGCGTCGACATGTGCCCGCTGGACTCGCTCGCCATCGACCCGGCGAGCAACAAGGCGTACATGCACGTCGACGAGTGCTGGTACTGCGGGCCGTGCGCCGCGCGCTGTCCCACCGGTGCGGTCACGGTGAACATGCCCTATTTGCTGCGATGAGAGGCCCCCGTCCATGAGCTCCCGACCCCCGGGCTCCCCCTCCGTGCCGTCCCCGCCCCCCTCGTCCGCCGCGCCGGGTGCCCCGCGCCGCAGGGCGCTCGCCGCGGCGCTCCCGACCGCCCTGCTGGCGGCGTCGCTCAGCGGCTGCGGCACCACCGCGGACGCCTCGGACGGCAGGACCGTCACCGTGACCGTCGGCTACCAGTCCAAGACCATCAACACCGTCACCGCCGGAACCCTGCTGCGCTCGCTGGGCTCCTTCGAACGTGCGCTGCGCGCCCAGGGCAAGCGGGACGGGAAGACGTACAAGGTGCGGTGGCAGGACTACGCGACCGGTGCGCCGATCACCGCGCAGATGGTCGCGGGGAAGGTCGACATCGGCTCGATGGGCGACTTCCCGCTGCTCCTCAACGCCGCCCGCGGTACGCAGCTGCACGCCCCCACCCGGCTGGTCTCGGTCACCGGCTACAACCTGCGCGGGGCGCTCAACACCCTTGTCACCAAGCCCGGTTCGCCCCTGCGCTCGCTGGCGGACCTGCGCGGCAAGAAGGTCTCCAGCAGCGTCGGCTCGGCCTCCGACGGCACGCTCGTACGGGCCCTGCAGCGGGCCGGGATGGACCCGGACAAGGACATCCACAAGCTGAACCAGGAGCCGGCCGTGGGTGCCTCGGCGCTCCAGTCCGGTGCCGCGGACGCCCTCTCCCAGTTCGTGGCCTGGCCGGGGCTACTCGCCTTCCAGGGCAAGGCCCAGGCGCTCTACGACGGGGGCGCGCTCGGCCTGCCCACCTTCCACGGGGTGACCGTACGGGACGCCTTCGCCTCGCGGCGCCCCGCCGTGGTGCGGGCGTTCCTCGCCGCGCAGCGGGACGCGACCCGCTTTCTGCAGGCCCACCCGGTCGACGCCGCCCGGCGGGTCGCCGGGGCCACCGGCCTGCCGCCGGAGGTGGTCTACCTCTACAACGGCTCCGGCGGCCTCGCCACCTTCGACCCCACCCTCAAGCCCCAGCTGATCGCCGCGCTCAGGAAGGACGTTGCCGTGCTGCGCGCGGCCCGGCTCACCGGGCCGGTCGATGTCGACTCCTTCGTCACCGACCATTACCTGAAGCAGAGTTACGGCAGCGGGTACGCCAAGGCCCGCCGCAGCACCGCGCACCCCGCGCCCGACGAGGTCTGGCTGCGCGGCGAGGACCGTACCCACTCCTTCACCGGCCCCGAGGCCCTGCTGCGGTTCGCCGCCGCGCACCGCGGCCGGGTGCGGGCCGCGTACGTGGCCGACGCGACGACCGGCACCCGCTGGTTCGCCGACAAGTCGGTCTGGGTGCGCGACGGCGCGCGGCTGTTGCCCTTCGCCGCCCGCGCCACCGCCGACGCCTGGCTGCGGCACCACCGTGGTGCCCGCGCCCTCGGCTACGCCGACGCTCTGGGGCGGGTCCGGTGAGCGCGCCCACCACCACCGCGCCCACCACCGCGGCGGCCGGTACGGAACGGGCGGGCCCGCGCCGCCGGGCCCGGATCCGCCGGGCCCGGCGCACCGCGGCGGTCCTCGTGGCGCTCGCGGCCTGGCAGGTGCTCGCCCAGTTCCGGGTGAACCTGTGGCTGCGGTTCGCCCAGTTCCCCACGGTCACCGAGACGGCCCGGGAGTTCGCCCGCCGGCTCGGCACCGCCACGTACTGGCAGGACGTCTCCGACAGCCTGACCCGGATCGTCGGCGGTTTCGCGCTCGCGGCCGTCCTCGGCGTCGCCGTCGGCACCGCCGTCGCCCGCTCCCCGCTCGCCGCCGACCTCCTCGGTCCGCTGCTCGAAGTACTGCGCCCCGTCCCGGCGATCGCGCTGGTCCCGGTGGCGATCCTGCTGTTCCCCAGCAACGAGCAGGGCATCGTCTTCATCACCTGCGCCGCGGCGTTCTTCCCGGTCACGGTCTCCACCCGGCACGCGGTGCGGGCGCTGACGCCCGTCTGGGAGGAGGCGGTGCGCACCATGGGCGGGGGCCGGTGGCGGGTGCTGTGCTCGGTGGTGCTGCCGGGGGCGCTGCCCGGCATCCTGGGCGGGCTGTCGGTGGGCATCGGCGTCTCGTGGATCTGTGTGATCTCCGCCGAGATGATCTCCGGCGAGTACGGCGTGGGTTACCGGACCTGGCAGGACTACACCATCGTCGACTACCCGGGGGTGTTCGTCGGCATGGCCACCATCGGCCTGCTCGGCCGGTTCACCTCCACGGCGGTGGAACTCCTGGGACGGCGGCTGACCCGCTGGCTGCCGCGGACCGCGCACGCCGCGCCGCCGTCCACGGGTGGCCGAAGCCGCCGGCGGGCGGGCCGGACGCTGCTCGGGGGGACCTCATGACCGGTACCGGGATCACCGCGGCGGCTCCGGCACGAGAACCCGCCCCCGGTCTCCGGCTGACCCTCGGCAACGCCGTGCTGGGCCGGCCCGGCGCCCCCGTGCTGGAGGGTGTGGACCTCGAGGTCGCCCCGGGCGAGATCCTCACCGTCGTCGGACCGTCCGGCTGCGGCAAGTCCACCCTGCTGCGCACGCTGGCGGGTCTGCTGCCGCTGCTCGACGGCCGGCTGAGCCAGGACGGCGCACCGGCCGAGGGGCCCGGCGCCGACCGTGCGCTGGTCTTCCAGGAGGATGCGCTGCTGCCGTGGCGCACCCTGCGGGGCAATGTGGAACTCCCGCTGGCCGTGCGGGGTGTGGCGCGCGCGGAGCGCAGGCAGCGCGCCGACGCGTGGCTGGCCCGGGTCGGGCTGGCCGAGCACGCCGCCCGCCTGCCGCACCATGTCTCCGGCGGCCAGCGGCAGCGCGCCCAGCTGGCCCGCGCGCTGGCCGGACGGCCGCGGGCGGTCCTGATGGACGAGCCGTTCGGGGCGCTCGACGCGCAGACCCGGGCCGGGATGCAGCAATTGCTGGTGACGGCGCTGCGCGGCACCGGCGCCACCGTCGTCTTCGTCACCCATGACGTGGACGAGGCGCTGTTCCTGGGCGACCGGGTGGCGCTGCTGGGCACCGGCCGGGTGCTGGACGTCCCGCGGCCCCGCGACCGCGCGGCGCACGCCGAGCCGGCGACCGTGGCACTGCGCCGCGAGATCCTCGCCTCCCTGGGCGACCGGCCCGGCCCCTGACCGGACGCCCCCGGCGCCCCGGACCCACCCGACCGACCACCGATATGACGGCACGTCAGATGACGTGACCGGCGACCGAAAGGCACCGCCATGCCGCCAGGCACCGCCCCGAAGGCCCCGGAGGCCATGGAGATCCCCTCCCTCGACGACGCCGAGGAGCTGACCTGCGATGTCCTGGTGATCGGCGGCGGCACCGCGGGGACCATGGCGGCGCTCACCGCCGCCGAACACGGCGCCTCGGTCCTGCTGCTGGAGAAGGCTCATGTCCGCCACTCCGGTGCGCTGGCGATGGGCATGGACGGGGTCAACAACGCCGTCGTCCCGGGCCGCGCGGAGCCCGACGACTACGTCGCCGAGATCACCCGTGCCAACGACGGCATCGTCGACCAGTCCACCGTCCGCCAGACCGCGACCCGCGGCTTTGCGATGGTCCAGCGGCTGGAGTCGTACGGCGTGAAGTTCGAGAAGGACGAGCACGGCGAGTACGCGGTCCGCCAGGTGCACCGCTCCGGCTCGTATGTGCTGCCGATGCCGGAGGGCAAGGACGTCAAGAAGGTCCTCTACCGGCAGTTGCGCCGCCGGGAGATGCGCGAGCGGATCCGCATCGAGAACCGTGTGATGCCGGTGCGGGTGCTGACCTCCGGCGGCCGGGCGGTCGGCGCGGCGGGCTTCCACACCCGCACGGGGCGGTTCGTCACGGTCCGGGCCGGCGCGGTGATCCTCGCCACCGGCGCCTGCGGCCGCCTCGGCCTGCCCGCCTCCGGCTACCTCTACGGCACCTACGAGAACCCCACCAACGCGGGCGACGGCTACGCCATGGCGTACCACGCGGGCGCCGAGCTGACCGGCATCGAGTGCTTCCAGATCAATCCCCTGATCAAGGACTACAACGGCCCGGCCTGCGCCTATGTCGCCAACCCCTTCGGCGGCTACCAGGTCAACCGGCACGGCGAGCGGTTCGTGGAATCCGACTACTGGTCGGGGCAGATGATGGCGGAGTTCGCGTCCGAGGTCGCCTCCGAACGCGGCCCGGTCTACCTGAAGCTGAGTCACCTCCCGGAGGAGTCCGTCTCCGCCCTGGAGACGATCCTGCACACCACCGAGCGCCCCACCCGCGGCACCTTCCACGCCGGGCGCGGCCACGACTACCGCACCCACGACGTGGAGATGCACATCTCCGAGATCGGCCTCTGCGGCGGGCACTCGGCGTCCGGCGTCCGCGTCGACGACCACGCCCGCACCACCGTGCCGGGGCTGTACGCGGCGGGCGACCTGGCCTGCGTCCCGCACAACTACATGATCGGCGCCTTCGTCTTCGGCGACCTGGCCGGAGCCGACGCGGCCCGATACCGGGCGTACGACGGCGCGTTGCCCGCCGACCAGCTGCAGGCCGCCCACGAACTGGTCTACCGGCCGCTGCGCCACCCGGACGGCCCGCCGCAGCCCCAGGTCGAGTACAAGCTCCGCCGCTTCGTCAACGACTATGTCGCCCCGCCCAAGAGCGGCGCCCGGCTGTCGCTGGCCATCGAGCACTTCGACCGGATGCACACGGATATCGCCGGCATGGGCGCCCGCACCCCGCACGAGCTGATGCGCTGCGCCGAGGTCGGCTTCATCCGCGACTGCGCCGAGATGGCCGCGCGGTCGTCGCTGGCCCGCACCGAGTCCCGCTGGGGCCTCTACCACGAGCGCACGGACCACCCGCGAAGCGACGACGACGCCTGGCTGCACCATCTCGATCTGCGCAAATCCGCCGGCGGCGCCATGGAGTTCACGGCCCGCCCGGTGGCGCCGTACCTCGTCCCGGTCGATACGTACACCCCGGTGGGCGGCGCCCCCCGATTCCTCGGGGAGGTCCACCCCGAGCAGGTCGCCACGGCGGGGCGGAGGGACACGCCGCCCGTGGGATCCACGGGCTCCGGGACGGGGACGGCGGACACCGGGGCGACGGATGCCGGCGCCGCGACCCTCCACGAGGCCGGCGCCGCAGCCGCCCCCGGCGCCTCCCCCCGCATCCTCGAACTCGTCGCCCTCGCCGAGGACCAACCGGACCTCGACACGCTGCGTCCCTACCTCACCGACCCCGACCCCGCCGTTCGCCGCGCCGCGATCGACGCGCTCACCGAGAGCGTCCCGCCCGGCACGGGCCGGGCCCTCGCCACCACCCTCGCCGACCCCGACCCGGCCGTCCGCGCCGCCGCCGGTGCCTCGCTGCGGGAACTGATCGAGGTCCTGACGCCGGAGGCCGGCCTGCGGACGCCGCTGGCCGCCGCCCTGCACGGACCCGACGCCGTGGTCCGCTCGGCGGCCGTGGAGGTGCTGCGCGGGCTCCGCCTCGGCGACCGGGCCCTCTTCGCCACCGCGCTGGCCGACCCGGCCGTGGAGGTGCGCCTCCAGGCCGTCCGCGGCCTGGTCTCCGTCGATGCGACCGACGCCCTGCGACCTGCCGCGACGGACCCCTCCCGCGAGGTCCGGGTGGCCGCCGCGCACGGCCTCGGCACGGTCGGCGGCCCCGGCGACCTGGCGGCGCTGCTGCGCGACGAGGACCTCCTCGTCCGGGCCGCCGCGCTCGCGGCGCTCGCCACCACCGGCTGCCCGCCGCCGTACGACGCGACGGCGGTCACGGCCCTCGACGACGGCGCCTGGCAGGTCCGCGCCGGCGCCGCCACGGCCCTGGCGGCGGCCGACCCCGAGCTCGCCGTGTCCGCGCTGCGCTCCGCGCTCCGCGACGCGCATGCGGATGTGCGCAAGGCCGGGGTCCTCGCGCTGCGCGCGCACTCCGGCCGCGAGGACGCCCGCCGGGCCTGGGCCACGGTCGCGGACGACCCGGACGCCGATGTCCGCGCCTACGCCCGGCTCGCCTCGAAGGAGTGACATCCGCGCGGGCCGCCCGGGGAGGCCGGTGACCGAGAGCCGCAGGCGGAGAGGGCCGGCCGGGCGAGCCGCGGGCATCGCCCGACCACCGAAGCGCGCTGTATAAATCTCCTGAAAACAGGCATATTCCTGCTACCCGACATGGATGGCTGGTCAGGAATCCCTATGCCCTCTTTCTCCCCGCGCTGGCCCCGGTACGTCGAGTTCGCTCCGAGCATCCTGGTCGCCGGAGGACTCACCTGGGACGCGTTCTCGCCGGCGGACTACTGGGGCGACCCGATGCTGACGGCCGCCAGCGTGACGGCCGGTGCGCTGCTCTCCCTGCGCCACACCCTGGTGATCGGCGCCGCCATCATCGTGGGCGTCTTCGCCCTGACGGTGAAGGACGGCACCGCCGACAACCTCGAAGGTCATCTGGAGCTCATCAACACCCTCTTCGCCACGCTCATGGGCCTCGGGGTCAACCGGGTGATCGCCCGCTACGGACGCCATCTGGATGTCGTCCGGTCGGTGGCGGAGGCCGCCCAGCGCGCCGTACTGCCCGCCCCGCCGGAACGCATCGGCCGGCTGGCGATCGCCGCCCGCTACCAGGCGGCGCAGAGCGAGGCCCGGATCGGCGGCGACGCCTACGCCGTCCAGCGCACGCCGTTCGGCGTACGGCTGATGATCGCCGATGTGCGGGGCAAGGGGCTCGGCGCGGTGAGCGCGGTGTCGGTGCTGCTGGGCGCCTTCCGCGAGGCCGCCGAGCAGGAACCCGACCTGCGGGCCCTGGCCGACCGCATGGAACACGCGCTGCTGCGGGAGAGCGAGCACACCTCGGAGGAGAACCGCCTCGAAGGCTTCATCACGGCACTGATCTGCGAGGTCCTCCCGGGCGGCACCGGGCTGCGCCTGCTGAACTGCGGCCACCCCGCGCCCTACCTCTGCCACGACGACGAGGTCCGCCCCCTGGAGGTCACCGACCCGGGCCTGCCGCTGGGCATGGGCGCCCTGGGCGCGGCACGGACCGGGCCCACCGACTGGCCGTTCCCGGCGGGCAGCACCCTGCTGCTGGTCACCGACGGGGTGACGGAGGCCAGGGATCGCGCAGGAACGTTCTACGACCCCGCGACGCAGCTGGCCGGCCACGGCCCGTTCCGGGGCCCCCGGGAGTTGATCGACCGCTTGGCGGCGGACATCGAGGACTGGACCGGCGGGCCGCGCGACGACGACATGGCGGTCCTCGCGATCACCCGGCAGGTATCGGGCCGCGGGCGTCCCGCCACCCGGGGGAGCAGCTCCGGACGCTGAGCCGAGACCGCCGGACGCACGACTTCTTTCGTGTCCCTTTCGGAATTTCCTCGTGTGCTGCCGAAGATCCGCCAGGTGGGATGAGAAGATCAGTCAGAGCATCAGCATCCGCACCGAGCGATCCGTCGCTCCCGCGCAGATCGGAGTTGATGTGTCCGACAACAGATCAACCCTGCTGAGTCAGCGCGCCGCCGTCATCTTCCTGCTCGGCGCCCTCACCGCCGTCGGCGCCGGTGTTCTCACCTTCATCAACGGCGGCACCCCGGCTTCCGCGACCCTCATCGGCGGCGCGGCCTTCGGCGGCGCCGTCACCTTCTTCCATACGGTCATCGACTGAGCCTGCGCCGCTGCCCGGATCGGGCCCGGCGGCGCCACGGACTCGGCCACTCACGACCCGGTGGGCGCGGGGCGTACCCCGGCCTTCGCGCCTCTTCCGGAATTTGCGCCCCCGCATGCGGTGCGCTCCCGCACCTCAAGTGCCAAACTTGAGTCACCGCGCCCGGCCGCCGGCCGGGGCCCTTGTCGCCGAGGGGAACAACATGACCTGGGCATCTTGGACCACCGTCGGGATCCACGCCCTACCCGGGGCGGTTCGCACCGCGGAGATCGGCGTGATCAACGGCGACCTGACCATCCACACGACCTGGTCGGACGACCTGGCACACGTTGCTGTGCAGTACACCGGCGCCACGGAGTGGTACACCATGGCCGGCAGCCCCGTCCCGTGCCATTCGGAAGCCGCCAGCCGCTCGTTCCACCAGGCCGTCGTCGAGGCCGCACGCGGTGGCGATCGGGCCGAGGCCTCCCTTGAGGAGCTCTTCCACACGTAGCCGTCCCGGCCCGGCCGGTCAGCGCGCCGGGACGGTGATTCCCGGCCTCCGCGCGCCCCTCTCCGTACACGGCCGGTGACGGCCGGCTTCCGCACGCGCGTCTTCGCTCATCGCTGCCCGGCTTCCGCGGCATTCCCGGCTTCCCCGCTTCTCGCTGCTCGCTACTCGCCGGCACCGGGCCCGGAGCCCTGCCCGGAGGCCGACCCGGACCACGCCGGATCGAGCCGGAACGCGCTGCTCCGAGCCGGGTCCGGCCGATGCACCGAGCCCTGCCGGTGTGAGCCGACCCGTACCGGCACGAGCCGACCCGTACCGGCACGAGCCGGCACGTACTGGCACGAGCCGGCACGAGCCGGGCCGACCACCGCTCGCCCCTCACCGCCGGCACGGGCGACGGCGCCCGCGTTCCCCGCACAATTCCGCGCGATTCCCGAGCAACCAATGCGCGCCGCTCCATGTCTCTCCCCCTGAAGCACCGTTGGTCACCTTCTGGCTACATAAAGCTGATCAATTGTTAAATTTCGACCAGGAATCTTGAATACTGATCATTCCTCTTTACATGCCCATGCCAGACATACCAGGGTTTGCGCGGGGCCCCACGGCCCCCGTGGTGCACAACAGCACCGCGCGTACGGGCGGTTGGTCTGCCGACCGCCCCCGCAGCGCTAAGGACCCACAGCAGTGCGTAGACCCCACATACGCAGACACCGCCTGGCCATCGCCGTCGCCGTCACGACGGCCGCAACGCTCACCGCGGGGGTGGCGGGCACTGCCTCCGCCAGCTCCACGGCCTCGCCGGTTGCTGCCCCCTCTTCTTCAACGCACGCTCCGCAGAAGGTCGTTGACGCGGCCCGCGCCGCCGCGTTCGCGCACGCCCCGGCCACCGGAGTCGGCAAGAAGGACACCCTCAAGGCCACGGACACGCTCGTCGATCCGGACGGCCGTCAGCACGTGCGCTTCGTCCGCACCCACCGCGGACTGCCGGTGCTCGGTGGCGACCTCGTCGTCCACCTGACCGCCGGCTCCGCGTACGAGGGCGTGACCCGCGCCTACCGTCACCAGGTCGACGTGCCCGACACGGACCCCAAGCTGTCGGCGGGCGAGGCCCGGACGAAGGCCGCCGCCGTCGCGAAGGGCCACGCCGGCGAGGCCGAACTGGTCGTGGACGCCCGCGCGGACCGGACCACGCTGGCCTACCGGGTGCAGGTGGCCGGCAGCCGTACCGCCGAGGCCGGCGGCGCCCGTACGGTCGTGCTCGACGCGGCCTCCGGAGCGGTGCTCAGCAACGCCCCGGTCGACGACTCCTTCCTGTCGCCCGCCGTCCAGGCCAAGCTGCGCGCCCGGGGCGAGCGGCTCAACCCCTCGACCGGCTCGCTCACTCCCGCCCCGGCCGCCACGACCGAGGCGGCCAAAACCGCGGGCTTCCCCTCGGCGGCCACCGGTTCCGGTGCGTCCTTCTTCGTCGGCAAGGTGCCGCTGTCCACCACTCGGACCGCGCAGAAGTCCTTCACCCTCAAGGACTCCACCCGCGGCAACACCGAGACCCGGGACGCCGGTGACAAGGAGCTGGAGAAGTTCTCCGACGGCAAGGCGTTCACCAGCGCCACCAACCGCTGGGGCAACGGCACCGCCGGCAGCCGGGCGACCGCCGCGGTCGACGCCCAGTACGGCATCACCAGCACCCTGGACTTCTACAAGAAGACCTTCGGCCGCAAGGGCATCAAGAACGACGGCCGCGGGGCCCGTGCCCTGGTGCACTTCGGCAAGAAGGTCGGCAATGCCTACTGGTCCTCGGACTGCGGCTGCATGCTCTACGGCGACGGCGACGGCAGGACGTTCGCCAAGCCCCTGGTGGTGCTGGACGTCACCGGCCATGAGCTGACCCACGGCGTCGTCGACGCCACGGCCAACCTCCAGCCCACCCGCGTCGACGCCGAGGGCAACCAGTTCGGCGAGCCCGGTGCCCTGAACGAGTCGCTGGCGGACATCTTCGGCAGCGCGGTCGAGTTCTCGACCAACAACCCGAAGAACCCGCCGAACTACCTGATGGGCGAGAAGCTCGGTCTCGACCAGAAGTTCCTGCGCCGTCTGGACAAGCCGTCCCTCGACAAGCTCGAGGGCACGGTCGACTACTGGTCGAAGGCGTCCTACGACACCGAGGTGCACGCCGGTTCCGGTGTCTCCTCGCACGCCTTCTACCTGCTCGCCGAGGGCAGCGGCAAGAAGACCATCGGCGGCGTCGCCTACGACTCCCCCACGTACAAGGGGACGAAGGTGACCGGCATCGGCCGGAGCAAGGCCACGGCGATCTTCTACCGGGCGCTCACCCGGTACATGGTCTCCACGACCGACTTCCATGACGCCCGCACCGCGACGCTGCGCGCGGCCAAGGACCTGTACGGCGCCAAGAGCACCGCGTACAAGACGGTCGACAAGGCCTGGGCCGCGGTGAACGTGACGGCGGCCAACGCGCCCGCCGGCAACCACTGATCCACCCGGACCGCATCGGTGGTGCCCCCGCGCTCGCGGGGGCACCCTGTGCGTCCGGCCCCGCGGCACCGGCCCGCGGATCGCCGCCCGGTTCTCGACGGCGCGGCCGGCGGGAGCCTACGTTGACACCATGATCAGCGATCGTACGGGCGGCACACGACGGCCCGGCTATCCGGTGGCGGCGGGCGTGTTCGCGATCGGCATGGCCGGGACGACGCTCCCCACCCCGCTCTACGGGCTCTACCGCGCACAGCTCGGCTTCTCCGAGCTGATGGTGACCGTGGTCTTCGCCGTGTACGCGCTCGGCGTGATCACGGTCCTCCTCCTCGCCGGCAACCTCTCCGACGAGGCGGGGCGGCGCCCGGTGTTGTTCTGCGCGCTGGGACTGTCGGCGGCGAGCGCGCTGTGCTTCATCTTCGAGGGCGGCCTCCCCATGCTGCTGCTGGGGCGGGTGCTGTCCGGGTTCGCCGCCGGGCTGTTCAGCGGCGCCGCCACGGCGGCCGTGCTGGAGCTCGCGAAACCGGGCCGGGAAGCGCGGGCGGGATTCGCCGCCACCGCCGCGAACATGGGCGGTCTCGGCTGCGGTCCGCTGCTGTCGGGCCTGCTGGCCCAGTACGCGCCATGGCCGTTGACCCTGCCGTTCCTGGTGCACCTGGTGCTGGTGGCCGTGGCGGGCGTGGCGACCTGGTTCCTGCCGGAGACCGTCGGGCATCCGCGCCGCCCGCGGAAGCTGCGGCCGCAGGGCCTTCGGCTGCCGCCCGAAGTGCACGGCGTCTTCACCCCGTCGGCGGTCGCCGCCTTCGCCGGTTTCTCCCTGCTGGGGCTGTTCACCGCGGTCGCGCCGAGCTTCGTCGGCGAGACCCTGGGCGTGCACAACCTGGCCGTCGCCGGGCTCATCGTCTTCACGGTGTTCCTGGGCTCGACCCTCGGCCAGTCCCTGACGGAACGGATCGGGGTACGCAGGGCCCTGCCGGGCGGCTGTCTGGTGCTGGTGGTGGGCCTCGTCCTCGTCGCCACCTCGCTGGCCGTGACGTCGCTGCCGGTGCTGGTCATCGGCGCGGTATGCGGCGGCATCGGCCAGGGCCTGGCCTTCCGGGCCGGTCTGACGGCCGTGAGCCGCGCGGCGCCGCCCGCGCACCGGGGCGGCACCATCTCGGCGTTCTTCCTCGTGGCCTACCTCGGCATCTCGCTGCCGGTCGTCGGCGTCGGCGCGCTCACGCTGGGGCTGGGCCTGCGCGGCGCGGGCCTGGCCTTCTCCGCCTGCGTCATCGCGGTCGCCGTGACCGTCGGCCTCTACGTCCTGCGCCGCCCGCCGGTCGCCGCCGACTGACCGCCCGGCGCCGGCCGGTGCGGGGCGCCCGCCCGCGTCAGGCGGTACCGGCGGGCCGCGCCGCGCCCCGGCCCGGCGTGAGCCGCACCCGCAGCCGCGCCGGTCCCCGGGTGAACACTCCCTCGTCGGCGGGCACCGCACCGTCCGCGAACTCCATGGCGGGGAAGGCGTCGAGCAGTTGGTTGACGCCGACCTCCACCTCCGTCCTGGCGAGGAGCGCGCCGACGCAGAAGTGCCGGCCCAGGGCGAAGGCCACATGGTCGGCGGCGGCGCTGAACGCCGTGGCGGTGGTCAGATCGGGGCGGAGGACGTCGAAGGCGTCGGGCCGTAGGTAGCGGCGCTCGTCGCGGTTCGCGGAGCCGATGAGGCAGGTGACCGTGGCGCCCGCCGGGACCGTGCCGCCGCTGAGGGCGACCTCGGCATCGGGCTGACGCATGATCATCTGGACCGGCGGGGTGTAGCGGAGGGTCTCGGCCAAGGCGGCGGGGACCAGTGACCGGTCGGCGCGTACCGCGGCGAACTGGTCGGGGTGGGCCAGCAGGTTGCGGAACAGCGCGGCGAGGGCCTTGTCCGTGGTCTCCCCGCCGGCGGCCAGCAGCAGGCTGACGAACGAGGTGATGTCCTGATCGGACATCCGGGTGCCCTCGACCTCCGCGGTGCACAGAGCGGAGAGCAGGTCGTCGCCGGGCGCGGCACGCCGTTCGGTGAGGATCGGCCGCAGGTAGGCGGCGAGTTCCTCGCCCGCGCGCCGGCCGGCGGCCGCGACCTCGGGGTCCTGGGCGAGGTTGGACAGGAAGCCGACGACGGAGGCGTACCAGCCGTGGAAGCGGTCGTGGTCGGCCCGGTCGAGGCCGAGCATGTCGACGATCACGTTGATCGGGAAGCGGGTGGCGAACTGCCCCACCAGATCGGCTTCCCCGGCGTCGCGGAAGGCGTCGATCAGCTCCCGCGCGTTGCGCTCGATGACCGGGAGGAACTTCTCCCGCAGCTCCCGGCCGCGGAAGGCGGGGGCCACCAGGGCGCGGCGTACGGAGTGCTCACGACCGCTCATCTGGGGAAGGGTCCGGCCGCCGTGCGCCGGTTCGAGCTGCCACGCATAGTTGTCGGTGGTGAACACCGGCTCGCGGAAGGCCCGTGCCACGTCGTCGTAGCGCGAGAGCAGGTAGCTGTCGGTGCCCTTGTCGTGGAGGAGCGGGTAGTGCTCGCGCAGGACGCGGTACGCCGGGTAGGGGTCGGCCGCGAACTTTGGTGACAGGATGTCGGGCGGCTGCGGGAGAGTGGTCACGACGCGTCCTCGGCTTCCCTCGCTGGCTGGCATCGGACTCGGAGGCTGGTGCCCGGCCGGCCTGTGACGCTAGGGGCTGTCGTCGGCCCCGTCCAGAGCGCCCCGTTGAGCGATGAGCGGGCCGCGGGTGCGACCGCTTCCCGTGCGCGGGCCACGAGGGCCGGGTCGCGGTCGCCCGCCGCGCCGCCGCGGCCCCTCCGGGGCGGATACGGGGCATGCGCCGACCTACTGGAATGCGCCGCGCGGCGGGGCGCCACCCGGACGGCCGCCCGCCGTCACTCGTCTGCCTCCCACGACACGCTCTTCCGGCCGAGGCCGGAAACGCTGGGAGCCGGCAGTACCGATCCAGCAGCCTCCCGTCGAGGCGGAGAAGTGAGATTCGCATGTCCGCACCATTCGCCCCGGGCCCGTTCGGCCGCCTGTGCCGTGGGGCTCTCCTCGTCGCCCTGCTCACGGCGGTGTGCGCCGCCACCGGGCCGGCCCGGGCCGAGGGCGGTGCCGCCGGAACGGAGGAACGGACCGGTACCGGGCCCTCCGTCACCCTGATGCGCTGTGCGTTCCCCGACACCTCCGCCCGGCAGGAGGCGGCCGGGCAACCGCGGCACGCCGGAAACCACGTCGTCGCGCCGGCCGGCCCGCGCCGGGCCCTGCCCGAGTACTCCGCGCGGATATCCGGCCTCCGCCAGAACGTCCCGGGCCCGGTCGAGCCGGCCGGACACTCCGAGGGCCGGTCCGCCCCGTCCCGGAGTGCCGACGGCAACGGCGGGCCCGTTCGGTATCCGCTGCCCGGACCGTTCCGCCGGCTCTGCGCCGCGGGCGTCCCCCTCACCACCGCCGACGTCCCGGCCTCCGCCCAGCGGTCCACCTCCACCACGGCGTTGACCACCCAACCGGCCGCGAAGCCCGCCCAGGCGGCGACGGGGACCAAGCCCCTGGTGTTCATGGGCTTCGGCACGATGGCCGGCCTGACCCTGCTCGCCGGCGCGGGGCTGGTGTCGAGCGCCCGCAGACGGCGCGGCAACAGCGCGCCGGCGGACCGCTGCTGAACGCCCGGGCCCACCTCCCCCGCCCCCCGCGGCCGTCTCTCGTACGCCGGTGAACGACAGGAAGGGACCAACCGCCTCATGGGTACCTTCACCATGACCGACGGCACGGAGATCTCCTACCAGGACCGGGGAGCCGGCCGGCCCGTCGTCTTCAGCCACGGCCGGCCGCTGAACGCCGACGCCGCGGAGGCCCACCCGGAGGGGCTGCCCCTGGCGGTCTTCGACGAGATCCGCGCCGGGGTGGCCGCCGACCGGTCGCAGTTCCACCAGGAGACCGACTTCACCGAGGACCCGAAGCGGTTCGACATCCCGGCCCGGATCATCCACGGCGACGACGATCAGATCGTTCCTCTGGTGGCGGCCGGCCAGAAGTCGGTGAAACTGGTGGAGGACGCCGCGTGGAAGGTCTACCCGGCGGGCGCCGCACGGCCTCTCGGCGGTCGCCCCGGACCAGGAGGACTTCCACGCCGATCTGCTGTCGTTCCTCGACAGCTGACACAGACTCCGGGCACGCGAGCAGCCCGGAAAAACAGCCGGTGCCGGCCGAGGACCCGTGGTCCTCTCGGCCGGCACCGGCTGGAGCGCTGTCGGGATTACCTCCGGTGGCCGTTGCCCCAGCCGCCCTTCTCGCAGCCCTCGCTGAAGACCGGGCCGACGTAGTCGAGGACGCCCGCGGAGAGCCAGCAGGAAGCGTAGTGGCCGTGGTGGTTGTGGTGGTGGCGGTCCTTGCCGTGAGCCAGGGCGGCGCTGGCACCGCCCATGACGATCGTGGTGGCCAGGGCGCTAGCTGCGATCGCGGCGCGGATGCGCATGTGTGCTCCTCAGGAGGATCAAAGGGGTATATCGACCTTTTCAGGAATCACCTTCACAGAACCTCCCAAAACCTGACCTCTCGCTAATTGCGCGAGTCGGAGTAATCGCATTACGGCCCGCACGCCGGGCACACCCGGCCGCGGTGCGGCGGGACGGACCTCGCCGACGCGACGGAAGTACCCCCAACTCGCCCTCAGCCAGCGCCAGTTCACCGCCACCAGGGCCACTCGGCGACCACGAGGAGCGGACGCCCCCGCGGCATCGACCGGGCCGCCGGGAATTGCCCTGCGGAGGTCGCCCTTTCGGGGCGAAGGCGGGCCGCGAAAACCGTTCCCTTTATCTGATGAATCGTCAAAATGACGTTCCGGTCCGGGGTGGCGACCGGGACCTGGAGCACGGAATTGATGGCACGTCAGAGAGGTTCCGTCAGGCTCCCTCCGGCGCCTCCCCGGCCACCTGCCGCACGGGGCGCGGGCCCGGGCGCAGGCCCAGGGTCACCAGCGCCACGGCCACGGCGAGGAAGGCGGACAGCACCGCGAAGCCGGTCACGCTGGATCCGGTGGCGTCGGTCAGCCAGCCGACCAAGTAGGGGCCGGCGAAGCCGCCGAGGTTTCCGAGGGCGTTGATCAGCCCCATGGCGACGGCCACCACCTCGAAGCGCAGCAGTTCGCCGGGGATCGCCCAGAACGGTCCGTAGGGGGCGTACACCGCTGCGGCCGTGACGCACAGCAGCAGCATCCGGGGCAGGGCGCCGTCCACGGCCTGCCCCAGCAACAGGGCGGCCATGCCCACGACGAGCGGGACGGCCACCGCCCGGCGTCGTCTGCCGGTGCGGTCGGACCAGGCGGCGTTGGCGATCATCACCACCAGGGCGACGGTGAACGGGATCGCGGTGAGCAGCCCGACCTCGGTGGACGATCCGTCGTGGGTCAGCTCCTTGATGACCGACGGCAGCCAGAGGTTGAAGCCGTAGAAGCCGGTGATCCAGAAGAAGTAGACGCCGATGAGGACGAGCACCGGTTTCCGGGTGACCGCGTCGAGGTACGAGCCGCTGCCCGCCGCGGGTTTGACGGCTTCGTCGGCGGCGATCGCGCGCTCCACGTGGTCGGCCTCGGCGCGCGAGATCCACCGGGCCAGCTCGGGCCGGTCGGCGACCGCGAACCACCAGACCACCGCCCACACCAGGGGCGGGACGCCCTGCAGCACCAGCACCCAGCGCCAGCTCGCATGGTCGAGCATCCACCCCGACAGCGGCGCCATCAGCACCGAGGAGAGCGGCAGGCAGGCCATCCACAGGGCGTTGGCCCGGGCCCGCTCGCGCAGCGGGAACCACGAGGCGAGCAGGATGAGCACGGCGGGCCAGACGCCGCCCTCGAAGAGGCCGAGCACGAACCGGGCCGCGTAGAACTGTGCCTTGGTCTGGACGAGACCGGACAGCGACGCGGCCAGCCCCCACGCCACCATGAGGACGAGGACGGTCTTCCGGGCGCTCCAGCGCTGGGCGAGGATCGCGGCCGGGATCTGCAGGAAGACATAGCCGACGAAGAAGACGCCGCCGACCAGCCCCTTGTCGGCGTTGGACAGCTCCAGGTCGCCGTGCATGTAGGGGAGGATGACGGAGACGTTGTTCCGGTCGAGATACGCCAGCATGTACATGATGGCGGCGACCGGGATGACGTACGCCCAGCGCTTGGCGGGTATCGCCGGTGCCGCCGGCGGCACGGGAGACGACTGGGGGTTCGGCCGGGGGTTCGGCTGGGTGCCGGTGTCCGTCACGGGGCGACCGCCGTTCCGTAGGCCGCGCGGATCCGGTCGGTGAAGCGGCTGAAGCCGGCGGCGGCGCGGAAGGCCGCGGCCATGGTGCCGTGCGAGGCGCGGCCGCTGCCGGCGATGTCGAACGCGGTGCCGTGGTCGACGGAGGTGCGCAGGATCGGCAGGCCGACGGTGACGGACACGGTGCCGTCGAAGTCGACGGTCTTCGCGGGGATGTGGCCCTGGTCGTGGAAGTGGGACAGCACCCCGTCGAAGCGGCCTTCGAGGCCCTGGTGGAAGACGGAGTCCGCGGGGATCGGTCCGATGACGCCGAGCCCCTCGGCGGCCGCCTTCTCCACCGCCGGGCGCAGGACGGTGATCTCCTCGTCGCCGAAGTGGCCGCCCTCGCCGCCGTGCGGATTGACCGCGGCCACGGCGAGCCGCGGGGTGTCATGACCGAAGACGCGCAGTGCGGTGGTGGCGTGACGGATGCTCGCGGCGACCCGTTCCTCGGTGATCTGGTCGAGCGCCTTGCGGAGGGCGAGATGACGGGTGGTGAAGAAGATCTTGAGGCCGCGGACCACGAACATGGTGTCGAAGTGGGCGGCACCGGTGAGTTCGCCGAGCATCTCGGTGTGGCCGAGGTGCTCGGAACCGGCCGCCCAGATGGCTTCCTTGTTGATCGGCGAGGTGACGATGCCGTCGACCTCGCCGGCCAGCGCGGCGCGGGTGGCGGCCTCGATCGCGGCCACGGCGGAGCGGCCCGCCACCGCGTCCACCGTGCCCCAGGGGAGGTCGCCGGGGGCGATCTGGAGGTCGAGCACATCGATGGTGCCGGGCTCGAAGCGCGCCTCACCGGGCGTGCCCACCGCATTGACCTCGACGTCCAGACCGCAGACGGCGACGGCGCGGCGCAGCACGGCGGCGTCGCCGACGGCGAGTCCCCGGCCGAGGGCGGTGGTCGCCGGATCGGCGAGGGTGCGGGCGGTGATCTCGGGGCCGATCCCGACGGGGTCGCCGAGGGTGACGGCGAGCAGCGGCAACGGGCCGTCGGAGGCCGCCGCCCGGTCGTCGGTCGCCTGCTGGGGGTGGGTCATGGCATCGCCTTTCGGGGTGCGGTGTTCAGGTCGTGCTGAGGGTGGGGCCGAGGGCGTGCCGGGTGCAGGCCGCGCGCAGGTGTTCCAGGCAGTCGCGGGCGGCGTCGGGGCCGCCGATCAGGCCGCCCTTGGTGGCGAAGAGCAGTCCGTCGTGGGGGCCGCCGACCAGATGTCCGGCGATGGCGAGCGGCAGCACCTCGGTCTCGATGGCGAAGCCGTCGGCGCCCAGTGCCGAGGTGACCGCGGCGGCGACGTCGCCGCCCGAGGCGTACAGGCCCCCGGGGCCCAGCTCGTCGACCGCTCGGCGGGCGATCTCGGCGAGCGCGCGCAGGATGCGGGCGGCGGCGCGGGGGTCGGGGCCGGTTCCGGTGGCGGTGGGCGTCGGCCCGGCGGCCACCCGGACGCCGAGCACGGTGGCGCCCTCCCCCGCCGCCGCGCGCAGTCGGTCCAGCACCGCGCCGGGGTCCGGGGCGGCGGGGTCGAGGTCGGCCCAGCGGGCGCCGAGTGCGGTTTCCGTGCGGGCGAGCTGGGCGCGGGTGCGGTCGGTGACGCTGCCGACGACCGCCAGGATGCGGGCGGGTGCGCCACCTGCCGGTCGCAGGCCCAGCTCCCCGGCGAGGGCGGCGCCGAACGGGCCCGAGTCCAGCGCGACCCAGCGGGTGCGGTCCGCCGCGGCGAGGCGCGCGGCGGCCACCGCGACCGTCCGCAGATGTGCGTTCTCGGTGGCGTCGCAGACCACGATGTCGGCCGGACTCTCCCGCAGCGCCGCGACGACCGCCTCGGGGCCCCGCTCCACCACGTCCAGGGCGAGTTCGCCGGTGCCGCGCCGGGTCTGGGCGCCGAGTACGGCCGCGACCCGGGAGTGCCGGACGGGGTCGAACGGGTCACGGGCCACGGGCGTACGGGTCAGCGGGACGCCGTCGACCAGA
This sequence comes from Streptomyces angustmyceticus, assembly GCF_040701845.1. GTDB lineage: Bacteria > Actinomycetota > Actinomycetes > Streptomycetales > Streptomycetaceae > Streptomyces > Streptomyces angustmyceticus_A. Next base: position 472,710 of record NZ_JBFBHQ010000002.1, on the reverse strand, counting down.
TGCAGGCCGCCGACCGTGGTCCGGCCCGCGTCGGGGAAGGCGGGGACGGCCAGGGTCCGGATCCCGGCCGCGGGCTCCCGCGCGGCCAGGACGTCCAGCAGCGCGTCGAGTTCCCCGCCCGGGTTGCCGCGCAGGGTGGTGTCGACGCGCTTGACGATCAGGGGTGCGGCGCCCGCTGTCGTGGCGGCGTCGCGGACGGCCGCGTAGGCGCGGGCCGGGGTCCAGTGCCGCGACGCGGTGTTGACCACGAGGACGTCCACCCGGTCGGCGTAGCGCTCCACTTGGGCGAGCGCGCCGACGGTGACGGCCCGCAGGCCCAGTCGCGCGTAGAGCGCGCCGGTGGCGTTGCTGCCGGTGAGGTCGTCGGCGATGACGAGCACCTGGGCCACGGGGTCTCCTCCTGTCGGCTCCGGTGCCGTCCCCGACCCCGAAGTGACCGGACCGCGCATTATTGATTGCGCGGTTCACGCAATTCAGGGTGGCGACTCGCCGAACGGGCTGTCAAGAGGTGTGCGGCGGGGCACTCTCGGCGGGCGCCGGGCCGCCGTCCGCGGCGGGGCGCACCTCCCACCCGCCGCCGGCGAACGCCGCCAGCTCCCGTGCGCCGCCCCCGGAGATCAGGCCCGTGCCCGCCGGCATCGCCGCCCAGTAGGGGAAGCCCCCGCCCCCGCCGAGCTTGGAGTGATCGGCGAGCACCCAGGCAGCCCGGGCGCACCCGGCCATCGTCTCCTTCAGCGCGGCCTGTTCGGGGTCGGGGCAGTTGATGCCGCGGCGGGGGTCGAGGCCGTCGACGCCGAGAAAGGCGATGTCCGGGGTGAGCCGGCGCAGCGCCTGTTCGGTACGGGTGCCCAGCAGCGACTCGTTGGGGCGCCGCAGCCGGCCGCCGAGCACCACGACCTCCACCTCGGCGTCCGCCAGCTCGACGAGCGTGGACAGGCCGTTGGTGACGACGGTGAGGTCCCCGCGGTCGCGCAGCTCGTGCGCCAGCCGGGCGACGGTGGTGCCCGCGTCGAGCAGGACCACGTCGCCGCTGCGGACCAGCGCGGCGGCGCTGCGGGCGATGGCGTCCTTCTCGCCCCGCTGTTCGCGTTCCTTGTCGTGCCAGGAGCGTTCCACCGCACGGGGGTCGACCGCGCCGCCGTAGGTGCGGGTGATCCGGCCGAGGGCGGCCAGGGTGGCGAGGTCCCGGCGGACGGTGGACAGCGAGACGTCGAACTCGGCGGCGAGGTCGTGCACGCTGATGTCGCCGGCGCCGAGCAGCTCCACCATCCGCTCCCGCCGGCGCCGGGTGGCCGACCGTTCCCCACTGGTCACTTCGCTGCCCGCCTCTGCCCGCCGTGGCCTGCCGGACACCCCGCGGGGAGCGCCCGGCAAGTTGCGCGTTCCGCGCAATTCGAGGTTAGCAGTCGAGGCGACAGCGGCGGGGAGGCCGCGTCACGTGCCCGCGGTCAGGCCAGGATCTTCGCCTTGGCCTTCTGGAACTCCTCTTCCGTGATGTCCCCGTGCTTCTTGAGGTCGGCGAGCTTCGCGAGGGCATCCGCATGGCCGCCGCCCGCATCGCCGGTCGCGGCGGTTTCCCGGAGGTAGGCCTGCAGTTGCTTCTGCTGCCGTTCGGCCTGTGCGACCTCGCGTTCGCTCATCCCGTGGCCCCGCGCGAGCACATAGATGAAGACACCCAGGAAGGGCAGCACGATCACCAGGATCAGCCACCCCGTCTTGGCCCAGTTGTTGAGGTCCCGGCTGCGGAAGATGTCGCCGATGATCCTGAACAGCAGAATCAGCCACAGGACCCACAGGAAGATCAGGCACATCGTCCAGAAGGCGTTGAGCAGTGGGTAGTCCATCACGGCCTCCTCAGGCACTCACTCGGCCCCCGGGTCGCCCCCGCCCCTCGGCTCAAGCATCCTCGCCGTCACCCTCCTGCGCGACCAGATCGATGCCGACGAGCGCCTGCTCCGTCCAGATGACCTTGCCGCTGGAGGTGTAGCGGGTCCCCCAGCGTTCGGCCAGCTGGGCGACCAGGAAGAGGCCGCGGCCGCCCTCGTCCGTCGTGGCGGCCTGCCGCAGGTGCGGGGAGGTGCTGCTGCGGTCGGAGACCTCGCAGATCAGGGAGGTGTCACGGATCAGCCGTACGCGGATGGGCCCCGCGGCGTACCGGATGGAGTTGGTGACCAGCTCGCTGAGGATCAGCTCGGCGGTGAACGCCTCCTCGGCCAGGCCCCATTCGGTCAGCTTGCGGACCGCCGCGGCCCGTATCTGGCCCACGGCCGAGGGGTCGGGCGGCACGTCCCAGTCGGCGACGTGCGCGGTGTCCAGCACCCGGGTCCGGGCGACGAGGAGCGCGATGTCGTCGCTGGGGCGCTCCGGCAGCAGCGCCCCGAGCACGGCCTCGCAGGTCTCGTCCGGCGTCCGGCCCGGCTGGCCGGAGAGCGTACGGCTCAGCAGCGCCATGCCCTCGTCGAGGTCCCGGTCCCGGTCCTCGACCAGTCCGTCGGTGAAGAGCACCAGGCGGGTCTCCTCGGGCAGTTGCCGCTGCCAGGTCTCGAAGGGCAGGCCGCCCAGGCCGAGGGGCGGGCCGCCGGGCACCTCGGCGACCTCCGCGGTGCCGTCCGGCAGCAGGAACATGGGCTGGACGTGTCCGGCGCGCGCCATGGTGCAGTTCCCGGACGCCGGGTCGTAGATCGCGTAGAGACAGGTGGCGCCGGTGACCGAGCCCCCGGACTCCTCGGCTCCCTCGTCCTGGTCGATGCGGGTGACGAGTTCGTCGAGGTGCCAGAGGATCTCGTCGGGCGGCAGGTCCAGGTTGGCGAAGTTGTGGACGGCGGTGCGCAGCCGGCCCATGGTGGCGGCGGCGTGCAGTCCGTGCCCCACGACGTCGCCGACGACGAGCGCCACCCGGGCGCCGGGCAGCGGGATGATGTCGAACCAGTCGCCGCCGACGCCGCCGAGCCCGCCGAGCCCGGCCTGTGCGGGCAGATACCGGTAGGCGGCCGCCACGGCGTTCTGCTCGGGCAGGCCGCGCGGCAGCAGGCTGCGCTGCAACGTGACGGCCATGGTGTGCTCGCGGGTGTAGCGGCGGGCGTTGTCGATGCTCACCGCGGCCCGGGCCACCAGCTCCTCGGCGAGGGAGAGCTCCTCCTCCTCGAACGGCTCCGGCTTGTCGGAGCGCCAGAAGATCGCCACGCCCAGGATGACGCCGCGGGCGCGCAAGGGCACCGCGATCCGCGAGTGGATGCCATGCGCGACGATCTTCCTGGCCCGGGCGGGAGACTGCAGATGCCAGCCGGAGAACGCCGCCAGATCCGCTTCCAGGGCGGCCTTGCCGCTGGCGATGCTCGCCCCGAGGGCAGTGGCCGGCTCGAAGCGGATCAGCTTGCCGACGGGGTAGAGGCCGCTGTCCGGCGGGGCCCCGCTGGTGGCCGTCCGCCGCATCTCGACGGCGCTGCCGGTGGGGGGCGTCGGCTCCTCGCCTATCAGCACGTCCTCCGCCAGGTCGACGGTGACGATGTCGGCGAAGCGGGTGGCGCCGAACTCCGCGAGCTCCTCGCAGGTGCGGACGACGTCCAGCGTGGTACCGATCTCCGTACCGGCGTCGTAGAGCAGCTTCAGGCGGCCGCGGGCCACGTCGGCGCGGCCGGTGAGGGCCCGGAGCTCGGTGGTGTCGCGCAGCGTCGTGACGCTGCCGGGCGGTCCGCCGGCCTGGTCGGTGGAGCGCTGGTTGATGGCCAGCAGCCGTTCGCCGACCGGGTGGACCTCGTCGGTGACGACCCGGCCGGAGGCCAGCAGACGGGCGGTGGTCGGATCCAGGCCGAGAGCGCCGACCGGGCGGCCCTCGACGTCCGGCGGCAGGTCGAGCAGCCGGCGTGCCTCGTCGTTGGCCAGCAGCAGACGGCCGTCGCCGCCCACGATGACCACGCCCTCGCGCACGGCGTGCAGCACCGCGTCGTGGTGCTCGTACATCCGGGTCATCTCGGCGGGGCCCAGGCCGTGGGTCTGGCGCCGCAGGCGCCGGCTCACCAGCGCCGTACCGCTGGTGGTCAGGAGGAGGACGCCGGCGGCGACGCCGAAGAGCAACGGGAACTGGTCGTCGACGACACCGCTCACGCGGTTGACGGTGATGCCGGCCGAGACCAGGCCGATGACCTTCCCCTTGTCCTTGCCGCTGTGGCCGAAGACCGGGACCACGGCCTGGACGAGGGGCCCGATGGTGCCGGTGATCCGCTCGGTGACCACATGGCCGGCCAGCGCCGGCTGCAGGGTGCCGACGAACTTCTTGCCGATGCGGTTGGCGATCGGATGGGTGTAGCGGATGCCCTGGGTGTTCATCACGACGATGAAGTCGACCTCGGAGCGCTTGCGGGCGGCCTCGGTCCGCGGCTGCAGGACCAGTGTCGGATCGGCGCTCTTGAGGGCCTCGTCGATGCCCGGCGCATTCGCGAAGGCCTCTGCCACCGCAACGGATCTGTTGCGCGCTTCACGGTCCCCGTCGGCCCTGGACTGCAGCACGAGCGCCGCGATGGCGGCGGCGACGAGCAACACCACGATCGCCACCTGCAGGAGAAAGACCTGACCTGCGACAGTTCGCATCCTGAGAACCGAACGCGGGCGGCCGTAGCGTCCGGCCATGTCCTCTTTCTACACCTCCCGCATACGGTGGGCGAGCCGCGCGATGCGGAGCGCAGCAGCCGTCAGGGCCCGCGCTGCGCTCCGCCTCACGGGCTGTCCGAGGATGGTCCCGTGATCCGGGGCCGGGCGCCAGAGGGCGGGAAGACCCCCGGGTAGGTTTTACTGCTGCGCATATGCGAACCTCTTCACGAAGAGGACATACGCGGCACCCCTGTCGCGTCACGCCGCGGGGAACAAATCGCCCAGAGCGTGCATGCTTCATGTAACTCTTCCCACAGGCCCGGCCGCTTGTCCGACGGGCGTCTGCCGGTCGGGTGAGCCGGGGGCCGACGCAACATGCCTGGTCAGCCCACTTCGCCGGCCAAACCCCGCCGGCCCGCGCGAGGCCACGGGGCCCCTGCCTCGTCGGCCGGCCCGGCGAGACGGTATGAGACGTTCGTGGGCATGCATGTTCCCGAGGAGATCCGAGCCGAGGCGGCCGCGCTCATCGACCACCACGCGCTCGGACTGTGGAAGCCGAACGACGCCGACCGGCGAGCCGCCGTGGCGTTGTACCGCTTCCTCGAAACCGGTCAGCCGCTCACGGGCGAGCAGATCCGGTCCACCCTGGCGCACGCGGAAACGGCGGCCGAGGTGCACGAGCGGCTGCTGCGGCTGCTGCGGGGAACCGCCGCTCTGCTCGACGACGCGACCGTGGCCGAGGGCCCCGCCGGGCGGGACGCCGTCGACCACGTATGCCTCCTGCTGGACGCGCTCGCGCTCTCCCGGCTCACCGGGCAGTAAAAGGAGAAGGCCCGCCCGGTGTACAGGCCCGGGCGGGCGATGCGGGGCCTTCGCGGGCCCTATCCGGGCAGCGGGGCCGCGGACGGCTCCTCGACGGAAGCCTGCTCGTCCTCGGGAACCGAGATCACCCAGTGCGTCTCCTGGCGCGGGCGGAGGTAGAGCGCCCAGTACAGCGCGGCGACGGCCACGATGGCGCCGGTGATGACCAGGCTCGTCGCGCTCTGCTGGTAGAGCACCCACGCCAGCACCAGGATCAGCAGCGCCGGGACCGCGGGCCACAGCGGCATCCGCCAGGCGAGCCGGTGCTTGTGGTCGCCACGGCGCGAGACCAGGGCCCCCAGGGCGACGAAGACATACATCGCGGCGACGGCCACGCCGGTGACCTCGCTCAGGGTGTCGAGGTTGACGAAGCACAGGGCCGCCCCGGGGACGCCCACCGCGAGGGTGGCCGCCCAGGGGGAGCCGAAGCGCCGGCCGACGTGCGAGAAGATGCGGTTGGCGGCCGTCGGCCAGGCCGCGTCGCGCGCCGAGGAGAACACCACACGGGAGTTCTGGATCACCATCACGATCGCCGCGTTGATGATCGCCAGGGCGATGCAGAGGCTGACGAACGTGCCGACGCCCGAGTTGCTCCAGCCCTGCACCATGCCGGCGACGTCACCGGCGCCGAGCGTCTTCAGGTCGGGGGCGCCCAGGGTGATGGCGACGACCGGGATCAGGACGACGGCCGCGCCGATGCCCAGGGTCCACAGCACGGTGCGCGAGACGTTGCGGCGGGGGTTGTCCATCTCCTCCGCCAGGTACACCGCGGTGGAGAAGCCCTGCAGGATGAAGAGCGCGGTGGCCAGCCCGGTGACGATGAGACCCGCGGTGACCGCGGTGCTGTGCCCGTGCCCGGCGTCGATCACGGGGTGCACCAGCACGGACGCGGACCGCTGGGTGTGGGTGAAGCCGAGGAAGGCGACGACCGCGCAGGCGACGACCTCCAGCACCAGGAAGATGCCGGTGATCCAGGCGTTGGCCCGCAGGTCCAGCAGGCCCATGGCGGTGGCCAGCAGCATCACGCCGGCCGCGGTCCACTGCGGATCCAGGTGCACGATCGGGGCCAGATAGTCGGCGGTGCCCAGGGCGATGATGGGCGGCACGATCATGACGACGATCAGCGAGAGCACGAAAACCAGCCACCCGGCGAGCCGGCCCATGAGCGTGCCGACCATGGCGTACTCGCCGCCCGAGCTCGGTATCAGCGTGCCGAGTTCGGAGTAGGTGAAGGCCACCCCGATACAGAGCAGTGCCGCGACGGCGATGGTCAGCGCGGTGCCCGTACCCAGGCTGGCGAACGAGTCCGGCACGATCACGAAGAGCGAGGACGCCGGGGTCAGACAGGACAGCGTGAGCAGGGTGCCGCCGACGACGCCGATGGACCGGGTCAGTTGGGGGGCGCCGGAGGCGTCCTTGGCCGTCGCACTGCGGGTGTCCCGCTCAGGAGCTGCGGGGGCAACAGGCGTGTAGGGCATATCGGTATCCGTATCCCATCGGTGCTGGCGGCAGGAAGGGGCGGCGACGTAACGAAAGATCGCCGCAAAGCGCTCCGAACCCGGACATCCTCAGGTCCCGCTTTGGTGACCGAATAAAACCCCTGCCGACGACTCCCGTCAAGGTCTTGTTAAGGCTCGCGGACAACGAAATCCGTAGCCTTCACCCGGCGTGGAAACGCTTATCCACGACGCATGCACAGAAGACAAGCGGATTCCGCGGCGGGAAGGGCAGCACCAGATCTCCCCGGGGCACCGCCGAATCCGTTGCCGTCCCGGCGAAACCCGCGGCCGCGCGCTCAGCCCTCGTGGGCGCGCACCCGGGCGATGAGCAGCGCGACATCGTCGTGGTCGTGCTCGTCGCGCAGCGCACGCAGGAGGCGGTCGCAGAGCTCCTCCAGATCCTGTTCGGGCTCCGTCAGCAGCTCCAGGAGGCTGTCCAGCCGGGTGTCTATGGGCTGGTCCCGGGTCTCGATCAGCCCGTCGGTGTAGAGCACCAGCAGGTCGCCGTCGCGCAGCGGCACGGTGGTCTGCTCGAAGGGGACGCCGCCGACGCCGAGCGGGGCGCCGGTGGGCAGGTCGAGCAGCTCGGGCGGCCGGTCCGGGCGCACCACGATGGGCGGCAGATGCCCGGCGACGGCGATCCGGCACAGCGCGCGGTGCGGGTCGTACACGGCGTACAGGCAGGTGGCGAAGGCCGGGTCGAGGCCGCCGGCGATGTGGTCGAGGTGGCGGAGCACCTCGGCGGGGTCGAGGTCGAGGTCGGCCAGCGCGCGGGTGGTGGTGCGCAACTGGCCCATGGTGGCGGCGGCGTTGATGCCGCTGCCCATGACGTCGCCGACCACCAGCGCGGTCTTGTCGCCGGTCACCGGGATGGCGTCGAACCAGTCGCCGCCGACCTCGCTGGCCGCCTGGGCGGGCTGGTAGCGGTAGGCGATCTCCATCGCCGTGGGCTGCGGCGGCCGGTGGTTCATCAGGTGGCGCTGGAGGGTGAGCGCGGTGCGGCGTTCGCTCTGGTACGAGCGGGCGTTGTCGATGCAGACCGCGGCCCGGGCGGCCAGCTCGACCGCGAGCACCGCATCGTCCTCGTCGAACGGCTCCGGGTTGCGGACGCGGTACAGCGACAGCGCGCCGAGGACCTCGCCGCGGGCGATCAGCGGCACGGCGAGATAGGAGTGGGTTCCGGCCTTCCCCAGGAGGGCGGCGCCCTGCGGGTCGGCGGCGATGTGCTCCAGGTCGTCCGGGCCGACGTGGGGTATGCGCACCGGGCGGGCCTCGGTCACACAGCGGGTGATCAGCCGGTCGGCTTCGTAGGAGGCGATCTGGCCGGTGGGGTCGGCGGCGCGCACGGCCTCGGTGGAGTAGGCCGCGGCCACGGCGAGCGCACGGAAGCGGGCCGGTCCGCCGCGGGAGAGGGAGGTGGGGCGCCGGCCGTCGAGGACGGCGTCGAGGACGTCGACCGCGGCCAGGTCCGCCAGCTCGGGAACGATGACGTCGGCCAGTTCGTGGGCGGTCTGGTCGACGTCGAGGGTGGTGCCGACGGTGGCGGAGGCGTCGGCGATGACGGCCAGCCGCCTGCGGGCGCGGGCGGCCTCGGTGGCGGCGCGGTGCTGCTCGGTGACGTCGACGACCGACGTGGCCAGCCCCAGCACCCGGCCGTGGGCGTCCTCCAGCCGGTAGTACGACACCGACCAGGCCCGGTCGGCGTGCGGGTCGGAGGCGGTCCGGCCGACGGTGAACTGGTCGAGCAGCGGGGTGCCGGTGTCGAGGACCTGGCGCATGCTGGAGACGATGGTGCCGGTGTCCAGGAAGGACAGGGCTTCTTGGACGTCGCGGCCGATGTGCCGGTCGGCGGGCAGCTCGTTGATGCGTTCCAGCGCGGGGTTGACCATGACGAAGCGCAGCGCGGTGTCCAGGACCGCCAGGCCGATCGGCGACTGGGCGACCAGGCGCACGGACAGCGCCAGATCCCGCTCGACCCGCCGCAGCACGGCCTGGTCGGTGGCGATGCCCAGGGCGTAGGACTCGCCGCGCTCGTCCAGCAGCCGCATGTTGCGGAATTCGACGAGCCGGGTGCTGCCGTCCTTGTGCTGGACCGGGAAGACGCCCGCCCAGCTCTCGCCGCCCGCCATGACCTCGGAGAAGAGGCTCAGCACCAGGTCGAAGTCCTCCGGCCCGACCAGCAGCTGCGCCGCGGGCCGGCCGAGCGCCTCCTCCGCGCTCCAGCCGAAGAGCTGCTCGGCCTGCGGGCTCCACAGGGTGATCCGTCCGTCCGCGTCCAGCATCACGGCCGCCACGCCCAGCACGTCCATCAGGCCGCCCGGCTGCCCCGGTGTGGCCCCGACCTGGGCGGCGCCCTCGGGGAACGCGTCGGTCGCACCCATTCAGGCACTCCTTCCGCCGGTCACCGCAGACCGACAGCCGTGGCGCTCTCCGTACATCGGCCGATTCTCGCTGTGCTTCCGCTGGTTTCCATCATCTCTCGACACGGGACGGACCCGCAGGGAGAGCGAGATCCGCAGGGCCTCGACGCCCCGTGCGCGAGCGAGCATTATCCGTCGCTGTTCCCAGGTGGGCGACCGTGTTGACGATATTCGGGGCGATGATTCCGGACGTACTCCGCAGACGGGATACGGAGCACGGGCTCCGGCATCACCGGGCCCGCTCCCCCGGGCGTCCGCGGGAGCCCTCCGCGCGGCACCAGCGGACTTGGAGATGTCGATCTCCAGGGACTACCCTGAGATCATTGGTTGCCTCCAGCAACTAACTATATTCGTGTATACCACACCCGTCGGGCCGACCGCGCCCGCCGGCGTCGGGAGGAAGCCTCACATCATGCCCACCGCCGCCCGGACATTCCGCACCTATGTAGAGGAGAACCTCGATGCGCTCAGCGCCGATCCGGCGCGCGAAACCCTGGTCCACCAAGGGCGCCGCGTCACCGCGGGCGAGTTCCGCACGCTGGTCCACCGCATGGCACGGGCCCTGTGCGCCCGCGGCGTCGGCCGCGGCACGACCGTCACGCTGCTGAGCGGCAACCTCCCGGAGATCATCGCCGCCCGCTACGCGGCCAACCTGCTCGGCGCCCGGGTCAACTACCTCTACAACAAGCTGTCCGCCGAGTCGCAGGCCGCCATCGTCCGGGACGTCGAGACCCACGCCCTGATCGTCGACCCGCGCCATGCGGAACGGGCCGCCGAGGTCACCGAGTCGGCGCCGGTGCCGGAGGTCCTCGTCCTCGGCCCCGCCAAGGTGGGCACGGACCTGCTGGAGCTGGCGGCCGGTCAGTCCGACGAGCCGTTCGCGAGCCGGGCCCGGCCCGACGACGTCTGCACCATCCGCCACACCGGCGGCACCACCGGCCACCCGAAGGGCATCTGCACCACCTTCGAGCAGACGCGCTGGTTCCACGGCGTGCTCCAGCAGCCGGAGTCCGAGCGCCGGCAGCTGGTCTGCACCACGCTGGCGCATGCCGCGGGCCTGATCGCCGACAGCACGCTGCACGCCGGCGGCACGGTCGTACTGCTCGACGACTTCGACCCGGGCGCCGCCCTCGCCGCCATCGAACGCGAGCGCATCACGGACCTGTTCCTGCTGCCGCCGCTGCTCTACCAGTTGATGGACCACCCGGACGCGCAGCGCACCGACACCTCCAGCCTCCGGATGCTGACCTACGGCGGCTGCCAGGCCTCCCCGGCCCGGATAGCCGACGCGGTCAGGACGTTCGGGCCGGTGCTGATGCAGGGCTACGGCCAGAACGAGGCCGGCGGCATCAGCATGCTCACCCAGGAGGACCACGACCCGGAGCGCCCCGAGCGGCTGCGCTCGGCAGGGAAGGTGCTGCCCGACGTCGAGGTGGCGGTCCGGGACGAGTCGGGGCGCGATCTGGCGGCCGGCGAGCACGGCGAGATCTGCGTCCGCTCCGACATGATCATGAAGGGGTACTGGAAGCAGCCCGAGCTGACCGCCGAGGTCCTGCGGGACGGCTGGCTGCACACGGGGGACATCGGCTTCCTCGACGAGGAGGGGTACCTGACGATCGTCGACCGGATCAAGGACATGATCGTCGTGGTCGGCGGCCACGTGTACACCACGGAACTGGAGGACCTGCTGAACTCGCACCCGCAGGTACTGCAGAGCGCCGTGTTCGGCGTCCGGGACGCCGACCGCATGGAGCGGGTGCACGCCGCGGTGGTACCGGCGCCCGGCAGCGAGGTCGACGCCGGGCAGCTGCGCGAGATGGTCCGCGCCGAGCGCGGGGCGATGTACGAACCGGCACACCTCACCTTCGTCGAGGCACTGCCGCTGACCGACGCCGGAAAGCCCGACAAGAAGGAGCTGCGCCGGCGGGCCGAGCAGGAGGCCGGGACCCTGGGCTGACAGCGACGAGCCGCCGCAGCCGGGGGCTGCGGCGGCCTGTCGGTACAACTGCCGTCAGAGGATGCCCAGCAGACCGAAGGGGAAGCCCCCGAAGCCGTAGCCGTAGTTGCCGAAGCCGCAGCCGCCGTAGCCGCCGAAGCCACCGTAGTTGCCGAAGCCACCGAAGCCGCCGAGGCCGCCGAAGCCACCGAGGCCGCCGAAGCCGCCGAAGTTGCCGAAGCCACCGTGGTGGTGGCAGTGGTGCCTGTGGTGGTGACGACCCTGGTGGTGACGACCGTGGTGGTCGCCCTTGGACGATGCGGTCGGCACCTGCGGGGTGGCTGAAGCTATCCCGGCGACGGGGACGACGGTAGCGGCGGCAAGGGCCGCGGCGGCCATGGAGCGGCCTATGAACTTGCGCATTGCGTTTCTCCTGTTTGGCAGGAAATCTGACATTCGATGAGTACCGCGGCGCGGCGAAAACCCCGCAGGCACGACGAACATCCACTCCAACGGCCCCAAGAATTGCTCCACTCGCGGCAATGAATCGGCAAAGCGGCCTGGTGAACGACCTGCTCGCGGTCGGGTGACGCGGAGGAGCGCGGCGTCGGCGGGAATCGGCCGACGGCACCGCATCCGCCGGCACCACGTCGGCGGGCGGCTCCGCCCGGATGCCATCCTGGGGCCATGGCGATTACACGGGGCGGGGACGGCGCCGGGAGCGCCGACGACGAGGGGATCGGCCGGCTCAAGCATCGCACCGCGGCGGAGAGTTCGCGCACGACCGCGAGCAACGTGGTGGGGCGGTTCCTGGGGAGGGTGCCGGCTCCCGGGCTGGTGTGCGGCGGCATCGTCGGCCTCCAGGGCGGGGCCGCGCTCTCCGTAGGTCTCTATCCGGCCGTCGGGCCCGCCGGGGTGGTGATGCTGCGGCTGGCGATCGCCGCGGTGCTCCTGGGCGCGCTGTGGCGGCCGCGGTGGCGCCACCGGTCGCACGGCACCCCCGGCATCGTGGTCACCGCGGGCACGCTGCTGGCCGTGCACCATCTCGCGTACTACGAGGCCGTGGGCCGGATCCCGTTGGGCGCGGCCACCACGATCGAGTTCCTCGGCCCGTTCGCCCTCGCGCTGGCCACCTCGCGCAGGCCGGCGGACCTGGTGTGGTCGCTGCTGGCCGGGGCCGGTGTGCTGCTGCTGGGCGAGGGCGGCCTCCCGCTCGACCTCCTGGGCATCGGACTCGCCGCGCTCGCCGCCGCCTGCTGGGCCGGGTACATCCTGGTCTCGGCCCGGCTCGCCCGTCGGGCCGGCGGCGGTGGCGGCCTCGCCCTCGCCGTCGCCTGGGGCGCGCTCCTCAGCCTCCCGTACGGCATCGCGCAGGGCGGCAGCCGGCTGCTCGAACCCCGGGTGCTGCTGCTCGCGGCGGCCGTGGCGGTGCTCTCCAGCGTCCTGCCGTACTCCTGCAACCTGGAGGCGCTGCGCCGCGTCCCGCCGCGGGTCTTCGGGATCCTGACCAGCCTCGAACCGGCCGTCGGCGCCGTCGCCGGACTGCTGCTGCTCGGCCAGCGCCTCGCCCCGGTGCAGTGCCTGGGCATCGCCGCCGTGGCAGCGGCGTCCACCGGCGCGAGCCGCCGGGCGGCCGACGGCGACGGCGGGCGGGGCGCCGCCGGGCCGGCGGACGGGTCGGTGGACGGCCCGGCGGATGGGGCGACGGACGGGCCGGCGGGTGGATCGGAGGAGCGCTGCGAGAACAACTCCGGGGACGGTCCTGTCTCCGGTCCGGCCGAGACCACGGCGGCCGGCCCGGCGCACCGGAGCTCCCGGCCCGGCCGGGAACCGCGGTAGCCGCCGGAGGGCGAGGAGCAGACGACGAGCTCCCGGGTCCGAGTGCACGCCACTTGGCGGACGGACGGCTTCCGGGGATGACGACGGGAGCCGGGCAGGGAGGACAGGCCGCGGGGCGGGACGGCCCGGGCCCGAGGCCCTACTCCTTGCGGGCCCGGCTCGGCTGGACCCGGGACGGCTCGCCGGGCATCTTCGGGTGGTCGGGCGGGTAGGGCAGGTCGCCCAGCCCTTCGTCCGCCGCCTGACGGTCCGCGAGGTCCAGAACGGATTCCAGGCCGAAGGCGTGGTCCGCCATGTCCGCGTGCACATCGCCGAGTTCGGCGAAGCGCGGGGGCACCGTCCGCAGGTCGAAGTCCTCGGGCGCGGCGTCGGACAGCTCGTCCCAGCGCAGCGGGGTGGAGACGGTCGCCCGGGGGCGGGCGCGCAGCGAGTAGGCGGAGGCGATGGTCCGGTCGCGGGCCATCTGGTTGTAGTCGACGAAGACCTTGGTGCCGCGCTCCTCCTTCCACCATGCGGAGGTCACCAGGTCCGGCATCCGGCGCTCCAGCGCCCGGGCGAGGGTGATCGCGGCCCGTCTGACCTCGGTGAAGGTCCAGTGGGGCCGGATCGGGACGTAGACGTGCACCCCGCGGCCGCCGGACGTCTTGGGCCAGCCGCGCAGCCCGTGTTCCGCCAGCAGCTCGCGCAGGAGGTGGGCCACCCGGACGGCGTCCGCGAAGTCGGTGCCGGGCTGCGGGTCGAGGTCGATCCGCAGTTCGTCGGGGTGCTCGGTGTCAGCGCGCCGGACGGGCCACGGATGGAACGTCAGACACCCGAGATTGGCCGCCCAGAGAACCGCGGCGGGCTCGGTGGGGCACATCTCGTCGGCGAACCGGCCGCTGGGGAAGGCGATACGGGCGGTGGGCAGCCAGTCCGGCATCCCCTTGGGCGCCCGCTTCTGGTAGAAGAACTCGCCCTCGACGCCGTCGGGGAAGCGCTGCATGGTGGTGGGCCGGTCGCGCAGGCCCCGCAGCACCCCGTCGGCGACGGCGAGGTAGTACTGCGCCACGTCCAGCTTGGTGAATCCGCGCTCCGGGTAATACGTCTTGTCGGGGTGCGACAGGCGCACGGTGCGCCCCGCGACGTCCAGTTCGACAGCTCCGGCTCCGGCCATGACTCCACGCTAGATTCCGGGGGCCGCCACCGCGCGCCGGGCGGGGCGGCGGCCGGGTCCCGCGAAACGGGCGTCCCGGCGCGCGGGAACCGGCGCCGGCCCTCAGGATCGGGACCATGGACCTGCCCGTCATGCCCCCGGTCTCCCCCATGCTCGCGAAGGCGGTGGCCGACATCCCCGCCGGCATGCTCTACGAGGCCAAGTGGGACGGCTTCCGCGTCATCGTCTTCCGGGACGGCGAGGACGTCGAGATCGCCAGCCGTACGACGAAGTCCCTCACCCGCTACTTCCCCGAAGTGGTCGACGCGGCACGGGCCGAGCTGCCGCCGCGCTGCGTCGTCGACGGCGAGATCGTCATCGCCCATGACGGCCGGCTGCACTTCGAGGAGCTGCTGGAGCGCATCCACCCGGCGGACTCCCGGGTCCGCACCCTCGCCGCGCGGACGCCCGCTTCACTGGTCGCCTTCGACCTGCTGGCGCTCGGCTCGGACACGCTGGTGCACGAACCGCAGTCGGCGCGCCGGGAGGCCCTGGTCGAGGCGCTGCGCCCGGCCGGGGCGCCGGTGTACACGGCACCCGCGACGAGGGACCAGGAGCTGGCGCGCCGCTGGTTCACCCAGTTCGAGGGGGCGGGGCTGGACGGGGTGGTCGCCAAGCCGCTCGATCTGCCGTACCGGCCCGGCGACCGCGCCATGTTCAAGATCAAGCATGCCCGCACCGCCGACTGCGTGGTCGCCGGCTACCGGCTGCACAAGAGCGGGCCGGTGGTCGGCTCCCTGCTGCTCGGCCTGTACGACGACCGCGGGGAGCTGCAACACGTCGGGGTGTGCGCCTCGTTCCCCATGGCCAGGCGGCGGGCGCTGGTCGAGGAGCTGGCGCCGTTGCGGATGGACGACGTCTCGGGCCATCCGTGGGGCGCGTGGACCGACGAGTCGGCGCATGCCACCCGGCGGATGCCCGGCGGGCCCAGCCGTTGGAGCGGCGGCAAGGACCTGTCGTGGGTGCCGCTGCGGCCGGAGCGGGTGTGCGAGGTCGCCTACGACCACATGGAGGGCAGCAGGTTCCGGCACACCGCCCAGTTCCGCCACTGGCGTCCCGACCGTACGCCGGAGAGCTGCACCTACGCCCAGCTGGAGGAGCCGGTGGGTTACGACCTGGGGCAGCTGCTGCCGGGATGACCGGGCGGAGCGCCGCGTCGACGCTCACCGCGCCGGGTCAGGTGGGGTCGCCGTCCGGCGGCCAGCGGCGCCGGCTCTCCCCCGGGGCCAGCCGGTCCACCACCTCGGCCAGTTCGCTGCAGGCCTGCTCGACCTTGCGGCGGATGGCGTTCTGCTCGGTGACGATCGCCGACAGCAACAGCGCGGTGAGCGCCGCGGACGCGTTCAGGGCCTGCAGATTGACCATCGCCTCCAGCAGGCTCTGGCCCTGGAACGGTCCGGTCCTGGCCGTCGCCGCCCTGATGACCAGGACGGACACCAGCAGGACGCAGGGCGCGGCGCCCGCCAGCTGGAAGCGCAGCGCCGCCCAGACGATCACCGGAAAGACCAGGAAGAGCAGCGACAGCTCGCTGCGGATCGCGATGACCGTGACCGCGACCGTGACGACCAGCAGGGCCGCCGCCTCCGCCCACCGGTAGCCGGGGACGCCGCGGGGCCACCGGAACGAGCGGCAGACGAGGAGGAGCGGGGTGATGACGAGGATGCCCATCGCATCGCCCACCCACCAGGCGACCCAGGTCCGCCAGAAGCCGCCGCCCGGCAGGGCGCCTTTGAGGAGGAGCATCCCGGTGCCCAGCGTCGCGCTGATCAGCATCCCGGCGAAGGCGCCGAGGGCGACCAGCGCCACCCCGTCGCGCAGCCGGTCGAGTGCGGTGCGGAACCCCACCCGGCGGAGCATCAGGAAGGCGCACACCGGGGCCAGGGTGTTGCCCGCCATGATCCCGAGGACCGTGAGGTCGAGCGGGCTGACGGTGGCGACGACCGCGAGGGCGCCGAGGGCGATGCCCGGCCAGGTCCACAGGCCCAGGAGGAGCAGACAGCTCAGGGAGATACCCGTCGGCGGCCACAGCGGGGTGACCACGGCACCCGAGATGACCACCTGTTCCAGCAGGCCGATCCGGGCGGACCCGTAGTAGACGCCGGCGAGGCCGAGGATCGTCAGGGCCGGTGCCAAACGGCGGAGTCCCTCGGTGCGCACCACCCGGCCATCAGACAACGCCGGGGGCCGGGCGCCGACCGCGACACGCGCGCCCGGGCCGCGCTTCACCCGGCTTCGGGCGGGACCGCGTCGAAGCGCAGCACGAGCACCGCCGAGTCATCGGTGTGCCCGGTGAACTCGGCCACGCTGATCGCCGCGTCGGCCACGGTGGCCGGATCGCGGTCGGCGTTGGCGCTGACCAGGCGGGTCACCTGCGCCAGCCCCGCCTCTATCGGGAAGGACGGCCCCTCGACCACCCCGTCGGTGAGCAGCACAAACGCCCCCGCGGTGGCGAACCGGTGGTGGGAGACCGGGTAGCTCTCGCCCGGCATGATGCCCAGCGGCAGGCCGCCGGGGTCGTCGGCGAGGCCGCAGCGGCCGTCGGTGGTGGCCCAGATGCCGGGTACGTGCCCGGCCCGGGCGCTGGACAGCTCCCAGGCGGCCGGGTCGAAGCGGACGAAGGTGCAGGTCGCGAAGAGGCCGCAGTCGACCGAGACCAGCAGGTCGTTGGCCCGGCTCAGGACCTCCCCCGGGTCCGCTGCGTGGCCGGCGACGGCGCGCAGCCCGAAGCGGATCTGTCCCATGAAGGCGGCCGCCTCGACGTCGTGGCCCTGCACATCGCCGATGCAGAAGGCGAGCGACGCGTCGGGCAGGCGGAAGCCGTCGTACCAGTCGCCGCCGATGTCGAGTCCGTGCCGGGCGGGGGCGTAGGTGGCGGCGGCGTGCAGCCCCGGTACGCCCGGCAGCGCGGCGGGCAGCATCTCGCGCTGCAGCGCCTCGGCCAGCTCCACCCGCGCCCGCTGCTTCTCGGCGCCCTCCCGTGCCTGGGCGGTCAGCCGTCCGAGCGTGCTCAGCAGGTCGTCGGCGCTCGCCGACCGCGGGGGACGCCGCCGCAGCATGGGCCGCTCCCAGGTGCATCGGTGGACCCGCCAGGGAGCGCGCTCCGTACGGCAGTCCGCGGTGGCGGCCTGACCTGGCCTCATGGGGCTCTCGGGGAGCCCGCCTCTCGCGATTCATCTTATTTCCGCGGGGGGACTTCCGCTTGACGGCCGGGAGGGCGGCGGATGCCCGCCCCGCGGCCGGGACGGCCGAACGCGGGCGCGCACCGTGCGGCGGCCGCTTCCGCCGCGCTCGCGGACGGTCCGGCCGGGATCGCGCCCTCCGCAGGCGTCCCCGCGCGAGGGGCGGTCCCGTGCCGCGGTCCGCCGCACCACTGCCCGCCGGGCCCGGTCCGCGACCGCTTCCCGCAGCCGCGTCCCGCGGCCGGGCTCAGGCCTCGGCGGGGCGGGCCACCGCCAGGTGCCGGACGCCGGAGCGGACGGCCCAGAAGAAGACCGCCAGCGCCATGGCGGCCACGGTGATCGAGTCGTACGGTGCGGGCAGCAGTCCGGAGCCCTCGAACGTGCCCAGCCCGGAGAGCGCGGTCAGGGCGACGAGGTAGAACACCAGCCAGGCGCCGGTGCGCAGTTCGGCGCCGAGCGGGCGGCTCGGGCCTGCGCCGTCGCTCTCCACGCGGACGCCGGGTCGGCGCATGGCCAGGAAGATCAGCAGGCCGCCGAGCACCAGGGGCAGCGCGAGGCGCAGGTCCTGCCAGCCCGACCAGTAGACGAACTCGCTGGCCACCACGAAGCTGAGCGGCGCGATCCAGCGCAGCCCGGGGACCCAGCCGGCGGTGTGGCCGCCCGGCTCGGCGCGGAACACCGCGACCGCGACCGCGGAGGCGGCATAGATCAGCAGATACATGTCGCCCATGACGCTCACGATGTCCTGCCAGCCGCCGAACGGCAGCAGGAAGACCACGATGACCGCGAGGTTGACCGCCAGCGCCCGGCGCGGGATGCCGAACCGCTCGTTGACCTTCATGAAGTACCGCGGGATGGTGCCGTTCTTGGCGAGCGCGTAGGTGTGCCGCGCGTTGATCGCCACGCCGACGTACGCGGAACCGCCGGGCGAGATCACCGCGTCCGCGTAGAGCAGGCTGGCGAGCCAGTGCAGGTTGAGGATCAGCGCGAGCTGGCCGAACGGCGAGTCGAAGGAGACCCCGTGCCAGCCGTGGCCGAGCAGGTTCTCGGGGACGGTGAAGAGGAACGCCACCTGCAGCGCCAGGTACATCAGGACGGCGAGGCCGATGCCGGTGAGGACGGCGGCGGGGATGGTCCGGCGGGGGTTGCGGGTCTCGCCGGAGAAGTCCAGCGGCGCCTGGAAGCCGTTGACGGAGTAGACGATGCCGCCGCCGGCCAGCGCGGTCAGGCAGGCGACGTAGCCGTACGGCGCGAAGCCGCCGTGGTCCGTCAGACGGCCGGAGTGCCAGCCGGAGGCGATCAGCGCGATCACGGTGATCACCGGCACGAGGATCTTGAACACCGAGACCAGGTTGTTGAGCCGGGCGAACAGCCGGACCGCGAACCAGTTCAGCGCCGTCAGCACCACGCTGAGCCCGGTGGCCAGCGCCAGTCCCGAGAGGGTGAGGGTGTGGCCGTTGTAGATGCCCGGCAGGTAGTGCGCGGCGTACTGCATGATCGCGCTGATCTCGGCGGCGGTCCCGCCCACCGACAGCAGCGTCGACCAGCCGATGAGGGTGCCGACGAGCCGGCCGCTGGCGAACAGCGGCCAGCGGACGGTGCCGCCGCCCTCCGGCCGGGACGCCCCGAGTTCGATCATGACCAGGGCGACCAGGCCGCACAGCAGACCGGCACCGACCCAGGACAGCAGCGCCGCGGGGCCCGCGGTCTGCGCCGCGTACAGGGCGGCGAACAGCCAGCCGGAGCCGACGATATTGGAGAAGCCGATGCCCGTCAGTCCCCAGAAGCCCAGGTCACGGCGCAACCGGCGCTCCTGTGCCAGTACTTCCGGCGCGCCGGCCCCGTCGCCCCCGCCTGATACCTGACGCTCCGTCACGAAAACGGCCTCCTTGATTCACTCTTTCCGGCTCGCCGGACCCTACTCGACGAGCACCGAAGAGGAATCTTCCGCTCCACCAGCGGACACTTCCTGCACACAGCGCAGGGATCGCGCACGCAGCGCGACGACGGGACACCGGAGGGTGCGCCCCGCCCGTGACGGACGACGGGCCGCGGCCCGCCTCAGACGTCCCGGTCGGCCGGGACGCCGAACGTCCTCGCCAGGCCGTCCCGCCCGGCCTCGGTGAGATGGACGACGCGGCGGTACTTTCCGTGGCGGAGCCACTCCAGGGCGAACAGCCGGGCGGTGAGCGCGGCCCCGAGCGCCCCCGCCGAGTGGTGGCGCTGCTCGCCCCAGTCGACGCAGTAGCGGACGACCGCCCGGCGGCGGGGCAGGCGGTCGGTGTCGACGCCGGAGGCTGCCAGCTCCCGGCGGCCGTACGCCGTGAGGACGTAGACGACGTCCGTGGCTCCGGCGTCCGGGGCCGCGGCCTGCGCCTCGCGCGCCGTGCGCTCGGCGGCGAGGATGACCTGCTCCTGGAGGGCGCTCACGGACCGGCCGGCACGGCGTCCGCCCCCTCCGCCCGGGCTCTGGGGCTCGGCCGGGTGCGCACGCCGCCCCGATCCCCTCCGTCCGGCGGGATCTCCCCCGCGTGCTCGGGCGTTGACGGGGAGAAGGGTCGGGGGAAGCCGCATCGGCACAGGAAGATGCCGGCTCTGCCGTACGGGACGCGAGGAAGCGAGGAGCAGCCGGATGACCACACTGCCGTGGCGCGAGGACGAGAGCTGGCGGCGCCGGTACCCCCAGTCGGGCCCTGACTGGACCCGGGGCATGCCGCAGGGGCCGGCGGATCCGCTGACGCCGATGGGGCGCATCGACCAGTACGCCCGGATGGGAAGCGCACTGCGCGGCGGCCACTTGGCGCCCTGGCAGCGGAAGGTGGTCACCGGCTTCGTCCTCGGCGCGCTCGTGGTCGCCGTGGCAGCGGCCCTGCTGGTGCTTCTGGGCTGACCGTCCCCGGGGCGGCCGGGGCGATCGCGGCCTCCGGGGAACACGTCACGGCCGGGCGCTCGGCCGCAGAGGAGAAGGCAGCGTCCGGGCGGGAAGGCCGGCCGGAGGCGCACGGGGCCGGGAGGTCAGCCGCAGCTCCAGCAGCCCGACCAGCAGGCGGTGTGCCGGGCGTGCCGCCGCCGGGCGGTGGACGGCGCCTCGTCAGCGTTGTCGGCGAGGGCGCGCAGCCCGGCGAGCTGGATGCGGAGCACCACACTGATCGCGGCGATCTCCTCGGGCTCGGCATGGCCCTTCTCGATCCGCAGCCAGGTGTCCGCCGGCGCATCGAGCGGGGTGCTCGCCCCGGCGGGCACGGCCTCGTCGGCGGCCGCGCACTCCCCGCCGCCGGTGTCCCCGGTGGGTGGGACGTCCCCGGCCACCGGGCTCTGGTCGCCGGCCCCGCTTCCGTCGGCCGCCGTGCTCTCCTCGGCGCAGGTCTCCGTACCGACGGGTGCGGCCTCGGCGAGGACCGTGCCCTCTTCGGTGGCGGTGCACCCGTCGAGGGCCGTGCTCTCCTCGGTGGGGGTGCCGTCGACGGCGGGTCGGGCCTCGCCGATGACGGTGCTCGCGTCGGTGGATGTGCTCATGTGGGGTCCGTCGGATCGGGGGTGGTGCGCGGTGTGCGACCGGCGGCCACGGCGTTGCGCTGTGCCGTGTCCGGGCAGGTCACAGGGCCGACGCTAGAAGCGCTCCGGGGCCCTGTCGCGCGGGGGAGGCGCCTGCTGGGCCATTCGGGCGACCGTCCCGCGGCCAAGGCGTGATATCCGCCGCCGGGACCGTGTTGCTCCCCGCCGTCGCGTCGTGGCGGACGAGCATCGCGCTCAGGTTGGGCAAGGCACGCGGCTTCCGGACGACGCAGTCAGGATGGGCGGGACGATGAGATGTGATCAGGCCGGCGACGAACGGGCCCCTGCGCGGGACGAGGGGCGCCGGGGCTTTCTCAGGTGTGCGGCGGGGCTCGCCGGGGTGGCGGCCGCGACGGGCCTCGGCGGGGAGGCCGCGGCCGCGCCGGCGCAGCGGCCGGCGGCCGGGCTCCGCGACGGCGGGAATCCGCTGCCCGACAAGGTGCCGTTCCACGGCCGCCACCAGGCCGGCATCCTGACCCCCCAGCAGCTCTTCGCCGGGTTCGTCGGCTTCGACGTACTGGCCGAGAACCGCGAAGGCCTGACGGAGCTGTTCCAGCGGCTCACCACGCGCTGCCGGGTGCTGGCTGCCGGGGTGAAGCCGCAGGACGAGCAGGTCGCCTCGGAACGGCCCACCCCCGACTCGCTCACCATCACGCTCGGCGTCGGCGCCTCGCTGTTCGACGACCGCTTCGGGCTCTCCGGCCACAAGCCCCGGCATCTCAAGGCGATGCCGGCGTTCCCCGACGACCGGCTGGAGCCCTCGCGCTGCCACGGCGACCTGTCGCTGCAGATCTGCGCGCAGCACCCGGACGCCATCGTCCATGTGCTGCGCGATCTGACGCGGGCGACGGAGGGCCTGCTGCGGCCCCGCTGGCGCGCGGACGCCTTCTTGAACCCGTCGCGGCCCTCGGGTTCGCCGCGCACCTTCATCGGTTTCAAGGACGGCATCGTCAACCCGGACACCGCCTCGTCCCGGGAGATGAACCGGCTGATGTGGGTGACTCCGCCCTGCGGGGAGCCGGAATGGGCCCTGGGCGGCAGCTACCAGGTGCTGCGTCTGATCCGCTTCCACATCGAGAAGTGGGACAAGGTGCCGGTGGCCCGGCAGGAGAAGATCTTCGGGCGGCGCAAGGCGAGCGGTGCGCCGCTGGACGGCGAGCACGAGACGGACCCGCCGAAGTACCGCGACGACCCGCACGGCAGGAAGATCCCGCTCGACTCGCACATCCGGCTGGCCAACCCGCGCACCGAGAAGACCGACAAGTCCCGCTTCCTGCGCCGGAGTTACAACTACGACCAGGGCTTCGACCATGCCGGACAGATGGACCTCGGACTGGTCTTCTGCGGCTACCAGCAGAACCCGGAGCTGCAGTTCGCGACCGTGCAGCGCCGGCTGCGCCACGAGCCGCTGTCCCGGTTCATCACGCCGATCGGCGGGGGCTACTTCTTCATCCTGCCGGGGGTGCGCGACGCCGACGACTGGTTCGGCTCCCGGCTGCTGAAGAAGGTCTGAGCGGAACGGACCCACGCACCGAGGGCGGCACCGGAACCGGTGCCGCCCTCGGTCGTACGCGGGGTGACCCGCTCAGCAGATCCGCGGCAGCTGCTCGCCCAGCGGCAGGTCGACGACCCGGGTGCCGCCCAGCGGGGTGCCGGCCACCACCATTCCGGGGTGGGTGGCCACCGCCTCGCCGATGATCGCGGCGCCGGCGCCCAGCGGGTGCGCGCGCATGGCGTCCAGCACGGCGTCCGCGTGTTCGCGGGGGACGAAGGCCACCAGCTTGCCCTCGTTGGCGACGTACATCGGGTCCAGGCCGAGGATCGCGCAGGCGTTGGCGACGGCCGGCGGGACCGGAACGGCGCGTTCCTGGATGACGATGCCGGTGCAGGAGGCGGTGGCGATCTCGCACAGCGCGGCGGCCAGACCGCCACGGGTGGGGTCGCGCAGCACATGCAGATCAGGGGTGACGGCGAGCATGGTCTCGACGAGGCCGCCGAGGGCCGCGCAGTCGCTCTCGATCTCGACGCCGAACTCCAGGCCCTCGCGGACGCTCATGATGGCCACGCCGTGCAGGCCGATGTCACCGCTGACGATCACCACATCGCCGGGGACGACGCGCTGCGGGCGCAGATCGACGCCCGCCGGGATCAGGCCGATACCGGCGGTGTTGAGGTAGACGCCGTCGCCGTGGCCCGCCTCGACGACCTTGGTGTCGCCGGTCGCCACCTCGACCCCCGCGGCCCGCGCGGCCGCGCCCATCGCATCGGCGACCCCGGCCACCACCGGCATCTCCACGCCCTCCTCCAGGATGAAGCCGCACGAGAGGTAGGCGGCCTTGGCGCCGCTCATGGCGAGGTCGTTGACGGTGCCGTTGACGGCGAGGTCGCCGATGCAGCCGCCGGGGAAGAACAGCGGCCGCACGACATAGGAGTCGGTGGAGAACGCGAGGCGCACACCGCCGAGGGACACCGCGGCGGAGTCGCCGAGCTGGGCGAGGATCTCGCCGCCGAAGGCGGGGGCGAAGATCTGCTGGACGAGTTCCGCGGACAGGGCGCCGCCTCCGCCGTGCCCCATGACGACGCGGGGCTGGTCGCGGAGCGGGGCGGGGCAGGTCCAGCCGGAGATGTCGACGGTGGGCAGGCCGCGGTCGGCCGGGGTGGGACCGCCGGGGGCGGGGTGGAGGGTGTCAGACAACGGGGCTCGCCTCCTGGGGGGTGGGCGTGGTGCCGAGTCGGCGGTAGAGGTAGTAGGCGGCGCAGGCGCCCTCGCTGGAGACCATGGTGGCGCCGAGCGGGGAGCGCGGGGTGCAGAGGGTGCCGAAGGCCTCGCACTCGTGCGGCTTGATGAACCCTTGGAGGACCTCCCCGCTGCGGCAGGCGGCGGGTTCCTGGGTGGTGATGCCCTCGACGGAGAAGCGGTGCTCGGCGTCGTACTCGCGGTAGCGTTCCGAGAGCCGCCAGCCGCTGGCGGGGATGGTGCCGATGCCGCGCCAGGAGCGGTCGGTGACCTCGAAGACGTCCGCGAGCATGGCCCGGGCCGCCGGATTGCCCTCGCTGCGCACGGCGCGGGGGTAGGCGTTGTCCACGGTGTGTTCGCCGCGCTCCAGCTGGCGGACGGTGCGGCGGATCCCCTCCAGGATGTCCAGCGGCTCGAAGCCGGTGACGACGATCGGCACCCGGAAGCGTGCGGCCAGTTCGGGGTACTCCCCCATCCCCATCACGCTGCACACATGGCCGGCCGCGAGGAACGCCTGGACCCGGCAGTCGGGCGCGTTCATGATGGCCTCGATCGCGGGCGGCACCCTCACGTGCGAGACCAGCAGGCTGAAGTTGGGGATGCCGAGCCGGCGGGCCTGATAGACCGTCATGGCGTTGGGCGGTGCGGTGGTCTCGAAGCCGATGCCGAAGAACACCACCTCGCGGTGCGGGTTCTGCTGGGCGATCTTCAGGGCGTCGAGCGGGGAGTAGACGACCCGTACGTCGCCGCCCCGGCTGCGCACCTGGAACAGGTCCCGGTCGGTACCGGGGACGCGGAGCATGTCGCCGAAGGAACAGAAGATCACGTCGGTACGAGAGGCGATCTCCAGGGCCTTGTCGATGACCTCCAGCGGGGTCACACAGACCGGGCAGCCCGGGCCGTGGATCAGCTCGACCTGATCGGGCAGGAGTTGGTCGATCCCGTGACGGATGATGGTGTGGGTCTGCCCGCCGCAGACCTCCATGAGGGCCCATGGCCGGGTCACCGTGGACCGGATGTCGTCGAGCAGCCGGCCGGCGAGTTCGGGGTTCTGGAATTCGTCGAGGTACTTCACCGGCCCGCCTCCCGCGCTCCGTCGCCGGCCGCGACCGCGGGTCCGGCGCCCGTCTCCTCCCAGCGTGGCGGCTCGGCCGCCGCCTCCCAGGGGTCGCCGAACTCCTCCTGCAACAGACCCAGTTCCTCGAACAGGGCCAGGGTCTTGCGGGCGGACTCCTCGTCCAGCCGCTGCAGCGCGAAGCCGACGTGGACGATGGCGTACTCGCCGACCTGCAGGTCGGGGACGTACTCCAGGCACACCTCCTTGACCACACCGCCGAAGTCGACGGTGGCCATACGGGTGCCGTCCCGTTCCTCGATGTCCAATACCTTGCCGGGTACCGCCAGGCACATGGGCCCTCTCCTCGTCGTGGGTACGTTGCGTCCGCCGCGCCGTGGCACAGCTCAGCGCGCGGCGGCTCCTGCGGTGCGCGCCGCCACGACGATCTGGCCGAGCGCCAGTCCCCCGTCGTTGGGCGGGACACGGCGGTGGCGCAGGACGGTGAAGCCGTCCTGCCGCAGGAGGCGGGCGGTGGCCTCGGCCAGCAGGGTGTTGGCGAAGACGCCGCCGGTCAGTGCCACGGTCGTCAGGCCCGCGCGGTCCCGGGCCAGGGCGCAGCAGCGGCGGACGAGGTCGGCGACCGCGGAGTGGAAGCGGGCCGCGACCAGCGCCGGTGCGGTGCCCGCGCGCAGGTCCGCCACGACGGCGGTGAGCACCGGCGCCGGGTCGGCGACGGTGTCGGCGCCCGTCGTGCCCGTCGGGGCGTCGCCCAGCGCGAACGCATAGCCGGGGCCGTGGTCCTCGCCCGCGGTCAGGGCCGCGGCTTCGAGGGCGACGGCGGCCTGGGCCTCGTATCCGGCGTGGTGACAGATCCCGGCCAGGGAGGAGACCGCGTCGAAGAGGCGGCCCATGCTGGAGGTGGGCACGCAGTTGAGGTGGCGCTCCAGCTGACGGGCCAGCAACTGCCGCTCCTGCGGCGGGCAGGCGGCCACCGGCGGCAGGTCCGCGGCCCAGTCGAGGCCGGCGGCGCGCAGATGGGCCAGGGCCATGCGGTAGGGGCGCCGTACGGTGGTGTCCCCGCCGGGCAGCGGGACGTAGGCGAGCTGCCCGAAGCGGCGGTACCCGTCGTAGTCGGCGAGCAGGATCTCGCCGCCCCAGACGGCGTGGTCGTCGCCGTAGCCGGTGCCGTCGAAGGCGACGCCGATGACGGGGTGGCCGTCGGGGAGGCCGTGTTCGGCCATGGCGGCGGCGACATGGGCGTGGTGGTGCTGGACCCGGACCAGCGGCCGCCCGTCGGTGTGGCGCTGGGCCCACTGCCCGGAGCGGTAGCCGGGGTGCCGGTCGGCGGCGAGCAGCTGCGGGCGCACCCCGGTGACCGTCTCCAGATGCGCCTCGGCCTCCTCGAACGCGAGCTGGGTCGCCAGGTCGTCCATGTCGCCGATGTGCGCGGACAGCCAGGCGCGGTCGCCCTCGGCGAGGCACAGCACGTTCTTGAGGTCGCCGCCGGCGGCGAGCGCGGGGCGTACGGGCACCGGGAGGCGGATGGGCATCGGCGCATGCCCGCGGGAGCGGCGGATGAACAGCGGCTCGCCGTCGCTGACGCGGACCACGGAGTCGTCGCACGGGATCCGGATCGGCCGGTCGTGGGTGAGCCAGGCGTCGGCCAGGTGCGCCAGGCGCCGTACGGCGTCCTCGTCGTCGGTGACGATCGGTTCGCCCGCGACGTTGCCGCTGGTCATGACGAGCAGCCGGGGCCCGGGCCGATCGCCGGGCAGCCCGAGCAGCAGGTGGTGCAGCGGGGTGTAGGGCAGCATGACGCCCAGGTCGGGGCTGCCGGGGGCGACGGCGTCGGACAGCACCGGCGCGTCCGGGGCCGGCGCGGGGTCCCGGCGGCGGCGCAGCAGGACGATGGGGCGTACGGTCCCGGTGAGCAGGGCGCGCTCCTCGGCTCGTACCCGTACCAGGTGCTCGATGTCCGGGAGTTGACGGGCCATCAGGGCGAAGGGTTTGCCGCCGCGGTTCTTCCGGGCGCGCAGCAGGGTGACGGCGGTGTCGTCGGAGGCGTCGCAGACGAGGTGGTAGCCGCCGAGGCCCTTGACCGCGACGATCGCGCCCTCGGCGAGCAGCCGGCGGGTCGCGGCGACCGGGTCGGTGCCGGGGGCGGGGCGCGGGGGACGGGTGGGGTCGGCGGGGTCCGCGGTCAGCAGCCGCAGGCGGGGGCCGCAGTCGTGGCAGGAGATGGGCTGCGCGTGGAAGCGCCGGTCGGCCGGGTCCGCGTACTCCCGCGCGCAGCGGGGGCACATCGGGAAGCGGTCCATCGTCGTCAGCGCCCGGTCGTAGGGAACCGCGGTGACGATGGTGAAGCGCGGCCCGCAGTGGGTGCAGGTGAGGAAGGGGTGGCGGTGGCGGCGGTCGGCCGGGTCGGTCAGCTCGGCGAGGCAGGCGTCGCAGGTGGCGGCGTCCGGGGAGACCAGGGTGCGGGGAAGGCCGTCGGCGCGCGAGGGGAGGATGCGGAACCCGGCGTCGCCCCGCACCGCGACGTCCTCGGCGTCGACGGCCTCGACCACGGCCAGCGGCGGCGCATCGGCGCCGATCCGGCGGCCGAACAGGTCGAGCGCGGCGACGGCGCCCTCGACCTCGGCGACGACGCCCTCCCCGGTGTTGGTCACATGGCCCGTCAGGCCCAGTTCCGTGGCGAGGGCGTGGACGAACGGGCGGAAGCCGACGCCCTGGACGACGCCGCGCACGGTGATCCGGCGGCGTGCGGCGGCTGTCGCGGGGGCCGTCGCGAGGCCCCCGCCGGCCTGCCCTGTGGTCATGAGCGACTCGACGCCACGGTGCCGGAGTCGCTGGTGCGCGCGGGGCCGCCGTCCTGGGCCCGCGGGGCGTGCGTGTGATCCCGGTGGTGGGAGTGGCCCTCGCCGTGGGGGTGGCCCTCGTCGCGCGGCTGGCCGTCGTCGGCATCATGGACGTGATGGGACTTGCGGGTCATGACGGGGATGTGCACCGGCGCCCCGTCGCGGGCGGCCAGTGCCCGGTCCACCAGCACACCGTCCCCTTCCCCGCGGCGCGCCGAGGTCAGGACGACCTCGACGCCGGGGTTGATGCGTTCGACGTTGGCGCGGAACTCCGCCTCGTCGAAGGCGACCGCCTCGGCGATGTCGGTCTTGGTGACCACGACCAGGTGGGCCAGCCCGAAGGCGGTGGGGTACTTCAGCGGCTTGTCCTCGCCCTCGGTCACCGACGCCAGCACGATGCGCAGCGTCTCCCCGAGGTCGTAGGAGGCCGGGCAGACCAGATTGCCGACGTTCTCGATGAACAGCAGCCGGGTGTCGGCGGGGAGCCAGCCGTGCAGGTGCCCGCCCAGCATCTCGGCCTCCAGGTGGCACAGGCCGTCGGTGAGCACCTGTTTGACCGGCACTCCGGAGCGGGCCAGCCGGACGGCGTCGTTCTCGGTGGCGAGGTCGGCGGTGAGCGCCGCGACCGGGATGTCCCGGCTGCGGGCGAGGGTCAGTTCCCGCTCCAGGAGCGCGGTCTTGCCGCTGCCGGGGCTGGAGAGCAGGTTGACGACCGCGGTGCCCCGCGCGGCGAGGTCCTCGCGCAGGGTGTGGGCGCAGGCGTCGTTCTTGGCAAGGACCGCCTGTTGCAGGTCGACGACACGGCACATGGTTCAGCGCTCCTCAGGAATCGGGACGTGCGCCGGGGCGTCGTTCCAGCACACTCGGACGATCTGCAGTTCCCGGCCGGACAGCAGCTCGGTCGTCGCCCCGCCGCATCCGGGGCAGCTGAGCTGCGGCGGCATGCCCACCGGCCAGGTCTGTGCGCAGGGGCCGCAGCGGGCACGCGCCGGGACGGGTTCGGTGATGAGTTCCGCGCCCTCCAACACCGTTCCCGCGCAGGCGAGTTCGAAGGAGAAGGCCAGCGCGTCCGGGACCACCCCGGCCAGTTCGCCGACCTGGAGCCGGACGCTGTTGACGGTGCCGGCCCCGGCGGGGCGGTCTGCGCTTTCGACCTGCTCCACGACCGCGAGCGCGATGGACATCTCGTGCATCGGTCCCTCTCTGGTGCGGGCACGGCCGGGTACCGCTCGGCATCATTAGACGGCGCGTCCGCAGGGCGGCCGCGGTGCCTCGCCGGGGCGGCGCGGTGGCGTACACCGTTCGGTGCAGCGCCCCGGCTCACATGGAACGGATCCGCATATAGCGCTTGACGTCGGGCAGCACGGACCTGACGGCGACGGCGAGCACGGCGGCGAGCGCCCCGCCCAGAGCGAGCTTCAGCATGGTGTCGAGTTCCTCTCATCACTGGTGTGCGGTCCGGCGCCGGCCGGTGCCGGCTCCGCCGTGCCGACCAGCCGCAGGATCAGCCCCACGGCCTCGTCGACCGCGGCGTCGACCGGTTCGCTGAGCCCGATGCCTTCGGCGACATCGGCGGGTTCGCAGCCGACGACCAGGACCCGCTGCGGGCGCCGGCCGTCGGTGCCCGCGCTGAGCGTGTCGAGCAGCGCGAGCACGGTGTCGGGGGTCATGTGGTGGCCGTCGAGCGCGGTGTCCCGGGCAGGGGCGCCGGCCGGGGCGGTGGCGTCGAGGAGGTAGACGGTGCCGGGTTCGCCGCCGCGCGCGGAGGCGTCCACCAGGAGCACCGTGTGGTAGCCGTCGAGCATCTGGTAGGCGAGGTGGACCCCGCGTACGCCGATGTCGACGACCTCGACGCCGTCGCGCAGCGGGTGCTCGCCCAGCCGGCGCACGACCTCGACACCGAAGCCGTCGTCGCCGAGGAAGATGTTGCCCACGCCCGCGATCAGCGTCTTCGCGGGGGGCCCGGCGACGGGTGCTTCGGCGTTCACGCGTCCTCCAGGGGAGCGATCTCATCGGGTTGGAAGTACAGGAACCGGCCCTGCTCGCGCCGGATGTCGACGCCCGGGTCGCCCTCCACGGTCACCGCGAGGTGCACCCCGCCGTCGACGTCGTGCAGTACGGCCTCGACATGGGCGGTGCGGCCCTGGAGGAAGAGATCCTGGGCGTCGGTGCGGCGCAGGCCGGGGCGCAGCAGCACCCGGCTGCCGGCGCCGACCGACCGCCCGTCGACGGTGATCCGGTCGCGTACGGGATCGACGCTGCGGTCGCTCTCCGGGTCCCACCAGGGGGTGTCCGGGCGCAGGCCCGGCACGTCGGGGGTCAGGTCGTCGGGTGCGGCCGGGCCGGGTCCGGTGACCTCGCGCAGGGACCGTACGGCGCCGTGCAGCCGCTCCAGCACCTCGGGCGGCATGGTGTCCGCGAGCTCGATGACCTCGGCGGCGCGGGGGTCGGTGCCGCGGGCCTCGCGCTTCTCCTGGTCGGTGAGGGCCGCGGTGCGCAGGGCGAGGATCTCGTCGATCTCCAGGGCGTCGTAGAGCGCGCCGGGGCTCTCGGGGGCGATGGCCGGGTGGTCCTCCAGGATGATCGGGGAGGACAGGACGACGTCGGCGCGGCCCGATTCGCCGGCCAGCACGGGCCAGGCGTGCTCGTTGCGGCAGGCCGCGACCGCACCCCTGGCCCACTCCGGCGGGTCGGTCATGGACACGAACGAGCCCGTGCTCAGGCCGAGGAAGAGATGGGCGCCGACCAGCGAGTGGGGCAGTGCCGCATCACGGTCGGCACCGGAGCCCTCGGGTTCCCAGCCGCTGGTGTTCTCGACGGTCGCGGTCAGCCGCAGCGCCGCGTAGGGGCCGTCGAGGGCGCTCGCGGTCAGCCGCACGCGTCCGTGGAGCTCCGCGCGGCGGCGCACCAGCCGGCCGACGAGCTGCCCGCCGGCGTCGTGCACCGGCTCGGTCTCCTCCCGGGCGGGCCGGGTGAACGGGACGGTGACGCCCTCGCCGGTCAGCCGGGACACCTCGGCATCGAGCGTGACGCGCTCCTCGACGCCCTCGTCCCAGGGGACCAGTACCCGGTCGGGAAGTTCGAGCGTGTCGACGGTCTCGAACGCGCCGTCGGTGCCCACGCGTTGGACGGTGCGCCGCTGTGCGTGCAGGAACCGCAGCTCGGCCGAGAGCCGGGCCCCCGACCTGGGTTCCATGAGGCATTCGGTGCGCTGGACGGAGTGCTCCGCGCTCCGGGCGCCCCAGCCGGGCGGTACCAGGACGCCGAACTGCCAGCGGAGTTTGTTCTTGGCGGCGGAGGCGCGGTACGGGTAGAGCACATAGCCCTCGAACAGCACGGCATCCGCCACCTGGCGGGCGGTGGCGAAGCGGTCCGCCGTGTCGTCGGGCCGGACGCTGGTCGTCACGGCGCGGTCCTTTCGCTGACGGGGTGGGCGGCGGGGCGGGCGGCGACACCGGGGAAGAGCCGGGCCCGCGGTGCGGGCGGCTCGCCGCCCTCGGCGGCCGCCAGCAGCGAGGCGACGGTCGTCTGCCAGGAGGGCAGGGCGTGCCGGGAGCGGTAGGTGAGCAGCGCGTCGAGGGTTTCGCGGGGCAGCCGGAGCCAGCCGCAGCCGGGGAAGTGCGTCTCGGTCATCTCCTGCCAGACGGACACCGGCATCCGCACGGACGCTTCCTTGTTCCAGGGCACCGGCTCGACGCGGAAGCCGCCGGTGCCGGCGAACACCGTGCCGGAGAACAGCAGCAGCAGCGGGACCTCGCCGTCGCGCAGCGCGTGGAAGTAGCGGCCGGCGGCGACGTCCAGGTCGTAGCTGCACGGGACCGGCAGGTCCACCTCGGTCTCGCCGGTGAAGCCGGGGACGACCAGGGAGACCTGGGCGAACTGCAGGGGCTGCAGGGTGCTGCCCCAGCGGGACCGCTCGCCGAAGAGATCGGAGAGCGCCTCGGCCTCGTCGGTGCGGTAGCCGCGCCGGCCCGGTTCGATGCGCAACTGGCAGCGCAGCGCGACGGCGTGCACCCGGTCGCCTCCGGTGGCGGTCAGGCGCAGCCGGAAGAGCAGGGTGGGGGCCGCGGCGTAGCGGTCGGCTCGGACGCCGGTGCACGCGAAGGACAGATCGGTCACGGCCGGTCGTCCTCCCTCGGCTCCCGGGCCCGGCGGGCGACCTTGGCGAAGAACTCGGTGAGCGCGGCGCGTGCCTCCGCCCCGCCGTCGAAGCCCTGCCACAACAGGCGCATCCGGCCGACGAGTTCGTAGCAGATGTCGACGGGCACCAGATAGCAGTCGATCCGGCCCTCAAAGCGGCGCAGCAGCAGCGCCTCCACGTCGGGCCGCAGCAGGCCGGCCAGCCGGCTGGCGGCGAGCACGGTCTGCCAGGTCGAGGGGTCGAGTTCGCTCTCGGTGGCGCCGGCCGGGCTGGGGTAGAGCGCGACCAGCCGGTCGAGGTCGGCGTGGCGCAGGAAGAAGACGACGCCGACGGGGATCTGGAGGAGGTTCCAGGCCGCGTCGTCGAGGCTGTGGCCGGGGTCGACGAGGTAGCGGTCGGGGACGGTACGGAACTGTCCGCTGCCGGCCCCGGGCTGTTCGAAGAGCAGCGCGCAGGGGGTGCAGGCGCAGGCCAGCGCGCGGCGTTCGGTGTTGACCAGGTGGCGGTGGTTGTGTTCGGCGAGCACCACGCCGCACAGTTCGCAGCGTTCGGGGGCGGGAGGCGCCGGGGTGCGGAAACGGCGCAGGCCGCGGTGGGCGGTCGACGGTCCGAGCCGCGGGGGCGCCGTCAGCCGGCCGCTCACGAGGCGGGGGCGGCGGTCGGCGGCCGGGGGGAGATCTGCAGCAGCGTCGGTTCGGCCGTGGCGCCCGCCGCCTCCCACCGCACCGAGGTCACATCGGGCGCGAAGCAGGACACGGCGGCCTCGACGGCCTGCTGCGCCTGCTGGTTCGTGCTCGGGCAGCCGCAGCCTCCGGCCTCCCCGGCGCGCAGTCGCAGCACCCCGCTGTCGGCGTCGAACTCCGCGATGTCCGCGGGGTGTTGGCGGCGGACACTGTCCAGGGCGCGGCCGATGCGCGTCACGGTGTCCTCGGGGTGCAGGTCGTGCAGCACCAGGAGGCTGGTCACCAGCTCGTCGCGCAGCAGCGCCGCCCGGGGGCCGTCGTCGCCGGTGCCGCTGCCCACGAGGTGCACGATCCGGGCGAGTCCCGCGCCGTAGAAGTCCATCAGGACCCGGACGAGTTCCTCGGCGGCGGCGCCCGCCTCCCGGTCGCGCTGGGCGAGGCGGTCCAGCGCCTCTTCGACGCGCCGTCCGGTCGTCTCCGCGTTCACCGTGCCCTGGGCCGCGGCGCCCTGGGGGACACCGGCCCGGGGTGCGGCGGCCTGTGCCGCGGTGGCCCGGGCGCTCATCCGGACAGTCCGCTCAGGCCGGTGGGCACGTGCATCTTCTGCACGGACTTGCCGTCTCCGACGTACATGTGGACGCCGCAGGGCAGGCACGGGTCGAAGCTGCGCACCGCGCGCATGATGTCGATGCCCTTGAAGTTCTCCGGGGTGTTCTCCTCGAAGATCGGGGTGTTCTGCACGGCGTCCTCGTACGGGCCCGGGGTGCCGTAGGTGTCACGGGTGCTGGCGTTCCACGGGGTGGGCGGGTACGGGTGGTAGTTGGCGATCTTCCCGTCCCGGATGACCATGTGGTGCGAGAGCACGCCGCGCACCGCCTCGGTGAAGCCGCAGCCGATGGACTCGTCGGGGACCTCGAACTTCTCCCAGGTCTGGGTGCGTCCGGCCCGGACCTCCTCGAGCCCCTGCTCGGCGAAGTGCAGCGCCATGGCGGCCGTGTACGCCTGGAAGTAGGTGCGCGCGCGGTTGCGCTCCAGCGCGTTGCTCCACTTCGGGATCTTCCATTCGAAGCGGGCCTCGGGCTTGGTCATGCTGCGCGGGAGGTCGATGGTGACGCTGTGGCCGGTGGCCTTGACGTACGGGGTGTCGACGAGCCCGGACAGCGCGGTGGACCACAGGCGGGCGATCGGGCCGCCGCCGGTGTCCAGCGCCAGGTGCTCCTTGCCGTCGAACCAGCGCGGGGACATCACCCAGCTGTACTTGTCGTTGAAGTCGCGCTTCTGCGGGGCGGGGATGGTGTGCTGGTTCCACGGGTGGCGCGGGTCGACGGGGTTGCCGAGCGGGTCGTGGGTGACGAACTGCTCCTGGCCCTCCCAGTCCTGGTAGTAGGAGCTGCCGAGCAGGATCCGGATGCCGAGGTTGATCTCGGTGAGGTCGTTGGTGACCAGCTTGCCGTCGACGATGACGCCGGGGGTGACGAACATCTTCCGTCCCCAGTCCGTCATGTTGCGGTAGGTGAAGTCGCAGTGGTCGGGGTCGTTGAGCGCACCCCAGCAGCCCAGCAGCACCCGCCGCCGGCCGACTTCCTCGTATCCGGGCAGCGCCTCGTAGAAGAAGTCGAACAGGTCGTCGTGGAGCGGGACGACGCGCTTCATGAACTCGACGTAGCGCATCAGCCGGCTGAGGTAGTCGGTGAAGAGCTGGACGCTGGCGATGGTGCCGACACCGCCCGGGTAGAGCGTGGAGGGGTGCACATGGCGGCCCTCCATGAGGCAGAACATCTCCCGGGTGTAGCGGCTGACCTGGAGCGCCTCGCGGTAGAACTCGCCCTCCAGCGGGTTGAGGGAGCTCATGATGTCGGCGATGGTGCGGTAGCCGTGCTCGGCCGCGTGCGGGGCCTCGGTGCGCTGGGCGAGTTCCCAGACACCGGGGTTGGTCTCGCGGACCATCTTCTCGCAGTAGTCGACGCCGACCAGGTTCTCCTGGAAGATGTTGTGGTCGAACATGTACTCGGCGGACTCGCCGAGGTTGATGATCCACTCCCCCAGGTGCGGGGGCTTCACCCCGTAGGCCATGTTCTGCGTGTAGACGGAGCACGTGGCGTGGTTGTCGCCGCAGATGCCGCAGATCCGGCTGGTGATGAAGTGCGCGTCACGCGGGTCCTTGCCGCGCATGAAGACGCTGTAGCCGCGGAAGACGGAGGAGGTGCTGTAGCACTCCGCCACCCGCTTCTGCTTGAAGTCGATCTTCGTGTGGATGCCGAGGCTGCCCACGATCCGGGTGATCGGATCCCAGGACATCTCCGTCAGACCGCTGCCGTCACCGGCCGCCTTTGTCTTCGGTGCCATCGTGAGTGCCGTGCCCTTCTGTTGCGCGCGGAGGTGAGGTCGAACGGAGGTGCCGAGGAGCCGGACGGCTACGGGCGGGGTGCGTTCACCACGGTTTGCGGTAGCCGGTGGTCAGTTGGTCGCCGCGGTGGCGCCACTTGGGCTCGTGATCGACGGTCTTGGCCGTGATGTCGCGCAGCCGGCGGATGACGCTGCCGTACGCGGCGCTGGCGGTGCTGGAGAGCTTGCCGCCGGGAGGCTCGTCCATGAACGGCATGAACTTGTCGGGGAAGCCGGGCATGGTGCAGGCGATACAGACTCCGCCGACGTTCGGGCAGCCGCCGATGCCGTCCATCCAGCCCCGCTTGGGCACGTTGCATTTGACCACGGGACCCCAGCATCCGAGCTTCACCAGACACTTGGGCGAGTCGTAGGTGGTCGCGAACTGGCCCTGCTCGTAGTAGCCGGCCCGGTCACAGCCCTCGTGCACGGTCGCCCCGAAGAGCCAGGAGGGCCGCAGCTGGTCGTCCAGCGGGATCATCGGGGCCGAGCCCACCGCCTGGTAGAGGAGGTAGACCAGCGTCTCCGAGAAGTTGTCCGGCTGGATCGGGCAGCCGGGTACACAGACGATCGGGATGCCGGCCTTCGAGGTCCAGTCCCAGCCCAGGTAGTCGGGCACGCCCATGGCTCCGGTCGGGTTGCCCGCCATCGCGTGGATGCCGCCGTACGTGGCGCAGGTGCCGATCGCGACCACGGCGAGCGCCTTGGGGGCCAGCCGGTCGATCCACTCACTGGTGGTGATCGGCTGGCCGGTCTCCGGGTCGTCGCCGAAACCGCACCAGTAGCCTTCCGGCTTGATGGACTCGTTGGGGATGGACCCCTCGATGACCAGCACGAACGGGTCGATCTCGCCGCGTTCGCCCTTGAAGAACCACTCGATGAAGTTGTCCGCGCCCTGGACCGGGCCGCATTCGAAGTCGATCAGTGGCCAGTGGACGGCGATCTTGGGCAGCCCCGGCAGCACACTGAGCGCGATCTCCTCGATGCTCGGCTGGGTCGCTGCGGTGAGCGATACGGAGTCGCCGTCGCAACTCAGGCCGGCGTTGATCCAGAGAATGTGGATCGGGGACTCTTCCTCGGCGGACGGCTTTCCGTTCGCAGCGGCCTGCGTGGCCGCGCTCGAAGCTGCAGACATGGGGACGGCTCCTCGGCAGATATGCAACGAAAGCACTCATTCAAGGCTTCCATCCACCTTGGTAACACCGATCCGGGACCGCGGGGCGGTCACAAGGGGCCGTTGCGGTGAACCCTCCGGGCGACCGGTCCGCCGCAGGGCGCCGCCCGCCGGAAAACACCGGGAGCCGGGTGACCGCCCGCGCGGCCGCCCGGCTCCCGTGTCGCCGTACCGCAGGTCAGCCCAGGCCCCCGGCCTCCACTGAGGTCACCTCGAACCGTCCGCCGCACACCCGCAGTCCGGCACTGCCCGTGGTCATCGACGCCTTGGATCCGGGCGGGTAGACGAAGACGAGCTGCGAGCGGTCCCAGCACGGAGTGTCCGAGACGCCCTCGTTGAGGGTGTGCAGCACGGCGTGTGCGCTCTGCCCCGGTTGGAGCCGGACGACGCCGCCGGAGCCGCCCCCGCGGGTGGCGGGCCTGCCGACGGCCGAGCCGTCCCGCTTGATCAGCGAGACCCCGGGGTAGCCGCGCAGCGAACAGGCCTTGTTGCCCTTGTTCGTGAAAACGAGGGGGTAGCGGACGTTGCCCGCACCGATGTCGGAGGCGCCCAGGCGCAGCGACATCTGGGCGGCGGTGCAGCGGTCCGAGGCCGTCATGGCGGAGGCCTGGGACTCCGTGGCGCCCGGCGTCCTGCCGGTCGGCTTGCTGCCCGGGGGCGTCGCCTTGGCCGAGGCCGCCGAGGGCCCCTGGCCGGGCACGGAGGACTGGGGCTTCGCGGCGGACGACGTGCCTCCGCCGCCCGCCGACTGCGACCCGTCACCGCTCCGGGTGTCGTGGGACGTACGGGGTGCGGCGGCCGACGAGGGGTGCGATGCGGCATCGGGCCCGCCCTGGCAGGCGGTGAGCGCGAGCGCCGCGACGGCGATCAGCGATCCCGCGGCGACACGACGGCCGCGGCCGGGTGTCTTGATGATGAGCGACATAAGTGTCCCCCTCGTCTGGTAGGTGCGAGCTCTCGTCGTGGGTGGGTACGGTCCGGTGCTCCAGCCAGCGTGGCCCGGGGCACTGCCGGTCCGCTAACGAGGCACTAACACACCACTAACGAACCGGAGTGCTCGGCACGCCGGTGACCCCGGCTATCGGTGTGACCAGCCGGTATTCGGGGCCTGTCGCCCAGAATCGCAGAGAATTCCCGAGTTGCGGATACGCCACCGCCATGTTCGGCCGTTCCGTCGCCCGAGAACGCCGTCCCCGGGGGCTCAGGAGCCCCGCCGGGCCCGGCAGCGCCTACGGACCCGGCAGCGCCCGCGGGCCCGACGGTTTCTCCCGTGCCCGGCGGATTCCCCGGTCCCGGCGGTTTCCCCGCTCCCCCTGCGTCGGCCGGCCCGCCGGCCCGTTACGCCCTGTCGCTCACGGCCTCGCGATCCCCCGCTCGCCCGGTTGACGGCCGGCAGCACCGCCCGCGCCGGGGCCGCCAGGAGGGAGGCGTCCCGACCGGCGCCCCCGTACGTGCCGCCGCCGGGCCGGCACTGCACAGAGAGGCGAGAGCGCCACCGTCCGGGACCGGGCCGACCGGGTGCCCGGCGCGGGTGAGGGCGGCGACGGGGTACCCGGCGGCGGCCATCGCGTCGGCGAAGCGGCGAGCGGGTCGCTGCCGGCGCCTTCGTAGCGCCCCCGGACCCGCGCCCGCGCCACCGCCCAGCTCGCACACCACGCGGTGGACGCCCGGTGCCGGCTCGGTGGCGGTCAACGAGGCGAGCGTCGGCGGACCGTCCTCCCCGGCGCCGGACAGATGCCCCGGAACAGCTCCCCCAGGTCCTTCGGTGTGACCTCCTGCCCGCTGCCGTCCGTGGCGCGCCGCACCGTGCGGGAGAAATCGGCGCGCAGGTCCGACGGAGGTCCGGCCCGTGGTGCACCTATCCGTGGTGCACCTGGAGGAGGGGTGCGATCCCACCCTTGCCCGACGGGCTGTCGACCCGGATGACCTCCTCGTAGGTGCAGCCGAGACCGGCGGGGTCGACCGGCAGGTACGGCACCGGCCAGGTGGCCTCGGACCGCGGCAGGTCCAGCTCGGTGGCGCTGCGGGCGTGGTGGGCCGGGCCTTGCTGATGGCGTCCTGGTGGGTGCCGGAGAAGGCGGGGCGGACGAGCTCACCGGCGTAGGGATGGCGCGGGCGGCCGGGTGGCCGGGGGGCCGGGGGCCGGGCGGCCGGATGCAAGCCCTCCGTCATGGTTCGCGCAGTTCGTACCGGCACTGCGCCAGGGGCTGATCGACCTCGTGGAGCTGGCGGGGCTGCGCGACGAGGACCCGCGGCACGGCGATGCCCGCCGTGCCGCACTGGTCGAGGCGGTTGCCGGCGGGGACGGCGAGGCGGCGAGCCCCCTTCTCGCCGTCGAACTCGACGAGACGCAGGCGCAGTTGCTGGGGCGCTGCTGACCTGCGCCGCAGTGAGTGGTCGCGCACGGGCGGCCGTCGATTTCCGCCGAGCCCCCGGCATTGGACAGGATGGGCGGCATGACCGAGATCCGCACCCCCCGCCTCATCCTCCGCCGCTGGACCGACGACGATCTCGCCCCCATGGCGGACATCAACGCGGACCCGGTGGTCATGCGCTGGATCGGCGACGGTTCCGTCCTGAACCTGGAGCAGACCGCCGAAGAGATCGAACGGTGGGAGGAGGAGTGGGACGACGAGGGCTTCGGCCTCTTCGCCGTCGAGTTGCTCGCCTCGGGCGAACTGGCCGGATGCGTCGGCCTGTCCGTACCCGGTTTCCTTCCGGAGGCGGCGCACGAGGTGGCGATCAGCTGGCGCTTCGGACGGCAGTACTGGGGCCAGGGCTATGCCTCCGAAGGCGCCCAGGCCGTATTGGAGTTCGCCCTCCAGGACCGCGGCCTGGACCGTGTCATCGCCGTCAACCGGCTCGGCCACGAGGCCTCGGACAACGTCCTGCGCAAGCTCGGTATGGCCATCGAGCGGGAGGCGACGCATCCGGAGTACGGCCATGCACTGACGGTGCACAGCATTGATCTCACGGAGTACCAGGGCTGAGCGGGGCGCGGGAAATCGGCCGCGGTCCAAGAATTTGGAGGGCCTCCCGCGCTCCTCGGTGGGCATGCGTGCGGACGCGGCGTCGTCGAAGGCCGCCGCCCCTCCCCCACCCCGCGATCGCTCCGGAGAAGGAGACGGGCGCGGAGGCCCGGGGGCAGGGGCGGGGACGCAGCAAGGCGCGCGCACCGCGCGCCCGGGTCAGCCGGTGGCCACCGACGGCTGGGCGAGGTCCAGGTCGAGGGTCTCGTGGGCGCCGTCGGCGAGGGATATGCCGACGGCGTGCGGCGGATGGCCGGCTGCCGTGAGGGTGTAGTGGGACGCGCTCAGGTCGAAGAAGGCGAAGGCGCCGTCCGGGCCGGTGACGGTGTGCCCGGCGACCGCGCCGTCCTCGACGAGGGTCACGGCGGCCTCGGCGAGCGGCCGTCCGTGCGGTCCCCGTACCGTTCCGCGGACGGTGACGGTCGGCCGCAGACGGGTGTCCTGCCGTTCCGGCTCGCCGCCGGACAGTTCCAGGGCGCGGGCCTGCGGTTGATGGCCGGGGGCGCTGAGCACCAGGGTGTACGGGCCGGGCGGGAGCGGGGCGACGTCCCAACTCCCGTCGGCAGCCGAGGCCGTACGGGCCACCACCTCGCCGGCGGCGTCGGTGAGGACGATGCTCCCGCCGGCCAGCGGCGCTCCTTCCTGGCCGCCGAGCAGCACGCCGCCCAGGCGGCCGGTGCCGGCGAGGATCAGATCGACCCGGGCCGCAGTGCCCTCGCCGCGGTACAGGGCGGAGGCGGCGTACGGGGTGTGGCCGGGCGCGGCGCCGGTCAGGACATAGGTGCCCGCCGTGGGGGCGGCCAGCGCATAGCGGCCGTCGGCGGCGGCCGTGGTGACGCCGGCCTGGCGCCCCTGCCGGTCGATGAGGGTGACGCTCGCACCCGGGACGGGGAGTCCGGCGGGGTCCAGGACACGGCCCGCGAACCCGGAACGAACCGTGGCCGGTTCGGCCGCGGTCGTCCCGGCGGGGGCGGAAGCCGGGCGGGTGGCCTCCGGCACGGTGGCCGGCCGGGAGCCGGCCGGCGCCGACTTCACGAGCCCGGACGCCCCGTTGCCGGCGTCGGCCACACCATCGGTGTCCGCGCCGCCGGCTTCCCCGGCAGCGTCGTCCGTGCTCTGCGCGACCAGGGTCGGCCGGGAGACCTGGCGCGCCGAGGGCAGGAAGGAGGCCAGGATGACACCGACGATGACGGCGGCCGTGGCGATCAGGAAGGACACCCGGAACCCGGCCATCGTCGGCACCGTGGCCGGTCCCGTCCGCTGGGACATATGGGCCAGCACCATGCCGATCACGGCGCTGGACACCGAGGTGCCGATCGAGCGCATCAGGGTGTTCAGACCATTGGCCGCACCGGTCTCGGACGGGTCGACGGCGCCGATGATCAGCGCGGGCAGCGAGGAGTACGCCAGGCCGATGCCGGCGCCGAGGACCACCGCGATGATGACGGTCTGCCAGGGGGCCGTCATCAGGCCGAGGCCCGCGCCGTAGCCGATCGCGATGACCAGCATGCCGATCAGCAGGGAGACCTTGGGGCCGCGCCGGGCGGCGATCCGCGCGTACAGCGGAGCGACGAGCATCATCGTCAGGCCCAGCGGCGCCATGCACAGGCCGGCCACCACCATGGACTGGCCGAGGCCGTAGCCGGTCGACTCGGGCAGCTGCAGCAACTGCGGGAGCACCAGGGACACGGCGTAGAAGGCCACCCCGACGGTGATCGAGGCGAGGTTGGTCAGCAGGACCTCGCGGCGGGCGGTGGTCCGCAGATCGACCAGGGGATCGGCGATGCGCAGCTCCATCACGCCCCACAGCACCAGGATCAGGGCCGCGACACCGAACAGACCGAGGGTGGTGGGCGAACCCCAGCCCCAGTCGCTGCCCTTGGTGATGGGCAGCAGCAGGGCGACCAGGCCGGCCGACAGCCCGAGGGCGCCCGCCACGTCGAAGCGGCCCCGGGCACGCAC
Organism: Streptomyces angustmyceticus; assembly: GCF_040701845.1. Lineage (GTDB taxonomy): Bacteria > Actinomycetota > Actinomycetes > Streptomycetales > Streptomycetaceae > Streptomyces > Streptomyces angustmyceticus_A. The sequence continues at coordinate 431,616 of NZ_JBFBHQ010000002.1, read as the reverse complement.
CGCGCTCTCCGGGACGGTCAGGAAGGTGAGCAGCATCGACAGCACGCCGAGCCCGGCGGCGCCGAAGAACAGGGTGTGCCAGTCGGCGTGTTGGGCGACCAGGGCCGCGACCGGCAGCGCGAGTCCGCCGCCCACACCGATCGACGAGCTCATCAGGCCCATGGCGGAGCCGAGCCGTTCGCGCGGCAGCTCGTCGCGCATGATGCCGATGCCGAGCGGAATGGCGCCCATGGCGAAGCCCTGCAGCGCCCGGCCCACGATCATGGTGAGCAGGTCGCTGGTGAATCCGCAGACCAGCGAGCCGACGACCATGATGGCGAGGCTGGTGAGCAGCATCCGCCGCTTGCCGTACAGGTCACCGAGGCGTCCCATGATGGGCGTCGAGACGGCACCGGCGAGGAGGGTGGCCGTCATGACCCACGTGGCATTGCTGGGCGCCGTGTTGAGCAGCACCGGGAGGTCCTTGATGACCGGCACCAGCAGCGTCTGCATGACCGCGACGACGATGCCGGAGAAGGCGAGGACCGGGACGATGCCGCCGCGGGTTCTGCGGTGCCCGCCCGCGGCGTGGTCGGGCACGGGGGGCTCGGCAGGGGTGCCCGCCGCCCTTCCGGGGAGCTGGTCCGTCGTCGTCCGGGTCATGCGGGCGGCCTCCAGGGCGGCAGAGGTGAGCGTCGGTGGGAGTGGGGGGTGAGCGGGTGGTGGGAGCAGGGGTGAGCAGCAGGGTTCGAGGGCTGGGGCGTCTCCCCCGGGCATCGGCATGATCGGGCCATGGATACGTGCATGCCGAACGTTTTATCGCGGCGGTCTATTCCGCGGCACCGGCCGCCCTCGCTCCCCGGAGGCCGTGATCTGCCTCACTCCGCCCCGCTCCTGACTCCCTCTCGCCCCGTTCATCGGGCCTCCCCCGGCCTCGTCCTCGACGCGCGGACTCCGCTGAACCCGCCGAGTCCCAGTGAACCGCACCCCACTGACAATCCCGTCCGGCAGAGACCTCCGGACGCCGCCGCCCGGCCGCTCGCCCGCCGCGCCGAGCGCACCTTCCCGCCCACGACGAGAGGCGCCGCGGGAGCCCCCGCGGCGCCTCTGACCTGCACCGTTCATCCACGACACTTACACGGTTCGGGAACCAACACCGCATGCGCGGTATGTTTTCGCCTCCCACCCCCACCGGGCGGTCCACGCCACCCGGCCGTCGCGAGCCACCCGGCCCGAGGCGCCGCGATCAGCTCGCCGCGGCATCGATTCCGGCGTTCGCCGACGCCTTCCCCTGGAGCGCGGCGTCGAGTTGTGCACCACGCTCAGAACCCAGCTTGAGCTTGGCGAGGATGGCCGGAACCGCAATGCTCGGGAGGGTGTGCTCGAAGAAGATGGTCAACCGGCGGCTGAGGTCGGCCCGGTTGGTGAAGGCCTGGGACATCATCTGCAGCCCGGCGAAGGCGCCGACGAACAGCTCCGCGGTCTCCCGCACGACGATGCTCTCCATCACTTCACCGCGGTCCTTCGCCTCGTTCAGCAGCCCCTCGACGAACACGCTCCACGAGAGCATCGACTGCTTGCGGTCGAGGTGGTTGGAGCCCTGTTCGACCGCCAGCCGCGCCGCCCCGCGCTGGATCGGGTCACTGCGCAGCCGGTAGGCCAGCACCTGACCCGCGTCGACGAACTCCTGCAACTTGATGTTCTGCGGCTTCACGGCGATGTCCAGTACGTGCTCATCGAGCACCGCCAGCGCGAGCTGCTCCTTGGAGGCGAAGTGGAAGTACAAGGCGCCCTTGGTGACGCCTGCGCGGTCGAGGACTTCGGCGATGGTCGCGCGGTCGTAGCCGAGGTCGTCGAAAACCGCGGCGGCCGCCTCCAAAATCAGTCGCCGGGTCCGGATCGCGCGGTCCTGTTGTGCCACAGGACGCCTCCTGTCTCTCGTGTTTTCCATGTTCGCATCAGTTAGCTACCGCTCAATTCCCCCCTGGGTCAGCCACTTGCTGCAATTCGACGCCCGGCATTGAAAATAAAACCGGATGGTACGTATCTTATCAGCGATGCACCTCTTCCCGTAGAGACGCCTGGGGGCACTCATGAGCGACACGATGCACGTCAGCGGCACGGTTCAGCCCAGGGCTCCACATCAGACGCACGCGAAGGGGAGCCACCGTGCGGCCGCCGGACATCGCTATGCCCCCTGCGTCCCTCAGGAGTTCGTTCACCGTCCCGTTGCCGACGACATTCTGGTCACCTCATGGCGCCGGCTGGACGACTCCCGCTTCACGCTGACCGCCCAGTGGCCGCACAACCACGGGTACTTCACCCCGGTGCACGGCCGCCACCATCTCATCCTCACCGGCGAGACCATCCGCCAGGCGGGGCTGCTCCTGTGCCACACCGAACTCGGCGTACCGGTCGGCCACCACTTCATCCTCGGCAACCTGGTGTACACAACCCACCCCGAGCACCTGGCCGTTGGCGGCGGGCCCACCCGGCTGACCATCGATGTCACCTGCAGCCGGATGCGCCTGCGGGGCGGCACGCTGTCCAGTGGCCACTTCACCATGACCATCCGCAAGGCGGGCCGGATCGTCGCGACGGGCTACTCCGATGTCGCCGTCACCTCCCCTGCCGTCTACCGCCGGATCCGTGGCGAACGGCTGGCCGCACGCCGCACCCTGGGCCCGCTGCCCGCACCCGTCCCGCACCAGGTGACCGGCAGCGCCGTGGACAGCGATGTGCTGCTGTCCCCCACCGACCGGTCCGGCCGATGGGAACTGCGCATCGCGCCCGGCCACGGCGCGATGGTGAATCCGGCGAACGACCACATCCCGGGGATGCTGCTGCTCGACGCCGCACAGCAGGCCGCCCGGGCGCTGACCGCTCCCCAGATCTTCGTGCCGTACGCCTTCGGCACCGAATTCCACCGCTACGCCGAGCACGGCATCCCCTGCAGCATCGTGGCCCGACACGTCCCGTCCGCACTCCCCTCCACCACGACGGTCCAGGTCACGGGCTCCCAGGAGGGCAAACCGGTGTTCGTCTCCACCCTGACCGCACTGGACACCGAGCGTTGAGCGCACACCTCACGAGCCATGACAATCTCAGCAGGGACTCCACACTTCATGAGCCACCGGACCGCGCGGCCTGCGGGGCCGTCTGCCGCGAGTGGTGAGGGCTCTTGAGGCATGGGCACCGGGCTCCCCGTGTCCCACCAGCAAGGGAAAGCAGCCGGCGGCAGCACGCCGCCACAGTTGAGCGGAAGGCCAAGAACGATCATGGGTGACCTCAAGGGGAAGACCGCACTGGTGACGGGATCCAGCCGCGGCATCGGACGGGGCATCGCCCAGCGCCTCGCGGAGGACGGTGCGTTGATCGCCGTCCACTACGGCAGCAATGACACCGCGGCCAAGGAAACGGCCGAAAGCATCACGCGTGCGGGCGGCCGGGCCTTCATAGTCGGCGCGGAACTGGGAGTTCCCGGCGACGCCGAGGCCCTCTTCGCCGCCTTCGACGCCGAACTCGCCGCCTCCGGCGCGGAGCCCGGCCTCGACATTCTCGTCAACAACGCGGCTCAGAACTTCCCCGGGCGCATGGACGAGGTCACCTACGAGGAGTTCGACCGCACCCTCGCAGTCAACATCAGGGCCCCGTTCTTCCTCATCCAGCACGGTCTGCAGCGGATGCGGGACGGCGGACGCATCATCAACATCTCGTCGGCGGTGACGACTACGGCGCACCCTACGCAGATCGCCTACAGCGTCGCCAAGGGCGCCCTGGAAACACTCACCCACACCCTTGCCAAGGACGTCGGCGCGCGCGGGATCACGGTCAACACCATCGCACCCGGCTGGGTCGAGACCGATGTGACGGCGGCGCGGCGGGCGACGCCGGAGGGGCGGGCCGCGCTGGCGGCCTATTCCGTCTTCAACCGCATCGGCCACCCCTCCGACATCGCGGACGTCGCCGCGTTCCTGGCCTCGGACGCATCCCGTTGGATCACCGGCCAGCGCTTCGACGTCACGGGCGGCTCGATGCTCTGACCCCGTCGGCGCGGCCCTGGGCCGGGTGCGCCGCGGCGTGGTCAGGCGTCGTGGAAGACCAGGCCCAGGGAGTGCCGGTGGCCCGAGCGGACGGTGCTCACCCCATGGCGTACGGCGCCGGCCGACCAGCCGCGGGCGGAGCGCACGGGGCGGTCGCGGGTGGTGAACACCAGGGCGTGGCCCTGCCGCAGGACGGTGGTGGTGCCGCGGGACTGTGCCCGCGGCCGCTGCTCGACGAGCAGGAATTCACCACCGGTGTAGTCGGTGCCCTGCCCGTCCAGGCCGATGACGACCTGGAGGGGGAAGACCATCTCCCCGAAGAGGTCGCGGTGCAGCGCGTTCCAGTCGCCCGCCCCGTAACGCAGCAGGATCTGCGAGGACTTGGTCTGCCCGGCGTCGTGGCACATCGTGAGCCACTCCCCCAGGGTGTCCGGCCAGGGGGCCGGCCTGCCGAGTCGGGCCGCCCAGTCGCGGGCGGTCCGCAGCAGGTGCGGGTAGAACGCCTCGCGCAGGGCCCGGACGGGTTCGGGCAGCGGGTCGGCGAAGTAGCGGTACTGGCCCGAGCCGAAGCGGTGCCGTGCCATGTCGACGGTCGAGCGGAAGCGGGCGGGGTCGTCGTACAGCGCGGCCAGGGCGCGGCAGTCGGCCGGGCCGAGCAGCCGTGGGGTCAACGCGCAGCCCAGGGCGTCGAGTTCCGCGGCCAGCGCCGTCCAGTCGGCGGCCGCCACCCGCTCGGCGAGCGCCGTGGGGCGGGCCCGGCCCCGGGTGGTCGTGGTGGTCATGGCGTCTCCAGGGGGAGTGGGGGCGGGCGGGGCGGCTCACGGGAGCGGGACGGTGCGGTGCGGTGCGGGGGCGGCCCGCGTCCGGTACGGCGGACTCAGCCGGCGTCCGGCGCGACCCCCTCGATGCCGAGGAGCTGCCGCTTGCGCACGGGCCCGCCCGCGTAGCCCGACAGGGACCCGTCCGCGGCGATCACCCGGTGGCAGGGCCGGACGACGAGCAGCGGGTTCGCGCCGATCGCCGTGCCGACGGCGCGCACCGCCCCCCGCGCCGCGCCGATCCCGGCCGCGATGGCCCCGTAGGTGGTCGTGGTCCCGTACGGGACGCCCTCCAGGGCCCGCCACACGCGCCGCTGGAAGTCCGTGCCCCGGGTGTCGGCGAAGGCGAGGGAGAAGCGGGTCAGCTCCCCGTCGAAGTAGGCGCGCAGCTGACGGGCGATCTCGGCGAAGGCGTCCGGGTCGTGCGTCCAGCCGTCCTGGACGGTCGCGCCGCCCTTCTGGCCGGGCACGCTCAGCGAGGCGAGCGCGATGCCGCCCGGTGCGGCGGCTGATTCCTCGCCCACCAGCAGGAGTTCGCCCAGCGGGCTGTCGAGGGTGGTGCAGAGCGTCATGGTCGGGTGCTTTCCGTGGCGGAGGGACGGGGGTGGGCCGGTTCGGTGACCGGCGCGTTCCAGAAGTGGTGCAGGGCGTACGAGCGCCAGGGGCGCCAGGCGTCCGACCGCGCGGCCGGACCGTCCGTGGGGACTCCGGCCCGGCGCATTCCGGCCTGTGCGGCCGCATCGCCGGTCAGCAGCACATCGGGGTCCCCCAGGGCGCGCATCCGGATGTAGCCCGCGGTCCACGGGCCGATGCCGCGCAGGCCGAGCAGCGCCCGTTCGGCTTCGTCCCGGTCGGCTCCGGCGTCCAGCGTGACGGTGCCGTCGGCGAGCGCGGCGCCGAGGGCGCGCAGGGTCGTCCGCCGCGATCCGGGCATGCCGACCTCCGCGAGCGAGGCCGCCGCCAGATCGTCGGCGCGCGGGAAGAGGTGGGTGAGCGTGCCGGACGGCTCCGGCAGCGGTTCGCCGTACGCGGCGACGAGTGCGCCGCCGAGCGCGCGTCCCGACGCGACCGAGACCTGCTGGCCGAGCACGGCGCGGACCGCCAGCTCGTCCGGGGCGGCGGCTCCCGGGGACCGCAGTCCGGGGTGGCGCTCCACCAGCCGGGCCAGGGCGGGGTCTTCGCCGAGCCGCTCGGCGACCGCGTACGGATCCGCGTCCAGGTCGAAGAGGCGCCGCACGCGCTGCCCCGCGGTGGTGAGGTCGCGCAGCTCGGTGAGGCGCAGCCGGCAGTCCAGCCAGCCGTCGCCCGTCACCTCGTCGACCTCGGCGATACCGGTTCCGTTCGGCAGCCGCAGGGTGCGCCGGTAGGTGCGGGCGCCGGGCTCGCCGACGACCTCCTCGATCCCGGTGATCGCACGCCGCTGGAGGTGGTCGAAGAGCTGTCCTGCCGCGTACGGGCCGCGGAAGGCCAGTCGCAACGGCAGCACCCCGGGCGTGGCGGGCGGCGCCGCCGGACCGCACCGGGCCGTCTTGCCGGGGCGGGCGGTGCGCAGCTCGCTCGGCGTGAGCGCGTAGATCTCCTTGATGGTGTCGTTGAACTGGCGCACGCTGGCGAACCCGGCGGCGAACGCGACATCGGCGACCCGCAGCCCGGTGGTCTGCAGCAGGACCCGCGCGGTGTGGGCACGCTGCGCCCGTGCCAGCGCCACCGGGCCGGCGCCGAGCTCGGCGGTCAGCTGCCGCTGCACCTGCCGGGCGCTGTACCCGAGCCGGTCCGCCAGCCCCGCGACGCCTTCCCGGTCCACCACGCCGTCGCCGATCAGCCGCATCGCCCGCCCGACGACATCGGCGCGGGCATCCCACTCGGCGGAGCCGGGCACCGCGTCGGGGCGGCAGCGGCGGCAGGCCCGGAAGCCCGAGCCCTGGGCGGCCGCGGCGGTCGGGAAGAAGGCGACGTTCCGCCGTCGGGGCGTGGTGGCGGGGCAGCTCGGCCGGCAGTAGATCCCGGTCGTGGACACCGCGAAGAAGAAGGCGCCGTCGAACCTGGCATCCCTGCTGCGCACCGCCTCGTACCTGCTGTCCTCGCTCATCACAGGTCCACTGTGCAGCAGGTCGGGCGGCAGTGCTGGCGGAAATCGGACGCCGCGTTCGGGGGGCGGCGGGCCGGTTCGAGGCGGCCCGGCAGGCATGAAGCGCCCGGGTGGCCGCCTCTAGGACGCCGCCGCGGCCAGGACCACCAGGATCACCACGATCGCGAGTGTCTCCCAGCGCATGGCCCTGCGCAGGACACTCAGGTCCGTGGCGTGCGCCGACCGGCCGTGCAGCACGGAGCTTCCGCTCTGCGCCCCGCCGTCGTCGTAGCCGCTGTCACCGTCGTCGCTCACGCCTGCTCCCGTTTCTGCCGCACCCTCACGAACCGGCAGCCCGGAGGCCGCCGGCCGCCAGCGTACGTGCTCGCGCCGCGGCGGCTCGAGCCGCCTGTCGTACCGCGGTCAGCGTGGGACGGGGCGACGCGGGGCGTGCCGCGGGACGGGGAGCGAGCGGTGTCCGACGGCCCCGTGCGACGTGCGGCGGGACGGACATCGGTGCCGGTCGGCCCCGCAGTCAGCCGTACGGAAGCCGTCGGCCCCGTCAGAGCGCGCGCACCGGCTCACGCCGGCGGCATCGGCCAGTCGTCCAGCGAACCGCCGCGCCACTCGACGAGCCGGGGGTCGTCCAGTGCGATGTCCTCGGCCGGGCCGGCGACGCCCGCACGGCGGAGGAACTCGGCGACGTCACCACGGCCGTGGGCCAGGCCGACGATCTGCCCACGCACGGTCACCCGTCGGCCACCGGAGGGGGTCGGCGGGTGCACGATGACAGGCGGATGCTCGGACATGCATCCAGCGTGCGCCGCGCTCTTGGCTCGCGCATTTCGGCAGCCGCCATGAGCAGCAATCCTTGCCCCCGCGAGCATTCACTAGGCTGGCCGGTGGCCGGGGCTACCAGGAGGCCGCTCCCCAGCGCCCCGGAACCGACCTCCACGACGGGATCATGAGGCCGACCGTGAACCACCCCATCGACTCAGCGGAGTTCTCCCGGGATCCGTATCCGCTGCTCGCCGCCCTGCGGGCGCGCGGCCCGGTGCAGCGGGTACGGACGGACAACGGCCGTACGACATGGGTCGTCACCGGCTGGGCGGAGGCCAGGGCGGCGCTGGCGGACACGCGGCTGTCGAAGGACACCGCCCGCTACTTCGCCGACCGGCCCGGCACTCGCCGGCTGGCCCCCGCCGTCAGCCGCACCATGCTCGCCACCGACCCGCCGCACCACGGCCGGCTGCGGAAGCTGGCGATGAGGGCGTTCACTCCGGCGGCCGTCGCACGACTGGAGCCCCGGATCCGTGCGATCGCGGAGGAGCTGGCCGACGCACTGGCCGCGCGCGGGTCGGCCGACCTCGTCCTGGAGTTCGCCGAGCCGCTGCCGATCGCGGTGGTCAGCGAGATGCTGGGGCTGCCGCAGGCGGACCGTGCGGCGGTACGACGCTGGTCCCATGACCTGTTCGCCGCGGGGGCGCCGGACACCGTCGACCGCGCGTCGCACGCCCTCAGCGACTACATGACGCGGCTGATCGCGGCGCGGCGCGAGGACCTCGGGGACGATGTGCTCAGCGGGCTGATCGCCGCCCGCGACGAGGCGGACCGGCTCTCCGAAGCCGAACTGGTGTCGCTGGCCGTGCTGTTGGTGGTCGCGGGCCATGAGACGACCACCCACCTCATCGGCAACGGCATGCTGGCCCTGCTCCGGGACGGGGCGCTCCGCTCCCGCCTGCGGGCCGATCCCGCGCTGCTCCCCGCCGCCGTCGAGGAGTTCCTGCGCCATGACGCCCCGATCACCCTGGCGACCTTCCGCTTCGCCACCGAGCCGTTCGACCTCGGCGGCGCCCGGATCGGCGCGGGAGATGTGGTGCTGGTGTCCCCCGGAGCCGCCAACCGCGATCCGGCCCGGTTCGTCGCGCCGGACGACGTACGCCTCGACCGTCATCGCCGTACGGAGCCCACGGAACCGACGGAGCCGACGGAGCCAGGTGACGCTCCGGGGCCTCCGCACCGCCCCCGGGGCCCCCGGCCCCCGGAAGGGCTCCGGGGTTCCGACGGCCCGGGCGGTCATCTCTCGTTCGGACACGGCCCGCACCACTGCCTCGGAGCACCGCTGGCCCGCGTGGAGGCCCGTATCGCCTTCGAGGTACTGCTGACGCGCTTCCCGGGCATCCGGCCCGCGGTGGACAGTTGGGACGCGCTGGAGTGGCGTCGCACCCGCCTGATGCACGGGCTGGCCGGCCTGCCGGTGCACCTCGGCCCATGACCGTGGACCGGCGCCGTGACCGCGGTGCGGCGGTCACGGCGCCGGTGGTCACGACACGGGTGGTCACCGCGCCCGCCGTCCCGAGCGCGCAGCGGACCAAACCCGTCATCGGACCCGTCCGGCCACCGCGCGAGCCCAGGGCCGACCGGTCCGGCGTCAGACCTTGAGCGGCTTGATCGCGGTCGGCGCATGGCCCGGCTCGGTCGCGAGGTCCTCCCACTCGTTGACGCTGGCGATGTCGCTGCCGCTCATCGAGATGTTGGTGATCCGCTCCAGGATCGCCTCGACGACGACCGGGACGCGGTGCTCGGCGGCCAGCTTCTTGGCCTCCTCGAAGGCGGCGCCCAACTCGCTCGGGTCGGTGACGCGGAGGGCCTTGCAGCCCAGTCCCTCGACGACCTTGACATGATCCACGCCGTAGACGCCCAGCTCGGGGGCGTTGATGTTCTCGAACTCCAGGTTGACCTGGAAGTTGATGTCGAGGTTGCGCTGGGCCTGGCGGATCAGTCCCAGGTACGCGTTGTTCACCAGGACATGCACATACGGGATCCGGTGCTGGGCGCCGACGGCCAGCTCTTCGAGCATGAACTGGAAGTCGTAGTCGCCGGAGAGGGCGACGACCGGCGTCTCCGGGTCGGCGGTGGCCACGCCCAGCGCGGCCGGGATGGTCCAGCCGAGCGGCCCGGCCTGGCCGCAGTTGATCCAGTGGCGCGGCTTGTAGACGTGCAGCATCTGCGCGCCGGCGATCTGGGAGAGGCCGATGGTGGTGACGTAGCGGGTCTCCGGGCCGAAGGCCTTGTTCATCTCCTCATAGACGCGCTGCGGCTTCATCGGGATGTCGTCGAAGTGCGTACGGCGCTGCAACTGGGCCTTGCGCACCTGGGTGGAGGCGGCCCAGTCGGAGCGGTCCGGCAGCGCGCCCGCGTTCTTGAGTTCGCGCGCGACCTCGACGAACAGCTCCAGTGCCGCCTTGGCGTCCGAGGCGATGCCGTAGTCCGGGGCGAAGATCTTGCCGATCTGGGTCGGTTCGATGTCGACGTGGACGAACTTCCGGCCCTGGGTGTAGACGTCGAGCTTGCCGGTGTGGCGGTTGGCCCAGCGGTTGCCGATGCCCAGGACGAAGTCGGACTCCAGGAAGGTCGCGTTGCCGTAGCGGTGCGAGGTCTGCAGGCCGACCATGCCGGCGTTGAGCTCATGGTCGTCGGCGAGGATGCCCCAGCCCATCAGGGTGGGGACGACGGGGATGCCGGTCAGCTCGGCGAACTCGACCAGCAGGTCGGCGGCGTCGGCGTTGATGATGCCGCCCCCGGCGACGATCAGCGGCCGGTCGGACTCGTTGAGGAGGGCGAGGGCCTTCGCGACCTGGGCGCGGGTCGCGGTCGGCTTGAAGGCCGGTAGCGGCTCGTACGTCTCGGGGTCGAAGTCGATCTCCGTGAGTTGGACGTCGATCGGCAGGTCGATCAGGACCGGGCCGGGCCGCCCGGAGCGCATCAGATGGAAGGCCTGCTGGAAGACGCCGGGGACCTGCGCGGCCTCCATGACCGTGGTCGCGGCCTTGGTGACCGGCTTGGCGATCGCGGCGATGTCGACGGCCTGGAAGTCCTCCTTCTGGATCACCGCGGTCGGCGCCTGGCCGGTGATGCACAGGATCGGGATCGAGTCGCCGGTCGCGGAGTAGAGGCCGGTGATCATGTCCGTGCCGGCCGGGCCGGAGGTGCCGATGCAGACGCCGATGTTGCCCGGGTGGGTGCGGGTGTACCCCTCGGCCATGTGCGAGGCGCCCTCGACGTGGCGGGCCAGCGTGTGGTCGATCCCGCCCGCGCCCTTCAGCGCCGCGTAGAAGGGGTTGATCGCGGCACCCGGCACTCCGAAGGCGTGGGCCACGCCCTCACGCTTGAGGATCTCCACCGCGGCGCGAGCGGCTGTCATTCGAGGCATCGAGTACTCCTGCGTCGACCTGTCACGGGCAAGCTCCGACGAACGGCCGGAGGGGACTAATTCCGCATCATGGAATTAATGTTTTGCTTTATGGAAGGAACGTAGAGCGCGGCGATCCACCCGTCAAGGGGAAGCCGGGCGTCCGGCACCGGGAGGACCGGAGGAGGGCGGGCACGGGCCGGCAACCGTCGGCAGGGGCTGAGCGACGACACCCCGACGGCACGACGGAGCCCGCCGCACCTCCTTGCGACGGACCTCCGCACGAAGGCACACCGCGGCCGATCCGCCGTTGCCTCATCACCCGCGGAAGTCCGTCCGCATGCTCAAGCGGAATCACCGCAGTGCCCGAGTTCCGCTTCTTCTCTCCGCCGCCTCCACCCAGGTGATGACCGCATCGGCCGGCCGGTCGGGATAGCACCGAGAGACCGAACCGGACCCCTTGGGGATTGCGGCGGGAGTCAACCGCCCTACGCTGGTTGAAGGTTGAAGGGGTGTTTTCCGAAAACCGGAACGTCATCATTGGCGGACCCGGTCGGCGGCCCCTGATCACCGGCGCACGGATTCCGCGCCGGCCCCGGAGCTTTCCTCGCGCGCGGTCTACATCCAGGGCGCCGGACCGGTACGCGAGGCCCATGCGGCCAACGCGTTCTGGTCGTAACAGCGAATGCCCTGCTGGACGGCGTAGTCGGCGGCCGGCCTGGTGAACACGGACGTGGTGACGACGGCCGCGACCTGGGCGCCGTGGACGCTGTAGCAGGTTCCGCCGAATCGCTGGAGGTCCGGGGAGCCGACCTTGCTGGTCGGCCCGTAGCGCTTGCACTGGATGACGATCCGGCGCCCGTCGGGGGCGACGGCGGTCACATCGGCACCCAGGTCGCCCGCTCCGCCGACGCGGCGGGCGTCCCGGCACCCGTCGCGCCGGCACAGGAAGGCGATCGCCTCCTCGAACTCGCGCGGGTTCATGGCGTGATAGCGGCCGATCTCCATGGACCGGGCGGCCCGGATCTCACGGAGCCGGGCACGGTCGGCGGCCCGGGCGCGCCGGACGGCGAGGACGCCGCCCACGAGCGTCACCAGGAGGACCGCGGCCCCCGCGCCGAGCCCGTCATGGATCATCAGGACGAGCATGGCGATTCCCGCCATGAGGCCGCAGGCCTTGCCGTAGAACACAACGGTCCGGCGGGTGGTGGCACGCTGCGGGCGCCGGACGGGTGCGGCCATGTTCGTCCCCCTGTGTCGGTATGCGGGGAGATTATCGGCAGAATCTCCACCACGAGGGGTGTTCGCCCGCTTCGTCGAGGACACGGGGCGATTGCCCGTAACAGCCGGATCCGGGAGCGGCGGAGGGGCAGTGGCGCCCACGGTCGCGCACGCTTCCGCTCCCGGGAATTCCGCACACCCGCAGCGGAAATTCCCGCCCGTGGAGCAGTTGGCGCTGCCGCCCTCCCTCCCGCAGGCGGGAGCCGGCGAGTCGCTCCCCCGAAAATCTCCCGGAACCGCAATCCGGTGCCAGTGGACACGGCAGCGAAAAGGCCCCGCCCGACGACCGGGCGGGGCCCACGCAAAACTCAACTCCGCGCGCTTTACGGCGCATACGTCTCAGCGGATCGGCATGCCCGAAATCGTCCGGGCGATCACCAGGCGCTGGATTTCGCTGGTGCCTTCGAAGATGGTGTAGATAGCCGCGTCGCGGTGCATCCGCTCGACCGGGTATTCGCGGGTGAATCCGTTGCCGCCGAGGATTTGGACGGCCTGTGCGGTGACCTTTTTGGCGACCTCGCTGGCGAAGAGCTTGGACATGGAGCCCTCGGCGGACGTGAAGGGCTTGCCGGTCACCGCCATCCAGGAGGCGCGCCAGACCAGGAGGCGGGCGGCGTCGATCTGGGTCCGCATATCGGCGAGCTGGAAGGCCACGCCCTGGTTGTCGATGATCGGGCGGCCGAACTGGGAGCGGGTCTTGGCGTACTCCAGGGCCTCTTCGTAGGCGGCGCGGGCGGTGCCTACCGCCATCGCGCCGACGGCCGGGCGGGAGGCCTCGAAGGTGGCCATGGCGGCGTTCTTGACCCGCTCGCCGCCGTTGTTGGCCTTCTCGCGGGCACGGGCGAGGCGCTCGTCGAGCTTCTCCTTGCCGCCGAGCAGGCAGTGGCCGGGGACCCGGACGTCGTCGAGGACCACCTCGGCGGTGTGCGAGGCGCGGATGCCGTGCTTCTTGAACTTCTGGCCCTGGGAGAGGCCGGGGGTGTTCGGGGGGATGATGAAGGACGCGTGGCCCTTGGAGCCGAGGTCGGGTTCGACGGCCGCGACGACGACATGGACGTTGGCGATGCCGCCGTTGGTCGCCCAGGTCTTGGTGCCGTTGAGCACCCACTCGTCCTTGGCCTCGTCGTAGACCGCGCGGGTCCGCATCGCGGCGACGTCCGAGCCGGCGTCCGGTTCCGACGAGCAGAAGGCGGCGACCTTCACGTCGGCGGCGTCGCCGTACATCTGCGGGACCCAGGTGCCGATCTGCTCCTCGGTGCCGTTCGCCAGCACACCGACGGCGGCGAGCCCGGTGCCCACGATCGACAGGCCGATGCCGGCGTCGCCCCAGAAGAGCTCCTCCATGGACATGGGGAGGCCGAGGCCCGTGGGGTCGAAGAATTGCTGGGCGTAGAAGTCCAGCGAGTACAGACCGATCTTGGCGGCTTCCTGGATGACCGGCCAGGGGGTCTCCTCGCGCTCGTCCCATTCGGCGGCGGCAGGGCGCATGACGTCCGCGGCGAAGCCGTGAACCCAGTCACGGACTTCCTTCTGCTCGTCGTTGAGCTCCATGGTGAACTCGGCCATGTCCCCTCCACTGCTGCCAGGCATTACTGTTGTTACTAGCGGTAACCCGCAGTGTGTTACTCGTCAGTAGAAGATGTCAACTCCCCTGAGAACGAATTCACCGTGGAGATCGGGTGTTACGTTGCGCGAGCGCCACGGATTCACAAGGGTGGGGAGCACGACCATGGAAAGCACCGAGCACAGCGGCCGCCAGCAGACGGCGACCGAGCGCAGACGGCGGGAGCTGTTGGAGGCCGCCGAGCGCATTGTGCTGCGCGACGGCCCGGACGCGTCGATGAACGCCATCGCCGCCGAGGCCGGCATCACCAAGCCGATCCTCTACCGGCACTTCGGCGACAAGGGCGGCCTGTACCGCGCGCTCGCCGTACGGCACACCGACGCCCTGCTGGCCAATCTGGCCACCGCGCTGGACGCGCCCGTCCTGCGCCGGGACCGGGTCGAGGCCACCCTCGACGCCTATCTGCTCGCGATCGAGGCCCGGCCGCAGGTGTACCGCTTCCTGATGCACCCGTCGGACGAGGACAACGCACCGGAGTCCGGCTTCGACGTCGGGCGGCACTCCGCCCCGCTGCTGCGGCGGCTCGGCGAGGAGCTGGCCAAGGTGATCACCGACCGGCTCGACCTGGGGCCGGGCGGGGAACTGACCGCACGCGTATGGGGCCACGGCATCGTCGGCATGATGCACGGGGCAGGCGACTGGTGGCTTCGGGAACGCCCTTGTTCACGCGAGCAGTTGGTCACACAGCTCGCCGACCTGCTCTGGGGGCAGCTGGCCGCGGTCGAGGACCGCGTGGGCGGCCCCGGCTTCTGAGCACCGGACCGTGACAAGGCGGCGGCGCCGGCCCCTCAGCGGCCGGGCGCCGCCGTCGCGGCCCACGGGGCCCTGGCCGCCGCGCGCAGCGCCCGGCGGCGGCGCAGCCCGGTGAGGCGGTCGACGTACAGCCCGCCGTCGAGGTGATCGCACTCGTGCTGGAGACAGCGGGCGAAGAAGCCGGTGCCGGTCACGGTCCTCGGCTCGCCGGTGACGCTGAACCCGGTCACGACGGTGTGGTCGTGGCGCGGCGTGCCGGCCTCGATGCCGGGCAGCGAGAGACAGCCCTCGGGCCCGCGGAAGACCGGGCCGTCGGTCTCCACCAGCCGGGGGTTGACCAGGTGCCCGAGATGGCGGACCTCCTCGTCGTCGGGGCAGTCGTAGACGAAGACCCGCAGCGGGACGCCGACCTGATTGGCGGCGAGGCCCACACCGTGTGCGGCGTACATCGTCGCGTACATGTCCTCGACCAGCCGGGCCAGCTCGCCGTCGAAGGCGGTGACCTCCCGGCAGGGCTCGGTCAGGGCCGGATCGCCGAGCAGGCGCAGCGGGCGGACCCGGCCGGAACTGCCGGGGATGGTGCGGGGAGGCATGGGCCAAGCGTACGGTCCGGCGCGCCCGGGATGTCGCCGGACGGGTGGCGGGGTTCGGGCCCGGGCCCGGATCTCGATAGGCTGATCCCCGACCGAAGCCTCGGCCGGTCATCGGCTGCGGAGGAAGCGTTCCACCGGCAGCCTCAGGGCAGGCGGGCGCCGGATGCAAGGAGGATCAAGGACGATGGCAGGCAACACGGAGCCGCTGTCGCCGCGGGCCAAGCTGGCCGTGACGGCGGGCAAGGCCGCGGCGGCGGTGTCGCGCGCGGCGGGCCGCGGCAGCGGATCGGTGATCGGTGGCCGGGTGGCGCTCAAGCTCGACCCCGACCTGCTGGCGCGGCTGGCCCGGCACTTGGACGTCATCCTGGTGTCGGCGACCAACGGCAAGACGACCACGACGCGGCTGATCGCGGAGGCCCTGCGGGCCAGCGGCCCGGTGGTCTCCAACGCGCTGGGCGCCAACATGCCGGCGGGGATCACCTCCGCGCTGGCCGGTGGGTCGGACGCCCGCTACGGCGTCATCGAGGTGGACGAGAAGTACCTCGCCGGTGTGGCACGCGATGTGACACCGAAGGCCATAGCTCTGCTGAACCTCTCGCGCGACCAGCTCGACCGCGCCGCGGAGACCCGGATGCTGGCCGAGCACTGGCGAGAGGGCCTGGCCGGTTCCAAGGCCCTGATCATCGCCAACGCGGACGACCCGCTGATCGTCTGGGCGGCCTCGTCGTCCGCGAACGTGGTCTGGGTCGCGGCGGGGCAGGAGTGGAAGGACGACGCCTGGTCCTGCCCGTCCTGCGGTGGTGTGATGCAGCGGCCGAGCGAGGACTGGTTCTGCGCGGAGTGCGGCTTCCGCCGTCCCACGCCCAGCTGGGCGCTGTCCGGCGATCATGTCCTGGACCCGCACGGCAGCGCGTGGCCGATCAAGCTGCAGCTGCCGGGACGCGCCAACAAGGCGAACGCCACCACGTCCGCCGCGGTCGCCGCTGCCTTCGGGGTGCCGCCGCAGGTGGCCCTGGAGCGGATGTTCTCGGTGCAGGCGGTGGCCGGTCGCTATGACGTGGTCACGTTCATGGAGCGGGAGCTGCGGCTGCTGCTGGCGAAGAACCCGGCCGGTTGGCTGGAGACGTTCTCGCTGATCGACCCGCCGCCGACCCCGGTGATCATGTCGGTGAACGCCCGCGGCGCGGACGGCACGGACACCTCCTGGCTGTGGGACGTCGACTACACCCGGCTCGCCGGGCACCCGATCTTCGTCCTCGGCGACCGCAAGCTGGACCTGGCGGTGCGCCTGGAGGTCGCGGGGCTGGACTTCCACGTGTGCGAGAGCCTCGACGAGGCGGTGGGGATGGCACCGCCCGGACGGATCGAGGTCATCGCCAACTACACGGCCTTCCAGGACCTGCGCCGGCGCGTGGGCAACTGAGTGCGGTCCACCGACGTTACGGACAAGGACGAGCGAGCATGAGTGACAACAGCCTGCGCCTGGTGTGGATCTACCCGGACCTGCTGAGCACGTACGGCGACCAGGGCAACGCCCTGGTGGTGGAGCGGCGGGCGCGCCAGCGCGGCCTGGACGTCCAGCGCCTGGACGTACGGTCCGACCAGCAGATTCCCACCTCCGGCGACATCTATCTGATCGGCGGCGGCGAGGACCGGCCGCAGCGGCTGGCGTCCGAGCGGCTGATCCGCGACGGCGGGCTGAGCCGTGCGGTCTCCAACGGCGCGATCGTCTTCTCGGTGTGCGCCGGGTACCAGATCCTGGGTCATGAGTTCATCAACGACCTCGGGGAGCGGCAGGAGGGCCTGGGGCTGCTGGACGTGGTCAGCACCCGTGGCGAGGCCGAGCGCTGCGTCGGCGACGTACTCGCCGACATCGACCCGCAGTTGGGCCTGCCGCCGCTGACCGGCTTCGAGAACCACCAGGGCGTGACGCACCTGGGCAAGACCGCCCGGCCGTTCGCCAAGGTGCGGTTCGGCAAGGGCAACGGCGTCGGCGACGGCTACGAGGGCGCGTGGAACGACACCGTCTTCGGTACGTACATGCACGGCCCGGTGATGGCGCGCAATCCGCACATCGCCGACCTGCTGATCAAGCTGGCGCTGGACGTCAATGCCCTGCCGCCGGTCGAGGACCGCTGGTACGAGGCGCTGCGCCAGGAGCGGATCGCCGCGGCGACCCAGCCTGCCTGATACGGCTTCCTCCCGGTTCGGGCGGTTCGCCGATATGAGGCATCTGCCGGAATGAACCCCTTTTCGTACGCCCGCAGTCCGCACTGCGGGCGTACGTGTGCCCAGGGGCCCTGCGCTTGTAGGGTGAGCGGAATCCAACCGGACGACGGGGTCCGGGCCCCCGGTTGAGTTGCAGAGGGTTTTTCGAGCAATGCGTATTGGTGTACTCACCTCCGGCGGCGACTGCCCCGGTCTGAACGCCGTCATCCGCTCCGTCGTCCACCGCGCCACCGCCGATCACGGCGATGAGGTGATCGGCTTCCGTGATGGCTGGAAGGGCCTGCTGGAGTGCGATTACCGCAAGCTCGACCTCGACGCCGTCGGCGGCATCCTGGCGCGCGGCGGCACCATCCTCGGGTCCTCGCGGGTGCAGCCCGCCCACCTGCGCGACGGTGTCGAGCGGGCCCGCGGCCACGTCGCCGAGCTGGGCCTGGACGCCATCATCCCGATCGGCGGCGAGGGCACGCTGAAGGCGGCGCGGCTGCTGTCGGACGCCGGGCTGCCGATCGTCGGCGTCCCGAAGACCATCGACAACGACATCGCCGTCACGGACGTCACCTTCGGCTTCGACACCGCGGTGGGCGTGGCCACCGAGGCGCTGGACCGGCTCAAGACCACCGCCGAGTCCCATCAGCGGGTGATGATCGTCGAGGTGATGGGGCGGCACACCGGCTGGATCGCGCTGCACTCGGGCATGGCGGCCGGTGCGCACGCGATCGTGGTCCCGGAGCGGCCCTTCGACATCGAGGAACTCACCGCACGGGTCTCCGAGCGGTTCGAGGCCGGCAAGAAGTTCGCGATCGTGGTCGTCGCCGAGGGCGCCAAGCCGCGCGAGGGCACGATGACCTTCGACGTCGGCGGCAAGGACATGTACGGCCATGAGCGGTTCGCCGGTGTCGCCCGGCAGCTCTCGGTGGAGCTGGAGAACCGCCTCGGCAAGGAGGCCCGGCCGGTCATCCTCGGGCACGTCCAGCGCGGCGGCACGCCCACCGCGTACGACCGGGTGCTCGCCACCCGCTTCGGCTGGCACGCCGTCGAGGCCGCGCACCGCGGCGACTTCGGGATGATGACGGCGCTGCGCGGCACCGACATCACGCTGGTGTCGCTGGCCGAGGCCGTGGAGACCCTCAAGACGGTGCCCACCGAGCGCTACGACGAGGCCGAGTGCGTGCTGTGACCCCGGCGCCGTAGCCCGTGCGGCACGAACCGCCCCCGGCCATCGCACCGATATGCGGCCCTGCCGCATGGTCCGGCCGGGGGCGGTTCTAGTCTTGTCGCCGGAGCATTGGTACGAATCAGGAGCGAGCGGATGGATCACAGCGGGCACGGCATGGACGGCATGAACATGGATCTGCCGCCGTTCACGCTGGCGCGGGGCCTGGAGTTCGGTGGTGATCCGTTCTTCCTCGTCGGCTGCCTGCTGGGACTCGGGCTGTACGGCTGGGCGGTGATCCGGCTGCGGCGGCGGGGCGACGCCTGGCCGGTGGGCCGGACCGTCGCCTGGGCCCTGGGTCTGGTGACGGTGGCCCTGGTGATGTGCACCCAGCTCAACGACTACGGCATGGCGATGTTCAGCGTGCACATGGTCCAGCACATGGTCATCAGCATGCTCTCGCCGATCCTGCTGCTGCTCGGGGCACCGGTGACGCTGGCGCTGCGCGCGCTGCCGGCCGCCGGGCGGGGGCGCAAGGGGCCGCGCGAACTGCTGGTGGCGCTGCTGCACAGCCGCTACATGCGGATCATCACGCACCCGGCGTTCACCATCCCGCTGTTCATCGCGAGCCTCTACGCCCTCTACTTCTCCCCGCTGTTCGACTTCCTGATGGAGTCCCGGGCCGGGCACATCGGGATGATGGTGCACTTCCTCGCGGTCGGCCTGGTGTTCTTCTGGCCGATCATGGGCGTCGACCCGGGCCCGCACCGGCCGGGCTATGTGATGCGGATGCTGGAGCTGTTCGCGGGCATGCCGTTCCACGCCTTCTTCGGCATCGCCCTGATGATGGCCACCGAGCCCATGGTCGACACCTTCCTGCACCCGCCGTCCTCACTCGGGATCGAGGCGCTGTCCGACCAGACGGCGGCCGGCGGCATCGCCTGGGCCTTCAGCGAGATCCCGTCCGTGGTGGTGCTGATCGCCCTGGTCTTCCAGTGGTACAAGTCCGAGGAGCGCCAGTCGCAGCGTGCGGACCGGGCCGCGGACCGCAACGGCGACAAGGATCTGGCGGACTACAACGCCTACCTCGCCTCGCTCGACGCGCGGAGCCGGTGACGGCGGGTCGCCACTCTGGCGGTACGGGCCGCGGCCGGGGACGATGGTCCCATGGCCGCGGCCCGCGGCATGCGTGCCCCGGGCCGCCGTGAGGAGGGTGCGGGTATGCCCGGATCTGCTAGGACGATGGCCGTGTGCACGGTGGGCGGGCTGGTGGTGGCGACCGCCTACACCGTGGCGATGGGCGCCAACGGCTGGCTCTGGTTCTGCTGGGTGGTGCTGGCATTGGTGACGGTGGGCATGGCGGCGGCACGGCCGGTCTGAGCCCGCCGCTCCGGCGGGGCGGTGCGGGCGCGTCGCCCCGGTGCCGTCAGAAGCGGAACAACGGCCCGGTCACGGCATCCATCGTGCAGCCGTTGGGGAACTCCTTGCGCCAGTTCACCACGGTGCCGTGCCAGATTCCGGTCGCGGTGGCGACGATCGGGTCGTACTCCCTGGTGCAGGCCTGCGGGTGGCCGGGCAGGGCGTCCAGGTTGCCGCGCGCCCAGGCCAGCGCGTCGCAGGCGGCGGCCGCGTGCGGGTGCCTGCCGTGGATGTCCGGGCAGCTGAGCCGCACCCCCCGGCTCCAGGTGTTGCCGGCTCCCGAGACGGTCAGCAGCAGGCCCTGGTCGACGGTGGGCGGCTCGTCGGCCCGCGCCGGGCCGGCGGCGAGCGTACCGAGCAGGGACGCGGACAGCGCGGCGAGCGCGGACGCGGACACGGTCAGGGTGGCACGGACGGATCGGCGTCGAGGGCTCACGGGCATCGAAGTCTCCTGGGAAGCTCGGTGGGGTCACCTGCGGGAGCCTGACAGCGACGCGTGGCGCCCGGCGGCCCCAGGCCACCGCGCCGGGCCGCGGCGGGCAAGCGGGCACGCCGTCAGGTCGCCCGTACGGACCGGCGATCGCCCCTCGACGACAGGGGTGGCCGGCAGCGGAGGAGGCGACTCCGCTGCCGGCCACCCGGACCGGGATTACTTCACCCGCTCGATCCGGGCGTGGCGGATCAGGAACTTCCCCTCCTCGCGCACCTGCTCGAAGGCCGCGTTGTTGAGCAGGGCGCAGCTGCCCGAGGCCGAGGTCACGGAGACCGTCGTCGACTTGTCGTTGTCCAGGTTGGTCACCTTCAGCTTGGTGCCGACGGGGAACTGGTCGCTGGATGCCGCCGGGGCACCGCCCTCGCCGGAGAGGGTCACCGTCGAGCCGGCGCAGACCACGTCTCCGTCGGCGGCCGGCGGGTCGTCCGACGCGGGCGGGGCGGCCGAGGCGGTCGGATCCGCCGACCCGGACGGGGCCTCGGACGCCCCGGGAGCGCTGGAGGCGGGCGGCTCGTTGCCCGTCGGCGGAGCGCCCGCGGCGTCACCCCCGCCCTGTTCGGCGGAGCAGCCGGCGGCTTTCTGCTGGACCTGGATCTGCTTGATCACGGCCTGGCGGTTGGCGATCCGTGCCGCCGACTGGGCGTCCGGCTTCGCCTGCTGGTCGGCGATGAACTTCTGGTTGTTGCTCAGGGCGGTGGCCAGTCCGTCGCACGCCACCGATGCCTGGCTGGTGCCCGCGGTGACGATGGCGATGCCGCCGACCAGCGCGGCGGCGCTGACGCCGATGACGATCTTCTGGCGCTTGCCGACTCTCTTCTTCCGGGACATCTGTGCACTCCTGTCCTCGGCCCGGACACTGGGTCCGGGCTCGGTCACCGGGCAATACGGCGAGTCAACCCGCCCTCGTTCACGGCGAGTTGAAAGTTGTCCGGGGATGCCAAACCGGCTACCGAAAGGTAACGAGGACCTGCGAGGATGCCCCGATGCGCGTGCTGATGCCGGTCCCCGACCGCGATGCCGATGTCACCGAAGTGGCGGTGCCGTGGCGGCTGCTCACCGACGCCGGCCACCAGGTCGTCTTCGCCACCGAACAGGCCGGCTCCCGGCCGGCCGGTGACCCGCGGCTGCTGACCGGTGTCCTCTTCGGCCGGCTCGGCGCAGCGGAAGAGCCCAAGCGCTTCTACGAAGAGCTCACCCGGAGCCAGGAGTTCACCGCCACCGTGGGCTGGGCGGAGCTGGTCCCGGAGGAGTACGACGGGCTGATCCTGCCGGGCGGGCACGCACCGGGGATGCGGCAGTACCTGGGCTCGGAGGTGCTGCGGCAGCAGGTCGCCCGGTTCTGGGCGCTGGACCGGCCGGTCGGGGCGATCTGCCACGGCGTGCTGGTGGCGGCGCGGGCCCGGGAGGCGTCCACCGGCCGCAGCCTGCTGGCAGGCCGGCGGACGACCTGTCTGCCGAAGTACCTCGAGCGGGCCGCGTATCTGGCCACCGCGTGGCGGCTCGGCCGCTACTACCGCACCTATCCGGCGTATGTGGAGGACGAGGTCAGGGCCGCGCTGACCGGCCCGGACGCCCGCTTCGAGCGGGGGCCCAGGGTCCTTGCCGCGCGGGGCACCGCGACCGACGACTCCGCCGCGTTCGTCGTGCAGGACGGCAACTACCTCTCGGCGCGCTGGCCGGGCGACGCCTACCTCTTCGGACGCCGGTTCCGTGCGCTCCTGGAGGCCGGGGCGCGCTGAGGGGGCGGGCAGGGGCGGCGGCCCGTCGGCCGTCCTAGGCAGCCTGCGGCCTGCGCAGCCGGGCCCCCGCCGTCAGCACCTGCTCGGCCCGCTCGGGCGGGAGGGCCTCCTCGATGAACGACACGGCCCGGCACAGCTGTTGACCGCTCCGGTAGGGGAAATCGGTACCGAGCAGCAGCCGGTCCGCACCGTAGGAGTCGGCGGCGGCGCGCCCACCATCCAGCGCATCCGGTGCGCGGCGATCAGCGGTGATCCGGCGTCATGGCCCGAGGGGTGCAGGGACAGGACGCCGCCGCGCCGGTCGAGCTCCGCCAGGAGCGGGGTGGAGGCGGGGTCGCCGAGGCTTCGGCCGAGGACGTCGGTGGTGACGCCGGCGCCCGCCATGCCGAGTTCGTCGAGCGCACGGGCCAGCTCCTCCAGGGACGCGTCCAGGTGGGGCAGCGGGAGCGCGGCGAAGGCGGAGAACCGGGCGGGCCGGTCGCGGACCAGGGCGGCGTAGTGGTCGTTGGCGTGCCGGGCGGCCGTCACCGCCTGCCGGATGTCCGGGGAGTACGGGCCCTGGGGCGATACGGACAGGATCTGGTGGTCGATTCCGGCCGCGTCGTTCATCGCGAACCGGGCGTCCAGCTCCTGGGGGCGGTCGCCGGCTCCCAGGCCGCGGTGCGCGGCGGCGTCCCGGCGCCCGTAGGACTCCAGGAGCCGCAGGTAGTCCTCGCTCCACAGATGGGCGTGCACATCGGTGCGCATCCCCTTCAGCTTCCCGCCGGGTTCTTGACGCGTCCACCGGGGCATCGGAAAAGAGTCGGCATCGATCCGGCCGAAGGTGCCCACCCGCCCCGGCGCTTGCCCATAGACTCACTGGCCGTCCCCGGGCACCCCGTGTGACCTGGAACGACGTAGCTGCCCGGGCGAGCCGACGGAATGGGGTTGCCCTGTGTTCTACCAGGTGCTCAAGTACCTGCTTCTCGGGCCGTTGCTGCGGCTGGTGTTCCGGCCGCGGATCGAAGGGCTCGATCATGTGCCGGCGGAGGGCGCGGCGATCATCGCGGGCAATCACCTGTCGTTCGCCGATCACTTCGTGATGCCGGCGATCGTGCCGCGCCGGGTGACGTTCCTGGCCAAGGCCGAGTACTTCACCGGGCCCGGTCTGAAAGGCCGGCTGACCGCGGCGTTCTTCCGCGGGGTCGGGCAGATTCCGGTGGACCGGTCCGGGGGCCGCGCCTCGCAGGCGGCGATCTCCTCGGGTCTCGCCGTCCTGCGCAAGGGCCGGCTGCTGGGCATCTATCCGGAGGGCACCCGCTCGCACGACGGCCGGCTCTACAAGGGCCGCACCGGCGTCGCCTCGATGGCCATCAAGGCCGGGGTGCCGGTGGTGCCGTGCGCGATGATCGGCACGTTCGAGGCGCAGCCGACGGGCCGGCGGCTGCCGCGCATCATGCGGATCACCATCCGCTTCGGCGCGCCGCTGGACTTCTCGCGCTATGCGGGGCTGGAGGACGAACGGGCCGCGCTGCGCGCCGTCACCGACGAGATCATGTACGAGATCCTCACCCTGTCGGGGCAGGAGTACGTCGACACGTACGCGGGCGAGGCCAAGGCCGCGGCACAGGCACGGGCGCGGGCGCACGGGCGGCGCGGGCACGGGAAGGAGTCCGCGGACTGAGCGGCCGGCCCGCCGACGGCGGTCTCCTTGCGCCGTCGGCGAACCCGGCTGCCGCCGTCCGCTCCCGTTCCTAGGGTTCCTGGCATGACATCAGGCAGCGCAGTGGTGATCGGGGCGAGCGGGCAGATCGGGCGGGCCGCGGTGCGGGCCCTGGCGCGGGACGGCTGGGAGGTGCGGGCCGCGTCCCGGCGCGGCGGGCGCGACGACTCCTGGCCCGAGGAGGTCCGCCCGGTGGCGGTGGACCGGGAGGACGACGCGGCGCTGGCCGGGCTGGTCGGCGAGGGCTGCGACGTCCTGCTGGACTGTGTGGCCTACGGGGCTGCGCACGCCCGGCAGTTGACCGCGCTGGCGGACCGGATCGGATCGGCGGTGGTGATCTCCAGCGGCTCGGTGTACGAGGACGACAGGGGGCGCGGTTTCGCCACCATGGGCGAGCCGGACGGCGCCCCGGCCTATCCGTTGCCCCTCCCGGAATCCCAGCCGACCGTGCCCCCCGGTGACGAGAACTACATGACCCGCAAGGCCGCCCTGGAGCAGGCGTTGCTGGCGCAGGGCGACCGGCTGCCGGTGACCCTGCTGCGGGCCGGCGCCATCCACGGCCCGTACAGTCCCCTGCCCCGTGAGCTGTACTTCGTCAAGCGGGTGCTGGACGGACGCCGGGTGCGGGTGCTCGCCTACGGCGGCAGCAGCTTCCATCCCGTGCATGTGGACAACCTCGCCGAGTTGGTCCGGCTGGCGGCTCGACGGCCGGGCTCACGGGTGCTCAACGCGGGGGATCCGCAGGCCCCGACGGTCGCCGGGATCTCGGCGGCGGTGGACGCCGTGATGGGCGCGCCCAGGAGCGAGGTCGTGGCGGTGGACGGCGCCCCGCCGTCGAGCGGTGTCGGCGATACGCCGTGGTCGGGCCCGCACCCCATCGTCTACGACATGACGGCGGCGGAGCGCGAGTTGGGCTACCGCGCGGTGACGACGTACGAGGAGTCGCTGCCGGAGACGGTGGAGTGGCTGGTCGACCGGGTCGAGGGGCGGGACTGGCAGGAGGTGTTCCCGCTGATGGCCGGCGTCTACCCGGACGAGAAGCTGTTCGGCTACGCCGCCGAGGACCACTGGCTGGCGGCCCGGGGCGGGCAGGGCTGAGGACGGTCGCGGCCCTGCGGGCGGCAGACCGCGGGCGGCGGGCGGCGGGCGGCGGGCGGCGAAATCCGATCGCCGGGCGCGCCGCCGGCCCGTACCTTGATCACTATGAACGACGGGATACGGGGGCGCCGACGATGAGTGCCCGGCTGCGCGGCATGGCGCAGGAGACGGAGAAGATCGTCGCTGCGGGTGCGTATCGCGCACCGGACGGACGGCTGGTGGAGATCGCGGCGGCGGTCGGACGGGCCCGGGCCGGGACGCGGCTCCACGGACCGGAACCGGTCGCCGGGGCGGCGCCGCCCCGGCGGGTGCGCACGGTGTTCGAGGTGACGGGAGAGGGCAGCCTCACGGCGGGGCGGCGGCTGGCGGAGGCGGGCGGCGGGCCGCTCGCCGTGCTGAACTTCGCCTCCGCGCGCAATCCCGGCGGCGGCTACCTCAACGGTGCGCAGGCGCAGGAGGAGGCGCTGTGCCGGGGCTCGGCGCTCTATGCGTGTGTGCGCGAGGCACCGGACTTCCATGCCGCGCACCGGGCCGACCCGAGCCCGTTCTACAGCGACCGGGTCATCCTCTCCCCCGGTGTCCCGGTGTTCCGCGACGATCGCGGCACCCTGCTCGACGTGCCGTACGAAGCGGGCTTCTTGACGGCCGCGGCGCCGAACGCGGGGGTGATCGCCCGGCAGCGGCCGGCCGAGACCGGTCGGGTGGCGGCGGCCCTGGTGGTGCGGGCGGAACGGGTGCTGGAGGTCGCGGCGGCCGGCGGGCACCGTCAACTGGTGCTCGGTGCCTGGGGATGCGGGGTGTTTTGCAACGAACCGGCCGATGTGGCACGGGCGTTCGCGGCCGCGCTGCTGGACGGCGGCCGGTTCGGCGGCTGGTTCGACCGCGTGGTGTTCGCCGTGCTGGACCGCCGGGCGGCCTCCCCCACCCGGGCCGCCTTCTCCGCGGTGTTTGCCGATGTGAGCGACGAGAGCAGGAGTGTGGAGCCACGATGACCGACCACGAGACGTACACCGAGCTGATCGGCCTGCTGGACGAGCGCGGGGCGCGCT
This sequence comes from Streptomyces angustmyceticus, assembly GCF_040701845.1. Lineage (GTDB taxonomy): Bacteria > Actinomycetota > Actinomycetes > Streptomycetales > Streptomycetaceae > Streptomyces > Streptomyces angustmyceticus_A. Next base: position 405,383 of record NZ_JBFBHQ010000002.1, on the reverse strand, counting down.
ACCGGATCTACGAGCACGCCGAGGAGGGGGCGACGGAGGCGGTCAGCGCGCTGCGCGGGAACGCCGTCGAGCAGGCCGCCAAGTGCATCGTGGTGATGGTCAAGCTGGGCAAGAAGACCAAGCGCTATGTGCTGGCGGTCGTGCCGGGCGACCGGCGGGTGGACCTGGGGGCGGTGAAGGCGCTGCTGGGCGGCTCGTACGCCGGGTTCGCCACGCCCGAGGTCGCGGAGCGGCTGGCGCGCAGTGTCAGCGGGACGATCCTGCCGTTCTCCTTCGACGAGGAGCTGGCCCTGGTCGTCGATCCGGCGCTGCTGGAGCAGCCGGAGATCTTCTTCAATGCGGCCCGGCTGGATCGCTCGCTGGCGCTGGCCACGGCGGACTATGCGGCGATCGCGGAACCGCGGGTCGAACCGATCGCGGGCTGACGACGGCAGGGGCGGCCGGGAGGATTCCCGGCCGCCCCCGCGTGCCGTCAGGTCAGGCCGGCACGGTTCCTGCCGTCGCTACGGGACGACCGGCAGGAGGGAGGCCACCTTGCCGACCGCGGACTTCGCCGTCGACTTGGTCGGCTGGGGCGTGGCGTGCGGGGCGCAGGTCACGTCCTTCGCGTCGGTCTTCCCTTCCAGGAAGTACGCGTCGACCCGGTCGTTGATGCAGGGGTTGACCAGGCCGGTGACACCGTGCGAACCGGCGTCCCGCTCGGTGATCAGGCGCGAGCCCTTGAAACGGTGGTGCAGCTCGACCGCGCCGCCGTACGGCGTGGCCGCGTCACGGGTGCTCTGCACGATCAGCACGCTCGGCAGGCCCTTGCCGGTCTTGACGTCGACCGGCCGCTGCTGCTTGACCGGCCAGGTGGCGCAGGGCAGGTTCATCCAGGCGTTGGACCAGGTCATGAACGGTGCCTGCTGGTGGATGCGGGTGTTGTCGCGGTCCCACTTCTGCCAGCTGGTCGGCCACTTGGCGTCGGTGCACTCGACGGCCGTGTAGACGGCGTTGCCGTTCTCCGCGGCGGTGTTGCCCGCGACGTCCAGGAGGTTCGGACCGGCGTTCTCCACCAGCGGCTTGGTGTTGCCGGAGAGGTACGCGCTCCAGACCTCGGCGACCGGGGCCCACATGGAGTCGTAGTACGGCGCGTTCTGGAAGAAGCCGGTCAGCTCGGCGGGGCCGACGACTCCGCCGACGGGGCTCTTCTTCGCGGTCGCGCGCAGCTTCTCCCACGCCGCCTGGACCTTCTCGGGGGTGTTCCCGATGTGGTAGGTGGCGTCGTTCTTGGCGACCCACTTCTTCCAGTCGCCCCAGCGGGTCTCGAAGGCGATGTCCTGGTCGAGGTTGGCCTGGTACCAGATCTTCTCGCGCGCCGGGTCCACGACGCTGTCGACGAGCATCCGGCGGACGTGCTGCGGGAAGAGCGTCCCGTAGACGGCGCCCAGGTAGGTGCCGTAGGAGACGCCCAGGTAGTTGAGCTTCTTCTCACCGAGCGCGGCGCGGATCACGTCCAGGTCGCGGGCGGTGTTCTTGGTGGTCATGTAGGGCAGGAGGCCGTGGCTGCGCTCGGCACAGCCGTCGGCGTACTCCTTGGCGAGCTTGCGCTGGGCGCGCTTGTCCGCCTCGCTGTCCGGCACCGGGTCGGCCTTGGGCGCCTTGACGAACTCCTGCGGGTTCATGCAGGAGATCGGCGCGGAGTGGCCCACGCCCCGGGGGTCGAAGCCGACGAAGTCGTACGCCTTCGCGGTCTTGGTCCACAGGGCACTCTTGGTGGTGATGCGGGTCGGGAACCTCATGCCCGAACCGCCGGGGCCGCCGGGGTTGTAGACGAGGGCGCCCTGACGCTCCTTCTTGGTGCCGGTGCTGACGGCACGGTCCACGGCGATCTTGATGGTGCGGCCGTTGGGCCGTGCGTAGTCGACCGGGACGGTGACATAGCCGCACTGGATCGGCGACTTGAAACCCCAGTCGGCAGGGCAGTCCTGCCAGTCGACGCCCTTCTTGGCCGCGCGCGCGGCAGCGACCGCCACACCGCGTGCTTCGGCCGAACCGCGCTGGTGCTTGTCGCCCGCGCTGGCGGGCGTGGCGGATATCGCTCCGGCAAGGAGCGCGCCGGTCACCAGAGTGCCGGCGGCGCCGAGCGCTGCTGTTTTTCTCACGTGGTTGATTCCCCCTGCATGGTGTGCCACTTGTGGTGGCGTGATCACAGGCTTACGGAGGGATCCTGACGTGTGGCGTCCGCTCTTGAACAGGCTTGACCCGCACTTCTTTACCAAGCTGTAGGTTTCCGGCCGTGGCGGCTCCGGCCGCGGCCGGAGTGGCGCTCCGCGGGGCCGCGGAGTGCGCCGGGTGCCGCGCCGGCGCACCGGCGGCGCGGAGGCCGCACCCCCCCTGCACCAGCGGCGAACGGCCAAAGAGCGCAGCGGAACCTCACCTTTCCGGCCAACACCGCCCGTCGGCAGTGCCTGCTCCCGCGTCACCGCCACCCCACCCGTGGGACCCTCAACTCGGGCCTCAGAAGCCGCAGGTGACGGGACAACAGAACAGTTCGCGGCTGGTTCGGGCCGCTCGGCGGGGAGTTCACGGCCGGGGGTGACCAGGCGGAGCGCGAGGCGGCGCAATGGCTCCCGGAGGGGCGCGCAGGGGCGAGAATACGTCAATTGCCGTAGACCTGCCCATCGGGCATGTGCCAGCCGCACACCTTCAGTAACCTTCCGTGAAGGCTCTCCCACTCACCGCCACAAGGGAGGGCTTCGACGTTTTCACGCCGCGTCCGGGCCGTCGCGAAGGAGATCCGAAGTGCCGGGTATCGATCAGGTGTTGTCCCAAGCGATGGGGATTCCCGGCGTTCGGGGCGCGGGGCTGATCGACTGGACCAGTGGTCTGACCCTCGGCACGGCGGGCCGGGCACCGCACGACGATCACGACGCGGCCGCCGCCGACACCGCGGAGGTGGTGCAGGCCGTGGCGCGCAACGCCACCTTCGACACCACCGGCGCCGTCGGCACGGATCTCGAAGACCTCATCATCACGGCTGCGGGCAGCTACCACCTCATCCGTTTTGTGCACACGGCCTTCGACAGCCAGACCTACCTCTACCTCTGGCTGGACCGCACACAGGCCAATCTCGCCGTCGCCCGGCTCCGGCTGCGCGATCTGGCGGCGGAGCTGGTCGCGTCCTGACGGCGCGCTCCGCCACACCGCACGAACGGTAAGGGAACCAGCCATGGGCCTGCCCATATCTCCTCACCCGCCCGCCCCGGCCGGGCTGCTCGACCGGTTCGCCGCCGAACGCGTCACCGGCGCCCTCAGCGGCCCGCACGGCTGCTTCTACCTTCTCGACGGCGCCGTCTACTGCATCGAGGGCACCGCCGCCCCCGGACTCGACCTCCGGCTGGCCGCGTCCGGGAAACTGCCGCCGCAGGGCTGGCAGTACGCCGCGGAGACGGCGGGACCGCAGCAGAGCGGCGGCCAGTTCCTGGTCGGCAAAGGGTGGTTGACGCAGGGCGAACTGGAGATATGCCATCTCGCCGCGCTGCTCGACGCCGCGTTCTTCGCCCTGCCGCTGACCCCCGAGACCACGACCTTCACGCCCGGGGCCGGGCACTGGCTGGGGGTCATACGCCCCGTCAGCGCCACCGCCCTCCAGCAGGCGACGGCCCACCGCCGGCTGCTGCTCGACCGGCTGCGCCCCTGGGCGGCGGTCGACTCCTCGCCCGTCGTGCCCGTCCACCCGCACCCCCCGGCCCCCACCACGAGCCGCCAACGGCGGCTGCTCGCCCTCGCCGACGGCAGGCACACGCCGTATGACCTGGCCAGGGCGCTGGGACAGTCCGCGTTCGGCACGCTGCTGGACATCCGCCGCCTCGCCGCCGCCGGCCTCGTCCGCATCCCCCGGGCGCCCGCGCCGGCTCCCCTCCCCCGACGGCGGCCCGGCGCCGGTCTGAACGGTCCCGCCCCCGTCACCCCAGGAGGCCCCGCCGCGGCCTGGCAACTGCCGGAGCCGGAGATCCTCGCCACCGCCGATCCGGATGTTGCCCTCCTGGTCCGCCTGCGTACGGCGTTGGAGGAAACCCTGTGAGCCCCTGCGCACGAAGACAGTGCACCCCATGAGGCGCGTCATCAGAAGGCACGCCGTGAAAAGGAGACTGATGACGATCGAACCCCGGATACGGGAGGAACTGCATACGTTGCGTGATCAAGTGCGCCACTTCCGGGGCGGGATGGTGGCGAGCGTCGACGGCATGGTGATCGCCCATGATCTGCCGGACATCGAGCCGGACGGCCTGGCGGCCCTCACCGCCGCGGCGATCGGTGTCGCCAAGCGACTCACCGACGCCACCGGACAGGGCGCCTTCGAGGAATCCCTGACCCGCGGCTCGGAGGGCTATATCGCGGCCTACTCGGCCGGGCGGCGGGCGGTCCTGACCGCGGTGGCGAGCCCGGACACCAACGTGGGGCGGCTCCATCTGCAGGCCAGAAGGGCCGCGGAGCGGATCGGCGCCCTCGTGGACGCACCACCCGACCGGTAACGGACCAACCCCCACGCACCCGCACGAACGCAGAACCCGGAGGCCCGCAACCGCGGAAGCCCGGGAGCCCGGCAACACCCCCGGAAAATCGAAAGGTCTGAACCCCTCATGGCTCAACTGGAATCCGCTCTCGCCGACGCGATGTCGACCATCGAGGGCGCGGTCGGCGTCGCCCTGGTCGACTACACCAGCGGCATGGCCCTGGCCACCCTGGGCGACAAGCAGGCCCTGGACCTCAATGTCGCGGCGGCCGGCAACACCGATGTCGTACGGGCCAAGATGCGCACCATGGAGATGCTGGAACTCCAGGGCGCCATCGAGGACATGCTCATCACCCTGACCGCGCAGTACCACATCATCCGCCCGGTGACCGGCAAGAGCGGCAGCGGCCTCTTCCTCTACCTGGTGCTCGACCGCAAGCGCGCCAACCTCGCGCTGGCGCGCCTGCGCCTGGCACGGCTGGAAAGCGACCTGGAGGTCTGAGGCGGGGCGGCCGCCGTCACCCGGTGGCCGCACTCCGGGCGGCCTCGTCCAGGAGGCGCCGCAGCCGGAGCGCGTCCGGGGCCACGGCCGTGGCCAGGGCCCCGGCCCCGGCGAGCGGCGCCAGGACGCCTTGTCCCGTGCCGCCAGGGGCCTCGTCCCCCGCCGCGTCACCGAGCAGCCGCACCTCGGCCGGCGACTCCTCGAACTCCGGCCCGACGACCAGGAGTTGGCCCACGGCACGATGCCCGCCCAGGACGGCCGAGGTGTCCCAGCCGGGGGCACCGGGCCCGTACGCCGTCTCCTGGTCGAGCAGGGTCCGGCCGCCCCGGCGGACGGTGAGCCGGCTGCGCAGGGTGCCGGTCTCCTCTCCGGTGCGCCCCAGGACCTGTTCCTCGCGGAGCACCAGGCGTGCGGTGGGGGCCAGTTCGACGGTGGTGGTCATCCGCAGGTCGCTGCCCGCCGCGGAGATCAGCGGTTCGGGCAGCCAGTCGAGCCGTGCGCCGTCGCCGACCGTCAACCACACGTCGTAGCAGGCGTGTTCCCCCGTGCGGCCGGGCAGCGCGACGGTCGCGGCGGCGGAGGTGAGGTGCAGCGCGCTGCCCGCCTCGGCGGTGGCATCGATGCCCAGCCGGTCGCCGCCGAGCGGGGCGCTCATGGCGCCCACGACACAGACCCTCGCCTGATCGCCGTGCCCGCGGATGCGGCGCAGCGCGAAGGGTCCGTCGCCGTCGAGGACCGGCAGCCGGGTGGTGCCGCTCGCCGCGTCGGCCCGCGCGACGAGTCGGGCGGTGGCGCACAGCCCGCCGGCGGCGCGGGCCGTCTGCGGCGCGGGGGGTGCGAGGGTCATGCCGGGCCCGCGGTCCAGTCGGCCAGCCGTCCGCGGACCCAGTCCGCCACCGGCCGGACGCCGTTCTCCGTCTTCAGGGCGGTGAAGACGACCGGCAGGTCGCCGCGCTGCGCCTTGGCGTCGCGGGCCATGCCCGCCAGGTCGACTCCGACGTACGGCGCGAGGTCGGTCTTGTTGATGACGAGCAGGTCGGAGGTGGTGACGCCGGGGCCGCCCTTGCGCGGGATGTCGTCGCCGCCGGCCACGTCGATCACGAAGATCTGGGCGTCGACCAGGCCCTTGGAGAAGGTCGCGGTGAGGTTGTCGCCGCCGGATTCGACCAGGACGAGATCGAGCGGGCCGACCGCCTCCTCCAGATCCTCGACGGCTTCGAGGTTGGCGGAGATGTCGTCGCGGATGGCGGTGTGCGGGCAGGCGCCGGTCTCGACGGCGGCGATCCGCTCGGCGGGCAGGACGGCCTCGCGGAGCAGGAATTCCGCGTCCTCGCGGGTGTAGATGTCGTTGGTGACGACAGCGAGGGCCAGCTCGTCGCGCAGCGCGCGGCACAGTGCCGCGACGGTGGCGGTCTTGCCGGTGCCGACCGGGCCGCCCAGACCGATGCGCAGGGCGCGGCGGGCCCCGTCGGGACGGACGGGGTCTGCGGCGCTGTAGGTGTGGCGCTCGGGGAAGGTGTCCTTGTGGTCGAGGTGCATGGTCACTCCGGTGGTGGGGTCGGGCGGCGCGGGATCCGCCGGAAGGGCGGCCGGGTCAGGACGCGAAGAGGCGTACCGGCCAGGCGGCGTGCTGTTGGGCGGCGATGTCGAGCAGCGGCGCGGAGGCCGCGGGCAGTGCGCCGGTTCCCTCGGCGCCGGTCCGCAGCGCGGCGTCGGTGGCCTGGTGGGCGACCTGGTCGAGCTCGGTGGTGAGGCGGGCGAGCACGGCGGTGGCGTCGAAGGGGTCCAGGCTCAGCAGCCGGACGGCCGCGGTGGCCGGGCCGCTGATGTTCTCGTAGGCCGCGGCGTAGGCGGCATCGAGCGGCGGCAGGCCCGCCGACCGGGCGGCCAGGCCCAGGACGACGGGCTGGTGGGCGCCGCGGGGGCGGGCCGCGGCGAGCGCGTCGAGTGCCTCGCTCGGCCAGGTCGCACGGGCGGCCCGCATCATCTGCCGGCCGAGCCGCCGGGCGACCTGCCGCAGCGCGGGCACCGGGGTACGCGCATCGGCGGCGTCGTCCAGGAGGAGCGGGTCGTGACCGTCCGCGGCCGCGGCGGCGAGTGCCGCGGCGACCAGGCCGGCGGTGTGCAGCCGGCCCCGGCAGAAGGTCTCCAGGGTGGCGGCGTCCGTGATGCGTCCCGCGGCGACGGCCGCTTCGGCGCCGCCCGAGTGGGCGTGCCCGCCGGCGGGGAACCGGCCGTCGGCGAGGACGAGCAGCGCGGCGCGGCTCATCGGTGGTCCGGGGTGGTCGTCGGGAGGTTCATCGGCGGATCTCAGAAGAGGAAGTACCGCTGGGCCATCGGCAGCTCGCGGGCGGGCTGCGGCTCGACCACCTCGCCGTCGATGGTCACGGTGAAGGTGTCGGGGTCGACCTGGACGCGGGGCAGGGCATCGTTGTTGCGCATGTCGGCCTTGGTGCGGCCGCGGGTGCTGCGGATGGCCTCGTAGCGCTTGGCCAGCGTGAGGCGCTCGGGCAGCGCGTCGTCCAGGGCCTGCTGGGAGACGAAGTTGACCGAGTTGCTGCCCGGGGCCCTGCCGGTGGCGCCGAACATCGGGCGGGGCAGCACCGGCTGCGGGGTGGGGATGGAGGCGTTGGCGTCGCCCATCTGCGCGTAGGCGATCTGGCCGCCCTTGATGACCAGCTGCGGTTTGACGCCGAAGAACGCCGGGTCCCACAGCACGAGGTCGGCGAGCTTGCCGTCCTCGACGGAGCCGACGACATGGTCGATGCCCTGCGCGAGGGCCGCGTTGATCGTGTACTTGGCGACATAGCGGCGGGCGCGGTGGTTGTCCGCGCGGCCGTCGCCCGGCAGGAGGCCGCGGCGCCGCTTCATGACATGGGCGGTCTGCCACGTCCGCAGCACGACCTCGCCGATCCGGCCCATGGCCTGGGCGTCGGAGGACATGATCGAGATGGCGCCGAGATCGTGCAGGATGTCCTCGGCCGCGATGGTGGAGGGCCGGATCCGGGACTCGGCGAAGGCCAGGTCCTCGGGGACGGCCGGGTTGAGGTGGTGGCAGACCATCAGCATGTCGAGGTGCTCCTCGACGGTGTTGACGGTGTGCGGCCGGGTGGGGTTGGTCGAGGCGGGGAGCACGTTCGGCTCGGAGACCATCGCGATCATGTCGGGGGCGTGGCCGCCGCCGGCGCCCTCGACGTGGAAGGCGTGGATGCCGCGGCCGGCGATGGCGGCGAGGGTGTCGCCGAGGAACCCGGCCTCGTTGAGGGTGTCGGTGTGGATCGCGAGCTGGGCGCCGCTCTCCTCGCAGACGGTCAGGCAGGCGTCGAGCACGGCGGGGGTGGCGCCCCAGTCCTCGTGGATCTTGAAGCCGAGGATGCCGGCCCGCAGCTGGTCGCGCATCGAGGCGAGGGAGGTGGTGTTGCCCTTGCCGAGGAGGCCGACGTTGACCGGCAGGGAGTCCATCGCCTCGAACATCCGGGCCACGTGCCAGGCGCCGGGGGTGATGGTGGTGGCCTTGCTGCCCTCGGCCGGTCCGGTGCCGCCGCCGATGAGCGTGGTGACACCGGAGGCCAGCGCTTCGTCGGCCTGCTGGGGGCAGATGAAGTGGACGTGGGTGTCGATGCCGCCGGCTGTGAGGATCTTGCCGTTGCCGGCGATGATCTCGGTCTCCGGGCCGATGACCAGGTCGGGGTGGACGCCGTCCATGGTGTCGGGGTTCCCGGCCTTGCCCAGGGCGGTGATCCGCCCGTCGCGGATGCCGACGTCGGCCTTGACGATGCCCCAGTGGTCCAGCACGACCGCGCCGGTGATCACGGTGTCGGGGGTGCCCTCGGCGCGGGTGGCGCGGGACTGCCCCATCGATTCGCGGATCACCTTGCCGCCGCCGAAGACCGCCTCGTCGCCGGCCCGGCCGGGCCCGCCGGAACGGTCCTCGGTGATCTCGATGAGCAGGTCGGTGTCGGCGAGCCGGATCCGGTCGCCGGCGGTCGGGCCGAAGAGATCGGCGTACGCCTGGCGGGTCAGCTCAGCCATCGAGAGTGCCTCCGGTCTCGCCCCGCAGGCCGACGACGATGCGCTTGCCCCCGAGGGGGACGAGTTCGACCTCGGTGGGGATGCCGGGTTCGAAGCGCACGGCGGAGCCGGCCGGGACGTTCAGCCGCTTGCCGTGCGCGGCCGCGCGGTCGAAGTCGAGGCCGGGATTGGCCTCGGCGAAGTGGTAGTGGGAGCCGACCTGGACGGGGCGGTCGGCGGCGTTGAGGACGGTCAGGCGCGTGACGGGGAGCCCTTCGTTGAGGCGCACCGGCTCGTCGGCGTGGAGGATCTGTCCCGGGATCATCGTCTGCTCTCCCCCGGTCAGCTGATGGGTTCGTGAACGGTGACGAGCTTGGTGCCGTCCGGGAAGGTGGCCTCGACCTGTACGTCGTGGATCATCTCCGGCACGCCCTCCATGACCTCGTCGCGGCTGAGCACCTTGCGGCCGGAGGACATGAGCTCGGCGACGGTGCGGCCGTCCCGTGCGCCTTCGAGGATGTGCACGGTCAGCAGTGCCATCGATTCCGGGTGGTTCAGCTTCACCCCCCGGGAACGGCGTTTTTCGGCCACGTCTGCCGCCACATGAATCATCAAGCGTTCTTGTTCATGCGGGGTCAGTTGCATACGTTCCACCTCACAGTCTTCCCGCCCGGACGCAAGAGCCCAGGTCACAGGCGTGGACGCACCTGTGTCGATAGATGTACCACGCAGTAATTAAAGGAGGAGCAAACCGACTTCCAGCACTTGGCCATCAACAGCCCCAGGCCCGGAGACTAGTTCGGCGGGATTTCGTCGGCGTTACAACCAGGGACACGTTCGCGTCCCCTCTTTCGCCTGATGTAACGCGGTGTCATCACTGCCCGTTACGGCACGGCAACCGATTCCCGGGGCGGTTTCACCCCCTCGCTCCCCTTGGAGTACGCGGAATCCGGTGGCGAGAACCACCCCTCGACGACCGGCGGAAAGCGGGGGACAGAGTCCTCCCATGCGTCACCCACCACCACGAACCGCACAAACCGGCAGCGCCCCGCTCCGCGAACGCAACTGACCGGTATGCGCTCTTGACGGTTCCCGGAGTGATCGCAATTCTCATGTGCGCGTCATTCCATGACGCGCATCGAAGCAGCTCCATCCCCCCACACCAGGAGCCACATCGTGACTCGTTCCACTCGAATACGCCGGGTCGTGCTGGCCTCGGGCGCCGTCACCGCCCTCGCCGCCACCCTCTTCACCACGGCCGGCGCCTACGCCGATCCCGCGCCGAAGGCCGCCCCGGACATCGACGTCAAGGCCGTCAAGGCCGACCTGGACCAGCTCCAGTCGATCGCCGACGCCAACGGCGGCAACCGCGCCCACGGCAAGCCCGGCTACAAGGCGTCCGTCGACTTCCTCAAGGAGAAGCTGGACAAGGCCGGCTTCACCACGAAGATCCAGGAGTTCGACGGCGGCGGCACCAAGGGCTACAACCTCGTCGCCGACTGGCCGGGCGGCGACGAGAGCAAGACCGTGATGGCGGGCGCCCACCTGGACTCGGTCCCCGCGGGCCCCGGCATCAACGACAACGGCTCCGGCTCGGCCGGCATCCTCGAAGTGGCGCTCGCCGTCGCCAAGTCGGGCCTCAAGCCCACCAAGCACCTGCGGTTCGGCTGGTGGGGCGACGAAGAGGACGGCATGGTCGGCTCGCAGGCCTATGTCGACAAGCTCGGCGCCGACAAGTCGAAGATCGACTCGTACCTCAACTTCGACATGATCGGCTCCCCCAACCCGGGCTACTACGTCTACGACGACGACACCCGCCTGGAGAAGGTCCTCAAGGACTTCTACGCCAAGAAGAACATCACCACCGAGAAGGACACCGAGGGCGACGGCCGCTCGGACCACGCCTCCTTCAAGGACGCGGGCATCCCGGTCGGCGGCTTCTTCTCCGGCGCGGACTACAAGAAGACCGCCGAGCAGGCGAAGAACTGGGGCGGCGAAGCCGGCAAGGCGTTCGACGCCTGCTACCACCAGGCCTGCGACACCACGAAGAACATCGACGAGAAGTCGCTGGACACCAACACGGACGCCATCGCCCACGCGGTGTGGGAGCTCAGCTCCTGAACCACCTGCCCCACCGCACGGTCAGCACCTGCTGAACCGTCAACTCTCGCGACCCGGCCGCCGGTCCCCGGCGGCCGGGTCGCGGTGTTCTGCCGCGATGCCGAAGCGCCGCCGTTCGCCCGGAGCGGACGGCAGCTGCCGCACGGACGAGACCGTGCTGATCACCTGCTCGTCCTCCGCACCCTGTTCACGCCGCCCCAGCTCTTCCAGAAGCTGCAGGTCAGCGGCGGACACCAGCGCCACCAGCGGCTTGCCGTGGCGGGTGACGACCACCCGCTCACCGCCGTAGACGACTCGGTTGATCAGATCCGCCAGCTCCGCACGAGCTTGCGTCACCGGAATTTCGTAGGCCATGCTCCCATTCTAACGGGATGTACATCCTGTACATTTTTCACGGAAGAGAGGAGCAGACATGCTGCAACCGACGGCCCGCCATGTCCTTCCGGAGTTCACCGAGCGCACCTCGCAGGGGTCGCGCACCATGGACCCGTATTCCAAGCTGCTCGACGAGCGCATCGTCTTCCTGGGCGCCCCGATCGACGACACCTCCGCCAACGACGTGATGGCGCAGCTCATCCACCTCGAACACGCCGCGCCCGAGCAGGACATCTCGCTCTACATCAACTCCCCCGGCGGCTCCTTCACGGCGATGACCGCCATCTACGACACGATGCGCTTCGTGTCGTGCGACGTGGCGACCGTCTGCCTGGGGCAGGCCGCCTCGTCCGCCGCGGTGCTGCTGGCCGCCGGCGCGCCCGGGAAGCGGCTGGCGCTGCCCGGCGCCCGGGTCCTGATCCATCAGCCATCGTTCAGCGAACCCGTCCAGGGGCAGGCCAGCGATCTGCAGATCCAGGCACAGGAACTGCTGCGCACCCGCGAGATGCTGGAGGAGATGCTGGCGCGGCACACCGGGCAGCCCCGTGAGCGGATCGCCGCCGACATCGAGCGCGACAAGATCTTCGACGCCCGCGCCGCCCAGGAGTACGGCCTGATCGACCAGATCACCCGCAACCGCAAGCAGTCGGCGCTCCAGCCCGCGGCGCGGTGAGCGCGGTGCTGCCGCCCGAACCGCCGCCGCTGCCCGCGCTCACCCGCGCCGAGGGCGAACTCGTCGACAGCTATCTGGAGGTGCTCGATCTGCTCGGCCGGATCAACCCGGCCCGCTGCGGCGGCACCTACACCGGACTGCGGGCCGCCCAGGCGCTGGTCGGCAAGGCAGTCCGGCTGCGGGACGCACTGACGCTGATGCACAGCCGGGGCGAGAGCGAAGTGCACCGCGCGACGCTGACCCGCGCCCTGCGGGTGCTGGACGGCGAGCGCCGGGCCGGGCTCGTGGCGATGCCGCCACCCGGGGAGAACTGACGCGGGACACGCGGAAAGGCTGCGCATACGGCGTAGCCTCCGCACCCGATCTGAGGAGGCGACGAATTGCGCGGGCGGACACAATTCCCCCGGGCCCGGATGTTTCGCCGCTGGTCCGCGGGGTGCAACACCCCGCGCCGCGGCACCTGAGGGAACAAAACTAACCATTCGGGTCAATTGTGACCCATCTCACATACGGCATTTTCGGCTCGGAATTCGGGTGCCGGGTGCGTGACGATCCCTTCGACGACAAGACCCCGCCACAGCGACGGGGCGGTCCGGACGGGCGCCCAATCCCGCCGCCGTGCCGGATGTCCGGTCGACGATGTGGATCGGCGGGAGCGGAGGACCCGAGCAGGACGGGGTCCCGGCCTTGACGGCCGAGGACTTCTTGGGGTGAAGCCGTACGCACGGCCGGGCATCTTCGCCTGCCCGAACCCGACAGGTCTTCCTTCGCAGGCGGCTGACGAAGGGTTTGCGCATGACCGTGCGCATGCATACGCCGAATCTGCTGGCACGCGCCGGCACCGTCACCGCTCTGACGCTGGTCACGCTCGGCGGGACCACCGTTGCTCCGGGAGCGGCCGGGAACGCGGAAGCCGCGTCCGTATCCGTCCATGCCCTACGGATCGCGGCGTCCAAGAGCGGAGCTCCCTACCGGTACGGCGCCCAGGGGCCGCACGCCTTCGACTGTTCGGGGCTGACGCTGTACTCGTTCAAGCGGGCCGGCCGGGCCCTGCCACGCACCGCGGCCGCGCAGTACAGCCGCACCCGGCACATCCCGTCCGGCGCGCGCCGACGCGGCGATCTGGTCTTCTTCCATTCGCGCAGCGGCATCTACCACGTCGGGATCTACGCGGGGCAGGGCCGGATGTGGCATGCGCCCAAGGCCGGGAGCGTGGTGCGGCTGGAGCGGATCTGGAGCCGTTCCGTCTCGTACGGGCGCGTGGGTTGACCTGCCGGTTCACCCCGGCGCCCGGTCACCCTCCCGCGTGCCCGGGTGAGGTGGCGGGGCGGCCGCCCCCGCACGGGCCGCCCGTCCTGGGGGCCCGCCACCCCGCGGACGGATCGCTGACGGGTCCGCCCCCGCGGGGGTGCGCCGCCCTCAGGCCAGCGCCAGTTCGACGAGCAGGATGCCGCCCAGGACCGTGAGCAGGGCTCCGGTGGTGGCTTCCAGCGCGCGGGCCACCGAGGGGCGGCGCAGCCAGGCGCCCAGCCGGTCCACGAGCAGCGCGACGAGCGGGAACCACACCAGCGCAATGACGACGATCATCGTGGCGAGCAGCAGCGTACGGGGCAGCGCGGGCGCTCCCGCCGGGACGAACTGCGGCAGCAGGCTGAGGAAGAGCACCGGCGCCTTGGGGTTGAGCGCATTGGTCAAAAAGCCCTGGCGCAGGCTCTGCATCGTGCCCAGCAGAGCGGGGGGCCGGCAGCTGCCGGCCGGGGCTCCGGCGGGGTCCGCCGTGCCGTCCGTCGTGGCCGGCGGACGGCGGACGACCGCGGCCAGGGCGCGGGCACCGAGGTACAACAGGTAGCCGCCACCGAGGAGTTGAACTGCTCCCAGGAGTGCGGGCACGGCGACCAGCACGGCCGCGAGCCCGGCCACCGCCAGGGCCGTGTGCACCAGCAGCCCGCCCGCGACGCCGACGGCGGCCGCCACCCCCGCCCGCCGCGAGTCGAGCGCATTGCGCACCACGACCGCGAAGTCCGCGCCCGGCATGGCGACCATGCCGGCGGCGACTCCGGTGAAGGCGATCAGCTGTCCGTCCATGAAGGCAGTCTCGCTGGTCAGAGCCTTTAATGGGTATTGGGAACTTTCATGGACGGCCTAAAGAGATTCTTATGTACGACCCGACACGACTGGCCGCCCTGGTGGCGGTGGCGGAGGCCGGTTCGATCACCCGGGCCGCCGCCCGGCTGGGCTACACCGCCCCCGCGCTCTCCCAGCAGCTCGCCAAGCTGGAGCGGGAGGCCGGTGCGGCCCTGCTGGTGCGCCACCACCGCGGGGCGCGGCTGACGGCGGCCGGCGAGCTGCTGCTCGTTCGCGCCCGGCGGGTCCTCGACGAGCTGGACCAGGCCCGGCACGAGCTGTCCCGGCTGGCGGGGCTGTCCGGCGGGCGGCTGCGGGTCGGCACCTTCATGACCGCCGGCACCCATCTGCTGCCGCCCGCGCTCAGCGCGTTCCGGCGGGCGCACCCCGATGTGGAGCTGAGCGTGACGGAGTACGTGCCGCCGCAGGCGGCGGGGGCGGTGGCGCTGGGCGAGGTGGATCTGGCGCTGACGCACGAATACGTGCCCGGCGAGGCGATGCCGGCGCCGGAGGGGGTGCGTCTGGAGCCGTTGCTGACCGAGGAACTGGTGCTGGTCACGGCGCCCGGTCATGCCCTGTCGGCCGGGCCCGGACGGCTGCCGCTCGCCGAACTGGCCGGTCAGCCGCTGGTCAGCATGGCACCGGCCAACCCGAACCGGCGCGAGGTGGAGGCCGCCTTGGCCGGCGCCGGGGCGAGTGTGGCGGTGCGCTGTGAGTCGCCGAGCTATGCGGTGGCGTGTGCGCTGGTGAGCGCGGGGCTCGGGGTGGCGGTGGTGCCTCAGATGGTGGCGGAGGGGTCGATGACGCCCCTGGGGGTCCGCCGGCTGGACCCACCGGAGCTGCACCGCCGGATCTCGGTGGCCTACCGCCCCGGCGGCAGCCCGGCCGCCGACACCCTGCGGGCCCTGCTGCGCGGGGCCTTCCTCCGGCACTCCCCCGCGCCGTGACGAGGACGGGCGCGGCGTACGACGGACGGCCGCGGCGTACGGAAGTCGGCACGGACGGCAGACGGCGCGGACGGCGGCCCGTGGTCGGGCCGGCCGCCGTGCCCCGGTGCGGCGGAGGGACGAGCGGTCGCCCGGGTCAGTCCCTCGGCGCGGTGGCCACGATCGTGCCCACCGCCGTGTCGAGCTGATCTTCCGTCAGGTCGGCGCGGGCGGTGAGCCGCAGCCGGGAGATCCCGTCGGGCACGGACGGCGGGCGGAAGCAGCCGACCGCGAGCCCGGCCGTGCGGCAGTCGGCGGCCCAGCGGAGCGCCGCCTCCGGCGAGGGGGCACGGACGGAGATCACCGCTGCGTCCGGGCGCACCGCCGTCAGACCCGCCGCGGTGAGCCGGTCGTACAGTCCCTGGGCGACCGCGACGGCCCGGGTGGCGCGCTGCGGCTCGCGGCGCAGCAGCCGCAGCGCGGCGAGGGCGCCGCCGGCCGCCGCCGGGGCGAGACCGGTGTCGAAGATGAACGACCGGGCGGTGTTGACCAGATGCTCGATGACGCGGGCCGGGCCGAGCACCACACCGCCCTGGGAACCGAGCGACTTGGAGAGCGTCACGGTGGTCACCACATCACCGTCACCGGCGAGACCGGCCGCCCACGGCGCGCCGCGGCCTCCCTCGCCCAGCACTCCCAGGCCGTGTGCGTCGTCGACGAGGAGTCCGGCGCCCCGCGTCCGGCAGACCTCGGCCAGCGCGGGGAGCGGCGCGGCGTCCCCGTCGACCGAGAACACCGCGTCGGTCACGACGAGCGCCCGGCCGTCGTGGCCGGTCAACGCGGCGCGCACGGCCTCCGGATCGGCGTGCGGGGCCACTTCGGTACGGGCCCGGGAGAGCCGGCAGCCGTCGATCAGCGAGGCGTGGTTGCCGGCGTCGGAGACGATCAGGGTGCCGGGGGCGGTGAGCGCGGTGACCGCGGCAAGATTTGCGGCATAGCCGGAGGAGAGCACCAAAGCGGCCTCGAAGCCGCAGAACTCCGCGAGTTCCGCCTCCAGCCGGGCGTGCAGCTCGGTGCTGCCGGTGACCAGCCGGGAGCCGGTCGCGCCGGCGCCCCAGTGGTGCGCGGCGTCGGCGGCACCGCGGGTGACCTCGGGGTGCCGGGCGAGTCCGAGATAGTCGTTGCCGGCCAGATCGAGCAGCGGGGAGTCGGCCGGGCGGGGGCGCAAGGTGCGCACAAGTCCGGCGTCGCGGCGCGCCGCACCGGCCGCATCGAGCCAGTCGAAGGCCCCGGCGCCGGACGGGCGGGCGGGCGCGGCAGCGGGCTCGGCGGGCCTCGCCGGGGAGGTGTCGCGAAGCAGCGGCGGGGCGGAGTCCTGCGGCATCGGCGTCCTTCGTCTGTCGGCCTCGATTGTGGGCTGTCGATAGACGTTAGCGGTCGTTCCGCAGGGCCACGGTGTGGCGATACACACACCTCGATCGCAGCTCGTTGTGGGAATCCTCCTTGGCCGGGGGCGGTGGCGTACGCGAGGATCAGCGCCATGGACCTGCTGAACACACTGGTGGACAAGGGACTGCGGCGCGAGTTGCCGACCCGTGAAGAGGCGCTGGCCGTACTGGCCACCTCCGATGACGACCTGCTCGATGTCGTGGCCGCGGCCGGAAAGGTACGCCGCCAGTGGTTCGGGCGGCGGGTCAAACTCAACTATCTCGTCAACCTCAAGTCGGGCCTGTGCCCCGAGGACTGCTCCTACTGCTCCCAGCGGCTGGGCTCCAAGGCCGAGATCCTCAAGTACACCTGGCTCAAGCCCGACGACGCCTCCAAGGCCGCGGCCGCCGGGGTGGCCGGCGGCGCCAAGCGCGTCTGTCTGGTGGCCAGCGGCCGCGGGCCGACGGACAAGGACGTGGACCGCGTCTCGGAGACCATCTCCGCCATCAAGGAGCAGAACGAGGGCGTCGAGGTCTGCGCCTGCCTCGGCCTGCTGTCCGACGGCCAGGCCGGGCGGCTGCGCGCGGCGGGCGCCGACGCGTACAACCACAACCTCAACACCTCGGAAGCCACCTACGGCGACATCTGCACCACGCACGACTTCTCGGACCGTGTCTCCACCGTCCAGCAGGCCCAGGCGGCCGGCATGTCCGCCTGCTCCGGTCTGATCGCCGGCATGGGGGAGAGCGACGCCGACCTCGTCGATGTGGTCTTCGCGCTGCGCGAGCTGGACCCGGACTCCGTCCCGGTGAACTTCCTGATCCCCTTCGAGGGCACCCCGCTCGCCAAGGAGTGGAACCTCACCCCGCAGCGGGCGCTGCGCATCCTGGCGATGGTCCGGTTCGTCTGCCCGGACATCGAGGTACGGCTCGCCGGCGGCCGTGAGGTGCATCTGCGCAGCCTGCAGCCGCTCGCGCTGCACCTGGTCAACTCCATCTTCCTCGGCGACTACCTGACCAGCGAGGGGCAGGCCGGCAAGGACGACCTCGCGATGATCGAGGACGCCGGCTTCGAGGTCGAGGGCACCGACACCACGACGCTGCCCGAGCACCGCAGGCCGGACGCCGACGCGCCGGCCGAGCCCGCCGGGGAGGAGGCCGCCGCCCCGGCCGCCACCGTCCCGGCACCGTCCGACGACACCCGCCGCGACCTGGTCTCGGTGCGCCGCCGCGGCGCCGGTACCGACCTGCCGCCCAATGCCTGAACCGCTCCCCCCGGACGCCCTGCTCGCGCTCGACCGGCAGCATGTGTGGCACCCGTACGGGCCGATGCCCGGCACCGCCGCACCGCTGCTGGTGGAGTCGGCATCGGGCGTCCGGCTCCGGCTGGGCGAACCGGTCGAGGGCCGGGACGAGTTGGTGGACGGGATGTCCTCCTGGTGGTCGGCCGTGCACGGCTACAACCACCCGGTGCTCAACGACGCCGCGCACGGCCAGCTGGAGCGGATGAGTCATGTGATGTTCGGCGGGCTCACCCACGAGCCCGCCGTGCGGCTGGCGAAGCGGCTGGTCGACATCACCCCGGAGCCGCTGCAGCACGTCTTTCTCGCCGACTCGGGTTCGGTGTCGGTCGAGGTCGCCGTCAAGATGTGCCTGCAGTACTGGCGCTCGCTCGGCAAGCCGCGCAAACAACGGCTGCTGACCTGGCGCGGCGGCTACCACGGCGACACCTGGCAGCCGATGTCGGTCTGCGATCCGGACGGCGGGATGCATGAACTGTGGCAGGGGGTGTTGCCGCGGCAGATCTTCGCGGACACACCGCCGGCCGGCTTCGGCGCCGAACCCGACGAGGCGTACGCGGCGCATCTGCGGGAGCTGATCGGCCGGCACGCCGAGGAGCTGGCGGCGGTGATCGTGGAGCCCGTGGTGCAGGGGGCCGGCGGGATGTCGTTCCACTCCCCCGCGTATCTGCGGGTGCTGCGGGAGGCCTGTGACGAGCACGGCGTCCTGCTCGTCCTCGACGAGATCGCCACCGGCTTCGGGCGTACGGGCGCACTGTTCGCCGCCGAGCACGCGGGCATCGCGCCGGATGTGATGTGCCTGGGCAAGGCGCTGACCGGCGGTTATATGACCCTGGCGGCGACGCTGTGCACGACGGCGGTCGCGGACGGCATCTCCCGCGGCGCCCTGCCGGTGCTCGCGCACGGCCCCACCTTCATGGGCAATCCCCTCGCCGCCGCCGTCGCCGACGCCTCGATCCAGCTCCTGCTGTCCCAGGACTGGGGGCAGGAGGTCAAGCGGATCGAGGCCGGGCTGCGGGACGGTCTGGCACCGGCCGCGCGCCTGGCCGGGGTGCGCGAGGTACGCGTACTCGGCGCGATCGGCGTCGTCCAGCTCGACCACGAGGTGGACATGGCGGCCGCGACCCGGGCCGCGGTCCGGGAGGGCGTCTGGCTGCGCCCGTTCCGGGATCTGATCTACACCATGCCGCCCTACATCACCGGCGACGAGGATGTGGCCCGCATCTGCGCCGCGGTGTGCGCGGCGGCCCGGGAGGGCTGAACACAGCGGCGGTGGCCGGCCCGGTCCGTTCCGGCCGGCCACCGCCCCTCGGCGAGCGGCTCCCCCAGGGGCCGGTCGCCCGGCACCATTCGCAGGAGCCCGCGCGGGTCGGCCGCGCAGAGTCGGAGGAAGACATGTCGGTGCTGTTCGTGACGGGCACGGGCACGGAGATCGGCAAGACCGTGACCACCGCCGCGATCGCCGCGGCGGCGCTCGCCCGGGGACGGTCGGTGGCCGTGCTCAAGCCCGCCCAGACCGGTGTCACGGCGGACGAGACCGGTGACGCGGCGGAGGTGGAACGACTGGCCGGCCCGGTGACCGCCCTCGAACTCGCCCGCTTCCCCGAGCCGTTGGCGCCCTCGACGGCCGCCCTGCGGGCCGGTCTGCCGCCGGTGCGCCCCCAGGACATCGCCGAGGCGGCCGCCAAACTGGACGCCTCGCACGATCTGGTCCTGGTCGAGGGCGCGGGCGGGCTGCTGGTCCGGTTCGACGCCGAGGGCCATACGCTCGCCGACGCCGCGCGGCTGGCGGACGCGCCCGTCCTGGTGGTCGCCCAAGCGGGCCTGGGCACGCTCAACGCCACCGCGCTGACCGCGCTGGCGCTGCGCTCGTACGGGCTCGACTCCCCGGGCGTCGTCATCGGCAGCTGGCCGGCCGAGCCCGATCTGGCCTCCCGCTGCAATCTGGCGGATCTGCCCGAGGCCGCGGGCGCGCCCCTCCTCGGGCTGATCCCGGAGGGCTCCGGCGCGGTGTCGCCGCAGGCCTTCCGCACCGCCGCCCCCGACTGGCTGGCGACGGCGCTCGGCGGCTCGGGCGCGTTCCGTATCCCTTCCTGACGCCGGGGCCCCGCGCCGCTGGACCGCCCGGCCCCTCGGAAGGCCCTGGTGGCCGGGCGGTGACGGCGCACACGGCCCGTACGGATTTCCGAACCGCGGTTACGGCTGCCGCGTGCGGCTCCCGGTCCGCCCGGTGGGAAGACTGAGAACCACGAGCGGGCGTCGTCGGCGAAAGGGTCCGTCATGTGGCAGCGCACAAAGGTTCCGCACGGCAGCGTCCATCACCCGGTGTTCGCCCGCTTCTACGCGAGCTGCTGCGGTCCGGCCGCGGACGCGCGGGCGGGGGTGGCCGCGCTCCGCAAGGAGTTGCTGGCCGGCGCCACGGGCCGGGTCATCGAGGTCGGCGCGGGATCCGGGCTGAACTTCGCGCACTATCCGGGCACGGTCTCGGAGGTCGTGGCGATCGAACCGGAGGCCACCCTGCGGGAGGTGGCCAGGTCGGCGGCGGCGCGTGCGGAGGTGCCGGTGGACCTGGTGCCCGGGGTCGCGGAGGCCCTGCCGGTCAAGAGCGAGGCGTTCGACACCGCGGTGGCGTCGCTGGTGCTGTGCTCCGTGCACGAGGTGCAGCGCGCACTGATGGAGCTGCGGCGGGTGCTGCGCCCGGGCGGTGAACTGCGGTTCTTCGAGCACGGGCAGGCCGCGGGGCGGGGGCTGCGGGCGGTGCAGCGGTCGCTGGACCGGACACTGTGGCCGCTGCTGATGGGCGGCTGCCACACCGGCCGGGATCCGCTGGGCGAGATCCGGACCGCCGGATTCGAGGTGCTGCGGGTGCGCCGCCTCAAGGTGCCGGAGCGCGGGCCGACGCTGCCGACATCACCCGCGGTGCTGGGTGTGGCGCGGCGGCCGGCCGGCTGACCGGGCCGCGGCCGTCACACCGTCCAGGTGCGCAGCTCGTCCGCGATGGCGCGGAGGTCGGCCGTACCCGCCTTGACGAGGCGGGCGAGGTCGCGGATCTGCTCGGGAGAGATGGTGATCTTCAGGCCGCTGGCGACGAGATAGCCGTAGGCCACGGCGGTCGCGAACATGGCGTTCGAGCGCTCCAGCGCCGGTACCTGGAGCAGGAGTTGCAGGAGGGCGGCGGCCCGGTCCTGGGGGTCGGTGTAGACGGGCACGCCGAATATCTCGGCTTCATGCCGGCTGACCGCGGCCACCAGCGCGCCCCAGTCGGTGACCTGGGGGTCTCCGGGGGTGTGCTGTTCGGCGATGAGAAGGAGCCAGGCAAGGTCGATGCGCAGCGTCACGTGGTGCCCGGCAGTCCTTTGTGGTGGGTGGGATCCGCGGCGCCCTCGGCACCGCCCGGCTCCAGGCCGAATTCCTCGGCGAAAACGCGCTCGTACTGCTTCATGAAGTCGGAGGCGGCCTCCACGAACGTCTGGCCCACCTCGCCGGCGTCCTTGAGGACGAGCTCCTCGATATAGCGGTTCATGCTCACTCCCCGCTGCAGGGCGCGCTCCCGCGCCGCTTCGGCGGTGGCCTCATCCACGCGGACGTTCAGCTGCGTCTTCGCCACCCCTCCAAGCTAGCGCGCATCCGCTAGCAGCGGCAAGCGACGGCCGGGGGGAGCCCGGGGGCACCGGGCACCGCACCACCCGGATGCCGCGCGGCGCGCTCCCCGGGCGGGCGGATACCGCACCATGTGATCCGGTGTCAGGCCGGTGCACCGCCGGCGGGCCCGGCGGCCGGCCGGACCGCCCACGACCGCTCGGCCCCCAGGAGGACCGCCTCGTGTCCGTCCCAGCCCCCGTCCCGCATCTGAAGCGCAGTCTGCGGCGCTTCGACATCATGGCGATGGGCGTCGCCGCGGTGATCTCGTTCGATGTGATCGGGCAGATCGCGGCCGGCGGTGGAGAGGCGGTCACCTGGATCGCCGTGATCGCGGTGGCGTTCCTGCTGCCGTACGCCCTGGTCTTCGCCGAGACCGGGGCCGCCTTCCCGCAGGAGGGCGGGCCGTACGTCTGGGTGGAGGTGGCCTTCGGCCGGCTGCCGGCGGCGCTGACCACCATGTTCTACTGGGTCACCAATCCGGTCTGGCTGGGCGGTTCACTGGTGTTCGTGGCCGCACAGGCATGGGACGGCTTCGTCTTCCCGCTCGGCTCGGGCACGGTGGCCGACCACGCGTTCAAGCTGGTCTTCATCTGGGCCGCCATCCTCACCGCGGTGGTCTCGCTGCGCCGGGGCAAATGGGTCACCACGGCCGGCGCCGGGGCCAAGGTCGCGGCGCTGGCCTTCTTCACGGGTACGGCGGTGGCCTACGGGATCCGGCACGGCTTCGGTGGCCTGGAAGGTGCCGGGTTCTCCCCCACCGGGGCGGGGTTCCTGGCGCTGGTGCCGGTGCTGCTGTTCGCCTTCGTCGGGTTCGAGGCGCCCAATGCGGCGGGGGACGAGATGCTGGACCCGCAGCGCGATGTACCGGTCGCGATCGGGGCGTCGGGAGCGATCGCCACCTGCTGCTATCTGCTGCCGGTGCTGGCCATCCTCTCCGCCGTACCCGCCGACCGGATCACCGGTGTCAGCGGCTTCATGGATGCCGCCCGGCTGGTCTTCGGCATCTACGGGAGCTGGCGCGGGCCGCTGTTGACCGGTGTCGCCGTGCTGTTCGTGGTGGCGCTGCTGACCCAGGGCAGCGCCTGGATGATCGTGGCCGACCGGATGCAGGCCATGGTGGCCGCCGACGGCGGGTTCTTCGGGCGGGGCCTGGGCGCCTTCCACCCGCGGCTGGGCACCCCCGTGCGGATGAATCTGCTCTCCGGCGTCACCGCCACCGCCTTCATGATCGCCGCGACGCAGCTGGCGCACGGGGACGCGTCGGCCGTCTTCGGCGTGGTGCTGGCCGTCGCGATCACCACCCTGCTGCTGTCCTACCTCGCCGTGGTCCCCTCGCTGCTGGCGCTGCGGCTGCGCCACCGCGAGGCGCCCCGGCCCTACCGGGTCCCGTTCGGCACCCGGGGCTTCACCGTCGCGACGCTGGTCGTCTACGCCTGGATCCTGCTCGGGTCGTGGGTGGCCCTGTTTCCCGGCACCCTGGAGCGGCTCTTCGGGATCCCGTACGACTTCCGGGCGATCTGGGGCGTCTCCCGCCCCGCCTTCGAGACGTTCACCCTCGGCACCGTGGTCCTGCTGCTCGTGGTCGCGGCCGCCGGGTATCTGACGCAGCGTGTCCGCGGCCGGCGCGGGGAGGCTCGGGGCACGGGCGGGTAGCGCCCGGCACCCACGGGAGCCTCGCTCGTGACGGACCCGCGTCACGAGCCCGGCCGGTGGCCCCGCCGAAGAAGCTCAGTGGGCCCTGTAGCGGGCGGCGAGTGCGTGGAACGCCTCCTTCGGTTCCCAGGGCATGCCGGGGTAGGCGCGCTTGTCGGCGGGATAGCCGCTGTGCTCGTCCAGGACTTTGACGATGCCGTAGGAGGCGAGGTCCTCGTCCGGTCCGGATGTCCGGTGGGGTGTGCTGAAACCGGCGAAGCTGAACCAGAAGACGGAATCGATGCCCTCCCCCTCGAAGACGGTCATGAGCTCGTCGAGGTAGCGGACCTGCTCGCCCTCGTCGCGCACCAGACCGGGTTTGAGGGTGACGCCGTCGGCGTCCCTCGCCATGTACCAGCCGGCGCCGCCGTGCTCTCCCGCTCCCCGGTAGGTGCAGCAGCCGGTCTCCATGATGGCGACGGGCTTGCCGTGGCCGCATTCCTTGCGCAGGTCGGTGCGGTAGGTGGCCGCGTTGCGCAGGCTGCGGAAGGCGTCCAGGCCGACGATGTCGAACGGGGCCCAGTCCACGCCGTCCAGAGGGCAGGAGGCGTAGCTCACGAGGCCCCCGAAGAGGGGCCGCACGGCGTCGACGACCTCCCCCAGGAAGGCGTTGACCTTGTCGGGGATGCCCTGGAGCGCGGCTTCGCGGCCGGGGCCCGCCAGGACCGGGATGCGCTCGTTCAGTGTGGCCCCGGGCAGGTAGCCGCGGGCGAACACGCTGAGTTCGCAGCCGGTGACGAGGACGACCTCGGCGCCGTCGCGCCGCAGTCGCTCCGCCCGCTCGGCGCAGTCGGTGAACAGCGGCAGCATCTCGGCGTTCGACAGCTCGCAGGGGAACGGCGAGAACCAGACCTTCAGGCCCGCCTCCGCCGCGGACCGCGCCGTGGTCTCGATACGGTCCGGATCGCCCCCGGTGATACGGACAGCGGTGCAGTGCAGATCCTCCGCGACGACACGCATGTCCCGTTCGACGTCCCGAACGTCGAAGACGGGGCGCGACGTGTCGCCGTTGGGAAAGGTGCCGGTGTCGTAATGGATGCCCTTGCCGCGCAACATGACGAATGCCTCCGGTGGGGTGACTGTGTCTGCCGTACGGCGTCATCGTCCAAGTTGCCGCTGCGTCAGCGTCAAGGCCGCCCCGCGGCCGGCCCGTCGAGCTGAGGGGCCGGCCGGCCGGCCCCTGGTTCCTGCCCATGACCGACAGACCTTCCGGAACCGCGCCGAGGAGCCGATTTCGATGGGCGGGCCCTGGCAGGTGGACGGCCCAGGGCCGAGCCCCCGTCGCTCTCGCTTCCTCAGCGCCGAAATCGTTCGCCGAACGGGTCGGCGCTCTGCTTGGCTCGCTGCATGAGTGATCTCCACATCCGCTGCGCCACCCTCGCCGACATCGACACGGTGTTGCGGTTCTGGCGCGAAGCCGCAGAAGGAACGAGCATCAGCGACGACCACGACGGAGTGGCCCGACTCGTCACACGAGACCCCGGAGCCCTGCTCCTCGCAGAGCGCGACGGCACCCTCGCGGGGACCGTGATAGCCGGCTTCGACGGCTGGCGCTGCCACCTCTACCGGCTGGCCGTGCACCCCGGGCACCGCAGGCAGGGCATCGGGGGTGCGCTGCTGGCTGCCGCCGAGGACCGGTTCCGGGCGCTGGGCGGCCGGCGCGGCGACGCGATGGTGCTGGACCGCAACGAGTCCGCGCAGCACGCGTGGCGCGCGGCGGGTTACGCACCCGAGCCGCAGTGGAGCCGCTGGGTCAAGCACCTCGACGACTGAACGGGGCACTCGCCGGCGCGCGGAGCCCGTCCCGTTCCACGGACCGGGGCGGGCCCGCTCCCGACCACGTACTTTGCTGATCCTTTACCATGGAGGCTCTCTTCCCCCGAACGAAAGGTGCGTGAGCGTCCAGCCATGGACGAGCCTCCTAGTTGTCCGTCATCCCTCCGGCAGAGCGCGAACCTCCCGATCCTGTTCGATCATGGGACGGAGGTGACCCGATGACCGACCTGCTCTTCCTGGGCGTGGCGCTCCTCCTGACCCTGGCCTGCGGGGTCTTCGTCGCCGCCGAGTTCTCCCTGACCACCGTCGAGCGCAGCGACCTCGAACGCGCCGCCGAGCGTGGCGACCGGGGCGCGGACAGCGCCCTGAAGGCGGTCCGCAGCCTCACCTTCCAGCTCTCCGGTGCCCAGCTCGGCATCACCGTCACCGGCCTGGTCATCGGCATGCTGTCCAAGCCGGCCATCGCCACTCTGCTGGCGGGGCCGCTGGCCGCGATGGGCCTGTCGCGCGCGGTGGCGGACTCCGCCGCCCTGGTGCTCGGCACGGCGATCTCGACGGTCGTGCTGATGGTCGTCGGCGAGCTGGTCCCGAAGAACTGGGCCATCTCCCACCCGCTGGGCATCGCCAAGAAGGTCGCCACCGCCCAGCGCGGCTTCAGCGCCGCCTTCAGGCCGCTGATCCGGCATCTCAACAACGCCGCGAACCGGATGGTCCGCCGGATGGGCCTGGAGCCCGCCGAGGAGCTGGCCTCGGCGCGCGGCCCGCAGGAGCTGGTGGCGCTGGCGCGGCACTCCGCCAAGGAGGGCGCCCTGGAAGCCGACACCGCCGAGCTGTTCGTCCGCACCCTCAACCTCGGCGATCTGACCGCGGAGAACGTGATGACGCCACGGGTGCAGGTGATCGCGCTGGAGGTGCAGTCCACCGCGGAGGACGTGGCCAATGCGACCCGGGCGACGGGGCTGTCCCGCTTCCCGGTCTACCGCGGCAGTCTGGACAGCGTCGTCGGGGTGGCGCACATCAAGGACGTCCTGGCGGTCCCGGCCGAGCGCCGGCACCGGCACCCGGTCTCCGAGCTGGTGCGCGAGCCGCTGCTCGTGCCCACGACGCTGACCGTGGACCGGCTGCTGGACCGGCTCTCCGGGAAGCGCACGATGGCCGTGGTCATCGACGAGTACGGCGGCACGGCCGGCGTGGTGACGCTGGAGGACATCGTCGAGGAAGTGGTCGGCGAGGTCCGCGACGAACACGATCCGATGGAGACCCCCGACCTGGCGCCGGCCGGCAGCGACGCCGAGGGCCGCAGCGTCTACCAGGCCGACGGCGCCGCCCGCACCGACCAGCTGGAACGGATCGGGCTGCGGCTGCCGGAGGGCCCGTACGAGACCCTGGCCGGCCTGATCGCCACCGAGCTCGGCCGGATACCGGTCGCCGGCGACACCCTGGAGGTGGCCGGCTGGTGGATGGACGTCCTCGACGCCTCCGGCCATCGCGCGGCGCGGGTGCTGCTGCACGCCCCGCGCCCCGGCAGTACCGGCGAGCAGGAGAAGGAGGCCCGCCGATGACCGCCCTGCAGCTGTTCGTGGGTCTGCTGACGCTGGTCGTCAACGCCTTCTTCGTGGGCGCCGAGTTCGCCCTGATCTCGGTGCGCCGCAGTCAGATCGAACCGTACGCCGAGCGCGGTGACCGCCGGGCGACCAGCGTGCTGTGGGGTCTGCAGCACGTCTCGGCCCTGCTCGCGGCCGCCCAGCTGGGCATCACGCTGTGCACCCTGGTGCTGGGCGCGGTCGCCGAGCCGGCCATCGCGCATCTCCTGGAGCCGGTGTTCCATGCGATGGGGATCTCGCAGGCGCTGATCCATCCGATCTCCTTCGTGATCGCGCTGTCGCTGGCGACGTATCTGCACATGCTCTTCGGCGAGATGGTGCCGAAGAACGTCGCACTGGCCGAGCCGGTCCGCAGCGCCCTGATGCTCGGGCCGCCGCTGGTCGCGCTGACCCGGGCGCTGCGCCCGGTGATCTTCGCGATCAACGCGCTCGCCAACGCACTGCTCAAGCTGCTGCGGGTGGAGACCCGCGACGAGGTCGCCGCGACGTTCTCGGACGCCCAGCTGGCGAAGATGGTCGAGGATTCGCGGGCGGCCGGGCTGCTCGACGAACGGGCGCAGGAGCGGCTGCGGGACGCCCTGGAACTGGGCCGCCGCCCGGTGCGGGACGTGGTGCTGCCGGTGGAGAAGGTCGTCTCCGCGCGAATGGGGGCCACCCCCGAGGAGCTGGAGCAGCTGGCCGCCGAGTCCGGCTTCTCCCGCTTCCCCGTCGTCGACGACACCCGCCGCATCCTCGGCTATCTGCACGTCAAGGACGCGCTGGACGCCGCCCCCCGCACCGAGCCCTTCCCGGTGTCCGCGCTGCGCCCGATCGCCCGGGTCAAGGCCTCGACGCCGCTGGACGACGTGCTGACCGCGATGCGCGGATCCCGTACGCACCTGGCCGCGGTGATCGGTGACGACGGGCGGCTGGCCGGGCTGGTGACGATGGAGGACGTCCTCCGCGAGGTGGTGCTGCAGCGGCCCGCGGCCTGACGCGGGGGCGGGAATCCCGACCTCTGACCGATCGGTTAGATTGTTGACCGATCGGTCAGACGCGGGTGCGTGCCGGCCGGTCGCCATCGCATGGGTACGCGACGAGGGGGCAGGGGCGTGGACCGTACAACGTGCTGCATAGTGGGCGGCGGACCGGCGGGAATGATGCTCGGGCTGCTGCTGGCCCGGGCCGGCATCGAGGTGACCGTCCTGGAGAAGCACCGCGACTTCCTGCGGGACTTCCGCGGTGACACCGTTCATCCGTCGACCCTGCGCCTGCTGGACGAGCTCGGCCTCGGCGAGGAGTTCGCGCGGCTGCCGTTCGCCAAGCTGGAGGAGATGCGGGCGCACATCGGCGCCACCGAGGTGGTGATGAGCGATATGCGGCGCATCCCCGGCCGGCACAAGTACTTCGCGATGGTCCCGCAGTGGGACTTCCTCGACCTGCTCGCGCGGGCGGCCGCCGAGGAGCCGGGCTTCACGCTGCGGATGCGCACCGAGGCGACGGGGCTGCTGACCGCGGGCGGCCGCGTCACGGGGGTGCGGTACCGCGACGAGCACGGCGCCCCCGGCGAGCTGACCGCGGATCTGACGGTCGCCTGCGACGGCCGGCACTCGCGGGTGCGGCAGGCGGCCGGGCTCCGGCAGCGGCTGTTCGAGGTGCCGATGGACGTCTGGCAGGTGCGGGTGGAGGCTCCGCCGAGCCCTCAACTGCTCGCCCCGTCCGACGACCTCAAGAGGGGGCGGGTCTTCGCGCGCTTCGGCGGCGGCCAGGCCGCGGTCACCATGGACCGCGGCACGTACTTCCAGACCTCCTACCTGATCGGGAAGGGCCGGGACGCGGAGCTGCGCGCCCGGGACGTCCAGTGGCTGCGCGACCGGCTGGGCGCGCTGTTCGACTGGGACGACGAGGTGACCGGCCGCATCGGCTCCTGGGACGACGTCAAGCTGCTGGAGGTGACCTTCGGGCGGCTGCGGCGCTGGTACCGGGAGGGGCTGCTGTGCCTCGGGGACGCGGCGCACACCATGTCGCCGGTCGGCGGGGTGGGCGTCGGCCTGGCACTGCAGGACGCGGTCGCCGCGGCCCGGATCCTGGCGGCACCGCTGCGCCGCGGCACGGTCGGCGTGGCCGATCTGGCGCGGGTGCAGCGGCGGCGGCAGCTGCCGATGGCCGTGCTCCAGCAGGCCCAGCGGGCCGAGCACACGATGATCCGGTCCGCGCTGGCCGGCACCCTCGACGCCGGCCGGCTGCCGGTGCCGATGCGGCTGCTGCGGCGGGTGCCGCCGCTGCGGACGGTGGCCGGCTATCTGGGCGGGTACGGGATCCGCCCCGAGCGGGCACCCGGTTTCGCCCGGGTCAGGCCCGGCGCCCGATCGCGTTGAGGGTGAACTCCTCGAGCTCGCCGGCCGCGGCGTCCAGGTCGAGTTCCGGGTGGGCCAGCCAGTGCGCGATCACCCCGTCGATCGCCCCACCGATGGCCAGGGCGACGGTCTGGACGTCGAACTCCCGGAGCACTCCTGCCTTCTGACCTGCTGTCAGCAGTTCGGCGAGGTGCTGCCAGCGGCCGTGGGTGTCGTGCGAGCCGGGCGTCTTGAGGCGGGTGCCCCCGGCGTCGTCGAGGAGCATCTCGGTGATGACGCGCACCTGGCGGCGGTGGGCCTGCTGATAGCCGACCATCGCCCGCACATAGGCGACGATCGCCGCCCGCGGGCCGTCCGCCCGCGCCAGGCGCTCGTCGACGTACCCGCGGAACTGCTCCATCACCTGTTCCAGGGCCGCCCGGGTCAGGTTGTCCTTGGAGGAGAAGTGGTAGAGCACCGCGGCCTTGGACACCCCGGCGCGCTCGGCGATCGCCGACAGCGAGGTGGCGGGGTGGCCGCGGGTGGAGATCAGGTCGATGGTGGCGTCGATGAGCTGCTGGCGGCGGGCCCGTTCGGTGAAGGTCGGCGCGTCGGGGCCGGTGCCCCGGCGAGGAGTCATCGCGCTGCCACCTGTGCCTTTCCTCGCCCTCTCGACGAGATCAGACCGTACACCGCGGGCGCCGGGCGCACCGGCGGGGACCGGGCCATACCACGCGGTATGGCGGGCGGTAGG
This sequence comes from Streptomyces angustmyceticus, assembly GCF_040701845.1. Classification (GTDB taxonomy): domain Bacteria; phylum Actinomycetota; class Actinomycetes; order Streptomycetales; family Streptomycetaceae; genus Streptomyces; species Streptomyces angustmyceticus_A. The sequence continues at coordinate 375,642 of NZ_JBFBHQ010000002.1, read as the reverse complement.
ATCACCGCGCCATGGGAATGAATGCTCACTACACCAGTTTCGTCGCGGTCGGCGACAGCTTCACCGAGGGCATGTCGGACGGCCTCCCGGACGGCTCGTACCGCGGCTGGGCCGATCTGCTCGCCGCCCGCCTGGCGGCCGCCGCGCCCGGGTTCCGGTACGCCAACCTCGCGGTGCGCGGCAAGCTCATCGGGCAGATCGCCGACGAGCAGTGCGGGCCGGCGGCCTCGATGGGCGCCGATCTGGTGACGCTGGTCGGCGGGCTCAACGACGTCCTGCGGCCGCGCTGCGACGTGGACCGGGTGTGCGCACGGTTCGAGGAGGCGGCGGCGCTGCTGGCGCGCGGCGGCGGACAGCTGGTGCTGATGCGCAGTCCGGGCCGGCAGGGTCCGGTGCTGGAGCGCTTCCGGCCGCGGATGGAGCGGCTCTTCGCCTGGATCGACGAGGTGGCCGCGCGGCACGGCGCGGTGGTCGTGGACCTGTACGCGTCGCGGGCGCTGTCCGACCCGCGCATGTGGGCCGACGACCGGCTGCATCTGAACGCCGAGGGGCACCGCCGGGTGGCGGAGGCCGTGGGGCAGGCGCTCGGGCTGCCCGCCGCGGCGGACTGGGACGCACCGCTGCCGGCCGCCCCGCCGCCGGGCTGGGGTGCCCGGCGCGGCGCGGATCTGCGCTTCGCGCGCGAGCATCTGGGGCCGTGGATAGGCCGGCGGCTGAGCGGCCGTTCCTCGGGGGACGGCCGCCCCGCGAAGCGTCCGGAGCTGCTGCCGTACGAGGGCTGATCTCCCGCTCCTCACCGACAGGTCCACGACCTGTTACGCGACCGCCGAGGCCCTCAACGGCTCATTCACACCGGGCTGATCGTGCGCCAAGGGCCCTGGCGCGACGCACAGCACGATCCGCGCCCGGCTGCGTCAACAGTTCGCGCTGTAGCGGACGCAACCAGGGGGTGGGGAGTGACTCTTGTCCCACTCCTGCTGCGCGGCCACCAGCACTCCGCCTGCCAGGAGGGCCACCAGCAGATGTGCGATCACCGTCCAGCGGGCACGGAAGGTTGCCGCGAGGACCGCCAGGATGAGTACGGCGATCAGCAGCACCTGCACCCGCCCGAGGTGCGCGAGACCGGCCGCGTCGATCCGTGCTCGGTCGCCTTGCGCTGCCCACACCTCCAGACCGAAGCCGTATATCCAGTCCAGCACGAGCCACGCGGTCTCCAACAGGAACAGCGGGATCGCCAGGGCGAGATCCGCGCCCAGGCGTGTTCGGTGCGACCAGGGGCGCCGGCGTCGGGGGGCTGAAAGAGGGTCGGCCATGGGGGCAGGGTGCCGCGGCTGGAGGTGATGCGCATGAGCATCCGTACTCAACTTTGGCCGGTGGAGCGGCAGGTGGGCGCTGAGATACTGGCGTGGAAGGACACTTGGCCGCTCCACCTGCCGCTGCTCGGAGGAATCGTGCGCCACACCGCCACCGCAACCGCACTCATAACCGTCTGCTGCCTCGGTCTTCTCACTGCCTGTACCGATGGCGATGACCAAGGTAAGAGCGAGCCGACTCCGCGCACGGCGCTCAGGTTGAGACAGAGCGCCGAGACCGTCGGCGTCGGCGGGCGAGGGGCCATGCGGATCACTCCCGGCACCGTGGTCTATGTCCACAAGGCCGGCACCGGCGCCCCGGAGCACGAGCTCTACGCCGTCGTCGCCTTCAGCGCCGAGAACCGGACTGATACCCCCGTGACGGCAACTACCGGCAAAGGAGGCTTCCGCTGGAAGGCGTCCAACGGGCACACCGTCGAGGCGGGGAACAGCAAGGGTGCGGCAAGGATCGCTCCCGTCGGCTTCCATGACGGCGGACCCACCGTCCAGCCCCACACCTTCCGCAGAAACACCATCGCCTTCGACATCACCAAATCCGAGAAGGGCGGCACCCTGGTCTATGTCGACGGCCACGGTGACACCTTCCGCTGGAAGATCCCTGCCACCAGTTCAGGAGACGTCGTCTCGGCGTTGAAGTCGGCACTGACATGAGCCGGGGCCCGGCACTCCCGTGGGCAGGCACCTGGCGAGCGTGACACTCAGGGAGCGGGCGAGGGCCCGGGGACGACGATCGGCGCCTCGGCCTCCTCCCGGGCGCGTGCCGAAGCGGCCTCGACCTCCTCGCGGGTGACTTCCTTGTAGAACCGTTCCCCGTGCGCGTCGGTGAGGTCGATGACGACCCTGGTCCACTCCTCGGCGGGCTCCTCCGGTGTGTGCCCCAGGTGGTACTCCGCGCCCTTGAGGAGCTCCTCCGTGAGTCGTACGCCGGTCAGCCGCTCGGTCAGGGCGAGGACCGCGGCCTTGGTGTCGCTGCCCGCGCCGGTGCCGTCCTCGTCCTCGGTCAGGTCGAAACCGACCTCACGCATCATGGGGACCAGTGCGTCGGGGGTGCTGCCATACCTGGCGGTGGGCCCTTCGAAGGTGGTCCGGAGCTCACCGGCCTCGTACCAGTGGAACAGGTCGATGGGTGCGCCCCCGTTGGTGGAATGCGTCACGGCCCGCCCGCCCGCCGACAGGACCTCCAGGAAGCGCGACTGCATCCCCACACCGCCGTCGAACTGCAGGACGAGCGTCCAGTCGCCGTCCGTGCCCGGCACCGTGAACGCGCCCGCGATGAAGGAGTCGTCCCGGTAGTCCGTCGCACCACGCTGGTCCACATGCTGCTCGATCAGCGCGTCCACTCCCGTACAAGTGCCCTGCGGCTCGGCCCCCATCGCACGCAGTACGTCACCGGGGACGACGCCCCGTACCAGGGTGAGGCCGTATCCGCTCTCCATCGCGTGGCGGAACACCGGGGAGGAACGTATCCAGGCGTAATCATGTGCGGTCACCGACGTCATGCACCACAGTCTGCCCGCCACCACTGACATCCCTCCGCCCGTGGGACGAGCTCGCGGTCGGTGGCGGAACCCTCGCCAGGTCCACCAAGGCACCGCGTTCAGGTACAGCCCGCCGCGACCACCCGTTCCGAGCGGTGACCGGGCATGGCCACCGACTTGGAGTCGGTCCGGAAAGCGGTGCTTTCTGGTGTCGCACTGTGAATACTGCTGCGAACTGCCATCACGCTCGGGGGGAACATGACCGTCACCAAGCTTCTGAGACCCGCCTTCGCCGCCGCGCTCCTGGCCTCCGTCACCGCCTGCGGCGCGTCGTCCGTGCCGGATGTCTCGGGGACCACTCCGACGGCCTCGGGGTCCGCCGGGACACGTCCTTCGGCGGACCCCGCTCCGGTCGCCCTCACCATGCCCGATGTCATCGGCGGCAACGCCGGGCGCGCGTACGAGCAGATGAGCTCCGAGCTCGACATGACATTCAAGGACGCGAGCGGACAGGGCCGTCCGGTGGACGACCCGGCTGCGTGGAAGATCTGCAACTCCCAGCCGCGCCCTAACCAGCGGATCACCGAGTTCCCGGTGGTCTTCAACGTGCTGAAGGTCGAGGAGAGTTGCAAGGACACGGATCAGGGGAGGCTGTAGGTGACCACGGCGCGGGCAGGGACTCGGAAGGAGTCGTTGACCGTGGGAGAGCGCTCGACCGTGACGCTGATGCCGGCCCCGGTGGCGCTGGTGGATTGGTAGATCCAGACGGGCCCCCGCAGGGAAGAGCCGCACAAATTGACCGGAAGATCGATCTCATCGTCGGCAACCCCTTTGGTGCCGTGCTTCTCGTCGAAGAGGGCCTCGCCCTCCGGGAGGACGCCCGCGCGGTGAAGGTAGTCCGGTATCTGGTTGCTCACGAAGGTGACCTCGGCGCTGCCGTTCCGGGTGAAGTAGTGGATGTCGGAGGCACCGGCGGGCATCGACGCTCCCCCGGCGCGAATCACCTCCGGCAACCGCACGTCGCTTCCCTCGCATGCCCGGACGTCGCCGAACGGGTGGAACAATTCGTCCTTGAACAGCCAGCCGAGCCCTCCGGCCAGCACCGCAAGGACGACGACCACACCGCCCAGGCACGACAGCATGCGCCTCGGCCCGGTCCTTGCGTCAGGCGCACCGCTCACGTTCGCCGGGAAGGGCGTCCCTCCCGACTCCTCGCCCGCGCGGTCACCGCACCCGGTCTCCGAACCGGCTCTCCCGGAATCACTCATGAGTCCCCCTCGGTCTGCTGTGCATGCCGTACGCGGCCAGTTCGTCAGGCTGATCGGCCCGGAAGAAGCCGAACGGTTGCCACCCGGGTCCGCTCGGGTCGTACATGCCCGGCAGTGGCCCGGCGAGCATTTCCAGGGCCGGGCCGTGGCGGTCGGCTGACGCTGCCTACGCGTCGCCCTGGAGTAGATCGCGCTGGATCCGGTGAGCGATGGAGCGGCGTACAGATGCTGATGCGGTGGCGGTGACTTTCGAGGGAATGTCGAGGCCGCGGCTGATCTGATCGTACGCGGCCCGGTAACTGCCGGGCAGCTCCGCCCGGTGGAGCCTCAGGTCCTCTTCGACGAGACGCCGCAGCTCGTCGATGTTCTGGGGCGTGAAGCGCTTTCTCCCCCGGACAAGTGCGTTGACGTAGCGGGTGCAGCAGGCGGTTTCGTGGACGGTTTCGGAGATTTCCTCAGCGAGGCCCCACAGTCGCCCTTCGAGCCAGGGAGCGTCGTACTGGTCGAGGGAGAGCCGCATCGGAGGCTGCGGATCGTCGGAATTGCGCTTCGCCATCTGTTTGGACACGGCGGGCTGGCTCATGTCGGTGAGTCGCGCGATGCGTTCCTGTGTCCAGCCGAAGCCCGCGAAAACCTTGATCATTTCGGCCCGCAGCTTTCGCATCTCCTCGCCCGCACGAATGACCTCGTTCATGCCGGCGAGCATCCGCTCGGCCTGTTGCTCGGTCAGCGTCTCGGGGGTCCGGTGCGTGCTCTCTTCGCGTGCCACAACCCGGTTATACACCACGAGACCCGTCCCATAACCTGGTTGTACAACCGGGTTATAACTGGCAGGATCCGCGGCATGCCCACCTTCTCCGCGCCCGACGGAACCCAGCTCGCTTACCGCGTGATCGGGGACGGCGATCCGCTCGTCTGCATCCCGGGAGGTCCTACGGATTCCGCGTACCTCGGCGACCTCGGCGGCCTGTCCGCGTACCGCCGGCTGATCGTCCTGGACCTCCGCGGCACCGGCCGCTCCGCGATTCCCGATGACACTTCCTCCTACCGCTGCGACCGCCTGGTCGACGACGTCGAGGCACTGCGCGAGCACCTCGGCCTTCCCCGGATGGACCTGCTCGGCCATTCCGCCGGCACGAACATCGCGACGCAGTACACGGCCCGGTACCCGGACAGGGTCGGCAAGCTCGCCCTGATCGGCCCCAGCACCCGCGCCGTCGGTATGGCGATCACGGGAGAGACGCGGCGCGAGCTGGCACAGCTGCGGAAGGACGAGCCGTGGTTCCCGGAAGCATTCGCCGCCCTACAGGCGATCACCGAGGGCACGGGCAGCGACTGGGAAGCCGTCGCCCCCTTCTTCTGGGGCCGGTGGGACGCCACGGCACAGCAGCACCACACAGCCAGCCAGCCGAGCAATCAGGAAGCTGTCGCTCGCTTCGCGGCGGAGGGCGCCTTCGAGCCGGAGAGCACTCGTGCGGCCCTCGCCGCCCGCGAGGCCCCCGTTCTGCTGCTCACCGGGGAGTTCGACCTGAACAGCCCGCCGGTGTCCACGGTCAAGTTCGCGGAGGTGTTCCCTGACGTCACGCTCGTGGTGCAACCGGGCGCGGGGCACTATCCGTGGTTCGACGACGCCGACTGGTTCGTGGCGGCCTCGGCAGCGTTCCTGCGTGGATGACCTGGCTCGCGCCCCTGGAGTCCGTGGCAGAACCGAAGTGGTGGCGGCCCAGACAGTTGAGGTGCCCGTCCTTCAGCAGGGGGACGGGCGCCACACAGCAGAACTTCCCGCTCTCGATGGGCGGGTAGGCGAGGTCGCCGACGCACTTCCTGTCCGGCCGCCGGGTGGTGAAGTTGCGGCCGATCAGGTCCGGCGCCCTGGCCGCGGCCGGGTCGGGGCCGGTGGCTGGGCCACGGCCGGGTCGGGGTCGGTGGCTGGGCCGGTTCCCACCCGGACGGAACCGGGTCCAGCGAAGGCACCTCCGACAGGCGAAAGCCTTCTGACCGGTGGTTTCGCTCGCCAGAAGGACTCCCGGCTGCTGGGCAAGTTATCGCGCCGGGAGAGCCAGGGCAACGCTGTGACCTGCGCGAACACTCGCAGAGGGAGGGCGCGCCCGCCCTGAGCCCCTCCCCATGCGGCGAAAGGGCTCTGACCACCATTTTCGCTGGTCAGAACCCCGACTGCTCGGCCGAGCTAGACCGCCAGTAGACTCTGACCACGTGACTGCTGTGTCTGCGAAGCCTCGCATCCCCAATGTCCTGGCCGGCCGCTACGCCTCCGCGGAGCTGGCCGTGCTGTGGTCCCCCGAGTACAAGGTCAAGCTGGAGCGGAAGCTGTGGCTCGCCGTGCTGCGCGCGCAGCAGGACCTGGGGGTGGAGGTCCCCGAGCAGGCGCTCGCCGACTACGAGCGGGTCCTGGAGACCGTCGACCTGGCCTCCATCGCCGAGCGCGAGAAGGTCACCCGGCACGACGTCAAGGCCCGCATCGAGGAGTTCAACGCCCTCGCCGGCCATGAGCAGGTCCACAAGGGCATGACCTCCCGCGACCTGACGGAGAACGTCGAGCAGCTCCAGGTGCGGCTGTCCCTGGAATTGATGCGGGACCGTACGGTCGCCGTGCTGGCGCGCCTGGGCTCGCTGGCCGGCCAGCACGCCGAGCTGGTGCTGGCGGGCCGCTCGCACAACGTCGCCGCGCAGACCACCACGCTGGGCAAGCGCTTCGCGACCGCGGCCGACGAGCTGCTGGTGGCGTACGGCCGGCTGGAGGAACTGCTCTCCCGCTACCCGCTGCGCGGCATCAAGGGCCCGGTCGGCACCGCTCAGGACATGCTCGACCTGCTCGGCGGGGACGCCGCCAAGCTCGCCGAGCTGGAGCAGCGGATCGCCGGGCACCTCGGCTTCGGCCGGGCCTTCACCTCCGTCGGCCAGGTCTACCCGCGCTCGCTCGACTACGACGTGGTGACCTCGCTGGTGCAGCTGGCCGCCGCCCCGTCCTCGCTGGCCAAGACCATCCGGCTGATGGCCGGGCACGAGCTGGTCACCGAGGGCTTCAAGCCCGGCCAGGTCGGCTCCTCGGCGATGCCGCACAAGATGAACACCCGCTCCTGCGAGCGCGTCAACGGCCTGATGGTGATCCTGCGCGGCTACGCCTCGATGGCCGGTGAGCTCTCCGGCGACCAGTGGAACGAGGGCGACGTGTCCTGCTCGGTGGTGCGCCGGGTCGCACTGCCGGACGCGTTCTTCGCGCTGGACGGGCTGCTGGAGACGTTCTTGACCGTGCTCGACGAGTTCGGTGCCTTCCCCGCCGTCATCGCCCGCGAGCTGGACCGCTACCTGCCCTTCCTCGCCACCACCAAGGTGCTGATGGGCGCGGTGCGCGCCGGAGTGGGCCGCGAGGAGGCGCACGAGGCGATCAAGGAGAACGCGGTCGCCTCGGCGCTGGCCATGCGCGAGCAGGGCGCGGAGCGCAACGAGCTGCTGGACAAGCTGGCCGCGGATGCGCGGATCCCGCTGGACAAGGCGCAGTTGGACGCCCTGATGGCGGACAAGCTCTCCTTCACCGGTGCGGCGGCCGACCAGGTGGCGTCCGTCGTCGCCCGGATCGAGGAGATCGCCGAGCAGCACCCGCAGGCCGCGGCGTACACCCCCGGCTCGATCCTCTGACCCCAGGGCCCGTGCGCTTCACCCCCGAAGAGCTGGAAGCCGCTCGCGACCGCCTCGTCCCGGACGTGGCCGCGAGCGGCCTTCGCGTGCTCTTCTGCGGCATCAATCCCGGGCTGATGACGGCGGCCACCGGCCACCACTTCGCCCGTCCCGGCAACCGCTTCTGGCCGGCCCTGTACGCCGCCGGATTCACCCCGCGCCTCCTGCGGCCCGCCGAGCAGGAGGAACTGCTCGCCCACGGCCTGGGCATCACCAACGTCGTGGCCCGGGCGACCGCCAGGGCCGACGAGCTGACCGCGCAGGAGTACCGCGAGGGCGGCCGGCTGCTGGCCGAGAAGGTGGCCCGGCTGCGGCCGCGCTGGCTGGCCGTCGCCGGGGTCACCGCCTATCGCGTCGCCTTCGACGACAAGCGCGCCGCGATCGGCCCGCAGGAGCGCACCCTGGGCGGCACCCGCATCTGGGCGCTGCCCAACCCCAGCGGACTCAACGCCCATTGGACGCCGACGACCCTGGCTCAGGAGTACGGGCGGCTGCGCGCCGCGGCGTTCGCGGAGGACGACGGCGCTTAAGGTCGTCCACCGTTCGGCCGTCGGCCATCTTGAAGGCATGTACATGCCTACCCGACGGCTCTACTCTGACGCCGCCCGCGCAGCCCCCACTCCCTTACGGAGACTCCTGTGCCTGCCCTCTCCGCGTCCCCCTCCCCCGCAGCGTCCCCCTCCTCCCACCGCACCCGCCGCTCCCGCCGCCGCAGAGTCACCGCGCTCGCCGGGGCGTTCGCCCTCGCCACCACCGGACTCGGCGTCTGGGCGGGCAACGGCTTCGGCGCCGAGCCGGCCGCGGCCGCCGTGCCCACCCCCGACCATGTCGTCGTGGTGGTCTTCGAGAACCACGCCTACGGCCAGGTGATGGGCAGCTCCAGCGCCCCGTACCTCAACTCCCTGGCCTCCGGCGGCGCCGGCCTGACCGCGTCCTACGCCGAGACCCACCCCAGCCAGCCCAACTACTACGCCCTCTTCTCCGGCGACACCCAGGGCGTCACCGACGACAGCTGCGTCGACCCGGGGTTCAGCGACGCCCCCAACCTCGCCTCCGAGGTGACGGCGGCCGGCAAGTCCTGGGCGAGCTACAACGAGTCGCTGCCGTCCGAGGGCTCCACCACCTGCAAGAGCGGCAAGTACGCGCAGAAACACAACCCGTGGTTCGGCTTCGGCAATGTCTCCACCGGCTCGGCGCACACCTTCGACGCGTTTCCCACCGACTTCTCGAAGCTGCCGACCGTGTCCTTCGTCGTGCCGAACCTGTGCAGCGACATGCACGACTGCTCGGTGTCCACGGGTGACACCTGGCTGAAGGACCACCTCAAGAGCTATGCCGACTGGGCCGGGACCCACAACAGCCTGCTGCTGGTCACCTTCGACGAGGACAACCGGCTGAGCGGCAACCGCATCCCGACCGTGCTGTACGGCCAGCCGGTCAAGGCCGGCACCACCTCCGCCACCACCTACAACCACTACGACGTCCTGCGCACCCTGGAGGACATGTACGGCACCTCGCACGCGGGACATGCCGCCGACGCCAAGGACATCAGCGGCATCTGGGCCGGCTGACGTGTACCTCGCGGACCGCTCCGGCCCCTCGGCCGCTGCCCCGACGGGTGAACGGCGCGCCGGAACGGACCACCGTCCGGGCCGGCGCGCCGCCTCCGCTCTCCCCTCGACGGTGCTGGTGCTGGGCACCGTCAGCCTGATCACGGACATCTCCTCGGAGATGGTCACCGCCGTGCTGCCGTTGTACCTCGTCGCCGAACTCGGCCTGTCCCCGCTGGGTTTCGGGGTGCTCGACGGGGTCTACAACGGGGTCGGCGCGCTGGTCCGGCTGGTGGGCGGCCGACTGTCGGACCGCGGCGGCGGCACCGGTCACAAGGCGGTGGCGGCGGTGGGGTACGGACTCTCCGCGCTCTGCAAGCCGCTGTTGCTGCTGGTGCACTCGCTGCCGCTGATCGGGGCGGTGCTGGCGGTGGACCGCACCGGCAAGGGACTGCGGACGGCGCCGCGCGACGCGATGATCTCCCTGGCCGCCGAACCGGCCGTCCGCGGGCGGGCGTTCGGGGTGCACCGGGCCATGGACACGGCGGGCGCGCTGTGCGGTCCGCTGGTGGCGTTCGTGTTGCTGCGGGCGGCGGCGGAAGGCTATGACGCGGTCTTCACGGTCAGCTTCTGTGTGGCCGTCCTGGGTGTGGTCGTCCTGCTGCTGTTCGTGCCGCGCAGGGGGGCCGCCACCTCGCAGGCCGCCGCCGAACAGGCTCCGGACGTCCCCCGGACGCCGGTGCGCGCCCTGCTGAAACGGCCGGAGGTGCGCCGGCTCACCGCGTGCGCGGTGCTGCTGGGGCTGACGACCCTTAGCGACTCGTTCCTCTATCTGACCCTGCAACGGGGCCTGGATCTGCCGACGGGGTGGTTCCCGCTGCTTCCCCTGGGCACGGCCGCGGCGTTCCTGCTGCTGGCGGTGCCGTTGGGGGCCGTCGCCGACCGGATCGGCCGCCGGCGGCTGTTCCTCGCCGGGCATCTGGCGCTGCTGTGCGCCTACGGGCTGCTGCTGGTCCCGCCGGCCGGCGGGGCGGCCCTGGCCGGTGCCGTGCTGGTGCTGCACGGTGCGTTCTACGCGGCGACCGACGGGGTGCTGGCGGCGGCGACCGCCGATGCGGTGCCCGAGGACGCCCGCGGCAGCGGGCTGGCCGTGGTGCAGACCGGCCAGACCGCCGCCCGCTTCGTCTGCTCGCTCGCCTTCGGCGCCGCCTGGACCGCCTGGGGCGCGGGCACCGCCGTGCTGACCGCGGCCCTCGGCCTGGCGCTCGCCGCGGCCGTCAGCGCCTTCCTGCTGCGCCGCGCCGTCCCGGCGCAGACCCCGAACTCCCCCTCGGAGCCCGCGTGAACCACACCCCCTTGAGCCGCAGCGCACGCCTTTTCCTCCTGCTCGTCGCCGTGCTCGTGCTCGGCGGGGTCGCCGTCGGGGCGACCCTGCACGCCGCGGGGCGCGCCGCGCGCAAGGAGCACACCCGGGCGGGCGGCCCCTCGGTCGCCTCCGGAGCCGTGCGCCTGGACGATCCGCACCGCAGCCTCTTCCGCACCATGGCCTGGGGCCCGCACCGCGACGAGATCACCGCCGTCCCCGCGGACCGTCCCGACGGCCCGCGCACCGCCTCCGGCGTCCGCTGCCTGCGCTTCCACGCCGCCGCCGGCACCGGCATCTGCCTCCAGGCCGTCCACGGCACGCTCCGCGACACCTACCGGGCGGTGGTCCTCGACCGCCGGCTGCGCCCGCTGCGCCACTACGACCTGGCCGGCACGCCCACCCGCGCCCGGGTCTCCCCCAGCGGCCGTACCGTCGCCTGGACCGTCTTCGTCAGCGGTGACTCCTACGCGGGGACCGCCTTCTCCACTCGCACCTCCGTCGTCGGCACCGACGGACGGCGGCTGGACGCCAACCTGGAGACCTACGCACTGACCGTCGACGGGCACCGGGTGCACGCGGCCGACATCAACGTCTGGGGCGTCACCTTCGCCGACGACACCCGCTTCTACGCCACCGCCGCCACGGGCGGGAAGACCTATCTCGTCCGCGGCGACCGCGCCACCCGCACCCTCACGGCGCTGCACCCCAACGTCGAATGCCCCTCGCTCTCCCCCGACGGCACCCGCCTCGCGTACAAGAAGCGCGTCGAGGGCGCCGACCCGGACGCGCCCTGGCGGCTGTACGTCCTCGATCTGCGCACCCTGCACGAGTCCCCGACGGGCGAGCACCGCACCATCGACGACCAGGCCGTCTGGCGCGACGACCACACCCTGGTCTACGCCCTGCCGGGCGACTTCGGCGCGGACCTGTGGACCGTCCCCGCCGACGGCTCCGGCGCCCCGCACCGGCTCGTCACCGCCGCGCTGGCGCCCGTCTTCCCCCCCTGACCCCGCGCCCGCCTCACCTCGCTTCGCCCACCGCCGCCAGGAGTTGGAAGGGCAGCTCGGGGCCGCCCTGTCCCACGCCCACCCCGATCCACCGGCCCTGCACCCGCCAGCCGTGCATCCGCGGGACGTATCCGCACAGCGTGTCCAGCGGCGGGCGGACGGGCAGGCCCCTCGCCGTCCGTTCCAGATGGCCGGCGAGTTCGATCGTGCGGGGCTCGCCCCACCGTAAGGACAGGGCCGCTGCCAGAGCGGTCAGTTCGGCCTCGAAATCCTCCGCGGCCTCGGTCACCTCGGCGGGGTCCGCGTCCCAGAACTCCTGACTGACCCGCAGGCCGGCTATGTGGAACCCCGGCCCGCTCTCGACCATGGCGGACCGGCCCGGAACGGCGGGGAACTCCCGGAGCCGCAGCCGGTCGATGGTGCCCAGATACACGTCGATGGTCATGCCGTCAGTAAACCGCCCGGGTCTGACAATTGGCCCTGTCTCACCGTGCGGACCGCGGCCCGGCCGCGGCGCACGGGTCGCCGGTACCCGTCATGTCGCCGCCGTCAGCCCGTTGATCATGCGGTCGAGCAGGCGGTCGAAGACGGCCTGCGGGGCCGGGTCGTTGCCCGTCGCCTCCAGGGCCTGCGCGAGGTGGGGCAGGCCGCCCTCGGCGGCAACGGACCGGAGGTAGCGGGCCTGTGCGTCGAGGAGGTCGCCGGCGGTGCGGTCCTCGGCCCCGATCGCCCGCTCCTGGGCGAGTTCGTACAGGACGTGGCTGGAGACGAAACCGGTGAGCAGGCTGAAGGTCTCCAGCCGCGCCCGCGCGTCCAGGCCGGCGGGGGCGAGTACGGCGAGGGTGTACTCCCAGACGGCGAGGGTGTTCGGGCCGATCGTCCGCTGGGCGGGCAGCGCGCCGGGCAGCCAGGGGTGGCGGTGCATGAGCGCGCGCTGCTCGTGGGCGAGCTGCCGGAGGTCGGCGCGCCAGTCGCCGGAGGGTTCGGACGGCAGCCGGTGGTCGCCGCTCACGTGGTCGATCATGAGCTCCAGCAGCGTCTCCTTGTTGGGGACGTAGCTGTAGAGGGACATCGTCCCCGCGCCGATCCGGCCCGCGACGGCGCGCATGGTGACGGCGGCCAGCCCTTCGGCGTCGGCCAGGGCGACGGCCTCGGCGGTGATCGCGGCGCGGTCGTGCGCCGGCGGCCTGCCCCGCCGCGGGCGTTCGGCCCGCGACCAGAGCAGCTCGGGATCCACCCCGGTGCGACGGCCGGATGAGCCTCCAGTACGGGCCACGGCAACCTCTCCTCAGTCCTGGGGCCATCCCACCACACGCTATTCTCGTACAACGTACTGAAATTGCTGCGGAGAGAGACCGCTCCGGGAATCGAGGCACCATGACGACGGCGACGCACCACTCGTCCGCCAAGAAGCCGCCCCTGCTCACCCGCGCCCTGCGGCGCACCATGCGGGGCCTGCCGCCCGCGCTCCACGACGTCGCCCACGAGCCCGGTCTCGTGGTGCCCGCCGCCGACGGCAGCCCCCTGCTGAGCGACCACTACTTCCCCCTGGCCGACGGCGACTTCCCCACCCTCCTGATCCGCTCGCCGTACGGCCGCGGCTTCCCCTGGGCGCCGATGTACGGCGTGCTCTTCGCCGAACAGGGTTTCCACGTCGTCCTGCAGAGCTGCCGCGGCACCGGGGGCTCCGGCGGCGAGTTCGCCCTGTGGCAGCACGAGGCCGCCGACGGCCTGGCCACCGTCGCCTGGCTGCGCGAACAGCCCTGGTTCCGCGGCGCGTTGGGGACGATCGGCGCCAGCTACCTCGGCTACGCCCAGTGGGCACTCGCCCTGGAGCCGCCGCCGGAGCTGCGCGCGATGGTGGTCCACGTCGGCCTGCACGACCTGTACGGCTACTTCTACTCCGCGGGCGCGTTCGCCCTGGAGAACACCCTCACCAGCACCATGGGCCTGACCAGTCAGCACCGCGGCACACGGCACCTGCTGCGGGCGTCGCTGCGGCTGCGGCGCCACCTGCCGAAGATCGCGCGGACGCTGCCCCTGGGCGAGGCCTACGTGCCCGGGCTCGGCGGCCGGGTGCCGTTCCTGGACGAGGCGATGGCCCACCCCGACCGGCAGGACGCGCACTGGCAGGGCGTGGACGCGGGGGTCGCGGCCGACCGCCTGACCGTGCCGACCAGCCTGATCACCGGATGGCACGACGTGGGCCTGGACCAGACCCTGCAGCAGTACGGCAGACTGCGGCGGGCCGGCTGCGACGCCGCCCTGCTCGTCGGCCCCTGGACGCACCACTCCGCACTGCAGCGGGGCTGGCCCGAGGTCTTCGCCGAAAGCCTCGCCTGGCTGCGGGCCCACCTGTGCGACGACCCGTCCGGCCTGCGCGGCACGCGGGCACGGATCCACGTGGGCGGCCGGCAGGCATGGCAGGACCTGCCCGACTGGCCCCCGGCGACGACGGACCGGCCCTGGCACCTCGACGGCGACGGCACCCTGCGCACCCGGCCGCCCGAACACACCTCGGCGCCGGGGTCGTTCCGCTACGACCCGGCCGACCCGACCCCCTCGGTCGGCGGGCCCGTGCTCTCCGGCAAGGCCGGCGCCCAGGACAACACCGCGCTGGAGGCCAGGGACGACGTCCTGACCTTCACCTCCACGCCGCTCGACGCGCCGCTCGACGTCCTCGGGCCGGTGCGCGCGGAGCTGCGGGTGCGCACCGACACCGGCCACGCCGATGTCTTCGCCCGGCTCTGCGACGTCGACCCACGGGGCCGCTCGACCAACATCTGCGACGGACTGCGCCGGCTGCGCCCCGACGACGCCACCGACTCGGCCCGCAGCGCCCCGGCCGCGGTCACGGTGGCCATGAGCTCCACGGCCCACCGCTTCCCCGCCGGACACCGGATCCGTCTGCAGGTCAGCGGCGGCGCCCATCCCCGCTTCGCCCGCAACACCGGCACCGGCGAGCCGCCGGCGACCGCCACCCGGCTCCTGCCGGCCGAGATCTCGCTCCAGCACCCCTCCCGGCTCGTCCTGCCCGTCGCGGACGAGGCGTACGAGGGCGCCGCACCGGAACGCTGACCGCACCGCCGGGACGCTGTCGCCCCTCGCGGCGGCAAGGGCGCCGGGCCGCCCCCGCCGGCACCTGCCCGGAGGGCCCGATCGCCCGCTCCGCCGCCCCCAGCCGGGCTCGCCGCCCACCCCGCGACCGGCTACGATCCGCCACACACGCAACGCGAGGGAGACGGACGTTGGGGCGGCTCACCGGCGGGGATCCCTCCCTGCTGCGACGGATCAACTCCGCTGTGGTGCTGCATGCGCTGCGGGCCGCGGACTCCCCCACGCTCACCCACCTCGTCCAGGTGACGGGCCTGTCCCGGCCGACGGTCGAAGGCGTGGTCGAGGGCCTCATCGACACCGGTCTGGTGGTCGAGGCGCCCGCCGAGGAGGGCGCGACGCGCCGTCAGGGGCGGCCGGCCCGCCGGTTCCGGTTCCGTACGGAGGCCGGCCATCTGCTGGGCATCGAGATCGGCCCGCACCGCGTCACCACCCTGCTGTCCGACCTGAGCGGCCGGGTGCTGGACTCCGCGCAACGCCCCGTGGCGGAGACCGCGCCGGCCGACGAACGGCTGGAGCGGGTCCGCACCGTCGTGGCCGATCTGCTGCGCCGTACGGGCGTGCCCCGCAGTTCGCTGCGGGCCGTCGGCGCGGCGGGCCCCGGCATCGTGGAGGCGGACGGCACCGTACGGCTGAGCACGGCGCTGCCGGGCTGGACGGGGCTGCCCCTGGGCGAGCGGCTGCGGCGGTCGTTCCGCTGCCCGGTGCTGGTCGAGAACGACGCGAACGCCGCCGCGGTGGCCGAGCACTGGCAGGGCGCCGCCACCGCGTCCGATGACATCGTTTTCGTGCTGGCGGGGCTCAGCCCGGGAGCCGGCTCGCTGATCGGCGGGCGCCTGCACCGCGGATTCGGCGGAGCCGCCGGGGAGATCGGCGCCCTGCACCTGCTCGGCCGCGAGGCGGCACCGGAGAAGCTGCTGTCGACGACCGGCAAGCCGCTGCACCCCCTGGACGAGGCGCAGGTCGCGGCGGTCTTCGCGGCGGCGCGCGAGGGCGACGCCCAGGCCCGGGAGGCGGTCGGCCGTTTCGTCCGGCGGCTGGTGCACGACGTCGCGGCGCTGGTGCTGGCACTCGACCCGGAGCTGGTGGTGATCGGCGGCTGGGCGGCCGGACTGGACGGCGTACTGGAGCCGCTGCGCGCGGAGTTGGCGCGCTACTGCCTGCGCCCGCCGCAGGTCGCCCTGTCGCAGCTGGGCGAGGCGGCGGTCGCCACCGGGGCGCTGCGGCTGGCGCTCGATCATGTGGAGGGCGAGCTCTTCGCGGTGGAGAGCACGGTCACGGGCCGCCGCACGAGTCCCGACGCGGTGACGGGCGGGCACCGAGCCGGGCTCGGCGCGCGTCGGCACTGAACCGCGGGTCTGCTGGGCCGGCGCTGAACCGGGGGCCGGGGCGGACCCTCGCCGCCCCGGCGGTGGTGCGCGCCGCCGCCCGGCCCCGGCCACGGAGCCGCCGCCGGCCCGCGGTCCTGCGCGAACGGGCCCCCGCCGGCACGCCGTCCGGCAGGAGCCCGTAGCACGACCGCGGCGGCTCAGCCCGCGAGCAGGGCGACCGACTCGCTCTCGCCGAAGGTCAGCCGGCAGGTGTCCGCCCGATAGGTGGACACCGCCACGGCAGCCGGACGGCCCCCGGAGACATAGCGGGTGGTGACCACCAGTACGGGCGCGCCGGGCAGCCGGTCCAGTTGCTTGGCGTCCTCCGCACGGGCCGAGCCGAGTTCGACGGTACGGTCCTGGCCGTCCAGGGCCAGCGCCTGCAGCGCGTGCAGCACCGCACCGGCCCGGGCCGGGTCGCCGAGCGAGGCCGCCGGTGCGCAGTCCGGGACCGCGGCCGCCGGGACGTACAGCAGCTCGGCGGCCACGGGCCGGCCCTGCGTGACCCGGCTGCGGCGCACGATGTGCACCGCCTCGCCGGGCGCCGTCGCCAGCAAACCGGCCACCGCGGCGGGCACCGTGTCGCTCTCGACGGCGTCGACTGGCTGCCAGTCGTCACCGGCGGCGCCGGGCCAGGTGTGGCGGACGGGGTCGACGGCGACGCCGACCCGCGGCGGTGCGACCGTGGTGCCGACACCGCGGCGGCGCTGGAGTCTGCCCTCCAGCTCCAGCTGTTCGAGCGCCTGGCGCAGCGTGGCCCTGGCGACACCGAACCGGGCCGCCAGATCACGCTCGTTGGGCAGAATCTCGCCGACCGCGAACTCCGAGTCCAGCGCCTCGCTGAGCACGGTCTTGAGGTGCCAGTACTTCGGCTCCGGCACCGTTTCGAGCTGCGTGGTCCCCACCCTGTCCTCCGCATCGGCCGTGACCGGAACTGCGCCCGCATGGGGCTCGGGCCCGCGCACAAAACGCTGCTTCGGCGGGCCCGCCGTGCGCGCTCGATGATGAACGCTTCTTTATGAAAGGTTGTTGCAGTATCCCGACGATATGGCCGCCCCCACCCTTGGTCAAGACCAATCCGGCATGACGTGCGGATCGGAACGATCGCCCGCACGGCACGGTCCCGACCACGCCCGGCGCCGTGCCGCTCGCTACAGTCACCGGCATGCTCGCTCTCCTCCACACCTCTCCCCTGCACGTCCCGGTCTTCGACGCCCTGCGCGACGAGGAGGCCCCCGGCCTGGCGCTGCATCACCTCGTACGGCCCGAACTCCTCGACCGGGCAAGGGCGCAGGGGCCCGGGAGCGTGGCGGAGGACCTCGCCGCCGAGCTCGGCGAGGCGGCCCGCAACGGGGCACGGGCGGTCCTGTGCACCTGCTCGACGATCGGCTCGGTCGCCGAGGCGGCCGGTGCGGCGCTGGGCCTTCCCGTCCTGCGGGTGGACCGTCCGATGGCCGCGGCAGCCGTCGCCACCGGGCCGCGCATCGCCGTACTCGCCTCCGTGGAGAGCACCCGCGTCCCCACGGAGGACCTGCTCGTGCAGGAGGCCGACCGGGCCGGCCGCGAGGTCACGGTGCGCACCGTGCTGGTGCCGGGCGCCTGGGAGCGCTTCGAGGCCGGTGACCGCGACGGCTATCTGGCGGCGGTCGCCGCCGCGGCACGGGAGATCCGGGACGCCGATGTGATCGTCCTGGCGCAGGCCTCCATGGCACCGGCGGCCGAGCGCCTCGACCTCGAGGTGCCGGTGCTGGCCGGCCCGCGGACCGGCCTGCGGGCCGCCGCTCAGCTGGCCGCGAGCGACACCAGCTTCTCCGGGTTGCGGACGACGTAGACCGTCTGGATCCTGCCGTCTCGGACACCGAACTGGATGACGGTGTCCGGCACCCCGTCCTGGCGCGCCAACAGCGCGATCTGGCCGTTGAGTTCGAGGACGGTGAACTCCATACCGGGCGGCACGGACCGGGCGACGCCGACGAGGAAGCGGGCGACCTTGTCCGCGGACTCGATGATCCGCCGCGGGGCCTTGGCCTTCCCTCCGCTGTCCCCGACCAGCCGCGCGTCGGCCGCCAGGAGGCTCAGCAGCCCCGCCAGATCGTCACCGGCCGCCGCGGCCAGGAACCGCTCGGTCAGCTCGCGCTGCCGCTCCTGGTCGACCTCGAAGCGGGGGCGGCCCTCCTCGACGTGCCGCCGGGCGCGGCCCGCCAGTTGGCGCACCGCGGCCTCACTGCGGTCGAGGGCGGCGGCGATCTCCGCGTACGGATAGCCGAAGGCCTCGCGCAGCACGAACACGGCGCGCTCCAGAGGCGAGAGCGACTCCAGGACGACGAGCACGGCGAGGGTGACGGATTCCTGGAACACCGCGCGCTCCGCGGTGTCCGGGGCGGTGGCCCCGATGTCGGTCGCCAGCGGCTCCGGCAGCCAGGGGCCGACATAGGACTCGCGGCGCGACTGGACCTGGCGCAGCCGGTCGATGGCCAGCCGGGTGGTGATCCGTACGAGGTAGCCGCGCGGCTCGCGCACCTCCGCGCGGTCCGCCCCCGACCAGCGCAGCCAGGCGTCCTGCACCACGTCCTCGGCGTCGGCCACCCGGCCGAGCATCCGGTAGGCCACCCCGAACAGCACGGGGCGGTGCTCCTCGAAGACATCGGTGAGGTCGGTCACGGAATCGCTCAGCACCCCTCCATCCCACCGGCCCGCCTCCGCCTTGTCCAGCGGAATCCGCGCGGCGGGGGCCGCGGGGGGGTGCCCGGGGGGATGCGCGGGGGCCGTGCGGCGGGGCGGAGCGGGTGCGCGCGGTGCCGTACCTCCCGCACTCGTCCCGACTGCCCCATACCACTCAGTAGCCTCAACTGGCATCGTGTCAGCCCACACCCGGCACCACCGCACCACCGCACCCCCGAGGAGTTCTGATGGCCACCCCGGTCTCCTTCGCCCGTGTCACCCCCGCGGACCGGCCGCCGTTCACGGTCGCCTATGAGCGCAAGGGCGCGGGCGATCCCGTCGTCCTGCTGCACGGCATAGGCCACCATCTCCAGGCCTGGCGCCCGGTGTGCGACATCCTCGCCGCGTCCCACGAGGTCATCTCCCTCGACCTGCCGGGCTTCGGCGCCTCCCCCGCGCTGCCCGACGGGTCCTCCTACGAACTGTCGTCGGTCGTCCCGCTGCTCATCGCGGCGTTCGGGGAACTCGGCGCCGACCGCCCGCATGTGGTGGGGAACTCGCTGGGCGGGCTGCTCGCCCTGGAGCTGGGCCGGGAACGGGCCGTCCGGTCGGTCACCGCGCTCTCCCCGGCGGGCTTCTGGACCCCGGCGGAGCGGCGGTACGCCTTCGGGGTGCTGCGCGGCATGTACGCCGGGGCGCAGGCGCTGCCCGAGCCGGTGGTGGAGTCCCTGGCCCGGTCCGCCCTCGGGCGGGCCTCGCTGACCGGCACCATCTACGCCCACCCCGCCCGCCGTTCGGCGGCGGCCGTCGTGGCGGAGACCAGGGCGCTGCGCGAGGGTCCCGGGTTCGTCCCGACGCTGGCGGCCGGGCGGGAGGTGCGGTTCACGGCGGATGTGCCGGACGTCCCGGTGACGATCGGCTGGGGCAGCCGGGACCGCCTGCTGCTGCCCCGCCAGGGCGTGCGGGCCAAGCACACGATCCCGGGCGCGCGGCTGGTGCGGCTGCCGGGCTGCGGGCATGTGCCGATGCACGACGATCCGGCGCTGGTGGCGCGGGTCGTCCTCGACACCATGAGCCGGGGCGCTTCCTAGGGTCTGCCGGCGACACCCGTCGGCCGGGGTGCGGCCTCCCCCTCCCCGGGCCGCCGAGGCGGCGGCCCCGGCGCGTACCGGAGGCGTAAACGTCCCGTCCGCATCCTGGCGATCGGGCGGGGGGCTTGCGACGATGGCCCGGGTCCGGTGGGTCGCGGGGGCCGGGACACGCCCCTGCGCGAGGCGTGCCGCCGACCGCGAACGGGCCGCTGTTCACCGTCCGTTCGGCTGCGGGGCACCGGACAGCGATACGAACGGGGCGGCAGGAAAGTCGGTCGAGGCATGGAGGTTGGAGATGGCGCAGGGATCCGGCGGCGGCTTCGGACGGCGGTCGCTGCTGCAGGGCGCGGCGGCCGGCTCGGCGGCACTGGCGCTGCCCGCCCTCTCCTGTGCCGCGCCGGCGCAGGCCCGCAGCGGGCGGCCGGGCGCCGACTGGGGCGTCCAGGTCGGGGATGTGACCACGTCCTCGGGTCTGGTGTGGGTCCGGTCCGACCGGCCGGCCCGGATGCTGGTGCAGACCGCGGCGACCGAGTCGTTCCGCAACGCCCGGACCTGGCACGGCCCGGTGATCGGTGCGGGGACGGACTTCACCGGTGTGACCCCGCTGCACGGTCTGCCCTCCGGTGAGCAGATCCACTACCGGGTGCTGCTCGCGGACCCGGACGACCCCCGGCGCACCGGCAGGCCGGTGACCGGCACCTTCCGCACGGCGCCCGCGCACCGCAGACCCGCCGGCGCCTCGCGGAGCACGGCCGGCAGCGGGCGGCAGGAGGGCGTCCGCTTCCACTGGTCGGGCGATCTGGCCGGGCAGGGCTGGGGCATCAACCCCGACCGCGGCGGCTACCGCATCTACGAGGACATGCGGCGGCGGAACCCGGACTTCTTCCTGTGCAGCGGCGACAACATCTACGCCGACAGCCCGATCCCGGAGCGGGTGACGCTGCCGGACGGCCGGATCTGGCGGAACGTGACGACCGAGGAGAAGGCCAAGGTCGCCGAGACGCTGGCGGAGTTCCGCGGCGCGTTCCGCTACAACCTGCTGGACGGCAATCTGCGCCGCTTCAACGCGCAGGTGCCGACGATCACCCAGTGGGACGACCACGAGGTGCACAACAACTGGTACCCGGGACAGCTCCTCGACGACGACCGGTACACGGTGAAGGAGACGGACGTGCTGTCCGCGCGCTCGCTGCGCGCCTTCAGCGAGTACTTCCCCATCCGTACGCTGCGGCCCGACCGTGGGGGTACCTCCCGCTCGAGCGAAGCCGAGAGCGGGGGAGGCCGGGTCTACCGTGTGGTGCGCCACGGCCCGCTGCTCGACGTGTTCGTCCTGGACATGCGCCGCTACCGGAACGCCAATTCGCCCGGCCGGCAGACCGACGATCCGCAGGGCATCCTCGGCGCCGAGCAGTTGCGCTGGCTCAAGCGGGAGCTGTCCCGCTCGCAGGCGGTGTGGAAGGTGATCGCCTCCGATATGCCGCTGGGTCTGGTCGTCCCGGACGGCAAGACCGACTTCGAGGCGGTGGCGCAGGGCGATCCGGGCGCTCCCCTGGGGCGCGAGCTGCAGTTGGCCGAGCTGCTGCGGCACATCAAGCACGACCGGGTGACCGGCACCGTGTGGCTGACGACGGACGTCCACTACACGGCGGCGCAGCACTACACACCGGACCGGGCCGCGTTCAAGGACTTCGCGCCGTTCTGGGAGTTCGTGTCGGGGCCGCTGAACGCGGGCGGATTCCAGGCGTTGAAGCTGGACGGAACATTCGGGCCCGAGCAGCCGTTCATCAAGGCGCCGGACCGTGCCAACACCTCTCCCGCGGAGAGTCCGCAGTACTTCGGCGAGATCGACATCGACGGGGACAGCGGGGAGATGACGGTGCGGCTGTGTCAGGAAGGCGGCGAGGTGTTGTTCAGCAAGGTGCTGCAACCGGGACAGGTAGGACAGTAGAGGCCAATGCGTCGATTGCGTCTTTTACCCGTCGGACACAATGTGTTGGCGATCAGGCAACACCTGTACGCCAGGCTTGTGTGCATGACTGAAGCATCCTCTGCCCGTTCCGCCCGCCGCCACCACTGGCGGCGGGACATCATCGAGCTGGCCGCCCTGTTCAGCGCCGTGGCGGTCGCCGACGTCCTCGCCAACACCCTCGTCCACGGCCCGTCGGGCCCGCTGCTGCTGTGCTCCGCCGCGGTGGCTCTGCTGGCCACGGCCGGCTTCCACGTCTGGTGGTCACGACGCCACGAATACGCCCCGCCGCCGACCGATACCGGCGCCACGGCGGCGTCCCCGTCCGGAGCGGCCCCCGGGGCCGCCGGTCAGGAGACGGTGCTGTGGCGGATGCGGACCACCGTCCGGGACGAGCCCGGCAGCCTGGCCGCCCTGTGCACGGCGCTGGCCGCACGGCGGGTCGACATCCTCAGCCTGCAGACCCACCCGCTGTCCGACGGCACGGTCGACGAGTTCCTGCTGCGCGCCCCCGAGGCGCTGACCTCCGCGGAGCTGGCCCGTACGGTGGCCGGCGCGGGCGGTGCGCACAGCTGGCTGGAGCGCGCCGATGCGCACGACCTCGTCGACGCCCCGACCCGGATGCTGGGCCTGGCCACCCGTACCGCACTGGACTCCGCCGAACTCCCCCTGGCACTGCGCCAGTTGCTGGGGCGCTGCACCATCCGTTCGGTTCCCGCCCGCTCGCTGCGCGGTCAGCCGCTCGCCGAGCAGGTGCCCACGGAAGGCGTATTGGAGGAACACCTCATGAAGTTCCGCGACCCCTCCGGGGGCTCGCTCACCATCGAAAGGCCGCAATTGCCGTTCACCCCGACCGAGTTCGCCCGGGTACGCGCCCTGGTCGACCTGGACGCCAGACTCGGCCAGCGGGTGCCGCCGCGGCGTGATGTGCTGACGCTGCCCGAGGGCAACGAGATCACGGTCCGCCGCGCCGACACCTCCGATCTGGCCGCGGCCCGCGAGATGCACGACCGCTGCTCCCCGAACACCCTGGGGCTGCGCTACCACGGCCCGGTCGGCGACGCGGACCGCTACCTCAACCACCTGCTCAGCCCGCGGTTCGGCCGCACCCTGGCGGTGGAGACCGCCTCCGGCCGGCTGGTGGCGCTCGGCCATCTGCTGTGGGACGGCGAGGAGACCGAGGTCGCCCTGCTGGTCGAGGACGCCTGGCAGCAGCGCGGCATCGGCGCCGAACTGCTGCGCCGGCTGGTGACGATGGCGGCCGAGACCGGCTGCGAGAGCGTCTATGCGATCACCCGGGCCTCGAACACCGGCATGGTGGCGGCGATGCGCGGCCTCGGGCTGCCGCTCGACTACCAGATCGAGGAAGGCACGCTGGTGATCACCGCACGCCCCACGGGGGTGCCCGCCCGCCGGGAGTCCCTGGAGAGCGCACGGGTCCAGGACGGCACGGGGCGCCGCTGAGCGCCGCCCCGCGGTGCGCGACCGGGCACCGTCGCCGCCGGCCGGGTGCACGGACGCCCGGCCGGCGGCGGCGCGCGGCGGCAAGGACGCCATAAGCGGAGCCAAGGACACCGCAAAGCGACAGGAACGTACCGCCTGATGATGGTGACGCGGCGGGGCCGTTCGTACGAGGATGGCGGTATGGCCAACACCACTACCTCCGGGGGCGGTCCGCTGCCCCGCCAGGTCGCCGATGCCTATGTCGACGCCCTCGTCGACCTGGACCCGATCACCGGCACCTTCCTCGGCGTCGCCGAGAGTTCCGGCAAGCTCCCCGACTTCTCACCGACGGGCCAGGAAGCGGTGGCCCAGCTCGCCCGTACGACGCTGGAGAAGCTCAGCGAGGCGGAGTCCCGGCCGGGCGCGGAGCAGTCCGCCGAGCAGATCTGCGCGCGGCTGCTGCGCGAGCGGCTCACCGCCGAGCTCGCGGTCCACGAGGCGGGCGAGGGCCTGCGCACGGTCAGCAACCTCAGCTCGCCGCTGCACCACGTCCGCGAGGTCTTCACGATCAGCCCGGCCGAGACCGAAGCGGACTGGGCGGCGCTCGCCCAGCGGCTGCGGGCCGTACCCGCCGCGCTGGAGGGCTACCGCGCCGCGCTCGACGCCGGCCTCAAGCGCGGCCTGCCCGCCGGACCGACCCAGGTCCGCACCGTCATCGGCCAGTTGGACGAATGGATCGGGACCGACCGCGGCTGGTTCGCCGAGTTCACCGACGCCGGCCCGGACGCCCTGCGCACCGAGCTGACCGAGGCCGCCGGGGTGGCGAACGGCGCGCTGGTGGAGCTGCGCGACTGGTTCCGCGACAGCTACGCACCGGCCGTCGAGGGCGCACCGGACGTGGTGGGCCGCGAGCGCTACGCCCGCCTCGCCCGCTACTTCAACGGCGCCGACCTCGACCCGGACGAGGCGTACGCGTACGGCTGGTCGGAGTTCCACCGGCTGCTGGCCGAGATGGAGACCGAGGCCGAGAAGGTCCTGCCCGGCGCGAAGACGCCGTGGGAGGCGCTCGCCTGGTGCGATGAGCACGGCGAGGCGATCGAGGGCGTCGAGGAGACCCGTGAGTGGCTCCAGTCGCTCATGGACGAGGCCATCGACGGGCTCGACGGCACCCACTTCGAACTGGCGGAGCGGGTGCGCCGGGTGGAGTCGCAGATCGCCCCGCCCGGCGGCGCGGCAGCCCCGTACTACACCCCGCCGTCGCTGGACTTCTCCCGTCCCGGCCGGACCTGGCTGCCGACGATGGGCGAGACCCGCTTCCCGGCGTACGACCTGGTCTCCACCTGGTACCACGAGGGGGTGCCCGGCCATCACCTCCAGCTGGCGCAGTGGGTGCATGTCGCCGACTCCCTCTCGCGCTACCAGACGACGGTGGGCATCGTCAGCGCGAACGCCGAGGGCTGGGCGCTCTACGCCGAACGGCTCATGGACGAGCTGGGCTTCCTGACCAGCGCCGAACGGCGTCTGGGGTATCTCGACGCGCAGATGATGCGCGCGATCCGGGTCATCATCGACATCGGGATGCATCTGGAGCTGGAGATCCCGGCGGACTCCCCCTTCCACCCGGGCGAGCGCTGGACGCCGCAGCTGGCCCACGCGTTCCTCGCCCAGCACAGCAGCCGCCCGGCCGACTACGTCGAGAGCGAGATCATCCGCTACCAGGGCATGGCCGGACAGGCGATCGGCTACAAGCTCGGCGAGCGGGTGTGGCTGCAGGGCCGGGAGGCGGCCCGCGCGCGGCACGGCGCGGACTTCGACCTCAAGGCCTGGCACATGGCGGCCCTGTCGCAGGGCTCGCTGGGCCTGGACGACCTGCTCAGCGAGCTGTCGGCGCTCTGAACCACCGCTCGGGCGCACGGTGGCCGGCCACTCCCCCGGGTGTTGTGGCCGGCCACCGCCGTCCGTAGGGTCCGCTGACATGACAGTGGACCCCGCGGTGGACCGGCCGCTCCTCCTGTTCCCCGGCGACCCGCTGCGTCCCCGGCGGGGAGCGCCGCCCGGCCGGAGGCGGCCGGGGCCGGGGACCGATCCGCATTTCGCGGCCGAGGCCGCCGCGGCGCAGGCGGCCGGCGCGGCCACCGCGGTCCTCGACCACGAGGCACTGGCCGCCGGGGACGCGGCAGCGGCGGTGGCCCGGGTCCCGCGCGGTGCCGGACCGGTCTGGTACCGCGGCTGGATGCTGCCCGCGGGCCGCTATGCCGCGCTGTCCGCGGCGCTCGCCGACCGCGGCCGGCGCCTGCTGACCTCCCCCGCCGCCTACCGCCGTGCCCATGAACTCCCGGGCTGGTACGACACCTTCCGCGCGCTCACCCCGGCCAGCGCCTGGCTCCCCTGCCCGCCCGGCCGCGCCCCGGAGCGGGCGGCGCTGGCGGACCTCGCCGCGCCGCTCGGCACACCGGGCCGGCCCCGGCCGCTCGTCGTCAAGGACTGGGTGAAGTCCCGTAAGCACGAGTGGGACGAGGCCGCCTACGTCCCGGACGCGGACGACACCGGGCAACTGGCCGCGGTCGTCGGCCGCTTCGTCGCCCTCCAGGAGGAGTCCCTGACCGGGGGCGTGGTGCTGCGCGCCTTCGAGTCCTTCGACGCGGTGGGCGAGGCGCGGGTGTGGTGGGTGGACGGCGAGCCGGTGCTGAGCGGCCCGCACCCCGACACCCCGGGCCTGCGCCCGGCCCCCGACCTCACCCATGTGGCGCCCGCGGTACGGGAGTCGGGCCTGCGCTTCGTCACCACGGACCTGGCACGGCGCACCGACGGCGTCTGGCGGGTGGTGGAGGTCGGCGACGGCCAGGTCAGCGGTCTGCCGGCGGGGGCGGACCACCGGCCGCTGTTCGAGGCGCTGGTCACCGCGGGCGCGGGCTATCCGCTGGTGCTCACGGCCGGCCGGGTGGCGCTGCGCGCCCTGCCGCCGGCCACCGCCGCCCGGGTCGCGGACGGCGAGCCCGCGGGCTTCGACTGGATCGACGGCGGCCCGCCCGAGGCCACCTCGGGCGGCGCCGGCATCGCCGTACGGGCCGCAGCGGCCGGCGACTACCGGCCCGGCTGGGGCGTCTTCGTCCTGACCGACGCGGCCACGGGGACGGCGCTCGGCAGCATCGGCTTCCACGGCCCGCCGGACGCCGAGGGCTTCGTGGAGATCGGCTACGACCTCTCGCCGTCGGCGCGCGGCGCCGGCTGGGCGACCGAGGCGGCACGGCTGCTCGCCGGCTGGGCGGCCGCGCGCCCCGAGGTACGGACGGTGTGCGCCCTGACGGAGCCGGAGAACCTGCCGTCCCAACGGGTGCTGGAGCGGGCGGGATTCCGGTTCGTCGGGGAGCGCGAGGGGCTGCGCGCCTACGAGATCGACGGGGCCGCGGAGACGGTCGCCGTCACCGCCTGAAGCCCCCCTCGGAGTTGATGACCTCCCCGGTGATCCAGGCCGCCTCGTCGGTCGCGAGCCAGGCGATCAGCCGGGCCGGATCGTCCGGCGCGCCCCACCGTCCGCCCGGGAAGCGCCCGGCGACCTGCTCGTGCAGGGCGCCGACCGCGTAACCGGTGTCCACGGGGCCCGGGTTGACGGCGTTCACGGTCACCCCGAGGCCGGCGAAGGTGGTGGCGAGGCTGCGGGTCGCCGTGGCCAGTGCGCCCTTGGCCAGGCCGTAGGCGATCTCTTCCGGCATCCCGTCGCCCAGGTCCTGGCCGGAGGTCATCAGCACGATCCGCCCGCCCGGCGTCTCCTTCGTGCGCCGGCGCGCATAGGCCTGGGCGAGGAGGATCACCGAGCGGGTGTTCACCGCCCAGTGGGCGTCGAGCATCGCCGCGTCGACGGCGTCCAGGGGGCCGTCGCTGCCGCTGAGGGCGTGGTTGGCGACGAGGATGTCCAGCCGGCCGCCGAGCGCCTCGGCCGCGGTGTCCACGAGTCGGGCGGGGGCGTCCGGTGCGGCCAGATCGGCGGGCCCCTGGGCCACCACCGCGCCCGGGGCGGCGAGCGCCCGCACCCCGTCGGCGACGGCGTCCGGGCCGCCCGGGTCCGCTCCCCAGGGCCGGCGGGCGTCGTGCGGGACATGGTGGTGCAGATAGACGCCGGCGCCGTATGCGGCCAGTCGCCGGGCGACGGCGTAGCCGATGCCGCGGCGGCGGCTCGCTCCGGTGACCAGGGCGGTGCGCCCGAGGAGCGGCAGCGGGTCGCGGCGGGGTACGTCGGCGTCCGTGGCGGTGCCGGAGCTCTCTGCGGGACGGCTGCTGTCGTAGGTCA
Organism: Streptomyces angustmyceticus; assembly: GCF_040701845.1. GTDB lineage: Bacteria > Actinomycetota > Actinomycetes > Streptomycetales > Streptomycetaceae > Streptomyces > Streptomyces angustmyceticus_A. Next base: position 347,971 of record NZ_JBFBHQ010000002.1, on the reverse strand, counting down.
TGACACAGCAGGCTGGCGGCCGCCCGGTCGCGATGTCACCCGGATTTCCGGCGGGCGCCGCCTTGCGGCGTCCGGTGCGCTGCGCTCGAGCCGGTGACCTGCGTCCGTGACGCCCCGGCCCGGCGGGCTCAGCCCCGTACGCGATGCCGGACCGTGGATCCCGACCGGTCCTTGACGACCTCCAGCTGGGCGGGGATCCGTGCCTTGAGGTCGGCGACATGGCTGACGATGCCGACGCTGCGGTCGCGTTCGCGCAGCGAGTCCAGGACGTCCAGCACCTCGTCCAGGGTCTGTTCGTCCAGGCTGCCGAACCCCTCGTCGATGAAGAGGGTGTCCAGCCGGGTGCCGCCCGCCTCGTCGGTGACGACATCGGCGAGACCGAGCGCCAGCGCCAGCGAGGCGAAGAAGGTCTCCCCGCCGGAGAGGCTGGAGGTGTCCCGTTCCTGGCCGGTCCAGGAGTCGATGACATGCAGGCCGAGTCCGGAGCGCCGGGCGCCGCCGGCCCGTTCGTCGGAGTGGACGAGGGTGTAGCGGCCGCCGGACATCCGCTGCAGCCGGGCCGTGGCTGCGGCCGCCACCTGTTCGAGCCGGGCGGCCAGCACATACGACTCCAGGCGCATCCGCCGCTCGTTCTCCGCGGACGTACCGGAGGCGAGTCCGGCGAGGCCGGCGATGCGGTCGTGGGCGGTGCGAAGGGGGGCGAGGGCGCGGGCGTCGGCCTCGGCGCGGGCGGAGAGCCGGTCGAGCTCGGCGCAGCGGTCCCGGGCCGCGGCGTGGCCGGCCGAGGCGGTGCGCAGCCGCGCGGCCGCGGCCTGCTGCGCGCTCTGGGCGGCGGCCGGGTCGGCGGGCGGCAGCGCCGCGGCGGCGGCCGCCCCGGGGTCGGCCAGCTCCGCCTGCACAGCGGCGGATTCGGCCTGCCAGTCGTCGAGCCGCTGCTGCAGCTCCCGCCAGGCGTCGTCCCGCAGCAGGGCCTCGGCGGCGGCCTGCGGGGTGTCGAACCCGGCGCGGTAGGCGGCGTCGGACAGCCCGGCGTCGGCGTCCTTGAGCCGCTGGGCGCAGCCGTCGGCCGTACGGGCCGCCTCCGCCGCGGCGGCGAGCAGGGCCACCTGCCGCTCCAGTCGCGCGGCCCGGTCGGCCACGCTCGGGCAGTCGCCCCGCGCCCGGGTCAGTTCCTCTTCCAGGGCGGCCCGTTCGCGGTCCAGCGCGTCGCGGTGGGAGGTACGGGCAGCGGCCCGGCGTTCGGCCTGCTGCTGCTCGGCGCGGCGCCGTTCGTATGCGTGCTCGGCGCTGTCGAGGGCCTCGCGGGCGGCGGGGAGGTCGGCGCCGAGCGCCCGGGCGCGGGCGAAGTCGGCGCGCAACTCCTCGACTTCCGCGGCGAGTTCGCCGGTCGGGGTGTCGCCGGCCGTGGCGGCAGCGGCGGCCAGCGCTTCCTTGGCCGACTGGCGGCGGGCCTCCGCCTGCTGCCGTGCCTCCTCGGTCCGGCGGTGGGCCTCCAGTGCGGCTTCCTCGGCCGCCCGGTCGACATGGCCGGCTCCGGCGCGGGCCGGGTCGGGGTGCTCGGTCGCCCCGCACACCGCGCACGGCCGGCCCTCGCGCAGCTTGTCTGCGAGCTCGGCGGCGATCCCGCGCAGCCTGCGGTCCTTGAGGTCGAGCCAGTGCTCATGGGCCGCCGCGGACCGTTCCCGGGCGGTGAGCAGCTCGTTCTCCGCCGACTCCACGTCGGCGCCGAGGCGGTCGCGGCGGCGGGCCGCCTCATACCGTTCGGCGGCCGGTGCGATCCGGGCGGCGAGCTGTTCGGCGCGGGTGGCGGCTTCCTGGGCGGTGTCGATGCGCTGCCGGTGGGCGCGCTGGGTGTCGCCCCATCCGGCGAGCCACTCGGCGGCTTCCCGCAGGGTCTGCTCGTCGGCACGGGCCGCCCGGTCGAGGGCGGCGCGCTCCCGGCCGATGTCGGCGGCCCGCTGCTCGGCCCGCCGGGCCGCCGCGAGTGCGCCCAGGTCCTCCCTCACCTGGCGTTCCGTCGAGGCGAGTTGATCGCTCTCGGCGTCGGTGAGGGCGGCCGGCAGCGGGCTTCTGTGCCGGCGCTCGGCGCGCTGGGCGGCGTCCAGTTCGTGCCAGGCGGCATCGCGCAGGGCGAGCGCGGGCGCGACCTCCGCGGCCGCGCGGGCCCGCTCCAGCCGCTCGCGGGTGCGCTCCCGCTCCTCGGCACGGGCTTCGAGCCGGGCGGCCCGCTCCCGGGCGTCCGCGTGGCGCTGCTGGAGCCGGTGGCGCTCACGGGCCTCTTCCCACCGCCGGGCCGCCCGATTCTCCGCGTCCTCGGCGGCGCGCTCCGCGGCATGGGCGACGGCCAGCCGCTCCCGCGCGCTCACCCGGGCGACGGCGGCCCTGACCAGCACCGCTTCCGCGAACCCCGGCTCGCCGGGGCCCGGTGCCGGCGGGGCCTCCCCGGCTGCTGCACGGGCCGCCCCGCGCCCGCCGCCCTCCACGGGTCCGGCCTGCCCCGGTACGGTCGCCCTCCGCGCCGCCGTCGTGGCCGTCCCGGCCGTCGTCGACGAGGCCCGGCCGCGGCCGCGTGCCGGAGCGCCCGCTGCCGCCTGCCCGGCCCGGTCCGGCGCGGGGACCGACGGATCGGTGAGATCGGCGCTCTCCCCGGCCGCCTGCGCCATCCGGTGCACCAGCGCCAGCAGCCGTTCGTCGCCCGCCGTGACCGTGTCCGCGGCGGCCTTGCGGCGCGCGTTCAACTGCTCTTCGAGGGCCGCGAACCGCCGGGTGTCGAAGAGCCGCCCCAGCAGCCGCGACCGGGCCTCCGCATCGGCCCGCAGGAAGCGCGCGAAGTCGCCCTGCGGCAGCAGCACGACCTGGCAGAACTGCTCCTTGCTCATCCCGAGGAGCTGGCCGATCTCCTCACCGATCTCCTGGTGCGAGCGGCTCAGCGCCTTCCAGTGACCGCCCGCGCCGTCCGCGAGCCCCTCGCCGTCCGCCGCTCCCCCGGCGTCCGCCCCGGCCGGCACGAACTCCCGCAGCCTGCTCTGCGCCTTCTCCTTGGTCGTACCGCTGCCCCGCTTCTTGGGGCGCGGCTGTTCGGGGAGCCGGGTGATCTCCAAACGCCGTTCCGCCACGGTCAGTTCGAGGACGACCTCGGTGAGGGTCAGCGGGTCGGCCAGATCACTGCGCAGCGCCTGCCCGCTCTGCCGCGCCCCGGGCACCGACCCGTACAGCGCGAAGCACACCGCGTCCAGGACCGAGGTCTTGCCCGCGCCGGTCGGGCCGTGCAGCAGGAACAGCCCGTCCCGCGAGAGCCGGTCGAAGTCGATGCTCTGGGTGCCGCCGAAGGGTCCGAAGGCGGTGAGGGAGAGCCGGTGCAGCCTCAACGCGCCACCTCGGCCGCCATGTCGTCGAGGCGCACCTCGTCGATCGCCGAGCGCAGTTCGCTCCGCTCCTGCTCATCGGCCGACCGGCCGGAGCGCACGTGTTCCACGAAGTCCTCGGCGATCTCCTGGTCGCTGCGCCCGCGCAGCCGCTGCGCGTACGAGGCCAGCGAGCGGGCGGGAGCCTCGTCGGGGTCGAAGACGAGGCTGACGATGTGCGGGAAGCGCCGCGCGAGCCGGGCCATGGGCTCGTGCGGGCGGACGGTGTCGGTGAGCGTGGCCTCCACCCAGGACTCCTCGTGCCGGGCGTGCTCCGGGTCCTCCAGCACCTGCTCCAGCGGCCCCCGCAGTCGGGCCAGCGGCCGCGGCACCGGGCAGTCCACCCGCTCCGCCTGCACGGTCCCGTCCGCGTCGAGATCGACGATCCATGACGACTTGCGGTGGCCGGCCTCGGAGAAGGAGTAGGCGAGCGGCGATCCGGAGTAGCGGACCCGCTCGGTGAGCGTCTGGCAGCCGTGCAGATGCCCGAGGGCGGCGTAGTCGACCCCGTCGAACACGGCCACGGGGACGGAGGCGACCCCGCCGACGGTGATGTCGCGCTCGCTGTCGCTGACCGCGCCACCGGTGACGAAGGCGTGCGCAAGCACCACCGAGCGGGTCCCCGCGGGCCGGCCGCCGAGGTCGGCCCGCACCCGGTCCATCGCGGCCCCCAGCACCTCCGCATGGTCGGCCCGCCGTGCGCCGAGCGTGTCGCGCACCATGGCGGGTTCCAGATACGGCAGTCCGTAGAGGGCCACCGGACCGTGGGCGTCGGAGAGCAGCACGGGGGTGCCGCAGCCGGCCGGGTCCGTACGGAGGTGGATGCCGGCCTGCTCCATCAACCCCGCACCGACGCCCAGCCGGCGCGCGGAGTCGTGGTTGCCGGAGATCATCACGGTCGGGACGCCGAGCGCGGAGAGCCGGTGCAGGGCGTCGTCGAAGAGTTCGACCGCGGCCAGCGGCGGCACGGCCCGGTCGTAGACGTCACCGGCCACCAGCACCGCGTCGACGTCCCGCGCGCGCACCGTCTCGACGAGATGATCGAGGAACGCGCGCTGGGCGGCGAGCAGGCTCACGCGGTGAAAGGACCGCCCCAGATGCCAGTCGGACGTGTGCAGAAATCTCACCTGGCGACTCCGGCCTGCATCGTCTTCCCCTCCCTGGACCTTCAGTCGGCACGTCCGGCGCCGGCTGCGGCACGCCCCCGCTCCCTCACGGCCCTCATTCTCGCACCCACCTGTGACATCACCTGTCCGTCGAGGAAGGCCGTGATCCGCGCGTCGCCGCGGACCGGCCGACGAGCCCCCGCCTCCGGTCGGCAGCGGACCCGGTCCCCACAGACCGCCGCACCGAACAGAGGGAAGCATCGAACGGGCGAACGACTCCGGAGGCCGGCCGAAGCGCCGGGGAGACGCACCAGCCGCCGGGCACCGACCACCGCAATTCACCGGATGGGCACACGCCTCACGGTTACTCCCGCCAGGCTTGGGTACCGTCGGCACCTCGCCCCACGGCCGGGCCGCACACCCCAAGGCCCCGCAAGCCGCCGACCGAGGGAAGCCGGTCCCGGAGGGGCCGAAGACCGGGCGACGCACCAGCCCCCTTGCTCCAAACGCCACGGCATCAAACCACATTTATGCCCTGAAAGTGTGAAACGTTTGAAAATTCCCTCACGATCCGGCCGCCCGCGCCGATGTGAAGTAACAGGAAGCGGCAGTGAGCCGCTTGGATCGATCGGGAGATTGTTATGTCACGGATGACGCGGGTGGCTGCTGTGGCCGCTCTTGCGGCCAGTACTGCCCTGGGCGGCGTTTCGGTTGCGTTCGCAGACAGTGGCGCGGCCGGCGGCGCGGCCAACTCGCCTGGAGTGTTGTCGGGCAATGCCATTCAGGTCCCGGTCCACATTCCGGTCAACGTGTGTGGCAACACCGTCAATATCGTGGGGCTCCTCAACCCGGCCTTCGGCAACACCTGCATCAACGGCCTCCACCGCCAGGTGATTGTCCGCCACCACAAGGTCGTGAAGCGCGTCGTCAAGCACGTCGTGCACAAGAAGCACCACAAGAAGCACTACCCGGCCGGTGGCATCCACACCGGCGGCGGCGGTATGGCCGGCTAGATCAGGGACCGTCCCGGGCGTGGCCGGTGATCGCGCCACCGCCCGGGACAGCCACTGACCCCTTGCATCACCAGGCCCGAGGCCGGGCCGTATCCACCGATAGCCCTTCCACCTTCATCGGAGGAGACGCCCCGGCCTCGGGCTTTTTGCTGCCTTCCGGCAGCCCGGGCCCGGCCGCCCGGGAGGCACCCTCGCCCTGCCGTCGGTCTCAGGTCCCCCCGGCAGTCCCCACCGCGCCCTCGCTGCCCCGCTCCCCCTCGTCTGCGCCGGGGTGCTCGGTGTCCGGGTCCGCGCCGTGCAGGTACTCCTCGCTGATCCGCTTCGGCCCGAACGGCCACTCCTTCTCGTAGCGGGCCCAGGCGAGGAAGGCCACGACCCCCGCACCGACCCATGCCAGCGACCATTCGATGGGGTGCCTGCCGGGCGAGTTGGCGTCCGCGTAGCCGTAGATCACCAGCCAGCCGACCAGGCCCACGATGCTCGGCAGGGGGTAGAGCCACATCCGGTACGGGCGGCGCAGGCCCGGCTGGCGGCGGCGCAGCACGGTGACCGCGGCGATCTGGGCCAGCGCCTGCACGATCACCATGACGGTGGTCAGCAACTGGATGATGGTGGCCAGGTCGGTGTGCCGCCCGAGGAGGAAGCCCGCGGCCATCACCGCCCCCATGGTCAGCAGGCCCAGCACGGGGAAGCGGTGACGAGGGTGGAGCGTGCCGTACGGGCGGAAGAAGACCCGGTCGCGGGCGGCGTCGTAGGGGACCCGGGAGCCGCCGAGGAGGCCGGTGAACACGGAGGCGACGGCGGTGACGAGGATGAGTACGGTCACGGTGCCGGCGGCGCCCTTGCCCCAGGCCCGCTCCAGCACGGCGGAGGCGACGGAGGAGGACGCCGTGGAGTGCGGGTCGAGCATGTCCTTCCAGTCCACGATGCCCAGGGTGCCGATCTGCAGCAGCAGATAGATCGTCATGATGCCGACGATCGAGGTCATGATGGCGCGGGGGATGGTGCGTCCCGGCTGTCTGATCTCGGCGCCCATGTACGCGATGGTGTTGTAGCCGAGGTAGTCGTAGATGCCGATCGTCAGGCCGGCCGCGAAGCCGGTCCAGAAGTGACCGGACGTCAGCTCGAAGGCGTGGGCGGGGTAGGTGAAAGCGCGCTCGGGGCTGAAGTGGGTGAAGGCGGCGGCGATGACCAGGGCGACGGAGGCGATCATCACCGTCCACAGCACGACGGTGAGCTTGGCGATGTTCTCCACCCGCCGCCACAGCAGCGCGATGATGCCCGCGGTGACGACGAGGCCGACGAGGTCGCCCTGACCCGGGCTCATGTCCGGCCACAGGTAGCCGAGGTACTGCACGAAGCCGATCACGCCGGTCGACATCCCCAGCGGGATGAACAGCATGGCCGTCCAGACGAACAGGAACGGCATCAGCTTGCCGGTGCGGTACTGGAACGCCTGCCGCAGATAGACGTAGCTGCCTCCCGCGCCGGGCAGCGACGCACCCAGCTCGGCCCAGACCAGCCCGTCCGCGAGCGCCAGGACCGCACCCGCCAGGAACCCGGTCACGGCCTGCGGTCCGCCGAACGCCGCGACCATCAGCGGGATGGTCACAAAGGGCCCGATCCCGCACATCTGGCTCATGTTGATGGCGGTGGCCTGGAACAAACCGATCCGGCGGACGAATCCCACGCGCTCATCGAGGAGTTCGGGCATCGCGGCCCCCTTCTCGTGCCGGCACGGGCACCTGTGTCGCGGCCCGTTCTCACCGCGCCACAGGCTGGCACGATCGGCGCCCCGGCGCACCGGTGCGGGCCGGACTTTCCGCCGCGGTCCGCAGCCCTCGCTCCGGCCGTCGCGGGCCCGGTGCCGCACGGCGCGACGGCAGGGCGGCGGAAACCGCGGGCCGGCACGGGGCGGCAAGGCAGCGGGACGGCGCGGGGCGGCCGTCCCGCCGTTCAGAGATCCCCGTACGCCTCGCCGCCGAGTTCCGTCCTCGCCGTGCCGGCGGTGATGTCCGCGAGCCAGGCGCGGAAGGCATCGAGGTCGGCCTCGGGCAGTCCGACCTCGATGCTGACCTCCGCTCCGTAGGTGACCTCGCGCACCGCCCGGCCCGTGGTGCGCAGATCGTTCTCCACCCGGCCCGCGCGCTGGTGGTCGACGGTGATCGTGACCAGGCGGAAGCGCTGCCGGGTGACCGTGCCCAGCGCGTCCAGTGCCTCGCCGACGACGCCGCCGTACGCACGGATGAGGCCGCCTGCGCCCAGCTTCACCCCGCCGAAGTAGCGGGTGACGACGGCGACGACGTAGCGGACCTCACGGCGCACCAGCATCTGCAGCATGGGCACGCCCGCGGTGCCGCCCGGCTCGCCGTCGTCGCTCGCCTTCTGGATGCCGCCGTCGGCGCCCAGGACGTAGGCGAAGCAGTGGTGGCGGGCGGTGGGGTGCTCCTTGCGGATGCGCGCGATGAAGTCCTGGGCCTCGGCCTCGGTCGCGACGGGCGCGAGCGCACAGAGGAAGCGGGACTTGTTGATCTCGATCTCGTGGACACCCTCGCGCGCGAGCGTGCGGTACTGCTCCTGCATCGGACCAGCCTATGCGGCCCCTGTGACATGCGGACACGCGCGGCCCGGCCGGACCGCGCCGCGCTGGGGTGTCCGCCGTAAGGGCGCGGGTGTCCGCCGTACGGGCGCAGTCGGCGCGGCCAGGCGGCGTACCCACCCCGTCCGCACGGTGCGTCGGTGCGACGTCCGCCCCGGCCGTGGGCACTGTGAGGTCAGTGCGAGAGCCTCGTGTTTCCGGGGCCCCGCTCGTACATGTAGGAACGGCGGGTTTGCGGAGGGCTGCATGGAAGAGAGCACACAGTCGGCGATGACGGCGGGCGTTCCCGTGACGGGCGAGGAGATGCCCGAGCCCCCACCGGAGGTCATCGAGGCGGCACGCCAGGCACCCGACCACTGGCTGGCCATGGTGGATCTGACCTGGCAGGGAGAGGGGCCACCGCCCCTCTGGGCGCTGATCGGGCAATGGCGCTCGGACGCGGACGGCGAGATCGTCGAGTGGCGCGACAATCCGGAGTACCGGCCGTCGCCGCAGATGCTGGACTGGCCGGAGCCGACCGACGCGGTCGACGGCGCGCTGCAGCTCGCCGCGACCGGCTACGGGCCGGGAGAGGCCGTCTCGCAGGCGCTGGCCTGCGCGGAGGTCTCCGTCCTGGTGACCGCGACCGGTACGCCACTGGCCGCCGCCTCGCCCGAGGGCACCCCGGTGATCCCCGTGTACACCTCGACGGGCTACCTCGAATCGGTGGGCCGTCTGCTGTACGACCGGCGGACGGTGGCCGAGCTCGTCGAACAGCTGCCGCCGGGCCATGCGCTGTACCTCAACCCGACGGGTCCGGTGAGCATGCTGGTGGACACCGAGGAGCTGCGCGCCACGCTGGCCGAGGCGTCCGGCACGGCGGACGAGACGCGGGACGCGGCCGCCGTGCCGGTGGCCCCGCGCCCGGGTACCGGCGCCGGCGGCGCCGAGCCGGTGGCCGGCGGACGGGGCATCGGCAAGCCGGCCCGCGCCGCGAAGGGCAGCACCGTCGTCGGAGCCGGTATGGCCGGCAGTGGGATGGCCCGCGGCGCCAACTGAGCCGCCGGCACCGAAGACCCGCCCCGCCCGTCTTCCCCTTCGGGCGGGGCGCTTGCCGTGCGGCGCGCGCCGGTCGATGCACGTCGCACGCCTTGTCGGCCGCCGCGACGGGAATCTCCGGGTCGTGCCGTCCGTTGAGCGCACAAGACCCTTCCAGCGCAGGAGGCAGTGCGTGTACGGCGACCCCAGCACGATCCGCAGGATCCTCACCGAGCTCGGCGACACCTGGGCCGTCGTGGGCCTGTCCAACAACGAGCAGCGCGCGGCGCACGGTGTCGCCGAGGTGCTGCAGCGCTATGGCAAGCGGATCGTTCCGGTGCATCCGAAGGCCGAGACCGTGCACGGCGAGCGGGGGTACCCCTCGCTGGCCGCGATTCCCTTCCCGGTCGATGTGGTCGATGTGTTCGTCAACAGCGAGCAGGCGGGCGGCATCGCCGACGAGGCCGTGGCGATCGGGGCGAAGGCGGTCTGGTTCCAGCTCGGGGTGGTCGACGAGGCGGCCTGGCACCGTCTGCACGACTCCGGTCTCGCCATGGTGATGGACCGCTGTCCGGCCATTGAGATACCCCGTTTGGGCTGAGCGGCGGATGCGTTAGCGTCCCGGCATGATCGCGCCCCGCGCCGCTGTTCCCGAGGATGCCGCCGAGCTGGTCCGGTTGCGCCGCCTGATGTTCCGCGCCATGAACGGGCGGGATGTGCCCGGGAGTTGGGAGCGGGACGCGGAGGAGACGGCGCATCGGCAGCTGACCGGGCCGCGGGCGCGGCTGGCCGGTTTCGTGGTGCCGGGTGACGAGGCCGGTGCCCCGCACCTCGCCGCGTGCGCGCTCGGGACGGTCGAGGAGCGGCTGCCGTCACCGAGTCATCCGGCGGGACGCTTCGGCTTCGTCTTCAACGTCTGTACGGATCCCCGCTACCGGGGCCGCGGCTGTGCACGTGCCACGACGCAGGCGCTGCTGGCCTGGTTCGCCGAGCAGGGTGTCACCCGGGTCGATCTGCACGCCACGGACGACGCCGAGCCGCTGTACCGGAGCCTGGGGTTCGCCGAGCACGCCACGGCGCTGTCACTGGACCTGCCTTCCGGCGCGGGGGCTTCGTCCCCCGCGGCCCCGGCCCGCCTCCTGCCCCGCCCCGGCCCCACCGCGCCGTCCGGGAAATGCGATTGACGCCGGCAAGCGCCCGGCGGTCGGATGGCGCCCCATGAGCACAGAGCAGATGCACCCCGGCGTCCATCCCCTCGACGAGGGCCTCGTACGGCGGCTGGTCGCCGGGCAGTTCCCGCGGTGGGCTGGGCAGGCGGTGCGGCGGGTTCCGTCCGGCGGCACGGTCAATGCCATGTACCGGCTGGGCGACGCCATGGTCGTACGGCTGCCGCTGACGCGGGGCGGGGCCGCGGACATAGCGAGGGAACGGGAGTGGCTGCCGCGCCTGGCGGCCCGGTTGCCCACCGCCGTCCCGGAGGTGCTCGGGGCCGGGGAGCCCGCGGAAGGGTATCCGTGGCCGTGGTCGGTGTACCGGTGGCTGGCGGGCACGAACCCCGAGGCGGGGGCGCTGAGCGAGCCGGCGCTGCTGGCCGGGGATCTGGCGGGGTTCGTGGCGGCGATGCGGAGCATCGGCCTGCCGGGCGCGCCGGAGGCCTACCGCGGCGGACCGGTCGCCACGCTCGACGCGTCGACCCGGGCGGCGATCGAGGCGCTGCGCGGGATTCCGCAGGAGGGCGTCGACTGCGATGCCGCGACCGCCGTGTGGGAGGAGGCGCTGCGGGCCCCGGGCCGGGACGGGCCGCCGGTGTGGCTGCACGGCGATCTGATGCCGGGCAACCTGCTGGTGGACGGCGGCAGACTGGCCTCGGTGATCGACTTCGGGTGCATGGGGGTGGGCGATCCGGCCTGCGATCTGTTCCCGGCGTGGAACCTGCTGCCGGCACACGCGCGGCAGGTCTTCCGCGAGGCTCTCGGCGTGGACGACGCCTCCTGGGCCCGCGGCCGGGGGCGGACGCTCTCGCAGGCGCTGATCGCGCTGCCGCACTACCGCAGGACCAACCCGTCGATGGCGGCGAACGCCCGGCATGTGATCCGGGCGGTGCTGGAAGAGGGCTGAGGCGGCCGCGTACCAGCGGCGTCGGCCCCGGCGGGCCACCGCCCCGGAGCGCTAGGCGACGCCCAGCCCCTCCAGGACCGTGGCGCCGGGCAGTTCGGCCAGCGCCTTGCCGGGCACGATGAGCTTGCCGCGGCGACTGCCGCTGCCGATCAGGGCGTAGGGGGTGTCCGCGGCGGCCGGGTCCACCAGCAGCGGCCAGCCGGCGGGCAGGCCGATCGGGGTGATCCCGCCGTACGCCATCCCGCTCTCGCCGACCGCCTGGTCCATCGGCGCGAACGAGGCCTTGCGGGCGCCCAGATGACGCCGCACCACGCCGTTGACGTCGGCGCGGGTGTGCGAGAGGACGACACAGGCGGCCAGCGTGGTCTCGCCGCCGCGTTTGCCGGCCACCACCACGCAGTTCGCCGACTGCTCCAGCAGCCAGGAGCCGTAGCGCTCGACGAGCAGCGCGGTGTCCGCGATGGCCGGGTCCGTGTCGACGAAGCGCAGCTCCTCGACCGGTACGGATCCGCTCCAGGAGCGGAGCGCGGCGGCCACCGGGTCGGGCAGCAGGTCCAGGCACTGCACGGCGGGCCGGACATCGTCGAAGGCATCCATCGGCACGGGCATGGCGCCAAGTTAACAGCCGTGACGGGGGCGGGGCGGACCGTCTCAGCGGGCGAGCGGGATGATCACCGACATGGTCATCTCGACCGGTTCCGTACCGTCGTTGCGGTAGCCGTGCGCGACCTTGGCCTCGAACGTCGCCGAGGCGCCGGCCGGCACCGTGTGCTCCGCACCGTCCACGATGAGCGTCAGCGTGCCGGCCCGTACGTGCAGCAGTTCCACGGTGCCGGGCGGATGCGGATCGGAGGCGCTGCTGTCGCCGGGCATCAGCCGCCAGTCCCACAGTTCGTAGGGGCCGGGCGCCTCGGCGCCCACGAGGAGCGTGGTGGAGCTGCCGGCGTCGGTGGACCACAGCCGGACCGCCTCGCTCGGCGCCACGATGCGCACCTGCGGGCCCTGTTCGTAGTCGAGGAGCGTGGTGATGCTGACGCCGAGCGCGTCGGCGATCTTGACGGTGGTTCCCACGCTCGGATTGGTCCGGGCCTGCTCGATCTGGATGATCATGCCGCGGCTGACCCCGGCGCGGGCCGCCAGCGCATCGAGGGTGTAGCCGCGCTCGGCGCGCCAGTGCTTGAGATTGCGGGCGAGCGACTGCGTGAGCTGGTCGAGATCCGTCACGGTCCGTCCAAGTCGAAGGGCAATATATTGGATGCAGCGATTCAGTAGGCTGTACTACGGTGTGGTGTACTTCAGCGTCCGGTTCACTGTACTGCGAGGTTTCACCATGACAGCGGTCTTCGCCCTGGCCACCAGCCTTCTGTGGGGGCTCGCCGACTTCGGCGGCGGACTGCTCACCCGACGCCTGCAGGCGCTGACCGTGGTGGTCGTCTCGCAGGTGCTGGCCGCTGTGGTGCTGGGTGCCGTGGTGGTCGCCACCGGCGGCTGGCGGGAGGCCGGGCCGCAGCTGTGGTTCGCGGTCGGAGCGGGCGTCGTGGGCCCCGCCGCCATGCTCTGCTTCTACCGCGCCCTGGCGCTCGGCCCCATGGGCGTGGTCTCCCCGCTCGCCTCGCTCGGCACCGTCCTCGTACCGCTCGGAGTCGGGATCGTGGCGGGCGAGCGGCCGGGACTGCTGCAGGCCACCGGCATGGTCGTGGCCGTGATCGGCGTCCTGCTGGCCGGCGGCCCGCGGATCAGCGGCGCGTCCGTGGCCCGTCAGACCCTGGTGCTGACGATGGTGTCGGCGCTCGGGTTCGGCGCGGTGATGGCCCTGATCTCGGAGGCCTCCACGACCGTGACCGGGCTCTTCCTGGCGCTCTTCGTCCAGCGGGTGTGCAATGTCGCCGTCGGCGGCGCCGCCCTGTACGCGTCGGTGCGGCGCGGCACCCCGGCCCTGCCCGAGGGCGGGCTGGCAGCCCTCCGGAACGCGCTGCCCGCGCTCGGCTTCGTCGGAATCGCCGATGTCGCCGCCAACGGCACCTACGCCCTCGCCGCCCAGAACGGGCCGGTCACCATGGCCGCGGTGCTCGCCTCGCTCTACCCCGTCGTCACCTCGCTCGCCGCACTCGGCGTCCTCAAGGAGCGCCTGCGCGCGATCCAGACCGCGGGCGCCTCCCTGGCGCTGGTCGGCTCGGTGCTGCTCGCTTCGGGAAACTGACGCAGGGGGCGGGAGAGACGGGCGGGGCACGAACGACAGGCGGCGCCCCGTCCGCGCCCCGCGTGCCCGTCCGCCCGACGGCGCATCAGGACGCTTCGTACGCCCCCTCGGCCCCCGCGGCCTCCTCGGCTTCCTCCGCCTGCCAGGCCCGCAGCGCGACCAGCTGGTCGGGGGTGACGTCCTCGGGGATCGGCACCGGTGCCGGTGTGCGCAGCGGCGGCTGCCAGCCCTGCCGGGCGTCCCAGCGGCGGACGATCCGGGCGGGCGCGCCGGCCACCACCGCGTGGTCGGGGACCTCGCCGCGGACCACGGCTCCGGCCGCGACCACCACGTTCCGGCCCAGCCGCGCGCCGGGCAGGATCACCGCCCCGGTACCGATCCAGCCGCCGGGCCCGATGGCCACCGGCTCGCTGCGCGGCCACTGCTTGCCGACCGGCACCTCGGGGTCGTCGTAGCTGTGGTTGGTGGTGGTGACGTAGACCCCGGGACCGAAGAAGCAGTCGTCGCCGATCGTCAGCCGGACATCCGCGATCACATGGCTGCCGCGGCCCAGCACCACGCCGTTCCCCAGCGTGAGGATCGGGTCCGGGCCGAGGTCCAGGTCCGGCATCATGCCCGCCGTCAGCGTCACGTCCTGGGCGATGATGCAGTGGTCGCCGAGCTCGATCCACGGGTCGCCGAAGACCGTGCCCTGCGGATAGGCGAGCCGGGTGCCGGGACCGAGCCGCCGGAAGCGGTACGGGCCGGGGCGCTCGGCCGTGACGGCCGCGACTTCCCTCACCCAGCGCGCGCCGCGGTGCACGGCACGCGACACGGCCCGGCGCCGCCAGGCCGCGACGGATGAGAACACGTTCTGGTTTATCGGCACCCGCACACCGTACTCAGCCCGCGGGCGGCGGACCGCGCGCCGGGCTGTGATCTTCGCCCCACCGGCCGCCGACCCGGCCCGGCACAGCGGCCGTCGTCTACGGTGCTGTTGGCGCGGCGCATCACGACGAGGAGATCCGGACATGGCAGGACGGGCGTTGATTTCACCGGTGGGCGGCAAGGAGCCGAAGGTCGATCAGGAGGCATTCACCGCCCCGACATCCGTCGTGCTCGGCGAGGTCACCATGGCGGCGGGCTCCAGCGTCTGGTACCACGCGGTGCTGCGCGCCGACTGCGGCCCGATCGTGCTCGGCGCCGACAGCAACATCCAGGACAACTGCACGGTGCATGTGGACCCGGGCTTCCCGGTGCACGTCGGCGCGCGCGTCTCGGTCGGGCACAACGCCGTCCTGCACGGCTGCACCGTCGAGGACGACGTGCTGATCGGCATGGGTGCCACGGTCCTGAACGGCGCGCACATCGGCGCCGGCTCGCTGGTCGCCGCGCAGGCGCTGGTCCCCCAGGGCATGCGCGTGCCGCCCGGTTCCCTGGTAGCCGGGGTGCCGGCGAAGGTCAAGCGGGAGCTGACCGACGAGGAGCGCGAGACCATCAAGCTCAATGCCGTGATGTACGGGGAGCTGGTGGCCCGGCACCGCGAGGACGTGCCGGACACCGAGGGCTGACGGCCGTCGGCCGCCGCGGGGCGGACCATGGACGGTCCGCCCGGCGGCGTCCAGCTCAGCTCCGGGCAGCGGCGGCGGTCAGCGCGGAGGACAGCAGCTCGGCGTCGAACAGGGTGGCGTCCGCGAGGCGGTTGGCGTTGGCGTACGCGTTCAGCATCAGCTTCGCGGTCCGCAACGACGAGGGGGAGCGGCGGACCAGCGGCTTGATCCACCGGGTGACGGCGCCGTCCAGCTGTGCCTCCGGGACGACCTTGTGGAGGATGGACAGCTCCTGGGCGGTGGCGGCGTCGAAGGTGTCGGCGGTCAGTATCAGCTCGCGGATCCGCGCCGCGCCCGCCTCGTGCAGCAGCCGCGGCATGATGCCTCCCCAGGCGGGCGGCACCCCCAGCCCCAGTTCCGGCAGCCGGAAGCGGCAGGTGTCCGCGCCCACCCGCAGATCGCAGAAGACCGCGAGCCCCACCCCGGCTCCGACCACCCCGCCGTGCAGCCGCGCGATGGTCACCGCGTCGGTGCTCGCGAGGGCATCACACACCCGGCGCGCCTTGTTGCCCAGGGCGCGCAGCCCCACCCCGCTGGGGTCCTCGGCGAGCAGGGCCGGGAACTCCGCCCGGTCACCGCCCAGGCAGAAGTCCTCTCCCGCGCCGGAGAGGACGAGGACCCTGATGCCCAACTCGTCGTCCAGGGCCCCCAGTACGACGAGCAGCTCGTCGAGGATCTCCCCCGAGATGGCGTTGCCCGTCTCGGGGCAGTTCAGCTGCACCGTGAGGACGGGCCCCTCATGCGTCACGAGGAGGGACTTGAAGTCGTGGATCATGGCCGTTCCTTGGTGTGAAGTTCCGCTGTGCGGGAGACCGGTGCCGGGTACGTCAGACACGGGCGACCGGAAGTGTGATCAGGCGGCGGAAGGCCACCCGCGGCTCCCAGCGGGGAGGGGCGCTGATCCGCAGACCGGGCAGCCGTTCCAGCAACGCGGTGAGCAGGCAGTCGGCCTCCAGGCGGGCCAGCGCGTTGCCGAGGCAGAAGTGGATTCCTCCGCCGAAGCCGAGATGGGCGGGCCGGCGGCGGATGTCGAAGGTCTCGGGGGCGGCGTAGTGGGCCGGGTCGTGATGGGCGGCCCCGGCCATGAGCTGCACCATCTCGTTCTTGCGGACGGTCACCCCGGCGAGTTCGGTCTCCTCGGGAGCCACCCGGCTGATCATGTGTATCGGGGCGTCGTAGCGGAGCACCTCGTCGACGGCATCCGGTATCTGCTCGGGGTGGATACGCAGCCAGTTCAGCTGGCGCGGATGCTCCAGGAGCAGCCGGACCGTGCCGGAGAGCACATGTGACGTGGTCTCCAGCGCCGCCAGCAGCATGAACAGCGCGAGGGAGTACACGGCGCGGTCGGCGGCTTCACGGTCGGGCTCCTGCGTGTCCCAGATGCGGAGCCATGACGAAACCGGGTCGTTCCCCGGTCTTTTCCTGCGCTCCTCCACCAAAGCAGTGAAGTATTCGTGCAATTGTCGACTCGACTCTTCGGACAGTGCGAGTTGACTCGGCGTCGGGAACAATTCCTGGGTGTACACCTGGTCATGGGTGAGCGAACGCAGGAATGCGTAGTCGGCCCGCGGAATCTGCAGCCATTCACCGATGGTGATCACCGGAAGTTCTTCACTGACCATTGCGCAGAAATCCGCAGGGCCGTACGCGAGTTCCTCTTCGAAACGGTCGAGCAGCCGATGGGTCGTCCGCTCGACCGACGCCCTCATCCCGGCCAGGGAGTTGCGGTCGAAAACATTGCCCACCGAACGCCGCACACTGGTGTGGTGCGGCGCGTTGAGCATCGGCAGAGTGCCGCCCATCTGGCGTGACGCGCTCGTGTTCCACCGGGCCGCGTCGTCCTGGCGGGCCCGCCAGGCACTGTCCGGGACCCGCCAGGATCTGCTTCGCAAAAGCTGGTGGCACAGCCCGTACGACGTCACCAAGTGGCCGCCCCAGGGCGCCGGAACGACATCCCCCATCGCCCTGAGTTTCGCGTACAACGGCAAGGGATTCGATTGACCATCGGCCGTGCGGAGACGGGAGAAAACCGAAACCACACTGCGCCGGTCAACGGGGGCAGCGGCCAGAGCGGGCTGCAAGGCGACACCTTCTTTCCGAAGATCACTCATTGGTCGCCAACCCTGCATACCCCTACGGCTGAACGTTCATGCGACCCTCGAACACCAGAACTGTCGCGTGCGTCACGCTCGCCACCAACTGAGGAATCCGCTCCACCAGCTGCCTTTTTGAGACGTGCGCTGCTCTTCCCGCGCCCGTGCCCCTCCCGCGCCGGAAGCGCCTGCCGCCCCGGGCCCGGGCCCCCGACGCTCACTGCGCACCGGGGTGAAGCGGGCGGGCAGGGCGTTGAGCGCCCGGTGGAACGGGCCGGGCCGCCAGGTCAGCGTGTCCGCAGGGACGCCCAGCTCGATGTCGGGCAGCGCGTTCAGCAGCTTCTCGATCGCCCGTATCGCGATCAGCAGCGCGGGGTCCTTCGCCGGGCAGGCATGCGGCCCGGCTCCCCAGGCCAGGTGGGCCCGCTTGCTGAAGGTCTGCCGGCCCGCGGACAGGCTCGGGTCCCCGTTGGCCGCCGCGAAACTGATGAGCACCGGGGTGCCGGCCGCCAGCTTGTTCCCGGCGAGCTCCACCTCGTGCACCGGGTAGTGGGTGGCGTAGTTGGCGATCGGCGGACTGTTCCAGAGCACCTCGTTGAGGGCGTCCTCGACCAGGACATCGCCCCCGCCCTGCTGGCCGTCGACGAACTGCTCGTCGGACAGCAGCAGCCGCAGCGCGTTGGCGATGATGTTCTGCACCGGCTCGGTGCCCGCCCCGATGAGCAGCGCGAGCTGGTGGACCATCTCCTCGTCCGTCAGCCGCGACCGGTGCTGCATCAGCCAGGAGGTGATGTCGTCGCCGGGAGTGCTGCGCTTCAGGGTGACCAGCTCGAACAGGGCACCCGCCATGGCCTGGTTCGCCCGCTCCACATCGACACCGTCGAAGAGGTTGGAGATGGCGCTGATCAGCCGGTCGCCGATCTCCGCCGGGCAGCCGAAGAGGTCGTTGAAGACGAGCAGCGGCAGCAGCTGCGCATAGTCACCGATCAGGTCCGCCTTGCCCCGGACGCTGAACTGGTCGATGAGGTACGCCGCGACGCGGTCGACATGCCTGCTCACCCGGTGCATGTCCAGCAGCGCGAAGCTGTCCGTCACCGCCTGGCGCAGCCGCAGGTGCTCGGCGCCGTCGGAGAACATGCAATTCGGCCGGTACATCATCATCGGCAGCACGGGGCTGTCCGGCGGGATCTGCCCCTCGTTCAGCGCGCGCCAGCGCCGGGAGTCCCGCGCGAAGGTGTCCGGGTTCTGCAGGACTTGGAGCGCGGTGGCGTAGTCCGTGACGAGTTCGGCCTCCACGCCGGGGGCGAGCTCGACGGGCGCGCTGGGGCCGTACTGCCGCAGCATGTCGTAGAAGGCGTCCGGGGCGGCGGCGAATTCCGGTCCGTGCAGGGGCACCCTTTTGCCGTCGGCGTGCGCGGGGCAGCCGGGCGGTGGAGTCTGGTATTCCGAGTGAGATTGCATGCCTGAACTCCTAGTTGAGGCGGGACTGGAGATAACGGACGAGGGCGATCAGGGAATCCGCCGAGGAACGCTGGTCCCGTGCGTCACAGGTGACAACAGGCGTCTCAGGAAGGAGGTCCAGTGCTTCCCGGATCTCGTCGAGCGAATGCGTGGGAGTCCCGTCGAAGTGGTTCACCGCGATCGCGTAGGGGATTCCGTAGTGTTCCACCAGGTCCATGACAGGGAAGGACTCGTCGAGCCGCTGGGGGTCGACGAGGACCAGCGCCCCGAGCGCCCCGCGCGTCATGTCCTCCCACACCTGCACGAAGCGCTGCTGGCCGGGCGTGCCGAAGAGATACAGGACCAGTTTCTCGCTGAGCGTGAGCCGGCCGAAGTCCATGGCGACGGTGGTCGTGGTCTTCCCCGGCGCACCTTTCGGATCGTCAATTCCCGCGCCCGCCTGGGTCATGACCTCTTCGGTCCGCAGCGGAGGAATTTCGGACAGCGTCCCGATGAATGTGGTCTTTCCGACGGCGAAGTGTCCGACCACGAGGATCTTCGCCGCAGTCTGCACTGAATTGCGCAGGTACACGCCATCATCCAAAGCGAGCCTGGAGCCCATGCAGCACCTCCTCAAGGATTTCCCGGTCGACGAGCTGAGCGCTCGGTATGGGTGCGCGGGAATAGAGATGGCCCTCCCGCGCGAGATCGGACACCAGAATCTTGACGACACCCACCGGAAGCCGGGTGTGCCCGGCTATCTCGGCGATCGAGAGGAAGCCTCCCGAACACAGCTCCAGCAGACGGACCTTCTCCGGATCAAGGGGCTTGGTCCGGGGCGGGTCCGCGTGCACGGTGACCAGAGTGATCAGCGAGAATTCGCTGCCGTCAAGAAGATCGCGGCCGTTGGTGATGACGTACGGCCGTACTAATTCCGCTGCTTCGTGTTCCAGCTCCGGCTCGTCATCAGTGGTCATGGCTGAATATCAGCCCTCTCGCGCGGCGGGCTGGTCAGTGCCTTGCCGAGCTGGCCGACGAGCTGCTGCATACGGAACGTGATCTCCGCCATGTCGACATCGGGGGACGCCGACACCGCGAGATACGCGCCCTCCCCGGCAGAAATGAGAAATACCCAGCCATGGTCGAACTCCACCAGCGTCTGCCGCCATTGCGGACGGCCGGCGGACCGGCCGCCATGGCAGAAATCGGCGACCGTACGGCTCAGCGACTGCATTCCGCTCATCGCGGCGGCGACGGTGTCGGCGTGGTCCCGGCCGACTTCCTTCGAGCGGGCCATGAGGAGGCCGTCGGCGGAGACAAGAATGGCGTGCTGCGCTTCGGGCAATTCCAGAGCACTGTCAAGCATCCACGACAGATCGTAGTTCACTGAACCTCATGCCCTTCATTGCTTGCATTAGTGGAACGACGGCCGGATTGCGTGCCGCGCTGGAATGCGCCCATGACGGACGCGGTCTGCGCGCTGTCGCGGGCCGGGGATTGCGTGCCCTCGGAATCGGTCGGCACGATGGATATCGCACCGCGGCGGCGGCGCTTCGGCAGACCGCCCGCGGTCGTCTCGGCAGCCGGCTGCCCCGCGGGCGGGGGGCCGGGGTGGTGGCGGCCCGCGGCCGGGTACGCAGGGGCGGCGGGGGCCGGAGCCGGACCGCCAGGAGCCGGTTGACCAGGAGAGTTCTCGGGCGGCAACGGAGCGGACGCGGCCACGGCAGGGCTCTCCTCGGGCTCGTGCAGAGACGTCAGTAGATCGTCGGGGAGCAGCACGACCGCGCGCACGCCGCCGTAGGGAGAGGTGGAGTCCACGGAGACGCTGAAGCCGTAGCGGGCGGCGAGCACACCGATGACGGTGAATCCGAACTGCGGCGGGTTTCCGAGGCTGGAGACGCTGGCCGAATTCTCGCTCGACAGCAGCTGGGCGGCCCGCGCCTTCTCCTCCTCGTTCATTCCGACACCGGCGTCGTCGACGACGATGCACACGCCCTTGGGCACCGGCCGGATATTGATCTCGATCATCGTTTCCGGCGCCGAATAGCTGGTGGCGTTGTCCAGCAGCTCGGCGAGCACCAGCGCAACCGGCTCCACGGCGCGGCTCACGATGGCGAAATTGCTCTGCGACCGGATCTCGACACGGGTGAAATGGCGGATACGGCCCTTCGCACTGCGCACCACATCGTAGAGCGAGGCGTTGTGCCGACGCCGGCCGAGCCAGCCGTCGCAGAGGACGGCGATGGACTGGGCGCGCCGCGCGAACTGCGAGTTCATGTGGTCGATGTCGAGCAGATCCTGGAGGATCTTGTGCTCGCCATAGGATTCCTGCAGCTTGGAAATCGCCAGTTGCTGTTCACCGGCCAGACCCTGCAGCGTCCGCATGGCGGCCTTCAGCGTGGTCTTGGTGGCCTCCTCCGCCCGGTCCTTGGCTTCTTCCACGGCCTCCGTGTAGTGGTCTTCAAGAGTGGCGTACTGCTGCTTGAGCTCGGCCTTTTCTTGTCGAAGTTCCGTGATCTTTTTTCTGCCGCGAACAATCGCGGTTGCGGCGACAGGGGTGCCAGCGATCAAACCCCAGAACGCTGGATCCTGGAAGTATTGCGTCATAGGACTCTCTTTGGACGACGGAGCCACCAGGTGGCGCATGTCTGGCCACGACGTACGGAATCAATCGCGCTTCCGGACATACGTGAACGGCCACACACAGTCGCCTGCCAGAAAGCCATCGAAGGGCCGGCTAATGGCATAGTTCTCCCCGGGGTGGCGGTTTTCATAGGCCAATGCGCGGAATCTCTTTCCCGCCATATCAGGTGACTGACCCGTTGGCAAGTGCGATGATCTTAGCATCACCGCAACACCCTCCGTCCAACGGCGATCTGAACACCGGACAGACCTGAAGGAGATTCAACAAAGCCCTGTTTTGGGGCCATTGAGCGCCAGGCGGAGCCCAGCGCAAGCGCGCCCGGCTATTTCTGACGGGTTGTTAGCGCGATCCGGTGTGACCTGGACCACGCAGCAGGGGAGGCCGCCAACCCCTCGCGCCGCCCGGTCCCGGACCGGTCCGGCCGTGGCCGCCGCTGGTCAGCGATGCGGGGTGTCGTGAACGTAGGTGATCTCGCCGCCGCGGACCCGGACGACGCGGACGGTCATGCCGCGGTCGGTCCCCCGCAGGTAGTGCGCCGTGCAATGGGTCCAGGCACCCTTGACCGCGCGCAGGTCCCTGGCGCAGTCCACCGAGCGCGGCCCCCGGGGGATCACCGGAAGCGACAGATGACCCGAGATGGAGCGGGCGACCTCGTCGCGCGGGACGGCGTCGGTCGTCCCGTGCACCTCGCTGGTCGCGTGCCGGTCCCCCAGCCACTGGTTGCCCGCCGTGAGGCTGCCCGCCAGCAGAGCCGTGCCGGCCAGCGCCAGGCCGACGACTCGCAGTTTCCGCACGGCTCTCCTTCCCGCGGGCACACACGTCCGGCGCCGGCCGTGCCCACCGGCCGGGTTCACGGACCATTCTCACGGCCGCTCCGGCGTCGGCAACAGGAGGGCACGCCCGTGCGACCACCTGGGCGACAGTGCGTCAAAAGTGCGTCAGGCGGACGGCACAGGCCCCTGCATCTGCTCGCTGATCCAGTGCAGCGAGTCGGCCATCCGCCGGATGTAGGTGTGGCCGCTGTGCTCACCGTCCGGTATTTCGAAGAGCGTGGAGTGGACCGGCCCGCCGGTGTAGTCCTTGATGAAGCGCTTCACATCGGGCACCGCCGCCTCTTTGCTGCCGAGTTCGAAGGCCAGGTAGACGGACAGGCCGCGCCGCGCGGCAAGCCGACGTGCCAGGTGGCGCGGGTCGTTGGCGCGCATCTCGGCTGGATGCCCCTGCCACATCGGCGAATCCGGCGCCGTGTCGGGGCCGTTGACGATGGCCGCCTTGAACTTCCGCGGCTCCTTGAGCACGGCCTTCAGCGCGGCGAACCCCCCGGACGAGGAGCCCATGAAGGCCCAGCCGTCACGGCTGTCGTACGTACGGAAGTTGGCCCGCGCGAAGTCCGGGACGTCCTCGGTCAGCCAGGTGCCCATCTTCGGTTGCCCCGGGATGTCGCTGCCGTCGTAGTACTTCCGGCCGGGGTTGAGCACCGGCATCACGACGATGAACGGCAGCGTCTTGCCCTGCCGCGACCACTCGGCGATCCGCTCCTCCAGCGCAAAGGCGTCCCCGGCCCAGTAGTTGAACGGATAGCCGTAGGCGCCCGGCAGGGCGATCAGTACCGGGAAGCCGCTCGTGGCGTACTGCGGCTGGTGGTACTCCGGCGGCACCCAGGCCCAGATGTCCCCGGTGAAACCGGACTTCCGCCCGTGCCACTTCGTCCGGACGACCGCGGTGCCGTCCCCGGTGGTGCGGAACGGGGTGAAGGAGGAGCGCGGGCCGCGCGGCGCGGCCACCCGGGGCGCGCCGTTGCGGGCGTCCGCGGCATGCGCGTGCAGCCGCGGCACGCCGGAGGCGTCCACGAGGTCCCTGCCGCCGCCGCACCCGGCCAGCAGCCCCAGGGCCACCACACTCACCGCAGCACGGACGCGCAGGCACTTCATCGGGACGTTCTCCTCGGATACTCGGGCCGACCGCGGGCAGCCACGCTGCCACTGCGACGCCGGTCGAAAGACACCACTTTAAGATCGGCAGAACGGACCTCGACGCCGACCCCGGCCACCTGACCTGGCAGTCCGTCCTCCCGGCGTCGCCAGGTGGCCGCGCGGCACGTCAAATGCGGCGGCCGCGTTTCCCTCGTTCGATGAGCCCGCTCGTTCTTAACCGGTCGGTCGGTTCTGGCAAGGTGGGTTCCCAGTTCGGAAGGGCGCGGCGCTGTGCCGTGGTTGGGGATGACCGATGACCGCGTGGGCCGATCACCGGCCTCCGCCCGGCGTAGTGGGGCGGGCCGTTGAGCATGAGCAGGTGTCCGGACTGCTGAGCGGTTTTCCGCTGGTGACGCTCACCGGGGCCGCCGGGGTGGGCAAGAGCGTGCTGGCCCGTGCCGTCCTCGCGGAGCACACCGCCCGGCACGGCGGCACGGTCCTCCGGGTCGGCTGCTGGGACGGCCTGTCCGGGGGCGGCCCGGCCGAGGCGCTGCTCCGGGCGGCGGGCCAGGCGGACACCACGTGCCGGGACTCCGCGCGGCCCCTCGCCCGGCAGACGGCCGAACCCGGCATCGGCCCCACGCTGCCCGGCCGGGCGGGCCGTACGGGCACCCCCGCGGCGAGCCCTCCCGCGGGCGGCACGGCCCTCGCGGCGCTGGCCGCGTACTGCCGGCGGCAGCGCGCGACCGTTCTGCTCGACGACTGCGACCCGGTACGCGCCGAGTGCGCCCGGCTCGTGCGGCGGCTGCTGCGCGCCGACCCGTCGCTGCGCATCGTGGTGACCGCGCGCGGCCCGCTGGGTCTGGCCGAGGAACGGGTCGTCGAACTCGCCCCGCTGGCGGTGACGCTGGGCGAGGGGATCGCCGGACCGGCGGTCGAGCTGCTGGCCACGCGGACCGGAACCGCGGCGCCCGAGCTCCTGGTCGCCGTGTGCCAGGCGCTGGAGGGCTCCCCGCTGGCGATCGCGCTGGCCGCGCACCAGTTGGACCGGATGTCCTTGCCGCAGCTGGCGGCACAGGTGGACTCGGACGGTCCGCTCTTCTACGCGGGCCCCGCGGCCACCGTGCGCCACACCTCGCTGCACGCCGCGCAGGCCGCGGGCTACGCCCTCTGCTCGCCCACCGACCGCCGGGTGTGGGCGAGGCTCTCGGTGCTGCCCGGCGATTTCGACCCCTGGCTCGCCGGATGCGTCTGTGCCGGCAGCGACGTCCCGGCGGCGGCGGTCGACGGCGCGCTGGAACGGCTCCGTACGGTCTCGGTCGTCGAGCGGGTACGGGAGGCGGGCGGCGTGCACGAGGACACCGGGGCCGCGCTCCCGCCGCGCTACCGACTGCCGCGCGCCGCCCGCGACTTCGGGCGCGCCCAGCTGCGCGAGGCGGGCGAGGAGTCCGCGGCCCTGCGGCGCTTCCGGCAGGCCTGCGCGGCGCTCGCGGCCGAGGCGCAGATCGCCTGGCAGGGCCCGAACCAACAGGTGGCCGTGCGGCTGGTGGAGGACGAACAGGCCAATCTCGACGCGGCGCTGACCCGGCCGCCGCAGGACGCGGAGGACGCCCTCGGCGCACTGGAGATCGCGGTGTCCCTGTGGTTCCACTGGGCCGCCTGCGGATTCCGCCGCGAGGGGCGGGCCCATCTCGACCGGCTGCTGCTGCTCTGCCGGGAGGACACCGCGCTGCGGGCCCGGGCACTGTGGCTGGCCGGCTACCTCGCCGCGCAGGAACAGTCGCCGGCCGCCGCACAGGCCCTGCTCGACGAGGCGTGGACGGCGGCCGTGCTGCATGCGGACACCGACGGACTGGCCCGTATCGCGCATGCGCATGCCGTACGGGAGCTGTACGGCGGGGACACCGCGGCGGCCGTGTCCTGCCTGGAGGAGGCGACCCGGCACCAGGCCAGGGATCCGTGGTTCGGTCCCGGGCCCGCGCACAGCTGGGCGCTGCTCGCCATCGCCCTGGCGCCGCTGGACGGAGAGCGGGCGCGGGCGGCGGCCGGCCGCGCCTGGGAGACCCGGCACTCCGACGGCGATTTCTGGCTGTACTCGACGGTCCTCTACGCCCGCGCCCTGACCGAGAGCGCCCACGGGAAACCGACGGCGGCGCTGCGCGCGTGCCACAAGGCGCTGGAGGCCAAGAAGCTCATCGGCGACCCGCTGTTCATCGCGGGGGTCCGCCACACGCTGGCGGAGCTGCGGCGGACGGTGCGCAAGGGGCCGGCGGCACCGGACGCCGGCGAGGAGACCCCGTGGTGGCAGCGCGGCGGGACCGGCGTACGGGCGCGGCCGTTCTTCTCACGGCTGCGGGCCGGCTCGTGAGGGCCGGGCCACCCGCGGCGGGCCGCCGGGGAACACGCTGGGTGACACGCCGATCGCGTTCGGGATGCGGGAGCGGGGGGCCGGTCGCATGCTGGGAGGCATGAAGCGTGCCCCCGTGATCGTGCATCCGCCCTGTACCGGCGGTCGCCGTGTGTCGCTCAACGGACAGGATCTGGGCCGGGCGCTGCGGCCCGGTGATGTGGCCGCGATACTGCGCCGGGCCGGTTTCGGCACCGCGAATTTCGTCTGGGACGACACCGGGGTCTTCGAATGGCGCGACGGCGGGCCCGATGTCTGGCTGATGACCTGACGTACGGGCCGCCAACGGGACCGCGGCGTCACCTGAGTTGTGCCGGGTGAGCCGCGGACTGCCGTACGGACCGCGTGGCGGCTCGGCGAGGGTCAGTCGACGGTCACGGTGACCGGCGTCTCCGCCGCCTCGCGCGCGGCGGCGGCCTTCTTCGCGCGGTACTTCATGAGGAGGAAGGACCCGACGCCGAAGAGCAGGGCGGCGACCAGTCCGAGCCAGGAGAAGCGCTTGAGCCACGACTCGGCGACGATGCCCACGCTGTAGATCAGCGCGGTGGTGCCGCCGGCCCAGACGATGCCGCCGAGGACGTTGGCGATCAGGAACTTCCAGTACGGCATCTTCAGCACGCCGGCGAGCGGTCCCGCGAAGATGCGCAGCAGCGCGACGAAGCGGCCGAAGAAGACCGCCCACATGCCCCACTTGTCGAACTTCGCCTCGGCCATGGCGACATGGTCCGGGCCGAAGTGCTTGGGGAACTTCCGGCCCGCCCACTGCAGCAGGGGCTGGCCCCCCTTGCGTCCGATCAGGTACCCGATGGAGTCACCGAAGATCGCGCCCGCGGACGCGCAGGCACCCAGCACGAACGGATTGATGTGGTCCTGGGTCGCCGCGAGGATCGCCGCGCTGACGAGGACGATCTCGCCGGGCAGCGGAATGCCCACGCTCTCCAGTCCGATGACCACCCCCACCAGGAGGTAGACGCTCACGGCCGGTACGGTCTCGAGCCACTCCTGGATGTGCAACGCCGCTTCCTCCGCTGGTGTAGGGCCCCCGTGGGCCGTGCGCCGGCAGCCATGACAACGGTGCCGGTCGATCCCCTGGCGCGCCTCGGCACGCCCGGGAAGCGTACTCGATGGCGCCGGCGGAGGGCCGGATCCGCGGACGGTGCGCAACACCTGTCCCCGCGGCCCGGCCCGGGTGCCGAGCGGCCCCTCGGAAACGGCGACGGCCCGCCGTGCGGGGCACGACGGGCCGGGGAAACCCCGCTGTGAATCAGCTCACTTGTTGGGGCGCAGGGTCCACACGATGCTCATCTCGCCGGTGACCGCGCCGTCCTCGCGGGTGATGGCGATGTTCACGGGGAACTCCGGGCGCTCGCCGGCGTCGAGCTCGGCGACGACGTCGGCCACCGGCCGGCCCAGCTCCGCGGTGGCGGTGACCGGTCCCATGGCGAGCTTCTTGTAGCCGATCTCGGCGCGCACGGCCAGCGGCACCGCCCGGCCGAGCTGATCGCCGAAGGCCGCCATCACGATGGCGCCGCTCGCCGACTCGGCGAGGGTGAACATCGCGCCGGCGTGCGGTCCGCCGACGTGGTTGTGGAAGTCGGCCTGGTCGGGCATGCGGACCACGGCGCGCTCGGCGGTGGTCTCGGCGAACTCGAGGTTCAGGGTGCGGGCCATCGGCACGGAGGCCGCCATCATTTCGCCGATCGACGGCAGGGTCTCGGAGGACATGGGCGTCATGTTACCTAGCGGTAGCTTAGGTGTGAAGGGGCGGGCGCGCTCCGGCCGCCGGGACCGTCTCGGACACCGCGGCCCCACGGCAGCGCCCTGCGGGGATATCCGTGTGCGGCCCACGCAGCGCCTTGCCTATCGTTGGCGCCCATGCGGCCAGGACAACAGCACAGCGAAGACGGAGGGGTGCGGGCCCCCGCGCACCTCGTGCGCCGGGCGGCGGGCGCCCCGGACCGGGCGCGCTTCCCCGCGGCACCCTCCGTGCCGGTGCCCTCTTGGTAGGCGCCCGCCCCGTATGGGCGGGGCGCAACTACCTGCTGCTCACGAGCGCCACGGTCATCGCGAACCTCGGCAGCTCCGGCGCGCTGATCGCCACCGCCTTCGCGGTGCTCGCGGCCGGCGGCTCCGCGACCGACGTCGGCCTGGTGGCGACCGCGCGGACGGTCGCGCTGGTCCTCTTCCTGCTGCTCGGCGGCGCGGTCGCCGACCGGCTGCCCCGGCACCGTGTGATGGTCGCCGCGAACGCCCTGAGCTGCGTCTCCCAGGGCCTGTTCGCGCTGCTCGTCCTGACCGGTGAGCCGCGGCTGTGGCAGATGGCGGTGCTGGCGGCCCTCGGCGGCACGGGACAGGCGTTCTTCGCGCCGGCCGCCGAGGGCATGGTGCTCGCCAGCGTCTCCGGCGACCAGGCGGGGCGCGCCTTCGCGGTGTTCCGCATGGGCATGAACGGCGCGAACATCGGCGGAACGGCGCTCGGCGGCGCCCTGGTCGCCGCGGTCGGCCCCGGTTGGGTGCTGGCCGTCGATTCCGCCTCCTTCGCCGTCGCGGGCCTGCTGCGCACGTTCCTCGACGTCGGCGAGGTGGCCGCGCGGGCCCCCGGCGGCGGTGTGCTGCACGATCTGCGGGACGGCTGGCGCGAGGTCGTCTCCCGGCCGTGGCTGTGGGCGGTGGTGGTGCAGTTCTCCCTCGTCAACGCGGTGGTGTCGGCCGCCGAGGCGGTCTACGGGCCGCTGGTCGCCGAGCAGCACCTGGGCGGCCCCGGGCCCTGGGGACTGGCACTGGCCGCCTTCGGAGCGGGCACGGTGGCCGGCGCCCTCATGATGACCAGGGTCAGACCGCACCGTCTGCTGCTCACCGGTTCGCTGTGCGTCTTCCCGCTCGCGCTCCCGTCCGCCGCGCTCGCCGTGCCCCTGCCCGCGAC
Organism: Streptomyces angustmyceticus; assembly: GCF_040701845.1. Lineage (GTDB taxonomy): Bacteria > Actinomycetota > Actinomycetes > Streptomycetales > Streptomycetaceae > Streptomyces > Streptomyces angustmyceticus_A. The sequence goes on along the minus strand of NZ_JBFBHQ010000002.1, from coordinate 319,505 downwards.
CGGACTCGGCGCGATCATGTTCGGCACCGGGGTCGCGGTCGAGGTCTTCGCGGTGATGTGGATGATGGCGCTGCACCAGGAGATCCCCGAGGAGAAGTTCTCCCGGGTCTCGTCCTACGACTGGCTCGGGTCCCTGGCCATGGTCCCGCTCGCCACCGCGCTGGCCGGCCCCGTACAGGACCTCATCGGCCGGCCGGCCGCGCTGTGGGGCTGCTCCGCCGTGATCGTGCTGCTGACGGCGTCGGTGCTGTGCGTGCCCGATGTGCGGCGGCTGACCCGGCGTGCGAGTCCGGAGCCCGCGGCCGCAGGGGCCCTCCCCCGCCCGGCCGGGGCGGGGGAACCGCGCACCGCGGAGGCGGAATGACCGGTCGCCGCGGCCCCGGTGCGCAGCCGCGGCGGGCCGTGCTCAGCCGACGCTGAACGCGCCGTCGGGTGGCATGGGGGACGCCACCGCCTCGGCATCGCGTACCGGGACCGCGTCCGCGATCAGCCGCCGCAGCGCCGCACCGTGCTCGACGCGGGCCGGGAACGCGTCACCGGCCGTCCGCCGGGCCAGTGCGGCGATCGGGAGCGGTGCGCGCGAGGCGAGCAGCACGGCATTGCCGAACCGGCGGCCGCGCAGCACCGAGGGCTCGGCGATCAGCGCGAGGTGCTCGAAGACGGCGGCGAAGTTGGCGAGTTGGCCGCGCAGGAAGCCGAACGGGGCGCCGTCCGCGAGGTTCGCGGCGTAGCAGCCGTCCGGCCGCAGCACCCGGGCCGCGGCCCGCGCGTACTCGACCGAGGTGAGGTGCGCCGGCACCCGCGAGCCGCCGAAGACGTCCGCCACGATGACGTCGGCGCTGCCCTCCGGCGCCGCCTCCAGGGCCGTCCGGGCGTCCTCGGCGTGCACCGTGATCCCGCAGTCGCCGGGCAGCGGCAGATGTTCCGCCACCAGCGCGAGCAGTCCGCGGTCGGCCTCGACGACGTCCTGCCGGGAGTGCGGGCGCAGCGCGGCGAGATAGCGCGGCAGGGTCAGTGCCCCGCCGCCCAGGTGCAGCGCGTCGAGCGGCCGCCCCGGGGCGGCGACCTCGTCCAGGACGTGGGCCAGCCGGCGCACATACTCGAATTCGAGATGGGTGGGCACGTCGAGGTCCACGTACGACTGGGGTGCGCCGTCCACCGTGAGCAGCCAGGCGCGCGGCCGGTCGACGTCCGGCAACAGCTTGGCGGTGCCGCAGTCCACGGTCCGGGTGACGGGTATCGGCTCGGGTGCTTCGTCCACCGTCCCATTGTGCCGGTGCGGCCGCGGGGCCCGGCCCCGGCCGCACCGGGCCCGTCGGCCGGTCCGGTCAGTCCGACCAGACCTGCCGGATCCGCGCCACGTGGGCTGCCGCCTGGCGGCGCCCCGCCCGGGCCGCGTCCGCGCGCTTGGCGGGGTCCAGGACGTTGCGGCCGAACGCCGAGCGGGCCGCGCGGTCGGGGGTGAGCACGCACACCCGGGCGCCCCGGCGGGCCAGTTGCTCCCCCTGCGCCCGCGGACCGGCGATCGGCCCGCCACTGGCCGCCATCGGCGCGACGACCACCACCCGGCCGTATCCGGCGGCCAGGTCGGCGTTGGCGCTGGAGTGCACGCCGCCGTCGATCCACCGGGTGCCGTCGATGGTGACCGGCGGATAGATGCCGGGGACCGCGCAGCTCGCGCCCACCGCGTCCAGCAGCCGCACCCCGCTGGTGTCGTCGAAGGCGGTCCGCTCCCCCGTCGCGGCATCCACCGCAGTGATCAGCAGGCGGCGGGCCGGCCAGTCCGTCAGGTTCAGGGTCCGGGCGAGCACCGTGCGCTGTTCCGCCTCGGTGACGGTACGGGCCCCGAGCGCCAGCTTCCCCATCCGTGCCCCGAAGGAGGCCGTGTCCCGGGAACGCAACGCGATGGCCGCGAAACGGGCCAGCGCGGCCGGGCCCATACGGGCGGCCGAGCGGCTCTTCCCGGGCGCGGCGAGCTGGTGCTCGTACAGCTCCTCCACGGTGTGGTGCCGGGAGGTGAGGTGGGCGCCGACGATCGACCCGGCGGAGGTGCCGATGACGACATCGGCGTCGGCGAGGTCGAGGCCCGCCTCGGCGAGACCGGCGAGTACCCCGATCTCCCAGCCGATGCCGGTGAGGCCCCCGCCGCCCAGGACCAGTGCCGTGCCCGCCATCGGGCCTCCTTCCGTGTCCGGCCGACCGCCCGCCGTCGCGGGGCGGTCGGGGCCTCGTACCCGTCCATCCGGGCGAGCAGTCTCGCACCCGCGCGCCCGCCGCGACAGCGGGCGGCTGCGTGCGGCACCCCGAGAGGTACCGCACGCAGCCGCGACGGCCCGCGGTTTCTACTCCTCGACGGTGCGGACCGTGCCCGCGCCGACGGTGCGGCCGCCCTCCCGGATGGCGAAGCCCAGGCCCCGCTCCAGCGGCACGTCCCGGCCCAGTTCGACCGACACCGTCACCGTCTCGCCGGGCCGGGCAACGCCCCGCTCGCCGAGGTCGAGGTCGCCGACCACGTCCGCGGTGCGGATGTAGAACTGCGGCCGGTAGCCGGTGGACAGCGGCGTACGGCGGCCGCCCTCCTCGGTGGAGAGCACATACACCTCGGCGGTGAAGCGGCGCCGCGGTGTGACACTGCCCGGCGCGGCGACCACATGCCCGCGGCGCACCTGGTCGCGGTGCAGGCCCCGCAGCAGCAGCGCCACGTTGTCACCGGCCTCGGCGGACTCCATGGGCTTGCCGAACGTCTCCAGCCCGGTGACCGTCGTCTCCACCTCCGCGCCGAGCACCGCGACCCGGTCGCCGACCCGCACCGTGCCGCGCTCGACGGCTCCGGTGACGACCGTGCCGCGACCGGTGATGGTCAGCACGTTCTCCACCGGGAGCAGGAAGGGCGCGTCGACATACCGCTCGGGCATCGGGACATAGGTGTCGACGGCGTCCAGCAGCGCGTCGATCGCCCCCGTCCAGAGCGGGTCGCCCTCCAGGGCGCGCAGCCCCGAGACCCGTACGACGGGTACGTGCTCCCCGTCGTATCCGTGCGCGCCCAGCAACTCGCGCACCTCCAGCTCCACCAGGTCGGTGAGCTCCGGGTCGCCGGCGTCGGCCTTGTTGAGGGCCACGACGATGTGCCGGACGCCCACCTGCTTGGCGAGCAGCACATGTTCGGCGGTCTGCGGCATGATCCCGTCGAGGGCCGAGACGACGAGGATCGCGCCGTCGAGCTGCGCCGCGCCGGTCACCATGTTCTTGATGAAGTCGGCGTGGCCGGGCATGTCGACGTGCGCGTAGTGCCGGGTACCGGTCTCGTACTCGACGTGCGAGATGTTGATGGTGATGCCGCGGGCGGCCTCCTCCGGGGCCCGGTCGATCCGGTCGAAGGGCACGAACGCCCCGCTCCCCCGGTCGCTGAGGACCTTGGTGATGGCCGCGGTGAGGGTGGTCTTGCCGTGGTCGACGTGGCCCATGGTGCCGATGTTCAGGTGCGGCTTGGTGCGCACGTATGCCGTCTTGGGCATGTGGTTTTCTTCCTCGCAACAGTGCGGTGAGAACGGCGACTTGGCGCCGTGGGGACCCCTGAGCCCGGCCGACCCTCCCCCTGCGGGGTCCGCCGGACGATCCGGAGAGGGTCAGCTTCGTGCGCCGTCGGCCACTGCGGCGGCCGGGACGGCGACCGCGGCGGCGTCTGCGGGAACGCAGGCGGCGAGGGCCGCGAGGAGATCGACGGCAGCCTTCGGCTCGTCCGCGACTGCGGACGGGAGCGGGAGGAAGGCGTACCGGAACATGCGCCTTATGGTGCCGGGCGCCCGCCGCGGCGTCGACTGAATTATCCGGCGCCTTGTCCGGGGCTCCGTCGGGCGCACGTTCCTGAGCTTGGCACCGGCTGCCGTCGTGGTGCCCGCACGGGCACGAGCCATGTGCGCAGCCTTGCGGCTCCCCGGCACCCCGGTCGGTTACGCTCCCTGAATGCTCCCGCCCGCCGCGGCGCCCGCCGGCGCCGCCGCCCGCTGCTCGCGCGTCCTGCTCGCTCCCCGCTCCCGGCTGGGCCTGTTGCTGGCCCTGCTGGCCTGCGGCGCGGCCGTGACGCTGTGGTGGCAGCCGCAGCATCTGCTGACCGACGCCCGGCCCGCCCAGGTGTCCGGCCCCATCGCCCTGGTGGTCTTCGCGCTGGCGTACGGAGCGTGCACCGCCTTCTTCGTTCCGCGCCCGGTCCTCAATCTGGCGGCGGGCGCTCTCTTCGGCAGCCAGGCCGGGCTGGCCACGGCGCTCGCCGGCACGATGCTGGGCGCCGCGCTGACGTTCGGGCTCGGCCGGCTGCTCGGGCAGGACGCCCTGCGCCCGTTGCTGCGCGCCCGCTGGCTTGCGGCCGCCGACCGGCAGTTGAGCGAGCACGGCTTCCGGTCGATGGTGGTGATCCGGCTCCTGCCCGGTCTGCCGTTCTGCGCCATGAACTACTGCGCCGCTCTCTCCCGCATGGGCTGGTCCCCCTACCTCGCCGCGACGGCCCTCGGCAGCATCCCGAACACCGCGGCCTACGCCGTGGCCGGCGCCCGGGCCTCGACGCCCACCTCACCGGTGTTCCTCCTGGCCATGGGCTTCATCGCGGTCAGCGCGCTGGGGGCGCTGGTGGTGGCGTGGTGCAAGCGCAAGGCGCTGCGCGGACGCTGACAGCGGTTCGGGGCCGCGTCGGGCGAGGGCAGGAACGAGCCGGGCGAGCGTGGTAGCCGAGCACGGACCCTTTGGCCGTCCGTACACCTTCGAACGTTACGCTGCCCCCTGTCGGCGATGATCCGCATCCGCCGCCACCGTCCGTTTTCTCCCCTCTTGCGCAGGTCAGCGCTTGACCACCCTTGGATTGCGTAGTTTCCATGTCTTGGTTTGAATCCTTCGTCCTCGGACTCGTCCAAGGGCTGACCGAGTTCCTCCCGATCTCCTCCAGTGCGCATCTCCGGCTGACCGCGGCGTTCGCCGGCTGGCACGACCCCGGTGCGGCGTTCACCGCCATCACCCAGATCGGCACCGAAGCGGCCGTCATCATCTACTTCCGCAAGGACATCGGGCGGATCATCTCGACGTGGGCCCGCTCCCTCGCCAACCGGGAGCTGCGGCACGATCACGACGCCCAGATGGGCTGGCTGGTGATCGTCGGCTCGATCCCGATCGGCGTGCTGGGCATCACGCTCAAGGACGCCATCGAGGGGCCGTTCCGCGATCTGCGGCTGATCGCCACCACCTTGATCGTCATGGGTGTGGTCCTCGGCATCGCCGACCGGCTGGCCGCCCGCGACGAGACCGGCGGCCGGCACCGGGCCGCCAAGCAGCGCAAGAGCCTCACGGACCTCAGCGTCAAGGACGGTCTGGTGTACGGCGTCTGCCAGGCCATGGCGCTCATTCCCGGTGTCTCGCGCTCCGGCGCCACCATCAGCGGCGGCCTGCTGATGGGTTACACCCGCGAATCCGCCGCCCGCTACTCCTTCCTGCTCGCCATTCCGGCCGTACTGGCCTCCGGCGTCTTCGAACTCAAGGACGCGGGCGAGGGCCATGTCGCCTGGGGCCCCACCGTCTTCGCCACCCTCATCGCCTTCGTCGTCGGCTACGCCGTCATCGCATGGTTCATGAAGTTCATCTCCCAGAAGTCCTTCATGCCCTTCGTCGTCTACCGCATCCTCCTGGGCATAGCCCTGTTCGCCCTGGTGGCAGCGGGAACCCTGGCACCGCATGCGGGCGAAACGGCGGGCTGAGCAGGCACCTTCACCCCTCGGGGAAGGCAGCCGCCGGCGGCGAAGCCGAGGTGGTCAGGGGATCAGTACGCAGTGGTTCTCGATGACCCTGCCGCTGCGATCCAGACCACCGCAGACGGCCAAGCGCGGATAGGCCCTGATTTCGCGGTTGACGACGAACCGCCACCGCGACACCCCGGCCTTGCTGTTCCGGTAGTCGCCCACGAAGGCGCGCAACGTCCCCGGCAGTCCGTCCTTCGTCGTGACGGTGATGTCCTGGACGTAGTCGCGCCCCTGATAGGCGGTGGCCACGCAGATGTAGGTGCCGCACGTGGACTTGACCTCGGCGCTCGCCGGCGCCGCGGTCGCCAGCCCCACCGCGCTGACCGCGGCGAGCGCGGCCGCGACCGTCGCCGATCGCCGCCGCGCGGCTGCCACCGCCCGAACCCTCTCCCGGTGTGCGTACATCACGAGCCCCCCTTGACTGCCTGTGCCGGCCGACTGCATCACTCCGCACACTGTCGCGGACCCGAACGGATCCGGCAAGTAGCGGCAAGATCACGGAGCGCTACGCTCCGCCCGGTGGTGACAGCCTTACGAGAGCCGGTCCGTGCGAGAACCGGGCCTTCACGCGCCGTCGGCCGCTGAGCGTGTGCCCCGCCGGAACCGAAGTGACCGCCGTCAGCGGTAACCGGTGTCATCCGCCGGGAGCCCCCGGTCCTGGACCTCGACGACGTAGCGCCAGCAGTCGGGTCGGGTGCCGTCGGTGTCGGTGAACCCGTAGAGGGGGGCGAGTTGGCCGCTGGAGACGACCGTGCCCGTCCAACGCGCGACGTCCGGGTCGGCGGCGAGGGCGACCACCGCCCGGGCGACATAGGTCGGGGACTCGGCGATGCAGAAGTGCGGCACGGCGGCGGTCGCCTCGCGCCAGTTGTCCTCGGTCACGCCGAAGGCCTCCAGCATCTTCTCCGAGCGCAGCCAGCCGGGCGTCACGGCGACGGCGTAGCCCCGGTGCGGGGCGAGTTCCTGGCTCTGGGCCAGCGTCATCCGCGCTACGGCGGCCTTGACCAGGTCGTAGTAGAAGCCCTCGTGATGGCGGTAGGCGGCGTTGTACTCCGCGGTGCCGTCGGTCATCTCGATCACCAGTCCGCCGGGGCGGCGGATGAGCAGCGGCAGCGCGTGGTGGCTGGTGATCGCATGGGTGTCGATGCCCATGCGCAGCATCCGCAGCCCGCCGGGGAGGTCGTGCTCCCAGAGGGTGGTGCCGAACTGGGCGTAGGTGTCGCCGCCGAAGATGTCGTTGACGAGGATGTCGAGGCGGCCGTGGTCGTGGTCGATGCGCTGGACGAGGGCGCGGACCTGATCGCCGTCGAGGTGGTCCACCCGCAGGGCCGTGCCGGTGCCCCCGGCCCCGGTGATCAGTTCACCGGTCTGCTCGATCGTCTCGGGCCGGTTGATCTCCGAGCGGCCCGCCGTGCGGCTGCTGCGTCCGGTGGCGTACACGACGGCTCCGGCGCGGGCGAGTTCCACCGCGATCGCGCGCCCGGCGCCCCGCGTGGCACCGGCCACCAGCGCGACCTTCCCGTCGAGCGCACCGCCCCTCGTCTCGTCCGTCGCCATGGCCCCGGGCTGCTCCCTTTCCCTCGTCCCCGCTCAGGAGTTCCGGCGGGGAAGCGTCGCCCCGGCAGGACCGGTGAGGGCCGCGGGGCGGGTTCGTACGGATCGCAAGTGAGTGTGTGGCGTCAGGAACTGAGGTGATATTGGGCCCAGGGCTGATGGGCCGGTGCGGCATCCTCGTGGGAGGGCGCGAGCGTTCCCCAGGGAGCGAGAGCGTTGTCCCATTCCGAGGCCAGGGCGGCCATGTCCGGGACGGGCTCCGCGGACGGCATCGTTCCGGTGTGCCAGCCGGACGCCATCGGGTGCCCCGCGTGCGCGGTCGCGTTCCAGGCAGCCGTCTGCTGTGCGGGGATGCTGTATTCGGACTCGTGCACCTCGCCGGGGCCGCGCCGGTGCCGTCCCGCATGGGTTTCCGCAGGGCCGGGGTAGAACCGCCCCTGCGCCGAGAGTTGTTGGGCGCGGGTGACCAGGCGGGTGAGGTCGAGCCCGAATTCGGTGGCGAGTTCGCGCAGATCCACCCCGGTCTGCCAACTGCCGATGAGAACCGCGTCCATGGCCGGGGACCAGCTCTGTTCCGCCGTCGCGCCGACTCCCTCACGGGGCAGGCCGGTGGCGCGGGTTCCGGCAGGGGGATTCTGGTGAGAGTAATCGGCGGCGGGATCGGGCGCCGGCGCGGCTTCCTCCGGCTCACGCGGCGGCGCGGCGGCGGGAGTGGCGGTCGCCAGCAGCTCGTCGGCGACGGCGCGGGCATCCTCCTTGCCGACCGTACGCCGGGCGATCCGCACTTCCCGCTCGTTCAAGCCGAACAGCCCGGCCACCGCGCCGGTACTGCCCACCGTCACCGCAAATGCCGCCAAAACCCTTGACCGGTCCGCCTGCGCCTCGTCCAGTCTGGCCTGCGCCTCGCGCACCCGCTCATCGCCCAGACAAAACGCTTCTGCCAGCACGGCGTTGCGGTCCCACAACTCTCTAGGATCCATACCCACTCAACGGCTCTTGGGCAGAGGTGTCCCGATCTGATTCAGCAAAGCACTCCAAAGCACCCATCGAACCACCAGATGACAATCACCCCGGTGCACCGCCCCCGATCACCCCCGACCTGATCGGGATGTCATATTCCCTGGTCACGCGCTCGCGTACCTACTCAACGCGGATTGTCGGTGCCGTGGGCTACTGTCATGATCGATGACACTTTCATCGTTCCATGTGCTCATGGGGGGGCCGTGACTCATTTTTCCCGTTTTTCGTCCCGCGTCGCAGCGACGCTGCTCACCGGTGCCGTGCTGTGCGGCACGGCAGCCTGCACCGCCTCCGGCGGCCGCACCGCCGCGTCGGGGAACCTCCGCGCGACGCCGGTCGCCGCGGTGCAGAAGGCCGTGAACAAGGGGGCCAAGCTCAAGTCCGTCTCGTACCAGCTCTCCGGCAAGGTCCCGGGCCAGGGGACGATCGACGGCAAGGTGGCGTTCAGTGTCAGCCCGCGCGCCATCGACATGCGGATGAAGGCCTCCGGGGGCAAGGAGGAGGGCGAGTTCTCGGTGCGGCTCGTCGGGGACGCGGTGTACCTCGGCGGGGGCGGCAAAGCGGCGGCCGAGATGGACGGCAAGCACTGGATCAAGTTCGCGATGAAGGGTAAGGAAGCCGCCGGCCTCGCGGGGATGCAGCGGCAGGCCGACCAGGACCCGGCGGCGCAGGCGTCCCTGCTCCCCCAGTCCGACGACGTCAAGAAGGTCGGCGAGGAGACCGTCGACGGGGTGCGGACAACGCACTACGCCGGTGTGGTCGAGGTGGCGGACCTGCTCGACAAGCGGGCCCCCAAGAGCGCGCTGGACACCGAGCGCCGCAAGAAGGTGCTGGAGCAGTACCAGCAGCTCGGGGTGAGCAAGCTGCACCTCGACATGTGGGTCGGTCCCGGCGACCGCACCGTGAAGTTCCGTGAGCGGGCGCAGGCGGCCCAGGGGCCCCTGGACCTGACCATACGGTTCTTCGACGTCAACAAGCCGGTCAGGGTGCAGGCGCCGCCCGCCTCCGACACGGTGGACCTGGAGCAGAAGCTCAAGGAGGCCGGGAAGCGCCTGGGTTAGCGGTCAGCGGGGGTTGCCGCCGCCGGGCGCGGGGTCATCGAGGTGCGGCAGGCCGATCGGGTTGGGGAACGGCAGCACGTCGGCGGCCAGGAGGCGCCGGACCAGGGGTTCGAGCGTGTGCAGCATCTCCTCGGCCGCCGCCTCGGGCAGCGGGCGCAGCAGGCGTCCGGCCAGCCGGTCGGTCGCCGTCTCGATGCGCTCCCGCTCCTGCCGGCCGTGATCGGTCGCCTCGCCCCGTGCGTCCACGAGCCCGCGGGCGCGCAGCCGGTCCGCGGCGGCGGCCCACTCCTCCTCGCTCCAGCCGCGGTCCTGCCGCATGGTGTCGCGGGGGACGCGACCCGATGCGGCGGCCAGGACCAGGGCCTCGCAGCCGTCGAGCCCCTCGTCGGCGAGCACGGCGAGATGCGCGTCCCCCCTGAACTCCCGCACCGTCGTGGCCAGTTGCCACAGGCGCTCGACGGGGTCGGCGTGATCGCACAGCGCGCGGTTGGCGGCGAACAAGGGGCGGGCGACGGCCGGCGCCTCGTCGACGATCGTCTGGAGCGGGGGCAGCAGTTCGACCGCCGTGCGTTCCAGCTCGGGGGCGATCTCGCGCAGCGCGTGGGCCGCACGGCTGCCGCGCTCGTCGAGGGCGTGCGCCGGGCTGACGACGCTCCAGGCCGCGGGCAGCGCACGGGCCACCATCCCCGGGGCGAACACCCCCAGTACGGCCGTCGCCGCCGCGGGCTCCACCGCACCCAAGGGGGCCGTGCGCGAGGCGAAATACCCCATCCAGAAGCCCTTGAGGCCGAGGTCCTTGCCCAGGGCCCGGCACCCGTCGTCGAAGTAGCAGACCGCGTGCAGCGGCTCGGTCAGCAGCCAAAGCGATCGCGCGTGCAGCTCCATGAACGGCACGCTACCGCCGGCGGGCGTCCGGCGCACCGACCGGAGGACGCGGGCCGCCGTCGGCCGGGGGGCGGCCGTCGGCGCGGCGGCGGTCCGGTGTCAGCCCGCGGTGCGGCCGCCGGCTCCGAAGCCCGACTCCCAGGTCCACAGGTGGGTGCAGTTGGGGCACTGGAGATGCAGCACACTGCCCTGGTTCGACAGGAGATAGCGCCAGTGATCACCGCAGGTGCGGCCGTCGAGGCAGGTCCCGCAGTCCAGGTGGTCCGCGCAGCCGGGGCAGGGGACCCAGGCCCGGCGGCCGATATCGGCGGTGGGATCGAGGGGCAGCCGCATGCTCAGGCCTGCCCGGGGCCCGGCAGCACCTCGGCGGCGACCAGCATGTCGTAGGTGGCCTGCTGCTCCGCGTCCAGGCCCGAGTAGAGGAGCCGGTACGCCTCGTCCTCGCCCTCCATCACCGCGACGGGGTCCCAGCCCTCGCCCAGCGCCGCGAGGACCTCGGCCCGCCGCTGCGCTTCGTGAGCGGCGAGGTCCAGCTCGAATATCTGGTGGTCAGAGGTGTTGCGGTCGTTCATGGTGCGCGTCCTGTACCACTTGCGGATGATGCGGACGTGTTTATCAAGCGGGACGGCACTGAGGAAGCGTCAGAGGGAGGGGGCCGGGCCGGGGTCACGGGATTCGGGCCGGTCGATCGCTCAGCGTGACACCAAACACGGGGACGAAGTTCTTCAAATCCGGCACTTCGGGCACGGTCGGCCTGAGATATGCCCGAGATTGTCGGGAATTTAAGGCGTGATGTACTTCATCCCCGTGAGATCGGATCGTCCAGGTCGCCCGGCCCCGGTCTCCACCCCGGCCCCCACTCGCGCCCGGCTTCGGGCCTCGGCCCCTGCCCCGCCCCCTCGCCCCGCCCTAAGCCGGCCGTTCCGGATCGGCGGGGGCCGCGGAAGCCGGCGGAACGCCGGGCAGGCGCCGCACCGCGACCGCGGCGGCGTCGTCGCCGAGTCTGCCGTTGGTGTGGGCCAGGAGATCCGCGCGCAGTCGGCGCAGCACCTGCTGCGGGCTGCCCTCGCTCCAGGCACCGGCGCGCTCGGCCAGGGGGTAGAAGGCGCCCTTGTCGTCGCGGGCCTCGCTCACCCCGTCCGTGTGGAGCAGCAGGAGGTCGCCCGGTTCGAAGGGGAATGTCTCGACCTCGTAGTCCGGGTCCCCGGCCAGACCGCCCAGGCCGATCGGGAGCGCGGTCCGGGCGCCGTACAAGGGGGTGGCCCGCCCGTCGCGCAGCAGCAGCGGGGGCGGGTGGCCGCAGTTGATCAGGCGCAGCACGGACCAGCGGTCGGGGACGTCCAGCAGCACGACGGTCGCGAAGGTCTCCTCGCTGTCGGGGTCGCCGGCCGAGCCGGGGACCGCAGCGCCCGGCAGGGCGGCGGCGCCGGGGCCGGGGTTCGGGCCGGCCGCCGGCTGCGCCCCGGCCCCGGCGCCCGGTGCGTCGTACCACTGGCTGCTGTCCCAGCGGACGGCGCCGTCGAGGTGGACGGCAAGCCGGGGCAGGGTGGCCTGGCGGTGGGCGGCCGCCCGGAAGGCGCCGAGGATGAGGGCGGCGTGACCGTAGGCGGGCAGCCCTTTGCCGCGGACGTCGCCGATGATCAGCCGGGTGCTGCTGGTGGTGCGCGCCGCCGCGAACAGGTCGCCGCCCATCTCCGCCTCCTCCTCGGCCGCCAGGTAGAAGGAGGCGATCTCCAGGGCTCCGCTGCGCGCGGGCAGCGGCCGGAGCAGCACCTGCTGGGCGACCGCGGCCACCGAGCGGCTCTGGGTGAGCCGTCGCTCGTTGCGGTCCCGTACGACGGTGAAGAGCACGACGAGCCCGGAGACGACCACCAGTGCGACGATCTGGGCCTGCAGGTTCGCGGTGAACAGCACCTGGCGGGCGATGCCGATGAACACCTGGGCGGCCACCGCCAGCGCGCCGATCGCCGCGGTCGGGCGGGGTCCGGCGAAGGCCGCGGTGATCGCGGGCGCCGCGACGAGCAGCGGCCCCAGGTGGATGTCGGGCGGTGCGAGCACGTCGATCACGCAGACCGCCGCGATCAGCCCGACCGGGATCAGCACCAGGGCACGGCTCAGTTCCCGTCGGCCGCGCAGCTCCGTCCGCCGTGCAAAGGGCATGCCTCATGTTTGCACCCGGGCGTACGACATGCCCGGTTCGCCGCCGTCATGCCCCGGGCTGCTCCACCGCCCGCCGCAGGGCCGCGATGAGCAGGTCGAGGGCGGGCTCGACGGCCGAGCCGGCCATGGCGGGAAGGTGCTCCCGTACGCGGTGCAGGCTGGGGAACTCGTCCGCGGGCAGACCGGCGTACCCGTTCCGCCAGGCCTGCTCGTCCGCCACGCGCTGGGCGGGGGTCAGCCGCAGTGCGCCGGCGTCCAGGGCCGCGTGGCCGAGGGCGGTGTCGACGAGTGCGTGGTAGTGGCGGACGGCGGCGGCCTCGTCGAAACCGGCCTGGAGCAGCAGGCCGATGCCCGTGTCGACCGCGTGCTGCTCGTGCGGCCGGCCCGTGACCCGGACGGTGCTGAACACGGCGATCTGTGGGTGGCGCAGCGCGGAGCGGTAGGCCCGCAGGCCGAAGTCGCGCAGGTCGGCGGCCCAGTCGCCGGTGGACGTGAAGCCGGTCATGGACTCGCCGATGAGGCGGTCGGCCAAGGCGAGCAGCAGGTCCTCGGTGTTGCGGAAGTAGCGGTAGACGGCGGACGGGTCGGCGCCGAGGGCCGCGCCGAGTCTGCGCACCGTGAAGGCCTGCGCCCCCTGCGCGTCGATCAGTTCGCAGGCGGCGTCGACGATGAGATCGGCCGACAGGACCACCCCTGAACTCGTCGGCCGGCGCCGCTTGCGCTCGGCCGGGACGCGCTCGCTCTCCGCCACGCCGAATCCCCTCCGCTCCACTCCGCCCCGGCCCGCGGGCCCTGTCGGAGTCAGGTTAACCACGAGGTTACGTCAACACCGTTGACACAAGATGGACGGGGCGGTTTCATCGGCGGACACACACGGATCACCGCGGTGCCCCATCCCGCACCACCCCCCTTCCGTACGACGCAGCCGGTCCGCGACCCCGGTCCCGGCGCGCGCCGTCCTGCCCCGCCGCCCCTCCCCGCACCTCCCGTCCCCCTGGCCCGGCCGAGACGGTCCGGCCCGCCGTCCAAGGAGTGAGTGCCATGCCTTCCGCAGTGCAGCAGGACCCCGGCCCGGCGAGAATGCGCCGCTCGCTGGGGGTGAAGGACGGGGTGGCGATCGCCGCGTCGAGCACCGCGGCGACCACCAGCATCGGCATCGGAATGGGCACCCTGGCCGCGTACACCGGGCGGCAGACGCCCGCGCTGTTGCTGCTGGCCTTCCTGCCCATCCTCGGCATCGCGCTGTCGTACGCCCGGCTCAACCGCACCGAGCCCAACTGCGGCAGCGGCTACACCTGGGTGGGCCGGTCCATCGGGCCCTGGCCCGGGTTCCTGACCGGGTGGGTGGTGCTGGTCGGGAACGTGATCTTCATGGCGTACACGGGCGCGGTGACCGGCTCCGTCGTCCTGCAGTTCCTCAACAAGATGGGCCTGCGCAGCGTAGGAGGGCTCCGGCTGGATCCGGGCTCGACCGGCATCAGCACCGTCGTCGGGCTGGTCGCGCTGGTCATCGTCACGATCACCGCGATCACGGGCGTGCGGTCCGCGACCCGGCTGCAGATGTGGCTGCTGGTCTTCGAGTACGCGGTCCTGCTGCTCTTCTGCGGCTACGCCCTCGCCACCGGCGACCAGCCGTTCTCGCTGTCCTGGCTCAACCCCTTCGAGATCTCCTCGCCCCAGGCGCTGGCCCAGGGGATGGTGCTGGCGGTGTTCTTCTACTGGGGCTGGGACGCCGCGTTCAGCGTCAACGAGGAGACCCGCAGCTCCACCGACGCCGCCCGCGGCGGACTGATCGCGCTGGCGGCGATGCTGGGGCTGTTCCTCATCGGTGCGCTCGCCTTCCAGCGTGTGATGAGCACCGGCGAACTCGTCCACAACGGGCCGCAGGCCCTCACCTTCCTCGGCTCCGCACTGGCGCCGGAACCCTGGGCGTCCCTGCCCCTGGCCGCCCTGATGTGCTCGGCCTTCGCCTCTCTCCAGTCGAGCGTCATCCCCACCGCCCGCGGCACGCTGGCGATGGCCCGCGACCGCACGCTGGGCCCGATGTGGCAGCGGGTGCACCCCCGCTACGGCTCCCCCGCCGTGGGCACCCTCGTGGTCATGGCCCTCGCCGCGCTCCTCGCCGTGCTCGCGGTCGGTATCCCCCAGCTCAACGACATGATCCTGACCGCCGTCAACTCCATCGGCCTGACCGTGGCCCTCTACTACGGGCTGACCGCGCTCGCCTGCGCCGTGCGCTTCCGCGACAGCCTGCGCGGCGGCGTGGTGCGCGCCCTGCGCGACGTGCTCGTCCCGGCGGTGAGCGCGCTGACGCTGTTCGGGCTCGGCGGCTACCTCGTCTGGGACTACGCGACCATGAGCGACCACTTCGAGGCGAGCCCCGACAACGGCTGGTTCATGCTGCTGCTGCCCGCACTGTTCATCGCGCTGGGCCTGGCCACCGCCGCCTGGGCCAAGTGGGTGCGCCGCGCCCCGTACTTCCGCACCGGCCGGGGGACGGACGCCGACGCGATCAGCCTCCCGATGGACGCGGAGAGCGCCGCCCTCCCCAGCCCGTCGGAGGGCTGACCGCACTCCCGCGCCGCCGCAGGCCCGGAAGGCGGCGGCTCGACACCTCCGTCACCACGCACACGACCCGTAACTCACCCACCTCACACATCTGGAGCGACGCCCGTATGGATCTCAGCACCGCCTCGGCCCCCGAGCCCACTCCGGAGGCCGCCACCGGTGACGGCCCCGCCGACCTCGTCTTCGTCTCCGGTCCCGTGCACACCGTCGACGCCGCGCGCACCCGGGCGAGCGCGGTGGCGGTACGCGGGGACCGCATCGTCGCCGTCGGGCACGACGCGGACGTCCGTGACCTGATCGGGCCCGCCACGGACGTCGTCGACCTGCGCGGCAAGCTGCTCGTCCCCGGGTTCCAGGACGCCCATGTCCATCCGGTGGGCGGGGGGCTGGAGTTGGCGCTGTGCGATCTGAGCGCCGCCGTCACCGCCCAGGCGTACCGCGAACTGATCAGCTCGTACGCGGCGGCGCACCCGGAGGCGGCGTGGATCACGGGCGGCGGCTGGTCCCTGGAGGCGTTCCCCGGCGGCATGCCGACCCGGGAGTTCCTGGACGCCCTCGTCCCCGACCGCCCGGTGTTCCTCGTCAACCGCGACCACCACGGCGGCTGGGCCAACTCCTGCGCCCTGGAACGGGCCGGGATCACCTCCCGCACCCCGGACCCGGCCGATGGCCGCATCGAGCGGGACGCCGAGGGCCACCCGACCGGCATGCTGCAGGAAGGTGCCATGCAGCTGGTCGGCGACCTGATCCCGGAGGCGACGCTCGCCGAGCGGACCGCCGGACTGCTCAGGGCGCAGCGCCTGCTCCATGCGTACGGGGTGACCGCCTGGCAGGACGCGATGCTGGGCCGCGGCCCCGGAACCGCCGACTGCGCCCCCGCGTATGCGGCGGTCCGGGACGACGGGAAGCTGACCGCGCGGGTCACGGGGGCGCTGTGGTGGGAACGGTCCCGTGGCCTGGAGCAGATCCCCGAACTCGTCGCCCGGCGCAAGGAGCTGACGGGCGGACGGCTGCGGGCGACGAGCGTCAAGATCATGCAGGACGGCATCGCCGAGAACCACACGGCCGCCATGCTCACCCCGTACCTCACCGCCTGCGGCTGTGCCTCCGACAACAGCGGCATCTCGTTCATCGACCCCGAGGAGCTGCGGGCCTACGTCACCCTGCTGGACGCGGAAGGCTTCCAGGTGCACTTCCACGCCCTGGGCGACCGGGCCGTACGCGAGGCGCTGGACGCGGTCGAGGCGGCCCGGCGGACGAACGGATGGCGCGACACCCGGCCGCACCTCGCCCACCTCCAGGTGGTCCACCCCGACGATGTCCCGCGCTTTCGCAGGCTGGGCGCGACGGCGAACATCCAGGCGCTCTGGGCGGCCCACGAGCCGCAGATGGACGAGCTGACCATTCCCTTCCTGGGCGCCCAACGGGCCGCGTGGCAGTACCCGTTCGGCGACCTGCTGCGCTCGGGCGCCACCCTTGCGGCGGGCAGCGACTGGCCGGTCAGCTCCCCGGACCCGATCGCCGCGCTGCATGTCGCGGTCAACCGCCGGGCGCCCGACGGCCCGCCCTCGGCGCCGGTCTTCCTCCCCGAGCAGCGGATCGACCTGGGCTCGGCGCTCGCCGCGTACACGGCCGGCAGCGCCTACGCCAACCACCTCGACGACACCGGCACCCTCCAGCCGGGAAAGCTGGCCGACCTGGTCGTCCTGGACCGCGACCCCTTCGACGGGCCCGCCGAGGAGATCGCCGCGACCCGCGTCCTGCAGACGTTCGTCGGGGGGAGCCGGGTGTACGCGGCCGAGGACGCCTGAGGAGAGCGCGCAGGGGGCCCGCCCGTCGGCGGGAGCGGCCGGCCGCGGCACGCTTCCCGTCCGGCGGGCCGGGCCCCCGCCCGGCCCGGGCCGCTGTTCACCCGCCCCGCCGCCGCCCGGCCGGCGCCGTGGGCCCGCCCGGCGCCGCCGCCCGCTCCCCCGGCGTACGGACCGGTGCGGTGCGCCGCCCCCCGTTGGCGAAGAAGTCCGCCAGCGGCAGCGTCGCCGCGCCGACCGTGACCGCGTCGGGGCCGAGCGTGCCGAGGCCGATGGTCACCCGGCCCGCGGGGTGCGCGAGGGAGTAGGCGGTGGCGTAGGTGCGGACGGCGGACAGGAGGTGCGGGCCCAGCTGGAGGCCGGCCCAGCCTCCGATGAGCACCCGTTCGGGGCTGAAGAGGTTGATCAGGTCGGAGATGCCGGCGCCGAGGTACTCCGCGGTCTCGTCCAGGACGGAGCGCGCGACCGGGTCGGCCGCCGCATTGCCGTCCGGCGGGTGGGCGGCCGCGATCAGTGCCGTGAGCGCCGTCTCCTCGTCGGCGCCGGCGGGCGGTCGGCCGCCCGCTTCCCGCCAACGCTGCAGCAGGGCCTCGGCCCCGGCGTAGGCTTCCAGGCAGCCACGGGCACCGCAGCGGCAGCGCCGGCCGCGGACGCTGACCGTCAGATGCCCCCATTCGCCCGCGCTGTCGCGTGCCCCGCCGTCGATGACGCCGTCGGTGACGAGGCAGGCGCCGACGCCGGAGCCGACGAGCACGATGACCGCGTCCTTGGCGCCCCGGCCGCCGCCGAACCACATCTCGGCCTGGCCCAGCGCCTTGGCGCCGTTGCTCAGGAAGAACCCCACTGCGGCGGGCAGCCCGACGGCGTCGCGCAACAGCCCTTCCAGCGGGACGGCGTCCCAGCCGACGGTCTGGCCGTGGACGACGGCGCCGCCGGGCCCGCCCCGTTCGAGGATGCCGGGGACACCGACGCCGACGCCGAGCAGCCGGCCGGGAGCCGTACCGCTCTCCCGCAGCACGGCGGCGATGCCGTCGGCGACATGGCGGACGATCAGGTGCACCTCGTGGCCGTGGTGCGCCAACGGAAGGTCACAGCGGGCGAGTTCGTCCATGGCGACGTCGAAGAGTCCGACCCGGACGCGGGTTTCGCCGATGTCCACGCCGATCAGGCGGCCGCTCGACGGGGCGACGCGGAGCAGGGTGCGCGGCCGGCCGCCGGCGGACTCGACCACGCCGGCCTCCTCCAGCAGTCCGTCCTCGGCGAGTTCGGCGACCACGTTGCTGACGGAGCCTGAACTGAGGCCCGTTGCGGGGCCGAGTTCCTGCCGGCTCAGGGGACCGTCGGAATACAGCCGTTCCAAAACCGCCGTGCGATTGGCTCTGCGCAGGTCACGCACGGTGCGCTGGGGACGATCGGCCATCTGGTTCCCTCCCGGCCCGCGACCCGGCGGCGTCGGCGCTCTTGACGCACCCTTCTCTCGGGCCTTAACTCACACCCTAAGTTAAGCCATGAGGCCGTTCAGGAACTGAACATGGCCGACCTCGGACTCCTCAGAGAGAGGCGTATCCGTCATGCGCATACTCCGAGCCGCGACCATCACCGCCACCGTCACCGCGCTCGCCGCCGTGGCATCCGGATGCGGGGGCGGGACGAGCCCCGGAGGGGGCAGCGACGACGCCCCCGGGACCCTGACGTACTGGGCGTCCAACCAGGGACCGAACGTCGAGGCGGACAAGAAGATCCTCGGTCCCGAGCTGAAGAAGTTCGAGCGGCGGACCGGGATCAAGGTCAGGCTGGAGGTCGTCCCCTGGCCCGAACTGCTCAACCGGATCCTCACCGCCACCACCTCGGGCCAGGGCCCCGACGTGCTCAACATCGGCAACACCTGGTCCGCTTCGCTGCAGGCCACCGGCGCGCTGCTGCCCTGGGACAAGAAGAACTTCGACGCGATCGGCGGACGCGGCCGCTTCCTGGCACCGGCCCTGGACGCCACGGGCGCGGCGGGCAAGGACCCGGCCGCGGTCCCGTTGTACTCGCTGGCCTATGCGCTCTACTACAACAAGCAGATGTTCAAGGACGCCGGGATCAGCGAACCCCCGGCCACCTGGGACGAGTTGGTCGCGGACGGCAAGCGCATCGCCAAGGGCGGCAAGTGGGGCCTGGGCGCCGAGGGCGGTCAGCTGACCAACAACATCCATCAGGCCTTCGTCCTCGGCAAGCAGCACGGCGCCGACTTCTTCGACGGCTCCGGCAAGCCCGCCTTCACCTCGGACGGCGCGGTCGCGGCGGTCAAGCAGTACATCGACTTCATGGCCAAGGACAAGATCATCGCGCCGGGCAACGCCGAGTACGGGCAGAACCAGTCGCTGCGGGACTTCGCCACGGGCCGGACCGCGATGGTGCTGTGGCAGGCCGCGGCCACCACCTTCGCGGCCGACGGGATGAAGCCGGACGAGTGGGGCGTCGCCCCGGTGCCCGTCCCCTCCGGCACGCCGGGCACCGGCCGGCAGACCAACTCCATGCTCGCCGGTATCAACATCGCCGTCTTCAAGAACACCCACAACCTCCACGGCGCCCGGGAGTTCGTGAAGTTCATGACGAGCGACGCCGAACAACGGCTGCTCAACAAGACCTACGGCTCCATCCCGCCCGTCACGGCCGCCCAGCGGGACCCGGCCTTCGACCGCCAGGACACCAGGGTGCTGCGCGACACGCTCACCCGCAGCGCCACGCCGCTGCCGCAGGTCGCCGAGGAGTCGCAGTTCGAGACGTCCGTCGGCACCGCCATCAAGGACCTGTTCGCCGACGCGGCCGCGGGCCACCCGGTGACGACCGCCTCGGTCACAGCGCGTCTGGCCAAGGCCGAGCAGCAGATGGCGCAATGAGGATCCCCGCCGGGCTGCGCCGGGCCGGGCTGCCCTATCTGCTGCTGCTCCCCGCGCTGGCGCTGGAGCTGCTGGTCCACCTCGTCCCGATGGTCATCGGCATCGTGATGAGCTTCAAGGACCTGACCCGGCTCCATATCGGCGACTGGGGCACGGCCCCCTGGGAGGGGCTGGGCAACTACCGCGTCACCGTGGACTTCGACGCCCCGGTCGGCGCGACGCTGCTGCACTCGTTCCTCGTCACCTGTGCGTTCAGTGTGCTGTCGGTCGGCCTGTGCTGGCTCCTGGGCACCGCGGCAGCGCTCTTCCTCCAGGAGGACTTCCGGGGCCGCGGCCTGCTGCGGGCCGTGTTCCTCACCCCGTACGCGCTGCCGGTCTACGCCGCGGTGATCACCTGGGCCTTTATGTTCCAGCGGGACAACGGCCTGGTCAACCATGTGCTGCACGACCAACTGCACCTCACCGACGGCCGGCCCTTCTGGCTGCTGGGCGATCACAGCTTCGCCGCGCTGCTCGTGGTCTGCGTGTGGAAGACCTGGCCGTTCGCGTTCCTCGTGGTGATGGCCGGGCTGCAGAGCATCCCCAAGGAGCTCTACGAGGCGGCGGCGCTCGACGGAGCGGGCATGCTCCGGCAGATCCGCCGGATCACCCTGCCCTCCCTGCGTCCCCTCAACCAGGTGCTGGTGCTGGTGCTCTTCCTGTGGTCCTTCAACGAGTTCAACACGCCGTACGTGCTGTTCGGCAAGGCCGCTCCGGAGGCCGCCGACCTGCTCTCCATCCACATCTACCAGTCCTCGTTCGTCACCTGGAACTTCGGCACCGGCTCGGCCATGTCCGTCCTGCTGCTGCTCTTCCTGCTGGTGGTGACGGCCGGCTATCTCCTGGCCACCTCGCGCGGAAGGAAGCACGCCGATGACTAGCGCCACAGCCCGTACGGCCGGCCGCCGGCGCTCCCCCACCGCCCCGCCCCGCTCCTTCCGCTGGGCCCGCCGGATCTTCCTCACCGCGCTGACCGGCTTCGTGCTGCTCCCGGTGTACGTGATGCTCAGCAGCTCGCTCAAGCCGCTGGAGGACGTCTCGGGCAGCTTCCACTGGCTGCCCGGCACGCTGACGATCCGCCCCTACCTCGACATCTGGCACACGGTCCCGCTGGCCCGGTACTTCGGCAACTCGCTGATCGTGGCGGGCTCGGCCACCGTCTGTTCGGTGGTCATCGCGGTCTTCGCCGCGTACGCGGTGAGCCGCTACCGCTTCCGCGGCAAGCGGGTCTTCACCGTCACGGTGCTGTCCACGCAGATGTTCCCCGGCATCCTCTTCCTGCTCCCGCTCTTCCTGATCTACGTCAACATCGGCAACTCCACGGGCGTCGCCCTCTACGGCTCCCGCGGCGGCCTGGTCCTGACCTATCTGACGTTCTCGCTCCCGTTCTCCATCTGGATGCTGACCGGGTACTTCGCCTCGGTGCCGCGCGAGCTGGACGAGGCCGCGTACGTGGACGGCTGCGGCGCGCTCGGGGCGCTGTTGCGGGTCGTGGTGCCGGCCGCCCTCCCCGGGATCGTCGCGGTCGCGGTCTACGCCTTCATGACCGCCTGGGGGGAGGTGCTGTTCGCCTCGGTGATGACCAACGACACCACCCGCACCCTCTCGGTCGGGCTGCAGGGCTACGCCACCCAGAACGACGTCTACTGGAACCAGGTCATGGCCGCGTCCCTGGTCGTCAGCGTCCCGGTGGTCGCCGGGTTCCTGCTGCTCCAGCGCTATCTGGTCGCCGGGCTCACCACCGGGGCCGTCAAATGACCCACGCCGAAAGGAACCCCGTGACCGACCGGATCGACTTCGCCGCCCTGCCGGACGGCTTCGCCTGGGGCGTGGCCACGTCGGCCTATCAGATCGAGGGAGCGGTCGCCGAGGACGGCCGCGCCCCCTCCATCTGGGACACCTACGCGCACACCCCGGGCCGGACCGCCAACGGGGACACCGGGGACCGGGCCTGCGACCACTACCACCGCTGGCGCGAGGACATCGCGCTGATGCGGCAACTGGGGGTCGGCGCCTACCGGTTCTCGGTGGCCTGGCCGCGGGTGGTGCCGGACGGCGACGGCCGGGTGAACGCCGCGGGCCTGGCGTTCTACGACCGGCTCGTCGACGGCCTCCTCGAAGCGGGCATCACCCCGTTCGCCACGCTCTACCACTGGGACCTGCCCCAGGCGCTCCAGGACCGCGGCGGCTGGCCCGAGCGCCGGACCGCCGAGCACTTCGCGGCGTACGCCTCGGTGGTCGCCGGGAAGCTCGGCGACCGGGTCCCGCAGTGGGCCACGCTCAACGAGCCCTTGTGCTCGGCCTGGATCGGCCATCTCGAAGGCCGGATGGCGCCCGGCCTCACGGACCTGCCGGCAGCCGTGCGCGCCTCCTACCACCTGCTGCTCGGGCACGGCCTGGCCGTAGGGGCGATCCGGGCCGCCGCCCCGGACGCCGGGATCGGCATCGTCACCAACCTGAGCACCGTCGAGCCCGCCACCGGGTCCGGGGCCGACGCCGCGGCGGCCCGGCGGATGGACGGGCACACCAACCGCTGGTGGCTCGACCCGGTGCACGGCCGCGGCTTCCCCGCCGACATGCGGGAGGTCTACGGCGTCGAGCTGCCGGAGCGACCCGGCGACCTCGCGGCCATGGCGGAGCCGCTGGACTGGCTGGGGCTGAACTACTACTTCCCGGTCGTGGTCGCCGCCGACCCGTCCGGCCCGCCGCCGTTCGCCCGCCCGGTGCGCCGGCCGCACGTGCCCCGTACGGGCATGGACTGGGAGATCGACGCGGGCGGCCTGGAAACCCTGCTGCTGCGGCTGACCGAGGAGTACGCGGCGCCCAGGATCTACGTCACCGAGAACGGCTCCGCCTACCCGGACGTCGTCGGCCCCCGGGGCACCGTCGAGGACCCCGAGCGCACCGCGTACCTGCACCAGCATGTGGCGGCCTGCGCCCGTGCGGCCCGGAAGGGCGCCCCGCTCGCCGGGTACTTCGCCTGGTCGCTGATGGACAACTTCGAGTGGGCCTACGGCTACGACAAGCGCTTCGGCCTGTTCCATGTCGACTTCGCGACCCAGGTGCGCACCCTCAAGGACAGCGGCCGGCACTACGCGGCACTGATCGGCGGCCGGACGCACCGCGCCGCCCCGCCCGCGGTCTGAGCCGTACGTGTGCGGCGGACCGGCCCCGGCGGGTTCGCGGGGGCCGGTCCGCCGGGCACGCCGCCCGCCTACTCGACGACCAGCTCGACGTCGATGTTGCCGCGGGTGGCCTTGGAGTACGGGCAGAACTGGTGCGTCGCCTCGACCAGCTGCCGCCCGGTCTCGCCCGCGAGGGCGTCCGGCAGCTCGACGCGCATGACGACGGCCAGCCCGAAACCGGTGTCGTCCTTGCCGATGGAGACCTCGGCGGTGACCGAGACGTCCTTGGTGTCGAGCTTCATCTGGCGGCCGACGTTGCTCATCGCGCTGGCGAAGCAGGCCGCGTAGCCGGCGGCGAAGAGCTGCTCCGGGTTGGTCCCGGCACCGTTGCCGCCGAGGGCCGGCGGCATGGCCAGGGCCAGGTCGATCTGGCCGTCGGAGCTGACCGCCCGGCCTTCGCGGCCGTTGGCGGTGGCGACAGCGGTGTACAGCGCGTCCATCACAGTTCCCCTTCGGTGGCGCGGCGGCCGCTTCCCGGCCACCGACAGGCATCACAGTGACACACATTTAAATTGTGCGCAACTCGATTGCGCACAACTAAATGACCCGGCGAGCTAACCTGGACCCATGACCTCCGCCACCAGGCCCCCGGTACCCGACGCCGAACTCCTCCGCCTCGACCACCAGGTCTGCTTCTCGCTGCACGCCGCCTCACGGGCCTTCGGCGGCGTCTACCGCGACGCCCTCAAGGACCTGGGCCTGACCTACCCCCAGTACCTGGTCATGCTGGTCCTGTGGGAGCACGGCTCCCAGCCCGTCAAGGCCATCGGCGAACGGCTCCGGCTGGACTCCGGCACCCTCTCCCCGCTCCTCAAACGCCTGGAGTCGGCCGCCCTGGTGCGCCGCGAGCGGAGCACCGAGGACGAGCGGTCGGTCACCATCCACCTGACCCCGGCCGGCGACGAGCTGCGCGAGGCCGCCCTGCCCGTCCCCCGCAGGATGCTGGCCGCCACCGGCCTGACCATCGAGGAACTCCGCACCCTCCAGGGCCTGTTGGGGCGGGTGACCAGCGCCCTCGACACGGCCTGACACCGGAGGCCCTCCGCGGTCCGCCGGCCCGCGGCCCGTACCTCCCGCCGGTCCGCGGCGTTACGTACGTAGGTGCTCTCCGCGGCGTCCGCAAGGCGAGGCGCCGACGCCCTGGCCGCCCCGGTGCGCTCATCACCCCATTGAGCTACCAAGGTTGGGGAGTCATCGGGACAAAGGCGTATAAAGGGTGGTCAAACCAGCCGGAGCCGCCGGTGAAATCCCGCCCACGACGCGGTTGGCAGCATCGCCTACGACAAGCGGAGGAGCGCCACGTGAATGCGGCAGAAGTTGTCAACACCTTGCTGGTCCAACGATTCGGGGTCGCCCCGGTCGACATCGCCGAGGAGGCTCCGCTGCGCAGCCTGCGCCTCGACTCCCTGGCGCTGGAGGAGCTCCGCGTCCTCATCGAGGAACGGCTGGACATCGACCTCGACGAGGTGTCGCTGACCCCGCGGAACACGGTGGGCCAGCTGGTGGCGGCCGTCGACGGCACCGTGCCGGCATGACGGCCCGCCAGGAGCCGTTCTCCGCGGCCGTGACAGGGCTGGGACTGGTGACCGCGGCGGGCGTGGGGGCGAAGGCCACCTGGCACGCCGTCACCCAGGAAACCGTGCCCCACGGGGTGTCCCACCAAGAGGAACTCGCCGACCTGCCCTGCGACTTCATGTACACCATCGCCGGTCTGGACACCACCGAGCTGCTCGGCGTGGCCACCCAGCGGCTGATGGACCGCTTCTCGCAGCTCGCGGTGATCGCCGCCCGGGAGGCCGTCGCCGATGCCGGGCTCGACCCGGAGTCCTGGGACAGCAGCCGGGTCGCCGTGGTGATCGGCTCCGCGCACGGCGGGCTGCCGTTCTACGACGAGCAGCATGTCGCCATGGCCGGGCGCGGCGCCCGCCGGGTCTCCCCCAAGCTCGCCCCGCTGACCGTCGTCAACAGCGCCGCCAGCAGCGTCTGCATGGACATCGGCGCCCACGGCCCCAGCCTGGGCGTGGCCACGGCCTGCTCCTCCGGGACCGTCGCCCTGGGCACCGCGCACCAGCTGCTGCGCGCGGGGGTCTGCGACATCGCCATCGCCGGCGGGGCGGAGTCGGTCCTGTCCCGGCTGCTGATCGCCAGCGCCTGCCAGATGAAGGCGGTCTCCACCCGCCGGGACGACCCCGCCGCCGCGTGCCGCCCCTTCGACGCGGGCCGGGACGGCTTCGTGGTCGGCGAGGGCGCCGGGCTCCTGGTGCTGGAGCGGCCCGAGCACGCCCGGGCCCGCCACGCCCCCGTACGCGCCCACATCCGCGGCTACGGCGCGTCCAGCGACGCCTACGCGGCGGTGGCCCCCGACCCCGAGGGCAAGGGCATCGAGCGGGCACTGCGCACCGCACTGGCGGACGCCGGGGTGGGGGCCCGCGACATCGGTCACGTCAACGCGCACGGCACCTCGACGGTCGCCAACGACCACATCGAGGCCGCCGCGCTGCAGCGGGTCCTCGGCGACCACCCCCTGGTCACCTCGACCAAGGCCATGACCGGACACGCGCTGGGTGCCGCGGGCGGGATCGAGACCGCGCTCACCGTGCTCGCCCTGGAACAGCAGCTGGTGCCCCCGACCGCCAACCTGGAGGTGCTGGACCCGCGGATCCCGGTCGAGGTGGTGCACACGGAGGCCCGGCAGGCGGCGTTCGACTGCGCGGTCAAGACGTCCCTCGGCTTCGGCGGGCACAACGCCGCGCTGGTGCTGACCCGCTAGGCCCTGCCGTCACACGCGCCCCGCCAGGGCTGCGGGAGTGTGACGGCACGGCCTGGACCGCCCCCGCGCGCCGCGTCGGCGCGCCCGTTCCCGCCGGTGCCCCGAGAAGGAAATCTGACATGTCCGAGGAAACGATCCGCTCCTTGTCGGTGCACGGAGTGTCCTACTCCTACCGGCGGCTGCGGCAGCCGGAGCGGATCACCGAGCCGGTGCTGGTGCTGGGCGGCGCGCTGCAGGGGATGTTCGGCTGGCCGCAGATGGAAGATCACGTGGGGCCGTTCGCGGATGTGGTGACCGCCGACCTGCCGGGCATGGGGAGCGCCGACCCGCTTCCCCCCGGGCCGAGCATCGATGTGGTGTGCGCCGCGATCGAGGGCATCATCGAGGATCTGGACGTCCCCCGGATCAACCTCTTCGGCTTCTCCTACGGCGCCGGCCTGGCCTACGGATGCGCCCGGCGGTTCCCCGGACGCATCGCGCGGCTCGCCCTGGGCGGGGTTCCGGCGCACATCAGCCAGGCGCAGCAGGAGCTGTGGCGACGGGCTTCCGACCATCTCGCGCACGGCGACACCGAGGCCTTCGCCACCCTGGTCACCGAGGGGCTGATGTGCCTCGACGACCGCCGGCACGTCGTGCACCGGCGGCTGGCCTACCGCTACGTCCGGCGCTCGATGCTGCAGGCGGCCCGGAACTCCCGGCACGCCGTCGAATCGCTGCGCAGGGGGATCTCGGACCGCCCGGACTTCTCCGGCGGCCTGACCGGTATCCCCGCCCTGGTCTTCAGCGGCGAGCACGACACGGTGACCTCCCCGGCCCGGCAACGGGACTTCGCGGCCACCATCACGGGCAGCCGCTTCCTGACGATTCCGGACGCCGATCACTGGGTGGTGCTCGAACGCCCCCGGGACGTCGCGGACTTGGCGGCCCGGTTCTTCACCGACGGTCCGCTGGGCTCGGCGCCCTGCCTCGCGCCGGTGGCGCGCGAGGAGGCTCCGGCCGCCGATCCGGCGTGCGTATGAGCCGCCTCCGGGTCATGAGCCAGGCCTGGAGCACATTCCCTTGCGGTTATATAACTCGCGCAGCATACTGAAGGCATGCCCCTACCGTTCGACGTCCTCGCGGAACCGAGCCGGCGCAGGATCCTCGACCTGCTCCTGGAGCGCCCACGGCTGGTCGGCGAGCTCACCGAGCAGCTCGGACTGAGCCAGCCCGGCACCTCCAAGCATCTGCGGGTGCTCCGCGAGGCCGGCCTGGTCCGGGTCCGGCAGGACGCCCAGCGCCGCTGGTACGAGCTCCGCCCCGAGCCCCTGGCGGAGCTGGACGCCTGGCTCGCGCACTACCGGCATCTGTGGACCGGGAGCCTCGACGCCCTGGAACGGCATCTCGACGCCATGGAGGACGACCCCCGATGAACCCCCGCTCCGACAGCCTCACCCCCGCCGGCGACGGCCGGAACGCCCTGCGCATGGAGCGCAGGCTCGCCCATCCGCCCGCGAAGGTCTGGTCGGCGATCACCGACCCGGCGCACATCGGGCAGTGGTTCCCCTCCGAGGTCACCGTGGAGCTCCGGCCCGGCGGGGCGATGACCTTCACCATGCCCGGCGTGCGCGATGTCGCCATGACCGGCACGGTCACCGACGCCGAGGAGCCCCGGCTGTTCGCCTTCACCTGGGGCGAGGACCATCTGCGCTGGGAGATCACGCCGGACGGCGAGGGCTCGCTGCTGACCCTGGTCCACACCTTCGGCGACCGGTTCGGCGGCGCGAGCTTCGCCTCCGGCTGGCATCTGTGCCTCACCGCGCTCGCGCAGCTGCTCGACGGCGCACCGACGGCCGTCCCCCGCGACACCGGGGAGCTGCACGAGGCGTACGTCGAGCAGTTCGATCTCGGGCAGGGTGTGGTCGAGGACACCCCGGACGGCCTGCTGGTCCGTTTCGAGCGCCAGCTCGTACGGCCCGCCGAGACCGTCTGGGCGGCGCTGGCCCCGGGGGACGAACCCGTGGAAGGCGCGCCCGCACCGGCGGGCTTCACCACGGGACGGGCGCCGGCCGGGCCCGTCACCGAGGTACGGGCCCCCACGGTGCTCGCCTACCGCTGGCAGCCGGACGGCACGGTCCGGTGGGAGCTGGGCCGGGGCACCGGCCATGGCGCCCGGCTCGTCCTCACCCAGACCGGCCCGCGCGATTTCGACGCGGACGCCGCACGGATCGCCTGGCACGACCGCATCGAGCATCTCGCGGCACGTCTCCTGGAATCCTGACCCGCCGCGGACCTCGTTCCCGCTGACGCGCGCCCCCTATGGACTTCGGAGTCCATAGGGGGCGCGAGCGTTATTGCGGCCCTTTCCGTGAGGCCTTTCCGGCAGCGGCGCACCGCCGCTCCGCGGTGTGAGCCAGGCAACTTCCGGGGGCCGCCGAGAGGTCACGGCGACCGGCGCCGGGTGATGCGCGGCACGCGACGTACGTCACGTACGAGCGGTTTTAGTCGATGCCGTTCCCCGCGCTGAGCGCGAAATGCAGGATTTACAACGGACATCTCACTCCATCTCACGAAGATAGGTAGTACAAGGCACCTTTGCCTGCATCCAGGGCGCTCGCTAAGCATGTTCGGCGTAGCACCGAGAAGCGCCTGCGATCTCAGCCAGAGCGGCGAACGCGGCCACCGACCCTCGGTCTCACGCGCCAACCGAAGGCCGTCTCCCCCGCCACCAAGCCCTGGAAGAGGTCACCCTCATGCCGAACTTCACCCTGCCCCGCCCCGCCCGCCTCACCCGTGCACACAAGGTCTCCGCGGCAGTGGTGGCCACCGCGAGCTGCGCGGCCGCCCTGGCGTTCACCGCGGCGCCGAGCGACGCCGAGACCACCGCCGGTCACGCGTCGGCCGCGGTCAAGCCCGTCAGCGCCAACGGCCTTCCGCTCACCGCGAAGGACCGCGCCGACGACGGCAAGAAGGGGCAGCAGCTCGCCTCGTCCGTCGCCGACGGCCTCAAGGTCACCGCGGTCGAGAAGCAGGGCCACACCGCCAAGCAGGCCGCCAACCGGTCCGCCGAGCGCAAGGTCATAGCCTCGCCCAAGTCCGCGGCCCCCAAGGCGGCGCCGAAGGCCGCCCCGAAGCGCTACGCGAACAACCTCGACGGCTGGATCCGCGAGTCGCTCGACATCATGAAGTCCAAGGGCATCCCCGGCTCCTACGAGGGCCTGCACCGCAACATCATGCGGGAGTCCAGCGGCAACCCGAACGCCGTCAACGACTGGGACATCAACGCCATCAACGGCGTGCCCTCCAAGGGCCTGCTCCAGGTGATCCAGCCCACCTTCGACACCTACCACGTGTCCGGCACGCCCAAGAAGCTCACCGACCCGATCGCCAACATCACCGCCGCCGCCAACTACGCGGCCCACCGGTACGGCTCGATCGACAACGTCAACTCGGCCTACTGAGCCGGACAGACGCGACCGTGAGGACGGTCGGAGCAGACTGATACAGGTGCCGCGGAGCGGCACCGGCACGGCAACGGCAGTGGCCCTGCCCGCATCGCGCGGGCGGGGCCACTGCCGTTGCCGTCGGCGTGCGCGGCCGGCGCCGGGCCCCGGTTCTCGTGCCGGACTTCGGTGCCCGGCGCCGCGCGTCAGAAGCGGCCGCCGCGCACCCTGTCTCCGCCGAAGAGCGTGTCGAGGATCTGGCCGGCGATGCGAAGCCCTTCCCGTTCCCTGGGGGTGAGCGGGTGCTGGCGGTGCCAGCCGCGCTGGTGGTGGCCGTCGGCGGGCGCGGCGGCGGCAACTCCCGTGGCGAGGAAGCCGGAGACCAGCAGGCCGGTGAGAACGACGGTGAGACGACGGAGCATGAGCACGTCCCTACGGTGAGTGATGGCTGTGTGCGGTGTCACCTTCGTGGAGCGGGGGGTCCGTAGTCATGCGACAGCTCCGGGCGCTGCTGCGAACGGACCAGCGGCACCGCCGTATCGCCTGAGCGGCCACGCACCGACGGCGCATGCGCACACGGGCCTTCCCCCGCCCGCAGATCCGTGATCTCCGTGGCGCCGGACGCCGCCCCCCGCTCGTGAATCAGCGCACAATTGCCGCCCCATTGGGCCCGGGCGCAGTGCCCCGCACCACATGTGGGGTTCTCCCGGCCCCGCCCCGTTGCCAAGTCGCCCGGATAAACGGCCGCAGTGCACGCCACCGGCGGCCGCAAAGGCCGGTAATTCCGGTGTGAGCCAGGCAACTTATACGGGCCGCCGAAGCGCCTTTGCGGCCGCTCTCAGGTGACTCGGGGCACGCGACGTACGTCACTTACGAGACTGCCTAGTTGATTTCCATGCGGCCATTCCGGGCCAACGCCGCCAGAAACGCTTATTACTTCGGGGATCCGGGTTTACCTCACGAAGATGAGTAGTACCGAGCAACATTGCCTCGATTCGGGACCGGCGTTAACCATGGATTCCGACGCACTGAGAGCGAGTTTGCGACTCACGCCCCAAGGCGATCGCAACAAAGACCTCCGGTGCGGAACGCGCCGCCAAAAAGGCCGCCTCCCCGTCCCCAGTACCTGGAAGAGGTCAATCTGCATGCCTAGCTTCACCCTGCCCCGCATCACCCGCATCACCCGCACCCACAAGATCGCCGTGGCCGTTCTGGCCGCCGCGGGTGCCACCTCGGGCCTGGCCGTCACCTCGGCTCCGGACACCGCCCAGGCGGCGTCCGCGCACGCCCCGGCCGCGGTCAAGCCCGTCGATGCGAAGGGCCAGCCGGGCAAGGCCGGCGACGTCAAGACCGGCCGCGCCGTGACCGCCTCCGCCGCGGGCCACACCAAGGTCGCCGACGTCGCCAAGCAGCACAGCGCTCAGCAGGCCGCCAGCCGCTCCACCGAGCGCACCGGCGTCAAGGACTACGCGAACAACCTCGACGGCTGGATCCGTGAGTCGCTCGACATCATGAAGTCCAAGGGCATCCCCGGCTCCTACGAGGGCCTGCACCGCAACATCATGCGGGAGTCCGCCGGTAACCCCAACGCCGTCAACAACTGGGACGTCAACGCCGTCAACGGTGTGCCGTCCAAGGGCCTGCTCCAGGTGATCCAGCCCACCTTCGACAGCTACCACGTGTCCGGCACGCCGAAGAAGCTCACCGACCCGGTCGCCAACATCACCGCCGCGGCCAACTACGCGGCCGACCGTTACGGCTCGATCGACAAGGTCAACTCGGCCTACTGAGCCGGCTGAGCCGATGAGCCGTCGCCGGCCCTCCCGGCCGGCCCAGGGCCGATGAGGCCACGGTCCTGACGGACCGCACAAGCGAGCCGACAGGCTCTGCATATGGCAGCTTGCGAAGCGGCGGAATGGCGCGTTCGCCGCTGCGCGGTGGAGCGGGTCCCGGCAGTGCCGGGGCCCGCTTCGCTCTGTCGTGCGACATACGGGGGCGGCCCGGGGACGCGGGTGACCGTGTGCGGCCGCCAGACGGGTGAGATGCGGGGCCGGTCGACGGACTGACGGCCTGTTGGGTCATAGCGTCAGGCAGTTCTGCGTATAAGTCTCTTATCGGCAGGATTCTGCTCAAAAGCTGCCGAACCTGACTCAACCGAAGGCCTTCGGAGGCATGCGATGCCCTTGCGCAGATCCGGTCCGGCCCGCCGTACAGTCCCTCTTGCGGCCGGAACTCTCGTCTCTCTTCTCTCCGTGCTCGCTCTGCCCCTCGCGCTGCCCGGCTCCGCCACGGCGTCGGATGCCAAGAGACCGGCACACCCCGAGCAGGACTGGATGGGCTCCACCATCGCGGCCCACGAGGGCAGCAGCATCCGGGCGGGTGGCCTCGAACCGCAGGCGTCGTCCAGAAGGGCCGTGTCCGGCGTCGACGTCTCCAGCCACAACCGCAAGGTCAGCTGGCCGACGCTGCGCAGGTCCGGGGTGCGCTTCGCGTATGTCAAGGCCACCGAGGGAACCAGCTACCGGAACCCCTACTTCGCGCAGCAGTACAGGGGCTCGTACTCCTCCGGCATGATCCACGGCGCGTACCACTTCGCGCTGCCCGACCACTCCAGCGGCCGCTCCCAGGCGGAGTACTTCGCCGACCACGGCGGCGACTGGTCCCGGGACGGCCGGACGCTGCCCGGCGCGCTCGACATGGAGTACAACCCCTACGGCGCGACCTGCTACGGCAAGAGCCACAAGGCCATGGTCCGCTGGATCCGCGACTTCGTGCGGACCTACCGGGAGGAGACCGGCCGCTACCCGGTCATCTACACGTCCACCAACTGGTGGAAGCAGTGCACCGGCAACTCCGGCAAGTTCGGCAAGACGAATCCGCTGTGGATCCCGCGCTACGGCTCCTCCGTGGGCTCGCTGCCGCGCGGCTGGCAGTACCACAGCATCTGGCAGCACACCTCCTCGGGCCACTCGGTCGGCGACCGCAACCGCTTCAACGGCACGCTCACCCGCCTGAAGGTCCTCGCGAACGGCGGCTGACCCCCCGCCTCCGCTCCCGGCCGGTCCCCGGCGCCCTCCGGCGCCGGGGACCGGCCGTCATGCCGCCCGCGCCGGGCATCGTTTTTCGACAACTGCGTTCGAACAAAGGTGAATTCCCCGACCCGGTACAACCATCCACCGCCGACCGCTGTCCAACACTGCGAAAGGACCACGCGACGCACTCCACCGACGGGGGTAAATTCGATGAAGCGTTCACGTGCCATCGCAGGATCCGCAGTACTGGCCGTGGCGAGTATCGCCACGATGACGGCGGCCACCACCGCGACCGCGGCCACGAAGGCCGCGTACAACGGCGCCTGCGGAAGCGGCTACAGCGTAGTGAATTCCGTACCGGTCACCGGAAAGGGGACCGTGTACCTGACGTACAGCGCGAAGACCGGAAAGAACTGTGTCGTGACGGTGCGGAACAGCCCGGGTAAGCCGGTCTACATGTACACGTATCTCACGGCCTCCAACGGCAGTTCCGACTGGGTTTACGACAGCGGGCAGTACACCTCGTACGCCGGTCCCGTCTATCTGCCCGCGAAGGGCGTCTGTGTGGACTGGGGCGGCTCGATCGAGTCGGTCAGCGTCAGTGTCTCCGGCTCCAACTGCGGCCGGATGGCGGCCGGAGTCGTCCGGCACCACTGAGCGGCATGACGGCGGGTTTCCGGGCGGCATGCGCCCGGAAACCCGCCGTTCGCGCTGCCGCGGCGGACGGCACGGGTCAGGACCTGCCCAGCGCCCGCAGTGCGGACCGGGCCGCGTTGTGGCCGCTCATGCCGTGGGCGCCGGCTCCCGGCGGGGTGGCCGCCGAGCACAGGAAGACGCCGGGGACCCCCGTGCGGTACGGGTCGAGGGCGGCGCGGGGACGCATCGTGAGCTGCAACGGGGTGTTCGCGCCGCCGATGATGTCACCGCCGGCGAGATTGGCGTTGGCCCGTTCCAGATCGGCGGTCGAGGTGGCGGTGGCGGCGACGATGCGCTCCCGTGTGCCCGGCGCGAAGCGCTCGAACTGCGCCAGCATCGCGGCGGTGGCGTCGCCGGTGTAGCCGTACGGCACATGGGCGTACGCGGAGACCGGATGGAGGTCGCCCGCGGAGCGGCCGGGGTCGGCGAGGTACTGCTGGGAGACCAGGAGGAACGGCCGCCGCGGCATCCGCCCGGCGTGGACCTCCCGCTCCGCGTGGGCGATCCGCTCGAAGCTGCCGCCGAGGTGCACCGTCCCGGCCCGCCGGCAGGCCTCGGCGCGCCAGGGCACCCCGCCCTCGACCGTCAGATCGAGCTTGAACGCACCGGGGGCGGGCCGGTAGCGGCGGTAGGCCCGGCGTATCCGGGGCGGCAGCCGGTCGCCGAGCACCGAGGCCGCGGCGGCGGGCGTCAGGTCGAGCAACACCGCGGCGCAGGGCGGCAGTTCGTCGAGTGAGCGGATGCGGATGCCGGTCTCGATCCGGCCGCCCGCCTCGGTGAGCAGGGCAGCCAGCGCCGCCGCGAGGGCGCCGGAGCCGCCCTTGGCCACCGGCCAGCCGTACCGGTGCCCGGCGGCGAGGATCATGAGTCCTACGGAAGCGCCGAGGGGTCGGTCCAGCGGGCCGAAGAGATGGGCCGCCGCCCCGCCGAAGAGGCCGCGGCCCGCCTCGGTGCGGAAGCGGCGGGCGACCAGCGTGGCCGGCTGCAGGGCGTGCAGCCCGAAGCGGGCGAGCCGGAACGGGTGGCGGGGCACCTTGAGGAGCGGCCGCATGACCTCGTCGGTGAGCGCCTCCGCGTCGGCGGCCAGCGGCCCGAACAGCCGCCGCCAGGCGGGGCCGTCGGCGCCGAGCCCGGCGGCGGTCCGCCGCACGGACCGGTACAGCGCTCCCGCGCCCCCGGAGTCCACCGGGTGCGCCAGGTCGATCTCGGGCCAGAGCCACTCCAGCCCGTACGACGCGAGATCGAGGGTGCGCAGATACGGGGAGCCCGCGCCCATCACGTGGGTCGAGGAGCAGTGGTCGAACAGCACGCCGGGGACGGACAGTTCACCGCTGCGGACGCCGCCGCCGATCTCGTCGGCCGCCTCGAGGACCGTCACCTGCAGTCCGCCGCGGGCCAGGGTGACGGCCGCGGCCAGGCCGTTCGGGCCCGACCCCACCACCACTGCCCGCTCCCGCGCACGCCCGGCCCGCCCCGTCAGGGCACCGGCATGCCGAGCGCGCCGGCGTCCGGCGGGAGCGGCCGCGGATCCCGCCGCGCCCTCCGGGCGGCTCACGCCGGCCGGCGGTGGTGCTCGGCCGCCGCGGCGGCCGCGATGTTGCGGGCCATCCCGCCGAACACCGCGGCGTGGAACGGCGAGATGGACCACCAGTACGCGTGGCCGGTCAGTCCGTGCGGGTGGAACAGGGCCCGCTGGCCGTAGAGCGTGCGGCCCCGGGCGTCGCGGCCGACCGTCAGCTCCAGCCAGGCCAGGCCGGGGAGCCGCATCTCGGCGCGCAGCCGCAGCAGCCGGCCCGGCACGACCTCCTCGACGCGCCAGAAGTCGAGCGAGTCACCGACCCGGAGCCGGCCCGCGTCCCGCCGGCCGCGGCGCAGCCCCACCCCGCCCACCAGCCGGTCCAGCCAGCCGCGCACCGACCAGGCGAACGGGAAGGAGTACCAGCCGTTGTCGCCGCCGATGCCTTCGACCACCCGCCACAGCACCTCGGGCGGGGCGTCCACGGTCCGCTCCCGCCGGTCGGTGTAGAGGCTGCCGCCGGCCCAGTCGGGGTCGGTGGGCAGCGGATCGCTCGGGGCGCCGAGCACCGCGGCGTTGGACCAGCGGGTGGTGACCTCGGCGTCCCGTACCCGGCGCAGCGCCAGTTCCAGCGCCTCGTCGAAGGCGATGGGGTGGCCCGGCGGGTCGGGGACGTAGCGGGTGAGGTCGTGCTCGTGGCAGACGACCTCGTAGCGCAGCGATTCGGCCAGCGGGCGGGCCAGGCCCGGGGGTACCGGGGTGACCAGTCCGATCCAGAGGCTGGACAGGCGGGGGGTGAGCATGGGGACGGGGAGGATCAGCCGTTCGGGCAGTGCGGCGACCCGGGCGTAGCGCTGCATCATGTCGCGGTAGCTGAGGATGTCGGGGCCGCCGATGTCGAAGGTGCGGCTGACGTCCTCGGGGAGGCGGGCGCAGCCCACCAGGTAACGCAGCACATCGCGGACGGCGATCGGCTGGATCCGGGTACGCACCCAGCTGGGGGTGACCATGACGGGCAATCGCTCGGTGAGGTAGCGCAGCATCTCGAACGAGGCCGAGCCGGAGCCGATGATGACGGCGGCGCGCAGGACGGCCGTGGGCACGCCGGATGCCAGCAGGATGTCTCCCACTTCGGCGCGGGAGCGGAGGTGGGGCGACAGATCCTGCTCGGGGACGCCCCGGGGACCGAGTCCGCCGAGGTAGACGATGCGGCGGACGCCGGCGGCGCGGGCCCGTCGCGCGAAGATCTCCGCGGCCGTGCGGTCGGTGTCCTCGAATCGGCGGCCGCTGCCCAGGGCGTGCACCAGGTAGTAGGCGACCTCGACGCCGTCCATGGCGGCGCGGACCGACGCTTCGTCGGTGACGTCGCCGCGCAGGATCTCGGTCTGCGGGGCCCAGGGGTGGTCGCGCAGCTTCTCCGGTGTCCTGGCCAGCGCCCGTACGGCGTATCCGGCCGCGAGCAGCTCGGGGACCAGACGGCCGCCGATGTAGCCGGTGGCGCCGGTGACCAGGGCGCGCGGGCGGTGGGCGGACGGTGCTGGGGCCTCGCCGTTGTCGGCCATGGGCACGGCCTCCTCCGGCTGGTGGCAGCACGATGACCTGCCCGCCAAGTGTGGCACCGGCGCCGGCGCGGGGCATCACGGCGCGGGCCGGGGCGGGTCCGGCCGGGCGAACGGCGCGGAGCGTCCCCGGCGGTGGCACCGTCCCGGCCGCCTACGGTGCGCCGGGTGGTCCGGTGCTCTCCCGTGCCTCCAGGTGCGGCAGTTCCCCCTGGACGGTCCGCGGCGGACCGCCGTCGAGGACCGCGAGGAGTTCGTGGGCGGCGAGCCTGCCGAAGCCGGGGGTGTCACGGACGAGGGCGGTCAGCCGGGGGTGGGTGACCCGGCACAGCGCCGAGTCGTCCCAGGCCACGATCGACAGGGCGCCCGGTACGGGGATGCCGCGCCCGGCGGCGACCGAGGCACCGGCCACGGCCATCACGTCGTTGTCGTAGACCAGCGCCGTGGGCGGCTTCGCGGCGTCGAGCAGGCGGCGGGTGGCCTCGGCCCCTTCGGCGTCGGAGTAGTCGGTGGTGACGGAGCGGACGTGCCGGTGGTCGAGGCCGCGCAGGGCCGCTTCGGTGCGCAGCGAGCGGATCCGGCGGGCGGTGTGGGCGAGGCCGGGCAGCCCCGCGATGTGCACGATGCGGCGGTGGCCGAGGCCGTGGAGGTGGTCGAGGATCCGGGCCATGGCCTTGGCGTCGTCGGCCCAGACGGTGGCGAGCAGCGGGTGGGGCGGGGTGGCGGCCGGTCCGGGCGCGGCGGGGTGCGGGGCGGTGCCCGGTGCGGGCGCGGCCGTCTTCGGGGCGGATTCGGTGCGGCCGTCCGGTGCGGGGGCGTCCCGCTCGGGCGTGGCCGTGCCGCCCACGACGACGGCGGGCAGGCCGAGGGAGGCGAGCAGTTGTGGCCGGGGGTCCTCGGTGCGCGGGTCGACCACCAGGACGCCGTCCACCCGGCGTTCGGCCCACCAGCGGCGGTAGAGCGCGCACTCGGCATCGAGGTCCTCGACGACCTGGAAGAGGAGCGCGATGTTCCGTGCGGAGAGCACTTCCTGGATGCCGGAGACGAGCTGGAGGAAGAAGGACTCCACGCCCAGGGTCCGGGCGGGCCGGGCGAGCACCAGCCCCAGGGCGCCGGCCCGTTCGCCGGACAGCGCGCGGGCGGCACTGTTGGCCTGCCAGCCGAGTTCCTCCGCGACCCGGCGGACGCGGGCGCGGGTGTCCTGGGAGACGCCGGGCCGGTCGTTGAGCGCGAAGGAGACCGCGCTCTCCGACACCCCGGCCCGGCGCGCGATGTCCTTGATCGTCGGCCGGCGGGCCGGTCGGGGCCTGGCCGCCTCACCGGGCGCTGTCATGGCGGGCTCCCCCTCGTACTGAACCGCATTAGTGCGGCTCAGTCTGATCAGCGCGCACCTGCCTGTCAACGTCGTACGGGCATCTGGACGGGAGCGGTTTTCCGCCGCTTCCGGAAGGCTGGACACCGGGGTATTGACACCTACTAAAACGCATTAGTAGCGTCTGCCGCATCGTCTCCCAAGGCCCTGCGCAATACCCGGTTCAACGACCGGTAAGCCCGCCGCATTCTCTTTTCGGTTGCCGAGACCCCGGGGCGTTCCGACCCTGTCGCGCCCCGCACGCCGGCGTCCGTTCCGAGCAAAGGAGCCGCCCGTCATGCGTATGCCCCGCCGAACGGCCGCCGCCACCGCGGCCCTGGTCGCCTCGGCGCTCGCCTTGGCCGCGTGCGGTTCCCCAGGAGGATCCGGCGGCCCGGGCAGCGCGTCGGGGAAGGTCGAGGGGCAGGTCACCTTCCAGACCTGGAACCTCAAGGCCAATTTCAAGGATTACTTCGAGCGCGTCATCGCGGATTTCGAGAAGAAATATCCGGACGCCGAGGTGAAATGGGTGGACCAGCCCGCCGAGGGATATCCGGAAAAGCTGAGCGCGGACGCCGCGGGCGGCACCCTGCCCGACGTCGTCAATGTGTCACCGGATCTCGCCTATCCGCTGGCCAAGGCCGGTCTCGCGCTCGATCTGGAAAAGGCGGCGGGAAAGTACCGCGGGGAGTATCTCGGCGGGGCATGGCAGAGCCAGCGGATGCCGGGGCTGCCGGGCGTCTATGCCTTCCCCTGGTATCTGAACACCGGGCCGATGTTCTACAACAAGGAGCTCTTCGCCAAGGCCGGGCTCGATCCGGACAAACCGCCGACGTCCTACGACCAGCTCTTCGAGGACGCGCTGACCATGGCGCGCAAGAGCGGCCGCAGGATCGCGATGCTCGCCGGCACCCCGTCGATCGAGGACTTCGGACGCTACGGCGTACGCCTCATGAACAAGCGGGGCACGGAGTTCACCTTCAACGGCCCTCAGGGCGTCGCCCTGCTCCGGCACTACAAGGAGCTCTATGCGGCCGGAGCGCTGGACTCGCAGGCCCTCACCGCACAGGCCGAGTCCGCCGGGCGGAAGTTCCAGCAGCAGTCCGTCGCCATGAATCCGGGCAGCGCGCACGATCTGGAGAACTTCAAGAAGGAGGCTCCTGGCCTCTACCGGCACATCGGCATCACCGACGCGGTCAACAACACCGGCAGGGCCAATATGTACGTCCAGGGGCTGATGGTGAACGCGCGGAGCAAGGTCACACCGGCGGCCGTCGCGTTCGCGCACTTCGTCACCGACCGGAAGAACCAGATGGCCTTCGCCAAGGAGGTCACCATCTTCCCCAGCACCAAGGGCTCACTGGACGACCCGTACTTCACCGAGGAGGACGGCACCGACGCGACCCGGGTGCGGGTGGCCTCGGCCAGGTCGCTGAAGACCGCGGTGAATTACACCCCGGTGCTGCTCAGCGACCAGATGAAGACGGTGCTGCGCAATGCGGTCGCCAGGGCGGTGCAGGGCAAGCAGTCGCCGAAGGCGGCACTGGACGGCGCGGCCGCCGAGTGCAACCGCCTGCTCGGGACCGGCTGAGACCGGGGCACTCATGAAGACCGCAACGACACCACGCGGCCGGGACGCCGGGGCCCGCTCCCCGGCCACCGCTCCCCCGCCGCCGTCCGGGCCGCGGAAGGGCAGCGGCATCCGTCCCCATCTGCCGTCCAGCCCCTGGCTGTTCCTCGCTCCCGGGCTGCTGGTCGTCACCGCCTTCGGCCTGTACCCGTTCCTGAGCACCGTGACCGGTTCCTTCACCGATGCCCGCACCCTCGCCCCCGGGCGGTTCGTCGGCGGCGCCAACTACCGGGAGCTGATCCATGACGCCATGTTCTGGACGGGCCTGCGCAACAGCCTGCTGTACGTGCTCGGCGTGGTGCCGCTCCTGGTGGTGCTCCCGCTGCTGCTGGCGATGCTGGTGCGGCGGCAGATACCCGCGATCACCTTCTTCCGGGCCGCCTTCTACACGCCGGTGGTCGCCTCCGTCGTGGTCGTCGGTCTGATCTGGGTGTGGCTGCTGGACGACCGGGGGCTGATCAACGCGCTGCTGGAGGGGCTGGGGTTCGGCCGGGTGGGGTTCCTCAGCGACCCGTGGCTGCTGCTGCTCAGCGCGATGGCGGTCACGGTCTGGAAGGGCCTCGGCTACTACATGATCATTTACCTGGCGGCGCTGGCCGGCGTGCCCCGGGAGCTGCACGAGGCATGCGCCGTCGACGGTGCCGGGGCGGTGCGCCGCTTCCTGACCGTCACGGTCCCCGCGGTGCGCTCCACGATGGTGCTGGTGGCCGCGCTCTCCTCGGTCGGGGCCTTCAAGGTGTTCTCCGAGGTCTACCTGATGGCCGGTCCGACCGGCGGCCCCGGCGGCGAGGACACCACCTTGGTGATGCTCGTCCAGCAGGTGGGCACCGGCCTCAGCGGGCGGGTCGGCTACGCCTCCGCGCTGTCCGTGGTGGTGTTCGTGCTCACGCTGGGCCTGATGCTGCTGGTCCTGCGTGCCCACCGCACGGAGGACCGGTGAGCAGCCGCACCCGGCGGCGGCCGGACCGGCGGGCCGGCCACGCGCACGACGGGCGGCGGATGCCGCGGTGGCAGCTGCTGCTGCGCTACCTCCTGCTGCTCGCCGTACTGGCGCTGACCATCGGCCCGTTCCTGTGGCAGCTGTCCACCTCGCTCAAGGGCGCCGGCGAGGACCTCTACCGCTATCCGCCGAGCCTGGTCCCGCACGAGGTCACGCTCGGCAACTACAGCGGCGTCGCGCGGATCATCCCCGTATGGGACTTCGCGCTGAACTCCCTCAAGGTCGCCCTCGCCAATGTGCTCACCAACTGCGCGGGCGCGGCGCTCGCGGGCTATGCGCTGGCCCGGATGCGCTTCCGGGGCCGCCGGACCGCGCTGGTCGTCTTCCTCATGGCGATGCTGGTGCCGGTCGAGAGCATCATGATCGCCCAGTTCGTGACGATGCGGGAACTGCAGCTCAACAACACCCTGCTCGGGGTGGTGCTGCCCGGCTGCATCGGGGCGATGAACGTGCTGCTGATGCGCAACGCCTTCGCCGGGCTGCCGTACGAGGTCGAGGAGGCCGCGTACGTCGACGGTGCGCACGCCTGGCAGCGGTTCCTGCGGATCGCGCTGCCGTCGGTCCGCGGCACCCTCGCGGTGGTGGCGATCTTCGCCTTCATGGGGGCCTGGGACGACTTCCTGTGGCCGCTGATCGTGCTGAGCGACCAGTCGAAGTTCACCCTGACCATCGGCCTGAACTTCCTGCACGGCACCTTCGCCGACAACCAGCGGCTGGTCGCGGCCGGCACCGTGATCGCCGTGCTCCCGCTGATCGTGCTGTTCGCCTGTCTGCAGCGCTCCTTCTTCCGCGGTGTCGGCGAGGGCGCCGTCAAAGGCTGACCGCCCCGCACCGCTCCCACTCACCGGAGGGTCCCTGCCCGTGCCGCACACCACCCGCCACCCGGCGCGCCCGTGCCCCGACGCCACGCCCGGCCATGCGCCCCCGCCACGCTTCGGGGTCAACTACACGCCCACCCGGGGCTGGTTCCACCACTGGCTGGACTTCGACCTGGACTCCGTACGCGCCGACCTCGACTCCCTCGCCGCCCTCGGCCTGGACCACATCCGGGTCTTCCCGCTCTGGCCGCTGTTCCAGCCCAACCGCACCCTGATCCGGCCGCGCGCCGTGGAGCAGCTGGTGCACCTGGCGGACGCCGCGGCCGAACGCGGCCTCGACGTCCATGTCGACGGGCTGCAGGGCCATCTGTCGAGCTTCGACTTCCTGCCCTCCTGGACGCGGACCTGGCACCGCCGCAACCTCTTCACCGACCCCGAGGTCCTGGCGGGCCAGGAGGAGTACCTGCGGACGCTGGCGGCCGCGCTCGCCGACCGGCCGCACTTCCTCGGGATGACGCTCGGCAACGAGGTCAACCAGTTCTCCGACGCCCCGCACCCGGACCCCGACCGGATCACCGCCGCGCAGGCCACGGCCTGGCTGGAGCGGATGCTCGCGGCGTGCGAGCGGGGCGCCCCCGGGCGGATGCATCTGCACGCCGCCTACGATGCCGCCTGGTACCAGGACGGCCACCCCTTCACCCCCGCCCAGGCGGCCCGGCTGGGCGCCGTCACGGCCGTGCACTCCTGGGTGTTCAACGGCACCGCCCAGCTGCACGGCCCCGCCGGCACCGCCACCGAGCAGCACGCCGCCTACCTCGTCGAGCTCGCCAAGGCCTGGGCGAGGGACCCGCACCGCCCGGTGTGGCTCCAGGAGGTCGGCGCGCCCGCGCCGCACATCCCCGAGGGGCACTCGGCGCGGTTCACCGAGGCCACCGTCGCGGGCGCGCTGGACTGCCCGGACCTGTGGGGCATCACCTGGTGGTGCTCGCACGACGTGCCGCGGTCCCTGGCGGACTTCCCCGAGCTGGAGTACGGGCTGGGGCTGCTCACCGCCGACCGTACGGTCAAGCCCGCGGGGAGGGCGCTGGCGGCGCTGATCGCGGACCGGCGCGGCCGTGCGCACCGTCCGCCGGTCCGCAGCACCGCGCTGGTGGCCGACGTCGGCGGGGGCGACGCCGCGCCCCACCGGTCGGTGTGCGCGCCCGGCGGCCCGGTCTTCGAGGCCTGGGCCGAACTCGCCGCCCAGGGGGTCCGCCCGGCCCTGGTGCTGGCCGAACTCGCCCGTGACACCGCTCATCTGGCGTCCCGTGGGATCACCGAGGTCCGCACACCCGAGGAGGTCGGCCGCCGGCCGTCGTCGTCCGTTCCGCGCCGGAGGAGCACCCCATGAGCCGACCGTCCCCCGTCTCCCGGCGCCGTGTGCTGCTGGCCGGGGCGGGCACGGCGGCCGCGCTGCTCGGCCCGTCCTCGGGGGGCGGCGCGGCGGCGGCCGGCTTGCCCCGGCCCGGCGCGGCGGACCCCCTGCAGCCGTACGCGTCGTACTGGTTCCCCGACTCGCTGCCGGCGGGCACGCCCGGCGAGGGCATCACCTGGCGGAGCCTGGCCGCCTGGACTCCCGGGAGCGACCCGGACCTGGCGTTCAACACGGCGACGGTGCCGCTCGCCGGGCGCTTCACCCCGGTCGCGGCGAACACCACGGCCCGCGCCGGCCAGGCCCGGATCAGCGCCCTCGCCGCCTTCGGCCCCACCGCGGGCCACCCGTCGCAGGGCTCGGCGACCGCGGACCACTACGCGCCCACCCACTGGGCGTACCTCGATGAGCTGGTCTT
This sequence comes from Streptomyces angustmyceticus, assembly GCF_040701845.1. GTDB lineage: Bacteria > Actinomycetota > Actinomycetes > Streptomycetales > Streptomycetaceae > Streptomyces > Streptomyces angustmyceticus_A. The sequence continues at coordinate 276,937 of NZ_JBFBHQ010000002.1, read as the reverse complement.
CTGGGGCGGCTCGTCCGGTGAGGGCCTGATCCTGGCCCCCACCGCGCCGGTCGTCGATGCCGCCCACCGCCAGGGCGTCCCCGTGCTGGGGACGGTCTTCCTCCCTCCGGTCGCCTACGGCGGGCGGCTGCGCTGGACGCGCGACCTGGTGCAGCGCGACGCGGCGGACGGCTTCCCGCTGGCGGCGAAGCTGGTGCAGGTCGCGACGGTGTACGGCTTCGACGGCTGGTTCCTCAACGCGGAGACCGGTGGCGGTGACGCCGCGCTGGCCGCCGAGATGCAGGCGTTCCTGCGGGCGCTGCGCGCCGCGGGCGCCGGCCACGGCCTGCGGATCACGTGGTACGACGCCATGAACCGGACCGGGCAGGTCGGCTGGCAGGGTGCGCTCGACGAGCTCAACCAGCCGTTCTTCCAGGACGCGGCCGGCCCGGTCGCCGACTCGCTGTTCGTGGACTTCCGGTGGAACGCCGGGCGGCTGGCGGACTCGGGTCGGCTGGCCGGGCAACTGGGCCGCAGCCGCTACGAGTTGTGGGCCGGGATCGATGTCGAAGCCGCGGGCTGGGACACCGACACCGACTGGGACGCCATCGTCCCGGCCGACCGCGCTCATGTCGTCTCGTACGGCTTCTACCGGCCCGAGTGGACCCTCCATCACCTGCCCGAGGGGCGCGCCCCCGGCGAGTTCCATGCCGCGGACGACCGGTTCTGGTCGGGTGCGGGCCTGGATCCGACCCGGCCGGGCGGCACCGGCCGCGGCTGGCGGGCCCCGGCCACCGCCGTCGCCGACCGCTCGACGCTCACCGCGCTGCCCTTCGCCACCACCTTCAACACCGGCCACGGGCTGCGCTGGTACGAGGACGGCACGGTCACCTCCGCCGCGCCCTGGAACCACCTCGGCCTGCAGAACCGGCTGCCACCGCGGCGCTGGGCGGTCCGCACGCCGGGGCAACGCCCCGACGTCACCCTGGACTTCGCCGACGCCTGGCGCGGCGGCAGCAGTCTGCTGGTGCGGGGCGCCCTCGCCGCCCCCGCCACCCTGGAGCTGTTCCCCGCCCGGCTCCCGTCGGGCGCCGCCACGGTGCTCGACCTCACCCATCGGCTCGACCCGGGCTCGGGCCCGGTGACCGTGGAGGCGGCCGTCGCGCTGCGCGAGGCGCCGGCCCCGGGCGAGCCCGCCCCGTACTCCTTCCTGCCGGCCGGGGCCCTGGAGCCGGGCGGCGGCTGGCGCACCGTCTCCCTGCGCCTCGGGCCCCTCGGGCCGGGGACCGTGCACGCCCTGGGGGTGCGGCTGACCGGCCGCGCGGGCACGGTGGTGGCCTGGCGGCTGGGGGCGCTCGCGGTCCGCGAGGCCACCGCGCTCCCCACCGCGCCCAGCGGGCTGACGGTCACCGGCACCGCCACCACGGACGGGGCGAGGGCCGTGCGGCTGGGCTGGCGGCGCGCACCGGGCCCGGTGCGCCACTACGAGCTGTACCGCCGGCTCCCGGACGGACGGGAGTTCCTCGGCGGCACCTGCGGTACCGCCTTCTACGCGGCGGGCCTGCGGCGCGCGGGGGACGAACCGGCCGCCCGGCTCGAAGTACGCGCCGTGCACGAACTGTTCACCGTCTCGAAGCCGTCCCGGACCCAGCTGCCCTGGTGAGCCACGACGGTCACCGATCCACCACCGCCCGCACCTCGACGCCGGGGAGTCCTCCTTCATGCATGACGACCGCGCACTGACCGAAGCCCGCCTCCGGCGCGTCCTGGACGAGCGCATCCGGCCCGCGCTGTACCCGGAATCGGTTCCCCTCCAGGTCGCGGCCTGGGCCGCACCGGGTGAGCCGGTGCCCGTGGCCGAGGGCCTGGCCGCACCCCGTACGCCGGTGGCGGTGGGCGACGCCTGGGGCGCCCCGTGGGGTACGACCTGGTTCACGGTCCGCGGTGAGGTGCCGCGGGCCTGGGCGGGCCGCACCGTCGAGGCGGTGCTCGACCTGGGCTTCGACGAGCGGATGCCGGGATTCCAGTGCGAGGCGCTGGTCCATCTGCCCGACGGCACCCCCGTCAAGGCGCTCAATCCGCGCAACCAGTGGGTGCGGGTGGGGGCGCCGGTGCGCGGCGGTGAGCGCGTCGAGTGGCATCTGGAGGCCGCGTCCAACCCCGTCATCCTCGATGTCCACCCCTTCGTGCCCACCCCGTTGGGCGACCGGGAGACGGCGGGCAGCGCGCCGCAGTACCGGCTGGAACGGATGGATCTGGCCGTGTTCGACACCGGGGTGTGGGAGCTGATCCAGGATCTCGACGTGCTGGGCGAGCTCATGGCGGAGCTCGCGGTGGACAGCCCGCGCCGCTGGGAACTGCTGCGGGCGGTGGGCCGGGCGCTGGACGCCGTGGATCTTCAGGACGTCAACGCGACGGCGGCGGCGGCCCGTGCGGAACTGCGCGGCGTGCTCTCCGCGCCGGCCGGGGCCTCCGCACACCGCATCAGCGCGGTGGGGCATGCGCATATCGATTCGGCGTGGCTGTGGCCGCTGCGCGAGACGGTGCGGAAGGTGGCCCGTACGGCGTCCTCCATGACGGCGTTGCTCGCGGACGAGCCGGAGTTCGTGTTCGCCATGTCGCAGGCGCAGCAGTACGCCTGGCTCAAGGAACACCGGCCCGAGGTCTACGCCAAGGTCAAGAAGGCGGTCGCGGAGGGGCGGTTCGTGCCGGCGGGTGGGATGTGGGTGGAGTCGGACACCAATATGCCCGGGTCGGAGGCGATGGCGCGCCAGTTCGTGCACGGGAAGCGGTTCTTCCTGGAGGAGTTCGGGATCGAGAACGAGGAGGCGTGGCTGCCGGACACCTTCGGTTTCGCCGCGGGGCTGCCGCAGATCATCAGGGCGGCGGGGTCGAAATGGCTGCTCACGCAGAAGATCTCCTGGAGTCAGGTCAATGCGTTCCCGCACCACACCTTCCGCTGGGAGGGCATCGACGGCACCCGGATCTTCACCCACTTCCCGCCGGTGGACACCTACAACTGCCAGCTGGCGGGCAGCGAAATCGCCCATGCGGCACGGAACTTCAAGGACAAGGGGGCGGCCAGGCACTCGCTCGCGCCGACCGGCTGGGGCGACGGCGGCGGGGGCACCACCCGCGAGATGATCGCCAAGGCCCGCCGGCTGCGCGATCTGGACGGTTCGGCGACGGTGGAGTGGGAGAAGCCGGCGGACTTCTTCGCGAAGGCCGAGGCGGAGTACCCCCGGGCACCCGTGTGGGTGGGCGAGCTGTACCTGGAGCTGCACCGCGGGACGCTCACCAGCCAGGCGGGGACCAAGCGCGGCAACCGGCGCAGCGAACACCTGCTGCGGGAGGCCGAACTGTGGTCGGCCACGGCGGCCGTGCTGGCGCAGCACCCCTACCCGTACGCGGCGTTGGACCGCCTCTGGAAGACGGTGCTGCTCCACCAGTTCCACGACATCCTGCCCGGCTCCTCCATCGCATGGGTGCACCGCGAGGCGGTGCAGACCTACGCGGCCGTCGCCGCCGAGCTGGAGGACATCATCGCCGCCGCGGTGGCCGCCGCGGCCGGCCGGGGTACCACCGCGCTGGTGGTGAACTCGGCGCCGCACGCCCGCGGCGGGGTCGCCGCGGGTGCCGTGGCGGTCCCCTCACCGCGCGAGGGGGCCGAGGTGGCCGCCGTGCCGCGCGGCGGCGGCGGGTTCATCCTCACCAACGAGGCGCTGCGGGTGGAGATCGACGGCCGCGGCCTGGTGGTCTCCGCGTACGACCGGGTGGCCGGACGCGAGACCGTGGCGCCCGGCGGGGCGGCGAACCTGCTGCAGATCCACCCGGACTTCCCCGCCATGTGGGACGCCTGGGACGTGGACGCCTACTACCGCAATGTGGTCACCGACCTGACGGAGGCGGACGAGGTCGCGCTCGGCGAGGTCTCCGGGGAGGCCGCGACGGTGCGCGTCACCCGTACGTTCGGCGGCTCCCGCGTGGTGCAGTCGCTGACGCTGGCGCGCGGGCAGCGGCGGCTGGACCTCGACACCGAGGTCGACTGGCACGAGACCGAGAAGTTCCTCAAGGTCGCGTTCCCGCTGGACCTGCACGCCGAACGCTATGCCGCGGAGACCCAGTTCGGGCATCTCTACCGGCCCACCCACACCAACACCAGCTGGGAGGCCGCCAAGTTCGAGGCCTGCGCACACCGGTTCGTCCACCTGGAGGAGCCGGGCTGGGGCGTGGCCCTGGTCAACGACGCGATATACGGCCATGACGTCACCCGTACCGTCCGGGAGGACGGCGACCGCGGCACCACCACGACCGTCCGGCTCTCCCTGCTGCGGGCTCCGCGGTTCCCCGACCCGGAGACCGACCAGGGCCGGCACCGCTTCCGGTATGCGCTGGTCCCGGGCGCCGCCGTCGGCGACGCGGTGCGCGAGGGCCATCGCCTCAACCTGCCCGAGCGCCGGATCACCGGTGCCGCAGCGGTCGCGCCCCTCGTCACCGTCGACAACGACGCGGTGGTGGTCACCGCGGTGAAGCTCGCCGACGACACCAGCGGCGATGTGGTCGTCCGCCTCCACGAGGCCCACGGCGGTCGCGCCACCGCCACCCTGACCACCGCCTTCGAGCCGGCCGGCGCCACGGTCACCGATCTGCTGGAGCGCCCCGTCGAGGACGGCCCGGCGCTCGACCGGCAGGGGCGCACGGTCCGGATGCGGCTCCGCCCGTTCCAGATCGTGACCGTACGGCTGTCCCGGGTGCGGGGCCGGTAGCGGCGGCTGCCCGGGACGCGGCTAGACCCCGGGCCCGCGTGGGCGCGAGCCGGCGTCGCGGCAGGTGTCGCGGCGCAGTTCCTGCCGCCGCTCGCGCCCGGTGCCGCGCCCGGCTTGCCGGCCACGGCCCTGCGGACGGCCGTGTGCCGCCTCGTGGTCCGGATCGCGGCCCGGGTCCAGGCCCAGCATGTCCATCAACAACGACAGATCGTCCGCGTCGCGCGCACGGCCGGCCAGCGCCTTCCTGGCGAGCCGTCGTTCCTCGTCACCCGGCACGGCGTGCGGTGCGGCGTCCTCGGCATTGCGGTGTTCATCGCTCACCGCTGCATTCTCGGCCGGGCCGCACGACCGTGCCCGTCGAGCGCCGCACCGGCCGCCCGCGGACAACCGCCGGGGGCGCACTGCTCCCTCCGGGTGAACCGGACCCGGAGGACCGTCCTTGCCGGGGGAAGCTCTGAATCCACCACCGCCCCTTTTCCGGGCCCGCCGCCGATGCCGCCCTCCTGCCCGCCCGGCGCCCGGAGCGGCTCCGGGACACCCGGCCCGGGCGACGGCGCCCCTATAGCGCGGACGGCGTCGAAGGGCCCGGAATCCGGTCACCGGAAGCGTCCGGTTCCGGGCGCCCGCGCCGTAGCGCGGCCGGAATACGCCACGAGCGGATTCCCCGTACCGATAGCCCTGCCGGGTGGCTCGCGCCCGCCCCGGCGGGGCCCCGGCGCGCGGATGCAGATCACCTGGCTGGGGGAGATGCTGGAGTCGTGGGGGACCGTGGTGAGGAGGACCACTCATGTCCATGATGGACAAGATCAAGAGCATGCTGAAGGGCCACGAGAGCCAGACGGACAAGGGCATCGACAAGTCCGGCGACATGGTCGACGACAAGACCCAGGGCAAGTACAAGGGTCAGGTCGACACGGCCCAGGACAAGATGCGGGACCAGTTCGGCGGGCAGGGCCAGGACCGGCCGCCGCAGCCCTGAGCGCACGCTCCCCGGCGGAGATCCGTCCGCCCCGAGAGGGCCCGTGGCCCGGGGCCGCCACCGGCGGCCGACCGGGTGAGGTGAGCGGCGCGCGCCATGCGCAGGCGCCCGCCCCCGGGCCGGGAACGGGCGCCTAGGGCGGATCCGCCGGACCTACGCCAGACGGATCTTCTCCGCCTGGGGGCCCTTGTGCCCCTGGGTGACCTCGAAGGTCACCTTCTGGCCCTCCTGCAGCTCGCGGAAGCCCGTGGCATCGATGTTGGAGTAGTGGGCGAAGACGTCGGCACCGCCGCCGTCCTGCGCGATAAAGCCGAAGCCCTTCTCCGAGTTGAACCATTTCACCGTGCCGGACGCCATATCCGTCTCCTTCGTTCAAGGGGCTCGAATCGGGTTCCGCGTGCTGCGGACCCCGGAGGTGATCGCCCTGGTCCGGAGACGCGCTACACAGCAAGGACGCCCGTGCATGCGACACGGGCGCCCGGCACTTCGGAACCACGACAGCTGATCAGGACGCTACACCGAGCAACGCCCGGCATCCGGCACAACCGTGACGGACGCGTCGCCCTTCACCGGGCAAGGCCATCGCGCGTCCTCCGTATCCCTGACCGATCGGACGGATGTGCGAGGCCCGGCGATGCGGGGCTCGCCCTCAGCCGGACTCCCCGTCCGCGTGCGTCCGCGCCCTGCGACGCCGCCACCACCAACCGGTGCCGAGCCCGGCGAGGGCGATGACCCCGGCGCCTCCGGCGGCGGACAGCAGCCACCAGTTCCGGGCCGGCGCTTCGGCGTCCGCCGGCGCCGCGACGGCCGCCTTGTGCAGCGGCCCACGGGACCGCGGCCGGTGGAGGGCGGGCTGCGTCACACCGCTGCCGTCGTCGCGCACCAGGGCCGGCAGCACCCCGACGGCCGCGGCCCGGGGAGCCGCCTCGAAACCCCAGTCCAGCAGGGCGCGGGTCTCCTCGTAGACGGCGTTGCGGCTGCCGGACTGCGGGTTCATCACGGTGACCAGCAGCGTCCGGCCGTCGCGCCGGGCGGCGGCGATCAGGGTGTTGCCGGCGTGGGTCGTATAGCCGTTCTTCACCCCGATCAGGCCGTCGTACGGCTTGACGCCGTGCGAGCCGACCAGCAGCCGGTTGGTGTTGACCATGCCGAAGGAGTCCGGGCCGCCCTCCTCCGGCAGCTCCGCCTGTTTCGTCGCGGCGAAGTCGGCGAAGTCGGGGTCGGCCAGGCCGGCCCGTCCGAAGAGCGTCAGGTCGTAGGCGGACGAGAACTGGCCCGGCGTGTCGAACCCGTCGGCGGACTCCACCGTGGTGTCGCGGGCACCGAGCCGCCGCGCCGTTGCCTGCATGTCGTCGATGGTCTTGTGCCAGCCGCCGTTCATGCCGGCCAGGGTGTGCACCGCATCGCTTCCCGAGCGGAGGAACACGCCGTGCCACAGGTCCGCGACGCGGTAGGGGAGGTCCTCCTTGAGGCCGGCGAGCGAGCTGCCCGCCTCGATGCCGTCCAGGTCCCGGAGGGACACGGTGTGCACCTCGCCCTGGGAGAACTTCGGCAGCACCGTCACGGCGAAGAGCGCCTTGAGGGTGCTGGCGGGCGGCAGCGGCCGGTGGGCGTCCTTGGCCGCGAGGACCTTGCCGCTCGCCATGTCCGTCACCATCCACGACAGGGCGGAGACGTCCGGCGGCTCCGGCACGTCCGGCCGGGGCAGGAACTGCACGCCCCGGCCGTCCAGCCGGTTGGGGATCCGGGCCGGGCGGCCCGCGTGCGCGCCGGCCCGCAGGTCGTCGATGCCGTGGGGGCCATCGGCGGCCGCCGGGCCTGGCACGGCCAGCAGGCTCGCGGCACAAAAGGTGGCTGCGGTAACGACTCTGACGGGGACCCAACTCGCGCTCGACATGTGGCCCACGCTAAAAACGACCCCGGCGCCGCGCTGGCTGGCCTACGCCATCCGATGCGCGGGCGCCCCGACTGCCGTACGCGGCACGCCGGGGCCGGCGGCAACACGCCCGCCGGCCCCGGCCCCGGCTGCCGGATGCGGCCTACCAGACCGAGTCGACCCACTCCGGGTGGTCGATGAACGGGTTCCGGTTGTGCTGGTACTTGTCGAAGATCACCTGGTTGCGGTGCTTCTCGAAGGAGTCCGGCGGGTCCTGCTTGCTCCACTGCTTCAGGACGGAGAGCCGTCCGATGTGCGGCTGGGTGCCGTTGCCGACCTTGTCGTTGGGCTCCAGGTCGGCGAAGCCGTCGCCGCCGTCGTAGCGGACGGCCATGTAGAGGATCATGCGGGCGACATCGCCCTTGACCGCGTCACGGGGCTCGAAGGAGTCGTCGTCGGTGCGGCTGCCCGGCGCCCCTTCCACCTCGGTTCCGCCGTTGTCGAAGTCCTTGTCGCCGCGCTCGCTGTTGACGGACACGTCCTCAGGACGCAGGTGGTGGAGGTCGGTTCCCGGACCGGTGTCGGTGCCGAAATCACCGTGGGACTTCGCCCAGACGTGCTCGCGGTTCCAGTCGTCGGGATTTCCGCCGTGGGCGTCCTTGCTCTGCGACCGGCCGCTGTACAGCAAAATGACGTTCGCGCTGTTGTCGGGGTCCTGGTCGGTGTCCTTGAGGGCGTCCCAGACCTGGTCGTACGTCAGTTTTCCGGTCTGGGTGGTGCTGATGATCCGGTGCAGCGAATCCTTGAGCGCCTGACCGGTCTTGCCGATGGCGTCTTTGTAGTACGTGTCGTCATATGCGCCGGCGGATAGGGACGCATGCTGGGCGGCGGACGCGGCGGCGGCACGCTGGTCCGCGGCCGGAGCGGCCGTCGCACCGGCCGGGAGCTGTCCGACCACCACCGTCAGCACCGTTCCGGCGGCCATGGCCAGCGCGGTCAGGGCGCGACGGTTCACGCGGTTGTTGTCCACGAAGGGTGTCCTTTCCCCGAATTGTGGCGCCGGGTCGCGAAAATGTGGGGCACGACCCGCACCGGCCGTTGGGAAATACGGCCGCAGGCAGCTTTCCATCGCGGTAATCACCACGGCGTGAACACCGGGAGAGAATTGTGTGACCACACTGTGGCAATCACAGAATTCCCCAGAAATGCCGCGCACTGCCACCCCGTGCAGCCTCCCGATTCCCCGTCAAAAGTGCTGCACGCCACACGGATTCTGCTGGACGGGGCGCGAGCCGGGCAACATCGGACCCGGCCGGAGTCCGCATGCATACGACGGCCCGTCAGGGCCGTGGCATACGGCCGCGGTACCCGGCGTCGCCGACGCCCCTTGGGCTCATCGGGTGAACTCTCGCCCCGCCCGCAACCGGAAGGGCACCGTCCGGCTTCCGGAGCATTGACACAGTCTTCGCCGAATCTTGGTGAACTCTTTCGGACCGCGAGTTGTGGAGGCCCTCATGTCGCCTTACCGCCCCACTCCCCCGCCGTACGGCGCGACGCCGGATTATGTGCTCGCCCCGCCGCGCCCCGAGGAGCGCCTCGGCGCGCCCGCACACCCGCAGGAACCGCCGCACCCGTCGGCGTACGCGACGCACCCCTTCCTCCCGCCGCCCCGCCCGGAGGACCGGCTGTCCTTCGAGCCCGCGCAGCGCTACGGCCTGACCGCTCCCGCGCGTCCCGCGGAACAGCGGCAGGGGCCGGTGGCGATGCCCGATCACCGGCGGCTGGAGCTGCACGCCGCCCTGACCGCGGCCGGTGTGGCGCCGGCCGACGGGGACCTGGCCGCCCTGGCGGAGATCGCGAGCCTGGGCGACACCACGGTCGGTGCCGTCATCGGCTGGCTGGCCGCCGCCACGCAGGCGTCCTGGCCGCGGTCGCGCGCGGTGTGAGGGCCGTCGCCGCCCGGGTCACCGCAGGCCGGGCAGGCTGCGCAGCTCGCCTATCCGCAGGGCCCGGGCCAGGGCCAGGTAGATCAGGGCCATGCTGAGTGCGCCGGCGGTCAGGCCCAGGACGGGGGTCCAGCCGGCCGGGACGGGCACACCGGAGCAGGCACGGGCGGCGAGCCAGCCGGCCGCGGCGGCCAGGGCGGCGGCCGTCGCCAGCTTGCCGTAGGTGCGGCACAGGCGGCGGCCGTCGAGACGTCCCGAGAGGCGTCGGCGCAACAGCAGCGCGGTGACCACCAGCCCGATGCCGTACGCGACGCCGTAGGCGGCCGCCATCCCGGTGACCGCCCAGCGGGCGGGCAGCAGCAGATGGCACGCGGTGGCCAGGGCGATGTTGACGGCGGCGATCGCGACGGCCGTCCAGAACGGCGTGCGGGTGTCCTCGAAGGCGTAGAAGCCGCGCAGCAGCAGGTACTGGGCCGAGTACGGGATCAGTCCGAGCCCGAAGGCCTGCAGCATGTGCCCGGCGGGCACGGCCGACGCCACGTCCACCGTGCCGTGCGCGAACAGGAGTCGGGCGGTCTGCGGGCCGAGGGCGAGGAAGAAGAACGCGGCCGGGACGATGACGACGCCGCTGACGCGCAGCGCACGGGAGAGGTCGCCGCGCAGCTCGTCCAGGCGGTTCTCGGCGACCGCCCGGCTCATCCGCGGCAGCAGCGCCGTCACCAGCGAGACGGTGACGATCGACTGCGGCAGCGTCCAGATGGTCTGCGTGTAGCTGTAGGAGGTGTATCCGACGCCTGCGGTGGGGAGTTGCTGGTCCGCCGCGGTGGCGTAGTGCGTGACGACGACCATCGCGGCGAGGTTGGCGAGCACGAACAGCAGGGTCCAGCGGGCGGCCGTGACGCTCTTGCGCAGACCGGTGCCGCGCCAGTCGAAGCGCGGCCGGAAGCGGAAGCCGGCGGCACGGACGAAGGGGATCAGGGCCAGCCCCTGCACGGCGATGCCGGCGGTGGTGACGATGCCGAGCAGGTCGATCTGGCCGGGGGTGATGTCCTCGATCCGGTCGGGGCCGGCCAGCAGGCCGAGGTAGAGCCCGAACATCGTGATCAATACGACGTTGTTGAGGACCGGTGTCCACATCATCGCGCCGAACTTGCTCCGGGCGTTGAGGACTTGGCCGAGGATGAAGAACAGGCCGTAGAAGAAGATCTGCGGCAGCAGGAAGCGGGCGAACACCACGGTGAGCTCGAAGGCGGCATGGTGCTCGGGCGTGTCGGGGGTGTAGACGGCGACGATCTGCGGCGCGGCCCAGACCGAGAGCACGGTGCCCACCGCCAGCACGCTCAGGACGAGGGTGACCAGGCGCTGTTCGTAGGCGCGGCCGCCGTCCGCGTGCTCGGCCCTGGCGCGCACCAGCTGCGGTACCAGCACCGAGTTCAGGGCGCCGCCGATCAGCAGGGTGTAGATGCTCATCGGGACGACGTTGGCGGTGTTGTACGTGGTGGCGAGCAGGCCGGTGCCGAGGGCGCCCGCCTGGAGCACCTGCCGGATCAGCCCCGTGCCGCGGGAGGCCACCGTCCCCAGTGCCATCAGGAGGGAGGAGCGCTGCACTCCCCCGCTCCCGCCGTCCCGTTGGCCGGCGGCGTGCCGGCGCCGCCCCGGGCGTGCGGCCCGCCCGTCTGCTCCCCCCGCGCCGCCGGGCGCCGGCCCGTCGGCCGGCTCGTCGTCCGCCCACCGGTCCGGCAGACGGAGCGGCAGTGTGTCGTGCGGCGTGTGCGGCGTCCCCTCCAGCATGCCGCCAACCTATGCCCAACCCCGGCTGGACCGGGGCCGATCGGGCGCGGCGGGCGCACCCCGGGATTTCTTGCGGGGCAGGGGGCGGGCGCGATCGGGGTCGAGGAGCGGGGCGAGCAGGTCGCCGTGTTCCGCGAGGCGGGGTGCGATCTCGTCGAAGAGGAAGGCGAGTTGCCGTGGTTCGGTGCACCCGGCGATCTCGTCCCAGGTGACCGGGGTGGAGACGGTGGGGGTGGGGCGGGCGCGCAAGGTGTAGGCGACGGCGGTGGTCTTGGCGGCGGCGTTCTGGGAGAAGTCGAGGAAGACCTTGCCGGGGCGCAGGGCCTTGGTCATCTTGTCCACGACGAGGTCCGGGAGGGCCGCCGCGGCCTCGGCGGCGAGGGTCCTGGCGTAGGCGGTGGCCCGCTCCGAGGGGACGGGTTCGATCGGCACGACGAGGTGCAGCCCCTTGGAGCCGCTGGTCTTCGCGTGGACCTCCAGGCCGTCGGCGGTCATCCGGTCGTGCAGCCACTGCGCCGCGGTGCAGCATTCGACGATGGTCGCCGGGGCGCCGGGGTCGAGGTCGAGGACCAGACGGTCCGCGATGCCCGGGTCCTGGCACTTCCACTGCGGCGTGTGCAGTTCGACGACCAGGTTCGCGGCCCAGACCAGGGAGGGCAGGTCCTGCAGCAGGACCTGCCGGGTGGGTCCGGACGTCGTATGGGGGACCTCGCAGGTCTTCACCCAGGAGGGTGTGCCGGGCGGCACGTTCTTGGTGAAGAAGCGCTGGCCCTCCGGCCCGTCGGGATAGCGCAGGAAGGACAGCGGCCGGTCCCGGAGCTGGGCGAGCAGGGGGCCCGCGACGGTGGTGCAGTAGTGCAGCACCTCACCTTTGGTGGTGGCGGTCTCGGCGTAGAGCACCTTGTCCAGGTTGGTCAGCGAGACGCGCCGCCCCTCCACATCGGTGATCGGCGACATACGATGAGACTCCCACACAAGGGACAAAAGATGCGATCTATCTGGAACGGCTCCATATCGTTCGGCTTGGTCACCATCCCCGTGAAGACCTACAGCGCCACCGACCGCACCTCGTCGGTCTCCTTCGTGCGCATCCACGAGAAGGACGGCGCCCAGGTCCAGTACCGGAAGATCTGTGAGCTGGACGGCAAGGAGGTCCCGAACGAGGAGGTCGGCAAGGGCTATCAGCCGCCGGGCGACGAGACGATCGTGCCGATCACCGACGACGACCTGTCCCGGCTGCCGATGCCGACCGCCAAGACGCTGTCGATCCTGTCCTTCGTCGACCCCGCCGAGATCGACCCGCTCCAGATGGACAAGGCCTACTACCTGGGCCCCAACGGAACCTCCGCCACCAAGCCGTACAGCCTGCTGCGCGAAGCCCTGGAGCACCACGAAAAGGTCGCGGTCGGCAAGGTGGCGATGCGGGGGCGGGAGTCGCTGGCGATGCTGCGGGCGCACAACGGGGCGATCGTGATGCACACCCTGCTGTGGCCGGATCAGATCCGGCCCGCCGACGGGGTGGTGCCCGAGGACGTCGAGCTGCGCGAGAACGAGCTGACGCTGGCCGAGACGCTGATGGACTCCCTGGGCGAGCTGGACCCCGCCGAACTCCACGACGACTACCGCGAGGCCGTCGAGGAGCTGGTCGCCGCCAAACTGGAGGGCGAGGAACCTTCCGCCCCGGCGGCGCCGGACAGCGGAGCCCAGGTCATCGACCTGACGGCGGCCCTGGAGAAGAGCGTCCGGGCGGCCCGCGGCGGCGGGGAGAGCGGCACAGGGGCGGAGTCGGCGTCCGTGACGCCCATACGGGGGCGGAAGGCGGCGAAGAAGAGCGAGGCCGGGTCGCGCACCGCCAAGGAGAGCGGCACTGCCGCGAAGAAGCCGGCGGCGAAGAAGACCGCGTCGGGCACCGCGAAGAAGACCCCCGCCAAGAAGGCGGCGACGGCCGCGCCGAAGGCCGCGGGCGGACGGAAGAAGAGCGCAGCGTCGGCCGAGAAGACCGGCAGCGGCGCCCGCGCCGCGTCCGCCGGCACCGCCGAGAAGACGGCTTCGAAGCGCACCGCCAAGAAGGCGACGGGCCGGAAGACGGGCTGACGGTCGGGGGCGGGGGCGCATACGGGCGGGGGCGTCTACGACGGGCCGGCCGCCGGCCGAGGAGGACGCGTTACGACGGGCCGGGCGGGAGAGGTCCCGGCGGGGCGCGCACGCCGGCCCCGCACCGCCCGTTCTGCCGCGCGCCGGGCCGCCCGTTCTAGAGTCTTGGTATGGCTTCAGACGAGGGGACCACCCGCATCGACAGCTGGATCTGGTCCGTGCGGCTCACCAAGACGCGGTCACTGGCCGCGGCGGCGTGCCGCGCGGGGCATGTGCGGGTCAACGGGGAGCGGGTGAAGCCGGCACATGGGGTGCGCAACGGCGATGAGGTGCGGCTGCGGCACGCGGGGCGGGAGCGGATCGTGGTCGTCTCGCGGCTGGTGCGCAAGCGGGTGGGCGCGGCCGTCGCCGCCGAGTGCTTCGTCGACAACTCTCCCCCGGCCCCGCCGCGCGAGGAGATCCCGGTGATCGCGGTACGCGAACGCGGCACCGGACGCCCCACCAAGCGCGACCGCCGCGAGATCGACCAGCTGCGCGGGCTCTGAACCGGAACGGGCCGCGGGCCCCGGCGGAGGCGTCGCCGCCGGGCCGGCGACGGTCACGACACGCGCCGGCTCCCCGGGACCGACGCCCGCGCCCCGCGGTCAGCTCCTATACGGACGGCAGTGCGTCGAGATAGACCCACTGGCCGTCCTCGCGGACGAAGCGGCTGTTCTCGTACTGGCTGTCGGCCCGGCCGTGCAGGGTGAAGTGGGCCCGGAACTCCACGGTTCCCTCGGTGTGGAAGGCGCTGCCGCCGGTGGTGCCGAGGATGTCCAGGCCGGTCCAGCGCTGGGCGGGTTCGAGGTCGAGGCCGCCGGGGCGGGTCGTCGAGTGCCAGGTGCGCAGCAGGTATCCGGTCTCACCGACGGCGAAGGCGCTGTAGCGCGAGCGCATCAGCCGTTCCGCGGTCGGGGCGGTGGCGCGGCCCTGGTGAAGGGCGGCGCAGCAGTCGCGGTAGGCCTCGGCGTGTCCGCAGGGGCACGGCGAGTCGGCAGTGACGGCGGCGGCCGGGCGGCGCGGCGCGTTCTTCGGCTTGATCGGCTTGTTCGACTTCGACACCCCACGATTGTGCCGGGTCGGCGGCCCCGGGCCGGGACACGCCCAGCACACGCCGAAGGGGCACGCCTCGACGCTGCGCCCATTTAGGGAATTTCCACGACAAATCACCCATTTGCAGCTTTTCGTGGCTTGATACGTACTGTGAGGCTGGAAGGACTCATGGTGTCCGTCCCCACCACCCAGGAGAGAACCCCCATGATTCTGTCCATTTCCGGCGTCGTCCTGCTCGGTGTCATCGTCTTCCTCTTCTTCCGCAAAGACGGCCTGAAGTTGTCGCATGCACTGGTCTCCGCGCTCTTCGGGTTCTACCTCGCCAGCTCCGCCATCGCGCCCAGCATCAAGGCCGGCGGGGCGAGCCTGGCGAGCCTCCTCGGGGGAATCAAGATCTAGTCCCTTCCGTCGTCCCGCTCCCGTCCGCCCAGGGGCGTCCGGAGTCCCCGACCGGTGCCGCCCCACGGGACCCGCCCGAACGGGCCGCACCACCTCCCGTCCGGGCGGCTCCCGGGCAGCACGCTGCCGGCTCGCCGCCCACGCCGAGCCGCCCCCACGACCACCGCCACGAGCAACAGGAGACGATGTGGCCCGGCGCCCCCTGCCCCGCATCCTGACCGACAGCGCACCGCTCGCCCGCATGGCCAACAGCACCTCCCTCGCCCGCAGCCGGGAACTCGCGCGGACCGCCGCCGACGGCGCCTCCGACGTGTTCCACCCGCTGATCGTCATCGGCCGGGGGCTGCGCCGGCTGGGGGCGGCCGGCCGGGGCCGCTGGGCGGAGACGCCCCGGGAGAGCCGCGGCCCGATGGCCTTCTTCGTCGGCGCGTGTGTGCTGGTCATGTGCCTGGTGCCGTACGGGCCACTGCTCGCCCTGATCGCCGTGATGGGCGCGGGGGCCTGGGCGGGGCGGGAGCGCACGCCCGTGGAGACCGGCCCCGGCGAGGCCGAACGGGAGCGGCTGACGGCGCTCTACGAGGCGCTGGTGCCGTACTTCTCCACCGAGGGCGACACCGGCCTCCTGTACGCGCACGGCGGGGACTGGGAGCGGGCCTTCACCGAGTACGCCTTCGACGACAGCGGACGGATCGAGCGGCTGCAGCTGAAGTATCCGGCGTACTTCACCGACGGTGAGGACCAGGCCCGGGTCCGCATCGAGCAGGTGCTGTACGCCAAGGCCGGCCGCGGCCGGGAGTACCACTTCGGGTGGGACGAGCTGACCAATCAGCTCACCCTGACCGCGCTCGGCGCGCTGCCCGCCGACATCGGCGCGCAGCGCTTCGTCACCTCCCCGGGCGAGACGGTGCTCGGGTTCACCGACCCGGACGCCGTCCAGCGGACCCTGCCGGTCACCGCCGGGGAGGAGACACGGGACGCGCCGCCGGTGGTCTGGCGCACCGGGCAGCGCTCCACCGAACCGCATCTGCTCGTCCTGGGGCAGCCGGGGACGGGCGCCACGACCCTGCTCCGCTCGATCGCGGTCCAGGCGCTGCAGGACGGGGACGTGCTGATCGTCGACGGGGGCGGCACCGGCGAGTACGGCGCTCTGTCCGGGCGCCGTGGCGTACTCGGCGTGGAGAGCGGCCTCGCGGGGGCGCTGGCGGCCCTGGAGTGGGCGTCCCACGAGACCGAGCGGCGGCTGATCGCGGCGAACCGGGCGCGCCAGGCCGGCCTGCCCGCGCCGGAGGACACCCGGCGCCCGCTGTGGATCATCGCGGACCGTCCGACGGCACTGGCCCATGTCGCGGTCGCGGAGGGCCGGGAGGATCCGCAGCGGTGGCTCCAGGTGCCGCTGCGGCACGGCCGGGCAGCAGCGGTCACGGTGGTGGTGGCCGACCAGTTCGAGAGCGCCGAGCTGCTGAGCGACCCCGTACGGGCGCACACCAAGGCGCGGGTGGTGCTCGGCCCCGCCACGGCGGAGGAGGTACGGGCGGTGCTCGGGGCGCCGCCGCACACCACGCCGACCGCGCACGTGCCGCCGGGCCGGGGCTATGCCCGCCTCGGCGCCGCTCCGGTGCTGCGCCTCCAGGTACCGGCCACGCCGGACCCCCTGGACGACGCCGCCGGGCAGACCCTCCGGGAGGCCGTCCTCGCACTCCTGCCGGAGCGCACGGTTCCGGCCGACGAGGGCGGAGCGGGAGACGAGGCCGCGGCGGCCGACGAGACGGTTACGACCGACGGGGTGCGGGCTGACGGGCCGGAGGGCGACGGCGGGCCGGAGGGCGCGGCCGGGTCCATGGACACCGGCCGGCCGGTGAACATCCGCAAATCCACGGCCCCGGACCCCGCGGAGACGGCAGAGGCAGCGCAGCCGACGGGTGCGGCACAGGCACCGGAGCCGGCCAACCGCCCCGCGCCCGCCGACACGTCACCCGAGGCCGGGACGCCGGCCGACCTCGCCGAGCCCGTGGGCGCGGGCGTGCGGGTACGGACGGTCGAGGACGGCGGGTCCCGCGCCGTCAACGGCTCGCCGGAGGCCGCCCGCACGGAGGGCTGAGCCCCGTCCGCGCGGCGGGCCGCCCGGTGATCCGGCGTCAGGCGACGAACGTGTGCCGCGTCTCCGTGTCGAGCGGCGCGCCCGTCGCGACCAGTCGCGCGGCTCCGGCCAGCCGGACCGCGGCCTCGTCGGCGACGGCGCCGCTGACCGTGAACGGCAGCCGTACGAAGCCCTCGAAGGCACCGTCGACTCCGAACCGCGGCCCGGAGGGCACCCGCACCCCGAGCCGCTCCCCCGCCTCGGCGATCCGGGAGCCGGAGAGTCCGCCCGTCCGCGCCCACAGGGTGAGGCCGCCGCGGGGGACGCTGAACTCCCAGTCGGGGAGGTGGCGGTGGAGCGCCTCGACGATCGCGTCGCGGTTCTCGCGGGCCTGCTCGCGGCGGATGCCGATGGCCGCTTCCCAGCCGCCGGTCTGCAGGAGCGAGGCGATGGCGAGCTGTTCGAGAACGGGTGAGCCCAGGTCGGAGTAGGCGCGGGCGGCGACCAGGCTGCGGATGATGTCGGGGGCGGCGCGCACCCAGCCGATCCGCATCCCGGCCCAGAACGCCTTGCTCGCCGAGCCGACCGTGATCACCGCGCTGCCGGCGGGGTCGAACGCACAGACCGGAGGGGGCGTTGCGGTGTCCTGGTCCAGCTGGAGTTCGGCCATGGTCTCGTCGACGACGAGCAGGGTGCCGGCCGAACGCGCGGCGTCGACGAGACGCCGGCGCTGGTCCTCGGTGGCGAGGGTGCCGGTGGGGTTGTGGAAGTCGGCGACGACGTACGCCATGCGGGGCGCGGCGTCGCGCATCACCTGGCGCCAGGCCGGGATGTCCCAGCCGGCCAGCTTGTCGGCGAGCGCGACGGGGACGAGCCGGGCGCCGGCGTCCCGCATCAGCTGGAGGATGTTGGCGTACGACGGGGAGTCGACGGCCACCCGCTCGCCGGGGCTCGTACACAGCCGGCAGATGGCGGCCACCGCGCCCATCGCCCCCGTGGTCACCATGATCTGCTCGGGCATGGTGGGGATGCCGCGGGCGGTGTAGCGGTCCGCGAGGGCCTGGCGCAGGACGGGCAGGCCGGCCGGGTAGTCGCCGTGGGTGTGGGCGTAGAGCGGGAGCTCGGCCATGGCGCCCTGGACGGCGCGGGTGAGCCACGGTTCGGGAGCCGGGAGCGCGGCACAGCCCAGGTCGATCATGGAACCGGCGGCCTCCGGGGGCAGCGGTTCCAGGCCGCGGGTGGGCAGCGGGTTGCCGGCCGGGACTGCGGTCCAACTCCCCGAGCCGCGCCGCGACTCCAGGAACCCTTCGGCGCGCAGCGCTTCGTAGGCGGCGGCGACGGTGGTGCGGCTGACATTGAAGGCCGCGGCCAGTTCACGCTCGGCGGGCAGGCGTGCGGCGACCGGCACCCGGCCCTCCAGCACAAGCAGCCGGACGCCGTCGGCGAGGCTGCGGTAGGCGGGCAACCGGCGCCCGGCGGCGGTGAGTTGGGCGTCGCGCGGGTCCTGCGACCGGAGCAGCCGGGCGAGTTGGGGCGCGCCCACCGCTGAAGTCCACTGAGCCATGAAGATCAGTCCACCTTCCCCGAATTGGCTCTACTTCCCGAGCCCGGACGTGCCACATGGTGTCATGCGTCGGTCCAATTCTGCCAGGAGGGGGAAAACCATGCCCATAGTCGGGGAAACCGGCCCACGGAGGCGACTGCCGGTACGCAGGCTGGTCCAGCTCTACACGGGCCTGACCCTGTACGGCGTGAGCATGGGCCTGATGCTGCGGGCCGAGCTCGGCCTGGAGCCGTGGAGCGTGCTGAACCAGGGCATATCCCGTCATACGGGTCTTTCGATCGGCACGGTCACCATCGTGTCCGGCGCGCTGATCCTGCTGCTGTGGATCCCGCTCCGCCAGCGTCCCGGCCTGGGCACGGTCTCCAATGTGGTCATCCTCGGGCTGGTGATGGACGCGACGCTGGCCTGGACGCCGGAGCTGCACGCGCTGGGCGCACGTATCCCGCTGCTGGCCGGCGCCGTCCTCCTCAACGGCGCCGCGACCGGTCTGTACATCTCCGCCCGCTTCGGTCCGGGACCGCGCGACGGGCTGATGACCGGGCTGCACCTGCGGACCGGCCGTCCGGTGCGGCTGGTGCGGACCTGCATCGAGGTGACGGTGCTCGCGGCCGGCTACCTGCTCGGCGGGTCCGTGGGGGCCGGGACGGTGGTGTACGCGCTGGCCATCGGGCCGCTGGCGCAGTTCTTCCTCCGCCGCTTCGCGATCAAGGACCGGCCCGTGACGCCCTCGCCGGTGGTGGCCCGCGGAGAGGCTTCACCCGAGCACGCGATACTGCCGGAGTGACCCCCGCGATACGCCCCCGCCACGCCTACCTCGACCACCCCGTGCCGCTCCCCTTCGCCCACCGGGGCGGGGCGGCCGAGGGCCTGGAGAACACCGCCGCCGCCTTCCGCCGCGCGGTCGGCCTCGGCTACCGCTATCTGGAGACCGATGTGCATGCCACCTCGGACGGACAGCTGGTGGCCTTCCACGACGCGACGCTCGATCGCGTCACCGACAGCCGCGGCGCGATCGGACAGCTCCCCTGGCGGGCGGTGAGCCGGGCCCGGGTCGGCGGCCGCGAGCCGCTGCCGCTGTTCGAGGAGCTGCTGGAGGAGTTCCCCGACGCCCGCTGGAACGTCGACCTCAAGGCGGAGGCCGCCCTCGCCCCGCTGCTCGGCCTGCTGCGCCGCACCAACGCCTGGGACCGGGTGTGCGTCGGTTCGTTCTCGGAGGCCCGGGTGGCCCGCGCCCAGCGACTGGCCGGACGGCGCATGGCGAGCTCGCTCGGCACCCGTGGCGTGGCCGGCCTGCGGCTGCGGTCGTACGGCCGCGGGGTGCTGCCGCTGGACCGGCTGCTGGGCGCGGCGGTGCGGCGCAGCGCGGTCTGCGTACAGGTCCCCGAGCGGCAGTCCGGCCTCCCCGTCGTCGACCCGCTCTTCCTGCGCGCCGCGCACGCGCTGGGCATGCAGGTCCACGTCTGGACGGTCAACGACGCGGACCGGATGGCGGCCCTCCTGGACCTCGGCGTGGATGGCATCATGACCGACCACATAGAGACGTTGCGGACGGTGCTGACCGAGCGAGGGTGCTGGGTCTAGGGGGACGCCGCCCGGGGTGCGGCCCCGGACGGCAGGTGCGGACACGCTCCGGCGCCGGGACCGTCGGCCGCCGCCGTGGACGGGGACGGGAAGACGGGGGTGGGCGTGGAGGGCACACGAGCCGTGGCCGGGGGCGTGGACGACGCGTCCGCCCGGCGCCGGGAACAGCGCGGCTGGTACTGGTACGACTGGGCCAACAGCGTCTACTCGACGACCGTGCTGACGGTGTTCCTGGGGCCGTATCTGACCTCGGTGGCCAAGGCCGCCGCGGACCCGGACGGCTTCGTGCACCCGGCGGGCATCGCGGTGCGCGCGGGCTCCTTCTATGCGTACGCGGTGTCCGCCTCGCTGCTGCTGTCGGTGCTGGCGATGCCGCTCGCCGGGGCGCTGGCCGACCGGACCGGCCGGAAGAAGCCGCTGCTGGGCTGCTGCGCCTACACGGGCGCCGCGGCGACGACGGGGATGTTCTTCCTGGGCGGCGAGCGCTATCTGCTGGGCGGGGCGCTGCTGATCATCGCGAATGTGTCGTTCGTGGTGTCGATGATGCTCTACAACTCCTTCCTGCCGCAGATCGCC
Source organism: Streptomyces angustmyceticus (assembly GCF_040701845.1). Classification (GTDB taxonomy): domain Bacteria; phylum Actinomycetota; class Actinomycetes; order Streptomycetales; family Streptomycetaceae; genus Streptomyces; species Streptomyces angustmyceticus_A. The sequence continues at coordinate 256,217 of NZ_JBFBHQ010000002.1, read as the reverse complement.
CGGCCCGACGAACGGGACGCCGTGTCCTCCCGCGGCTGGGCGTTCGGCTACGCCGCGGGGGCCCTGGTCCTCGTCGCCAACCTGGTGCTCTACGGCGCGCACGACTCCTTCGGCCTGTCCACGGGCGCCGCGGTGCGCATCTGCCTGGCGTCGGCGGGGCTGTGGTGGGGCGCTTTCTCGGTGATTCCGCTGCGCCGGCTGCGCGACCGGCGGACGGGCACGACCGAGGAGCGGGCCGGGGCCGGCGGTGCCACGCTCGGCCAGGGATGGCAGCAGCTGCGGGAGACGCTGCGCACCATGCGCCGCCACCCCCTCACCCTTTCCTTCCTCCTGGCCTATCTCGTCTACAACGACGGGGTGCAGACGGTGATCACCCAGGCCTCCGTTTACGGGTCCGAGGAACTCGGCCTGGACCAGACGACGCTGATCGTGGCGGTCCTGCTGGTCCAGGTGCTGGCCGCGGCGGGCGCCCTGCTGATGGGACGCCTCGCCGGACGGTACGGCGCGCAGCGCACGATCCTGGGCTCCCTGCTGGCGTGGGTGCTGACGATCGCGGCCGGCTACTTCCTGCCCGCGCGGGCACCCGGCTGGTTCTTCGGGCTGGCCGTCGGCATCGGCCTGGTCCTGGGCGGGAGCCAGGCGTTGTCCCGTTCGCTCTTCTCCCATCTGGTGCCGCGCGGCAAGGAGGCGGAATACTTCTCCGCGTACGAGATGAGCGACCGGGGCGTGAGCTGGCTGGGACCGCTGGTGTTCGGGGTGGCCTATCAGCTCACCGGGAGCTACCGGGACGCGATCGTGTCCCTGGTGGCGTTCTTTGTGATCGGTTTTGTCCTGTTGGCGAGGGTGCCGGTGGGGCGGGCGATCGCGGCAGCCGGAAATCCCATACCTGACCGGATTTAGTCCCGGGGCCTGCGGGCCGGTAGTGTACGCCTTTGGCTCACCAGGCGGACCGTTACTGCGCGCTCAACCATAGAAGGCGCTGGGTGACATCTGCTGCCAGATGTGACAAACCGGGCGCTGGTGGGTACAACAAGGGGCGGCACGAAGGAAGGCAGCGGCGCACAGCGCCTCCATCATGGGCGGTGGTGGGCGACGGGTGGGCGCATGTCCCGGATTTCGAATACGGGAATCTTCACCGCCGACCGGACGTTGACCGGATGACGACGACAGCGACACCTGTCCTGTGGGCGACAAGCCCGGGAGGCACGATTCATGAGTGAGCGAGCTCTCCGCGGCACGCGACTCGTGGTGACCAGCTACGAGACCGACCGCGGCATCGACCTGGCCCCGCGCCAGGCGGTGGAGTACGCATGCCAGAACGGACATCGATTCGAGATGCCGTTCTCGGTTGAGGCCGAGATTCCGCCGGAGTGGGAGTGCAAGGTATGCGGTGCACCCTCGCTTCTGGTGGATGGCGATGGCCCTGAGGAAAAGAAGGGTAAGCCCGCGCGTACGCACTGGGACATGCTCATGGAGCGGCGCACCCGCGAGGAGCTGGAGGAGGTGCTGGCCGAACGGCTGGCCGTCCTGCGCTCCGGCACCATGAACATTGCCGTGCATCCGCGCGACAGCAACCGCAAGTCCGCCTGACGACGGGCCTGCGCCAAGCAGCACGAAGGGCCGGGGCCACTGCACTGCGCAGTGGCCCCGGCTCTTGCTGTGTCCGGCGCCCGCACCTGCCGGGCGTCCGTGCTCAGCCGGTCAGCGGCGGGTCCTGGCGGGGCGGGGCGGACGGCTCGTCCTCGCGGATGACCTCGCCCTGGACGACCTTGCCGTCCGGCCGGTGCATCCGGGCCTGCTGGAAGGCGTTGCCGAAGGAGCTCTGGGCGTAGCCCGTCCGCCGGTTCAGCAGCTTCTCGGCCCGGCGCTGGATCAGCTTCCCGGTCGGCGGGAAGAGGCAGAGCAGCCCCAGCGCGTCGGACACCAGCCCGGGGATCATCAGGAGCAGCCCGCCGGCCATCGGGAGCGTGTTGCCGCTGCCCTGCCTGCCCTCCCCGGACGTGCCCTTGCCGGACGAGGCGGAGCGGCCGGAAGCCGCCGGGTCACCGGCGGTCTGCAGGCTCTCGGTGAGGTTGCGCCAGGCGCGGCGGCCGGCACGTTTCACCACATAGCCGCCCGCAATCACCCCGGCGACCAGCAGAAGAAAGACCGTCAGGCCGTTGGTGGCCCCGGCGACCACGGTCAGCAGCCAGATCTCCAGGACCATCCAGGCGGCGATGCCCAGGGGGACGAACCGGCGGGCGCGCGAGCGCTGGGGCGGGCGGGAACTCGGCGGTGGCGTGACTCCGAACGTCATGCCTCAAGTGTGCCTGGCCCCTGCCGTCACCCCCCGTGAGGGTCGCGCGCGGGGATCACCGCCGGCGGCCGGGTCCGCCGTCAGCGGCCGCGGATCTTGTCCACGCGCGAGCCGACGCCCCAGGCCGTGACCCGCCACAGCGCCTCGACGACGATGTCGCGGCTCATCTTGCTGTCGCCCAGTTCCCGTTCGACGAAGGTGATCGGCACCTCGACGACGTGGTAGCCGGCCTGCACGGCACGGCGGGCGAGGTCGACCTGGAAGCAGTAGCCCTGTGAGGCCACGTCGTCCAGGCCCAGCCCCTTGAGGGCCTGCGCGCGAAAGGCCCGGAAGCCACCGGTGAGGTCGCGCAGCGGCAGGTCCAGTACCAGCCGCGAGTAGGTGCTGCCCCCGCGGGAGATGAGCCGGCGGTACGCGGGCCAGTTGACGGTGCGGCCGCCCGGCACCCAGCGGGAGCCGAGGACGAGGTCGGCGCCCTTGAGGGCGGTGAGCAGCCGCGGCAGTTCCTCGGGCTGGTGCGAGCCGTCGGCGTCCATCTCGACGAGCACGTCGTAGCCGTGGTCGATGCCCCAGCGGAAGCCCGCGAGGTAGGCGGCGCCGAGGCCCTCCTTGCCCTTGCGGTGCAGGACGTGGACCTGTGCGTCGTCGGCGGCCAGTTCGTCGGCGAGCTTGCCGGTTCCGTCGGGACTGTTGTCGTCCGCGACGAGGACATGCGCCGTGGGGACGGCGGACCGCACCCGCGAGACGATCGGCTTGATGTTCTCCGCCTCGTTGTACGTCGGAATGATCACCAACGTGGTGCCGAGCGGACCGTACTGCCGCTGCCCGTCTGTCACTGCTGCCCCTTCTCGTCCTTCGTACGCCCCCGCCGGCCGACGACTACGGCGCCGGCGCAGGACAGAAGGCCCACGATAGCGATCACCCACTCGGGAGCGGCACCGACGCGGTCGGCGAGCGTCGTTTCGTCCCGCAGCGGAATCCGCGCGGAGACCACGCCCCGGGTGAACTCCGGGATCCGGTGGGTGATCGTGCCGTCCGGGGCGACCACGGCGCTGATCCCGCTGGTGGCCGCGGTGACCACGGCCCGGCCGTGCTCGACGGCGCGCAGCTTGGACATCGCCAGCTGCTGCTCGGGCTGGCCGGTGCCGCCGTAGGTGGCGTTGTTGGTCTGGATCACCAGGGCGCGGGCTCCGGCGTCGACGGTGTCGTGCACGATCTGGTCGTAGGCGACCTCGAAGCAGATGACGTCGCCGAGCCGGGCGGGGCCGATGTGCAGCACGCCGGTGTGGTCACCGGGGTAGAAGTCGCGGGGCACCCGCTGGAAACGCGTGATGATCTTGCTGAGCTGCTCCCGGAACGGCACGTACTCGCCGAACGGCACCGGGTGCTGCTTGGTGTAGGAAGCGCCCGGCCCCTTCTTCGGGTCCCAGACGATGCCCTCGTTGAAGACATAGCCCTTCTTGGAGGGGTGGTCGACCAGGGCGCCGACCAGGACGGGCACGCCGATCGCCTTCACGGCCTCGTCGATGCGGTCGTAGGCCTGCGGGTACTGGTACGGATCGAGGTCGGAGGAGTTCTCCGGCCAGATGACCAGGTCCGGCTTCTTGGCCCGGCCGGCCTTGATGTCCGCGGCGAGCTTCTCGGTGGCCTTGGCGTGGTTGTCGGTGATCATCATGGGGCGGCCCAGGAAGTCCATGCCGGGCTGCTGGACGTTGCCCTGGACCACCGCGATGTCAACGTTGTCGTCGGCCTTCGTGGGCACGGGCACCAGGACGCCCGCCAGGGCCACCGCGGCGGCGAGGCCGAACGCCTCCAGGGCCGGGACGGCCCGGCGCAGCGAGGGGTTGCCGCGCAACTGCCAGAGGGCGGCGGCACATGCCGCGAGCAGCGCGCCGGCCAGCGCGACGGCGAAGGTCACCAACGGGGCGCCGCCGAGCGCGGCGAGCGGGGTGAACGGCGAGCCGGTGTGGGCGAAGGCGAGCCGGCCCCACGGGAAGCCGCCGAACGGCAGCCGGTCGCGGGCCCATTCCTCGGCGACCCAGAGGCAGGCGGCCCACAGCGGCCCGCCCGGCAGCCGGGACGTGACGGCGAGCGCCGCGCCCAGCAGCATCAGGAAGAGCGCCTCGGCGACCGAGAGGCCGAACACCGCGTCCCAGCCGACGACATGGAGCCACTTCAGCAGGATCAGGAAGAACGGCAGCCCGAACACGAAGCCCGTCCAGGCCCCTTGGCGCGCGGTGCGGCCACGGGTCAGCAGCGACAGCGCGGCGACGGACACCAGCGACAGCGGCCACAGGTCGTACGGCGGGAAGGCCAGGCCGAGCGTGATACCGAAGACGGCCGCGAGGCCGGTGCGCAGCGCCTCCCGGCGGACCAGGGCGGCGAGGCGGCGGGCCCGCCCGGGGCGCGCGGGCGCCGCGGTGGAGTCCGTCCCGGCGCGCGGCACCGGGCCGTCGGGCGAGGTGTCGCTGACGGCTTCTTCGGTGGTGTCGGAACCCGATGGCACGGTCGCGGGCCTTCCTGCAGGTCGTGCGGTGGTGAGCTGACCGTACATCGGCAGGCCGGGATTGCGGATATGGGGTGCACAAAAGGTGAAGGGGGCACTACGAGGGGTGCCGTGGGTGTGCGGTGCGGATAGGGGCCCGGTGCCCTTCGGGCCGACCTGGGACCCGCTGGCTGCGGGTCGACCGAAAGCCGTTGTCTACTGAGCGTCCGGGCCCCATCCGGGTCGCACCGTCCCCCAGGCTCTCAAGGAGCAGGGAGGGACCCCCATCCAGCCGAAACACTCCGTTGTCCCGTGCCGCTGGTGCTGGACCTGGCTCCCAGTGGCGATGTGCCCCAGTGGCGCACCGCCCCATGGCCCAGCTGCGTTCGACGACTGCGCGGAGGTCTCCCGGTCGGACGTCCTGTGGTGGACTCGGCCGAACCTACCGGCCGCCGACCGCCTGCTGTCAACAGGTGCTCTGCCTGCGTCGTTTTCGCGTCGCCCCAGGTCAGCCGCGAGCGCCCCTAAGTGAGGCAAGGAGCGGCAAGCGCATCCCGTGCCGGCACCTGACCGCGCGATGTCACTCGTTCGGCGGCCCGAAGACCGTCCGCCCGCCGACGACCGTGGTCAGGCAGACCGGGAGGTCCTTGCCGGGAGTGAGATCAGGCAGGCCAGGGGTGCCGGAGCGGGGGTCGGTCGACCAGCGCTGCACCCGCTCGTCGGGGGCCTGGACGATCAGGTCGCCGGTGCGCCAGACCGCGTAGTCGGCCGGGGCGCCGGGCACCAGGACGCCCGCGTCGTCCCGGCCGATGGCGCGCCAGCCGCCGCGGGTGTGGGCGGTGAACGCGGCGCGGGCGGAGATGCCGTGGGCGCGGGTGCGGTGGAAGACGGCGGCGCGGACGGTGCCCCAGGGGTCGAGCGGGGTGACCGGGCTGTCGGAGCCGAGCGCGAGCGGGACACCGGCCTTGAGCAGCGCGGCGTACGGGTTGAGGGTGGCGGCCCGTTCGGCGCCCAGGCGGGCGGCGTACATGCCCTCCGCGCCGCCCCAGGCCGCGTCGAAGGCGGGCTGGACGGAGGCGGTCAGGGCCAGGTCGGCGAACCCTGCGATGGTCTCCTCGGTGAGCATCTCGGCGTGCTCGACGCGGTGCCGGGCGGCCCGGACGCGGGCCGTGCCCAGGCGCTCGGCGGCGGCGCGTGCCCCGGCGACGACGCTGGTCAGGGCGGCGTCGCCGATGGCGTGGAAGCCCGCCTGGAGCCCGGCCTCGGTGCAGGCGGCGACATGGGCGGCGACGGCCTCGGCGTCGAGCTGGGCGGCGCCGGTGTGGCCGGCGTCCGCGTACGGGGCGTGCAGATGGGCGGTGTGGGAGCCGAGCGAGCCGTCGGCGAACAGATCGCCCGCGGCGCCGAGGGCTCCGAGGTCGCGGATCCGCTCCGCGTCCTTTGCTGATGTGACGACCTCGGCCCAGTAGCCGACGACGCGCGGACCGTTGCCTTCCCGGGCGAGGGCGAGCAGCCCCGTGAAGTCGTCCTCGCCGGAGATGTCCGGGCCCGCGCACTCGTGGATGCTGCCGATGCCGAGCGAGGCGGCGCGGGCGAGCGCGGCGGCCTGGGCCTCGGCGCGCTGGGCGGGGGTGACGGTGGCGTACGCGGACCTGCGCACCGCGTGGTGGGCGGCGCCGGTCAGCGGGGCACCGTCGCGGAAGCCCTCCCGGTCGCGGATGCCGGGCACCAGGTCCAGCAGCGCCGTGGTCACGACGGCGGAGTGCACATCGACCCGGGTGAGGTAGAGGGGCCGGCCGCCGGTGGCCTCGTCGAGTTCGGCGCGCGACGGCGGGCGCCCCTCCGGCCAGACACCGGCGTCCCAGCCGTGGCCGAGCAGGATCCGGTCCGCCGGGCGGGCGTCCGCGTAGGCACGGATCCGGGCGAGTGCGTCGGAGAGCGTGCCGACCCCGACCAGATCGAGGCCGGTGAGCGCCAGGCCGGTCGCCGTGGTGTGCACATGTGCGTCCGTGAAGGCCGGCGTGACGAGCGCGCCGTCGAGCTGGACGACCTCGTCCACGCCCTCGGCGAAGGAGTCCGCCGCGCCCTCCTCGCCCACCCAGGCGACGCGGTCGCCCTCCACGACCATGGCGGTGGCGAAGGGGTCGGCGGGGCTGTGCACCTCACCACCGCGCAGCAGGACGGTGCGGGGCGGGGCCGGGCGGGAAGAGTGCTGCCGGGCCTGGTGGGAAAGGTGCTCGCTCATACCGGACAGTTTGGCCCCTGCGGACGGACCGGCCGCGCGCAGGGGGGCGGTTGCCGGTCAGATGCGCGGCGGGCGGGCCTCGTAGGGGGTGGAGAGCACGACCGTGGTGCGGGTCGAGACGCCCGCGAGGGTGCGGATGCGGGTGAGCAGGTGCTCCAGCTCCAGCGGGGTGGCGACCCGGACCTTGAGGATGTAGTTCTCGTCGCCGGCGACGCTGTGACAGGCCTCCAGCTCGGGGACCTCGGCCAGGCGGTCGGCGATGTCGTCCGGCGCGCTGGGGTCGAAGGGTTTGACCGAGATGAAGGCGGTGAGCGGCAGGCCCACGGCTTCCGGGTCCACGAGGGCGGCATAGCCCCGGATGACACCGCGCTGCTCCAGGCGGCGCACCCGCTGGTGCACCGCCGAGGTGGACAGGCCGGTGGCCTTGCCCAGGTCGGTGTAGCTCATCCGCCCGTCCTTGACGAGCAGATCCACGATTTGTCGGTCCAACTCCTCCACCCGTTCAACCTACTGTGCGCGGGGGCGTGTGCGCACCGTGCGCCGGATCGTGGACACCTCTGCGCCGGCCTGTGTGACCAATGCCACATGCGTGATCCGGTGTGGAGGGGGTGCCCGCGATTATGCGTGCGGCATGAAGGGAATTGCTGCTGGTGGCCGGGGCCGCCCGTCACAGGAAGTCAGCGGTACCACCGGCCCACCCGAGGGGGATGGACATCATGCGACGCCTGAAGCAGGACTCCGCTGCCGCACACATCGGCGCCCAGGAGGGCGACGATCCCGGCGGCTTCGGCGACGACGGCGCGGACGACTCGTTCGACACCTATGAGATCTACCGCGTGACGTGCCCCGACTGCCTGCAGCCGATCGCGCTGCTGGCGGACGAGGACATGCTCCCGGAGCACGCGCTGTGCGCCTCGCCGTGGGACCCGTTCGGTCTGACGGTGTGCCAGGGCTCCGGGCGGACGGCGTCGCAGGCTCCGCGGACCGCCGACACCCTGGACGCCAGGGAACAGGACGCGGCCGTGCTGCTGACGCTCCCGGAGAGCCTGGACTGGCGCCGCCAGCCGTTCTCGCACCTCGGCGGGCCCGGCACCCGTCCGGTCCGGGTCCCGCGGATGCGCCCGCGCGGCTGAGAGCGCCGGCCGCCGTACGACCGGCGTCCGGCCTCACCAGTAACGGCCCTCGATCATCGCCTCCAGGGTGCCCCGGTGCAGGATCAGCGCATCGGCGTCGGCCGGGGCCGGAATCTCACCGAAGTGGACCCGGCGGTAGGCCACGCGCAGCATGACGATGGCGTGCCGCAGGGCCGCGTAGAGGGTGTGGAACTCCATGGCGCGGGGCGGGTGTCCGGTGAGCCGGGCATAGTGGCTCTCGACACGGTCGCGGCACAGGAATCCCGGCAGTCCCCGTTGGCCGCTGCTCTCGGCGAGGTCCTGGAAGAAGCGGTGGAGGAACACCATCCAGCCCAGGTCGAGTTCGCGGGGGCCGAGGGCGGCCATCTCCCAGTCGAGGACCGCGGCCGGCTCGAAGCCGTCGTAGACGATATTGCCGATCCTGGCGTCGCCCCAGGTCAGCACGGTCTCTCCGGGATCCGGCGGCCAGATCTCGGTCAGCCGGGCGAAGCCGCGCTCGATCAGCGGTGAGCGGGGACGGCCGTCGACGACCCATTGGTAGTAGGCCTGTTGGTCCGCGACGTGGCGCCGCAGCGCGCTTCCGGTACCGGGGAGGGCGAGGAAGCCGGCCGCGCCGGGCGGGACTTGGTCGTGCAGCCGGGCGAGTACCGAGACGCTGGCGGCTTCCAGCCGGTCGCGCTCGGCGTCGGTGGCGTCGTGGAGCCAGTTCCCCTCGTACGTATAGGGCATGACGTCCGGTGGGACGCGGCCGGCGGCGCGCGCCATGACGAAGAAGGGCGCGCCGAGCGGCTCCGGGTCCTCTTCGAGCCAGAAGGTGCGGGGCACGGGCAGGTCGGTGTGGTCGGCGACCAGGCGCATGGTGCGGTACTGCCGGGCCATGTCGTAGCGCGGGAAGACGGTGTACGCGGCGGGGTCGGCGGCGAGGCGCAGCGCGCAGGAGACCGGGGCCTGAGCGGCCGGGAGCCCGGGGGACGGCGCTCGCGGGTGCTCGATGTCGAAGAGCAGGGTCTCGCTGGACATGCCGTTGGAGTCGGGCACGGCCGCGGCGACGGCGCGGGCCCCGGGGAGCCGGGTGCCGAGCCAGGCGGTGAGGCGGCGGGTGAGGTCCTCGGGGTCGCGGGTGGTGGTGCGGGGCCGGGCCGCGCCGGTCACTGTCCGGCCTCCGGTGCGACGGAGTCGTACCCGGTGAAGCCGCTCGGATCGTGCCGGCCGAAGCTGCCGTGCTCGAAGATGCCGTAGCCGGTCCGGCCGTCGAGGGTGAAGCGGGCGGCGTGGTCGGTGACTCCGTAGGCGGCGAGGGGGTGGGCGGCCGGGTCGGAGAGGTCGTAGCTGCGGCGGTCGGTCCAGCCGCGGCCCCGCCAGGTGCCGTGCTGCCAGTCCTCGGCGCTCGCGGGTGGGTAGCCGGCGCCCACGGCGAGGGGCGAGGAGGTGAGGATCTCGGCGGTGAGATCCAGGGGCGTGCGGGCGGGGTCGGTGAGGTGGATGACGGCGCGCTCGGGGTGGCGGGTGCCGGGGCGGTAGCGGATGTCCGTGTGCGGCCAGCCGAGCTGGGTGTCGCGGGCGCCGTCGCGGACCATGGTGGCCTCGTTCAGGGTGCGGTGGCCGTCGGCGTCCTCCTGGACGATGACCATCACGAAGCGGTCGTCGAAGCGCACCGGGCACCAGATCCAGTGGAAGCCCTCGGGCCGCAGCTCCTCGGCCGCCCGCCCGCCGTCCTCACCGGCGATCGGGCGTACGCCCCAACTGCGGTCGCGGGTTCCGGTCCACTCCCCCGCCGTGACGGCGAGCTCCTGGCCGGCGGCGCGGAGGGTGCCGGTGCAGGTGCCCGCCTGGACGAACCGCCGGCCGTCGAGCAGCAGCCGGTCGCCGCGGTACTGGGTGTGGTGCGGCTCCCAGGTGGCGGGGAAGGTCGCGGTCCAGGTCAGGTCGTACGCCAGGCCGTCCGGGTCGGCGGGGTCCGCGGCGCAGGTCAGCCGCAGGCGGGCGAGCGGCTCCTCGACGGTGATGGTGAGGGGGCCGACGGCGAGCGCGAGGCGGTCGTCGCCGAGGGCGTCGGAGGCCCGTACGGCGTGCAACCGGTCGCCGAGACGGAGGGTGGCGTAGGCGTCGATGACACCGGTGTTGGGGTAGACGCCGAGGCCGGCGATCAGCAGGGCGCGGCCGGAGTGGTCCATGACGTGGAAGATGCACCGGTCGTAGGCGTTGCGGTCGCCGGTGGCGACATGCCGCATGGACAGCGGGACCTGGTGGATCGGGTACTCGTCGAGCGCGATCGGGCGGTCGGGCACGGTCTCCTCCTGGGCGCGCGGTCGGCGGGGCACGGCCAGGTTCGGGACCCCACGGCGGGAGTTGACGGTACGTCAGCTCCGGACGGACGACCAGACCCGCGAAATGCGTAGGGGCCAAAAACCTCTTTCACCTGTTACCTTTCGAGGCCGACACCCGACCGACCCCTGGAGCCACGGTGACCTCACGACCTCCTCTGCACTGCCTGCGCTGCGCCCGCGCCGCGGAGGGCTTCGCCGGGTGCCGGACCTGCGCCGCGGAGGGCATCGGCGTCAATACGATGCCGCCGCTCGCGGATCTGGCCGGTGTGGACCTGGCGGCGTATCCGGGCGGGCCGTGGGGCCTGCCGCAGGCACTGCCGGTATCCGGCCCGCCGGTCACGCTGGGCGAGGGCAACACCCCGTGCATCCGGCTGCGGACGGGTCCGGACCGGTCTCAAGACGGCCGGTCCGAAGGAGAGTTGTGGCTGAAATACGAGGGTGGGAACCCGACCGGCTCCCACAAGGACCGGGCGATGGCCGTCGGAGTGGCCGCCGCGGTGGCGGCCGGTGCCGGCACCGTGGTCGCCGCGTCCTCCGGCAATGCGGGGGCGGCGGCCGCGGCGTACGCGGCACGGGCCGGGCTGCGCTGTGTGGTGTTCACCAACGAGAAGGTGCCGGCGGGGCTGCGGGCCCAGATCGATGCGCTGGGCGCCGAGCGCCGGGTGCACCCGGGCAGCACCGCCGCCCGCAACGCGGCGATGGCCCGGGCCGTCGAGGAACACCACTGGTACCCGCTGACCAGCTACTCCTCGCCTTCGCCGGGCGGGAATCCGTATGCCAACGAAGGCTACAAGTCGGTCGCCTACGAGCTGGCGCGGGACTTTGCCGGGCGGCGGCTCGACGCGGTGGTGGTGCCCACCAGCCGGGCGGATCTACTGGGCGGAATCGGCCGTGGCTTCCGGGAGTTGGCGGCCGCGGGGCTGATCGCCCACGAGCCGCGGCTGGTGGCCGCCGAGCCGTCCGCCGCGGCGCCGTTCACCGCCGCGCTGCGCTGCGCGGACCGCGCGGACCAGGAGCGGACGCGGGTCGCTGCCCGGCCGACGGTGGCGTTCTCCCTCGGGGAGGAGCGGCCCTGCTGGCAGGGGCTCGACGCGCTGTGGCGCACCGCGGGCACGGCCGTCGCGCTGGACGACGAGGCGATCACGGCGGAGGCGCGGAGGCTGGCGGCGGAGGGCCTGACCCTGGAGCCGTCCTCCGCCGTCGGGTCCGCCGTGGCCCGGGAGCAGGCCCGCACGCCCGGCGCCCTGGTGGTCGCGATCGGGACGGCGACCGGGCTCAAGGGGCTGGCGGACTGAGGCCGGGGGCCGGACGGGCGGGCGCGGACCGGCAGGTGCAGGCCGGCAGGTGCGGACGGGCGAGTGCGGACGGGCGAGTGCGGACCGGACAGCTCCGGGCCGCCTCTGCTCCGCCCCCGCCTCGCTCCCGGCCTCGCCCCGCCCCTCCCCCCGCTCAGCGCGTCTCGGGCCCCGCGAGATGGCGGGCGATGACCATCCGCTGGATCTGGTTGGTGCCCTCGACGATCTGAAGGACCTTGGCCTCGCGCATATAGCGCTCGGCCGGGAAGTCGAGGGTGTAGCCGTAGCCGCCGAGGAGCTGGACGGCGTCGGTGGTCACCCGCATCGCGGTGTCCGTGCAGAACAGCTTGGCCATCGCCGCTTCCTTGGAGAACGCCAGACCGGCGTCGCGCAGCCGGGCGGCGGTGAGGTAGAGGGCGCGCCCCGCCTCGATCTGGGTGGCCATGTCGGCGAGCATGAAGCGCAGGCCCTGGAAGTCGACGATCGGGCGGCCGAATTGCTGTCGTTCGGCGGTGTACGCGAGCGCCTCGTCCAGCGCGGCCTGGGCGACTCCGATGGCGCAGGCCGCGATGCCCAGGCGCCCGGAGTCCAGGGCGGACAGGGCGATGGCGAAGCCCTGCCCCTCGTCACCGAGGCGGCGGGAGTCGGGGACGCGGACGGCGTCGAAGTGCAGCTGCGCCGTCGGGGACCCCTTCATGCCCATCTTGCGCTCGGGCGCCGCGGCGCTGAGGCCCTCGGCGTCGCCGGGCACCAGGAAGGCGGTGATGCCATGGGCGCCGCTGCCGCCGGTGCGGGCCAGCACGGTGTAGAAGTCGGCCACGCCGCCGTGGGTGGTCCAGGCCTTGGTGCCCTCCAGCCGCCAGGTGTCGCCCTCCCGGGTCGCCCGGGTGGTCAGGGAGGCGGCGTCGGAGCCCGAGGAGGGCTCGGAGAGGCAGTAGGCGCCGATGAGTCCGCCGCCGAGCATGTCCGGCAGGTGCTCGGCGCGCTGCTCCTTGGTGCCGTATCCGGCGAGCGCATGACAGGCGAGGGTGTGCACGCTGGCGCCGAGGCCGACGGTGAGCCGGGCGGCGGCGAGCTCCTCCAGGACCTGGAGGTAGACCTCGTAGGGCTGGCCGCCTCCGCCGAACTCCTCGTCGTAGGGCAGCGAGAGCAGTCCGGACTCCGACAGCAGCGTAAAGACCTCGCGCGGGAAGCGGCCGGCGTCCTCCTCCTCGCCGGCCGTCGGCCTGATCTCGCGCTCGGCGAGCTCGCGTACGAGGGTCAACAGGTCGCGGGCTTCCTCCGTGGGCAGCCTGCGGTCCACCGGCCGGGGGCCGTACTCGGTCATGGCGGCGCTCTCCTCCCTGTCGGGCGCTGCGGCGACACGCGCGGGGTGGGCGGCGGCGCCGGTTTCGTCGTGCCAGGCCGATGATCGCGTTCCGGGTCGCGGAAGGCGATGACCTGCGGCGGTGGCGCTAGGAGTATGCCCGATCGGCGGCCCCGCGTCACGGGTTGATCATCACGGACTGCGGGAATCCGGTCCGCGCGCCGACCGGCCACCGAATTGGTCCGAACCATTGACTCACTGGTCTAGTCCTTCTACCTTCTGCTCCAACGTTCAACGCGTTCATGCCAATTCGGAACGCAGGTCAGGCTCCACCCCTCGCCCCCCTCCGAGGAGACGACATGCTCAGACCGCACCGGATGCGCTCGCCCCGCAGAGTGATCGCCGCCGCCACCGCGCTGTGTACGGCGGCGCTGGCCGGCACCCTGCTCGCCGGACCGGCTGCCGCCGAACCGGCCGGCGCCCCCACCACACACCACCCGTCCGCGGCCGCCGCGCCCGCCGCGAAGCCCGCCGCGGCGGGCAGCAAGGTCGTCGGTTACTTCACCAACTGGGGTGTCTACGACCGCAATTACCACGTCAAGAACATCGAGACCTCGGGCTCGGCCGCCAAGCTGACCCACATCAACTACGCCTTCGGCAACGTCCAGGGCGGCAAGTGCGCCATCGGCGACTCCTACGCCGACTACGACAAGGCCTACACCGCCGACCAGAGCGTCGACGGCAAGGCGGACACCTGGGACAACGGGGCGCTGCGCGGCAACTTCAACCAGCTGCGCAAGCTCAAGCAGCTGCACCCGGGCCTCAAGGTGATCTGGTCGTTCGGCGGCTGGACCTGGTCGGGCGGCTTCGGCGAGGCCGCCAAGAACCCCGACGCCTTCGCCCGGTCCTGCTACGACCTGGTCGAGGACAAGCGCTGGGCGGATGTCTTCGACGGCATCGACATCGACTGGGAGTACCCCAACGCCTGCGGCCTGACCTGCGACACCAGCGGCCGGGACGCCTTCACCAAGGTGATGCGGGCGCTGCGCTCGACGTTCGGCCAGAGCAATCTGGTGACCGCGGCGATCACCGCGGACGCCTCGGCCGGCGGCAAGATCGACGCGGCCGACTATGCGGGCGCGGCCCAGTACGTCGACTGGTACAACCCGATGACGTACGACTACTTCGGCGCCTGGGACGCCAAGGGCCCGACGGCACCGCACTCCCCGCTCACGTCGTACAGCGGCATCCCGAAGGCCGGCTTCAACAGCACCGACACCATCGCCAAGCTCAAGGGCCTGGGGGTCCCGGCGGGCAAGCTGCTGCTGGGCATCGGCTTCTACGGCCGCGGCTGGTCGGGCGTCACCCAGGCCGCGCCGGGCGGCACCGCGACCGGCGCGGCACCGGGCAAGTACGAGGCGGGCATCGACGACTACAAGGTGCTCAAGAGCCGCTGCCCGGCCACCGGCAAGGTGGGCGGCACCGCGTACGCCAAGTGCGGCGACCAGTGGTGGAGCTATGACACCCCCGAGACCATCGGCACGAAGATGGCCTACAAGGACGCACAGGGTCTGGGCGGCACGTTCTTCTGGGAGCTGAGCGGCGACACCACCAACGGTGAGCTGATCAAGGCGATCAGGTAGGCCCCGGCAGGCACGGAGCAGGACGGGCGGGAGGCGGTCGGCGGCCTCCCGCCCGTCCGCCGCGCGAAGGGCGGCCGCACGGGCGGCGCCGCGGGCGGGCACCGGCGGGGCGGCGGTTGCGACGTCCGGGGCGGGCCCCCTCGCCTTGCTGCTGCTCCATGGCGGCTGCTCCCGTTGCGGCTGTGCACGCGGTGGCCGTGGTGACGCCCGTGGGTGACCCGGCACGCCTCTGGATGCCCCCGCGCGCCCACGGGGTTTACGCCCCCGTCCACGACGAGCACCATCGGCCGTACGGGGGCAGGAGCTGCATCTGAAGAGGTGACACGTGGTCAACCCTTGGCTGGCGATGGAGACCGGGGCCGATCCGGTGGAGCGCACCCGCACGGTGCGCCGGGCCCATGCGGCCTTCCTGACCGACGGGACCGTCGCGCCACCGGTCCGCCAGGTGGTCGCCGACTCCTGGCGCCGCTCCGCCGACGCCCGGGCCGCGGCCGACGGCGCAGCCCCCATCGACCTGGACGAGGCCGCCCTGGACGCCTACCGGGAAGGGCACCCGCTGGCCCGCGCCATGCCCGTCTTCCGGGAGCTGCTGGGCAGCTTCGCGCAGGACGGGGCGCACCTGCTGGCCGTCTGCGATCCGCAGGGGCGGCTGCTGTGGGTGGAGGGGCACCGCGGGGTGCGGCGCAGCGCCGAGCGGATGAACTTCGTGGTCGGCGCCCGCTGGGACGAGCGGCACGCCGGCACCAATGCCCCGGGCACCGCGCTCGCCGCCGATCACGCCGTACAGATCTTCGCCGCCGAGCACTACAACCGGCGGGTGCAGCGCTGGACCTGCGCCGCCGCCCCGCTGCACGATCCCCGGACCGGGCGGCTGCTGGGCGCCGTCGACATCACCGGCGGCGACCACCTGGCGAGCCCGCACAGCCTGGCCCTCGTCCAGGCCACCGCCCGCGCGGCGGAGGCCCATCTTGCCTCAGCTCTACCGGAGTTGGGGGTGTGCCTGTCGGCGCTCGGGCGGGACGAGGCGCTGCTGGTGGTGGACGGGCAGCGGCTGCGCCTCGGCCGCCGGCACAGCGAGATCATGGCGCTGCTGGCCCGGCACCCCGACGGCCTGACGGGGGATCAGCTCTCGGTGCTGCTGTACGGCGAGCGCGAGATGCGTCCGGTGACGCTGCGGGCCGAGCTGTCCCGGCTGCGCCACCTCGTCGGCACGCTGCTCCACTCCCGTCCGTACCGGCTGAGCCGGCCCGTCGAGACCGACCTGTGCGCCGTCGAGGACGCCCTGGACGCCGGCGAGGTGCACGCCGCGCTGGGCGCGTACCGCGGCCCGCTGCTGCCCCTGTCGGAGGCGCCCGGCGTACAGCGGCTGCGTGGTGCGCTGGAGGACCGGCTCCGGCGTACGCTGCTCGGCACCCGCGACCCCGGCCTGCTGCGGGAGTGGTCGCGCACCCCCTGGGGCGAGGACGACCTGGAGATCTGGGAGGCCCTGGTGGACGCCCTCCCGGAGCGCTCCCCGGCCCGCAGGGCGCCGATGGCCACCGCGCACCGGCTGCGCGCGGCGTACGGCCTGCCCGGCGCCGCCTCCCGTGCGGTGCACGCCCCGGCCGCCGCGCGCGTCGCAACGTTCACGCAACCTCCGCCGCCTTAGCCTGCGCACAACGCCCGTCACACGGGAGTGGCGGGCACCGCGCCGAGAGCGATTGGGAGGCCGCACCATGGCCCGTTACGCCAGTCCGGGTTCCGCCGATGCCGTCATGAGCTACCTGCCCCGCTACGACCACTGGATCGGCGGCGAGTTCGTGGCGCCCGCGCTGGGCCGGTACTTCGAGAACCCGACCCCGGTCAACGGGCAGCCGTTCACCGAGGTCGCGCGGGGCACCGCCGAGGACGTCGAGCGGGCCCTGGACGCGGCGCACGCGGCCGCGCCCGGCTGGGCCCGTACGGCCGCCGCCGAACGCGCCGCGGTCCTCAACAAGATCGCCGACCGGATGGAACAGAACCTGGAGGCCCTGGCGGTCGCGGAGAGCTGGGAGAACGGCAAGCCGGTACGGGAGTCGCTGGCGGCCGACATCCCGCTCGCCATCGACCACTTCCGCTACTTCGCTGGCGCCATCCGCGCGCAGGAAGGCTCCCTGTCGGAGATCGACGAGGACACCGTCGCCTACCACTTCCACGAGCCGCTCGGGGTCGTCGCCCAGATCATCCCCTGGAACTTCCCCATCCTCATGGCGACCTGGAAGCTCGCCCCGGCCCTGGCCGCGGGCAACGCCGTGGTCCTCAAGCCGGCCGAGCAGACCCCCGTGTCCGTGCACTACTGGATGAGCCTGATCGCGGACCTGCTGCCGCCCGGTGTGGTCAACATCGTCAACGGCTTCGGCGCCGAGGCCGGCAAGCCGCTGGCGTCCAGCCCGCGCGTCGCCAAGGTCGCCTTCACCGGCGAGACCACCACCGGCCGCCTGATCATGCAGTACGCCTCCGAACACCTGCGGCCGGTGACGCTCGAACTGGGCGGCAAGAGCCCCAACATCTTCTTCGACGACGTCTCGTCCGCGGCCGACGACTTCCACGACAAGGCGCTGGAGGGCTTCACCATGTTCGCCCTCAACCAGGGCGAGGTCTGCACCTGTCCGTCCCGCGCACTGATCCAGCGCGGCCACTACCAGGACTTCCTGGAGGCCGGCGTGGCGCGCACGGAGAAGATCGTCCAGGGCCACCCACTGGACACCGACACCATGATCGGCGCCCAGGCCTCCAACGACCAACTGGAGAAGATCCTCTCCTACCTGGACATCGGCCAGAAGGAAGGCGCCCGCATCCTGACCGGTGGCTCCCGCGCCGAACTGGGCGGCGAACTGGAGGGCGGCTACTACGTCCGCCCGACGATCTTCGAGGGCAACAACGAGATGCGGGTCTTCCAGGAGGAGATCTTCGGCCCGGTGGTCGCCGTGGCCCCCTTCAGCGACTTCGACGACGCGATCGGCATCGCCAACGACACCCTCTACGGCCTCGGCGCCGGCGTCTGGACCCGCGACGGCTCCACCGCCTACCGCGCGGGCCGCGCCATCCAGGCCGGCCGGGTATGGACCAACTGCTACCACGCCTACCCGGCCCATGCCGCCTTCGGCGGCTACAAGCAGTCCGGCATCGGCCGGGAGACCCACAAGATGATGCTGGATCACTACCAGCAGACGAAGAACCTGTTGGTCTCGTACTCGGCCAAGAAGCTCGGCTTCTTCTAGGGGCACGAGAAAAGGCGCCTGACCTGGGCTTTTGCCCGCCAGGCGCCTTCCGGCCGGTCCGCTCGGAGCAGGACACGGTCTACGTCGTGACTCCCCGTTCCTGCCACCCGTATCCCGCTCCTGACCAGCTCGTGCCCGGGGCCCAGCAGCAGCTTGACCTCCCCGTCCCCGGCCTGGGTCGACCGCTGGCTCGACGACCGTACGCAGCAGGCCCCCGGAAGATAGCCCCGGGGGCCTGCTGCTCGAAGGCGGTCATTCGGTCATGTGCGGCTCAGCGGGTGCGACTCGCCGTGTGGGAAGCCGGCGGGGCCGGCACCTGCTGAACGGTGCGGCCGGGGGGGCGAGAGGGCGTGGAGGTGTGGCGACGGTCAGGCCGGCGGAGCCCAAGAGGCTGACAAGTCCTGAGTCGATTCCGGCGCAACGCACGCTTCTCCCCACGACCGTCGGCTCCCGTCAGGTCGAGGTCAGATCAGCGAACATCGAGAACCGCAGCTCACCTCAAGACCAGGTACCCACCTGTTTCAGGAGACGGCGGATCACCAGATGGACTCGAATTGGCATCCCTCGGTCACTCCGCCGAACATGGCTGCGATGACCCTCTTCAAATCGCTCGCCGAGGAGACCTCGGGAAGCGTTTCGTAGACTTCCTTGCCGACATCGAGGAGGGTTACTCCCTTGGAACCGGGTTCCTGCTCCTGGGTGAACCAGAGCCAGCACCGATAGGATTCGGGAGCGTCTGCAGGTCCGCCATTCCTGAAGAGCGGACAGAGGAACATCTCCTTAGATCCCGAGATCTGCCGCAATAGCTCTCCTTCAGAGGACCACCTCCTGCTCCACCCGTGCTGCACATCATCGAGCTGAATTTGGATCAGATGCTCAAGGGTGACTGTTCGCACGGTGAAGTCCGCGTCATTCCAGCGCACTCTGCTCTGTCTGCGGATCTGCGGTTCGTCTGGCGTCATGAGGTTCTCCTAGCCGTCCACATCCGAGTCGAACCACTTGAGGTTGATCGGCGTGTCAGGGTCGATCCTTCCGTCTTTCACTCGTCGCCGGAGTTCATCAATCCGGTGATGCCCGCCCAACTGTCGGCCATCTCGAAGTACGAGAATCTCGTCTCCGTCAGCGGGGTGCTGAATCGCCTTCAGCAGATCTTCGTTCGACAGATGCTCGAGGGCGGCTTCTTGCTCCCATGTACGCGTCTTCTGAGTCGGCTTGAGGAAGTCAACAGCTTTCCCTGCGGTCGTCGAGAAGCAGCTGCTGTTGTGAACCAGGACCGGGGTCTCACCAGCGAGCACATAGTACGTGTGCAGGCTGTCGACCGTCAGGTTGTACGTCCTTGCGCTGCTGCCGAAGGGGCGGTTGGCCTTGACCGTGACCGCGCTGCCGTCGACGCTTCTCAGTGTCATGCCCGGACGCAAGTGGGCAGATTCGGTCCAGGCGTTCTGCGACGGCGACCAGAACGGATGCTCGTTCGTGGCGGTGAGGTGGCGGTTGCCCTTGGGGGTGGCGAGGGTGAGTTCGTTGAAATTCTTGTCGTGTTCCGTGACGATGAGGTCGGTCACGGTGCGCTTCCCCGTAACGCCACTGACCGGGTCAGTGGCGATCACCTCGTCACCTACCCGCACCGACTCGATGTTCTTCGTCGAGCGGTCGGCCATCAGCACTTTGGTGCCGGCGAGGAAGCATTGGAAGCACTTCGCCTTTTTGGCAACCCGCGAGGCTTTGACTATGTCCTCTACGCCTTCACCGAGCTTCTTGAGAAGCTTGATCTTGCCAATAGGCAGGATGGAGATGGCGAAGGAGGTGCACTCCCCGACAGTAGGGTTCTTGACGCACTCCTTGAGAGAGTTGAGATCAGTCAGTTCCCATACCACGGCGGTAAGGGTGGGGTCGATGACGGGAGTGACGTCGCCGCCGGCCATCACGCAGGGCAGGAGCCCGGCTATTTCATTGCCGGTGTGGGAGACACAGTGTGGCTTCTTGGCCTTCTCCTTCTCCCGTTGCTTGCGGGCCTCTTCGGCCTTGCGGCGTGCTTCGGCTACCTCGCTCTCGCGCTTCTTCTTCACCTCCGTCCATGCCTGGGTGGCAAGGGTGGTGGCTTCCTTGGCGCTCTTGCCGGCGTCGAGCGCGGCGGCACGGGCATCGTCGGCCGCCGAAGTGGCGAGGTAGGCAGAGTTGCGCGCGTAGTTGGCCGAGAACTCTGCTTGAGCTGCGGAGCTTTCGGCATCGTCGGCATCGCGGTCGGCGGCGTTGGCCGCGTTACGTGCCGTCTTGGCGGACTTGGCTGCCTCGGCGGCGCTGCCTTCCGCGCTCGTGGCGGACTTGTCGGCGTCGTCGGCGTACTGTTTGGCGAGGTTGGCGGACTTCTTCGCCTCGCCCGCGGCCTTGGCGGCGGCGTCCTTGGCGTCGCCGGCGTTCGCAGCGGCTTCGGCCGCCTTCCAGCTGTTGTACCTGGCCTTGGCCGCCACGCCCGAGGCTTCGGCGATCAGTCGCTGCATCTGCGCGATGTGAGTGCTGGCGAGTTTGTCCTTACGGTCGGCCATGTACTGGCCCACCTGCACGAATTCGTGCAGCTCGTCAGCAGAGCCGGCCAGGGCGATCTTGGCGGCTGCCTTCATCTCCGGGCCGCCATTGTTGACGAGCCTGGAGGCGTTGACCTGCTCATCGGAGTTCAGCGCCGCATACTGGCCGTTTCTGACGAACGCCGCGAGCACCTTGCCCTTGCCGTTGGCCAGCGCGACCTTGGACGCCTCCTTCACACCCGGGCCGCCGGCGTTGTTGATCTGGGAGACGCGCACGGCGTAGTCGGTGACGGCCACGTCGTACTGACCGGTCGTATAGAAGTCGCTGACCTGCTGGTCGGAACCCTTGAGCGCCTCGGCAGCACCCTTGCGCACGACCTCGTAGGGGCTTTGCGTGCTGAGCTGGGAGACCTGCTCGCGGATCTCGTCCTGGGCGGCCCGCTTCCACCCCGTGCGCAGGTACTCCAGAACCTCGTCGTCGGCACCCGACAGGGCCCTGGCGGCTGACTCCTGATGCCAGGGACCACGGACCTTCAGGGCCTTGAGCGCGAGGACGCGGCCCTTTTGCACGAGGGCCTTGGTGTCGGCGTCGGGCTTGTCGGCCTCGGTGGCCAGTTCGGCTGCCGTGGTGTCCAGGGAGCGGGACTCCACCAGCCCCGCGGCGGAGGCGGAGGTGACCGAGGCGGCCTGTGCCGTATGGGACCGGGCACGTTCGATGGCAGCGGCGGTACGGGTGGTCAGGTCCTCCGCCTCGGCCTCGCGGGCGATGGTGAAGACCTTCTTGGCCGTCGCCGCCGCCGACTCGGCCGCATCTGCCGCCTTCTTGGCTGCATCTGCGTGCTTCTTTGCCTGTTCGGCCGCCTTCGCTGATTCGCCGGCGTGCTTGGCTGCTTCTTCCGCTGCTGCGGCGGCGTTGTCGGCATGCGTGGCCGCGGACTCGGCTGCTTCACGCGCCTCGTCCGCGGCGCCGGCTGACTTGCGTGCCAGGGCCTCGGCGGCATTGGCTGCGCGGTCGGCCTCGTTGGCGTGGCGGCGGGTCTCCGCGGCGGCCGCCCTGGCCTCACCGGAGTGGACGCCCGCGGCTTCCGCGTAGCTGTTGGCTTCATCGGCAGCGTCGGCTGCGGCGTTGGCGTTGCTGCTGGCGCTGCGGGAGGCCTTCGCGGCGGCGCCCGCGGCCAAAGAAGCGGCGCCGGCCTGCTTGGCCGCCTGTGCGGAGGTCTTCGCGAGGGCGGCTGCCGCGCGGGCCTTCTTCGCCATGTCCCTGGCTTCGCCTGCCCGGCCCGCATCGGACGCGGCCGCGATCGAGGCGTTGTAGGCGTCGTTGGCCGCGTCGGCGGCATTGGCGGCCGCCGCGGCGGTCTGCGCCGCTGCGAAGGCGGCGATGCGGGCCGAGCGGTTGGCGGCGTTGGCCGCGCTGATGGCCGTCTGCGACGCGGCAGCGGCAGCCCGGGCCGCATCGGCGGCCTGCTTGGCCTTGACCGCCGCCCGCTGGGAGTCGTTCTTGGCCGCGTTGGTCTCCCGTGCCGCCTTCAGCGCGGCTTCCTTGGCGAGATCCGAGGCCTCGATCGCACGCGTGGAGGCTTCCTGCGCCTTCTCCGTCGCGTCCTTGGCCCGCTTGCCGGCCAGGGTGGCCTGCTCGGTCAGCTGGGCGATGGTGGCATGTTCCTGGTCGCGATTGCGCGCGACGAACTGCCCCACCTCGAGGAACTCGGCGATGTCGTCAGGGGTGCCCTTGAGCGCCACCTTGCCGGCCGCCTTGACCGCCGGACCGCCCGAGTTGACGAGCTGCGAGACCTCGACCTCGTTGTCCGTCTCACGCGCCGTGTACTGCCCCTCCGCGAGGAACTTCGCCCGGTCTTCAGGGGTACCCTTCAAGGCCGCCTTGCCGGCGTCCTTGACCCCGTTACCCCCGAAGTTGATGACCCGGGAGACCTCGACCTCCTGGTCCTCCTCCAGCGGAGCCTTCCAACCATCCTTCAAGAACGTCCGCAGCGCCTCAGGCTTATCCGAAGTGCTGTTCTTCAAGGCCGTCTTGGCCGCCTCGCGTACCGCGGGACCACCGGCGTTGAAGATCCGGCTCGCGTCGACATAGTCGTCGTCGAACTCGATGCTGTCCCGCTGCTCGAGGAACGTCTTGAGGTCCTGGTCCGTACCGAGAAGCGCCTGCTCGGCCGCTTCCTTGATGCCCGTACCGCCATCCATCCACAGGCGGACGACCAGATCACGTTTGTAGAGCAGTTCGTCGTTGTCGGTGTCCGCTGCGGTGGCGGGCCCTGCCTGCAGGAGTCCCGCCACCAGCGAGCTGGTCAACAGCATGGACCAGGTACCACGACGAGGCAGTCCATTTTTGCTGGATAAGGGGCCACTCTTGAGGAGCCATGTGGCTCTCTTGACGCTTGGTCTTGGTCTCATTCGGTCAGTCCTCTTTTTCCTTCATAGCAATCGCTAGTCCCCCAGCGGCCGGAACGTCCGTTCAGTGAAAGGGGAAGCACGCCACGCAGCCGCCACCATCAAAGCGTCACCAGTGCACGGGCCCCCTGGTCACGGGCTCACGAGGACGCGTTCGGCAGCCAGGGAGGTGCTGGTGGTGTCGGGGTGGAGGGTGAGCTTCCCTCCGGGCCAGAGCGTGACGAGGTCGTTCTGGCGGGTTGGGCCGCCGAAGGCGCCGACGGTGGCCAGCGAGGCGTCGCGCCAAGGGGACTTGGCGGGCATCAGCCGGTGCTCGCGCCCGAAGGTTTCTGCGGCGATGTCCTCGTATGTGGTGACCTCGCCGTCGCTCCAGCGGACGAACACGTCCTGGTCTCCCGTTCCCGGGCGGAAGTCGCCCGCCGAGACGTCCCGTGCGTGCGGCCAGGTGGTGTCCGGCGGTTTGACGAGCTGCCTCTCGGCATGCAGCCCCTTGGCGTCCACGTTCGTGTACAGGGTCACTTCACCATCGGTCCAGGTCACCATGAGGTCGTCGCGGCGCGTATTGCCACCGCCGAAGCGCCCGGCGGTCACCGTGCTCGCGTGGGTCCAGGTGTCGTTGGGGCTCTTCAGGTCCACCCTGTCCGTCAGCTTGTTGGTTTCGTTGACGTCCTTGAAGAGGGTCAGTCTGCCGTCGGCCCAGCGGACCAGGAGGTCATCACTCGCGTCACCGGTGAAGTCGCCGGCGGTGATGACCGCGGCCTGCTGCCAGGCCTTGTCCTTGACGAGCTGGATGTCCTTGCGGAATCCGTATGCGCCATCCCCTGGATAGAGGGAGAGTTCGCCGTCGGACCAGCGCACGATGAGATCGCTGACGTGGTCGCGCACCGAGGAAGTGTGGAAGTGACCGGTCGTCAGGACCCGTGCGTGGGTCCAGGTTCCGGCGGTTCCCATGGACGTGCCGGTGCCCGGATCCGGTTCCGACGGCTTCCCCGTGACGGCCTGCCGGTAGAGACGGAAGACGTCCTCGTCGAATTGAGACGTGTAGCTGGTGTGGTCGAAGAGGCCGCCGGTCTTGTAACCGCCGATGACACCTACGAGGTCGCCACGCCGGCCGTCGAAGTTCTCCAGGAAGGGTCCGCCGCTGACGCCGGTGCGGAAGCCGTCGCACTTGATCTCCATGAACCGGTCCTGGAAGGCGGTGGTGTCATGGGTGCACTGGAGAGGAGTCTTCTGGCCACCGGGGTAGCCGACGAGGGTCACGGCCGTGCGTGCGAGGTTCGCCGTGGGAACGGAGGTCAGTTCGTTGCCACCTCCGACGGCATCCTCCAGGAGCTGCCCCCGGGTGTTCGGGCCGACGTTCAGGAAGGCGAAATCGACGTCATCGTCGGGAGTCGAGGACCGGTAGCGGGCGTCGATCCAGATCTTGTCTTCCTGGACCGGGAAGATGCCGTAAGGCGCTTCCCCTGCCTGCCCGGCGGTCGAGACTCCGGTGCGGTAGCCGGGCACGAAGGCGAAGTCGTGGTGGCGGCGGTCGCCCTTGAGGCAGTGCGCCGCGGTGATGACGAGGCTCTTGGCCGGCGAGGTCACCGCACTGGCGGTGCAGAACTGGTCGGGAGTGGGTGAGCCATCGGTGGCGCGGATCAGGAACACACCGACCGTGGCGATCCCCTCGGGGACCTGGCGGGACGGCTCGTTCGCCAGGGAGGGCTTGCGCCGCAGTCCGGATCCTTGCGGCGCGGGGGAATCCTGGGAATCGCGCTTACGGGACTGCGCGGCGTCCACCGGAACGGCAGCTCGGATGCGCTCGGCCGTCCAGTACCGCTGCGCCTCCCGTGCCTGCTCGGCCTGCTCCTCGTGCACACCGCGCACAGGTCCGTGCCCGATTCCTGGCGGAGCCGCGGTGGGGCCAGCAGTAAAAGGCTCAGCACCGGGGGAACCCGGTCCCCCGCGGGGGAGAGCGGCCGCGGGGACAGTGAATGCCAGCGATGCACACAGGGCGATGACGGTGGCGCGCATCCACGGTATACGTCTCATGGAGCTTTCCGTTGTGATGTCGAGGGAGAAATCGTGCTATCCGGCCCGGCTGACCGAGAGGTGACATCGGTCGGTGCCGCGTGATGAGACGGCAGCAATCGCCGCCCTGTCGCACCACGCGGCACCGGCTCAACCGACGATCTTGACCTCGCGGGGCTTGGTCTCGGGGGACAGGCCCGGGTAGATGCTGAGGGCGCCGTTCGCCCGCCGTACGAGCACGTCGTGGATCCGCTCGTTGCCGACGAAGGCCCCGGCATTGACGACGATGGCGTCGTCCCAGTCGGTCCTCGGCTTGAACAGCTGGCTCTCACCGTGGAAGCCCGCGGTGTCGGCGCCCGGGTAGAGGGTGGCCTCGCCGTCCGACCACCGCACCAGCAGGTCCATGGTCTTCTTGCCGGTGAACTCTCCGGCGCTGATCTGAGTGGCGTGCGTCCAGGTACTCGTCTTGGCCAGCAGCTTCTGCGCCTTGTCCGCCACACCGTTGGTGTCGAGGTCGGGGTGGAGCGTGACGCGGCCGTCGTCCCAGGTCACGAGCAGGTCGTCCCGCTGCTGGTTGGCCGAGTAACGGCCCGCGGTGATCTGCGTGGCATGCGGCCAGAGGGTGTTCTTGGCCTTGGCGAGCTGCTTCTCGCCGTGGAAGCCCTTGGCGTCGACGTGGGTGTACTGGGTCAACTCGCCGTCGCCCCAGCGCACCACCAGCCCGTCCGTACCGCTGCCGAAACTCGCGCCGGTGATCTGCTTGGCGTACTGCCAGATGCTGGTCTCGCCCTTCTTGGGCGGCTCGGCCAGCTGGTACTCGGCGGCGAAGGGATGGCGGGGGTCCTTGCCGTCGGAGCCCTGGTAGAGGGTGACTTCCGCGTCGTTCCAGCGCACGATCATGTCCATGTGCCGGGTACCGCCGGCCGAACCGCCGGTGAAGTAGCCCGACGCGACGTGGGTGGCCTTCTCCCACGGCGCGGCGGCGAAGACCGGCCGGTAGCGGACCTGCTGCACCCAGGCGCCCAGGTCGTCCACCCGGGCGTCGACGGCGCCGGTACGCGTCTCGGCAGGGGCAGTGCCCAGGCAACCGCCCTGCCAGGACACGCTGTTCACGGCGACCAGCTCCACCCGGCCGCCGCTCTCGCGCAGCGCCGGACCGCCGGTGTCGCCCGGGCACACGGCCGCGCTCCTGCCGGTGATCTCCAGCTTCCCGTCCTGGACCGCGTCGACCGTGAAGGCGGCCGTGTGCAGCTTGTCGGGCACCCACTCGGTCGCGGTCCGCCCAAAGCCGATGACCCTCAGCTCCTCACCCTGCGCGGGAGGAGTCGTGGCGACGGTCACGGGCGTGATGCCGCTGACCGGCTTCGCCAGTTGGGCCATCACCACATCGCGCCCCGGATAGGGCACCACCTGGGTGACGTCGGTGACGGTTCCTGCCGAACCGCTCAGGTCGGTCCGGCCGACGGTCGCCGTGGTCTTCCACTTGGGCGCACCCTCGGTGACCTTCGGACTCTTGGGGTCGTCGGCGAAGCAGCCGGCGGCGGTGAGCACCCACTGCTTGTCCACCAGCGCACCCGAGCAGCTGCGCTTGCCGTCACCGATGTCGAGCTTCACGGCGAACGCAGAGGTCCCGCCCGAGGCGGCGGTGCCACCTGCGACTGCGTACGCCGGCACGCCCGTCATGAGGGAGGCTGCGCATAATCCTGATATCCACGCGGCGCGCGAACGTCTGCCCATCACTGACACTTTCTGTTCGATCGAGGAGGGGCGCAGTTCCGGACACGCTCAACAGCGTGTCCCTGCGCACTATTTGCCCGGAGAAGCTGCCGCCCGACGGCGTCAGCTGGTGACGCGGAGTTCCACCAGGACCGAGCGCTTCTCGGAGCTGCCGGCCTCACCCAACGGCTTGTAGTCGTTCTTGGGCGCGTTGACGACGGTTTCTTTTCCGTCAGCGGTGATCGTGGCCTGCACCGGATGCCCCACGGTCCACATACCGAAGGCGTCGGCCAGTTCCATGGTCAGGTAGCCCTTGGTGCCACGGACCGCGAAGCAGAATTCCTTCGCGCCGGTACGGGACTTGACCATGATGTCGTAGGCGGAGTCGCAACCGGTCAGCACGATGTGGCCGTCGCCCCGCTTCAGGGAGATTCCCTGATCCTGCAGGATCCGCGCGGCGTTCGGGTAGCCGAAGTCCTCGACCGCGGAGGGCATCTCGGTTGCGGCCGCGGGCGGCGGATCCTCCTGCGGGGCGGCCTGCGCGATCGTCAGGCCGGCCATCAAGGCCGACACCGACATTGCGCCAACAAGGCCGACTAACAGCGCTTTTCGGGCGCGAGGTATCACCACGGTGTCCTTCTGCTCAAAGAGGGGGATGTCAACATGTGTCGTTGCAGTGAAGAAGTAAAGCATATGTAAGGCATGTGTGAACGTGTTCATGTCTCGTTCATGACGGCGGTCGCCAACTTCCGCCCATACAAGGCGCCGCAGACCCGTGCACCGGCTCCGCCGCCTCGGGGCGGGACAATGAGCCGTCCCCAGCACGTACGCACAGGCACGCGAGGAAAAGATCCGGACCCTGCGCGGACCAGTCCCCAGAGCGTGGAAGTCACTGCCACGATTCCGGCAGGTCAACACCGCCGGGGAGTGGGAACTGCCACTACCAGCAGACGAAGCACCTGCTGGTGAGCTACTCGGCGAAGAAGCGGGGGCTCTTCCAGAAGCCTGAGGAGGGCCGCCTGGTCAGAGCAGATGTCGGGCAGGCGCCCTTGATGAGCGGTCCAAGAGCCCGATCGCCGCGAGAACGACGGTCGTCCGGCCTCACCGTGCGAGTGGCCGGACAGGGAGGACGCCGCCGTCAGTTCGAGGGAAGGGGCAGTTCCCGGGCTTGCTGTGCGCTGACGTACCAGGCGGCGATTTGTGCGCGTGAGGTGAAGCCGAGCTTGGTGAGGATGCGTTGGACGTGTCCTTCGGCCGTGCGGGGGGCGATGACGAGGCGCGTGGCGATGGCTCTGTTGGTCAGGCCCTCGGATACCAGCTGGGCGATCTGCCGCTCTCTCGGCGTCAAGTCCGCGTCCTCGCCGCTCGCTTGGCGTTGCTCGCCGTCGGTCGGGGGCACCGTCCCGAGTGCGTAGTCGAGTGCGGCCTCTTCGGACAGGTCGTAGCCGCGCTGGAACGCGGTGTCGAAGCGGTCGTCGCCCAGGGCCGCGCGGATCAGGCCGAGGTGCTGCCGGTGTACCGCTCCCACTGGATGGAAGTAGTCGGGTGAGGTGCCGACCGTCCGCCACATGGCGGCGGCGGCACCGTTCAGAGTCGCCGCCCGGACATGGCGCGCCTGCCGTTCGCTGACCCAGGAGAGGATTTCGAACGCGAAGGCCATCAGGAACTTGGCGCTCACCCGGCGGCGCAGGTTCAGGGCCTCGCGCGCTGCGGCTTCCGCGTGCGCCAGGTCGTGGTCGAGCTCGACGAAGGAGAGGGCCAGCAGTGCCCAGGAGCGCCAGATCACCTCTCCGCGCTGCACGGTGAGGGCAACTGCCTCCTCCAGGAGGGCCAGGCCCCGTTCGCGCTCCCCCTGGTGCCCGAGGATGAGTCCGTGGAGGGACATCGCGAGGAGCGTGCCGCTGAGGTCGTGCCCCGACTGGAAACCGGACAGGGCGTCGGCGGTGAGCAGCGACGCCCTCTCGATGTCTCCTGAGGAGGCGGCCTTCGTCCCCTCCACGAGCGTCACATACGCGCGTTCCTTGGTGAGGCCGAGCTCCGCGGCCAGCTCAGCGGCCTCGGCAAGTTGGGCCCGTGCGGCGTCGACGTCGCCTTGCAGCAGCGCAACCCAAGCATTTCGACGCAGCGCCGAGGTGCGCTCCGGCGACGGCTCAGGGCTTGCCGCCAGCGCCTGATCGAGCCAGTGACGCGTCACGCTGTTGAAGCCCTGGACACCCAAGTAGGTCCCCAGTTTGTCGGCCATGCGCAACGCGAGGACGGCGTCCTCGGGCTGGGTGAGGCAGAATCCGAGGGCCTCGCGCAGGTTGGCGTGCTCGCGTCGCAGCCGCAGAATCCAGGAATCCTGATCCGGTCCCATCCATTCGGCCTGGAACTGCTCCACCATGCGGACGTACCAGTCGCGATGACGGCGGTGGACGGCATCGCGCTCACCGGCCGCCACAAGCCGCGCCTCGCCGTACTCCCGTATGGTCTCCAGCATCCGATAGCGCACACAGCCATCACGCTCGTCGCGGATCAGGATGGATTTGTCGACGAGGGAGAGCACCATATTCCGTATTTCCTCCGGCGTGATCCCCTCACTGGCGCCGACATATTCGATGCCGTCCAGGTCGAAGCTGCCGGAGAATGCTGATGCCCGGGCCCACAGTTGCTGCTCGGGCCGCGCGCACAGGTCGTAGCTCCAGTCGATCAGCGCTTGCAGCGTGCGTTGCCGGGTGGGTGCGTTCCGGGGACCGACGGTGAGCAGGCGATAGCGCTCGGACAGGCGCTCCTCGATCTGGCCGAGCGACAGTGCGCGCAGCCACACCGTGGCCAGCTCGATCGCCAGCGGAATCCCGTCGAGCGCGCGGCACAGCCGTGCGATTGCTGCGCAGTCCTGGTGACGGAGATGGAAGCCGGGCAGCACGGCACCGGCCCGATCGACGAACAGCCGCACCGCGTCGTACTGCGTCAGCGCATCCGGCGACGGCGCTGCTTGCGGGCTGGGTACCGGCAGCGGGGGAACCACCAAGGTCGTCTCGCCGTACACGCCGAGCGACTGCCGGCTCGTCGCCAGGATCTGCACCTTCGGACACGCTCGAATGACGCCGTCGATGAACTGCGCACAGTCGTCGATCAGATGCTCACAGTTGTCGAGCGTCAGGAGCACCTCGTGGGAGCCGAGGTATTCGATGATCACGTCGATCGTGGTGCACGAGGGCTGGTCGTGCAGGCCGAGTTGCGCCGCCACCGTGTGCGCGAACAACGAGGAATCGCGCAATTCAGCCAGCTCGACGAAGCGCACACCGTCCCGGAAACTCCGTCGCACGGCGGCGGCCACATGCAGGGCAAGACGCGTCTTGCCCACGCCGCCGGGGCCGGTGAGCGTCACAATCCTGGAGGATGTCAGCAGTCGTTTCGCATCGGTCACCTGCTGCCGCCGGCCGACGAAACTGGTGACGTCGACCGGAAGGGTCTCGACACCCTCCAGGACGCTGGGCCGAGCCGCGGAAGTCATACTTCCGGAGATTAATCGACCCCTGAACGGGATGAAAATTTACCAGGAAGTAGTTTCAGAGAGGGAGTTTGCCTCCCTGGTTGCCTCCCTAATTGGCCCCCTTCGCAAAGCCGTCGGCCGTGGTCAGCGGGCCCGGTATGCCACGGGCAACCGGGCCCAGTGGGTAGTGCCACCCGCGTGACTGTCGGCGCCGTGTGCGGCGGCCAGAGCTTCGACAATGGTCAGGCCGCGCCCGCGTTCATCGTGGGCGCAGGACGACGTCCAGGCCCCGCCCTGTGCCGACGGGCCGCCATCGGTGATTCCCACCCACACCCGCGGACCTCTGTGCTCGCGGCGCAGGTGCAGGGCGAGCGGCGGCCGAGCGTGCTCCACGGCGTTCGTGACCAGCTCGGACACCACGAGCAGTACGCAATGGGCGGCATCGTCGTCGATGCGCCAGGCGTGGAGCACCGACCGGGCGACGCGACGAGCGTGGCCGACCGCTTCCGGTCGGTGCACGAGCCGACGCGACGCGTGAGCGACGAAACGGGGATCGCGCTCGATGCGGGCTGCGTCCCCTTCTCTGCCGCAACGGCCGTCGCCGGCGGCGCTAGGCACCGGCACCGGCACCGGCACCGGCACCGGCACCGGCGGTCGTATCGCATGTGGGAGCTGCTGCGAGGTTTCCATCGCCCTTACCAAACGTTGAACGGCGCAGTGGTCGAACGCTTCACACACTGCGCGCCTTCCCGCGCGGCGAGAAGGCGGAAACTACGCAAACTGCTACGCCATCAGTACCTGCTCGCCCACCGCGGTCACGCACCGCCACCGCCCCGTCGGGTGCACACCTGCTGCCCCTCAGCCGGCGCTCTCCGAGGTCCGCTGTACAGCAGACGGGAGTGGGTCGCATTCTCACGGAAACCCCGTGATCCACGACGGCGTCCGGCTCGGCAGCCTTGTCTCTCGTGAGGACAGGCCCTCCTCCTTCACCCGCCGCCGCCCTACCCCGGCGCGACGACGGGTGCCCCGACGCCCGCGAGCCGGCCGCCGAGGTGAGGAGCGCAGGGCCGCCCGAAGGCGACAACCCGGATACGAGAAGAGGACTCGATGGTGAATGAACTAGGCGGCCTGCGAGCCGGCCGTCCCAGCGTGCGGGGATCGGCCTTGGACGATGCTCTGTTGCGCTTCTCCCTGAAGCTGGACGGCACGGTGTCCGGACTCGTCGCGGCCCTCAGTCTGCTGGCAGCCAGGACGCTGGACTCGCTGCTGGGCCTGCCGGTGTGGCTGCACTGGACCCAGGGTGCGTTCCTCGCGGTCTACGCCGCCGCCCTCTGGTACGCGGCCACGCATCCGGCCGTCATGCGGCCGATCGCCGTCGCAGCCGTCGTGCTCAACGCCGTGTGGGCGGTGGGCTGCGCGGCCGTACTCGTCGCCGGAGCGTCGTGGTTCCCGCTCACCCTTCTCGGTGGCGGCTACGCGGGCTTCATCGGTATCGCCGTGGTGGTGTTCGGCTCGATGCAGTACGCGGGACTGCGACGGGCCGGGTAGCCGGGAGCGCACCGCGGCACGCGGGGGCGCCTCCGCGGGGCCGGGCGGCGGTGGGTCCGTGTTCCGGAGCACCGGCCCCGCCGCCCGGCCGCAGCTCCCTGACGGCCGGGACCGGTGTGCCGCGGCTTCGCCCACCGAGTGCGCCCACCGAGGGGGAGCGCACGCGGAGATGTGCCGTTCACGTCACGACGGTTCGTCGTCGAGCAAGGGCGCCAACTCGCGTCTGCCGGTGATGCCGAGTTTCCGGAAGCCACTGGTCAAGTGGTTCTCCACGGTCCGTTGCGTGATGAACAGGGTGTCGGCGATCTCCCGGTTGGTCAGCCCGCGGGCCGCGAGCACCGCGACGCGGCGTTCACGGTCGGTCAATGCCGATATCCCGACCATGTGCGTTCTGCGCGGCCGCGCGCCGAACGCCCGGAGGCGCTCGCGGGCCAGGTCGGCGAGGCCGACGGCCCCGCACTGCCGGGCGAGGTCCAGCCCGCGACGAGCCGTCTCCCGGCCCAGCCGGACATGCCCGGCCTCGAAACGCAAGGTGCCGTACTCGACGAGCGACCGGGCCTGTTCGACCCTGGCTCCGGCCTCCTCCAGCAGGCCGACGGAGGTCTCCACCTGCTTCAGGCCCTCGCGGCCGCGCACGGTCACGGCGACGGTGCGCAGGCTGATGCCGAGCGTACGAGGGGCGCCCCAGGCCTCGGCCTGCTCCAGTTCCTGGTGCGCCAGGCGCGCGGCCCGGTCGGCACGGCCCAGGGCGCGGTGCGCGAGGGCGGCGAGCGACCTCCACGGAAGGATCGCGGGGTTGTCCTGCTGCCAGGCGGTCTGGCGGCGTCCGCACTCCAGCAGGTCCGCCAGGGCATCGGCGTGATCGCCGTCGGCCAGGCGCATGCGCGCACGTGCCTCCAGCAGGTGCGTCCACTGCCAGACGTCGCCGTACCGCTCGTGCTCGGCAAGGACGAGCAGGGACTCGGCTTCCTCGCGCCGTCCCGTCTCCAGCAGCACCCGCAGCACACCGGCGAGGGCGAGCGGGATCATGGGGTTTCCGTGCGAGGCCGAGGCCAGGTCGAGCCAGCGGCGTCCCGCGTCGAGGGCGGCAGGAAGGCTGCCGCCGCGGTAGGCCACTTCGCACCGGCCCATCGAGATCAGCGTCTGCGCGGCAGCGGCGTCGCACCACTGCGTCTGCTCGGCCAGCCGGTCGAGAATCTGTGTGGTCTCCGCCAGTTGGTCACACCACACCAGGGCCAGGACGCCCAGCGCCATCGCGCGGGTGATGACGTCGTCCTGCGGCAGCGGGCCGTCCAGCGCGTCACGGGCGTACGCGACCACGGTGGCGGCGTCGGCGGGGCGGCCTGCCGCCAGAGCCGACTGGACCGCCACGGCGGCCCGTTCGCGGGTGCGGTCGCCGCCGGACGGCAGCCCGGCCGGCTCCCCACCCGCCCACGGCCGCTTGTTCACGTCCGCCAGCTCGATCAGCACACGCTGCAGACGCATGCCGAACGCCGCGTCGTCGGGTGCCCGGTCGTCCGCCGTCAGCAATCGGGCCTCGCGGTCGAGGAGTTCGGCTGCCTGGCAGCCGCGCCGGCACCGCTCCAGGGCGTCGGCCAGGACCGGCACCACCTCCAGCCGTGCCGGGACGGTGGTGAGCGCGTCCAGCGACGCGGACAAGTGGCGGACCGCGGCTGCCGGGTGCGCCGGCGCCTCGGCGCGGCCGAGTTCGGCCAGCAGGATCTCCTGCCCGGACGAAGGGGGTTCGCGCAGCGCACGCCGCAAGTAGGCCACAGTCCTCTCGGAGTCACCGCGGGCCGCAGCCAGGCGGGCGGCGGCACGCAACGCGCCGACCACCCAGTCCCTGCTGCCGGGCTCGGTGGCGAGCAGCTGCCCGGCGACCTCTTCCAGCGGGCCGTCCCGGTCGTGGAGCAGCCGGGCGGTCCGGTAGTGCGCGTCTGATGCGTTGCGCGTACGGGACGTGTTGATGGCTTCCCCCTTGGGTCCCCCTCGGACGGGCGGGCGTCCGCGTCGGGCGCGAGCCACGCGACGGCCCCGAGCGGCGAGGTGCGTTCGCCGGCACTCCCCGACTGCGCCGCGGCGTGTGGCGGCGGGCCGGGGCGCGTTCACAGCGAACCAGTCCCGGCCACGCCGGGCAGCACGGTCCAGGATGCGGACTCTCCCGAGCCCGGAGACGGGACGGCGGCCGTCGCGGCGTCCAGGCGTGCCTGTCACCGCTGGTGGGGTGGCCTCGCCCGCGGCGTGGCCACCCCAACCAGCGGTGCGTCTCAGGCGCCGTGCCGGCCGAGGAAGTCGGTGATGAGCCTCTGCCATTCCTCGGGGCGTTCCACCATGGGCAGGTGGCCGGTGGGGATCTCCACGAGCTCGGCGCCGGGGATGGTGTCGGCGAGGTGACGGTGCAGGGCGGGCGGTGCCAGGTGGTCGGCGGTGGTGGAGATGACCAGGGTGGGGACGCGTATGGCGGCGAGGTCGGCGCGGACGTCGATCCGGCCGGCGAGGTCGGCCTGCTCGACGGTGCCGTCGGCGACTTCGGCGGCGGCGTAGGCGATGGCCTCCTCCATCTGCTCCGCAGGCATGGCCTCGATGGCCTGGGGGCTGAGGGCGTGCGGGAAGAGGAACTCGCTCACCAGGCGGCGGTCACCGGTGGCGGCGAGCTTGCCCCACACCCTGATGGTCAGGGCCTGCTGGTTGTTGGGGTGGGCCATGGTGGCGCTCAGGACGAGGGCGGTGACGCGCTCGGGGTGGCGGGCGGCCGCGCGGATGGCGATCGGGCCGCCGAGGGAGTAGCCGTGCAGGGCGAAGGTCTCCAGGCCTTCGGCGACGGCGGCGGCGACGAGCTGGTCGGCCATCTCGTCGGTGTCGAGCGGGGTGGTGGAGCGAGGGGTCTCGCCGCTGCCGGGGTAGTCGACGGCGACCACGGTGTGGCGCGCGGCCAGGCCTTCCAGGATCGGGCCGTAGGTGTTGCCGACGCTGCTGCCGGCGCCGTGGGCCAGGACGAGGCCGGGACCGGACCCCAGGACGGTGCGGGAGAAGGTCGCTTCGGGCAGGGTGCGTGCTGACATGGTGCGTTCCCATCTTCGTGGAGTAACGAGGAGTTACGGGGGTTACGTGGTTCTTCTGCGCTGCGACCAGGAGCGGATCCGCTCCAGTGCGGGCAGCAGCGCCCGGCCGTCGGTGGTGAGGGTGTAGGTGGCGGGCCCGGGCGGGAGCCGGTCGTGGGTGACGAGACCGGCGTCGAGGAGTACGCGCAGCCGGCCGGCGAGCATCTTCACGCTGATGCGGTCGATGGCGGTGCACAGTTCGCCGAACCGGGCGGGGCGGGTGGCCAGGGTGTGGAGGATGATGCCGTTCCACTTCTGGCCGAGGACCTCGAACGCGGCGGTGAGGTCCGCATCGGCGGTCAGCGGCGCGAGGGTGGTGCGGGCTGCCATCGGTTCTCGGTCCTTGTCCTCACTGGTGGTGCGGTGTGCGGTCGGTGGGCCGCGGCCGGCCGGGGGGTGCCGGCTTGCGGCCCCAGGAGCCGCCCCGCTCCCCCGGCGGCACGAGGCGGCGGAGCCGGGAATCAGGGCAGGAGTACGGCCTTGCCACGGTTGTGGCGGGCTTCCAGGTCGGTGTGGGCACGCGCCGCTTCCGCCAGGGGGTAGGTGCGCCAGATCGGCACCGTGAGCGTGCCGTCGGCTGCCTTCCGCACCAGCTCCGGCAGGGATTCCGCGGCCTGGTCGGCGGTGCCCGCGCTGAACCGGACGCCGTGCTGCGCGGCGGACATGTCGGCGATGGTGATCACGTGTGCGCTGTCACCGGTCAGCGCGACCGAGTCGGCGAGCACGCCGGCACCGGAGACGTCGAGGACGTAGTCGACTCCCTGGGGAGCAGCGGCCCGCACCCGCTCCGTCCAGCCGTCGCCGTAGCGGACGGCGGTGGCTCCGAGCGCGGTGAGGCGTTCGGCGTCGTGTGCGCCGACGGTTCCGACGACGGTGATGCCGCGGGCCACGGCAAGCTGCACCGCGATGACGCCCACGCTGCCGGCGGCACCGTGGATCAGCAGGGTCTGCCCCGCTCGGACACTCAACTGCCCGAGGACACGGAGCGCGGTCTGGCCGACCGTGACCAGGGAGGCGGCGACCTCCCAGGACAGCGCCGCGGGCTTGGCCACCGCCCGGTCGAGCAGGGCGTACTCGCCGTAGCTGCCGCCGACCGTGGCACCGAGGACCTCGTCCCCGACGGCCGCCTCGGCCCCCTCGCCGACCGCGTCGACGACACCGGCCGCGTCCAGGCCGGGGATCACGGGGAAGTGCGCGGGGACCTTGCCGGCCATCAGGCCGGACCGGATCTTCATGTCGAGGGGGTTCACGGAGGCCGCCCGCACCCGGATCCGGACCTGGCCCGGGCCCGGCTCCGGCGTGGCGACCGCTGACAGCTGCAGCACGTCGGGGGCACCGTAGGCGGAAAAGGTGATCGCTTGGGACATCAGAACTCCCGTAGGGGTGGGGAACCGGTGAGGGGTTCCGGTCAGGCGGTGAGGGTGGGGTAGTCGGTGTAGCCGCGGTGGTCGCCGCCGTAGAAGGTGGCCTTGTCCGGGGTGTTGAACGGACCCCCGGCGGCCAGGCGGGCCGGGAGGTCGGGGTTGGCCAGGAACAGCGCCCCGTAGGCGACCATGTCCGCGCTGCCGTCCTCGACCAGCTCCAGCGCGTCCGGACCGGTGGCGTCCGGGTAGGTGAACGGGTTGAGGACGAACGTGCCGGGCCAGGCCTTGCGCAGCCGGGCGGTCAGGGAGCGGTCCGGGCCCTCCATCAGGTGCAGATAGGCCAGGTCCAGGGCGGCGAGCCGGTCCAGCAGCGCCGCGTAGACCTCGGTCGGGTCGTCCTCGGCGATGTCGTTGTAGACGTTCCCGGGCGAGATCCGCAGGCCCACCCGGTGGCCGCCGATCGCCTCGGCCACGGCGGTGACGACCTCCACCGCGAACCGGATCCGGCCCTCGGTGTCGCCGCCCCAGGCATCGGTGCGCCGGTTGGTGTTGGGCGCGAGGAACTGGTGGATCAGGTAGCCGTTGGCGCCGTGGAGTTCCACGCCGTCGAAGCCGGCCTCGATCGCGTTGCGGGCCGCGTCGGCGAAGTCGGCGACGGTCTGCCGGATCTCGGCCCCGGTCAGCTCCTGCGGCGTCACGAACTTTTTCGGTCCCTGGTGGGTGTACACCTGGCCCTTGGCGGCCACCGGCGACGGCGCGACCGGCACCAGGCCCTCGGGCAGCAGGACGGGGTGGCCGATCCGGCCGGTGTGCATCAGCTGGGCGAAGATCGCACCGCCTTCGCGGTGCACGGCGTCGGTCACCGTCCGCCACGCCTGGACCTGCCCGGACGTGTGCAGGCCGGGGGTGTCGGGGTAGCCCTGGCCGACCGGCGAGGGCTGGATGCCCTCGGTGACGAGCAGCCCTGCACTGGCGCGCTGCGCGTAATAGGTCGCCATCAGCTCCGTCGGCTCGGCGCCGGGCCCGAACGCACGGCTACGGGTCATCGGAGCCATCACGACGCGGCTGGTCAGGCGCTTGCCGCCCAGGACGATCGGATCGAAAGCAGTGGTCATGGTCTCTTCCTCTGGAACGTGACGCTCTACGGCTCAGGCACTCCGCCGGCGACGATTGCCTGCTCGAACAAGTAAATCACTTGTCCGAACAAGTAGATCACCTGAAGCCATTCCCGAGGCCTGCCGTGAAGCACGCCACACCTGCCAACTGGCTCTTTTCCAGCCGGAGCCAGGAAAGCCCCACGAGGAAGCACCACCACGACGCGACTTTGGTTGTCCAGGCAGGCAAACGAGAAAGGAGGAGCAGCCCACACCGGAGGCCCGATGAGGTCTCCCGGTACCGGGACGCGAGGCCACCGTCCCGGTACCGGCGGCGGCCGGCAGCGGCCCGATCAGCCGCGCGATCTTCCGCCTGGCCCGCCGGCACCGCATGTCCGCGGGACAATTCCCCGTACCTCCATAGGCGCTTACGCGATCCGCCGTCTCACCCGAGCCGTCCACGCGACGACCCCTGTGCCCCGCTCCCGGCAGTCGCAGAAGCAGGGACCGGAAGCAGCAGTCCCCCTCACTCTCTCCGCCGCCTGCGGTCCTGGGCAGGGGAGAAATACGCGTACGACTACCTGTTCCGTGCGCACCCGTACCGCCTCGGCGCGAGCCGGCGCCGCCCAGCTCCTCGGGCCACGGGATCTGCGCGAGGGCCGCAGGGGCCGACGGCGAAGGGGCGGTCCCGGGGGATTGTCCGCTTTCGGCTCGGGTAGGCGCCGCGTATGGCCGCTACACGTCACTTCAAGCCGGGAGCGCTGCTACGGGGCATCCATAGTCGGCGGCGACCACGGCACACCCGCCTGGGCCGCCGACGGGGCAAGCTCCACCGCAGGCTGCTCGCCTACCGGGACGTGGTGATCTTCCACTCCCCGGCGCCGGCGAGTGAGCAGGCGCAGAGTCTGCTGCTGGTATACGTCCGCCGCGTCGTGGGGGAAGTCACCTACGAAGTGTGTGATCACTGCGCGAGCGGGGTGATCACCCAGGTCCACGTCTCCACGCCTTTGCAGGACAGCGGCCTGGGCACGCGTGCGGTTTCCCACCTGCGAGCCTGCTACCCCGATATCACCTGGCGCTGCTCCCTCCCCCAGCGCATGACGCGCGACCTGGCCCATCGCATGCGCCTGCCCAACAACCGTGCCGGCCTGGACTGTCCGCACCTCCGGAACGACGCCGCCGCTAACAGCCGCGGGAGGAAGGGGCGGGCGAGGCGCTGAGATGCCCACCGGTACATCCCGCACGCGCGATTCCTCGACGCCGGAAAGCCGCAACGGCGATCCACGGAGGGCACCATGAGGTTCCAGCCGGCCGGCCGTGTGCCCACTGGGCTGCGGCCATGGAACCCGCAATCAACGTGCCCGGGAGCTTAGACCGGCCGGCAGGTCCGGCCCGGTCGAACGACTACGACAGCTTCGCCGAGGCGTACTCGGCGGACACCGAGAACAACCTCCTGAACGGGCACTACGCGCGGCCCGCGATGTTGGACCTCGCCGGCGACGTGACCGGCCACCGCATCCTGGACGCCGGATGCGGATCGGGCCCCCTGTCCGCTGCCCTGCGCGACCGCGGTGCCGTCGTCACCGGCATCGACGCCAGCGCCGGGATGCTGGCACTGGCCAGGCGGCGGCTGGGTGAGGACGCGGCCCTGCACAGGGGCGACCTGAGCGACCGTCTGCCGTTCGCCGACGGTGCGTTCGACGACGTGGTCGCATCGCTGGTCCTGCACTACCTGGAGGACTGGGGGCCGACGCTGGCCGAGATGCGGCGCGTGCTCAGGCCGGGCGGCCGGCTGATCGCGTCGGTGGAGCACCCTTTCGTGTCCTACGCGCTCCAGGACCCGCGGCCCGACTACTTCGCGACCACCAGCTATACCTACGACTGGGCGTTCCACGGACAGTTCTTCCCGATGACGTTCTGGCGCAGGCCGTTGCACGCGATGACCGATGCCTTCACCAGCGCCGGCTTCCGCCCTGCCGTCCTCAGCGAGCCACAGCCCGACCCGGCCGCGCGTGAGCTGTTCCCCGACGAGTTCGATGACCTTTCGACCAAAGTCAGCTTCCTGTTCTTCGTCGCCGAGGTACCGCCGTCGGATGCGGGCTCCGCCCCACTGCCACCGGCACTCTGACTCAGCTCACCGGATCGAGTCCCAGTAATCACGCAGCCACTGGCCGTCCGGTGCGTCCCCGAGAGCTCTTCCCGCGCTCCGGGCGTCCGGTACGACGTCGAGTTCACCCCAGCGCACCGGCCAGGCCAGACGCTCGTCCACCGTCCAGGCGAGAACCTCGTCCCATGACTCCCTCCCCCGGCCGTCCGGAGCGATCACCACTCCTTCCTCGAACACCGCGCACCATGTCCCGTCATCCGGCGCGAAGTGCTTCCTCTCAAAGAACCAGTAGTTGTCGCCCAACGGCTTCGGTACCCGTGGGTGGTGGAAGCAGGTGAAGTCGCCGACGGTCTCCCCCGACCCGGCCCGGAGGAACCGCAGGGTGGTGGGGCTCATCGCGACCAGGACATCGTCGGCGCCCCACAGCAGCACACCGGTCTCGGGCGGGACCTCCACGGTGCGCAGCCGCTGCGGCTCGTCCCCCTCCAGGGACCACACCTCCACCCGCCCGTCGGCCGTGAGCCAGGCTCCCGCGTCGCCGGACGGGGCCCAGGCCCAGGAATCGGCGTAGACCATGCCCTCTTCCACCGGCGTGACGTCGAGGCGGTAGCGGAAACGGTCCTCGTCATAGATGAGGACCCCTGGCCGGGCCCCGGAGGCATTGGACCCGGCCACCATGGCCGCCAGCCGCGGCACCTCGCCCCGCATGCCCCATTGCAGCGCCGAGACGCCGCTGTGCCCGGTCCCCGCCCCGGTCGGCTTGCCGGTCACCGCGTCGAGGAAGTGCAGCCCCTCGTCGACGTGCACCAGCAGCCGGTCGTCCGGGCTCCACGCGGCGAGCGCGCCGACCCCGGCCAGCCAGCTCACCTGCCCGGACGAGACATCGACGACGAATGCCTCCGCGTGGCCCCTGCTCGCACCCTGCGCCTGCAACCGGGTGCCGTCCCGTGACCAGCGGACCCAGCCGTCGGCCCGCAGCGTGACCTCGCGGTGCGCGTCCCTCTGCGCGGTCCGCAGATCCTCCCGGAGCCTGCCGGCCAGCAGGTACGGGTGCGCGGGCGGAGCGTCACGGGTCGTCCAGTGCAACTCGCCGCTGTCCAGGGGGACGATGCAGCCGCCCACCTCGCCGGGGGTCCCGGAATTCACGAAGACCCGTCTCCCGTCGGGCGCCAGCGCCCAAGCCACCGGCCGGGTCGCGCCGTCCGTGATCAGACACTCGGCGAGGGTGACGGAACCGAGGAAGGGGCTGAACGGGTCGAAGACGCCGATGCGGTCGGTGTTGTACGCGAGGCCGATGCGTCGGCTGTCGGCCGAC
Organism: Streptomyces angustmyceticus; assembly: GCF_040701845.1. Classification (GTDB taxonomy): domain Bacteria; phylum Actinomycetota; class Actinomycetes; order Streptomycetales; family Streptomycetaceae; genus Streptomyces; species Streptomyces angustmyceticus_A. The sequence continues at coordinate 215,584 of NZ_JBFBHQ010000002.1, read as the reverse complement.
CACTGGATGCTGCGCTCGTAGCCGGGCCGTCCGACGCCGCCCTCGATACCGGTGACATTGACGCAGCGCCCGGTGAGCACTTCCCAGATCTGCAAGGTGCCGCCGTAGCCGTCGCCGGTCAGGGTGCCGGTGGCCAGATAGCGGCCGCAGGGGCTGAGCGCGTAGTCGTTGATCTCGGCCTGATGGCTGTGCGGGTGGCGGAGGAGTGCGCCCTCCTTCTCGCGGACCTCCCGCGTGGCGGCGCGGTGGTCCTCGGTGATGCCCTGCTCGCGCTCCAGCTTCAGCAGCCGCGCCCGCAGGTCCGCCAGATCCGACAGCGCACCGGCCCGAGCCCCGTCATGGTCGACATCCTCATCGGCGAGCACGTCCCGTAGCGCCTGGTCGTCGAATATCGGGATGCTGCGTCTCCGTGCCTCCTGGAGCTTCCTTCCCTCGTTGTAGTGGAGGCTGTCCACGAACACCAGATCCGTCCGGCTGGTCACCGAACCCGTCACCCGGGCACCCAGCTCCTCCAGCCGCCGCTGCGCCTCGTCCTGGCGCAAGCCGTCGAAGCGGCCGACGAGCACGATCGTCTTCCCTCGTACGTCCATGCTGTGGACCGTAACTCCGGCCACTGACAACCGGGTTGCCGTGCCCTCCTGGTCGTCTTGCGGTTCCGCTCGATCTCCGGAACCTGGACTCTGCGGACCGGCCCACCAGCGTGCGATGCACGCGCCGACCGGGAACGCATCCCGATCGGCGCGTCGGGACCGCAGGCGACGCCGTCAGCCGAGGTGCCGGGTGAAGAAACGTAGCGTGCTGTCCCCTTCGAAGGCCGGAATCTCCCCGTGCTTGCCGGGATTGGCGTGCAGGGTCTTCTCGGCTGAGGCCAAGGCGTCGAACAGCATCAGGCTCTGGGCCCGCGGCACCCGCTCGTCGTCCCACTGCACCAGGAACTCCACCGGGACGGTGATCCGCGCGGCGGCGTCCGCTGACGCCGACGCCCCGCCCAGGCCCAGTACCGCCGCGCGGACCCGGGGCTCGGCGGCCACGAACGGAACTCCGAGTCCGCACCCCAGCGACACCCCCCAATAGCCCACTGGCCCGGCACCGACGTATTCGAGTTCCTGGAGCGCGTCCAAAGCCGCCTGCCACTCCGGGACGGTCTGGCGAGCCACCAGCGCCGGGAAACCGGCTATCAACGGAGCCGGGTCCTCCCCGGCCTCCACGCGAGCCTGGTTCTCGGTGGCCAGCCGGTCGTACTCCTCGTCCGTCGGCCGGTCGCCATGGCCGGGCACGTCGACCGCCGCCACCGCGAACCCGCACTCCGCCACCAGGCGACGGGCACGGCCCAGGACATCGGGGGCCTTTTTGTGCTGGCCGCCGCCGTGTCCCATCAGGATGAGGGGCCGAGTACCGGCGGCGCCTTCCGGCGTCCACAGCACACCGGGCACGCCATCGAGGATGAAGATCTTTTCGCAGGCGCTACCGGACGACGTCTCAGAGGTGAAGCGGTAACCGGCGATCAGGCGGCGGAAGGAGGACACGGTGTTCGCCCGGCGCGCCTCGGCGGCGAAGCGGCTCGGGAAGTGACGGGTGTGCGCTGAGGCTCGGTTGAGGCGTGCGGGAGTGACGGGGGCGTGGCAGGGGGCCTGACGCAACGAGGGATGCGTCAGCCGACGGGGAGGGCTGCTTCCGGCGCGGGAAAGGTCCGTGTGCGCAGGGCCCAGCGGGTGAGCGGGCGGGTGGCGAGGCCGCAGAGGGCGAGGACGACGCCGAGTACCACCCAGCCGGACTTGCCCCCGTGCAGACACAGGGCGGTGAGCACGACCGGTGCCGCCGCACGTACCACGCCATCACAGGTCGTCGGCGGGAGACCCGTCTCCCAGCTGCGCGGGGTCACGGCGTACCGCGAAGGCGCCGTAAGGCATCTTGCCCTTGCTGTAGCCGGGGACGAACACCATCAGGATGTGGGTGGTGCCGGGAGAGGAGCCCCGGCGCACGCAGTGTGCCGCGGTCATCACGGCGGAGCGGTTGGCGCTCTCGACGGCGGTGGCCGTGCACCCGGTATCGGCGCCGTTCGCGTAGGGAGACTCCCGCCGAAGTCGCGGCGGCGCTGGCGGACTTCACCGCTGGTCTCGGGGGCCGGTGAGCAGCACGGGGGCCACGTCACGGTTCCGAGCCGGTGGCTGGGGCCGTTGCCCCGGTCACATCACCGGGGCGGCCCGGTCGGCCCCGGTGGCCGGTCCTGCCCCGTCGTCAGGGCCGGCCACCGGTGCGCGGCGCGGTTACGGGCGTGGGTCGAGGGGGGCCAGGACGCCGAAGTGGCGCTCGAGCTCCTCGGCGGCCCGCAGGCACCGGTCCTCGCGGTACATCTGGCCGATGAGCTGGACGCTCTGGGGCATGCCGTCGGCGAAACCGACGGGCACGCTCACGGCGGGCACGCCGACGAGGGAGGTCACCGTGCACAGGGCTCCCGGCAGCATCAGCCGGGCGTGGCTCTCGGTGTCGGTGCCGTCGGGGAGCACGTCGGTGCCGGGGACGGGCTGGGTGCTGGTGGGGCCGAGGAGCAGCGGGTGGGTGTCCAGGAGTTGGGCCCAGGCGCGCTGGATGCCGAGCCGGACGCCGGTCTGCCGGAGGAACTCGGCGAGGTCGGTGTGCGGGGTGCGGTCCATGAAGAGGTCGATGTGCTGGGCGCCCTTCTCGGTGAGCAGCTGCCTGACGCGGGGCCAGTTCACGCCGAACTCGGTCATGATGAGCTTGCCGTAGCACTCCAGGCTCTCGGCGAACCGGGGGATCCGTACCTCCTCCACCACATAACCCGCCTGCTCCAGTACGGCGGCCGCCTGGTCGAGGGCGGCGCGGATCTCGGGGTGGACACCGGCTCCGGCCGGGTCGGCCACGACGCCGACCCGGATAGGTCCGGTGGAGCGGGGGCCGTATGCGGGTACCGGGACGGCTCGCGGGTCCGCCGGGTCGGCGCCCGCCAGCGCCTCGTAGGCCGCGCGCAGGTCGGCGACCGAGCGGGCGATCGGGCCGTCGACGGGGATGAGTTGGGAGGCCAGCATCGGCTCCTGGCCCATGATGCGGTGGTCGGCGGCGAAGCGGCCGTGGCTCGGCTTCAGCCCGGCCACCCCGTTGAAGGCCGCCGGCAGGCGCACCGAGCCGCCCGCGTCGTTGCCGAGGCCGAGCGCCGCCATGCCGACCGCCACCGCCACCCCGTCGCCGGTGCTGGAACCGCCCGGGGATCGCGTCCGGTCCCAGGGGTTGTACGTCACGCCGAAGAGCTGGCTCTCCGGCTCCGAGGAGAGTGCCAGGTCCGGCATGTTGGAGTGCCCGATCGGGATCGCTCCCGCCGCGCGGAGCCGGCGCACCGGCGGGGAGTCGGCCTCGGCCACCTGGTCGCGGAACGCCCGTACGCCGTGGGTGGTCGCCCACCCCGCGACGTGGATGTTCTCCTTGACGGTGAAGGGCACTCCGGCCAGCGGGCCGAGCTGCTCCCCCGCCGCCCGGCGCCGGTCGGTCGTGCGCGCGGCTTCGCGGGCGCCGTCCGCCATGAGCTGGGTGACGGCGTTCACGGCCGGGTTCACCGCCGCGATGCGCGCCAGATGGCTCTCCACCACCTGGACCGCCGGGACCTCGCCCCGGGCTACGGCCGCGCCCAACTCCGTTGCGTTCAGCTTCCACAGGTCCGTGTTCATCGCGTCGCCGGGCCGCTCGCTCGAAGCCTCGTGGTGAGCGTGCACCCCTGCCCCCTTTCCCCTCGCTGTGTCGTGACGGCCGATGGCGTCCCATGACGTGCGCTCAACTGGCCCTCACCGGGCATGGCATGAGCCGGCATCGGCGCCGCTCGCTCCATGCCCCGTTCGTTTCGATGCGCTTGCATCACATCCTATTTCGGGAAGTGATGCAAGTGCATTGGTACGAGGCGGAGCAAGGCAGGACAGTCGCCGACGCGACGGGCGCGCACCCACGTGGCGCGATCGGCCTTTCGGGTGAGGTCGTAGGCGGAGTGTTGTCTTTGACGTCACCGGAATGGGTTACTGAGTCCGTCCGATTCCGGTGGGCCGCCCATCCTTTCCGGGGGAGTGGAAGGCGTCCTGCCCTTGCCGGAGCCTCGTCATGACGAGGCGTCCGCGCGCGCTCCTCCGTTGAGGCATGCAGGTCACTGCCGTGTCGGCGCCGCAGTGTGCGACAGGCCCGCGAGCTGGTCTGGAGCCGTCACGACGCGAGCAAGGGCGGTCTCATGCTGACACCGGAGCATCCGAACGGGCCTTTTCTGATCACCGATCGCGACGGGAACTGCATCGCGGTCATCGACCCGGCCTCCCGCAAGGTCGTGCCCACCGTGAGCTCCCCGGTCCCGCTCGTGGCCCGGGGGGCGGGGGACGGTCTGGTGCTCCGCACCACGGTGGACCGCGCGGACCTGCCCAGGGCGCTCGACAGCGGCACGCTGCTGCACGCCCTGCCCGGCGCACTGGCCCGGACGGCCGCCGCCCCGGGGCTGCTGCGGCGGACCGAGCTCACCGGGCGGGCCGACCTCGCCGGACGCGCCGACGTGCCCGGGCTGTTGAGTCTCTCCGGGGTCTTCCCCGACCAGGGGTCCTACAGCGGAGGCACCCTGGTGACCCTCGTCGGGCGGCACTTCACCGGTGCCACCGCGGTGTACTTCGGCTCCCGGCGGGCGGCGAGCTTCTCCGTCCTCGACGACCGGACCATCGTCGCGGTGACCCCGGCGGGCAGCGGGGCGGTCCCGGTCACCGTCACCACGCCCGGCGGCAGCGCCCGCATCGGGTACTTCTTCTACCTGTACTGGCCCAGCATTTCGCGGCTCATCCCCTCGGCCGGCCCGGTCGGCGGGGGCAATGTGGTGGAGCTGGTGGGCGCCAACCTGAGCACCGCGCTGCTGGTGCACTTCGGTGACGCGATCGCCTTCCCCACCGCGATCTCCGAGGGGCAGTTGCTGGTGACCGCGCCTCCCGTGGCGGGGCCCGGTACCGTCCCGGTCTACGTCACCACCCTCGCCGGGGTGAGCAATCAACTGCCCTACACCTATGCCGCCTCGCCGTCGGTGAACAGTGTCAGCCCGGCCACCGGGCCGATCGCGGGCGGTACCACCCTGGTGGTGCGGGGCACCGGCCTCGCCCGGGTCACCGCCGTCACCGTCGGCGGTGTGCCCGCGGTGTCCTTCCGGGCGTACTCCGACACCCTGCTGCTGGTGGTGACACCGCCGGGGACGCCGGGTCCGGCCGACCTCGTCATCACCACCCCGGGCGGCAGCGTGACCGTGTCCGGCGGCTTCGGCTACCAGGCACCCACGGAGACGGCCGTCAGCTCCGCGCCCGACCCCTCCGTCGTGGGGGAAGCGGTCACCTTCACCGCCGTGGTGACAGGCGTTCCGCCCACCACCGGCACCCCCTCGGGCACCGTCACGTTCGACTTCGGGGACGGCTCGGCGCCCGTGCCGGCGGCCCTCACCGACGGCACGGCGACGGTCGGCCACGTCTACACCGCTCCGTCCGGGACCCCTTACCAGGTCACCGTCTCCTACGGAGGCGACGTCTTCTTCATCCCGTCCAGCGGGACGGACACCCAGGTGGTCGGGGCGGCCTCGACCGCCACCACCGTGCAGTCCTCCCCCGACCCCTCGCTGGCCGGGCAGGTCGTCACCCTCGTCGCGCGGGTCGCCCCCTCACCGCCGGGGGACGGGGCGCCGACCGGCACCGTCACCTTCGACTTCGGCGACGGCACGACGCCGGTCACCGCCCCGCTGAGCGGCGGTGCCGCCTCGGTCACCCATGCCTACGACGACGCCGCCGAGGACCCCTACACGATCACCGCCGCCTACAGCGGGGACGGCAACTTCACCGCGTCGACGGGCACCGACACCCAGACCGTCCAACAGGCCGCCTCCACCACGGGGGTGACCCTGGCGCCGAACCCGTCGGTGGCCGGCCAGCCGGTCACCGTCACCGCGACGGTCACCACCGTCCCGCCCGGGGCCGGCACCCCGACCGGCAGCGTCACCTTCGACTTCGGCGACGGCACGGCGCCGGTCACCGTCCCCCTCACCGACGGGGCGGCGGCCGTGGACCACGCCTACGCCGACGCGGCCGCCACCTCGTACACCGTCACCGCCACCTACAACGGCGACGGCAACATCGCCTCCTCTACCGGGACAGCCGCACTGACGGTCGGTCAGGCCGCGTCCACGACGGCCGTCACCGCCTCGCCCGACCCCGCTGCGGTGGGCGAGCCGGTCACGTTCGGTGCGACGGTCACCACCGTCCCGCCCGGCGCAGGCACCCCCACCGGCAGCGTCACCTTCGACTTCGGCGACGGCACGGCGCCGGTCACCGTCCCCCTCACCGACGGGGCCGCCGCCACCTCGCACACCTACACCGGCGCCGCGCAGAGCCCGTACACGGTCACCGTCACGTACAACGGCGATGCCGACACCATCGCGTCCGTGGGGACCTTCACCCAGACCGTGCAACCGGCCGGCACCACCACCGCCGTGACCTCGGCGCCCGACCCCTCCACGGTGGGACAGGAGGTGACGTTCGGTGCGGCGGTCACCACCGTCCCGCCCGGCGCGGGCACCCCCACCGGCACCGTCACCTTCGACTTCGGCGACGGCACCCCCACCGTCACCGCGGCCCTCACCGACGGCACCGCGGAGACCACCCACGTCTACACCGAAGCGGCCGAAGTCCCCTACGCGGTCACGGCCACCTACAACGGCGACGCCGACTTCACCGCGTCCACCGGCACCGGGACCCAGACCGTGCAGGCGGCCGACACCACCACCGCCCTGACCTCGACGCCCGACCCCGCCACCGTGGGGCAGTCGACGACCTTCGTCGCCAAGGTCACCCCCGAGGCACCGGCCGGCGGTTCGCCGACGGGCACCGTGACCTTCGAGTTCAGCGATGACAGCCCGCCGGTGACGGTGCCGGTCGCGGGCGGTACGGCGACGATCAGCCACACCAATCCGGGGGTGTCGGACAGCCCGTACACGGTCGCCGCGACCTACAGCGGCGACGACAACTTCAACGCCTCGGCCGGCGCGGACAGTCAGGTGGTCACCCAGGCCGTCTCGACGACGACCGTGACCACCACCCCGTCCCCCTCGGTGACCGGGCAGTCCGTCAGCTTCAGCGCCACCGTGGCGGGCGTCCCGGCGTCCTCGATCACCCCGACCGGCACCGTCACCTTCGACTTCGGCGACGGCACGGCGCCGGTCACCGTCCCGCTCAGCGGCGGCTCCGCCGGTACCACCCACGCCTACACCAACGCCGCGCAGAGCCCGTACCCGGTGACCGTCACCTACAGCGAAGACACCAACTTCACGCCATCCACCGGGAGTTCGCTGCACAGCGTCGAGCAGGCCGCCACCCTCACCACGGTCACCGCGGCGCCGGACCCGTCGGTGACCGGCGAGGCGGTGACGGTCACCGTGTCCCCCGTCGCGCCCGGGGCCGGCGTCCCGACCGGCGAGGCCACCTTCGACTTCGGCGACGGCAGTCCGATCCTCACCGCCCGGCTCGTCGACGGCTCGGCCACCGTCACCCACGTCTACACCAGCGCCTCCGGCAGCCCCTACACGATCACCGCCCACTACAGCGGGGACGGCGACTTCGCCCCGTCCGACGACACCATCGTGCACACCGTCGCACCGGCCGAGACCACCACCACGGTGCTCTCGTCGGCCACCCCCGCCGCGGTGGGCCAGACCGTGACGCTGATCGCGCGGGTGACGCCCGTCCCGCCGGGTGCCGGCACCCCGACGGGGACGGTCACCTTCGACTTCGGGGACGGCTCCCCGACCGTCACCGCGCCGGTCTCCGGCAACCTGGCGACGGTGACCCACGCCTGGACCACCACCGCGGGCAGCCCCTACACCGTCACCGCGTCCTACGCCGGGGACGGGGACTTCGCGGCGTCCGTCGGGACGGCCGCGCAGCGCGTGGCGATGAGCGTGTCGACCACCTCGACGACGGTGAGTTCGGCGCCCGACCCGTCCGTCGTCGGCTCGACGGTGACCTTCACCGCGGCGGTCGCGGTCCTGCCTCCGGCCTCGGGCACCCCGACCGGCACCGTCACCTTCGCGTTCGGCGACGGCTCCCCGACGGTCACGGTGCCGCTGACCGGCACCACGGCGACGGCCACCCACGCCTACACGACCGCCGGTCCCTACTCGGTGACCGCGTCCTACAGCGGCGACGCCGACTTCGCGGGGTCGTCCGGGGTCGACAGCCAGACGGTCGACCAGGCCGGTACGACGACCACGCTGGTCTCCGCACCGGACCCCTCGGTGACCGGCGAACCGGCCACCTTCACGGCCACCGTCGCCTCCGCCGCGGCCGGCGCAGGCACCCCCACCGGGTACGTCGCCTTCGACTTCGGCGACGGTTCGGCGGTCGTCCTGGTCCCGGTCGCCGACGGGGCCGCGGTCGCCGTCCATCCGTACACCGGCACCGCCGGCAGCCCCTACCCCGTCACCGCCGCCTACAACGGCGACACGAACTTCACCGGTTCCTCGGACACCGACGCCCAGACCGTCAACCCCGCGGCCACCTCCACCGTGGTGATCGCCTCGCCCCAGCCCTCGTCGGCCGGCCAGCCGGTCACCCTGACCGCGGCGATCGCCACGGTGCCCCCGGCGACCGGCACCCCGACCGGCACCGTCACCTTCGACTTCGGCGACGGCACCCCGACCGTGACCATCGACGCGGTGGCGGGACTGGCGACGGTGGTGCACGCGTACACCACCACGGGCGGCAGCCCCTACACCGTGACGGCCTCCTACAACGGCGACGACGACTTCAGCGCCTCCGCGGGCACCACCACGCAGACCGTGGGGCAGACCGCGACCGCCCTCACGGTCACCACCGGTGGCGGTCCGTCGGTGGTGGGCGAACCGGTGACCGTCGCGGTGACGGCCGCCGCGGTGCCGCCGGGCGCGGGGGTGCCCGACGGCACGGTCACCGTCGACTTCGGCGACGGCACGGCCCCCGCGACGGTGGCGCTGGCCGGCGGGGCCGCCCTGCTCACCCACGCCTACACCACCAGCCTGGGCAGCCCCTACGCGATCAGCGTCGTCTACAACGGCAGCGGCGACTTCACCACCGCGGCGGCCACCGCCACCCAGACGGTGCTGCCGGACGCCACGACGACCACGGTGTCCGACGCGCCGGAGCCGTCCGTGGCCGGTCAACCGGTCACCTTCACCGCGACGGTGGCCCCGGCGGCGCCGGGTGCCGGCGCGCCGACCGGCACCATGACGTTCGACTTCGGCGACGGCACCGCCCCGGTGGCGGCGGCCGTGGTGGCCGGGGTGGCCACCGCCGAGCACGCCTTCGCCGGCACCGCCGGCAGCCCCTACACCGTCACGGCCACCTACGGCGGCGACACCGACTTCACCGGCTCCGCGGGCAGCACGGGCCACTTCGTGGACCGGGCGGCGGCCGACGTGGTGATCACGGTGGCGCCCGACACCTCGGTGCCGGGCCAGCCGGTGACCGTGACCGCGACGCTCAGCGCTTCCGCACCGGGCGCCGGCACGCCGACCGGCACCGTCACCGTGGACTTCGGTGACGGCACGGCGCCGGTCGCGGTGCCGCTCGTGGGCGGGGCGGCGACCGTGACCCACGCCTGGGCCGGCACCGCCGGCAGCCCGTACGTCGTGACCGTCGCCTACAGCGGGGACGCCGACTTCGGGCCCACGTCGGCGACCGGTTCGCACACCGTCACCGCGGCCGCGAGCACCACCTCCGTCAGCTCCGTCCCCAACCCCGCGGTGCCGGGCCAGCCGGTCACCGTCACCGCGACGGTCGCCGCGGTCCCCCCGGGGGACGGCACCCCGACCGGCACCGTCACCTTCGACTTCGGCGACGGCACCCCGCCGGTCACCGCCCTCGTGACGGACGGGACCGCCACCACCACCCACGCCTGGACCGGGACCGCCGGCAGCCCCTACACCCTGACCACCACCTACCAGGGCGACACCGACTTCGCCCCCTCCAGTTGCACCACCACCCAGACCGTCGGCCCGGGCGCGAGCACCACCACGGTCAGCGGCCTGCCCGAGCCGTCGGTGACGGGCGCGCCGGTGACGTTCTTCGCGCGGGTGACGCCGGACGCCCCGGGGGACGGCGCCCCGACCGGGACGGTGACCTTCGACTTCGGCGACGGCACCGCGCCGGCCGTCGCGACCGTGACCCAGGGCCTGGCGACGACCGTGCACGCCTTCACCGGAGCGGCCGGCCCGTACACGGTCACCGCCGGCTACAGCGGCGACGACGACTTCATCGCCTCGGTGGGGTCCGCAACCCACACCGTGCAGCAGGCCTCGACGACGACGGTGGTCGACTCCTCCCCGGATCCGTCGGTGGCCGGGCAGGAGGTGACGGTGACCGCCACCGTCGCGGCGGTGGCACCGGGCGCCGGGACGCCGACCGGCACCGTCACCTTCGACTTCGGCGACGGCTCCGCACCGGTGGCGGTGCCGCTGACCGGTGGCACCGCCACCGCCCCGCACACCTGGACCGGCACCGTCGGCAGCCCCTACCCCGTCACCGCCACCTACAGCGGGGACCCGGGATTCAACGCGTCCGCCGGGAACGGCACCCAGACCGTGGGCCCGGCGGCGACCGGCACCACCCTCACCTCCTCCCCCGACCCCTCGGTGCCGGGCCAGTCCGTCGACCTCACCGCCACCGTGGCACCCGTCGCCCCGGGGGCGGGCACTCCCACCGGGACCGTCACCTTCGACTTCGGCGACGGCACCGCGCCGGTCACCGTGCCGCTGACCAATGGCACCGCGACCACGCCCCACACCTGGACCACCACCGCCGGCAGCCCCTACTCCCTCACCGCCACCTACCACGGTGACGGCGACTTCGACCCGTCCACCGGCGGCGACACCCAGACGGTGGGCCCGGTCACCGCGGCGATGACGGTGACCTCGTCCCCGGAACCGTCCACCGCCGGGCAGAACGTCACCTTCACCGCACGGGTCTCGCCGGTCCCCCCGGGCGCGGGCACCCCCACCGGGACCGTCACCTTCGACTTCGGCGACGGCACCGCACCGGTCACCGCCCCGGTCCTGGGCGGGGTCGCGACGACCGACCACGCCTACGCGACCACGACGGGCAGCCCCTACACCATCACCGCGACCTACAGCGGGGACGCCGACTTCACCACCGCCACCGCCACGGCCCCGCACGCCGTGACGGCCGGCGCCGCCACCACCGCGACGACGGTGACCTCCTCGCCCGACCCCACGGTGACCGGCCAGCCGGTGACCGTGACCGCCGTCGTGGCCCCCGCGCCGGCCGGCACCGGGGTGCCCACCGGCACCGTCACCTTCGACTTCGGGGACGGCACGGCGGCCATCACGGCGCCGCTGTCCGGCGGCACCGTGACCGTCGCGCACACCTACACCAGCGCGACCGGCAGCCCCTACGGCATCACCGCCGACTACAGCGGGGACGCCAACTTCAGCTCCTCGGCCGGCAGCGACACCCAGACCGTGCTGCCGTCGGCGACCACCACCACGCTGGTCACCACCCCCGACCCGTCGGTGACCGGCCAGCCGGTGGCCCTCACCGCGACGGTGGCGCCGGTCGGTCCGGGGGCCGGGGTGCCGACCGGCACCGTCACCTTCGACTTCGGCGACGGGACCCCGACCACCTCGGCGCCGCTGTCCGGCGGAGTGGCCCGGATCAGCCACGCGTACACCAGCGCGGGCGGGCCGTACACGGCGACCGCGAGCTACGCCGGGGACGCCAGCTTCACCGCCTCCAGCGGCACCGACACCCAGACCGTCGACAAGGCCGCCACGACCACCGCGGTGGTCTCCTCCCCCGACCCCACCGTGGTAGGCCAACCCACCACCCTCAGCGCCACGGTGGCCGCCCAGGCACCCGGGGCGGGCACCCCCACCGGGACCGTCACCTTCGACTTCGGCGACGGCAGCCCCACGGTGACCGCGCCCCTGAACAACGGGCTCGCCACCACCACCCACACCTACACCGGGACCGCCGGCAGCCCGTACGCCCTCACCGGCACCTACAACGGCGACGCCAACTACACGGCGTCGAGCGGCACCGACACCCAGAGCGTCAGCAAGGCCGTCACGACCACCGCCCTGGCCTCCTCCCCCGACCCCACCGTCGCCGGCCAACCCACCACCCTCACCGCCACGGTGGCCTCCGTCGCCCCCGGGGCGGGCACCCCGACCGGCACCGTCACCTTCGACTTCGGCGACGGGACGAGCCCGGCCACGGCCACCCTCTCCGGCGGGGTCGCCACCGTCACCCACACCTACGCCGGGACTTCCGGCAGCCCGTACACCCTGACCGGCACCTACAACGGCGACGCCAACTACACCTCGTCCCACGGTGCCGACACCCAGACGGTCGGCAGGGCCGTCACCACGACGTCCCTGGTCTCCGCCCCGGACGCCGGCGTGGTCGGCCAACCCATCACCCTCACCGCCACCGTGGCGCCGGTGGCCCCCGGGGCGGGCACCCCGACCGGCACCGTCACCTTCACCTTCGGCGACGGCACCGGATCCACCACGGCCACCCTCTCCGGCGGGGTCGCCACCGTCACCCACACCTGGACGACCCGCACCGGCAGCCCGTACGCCCTGACGGCCACCTACAACGGCGACGCCGACTTCACCGCCTCCAGTGGCACCGACACCCAGACGGTCAACAAAGCCGCCACCACGACCACCGTGACCTCCTCCCCCGACCCCTCCGTCACCGGCCAGAGCGTCACCCTCACCGCCACCGTGGCCGCCCAGACACCCGGGGCGGGCACCCCCACCGGCACCGTCACCTTCACCTTCGGCGACGGCACCACCGCCACCACTGCCACTCTCTCCGGGGGCACGGCCACCACCACCCACACCTGGACCACCCGCACCGGCAGCCCGTTCCCGGTCACCGCCACCTACAACGGGGACACCAACTTCACCGCCTCCACCGGCACCGACACCCAGACGGTCAACAAAGCCGCCACCACGACCACCGTGACCTCCTCCCCCGACCCCTCCGTCACCGGCCAGAGCGTCACCCTCACCGCCACCGTGGCCGCCCAGACACCCGGGGCGGGCACCCCCACCGGCACCGTCACCTTCACCTTCGGCGACGGCACCACCGCCACCACCGCCACTCTCTTCGGCGGCACCGCCACCACCACCCACACCTGGACCACCCGCACCGGCAGCCCGTTCCCGGTCACCGCCACCTACAACGGGGACACCAACTTCACCGCCTCCACCGGCACCGACACCCAGACCCTGAGCAAGAGCACGACCCTCACCACCGTCAACTCGACCCCGGATCCCTCCGCGTCCGGGCAGCCGGTGACCATCAGGGCGACGGTGTCCGCCGCGTCCGGCACGCCCACCGGCATCGTCACCTTCACCTTCGGCGACGGGACCGCCTCGGCCACCGCACCGGTGTCCGGCGGCGTCGCCACCGTCACCCACGCCTACACCGGCACCACCGGCAGTCCGTTCACCATCTCGGCCGCCTACGGCGGGAACGACAGCTTCGCGGCGTCCAGCGGCACCGACACCCAGACCGTCAACAAGGCGACGACCTCCACGGTCGTGGTGTCCACGCCGAACCCCTCGACGACGGGCGACCAGGTGACCGTCACCGCGACCGTCACCACGGTGGCCCCCGGAACGGGCACTCCCACCGGGACCATCACCCTCGCCATCGCCGGGCGCACCCCCCAGACCGTGCCCCTGGTCAACGGCCGGGCCAGCGCGGTGTTCAACCCGCTGCCCAAGGGCACCCACCTCGTCACCGCCAACTACAACGGCGAGGTGAACTTCGCACCGTCCAGCGGGACCACCGCCCAGGTGGTCAACAACTGAGGCACCGCAAACGGCCGTCGGCCACGTGGTCCCTGCCACGTGGCCGACGGCCGTTTCCCGGTCGTGCTCAGGGCCACCTCGGCCGCGGGCGACTCCGCGTCGCGGGGGCGTCGGCGCGCAGGGGCTGAGCCGCCTTCTCCGCCGCCTTCTTGAGGTCCCTCAGCCAGGCGGCCGGCGACTGGTCCAGGGCCGCCCGCATGCCCTCCGGGTCCGCGTCGACGGGCGCGCCCGACCACGACTCCTGGGTGACGATGCGCGTGCCGCCGTCCGCGCGGGGCTCCAGGGTCCAGCTGTGGAGCCCGTCGATGCCGGAGGCGGACCGCCCCGGGCGACGTGCCGGCACGGCTCCGGCGCCGAGACCGTGGAGGTGATGTCCAGGCCGTGGGCGAGCCGGCGGAAGGCGGCGCCGACCCGCAACTCCCCGTCGAGCACGGCCCGGTCGATCCCGGAGTTCCAGGCCGGCCAGCCGTCGATGCGGGTGTGCACCCGCCAGACCGTTGCGGCCGGTGCGTCCACGGTGATCTCGTGACGTGTGGTGATCACGCGGCACCGCCCGGGGTCCCGTCGCCGGCGGCGGGACCGGCGTCCGCGATCCAGGAGCCGTGGATGCCGGACGGCACCCGGCGCGGCAGTTCCACCGTGGCGACCGGTGCCCCCGCCGGAGCCGACGCGTCGAGGATCAGCAGCTGGGAGGCGTCCTGTTCCAGATCGCTGACGACGGTGAGCAGATAGCCGTCGTCCTCGCGGCGCGCGCCGGCGGCGGGTACGAAGACGGCCTCGCCGGGCATCCGGCCGCGGCCCATCGGCACCAGTTCGCGGGTACCGGTCGCGTGGTCGTGCTTGACGAGGGCGTACTCGCCCAGCCCGGCACCGGGGAAGGCGACCGCGTAGTCGAAGCGGTGCGGGAGTCCGGTCCGTTCCTCGTTGATGGTGGGGAACTCGGTGACGAGATCGTCGGTCCGCTCCTCGGTCGCCCGGCCGGTCGCCGGGTCGAGGATCCAGCGGTACGGCGTGGTCCCGACCAGCGGCTCGGGGGCGTAACCGGGGGCGCCCACCCACCACTTCCAGGTCTGTTCCCAGGCCCCGCGGTCGTAGCGCGGTCCGGTCAGCACGATCCTGCCGCGCTCGTCCTCGTAGGCGTTCGCCACGTGCAGCAGGGCGCCCGGTGCGACCTCGAACCACCGCACCCTCGCCGGGCCGGTGCGCGGCATCACGCCGATGCGCGGGGTGTAGGTGTCGCTCCAGCGGTACGGGATGCCGGACTGCTCGGCCGGGTTGAAGACGACCGGCAGGTCGAGCCAGACGACATGGTGCCGGGTGAGGCCGAAGTCGTGCATCAGGGACGGTCCCGCCCCGTCCACGACCTCCGCGCGCACGATCTCGCCCCGGGCGTCGGCCACGTAGTAGGTCAGGTGCGGCGGGAAGGGGCCGTAGCCGAAGAAGTGCAGCTCACCGGTGACCGGGTCGGTCTTGGGGTGGGCGGTCATCGCGGTCTTCAGCGTGCCGCCGAAGTCGAACGCGCCGACGGTGTCGAGCTCCGGGGTCATCTCGTACGGCAGGTTCACCTCCTGCAGCGCCAGGATGCGGCCCGCGTGCTCGACGACATGGGTGGCGGCCTCGCTGGCCCGGAGGTCGGGCACCCAGTCGGCGCCCAGGTAAGGGACGCCGTCCAGCGCGGGGGTGCGCACCCAGCGGTTGCGGTACCACTCGGCGCGGCCGTCCCGCAGCCGCAGACCGTGGATCATGCCGCTGCCCTTGAACCAGTGGGTGGGGGTGTGACCGGGCTTCGGGTTGTGGCCGTTGCGGAAGTAACGGCCGCTGAGCTCCGGCGGAACGGTGCCGTGGACGGTCAGTTCCCGGGCGGTGATCTCGTCGGCGACGGGGGTGTAGTGGTCGGACACGTAGGGCGTGGGCGCCTGCGGGGTGGTGGCCGCGGCAGGGGCGGTGGTTCCGGTGCTCATCGGTGCTTCCTTCCGGTGAAGGCGAACAGGGCGGTGGTGGCGGTCAGTGCGGCGATGACCGCCGCGGTCAGGAAGGCGGTGGTGTAGTCGGCCGCCGCCGGTGCGACCGCGGTCATCAGGGCGAGGCCGAGTGCCCCGCCGAGTTGCCGGGTCGTGTTGATCAGCCCGCCGACCAGACCCGAGTCGGCGGCCGGCACACCGTCGGTGGACAGTGCGGTGAGGCGTACGAAGGCGATGCCGAGGCCCGCGCCGACGAGCAGCGACGGCCCGAGCAGATGAGCCGCGAACGAACCGGCCGCGAACGGGCCGTGGTCGGGGCCCGCGGCGAGCCAGGCGAGGCCGGCGGTGAGGACGGCGAGCGCGGCGGGGGTCCCGGCCCGGGCGGGCAGCCGGGGCGCGAGCACGGAGCCGGTGACGACGGCGAGCGCGAGGGGGAGCTGGGTGAGCCCGGCGGCCAGCGGACTGTAGTGGAGGACCTGCTGCTGGTAGAGCGGCAGGAAGGAGAACAGGCCGACGTAGACCGCGCCCAGCAGGGTCATGGCGACGTTGGCCGCCGCGACCTTTCCGGTACGGAGCAGACGCGGCGGGATCAGTGGGGTGCGGGCCCTGGCCTGCCGGGCGGCGAACGCGGCGAGGAGCAGCAGCCCGGCGGCACCGGCGAGGAGGTTCTTCGCCGTCAGGGCGTGGACGAGGGCGGTGAGCGCGACCGTCGAGACGACGGCGCCCAGCACATCGACCGCGCCGCCGGCGGGTTCGCCGGCCGGGACGACGAGGAGGGCCGCGACCAGGCAGAGCACGGCGACGGGCACCTGCACCAGGAACACGGCGGGCCAGCCGTACAGTTCGGTGAGCAGTCCGCTGAGCAGCACGCCCACGGCGCCGCCCGCCCCGGACACCGCGCCCCAGACCCCGAGCGCCCTGCCCCGGCCCGGCCCGGGCGGGAAGGCGCCCAACAGCAGCGCCAGGGCCGCCGGTGCGAGGAGCGCGGCGCCCATGCCCTGGACGGCACGGGCCGCGATGAGCAGCGGGGCCGAGGGCACGAGCCCCGCCGCGAGCGAGGCCAGCGCGAAGACGCCCGTACCGGCGGTGAACACCCGGCGGCTGCCCAGCACATCGCCGAGCCGCCCGCCGACCAGGAGCAGGGCGCCGAAGGCGAGGACGTAGGCGCTGACCACCCACGAGAGCGCGGCGGGCGACAGCCGCAGGCCGCTGCCGATGGAGGGCAGGGCGACGTTCACGATCGAGGTGCTCAGCACCACGAGGAACTGCGCCGTGGCGAGCGTCGCGAGCGCCGCCCCTCGCCGGGCGGGCCGGGGGTGCTCGCGCGGCCCGCGGCCCTCCGGCTCCTCCCGGCCCTGCTCCTTCGGCTCGCCCCGCTCCTTCCGCTCTCCCTGCTTGCCCTGCTCCCCCTGCGACGGCGGTGACTGGGCCGCCCGCGGTGCCGGCGACCACGGCTGCGTCCTCGTTTCCATGTCCCCTCCTCAAAGAAAGAGTGATTGACCACTCACTCCATACTCCAAAGAAACGGCCGCGGAGTGCGGCCGTCCGTCCTGCCTCAGAAGTGCCGGATCCCGGCGAGCAGCGTCCTCGTCCAGGGGGCGTCCACCTCGGTCGCACCGATGGAGACCGCCACATTGCACAGAAAGCCCCGGGCGAAGAACTCCTGGACCGGCCCGTCCGGGGCCCCCGACGCGGAACGCACATACTCCACGAGCCTCGCGTAGAGCGTCTGCACGGCCTCCCCGATCGCGGGCTCGCTCGCCGCGCAGTTCGCGTGCATCAGCACCCGCAGCAGGTCGTCCCGGTCGGCGATGAGGTGCGCGTACGCCAGCGCCATCGCGTCCAGCACAGCCTCCGGTTCCGCGCTCCCGACCCCGACGGCCGCCTCTGCCAGGTGCTCCCGGATCAGCCGCGAGCAGTCCTCGACGACCGCGACGAACAGCGTCTCCTTGTCGGGGAAGAGCCGGTACAGATACGACTGCGAGATCCCCGCACCCTTGGCGACCTCGGTGGTGGAGGTGCCGTAGTACCCGCGTGCGGCGAAGACCCTGGCCGCGGTGGCCAGCACCTCGCCGCGTCGTGCGTCCGCCGTGGAGAGGCGGCGCGCCTGTGTCGTTGCCATGTGAGTAATAAACCACTCACACATGGGGGCGTCAATCCCTCACCGGAAAGACGGCCACGAGAGCGGCGAACGCCCGGCACCGGCCGCCATGACGCGGTGCGTGCCGCCCCCGCTGTGACGCGTCTCATGCAGGGACCTCCCGGGCGGCCGGTGAGCCGCGCGCAGACAGCGAACGGGCCGTGGGCCCAAGCGCGTTGACCCCGTGCGCGTGGCCTGCCGGGGCGAGTGCGTGCGGCGCTCCGGCGAGACGGCGGCGTTCCCGCCATGTGGCCGGAAATAAGGTGGTCGGCGGCAGACGACAGCGGCCCCTGGACAACGCGGGGCACGCGCACCACCAGGACGGACGACACATCCCATGGACATGAGCGCGGGCGAGCGCAAGGGGCTCAGCCTCTTCGCCCTCATCATGATCGGCATAGGTTCGATCTTCGGCTCCGGCTGGCTCTTCGGTGCCGGCTCCGCCGCCCAGGTGGCGGGCCCCGCGGCGGTGGTCGCCTGGGTGATCGGCGTGATCTTCATCGGCATGATCGCGATGTCGTACGCGGAGGTCGGCTCGGCCTATCCGATCCCCGGCGGCATGGCCCGCTACGGGCACCTCTCGCACGGTCCGGTCCTGGGCTTCCTCACCGGCTGGGCGGTGTGGATCGCGACCGCCTCGCTGATCCCGATCGAGTCGATCGCGGCCACCCAGTACATGACGTCCTGGAGCTTCGGCTGGGCGCAGGGCCTGGTCGATCCGGCCACCCACCAGCTGACCCTTTCGGGTACGGCGGTGGCGCTGGTCCTGACCCTCGCGCTCTGGCTGACCTGTTTCTGGTCGGTGCAGCTGCTGGCCCGCGCCAACACCGTGCTCACCCTCGTCAAGTTCGCCATCCCGGTGCTGGCGGTGCTCGCCCTGGTCGGGTCGGGCTTCCACACCTCGAACTTCACCGCGCACGGCGGCTTCGCCCCGTACGGCTGGCCGGCCGTGCTCACCGCCGTCACCACCTGCGGCGTGGTCTTCGCCTTCAACGGCTTCCAGGCCGTGGTCAACCTCGGCGGGGCCGCCAAGAACCCGGGCCGGGCCATCCCGCTCGCCCTGGTCGGCGCGCTCGCGCTGGGCCTGGTGATCTACCTGGCGCTGCAGGTCTCCTACCTGGGGTCGGTGCCGCCCGAGCTGCTGGCGCGGTCCGGCGGATGGCAGGGCGTGAACCTCAACTCGCCGTTCGCCGACCTGGCGGGGCTGCTGATGCTGCACTGGGTGGTCACCATGCTGCAGTTCGGCGCGTTCATCTCGCCGGCCGGGTCCAACATCGCCAATGTCGCCTCGGCCGCGTACATGGTCACCAACCTCGCCGAGACCGGGTTCTTCCCCCGGAAGCTGGCGGCCGTGCACCCGCGCTACGGCACCGCCCGCCCCGCGATGTGGCTGAACCTCGGCTTCTCCGTCGTCCTGCTGCTCACCGTCGGCCGCAGCTGGCAGGCGCTGGCCGGCGTGGTGTCGGCAGCCATGGTCATCTCGTATCTGATCGGCCCGATCGCGGTGGGGGTGCTGCGGCGGACCCGCCCGGACCTGCCCCGTCCCTTCCGGCTGCCGGCCGCCGGGGTGCTGTGCCCGGTCACCTTCGCCTTCGCGGCCTGCGCGCTGTACTGGTCGAAGTGGCCGGAGACCGGAAAGATCACCGTGCTGACGCTGGTGGCCGCACCGGTCGCGGCGCTGGTGCTGCGGCGCCGGGACCGGAACGAAAGCGGCAGCGGGGCGGCCGGCGGCAGTGGCGGGCGACGGACGGGCCTGCTGCGGCAGTTCGCGCCGGCCTGGTGGATGATCGTCTTCCTGGTGTGGACGGCCGCGGTGTCCGCGCTGGGCGGCAAGGAGTTCGGCGGCCGGGACGTCCTCCCCGGCGTGCTCGGCACCGTCCTGATCGCGGTCACCGCCCCGCTGTTCTACTTCTGGGCGGTGCGCTCCGGGGTCAGGGCCCACGCACAGGGCCTGACCGGTGGCCTGTCCCCCGCCGAAGCCGCCGCGGCGCCCGCTGCCGCCGCCGACGCACGCCCGATGGCCTCCGTCTGAGGCACCGTGCCGGGCTCCGGGTCACCCCCGGAGCCCGGCACGGGATCTCTTCGCCGCCGGCTTGGCGCAGCGGGGCCCGCAACGGCCCCCACCCCTGCTCAGGCGCGTTCCGTCGCCGGCACGGAGTCCTCGACCGGCGCCGCGGGAGCCTGTTCGGCGTGCGGGGGCCGGCTGCTGCGGTGGAAGACCGTGATCGAGACCATGATGACCGCGAACCCGATGATCTCCGACAGGGTCGGGCGCTGGCCCAGTACCGGCCAGGCGATCAGCCCCGCGGCGATCGGGACGCCGTAGAAGTACGACGCCACCCGGTCCGCGCTCTCCGAACGCATCAGGACGAACAGCAGGCTGAGCGCGCCGATCGACACACCGACCGACATCCACAGTTCCGACAGCAGGAACTGCGGGGTCCACCGGATGTCGCCCTTCTCGAAGACCAGTCCGCCGACGAGCATGACGACGGCCGACGAGCCGGACTGCACAAAGCCATTGATCAGCAGGTGTGCGCCGGGGTTCCTCCGCTGGAAGCAGAACTGTCCGGTCGACACTCCCACCAGGCCGAGGACGCCGAAGGCGACATTGGTCGGGGTGAGCCCGGATGACGACGCCAGGCCCCGGTAGACCGTGATGGCGACGCCGACCAGCCCGCCGAGCAGTGCCAGCACCGACAGCAGCCGGACCTTCCGCCCGGTCACCACGGAGACCATCAACCACACCAGAAGCGGTTGCAGGGCGATGATCAGTGCCGAGACCGCGGGAGTCATGCCGTGGTGGAGCGCGTAGAACACCCCGACGGAGAACACCCCTTGCAGCAGGATCCCGCTGAGCACGAGGTGGAGATAGCCCGAGCGTGGCCAGCCGACCCTGAAGCACAGGATCAGGACGAACAGGATGGCCGCGGTCGCACCGAACCGGATGGCCAGGTAGAAGAAGGGCTCCGCATAGGGCAGGCCGTACCGGCCGCCCACAAAACCTGATCCGTAGAGAACGACGAACGTCAGCGCAATGAGCGAAACCTTGAGGTTCTTGGTCCCGCCGGGCACTAGCGCATTCCCACCTTGGAGTCGAAAGTGACCACGGAGCCGTGCGGACGCAGCGCGCCCGGCAGGGTCTGCGGGCCGGCGAGCCGGGCGGTCAGCTCGTACTCGTTCACCAGGCCGGCGATCTCGTTCTTCAGGACCGCGATCGCCTTGGGGTAGTCGGCGTCGTCCACGGCGAGCCGGGCGCTGGGCGCGGCCGAGCGGGACGACTTCTGCAGCGCGCTGATTCCGTAGATCCTGGACAGGATGCGGCCCAGGATCACGATCCGGTCCTGCGACGGCGCGTCCGTGAGATGGCTGAGGTTGATGTCGGTGAGGTGGAAGAACGCGTCTTCCAGATATCCGAACCGGCCGAGGAACTCCAGTGGCGACCGGAGCCCGGAGTCCTGGAAATGGCGCAGGAACAGATGCGCCAGGTGCTGGCACAGCAGGTCGTTGGTGCCGTCGAAGACGGTGTAGACGCGCGCATCGAGCAGGGCGTAGGCGGCGATGTTGTCCGGTGCGCCCTTCCGGTAGCCTTCGCCGCCGCACAACTGCTGGTAGTCGATGGCCGATTCCAGCATGAGTTCGGAGGCCAGCACCTTGGTCGCCAGTGAGGCGAACATGCTGTTCTCCAGGTCCGTGTAGTAGTCCTCCGCCAGCATCAGGTGCCGGTACAGCGCATTGCAGGCGACGTAGTTCTGCCTGATGCGACTGACCTTGTAACGCACATAGCCGATGTCGTGCAGTGTGCCGTCGCCGATCTTCCGGGTGCTGACCTGGCGCAGCGATTCGGTGCTCAGCCGGCGCAGGAATCCGCTGGCCATGGCGGCCTTGCTGAAGCGGGACGCGCACAGGATCTCGGCGGCGTCGCCCAAGCCCTCCCTGGTTTTGGTGAGCCGGTAATGGCGGGGCACCCGCAGGTCCAGGGTGTTGAGCCCGTATCCGAGGTTCTTCAGCCCCAGGCTGTCGTAGACCTCGGTGGTCACGAATCCGCCGTCCGCACGCCGGTGGGCGAAGTAGGCGAACTCCTTGCGCTCCGGATGCTTGGCGCAGATGATCCACCAGTCCGCCTGCTCACTGAACGCCTGCCAGTGCTTGGTTCCGGTGATCCGGTACGCGTCACCGTCGTCGTGGTAGGTGGTCTGCATGCGGGCGAGGTTCGAACCGCTCCCCGGTTCGGTGAAGGCGAGACCGCCGATGACGGGGTTGCGCGCGAAGTCGTCGAAGACCTCTTCCTTCAGAGCCTCATCGCCGCCGGCCGCCACGTTCCGGAGGAAGAGGACCGTCACGATCATGGTGTACATGCCCAGCGGCAGATTGCGCTCGGACATGATCTCGATGATCTCGCACATCTCCCGATGGCTTTCCCGGCCGCCGTACGCGCGCGGGATGGCCGGTAAGTAGATGCCTAAGTCCACGAGCTTGCGCAGGCCTTCTCGGGAAAGCGGCTCATGCGGAAGTCTGGCGCTGTCGAACTCGTCGATGCTGCGCCGGAAATTGTCCAGGAACTCGGTCGGATCAAGGTCGACCAGGGGGTTGCGCGACATGCTCAAGACAAAGATCCCATCTCGGCTGACTGATTGGTTCCGGTGTTACAGCGCGGCCAGTTCGGTGCGCAGGTGGTCCGGAATACTGGCGGTGGCATCCCTCTCGTAGTCGAAATGCACCATCACACAGGTACCGTGGGCGACCTCGACTCCGCCCTGCGTGGCGACCTGCTCGATGGTGATCGAGGTGTTGCCGACCTTCGCCACTTTGGTCTCGACGGTGACGTCCGCGGACGCGACGATCTGCCGGGTGAAGTCGATCTCGTACCGGCGCAGGATGAGCGCGAGGTCACGCATGTTCGCTTCTTTGCTGAACAGCCGGAAAATCGGTAACCGGCCGTGCTCGAACCACACCGGCACTGCGGAGTTGGTGACATGGCCGAGCACATCGACCTCAGAGAAGCGCGGTGAAATCGTCACCTTCACTTTTTGCCCCTAATTGGTACAGTATTTCGACTTTTTGACAGTGTCTCATCATGATCCTCCGGACGCGCCGCGAACCACCCGGGTGTGACGTGCGTGACACGAGTGTGACAGCCTCAACCTCCTTACCACTGTGCGGAGTTGCGGTTTCCGAGGCCGGACCTCGCGACCGGGAGGCTTCGGGTGTGACGCTGCCCGTCGCTGGGCGGGAATGTCCGTCACCCACCGAACGGGAGACCATGGATGAACGAGGCACTCGCACCCCTGCTGGATCCGATCACGGAGCTGTCCCGGCAGGACGCCTCGTACGACTGGGCGGCCAACGGGGCGCTGACGCTGGACCAGCGCTATCGGGAACGGCAGTTGCCTCTTCTCGACGGCCGGGCCAGAGCGCCTCTCGGACCCGACACCGGCCCGGCCGAGTACTGGCCGCCGATCCGCTCGGCGGTGATCCCGATCGACGGTCGGCGCTTGGCGGCCGACGCGGCTCTCGCCTCTTTCCTGGACGCTCTCCGTCGTAGCGACGCCGGCTCGCTGGTCTGGTGGCCGGGACTGTCCCTGCGAGCCGACCGCCTGCACGCCACGCTCGCCGGAGGACTCGAAGGGGGCGGGGAACTCCCCTCTCGACTGGACCCGCGCATGGAAGTGGTGGTCCGCGGGCCTTGGATCGGACGCTTCAACACCGGGCGGATCTACCTGCCGGTCCAGGCGGCCGACGTGGCATCCGCAACCGCACTCGCGCACCTGCGCACCCGTCTCGGCGCGGAGCACCGCCCGCTCCTGGCCGGCTACCTACAACTCACCGGCGAGGTCAGCGGCGACGCATACCAGCGGCTCCGGGAGCTCGTCGCCACCTACCAGAGCCGTATCGCGGTGCGGATGCCGCTGTCCGCGCTCTGGCTCATGGACACCATGGACGACCTGGTACTGCGCTCACGCGTCGTCACCCGGGTCCCGCGCGACCTCGTCGCGCACTGAGAACTGAAGGGCGGTGCGGCGGGAAGACCCCGCCGCACCGCCCTTCCTGGCTGCGCTCCCGGCCCCTTGCAGCGACCGGCAGATCGGCTGGGCAGCGGAGTGGACACAGGGGACTTGAACAGGTGGACGAGGTCGAGCCCCGCCAGGGCCGCGCCCCCGGCGAGGGTGGGCGGCATCGGCGTGCGGGACGGGGTCATCCCCAACCGCCGGTCGGGTCCAACTCCTCGCCGTCGTCTTCGTCGTCCTCGTCGAAGGGATGGGCGAAGATCGACAACAGCGTCTCTTCCACCGGGTTGCCGACCTCGTCCTCGGTGAGGAGGATCCGGCGCAGCATGTTCAGCGGGTACAGGTAGCTTTCCGGGTCATCGGGGGCGCCGACGCAGGGGTGATCGAGCGCCGAGGTCTCCCCGGCCGCGTTGAAGAACGGCTCGAGCTCCCCGCTGACGATGTCGGGGATGTACTTCCACACCATCTTTTGGTGGCGGCAGAACACCTCTCCCACGTACCAGATCGCGCCCTGGATGAAGGGCGTCATCCGCTGGTCGGTGACCTCCTCCATGCTGTTCGCGGTTTCCCGGATCAGATCGTCCAGGGTCCCCAAGGAGGCCGGGGTGAAGTCCAGCAAGCCCGCGAAGGAGGTCTCTTCGGCCCACCGTTCGTGGGCATCCTGGCGCTCACCCCGCCACCTGAGCAGGTCGGGGTGCCGGGTCGGGCGGTACGTCTCAGCAGGCTCGGTCATGCCGTCGACGGTAGTAGACACCACCGACACCACCGTTGCACTGCTGCCAAGTCGACACCAGATCCGCCCAACAACCCTTTGTACGCGGGGTGTTGGGATCGTCTAGGGTGTGGGGCCGGCGGTCGGCGAAAACTGACACGGGGGCCCCAACCAGCCGCCCGCCCGCGCCATTTGAGTCCCATGGCCCCCACGACCAGGGGACACGCATGAGAACACAGATGCCCATCCGTACCCGGCTCCGGCGACGCCTGGTTTCCTGCCTCGCGGTCGCCTCGGCGGCCGGGATGATGCTCGTCGGCCTCCCCGCCAACGCGAACGCGGCGCCCGGCGACTACGCCAAGGTCACGTCCGGCGGACGGTGCGACAAAATGCACCTCGGCAAGACGTTCCCCCGCACCCCCAACAACTCCGGAGCTCCCACCGGCCAACACCATTGGATCAAGGGCGGTCCGGACGAGGAGTACTACTTCAACCTTGAGTTCAAGGGCTTCGAAGACGTTCCCGCGCCCACCCGCGCCGACCTGAACAGCGTCGGCAACACCGACGCCGACGTCAAGAAGTGGGATACCGCCTACCGGGCGTCGAAGAACCCCGAGGACATGAAGCGCGCCGTCTGGGCCCGCTACGCCCGCTACATCCAGGGCAAGCCGTCCCCGAAGGCGTTCACAAAGTGGGTGCCGCAGAACCTGATCGGCGCCCAGCACTCCCGGGAGAAGGGCGGCGTCTTCGAGCGGAAGACCGTCCAGAACTTCCACCTCGTCGGCCCGGACTGGCTGTGCGAAGTGAAGGTCGAGATCTTCGACAAGGACGGCAACAAGATCGCCTCCCGGCGTTACGACGCCTACAACCAGCGCACCGGCGACCTGGGCGAGTTCAAGGCCGACGGCAAGCGGAAGACCGGCCAGTTCAAGAACGACAAGATCATCCTTCGCCACAAGGACGCGAAGTACGACTTCACGAAGTCGAAATTCACCATGTTCGCCGGGGAGAAGCCCAACGGAGCCACCACCAAGGAGTACAAGGCGGAGAACGCCAAGCTCCGCGCCGAACGAGGATCGGGCAACAACCCGATCCGGATCGCGGAGCGGCGGGCGACGGCGAAGGGGCTGTGGCCGCAGACGAAGTACACCAAGTCCTACCCGGTGTTCAATCCGCGGCCGAACACCGGCACCCAGGGCCCGATCAACTCCATCGCCTACGGCTCCGGGAAGAACCCCGCGCAGGCGCGGCAGATCCAGAACGAGCACAACCAGATGAACACCCGCGGTGTCCTCGGCCGCGGCCCCGGCGGCGTCGACTTCTCCACCTTGGAGCTCCAGTACGTCGGCAGCCCCGTCAAGGGCAAGGGGCTGGACTACAGCATGAAGGCCGACTTCATGCCCGACGAGGACAACAATCCCGGCTGGGGCGGGCAAGCGAAACTCGAGCTGGCCTCGGACGCCCTGTTCACGTGGCTGGCCCTCACCCCCGACCGGCAGTGGGTGAACCTGAATCCGGATCAGCCGGACAAGATCATGGACAGGGGTTTCGGGGAGACCGACGCCGGACGCGTCCTCCTCGAAGCCGACATGGAGATGAAGCGGGACTTCTCCCGCGCCATGGACCCCAAGAAGTCCCCCGGCAAAGAGTTCATGAACGCCGCCCCCAAGGTTGGCGGGGTGCCGTGCTGGGGATCCGGCCGCAACTGGATCGTCCCCGGCCGGGCGAAGGTCCGCGAGCAGGACGGCGGCATCTACATCCTCGACGCCCCGCTCAAGGTCAACCACGCGGCGATGGACTTCGACACCCCCGTGCAGGGCGAGGACTGCTCGAAGAAGCTCACCAAGGCGGAGAAGGAGCGCAGCCACCGGCTGATCACCCGCTACCTCGTTCCGCACGTGGAGAAGCAGATCAACACCGAGAAGAAGTACGCCGATCTGCGCCGCGTCTACAAGTCCCGTGTGGCCGCCGAGTGGATCCGGCAGCAGGACGCCGAGAAGGCCACCGACTTCCGGCCCCTCATCAACAGCAACCAACTCAAGCGCTGGCCGCTGCGGGGCGAGAACGCCGACTGGGACAAGCGCACCGTATGGAAGGAGATGGTGAAGTCCTTCACCAAGGGCGACTTCACGTACGAATGGCCCCTTGGCGACGGACGCATCTACACCTTCTTCGTCGGCGGCGTCGACTTCTCCAAGGCCCCCAAGCGCAACATCACCCCCGTGGAGTTCCAGCTCCAACACCGGCGCCTTCCCCAGACCACGAAGGACAGCGTGCGGGCCCAGACCTCCGCGCGGGATGCCGATGTGACGTTCCTCGGTGGGAACGGGGCCGCGAAGACCGACGACGGCAAGCCCCACCCCACCCCCACACCGACCCCCACGGACTCGGGGAAGCCGACGCCGACCGACGCCCCGTCGACTCCGGCACCGGACCCCACCACCCCGGGCCCCGGTGACACCGGCAAGCCCACCCAGCCCCCGGCGACGGACCCTGACGGCGACCTCGCCGACACCGGATCGGATACCCCGGTCGGCCTGATCAGCGCCCTCGCCGCCGCCGCCGTCGCGGCAGGCGGAGCGCTGACGTGGTGGATGCGCCGCCGTAAGGCGGACACCACCAGCTGAGATCACCCCGTAGCCACGGCTACGCGAAGAGGCCCCCTCCCTGCTGCTCGCGCCGGGGAGGGGGCCTCTCGCCTGCTCCGGGCCGTCGCGGCCGGGGCAGTTGTCCTCTCCGGTGGTGACGTGGTCCGGCGTTCATGCGGGACATCGCCATTCCGACGCCGGGCAGTCGGCGCGCCGCACCCCAGGCCCCGTCCGCCGCTCCCGTGCCGCCGGCGGCAGACGGATCCGCCGCACGACCGCACCACCGGCGTCAACGGCGCGCCCCCGTCGACGTGACGACAACTCACAGGTGGGAGCTCGGGAGAAGCCGTCTGTCAGCCTTCCCGGATGAAGCCCTCCCGCACCAGCCAGTCCTTCGCCACCTCGTGCGGGTCCTCCCCGTCCACGTCCACCCGTGCGTTCAGCCGCTGGGCCTCCGCCCCCGTCAGCCGCTTGGTGATCGGGGAGAGGAGGTCGGCGATGGCGGGGTACTTCCTCATGGTGGCGCTGTTCATCTCGGGTGCCGCGTTGTAGTTGGGGAAGAAGTGCCGGTCGTCCTCCAGCACCTTCAGCTTGAGTTCGGGAATGCGGCCGTCGGTGGTGGCCGCCACGCCGAGGGCGCAGGCCGCTCCCTCGGCGACCTGGGTGTAGACGACGCCGTCGTCCATCTTTTTGAAGTTCCCGCGCCGGAGGGCGAATCCGTACGTCTTCGCCACGCCCGGCAGGCCGTCCTCGCGCACCGAGAACTCGCTTCCGCCGCAGATCGTCGCCGCGCCCGGGTCCTTCTTCGTCAGCCGTGCCACGTCGGAGAGTGTGCGCAGCCGGTACTTCTGCGCATTCGCCTGGTTCGCGACCAGCGCGTAGGTGTTGTTGAGCGGGGCGGGGGGCAGCCAGGTGATGCCGTTGCGGCGGTCCTCCTCGCGTACGGCCTCCCACTGCTTGTACGGGTCGACGACCCGCTTGGTGTGACCGAGGTAGGTGATCCAGGCCGTGCCGGTGTACTCGTACATCCCGTCCGCCGCACCGGACTTGACCGCCTCGCGGGCACCGATCGAGCCCTGGATGTTCGTCCGGTCCAGGACTTCCGCGCCGGCCGCTTTGAAGACCAGCCCCATGATCTGGCCCAGGATGATCTGCTCGGTGAACTCCTTCGAGGTCACGGTCAGTTGGACGCCGTTCAGCGGTCGCCCCTTCCCGATGGAGCCGGGCCGCACCGAGTCGGCCAGCGGGCTGCCGCTGGTCAGCCCGCAGCCGCTCAGCCCTGCGGCGGCGAGCAGCAGGGCGCCCGCGACGGCCGTCCGTACCTGGGCCAGGCGCATCGGTCCCCCTCCAGGCCGCGTGGGCGCAGCAGCAACTCGACGAGCGTCCCCGGCCGGTCCATGACCCGCGCCATGGCGACCGTCGGTACGAAGCCGGGCACCGGCACCGGCACGCGCTGGTTGGTGATGCCGGAGGAGTCCAGGTCCCCGCGTCCTCCTCCTACCCCGAAGGTGGCCGGCGTCGCGCTGCCGGCGTTCGGCACGAGCGCGGTCCGTACGCCGGCCAGGATCAGCGGGGCGGCCAGGGGCAGTTCGCCCCGGAACAGCATCAGCAGCGGCGACATCCCGATGCCGCGCGCCGCCTCCACGAGTGCCGGGGTCGGTGGCCCTCGGGCCGGCCACGGTGTTGCTCATCTCCTCGTCCCGGCCCCCCACCTGCGCGCGGGGCCGCCCGGCCGTCTTCGGTTCGAGCCCGATGTTCCCGGTGACGGTCAGGTGCGGGAAGACGGCGCCGGCATGCGGAGCGGCGCCCACCAGCAGCTGCCGGCAGCGGGTGCCCAGGTACTCCCAGAAGGTCACTTCTCGGTCCCTCCCTCAAGGCCGGTCCTCCGGCGGTCAGCGGTCCGTACGGCGCCTTCCGCGACGCCTGGCGCACCAGTGGAGTGATCCGGAGCGACACCGGATTCTCCAACGTGATCGCCCTCGAGGCCCGCACGATGCCGGCGAATCCCACCATCCGGTCGATCACGCGCGGCAAGTCGGCATTCGAGCGTGCCACCAAACGGCGCAGCGTGTCACCACCCCGCCGGCGGCGAGGAGTACTTACGGGACGGAGCAGCCGGACACGATCGAGGGCTACGTCGAGGTCTCCGACCCGGAGAAGGGGTTCCGCACGCCCGCCGGACGACGCGCACACGTGCTGGCCGTCGGGGAATGGCTCGACCTGGCCATATGACCGGGAACTCTGCCGTGCCAACGGTCGACGCCCGGTCATGGCCAGGACTGCCGCAGCCCTTCCAGCTCCTCATCCGTGAACACCACCGGAGCGGCCACCCGGCAATCCCCCACCAGGACCTCAACGATCCCCTGGCCGGACCGCCTGTTGAGTCATATCCGCCGTGCGCCCAACTGAGTCTGTTCATCTCGGAGTTCGGGAGTCCACCAAGGCGGGAGCGCCCCGGGCGGTGAACTTCCGCCCGGGGCGCTCCCGGACGTCACACAGGGCGCCGGAACGTCAGAAGCCGGAGCCGGGCGTCAAGGCTTGTACGCCTGCCGGAGGGCGCAGGTCCAGATGACGGCGCGGGGGGTCGATGTGGCGTCGGCCGCGGAGCCGCCGACGCGCTGGTCGTCGCTGATGGCGTGGGCCTGGGCGTCGCCCTCCGGGGAGAGCCTGGGCAGTGCCAGCAGCGGACCGGAGCCCGGCCAGATCTGGGCCTGGAGCGGGGGTGCCGTTTCGGGCGGGAAGGGCCCGACCATGTGGCTGTCGAGAGCAGTGCCCACACTGATGTTGGTGGTGGGGCTGATGGCCTCGAAGGTGCCGCTGGTACGTTCCCCGAGCAGTCCCGGCTCGGTCTCGAGGGTGTAGGGCGGGAGCCACTGGGTGGGGGTCAGGGTGTCCAGCCGGGTGTAGTCGTGGGTGCCCACGATCCGGCCGGCGCTGTCGATGTCCCGGGGGTACCAGTAGTCGTAGGGGACTCCCGCGGGCCAGAAGCGCTGGAGCGGTACGGCCGCGGCTCCCGTCCTGGCGGGCCAGGTGAGGCCGGCCGACCAGGATTCGTCGTCCTTGACGGCCTCGCCGGAACCGGCGATCTGCCCGGCGTTGTTGATGGCGGTCACCGAGGTGAGCGCGTACCCGGCGGGCGGGGCGAGCCGGCGGATGATCCGGGTACCGTCCCATACGAGACCGGTGAAGGCGCCGCTCTTGGTCCCGTCGCCGACGATCAGCCCCCGGTCGTTGACGTCCGCCGCGTGGGCCCCCTCGGGCAGGAGGGTCACCGTACGGGCTCCGGCGCGGAAGCTGAAGGCGGCGGTCCGGCCGGTGCCCTGCAGGGTCCCGACCATCAGCCCCTTCGCGTTGACCGCACCGACCTCGCCGCCGGTGAATCCGGCGGGCAGCGGGACGCGGTGGACCCGGGTGCCGGTCCAGTACACGGGCAGACCGCGCGAGGCCCCTACCGCCAGGGCGTTCGGCCCGAGTCCGTTGACCTGGCCGGCTCCTGATCCGGGCAGGGAGGCCAGGACCTGGAGGGCCGGGCGGCAGGCCGCGGGCGGACGGGCGCCGTCGGCGTGCCGGGCCGGCGAGGCGGGCGCCGGGCTCGCGGTCAGCAGCGGGACGAGGAAGGCGGTCGCGGCCACCGTCACCGCGGCGCGGAGATGTCTTCGCATCATGGGTCTCCGTTTCCGACGACGCGGGCAGCGGCCCGCGTCGGCAGGGGAAGGGGCCGGCGGATGCCACGGAGGAACCGGCAGCACCGGAGGGGAGCCGTCCGGCCGGAGCGCCAGGGACGTCCCCAACTTGTCGGAGCATTACCCGACGTCACGGTGCTGTCGTGGCTCGCGCGGATCCTCCTGGCCCCGTTGAACGGGAGGTCAGGAAAGAGCAGGACCGGAAACCGGACGACCGCCCGTTGGGGGGAGTTCCGCGGACCGGCCCCTTTCCTACCCCTCCCCCATGGCCCTCCGGGACGGCTCCGCCGGCCAATGGCCGGAAGTCGTCCGGGACTGTCCGGGTCCGTTTCGAGGGGCGGATGGGACGTCCCGGCGCCAGGGGCCTGGGAACCGTCTCGCGGGCGGCCCCGCACATCGGGTGCTCGCCCGCCGCACGGGGCGAGCGCAGCATGCCTCCAACACGGCTACTCTGGAGGGACGTTGACAACAGCACCCGACCCACAGGGTCTTGGGCATCGCACGTTCGGGCGAGCTTCCCGGTGCAGGCAACATCAGGAGCTGCCACCTAGCCATGGAGTCACAGAACCCTATGGGGTCCGAATTCGACCCGTCGCTTCTGGGCACCCGCCCGCGTACCGAGGTGCTCCGGGCCAGTGCGGCGCTGGCCCAGGTCACGCACGATCTCTCGCCGACCGGCCGTACCGCCCTGGGCGCGCTGGCCGCCTACCGCTGGGCGCTCGGGGACGGGGCCGCCGCCCCCATCACGGGCTTCCGCACGGAAGGCTGCCCCACGGTGCCGGCCCTGACCGCCGAGGTGGACGCGGCCGCCGTGCAGTGGGAGAGCACCCGCAAGGGCACGGCCGCGCACGACTACCTCCGTGGGGTGCACACCGCGCTGGCATGGATCTGCGGGTACACCGAACGGCGGCCGTGAGGACGCTCGTTCACGAACCGGGCCCCTGCCAGCGCAGGTAGAGGGCGGCGATGTCATCGGCGTCGCCCGGGACGGGGGACGGCAGGCAGACCTGCTCGATGTGGGCCAGCAGGGCGCTCTCGGGTACCGAGCGCAGGCCGGCGCCGAAGACCGTGAGGAGCTGCCGGGTTCCGGTGTCCAGGTCGAGCCCCGGACGTTCGACGAGACCGTCGGTGTACAGCAGCAGGTGCGAGCCCGGCGCGAGGGTCACCGACGTGGTGGGGAAGACCGCGTCCGGTTCGATGCCCAGGGGCAGTCCGCCGTCGACGGGAAGGACGGCGGGCCGCTGTCCGGGACCGGCGTGGAGGGGTTGCGGGTGCCCGGCGCGGCACAGGGACAGCCGGCCGGTGTCGGTGTCGAGGTGGGCTATGACACAGGTGGCGAAGAGGTCGTAGTCCGGGTCGGTGGAGGACTGGGTGAGCAGCGCGTTGGTGCGGTGGAGGACGTCGGCCGGCGAGTGTCCCTCGGCGCTGTAGGCGCGCACCGCCGTGCGCAGCCGTCCCATCACGGCGGCGGCCGCGGTGCTGTGGCCCTGTACGTCCCCCACGACGAGGGCGAGGTCGCCCGAGGGCGTGTACCAGGCGTCGTACCAGTCCCCGCCGACGGCGGCGCCCTCCGCCGCGGGCCGGTAGTGGGTGTGCACCGTGGTGTTGCGCGACTCCGGAAGGGCCTGCGGGAGCATGCCCTGCTGGAGCTCGACGGCACGCCGGTGTTCCCGGTCGTGGATGCGCGCCCGGTCCATCGCCTGGGCCAGCAGGGCCGCCACGACGGTGAGCAACGACCGCTCGGCGGGGGCGAATTCGTGCGGGGCGGAGAAGCCGATCAGGCAGGCGGCGCGGCCGTCCTGCGCGGTGGGCAGGGGCAGGACGGCCCAGGACTGGCGCTTGGTGGCGTGGGCGAAGTCGACCAGGGAGGGGTAGCCGGCCAGGCCTTCCCGCAGGGAGCCGGCGAAGGTGGGGGTGCCCCCGAGCAGCGCGTCCCGGAAGGGGGTCGAGGCGTGCAGCGGGAATCCCTCCGTGGCGCTCTCCTCCGCCGGGCCGTACCCCCAGCTGGCGATGACCCGCAGGCGGTCGCGTTCGGTGTCCACGACGAGCAGCCCGTCGGCGCCGAACGCCTGCAGGGCGGTGCCGGTGGCGTTGGCCACGTCGTCGAGGCTGGCCGCGCTCACCAGATGCGCCGCCAGGTCCCGCAGCCGGCCCGACTGTTCCGCCTGGGACGACAGCAGGCGCTGGTTCAGCTGCTGGCGGTCGCAGGCCACGGTGATGTCGGCGACCAGGCCGTCCATCTTCATCGGGTGGCCGTCCGCGGCCGGATGGGCCCGGCCGCGGGCTTCGAGGGTGCGCAGCCGGCCGGTGGCGTCGTACGCGCGGTAGCGGACCTGGTAGTCCGCGCAACGCTGGGCGATGTGTCCGAGACTCTGCCGTAACGCGGGCAGGTCCGTGGCAGGCACCTGGGAGAGGAACTCCTCCAGGGTCAGGGGCGGATCGGAGCGTGGTGCCAGGCCGTGGAGGCGGGCCAGGGCGTCATCGCCCTCGACGACGCCGGTGTCCAGGTGCCAGACGAACGTCCCCAGCTCCATGGTGCCGCTGGCGTCCGCGGCCACGTCCTCGTCCTCCGGCCCGCCGTGGTCCAGTTGGCGTCCGGTCAGCGCGGCGAGGGCGGGCCCGGCGTGGTCGGCGAGGCATTGCAGGAAGGCCCGCTCGACGGGGGAGAATCCGGTCTCGTGCTGCCGCAGCACGGTCAGTACGCCGATGACGGTGTCGTTGTCGATCAGCGGCAGGGCGCCCGTCACCAGGTCGACCGGCAGCCGCTCGATGAGGCCCGGGTAGCGCGCCTGGCGCTGGGCGAAGGAGTTCAGCCAGACCGGACGCGCCTTGCGCACCGCGTCGGTGACCGAGAGGTCCTCGTCGATGCCGATGGCCTCCATGGGAAGGGCCACGTCGGCGGGCAGCCCCTGGGAGGCGACCAGGAACAGGTAGCGGCCGGACGCGTCCAGCAGCAGGAGGGCACCGCCCAGGTCGCCGAGCAGAGGAGCGGCCGCGTCGAGGGCACCGGCGAGCAGCTCCCGGGCGGTGCGCGAGCGCGCCGCTTTTGAGGTCGCGCCGTGGACGGCGGACAGCCATACGGCGGGATCGGACGGGGGACGGCCCGCGGGGCCGGCAGTGCGAACCGCCAGGGTGAGGCGACCGGGTTCTTCCATAGGCGAACCGTAGAAGGACCGGATGATCCGCGAGAGGAATGTCAAAATTTGAACGATTCCGGCTGCTGCTGCCCGCGGATGCCTGCCTCGGCGCGCCCGGGCGGGTCGGCGGCGCCCCGCGCGGGCCCGGCACTGCCGCGCGGGACGGCGCCGCCGAGGAGGCGCGGCGGTCAGTTCCCCTGGGGATGCGGGTTGCCGAGGTAGGGGAACTCGTGCAGGAGGTCGGTGTGCGGCGCGAGGCCGGTGGGCGGGATGTCGCCCGCCGAGAGGAACGCGAGCCGGTGGTTGATGACGTCGTCGGTGAAGACCCGGCCGTTGGGGTACCGCGCGGGCTTCGAGGGGTCAAAGACCAGCATGTCGGGCAGGATGCGGTCGGCGTCGATCGCCGCGATCGCGTCCTCCCGTGTGTAGTTGCCGGTGTGCCCCATGAGGTGGACGAACTGGTCGGTCCACCGGTCACGATCGTTCACCGGCTCACTGGCGTTGTACTCCTCCTTCGTCTCGTCGGTGTTGAAGAAGCTGCTGACCGAGGGGTGGCCCGCCCGGTCGGCGTGGACGAGCCGGCCGTCCTTCCGCACGCTGCAGCGGCCCCACATACGGATCTCGGGGTCGGCACGGAGCTCGCTCGTCGGCAGTTCCACCACCGTCGAGAACACGTTGGCCTCCGTATTCGAGTCCACACCGGTCCACGGCGAGGCGCCGCCGAGATGCGGCGCGGTGAAGTTCCTGCCGCCGTTGGTGTCGAAGAGGTTCTTGATCCCGTCGAAGTCGAAGAAGAAGGCGTCGCTGCGGCTGCCGGCGAAGAACGTGTAGGGGCCGGAGGTGACGGGGGTCGCCACGGTGCCGAACGAGACCTCGGCGTCGGTGACGACCTGTTCTCCGACGGCCTCGGGCGAGCGGGCCTCCTCGCCTCTGGCCATGAAGACACTGAAGGTCTGGCGGCCGTCCTGCGGCGGCGAGAAGACGTAACTGATCGCCAGGTCGGTGAGGCAGTCCCCGTCGTTGTCGATGTTGAGACGGTAGACGGCGTCGGGGTGCAGGGCGTCGGCGTTCGGGTTCGCGTTGAGGATGAGCACCGTCCTCCCCGGGTCGTGGGGGGACTGGAACGCGTAGAGGTCGCAGAGGTCGAGCCGTTGGTCTCCGAGCGGTGCGCCGAGGCTGAGACCGGTGAAGTGATTCGACATCCTGCAGGTCCTTTCGCTGGGTGAGGGACGAGCACCGGAGGGGCGGGCCGACCGGGGGCCGGCACCGGGGCGGGGTCCGGCGGCGGAGGGAACGCGGGTGGCATGTTCCGCACCGAGACGCCCATTCCGCGCAATGCCGACATTGGAGCATGAAAGCCGCCACATCAGGTGGATGAGCGGGCTGGTCCGCTTCGTACGGCCGGGGAGACCGGTGGGTGGGCGGGCGGCGGGAGAAGCCGGCGGTCCGCCGGGCATCCGGTGGGCTGTCGGTCCGGACGCCCCGCCGGTCGCTCCCGCCGGTCGCCCGCCGGCCGGCCTCCCACACGCTCCACGCCGTCCGCCGACGCCTCTCGCGTCCCCGTGCGGCGTTCCAGTGAGGGGCCGTTCCAGCAGGTCAGGGGCGATGTGAACGTTCCAGCGTCCCGGGCTTCACGGCGGTCGTGGCGGCTGGGACGGACCGCGCCGCAAGCTCGGCACCGCAAGCATCGACGACCTCATGCGGAGGGGAGACACCATGCGGACCCGCTTCCGGCACCACCTGTTCCGCCGAGTCGACGTCACGGACGCGGTGGCCCTGGCGGTGTTCGCCGCATCGGCAGCGACCGTCTTCCTCCTGGTCGTCACCCTTCTCTGACGTCACGTAGTGCCGTCCGGACCCACCTCAGCAGAAAGCACCCACTCACCATGCGCATCGCCCGTCACACCACCCGACTCGTCGCCTCGGCCGCAGTCCTGGCGGCCGCCCTCTCACTGACCGCCTGTGAGAGCGACACCAAGAACACCGGCAGCGGGGTCCCGGCCGCGTCCTCCCGGCCCGGGGCCGGCAGCCAGAGCGCCCCGTCCTCGTCCGACGCGAACGGCCAGGCCAAGGGCGGTGACGCGGCGCAGGTCGCCTCCGGCGCGTCCGGCAGCGGGACCGGAGGGAAGAAGGCCCCCGGCGTGGGTGCCGGCAAGGGTTCCGGCAGCAAGAAGGCCACCGGCGCCTGCACCGGTGCGCAGGTCAAGGCCACCGTGACGAAGGTCGATCGCCCCCTCAACCACATGCTCCTCACCGTCACCAACACCGGCTCCGCGCCCTGCGACGCCTACTACGCCCCGTACCTCCGCTGGGACGACGGCCAGGCCGCCACCACGTTCCTGGAGGCGTCCAAGCCGCAGGCCGTGGTCACGCTCGGGCCGGGCGAGTCGGCGTACGCGGGGATCATGTACCAGGCCGCGGACGGCTCGGGCAGCGGCAGCCACACCGCTCACAAGCTGGGCGTACTGTTCGCCAACCAGGCGGGGAACGGGTCGACCGGACCGGCCGTGCGGCTCACGCTGCCCAAGGGCGGTATCACCACCGACAGTTCGGCGTGGGTCACCTACTGGCAGTCCACCGTCGGGCAGGCACTGAGCTGGTGAACGGTCGTCACTGACCCCGTCCGGGGCCCGGGGCCGGCACGGACGCCGGCCCCGGGCTCAGCCGTTCTCCTTCGGGGCGGGAATCCACTTGCTGCCGCCCAACGGGTAGTCGTACTGGGGCCGGCCGGCCATCCCGCTGGTGTGGAACGGCTCCCCGTTGTCGTCGATCCGGAGCGTGCCGTGCCGGTTCCCGCTGGACCACTCCAGCTCCATGTACCAGCGCACGTCGCGGGAGCCGGCCCGCGCGATGACCTGGAAGACCTCGGGGTCGCTCTCGCTCGTCTTGTACGGGAAGTCCGGCTGACCGTTCTGCGGTGTGATCCGCGGCTGCGCCGCGTCCAGGGCGACCGACAGCGACTTGGGCTTGATGCCACCGCCACAGCCCACGCCCATGCTGTAGGCGGTCCAGGCGGGCGGGGCCGCGCTGCCCACCACCCGCACCCGCAGGGCGTGCAGGACCACCGTCTTGCCACCCACGCCCTGTACCGACATCTGGACCCGCTGGCTGTCCGCCGAGACGGCGCCCAGTGCCGCGATCCAGCCGCGGGCGTCCTGTTCGGGGGGCGGCGGGGGCATCTCGCCCGGGGCCCGGTCGACCAAGTAGCGCTGGCTGCACGGGTCCTCCCAGGTGTACGGGCGGACATCGACGCTCACCGGAAGCCCGTCGCGGTCGGCCGCGTCCGGGCTCGTCGCCCGGTCGCCGGATCTGCCGGACGTCCTGCCACCGGGCGTATGGGACCAGGTCGGGGTGGGACTCATGCTGCCCGCACCGTGCGGCTTCGCGGACGCGGACCCCGACCGTCCGCCCGAGGGAGTCGTCGGCGTGCTGCCGCCCTTCGTACGGGTGACCGCCGCCCCGCTTGCCGCTTTGCGGTCGCCGCCGCCATCGGCGACCAGTCCGGCCACCAGCGCGGCGGACGCGGCCACGGCGGCCACGGCGATCCCGGCGGCCGACGCCATACGCCGCCGGTTGCCCGTCGGCGGCCGACGGCGCACGGGCCGCCCCTCGGGGGTCACCTCGGCGACCTCACCGGCGTCGGGCTCGGAGGCGGGGGTGGTGCCGGAGACGGCGGCAGTCGTGGAAACGGAGGTGGTGGCCGCATCGGCGGAGGCCGTCGGCGGCGCGGCACCGGGGCCCGCCTCGGTCTCGGCATCCGTTTCAGGGCGGGAGTCGGCCCCGGATCCGGCGTCGGGCCGGGAGTGGCTCGCGACCACGGGCTGGGCGCTGGTCCCTGCCGCGGCCTCGGGCCGGGCCCCGGCCCCGGATCCCGCCGTGTGCTCGGTCTTGGTCCCGTGCCCGGCCCCCGTCCCCCTCACCACCGCCGCGCCCCCGGCGTCCGGCCCGGGTGCGGGCTCGGTCCGGGGTGCGGAAGCCCGGGGTACGGACGCGTTCCCGGGTGCTGTCACGGGGCCGGACCTGGCAGCCCGTTCCCCGTTGACCCCGACGGCCGCCCCCGCGTCCCCGCCCCCTTGTCTGCGGTCCCGCTCGCGCCGGCGGGCCTCGTCCGCCAGGATCCAGCGCCGGTGCAGCTCCACCAGTTCGTCCGGCGTCGCCCGGCACAGCCGTGCCAGCCGCTCCAGCGGTGCGTACTCCGTCGGCACCGCGTCGCCGTTGCAGTAGCGGTGCAGCGTCGACGTGCTCATGTGCAGACGCTTCGCGAGCACCCCGTAGCTGTACCCGGAGCGTTCCTTCCACTCCTTCAGCAGTGCCGCGACCCCCGCCGCTTCCTCAGCCGCCCCCACTGTCCACTCCCCTCCCCGCCCGCGCGCCCCGCACACGTGCCATCCGCCCAACACGACCGCTCCCACGGCCCTGACCATGCCGATTCCCCCGCCGCACCCCGGCCCCCCAGTTGGCCGGTCCGCCGGTGACCTGGTGGGTCACCGGCGGTCCGCGTCGCCCGGTACGTCAGGATCAATGGTCGCACCGATCCGCTCAGCCGCTGTTCGGAACACTCGCGAAACGCCCAACGGCCCATCTCCGTCGTGCTGTTGCGTCACGTCCGGGACGCCGGTCGCTCCGGGGCGGAGCAGGCGGGGCAGGGTGCCGGGGCCGTGTGTGGACGCGGCAGGCCGGTTGCATACTGGCCGGTTTGCGCCCTTCCAGAGGGCTTTGCCCGCTCTCGCCGACGGGTGTGGGCGGTGGCCGAAGTGCACCGGGTCGCCGGAGTGCATCAGGCGCCCGGCGCGATCGCGCGCCCGTACCGCACCATCCGTCAGACGAGGGCCGTCCAGTACCTCTTGAACAACCTCCAGCTGGAGGGAGCATTCCAGGGAGGTGACCTCCTCGCTGCCCTCGAAACCGCCGGTGAGGAAGTCGGCGAGGTGCTCCTCGTCGCGGAAGACGCCTCCGTGGGTGAAGGCCGAAGAGGCCGCCGTGAGGGCGAGGAACCGCGTCGCGGGGTGGTCGGCGGGGGACGCGGCGAGGCGTTTGACGGCACCCGGGCGGCAGCCGATGCGCAGCACCGCCTCGACCGCGTAGCCGAGGTCCCGTGGATCGACCTCGACACGCGGACGCAACAGGCCGGAATGCGGACGCAACAGGCCGGAATCGAGCAGGCCGACGGCGGTGCGGCGGGCACGGGACTCGGTGATGCCGAGGGTGCGCGCAAGGGTGGAGAACGGCATCCCGCACGGAACTCCCCGCGCTGCACGGCGCACACGCCCTCCTCGGCCCCGGCCACCCGGACCACCTCGCCGACCTCGCGGCCCACGCCGCCCGGGTCGCCTTCGCCACCCACGGCCATCCCGGCCGGCAGCCTGACGACGCCGACCGCCGGGCCACGCTGCACCTCGACCACACCTGGCGACTGCGCTGCGGCAACCCCGCCCCGGCCGACCTGCCTTCCGGCCGGCCGTAGGGGAACCGGCGGCGCCCGTTCCGGCGAACGAGGCCGGAGAGCGTGGGCACCGCGCCGGCGGAGCCTGACGCACCGACATCGTGACGCCCCGCCACGCCGTCCGGCGGCGCGGCGGGGCGCTGCCCGCCTCGCCGGACGACGAGGCAACAGCGCCGGCTCCATCGCGCCGTAGCACTGCCTCCCCGGGCACCGTCCAGGTTCCGCGCGGACGCCCCCGGTCTGGTCGCCCAAGAGGGCCTCCGTGCCGGCGGGCGTTCCAGGAGGGCGTTCCAGACGAAGGGCATTCACGCAGGTCAAAGCATGTTTTGGCGTTCCGGCGTTCTCGTTTTGCCCGGATTCGTTGCCGCGCGCACGGCCCGCCCCGCAGGCTGGGTGCACGGCATTGCCGAACGGGAGCCGCACGGCGCACCCGCTTTCGGCAGAGGCGATGTGCTCGCCGTCGCTGCCCGAATCAACCGCAGCGACTGCCCGCTCGCCTTCCGCCCGACCGACACCGATGCCCGATGCCCGATGCCCGATGCCCGATGCCCGATGGGGAGTCGTACCACCATGCACCGCACCCGCACCCGCCCCGGCCGCCGGCACCGCCCCGCTCCTCGCGGGACGTTCGCCGACGTCCCGCCGGACCGACGGCACCGCCCGGGACAACCGGCCGTCCGCTGTCGCTGCGACCGGCGACAGCGCGTCGGGCGGCCACAGCGCTGACCCGTTGCCGCGGGGCCGTCCGCGGCAACGGACAGCGAAGCGCGGGGCGGTGCCCACCGCCCCGCGTCCCAGGGCGGACATCCGGTCCCAGGGCGGACACTCCGGCGACCGGAGCATCCGAAGACGGCACCGGGCCGAGCCGGGCCGAGCTGCGCCGGACCGGGCTGAGCCGGACCGGGCTGAGCCGGACCGGGCTGAGCCGGACCGAGCCGGGCCGGACCGGGCTGAGCCGGGCTGCGTGCGCGGCCCGCACGATTTCTGAACCATGCGCAACATCCCGATACATACGGGTGCGGGAGACGCTCACCGCCCGGTCCGGGCGCGACCTGTGGGGCGCGACGGACCGGCGGGCGGGCTCCTGCGCTCGCGGCCGTAGTGGCGCGCCGGAGGCGCGGGCGGGGCACGGCCGGAGTCGAGGGCTCCAGAGAACGAGGGAACACAGATGCAAGCAACCATGAGTCAGACCGAGCTGGAGATACCCGTCGTGGTCCGCGCACCGGACCCGATCTCCCTGGCGGGCGTGACCAGTCAGCTCAACCAGCACCGGGGGGTGCGGCTGGTGGAGGGCGGCGGGGAACGTCCGCCCTCGGTGGCCGTCGTCGTCACCACGACGATGGACGACTCCACGATCCCGCAGCTGCGCCGTCTCGTCCGGATCGACGGGGCACGGGTCGTGCTGGTGGCGGACCAGATCCGGGAGGCCGAGCTGCTCGCCGTCATCGAGTGCGGTGTCGGCGCGATCCTGTGGCGCCATCAGGCCACTCCGCGCCGGCTGTACCAGGCCGTGCTGGCGGCCTCCCGGGGCGAGGGGGACCTGCCCTCGGACCTGCTCGCCCGGCTGCTCCAGCAGGTCGGACAGATGCAGCGCAGCGCCGACGACCGGCCCGGCACGCTGGCCGGGCTGGCCCCGCGCGAGATCGATGTCATCCGGCTGATCGCCGAAGGACTGGACACGGCGGAGATCGCGAGCAAGCTCTCGTACTCCGAACGCACCGTCAAGAATGTGCTGCACGGGATGACCACCCGCCTCCACCTGCGCAACCGGGCCCATGCCGTTGCCTATGCGCTGCGGGAGGGTCATATCTGACCGGCTTCCGGGGCTGCGGAGGGGGCCGGGGGCGGGGCGTTCGGGCGGTGGAGCCGGTCAGGGACCGGGCGCAGGGTCCACCGGAGTCGATGCGGGAGGTCGGCCACCGGCGCGGCCCGGCCGGCCCGACCTCACCACCCCGTCCGCTTCCGCTAACGCGACTGGGAGACGATCAGCACGATTCCGTAGCAGGCCAGGCCCGCGCAGACCATGAAGCAGAGCGCCGCCGCGGCCTTCGCCGGCACAGCCGTCCTGGCCCCGCGTCCGGTTCCGGCCGACCGCGCCTCCCGGGACCAGGTCAGGGCGACGAGCCCGAGGGAGAAGACCCCCACGAGCAGGACCCCGACGGTCAGGCTGACGGCACAGACCGCGGCAAGCGCATCCCATTCGATCTGCATGGCTCCGGCCTCCTCATCTCCCCCGCCGAGGGAACTGCTGTCGTGTGTGGGTCCGTCCGCCGACCGGGGGCTCCCCGCTCACACCGCGGTGCGGTCGGCCTGTTCGTCTTCCTCACCGGCCGGCGCATTGACGTTGCCCGCGTGGACGGGTCTGCGCCGGGAGAGTGCGTACATCCCGCCGACCGCGGCCAGGGCCGCTGCCGCCACCA
Organism: Streptomyces angustmyceticus; assembly: GCF_040701845.1. Taxonomy (GTDB): domain Bacteria; phylum Actinomycetota; class Actinomycetes; order Streptomycetales; family Streptomycetaceae; genus Streptomyces; species Streptomyces angustmyceticus_A. The sequence continues at coordinate 173,610 of NZ_JBFBHQ010000002.1, read as the reverse complement.
GCACCAGGCCGATGTCGCCGCGCCCGGCCAGCCAGGCCGCGACGCCCCCGGCAGCCGCGGCCGCGGGGAGGGTGAGGATCCAGGACACCGCGATCCGCCCCGCCACTCCCCAACGGACCTGGGCCAGCTTCCTGCCGAGGCCGGAGCCGAGGATGCCGCCCGCGCAGACCTGCGTGGTCGACAGCGGAAAGCCCATGTGGGAGGAGACCAGGATGACGGTGGCGGCGGTGGTTTCCGCGGTGAACCCCTGCGGCGGCTCGATGTCGGTGAGCCCCCTGCCCATGGTCCTGATGATCCGCCACCCGCCGGCGTAGGTCCCGAGCGAGATCGCCAGTCCCGCGCTGAGGGTCACCCACCACGGCGGGCCGGAGCCCTGGCCCAGCGCGCCGGCGGAGATGAGGGTGAGGGTGATGACCCCCATGGTCTTCTGGGCGTCGTTGGTGCCGTGGGCCAGCGCGACGAGGGAGGCGGAACCGATCTGCCCGATGCGGAACCCACGGCTGACCGGACCGCTCGGCGTCCGCCGGGTGAGGACATAGGCGAGGTAGGTCGCCAGCAGCGCGGTCAGGCCGGCCAGCACCGGTGCCACCAGGGCCGGGATCACGATCTTCTCCACGACCTGCCCGAGCCGCACCGCGTCACCGCCTGCGCCCACCCACACCGCGCCGATCAGGCCGCCGAACAGGGCGTGCGAGGAACTGGACGGCAGTCCCGCGAGCCAGGTGACCATGTTCCAGAGAATCGCGCCGATGAGCCCGGCGAAAATCATCGTGAGGCTGACCGCGTGGTCGTCGACGATGCCACCGGAGATCGTCCTGGCGACGGTCGTGGACAGGAACGCACCCGCGAGATTGAGCACCCCGGCGACCACGACGGCGATCCGCGGCGCCAGCGCCCCGGTGGCGATGGAGGTCGCCATCGAGTTGGCCGTGTCGTGGAACCCGTTGGTGAAGTCGAAGGCCAGTGCCGTGACGATCACCGCGATGAGCAGAACGGAGACGCCGTCCACCACACCTCACCCTCCGGTACTGCTCTCTGTGGCCGTAGTGGCAACTGCCAAGAACGTATGCCACTCAGCGTGACGCGGGCGCCAGGCGCCACGACGCTCGGCGAGCGTGTCGCGTTCGCGCGGGTCCAGTTACCGCCTCGGACGATCGACGTCCACGACAGCCCGCGCAAAGGCCTCGGGCGCCTCCTGGGGCACGTTGTGACCGATTCCCGTCAGGGTCCGGTGCGCATAGCGGCCCGTGAACTTGTCGCGATAGGACGAGCCGCCGCCCGGAGGCGTGAAGGGGTCGGACGCTCCGTCAAGGGTGATCGTGGGCACGGTGATGACGGGACGTCGGGCAAGCCGGCTTTCCAGGCCGTCGTAGCGGGGGTCCCCCTTCTCCAGGCCAAGCCGCCAGCGGTAATTGTGGATCACGATGCCGACGTAATCCGGATTGTTGAACGCCGCCGCGGTGCGGTCGAAGGTGGCGTCATCGAAAGCCCAGGTCGGGGAGTTGAATTTCCAGACCAGCCTGGCCAGATCACGTCGGTTCCGTTCGAGGCCGAGGCGGCCTCTTTCGGTGGCGAAGTAGAACTGGTACCACCACGCCCATTCGAGTTCCGGCGGCAATGGCTTCTTGTTGGCCTCCAGGTTCGTGATCAGGTAGCCGGCCACGGAGACCAGGCCCTTGACGCGTTCCGGCCAGAGCGCCGCCATGATGTCCGCCGTCCGCGATCCCCAGTCGTAGCCCGCGAGGATCGCCCTGTCGATCCGCAAGGCGTCCATCAGAGCGACGATGTCGAGGGCGAACACCGACTGCTGTGCGTTCCGGAACGTCCTGCTCGACAGAAAGCGCGTCGTGCCATGACCACGCAGATACGGGACGATGACCCGGTAGCCCTGTGCCGCCAGCAGGGGCGCGACGGCGGCGTAGCTGTGAATGTCGTAGGGCCAGCCGTGCAGCAGAATGACCACCGGACCGTGGGCCGGGCCCACTTCGGCGTATCCCACATTCAGCACTCCGGCCCTGATCTGCTTCAACGCACCGAAGTCCGGCGTCCTGGCCGGCTGTGCCTTCGCGCGGTCGGCCGCCGGCGGGATCTGGTGACGAGGGTCGCCGGACACCGCCGCTGAGCAGGCCGAGGAAAAGGCGGCTGCCGAAGCCGCGGCCGCTCCCCTGCCGACGGCCTTCCCGAAAGTTCGCCTGCTGATCATCTCCACACTTTCCGTGAGGCCGCGGCCGTCGGGCAGTCGGATGTCCCGATGCGGAATGCTCCGCGGAAATTCCCTACCCGGCGCGGCCCCCGTCACCTCGCCGCTCGCCGGAACGCCAGGCCATCGGCCCAAGGCCGTGGCACCGCGAAGAGGGGCGCCGACGGCACGGGAGGCGCGGCCGCGGGGCTTCCCTGACACACCCCGGGAATTCAGTGGGAGAGGAGCTGCTGCCCGCCGTCGATGTCGTACGTGCCGCCGGTGAGCGCCTCGTTGCACATGAGGTGGACCGCCAGCGCGGCGACATCCGCCGGGACGACGACCCGCCGGATGGGCAGCGTGGCACGCAACTCCTCGCGCCGTGCCTCGAGTTGATCGCCCAGGAGCGCGGCCGACAGCGGGGTGTCCACGAATCCGGCCGCGATGAGGTTCACCCGGACCGGCGCCAGTTCGAGCGCCAGGTTGGCGGTGAGGGCGGGCAGCGCGGCCGTGAGGGCGGACACGACGCTCAGGCCGGCACCGGGACGGCGGCCGCCCGTGCCGCCCATGAACACCAGCGTGCCTCCGGCCCGGACCTTGTCGCGGCTGTGGAGGGCCACACCGAGCGTCAGGGCGAGCCGCTGTCCGAACTCGCCGCGGGCGGCGTCCAGATCCATCTCCGGCAACGGCCGGTAGGAAGGGCTGCCGGCCGTCACCATCACATGGTCGACCGGCCCGGGCAGCTCCTCGAAGAACCGCCGGAGCCGGTCGGAGTCGGTCGCATCGAACGCGGCCGTGCTGCGCGGCCGGAGTTCCTGCGCGGCCTGTTGCAGGCGTTCGGGGTTGCGGCCGACCAGCACCAGCCTGCCGCCGTCCGCCCGTACCTGACGGGCGGGTTCGCGTCCGATACCCGCGCCGGCGCCGATCACGACGACCGTCTGACCGGCGAGGCCGGCCCGGCCGGCGCTGCCGGGAGCGCCGGACGCGGCGGTCACGGCGATGCGCCGCCGCTCGGGGTCGGGCCCCGCTCGGGAGCCCGTGCGCTGCCTGTCATCCGCGCCTCCGGACCTCGGGATGCCGGCTTCTGTGCCCCATTGTCACGCTTCCCGTCGCTGATCACCTGTCGGCCGGTGCGGCGCCCGGCCCTGGTGCGACGCCGCACGAAACGAGCGACCGTGGAATGAGCACGCGAGCGCGAACGGAGGGCGCGATGAGCGGCAGCGGCAGCAGTGGCGGCAACGGCAGCAGCACGGTCCACGACTACGACGTGATCGTCCTCGGCGGCGGCGCTCCGGGCGAGCACACCGCCGGTGCGCTCGCCGAGGGCGGCCTGCGCGTCGCGGTCGTGGAGCGCGACCTGGCCGGCGGCGAGTGCACCTACTGGGCATGCATTCCGTCGAAGACGCTGCTGCGGCCGGGCGAGGCGGTGCAGGGCGCGCGTACCGCGGCGGGCACCGCAGAGGTCTACGTCCAGGCGGCCCTGGCCTGGCGTGACTACATGGTCTCCGACTACTCCGACGCCGGGGCCGAGCGGTGGCTGACGGAGAAGGGCATCGCTCTGCTGCGCGGTCGCGGCCGCCTGGCGGCCACCGGGGTGGTGGAGGTCGACGGGGTCCGGTACACCGCCGAGCACATCGTGCTGGCGAACGGCGCCGACCCCGTCGTCCCGCCGGTTCCCGGCCTGCGGGACCTCGAAGGCGTCTGGAGCACCCGCGAGGCGACCGGCATGAAGGCGGTGCCCGAGCGGCTGATCGTGCTCGGTGGTGGGCCGGCGGGGCTCGAACTGGCCCAGGTGGTACGTCGCTTCGGCGGCGAGGTCGTCCTCGTGGAGGCGGCCGCACACCTGCTCGCACGCGAGCCCGCACCGCTGGGCGAGGCGCTCGCGACCGCACTGCGCCGCGACGGCATCGAGTTCGTCCTCGGCACACCTGCGACCGGGGCGCGCCGCGACGGCGAGGACTTCGTCCTGGAGTTGGCGGACGGACGGGCGCTGCGCGGCGACCGGCTGCTCGTCGCGACCGGCCGCCGCCCGCGCGTCGAGGGGATCGGGCTGGAGACCGTCGGCGTCACCGCGGACGGCCGGGGCGTGCCGGTCGACGCGCGGATGCGGGCGGGCGAGCGGCTGTGGGCGGTCGGCGACGTCACCGGCATCTGGCCGCTGACGCACGTCGGCGAGTACCAGGGCGAGGTCGTCGCGTCGAACATCCTCGGCGAGCCCCGTGAGGCCCACTACGAGGCGGTCCCGCGCGTCACCTACACCGATCCGCAGGCGGCCGCCGTCGGCGCCGCCGAGGCGCGGTTCGGTGCGACCGCGCTGCTCACGGAGATCGCCAAGACGGCCACCTACACGCACACCTACGCCGAATCGAACGGCTTTCTGACGCTGCTCAGCGACGGCGAGGTGCTGACCGGCGCCTATGCCCTGGGCCCCGAGGCCGGGGAGTGGATGCAACAGGCCACGCTGGCGATCCGGGCCCGCGTCCCGCTCGCCGTGCTGCGCGACACGATCCAGCCGTTCCCCAGCTTCTCGGAGATCCACGCCGCCGCGCTGAAGGCCCTCAGCCGCGAGGTCAAGGGGGCACGGCAGCCGCTCAGGGCGTGAACTCGGCGCACACGACCAGAACGGCGACCGCGGCGGCACCGGACACGGCCCTCGCGCCCGGCGCCGAACGACCGGCCCGAGCCAGCGGCCCCCGGCCCCGGCAACCCGGCAGGTCCCTCGGCCCCGCGCCCCGCAACCCGGCCGCCGGACGCCCTAGTTGAGCGTCTTGAGCGCCGCCGCGTCGTACGGCTTCAGCTCCGCGAAGCGGTCGCCCAGCACCTTCGCCGCCCACTGCGGGTCCTGGAGCAGGGCGCGGCCGACGGCGACCATGTCGAACTCGTCGCGCTCCAGCCGGTCGAGGAGGTTGTCGATGCCCCGGACCGCGGCGCCCTCGCCCGCGAACGAACGGAGGAAGTCGCCGTCGAGGCCGACCGAGCCGACGGTGATGGTGGGCTTGCCGGTGAGCTTCTTGCTCCAGCCCGCCAGGTTGAGGTCCGAGCCCTCGAACTCCGGGAGCCAGTAGCGGCGGGTGGACGCGTGGAAGGCGTCGACACCGGCCGCGGTCAGCGGGGCCAGGATCGCGTCCAGCTCCTCCGGGGTCTCGGCGAGCCTCGCGTCGTAGGCCTCCTGCTTCCACTGCGAGTAGCGGAAGATCACCGGGAAGTCGGGCGAGACGGTCTCGCGGACCGCGGCCACGATCTCGGCGGCGAACTTGGTACGGGCCACCGGGTCGCCGCCGTAGGCGTCGGTACGGCGGTTCGTCCCCGCCCACAGGAACTGGTCGAGGAGGTAGCCGTGGGCACCGTGCAGTTCGACGCCGTCGAAGCCGATGCGCTCGGCGGCCGCGGCGGCCTCGGCGAAGGCGCCGATGACGTCGTCCAGGTCGCGCCGGGTCATCGCCTGGCCGGCGCCCTCGGTGCCGTCGACGCGGATGCCGGAGGGGCCGACGGCGGGGGCGTCGGCGAAGGGCGGCTCGCCCTGCTTGCGCACCATGCCGATGTGCCACAGCTGCGGCACGATGGTGCCGCCCGCCTCGTGCACGGCGTCGGCGACCTTCGCCCAGCCCGCGAGCTGCTCCTCGCCGTGGAACCGCGGCACCCGGTCGCTCTGCCCGGCCGAATCGTGGCCGACGTAGGTCCCCTCGGTGACGATCAGGCCGACGCCGGCGGCGGCACGGCGGGCGTAGTACGACCGCACGTCCTCACCGGGGACGCCGCCCGGCGAGAACATGCGGGTCATCGGCGCCATCGCGATGCGGTTCGGGACGGTCAGGCCGTTGAGCGCGATGGGCCGGGACAGGATCTCGGCCGCACGGGAGGCGGCGGACTCGGTGACGGTCACGGGGGTGCTCCTCGTAAGTACCAGGCGGTATGTGTACATGCATCGAATGCGTGCTGGCGTCAACGGTCCGCGGCGGCGACGGCATTCCGCCCTGCCGCCCCACCACCCTGTGATCCCGGACACCTCGGGCCCCCACCCGGCCGCCTCGGCCGCTCCGGGGCCCGGCCACCTCAATGAAGAGCGAGGCAGCCACTAAGATGCCCCTAGAAGCGGGCAAATCCGCACAAATTTCATCACGCCGGTGACGGCTCGGCCCGCCGCCTCCGTAGCGACGGACGCACCACGGACGCACCACCGCACTTCCAGAAGGCACCCACAGCGCTCCGGACTTCCGGAGAGCACCACAGCGCCCGGGAAGAACCGCAGGGAGCCGGAGAGAGCCGACCGGGACACCGGAGAGAGCCGGACACCGGAGAGAGAAGGCGCCGCGTGAGCGTGCAACGGGTGGGCATCGTCGTCCACGGGGGCCGTCCCGCCGCCGTGGCCGCCGCCGGTGTCGTCCAACGGTGGTGCGAGCGCCGGGAGGTCGGCTGCGTCGCCATCGATGTGTGGAACCAGGACGAGCAACGGCGGGACGCGCGGGAGGAGGTCGACGCCGCCGGCCGCCCCGACCTGATCGTCACGCTCGGCGGCGACGGCACCTTCCTCCGCGGCGCGCGCCTGGCCGCGCAGAACGACGCACTGGTCCTCGGTGTCGACCTGGGCACCCTCGGCTTCCTGACGGAGGTCCCGGCCGACGACGTGGAATGCGCGCTGGACACCGTCCACCGCGGCCGGGTCACGGTCGAGACCCGGCTGATGCTGACGATGCGGGCGTCCCGTCCGCTGGCGCTCCCCGAGGGGATGGAGGCCCTCCTCCACTACGGCCGGGGCCCGGCGCTCCCGCCCCCGCTGGTGCGCTCCGAGTGCGCCGTCGCCCTGGACTGGGGGGTGGCCCTCAACCTGACGGCCCTCAACGACATCGTGCTGGAAAAGCTGGCCCGCGACCGGCAGGTCTCCCTCGGCGTGTACCTCGCGGGCCGGCTGCTCGCCTCGTACTCCGCCGACGCCGTCCTGGTCGCCACGCCCACCGGCTCCACCGCCTACAGCTTCGCCGCGGGCGGCCCCGTCATCTCCCCCGCGGCCGACGCCATCGTCTTCACCCCCGTCGCCCCGCACATGACGTTCAACCGCTCGGTGGTCGCCGGCCCCGACGAGGCGGTCGCCGTCCGTGTCCTGGGGCACTCCGGCCGCGCGGCGGTCAGCGTCGACGGCCAGTTGCGCGGCGTCCTGGAGCCGGGCGACTGGATCGGCGTCTACGCGGCACCACGGCGCCTGCGCGTCGTACGGCTCGGACCGACCGACTTCTACGGCAGGCTCCGCGAGCGCATGCGCCTGACCGACGCCCCCGCGGCGGACGACACCGGCGTCACCCCCTTGTGGCCGCACACCACCCCGGCCCCCGACGACCTCGCACACCTGCGGCTTCCACCGCTGCCCGTGGACGCCGACTGATCTGAGGGCCGCTCAGAGAGTGCGCCGAGCCGTCGCGCCGCGCTCGGCCCGTCCCCTCCCCCGCCGCGCTCGGCGTGTCCCCTCCCGTGCCGCGCGTGCCGCCGTGGCGAGGTCCAGGTCCGTGTCTCCGGGGCGAGGACTGCCGGACCGGACCGCCGACGACGTCCTGGCCGGCGGCCGGGCATCCGGGGCAGCCTCGCGGACCCCCACCGCGCGGCGGCCCCCGTGCCGGGGGCGTGTGTCGCAACCATGATCACGGAATGGGTGGCGCGGCGGGCGATGAGTTCTCGCCGCCCCAGGAGTCCCTCCCCGTGCAGGCAGGTTCCGCAAAACCCGAAAGGCAGCACCATGAGCAAACTGATCGTCACCGCGTTCGTCACCCTGGACGGCATCATGCAGGCCCCCGGCGGCCCGGACGAAGACGTCGACCGGGGCTTCGAGCACGGCGGCTGGCAGGTCCCCTACGTCGACGACGACCTCATGAGCCTCATGACGGAGATCCTCGAGCAGACCACCGACCACCTCCTGCTCGGCCGCAGGACCTACGACATCTTCGCCGCGTACTGGCCCCGCGTCACCGACGAGAACAACCCGATCGCCGTGAAGCTCAACGCCATGCCCAAGTACGTCGCCTCGCGCACCCTCAGCAGCCTGGAGTGGCACAACTCCCATCTGCTGAAGGGCGAGGCAGCGGAGGCCGTCGCACGGCTCAAGGAACAGCTGGACGGCGTGATCATGACCCAGGGCAGCAGCGACCTCATCCACACCCTGCAACAGCACGACCTCGTCGACGAGTACCGGCTGCTCGTCCACCCCGTGATCCTCGGCACCGGCAAGCGCCTGTTCACCGACGGCGCCGCCCCCGCCACCTGGACTCTCACCCGTTCCCGCACCACCGGCGCGGGCGTGCGGTACTGCACCTACGAACGAGCGGGGAAGCCCGAGTACGGCTCCTTCGCCCTGGACGAGGAGGAGTGATCCTCACGGGCGGTGGCACACGGCGGTGACCTCGGGGGACGGAGCCGCACTCGGCTCGCGCCCCCCGATGGGCTTCGCGGTGTGGCCCGTCACGACAGGATCTCGACGTACCCGTCGGTTCCGTGCACGCGGATCCGCTGCCCGTCCCGGATCAGCCGGGTGGCCCGCTCCACGCCCACGACGGCCGGCAAGCCGTACTCGCGGGCGATCACTGCGCCATGGGTCATCAGGCCGCCCACCTCCGTCACCAGGCCCGCGACTCCGACGAACAGCGGCGACCAGCTGGGGTCCGTGAAGGTCGTGACCAGGATGTCGCCCGCTTCGAGATCCGCCCGGGCCATGTCGAGGATGACGCGGGCCCTTCCCTCGATGGTCCCGGCCGAGACCGGCAGGCCGCTCAGGGCGCCGGCCGGCACGTCGTCGCGCCGGTACGCCCCGGTGACCGCCTCGCCCTCCGAGGTGAGCACCCGGGGCGGTGTCAGCGCGTGGTACGACCGGAACGCGTCCTCGCGCTGCCGGACGAGCTGGTCATCCACCTGGTGCGCGCGCACGGCGTCGTGGAGTTCCTGGAACGTGAGGGAGAAGATGTCGTCCTGCTCGCGAAGCACACCCGCCCGCACGAGGCGCTCGGCCTCCGCCAGCAGGGCCTGCTTGTAGACGAAGTAGCGGCTGACGATGCCGTACTTCGGGTACTCCCGGTACCCGATGAAGGTTCTGACCCGGTCGATCATCCGCTTGGTCTCGTCGGCCTTCCGGTCCCCGTCCGGCAGGGCCCGCAGGCGCGACAGCACGTCCTGTTCCTTCTTCCGCGCCTTCTGCCGCCCTTGCTCGAAGCGCCGCCCGGCGGCGCCCGGCTCGATGTTCCTGATGTTGTCGAGGATCACGGGCACGAGCGTGGTGGGGCGCTCGCGCCACCGTGGCCTGGTGATGTCGATCTCGCCGACGCAGCGCATGCCGTACCGGTCGAGGTAGGCCTCGATGGCGTCGCGCGCTTCGGCCCCGCCCGCGACCTTACCCAGCTCGTCCAGGAAGGCCTTGTCCTCGATGCCCTCGATGCCGTGCAGGAACGCCACCACCTCCGGCTGCGGGCGGATCACGTCCGCGACGTCGAGCAGCGCCAGTCCCATCTCCGACGTGATGTTGTCGGGCGCGGACAGCGTGAGCGTGTCGGCCGCGTTCTTCTCGCCCAGCCACTCCTGCAGCTTGTCGTTGAGCCACCACGTGGCCTCCATCCCCGCCATGATCGCCTGGAGGCTCAGCGGATCACCCAGGACCCGCTTGTGCTCCTCGAAGGCCTCCAGCAGGAAGTCGAACAGCGCCGGTCCGGTCTTCGTCCGGATGTCGCGCTCCAGGGCGGCGATGGACGCCCGGCTGCGCTCGATCAGCTCGGTGACGACGGCCGGATCGGTCTCGATCGGGGCGGGCGCACCGCCGGGCGGCGGCCCGCCGGGACCCGCGTCCGGGAGCGACGGAACGAAATCGCCGCGGTCGAGGACGGTCTCCAGCGCGTCCCTGACCAGCGGATCACCTCTCCCCAGGACGTCCAGGAGGCCGGCGCGGCTCGCGGGCGAGGCCAGGCGCCGGGTGACGTCGACGAACAGCCTCCCGCCGGCCTCGTGCATCGGCACCATGGCCGTCAGCTGCCACATGGACAGCCCCAGGGGCTTCATGGGGTCGGTCATCATCTGCTGATGACCGACGGAGACGTAGACGTGATTCTCCTGGTCGTCGGTCTCGGGGACGGGGAACAGCGTCGTGATCGGCCGGCTCTGCACGATCTGGAAGGCATCGTCGACCAGGCACCATTCGATGTCCTGCGGGCGGCCGAAGTGCGCTTCGATCCGCCGCCCGAGCCGGACGAGCCGCACGACCTGGGCATCCGTCAGCGCCGGCTGCTCCTGACGCGGCGATTCGATCGCCACTTCCTGCGTACCACCGGCCGGCAGGGCCTGGACCGCACGCTGTTTGGCGGCGATCGCCTTGGCGACGACTTCGCCGTCTCGCACCGTGAAGACGTCCGGGTTCACCAGGCCGGAGACCAGGGCCTCGCCGAGACCGAAGCCGGCGTCCACGGTGGCGACCTTGCGGTTGCCGGTGACGGGGTCGGCCGTGAACAGGATGCCGGCCGCATCCGGGAAGACCATCTGCTGCACGACCACGGCCATGTGGACCGTACGGTGGTCGATGCCGTTCCGCCGGCGGTAGGTCACGGCCCGCTCGGTGAACAGCGAGGCCCAGCACCGGCTGACGTGCCGGAGGACCGCCGCCGGCCCCACGACGTTCAGGTACGTGTCCTGCTGGCCGGCGAAGGAGGCCGTCGGCAGGTCCTCCGCCGTGGCGCTGGAGCGGACGGCGCAGGCGGCCCGCTCGCCGAGCCGGGCGAGCGCGCGGGTGATCGCCGCCGCGAGATCGTCCGGGAGGGTGATCTCCTCGATGGTCCGGCGGATCTCCGCGCTGAGCGTGCGGATCGCCTCCCGGTCGTCCGGGTCGAGGCGCGACAGCTGATCGAGCCGATCGTCGATCGACGGCGCTTGAGCCATGATCCGCCGGAAGGCGTCCGTCGTCACACAGAAGCCGGCCGGCACGCGGATGCCGTCGATCCGCGACAGCCCGCCCAGGTGGGCGCCCTTGCCGCCGACGGCCGCGAGCTGCGTCTCGTCAACCTCCTGGAGGTCCCGCACGTACTGCTCGCTCATCGTGACACCTCCGAGGCAGCCGTGCTGCCGTGCCCTGCACCGGCCGATCGCCGCACCGGCGCCGCCGGTTCCGTCGCACCTCGTGCCGGCAACGTCCTCGCCGCCGGCTGCCCTCCCGCCGGCGCGCCGAGCGCTCGCGACCGCACTGCCCCTCCCACCGCTGGTTCGACGTCACCGCGTCCCCCATACGTCGACAACTCACGCACGTCATGCCCCCCATTTCCGCAGGTTCTGGCCTCGGCGGACGATTTTGCGCCACCCCCTGGGCCTTGCCGCAAGCCCCCCAGTGCGCTATACGTTGAGAGTGGCAAGGAGAGATCTCTCCTTGCCTTTGTCTTTTGCCGTCCGGAACCGACGCGCTTCTCTCGAAGCGGTGGCATCCCGCGTACGGGGACGCGGCGTTGGCCCGGGCGGATGTCCCCTCGGCCTGCCGATGCGGCCCACGGAACCAGAAGTTCCTTCTGCCTCCCGCAGGCGGCCCGGCGGTGGACGACGCACGCGACCTACCTGGCGCCCGCTCCGGTCCGCGGCTGCCGAATCGCGCTCCCGCTCAGGCGTCGCGTCGGCAGTGTGCCGCGGGAGGCGACCATCAGCGTCGGGCGTGTGCGCCGCTTCCGTCGCCACGGCGCGGTGCCGTCGCCCAGTACGGGCGCCAGACCGTCCCGGGGAGCGGTGCCAGGCTTTCGAAGTGGTCGATGACCGCCCCGAGTCCCGGGTGTGGATTCGCCCGGGCGAAGAGGAGCGAGAGCGGGTACGCGAGCGTCGGATTCACGATCGGGATGCGGCGCAGGTCGTGGTTCGTCGGCCAGAGGTACCGGTCGCGCGAGCCGACGAGCGTGGCCACGTCTGCGGAGTCCGCGAGGATGTCGAGGAGCACCTCGTCGCCGAAGTGCGGGCCCGCGGCGTCGATGCGGAGGTCGAAGTCGGTGGCGAGCTGATCGTAGAACTCCGCCCATTCGCTGAGCGGGGCGATACCCGGCACCCAGATCCGGTGCCGGCGCAGCTGGGACGGGCTCAGAGTGCGTGCGGAGGCGAGCGGGTGCCTCGGGCCGACGAGGAGTTCCAGCGGGGAGTCGAAGGCGTGGATCATCCGCACCTCGCGCGGCAGTGCGGCAGGGTCGGTGACCGAGCGGAACGAGGCGTCGACATCGCCCGCCCGGACGGCGGCGACCACCACGCGCGGGTCGTTGACCCTGAGGGTCACCACGTCGAGGTCGGTTTCGGGATGCGACCGCCAATAGTCGTGCAGGAGGACGGCCTGCGCGGACCGCAGGCCGAGAACGTCGATCCGAAGGGCCCGCGAGCCGGGTCTGATCGCGGTGACGGCGCGGTCGACGCTGGTGACGATGTTCCGGGCGTGCGGGAGGAAGGCCTGGCCGTCGAGGGTCGGCTCGACCCCTCTGGCGGTGCGGGTGAACAACCGGACGCCGAGCGTGCGCTCAAGGGTGGCGATCCGCTTCGACACGGCCTGTTGCGTGACGCCGAGCTCGTCGGCAGTGTGCTGCAGCTGCCCGAGCTCGGCCGCGCGGACGAACGACCGCACCGCCTCGGTATCCATCGATCCAGCATAAGCGTGCCCAACCGATGGTTGTGGCTCGCCCTGGGCCGGTTGTTTGACGCCGCGAGGTGCGGCCGGTGTGATGCGGAGAACCGAACATCGGTGGTCGCGAGGGGGGCGCATGCGCGTGCGGTTGGGGCGTGGTTTCGGTTGGCTGTGGTCGGCCTACGCCGTCAGTACCTACGGCACGTGGCTCGCCTTCGGCGCGTTCCCGCTGATCGCGGTTCAAGTGCTGCAGGCGCCGGCCGTGGCCGTGTCGCTCCTGGAGGCGGCCGGGCCTGCCGTCGCGGCGATGGTTGCGTTCTCGCTCGGGCCCTGGGTCGAGCGCCGGGCCAAGCGTCCGGTGATGATCGCGATGGATCTGATCCGGTTCGCCGCGATGGCGAGTGTCCCGGTCGCCTACGTCCTCGGCCGGCTCTCCTACGGACAACTCCTGGTTGTCTCGGTCGTCTCCGGAACCGCGAGCATCACCTTCACCGCCGCGTCCGGCACGTATCTGAAGCATCTCGTCCGTGGCGAGCACCTCCTGGTGGCGAACGGGAGACTCGAGGGCACGAGCTGGGTGGCGACCGCGGCGGGCCCGCCCCTCGGTGGTGCACTCGTCGGGTTGCTCGGCCCGGTCATCACGATCACGACCGACGCCCTCAGCTACCTGCTGTCCGCGCTCGGGGTCCTCCGCATCCGCGGAGGCGACGGCGCGGCACCCCGCGACCCCGCCACCAGGTTGCGCGGGGCCGACCTGCTCGGCGGCTGGCGGATCATTTTCCGCGACGGCGCGCTCAGGTGCCTGTTCCTCAACTCGATCCTGGTCAGCGGCCTCATCATGGCCACCGTCCCGCTCCTGTCCGTCCTCCTGCTGGGCCAGTACCACTTCCCGGCCTGGCAATACGGTCTGGCCTTCGGCCTCCCGGCACTCGGCGGCCTGGCCGGCGCCCGCCTCTCCGCGCGCCTGGTCACCCGCTACGGCCGGCACCGGGTCATGGCCGTCTCCGGCTGGCTGCGCTCACTCTTCCCCCTCGGTCTCGCGTGCGTCCGCCCCGGCGTCCCCGGGCTCCTCACCGTGATCGTCGTCGAGGGCCTGCTGATCACCTGCATGGGCATCTTCAACCCGATCTACGCAACCGAGCGCCTGCAACGGGCTCCCGCGGGCCGCACCGCCCACGTCCTGAGCACATGGAGCGCCAGCAGCAAACTCCTCCAAGCCGCCCTGATGGTGCTCTGGGGCTTTCTCGCCACCCTCACCAGCCCGCTCACCGCGATCACCCTGTCCGGCGTTCTCCTGCTCGCCACCCCGCTGCTGCTGCCCAAACGGATACATCTGTCCGCCCCCGAGCCCACCGCACCGGCCGAAGACGTCCAGATCGCCTGACCCGCACCGCAACACCGCCGTCGGCCTGGTCCGCGCCGGAGAGCGCCGCATGCGGCCAACCGGTCGCGCGTCCCACCGCTTTCGGCATGGGGGCGGTGCACCAGGACTGAACTCCCGATAGCTCATGCGCTCTTGCTGACCAGCAACTGGCCTTTCGCATCAGTCCAGTTGGGAATCGGCACATCCAGGTGCTGACGTGCCACCCTCATCGCTCGAAGTCGCTCCGTCGGTCCGGGAGCGCGACCACCTCTCCCATCGGGTGAGACAGGGCCGGATCGGATGTTCGCGGGAATCGATCGCCATATTGGCCGAATCTCTATAGCCTGTGCGCATCTTCACCCGTTTCATCCGTTGGTAGTAGCTCCAGGCGAGCCTTGGTCGCAGCGCAGGTATGCGTCCGGGTGGCGTCAGACAGGCGCACGGAAGCCGAGAACACGGCGCGTCCCGCAGCCGTGATCGACTCGTCCGCCCGTTCGGCCGCCCTATCGGAAGGCATTGAGACACCGTGCTGCAGGCAAGCCCCTCGACCTCCAACTGCCAGGCCATATGGGGACGGCGAGAGCATGTGCTGCTGGGCGTGAGCCCGTTCAACAGCCGTTTCTGCGACGCCTACATAGCCCGCTTGGCCGCCTGGGCACACGCGTCGGCACAGGACTTCGACGTGCTGCTCCCCGGGGTCGAGCACGCCTCCTGGATACTGGAAGCGGTCGGCGAGTCCAGACCCCGGGCCAAGGCGCGCAAGGAGGTGGCGCGCAGAAGGCGCGCGGTGGAGGAGGCACTGGAGGCGTACGCGCCGCAACGCCGGGTGGCCGTCCACGACTTCGGCGACTTCGCCGACGACCCGCACTACCTCGGGCTCCGCGACGAAGTGGACGAGGCGTTCACGGGCGACGAGGGCTTCCGGCTCGCCTGCCTGAGCATGAGCCGACAGGCCGTCAGCAGCCGGTTGCGCACGGTCCGGGGCCCCGATGCCCGCGTCGACGACGACCAGGCCGCAGCAGCAGTGCGCTATGTACGGGACGAGCTCCCCTTCGTCCTGGACGGCGCCACCCTCCTCGGCCGCGAGGAGACGCTCATGGTCTACCACCGCCCCTGGCCGCTGTGGAACCGCATCGCCGAGGGTGAGTTCCCCCTCAAGGTGAGCCCCCGCCAGGGATTCCTCGTCGTCCACGACTCCTAGGGATCCGCAAGGCAAGCGGACTGGCATACTCCGGCCATGGACAACGGGGCGGCGGGGCACGGGACGCGATCGGGGGGAGAGGCGTCCGGACTCGGCACGTCGGCGCACCCCACGGGCTGGGCGCTGCGCCCTGCGACGGTGGCGGACATCGAGGTGATCGCGGAGCTGCGGGCCACGGTCATGCGTGCGGACTTGGAACGTCTCGGGCGCTACGACGAGCACCGGGTGCGGCAGCGGCTGCGGGACTCCTTCTCCACCCGGCACACCTCGGTCATCATGACAGGCCGCGAATTCGCCGGATGCCTCACGCTCCGGCCCGCCGAAGGCCGGTGGTGGCTGGAGCACTTCTACCTTGCTCCGCACCGGCAGGGCCTCGGACTGGGATCCGAGGTCTTGCGCACCGTGCTGGAACGGGCCGATGCGCAGGGCATGACCGTGGGCCTGAACGTCTTGCAGGGCAGTGCCGCCCGTCGGCTCTACGAGCGCCACGGATTCGCCATGGAGACCCAGGACCCGGTCGACGTCCGCATGGTGCGCCCGCCGGGGGCACGGGCGTCCGCGCCCGCGAACGCCTGACGACCTGAACGCCTGACCTGCGACGGCGCACACTCCCGCGGCCGTTCCCACGGCACGGTCAGCAAGGCCAAAGCGGCGACTTGGGCGTAAGGCGAGGCGGGCCGGGCACCCGGTGATCCAGGCACGCGGCGCGGCGCGAGCTGCCGGGGACCGACGAGCGCCCCACGGCTGGGCGCCGTCGCGGCCCACAGGCGGCTGCGGCAGAGTGGACGAGGTGACGTGAGGGGAGGCGAGACGCCATGCCGTACAGGCGGAAACGGCCCCCGGCGCCCTGGAGGCACATCCATCTAGCCGGCGGGACGCTCACCCCCTTGCCTGGGCCACCGTCACCCAGCCCCCACGCACCACGCCTGTTCGACGTGGCGGCGCGCCTTCACGCCGCCGCGCGCAGACCACCCCACACCTCGGCCCCCAGGAGCACCAATGCACTCACCCCTCTCCGCACTCGCTGCCGCACCCGCGGCCGAGCCGCATCCGACACCGGGCGAGCCACCCCGGAAGCCGGATTCCGACGCGCCGGACCCGCCCCCGCCCGGCCCCCAGGACCCCGTCCACCCCGATCCCGAACCTCCGCCGGCCCCCGCCCCGGCCCCGGACAGGACTCCGGCTCCAAACGAGGGCGCGTCACCCGCCTGGGCTACAGCCACCAGAACCAGGGGCCGGCATCGGGCGCTGTCCGCGAGATGAGCCTCGGCGGTCAGCCCGCCGCGCCCTCCCCGGCAGCACCGGCTCGAACCTGATCCGACTGCGTGGAACCGGCCGGGCACACGGTCCGACATCGCAGAACCGGCCGGCCCACGGCGACTCGGCACGGATGTGCCCCTCCTCCGGACACCTCTGGAGCTCCGCTCCCGCGCACCGTCCGAACCCGGTGGTCTCGCCTGCCTCCCGCGACTCCCCCTGGCTTCCCACGGCTTCGCCCTCACCGCCTCTGACCTGCACAGATGTCAACCGGTCCGGCCTTTCGCCGTCTGGCGACCCCTCCTGGCCCAGCAGACAATGGTGGCCGGAGCAGATGGTGACAAACCAGGCAGCTACGTCGGTCGTCGTCGCGCAGGAGGCAGCGATGCATCACACCCACCCCACCGAGGAGCCGGCCGCATACGTCGACGCCCGGGAGGAACTGCGACAGGCCGAGATCGAGCTGATGCGTCATCGCGAACGCGTCGCCGACCTGCGCCGGCGGCTGCCCCTGGGGCCCGCCGTCGACGACTACGTGTTCGAGGAAGGCCCTGCCGACCTGCGGGCCGGTGACGCGCCGGCGGCCACCGTGCGGCTGAGCGAACTCTTCACGCGGCCCGGACGCGACCTGGTCGTCTACCACTTCATGTACGGCAAGCGGCAGACCGAGGCGTGCCCCATGTGCACGATGTGGATCGACGGCTTCAACGGAGTCGCGCATCACCTCGCGCAGCAGGTCGACTTCGCGATCGTCGCCGCGGCCGACCTGCCGGCGCTCCGCGCACACGCCCGAAGCCGGCAATGGACCAACCTGCGTCTCCTCAGCGCGGGTTCCAGCACCTTCAAATACGACTTCGACAGCGAGGACGCCGAGGGCAACCAGGACTCGACGGTCTCGGTGTTCACCCGCGACAGCGACGGGCCGGTGCGCCACTTCTACTCGGTCCACCCCAGGTTGTCCGACGCCATCGACCAGCGGGGCATCGACCTGCTCAGCCCGGTGTGGCACATCCTCGACCTCACGCGCCGTGGCCGGGACGACTGGTTCCCCGCACTGAACTACTAGCGAGGGGCCGCGGCCGGACGTGAGCCGGAGCGTCCCACTTTCTCCCTGGGACGCCTGGGACACATCATCGGCGGAGTCGTCGGAAACGCTGAGCGACGCAGGGTCACGCTCCGGTGAACCTGCGGAGCACTCGAGGAGAATCCGATGAATCGACGCATGATGCGCAACGGCGTGGTCGCCGTGGTCGCCGCCCTCGCCATGGTCCCCGCGGTGGCGTCCGCCGACTCCTGTCCGCACCCCGCCCACGGCCGGCACTTCGGGTACCAGGACACGGCGACGGCCAGGACCACTCATGCGTACGGCCGCGTGGTGACCCCGAACGACACCCGCCTGAACGTCCGTTCGGGCCCGGGCACCGGCTACCGCGTGGTCGGCACCGTACGCGCCGGCCGGGTGCGGGCCCTCGCGTGCAAGACCAACGGCAGCCCGGTGGGCGGCAACGAGCGCTGGTACCGGCTCTCGCACCACCGGGGCTATGTCTCCGCCCACTACGTCCAGCCCTTCCGAGCCGTCCCGTGGTGCCGCGTCCTCGGCGGCTGATGCCGCGGACCGCAGTGGCACCGCAATGATCATTGGCTGCCCGCCCGTTCGAGGGGGCGGGCGGGCGGCCGGTCCGAGTTCTTGGAGCGCTTGATGGTCACAGAAATGCAGGGGGCGAGACCGGGACGCAGGGCCGTGTGCGGCCTCGGGATGTTCGCGGCGGCCGGTGCCGTGCTGCCGACGCGGTGGGCGCGGGCGGCCCCCGCCTCGGCCCGGAAGCCGCCCGCCCTGTCCGCTGCGGGCCGGCAGTTCCTCGCCGGGCGGCTGCGGCACACCACGGTGCTGCAGTCGTTCACCGTCGACGAACGGCAAGGCCACCTCTACGCACTGCAACTGGTGGCGGGCGGGGTCCGGCTGGCGGGCGAGGAGACGGCGCCCTCCCACGCGGAACGGGCCGAGAACGGTGATCTGTGCCTGAACCGGCTCACCCTCGACGGCTCCGCGGCCGGACACATGTACCTGAAGGGCTTCGGTCACGGCGGCTCGATCGGGCTGGAGGAATCCGCGGACGGGGTCACGCTGTGGACCGAGTGGGACGCCAACCCGGCGTCCGGCTACGGGCGGGGCGTGTGCCGCTTCCGCTTCACGGACGGCCGGGTACTGGAACGCGGCAGCGACGGACTCCGCACCTACCACCCCGTCACCGGCTCCACCAGCAACTTCCCCGCCCTCGATGTGACGCACCGGCAACTGCTGCTGCGGTACAAGACGGGCGGCATACCGAGGTTCGCCCTGTACGACCTCGACCGGTTCCGGGCCCGGCAGTTCCTCCCGCTGGCCGACTTCGCCCAGCCGGGCGCCGACCTCGATCTGCCCTTCCAGGGCATGGCCGTCTACGGCGACTACGCCTACCAACTCCTGGGCAGCGCCTACGGAACGGGCAATCCGGCATCCTCCGGCGGCAACACCCGGCTCTACCGCATCGATCTGCGGACCGGACGGGTGGTGTGGCAGCAGGTGGAGCGGACGGCCCCGGGGCTGACGCCGCGCGAGCCGGAGGGCCTGGCCGTGCTGCGGAGCGGTGGTACGCCGCGGCTGTGCCTGGGGTTCGTGGAGGGCCCCGCGGGCAGTCGCACCTTCCGCCTGTATGACAAAGCGCTCAGCTGACATGTTCCGTTCGGTGCGTACGGGGTGTCATCGGCCGCCGGGCATGGGTACACATTCCGCCATCCGGGAGGAAACAGACCTCCGGACCGCCGGTCGGGACCGCTGAGGCGACCGCTCCCGGGGCGGAGGCAGGTGGTAAGGGGAGGCGCACACGGTGTCCCACTGGCGGCCGCTGCCCGGCACACTCGATACCCACGCGCAATGCCTGGCGGAGGAGTTGCGCGCACTCAAGGAACGGACCGGACTGAGCCTCGACGGGCTGGCCAGGAAAACCCCGTACAGCAAGTCCGCCTGGCACCGCTACCTCAACGGCGAGAAGCTGCCGCCGCGCAGCGCGGTGGTGGCTCTCGGCCAGGTGGCGGGCGCGGATCAGGAACGGCTGCTCGCGGTGTACGAGGCCGCGTACCGGGCCCGGACCGCGCCCGCTCCCGTATCCGCAGCCGTGGCCGGGCCGGCCCCCGCTCCCCCGGCTCCCCCCACTCCCCCGGCCCCCGTCTCGACGGAACGGACCGGGCCTGCCCGAAGGATCCTCCGCAGCGCCGGGGTGCTGCGGACCGCCGGTGCCCTGGTGGCGCTGACGGCGCTGGTGGCGACCATGGGGGCGGCGGCCTCGATCGTGCAGATTCCCGCGCGCGCCGAGCGGGCCGACGGGCACGCCTCCCCCACGTGCCACGGCCACCGCTGCCAGGGGCGGTATCCGTGGCGGTTCGGCTGCAATCGCGACGCGCGCGCGGCGAGCATCCACGTCGACGCCACCTACACCGTGCGGCTCCGCTTCAGCCCGTCGTGCGGCACCGTCTGGTCGGAGGTGCAGCCGCGCTCCGGCGGCGCGCAGAAGGTGTCGATCTGGGTCGGCCGGGACGCGCGGCTCACCTCGCACCCCCGCGGCCGCGAGGGTCTGGCCGTCAGCCCCATGCTGGCCACGTCGGACCTGGGGCAGGCGGTGGCATGCGCGAAGGTGACGGACCGGGTGGCGTGCACGGGCGCCGTCGAGCTCACCGGCCCGGCCCGCCGCAAGGACGGTGACGGCTTCCCGGGCCCCGAGTTCCTCGAGCGGGTGATGCGTTGAGCCGCCCGGCCGGCCGAGGCGCCTGGGCGCCGGCCGCTCGGGGCCGGCGCCGTTCGGCGCGGTTCCCCGCCTCGTCGCGCCGTGAGGCCGAAGGCGGCTCGGCCCTCAGCCGAACGGGCCGTCGACCGTGAAGCGGCGCAGCCGGCGGGCGAACGCCTCGGCCTCGCCGGCCGGCCATGACGACAGGCTCGACATGATGTGGGCGGCCAGACGCGACCGCAGCTCGGCCACCGCGCGTTGACCCTCTTCGGTGAGAACCAGCAGGTGTGCGCGCCCGTCGGCGGGGTCGGGTTCACGCCGGACGAGGCCGGCGGCCTCCAGACGTGAGGCACGGCGGGTGACGCCGGAGCGGTCGACGCCCACGTCGGGAGCCAGGTCGGCCGCGCTGCGGGGCCCGGTCCGGGCCAGTGCGCTGAGCACCGGGTACGTCAGTTCGTCCACCGCCTCTCCCATGCCCTCGGTGAGCTGCCGGTGCAGCTGAGTGCGAGTGGTGCGCCTGAGCAGGATGCCCAGCGCGTCGGCGATCTCATGTCCTACCTCGTTTTCCACCCCACAAGAATAGCGTGCGCTGCGCACGCTTCTACTGCTACAGTGACGGAGATGCGTGCGTGGCGCACGCACTTCTTCTTGTGGAAGGAACTCCCATGACTCGCACCGGCATCGAGGCCGCCCTGAACGACCTGCTCTTCAACCGCGACATCACCCTGCAGGAGGCCGCCGACCGCCACTTCACCCCGGAGTACCGCCAGCGCACGGACGGTGAATGGGTCGACCGTGCCGAATTCCTCGACCACATCGGCCACCTGCGCACCCTCGTCCGCGACGGCCGGGTCGAGGTGCACGACGAGCTGTACGACGGGAGCACGTACGCCGACCGGCACACCTGCCACATCACGAAGACGGACGGCTCGACCGTGCGCATGGAGGTCTACGTCTTCGCCGATCTCGCCGCCGACGGCCGGTTCAGCCGCATCGAGGAGACGACGCTGATGCTCCAGGGCTCCGACGCCGACCGCAACATCGGCAGCGCCCGCTAGGGGCTGCCGGCACGGTCCCGTCTGCCCGCGGCGTCCGGCCCTCGTTTTGAGGACGTGGCGCTCGGCGGCCGGCGGCCGCGGTTACAGCGGCCGGGCCAGGAGGTCCTGTACCGGCAGGGGGCGGTGGAGGGCGAGGAGGGCCTGGTCGTCCTGGGGCGCGCCGCCGCTGTGGCGGCTGACGTCGTGGGCCAGCAGGTCGAGGACCGTCGAGGGGTCCGGGAAGTGGCCGGTCTGGCGCATATAGGACTGCGTCATGCGGGGGACGCGGTCGGCGGGGTCATAGAAGTCTCCGGCGGGGTCACGGGCCTCGGTGACACCGTCGGTGAAGCACAGCAGCATCGCCCCGGGCGGGAAGGCGTGCGTCTCCACCGGTGAGGTCCAGGACCCCAGGGAGGCGATTCCCAGCGGCGGCGCTTCCTCCGCCGGGGCCAGTGCGCGCGCTCTGCCGTCCGTATAGAGCAGCAGGGGGGCGGGGTGGCCGCGGTTGACGATCCGGACCTGGCTCAGGTCGTCGGAGAATTCCACGATCAGGGCAGTGGTGAATCCCTCGGTCGCATCCAGGCCCTCCCGGCGCTGGCTCTCGCGCAGCAGGGCCTCCTCCATGCACTCCACCAGGGCGGGCAGGTCGGCTTCGTGGTCCGCCGCGTAACGGAAGACCCCGATGTCGACACTGACCGCCGTGACGGCGGACAGGCCCTTGCCCCGCACGTCGCCGACCATGGCACGCACCCCGTACGGCGTCTCCTGCATCACGTACAGGTCGCCGCCGATCAGTGCCATGTCCTCGGCCGGCACATAGCGGGCGGCGATGCGCAGGTCCCCCAGTCGGCTCGGGGGTGTGGGCAGCACGGCACGCTGGGCCACCTCCGCGGCGTAGCGTGCCCGGTTCGCGCTCACGTGCTGGGAGCGCAGGGACCGGTTCAGGCCTACGGCCAGCACGGTGACGGCGGCCAAGGTGATCTGGACGGCCGCGTCGCCCTGCCAGTCGTAGGTTCCGTCGACGAACGCCAGGCCCGTCTGCACCGCCATCGCTGCCACGCCGATGCCGACGATGCCCACCGGAGTGAGCAGCGAGACGGCCGCCACGGGCGCCACGGCGAGCAGGGGGGCGGACGAGACCGAGCGAGGCGTCAGCAGATCCACCAACGCCGCCAGAGCAATCACCACCGCGGGAACCCAACGGCGTACCCGTGACCACACCGGCAACACCCTCATCAGGCCATTCTGCCCTCCCAACGGGCCCACCACAGCCGAGCGGACCGCGGCGGCCGTCCGACGGCCCCAAACGACCGGCGTCACCGGGCGGGCGGCGGGCGGCCCGTGCACCCTGCGGCGCGGCCCACCCGCCCGGTGAAGCGGGTCACCCGGCCGGGCGGTCACGCTTTCCCCGGCGCGAGGTGTCTCGATGGTCGGCCGAAGAGAGGAGCCGCGGGTGATGCCCGGGTACCGACGCAGGGTGGCGGGGGCGGGTCATGGCTGAGGATCCCTTTTACCGAGCACCGTCCGCTGCTGTTCACCCTCGCCTACGAGATGCTGGGCAGCGCCGCCGACGCCGAGGACGTGCTGCAGGAGAGCTCCCTGCGGTGGAGCGCGGTCGATCCGGCCACGGCCGGGCCTCCGCGCGCCTACCTGGTCCGCGTGGTGACCCGGCAGGCCCTCAACCACCTGCGCGCGGTCAGGGCACGGCGCGAGGAGTACGTCGGGACGTGGCTGCCCGAGCCGTCCGCACCGCGCCCGACGTGAGCGAGGACGCGATCCTGGCCGAGTGGGCGTCGACGGCCGTGCAGTCTGCCACCGGCCCGGCACGAACTCGGCCGCCTGACGTTCACCGCGGTCGACGGCGGCACCCGGTCCGCTGGACCACCCGCGCCGAGATCCCCCTCCCCGTGCTCGGCCCCCTGCTCACCCGTCACCTCGCCACCCCGCTCATCACCCGGACCCTCCGCAACATCCTCGACGTCGCCGACACCGCGCTCACCCGGCGCCAGCCCCGGGGAGCGCGGCGCGGCGGGAGACGCCTGTCGCCGGGCCGGTCAGGAGGGCTCTCGGGCGGGCCCCGTGGCGGCCGGTCCGGGCAGTACGCGTTCCAGGGCCTCCCAGCCGACGTCCCGGGCGCGTTCGGCGGCTTCGGCGCGGCCGCCGCCCCGCAGGCCGAACAGCCGCTTGGCGACGAGGAGGTAGACCACCACCGCGCTATTGATCGCCAAGGTGAGGACCTTGAGCGGCGAGACGCTTCCCATCAGCCCGTACACCTCGGGCACGAGCAGCAGCGTGGTGGCGACGAAGGTGAGGTACTCCGCCCAGCGCTTGGTGAACCAGAGTCCGACGGCTTCCACGCCTTCGAGCAGCGCGTAGCAGGCCAGGATCACGCCGATCCGCCAGAGCGTGGCCGATTGCACGGCGAAGGCCCTGCCCAGCTCTCCCAGCAGGCCGTGCCCCGACCCGCCGGGGCCTCCGACGCCGGTCTGCAGGTCGTCCATGACCCGGTAGAACGGCGCTCTCAGCCTGGCGCGCTCGTCGGCGAAGACGAGTACCCCGACGGCCAGCACGCCGAGCACCAGGAAGTGCAGCAGCCGGTCCAGCGCGATCAGCCGCAGTACGTAGCGGTCCCGCAGGGGCTTGCCGCGCAGCGGAAGGGTGATCTCGTCGCGGCCCGGCGGGACGTCCCGGCCGGGGTGCGGCGGCGGCCGCAGCGGCAGCCAGGCGTCGCAGCGCAGACAGCGGTGCCAGCGCAGCCCGTCCGCCGGCGCGCGGACGAGGAGTGCGTCCTCGGCCCGTACCCGGGCGGCGTCGGTACCGACCAGGTGATGCCCGTGCAGACCGCAGCCGAGGAGTTCGTACCGCGGACGGCGCCGCCGGCCGCCCGCACCGGGAGGCGGCAGCAGGTCCCGTTCGTCGGCCATGGCCTGCCTTTCCGCCGTTCCCGGCTTCCTGCCGTTTCCTGGCTTTCGGGGTGTGGTGGCCGCCGCCCGGCTCCCGCCCGCGTCACCTGCGTGCGTGGCGCTCGATGTCCTCCTGGAAGGCGGTGATCGCCTCGTTGGTGAGGGCGGGGCGGGTGTCGGCGATGGCGGCAAGGAAGTCCTCGGTGTCGGCGGGCCTGCCGTGGCGGTCGGCGACCTCGCGTTCAAAGGCCGCGTGGGCGCCCTTGCGGGCGGCGAACTCGATGTCGGCGGGGGTGAACAGCTCGCTGGCCGCCACCAGCCGGTGCAGCTCGACGCTGTCCGCGACGGGCCCGAGGTAGCGCTGCCAGATCGCCGCCCGCGCGGCCCGGTCGGGCGGGCCGACCGGGAGGACGTAGTCGAACCGGCCGGGCCGCAGGAACGCCGGATCGAGGGTGCGCACGGAGTTGGTGGCGCAGATCAGCAGGCGGTCGTCGTGGTCGCGGAAGCCCGGAATCAGTTTCAGCAGCTCGTTGGTCACCCCGTGGCCGGGGTCGACGGCCTGCCCCGAACGGATGCCGGCGATCTCCTCGACCTCGTCGATGAACAGCAGGACGCTGTCCAGCTCGGCCAGGTCCGCGAAGGTGTCCCGCAGCGAAGCGGCCAGTCCCCCGTCGCCGGTCGCCGCGAGCCGGGAGGGGAAGAGTTCGACGAACGGCCACTCCAGACGGGAGGCGACGGCCTTGGCGAAGCTCGTCTTGCCGGTGCCCGGCGGGCCGAACAGGATGACGGCCTTGGGCGGTGTGACCCCGTGCTTCTCGGCCAGCACGGGCTCGGCCAGCGGCAGTACGATCCGCCGCTCGATGGCCTCCTTCTCCCGCTCCATGCCCGACAGGGCGCTCCACAGCCCCTGGGGCAGTACCCGACCGCCGAGTTCGGCCAGCAGCCCCGCGTCACCGGCGCCGAGGTGGTCGACCTTCTCGTAGAAGCGGAGCCCGTCCTGTGCGCGGTAGCCGGAGTTCTCCAGGGCGGCGGTCCCGGTGGCCCCGGGGGCGAGCAGGGCACCGATCCGGGTGACGCCCCGCACCCGCAGGCGCCGCTCCAGTTCGGCGATCAGGGCGCTGCCGATGCCGCGATTGCGCCAGCTTCCGGCCAGTGCCACCAGCGTGATCCAGGCCCGTTCGCCCTGGACCTGGGCCACCGCCATGCCCACCAGTTCCGTGCCGACCACCGCGACCACGGCCGGTCCGCCGGAGCGGGCCACGGCCACGACCTCGGAGAGGGGGAACACCGCGGGCCATTCGTCCTTCTGCCGGTCCTGATCCCAGATCTGGATCGCCCGGTCCAGGTCATCGTCGTGGTAGTCCCGCAAGCGCCACGTAGCCACCGTCACCACCTTGCCGAAAGACCGCCCCGCGCCTTACCGGCCCTCGGCCGTGCCCCCGGAGGCAGCCTGCCCTCATTGTCGGCGCCGCACGGAGCTCCGGCGAGCCGGTCCGTCCTGGCGAGCCGGTCCGTCCTGGCGAGCCGGTCCGTCCTGGCGAGCGGGCCCGGCATCCCGGCGCGGCGCCTCGGCCGCGCTCGACGCGGGGCGGTTCCGCGGACCGGCCCGCTGGGCAGCGCGACCCCGGTGACGACGCCGTTCCCGACCCCGCTCGTGGTGCTGCGCCGCAACCAGCGCTGCCGGCAAGAGTTCCGTCGCCGCCGGGGTGCGCGAGCGCTATGGCCGGGGCCTCGCCCCGGTCGGGCAGGACGCTCGTGGTGCCGGCCGCCGGACCTGCTGCCCGCCGGCGTCGCCACGGTGATCCCCGCGACGGGTTCGGCGAAGGGGACGAGCGACCGGGTGAGGCGCGGGTCCGGCCCGGCCGAGCCCGCCGAGGCGCCGCTCACCCGCTGGGCCGACCGGAACCCGCGGCGTCCGGCAACCGCAGTGCGTGGCTGCGGACTACCCGAATCCGCATCACGTAAGTTAGGTTAGGCAAACCTAAGTAACTCGCTTTGGTGTCTCCCTACCCGCGCCTGGAGAACCCGGATGCGTCCTTTCCACACCCGCGCCGCCACCGCACCGACCGCCGCCGAGCGCGTCCGGTCGATCCTCGCCGCCGCCCATTCGATGTCGGTGGTGAGCGACGGGCAGCACGCCGAAGTGCGCCGTCTCGACGGAGCGGGGGCGATGGGACACTTCCACCTGCATGCGCCGTTCGAGGACGCCGGCGCCCAGACGGCGACGCGCGTGCCGGTCCGGCTGGAGCTCACCGACATCGCCCCCACGCCCGTACGCGACCGCCTGCGCGCCCGCGTCACCGTGACCGGACTGCTGGCCGCCCCGTACGACGCGGAAGCCACGAAGAGCACCTGCATGGAGTTCGGGCAGGCGGTCCTCGAAGACGAGCAGGGCCGTACGTACGTGACCCTCCAGGCCCTGGAGGCGACCGAACTCGACCCGATCGCCACCAGCGAAGCGGGCATGCTGACCCACCTCGTCGACGACCACAGCGAAGTCGTTCCGCTGCTGCTGCGCCTGGTCCGCCCCCACCCGGACAGCGGCATGCTGCGCGCCCTCCCGGTGGCCATGGACCGCTACGGCGTGACCCTGCGCCTCGAATACCGCCGCGACCACCACGATGTCCGCCTGCCGTTCAAGACACCCGTGACCGACATCGACCAGGCCGGCCCCCAGATCCACGCCCTCCTGACCACGGCCCGCCGCCTGTCCCACACGGGCCACCTGCTGACCTGAGCCGCCGGCAGCAGCACCGGGACGCCGGGCGACGGGCGCGGGCCGGTCGCCCGGAGGCCGTTCTCCCCCACCGGCCGATCGGCACACGAGGCGTCGCACGGCGCCCGCGTCGGCACCCCGCCCGGCCTCACGCCCAACCGGTCTCCGGGCGCCGTGCGACGAAGACGAACTCCCGGCCCGGACGGTCCGGAGCGTCCCGCACGTCGTCGACCACGAACCCCTGCGCGACCAGATCCGCCTCGACCTCGCGCCGCTCACGGAAACGCAGCGTCGAATCCGACGTCAGCACCTGCCCGTCCGCGGCGAAGGCGTAGGTCCAGCGGAACGTCACCAGCGGCCACCGCACCTCGGTCACCCCGACCCAGCTCTCGACCGCGCCGACGCCCGGGATCTCCGTCACCCGGTACGAGTCCGCGCGGTTCCACTCCTCCCAGGCGCGCCCGGCCGGATCCCGGGTCTCGCACACCAGCCGCCCGCCCGGCCGCAGCGCCGCGCAGGCCCCCCGCAGCGTCTGCTGCCAGTCCTTCGCACCGACGATCTCCTGGGCGACGTTCGCCGTCATCGTCGCCAGGTCGACCCGCAGCGGCGGAAGTGCGGTCGCGTCACCGCGGATCCACCGCACCCGTTCGCCTCCCGGCTTGCTCCGGGCCACGCGAAGGGACGCCTCGGCGGGGTCGACCCCGACAACCTCGGCCCCTCGGCCGGCCAGGAGGAGGGCGAACACTCCGGTCCCGCAGCCGATGTCCAGCACCCGCCGTGCGCCGAACTCCTCCGCCATGCGGACGTACGCATCGAGGTCACCGCGGTCAGGGTCGAGCGGGTCGTAGATCTCGGCGAGCCGGGGATGCCCGAAGCATTCGTCAGCCATGCGCTGAACGGTATGCGGCACCGGCTCCGCGACTCCACCCGGTTTCGCGGCGGTCCAGGGGCACCGGGCCAGGCCTTGCCGGGGCGCCTCTCACCTCCTGCCGTTCTGATCGCCCTCAGCCGCGGAGTGCGGCGTCGAGAGTGCGCAGGAGCTCTCCTACGCGCCCGCCTCCGGGAGGTGCGGCGGGCAGACGGCCGAGCACAGTGGTGACCGCCGCCGGTGCGTCCCGGCGCGCCCGTTCCAGAGCCCGTGCCGCGACCTGCTGGCCCTCTTCGGACGCCGCCGCTTCGCCACCGGCCGCATGCGCCAGCTCTTCCGCCCGTGCGGCATGCGCCGCCGCGCCGAGAACGTGTTTCACCTGATGTGCGCTGGCCTTGGGATGCAGGTATGCGGCGGCGGCCGCATGGCTTGCCGCCCGTGCCGCGTCGGCCGCGGCAGGCGAACCGGCTTCCGCTGCCGCCCGGTACGCCGCCCATGCGCGCTGCCGCAGCTCCCCCGTGCGCCGGCCGCCCCCGGCGAAGGTCCGGGCCGCGTCGACGGCGTCGCGGGGGCGCATGTCGGCGGGGCGGCTCTGCTCGAAGAGCGGCAGCACCCTGCGCGCACAATCCGCCGCGTAGCCCGCGATGTCACGCAGTTCCTGGTGGCTGAGTTCTATGGTGTCCGGCTCAGTTGGCACGGCCTCATCCTGCCGCAGGTCGCCGATCGGCGTGGCGACGTTCCCCATTCCCGTCCTCCCTCTCCTCGCCGGTCGGTCCCCGCGGGCCAACGCCCGCGAGCCCGCCCCGCACCGGCCCTGTCTCCGGTCGCACCACAGACGGCTTGATGCGCGGATGCCGTTCGCCCCGGCTTGCGATCACGGCCCCTTTCCCCTCCGCTCCGGCCTCCTCTCCTGACCAGCAGATCTCGGATCCGGTCACGGAGGGAAGGAGACGGTGGAGCGGGGGCTGCCCGTGCCCCCGTGCTCCCTCGCGTCACGCGGCGGTCACGCCGGATCAACGCCTCGGTCATGGCCGGGCCTCCACCCTGTGGAGGACCCACGGCCCCTGAAGAGGAGGCATCATGCAGAACATCCGTAAGCGCATACCGCATGTCATCGGCGCGTCCGTCCTGGCTGTGACGCTCACCGGAACGCTCGGCGCGATCAGCGCAGTGGGCGCTGATACGTCGTCCTCGTCTGCGAAGTCGAAGGCACAGGTGTCCAAGGCGGTGCCCGATGTGCGCTGCCGGTCGGTCTTCTTCAACCGGAGGACGGGCAAGCTGGTCAAGTTCCCGCCGAACTGCATCTTGACGGGCCGCATCGGCGGACGCACCGGCGGCACCACGACGGGCGCCACCACCACGGGCGCGACCACCACCACCACGGGCGCCACCAGCACGACCGGCGCGACCACGACCGGCGCCACCACCACCACAACGGGCGCCACCAGCACGACGGGTGCCACCACGACCGGCGCGACGACGGGCGGCGGCGGCACGACCGGCGCGACCACCACGGGCGCCACCATCGGCGGCGGTGTGGGCGGCACGACCGGCGCCACCACGACCGGTGCCACCATCGGCGGCGGGGTCGGCGGCACCACCGGCGCCACCACCACGGGCGCCACCATCGGCGGCGGGGTCGGCGGCACCACCGGCGCCACCACGACCGGCGCCACCACGGGCGGACGCACCGGCGGCACGACGGGTGCCACCACGACCGGCGCCACCATCGGCGGCGGGGTCGGCGGCACCACCGGCGCCACCACGACCGGCGCCACCATCGGCGGCGGGGTCGGCGGCACCACCGGCGCCACCACCACGGGCGCCACCATCGGCGGGCTCGTCGGCGGCACGACCGGTGCCACCACGACCGGTGCCACCACCGGCTGAGGCCACGCCCTGACCGTTCTGAACACGCAGGGTCCCTCCGGCAGTTCGCGCTCTGGTGAGCCGATGCCGCCGGAGGGACCGTTCACCCTTCCCTATGCATGAGGCGAGCCCGTCCCGGTGGTCACACGCGGACCCGCACTCCCGTCCTCGGGTGGGCTGTTGCTGCGGCGGCCTCGCCGGGTGACGCGGTCCCGGCCGGCTGCCGCCTTGGCCCCCACCCAGCGCAGGGCGTTGGTCGGCATGAAGACCATGTCGGCGAAGACCATCGCCAGCGAGAAGAACGGCAGGCCGCAGATCACCGCGATCGTCGCGTGTTCGGTGATCAGGATCGCCAGCAGTACGTTCTTCACCCGGCGGTTGAGGAGGGCGAACGGGAACGCGACCTGCGCGAAGACCGTGCCGTAGGTGATCAGCGTGACCATCGCGGAGCGGCTGTCGAGCACCTGGGACAACGAGACCCACGGGCTGAAGTAGTCGAGGTGGAGCGGGTAGTGCAGCGCGGTTCCGTCCTGCCAGCGCGGCCCCTGGATCTTGTACCAGCCGGCCGTGGCGTAGAGCAGGCACACCTGGGCGGCGATCACCAGCATCGCCGAGTTGTGGACGAGGTTGGCGACGACGTCGCACACCGCCCGCACCTCGGAAAAGCGACTGCGCACCGCCCAGAACCACAGGGCCTGGACCAGCCACAGCCCCCAGAGGATCAGGACCCAGCCCAACGGGATGTCGGCGAATCCCGTCAGTTCCGCGAGGGCGAGGCCCGCACCGCAGACCACCCACAGGGTCACGCTCATCGCATTGCTGCCGTCCCCGCCCAACATCGCCGCGCGCGCCCGCCGTCGCGCGTCCAGCGACCAGACCTGGCCGCACCGCGTGAGCACCAGATAGCTCGCCATCAGGTGGATGAGGGTGTCACCGCCGTCGCCCAGCAGGACGTTGCGGTTCAGGAGCGACAACACCCCGACCATGAAGAGCAACGACATGGTGCGGGTGTGCCATCCGACGAGCAGCAGCAGACACGCGACGATCGTCCCGTGGTAGACCAGCTCGAACCACAGCCGGTCGTTGGACCACAACAGCACCGTGAACGCGTGGTTCGACGCGACGAGGCGGTGGGCCAGGTCGAATCCCCAGGGGCTGGTGGTGCCGTACAGCTCCAGCCGGTGCGGCCATTCGCGCAGGAGATAGAGCGCGAAGGTCAGCGAGAAGCCGATGCGGACGATCGCGGACTGATAGGGCGCGAGTGCCGCACCCGTGATCCTGTTCAGTCCCCGGGCGATCGCCGTATCGAGCTTGATGCCCATCCCCTTGAAGGGGGACCGCGCCCGGGCTGTGTCCTTCTCGACGCTCACTGGAACTCCTCCTTGGACACCGGCCACCACGGAAGCACCTGGTAGGTCGTCCTGGTGTCAACGCGCTCGGTACTCCACTTCGGCGGGACAATCGGGGTGTTCGACGCGTAGATCTGCACCTTGACCACCTGGCCGCCGTCGACCCGCGGCCCGATCCGGTGTGCCGCGATCCGGCGCACATAGGCCTCGGAGAGCTCGCCCCGCAGGCCGAGCGGTCTCCCCTTTTCGTCGTGCGACCTGTTGTAGAAGTCCCAGGCCTGGCGAAGCATGTTCTGGTGCGCGTGACTGGGCGCGGGGTTGTCCCTGATCTCCTTGATGTCCTGGGCGGTCATGCCCACCCAGTTCGTCGTGCGTACGGAGCCGTCGGCGAACTTGACCTGGGCG
Source organism: Streptomyces angustmyceticus (assembly GCF_040701845.1). Classification (GTDB taxonomy): domain Bacteria; phylum Actinomycetota; class Actinomycetes; order Streptomycetales; family Streptomycetaceae; genus Streptomyces; species Streptomyces angustmyceticus_A. The sequence continues at coordinate 142,108 of NZ_JBFBHQ010000002.1, read as the reverse complement.
CGCGCGTGCACGGCGATGTTCTGCTGGAGCGGGTTCGGGGCGAAGAGCTGCCAGTTCTGGTCGAACTCCGGATAGACATAGCCGTCGACCAGTCCGCCGTACTCCCGGCTGATGGCGTTCGACGGGGCGACGAAGAGGAAGACCAGGGTCAGGTGCAGCAGGACACCGATCGCCGCCACCACGATGGCCAGCATGATCACTATTCGTGACGCCAACGACCAGGAGCCGTTCGGCGCGGGCGGCAGCCCCCTGATGGCGGGTGACTCTCCCGGCGCCTGGTTCTCGCCGGTGCGCTCCGACCCGGTCTCGACCGAGGCTGCCTCGCGTGGCTCCACAATGCTCCCCCGATCACGGGTCCGGGCTCTCAACGGATGACTGGCGGCTCACCTGCTGCTTCAGAGGGTCACCGCACCTGAATTGAGAGTAAATGCACCCATTGCCGCATAAACACTCTATTGAGCCGAATGGTGGAGAGGGCGTTCCCTACCAGGCGGCGGGCGGCCCGGGCCCGGCTCGGCAAGGCCAGGGCCGGGGGCCGGGCTCGACGGGGCGCGCAAGCTCGTTCCCCGCGCCATGACAGAGCGGAGGGACCCGGACAGGTCCCTCCGCATACAGCGCCGGCAGCGGCGAAGCGGCACGGCGGGGGTCTCGATCGGGGATCCGGGACGAACCCGAGGCGGAACCCGGGGCCGGGGCGCACGACATGGGCCCAGGACGTGGCCGGTGAGGCGGGACCCACCCCGCCTCACCGGCCACGGAGAGTCACCAGACGGAGCCCGGCCGCTGCAGCCCGTCCACCAGGTGGCACAGCCGCGGCGTGGGGCGCAGCCCGAGTTCGTCGCGGAGGCGGTGTGTGTAGCGTTCGAACTCGTCGAGCGCCTCGGACGGGTTGCCTTCCGCGAGGTGGGCGCGGATCAGCGAAGCCTGACTGCTCTCGCGCAGTGGATTCGCCTGTACGGCCGCGTGGGCGGCCGCCACCGCCCCGGCGAACTGCTTGGTGTCGATGAAGGCGCCCGCCAGTGCCTCGAGGGCGTGGAGTCGGAGCTGTTGCCATTGCTCCGCCTCCCGCAGCGCCCACTCGTCGTACCAGCCGGGCAGCAGGTCGTCGGCGAGTTGGTCGACGGTCGCCGCATTGATGTCGAGTTCCTCGGCCGGGATACCGGGGTCGAGTATGCGCTGGGCCAACGACCGGGCGTGGTAAAGGTCGACGGTGACCTTGCGCGCCAGGCGCACCTCGGTGGGGCAGACGTCCAGGGCCTTTCTGCCGATGCCGCGCAGACGGGAGAGCGCCGACCGCAGATTCGCGTACGCACTCTGTTCGCATGCCTCGGGCCAGAGGGTTCCGGCTACGAGGGAGCGGGGCACCGCGGCACGGCCGTTGAGCGCGATGAACGCCAGGAGCCGTTTCGAGCCGACGGGGACCGTCACCGGGACGTCGCCCACCACAAGGTCGAAACCGCCGAGAAGAGCGATGTGCACGGACGGCCTGCTGCTCGCAGGCGGCCAGGAGAAGATCAGGTCATCTGAGCTCATGACAGTCGATCGCGGAGGGGGCCGACCCGTACGGCACACGCCGACCTGCCGCGCTCCCATTGTTTGAGGTTCGCAATCATCTGTGCACCTCCCACAACCACATGTTGCGCTGCCTGGGGAGGGTTGTCGAATTGTTCCAATTCAGCGGCAATACTCCCCGTATGGCCCAAGGGCGTGCTCGCCCTTCTGCGGCAAGCGCGGGACGCATGTCGAGCGCGCCTCTTCGACGCTCGCGGCACCGGCTCCTGTCCGACGCGCAGGACGAGCCGGCCGGCCCCCGAGCACAGAACCGGCGCGCAGGCCACTCGGCGAGGCGGCCGGGGTACTTCCGGACGCCGCAAAGAGCGACCTGACCTGGTCCTAAACGCCAATGTGGGCCTCCTTGCAGGCCCTTTGCACACACTCCCGGTAGGGGGTGCATGTACGGCCCGTCAGCCGGTCCCGTCAACTGGCCCCGCCCATCGGTCCCGGCCGACCGCTCCCGGTCAACCGATCAGGTAGAGGAAGGTCCCGGGTGCGGTGGCGCTGCCGCCCGTGGTGGTGAGCGCGACGGTGACGGCACCCAGGGCGTGCACGGGGGCGATGGCCGCGACTCCGGTGTCGGACAGGACGGCGAACGTGGCGGGGACACCGCCGAAGGTCACGCCGGTGGTCGTCGCCAGATTCGTGCCCGTGATGCCGACGAGGGTGCCGCCCGCGGGCAGGCCGGTCAGCGGGCTGAAGCCGGTGGCCGTGGGCGGGGCCACGAAGGCGAAGGGGTCGGTGGCGGTGGCACTGCCGCCCCGGGCGGTGACGGCCAAGGAGACGGAACCGGCCGCGTGGGCGGGGCTCACGACGGTGAGTTCGCTGTCGGACACCACCGTCGGCGTCACCTCCGTGGCTCCGAACGTCACGGACTCGGTGGTGTCGAGGCCGCGCCCGGTGAGGGTGACCGTCCCGCCGCCCGCGAGGGGCCCGGAGGACGGCGAGACGCCGACGACGACGGGCGGAGGGACGTAGTAGAAGGGCACCGGATCACTGGTGCCCCCTGGTGTGCGCACCGTGGCGTCGACCACCCCGGCCCCCGAGGGGAGGACGGCCGACACGGAGGTGGGCGTATTGGCCGTGATGGTGGCCGACTTGGTTCCGAAGAGCACGGCAGTGGCGTCCGCGAGGCCGGTGCCGGTGAAGGTCACCGTGGCCCCACCGCCGGTGGACCCCTGGTCCGGACTGATCGGCATGTCCCACTCCACCTCTGCGTCGGTGAAACCCTTGAAACGCCTGTCGTCTTTCCTCGGTGGCGCAGGGAACGCGACCGGTGGCGAGAGAGCCTCTTCCTCTTCACCCGGATGGCGCTGCCGAGGCCCGGACCCGCGCGGCCCCGGCAGCGTCGGGACCGCGCGGGCGGACTCAACTGCCGCTCCCCGCGATGAACTTGGTGCGCATGCACCGCCCGCCCCACCCTCCCCTGCCGCTCAAGGCGAGCGGAGGAAGGGGGACCAGCGCTCACACGTAGGTGTATCCGCCGGCGGCGGTTGCGCTGCCGCCCGGTGTGGTGACCACGACCGGCACATTGCCGAGCGGTCCGGCCGGCGTGAAGCCGACCAGCGCCGTACCCGACGCATTGACCGAAACCCCCGTCGCCGCAACCCCGTTGAACGTCACCACCGCCCCACCCAAATTGCTCCCCACGATCACAAACGCCGTACCACCCGCCGCACTCCCCGACGACGGCGTCAGCGACGTCACCACCGGCGGAAGCGGTGCCGTGTAGGTGTACCCCCCGGCGACCGCGGCGCTGCCGGCCGGTGTGGTGACCACGACCGGCACATTGCCGAGCGGTCCGGCCGGCGTGAAGCCGACCAGCGCCGTACCCGACGCATTGACCGAAACCCCCGTCGCCGCAACCCCGTTGAACGTCACCACCGCCCCACCCAAATTGCTCCCCATGATCACAAACGCGGTACCACCCGTCGTACTGCCCGACGTCGGTGTCAGCGACGTCACCACGGGCGGAGGCGCCGTGTAGGTGTATCCGCCGGCGACGGTGGTGCTTCCGGCGGGTGTGGTGACGACGACCGGGACGTTGCCCGCGGGGCCGGGCGGTGTGACGCCGGTGAGCACCGTGCCCGCGGCGTTGATGGACACCCCGGTGGCCGGCACTCCGTTGAAGGTGACCGTCGCGCCGGTGAGGTTGGTGCCGATGAGGGCGAACGCCGTACCGCCGGCCGTGGAGCCGCTGTTGGGCACGAGGGCGGTGACCGTCGGGCCGCTGGGCGGGGTGACGGTGTAGGTGTAGCTCACCGAGTTGGTGTTGCCCCTCGGCGTGGTGGCGATGACCTGGACGGTGCCCGCTGCGTGCGGGGGCGCGATGACGCTCACCGAGCCGCCGGAAGGGTCCTGGGCGGTGATGGTGGCGGGAATGCCACCGAAGGTGACCTGGCTCGTGCCCTGCAGGCCCGCCCCGGTGAGCAGGACGGAATTTCCTCCGGCCGTCGGCCCCGAGTTCGGAATGGCTTCGTAGAGCCGCGGATATCTGGGCCAGCCTCCGCCGTCCCCGCCGGGCCAAGAGCCCGAGGACTGCGGATTGTCCTGCTGCGCTATCACTGCGGACATGGTTTCTCCCTGGGCAGCCGCCGCTCCGTATCCGTGCACGAACCCATTCGCGCACGGTCCTTTTCGGAGCGGGAGGTGCCGCCGTCACTTGTCGGATGCCTGTGACGGTAGGGTCCCCGGCACTTCGGCAGAAGGCGTGCGGGTGACAGCAGTGACGCGTTCGGCAATCAACCTGACAATAGGTAAATGAGCGTCACTCCTGCTCTGCCGACGGGTGTGCGCCGGTATTCCGCGGGCGCATTTCGCGGGCCGTTGGGAGTGCGCGGTCGGACGGGCGGTCGTCCGCCGCGTGGGGCTGCCACGCGGGTCCGCGGGTGCGTCTGTCGTGCGGCGGTGCTGACGCCCGGGGGCGCCGACCGCGCGCCCCCGGGCCCGGTTTCCCCGGCTTCGTCCTTCGGCTGACGAACCGGCCGGCTACTACTGGTGGTAGATGGTTGCGGCCCAGTGGGCCTTCCAGTTGCCGTCGCCGTACTGGAGGTTGACGGAGCAGCGACCGGTGTCACCGTCGCAGGTCAGGCTGTTCGCCGGTACCGGAGCGGCCAGGTGCGCGCCCTGGGCGGACCGGAGGGCCTGGTGGTAGATGGTGGCGGGCCAGCTCGCCCGCCAGTTCCCGTCCCCGAACTGCAAGTTGGCGGTGCACTTGCCGGTGTCGCCGTCGCAGTTGAGCGCGGTCACCGGGACCGGAGCGCGGTAGGCGGCGCGGGGCGTCTGGTGCTGGATGGTCGCTCCCCAGGTGGCCTTCCAATTGTTGTCACCGAAGCGGAGGTTGGCTGTGCACTTGTAGGTGTCGCCATCGCAGGTGAGGGCCGTCACCGGTACCGGCGCGGCAACGGCCGGGCCGGCCCACCCGATCCCCAGAGCCACGAGTGCCGCGCAGGTGCCGACGATGATGCGTCGCATAGCCGTCCTTCCCTCGTGGGCGCACGACGCGCCCGATTCCAGAGAAGGATTTGCTGATTTCCTGCCGCACCAAGCCCCTGGGCGGCGGCCTTCAACAGAAAGTGTGCATCCCCGCACCGGCGGCCGAAATCGCGGCCGCTTCTCCCGTCGCGATGAGTGGTGAACGGCGCACGCGCAGCGGATTCGGGGAGTGCGCAGGGCACCGCCCGGTACGGCCGACTGCCGGTGGCCCATGCCACCGGCACTCTCCGGGCTTCCGGCGGCCGCCTCGCCGGGCGTGCTTCCGTGTGTGTCGGCTGCGCGGATGAGGGTGCGGTGCGTGGGTAGCTTCTACGGTTCGCGCGCACGCGGCGCCGGCGGCCGCCCTGCGGCGTCGGATCGCGCGGGCGGCGAAGCGCCGCGCCTTCTCAGCGCGCCGGGGATCCGTCCGTCGGATCGTCGTCGAGGACGCGGCGGGCGGTCTCCGCGAAGTCCCGTACTTCGGCGGTGAACGCCAGGCCGGCTTCGGCAACGGAGGCGGCGGCGTCCACGCACTCGGAGGATCCGGCGTCGCAGCGCTCCTGCGCCCCGATGGAGTTCCGCAGGGGCCTGATGCATCGGTGCGCACTTCGGATGAGCTCCTGTGAAGGAGAAATCACGGGTTGCGGCCCTTCCAGGAGTACGTGCACGCCGAGGTGGTCGAGTTTGTCGACTTCCCGGTGGAAGGCATCCATGTCCGTCGTGTGCGCTTCCCGGTATCTTCCGAGCGCCCGCTCGACGGCTCGTGCCTGTGTGAGGAACTCCGCGTACACCGTGCGGCGCGGTTCACGGCGCTCCCGCACATGATCGACGCGCAACTGCCGCCTCAACTGGACCTCATGAGCCATGAGTTGATCCCGGGCGGCCCGGGCTGCCCACAGTCCTGTGACGACCGCGGCACCTCCCGTACCCAGTGCGCCGACGGTGGCCCCCAAGATCGCTGCTATGCCCGAATCCACCTCGGCAGTCTTGCGTATTCCGCCGTTCGGCGGGCGGGAGCCGCAATCAATGTGCCGGACGGTTCACCTTCGGTCATGGAGCGGTCCGACCTGTGCTTTCCCGGTCCGGAAGTGCGCTTGTCGAGGTCGGTTTTCGGCCCGGTTTCCGGGCGGAGGTTTCCTCCCGCCGTGCCCCTTACACGGACGCCTGCCGCGAGGGGCACCGGGGGCCGCGCCTCGCCGCGGCAGAGGCGGATGTAAGGATGCCGTCATGACTGACAACGTGTTTTTCGACATCACCATCGATGGCGCCCCCGCCGGGCGGATCGTCTTCACCCTGTTCGACGACGTGGTCCCCAAGACCGCGAGGAATTTCCGTGAGCTGGCCACCGGCGAGCACGGCTTCGGCTACGAGGGATCCGGCTTCCACCGCGTCATCCCCGACTTCATGCTCCAGGGTGGCGACTTCACCGCCGGCAACGGGACCGGCGGCAAGAGCATCTACGGCGAGAAGTTCCAGGACGAGAACTTCCAGCTCAAGCACACCAAGCCCGGTCAGCTGTCGATGGCGAACGCCGGCCCGAACACCAACGGCTCGCAGTTCTTCATCACCACCATCGTGACGGACTGGCTGGACAACAAGCACGTCGTCTTCGGCGAGGTCGTCGAGGGCATGGACCTCGTCAGGAAGATCGAGGCCCTGGGCTCGCGCAGCGGCGCCACCCGCGCCGACATCGTCATCGCCAAGTCCGGCGTGGTCGCCCAGTAGCCACCGCGCCTCCGGCGTCGGCAGACCCCGCCGGCGCCACGGTGTGATGTCGGCGGGCGGGCCGCCCCCGTGGATTCGGCGGCGGCCCGCCCGCGCCGGCCCGCCCCCGTCAGTCCCGGCGGGTGGCGTAGGCCAGCACCTGTTCGCTCAGCAGGCTCTCGACGAGGTCGAGCAGAGCCAGTACGGCCTCGGCGATCGCGTCCGGCTTCTCGTCGGCGACGATGCGCCGGCCGATCTCGGCGTAGAGCAGCGAGTGGAACCAGCCGATCTGGCCGGCGACCAGGAACGGTGTCCGGTCGTCCGGCCCGGCGCCGGCCTCCTCGGCCAGCACGGCGGCGACCGCGTCGGTCATCTGCCGGCCGAGGTCCTCCAGGCGGGCCGTGAGGGTGGGGGCCGCCCGCATCATGTGGAAGACGGGGCCGAAGCCCGCGGTCAGGCCCACTGCGCGATCACGGCGCCGCACTTCGTCCCGCAACTGGGTGAGGACGGCCCGGGCGGCGGACTCGCCGGGCTGCCGGGCGCGCACGATGTCGGCGAGCCGTTGCGCGGAGGCCTGGTCCGGCGGGAGGACGAGGTCCTCCTTGGCCTCGTAGTAGTTGTAGAGGGTGTTGACCGAGACCTCCGCCGCGGCCGCGACCTCGGCGATGGTGACGTGGTCAAAACCCCGCTCCAGGAACAGGCCGAGGGCGGCGTCGGAGATGCGTTGCCGTGTCTGCCGCTTCTTGCGTTCCCGCAGCCCTTCGCCCATGGGCCCAGTTTAGGAACCCGCTTCACGCGGGCAGGGGCGGCCTTGCCGGGAAAGGCGCGGGGAGCCACTGCGCGGATATTTCTGCACGGGCGGCGAGGTGGGCGACGTAGGCCTCGCGGAGCTGGTCCGGAGTCGTGAAGCCCGCTTCGGCGGTCAGCCACTCGTCCGGGACGGCGGCGACGACCTCGCGCAGCAACTTTGGCGTCACGCGGTGGGCGAGTTCGGCATCCGCCGCCGCCATGTCGGGGCGGCGGGATCCGAGCGCGTGGTGCTGGAAGGGGTACGCCTTGCCGACGGCGTCCGCCGCACCGTCCCAGCGGTGGTGGAAGACGAGCGAGGCGCCGTGGTCGATGAGCCACAGGCGGGGCTCCCGGGGGCCGGCGGCCGGCCAGGTCATGAGGTTCGGACTGTGCACCGTACGGTCCACGTTGGCGGTGAAGGCGTCCAGCCAGATGACCCGGGCGGCCTCCGCCGGATCGACCTCCAGCGCGTCCGGCGCGAAGTCGGCGGCTCCCGGCAGGTAGTCCATGCCGAGATTGAGCCCCGCGCTGGCGTGCAGCAGGTCCTGGATCTCCTGGTGCGGCTCCTCGCCGGCGACCGACGGGTCGAAGTGCACCAGGACCAGCTCCGGTACGCGCAGCCCGAGGCGCCGGGCCAGCTCGCCGACGACGACCTCGGCGACCAGCGCCTTGCGCCCCTGCGCCGCGCCGGTGAACTTGACGACGTACGTCCCCAGATCGTCGGCCTCCACGACGCCCGGGACGGAGCCGCCGCTGCGCAGCGGGGTCACGTACCGGACGGCCGTCACGCTGCGCAGCCCGTCCGAGGGTGCAGCCATGCGTACCCGCTCCTCCCCCTGCAATGGGAGCCTGACCGAACAACGAAGGTGAACCCTACTGCAATTTTGCAGTGCGTTGTAGTTTTTTTCGGGGCGGAGGGGCGCGACCCCACCCCCTATGAGCCGGCTCACACCCCACCGCCGGAACTCACGCATCCGGTTCTCCGACTCCCTGAAGTGGCACGGCAGCGAGCCGGGCCGCTTCGCCTTCGAGCTGGGAGCCTCCGCGTGCCCACTGAACAACGTCTCGCATCGAGCGACGCCGACGAGGCCCCGGACGCCGTCGGCCCGGGTGCGCAGCGGGCGGCCGCCCGACGGACCGGGTGGTCGGCGCTGCGCCCGCTGGTGTGGCGGCTGCACTTCTACGCCGGTGTGCTCATCGCGCCCTTTCTGCTGGTCACCGCGGTCACCGGGCTGCTGTACGCCGGGGCGTTCCAGGCGGAGAAGGTGGTCTATGCGCACGAGTTGAGCGTCCCGGCCGGTGAGCACACCATGCCGCTGTCGCGGCAGGTCGCCGCCGCCCGCACAGCCCACCCGGAGGGCACGATCGCCGCCGTGCGCCCGGCGCCGCAGCCGGGTGACACCACTCGCGTCCTGCTCGCCGACGTGCCGGGGGTGTCCGCCGAGCACCAGCTCGCCGTCTTCGTCGATCCCTACACCGGCACGATCCGGGGAGCACTTCCGACGTACGGCGCCACGGGCGCGTTGCCGCTGCGCACCTGGCTCGACGACCTGCACCGCAACCTGCACCTGGGCGAGCCCGGCCGCCTCTACAGCGAACTGGCCGCCAGCTGGCTGTGGGTGGTCGCCGGCGGCGGCCTCGCGCTGTGGATCGGCCGGAAGCGGACGAACCGCAGGCTCCGGACGCTCGCCCTGCCGGACCGCACCGCGACCGGACGGCGCCGGACGCTGTCCTGGCACGGGGCGGTGGGCGTGTGGGCGGCGGTCGGCCTCTTCTTCCTGTCCGCGACCGGCCTGACCTGGTCCACCTATGCCGGAGGGAACATCGACGAACTCCGCCGGGCCCTGGGGCAGGAGACGCCGGCCGTCTCCACGGCCGTGGCCGAGGACCACGCCCACCACGGCTCCGGCGGGATGGCGGGGATGCCGGACATGCCGGGGAAGGACGGGAAGCAGGGCGGCGGGGCGAGCGGAGCCGCCGGATCCGCGTCCGCGGACGTCGGGGTCGACAAGGTGCTCGGGGCGGCTCGCGCGAAGGGTCTGTCCGACCCCGTCGAGATCGATCTGCCGACGGGCAGGGGCACCGCCTACGTCGTCAAGCAGGTCCAGCGCAGTTGGCCCGAGAAGCAGGACGCGGTGGCGGTGGACCCGGGTACGGGGAAGGTCACCGATGTCTCGCGCTTCGCCGACCATCCGGTCCTGGCCAAGCTCACCCGCTACGGCATCGACCTGCACACCGGGACCCTGTTCGGCCTCGTCAACCAGCTCGCGCTGGCCGCGCTGGCCCTTGCGCTGGTCTTCCTGATCCTCTGGGGTTACCGGATGTGGTGGCAGCGCCGTCCCACCCGCGACCGCACCCTGTCGTTCGGACGGCCGGTCCCGCGGGGCGCCTGGCGGCGGATTCCGCTGCCCGTGCTGATTCCGCTGGTGCTCGTCGTCGGCGCAGTGGGCTGGGCGGTGCCGCTGCTCGGCGGGTCGCTCGTCGCCTTCCTGGCCGTGGATGGGGTGCTCGGCGTTCTCGCACGCCGGCGGGCCGCTGCCGCGTCCTGCGTGGACTGACGGCCTCGGCCCGCCGCGGGTCGTCGGCGAGGGCGCTCGTGCGGCGCTACCAGTAGTGCTTTCGTCCGGCGACCGCGTGGCCCATCGTGCCGAGCAGCCACAAAATCGCGCCGATCACGGCGAGAATGATTCCGATGGTCCACAGAATCGAAATACCGGTCAGGAATCCGATGACGAGAAGAATGACTCCCAGAACGACCACGGCGCGCTCCGATCTCGCATAAGTTTCCCTCAACTTTGCGCCTTGCTGTGCGGTCGGGCAACTTCTGGTGATGCCCTCAGCTCGCGAAGGCGGCAGTTCGGGGGGCGTCTGCATTCCTCGATGATTTCCGGGTCGTGAATGTCTTCCCGGCCTCCGGGGCGACGTTTCAGAAGTCCGCCGCCTCCGGGAAGGCCCTGCGTATCCCTGCGTATCGCCGCGTACCCCTTCGTCTCTCTGCGGGGCCGGCCGGTGTGTGCCGGGCCGGGCCGCCGGGCCCGGGCCCGGCGGCGACGAGTATGCGGGCGGACGATCAGGGGGGACGATGGAAGCCACAGCACTCACCTGCCAGGGGCAGGCCACAGCGAGACACGTGGGCGGGTCGGGCCACGGAACGGAGTGCGGCACACCGCCCATGTGGTCCGGCGGACGGAAGGAGTGCCGGGGTGAGCGCAGACGAGGAGCGCGTGGCCGGCGCCGGTGATCCGGAGGGCAAGTCGTCGCAGCCGAGCGGGCTGATGGACCTCCTCGCCGTCGCCGCGGTGCTGGTGGACGCCGAGGGACGGATCGTCCTGTGGAGTCCGCAGGCCGCGGATCTGTACGGCTACTCCGCGGAGGAGGCCCTCGGGCAGTACGCCGCGCCGCTGCTCATCCACCAGGAGCACTGGGACCTGGTGATCGAGAAGTTCGCCGAGGTCATGCAGACCGGCCGGAGCTGGGGCGGCACCTTCCCCGTCCGCCACAAGGACGGCAGCGCACGGCTGGTGGAGCTGCGCAACATGCGGCTGCTGGACGACCGCGGCGATTTCTACGCCCTCGGACTCGCCACCGACTCGCCGACGCTCCGCGAGGTGGAGCGGGATGTGGCCCTGTCCACCCGGCTGATCTCCCAGTCCCCCATCGGGGTGGCCATCCTCGACACCGAGCTGCGCTATGCGGCCGTCAACCCCGCCCTGGAACGGATGCACGGCATCCCCGCCAAGGACCACCTCGGCCGGCACTACCGCGAGATCATGAGCGCCTCGAAGTTCGAGGTGCCGGAGACCGCGATGCGGCAGGTCCTGGAGACGGGCGTCCCCATGGTCGACCAGGCCACCGTCGTCGGCCGCAGCCCCTCCGACCCCGACCAGCAGCGCGCCTGGTCCATCTCGCTGTACCGGCTGGAGGACCCGCAGGGGCGCATCCTGGGGGTGGCCGACCTCGTGGTGGACGTCACCGACCGGTACCAGGCGGCCATGGAGGCCAGTGAGGCCCGGCGGCGGCTGGCCCTGATCGCGGACGGCTCGGCGCGTATCGGTACGACGCTGGAGGTGGAACAGACCGCGCGGGAGCTGGCCGAGGTCACCGTTCCCGAACTCGCCGACGTGGCCACGGTCGATGTGCTCGACTCCATCCTGGGCGCGCACCGCCCGGCCCGTGACGAGGGTCCCGCGGTCTTCCGTGCCCTCGCGGTGAAGGGCGCCTACCCCACCGAAGCCCTCCAGGCCGCCGACCCTCCGGGCCAGACCGCCGCCTACGAGGCGGACCGGCTGGCCACCCAGTGCGTACGCACCGGCCGCCCGATCCTGGTCTCCCACACGGACGACGACGACCTGGCGCGCATCGCCCGCGACGGCCACGCCGCCACGTTGCTGGCCCGTGCCGGGGTGCACTCCTATCTGCTGGCGCCGCTCATCGCCCGCGGTCAGATCCTGGGCTGTTTGGGGCTCACCCGCGCCCGCACCCCCCTGCCCTTCGACGAGGACGACCTCGCCCTCGCCGTCGAACTGGCCTCCCGCGCCGCGGTCTGCATCGACAACGCACGCTGGCACCAGAGCGTGCGCAACGCCGCCGAGACCCTGCAGCGCAGCCTGCTCCCCGACCATCCGCCCCGCCTGCCCGGGCTGCAGATCGCCTCCCGTTACCGGCCCGCCCAAGCCACGTACGAGATCGGCGGCGACTGGTACGACGTCCTCCCGCTCGACGGCGACAAGACCGCGCTCGTCGTGGGCGACGTCATGGGCAGCGGTATCGACGCCGCCGCCACCATGGGCCGGCTGCGCACCGCCACCAGCGCCTTCGCCGACCTCGATCTCGAACCCGCGCAGGTCCTCCAGCACCTCGACAAGATCACCTCGGGGCTGGAGCACTACATCGCCACCTGCGTCTACGCCATCTACGACCCGTACCGCGCCGCGTGCCACATCGCCACCGCCGGACACCTGCCGCCCGTCCTGGTGCGCAGCGGCAAGCACCCCGAACTCCTCGACCTGCCCACCGGCACGCCCCTCGGAGTCGGCGGGGTCCCCTTCGAGACCACCACCTTCCGCCTGGACCCCGGTGACCAACTGGTGCTGTACACCGACGGGTTGGTGGAGACCCGCCACCACCCCATCGACGAGCGGCTCGACACCCTGCGCCGCCTGCTCGACGCACCCGACAGCTCCCTGGAGGAGACCTGCGACCGGCTCCTGCGCGACCTGCGGCGCCCCGACGACCCGGACGACGTCGCCCTGCTCATCGCCCGCACCCAGCCCTTCCCCTCCGACCCGGGGCCGCGCGGATGACCGGCGGCCGCGGCGGGGCGCCGACGCCCCCGCCGACCGGCACGGGCAACGGGCCCGCCGTCTCCCGCCGGGAGTTCGACGCGCTCTTCGCGCAGGTACGCACCTGGGGCCGCTGGGTCCCCGCCGACCGCGGCGCCTGGAACCGGGTGACCCCGGAGCACGTGCGGCGGGCCACCGCCCTGGTCCGGTCGGGAACGGCCGTCGCCCTGGGGCGCCCCTGGAGCACGGCCGCCGGACCGGACAACCCCAGGCCCGCTCTCCACTACATGTCCGACCTCGGCGACGTCGATCCCCCGGAACCCGCCACGCACAAGGACTTCATCGGCGTCGACTACCACGGCAAGGCCGTCACTCATCTGGACGCGCTGTCCCACGCCGCCTACCGCGGGCAGCTCTACGACGGCCGTCCCGCGCGCGAGTGGATCGACGCCGGAGGGGCCCGCTTCGGTGCCGTGTCGGCGCTGGGTCCCCTGGTGACCCGGGGCGTGCTGCTGGACCTGCCCGCCGTTGCGGGGTGCGGCTGGCTGGAGCCGGGACGGGCCGTGCACGCCGGGGACATCGCGTCCGCCGAGCGGGCACTCGGTGTGACGATCGGCGAGGGCGATGCGGTGCTGCTGCGGTCCGGCAGCGTCCGCCGGCGCCGCGAGGTCGGTGCCTGGGATCCCGGAGCGGCGAGCGCGGGCTTCCACGTGGATGCCGTGCCGCTGCTGGCCGAGCGGGGGATCGCCCTGCTCGGCGCGGACGGCGACAGCGACGTACGGCCCTCGCCGGTGGACGGTCTGCATTCCCCGGTCCATGCGCTCGCCCTCGCGGCGATGGGGGTGCCGCTGCTGGACAATCTCGATCTCGAAGCGCTCTCGGTCGCCGCCGCGGAGACGGGGCGCTTTGCGTTCCTCCTCGTGGTGGCGCCGCTGGACATTCCGGGTGGCACGGGCTCGCCGGTCGACCCGGTGGCGGTGCTGTGAACGGGCGGTCGGGGCGGGGCGGTCGGCGGGCCCCGGACGGCCGCGGGCGAGTCGCCGACCTTCTGTGACCTTGTGTGACGGCGTGTGCCCCAGGCCCTCTCCGCCGCTCACGATCAGTACCGTTATATGGGCAAAGATCTACAATGAGACGGCATGGTGCGGCTGCACTGCCGAGTGACCGAAGGGTGCGGCTGCTCCGACGTACGGGCGGCCACAGCAGCACGTACCGATGTGGGAAGTGATCGGGATGGGGCTCGTGGGAGCGGACATCGGCCCCGCGCGCGCCCGTGAAGAGTTCCTGCGCGGGGGGACGGTCGAGGGGACCGTACGCAGCCCGATCCTGAATTCCTGGCAGCGTTCGCGGTCCCTGGGCCTCGCGCCGGAGGGCTGCGAGCTTCCCTACCGTCCGGACATCGATCTGGACGGCCGCCTCGTGCGCGCCGCCACCCCCGTACTGGACCGGCTGCAGGCCAGGTTCGCGGGCCGGAACATGAACGTGTCCCTCGCCGACGGGCACGGGGCCGTGCTGCAACGGCGGTTCGGCGACACCTCGCTGGTCAGGCACCTGGCAGCGATCCAGAGCGTCCCGGGGTTCGTGTTCGCCGAGGAGTTCGCGGGCACCAACGGGATCGGTCTGGCCCTCGCGGAGCGGCAGCTGATCAATGTGTACGGCGCCGAGCACTTCGCCGAACGCTCCCAGGCCAATGCGTGTGCGGCCGTTCCCGTCCGGGACCCGCTCAGCGGACGCATCGAGGGCGTCCTGTGCTTCGGCTTTCCGCCCACCGACGCGGATGCGGCGCTGAACCACGTGATCAGCAGGGCGGCCGGCGCCATCGAACGACGGCTCCTGGAGCAGAGTTCGACGCGGGAGCGTGCCCTGCTACAGGCGTACCTCGATGCCAGGAGCGGCGCCCCGGCCGGCGACACGACGGCCGACGGGCAGCCGGGCGGGCTCGCCGAGAGCGGCCTGGACTGGCGTGACGAGATGATCCTCAAGGAGCGGGCCACCGAACTGATCTCCTCGGCGCAGCGGGCCGCCGTCGAGGTCCCCCTGCCCGGCGGGCGGCGGATCACCTTGCTTAGCCGCCCGGTGACCAGTCCCTCCGGGGTGGAGGGCGTCGTCATCGAGGCCGTCCTCCCTTCCCCGCACCAGCACCTCGCCGTCCTCACCACGGCGGGCGCCGCCCCCGGCCCGCCGGCCCCGCTGATGCTCGCCCCCGCCCCGCCGCCCGGTCCCCTTCCCGGCGGCGAACCGGAGCGGCCGGCCACGTCGGTGCGTCCGCCCGATGCGCTCGGCGCCGCCGGTCAGCCCGCCGCCGGGGCGGCGGGCGGGCTGGTGCTGATCGGCGAGCCGGGGGTGGGCACGTACGCGGTGGCGGCCCGGCGGCGGCTGGAGCTGCTGACCGAGGCCAGCACCCGCATCGGCACCACACTGGACGTGAGCCGCACCGCCCGGGAGCTCGCCGAGATGGCCGTCCCGCGGCTGGCCGACTACGTCACCATCGACCTTCCGGAGGCCGTGCTGCGCGGCGAGGAGCCGACCGATCCGCGCGCCGGCCTCCACCGCACGGTGGTCCACGGGATCCGCGACGACTGCCCCTTCTACCCTGCCGGTGAGCAAGTCGACCTGCGCCCCAGCACGCCCCAGCTCCGCTGCCTGGCCGACGGGCAGCCCGTGCTCGAACCGGACCTGAGGACGGCCGGCGGCTGGATCGCCCAGGATCCCGCGCACGCCCGGCGGCTCCTCGACCACCACATCCACTCGCTGATCGCCGTGCCCCTCCTGGCCCGCGGCATCGCCCTGGGCACGGCGAGCTTCTACCGTTCGCGGGACCCCGCGCCGTTCGGGGACGACGACCGTTCGCTGGCGCAGGAACTCGGCACCCGCGCCGCGATCTGCATCGACAACGCCCGCCGTTTCACCCGCGAACACGCCATGGTCCTCGCGCTGCAGCGGAGCCTGCTGCCGCAGAGCATCCCCGAGCAGAACGCCGTCGAGGTCGCCCACCGCTATATGCCCGCCGAGTCGCGGGTCGGCGGCGACTGGTTCGACGTCATCCCCCTCTCGGGAACCCGTGTCGCCCTCGTCGTCGGGGACGTCGTCGGCCATGGCGTGCACGCCGCCGCCACCATGGGCCGGCTGCGCACGGCCGCGCGCAACTTCGCCGAACTCGACTTCGGCCCGGACGAAGTCCTCACCCATCTCGACAATCTCGTGGGCCGCCTCGACCGGGACGAGGGCACCGAGGACACCGCGGGCAGCACCGGCATCATCGGCGCCACCTGCCTGTACGTCATCTACGACCCGACCACCCAGCAGTGTGTGATGGCCCGGGCCGGCCACCCGCCGCCCGCGCTGGTCCGCCCCGACGGCACCGTCACCTTCCCCGAGCTCCCCGCCGGACCGCCGCTGGGCCTGGGCGGACTGCCCTTCGAGACGGCCGAGTTCACCCTCCCCGAGGGCAGCCGGCTCGTTCTGTACACCGACGGGCTCATCGGGGGCCGGCACCGCGACGTCGATACGGCCCTCGACCAGCTGCGCGGCGCCCTGGCACACGCGGCCCGTCCGCCCGAGGAGACCTGTGAGGCGGTGGTCCGGGCCGTGGTGCCGGAGCATCCCGCCGACGACATCGCGCTGCTCGTCGCCCGTACCCACGCCCTGGACCCCCAACGGATCGCCACCTGGGACCTGCCCGCCGACCCTGCGCTCGTCTCCGGCGTCCGCGCCGCCGTGACCCGCCAACTGGCCGATTGGGGACTGCACGACGTCGTCTTCGCCACCGAGCTGCTGCTCAGCGAGCTGGTCACGAACGCCATCCGCTACGGCGCCGCCCCCATCCAGGTGCGCCTGCTCCACGACCGCACGCTGATCTGCGAGGTGTCCGACGCCGGCAGCACCGCCCCGCATCTGCGCCATGCGGCCACCACCGACGAGGGCGGGCGCGGCCTCTTCCTCGTCGCCCAACTCGCCCAGGCGTGGGGCACCCGCTACACCTCCGGCGGCAAGGTCATCTGGGCCGAGTGCGCCCTGGGGGCGCCCGCGGGCGGGCCCGACGCGGCCGCGGCGTATTTCGACGACATCCCCGCCCTCTGACGGCCCCTGCAGCATCTCGGACGAAGCGGGACGTAGCATGACGCACGTGCGGTAACCGGTACGGGTGGCGCGCCACCGGACCAGCGGGCGCGCCGCCCCGGCCGCCGGGAAGCGCCCCCGCAGTACCCGTCAGTCGGGACGAACCCAGCAGGACCAAGAGGCCGACCTCCGGAGAAGTCCGTGCACGACGCTCCTGACCGCCCCCCTCCCCCGCGCCGTGCCCCGCAGCCCCTGGTCCGGGTGCACGGCCTCAGCAAGCGGTTCGGCGGCACCGTCGCGCTGGACCGCGTCGACCTCGACATCCACGCCGGCCGTGTCCTCGCCCTGCTCGGCCCCAACGGTGCCGGGAAGTCCACCCTGATCAAGGTGCTCGCGGGCGTCCACCACGCGGACGAGGGCGAGGTGAGCGTCGCCGGGCACCCGCTCGGCACCGAGGCGGCCTCCCGCGCCCTGTCCTTCATCCACCAGGACCTGGGCCTGGTGGACTGGATGACGGTCGCCGAGAACATCGCCCTGGGTGCCGGCTACCCGCGCCGCGCGGGGCTGCTGTCCCGGCGGATGGTCCGCGGGCAGGGCACCGCGGCCCTGGACATCGTCGCCGCGCATCTCGACCCGGATGCCCAGGTCGCCGGCCTCCCGCGCGCCGAACGCTCCCTGGTGGCCCTCGCCCGCGCCCTGTCCACCCGGGCCGACGTCCTCGTGCTCGACGAGCCGACCGCCAGCCTCCCGGCAGCGGACTGCGCCCGGCTGTTCGACGTCCTGCACACCCTGCGCGACCAGGGGCGCGCCATCGTCCACGTCACCCACCGGATCGACGAGGTGTACAAGGTCGCGGACACCTTCGCCGTCCTGCGGGACGGACGCCTCATCAGTCAGGGCCGGGTCGCCGGCTACCCCCCGGCCCGCCTGGTGCGCGACATCGTGGGCCGCGAACCGGGCGGCTACCGGTTCGCCCCCGCGACGGGTCCGCCCGTACTGGTCCTCGACCGCGTCCGGACCGGGAACACGGCGCCGGTCAGCCTGGAGCTGCGCGCCGGGGAGATCCTCGGCATGGTGGGCCTCACCGGCGCGGGACACCGGGAACTGGGCCGTGCCCTCGCCGGCGCCGGGCCGCTCACCGGCGGGCGGGCGCTGCTCGACGGCCGGCCGTACGCCCCGCACACGGTCACGGCCGCCGTCCGCTCCGGCGTCGGCTTCGTCAGCAGCGACCGTCAGGAGGAGGGCTGCGCCGCCGAACTGACGGTACGGGAGAACTTCCTGGCCAACCCCCGGGCGAGCGGGGTGCCGTCCTGGCGCCTGCTCTCCCCCCGCCGCGAGCGCGCCGAGGCGGCGGACCTGCTGGAGCGGTTCGCGGTGTCGCCCCGGGACACCGAGGCGCCGATCGCCACCCTGTCCGGCGGGAACCAGCAGAAGGTCATGGTCGGCCGGTGGCTCCGGGCGAACCGGCGCCTGCTGATCCTCGAAGAGCCGACCGCCGGGGTGGACGTCGGCGCCAAGACGGCGCTCTACCGCCTGCTCCGGGACGCACTGGCCGACGGCCTCGCCGTCCTGCTCCTCTCCACCGACTTCGAGGAGGTCGCCCGGGTGTGCCACCGCGCCCTGGTGTTCGTCCGCGGGGCGGCGACGGCCGAGCTGAGCGGCGCGGCCCTCACGGTCGCCGAACTCGCCCGTGCCTCCTCGGCGATGACCGCGCTCACCGGGACGGTGGAGCCATGACCCGCTCCCTCCGTCCCCTGCTGGGCCGCCGGTCCGGGCACCTCCTGGGCGCCTACGGCCTCCTGGCCCTGGCCGCCCTGCTCTTCCTGGCCTTCTCCCTCGCCCTGCCGGGCACCTTTCCCACCCTGGACAACATCTCGGAGATCCTCTCCAACCAGTCGATCCCCGCGCTCCTCGCCCTCGGCGCCATGATCCCCATCGTCACCGGCAACTTCGACCTGTCCATCGGCTACGGGCTCGGCCTCGCGCACGTCATGACGATGCGGCTGATCGCCGTCGAAGCGTGGCCCTGGCCCCTTGCCTGCCTGGTGGTGGTCCTCGGCGGGGCGGTCGTCGGCGTCTTCAACGGGGTGGTCGTGGAATTCGCGCGGATCGACTCCTTCATCGCCACGCTCGGCACCGGCAGCATTCTGTACGCCCTCACCGGCTGGATCACCAACGGCGCCCGGATCGTCCCCGGTCCGCACGGCCTGCCGGCGCCCTTCACCGACCTCTACGACTCCCGGTTCCTCGGCCTGCCGGTCTCGGCGTTCTACGTCCTCGCGCTGACCGCCGTCCTGTGGCTGCTCCTGGAGCGGCTGCCGCTCGGCCGGTACCTGTACGTCATCGGCGCCAACCCCCGCGCCGCCGAGCTGGTGGGCATCCCCATCCGGCGCTACGTCGTCCATGCGTTCGCCGGATCGGGGCTGGTCGTCGGTGCCGCCGGGGTCCTGCTCGCCGCGCAGCAGCGGATCGGCAACCCCAGCGTCGGCCTGGACTATCTGCTGCCCGCTTTCGTCGGTGCGCTGCTCGGGTCCACCGCGATCAGGCCCGGCCGCCCCAACGCCCTGGGCACGCTGGTCGCCGTCGTCGTGCTCGCCATCGGCCTCGCCGGGATCGGCCAGCTCGGCGCCCAGTTCTGGGTCACCCCGCTGTTCAACGGCGCCACCCTGCTGCTCGCCGTCGGCATGGCCGGCTATGCGGCCCGCCGCCAGCTGCGCCGACGGCGGACGAACCCGCCCCGGGCCCGGCACGACGCGGTCCACGCCGGCTCATGACCCCCGGCCCTCCCCCTCGTGCCGTCCCTCCGCAAGGAGCGCCCGTACGCGCGCGGCGCAGGGCCGTCCTGGGCGGCGCCGCCGTCATCGCGATGGCGGCAGCCTGCCTCGTCGGCTGCGAACGCGGCGCCTCGTCGGGGGCCGCGTCCTCCTCGCCGGGCCCGGCGTCGTCCGGCTGTCCCGCCGTCCTGGCCCGGGCCCGGGCTGCCGTCGCACGGGCCGAGCAGCCCCGCACCACCTGGGACGGCCCGACGAGCGGGCCCCGGGCGGTCGCCGGCGGAAGAATCGTCTACGTCGCGCAGACCATGACCAACCCCGGCGTCGCGGGAGCCGCCAAGGGCGTACAGGAAGCCGCGAAGGCCATCGGCTGGCGCGTGCGGGTGATCGACGGGCAGGGCACTCCCGCCGGTATCCAGGCGGCCTTCAGCCAGGCCATCGCCCTGAAGCCCTCGGGCATCGTCATCGGCGGCTTCGACCCGCGCCTGACGTCGCAGCAGGTCGCCAAGGCCCGCGCGGACCACATCCCGCTCGTCGGCTGGCACGCGGTCGACGCCCCCGGCCCGAGCAAGGACCCGGAACTCTTCAGCAACGTCACCACCCGGGTCCGGGACGTCGCGAAGGTCAGCGCGGACTGGGTCATCGCCCACTCCCGCGGCCATGCGGGAGTCGTCGTGTTCACCGATGCCTCGATCCCGTTCGCCCGGCACAAATCCGAACTGATCAAGAAGCAACTGGCCACCTGTCCGGGCGTGCGGCTGCTGGCGGAGGAGAACATCCCGATCCCCGACACCAGCAGCCGCACTCCCCAGGAGGTCTCCTCGCTGCTCTCCCGCTTCCGGGACCGCTGGACCCACTCCGTCGCCATCAACGACGTCTACTTCGCCGACGCCGCCCCGGCCCTGCGCGCGGCCCGCAGGAAGGGCGGCGGCGCCCCGTTCAACATCGGCGCCGGCGACGGCGACCCGTCCGCCTTCCAGCGCATCAACAGCAGGCAGTTCCAGGCGGCCACCGTCCCCGAGCCCTTCTCCCAACAGGGCTGGCAGATCCTCGACGAGTTCAACCGCGCCTTCTCCCACCAACCGGCCAGTGGCTACGTCGCCCCCGTCCACATCTCCACGGCCGCCAACAGCCGCGGCGCCACGACCTGGGACCCGCCCGGCTACCGCGCGGCGTACCTGAAGATCTGGGGGAGGCAGCCGCATGGGTGACACGACAGGTGCGCACCCATGGTTGCGCACCTGTAGGTGCGCATCTGGGGAGGGTGGCTTCCGGGCGGGGCGTCGTGGGGCCGGGCCGCGACGACCGGAAGTCGCGGGGGGCGGGACGGCCCCCGTGCGGGAAGGGCGCTACCCGAGGAGCACTCCGCTCACCGTGCGCGTCCGGACCACGCCGCGAGCTGCGGGAGCATCGGCTTCCACCGGAGCACCGGGGGCCGAGAGGGTGAGGGTGTTCGTCACCTCGATACCGGCATTGCCGAAGGACAGCCGGGCGCGCACGAGGCGTTGCCGCCCGTCGACCCACGCATCGGCGTGGACCGGGAAGGTCCCTCCGAGGGACTCCCGCATCTGGGCGGCCTTGGTGCGGGTCTCCGGCGACATCCGGAGCGTGATCGTGGAGTAGTCGAGGACGCCGCGGTAGTGCACGGCGGTGACGCCGTCGATCTTCTCCTCCCCGGCCTTCGCGACGTACCGCATCGCGGCCACCTGGCGCAGCAGGTGCTCGGGGTCGTTCACCGGCGAGCGCAGCAGATAGTGGGTTTCGGTGTCGTCACGGTCGATCGCCGCCCACTTGCCGGCGGCCGCCGGAACGCCCCGCAGGTAGACCGTGCCGCCGGTGAAGATCTCCTCCACCTGATCGACCGCCCCTCCCGGCAGGTTCACCGTGAGCCGACCGGTGTGCCGCGCCAGGTCGAAGCGCCCTCGCACGGCGAGGGAGTACGTCTCGCCCCGGCCGCCCAGGGTGATCTTCTCGTCGAGCCGGGCAGCGTCGCGGCTCGTCGCGGCCACGGCTGCCCGTACGGCCTTCTCATGTCCGGCGGACTCCGCCGCCGCATCCTCCGCCTGGTACTGGGGCTCGCCTTCAACGGCCCCTGAACATCCGGCACTTAACAGCATCGCCGCGCCCAGCGCGAGGAAGGCAGCACGTCGCATGGTTCTCTCCAAGGAATTCCGGCCCGAAGCGATCCCGCCCGGCCGTATGGATGTTCGCCAGGGAATAGTGCCATATGCCGCCTTACCCGACTCCACCTGATTTTCGGGCACTTGGCGCCACAGGGGGCCGGAGGGGCAGAGCGGCAAGGGCGCGCGGGACGGCTGCCCGACCGCGCTCGCAGCTGCCCGGCCCTGGACCGGTGGGCCGTGCGGCCGAGGGGGACGCGGAGTCCCGCTGTCGCGGGAACAGCCCCGGGCCGAGAAGACCCGGGGTCGGGGCACCGGGTCCGTGACGGTCTTCGGCGCCGGCCGCGTGGGGCGCGATGGCCTCGGAGAGGACGGCCGGCTGACCGGTGGTGGCGAGGGCGTGCTGCGTGCCGCCACCCGTGAGGTCCCGGACGGCCGCACTGCGCCGGCAGGGCACGCCGGCCCCGGTCGGGATCGGGGCGGGGGCGGAGTTCGACATCATGACGGTGCTGACCGAGGGGATCGGCGTCCGGGGAGTGGGCGAAGGGGACGCCGTGCCCGCCGCGTTCGTCCCCCGCCTCGTCCGCTGCACCGGCAGGGCAGGCTCCCGGTGGAGAAGCTCGTCACCGCATTCCGCTTCGAGGACGTCGAGGAGGCCGCCCGGGCGTCCTCCTCGGGCCGGGTCATCGAGCCGGTGCCGACCTCCGACCGAGCCGGTCCGGCCGGGACCGGTACCGGAGCGGGGCCGGCACCGAGCCTCGGCCGGTGCCGGCGGTTGTGGCGCCCCGGCCCGGCTACTCGAACCGGGCGGGGTCACCCGCGCCGCGGCGAACGATCTCGACGCCGTCGCCGGAGAAGTCGATGACGGTGGTCGGCTCGGTGCCGCAGTCGCCCGAGTCGATCACCGCGTCCACCACATGGTCGAGCCGCTCCTTGATCTCCCACCCCTGGGTCATCGGCTCCTCCTCGTCGGGCAGCAGCAGGGTGCTGGAGAGCAGCGGCTCACCGAGCTCCGCGAGCAGGGCCTGGGTGACGCCATGGTCCGGGATCCGGACGCCGACGGTCTTCTTCTTCGGGTGCAGCAGCTGGCGCGGCACCTCCTTCGTCGCGGGCAGGATGAAGGTGTAGCTGCCGGGCGTCGCCGCCTTCACCGCGCGGAACACATCGTTGTCGACGTGCACGAACTGGCCCAGCTGCGCGAAGTTCTGGCACACCAGGGTGAAGTGGTGACGATCGTCGAGGTTGCGGATCGACCGGATGCGGTCGATGCCGTCGCGGCTGCCCAGCTGGCATCCCAGTGCGAAACAGGAGTCGGTCGGGTACGCGATGAGCGCACCGGAGCGGATGCTCTCGGCCACCGTGCTGATGGTGCGCCGCTGCGGATTGTCGGGGTGCACATCGAAGTATTTCGCCATCCGTCGAGCCTACGGGATCAGGCCACCCGTGCTCCTATGGCAGGAGCGGCGGGCCCGGCCGGGACCCGTGGGTGCCGGCCGGGCCCGCCGCTCCGCAGTGCGGCCGACGGGGGCTGCGGGGTTACGGCGCCATCTCGTACGCCCCGGCCAGCGCCTCGACGCGCTCCCAGACGCGGGCCGAGCGGGCCTCGTCGACGACCGGACGGCGGACCGCGCCCAGCGCCCAGCTCTGCTGCTCCGCGGTGGCCGAATCCTTGCCGTGCAGCTCCACGGCGTGGGCGGAGTAGTCGCGGACGAGGACGGCGAACAGCTCGTCGAGCACGTCGGCGTCGAGACCGGTCAGGCGGGCCTGCTCCAGGATCAGCTGGCCGTGCACGACCAGCGCGAACAGCTGGCCGACGGCGAGCAGCAGGTCGAGGTCGCGGCTCTGCGCCTCGTCGGGAGCGGCGGTCGTGACGAACTCGCAGAGGGCGTCGGCCTGCTCCCGGAAGCGGGCGACGTTGGGCACCTCGGCGTAGGCGTCGAAGGCGGCGCGCCAGTCGTGGAAGCGGATGGCGCCCAGGCCGCGGGCCGGTCCCTGCCGGAAGAGGAACGCGTCGTCGGCCGCGTCGAGGCGGGTGGGCACCTCGTCGTACTCGGCCGGATTGAACAGGTGGTTGCCCATGAACTTGAGGATCAGGGCGAGGTTGACGTGGACCGTGCCCTCCAGCTTCGGCAGGCCGCGGATCTCGGTGGCGGCCTGGGAGAAGTAGGTGTCCTTCTCGAAGCCCTTGGCCGCGATGACGTCCCACATCAGGTCGATGACCTTCTCGCCCTCGGTGGTCACCTTCATCTTCGTCATGGGGTTGAAGAGGAGGTAGCGGCGGTCGTCGGGACCGGCCGAGCGGAAGTAGTCGACGGCGCGGTCGCTGAAGAGCTTCATGCCGACGAGGCGGACGTAGGCGTCGGTCAGCTCGCGGCGCACATGCGGGAAGGCGGTGACGGGGCGGCCGTAGAGGATGCGGTTCTGGGCGTGGGTGACGGCCTCGTACATCGCGTGCTCGCAGATGCCGATGGCGCCGGTGCAGAGGTTGAACTTGCCGACGTTGACGGTGTTGAGGGCGGCGTCGAAGGCGGCACGGCCGGTGTGCAGGATGTCGTCCGCGCCGACCGGGTAGTCCTCCAGGCGGAACTCGCTGACGTACTTCGAGGAGTCGACGACGTTCTTCACGAGGTGGTACGCGGAGTGGCGGCTGTCGGCGGCGAAGAAGACATAGCCGTCGGGGCCCTCGATGTCGGTACGGCGGCCGAAGACGGAGACCAGGCCGGCGGCGTTGCCGTTGCCGATGTAGTACTTGGAGCCGGTGGCGCGGAAGCCGCCGTCGCCGTCGGGCTCCAGCAGCATGTCGGTGGAGTAGATGTCGGCGCCGTGGGCCTTCTCGGACAGGCCGAAGGCGAACACCTCGCCCTGGGAGAGGAGTTCGGCCGCGCGGGCGCGGACGGTGGCGTTGTCGCTCTGCCAGACCGGGCCGAGGCCCAGGATGGTGACCTGCCAGGCGTACCAGTAGTCGAGGCCGTAGAAGCCGAATATCTCGTTGAGGGCGGCGATCCGGGCGGTGTCCCAGCGCTTGTCCGGCTGCCCGTCGGCGGCGGAGGCCGGGGTGAGGAAGGTGGCGAACAGCCCTTCCTTGGCGGAGAACTCCAGGAACTCCGCCAGCCAGGCGCGGGAGCGGTAGTCCTCGATCAGCCGGCGCTTGCCGCGCGCCTCGAACCAGTCGACGGTGGCGCGCAGCAGCCGGCGGGTCTCGGGGTCGAAGTGCGCCGGGTCGTAGGTGCGGGGGTTGAACAGGAGCTGGTCGGCCATGGCGGGTCGCCTTTCCGGATCGGGGGTCGAGGGTCGTGACGGACGGTTTCCGGGCGTGCCGGTGGACGGCGGGGCCCGGGTCGTGGGTGCCGGTTCAGCGCTCGGGGCCGCTCGGGTGGCGCGCGGCGAGCCGGTGGAGGGTGGCGAGCACGTCGTCGAGCCAGGCGAGGGTCATCCGCTCGTAGGCGATGCCGCCGCGCAGCACGACGTGCTGGAGCTCTTGCCCCGCGTCGGGCGTGGCGGGCGCCTGGGGACCGGTGAAGTCCCGCCGCTCTCCGGCGAGATAGTGCGCGAGCCGGTCGGTGTGCGCCCGGTGGTGCCGCTCGACCTCGCGGATCAGCGCGGCCGGATCGTCGAACGCCGCGCCGCGGATCTTCACGGCGAGGTCGTGGCGGACGCTCTCGGGCTCGATCGGCTCGTGCAGCCACGCGGAGAGCGCGGCCCGGCCCGGCGCGGCGACGGAGTACTCCTTCTTGTCCGGCCGGGCCTGCTGCGGCACCTCGCGGACGTCGATCCAGCCGTCGCTCTCCATCCGCTTCAGGACGCGGTAGATCTGCTGGTGGGTGGCGGTCCAGAAGTATCCGATGGACCGCTCGAACCGCCGGGCCAGCTCATAGCCGGAGCCCGGCTTCTCCAGCAGGGAGACGAGGATCGCGTGGTCGAGCGCCATGCCCCGATCCTTCTATGCAACTTGTTGCATAGACAAGTGGGCACCGCCCCGGTGAGACGCGGCTCACCCCGCGGGCCGCACGTCAGGACTCCGCCGTGCGGCCCCTCCCGCCGGCCTGCGCCGGACCGCGCCCCTTGGACGCCACCGCGCCGTTCCCCCTGGCCTCCGCCGTGCCGCTCCCCCCACGAGACCTCTCCGCAGCCGCCATGGCCGCGGCGAGGTACGGGCGCCCCGCGATCCCGAGCTTGCGGTAGGCGCCGGTCAGATGGGTCTCCACGGTCCGCAGGGTGACGACGAGGAGTTCGGCGATCTGTTTGTTGCTGTATCCCTGTGCCGCCAGCGTGCAGACGCGTTCCTCCCCCGCGGTCAGCGCCCCGGGCCCCGCCGTCCCGGCTCTGCCGACCCGCCCCCCGGCGAGGTGCAGCCGCTCCTCCAGACGCGCGGCGAGCACCGTGGCACCGCACTCCACGGCGAGGTCCAGGCCGCGGCGCAGCGCCCGGCGGGCGCCCCGCTTGTCGTCCCGGTGCAGCAGGGCGAATCCGAAGTCGTCCAGCGCGCGGGCGAGTTCGAGGCGGGCGGGTGCGGGGGCGAGGACGTGGACGGCCTCGGCCAGCATGTCCAGCCCCCGGGGTCCACCGGTGGCCGCCCCCGTCGCCCGCAGCGCCATCCCGAGGGCGCGGGGGATCTGGCAGCGCCGGGCGAGGTCGAGCTCCTGCTCGGCCAGCGTGCGCGCCGATGCGGGGTCGCCCAGGGCGAGATGGGCGGCCGCGGCGCGGGAGCGCCAGGGTGCCATCGCGGGGGTGACCATCCCCGCGGCCTCGCAGTGGTGACCGCACTCGCGGAGCAGGGAGAGCCCCGCCCGCAGGTCCCCCTGCGCGATCCGCAGGGCCGCCAGGCTCATCAGGAACCGGGGCTGCTCCCAGGCCACTTCGGTCTGTCCGGCCACCGAGTGCGTGAGCGCGATCCGCTCGGCGGCCTCGGTCCTGCCCCGGGCGAGGAGGGCATCGATCCTGATGGTGTCCAGGCTCAGTGCGTACGGGAGCCGCCCGGCGGCGCACGCCTGGTCGGCGGCGGTCTGTGCGGTGGCCAGGGCTTCGGTGACGTTCCCGCGGCGCAGCGCCAGCCCCGCCTGATAGACCATCAGGGAGGAGACCAGCAGCTCCATGCCCTTGCCCGAGACCTCCCGGGTGAGATGGCGGTTGAGCCGGTCGGCCGTGTCGAGCTCGTCGAGGTACAGCAGCGTCTGGGCGACGAAGTAGTGCAGCGGGAACAGGTCGTGGGAGAACGCCGGCAGGTGGACGGACGCACGCTCGACGAGGCCGGCGATGTAAGGGGCGGGCAGGGCCGCCCGCAGGGCGCGAAAGGCACGGATCGCGAGCAGTTGGCGTTCCCCGGCGGTGCGGTCGGCGAGGTCGTCGTCCGGGTCGGGGTCGGAGGCCGGGGCCGGGGCCTGGCATCTGGCGGACGGCCGCTCGAACTCCATCCACGAGCGCAGCGCCCCCATGCGCAGCGCCAGTTCCCGGTCGGCTGCCCCGGCGTCCGCGGTGCGCCGGTCGCACAGCGCCGCGATCTTCCGGTCGACGCTCGACAGGTCGGTGCGGGAGCCGCGGGACATGAGCAGGGAGTAGGCCAGCACGCCCAGGGCGTCGCTGCGGGCCGTCTCGTCGGTCAGCTCCTCCAACGCGCTGGTGACGCAGGAGATGGCCAGCCCGGCATCGTAGTGGCTGGCCGCGGTGCCCAGGTCCAGGAGCACTCGGGCGCGTTCGGCACCGTCCAGCGGCTGGTCGAGCGCGGCGCGCAGATAGGTCACGGCCGTTTCTGGTGCACCGCGGTGCAGGGCCCCGGTGGCGGCTCGGCGCAGCACCGGCAGGACCCAGGAGCCGTGCACGGGGCCGGCCGCCAGCAGATGGGCCGCGACCTCCTCGTCCGGACGTCCGCTGAGGCAGGACACCTGGGCGGCCCGCGCATGGCCGGCACCGAGTTCCTCGGGCGACAGCATCCCGAGCACCGTGTCGCGGACGACCGGATGGGTGAAGCGGAGGTCGCCGTCCGCCCGCAGCAGGCCCAGCGACCGCAGGTCCCCGGCCGCGGAGAGCACCACCGCCCGTCCCGTCCCGCAGTACGCGGCGAGCAGTTCGGGCGGCTTGCGGTCGCCCAGGAAGGCCAGCGCCCGGGCCAGCCGCACGACCTCGCCGGACGCCTGGCAGAGCCGGTGCGCGATCTCCCCGGCGAGCGTCGACAGCAGGACCGTGGGGATCCGGTCCCGGAACGCCGCGGTGGGCCGCACCCCGCTGCGCTGTGCCTGGTGGAGCAGGGCGCGGACGAACAGCGGGTGCCCGCCGGTGGCGGCGTGGCAGGCGGCGCAGAAGGCGTCGTCGGGCTCGGCCACGTCCCAGAGGGTGCGCACCAGCGCTCCCACGCCGGCCACGTCGAGCGGCTCGACGACGAGGGTGTGGCATTCCGCGGGGCGGACCAGCTCGGCGAACAGCGGATCGAGCCGGTTGGCCTCGGCGCTCCGGGTGGTCACCGCGATCAGCACGGGGTGGCTGTCCGACCGCCCCATGAAGTGCACCAGCCATCGCAGGGACGGCTGGTCGATCCACTGCAGGGCGTCGACCGCCAGGAGCAGGGGCTGCCGCCGGGAGAGCCGGGAGACGAGTGCGTCGAGTCCCCGCAGCGTGGCCGCCGTCGCGCCCGCGGCCTCCGGCAGCGGACCGGTGGCCGCGTCGTCCAGCGCCCGCAGGGTCGCGGCTGCGGACCCTTCCAGGAGGCGGGCGCGGTCGGTATCGGAGGCGGCCGCCAGCAGGGGCTTGAACAGCTGTCGTACCGCGCCGAAGGCGAATTCGCGCTCCAGCGGATGGCAGCGGGCCCGCAGCACCCGGAACTGTTTGTTCCGTTCCCACCAGGTGCTCAGCAGGACGGTCTTGCCGACCCCGGCAGACCCTTCGAGCTGTACGACGCGGGACCGGCCGGACAGGACCTCGGCGGCCACGGCGTCGAGGGTGGCGAGCTCGCGTTCGCGCCCCACCAACGGCCAGTCGTCACCGCATGCATCACGGGAATGTCCGAACGTCACCACTTGCTCAACTCTCGTCATGTGCATCTGGTTTTCGAGACGTTCGGTGGTGGTGGTCGGTTGCCTGAGCTGGGCGGCCGGGCCTGCGGACCCGCCGGCCGGCCCGCCCCCCGCTCGTGGCGAACCGCCGCCCCGTCGACGCGCGGTCCCCTGATCCGACCCGCCCGCGCTCGTGTGCAACCACCTCGCAACGTTGCAGGGAGTTAACTGGGGTACTGCCTCTGTGGCGGCTCGGTGACGGCGATCCGGCCCGTTCGGCCGGTTCGCCGCCGTGCCGGGAGCGCCATCCGTTGTGGCCGGTCGAGAGAGGAATCCCCACGTGTACCGACAAGAGACCGACAGTCCGCAGGTCAGCGCCTCCGTGACAGAAACGGGGCGGCTTTGATGAGCGGCGGCGAGGGGCAGGCGGAGGCCACCGGGGACGCCGTACGGGAGGGCGCTTCGCGTATCGCGCTGAGCGCCGCGGCGACCGAGCTGCTGCGCCTGCTGCACGCCCAGCACGGCCCGCTGATGTTCCACCAGTCCGGCGGCTGCTGCGACGGCAGCGCCCCCATGTGCTACCCGGCCGGGGAGTTCCGTACGGGGTCGTCGGATGTGCTGCTGGCCCGGCTGACCGTGGAGGGCGTGCCGGAACCGGTGGGGTTCTGGATGTCGGCGGACCAGTACGAGCGCTGGCGGCACACCCACCTGACGGTGGACGTCGTACCGGGGCGGGGCAGCGGCTTCTCCCTGGAGGCGCCGGAGGGCGTGCGCTTCCTGATCCGCTCACGGCTGTTCACCGACGAGGAGCGCGCGGCGCTCGGCGAGTGACGTGCCGGTCGCGGCGACGGCGGCCGAGCGGGGCCGGTCACGCCGGACCGGGCCGGGTCGGGCCGGAAGGGGGACCGGAGACGCAGTGAGGCCCCACACACGGGGGAGAGCGTGGGGCCTCACTCTGGAAAACGGCTGAAAGGCGTCCCGGGTTCCCTCTAGGTGAAAATTCCGCAAGAAAATCTTGTGGATGGGGTGGAGGCGAGGGGCTGCACGGGTGGCGGCAGGTACCGGGCGCCCTCGCCGGCGGCGCCGCCGCTCAGGCGTCGTCCTGCACCAACCGCTCCAGCATCGCCTGGAAGTCCGCGTCCGCCACCACCCGCAGCCCGTCACCGTCCAGCCTGCTCAGCGGCGTCATCACGCCCCGGCGCCACCAGAAGACCCTGGGGCTGATGGCGCCCGCCGCGTCCTCGTGCCCGGCCGCCGCGAACTGCGCCATGGCCTGCAACGCCGGGATCACCTGTGCGTCGTGGATGCGGTGGAACGCCAGCTGGTGGCGGAACGGCAGCGCGACCAGCGCCCCGTCGGGGGTGAGCCCGGTGCCCATCAGCCGCTGCACCAGTTCGTCCAGCACCAGCACCCGGCTCGCGGTGAAGAAGGAGTCGCCGAGCAGCACCTCGAACGCCGAGCCGTCGCCGCGCCGCACGGTCTCGTGCCCCTCGACCGGCAGGGCGCGCAGATTGTTCATCGCCCGGATGCGCAGCTCCGCCATATCGCCGAGTTCGGTCAGGGAGTCCTCGCTCAGCATCTGCACCGCCTCGGGCAGATCGAGGGCGAGCACTTCCCGCAGTCCCGGCGCCGGCGCGCGGCCGTAGCGGAAGGAGTCGGAGGCGGGCAGCGTCTCCTGGGCGACCACCCGGGGGTAGAGGCAGGCCCGGATCTCGTCCTCGCTGAGGATCTCCAGGGGCTGCGGGCCGTCCATCGTGCGGAGCACCTTGCCGACGTGGTCCCGGATCAGCGCGGGCCAGCTGCGCTCACCGCGCCGGTCGCGGTGGCACACGGCGGCGAGGTTGCCGAGGCCGAACTGCCGGCCCGCGGCGTCGGTGACCACCCCCGCATACGCGGTGACTTCGAGCCCCTGTTCCGCGAAGGCCTGCCGGACCTGCGATCTGAAGACGCCGCCCTCGCGCTCGGAGAAGAAGCCGAACTCCCCGTCGCGTGCCAGGTCGCGGGGATCCCGCTTCGGTCCTCGGCGGAACAGGCCCATCTCTTCCTCCCGGCAGCGGCCACGCACAACGGCCTCGAATGGGCCGATCGTAACCGGTGCGTCGCCGCCGCCGCCGTCCTGACGCAGCCGTCCACGGCAGTGACCGGCGCAGGGGGCGAGGCGCCGGAGTTGACGGGGCGAAGACGGCCGGAGGCGGGCCCGTCCCGCCGTCGTGGCAGGTGACGGCCCACCCTCCGCCGGTGACGCACAGCCGGCCCTCGCCGGCATGATGCCCCGTCAATTCTCAGCCGGAGTCCCGGACGACGAGCCGCGGGGCGAGCCGGACCGTGTGCCGCGGCCCCTGCTCACCGCCGGCGGTGCCCCGGCTCAGCAGGCGGGCGGCCTCGGCGGCGAGTTCGCCGACGGGCTGGCGGACGGTGGTCAGCGCGGGGTCGGCGAGGCCCGCGAGCGGGATGTCGTCGAAGCCGGTGACGGCGACCTCGCCGGGCACGTCCGCGCCCAGCTGCCGCAGACGTTGCAGCGCACCGGCGGCGATCAGGTCGTTGGCACAGATCAGGGCGTCCGGGCGGGACGGCCAGAGGCGGTCGACGGCGGCCCGTCCCCACTCCACCGAGAAGTCGCCGAGCGCGATGCGCCCGGGGGCCTCGGGGTCCAGCGCCGCGGCCCCCGCCTCGTAGGCCGCGCGCCGCTCGACCGCCGCCGACGCCGTCCCGGCCGCACCGACGAAGCAGGGGCGACGGCGGCCGGTGGCCGCCAGGTGATCGAGTACCAGGGCCATACCGGCCGCGTTGTCGACGGCGACGGAGTCGGCGACACCGGGGCCGCATCCGCGGTCGAGGAGCACCAGCGGCACCCGGGCGGCCGCGCCGGCCACCGCCTCCCGGCTGCGCCGCTCGTCGACCGGTATCAGCAGCAGGGCGTCGACCTGCCGCCCCAGGAACGCGCCGATCCGGGCCGCCTCGGTCACCGGGTCGTCGTCGCAGTCGGCGAGGAGGACGGCCCGCCCCTCGGCGTGCAGGGCGTGCTCCAGCTCCCGGACGAGGGAGGGGAAGAACGGGTTGGTGATCTGCGGCAGCACCAGTCCGACGGTGCCGGTGGAACGGCTGCGCAGGGCGCGGGCCACATGGTTGGGCCGGTAGCCCAGGCGCTCGGCCGCCGCGCGCACGGTGCGTGCGGTCTCGGCGCCGACCGGACGGGTGCCGGCCAGGACACGGGAGACCGTGGCAATGGAGCAGCCCGACGCCAGCGCGACATCCTTCAACGTGACTTCGGCCACCGTCTCCCGGCTCCCTCCGGTTCGGCCCGCCCGAACCGGAGGGAGCATACGCCCCCGTGTGCCATGGGCAAACGTTGTCCCAAGGGATGCGGATCGCCCGGTCGTCGCGCCCGCTCTTCGTCCCGATAACGTCCGGATAGCCAGAGATTGAACCATTGACAACCGGCAGGTCCATGGGTCAAGTTTCCGGAGAACGTTTTCCATGCTGCTCGCTCGCCGGCTGACTCCGCGCCCGGGCTCGCCATGGGTGACCGCCGGGCGCGTGGTGCGCCGGAACCCATGCCGGCCCGCACCCACCACCTTCATCACCGCTTCACCGAGCAGCAGAGCAAAGGGGCTCTTCCGTTGGCCAGAAAGATCATCCTCGACTGCGACCCGGGGCATGACGATGCGATCGCCATGCTCCTGGCACATGGCAATCCCGACGTCGAGCTGGTCGCCGTGACGACCGTGGTCGGGAACCAGACGCTGGAGAAGGTGACCCGCAACGCCCTGTCCGTGGCGCGCATCGCCGGGATCACGGGCGTCCCCTTTGCCGCCGGCTGCCCGCGTCCGCTCGTGCGGGCCATCGAGACGGCGCCGGACATCCACGGCGAGACCGGTCTCGACGGCCCCGACCTGCCCGAGCCCGCCTTCGAGCTGGACCGCCGGCATGCGGTGGACCTGATCATCGACACGGTGATGTCCCACGAGCCCGGCGAGATCACCATCGTCCCGACCGCGGGCCTGACGAACATCGCGCTGGCCGTGCGCAAGGAGCCGCGGATCGCGGAGCGGGTGCGCGAGGTCGTCCTGATGGGCGGCGGCTACCACGAGGGCAACTGGAGCGCGGTCGCCGAGTTCAACATCATCATCGACCCCGAGGCCGCGCACATCGTCTTCAACGAGCGCTGGCCGGTCACCATGGTCGGCCTCGACCTGACGCACCAGGCGCTGGCCACCCCCGAGGTCGATGCGCGGATCGCCGCGGTCGGCACCCGCCCGGCCAGGTTCGTCGGTGAGCTGCTGGACTTCTTCCGCGAGGCCTACCGCGAGAACCAGGGCTTCGAGCACCCGCCGGTGCACGACCCGTGCGCGGTGGCGTATGTGATCGACCCGGACGTCATGACCGTGCGCAAGGCCCCGGTGGACATCGAGCTGCGCGGTGCGCTGACGGTCGGGATGACCGTGACGGACTTCCGTGCGCCCGCCCCGGAGGACTGCACCACCCAGGTCGCGGTGAAGCTCGACCACGAGCGGTTCTGGAACCTCGTCGTGGACGCGCTCGAGCGGATCGGCGACATCGAGGCATGAACGTTTCCACCACCCAGCGCCCCGTCGAAGCGACGGACGGCGGCAGCTCCGGCGTCCGGATTGGTGTCCTGGTCACGGCGCTCCTCGCGGCGTGCTTCGCCTTCCAGCTCAACGCGAGCATGCTCAGCCCCGCGCTCAAGAACATCGAGGACACCCTCGGCGCCAGTTCCGCCGAGATCGGCCTCACCCAGACCGCGTTCTTCACCTCGGCGGCGCTGTTCTCCCTGTTCCTCCCGCGGCTGGGCGATGTCATCGGCCGCCGCCGGGTGCTGGCCGGCATGCTCGGCCTGATGGTCGTGGGATGTGTGGTCGCCGCGCTGGCGACCAGCGTGCCGATGCTGTTCGCCGGCCGCGTCATCCAGGGCGTCTGCGGCCCGGTCGTCCCGCTGTGTCTGATCATGCTGCGGGTCGAGGTGCACGAGCCCAAGCGGTACGGCACCCTGCTCGGCGTGATCACCGCCGTCAACGGCGGCATCGCCGGTGTCGACTCCCTCGCGGGCGGCTACCTCGCCGACCGCCACGGCTTCGGTTCGGTCTTCTGGGCGATGGCGGTCGTCGCGGCCCTGGCCGCCGTGCTGGTCGCCACCCTGACCCCCGAGTCGAAGGCCCCGACGGCGACCCGGATGGACTGGCCCGGGGTCGCACTGCTGGTCGTCTCGGTGGGCTCGCTGCTGATCGCGCTCAACGAGGCGGGCAAGCTGGCCGCCGCGAACTGGCCGCTGATCGCCGTCCTGCTCGTCCTGTCCGCGGCCGCCTTCGCGCTGTTCTGGCGGACCGAGGACCGCAGCGGGCACCCCCTGGTCGCCACCCGGCACCTCAAGCAGCGCGCGACCTGGGCGACGCTGCTGACGACCGTGCTCACCATGACCGGTGTGTTCGCCGTCATGAACGGGCTGATCCCGGCGTTCGCCCAGGACGCCCGGGCCGGGCTCGGGATGAGCGCCGAGGCCTCCGCGTGGTGGACGCTGTCCCCGTACGCGCTCGCCGGGCTGGCCATGGGCCCGCTGGCCGGACGCCTCGCCGCCACCTTCGGCTACGGCCGCATCCTGCGGTGCGGCCTGGTCGGGTCGGTGGCCACGGTCGTGCTGATGCTGCTCACGATGCACAGCCATTCGCAGGTCCTGCTGCTGGTGACGTCCGTCCTGGTGGGCATCGCCTACGCGGGCGTGGCGAACATCGTCCTCAACGGGCTGGGCATCGTCCTCTCCCCTGCCGAGAACCCGGGCTTCCTGCCCGGCCTCAACGCGGGCGCGTTCAATCTCGGCGCGGGACTCAGCTTCGCCGTCCTGTACGCGGTCAAGACCGCCGCCACCCCGGCGGACCCGTCGTCGCCCGGCGGCTACACCGCCGGCATGATCGCGGGCGTGGTCATCCTCGCCGCGGCCATTGCGACGTCCTTCCTGATCCCGAAGCCGGTGGCGGCCGAAACCCACGACTGAGGCACCTACCGCCGCTCGTGCGGCACGCCCCGCCGCTCCGGGGCACACCGGCACCCCACCGCCCGCCGCCGGATTCCCCGGTCGGCGGGCGGTGGGGTGCCGGCGTTCGTACGGGCGGGGTCCGCGGGCGTGCGGGCGCGGCGCGTTGCGGCGGATCACTCCGGCGTCGCTTCGACCCTCCCGCGCAAGAGGGCGCCGAGCCCGCCGGACGGTGCGCGCTCGGGGTCACGGACCACCACGATGTCGGCGCCGGTCGCCGCCGCCGACCGCACCAGGGCGTCGTCCGCCCGTGCGACGGCCGGACGTTCCTCCCCCAGGTACGTCAACTCCGTTCCGCGTACGGCGAGTTGGTCGGCGTCCGCGCCCACCCAGACCTGCCGGGCGATGTCCGCGCCGTGCGGGCTGACCAGCAGGGTGTCGATCCGGTGCTCCCGCGCCGCCTCGACCAGAGCGGGGATGCCGGCCGCGGCCTGCGGGGCGCTCTTGTTGCCGGGCCCGGCGCCGGTGCGGAAGCGGTCCGTCACCCGCGCGATGTGTTCGCGTTCCTGGACCGCTCTGACCTGGGCGATGTCCCGGTCGACCAGCGTGCTCTCGGCGCCCGGCGCACGACCGCCGTGAGTGCTCTCGCAGGTGAGGGCGCGCAGCGGTTCGGGCAGCTTGTCGTGTACCAGGTGGCGGTCCCGCTCCTCCCCGACCAGGACGACGGCCTCGGCGCCGCTCTTCTCGAACGCCTCGCGCACCGCGCCGGCGAGCTCCCCGGCGTTGTGCTCCCAGGATTTCCCCGGATCGGTCCGGAAGTGCCGCTCGGCGGGGCCGTCCGCGGAGGCACGGGGGAAGGGCCGGCCGGCGGGGCCGGCGCCCCGCTCGCCCAGGAGGGCGAAGTCCGCTCCGGTCCGGTCGAGACGGACCACCAGGCAGACGGGGTCGTCACCGATCGCCGCCAGCAACGGGGTGACCCGGGGCACCGGCCCCCAGGCGGCGAAGGGCACGGCCGGGGGCCCGGGGAGCGGGGTGTCGAGCACGATCGCGCCATGGGCGGCGAACAGCACCCGCCCGGCGTGCGCCCCGCTGTCGCCCTCCCGCCGCGTGAGCAGGGCCTCGTGCACGGCACCGCAGGTGGCCTCGTCCGCGCCGAGCGCGAACAACTGCGCGGTGGTGGCACTCGCCGTCAACTCCTGCTGCTTCGCGGCGTCCTCGCTGCTCTGCGGGACAGTGGCATAGACGGATGCCCAGGGGCCGGGCCGATCGATGACCGGTTTCAGGAGCGAGAGTCGCATGGCGCTGCCTCCTTGGCTTCCTCGGATTCGCGGATTCTCCCGTGGTGCGGTGGGCTGTCATCGGTGTGCGGCGGTGTGTCGTCGGTATGTCGTTATGCGGTGGGGTGCCTTACGAATTCCCGTTCCCGAAAGCCGTATGCATGGCGGGCATATGCATCTGCGATCACGTTCCGCGCACGCCCGGATGATTTCCGTGTGTACGTGGAAAACGGGGCTGTCGGGTTGTTAGGGCTGGGGGACCAGGGAAACTGGGAGTATCGCGACGGGTCTGTACGACCCGTGGAGCCGGAGGCACCCATGGTCATGGAACACGGCACGGACAAGACCGGTCCCGCCCGGGACGACGTGATGAAGCGGCAACTGCGGGGGCAGATGACGGCCGAGCGCTCCCTGCGGACCGACGAGGAGCACGAACTCCAGCCGGCGGGCGAGGACCAGCCGGTGGCGGCCTGGTCCCCCGAGAGCGACTTCAGGGGCGGCACGCCGAGCGGGATGTCCGAGCGGGACGTCGGGCTGCGCTCCGAATTCGCCCAGCACCTCGGGCGGAGTCTGTACCCGGCCGACAAGAACGCGATCATCGAGACCCTCCGGCGGAACAACGCACCGGACCGGCTGGTGGCGATGGCCGAGCGACTGCCCGCGCACGAGCGGTTCGGGAACGTGCAGAGCATCGCGGAGGCCGTGGGCCTCGCGACGGAACACCGACGCGCCTGAGACGTCTCGCGCCGTCGCCTTCTGGCGCTGCCGCGAGACGCCAGGAGGCGGACAATTGGTCGTACAGGCACCTGCCGCACCCGGCGGCCGGGCCTGCGACGAGGAAGAGGGAGGCGGTTATGTCCGACGACGCGATGGGCGACGAGGTCTATCAGCCTCCCCGGTCCGACCCCCAGGACAACCCCAACGACCTCGACATGGAGGACGCCCTGGACGAGCCGGATCTCGACGAGACGCTGGACACGGGCTACTCGCCTCCGGAGCGGCCCTTCGTGGTCAATCACGAAGGGACCACCGCGCGGGAGCTGCACGACCGCGAGACGCTCGACCACCGGCTGGCCGTGGAGGTACCGGACGTCTGCGCGCCCGACGGCGACGGAATCGGCGACCTGCCCGGCGGGGTGGGGGAACCCACCGACCTCGAATGCGGTGAGGAGCGGGCCGGCCGGCTCGTGGGATCCGACGAGGGATTCTGGCGCGGCGGCAGCAATGACATCGCCGCGCGCGACGTCGGTATCGACGGCGGCGCCGCGTCGGCGGAGGAGGCGGCGGTGCACATTGCGCGGGACAATGCGGGGGACGGGGACAGGGAGGGTTAGGGCGGGAGCCGGGAGGGGTTTTCCCATCGGAATTCTTCGGACGGGGGCGGGGGTTTTCCGCCGGGCAAGTCCGTTACGCGCGGCGCGGCTGCCCCCGGCGAGACTTTTCCGACCTGCGAGGCTTTTCCACCCGCCGCCGGCGCACGCCCATGCGGTGCGCATCGCGGCCGACGGAACATTTCCCGAGGAAAGCGCTTGACTGCCACGCAGCCGCGGAGGAATGCGGTGCGCCCCGGCACCCCTAAGGCATCGAGCGCATGTGCGCCTCTTCCGCCGCCACCTGTCGCAGGGCCCGCCCGCTGAGGACCGACCGGGCCCGCCGGGGGGCAGCGGTGCCGTGCCGCCCGGCGCGATCGTCCCTCTCCTTCACCAGCAGCCGGGCCTCCCGCTCCCCCGGGCCGCCGCGGAACCGGGTCGGTGCGTAGCCGCCGCGGAGCTTGCCTCCGCCAGCGGAGGGTCCCCACGTGACCTGCCCGTCCTTCCTGCCCGATGGCCGCATCTCCCACTGTCGCGCCCGGCGGTCCCTGCCGCATGCGGGCGGGGCGCCGGAGGCCCGCGCACGCCCGGTGACTGCCCGGTTGGGTGAGTAACGGGCCCACCGAGGGGCACTCGGAGCCCGCGGGAGCGAGCTTGGAGGCATACCTCAGGACTCGACGCGCTGGAGGAACCATGGGCGGACGCCGGCTGCTCCGCGACCGGCCCGTGTACCGGCAGCTCACAGGCCGGGACCCGTGGGGCCGCGGCCGCGCCGCGATGTCCCGGCGGACGGAGGAGCTGCGGCCCCGTACGGACGCCGCCGACCGCGTCGTGGCCACGATCTGCCCCTACTGCGCGGTCAGGTACGGGCAGCAGGTGTACGTCAAGGACGAACGCGTGGTGCGGACCGAGGGGGACCCGGACTCGCCGGTCAGCAGGGGGCGGCCGTGCCCCAAGGGGTCGGCGACGCGCCAGTTGACGACGGGGGACGCCCGGCGCCACCAGGTTCTCTGCCGGGGCGGCGGCCCTGTCGTTGGCGGGCGGCACCGCGCTCCCCTTCGCGCTGCCCGCGCTCCTGCGGAGGACGGAACGACGATGACGCACCCCACCGCCCGGCGCGAGGCCTCCCGTTCGCGCCGCCAGCTACACCGCCGTGCTCGCCGCGGACACCGCCCTACCGGCCTGGCCCGGCGCCCACCGGGAGCTTCCGTACCTCTTCGCCGCCGCCGCGACCGCCACGGCCGCCGGTATGGCGCCGGCGGTGGCGCCGCAGCGGGAGAGCGCCCCCGCCCGGCGCGCCGCGGTCCTGGCCGCGGTGGCGGACTCGGCCGTGTTCCGGGTCCCGGCCTGCACCGTCCTGCCCCGACGAGCGGCCCAAGGGCCTTCCCCGGCACCATGAGAAGACCCCGGCGCGACGGCGCCGTCATGTGTAGCCGGCCGCACACCGGTAACCCGTCATGGCAGCACCCCCTCGCACGGCACCACACCGCCGACCGGTGTGCGCGCACCGGCCGTCCGCGCGCACCGGACCGCGAGCGCCGCCAGGACCCGCGCCCGAGCATTTCCCCTCGACCGCAGGAGTTCACGTGAACCGACGTCGTCCTCGGATCGTGATCGTCGGAACCGGCTTCGCCGGATTCGAATGCGCCCGCACGCTCTCCCGGCTGGCCAAGGGAGCCGCCGAGATCGTGCTGCTCAACCCGCACGACTACTTTCTGTACGTGCCGCTGCTGCCGGAAGTGGCGGCGGGAATCCTCGAACCCCGCCGGGTCGCGGTCTCGCTCACCGGGAGCCTGCCGGGCACCCGGCTCGTCCTCGGGCAGGCCCACGGCGTGGACCTCGACGCCCGCCGGGTGCACTACACCGACCCCGAGGACGAGGAGGGCTCCCTCTCCTACGACCGGCTGGTCCTGACGGTCGGCAGCGTCAACAAGCTGCTGCCCGTCCCCGGCGTCGCCGAGCACGCCCACGGCTTCCGCGGGATGCCCGAGGCGCTGTACCTGCGCGACCACATCACCCGTCAGATCGAGCTGGCCGGGACGAGCGAGGATCCCGCCGAACGGTCCGCCCGGACCACCTTCGTGGTCGTGGGCGCCGGCTACACCGGCACCGAAGTCGCCGCCCACGGCGTGCTGTTCACCGATGCCCTGGCCCGGCAGAACGTGGGTCTGCAGGACGGTCCGCGTCCGCGCTGGCTGTTGGTGGACGTGGCCGACCGGCTGCTGCC
This sequence comes from Streptomyces angustmyceticus, assembly GCF_040701845.1. Lineage (GTDB taxonomy): Bacteria > Actinomycetota > Actinomycetes > Streptomycetales > Streptomycetaceae > Streptomyces > Streptomyces angustmyceticus_A. The sequence goes on along the minus strand of NZ_JBFBHQ010000002.1, from coordinate 102,572 downwards.
CGGACTCGACGAGCGGCTCTCGCACACCGCGGACCGGGTGCTGCGCTCCCGGGGCGTCGATATCCGCACCCGCACCTCCGTCAAGGAAGCGACGTCGGACGGAGTGCTGCTCGACGACGGCGAGTTCATCCACAGCCGGTCGCTGGTGTGGTGCGTGGGCGTACGGCCCGACCCGCTGGTCGACTCGATGGGGCTGCCCACCGACAAGGGGCGGTTGTGCGTCGACGAATACCTGGGCGTGCCCGGCCGTCCCGAGGTGTTCGCCTGCGGTGATGCCGCGGCCGTGCCGGACCTGACCCGCCCCGGCGAGGTGACGCCGATGACCGCCCAGCATGCGCAGCGGCAGGGCAAGGTCGCGGCGCTCAATGTGGCGGCCTCCTGCGGCCAGGGCGCACGGCGCGCCTACGAGCACCGGGACCTGGGCTTCATGGTCGACCTGGGCGGTGTGCAGGCCGCGGCCAACCCCTTCCACATCCCGCTCTCCGGCCCGCTCGCCGGCGCGCTCACCCGCGGCTACCACCTCCTGGCGATGCCGGGGAACCGTCTCCAGGTGGCCGCCGACTGGATTCTGGGCGCGGTGCTGCCGCGGCAGGGCGTCCACCTGGGACTGGTCAGCTCCTGGTCGGTGCCGCTGGACGCCGAGTCACCCGAAGTGCCCCGCCTGCCGGGCGGCAAGACGGGCACGTCATAGGCGTACTCGCAGACATGGTCATCGGCGCAAGAGCCCCCGCAAGGGACCCGCAGCGGTCCTTGCACCCCTTCCCGCCCCGCCGGACACCCGGCCCGAAAGGAGAGATCCGGACATGGACGCAACAGTGCTGACCGAGCAGCTCGCCGCTCCCGAGGGGACCAGCGGCGCCCTGTTCAGCCTCGTGGGAGTGGTCCTCGTCGCCGTCCTCCTCGCGGCCTTCGTCTGGGGACGCCGCGTCAAGGCCCGTGAGCCGGGCCCGCCCGAGCCCGGGGAGCAGCCGCGGCTGCCCGAGGGCGGCCCCGTGGGCGACACCGTCGAGAGCCGCGAGCCCGACGACCTCCCGCGGACGGACCGACGGCGCACCCCGCACGAGCTGAAGGGCAACGGGACCAGGCCGCGGCGCCACTCGTAGCCGACGGTGCGTCAGTCAGTCGGCAGCGGACGGCCGGCAGGGCGGGTCATCCGGGGGCGACAGGGCCGACGGGGCCGACCGCATCGCGCCTACTGCACGCGTTCCGGTTCGCCTTCCTCCTCGTCGGGGAGCCACACATCGCTCACCGCGATATTGACCTCCACGACCTGGAGACCGGTCATCCCCTCGACCGCGGAGATCACGTTCTCCCGTACGCCCCTGCCCACGTCGGGGATGACCTCGCCGTAGTCGACGACGAGATCCAGATCGACCGCCGCCTGTTTCTCGCCGACCTCGACCTTGACGCCGTGCGTGGTGGTCGTGCCCCCGCCGGGTACGCGTTTGCGCAGGGCGCCCACCGATCTCGAAAACCCGCTGCCGAGGGCATGGACCCCTTCCGATTCCGTGGCTGCCAGGAAGGCGATCTTCGCGACCACGCCGTCGGCGATGGTCGTGCGCCCCAGGTTCCCGGTGTTCCGCGACCCACGCTCTGCGAACTCGGTCATCGCGCCTCACCTCTTTGCTCCGTCGAGGGGAAGTCTTCGGACCCTCTCTTCACGCTATGGCCGTACGGGTGACGCTGCCTCCCGAAACGGGGCGGGACGGCGTCGGGCCCCGAACCGGCACGCCCCGTCCCTTTGCCGTTCCGGCAAAGATTCTTGCCTGTTCGCCCGGCCTCGGCGGACTCTCCTTTCCAGGGGCACGGCACGGCGGCGACACCGCCCGTGCCCCAGGTGCACCGACGCACCGGACCGCCGACAGCCCGCACCGGGAGGACCCGCCGATGCCCCACGACAGCACCATCCCCGACCACGCGTTCTGGGACGCCCGCTACACGGAGAGCGACCGGATGTGGAGCGGCCGCCCCAACGCCCCGCTGATCCGCGAGACCGCCGGCCTCGCCCCGGGCACGGCACTCGACCTGGGTTGCGGTGAGGGAGCCGACGCCGTCTGGCTCGCCGAACACGGCTGGCACGTCACCGCCGTCGACATCTCCCGCGTCGCCCTCGACCGCGCGGCACGGCACGCGCAGGAGACGGCGGCGGACGCGGCCCACCGCATCGACTGGCAGTGGTGCGACCTCGCTTCCTCGTTCCCCGCGGGCAGCTTCGACCTCGTCTCCGCCCACTTCCTGCACTCCCCCGGCGATATGCCGCGCGACGAGATCCTGCGGAAGGCCGCCGCGGCGGTGGCACCCGGCGGGGTCCTCCTCGTCGTCGGCCATGCGGCGGCCCCCTCCTGGGACCCCGGCCCGCACCCCGACCTGCACTTCCCCACTCCGGACGAGGTCCTCGCGGCTCTCGGCCTCCCGGACGGGGAGTGGGAGGTCCTGCGCAACGAGGAGCACCAACGCGCCATGACCGGCCCGGACGGGCAGCCGGGAACCCGCACCGACAACACCCTGAAGCTGCGTCGCGCCCCGGCCTGACGCCGGCCCGCCGGGGCCGGTGCGCGGCCCCGGCACCCCGTACGCCCCGCTCGGTCATTCCCCTGCGGACGAGCCGACGTTCAGCGGGCCAGCAGCAGCGCGTCCAGGAGCACCAGGGCCGTCAGCAGGGCCAGCGCGGCCACCAGGACACGGCGCCGGAGGACGTCATAGCGCTGCTGGTACTCGCGGCGGAGCTGGAGGGCACGGGCGGCGATGCGGGCGACGGTCTGCTGGGAGAGGTCGAGCTGCCGGCGGGCCAAGAGGGCCGCCAACTCCTCGCGTTGGGCGGTCGTCGGCCAGTCGAGGGCGTCGACGAAGGCCGCGGCGTCGGCGCGGGCGCGGTCGATCTCCGCCTGCCACAGCAGGTACCCCTCCATTCTCGCGATACCCGCCTGGACGGTGCGGCGGTCCGGGGCCCGGCCGTGCCGGGACCGGCCGTCGGGCGGGCGGCTCTGCGGCGATCGGCCGGCGGGGGTGCGGTTCTCCGGCGGTTGGCCGCCTGGCGTGCGGCTGTCCGGCGTGCGGCTGTCGGTCATGGCGCGATCCGCTCAGCGCGGCTCGTCCCCCGGCGGGCGGTCGGTGCGGCGTGGCGCGTCGGGGCGGAGCGCAGCGCGCCGCGCGGCCTTCCTGGCGCCCTCCAGGGCGGCGACATCGGGGTGATGCAGGTCGAAGGCGGGCGACTCGGAGCGGATCCGGGGCAGCGTGGTGAAGTTGTGCCGCGGCGGCGGGCAGGAAGTGGCCCACTCCAGGGAGCGTCCGTAGCCCCACGGGTCGTCGAGGGCTTCCTTCTTCCCGTACTTGGCCGTTTTCCAGACGTTGTAGAGGAACGGCAGCACCGAAAGGCCCAGCAGGAACGAGCCGATGCTGGAGATCGTGTTCAGCGTGGTGAAGCCATCGGACGCCAGATAGTCCGCATAGCGGCGCGGCATGCCTTCGACGCCCAGCCAGTGCTGGATGAGAAAGGTGAGGTGGAATCCGATGAACAGGGTCCAGAAGTGGATTTTCCCGAGACGCTCGTCGAGCATTCTTCCGGAGAACTTGGGCCACCAGAAGTAGAACCCGGCGAACATCGCGAAGACCACGGTGCCGAACACGGTGTAGTGGAAGTGGGCGACGACGAAGTACGAGTCGGAGACATGGAAGTCCATCGGCGGCGAGGCCAGCAGGACGCCGGTCAGTCCGCCGAAGAGAAAGGTCACCAGGAAACCGATCGCCCAGAGCATCGGGGTTTCGAACGACAGCGAACCGTGCCACATCGTGCCGACCCAGTTGAAGAACTTCACACCCGTCGGGACCGCGATGAGGAAGGACATGAAGGAGAAGAACGGCAGGAGCACCGCGCCGGTCACGAACATGTGGTGCGCCCAGACGGTGACCGAGAGGCCCGCGATCGAGATCGTCGCCGCGACGAGTCCGATGTAGCCGAAGATGGGCTTACGGCTGAAGACGGGGAAGATCTCGGTGACGATGCCGAAGAACGGCAGCGCGATGATGTACACCTCGGGGTGGCCGAAGAACCAGAAGAGGTGCTGCCACAGCAGTGAGCCGCCGTTCGCGGCGTCGAAGACCTGCGCCCCGAATTTCCGGTCCGCCTCCAGCACCAGCAGCGCGGCGGCCAGCACGGGAAAGGCGAGCAGCACGAGCACGGCCGTGAGCAGGATGTTCCAGGTGAAGATCGGCATCCGGAACATCGTCATGCCGGGCGCCCGCATGCAGATGATGGTCGTGATGAAGTTGACCGAACCCAGGATGGTGCCGAAACCGGAGAAGGCCAGGCCCATCACCCAGAGGTCGCCGCCGGTTCCGGGGGTGCGGAGGGGGCCGGACAGCGGGGTGTAGGCGGTCCAGCCGAAGTCGGCGGCCCCGTCCGGGGTGATGAAGGCGCTGAGGGCGATCAGCGAGCCGAACAGGTAGAGCCAGTAGGCGAACATGTTGAGCCGCGGGAAGGCCACATCGGGTGCGCCGATCTGCAAAGGCATGATCCAGTTCGCGAAACCGGCGAACAACGGCGTCGCGAAGATCAGCAGCATGATGGTGCCGTGCATCGTGAACGCCTGGTTGAACTGCTCGTTCGAGAGGATCTGCAGTCCCGGGCGGGCAAGTTCGGCGCGAAGGGCGAGCGCCAGAATTCCGCCGACCATGAAGAACGCGAACGACGTGCTCAGATAGAGCGTGCCGATGGTTTTGTGGTCGGTGGTCGTCAGCCAGTCCACCACCACCCGTCCGGCATTCCGTCGCCGCCTGGCTGGTTGCAGCGATTCCGTCTGCTGAACGGCTGTCACGGTCCGGACTCCTCACTCGCGCGCGGGCCCCCTCGCCGGGCCGACGGTACCGATACCGCCGAAATCGCCAAAGAGGCTCGCCGCCGCGCACCATCAGTCACATCAGGGGCGCGGGGCGAGCCGGGAATCCGGCCGGGCCGGTCATCGCGTCACAGGAGCTCGAGGGGCTGCTTTCCGGACGGGGGCGGGAAGGCGTCGTCGAGGAAGCGGAGGTCGTCGTTGGTGAGCGACAGGTCGAGTGCCGCACGGTTCTCCTCGACATGGGCCGCGCCGGCCGCCTTGGGAATGGCGATGACGTCGTCGTGGCGCAGCACCCAGGCCAGCGCGACCTGGGCGGGGGTCGCTCCCCGGGCGGAGGCCAGGGCGGTCAGTGCGTCGTGGCCCAGCAGCCGGCCCTGTTCCACGGGCGAGTACGCCATCAACGGGACCGCGAGTTCCCGGCAGCGGGGAAAGAGGTCGTGCTCCGGGCCCCTGCGGGTGAGGTTGTAGAGCACCTGGTCGGTCTGCGGGCGGGCGCCGTCGGGCAGGTCGGCGAGGTCGCCGACGTCGAAATTGCTCACTCCCCAGGCGCCGATGCTGCCCTGCGCCACCAGGGACTCCAGGGCCTCGACGGTCTCGTCGAGCGGCACACTGCCCCGCCAGTGCAGCAGGTAGAGGTCGATCCGGTCGGTCCGCAGCCGGCGCAGGCTCGCATGGCAGGCGTCGACCGTGCCTCTTTCGTCGGCGTGGAAGGGCAGCACCTTGCTCACGAGGAAGGCCTGGTCCCGGCGGCCGTGCACCGCCTCGCCGACCAGGTCCTCGGCGGCGCCGTTTCCGTACATCTCCGCCGTGTCGATCACGCTCAGCCCCAGCTCCAGGCCCCGCCGCAGGGCGGCGATCTCCTCGGCGCGCCGTGCGGGGTCGTTCCCCATGTGCCAGGTGCCCTGCCCGAGAGCGGGCACCTGCGCACCGGAGGGAAAGGTCACCGTTCGCGTGCGGGTCATCGTGTGCTCCTTCTCCGTCCTCGTCCTCGACGGACCGTCACGAACACGCGGTCACGCCGTCGGGTGGTGGTCAGGTGGTCACGCGGTCACCATGATCGCAGCCCGGTGTGCGAGGCGGGTGGGCCCGGCGGCGGTCCGCCGCGGGGAGTCCGCGTCGGGGGTCCCCCTGCCTCCTCCCCCGACGCCGGCCCTCACCCCGCCGCCACCGCCCGTTCCGCGACGCCCAGGGCGGCGGCCATGATGCTCAACTGCGGGTTCACCTCGGGACAGCCGGGCAGCAGCGAGCCGTCGGCGATCAGCACCCCGTGCACCCCGCGCAGGCGGCCCGCGCCGTCGGCGGGGCAGCGCCGGGCATCCGCCCCGGCGGCCACGGTCCCGGTGGGGTGGAAGGCGGAGAGATGGAGTTGGCGGGCGCTCACCCCGTCCAGCAGGGCGGACAGCTCGGCCAGGGAGCGGGCCCGCGGCGCGGTGGGAATGCCGGTCAGCACCTCCCGGGCGCCGGCGGCGAAGAGCAGTTCGCCCATGGCGCGAACCGCGGTCATCAGGCGGCCCGCGTCGCGCGGATCGAGATCGTAGCGCAGCAGGGTGCGGTCCCGGCCCAGGACCCGGCCCGAGGGGCGGTCGGCGATCATGGCGCCGAGGGTTGCCAGCCGGTCCGCGGTGTCCACCTCGTGGCGCAGCGCGCGACCGGCGCCGGGCAGCACGAAACTGCCCATGCCCGGTGGGGTGGCGGTCGCCTCGATGAGGATGCCGCCGCTGTGCAGCTCCTCGACGCCGACGCTCTGCAGCACGCCCTCCCAGGCCGTCACCGGCTCGGCGAAGCGGCCCGCCACGCTGGTCGCCGGATGGACGCTGAGGTTGCGGCCCAGCCGGGGGTGGGTGCCCAGCCCGGAGCGGCGCAGCAGCGGCGGCGACTGCAGCGCGCCCGCCGCGAGAACCACCAGCGGGCTCAGGATCTCCAGCTCGCCGCCGCCCGGACGCTCGACGGCCACCCCGGCCGCACGCGGGCCACCGGGCCGGTCGGCGTCCACGAGGATGCGCCGCACCCGCGCCCCGGTGACGATGCGGGCCCCGGCGGCACAGGCGTCGGGCAGCACCGAGCGCTGCACGCTCTGCTTGGCGCCCGTGGGGCAGCCCACGACGCACTGGCAGGAGCCCTGGCAGCCGGGGGCGTTGCGGCGCAGCGGCGCGGCCCGCCACCCGAGGCGCTCCGCCCCGGCGAGGGTGAGCAGCCCGTTGTTGCCGAGGACGTCGAGGGGCTGGGTGGCCACGCCCAGGGTGCGTTCGGCCTCGTCGAGGTGCGCTCCGAAGCCGTCGGCGAGGTCGAGTCCGAAGGCGGTGCGCCAGCGCTCCAGCACATGGTCCGGGGTGCGGTAGCAGGTGCCGGAGTTGACGAGGGTGGTCCCGCCGACGGCGCGTCCGGTGGGCAGCAGCAGCGGCGGGCGGCCCGCGGCGACGGTGGCGCCGCCGTCCCGGTAGAGCTCCGCGAAGCGTTCCAGAGGCGTGCGGCGGCGGAACGACGCGGTGGTGTGGTGGTCGCCTTCCTCCAGGACGACGGTGCGCAGTCCGGCGCGGGCCAGGACCCGCGCGGCCATGGCTCCGCCGGCGCCGGAGCCGATCACCACCGCGTCGGCGGTGCTGCGCGCGGGCCAGTCGGCGGCCGGTGTGCAGTCCAGCGGCGGATCGTCCGGCGGCGCGAGGGCGAGCGGGCGCGCCGGCGGCGTTCCGGTGCCGTCTCCCGTAGGGGCCCGGTGCGCGAGCATCCGCTCCGTGCCGGCGGCCAGCAGCACCGGCACCTTAACCAGGTCGAGCAGTGGTGCCAGGCGCGGCCGGGCGGCCAGCGCCGTCATGATCTCGTCCCGCTCGTCCGGGCCGAGGGCGGCGAGCGGGCGTCCCGTGCGGGCCAGCGCATAGGCGTCGACGGCACGGGCCGCGCCGCGCACCCCGGCGCGGGCCGGTGCGGGCATGGCGGCCAGCAGGGCGTCGAGGCGTCCGGGCACCCTGCCCGGCCAGGGTGTGCCGCCGTCGTCGGCGAGGAGGGCCGCGACGAATCCGGCGGTGCTCATCGCTCCCCCACCTCCGCGTGCGCGGTTCCTTCGAGGAGCCACTCCTCCTCGGGGCGCCAGCGTCCCCACCAGCGTTCCAGGCGGACGACGGCGTCGGCGGTCTCGCTGTTGCGGCAGACGGCCGGACTGCCGTCGGGGTCCGCGTAGTCGAGCCGCAGGGTGCGCTCGGCCGGCAGGCTCACCTCGACCCGGATGCGGCGCAGTCCGGCGCGTCCCGTCACGCTCCAGTCCGGACGCCCCAGGGCGGCGCGGAAGCGGCCGAGCCCCGCCCAGCCGAACGCGGTGCGCTCCGCCCGGCGGGGCCAGGTGCGGCCGCCGCGGCGCAGCCGCAGGAAGACCAGGGGCGGCAGCCGGCGCAGTCCCGGTCGCGTCGAGACCGCGGCGACGATCTCCAGTACCTCGCCGCTGCCGAGATCCGCGTGCAGCCAGGCCCAGCGGTGGGCGTTGCCGTGGCCGTAGATGCGGGCGGAGGCGCCGGGCGCGCCGTGCAGGGTCAGCTTCTCGCCGCCGTAGGCGACCGTGCCGTCGTAGGTGGCGCGGGCGGCGGGCAGGATCTGGGCGGCGGGCAGCAGGGGGCGGCGCCAGGACCAGCGCGGGAAGGTGAACAGCGGCGTGTCCTCGGGGCGTTCGGTCAGCTCCCAGCGGAAGTCGCCGGCCGCTCCTTCGAGGTGACCGGGCCGGACGGCGATGCCGTCCGCGCGAAAGCCGTCCTCGCCACCGCGCCAGGGCTCGGGGCCGAAGCGGGTGTGCCGCACCGCGTCCTGCGGACCGTCCGGGGCCGCCGCGGGGAAGACGGCGGCCCAGCCGTGCGCGAAGGGCGGGGATCCGTCGGCCGGCGCGGTCAGTTCGTGGTGCAGCCACAGCCCGCGGCCGGTCGCCGGGTCGGTGACGGTGGTGTACCAGACCTCGGTGCGGCCCCGCTCCCCGCGCCAGCGCGGTGCCAACTGGTGGCCGCCGTCCTCGCGGCGGGGGAAGCGGACGCTGCCCAGGAAGGGGGCCAGGCCGGCGGCGAGGGGGAAGCGCAGGGTGCCGGTGCCGAGGCGTTCCTCCCCGTCGTAGAGCGTGTAGGGCAGGACCGTCATCGAGCGGACGGGGCGGCGCGCCGAGACGGACTTCCAGCCGTCCAGGGTCAGCCGGCGGCCCTGGACGGTGAAGGCCAGCCGGTAGCGGATGCGGCGCCGGGCGAGCGGCGAGATCTCCATCTCGCCGGTGGCGCAGGGGTCGTCGGCCCAGCCGGCGATGCGCAGGCGGCCGCTCACCCGGGCCGTGGTCGTGCCGAGCGGCCGGAGCACGTGGGGCGCCGTCACCCGCAGGTCGAGCCGGGCCCGCCGGCTCCCGTCCTCCCCGTCGAGCCGGGCGGAGCCGAGCATGGTCTCGGTGAACGCCGTCCCGCGGGCGTTGTCGCCGCCGCTCATGCCAGCTCCTCCAGCATGATCCGCTCGGTGGCGGTCAGATAGCTCTCGGCGGCGGCGCGCGCGGCGTCCCGCTCGCCCGCCACCACGGCCTCGACCACCGGCACCAGCCGGGCGTGGGCGGCCTCCGGGTCGGTGAAGGGCCGCACCAGAGCGGAACGGACCGGCAGATAGGCGTGGAAGAGGGTGTTGGTCAGCAGCACATAGACGCGGTTGCCGGTGGCGCGGGCGAGCGCGCGGTGCACCTCGATGTCCGCCAGCTGTACGGCGTCGCCGCCCTCTGCGCTCCGCACCGCCGCCAGCAGTTCACGCAGTTCCTCGTGGTGCTTGCGGCCCGAGCGGGCGGCGGCCCGCTCGGCGATCAACGCGCCGATGCTGCGCCGCACTTCGAAGATCTCACCGATCCAGTCCGGGCTGTGCCGTACCAGCATCGGCAGCAGATCGGCGCCGCCGAGGCGCAGGTAGTCGCGCACCTTGGTGCCCACGCCGTGCCGGGTCTCCAGCAGGCCGGCCTGGAGGAGACGGCCGTAGGCGTGCTTGAGGGTGGTGCGGTTGACGCCGTACCGCTCCGCCAGCCGGCGCTCGGTGGGGAGATAGTCGCCGGCGGGATAGCGCCCGGTGAGGATCTCCTCCCGCAGCCGGTTCTCCAGGACGTCGACGACGGTCTCACGGGGCAGCGTCTCCACGGTTTCCCTCCCAGGGCAGCGATCGCCAGTGCCCCACTCGGTGCACCGAGTGAGTCAGTGACTGAGTGGATGATCCACTGCACCATCGGAGTTCGGCCCCGTCAAGCCTTTTTGCTGCCGCGTGCTCCTGCCGCCTCCCCTGGCGCCCTTCGACCGACGATCGCCGCCACAGCCGGAGTTGACCGGCCACAGCCCGGCGAGCGAGGCCGCCGCCCCGCCCCGGAACGCCCCCTCAGCCGGTCTCCACCAGCGGCGCGTACTCCTTGCCGAGCTGGGACATGGCGTGGTCGAACTCCTTCTGCGAGATGACCTCGTGGAGCGTGCCGAGCACCGCCCGGACCCCGCGGGTGGCCTCCGCCTTGGTCAGCCCGGTGTGCTCGCGCACCCTGCGGACCGACTCGTCGGGGCCGAAGGTCACCATGGCGCTCCGCCCCCGCTGGAGCGAGTCGCGCAGCGGCTCGGGAAGTTCGAGCGCCAGATCGCGCACTTCGCCGGCGCTCAGGCGAAGGGCGAGCGTCTCGAGAGTGGCACGGGTGAGGTCGGCCGCTTCCTGGCGGGAGAAACCCGTGCGATGCGCCACTGCCTGGAAGAACTCCTTGTCGTCCATGCGAGCCTCCACCTCGGTATCGGGGAACGGGCGAGGGAGGCAAAACCTCTCCCCCCACCTTGCCACGCCCGCATCCCCCGTGCGAGGCACCGCGGACCGCCCCTCGGGGTCAGACGGCCGCCCGCCCGCAACCGGAACCCGTGGTCACCGCCCGACCACCGAAAGCGAACCCGGCCCCGGCGCGGCCGCGGCGTCCGGCACGAGGAGGGGGTCCGCCGGGCCGCCCCGCCCGCGCCGCCAGGGGCCGGGCGGGGCCGTGCGGCGGCGCGCCCTCCCCCCGGGCCCCTCCCCCCACGGGTGCCTCAGATGGCCATCGCCTCCTGGATCCACCGGTTCACCCGGTACGGCAGCCACCACAGCAGCGGCCCGGTGCGGGAGACCAGGCGCTCCTCCAGGAAGTCGGCGGCGATGGCCTCGGGTACGGCCGACAGCGGTGCGCCGTAGGAGAGTTGGGCGATCGCCGTCCGGTAGGCGGGCTCGTCCGCGGTGAAACGGCGCAGGTTGCCCCAGCGGCGGTCGCGGATCTGGACGAAGCCGGGGCCCTCGCGCCACAGGCACTTGCAGAGGTAGTGCTCGTCGCGCCACTGGGCGAGCGCGTCCGCCGCGTCGGCGGGGCCGGTGAGGGTGCGGGGCGGCTGGAGGTGGCTGAGTTCGCGCCAGCCGTCGGCGGGCTCCGCCGGCAGGCGCAGCTCCCACTGGACCAGCACGGCGCGTGCCGTCAGATCGCGGATCAGGCACAGCCGCCGGACCGCGTGCGCGGCGGACGCGGGGTCGTCGACGGCCGTCAGGTCGATCTCCCCGGCGAGCCGCACCCGCCGAACCCCCAGCTCCCACAGCCGGGCGGCGTCCTCCTCCGGGGGGCCGGTCAGGTCGAGTTCGCCCAGGCTCATGCCGGGCAGCGCGCAGGCGTCCTCGTCGTAGTCCCGCCACGCGGCGAGCGTCAGCGCCCCGGGGGCGTGGGTGGTGGTGCAGGTCATGGGGGTCTCCTCGTGGGCGGCGGTCAGGCGTGGACGACGGCCCGGGGCGCGTCCGGCGTCTGCTGCGCGGTGGGCACGGCGTGGCGGTGGCGCATGAAGTCGAGCCGCAGCAGGTCCTCGTTGACGGCCGCGGGCGCGAGGTGGACGTACTGGCCGCCGTCGGTGAAGACCAGCCCGAGCGTGACCCAGTGCTGGAGCAGGGTGTGCACGGCGGCCTCGTCGACCGGGTGCTCCGGCAGGCGGGCGGCGAGCTTGCGGGTCAGCGCGGCCGGGGCGTGCGGTTGGTCGAGGAGCCGGAAGGCCGCGATCTCCAGGGGCGCGGTGAGTTCCATGGCTCCCCAGTCGAAGGCGCGCCGGCGGCTGACGCAGACGATGCGGTCGCCGAGGTCGGTGTGGGTGAGCCTGCTGTCCACGTGGTGCTTGCGCCAGGCGCCCAGGGCGTCGTTGAGGGAGGTGACGGTGGTCTCCCCGATGCCGCGTTCGGGTGCCTCGAAGACGTAGGCCAGGTCGTACAGTTCGGACTCGGGCAGGTCGTAGGTGAAGCGGTAGTGCTCCTCGGGCCGCAGGCCGGTGAAGCCGAGTTCGGGCCGGTTGAAGTACGGGCTGAAGCGTTCGATGGCGATGCGCGCGGAGAGGTCGACCGGCGGGTCGAGGTGTTCCAGTGCGGGCAGTTGGGCGATGACCGGTTCGTAGTCGGCGGCGGTCTCGCCGGGGAAGCCGTGGAGGTAGTTCCAGGAGACGGAGAGTCCGGTCTCGGCTCCGTCGCGGAGCATACGGACGTTCTGGCAGCCGCTCACGCCCTTGTCCATCAGGTCGAGCACCCGGCTGTTCAGGCTCTCGATGCCCGGCTGGACGTAGATCATCCCGGCGTCGGCGAGGGTGCGCAGCTGGGGCCGGCGCATGTTCGCCTTGATCTCGATGTGCAGGCGCAGGTCGTAGCCGCTGTCGATGATGCGGGGCAGGACGGTACTGAGGTAGCCCATGTCGAGGATGTTGTCGACGACGTACATGTCCAGCACCCGGTGGCGGCGCGCCAGATCCATGATCTCCTCGTAGAAGGTGTCCGGGCTCTTGCTGCGGAACTGCATGAAGGAGCCGTTGAGTCCGCAGAAGGTGCAGTGGTGCTTCTCGCCCCACCAGCACCCCCGGGCCCCCTCGACGACGAGCTTGGGCTCCACCCAGTTGCGGGCGACGGAGGACGCCAGCCGCTCGAAGTAGCCGCTGTAGTCGGGCGGCAGGATGGTGGCGGGCGGCAGCGGGCTGGTGCTCATCGGGTTGGCGGTGCTGGTGCCGCCGGGGCTCCGGTGGCACAGGCCGGGGACGGCCGAGAGGTCGCCGCCCTCGTCGAGGGTGGTGAGCAGTTGGGGGAAGGCGGCTTCGCCCTCGCCGCGGACCACGTAGTCGAGGAAGGGGAAGTTGCGGTGGCCGGCCTCGCCCTGCTCACCGTCGCAGTTGGCGCCGCCCATGACCGTGACGATGTGCGGGGCGAGGCGTTTGACGTACTTGGCGGCGGCGAGCGCGGCGGTGTTCTGCTGGAAGGTGGAGGTGAAGCCGACGACGTCGGGCCCGGCCGCGACGATCCGCTCGGCGGTCTCCTGCACGAATTCCGGTACCACGCGGTGCAGTTCCTCGGACATCCGGATCCGTTCGTCCCGGAGCTTGCCGCGCATGGAGGCGCGGAACTCCGGTACCCGCCATGCGGGATCGTCGTAGAGGGCGGAGGAGAACACCCAGTCGCCGCATCCCATGAAGTACGAGGAGAGCGCATAGAACTGGTAGTCGTCCGCGGTGAACTCGGTGCGCCGGGTGATCCAGTCGGTGAACTCCAGGTTGGCGTGGAGGACGTCGGCGTGACCGGAGGTGCGCTCGTCGACGCTGCGTCGCAGGATTCCGAGGGCGAGGGACGGCAGGTCGATCGGGGACCAGGGCATGTTGACCAGCAGGACGCGCATGTCGGCTCCTCGTAGGCGGCGGGGTGGAAGGGAGGCGGCCGGCGGCCGTCCGGTGGCGAGCGGCGAACCGGCCGGCCCGGCGGTGCACCGGGCCGGCCGGGGAGGGTCAGTCCTCCTCGGTGTCCTCGGCGTTGCGGAACGGGACGGTCACCGTGATGCCGATGCCCGGCTTGCGGTTCTCCTCGTCACCCGCGAGCGGGTCGTTGTGGATGATGTCCTTCTGCATGGTGGTGTCTCCTGTTCTGCCGGTGGTGCGGGAACGGATCTCACATTCCGGGGGACGCCGGGCTCGCCGGTGCTCCCGGAGGCCCCGTCCGCTGGGGGACGGGGGGTTCGGTGGGCCGCGGGGTGCGGCGCAGGTGGCGGCCGAGGAAACCCATGGCGCGCTGCAGGGCGGCCACGTGGTGGGCACCCGTGTAGCCGTCGTGGCCGGTGTCCAGCCACAGGGACTCGTGCGCGACGCCGGCCTTCCGCAGGGCGGCGAGGTAGCTGCGGACCTGGCCGGGCGGGCATTTGACGTCGCGGGTGGCGGCGATCACCAGCAGCGGGGCGCGGACGCCGGAGGCGTAGTGGAGCGGCGAGCTGCGCGCGTAGCGTCCGGGCACGGTGTCGGGGGTGCCGCCGAACAGCCGCTCGTCCAGGGCCCGCAGCGCGGGGGTGCCCGTGCGGTACGCCGCGGCGCAGTCGGCGACCGGTTTGACGGCGACGCCGGCCTGCCAGAGCTCCGGCCGGGTGCCGAGGGCGAGCAGGGCCAGGTAGCCGCCCCAGGAGGTGCCCCACAGGCCGATCGCGTCCTCGTGGGCCAGGCCGCGGCGGAGCAGGTCGGCCCGGACCGCGACGAGGTCGGCGACCTGGGTGAGCCCGACGCCCTCGCCATAGGCGGCGCGCCAGCCGGGGCCGTAGCCGGTGGAGCCGCGGTAGTTGACCCGCGCGACCGCGAACCCGGAGGCGACCAGGGAGTGCACCTGCGGGTCGTAGGCGTCGCGGTCGTGGTCGGCGGGGCCGCCGTGCACCAGGAACACCAGCGGGGGCCTGCGGCCGGGTGCGGTCTCCGGTTCACTGAGCAGGGTGTGCACGGGCCCGTCGGGGCCGGGGGTCCACAGGTCGCGGTGCCGGCCGGGTGCGGGGGCGGGCAGGGCGGGCAGCGCCGGCAGCCGGGTGCCCGCGGTGGAGCGCATCCGGGGCGGGGTGGCGGTGTCGGTCCAGAGGTAGTGCACGTCGTCGCCGGGGTGCGGGGCGGCGTCGAGCAGGGTGCCGGGCGGGCAGGGCACCGGGGTCAGGGTGCGCCGGTCGAGGTCGGCCGTGGTGAGGGCGGAGCGGCCGTGACGGTCCTGACGGACGAGGACCCGTCGCCCTTCGGGGTACCAGCGCGCGGTGATCTCGGTGTCGAAGCGGCACCAGTTCAGCGGCCGCAGTCCGGTGCCGGGCCGCCAACTGGCCAGTCGGTAGCGGTCGTTGTCCTCCTGGACCAGCAGCAGTTCGCTGGCCGACAGGGACGGCGCGAAGCCGAGCGCCCACAGCCGGCCGCTCCGCCCCGAGAGCCGGTCGAGAACCGCCCCTGAGCAGGTCACGAGGGTGACCGCACGGTCGGAGCCGGCCGCCCCCGACAGCGCCAGCAGCCCGCCGGACGGCGAGATCCCGGTCAGCAGCGCGGCCCCGTCGACGGTGCGCAGCCGCCGGGCCGGGCCGCCCGGTGTGCCGAGATGGACGGTCATCGAGCGGCCGTCCCCGAGGCCGAGGGCCACGGTGCCGGCGTCGCTGAAGGCGAGTCCGCACGGGAGGCCCGGTCGCAGCCCGGTCAGGCCGGGGTGCCGCGGTCCGCCCTCGAAGTCCTGGAAGTACCAGAGCCCGTGGCCGCCGCGGTCCTCGGCGAACCACCACACCCGGGCTTCCGCGTCGACGGCGCAGTGCACCGTGCCCTCCGGGCTGTCGGTGACCTGGCGGGCGGCGCCGGTGGCGGCGTTCCAGGTGAAGATCTCGCAGCGGCCGTCGGCGTCCGCGGCCAGGGCCATGCGCGCCGGATCGCCGGGGCAGACCTCGGGGAGGGCCGGCCGGTAGACCCGGAATCCGGTGCCGGGCGGCGTGACGTCGGCGCCTGTCACGGTCGCGCTCATCCGGTCTCCTCCTCGGTGCCGCGGGTGCGGCGCGGTGCCGCCCAGGTCACGTACAGCGCGAGCACGGTCAGCAGCACCGCGCAGCCCGCGCAGGTGGCCGCGGCCCCGGCCCGGCCGGCGGACAGTCCGGCCAGGGCCGGTGCCAGGGCCGCCGCGGCGCCCGACGCGGTGGCCAGGACGGTGCCGGTGCGGGCCTGCAGCGCGGGCGGGGTGAGCTGGATGATGTGGGCCTGCAGCGCCACGGTGGCCGGGGGCGTCAGGAAGCAGAGGAGCCCGAGCAGCAGCCCGAACTGCCAGGCGTCGCGGGCCACCGCCAGGGCCGCGGCGGGCGGCACCAGCAGCCAGGACACCGGTACCAGCACGCTCGCCGCGGCGTGCCGCCGCACCAGCCGGGGCGCCGCCAGCGCCCCGGCCAGGCCGGCCGCCCCCGCCAGCGCGAGGACCAGCCCCAGTGGAGCCGCACCCCGGCCGTGGTCCTGGAGGGCGAAGACCGTCGTGTAATACAGCGCGACGAGCAGGGAGTTGACGGCCGCGATCCACACCAGCGCCAGCCGCAGGAAGGGCTCCCGGCAGACCAGCGCCACGCCCGCCCCCGCTTCGGCGAACACGGCCCGCCGGGCGCGCCGCGGACGGGCGGCCCGCGGACGCTGCTCCCGTAACGGGGACAGCGGGCAGCGCATGGCGCGGATGCCGCCCGCCGCGACGGCGTACGACAGCGCGTCCACGAGGAACGGCAGCCAAGGACCGACGGCGAAGAGCAGCCCGCCCAGCGTGGGCCCGGCGACCAGTGCGCCCCGCTCCCCCGCCTGTAATCGGGACAGCACCCGCCGGTGCTCCCGCGGGGGACTCACCAGCGCCACGGTGCCCAGTGACGCCGCCTCGTAGCAGGCGCTCGCGCACCGCTCGACGAGGACGGCGGCCAGGAGCACGGCCAACGGGACCGGCCCCGCCGCGACGGCCACGGTGACCCCGGTCATGGCCGCGGCGGACACCAGCGCGGCGCCCACCATGACCTGCTTGCGGGCTCCGCGGTCGGCGGGCACCGCGGCGAGCGGGCCGAGGACCAGCGTGGCGGCCGCACCGAGCCCGGCGACGGCACCGGCCTCCGCGGGGGAACGGCCGAGGCTCAACAGCAGCAGCGGCAGCACGAATCCGGCCGTCTGACTGCCGAGCGCGTCGCAGGTGCCCGCCCACCAGAACAGCCGGATGTCGCGACGCGCATGCGGCAGGGGGACGGCGGGGGCGGCCACCGGGGCGGAGTACGTCATCAGGGGCGACCCGCGACCGGTCTCGCGGCGGTGCGCGGGGCGCCGCCGGAGAGGTTCCGTTGCGGGGCCGGCGGTAAGCCGTGCGGCGAGTCCTCTGCGCGCGGGGTCGCTGATCGCGGTTCCATGCGAAGCCACCTCACGTTCGTGGGCAGATCGTGAAGATCGCCACACCAATAGGTCAACTTGCGGAGGAAATGTGCCAGAAACGTGCTGGAGCTTAACCAGCCAGTGACGCAGGCCACAAGGTGTCGGTCGGTGAACAACTTCGGCCGGCACTCCGCGCCCGGATTCCTCCCCCTTGAACGGGGATGCCCGGATGGCGCCGCGCCCCGCCGCCCCCACTCGCCGCCGGCCACCCCCGGCGCGGCACCGCCACCCCGCAGTTCCCGCCGTTCCGGTTCTGCCGTCTTGCCGCCGCGCGTTGTGGGCCCCCGCCCTTGCCGGGACAAAATGGTCCGACCACACAGGGTGTGTGACATAGTTTTCGCGTGGACGCATGAGGGCCGAGCCAGGGAGTTGGGATGTCTGCCGAGTGGCGACCGGTGCGGCAGTCGCGCACGCATGAGCTCGTGCTCGAACGCATCGAGGAACGGGTGCTGGCGGGCGAACTCAAGGCCGGGGACCGGCTCCCGCCCGAACGTGAGCTGGCACCGGTGCTCGGGGTCAGCCGCTCGGCGCTGCGCGAGGCGCTGCGGGTCCTGGAGACGATCGGGGTGCTGGTCTCCCAGGCGGGGCGCGGACCGGACGCCGGGGCGCGGGTCGTTCGCAACCCGGACGATGCGCTGGGCCGGTTGCTGCGCCTGCACTTCGCCCTGGGCAGCTACAGCCTGGCGGACGTCCTGGAGGCACGGGTGGTGCTGGAACGCTCCAGTTTCGAGACCGCGGCGGCGCATGCGTCGGTGGAGGACCTCGACGAGGCGGAGGCGCTCCTCGCCCGCATGCAGGAGCCGGACGTGGGCGTGGACGACTTCAACGACCTGGACACCCGCTTCCACGTCGCCATCGCCCGCAGCTCGGGCAACCAGCTCACCTCCACCCTCACCTCGGCCGTGCGCGAGTCGGTCCGGCCGCTGATCCTGCAGGCACTGGAGGCGGCCGAGGACTGGCCGGCCACGACGGCCGCGCTGAACAAGCAGCACACCGAACTGCTGCGGCTGGTACGCGCGGGCAAGGGCGCCAAGGCCGCCGATCTGGTCGAGAAGCACATCCGCGGCTTCCACGGCACGCTGGTCGACGAGAACGCGCCGGACGACCGGGCGGACGGCGCCGGCCGGTAGGGACGTCCGTCCGGCGGGCGGGACGCCGTCGGTGCGGAGCGGGCAGCAGGGCCCGCCCCACGCCGCGGCCATGTCCGCCTTCGCCGCTACGGCAGCATCCAGGACAACACCGGCAGGGACTGCAGGAGGACCAGGACGCAGAGGACCGCCAGCATCACGACGCTGTAGCCGACGACCTTGCGCAGCAGGATCCGTTCGGAGCCGGGCCGTTCCACCGCGGTCGCCGCGATGGTGAGGTTCTGCGGGCTGATGAGCTTGCCGACGACGCCGCCCGTGGTGTTGGCGGCGACCAGCAGGGTCGGGTCGATGCCCGCGGCCTTCCCCGCGGTCTGCTGAAGGGTGGCGAACAGTGCGTTGGACGAGGTGTCCGATCCGGTGACGGCGGTGCCGAGCCAGCCGAGGACCGGGGAGAGCAGGGCGAAGAGTCCGCCGGTGGCCGCGAGCCAGGTGCCGATGGCGAGGGTCTGCCCCGACTGGTTCATGACGTAGCCCAGCGCCAGCACGGTCGCGACGGTGGCGATGGCGATCCGCATGTTCTTCACCGTGCGTCCCGCGCAGACCAGGCCCGTGCGCAGGGTCATCGGGAAGCGGTCGGCGTCCTTCGCCCTGCTGTAGATCAGCGTCACGAGCAGGCCGGAGAGGAGGAGCAGGGTGCCGGGGTTCCCCAGCACCTCCAGCTTGTAGACCGCGCTGCCGGCCGGGGAGCCGTCGGGGGCGAGCAGAGTGCCGTACAGACCGGGCCAGTTGAGCCGCAGGTCGGCGGAGCCGAGCAGCTCGGGCATGCGGAGGCCGCCGACGTCGAGCTTGGCGAGGGCGAAGACCGCGATCACCAGGAGGTACGGCAGGACGGCCAGGGTGACGCGGCGGCCGGTCAGCGGTTCGGCATCGACCCGGGAGCGCTGGTCGTCCGGGGTCGTCGGAGTCCACAGGCGCAGCATGAGCACGGCCGCGGCGAAGCCCGCGAGTGCGGCGACGACATCGGTCAGCTCGTAGGCGAAGTGGGCCGAGCACCAGAACTGGGCGAGGGCGAAGACGCCTCCGGTGACCAGGGCGATCGGCCACAGTTGCCGCAGGCCGCGCCACCCGTCGACGAGGAAGAGCAGGAGCTGCGGGACGAAGAGGGCGAGCAGCGGGCTCTGGCGGCCGATGACCCCGGCGATGTCCTCGGCGGGGATGCCGGTGAGGTTGCCCGCGGTGGTGATGGGGATGGCCATGGCGCCGAAGGCGACCGGTGCGGTGTTGGCGACCAGGACGGTCACGGCCGAGGTGAGCCGGGGCAGTCCGAGTGCCATCAGCATGGCGGCGGTGATCGCGACGGGTGCGCCGAACCCGGCGAGGGCTTCGAGGAGTCCGCCGAAGCAGAAGGCGATGAGCATGGCCTGGACGCGCAGGTCCCCGCGCCCGACGGCGTTGAAGGAACGGCGCAGGTCCTCGAAGCGGTTGCTGACGACGGTGAGTTCGTAGAACCAGAGGGCCGACACCACGATCAGCATGACCGGGAAGAGGCCGAAGACCAGGCCCTGGGCCGCGGACAGCGCACCGAGCCGCAGGGGCATGCCGTAGCCGAGGACGGCCACCAGGAGGGCGGCCAGCAGGGCGCCGAGCGCCGAGTGGAGTGCGGGCCGCCTGGCGGCCATCAGCAGCAGGAAGAAGACCGCGAGGGGCACCAGGCCCAGGAGCGCGGTGGCGGTGAGGCTGCCGCCGACGGCGGTCACGTCGGGGGCGTAGAAGGCCAGTACGGCCGGTGGTGTGGTGGCCACGGATGCTCCTTCTCGGGTGGGGTGCACCGCCCGGCCCACAGGGCCCCTCCCCGGGGTGCGGCGCCGCCCGGCTGGCGTCTCGGCCCTCAGTAGCCCATTGAAGATGTCGCATGTCAATAAGGTCGGACCAAACTTCTTCACGCTTCCACGTCAGGTCCGGAGCTAGTATGGTCGGACCATAAATGGGAGGAGGCCCTATGCGCATCGGACTCTTCGCCACCTGTCTGGGAGACACGCTCTTCCCCGAGGCGGTGAAATCCACCGCGGTACTGCTGGCCCGCCTGGGACACGACGTGGTGTTCCCGCCGGAGCAGACCTGCTGCGGCCAGATGCATGTCAACACCGGCTACCAGCGCGAGCCGGTCCCGCTGGTGCGGAACTTCGCCGAGCAGTTCGGCGACCCGTCGATCGAAGCGGTGGTGATGCCGTCGGGATCCTGCGCCGGCTCGGTCCGCCACCAGCACGAGATCGTCGCCGAGCGGTACGGGGACGCGGGGCTGCGTACCGGGGTCGCCGCCGTGAAGGCCAAGACGTACGAGCTGTCGGAGTTCCTCGTCGACGTGCTCGGCGTGACGGATGTCGGCGCGTACTTCCCGCACCGGGTGACCTACCACCCCACCTGCCACTCGTTGCGGATGCTGCGGGTCGGCGAGAAGCCGCTGCGGCTGCTGCGCGCCGTCGACGGCATCCGCCTGGTGGAGCTTCCGGAGGCCGAGGCGTGCTGCGGCTTCGGCGGCACCTTCGCGGTCAAGAACGCCGCGACCTCCTCCGCGATGCTGCGGGACAAGATGGACCACATCGCCGGCACCGGGGCCGAGGTCTGCACGGCGGGCGACTCGTCCTGCCTGATGCACATCGGCGGCGGGCTCTCGCGCCTCAGGTCCGGTACGAGGACCCTGCACCTGGCGCAGATCCTCAGCTCCACCCGCACCTCGCCCCACGTCCTCGCGGAGGCCGCCCGATGAGCAGCCCGACCGGCCCGCCGACGAGCGGCACCTTCCTCGGGATGCCCGCCGTCCCGCCGCGCTCCCCCTACGGGACGGGCCATCTGCGCGGCGCGCGGAGGTTCCCCGAGGCCGCCCATGACGAGCTGGGCAACGAGCAGTTGCGCCGCAACCTGGGCAGGGCCACCCGCTCCATCCGCGCCAAGCGCCTCGACGCCACCGGTGAACTGCCCGACTGGGAGCAGCTGCGCGACGCCGGCGCGGCGATCAAGGCCGACACCATGAACCGGCTTCCCGAACTGCTGGAGCAGTTGGAGCGGAAGGTCGCCGAACACGGCGGCACCGTCCACTGGGCGCGCGACGGCGTGGAGGCCAACGAGATCGTCGCCCGGCTGGTCAAGGACACCGGCAGCGACGCGGTCCTCAAGGTCAAGTCCATGGCCACCCAGGAGATCGGCCTCAACGAGCACCTGGAGAGCGAGGGCGTCACCGCGTACGAGACCGACCTCGCCGAGCTGATCGTGCAGCTCGCCGGCGACCAGCCGTCGCACATCCTGGTCCCCGCGATCCACCGCAACCGTGACGAGATCCGGGAGATCTTCCTCAAGGAGATCCCCGGGATCGACCCCGGCCTGGACACCGTCCCGGCCCATCTGGCGGCCGCGGCACGGGCGTATCTGCGCGAGAAGTTCATGACGACCCGGGTGGCCGTCTCCGGCGCCAACTTCGGGATCGCCGAGACCGGCACCCTGTCGGTGGTCGAGTCCGAGGGCAACGGCCGCATGTGCCTGACCCTGCCGGAGACGCTGATCACCGTCATGGGCATCGAGAAGGTGCTGCCGCGCTTCGAGGACCTGGAAGTCTTCCTGCAGTTGCTGCCGCGCTCCTCGACCGGGGAGCGGATGAACCCGTACACCTCGATGTGGACGGGCGTGACGCCGGGCGACGGCCCGCAGGACTTCCACCTGGTGCTGCTCGACAACGGCCGTACGGCGGCGCTCGCGGACCGGATCGGGCGCGCGGCGCTGCACTGCATCCGCTGCTCGGCCTGCCTCAATGTCTGCCCGGTGTACGAGCGGACGGGCGGTCACGCCTACGGGTCGGTGTATCCCGGTCCGATCGGCGCGGTCCTCACCCCGCAGCTCGCCGGGATGCACGGCGCCGACCACGACCCCAACAGCTCGCTGCCGTACGCCTCCAGCCTCTGCGGGGCCTGCTTCGACGCCTGCCCGGTGAAGATCGATATTCCGTCGCTGCTGGTCGAGCTGCGACACCAGCACACCGAGGAGTCCGGCACGACCGCGGAGGGGCTGGCGATGAAGGCCGCGGCCGCGGTCATGAAGCGGCCGAAGCTGTTCACGGCCGCGCAGCGGACGGCGGGCCTCGGGCGTGTACTGGCGGGGCGGAACGGCACGTTCTCGCGGCTGCCGGCGCCGTTCAACGGCTGGAGCGACAGCCGGGACACCCCGGCCCCGCCGGCACAGTCCTTCCGCTCCTGGCTGGCGTCCGCCGAGGGCGCGGCCGCGATGCGGGCCGCGGCCGCGGAAGGCACCCGGCACCCCGACGACGACGCCCCGGAGGGATCATGACCGCGACCGCACGGGAGACGGTGCTCCGGCGCGTCCGAGACGCCCTGGCCCTCTCCGGCCACCCCGAGGTGGAGATCCCGCGCGCCTATCGCACCGGGCGCTCCCTCCCCGACGGGGACCGGCTCGCCCTCTTCACCGACCGGCTGGTCGACTACCGGGCCCGGGTGCACACCGGTCCGTCCGACCGCACCGCGGCCATGATCGCCGAGGTGCTCCGGGAGCACGGGGCACACCGGGTCGGCGTCCCCGCGGGGCTCGACCCGGCCTGGCTGACCGCCTTCGACGGGGAGGTGCTGACCGACTCCCCGGACATCCCGGCGCCCGGGCTGGACGCGCTGGACGGCGTGGTGACGGCCTCCGCCGTCAGCTGCGCGGAGACCGGCACGATCTTCCTGGACGGCGGGGCGGCGGACCAGGGGCGGCGGGCGCTGACGCTCGTGCCCGACCTGCACGTGTGCGTCGTCGACCTGTCGTCGGTGGAGACCGGGGTGCCGGAGGCGGTGGCGCGGCTGCGTCCGACGCGCCCGCTCACCCTGATCAGCGGCCCCTCGGCCACGTCCGACATCGAGCTGGAACGGGTGGAGGGCGTCCATGGTCCGCGCACGCTGGAGGTGGTGATCCGCACCGACGCGTGAGCGTTCCCCCGGCCTCCGCGGACGCTGTCGAACGGGGGAGCAGAAGGCCGGAGGCGCTCGGACCGCGCCGTGTCATGAACCGGGGTCGGCCTCGTGACCTGCTATGACGCAGGCCGCGAGGCCGGCCCCGGCCTCATCCTCACCCGATTCGGGCGATCCCCCGCGTCGCCCGAATCGGGCAGCTCGGCCGGTTTCCGCTCGCCGACGGATATCCGGAGTTGTACAGAGTATATTGGCCCTGAACCAGTCAACGCAGGAGTTACAGGATGTCCCCCCGCAGCGCATCGGTCAATGAAGAATTGCGGCGGCGGTCCCGCGAGCGGCTGCTCCGGGCGACGGTCGAGCTGGTGGGAGAGCGCGGCTTCGAGGCGACGACGCTGGGGGACATCGCCCAGCGGGCGGGGGTGGCGCGGGGGCTGGTCTCGTACTACTTCCCCGGCAAACGCCAGCTGCTCCAGTCCGCGGTGCACCGCCTGATGCACCGCACGCTGCAGGCGGCGCTGGAGCGCGAGCCGCGGCCGGACGGGCCGGACGCGGGGCGGGAACTGCTGGCGCGGGCCATCGACGCGATCCTGGGGCTCGCGCAGGACCGACCGCTGCTGATGCGGACGCACATGGCCGGAATCCTGGCCTCCGACGGGTTCATCCAGTGCCCCGAGCAGCAACGGCTGGCCCAGTTGCTGCGGGAGACGGTCGTGGCGTACGGCTCGCCCGATCCTGATGCGGACTATCCGCTCCTGCGGGCACTGCTGATGGGTGCGGTGGTGGCGATGCTGCTGCCGGGGGCGCCGATGCCGGGCGGGCGGCTGCGCGCCGAGCTGTTCCAACGGTACGGACTGGCCTGGGAGCTGGGAGTCCCGCCGGGCGAGGAGCCGCCCGGCGGGAGTGCCGGTACGAGGAGCGGTACCCCGGTCGCCGGTCAGCGGTAGTCGGGCTGGGTCTGGACGTTGAGTTCCCGCATCCGTACGGACTTCGCGCTGTCGGTGCGCCGGTCGTCGATCCGCAGGACGTCGAGGCCCTTGGCCATGTCGTTGGAGTAGATGTGGCCGTTGTAGTAGTACGCGGACCACGCACCGCCGGTGACCAGTGAGTCCGTGGAGAGCGGGCCGCGCTCGAAGTAGCCGATCTCCTTCGGGTGGGCGGAGTCGGTGAAGTCCCAGACCGAGACGCCGCCCTGGTACCAGGCCTGGACCATGAGGTCGCGGCCCCTGGCCGGGATCAGCGAACCGTTGTGGGCGACGCAGTTCTCGGTGTCGGCCTGGTGGCGCGGAATCTTGTAGTAGCTCTTGAAGACCAGCTTGCGGTGGGTGCCCCTGCCGGTGATGTCGTAGATCCCGTCGGCGCCGCGGTCGGGGCCGGTCTTCTCGTTGCAGGTGGCCGCACCGCCACCGCCCAGCTCGTCGGTGAACACCACCTTGTTTCCCCGCTCGTTGAAGGTCGCGGAGTGCCAGAAGGCGAAGTTGACGTTGTCCTCGACCCGGTCGATGACCTTGGGCGCGGCCGGGTTCGCGAGGTCCAGGAGGATGCCGTCGCCCATGCAGGCGCCCGCGGCCAGCTTCAGCTTCGGGAAGGCGGTGATGTCGTGGCAGCCGGTGGTCTGCGAGACGCCCGGGTTGGTGCTGCCGCCGGGGTTCCCGCCGTCGGGGAAGAGGACGGGGAAGTCGACGACGGCGGCCTTTTCGGGCGCGGAGCGCGGCACCTTGATGACGGAGATCCCGTCGTGCGGCGGCCGGCAGTCGGGGAAGGCCTCACTGGGCGAGTAGGACGAGACGTAGAGATAGACGTCGCGGCGCTCGGGGACGAGGGTGTGGGTGTGGGAGCCGCAGGCGGTCTCGACGGCGGCGACGTACTCGGGGTGGGCCTTGTCGCTGATGTCGAAGATCTTCATGCCCTCCCAGGAGGACTTCTCCGTCGCGGGCTGGGCGGTGCTGTGACAGGAGTCGTCGCTGCGCGAGGAGTCCGTCGACAGGAAGAGCAGGTTCCCCGAGACCGAGACGTCGTTCTGCGAGCCGGGGCAGAGCACCTGGCTCACGGTCCTGGGCGCCTCGGGCCGGGAGATGTCGTAGATCACGAAGCCGTCGTAGTTCCCGGCGAAGGCGTACTTCCCCTGGAAGGCGAGGTCGGAGTTGGTGCCCTGGAGGGCCTGCTTGGGGATGTTCGCCAGGGGGCGGACATTGGCGCTGTGGACCACCTCGTCCACGCCGGGTATGCCGCCGTTCCTGATCGCGGCCCGGGCGGCCGCCTCCTGGCTGCGGCTCATCTCCCGGGCCGGGGAGGGATGGTCGCCGGGATCGGGGGTGGCAGCCGCCGGCCCGGCCACGAGGAGGGAGGCGGCGAGCCCGAGGGCCGCGGCCACCGCTTTGAGGGGTCTGCGCCGCACGCGGGGTCTGTGCAACGACGTCACGAGGACCTCCTGAAGTCCGTTCCGAGATGAACGGTGCTTGGCCCCGGTAGTATCGCGCTGCTCATGTACATATCAATAGAAGGCCATGAAGAGGTAATGCCCGAGCGGGGCAGGTAAGGACCGGGCAAGCCCCGCCGGAGGGTCCGACGGACAGGAGTGCGCGCGGTGAAACGCCCCAGGAGACGCACCAGGAGAGTGAGCATCCTCGTCACGGCCGGCTGGGGGCTGGCCATCTCCCTTGCCCTGAGCGGCTGTTCGTCCGGCGACGAGGCCGGGACGGACCGGGCCGGCGGGGCACGGGGGACCGACGGGCCGGCAGTGGTGGCACCGGGCAGGCCGGGCGAGCGGGCGAAGACCCTCACCGCCGGCGAGGCCAGGAAGGCGCGCGCCGACGACTCCCCCAACTCCGCCGACTTCGGCTACGTCCAGATGATGATCCCGCACCACCGGCAGGCGCTGGTGATGACGGCCCTGGCGAAGCGGTACGCCCACGACGTGCGGGTCCGGCGGCTGGCCGAGCGGATCGCCGCCGGCCAGGGGCCCGAAATCGGCGCCATGGACGGCTGGTTGGCCGGATTCGGCGGGTCGCGGGCGGAGAGCGGACACCATCATCACGGGGAGATGCCCGGGATGGCGACCAGCACCCAGCTCGGCCAACTTCGGGCGGCGCGCGGCGAGAAGTTCGACGCGCTCTTCCTGACGTTGATGATCACGCACCACCGCGGCGCGGTCTCCATGGCCACGGACCTGCTCTCCGCGGGCCGGAACACGCTGGCGGAGGAGATGGCCAACGACGTCATCGCGCAGCAGACCGCCGAGATCGGGCGGATGCGGCGGATGCAGCGGGCGTAGCGGGTGCGGCGGGCCCAGCGGGTGCGGCGGGTGTCGGAAGGTGGGGGGCGGATGCCCCGGCGTTCACACGTCAGCGCTTGTTGTGACGTGGCGTCAGGAGACCTTCGTCGCGGGCCCCGGCGATCAGGCGCAGCGATCTTCGGCGGCTACGTCCGGTGGCGTGCATGACGGCCAGCACCGGATCGCGCCCGTCCCGCTGGGCCTGCCGGTACGCGTCCGCGGCGACCCTGCGGCGCGCACCGGCCCGCGAGCGCGCGAGGACGGCGGAACGGGTGCGCTCGGGAGGCGGAGCGGAAGCGGAGGGTCCGGCGGGCGTCGCGGGCTCGGACGACTCCGGCGCCGCGGAGGGCATCGACGCGTCGGATGACGGCGAGGCATCGGCAGACGCCGAGGCGGCGGCCGGCGTCGACGCCTCCGACGGCACCGATGGGCCGGACGGCACCGGTGACGCGGAGACCGGAACGGTGGCGGGCGACGCAGCGGAGGGGGCGGACGCGGCGGACGGACCGGGCGGGGCAGGAGGGGCTGCGGGCGTCTCGGCGGCCGGTGCACCGGTCGGCGCGACGGTCGACTCGGCGGTCGGTGTGCCGTACGCCTCCGCGGTCGGCTCGGTGATCCGTCCGGCGGCGGGCTCGGCGGACGGCTCGGCGCCGCCCCGGCCGGTGCCGGTGCCCGGGTTCGCGCCGTGGAGTACGCCGTCGCCTCGTACGGTGCCCGTCGCCTCCGCCGGCCCCTCCCCCGGGCCGGACGCCGGCCGTTTTGAGGCGGCCGCCGGGCCGGGCTGCCGTGGTGTGGGCCGGGCCCTGCGCGGGCGCCCGGTGGCCGTACGGAAGGCGTCGTCGAGCGGGCCTTCGATCCAGCCGGCCAGGTCGGTGAGGCCGGCGAGGGTCAGCGGCGGGTCGGCCCGCACGTCCTCCACCGTGATGTGGTCGTCGGCGACCGTCACCAGGACATCGACCCGGGCACCGTCGGCGAAGGTCAGCCGGGCACTGCACCAGGGGCCCAGCGGATCGGGCCGGGGCAGCGAGCCTCCGGGGCCGTGGCCCCCGGAGGGATCGTCCGGCGCGGCGGGGCCGGGGGCGAGAGCGGGCGCGGCCGAGCCGTGCGCCCGCAGTTCCCACGTGGGCCACTCCCCTGGCGCGCCCTGGGCGTCATATCGGTGATTAACGGTATAAAAGTCACTTTCCGACACATTGAAAACCTAGCCCCCCGCTCACCCGGCCCAGTAGCGCGGCACGCTCATCCCACCGGGAGCAACCCCGATAGCGCATCTCCCGTCGTGCGCCTGCCGGTGCGATCCTGGGGGTATCCCGCGGAAGGGGCCACTCGTGCTTCGTGTCGCAGTGATCGGTTCCGGACCCAGCGGCGTCTACACCGCCCAGTCCCTGATCGAGCAGCAGACCGTGCCGGACATCGAGGTGTACGTCCTGGACCGGCTGCCCTGCCCGTTCGGTCTGGTGCGCTACGGCGTCGCGCCGGACCACGAGAAGATCAAATCGCTGCAGAACAACCTGCGGACGGTGCTGGAGCACCCTGGGGTGCGCTTCCTGGGCAATGTCGAGGTGGGGGCACCGGGGCTGGGCGTCGAGGAGCTGCGGGAGATCTTCGACGCGGTGGTGTTCTGCGTGGGCGCCGCCACCGACCGGCGCCTGGGCATCCCCGGCGAGGAGCTGCCCGGCAGTCATCCGGCGACCGATTTCGTGGCCTGGTACAGCGCGCACCCGGACGCGGCCGCGGTCCGTTTCACCCTCGCGGCCCGGTCCGCCGTCGTGATCGGCGTGGGGAACGTGGCGGTGGACGTGGCGCGGATGCTGTCGCGCGGCGCCGCCGAGCTCGCCGCCACCGATATGCCGCAGGGTCCGCTCGGCGCGCTCGCGGACAGCCACGTCGAGGACGTCTGGATGGTCGGCAGACGCGGCCCCTCCCAGGCCAAGTTCACCACCAAGGAACTGCGGGAGCTGGGCTCCCTCCCGGACACGGACGTACGGGTGCGGCCCGAGGAGCTGGGGCTGGATCCGGCGTACCGGGAGCCGGGCGGGCTGCCCGCGGTGGCGCGGCGGAACGTCGAGGTGCTGCGCGGCTGGGCGGAGCGGGCGGCCGCGCGGGAGGCGGTTCCGGCGAGCCCGGACGCGGGGACCCGCGGCCGGAGGCGCCGGATCCATCTGCGGTTCTTCCTGCGGCCGGTCGAGGTGCTCGGGGACGCCGGCGGGGTGCGCGGGGTGCGGTTCGAGCGGACGGTGCCCGACGGGCGCGGCGGGGTGACGGGCACCGGCGAATTCGAGGAGATCGAGGGGCAGTTGGTGCTGCGTTCGGTGGGCTACCGGGGGACGCCGCAGCCCGGTCTGCCGTTCGACGAGCGGACCGGGACGGTGCCGCACCAGGCGGGGCGGGTGCTGCGGGACGGCGTGCCGTTGCCCGGTGTGTATGTGGCGGGCTGGATCAAGCGGGGGCCCACGGGGGTGATCGGCACCAACCGGCCCTGTGCCAAGGAGACCGCACAGTCACTGCTGGCCGACGCCGCCGGCCTCGTGGGGCGCGGCACGGCCGAGGACCCGGTGGCCGCGCTGGCCCGGGCGGGCCGGCGGCCCGTCGCGTGGCCGGGCTGGCTGGCCATCGAGGCCGCCGAGGCGGAGTGGGGCCGCGGGCTGGGGCGCGGCACCGTCAAACTTCCGGACTGGGCGGGGCTGTTGGACGCGGCGCGCGCGGCGGACATCACCGGCTGACGGTACGGCCGGGGGCCGGGGCTCCGGCCCCCGGCCCGGTGCGGCGGCGCCCCTCCCGTCCGAGACGGCCGGCTGTTCCGGTCCGAGGCGGCTACTCCTGCCCGAGGCGGCCGGCCTGCAGCTCCGCCGCCCGCAGGACACCGTCGATCAGGCCGGGGAAGAGCGCCTCCAGGTCGGCCCGGCGCAGCCCGTTCATCTTGGCCGTACCGCGGTAGAGCTGCTGGATGACGCCGTGCTCGCGCAGCACCCTGAAGTGGTGGGTGCAGGTGGACTTGCTGACCGGGAGTTCGATGTCCGCGCAGTTCAGCTCGCCCTCGGCGGCCGCCAGAGCGCAGACGATCCGCAGCCGCACCGGGTCGGCGAGCGCATGGAGCACATCGGCCAACCGGATGTCCGCACGGGCCGGGTGCTCCAGCGACCGGGATCCCGAAGAGGCCCTCGGGGAGGTCGTATCGGTCGGCATGACGGCTCCTGACTCGTTCCGCGGGGCTCGGTCCGGCGTGCCGCCCGCCCGCTCATTGTACGAGAAGCATCGTAGTTTGACATCTGCCGTACTACGACGCCTATCGTATGAGTGCGGGGCCGGCCGGCACCCGTTCGCCTTCAGGTACAGGAGCCCGCCGTGAGCGCACTGTTCGAGCCCGTCACCCTCCGCTCGCTGACCGTCCCGAACCGCCTCTGGATGGCGCCCATGTGCCAGTACTCCGCGGCTCCCGAGGGCCCGGCGGAAGGCGCGCCCGGCGACTGGCACTTCCAGCACCTGGCCGCGCGGGCCACGGGCGGCACCGGCCTCATCCTCACCGAGGCCACCGCGGTGAGCCCCGAAGGACGCATCAGCCCCTACGACCTCGGCCTGTGGAACGACACCCAGACCGAGGCGTTCCGGCGCATCACCGGCTTCCTCAAGGACCAGGGCACCACCCCCGGAATCCAGATCGCCCATGCGGGGCGGAAGGCGTCGACCGAGCGCACCTGGGTGAGCCGTGGTGCGCCGATCCTTCCTGGTCAGGGGTACGGCTGGGAGCCGGTCGGGCCGAGCCCGGTGCCGTTCGGCGAGGGGTTCGCGGCCCCCGCGGAGCTGACCGTGGCGCAGATCGGCAAGATCGTCGAGCAGTTCCGGGCCACGGCGCGGCGGGCGCTGGCGGCGGGCTTCGAGGTGGCCGAGATCCACGGTGCGCACGGCTACCTGATCAACCAGTTCCTCTCACCGTTCACCAACCTGCGCACCGACGCGTACGGCGGCTCCTACGAGAACCGGACGCGGTTCGCCCTGGAGATCGTGAACGCCGTGCGGGAGGTCTGGCCGGACGAACTGCCGGTCTTCTTCCGGATCTCGGCGACCGACTGGCTCACCGAGGACGAGAGCGACGCGCGCGAGGGCTGGACGGCCGACGACACCGTGCGCTTCGCCCACGAGCTGCGTGCGCACGGCATCGACCTGCTGGACACCTCCACGGGCGGCAACGCGCCGGACGCGAAGATCACCACGGGCCCCGGCTACCAGGTGCCGTTCGCCGAGCGGGTCAGGAAGGAGAGCGGTCTCGCGGTCGGCGCCGTCGGCCTGATCACCGAGGCGCGGCAGGCCGAGAAGATCATCGCGGACGGGCAGGCCGACGCCGTACTGCTCGGCCGCGAGCTGCTGCGGTCCCCCAGCTTCGCGCAGCACGCGGCCCGGGAACTGGGCGCGCGGGTCGCCGTGCCGCGGCAGTACCACCGGGCGGTCTGACCGGCGGGCGGCGGCCGGGCGGTCCGGGGCCGACGGGCGGTGACCGGACGGTCCCGGGCCGGCGGGCAGTGACCGGGCGGTCCGGGGCGGGCGGCGGCCGGACGGCCTGAAGCATTCAGGCCGTAGCCGGCGGTCCGGGGCCGTCAACAGGGTGCGCGCCGGACGGGCGCCGGGGCAGTGGCAGGAGCGGTGCCGCACCGTCCGACCTGCGCGGATGCGTTCCGGGACGCCGTTGTCAGTGGTCGGGTGCAGACTTGCCCTTGTCCGAGACAACGGCGTCCGGAGGTGTTCCGGGATGACTGACGTACTACTGGGCGTGGGTACACGCAAGGGCCTCTTCATCGGCCGCCGGCGGCACGGCGACTGGGAAGTGAGCGGTCCGCACTTCGCCGCCCAGGCGGTGTACTCCCTCGCGATCGACACCCGTCGCGCCACGCCCCGGCTGCTGGCCGGCGCCGACAGCGCCCACTGGGGCCCCTCGGTGTTCCACTCCGACGACCTGGGAGAAACCTGGCACGAACCGTCCCGCCCCGCGGTCAAGTACCCGAAGTACACCGGGACTTCGCTGGAACGGGTGTGGCAGCTGCATCCGGCGGGCCCCGCCGCCCCCGATGTGGTCTATGCGGGCACCGAGCCCGGCGGCCTGTTCCGTTCCGAGGACGGCGGCGAGACCTTCGAGCTCGTACGGGCGCTGTGGGACCACCCCACCCGGGAGAAGTGGGTGCCGGGCGGGGGCGGGCTGGCCGTCCACACGGTGATCACCGACCCGCGGGACGCCGACCTGGTCACCGTCGCCGTCTCCGCGGCAGGGGTCTTCCGCACGCTCGACGGCGGTGCCGGCTGGGCCCCGTCCAACACGGGCGTGAAGGCGGTCTTCCTGCCGGACCAGCATCCGGAGTTCGGCCAGTGCGTCCACAAGATCGCGCAGGACCCGGTGCGGCGCGACCGCCTGTATCTGCAGAACCACTGGGGCGTCTACCGCAGCGACGACGCGGGCGCCCGGTGGACGGACATCGGCGCCGGGCTGCCCACCGACTTCGGCTTCGCCGTCGCCGCCCATCCGCACACGGGTGATGTCGCCTACCTCTTCCCGATCACCGCCGACAGCGACCGGGTGCCGGCCGGGCACCGCTGCCGGGTCTACCGCACGGCCGACGCCGGCGGAAGCTGGCAGGCGCTCGGTGACGGGCTGCCCGACGAGGACCACTACGGCACGGTGCTCCGAGACGCGCTCTCCGTCGATGACGCCGATCCCGCCGGGGTGTACTTCGGCAACCGCAACGGCGAGGTGTACGCGAGCGCCGACGACGGCGACAGCTGGCAGCAACTCGCCTCCCACCTGCCGGATGTGCTGTGCGTCCGGGCGGCGGCGGTGGCCTGAGGGGAGCGGAGCGGCGCACCGTCCAACGGGGGCGTGCGAGGGCCTGTCCGCGCGGGGAGTCGTACCGCGTGGAGCGGCGGTGTTGTGCGCGCACCGTCGGGGCGACGGAGCTCGGGCCATCGATTGATCGGGAGCGGGCCCGGGCCAGTAGGGTGATCCCGTGGCTGCACGACCTCTCCAAGACATTGTCGAACCGGGCTGGGCCAAGGCACTTGAGCCCGTTGCCGGACGGATCGCCGCGATGGGCGACTTCCTGCGCGCCGAGATCGCCGCGGGGCGGAGCTATCTGCCGGCCGGCAACAATGTGCTGCGCGCCTTCCAACAGCCCTTCGACGAGGTGCGGGTGCTCATCGTCGGACAGGACCCCTACCCCACACCGGGGCATGCGGTCGGGCTCAGTTTCTCCGTGGCGCCGGAGGTGCGCCCGCTGCCCGGCAGCCTGGAGAACATCTTCCGCGAGCTGCACTCCGACCTCGGACTGCCCCGCCCGTCGAACGGCGATCTGACCCCCTGGACGCAGCAGGGCGTACTGCTGCTGAACAGAGCGCTGACGACCGCGCCCCGCAAGCCCGCCGCGCACCGCGGCAAGGGCTGGGAGGAGGTCACCGAGCAGGCCATCCGCGCGCTGGTGGCGCGCGAGCGCCCGCTGGTGTCGGTGCTGTGGGGGCGCGATGCGCGCAATCTGCGGCCACTGCTGGGCAATCTGCCGGCCGTCGAGTCCGCGCACCCCTCCCCCATGTCCGCGGACCGGGGCTTCTTCGGCTCGCGGCCCTTCAGCCGGGTGAACGACCTCTTGGCGCGGCAGGGCGCACAGCCCGTCGACTGGAGGCTGCCCTGACGTCGGGAGATAGTGTGCCCGGCATGACGAATGCGAACATCCCTGCGGGCTGGTACGCCGATCCGCAGGGCACCCCCCACCAGCTCCGCTGGTGGGACGGGTCCCAGTGGACGGAGCACACCCACCCGGGACAACAGCCCGCGGCGCCGGGCCAGGGCCCGGCGGCTCAGCCGGCCCCTCAGCAGTCCGCACCGCAGCCGGCTCCCCAGCAGCAGGCCGGCCCGCAGGCACCGCAGCACACCCCGCAGCAGCAGAGCCTGCAGAAGTCCGCGCCGCAGCAGCCGATGCCCCAGCAGTCCGCGCCGCACCAGCAGGCACCGGGCCAGGCCCCGTACCCGGGTCAGCAGCAGGGCGCCGCACCGTACGGTCAGCAGGCTTACGGCTACCCCCAGCAGGCGCCCGGCCAGCCGGCACCCGGCCACCAGGCGCCCGGCCAGCCGATGCAGCAGCCGTACGGGCAGCAGCCGATGCCGGGCGCGCATCCGGGCGCCGTGCCGCAGCAGGTGCACCACCAGGCCGGGGTGGCGCCGGGCGGACCGGGCGGGGGCACGCTGTTCACCGAGCCGGTGCTGGTGGTCAACCAGAAGGCCAAGCTCATCGAGGTCACCAACGAGTACGGCGTCTTCGACCAGCACGGCAACACGATCGGCGCGGTCGTCCAGGTCGGCCAGAGCACGGCCAAGAAGGTGCTCCGCGTCGTCTCCAGCCTCGATCAGTACATGACCCACAAGCTGGAGATCCGGGACGCCTACGGCCAGCCGCAGCTGATCCTGACCCGGCCCGCGAAGATCATCAAGTCCAAGGTGATCGTGCAGCGGCCGGACGGTTCACCGGTCGGCGAGATCGTGCAGCAGAACGCCATCGGGAAGATCAACTTCGCGATGATGGTCAACGGCCAGCAGATCGGCGCCATCAAGGCCGAGAACTGGCGCGCCTGGAACTTCGCCATCGTGGACCACGCCGACACCGAGGTCGCCCGGATCACCAAGACCTGGGAGGGCCTCGCCAAGACGATGTTCACGTCGGCGGACAACTACGTCCTGCAGATCCACCACCAGCTGCCGGACCCGCTGTTGAGCCTGGTCGTCGCCACGGCACTGACCGTCGACACCGCCCTCAAGCAGGACGCCCGCGGCCTTGGATGAGCCCGCCGGCCGCGCCGCGGACGCCCGCGCGCCCGGTCGCATCCCCGGGGTTCTCGGGATCGACTCGGGCGGCTCGGGGCTGCGGATCGCCGTCGCCCGCGCCGACGACACCGCGGCCCGTCCGCTCGCCGTACGCGCCTGGGACGAGCCGGTGCGCACCGGGCCCGCCGGGATCGACGCGGAGCACCTGCTGTCCCGACTCCTGCCCGCCGCACGGGAGTTGGCGCGCGAGGCGGGTGTGCACGGGTTCGCCGCGGTGTGCGTGGGCGCGGCCGGCCTGGCCACCCTCGGCGACGATCTGCGGGCCCGGCTGCCGGACGCGCTGGCCGCCGCACTCGGGGTGCGCCACCTCGCCCTGGCCACGGACGCCGTGACCGCGTACGCCGGTGCACTGGGCCAGCGGCCCGGTGCCGTGGTCGCCGCGGGCACCGGCATGGTCGCCCTGGGCACGGAGCTGACCGCGGCCGGCGGCTGGCGCCGGGCGGACGGCTGGGGCCACCTGCTGGGCGACTGCGGCGGCGGCGCATGGATCGGCCGCGCCGGGCTGGAGGCCGCACTGCGGGCGCACGACGGACGGCCGGGTGGCTCGGCCGCCCTCCTGGCGTGCGCGGAAGCGGTGTTCGGGCCGGTCGCCGGGCTGCCCGGCGCGCTCTACCCGCGTCCCGACCGCCCCGCCGTACTGGCCTCGTTCGCCCCGGAGGTCGCCCGCTGCGCCGCCGGGGACGACGCGGTGGCGCTCGGCATCCTGGCCGCCGCCGCGGGCCATATCGCCGATGCCGCCGCCGCGGTCTGCCCGTCGGCGGACGGGACCCCGGTGGCCTGCACCGGCGGGCTGTTCCGCCTGGGCGAACCGCTGCTGGCCCCGCTGCGTACGGCGCTGGCCGAGCGGCTGCCCCACGCCCGTCCGGCGGCCGCCGCCGGGAGCGCGCTCGACGGGGCACTGACCCTCGCCGCCGCACTGGCCGGCGACCGTCTCGCACTGCCCGCCGATGCGAAGTTGTTGCAGATCACACGGCCTGCGCCGGCGTAGTGCGGAGGACGCGCGGGATAAATCGGGACGGATACCTCTCCGCCGAACCCTCCCTCCGCGCAGGGGTGGTCCGAACCGTTAGCATGCGGCGCCATGAGTTCCCCCACTGGGCCCGCACCTGGCTCGCCCGATTTCGACACCGCATCCCCGAGCCCGGGAGCCGCGCCCGGCCTGCCCGTACGCATGCCGCGACGGCAGTCCGGCCGTCACCGCAAGCCGGAACCGCTCGCCGCGCCCGAGGGCGCGCCCGCCCTGGTGGTGGCCGTGCCCGGCACCCCCTCCTCCGCCTCGCGCAGCCTGGCGGAAGAGGTCTCCAGCATCGCCCGCTCCGAGCTCCCGGGCCTCGACGCCCGGATCGGCTATGTCGACGGCGGCGACGACGAGTTCCCGTCCCTGGAGGCCGTGCTGGCGCAGGCCGCCAACGAGCACAAGGCCCGCGAGGACGCCGACGGCCGGCCCGACCCCGGCCCCGCCGCCGTGGTGGTGCCGCTGCTGGCCGGGCCGGACAGCGCCCTGCTGCGCCGGATACGCCAGGCCATGATGAACAGCGGCTCGGGCGCCGAGCTGACCGATGTCCTCGGTCCGCACCCGCTGCTCGCCGAGGCGCTGCACGTCCGGCTCTCCGAGGCCGGTCTGGCGCGCGCGGACCGTGCCCGGCTGTTCACCGTCGCGACGGCGGCGGACGGCATCATCCTCGCCACCGTCGGCGGCGAGGAGGCTGTGCAGGCCGCCGGGATCACCGGCATGCTGCTCTCCGCGCGGCTCGCGGTGCCGGTGCTGGCCGCCGCCCTGGACGAGGAGGGCGCCATCTCCCGTACGGCCGAGCAGCTGCGCGAGTCCGGTTCGCAGCAGCTGGCGCTGGCCCCGTACCTGATCGGTCCGGAGATCACCGACGGCCTTCTGGGGGCGGCCGCGGCGGAGGCGGGCTGCGCGTCGGCGGAGGCGCTGGGCGCCTACAGCACGGTCGGCCGCCTGGTGCTGTCGAACTACGCGGCCGCGGTGGGTCTCACCCTGCCGTCGCAGGCACAGGGAGCGCCGGTCCGCTAGCACTCCTGCCGGACACCCGTTCTTGGAAGGGCCGCCCTCGCGCAGCGCGCGGGGCGGCCCTTCGCCGTATCCGGCCGCCCGGCCGGCCCCGCTACAGGCGGAGGCGATGCGTCCGATTCCGCTCCGAGCGGCGCAGATGCCTCTCAGGAGGCCCGGGAGGCCGCTGACCGCGGTACGGGTGGGCACATGGGCGCGCGTCCGGGAGAGGCCCTCACAGGGGGCCTGCCGTACCCCTGACGCGCCGACCGGCGAGTCCGGGAGCGCCGCGGCGTCTACCGTCCTGCCAGGGCCGGCCGGCGGCCCGTTCGCGCCGTGCGCCGGACGGGCCGCCCACGGAAGGAAGTTCCTGCCGCACGTCGGCCTCGTCCGCGCCGCCTTCGCGGCCTGTCCCGCCCGGGACCGCGCGGCCATGGACCGGCTGCTCGCCGACGATCACGTCTTCACCGGCCCGCAGGACGACCACATCGGCAGGACCGCGTTCTTCGGGAAGTGCTTCCCCACGGCGGACCGGCTGCGCTACAGGTGGTCCTCGACGCCGTGGCCGTCGACGGCACGCGGGTGTACGTCCGCTACGAGAACGAGCTGAAGACCGGCGAACGCCCTCGCAATGTCGAGGTGACGACGGTGCGGGACGGCCGGTTCGCCGAGACGCAGGTGTCCTTCGGCGGACGCTTCCCGCAGGGCTAGGGATGCCGGGCGGCTCGGCCGAAGACCACGCAGGAGGCGGCCGGGGCCGCCACGGATCCGCCCCGGGCCGGGATGCCGGTCGCCGGGTCGACGGTGAACCAGGTGACGTCCCCGGAACGCTCGTTGGCGGCGTAGAGGTGCCGGCCGTCGGGGTGCAGCGCCAGGTCGCGGGGCCAGTGGCCGCCGCAGGGGACGGTGGTGACGAGGGTGGCGGTGCCGCCGTCGAGGGCGAGCACGGAGAGGCTGTCGTGGCCCCGGTTGGCGGCCCAGGCGAACCGGCCGTCGCGGGAGACGACGAGTGCGGAGGGGAAGGTGCCCCCCGCGTCGGCCCCGTCCGGGAGGAGGCGGGTCTCCCCCAGCGGCGTCAGCACGCCGGGGCCGGCGTCCCATCGGCAGACCGTGACCGTCGGGTCGAGTTCGTTGATGACGTAGGCGCGGTCGCCGTGCGGGTGGAAGGCGAGGTGGCGCGGACCGCTGCCGGGCCGCAGCCGGGTCTCGGTGTGCACCGCCGGTACACCGTCGGCGGGGCCGAGGACGCAGCAGCGGACCGAGTCGGTGCCCAGGTCGACGCTGAGCAGCCAGCGGCCGCCGGGGTCGGGCAGCACGGCGTGGGCGTGCGGGCCCTCTTGGCGGTCGGCCCGCGGGCCGCTGCCCCGGTGGGCGAGCACGGCGGCGGGGCCGGTGAGTGTGCCGTCGGGCCGTACGGGGAGCGTGCTGACGCTGCCGGAGCTGTAGTTGGCGGTGACGAGGCGGCCGCCGGCCAGGGTGAGGTGGGTGGGGTCGGCGCCGTCCACGGGGACGGCGGGCGCGCGCAGTTCGGGTCCGTGCGGGGTGAGGGCGAAGGCGGCCGCGGCGCCGTCCGGGGTCTCGCTGACCGCGTAGAGCCACCGGCCGTCGGGGCTCGGGGCCAGGTAGGAGGGGTTGGGGAGGGCGTCGGTGGAGTGCAGCGGGGTGAGGGCGCCGGTCTCCGGGTCGACGGCCGCGGTGGTGAGGCCGGCGCCGCCGGCCGTGGTGAACGATCCGATGTACGCGCGTCGCCCGTGGTCGCTCGTCCCCACTGGTCCGCCCTTCGTCCGCCTGCCCGTCGAGGTCGCCCGGCGACGCTAACAGCCGGGAGCGGGGCGGTG
This sequence comes from Streptomyces angustmyceticus, assembly GCF_040701845.1. Lineage (GTDB taxonomy): Bacteria > Actinomycetota > Actinomycetes > Streptomycetales > Streptomycetaceae > Streptomyces > Streptomyces angustmyceticus_A. Next base: position 64,528 of record NZ_JBFBHQ010000002.1, on the reverse strand, counting down.
GGGGCGATGACCGGTTCCTGCCCATGGGCGCGGCCCCGGGGCCCGGGTGCCCACGGGCCCGGCCGAGGGCCGGATGCCCATGGGTGCGGCCCCGCGGGCCCGGGTGCCCGTGCGGGCCCGGGTGCCCGTGCGGGCGCGGCAGAGCACTCCGGGCGCCGCGGCGGGCGCATGGCGAGGCGCCCCCGGATGCCCCTTGGTCAGGCGTCGACCAAGGGGGCGCGAGGGGAGCTGCGCAGGGGTGCGGAGAGTTCGGCCAGCGCCCGTTCCAGGCCGTGGAGGTGGACCAGCGCGGGTTCCGCGGCGGGCGGGTGCGCCACGGAGACGGTGGCGGCGGCCGCTTCGCGTGTCCCGTGCGGGGTCGTCAGGGCCTCGACGGCGGCCTCCACGCGCTGGCAGGCGGCGGTGAGCCGGGCGTCGTGCGACGCCTCCGGGTCGGCGGCGATGGAGGCCAGTCCGCGGACCTCGCGGGCACAGTCGTCGAGCAGCGCCAGCACCTGGCGCGCCCGTGCCTTGCGGGCGCGCAGCGGGCTCAGGGGGTGCACGAGCGGGGAGAGCGACAGGCGCACCCGGCCCAGCAGCGGTTCCAGTTCGGCGACATGGGGGGCGGGGTCGGCGGTCGGGTGGCCCGCGAGACGGGCGGCGGCCTCGGCGGTGCAGTGGTGGACACAGCGCAGGGCACGCTGGATCCAGGCGTCGGTGGTGGCGTGGGTCGTGACGGGCAGCACGAGAACCACCGCCAGCGCCGCGCCGAGCGCCCCGACCCCGGTCTCCGCGAGACGCAGTGTGAGCAGGCCGGGATCGAGCACGCCCAGGAGTCCGTAGAGCAGCGTGGCCATCAGCGTCACCGCGAGCATCATCCACGTGTACGAGACGGCGGCGGTGTAGAAGATCCCGAAGACGCTGACCGCGATCAGGGCCACCGTGGGGACGGGGGCGCCGTGCAGCGGGACGGCGACGAGCAGGCCGAGGACGATGCCGATCACCGTGCCGAGGGTCCGGCGGAAGCCGCGGACCAGCGTCTCGCCGCGCGAGGTGGTGTTCACGAAGATCCACCAGGTCGCGCCCACCGCCCAGTACCAGCGCTGCTCGGACAGCAGCTGTCCCACGACGAGGGCGAACCCGCTGCCGGCGGTGGCCTGGATCGCCTGGCGGGTGGTCGCGCGGGCGAGCCCCCTGCCGCCCGGCGGGGCCGGCAGCACGGCCGGGGACAGCCGGCGCTCGTAGCACCACACCCCGAAGCGGACGGTCGAGGAGGCGGCCAGGGAGAGGGCGATCGCGGCGTACAGCTCGGGCAGCCGGCCGGGCACCGTGTGCAGGAACTGCGCCGCGAAGAAGGTCATGAACGCGAACACCCCGAGGGAGTGGCCGCGCGGCCCCCAGCGGCGGGCGTAGACCCCGGCGCCCACCACCGCGGCGAAGACCAGGCCCCGCCCGACCGGATGGTCATGGAGCACCGCGGCGGCGGCCAGCACCGGGAAGCCGACCGCGGGCAGCAGGGCGGTGGTGACCATCTGCGCACGGACCGTCGTGTCGGTGACCGTGAAGAGGGCGAGCAGCGCGGCGAGCCCGCCGGTGATGGCCGCGACCAGCGAGTGCCCGGCGGCACCGCAGACGGTCACCGCCAGGCCGATGCCGAGGACGGACCGGGCGGCGCTGCGCAGCCGCAGCCGGCCCGGATCCGGAGCCACGAACATCCTCTTCAGCACGGTTTCCGCCCCTTCGCCGTTCCCGCATGAAAAAGGCGCCGCGGAGATCCGCAGCGCCATCGACGGGACCATCAGAGCATCCCGTCGGCAGATTGCTCAACAGAGACCACGAAGACTGTGCCATTGGTACAGCACCGTGGGCTCCGGTCGGGCCAGGAGGAAGCCATTGGGCGGGAGCGGGGCGCGGGGGCAGCGCGCGGGGCGGGGTGCCGCTGCCCGGCGGGGCCGGCGCGAGGGAGCCGCGACGGGGGGCGGCGCGGGCCCGCCGTCCCCCCGTGCGCGGTGGCCTCAGCCCGCGACGCCCACCGGGGAGCTGCCGGCCCGGGTGGCGGGGGCGGTGGGGGCCTCCTCCGCGGCGCAGGTCCAGAGGCGGGCCAGGGCCTCCCCCTTGAGCCGGTGACCCTCCTGCCAGAGGCGGCCGGCCGCGGTCAGCACGGCGTGCCGGTCGGCCTCCGGGCTGACGGGGCGGGCGGGCAGGAGGGGGACGACGGCCGAGGCGCCCAGGCGGACGGCCCGGTGGCGGCGGGCGAAGACGGTGAGGGTCTGCCGGGGGCCCGCTTCGAGGAGGAGCATGTCGTCGGCCGCCAGCAGCTCGTCGAGGGCGGGCTGGAAGAGCACCGGGTCGGTGATCTGCCGGGCCCAGAAGCGGGGGCTCACCGCGTCGTCGGGCCCCAGCGGCCCGCCGGTGTAGCCGGAGTAGAGGGGCAGGTCGGGGGCGCGGAACGGCATGCCGGTGTAGGCGCGCTCCACCGCGGCCGACGCCGGGGCCATGGCCGGGCTGTGGAAGGGGCTGGTGGCGGGCACCGTGACGACGGTGTGCCCGTCGGCGCGCAGCGCGGCGGCCGTTTCCGCCAGCGGCGCGGTCGACCCGGCCAGCATGGTCTGGCTGGTGGCGTTGACCGCGGCGACGACCACATCGGCACGCAGATACGGACGCAGGGCGTCGGCGCCGGCGGCCACCGCGAGCATGCCGCCCGGGGGGATCCGTACCGCCGCGACGACCCGCTCGCGCATCATCGCGACCGCGGTGCTGAGCGGCACCACCCCGGCGAGGACCGCGGCGACCAGTTCGCCGGCGCTGTGGCCGAGCAGGGCGGCCGGGCGGATGCCCCAGCTGAGCATCATGCACCCCAGGCCGTAGTCGACCGCGAAGAGCAGGGGCTGGGCGCGGCGGACGTCGTCGATGGCGAGGGCCGGGGTGTCGGCGAGCCAGTCGGTGCGGATCGCGGGCCCCTCCGGGCCCATCAGCTCCAGTACGGCATCGACGGCGGCGGTGAAGACCGGCTCCCGGCCGTAGAGTCCGGCGGCCATCGCGGTGTGCTGGGAGCCCTGGCCGGGGAAGAGCAGGGCGACCGGGCGGGGGCGGGGCGCGTGCACGGCGCGGGCCGCGGCGACCGCGGCGGGGGCCCGCTCGGCGGTGGTGACGGCTCCGGCGCGGACCGGCCCGGGGGCCTGGCCGCAGGGCATGGTGGCCGGCAGGGCGGGGAACGCCTCCGGGAACAACCCGTCGAGCAGCGGCGCCAGTTCGCGCCGTACGCGCTGTTCCTCCGCCGCGTTGCCCCCGGACCACAGCAGCAGGCGGGGCGCCGCGGGGTCGGTGAGCCGGCGGCTGTGCCGGGACGGCCGCAGGACCGGCTCGTCCGCCGGCCCCGCACAGCCGTCGAAGTCCAGCACCCCCAGCACACTGTCGTCGGCGGCGACCGCTTCGGCCGCCCGCCGGAGGGTCTGCACGGTCACGGCCCGGCCCAGGGGCTCCTGGAAGCCCGCAACCAACGCCAGGTCGGCGCGCTGGGCCTGGAGTTCGTGGTGGGCCAGGTGCAGGGCGTGGGCGGGGGAGGGCGCGGTGCGCACCGGGATGCCCTCGTACGCGGCGGGGAGGGCGGTGAGCGGGGCGGTGGAGCCGATGAACACGACGGTACGGGGCGGCAGTTCGCGGGACCGGCCGCCGAAGGCGTGCAGCACGGCGGTGACGGCGCTGGGCGGGAGGGCGCGGGCGGCGGGTGCGTCGGGGACGGTGCGGAAGTCGGCGTCGGTGACGGTATCGATGACGCCGGCCGGGGCGGCGGTGGAGCCCTCGGGGGCGCCGGAGGAGTCGGGCGCGGCGGGGGCGGCGGTCGTGGCGAGGGCCGCTGTGTCGTCCTCGGTGGCGGTGGCGGCCGGAGGGTCCGTCTCGCCCGTGAGGGGTGGTGACTTGGGCGTGATCTCCAGCCTTCTGGTCACCGCGGTCTGGTTGGCGAGAGACATGGGTGCCCTCCTTCCGGGCGGGTGCACATGGCGCGTGGGGCGGGTGGTGCGCGGCGGGCGGACGCCGGACGGGCGGTCCGCCGGGCGGTGGGGCGCGGACGGGACGGCACGGGGAGGGCTGCGGCACGACGAGGGGTACGGGACGGGGAGCCTGCGTGGCGGGGGCCGGCGGTGGTGCGGGCACCCGCCACCAGGCAGCCTCACTCCTCGGGGAGCGGCGCCGAAGGCGGCCCGTCCGGCCGGGGGAACCGGGATGGCCGCCTTCGACGCCTGATCATGCGGCCGGCGCGGTGCCGGCGTTGATGAGGTCGAGCAGGGCGCGCGGGGTCTCGGCGTCGACGACCGCGTCGTCCGGGATCTCCACGCCGTACTCCCGCTGGATCTCGCCGATCACCTGGAGCAGGGCGAGGGAGTCGTAGCCCAGCTCGATGAAGGGCGTGTCGATGACGTCGCCGTCCAGGTCGACGCCCTCCTCCTCGCCCGCGCTCTCCCGCAGCATCCGGGTCAGGTCGGTGAGGGTGACGTGGGTGGTGGTGATGGGCATGGCGTGTCCTCTCAGTCGTTCCGGCCGGATGCCGGGTCCGTCGTCGCGGCATGCCGTCGTACGACGAGGGCCGCGTTGAAGCCACCGTGGCCGCGGGCGAGCACCAGCGCGGCGCGCAGGTCCTGCTCCCTCGGTGAGCCGGTGACCAGATCGAGGGGGAAGTCCGTGGCCGGGGCGGCCACGTTGACGGTGGGGGGAATGACGCCGTCGCGGAGGGCGAGCAGCGCGGTGGCCGCGTCCAGGGCCGCGCCGCCGGCGAGCAGCCGCCCGGTCATGGTCTTGGGGGCGGTGACGGGTACGGCCCGCGGACCGAAGAGGGCGGTGATCGCCTCGGCCTCCTCCCGGTCCGCTTCCGGTACGCCCGCGGCGTCGGCGAAGACCACATCGATGTCGGCGGGCGCGAGACCGGCGTCGGCCAGCGCCTGGCGCGCGGCCCGGCCCAGACCGGGCGGGCGGCCGGTGCCGGGGGCCGGGTCGAGGGTGGCGGCGTACCCGGCGATCTCGCCGTAGATCTGCCGCGCGCCGCGGTCGCAGGCGCTGCCGGCGTCCTCCGTGACGAGGATCGCCCCGCCCTCCCCGGCCACGTATCCGCAGGCCTCCGGCGAGAACGGCAGGAAGGCACGGGCGGGGTCGCCGACGGTGCTCATCCGCCCGGAGGCGAGCTGCGGCACCCAGCCCCAGGGACACAGGGCCGCGTCGACGCCGCCGGCGACGACCAGCGGGATGCCCTTGCGGATGTGCCGCCGGGCGTGGCCGAGCGAGTCGATGCCGCCGGCCTGTTCGGTCAGCAGCACCCCGCTGGGGCCGCGCATCTTGTGCCGGATGGAGATCTGGCCGGTGTTGACGGCGTAGAACCAGGCGAACGACTGGTAGGCGCTGACGTACTCCTTGCCCTTGCTCCACAGGTTCTGCAGTTCGCGCTGGCCGAACTCGACGGCGCCGCCCGAGGCGGCGGTGACCACCCCCATGCCGTATTCGGGCAGGGCCGCCGCGTCGACCCCCGCGTCGTCGATGGCCCAGGCGGCGGCGGTCAGGGCGAGGCGCGTCATGTGGTCGGTCTGCGGCATCAGCCGGCTGGGGATGTGCTCCTCGGCGACGAACCCGGGGACCTCGCCGGCCAGCGTCGCGGGGTACTGCGAGGCGTCGAAGCGGGTGACCGGGCCGATGCCGGAGCGGCCGTCCAGGGTGGCCTTCCAGTAGTCCTCGGTGCCCAGGCCGTTGGGCGCGGTGATGCCGATGCCGGTCACCACGGTCGTGGCGGTCATACGGCGCTCCTCTCCGGGCGGGCCAGCACCATCGCGCTCTGGAATCCGCCGAATCCGCTGCCGACGCTGAGGACGGTGTCGGTCTTCTGCTCGCGGGCGGTGAGCGGGATGTAGTCCAGGTCGAGTTCGGGGTCGGGCTCGTGCAGGTTGGCGGTGGGCGGCAGCACCGAGTGCTCCATGGCCAGCGCGCAGGCGGCGATCTCCAGCGAGCCGATCGCGCCGAGCGAGTGCCCGATCATGGACTTGATGGAGCTGACCGGGGTGCGGTGGGCGTGTGCGCCGAGGCTGCGCTTGAAGGCGCCGGTCTCGTGCCGGTCGTTCATCTTGGTGCCGGAGCCATGGGCGTTGATGTAGTCGAGGGCGGTGGGGTCGATCCGGGCCTCGGCCAGGGCGGCGTCGATGGCCTGGGCCATCTCCCGGCCGTCCGGCTTGAGTCCGGTCATGTGGTAGGCGTTGCAGCGCGCGGCGAACCCGGCGATCTCCGCGTAGATGTGGGCACCCCGCGCCCGTGCGCTCGACAGCTCCTCCAGGACCAGGACGGCGGCGCCCTCGCCCAGGACCAGCCCGCTGCGGGTGCGGTCGAAGGGCCGGCAGGCGCTCTCCGGGGTGTCGTTGCGCGGGGTGGTGGCGTGGATGGCGTCGAAACAGGCGGAGGTGATCGGGGAGATGGGGGCCTCGGTGGCGCCGGCGATCATGACGTCGCAGGTGCCCTCCCGGATCAGCTCGACGGCGTGGCCGAGGGAGTCGAGGCCGGAGGTGCAGCCGGTGGAGACGACGGCCGCGGGGCCCTCGGCGCCGGCCGCCATGCCGACCTCGGCGGCCATCGAGCTGGGCACGAAGTGCCGGTAGAGCTCGGGGACCGCATAGGTGTGGTCGACCTGCCAGCTGCGTCCGCCGTTGCTGACGACGACGTATTCGCGCTCCAGGCTGGTGGTGCAGCCGACCGCGCTGCCCAGGGAGGTGCCGATCCGGCCCGGGTCGACACCGGCCGTCTCCAGGCCGCTGTCGGCGAGCGCCTCGCGGGCGGAGACGACCGCGAACTGCGCGGCACGGTCCAGCCGGCGGATCTCCTGGGGCGTCAGCCCGGCGGCCGCGGGGTCGAAGTCGCATTCGGCGGCGACCCGCGAGCGGAACGGGGAGGCGTCGTAGAAGGTGATCGTGCGGGTCGCCGACCGGCCGGCGGTCAGCAGGTCCCAGTAGTTCTTGATGCCGACTCCCCCGGGCGCCACGGCCCCGAGTCCTGTGATGGCGACTCTGCGCATCGCCGCTACCTCGCCTTCGACGGGGCCGGGTACCCCTGCGGGTACGGGCCTGACGGAACGTTGCGGGCCACGGTGTTCCCTTCGGTCGGTCCGCTCTCGGTGAGCCCGGCGGCCGGGGCCGGGCGGGGATCCACCCGAGCGCCCCGCCGCCGCGGCGGACAGCTTCGGCGGCCGCTGGTGGCGCTCCCCCGCTGTCGGCCCCGCCATGGTTCGGCCCTCGCCTCGATACCCGCTCGTATGTGCGTGGATCTGCCGACGGGAGTGCCGTAGGCGCTGGTCAGCGCGGTGCGGGCGGTCTCAGGTCGGGACGATGCCGTGCTTGCGGTCGGGCAGGTCGGCCTTCTTCTCGCGGAGCATGGCCAGGGACCGCGCCAGCACGCGCCGGGTGTCGCCGGGGTCGATGACGTCGTCGACGAGGCCGCGCTCGGCCGCGTAATAGGGGTGCATCAGCTCGGACTTGTACTCCTTGACCAGCCGCTCGCGGGTGGCGTCCGGGTCGGGGGACGCGGCGATCTCGCGGCGGAAGACGACGTTCGCCGCGCCCTCGGCGCCCATCACCGCGATCTCGTTGGTGGGCCAGGCGAAGGACAGGTCGGCGCCGATGGACCGGGAGTCCATGACGATGTACGCGCCGCCGTAGGCCTTGCGCAGCACGAGGGAGATGCGGGGCACGGTGGCGTTGCAGTAGGCGTGCAGCAGCTTGGCGCCGTGCCGGATGATGCCGCCGTGCTCCTGGTCGACGCCGGGCAGGAACCCGGGCACGTCCACCAGTGTCACCAGCGGGATGTTGAAGGCGTCGCAGGTGGTGACGAAGCGGGCGGCCTTCTCCGAGGCGTGGATGTCCAGCACGCCGGCCAGGGTGTTCGGCTGGTTGGCGATCACGCCGACGGTCCGCCCGTCGATCCGGGCCAGGGCGCACACCACATTGCGGGCCCAGCCCTCGTGCACCTCCAGGTACTCGCCGTCGTCGACGATCTCCTCGATCACCGCGCGGATGTCGTAGGCCCGGCCGGGGTCGGCGGGGACCAGGCCGGTGAGCGCGTCGGTGCGCCGGTCCGCCGGGTCCTCGCCCCGTACGGGCGCGGCGAGTTCACGGTTGTTGCGGGGCAGCAGCGACAGCAGCCAGCGCACCTCTTCGAGGCAGGCGGCCTCGTCGTCGAAGACGAAGTGGGCGACGCCGGAGGTCTCGGCGTGCACATCGGCGCCGCCCAGACCGTTGTGGGTGATCTTCTCCCCGGTGACGGCCTGGACGACGTCCGGCCCGGTGATGAACATCTGGGCGGTCTCGCGCACCATGAACACGAAGTCGGTCAGCGCCGGGGAGTAGGCCGCGCCGCCGGCACACGGGCCGAGCATCACGGAGATCTGCGGAATCACCCCGGACGCGCGGACGTTGCGGCGGAAGATCCCGCCGTAGCCGGCGAGTGCGGTGACGCCTTCCTGGATGCGGGCGCCCGCGCCGTCGTTGAGCGAGACCAGCGGGGCGCCGGACGCCTCGGCGAGGTCCATGACCTTGTGCACCTTCGTCGCGTGCGCCTCGCCCAGCGCCCCGGCGAACACCCGGAAGTCGTGGGCGTAGGCGAAGACGGTGCGGCCGTGCACCAGGCCCCAGCCGATGATCACGCCGTCGCCGTGCGGCTTGCGGGACTCCAGGCCGAAGCCGGTGGCGCGGTGCCGCCGCAGCGGTTCGATCTCGGTGAAGGTGCCGTCGTCGAAGAGGAGTTCCAGCCGTTCGTGCGCGGTCAGCTTGCCCTTGGCGTGCTGGCGGCGGGTGGCGGCCGCGTCGGGGCCCCGGCCGACCTCCTCCTTGAGGCGGTGCAGCTCGTCGGTGGCGCGGCCCAGGTCGGGGCGCGGCGGGGTCAGCGGCGGCGTCGCGGTTTCCTGAAGGATCGTCATCGGCCGAACGTAGGAACGCCGGCTCGAACTCCGCTGGAGAGCGCGGCGGCGCCGCGGTCGGGCGCGGCCCGCCCGCCCGGCGGCGGCCGGGGTCCGCCGTCAGCCGGTGGCGGTCAGCGACTGTCCGAGGCCGATGTCGCCGGACAGCACCGCGTGCTGGAGCTGCTGGAGCCGGGCCGACGGCTCGATGCCGAGCTCCCCGACGAGCGCCTCGCGCAGCCGCTGGTACGCCTCCAGGGCACGCCAGGAGCTGCCCGAGCAGTGCAGCGCGGTCATCAGCTGGGCGCAGAAGTTCTCGTGCATGGGGTTCCGGGCGGCGAGGAAGCAGAGTTCGGGCACCACCTCGGTGTGCCGGCCGAGCTTGAGGTCGGCGTCGATCCGGCGTTCCAGGCAGGCCATCCGGTCCTCCTCCAGCCGGAGCACCTCCAGTTCCAGCACCCCGCCCACGGGCACGTCGACCAGCGCGGGCCCCTGCCAGACGGCCAGCGCCTTGCCCAGCAGGGCGGAGGCGGCGGCGTAGTCGTGGGCGTCGTAGGCGCCGCGTCCCGACAGGGCGAGCTGCTCGAACTCCTGGACGTCGACCTGGCCGGGCTGGATCTGGAGGAGGTAGCCGCCGTGCTGGGTGACCAGGACTTCCTTGGCGTTCCGCACGGGGTCGCCGTCCAGGGCCACCGCGATCTTGCGGCGCAGCTGGAGGATGTAGGTCTGCAGGGTGGTGGCCGCGCTGCGCGGCACGTTCTGCCCCCAGATCTCTTCCATCAGCGTGGGCACGGTCACCACATGGTCGCCCTGCAGGGCGAGCAGCGCGAGTATCTGCCGCGGTTTGGCGGCGCTGGGCACCAGCGAGACACCGTGTTCGTGGGCGGTCAGCGGGCCCAGAACCTTGATTTCCATGAGTGCTCTCCCCTCGTGAGTCACAACCGCCGGCCACGGGGCCGCGGGTCATCTCGAGCTTCAAGCGAGGTTCGCACCGGGGAGCGCGCGAGCCCAGTGAGCCACTCATGAGCACAATCATGAAAATGTCATGCCGATGTGGTGAACCAGGCACTGGGGCCCTGCCTCCGGCGCCCGCAGAATACTGCCTCACCGGACGCCGGGCCGTCGTGCCGAGCAGTTCAGGCCACCCTGGACGGCCCATCCGACAACGGAGGGAACAGTCACATGCCCGCGATGCACCGGACCATGCCTGCCCGCCCCGCGGCCGACGCCGCCGATCTCTCCCGCTTCGCCGAACTCGTGGCCCGCGCGGGCCTGGAGCCCGACCTGAAGCGCCGCTACACCACCGACCCGGCGGCCGTGTTCGCCGAGTTCGGGCTGCTGGGCGCGGAGCCCGTCTACACCGCGCCCGCGCTCGTCATCGAGGATCTGGGACGGCCGGACGCCACGGCCACCGCGCTGCTGACCGGTATCCCGTACGCCGTCTGACGCCGTGGAGACCACGGAGCCCTTCGTCGGCTTCCGCCGCCATCTGCGTGCCGAGGTGGTGCCCGACGATGCCACCTACCTGCTGTCCGAACGAGGGGTCACCGCACTGTTCGGGCGGCCCGCCGAGGTCGTCGCGCCGCTGCTCGACGGCACGCGGACGCTGTCGGAACTGCTGACGGAGGCGGCCCGCGAGCTGCCCGCGGTGCAGGCCGGCGCGGTGGTGGCCGAGCTGGCGACGGCCGGGCTCATCGGCTACCGCACCGCGCCCGGTGCGCCCTGCGACGGTGCGGCCGCGGCGTTCTGGGACCTGGCGGAGGTCTCCGGCCTGCGGTCCGCGCCGCCGCGCCGCCGGCCGACGGTCGAGATCCTGACCGTGGGCCGGGGTGCGGCCGATCCGCTGCGCGCCGCATGCGCCGAATCCGGCCTCACGGTGGCCGCGCCCGGCCCCGGCGGCGGCCCGTCCGCGGGCACGGCGGATCTCTCCCTGGTGCTCTGCGACGACTATCTGGCCCCGGACCTGGCGGCCGTCGACACCTGGCACCGGGCGCAGGGCCGGCCCTGGCTCCCGGTGCGGACCGGCGGCGCCGAGCCGTGGGCCGGGCCGGTCTTCCGGCCGCGGGAAGGGGCCTGCTGGCACTGTCTGGCCCATCGGCTGCGCGGTCACCGGCGGGGCGAACTCGCGGTGCAGCGCGCCCTGGGGGCCCACCGCCCGGTGGCGGCGCCCGAGGCCTCGCTGGCCGCCGGGCGCGCGATGGGCCTGCAGTTGGCCGTGCTGATGGCGGCGACCTGGCTGGGCGGGGTGCGGCGGGAGAGCCATGACGCGATCTGTGCGCTGGACACCCTGACGCTGCACACCCGCCACCACGCCGTGCACCGAAGACCCCAGTGCCCGGCCTGCGGTGACCCGGCGCTGGTGGCGCTGACGGTGTGCCGGCCGGTGGTGCCGGTCTCCCGCCCCAAGGCCGCGCACGGCGGCGGCAACCACCGGGCGCTGCCCCCCGAGCAGATGCTGGCGCGCCACGGCCACCTGGTCGGCCCGGTGACCGGCGTCGTCAGCGAGATCCGGCGGGCGGACAACGCCCCTGGCGCGCTGCACTGTTACACCTCGGGGCACAACGTGGCGCTCGGCGGCGGGCTGGGCTGGCTGCGCGGCGGACTGCGCAGCCTCAGCGGCGGCAAGGGCGTGACCGCGGTGGAGGCACAGGTCAGTGCGCTGTGCGAGGCCGTGGAGCGCTATTCGGGGACGCGTCAGGGCGATGAGCCGGTGATCCGGGACTCGCTGCGGGCGCTGGGCGGCGACGCGCTGCACCCCAATCGCTGCCAGCTGTGGGCCGCGCGGCAGTTCCGGGACCGCGCGCGGTGGAACGCGACCGCCTCGCCGCTCCAGCGGATCGCCGCTCCCTTCGACACCACCGCCCCCACCGAGTGGACCCCGGTGTGGTCGCTGACCCACGGACGTCAACGCCTGCTGCCCACTTCGCTGTTGTACTTCGGCCCCGGCCCGGACGGCAGGCCGCCCGCCGTGCCGGCCGACTCCAACGGCCGCGCGGCCGGCAGCAGCCTGGAGGACGCCGTCGTGCAGGGCTTCCTGGAGCTGGTGGAGCGGGACGCGGTCGCCCAGTGGTGGTACAACCGGACCCGGCACGCCGCGGTGGACCTCGCCGCCTTCGACGAGCCGTGGATCGCCGGGCTGCGCACGGCCTACGAACGGGATCTGCACCGCGAGGTGTGGGCCCTGGACCTCACCTCGGACTTCGGCGTTCCGGTGGTGGCGGCCGTCTCCCGGCGGCGGGACAAGGCCGCGCAGGACATCACCTTCGGCTTCGGCGCGCACTTCGACCCGCGGCTGGCGCTGCGCCGCGCCCTGACCGAGATGAACCAGTTGCTGCCGCCCGTGCTGGGCGCCCGCGAGGACGGCACGGGGTACCTCACCCGGGACCGTGATCTGCTCGCGTGGTGGACCGGGGCGACGGTGGCCGGGCAGCCGTATCTGCTGCCGGACGGCGGGCAGAGCGCGCGTACACCGGGGAGTTACGGCTACCGGCCGCGGGCGGATCTGCGCGACGACATCGAGGCGGCGAAGCAACTGGTGGCCGCGCGGGGGCTGGAGATGCTGGTCCTGGACCAGACCAGGCCGGACGTCGGGATTCCGGTGGTGGCGGTGCTGGTTCCGGGGCTGCGGCACTTCTGGGCGCGGTTCGCCCCCGGCAGGCTCTTCGACGTTCCCGTGGCCGAGGGGCGGCTGTCGCGCCGGACCCGCTACGAGGACCTCAACCCCGTCCCGCTCTTCGTGTAGAAGGGCCCGCACGACGGCCCGCGGGCCATATGCCAGAGGCCCCGCCCACCTCCGCAAAACCCGCTCCACGGACGGTCAGGACGCGGGTTTGGGCCATACTATGCTTCACGTCCGAGAGCCGCGCAGCCAAGGCACGGGGGGCATACATGGGTGTCACCGGCGTTCCGTCCGGTGCCGGCGCGGAGCCGTTACCACAGCGATCGCGGTGGCCCGCAGGGCTGCCCGACCGTGACCTGCCGGCCCCGCGGCTCGCCCGGACCATCACCATCGTGGTCCTGCTCTGCCTGTCGATCGTGGTCTCGCTCAACTCCCTCGAGTACAGCGCCAATATGCCGACGCTGGCGGCGTCGGTGGCCATCGTCCTGGCCGTGTTCTTCCTGCAGTTCCTGCACTCCTCCTCCCGGGCCCAGCGCTGGACCACGCGGACCCGGGTCCTGATGCTGCTGACCCAGGCGGTGTTCACCTACGCGCCCGTCCTGATCTTCCACCGCACCTGGGTCAGCATGACCGGTCCGCTGGCGGGATCGATTCTCCTGCTGGTGCCGTTCCCGCGGGCGTGGATCCCGTTCGCGGCCACCGTCGCCGTGCCCGCCTCCTTCCAGCTGGTGGTGTCGCTCAGTTGGCTGGAGACGTCCTATCTGATGCTGTCGACGCTCTTCACGGGCCTGGTGATCTACGGCCTGTCCCGGCTGACCGACCTCGTCCAGGAGGTGCACCGCTCACGCGCCGAACTCGCCCGGCTGGCCGTCTCGCAGGAGCGGCTGCGCTTCTCCCGGGACCTGCACGACCTGCTGGGCTACAGCCTCTCGGCGATCACGCTGAAGAGCGAGCTGATCTACCGGCTGGTGCCCGGCCGGCCGGAGCAGGCGCGCGAGGAGGTCGCCTCGCTGCTGGACATCTCCCGTCAGGCGCTGTCGGATGTGCGCATGGTGGCCAGTGGGTACCGTGACATGTCGCTCGCCGCGGAGGCGGAGTCGGCCGCGGCGATCCTGGCCTCGGCGGACGTACGGGCGGAGGTCGAGATCGCCTGCGGACGGCTGCACCCGGTCATAGACACCGTGCTCGCGACGGCCCTGCGCGAGGGCGTCACCAACATCCTCCGCCACAGCAAGGTCGAGACCTGCCACATCAGCGCCGTCACGGAAGAGGAGCGCGTGACGCTGACCCTGACCAACGACGGCGTGCCCGACGACCTGCCCGCGCTCTCCCCCCACAGCGGCAGCGGCATCGGCAATCTCAAGGCCCGGCTCGGTGCGGTCGGCGGGCGGCTGGAGGCGGAACGGACACGGGACGGCTGCTTCCGGATGATGGCCGAGGCGCCGACGCGGCCGATCGCCGCGCGCACCACGCAAGACCGGATGGCCGCGAGACCCGCGGCCTGATCGATGACTGCCCGGCCGCGGCCGGGCACCTGCCGGCCGGGGGAGACCTGCCATGCTCGCCGTCAAGATCCTGCTCGCCGAGGACGTGCACATGATCCGCGGTGCGCTCATCGCCCTTCTGGAACTGGAACCGGACCTGCGGGTGATCGCGTCCGTCGACCGCGGCGACAAGATCGTGGAAGCCGCGCTCGCCAGCCGGCCCGATGTCGCCGTCGTCGACATCGACCTGCCGGGCATCGACGGGCTGACCGCCGCCGCGGAACTGCACCAGCGCCTCCCGGACTGCCGCACGCTGATCCTCACCAGCCTCGGCCGCCCGGGGACCCTGCGCCGCGCGCTGGCCTCGCAGGTGACGGGCTTCCTGCTCAAGGACGCGCCGCCCGACCAGCTCGCCCAGGCGGTGCGGAGCGTGGCGGCGGGGCGGCGGGTGATCGACCCCCAACTGGCCCTGGCCGCCTGGGACTCCCCGGAGAACCCGCTCTCGCCCCGCGAGCTGGAGGTGCTGCGGCTGGCCGCGCGCGGCGCGGACGCCGCGGAGATCGCCGGCTGCCTGTTCCTGTCGCAGGGGACCGTCCGCAACTACCTCACGGCGATCGTCGCCAAGCTCAACGCGCGCAACCGGATCGATGCGGTCCGGATCGCCGAGGAGGCCGGCTGGATCCCGTGACGGCGGCCTCCGGCGGCGGGGACGGGGCCGGCGCGGGGTCAGCCGGTCGTGTCCAAAAGGGCGTCCAGCAGTCCGGCGTCCAGGGCCGTCTGGACGGACAGGTCGGTGCCGTCGCCGAACCCCGCGTCCTGCACGGCGGCGCTGACCACGTACTTGCCCTCGACGGCGAAGGTGGCGAAGACCCAGTCGTCGGCGCCCGCGTCCCGCCCGTCGGGCCCGACCAGCCGGGCCCAGGTGCCGTCCAGGGCGAAGCCGAACTCGGTGAAGCGGAACCGCAGCCCCTGCCCCAGCGCCTTGCTGTACGCCTCCTTCAGCGTCCACAGCCGCACCAGCGTGTCGTTGCGGTCCCGGCCGTCGGCCGCGTCCAGCCGCTGCCGCTCGAAGGGGGTGCAGCCCTGCGCCTCCGAGCCGGTGCCGGCCATCCGGCGGGCCGCCAGCTCCACGTCGACGCCCACCCGCCCGCGGCTGGTGATGCCCACCACCATCACCTCCTCGGTGTGGCTGAGGCTGATGTCGATCTGGTCGCACCCGCGCACGAAGGGCCGGCCGCCGGGCTGGTAGGCCAGGTCCACCAGGTCCGGCGCGGTCTCGATGGCCACCGCGGCGGCGTGGCGCAGCAGCAGCCGCGAGGCCAGGAACCGTTCCTTGGCCCGGGGGTGGGTCAGGGTCTGGTAGCGCTGCCAGTCGCGGCCGAGGACGGGCCGCACCCGCGCCACGTCCTGGATGTGCGGCAGCCACTGCGCCAGCAGCCCGTAGACGAGGACCACACCGGTGGCGGACAGGTCGTCATGGACGGTGTGCCACGGTCCCTGCGGTCCGGCGACGGCCCGGGGGCGGCACGGCGGGGGCCCGGCAGCGGGGGACGCCGGTGCCATGTCAGGCCCGTACCAGGGGGTCGGACAGCGGGCCCGCGTCCAGGGCGGACAGCACGCCGGCCAGGTCGACGGCGTTGCTCTCCGGGCCGCGGCACACTCCCAGGCAGACCGGGCCGGCCGAACCGCCCATCCTCCGGACGAACGGGGTGAGCACCACCCGCGGGCCGATCTCCACGACATGGCTGGGCGTCTCCTGGTCGAGGAGCTGCCGTGCCGCGTCGGCGAACCGGACCGGGGCGGTGATCTGCCGGCTCCAATACGGCGCGTAGAGCGGCTGGGTGGTGAGCCTGCCGTGGACGGTGGAGTAGTAGGGCAGCTGCGGGGCGCCGCCGGGCAGCCGGCGGGCGACCGCCTCGAAGCGCGGCAGCATCGGCTCCATCAGCGGCGACTGGAAGGGGTGCGAGACCTCCAGCAGGGTGCAGCGGATGCCCCGTTCCTCCAGCCGGCCGCGGACCCGTTCGAGGCCGGCGCGTTCCCCGGACAGCACGGTCGCCCGGGCGGCGTTGACCGCGCCGATGACGACGCCCGGCTCACCGGCGATCGCCTCGGTCGCCTCGTAGGGCGCGGCGCAGGTGGCCATCATGCCGCCGTCCGAGGACGGCAGGTACTGCATGAACGCCCCGCGCAGGGCGACGAGTTTGGCGGCGTCGGCGAGCGGCAGCGCCCCCGCGGCGGTGGCCGCGGCGTACTCGCCGATGCCGTGGCCGAGCACCGCGACCGGCCGTACCCCGGCCTCCTCCAGGGTGCGGGCGAGGGCGTACTGCACGGCGAACAGCGCGGGCTGGGTGAAGGCGGTCCGGTGGATGCGGCGGTCGCCGCTGAGGATGAGGTCGACGACGGACCGGCCGGTGTAGGGGCGCAGGACGTCGGCGGCCTCGTCGAGGTAGCCTCGGTAGCCGGTGGAGTGCATGTACAGGCCGGCGGTCATCCCCGGGTGCTGGCAGCCCTGGCCGGTGAAAACGAAAGCGGCGCGGATCCGCCGGCCGCCGCAGGGCCGGATGTCGCGGAGCTGGAGGTAGCGGGTGAGTTCCCGCACGGTGGGGTAGTCCCAGATGTCGGTGGGGTCGATCAGCGGCCCGAACTCCTCCTCGATGTCGCCGTAGAGGCTGAGCGCCGCCACCGAGTCCAGCCCGTACTCCGCGAAGGCGACGTCGGCCGCGACCGGTCGGCCGAGGTAGTGCCGCAGGCGCGCGGTGAGCCAGCCCTCGTAGTCCGGTTCGTTCGGCGGGGTGGACGGGGGCGTGTTGTGCATGGCGGGCTCCTCGGGGCAGGTCGGGTACGTCGGTACGGCGACGGGGTGCGCGGGTGGTCAGGCCAGCGCGGATCCGTACAGGTCGTAGCTGCGGCGGCCGTGGAGCCGGGCCAGCACCTCGGCCAGTACGCGTTCCTCGTCCGCGGCCGGGCGGTCGGGCAGCGGCAGGCCCAGGCGGCGGCCGAGGCGGTAGAGCGCGGCGGTCGCCCAGGACGGGTCGGCGAGGAAGGCGTCGGTGCCGGCCTGCTGTTCGTGCCACACGCCCAGGCAGGCGGCCGCGGTCAGCACCAGGGAGTAGCGGTCGGCCAGGCCGAAGGCGTGCGGGCTGGCGAGCGCCTTGCGGTCGTCGGGGGCGATGTCGGTGAACGCCTTGCGCAGGTCGGCGAGTTCGCTGGTGAAGGCGCGGGCGAGGAACCGCAGGGTGCCGTCCCGGGACGCGTCCGCGGTGCCCTCCAGCCGGTCGGTGCAGGCCACCAGGGTCGCGGCGAGCGGATCGCCGTCGCCCAGCAGCGCCGGCTGCGACAGGTCCAGCGGCGGCAGTCCGTCGTGGATGCGGAAGAGCGCGGCCGGTGCCTCGGGGTCGGCGAACCAGGCGTTGCGGGCGAAGTACGGCAGCTGCGGCAGCAGGCTGACCTGCCGGCCGGCGCTGCCGGCGTGTCCGAGCGAGGTGACCGGCAGGTCCCGCAGCTGCTTTTGGAACATGGCGTACGCACCCGCCTCGGCGAAGGTCGCCTTGCCCAGCACCGCCGACATCTCGTCCATGGACTCGGCCAGCAGCTTGGGGGCCTGGTAGGCGGCAGCGGCGGCGTAGGCGCTCATCTGGCGGGGCAGCAGGTGCAGCGCCCGGGTGGCGACGGCGGCCAGGCAGTCGCTGAGCAGCAGGTCGAGGAACGC
Source organism: Streptomyces angustmyceticus (assembly GCF_040701845.1). Taxonomy (GTDB): domain Bacteria; phylum Actinomycetota; class Actinomycetes; order Streptomycetales; family Streptomycetaceae; genus Streptomyces; species Streptomyces angustmyceticus_A. The sequence continues at coordinate 46,820 of NZ_JBFBHQ010000002.1, read as the reverse complement.
GCCGGTCAGCACGTCCCGTACGTGCCGTACGTCGAGCGAGGAGCGGCCGTCGGCGCGGCGCCGGGTGGCGAACCGGGCGACGGTGCGCAGCGCGGTGTCGGCGCCGGACAGCACGATGGACGGGATCAGGCCCCGGATGACGAGGGAGGAGCGCAGGCTCAGTTCGTAGCCGTCGCCGAGGGAGCCGACCAGCGCCTCGTGCGGGACGACGCAGTCGGTGATGCTCAGTCCGCTGAAGTCGGTGCTGCGCATGCCGTTGGTGGCGCGGCGGCCCAGGTTCCGCACCCGCCCCGCGGGCAGCCGGTCGCGGTCGAGCAGCAGCACCGAGTGGGTGCGGCCCCTGGTCTCGCCGGTGCGCGCGAACACCACCAGCCCCGCGGAGCGGGCGGCGTTGGCGATGACGGATTTGCTGCCGTGCAGCCGGAGGCCCTCCGCGACGGGCTCGGCGGCGAACTCCTCGCGGACGAACGCGTTGCCGTGGGCGACCTCGTGCCGGGCGACCGCGATCCGCCGGCCGTCGAGCAGCAGCCGGGCGGCCAGCGCGCACTGCTCGTCCGTGCCCCCGGTCCACACCGGAACGGCCGCGAAGAAGCAGTTGAGTCCGTAGCCGAAGCCCAGGGAGGCGTCGCGGCGGAAGACCGGGCGCAGCACCCGGCCCAGGACGTCCATCCGCGCCAGCCGCCCGCCGTGGTGTTCGGGCACGAACTCGGCGTCGAAGGCGAAGGAGTCCAGCACCGCTTCGGCCGCTGCCGGTGCCTCGCCCGCCGAGTCCGCGGCGAGCAGGGCGTCCTGGCCGCACGGGTTGCCGGGGTCGTCCAGCGGGCCGAAGGCGGACTCCAGCCGGTCGATGCGGTCCTGCGCCGGGCCGCTCACCGCAGGCTCCCGGCCGGCAGCAGCTGCTGGACCTCGGGCTCGATCTGCTGGTGCAGCGGCCGCAGTTCGCCCTGGAGGAACAGCCGGCGCATCGCGGCGCGTTCGACCTTGCCGCTGGTGGTGCGGCGGACGGTCCCGGGCCGCACCAGCAGCACCGCACCGGCCCGTACGTCGTACTCGTCGGTGAGGGCCGCCCCGACCGCGGAGGTGAGCGCGGCCAGGTCGGTGTCGTAACGACTGCCGGCCCGCAACTCCTGCACGACGACGACGCGTTCGCGCTCGCCGGGGACCACGAAGGCGGTGGCGGCGCCGAACAGGGCGCTGAGGCGCTGGACGGTGGTCTCCAGGTCCTGCGGATAGAGGTTGCGGCCGGCCACCACGATCATGTCCTTGAGCCGGCCGGTCACATACAGCCGGCCGTCCTCGCGGGTGCCGAGGTCGCCGGTGCGCAGGTGGCCGCCCTGGCCGGCCGCGGTGGTGCCGTCGAAGGCCGCGGCGGTCTCGGCGGGGCGGCGCCAGTAGCCGCGGGCGACGCTGTCGCCGCGCAGCCAGATCTCGCCGATGCGGCCGTCGGGGAGCGGCCTGCGGGTGGCCGGGTCGACGATCAGCAGGGTGCCGTCGGCGGGCTCGCCGCAGTCGGCGAGCAGACGGCGCGGTGCGTCCTCGGCGGGGGCCCGCAGCTCATGCGCCTCCAGGGCGGTGGCGTCGGCGGTCAGTTCGCGGCGCTCGGTGCCGGCCGGGGCGCCGGACACCAGCAGGGTGGCCTCGGCCAGGCCGTAGCAGGGGGTGAGCACCCCGGGGCGCAGGCCGGCCGGGGCGAACCGTTCGGCGAAGGCGCGGAGGGTGGCCGGGCGCACCGGCTCGCCGCCGCTGACCGCGATCTCCCATCCGGACAGGTCCAGGCCGGCGAGCTGTTCGTCGGTGACGCGCCGGACGCACAGGTCGTAGGCGAAGTCCGGGGCGCCGCTGACGGTGACGCGGTGCTGCCCGATCGCCTCCAGCCAGCGCGCCGGGCGGCGGACGAACGCCTCGGGCGAGAGCAGCACGCTGCTGCCGCCGAGCCACAGCGGGTGCAGCAACTGGCCGATCAGGCCCATGTCGTGGTGGAAGGGCAGCCAGCCGCCGAGGCGGGCGCCGGGCAAGGTGTGCAGCACCCGGCTGATCGCCCGCTGGTTGGCGAGGAGGTTGTCGTGGGTGACGATCACGCCGCGGGGTTCGCGGGTGGAGCCGGAGGTGTACTGGAGGAAGGCGACCGTGTCGCCCGGCAGATCCGGTTCCTGCCAGGCCCCGGAGGCGGGGACGACCTCGGTGGCGAGGCAGGGGATGTGGCCGTGGCCGTGCCGGGCGAGCAGCCGGGAGACGTCCGGCGCACCGGCTCCGTCGGCCAGTGCGAGGAGCGGCGCGGCGTCCTTGACGATGCCCGCGAGGCGGGCTTCGAGGTGGCCGCGGCCGTCGGGCGGCGGTACGGGGACGGCGAGTGCGCCGGCGTAGAGGCAGGCCAGGAAGCTGATGGCGAACAGCCGGCGGTCGCTGTGCACGACCAGCACCCGTTCGCCGGCCGCGCCGCGGTCCTGCAGCCAGCCGGCCAGGCGGCGGGCGCCCTCGTCCAGCGCACGGTAGGTCACCACTTCGGGCTGTGCCCGGCCCTCGTACTCGGGCAGCACGATCAGTGCTTCCCGGTCGGGCGTCTGGGCGGCCCTGGAGCGGACGAGCTGGGCGAAGTCGTGGTTGCCGTTCAACGCCTCCCCCTCCCATGTCGTGGTGTACGGGCCCCGGTCGGCCCCTGCGGCGGTGCGGTGCGGTCGCCGGGCGCGGCTCCGCCGGCGGGGTGCGGGTGCCGGTGGTGCGGTGCGCGCGGCGGCCGCGGGGTCATGGCGTGGACCAGCCGACGGGTGCGCGGCGCGGGCGGTTCGCGCGGCCCCATCCGGCGCGGGGCACCGGCGGCTCGCCGGCCCCGGGTCCGGCGCTCTCGCCGGCCCGCAGCACGGCGAGCAACACCGCGGTGACGGCGGCGAGTTCGGCCTCGTCCGGTCTCCCCCGGACCACGGTGAACCGTATGTCGTTGGCCATGCCCGCAGGATGCGCCGCGGCGCTCGAAGGGCGCTCGTGTCCGCCCGGGAAGATCGCTATACGCGGACCCTGTGGGGCGGGAACGGCCGGAGCCGAGGACCGGTGGGTCCTCGGCTCCTGCGGTGCGCGCGGGTGCGGCGTCAGCCGATGACGCGCTGGTAGGCCATGTGCACGGTGCGTTCGGTGGTGACGTCGGCGATCTCGGAGACGTCCCTCAGCCGGTCGCCGGCCTGCGGGTCGGCCAGCGCGGAGACGCAGGCATCGCCGTTCCGCCACCACGACAGCCCGACGTAGGTCGTGGGGCTGAGGGTGGAGCGCAGCAGGTCGCTGCCGCCGAAGCCGTCGAGCCGGGCCCAGCGCCGGGTCAGTTCCCCGAAGCGGCGCTCGAACTCGTCGCCGGAGCCGCGGACCCTGGCGTGGAGGAGGACGACGTCCGCGTCGCCGACGGCGGCGTCGTCGTGGAGCGTGCGCCCCACGCTGACGGCCTGGTCGGCCTCGGTCTCCACCAGCGCTCCGAGGCGGCGCACCCGGTCGAGGAAGGTGTCGTCGTGGACCACGTCCAGAAAGTCCCGCAGGCTGCGCCAGTGCCCCAGGTGCACATACGTCTGCGCCTGCTCGACGAGCCGGACGGTGACCAGGAAGTCGAACCCGCGCTGGCGGCGCAGGAACTGGGAGTGCTCGTGGAACTCCCGCTCGAACGTGCCGGTGTCGCCCTTGACGCGGAACCGGTTGATGACGGTGACGGGCCCGTTGAGGTCACGTCCGGGCATGTGCTTCCTCCGCGAACTGCTTGGCGTGGCGCAACGTGGTCGAGCTGTTGGTCCCCAGTGCCTTGCGCACCAGGGTGCGGGCCTCTTCGAGCGTCGCCCCGGGTCCGAGCGTCTGGCGCACCCCCTCCGGATCGAGGGTGACGGTGTGCCAGGAGGTGGCGGTGACGCCCGTGCCCTGCGGCGTGATCTCCCAGCGGCCGGTGTGGCCGGCCATGGCGACGGGCACCCGCAGCTGCTTGTAGACGATCTCCGCACGGTCGGCGAAGCAGATCCGCACGGACGTGGTGTTGTGGGTGGAGCCGTCGGGGCTGCGGGTGTCCATGTCCAGGTGCTGGAGGCCCGGTTCGTCCTCGGTGAGCCGGAGCCGCGCCACGTGCGGCAGCCGCTCGGGCCACCGGTCGGCGCGGTCGAGGAAGGCGAAGACGTCGGCGGCGGACCCGTCGACCTCCACCGAGTCGCTGAACGTGAAGGTGGTCTCCTGGCACCGGCCGGCGAGTTCGGCGGCGTTCTTCAGCGCCTCCAGTTCGGCGCGGCTGTTGCGGTCGACCGCCTGCTCGATGAGGGCGACGGCGGCCGGGTCGTCGCCGACGGCACGGTAGTCGTGCAGCAGCACCACCCGGCAGCCGCCGTCGTCGTCGGGCCGTATCCGCCAGGTGCCGCCCATCGACGCCACCGGCGCGGCGGAGACGACCTGGCGGAAGGTGATGGTGTGGGCGGCGGGGTCGAGGGTGCGGCGGGAGGTCCAGTTGCGCACCTCGCCGTTGGCGAACGCCCAGATGTGCAGCAGTTGTTCGCCGCGGGCCTCCTCCAGCACCTCGACGTGCACGGTCGGCCCGAACACCTGCGGCCAGGCGGTGACGTCGGCGACCAGGGCGTAGACGGTGCCGGGCGGGGCGGCGACCGTGACGGTGTGCTCGGTGACATGGGTTGTGCCGGTGGTGGTGACGGTCGGCGCCACGGCGGACCTTCCCTTCGTTACGCGCCGCGCAGGCGGCGGCAGCAGACTGGCAGGGGGGACTTGAGCGGAGCTGGAGCGCGGGTCGGACGGTGCCCGGACCGGCGGCGGGCCGGACCGGGGCCAGGGGGGGAGGGCGGCGGCCGGCCGGGGAGTCACCCCGCCGGGCGGGCTCAGGCCGTTGCCCAGGCGGGGCGGTCGCAGATCTCCACCACGGCGGCGCCCCAGCTGTAGCCGGCGCCGACGCCGATGAGCACGAGCCGGTCGCCGGGCCTGGCCCGGCCCGAGGTGACGAGGTGGTCCAGGCCCGCGAACTGGTCACCGGCGCCGAGGTGGCCGACGGTGCGGCTCCACTCCCAGGTGGTGCGGGCCGGGTCGATGCCGTAGGGCCGGTAGTAGATGGCCTCCAGCCGGCGGCGGCCGAAGTGCGGCAGCACCACCCACTCCGCCTCGGCCAGCTCCAGGTCCGCGTCCGCCAGGGCCTGTTTGACGACGGTGCGCTGGCCGGCATTGGCGCGGCTGATCGCGAAGGACATGCCGACCCGGCCGACGAAGACGCGCTTGGCCTCCTCGAAGTCGACCGGGGTGCGGTGGCTGAAGGGGGCCGGGCCGAAGGGTTCGTCGCCGCGGTGCATCGGCTCCAGTTCGGGGTCGGCGAGCAGCGCCAGCGACCGCAGCCGGGCGAAGCCGCCCTGCCGGGAGAGCACCAGGGCGCTCGCGCCGTCGGCGTAGGGGGTGCCGGGGTCGGTGCGCCAGCGGTCGATGCCGGGCGCGCAGAACCGGTCGGCGGCGCTGAGCAGGGCGTCGCGGCGCCCGGCGGCCGCGGTGAGGTAGGCGGTGGCCAGGTCGAGGGCGGCCATCCCGCCGTTGGACATCTGGCGGATCTCGATGGCCGGGCAGGTGTTGCCGACCGCCTCGCGCTGGATGTACGAGGCGACCGGCCACAGGTCCTGGCCCTGGTGGTAGGTGTCGGCGTGCAGGATCAGCGCGATGTCGCCCGGGGCGGACGCGGCCCTGGCGAGGGCCTCCCGGGCGGCCGCCGCGCCCATCTCGGCGGCCGACTCGTCCGGTGAATGGGCCACCGCCAGCATGCCGGTGGCCCGGGCCACCTGGGGCGGGCAGCTTCCGTCGGCGACGGCGTCGGCGATCGGTAAGGAGGAGGGCAGCCTGGTCGCGGTCCCCCGGATGAAGATGTCGTCCACTCGCACAGCCACTCCTGGAGTGTGGTTCGCGGCCGGCGCGGCCGGGTGTCCGGCGGCGCCCCGGCGGATTCAGTCGGCAACGGCGGCGGTCGGCAGTGCCCGGCGGCGCTCACCGCCGGTCCGCGCACCGGACAGCAGCACGTAACGGACCGCGTCGAGCAGGGCCCGCCAGGACGCGGCGACGGTGTTCTCGTCCACGCCGACGGTCCCCCAGCGGCGCTGCCCGTCGCTGAAGGTGACCAGCACCCGGGCGGCCGCGCCGCTGCCGTCGCCCGCCCCGGCACTGCCGGGCAGCACCCGTACCCGGTAGTCGACGACCTCCAGCGCGCCGAGCTCCGGGAAGAACGGGTCGAGGGCGGTGTGCAGCGCGCGGTCCAGGGCGTTGACCGGTCCGTTGCCCTCGCCGGCGGCGCTCAGCGGGACCCCGTCGACCCGCAGCCGCACCGAGGCCCGGGTGCGGGTGCCGCCGCCGGGCCGCCGGTCCACCCCGACCCGCCAGGTCTCGACGTCGAAGGGGCACTCCAGCGATCCGGCGACGGCTCCCTGCAGTTCCTCGCGCAGGAGCAGTTCGAAGGAGGCGTCGGCCGACTCGAAGCTGTACCCGCGCATCTCCAGGTCCTTGATGCGGGCGGCGGCGCGGGCGACCGGCTCGGAGCCGGCCTCGACGTCGTAGCCCAGTTCGCGGGCCTTGAGCTCCACGGAGGAGCGGCCGCCCATGTCGGAGACGAGGGTGTGCATCGCGTTGCCGACCAGCGCCGGGTCGACGTGCTGGTAGAGGCCGGGGTCGACGCGCAGCGCGGAGGCGTGCAGCCCGGCCTTGTGGGTGAACGCGCCCGCGCCGACGTACGGGGCGGCGGCGCGCACCGGGATGCCGGTCAGTTCGGCGATGGACCCGGCGGAGAGGGTCATCTCCCGCAGCTGTTCCAGGGAGACCACCTCCAGTCCGCGCTGGAGCAGCAGGTTGGCGGTGACGGTGAACAGGTCCGCGTTGCCGCAGCGTTCGCCGTATCCGTGGGCGGTGCCCTGGACGTGGTCGGCGCCGGCGTCGACGGCGGCGAGGGTGTTGGCGACCGCGCAGCCGGAGTCGTCGTGGCAGTGGATGCCGAGGCGGACCCCGGTCGCCGCGCGGGTGTCGTCGACGACCGCGCCGATCCGGTCCGGCAGTCCCCCGCCGTTGGTGTCGCACAGCACCACCGCCTCCGCCCCCGCGTCGGCGGCGATCCGCACCACCTCCAGGGCGTACTCGCGGTTGAGGCGGTAGCCGTCGAAGTAGTGCTCGGCGTCGACGAAGACCCGCCGGCCGGCGTGCACGAGGAAGCGCACCGTGCTGCCGATCATGGCGAGGTTCTCGGCGAGCGTGGTGCGCAGGGCCAGTTCGACATGGCGCGGGTGGCTCTTGGCGACGATGGTCACCACCTCGGTGCCCGCGGCGAGCAGGGCGCGCACCTGGGGGTCGTTGGACACCATGGCACCCGGCTTGCGGGTCGCGCCGAAGGCGGTCAACCGGGCGTTGCGGAGCTGGAGTTCCTGTGCGGCGCGACGGAAGAACTCGGTGTCCTTGGGGACCGCTCCCGGCCATCCCCCCTCGATGAAACCGACGCCGAAGGCGTCCAGATGGCGCGCGACGGCGAGCTTGTCCTCCACCGTGAGCACCATGCCCTCCTGCTGCGTTCCGTCGCGCAGGGTGGTGTCGTAGAGCTGGAAACGCTGGTCGGCCATGGCCCCTCCGTCTCCCTGACTCACGCCGCTCTCGGTCAGGCGGCTCGGAGCGGTCACGGTCGGGCGGCGGGGTGGAGCGGGGATGGAGGGCCGCTCAAGCCGGTGGGGCGGGAGCGGCGGGGCGGCCGGGCGCGGGCCGTCACAGGCCGGCGCAGGCACTGCCGGCGCGGGGTACGGGGAGAGAGGGCGACGCGCCCGCACGGCGGCGCGGCGACGTGCCCCGGTGGGCATGCCGGACGGCTGCCGTGGCCATCCGACAGCCGGGTGGCAGCGGTCGGGTTGTGCGCTCCCGTCGGCCGCGGTGCGAGGTGGGTGAGCGCGCCCCCGGCCGGGGAACGCTCACCCATCCCTCAGGCGGCGACCTCGACGCTGGAGTGGTCGCCGACGACGAGACGGGAGCAGCGGGTGCGGACGGCCGAGGTGACCGTCGCGTCCCGGCCGATGACCGAGCCGCGGACACCACCGACGCGCCGGACCGTGGCGCCGTCCAGCATGATGGAGTACTCCACCTCCGCCGCGGTCAGCACACAGTCCCGGCCGATGGAGGTGTGCGGGCCGACGTGGCTGTCCTCGACCACCGTGCCCGCGCCGATGATGACCGGGCCGGTGAGGCGGGAACGGACGACGCGCGCACCCTCCTCGATCACCACCGGGCCGCACACCTCGCTCGCCCCGTCCACCGTGCCGCGCATCGACGGCGCGAGCCGGTCGAGGAGTTCACGGTTGCAGTCGAGGACGTCCTCGATCTTTCCGGTGTCCTTCCAGAAACCGGAGTAGATCCGCGCCCGCACCTCCGCGCCGCGGGACACCATCCACTGCAGCGCGTCGGTGATCTCCAGTTCACCGCGGGCACTGGGCTCGATGGCGGCGACCGCCTCGTGCACGGCCGGGGTGAAGAAGTAGACGCCGGTCATCGCGAGGTCGCTGCGCGGCTCGGCGGGCTTCTCCACGAGCCGCACCACCCGGCCGTTCTCGTCGATCTCGGCGACCCCGAACGCCCGGGGGTCCGGCACCTTGTGCACCACCACCTGGGCGGCGGGCCGGTCGGCCCGGAACTGCCGGGCGATGTCCGCCACGCCGTCGGTGAGCATGTTGTCGCCCAGGTACATCACGAAGTCGTCGTCACCGAGGAAGCCCTGGGCGATGGTGATGCAGTGCGCCAGGCCGAGCGGTGCGTGCTGCCGGATGTAGGTGAGCTCGACGCCGAGGCCGGTGCCGTCGCCGAGCGCGGCCACGATCTCCTCGCCCCGGTCCCCGACCACCACGCCGGCCTGGGTCACGCCGAGGGCGCGCAGCTCCGCCATCACATGGACGAGCACCGGGCGGTTGGCGATCGGGATCAGCTGCTTGGGCATGGAATGGCTGAACGGGCGCAGCCGGCTGCCCAGCCCGCCGGCCAACACGAGTGCCTTCATGGGAAGTCCTTCCTCACCGCGTCGCCGGCCGCCGCTGCACGGCGGCGGCGGGCCTGTGACCTAGCCGGCGCAGAATGCGGCGGCCGGGTCGCGGCGCGCTCAACCCCCGCTGGTTCTCCCCGCTTCGTGACGCCTTGCGGCCGTCCTCCCCGCCCCTGGCGGACCGGACCGGACCGGCTCGGCGGGCCCGGGCCGGACCGGCTCGGCAGGCCCGGCCCGGCTCAGCCGCTCAACGGACCGGGGCGGACTCCCCCGCGCCCAGCCGTGCGCTCTCCGCCTCCGTGAGGCCCCAGCGGGCGAGCAGGCGCCGGGAGGGCCCCTGGGGCGGCGCCGGGTCCGGCTCCGCCGGGGTGCGTCCGAACCGGGGCGCGGGGGCGGGCTGGACGCCGCCGGGGGTGGGACGGTAGGTGCCGCGCGCCCGGTGGTGCGGGTGGCCGGCGGCCTCCGTCAGGCTGAGCACGGGGGTCACACACGCCTCGGTGCCGTCGAAGGCCGCGCTCCACTGCGCGCGGCTACGGGTCGCGAACCGGGCCTCGAACTCCCGCCGCAGGGCTGGCCAGTTGGCGGGATCGTCACGGTCCGGCAGGCGGGCCGCGTCCAGTCCGAGGCCCGCCAGCAGCGCCCGGTAGAAGCGCTCCTCCAGCGCGCCGACCGCGACATGCCCGCCGTCGGCGCAGGGGTAGACGGCGTAGAAGGGCGCCCCGCCGTCCAGCAGGTTGCCGCCCCGGTCCGCACCCCACTGGCCCGCCTGTGCCATGCCCAGCAGCATGCCCGTCAGCGACGCGGTGCCGTCCACGATGGCCGCGTCCACCACCTGGCCCAGGCCGGAGCGGGACCGTTCGACGAGGGCCGCGAGGATCCCGGCGGCCAGCAGCATGCCGCCGCCCCCGAAGTCGCCGAGCAGGTTGGCCGGCGGGACCGGGGCGCCGCCGGCCGGTCCGATGGCGTGCAGCGCCCCGGTGAGTCCGATGTAGTTGATGTCGTGGCCGGGGGCCTGCGCCAGCGGACCGTCCTGGCCCCAGCCGGTCATCCGGCCGTACACCAGCGCGGGGTTGCGCTCGCGGCACACCCCCGGCCCGACGCCGAGCCGCTCGGCCACCCCGGGCCGGAAGCCTTCGACCAGCACGTCCGCGCCGTCCACCAGCCGCAGCAGCAGGCCGGTGCCGGCGGGGTCCTTGAGGTCGAGGGCGACCGGCCGGCGGCCGCGGTCGAGGATGCGGTGCCACGGGGCGAAGGCGCGCTCCTGGCCGGGCCGGTCGACGCGGATCACCTCGGCGCCGAGGTCGGCGAGCATCATGCAGGCGTAGGGGGCGGGGCCGATCGCGGCGAGTTCGAGGACCCGCAGCCCGCGCAGCGGGCCGCCGCTCACCGCGGGTCCCGGTGGTGCGGGGCGGACGGGGCGGCGGGGCGGGCCGGAGCACCGGCGGGCGGGCGGCCGGCGAAGGAGGAAGGCGGCATCCGCGGAGGGTGGCAGCGGGCGCTGCACCGGGCCTTGAGGGGCTCTCGCGCCACGCCGACGCCCCGGCCGCGCGTGGTTCGAGCCGGAGGCGAGTGCCGCGGTCCATAGTGGGCCTGCCCTCCCGCACCACGACCGAAGGAACCCGATGGCCACCCGGATGCCGGCGAGCAGCCGCCCGCACCACGGCGACGACGACCGTCCCGTCCTCAGCGCCCGAGCCCTCAACCGCGCCCTGCTGGCACGCCAGTTGCTGCTGCGGCGTCACCGGCTGGGCGTCCTCGACGCGGTCACCCGGCTCGTCGGGTTGCAGGCCCAGGCGCCCAACCCGCCCTACATCGGCCTGTGGACCCGTCTGGACGGGCTGGCGATCGAGGACGTGGCGGGGGCGATCGAGGACCGCTCGCTGACCCGTATCGCCGTGATGCGCAGCACCGTTCATCTCGTCACGGCACAGGACTGCCGCACGCTGCGGCCGCTGACCCAGCCGGCCCTGGACCGCGATCTGTGGGTGGGCAGCGGGTCCGGCAAGGCGGTGGACGGGGTGGTGGACCCGGCGGAACTGACCGCCGCGGCGCGTGCCGCGCTGGCCGACGCCCCGCTGACGACCGCGGAGTTGGGCGAGGCGCTGCGGAAGCGGTGGCCCGACGTGGCGGCGCGGCATCTGGCGTACGCGGCACGCACCCTGCTGCCGCTGGTGCAGGTGCCGCCCCGCGGCATCTGGGGCGTGGGCGGCCGGACCCGGTACGCCACCGCCGAGTCCTGGCTGGGCGAGCCGCTGGTGGCGGACCCGCCCCTGGACGAGATGGTGCTGCGCTATCTGGCGGCGTACGGTCCGGCCACCGTCAAGGACGTCCAGACCTGGTCGGGGCTGACCCGGCTGCGCCCGGTGCTCGACGGGCTGCGGGACCGGCTGCACACCTTCCGCGACTCCGCCGGCAACGAGCTGTTCGACGTTCCCGGGGCGCCGCTGCCCGACCCCGGCCTCCCCGCCCCGGTGCGGTTCCTCCCGGAGTTCGACAACATCCTGCTGTCGCACGCCGACCGGGGCCGCATCATCAGCGACGAGGACCGCCGGCGCATCTTCACCCGCAACGGCATCGTCCGTGCCACCTTCCTCGTCGACGGTTTCGTCCGCGGGATGTGGGCCCTCGACCGCGAGCGTGCCGGTGCGGTCCTGCGCATCGAACCGTTCGCGCCGCTCGGCGCCGCGGACCGCGCCGCGCTGGCCGAGGAGGGCGCCCGCCTGCTGGCGTTCGCCGCGGCCGACGCCGGCGCGCACGACATCCGCTTCGCACCGCCCGGAGGGTGACCGCGCCCTCCCGTCACGGCAGGTGCGCCCGTACGACCCGCCCCGGGCGGACGAGCCGCCCGGCCTTCCCGAGAGGAACCCGCCATGCCCCACGCACCGTTCGCCGGCCGGACCGTCGTCGTCACCGGCGGCGGCAGCGGCATCGGCCGTGCCACCGCGCTCGCCTTCGCCGAGCAGGGCGCCGCCGCCGTGCTCGTCACCGGCCGCCGCAAGGAGCGGCTGGCCGAGACCGCCGCGGCCCACCCCGCGGTGGTGCCGGTGACCGCCGATGTCACCACCGGGTCGGGCGCCGAGGCGGTGGCCGAGGCCGTGCGGGCGCACGGCGGGACGGTGGACGTGCTGGTGCACAACGCCGGCATCTTCCGCTTCAGCCCGCTGGCGGCGCTGGACGCGGCCACCGCCCGCGAGGTGCTCGACACCAATGTGATGGGCCCGGTGCTGCTCACCGCGCACCTGCTCCCGCTGCTGCGGACGCCCGGTGGCTGCCTGGTGCTGGTCTCCAGCCGCGGCGGCCACAACCCGGGCCCCGGCAGCTCGCTGTACTCGGCCAGCAAGGCGGCCGTGCACAGCCTGACGCGCAGTTGGGCGGCCGAGCTGTCCGGTCAGGGCATCCGGGTCAACGCGGTCGCCCCCGGATTCGTCCGCACCGACGCCTACGCCGCGAACGGCCTGGCCCCGCAGGAGGTCGAGGGCCTGTTCGCGGGGGTCGCGCAGCACATCCCGCTGGGCCGGGTCGCCGAGACCGACGACATCACGCCCTGGATCGTGCAGCTGGCCCATCCGTCGTCCGCCCAGGTCACCGGGCAGGTCATCACCATCGACGGCGGGATGGACGTGGGCGGGCCGCAGGGCGGCTGACCTGCGGCGGCACCCTGGTCCAGCCGGGCTCGACCCGCTGTTCAGGGCCCGCTCCTAGCCTCGGTGCGACCGAGGCACACCGCAGCGCTGGAGGGGACGTCCACATGAGCCCGGCAATCACCCCGTTCCGCATCGACGTTCCGCAGCCGGAGATCGACGACCTCCGGCTGCGGCTCGCCCGGACCCGCTGGCCGGAGGCGGAGACCGTGTCCGACCGGTCCCAGGGCGTACCGCTGGCGGTCATGAAGGACCTGTGCGCCCACTGGGCGGCGCGCTACGACTGGCGGGCCACCGAAGCCCGGCTGAACGCGCTCCCCCAGTTCCGTACCGAGATCGACGGGCTGGGCATCCACTTCCTGCATGTGCGCTCCCCGCACCCGGGGGCGGTACCGCTGCTGATCACCCATGGCTGGCCGGGCTCGGTGGTCGAATTCCTGGACATCATCGGCCCGTTGACCGACCCGGCGGACCCGGCGGACGCGTTCCACGTGGTGTGCCCGTCCCTGCCGGGCTACGGCTTCAGCGACAAGCCGTCCGCAGCCGGCTGGACCGCCGAGCGGATCGCCGCCGCATGGCAGGAGCTGATGGCCCGGCTCGGCTACCGGCGCTATGCGGCGCACGGCGTGGACTGGGGTTCCTTCATCTCGGCGGTGATCGGCGAGACCGACCGCGGCGCTCTGCTCGGGCTGCATCTGACGATGCCGTTCGCCCGTCCCCCGCAGGAAGAGGCCGAGCTGTCCGAGCGGGACCTGGCCGGGCTGGCCGCGATGAAACGGTTCCAGCAGGAGGAGGGCGGCTACTCGGTCCTCCAGACCACCCGGCCGCAGACGCTCGGCTACGGGCTGACGGACTCCCCCGCCGGGCAGTTGGCCTGGATGGCCGAGAAGTACTGGGCGTGGAGCGACCACGACGGGGACCCGGAGAAGGTCATCTCCCGCGACCGGCTGCTGGACGCCGTGTCGGTGGCGTGGTTCACGGCCTCGGCCGCGTCGTCGGCCCGGATCTACTGGGAGAGCCAGAACAAGCTCGCGCTGGCCCCCGTCCACGTCCCCACCGCCGTCGCCAACTACCCGAAGGACGGCCGGATGCCGCGGCCCTGGATCGAGGGCCGCTTCACCGATCTGCGCGACTGGAAGGACCACGCGCACGGTGGCCACTTCCCCGCCCTGGAACAGCCCGAGCACCTCGTCCGCGAGCTGCGCGCCTTCTTCCGCACCCTGCGCTGACCCACGCCCCTTCTGGAAAGGACCCATCGTGACGACCTCTGCCACCGGACCCGGCGCGGCCACCGGCGCCAAGACGTTCCCGTACCAGCGCCTGTGCCCCTTCAGCCCGCCGGCCGAGTACCGGGAGATGACCGAGCAGGACGTCTCGCAGGTGACCCTGACCGGTTCCGGGCTGCGGATCTGGACGGTGACCGGCTACCAGACCATCCGCAGGCTGCTCACCGATCCGCGGGTCAGCGCCTCGCGCAAGCACGCCAACTTCCCCTTCTACTTCGTGGCGCCGCCCGAGTACCGCACCGAGACCTCGTTCATCGGGTACGACGGCACGGAGCACACCACGACCCGGCGCAAGGCTGCGCTGACCTTCACCAACCGGCAGGTGCAGCGGCTGCGTCCGCGCATCGAGCAGATCGTCGACGAGCACCTCGACCTGATGCTGGGCATGCAGCCGCCGGTCGACATGCACCGGGTGTTCTCGCTGGCGGTGCCCATGACCGTCATCTGCGAACTCCTCGGCATCCCGCAGGACAAGCACGACTTCTTCATCAAGCACGGCACCGCACTGCTCGGCGGGCACAGCTCCACCGAGGAGCGGCAGGCCGCCATCGTCGAGGTCAACGCCTATGTGGACGAGCTGATCCAGCTCAAGAAGCGCGAACCGGGCGACGACCTGCTCAGCCGGGCGATGGCCGACTACGCGGCGTCCGGCGAGGAGTACACCGACCGGGACCTGTTCAACATGGTGCGGCTGCTGATGAACGGCGGGCACGAGACCACCGCCAGCCAGATCTCGCTGGGCACCGCCTGCCTGCTGGAGAACCCCGACCAGCTCCGGCTGCTGCTGGACGACCCGTCGCTGGTCAAGCCGGCCGTCGAGGAGCTGGTGCGGTTCGCCACCATCGGGGACACCGCGGTGCCGCGCGTCGCGCTGGAGGACATCGAGATCGGCGGACAGCTCATCCGCAAGGGCGACGGGATCCTGTGCCTGGGTCTGGCCGCCAACCGCGACCCGGAGACCTTCCCCGAGCCGGAGAAGCTCGACATCACCCGCGGCAGCCGCAAGCACCTCGGCTTCGGCCACGGCGTGCACCACTGCATCGGCGCGGACCTGGCGCGGCTGGAGCTGGAGATCGTGTGGAGCAAGCTCTTCCGGCGCATTCCGACCCTCCGGCTGGCAAAGCCGTTCCTGGAGATCCCGCGCAAGGAGGGTGCGGTCATCTACGGGCTGTGGGAGCTGCCGGTCACCTGGTGACCTCCCGGTCCGTCCGGCGCCGCACCGGCGCCCCGGCCCCCTGCACCAGCCGTCTTCCTGCCGCCACCAGACGAGGAGAGCTCCATGGCCAAGATCACCTACCGGCACCCGAACGGAACCGAGACCGTCGTCGACGTCCCGGTGCCCAACACCGTGATGCGGGGCGCGAAGATCAACAACATCGACGGGATCGAGGCCCAGTGCGGCGGTTCCGCGCAGTGCGGCACCTGCCATGTGTACGTCGACGAGGCCGGCACGCTGCCGCTGCCCGCGATGCACGAGTCCGAGGACGACGTCCTGTACGGCACCGCCTCCCCGCGCCGCGCGAACAGCCGCCTCAGCTGCCAGCTGCCGGTCACCGAGGAGCTCGACGGGCTCGTGGTGCACCTGCCGGAGACCCAGAGCTGATGGCCGCGCCGTCGGTCGTCGTCATCGGCGCGGGTCAGGCCGGCTCGGACACCGCCGCCGCGCTGCGGGCCCAGGGCTTCGACGGGCGGATCACCCTGGTCGGCGCCGAGGGCGTGCTGCCCTACCAACGGCCGCCGCTGTCCAAGCAGTTCCTCGCCGGTACCGCCAGCGGCGGCGAACTCGCCCTGCGCCCGGCCTCGTTCCACACCGAGCGGGACATCGAGTTCGTGGCCCGGGACCCCGCCGTGCGCCTCGACCGGGACGCCCGCCGGGTCGCCCTCGCCTCCGGGCGCACCCTCGGCTACCGGCACCTGGTCCTGGCCGTCGGCGCCCGTCCGCGCCGGCTCACCGTGCCCGGCGCCGGGCTGGACGGAGTGCTGACCCTGCGCTCCCTCACCGATGCCGGCCGGCTGCGGGACGCGATGCGCGACACCGGCCGCCTCCTGGTGGTCGGCGGCGGGTTCGTCGGGCTGGAGGTCGCCGCGACGGCACGGGCGGCCGGACTGGCGGTGACCGTCGTGGAGGCCGGGCCGCGCCTGTTGGCGCGTGCGGTCAGCGGCGCGATGTCGGCGCAGCTGCTCGCCGAGCACCGGGCCCACGGCGTCCGGGTCCTGCGCTCCCGCGAGGTGACGGCCCTGCACGGCGACGGCGCGGGCCGGGTGCGGGAGGCCGAACTCGCGGGCGGGGAGCGGATCGCGGCGGATCTGGTGGTCGTCGGGATCGGCGCGCTGCCGGATGTCGCCCTCGCCGCCGGCGCCGGCCTCGCCGTGGACGACGGCATCCTCGTCGACGGGCACCTGCGCACCGGCGACCCCGCGGTGTACGCGATCGGCGACTGTGCCCGGTTCCCCGACCCGCGCACCGGGCGCCCGCTCCGCCTGGAGTCGGTGCAGAACGCGGCGGACCAGGCCCGGTGCGTGGCCGCCGCGCTGTGCGGGGCGCCGCGGCCGTATGCGGCGCTGCCGTGGTTCTGGACCGAGCAGTACGGGCTGCGGCTGCAGATCGCCGGGCTCGGGGCGGGACACGACCGGGTGGTGACCCTCGGCGATCCCCGCACCGGCCGGTTCTCGCTGCTGTGTTACCGCGGCGAGCGGCTGCTCGCCACCGAGTCGGTGAACCGGCCGGCCGACCACATGATCACCCGGCGGCTGATGGGCGCGGGAGCGCCGCTGCCGACCCCCGAGGAGGCGGCCGCCCCCGGCTTCGGCTTCAAGACGTTCCAGCGGTCCGCCGCCGTATGACGCGGCGGCGCGGGAGCGCGCCCTCCGGTTTCCGGGGTGTCAGGCCGTAGCGCCGTTCTGGGCGCGGGACAGCGCGACTTCGAGGACGACGAGCAGTGCGTCCCGGACCGAGCCGGTGGTGCGGGCGTCGAAGACGACCAGCGGTACGTGGTCGGAGACGTCCAGCGCCCAGCGCACCTCGTCGAGGGCGTGGTGGACCTCACCGTCGAAGGCGTTGACGGCGACGGCGAAGGGGATGCCCTTGTGCTCGAAGTAGTCCACCGCGGCGTAACAGTCGTCCAGACGGCGGGTGTCCACGATCACCAGAGCGCCGAGTGCGCCCTCGACCACGTCGTCCCACATGAACCCGAACCGGTCCTGGCCCGGCGTGCCGAACAGATAGAGCTTCAGCGTCGGATCGATGGTGAGGCAGCCGAAGTCCATGGCGACCGTGGTGGTGGTCTTGCCGGGGGTGTGGGTGAGATCGTCCACCCCCGCCGCGACCTCGGTGATGGCGGCTTCCGTGGTCAGCGGCCGGATCTCGGAGATCGAGCCGACCGCCGTGGTCTTGCCGACGCCGAAGCCGCCGGCGATGACCAGCTTGACCGGTACCGGCGGCTGTTCAACCGCTGTCACGGAGTGACTCCCGTGAGTCGGGGACGGCGCGGAGACCATCGATAACCCTTCGCAGTACGGAAATGTCCTGGGTGGTGCCGGCGTTCGGGACGTGCACCGCCAGATGTCCGGCGGTGCGCAGGTCCTCCGCCAGCACCCGGACGACATTGAGGTGGAGGCGGAGCCCGGCGGCCAGCTCCGCCACCGACTGCGGCCGCCGGCAGGCGGCCACGATGTCGTGTTGCTCGAAGGCGAGCGACCCCAGGGCGGTGATCCCGGACGAGGTCGCCACGATCTGCGTCTCGACCGGCAGCGACGCACCGGTGCCGCCCCCTGCCACCCGGCCGGCGGTCAGCAGGAAGGGCCGGATCGCGGGAGCGCGGCCGACCGGCTCCGACGGGCCCGGGGCGTCGCCCTCCCCCGAGCGCTCGGCTCCTCGCAGGCGAGGGGAACCCCCACCCTCGTCCGGTCCTGGTTCACCGGCGGCCATCATGATCCTCTTCTCGGCACCTGTATCCCGCCTCCGCGGAGTGGAACGGTCAGCGGCCCGGTGCGGCGCCGGCGCTCTTCTTGAGCTCCAGTACCAGCTGGGGGGTGAGCGCGCCCCCCGCCCGGTTGGCGAACAGGGTCATCTCGTAGGCGATGTTCCCGAGCTTGGCCTCCTTCGAGGTCACCACGCCCAGGACGGCACCGCAGCCGATGGCCGACACCAGGACGTGGCCGCCCTCCAGGTCGATGATGACCTTGTTGAGGCCGCCCAGGCCGTAGTTGCCGGACGCACCGGCGGCCAGACTCGTGACGCCCGAGACGATCGCCGCGAGCCGTTCGGAGTCGGCCTGCTCGCGCAGTCGGGAGACGGCGATCAGCAGGCCGTCGGAGGACACCGCGATGGCGTCGACGACACCGGCGGTCTCGCTGGCGAACCGGTCGAGGAGCCAGGTGAAGTCGGCCGCGGCGGCTGTGAGATCCATGGGTTCCGCCCGCTCGGGACTGCTCTTACCTGTCGGCGTCGTCACTGCCCGACTCCTTCCGGGGTTGCTGGTGTGGCGAGGGCGCTGGGTCCCTCCGGGGCGGAGCGCTTTCTTGCTCCGCCCGGCGTACTGCGGCTTCGAATTCGTCGAGTTCCGAACGGACCGCGTCGGCGTCGACGGGCCGGCGCAGGGCCTGGGTCTCCCGGTCGGCCGTCGGAGTGGTCATGGTGAGGGTCGCGCCTCGCACCCGCCGTCGCAGCGGGCGGCCGGCCGGTGCGGACCGCGGACCGGCCGGGGAGCCGGTCCGCTCCTCGTCCGTACGCTGCGGGAGACGCCGGGGGAGCTCGCCCTGCCGCGAGGGGGCGACGGGCCGCCGCTCGGGGGCGGCGGCGGGGGGCCGCACGGGCAGCGGCGTGGCGGGAGCCGGCTCGGACTCGGGCGCGCCGGGCCCGGCCGGGTGCGCCGACGGGGCCCCGGCGCCGTCCACTCCGCCCTCACCAGCGCTGTCCGGTTCTCCGGCCCGTTCTCCCGCCTCGTCCCCGGCCTCCGGCGCGGACAGGTCCGCTGCCGGGGACGGGGTGCCGGCGGGGAGCACGGCCGGCAGCAGTGCGGCGGGGAGCCAGACGGTGGCGGTGACGCCGCCGCCCGGCGTACGGCTGAGGGCGACGCGGATGCCCGAGCGCCGGGCGAGGCTGCCGACCACGAACAGGCCGAGGACCTTGGTCGGTACGAGGTCGAGCCGCTCCCGGCGGACCAGGCGGGAGTTCTCCTCGCCGAGCCGGTCGGCGCTCATGCCGAGGCCGTGGTCGATGATCTCGATCAGGGCCCCGCCGTCCGCGGTGATGTCGGTGCCGGGCCGGACGACCACCTCGACGGGGGTCTCGGACGGGGAGAACGAGACCGCGTTCTCCAGCAGCTCGGCGAGCATCAGCGTCAGGTCGTCGACGACGTCGGGGCCGACGGTGACCTCGGTCTCGGACCGCAGGGACACCCGCTGGAAGCCCTCGATCTGGCCGAGCCCGGCCCGGATGACATTGACCAGGCTGGTCGGCCGGGCCTCCAACTCGGGGTCCCGGATGCCGGCGAGCAGCATCAGGCTGTCGGCGTTGCGCTGGAGGCGTACCGCGATGTGGTCGATGCGGTACATCCGCTGGAGCACGTCGGGGTCGGTCTCCTCCCGCTCCACGGCGTCGATCAGCATGAGCTGGCGGGAGGTCAGGTTGCTGACCCGGCGTCCGACGTTGCCGAACATCTCGGCGACATTGCGGCGGCTGAGCACCTGCCGCTCCAGCAGCGCCGCGGCGGTGACCTGCACCTGGTTGAACGCCTCGGCCAGGTGGCCGATCTCGTCGCGCACCGGGACGGGGATCGGCCGCGGCCGAAGCGGGGTGCGCTCCGTCGACTCGTCGTCCTCGACGCGGGCGAGTTCTTCCCCGGCCACGTCGACCACCTGCTGCGCGGCGCCGGTCAGGGCCGTCAGAGGACGCACGACCGAGCGCCGGACCTGGACGGAGAAGGCCAGCCAGGAGGCGAAGCCGAGCAGGGCGATGCCGAGCATCACCAGCGCGTTCCGCAGGGCGTCGGCGGAGAGCGTGTCGGCGCGGGCGGCGATCTCCTCGATCAGCGACCGGGTGATGTCGAGACGGGCCTCGGCCTGCCGGCTGCCCGCGGCGATCGCCTTGCGCAGCTGCGCCGGGGTTTGGCCCTGGAGCGAACCGGGGTCGATCTGCAACTCCGCGAACTGCGCCTCGATGCCGTTCGTCTCGGCGTCCCGCTCGATCCCGCCCAGCCGCAGGACCTGGCTCGGCGAGGCGATCCGGGCGAAGCGTGCGGTCTGTTCCTCGTAGAGCTTGTGGGCCCCGACCGCGCGGGTGTATTCGGTGAGCGCGTTGGCATCCCGGGTCTGGGCGGAGAACACCCCGCTCTCGTAGGCCGCGTGGGCGGCGTCGGCGCGCAGCACCGTGTCGAGGAGGTCGGTGACCGAGGACGACGAGGTGCCCAGGAAGCGGTCGAGGCCGATGCCGTCGATCAGGTAGCCGACCGCGGCGGCGTAGGCGGGATCGATACCGGCGGCCGGCACCGAGCCCCGCTCGACCTTGTCCCGCAGCACCGAGAGGCCCCGGACGTACTCCAGCGCCCGCGCCCCCTCCTTGGGCAGGTCCGGCCCGAACGCGGCATGCACGGTGGTGACCTGTGCGTCGGTGCTCCGCTGCGCCTCGCGGTAGGTGGTGGTCGACGGCAGGGCGGCACCGGGTCGGGCCGCCTCCTGCTCCACGGACAGCAGCAGCGCCTGCCGGTGTTCGGCCTGGATGTCGTTGATCAGCCTGGTGACCTGCTCGCTGTCGCGCACCAGCTCTTCGGTGCGGCCGGCGTCCAGGGCCTTGTCCATCTGGTTGTTGACGCCGATGGTGAGCAGCACGCCGACGACCGCGACCGGCGCGATCACCAGGACGTTGAGCTTCCGCCGGAACGGCCAGCGGTCCAGGAGTGCACCCGTCCGCCGACGGAACCGCGGCCCCGACGGCGAACGCCGGGAACGGTCCGGTTCGTGTGGCGGGTCCACTGCGTCCACAGACACCCAGGCCTCCTTACGACGTGCTCCTGAGCGGGGACCGAGGTGGTGTTGGTGCCGACCGCCGACGACGGGGGCGGAGGGTGGCAATTGCGATCTTCAGCCCCATGAGGAGCGAAAGGATCACGCCACACCTCCGACGGCCGTGAACACTACCGCTTGTGTCTGCGCAGGCAACACAGGACGACCAATGGTCAGGCCTTATTCAACTCTTTGTCATGTTTGGCCCGTTGTCTTCGCGGTGGAACACGGTGCCGGACGGGATGGACGGATTGGCCGGTTTCCGACGGGGAGTGGAGTATGTGGAGTGACTCGTTCCGGAGTGTGCCCGGCGTCCGCGGCGTAGGCCGTGTCCACCGGAGGCGGCTGCTCCGCGGAGCGCCGTCACCCGTAACCTGTCTCCCCCACCCCACCCGTATCCTCATCCTGCTGCCCTGCGAGGAGACCCGTGCACCCCACCCGCAAGGCGGTCGTGACCGCCGCCGCATTCCTGGTCATGGCCACCGTCGCCGGCTGTGAACCCGGCGACGGCGCCGCCGCGTCCCACCGGGACTCCGCCGAGCCCGGATGCCCCACCGCCCTCTCCAGGGCCAAGCAGGCGGTCAAGAAGGCCGAGGCGGTGAACGCCCCCTGGGAGGGGCCCACCACGGGACCCAAGGCCGTCCACGGCAAGACCGTCGTCTACATAGCCCAGACCCTGACCAACCCCGGCGTGGCCGGAGTCGCCCAGGGTGTCCAGGAGGCCGCGAAGATCGTCGGATGGCACGCCCGCACCCTCAACGGCCAGGGCACACCGAAGGGCCTCAAGGCCGCCTTCCAGCAGGCCCTGCGCCTCAAGCCGGACGGCATCGTCATCAGCGGGTTCGACCCCTCGACGACCGCGGCGGAGGTCAACAAGGCCCATGCCGAGGGCATTCCGCTGATCGGCTGGCACGCCGCGCCGACCCCCGGCCCGGGCCCCGGCAAGGACCCGGAACTCTTCAGCAACGTCACCTCCCGGGTCGAGGACGTCGCGAAGATCAGCGCCGACTGGATCATCGCCCGGTCCAACGGGCGCGCGGGCGTCGTCCTGTTCACCGACGCCACGGTGCCCTTCGCGAAGCGCAAGTCCGACCTGATCAGGAAGGAACTCGCGACGTGTTCCGGCACCAAGCTGCTGAGCTACACCAACATGCCCATTCCGCAGGTCAACAGCCGGTCCATCAAGGAGGTCCGCTCGCTGCTGTCCCGTTTCGGCCGCAGGTGGACCTATTCCGCCGCCATCAACGACCTGTACTTCCAGCACGCCGCCCCCGCGCTGCGCGCCGCGGGGAAGGACGGCGCGGGTGCCCCGTTCAACATCGGTGCCGGTGACGGCGACCCGTCCGCCTTCGAGCGGGTCAACGGCAAGGAGTTCCAGGCGGCGACCGTGCCCGAGCCGCTCTCCGAACAGGGCTGGCAGATCGTCGACGAGTTCAACCGCGCCTTCAGCCACGCCCCGGACAGCGGGTACGTCGCCCCCGTCCACATCGCCACCTCCGCCAACAGCGGCGGTGCGCTCTCCTGGGACTCCGAGGGCTACCGCCAGGCGTACCGCAAGATCTGGGGCGAGTGACGCATACGCCTTGCCGGCCAGGACCACATCGGGCCGGGTGCGAGGCCGCCCCGCGGGCGGGGCGCACGGGCGAGCCAGGCGGATACGGCGGAGAGCCCGCCTTGCACGCGCCCTCTCCTGGCGGGGCGGGCGCTGTGCCGCCGTGGTGCTCAGGAGCGGGTGCCGGTGTCGTGCGCCTGCACACTGCGCACCAGGACGTCGTCCGCGTCGTACTGGCGGGAGATGCCACTGCTGGTGAAGGTGTCGCCGGTGAGCCGGGCGCGCTGGTCGACGCTGACCCGGCCGAGGTAGTCGCCCTGTGCGCCCCAGACGGGTTCGTCGATCCGGAAGGTGAAGCGCCCCTCCCCCGTGCGGCTCCAACTGCCCGCGCCGCCGCCCACGATGAAGGCCGTACCGCCCGGGGCGAACTGCACGGTGCTGTCATATGTCTGGCCCTCGAAGGACACCTTCAGGGCCCACCTCCCGACCGGGCCCGCGGCGGCCGTCCGGCCGGGCCGCGTGGCCGGGGCGCCGGCTCCCGCCGGGGCCAGGGCCGTCGAGGTGCCGGTCGTCATCGGCACCGCGGCCAGGACCGCGGCCGCCAGGACGACCGCACGTCTCGGGCGCCGTGCTCCCTGTGCCGAACGCTTCATGCTGTTCCTCCCCCGCGCGCTGCGCGTCTGCTGTGGTGGACCGGTCGGGCCAGGCTGCGGCCGCCGCCTCGACGGGCGCTCGAACCGCGCTGCACGCGCCGGGCTCCAGCGGGCTGCGAGGCCGCGCCCGGACACTGGGCGGCCGCGTCCCGAGGAGGCCCGATGCCGCTCCCCCGCTCCCGCCCGGACCACGACGACCGTTCCCCGCTGCCGGCCGCGGCCGGTGGGTGGCGGGCGCTGGTGCGGCGCCCCAGGGAGACGTCCACCGCCACCTTCGTCTTCACCCCGCGGGGCGCGGCGGTGCTGCTCTCGGGCACCGCGGGCCGCGGCTCGTGGAGCGCCACGGGTGGAGGGGCGTTCTCCTACCGGATCACCGAGCCCCTCTTCGGCGCCGACGGCCGGTGCACGGGCTGGGTGGACATCGACCAGACGGCCGTGTGCCGGGGTGCGGTGTCGTTCACCAGTTGCGGGGTGTCCCGGGTGCACGACGCACGGGGCGTGCTGCGCTACCGCGTGCCAGTGGCGGTCCTCGCGCGCCGGTGGGAGTGAGGACCGCACGTGCCGGGGGCGGGTACCGGGGATCCGGTACCCGCCCCCGGCCCGCGACCGGTCCGACGTGCCGTCAGGCAGCCGTCAGATCCAGTGCGACATTGCCCCGGTAGGCCCCCTTGAGCAGCGAGATCAAAGCGGCCGGCGCGGCCTCGATGCCGCCCTCGACGGACGTGTGCGGGAAGACGAACGTGCCCTCGGCCACCCACATCGCGAAGTGCCGCGTCCACTCGGTGATCTGCTCGGGCGTGTGGTAGGTCGCGAACGGCCGCAGCTCCAGATGCTTGGTGATGGCCGTCATCAGGTCGAGCCGGGGGTGCGCCCGGTCCCCGTTCTGGGCGGACAGCGCGCCGCACAGCGCGAACCGCGCGTGCGGGGCCGCGACCTCGATCGCGGCCTCGAACTGCTCCCCGCCGACGTTGTCGAAGAAGACCTGGATGCCGTCCGGGGCCAGCTCGCGCAGCCGGTCGACGACCGGGCCGTCGTGGTAGTCGAAGGCGTCGTCGAAGCCCAGCTCGCCCACGAGGTAGTCGACCTTCTCCTTGCTGCCGGCGCTGCCGATCACCCGGGCCGCTCCGCGGCACTTGGCGATCTGCCCGGCGAGCGAGCCCACCCCGCCGGCCGCGCCGGAGACGAAGACCGTGTCGCCCTTGCCGGCCCGGGCGATGTCGGCCATGCCGTAGTAGGCGGTGGGTCCCTGGCTCAGGTAGTACACCGGGCTGGGGAAGAGGTCCGGGTCCACCTTGAAGTAGGTGTTGGCCGGACCGCAGGAGTACTCGCTCCAGCCGGACATCGACTGGACGACGTCACCGACGGCCAGGTCCGGGCTCGCCGACCGGACCACCGTGCCCAGGGCGCCCCCGCCGAGCCGCTCGCCGACCTGGAACGGCGGCAGCGGCAGCGGGCAGTCGGCCCGCATCAGGTCCTGGTACGCCGCCGCCAGCGGCAGGTGGTCCGTACGGACCAGGACCTCGCCGGGCGCCGGCTGCGGCACCTCGACCTCGACGATGTCGAAGTGGCCGAGGGTGAGTTCACCCTCCAAGTGCTCGGACAGCCGTACTTCCCGCGCCTTTTGCGGAATGCCGGGACCCACACCAGCGCTCATGACTCTCCTCCGTCGGCAGCCTGGGCGACAACACCCCAGGGATATCCCGGCCCGCTCGCGGCCGCCTCGGGCGCCGGTGCAGCGCCGGGCGGTGCGACGGGCCGGGTGCCGTCAGGCGTCGGGGGCGGCCTGCTGCAGGTCGAAGGCGTTGGCGCCGTCGAGGGACTCGCGGATGAGGTCGGCATGGCCGGCGTGCCGGGCCGCCTCCCCGATCAGGTGCAGCAGGATCCAGCGGACCGTACGCGGCTCGTCCTGCGGGCCCCACGGGGTCTTGGGCATCGGTACCCGCTCGTCGAAGTCCTTGACCGCCCGCACCGCCTGCGCCACCTCGGCGCCCACCCGCTCGTGCTCGGCCAGCAGACCGGCCACCGTCTCCGCCGCGGGCACCTCGAACTCGGCCTGGCCGTCGCGCTGCAGCCAGTCGGCGCCCCGGCCGGCGATGACCGGGATCCAGGCCGGCTCCCCGCGCACGGCATGGGTGAGCAGCGACGCCAGGGACAGCGTGCTGACGCTGGGGGTGCTGCGCGCCTGTTCGTCGGTGAGGCCGCCGAGCGTCCGGCGCAGCGCGGCGCGGTGCTCCTGCCAGGCCGCCAGCAGCTCTTCGCATTCGTCCATCCGGGGGTCAGCCATGGTCGGCATGCCGGTCTCGCCTCTCGTCCGTGCTGGGTCCGCCGCGCCGTCCGCGGCGCCGGCCTGCACAACGCCGCAGGTCCGGCCGGGGACACGCGGCGCCGTGGGGCCCGTCTCCAACGTCCGTCCGCCGCGTGGCGCCTGACACCGGGCCCGTCGGTTCGTCTGCCCCGCGGACACGCCCTAGCACCTCTCCAGGGCGCGTCCAGCTCGGCACGTCACGGTGGGCGGCGCCACAGACCCCCGGCGACGGTGGCGCGCCATGGCCGGAAGGAGCCGATGTGTCCCAGGTATCGCGGAAGACCGGGCCGCGGGTGACCGCGGAGCTGTATGTGGAGGTGCAGCAGTTCTACGCACGGCAGATGCCGCTCCTGGAAGCCCGGAAGCTGGTGGAGTTCCTGGAGACCATGACCGAGGACGGCTCGATCGAGCACCGTCCGGGCGGCTGGAAGCTGGCGGGACGTCAGCAGTTGCTGACCGAGATGCAGGCCCGCCGCGGGGACCCGGAGCGGCCGCTCGTCGACGAGATCTCCGCCCGCGACGCACGGGAGCACGACGTCGCGTACTACGACGGCCTGGTGTACCGCTACTGGTTCGACCGGATGCACATCGAGCCGGCCGGCGAGGACACCCTGCACGTGCGGTACCAGGCGATCGTGAGCATGACGGACGCCGCCGGCAAGGTCAGCTTCGAGCCGACCACCGTCGTGGACGACGTCCTGGTCCGTATCGACGGTGAGCTGTACACCCGCTCCCGCGTCGTCACCCATGACTCCCCCGCCTGGGCCGACAAGATCCACAACCCGTCCTGAGCAGCCCGGCCGGGCCGCCGGCCCCCCGGTCCGATCCGATCCGAACAGGCCGCACACCGCGGAGGTGCCCCTTGTCCGCCTGCCCCGTCTCCGACGCGTTCCCCTTCCCCGGCTCGTCCTACCACGGCCCGGCCCCGCACTACGCCCGGCTGCGCACCGAGCAGCCGGTGGTACGGGTGCGGACGGCGGGAGGTGTGGACGCCTGGCTGGTCACCCGGTACGAGGACGTCCGGGCGGCGCTGGCCGATCCCCGGCTGAGCAGGGCACGGACCTGCCGGCCCGGGGCGCCCCGGATCGGCGGGTCGATGACCACCACGCCCGAGATGATCATTTCGCTGGACGGCGCCGAACACGCCCGGCTGCGCAAGCTGGTGGTCGGCGCGTTCACCACCCGGCGGGTCGAGCAGATGCGGCCCGGGGTGCAGAAGGTGGCCGACGAACTGCTGGACGGCATGGCGGACCGCGGCGGGCCGGTGGACCTGGTGCAGCAGCTGACGGTGCCGCTGCCGCTGACCGTCATCGGTGAGCTGCTGGGCGTCCCGCGCGAGGATCTGCGGCAGTTCGAGACCCACGCCCGCGCCTTCGCCACGGTCGACGACCGGGCCGGCGGCGAGGAGTCCCTGGCCGGGCTGGCCAAGCTCAACGAGTACATCGTGGGCCTGATCGCCGACAAGCGGGCCGAGCCCACCGACGACATGCTCTCGGACCTGATCGCGGCCCGGGACCACGACGACCGGCTCAGCGAACAGGAGCTGGTGACGTTCGGCTTCACCCTGATCGGCGCCGGGTTCGACACCACCGCCAACCAGCTCGCCAACTCCGTGCTGGCGCTGGTGGCCGGGCACCGCGACCAGTGGCGCACGCTCGTCCAGGACCCCGGCCGCATCCCGGACGCCGTCGAGGAACTGCTGCGGCACGTCAACCTGTTCGCCACCGACACCTCGGGGTTCCCGCGGATGGCCGTCGAGGACCTGGAGATCGGCGGGGTGCACATCGCCGCGGGCGAGCCGGTCCTGCTGTCCCTCGCCTCCGCCAACCGCGACCCGTCGGTCTTCGACGACCCCGACCGGCTGGACCTCTCCCGCGGCCGCAATCCGCACATCTCCTTCGGCCACGGCATCCACTACTGCCTGGGCAAACAGCTCGGCCGGATGGAGATGGAGATCGCGCTGGCCGGGCTGGTGCGGCGCTTCCCCGACCTGCGGCTGGCCGTGCCCGAGAGCGAACTGCCCTGGCACACCGGCGAGATCAACCACACCCTGACCAGCCTTCCGGTCACCTGGGGAGCCTGAGGCCATGGCGACCGCCACGCCCCCGCGTGCGGCAGCGGATCCCGCGGAGCGCTTCGCGCGCTCGGCCGCGGTGACCGAGGCCGGCTCCTGGCTGCGCACCGCAGAGGTCCCCGGCTGGCTGGCCGAGCGCCGTGCCTGCCACCGCTTCGCCGTGCGGCGCATCCCGTTCGCGGCGCTGGACGGCTGGTCCTTCGCCCCGGGGACCGGGAACCTCGGACATCACAGCGGGCGCTTCTTCACCGTGGAGGGCCTGCGGGTCTCGGTCGGCACCGGGCCGTTCCCGCACTGGCAGCAGCCCGTCATCAAACAGCCGGAGGTCGGCATCCTGGGCCTCCTGGCCAAGGAGTTCGACGGGGTGCTGCACTTCCTGATGCAGGCCAAGATGGAGCCGGGCAACCGGAACCTGCTGCAGCTGTCGCCGACCGTGCAGGCCACCCGCAGCAACTACACCAAGGTGCACCGCGGCGCCGATGTGCCCTACCTCGACCACTTCCTGCGGCCGGCCCCGGGCAGTGTGGTCGCCGACTCCCTCCAGTCCGAACACGGGTCGTGGTTCTTCCGCAAGAGCAACCGGAACATGATCGTCGAAACCCGTGAAGCGGTGCCGGTGGCCGACGACTTCTGCTGGCTGACACTCGGCCAGATCGGACGGCTGCTGCGCCGGGACAACCTCGTGAACATGGACGCCCGCACGGTCCTCGCGGGGGTGCCCACCGGCGGCGGCCCGGGGCCCGTCGGGCCGTCCTGCGACACGGAGCTGCTGTCCTGGTTCACCGGGGAGCGCTCCCGCCACACGGTCGGCGCCGAGCTCGTCCCGCTGGACGCGGTGACGGGCTGGCGGCGCGGGCCGCACACCATCGAGCGCGCGGACGGCCGGTACTTCCGTGTGGTGGCGGTGGCCGTCGAGGCCGGCAGCCGCGAGGTGACGGGCTGGACCCAGCCCCTGATCGAGCCGTGCGGACTCGGCGTCACCGCCTTCCTCACCCGCCGCACCGGCGGCATCCCGCAGGTGCTGGTGCACGCACGGGTGGAGGGCGGCTTCCTCGACACCGTCGAACTCGGTCCGACCGTCCAGTGCGTGCCGGGCAACCACGCGGCGCTGCCGCCCGACGAGCGGCCGCCGTTCCTCGACACGGTGCTGACGGCGCCGCCCGGCCGGATCCGGTACGCGGCGGTCCACTCCGAGGAGGGCGGCCGGTTCCTGCACGCCGAGAGCCGCTATCTGCTGGTCGAGGCGGGCGACGAGGTCCCGGACGCCCTGCCGCCCGGCTACCGCTGGGTCACGCCCGGCGCGCTCGGTGCGCTGGTCCGGCACGGCCACTACCTCAACGTCCAGGCCCGCAGCCTGCTCTCGCTGCTCACCACCGGCGCCGCCCGTCTCCAGGACTGACGCGGCGCCGGCGGCGCGGCTCGAGCGGCGGTCGAGTACGGGCCGCGAGACTGGGCCGCATGCCCCCGCTCTCCCCGCGCACGCTCAACCGCACGTACCTCGACCGGCAGTTGCTGCTGGACCGGTCCGCCCGCACCCCCCTCGACGCCGTCCGGCATCTGATGGGGCTGCAGGGCCAGGAGCCCGACGCGCCCTATACGGGCCTGTGGGCGCGGCTCGCGGACTTCCGGCACGACGCCCTGACCACGCTGCTGCACGACCGTCTCGTGGTGCGCGCCAAGCTCCAGCGCAACACCCAGCACCTGGTGGACGCCGAGGACTTCCGCACGCTGCACCCGCTGCTGGCCCCGGTGCTCGGCAAGGCCCGCCAGGGCGCGTTCGGGCGGGCCGTCCAGGGGCTGGACCCGGACGATCTGATGCGGGCGGGACGGGAGTTGCTGAGCGGCGAGGGGCTCACCCGCCCGCAGCTGGGCCGGGCGCTGGCGGCCCGGTTCCCCGGGCGGGACAGCCTCGCCCTGGCCTACGTCGTGCAGTCCCTGGTGGCGCATGTGCACCCACCGCCCAGCGGCGTCTGGGGCCGTCGGGGCGCCACGCCGGTGGTCCTCGCGGAGGAGTGGCTCGGGCGCCCGGTGGCCGACCGGCCCCGGGTCGACGCGGTCGTCCTGCGCTACCTCGCGGCCTACGGGCCGGCCACGGTGCGGGACATCCAGGCCTGGTGCGGTCTGACCAAGCTGCGGGAGGTGGTCGACGGCATGCGGTCGCGGCTGCGGGTGTACCACGACTCCGCGGGCCGGGAGCTGTTCGATGTGCCCGGCGCCGCCCTCGCCGACCCGGACCGGCCCGCGCCGGTGCGCTTTCTGCCGCGCTTCGACAACCTGATCCTCAGCCATGCGGACCGGACCCGGGTGATCGGCGACGAGGACCGCAGGCGGGTGATCACCGGCAGCGAGGTGAGCCCGGTGTTCCTGGTCGACGGCTGGGTCCGCGGCATCTGGTCCTGGCGGGACGGCACCGTGGAGGTCACCCCGTTCCGGCCGCTGGCTCCAAAGGAGGCTGCCGCGGTGCGGGAGGAGGCCGGGCTGCTGTCCGGCTTTCTGCGGGGGCCCGGCGGCACGGGCACCGCACAGCTGCGCGCGACGGCCGCGACGGGCGAGGTCCTGATCGGGTGAGCGGACGCGGGAGCCGGTGACGCCGCGGGCGGCCACCGGCTCCCGCACCGGCATCCGCTCAGGCGGGCGGCGGACCGACCACCGTGTCCCACATGTCGCGGAGCGAGGTGTCCAGGGCGCGGCGCGGGCGCCAGCCCAGCGACCGCTCGGCCCGGGAGCGGTCCACCTGGATCCAGTCGGCGCCGGCGCTGCGACTGCGCACGTCGTCCCGGCGGACCCGGACGGCGTCCGGCGGCAGGCCGCTGACCGTGACCAGGGTGCGGACCAGGGTGTGGATGTCCACCGCGGTGCCCCGGCCGATGTTGACCAGTGGTTCGGCGGTGCCGGCCGATGCCGCGGCGAGCACCGCGTCGGCCGCGTCCCGGACATCGACGAAGTCGCGCCGGGCCGCGGCCACCGTGACGTCGAGTCCTGCCGCCGGGTCGGCCTGCCGCAGCCGTGCCGCCAGGGCCCCGAAGAAGCTCTCCTTCGCCGGGTGCGGCCCGACGGTGTTGGTCAGCCGCAGCACCGAGCCCTGGATCTCCCCGCCGCGGACGGCCGCCAGCACCAGACGCGACGCGGTCAGCTTGGCCTGGGCGTAGAGGGAGGCGGGGCGCGGTGCGACGGCCTCGTCGAGGGAGGTGCCGGCCGGGACCGGGCCGTACTCGTGGATGGTGCCCAGGTGCACGAGCCGCACCGGCCTCGGGAGCCGTGGCAGGGCGGCCAGCAGCCGTTCCACGGGTCGGACGTTGGCGTACGCCATCTCCTCGGGCGTGCTCCCCCAGCCGAGGGTGGCGTTGACCACCGTGTCCACGTCCTCGTCCGCCAGGACCGCGGCCAGCCCGGCACCCGTGCACCGGGCCAGGTCGAGCGGCAGGAACGCATGGTGGTGCAGGTGCGGGGCGTGGCGGCGGGCGATCGCGACGACGTCCGCCCCCCGGGCCGCGAAGGCCGCGCACAGGTGGCGGCCCACGCAGCCGGTGGCGCCCAGGACCGCGACCCGGCGGGGCAGGTCTGTCGTGGTCATCGAGGCTCCCGTCAGACCCGTGCGCAGTCCGCGTAGCGGGGCAGCAGCCCCTGGGCCGTGGCCTCGGCCAGGCCGGGGGCGAGGCGGTCCCGCTCGGAGAGGACGAACCCGGTGCCGGCCGGCCACGGCAGCGCCAGGTCCTTGTCCAACGGGCTGACGGCCAGCTCCCGTTCGGCCCGGTAGCCGGTGGACACCAGGTACGACATCACGGTGTCGTCCTCCAGGGCGAGGAAGGCGTGCCCCACCCCTTCGGGGTAGTAGGCGGCCCGGCAGGTCCCCTCGTCCATGTCCACGGTGTCCCAGGCGCCGAACGTCGGGGACCCCAGGCGCAGATCGACCACCACGTCCAGGGCGCGGCCGCGGGCGCAGTGGACGTACTTGGCCTGGCCGGGCGGCGCCGTGGTGAAGTGCACGCCGCGCAGCACTCCGCGGGCCGATCTGCTGTGGTTGGTCTGGGCCACCGGGAAGGGGCGGCCGACGGCGGCGAGGAACGCCGCCTCCTGCAGCGGGGAGACGAACACCCCCCGCTGGTCGGCGTGGACGTCCGGGGTGAACTCGAAGGCGCCGGACACGGCGAGCGCTCGGGTGCGCACGGGCTCACCACCGTCCCTGACGGGGCGTCGGGCGGGTGGCCCGCGGCGCGGCCGGCGCCCTCACAGGACCGTGATTTCCGGGAGCGGGAAGACCAGCTTGCCGCCGTGGGCGAGGTAGGGGGCCTCGCGCTCGACGAAGCCGTCACGGTAGATCCAGGGCAGCACGAGCAGTTGGTCCGGTGCGAGGGCCTTGGCGTCGGCCTCGGAGACGATCGGGATGCCGGTGCCGGGGGTGAAGCAGCCGGCCTTCTCCTCGTTGGGTTCGCCGATGCACGGCAGGTCGTCCGGGCCCAGGCCGCAGTACTGGAGGATGACGTTGCCCTTGGTGGAGGCGCCGTATCCGACGGTCAGCTTCCCGGCCTTGCGGGAGTCGGCGAGGAACTCCACCAGTTGGTCGCGGGAGTCGACGGCCCGCCGGGCGAACGCCTCGTAGGGGGCCGGGGTGTCGAGGCCGAGTCGCCGCTCGTGGGCGCGGATGCGGGCGAGGGCGGTGTGGTCGGCGGAGTGCCGGCTGCCCTTCTTGGCCAGGGTCAGCGAGAGGCTGCCGCCGTACACGTCGGTGAGCCGGGCGCCGATGACCTCCAGCCCCGCGCGCTCGGCCATCCACTCGATCTGCCGCAGCGCGTAGTACTCCAGGTGCTCGTGGCAGACCACGTCGTAGGCGGTGGCCTCCAGCATGGCCGGCAGGTAGCTCTGTTCCATGACCCATACGCCGTCGTCGTCGAGGACGGCGGCCACGTCCCGCATGAAGTCGAGCGGGCGCGGGAGGTCGTAGAACATGGCGATGGAGGTGACCGCCTTGGCGCGCCGGGTGCCGAACCGCTCGGTGAAGACCTCACGGGAGAAGAAGTCGGTGACCAGTTCGGCGTGCGGCGGGTAGGAGGCGCGGAACTTCTCCCCCGAGGGGTCGATGCCGACCGGCGTCACGCCGTTGCGGGGGTAGCAGCCGAGCAGGGTGCCGTCGTTGCTGCCGATGTCCAGCACCAGGTCGCCGGGGCCGGGCGCGACCCGCTCGGTGATCTCCGCGACCTTGCCGCGCAGGTGCTCGATCATGAACGGCCGGATGCCCGAGCGGTATCCGTAGTGCTCGCCGTACATCAGCCCCAGGTCGGCGGTGTGCCGCAGTTGCAGCAGCCCGCAGCCGTCCGGCGAGCAGAGCACCAGTTCCAGCGGGACGGTGGGGACCTGCTGGTCCGGCGTCGCGGGGAAGACGCCCGTGAGGGCGGAGGGGCCCAGGTCGAGCACGGGCAACAGCGTGCGGTTGTCGCAGATGCGGCAGGCATCGATGACCATTCGTCCTCCAGGGCGCGTCGAACGGCGAGCCGGGCCGGCTCGGACGCCTTCACCGTCGGGGACCGGACTCGAACGCCCGTGGAGCGCCGCTGAAGGCCCGTGTCCCAGGGTCCTGCGGCCGGCCGCCGCTGGCGTGGCCCCGTCCCGGCGGAGGCGGAACCCCCGGCTCCGGCGAGACCCGAGCGACGCTCTAGCGCGGTGCAGCAGGCTCGATCGACACGCCCGAACCCCCGTATCAGGAGAGGCCCATGAGCTCCGCCCGCGAAACAGCGGCAGAACCGGTCGCGGATGCCCGGCGCTGGATGGCACTGGCCGTATTACTGACCGCGACCCTGCTGGACCTGCTCGACGCGACGATCATCAACATCGCGATTCCGAGCATCCAGCGGGACATCCATGCTTCCTACACGGCCGTGCAGTGGATCGCGGCAGGCTATACGCTCGCGTTCGCCATCGGCCTGGTCACCGGTGGCCGGCTCGGCGACATCTTCGGACGCAAGAAAGTCTTCCTGCTCGCCATGGCCGGCTTCACCCTCGCGTCCGCGCTGTCGGGCCTGGCGACCGGTCCGGACATGCTGATCATCTCCCGTGTGCTGCAGGGCGGGATGGCCGCGATGATGGTGCCGCAGGTGCTGTCGATCATCCATGTCACCTTCGCCCCGGAGGAGAGCGGCAAGGTCTTCGGCATGTTCGGTGCCGTCTGCGGCATCGGGGCGGTCTCCGGCCCGGTCCTCGGCGCCCTGCTGACCGAGTGGAACCTCTTCGGCCTCGAATGGCGCCCGATCTTCCTGGTCAACCTGCCGATCGGGATCGCCGGTCTGATCCTCGGACACCGCTTCGTGCGCGAGTCCAAGGCACCCAGCGCGCCGCGCCTCGACCTGGCCGGCGTCACCCTCGTCACGCTGGCCCTGTTCATGCTGCTCTTCCCGCTCACCCGCGGCCGTGACCTGGGCTGGCCGGCCTGGTGCCTGGCTTCCATGGCCGGCAGCATCGTGGTGTTCGTGCTGTTCGTCCTGCACCAGCGCGCCAAGGTGCGGCAGGACGCCTCCCCGCTGCTGGAGCTGTCGCTGTTCCGCATCCGGAGCTTCGCGGCCGGCATCGTGGTGCAGCTGGCCTTCGGCACCTCCTTCGGTCTGTTCTCCCTCACCGGCGCGCTGTACATGCAGGTCGGTCTGGGCTGGACGCCGTTGCGGGCCGCGCTGACGAGCCTGCTGTTCGGCGCGACCATGGCCGGTGTCGCCATGGTCGCCGTACCGAAGCTGGTCCCGCGCTTCGGCCGGAAGGTGCTCCAGGCCGGGGCGCTGCTGATGATCGTCGGGCTGGGCCTCTACGGCTGGATCGCCCACCAGCAGGGCACCGGGGTCACTCCGGCGCAGATCGCCGTCCCCCTGGTCGTGGGCGGCTGCGGCCTCGGCATGATCATGGCGCCGCTGACCAGCGCCGTGCTGTCCGAAGTACCGGGCCAGCACGCCGGATCGGCATCGGGCCTGATCAACACGATCAACCAGGTGGGCCTGTCCCTGGGCCTGGGGCTGACGTCGGTGGCCTTCTTCACCGTCGTGGACGACGCCGGAACGCCGGCGCCGACCGGCGGTACGGCCTTCATCACGGCGTTCACCCACTCGCTGTGGTGGGTGATCGGCGGCATGGCGCTGGCCTTCCTGCTGATGTTCGCCCTGCCGAAGGCCGCCGGCGCCCCGTTCGCGCCGCCCGCCGAGGAGGACGCCGACGCCCCGGCCGCCGGCCCCGCCACCGCGTCGTCCGACGGCGCCCCGGCGGCGCGCGCCGAGGTCGCGCCGGCCGCGAACGAGCCGACACCCACCGCCGGCTGACACCCCGCCCGCCGCCGCGCCCGAACGCGCCGGCCCGTGGCCCCTCCCGGGCCCGCGGGCCGGCCGTCGTGCTGCCCCGGGACACGGACGCACGGGTCGAGCGCCGGTCGAGCCGCGCACGAGCCCGAGTGGGTAGGTTCACCAGTCCGTCCGTCGCCGCCGCCGGCGCCGCGAGGAACAGGAAGTGATCACTGATGAGCGACACCACGCACGACGCCGTGCGGCTGCGGTGGCCGGCGGTCTCCGCCCGGCGGCTGGAGCGCAGCGCCCTCGCCGCGCCGGCGCCGGATCTGGACCCCGCCGGGATCGTCGGCGCGCTGTGCGGTGCGCACGCCCAGGTGCTGAGCGCCGCCGAACTGTCCATCGGCATGCGGGGCGAGGGCATCACCCGCAGCGTGGTGCGCAAGACGCTCTGGGACGAGGCCGGGCTGATCAAGATGTACGGGCCGCGGGGCACCGTCCATCTGCTGCCCGCGGCCGACCTGCCGATGTGGGTGGGCGCGCTGACCGCGCTGCCGCCCTCGCCCAGCCCGTTCCCCAAGGACGTCCGGATGACGGACGAGCAGACGGAGGAGGTCGTCGCGGCCATCGGCGCGGCCCTGCGCGACGCCGAACTGACCCTCGACGAGCTCAGCGAGGCCGTCATCGCCGCGACCGGCCCCTGGGCCGGTGACCTGGTCATGCCGGCCTTCCAAGGCATGTGGCCGCGCTGGCGGCAGGCCATCACCCTTGCCTCGCACCGCGGGCAGCTGTGCTTCGGGCCGAACCGCGGCCGCAAGGTGACGTACACCCACCCGCAGCATCTGACCGGGGACCGCGCCACGGACGGCACCGCGGCGCTGGCCGGGCTCGTGCAGCGGTATCTGCACGCCTACGGCCCCGCCACCCCGCAGCACTTCGCACGGTGGCTCAATGTCTCCCCGCGCTGGGCCGGCGAGCTGTTCGACTCCCTGGGCGGCGCGCTCCAGCGCGTCGACCTGGAGGGCACGGCGGCCTGGGTGAACGCCGGCGACACCGGAACTCCCGGGGAACCGCCGCGCGGGGTGCGGCTGTTGCCGTACTTCGACGCCTATGTGGTCGCCTGCCAGCCCCGCGAACGGCTCTACCCCGGGGCCATGGCCCAGCGGGCGCTGACCCCCAGCGGCCAGGCCGGCAATTATCCGGTCCTGCTGATCGACGGCGTGGTGAGCGGCGTCTGGCACCAGCGGCGGTCCGGCCGCCGGCTGACCGTCACCGTCGAACCGGGCACCCCCCTGACGAGTGCCCAGCGCGCGGAACTCGACGCCCAGGTGGAGCGGCTGGAGTGCGTCCTGGAGGGGACCGCGGAGCTGACGATCGGGACGGTGGGCGTCGGCCCCCACGCGTAGCGGCCGCCCGCCCGGCCGGGAGCGCCCTGAGCACCACGGCGCCGCCCGGCCGGGCTCGGTGGTGCTCGGGCCCCGCAGTCACCACGCCACGGTGCCGGCGTCGTTCAGGAACCGGCCGGTCGGCCCGTCGTCGCCGAGGGTCGCGAGGCGGACCTCGATCTCGGCGCCCTCCGCGGCCGTCCGCTGGCCGACGCCCCGGTTGATGTCCGTGGCGACGAAACCGGGCGAGCAGGCGTTGACCTTGACGGCCGTGCCCCGCAGTTCGTTGGCGTAGAGCACGGTCAGCATGTTCACCGCCGCCTTGGACACGCTGTACGCGGTCATCGCGGGCATCTCGGATCCGTCCAGCCAGGCGGGCAGGCCCATCTCGCTGGAGACGTTGACGATCCGGCCGGCCGGGGAGCGCCGCAGCAGCGGCAGCAGGGCGTTGGTGACCTCGACCAGGCCGAACACATTCGTCTCCAGGGTCGCCCACAACGCGTCGCGGGTGAGTTCGCTCGGCGCGCCGGCCGGCCATTCGACATTGATCCCGGCGTTGTTGACGAGGATGTCGAGGCGTCCGTACCGCTCGTCGAGGTGCCGCGCGGCGGCGGCGACCCCGGCGGCGTCGGTGACGTCCAGGGCCACCGCGTGCGCGTCCGCGCCCTCGGCGCGCAGCGCCTTCGCGGCGGCCTCGCCGCGGGCCGGGTCGCGGGCGCCCAGCAGGACGACGGCGCCTTGGGCGCCCAGCTGCCGGGCGGCCTGGTGGCCGATGCCCTTGGTGGCTCCGGTGATCAGTGCAATCTTCGCGGTGGCAGTCATGGGGCGAGGCTGCCACCGTCCGCTAGGGCGCGGCTGGTCCCCGGCTCAGCACCGGGGACGGCCCGGCGCTCGGGCCCGCGGCCGCGGCATGCGCGCGCGGCGCGGGGACGCCACCGCGGCGCACGGCGGTGGCGCCCCCGTCCCGGCTGTCCCGGCCGGTTCAGAGCGCGGCGCCGGTGGGCACCGCCTCCACGATGCTCAGGGACGAGTCCGTGCCGATGACCCGCTCCACCCGGAACCCGGCTTCGGCGAGCAGCGCCGTGTACTCCTCCTGGGTCCGCTCCTGGCCGCCGGCCATGACGAGCATCGCCAGGTCGAACGCCTTGCTGGAGTGCGGGGTGTCGCCGGCGGGGATCACCCGCTCGATCAGCAGTAGCGTGCCGTCCGGCTTCATCGCCCGCCGGCAGCCGGTGAGGATGTCGACGACCTGCCGGTCGGTCCAGCCGTGCAGCACCGACTTCATCAGGTACAGGTCGCCGCCGGCCGGGAGCTCGCCGAAGAGGTCGCCGCCGACGATCTCGCAGCGGCCGGTGAGCCCGGCGTCGCCGATCCGGTTCCGCTCGACGACATGCGGAAGGTCGAACAGCACCCCGGCGGCCTCCGGGTGGGCCTGCAGGACCGTGGCCAGCAGGGTGCCGTCACCGCCGCCGATGTCCACCAGCCGGGCGGCCCGGGAGAAGTCGTAGGCGGCCACGATCGCGTCGCGCTCGATGCGGCTGTGCTCGTGCATCGCGGTGTCGAAGTCCGCGCCCTCGTCGGGGTGTTCCTGCAGGTACTCCCAGACGGGCCGGCCGAAGGCGGTGGCGAAGGCCCCCTCGCCGGTGCGCAGCACCTCCTCGGCGTGCTGGAACGTCCTCGCGGTCAGCCGGCCGGCCTGTGCCACGGTCGCCCGGACGGACCGCGGATGGTCGGAGCGCAGGCACGCGCCGACCGGGGTGAGGCCGAAGCGGCCGCGCTCCACTTCGGTGAACACCCCGCGGCCGGCCAGCGCCCGCAGCAGGCGGTGGAGGGCCTCCGGCCGGGTGCCGCTGGCCTCGGCGAGCTCCGCCGTCGGGCGCGGGCCGTCCGCCAGCAGATCGGCGATCTTCAGCTCCGCCGCCAGATGCAGCGCCCGTGCGTAGATGAAGCTCTCACTGATTTCCAGCAGTTGCAGACTGCCGTCCCGTGCGCTGTCGCTGCCCATCGGCTGATCCCACTCCTTCGTCCGTTGCTCTGAGGTCTTGTCCACCGGGTCACCGGGTGCGGTGCCGTACGGTCAGCGGGGCACGGCCTCGACGAGGCTGTCCGGTCCCGAGCTGTGAATGACGCGGGTGAGGCGCAGCCCCGCGCGGTCCAGCAGCTCGCGGAACTCCGCTTCGGTGCGCTGCCGGCCCGTCGTGCCGATCAGGGTCTCCAGGTCCAGGAGCTTGCCGACGGAGGGTTCCGGGCCGTCCGGCAGCACCGGTTCGCCCAGGAGCAAGGTGGCGTGTGCGGGCATGGCGGCGCGGCAGTTGCGCAGGATGCGGACCGAGGCCTCGTCGTCCCAGTCGTGGATGACGGCCGTCAGCACATAGGCGTCGGCGCCCCGCGGCACCTCGTCGAAGAAGGAGCCGCCCCGCACCTCGCAGCGGTCGGCGACGCCCGCCTTGGCGAGGACCGGTGCCGAGCGCTCGACGACGTCGGGCAGGTCGAAGAGGACACCGCGCAGCTCCGGGTGGGAGGCGAGGATGCCGGACAGGTAGGCGCCGTTGCCGCCGCCCACGTCGACGACGGTGGAGAACCGTCCGAAGTCGTAGGACTCCAGCGTCGCGTAGATCGCGGAGGCCACCGACGTCATCGCCGCGTCGAAGACCGCGGCCTCTTCGGGGTGGCTGCGGTAGTAGTCGAACTGCGGCGCCCCGTGGACCCGTTCGAAGGCCGCCTCGCCGGTGCGGACGCTGTCGTACAGGCCGCTCCACGCGGCACGGTGGAAGCCCGATCCGAAGTGCGCCGCCAGGCCGCGCAGCGAGGGGGTGCTGTCGGTGCGCAGCAGCGCGCCCGCCGGGGTGTTCGCGAAGTGCCGGTCCGCCAGCTCGGTGAACACCCCGAAGTCGCCCAGGGCGCGCAGCAGCCGGTACAGGGCGGGCGCGTGCGCGCCGACCTCGGCGGCGATGTCGTCCACGTGCCGGGGGCCGTGGGCGAGGGCGTCGGCGACGCCGAACCGGGCCGCCACGCCGATGGACTGGGTGACGAAGCCCCCCATCAGGAGGTGCATGAGTGCCGCCTCCGGCGGTGCGTCGGCCGTCGGCCCGGCCCACCCCGTCGACGGGTCCCGCTCACTCGCCGTGTCGGTCATCGCCTGTTCCCTTCCACTCCCACCAGCGCTCCTTCGGACCTCGTCACAGTGCAGGACCCGCCTCAACGAGCGCTCGAGGCGTGGTGCACCTGTGCGGCCGGGGCGCCGGGGGCGGGGCGCACCCGGACCGGGACGTGCGGCAGGCCCCGCATCATGGCGCTGTGGTGCCACACCAGTTCCTCGGGCGCGGCGTCCAGCGCGAGGTCCGGGCAGCGCTCCAGCAGGGCCCGGATGGCGGTCCGCGCCTCCAGCCGGGCCAGCGGGGCGCCGAAGCAGTAGTGGATGCCGTGCCCGAAGGCCAGATGACCGCGCGGGTCGCGGCGGATGTCGAAACGGCCGGGGTCGGGGAAGCGGCCGGGGTCGTGGTTGGCGGGGGTGTTGCCGATGAGGACGAGCTCCCCGCCGCCCGGGATCAGGGTGCCCGCGAGGTCGACGGGGGCGGTGGTGAACCGGTGCAGCGAGGTCCCGGTCGGTCCGCTGTGCCGCAGCATCTCCTCCACCGCACCGTCCAGGAGCCCGAGGTCTGCCCGCAGCGCCGCCAGTTGGTCCGGTTCGCGGAGCAGCGCGAGCATGCCGTTGGAGAGCAGTCCGGCGGTGGTCTCGTGGCCGGCGATGAGCAACAGCACGGCCATGCCGAGGAGTTCGTCGAAGGACAGCCGGTCGCCGTCCTCGCTCGTGCGCAGCAGCGCGCTCAGCAGATCGTCACCGGGCCGCCGGCCCTTGTCCTCCAGCAGCCGCGTCAGGTAGCCGACCAGCTCCCCCATGGCCGCTTCGGCCCGCGGTCCCCCGGAGCGCTTGGTGACCTCGGTGGACCACGCGTGGAAGGCCTTCCGGTCGGCGTAGGGCACCCCGAGGAGTTCGCAGATGACGGCGGCGGGCAGCGGGAAGGCGAAGTCCTCCACGAGGTCGGCACGGCCGTCGGGCCGGCTCAGCACGGCGTCGATCAGCTCGTCGGTGATCTCCCGTACCCGCGGTCCCAGGGCCTCGATGCGGCGCGGGGTGAACTCCTTGACCACCAGCCTGCGCAGCCGGGTGTGGCGGGGCGGGTCGGAGATCAGCATGTGCGGCGCGGCCGCGGGATCCCCCGCCCCGGCGCCCGCGGCACGGCGCCAGTCGTTGGAGAGCCGCGGGTCGGCCAGCGCGGCCCGGGCGGCTTCGTACCCGACGACCAGCCAGGCCTCGAACCCCTCCGGCAGCCGCACCCGGTGCACCGGCCCCCGCGCCCGCAGCTCCGCGTACACCGGGTGCGGATCCCGGGTGAACTCCTCCCCCAGGGCCGCCAGGTCGACGATGCGCTCTGCACTCACCAGGACACCTCCGTACGGGACCGGTTCATCGGTCGGCACGGTAGGGAGCCCCGGTGGAGGCCGGGTCGTCCGCTGATCGGATCTGCGCCCGGCGGCGGATCCCGTCCAGCAGCCGGGCCTGTTCGCGGATGCCGGTGTCCGGGGGCGTGCTGCGGGTGTGCACCGCGGTGCGGAAGGCCAGGACGGTGTTGCGGACCTGGTCGTCCGGGGGCACGGGGACCTCCCGGGTGCCCGTGCTGTCCTCCAGGCGGACGAGGGGGGCCAGGTCGGCGGGCGGGGTGAAGGCGCGTTCGATGGTGATCCGGCCCCGGGTGCCCCAGAGTTCGCAGACGTTGCGGTACGCGTGGTCGAGGCCGAACGACAGCTGGGCGGTGACCCCGTCGTCCCGGGCCAGCAGCGCGGATCCGGTGGTGTCCACCAGGCGGCCCGGCCCGCGGGACAGGGCGGCTCCGGCGACCCGCAGTCCGTCGCCGAGGTGGTGGACGGCGGCCCGGACGGGGTAGACCCCGGTGTCCCACAGGGCGCCCCCGCCCAGCTCGGGGCGGTGGCGGATGTCCTCGTCGGGCAGGCGGGGGACGGCGAACGCGGCGTACAGGGAACGGAGTTCGCCGATGGCGCCGGTGCGCACCAGGGCGCGTACGGCGGCGTGCTGCCGGTGGTGGGGGAACATCACGTTCTCCGCGAGCACCAGGCCCCGTGCGGCGGCCAGTTCGAGCAGCCGGCCGGTGCGGTCCGGGTCGAGCGCGAGGGGCTTCTCGGCCAGGACGTGCTTGCCGGCGCGCAGCGCGGCCTCCGCCCAGTCGGCGTGCAGCGCGGCGGGCAGCGGAAGGTAGACGGCGTCCACGTCCGGGGCGTCCAGCGCGGCGGCGTAGCCCTGGACGTACCGGCACCCGTACCAGCGGGCCAGCTCCCTCGCGCGGGCGGCGTCCCTGCTCGCCACCAGCACGGGCGTGACTCCGGGCGTCCGGGCGAAGGCGGGCAGCATGCGGCGGCGGGCGATGTCGGCGCAGCCCAGTACGGCGATCCGGACGGGGGGCGGCATGGCTCCTCCTGCGTCGGCGGCCGCACACGGCGGCGGGGTGGTCGGCCGACGGTAGAAGGGCGGCCTCGACACCGGCTCGGCTCGGCACGGAGCGCCCCGGCACGGGCCGGCTGACCGCGGCTCGACCGGCCGTTGAGGGGCGGGCCGGAGGCTGGGGGCTCCAGCGGCGCCGCATGCGGCGGGTGAGGAGGCACAGGAGATGGACCAGTCGGTGACCGGCCCGGCCGTGACGGCGGCGACCCCGGTGGGCACCTGGACGGAGGAGCTGCTCCTGGAGCGCGGGACGTACACCAGCACCCTGCGCTTCACCCCCAACGGCCGCACCCTGCTGCTGGCCGGCCCGCGCCCGGGCTGCGTGGGCGCCGGGAGCTGGACCGCGACGGGGGAGGGCCGTTTCTCCTTCCGGCTCGCCGAGCTGGTCTTCGACCCGGACGGCACGTTCACGGGCTGGGTGGACATCGAGCAGCACGTCGTCCAGACCGGGGACACCTTCACCAGTTCCGGGGTCTCCCACGTCTACGACGCCGGCGACCGGCTGCTGGAGCGCGCCGAGGTCGCGGCGCGCGGGACCCGCCGCGGCTGACGGAACGCACCGTCCGCACCCCCGGGCGGCCGCTCCGGCGGGGTGCGACCCGTCCTGTGCCGTCGCTCATGCGGCGGTCGGCACCGTGGGAGACACGCAGCACCGCCACACTCCGGGCCCGCAGGCGGGCCTTCCGTACACCTCGGAGGACGAAGATGACATCTGCTCACGGCGACGCCGCCGAGCTCAGCGCCCAGCTGTCGGAGCACATGAACGGCTTTCTGTACTCGGCGGCGCTCTACACCGTGACCCTGCACGGTGTCGCCGACCATCTGGCCGGCGGCCCGCGCACCCCCGAGGAGCTCGGGGAGCTCACCGGTCTGCACGGCCCGCACCTGGGCCGGGTGCTGCGCTATCTGTCCACGCGCCAGGTGTTCCAGGAGGACGCGGAGGGCCGCTTCGCCCTCACGCCCATGGCGGAGCTGCTGCGCAGCGGGGTGCCCGGCTCCCTGCGCGACAGCTTCCTCATGCTGGGCGACGACCTGTACTGGAAGCCGGTCGGCCGGCTGCACGAGACGGTCCGCACGGGCCGTACCGCCTTCGACGAGATCTACGGTGCGCCCTTCTTCGCCCACCTGCAGACGGACCCGGCCGCCGCCTCGCTCTTCAACGCCGGCACCGCGGGCTTCTCGCACCTGGTGACCGAACACGTCGCGCAGAGCTACGACTTCCCGGACGGCGCCACGGTCGTGGACGTCGGCGGCGGGCGCGGCGGCCTGCTGCGCTCGGTGCTCGCCGCGCACCCGCAGATCACCGGCACGCTGTACGACCAGGCGTCGGTCATCGCCGAACACCAGCTGGACGGGCCCGAGGTGGCGGGCCGGTGGTCCACGGCCTCCGGCGACTTCTTCACGTCGGTACCGGCCGGCCACGACCACTATCTGCTCAAGTCCATCCTGCACGACTGGAGCGACGAGAACTGCCTGCGCATCCTGCAGGCCGTGCGCGCGGGCATGCGCAAGGACAGCAAGTTGCTGGTCGTCGACCCGGTCATCCCGCCGGGCAACACGTTCGACGCCAGCAAGACCATCGACGTGATGATGATGGCCGTCTACGACGGCAAGGAGCGCACCCAGGGCGAGTTCGAGGAGATCCTCACCAAGGCCGGGTTCCGGATCACCCGCATCCTGCCGACTCCGTCCCTGATGTCGGTCATCGAGGCGGTCGTCGCCTGACCTGGCGGCCGCCCGCCGCGCCCTGCCGCCCACGGCCCCGCCGCCGGCGCGCCTGCCCCGCCCTGCCCGGACGCTCCGCACCGGGCAGGGCGGACGGCTGCCGGGCATCGAGGGTCGGAAGCCGGGGCCGGCAGCCGGGAACGCGGCCGGGAGCGGGGAACCGCGCGCCGGCCACGGGGAGTCGAGTCCCCCTCGACGGCGGCGTGTGACGCTCCGGGGCGGGTCCGCGACGCGGGCCGGACAGCAGAGGGGAACCCCATGCGCGTACTGATCGTGGTGTGGCCGCTGACCGCACATCTCTACCCGACCCTTCCGGTGGCCTGGGCGCTCCAGGGCGCCGGCCACGAGGTCCGGGTCGCCTCCCATCCGGACCTGACCGGCACCATCACCGCCGCCGGCCTGCCCGCGGTGCCGCTCGGCACACCGGGGACCATCGCCTCCCCCGCGACCGTCGGCGAGCACCTGCTGCCCGCCGACCACCGGGAACGGCTGGCCACGGCCC
Organism: Streptomyces angustmyceticus; assembly: GCF_040701845.1. Taxonomy (GTDB): domain Bacteria; phylum Actinomycetota; class Actinomycetes; order Streptomycetales; family Streptomycetaceae; genus Streptomyces; species Streptomyces angustmyceticus_A. Next base: position 2,938 of record NZ_JBFBHQ010000002.1, on the reverse strand, counting down.
TGGACATCGACCTGGACGGCGACACCGACGTCTGGGCCACCGTCAGCACGTACACGCTGGCGTCCTCCCGCGTCTTCCACCCCGCGGACGGCTCCGCGGCACACGGCTGGGGCGGGGTCGACGACCTGGTCGCCGCGGCCCGTGACTGGCAGCCCGACCTGGTGCTGTGGGACCCGAACTGGCCGGCCGCCGCGGTCGCCGCCCGGGCCTGCGGCGCGGCCCACGGACGGGTGCTGTGGGGGCGCGACTACCTGGGCTGGGCCTGTCACCGCATCGACCGGCGACGCGCCGAACTGGCGGCCGCTGGGCTGCCGGACCCGGTGGCCGAGATCGTCCGCCCGGCGGCCGCACGCCACGGTGTGCCGGTCGACGACGACCTGCTCCTGGGCCAGTTCACCCTCGACCCGACGCCGGCCGACATGCGGCTGCCGAGCCGGGCCCGTACCGTCCCGGTCCGGCGCATCCCGTACACCGGCGCGGCCGCCGTCCCGTCCTGGCTCGGCGCACGGCCCGTCCGCCCCCGGGTCGCGCTGACGCTGGGCGCCACCCAGCGGATGTTCGACAACGACAAGGTGCTCGTCCCGTCGCTGCTGGAGATGGTCGACGGCCTGGACATCGAGGTGATCGCCACCCTCGACACCTCCCAACTGACCGGGCAGCGCCTGCCGGACAATGTCCGCGCGCTCGACTATCTTCCGCTGAACCTGCTGCTGCCGAGCTGCTCGGCGATCATCCACCACGGCGGGATCGGCACCTTCACGGCGGCCGTCGCGCACAGCGTGCCGCAGCTGGTCGTCGGGGACGAGCTGCGCGTGGCGTACGCCGCCAACTCGGCCTATGCGGTCGGCCACGGTGCGGGCCTGGCGGTGGATCCCCAGCAGCAGTCGGTGGCGGAGATGCGCGCCCGTTTCCTGCGGGTCCTCACCGAGCCCTCGTTCCAGGAGGGCACCCGGCGGCTGCACGCGGACTGGCTGGCCATGCCGAGCCCGAACGACACGGTGCCCGTACTGGAGAAGCTCACCGCGCTCCACCGCACCGCGCGCTGAACACGCCACCCGGCTCTCCCCCACCCCGTGCCGTTCCGATCCGCAGCCGCGTCCGGGGCCGCGTCCGGGCTGGGTCCGGGGCCGCGTCCGGGCCGGATCCGGGGCTGCGTCCGGGGCCGCGCCGCGGGTCCGCACCCCGGTCCCGGCGTCGGCCTCCCGGCCCCGCCCCTCCCCGCGGTCCCGGCCCCGGCCCCGGCCCCGGTCCCGGTCCGGAGCGGTTCCAGGGCCTCTCAAGGCGCCACCGCAACGCTGACGTCCTCACGAGAACGGAGATCCCGGTGGTAATCAAGCGGTCCGACTCCCCGACGCCCCCCTCCGCGCTGCACGCCTTCCGCACCCAGCGGCCGCGGTGGACGGCAGCCACAACCGACGACGGCCTCCCGGTCGAGTACACGACCATCGAAGTGCCCCGGGACCACGCCGATCCCGCCGGAGAGCGGCTGACCCTCGCGCTCAGCCGCCACCGGGCGACCGACCCGGGCCGCAGACGGGGCATCCTGCTGGCGGTCAACGGCGGCCCCGGCGGCGACTGGGGCCTGGGCCGGGGCCTGGTGGCGAAGTTCGCCGGAACCCCGCTGCACGAGGTCTACGACCTCATCGGCTTCGACCCGCGCGGCACCGGCGCCTCCACCCCGCTGCACGCCGAAGTGACGCTTCCCAAGGCGCCGTTCGACTCCCGTCCGCCCGACTCCGCCTTCGAGGCGCTCGCCGAGGACATGCGCCGCCGCGAACTGGCCTGCGAGCGGGCCGGCGGCGAGCTGCGCCGGCACATCAGCACCCCGAACACCGCCAGGGACATGGACCTCATCCGGTGCGTCCTCGGCGAGGAGCGGCTGAACTTCGTCGGGTACGCGTACGGGGCGTACGTCGGCGCCGTCTACGGCTCGCTCTTCCCCGCCCACCTGGACCGCAGCGTCCTGGACTCCTGCGTCCACCCCGGCTGGACCTGGCGCGAGCAGTTCCTGTGGCAGGGCGACGCCGTCCGGCGCAATGTGGACGCCTGGGCCGGGTGGGCCGGCGCACGCCACCGCCACTTCGGCCTCGGCACCGACGCGGCCGCGGTGCTCGCCGCCGTCGAGGACGTGGTCGCCGGCCTGGAACGCCGGCCGGACGGGCCCCGGATGCGCACCCTGCTCGACGGCGCGGTGGGCAACCGTGCGACCGACCGCGCCCAGTGGGCCGAACTCGGCTTCCTGGTACGGGACGTACGGGCCGCGACGCGGGCCGGGGACGAAGCGCGCATCCGCGACCTGCTGGCGGAGCAGGGCACCTGGCGGCCCGGCGACAGCGAGGGCGACCTGCGCTGCGGCGTCCTCGAAGCCATCACCCTGGAACACGACTGGCCGGCGGACCCGGAGACCTACTTCGCGGACATGCGGGAGTTCCGCCGGCGCTTCCCCTACGGGTACGGAGTGCTGCGGGCACAGCCCTGGGTGGGCGCGTTCCGCACCTTCACCGCACCGGAGCGCCCCGTCGCCCTCACCCGCCGGGGCTACCCGGCCGGGCTCGTCGTCCAGGCCGACGGCGACCCCATGGACCACTACGCCGGCGGCGTCGCCATGGCCGAACGGCTCGGTCATCGCCTCGTCACGGTCGAGGACTCCGGCGACCACGAGGTGTTCGTGCTGTCCGGCAACGCGCGGGTGGACGCCCTTGTCCACCGCTACCTCGTGGACGGCACCCTGCCGCCCGAGCGCACCGGCGTGCCCGGCACCGCCGCCCGCCCCGACCTGCCGGCCGACGCCCCCGCCACCCCCCTCTCCGTCTGACGCCCCGGACCCACCGCCCGCCACGCCCCGAGGAGCAGCCCGCATGACGACAGCAGCCACCGGCCAGGACTTCAAGGTCGCCGACCTGTCCCTCGCCGCTTTCGGCCGCAAGGAGATCACCCT
>NZ_JBFBHQ010000001.1:27146-932791 GCF_040701845.1 Streptomyces angustmyceticus | reverse complement strand
GGTTGATAGGCCAGATATGGAAGCCCGGTAACGGGTGGAGTTGACTGGTACTAATAGGCCGAGGGCTTGTCCTCAGTTGCTCGCGTCCACTGTGTAGGTTCTGAAGTAACGACCTGTGATATTGCCGGGTTGGTCAACTTCATAGTGTTTCGGTGGTCATTGCGTTAGGGAAACGCCCGGTTACATTCCGAACCCGGAAGCTAAGCCTTTCAGCGCCGATGGTACTGCAGGGGGGACCCTGTGGGAGAGTAGGACGCCGCCGAACAATCTTTGTGGGAAGCCCCGCACCGTATGGTGCGGGGCTTTTCCGCGTTCCGGGTCCGTTCGCCCCTTTCCAAGCCGGCGTCTCGTTCCACTCCCCGAGGTGTACGGCTTCCGCATGTGCGGAAGCGGTCAAGCCCTCAGCGCCGCGGCCGGTGAGCGGTGCCCGGCCCATTCGTGCCGTGCGTCTGCCTTTAAAGAGCATGCTCAGGGCGCCGGGGGACGGGTAAGCTGCCCACTCGTGACCCGGGTTCACCAGCTCTCCGGCGCGGCCGGTTCCACCACGTTGGACGCGACGTACGCGGCGTACTACGCGTCGATCGCGCAGGCCGACGAGAGCCGCGACGGCACCGTCCGCCACCGGCTCCGACCCGAAGTCGGCGACGGCACCATCGAGGTGACGTCGTTGCGGAGCGGGTTCCACATCGTCCGTTACGACGTCGCTTTCGCCGGAGGGCACCAGGTCGGGTACACCTTCCCGGGCGACCACTTCGAGCTGGAGCACTGCGTCGACGGGCGCATGCACATCAGGGACGCCAACGCCGGCGCCGGCGACCTGCGGGCCCGCTCGGTGTCGCTGAGTCCCCGGCACGCCACCGAAGGCGTCGTCGCACACAGCGACGGTGAGCGGTACCGAGCAGTGTCGATCACCGGGTCCTGGAACGGGCTGGACTCCTACCTCGGCGGCCTCGGCGCGGGCGCCCTGCCGGTCATCGGACCGGAGAAGGTCGCGCGCGAGCGGTATCTGGGCCGGTCCGCCGCGTTGCGCCCGGTGGCCGGTCCGCTGGAGGAGATCTTCCTGCACCGTCGCTCGTCCCCGGGACGCCTGCTGTTCATGGAGTCGCGGCTCGTGGCGGCACTGGCCGCGCTGATCGACGGCCTCACGGCCACCACGCCGCCCGCAGACGTCCGGCATCGTGCCCTGGACGACCACGAGGTGGCCGCGTTGCGCCGCGTCCCCGAGCTGCTCTGGCGGGAACGCCATGCACCGCCGACGCTGGCCGATCTGGCCCGTGCGTCGTCGATGTCCGTCCGCCGTCTCGCCACCGGGTTCCGCGCGTTGTACGGGACGTCGGTGATGGAGTACCACCGACGTCGCTGCCTCGACCGGGCCGCGGCCCTGCTTGTGGAGACCGACTGGCCGGTGGCCAGGATCGGGCACGAGGTCGGCTACGGCTCGCCCAGCAATTTCGGCTATGCCTTCCGGCGCGACCGGGGCACTACCCCGGCCCGGTTCAGGAGGGCGCACTCCTGAACCCTGTCGGGGGAAGCACCGCGCTCCACATTCCCGGGCCCGTCGCTCCATACTGCGCCGAGGCCCCGGCTCCGACGATGTGACAAGTAGCGGTCGCACCGCCGTCACGTCGTCGTCAGGAAGGCGCTCGATGCCCCCGTCCGCCCTCGTGGGCCGGCACCGTCGAAGGCCGGTCCTTCCGCATGCCTCTGCTGCCCGCCGTGTCCGCGGGGCGCGGCTCGTGTGCCGGCCCGTCATCGCGAGGGCGTTCGCGATGCCCGACGACGACTTCGGCTGCGTCGCGACGTGGAAGGCCCTCAGCCCCGTGCTTGGCGACAACTGCGCCATCGGCCGGGATCTCGGCTCTTTTCTCCGCCGACGTCCGCCCTGCCGGCATCACCTTCGGTGTCCCCGGCCGGACCGATTCCTCCCTCGCGGAGAGGCAGCGACGTCCCGGCCGGATCAGGTCGGGGACAGCGAAGGCCGCGGCATGGCCACGTCGACGGCTGCGACACGACAACGGGGGAGCCTGACCTTGCGTTCCAGGTGTCCCTCACTGCAGGCACCCTCGGATGGAGACCGATGACCGTCAGCATCGATACCGCGCCCCCTCGAACCGGAACGGGGCGACTGGTCCTCGTCCTTGGCGGACTCTCGGCGGTTTCGCCGTTCGCGATCGACATGTACGCGCCCGGCTTCCCTGAGATCGTCACCTCGTTCGGAACCTCGAAGACGGCCGTCCAACTCTCCCTGACCGCCTGCCTCGTCGGGCTCGCCGTTGGCCAGGTCGTGCTCGGCCCGGTCAGCGACGCGACGGGGCGACGACGTCTGCTCCTGGCGGGTTCCGGCATGTTCACCGTGTTGTCCCTGGTCTGCGCGCTCGCCCCGTCCATCGCCGTGTTCGACGTGGCTCGGCTGTTGCAAGGGGTCGCCGGGAGCGCGGGGATCGTCATCGGACGGGCTGTCATCAGCGACCGGTTCACCGGCACCCACGCAGCCCGCCAACTCACCACGCTGAGCGTGATCGGGTCGACCGCGCCGGTCCTGGCACCGGTGGTCGGAGGCCTCATTCTCGGCGTCGGCTCGTGGCGTCTGGTGTTCGTGGCGCTGGCCGTGACCGGGCTGTTGCTGCTGGCCGCGATCTGGGCGTGGGTTCCCGAATCGCTGCCTGTCGAACGGCGCCGGACCGGCGGACTGCGGGCCGTGTTCGCAGCGATGGGCGGATTGCTGCGGCGTCGCGAACTGGTCGGCTACCTCCTCGTCATGGGGTGCGGACTGGCCGCCCTGTTCGCCTACATCACCGGCTCGCCCTTCGTCTTCGAAGGGATCTACGGCTTGTCGCCCACGGCGTACAGCCTCGTCTTCGCCACGAATGCCGTCGGCACCGTGGTGGCCGGGACGATATTCGGACGGCTGGCCGGGCGGGTGCGTCTCAACTCTCTGCTCGCCCTCGGCGTGGCCATCACCGTGGTCTCCCTGGTCCTGCTGGTGACCCTGCTCGCCGTCGGCATCAGCACGTATCCGACCACATGGGCCTGTCTGTTCGGCCTGACGTTCGGCTTCGGCTTGTTGCTGCCCGCTTCGACCACCATCATCCTCGCGGTCGGCAGCGATGCCCCCGGAGCAGCTTCCGGCCTGCTCGGTGGTGCTCAGTTCGTGCTCGGTGCCGCGGCCGCACCTCTGCCCGGCGTTCTGGGGAACACCACCGCCATGTCGACGGCCGTCGTGGTGCTGGGCTCTGTTCTCCTCTCCGCGGTATCGCTGATCACGCTCGCCCGGCCGTGGCAGGGCCATGGCGAGCCCACAAGCCGGTCCTGAGTCTGCCGCATCGTGTCCCGACATACCTGAGAAGGGGAAGCCTGTGACCACCACGGAACGTTCCTCGACAGCTCCCGTTCAGCAATTGGAAATCGCCCGCGGCTGCCCGTATTCCCCGAATGCTCAGCATGTCGAATTTCAGCGGCAGGGCCGCCCGGTCGAGGTGGCCTTGGCGTCCTTGACGCCCGGCGCACCGGTCTGGGCGGTGAGTAGGCACGCAGATATCCACACCATGCTCACCGATCACCGGTTCAGTGCCGACCGGCAGAAGCAGGGGTTTCCGTTCCAGGTCGACGGGCAGCCGGGAAACTTCCGCCGTACCATGATTTCCATGGACGGGCCGGAACACAAGGACGTCCGCCGCTCGATCGCCGGCGAGTTCACTCTCAAGCGTATGAGAGCGTTGCAGCCGCGCATTCAGGAAATTGTGGATGACTGTATCGACGCGATGTTGGCCCGCCCGAAACCGGTGGATCTGGTCAGCGCATTTTCGCTGCCCGTTCCCTCGCTGGTGATTTGTGAGCAACTCGGTGTGTCCTACGAAGCTCACGAGTTCTTCCAGGACCGCTCCCACAGGCTGCTGCTGCGCGATGCTTCGGCCGAGGCGCGTCTGCGTGCGCTCGATGAACTCCTTGAATTCCTCAGCGGACTCATCACCGAGAAAGAGGCCGAGCCGACCGATGATCTGCTCGGGCGCCGGATCGTGAAATTACGCGGTGAGGGTACATACCGGCACGAAGACCTGGTGCGCATGGCGTTCTTGTTGTTGGTCGCCGGGCACGAGACCACCGCCAACATGATCTCGCTCGGCATGATGGTACTGATCGAGCGCCCTGCTGATGCGGAAGTCCTGCGCGCCGATCCGGGCAAGATCCCGATGGCTGTCGAAGAGCTTCTGCGCTACTTCACCATCGCCGAGTTCATTCCCACGCGCGTGGCCACCGAGGACGTTGAACTCGGCGGCAGCCTGATCAAAGCGGGAGATGTTCTTGTGGCGCTCTGTAACGTAGCCAACCGCGATCCCGTGGTATTTCCGGAAGGCGACGAACTGGACATGCAACGCGGAGCACGTCACCAGCTGGCGTTCGGCTTCGGGGCTCACCAGTGTCTCGGGCAAAACCTTGCCCGCATGGAGCTGGAAATTGTCTACTCGACTCTGCTGCGGCGTATCCCGACTTTGCGCTCCGCGGTACCGACGTCCGATTTGATGTTCAAACACGATGCGGACATCTACGGTATCCACGAGTTTCCGGTCACCTGGTAATAGGGCGGACATCGCCATTCCGGCGGCCATCCGCAGATGAGGCAGCGAATCCTGATGTATTGATTCCGGCCGAGCAATGGCCTTGCTGCTGGTCCGGGGCGAGTCGATGCGGTACTTGCATGACTTGCAGCGCATGGTGGCCGGCTCTACTGGAACCGATGGGAGAGTGAGGATTTCATGTGTGGCATAGCAGGCTGGGTGGACTTCGAGCGCGATATGGGCAGCGCGCGGGATGTGCTGCGGTACATGGCCGACACGATGGCCTGTCGGGGGCCGGACGCGCAGGGGTGCTGGACGGACACTCATATCGGCTTGGGCCACCGGCGCCTGGCGGTGATTGATCTGGAAGGTGGGGTCCAGCCGATGACCGTCGAACAAGACGGCCGCACACTGGCGGCCGTCACCTATAGCGGTGAGGTGTACAACTACCGCGAGTTGCGTGCGGAGCTGCGCGCGCTCGGGCACCGTTTCCACACCGAAAGCGACACCGAGGTTGTCCTGCACGCCTATCTGCAATGGGGTGCGGCCATGGTGGACAAGCTGAACGGGATGTTCGCGTTCGGGATCTGGGACGCCCGCAGCGAGGAGCTGGTACTCGTGCGCGACCGGCTCGGCGTCAAACCGCTGTACTACTACCCGGCAGGGCGCGGGCTGCTGTTCGGCTCGGAGGCCAAGGCGATACTCGCACACCCTGAGGTGCGCCCGGTCGTGGACCAGGACGGGTTGCGCGAACTGCTGGCGGGCGTCAAGACCCCGGAACACGCGATATTCCATGGCATGTATGAACTCCGCCCAGGTCACCTGCTCCGCTTCGGGCGCGCGGGGTTGCGTATCCAACGCTATTGGGCACTTGAGGCGCGTGAACATGCCGACGATGTGGACACCACTGTACGGACGGTGCGCGAGCTGCTCGAAGACATCATCGAGCGCCAGCTCATCGCCGATGTCCCGCTGTGCACCCTGCTGTCCGGTGGGCTGGATTCCAGCGTGGTGACCGCCCTTGCCTCCCGTTCGCTCGCCGAACGGGGAGCCGGGCCGGTTCGTTCGTTCGCCGTCGACTTCGCCGGCAACGAGCGGGACTTCACCGCGAACACGGTGCACGATTCCCCGGATGCCCCATTCGCTGCCGAGATGGCCGGCCACGTGGCCGCTGACCACACCAATCTGGTGCTCAGCCTGGAAGAACTCGCCGACCCGCGAACCCGTGCCATGGTGCCGACGGCACACGATGCGCCCGCCGCGCTGCTCGGTGACGGATTCGCCTCGCTGTACTTGTTGTTCCGGGCGATTCGCGAACGGTCAACCGTCGCGCTGTCCGGTGAGGCGGCCGACGAACTGTTCGGGGGCTATGCGTGGTTCCATGCTCCCGAGCTGCGCGACGCTGACACCTTTCCCTGGGTCGCAGCCGGATACGATCTGATGCCCGCACTGTCCGGGCTACTGGATCCGGGCTTGATCGCCGAGCTGGATATCGAAGGCTACCGTGCGCAGCGTTATTCTGAAGCGCTGGCCGAGGTGCCGAAACTGCCCGGTGAAGAGGCCGCGGCGCGGCGCATTCGCGAGGTGAGCTATCTCGCTGTCACCCGCTTCGTGCCGTTCATGCTCGACCGGAAGGACCGGATGAGCATGGCGGTCGGCCTTGAAGTACGCGTGCCGTTTTGTGATCACCGGCTTGTTGAGTACACCTTCAATGTGCCCTGGTCGATGAAGTACTTCGATGGGAAGGAAAAGAGTCTGTTGCGGGCGGCGACCCGCGATCTGCTCCCGGACGGCATCGCGGATCGCAAGAAGAGCGCGTATCCGATAACCCACGATCCGCGCTACGACGCCGCGCTGCGCGCCGAATTCGGCAGGCTGGCCGCCGACACTGGCGCGCCGGTGCATCCCCTGGTCGACCATGGTGGTGTCCGTCAGCAGACGGCGGACGGCTGGCCGTCCCGCACGGGGTTGGAATTCATGGTGCAGCTCAACAGCTGGCTGGAAACCCACGAACTGAAACTCTGACGGCGACCGGCCGCTTCATAAGAGGTCCCGCCCCGCCGCTGCAGCACGATCGGCGGTGCGGCGAATTCCGCGCCGCAGGACGCGCCTGGTGTTCTGCGGCGCGCCCAGTTTACGGAGGAGTTCTGTCGGGTGGGCACGGTGGAAGGTGCCGGACTAGGGGCGTCCGGTCCGCTGACCGGCGCAGCGGCGGTCAGCATCAGGATTGACCATTCTTACCGTGTTCTGACACAGCTGACCACTGCCGGACCTTACGGCGTACGGGTAATTCGGATTTGATGGAACGCATGTTGGACAGGAGCTACGTAGTGCCCTGTGCGAAACGGGGCAGTGTAATAGGCGAGGCAGAGGTCTCGGCGCTCGCCGAACTGGTGCAGAGCGAGGCCCCGCTGTCGATGGGCGTCTGGCGCGACCGTTTCGAGCGGGCCTTCGCCCAGCTGGTCGGTTCCCGGTACGCGATGACGGCCACGAGCGGAACCGTCGCGTTGGAGCTGGCGATCCAGCTCCTCGACCTGCAGCCAGGCGACGAGGTCATCGCCACCCCCCAGACCTATCAGGCCACCGTCATGCCGTTGCTGGACCGTGAGGTGACGGTCCGTTTCTGTGACATCGACCCGACGACGCTCAATATCGACCCGGCTGCGGCCGAGGCGCTGATCACCCCGCGTATCAAGGCCCTGCTGCTGGTGCACTACGGCGGCTGCCCGGCCGAGATGGACGAGATCATGGCGATCGCCCGCCGTCACGGCGTTCTCGTCGTCGAGGACTGCGCGCACGCGTTGGGCGCCGACTACCGCGGGCGCAGGCCGGGTTCGCTGGCCGACATCGGCTGCTTCAGCTTTCAGAACGCCAAGAACATCACCACGCTCGGCGAGGGCGGCATGGTCACCTTCGACCGTGACGACTGGGCCGTGCGTCTGGAACGGCTGCGCGGCAACGACGTCGACGCGCAGATCGAGCCGGAGGACCGGATCGATACCGACGAGCCGCTCGTGCTCCCGTGGATGAAGTACTCCGCCGCGGTGTACAGCGACCGGGTCACCCGGATCCGGCATGCCGGCACCAATGCCACGATGTCCGAGGCCGCGGCGGCCGTCGGCCTGGCCCAGCTCGGCAGGCTGGACACCCTCCAGGGGACCCGGCGCTCAATCGCGGCCCGGCTCGACGCGGTGCTGCGCCGCTATCCGTTGGTACGGCCGCAGCAGGCACCTGAGCACAGTACTCACGCCCATCACCTCTACACCTGCTTCGCGGACAGCCGCGGCTTGCGGGACCAGCTCCTACTGGCCCTGGACCGGCGAGGGGTGGAGATCCAGCTGCGCTATTTCCCGCTGCATCTGACCCCGGAGTGGCGGCACCGCGGCCACGGCCGGGGTGAGTGCCCGGTTGCCGAGCGCATGTGGTTCGACCAGCATCTCAACCTCCCCTGCCACCCCGGGCTGCGGCCCTCGCAGGTGGACTACCTCGTCGAGGCGTTGGACGAGTCGCTGGCGGAGATCCACGCCATGGCGGAGGGCACGACCGCGACCGTGCCGAGCGCCGCGCTGGCGGTCGGCTGACATCCACGGATGAACGTGAGTGGTGGGATGACCGTCGAGACAGCCTTACGGGCACCGGAGGCCGGCCCCGGCCCCGGCCCCGGTGCCGCGCGGCGGGGCCGGGCCGTCACCGTGCCGATCAGCGCGCTGGATGTGTCCTGCCCGCTGCGCAGCGGACAGGATCCGGAACACATCAGGGCGCTGGCCCTGGTGGACTCCTCGCTGCTGCCGCCCATCCTGGTGCACCACCCGACGATGCGTGTGCTCGACGGGACGCACCGGGTGCAGGCCGAACTCCTGCGCGGCGGTACGCAGATCCGTGCGGAGTTCTTCGAGGGCACGGAGGAGGAGAGCTTCGTCCTGGCGGTTCGGGCGAACGTCGGACACGGACTGCCGCTGCCGCTGGTCGACCGCAAGGCGGCGGCCGCCCGCATACTGCGCACCTACCCGCAGTGGTCGGACCGGTCGATCGGCGAGGTGTCAGGGCTGTCTCCCAAGACCGTGGGTGCCATACGGCGCCGTTCAGCCGAGGAGGATCCTCGGTTGAACGGGGTGGTCAGGCTGGGCCGGGACGGCCGTACGCACCCGTCCAGTGCGGCCGAAGGGCGGCTTTACGCCAGCAAGCTGATAAGCGAGCGGCCGCACGCTTCGCTGCGGGAGATAGCCAGCTCTGCGGGGATATCCCTGGGCACTGCCCAGGACGTACGCAAGCGGCTGGAGAACGGCCAGGATCCGGTGCCCGCGCCGCGTGGCGAGGTGCACCGGGCGGTCGCTGCCGCTCCCTGTTCCCCGGCCGTCTCGTGGCACATCGAGGGCGGAACAGGCGGCAGGGACGGCTCCGGCGGTGCCGGCGGCGACGTTGACGGGGCCGAAGGGCGTCACTCCGCGCCGTCGCCCCGGCGCACCCGACCGGACGCGCGGCGTCCGCCGTTGCCGGAGCGGCTGCGGGCCCTGAAGCACGACCCCGCACTGCGCTCCACCGACATGGGGCGTGTGCTGCTCCGGTTGCTCAGCTCCCACGAGATCCCGGTCGCCCATTGGCAGGCCCTCGTCGGCGGCGTCCCGCCGCACTGCGCCAGGGCGGTGGCCGACATCGCCGGCGAGTGCGCACGCATATGGCAGGAGTTCGCGCGGGAGATGGCCGAACGTGCCCCGGACGTCTGATCCCGGAGGCCGGACGTTCCGGGCCCTTCGTACTCCCAGGTGACAACGGATGTTGGAGGTATTTTGTCGACGCAAGAGACAGCCGGTCTGCTGAGCACGGTGACCGAGATCCTGGTCGAAATCGGTTTTGACGAAACAGAGTTGTCGCAGGCCACTGCGGACTGGAAGCTCCGTGCCGAGCTCGGGCTCAGCTCGGTGGAGACCATCGAGCTGCAGCTCGCGCTCAAGCAGCAGTTCGGCGTGACGGTCGACCTGTGGGACCAGGACGACTACACACTGGGCCGGCTGGCCGAGCTCATCGCCGAGCAGCGGAGCGGGTCATGACGGCGCGCGTGCGCGAGCGCGCTGCGCTGGACACGGAGGTGGTTGCCCTCGCGGCCGACCGTGCCGCGGCGTACCGCGACGCGGGGTTGTGGCGGCACGAGCTGGTGAGCGACCTCGTACTCGACCGGTGCAGTGCCCAGCCCGATCGATGTGCCGTGGTCGACGGCGAACGCCGGTTGACGTACGCGGAGTTGGCACAGGCGGTGCACGAAACGGCCCGCCGGTTGCGTGCCCAGGGCATCGCCCCTGGTGACCGGGTCTGCGTACAGCTGCCCAACTGCCTGGAACATGTCGTCCTGGTGCTGGCACTGCTGCACGTCGGGGCGCCGCCCGTGTTGATCCTGCCGGCGTTCCGGGAGCACGAGCTGAACCACATCGTGTCGGTCACCCAACCTGTCGCCCTCGCTGTGGACGCGGGAACCCGCCGCTTCGACCAGCTCGGGCTGGCCCGCAGGTTACGGGACCGCCACGCCTGCCTGCGTCATCTGCTCGTGCGGGGAGCGGAACAGCTCGCCGAGGACGAGAAGGATCTGGCGCAGCTGTGCCGGCCCGAGCCGGGACGTACGGTGCCACACGGCCCCCGGACCGACACGGCCGCGCCTGGTGCCACTCCGCGGGACGCCGCCGTCTTCCTCCTCTCCGGCGGCACCACCGGTCTGCCGAAGGCGATCCCGCGGGCCCACGAGGGGTACGGATACATGATCCGTACCGCCATCGGCATCGCGGGAATCACCTCGGAGTCGGTCAATCTGGCGGTCATGCCGGCAGCCCATGGCTTCGTCATGAACTGCCCAGGGGTGCTCGGCACGCTGATCGCGGGCGGCCGGGTGGTTCTGGCGAACCCCAACAGCCCTCGAACCGCCTTTGAGCTGATCGAGCGAGAGCGGGTGACCCACTGCACCCTCGTACCGACCCTGATGCATCAGTGGCTGGCGGCCGCGCCCGGGTCCGGAGCCGATCTGAGCAGCCTGGAGGTGATCCAGGTCGGCGGTGCCCGGCCCAGCGCCGAAGCGACCGCCCGTGTCCGCACGGAGCTGGGCGTCACGCTGCAGCAGTGCTACGGCATGAGCGAGGGACTGCTGTGCTTCACCCGTCTCGACGACCCTGACGAAGTCATCCGCACCACCCAGGGCAGCCCGGCCAGCGCGGCGGACGAGCTCCGGGTCGTCGACGCCGACGGCATGCCGGTCGCCGAGGGCGACATGGGTGAGCTGCTGACCCGCGGCCCTTATACGGTGGCCGGCTACTACCGCAATCCCGAGGCCACCGCAGCGGCGTTCACGCCCGACGGGTTCTACCGCACCGGTGACCTGGTCCGCCTGGATCGCGACGGCAACGTGGTACTGGAGGGGCGGGTACGGGACTCCATCAACCGTGGCGGCGAGAAGATCTCCGCGGAGGAGCTGGAGACCATCGCCCAGCGCCACCCGCGGATCGTCCAGGCGGCCGGGGTGGCCATGGCGCACGAACTCTACGGCGAGGCGGTGTGCCTCTACGCCGTCCTCGACGGCCAGGGGGCGGTCGGGCTGAGGGAGCTGCGCCGGTTCCTGGAACAGCAGGGGCTGGCCGCCTTCAAGTTCCCCGAGCGGCTGGAGATCGTGGACGCCCTGCCGCTGACCGGCATCGGGAAGATCGACAAGAAGGCCCTGCGGGAGGACATCGCCGGCCGGCTCGCGGCCGACGCGCAGTGAACCCGCCCCGCTCGGCCCGCACATGCCGCCGCACGCCTCTCCGCACACCCGTACACCGTCATGAGGTGAAGCCATGTATCTGGGGCGAACGACTCCGCTGATCAAGCATGTCGCCGGCGCCTCACCGCCCCGTCACCAGCTCGTCTGTTTCCCGTATGCCGGCGGCGGCGCCTCCTTCTACCGGCCCTGGCGGGACGCACTCCCGCCGGACGTCGACCTGTTGGCCGTTCAGTACCCCGGCCGTGAGGACCGCATCGACGATCCGTTGATCGACGACATGGACGAGCTGGCCGCCCTTCTCACCACCGACCTCGCCCCTTTGCTGGACCTGCCGTTCACGTTCTTCGGTCACAGCATGGGGGCCGCGGTCGGGTACGAGATCGCCCGCAGGTGGGGGGAGTCGGGCTTCCCGACGCCGGACCGGCTGATCGTCTCCAGCCAGTTCGTCCCGCCCCGGATACCCGTCGGCGACCTGCTGCGGCACGACGACAGCGGGGTCCTCGACGAGCTCGTCCGGCTCGGCGGCGTCCCCCGGAGCGTGTACGAGAGCCCGGAGCTGATGCGGCTGATCGTGCCGGTCGTGCGCAACGACTACCAGGTGCTGGAGTCCTGTCGGTTCGGCGCCGACGCCCCGGCGCTGGATCTCCCCGTCGCCGCGTTCTGCGGTGCGGACGACCCGGTGGTGACACCGCAGGACACACGCGAGTGGGCGGGTTTCACCCGGGCCGGTTTCGCACACCGGGTTTTCGACGGGGGGCACTTCTACCCCCGCGAACGGCTCGTCGAGACCGTGGCCGCGGTGACCGAGTTGCTGGCGCTGCCCGCCCACTGACGTCCCTGCCGCACGCCGTGCCCGCAGTTCGCCTACTCCTCCCCGAGAAATGAGTGATGTACATGAGCGACCGCAACCACCACTACGACCTCATCGTGATAGGCGGCGGGCCGATCGGCCTGGCCACAGCCTGGCAGGCCGCCCGGCGCGGCTGCCGCAAGGTACTCGTCCTGGAGCAGCACGGCTTCATGAACGAGCGGGGCGGATCGAGCGGCGCCGAGCGGCATTGGCGCCTGCAGTACACCGAGCGGGACATCTTCGCACTGACCCTGGAGGCCCTGCCGATGTGGCGGGAGCTGGAGTCGCTGACCGGACGCAAGCTCCTCCACGAGGTGGGCAGCCTGTGGTTCGGCGACACCGAGGTGGAGACCAACGAGGGCCAGATCTCCGGGACCGCACGTGCCATGGAGGAAATGGACGTGCCCTACGAATGGCTGACCGCTGCGGAGATCGAACGCCGCTACGGCTTCACCGGCCTGCCGGGCCACTACGAGGGCTTCCTCCAGAGGGACGGCGGCGCCATCGACGTTCGCGGCACGATCGGTGCGGTCTTCCAGCTCTCCCAGCAGCACGGGGCGGTGCTGCGCGGAAACGAGCGGGTGCTGGCGGTGAACCCGGACCCCGACGGCGTCACCGTGCAGACGGAGGAGCGCACCTACCGCTCGGACAAGGTCGTGCTCACCAACGGCGCCCATGCCGACGACGTATTGGGAGCATGGGGTGCACAGCTGAGCGTGGGCCTGTACGAGCTGCCGCTGGTCACCCTCCGCCAGCGCCGCGCCGAGCCCGGCAGACCGTTCTGGTTCGCCTTCCAGCAACCCACGCAGGAGGACACCAACCTCTTCTACGGCTTCCCGCCCAACCCCTGGTCGACGAGCGACGACATCCGGCTCGGCCCGGTATTCGAGACCGACGCGCTGCGGCACGCCGACGACGCGAAGGGCATGCCCGCCCCGCGGCCGGTGGAGCGGGTGACGGACTGGGCCACCGCACACATGCCCTGGGCCGACCCGCGGCCGACGGAGCTGTCCACCTGTCTGGCGATGCTGCCCAAGAACCCCGCACGGCAGTTCTTCCTCGGTGACGCCGGTGCGTTGGTGGACGGCGGCGAGAACGTCGTGGTGTCCGTGGCCGGTTGGGGCTTCAAGTTCACCCCGCTGTGGGGGAAGATCTGCGCTGATCTCGCCCTCGACGGAAGCACTGCGTACGACATCAGCCGGCATGCGCTCCTCCCCGCCGGGCCGTCCGGGATCGTCGAATGACACTGCGCGACGGAGACCTCACCACGGACCCGACCGCCACCGGCATCGCCGTCGTCGGGATGGCGGGCCGCTTCCCCGGCGCCGAGGACATCGACGCCTACTGGCGCAACCTGCGGGACGGCGTCGAGTCCATCACGCGACTGGTGGAGGAGGATCTGCTCGCCGAGGGCATCGAACGAGCGGAGTTCGAGCGGCCGGAGTACGTACGGGCCGCCCCGCTCCTGGACGGTGTGGACCTCTTCGACGC
Source organism: Streptomyces angustmyceticus (assembly GCF_040701845.1). Taxonomy (GTDB): domain Bacteria; phylum Actinomycetota; class Actinomycetes; order Streptomycetales; family Streptomycetaceae; genus Streptomyces; species Streptomyces angustmyceticus_A. The sequence continues at coordinate 919,155 of NZ_JBFBHQ010000001.1, read as the reverse complement.
GCGGTTTTTCGGCTTCACCGCGCGGGAGGCAGCCCTCCTGGACCCGCAACAGCGCCTGTTCCTGGAGTGCGCCTGGCACGCCATGGAACACGCCGGCATCGATCCGGCGGCGGTGCGCTCCGGCGGGGTGTTCGCGGGCGCCAACATGCCCGCGTACCTGATGTCGAACCTGCTGGGCGGCCGGCGGATCGTCCTCGACTCGGCCGTCTTCGAGCTGCAGATCCACAACGACAAGGACTACCTGGCGACCCGCACCGCCCATCAGCTCGGCTTCACCGGACCGGCGCTGTCGGTACAGACGGCCTGTTCCACGTCGCTGGTCGCGGTGCACGAGGCCGCGCAGTCACTGCGTGCCGGGGCCTGCGATGTCGCTCTCGCCGGCGGCGTGTGCGTGCGGGTGCCGCACCGGGTGGGATACCGCTACGAGCGCGGTCTGATCTACTCGCCGGACGGGCACTGCCGCCCCTTCGACGCCGAGGCCCGGGGCACCGTCTTCGGCAGCGGGGTCGGGGTGGTCGTACTGAGGCGGCTCGCGGACGCGCTGGCCGACGGCGACCGGGTACTGGCCGTGCTCAAGGGCTCCGCGGTCAACAATGACGGCTCCGACAAGGTCGGCTACACCTCGCCCGGTGTCACCGGACAGGAACAGGTGGTCCTTCAGGCGCTGCGCGCGGGCGGGGTGGACGCCCGGACCGTCACCGCCGTCGAGGCGCACGGGACCGCCACTCCCATCGGCGACCCCATCGAGGTCAACGCGCTGACCCGGGCGCACCGGCACTTCACCGAAGACACCGGCTACTGCGCCATCGGCTCGGTGAAGTCCAATATCGGGCACCTGGAGACCGCGGCCGGCATCGCGAGCCTGATCAAGGCCGTATTGCAGCTGCAGCACCGGGAGTTGGCGCCCAGCCTGCACTTCCGTACGCCCAACCCGCGGATCGACTTCGACGCGACACCGTTCCGGGTGAACGCCCGGCGGACCCCCTGGGAGCCGGGCGGCACCCCGCGCCGCATCGGTGTCAGCTCCTTCGGCATCGGTGGCACCAACGCCCATGTGGTGCTCGAAGAGCCCCCTGCGGTTGGCCCCCCTCCCGAGCCGGTGGGCAACGGCTCCGGCGCGGACGGGCCGCAGCTCCTGCTGCTCTCCGCCAGGACCCCCCAGGCGCTGGAGGCCGCGACGGACCGGCTGGCCGGGCGGTTCGCCGGGCCGGACGCCCCCGAGGTCGCCGATGCCGCGTACACCCTGCAGACCGGCAGGCGGCCGATGCGCCACCGCCGCGCGGTCCTCGTCCCGCCCGGCCCGGCGGGGGCGGCGTCGCTGCTGCTCGGTGGTGCGGAACCCGACCGCTCACGGCAGGGGGACGCGGGCACCGGCCGGCCGCGGACGGTGTTCCTGTTCCCCGGCCAGGGGACGCAGTTCCCCATGATGGGCCACGGCCTGTACACGGCGGATCCGGGCTTCGCCACTGACATCGACCGTTCGGCCCGGCTGCTGCGCGCCGAACTCGGCCTCGACCTTCGCGAGGTGCTGTACGGTACGGCCGCCGATGCCGGGCGGCTCACGTCGACGGAGGTGGCGCAGCCCGCGCTGTTCGCCACCGAGTACGCGCTGGCGCGGCTGCTGCTGCGCCGGGGCGTGGTACCCGACGACATGGTGGGCCACAGCGTCGGCGAGTTCACTGCCGCGTGCGTGGCCGGGGTGCTGCCCCTGGAGGACGCACTGCACCTGGTCGCGCTGCGCGGAAGACTGATGCGTGAGCAGCCGCCGGGGGCGATGCTGTCGGTCGAGGCCACGGAGGAGACGGTCGGATCGCTGCTGCCGCCGGGGGTGTCCATCGCCGCGGTCAATGCCCCCGCCCTGTGCGTGGCCGCGGGCACCGAGGCGGGCGTGTCCGCCCTGGAGCGCGCACTGGCCGGCGCGGGGGTGGCGGCGCGGCGGCTGCACACTTCTCATGCCTTCCACTCGGCGATGATGGACCCGGTGGTCGGCCCGCTGACCGAGGCGGTACGCGGCGCCGCCCTCGTTCCGGGCGAGCGGCCGTTCGTCTCCGGGGTGACCGGGGAGCCGATCACCCCCGAGCAGGCCACCGACCCGGAGTACTGGGGTGACCACGCCCGCCGGCCGGTGCGCTTCGCGGACGCGGTCCGGACGGCGGCGTCCAAGGGCCGTACGGTGCTGGTCGAGGTCGGGCCCGGCAGCACGTTGTCCACCCTGTCCCGAGCCGCCCTGGCCGGACGGCGGGGGATCTCCACCGTCCGGACGATGCGTCGGCCCGGTGAGGCGGGCAACGACCTGGAGACGCTGCTGCTCGGGCTCGGCGACCTGTGGCTGGCGGGCGGCGAGGTGCAGTGGCGCGCGCTGCACGACGGGCCGCGGCCCAGGGCCGCACTGCCCGGCTACCCGTTCCAGCGGGAGCGCCACTGGATCGGGCCCGGGGGCGGACGGGGCGCCGGGACGGCCGGCCCGCCCGCGCAGACCGTCGACGTACGGCCCCCGCCCTCGGCACCGAACGGAAGCCCGGCCCAGGAGCGTCCGACGAGGCCCACCGGGCTGCGGTCCGGCTACACCGCCCCGCGCGACGAGACCGAGAAGCGGATCGTGGCGCTGTGGGAGGAGTTCCTCGGGTTCGAGGGCATAGGGGTCAACGACGACTTCTTCGAGCTGGGCGGACACTCCCTGCTCGGCACCCAGTTGGTGAACCGGATGCGGGACACGCTGGGTGTGACGGTGTCACTGCGGGAGTTGTTGTCCCACCCGACGCCGGCGAAGCTCGGTCCGGTCGTCACGGCCGCATCGGCAGACGGAGCGGCCGAGTCGCCGTAGACGCCACCGCGAAGACCCGTGGGCCCGGCGGTCCTCCTCGCCGCCGGTCTCACGGGTGCTGTGCTGCCTGCCGGCTGCGGAAGCGGCGCACGGCGTCGCGGTTCGCGCAGGAGTGGGAGCAGTAGCGCTGCCGACCGCCGCGTGTGAAGTCACCGTAGGCACGACCGCATTCCGCCAGGGCACAGCGGCCGAGGCGGTCCATGCCCCGGCAGGTCAGATGCAGGGCGGTGCCCACACTGACCACCGCCCGCACCACACCGGCCAGGCCCAGACCGTCGGCGCGGTAGTGGATGTGCCAGCCGCCGTCGGCGTGGTCGGTCAGCCGGGGATGTGCGGACGAGGTCGTCAGCAGCTCGTTGAGCAGGGCGGCCCGCCGCTCGGAGGTATCGGCGTCGACCACCGCGAGCCAGCGCGGGATGAATGCGAGGATCTCCGCCAGGTCCTCGTCACCCACCGGCCGATCGATCGCCATGCCCGCCGCGACACAGCGTTCGGTGAATTCCTCGGGGGAGCGTGGCGGCGTGGCCGCAAGGTCGACGATGAGTCGTACGGGATCTTCTCCGTAAGGGTTCTGCTGCACAAGGGTATTACAGCAGGCTTGCTCCGGAAGGCTCCAGCCCGGAAGGAAGCACACCCATGCGCAAATGGCTGCCGTTGGTCGCCACCTGCTTAGGAACGTTCATGTTGCTCGTCTACTCGACGATCGTGACGGTGGCGCTCCCCAGCATGGCCCACGATCTGCATGCGAGCTTCGGCTCTCTGCAGTGGATCGTCGACGTCTACACCCTCGCCCTGGCGGGGCTGTTGCTCGGCATGGGATCACTCGGCGACAACCTGGGGCGCAAACGCCTGTACCTGGCCGGCCTGGGGATCTTCGCCGTCGCCACGCTCGTCTGCGGCCTCGCCGGCGATGTCGGCGTGCTGATCGCCGCGCGGGCGGTGCAGGGCCTGGCCGGTGCCGCGATGTTCTCGACCCTGCTGCCCCTCATCGGACTCACCTACACCGGACGCGACAAGGGCGTGGCCTTCGCGGTCTGGGGCGCGGTGGCCGGCGCCGCCGCCGGTATCGGCAATGTCGCGGGCGGAGTCCTGACGCAGTTCCTGTCCTGGCAGTGGATCTTCTTCGGCGGGGTGCCGGTCTGCGCGATCACGGTGGTGCTGTCCGCCGCAGTACTGATCGACGACACCAGCACGTCGACCCGCATCGACTACCTGGGCATCGTCACCTTCACCTCGGCGGCGATCGGCCTCACCTTCGGCATCATCCGCGGCGGCGAGCAGGGATGGGGTGCCACCTCCGCGGTGCTCGGCTTCGTCGTGGGCCTGGTGATGCTCATCGCGTTCGTCCTTGTCGAGCGGACCAGCAGCAACCCGATGATCTCGTTGGACCTGTTCCGCAAGCAGGAGTTCAACGGAACGCTGGTGGCGGCCATGGGCTACTACCTGGCCGGCTTCGGGGCGCTGCCGGTCATGTCGATCTGGCTGCAGGACAGCGTGGGGCTCACCTCCCTGCCCACGGCCCTGGTCATCACGGTGCAGCCGGTGGCGTTCTTCACCACCTCCGCCATGGTCGGCAGCGCACTGCACCGCCTCCCCTCGCGCTGGACGCTCGGCGGCGGCACGGTGGCCGTGGGCCTGGGCAACGTCCTCATGCTGACCGTCGACGCGGACTCCTCCTGGGCGGCACTGGTCCCAGGGCTGATCCTCACCGGAATCGGCGCCGGAATCGTCTCCCCCGTGCTGCCCGCCATCGCCATGTCCGCCGCGCCGGAGTCCCAGAGCGGGGTCGCCTCCGCCGCGGCCAACTGCGCGCGGCAGCTCGGCCTGGCGCTGGGCATCGCCGTGCTCGGCTCCGTCTTCCACCAGTTCTCGTCGGGTCGGGGCGGCGGCGACCTGCACGTGCAGTACGCCAGTGGGCTGTCCGCGGTGTTCGTGGTCGCCGCTGTCGTGGGGCTGGGCAGCGGACTGCTGGCGCTCTGGCTGCTCAAGGAACGGCGTTCCGCCGCCCAGCCGGCCTAGGGAGGGCGCATGCCGCCCCATCGGGCGGACGTAGATGCGTGCGTCCGCCGTGTCGCGTCCGGCTCGTGACGGACGACAGGACTTCGCGGACGCCTCCGGCTCGCCCGGCGCACCGGGTTCACAGGACGGCCGGGTTAGAGCTGAAGGGCTCAACTTGCCTCAACCGTAGGGTCGTTGGAACGCAGCTCTGAACACCTGGGTTTCGTTGACACCTCCCACGGGCTCGCTGACGATCAATGCGGCCGTGCTTTTGCGTGCACGGCGTGAAGACAGCGCGGAACCGACCGCGCAGGCCGCGAACGGCGAAGGGACTGTGAGCCCGATGGCGATACATCCACCTCAGATCGAACTTTCCGTGACCGAGCCGCTGGAAGCGGCAGTCGACGAAAGCACCGCGCTCGCCCAGTACCCGGGGCTGCGCGGATTCCGGGCCACCCTGGGCGGTACACCGCTCGTCGAGGTGCCCGGTCCGCCCGGCGGGGCGAAGATCATGGCCAAGTACGAGCTCCGGAACCCGTCCGGCTCCGCCAAGGACCGCCCCGCGTACTCCATGCTCTGCCGCGCCATCAACGAGCACGTGGGCAAGGAAGGACCTTTGAAGGTTGTGGACTGTTCGGGCGGCAACATGGCCCGGGCGCTGACGGGTCTCAACAAACTCACGGGAATTCCCGTGCGGGCCGTGATGCCGGACACCGTGCCGCAGAGCCTCGTGACCCACCTCTCCGAGGGGGGCACCGTCATGGACCTGGTTCCGGCCGCCGAGTTCCCGCTCTCGATCATGCGGCGCGCCTCTCAGATCGCCGAGGAGGACCCGAGCTGGACGTTGCTGGCGCAGCACCGGAACATGGCGAATGTCGCTGCGCACCAGTTCTTCACCGGCCGGGAAATCGTGGGCCAGCTCGATGGTGCCCGACCCAGTGCCGTGGTGGCGGCGGTGGGCAGCGGAGGCATGCTCGCCGGGGTGGCGCGGGCGCTGCGGAGCATCGCCCCCGACCTGTCCGTCATCGGCGTGACCCCCGCGGAACTTCCCTACGGGACGTCCGAACCGCCCAATGCCTTGCCGAAGTTCGCCGGTGCCGGCGGGCTGAGCCACGGGATGCGCCAGCCGTTCGTGGAGAAGCTGCTCCCGGAGTTCGAGAGCGCCCAGGTCGCACATCCCGAAGCGCTCAGGGCGATGCGCGACTTCTGGAAGGAGACAGGCACCAGGATCGGCTCCTCGGCCGGCGCGAGCTGGCTGATCGCACGCGAGAAGGCGAAGAATCTCGGCCCCGACGACATCGTGGTCACGGTCTTCGCGGACTCCGGCTCGAAGGAGGACTGGGAGAAATTAGAAAGCATGGGGAACTGAGCCATGCTCCAGTCAAAAGCCGGCCGGAAGCCGGGATCGGCCGCCGTGCCGTTCGGCAACCGGCGCGCCGGAGACGGTCCGCTGTCCCGGATGCTCGAAGACATCGAGACGACGTTGGCCCGCGACCCCTCGATCGCCTCCCGGGCGGAAGCGGTATTCCACTCCACGCTGCCGGCGCTGTGGATCCACCGCGTCGCACACCACCTGTACAGGCGGCGGCACCGGATCACAGCCCGCGTACTGACGAGTTGTGCACGGGTGTTGACCGGTATCGAGATTCACCCGGGGGCCCGGATCGGCCGTCGGCTCTTCATCGACCACGGCACCGGCGTGGTGATCGGCGAGACCGCCGTGCTGGGGGATGACGTCACCATCTATCAGCAGGTCACGCTGGGCGCCGTGGGGTGGTGGCGGGACAAGTTGCGGTCCAGTGGGGACCGGCGCCACCCGCGGGTCGGCGACCGCGTCACGCTCGGCGTGAATGCCACGGTCCTCGGTCCGCTGGCCATCGGCGACGACGCCCTGATCGGTGCCCATGCTTTGGTGCTCGACAACGTTGCGCCGGGCCGCCGCATCATGGGCGAGCCCACCGTTGCACGCCCCGGAAAGACGACGGACATCTCCCGGGCGGACAGCGCCTGAGCAACGTCCCGTCCCTGGGGCCGGTTGGCCGGTGGGGAGCCCATCTGGGACAGGGAGCGGCCGGGGTGGGATGAGCGTGCTTCTTTATCGGAGTCGCCGGAGCGAACGGTGACATCCATGGCTCTGATGAAGAGTTGACCGAATTCCGCCACAGCCTCTGGCCGCATCCCTGGACCATCGGCTCACCTCTCGCCGACCGGTATCGTCATAAGCTTCCGGCCGTACGGTTTTTTCGGTGGCCAATGCGCCACGCCGGCTGTGGACGCCACGTTCCGAGGTATTTACGTTGAGCCGCGACGATCGCGGCCTCTCGCATGTGGCGTTCAGGCGGTCCTCTTTCCTGGCCCCGCCGCCCTGCGGCCATTTGGCCGGCCGGATCACTTCACCATGGCTGAACCGTATAAGCCTTTCGCCTCGGGCCGGGCGGTGCGCCGACCGCCGCTGCCTCCGGGCCCGACCGCCTCTCCGCCCCGGCTTGTGGCTCTCTCACCTCGGCGGTCTCGGTATTTCCACACACCAGCGCAGGCCGGGTGACTGGCTGGTTGGCTGAAATCACCGGCCAATTCGGCGCACTCTTTGCGGGCGGCCGTTCGGCTGCTCGTCGGTTGTCTGCTCCACCGGCCGTGTGCGGGACCGACGCGCCAACTGCTTCCGTACCGCCGAAGCCAGAAGAAGCAGTCGGCGTATTACTGCATGTCGATTCCCGGACGACTCGCGAGCGAAAATCGTTTGAGTTCCTGATGTGCCGGCAGGTTGTGTGGCTCATGCCACTGAGGCATTGGGGTCCAGTCATATGCACTTGGGGTATCTGCTGACTCGACAAGGCGGCATTGCTTTAAGGCCGAACCATTTCAGATCGAGACGGGGGACGTAAGCGGATGAATCACACCTCGGTATTAGCCATGTGCCTGGACCGGCTTTCCTGGTCCCCGGACCGCCTGGCCCGGGAGATCAACAGGGTCTGCGGGGAGGGCACCATCAGTGCCAAGGCGCCGTACAACTGGCTCAAGGGGTCGTGTCCGCGTCATGGTCTGCCCCGCGTCGTCTCCGAGATACTCGCCGAACGTCTGGGGGAGCCGGTGCCGGTCCACTCGCTGTGGCCCGGCAAATTCCCGCCCACGGCACCGGAGCCCGGCCAGGACCGACTGCCGGGCACACCACCGGCACCCTGCCACCCCGCATACACCGTCCCGGCAGTCCGGCGGCACCCGGCTCCGCCGATCACCGCAACGGGCGACCAGACCCTGATCACCACGGCCGTGGACTGGCTGCTCAACACCGACTCTCCGCCCGCCGCACGGCTACGCGGCGAGGAGGTCGACGCGAGGGCGCTGGGCATGATCAGCGAACGTATCGCCCAGTTCCGCCGGCTCGACGACGACCGCGGCGGCAGACTGCTGCTGGACTGGGCAGTCCAGGACCTGCGGTGGGCCAGGACGCTCATCGACACCGGTTCCTACGACCAGGAGACCGGTGTACGACTGCACGGACTCGTGGCCGAACTCTGCCAGCTCGCCGGCTGGGTGGCCGCCGACCTCGGTGACGAAGCCCACGGCAGGCTCTACCTGCTCCAGGCCCTGCACTCCGCTCGCTCCGCGGGCGACCGCGCGCTGGGTGCGCACATCATTTCCTGCCTGAGCTACTTGGCCACGTGGCACGGCCGGGGCGACGAGGCGCTGCGGCTGATCCAGATCGCCCGCAAGGGCACGGCCGACCAACCCCCGAGTCCTGGACAGGCCTTGCTGGCAAGCCGCCAGGCCAGGGCCCACGCCGCTCTCGGGGATCCGGAGGGGTGCCGGCGGGCGCTGGAGGAGACCGCCGGCATCAGCGAGGCCATCGACGAGACGCAGTGGATGACGGAGCCCAAAGGGCGGGAGCCATGGGCGTACTGGGTCACCCCCGCCGTGCTGGTGGGTGATGCCGGTCGCGCCCGGCTGGAGATCGGCAGGACGGGGCGCGCCGCCCTCGATCTGGCCCGTGGCCTGGAGCTGTTCGACGACAGCCAGCCACGCAACCGCATGCTGCACCACACCTCGCTGGCCGAGGCCCGGTTGTCGCTGGGTGAGGTCGACGGCGCGGCCCAGGCCGCCGGGGCGGCCCTGGATCTCGCCGGACAGGTGGCCTCGGCGCGCGGCCGGGCCCGCTTGGCCGGTCTGCGTCGGCAGTTCCAGCAGCACGACGCCGCGGAGGCCCGTCGGATCGTCCAGCGCACCGATCACGTATTGGACAGCGTGCAAAGCTGATCCGTGGCCGCCGTTCCGGGGGCGCCGGTCCGTCGAGAACCATGGGCATCGACGGGCCGGGCACGCCAACTGCGCCGCGCTGGTGTACCGGTGACCCTTTCCCGACGGATCCAAGCGTGTGGGTGCGCGCCGGGGCATCCGGCAGAGGAGCTTCGCTCTGCAGCTCTCTCTCGCGCCGGGCGTGCGGATCGCCTCCGTGCGCTTGCGCCCTCGTCGCTGCCGAGGGCGCAAGCGCCGTCAGCTTCCGCAAGGCCGCCGGCCGCACGCTGCGACGGGTACGGGCCGCGCACACACCCCTTCCACGCCGGAGAACCGACGTCACAGGGGACGGGTCGCCCCGGCTTCCGGCTCGGAGCCGGCAGCCGCGCAGTAGTGGCGGCCGATGGGGACGATCAGCGGGGTTCCCGAAACCGGGTCGGGGACGACCCGGCAGCCCATGCCGAAAACCGTGTGCATCAGTTCTTCGGTGATGATCTGCGACGGTGCACCCTCGGCGACGATCGTGCCGCTTTTCATGACCACGAGGTGGTCGGCGTAGCGGCAGGCGAGATGGAGATCGTGCAGTACTGCGACGACGGTGGTGCCCCTCTCGCGATTGAGGTCGGTCAGCAGATCCAGCACCTCGATCTGGTGCGGTACGTCGAGAAAGGTCGTCGGCTCGTCCAGCAGCAGCAGGCCGGTGCGCTGGGCGAGCGCCATCGCGATCCATACGCGCTGTCGCTGCCCGCCGGAGAGCTCGCCCACCGGGCGTTCGGCGAGCTCCAGGGTGTCGGTGGCGAGCAGCGCCTGGGCCACCGCGTCGTCATCCTCGGTCCCCCATCGCCGCAGCCACCCGTGATGCGGGTAACGGCCCTGGGCCACCAGTTCGCCGACCCGGATCCCGGCTGGGGCGACCGGGGCCTGCGGAAGGATGCCGAGGATGCCGGCGACCTGCCGGGGCGGCACCGAGTGGATGTCCCGGCCGTCCAGGCACACCGCACCCGAGGCGGGACGCAGCAGCCGAGCCAAGGCGCGCAGCACGGTGGACTTACCGCAGCCGTTCGGGCCCACGATCATGGTGACCTCGCCCGTGGGGACCTCTAACGACAGCCCGCTGACGACCTCCCGCCCGTCGTAGCCCAGCCGGATCTCCTCGGCGTGCAGCGCGTGCCGTTCACTCATCCGTTCCTGCCCTCCGCCTCTTCCACAGGGTGGTCATGTGTCGCGTCCCGCCCGGTCGGTGGCCATCATGAGAAGCAGATACGGGGCCCCGGCGACACCTGTCACCACTCCCACCGGAAGTTCCGTGGCGTCGAACAGATGTTGGCCGATGAAGTCGGACGCGGGCATCAGGACCGCGCCCACCAGTGCCGCCGCCGTCAGGGCGGGCCCGCGCCCGCGCAGCGGCACACGCGCGAGGGGCGCACTGACCAGGGCCACGAACGGCACCGGGCCGGCTGCCGCGGTGGCCACCGCGGCCAGTGCCACCGCCAGCGCCAGCAGCACCAGCCGGCGGTGCTCCACCCGGACCCCGAGCCCGGCCGCGGTGTCGTCGCCGAACTCCAGCACCCGTAGTGCGCGGGCAGACAATGCCGTCGCAGGCAACAGCAGGACCAGGCACACCGCGAGCGAGCCGGCATGCGGCCAGCCGTGACCGTCCAGGCTCCCCGTCAGCCACGCAAGGCTCCGCTGGGCATCACTGACCTGTGTGGCGGTCATCAGGTACGAGATCAGGCTGGACAGTACCGCGGCGACCGCGATACCGACGAGGACGAGGCGATGGCCGCTCACCCCTCTCCGCCACGCGAGCAGGTAGATGAGGGCGGCTGTGATCAGTGCCCCCGCCAACGCCCCGAACGAGACCGCCATCCCGCCCAGCCCGAGGAACAGCACGCAGACAACGGCCGTGACGCTCGCACCCGAGGTGATGCCGATGACGTCCGGACTGGCCAGCGGGTTGCGCATCAGGCTCTGGAAGAGCGCGCCGGACAGGCCGAATGCCGCTCCGCTCAGCACGGCCGTCAGCACCCGCGGCAGCCGTACGTCAAGGACGAAGAACTCGCTCTCCCATGCGGCCCTACCGAGCAACGGCCCGACGAGTGAACGCAGCACCTCGGACAGCGGCACGCCGAACTCGCCCAGCATCAGCGCGGCCGCCAACGTCCCGAGCACGGCGAGCACCAAGGCGGCGATCACCGTGTAGGTACGCCGTCCGACGCGGTGGCGCACCGCGGTCACGGTGCGACGTGCGGCTTCCCGGCCCTCCGTCTCCGCTGCCGCTGCGGCCCCTCCGGTCACGGTGTCGCCGCTCATCACCACTCCGCGAGCTTGTGCCTGCGTACCAACAGAACGAACACCGGGGCGCCGATGACCGGAGTCATCAGCCCGACCTGGAGCTCGGCAGGGCGTACCGCCAACCGGCCCACGATGTCCGCCGTCAGCAGCAGCAAGGGTGCCAGCAGCATCGAATAGGGCAGTATCCAGCGGTAGTCCGGACCGGTGAGCAGGCGTGCCACATGCGGCACGGTCAGGCCGACGAAGGCGATGGGACCGCACATCGCGGTGGCGGCTCCGCACAGCAGGACCACGGACAGCGCCGCCAGCATGCGGCCCCGTTCGAGGTGTTGGCCGAGGGAACGCGCGGTGTCCTCACCCAGCGCGAGGGCGTTGAGCATCCGCCCCGAGGCCAGCGCCAGCACCGCGCCGACAGCCACGAAGGGCAACGCCTGTCCGACGACCGCACCGTCCCGGCCGGCCAGCGAGCCCACCCGCCAGAACCTGAACTGGTCGAAGGTGTCCGTGTCGACCAGCAGCATCACGGTGAGCAAAGAGGTCAGGGCAGCACTCACCGCCGCCCCCGAGAGCGCGAGCCTGACCGGCGTGGCACCACCTTGTCCCCGCGCACTCACCGCGTGGACAAGACAGGCCGCCAGTGCGGCGCCGACAAGACCGAACCACACGTAACCGGTCAGGGCGGTGATCCCGAAGATGTCGATGCCGACGACGATGAAGAGCGCGGCGCCGGCGTTCACACCCAGAATGCCGGGGTCGGCCAGCGGGTTGCGGGCCACCCCCTGCATGACGGCACCGGCCAACCCGAGCGCCGCCCCCGCGAGCACCCCGAGGGCCGTGCGTGGGAGCCGCAACTCCCATATGGCCAAGTGGTCCACGTCGTGCGGTTCGAAAGGAAACAGCGAGTCCACGACCGTGCCCAGCGGCACGGCCCGCGTGCCCACAGCCGTGCTGACGGCCGTCGCCACGAGAAGGGCGAACAGCACGGCACCCAAGCCGGACAGCAGCTTGGCGCGGTTGCCTCTCACCCTGGTTTCCCCGTTCCTGCTCGCTGTTCACGGCCCGCGACATACGTGGCTCTTGCAACTACGGTGAGGCTAACCTCAGCTACCTGTCGCGTCGACACGCGAAGCCTCGAACACCCCCCCGTGGACCTGAGGAGAACGCATGCTGCCCCTGAACGGCCGTCGACGGTTTCTGACCACCGGTGCCCTGGGGCTCCTCGCGCTCGGCGCGGCGGGCTGCTCGCCCCCGGAGGCCGGCCGCAGACCGGCCGCCTCCGGCGACGGAAACGCCTGGAGCTTCACCGATGACGCCGAGCGCACGGTCCGGCTGGGCAGTCTCCCGCGGCGCATCGTGGCCTACGCCACCGCAGCCGCGGCCCTGTGGGACTACGGCATGCGCCCGGTCGGTGTCTACGGCTCCTTACGGAAGCAGGGCGGCGGCAAGGACGTCACCCTGCTCGGCGAGGTGGACCTGAGCCGTGTGGCCACGGTCGGCGGAAGCTGGGGCCAGATCAGTGTGGAGCGGCTGGGGAGGCTGCGCCCCGACCTCGTCGTCGACCCCCTCCAGTACGGCGCGCACCAGCTTGACCAGAGCAGCCTGGAGCTCACCGGAAAGCTGGCCCCCGTGGTGTCCATAGAGGTCTACGGGGCCACGGTCGACACCGCCGTACGACGCTACGCCGACCTCGCCACTGCTCTCGGAGCAGACTTCACCACACACGAGCTGCGCCGGGGGAAAGCGGCGTACACCGCCGCCCGCGACAGGGTCCGCCGGGCCATCACCGCCAAACCCGGACTACGGGTCCTGTTCGCCTCCGCCGACCACGACGGCATCAGGATCAGCAAACCGGGCTTCCCCTCGATCGCCGACTTCGAAGGCCTCGGCCTCGATGTCGTCAAACCCACCGGCGGCAGCACCATCTACGTGGAAAAGCTCTCCTGGGAAGTAGCCGACCGCTATCAGGCCGATCTGATCCTCCTCGACGTCCGCGCCAGCAGCCTCCAGCCGGCGGACCTGCGAAGCAACAGCCTGTGGCGCAGCCTGCCCGCCGTCCGCGCCGGCCGGCTCGGCACATGGCACCCGGAGCCCACCCTCAGCCACCATGGCATGGCAAAGGTCTACGACTCCCTGACCGCCACACTCACGGATGTCTGACGGTGTATCGCCGGAGTTCGGCTTCTCCGTGTCGCGGTGGGCGCTGGGTGGTCGCCGCACCGCTCCGAGGTGGACGTTGCGCTTCCCCCCTCGGGCGGGTCGAGCCGCTCGGCCGGGGGTTCCGACCGGGACGGAGACAACGGACGGCAAATGGCGCGGGATGACGACAGTCAGCTACTGGAGTCGGTGGCTCACCGACCAGGTGGCCGACGATCTCGACCCGCGGGCTTGGCGCCGGCGTCCCGCCGCGCGCCGGGCCGGCCCGAAGGTGCCCAGCAGCCACGGGAGGCCCACCGGCTTCCCGCCGAGTGACGAGAACTGGATCCCCTGATGACTTCTGTACTGCGAATCGACGTTGATGATCCGGACGTCGACATGGACCATGCTCAGCGTCTGCTCCATCGGGGCGAGCCCTTTACCGGAGAAGCAGCCGAGTACCAAAGCGGACGCCTGATCAGCCTGGACGAGTACACCGACGGAGTCCTGAACGGACCGTCACTCGAGTGGTACCAGACCGGGACGTTGCGTTCCGAGGGGAGGGCGCGGGGCGGCCGTGCTGTGGGTGAATTCAGGGAGTGGCACCCCAACGGGGTCTTGAAGTCCCGAAAGTTCTTCGACGGCGCCACCGCTTCTCTTCGTGACGAGGACACGTGGGATGAGCAGGGAGCTCCGCTGTCCTCGTGGCGCCGTGACGACAGCTGAACGGGACACACCGTGCCCGTGATGTGAGCGGACAGGTGATGCCATGACCCGACGCCGTGGCCCGCGGAGTTGCCGGCCGCACACCTGATCAAGGACGCGAGGAGGCGACGGCTGTGATCGCCTCCACCTCCAGCACCGCGTCCTGCCGCTGCTTCGTCGAGACGCGGGCGGCGGTGAAGGCATGGAATTCTGTGTCGACGCGATGCAGATGGGCCCGGCGCTGTCCGCCGTGACGGGTGCGAACAGTGCTGACCAGGGCGGCGTTCTTATGACACGGAATATTCATCGACGTCTGCTGCTTTGGGTCGTCCGACTGGGGCCTTGGGGCATCCAGGTCGGACTGCGACGGCCCGGCCCAGGCTGGGACATGCGGGGTTCGGGGTTACTGCCCCGCCACCACCAACCCCGCCTCGTAGGCGAAGACGGCTGCCTGGGTGCGGTCGCGCAGGCCCAGTTTGACCAGGATGCGGCTGACGTGGGTTTTCACTGTCTGTTCGGCGATGACCAGGCGGGTGGCGAGTTCGGAGTTGGAGAGGCCCTGGGCTATCAGGCGGAGGACTTCGGTTTCGCGTTCGCTGAGGTCGGCGATGCGTTCGTTGCGGCGGCGGGGGGTGTGCAGGCGGGAGAACTCCTCGATGAGGCGCTTGGTGACCGTGGGGGCGAGGAGGGCTCCGCCGTGGGCGATGGTGCGGACCGCGTCGGCGAGTTGGTGGGCCGAGGTGTCCTTGAGGAGGAAGCCGCTCGCGCCGACGCGCAGGGCCTCGTAGACGTATTCGTCCGAGTCGAACGTGGTGAGGATGATGATCTTGACGTCCGGGTTGTGTTCGGTGATCCTCAGCGTGGCCTCCAGGCCGTCGAGGACCGGCATCCGGATGTCCATCAGGACGACGTCCGGGGCGAGTTCACCGACCTGGCGGACCGCGTCCTCGCCGTTCACGGCCTCGCCCACCACGTCGATGTCCGGCTGTGCGTTGAGGAGGATGCCGAAGCTCTCCCGGATCAGGGTCTGGTCGTCGGCGACCAGTACGCGGATGTGGGTCGTCATGAGCCCTCGCCCTTCCCCGCATCCGCCGTCTCGGGCGTGGGCATGGGCGGAGAAGCCATGGCGCCGCGCCAGGGGGCACGGCTGTTGTCTTGTTTTCGTGGTCCGGTCTTCAGGGGGTTGCCCCCAGTGGAAGCCCGTTCCCTGATGCTCAGCACGCCGTGTCCCTCCCCGTCTGGCCGTCGCGCACCGGTTGCCGGGCTGTGGGAAACGCGTATGCGGAGGCCAGTCCGCCGTAGGATAACTCGAACTCCAGGGTCGGCAGTTGTGGCGTGGCGTGGTGTGATGCCGGCCGGCGCACTCTGGCTGGTGCGGGTCGCTCCGCTGGGTGCGGGGTGTTGAGCGTCTTCTGTTTGTCCTGGTGAGGTGGAGCGGCGAGGGGCCGGGGGCCGTCCACTCGTCCGTTGCGCGGGTGTGGGGTCGGTCGGTTGGCGCCGGTCGGCCCGGTCCTGCGGGGAATGCTCGTCGTCCCGGCGCTGCAGGGAACCAGGGAACCAGGGAACCAGGGACTCAAAGAACCAGGGGAACCAGTAGCTCTCGGTACTGAGAGGCGAGGCGTGGTCATACCTCGGAGCTACGGATGCAGTTGGCGCTTGAGCGGGACGCTTTCCCGGGTGTGAATTTCTAGCCTTCCAGTCAGTTGATGGAATCACTGGGAGGAACGGTTGCCGATGCGTGCTCATGGGTGGGGGAGACGTGGGCTGCTGGCGGCCGTTGCGGCAGCGATGGTGGTGTCGGTGAGTGCCGCCGCGCGGTCCGCTGTCCCTGGTACGCCCTCGCCGCCGCGGCTTCCCGCGGTCACGGCGGGGACGCTGGAGGCGCGGTACGCCGCGAACCGGGCTGCCGTCGTCGCGGCCGAGCGTGCTGCGCATCGGATGGGCGATGGGGAGCGCGAGCGTCATCTGCGCCAACTGGGCGCTCGGGGGCGGCACTTCCTGGACTTCGGGGCGGCGGGCGACGGGCAGGCGGTGGAGGTGCTCGGTGACCTTGCTGCCGCGGGGCGGATCGCTGTTCTGGTGCCGGGGTCGGACACGACGGTCGACACCTTCGACTACCTCGGGTCGCGCCGGGCCTCGCTCGGCGGTGGTGCCCGTGCGCTGTACGGCGAGATGCGCCGGGTCTCTCGCGTTCCCGCGGCCGTGGTGGCCTGGTACGGCTACCGCGCGCCCCGCACCATGAGCCGGGATGTGCTGAGCACGGCGCGCGCCACCGAGGGCGGTGGCCGGCTGCGGCGGCTGCTGGACGAGTTGCGGTCCGTGAACCCGGCGGCGCGGGTGACGCTCCTGTGCCATTCGTACGGTTCCGTGGTCTGCGGCAGCGCCGTTGGCGGCGCGGACCGCGCGGTGCCGTCGTCCCTCGCCGGCATGGCGGTCTTCGGCAGCCCCGGGATGGGGGTGGGATCCGCGGCCGCATGTCACGGCATACCGGTGTGGGCGGGGCGGGGAGCGGACGACTGGATCGCCGGGGCCCCGCACGTCAGCGTGCCCGCCTTCGGCGGGATGGTCGGTTTCGGCGCGGACCCGGTGTCCCGGTCCTTCGGGGCGAGGCGCTTCGACGCCGGTAGCGGCGGGCACAGTGACTATCTCGCGCCCGGCAGCCTCCCGTTGCACAACCTCGCGCTGATCGCCGCGGGGCGGACGTCGGAGGTCTCCCGTGGCTGAGGTACGTCCCCGCCCCGCTGTGCACACCGGTCCCGCCGCACGACCCCGTCCTGCGGTACGAACCCGTCCGACCGGACGTCCCCGCCCCGCGGCCCCGCCCCGCAGGGCGCCGATGCCCGGCGGCAGCGTGCCCGCCGGCCCGCCCCCGCGTTTCGGCCGGCTGCACGCGCTGGTGCTCCGGATCGACGCGGCGACCCCGGCCGACCGCGATCGGGCGATCGATGTGCTGCGGGCCCTGTCCGCCCTCGGCGTCGTGCTCGGCCACTGGTTGGTGACCGCCGTGACGCTGCGCGCCGACGGTCACCTCATGGGGGACAGTCCGCTGCGCCATATGCCCGCTCTGGCGCCGGTGTCGTGGGTGCTGCAGCCGCTGGCGGTCTTCTTCTTCGTCGGGGGGCGGGTCGCGGCACGCGGCTGTGCCCCCGTGGGGCCCACGCGCACGGCATACGGTCCCTGGCTGGTGCGGCGGACGCGCCGGCTGCTGCGGCCGGTGGGCACGGTGCTGTTCCTGTGGATGCTGGTGGTGTTCGGCCTGGCCGTCACCGGTGTCGCGCACGAGACGATCAGCACGCTGCTGAGCCTGGTGGTGTCGCCGCTGTGGTTCCTGCTGGTGTTCCTCGTGCTGACGGCCGCCACACCCCTCGTCCGGCGGGCGCCGGGGCGGATAGCGGTCGTGGCGTGTGCCGTGGTGGCCGTGCTGGATGTGGCGCACTTCGCCGGTGGCGGTGTGGCGTGGGTCGAGACGGTCCGCAAGGTGAACGTCCTCGCGGGGTGGCTGGTGCCGTACTGCCTGGGCGCGGTGTGGGCCGCCGGCGGCTTCGCCCGTCGCCGGTACGCGGTCGCCCTGCTGGTCACCGGAGCCCTGGCGACCGCCGTGCTGATCGTGTGGGGCGGTTATCCCGCCAGCATGGTCGGTGTCCCGGGCGCGGCCATGTCGAACCTCAACCCGCTCTCGCTCGCCGGCGTCACCTTCGGCCTGGCGCAGTGCGGCGCGGCCCTCCTGCTGTGCGGGCCGCTGCGTCGCCTGGTCGGACAGCCGCGATCCGCGACCGGTCAGCGTCATCTGTCGGGCGGGCAACGCGTTGCCACACCAGGGCAGTTCGCCTGGGCGGCCGTGGCACTGATGAACCTCTCCGTGATCACGATCTTCCTCTGGCACCAGACCGCGATGCTCTCGGCCACCGCGATCACTCTCGCGCTCACCGGTCCGCACGCCGGCCTCCACACCGTGCCCGACGGACCGAGTTGGGTCTTCGCCCGGCTCCTGTGGCTGCCCGTGTTCGTCCTGCTGCTGGTGGCGCTGTGCAAGGCGTTCCAGCACGTGGAGGGGGACTCGCGGGCGGAGCGGACGGAGCGAGGTGGCGGTCCGAGGCGTTGACGAGCCGAGTCGTGGGTGAGCCAAATCCGTGACCACCCGACCCGACCCGACTCGGCCCGACCCGTCCCGACTCGGCCCGTCCCGAGTCCTCCAGTCCGCGACTGCCCCCGCTTCCCCAGGTCCGGGCCCTAAACTTCCCGATATGGCTCTCTCTTCCGGCCCGCACTCCGGGCAGTGGCTGCGTACCTACCGGCCGGTGGCCGCGCCTCGGCTGCGGCTCATCTGTTTTCCGCATGCCGGCGGCTCGGCGAGCTTCTTCCGTTCCTGGCCGCAGCACCTTCCGGCCGACTGGGAGGTGAGTGCGGTGTGCTATCCGGGCCGTGAGACGCGGATGGCCGAACCCGCCCTCACGAGCATGGCGGAGCTCGCCGGCCGGATCGCCGACGAACTGGCACCGCGCATGACGTCCCGCACGGTCTTCTTCGGCCACAGCATGGGGGCCTCCGTGGCGCATGAGGTCGCGGCGCTGCTCACCGGGCGGGGGGCCGTGGGCCCGGCGGCGCTGCTCGTCTCGGGGCGGGCCGCTCCGCATCGTCTGCGGCGCCTCGGCAGCGGGGACGAGGGCCTCACCGATGAGGAGCTGCTCGCCAGGGTCGGCGGGCTCGGCGGGCCGGGGACGGAGTTCCTGCACGATCCCGAGATGCGCGAGCTGTTCCTGCCGCCGATCCGTGCGGACTACCGGCTGGTCGAGTCGTATGCGGAGGAGTCCAAGGCGCCTGCCGTCGACATTCCCGTTGTTGCCTACTTCGGGACGGACGACCCCGATCCGGCCCCCGACGACGTCCGGGCGTGGGCGGAGCTGACCTCGGGCCGCTGTGAAGCGCGTGCGTTTCCCGGGGGGCACTTCTATCTCGTCCCGCACGAGGCGGAGTTGGTCGGCGATATCCGGGAGCGGGTCGCCGCGCTGGGGTGAGACGCCGTGTGGCGCCCGCCCGCTAGCCCGCCAGCCGGCCGGCCAGCCCGTCGGCCCGGCGCACTCCGGTGCCGGCGCGCGCTCGCTCCTCCTCCTCCTCCTCCTCCGCGCCTCCGCCGTGCGTGGCGGCCGGCCGGCCGCCCCCTCCTCACCGCCCCCTCCGCCGGTGATCCAGATAGAGGGCCAGTGCTCCCAGGGCCAGCAGGCCGCGGGGCAGGCCGCGCCGTTCGCCGCCCTGGGCGGTGCCCCGGTGGGTACGGCTCGTCTGGAAGGACAGCTGGCGGTTGGACACGTCGTCGCCCAGGGCCCGGAGTTGCTGGCCGGCGGACGCGGAGCCCAGGAGGGTCTCCAGTGCGGTCCGGGCGCCCTGTTGCCAGGAGGCGGCTTCGCCGAGGAGCCGGACCATGATGCCGGGCACCTCCTTCTGGAAGACCTTGGCCAGTGCCAGTTCCGGTGCCAGGCAGCGGACCGAACCCTCCAGGTTGGCGAAGGACTTGCCGAGGATCGACACCGCCGGGCTGGAGGCGATGCCGCGCCGGCTCGCCTTCTGGAGGACGGAGGTCAGTGTCACGCCGAAGTCGAGGTCGTCCAGGGAGGCCGAGGCGATCTTGGGGACCAGGGCGGCCATGTCGGAGCGGAAACCGGGGATGTCCGACCAGGGGGTGGCGCGTCCCATCTCGGTCCACGCGGTGGCCAGGCCGTGCCCGTCGTTCTGCGCGACGCACATCAGGACCAGCAGGAGGCTCATGCTGGTGCGCTGGTCGATGCGGCCGACCATGCCCCAGTCGATGAGGGTGGCGGGCCCGCCCGGGACGGCGAAGACGTTGCCGGGGTGCGGGTCGGCGTGGAAGAACCGGTCGATGAAGTACCCGCGGTACATGAAGGCGAGCAGTTCGCGGCCCATCTCCGCGCGCTCGCGGTCGGAGAAGTCCGCCTGGTCGATACGGCGTACCGACGTGCCCGGCGCCATGGCCTGCACCAGGACGCGCGGCTTGGCGACGATCACCTTGGGGACGGCCAGCGAGCGGTAGCCGCGGATCGACTCGCGTGCGCGGTCCATGTTGTCCGCCTCACCGGTGAAGTCCAGTTCGGGTTCCATGGCGTCGAAGACGATGCCGAGCATGGACTCCACGTCCACGACGGAGCTGAAGCGCGGCGCCCCGCGGGTGACCATCCGGGCGGCGCGGCGCAGCATCGCCATGTCCGTCAGGACGTCGTCACGGATGCCGGGCCGCTGCAGTTTGATGACGCCCGGCCGCCCGCCGGCCAGCGTCACCCGGTGGACCTGTGCCAGGGACGCGGCGCCCAGGGGGCGTTCGGTGTCGATGTCGTCGAAGCGGAGTTTCCAGTCCGGCCCCAGGTCGCGCTCCAATACGGGCTCGAAGACGCAGAAGGGCTGCACCGCCACCTCGTCGTGGAGGTTCTGCAGTTCGGCGATCATGGAGGGCGGGACCATGTCGGGCCGGGTGGAGAGGATCTGTCCGATCTTCACGTAGAAGGGGCCGAGGCTCTCCAGCGCGCCGCGGACGGCCCGGGCCCGCCGCTGCTCGGGGTCCGCCCCGCCGGCGTGCCGCGCGGACCGGCGGGTCTCGTCGGCCACCAGTTGCCCCAGTACCTTGGCCACCACGCGTACGCGATCACCGACCTTCCGCGACACTCGCCGGGTACCTGCCTTCCTCGCCGTGTTGTCGGTACGGCCCGGTCCTGTCCGTAGCGTCCGGGCCTTGTCCTGTCCGCACTGGGGCCCTGTCCGGCCGTGCCGGCGACGGCCGGACAGGGGGAGACGCATCCGTCAGCCGGGTCCTACGCCCGCGCCTTCGGCATTTTCGGGATCAGGCCCTGGACGCCCTCCAGCACCCCGGTCAGCGTGCTGATCAGCTCGCTCAACTGGGCGATCTGCTGCGGTAGTTGGGCAAGGCCCCCGGCCATGTCCGCCGCGCCGCCGACCATCTGGGAGACCTGGCCGGCCGCGGCCATCGGGTTGAGGCCGCCCGCCGCCTGGCCGAGGCCCGCGACGGGGTTCGGCAGGCCGCCGCCGGCCAGCAGGCCCAGGGCGGCGGCCGGGTTGCCGGCGGCGCCGAGGGCCGCGAGGGGGTTGCCGGCGAGGGCCAGTGCCGCGAGCGGGTTGGCCCCGCCGCTGTTCTTCTTGCCGCTCCTGCCGGTGAGGCCCTGCACCGCGGCGAGGGTGCTCAGGGAGCGGAGCGTCTCCGCCGGCAGACCGGCGAGTGCCTGCAGCGGCAGATTGGCCAGGCCGAGGTCCGTGTCCTTGTCGTCGTCATCACGATCCAGGAGCTCGTCGAACGCCTTCTTCGTGTCATCGGCGATGTCACCGATGAAGTCCTTGAACGTGTCACTGGTGCCCATGAGCGCAGTCTCCTTGGACTTCGAGGGGACGGGCACCCCGAGCGGGGGCCCGCTGGTGCCGCTGGTGCGGCAGCTTTCGTGGCGCCGCCGGGCTCAGCCGGCGGCGTGGTGCGGGACGGGGTGCCTGCCGCGTCCGTGCAGCAGCAGCCCGGCCGATTCGGGGCGGTGGCCGCACCAGACGACCCGGCCGGTCAGCAGGGTGTGGTCCCACTCCTCCCGGGCCGCCTCCAGCGTGCAGACGATCCGCACCGGAGCCGAGGCGAGCAGTGGTTGGCCCAGGTGGAAGGCGTGGGAGACACCGTCGAAGCGCCGCTGCGGAGGGCCGGTGGCGAACCGCTCGACGAGATGGCGCTGTTCCCAGCCCAGCACGCTGACCCCGAAGGCACCGCTGCGGCGGATCCACGACAGGGTCTGGCCCGACGAGGTGAGGGAGACCACCAGCGCGGGCGGGCTGAGGGACAGCGAGAGCAGGGCGCTGACCGTGACCCCGACGGGGCCCACCGGGGTGTTCGTCGTCACCACGGACACGCACGACGGCACATGGGCCATCGCCGCGCGGTAGATGTCGGCCGGCGGGGCCTGCTGCCGGGCGGTGTCAGGGGGTGCTGTCACAGGTTTCCTCCTCCTTGACGGCGCGGGGTGCGCGGGCGCCCCTCAACCGGTGGCGGTCTTGTCGCGCAGGATCCGGCTCGCCGAGTCCAGATGACCCGCCAGGTGGCGGTAGGACTCCCAGACGCCGGTCTCGGTGTAGGCGATGTCCCGCTCGCGGCAGAAGTCCCTGACGATGGGATACGCCCGGCGCAGTGCGGAGCGCGGCATGCCGGGGAACAGGTGGTGCTCGATCTGGTAGTTCAGCCCGCCGTGGAAGAAGTCGCCGAGCAGGCCGGTCGGCAGCGTCCGGGCGGTGAGCACCTGCCGCTCCAGCCAGCTCCACTCCCGGCCGGTGCGGGTGGGCAGTCCCTTGTGGTTCACGGCGAAGCCCAGGCCGAGGAGGTAGCCCAGCAGCCCCTGGTGCACGGCGAGGAAGAGCGCCGCGGCCGGCAGCGGCAGCAGGACGAGGACGGCCCCCAGGTAGAGCGTCACATGTGCCAGTAGCAGACCGCCCTCCAGCCACGGGCGGCGGATCGCCCGGCGGCGCAGCGCGATGAGGCCGGCGATCCGCAGGACCACCGCCTCCAGGCCCAGCAGGGGGAAGAAGAGGTAGCGCTGATTGCGGGCGAGGAAGTGCGCCAGGCCGGAGCGCTGCCCGGCCTGTTCGGGAGCGAAGATCGCCACCCGGCGCAGGATGTCCGGGTCCAGCTCCAGATGGTTGGGGTGGTTGTGGTGCCGGTTGTGATGCTGCACCCACCAGCCGAAGCAGACGCCCAGCGCGAGGTTGGCGTGCACCAGGCCCAGCACCTGGATGGTCCGGCGGTGGCGGGAGATCTGCCGGTGCCCGGCGTCGTGCACCACGAAGGCCAGCTGCTCGGACCACACGGCGAGCCAGCCCGCGACCAGGACGACCTGCCACCACTCCCGGTCACAGCGGGCCAGGGCCGCCCAGCCGAGCCCGTTCAACAGCCAGATCAGCGCGATCCGGCCGGCATAGCGGGCCCGGCGGGGCTTCATCAGGCCCGCGTCGTGGACCCGCCGGGACAGCTCGCGGAAGTCCTCGTCCCGGTCCGCCTCCTGGTGCTGCGCCGCGTCGTCGTCCTGGGCGACCCCGTTGATCCGGCGTGCCGCGCCGCCCTCGGCCGGGGGCGGGGCCGGCACACCGCGCCCTGCCGTCGTGCTCATCCGCCCAGCCCCATGTAGGCGAGCCGGGTCTGCTGGGTGCGGCGGGACCACTCCAGGGCGGTACGCATCCGCTCCTCCGCGGTGGTGTCGACGAGCCGGCGGCCGGGCCACACCTCGTAGTCGCCCACGAGGGCGCGGTGTTGCTCCAGCCCCTGCTGGAACAGTTCCTCGCGCCGGTGCGTCATCTCCTGCACCGGCAGCCCGGCCCACAGCCGCTCCCCGCTCTCCAGCAGTGCGCCGATGCGCGCCCGTTCCCCGGGGCGGCGCCGCAGATGCCGCCGGACGATGGTGGAGCCCACCGAGAGGTGCCGGATCTCGTCGATGCCCGCCGCCCGCTCGATCTCGGCGGCCGGGGCGTCGAGCGGCCGCCACTTGCGTTCGCTCAGTTCCGCGGTGGGGGCGAGGACCCCCTCGACCAGCACGGTGAGGGTGACCACCCCGCCGATGTAGTCGTGGTCGTCCTCCAGGACGGACCGCCCGAAGCGCTCCAGCGGGTCCAGGACCGCTTCCCGGTCGGCCCCGGCGAGCTTCTCCATCGTGTCGGCCAACTCGTCCTGCGGGACGCCGAGTTCGTGCAGGTGGCCGCGGAAGGCGTAGGCGTGCCGCGCCTCGTCCATCAGCTGGGTGGTGAAGAAGTCCAGCTCCGCGAGGTCGGGTGCCTGGGCGACGAGGTAGCTGAGGGCCCGGGCCGCCTTCTCCTCCGCCATCGAACGGAACGCCATCTCCTGCATGACCGCCTCGCGCAGCGGGCCGTCGAGGAGCATGTGGTCCGGTACGGCGACGTCGCGGGAGCGGCCCATGGGGTCGCCGCGCAGGGTGCCCTGGGGCACCGCGCGCAGCCAGTAGGCGATGTCACAGCCTTCGGGGGTCAGCTCGGTGGTGAGTGCTCCGTCCAGCAGGTCCGGAGCCCGGTCGGGATCCGCTTCGCGAGGGACGGTGCCGGGTGCCACGCTCAACATCTCGGTTCCTCTTTCGGTGGTGTCGGTGGTCGACGGACTGGTCGACGGGACGGCGGAGTCGATGGGCCGACGGGCTGGGGAACACGTGGGGGAGGGCGGCGGGAGCAACGGGCGGGTCCGGTCGCCGGCCGGGCGGAAGAGCGGGGACGAGGGGCGGGGCGCCCCCGTCAGACCGTCCTCGTCAGGCGCAGCAGGTTCCACACGGCCGCGGCGCTCACGCCGTCCTGGAACGCCAGGTACTCGGGCTCGATGTGCTGCGGTCGCCACTTGAGCTTGAAGGACTCCTGGGCCGCCGCGGGGTAGAGCGCCTGCCCTCTGCGGGCGAGCAGCTCCAGCACCCGCCGCAGGAAGGGGCTGGACGGCCGGGGGCCCTCGACGGGGTCGCCGAACTGGACGAACGGGGTGAAGCCCAGGTGCAGCCAGCCGCAGCCCTCCTCCTGGAACTGCTGGAGAGCGGTGGCGAAGAGGAGATCGACGGTTCCGGGAGGGGCCTGCGGCGACCGGCGCGTCAGGTCGTACAGCCAGCCCGCGCGCTCCCCGAAGACCGGCGAGTAGGAGACATAGCCCACCGTGCGCCCCTCGTGGGCGGCGGTGAAGAGCCGCCGGTAGGGCCTGCCGGGGCCGCCCCGCTCCCCGATGAGGAAGTCCAGCTCCTTGACGTGCCGGCCCTTGGCGCGGAGCCAGGCGGCGTCCACGCGGTCGAGGGCGGCGGCCCGGTCCGGATCGTCGGCCTCGCCCGGCGGGCACTCCCGGACCGTCACGTCCTCGCGTCGCGCCCGGTTCACCATGTTGCGCACCTTGACCATGCGCTGGCCCCGGAGGCTGTAGCCCTCCAGCGCGATGCTGAAGGACGCGCCGAGCTGGTTGACGACGAAGCCGTGGCCGGCGTGGAGCAGGGCGTCGTCGTGGGAGAGCTGGACCGCGCCCACCCGCCGGCGCTCGCCGCGCGCCCGTTCCAGCAGCGCGGCGAGGACGCGCTCGCGGTCGCCGAAAGCGCAGACCGGGCCGCACAGTTCGAACAGATGCCGGCTGCCGCTCTCCCGGTAGGCGGCGAACCCGTCCAGGCCCGCGGGGCACAGCCGGCGGATGCCGGTGTTCATGGTCAGGAAGGCGCTGCTGTGCCGGCCGTGGCGGCGCAGCACGTCCACCGCCTCGTCGTCGCTGAGGGCGGCCGGGGCGGTCACCGCACGGCCTCGCTCGGATGCCGCCCGGTGCTCCGGCGCGGCCCCGGCGGCTTCCCCGGCGCCGCGTCGGACGGTGCCAGGGCGTACCAGGGCACGGTCGCGAAGGTCCGGAGCGCGGCGCCCACCGCCGGATGTGCGACGGGCTCGAACGAGACGGTGAAGGACTTCACGAAATTGCCGAAGAGACCCCGGTCCCCGCACAGATGGAGGGGGATCACGAGCAGCGCCCACTCGGGGCCGGCGGCCCAGATCCAGCCCGCGACGACCAGCCCCTGGAAGGCGAGGCTGTGCATCAGGTTGTAGAGCACGTAGTAGGCCCGGTGGATCCGCCCGTCACGGCTGCGCCGGAAGGCCACGGCCCCCGGCAGGTAGCCGATCACGTCGATGTACGCGAAGAGGACCACCGCCACCCACCAGCGGACCGCGCCGAGATGGGCCACGAAGAACCCGCCCGCCACGGCGAGCCCGAGGAGGTACTCCAGCCTCAGCAGCCGGTAGGTGGTGGGCGTCTGGCACAGGTTGTGGGTGTCCATGCCTCAGCTCCGGCCCGCTGCCGCGGGCACCGCGTCGGCCGGCCGGGCCCCGGTGAACCAGCCCGCCAGCGCCCGCGCCACGTTGTCCTTGAGCACCCGCTCCGCGGCCGGGTCGAGGAGCTGGGCGAGGCTGGCCACCCCGAAATCGAAGCGGGCGGTGAAGCGGACCTCGCACCCCGAGGGGATCTCCCGTAGGCGCCAACTGCCCTCGAAATGCTGGAAGTCGCCGTCCTCCTGGACGAACTCGATCCGCAGGTTCTCCCGGTCGACGCGGTCGCGCTCGCTCCAGCGGAGCGTGCCGCTGCGGAAGTGGACCTCCCAGCGGCTCACGGACTCGCCCGGGTGCCGCGGGTCAGGGGTGACGGCCACCGACCGTACGTCGGGGGCGTGGGCGGCGAAGCCGGACAGGTCGGCCAGGGCATCGAGCACCTCGGCGGGCGACTCGTCGACGAGCAGGGTCAACTCGGCACAGCGCATGGGCGGTTCTCTTCTTTCCAGGCGTTCCGACGGCTCTCGGCGAGTGCCGTGCAGGCGTGTTCGAAGGTGGTGAGCAGGATGTCCACGTCCCGGTCGGTGAGGACGGCGGGCGGGGTGAACCTGAGCACCGCGTGCGAGTTCAGCGAGTGGTTGGCGAGCACTCCGCGGGAGAGCAGCTCCAGCAGGAGTTCGGCGGTCAGGCCGGGTTCGGCCAGCTCGACCCCGATCAGCAGGCCGGCGCCGCGCACCTCCACCAGCAGGTCCCCCAGGCGCTCGGCCGCGATCTGCCGGATACGGGGCAGCAGATGGCTGCCCAGCGCTTTCGCCCGGGAGACCAGGTCCTCTTCCCTGATGCAGGCGATGGCGGCCTCGGCCGCCGCCATCGCCACCGGCGCCGCGGAGAAGGTGGAGGTGTGCACGAAGGGGTCGCGGCCGAACGGCTGGAAGACCTCCCGGCCCGCCACCATGGCGGAGACGGGGATGACGCCGCCGGACAGCGCCTTGCCGACCAGCAGGATGTCGGGGACGACTCCCTCGCGGTCCGCGCCCCACCAGCTGCCGAGCCGGCCGAGCCCGGTCTGCACCTCGTCGAGCACCAGCAGCGCGCCGTGCGCCCGGCAGGAGGCCGCGACCTCCGAGAGGTAGCCCGGCGGAGGGAGGAGCACCCCGGCCTCCGCCTGCACCGGCTCCACGATCACACACGCGGTGTCGGCCGGGCCCTGCGCCAGCTCCTGTTCGAGCGCGGCGGCGTCCCCGTAGGGGAGATGCCGGACCCCGGGCAGCAACGGGAGGAACGGCCCGCGGTACATCGGGTTGCCGGTGGCCGACAGCGCGCCCATGGTCTTCCCGTGGTACCCGCCGTGTGCGGCCACCACCGTGGTCCTGCCGTGACAGCGCGCCAGCTTCAGCGCGGCCTCGACGGCCTCCGCCCCGGACCCGGCGAAGTGGACGTGGTCCAGGCCGGGCGGGGTGACGGCGGCGAGCGCCTCGGCGGCCGCGCCCGCGCGGGGCTCCAGCAGCATCCGGGTGGCCACGGGGTGGGTCGCGATCTGCTCCGTGACCGCCCGCACCACCCGCGGATGCCGGGCGCCCATCAACAGCACGCCGTAGCCACCGCAGTTGAGCAGGGCGCGCCCGTCCGTGGTGTACACCCAGGCGCCCGAGGAGCTGCTCTCCACCAGCCCTCCGAAGAGTTCGCCGAGCGTCGCGCGGGCGGGGCTGAGATGGGCGCGGTAGCGGGCGGTCACCGCGGCCTTCGTCTCCTCGGGGGACCTGTCGTGCGCGGCGTCGACGGGCGGTGCGGGGCGTTGTTCGGGGACGGGGGCCGGGGGCGTGGTGTGCCCGCGGTTCCGGGCGGGGGGCGAGGTCATAGGGGCTCCAGGAGGAGGCGGAACGGTGCCGGCCGGAGCCGGCGGTCCAGGGCTCGGGGCTCAGGGCATGACGAACGGTTCACCGGCGAAGTAGGCGTCCATGGGGGCCGCCGTGCTCGTGCGCGAGGGCGGGTGGAAGGCCAGGGCCCGTCCCGCGGCCAGCCGGTAGGCGATGTCGGAGGAGTGGATGAAGGCCATACCGCCGAGGAGTTCGGCGGAGCTGCCGGACAGATCGGCGACCGCGTCCTGGACGGCGTAGCGCACCGTCAGCGCGTCGGCGAGCGCGCCCGTGCCGACCTCACCGTCGTCCAGCCGGAGCGCGACGGCGTCGAGCTGGAGCAGGGCCGAGCGCAGCCGGGACCCGAGGGCGGCGCGGTCCGAGGCGCTGCCGCGGGACCGCCGGAAGACCTCCTCGACCAGTGCGGCCGCCAGGCCCGCGTAGACGCTGGAGATGATCAGCTGGAACCAGATCAGTCCGGTGCTGGTGAGCCGTTCGGAGTCGGCGGGGTCGTCCCCCAGCCGCAGCAGCTCCTCCGGACCGCACGGGACCTCGTCGAAGCGCACCTCGTCGCTCTCCGCACCGGCCAGGGCGAGGGTGTCCCAGAAGGGGTGCACGCTGATGCCCTCGGCCCCCGCGGGGACCAGCACGATGGCGGTCTCGGGCGCCCCGCCGTCCTCCGCCGTCAACCGCACGCTCGCGGTGATCAGGTCCATGGACCGGGACAGGCTGCACGGCTTCTTCGATCCGGTCAGCCGGTAGCGGCCGTCCCCGGCCGGGCGTGCCGTCATCGTCGGCGCCAGCACGCCCTGCCCCGACGTGCCCTCCGCGAACGCCGAGGCCACCAGCAGCCGTTCGCCGGCCACTGCCCCGAGCAGCACGGGCACCAGGGGGTTCACGCTCTGGGGGACCGCACGCAGGGTGGCGACGGAGAAGCCGTGCATCGCCACCGCGGCGCCCAGCGAGGGGGAGTACGACGAGAGGGCGGTCATCGTCCGCACCGCGTCCCGGGCGCCGGCGCCCGCCCCGCCGTGTGCGGTCGGGATCAGCAGCCCGGCCCCGCCGTACTTCCGGAACAGTCCGATGCCGGGGCTGCCCGGACGCTCCAGTTCCTGCAGCGGGATGTCCGACAACGCGGGGCACAGCCCCGGCAGCAGGCGGTCGCAGTGGGACCGTGCTTCGTCCAGCATCCTCATGACGCGCTCCTGTCGGTGTGGTCGGTGCCCGCGGTGGAGCCGAAGACGGCATCGCGCGGGTGCACGTCGTGGGCGACGCTCACGCCCTGCAGCCGGGACGTGCGCAGCGGCGGATAGTTGGCCTCCCCGTACACCCCGCCGGTCAGGCCGGTCCCGCCGTGGGTGGGCAGCGTGGGGAGGAAGCCGACGTGGGAGTCGTTGACCTTGAGCAGGCCGCCGTTGCGGACGTCGCGGACGAACCGGTCGACGACGCGGTCCTCCCGCGCCCACACCGAGTTCCGCAGCCCGTAGGCGTTCTCATTGAGGAAGGCCACCATCCGGTCCAGTACGAGGGCGTCGTCGCCGGGTTCGGCCACGACCACCGGCAGGAGCGGGAAGAAGGTCTCCTCGCGCACGGCATCGACGAGGCGCGCGCCGGCCAGGCCGTCCACCCGCAGCACGGTCGGCTGCAGGAAGGGGCCGTTGGCACTGACGGTGCCGTCGATCTCCATGCGGTGCCCGCCCCGCAGGAGCCGTGCGCCCGCGCCGGTCGCCTGGGCGAGGAAGGCGAAGAACTTCTCGCTGCGCACCACGGGGGAGAGCAGCGTCTCGGGGTCGTCGGGGTAGCCGGGCCGCAGCGCGTCCACGGCCTCGCCGAGCCGGCCCAGCAGCTCGTCCGCGATATCGGGGTGCACCACGGCGTAGTTGGGGACCATGCAGATCTGGCCGGAGCCGAAGAAGCACTCGGTCAGTGCCTGTACGGCGCGGTCGACGTCCGCGTCCCGCCAGATGGCGACGCCGTCGTTGCCGGCGAGTTCGAGGATCGGTTTCTTGCCCCGGGCGATGCACTTCGCCTCCAGGCGCAGCCCGACGTCGGAGGGGCCGATGTAGAAGATGTCGGCGACCGCCGGGTCGTTCAGCCAGGACTCCAGCACCTCTTGGGGCGCTGCGCAGAAGAAGTTCAGCGTCCCGGGCGGCGCCCCGGCCTCTTCGAGCGCGGGCACCAGGATTTCCCGCAGGACGTACATCGCACCCAGCGGCGCGCTGCGCGGGACCCGGACCACCAGGGTGTTGCCGGCGAGCATCGCGGTGGCCGCCAGCAGCACGCTCGACAGCGGTGCGTTCTGCGGGGGGTTGGCGCAGACCACGCCGTCGGGCTGGCGGCGGACGAGCATCCTGCGGGGCCCGCGGGAGTACTCCTGGTGCAGTTGGCCGGCGTAGAACCGGAGGTTCTCCTCGGAGTATCCGCCGAGGAGCCCCGCGAACTGCCACTCCGCGAGGACGCGCGGATGCTGCTCCTGGATCAGCACCTCGATGATCTCCGACCGGTGCGCCTCCAGACGGCGGCGCACGGCCCGCCCGAGGGCGAAGATCCTCGTCGCGGCGGGCGCGGCCGCCCACTGCGGGAATGCCTCGGCCGCCGCTTTCACCGCCGCCCCGGCGGTCTCGCCATCGGCGACGGAACAGCGGGCGAGCACATTCGGATTTCCCGGGTCCCCGGTGCCGCGTTCCAGGGCTCTTTTCGCCCGCAGTGTCGCGAAGACATCATTCAGCATGGCCCGCGCACTCATGCAGTAGACGCCGTCGTCGGAAGGCACCTCGACTCCGCCGACAAACGAGTGGTACTCGCGCGGCGCCGATTGCCGCACCGTTGGTTCGGCAGAGATGAATTCATCCTTCCCGTGTTCCGGGAAATCGACGCAAAAGGATTCCTTGACCGAACCTTCCACCTGGAGATCATCCATTCCGAGGAAACTCCTTTCCGGCCTTCCGGCAGGGCGAGTAGTGCGTTACTTCCGCATTCCGGAGACCAAGAGCATGCTGAGTTCCTCGCCCCCCTGGAGAAGATTGCGAAAAGCCCCCATCCGCTCCACCACATAAGGCAGGCTCCACAGATCCGTGACGTCGGCGGCCCAGCCGTGGCGGGCCCACCAGTTCTCCGGATCCCGCAGCCGCCACGGCCATGGCGTCCCCGCCGCGGCCATGTCCTCCAGCCACGGGCGCATGAACGAGGACTGGGCGGTTTCGGCGTTGAGGCATTCGGCGCCCAGGCTGCTGCCCGGGGCGGACAGCCCGGACACGGTGGCCACGAGCTCCGCCACCACCTCGGGTTCGAGGTAGTAGAGCAGCCCTTCGCACAGCCACGCCGTTGGCTCGGCCGGATCGAAACCGGCCGCGATCAGAGCCTGTGACCAGGGGCCTTGCAGGTCGGCCCGGACGGCGATGCGCTCGGCCACCGAGGGGGCGCTGCCCGCGAGCACCGCCTCCTTGAAGGCGTGCACCGCCGGCAGGTCCACTTCGTACAGCCGGGTTCCCGCGGGCCAGTCGAGCCGCAGGGCCCGGGTGTCGAGGCCCGCTCCCAGCAGCACCACCTGCCGGCACCCCGAGCCGGCACGAGCCGTGAGGTGGTCGTCGAAGAAGCGGGTGCGCACCGCCAGCCATTCGGGCAGCAGAACCTGAAAGGCACCGGCCCCGGGCGGGCCATGGAAGCCACCCGCGGCCGCCACGAATTGCCCGGCCCAGGGGTCGCTGAACAATGCGTGTGGCTTGCGGGATTCACCGGCCCGCATCTGCGCGGTCCACAAGGCGGTTTCCGAGACGCCGGCCAGCCCGATTTCGTAGTCCTGGGTCACCGGGAATCCCCCTCGCCGCGGAAAATCGACCTGTCCGCGAAGGCCAGCGATGAAGAGCCCTTAATGGTCCGTGTCGACCAATCCAAGAAGGCATCCTTTCGTGCGGCACACGGCATGTCGACGCCATACGCCAAACGGTCTAACGAGAAAGGATCCTACGGTGCGTGATCCGCCCGGTTGCAAGACCGGTCTGATTGAAGGACACGGACGGATGAATAGTACGACCGCTGGCCGTGAAACTCGGTCGATGATTTCCGGCCACCGGTTTTTGGCCACCGGTTTTGGCCACCGCTTTTCTTTTCCTTCATGTTTCCCCGGTGTTTCCCGTACGGGGGTGCCCGCATGATCCGGCCACTGCTCCCCGGAGGGCAGGGGTGGATGCCGGGCGCCCCTAAGCCTCCGGGGGTCGGGTACCGGACATCGCGGTGGCCGGCCGTCCCCGGTGCCGCGGCTTCGGCGACGTGCCCGGGACCCCCATGTCGGCAAGAAAGTGGCCATCGCAGGCCGGATCTCCACTGTCGGACTCCGGTGTCCGTGGCATCGATGTTTCGTCGGTGGAGACGGCAACGATGCTGTGTGGCGGGCGAGTTGAGTGGGCGGGTGTGAGGTGTCCGGCTCGCGCTCCGGGGGCGGTGCCGGTGTCCGTTTCTGTGCCCGTGCGAGGGCGCCCCTCAGCCGGGTGAGCGCCAACCGACGTGCTGCCGCGGCCCGTTGAGGCGGCATCCGTGGGTCGGCGGCGCATGCGGGGGATGCGTCCGCAGTCGCAGCTCGTCCGCGAGGGGGCCGCCCCGCCCGACTCCTCTTCGGAGAATCCCCGAGCGGGAGCGAGCGGGCGCGGCGACGGCCTTTCCGGCTCCGCGGGTGGTGCTCTGCCCGCCGGGCCGGCGCGTTCCCGTATCCGCGGAACGGCACGTTCCCGTATCCGCGGAAAGAGAACGGCGGACCGTGGTCGCGGGCCCTCTTCGCCGCTGTTTCGGAAAACGGTCCCGGGGCAACAGAGCACTGTCGGGATGACCGGCATGGTGAAAAGGGCCGGCCGCCGTACCCCTTTGTTCAGGGGTGTGAGCCAGGGAGAGCGGTGGCGGCACAGAGCCCGCTCTCGCGTCGCGTTGAAGGGATTTTGCATGAGTTCCACTGTCTGGGGTTACCTTCCCGATTCCGGGTACCGGGCGGGCACGGCCCTCGAGGGGTACAGCGTCGAAGCCCTCGACGGAAGTATCGGCAAGGTCGACAAGCATTCCGACGAGGTGGATTCCGCGCACCTCGTCGTCGACACCGGTCCGTGGATCCTCGGGCGGCGCGTCGTGCTGCCGGCCGGCACGGTGACCGGTATCGACCGGGAAGAGGAGAAGGTCTACGTCGGCCGCACCCGGCAGGAGATCAAGGACGCGCCCTCCTTCGAGGGGGACGAGCACGCGGGCAGCGCCGATTACCTTCATCAGGTCGGGGTCTATTTCGGGGGATTTCCCCTGGTGTGAAGCGGATCCCGGTCGTCCGGGGCGGGTCCGGCGCGGGAGGGGCCGGCCGCCGCCGGGGTGGCCGGCCGGCCCGGGGTGTCTCACCCGTGCGGCGCCGTGCGGGGGGCGCGTGCCCCCCCCGGATCCGGGGAAGCCGTCAAAGGACCCTCTCGGCGAAGTAGCCTTCGGTGCGGCCCGTGGATGAGCGAGCGGCGGAGCTCCAGGACGTGGAGATGGATCAGGCGTGAGGTGAGAGCGTGACGGGTGCGCAGCAGACCCCGGTGAACAAAGCGGCAGAGGCGCGCGCCCGTGTTCATGAGCTGCTGAGCGCCCACCGTCCGCGGATCGGTGAACTCTCCGTCATCGACGCCCTGCTGGTCACCTCGGAACTGGTCACCAATGCCCAGCGTCATGGAGACGGCCTTTCCGGTTTCTCCGCCCGGATCGTGGCCGATCGCCTGGAAGTCACCGTCGCCGATCACAACCGCCGGCAACCCGCCACCGCCGCCGGTCGCGAAAAATATGCGGTCGGTGGATATGGCTGGCCGATGATTCAGCAACTCACCGCCTGCGTCGTCATTATTCCCACCCCGGGCGGTAAAGCCATTACGGTGACCATTCCGCTCTCCTTCGACCGCACGTCCGGCTGATGCCGCCGGTGTGACGCCGCCGGGCAGTGCTCCCCGGGCTGTTGGCCGCCGGACGCCGCTCACGGATCCGCCCGGCCGCCGAGCGCCGCTCCCGGACCGCCGTGTGCCGCGCCCCGCGCTCCGGTCCGCTGCCCCGACGCCCGCGCGCCGGGTCCCCCCTACCCGCTCCCCGCCGTGGTGCCCGCGACACGGCCTGAGAGTATTGCCGTCCTGCCGCGCGAGACGGTGCCCCGTGCGAGGGCAGCGCCCCGTCCGAGAGCGGTGCCCGTGCGAGACAGTGCCCCGGCGGCCGCGCCCGCCGGGCGGGCGGACAAGCGACACGGCGCCACCGGGACGGCGCGGGCGTATGGAGATGGAAGAGTGTGATGCGGGGAGTACCTGCCAGGGCGGCCGAAGCACGCAACTTCGTGCACGACCTGCTGCACGGGACAGCGAGCCCGGTCGACGACCTGGCCCTTGTCGACGCCCTCCTGGTGACCACCGAGCTGGTCACCAATGCCCAGCGGCACGCGGGCGGGCTCACCGGATTCACCGCGCGGATCGTCGACGGGTACCTGGAGCTGGCGGTCGAGGACGGCAGCGAGCGGTGCCCCACCGCCCCCGTGCCCCGGGGCCCCGACACCACGGGTGGATACGGCTGGCCCCTGATACAGCGGCTGTCCCGCACCGTCGACATCGTCCCGACCACGACCGGCAAGACCATCCGCGTGACGCTTCCGCTGTGATGCCACCGGGCGCACGATCTCCTGCCGTCCGCCGGATGACGATTGCCCCGCACGGTGTCCGTGGGGGATGGTTGCCGAAAGGGGAAGGACCCCTGCCGGTTCTGTGAGGTGATGGGGTGGACGTGGCGAACCCCGCATGGTGAAAAGTTCCGACATGCCCCCTGCGACCGCGCCGTTCCCCGGCATCGATGCCGCCTGGCGCTCCGCTCCCCATCCCGTCCTGGTCACCGGCCCGTCCGGTGTCGTGCGCGCCGTCAACGACGCCGCCGCCCTGCTGTTCCCGGGCGCCGGGCCGGGTGCCCCGCTCGACGAGGTCCTGCCCCGCTGGCTCACCGAGGCCCACCGGCGCTTCACCGACCCGCTGCGGCCCGACGACGCCGAGCCCGCCCGCGGAGCCGCCGGCGACCGCAGCATCGAGGCCCGTCCGAGCCGCACGGAGAACGGCGACGTGGTGTGGTGGCTGGTCGACGACACCGCCCGCCGGTCGGCGGAGGACGCCCTGCGGGCGGAGCGGGAGCGCACCGCGTTTCTCGCCCAGGCCTCGACGGAACTCCTCGCCTCCCTGAACGCCGACCGGTGCACGGAGGTCACCGCCCGGCTCGCCGCCCAGCATCTGGCCGACGCGGCCGTCGTGATCGCGCCGCCCTCCGGACGGCGGCTGTCCGTGAGCTACTGCGGGCCGGACGGGGAGGTGGTGCGCGACAAGGTCCTCGCGGACCCCGCCTCCGTACCGGGGCTGGTCGAAGCCCTGCAGGGGTTTCCGCCCGTCCCGTCGCGCTGGATAGACCCCGCGGCGGTGCCGGAGTGGGTGCGGCCGCCCGCGCTCGGCGCCATCGGCTCGGTGGCCGTCACCCCGCTCCCCGGCCATGGTGTGGCGGCCGGCGCGCTGATCCTGCTGCGGCGTTCCGACCAGGCCGCGTTCCACGAGCGCGAGGAGACCTTCGCCCGGCTGTTCGCCGCGCGCGCCGGGGCGGCGATGTCCGCCGCGCGGCTGTACGCGGAACAGGCCGCGATCACCCGGACGTTGATGCGGGACCTGCTGCCGCCCCGGCTGCGGCAGGTGAGCGGGGTGGAGTTCGCCGGCGGCTACCGGGCCTCGAACGACACCGACCGCGTGGGCGGCGACTTCTACGACGTGCACGCGGGCGCCGGTCCCGACGAGGAGTCGCTGGTCGTCCTCGGGGACGTGTGCGGCAAGGGCCTGGAGGCCGCCGTGCAGACCGGGAAGATCCGCAACACGCTGCACGCCCTGCTGCCGCTGGCCACCGATCACCAGCGGGTGCTGCACCTCCTCAACGGTGCGCTGCTCGACTCCCACCACACCCGCTTCGCGACCCTGGTCCTCGCCTCGGTGGCCCGGCGCGGCGGCACCGTCCGACTGCGGGTGACCAGCGCCGGGCACCCCGCCCCGCTCATCGTCCGGGCGGACGGCCGGGTGGAGGAGGCCGACACCCGCGGGTCCCTCGTCGGCGCGCTGCCGGAGGTGACCTCCCGGACCGCCGACGTCGACCTCGCTCCCGGGGAGTCGTGCCTGCTGTACACCGACGGGATCACCGAAGCCTCCGGCGGGCCCCTGGGCGACGAGTTCTTCGGCGACGAACGGCTGCGGTCGGCGCTGAGCGAGTGCGCGGGGATGCCGGCCGAGGCCGTCGTCGAGCGGATCCGGATGCTCGCCGCCCAGTGGGTGGGGAACGGACGGCACGACGACATGGCCGTGGTCGCCATCACCGCACCCCGCCATGCGCACCCCGGCGCGGTGGACGGCGGCACCCGGGGCAGGTGTGCGTCATGACGCCCTCTCCCGCCGCGCCGCTTTCCCCGGCGCAACGCCTGACCTCCTACGTCGACGCCCTGTGGGACGCCGTCGTGTCCGTGGACGAGTACGCGGCCGTGCGCCAGGCGCTCGACGCGGTCGATGCCGGCGTCCCGCCGGAGGAGGTGCTGCTCGACGTCATCGCGCCCGTCCAGCACCGGGTCGGCGAGCACTGGGCAGCGAACCGGATGACCGTGGCGCAGGAGCACGCCGCAACGGCTATCAACGACCGGGTCGTCGCGGCCCTCGCCCACCACCGGCCGGCCGACGCGGCGGCGCGGCGCGGGCGCATCACGGTGGCCTGCGTGGACGGCGAGTGGCATGCGCTGCCCGCGCGTCTCCTCGCCGAGGTGCTGCGGTTGCGCGGCTGGCAGGTGGACTTCCTCGGCGCGCAAGTGCCCGCCCCGCACCTGATCGCGCATCTGCACCGGACCGGGCCGCAGGCGGTCGCCCTGTCCAGCTCGATCGCCACCCGGCTGCCCACCGCCCACGCGGCGATCACCGCCTGCCAGGCCGTGGGTGTCCCCGTCGTGGTCGGCGGCGCCGCCTTCGGGCCCGACGGCCGCTACGCCCGGCTCCTCGGCGCCGACGCCTGGGCGCCGGACGCCCGTACCGCCGCCGACTTCCTCGCCGAGGGGATGCCGGCCACCACGCCCCCGGCGCTCGGGCACCAGCCCGTCGACGACCTGCCGCACCTGTCCGACCAGGAGTACTCCCTGGTGGCACGGACCGGGCCGCAGCTCGTCAAGGAGACCCTGGTGCGGCTGGAAGAGCGCTTCCCGGCCATGCGCGACTACTCCGTCCAGCAGCGGCAGCACACCGCGGAGGACCTCGCGCACATCACCGACTTCCTCGCCACCGCCCTCTACACCGATGACGACGAGCTGTTCAGCCGGTTCCTGGTGTGGACCGGCTCGATCCTCACCACCCGCGGGGTTCCCGCGCACTCCCTGCACCCGGCGCTGGACGCCCTCGGCGAACAGCTCAAGGACTTCCCGCGGGCCCGGCGCATCCTGGCCCACGCCCGCCGGGCCCTCGACAGCGACCCCGACTCCGGAACTGCTGCATGACCACTCACCCACCCGGCGACGGCCTCACCGCCACCACCCCGGACCGCCACACCGCGCACCTCCACCTCTCCGGGGACCTCGACCACACCACCGCGGAGGAGGTGCTCGCCCGCGCCCTCCGGCAGATCGCCGCCCAGCCGCACCTGCGCGACCTCCACCTCGACTGCGCGCACGTCCGGGCCTGCGACCCGATGGGACTCTCCCTCCTGCTGGCGCTGCACCGCCGCACCAGCGCCGCCGGCATCCACCTCCACCTCGACGACCGGCCGCCCGCCCTGGACCGCCTCCTGACGGTCACCGGCACCCTCACGCACCTCACCTCCCCGCCGGGACAGCAGGGCACCGTCCCGACGGGCTGACGCAGCAGGGGCGGTTCCTCCGCCATGGGCAAGGAGGGGCTGGCCGGCGGGCGACGGGCCCGCCTGTCGTAGCCCGCCGCTATGGTGCGGCGCATGCACCCGCTGATCACCGCCCTCGCCGCACACGACGAGACCGCCGACTTCCTGGCCTGGCCGGGCGACTTCGCACTCGACCGGGGGGACCACGTCGAGGAGGTCCACCTCGCGTCGGGCGCGGCGCTGGAGGGCTTCGCGGGCGACGGCGCCGGCGGCACGTACTTCTTCTGCGGCGAGGGCGGCGAGGAACACCCGGTCCTGTACGCGGACTCCGAGGGCGGCGCGGCGCTGGTCGCGATCGGCCTGCCGGAGCTGCTGCGGCTCCTCCTGGTCGCGCCCTGGTGGCGGGACTGCCCCGCCCTCACCGCGGAGGAGAGCGCCGAGGCGGCCGCCGACCACCTGGAAGACATGCCCGACTTGGCGGACCGGCGCGACCGTGCGGCCGCGGCCCTCGGTCTTGCCCTTCCCTCCGAGGCCGACGTCCTGGCCCGCCTGCGCGAGGTGGCCACCGGGGCGGGCAAGGACGTCGTGCTGGTGTACACGCCGGAGGGCACGCCCTACCGGCGGCTGATCACGGGCTGAGCGGAACGCCCGCCGGCCTTCCCGTTGCGGCGCTCGGGAGGCCTGCGTCGAAGGATGCGACCCGGCAACGGACGCCCGCCCCGGGGCGTTTGTGCCGCGGGGCCTTTGAATGTGCTTCCCCGGGGCATACGCGAGGTCAGCAGTATTTGCCTACCGGAGGGAGAGACCATCATGGGCATCGGCGGATGCATCGGTCTGATCGCAGTGGGTGCCATTCTCACGTTCGCCGTGGACTGGCACCTGTCCAGCGTCAACCTCGACCTGGTCGGGCTCATCATGATGGCCGTGGGGGTGATCGGCCTGGCGGCCTATGTGAGCATCCTCAAGCGGCGGCGCGTCCAGCCGCCGTCTCCCGGGGCTCCGGTGGTCGACGTCGAGGAGACGCGTACCTACCGGTGAAGGACGGGCCGGTGGGTTCGGGCCGGGCGCCTCGGGAACGCCTCCTGCCGCTCCCGCGCCGCCGGCACCTCCGGTCCCGTGGTGACCCCTGACGAGCCGACGTACAGCGCACGGGCGGACAACCGCATTGCCGGGAGAGGCAGTTGATGACAGACCACCGCACGGCGGACGCGGCTTCCCTCCCGAGGGGAGCGATCGGCGCGGCGGGCGAGGACTACCTTCCCATCGCCGAACACGGGCTGATCGGCGACCTGCGCACGGCCGCGCTGGTCGGAACCGACGGCCGGATCAACTGGTTCTGCGCCCCGCGCTTCGACTCGCCCAGCATCTTCGGCTCGCTGCTCGACGCCCGCAACGGCGGCCACTGGCACCTCAGCCCCGTGGGCGACGTGGCCAAACGGCAGCAGTACTACTTCCCCGACACCAACATCCTGATGACGCGGATGCTGACCGGGAACGGCATCGTCGAGATACAGGACTTCATGCCCATACGGGCGGAGGGGGACCAGGGCCACCGGCAGCGTCTGGTGCGGCGGGTGGTCGCCGTCCGGGGCAGCGCACGGATCCGCACGGTCGTCGCACCACGGATGAACTACGGCCGGGACCCGCACAAGGCCGAGCCCCAGCCGCACGGCGTGCGCTTCACGAGCGAGGCGCTGGACGTCTCGCTCCAGGCGAGCGTCACCCTCCGCGCCGAGAACGAGGACGCGGTCGGTGAATTCGACCTGACGGAGGGCCAGTCGGCGCTCTTCGTCCTGGAGACCACCGGGCCCGCCCCCGCCGAGCCGGCCGTCGACCTGGTCGACGCACCGGCCGCCGAGGAGCTGTTCCGCTCCACCGTACGGTTCTGGCGCCGGTGGCTGAGCCAGTCCACCTACACCGGCCGCTGGCGCGAGATGGTGCACCGCTCCGCGCTGACCCTCAAACTCCTGACCCACGAGCCGACGGGCGCCATCGTCGCCGCACCGACCCTCGGAC
Source organism: Streptomyces angustmyceticus (assembly GCF_040701845.1). Classification (GTDB taxonomy): domain Bacteria; phylum Actinomycetota; class Actinomycetes; order Streptomycetales; family Streptomycetaceae; genus Streptomyces; species Streptomyces angustmyceticus_A. The sequence goes on along the minus strand of NZ_JBFBHQ010000001.1, from coordinate 879,414 downwards.
TCCCCGAACAGGTCGGTGGCGAACGGAACTGGGACTACCGCTACGTCTGGATCCGCGACGCGGCCTTCTCCCTCCACGCCCTGCTGCGCCTGGGCTTCACCCGCGAGGCAGAGGCCTTCATCGGCTGGCTGACCAACTGCCTGCGCGGGGCCCGTGACGACGACCAGGTGCCGCTGCGCGTGCTGTACTCCATCGACGGCCACGCGGAGCTGCCCGAACAGGTCCTCGACCACTGGGAGGGCTACCGGGGCTCGGCCCCCGTCCGGGTGGGCAACGGTGCCGCCGGCCAGCTCCAGCTGGACATCTACGGCGAACTGTTCGACGCCGTCTACCTGTTCAACAAGCACGGCGACGGCATCTCGCACGAGAGCTGGACCGACCTGTGCTCCCTCCTCGACTGGCTCCTGGAGCACTGGGACGGCCCCGACGCGGGCATCTGGGAGACCCGGGCCGGCCGGCAGCGCCACACCTATTCGCGGGTGATGTGCTGGGTGGCGGTGGAGCGCATGATCAGAATGGCCCGGCAGCGCGGCCTGCCGGGTGACCTGGGGCGCTGGATGACGGAACGCGACAAGATCTACCACCAGATCATGGAGCAGGGCTGGAGCGCGGAGGACCAGACCTTTGTCCAACGCCTCAGCGGGGACCCGGAGCAGCCGCCGGAGAGCATTCTGGACGCCTCGCTCCTGGTGCTGCCGATGGTGAAGTTCCTGTCGCCCAAGGACCCGCGGTTCCGTGCCACCGTGCGGGCGATCGGCGAGGGACTCGTCACGGACAGCCTGGTGTTCCGCTATGACCCGAAGGTGTCTCCCGACGGCCTGGACGGTACCGAGGGGACCTTCTCGATCTGCTCGTTCTGGTGGGTCGAGGCACTCGCGCGCACGGGGCAGATCGACGAGGCCAGGGTGGCGCTGGAGAAGATGTTCACCTACGCCAACCACCTCGGCCTGTATGCCGAGCAGATAGGGATGACGGGCGACCATCTGGGGAATTTCCCGCAGGCCTTCACCCACCTCGCACTGATCAGCGCGGCCACCAGCCTGGACGGCTTCATGGGCTGAGCGGCCCTTCGCGCCCCGGGCCCGTACCCGCATTCCGGCAGGGGCGGCAAGGAGGCAATGCCCCTCACTTCCGGCCATGGCCCTACGGGAATGCCCGCCGGAATCCAGGGCACGCGCGGTGTCACGAAGGAACAGGAAATCGTGCCGGAACAGGAAACACCTCGCTGCCGGCGGGACAATGCCGACCGCCGGCTCCGATATGGGCATACTGGCTGTCGTCGCCTCGGGAGCCGTTCCCGGTCTTGATGTGTCACTCCTGAACAGCTCGGAATTTACCGGCACACCCCCCAGTGAAGCGCTGTCCAGCCTACGAGAACCGAAGGGCAGGAATACTGTGGCTGAATTTCTCACCGACCTCAAAACGCTCCGCGAGCGCGCACGCCGCGAGATGGACAAGGGGCCGGTCACCGAAGCGTACGGGGCCGATGTGACCCGCGTCCTGCAGGTGCTCAACGAGGCACTGGCCACAGAAATCGTGTGCACCCTGCGGTACAAGCGGCATTACTACACCGCCTCCGGTCTCTATTCGGAACCGGTCGCCGCGGAGTTCCTGGAGCATGCCGCGGAGGAACAGCAGCACGCCGACAAGCTGGCACAACGCATCGTCCAGCTCGGCGGGGAGCCCGACTTCAACCCGGACACGCTCACCTCGCGTGCGCACGCCGAATACGACGCCAGTTCCGACCTCATCGACATGATCAAGGAAGATCTGGTCGCCGAACGCGTGGCCATCGCCTCGTACACCGAAATCGCGAAGTGGCTGGGCGACGGCGATCCGACCACCCGCCGCGTCTTCGAAGAACTCCTGGCGCAGGAGGAGGAGCACGCGGACGACCTGCGAGGGCTGCTGGAGCGCATTCCGCAGGAGAAGAAGCGCGGTTGACGCGGGCCACGGCAGTTGGCCTGATGACGGCGCTCGACGGCGGCACCCCGGGGACAAGGGGTGCCGCCGTCGACCGCCGTCGCACTGCGCCGGCACGGTGGCGGGGGTGTTCAGCCCTCCAGGGCGCCCGGCACGTTGTCGGCGAGCGTGAAGTATCCGGCGGTGCCGGTGACATCGAAGAGCCGGCGGACGACGTCGTGGAACGGCCCGGCGACGATCATCCTGCGGTCCTGCCGGTGGTGGGCCCGCTGGGCGGCGAGCAGTACATGCAGCACAGTGGAGTCGGCGAAGTCGGTGAGCGACAGGTCGATGACGGTACGCGGAGCGCCGGAGTCCTTCGCCAGCGCGCAGGCCTCTTCCAGGAGAGGCGCGCTGTCGTGATCGAGGGACCCGCTGACACGGACGACGAAGACCTCGTCCTCGACAGCATGAGTCACCACAGCCGGTGTATGAACGTACATGGCCGCCAGCATGCCATGAGTTTCGGGCACGGGTTCTAGGCAGTCTCCTGTTCGGCCAATCGAGGGACGCCGAGGCCGCCGAAGGCCGTCGCAGGACACCCGAAGCCGTCCCCGAACGGTGCGCGCCGCCGCTCTCGGAATCCCTCCCTCTGCGCCATGCCGGAACCTTCCACGAAACATCCGATGCGGTGCCGGTCATGCGCCGGACGAATGACCCGGATATGCGCGGATGGCTCCCTCCGGTACACCGATTGCGCCACTCGGCGGGGTGATTGTTGCGCTGTGCCGCATAACCGTCACGGGGCCGGGCAATGGGCGTGCTCACACGACCTGAATTCCGGAGGTGAACCATGAACGCGGTTTTCGAGGACGTATCGGACGCAAAACTGCAGGGGGCCCATGACGGGCCGTCACCGCGCGCCGGAGAATCTTCCACCACGCTTCCTCGTATCGAGGATGCCGGGAGTGTGGCTCCCCGAGACGCCAAGGCCCTGTCGCCGCTGTTCTTCGAGCGGCTCGGGGAACTCGACGAAGGCACCGCCGAGTACCAGTACGCACGCAACACGCTCATCGAGATGAATCTGTCCCTGGTGCGGTACGTGGCCTCCCGGTACCGAAGTCACGGTGACCAGATGGAGGACATCGTCCAGGTCGGCACGATCGGTCTGATCAAGGCCATCGACCGGTTCGACCGCTCCCGCCGGACGGAGTTCGCCGCCTTCGCCATCCCCCACATCCTGGGGGAGATCAAGCGGTTCTTCCGCGACACCAGCTGGGCGGTCCACGTCCCCCGGCGGCTGCAGGAACTCCGCGCCGACCTGGCCCTGGCCACGGAACAGCTGTCCATGCTCCTGGACCGGCAGCCCACCGTCAAAGAGCTCGCCGAGCACATGCAGCTCACCGAGGAGGAGGTCATCGAGGGCCTCGTGGCCGCCAACGGCTACTCGGCCGTCTCCTTGAACGTGGCGTGCGACAGCGATGCGGCGCCGGGCGACGGGCCGACCTTCGCCGATGTCCTCGCCGCCACCGACCCCGCCACCGAGCGCATCGAGGACCGGTGCACCCTGGCCTCGCTCCTGAAGCTGCTCAGCGACCGCGACCGCCTCATCATCCAGCTGCGCTTCGGCCAGGAGCTGACGCAGGCGCAGATCGGTGCGGTGCTCGGCGTGTCCCAGATGCATGTCTCGCGCCTGCTCGCCCGCATCATCAAGCAGCTCCGCAGCGGAATGCTCAGCCAGAAGTGACCCCGGTGCGGGCCGCTTCCGACCCGGCCCCGCCAAAAGGAGAGCGAGGCCGGAACATGCGGGAGGGGCCACAGCTTCTGCGCTGTGGCCCCTCCCGCATGCGTGCGCCGGTCACTCCTTGAAAGCGTCCTTGGCCTTCTCCTTCGCCCCGCGGAGATCTCCCTTGGATTCCTTTGCGGAGCCCTCGGCGGTGGCGCTCTCATTGCCGACCGCTCGGCCCGCTTCCTTCTTGACCTTTCCGATGGTCTGCTCGGCGATGGCCTTGACCTTTTCGCTGGCACTCATGGTGCGGTCCTTCCGTTGGCGGCACTTTCCGGGTGCCCCCGCCCCGCGCCCTCAAACGACGGGGAAAGGAGAGGAATTACAGGGGAGAGCAAAGCGGCCCGGAGCGCACACCGCGCTGGAGGTGAGTCCCTTGCGAGGCGGTGCACGCCCCGGGCCGTGCTGCGACGTGTGCCCCTGGACGTGCCGCTGATGCCCGCTCCGTCCCGTCCCGGGCGGTTTCGCCGACGGCTTCAAATTCGTTTCCGGTTCGCAGGCATGGTGGTGTGGGATCGGGGTAGGCGGCCGCTGCAGCGTCCGCGGGTGCCGGGCGCGCGGGAAGGCGAGATGATCACCATCGTGAGCGAGACCACGACCGAGCAGCGGTACGCCGACACGGACTCCGTACTGCCGGAGGTGACGCAGCCGCAGAAGGTGGCCCCGCGCGACGCGAAGGAGCTTTCCAAGCAGTTCTTCGAGCGGCTCCAGGTCCTCGAAGAGGGCACGCACGAGTACCAGTACGCGCGCAACACCCTCATCGAGATGAACATGTCGATGGTGCGCTATGTCGCCCGCCGCTACCGCAACCGCGGCGACGACATGGAAGACGTCATCCAGGTGGGCACGATCGGTCTGATCAAGGCCATCGACCGCTTCGAGCTCTCGCGCGAGGTGGAGTTCTCCACCTTCGCCGTCCCCTACATCCTCGGGGAGATCAAGCGGTTCTTCCGTGACACCGGCTGGGCCGTCCATGTGCCCCGCCGCCTCCAGGAGCTGCGCAGCGACCTGGCCAAGGCCAAGGAGCACCTCGCCGCCTCCCTCGACCGCGACCCCACCGTCCGGGAACTGGCCGGCCACCTCAACCTCTCGGAGGAAGAGGTCATCGAGGGCATCGTCGCCGCCAACGGCTACACCGCCGGCTCGCTCGACACCCCCGCCGACCCGGACCCCTCGGAGCAGCGGCGCACCCTCGTCGACGTCCTGGGCGAGAACGACCCGGCCCTGGAGGCCGTCGAGGACCTGCATGTGCTGGCTCCGCTGCTGGACACGCTCGACGCGCGCGAACGCCGCCTGATCGAGCTGCGTTTCGGCCAGGAGATGACCCAGTCGCAGATCGGTGCCGAGCTCGGCGTCTCCCAGATGCACGTCTCCCGGCTGCTGACCCGTACGTTGTCCAAGCTCCGGGCCGGCATGCTCACCGACCGCTGAGACCGCCGCCCGCAGCGGTGCCGGACGGTGCCGCTGCAGTCGTCCTCAGCAGCCCCCGCGCTTCCCCCGCCGGTGCCGTCACCAGCAGTTTTCGCTGGTGACGGCACCGGCGTTCGGTTGCCCGGACCGTCGCCCGCCGCCCGCGGGACGAATTCACGCCATCGGTGTGTAGGGAGGCGGCCGGCGGGCATCCGCAGCGTTGAATCGCTTCACCTGCGGAAAGGAACCGGACGATGCTGATGGCCCACCCTGCGGTGCTGCTGGAACTCGTCGAGGAGTACGAGGCGTTGGAGCTGCTGCACGCCCGCCAGGGCAAGGCCGAGGTGCGCCGCAGGATGGAGGACCTCGCCTACACCCTGTGCGTCTCCACCGGCACCCGCGACGTGGACGCGGCGCTGGCCGCCGCCCGTCACCGGCTGCCGGGCGCCGGGGTGCGGGACGGTTCGCTCCTCGCGGGCTGACCGGTCGCTCGCCCCGGGGGAGTGCGATGCGGGCCCAGGCCCCGGAGGCCGCTCAGTCCGGCAGGTGGGTGGGGAGCGAGGCCCGCACTTCGTACCAGCCGTCCGCGCGCGGCCCGGCCTGCACGCTGCCGCCCAGCGAGGACGCCCGCTCCCGCATCCCCAGCAGCCCGTGGCCCGTGCCAGGCCCCCGCCGCACCTCCGTGACCACCGGGCTGTTGGCGACGCGTATGCCGAGGCCGGACGGGCGGTGGGCGATCTCCAGCTCGACCCGGCAGCCCGGGGCATGCCGCAACGCGTTGCTCAGGGCCTCCTGCACGATCCGGAAGGCCGACAGCTCGACGCGCTGCGGCACCGGCCGGGGCGTGCCGTCGACGGACCAGTCGATCCGCAGGCCCGCCCCGCGGACGTTGGCCACCAGCTCCCCGACGTTGTCGAGGGTGGGCTGGGGCGTGTACCGGTTGTCCGGGATCTCTTCCTCCGACCGCAGCATGCCCAGGATGTGCCGTAGCTCGGTCAGGGCGGCCAGCGCGTTCTCCCGGATACTGCCGAAACTGTCGCTGAGCTCCTGGGGAGGCTCGGCCACCCGGTAGGGCGCGGCCTCCGCCTGCACGGCAACCACGGACATGTGATGGGCGACGACGTCGTGCAGTTCGCGGGCGATGCGGGTGCGCTCCTCCAGCAGGGCCCGGCGGGAGCGTTCGAACTCGGTCAGCGCCTCCTGCTTCCGCAGCTCCCGCCGGCTGTCCAGGCGCCCGCGGACGGCCGTGACGACCACCAGCCCGAACGCCGACAGCAGCCCCCACGGCAACAGGCCGTTGATCTCGACCCGGGGCGACAGCCCGACGGTCAGCGCCCCGCCCACGAGCAGGGTGAGCGCCCATTGCGCGAAGTACACCCGCGGCCGGAGCCGGCAGGCGACGATCAGGGTGACGACGAGGTGCGCCATCAGCCCCGGGGCCGTCCACGGCCACGGCCCCGCGCTGTCCAGCGCGGCCCCCATGAGGGCCCCGCCCACCGCGTACGGCAGTGCCGCGGTCAGCGACAGCCACCACGCGGCCACCGGCCGGTAGCGGGCCAGTACCAAGGCGGGGGCCTGGGCCCAGGCGGTGAGCGCCGACAGCGCCCGCACCGTGCCGGGTTGCCCCTCGGTGATCAGGGTGCCCGAGATGCCCAGATCCACCGCGACCAGCGCGGCGAGGACGAGCGGCAGATGGCGCCGTACCCGCCCCTTGGGCCGGGCCGCGGGAGCCGCCGCCTCGTGACGGAACGGGGAGAGGTCGCGGCTCAGCGCCTGTGCGAAGGCAAGGAGAGGCCGCGCGCTGAACGGGCGCCGCCCCGACCGCGACGAGGCGGTGAGGTTGTCCGGAGTCACGCGGCCATCGTACGGAGGCACCGTGGCGCGCGGCCGGCGAACGGACGGCGGGCGCCGGCGGCCCGGACCGGTGCGCTCGGTCATACCTGAGAGCCAGCCGCCGGATACCTCGGAGCTACGCATCAATTGGCTCTTGAGCGTGATGTCGCTCCCGCCTCCGAAATCTAACGTTGTCGCTTGTCGGGGGAGGAACGGGGGACGGGGGAACGGCGGCTGCGCACGCGGCGAAGGGCGGGGGAGGGGCATGCGCGCATGCCACGGGGAGCCCTGGTCCGCGCGTGCGCGCCGTTCCCCCGAGTACAGCGCCCGTTCGCATCAAGACGCCCCACCCGGTGGAGGAAAAGTGGAACCCATAACCGTCGACCACATCAGCAGCCTGTACGCGAAGTACCAGGACGACCTGCGGGCGGTGCGTGACGCCCAGCGCACGTTCCTCCGCGACCGGGGCAAGGCGATGAAGGCGCAGCTCGACGACTACGAGGCGGAGATCACCTATCTGCTCCTCCGCGACCTGCGCCCCGAAGTCGTCGTGGAGATCGGGACGTTCTACGGCTGGTCGACGATGTGGATCCTGAGCGCGCTCCGCGACAACGGGACCGGGCATCTGCACTCGTTCGACATCGTCGACAACGTGGTGCGCAACGTGCCGCGCGAACTCTCCGCCGACCGCTGGACGTTCACCCAGGGCGACATCCAGCAACACCCGGAGAAGATCCCCGCCGAGCAGACCGACTACCTCTTCATCGACGCGGACCACGGTGCGCGCTTCGCCCACTGGTACATCGAGAACCTCTTCCCCGCCGTCCCGCCGCGGACGCCCACCAGCGTCCACGATGTCTTCCACGGCCGGCGCCCCAAGCCGTTCGGCGAAGGGGCGGTCATCGTGAAGTGGCTGGCCGACCAGAACATCGAATTCCTCACCCCGTCCACCGCGAAGGCACCCCAGGTGACTCAGCAACTGGCCCTGGTGAAGAAGGACGTGGGCCTGGACGAGCCGGTCAGGGACAGCGACCACAACCCGATGATCTTCTTCACGCTGCCCTGAGCGGCGGCGGACCGTAAGTGATCCCCGGGGTCCACCTGGCAGGATTCACGGCATGACCAGTGAACGAGTGCGGCCCGAACCCAGGATGTGCGTGCTCTTCGACGTCGACGGCACATTGATCGACGCCGTGGACAACCAGCGCCGGGTCTGGGCGACGTGGGCGGGGCGATACGGCGTGGACGCGGACGAGGTCCACCAGGTGGCGCTGCGGACGCGGCCGTTGGAGACCTTCGCGAGAGTGGTTCCGGACCAGGACCCGCAGGAGTGTCTGGCGGCGCTGCACGCGTTGGAGGACGAGGACGTCCGGTCCGGCGTCTACGGGGCCTTCGACGGTGCATCGGAGCTGCTGGGGGCTCTGCCGTCGGGGGCGTGGGCGCTGGTGACCTCCAACTATGAGCACCGGGTGCGCGGGCGGTTTGCCCGCACCGGCCTGCCGGTCCCGGACGTCGTCGTGGACGCGGCCGCGGTGGAAGAGGGCAAGCCCTCGCCCGTGCCGTACCTGCGGGCCGCCGAGCAGCTCGGTGCCCGGCCCGAGGACTGCCTGGTCGTGGAGGACGCCCCCTCCGGAGTCGAAGCGGGTCTGCGGGCCGGCATGACCGTGTGGGGCGTCAACAGCGCGGCCGCCGTGGCAGGCGTGCACCGCCACTTCGCGAGCCTGCGCGAAGCGGTCCCCGACATCCTCGCCTTCGCCCGGCGCCGGGGTCCTGGACCGTCCGCGACCCGATGATCACCTTCACGCTGCCCTGAGGGGCCGCCCGAAGCCCTTGAGCCGTCTCGTTCGGAGCCGGCTCCCGGACCGGTGAGGGCAGGGAGGATCGCCGGGCCGGGGACAGGGAGACGCCGGACCTTCTTCGCCACGTCACCCGCCGGCTCCGGCAAGAGGCCGCCGGACCCTGGTTTCCCTCCGGGCGCGACCGGCCGCTTTGCGGTGCCGTTTCCCCCGGAGGGGGAGACTGCTTGACTTGTCGCCCTTCGTCCGATTAATGCCTTGCCGACCGCCCCCGCGCCCCGCACTGTCATGGGGTCAACCACCGGATCCGGCCAAGGTCTCACGATGAATGAACACAGCACCGCGATATCCACCGACCCCCTGCGCGCGGACGTCGTACGCACCGACGCGATACGCACCGATGCCGTACGCACCGCACTGGAACGCTTCATCCAGACCCGGGAGTTCAGCTGCCTGGGTGCCCGCGCCGCACTGAAACGCCGCAGTCTCACCCACCGGCATTACCGAAGACTGGGCGACGAGGCGTCGGCGGAGGAGAACCTCCGCGACCTCGTGGCGTATGTCGACGCCGTCCGTCCCCTGCTGTCCGACCAGAGCTTCCGCACCTTCGTCGCGACGTTCGACGCGCCCGGCCCGATCGACGAGCACGCCTATGAGGAGCTTCTCTGGCGGCATCTGCAACGCATGCACGACCTCGACAGCCGCACCTTCGGCCTGGACACGGGAACGTCCTCCGACCCCGAGCAGGCCAATTTCGGATTCCACGCCGGCGGCCACGCCTTCTTCGTCGTCGGCATGCACCCCGGCTCGTCCCGGGCGAGCCGCCGTTTCACGACGGCGGCGATCGCCTTCAATTCCCTCACACAGTTCACGCTCCTCGGCGAGAACTTCTACTCGATGCAGGGCGCGATTCGCAGGCGCGAGGTCAAGAACAACGGTTCCGTCAATCCGAGTTTCACGGAGTACGAGTACGAGCAGCCCGCGCGGCACTACTCGGGGCGGTACACCGAAGAGGACTGGCAGTGCCCCTACGTCTCGCGGCACGAACCGGCTACCGAGGACTACACCCAGGGGCTTCTCCCGCACCACCGGTGAGCGCGTCCCGCCTCGCTCCGCCGCACCCGTCCCGCCCCCCGCCCGGGACATGCCGCAGACGGCGTAATGGCCGGGCCGGGCCCTCCGGCCGCGTCAGGCTGTGCTGTCTTGATCGCGGCCGCGTCGGGAGCCCGGGTGGACAGGTGGGGTGAGCGGATCTTCCAGCGGAACGGTCGTGGGGACGGCAGGGGACCGGACCGCCCGCCGGGTGCGGCACGCGGGGGCCGGCGGCGCGCCGAGATCGCGGACCACAGCGGTCTCGCCGTGCCCCGGCCCCCGGCATGGATGCGCTGGCTGCCCGCCGGCTACATCGCGTTCGTCATGCTGCTGGAGGCCGCCAGCCCCACCCCGTGGGCCGTGAGTTTCCTGCTCATCGCCCTGCCGGTGATCGCCGCGTACGCCCTCGGCCCGGTCGGCGTCGCGGCGTACACGGTCGTGGCCGTCGTGCTGGAAGGCGTGGTGGCCGGCACCCCCTGCTGCACCGGCCACAACCTCCACCAGCAGTGGGAGACCCACCATGTCGCCGCCTATGTCGCCACCGGCCTCGTCGGCCTCCTCGGCGTGGCCCTGGCGGCCCACCGCCGACGCCAGGAACAGCACCTGGTGCGGGCCAACTCGGTGGCCGAGGCGCTGATGCGTACCCTGCTGCGCCCGGTGCCGCACCGGGTCGGACGGGTGCTCGCCGCCGGTCTCTACCGGTCCGGCGAGGTCGGCTCCATGGTCGGTGGCGACCTCTACGACATCCGTGCCACGCAGTGGGGCGAGCGCGCCATCATCGGTGACGTCCGGGGCAAGGGGCTCCAGGCCGTGCGCACGGTCGCCGACATCCTCGGCAGCTTCCGCGAGGCCGTCCACGACCCCGGGGACCTGCCGGCCGTGGCCGCCCGTATGGAACGGCGCCTGAGGCGCGAGGCCGAAGAGCTCCCCGACGACGAGCTGTTCGTCACCGCCGTGCTCGTCGAGTACGACGCCCCGGCCCACCGCGTCACCATCGTCAACCAGGGGCACATCGAGCCGGTCCTGATCTCCGGCGGCGAGGTGACGGCCCTCACCGGTCCGCCCGCCCTCCCGCTCGGCCTCGGCGCCCTGGCCGGCGAGGACCCCGTCGCCTACACCCACCGCTTCCACCGGGGCGACGTCCTGCTCCTCTGCACCGACGGCCTCATCGAGGCCCGCGACCACGCCGGCGCCTTCTATCCCCTCCTCGACCGCCTCCGTCACCGCTTCACCGGCAGGCCCGCCCCCGCTCCCGACGACGTCATCAACTTCCTCAACACCGACCTGCCCCGCCACACCCGTCGCTTCCACGACGATGTCGCCCTCCTCGCCCTCGCACCCTGCGGGGACGGCGAGCCGTAGCGGGAGCAGTCCGACGCCCGGGCCCGTCCGGCGGGGCCGCGCTGGGACGTCCCCGGAACCCCGTGCGGACGGCTCAGTCCGTCTGATGGGCCGCGCGCGCCGCGTCCACGAAGTCCTCCAGCGTCGCCCAGAAGGGGCGGTAGGCGGCGTCGAAGGTCTCGCGGGGATCGGTGCCGCCGGGCGGATCGCCCGCGAGGGCCTCGTAGAAGGGTCCGGTCGCCTTCTGGAGGGCGAGCGCGGCCGCCGCGGCCGAGGACGGCCCCTCCAGTTCGACGACCCGCGCGCAGCGGCGGATCCTCGCGTATTCGGCGACCTCACGGTCCCGCAACGCGTCGAGCGCGGCAGTACGGGACTCGGAGTCCGGCATCCGCAGCGTCGCGGAGATCTCCCAGAACAACTCGCCCATCCGGTGGGCCTGTTCGATCAGGTCCAGGTAGGCGGTGCGCCGGCTCTCCCGCAGCCGCTCGGCGCGCTGCGAGCGCGCGCCGATCTCGGCCTGGAGCCTGGCGGCGCGGGCGCTGCCCCGGCTGGTGACCCAACTGGAGAGCACCGCCGTGCCACCGGTCACCGCCGCGATCGCCAGAGTCCACCACGTACTGTCGCCCATCCGGCGCACCCTACCGAGCCGCCGCGGCGCAACCCCGCCCCGGCCGCCGCTACGACGGGAACTCCTCCGGCGGCACCGTGCTCGTCCGGGCATTGCCGCCGATCACCTTGTTCAGGGTGAAGGTCAGCACGGTGTACTGGGTTCCGCCCGCCACCCGCACCGTCCGGAAGGCCGCGCTGTCGTCGAACTTCTCGAAGCTGCACCCGCGGGTGAAGGAGCTCTTCGCGCCGTTCCAGTCCTCGCCGGTGGTGAAGTACACCGTGTACGAGCCGCTGTTGACGCTGCCCACGGTCGCCTCGGAGCCCTTGCGCACGTACAGGGAGAACGCCGTCCGGCCCCCGCGGGTCAGCGTCACCACCGCATCGCCCGCGGTGCCGTTCTTGACGGTCAGCCGCCCCAGACCGCCCCGGCTGCCGTCACGGACCAAGGCGCCGTTCGCGAGCCGCCGGTGCTTGGCCCGCTCCGTGCGCGGCAGGCGCAGCGTGACGTCGTAGCCGAGGGCGGCGAGGGCGCGGCCGGCCTCCTTGATGCTCTGCGGGCTGCGGGCCGTGCGGAGTTCGACGCGAGGTGCGGTGGCGCAGCGGCCGCCGTTGCCGCGGGCGCTCCGCAGGTCCTGCCCCAACGCGCGCAGGGCGGTGACGAGTTGACCGTTCCCGGCGAGGGCGTCGTCCGGTGCGGCGGCCGACTGCAGGGCATCGGCGGCGGTGTCCGCCCTGGCCGCCGCCCGGTCGAGCGCCTTGCCGAGCGGCCCGCCGTCGCGGGCGTCGTCCACCGCACGCAGGGCGCCGTCGAGCGGCCCGAGGGCGCCGGTCAGGGCACGGCGGTAGGCGGCGGGGTCGGCGGTCGGGGTCGTGGCCGGGCCGGGGGACGGCACCGACCCGGCCGCCGGGCTGCTGGAGCCACCCGCCCGGTCGCTGTCTCCCCCGTCCGCGGAGCAGGCCGCCAGGGGCAGGGCGAGGGCGAGGGCTGCCGCGCAGAGGGCGGTGGCGCGGTTCTGGCCGCGCGGGCGCCGGGGCGGACGCGCCGGGTGGGGGAGGACGGCGGTGGCGGTGGTGGTGGCGGTGCGGGGTCCGCCGTCCGGTCGTGCCGCGTCCGTGTGGGAGGACGTATCCGGCTTCGGGTGCGTGTCCGCGTCCCCGGGCGCGTCCGTCCGTCCGCCCGTCGCCGCCGTTCTCCTGTTCGCCGCGCGCGCAGAGGCGTACCTCACCATGAGTCCCCCGATTCCCCCGGTATCACCCGACATCCGGCAACTGCCGAAAGAACCAGGCTTCTGCGCCCAGAAGCGACTGTCAAGGCCGTTGGCCGGGGCGGCAGTTCCGCGGAAATCCCGCGGAATTCCTGCTTCCGGATGGGTGTGCGGGCCACCTGGGCGTATGTAGAGTCCCCTGCCATGGCAGCGCTCAATGATCTTCTCCCCACGGCGGCCGTACGCCTCGACGTCCGGGTGGCGGACTGGCGGGACGCGATACGTACGGCGGGCGGGCTGCTGGTGGAGACGGGTGCCACCACCGAGATCTACACCGCGGAGATGATCCGCAATGTCGAGGAGAACGGTCCCTACCTCGTCATCGCGCCCGGCTTCGCGTTCGTCCACGCCCGTCCCTCGCCCGCCGTGCTCCGGACCGGGATGTGCTGGGTCCGCCTGGAAACGCCGGTCGAGTTCGGCCATGAGGCGAACGACCCGGTGCACCTGGTGGTGGGCCTGGCCGCCGAGGACTCCGGGGCGCACACGGCGGCGATGGCCGCGCTCGCGCAACTGCTCGCCGACCCGGAGACGGCGCGGGCTTTGCAGGACGCGGCCGATCCGGAGGCGCTGCACACGGTGCTCGCCGGGACGGAGGGGGAGCGCGACGACCGGCCGGGGGACGAGGGCGCCGAGGGCGAGCGGGCCGCAACGGGCGGGGCCGCACCCGACCCGGCCGCACCGGGCCGGGCCCCTGCGGTGTCCGGCCCGGCCGTACCCGAGCAGTCCGGCGGCGCCCGGGCCGTCCACAAGATCCTGACCGTGTGCGGCAACGGCGTGGGCACCAGTCTCTTCCTGAAGAACACGCTGGAGCAGGTGCTCGACCGCTGGGGCTGGTCCCGCCATGTGACGGTGGAGGCGACCGACACCATCTCGGCCAAGGGCAAGGCGTCCGAGGCCGTCGCGATCCTCACCTCCCGGGAGATCGCCAGGACCCTGGGGGACGTCGGCGTACCGGTGCAGGTCGTCGAGGACTTCACCAGCGGCCCCGAGGTCGACCGCGTCCTCCGCGACACCTACGACGTGTGAGTGTTCGGGCCCGACCTGCAACGCCCCACCCGCACGCCTGACACCTGACACCTGACACACGACACCCCCTCGACCACCAGCCGGGAGGACGGACGGCCACCATGGACTGGCTCATATCCCTCGCCACGTTTCTCGTGAACGAGATCCTCAGCCAACCCGCGTATCTGATCGGCCTGATCACGGCGGCCGGTCTGCTCGCACTGAAGAAGACCGCGGGCCAAGTCGCCGGCGGTGCCCTCAAGGCGACGCTCGGCTTTCTGCTGATCGGCGCCGGGGCGCAGTTGGTGGTCAGCTCCCTCGGCCCGCTGGGCGGCATGATCCAGGGCGCGACCGGGGCGCACGGCGTGATCCCGACCAACGAGGCGATCGTCGGCATCGCCCAGGCACAGTTCGGCGCGCGCGTCGCCTGGCTGATGATCCTCGGCTTCGCCGTCGCCCTGCTGCTGGCCCGCTTCACCCCGCTGCGGTACGTGTTCCTGACCGGACATCACATGCTCTTCATGGCCACCCTGCTGACCATGGTCCTGGCGACCTCGGGACGCTCCTCGGTGAGTGTGGTGGTCGTCGGCGGCCTGCTGCTGGGCATCCTGCTGGTGGCCATGCCGGCCTTCGCGCACCCCTGGACCAAGCGCATCACCGGCAACAACAGCATCGCCATCGGCCACTTCGGCACCGCCGGCTACATCGTCGCGGGCGCCGCCGGACAACTCGTCGGCAAGCGGAGCCGCAGCACGGAGGACATGAAGCTGCCCGAGGGCCTGCGCTTCCTGCGGGACTCGATGGTCGCCACGGCGCTGTCCATGGTGCTGATCTACGTCATCATGTCGCTGGCCTATCTGGCGCGCGTGGGCCGGGCGACGGCGTTCAAGGCGTTCGCGGCGGGCGGCGGCAGCCCGGCCGGCGACCTCGGCAACTACGTCATGCAGTCCGTCATGCAGGGCCTGCAGTTCGGGATCGCGGTCGCGGTGATCCTCTTCGGCGTCCGGACGATCCTGGGCGAACTGGTCCCGGCGTTCCAGGGCATCGCGGGCAAGCTGGTGCCGGGCGCGGTGCCGTCCCTCGACGCCCCGATCGTCTTCCCGTACGCGCAGAACGCGGTGCTCATCGGCTTTCTCGCCAGCTTCGTCGGCGGCCTGGTCAGCCTCGCCCTGCTGACCTGGGTGGGCCATCCGGCGCTCGGCCTCGCGCTGGTCCTGCCGGGGCTGGTACCGCACTTCTTCACGGGGGGCGCGGCCGGCGTCTACGGCAATGCCACCGGTGGCCGCCGCGGTGCGGTCGTCGGCGCCTTCCTGAACGGCGTGCTGATCACGTTCCTGCCCGCGCTGCTGCTCAAGGTGCTCGGGGCGTTCGGCAAGGAGAACACGACCTTCGGCGATGCCGACTTCGGCTGGTTCGGCACCCTGCTCGGCAACGCCGCCAAGGCGGGCGCCACGGGCGGCACGTTCCTGATGCTGGCGCTCGGCGCCGTACTCCTGGGCGCGGCGGTCCTCTTCCAGAAGCGTGTCGTGGACACCGGCTGGGACCCGGGCGCCCGCCGCGACGCCGTCCTGCCGCGCCCGGCCCCCGCGGCGTCCGGCCCGGCCACGGCGCCGGCCCGGGTCCACGCGAAGCTCGCGCCGCCGGCGGGGGCACCGACCCCGCCACCGCCGCCCGAGGGGAGCTGAGCCGGGACGCACCGGGGCCGGCGCCCGCCCGCCGGCCTCACCGGCACAGGATCCCGTGTGCCGTGTGCCGTGTGCCGTGTGCCGTGTGCCGTGTGCCGGGCGCAGGGCGCAGGGCACGGACCGGCCCGGTTCTCCGCTGGGCCGTTCGATGCCCGTGCCGCGCGCGTCCGGCCCGTGTCCTCCTGCGCGGAGATAAAATCCGGAGCATGGCTGCGGGGGAGTTCCCCGGCTCGCCGGGCGACGTGCCGGCCGGCGTCCAGCGGCTCATCGGCCGCCGGTTCCCGGCCGGTCCGACCACCGTCCGGCCCTGTGGTTTCCCGCCCCCGCGGCCCGGGCGCGGGCGCGCGCCTGCCCGACACCGGCCGAGCGTCGCCGACGGCGGCCCTGCCGGTCCCGCACCGGCGCGCCCACCGTCGGCACGACGAAGCGGAGCGCATATGACCTGCGACGACGAAGACAGGCCGGGGCCGACGCCCGGACCTGCGGTACCACCCGGCGCGCCGCACACCCCCGGGCCCGTGGGACCGGCCGCGACCGCCGGCGGCCCGGACGGGACCGCTCCCGGCGTGGACGGGACCGTTCCCGGCCCGTACGCGACCACCCCCGGTCCGGCCACGACCGCCGAGGACCCCGACGCGACCACCGAGGGCCCCGGAGCGGCAGCCCGTGGCCCCGAAGCGACCGCCCCCGACGCCGTGACCTGCCGGGCCCTGCGCTACGCCTTCGGTGAGACCAGGGCCGTGGACGGCGTCGACCTCTCGGTCCGTCCCGGTGAGGTCTTCGGCCTGCTCGGCCCCAACGGGGCGGGCAAGACCACGGCGATCCGCTGTATCACCACCCTCCTGCCCGTCCCGGCCGGCATGGTGCGGGTCTTCGGGCACGACGCGGCGAAGGAGCGGATGGCGGTGCGCCGGCTGCTGGGGTACGTACCGCAGCAGCTGTCCGCGGACGCCGGGCTGACCGGCCGCGAGAACGTCGCGCTGTTCGCCCGGGTCTTCGACGTCTCCCGCCGCGAGCGCGCCGCACGCATCGCCCAGGCACTGGAGGCCGTCGGCCTCACGGACGCGGCCGACCGGCTGGCCAAGACGTACTCCGGCGGCATGATCCGCCGCCTCGAACTCGCCCAGGCCCTGGTCAGCGCGCCGCGCCTGCTGATGCTCGACGAGCCGACCATCGGCCTCGACCCCATCGCCCGCACCAGCGTCTGGGAGCACATCAACGCCGTACGCGCCGCCACCGGCATGACCGTCCTGGTGACCACGCACTACATGGACGAGGCCGACCAGTACTGCGACCGCCTCGCCCTGATGCACCGCGGCCGCATCCGCGCCCTCGGTACCCCCGATGAGCTCCGGTCCGCCCTGCACGCCCGCCGTCGCGCGGCCGCGGCCTCGCCCACCGCCGGCACCGCACCGCACCCCTCGGCCACCGCCGCCCCCGCACCGGCCGCCAACCCCGCACCGGCCTCGTCCGCCTCGGTGGCCGCCGCCTCCTCTTCCTCGTCGGCCCCATCGCGCTCGTCCGACGCCGTCCCGACCCTGGAGGACGTCTTCCGGGACGTCGCCGGCAGCGGCCTCGACGAGCAGTCAGGAGACTTCCGCGATGTCCGGAGCACCCGCCGCACCGCACACCGGGTCGGCTGAACCGGCCGCCGGCCCCGGCCCGCTGGACCTGCTGCTGGTCCCGCCGCGGGCCCGTACCGGCTGGCGGGTGGTGCCCGCCAGAGTCCTCGCGATGTGCGTGGTCGAACTGCAGAAGCTGCGCCACGACCGGACCGAGCTCTACACCCGTGCCGTCCAGCCCGCCCTGTGGCTGCTGGTCTTCGGCGAGACCTTCACCCGTATCAAGGCCATCCCGACCGGCGGCGTGCCGTACATCGACTATCTGGCGCCCGGCATCATCGCCCAGTCCGCGATGTTCATCGCGATCTTCTACGGCATCATGATCATCTGGGAACGGGACGCCGGCATCCTCACCAAGCTGCTGGTCACGCCCACTCCGCGCGCCGCCCTGATCGCCGGAAAGGCCTTCGCCGCCGGGGTGAAGGCGCTGATCCAGGCCGTCGTGGTGATCGTCATCGCCGCGCTGCTCGGCGTGGCCCTGACCGGGAACCCGCTGCGGCTCCTCGGCGTCGCCGTCGCGGTGGTGCTCGGCTCGGCCTTCTTCTCCTGCCTGTCCATGACGATCGCCGGGATCGTGCTCACCCGTGACCGCCTGATGGGCATCGGCCAGGCCATCACCATGCCGCTCTTCTTCGCCTCCAACGCCCTCTACCCGGTGGCGATCATGCCCGGCTGGCTCCAGACGGTCAGCAGGATCAACCCCCTGAGCTACCAGGTCGACGCCCTGCGCGGCCTCCTCCTGGGCAGCCACGCCCATCTGGCCCTGGACTACGCCGTGCTGGTGGCCGCCGCCGCGGCGGGCATCGCCGCGGCCGCCTCGCTCCTGGGCCGCCTGGCCCGCTGACGCGGCGTCACGCCGCCGCGTCGCAGCGATCCCCCGGCGGCCCGAACTCGCCCCGCGCACACGGCGTTACACTCACGCGGAATGCCTTCCTGCGGTCGTACCGCCGTCCGGCCGGGCAGGGACGGGAGCCACTGAGCCGCCGCCGACAATGCTGCCTGCCGCGTCCGCGCTCCCGCTCTCACCGGGGCGGTACACCGTGTTCCTTTTCCCGAGCCGACGACGGTGGGTGCGATGGTGGATACGGCGGAGCGGACCAGGGGAGCGTGGTTCACCCGAATATCCTCGGACCGCCAAGTCCCTTGTCCCGGAACCACATGGCGACGGCGCCTGCCCGGCCCGCGGGCGATGGCGTGGACCGTCACCGCACTGTTTTTCGCGGTGTACACCCTGGTATCGGTCCTCCGGAACGATCGCCTGCTCAACGCCGGCTACGACCTGGGGATATTCGAGCAGGCAATCCGCGCCTATGCGCACGGCGAGGCACCCGTCGTGGAACTCAAGGGACCGGGATTCAATCTCCTCGGCGACCATTTCCACCCCGTTCTGGCCCTCATCGCCCCCCTTTACCGCCTCTTCCCCAGCGCCGTCACCCTCCTCGTGGTGCAGGCCGCGCTGATGGCACTGGCCTGCCTTCCGCTCACCCGCTGGGCCCACCGCGCCGTCGGCCCGGCCACCGGCCTGGCGGTGGGCTGCGCGCTGGGCGCCTCATGGGGCCTGGTCGCGGGAGTCACCAAGGACTTCCACGAAATCTGCTTCGCGGTCCCGCTGCTCGCCTTCAGCGTCACCGCGCTCGGGCAACGGCGCTGGTGGGCGGCGGCGGCATGGGCGCTCCCCCTGCTCCTGGTGAAAGAGGACCTCGGACTCACCCTCGCCGCGATCGGCGGCTACATCGCCTGGCAGGGCCCGCGCGAGCGGCAAGCACAGCCGGCCGGAAAACGACGCTTCCCCCTCCTCCTCGGCGCCGCCGTCGCCCTGATCGGAGTGGCCGGCACGGCGGTGGAGATACTCGTCCTCCTGCCCGCCGTGAATCCCCGCGGCGGCTTCGACTACTGGCAGCAGATGCCGGGCCGGACATCCTCCGCCGGCGGCCCCGCCGGCCTCCTGTCCCTCGGACTGCACCTGTTCTGGCCGCCGATGAAATGGCTGCTGCTGTTCATGCTGGCCGCACCCACCGCGTTCCTCGGCCTGCGTTCCCCTCTGACCCTGCTGTGCGTCCCCACTCTCGCCTGGCGGCTACTGGCCGGCAACGAGCACTACTGGCAACCGAATTTCCACTACAACGCCATCCTGATGCCACTCGTCTTCGCCGGCCTCATCGATGTGCTCCACCGACGGCCCGCTATCGTGCCACCCCGCAGGCGCCGCAAGGCCCTTGCCTTCTCCGCCGCCTTCACCGCCGTCACCGTCGCGGTCTATCCGCTCCACGACCTGGTCCTCCCTTCGGCCTGGCGGACCCCCGCCCATGTCCGCACGGCGAAACGGCTGTTGGCGCGCATCCCCGACGGCGCCACCGTCGCCTCCTCGAACCGACTGGCCCCGCTGCTGACCGGCCGCACCACCGTCAGCCTGGTCTGCTTCGGCACCGGCCCCGACCCCGCCGCCCCCACCGCCCTCCCCGCCGCCCCGCCCGACTGGGTCGTCTCCGACCGGCACGACCCGACCGTCAAAACCCCCTGCCCCGTGGCACAGACCCACCGCATGCTGCGCCTCTACCGCACCCACGGCTACGTTCAGGTCGCCGAGGAGGACGGCATCACCTTGCTGCGGAGGGGGTGACGTCCGTGGCCACCGCAGAGACCTGGCCGCTCTGCAGCCCCACGGCATGGAATGGGCCGCATCCGAATCGGCTTGCGCCTCGCCGACGAGGAATGTCGTGCAGGGCCTTCGGCGACCGGCCCGCGCACGCTCGGCAGCCGAGGGCCGCACGCCGCGCCGGTGCGCGGCCCTCGGCGCACCCCCCTATGAGGTCCAGCCGCCGTACGGCACGGTGATCAGTTCCATGGCGTGGCCCGCCGGCTCCAAGAAGTAGACGCCGCGGCCGCCGTCGTTGTGGTTGATCGTGCCGGGCTGCTGCTGGTGGGGGTCGGCCCAGTGCTCGATGCCACGCTGCCTGATCTGCGCGTACGCCGCGTCGAACTCCGCCTCGGAGATCAGGAAGGCGTAGTGCTGCGGGGCGATCCGCTCCGCCGGGATCGTGGCGAAATCCAGGGTGACGCCGTTGCTCAGGCCGACGGCGATGAACGGGCCCCACTCGGCCGTGATCTCCAGACCGAGCAGACCGGCGAAGAACTCTGCGGACTCCCGGTTGTCCCGGGCATGGACGATCGTGTGATTGAACTCGACTGACAAGGAATGCCTCCGAGGGCATCTCCCGGCACCTCCATGCCTCACCCGGCCGGTGACCGACACGCGATGCCGCTGCAGACCCTAATCGCCGCGGATGCTCCGCTGCCAGTGCCGTACGGTCACCGAGCTGCGGCGGCCGTCTGCTGTCCCGTACCCGGGGTCCGCCTCCACCCGCCGCGGGGACACCGCCTCCCGGGCCGCGTTCTTGGGCGGTCCCGCCTTCGTGACCGTCGCCTGAACGCCACAGTCAGCGGAGCGCCCCGCCGGCCAATTCGCCTGCATGCCGGGTGAGTTCTTGTGGCTCCTCGCAGCTCCCCATAGCCTGGAAGGCTTTCCGCATCCGCGGAAGGCGCCTCGTCCGGGGCGTGCCCCCGGCTTCGCGTCCCCTCGCGGGCGCAGGAAGGAGCGTGTCGCATGAGCAGGAAGGAGTGCGTGGTCGCCGTGAAGTGGCGAACCCGGCCGCCCGCCCGGACGGTCCGGGAGCACGGGCGGCGGTTCCGGAAGGAACGAGATGTCCCGTACGGACCGGACCAAGCCGCTGTGGGTGCGCCACGCCGAGCACAACCCCCGGCAGGTCCACGACCACCGCTACGGCGGCTGTGACCTGCCGCCCCACCCGACGCGGGAGGCCACCGGCACCCGCTGCCGCTGGGAGGACCCCGGCGCCCTGCTGTTCGGCGGCACGTGCTGCGCGGGCTGCCAGGCCCGCGGCTGTGTGAGGGAACGGCAGGAGATGGCCAGGACCAGCAACCGCAAGGAGCGCTACGAGGGCCGCCGCCTGGCCCGGCGTCTCGCCTCCGGCGCGGAGGACGTCTGACGCGGCGCCCCGCCGGCACGAGGGCGCAGAGCACAGAGCGCACTGACGGCGTGATGCCCTAGACGGAGGCCGCGCCCTTCCCGGGGGGCGGCCTCCGGCCTCTGCGTCGCGGGGAACGGGCCGGACCGATGCTCTTTGGCCCCTGTGACGGTGCACCGTCCGGTAGTTGCTGCCGTCCCTGTGGCGCAGCGGCAGCCCCGGCGCGACGAGGCAACGACTGTGCGGGGCGGTGAAGGCGCGGTCCGGGGTGGCCAGGGCGTGGCGCCCAAGGGCGACCCAACGGGCCGGTGCGGACGCGCCCTCGGGCCCCTGCCGCGGCTCGCCGTCCCGGCCCGCCCGGGTGTCCGACTCGCTGGCCCGTGCCACACGCGGCTAGGACTTTTCGCCCCGGCCGAAACCGGCCTCGGCTGCGGGAGAAGCGAAGGGACGGTCCGGCCCCGCACCCCCTGATCACCGACGAGCGCCCCTCGCGACGACGGCTCAGAGCCAGTCCCGCCGCTTGAAGATGACGTACAGGCTGGTGCAGACGATCGCCATCAGCACGATGGCGAAGGGGTACCCGAACACCCAGTGCAGCTCCGGCATGTGGTCGAAGTTCATGCCGTAGATGGTGCCGACCAGGGTCGGGGCGAAGAGGATGGCTGCCCAGGAGGAGATCTTCTTGATCTCCTCGTTCTGTTCGAAGCCGGCCTCGGCCAGGGCCCGCATCTCGGCGTTCTGCTGCTGGTTCACCAGGGTCGCGTTGACGGCGAGGATGTCCTGCAGGGCCTGCCGGAAGCCGTCCACGCGGTCGGTGGTGTGCAGGGCGTGGTCGGCCACGTCGCGCAGATAGCGGCGCAGCTCTTCGTCGATGGCGTACTTCTCGAAGCCCGCGGTCAGGCTCTCCAGCATGCCGTTCAGCGGGCGGGTGGCGCGCTGGAACTCCACCACCTCGCGGGAGAGTTCGTAGATGCGCCGGGAGACCCGGGGGTCACCGCCGAAGACCTCGGTCTCGATCTCGTCGATGTCGTTCTGGACGCCGGCGACGACGGGCGCGTAGCCGTCGACGACGGCGTCGAGGATGGCGTAGAGAACGGCCTCGGGGCCGCGCTTGAGGAGCTCGGGGGTGTCCTCCATGCGTGCGCGTACGGCCGAGAGGTCGGGGGCGCCGCCGTGCCGCACGGTGAGCACGAAGTCGCGGCCGACGAAGACGTGCAGCTCCCCGAAGTCGACCTCCTCGGGGTCGTCGAGGTAGCGCGCGGCCCGCAGGACGACGAAGAGGGTGCCGCCGTAGCGCTCCAGCTTGGGGCGCTGGTGGGCCTCCAGCGCGTCCTCGACGGAAAGCGGGTGCAGGTCGAACTCCGAGGCCAGGGTGAGGAGTTCGTCGCGGCTGGGGCGGTGCAGGCCGATCCAGGCGAGGGTGCCGGAGGTGGCGCGCTGCTGCCGGAACGCCTCGGCGAGCGTGTCATGGGTGCTGACCCGGCGTCCGTCGCGGTAGAGGACCGCGTTGATGACGCTGCTGGTGCTTTCGGCCGGCCGCTCGGTCGTGCCGGACTCGTCCGGGGGCGCGGCGGGCGTCGGCCCTGCGGGCCGCTTCTTGGCGGGCTTGCGCAGGCCGCGCAGACCGCGCGGCCGCCGGCCGGGAGGCTCAGAGCCCACGACAGCACCCACCTCCGTCACTGGGGATGAACAGGCACACAGAATCTCGACGGAGGATATCTGCCGCGGAAGTCGGAACAGGTCAGCGGGCATGGTGCAGGATGGATCGGGGCGTGGCGCGGTGTGTGTCGCGTCCGCCGAGGTTTGTATGTTTATCTCTAGAATTGTGCGATGCAGATACCCCAGACAGCCAGCGCTCTCCCAGGTGAGGTGATTCGGTGAACGGCCCCGATGCCACCGACGAGCAGTGGGAAGGGCTGGCCGAGGTCGTCCCGCTCCGTGGCAGCAGTGAATGGCCTTCCTGGCCCGATCACCGTGCTCTCCCCGAGGAGGAGCCGGCGCAGGAGGCGCGGCGGTTCATCGTCATCCGCGTCCAGACCTTCGCGGATGCCCGCGAGGTCGCCGAGTACCTGATGGCGCAGATCCCGGTCCTGCTGGACCTCAGCAGCGCCGACGGCGATGTCGCCAAGCGCATCCTGGACTTCTCCAGCGGCGTCGTCTTCGGGCTCGGCAGCGGCATGCACCGCGTCGACACCAACGTCTTCCTGTTGGCGCCGCTCGGCACCGAGGTCGCAGAGGAGGCGGCAGGAACTGTCCCCCGTTAGTAGGAAGAGCTGTTGGGCGTAACGGTTCTCCGGCCGGGGCGCTGCATAGCGTCCCTGCATGAATTCCGACAGTGTGCGGCCGGCGGTCACCGAGTTACGGCTGTCCGCCTTCAAGTCCCATCGCGGCGTCACCCTGCCGCTCGGTCCGCTGACCCTGTTGAGCGGGGGGAGCGGAAGCGGCAAGTCCAGTGCGCTGCAGGCGTACGAGATCCTCGCCCGGCTCGGCAGCGGGGAGTCGCTGGCGCGGGCGGTGGGGGAGGTGGCGGGCAGCCCGGCGGCCTGTGTGCCGGCCGGGGCGCGCCCCGATGAACAGGGGCGGCGCGGGTTCCGCATCGGCTGCACGGTCGACGGCCCGGTCGGCCGCGTCAGCCTCGACCTCGCCGTCCAGGCCGAGCCCGAACTCCGTATCGTCGGCGAACGGTTGACCGGTTGCGGCGAGACGCTGCTGACCACCGCCCTCACCGACCCCACCCGCCCCGCGGTCCAGGCCGCCTGGCACACCGCCGGTGCGTCCCCCGTGACCCGCGCCCCGCTGCCCGACGACCGGCTCGGTACCTCGCTGCTGCCGTTGCGGGTCGCGGGCAAGACGGCGGGGCAGCGGCTGGTGCTGGCCGCGGCGGAACAGGTGGTGGTCGCCCTGCGGTCGGCGTTCGTGTGCGATCCGCGGCCGGAGGTCATGCGGGGCGCGGGGGTGCGCGGTACGGGGGCGGCCGGTGACGCCGGGGGCGGCGCGGGGCGTGCCGCCGGCGCGCGCGGGGGCGGCCGCGGTGGCGGACCGGGGGCCGGGCGCGGGAAATCGGCGGTCGGGTCCGGGACGGCGCGAGGATCAGGCGGGGCGGGTGGTGCCGCAGGGGCCGGAGTGGCCTGGGGTACGCGGGGCCGCAAGACGGGCGGCGGCGAGGCGGGCGGCTGGGGCCGCGAGGCGGGGGAGCCGCGCGACGAGAGGCGGCTGCGGTCGGCCTGCGACAACCTGCCCACGGTGTTGCACCGTACGAGCCTGGAGTGTGCGCGGCGGCATGCGGCGCTGGTCGCGGCGGTACGGGAGGCGTGCGCCGGTCCCGTCGAGGGGCTGCGTGCGGTGCCGCGGCAGCCGGGCGCGGCGGGAGACGGGGCCGCCGACGCGCCTGCGGCGGTGGAACGCGGTGGGGCAGCGGGGACGCACGGCGCGCCCGGGGCCGTTGGCGCGGCAGGCGTGCGTGCCGTCCTCGACCGGGGCGAACTGGGCGAGCTGCCCGTCGAGCAGCTCGGCGATGGCGAGCTGCGGTTCCTCGCCCTGGCGCTGGTGCTGCTCACCGGGCCGGACGTGCTGGCCATGGACCCGGTCGGGGAGGTCCCGTCGGCCCATCAGCAGATG
This sequence comes from Streptomyces angustmyceticus, assembly GCF_040701845.1. Taxonomy (GTDB): domain Bacteria; phylum Actinomycetota; class Actinomycetes; order Streptomycetales; family Streptomycetaceae; genus Streptomyces; species Streptomyces angustmyceticus_A. The sequence goes on along the minus strand of NZ_JBFBHQ010000001.1, from coordinate 854,464 downwards.
ACGGTGATGGCGGACGGGATGGACCGCTGCCTGGACCACCGGCAGGCGCGTGAGCTGGTGTCGCTGGCCGTGCGGATGACCGAGCGCGGACATGTGCGGCTGCTGGGGACGGTACGGGACCCCTCGGTCGCCGACGGGCTGTCCGGCGTACAGGTGCTACACCTGGAGGCATGAGCGAGGATCTTCATGCGCTGCAGCGACGCCTGGCCGAGTTCGCGGCGGCACGGGACTGGCAGCAATACCACACGCCCAAGAACCTGGCCGCGGCGCTGAGCGTGGAGGCGGCTGAACTCGTCGAGATCTTCCAGTGGTTGACACCGGACGAGTCGGCGAAGGTGATGGCGGATCCGCGGAAGGCCGGCCGGGTCGAGGACGAGGTCGCGGACGTGCTGGCGTACCTGCTGCAGTTCTGCGAGGCGCTGGGGATCGACGCGCTGGCGGCGCTCGCCGCGAAGATCGAGCGCAATGAGTCGCGCTTCCCGGCAGTCCGCTCGGCACGGCCGGACCGCCCGCGGGAGGGGGAGGAGTAGCGGGTGGGGGAGTAGGGGCGGGGTGTAGGCACGGGGGCGCGTAGGGCGCGTAAGGCGCGGCCGGCGGGGGTTGGCGGGGGTTGGCGGGGCGGGGGCGGTGGTCTCCGCCCCGTCGTCGGGTAGGGGGTGCCCTCTCGGGGGGCTTCCGGCTTGTCCGGCCCGCCTTCCCGCTGCGACTCCCGGTCCGGCTCCCCGTCGCGTCTCCCGGTCCGGCTCCCCGCCCCGCCTCCCGGTCCGGCTCCCCGATCCACCTCCTGGCCGCCATCCGGCCTCTTCTTCCGCCGGAGGCCTCCCGTGGTGCCCTCTTCGGGGCGTTTCGCGTGACATGTGCAGGGCGCGTGAAAGGTGGGGGAGCTGTGGCGTAAGGGGTGGGAGCGCGCCCGGCGTCGTCCGTCGTCACTCTTCGGAGTCATGGATCTTTCCACATCGCCTTGGTTGTCCACAGATTTGCGAATTCCTCTGGCTTTTTTGGGTGTTCACCCTCACTCTGGGTAGTGGAAAGAGTGCAGGGTGCATGCGAATGACAAGGAGAGGAGGGAGCGGATGGACGCGGTGCGGATCATCGCGGCAAGCCGGCGCGGTCTTGCCGAGGCGAACACGGTGCAGGGAGTGATCGCCGAGGCGTGGCAGGCGCAGGCCTTGGCGGAGGCGGTCGGCAGCCATCTCGCGATATTCGGGCCGTACGAAGTGCGGTCCAGAGCGCGAGGGCTGGGCGACGCGGGCGGGCGGTTCAGCGGGGGACTGCTGTGCCCGGCATCGGTCACCGGCGGGCTGCGGGCGGCTCAGCTGTCCGAAGTGCGGGACGTCAAGGAGGCTTTAGCCGGCCTGTGCCGACTGCTGAGCGAAGTGTGCGAAGCGCTGGTGAGCGTGGTGCTGCTCGCCGATGAGGAGGGGATGTACTGGACCTGCGTCGAGGCCATGGACACGGTCGACGAAGCGAGGGACCGGGTGGCCGGGATACTGGAAAAGCTGGAGGTGCGCGACCGGAACCCTGCCTGAGTAAACAGCACTGAACCCTCCGCGCCCGCGCGGTACGTACGTCCCGAGCGGTGTCTCACCGACCGAGGGCCGGGGAGCGCTCACGCCCGACGCCCGCATCCCCGCCACGGCACCCGCATCTGGCCCCCGGCACCCGCACCCGGCCTCGCACTTGCCACCTCGACGCGCGCCCACGCCGTCCCCGTCGCCCGTCTCATCGACCTCGCCGCCACCTCTTTCTCCTTGCCGTCGTGGCCCCCGCAGGCAAGAAGTGACCCGATCTGACCAGGTCATACCACCTTCACTGGCCTGACCTACCCCGATCTGCCCTGACCTGGGCTGATCTGCTCCGGCTTGACCCGACCCGGTGCTCGACACGCCTCCGACGGTTGGTTCGCCGCTCGGAGCGCAGGATGGAGGTATGGAGCTACGCATTTTCACCGAGCCCCAGCAAGGGGCTTCCTACGACACTCTTCTGAAAGTCGCCAAAGCTACCGAGGACCTCGGCTTCGACGCGTTCTTCCGATCGGACCACTATCTGCGGATGGGTAATGTCGACGGGCTGCCCGGACCGACCGACGCCTGGATCACCCTGGCGGGCCTGGCGCGCGAGACCCGGCGCATCCGCCTCGGGACGCTCATGACGGCGGGCACCTTCCGGCTGCCGGGCGTGCTGGCCATCCAGGTGGCCCAGGTCGACCAGATGTCCGGCGGCCGCATCGAACTCGGCCTCGGTGCCGGCTGGTTCGAGGAGGAGCACAAGGCCTACGGCATTCCGTTCCCCAAGGAGAAGTTCGCACGGCTCGAGGAGCAGCTGGCGATCGTCACCGGGCTGTGGGCCACCGAGACAGGACAGGAGTTCAGCTACGACGGGACCTACTACCGCCTGGAGAATTCGCCTGCGCTGCCCAAGCCCGCGCAGGGAAAGGTGCCGGTGCTGGTCGGCGGCCACGGTGCGACGCGTACACCGCGGCTGGCGGCGCAGTACGCCGACGAGTTCAACATCCCCTTTGCCTCGCTCGAAGACAGCGAGCGCCAGTTCGGGCGGGTGCGGGCGGCCGCCGAAGTCGCCGGGCGCAAGGGCGATGAGCTGGTGTACTCCAATGCGCTCGTCGCCTGTGTCGGCAGGGACGATGCCGAGGTGGCGCGACGGGCCGCGGCCATAGGGCGGAACGTGGACGAGCTGAAGGCCAACGGCCTTGCCGGCTCACCCGCCGAGGTCGTCGACAAGATCGGACGCTACGCCGCGATCGGTGCGTCCCGTGTCTACCTGCAGATGCTGGACCTGGACGATCTCGACCACCTCGAGTTGATCTCCGCGCAGGTGCAGTCGCAGCTGAGCTGAGTTGGAGAGGGGCAGGGCTGAGCAGAGACGAGCAGCGTGGGCAGAGGCGAGCAGCGTGGGCAGAGACGAGCTGAGCCGGGCAGGGAGGGGGGTGCGGTGGGCTGAGATGAGCTGAAGTCCGAGCCGATGGCGGGCGGTGCTGCGGGAAAACCGGTGGGGATCGGGGCGTACCACGGCAATACTCGGACGGGTGTTCCTGACGATATCCACCACCGGCAGCACCGACCGCCCCGCGACCGACCTCGGGTTTCTGTTGCACAAGCACCCTGACAAGGTGCAGCAGTTCTCGACGTCGCACGGCACCGCGCACATCCTCTATCCCGAGGCCGACGCTCAGCGGTGCACGGCCGCGCTGCTGTTGGAGGTCGATCCCATCGCCCTGGTGCGCCGGGGCCGCGGGAAGGGCCGGGGCGGCGCTCCGGATTCGGCGCTGGCGCAGTACGTCAACGACCGGCCGTACGCCGCGTCGTCACTGCTGGCGGTGGCGCTGAGGAGCGTGTTCGCCAGCGCGATGAAGGGGCAGTGCACGGCGCGGCCCGAACTGGCGACCCGGACGATGCCGCTGCGGATCGAGGTGCCGGTGCTGCCCGCGCGGGGCGGCGCGGCGCTGGTGCGCAAGCTGTTCGAGCCGCTGGGCTGGACGGTGCTCGCCGAGCCGCTCCCGCTGGACGAGACGTTCCCGGAGTGGGGGGATTCGCGCTACGTACGGCTCGTCCTGGAAGGGGAGTGCCGTCTCGCCGAGGCGTTGCGGCATCTGTATGTGCTGCTGCCGGTACTGGACGACGCCAAGCACTACTGGGTCGCCCCGGACGAGGTCGACAAGCTGCTGCGGGCCGGCGAGGGCTGGCTGGAGGACCACCCGGAGCAGCGGGTGATCGTCGGCCGCTATCTCGCGCGGCAGTGGTCGCTCACGCGCCGGGCCATGGAACGGCTGGAGTTGGAGCGGCTGGCCGAGTCGGACGACGCGGCCGCCGAGGAGCTCGACAACGCGGTGGACGAGGAGGCGGACACCGAGGAGAAGCCGGTGCCGCTCGCCGTCCAGCGGCGGGAGGCGATCCTCGGCGTGCTGCGCTCGGCCGGGGCGGCGCGGGTGCTCGACCTGGGCTGCGGGCAGGGCCAGCTGGTCGGCGCGCTGCTGAAGGAAGTGCAGTTCACCGAGATCGTCGCGGTGGATGTGTCGATGCGTGCGCTGCACGAGGCGCGGCGCCGGCTGCGGCTGGACCGGATGTCCGAGCGGCAGTCGGAGCGCGTACGCCTCATGCAGGGGTCGCTGGCGTACACCGACAGCAGGCTGAAGGGGTATGACGCGGCGGTGCTCAGCGAGGTCGTCGAGCATGTCGATCCGCCGAGGCTGCCGGCGCTGGAGTATGCGGTGTTCGGGTCGGCCAGGCCGCGGACCGTCGTGGTGACGACGCCGAACGTCGAGTACAACGTGCGCTGGGAGTCGCTGCCGGCCGGCCAGGTGCGGCATGCGGATCACCGTTTCGAGTGGACGCGGGAGGAGTTCCGGCGCTGGGCCCGGGAGGTCGCCGGGCGGCACGGCTACGAGGTGAGCTTCGCCCCGGTGGGACCGGACGATCCCGAGGTCGGCCCGCCCACCCAGCTGGCGCACTTCCGTATGACGGACAAGGGCGGGGGCCGGGGCGAAGGCCGCAGTCATCGCGGAGGCGGCAGGCCCCGTGAACGCGGCGGTCATGGTGAGGACGGCAACCGCCGTGTGGGCGGCGGCAATTCGACGACCGGGAAGGAGGTCACGGCATGACGGATGACGGCCGTACGGAGTACGGGGACGAGAGCCGGCACGGGGACGAGAGCCGGCACGGGGACGAGAGCCGGCACGGGGACGAGAGCCGGCACGGGGACGAGAGCCGGCACGGGGGCGAAAGCCCGCAAGAGAGCGAGAGCCGGCAGGGGCGGGAAGGCCGGCCGGAGGACAGCACTCAGCAGGAGCGTGTGCCCGGGCCGCGGCCCCGGCTCCGGCCTGAGCCGCAGTCTCGGCCCGGGCCCGATCCCGAGCCCCGGCCGCAGCCCCACCCCCGGCCCGAACCGCAGTCCCAGCCCGGTTCGCAGGACCAGCCCCAGCCGCAGCCCGCGCCGGCGCGGCGCACCCTTGCCGTGCCCGACCTCTCGCTGGTGGTGCTGATCGGGGCCACCGGATCCGGCAAGTCCACCTTCGCCGCCCGGCACTTCCGGCCGACCGAGGTGCTCTCCTCCGACGTCTGCCGGGGGCTGGTCAGCGATGACGAGAACGACCAGAGCGCCAGCGGCGACGCGTTCGAAGTGCTGCACTTCATCGCGGCCAAGCGGCTGGCCGCCGGGCGGCTGACGGTCGTGGACGCGACCAATGTGCAGGCCGAGGCGCGAGCCCAGCTGGTGCGGCTGGCCCGCGAGCACGATGTGCTCCCCGTGGCGATCGTCCTGGACGTGCCCGAGCAGGTCTGCGCAGCCCGTAACGCGGCGCGCGCCGACCGGGCCGGGCTGCCCCGCCGGGTGATCCAGCGCCACCAGCGCGAACTGCGCCGTTCCCTGCGGCACTTGGAGCGGGAGGGCTTCCGCAAGGTGCACCTCCTGCGAGGGGCGGAGGAGGCGGAGTCGGCAGAGGTCGTCACGGAGCGGCGCTTCAACGATCTGCGGCATCTCACCGGCCCGTTCGACATCATCGGCGACATCCACGGCTGCCGTTCCGAGCTGGAGACCCTGCTCGGCAGGCTGGGCTATGCGCTGGTGCGCGACGAGCTCGGCCGGCCGGTGGACGCCGCGCACCCCGAGGGCCGTACCGCGGTCTTCGTCGGCGACCTCGTCGACCGCGGGCCGGACAGCCCCGGAGTGCTGCGGCTGGTGATGGGCATGGTCGGGGCCGGGCATGCGCTGTGCGTGCCGGGCAACCACGAGAACAAGCTCGGCCGCTACCTCCAGGGCCGCAAGGTCCAGCACACCCATGGGCTCGCCGAGACCGTCGAGCAGCTGGAGAAGGAGGACGCCGCCTTCCGTGCGGAGGCCGGGGCGTTCATCCGCGGCCTGGTCAGCCACTACGTCCTGGACGGCGGCGGACTCGTGGTCTGCCACGCCGGGTTGCCGGAGAAGTACCACGGCCGGACGTCCGGCAGGGTGCGGTCCTTCGCGCTGTACGGCGACACGACCGGCGAGACCGACGAGTTCGGCCTGCCGGTGCGCTACCCGTGGGCCGAGGACTACCGCGGCCGTGCCGCCGTCGTCTACGGCCACACCCCCACCCCGCGCGCCAACTGGCTCAACAACACCCTCTGCCTGGACACCGGCTGCGTCTTCGGCGGAGCGATGACCGCCCTGCGCTGGCCGGAGCGCGAGCTGGTGGACGTACCGGCGGAGCGGGTCTGGTACGAGCCCGCCAAACCGCTCGCCACGGAGGCACCCGGCGGCGCGGACGGTCGTCCGCTCGACCTGGACGATGTGGCCGGGCGGCGGATCGTGGAAACCCGCTACATGGGCCGGCTCGCGGTCAAGGAGGAGAACGCCGCGGCCGCACTGGAGGTGATGAGCCGCTTCGCGATCGACCCGCGGCTGCTGCCGTACCTCCCGCCGACGATGGCGCCCTGTGCGACCTCGGCGGAGGACGGCTACCTGGAGCACCCGGCGGAGGCGTTCGCCGGGTACCGGGCGGACGGTGTGCGGGAAGTGGTGTGCGAGGAGAAGCACATGGGGTCGCGTGCCGTGGTCCTGGTGTGCCGTGACGAGGCGGTGGCCGAGGAGCTCTCCCCTCGCCCTGACGGCGGGGGAGGTACCCCCTTCGGGGTGCCGAAGGGGGCGTCGGGCGCCCTGTACACCCGCACCGGCCGGCCGTTCTTCGACGACCCGGCGACGACCGAGCGGATCCTGCGGCGGGTGAGGGAGTGCGCCGAAGAGGCCGGTCTGTGGGCCGAGCTGGAGACCGACTGGCTGCTGCTGGACGCCGAGTTGATGCCGTGGTCGCTGAAGGCGACGGGGCTGTTGCGCCGGCAGTACGCGGCCGTGGGTGCGGCGGCCGGGGCGGCGTTCCCGGGTGTGCTCGGTGCGCTGGAGGCGGCGGCCGCCCGTGGGGTCGAGGTGTCGCCGCTGCTCGCCAGGCAGCGGGACCGGGCCGCGGACGCCGCCGCCTTCACGGCGGCGTACCGGCGCTACTGCTGGCGCGTGGGGGCGGCGGATGCCCCGCACGCGGCAGGTGCGTCGCGCACGGCGGGTGCCCCGTACGCGGCGGGCGCCCCGCACACCGCGGACGTCCCGCACACGCCAGATGCCCGGCATGCCGCGGACACCCGGGCCGCCCCCGCGGCATCGGAGCGGCCTGCCGGGCCCGGCGAACTGGACGGACCCGGTGAATGCGCCGGTCCCGGTGAACCGGACGGGCTCGGCGACCTGGACGGGCTCGGCGACCTGGACGGGGTCCGGCTCGCGCCGTTCCAGATTCTCGCGGTGCAGGGCCGCAGCCTCGCCGGGCTGGCGCACACCGACCAGCTGGCCCTGATCGACCGGCTCATCGCGGCGGAGGGCGCGGTGATGACGGCCCGGGGCGGCGCGGGGGACGGCGGCGGCCCGGGCCGGCCCGGCCTGCTCGCCACGACCCGGCGGATCGTCGTCGACACCGAGGACCCGTCGTCGGTCGCCGCGGGCACCGCCTGGTGGCTGGAGCTGACCGGCGACGGTGGCGAGGGCATGGTGGTCAAACCGGTCCGGGCGCTGATCCGGCAGGGCGACGGGCGGCTCGTCCAGCCGGGCGTCAAGTGCCGTGGCCGCGAGTACCTGCGGATCGTCTACGGACCGGAGTACACCCGCCCGGAGAACCTCGAACGCCTGCGGAGCCGGCATCTGGGCCACAAGCGCTCGCTGGCCCTGCGGGAGTACGCACTGGGCCTGGAGGCGCTGGACCGGCTGGCGGAGGGCGAACCGCTGTGGCGGGTCCACGAGGCGGTCTTCGCGGTGCTCGCGCTGGAGTCGGAGCCGGTGGACCCGCGGTTGTAGTGGGGCCGAAGTGGCGTACGGGCCGCGGGGGAGCAGTGCCCCCGGCCCGTCACGCCGCCGCCCCGGGCGACCCGACATCCCCCGACTCCCTCCGCCGAGCCGTCCGAGCGGCCAAGATGGGTGGATGGGATTCCAAGTCGACTCCGAGGCCGGGCGGCTGCGCCGGGTCATCCTGCACCGCCCCGATCTGGAGCTGAAGCGGCTCACGCCCTCGAACAAGGACGCGTTGCTCTTCGACGACGTGCTGTGGGTGCGCCGGGCGCGGGCCGAGCACGACGGGTTCGCGGATGTGCTCCGCGACCGGGGGGTGGAGGTGCATCTCTTCGGGGACCTGCTGGCCGAGAGCCTGCAGATCCCCGCAGCGCGGAAGCTGATCCTCGACCGGGTCTTCGACGAGAAGGAATACGGTCCGCTGGCGACCGACCACCTGCGGTCGGCCTTCGACGAGCTGCCGGTGCCGGAGCTGGTGGAAGCGCTGGTCGGCGGCATGACCAAGCGTGAGTTCCTGGAGCGGCATGCCGAACCGACCTCGGTCCGCTTCCATGTGATGGATCTCGACGACTTCCTGCTGGGCCCGCTGCCCAACCACCTCTTCACCCGTGACACCTCCGCCTGGGTCTACGACGGCGTCTCGATCAACTCGATGCGCTGGCCCGCCCGGCAGCGCGAGACCGTGCACTACGAGGCGATCTACCGCCACCACCCGCTCTTCCGCGACCAGGACTTCCACGTCTGGTCCGAGGGGCAGGCGGACTTCCCCTCGACCATCGAGGGCGGCGACGTCCTGGTGATGGGCAGCGGTGCGGTGCTGATCGGGATGAGCGAACGGACCACGCCGCAGGCCGTGGAGCTGCTGGCGCGGGGGCTGTTCGCGGCGGGGTCCGCACGCACGATCGTGGCGCTCGACATGCCCAAGCGCCGGGCCTTCATGCACCTCGACACCGTCATGACCATGATCGACGGGGATACCTTCACCCAGTACGAGGGGCTGGGGATGCTCCGCTCGTACACCATCGAGCCGGGCTCGGGCGACCAGGACCTCAAGGTCACCGACCACCCGCCGGAGCATATGCACCGCGCCATAGCGGCCGCGCTGGGCCTGTCCGACATCCGGGTGCTGACCGCGACCCAGGACGTGCACTCGGCCGAGCGTGAGCAGTGGGACGACGGCTGCAATGTGCTGGCGGTGGAGCCGGGGGTGGTGGTGGCGTACGAGCGCAATGTCACCACGAACACCTTCCTCCGCAAACGCGGCATCGAGGTGATCACCATTCCGGGGAGTGAGCTGGGGCGCGGACGCGGTGGGCCGCGCTGTATGAGCTGCCCGGTGGCGAGGGACGCGGTACCCGGGGCAGCCTGAGCGTGACCCCGGATCCGTCCGGGGCGTGACGGGGTAACCCTTCCCGGGACGGGACCCGGTTCCGTCCAGGGGAGCGGGGCCTGGTTCCGTCTACGGGGGCCGGGTCCGGTTCGTGCAGGGCACGCCGGCCTGGTTCCGTCCAGGGGAGGCGCCGGCCGTGCGGGACCGGTGGCTCCGTATAGAGATACGGGAGTACGTATACACTTCCGGAGTCTGAGTCCGTCCCGACTGCCGCGAACCAGGAGCCCACCCCATGGCGATAGACCTCACGGGCCGCCACTTCCTCAAGGAGCTGGACTTCAGCGCCGAGGAATTCCGCCGACTGATCGACCTGGCGGCCGAGCTCAAAGCGGCCAAGCGCGCCGGCACCGAGGTCCCCCGTCTCCGGGGCAGGAACATCGCCCTGATCTTCGAGAAGACCTCGACCCGGACCCGCTGCTCCTTCGAGGTCGCGGCCGCGGACCAGGGCGCCTCGACCACGTACCTGGACCCGTCCGGCTCGCAGATCGGGCACAAGGAGTCGGTGAAGGACACCGCCCGGGTCCTCGGCCGGATGTTCGACGGCATCGAGTTCCGCGGGAGCCGGCAGTCCGACGTGGAGGAGCTGGCGGCCCACGCCGGAGTACCCGTCTTCAACGGGCTGACCGACGACTGGCACCCGACCCAGATGCTCGCGGACGTGCTGACCATGGTCGAGCACGGCGGGGGCCGCCCGCTGACCGAGACCGCCTTCGCCTACCTCGGCGACGCCCGCAACAACATGGGCAACTCCTACCTCGTCACCGGCGCCCTGCTCGGCATGGACGTACGGATCGTCGCGCCCCGGCGGCTCTGGCCCGAGGAGGCGGTGGTCGCGCAGGCGACGTCGCTCGCCGAGACCAGCGGCGCCCGGATCACCCTCACCGAGGACCTCGTCGAGGGCGTGCGCGGCGCGGACTTCGTGACGACCGACGTCTGGGTCTCCATGGGGGAGCCCAAGGAGGTGTGGGACGAGCGGATCGCGCTGCTCGCCCCGTACGCGGTCACGATGGACGTGCTGCGCGCGACCGGCAAGCCGGAGGTGAAGTTCCTGCACTGCCTGCCCGCGTACCACGACCTCGGCACCGCGGTCGGCCGGGAGATCCACGCCCGGCACGGGCTGTCGTCGCTGGAGGTCACCGACGAGGTCTTCGAGTCCGCGCACTCGGTCGTCTTCGACGAGGCGGAGAACCGGATGCACACGATCAAGGCCGTGCTGGTCGCGACGCTCGCCCGGTAGGCTCCGGCCGTCGGCCTCAGCGGCCGGGCGAACGCCGCCGCTCGGGAAGCGTGAACCAGACCGCCTTGCCGCGCGGCGTGGGCCGGCAGCCGGAGGCACGACTGAGGGACCGCACCAGCAGCAGTCCACGGCAGTGGTCGTGGCTCCGGTCGGGGGCTCGGTGAGGATCTTGGTCGGGGGCTGGGGCGGGGCCTTGGTCGGGGCCTTGGCTGGGGTGCGGGTCCGGGGCGGGGGCTGGGGTGGGGCCTTGGTCGCGGTCGTCGTCGTCCAGCCCGTCGCTCCCGTTGCCGTCGTGTTCCTTGTCCTGCTCGCCGTCGTCCGTTCCGTTACCGGGCCCGGCTCGTCCGCCGTACTCCCTGCGCTGCGTCGGGAGGCGGCCGTCGCCGGTGGAGCGACCGCCTGCCGGTCCGCCCTCCGAACCGCGTCCCTCCGCCGCGTCGTCCCCGGAGCCCTTAGCCTCCGCCGCGTCGTCCCCGGAGCCCTTAGCCTCCGCCGGGCCGTCCTCGGAGCCGCGGCCGTCCCCCGCCCCCGAGCCGCGCCCCTCCGCCGTACGGCAGGGCGCGGAACCAGGTCCGGGACCGGTCGGCGCCTCCGCCGGTGCCGGTGTCCCGGGGGCCGGCGTGGAAGGCGGGCTGCCGAGCCCCTGGACGAGGTAGGAGTCGCCGTCGTGGACCTCGATCCGGCAGCCGGCCGGGTGCAGCTCCACCACCAGCTCGATGGGGTCGGCGTCGCGGGTGTGCCGGAGGGCGTTGGTGACCAGCTCGGCGGTCAGCAGCTGGGCGGTCGTGCGGTCGGCCGTGGCCCGGAGGTCCTGCATCGCGGTTCTGACCATCGCACGGGCGATGGGGACGGCGGTGGGGCTGCGCGGGAGGGTGATGCGCCAGGTCGGGGTGGCGGGCGGTTCCAGCATGCCTGTGCGTTCCGTTCACAGAAGACCAGGTCGGATACCTGAGGCGGCGGGATACGTACACGGTAGGAAGCACGGGACCGGTTGAATCAGGGGCGTGCGGCCAGGATGGGCAAGACCTAGGTCATACGACGGCCGGGACCTTCGACCCGCCCGCGCCCGCGCCCGCGCCCGCGCCCTCGCGCCGCGCCACCTCGGCCCGCGCCCCTCGGTCCGCATTCCCGGCCCCCGCTCGCCCGGCCCCCGCCCGCTCGGCCCACGCCCCCTCGATCCGCGTTCCCGGCTCCCGCGCCCTCGGCCCGTGTTCCCGGCCCCCGCCCCCCACCACGCCGCTATCGCGTCCTCGTGACGACGGTCATGAATCGGTGATAACTTCGGCAGGGCATCCGGAACACCATCCACCCGGCCGGTCGGCCAAAGGGGGCAGGCAGCCCGATGAGCCCGTTCGCAGGATCAGCCCGCAGCACAGACGCCTGGCAACACCTCCGCGTGACCAGGAAGGACGGGATCGTCACCGTCACGCTGGCGCGCCCGGACAAACTCAATGCGCTCACCTTCGAGGCCTACGCCGACCTCCGTGACCTGCTCGCGGAACTCTCCCGGGAGCGCTCGGTGCGGGCCCTGGTGCTCGCGGGGGAGGGGCGCGGCTTCTGCTCCGGCGGGGATGTCGAGGAGATCATCGGCGCCACCCTGGACATGGACACCGGGCAGCTCCTGGACTTCAACCGGATGACCGGGCAGGTCGTCAGGGCGGTGCGGGAGTGCCCGTTCCCGGTGATCGCAGCGGTGCACGGGGTCGCCGCCGGAGCGGGCGCGGTGCTCGCGCTGGCCGCGGACTTCCGCGTCGCCGACCCGTCGGCCCGCTTCGCCTTCCTGTTCACCAAGGTCGGCCTCTCCGGCGGTGACATGGGCGCGGCCTACCTGCTGCCGCGGGTGATCGGCCTCGGCCACGCCACCCGGCTGCTGATGCTCGGCGACGCCGTACGGGCGCCGGAGGCCGAACGGCTCGGTCTGATCAGCGAGCTGGCCGACGAGGGCCGGGCCGACGAGGCGGCCGCGGCGCTCGCCCGACGGCTCGCCGAGGGGCCCGCGCTGGCGCACGCCCAGACCAAGGCGCTGCTCACCGCGGAGCTCGACATGCCGCTGGCCGCCGCCGTCGAGATGGACGCCGCCACCCAGGCGCTGCTGATGAACAGCGCCGACTACGCCGAGTTCCACGCCGCTTTCACCGAGAAGCGGACGCCCAAGTGGCAGGGGAAATAACCATGCGGGTCGCCGTCATCGGCGGGGGACCGGGCGGGCTGTACGCCGCGGTCCTCCTCAAGCGCCTCGACCCCACCCGCGAGATCACCGTCTGGGAGCGCAATGCGCCCGACGACACCTTCGGCTTCGGTGTGGTGCTCTCCGACGAGACCCTCGGCGGTATCGAGCACGCCGACCCGGAGGTCTACCGCGCCCTCCAGGCGGAGTTCGTCCGCTGGGACGACATCGACATCGTGCACCGCGGCCGCACCCTGACCTCCGGCGGCCACGGCTTCGCGGCGCTGGGGCGGCGCCGGCTGCTGGCCGTGCTCCACCGGCGCTGCCGCGAGCTCGGCGTCGACCTGCGCTTTCGTACCGAGGCCCCGCCTGCCGCCGAACTGGCGCGCGGGTACGACCTGGTGATCGCCGCCGACGGGGTGCACAGCGCGACCCGCGCCGCCCATGCCGACGCCTTCCGCCCGCGGCTGACCACCCACCGCTGCCGCTACATCTGGCTCGCCGCGGACTTCGCCTTCGACGCCTTCCGCTTCGAGATCGCCGAGACCGAGCACGGGGTCGTACAGCTCCACGCCTACCCCTTCGCCGGCCCGTCGCCCGCCCCGCACCCCGGGGCGCGCTCCACCGGGGCGCCCGCCACCGCGGCGCCCTCCTCGGGCACGGACGACGGCGCGCTCGGGGCCAGCACGGTCATCGTCGAGATGCGCGAGGAGGTCTGGCGGGCGGCCGGACTCGACCGCTGCGACGAGCGCGAGTCGGCGGAGTGGTGCGCCAAGGTCTTCACCGACGCGCTGCGCGGACGGTCGCTGCGCTCCAACAACTCCAGCTGGATCGCCTTCCGCACGGTCGTCAACGACCGCTGGTCGCACGGCAACACGGTGCTGCTCGGCGACGCCGCGCACACCGCGCACTTCTCCATCGGCTCCGGCACCAAGCTCGCCGTCGAGGACGCGCTCGCGCTGGCGGCCTGCCTCGAAGAGCAGCCCGACACCGCCCAAGCCCTGGCCGCGTACGAGGAGGAGCGCCGTCCGGTCGTCGCCTCCACCCAGCGCGCCGCCCGCGCCAGCCTCGCCTGGTTCGAGGAGCTGGGCACCTACCTGGACCAGCCGCCCCACCAGTTCGCCTTCAACCTCCTCACCCGCAGCCGCCGCGTCACCCACGACAACCTGCGGCTGCGCGATGCCGGATTCGTCGCCGCCGTCGAGCACGAGGCGGGCACCCCGGCGGCCACGCCCCCCATGTTCACGCCGTTCCGGCTGGGGGAGCTGACGCTGCGCAACCGGGTCGTGGTCTCCCCGATGGACATGTACTCCGCCGCGGACGGCGACGGCACACCGGGCGACTTCCACCTCGTCCACCTCGGCGCCCGCGCGCTGGGCGGCGCCGGGCTGGTGATGACGGAGATGGTGTGCGTCAGCCCCGAGGGCCGGATCACCCCGGGCTGTACGGGGCTCTACGCGCCGGAGCACGAGACGGCCTGGCGCCGGGTCACCGACTTCGTCCACACCTCCGCCCCCGGCACCGCCATCGGCGTCCAGCTCGGCCACTCCGGCCGCAAGGGCTCGACCCGGCTGATGTGGGACGGCATCGACCAGCCGCTCCAGGACGGCAACTGGCCGGTCGTGGCCCCCTCCGCACTCCCCTACCGCGCCGGCGTCAACCAGGTCCCGCATGCGCTGACCCGGGCCGAACTGGACACCGTACGCGAGCAGTTCGTCCGCTCCGCCGAGTCCGCCGCCCGCGCGGGCTTCGACCTCCTCGAACTCCACTGCGCCCACGGCTACCTGCTCTCCGGCTTCCTCTCGCCGCTCACCAACCACCGCACCGACGCCTACGGCGGCGATCTCACCGCCCGGCTGCGGTTCCCGCTGGAGGTCTTCGACGCGGTCCGCGCCGTGTGGCCGGCCGGGCGCCCGATGACGGTCCGGATCTCCGCGACCGACTGGGCGGAGGGCGGTACCACCGCGGACGACGCGGTCGCCATCGCGCGGGCCTTCGCCGAGCACGGCGCCGATGCCATCGATGTGTCCACCGGGCAGGTCGTCCCCGACGAACGCCCCGACTACGGCCGCTCGTACCAGACCCCGTTCGCCGACCGCATCCGCAACACCCTCGGCGTGCCGGTCATCGCGGTCGGCGCCATCTCCTCCTGGGACGACGTCAACTCCCTGGTGCTGGCGGGGCGCGCGGACCTGTGCGCACTGGCCAGACCGCACCTGTACGACCCGCACTGGACGCTGCACGCCGCCGCGGAACAGGGGTACGCGGGCCCCGGCGCTCCCTGGCCGCTGCCCTACCAGGCGGGTAGCCGCACTCCGCCGACCGGACGCACCGATGCGCCGAAGCCCCGCCTCACGCTGCGGTGACGGGGAGGCACGGGCAGCGTGAGGCGGGGCCGTTGCGGGGGCCGTCCGGCAGGCGGGGCGGGACGGCCAAGCGCTCCGCCGGGGGCGGAACCGTGCATGAGGCGGCGGTCCGGGCGTCCGTGGTGCGGGTCCGGTGCGGCGGCCGGCCGGTCGGGGAGCCGACGGGCGGGGGAGGGGCGAGGTGGCCGGTGACGGGGCCGGTCAGGAGGTCGGAACGCAGGCGATCTGCGCCGTGACCACCGGATTGCCGTGCTGCTCGACGGTGACCTCGACCTGTCGGCGGTCGCCGTCGGTACGGCCCGAGGTCCGCGCCTGCACCCAGGACGGCGCGTCGAATTCGGCGTAGCGCTCGAAGGAGCAGTCCATCGACGCCGGCACGGTGAAACCGGGCGTCGTCGCCTGGGCGGCCTGCCGGGCGGCCTCGACCATCAGCATGCCGGGGGTGTGATCCACGGGGTGGTCGAAGAGCACCGGGTGCGAGGTGTCCACCCGCAGCTGCCAGCGGTCGGCGCGGTCGGTGGGGGAGAGCACCACATCGCGGTCGCGCTCGCGGGCGACCAACTGCGGGGCGACGGCCTCGGGCAGCGGCACCTTCCGGGAGTTGGCGAGGACCACATCGCCGTAGTCGCCGCGCAGCCTGCGGTAGACGCCCGGGCTGTGACAGGAGTAGACGAGCGTCGCGGACGCCAGGTCGGCGCCGTCGCACAGGATCCGGAACTCCTGCCGGATGCTGACCAGCCGGGTCCCGCGGCGGACCGTGTCGTGGTCGGTGACGTGCAGGACGACCTCGGCCGGCCGGTCCGCGGCGCGCAGCGCCTGCGGCGCGAGGTCGTAGCGGACCCGCTGCCAGATGATCGGGTGGTCGAGCGGCACACCGTGCGCGACATGGCTGAGTAATATCCCGGCCTGCCGGATGGTCTCTATCACCAGTATCGGGTCGTGCAGCCCGTGGAGGGGACCGTAGAAGCTGTGGGCGCGCGGCCACTGGGCGCTGACCACCCAGCCGTCGTCGCCACGACGCCAGTTGGTCAGGAAGACCTCGGACAGCGCGACGCGGTGGACGTACTCGCGCGGCACGGTCGTGGTGAGCTCGGACGGTCGGTGCGTGTCGGCGAACCCGCCTCCGAGGTCGTGGCGCTCAGCGCGCGAGTACGGCGTGAGCGTGGCGCCGGTCATAGGTTCTTCCTTTCCGTGGTGCGGCTCCCGGTGCCCTTGCGGGTCGAGCCTTGAGTGCGGGGCGAGCCTTGCTGATGGACCCATAAAAATACGGTCCATGTGGTTTGTTTTGCGCTCCTGGGCGGGCCAGGGCCCTGCCGGGGAAGGGGTCAGACCGACATCTTCACGGCGCGGCCCTGCGGGTCCAGATGGCCCAGCGCGCCGGGCGCCGCGAGCCCCGGAAGCGTGTGCTTCCACAGGGTCGTGACGCGCTCCGGGAGGTCGGCACGGTTGGTCGCGGCCCGCGAGAACAACTGCACTCCCATGTAGGCGGCGACGAAGAACTCGGCAGCCCGCTCCGGTGCCACGCCGGCCAGCAGCTCGCCGTTGTCCCGGGCCTCGGTGAACATCGTGGTGATGATGTCGGTCCAGGCCTGGTACGGCACGAGCGGGTCCTCACTGAACGTCGTCTCGACCGCGATCCGGGTGCCGGCCTGCAGCAACGGGTCGCTGCGCAGAGCCAGCGCCACCTGGTGGGTGAAGTCGATGGCGTCCTGCAGCCGGGACTCGCTGACTTGGGGAAGGAACGGATCCGTCTGCTCCGTTATCACCGCGCGAGCCAGCGCGTCCTTGGACGTGAAGTGGAAGTACACGGCTCCCTTGGTGACCCCCGCGCGCTGGATGATCTCGGCCATCGTGGCGGCCTGGTACCCGCGGGTGCCGATGACATGAGCCGCTGCTTCGAGGACGGCGCGTCGGGTGCGCACTGCGCGTTCCTGCTTGACCACCGATCATCCTCCGTATGCTCTCTTGGAGTTGTTGTGCCTGAGTGCGACCCGCCGCACGTGGCCGCGCAGTCTATTTCCGCATCATAAAGAAGCCAACCATGCGGTATTGAATTCTGCGGACCCCGGCGGAGAGCCCGATCGGCACGATCCGGCGCCGTGAAACGGTACGGCGCCGGCGAGCACTACGAGCGCGAGGAGCAGTCCGATGCCCCCCACCGTCGTCCCCGCCATACCCGCCCTCCACCGTGAAGTCCGGCTCGCCCACCGGGGCGATGGTGAACTGACGGAAGGTCATTTCACCATCGCCGAGGTACCGGTGCCGGAACCGGGTCCGGGACAGGTGCTGGTGCGTACCCGTGTGATGGCGGTGACCGCGGCGATGCGGACGCAGATGGCCGGAATGCGCCTGCCAATGGCCTCATTTGCGCCGGGCGAGGCGCTGTGGGGCTCCGCGGTCGGCGAGGTGGTGGCGGCTCCGGACGGTGGCTTCACACCCGGCGAACTGGTCCATCACCCCTACGGCTGGCGCGAGTTCGCGGCCGTCGAGGAGGCGCGCATACGACGGCTGGACCCGGCGGAGCTGCCGAGCCCCGCCGCACACCTGTCGCAGGGGGCGACGGCCTGGGGGGCGCTGCGCCTGGCCGCCGAGATCCGACCGGGGGACACCGTTTTCGTCACCGGAGCGGCCGGCGGGGTGGGCAGCCTGGCCGGCCTGCTGGCGCGGCGGCTGGGCGCCGGCCGGGTCGTCGGCAGCACCGGCTCGGAGCGCAAGGCGGCCCGGCTGCGCGCCGAGTTGGGGTACGACGACACGATCGTGCGCGGCGCCGGGCCGATCGAACGCCAGCTGCGCCGGGCGGCGCCGGGCGGCGTCGACGTGCTGCTGGACACCGTGGGCGGCGAGCAGCTCACGGCGGCGCTCGCACTGGCCCGGCCCGATGCGCGGTTCGCGCTGGTCGGCGCGCTCTCCAGCCAGCTCGGCGGGAGCGGCGGCGTCAGCGGCGCCCCGGTGGAGCTGGACACGGCGCTGGTCATCACGCGCCGGGTGGTCCTGCGCGGCTTCGGCCTCCATGCGCACCCGGATCTGCCGCAGGAGTGGACCAAGGAGTTCGGGCAGGGCCTGCGGGAGGGCTCCCTGGTCTTCCCGCACGCCCTGCTGAAGGGCATCGAGCAGGCGCCGCGGGCGCTGTGCGAACTCACGCAGGGGCGTCATATCGGGGCCGTACTGGTCGAGTTGTGAGGCCGCGCCCCTAGGAGGCGTCGGGGAGGCCGTGCGGGCCGGTCCGGTCAGCCCGCCGCCGGGAGCTGCGCAGGCGCCGGGACGCCGAGGGCACAGACCTGTCCCGCCGCGGCCGGCAGCAGCTCCCAGAGTCCGACGACGGCCTCCCTGTCCCACCACGTCCGGTCCTCGCTGCCCAGATGGAGCAGGCCCACCACGAGCGAGGTCAACAGCTGGGCCGTGCGCCGCGGTTCGGTGTCCGAGGCGTGCGGCCCGGCCGGTCCGCCCGTCCCGCAGGTGACCGCCTTGTCGAGGAAGAGGGCGTACCAGCGCTGCTCCAGGGCGTAGATGCCGAGCCCCGGCGCGGTCTCCGGGCGCAGCCGCAGTCCGGCGCGCAGCACGGCGTCCGACTCGACCCGGTCGAACAGCTCCACGGTGAAGTTCCTGACGGCGCTCGCCAGTGGCTCCGGGGACCGGGTGAAGGCGTCCTCGATCTCCTTGAGGGTCGCGAGCGCGGCGTCGCGTACCGCGAGCGTGAGGTCGTCCTTGGACGTGAAGTGGAAGTAGAGAGCCCCCTTGCTCAGCCGGGCCCGTCGGCTGATCTCGACCATGCCCGCTGCGGGTACCCCCTTCTCCAGGAAGGTCTCTGCGGCCGAGCGGATGAGTGCCTGGCGGCTCTGGATGGCGCGATGCTGGGTGGGCACGGTGTCCGTCCCGTCTCTAGTACGGCTGCGAGCTCACTGCAGTCTACATAGAAAACCAACCATGCGGTTCTGTATGCTTGAAGGGATTGGCCGGAACTGGTACGCCCTGACGCGAAGACGGCGATCGGCCGCCGGAAGGGCCCCGGGGACTTTTGGAGCGCTCTCCCCCAGTTTCGCCCGCCGCAAGGGTGTTGTCGACCCGTCAGAAGCGACAAAGGTCCATTGACAAACAGCGCAGACGGTTTTTAAATCTCGGAAGGCGGTAAACGGGAAGGTCCCTTCCGTTGCAGCCGCCTTGACGGTCGCGTACCGCCCGGGACGGCCGTGCGCCATGGCGAGACCGCCTCTGCCCTCACCAGCCCTCGACCGCAGGCCGCGCAACCAGCCGAGCCGGCAACGTCACCCGAGCCCCTGCACCCCCATCGGAATCCGGAAAGGTCTCCACCCATGCGCGTAGCAACGGAAGTCGAACGTCCCGTGAGAGGTGTGCGGGGTGCCGGCGGCGAGACGATCAGGGCCGCCGTCTTCGATCTGGACGGCACCCTCGCCAACACGCTCCCCCCGATCAGCAAACTGCTGGTCAAGGTGGCCTCGGAGCAGGGGTGTTCGGTGACCGCCCGGCAGGCGGCGGCCGCCATCGGCAAGCCGCCCGGCCCGGCCTTCGGCCGGCTGCTGGGCAGGCCCGAGGACGACGGCCGGGTGCAGGCGGCCATCTCCCGCTACCGTGAACTGTTCGCCTACGAAGTCCTGTGCCAGGGACCGCAGCTGCTCTTCCCCGGCGTGACCGCGGGTCTGTCCGCGCTGCGCGCCCACGGCGTGGAGCTGGCCGTCGCCACGTCCAAGACCACCCGCAGCGCCGAGGCGCTGCTCGACGTCATGGGCATCCGCGACCTGGTCGGTCCGGTCATCGGCCAGGACATGGTCCGGCGGGGCAAGCCGCACCCGGAGATGGTGCTGCGGGCGGCGGGCAGGCTCGGCGTCGCGGCCTGGCAGAGCGCGTATGTGGGGGACACGGTGGGGGACATGAGGATGGCGGTCACCGCGCGCATGGAGCCGGTCGCGGTGACCTACGGCGTCGGCACGTTCGGCGAGCTCGCCGCGGTTGCCGGCACCCGGATGTGCAGCTCGTTCAAGGACGTGGTCTCCGTGATCGCCGCTGCCAGGCCGCGGTCCGGCGTCGCCGCGGTGGGGGCCCAGCAGCGCCGCCGCTGAGGCGGGCGCGGCCTAGGCCCCGCTCGTCACCTCGTGCGCGTAACGGGCCCCGGCGGTGTGCAGCGCGGTGTGCAGCCGGCCGAACACCTCGGCCGCGCGGCCTCCCGGCCAGTCCTCCGGCAGGAGGGGAGAGGGCAGTCCGGGATCCGCGTAGGGCAGCTGGCGCCAGGCGTCCAGCGCCAGGAGATAGTCGCGGTAGGCCGCTTCGGGGGGCACCGAGCGGCGCCGCGACCACCGTGCGAGGACGGGCTCCTGCTCGTCGAGGAAGGCGCGGTGCCGCGCGGCGAGGGCGTCCAGGTCCCACCAGCGCGCCACCGCGTCGGCCGTGGGGGCGAACCCGGCGTGGTCGCCGGTGAACAGGTCGACGTACGGGGCGAGTTGCAGCCGCTCCAGGGTGTGCCGGGTCTCCTCGTAGAGCTGTGCGGGGGCGATCCACACACCCGGCGCCGCGGTGCCGAAGCCGAGCCGCGCCAGCCGGGAGCGCAGCAGGTGCCGCTTGTGCCGCTCCTCCTCGGGGACGGAGAAGACGGCCAGTACCCAGCCGTCGGACAGCCGCGCGGCCGGGCGGCCGAAGATCCGCCGGTCGCCGTCCTCCAGGAGCTGGCGGGCCGCGTCGGACAGGCCGTACGCGGCCGCCCCCGTGGCCGTGCGCCCGGCGACCAGCAGCCCGCGCCGCTTGAGCCGGGAGACCGCGGAGCGCACCGACGGCGGGTCCACCCCGAGCGCACCGAGCAGCCGGATCAGGGCGGCGACCGGCACCGGCTCGGCGGTACCGCCCGCCGAGCCGGTCCCGTCGCGTCCGTAGGCGCCGTAGAACGTGACGATCAGGGACCGTGGGGTGCGCTGCGTTTGCTGGTCGTTCACCGGGTCACTCTAGATGGGGTCCCCGCAGGCGGAAGCGCTGCAGCTTCCCGGTCGGGGTGCGCGGCAGAGAGGTGTGGAAGACGATCTCACGCGGGCATTTGTAGGGCGCGATCCGGGTCTTGGTGAAGGCGCGGAGCGCGGCGACGGTGTCCTCTCCCGGGGAAACGCCGGGCCGCAGCACGACATGGGCGACCACCACCTGCCCGCGGTCCTCGTCGGCCCGTCCGACCACCGCCGCCTCGGACACGTCGGGATGCCGCAGCAGCGCGTCCTCCACCTCGGGGCCCGCGATGTTGTAGCCGGCCGAGATGATCATGTCGTCCGCGCGGGCCACATAGCGGAAGTAGCCGTCCGGTTCGCGGACATAGGCGTCGCCGGTGAGGTTCCACCCGTCGCGTACGTACTCCGTCTGCCGGGGGTCGGCGAGATAGCGGCAGCCGGTCGGTCCGCGGACGGCCAGCAGCCCCGGTTCGCCGTCCGGCAGCGGGGCGCCGTCCGCGCCCACCACCCGCGCCTCGAATCCGGGCACCGGCAGCCCCGTCGTACCGGGGCGGACCGCGCCGTCGGCGGCGGAGATGAAGATGTGCAGCAGTTCCGTGGCGCCGATGCCGTTGATGATCCGCAGGCCGGTCGCCTCGTGCCAGGACTGCCAGGTCGCGGCGGGCAGGTTCTCACCGGCCGACACGCACCGGCGCAGCGAGGAGACGTCGTGCCCGGGGAGCTTGGGCAGCATCGCGCGGTAGGCGGTCGGCGCGGTGAACAGCACCGAGATGCGGTGCGCCGCGATGTCGCCGAGCAACTGCTCCGGGCCGCCCCAGTCGGCGAGGTAGGTCGAGGCGCCGGCCCGCAGCGGGAAGATCACCAGCCCGCCGAGACCGAAGGTGAATCCGAGCGGCGGGCTGCCCGCGAACACGTCGTCCGGCTCCGGGCGCAGCACCTGCGCCGAGAAGGTGTCCGCGATGGCCAGCACATCACGGTGGAAGTGCATACAGCCCTTGGGGCGGCCGGTGGTGCCGGAGGTGAAGGCGATCAGCGCGACATCGTCGGCGGAGGTCTCCACGGCCGGGTACGGCGCGCCGCCGGGCGGGGCCAGCTGCCGCAGATCGCCCGGCCCGTCCCCGCCGAACGTGGTGATCCGCAGCCCCGGGATCTCGGCCTTGACGAGGTCGTCGACCGAGCGGACGTCGCACAGCGCATGGCGCACCTGCGCGATCCCCGCGATCGTGGCGAGCTCCTCCGGGCGCTGCGCGGCCAGCACGGTCACCGCGACCGCCCCTGCCTTCATCACGGCGAGCCAGCAGGCCGCCAGCCAGGGCGTGGTGGGCCCGCGCAGCAGGACGCGGTTGCCCGGCACCACCCCCAGCGGGCCGGTCAGCGCATGGGCGATCGCGTCGACCTGCGCCCGCAGTTCCCCGTACGTCCAGACCGGGCCGCTCGCGTCACGGACCGCGGGCCGGTCGGCGCCGAACCGCGCGATGGTGCCGTCCAGCAGCTCGGCGCCGCAGTTCAGCCGGTCGGGATAGCCCAGGTCGGTGAGGTGCGGCCACTGGTCGTGGGGCGGCAGGCGGTCGCGCGCGAAGGTGTCGGCGTGGGCCGAGGGCCGTAGCTCCATGGCGTATGCCCCCTAGGGCGTGATGTACGGATCATGGCGGGCTCGCGTGGGCGTGGCCGACGAGCGGCCGGGGGCGGGGCGGGCGGTGCGGTGACCGGTCGGGAGGGCGCGCGGGGCTGCTCGTGCGACGGGCCGGGTACTGCCGTTCGGATCCGCCGTCAGCGTAACGTGTTCGTGACGGCAGTCAACAGACCGCGATAGAGCACCGTTACCAGGGGAGCCGCTTCGTGACCGTATGCGTACTGGGGCCGGACGAGCAGGAATGGTGCGCCGAACTGCGCGCGCTGACGGCCGAACGGCTGAGCCCGCTGGCCGAGAAGGGGGCGGAGGGCCGGGTCAACCGCCCGCTGGTCGCCGCCCTCGGCGAACTCGGCCTGCTGCGCCGCCTGTTCCCCGACGGCGGCGCCCTGCGCGCCCTGGACCTGTGCCTGTTGCGGGAATCCCTCGCCCAGGAGTGCACGGAGGCGGAGACCGCACTGGCCCTCCAGGGCCTGGGGAGCTATCCGATCGTGCAGTCCGGGACCGAGGCCCAGCGCGCCCGCTGGCTGCCGGAGGTGGCCGCGGGGCGCGCGGTCGCGTCCTTCGCGCTCAGCGAGCCGGGCGCGGGCTCGGACGCCGCCGCGCTGTCCCTGGCCGCCGAACCGGACGGCCCGGACGGCTGGCGGCTCACCGGCGAGAAATGCTGGATCTCCAACGCCCCCGAGGCGGACTTCGCCACCGTCTTCGCCCGTACCAACGGCGGGGCGGGCGCGCGCGGCGTGACCGCCTTCCTCGTGCCCGCCGACCGGCCGGGCCTGACCGGCGCCCACCTGGACATGCTCAGCCCGCACCCCATCGGGACGCTGGAGTTCGACGGCACGCCCGTGACCAGGGCGGATGTCCTGGGTGAGGTGGACGGCGGCTTTGCCGTCGCGATGGCCACCCTGAACCTCTTCCGGCCGAGCGTCGGCGCCTTCGCGGTCGGCATGGCCCAGGCCGCACTGGACGCGGCGCTGACGCACGCCGGCGCGCGCACCGCGTTCGGCGGCCCCCTCAAGGACCTGCAGTCCGTCGGCCACCAGCTCGCCGAGATGGCCACCCGCGTCGAAGCGGCCCGCCTCCTGGTGTACGCGGCCGCCTCCGCGTACGACACCGGGGCCCCCGACATCGCCCGCCGCTCGGCGATGGCCAAGCTGCTCGCGACCGAGACCGCCCAGTACGTCGTCGACGCCGCCGTCCAGATCCACGGCGCCCGCGCACTCCAGCGAGGCCACCTGCTGGAACACCTCTACCGCGAGGTCCGCGCGCCCCGCATCTACGAAGGCGCCACGGAGGTACAGCGCTCGATCATCGCCAAGGAGCTGTACCGGGGGAGGTCCTGAGCGGGGGCGGTCCTGGGTGGACGCGGTCCTGGTGGCGGGGGTGGTTCTGGCGCCGGCGGCGGCCATCCCCGTGTACGGCGTGCTGCGCACGCACACCCATATCCATACGGGCGACCGATTGGCGATGCGTGCCCCGTACCCGGTACGCCGCGCTGTCTGCTGTCTGCTGTCTGCTGTCTGCTGTCTGCTGTCTGCTGTCTGCTGTCTGCTGTCTGCTGTCTGCCGTCTGCCGTCCGCCGTGCGCCGCTGGTCCTGACCAGCCGGGTCCGCGTCGGTTCGGCAAGCCGAGGGGCAGCCGCGACATCCCGGCCGACGGGCGGTGGCCGGTGCCGGATGGCACGCTGAGGCGAGAGGACCCGCGAAGGGAGTCGTCATGATCACTACTGACTTCGTCCCCGGCTCCCCGTGCTGGCTCGACCTCGGTTCCCCCGATGTCGAGGTCGCGGCGGCCTTCTGCCGGGCCGTGTTCGGCTGGCGGGCCGAACCGTACGGTGACCAGGGCGCGGGTGGATACACGCTCTTCCGGCTCGACGGCAAGGCCGTCGGCGCCGTCGGTCCGCTCCCCGGGGACGGCGCCCGCCCGGCCTGGACGCTCTACTTCCACACCCCCGACGCGGACGCGACCGCCGCGGCGGTGGAGCAGGCCGGCGGCGCGGTCCGCTCCGCCCCCACCCTGGTCGGTGCGGACGACGGCCGGTTCGCCCGGCTCACGGACCCGCAGGGCGCGGAGTTCGCCGTCTGGCAGCCGATGCGCTACCCGGGCGTCGAAGCCGCGGACGGCCCGGGAAACCTGTGCTGGACCGAGCTGTACACCACCGACGCGGCTGCCGCCCGGACCTTCTACCAGACGGTCTTCGGCTGGAGCACCCAGGACACGCCGCTCCCCGGCGGGGGCGGCATCTACACCCTGCTCACCCCTGCCGACTGCGGCGAGGAACGGATGCACGGCGGCCTCATGGAAGTCCCGGCCGACCTGCTCGGACCCGGCGGAAGGCCGTACTGGCACCCGGTGTTCGCCTCCCGGGACTGCGATGCCACCGTCGGCATGGTGACCGGCAACGGCGGCACCCTCTCCATGGGCCCGGAGACCGCCGAGGGCGTCGGCCGCCTCGCCGTCTGCACGGACCCGTTCGGCGCCGAATTCGTGGTACTCACGCCGGAGGGGACGCTCTGACGGCTCCATCTGGGGGCCGGGCGGCGGCACTTGCCTACGGTTGGGCGACCGGACGCCGCTCCCACGCGCCGCCGCACCCCGGCCGCCGAAACGCCCCAGCACCAACGGGGAACCGCTGGGACCCCGAGGGAATCACGCCGGCGAGACCGGAACCCTTGATGACCGGGCCGCGAGCGCCGGTGCGGGCTTCCGCAGGTGCGACAGCGGCCGGCCGGTGGGTCGCGGGGGTCCGGCGCTCTCGGTGACCCGGCAGACCACGGCGCTCTCCGACTCGCCCGGTGCCAGGGAGAAGCGGGCGCCCCCGTAGTTGATGCGCTCGTAGCAGGTGATGCGCTTGCCGGGGTTCCTGGCGGAACCGCTGTGCTCCCAGCCGTTCGCCCTCAGATCTGCCACGCTGTGGGTGAAGACCGCGTACCTGCCCTTGCACTTGGGCTGTTCGTAGAGCTGGACCTTCGCCTTGCGGGGCTTGGACGTGCCGGCGGCCTCCTGGGAGGACACGAGGTGGCCCTGCCTCAGCCGCCCGCACGCTTCAGGACGCGGCGGGCGGCTGCCAGCCAGCGGTCCTTGCGGGCCTTCGCCTCGTGCAGGCGGCCGGCGTTCTGCCGGATCAGACGCTGCTGGACCCGGGTCTCGGCCGCTGCCCACACCGTCACCAGCTTCGCGGACTTCTGGCAGGCCACGTCGGCGCGGGCGGTGGCGCGTTCGGCCGGTGTGGGCCCGGTCGTCTCCCAGCGCTCGCTGCCGGCGGCGGCGTAGGGGTCCGGGTAGTCGTAGCCCGCCTCGGCCATGCAGGTGTGCCATCGGCGCAGGGCGTCGCGTACTTCGGGGGTGCGCCGGGAGGTTTCCAGGGCGGTTCCGGTCAGCTGGTTGAAGGCGTGGTGGTCGGGTGGAGCGGTGTCGCCGACGAGTTGGCGGTCGGTGGCCGCGAGGCAGCCGCCCTTGCCGGAGGGGCCGTAGGCCGCGCGCCGCACGTCGGCCGGGAGCGCCTCGCGCTCGTCCCAGGCACGGCTGCGCCGGACCACCGACGGCGGTTCGGGGCGCGGGTGATATGCGTAGCGGAGGGCCTCCACCTCGTCGGCTCCGTACCGTCGGAGGTTCGGCGGCTCGGTGTCCTGGGCGTCCACCAGGGGCAGGGTCTTCCACTCCATGCCCCGGTCCTTCATGCACCGGCGCATGAGGATGTCCTGGGCGTCTTCCACGAGGTGGGTCTCGGCCACCGTCGACGCATAGGCGTCCAGGGGGAGTCGGAGCAGTCCGGCCTGCCGGGACACCGGCAGGGAGTGCGGGGCGCGCGGGGGTTCGTGCTCGGCGGCTGTGCAGGCGGTGGTGGCCAGGAGCAGAAGAGCGAGCGCGGTGGTGGTGCGGGCGGGGAAGGGCGGCATGGTGGCCTCTCGTCGTGCAGAGCGCGGGGCGCGTGGGGGGCAGGGCGGCGGGGTGCGGCGCCCCCCGTTCGCCGCACCCCGCCCGTCAGCGGTGCCTTGCCGATGCAGCCCGCTGTCAGCAGCGGAACTTGACGGAGCTCGTCGCGTCGCTCATGTGGGGGTGGTCGCCGAAGTGGGGCTCCCGCTCGCCCTTGGCCAGGGAGAAGCGGGCGCCCTCGTAGTTCTTGTGCTGGTAGAACGTGACCGTGCACGTGCCGAGGTTCCTGGCGGAGCTGATGGTGTCGTTCCAGCCGTCCTTCTTCAGGTTCCGCATGTTCTCGGTGAAGGTCGTGTTCCGGTTCCTGTACTCGGCGTCCTGGTAGACCTTGACCTTCCGCTTGGCGGCGGCCTGCTGGGCGACCGGAGCGTGATCGTCGGCGAAGGCCGGCAGCACGGCACCGAGCGAGAGTGCGGTCGCGGCGGCACCCGCGGCGACGATGTGACGGATACGCATGAGGTGTTCCCCTCGGGTCGGCTCCCACGTGAACTCCGTGAGAGGAGTGCGGTGTTGGCCGGTTTCTTGTGTCTCGTGCTCGACCGGCACTTCGTACGCTAAGAGCTCCCGTGCGCTGGAGGTTCAAGTAGCTGTGAGAGAGGTCACATGGACCATTGGGCAGTTGGCGGCCCGCACCGGGCTGCCGGTGAAGACGGTCCGGTATTACTCCGACGTGGGCCTGCTGCCCGTCGCTGAGCGAAGCGCCGGGGGTCACCGCCGATACCGGCCGGAGGCGTTGGAACAACTGCACCTCGTCCAGCGGCTGCGCGCGCTGGACACCCCGATCTCCACCCTCGCCCAGCTGGCCTCCGGCGAACGCAGCCTCGGCGACCTCATCGCCGACGAGATGGGTCTGGTGCGGAGCCGATTAACCGAACTCCACTGGCGCCAGGCCACCCTGGAGGCACTGGACAACTGCTCCGCACAGGAGCGGCTCCGCCGCCTGGAAGTGTTGTCCCGGGTCCAGCGTCTGCCCGAAGCCCAGGACCGGCTCGCAGAGGCATGGGGGCGGACGATTCCCGCATCCGTGACGGCGCGCCTCGCCGATGCCATCACCGCACAGGCCGTTCCGGAACCTCCGCCGAACCCCACCGCGGAAGTGGTCCTGGCCTACGCCGAACTGCACACACTCACCAGGCACCCGGACTTCCCCGTCTACTGGGCCTGCCCCCACGTGCGCGACAAGGCGTCGCTGTACTCGGAACTCCTCGACACCTCCGAGCTCGCCGCCGGCACCGTCGCCGACGGCCTGCCACCCCAGCCCGGAGAGGCCCTGGACCACTTCTCCCGGGCCTGCGCCCGCTCCCGCGGCGAGGACGACACACCCGGATTCCGCGCCTTCATAGGCGCGCAGCTGCACAGCACCATTCCCCTCTTCCGCCGCTACTGGCAACACGTCGCCACGATCACGGCCGCGCAGCGTCCCAACCTGGGGATCACACACTGCTGGTTGGTCGAGGCCCTCGCTTCGCGGCAAGAAGCCGAACCGGCGCGATAACGCCGTCCCGCCGGCGGGCCCCGAGAGGTGGGGGCACGACTCCGGCGGGTGCGCGGGGCAGCGCCGCCACCGATGCGGTCTTCGTGCGGCGCGGGCCGGACAGGTCGGGCCCGGCCGAGGCCCCCGGAGTCCGGTTCGGTCGCACCGCCCCAGGAGCCCCAGGAGCGCCGCCGCATCTCCTTCTGACCCACTTCCTCGCAGGTCAGAAAGAGCGCGGCGGCACTCGCGTGTCAGATGTCCCGGAAGATCTCAATCTGCGCCCCCAGCGAGTTGAGGCGTTCGGCCAGGTCCTCGTAGCCGCGGTTGATGACGTAGACGTTGCGGAGGACGGAGGTGCCCTCGGCGGCCATCATGGCGAGGAGGACGACGACGGCGGGGCGGAGGGCCGGGGGGCACATCATTTCCGAGGAGCGCCAGCGCGTCGGGCCGTCGACCAGGACCCGGTGCGGGTCGAGGAGTTTGACCTGGGCGCCGAGGCGGTTGAGGTCCGTGAGGTAGATGGCGCGGTTGTCGTAGACCCAGTCGTGGATGAGGGTCTGGCCCTGGGCGCTGGCGGCGATGGCCGCGAAGAAGGGGACGTTGTCGATGTTGAGGCCCGGGAAGGGCATCGGGTGGATCTTGTCCAGGGGGGCCTGGAGCTTGGAGGGGCGGACCGTCAGATCGATCAGCCGGGTACGGCCGTTGTCGGCGGCGTACTCCGCGCTGCGCTCGTGGTCCAGGCCCATCTCCTCCAGGACGGCCAGTTCGATCTCCAGGAACTCGACCGGGACCCGGCGGATGGTCAGCTCCGACTCGGTGACAACGGCCGCCGCCAGCAGGCTCATTGCCTCGACGGGGTCCTCGGACGGTGCGAAGTCCACATCGCGTTCGATGCGGGCGGCGCCGTGGACGGTGAGGGTGGTGGTGCCGATGCCGTCGACACGGACGCCCAGCTCCTCCAGGAAGAAGCAGAGGTCCTGGACCATGTAGTTGGACGAGGCGTTGCGGATGACGGTGACGCCGTCGTGCCGGGCGGCGGCCAGCAGCGCGTTCTCCGTGACGGTGTCGCCGCGTTCGGTCAGCACGATGGCGCGCTTGGGGGCGACAGTGCGGTCCACCTCGGCGATGTAGGTGCCGTCGGTCGCGGTGATCTCCAGGCCGAAGTGGCGCAGTGCCGTCATGTGGGGCGTGACGGTGCGGGTGCCGAGGTCGCAACCGCCCGCGTACGGCAGCTTGAAGTGGTCCATGCGGTGCAGCAGCGGGCCGAGGAACATGATGACGCTGCGGGTGCGGCGGGCGGCCTCGGTGTCCATCGAGTCGAGGTCGAGTTCCGCGGGCGGGACGATCTCCAGGTCGTTCCCGTCGTTGATCCACCGGGTCCGCACGCCGATGCTGCCCAGCACTTCGAGGATGCGGTAGACCTCTTCAATGCGGGCCACCCGGCGCAGAGTTGTGCGGCCCGCGTTCAGCAGCGTGGCGCACAGCAGCGCAACACAGGCGTTCTTGCTCGTCTTCACGTCGATGCTGCCGGACAGCCGGCGTCCGCCGACCACCCGCAGGTGCATCGGGCCGGCGTAGCCGAGCGAGACGATTTCGCTGTCGAGCGCCTCGCCGATACGAGCGATCATCTCAAGGCTGATGTTCTGATTCCCGCGTTCGATGCGGTTGACCGCGCTCTGGCTGGTGCCGAGAGCTTCGGCGAGCTGCGTCTGTGTCCAGCCACGGTGCTGCCGGGCGTCACGGATGAGCCTGCCGATGCGTACGAGGTAGTCGTCTGCCATGAGGTGACCGTATCTCAGATATGAGATGGATGCGCAATTGTGGCGTGCCGAGTTGTTCTAGTACTATCCGAACAACTGAGAGGTAGTCATGAAGAGTGCAGAGCGTTCGGCTTCCCCCTCGACCGGCTCTCGGCGGACCTGGTTCGCCGTCCTCCCCTTCGTTGTCGTGATCGTGGTGCTCGGCGGCCTCTACGCCGTGGTGGCCGGGCGGCTGCCCGATCCGCTCGCCACCCACTTCACCGGCGACCGCGCCGACGGCTTCTCCTCGGCGCCCGGCTTCGTCGCCGGATGCCTCGCCGTGCTCCTCGTCCTCGGCGTCGGGGCCGGCCTGTCCGTCCGGCTGCGTGAGCACACCCCCGAAGTGCCCTGGCTGATCGCCGGCTCCTGCGCCACCGCCGCCGGGCTCGGCTACGTCATGTGCCTGACACGGCTCGCCAACGTCGACGTCCCCGACCCCGCCGCCGTCCGGCAGCCGCTGTGGCAGACGGCCGTGAGCCTCGGCGCGGCGCTGCTCGCCGGCGTGCTGGGGCGGCTGCTCGCCGGGGCGGCGCCCGCGGCGCCACGGCGGGCGCGCGGCGCCACGCCCCGGCTGGACCTCCCCGACGGTGCGACCGCCGGCTGGTCGCGCACCATCAGCTCGCCCCCGCTGGTCGTGCTCGGGGTGGCGATGCTCGGCGCCGGCGTCGTCCTGGGCGTCCTCGCCGGATGGCTCGGCGGTGCGGGGCTGCTGCTCGGGGGTGTCGCGGTCCTTCCGCTGGCCTCCGTCCGGGTCACCGTGGACCGGCACGGGCTGGCCCTGTCGCCGGCGCTGCTGCCCTATCGTGTCCGTCTCCGCCGTATCCCGCTGGACCGCATCGTGGAGGCCGGTAGCCGCCGGATCGCCTGCCTCGCCGAGTTCGGCGGCTGGGGCTACCGCATCCGGGCCGGCGGCAGCGGCCTCGTCCTGCGCTCGGGCGAGGGCATCGTGGTGCGGCTGACCAATGGCAGGGAGTTCGTGGTGACGGTCGACGATGCCGCGACCGCCGTGGCCCTGCTCAATACGTACACGGACCGCGCACGGGCGCGGCAAGGAGGCTGAGGTGCTCTTCCGGGTGGACCCCGGCTCGTCCGTCCCGCTCGGTGACCAGATCGCGGCCTCGGTCCGCGGCGCCATCGCCGACGGCACGGTCGACGCCGGGGAGCGGCTGCCGGCCGCCCGCGCGCTCGCCGCCTCGCTCGGCGTGAACGTCCATACGGTGCTGCGCGGCTATCAGCGCCTCAAGGAGGAGGGGCTGATCGAACTCCGGCGCGGCCGGGGCGCGGTGGTCACCGGCGCCGCGTCCCCGGCCCGCGCCCGCCTCGGCGAGGCCGCCCAGCGGCTGATCGCCGAGGCCCGCAACCTGGGACTCTCCGACGAGGAGATCGTGACGGTGGTGCGTACGGGGCTGGCGGGACGGTAGGCGCGGCGGCCCTGCCCCGCCCGCCCGGCGTCAGTCGTCGAGGATCGTCAGGTCCAGCCGGCTCAGCCGTGCCAGGTCGGCGAGGATGTTGATCTCGACGATCTTTCCGTGCGCGACCGTGAAGCCCATGACGGAGAACGGCCGGCCGCCCCGCGCCGTGACGAGCCCCGGCGCGCCGTTGACCAGGGCCGGTCGGGCGAAGGCCGCGAAGCGCGAGAAGGTGAGCGCCTGCTCGACGACCGCGCGCGCTCCCCGGACCAGCTTCGAGACGCCTTCGGGCGCGTCGCCCGCGTCGGCGCGCAGGACGACGTCCGGGTCGAGGACCGCGAGCAGCGCCTCGAAGTCGCCGCCGCGCGAGGCGGCGAGGAAGGCGTCGACCACTTCCCGCTGACGGGCGAGGTCGGTGTCGGCGGCCGGGGCGGTGCCCTGGACGCGGCGCCGGGCGCGGCTGGCGAGTTGCCGGGCGGCGGCGGGGGTGCGGTCGACGAGGGGTGCGATCTCGTCGAAGGGCACCGCGAACATGTCGTGCAGGACGAAGGCCAGCCGCTCGGCGGGGGCGAGGGTCTCCAGCACGACCAGCAGCGCGAGCCCGACGGAGTCGGCCAGCAGCGCCTCCTGCTCCGGCCCGGCGGCGTCCGCGGGGCTCACGATCGGCTCGGGGACATGGACGCCGAGCGGGTCCTCGCGCCGCGCCTTGCGCATCCGCAGCTGGTCCAGGCACACCCGCCCGACGATCGTGGTCAGCCAGCCGCCCAGGTTCTCCACGCCGTCCGTGCCGGACCGGCTCAGCCGCAGCCACGCCTCCTGGACGGCGTCGTCGGCCTCGCTCACCGAGCCGAGCATGCGGTAGGCCACGGCCCGCAGGTGGCCCCGGTTCTCCTCGAACCGCTCCGCCAGCCATTCGTGGTCGTCGTTCATGGTGCTCGTTCCTCCCCCGTCGGGTTCCGTCACCGACATGACGGATGCCGGGGGACGAATGTGACACGAGCCGGGCGGCGGGGCGGGCGGGATGCGGCGCGAGCGGGATGTGGCCGCGGGCGGGAGGTGGCACGGGCCGGGCCGTGGGCGACACGAGGCGCGGGTGGTGCGAGCCGGATGGGGCACGAGAGGAAGGCTCGGCGGTGACGTTGCGGCCTGCCGTTTTGTCCCGGCCGGGCGGGCGATGCGTGAGCGGGGACACAGGTCGGGGCATGACCAGGCCGCGACGATGTACTAGAGTTATCTCGACATCGAGATATCTGCCGAGAGGCGTACCGCCGCCGCGCCAGTAAGGCGTGCCTAACTTAGGCATACCTTAGCGGACGGGGCAAGAAGCTGTGACGGCAGCATGGCGGTGGTACGCGCGAATTTCATGCATGAAGGAGACTGTCGTGTCGGCGAACAGCTTCGACGCCCGCAGCACGCTGCAGGTGGGCGACGAGTCGTACGAGATCTTCCGGCTGGACAAGGTCGAAGGCGCCGCGCGTCTTCCCTACAGCCTGAAGGTGCTGCTGGAGAACCTGCTCCGCACCGAGGACGGCGCGAACATCACCGCCGACCACATCCGGGCGCTCGGCGGCTGGGACTCCCAGGCCCAGCCCAGCCAGGAGATCCAGTTCACGCCGGCCCGCGTGATCATGCAGGACTTCACCGGCGTGCCCTGTGTCGTGGACCTCGCCACCATGCGTGAGGCCGTCAAGGAGCTGGGCGGTGACCCGGCGAAGATCAACCCGCTGGCGCCGGCCGAGCTGGTCATCGACCACTCCGTCATCGCCGACAAGTTCGGCACCAAGGACGCCTTCGGCCAGAACGTCGAGCTGGAGTACGGCCGCAACAAGGAGCGCTACCAGTTCCTGCGCTGGGGCCAGACCGCCTTCGACGAGTTCAAGGTCGTCCCGCCCGGCACCGGCATCGTCCACCAGGTGAACATCGAGCACCTGGCGCGCACGGTCATGGTCCGGGGCGGCCAGGCGTACCCCGACACCCTCGTCGGCACCGACTCGCACACCACCATGGTCAACGGCCTCGGTGTCCTGGGCTGGGGCGTCGGCGGCATCGAGGCCGAGGCCGCGATGCTCGGCCAGCCGGTCTCCATGCTCATCCCGCGCGTCGTCGGCTTCAAGCTGACCGGTGAGCTCAAGCCCGGCACCACCGCCACCGACCTGGTGCTGACCATCACCGAGATGCTGCGCAAGCACGGCGTCGTCGGCAAGTTCGTCGAGTTCTACGGCGAGGGCGTCGCCGCCACCTCGCTGGCCAACCGCGCCACCATCGGCAACATGTCGCCGGAGTTCGGCTCCACCGCCGCGATCTTCCCGATCGACGACGAGACCCTGAAGTACCTGCGCCTGACCGGCCGCGACGAGCAGCAGGTCGCGCTCGTCGAGGCGTACGCCAAGGAGCAGGGCCTCTGGCTCGACCCGGCCGCCGAGCCCGACTTCTCCGAGAAGCTGGAGCTGGACCTGGCGACGGTCGTCCCGTCGATCGCCGGCCCGAAGCGTCCGCAGGACCGCATCGTCCTGGCCAACGCCGCCGAGAAGTTCGCGCAGGACGTGCGCAACTACGTCGAGGACGACGACGAGGCGGGCAAGGAGTCCTTCCCGGCCTCCGACGCCCCGGCCTCCAGCAACGGTGTACCGACCCGTCCCACCACGGTCACCGCCCCCGACGGCTCGACCTACGAGATCGACCACGGTGCGGTGACGGTCGCGGCCATCACCTCCTGCACCAACACCTCGAACCCGTACGTCATGGTCGCCGCCGCGCTGGTCGCGAAGAAGGCCGTGGAGAAGGGCCTGACCCGCAAGCCGTGGGTCAAGACCACCCTCGCCCCGGGCTCCAAGGTCGTCACCGACTACTTCGACAAGGCGGGCCTGACCCCGTACCTCGACAAGGTCGGCTTCAACCTCGTCGGCTACGGCTGCACCACCTGCATCGGCAACTCCGGCCCGCTGCCGGAGGAGGTCTCCAAGGCCGTCAACGACCACGACCTGGCCGTCACCTCGGTGCTCTCCGGCAACCGCAACTTCGAGGGCCGGATCAACCCCGACGTCAAGATGAACTACCTGGCGTCCCCGCCGCTGGTCGTCGCGTACGCCCTCGCGGGTTCCATGAAGGTGAACATCACCCAGGACGCGCTGGGCACCGACACCGAGGGCAACCCGGTCTTCCTGAAGGACATCTGGCCGACCGAGGCCGAGGTCAACGACGTCGTGGCCAACGCCATCGGCGAGGACATGTTCAACAAGTCCTACCAGGACGTCTTCGCGGGCGACGCCCAGTGGCAGGCGCTGTCGATCCCCACCGGCAACACCTTCGAGTGGGACCCGCAGTCCACCTACGTGCGCAAGCCCCCGTACTTCGAGGGCATGACGATGGAGACCACCCCGGTCTCGGACATCTCCGGCGCCCGGGTGCTGGCGAAGCTGGGCGACTCGGTCACCACCGACCACATCTCCCCGGCCGGTGCGATCAAGGCCGACACCCCGGCCGGCCAGTACCTCACCGAGCACGGCGTCGAGCGTCGTGACTTCAACTCCTACGGCTCGCGCCGTGGTAACCACGAGGTCATGATCCGCGGCACCTTCGCCAACATCCGCCTGCGCAACCAGATCGCGCCGGGCACCGAGGGCGGCTACACCCGCGACTTCACCCAGGACGGCGCGCCGGTCTCGTTCATCTACGACGCCTCGCAGAACTACCAGGCGGCCGGCACCCCGCTGGTCATCCTGGCCGGCAAGGAGTACGGCTCCGGCTCGTCCCGCGACTGGGCCGCCAAGGGCACCGCGCTGCTCGGCGTCAAGGCCGTCGTCGCCGAGTCCTACGAGCGCATCCACCGCTCGAACCTCATCGGCATGGGCGTCCTTCCGCTGCAGTTCCCGGAGGGCGCGTCCGCCGAGTCCCTCGGCCTGACCGGCGAGGAGACCTTCTCGATCACCGGCGTGACCGAGCTGAACGACGGCACCACCCCGCGCACCGTCAAGGTCACCACGGACAGCGGCGTCGAGTTCGACGCGGTCGTCCGCATCGACACCCCCGGCGAGGCGGACTACTACCGCAACGGCGGCATCATGCAGTACGTGCTGCGCTCGCTGATCCGCAAGTAGGTCCACCCGCGGCACCAGGACGGGCCGTACTCCCTCGGGCGAGGGGGTACGGCCCGTCCGTGCGTCGGCTTCCGGCCACGGGCCGGGTCTACGGCGACCCGAGCAGCTCGATCTCGGCGAGGGTGCCCGCGCCGTCGGGGACCAGCCGGTAGTGCGCATAGCTCCCGGGCCGGCCGACGGCGAAGACGCGGGTCTGGCGGTCCCAGGCGAAGGACTCGCCCGCGCGGTGGTCCAGCCGCGTCCACCGCTCTCCGTCCGGGGAGCCCTCCAGGGTCCAGCCGCCGGGTGCCGCGGCACGGTCCGACGAGGTGAGGGTGTACGACGTGACCCGGGCCGGCCGGGCCAGGTCCACCGGGGCGCCGGTCAGCTGGGCCGCCGTGTCCGAGGTGTTGTCGAAGAGCGGACCGCCGCCGGCGCCGGTCACGTCCCCGGGCGGCGCGGGCACCTTGTCGTCCCGGGTGATCGACGTCGGGGCGGCGTCCGCTGCGGTGCCCCAGGCGGACGGGCGGTCGCCCATGGTGAAGTCCAGGGTGCCGCCGCGGGCGAGGAGCCGGTGCGGCAGGGCGGTGGAGGTCCAGGCCCTGCCGTTCACCCGGAGGCCCTGGACGTAGACGTTGCGGGCGTTGTTGCGCGGTGCCCTGAGGGTGAGGTCCCGGCCGTTCTCCAGGTGGACGGTGGCCTTGGTGAACAGCGGGGAGCCCACCGCGTATTCGCCCTGGCCCATCACCAGCGGATAGAAGCCGAGCGAGCTGAAGACGTACCAGGCCGACATCTCGCCGTTGTCCTCGTCGCCCGGATACCCCTGGCCGATCTCGCTGCCGAGGTAGAGCCGGGCCATCGCCTCGCGGACCTTCTCCTGAGTCTTCCAGGGCCGCCCGGCCGCGTCGTACAGATATCCGATGTGGTGCGAGGGCTGATTGCTGTGCCCGTACATGCCCATACGGGTGTCGCGCGCCTCGGTCATCTCGTGGATCACGTCGCCGTACGAGCCGGCGAATTCCTTCGAAGCGGTCTCCGGGGTGGCGAAATAGGCATCCAGCTTCTTGGCCAGGCCCGCGCGGCCGCCGTAGAGGTTGGCCAGGCCCCGGGTGTCCTGCGGTGCGGTGAAGGCGGCGGTCCAGGCGTTGGTCTCGGTGTAGTCGTTGCCCCAGACCCGCGGGTCGAACCTGTCCGGCGGCAGCCGCCAGTGGCCCTGGGCGTCCTTGCCCTGGAAGAAGCCCACCTTGTCGTCGAAGAGGCGGACGTAGTTCCGGGCGCGGCCCAGGAAATAGGCGGACTCTTCCTTGTAGCGGGGCTTTTTGGTCTTCTCGTACAGTGCCTGGCCCATACGGGCGATGCCGAAGTCGTTGAGGTAGCCCTCCAGCGCCCAGGACATGCCCTCGCGGGTGTCGGTGCTCGTATAGCCGAGGAACGGCGCGGTGTTCATGCCCTTCCGGCCGACGCCGGGGTTCGGCGGGGCGACGGTGGCGTTCTTGACGGCCGCGGCGTAGGCGGCTTCGGCGTCGAATTTCACCCCCTTGGCGTAGGCGTCGGCGAAGGCCACATCGGAACTGGTACCGGTCATCAGGTCCGCATAGCCCGGCGACGACCAGCGGGAGATCCAGCCGCCGTCCTTGAACTGCTGGACGAAACCGTCGACCATCCTCCCGGCCCGCTTCGGGGTGAGCAGGGAGTAGGCGGGCCAGGTGGTCCGGTAGGTGTCCCAGAAGCCGTTGTTGACGTAGACCTCACCGTCGACGATCTTCGAGCCGGTGCGGGTCGGGGTGTCCTGGCCGGTCTGCGGCGAGAAGGGGGAGGCGTAGCGGCTGCGCGAACCGACCTTCTCGAAGCCGGAGTTGGGGTAGAGGTAGAGGCGGTAGAGGCTGGAGTAGAGGGTGGTGAGCTGATCACGGCTCGCGCCCTGGACCTCGATCCTGCCCAGGAGATCGTCCCACTGCGCCTGCGCCCGGTCCCTGACCCCGGCGAAGGACGCGTCGGCCGGGATCTCCCGGTTCAGATTCGCCCTGGCCTGGTCCACGCTGATCAGGGAGGTGGCGATCCGCATGGTCACGGTGCGGTCCGCCCCGGGCTTGAAGCGGAGGTAGCCGGTGACGTCCTTGCCCCCGGTGCAAGCACCGGCTCCACTGGAGCGGCTGACGCCGCACCCCCCGTTGGGGAGCCTGCCGCCGCCGGTGACCGGGGCGTCGAAGACGCCGTAGACGAAGAGCCGGGTGGCGCCGACGGACAGGCCGCTCCTGACGTCCGAGAAGCCGGTGACGACGCCGCGCTCGGTGTCCAGGCTCAGCCCGCCCTTGTTGTTGACGTTGTCGAAGATCAGGCTCGCCTGGTCGCCGGGGAAGGTGAAGCGCATCAGCGCGGCGTGGTCGGTCGGGGTGATCTCCGTCTTGAGGCCGTTGTCGAAGGTCACGCCGTAGTAGTGCGGCTTCGCGGTCTCGCGGGAGTGGTGGAACGGCAGCGCACGGCCGGTGCGGGAGGCGTCCGGGGTGCCGGCCGCGGCGGACGGCATGACCTGGAAGGTCTGCCGGTCTCCCATCCACGGGCTCGGTTCATGGCTGGCGCTGAACGCCTGGAGGGTGGGCAGGTTGTCGGCGTTGTTCTTGCGCGCGTACTCGTAGAGCCAGTCGGCGGAGCCCGCGTTGGTGACCGGCGTCCAGAAGTTGAACCCGTTGGGGACCGCGGTGGCGGGAAAGGTGTTGCCGCGCGAGAAGCTGCCGCTGGAGAGGGTTCCGCGGGTGGTGACGGCGTAGTCGGAGAGGTGGGCGAGCGGCTTCTCCGGGGCCTTGGGGGCGAGGACGAGGTCGTCGACCCAGCCGCGGAAGGCCGGCGCGGTGCGCGGAGCCCGGGGCGCGTCGTAGGCGACCAGGATCCGGTCGACGGTCTTTCCGGCGGCGACCGCGCCGATCCGCGACTCCCGGTGGTTCCACTGATTGGCGTAGAGCGTCTTGGCCGCGGCCTGGCCCTGCGGTGTCAGCGGCGCGCCGTACTGGTCGACGGCGGACAGCTCGCTGAGGTAGGTGCCGTCGGTGAAGGCCAGGTCCACGGCGGCGTGGGTCGCCGGATAGTCCGGATCGCTCTTCGCCATCTCGGGGAAGAGCTTGTACGAGAGCGAAGTGGCCGCCGTGACGGGGACGTTGACATCGAAGATCTTGTTGTACGCGTAGCCGCGGCCGTCGGCGGTGTGGGTGCCGGAGTAGCGCAGCGCACGGGTGCCGCTGAAGCCGGCGTGCGCCTTGGCGGTGGGGGAGGCGTCGGGGCCGGTGTCGGTGGCGGTGTTCATGCCGGGGGCCGCGGGAGCGGTCCGCGGCTCGACGCCGGAGGCCCGGGGTTTCCCGTCGGGGCCGGTGTCGACGCTGTCGGTCCAGTCCGGCTGCGGGTCGCCGGCCTCGAAGGACGAGCGGAACTCCGCTGCCTCCCGGGGCTTTCGGGGCGCGGCCTGGGCCGCCCCCGCCGGACCGGGCACGGTGATGACGAGCAGAGCGGCCGCCGCGAGGGCGGCGGGGCGGGCGATCCCCCGCAGTGGACGGTGCCGGTGTCTGAGCCGCACGCGAGCCCTCTCAACGAGATTGACATCGTTGTCAGTTACATGACGCCGAGATAAACAGAGATAAGTAAGGTGCGTGGGGACTTTGGTGTCAAGGGTGCGGCTGAGATCGGTGGGCGCCGTGTCGCGGGGTCGTCCGGCTGGGGGAGGGCCGGGCAATCCCGTGCATACCGGGGAGGTCTCAACTAGGGAAAGACTCCCGGCCAACCCTGCATTCGATCTTGCCCCTGCGGCCGGAAGTGGACTATACCTGTCGGCGTCCGACCGGCCGTACGACCATGGCCGCGGATCCGGGGGGAAGGCGGGAACGGATGACTGCCCCGCATTTCTCTAGCGCGCCCGGTGCACATCCCGTACAACTCAGCTTCATCTGACCCGCGGTGCCGGGGTGGCTCCGGTACACCGCCTGAGTCCTGAAGAAGGCGAGGACTTGAGCATGGGATCCACCTCGGAATTCAACCGTCGCGATCTGGTCAAGCGGGCCGCGGCCCTGGGAATCATCGCCGTACCGGCCATGGGCGTGCTGTCGGCGTGTGCCGGCGGCGGCAGTGGCGACGGCGACAACAAGGTCGAAAAAGGCAAGAAGTCGGCCAAGAACCCGCTCGCGGTCAATGAGTCGGCCGGCCTCGACGTGGTCATCTTCGACGGCGGATTCGGCGACAAGTACGCCAAGGACGCGCAGGGCGAATACCTCAAGTCCTTCCCGAAGGCCGACGGCAAGGTGAAACTCTCGTCGACCCAGAAGATCCAGTCGACGCTGCAGCCGCGCTTCAACGGCGGAAACCCGCCCGACCTGGTCGACAACTCCGGTGCGGAGCAGATGGACTTTGGCACGCTGGTGGCCAAGGACCAGCTGACCGACCTCTCGGCGCTCCTCGACGCCCCCTCCGTCGACGACCCGAACAAGAAGGTGCGCGACACCCTGCGCCCCGGTGTCGTCGAGATGG
Source organism: Streptomyces angustmyceticus (assembly GCF_040701845.1). GTDB lineage: Bacteria > Actinomycetota > Actinomycetes > Streptomycetales > Streptomycetaceae > Streptomyces > Streptomyces angustmyceticus_A. The sequence goes on along the minus strand of NZ_JBFBHQ010000001.1, from coordinate 814,714 downwards.
GGCAGTTCGGCGGCAAGGAAACCTGGATCCTCTACTACGCCTACACCGTCTACGGCGTCTGGTACTCCAAGAGCAATCTGCAGAAGCTGGATGCGGAATACCCGGAGACCTGGGACGACATGCTGGCCCTCTGCGCCAAGGCGAAGAAGAAGGGCGTCGCCGGCTGGACGTACCCGGGGAAGTACCCGTACTACCTCCCCTTCAGCCTGTACCCGTTCATCGCCAAGATCGGTGGCGCGGAGGTCCTGCGGAAGATCGACAATCTGGAGCCGGACGCCTGGAAGGACCCGGCGGTCAAGGCGGCCTTCGACGCCTATTACGAGCTGTACAAGAAGGGCTATGTCCTCAAGGGCTCGCCCGGGCTGGACCACCTGCAGTCGCAGAAGGCGTGGGCCGAGGGCAAGGCGCTGTTCATCCCCAACGGTTCCTGGGTGGAGAACGAGTCGGCCAAGCAGATCGCGAAGAACCCGCACTTCGACCTCGCGGTGGGCGCCCCCTCCAGCCTGTCGGACTCCGACAAGATGCCGTACGGCACCCTCTGGGCCTCCGGCGGCGAGCCGTACATCGTGCCGCGGAAGGCCAGGAACGCCGAGGGCGGGATGGAACTGCTGCGCATCATGCTCAGCAAGAAGTCCTCGCAGAACTTCATCAAGCAGGTCTCCTCGCTCACCTCGCTCAACGGCGGCACCGAGGGGCTGACGCTCCCGCCCGGTCTGGCATCGGCGCAGGTGGCGCTGCAGAAGGCCGGCCAGAACATCGTCAACCCGCGGCTGCAGGACTGGTATGTGGCGCTCCAGAAGGAGCGGATCGGCGTCGGTGCGCTGGGCGAGATGATGGCCGGCCGGATGACGCCGGACGAGGCCATCAAGAAGATCCAGAAGTACGCGGACGACACCCGCGACGACTCCAGCGTCAAGAAGTACAAGCGCTGACCGACGAGTTCGCAGGGGAACCTCCCAGCACGGGCTGGGGCGCGTCACCGGCGGCGGCAGACGCGGGGAGAGAACGGGATCGGTAGTCATGAAACACGGCAAGTACCGTTTCATCGCGGGGTTCTTGGCCCTCCCGCTGGCGATTTACGCGATCTTCGTGATCTCGCCGTTCGTCCAGGCCATCTACTACTCCTTCACGGACTGGACCGGGCTGAGTCCGGACATGAAGATGGTCGGCTTCGACAACTATGCGCGCCTCTTCCGCGACGACGTCTTCTGGTCCGCCGTGGGCAACAGCGTGACGTTGTTGCTGTTGCTGCCGGTGGTGACGCTCTCGCTCGGGCTCTTCTTCGCCTTCATGCTCAACGTCGGTGGCCGCCGCAGGAAGAAGGCGGTCATCGGCGGGGTGCGCGGCTCGGGCGCCTACAAAATCCTCTATTTCTTCCCGCAGGTGCTGTCGGTCCCGATCGTCGCGCTGCTGTTCCAGTTCGCGTACAACCCGGAGAGCGGCGCGCTCAACGCCTTCTTCAAGGCGATCGGGCTCGGCCGGGTGCAGCCGGACTGGCTGGGCGATCCGCAGATCGCGCTGTGGTGCGTCATGGCCGCGATGGTGTGGGCCAATGTGGGCTTCTATGTCGTGCTGTTCTCCGCCGGTATGAGCTCCATTCCGAAGGACTTCTACGAGGCCGCGCTGCTGGACGGCGCGAACCGCCTCAACACGTTCTTCCGGATCACCCTGCCGCTGTTGTGGGACACCGTCCAGACCGGTTGGATCTATATGGGCATCCTCGCCCTGGACGTCTCGGCATTCGCCTTCGTCCAGATCATGAGTGTCGGCCCGGGCGGCCCCGACTATTCGACCGAGGTCCTTCCGCTGTACGTGTACCAGAAGACCTTCCGCGACGGTCAGGCCGGTTACGCGACGGCCATCGGCGTTTCCCTGCTGATCGTGACCCTCGTCTTCTCGGCCGTCGTGCTGCGGCTGGGACGACGCGAGCGACTGGAGTTCTGATGAGTGCGCAGACGGATCCCGCGGACCTCCCCGGTGTGACGAAACAGCAGGGGCCGGCGTCGGGTGCCCCGCGGCTTCCCGGGCAGCGCGGCGGCCGGGACCCCAAGGGCGGCGCCCCGTCCGGCGGCGGGAGCGGTGAGGGCGCGGTCCTCAATGTCTTCTCGCACGGAGTGCTGGTGATCTGGGGCCTCCTGGTCACCATGCCGCTGCTGTGGGCGGTAGTGAGCTCCTTCAAGGACGACACCGAGATCTTCGGCTCGCCCTGGGGGCTGCCCTCGGTCCTGCACTTCGACAACTGGTCACGCGCCTGGGACAAGGCGAACATGGGCCAGTACTTCTTCAACTCGCTGATCGTCGTGGGCGGTTCGCTGATCGGCACCATGCTGCTGGGCGCGATGGCGGCGTATGTGCTGGCCCGCTTCGACTTCCCGGGCAACCGCTTCGTGTACTTCCTGTTCGTGGGCGGGATGGGCTTCCCGGTCATCCTGGCGCTGGTCCCGCTGTTCTTCGTCATGAAGAACATGGCGCTGCTGGACACCTACCACGGCCTGATCCTCGTCTACATCGCCTACTCCCTGCCGTTCACGGTCTTCTTCCTCAGCGGGTTCTTCCGCACGCTGCCCACCTCGGTGGCCGAGGCGGCGCTCATCGACGGCGCCTCGCACACCCGCACCTTCTTCCAGGTGATGCTGCCGATGGCCAAGCCCGGCCTGATCAGCGTCGGCATCTTCAACTTCCTCGGGCAGTGGAACCAGTACCTGCTGCCGACGGTGCTCAACGTCGGGGACCCGGACAAGAAGATGCTGACCCAGGGGCTGGTGGCGCTGGCGGTGAGCCAGGGCTACAAGGGGGACTGGTCGGGCCTGTTCGCGGGTCTGACGATCGCGATGCTGCCGGTGCTCGCCGCGTACATCATCTTCCAGCGGCAGGTGGTGGCCGGGCTGACCGCGGGCGCACTCAAATAGGGGAGCGGTGCCGAGGGCCGGCGGGGGAGCGGTCCCGGGCGCGCGCCGTACGCCGGCGGCGATGCGGGGGGCGGGTACGCGCCGAACCGTGCGTAGCGCCGCGAGCCGCCCCGGGGTGCTTCCGCTGCCGTGGGACCGCCGCGCCGACCGCCCCGAGGGCCGGTCACCGATCATGTGTGGGCTCAACGCCTTGACGAGACTTCCCGGCTGGAGTTCTGCTTAGAGTTCACATGTTGAATCGAGGGCCGTTCCACAAAGGTGTGGGCGCGGCCGGTGGGCGGTCGTCGTGCTCCCCAGTCACCACTGGGAGGCACCCCCGGCCCCAGACGGGAGTGGATGAGTCGATGGAGACTCCGGGGTCGCAGTCCTCGCTGCACCGGGCCAATCTGGAGCGGGTCGTGCGTGCGGTGCGTATGGCGGGCTCACTCACGCAGGCGGAGATCGCCCGGAGCACGGGGCTGTCCGCGGCCACCGTCTCCAACATCGTTCGCGAGTTGAAGGACGGCGGGACCGTCGAGGTGACCCCGACCTCGGCGGGCGGGCGGCGGGCGCGCAGCGTCTCCCTGTCCGGTGACGCCGGCATCGTCGTGGGGGTCGACTTCGGGCACTCCCATCTGCGGGTGGCGGTCGGCAACCTCGCCCACCAGGTGCTCGCCGAGGAGGCCGAGCCGATCGATGTGGACGCCTCCGCGGCCGAGGGCTTCGACCGGGCCGAAGAGCTGGTCAACCGGCTGATCACGGCCAGCGGGCTGGACGCGGGCAAGGTCATCGGCGTCGGCCTGGGCGTACCGGGACCCATCGACGTCGAGTCCGGGACACTGGGCTCGACGGCGATCCTGCCGGGCTGGTCGGGGACCAACCCCGGCGAGGAGCTGTCCGGGCGCCTCGGCGTGCCCGTCCACGTCGACAACGACGCCAACCTCGGCGCGCTGGGCGAGCTGGTCTGGGGCGGCGGCCGGGGCGCCGCCGACCTGGCGTACATCAAGGTCGCCAGCGGTGTCGGGGCCGGCCTGGTGATCAGCGGGCAGATCTACCGGGGGCCGGGCGGCACGGCCGGGGAGATCGGGCACATCACCCTGGACGAGTCCGGCCCGGTGTGCCGCTGCGGCAACCGCGGCTGCCTGGAGACCTTCACCGCGGCCCGCTACGTCCTCCCGCTGCTGCAGCCGAGCCACGGTCCGGATCTGACCATGGCGCGGGTGGTGCAGCTGGCCCGCGAGGGCGATCCGGGCTGCCGGCGGGTCATTGCGGACGTGGGCCGCCATATCGGTAGTGGTGTGGCGAATCTGTGCAATCTGCTCAATCCGAGCCGGGTGGTGCTCGGCGGCGATCTCGCCGAGGCCGGTGAGCTGGTCCTGGCGCCGATCCGCGAATCGGTGTCGCGGTACGCGATCCCCAGTGCGGCACGGCAGTTGGGCGTCGTCCCCGGCACGCTCGGCGGCCGGGCCGAGGTGCTGGGAGCGCTGGCGCTGGTGCTGAGCGAGATGGGCGATTCGACCCTGCTCGACGGAGCGCAGTCCGCGGACGCTCCGGCCCTGGCATGAGATCACTGAGTTCATACAGCTAACGCATGGCACCGTTGTCATCTCGTTAAGGATTTACTCCTTGACGGTCGGCTGGGGGCCGAGTTGACTTCCAGCCACCTCGGCCGCAACGACGCGGCCTCGTCAGGGAGGCAACCCCATGAACGTTTGGACGCGTCGCGTCGTCATAGGCACCGCCGCCGTCTCGATGGCGCTCTCCGTGGCCGCGTGCGGCAAGGCCGGCGACAACGCCAAGGGCGGCGGCGACAACAAGACCATCGGCCTGCTCCTGCCGGAGAACAAGACCACGCGTTACGAGACCTTCGACCGCCCGCTGATGGAGGCGAAGATCCATGCGCTGTGCAGCGACTGCAAGGTCAAGTACAACAACGCGGCGCAGGAGACCGAGACCCAGAAGAAGCAGTTCGACGCGCTGATCACCCAGGGCGTGAAGGTGATCATCCTGGACGCGGTGGACTTCAAGGCCACCAAGTCCTGGGTGAACCAGGCCGCCGCGAAGGGCGTCAAGGTCATCGCCTACGACCGGCTGGCCGAGGGCAAGCTCTCCGCCTACGTGTCCTACGACAACGAGAAGATCGGCCGCCTGCAGGGCCAGGCGCTGGTCAAGGCGCTCGGCGACAAGGCCGAGGACAGCCAGGTCGTCATGATCAACGGTTCGCCGACCGACCCGAACATGCCGTTCTTCAAGAAGGGCGCCCACAGCGTCCTCGACAAGCAGGTCAAGAAGGTCGCGTACGAGCAGGACATCCCGGACTGGTCGACCGACGAGGCCAACAAGAAGATGAACGCGGCCCTCGACTCGCTCGGCAAGGACGGCATCCAGGGCGTCTACTCCGGCAACGACGGCATGGCCGGCGGCATCATCACCGCGCTCAAGCAGAAGGGCGTCAAGGTCCCGGTCGGCGGCCAGGACGCCGAGCTCGCGGGCCTGCAGCGGATCCTCAAGGGCGACCAGGCCTTCACGATCTACAAGCAGATCAAGCCGCAGGCCGACTCCACCGCCGCGATCGCGGTCAAGCTGCTCAAGGGCGAGAAGATCGGTGCCCTGACGGACACCAAGGTCGACAGCCTCAGCGGCGAGGTCAAGGGCATCCCGGCGAAGCTGTACGACGCGCAGATCGTGACCAAGGACAACATCGCCTCCACGATCCTCAAGGACAAGGTCTACAAGGCGAGCCAGATCTGCACCGGCGACGTCAAGAAGGCCTGCGCGGCGGCCGGCATCAAGTAGGCCCCGGCCTCCGCCGCCGGCCCCGGGCCCGTCGGCCACGCCTCCCGGCCACGGCCCACCGGTACACCTCTCCACCCCGGGCCCCGGCCCACCGGCACTCCCCACACCCGGGTCCCCGGCCCCGGGCCCCCGCCGGGCGGGGCCGCGCGGCACTGCGCCCGCGGCCCCTGCCCCGGCCGTACCCCGCCCGGCCTTCGTCCCGTCCCGGGCGCCGCGCCGGACCGTTCCCCGCAAGCCCCCCGCTCCATGCACCACCATCCCCGCCGTTGTGACGGCGGCGAAGGAGATGATTCACGTGTCCGCTACGCCTGTGCTGGCGTTGCGCGGAGTCTCCAAGCGGTTCGGCGCCGTCCAAGCACTCACGGACGTCACCCTGGAGATCCACCCCGGTGAGGTGGTCGCCCTCGTCGGCGACAACGGCGCCGGCAAGTCCACCCTCGTCAAGACCATCTCGGGCGTCCACCCGGTCGACGACGGCGCCATCGAATGGGAGGGCACGGCGGTCCGCATCACCAAGCCGCACGATGCCCAGGAACTCGGCGTCGCCACCGTCTACCAGGACCTCGCGCTCTGCGACAACCTCGATGTCGTCGCCAACCTCTACCTCGGCAACGAGATCCGCACCGCGGGCGTCCTCGACGAGATCGCGATGGAGAAGCGCGCCAAGGAGCTGCTGGACACGCTGTCCATCCGCATCCCGAGCGTCCGCATCCCCGTCGCCGCGCTCTCCGGCGGACAGCGGCAGGTCGTCGCCATCGCCCGCGCGCTGATCGGCGACCCCAAGGTCGTCATCCTCGACGAGCCCACCGCCGCCCTCGGCGTCGAGCAGACCGCCCAGGTCCTCGACCTCGTCGAGCGGCTGCGCGAGCGCGAGCTCGGCGTCATCCTCATCAGCCACAACATGGCCGATGTGCAGGCCGTCGCGGACCGGGTCGCGGTGCTGCGCCTGGGCCGCAACAACGGTGTCTTCGATGTCGAGGGCACCTCCCACGAAGAGATCATCGCCGCCATCACCGGCGCCTCGGACAACGCCGTGACCCGCCGCAAGGCGCGTACGGACCAGGTGAAGAAGGAGGCCGGCGCATGAGTGATCTCACCAAGCAGCCCGCCGCGGGCCAGGACGAGGCGGCCGCGGCGGCCCCGGCCGCCGACACCCCCCAGCCGGCCGCCGTCGACCCGCGTCTGCTCGTCCGCGAACAGGGCTTCGCCGGCTATCTCAACGACTTCAAGCGCCGGGTGCGCGGCGGTGAGCTGGGCTCGCTGCCGGTCGTCATCGGCCTGATCGTCATCGCGGTCGTCTTCCAGCTCAAGAACAGCAGCTTCCTGTCCGCCGACAGCCTCGCGAACATCGGTGTCTACACCTCCGGTCTCGGCATCATGGCCGTCGGCATCGTCTTCGTGCTGCTGCTCGGCGAGATCGACCTGTCCGTCGGCTCGGTGGCGGGCGTCGGCGCGGCCGTATGGGCCGTGCTCAGCGTCACCCACGGCGTCAACGACTGGCTCGCCGTCCTGATCGCCCTCGTGGCCGGTGTGGCCATCGGTGCCCTGCACGGGTTCTTTTTCGCCAAGATCGGAGTGCCGGCCTTCGTCGTCACACTGGCCGGATTTCTCGGTTGGAGCGGCCTGCAGATCTGGATGATGGGCCAGGAAGGCTCCATCAACACGCCGAGCGGCAGCGTGGTGGAGAACCTCACCGGCTATTACTTCGAGGACAAGGCCGCGGCCTACGGTCTCGCGCTGATCGCGGTCCTCGCCTACGCCGGATCGCTGCTGCTCGACAGCAAGCGCCGCAAGGCCGCCGCGCTGCCCTCCCGGCCGCTCAGCGAGATCCTGCTGCGCACCGGCGTGGTCGCGGTGCTGGCCTTCGCCGTCGCCTACGTCCTGAACGAGCCCGCCGGCGCCCGCGGTCTGCCGCTGGCCCTGGTGCTGTTCCTCGCGGTCCTGGTCATCGCCGACTTCGTGGTGCGCCGTACCCCCTACGGGCGGCAGATCTTCGCGGTCGGCGGCAACGCCGAGGCGGCGCGCCGGGCCGGCATCAACGTGAACCGGATCCGGATCAGCGTCTTCGCCATCTCGGGCATGCTCGCGGCCTTCGGCGGCCTGTTCATCGCCAGCCTCTCCGGTGGCGCCACCAAGAACCTGGGCTCCGGCAACACCCTGATGAACGTCATCGCGGCGGCCGTCATCGGCGGCACCAGCCTCTTCGGCGGCCGCGGCAAGATCTGGTCCGCGCTGCTGGGCATGCTGGTCATCCAGTCGATCCAGCAGGGCCTGAACCTGCTCGGCATGGCGAGCGAGATCCAGTACATGATCACCGGCGCGGTGCTGCTCGCCGCCGTGGTGATCGACTCGGTCTCCCGCCGCACGCAGAAAACGGCCGGACGCACCTGATCGCGCCCCTGTTCCGACGGCACCGGCCCCCACCGGGCATCATCCGGTGGGGGCCGGTGCGCGTGCGGCGGCGCCCCGCGGGCGGCGCGCCGGATCCGGTTTCACCCGAGTGACATACATCGCAAGGCCCGGGCGTCGGCGCGGCGGGCGCGACATTAGACTCATCTGATCGGCAAGCTCGATCCACGGCAGCAAGCAGCAAGGAGGCAGGGGTGCAGGAGGTGCCGCGCAAAGCGCGTCCGGCCGGGGTGGCGGCAGGCGACGGGAGGGCGTTGCTCTCCCGGATCAGGGGACCGCGCGATCTGGACCGACTGAGCCCGGAGCAGCTCGAGCAGCTGGCGGGGGAGATCCGTACCTTCCTTGTCGACGAGGTGTCCAAGACCGGCGGACACCTCGGGCCGAACCTCGGCGTGGTCGAACTGACCATCGCCCTGCACCGTGTCTTCGACTCCCCGAAGGACAAGGTGCTGTTCGACACCGGGCACCAGTCCTACGTCCACAAGCTGCTCACCGGCCGTCAGGACTTCTCCAAGCTCAAGGCGAAGGGCGGCCTGTCCGGCTACCCGTCCCGCGCCGAGTCCGAGCACGACGTCATCGAGAACAGCCACGCCTCCACGGTCCTGGGCTGGGCCGAGGGCATCGCCAAGGCCAATGAGGTGCTCGGGTCGGACGACCGGGTCGCCGCGGTCATCGGTGACGGCGCGCTGACCGGCGGCATGGCCTGGGAGGCGCTCAACAACATCGCCGCGGCCAAGGACCGCCCGCTCGTCATCATCGTCAACGACAACGAGCGCTCCTACGCCCCGACCATCGGCGGCCTCGCCAACCACCTGGCGACGCTGCGCACCACGGACGGCTACGAGCGTTTCCTGGCCCGCGGCAAGGACCTGCTGGAGCGCACGCCCGTCGTCGGCAAGCCGCTCTACGAGACCCTGCACGGCGCCAAGAAGGGCCTGAAGGACTTCATCGCCCCGCAGGGCATGTTCGAGGACCTGGGCCTGAAGTACGTCGGCCCGATCGACGGCCATGACATCGAGGCGCTGGAGTCCGCCCTGACGCGCGCCAAGCGCTTCGGCGGCCCGGTCATCGTGCACTGCCTCACCGAGAAGGGCCGCGGCTACCAGCCCGCCCTCCAGGACGAGGCGGACCGCTTCCACGCCGTCGGCAAGATCCACCCCGACACCGGTCTGCCCATCTCCTCGGGCGGCAAGGACTGGACCTCCGTCTTCGGCGACGAGATGGTCGAGCTCGGCAAGGAGCGCCAGGACATCGTGGCCATCACGGCGGCCATGCTCCAGCCCGTCGGCCTGGACAAGTTCGCCAAGGCCTTCCCCGACCGGGTCTACGACGTCGGCATCGCCGAGCAGCACGGTGCGGTCTCCGCGGCCGGCATGGCCACCGGCGGCCTGCACCCGGTCTTCGCCGTCTACGCCACCTTCCTCAACCGCGCCTTCGACCAGGTGCTGATGGACGTGGCGCTGCACAAGTGCGGTGTCACCTTCGTGCTGGACCGGGCCGGTGTCACCGGCACCGACGGCGCCTCCCACAACGGCATGTGGGACATGTCGATCCTGCAGGTCGTGCCCGGTCTGCGGATCGCCGCGCCGCGCGACGCCGACCAGGTACGCGCCCAGCTGCGCGAGGCCGTCGAGGTCGACGACGCGCCGACCGTCGTGCGGTACTCCAAGGGCGCGGTCGGCCCGGCCGTCGAGGCCCTCGACCGGGTGGGCGGCATGGACGTGCTGCGCAGGCCCGACGAGGCCGTCAAGCACCCGGACGTCCTGCTGGTCTCCGTGGGTGCGCTCGCCCCGATGTGCCTGGAGATCGCCGACCTCCTGGACAAGCAGGGCATCTCCACCACCGTCGTCGACCCGCGCTGGGTCAAGCCGGTCGACGCGGCGCTGCCGGGCCTCGCCGCCAAGCACCGGGTCGTGGTGACCGTCGAGGACAACGTCCGTTCCGGCGGCGTCGGTTCGGCCGTGGCGCAGGCCCTGCGGGACGCCGGCGTGGACCTGCCGCTGCGCGACTTCGGCATCCCCGAGCGGTTCCTCGACCACGCCTCCCGCAAGGAGATCATGACGGAGATCGGGCTCACCGCACCGGACATCGCCCGTCAGGTGACCGGCCTGGTGTCCAAGATCGACGGCCTGCCGCAGTCCCGGCTCCGCTCCGAGCCCGCCGGCACCAACGGCGTGGCCGAGCGGGCGGAGGCCGCCCGCGACTGATCCCGCGGACGCCCGCTCGATGGGCCGGCCGGTCATCCGTACGGATGTTCCGCCCGGCCCATCGGCATGTTCACGGCCGCACTCCATCGGGTGAATCCCGGCCGTCCGGAGGCCCGCCGAAGCTGACTGTTTCCTGACATTGCGGAGACTCGGTCAGTTCAGGAGAGTTGCGAGGGTCGTCCAGGCGGAGGTTCGCCCATGAGCACACAGCACGGCACACCACACGATGCGCGCCGCAATCGCGGCATGTTCCGGACGAAGACTGTGGAGCAGTCGATCCTGGACACCGAGGAGCCGGAGCATTCGCTCAAAAAGTCCCTGTCGGCGCTCGATCTGACCGTCTTCGGGGTCGGTGTCGTCATCGGCACCGGCATTTTCGTCCTCACCGGAAAAATCGCCAAGGAGCAGGCCGGGCCGGCCGTGGCGCTGTCGTTCGTCGTCGCGGGCGTGGTCTGTGCGCTGGCGGCGCTGTGTTACGCGGAATTCGCCTCCACCGTGCCGGTCGCCGGCTCGGCCTACACCTTCTCGTACGCCTCACTCGGCGAGCTGCCGGCCTGGATCATCGGCTGGGACCTGATCCTGGAACTCGCCCTGGGCTGTGCGGTGGTCGCCGTCGGCTGGTCCGGCTATGTCCGCTCCCTCCTGGACAGCGCCGGACTGCATCTGCCGGCGGGGCTCTCCGGCACCCATGAGGGGCACTTCGGCTTCGACCTGCTCGCCACCCTCCTCGTCCTGGCACTGACCGGCATCCTGGTGCTCGGGATGAAGCTGTCCTCGCGGGTGACTGCGCTGGTCGTCGCGGTCAAGGTCACCGTCGTCCTGCTGGTCATCGTCGCCGGGGCGTTCCTCATCAGCGGCGCCAACTACACGCCCTTCATCCCGCCCAGCAAGTCCAGCGAGGCCGGCGGCGGGCTGGCCGCGCCGCTGTCGCAGCTGCTGTTCGGCTTCGAGCCGTCCAACTTCGGGACCATGGGCATCTTCGCCGCCGCGGCCGTGGTCTTCTTCGCCTTCATCGGCTTCGACATCGTGGCCACCGCGGCGGAGGAGACCCGCAACCCGCAGCGCGACGTGCCCCGCGGCATCCTCGGCTCGCTGGCCATCTGCACGGTGCTCTATGTGGCCGTCTCGGTCGTCGTCACCGGCATGGAGAAGTACAGCAAGCTCTCCACCGACGCTCCGCTCGCCGATGCCTTCAAGGACCTCGGGCACCCCTTCTTCGCCGGCGTGATCAGCTTCGGCGCCGCCGTCGGCCTGACCTCGGTCAGCATGATCCTGCTGCTCGGCCAGAGCCGGGTGTTCTTCGCGATGAGCCGCGACGGCCTGCTGCCGCGGGCCTTCTCCCGCTCCCACCCCCGCTTCGGCACCCCCTACCGCTCCACCCTCGCGCTGGGCGGCGTCGTCGCCGTCGTCTCCGGCTTCACCTCGATCGACGAACTCGCCGAACTGGTCAACATCGGCACGCTCTTCGCGTTCGTCGTGGTCGCCATCGGTGTCGTCCTGCTCCGCCGCTCCCGGCCCGACCTGCCCCGTTCCTTCCGTACGCCGTGGGTGCCGGTGGTGCCGATGCTGTCGGTGATCGCCTCGGTGTGGCTGATGCTCAACCTGCCCGCGGAGACCTGGGTCCGGTTCGCGATCTGGATGGTCGTCGGGTTCGGCGTCTACTTCCTGTACGGGCGCTCGCACAGCCGCCTCGGCCTGCGCAACCGGCAGGGCGGCGGCAAGGACTGAGACCGGCGCGCACCTCCGATCCCGCCCGGTCCGATCCCCGCCCGGCGCCGGACAGCCCCGTACGCCGCTCGCCGCGGAGTACGGGGCTCGTCCTTGCCCGCGAGGGACCCGCGGACCGCGGCCCGGCCGCGCAACGTCCGCGCGAGCGCGGGAGGTCAGCGCGCCTGGCGGAAGGCGGCGCGCAGGAGGGGCCCGTTGACGACGAAGGCGGCCGCGCCGACGGCGAGCGCGCACGTGGCCTGCACCAGGGCGAACCACGCCGGGCAGAGACCGGGGATCAGGTCGACGCCGACGATCACGAGCGGCATGAGGACGGAGATGACGCGCACCCGGAGGAAGGCCCACCGCGCTCCCCGCGCCGCGAGGACGGTCAGCCAGTAGGTCACCGCGGCGCTCGCCAGCACCCCGGCCGACCGGCCCCACAGGAACGAGGTCACCGGGTGCCCGGTGAGCGCGCGGACGGCGACGGCGGCGAGGACGGCGGCGCTCAGCGCACCGTAGGCAGCAACGAGGATCTTCGCCCTGCCGAAGGCCTGTTGGGCCTGCGGATGTCCGAGGCGGGCGGGCTCGGCCGTGGTGCGGCGGGTGGTCCCCATGGTTCCTTCTTCCCTTGTGCCGGCAGGTGTGGCTGTGGCCCCGACGCTAGGAAGCGCGGAGGCGGCCCGGTATCGGCCTGGACGCACGACCGGGTGGGGCCGGACCCACTTCCGGGCCGATCCGGGCCGGACCGGGCTCCGCGCGGCGCACAGTGGAGCCACCGAGCCGTAGGGGAGAGGAAGAGACATGCGACAGCTGAGGTCGTGGGCGGCGAGCGCCTGCACGGGGTTCGTGCGCGCCTGCGCCGTGCTGGTCGTCAGCCTGCTGGTCCCGGCCGTGTGGGCCGGGGCCGTGGCGCTGGGGATCCGGTGGGGGGCGGGCAACCCGTGGTCGTGGACGGCCCCGTGCGTGCTGGTGTGCGGGGGCACTCTCGCCCTGTCCCGCCCGGTGTGCCGGATGTTCCGCCACCTCGTCGCGCGGTGGACGGCCACCGTCGTGCCCGCCGGATACCGGCAGGCCGGGCCGGTGACGCGGATGTCCACCGGCTACTGGTGGAACGGCTTCGGCTATGAGCGCACCAGCCGCGACGCCCTTTTGGACCAGAAGTGGCGGATCCGCTGGAGCGACCCCGCCACCCGGCGCGACCTGCGGTTCACGGCGATCGCACCGTTCACCGCGGGCGCGGTCGCGGCCCTCCCGCCGGCCGGGGTGGCCGCGGCGGTCCTCGGGCTCGGCCGGATGGAGCCCGCCGCGCGCGCGATCGGCGTGCTCGGCCTGGCCGTTGCCCTCGCCACCGCCCCGTACGCCTGGCGGTGCGCCGAACCGGTGGCCGTCCGCTTCCTGCGCGCCTCGCCCGCGATGGCGCTGGCACAACGCGTGGACGAGCTGACGGCCCAGCGCGCGGACACCACGGTCGCGCAGGCCGCCGAGATCCGCCGGATCGAACGGGACCTGCACGACGGGGCACAGGCGCGCCTGGTCGGGCTCGGGCTCTCCCTGGCGACCGCGGAGAAGCTGATGGAGACCGACCCCGACCGGGCCAGGGCGCTGCTGCGGGAGGCGCGGGCGGGCGCCGCCACCTCGCTGACCGAGCTCCGCGAACTGGTCAGCGGCATCAGCCCGCCGGTGCTGAACGAGCGCGGCCTCCTCGCCGCCGTACGCGCCTTCGCCCTGGACAGCCCGCTGGACGTGGCGGTCGAGGCCGAGCTCCGGCTCCGCCTGGACCCGCCGATCGAGTCCGCCCTGTACTTCGGGATCGCCGAGCTGGTGACCAACGCGGTCAAGCACGCCCGGGCGACCCGGGCGCGGATCGTCGTCGCCCGGGACGGCACCGGCCTCGTCGTCGACGTCGAGGACGACGGCCGCGGCGGTGCGGCGGTGCGGCCCGGCGGCGGACTCGCGGGGCTGCGCCGCCGGCTCGCGGTCTTCGACGGCACGCTGGAGATCACCAGCCCGGAAGGCGGTCCGACCCGGGCGAGGATGATGGTGCCATGCGCATCGTTGTAGCCGAGGACCTCTATCTCCTGCGCGACGGCATGGTCCGTCTCCTCGAGGCGTACGGGCACGAGGTGGTGGCGACCGCGACCACCGGGCCCGAGACGCTGGAGGCGCTGCTGGCCCGGCGCCCCGATGTGGCCGTCGTCGATGTCCGGATGCCGCCGGCGCAGTCGGACGAGGGCCTGCGGGCCGCGCTGGCCGCCCGCGGCCAACTGCCCGGACTGCCCGTCCTGATCCTCTCCCAGCACGTGGAACAGCTCTACGCCCGCGAGCTGTTGGCCGACGGCTCCGGCGGCGTCGGCTATCTCCTCAAGGAGAGCGTGTTCGACGCCGACCAGTTCATCGACGCCCTGGAACGCGTCGCCCGCGGCGGGACCGCCATGGACCCGGCCGTCATCGCCAAACTGCTGGCCGGCGGGCCCTCCCGCCGGCGCCTCGAAGGGCTCACCGCACGTGAGCACTCCGTACTCGCCCTCATGGCCGAGGGCCTGTCCAACCAGGCCATCGGCCGACGGCTCTTCCTCAGCGACAGCGCCATCAGCAAGTACACCACCTCCCTGTTCGGCAAGCTCGGCATCACCGACGACGACCACCACAACCGCCGCGTCCGCGCCGTCCTCACCTACCTGAACCGGCCCTGACCGCGTCCCGGGCCCGGGCGGACGCGGCGGCCGCGCCCGGCGTCCGCCCCGGCCCGGGCGAAGATCCCCCGGCTGCCGCCCTGGTGGCCGCTAGTCCCCGCCCCGCCCCCGGCCCCACACCGCTCGCGGGCCCGTGACCCGGGCGCCCAGTGCCTGGACGCGGGTGCGCAGTTCGCGGTCCGCGGTGACCACCAGGCAGTCCCGGTCGCCGCACTCCTCCGCGACCAGCTGCACGATCCGGTCGTCGCCGCTGCCGCTCGCCGATACCACCCGCACGCCTTCGACGGACTCGACCCCGCGGGCCGCGCCCTCCACCACCAGGACCAGCTCCACGGGGGGTGCCACCAGCCCGGGCAGTCCCGTGCCGGCGTACTCGACCAGCGCGTCGCGCAGCCGCTCCGCCGCGCCGTGCCGGTCGCGCCACCAGCCGTCCGGCACCGAGCCGACGACATTGGCGGCATCGACCACGACCATGGATTCCATGCCGCCACCTTCCCACGCCGGGCGCAGCCGTCCATGCCGCGGGGCAGGTCCGGCGGCTTCCCGGCGCACGACAGCGCGGGCCGGCTCCGCCGAGCCGGCCCGCGCCGTGGTGATCAGTGCGTCCTTACGCGGGAACGCTCGCGATGCCCGGGGCCAGGAACTTCTTGCCCCGCACCCGCTCGGAGACACCCGCGCGGTCCAGGTACGGCGTGATGCCGCCCAGGTGGAAGGGCCAGCCGGCGCCGGTGATCAGGCACAGGTCGATGTCCTGCGCCTCGGCGACCACGCCCTCGTCCAGCATCAGGCCGATCTCCTGTGCCACCGCGTCCAGGACGCGGTCGCGGACCTGCTCCTGGGTCAGCACCGAGTCGCCCTGCTTGAGGAGCGCGGCGACCTCGGGGTCCAGCTCCGGCTTGCCGGAGTCGTAGACGTAGAAGCCGCGCTTGCCGGCCTCGACGACGGCCTTGAGGTTCGGGGAGACCGTGAAGCGGTCCGGGAAGGAGCGGTTGAGCGTCTCGGAGACGTGCAGACCGATCGCCGGGCCGACCAGCTCCAGCAGCACCAGCGGCGACATCGGCAGACCGAGCGGCTCGATGGCCTTCTCGGCGACGTCGACCGGGGTGCCCTCGTCGATGACGTTCTGGATCTCGCCCATGAAGCGGGTCAGGATGCGGTTGACCACGAACGCCGGGGCGTCCTTGGTGAGCACCGCGGTCTTCTTCAGCTTCTTGGCGACCGCGAAGGCGGTGGCCAGCGAGGCGTCGTCGGTCTTCTCGCCGCGCACGATCTCCAGCAGCGGGAGGATCGCGACCGGGTTGAAGAAGTGGAAGCCGACGACCCGCTCGGGGTGCTTCAGCTTCGAGGCCATCTCGCTGACCGACAGCGAGGAGGTGTTGGTGGCGAGGATGGCGTGCGCCGGGGCGACGGCCTCCACCTCCGCGAACACCGTCTGCTTGACGCCGATCTCCTCGAAGACCGCCTCGATGATGAAGTCGGCGTCGGAGAAGCCCTCGGCCTTGTCGAGCACGCCGGAGACCAGGGCCTTGAGGCGGTTGGCCTTGTCCTGGTTGATCCGGCCCTTGCCGAGCAGCTTGTCGATCTCGGCGTGGACGTAGCCCACACCCTTGTCGACGCGCTCCTGGTCGATGTCGGTCAGCACGACCGGCACCTCGAGGCGGCGCAGGAACAGCAGGGCCAGCTGCGAGGCCATCAGACCGGCGCCGACGACACCGACCTTGCTGACCGGGCGGGCCAGGTTCTTGTCCGGCGCACCGGCGGGCCGCTTGGCACGCTTCTGCACCAGGTTGAACGAGTAGATGCCGGCGCGGAGTTCGCCACCCATGATCAGGTCCGCCAGGGCCTGGTCCTCGGCGTCGAAACCGGCCTGCAGGTCGCCGTCCTTGGCGGCGGCGATGATGTCCAGCGCCCGGTAGGCGGCCGGGGCGGCGCCGTGCACCTTGCCGTCGGCGATGAACTTGCCCTTGGCGACGGCCTGGTCCCAGGCCTCACCGCGGTCGATCTCGGCGCGCTCGACGGCCACGTCGCCCTTGAGGACGTTCGCGGTCCAGATCAGCGACTGCTCCAGGAAGTCCGCGCCCTCGAAGATCGCGTCCGCGATGCCGAGGTCGAAGACCTGCTGGCCCTTGAGCTGCTTGTTCTGGTTGAGCGAGTTCTCGATGATGACCGAGACGGCCTTGTCCGCGCCGATGAGGTTCGGCAGCAGCGCACAGCCGCCCCAGCCCGGGACGAGACCGAGGAAGACCTCGGGCAGCGAGAAGGCCGGGAGGGCCTTGGAGACGGTGCGGTAGGAGCAGTGCAGACCGACCTCGACGCCACCGCCCATCGCGGCACCGTTGTAGTAGGCGAAGGTCGGTACGGCGAGCTTCGCGAGCCGCTTGAAGACCTCGTGGCCGCCCTTGCCGATGGCCAGCGCGTCCTCGTGGCGCTTGAGCAGCTCGACGCCCTTGAGGTCGGCGCCGACGGCGAAGATGAACGGCTTGCCGGTGACGCCGACGCCGACGATGTCGCCGTCCGCGGCCTCCTTCTCGACCTGGTCGATCGCGGCGTTGAGGTTCGCCAGCGAGCCGGGGCCGAAGGTGGTCGGCTTGGTGTGGTCGAAGCCGTTGTCCAGCGTGATCAGCGCGAACTTGCCCGCGCCGTACGGCAGGTCGAGGTGGCGGACGTGCGCCGACGTGACGACCTCGTCCGGGAACAGCTCGGCCGCACCCTTCAGGAGTTCGGCGGTGGTGGTGGTGCTCACTTGTCGCCTCCGGCGTCCTTGTGGTTCGGGTTCTCCCAGATGACCGTCGCGCCCATGCCGAAGCCGACGCACATGGTGGTCAGGCCGTAGCGGACCTCCGGCTGCTCCTCGAACTGCCGGGCCAGCTGCGTCATCAGCCGCACGCCGGAGGAGGCCAGCGGGTGGCCGAAGGCGATGGCGCCGCCGTACTGGTTGACGCGCGCGTCGTCGTCCGCGATGCCGTAGTGGTCGAGGAAGGCGAGCACCTGCACGGCGAACGCCTCGTTGACCTCGAACAGGCCGATGTCACCGATGCCGAGGCCCGCCTTGGCGAGGGCCTTCTCGGTGGCCGGGATCGGGCCGTAGCCCATGACCTCGGGCTCGACGCCGGCGAAGGCGTAGGAGACCAGGCGCATCTTGACCGGGAGGTCGTTCTCCCGGGCGAAGTCCTCGGAGGCGAGGATCGAGGCGGTGGCGCCGTCGTTGAGGCCCGCGGCGTTACCGGCCGTGACGCGGCCGTGGGTGCGGAACGGCGTCTTCAGCCCGGCGAGGTTCTCCAGGGTCGTCCCCGGGCGCATCGGCTCGTCGGCGGTCACCAGGCCCCAGCCGGTCTCGCCGACCTCCGCGTTGGTGTTGCGCACCGAGATCGGCACCAGGTCCTGCTGGATCTTGCCGTTCGCGTACGCCTTCGCCGCCTTCTCCTGCGAGCGCACGGCGTACTCGTCGGCGCGCTGCTTGGTGATGTGCGGGTAGCGGTCGTGGAGGTTCTCCGCGGTCATGCCCATGAACAGCGCGGACTGGTCGACGAGCTTCTCGCTCACGAACCGCGGGTTCGGGTCGACGGCCTCGCCCATGGGGTGGCGCCCCATGTGCTCGACACCACCGGCGATGACGGCGTCGTACGCACCGAAGGCGATGGAGCCGGCGGTGGCGGTCACGGCGGTCAGGGCACCGGCACACATGCGGTCGATGGAGTAACCGGGCACGGACTGCGGGAGGCCGGCGAGGATGCCGGCGGTCCGGCCGAGGGTCAGGCCCTGGTCACCGATCTGGGTGGTGGCGGCGATGGCGACCTCGTCGATCTTCGCGGGGTCCAGGTCCGGGTTGCGGCGCAGCAGCTCCCGGATGGCCTTCACGACGAGATCGTCGGCGCGGGTCTCGTGGTAGATGCCCTTCGGGCCCGCCTTGCCGAACGGGGTGCGGACGCCGTCGACGAAGACGACGTCCCTAGCGGTACGAGGCACGTTGGCTCTCCTCCATGTGCGGGATGGCACTGCTGCGGGGCGCCCCGGGGGACGCTTCACACCGACATGCTACTTACGGGTAACCAAGCTGCACACCCCCACCGCCCGGAGCGGTGAACGTCACACCGGAGCGCGGGGCCTCCCGCCGGGCGGGCGCGCGGCAAGCGGCGGAACCTGCTGATCAAAAACGACCGAATGCAGTCGGGTCTTGGCGCAATTCATCCCATCACACACTTAAAGTGCCCATATGGATACGAAAAGGAGTGGTGTCGTGACCCGATATGGGCGTCCGGTGGGACCGTGCGCGATCGGCCTGGTCTGCGCCGTCGCCGCCGCGGGCGCGCTGCTGTCGGGCTGCGGGAACAGCGAGAAGGAGAGCGCCCCCAAGCGGGCGGTGCCCGCCTCCGCCCCCGCCTCCCCGAGCAGCTCGCTCAGCGCGGAGCAGGCGCAGCGCAAGGCCCTGATCCCCAAGGCCAAGGTGGGCTACGAGCAGGCGCTGAAGTCGGCGGTCGCGGCCGTCCCCGGCTCGAAGGCGATCGCCGCGGAGCTCAAGGGGTCGCCCGCCAGCCCCTATTGGAGCACCGCGGTCGCGACGACCGACGGGACGGTGCACACCGCCCGCGTCGACGCGGTCTCCGGAAAGGCCGAGCAGCCGCACACCGAGTCGGACGACTCCGGCGACAAACAGCAGCTGGCCGACCGGCTGTCCAAGGCCAAGGTCACGGCCCAGCAGGCCGCGCAGACGGCCACCGACAAGACCAAGGGCACCGTCACCACCATCGAACTCGGCGATGCCCAGAACGGGAGCGACGCGGTGGCCTGGACCGTGGGCGTCGTGACCCCCGACAACTGGAACGAGACCTCCTACGGGATCGACGCGGCCAGCCGCAAGGTCCTGTGGATGCACGTCAACCAGGACTGAACCGGGGAACCCAGGGGTGGCGCCGGACTCCCGACCGGTCGGGGAGCGGGACGCCACCCCTCGGGTCGCTCCGCCGGATCCTCCGATGCCCTCTCTCCGGCCGGGACGCATGGTGCCGGTCCCCGCACCGTCCCGGCGCCGCGCCGTGGCGGCGGGAAACGCTCCCGCCGCCACGGCGAACGGTGACGGCGGGGCACGCGGCGCGCGACGGCGGGCGGCGCGGCACACGCAAAGCCGTGCCGCCGGCGTCAGTCGCCGTCGGTCAGCAGCGCCTCGGTGAGGATCGGCGTGACCTGCTCGATCTGCCAGGGGCGGGCGCCATGGCCCGACAGCACCTCGGCGACCGACTCCCGGCTCGGCTCGGCCGGCGGCTCCCAGCACAGCCGGCGCACCGTGTCCGGAGTGATCAGGTTCTCCTGCGGGAGATTGAGGCTCTCGGCGAGCGCGGTGACCGCGGCGCGGGCGGCCGACAGCCGGGCCGCGGCGACCGGGTCCTTGTCGGCCCAGGCGCGGGGCGGCGGCGGCCCGTTGAGCGGCTGGCCGGGCTGCGGCAGCTCGTTCTCGGCCAGCGCGCGGGCGCGGTCGACGGCGGCCTGCCACTGCTCCAGCTGCCGGCGGCCCATGCGGTGGCCGAAGCCGGGGAGCGCGGCCAGTGCGTGGCTGTTCGGCGGCAGGTTCAGCGCCGCCTCCACGATCGCGGCGTCCCCGAGCACCTTGCCGGGTGAGACGTCCCGACGCTGCGCCACCTGGTCACGGGCCGTCCACAGCTCCCGTACGACCGCCATCTGACGGCGCCGTCTGACCTTGTGCATGCCGGAGGTGCGGCGCCAGGGGTCCTTGCGGGGCGGCGGTGGGGGAGCCGCGGCGATCGCCGCGAACTCCTGCCGGGCCCACTCCAGCTTCCCCTGCCGCCGCAGTTCCTCCTCCAGCGCGTCGCGCAGGTCCACCAGCAGCTCGACATCGAGCGCGGCGTAGCGCAGCCAGGGTTCGGGCAGCGGGCGGGTGGACCAGTCGACGGCGGAGTGTCCCTTCTCCAGAGCGAAGCCGAGGACGTTCTCGACCATGGCGCCCAGGCCCACCCGGGCGAAGCCGGCCAGCCGGCCGGCCAGCTCGGTGTCGAACAGCCGGGTGGGGACCATCCCTATGTCACGCAGGCACGGCAGGTCCTGGGTGGCGGCGTGCAGCACCCATTCGGCGTCGCCGATCGCCTCGCCCAGCGCCGACAGGTCGGGGCAGCCGACCGGGTCGATGAGCACGCTGCCGGCGCCTTCGCGGCGCAGCTGTACCAGGTAGGCGCGCTGGCCGTAGCGGTATCCCGAGGCGCGCTCGGCGTCGACGGCCACCGGACCCGTGCCGGCCGCGAAGGCGGCCACGAGCTCGGCGAGCGCCTCGTCGGTGGCGGTCACCGGGGGGATGCCCTCGCGGGGCTCCAGGAGAGGGACCGGCGCCGGTCGGGGATCCGGAGGAGAGTCTCCGGTCGCTCGCAGTGTCGTGTCTGCTGCGGTCTTTTGGGCGTCGGTCACCAGTCAAGGGTATCTGTGTATGCACGTCGCCCGTCGAGGGAACGTTCCCTCGACGGGCGAGCCGGTCGGATGGACGGTCAGTGAATGATCCCGGTGCGCAGGGCGACCGCCACCATTCCGGCCCGGTCGCCGGTGCCGAGCTTGCGGGCGATACGGGCCAGGTGGCTCTTCACGGTCAGCGCCGACAGCCCCATCGAGACGCCGATGGCCTTGTTGGACTGGCCCTCCGCCACCAGCCGCAACACCTCGACCTCGCGGCCCGACAGCTCCCGGTAGCCGCCGGGGTGGCCGGGGGCACCCGGGGGACGGCGCTGCATACGGGCCGCGTTGGCGCCGATCGGGGAGGTGCCGGGACGGCCCGGAAGGCCCAGGTTGGTGCGGGTGCCGGTGACGACGTAGCCCTTGACGCCGCCGGCCAGGGCGTTGCGCACGGCGCCGATGTCGTCGGCCGCGGACAGCGCGAGGCCGTTGGGCCAGCCGGCGGCCCGGGTCTCGGACAGGAGCGTGAGGCCGGAGCCGTCGGGAAGGTGGACGTCGGCCACGCAGATGTCGCGCGGGTTGCCGACGCGGGGACGGGCCTCCGCGATGGACGACGCCTCGATGACATCACGCACTCCGAGGGCCCACAGGTGGCGGGTGACGGTGGAGCGGACGCGAGGGTCGGCGACGACGACCATGGCCGTCGGCTTGTTCGGGCGGTAGGCGACCAGGCTCGAAGGTTGCTCGAGGAGAACAGACACCGGGCCTCCTGGGGGGAGTGGCGGGGGGACGGAAGCCGGCTGGGGGGAGCCGGAATAATCCGTGTTTGAAGGGTCACTGACCTCTTCGGCAGCAATCCGGCGGGACTTTAGACTTTGATCACGATTTAGTTAGGGGCAATTCGGGCAAATCGGATGGGTGATCGATCAGAGGTGGACACCGGGTGTGCACCAAGATGATCAAAGCCGTACGCGATGCCGTCCGAACCCGTTACCGAATGCGGCAGCGCGGTGATCACGGCGTCCGCGGGCGCGGGCGCACGCCCGGACCGGCTCCGCACAAAAATGATCACCGCGCTGGGGGGGAGAGCGGGAAAGCGCAGCTCAGCGGGGCTGCGCACCGCGGCGCTGCGGCAGCGGGACGATCCCGCCGCGCGGCGTCATGTCGAGGGTGGCCGGCGGCAGGCCCGCCACCTGGCACAGCAGATCGCACCACGCCGCCAGATGCACCGCCAGCTCCGGCACACCACCGGCGCCCTCGGCCGGAGTCCATGACGCCCGGATCTCGATCTGCGTGGCGGGCTCACGCGCCGCGAGCCCGCCGAAGTAGTGCGAGCCGGCGCGGGTCACCGTGCCGCTCGGCGCGCCGTAGCGCACCCCGCGCGCGTCCAGCGCACCGGTGAGCCAGGACCACGACACCTCCGGCAGCAGCGGATCGGCGCCCATCTCCGGCTCCAGCTCCGCGCGCGCCAGGGTCACCACGCGGAAGGTGCCCTGCCAGGTGTCGTCCCCGGCCGGGTTGTGCAGCACCACCAGCCGGCCGTCCGCCAGATCCCGGTCCTCGCCGTCCGGACCGGAGCCGCGCTCGACGACCGCCGCCTCCAGCGCGTACGCGTACGGGGCGAGCCGTTTCGGAGCGGGCGTCGGGTCGATCTCGATCTCCGGCCGCAGCCGTGCCGCGCGGAGCGCATCGACCGCCTGACGGAAGGGGATCGGGGCGTCGTCCGCGCTGTCCGCGAGGTGTTCGTGAGCCGCAGCCATGCCCGGAAGATTAGGCGGAACCGGGCCCGCATACGGGGAGGACACCCGGTGCGCGCGTCGCCCATTCGGAGGTGCCCCCGGGCGCATGCGGAGATATCGGCCACCTGGCCCCGTGGGCGGTCGTCCCGGCGTGCGAAGATTTGGGGCGTGAGCGCCAACGAATGCCCCACGGGCCAGCAGCAGACCGGTACACACGACTCGGCTTTCCTCAAGGCGTGCCGGCGTGAGCCGGTGCCGCACACCCCGGTGTGGTTCATGCGCCAGGCCGGCCGCTCACTGCCCGAGTACCGCAAGGTCCGCGAGGGCATCGCGATGCTCGACTCCTGCATGCGGCCCGATCTGGTCACCGAGATCACGCTGCAGCCCGTGCGCCGCCACCACGTCGACGCCGCGATCTACTTCAGCGACATCGTCGTCCCCCTCAAGGCCCTCGGCATCGACCTCGACATCAAGCCCGGCGTCGGCCCGGTCGTCGAGAACCCGATCCGCACCCGCGCCGACCTGGAGCAGCTGCGCCCCCTGGAGCCCGGCGACGTCCCCTACGTCACCGAGGCCATCGGCATGCTCGTCCGCGAGCTCGGCGCCACGCCCCTGATCGGCTTCGCCGGGGCGCCCTTCACGCTCGCCAGCTACCTCGTCGAGGGCGGCCCGTCGCGCAACCACGAGCGCACCAAGGCCCTCATGTACGGCGACCCGCAGCTGTGGGCCGACCTGCTGGACCGGCTCGCCGACATCACCGCGGCGTTCCTCAAGGTCCAGATCGCGGCCGGGGCGAGCGCCGTCCAGCTCTTCGACTCCTGGGTCGGCGCGCTCTCGCCGGCCGACTACCGCCGCTCGGTGATGCCCGCCTCCGCCAAGGTCTTCCGTGCGGTCGAGGGCCTCGGCGTGCCCCGCATCCACTTCGGCGTCGGCACCGGCGAACTCCTCGGCCTGATGGGCGAGGCGGGCGCGGACGTCGTCGGCGTCGACTGGCGCGTCCCCCTGGACGAGGCGGCCCGCCGCGTCGGCCCCGGCAAGGCGCTGCAGGGCAACATCGACCCGGCCGTGCTCTTCGCCCCCCGTGAGGCCGTCGAGAACAAGGCCCGCGAGGTCCTCGACGCGGCCGCCGGCCTGGAGGGCCACATCTTCAACCTCGGCCACGGCGTACTGCCGACCACCGACCCGGACGCGCTGACCCGCCTCGTCGACTACGTCCACACGCGGACGGCGCGCTGAGCGCGGCGCACCGCACGACGCCGGAACCGGCGCCGGCGGCCTGCCCGCGCGGTCAGGCCCCGGCGTCCCGTACGGCGGCGGTGGCCTTGCGGGCCGCCACCAGGACGGGGTCCCAGACCGGGGAGAACGGCGGGGCGTAGCCGAGGTCGAGCGCGGTCATCTGCTCCACCGTCATCCCGGCCGTCAGCGCGACCGCCGCGACGTCCACCCGCTTGCCGGCGCCCTCCCGCCCGACGATCTGCACACCCAGGAGCCGGCCCGTACGGCGCTCGGCGAGCATCTTGACGTGCATCGGGCGGGCGCCGGGGTAGTAGCCGGCGCGGTTGGTGGCCTCGACGGTGACCGTGACGAAGCGCAGCCCCGCGGCGCGCGCCTCGCGCTCCAGCAGCCCCGTCCGGGCGATCTCCAGGTCGCAGACCTTGCTGACGGCCGTGCCCACGACACCGGGGAACGTCGCATAGCCGCCGCCCACGTTGGCGCCGATGACCTGCCCGTGCTTGTTGGCGTGGGTGCCCAGCGCGACGTGCCGCAGCTGCCCGGAGACCAGGTCCCGGACCTCCACGCAGTCGCCGCCCGCCCAGATGTGGTCATGGCCGCGGACCCGCATGGCGAGGTCGGTGAGCAGCCCGCCGGACGCGCCCAGCGGCAGCCCGGCCGCGGCGGCGAGCGTGGTCTCGGGGCGTACGCCCAGGCCCAGCACGACCACGTCCGCCGGGTACTCCGCGTCCTTTGTGGTGACCGCGCGGGCCCGGCCTCCCCCGGGGGCGCTGCCCTCGCCGGTCAGCACACCGGTGACGGTGGCACCCCGCACCGTCTCGATGCCCATCGCGCACATCGCCTCGTGGACCAGCGCGCCCATGTCCGGGTCGAGGGTGGACATGGGCTGCGCGCTCTGCTCCAGCACGGTGACCTCGTAGCCGCGGCGGATCAGCGCCTCGGCCATCTCCACCCCGATGTAGCCGGCACCCACGACGACCGCCCGCCGCCCCGGGGAGGCGTCGAGGGTGTCCAGCAGGGCCCTGCCGTCGTCCAGGGTCTGCACCCCGTGCACGCCGGGCGCGTCGATCCCCGGCAGCTCGGGGCGGCGCGGGCGGGCGCCGGTCGCCAGCACCAGCTTGTCGAAGCCGGTCCACGACTCCCGGCCGCCGTCGTCCAGCTCCCGGGTCAGCACCCGGCCGCGGTCCAGGTCGAGTTCGGTGACCTCGCGGCGCAGCCGCAGATCGATGTCCCGGGCGCGGTGCTCCTGCGCCGTCCGGGCGATCAGCGCGTCCGGGCCGTCGACCTCACCGCCCACCCAGTACGGGATGCCGCAGGCGGAGTACGAGGTGTAGTGGCCGCGCTCGAACGCGGTGATCGCCAGCTCGTCCGGCTTCCGCAGCCGGCGCGCCTGCGAGGCGGCGGCCATCCCCGTCGCGTCGCCCCCGACGATGACCAGCCGCTCCGTCGCCATGCCGTGTGCCCCTTCGCCGTGTGACCGCTTCGTCGAGTGTGCCGCGCCGGGCCGCGGCGCTCAGCGCTCCAGGACCAGCGCGAGCCCCTGCCCCACGCCGATGCACAGCGCGGCGAGCCCGGTGCCCGAGCCCGCGGCGGCGAGCTGGTGGGCCACCGCCCCCGCCAGACGCGCACCGGAGGCACCCAGCGGGTGGCCGATGGCGATGGCGCCGCCGCGCGGATTCACCACGGCCGGGTCCAGCTCCGGCCACTGCCCGATGCAGCCCAACGCCTGGGCCGCGAACGCCTCGTTGAGCTCGAACGTGGTCACCTCGGCGAAGCCGCGCCCGGCCCGCTCCAGCGCCCGCCGCACCGCCTCCACCGGGCCCAGGCCGAACAGCTGCGGCTCGATGCCGGTCACCGCGCTCGCCCGGATACGGGCCAGCGGCTCGCGCCCGGTGGCCCGCAGACCCTCCTCGTCCACCAGCAGCAGGGCCGCCGCGCCGTCGTTGAGCGGCGAGGAGTTCCCGGCGGTGACGGTGCCGCCGGCCGTGCGGAACACCGGCTTCAGCTTGGACAGCGACTCCAGGGAGGACGCCTCCCTGATCGTCTCGTCGCGCGGCAGCTCCACCTCCGGCAGCGCCACCACCTCGTCGTCGTAGGCGCCCTCCCGCCAGGCCCGCACCGCCTTTTGATGGCTGGCCAGCGCGAAGACGTCCTGCTGCTCGCGGGTGATGCCGTGCTGGTCGGCGATCAGCTCGGCGCCCTCGCCCAGCGCGACCGTCCACTCCGGGGCCATCCGCGGATTGACCATCCGCCAGCCCAGCGTCGAGGAGAACATCTCCTGGTGGCCCGCCGGGAAGGCGCGTTCGGGCTTGCGCAGCACATACGGAGCACGGCTCATCGACTCCACACCGCCCGCCACGGCGATATGCGCGTCCCCGTGCGCGATGGCGCGGGCCGCCTGGATGACCGCCTCCAGGCCGGACCCGCACAGCCGGTTCACGGTCACACCGGGGACGGTCACCGGCAGCCCGGCCAGCAGCACCGCCATCCGGGCCACATTGCGGTTGTCCTCGCCGGCGCCGTTCGCGTCACCGAAACAGACGTCGTCGATCCGCGCCGGGTCGAGGTCCGGGGTGCGGTCCACCAGGGCCCTGACCACATGGGCGGCGAGATCGTCCGGCCGGACCGCGGCCAGCGCGCCGCCGTACTTGCCGACGGGGGTCCGTACGGCGTCGACGATGTAGACATCCCGTGCGCGTGGGTCGGTCATCAGGCCCTGTCCTCGCTGTCCCGGCTCGACGGTCTGCGGACGGTACGAAGATCGCCACCCGCCGCCCCCGAGTCTTTGCCCGCCGCTGCCCGCTGTCAACGGGGCTCCCGGACACCGTGCCCGCCCGCGCCGGCCGCGGCGGGAGCCATGATCCGGTCCCGTAACGGCCGGCGCGCTCTGAGAGAGTGGGGGCATGAGCGCAGCGCACACCCGCACGGGCCGCGGGCCCGGCAGCACCGGTCATGTGGTCGTCATCGGCGCAGGCATCTCCGGGCTGGCGGCGGCCCACCGGCTGCTCGAAGGCGGGGCCCGGGTGACCGTGCTGGAGGCCGCGGACCGGCTCGGCGGCAAGCTGCGGGCGGGGGAGATCGCGGGCGTACCGGTCGATCTCGGCGCCGAATCGATGCTGGCCAGGCGGCCGGAGGCGGTGGACCTCGCGCGCGCCGTCGGGATCGGCGACCGGCTGCAGCCGCCCGCCGCGGCAGGTGCGTCGCTGTGGACGCGCGGCGCGCTGCGCCCGATGCCCACGGGCCATGTCATGGGAGTCCCCGGGGACCTCGGCCCGCTCGCCGCCTCCGGTGTGCTCTCCCCGGAGGGGCTCGCCCGGATCGACGAGGACGCCCGGCTGCCGCGCACCGAGGTCGGCGAGGACGTCGCCGTCGGCACCTATGTCGCCCGGCGCCTGGGCCGCGAGGTCGTCGACCGGCTCGTGGAGCCCCTCCTCGGCGGGGTCTACGCGGGCGACGCGTACCGGATCTCGATGCGCGCCGCCGTGCCCCCGCTGTTCGAGGCCGCGCGCGGACACCGCTCGCTGCTCGACGGCGTACGGGGCATCCAGGCGCGGACCGCCGCGACCGTCCACCGGGCCGGGGCCGCCGCGACCGGTCCCGTCTTCATGGGCATCGACGGCGGCATCGGGACGCTGCCGGGCGCGGTGGCCGACGCCGTTCGCGCCCGGGGCGGCGTGATCCGTACGGGCACACCGGTCACCGGCCTGCGGCGGACCCCCGACGGCTGGCAGCTCGACCTCGACGGCACCGGGCTCACCGCCGACGCCGTCGTCCTGGCCACCCCCGCGCCGGCCACCGCCCGCCTCCTCGCCCCCGTCTGCCGGCCCGCCGCCGCCGAGCTGCAGTCCGTCGAGTACGCCTCCATGGCCCTGGTGACCATGGCCTTCCGCCGCGCCGACGTCGAGGGACGGCTGACCGGCAGCGGCTTCCTGGTACCGCCCGTGGACGGCCGCAAGATCAAGGCGTCCACCTTCTCCGGCAACAAGTGGGGCTGGTCCGGCCGCTTCGATCCGGACCTCTTCGTACTGCGCACCTCCCTCGGCCGCTTCGGCGACGAGGAGGACCTCACGCGCGAGGACTCCGAACTGGTCGGCTTCTCGCGCGCTGACCTGCGCGAGGCCGTCGGGCTGACCGCCGCACCGGTCGCCTCGCGGGTCACCCGCTGGGACGGCGGGCTGCCCCAGTACCCGGTCGGCCACCTGGCGCGGGTGGACCGCATCCACGACGCCGTGGCGCGGCTGCCGGGCCTGCGGGTGTGCGGCGCGCTCTACGGGGGCGTCGGCATCCCGGCCTGTATCGCCTCGGGCCGGACGGCCGCCGACGACATCCTCGCCACCCTGCGCCCGGTCCCCGCTCCCGCCGAGCGAGAATGGACGGCATGACAGACGCTTCCACTCCCGCTTCCGGGCCGCAGGCACCCGCGGCGCCCGAGAAGGTCCCGCACGCCGGCAAGAAGGCCAAGGACCTCAACGAGATCATCCGCTACACCCTCTGGTCGGTGTTCAAGCTGCGCGAGGTCCTCCCGGAGGACCGCAGCGGCTACGCCGAGGAGGTCGAGGAGCTGTTCGCGCAGCTCGCGGCCAAGGACGTGGTGGTGCGCGGCACCTACGACGTGTCCGGCCTGCGTGCCGACGCCGACGTGATGATCTGGTGGCACTCGGAGAGCTCGGACGCCCTCCAGGAGGCGTACAACCTCTTCCGCCGTACCCGCCTGGGCCGCACTCTGGACCCGGTGTGGTCGAACATGGCGCTGCACCGCCCCGCCGAGTTCAACAAGTCGCACATCCCGGCCTTCCTGGCCGACGAGCAGCCGCGCGCCTACGTGAGCGTCTACCCCTTCGTGCGCTCCTACGAGTGGTACCTGCTGCCCGACGAGGACCGCCGCCGGATGCTGGCCGACCACGGCAAGATGGCCCGCGGCTTCCCGGACGTGCGCGCCAACACCGTGCCGTCGTTCTCGCTCGGCGACTACGAGTGGGTGCTCGCGTTCGAGGCCGACGACCTCTACCGCATCGTCGACCTGATGCGGCACCTGCGCGGCTCCGAGGCGCGGATGCACGTCCGCGAGGAGATCCCGTTCTACACCGGGCGCCGCAAGCCGGTCTCCGAGCTCGTCGCGGGCCTGGCGTAACCCGCGGGGCCGGCCCCGATCCCCGGCCCGGCACCGCCGCACCCAGCACCACGGGCCGCCCCCTCGGGGACGGCCCGTGGCGCCTGCGGCCCGCTACTTGCCCGGCAGCGCGTGCTGCGCCCGCATCAGCTGCTGGCCCGGCACCGGCTCCGCGCGCGGCGCGCAGTACACCTTGCGCGCCGGGATCTTCCCGTGCAGCAGATACGCCTCGACGAACCTGTTCACACACGCGTTGTCGCCGAACGCGATGCCATGGGTGCCGGCCCCGTTCTCGGTGACCAGCGAGGAGCCGGGCAGCCGCCGCTGCAGCTCCAGCGCCCCCTTGTAGGGCGTCGCCGCGTCCCGCTCCGCCGCCAGCAGCAGCACCGGCGGCAGCGCGCCGGGCTCCGTGCGGACGTCGAGCGGACCGCGCCGCCCGTGGAGCGCCTCGTCGAGCTGGACCGAGGCCGCGTGACCGGCGGCGTCGGTCAGGTCCTGGCCGCCGGCGTGGCCGTCCGCACGGTGCGCGGCGTCGGCGAGTCCGGCCGCGGCCGTCTCCGCCCGGTCGGGCCAGAAGGCGCAGGGCAGATTCATCCAGGCGTTGTCCCAGGTCTCGAACGGCGCGATCCGGGCGACCTCGGTGTTGTCCCGGTCCCAGGTCCGCCAGTCGTGCGGCCAGCGCGCGTCGTTGCACTCCACGGCCGTGTAGACGGCGTTGCCGTTCTCCTCGTCCCTGCTGCCGCCGGGCCGCGGCAGGGCCTGGGCGGTCAGCGGCTTGGGGTTGCCGCGCAGATACGCCGAGAGCGCCTCGGCCCGCATCGGCCAGAAGGCGTCGTTGTAGCCGGTCTTGAGGAACGCCGACTGCAACTGGCCGGCGCCGATCTTCCCCTCCAGCGGATGGTGGCGCAGCCGGTGCGCGGCCGTGTCGTAGGAGTGCTGCACCGCCCTCGTGGTCCTGCCGAGGTGGTAGCGGTCATGGTGCTTGGCGGCCCAGCGCAGCCAGTCGTTCCAGCGGTGCTGGAAGGCGATGTCCTGATCGAGGTTGTTGCGGTACCAGATCTTGTGGGGCGCGGGATTGACGACGCTGTCGAAGAGCATCCGCCGGACGTGGCCCGGGAAGAGCGTCGCATAGACCGCGGCGAAGTACGTCCCGTACGAGGCGCCCATGAAGTTCAGCCGCCGCTCGCCGAGCGCGGCCCGCAGCATGTCCAGGTCGCGGGCGTTGTTCACGGAGTTGTAGTACGGCAGGTCCGCGCCGGCCCGGCGGACGCAGCCGCGGGCGTACTCCCTGGCCTGGGCCAGCTTGCGGCGCTTGAAGGCCGCGTCGGGGTGCGCCCGGCTGTCGGTGGGCGCCGTGGCGAACTTCTTGGGGTCCTGGCACGACAGCGGCGCCGAGCGGCCCACACCACGCGGCGCATAGCCCACGAAGTCGTAGACGCGGGCCAGCTTGTTCCACTTGGGGAGCCCGCCGTACAGCGGGAACTCCATGCTGGACGCGCCCGGGCCGCCGGGGTTGAAGACCAGCGCGCCCTGCCGTTCGTGGCGCGCCGTGGCCCGGATCCGGCTGACGGTGAGGTGGATCTTCTTGCCGTCGGGGCGCGCGTAGTCGAGGGGAACGGTGAGGGTGCCGCACTCGACGGACGACGGCATGTGCTCCACCGGTGCGCAGCGGCCGAAGCCGATGCGGTGCGCCACGGGCGCGGGTGGCGCGGCGGCCCCCGTGGCGCCGCCCGCCGGGGCCGTGGCGAGGGCGGTCACCAGCAGCGACCCGATGGTGCCGTACAACGCAAGTGCTCTCACTGGCCGTCCCTTCGTGTGTGCATACAAAAGGGATAGTTGGGGCGCCGATTGTCGATGTAAAGCACCTGGCACCGGTGTCGGAGGCTATGCCCCGGAAGAGTGGAGCGCGGCGCGCAAGGTGGGGTCGGTGAGGGCGATGGGGCCGCGGAGGGCGAACGAGGTGAGGGAGGGAAGAGGGACGGGGGAGCCGGAAGCGCGGGGCAGTTGCTGCTCTCCCGCTTCGGTGGCCCAGTCGCTGTACGGATGGAGCTCGAAGCGGGCCACGGCCCAGGTGCCGAGGGCGAGGACCAGCGGGAGCGCGAACCAGCCCAGGAGCAGCCCGCCGTCCGCGCCGGCCGGCGCCATCCAGGCGGCAGCGGCGGCACACAGCACCACCACCAGCGCGGCACCCCGCACCAGGCGGACCCCGGTGGCGATACCCGGGCGGGCCGCGGCGGGCAGCGCCAGCCCGTCGGTCACCAGCCGGTCGGCCACCTCCCGCACCGCGGCGTCCCCGGAGAGGGACTCCCGTATCTGCGGTATGCGGCGCTGCCCTCCGGGGCCGATGGCGGTCAGGGTGGCGCGCTCGACGGCGTCCTCGGCGACCGGGTCGACGACGGTGGCCCACCCCGTCTCGGTGAGCAGCAGCCGCCGCTGCTGGGCCATCAGCACCAGGACGAGGTCGGCGAGCCGGTGCGGGCCGCCGGAGAGATAGGCCATCTCATAGAGGGTCAGCCCGGCGCGGTCGCCCTCGGCGGCCGGAGCCGAGGCGGTCCCCGGCGCCGGCCGGGTGGAGCGCGCGGCGGCGACCGCGGCACGGCACAGCAGCGCACAGGACAGCGCCGCCACGCCCGAGGCGAGGAGGAAGAAGAAGAGCCACATGCCCGAGGTTCTACGGGATGAGTACAAATACCGCCACAAAATTTCTCACGATACGGGCGGCGGCGGGCGCCGGGCCTCAGCTCCCGCCGCCGCAGCCGCCGCCCCCGCACCCGGAACCGCCGCCACAGCTCGAACCGCCCCCGCACGACGAGCCACCGCCGCACGACGAGCCGCTGCTGCCGCAGCCCGACCCCGAGCCGCCGTCCGAGGAGCCGCACCAGGACCCGCCGTCGCTCCCCGAACCGCCCCCGCCGTCAGCGGACGCGGAGCCGCCGGACGACCCGGAACCGCCCGGCGCGGCGGCCGTGGCACGCTGCGCCTCCTCGAACTGCTGCCGCAGCAACTCGTCCGCGACCAGCGCCGTACCGCCCAGCGCCACCACCACCGCGGCCGGCTGCCAGGCCCCGCCCGCGCCGGCCCCTCGGGGGTGCGCCGCCCGCGCCGAGCGCAGCGCGGCGGAGCCCGCCTTGGTGATCCGGCGGGTGAACACCCTCTTGCACAGCGACGCCACGACGAGACCCACGACGAGACCACCGAGCAGCGCCGGCAACGCCCGGGCGACCGACGGCGGGCCGTCCGCACCGCTCCCGCTGACGGAGAGCAGCACCGCCAGGAAGAAGACGACCGCACAGGCCGCCTTCTGGGCGCTCGCCAGCCGGCGCCAGCCCCGGCCGAGCTCCGGACGGCGCAGCAGACCGCGGGCCGCCAGCCGGTCGCCGACCCCCTGGACCGCCGGGCCGCGCATCGCCGTGGCGCGCACCGCCCCCAGCGCGCCGCCGGGCGTCCGGGCGATCGTCTCCAGGACGGCCGCCTCGACCGCGTCCCGGGCGAAGGCCTGGCGCACGGTCACCACGCCGGGACCGCCCACCGCCAGCCGGCCTTCCTCGTGCATCCCGGCGATCGCGGCGTCCACCACCCGGCCGGGACCGCCGGCGAGGAACGCCGTCTCCCACACGTCGTGGGCCACGGCGTCCCGCCGCCGGACGGACGGCGTCCGCAGACGTACCGAGACCGCGCCGCACAGGAGCACCAGCGACGAGACACCGATGCCCCACAAGGCCCAGGAAGCGAAGGACATCGCGCTCACCCCCGGCCCAGAACGCGCCGCACGGCACGTGCCAGCCGGGCCAGGGGCCGGGACGACAGCGGCCTCGGACCCGCGCGCTCCCGCCACCAGCGCGTCAACTGCTGCCGCGCGGCCGGGTCCTGGGGACGCGACCGGGCCAGCAGATGCGCCGCGAAGTCCAGGGCGTCCCGGCGGTAGCCGCCGCTCATGGGCCGGTGCCGCGCATAGTCGACGAACGCGGGCCGGTAGCCGGCGCCGAGGATCTCCGGCAGCTCCGGCGCGACCTTGGCGACCACGTCGGCCCGCTTGGCGATCAGCGCCCGGCTCTGCACCCGCAGCCGCACCCGGTCGAAGCCCTCGGGGGCCGGCGTCCCGGCGACCAGCGCGGACAGCAGCGCGGTCTGCGCCAGCGCCAGTCGCTCCCGCGCGGCATCGGTACCCGCGCCGGCGTCGGGCGCCGCGTCCGGCGGAGTGCGGGAGTCCGGCCGGCTGACCCCGCCCGGCTGGTTGCGGGCGTCCGGTCGGTCGGGGGCGTCCGCCGCGGTCCCCGCGGCCGGCTCACGCCGCGCGGACATGGCGGGCCTCCTTCAGTACGGTGCGTATCGCGTCGAGTTCACCGGCCAGCTCCCCGATCCCGGGGAAGTCCTCGTCCCGCTCCAGCAGCACGCCCGGCGGGGCGGTCCGGGCACACAGCTCGGCGAGGACGTCCAGCACGGGCCGGGTCACCGGGTGGGCATGGCTGTCGTGCCACACCCCGTCCCGCTCCACACCGCCCGCGACATGGACGTACGCCAGGGCGTCCAGCGGCAGCCCGTCCAGGGCGACCACCGGGTCCTCGCCCCGGTTGACGTGGTTCGTATGGAGATTGGCGACATCGATCAGCAGCCGCACCCCGGTCCGCTCGACGAGCTCGGTCAGGAACTGCCCCTCGGTCAGCTCCTCGCCCGGCCAGTTGATCAGCGCGGCGATGTTCTCCAGCGCCAGCGGCACCGGCAGGGCCTCCTGGGCGATGCGGACGTTCTCGCACAGCACGTCCAGCGCGTCACGGGTGCGGGGCACGGGCAGCAGATGCCCGGCCTCCATGCGCGGGGAGGCGGTGAGCGGACCGCCGGCCCGCACGAACGCGATGTGCTCGGTGACCAGCGGCGCGCCCAGCGCCTCTGCGCGTTCGGCGAGTGCGGCCAGCCGGCCGGCGTCCGGGCGGTCGGCGCCGCCGAGGCCGAGCGAGACCCCGTGCGGGACGACGGTGGTACCGCGCTCGCGCAACTCCTGCAAGGCGTCCGGAAGGTGGCCGGGACAGACGTTCTCCGCCACCACCTCGACCCAGTCCACCCCGGGCAGCTCCGCGATCTCCGCGGCGATTTCCGGCCGCCAGCCGATCCCCGTCCCCAGGCGCTCCATGGCTCCCCCTCTTGCTCCGTGGTGTCGGTACTCATGGCCGCGGCAAGGCGGAGCGAACCCTGCGGCGGACGAGTTCAGAGCTTGATTTGAGCTTCCGGTGCGAGGGTGGGGGAGGGCGCTCGAACGTGCCGTAGCGGGGGGTGGGGCCCGCCGTACCTCGCGCGTGCTGCGGCCTGCCGGTGGCCCGATCCGGCCGCGGGGCGGCCCCTGTGGTTCCCCGACGCGGCCCCTCCTCAACGGTTGCCCGGCAGCGCCCTGCGCAGCGCGGGGTGGTCCGCGACGACCGTGCAGGAGCCGGGCGCGATCTCCGTGAACCCGGCGTCGCGCACCACGGGCAGGCCGCTGCGGGTCAGGTCCTCCCAGTCCGCGCCGCGGGCGGAGCGTACGGACAGCGGGAACCCCGCCGCGCGCCAGGCCGCCCGTTCCTCCTCGGACAGTTCCCACCAGGCCAGCTGGGCAGCGTGTCCGGCCTGCGCCATCTCCTTGCCCGCGGACATCTCCAGCTCGGGGTTGAGCCACAGCACCGGCGCGCCCTCGGCGGGCGCCCCGGGCAGCTGGGGGTCGTCCAGCTCCGTGCCCGAGACCTGCAGGCGCGCCAGGTCCTTCGGCCAGCCGTCCAGCGGGACCGGCGGGAAGACCCGCACCTCGGCGCGGTGACCGGTGACCGTGATGCCCGGCAGCGCCCCGGCGCGCCGCCACTCCGCGCCGCGCGCCCGCCGCACCACCTTCCGGATGCGGGCGTCCTGCCAGTCCCGTACCGCCGCGGCCCACTCGCCGTCCCCGGCCGCCCGCTCGTCCGACAGCAGCACCAGCACCGCCCGCGCCGCGGTCTCCAGCGCGTCCGTACGCGCCGGCGGCTCGGCCCGCTCGATCCGCGCGACGAGGGGCAGCACGAACTGCGGTGCGGCGTCCCGGTCGGTCTCCTCGCGGCGTACGGGGCTCTCGGAGTCGTTGCCGGGCTGTCCGGCGGTCTCTGTGCTGGTCACCCGCCCAGTCTGCCAGCCGCCGCCGACAGCGCCCCCGCCGCTGTGGACACCTGCCCGCCGAGCGCTCGCCGACAGGCCGGCCGGGGAGGCCAACGCCGCCCGCCCGGAGGCGGGTTGGCGCCGGGCCGCGCGGTCCGCGTCGTCGCACGGGCGCCGGACAGCCGGTCCGGCTACCGTCGGGGACGGCGGAGCGGGCGGCCGCCGACGGGCAGGCGGAGCGCGCGGGGCCATCGACGACGGGGCAGCGGGCGGGGCCGCCGGAGACAGCGGAGGTACCGGAACGCATGAGGCTGGACGGGGTAGGGCGGCGCTACGGGGTGCGGGGGCCCTGGGTGCTGCGGGAGGTGCAGCTCGACGTGCCCGCAGGTGCGCTGCTGCGCATCGAGGGGACCAACGGCAGCGGGAAATCCACCCTGCTGCGGCTGCTGGCCGGGATCGACCGGCCCACCACCGGCCGGATCACCGGCCGCCCGCGCAGCGCCTATGTGCCCGAACGGTTCCCGGCCGCGCTCCCCTTCACCGCCGTCGGCTACCTCACCCACCTCGGCCGCATCCACGGACTGCGCGGGCCCGAGGCGGCCCGCCGTGCCACCGAGTGGCTCGCCCGCTTCGGTGCGGCCGGGCACGCCCGCACCCCGCTGGCCGAGCTGTCCAAGGGGACGAGCCAGAAGGTCGCGGTCGCCCAGGCACTGCTCGCCGCACCCGGACTCCTGGTCCTGGACGAGGCCTGGACCGGCCTGGACATGGGCGCCAGGGAGGTGCTCGACCGTGCCGTCGCCGAGCGCGTCGCGGACGGCGCCACCGTGGTGTTCGTCGACCACGACCCGCAGCGGCTGGCGGGCGCGGCCGACGCCCGCTACCGGGTCGCGGACGGGCGGTTGCTGCCCCACGAGGAGAGCGGCCCGGCGGCTGCCGCGGCGTCCGCGCCGGGCCCCCGAGCGGTCATCGAGGCCGCGGCCGCGCCGGGAACGGCCCTGCCCGGCGCGCCGGGGCACCCGTCCGCCGGAGCACCACGGCTGCCCGGCGGGCCGGAGGTCGTTCCGCAGCCGGACGGTACGACCCGGCTGACGGTCCCCGCCGTCCACTCCGACGCCCTGCTGCGCGCCCTGCTCACCGCACGGCCGCCCTGGCACATCCGCTCGGTCACCGGCACCGGCACCGGCACCGGCACCGGCACCGGCACCGGCACCGGCACCGGCACCGGCACCGGCTCCGATACCGGCTCCGGCTCCGGCTCCGGCACCGGCTCCGATACCGGCTCGGGCACCGGCACCGGCACCGGCACGGGCACCGGCACCGGCTCCGGTACCGGAGCGCGGCCGGAGGACGGCCCGGGCGAGGACGCTCCCGGATCCGCCCCTGCTTCCCCCGCATCCGCTGCCGCTCCCGTATCCGCTCCTGCACCCGACGAGGCTCCCCTCCCGTGACCGCTCTCCTCCGCTATCAGGCGGCGCTGCTCATCGGCTCGCACCGCTGGCTGCCGCCGGTGATCCTCTACGCCGCCTGGCTGGCCATCGGCGTCCAGAGCGGCGGCCCGATCCTCGACGCGTTCGGCTACGCCGCCGGCGGTCTGCTGCCGACCGCCGTATGGCTGACCCGGGTCTGTGTCACCAACGAGCCGCCGGCCGCCCGCAATTGCACCGCGGCGGCCGCCGGGCCCGGCCGGTCGCACCTCGCCGCGGTGCTGGCCGCGGTCTGCGCCGCGGTGCCGCTCGCCCTCATGGGCACGGCGCTGGTCCTGGTGCTGTCCGACCCGCACTCCAGCGACCACCGGGCCGTCCCGCTCGCGCCCGCGGCGCTCGCCGGGCTGCTCGCCGCGCTGGTGTGCCTGCTGACGGGCACCGCGATCGGCGCGCTGAGCAACTGGCCGGTGCTGCGCAGCCCCGGCTGGAGCATCCCGGTGGGCATGCTCGCCGCGCTGCTGCTGCTCGTACTGGGCGTCTCGCCCGCCAACGCCGCCGTCTCGGACCTGATCACCGGCTCCCTCCACGGCACCATCACGACCCCGTGGCTGCCGCTCGCCGGCACCGTCCTCCTCGCGACCGCCGCCACCGCCGCCGCGTGCGCCCTCAGCTCCCGCCGGGGGTGAGGCGCCCGCCGGACGGCGGGATGGGAGGCGGGCAACGGAGCTGCTCCGGCGGGGTTCGGGCGAGGGCTCGGTTCTGCTCCGCGGATTTCTCCCCCGCCCCCTCCCCCCTCTCCCCCTTCGGGGGAGGGGGCGGGGGTGGGTTCGGGGGTGGGGGGGGGGAGCAGCCGCGCGCTCGAAACCCCACGCCCGAAACCCCACGCCCGAAACCCCACCCGGCACCACCAGCCCCCCGCCCCACACCCCCGCCCGACTGCCCCACCGGCATCAGTGGTGCCGGACCGGGATCAGTGGTGCCGGACCGGGATCAGTGATGCCAGGGCCCGGATCAGTGATGCCAGGGCCCCGTCACCGCGAACGTCGTCCCGGGCGTGTAGCAGTTGACGTACATCGTCCGGTGGTCGGGCGAGAAGGTCACCCCGGCGAACTCGCCCCACTCCGGCTTCTCCGGGGTGCCGATGTTCTGCCGGCCGCGCGCCATCGCGTAGACCTCGCCGCGCCGGGTGAGGCCGAAGACGTGCTGCGCGCCGTCGCCGTCCTCGCAGACCATCAGGCCGCCGCTGGGCGCCAGGCAGATGTTGTCGGGGGACTCGCCGGGCAGCTGGAGGTCGCTGTCCGGGCCGAAGACGACGACCTGGGTCAGCCGCCGCTTCTTCGGGTCGTACCGCCAGACCTGGCCGTAGTGGTCGGCCGCCGAGCCGTCCTTGCGGTGCGCGAAGCTGGAGACGAAGTAGACGCAGGAGCCGCCCCAGTAGCAGCCCTCCAGCTTCTGCGCGTGGGTGATGCCGCCGGGGCCGAAGTCCTGGAAGCGGATGGGGGTCTGACGGGCGAGCGGGTCGGGCACGTCCACCCAGGTGACGTCGTCGAAGGCGGTGCCGGGCCGCTGGACGGTGGAGAGGTCGGGCACCCCGGGGACCCGCAGCGCCTGGAGGCGGCCGCCGGCCCGGAGGGAACCGCGGCCGCCCCTCGGCTTCGCGGGCAGGAAGCGGTAGAACAGGCCGAAGGGCTTCTCGAAGGCGTCCTCGGTCTCGTAGACGATGCCGGTGCCGGGGTCGACGGCGATCGCCTCGTGCTGGAAGCGGCCCATCGCGGTCAGCGGGACGGCGCCGGTGCGCAGCGGGTCGTACGGATCGACCTCGAAGATGAAGCCGTGGTCCTTGGTGTAGTTCTCCTCACCGGCCCGGAACTCGGTCTCCTCGCAGGTCAGCCAGGTGTGCCAAGGGGTGGGGCCGCCCGCGCAGTTGGTGGACGTACCGGCGATGGCGACCCGTTCCGAGCGCACCCTGTTGTCCCGGTCCAGTTCGAGGGCCGTACAGCCGCCCTCGCCGCCCGGGTCGTAGGTCAGCTCGCGGACCGTGGGGACGGCCTGGCGGGAGCCGGTGCGGTTCTCGTGGTTGCGGACGAGGAACGTGCCGCCGCGGTGACCGGGAGAGCCGGGAAAGGCCGCCATGCCGTCGCAGTTGCTGGGGACCTTGCCCTCCCCGGAGCGCAGCGGGTCGCCTTCCCTGGACAGGACCCGGTAGCGGAAGCCCCGGGGGAGGTCGAGCAGGCCGTGCGGGTCGGGGACCAGCGGGCCGTAGCCGCGCTGCCCCATGCTCTGGGCGGTCGCGGTGCCCGTGAAGAGCTCGGTGAGGCTGCCGGAGAAGGCGATTCCCGCCCCCAGCACGCCGGTTCTGGCCAGGATCTGACGTCGTGTCGCGGACATGGGCAACTCCCTGTTGGCGGACAGGTGACGTGACCCGCTCGTGTGTACCACGGTGCCGGGCCGCCGGGAACCAGGCGGCGGCCCGGGTGTCGTCCGTCGTTCAGGGTGCGTCGGTCACCAGGGCGCCCGCGTCGCGCGCCAGCGCCGTCAGCCGGGAGATGGCCCGGAAGTACTTCTTGCGGTAGCCGCCGCGCAGCATCTCCTCGCTGAACAGCTCGTCGAAGGGCTTGCCGGAGGTCAGCACCGGCACCTCGCGGTCGTAGAGCCGGTCGGCCAGGACCACCAGGCGCAGCGCCGTGGACTGGTCGGGCACGGCCTGGACGTCGGTGAGGCAGACCGCCTCGATGCCGTCGCACATCGCGCCGTAGCGGCTGGGGTGCACCTTCGACAGGTGCTCCAGCAGGGAGGGGAAGTCGTCGAGCGAGGCACCGGGGGTGCGGTACGCGGTGCGGGTGACGGTCTCGTCGTCGTACGGGGCGGGCGCCTCGGGCAGGCCGCGGTGGCGGTAGTCCTCGCCGTCGATCCGCAGCGGGCGGAAGTGGGCGCTCAGGCCCTGGATCTCCCGCAGGAAGTCGGCCGCGGCGAACCGGCCCTCGCCGAGCTTGCCGGGCAGCGTGTTGGAGGAGGCGGCCAGCGCCACACCGGCGTCCACCAGCTTGCCGAGCAGGGTGGAGACCAGGACCGTGTCGCCGGGGTCGTCCAGCTCGAACTCGTCGATGCACAGCAGCTTGTGCTCGCCGAGGGTGCGGACGGTCTGCTGGAAGCCGAGCGCGCCGACGAGGTTGGTCAGCTCGACGAACGTGCCGAAGGCCTTGCGCTCGGCGGGGGCGGGGGTGGCGTGCCACAGGGAGGCCAGCAGGTGGGTCTTGCCGACGCCGTAGCCGCCGTCCAGATAGACGCCGCGCGGGCCCCGGGGAGCCGCGGGCTTCTTGGCGAACCAGCGGCGCTTGCCCGAGCCGGCCCGCCCGGCGTCGATGCTCTCGGCGAAGTCGCTGAGCACCTGGACGGCCTCGGCCTGGCTGGGCTGCTTCGGGTCCGGGATGTAGGTGTCGAAGCGGGCGCCCTGGAAGCGCGGCGGCGGCACCATCTCGGCGACCAGGCGGTCGGCCGGGACGTGCGGGGCGCGGGCGGTGAGGGCGGCGGGCGCCGCGTCGTCACCGTCGGCCGGCGGTCCGGCTATCGGGTCGGGCTGCGGGGAAGAGGGCTGGGAAGGCGACACAGCCGTCCAGCCTATCTCTTGCGCGGGGGCCGCCGGTCCGCTGAGCGAGGCATGTCACACTGCCGCCATGCGACGCCTGTTCCCCCTCACCGCTCCCTCCGTACCGGCCCCCGACAGCGAGAACACCGTGGTGGGGGCGATGGACCCCACGGACCGCGAGTGGACGCTGGACGAGCTGGCCGATGCCTACGCGTACCCGGCGGCCGATGCCCCGGAGCGCTCGGGCCGCACCGGCTGGCTGCGCGCGAACATGGTGTCCTCCGTGGACGGCGCGGCCCATCACGAGGGCCGCTCGCAGCCGCTCTCCAGCGCTGCCGACATGCGGATCTTCGGGGTGCTGCGGGGGCTCGCCGACGCGGTGGTGGTGGGCGCGGAGACGGTGCGGCAGGAGGGCTACCGGCCGGCCCGCGCCCGGGAGGCGTTCGCCGCCCGCCGGGCCGCCGCCGGCCAGGGACCGGCCCCGGCCATCGCGGTGGTGAGCGCCGGGCTCGGGCTGGACTTCACCCTGCCGCTGTTCACCGATCCGCTGGTGCCCACCCTGGTGCTGACCGGTGCGGGCGCGCCGCCGGACCGGGTGGCGCGGGCGCGTGCCGCGGGCGCCGAGGTGCTGTTCGCCGGTGAGGGGCGGGGCGTCGATCCGGCCCGGGTGACCGGGGTGCTGGCCGAGCGGGGCCACACCCGGCTGCTGACGGAGGGCGGGCCGAAGCTGCTGGGGCAGTTCGCGGCGGCCGGTGCGCTGGACGAGCTGTGCCTGTCGCTGGCGCCGGTGGTCGCCGTGGGCGATGCGGCGAGGATCATGAACGGTCCGGCGGTCGCGGTGCCGGAGCGGTTCGCCCTGGCGTCGGTGCTGGAGGAGGCCGGGTTCCTCTTCACCCGCTACCGTCGGGCGTGACAATCGTCGGAATTGTCTGTTCCGCTTAGCTTCCGTTGGGCACACTAAAAGCCAACAGTCCCGCACGGCTACGGGGCAGGATGGTGTCTGTCGGGCTCCGTGCCATGCGGCGCCCCGAAGAGAAGAAGGGCGTCCGTCGTGTTCACGAGCGTATTGATGATCGAGAAGCCACTGACGCCCGCCGATGTGGAGTTTGTGACCACCCTGCACGGCGATGACCGGATCTCGTTCGTCGTGCTCATGCAGCCTCGCGGCAAGCAGGATGTTCTGCTAAGGGCCATCGACGACGTCGCCCTCGGGGAGTTCGACGACGCCGTACGGGAGGGCGAGGAGCCCGGCGGCGACCGGGCGGAGGCCCCCGCCGAGCTCGCCCTGTCCCACACCCTGCAGGCGCTGCGGGACACCGGCGCGGAAGCCGTCGGTCAGGTGGTCGAGGACCATCCGCTGGACCTGCTGCGCTCCGTCGTCGACGAGACCGCGGCGGACGAGGTGATCGTGCTGACCACCCCGCACTTCGTGGAGGAGTTCTTCCACCGCGACTGGGCCTCCCGCGCCCGCCACAAGGTCGGTGTCCCGGTCCTCAAGCTGTTCTCCCACGCGGCGGACGACCAGCCCCAGGGGACCGCGGGAGGCTGACCGGCCCGCCGGCCCCGCCCCGCCCGGTCACGGGCGGGCG
Organism: Streptomyces angustmyceticus; assembly: GCF_040701845.1. Classification (GTDB taxonomy): domain Bacteria; phylum Actinomycetota; class Actinomycetes; order Streptomycetales; family Streptomycetaceae; genus Streptomyces; species Streptomyces angustmyceticus_A. The sequence goes on along the minus strand of NZ_JBFBHQ010000001.1, from coordinate 772,847 downwards.
GCCGCCCGGGGGCGGAGCCGGCCGTCGCGCACCTCGGCGACCGCGTCCGCCGACGCCAGATGCGCCGGGTCATGGGTGACCAGCACCGTCGCGGTCGCGCGCTGACGGGTGAGGGCGACCAGCAGCTCCAGCACCGCGGCGCCCCGCTCCTGGTCCAGGGCGCTGGTCGGCTCGTCCACCAGCAGCACCGCGGGCTCGTTCATCAGCGCCCGCGCGATGTTGACCCGCTGGCGCTGGCCGCCCGACAGCTGGTGCGGCCGCCGGTCGGCCTGCCCGTCCAGGCCGACCGCGGCCAGCAGCTCCCGGGCCCGCGCCCGCGCCGTACGGGGCGGGCGGCCGTCCAGGTGGGCCATCACCTGCAACTGTTCGGCGGCGGTCAGCGACGGCAGCAGATTCGGCTGCTGGAAGACCGTGCCGACGGCGGTGCGGCGCAGCGCCGTGCGGGCCGCCCGGCCGAGCCCCGCGGTGTCCGTGCCGTCGATCACCACCCGCCCGTGGTCCGGGGAGATCAGCGTGGCGGCGACCGCGAGCAGGCTGGACTTGCCGGACCCGGACGGGCCGATCACCGCGGTCAGACACCCGGCGGGCACGGTCAGCGAGACCGCGTCCAGCGCCGTCAGCCGGGCATCGCCGTCGGGGTAGGTCAGGGTGACATCGGTCAGTTCGAGGCTCATCGGGCACTCCCCAGAGCGGTCAGCGGGTCGACGGAGGTGATGCGGCGGACGGCGAGGGCGGCGCCGGCGGCGCCCAGCGCGATCATGATCAGGGCGGGGGCCAGCACGGTGGACGGGGCGAGCACGAAAGGCACCGTGCCGCCGATCGCGACGCCCACCGCGGCCGCCACGGCGGTGCCCAGACCGGTCCCGGCCACCAGCAGGACGACGGCCTGGCCGAGCGCGTCCCGCAGCAGCGTGCGGGTCGAGGCGCCCAGCGCCTTCAGCACGGCGATGTCGCCGCCGCGCTGGATGGTCCACACCGTGAAGAACGCCCCGACGACCAGCGCGGAGATGGCGAACAGCGCGCCGCGCATCAGCTGCAGGGACCCGTTCTCGGCGGCGAACGAGCCGATGGCCCGCACGGCGTCGCCGGTGCCGACGGTCCGCGTGCCGAGCGCCTTGTCGGCGGCCGCCAGATGGGCCGTGCCGGTGGTCGACAGGGCGAGCACGGTCGCTGCGGGACGGTCGCCGGACGCGCCGTCCCCGCCGGCGCCGCCCGCGAGCCGCCGCCAGTCCGCCGGCGACGTCCAGACCACCGGCGTGTGGCTGTACATCGCCGCGCCCGCCACCGCCGCGACCCGGACGGTACGGCCGCCCAGCGTCAGCGCGTCCTGGGCCCGCGCCCCCAGTGAGGCCGCGGCCTTCGCGGACAGCACCACCGCGCCGTCACCCACCCCGGCAGGCGCCGGCGCCGACCCCGGCCGCACCCCGAACGCCGCCACCGCGGCGGTCCGGCCGCCCGCCCCGGCCTTCGTCGTCGTGATCCCCAGCGGGTCGGCGTGCCGGACGCCCGGCACCCGCGCCCAGGCCCGTACGGTCCGCTCCGTCAGCCGCGAATCGGTGAAGGCGACGTCCCGGCCGTCGGCGGGCGCCGAGAACACCAGGTGGTCGGCGGGCAGCGCGGTGATGGCCGAGGTGTTCTCCCGGCCCAGGCCCGCCGTCAGGCCCGACAGCAGCCCCACCAGCACCGTGATCAGCACGACGACGGTTCCCATCAGGGCGAACCGCCCCTTGGCGAATCCCAGGTCCCTCCAGGCGACGAACACCGGCACCGTCCTCCTCACATCCGGGCCGGACTCCACTGCCCGGCGGCCGGGGACCACCGTCGCCTCCCGGGCAGGGCGCGGGCATCGCGCCGGGGAGTGGTCCGCCGGGGCCGAAAGGCGCGGCCCGCGGTCAACCCTTTGGTTGATGCCGCAGGTCGGAAGGCCACTTAGCCTGAGGGGGCCGTGACCGAAGAAACCGTGACCGCCCACTCCCTCACGCCCGTACTGCGGGTGCTGCGCAGCTGCCTGCACCTGATGGTGGCCGCGCTGCTCGCGCTCGCCGTCGTACGCGCCCTCGCCGGGCACGCCCCGAACGCACCCGCCGTGACCGCCACCGCGGCCGTGCTGTGCGCCGTCTACGCCGTCGGCCCCCGGCTGCCCCGGCTGCGCACGTCCACCGGCGCCGCCGCCCTCTGGCTCACCGCCGTGGCCCTGCTCTGGACGGTGCTGCTCGCCCTCACCCAGGACGGCGTCTGGCTGGCCTTCCCGATGTTCTTCGTCCAGCTGCACCTGCTGCCGCTGCGCGCGGCACTGCCCGCCGTCACGGTCACCACCGCCGCGGCCATCGCCGGATTCGGCCTGCACACCCACACCCTGAGCGTGGGCACCGTGGTCGGTCCCGCCCTGGGCGCCGCCGTAGCCGTCGCCGTCGTCCTCGGCTACGAGGCCCTCTACCGGGAGAGCGAACAGCGCCGCCGCCTCATCGAGGAGCTCACCGCGGCCCGCAGCGAACTGGCCGCGGCGGAACACGCCGCCGGGGTGCTCGCCGAACGCGAGCGGCTGGCCCGCGAGATCCACGACACCCTCGCCCAGGGCCTGTCCAGCATCCAGCTGCTGCTGCGGGCCGCCGAGCGCGCCCTGCCGCAGCGGCCCGGCACCGCCCTCGGCCACGTCCGGCAGGCCCGCACCGCCGCCGTCGGCAACCTCGCCGAGGCGCGCCGCTTCGTCCGCGCGCTGAGCCCGCCCGACCTGGAGGCCGGCTCGCTGCCCGCCGCCCTGGAGCGGCTGTGCGCCACCACGGCCCGCACCTCCCCGCTCGCCGTGCACTGCCAGGTCTCCGGCACACCCACCGCCCTCCCCACCGCGCACGAGGTCGCCCTGCTGCGCATCGCCCAGTCCGCGCTCGCCAACACCGTGCGGCACGCCGGCGCCGGACGGGCCGAGCTGACCCTCAGCTACATGGGCAGCGAGGTCGCGCTGGACGTCGTCGACGACGGCGTGGGGTTCGTCCCCGCCGAGGTGCCCGCCCCGGGCTCGGCGGCGGCGGACGGCACCGGCTTCGGGCTCGCCGCGATGCGCGCCCGGGCCCGCGCCCTGAAGGGCACCCTCGTCGTGGAGTCCGCCCCCGGGGAGGGCACCGCCGTCGCCGTCACCCTGCCCTGCCCCGCCGCCGCGCCCGGCACCGCGGTCGAGGCCGCCCCGTGACCGACGTGCCCACCCCCATCCGGCTGCTGCTCGCCGACGACCACCCCGTGGTCCGCGCCGGGCTGCGCGCGGTCCTGGAGACCGAGGACGACTTCGAGATCGTCGCCGACGTCCCCACCGCCGAAGAGGCCGTCGACCTCGCCGCGCGGCTCGCCGCGGACGTCGTCCTCATGGACCTCCAGTTCGGCGGCCGGATGCTCGGCTCCCAGGCCACCGCGGCGATCACCGCCCGCCCCGGAGGCCCCCGCGTCCTTGTCCTGACCACGTACGACACCGACGTCGACATCCTCGCCGCCATCGAGGCCGGCGCCACCGGCTACCTCCTCAAGGACGCACCGCCGGAGGAACTGGCCGCCGCGGTCCGCACCGCCGCCGCCGGGAAGTCCGCCCTCGCCCCGACCGTCGCGCTGCGCCTCATGGACCGCATGCGCACCCCCGCCACCGCGCTCTCCCGCCGGGAGACCGAGGTCCTCCAGCTCGTCGCCGACGGCCTGTCGAACGCGGCGATCAGCAAACAGCTCTTCCTCAGCCAGGCGACCGTCAAGTCCCACCTCGTCCACATCTACGCCAAGCTGGGCGTCGACTCCCGTACCTCGGCGGTCGCCGCCGCCACCGCACAGGGCCTGATCCGCCGCTGAACGCCGCGCGCCGGACCACCTCCCGCGCCCGCCGGGGGTCCACGGACCGGCGCTGTCGGTGCCGGGTGCGAGAATCATGGACAGCACCACCGCTCGCGATGATCGACGATCAGGGAGACCCGCCCATGGCACCCGCCATCCCAGCCTCGATGGACCGGCCGCACTTCATCGGCATCGGCGGAGCCGGTATGTCGGGCATCGCCAAGATCCTCGCGCAGCGTGGCGCCCAGGTGGCGGGCAGCGACGCGAAGGACTCCGCGACCGCCCAGGCCCTGCGCGCCCTCGGCGTCACCGTCCACATCGGCCACGCCGCCGGGCATCTCGCCCCGGACGCCACCAGCGTCGTCGTCTCCTCCGCGATCCGCGAGGACAACCCCGAGCTGGCCGCCGCCCATGAGCGCGGCATCCCGGTCGTGCACCGCTCCGACGCGCTCGCCTCCCTCATGGACGGCCTGCGCCCCATCGCCGTCGCCGGCACCCACGGCAAGACGACCACGACCTCCATGCTCGCCGTCTCCCTCGGCGCCCTCGGCCTCAAGCCGTCCTACGCCATCGGCGGCGACCTCGACGCCCCGGGGTCCAACGCCGAGCACGGCTCCGGCGAGATCTTCGTCGCCGAGGCCGACGAGAGCGACCGCAGCTTCCACAAGTACGCGCCCGAGGTCGCGATCATCCTCAACGTGGAGCTGGACCACCACGCCAACTACGCCTCGATGGACGAGATCTACGAGTCCTTCGAGACCTTCGTCGGCCGCGTCCGCCCCGGCGGCACCCTGGTCATCGCCGCCGACCACCCCGGCGCCCGCGAGCTGACCGAGCGGATCTCCGGCCGCTACGACATCGAGGTCGTCACCTACGGCGAGTCGCCGGAAGCCGACGTCCGCATCCTCAAGGTCAACCCCCGCGGCCTGACCAGCGATGTCACCGTCACCCTGACCAGCGGCAAGATCCTCACCTTCACGGTCTCCGTCCCCGGCCGGCACTACGCCCACAACGCCGTCGCCGCCCTGGCCGCCGGCGTCGCCCTGGGCCTCGCGCCGCACAACCTCGCCTCCGCGCTCGGCAAGTACACCGGCGTCAAGCGCCGCCTCCAGCTCAAGGGCGAGGCGGCCGGTGTGCAGGTCATCGACTCCTACGCCCACCACCCCACGGAGATGACCGCCGACCTCGAAGCCATCCGCGGCGCCGCCGAGGGCTCCCGCGTGCTGGTGGTCTTCCAGCCGCACCTCTTCTCCCGCACCCAGGAGCTGGGCACGGAGATGGGCCAGGCGCTCGCCCTCGCCGACGCCTCCGTCGTCCTGGACATCTACCCGGCCCGCGAGGACCCGATCCCGGGCGTCACCAGCACCCTGATCATCGACGCCGCGCGCACCGCCGGTGCCGACGTCACCCCCGAGAGCGACCAGGCCGCCGTCCCGGACGTGATCGCCGGAATGGCGAAGCCCGGTGACCTTGTTCTCACCATGGGCGCGGGCGATGTGACCGACCTCGGCCCCGCCATCCTGTCCCGCCTGGGCAGCTGAGCTGAGGAGGACCCCAGATGCCGTACGAGATCGACAAGCCCGACGAGCAGTGGCGCGCCGAGCTGACCCCCGCGGAGTACCAGGTGCTCCGCCAGGCCGGCACCGAGCCCGCCTTCGTCGGCGAGTACACCGACACCAAGACCGCCGGTGTCTACTCCTGCCGCGCCTGCGGCGCCGAGCTGTTCCGCTCCGACACCAAATTCGAGAGCCACTGCGGCTGGCCGTCCTTCTACGACCCCAAGAACTCCGAGGCCGTGGAACTCATCGAGGACCGCAGCCACGGCATGGTCCGCACCGAGGTCCGCTGCGCCCGCTGCGGCTCCCACCTGGGCCACGTCTTCGAGGGCGAGGGCTACTCCACCCCCACCGACCAGCGCTACTGCATCAACTCGATCTCCCTGCGGCTGGCTCCGGACGAGGAGTGAGCGGGGCGGGGGGGAGGACGGCAGCGTCCGGCGAACTCCCCCCCGCGGCCCGTCCGCATCACCTGCAGGTGATGCGGGGCCCGCCCCAGTCGGCGTGGTCGGAGTCGATCCCGTTGCCGCCGTCGCCGACCACCAGCCGCAGTCGGCTGCCGCCGGTGAGGTCCGCGGTGAGGTGCTTCGCGGGCTGGTCGACCGTCATCAGACCGCTGTCGGCGACCTTCGTGTCGTCCCGGTAGATCTGGAAGACCACGGAGCCGTTCGCGCCCACCTCGTCGTCGATGCCGACGTCCACGCCCAGGGCGGAGCAGGCGCCGCCGAGGTCGTAGGTGATCTCGTTGTAGGCGTGCGCGCCCAGCCCCTGGGAGTAGGTGACTCCCTGGATGGTGAGGGGGTGTCCGTCGATGCTGCTGTCCTGCCTGAACGGCGCGTGGCTGTACCTCTGGGAGCTCCACGGCCGGCTGCCCAGCGGCACGGTGTGGCCGGCCGGCGGTGTGTCCGCGGGACCGGGGCGGGGCGAGTGCGACGGCTTCGCCGGCGCCGGGGGCGGGGAGCTCGGGTGCTTCGGCTTCTTGCTGTGCGTGGGGGACGGAGAGCCCGACGGCGAACGGGATGCGGTCGCCGAACTCCTGGCGGACGACGACGGCGGCTGGTCCGTGGCGGGGGCCGAGGAGTGGTCCGACCGGTCCTGGCGCCCGGCCGCGGCATCGTCGCGCTCCGAGCCGAACAGCGGGCCGACGGATATCGCGACGCCGGCCAGGACGGCCACGGCGACCGCGAGCACGGTGATCCGCGCCGGTGAGAGGCGCGCCCGCCGGGGCTGGTCCGCCGCGGCGGACGGAACCGTCCCCGAGAAGCTCGGGCCGGCCGTGGCCGCGCCGCCGGCGCCGAACGGCCGGGCGCCGGCGGCGGGGCCGGGGCCTTCCCCCGGCTGGGCGGCCAGCCAGGCCGCGAAGTCGTCACGCAGCTCGGTGTTCCGGGCGGTGCGGTTCCAGGTGGCGGCGGTGTGCCCCACCGCCGCGACCAGGGCGGCCCGCCAGGCCGGATCGGCACCCTCGTCCGGACCGGGGGAGTACAGGACGTGGCCGATGGCCTCCTTCGCCAGATCCGCCGCGGCCTGGGACGAGCGGCAGCAGTCACGGGCGTGGGCCAGCACGGCAGCGTAGTGCCGTTGGTGGAACTCGTGGAGGGCTTCCTGCCCCGCCCGGGCCGTACCGTCCGCAGCAGGGGTGCCGAACGGAGCGTCCGCCGCCCGGTCGCCGGCCCTGCCTGCCGCCCGGATGCGCCGGACCAGCTCGGTATCGGAGGGTGCTGTCCCACCGGTGGTGTCGCAGTGCTCTTGCATGAGTGGGCAGCTGACCCTTCAACGTCCTGACGGTCAATAAAAGTTACCGTACGACGTCGACGGCCCCGGCGGTCGTCACGCGGTTGCCGCAGATCGGAGCGGGCGAGGGGTGGGGAAGAACGCACGGTGATGCGGAGTGACTTGGCGGTGACGTTCCGGGCGCGATGTTTCCCTGCCCTGTACTGCGGATGCCGTCTTTGGCCGGCGATGTCGACCGAGGACGGAGAGAAGGCCGTGCGAGGTGCCGGCACCGGTATGTGGGGCCGGTGATCAGCAAACCCACGGACAGGCCGATGATGGTTGCCTAGGGTGAAGGGGACCTGCGCAAGGGGAGGGATGCATGACACAGCGGCAGTTACCGCAGTTACCGACGTACCGGACGGATGCGGTGACCAGACGGCTGTGCGCTGCGGTCCATCTCGACGAGTCGTTCGCCCAATCGGTGCACGAGGAGTTCACGGCGGACCGGATGACGGCGATCGGGCTGCCGCTCGGCATCCATCTGGTGGCGCTGGTGCGGCACGCCCGCGCCGCAGTGGCCCGTCGGGCGGCCCGTGACCGGCAACTGGCGTGGCTGTTCATGGCTCTGGGGGTCGCTGTGATCCTGCTCGTCTACGGGCTCGGCAGTGGTGCGTCCGTGCCGCGGGCGTCCGGCGGCTTCGGCCTCGTAGGTGTCCTCGCATCCGCATGGTGGGTCGTGCACCGGGCGGAGAGCCAGGCCCGGGCCGCGGCGCTCGATGTCTTCCGGGGCTTCGCGGATCCCAAGGGCCTCGTTCCGCCTGCCTCGTCCGAAGTGGAGACCCGGCTCAAGGAACTCCGGCGACCGAATGTGATGCCGTATTCGGCAGCCGCCGAACGCACCCATCCGTTTGTGGGCAGTGGCCGGAAGGTCAGGGAAGCGGTCTGGCAGCCCATCGACATCAGCCGGCCCGCCACCGACCCCAGCGGGGGCAAGCTGACCATCAAACCGTTCGACGCGGTCGATCTGCACACCTATGTCGCGCAGGAGATGGCGAACATCGCGGGTCTGGAGGGACTGCGGGCCCAGAACCGGTTGTATGTGCGCGGCGACCATGTCCGGATGCTCGGCTCCGAAGTGCTTCCGGACCCGCTCGGCCGCCCGCGCGCGCAGATCCCCAAGCCATTGGTGAAGGCCGGCCTGCTCCGACCCGGAGCCGGGATGCGCACCTATCTGAGCCTGGAACGGGTGGGCGAGGGCGGACGCGTCATCGTGTCCATGCATCTGCGGGCCCGGCTGCAGCCACCCAGCCTGTCGTGGGAAGTCGCCGCGTATGCGATTCCCCCGCTCCACAGGCGGTACTACGGCGTTGACCAGCTGCCGCTGGACGGCCTCGAGCGATGGTGGAGTCTGGTCCGTTTCGCCACACGGCACACCTGGCCGGCTCTCCGTGGTGCCGTCGGCCGTATGCACCGACGCACCTCGGGACAGGCACGCGCGGCGCGCAGCCTCGACAGGACACGCCGTGACATCAGCAAGAGGCACGCAAATTTCGACTACGGGGCCGTGGACAGCCTGCGCGAAAGGGTCGCCTCCTGGGACGAGTTGGGACACTCGGAGCGTACGGATTCCCAGGATTTCCTGCACCGCCTTCAGCAAGGCGTACTCATCGCCACGGAACGGTTCCTGAAGAGTCACCATGTCGATACCAGCTCCTTCGACCGGGCCCAGCAGGTCATCAACACACAGACGTACAACTTCTCCGGGGACATCAGCGGGCCGAGCAATTTCGGCAACAACGGGCAGATCGCCTACGGGCCGGGGCACCAGCCGTCCGGTGCGCCCGGTGCCCCGGCTGCCGGACAGCCCTGACGACAGGAGCACATGATGAGCACCTTCAACTTCCACGGCGAGGTCTCCGGGCCGAGCAACTTCGGTGACGGCGGAAAGATCGAGATACACCACCACGGTGCGAGCCCTGCCGAGGCGCTGCGCCTGGCCGGCGAGCTCGTACGCCGGCTGCAGGCTGAGCAGCAGCCGGCGCTCGCCGCGCAGGCGGACGTGCTGCGGGGTGAACTGGCGCAGGCCGGGCAGGAGGGCCGACCTGCCGACCAGGGGCGGGTCCGGCAGGCGCTGGAGACGATCTCCATGGGGCTGGCGGCCGGCAGCGGAGGTCTGGCCCTGGCCCAGGAGCTGGGACGTGCCCTCGGCCTGTGACGCGGAGGGCGGGCGCTGTGAGACGCCCGCAGGCGGGGCCCCGGAGTGGGGCCCCGCCCGTGTCACTTTGCCTGTACGACCGCCTGGGCGCCACGGAGGCCGAGTTCGAGTCCGGCGCGCAGTGGGACGGTCTGGCCCGGTTCGATCTGCTGGCTCGTGCCGTCGGAGCGGGTGCCCGACCAGGCGCTGTCCGAGCGGTTGGCGAGCCCGAACCTTCCCGGCTTCTGCGGGTGTTCGGTGAGTTCAGCGACGAGCGTGGCGTCGCTGTAGTCGTGCCGAGAGGGTTCCGCCACCAGGTGGTGGGTGTGCACCCGGGCGGTGCGGCGCAGCCGGATGTGCCGTTCCGTGCGCGGTGAGGGAGTGGTGATGACCAGCCGGGGTGGCAGGGCCAGAGCGGTGCGGCAGTCCCAGCCCCAGCAGGTGCCCGCGGTGACCGCCGTCGGCTCGGTCATGTTCTGCCGACCACAGGCGGGACAGTCGACCACTGCGTCGAGCACCGCCCGCAGCGCATCACGCCATTGCGATTCACGGACCCGGGCTGCCGGCTCGCGCAGCCCCTCGGTGAAGTTGTGGGTGAAGAGGTCCTGCAGTTCCTCGGCGGCCGCAGCCCAGGTCGCCAGGACCGTGGCGTGTTCGGAGGGGTCGGGCTCGTTCGCGTGGTCCATCGGGTCGAAGACGAACAGGGGCTGCTTGCCGTACAGCCGTTTCTCCGCGGCCTCGTCGAGACAGTGAATACGCAATTCCTGTTTGCCCTTGAGCGGATGGTGATTCATCAGGAGCATGAAGAGCAGCACGGACAGCGAGTGCAGATCGGTCTGGGTACCCGGGCGGGCGCCGGGGTCGCCGCGCACCAGCTCGGGAGCCATGAACTCCATCGTTCCGGAGATGCCGCTGCTGTCCCCCTCCACCACGGCATTGTCGTTGTCGCAGACCAGGACGTCGCCGGTGACGGGATCGAAGAAGATGTTGCCCCAGGAGATGTCGCGGTAGGCGATTCCGCGTGAGTGCAGTGCCTGGTACGCCTCCACGGTGTAGAGGCAGGCGGTCAGCAGCGCCCTGGGGGTGGTGGTCAGCTTTCGCCGGAAGAGATCCGGCAGTCCCTTGAAGCGGTCCGGCCGGATGCCCATGAGGTAGCCGAACGCGTCCTGACCGTCCGCAACATGGGCCGTCGGCCACAGAAAGCGGTCGTCGTCGAACTCCCGGTCCACCAACTCACGCACGATCGCCTGCTGTTCACGGGTGGCGCACTGCGGGAAGTACCACTTGAGGGCCTTGTCGCCATCCTTGGTCCGCACTCGGTACACCTCGCCCTGACCACCGGCCCCGAGCATCTCGCTGACCTGGATCTCTTCGCCGTTGTCAGCGGTGAGGCGAGTCCCGCTGTCGAGCATGCCGGTCATGGTTGTCTCCGTCATCTGTCTGTTCCGCTGCGGTGGTTCGGCCGGCGGCCCGCCGCCAGGGTGGTGTCGTCGCCGGAGTGCTGCGCGGCCCGCGCCAGCCACTCGGGCAGCACGCTGCTGACGGCCTCCGTGCCCTCGTCATCGAGCCGCTGGTCCAGGCCGGTCATGAACTGGGTGAACCCCTCGTCGGAGGCGAAACTCTTGGACAGGCCGTCGGTGGACAGGGCGATGAGACGGGGGGTGCGCGCCGGGTCCACGATCGGAGCCCAGTGCACCCGTACGAGCCGCCATGCGGCACGGGTGCACAGCGACTCCGTCTCGTCCCCGAGCTCGGCCTCCACCGGCGCGAGGGGAAGGACAGCCGCTCCGTCCTCACCGATCACCGTCAGTTCACCGTCGCCGAGCTGCCAGGCGGCGAACAGCTGCGGAGTGAGCACGGCGCCGAGGAGTGTGGTGCCGTACAGCAGCACCTTCTCCTCGTCGGACAGAGCCGGTTCGCCCTCCTCGGGCTGCCGGGACCAGTGCCGGAGCACCTCCTCGCGCCACGTGGCGCTGAGCCGGCGGGGAAGGGTGTGCTGGGCGTAGTGCATCAGCCACGACAGACTCGGCGGGTCGTCCGTGCCGCGCGGCCGGGCGAGCTGGGTGAACTGGGTGGCGCAGGCCGTGAACACATCGACCGCGATGCGCGCGCCGACGTGACTGCGGGCGTGTGCCGCGGAGCCGTGCCCGTCCGCGGCGGCGAGGATCAGCGGCTCCTCGGTGGTGCCGCGGCCTTCCGCCGCGGACCAGTCCTGATTGCGCTGCTTGTTGACGCCCTGGACGCTCACCGAGAGCGTCTCCCAGGGCGATGCGTTCGGGCCGCTCACCACACGTCGTCGTCATCGTCGTCGTCCAGCACCGGCGGCGCGTAGGGCTGCTTCGTCAGAGCGTCGGACGAGCCCGCGAGCGGCTGTGAGGCGGCCTTGACCGCGGCGGTCGAGGCCCAGCGGATGGCCGCTGCCAGCTTCTTCGGGCTGTTGGCGTCCAGCGGCTGGAGCTCGGGGTTGCCGAGGAACTCCTGGAGCACGTCCCGGTCGGCGTCCGCACCGATCGCGATCGCGACCCGGACCGCCTTCTTGCCCCACGGCGTGGCGTCGAGAGCCGCCAGACCGGACTTCCAGTCGTCGGTGGGCACACCGTCCGAGACCAGTGCCAGCACCGGCTTCAGCGCACGCTGCGGCATCGGCGGCGTCTGGAGCTCACGCGCGACGAGCTGCAGCGCCTCGCCCAGATTCGTCATGCCGTCGACCTGGATGTCCTCCCAGGTGAAGTCGTCGACCGGCACCGGGACCTTGTGGTGCCACTGTGCGGTGCTGGAGAAGGTGAGCGTGCGCAGCAGCAGCTGGGCCGCGGGATTGTCGTGGGCGACCGACCGCATTTCCGGGACGGCCTCCCTGATCGCATAGTTGAGCTGGCCCATCTTCTCGCCCTGCATGGAGTACGAGCGGTCGATCAGCCAGATGAAGTGGACGGGCCGGTTCGCCATCGGCCCGCCGGGGATGTCGCTCACTGAGTGTCCTCCGTTTCCTTGTCGGTTCTCTTCGGGTACTGCCACGGCTACGGCGTGTCAGCCGCTGAACGTGACCAGGCCGTACACGGCCAGTGCTCCCAGGGAGCAGATGGTGCCCACCACTGCCGCGGCGAACAGGCCCACGGCCAGGCGTCGTCCCCGGGCGATAGGTGGTGTCACAACCGTCATCGCGCTCCACAACCTTCCGTCATGTGCTTACTCGGGCGTCGCATGGCCTGCGCCGCCGCTCCACTGCGCCCTCAGCCCCGCGACCGGTCCGCGACGGTCCCGCCGCGAGGCCCGGGCACACCGACGGGTGGTGCTTCCGCGTTCAGCGAGCCCGTGCGCAGACCTGTCCGGGCCAGCACCCACAGCACTGGTTCGGCCGCCCGCCGTTGTTCGCTGTCGAGTGCGCCGGCTCCGGTGGCGGCATGGGCGCTCACCGCCCAGTAGCGGGTGGCGCCGAAGTCGTGCGTCAGCCCACGGACCAGCGCGCCGAGGCCCACGGCCGTCAGCCAGGTATCGATCCTGGCGCCCGGCACCGGAAGCGTCGTGATCTGGTCCAGCACATCCCGCTTGGTGACCACCGTGGCCACCGGGATACGACCGCGCCGGCCCGTCAGCGCCGCCAGTTCGCCGGTCAGCCGCTGGTAGGTCTCCATCGGGCCCTGGTCTGAGGGGCGGGCAGAGGTCACCCGCGCGGTGTCCGTGTCGTCCAGAGCGCGCTGTATTTGCGGCTCGGCGAGGACATCCGCCACCAGGATCACCCCGTCGGCGTGGGCCAGGTACTGCTGCTCGCGGACGGTCCCCGCTTCACGCAGCGATTCGCCCATCGGGTCGTAGAGGTAGAGCAACCGGCGCCGCCTGCCGTGCCCCACGCACAGCATGAAGGCCCGCGGCTGGCCGCCTTGGGTCTTGAGTGCCCACCCCGCGGTGTTCAGCTGCTGATGGAGCGATCCGGCATCCTGCTGGTCGGTGGCGGAGGCGTACTCCACGGTGAGCGCGCCGCGCCGGGACCATGACTGCAGGCCCGCCGTCATCGCGGCCAGCAGCATGGTCTTGCCCGACGACGTGCCGCCGACCAACGGCAGATGGACCACCCGGGTGGTTCCCACCGCCGCGGGGAGCTGCCGGTCACAGTGCGGACAGCGGGTGGCGTACCGGCCGCTGCCGGCCGGCGCGGTGGTGACCAGCCGCTTTCCACAGGTGCAGACGTGCCACAGCACCCCGAGCCGGCCGGGCCGCAGAGCGCGGTGGGCCGCGCCGCATTCCGGGCAGCGGTGGACGGCCAGCGGGAAGGGCCGGTAGCAGCTGGGGTACGGGCACTTCATACGGATACCGCGGACGAGCTTCCGCAGGCCCTCGGCGCCCCGCAGCGTCACCACGGCGCCCCCGCACACCAGCCACCAGCCGCCCAACAGCAGCCCGAACCAGGCCAGCACCAGACAGCTGAACACCGCGGCGAGCAGGGCACCCGCAACGGCTCCCGCGGCCGTCCCGGGCGCGGCGAGGATCAACATCAGGCGTCCGATCGGCGGATCGCCCCGGTAGCCGTTCGCGGGCCGCTGCCCGAGGAAGAGCCGTTGGGCCTTGCGCTGCAGCCACTCGGTGTTCAGCTCGTACCAGATGCTGCCCAGGGCGCTCACGGCGACGGACCGGGTGTCCACCCACATCTGCTGTGCCCAGTAGGCACGCTGCGCCGGCTCCCCGGTGACGAGGGGGATCCGGGGGTCGGGGACGCCGGGCTGCCGCGGGCCGAGGACCCGGGTGGCAGCCGACAGGGACAGGCCGATGAACCGCCAGAGCGTGTGGCCCAGGCACAGGGGCAGGCCCACTGCACCGGTGAGAGCCAGGGCAAAGGTGAAGAAGCCGGAAGCAGAACTCACGACGGCCGACCGTCCTTTCGCGGTGGTTCCACGTCACCCCAACGAGGCGCCTCTGCATCGCTTCTGCGTCCCCGGCCGCCGAACCGCCGGCCGAACCGGCCGAAGGCCCCCGGTCGGTTCCAGGACCGGAACTCCTCCACCCACCGGGCCCCCTCCTCCCGCAGGAACCCTTCGAGCGCCGTGATGTCCTCCTCGGGCAGTGCGCGCACGACCGGACGCAGCACCTTGTCCAGCAGCCCGGTGCGCACCCCCTCCCAGGCGCGGCCGGCACCGGGGTGCGCGGACCAGGCGACATAGCATGCGGCCGCGTACGCCGGCACGACCCGCAGCCGGTCGGCGGTCCGCTTCGACCGGGCGGCCCGGTCGTACGCCGCGAGGAGCTCCGCATCGCCCGACCGCGTCAGCGCGGACAGCTCGTCGGCGGGCACCTCCTCGCCCAGCAGCCGTTCGGCAACAGCGCGGTAGGCCTGTTCCAGCACACCGGCCGGCACCGGTTCGGCGACGGCGCGCAGGGACACCGCCCGGTCTGTCCAGCGCGCTCCGGCCGCCCCTTCGCGCAGGTCCCCGGCGAACTCCAGGAGCAAGAGGGCTCCGCGTTCCCGCGGCGCGAGTTCCTCGGAGAACGACCGCAGCAGGTCGCGGGCGAGCTCGGGCGCGTCCTGGTCGTCCGCGGGGCTTTCGAGGGCAGCCCTGATGAGCTCGCGCCAGGTGCCCGCCGTGCGGTGCGCGTCCGAGCCTGTCTCCCCGAGCAGCAGGCGGCCCTCCGCCGCGGTCGGCGCAGCGCCGTCCCACACCAGCCGGACTGCGGTCCGCAGTACGAGCGGTTCCGCGAACGGTGAGACACCGCAGGCGCGCAGCACGGAGTGCAGGGAGGTGATCCGGTCCTCCGTCCCCAGCCTGTTCGCCTCGTCACACATCCGCAGATGGGGCAGCGGCTGCTCCGCGGTGAAGGGCAGGGCAGCGCGCGCCATCAGCAGGGCGGCGGCCGGCGGGTCCCCGGCGGCCAGCCCGTCGAGCTTGTCGAGCAGCGCGGCTCGCAACTCGAAGCGTTCCTCCACCGCGCGGCGGACGACTGGGGCGCGAGCCAAGTCGGGGTCGGCCAGCACCGCACGGGCCAGCCGCCAGGCGAGTCCCGGCAGCAGGTCCCGGCAGTCCACGCCGAGCAGGTCGGCGACCCGCAGCAGCTCCACGGCGCGCTCGGTGGCAGGCCCGTCGGGCTCGGCCTCGTCACCGGCGATGCCGTCCCGCAGCTGGGGTGCCAGGTCCATCGCGAGCCGGCGCCGTAGGTCACCGGTGAGCGCCGAGGGACGCAGACAGGGCAGCTGCAGGCGGTCGGGGTGACGGACGGCCGTGGTGAGGACGAGCGCGGCGAGCGGGGCGGTCGTGGCAGGTGGTGCGCCGGGTTCGAGCGCCGCGAGCAACCGTGCGAGAGCCGTCGATTCCGCTGCCGGACGGTCCGCCCCGGGTGCGCACAGAGCCTCGGTAAAGCGGAGCAGCCACTCGCCGCCGAGCGTCGTGGCGTGGCGGGCAGCCCAGTCGGCGGCGGCCGTACGGCCTACGGGGCCCAGCTCGATCCCCGCGCACAGCCCGGCGGCCGCCAGCGGCCCGGCATCGAAAGGGTCGCCGCCCGGCAAGGCGGCCGCCTGCTTGAACAACTCCGGCGCCCCGGACAGCCAGACGGAAGCGGCGACCTCGGCCCAGGAATCGGGCACCGGCTCGCCTGCCGGTGGATCTCCGGAGCAGTCGTGCACCCGGTAGCGGTGGCCCTGGCCGAGAACGCCACGGGCATCGTCCGGGAGAACCCCGATGATCTGCTGGCGCGCGAGCTGCGGCCTGCGCGTGTAGGTGGTGAAGGTGAGCTGATGCGCCTGTTCCCGCGGAAGCACGGCGCTGGCCAGGGCGATCCACCGGGCCACATCCGCGCTGTCCCGCTCGACCAGGACGATCTGCGGCGCGGCGGGGTCCTCGTGCAGGCGGTGCAGATCGGCGAAGTAGCCCGCGATCCAGGGCGCGCGGGCGGTCGCGAATCTCAGCAGAGTGTCACGCTGGAACCGTCCCGCGGGTACGAGTGCCTCCAGCGGGGCAGGCCGACCGTCCGGCGTACGGTCGGCCCACTGCGCGGCCTCCCACGCCGTGATGGGCAACGCGCCGCCGGGCAGACAGGTGCCCTGCGGCAGATGCACGGCATGGGCGTGGAAGTTCCCCCACCGACCGCTGTAGTCGGCGCCCGTGTACACGGTGCGGGCCAGCAGCCGGCTTCCGTCGGAGAGCAGGCTGTGGCTGAAGGCCCGTGGGAAGGAGTCCAGTTCGGCAGTGGTGGGACGGGGCGGGGCGTCCCGCGGAGGTTCGTAGCCGATGAGTGGCTCCGCCTCGCGCAGGAGCGCCTGCGACACGCCGGGCGTGACCGCGGTGAACCGGAACCCCGAGCCGTCCGGTCCCGGCGGAGCGGAGGTGTAGTGCACCTGGGACAGCGTCATGCGCCGGCTCCCTTCGCCGTGGTCCTGCCGGGCTTTCGGACCGGCAGCAGCCCGCGCCGGCCGAGCAGCCAGAGCAGAGGATCCTCGATACGCAGCGGCTGCGGCCCCGATTTCGGTGCGTCAGCCGGGGCGCCGGCGGGCGGGGGAGCTCCCAGCGCGGAGAGCCCGAAGAGCGACATATCGGCGAAGTCGCGTTCGAGCTGGCGATACAGCGCGCCGGAATCCCAGCCCTCCAGCAGTGACCGCACCTCCTCGTGTACGGCCTGCCGGTCCGCCTCGTCCAGCAGCCCTCCACGGTGTGTGGCATTGCGCAGCATCGGCGTGTGCGGGGTGACCAGCGACCGCAGCATGTCGGTCTTGGTGAGTGCCACGGCCATCGGGGTGCCTACCCGACCGCGGGCCCCGCCCCGTCCATGCGCGCGAAGTTGCGCCGCGAGGTCCGCCGCGATCTGCTGCGGCGGGGTCTCCACGACGGGCAGCGGAGGGCCGTCGTCGGGTGGCAGTTGATCGCGCACGGAACCCAGCTGCAGCGGATCGACGAGCAGGATGATGCCGTCGGCGGCGCTCAGGTACTGGGTGTAGCGGTCCATCGCTTCCGCACTCTTGAGGTCTTCACCCGCCGCATCGAAGAACACGAGGGTGGTGTGCCGGCTGCCGTGACCGAACCGGCTGCGGCTGGGCAGGCTCAGCCGGTACAGCAGTGGGTCGTTGAAGCCCATCGCGGCAGGACGGGTGGCATCCGGGAGCCGCAGCCGGTCGTACAGGTCCTCGGCCATCTCCTGGTCGCGGCGCTGGGTCTCGCTGCCCATCGCCGCCAGTGAAGCGTCGTAGGCGACCCCCACCCGGTGGCGCAGCTCATTGACGAGAACCGAGACGTAGGTGCTCTTGCCGGATGCTTTGGCGCCGACCAGCGCGATGATCCGGCTGTCGTGATCGCAGTACTCGCTGGGGAAGTCGCTGTGGCAGCGGCGGCAGACTCGCACCGGTGTGGACACCCCGCAGTCGGGACAGTCCGCCCGCGAACCGGTCACGCGCCGCCCGTGAACCCGCCGCGGCGGCGCGAACACCGGCCCGCGCATGCGCAGCGCCGGCGGCACGGTCGGGCCCATGAACTCGGCCCAGGTGTCATCGCGTTCGGCCTGGCAGGCGGAGCTGCCGCGGACCCCCGTCGTCAGCATCAGACAGCGGTAGGGGAGCCGCGCGGCCGGTGCGCGGTCGAAACAGTAAGGGCAAATGACGGTCGTCATGTCAGCGCATCACCAGAGTCGTCGGAGAGAGCTCTTGCAGCCGCACGGCGGCGGCCCGGCCGCCGAGCAGAAACCCGCGCAGGGTGTACGGGGGACGGCAGGCGTCGGGAGCGATGTGGCACAGGACCCTGCCGGAGCGACGCAACTGGGTGCCGCTGAGCCGCAGCACAGTGGTTCCGTCGGCCGGGTCCCGCGGCCGGTGCCCCGCACCCGCGGGCGCGGGGCGCGCGACCAGTACGAACTCCGGGAGGTCGAGTCCCTCCTCCTCCGTGGGTAAGGAGAGCGTGACCTCGACCGTCGCGGGTTTTCTGCGCAGCGGACGACGCTGCCCCGGGACGACCCGGTAGGCGATGGCGATGTCCGGCGGCAGCGCGTACGAGGCCACGGGGGGCGGGATCACGACGCCTGTCGTGGTGGGGAGGGCGGGGCCGGCCTCCAGGCGGGCGGCGGAGGAGGCCACGGGGAGGTACAGCCCTTCGCGCAGAAACCGGCTGCGCACCACATGCTGCTCATGCCGTTGCCCGTCCTGTGTCCGCACCACGGTCACCCCACTCGCGTCCGCGGGCCAGTCGAACGTCACCCGTGTGTGACCGTCCGCCGTACGCTCGGCGCGCAGTGCGGTGACCGGATGCGGGACGGTGATGCGGACCGACGGCCCGGTCAGGGCGCGGTCGCCGCGGACTGCGACGGCAGTGACGTCGGCGACGGTGCCGTGCGACGGCAGCAACTCGCGTGTCCGCACGGGGGACTGCGGGGCGGTGGCCGCCGGCGCCCAGGGCAGTTCCGGCGGCAGCGGCGCAGCCGGCAGGAACATCTCGGTACCGGACGGGGGCGCCTGCCCGGGGAATGCCACCAACCGGACCTCCGCGTCCTCGGCGCCACTCCAGGCGAACCGCACGCTGCCCTCCGCCGCCCCCGGCGCGGCGGTGAAAGTGCCGACCGCTCCGGGCCACCGGTGGACGGTGCGGGCGGCTTCGATCCCCGGTGAGGCGATGTCCCGGTCCCCGGCGCGGTAGTGACAGCTGATCCGGAAACGGTGTTCCCCCGGCCCGAGGCCTCGGAGGGCGAACCCGTCTTCCTGCGGAGGGAGGGAGACGCACCGGCCGTCCGGACCTGTATGGCGCACGCTGACGTAGGCCGCGCCATCGGGGCGCTGCCAGCTCCCTGCCACGCGCTCGCGCCCGTCGGACAGCCGGAGCCCTGTCACCTCCGGGGCGACCAGCAGTGCTGGTGACACCCGAACGGGCCCGTCGGGCACTCCGTCCCGCAAGGGCACGACGGCATAGCGGACCTCGCTGCCCAACGGGGCCCGCCGGTCCTCCGCCCTCGGTGCTGCCACCGACCCGGCGACCTCCGCCACAGCACCGCTCGTCTCCGCGGCACCCGTCAGCCGGTGCACCCGCCAGGCTGTTGCTCCCGAGTCGTCGTCCCAACTCAACTCGACCGCATCCGGCGTCGGTTCGGCCCGTACGCTCCCGTCGGCGGAGGTATGGGTGCGTACCAGACCGTGCAGCGCACGGGCCTGATCACGGACGAGACGGAGGGCCCGCAGGTAGTGGGCGGCCGCGGCCGTAAGGTCGCCTCGTTCCTCGTGGACGCCGGCGGCGGCCGTCTCACGGTCGGCGGTACGGCTGGCCGCAGCGATCTCCTTCAGCCGGCGAGCCAGTCCGGGGTCCTGGCGGGCCCCGGGAGGCAGCTCACCGGCCAGTCGTCCCGCCAGGCATAACCGCTTCTCCAGCCAGGCATCCTCCAGCCCATCGGCGGCGGCACGCTGCTGCACGGTGGCTGCCGGCTGCCTCTGGGCCGCATGTGCCAGCGCGGCGGCCTCGGCGGCATCGACGCCGAGCGCGACCGCGTCACCGGCGCGGGCCTCGCCCTCCCGCAGCAGTCCGAGCAGCTGGTAGAGGAGTATTCGGCGCAGGGCGGTCGGATCACCGCCGTTGATCTCGGCCAGCCGTCCGGCCAGTGCCGTCGCCTGGCCGACATGTTCCAGTCGGCGCAGCACGGCTGTGTCGACCCGCCGCCAGGCCCGCCCCTGCCCCGGTATGAACAGTCCGTCGAGCACCCGGAACGTCCGGCCTTCCTGGAGGAAGACCTCTCCCACGTGCCGGTAGCCGACCGCCTGCTGGAGTGAGACCAGCTCTCCGTACCGGGCCACGAGGGGAGCCGCGGGCAGCCCTCTAAGAGCGTCGGACAACCCCAGATGGTGACCGAAGTGCAGCCCCAACTATTCCCCCGTGACCGTGCGTTCTCTCCCACCTCACATCCCAACAGATCTTTGTCCGGCGCGGAGGGGTTTTTCCAATGTAGCCGCGCCGACGGGCGCTCGTCCGGTCGCGGTGCCCGTCGCCGGTTGCCGGGCCGCAGCGGCCCTTACCTCCTCACCACGACCGCCGTCACCACCAGCCCCGACCCGACGAGCCACCGCCCGGTGAACTCGGTCAGCTCCGTGCCGTCGATCACCGGGCCGGGGACGAGGAGTTGGGCGGTGAAGGTGGCGTCGGACGGGTCGAGGGTGAGGCGGGCCTCCTCGAAGTCGAGCCAGCGGTGGGTGAGGGGGAACCAGGCCTTGTAGACGGACTCCTTGGCGCTGAAGATCAGGCGGTCCCAGCAGATGTCGGGCTGTGCGGCGGCCAGGCGGCGCAGTTGGGCGCGTTCCTCGGGGAGGGTGATGAGGTCGACGACCCCGGGGTCGTCCACGGGGAGGTGGGGTTCGGCGTCCAGGCCGACGGTCCGTACGTCCGTCGCGCGGGCCACGGCGGCGGCGCGGTAGCCGGCGCAGTGCGTCATGGCGCCGACGATGCCCGGGGGCCATCGCGGTTCCCGGTTCGGGCCGGGGAGCAGGGGGGCGGGGGCGATGCCGAGTTCGGCCAGCGCGCGGCGGGCGCAGCCGCGTACGGTGCCGAACTCGTTCTGCCGCAGGGGCACGGCGCCGGAGACCAGCGCCCACTCCTCGGGGAACATCTCGGAGACCGGGGCGTCGTGGAAGGCCTCGGCGGTCACGATCGGGGCGGGCAGCAGCTTGTCGATCATGCGCGGGTCCCGGTGGCTCCGGCGGGGGCGGTGGCCGGCGCGGGCAGGATCCGTACCGGGCGGCCGGGGGCGGCGGAGCGGCGCCGCCACTCGCGCGGGTAGCCGAGGGACACCTCCTGGTGGGGCACGCCGTCGCAGATCAGCAGGCGTGGGATGTGGAGGTGGCCGTAGACCACGGTGGCGGCGCGGAACCGGCGCGGCCAGTCGGCGGTCGCCTCCGTGCCGCACCACAGCGCGAAGTCCGGGTACCACAGGGGCCGGGTGGGCTCGCGCACCACCGGCCAGTGGTTGACGAGGACCGTGGGCAGGTCCTCCGGCAGGGCGGCGAGCCGGGCCTCGGTGGCGGCGACCCGCGCCCGGCACCAGTCCTCCCGCGTGGGGTAGGGGTCGGGGTGCAGGAAGTACTCGTCGGTGCACACCACTCCGGCCTCCTCGGCCTGCGCGAGCGCCGCTTCCTTGGACGTCGCGCCGGGCTGCCGGAAGGAGTAGTCGTAGAGGAGGAAGAGCGGCGCGATGACGGCCGGACCGCCGACGCCCTCCCACAGCGGATAGGGGTCCTCGGGGGTGAGGACGCCCAACTCCCGGCAGATTCCGACCAGGTGCTCGTAGCGCGCGACGCCGCGCAGCTGCACCGGGTCGTGCTCCGGCGTCCACAGCTCGTGGTTGCCGGGCACCCACACCACCTTGGCGAACCGTTCGCCGAGCCGGGTGAGCGCCCAGCGGATGTCGGAGACGCATTCGCCGACGTCCCCGGCGACCAGCAGCCAGTCGTCGTCGGACTCCGGTCTCAAGTCCTCGACGATGTCGCGGTTCTCCTGGTAGCGGACGTGCAGATCGCTGACGGCCACGAGGGTGCCGCCGTGGCCGCCGCCTCGCGGCGAGACGGGAGCGGGCGTGGGGGAGGGGCCGGTGGCGTCGGGCGGGAGGGTGCGGATCTCGTAGGTCACCCCTCGAAGTAAAGACGGTGCGGGCAGGAGAGTGAAGGGCGGGCGGGGTGGCGCGGCCCCGCGTCACCGGCCTGGCGGTGGGGGCGCCGGCCGGCCGCCGGGCCCGGTGGCGCCGCCGCGGCGGATGCGGGTGGCCAGCCAGAGGTCGAAGCGGTCGTCGGGGTCGTCGAGGCGGCGGCCGGTGAGGTCCATCGCCCTGTCGAGGCGGTTGCGCACGGTGTGCCGGTGGACGCCGAGCCGCCGGCTGGTGGCGTCCCAGGCGCCGCCGGTCTCCAGCCAGGCCGCCAGGGTGGCGATCAGCTCCTCGCCGTGGTCGGCGAGGTCGAGCGGGCCGAGCACGCTGTCGGCGTAGCCGTGCAGCGTGGTGCCGTCGCCCAGGTCGAGCAGCAGCCGGCTGGCCTGGCTCTGCCGGGCCTCCGCGGGCTCGCCGGCCGCCCGGCTGACGGCGAGCAGTCCGGCCGCCTGCCGCAGCGACACCCGTACCGCCTCGGGGGCGGTGGCCGGGCCGATACCGGCCGGGCAGCGCGGGGCGAAGCGGGCGAGCACCTCGCGGATGTCCAGCTCCTCGCCCACCACCGCCTCGACGACCGGGCCCGGCGCCCCGTCCACGACCCTGACCAGGCCGCCGGGCACCGCCAGCGCCAGATCCGCGGCCATCTCCTGCGCGGCGCCGTCCGCGGCCCCGCCCGCCGGCCCGGTGCCGGTGGCCGCCCCGGCCCCGTTCGCCGTACGTCCCCCAGGGGCGCCCGCGGCCTCCACCACGACCCCCCGCACCCGCTCGGCCGTCAGTCCCACCGAGCGCAGCATGTCCCGGGCCCGGTCGGCGGACGGGTCCTCGTCGGCCAGCAGTTCCGAGAGCAGCGCCGAGCGGCGGCGGCGCTCCGGCTCGTCGCTCAGGTGGCGGCGCTCCAGCTCCAGGGAGAGCAGGGAGACCAGGCCCGGCACGACCGAACGGGCGGCGTCGTCCGGCCGGCCGGTGAGCAGCAGCAGCCCGCGCAGCCGCCGCGCGCCGAGCGGCTGCACCTCCAGCTGCTGTCCCGCGGCGGTGCTGGACGCGCTGCCGCGCAGCCCGCGCGCGGCCACCCGGTCGAGCAGCTCCTGCGCCTGCGCCGGCAGGGGCCGCCGCTCGGGCCCGCTGGTGGCGAGCAGCCGCCCGAGCGGGTCGAGTACCGCCGCGTCCACGCCGGTGGCGGCCGTCCACTCCGCCAGCATCGGCAGCAGCCCGTCGCCGGTCGCCGCGGCGGTCAGCCGGCGCTGGGTCGCGAACGCCCGGTGCAGCAGCTCGCGCTGTTCGTCGGCCCGGGCATCGAAGACCGCTTTGGTGACGGCGATGAAGGGCACCTCGTCGGGCACCGTCAGCAGCGGCAGGCCGGCCTCCTCGGCCGCCCTCACCAGCGGCTCCGGCGCCTCCTGGAACGGCAGCCCCTGCCCCAGCCCGAGCGCCAGGCAGGCCGCCCCGCCCTCGGCCGCGTCCCGGACGTACGCCCGGCAGGCGGCCGGCTCCATCGGCAGCAACAGGCCGATCGTCATGAGGAGTTCGCCGCCCTGCAGCCACTTCCCCGGCGTCGGCAGGTCCGAGACCGTGGCCGCTTCGATGGTGCGGGCCAGCTGCTCGGGCGGCACGTCGTAGGTGACCGCCAGGCGGAGGTCGGTCCTGGCCAGCAGATCGGAGAGGTGCAGGGGCATGGACACAGTGTCCATCACCTGGCGGTGGAGTGGACGATCGGGCGAGCGTGGGCCGGGTAGGTGCCGGACGCCGGCGGTGGGCCCGTCGGCGGCCGCTGGAGCCCGTCGGGGGCGGCCTGCGGGGGCTCCGTCCGGCCCGGTCCGCGGGGCCGCCTGCTGCGGATGAGTGAAGGCGCTTCGCCCCGTTATGGTCGAGAGGTGTGGGAGCGGGGCCGTTCCCCGCTCCTCGACCCGACGAAGGGACGTGAGCGCAGTATGCAGGCGGCGTTTCTGGTGGCCACCGAGGGCACCGAGCAGGTCGAGCTGACCCGGCCGTGGCAGGCGGTGACCGACGCGAGCGGCGGTCCGACGCTGGTCTCCACCCGCGCGGGCAAGGTGCAGGCCTTCCACCACCTCGACAAGGCGGACACCTTCCCCGTCGACCTGACGGTGGACGAGGCGACCGCGGCGGACTTCGACGGGCTGGTGCTGCCCGGCGGGGTCGCCAACCCGGACACCCTGCGTCTGGACGAGCGGGCGGTGGCGTTCATCAAGTCGTTCTTCGACGCCGGGAAGCCGGTGGCCGCCATCTGCCATGCGCCGTGGACGCTCATCGAGGCCGATGTGGTGCGCGGCCGCACCCTGACCTCCTGGCCGAGTCTGCGCACGGACATCCGCAACGCGGGCGGCACCTGGGTCGACGAGCAGGTCAGCATCTGCACCAGCGGGCCGAACACCCTGATCACCAGCCGGAAGCCGGCCGACCTGGAGGCCTTCTGCGCGGCGTTCGTCGCGGAGTTCTCGCACTGAGGCCCGGGGACGCGCTGTGAACCACGCGGGCGGACACCCCTACGGCCCGAGCACCACCGCCGACTCCGGGGGGAGCCGCAGCACACCGTCCGCCCCGGGGAGCCGGGCGCCGGGCCAGCCCGCCAGCGCCTGCAGCCCGGCTCCGCTGCCCCAGCCGTCCGTGCCGCCTCCGCCAGGACCGGGCCCGCCCGCGCCGTCTTCGGCGACCGGGACGGCGGCCGTGGTGTCCCGCGAGAGATTGACCGCGACCCGGAGCGGGCCGCGCCGCAGCAGGAGCCAGCGGGCCCGTTCGTCGTAGCGGACCGCGGTGTGGCGTGGATCGGGGTCGGTCAGCGGCGGCAGCTCGTGGCGCAGCGCCAGCAGCGTACGGTGCCAGGCCAGCAGGGCGGTGTGCGGCTCCACGGCGGGCTCGCTCCAGTCCAGGACGCAGCGGTCGCGGGTCGCCGGGTCCTGCGGGTCGGGCCAGTCGTCGGCGTGCCCGGCCCACTCGTGCGCGGCGAACTCGCGGCGCCGCCCGGCGCGTACCGCCTCCGCCAGCTCCGGATCCGTGTGATCGGTGAAGTACTGCCAGGGGGTGGTCGCCCCCCACTCCTCGCCCATGAACAGCATCGGGGTGAACGGCGCGCACAGCACCAGCGCGGCGGCGCACGCGAGCAGCCCCGGGGAGAGCCCGGCCGCGAGCCGGTCACCGAGGGCACGGTTGCCGATCTGATCGTGCGTCTGGGCGTAGGCCAGCAGCCGGTACGCGGGCGTCACCCGCAGGTCGAGGGGCGCGCCGTGGGTTTGGCCGCGGAAGCTGGAGTACGTCCCGTCGTGGAAGAAGCCGCCGGTCAGGGTCTTGGCGAGGGCGGCGAGCGGGGCCCGTGCGAAGTCGGCGTAATAGCCCTGGGATTCGCCGGTGAGGGCGGTGTGCAGGGCGTGGTGGAAGTCGTCGTTCCACTGGGCGTGCAGGCCCTGCCCGCCGTCCGCCCGCGGAGCGGTGGTGCGCGGATCGTTGAGATCGGACTCGGCGACGAGGAACAGCGGCCGCCGCAGCTCCTCGGCCAGCGCGTCCACGGCGGCGGACAGTTCGGCCAGGAAGTGCGGGCTGCCGTCGTCGTGCAGCGCGTGGACGGCGTCCAACCGCAGCCCGTCGAGCCGGTAGTCGCGCAGCCAGGAGAGCGCGCAGCCGAGGAGGTAGCCGCGCACCTCGTCGCTGCCGGGGGCGTCGAGATTGACCGCGGCGCCCCACGGCGTGTGATGGGTCTCGGTGAAGTACGGCCCGAACCGGGGGAGATGGTTGCCGGACGGGCCGAGGTGGTTGTGCACCACGTCGAGCACGACCCCCAGCCCGTGGCCGTGCGCCGCGTCCACGAACCGCTTGAGGCCGTCCGGCCCGCCGTACGGCTCGTGCACCGCCCAGGGTGCGACCCCGTCGTAGCCCCACCCGTGGTTGCCGGGGAACGGGCAGACCGGCATCAGGGAGACATGGGTGATCCCCAGGTCGGCGAGGTGGCGCAGCCGCGCGGCGGCCGCGTCGAAGGTGCCCTCGGGGGTGTACGTCCCGATGTGCAGCTCGTAGAGGGCCGCGCCGGGCAGCGGACGGCCGGGCCACGGGTGGCGCCACCCGAACCGGTCGTGCTCGACGACCGCGGCGGGGCCGCCGGGGCCCTCCGGCAGCCGTGCGGCCCGCGGATCGGGCAGCGGCGGCCCGCCGTCGAGCCGGAAGCCGTAGCGGTCCCCGTCACGGGCCGGTGCCTCGGTACGCCACCAGCCCGCGCGTCCCGCGGCGCGTTCCATCGGCACGTCCGGTTCACCGGCCCGCTCACCCGCCCACTGGAGAGCGACCCGCCCGGCCTTCGGCGCCCACACCTCGAACAGCACGGCCGTCCTCCTTCGTTCGGTCCCGGTCCCTGACGAAGAAAGCATGCGGACCGGCCGTCCGACAGCCCGGCGCGGCGGCACGGGCCGACATCGCGCCATTCCACCGGGCCCCTTCGGCGAGCGGCGCGCTCACCTGCACCGTCCGGCGAACCGCGCCCCCACCTGCACCGTCCCGCGCGGCCACCTTGCCTGGACAGCGGCTCACGGTGGCCCGAGAATCACGGTATGACTTCGCTCGAGTTCCCTGCGCGCCCCGCGCGCCCGTCGGACGCCGACCGGGAACGCGCCCTCGACCTGCTGCGCGACGGTGCCGCGCAGGGACGGCTGTCCCAGGACACGTTCCTCCGGCGTCTGGAACTTGTCCTCACCGCCGAGCAGCAGTCCGAACTCGACCTGGTCACCGCCGACTTGGCAGCCCGCGGCAAGGTCCAGGGCATGATGCTGCGGATGGTGGGCCGGGCGTCGGCGTTCCACCTCCGGGTGCGCCGCGCCTGGCGCCTGGAACGGCTGCCGAAGCTGCTGCTGCCGGAGCCCGGCCCGCTCCCGCTGCTCATAGGGCGGGCGCCCGGCGTGGGCCTGCGCCTCAACCACGACACGGTCTCCCGCGCCCACGCCGAACTCCGCAGCGAGGGCAAGGGGTGGGTGCTGCGCGACCTCGGCTCCACCAACGGGACCTGCGTCAACGGCCGCCGGGTGGTGGGCGAGGTGCCGGTCGGCCCCGGCGACCACATCACCTTCGGCCGGGTGGACTACGTCCTGACGGAGCGGTGAGGGCGCGGGGGTTCCGCGGGCACGTTCCGTGGTTCTGAGGGCCCGCCCCGTCCTCCTGAGGGCCCGCCCCGTCCTCATCCGGAACCGTCCCGTCCGCCGATGGGCCCGCCTTCTGCCCGCGCCGCTTCGCCCTCCCGTACCGGCCGGTCCCCCGACGGATACGAGGTCCACACCCCTTCCCCGTGCGTCAGGCCGGGCAACAGCACCTGGAACTCCTGCACATGACGGGCCGGGAGGTGCCCGCCGACCAGCCAGGACTGCCGCCCGCCGGTGGTCTCCGCGAAGGTCGCGCCCAGTGCCGCGAGGCGGGCGGTCACCGCCGCCAGCGCGGTGAGGGGGACGTCGGCCTCGAAGGCGTGGTACGGCTCGTGGACCCGGGTGCCGGCCCGGCGCAGGGCCCGCCGCAGCACGACGGGGGTGACCGTGCGGAAGTCCCCGGCGGTGCTGAGCGGGCCGACGAAGCCGGAGCGGGTCAGTACCACCCGGCAGTCCGTCACCGCCAGGCCGTGCAGCCCGTGCCGCAAGGTGGCCAATGCGGTCTCCTCGACGGCCTGGTGGAAGCCGTGCGGCAGGGCGCCCAGTTCGGTCTCGTAGGCGAAGACCGGGCCGGAGCCGCGGGGGCCCGGCTCGACGCGGAGGCCGACAGTGGCCCAGGGGCCGGTGTGGCCGCGCTTGGCGATCTCCTCCCAGGCCTCGCCGACGCCGCACGGCCGCTCGACGCACACCACCCGGCTGGGTGCGAACGCGGCCTCGATGCCGTGCTCCTGACGCAGGGTGGCCGCGACGATCTCCTTCTGCACCTCGCCGTGCAACAGCACCGAGGTCGCGCCGTCCGCCGCGGGGCGGGCCCGCAGCAGCGGGTCCTGGTCGGCGAGCGCCAGCAGCGCGGCGCGCAGCGCGGCGGCCTGCGCCGGACGGCGGGCCCGCACCAGGGTCTCCAGGGTGGGGGAGGGGAACAGGGTGCTTCCGGCGGGGTCCTCGGGGGCCGGACCGAGACGGTCCCCGGTCCGGACGCCGGGCAGCCCGCGGAGCACCCCGATGTTCCCCGCGGTGAGCGGGGCGGCGTCGCCGGGCGGCCGGCCGACGACCTGAAGAGAGGTGATCCGTCCGGTCAGGGAACCGCCGGCGTCGTCCGCCCCGGGCCGGTGCAGGGTGATCTGCTGCCGTGGCCGCAACTCTCCCTCGTAGAGCCGGATATGGGCGGTCCGTTCGCCGTGCGGCGGCTGATGGACGGCGAAGACGGTGCCCCGGGGCGTGGCGCCCGCGCGGGGCTGCGCCGGCGGGATCAACCCGGCCATGCCCTCGACGAGCGCGCCGACACCCTGGCCGCCGAGCGCGGAGCCGAAGTACACCGGGTGCAGCGAACCGTCCGCGGTACGGGCGGCGAGCGCCGCGCGGACCCGGTCCGCGCTCAGCCCCTGCCCGCCCGGCGTCGTGCCGCCCGGCCCCGGGTCCGCCCCGGAGGCGGGGCCCACCAGCTCGGCCAGGACCGCGTCGTCCACCTCGGCCAGCGTTTCGGCGACCCGCTCGCGGAACCGGGGGTCCTCCAGGGCGTACGGCACCACCTCGGCCTGCGGGGTGCCGAGGCCGGTGACGGACGTCATCGGGACGGCGGCCGGCGCCAGCAGCCGGCGGACGTCCGCGAGCAGCGCCTCGTCCCGGGCGCCGGCCCGGTCGATCTTGTTGAGGAACAGCAGGGTGGGCAGCCGCAGCCGCCGCAGCGTCCTCATCAGCACCCGGGTCCTGGCCTGCACGCCCTCCACCGCGGACAGCAGCAGTACGGCGCCGTCGAGCACCCCCAGGGCGCGTTCGACCTCGGCGATGAAGTCGGCGTGTCCGGGGGTGTCGAGCAGGTTGACCTGGGTGTCGCCGACGGTGAAGGAGGCGACGGCGGAGCGGATCGTGATGCCGCGCTGCCGCTCCAGCTCGCCGGTGTCCGTCGTGGTGTCACCGCGGTCGACGCTGCCGAGCCGGCCGATGGCACCGGTGTGGAACAGCAGTCGCTCGGTGAGGCTGGTCTTACCCGCGTCGACGTGGGCGAGAATCCCGATGTTCAGGGTGCGCGAAGGGAGCATGGAAAGGCGATTCCTCGAGAACTGTCGTCCGGCCGGGGCACTGAGTAGTTCCGAGGAATCCGCGCATGCTGTGCTCCTGAGGTGGGGGAATCGGGCGTACCGGGCCATGGTTCGCCGGTCGTGTGCGGCACGGCAACCGAATTACGGGCCGTGCGTCCGTGCGGTCCACGACACGTGCCGCACCCACGGCATGCGTCGCCCGGCCGCGCCGCACGCCCCCCTCGCCCCGCACGCGCCGTCGCCCGCCCCCTCACCCCGCCGCGAACAACGCCACCGGCGACGGTGCCAGCAGTTCGCTGAGTGCCACCGCCGTGCCGCCCGGCAGCTCGCGGCCGGTCAGCAGTTCGCGCCAGGGGCCGCCCGGCGGCATCCGCAGCAGGGTGTCCCACCAGCCGCCGGTCTCCACCAGGCGCAGCGACAGGCGGGTCACCACCGTCAGCACCCGGCCGCTGCGGCAGAACGCCACGCAGTGCTCGGCGGCCGGGCCCTCCGCGTACACCGGCTCGTACGACGCGGTGGCGCCGAACCACTGCGGATGGTCGCGCCGCAGCCGCAGCGCCGCTGCGGTCAGCCGGAGCTTTTCGGCGGACAGGTCGCGCGGCACGCTGCCGCCGTCCAGCTCGGCGAGCAGCTCCGGGCAAAAGCGGGCCGGCCCCCTGTTGTCCGGGTCGACCAGTGCGGCATAGGCGCGTTCGGTGCCCTGGTAGAGGTCGGGGACGCCCGGCATGGTGAGGTGCAGCAGCGCCGCGCCCAGCACATTGGCGCGGACGAAGGGGGCGAGTTCCTCCTCCAGCGCGGCGAGCGGGGCGGCCGTGGGACCGCAGGGGCCCTTGCGGACGAACTCCGCGACCGCCTCCTCGTAGCCCGCGTTCCGCTCCGTCCACGAGGTGCGCAGCCCGGCCTCCCGCACGGCCTTGAGGACCGCGGGCGTCACCCGCTCCGCCGCGGCCGGGTCGCCGGGCGCCCCCAGGCCGAACACGGTCTGCCAGGCCAGCCACGACACCATCGGATCCGCCGGACCGGCGCCGTCCACCCCACTGGCGCCGAGGTCGCACACCGCGTCCTCGGCCATCGCGCCCAGGGCGTCCCGC
Source organism: Streptomyces angustmyceticus (assembly GCF_040701845.1). Lineage (GTDB taxonomy): Bacteria > Actinomycetota > Actinomycetes > Streptomycetales > Streptomycetaceae > Streptomyces > Streptomyces angustmyceticus_A. The sequence continues at coordinate 742,742 of NZ_JBFBHQ010000001.1, read as the reverse complement.
CACCGGTCCGGGCACTCCGACAGCACCGCGATCCGGGCCCGCACATCGGCGCTGCGCTTGGTGTCGTGCGTGGAGAGGACCGTGCCGGCCGTCGGACGGTCCCGCTGCATCCGCGCGCAGTACGCGTGGAACGCCTCCGGGGGGAGCGCCGGGTCGCCGGGGGCGCCGCCGACCTCACAGGCCGACAGCAGCACCGGATAGCGGTAGAAGGCGGTGTCCTCCACGGACTTGGCGTGCAGCGCGGACGCGGTCTGGGCGAACCGCGCGGCGAAGTCGGCGCGGTCCGCGCCCTCGCCCTCCGCGCCCTCGGGGTCCGGGGCGTCGTGGCCCGGTCCGCCCGTCATCCGCCCGAGCGCCAGGTCGTGGATCAGGTCCACCGCCCGCGCCTCCTCGGGCACCCGGAAGGCGGTGCGCGCGCCCGCCGCTGCCGTGCCGAGCATCGCCGCGTCCGCCTCGGCCTGCCCCGCGTCCCCGGCGTACGGACGGTAGACCGGCAGCCGCACCATCAGCTCACGGACGGCGTGCCGGAGCGCCCACGACGCGTGGTCGCCGGGCGCGGGGACGCGTGCGCTGATCCGGGCCGCGGTGCGCACCAGCCGGTCGACCTCCGCGGCCAGGTCGTGCGTGATGACCTCGTACGCGGCCCGGCGCACCGTCTCCTCCCAGTCGCCGCCCTCGTCGGCCAGCGGGGTGACGAAGTCCCGGTAGTGGGAGAACAGCCGCCCGGCGCCCTGCGGGCAGACGAACAGGCCGTTGATGCGGCGCAGGGCGTCATAGCCCGTGGTGCCCGCGCAGGCCCAGCTCGCCGGCAGGCGTTCGTCGCCGGTGAGGATCTTCTCGACCACCGTCCAGCGGCCGCCGGTCCCCTCCCGCAGCCGTTCCAGGTAGCCGGCCGGGTCCGCCAGGCCGTCCGGATGGTCGATGCGCAGACCGTCGATGACGCCCTCGCGGACCAGCCGCAGCAGCGTCCCATGGGTCGCCTCGAAGACCGCGGGCTCCTCGGCGCGGATGGCGATCAGCTCCGAAATGGTGAAGAACCGCCGGTAGTTGAGCTCACTGCGGGCCAGCCGCCACCAGGCGAGGCGGTACCACTGGGCCTCCAGGAGGCGCATCAGCGACAGCCCCTCCGTACCGGGGCGCAGCGGGAAGGCCTGCTCGTGATAGCGCAGCACCCCGCCCTCGACGCGGAGGTGGCGCGCCTCCTCGCCGAGCCGGCCGCCGAGCACCGGCAGCAGCAGCCGACCGCCGTGTCCGGCGTCCCAGTCGATGTCGAACCACCGCGCGTACGGGGACGCCGGGCCGTCGCGCAGCACCTGCCACAGCGGTTCGTTCAGCGACACCGGCGCGGGCACGGACATATGGTTCGGCACGACGTCGACGACCAGCCCGAGGCCGTGGTGCCGGGCCGTCGCCGCCAGCGCCCGCAGTCCCCGCTCACCGCCCAGCTCGGCGCGTACCGCCGTGTGGTCGACCACGTCGTAGCCGTGGGTGGACCCCGGCACCGCTTCCAGCACGGGCGAGAGGTGCAGATGGGAGACGCCCAGCGCGGCCAGATGCGGGACGGCCCGCTCGGCGGCGGCGAACGGGAAGTCCGGCTGGAGCTGCAGCCGGTAGGTGGCGGTCGGCGACGGACTCGGTGGCTGCGTCATGGGAACACCCGTACCCCGCTGACGGCCCGTTGTGTCCTCCTCGCCCGGCATTGGTGTCGTTCCTTCCTCCAACGGGCCGGGTGCGCCGGTCGTGGATCTTCGTACGTCCGGTGTGTGGGGTGCGCGGGCCGGGCCCGGTTAGCGTCGGCCGATGACCGTTGCCATGGCCACCTATCGCCGGGTGCTCGCGCTGACCGGGCCGTTGCTGCCCGCCGTCTCCTTCCTCGGCCGGCTCCCCACGGCCATGTGCCAGCTCGGCAGCCTGCTGCTGGTGGCGCGGACGAGCGGCTCGCTGGCCACCGCGGGGCTGGTGGCGGGCGCGCTGGCGGCGGGTCAGACGGTGGGCGGGCCGCTGCTCGGCCGGCTCGCCGACCGGCACGGACAGCGGACGGTGGTGCTGGCGGCCTGCTGGTTCGACGCGCTCGCGGTGGCGGCGCTGGTGGCCGCCGCCCTCGCCCGGACCGGGACGCCGCTGCTCGTCCTGGCCGGTTTGCTCGCCGGCGCCGGTGTCCCGCAGATCGGCCCGCTGGCCCGCACCAGGCTCGTGGCGCTCGCCCGGCGCGCACGGGCGGACGACCGCCTGATCAACACCGCGCTGTCCTTCGAAGGCACCCTGGACGAGATGTCGTTCGTGCTCGGCCCGGCGCTGGTCGGGCTGTCCGCCACGGTCGCCCACCCGGCCGTGGCACTCTTTCTGGCCGTGCTGCTGCTCGCGGTCTGCGGCTCGGCCTTCGCGCTGCACCCGACGGCCGCGGTGCTGCCTCCGTCCGCCGCCGCGCCCTCGCCCACCCCCGCCGACGCGCGAAGCGCGGGCCCCTCGGACGCGCCGGCCGCACCCGCGCCGCCCGCACCCGCTTCGGCCGGACACCGCGGCCCGGCACGCGGCGCCCGGCCCGCCCGTGCCCGGATGCCCCGCGCGGTGCACGGCCTGCGCGTCTCGATGGCGCTGCAGGGCGTCCTCTTCGGCGCCTGCCAGGCCGGCATCACCGCGCTCACCGCACGCCTCCACCAGCCCGCCCAGGCCGGACTCGTCTATGCCGCGATGGGGGTGATGAGCGCGGTCGCCGGTGTCCTGCTGGCGCTCGTCCCCGCCCGGATCACGCTGCCCGCACGGTGGCGGGCGGCCGGGGCCGCGCTGGTCGTGCTGTCCGTGCCGCTGTGGTGGGTACGGTCCCTGGGCGCGCTGTATCTGGTCGTCGTGGTGCTCGGGGTGGCCTTCGCCCCGCATCTGATCACGGTCTTCGGCCTCACCGAACGGCTGGTGCCGGCCGGCCGGCTGGCCGAGTCGATGGCGTTCTTGACCAGTGCGGTGGTCGGCGGCCAGGCGCTGTCCCTGGCCGCCTCCGGCCGGCTCGCCGAGGCCCACGGCCCCGCGGCCGCCTTCGCCGTCGCCGTCGGGGCCGCCGTCCTGATCTGCGCGCTCGCCGCCGGCTCCCGCGCCGGGACGTCCGCCGTCCCTATGCCGGCCGCTGCAGCACCAGCAGGCTCCGGCCGATGAGCGTCAGCCGGTCGCCGGCCTTCACCTTGGCGCCGCCGCCGTCCGCCACCGCCTGCGGCCGGTCGGTGTCCACCACGATCTGCCACTGCCGGCCGAGGAGCTCGGGGACCATGAACTCCTTCTCCTGGTCGTGGGCGTTGAACATCAGCAGGAACGAGTCGTCGGTGATCGGTTCGCCCCGGGGGCCCGGCTCGGAGATCGAGCTGCCGTTGAGGAACACCGTCAGCGCCTTGGCATGCACCGACTGCCAGTCGCGCGGCCCCATCTCCTCGCCGCCCGCCGTGAACCACGCGATGTCGGACAGCTCGTCGTGGGCGCCCTCCATCGGGTGCCCCTGGAAGAAGCGCCGGCGGCGGAACACCGGATGGTCGCGCCGCAGCCACACCATCTGCCGGACGAACGCCAGCAGCGCCAACTGCTCCTCGTCCCCCTCCGGCGCCTCGTCCGCCTCGTCCGCCGCACCGGACCCGTCGGCCGGGTCCTCGTCCCCGCCCGGTGCCCGCTGCGGCCAGTACACCCACGACAGCTCGTTGTCCTGGCAGTACGCGTTGTTGTTGCCGCCCTGGCTGCGTCCGAACTCGTCCCCGTGGCTGAGCATCGGCACGCCCTGCGAGAGCATCAGCGTGGCCAGGAAGTTGCGCATCTGCCGGGCCCGCAGCCGCCGCACCCCGGGATCGCCGGACGGCCCCTCGGCACCGCAGTTCCAGGACCGGTTGAAGCGCTCACCGTCCCGGTTGTCCTCGCCGTTGGCCTCGTTGTGCTTCTCGTTGTACGCCACCAGGTCGTGCAGCGTGAAGCCGTCGTGGCAGGTCACGAAGTTCACCGAGGCCAGCGGCCGCCGCCCGTCCTCCTGGTAGAGGTCCGACGAGCCCGTCAGCCGCGATCCGAACTCCGCGAGGGTGCGCGGTTCGCCCCGCCACAGGTCCCGCACGGTGTCGCGGTACTTCCCGTTCCACTCGGTCCACAGCGGCGGGAAGTTCCCCACCTGGTAGCCGCCCTCGCCGACGTCCCACGGTTCGGCGATCAGCTTCACCTGGCTGACGACCGGGTCCTGGTGGACCAGGTCGAAGAACGACGACAGCCGGTCCACCTCGTGGAACTGCCGGGCCAGCGTCGCCGCCAGATCGAAGCGGAAGCCGTCCACCCGCATCTCCTGCACCCAGTAGCGCAGCGAGTCCATCACCAGCTGCAGCACGTGCGGGCTGCGCATCAGCAGCGAGTTCCCGGTGCCCGTGGTGTCCATGTAGTACTGCTTGTCGTCCGACAGGCGGTAGTACGAGGCGTTGTCCAGCCCGCGGAACGACAGCGTCGGGCCCAGGTGGCTGCCCTCGGCGGTGTGGTTGTAGACCACATCGAGGATCACCTCGATCCCGGCCTGGTGCAGCGCCCGCACCGCCGTCTTGAACTCCAGCACCTGCTGGCCGCGGTCGCCCCAGGAGGCGTAGGTGTTGTGCGGGGCGAAGAAACCGATGGTGTTGTAGCCCCAGTAGTTCTTCAGCCCCGCGTCCACCAGCCGGTGGTCCTGGACGAACTGATGCACCGGCATCAGTTCCAGCGCGGTCACCCCGAGCTTGGTGAGGTGGTCGATGACCGCCGGATGCGCCAGCGCGGCGTAGGTGCCGCGCAGCTCCTCGGGGAGCTCCGGATGGCGCATCGTCAGGCCCTTCACATGGGCCTCGTAGAGCACCGTCTCGTGGTACGCGGTGCGCGGCGGACGGTCGTCGCCCCAGTCGAAGTACGGGTTGACCACGACCGACGCCATGGTGTGCGGCGCCGAGTCCAGGTCGTTGCGCACCTCGGGACGCCCGAAGTGGTAGCCGTAGACGGCCTCGTCCCAGTCGATCCGGCCGCTCATGGCCCGTGCGTAGGGATCGAGCAGCAGCTTCGCCGAGTTGCAGCGCTGCCCCCGCTCGGGTTCGTAGGGACCGTGCGCCCGGAAGCCGTAGCGCTGTCCGGGCATCACCCCCGGGAGATAGGCATGGCGCACAAAGGCGTCGCTCTCCCTCAGCTCGACGGCGGTCTCCGAACCGTCGTCGTGCAGCAGACACAGTTCGATGCGCTTCGCGGCTTCGGAGAACACCGCGAAGTTGGTGCCCGCCCCGTCATAGGTGGCACCCAGCGGATACATCTGTCCCGGCCAGACCTGCATGGGTAGACTCTTCCACTTTCTTCTCGGGCGCTGCGGCGACTCCACGACACACATCCGCGGAACGGAACGAAATCCTTCCCCAACTTTTCGCAACTTCTCGCACACAGAGGGCCTTTCGCCGAATCTCCGCTCATTCGTGGGCAACCTGTCGCGATGTCGGATCGTCCTATTGGTCGTCCTCACCGGAGGACGGACGGAGGTCCGACATGCGTGTCACAGGACGTGACAGCAGGGGGGAACCGTGCACCAGCTGATGCGCCGCCACCTCGGCAAGGTCCTCGCGGGCACCGCCCTCGCGCTGACCGGCACCGCCCTCATGGCCGCGATCACCCTGCCCGCCGGCGCGGGCGCCGCCGACGGCACGGGCACCGGGAGACGGACCGGCGCGGCCGGTCCGTCCGCGCCCGGACCCGACCCGGGGCCACCGCCGCCCGGCGTCGTCGAGGCGGCCGGCCCCCAGGGGGAACGCGGCCGGGGACGCGACCCGCTCACCGACGACGAACTCCGCCGCGCCCGGGAGCTGGCGCTGCCGCGCGCCCGCCGCGGCGCCACGGCCGACGTCACCGGGCGGCCCGGGCCCGAGCCCCTCACCACCGACCTGGCCGAACTCGCGCCCTCGGAGGCCGGGCTCGCCGACCCGCCGCGCCGGGCGCTGGTCTCCTTCTACGACTACGCCGGCGACAGCTACCTCGTCAGGACCGTGAACCTCACGACCTCGACGGTGGAGTCGACCGACACCCAGCACGGCGTCCAGCCGCCGCCCAGCCACGCCGAGGCCGTCGAGGCGGCCCGGCTGCTGATCGCCGCCCCGCTGGGATCCGGGCTGCGCCAGGACTACCGCAAGGCCACCGGTCGCGACCTCACCGGGCCCGACCCGCTCTCCGTCACCGGCTTCGTCTACCGCGGCCGTGCGGAAGGCGAGGCGCCCGGCGCCCTGGGGGAGTGCGGGGAGCACCGCTGCGTCCGCCTGTTCACCAAGGTGAAGAACGGCCCGTGGATCGACACCCGCCGCTTCGTGATCGACCTCAGCGCCCGCACCGTCGCCCGTCTCGCCTGACCCGCCGCACCGCCCTGCCCCCACCACTCCTCCCCAGGAGCACGTGCATGCCCGTGAGAAGCCCCGCCGGATCCCGCCGTCCGCGCCGCCGCGCCGCGACCCTCACCGCGGTCCCCTTACTGCTCGCGGCGGCCGCCCTGCTCACCGGCCCGCCGGCCCAGGCCGCCCCGGAAGCCGCCGGCCCGCCGGCCGCCGCACCCGCCCCCCGCTGCAGCCCCGCCTACCGCATCACCCAGACGCTCGACGGCGGCACCGTCTGGCGGATGTGCTGGCACTACGAGGGCAACGCCGGCCTCGTCCTGGACGACGTCTCCTACCAGCCCAAGGGCGAACGCGCCCCGATCAAGGTGCTCACCACCGCCAAACTCGCCCAGATCCACGTCCCCTACGACGACGGGGGCAACGAGTACGACGACCTCACCGGTCAGGGTTTCGCCCAGGGCCTGATGAAGCTCGACCCCGCCGAATGCCCCGGCGGCACCATCAAGACCGTCCGGGTCCCCGGCGCCTACGACCCCGCACACCCCGACGTCAGCGGCCTGTGCGCCACCACCCGCGCCCGCGGCCACGCCTACCGGATGGGCCCCTACCCCGGCGAGCACGCCAGGACCTACCAGCTCCAGGGCAAGGACCTGCTGCTCTACACCGTCAACAAGGTCGGCTGGTACGAGTACATCAGCGAGTGGCGGTTCTCCGGTGACGGCACCATGACCTTGCAGGTCGGCGCCACCGGCACCGTCTCGCCCGGCGACTTCGACGCCGGCGACGGCCGTGGCGCGCCCCTCGGCAAGGGCGCCAAGGACTACGCCACCAGCCACAGCCACAACGTCTTCTGGCGGCTGAACTTCGGCCTGGACGGCTCCGCCGCCAACACGGTCGAGCAGGTCGACTCCGCCACCACCCTCCGGCCCGGCGGCCGCACCCCCACCATCCGCACCACACGCACCCCCGTCACCAAGGAGCTGGCCGGGGACACCGGCGCGCTGCGCTGGTGGCGGGTGGTGAGCAACGCCGGCAAGAACCGGGACGGCCATCCGCGCTCGTACGAGATCGTCCCGGGCGCCAGCAGCAAGTACACCGGCCGCAGTTACACCCGGCACGACATCTACTTCACCGAGTACAACAAATGTGAGCAGTTCGCCAGCAACAACCTGGCCAACTGCGGAGCCCGGGCCGGCCGGAGCGTCGACACCTGGGTCAACGGCCAGCCGCTGAAACACCCCATCGCGTGGGTCAACATCGGGTTCCACCACATCGCCAGGGACGAGGACCAGGAGCCCATGCCTGTTCACTGGCAGGGCTTCCAGCTCGTTCCCCGTGACGTCACGGCTATGAATCCGCTCACTCCACCCGCACTGTCCGGGCACAACGGGCACTATGGATAAGGGGAGTTGGTAACCGACTCGATCCATCCTGCTGCACCGCCTCCCGCACCGCAGTAGTCTGCCTTGATCGTTGGCACGGGGGTTCGGAAGGCGGTGGCAGGTGAGCGGCGGGCTGGAGTTGCCCCCTGGTGACGAGAGTCATGAGGGCCATGAGGGCGGCTCCGTCGACGCACCGCCCGGCGCGGTGTCCCTGGCACGCCCGCTGGAGATCGGGGCGGAGCTGGACTGGGGCGCCGACGCCTGGAGCGAGGTGCGCACCCGGGCCCGGCGGGCCGGACGCGCCTATATCTGGCTGAATCTCGTCGAGCAACGGCTGCGGGCCGTCGTCGCGGCCGTCCTGCGGCCCATCTACGAGCCGGTGCACGGCGACGAATGGGTCATCGCCGCGGCCGGACCCGCCGGACAGGAGTGGGTCCAGCGCGCGGTCGCCGTCCGCGAGGTCAGCCGCCGCAAGGGCTACCTCCTCGACCCCGCCGACGACAACATCGTCAGCTTTCTGACGCTGCCGCAACTCCGCGAACTGATGGTCCAGCACTGGCCCTGCTTCGAGCCGTACTTCGACGACCGCCGCGAGGTCGAGCTGGCCCTCGACGAACTCGAGGTCGCCCGCAACATCGTCTCCCGCAACCGGGCCCTGTCCGAGACGGTCCTCGCCCAGGCCGAGCGCGCCTCCGCCCGCCTCCTGGACCTCCTCGGCTCCGGCGTCGGCACCCGTATCTCCGGTCGGCTGCCCATTGACGCGGTGGAGGACCTCGTCGGCGACCGCTACGCCGACGTCATCGGGGTGCACTCCGACCGGGTGCGGCTGCAACGCCAGCTCCCCGCCGAGGACCTCTTCGGCAACGCCCGCCGGCTCGACGCCGTGGGAATCGGACTCAATCTCCTGGTCCAGAACTACTCGGGCCGCCGCCTGGTCCGGCTCGCCGAATCCGGCTGCCGCGTCCGCCTGCTCTTCCTCAACCCGGCCAGCAGCGCGGTCCGCCGCAGGGAGCGCGAAATCGGCCTGAAGAAGGGCGAGATGAGCCGCTCCATCGAGATGAACATCCTCCATATGCGGCGGGTGCGCGCCCGGCTGCGCGACCCCGGGGCCTTCGAGATCCAGGTCTTCGACGAGACCCCCCGCTTCACCGCCTACCTCGTCGACGGCGACGGCCCCGACGGCGTGGCCGTCGTCCAGCCCTACCTCCGCAAGAGCCGCGGCATGGAGTCGCCCGTCCTCGTCCTGCGCGGCGGCGGCAGGGAGGTCGTCCGCCAGGACGCCAGGGACGCCCGCGACGGCGACCACGGTCTCTTCGAGACCTACCGGGAGGAATTCGAGAGCATGTGGGCGGACTCGCGGCCGGTTTCCTGAGCGGCGGGGGCGCCTCCGGGGCGGAGCGGCACCGGGTGGCGCGGAAGCGGCTCGGCAAGGCGGCACCGGGGGCGCCGGCCCGGGGGCCGCTCACGGAGGGTGTCGCTCACGGAGTCCCCGTGATCCCGCCGTCGACCCGGAGCTCGATCCCGTTGACGTAGTCGGCGAGGGGGCTCGCAAGGTAGGTGACCGCGGCGGCGATGTCCTCCGGGCGTCCCAGCCGTCCGCTCGGGTTGGGGGCGTACTCGGCGACGATCTTCGCTTCGTCCGGTCCGTCAGCGGCGCCCGCCCCGGAGCCCTCGTCCGCGCCCGCCCGTTCCTCGAACATCCGGGCCATGGAGGGGGTGACGATCACTCCCGGGCTCACACAGTTCGCGGTGACGCCGGTCCCGGCGAGGTGCCGGGCCAGGCTGGTGGTCATGTTCACCACGGCGGCCTTGGCGGCGGAGTACGCCGCCATGTTGGGCAGGGGTGTCCGTACCGCCCGGCTGCCGATGGTGATCACCCGGCCCCAGCCGTGCGCACGCAGCGACGGCAGGAGTGTCTGACTGACCCGCACCGTCGGCAGCACGTTTCCCTCGAAGGCGGCCCGCCAGTCGGCCGGCCCCGAGCTCTCCCAGTCCTGCTCGGCGAACGGGCCCGCGTTGTTGACGAGGATGCGGGCCCCGAAGTCGCGTGCGGTGAGGGCGACCTGCTCGGCGACGCCCGGTTCCGTCAGATCGCCGAGCACCACTTCGGCCCGTACGCCCCGGGCCGCGACCTGTTCGGCGACGACCGTCGCGGCCCCGGCGTCCCGCCCGTGGACGAGGACGTCGCAGCCCTCGTCCGCCAGCATGTGGGCGATCGTCGCCCCGATTCCCGAACTGCTGCCCGTCACCAGGGCGCCCTGTCCTGCCAGCCGTAGGTCCATGGCGGTCAGCCTAGGGGTGTCCTTCCGGTATCCGTGGGCCCGTGACGCTTTCCCCGGCCGACGCCGGGAGGAGCCGGGTGGGCGGCCGCACCCCACGGCGGCGGCCGCCCGGGGCCGCCCGTCGCGCCGGGCGGCCGGTCGGTTGTCAGTGGTGCGTGCGAGAGTGGGCGGGCAACGGGGGAAGTACCACCGAAGGAGGCCGTATGAGCGAGCGTAGCGAGGGAACTGTGGAAGGGTGCGCGCCGAGCGCGTGCGCGACCGGACGCGGTGAGGTTTCGGCATGAGCTGGCATCAGGAGCTGCTGGTCGGCTTCGATCTGGAGACCACGGGCACCGACGTCGAGCAGGACCGCATCGTCACCGCCGCGCTGATCCGGCTGGAGGGGGACGGCCACACGGCCGCGCAGCAGACCTGGCTGCTCGATCCCGGGGTGCCGATCCCTGAGGAAGCCGCGGCCATTCACGGCATTTCGACCGCATATGTCCGAGAGCACGGCAGCCCGCCGGCGACCGCCATAGAGGAGATCACCGAAGCGCTGGCCGATGCCCTGCGCGCGGACATCCCGCTGGTGGTGATGAACGCCCGCTACGACCTCTCCCTCCTGGACCGCGAGTGCCGGCGCCACGGCCTGCGGACGCTGACCGAACGCCTCGGCCACGCGCCCGCCCCGGTCATCGACCCCCTCGTCCTGGACAAGCACGTGGACCGCTACCGCAAGGGGAAGCGCGCACTGCAGGCGCTCTGCGGCCACTACGGCGTCCCGTTGGACGGCGCGCACGAGGCGGGTGCCGACGCGGCGGCCGCGGCCGGGGTCGCCCGGCGCATCGGGGAGACGTTCCCGGCCGTCGCGCTCCCGTCGCCCCGCGCGCTGCACGCCCTCCAGGAGCAGGCGGCCGCCGAACAGGCCGCCTCGTTCCAGGCGTATTTGCGGCGCTCCGGCGACCCGCAGGCGATAGTCGAGCCGGCCTGGCCCCTGATCCCGTACCAGGCCGGAGTCTGACCGAGCGGCAGGTGCCGTCCCGGCCGTGACGTGCGACGGGCTCGGCGGACTCCCTCAGGACGGAGCCGCTCGCCCGGCTCGGGGCGCCCGTTGGCCCCCGGCTCCGGTCGCCCGGCTCAGAAGGGGTACCACCGCACCGTCGCGTCCTTCTCGCGCAGCGAGGCGATCCGGCGGCGGAACTCCTTGAGCGCTGCCGGGTTTCCGGGCGCGTGCTGGGACACCCAGGCGCAGCTCGCCGTCTCCCGCGACCCCCGCAGGACGGCGCAGCCCTCCCAGTCCCGTACGTCCCAGCCGTAGACGGACACAAAGGTGTCGTACGCGTCCGGGGACAGGCCGTAGCGGTCCCGGCTGAGCGCCATCACGACCAGGTCGTGCTCCCGCAGGTCGAAGGAGAAGGTCTCCAGGTCGACCAGCACCGGTCCGTCGGGCCCGACATGCACGTTGCGGGTCAGCGCATCGCCATGGATGGGACCACGGGGCAGATGCGGTTCCAGGGCCGTGGCGGCCGCCGCGAACGCGTCCCGCCGCCCGCGCAGATACTCCGCGTCCGGCGCCGAGACGGCATCGCCGGCCAGCCGCAGCCAGCGCTCGACGCCACCGAGCAGTTCGCGCCGGGGCAGCGCGAACGGCGGCTCCGGCAGGGCGTGGACCAGCTTCAGCAGGGCGGCCAGATCGTCCGGTCCGGCCGGCCGGACGGCCTCCGGCAGCCGGTGCCAGTAGGTGACGGGGTGCCCGTCGACCAGGGTGGCGACGGTCTCCGCGGCCCGTACGGCCGGCACCCCCTCGGCCGCCAGCCACTGCGCCACCCGCAGCTCCCGCTCGGCCCGCGCCAGGAGTTCGGCGCTGCGGCCCACCCGTACGACCGGCCCGTTGCCGCCGAGGGCGAAGACGGCGTTCTCGCCGAGCGAGAGCAGCGCGGCGTCGGCTGCCGCCTCGGGGCGCCCGGCCGCGGCCAGTACGTCCCGGGCGCGCGCTTCCGTGAAGGCGGCGGGGCTCGGTTCGGTCATCGGGGCCTCCTGCGGTGCGTGAACGCGACCAGTGTCGCAGGTCGCCCGGGCCGCCCCGGAAGACCTCCCGGATGGGGAGATCCTTCGAGGAAACCGGCCGGGACCTTGACGGATGTGGCCGCCGTCACGACGATGACGGCGGCCGGGAGCGGCTCGCCACGGCCGGTAGCAGCGGGCCTGGCCGGCAACAGCCGGGCGCACGACCGGGCTCGGCCGACGGGGGAGAGGGGAAGCGATGGCAGCAGCGCCGACCGCGGGGCCACCCGACGGCGGACCGGCCGGGCCGTGCTCCGCGGAGTCCCTGCCGTGAGCCTGGCGACCGTGCCCCGGCGGTCCGGGCCGGCGGCCGCGGACCCCGCCGCCCGCACCCGGCGCGATCACGGCGCCTGGTTCCTCGTGCTGCCCGCACTGATCCCGATCCTGCTGCTGAGCGTCGGACCGCTGCTCTACGGCATCGGGCTGGCGTTCACCGACGCCCAGTCGGGCCGCACCCAGGCCACCCGCGCCGTGGGGCTGCTGAACTTCTCCGACCTGTTCCACGACACCCTGTTCTGGGACTCCTTCCGGATCGGACTGGTCTGGGCCTTCGGGGTCACCGTCCCGCAGTTCTTCCTCGCCCTCGGCCTGGCCCTGCTGCTCCACCTCCCGCTGCGGCTGCGCTGGTTGGCCAGGGCGCTGGCGATCGTCCCGTGGGCGATGCCGGAGGTCGTCGTCGGCATCATGTGGCGGCTGGTCTACCACCCGGACGCCGGCATCCTGAACGAGACGCTGCGCGGCCTCGGTCTGTCCGGCGCCGCCGACGGCCCGGACTGGCTGAGCGGCCTGGCCACCGCCCTGCCCGCGGTCATCGTCGTCGGCATCTGGGCCGGGATGCCACAGACCACCGTGACCCTCCTGGCCGGCCTGCAACATGTGCCGCGCGAACTCCACGAGGCCGCGGCCATGGACGGCGCGGGCGCCTGGCGCCGCTTCCGCACCGTCACCTGGCCCGCCCTCAGGCCCATCGCCCTCTCCGTCACCGCGCTCAATTTCATCTGGAACTTCAATTCGTTCGCCCTGGTCTTCGTGCTGACCGACGGCGGCCCGGGCGGCCGCACCCGGCTGCCGATGCTCTTCGCCTACGAAGAGGCCTTCCGCTACGGGCAGTTCGGCTACGCCGCCACGATGGGCCTGGCGATGGTGGCGGTGATCTCGGTCCTGCTGGCGCTCTACCTGGCCGGCCGGCTGAAGGGGGACGACGACCGGTGAGCGGCAGCGAGAGCAGCGGCACGGGGAACGCCCCCACCGCCCGACGGCACACGGCCCCCACCCGCCCCCGCCGACGGGGTGCCGCCCCCTATGCCCGGCGCACCGCCACCCGCGCCGGCCAGTACACCGCGCTCCTCGCCTATCTCGTCTTCCTCGCCTTCCCGTTCCTCTGGCTGCTCTCCACCGCCTTCAAGCCACCCCGGGAACTCGGCAGCCTCCACCCCACGTGGATACCCGAGGCGCCCACCCTGGAGAACTTCCGGCAGGCCTTCGCCCAACAGCCCCTGCCGGCGGCCGCGGCCAACAGCCTGCTGGCCGCGGCGGTCTCCGCGCTCATCGCGATCGTGCTGGCGACCCCGATGGCGTACGTCCTGGCCCGCTACCGCACCCGGCTCTCGCGGGCGGCCACCGGCTGGGTCGTGATCAGCCAGGCCTTCCCGCTGGTGTTGGTGATCATCCCGCTCTTCCTGATCCTCAAGGGGCTCCATCTGGTGGACTCCCGGATCGGTTTGATCCTGGTCTATGTCGTCTGGTCGCTGCCGTTCGCCCTGTGGATGCTGACCGGCTATGTCCGGGCCGTACCACCCGAGTTGGAGGAGGCCGCGGCCGTGGACGGCGCGGGCCGGCTCCGGACGCTCGTCTCGGTCACCGCACCGCTGCTCGCCCCGGGAATCGTCGCCACCGCACTGTTCGCCTTCATCACCGCCTGGAACGAGTTCTTCTTCGCCCTGGTCCTGCTCAAGTCGCCCGGAAAGCAGACCCTGCCGGTGGTGCTGACCCACTTCCTCGGCACGGAGGGCGTCGCCGACCTCGGCCCGCTCGCCGCCGCCGCGCTCCTCGCCACCCTCCCGAGCCTGCTCCTCTTCGCCGTCATCCAGCGGCGGATCACGGGCGGGATGCTCGCCGGGGCGGTGAAGAACTGATGGGCCACGACCACACCCCCGCGCCCCCGGCCCGTTTCACCCGGCGGGGCCTGCTCGCGGCCACCGCCGCACTGCCCGCGGCCGCCCTGCTGCCGGGCTGTTCCGGCGACCGGCGGCGGCGCACGTCCGGCGGCCGGATCACCCTGCGCTTCCAGTCGCTGGCCTGGCAGCAGGACTCCCTCAAGGCCAACAAGCAACTGGTCGCCGAATGGAACAGACAGCACCCCGAGATCCAGGTGCAGTACGTCCAGGGAGCCTGGCCCACCGTCCACGACCAGCTGCTGACCTCCTTCGAGGGCGGCGAGGCACCGGACATCATCCACGACGCCACCGACGACCTCGCGGACTTCGCCTACGGCGGGGACCTCGCCGACCTCACCGCCCTCCTGCCCCCGCGCCTGCGACGCGACATCCCGCAGCGGAGCTGGGAGACCGCCACGTTCGACGGCCGGATCCACGGCGTCCCGTTCCTCCAGGAACCGCGGGTGCTGATCGCCAACCGCGCGAAACTGCACCGGTCCGGGGTGCGCCTCCCCACCCCCGAGGACCCCTGGACCTGGGAGGAGTTCGCCCAGGCGGCGCAGCGGCTGACCCGCGGCACCGACCACGGCGTCGCCTGGCCGCTGAAGGAACCCGTCTCGGCCACCCTCAACCTCGCCCTGTCCACGGGCGGCCGGATGTTCCACCGTCACCCCGACGGCACGGTGGAGGTCCGCTTCGACGCCGTCGACCAGGTGGTGCCGCGCACCATCCATGACCAGGTGAACGTCGACCGCAGCGCCTCCCGTACGACCCTGGGCATGGGCGGCTCCGACACCCTCCCGGGCTTCTTCGCCGGGCGCTGTGCGATGGTGCCGCTCGGCTTCTCCTACCGTCAGCAGATCGTCCAGCAGGCGCCCAAGGGCTTCGACTGGACGGTGCTGCCCGCCCCCAAGGGCAGCGCCCTGGACCAGGGGGTGAGCCCGCAGACCCTGTCGATCGCGGAGGACTGCCCGCACAAGGAAGCGGCGATGGCTTTCATCGACTTCTTCCTCCGGCCGCCGAACATGGTCCGGCTCGCCCTGGGGGACTGGCTGTTGCCCACGGGCCGGGAGGCGCTCAGGCATCCGGCGCTCCGGGCCGCCCGCTACGACTGGGCAACCGGTACCGCGCTCGCGAGCACTCTGCGCTCCGCCCCCGCCCAGTCCGTCCGCGGCTATCCGGAGTGGAAGGACAAGGTCGCCACTCCCGGTCTGCAGGAGTACTACAGCGGGGCCATCGACCTGAACGCCCTGAAGAAGCGGCTCGTCGGGGACGGCAATCTGGTCCTGGCCCGCTATCAGCGCTGAGCGGTCCCGGTGCGGTCCCCGGCAGGCGTGCCGCTCAACTGCCCCTGAAACAGAGGGAAATGAAGGCGCCGGCCTGGCACGGAGCGCTCGTGCGGCATGCCGCGTCCGACCGTGTCGGTCCGCCGGGCCCGAGGCCTTCGCCATCTCGGCGAAACCCTCTATTGCGCCTGTGTAAACGGAGTTGAGTCGCTCCGGTTCAACTCCTCGTTCCCTTTGACCACTTCTGAAACATTTCTCGGCTCAGGGGCCCTTGTTGGCTATCTCACACGCTCCGACGAGCCTTGAATTGAACTCACCAATCAGACAGGGTTTCGAACCAGTCCGACGCAGATCTTCCGGTCTGTTCGGGCTATTGCGCAACGCTTTCCCCCCACACCACGAACGAGGAGAATCCTCGCAATGGCTCACAAGCGTTCCAGCAAGAAGCGGCTCGTCACGGCGATATCCGCCGCGGTAGCCGCCACTGGTATCGCCGCCGTCACCGCGGTCACCGCGGGTGCGTCGCCCGCCGCCGAAGGCAAGATCTACGGAGCCGAGGCCAAGGGTGCCGTGAACGGCAGCTACATCGTCATGCTGAAGAAGTCGGTCCGCACCGCCGAGAGCGGTGATCTGGCGTCCAAGTACGGCGGCCAGGTCAAGCGGCAGTACTCCTCCGCCATCGACGGCTTCTCGGCATCCGGCCTGAGTGAGGAAGAGGCCAAGCAGCTCGCCGCCGACCCGTCCGTCGACAAGGTCGTGCAGAACAAGAAGTTCCACATCGACGCCAGCCAGGCCAACCCGCCGTCGTGGGGCCTGGACCGCATCGACCAGACGGACACCAAGGGCGACAAGAAGTACAAGTACCCCGAGGCCGCGGGTGAGGGCGTCACCGCGTACGTCATCGACACCGGCATCCACATCAGCCACAAGGACTTCGGCGGTCGCGCGTCGTACGGCTTCAACGCCATCGACAAGAGCGACAAGGCCGAGGACGACAACGGCCATGGCACGCACGTCGCCGGCACCATCGCCGGCACCGAGCACGGTGTCGCCAAGAAGGCCAAGGTCGTGGCCGTCAAGGTCCTCGACGGCGAGGGCTCCGGCACCACCGAGCAGGTCGTCGCGGGCATCGACTGGGTCACCAAGAACCACAAGGGCCCCTCGGTCGCCAACATGTCGCTCGGCGGCGGCGTGGACGAGGCGCTGGACTCGGCCGTGAAGAAGGCCATCGACGCCGGTGTCACCTTCGGTGTCGCGGCGGGCAACGAGTCCTCCGACGCGGGCCAGAGCTCGCCGGCGCGCGTGAAGGAGGCCATCACCGTGGCCTCCAGCACCAAGGGCGACCAGCAGTCCGACTTCTCCAACTTCGGCAGCGCGGTCGACCTCTACGCTCCGGGCTCCGACATCACCTCGGACTGGAACGACGGCGCCACCAAGACCATCTCCGGTACGTCCATGGCCACCCCGCACGTCGTGGGTGCCGCCGCGGTCTACCTGGCGGGTCACAAGGACGCCAAGCCCGCGGACGTGGAGAAGGCCCTGACGGCCGGCGCCACGCCCGACAAGATCAGCAACCCGAGCGAGGGCACGCCCAACAAGCTGCTGAAGGTCGTCGAGTAACCACCTCGCCTCCTCAGCACCACACGCCGGCCGCCGCGCTCGCCCCCACGGGGCGCGGCGGCCGGCGCCGTTGCGGTGAGGGGCGGGGATGGTGGGGGGCTGGTTTCGCGCGGGGATGCGAGTGCCTCAACTGCCTCTGGATAGGGTCACGTTGACGTGTGTGAGCCGGGTCGCTTCGGGGTGCAACGGCATCCGACCCCGCCCGCGCCCGCTCAATGAACGACCCCACCAGTGAACAACCCCAACCGACCCGAACGGTGGCAGTCCATGGCAGATCACGACCTGACCGGATTCGACCGCAGCACCTTCACCCACGACGGCGCCACCCGCCGGGTCCTGCGGCGCGGTACGGGGCCCGCGGTGATCGTGATGGCGGAAATCCCCGGCATCACGCCCAAGGTGCTGGCCTTCGCGGAACGCGTGGCCGCCATCGGCTGTACGGCCGTGCTCCCGGTGCTCTTCGGCACGCCCGGCCGCGACGCCGACCCCGCGTCCGCCGGCCGGCTGAAGGCCGGGCTCTACACGGCCTCGTCGATGTGGAAGGTGTGCGTGAGCCGGGAATTCACCGTGCTGGCCACCGGAAAGACGTCCCCCGTGGTGACCTGGCTGCGGGCCCTGGCCGCGTACGAGCACGAGCGCTGCGGCGGTCCCGGCGTCGGTGCCGTCGGGATGTGCCTCACCGGCGGCTTCGCCCTGGCCATGGCGGCCGATGAGCGCCTGGTCGCCCCGGTCCTGTCCCAGCCGTCCCTGCCGCTGCCCGTCACCAGGAGCCGGGCCGCACGCATCGACATCTCCGCCGAAGACCTCGCCGCCGTCCGGGGGCGTTGCGAGCGCGAGGGCCTTGGGGTCATGGGCCTGCGGTTCCGTTCGGACCGGTTGGTGCCGGACGACCGGTTCGCCTACCTGCGCCGCCAACTCGGTGCCGCGTTCACCGCCGTCGAACTGGACGACGACGCCGCGAACCCCGACGCCGTGCTGCCGCCGCACTCCGTGCTGACCGAGCACCTCATCGACGAACCCGGCCAGCCGACCCGTGCCGCACTGGACGAGGTGCTCGACCTCTTCCGCACCCGCCTGCTCGACCAGCACCACGGCACACCGCGGCAGACACCGGCCACTCCGGAAGGCGCGTAGGCCGATCCTCCCTCTTCCCGCAACTCGGCAACTCCTCTTTCCGCTCCGCCGAGTTATCCACAGGAGGTCTCCTCCGGAACCGCTCGGGGCCGGGTCTCGCTACCGTCGGTGACATGCACGGAGGACTGCCGTTCATCGGCATCAGCACCATGGTCTACGGCGTGATCGGACTGTTCACGGTCGTAGTCGGCGCGATCCGCAAGACAGGGGGAGATCGAGTTGCACACCATCACCGTCATCGTGCCCGCTCACAACGAGGAGGAGGGGCTGCCGGCCACACTGGAGTCGCTCGCCGGGCAAACGGTCCGGCCTGACCGGATCCTGGTCGTGGACGACGCCTCCACGGACCGTACGGGAGAGGTGGCGGCCTCACACGGAGTCACCGTGCTGCGCCCGCCGGCCAATCTCGGCAGCAAGGCCAAGGCGCAGAACTACGCCCTTCCGCAGTGCACCACCGACCTCGTCCTGGCCGTCGACGCGGACACCGTCCTCGCCCCGGACTACCTCGAGACCGTCCTGCCCGTCTTCGACGACCCCGAGGTCTCGGTCGCGGCAGGCACGGTCCGCACCCGCCATACCCGCACCATCTGGGAGCGCGGACGCTCCACCGAGTATCTCTTCGGCTTCCATTGGCACCGCCCCATCCAGGCCCGGGCCAACAGCCCCATGGTGTGCTCGGGTTGCTGCTCCGTCTTCCGGCGCGACGATCTGATGGCCTTCGGCGGATTTCCCGAACGGACCATCGTCGAGGACATGGACTACACCTGGTCCCAGCAGATCGCGGGCAGACGCGCGGTCTACGTCTCCGATGCCGTGGCCCTCGCCGCCGATCCGGAAGACCTCACCTACCTGCGCAAACAGGTCTGGCGCTGGATGGCCGGCTTCTGCCAGAACGTCCGGCTGCACCTCGGACGGCTGGTCGTCCGCAAACCCCTGCTGGCGGTCTGGGTGCTCCTCGCCCTCCTGGAGATCCTCACCGCACCGCTCTGGTGGGCGACACCCTTCGTGGTCGCCGCGACGGTCCACCAGCCACTCCCACTCGCCTTAGCCTGGTGGGCAGGAGCCGAACTGCTGCTGACGATCCCCCCGCTCCTCTACGCCGCCCACCGCCGCAAACTCCCGGTCCTGGGCGTGCTGGGCAACATTCCGTGCGTCTACGCGACCAAAGCCGTCAACCTCGTCTACGCCTGGAAGGCCCTCATCGTGGAACTCCTGCTGGTTCCGCTGCGGCTGTCGCGCGGGCTCACGGTCTACGAAAAGGGACGGGCCGATTACCGTCCGGAGCGGACAACTCCCGTAGGGGCGGCGTGAGAAGCGGAAAGAGGTAAGACGCGCGACGGGGTGCGGGCAGGCGCGACCGCACTCCTATAGCGCCTCCATGGCCTGGCGGTTCGGGTGCCGGGGAACCGGGCGCGGGGAAAGCCGGATGCGCATGCCGTGCATCGATAGGGAGATGCCGAATCCGCATCCGGCCCACCACCTCACTCCACTTGCCCCCATCCGAACTCGCCTGCCATTCCAACTCCTCCCCACCAAGGGAACTTCGTGGTCATGAACAGGAATAACAGGGCCCTTCTCGAACATTCGATCCCTATGCTGACGACATGATCGAAGTACCTCTCTCAGCGCTGGAAGTCGCGATGGTTCAGGCGGGTACCCGAGCCGTGGAGACCCTGCGCGACACCACCGCCTTCGCGCAGGGGCTGGAACGGCTGGGCTACCACCGGATCTGGTACGCCGAGCATCACCACTCGCCCGCCATCGGCGCGTTCCCACCGGTCGTGCTGACCGCGCACGCCGCCGCTTCGACCTCGGCCATCCGTCTCGGTTCGGGCGGTGTACTGGCCCCCAACCACGCGCCCCTCACCCTCGCGGAGCAGTTCGGGACGCTGGCGGCCTTGCACGAGGACCGGATCGATCTGGGGATCGGCCGCGGTCCCGGCACGTTCGACGAAGCCACCGCCCGTGCGCTGCGCCGCGGAGCCGGGCCCACGACGGATGCGGAGTACCACGGCGACGTGGCCGCGATCCTGTCCTTTCTGGTCGACGAAGTGGCCCTCGGCCCGTTGCCGGAGCCGTGGCTGTTGGTCTCCAGCACGGCAGGTGCCGCGCTCGCCGCTGAGCTCGGCCTGCCCATCGCCGTCGCGCACCACATCCGGCCGGACAACACCCGTGCGGTGCTGGAGCGTTACCGGGCCGGGTTCACCCCGTCCCGTTGGTGCGAGCGACCTCGGGTGCTGGTGTGCGTGGAGGCGGTGTGCGCCGAGACGGAAGAGGAGGCCGCGTGGCGCGTCGGGGCGATGGACGTCGTCAAGGCCGGGCTCCTCAAGGGCCTGAGCGAGATCCCGTTCCCCACGCCCGCGGACGCGGCGGCCCATGTCTTCACGGCCGAGGAGCGACGGGCACTGGCCGGCTTCCGTGCGCAGCAAGCCGTCGGTACGCCGGAGACCGTCGTCCACCGGCTCGCGCAACTGGCGGTCGAGACCGGGGCGGACGAACTGATGCTGACCACACCCGTCTACGACCTCCGCGACCGCCTTCGCTCCTACGAACTCATCAAGAAGCACGTGGAGGCCACGACGACCGCAACCTAGGAACCGTGCAGGGAGGATTGGCCATGGCCGGACCCCCGCCTGCCTCCCTAGTACCGACCGCAGGCCGTCATCGGCAGCGCCGCCGGCGTCGGTGGTCCGCCGTTCAGTTCGGCCAGCGATGCGTCCAGGGCCTCGACGAGGTAGTCCTCCTGAGGGGATGTCAGGAGCGGGTGGCAGGGGAGGTTGAGGTGCTGGTCGAACCAGCTGCGTTCGGCGGCCGGGCACTCGCCGCGCAGATGCCCCCGGTGGCGCCACTGGGGCAGCAGATGCTGGGGGAAGTAGCGCAGTTGGATCTCCACGCCTCTGCGGTCCAGGGCCAGGACGAGCCGGTCGCGCAGTTCCTGCCGGTCGGCGAAGCAGGTGTAGAGGTGGTAGGCGTGCTCGCTGTGCGGGGGTGCCGACTGGGGTGTGATGAAGGGGTAGCGGGCGAGCACCTCGTCGAGCCGTGCGGCGAGGGCGCGGCGGCGGCCGACGGCGGCCCTCAGCCCGGTGAGCTGGGCCTGTCCGAGGGCGGCCACCGCGTCCGGCATCGTCGCGTCGCTGCCGGGCCGTCGTGGGGAGCCGCGGTGCAGGGGTTCGGTGTGCGCGGTCCACGGCAGCAGACCCGGCCGCGCCGCCCCGGCCGGCGGGGTGCGCACGATCCGGGTGTCCCGGTCGGCGGTGCGCAGGAGACGGAGGCGCTCGGCCCAGTCGTCCCGGTCGCAGGTGATCACGCCGCCCTCGCCGGTCAGGGCGCCGTTCTTGGCGTTGCGGAGGCTGAAGGCGGCGAGGTCGGCCAGCGACCCGGGACTCCGTCCGCGGTAGCGGGCGCCCAGCGCATGTGCGCAGTCCTCCAGCACGACGACGCCGTGGCGCCGCGCCAGCGCCATGATGGTGTCCATCTCGGCCGGGCAGCCGCCGTAGTGGACCAGCAGCAGGGCCCTGGTGCGAGGAGTGATCAGCGCTTCGAGCGCGGCCGGGTCGATGTTCAGGGTCGCCGGGTCGATGTCGCAGAACCGGACGCGTACATCGTGGTCGCACAGCGGCTGGACGGTGGCCCGGTGGGTCTGCGGGGTGGCGATCACCTCGTCGCCGGGGGCCAGGCCGAGCAGGCGGACCGCGAGGCGGAGGGCGATCGTGCCGCTGGTCACCGAGATCGCGTGGCGGCTGCCGACGGTGTCGGCGAAGGAGCGCTCGAACGCCTCGCGCCGACTGCCCGCAGGCAACGGGACGGTGTCGCGGGCCAGTTCGGTCAGTACGGCCGCCTCGGCACCGGCCGAGATGCTGCCCCGCTTCCCCCAGGGCACGACATAACTCCTGTCCAGCATCAGTTCCCCCAGATCGTCTCCGGCCGCACCGGCGGGCGTGCGGTCCCCATGACATCCGAAGGAAGGGCGCTGTTGAAGAGTCAGGGGTGGTCAGCAAGGTCAGTTAGGTCAGCTTCCCGGTCCGGGGTCGTCTGTCCGGGCTGAGCGGGTGCCGGGTGGGTAGGGGGCGGGCCCGCGCCCGGCGCCGGGTCCGGGGTGGGTGAACGGGCTCGGACCCGCGGCCGGCAGCCTGGCTCGGGCCCGCATCCGGTCCTGCTCCGGTCCTGCTCCGGTCCGGTGCATGGAGCCGGTTCGTGTCCGGTGAACGGCCCGGGGGCAGTAGCCGGCCCGCGCCCCGCACCGGCTCTGCGCCCGGACCAGGCACCAGGGGTCCGCATTCGGCTCCGGGGCTCGCATTCAGCTCCGGGGCTCGCACTCGGCTCCGGGGCCCGCATTCAGCTCCGGGGGCCCGCACTCGGCTCCGGGGCTCGCCCCGGGCTCGGGGCCTCCGCGCCCGTACACGGGGCCGCGGGTCCGCGGCAGTTCCGGTGCCGACACTGGGTCCGGCCTCGTAGTTCCTCGTCGCCCTCCCTGCCGGCTCACACGTCAGCCGGCAGCGCGTAGCCCTACCCCCCGTCCGTCAACATCCGGGAACCACTCGGCACGGCCAACTCCGTGCGGGCACAGCCGAGGCGGGGAGGCGAGGTTGCCCTACCCCCTGCCCGGCGGCGGCCCCGTGCTGCCGCGGGGGACGAGTTCGGTCGGCAGCACGATGTGGCGTTCGTGGGCGCCGTCGGAGTCGTCGATGACGGCGCGGGTGAGGCGGACGGCGGCGCGGCCGATTTCCACGGCGGGCTGGGCCAGTGTCGTCAGGCCCATGACCGCGGCCATGACATGGTCGTCGAAGCCCATCACCGAAACCCGGCCCGGTACCGGGACGTTGGCCTCGCGCAGGGCTGCGAGCAGGCGGAAGGCCATGTCGTCGGTCTCGGTGAACAGGGCGGTCGGCGGGTCCGGGAGGCTCAGCAGCCGGCCCACGGCCGGGGCCATGCCGCCGCCCTTCCAGTCCGGCACGCTCATGACGAGCGACTCGTCGTGCTCCAGCCCGGCTTCGGCCAGGGCCCGCAGGTGCCCGGTGAGGCGGTTCTTGCTGCTCCAGGCGAAGCCCGTGGTGTCGGAGGTCTGGAGGAAGGCTATCCGCCGGTGCCCGAGGTTGATCAGATGGCGGGTGCCGCGCAGGGCGGCGTCCTCGTCGTCCACGTAGACGCTGGGCCGGCCCGGGGCGTGCTGGCTGACGAAGACCAGGGGCATGCCGAGGTGGTCCAGCCGGGCGCGTTCGGCGGGGGAGAGGGAGAAGCTGACCACGAGCAGGGCGTCGGCGTTGCGGCGGGCCGGCAACCGGTCGAAGAAGTCGGCCCGTTCGTGCACATCGGTCACGCTGTAGACCAGCAGCTCAAGGCCCGCCTCGCGCAACGCGGGGGCCATGCCGGACAGCGCCGAACTCAGGAACCACGAGGCCAGGTCCGGCATCAGGACGGCGACTCTGCCGGTGCGGCCGGTGACGAGGCTGGAGGCGCTGCGGGTGATCGCGAAGGAGAGTTCGCGGGCTGCGGCTTCCACTCGGGCGCGCGTCGTGTCCGAAACCGTCGGCAGTCCGCGCAAGGTGCGCGAAACGGTGGACACCGAAACCCCCGCCCGCTGGGCCACGTCGGCCATCGTGGCCTCGCTCTGCGCTGAGGACATGCGGGGACGCTAGCACAAAAGGGCGATGACAGCGTTGCCAGGGAATTCCCTCGAAATCTCTCGTTCACGAGCCGTTGACCTGACGACAAGGCCACTTCTAGCCTGCAAGCGCTGTCATCGATGACAGCCAAGACGTGAGGAGCACTCATGGCCTTGAGCCGCAGAACCCTGCTCGCCGGCGCTCTCGCCGCCGGAGCCGGGCTCACCAGCGGTTGCGCGGGCAAGCCCTTGGACACCCTGCTGACCCAGGCCGCCCAGGTCCCGCGTACCCCGGCCACTCTCACCTGGTGGGTGTCCGAAATCCCCGCCCGGAACGGCCCCGTGGTGGCGGACCTGATCATCCGCGCCTTCCAGCGCCGCCATCCGCACATCCATGTCCGAAAATCGAACGCCCTGAGCGCCACCGACGCCAACCGCGCCGCGGTCACCACCCAGCTCGCGGGCGCCTCACCGACCCCCGATGTCTATCTCGGCGACACCACCTGGCCCGCCCAGTTCGGCAGCAACTCCCTGGCGCTGCCGTTGCAGACGCTGCTGCCCAAGGACTTCTGGACGTCCTACCCGGCGGCCCTGCGGCGGGTCAGCGAATACCGCGGCGCCGTGTACGCGCTGCCCTTCTACACCGACAGCGCCTTCCTCTTCTATCGCAAGGACCTGCTGGCCAAGCACGGCCGGCCGGTGCCCCGCACCTGGGAGGAGCTGCTGCGGACCGCGCGCACCATCCAGCGGGCCGGCGACGCCGCGTACGGATTCCTCTGGCAGGGGTCCGTATCGGAGTCGCTGACCTGCAACGTCGCCGAGTTCCTGGCCGACGCCCAGGCCCCCGTGCTGGACGGCGCGGGGCGGGTGGCGCTCGACGGGGCGGGCGCGGAGCGGGCCTTCGCGCTGATGCGGGAGTTCACCGAGACCGGGGTGACGCCCTCGACGGTCGCCACCTATGTGGAGGCGGACTCGCAGGACGCCTTCACCGGCGGCCGCGGCGTCTTTCTGCGGAACTGGTCCTACGCCTGGGGCAATGCGGCCGACCGCTCGGCCTCCAAGGTGGCGGGCCGGGTCGGCGTCGCGCCGCGCCCCGGGTTCGAGGGTGCCGGTCCGCGCGGGGTGAGCTGCGCCGGGGGCTGGAGCAACTTCGTCAACCCCAACTCGCGCCACCTCGGGGCCGCGGTTGCTTTTGCCCGGTTCTGTGCCGGTGAGGAGGCGCAGATGATCCTGCTGAAGCACGCCGGGGTGATCCCGGCGATGGAAGAGGTGCTGACCCGGCCGGAGGCCCGGGCGGTGGGCGATCCGACGCTCACCCGGGTCCGCGAACTGCATCTGGTCGCCCGGCCGGTGCAGACCCCGTACTACCCCCAGGTCAGCAAGGCGCTCTACACCCGGGCCAACGCCGTGATCGGCGGCCGGGCAACGCCCGCCCAGGCGCTGCGTGCCGCCCGCGCCGACATCCGGACCGCGCTGGAAGGCAGAGCGCTGTGAACGCCATGACATCCTCCGCCCCCGCATCGCGCCGCCCCGCCGCGGAGCAGGCCGGTCCGCCTCCGGCGCAGGCGCCGCGCGGCGACGGTCCCGGCCGGGTGAGCAGGCGCCGCCGGGCGCGCACCGGCTGGCTCTTCGCCTCCCCGGCGCTGCTGACCATCGCCGCCGTGACCGTCTTCCCGGTGCTCTTCTCGGTGCTGCTGAGCTTCGCCGATGTCCGTCTGGAGTACGGCGGATTCCGCATCCTGTCCCTGACCGGCGACCACTACGCCGCCGTGCTGAGCAGCCCGGAGTGGCGCCAGGCGCTCTTCTTCACCTTCGGGTTCACCGTCGTCACCGTCCTGCTGGAACTGGTGCTGGGCACCGCGGCCGCCCTCGTCCTGGAACGGCTGGGGGCCGCCCGCGGCTGGGTGCTGGCGGTCCTGCTGCTGCCCTGGGCCCTGATCAATGTCGTCGCCGCCCAGCTGTGGGGGTATCTCTTCAACGGCACCTACGGCGGGCTGACCTGGCTCTTCGAGCAGTTCCTCGGCCATCAGCCGGACATCCTCGGGCAGCCCGCCTCCGCCATGGGCGCCATGGTGGTGGTCGACGTCTGGAAGACCACACCCTTTGTCGCGATTGTCGTCCTCGCCGGGCTGATGCTGATTCCCGGCGACGTCTACGAGGCGGCAGAGATCGACGGCGCTGGCACCTGGACGACGTTCTGGAAGGTGACCCTGCCGCAACTGCGTCCGATCATGGCCATCGCCGTCCTCTTCCGCATCCTGCAGGCCTTCGGCATCTTCGACCTGCCCTTCGTCCTGACCCAGGGCGGTCCGGGCACCGCCACCGAGTCGCTGGCGATCCTCGGGTACAAGACGCTCTTCCAGAACCTCGCCATCGGCCGTGGCGCGGCGGTGGCGACCACCACCGCCGTCATCGTGATCAGTTGCTGTCTGCTCTTCCTGCGGGTCTTCAGGACGCAGGCCGACGAAGGAGGGCGGGCATGAGCCGCAGTGCCCCGGCGTCCGGCATCCGCCGGTACGTCAACGCCGTCAACCTGGGCGGTCTGGCGATCGTCGTGCTGTCGGCACTGCCGCTGTACTGGATGATCGCGTCGTCCTTCAAGGGACCGGGCGAGATCAGCGCCGCCCCGCCGACCCTGGTGCCGAAGGCCGCGACGCTCGGCAACTACGCCGAGGCGTTCGTCCGCAACGGCATCGGCCGCTATCTGCTCAACAGCGTGCTGGTGGCGTCGGTTTCCACGGTCGTCGTGCTGGGGCTGTCCTTCTTCGCGGGGTACGCCCTGGGCCGCACCCCGCTGCGGGGGCGCGGCGCCATCATGACCGCGCTGCTGATGCTGTCCGTCTTCCCGCCGATCGCGCTGGTCGTCCCGCTCTTCCTGCTGGAGCGGCAGTTGGGGCTGCTCAACAGCTACGCGGGCCTGATCGTGCCCTATGTCGCGCTCAACCTCCCGTTCGCCATCTGGATCATGCGCAACTACCTGGCCGGCGTCCCCCGCGAGCTGGAGGAGGCCGCCACCGTGGACGGCGCGGGACCGCTGCGCACCGTCCTGACCGTCATCGCCCCCCTGGCCCGGCCGGGGCTGTTCACCGCGGGCATCTTCACCTTCACCGCGACCTGGTCGGAGTTCCTGCTCGCGCTGACCTTCAACAGCGAGGACGGGCACCGCACCGTCCCCGTCGGCATCGCCCTGTTCACCAGCCAGTACACGGTCCCCTACGGGACGCTCTTCGCGGGGGCCGTGGCGGCCACCCTGCCCATCGGCATCCTCGTCATGATCTTCCGCCGCTCGATCGTCTCGGGCATGACCTCCGGGGCGGTGAAGGGATGAGACCGGCACCCCGAAGGCCCGCCGGCCCAGCCGCACCCGACCGCACCCGGCGCCGCACCGCGCCGTATTCCTCCCCCAGCTAGCGCTGGGAGGTGCCCATGCGACCGCTCCCGTACCGAAAGGCCCTTCCGTGACCGCACAGCACCTCGGCACCGACCGCAACACCACCGACTGGTGGCGGCAGGCCGTCGTCTACCAGGTGTATCCGCGCAGCTTCGCCGACGCCGACGGCGACGGCATCGGCGACCTGCCCGGCGTGACCTCCCGGCTGCCCTACCTCGCCGACCTCGGTGTGGACGCCCTCTGGCTGAGCCCCTTCTACCCCTCGCAACTGGCCGACGGCGGCTACGACGTCGACGACTACCGCGATGTCGACCCGCGTCTGGGCACCCTCGACGACTTCGACGCCATGGTGGCCGAGGCGCACCGCCTGGGCCTCAAGGTGATGGTGGACATCGTCCCCAACCACTCCTCCGACCAGCACGTCTGGTTCCAGGAGGCGCTGCGCGCCGAGCCCGGATCCGCCGCGCGCGAGCGCTATGTCTTCCGCGAGGGCAAGGGCGAGCACGGCGAACTGCCGCCCACCGACTGGGTCTCCTGCTTCGGCGGCCCCGCCTGGACCCGGTTGCCCGACGGCTGGTGGTACCTCCACCTCTTCGCCCCCGAGCAGCCCGACTTCAACTGGGACAACCCCGAGGTCCGCGCCGACTTCCGGCACACCCTGCGCTTCTGGTCCGACCGCGGCGTCGACGGCTTCCGCGTCGATGTGGCCCACGGCCTGGCCAAGGACCTGGCCGCGCCGCTCCGCGACATCGGCACCGTCGAGGGCTACACGCCCGGCGACCTGCCCGAGGACGGCAGCCACCCCTTCTGGGACCGCGACGAGGTGCACGACATCTTCCGCGACTGGCGCAAGGTCTTCAACGAGTACGACCCGCCGCGGGTCGCCGTCGCCGAGGCCTGGGTGCGCGCCTCGCGCCGCACCGCGTACGCCACCCCGCAGGAACTCGGCCAGGCCTTCAACTTCGACTTCCTCAAGACCTCGCTGCACGCCGGGGAGCTGCGCGCCGCCATCGACACCGCACTCGCCGACGCACGGGCGGCCGGGGCGACCGCGACCTGGGTGCTCTCCAACCACGATGTGATCCGGCACGCCTCGCGGTACGGCCTGCCGGACGGCCGCGACGAGGAGGCCTGGCTGCTGTCCGACGGGCAGGAGCCCGTCCTGGACCGGGAGTTCGGGCTGCGCCGGGCGCTGGCCGCGACCCTGCTGATGCTGGCGCTGCCCGGCTCCGGCTACGTCTACCAGGGCGAGGAACTGGGGCTGCCCGAGGTCGCCGAGCTCTCCCGGGACAGCCTCCAGGACCCGGTGTGGACCCGTAGCGGAGGACGGCTCAAGGGCCGGGACGGCTGCCGGGTGCCGCTGCCGTGGCGCCGCGAGGGCAGTTCGTACGGCTTCGGCAGCGGGGGCTCCTGGCTGCCGCAGCCGGCGGGCTGGGGCGAACTGTCCGTCGAGGCACAGCAGGGCGTGGCGTCGTCCCCCCTGGAGCTGTACCGCGCGGCGCTGGCCACCCGCCGCCGGCTGCTGGCCGACGAGGCGCTGGAGTGGGCCGACGACGCGCCGACCGCCGCCCCGGACGTGCTCCACTTCCGCCGCTCGGGCGGCTGGGAGTGCGTGACCAACCTGTCCGGCGAGCCCCGGCCGCTGCCCCCCGGCGAGGTGCTGCTGGCCTCCTCCCCGGTCACCGGCGACGAGCTGCCGGCCTGGACGACGGTCTGGCTGCGCGCCCCGCAGCCCTGACCCGCCGCGCCGCGGGGGCCCGTCAGGCGGTCAGCGCCGTCAGGTCCCCGCGGGCGCCGGCCAGGGCCGCCCCGTCGTAGCGCCGCAGCAGCAGGCGGGCCAGCTCGGGCGCCGGACCGAGGACGGGGGCGAGGACGTCGGCCCGCGCCTCGCGGGCCCCGGCGGCGATGCGGTCCGGGAGGAAGCCGGGGGCGATGACGTACGGGGCCACCGCCACCCGGGCGACGCCCTCGGCGCGCAGGGCGCGCACGGCATCGGCCGTGCGGGGAAGAGATGCGGAGGCGAACGCAGGTCGCACGGCACACCAGCCTGCGGTGTGCCGCCACTCCCGCGCGATTTCTGCGATCACTGCGATCGCCTCCGGGTCAGAGGAGCCCGCCGAGGCCAGGACGACCCCGGTCGAGCGGCGGTCGCCGGGCCGCAGCCCGGCCTCCGACAGCCGGCGCTCCAGCGCGGCCGTCAGGAGAGGAGAGGGGCCGAGCACCTCGGCCTGGCGGACGGTCAGCAGCGGCAGCCGCGCGGCCGCCTCCCGCAGGACCGCCGGGATGTCGGACTTCGCGTGGAAGGCCCGGGTCAGCAGCAGCGGCAGCGCCACCACCTCCCGCTCTCCTTCGGCCGCCAGGCGCTCCAGCACCCGCGGCACCCGCGGCGCGTTGAAGTCGAGGTAGCCGACCTCGACGCGCAGCCCCGGCCGCAGCGACCGGACCCGCGCGCAGAGCGCCGAGACGGCCGCCGCGTGCCGCGGGTCGCGGCTGCCGTGGGCGACGACGAGGAGAGTGGGGCGAGGGGGCCGTACGTCCATGGGTCAGCTCTTCACGAGGAGGCCGCGGCTGCGCAGCACCCGGCGTTCGATCGGGGCGAAGATCAGCAGCTCGATGCCGATGCCGACGATGAGGATGAGCAAGATCGCGGCGAGCACCCAGGACATGTCCTGGATCTCGCGGCCCTGCTCCAGCAACTGGCCCAGACCGGTGCCCAGGTCGGGCGCGTTGACGATGAGCTCGGCGGCCATCAGGGAGCGCCAGGAGAACGCCCAGCCCTGCTTGAGGCCGGCGATGTAGCCGGGCAGGGCGGCCGGCAGCAGCACATGCCGTACGCCCGTCAGACCCGTGGCGCCGATGGTGCGGCCGGCCCGCAGGTAGAGCGGGGAGATCTGGTCGACGCCCGCCACCAGGCCGTTGGCGATGGAGGGGACGGCGCCGAGCAGCACCACCGCGTAGATCGTGGCGTCGCTCAGCCCGAACCAGATGATCGCGGCCGGGACCCACGCCACCGACGGCAGCGACTGCAGACCGCTCAGGATCGGCCCGATCGCGGCCCGTACCGCCTTGACCTGGGCGACGATCAGCCCGAGCACGGTGCCGAGCGCGACGGAGGCCACAAAGCCCAGGGCGCCGCGGGAGACACTGGTCCACACGAAGCCCAGCAGGGTGCCCTCCAGCCACTTCTGCTGCAGCGAGTGGGCGACGTCGAGGGGGCTCGGCAGGAGGTAGTGCGGCTTCAGCTCGAAGTGGTAGGCGAGCTGCCACAGCCCGAGCACGATGACGATCGCGACGAGCGGGGGGAACGCCTTCGCGGCGGCGGCGCGCAGCCACGGCTGCCGGTCGACGACCCGGGATTCCAGGGCGTCGAGCCCGGCCTCCAGGCCCGCGATGTCACCGGCCGTGGCGGCGGTGCCGCCGGCCGCGGTGTCCGCGTTCCGGGCGGCGGCGGGCGTGGTCTCAGTGCTGGCCATGTCGGCGGATCTCCCCACGGAGCTGTTCGGTGATCTCGATGGAAAGGTCGGCGACCGCGGAGTCCTCGATGCGGCGCGGCTGCGGGATGTCCACCCGCCACTCGCGGGCGACCTTGCCGGGGCGGGAGGACAGCAGCACCACCCGCTCGGCGAGCCGCACGGCCTCGCGGACGTTGTGGGTGACGAACAGGACCGAGAGGTTGGTCTCGCGCCAGATACGGGTCAGCTCGTCGTGCAGCACATCGCGGGTGATCGCGTCGAGCGCGGCGAACGGCTCGTCCATCAGCAGCAGTTGGCTGTCCTGGGCCAGGGCGCGGGCCATCGCCACCCGCTGGCGCATACCGCCCGACAGCTCGTGCACCCGCTTGCCGTGGGCGCCCTTGAGGCGGACGAGTTCCAGCAGCCGCTCGGCCTCGTCCCGGCGCTCCGCGCGCGGCACCCCGCGCAGCCGCAGGGCCAGTTCGATGTTGCGGCCCGCGGTCAGCCACGGGAACAGCGCATGCTCCTGGAACATCAGGGCCGGCCGTCCGCCGGGCGTCTCGATGGCGCCGGCGGACGGAGCGTCGAGCCCGGCCACGAGGTTGAGGAGGGTGGACTTGCCGCAGCCCGAGGCCCCCAGGAGGCAGACGAATTCACCGGGCGCCACATCGATGCTGATGTCGTCCAGGACATGCTGCTGTGCGCCGGTGCGGCCGAACGACTTCGAGACGTGGTCGATGCGGGCCGCGTACGGCACGGTGGTGTTCGTGTCCGCCGTGGCGGGCCGCTGCTTGCTGAGCGTGGTGGTGGTCGTCATCGGTGTCACCTCCTGGGGGGAGTGCGGTACTGCGGGGAGGGGGCTACTTGCTGCCGAGTCCGGCGTCGGAGACCGGCGGCTTGCCCTGGGACTTCAGCACCTTGTTGAGCAGCGTGAGGTCGTAGATGCCCTTGAGGTCGGGCTTCTTGAGCAGACCCGCCTTGACGGCGTGGTCCGCCTCCTCCTGGAGGGTGGCGGCCAGCGGGTCGTCGGTGATGTCGACGTTCTTGAACGCCGGGTCGATGACCTTGTCCGGCAGCGACTTGCCCGAGACGTCCGAGGAGCCGAGCTTGTCGTTGAGGGCCTTCTTCGCCTCGGCCGGGTGCGACCGGATCCAGTCGTTGGTCTTCACCGAGGCCCGCAGCACCGCCTCGACGGCCTTGGGGTGCTCCTTGAGGAACTTCTGCGAGACGATCATGTTCGTGATGACGAACTTCCCGTCCTTCCACAGCTTCTTCTCGTCCAGCAGCGTCTTGCCGCCCTCGGCGACCAGCTTGGAAGCGGTCGGCTCGGGCACCCACGCGGCGTCGATGCCGCCCTGCTGGAAGACCGTCGGTGTCACCTTGTTGTCGGTGCGCTGGACGGTGACATCGCCCTTGCCGGTGGTGGCGTCGACCTTGAGGCCCTTCTGGGCCAGGTAGTGCAGCAGCGCGACGTCCTGGGTGTTGCCCAGCTGCGGGGTCGCGATCGTCTTGCCCTTGAGATCGTCCAGGCTCTTGATCTTCTTGGGGTTGACCACCAGCGAGACCCCGCCGGAGGCCGAACCACCAATGATCTTCAGGCTCTTGCCGTGCGACTTGGCGTAGCCGTTGATCGCCGGGGAGGGGCCGATCCAGCCGATGTCGATGGCGCCCGAGTTGAGCGCCTCGATCTCCGCCGGGCCCGCGTTGAAGGTGGACGACTTCACCTCGGTGCCGCCCAGCTCCTTCTGGAACCGGCCGGTCTGGAGGCCGACCAGCGGGGTGGCGT
Organism: Streptomyces angustmyceticus; assembly: GCF_040701845.1. Taxonomy (GTDB): domain Bacteria; phylum Actinomycetota; class Actinomycetes; order Streptomycetales; family Streptomycetaceae; genus Streptomyces; species Streptomyces angustmyceticus_A. The sequence goes on along the minus strand of NZ_JBFBHQ010000001.1, from coordinate 710,273 downwards.
GCGTGGTGTTGCCGAAGACGCCGATCGTGACGTGATCGAGCCCGTCGGTCTTGGCACCCTTGGGCGCGACACCGGCGCCGGTGTCCTTCTTGGCCTGGGAGCCGTAGCCGCAGGCGCCCAGTGCCACGGTCAGGAGCGGGACGGTGACGGCGGCCGCCAGCAGGCGGTGACGAAGGGCAGACACGGGAGGGGTTCCTCTCGGAGGGCCGGGTCAGCACGCGCCTTCTATGGCGCGCCCGGCAGATCGATGGATCTTCGGAAGGGCGGTGCGGTGGATACGGAGCCGTGCATCGTCAGCGCACACATCGGCCGACTCCGCCCTGCCCGCTGCCCAGGGCGCCGCTGCCGACGCGGCCGCCCTCCTTCGCGAAGGTCGAGAAGATGTCCTTGAGCATGCTCAGAAGTCCCATCCCTCGTCGTCCGCGGCGTCGGCCGGCGCGGCCTCGGCGGCCGCCTCGGCGAAGGCGTTGCCCGCCATGCCCGCGGTCAGCGTCGTGCCGTCCGCCGGGTCGATCAGCAGGAAGGAGCCGGTGCGGCGGGAGTCGGCGTAGGCGTCCAGGGCCAGCGGCTCGGCCGTACGGACCACGATCCGTCCGATGTCGTTGGCGACCAGCTCGCCGGGCGCCGGGTGCTGGGAGAGGTCGTCCAGCGTCAGCCGGGACGGAATGTCCTTGACGATCGCCTTGACGGTGCGGGTGGTGTGCTTGAGCAGCACCCGCTGCCCGACGGTCAGCGGACGGTCCGCGACATGGCAGATGGTCGCCTCGATGTCCTGCGAGACACCCGGCGCGGTGGCCGTCGGGGCGATCAGATCACCGCGCGAGACGTCGATGTCGTCGGTGAGCCGGACGGTGACCGACTGCGGCGCCCAGGCGACGTCCACGGCCTGGCCCAGCGCGTCGATCGCCTCGATGGTGCTCGTCCGGCCCGAGGGCAGCACGGTCACGGCGTCGCCGACGCGCAGCACGCCGGAGGCGATCTGGCCCGCGTAGCCGCGGTAGTCGGGGTGCTCGGCGGTCTGCGGGCGGATGACGTACTGGACCGGGAAGCGGCCGGGGTCGTCGGCGGGGTCGGCGACGACCGGCACGGTCTCCAGGTGCTCCAGCACCGTCGGACCGCCGTACCAGTCCATGTTCGCCGACGGCGACACCACGTTGTCGCCGGCCAGCGCCGAGATCGGGATCGCGGTGATCTCCGGGACGCCCAGCGAGGCCGCGTACGTCGTGAACTCCTCGGCGATGGCGGCGAAGACGGGCTCGGCGTAGTCGACCAGGTCCATCTTGTTGACGGCCAGCACGACGTGCGGGACGCGCAGCAGCGCGGCGACCGCGGCGTGCCGGCGGGTCTGCTCGACCACGCCGTTGCGGGCGTCGACCAGCACCACGGCCAGCTCGGCGGTGGAGGCGCCGGTGACCATGTTGCGGGTGTACTGCACATGCCCGGGGGTGTCCGCCAGGATGAAGCGGCGCCGCGGGGTGGCGAAGTAGCGGTAGGCGACGTCGATGGTGATGCCCTGCTCGCGCTCGGCGCGCAGCCCGTCGGTCAGCAGCGCCAGGTCGGGCGCCTCCTGCCCGCGGTTGCGGGAGGCGTGCTCGACGGCCTCCAGCTGGTCGGCGAGCACCGACTTGGAGTCGTGCAGCAGCCGCCCCACCAGCGTCGACTTGCCGTCGTCGACGGACCCGGCGGTGGCGAACCGCAGCAGCGAGGTGGCACCCGCGTCGACGGCGTCCAGGGCGTCCGTGTGCGTGGTCGTGCTCATGGCTAGAAGTACCCCTCGCGCTTGCGGTCTTCCATGGCGGCCTCGGACATCTTGTCGTCGGCCCTCGTCGCGCCCCGTTCGGTGAGGCGGGACACGGCGATCTCCGCGATCACGGCCTCGATGGTGTCGGCGTCGGAGTCGACGGCACCGGTGCAGGACATGTCGCCGACGGTGCGGTACCGCACCTGCCGGGTCTGAAGGCTCTCGCCGTCCTTGGGGCCGCCCCACTCGCCGGGCGCCAGCCACATGCCGTTGCGGGCGAAGACCTCGCGCTCGTGGGCGTAGTAGATGGCGGGCAGTTCGATCTTCTCGCGGGCGATGTACTGCCACACGTCCAGCTCGGTCCAGTTGGACAGCGGGAAGACGCGGACGTGCTCACCGGGAGAGTGCTTGCCGTTGTAGAGCTGCCACAGCTCGGGGCGCTGCCGGCGCGGGTCCCAGCCGCCGAATTCGTCGCGCAGCGAGAAGACCCGCTCCTTGGCGCGCGCCTTCTCCTCGTCCCGGCGGCCGCCGCCGAAGACCGCGTCGAAGCGGCCCTTGTCGATGGCGTCCAGCAGCGGGACGGTCTGCAGCGGGTTGCGGGTGCCGTCGGGGCGCTCGCGCAGCTCACCGCGGTCGATGAAGTCCTGGACGGAGGCGACGTGCAGCCGCAGGCCGTGCCGCTCCACCGTGCGATCGCGGTAGTCGAGGACCTCGGGGAAGTTGTGCCCGGTGTCGACGTGCAGCAGCGAGAACGGCACCGCGGCCGGCGCGAACGCCTTCAGGGCCAGGTGCAGCATGACGATGGAGTCCTTGCCGCCGGAGAACAGGATCACCGGCCGCTCGAACTCGCCCGCCACCTCGCGGAAGATGTGTACCGCCTCGGACTCCAGGGCGTCGAGGTGGGAGAGGGCGTACGGGTTGTCGGCGTCTCCGGCGTTCCCGGTCACCGCAGTGACGGTCGTCATGCCAGTCCCCTTTCGGTGAGCAGCGCGTGCAGCGCCGCCGCGGACTCCTGCACGGTCTGGGTGTGCGACTCGATGCGCAGGTCGGGTGCGGCGGGAGCCTCGTACGGGTCGTCCACGCCGGTCAGGCCGGAGATCTCACCGGCCGCCTGCTTGGCGTAGAGCCCCTTCACATCCCGCTCGGAGCACACCTCGACGGGCGTCGCCACATGCACCTCCAGGTAGGGGGTGCCCTCGCCCTGGTGCCGCTTGCGGACCGCCTCCCGGCTGTCCGCGTACGGCGCGATCACCGGCACCAGCGCCTTGACGCCGTTGCTCGCCAGCAGTTCGGCCACGAAGCCGATGCGCTGGACGTTGGTGTGCCGGTCCTCGCGGGTGAACCCGAGGCCCGCGGAGAGGAACTCGCGGATCTCGTCGCCGTCGAGCACCTCCACGCGGTGGCCGTCGCCGCGCAGTCGGCCGGCCAGCTCGTGCGCGAGGGTCGTCTTGCCCGCGCTCGGCAGACCGGTCAGCCAGATCGTGGCGCCCGTCATGGATATCTCCTGATGCTCTGTCATCCGTGCAGCCCGCACTCGGTCTTGTTGCTCCCGGCCCAGCGGCCGGCCCTGGCGTCCTCGCCCTCCAGCACCCGGCGGGTGCAGGGCGCGCAGCCGACGGAGGCGTAGCCGTCCATCAGCAGCGGGTTGGTGAGCACCCCGTGCTCGGCCACGTAGGCGTCCACGTCGGCCTGCGTCCAGCGGGCGATCGGCGAGATCTTCACCTTGCGGCGCTTGGGGTCCCAGCCGACGACCGGGGTGTTCGCCCGGGTGGGCGACTCGTCCCGGCGCAGGCCGGTCGCCCAGGCGTCGTAGCCGGCCAGGCCCTCCTCGAGCGGCGCGACCTTGCGCAGTGCGCAGCACAGGTCCGGGTTGCGGTCGTGCAGCTTCGGACCGTGCTCGGCGTCCTGCTCGGCGACCGTCTGGCGCGGCGTCAGGGTGCGGACGTTGACGTCCATCACCTCGGCCACCGCGTCCCGGGTCCCGAGGGTCTCGGGGAAGTGGTAGCCGGTGTCCAGGAAGACGACGTCCACGCCCGGGAAGGCCCGCGAGGCCAGGTGCGCGACGACCGCGTCCTCCATCGAGGAGGTGACGCAGAAGCGCGGACCGAAGGTCTCGGCGGCCCATTCGAGGATCGCCGGGGCGGGCGCGTCCTCCAGGTCCCGGCCCGCCTGCTCGGCCAGTTGCTGAAGGTCGGTAGCGGTGGTCACGAGGTACCTCCGTCGGAAGCGGAAGGGGGCCGGCCGGTGCCTCCCGGCGCCAGCAGGCCCAGGAACTTCAGCCGGAACGCACGGCTGCAGGCCCGGCATTCCCACGCGCCATGGCCCTCCTCGGAAGGCTGCAGGTCCTCGTCGCCGCAGTAGGGGCAGTAGAAGGGCGCCGCACGCTCGCTCACTGTGCCTCCCGCTCGGCCACGGCGCGCTCGGGTGCGCCGGCTTCCCTCGTCACTGCTCGTTCCTTCGTCACTGCGCGGCTCCTCGGTCCAGCCGGCGCCGCGCGCCGAGGCTCGCTCACTTCAGGGCACCCTCTTCCGCCCGGGCCGCCCACTGGGCGAACCGCTCGCCGTCCGTGCGCTGCGCCTCGAAGTTGCGCAGCACCCGCTCGACGTAGTCGGGGAGTTCGTCGGCGGTGACCTTCAGGCCGCGGACCTTGCGGCCGAAGCCGGGCTCCAGGCCCAGCGCGCCGCCCAGGTGCACCTGGTAGCCCTCCACCTGGTTGCCCTCGTCGTCCAGGACCAGCTGGCCCTTGAGGCCGATGTCGGCGACCTGGATGCGGGCGCAGGCGTTGGGGCAGCCGTTGAGGTTGATGGTGACCGGCTCCTGGAAGTCCGGCATGCGGCGCTCCAGTTCGTCGATGAGCGAGGCGCCCCGGCCCTTGGTCTCGACGATGGCGAGCTTGCAGAACTCGATGCCGGTGCAGGCCATCGTGCCGCGCCGGAACGGCGAGGGGGTGACCTGGAAGTCCAGCGCCTCCAGCCCGGCGACCAGCGAGTCGACCTGGTCCTGCGCGACGTCGAGGATGAGCATCTTCTGCTCGACGGTGGTGCGCAGCCGGTCGGAGCCGTGGGCGCCGGCCAGTTCGGCGATCTTGGTCAGGGTGGTGCCGTCGACCCGGCCGACACGCGGGGCGAAGCCCACGTAGAAGCGGCCGTCCTGCTGCTGGTGCACCCCGATGTGGTCGCGCCAGCGGGAGAGCGGCTCCTCGGGCGCGGGGCCGTCGGTCAGCTTGCGCTGGAGGTACTCGTCCTCCAGCACCTGGCGGAACTTCTCCGGGCCCCAGTCGGCCATCAGGAACTTCAGCCGGGCGCGGGTGCGCAGCCGGCGGTAGCCGTAGTCGCGGAAGATGCCGACGACACCGGCCCACACGTCGGCGACCTCGTCCAGCGGCACCCAGGTGCCCAGGCGCTGGGCGAGCTTGGGGTTGGTGGACAGGCCGCCGCCGACCCAGAGGTCGAAGCCGGGGCCGTGCTCGGGGTGGACGACACCGACGAAGGCGACGTCGTTGATCTCGTGGACCACGTCCTGGACGGGCGAGCCGGAGATCGCCGTCTTGAACTTCCGCGGCAGGTTGGAGAACTCCTTGCTGCCGATGTACCGCTCGTGGATCTCGTCCACGGCCGGGGTGCCGTCGATGATCTCGTCCGCCGCGATGCCGGCCACCGGGGAGCCGATGATCACGCGCGGGCAGTCGCCGCAGGCCTCCGTCGTGGACAGGCCCACCGCCTCCAGCTTCTCCCAGATGGCGGGGACGTCCTCGATGCGGATCCAGTGCAGCTGGATGTTCTGCCGGTCGGTGATGTCCGCGGTGCCGCGGGCGTACTGCTCGGAGACCTCGCCGATGGCGCGCAGCTGCGCCACGCTCAGGCGTCCGCCGTCGACGCGCACCCGCAGCATGAAGTACTTGTCGTCCAGCTCCTCCGGCTCCAGGATCGCGGTCTTGCCGCCGTCGATCCCGGGCTTGCGCTGGGTGTACAGGCCCCACCAACGCATCCGCCCGCGCAGGTCGTTGGGGTCGATGGAGTCGAAACCGGACTTGGCGTAGATCGTCTCAATGCGTGTCCGCACATTGAGACCGTCGTCGTCCTTCTTGAACTGCTCGTTGCCGTTGAGGGGCGTGTGGTGGCCAACGGCCCACTGGCCCTCGCCGCGGTGGCGTCCGGCCTTGCGGCGGGTCGTGGCAGCTGCGGGGAGTTCGGGGGAGGCGGCCATGGGTGTACGTCCTTCTGGGCGGGCTCAAGGAATGCGGACGGGGCGCCGGGCACCCGCGATGACCTGCGCAGGCATACCGAAAGGCGGCGCGTGGCACACGCGTCGGAAGGTCTGCGGGTCGAGGGGTGTCAGGGCGTCCGCGACGGTGGGGACGGCGGGAGGTGCGGTGGTGGTGCTGGGTGCTGCCCGGGGCCGGAGGCCCTGGTGGAGGCAGCCTCAGCCCGCCCGACAAATGGCGCTGGACATGCGGCCGAGGTCGACGTGCCGCCGACTCACCAAGGCAATTCCAGCTCGAGACATGACGGAAGCGTGTCACGCCGCTCTCCGGCCAGTCCACCGTTATCCAGGATCCGGACACCTCTGTCTCGCATCACGAGACGGTGTGGTGTCGATCACTCCCCGGCGGGTGTGCCGGCCGTGATGGGCCCCGCGCCGGGCCAGGGTCCCGGAGCCGCCACGTCGGGCTCCTCGGCCACGGTGGTGTCGTACACCCGGAAGCCGCGCCGTTCGTAGTTCGCCTTCGCGTGCGGGCCGTCCTTGCTGCAGGTGTGCACCCACACCCGCTCGGTCCGCGGCAGGCCCGGCCACCGCTCGGCCAGGTCCCAGGCCCGCTCGGTCCCGTACCCGAGCAGGTGCCCGCCGATCCGGCGCCCGCGGAAGCCGGGGAGCAGCCCGAAGTAGGCGATCTCCACGGAGCCGCTCTCGGCCGCCAGCTCGATGAACCCCGCCGGCGTCCCGCGCTCGTACGCCACCCAGGTCTCCACGCCGGGGCGCCCGAGGTGCGCCGCCCACTGCGCGTACGGCCATGCCAGCCGGTCGGTCCAGGTGACGTCCCCGCCGACCGCCGTATAGAGGAAGCGGCTGAATTCGGGCGACGGCACCTCGGACCGGAGGATGCGGACGTCCCGGTCGGGCGTCGGCCCCTCGGCGGGGGACAGGTCGGCGCGCGAGGTCTGTTCGAGGTACCACGTGGTGACCGAGATGCTCATGCGGCCAGCACATCACACCGGGGCCGGGGGGCCGGGCCCGGGCCGAGGGGGGAGGCCGGGCGGGGCGGGTGCGAGGGGCGGGGAGGCCGAGGGGAGGGCTCGTCCGTATCGTGAGACGGTGGCTCACAGTGTGGGGGTCACCGGCTCCGGGGGGCCGGGCCGCCGGCGGTCGTCATCCGGGCGAAGACCACCACGTTGCCCGTGTAGCCGGAGCCCGCCTCGTAGGGGCCGCCGCAGGTCAGGACGCGCAGCTCGGGGCGTCCGGTGGGGCCGTAGACCTTCCGGGCCGGGAACTTCCGCTTGTCGAAGACCTGGATGCCGTAGACCTCGAAGACCGCGGTCCGCCCGTCCTCGCGGGTGACCCGGATCGTCCGGCCCTTCTCCAGGGCGCCCAGCCCGTAGAAGACCGCGGGCCCGCTGAGGCTGTCGACATGGCCGACGATCACGGCGGTGCCGTTCTCGCCCGGGGTCGGCGCGCCCGCGTACCAGCCCGCCAGCCGCGGGGCGCCGGCCGGCGGGGCCTCGATCCAGCCGTCCTTGTCCAGGCCCAGCGGCAGCAGCGGGGCCGACACGTCGAGCGACGCGATCGCCACCCGGGCGGGCGCGGAGCGGGGCAGCGGCGGCGGCGCGGGGCCGTCGGGCGGGAGGTCGCCGGGGAAGAGCGCGGTGCCGGCCCCCGGCTGCGGCGGCCCGTCCGCCTCACCGGACAGTCCCTGGCGCACCATGCCGATGCCGATGAGCCCGGCCAGCGCCAGCGCACCCCACCTGGGCCGGCGTGCGGCCGCCGGCTCCCCGGCCGTCGCGTCCGGCGGGCCCGTCGGGCTCATCGCTCACCTCCCGTGACCGCGCTTCCCGGGACGCCGCTCCCCGGGGGCGCACGGTCCGCTGTCGGCACGCTAGGCGCGCGCCCGGGCGGGGGCGACAGCAGGCGACCGAACGGGTGGCGGGCGCCGCGCACCGCCGTCCGCCACCCGTGACCCGCTACCTTCCCCCGGCCCCCGGCGCCTTCCCCGGCCCGGCTCGCCTGCCCTCCGCACCGCCGCCCCGTGGCCTCCCCGCACCCCCACCCCGTGGGCCGCCCCCGGCTCCCGCTCCGTCACCCCCGGCGGGCCGCCGCCACCGCCGGGGCCAGGGACTGCGGCAGCAGGTGGGCGGGCCGGGGCGGCAGCAGGAGCTCCACCTCGACCCCGTCCGCGAACCGGTAGGGCCGGTGGGCCAGGACGCTCGCGAGATGGCGGCGCAGCCGGGAGAGTTCGGCCCGCACCGTGACCGTGCGGCTGTCGTCGCCGAAGAGGTCCCGGGCGAGCTGGGCGGCGCTGCGCCCCTGCGGATGCGCGGCGAGGACGAACAGCAGCTCGGCATGGCGCGGGGTCAGCTCGTGCGACCAGCTGCCGGCCGCGCCGCTGACGGTGACCGTCGAGCCGTCCCGGCCGCTGACGTCCAGCACCACCCGGCTCGGCCGCATCTCCCGCTCCTGCCGCCCGACGCGGATCAGCCAGCCGCCGGGCAACGGCTCCAGGGCGCACATGCCGTACCGCGGCAGCCACAGCGGCCCGGCCTCCGGTGCCTTGGGCAGCGCCACCCGGTCCGGCGGCGTCAGGCCCGTCACCCCCACGACCCAGCCGCTCGGGTCGACGGCCAGCGCCCGCCCGCCGATCCGCGCCAGCACCGGTGCCGCGCTCGACCGCAGCCGCTCCAGGGACAGATGGTGGCGGGTGCGCAGCTCGCCCTCGGCGAGCCGGGCGACGGAGGACACCAGGGAGAGCGTCGTGGGGTGGAAGGAGGGCGCCGGACCGCTGAGGTCCACGGTGCCCAGCAGGCGCCCGTCGCGCGGGTCGTGGAGCGGCGCCGCGGCACAGGTCCACGCGTGGTGGCTGCGGACGAAGTGCTCGGCGGAGTGCACCAGCACCGGCCGGCGGGCCACCAGCGCGGTGCCGATGGCGTTGGTGCCGACGACGCCCTCCGTCCAGTCGGCGCCCTTGTCGAAGCCCAGCCGGTCGGCCATCCGCCGGACCGGGGCGCTGCCCTCGCGCCACAGCACCCGGCCCTCGGCGTCGGTGACGACCATGATCTGCTGAGCGGCGTCGGCCGCGGATAACAGCCCCTCGTGGAACACCGGCAGCACCGTCGCCAGCTGGGACTTCTGCCGGCGGTGCTCCAACTCCGCTACGGAGAGCGGGGTTTGAGGCCGGTCGTGATCCGGGTCGACGCCGGAGACCAGCACCCGCCGCCACGATTCACCGATCACCGTGCGGGGCGCGTCCCCCGCCTCGCCGGGCGCCGTCCCGCCCGCGAGCGCCGCCTCGTGGACCGTGGCGAGACGGTGTGCGGTGGCGCGGTTGTCCTGGGCCGACCAGACCGCGCCGTCGATCGCTCTGTCGCTCACGCTGTTCTCCGTACTGCCCTGTTCCCCGGGTCGTGCCTCGTGCCTCGCGTGCCTCTCGTGCGCTCACCGGGCCACCGGTCCGTCCTGGAAGCGGCCATTGTCCCGGGCCGTCACCGGGCGCTGCAACGCAATGCAACCGTTGTCGCCCACGACGCGTTGCGGGGAGTCTGGCCGAAGCGGCCGATGGTGTCTCGCCCCCGCGGGTTCGCCGGTCACCCGTCGAGGAACCCGTGGGATGTCGCAGGGACTCCGTCGGCCGCCACACGTGACGTCGGCACGGCGCGGGAGGGGGCTCACGGGGCCGGCCGACGTCCGCGCACCCGGGGGCCCTGTGCGGTGCCCCGGACACCCTTGTACCGGGAGCGGTGCCGTGTCGGCGCGGCACCGCTCCCCGACCGGCGCGGCGGCGGTGACCCCCTGTCCCCGTAGCCTCGTGGGCGACGGCCCGGAGGCGACGGGGAACCGCCGCCGTGCCGGGCCGGCCCGCACTCAGTGCTCGGCCACCGGCCGCGCCCGAGCCACCACGGCCCCGAGGTCCAGCGTGTGCGGCAGCGTCCCGAAGGCCGCGCCCGCGTCGCCCCCGAGCCGGGCGGCGCAGAACGCGTCCGCGACCTCGGGCGGCGCATGACGCACCAGCAGCGAACCCTGGAGGACCAGCGCCATCCGCTCCGCCAGCCGCCGGGCCCGCGCCTCGATGCCCTCCAGATCGGCGAGTTCGGTGAGCATCCCCGTGATGGCCCGGTCCAGGCGGTGGTCCGCGCCCCGCGCCGTCCCGATCTCGGTGAGGAACGCGTTCAGCGCCTCGGGTTCGCGCCGCAGGGCCCGCAGCACGTCCAGCGCCTGGACGTTGCCGGAACCCTCCCAGATCGAGTTGAGCGGCGCCTCGCGCAGCAGCCGCGGCAGCCCCGACTCCTCGACGTAGCCGTTGCCGCCCAGGCACTCCAGCGCCTCGGTCACCAGCGGGGTGCAGCGCTTGGTCACCCAGTACTTCGCCGCCGGCACCGCCAGCCGCAGGAAGTGCCGGTCCTGCTCGGTGCCGCCGTCGTACGCCGCCGCCAGCCGCAGGGCGAGCGTGGTCGCCGCCTCCGACTCCAGCGCCAGGTCGGCCAGCACATTGCGCATCAGCGGCTTGTCGATCAGCCGGTCCCCGAAGGCCTCCCGGTGGGCGCTGTGGTGCAGCGCCTGCGTCACGGCCTGCCGCATCACCGCCGCCGACGCACTGACACAGTCCAGCCGGGTCGCCGCGACCATGTCGATGAGGGTCGCCACCCCGCGCCCCTCCTCGCCGACCCGGCGCGCCCAGCTCTGCCCGTCGAACTCGACCTCCGCCGAGGCGTTCGAGCGGTTGCCGAGCTTGTCCTTGAGCCGCTGGATGCGGAAGGCGTTACGGCTGCCGTCCGGCAGCACCCGCGGCAGCAGGAAGCAGGTGAGCCCTCCCGGCGCGCGGGCCAGCACCAGGAAGGCGTCGGACATCGGCGCCGAACAGAACCACTTGTGGCCGGTCAGCACGTACTCGCCGGGGGCGGCCAGCGGCTCGGCGCGGGTGGTGACGGCCCGCAGGTCGCTGCCGCCCTGTTTCTCCGTCATGGCCATCCCGGCCAGCGCGCCGCCCTTCTCGGCGACCGGGCGCAGCTCGTGCGCGTACACCCGCGAGGTCAGCAGCGGCTCCCATTCGGCCGCCAGCTCGGGCTCGGCGCGCAGCGTGGGCACCGCCGCATGGGTCATCGACACCGGGCAGCCGTGTCCCGCCTCGGCCTGGGTCCACACGATGAAGCCGGCGGTGCGCCGGACATGGCCGTCCGGCCGGGACCACGCGCCGGTCAGGCCGGCCGTGACGGCGTGGCCGAGCAGCCGGTGCCACGCCGGGTGGTACTCGACCTCGTCGATGCGGTGGCCGTAGCGGTCGTGGGTGTGCAGGACCGGGGGGTGGGCGTTGGCCTGTTCGCCCCACTGCCGGGCGTGCGCGGAGCCGGCCGCCTTCCCCAGTGTGCTGAGCTCTTCGCGTACCTCGTCGAGCCGGACGCCGGCGACATGCCGGGCGACGCCCTCGGCCAGGGCCGCATCGCCGGTGAAGACGTCGTATCCGACCAGCGGCGGAGGCTGGTTCGTGACCGTGTGAGTGGTGGCTGCCATGCCGGATACGGTAAGGAGGTGCAGCCGGCAAACGAACCAACCGAGCGGCCCGCGGGCCGTCTGACCAAGGCCCGTGCCCTCTACCGCAATGTCTCCAAGCGCCGGCTGGCCTGGCTCCTGCTCAAGGACACGGTCAACTCCTGCATGAAGTACCGCGTCACGGGCCTGGCCGCCGAGGCGGCCTTCTGGAGCCTGCTGTCGCTGCCGCCGCTGATCCTCGGACTCCTCGGCGTGCTCGGCTACACCAACACCTGGATCGGGCACGACACCCTCGACAACGTCCGCCGGCACATCCTCGGCGCCGCCGGCACGGTCCTGTCCAGCAAGGGCGTGAACGAGATCGCCCGGCCGCTGCTCAACGACGTCTTCACCGGCCGCCGCCCGGACGTCATCTCCCTCGGCTTCGCCATCGCCCTGTGGTCCGGGTCCCGGGCGATGAACGTCTTCGTCGACACCATCACCATCATGTACGGGCTCGACGGCCGGCGGGGCATCATCAGGACCCGGCTGCTGGCGTTCGTGCTGTACCTCGCCGCGCTGGTCGTCGGAGCCGTGGCGCTGCCGCTGATGGTCGCCGGTCCCGACACCGTCGTGGGCTGGCTGCCGGCCAGCGAGCACATCATCCGGGCGCTGTACTGGCCGGTCGTCCTGCTCCTGTCGGTCGCCTTCCTCACCACGCTCTACCACGCGTCCGTCCCCGTCCGTTCGCCCTGGCCGGAGGACATTCCCGGCGCGGTGGTGGCGCTCGGCATGTGGGTGCTCGGCAGCTTCCTGCTCCGGCTCTACCTCACCTCGACGGTCGAGGGGCCCACGATCTACGGCTCGTTGGCCGCGCCGGTCGCGGTACTGCTGTGGATCGGGGTGTCCGCCTTCGCGGTGCTGGTCGGCGCCGCGATGAACGCCTCACTCGACCGGGTGTGGCCCTCGGTCGCCACGGCCGCGGCCCGCGAGGAGGTCGCACGGCGCTCGGCCGCCAAGGCGGAGGCCCGGTCGGGAGCGGGGGAGCCGGGCACCGGCCGCGCGAAGGGGGCCGGTGCGGGCGAGGCGGACGGGGACGGTCACGGCGACGGGGACCGGGGCGGGAGCAGCGACGGCGACGGGGGCCGGGACGGGGCTGAGGGCCGAGACGGCGACGGGGAGCGCGGCACCGGGGACCCGCGCGACGACTGAGCGCCGACCCCCAGCCGGCTCCCGGGCCCGGCCCGACGCCGGGTCAGCAGGCCCCGCGGTAGCGGACCAGCAGCATCGCCGCGTCGTCGTGCAGCGGCCCCTCGACATGCTCGACCAGGTCCTCGCGCACCGCGCGCAGCGCGGTCTCCGGGTCGGGGTCCTTGAGCAGCGCGGCGCGTTCGTCGAGGGGGTAGAAGCGGCCCGCCGCGTCGCGGGCCTCGGTGACGCCGTCGGTGTAGAAGAGCAGTTGGTCGCCGGGCGCGAAGGGCACCTCGTAGGGCGCCGGTGCCCCGGCGTCGTGCAGGCTGAGGCCGAGCGGCAGGGCGCGGTCCGGCGGGGCGGCGAACGCCACCGCGCCCGCGGGGCGGACGACCAGCGGCGCCGGGTGGCCGAAGTTCAGGAGGGTGGCGTTCGGGCCGTCACCGATCTCGGCGAGCACCGCCGTGACGAACCGTTCGCCGGACAGATGGCGGTTCAGCGCCCGCTCGACCCGCTCGCCGACGGCCGGCAGATCCGGCTCGTCGTGCGCCGCCTCCCGGAAGGCGCCGAGCACCACCGCCGCGCTCTCCACGGCCTCCAGGCCCTTGCCCTGCACATCGCCGACGATGATCCGCACCCCGGCGGGCGAGGTCACCACCTCGTACAGATCGCCCCCTATCCGGGCCTCGGCCACCGCCGAGGTGTACGAGACAGCGACCCGCAGCGGCCCGGCGCCGCGCGGCACCGGGCGCAGCAGCACCCGCTGGGCGACCTCGGCGATGGAACGGACGCTGGCCAGCTCCGCCTCGCGCCGCTGCCGCATCACCGCGGCGACCACCCCGGCCGCGGTCACCCCGGCCACCGACAGCAGCGCGGTCAGTCCGCGCCGGCTCTCGAACAGGCCGTTGTAGACGCCCAGCCCGAGGCAGAGCACAAAGGCCGTCAGCCCGACCACGGCGGTCCGCTGCCAGCCGCCGACCAGCCCGGCGAACGCCGGCCCCAGTGAGACCAGCGGCAGGAACCCGACGCCCGGGCCCGCGGTGAGGTCGACCGTGGTGACCACGGCCATCACCGCGTACGGAAGCGCGGGCAGCACCCGGGAGCCGGTGCGCTGCTCCACATTCTCCACGGCCAAGGTGTTCTCCGACGGTGTCAGTGAGGTGATCGGGCAAGGTCGGGCAAGGGGCCCGCCGGCCGTCGGAGTGTCCGAAAGCGGCCCCCCGGCGCCCGACCTGAGCATAAGCAACATATGCCGTACCGAAATACCTCGAATGCGCCCTGTTACCGAATCGCAGTGGCCCGGACGGTGCGGCAGCGGGCGCGCCGGGCGGCCGCGGATCTTACGGACCCATGACACGGCGGCTCATGCGCGGGCCGGAGCGCCCCGTCCCGCTTAGCGTGACCGGCATGCGTGTACTGGTCACCGGCGGTGCCGGATTCATCGGATCGCAGGTCGTCGAGGCGCTCATGGCGCACGGGCACGAGCCCGTCGTGCTCGATGCGCTGCTGCCCTCGGCGCACCCCGAGCCCCCGCCGCCGCGCCCGGGCGCGCGGCGCATCGTCGCCGACGTGCGCGACCGGGCGGCGGTCGACGAGGCCCTGCGGGGCGTGCGGGCGGTCTGCCACCAGGCGGCGATGGTGGGCCTGGGCAAGGACTTCGCGGACGCACCCGACTACGTCGGCTGCAACGACCTGGGCACCGCGGTGCTGCTGGCCGCGATGGCCGACGCCGGGGTGCGCGAGCTGGTGCTCGCCGGGTCGATGGTGGTCTACGGGGAGGGCCGCTACACCTGCCCCGGCCACGGGGTGGTGCGGCCCGGCCCGCGGGCCGTGGACGAGCTGGACGCCGGGCAGTTCGAGCCGCGCTGCCCGCAGTGCGGCGCCGCACTGCGGCCGGGACTGGTCGGCGAGGACGCCCCCACCGATCCGCGCAACGTCTACGCCGCCACCAAGCTCGCCCAGGAACACCTGGCCGCCTCGTGGGCCCGCGCCACCGGAGGCCGGGCCGTCGCGCTGCGCTACCACAACGTCTACGGGCCCGGGATGCCACGGGACACCCCGTACGCGGGGGTGGCCTCGTTCTTCCGCTCGGCGCTGGCCCGCGGACAGTCCCCGACCGTCTACGAAGACGGCGGCCAGCGGCGGGACTTCGTCCATGTACGGGACATCGCCACCGCCAACGTGGTCGCCCTGGAGGCGCTGCCGGACCGGGCGGCGGGCACCCTGACCGCGTACAACACGGGCAGCGGGGTGCCGCACACCGTCGGCGAGATGGCGCAGGCCCTGGCCGGGGCGTGCGGCGGACCGGCGCCCGTGGTCACGGGGGAGTACCGGCTCGGCGACGTACGGCACATCACCGCCTCGTCGCAGCGCATCGCCGACGACCTCGGCTGGCGGGCCGCGACCGGATTCGCGGCGGGCATGCGGGAGTTCGCCCGGGAGGGGATGCGGGCGGCACCGATGGGCTGACCCGCGCGCCGCCGCCCGCCGGCACCCGCGCCCCACACAAACTTCAACACCCCTTGGCCCGTCCGCTTCTGATGCATAGGTGAAGGCGTGACCCACTCCCCTCCTCCCACCCCCCGTACCCCCTCGGTGGATGTCGTCCTGCCCTGCCTCGACGAGGCCGCCGCGCTGCCCTGGGTGCTGGCCCGCATCCCGGCAGGCTGGCGGGCGATCGTCGTGGACAACGGCTCCACCGACGGCTCCGCCGAGATCGCCCGCGGCCTGGGCGCCACCGTCGTGCACGAGCCGCGCCGCGGATTCGGCGCCGCCTGCCACGCCGGACTGCTGGCCGCCGACGCCGACATCGTCTGCTTCTGCGACTGCGACGCCTCCCTCGACCCCGCCCTGCTCACCCCGTTCGTCCGCGCCGTCCACGACGGCGACAGCGACCTGGTGCTGGGCCGCCGCCGCCCCGAGGGGCGCGGCGCCTGGCCGCCGCACGCCCGGCTCGGCAACCTCGCCCTCGCCCGGATGCTGCGCCGCCGCACCGGACTGCGGCTGCACGACCTCGGCCCGCTGCGCGCCGCCCGGCGCACCGCGCTGCTCGGCCTCGGGCTGACCGACCGCCGCAGCGGCTACCCCCTGCAGATGGTCGTCCGGGCCGCCGACGCGGGCTGGCGGGTCGAGGAGCGCGAGGTGCCCTACCGCCCGCGCACCGGCCGTTCCAAGGTGACCGGCACCTGGCGCGGCACCTGGCACGCGGTGCGCGACATGCGCGACGTCCTGAACCAGCCCCCGCTCCCGTCCCGTACGGAGGAGACCGCCCGATGACCGCGCCCGCAGACCGCCCGGCGGGTCCGGGCCCCACCACGCTCCTGGTCATCGCCAAGGAACCGGTGCCCGGCCGGGTCAAGACCCGGCTCACCCCGCCCTTCACTCCCGACGAGGCCGCCGAGTTGGCCGAGGCGGCGCTGTACGACACCCTCCGGGCCGTACGCGCCATGCCCGCCCGGCGGCGGGTGGTCGTCCTCGACGGCCGCCCGGGCGGCTGGCTGCCGGACGGCTTCGAGGTCCGGCCCCAGTGCGCCGGCGGCCTCGACGAGCGGCTCGCCGCGGCCTTCGCCGCAAGCACCGGCCCCACCCTCCTCCTCGGCATGGACACCCCGCAGATCACCCCGCACCTCCTCGCCCCCGCGCTGGACACCGGTGCCTGGGACGACTGCGACGCCTGGTTCGGTGCCGCCGAGGACGGCGGATTCTGGGCGCTCGGCCTGGCGTCCCCCGACCCCCGGCTGCTGCGCGGCGTCCCCATGTCCACCGCCCGCACCGGCGCCGCCCAGCGGGCCCGGCTGACCGCCGCCGGGCTGCGGGTGCGGGACCTGCCGCCGCTGCGGGACGTCGACACCGCCGACGACGCGGAGCGGGTCGCGGCCGCGGCCCCCGCCGGCACCTTCGCCGCCACCCTCGCCCGCCTGACCCCGGTCACCGGCCGATGAGCACCGCCATGCCACCGACGGCACAAACCGACCGGCACGACACCGTCACCTGGGGCGCGGACCCGTACGCCGACGCACTGCGCAGCGGCCGTGGCCCGCTCTTCCTGCGGCGCAGCGACGGCTGGCTGCTGCCGCTGGAGGTCGAGCGCTGGTGCGCCGGGCCGGACGCCGCCGACCTGTCGGCGCTGCGCCGCTGCGAGGGCGCCGTCCTCGACATCGGCTGCGGCCCCGGCCGGCTGGTCGCCGCACTCGCCGCACAGGGCCGGCGGGCGCTCGGCATCGACGTCAGCACCGCCGCGGTGGCCCGCACCGCGGCGTCCGGCGGCTCCGCGCTGCACCGCTCCGTCTTCGACTCCCTCCCCGACGAGGGGAGTTGGGGCACGGCTCTGCTCCTCGACGGCAACATCGGCATCGGCGGCGACCCGCGCGCCCTGCTCACCCGCACCGCCGAACTGGTCGGCCGGCAGGGCCTGTTGATCGTGGAGACCGCCGCGGCGGACGTCGACGAACGGGTCCAGGTCCGGGTCGAGCGGGGCTACCACCCCTCGCCCGGCGCCCCGTGCGCACCGGGCGAGTCGTTCCCCTGGGCCCGGGTCGGCGCCGCCGCGCTGCTGCGCCACGCGGCGGCCGCCGGCTGGACCCCCGTCGAGGAGTGGACCGTCACGGACCAGGCCGATCAGGCGCCGGGCGCCGCGCGCTGTTTCGTCTCGCTGCGCCGCCGGGGCGCCCCGCACAGCCGCCGCTGAACGGTCCGCACCAGCAGCCACAGGGCGGACAGGGCGCACAGCCCGGCGGTGACCAGCAGCCAGCGGGTCAGGAACACCCCGCCGGGCAGCCGCGTGGTGGCCTCGTAGTGCGCCGCCGAACCGCCGCCCGCCGCGCCGGCGATCAGCGGGAACCACACCAGCAGCAGCAACCCGGACAGCGCGGCGGGCACCCGGACGTACGCGGCCCGGGCCCGGTTCCGGCCGGTCCCGGCGGTCCAACGGACCAGCGCACGGTCGGCGAGCGCGTACAGCGGCAGCAGCACCAGATCGTGCAGCAGCGCGGCCCCGGCGAACCAGACGAGCACCAGCGGCCACTGCCCGCCGGCCAGCAGCCGCACCCCCGCGTAGCCGGTGAGCGCGAACGACGCGAGCATCAGCAGCAGATGCAGCGGCCCCTCGCCGTAGCGGCGGGGCAGGCGCAGCGCCCCGAGCGCCCGCCCGGCCCTCGTGCGCAGGGCCGGCACCGCCCCTCCGCCCGGGGCCGGTTGCGGTGTCCGCGCCGCCCGTTCGCCCGGGGCCGCCTGCCAACCCCCCGCCGCCTGTTCGCGCGGGTCCGCTTGCCGCATCCGTGCCGCCCGTTCCCGCACCGTCCGCCGCCTCTTGCGCATCGTCACCACTCCCCGAACGTCAGCCGTGCCACCCACTTGGTCTGGAGCACCCCGGGAGCCGCCGGGACGATGATCCGCGCCGGACAGCCGTGGTCCGGGGACAGCTCGGCGCCGCCCACCCGCAGCGCGAGCAGCGAACGCGGATCGCGCACCTGGTTGTCGCGCAGTGCCGCCCGGCGGAACGCGCCGTGCAACTGGAGCGACTCCACCAGCACGCCCGGGGGCCGGTCGCCGAGCCCCACCAGCGCGGCGAGGTCCCGCAGCCGCACCCCGCTCCACTCCTGGTCGCCCGTCGACCAGCCCTCGACGCAGGCGATCGGCAGCGCCGCCGTGTGCTGGGGCAGCGCCAGCAGCTCGGCGCGGCCGATCCGCACCCGCCGTCCGCCGCCCTCGACCGTCAACCGCCAGGCGTCGCCCGTCTCCCGGGCCGTGATGCCGACGGCCGCGGCGGTCTTGTTGATCTGGAAGCCGTTCGGTCCGCTGCCCGGCTCCCGGCCACCGTGCGGCGCCAGCAGGGCCGTGCGCCGCCACCATCCGCCGAGGCTCTGCCCGGCGGCCGTGGTGAACAGCAGCAGCGAACCGGCACCGACCAGCCCCAGCGCTCCCCGCCGGGTCATGGTCGGCCGGTCCGGCCGGACCGGGACCAGCCCGGTGTCGTCGTCGGCCGCCGCCGGGTCGGTGCGCTCGCGCAACGCCCGTACGGTCCGCGGCATGCGCAGCACCACATGGGCGGCGAACGCTCCCATGAACACCCACGCGCCGTAGAAGTGCAGCGGATAGAACGACCCGGGGAAGAGGTACTCCAGCTGGATGTTGAGGATGCCGGTGACGAACTCGAAGAGCGCTCCGCCGACCAGCAACAGCAGCGAGAGCCGCTCCAGCGCATGGCCCGCGGACCGGGCCGGCGGCAGGGTGAACAGCTTCGGGATCACCGACCACAGCTTCGCCAGCAGGACGGGCACCAGCGCGATCCCGACCGTGACGTGCAGCCCCTGGGTGAGCCGGTAGAGCCAGGAGGGGCCGGTCGGCCAGCTGAAGAGGTAGATGCCCAACAGGCCCTTGCCGGGCGTCTTGTCGTTGATCCCGCCGCCCAGATCCGGGTTGTACGCGGCGTACGACAGCAGACCGGTCACGAACAGCAGCGTGATCCCGGCCAGCAGGACGACGCCGAGCAGCGCGGTCAGCCGCGGACCGCGCAGCGGGCTGCGCCAGACGGACGGCGGGGCCGGGGGAGGGGAAGGAGGAGCGGAAGGGTGCGGGGCACTCATGGTGTGTCCTTGGCGATTCGGCGCGGCGAGGGTCCGCCGCCTGGGCCCGTCCGGCGCTCGGGGCCGGCGCGGCCTGGCTTCGACGGTATGCCGCGACCGGTGTGCCGGCGGGCCCGTGACGCATGACGAAACTCTGACGTCGTGGGGGCGGAGGCGCCCTTCGCCGCCCGGGCACCGGGGAAATCTGACGGAACGATGACACCGCCGCCGCAGAGCGTCCGTTGCCGCCGGCCGGCGCCTAGCGTGCCGCTGTGACCTCCCGTGCGACCTCCCGTATGACTCCCGGTCCGGATCCCCGTCCGGAATCCGATCCGGGTCCCCGGCCGGCCTCTCCTCCGGCCCCCGGCGACCCCGCCGGCGCACTCCCCGCGGAACGCGCCGCGCACCGCCGCGATCTGGCGGCCGCCGCGACCGGCGCCCTCCTCGTCGTGGTGGCCGCGCTGGTCGGCACCGCCATCGAGCGCGCCGACGGCAGCCTGCACGTCAACTGGCCCCCGCTGTACGCCTCGTGGTTCCCGCACCTGGGACCCGGCACCCCCGCCGCGCTCGCCGTCGCCGTCATGGTGATCGTCCACGGACCGTCCCTCGCGGCCCGGTTGCCCTGGCGCCGCCTGGTCCTCACGGGCTGGGCCGCCGCCCTGCTCTGGACGGGGGCGCTGGCCCTGATCGACGGCTGGCGGACCGGTATCGCCGAGCGGCTCACCACCGCGTACGAGTACCTGACCGTCATCCGCCGCTTCGACGACGCGGGGGCGGCGCTGCGCGACTTCACCCACCACATCCTCAACAACGCGCCGGACCACTGGCCCGCCCATGTCGCCGGGCATCCACCGGCCGCCGTCCTCACCTTCGTCGGCCTGGACCGCATCGGCCTGGGCGGTGGCGGCTGGGCCGGCGTCTGGTGCATCACGGCCGGCACCTCCGCCGTGGCCGCGGTCCTCGTCGGGCTGCGCGCCCTCACCGACGAGGCCACCGCCCGCCGGGCCGCCCCCTTCCTCGTCCTGAGCCCGGCCGCCGTCTGGGTGGGCACCTCGGCGGACGGCTACTTCGCGGCCGTCGCCGCCTGGGCCCTGGCGCTGCTGGCCCTCGCCACCACCCGCCGCACCCTGCCCCGGTCACCGCGGGGCGGCGACCCCCTCCGGGCCGGCGCCGCCCTGGCCTCCGGCCTCCTCTTCGGCCTGACCTGCTACCTCTCCTACGGCCTCACCCTGATCGCGCTGATCGGCGCGGCGATCCTGCTGCTCACCCGCACCGCGCGCCCGCTGCCCCTGCTGGCGGCCGGGGCGCTGGCCGTCGCGGCCGCCTTCACCCTCGCGGGATTCCACTGGTGGGAGGGCTACCGGCTGCTCGTCGAGCGCTACTACCAGGGCGCCGCCGCGGTCCGCCCGTACGCCTACTGGGTATGGGGCAACCTCGCCTGCACCGTCCTGATCACCGGCCCGGCGACGGTGGCCGGTGTGCGCCGGACCCTGGCCGCGGCCCCCACCGCCCTGCGCGGGCTCAGCCCCTCCGCCGGCCCGCCGCGCGCCCCCGCCGCCCGGCTGACCGTCCTCGTGGCGGCCGTCCTGCTCGCCGTGCTGGTCGCCGACCTCTCCGGGATGAGCAAGGCGGAGACCGAGCGGATCTGGCTGCCGTTCGCCGTCTGGCTGCCGGCCGCCTGCGCGCTGCTGCCCGCACACCGGCACCGCCGGTGGCTGGCGGCCCAGGCCGCGCTGGCCCTCCTCCTCAACCACCTGTTGTACACCGGGTGGTGACGAGTCATCAGGAGGAGGCGGGGGTCAGGCGAGATAGGGGCGCGTCGAGTTGACCCGGCCGGGGCGCAGGATACGGATCGGGCCGAGGTTGCACGACGGGCAGTCGGTGAGGGTCAGCGGGGAGCGGACCCGGGCGCCGTGGGCGAAGTAGTCGGCACGCCGGTGGCCGGCCAGGTCCGTGGTGTGCCGGATCTCGTACTCCTCCTCCCAGCCGTGCCCGCAGTGCAGACAGACGAAGGAATAGGCCTCGTGAACCGTCTCGGTGTCCCGTTCCATGGTCATCACGCCCTCTCGGGCCCGTCGCGCTCGCGCCGGGCCGGATGCATGCCGCACTTCCCATTATTGCGCTCGGCAAGGGGGTTCGCGGGCCCGGATTCCGGTCCTCTCGATGACCTTCGAAAGGGCCCTCCACCAGGCGCGATGCCCTCGGCGGGTGTAAAGGGCGCCATGGGGCACGACGCGCAGCGCGCACCGCGGCGGGCCGGGGCGGCCGCGCCCGGCGAGGATCTCGATCATGACGTCGAGGAGGTCATCGCCGCGGTGCGGACCGCCTCCCGGCTGCTGGTCGGGATCTCCGCCCGCGCCCTCGGGCGGACGGCGCCCTCCCTCACCCTGCCCCAGCTGCGGGCCCTGGTGGTGCTGGACGGCCGGGGCCCGGTCAAACTCGCCGCACTGGCCGGGGCGCTGGGCGTCAACCCGTCCACCGCGATGCGGATGGTCGACCGGCTGGAGGCGGCCGGCAGCGTCACCCGGCGGACCAACCCCGGCAACCGCCGCGAGGTCGTGCTGAGCCCGACGGACGACGGCCGCCGCCTCGTCGGCCGGGTGCTGGCCGGCCGGCACACGGAGACCGCCGAGATCGTCGCCCGGCTGCCGCCCGCCCAGCGCACCGGGCTCATCGAATCCTTGCGCGCCCTCACCGACGCGGCCGGTGAACCTCCGGTGGTCCCGCGGCCGGCCCCGCCGCCCGAAGCGGCCGCTCCCTGACGGGCCGCCCCCTCACCGCCGGGTCTCCGCCAGGGCCCGGTACACCGCCCGGACCAGGCCGCGGTTGCGCGGATCGTCGCCCGTCGTGCCCCCGCCGTACTTGTTCATGGTGTACGCGAACGACAGCCGGTTCTCCGGATCGGCGAAGGCGAACGAGCCGCCCGCGCCACCGTGCCCGAACGCCCGCGGATTGGGGCCCGCCTGGCCCTGGTGGTTGAGCATGTAGCCCAGGCCCCAGCGGTGTTCGCGGCCCGCCGGGGCGAGCGCGTCCATCGTCAGATCACGCTCGCCCGGCAGGCTCTGCGAACGGCGCATCGCCTCCAGGGTGGCGGGCCCGACGAGCTCGCCGCCCGCCAGTGCGCCGTACACGGTCGCCAGCCCGCGGGCGCCGGCGTGGGCGTTGCCCGCCGGGATCTCGGCCGACCGGTAGGCGGCGCTGTTGACGTCGCCGGTGGGGATGGACGTCAGCGCCAGCATCACCACGGCCAGCGGATGGTCGGACAGCGCGCGGAAGGGCGGCCGGGGCACGCCGCCGGGGAACTGCGCCGCGAGCCGCGCCTCGTCCAGCTGCCCGACCATGTCCGCGCAGCGGGCGTGCTCCTCGGCGGGGGTGCCGATGAACACCCCGGCGCCCAGCGGCCCGGTGATCTCGCTGCGCAGGAACGCGCCGAGGGACTGCCCGGTGATCCGCCGGACGACCTCGCCCACCAGGTAGCCGAACGTCACCGCGTGGTAGCCCTGCGCGGTGCCCGGCTCCCACCACGGCGGGGCCGCCGCCAGGGCGGCGCACACCGCCTCCCAGTCGTAGGCGCACCCCGGGGGGAGCGGCTCACGGGGCGCGATCAGGCCGGCGCGGTGGCTGAGCAGCCAGCGCACGGGTATGTCCTGCTTGCCGGCCTGCCCGAACTCGGGCCAGTACCGCGCCACCGGCGCATCGAGGTCCAACTCGCCGCGGTCCACGAGAAGATGCGCGCACAGCGCGGTCATCCCCTTGGACGTCGAATAGACATTGACGAGGGTGTCGCGCTCCCAGGTGCGGGTCCCGGCGGCGTCCGCATGGCCGCCCCACAGGTCGACCACCGCCTCGCCGTCCACGGTCACCGCCACCGCCGCGCCGATGTCACCGTGCTCGCGGAAGTTCCGCTCGAACGCTTCCCGTACGCCGGCGAAGCCCGGCGCGCAGCGGCCGTCGACGGTGGCTGGTCCCATGGGTGACTCTCCTCGCGTCGTCCGTGTCCGGTCGTCCCCGTACTTCCGTACGTACCCCCGTACGCGCGTACGGCGTCCCGTACCGGATGATCCGTCCAGGCCGAGGCCCATGGCAATCACGGGGGCCCGGACGGCTCAGCGGCGCGTGTCCGGATTCCGTCCCGGCGGATGATCACCGGCCGGCCCGGCCCGCACCATGGTCCGTATGACTGCGCACCAGCCGATGACGGCCACGGTCGCCGGGACCGGGGCCGAGCCCGGGACCGGGACGGAGACCGCCGCCCCTGTCCCCGTCCCCGCCGCCGGGAGCACGCCCCCGGCCGGGGCAGCGGTCCGCCCCGTCGAGGCGCTGCTGCTCGTCGACCTCCAGACGGCGTTCGTCGCGGGCGACGAGGCGGTGCCCGACGCCGCGCGGGTGCTCGACCGGAGCCGTGACCTGCTCGCCCGGGCCCGCGCCGCGGGCGCCCTCGTCGTCCATCTGCAGAACGACGGCGCCCCCGGGACCGCCGACGAGCCGTACACGCCCGGCTGGCGGCTCCGGCTGCCCGTGGTGCCCGGACCCCGCGAGACCGTGGTCCGCAAGACCGAGGACGACGGCTTCGACGGCACCCCGCTCGGCGCCCTGCTCGCCGACGCGGGCGTCGAGGCGCTGGCACTGTGCGGGCTGCTCTCCGAGATGTGCGTGAGCGCCACCGCCCGTACGGCCCTGGCCCGCGGCTTCCGTGTCGTCCTGCCGCACGACGCGCACGCCACCTACGACATTCCCGCGGCCCCCGGCATCAGCGAGAGCGTGCCGGCCGCCCAGTCCTCCCGGGCGGCGGAGTGGGCCCTGGGGGACGAGGCCGAGATCGTCGCGCGGGCCGCCGAGGTCGCCTTCACCGCCGCCCCGCCCGGCGCGTGATCGTCACTCCGCGGCCCCGATCGTCTGCCGGCCCTCCCCACCCGGCCGCCGTGCGCCGAGGGTTCACCCGGGTGCCGAAGGGGCCCGGTCTTCGCGGTCGGCCGCACCCGGCCGGTCCGCGGGCCGCCCGCCGGGCCATCGGCTCCGGGGTGCGGCCGCGCCCCTGCACCCCCTTCGTGCGGTCTCCGGTCGCACACACCGGTCGGCCGGGCGAGCCTGGAAGCGTTCGGCTTCCGGAGGACGGCCGCAGAGGAAGGTCCCACAGTGAACAGCGCGAAACCGGCAGGCACGCAACACGTATCGGCCGAGGTGGTGGTGGAGCTGGAGAGCTGCGCGACGCAGGACGCGCACGCCGTCTTCAGCGCGCTGCGCACCTCGTTCAGCTCCGACCGGGCCGCGGACGACGTACCCGAGGAGGTCGCCGGGCCGGGCTCGACCGTGTGGACCTCGACGTTCGACGTGAGCGACCTCAAGTCGGCGGCCGAGCCCCGCCGGCTGACCGCCCCCGTCCTGGTCAGCCTCCAAGGCGGCTACTGGGCCGTCGACCAGCTGTGCAAGGGCCTGGAATCCGCGTTCACGGTGCATGTCCTCGGCACGGCCGCCGGCGACCAGGAGAAGGAGGTCGAGCTCCGGCTGGAGTCCCGATGATCTGTTGCGGAACCCGCCGCGCGGGGTCACCATGACAAATGACCCATACGTGATAAATGCTCACTCTTCGTGTTTCGGGGTTCGTTGGTCCAACGAGGTGAAGGGCGTGAGCCTCGCGGTGAGGAGCCACGACATGACACTTCCCAGCGACCGGCACTACACGGTCGAACTGCATGCTTCGGCGGAGCGTGTGCCGCAGATCCGGCGAATCCTCGCCGCGCACCTGCGGTACTGGGATCTCGAACTGCATATCCCGCCCGTATGCCGGGGAGTGGCGGAACTCCTGACCAACGTCCACCGCCATATCGGCCCGGACGCCAAGTGCGTCGTCGAGCTCCGCTGGAGCGGCCGCCACCTCACCGCGTCCGTCGCCGACGAGGGCCCGCGGCTGCCGAAACTGCTCTCGGCCGCCGGTGGCGGACTCGCCACGGTGGCGGCACTGAGCGACAGTTGGGGCACCTGCGGCACCCCGGACGGCAAGGTCATCTGGTTCACCCGCCGGGTCGAGGCGACCCGCAGGGCCCGGCTGACCAGCCGCACCCCGCTGCGCAGCGTGCCCGACGCGAAGAGCCAGCCGGCGGTTCCTCCGGCGGTTCCGGTCGAGCCGCTCGTCGAGCCCGTGCCCGAGGCCGCCGCGGCCACCGCTGCCGAGACCGCCCCGGCGCCGTCCTCCACGGCCGCGCTCGTCTGACGGTGTTCGCCTGACGGCGCTCGTCCGACGCCTCCCGGCCCGCGCTCGTCCGACGTTTCGCCTCCGGCGCGTCGAGGACACGTCGACGCGCCCTTCACCCACCCGACGCACCGGCGCCACCTGACGGAGCCGGCGAGGCGCCGACGCCCCTCCGTGTCACGCCCCGCCGGCGGGCCGCCGTCCGCCGGGCCTCCCACGGGCACCCCGTGCGCACCGTCGCCCGTGCCCGCCGCCGCCCGCGCTCCTGCCGGCCCGGCATGTCACGGCAGTTGAGGGCCGCACCGCCGCCGCGCCGCCGCCGGTGGCCCCGCGGCGCGCGGAGCTTCCTGCCGCCGTCCCCTCGGCCGCGCCGCGGCCGCCGCGCCGGACGGCGTCCGGCCGCGCTGCCGTGCCGAACGCCGTCCGGCCCCTGGTGTCCGGCCGCCGCTCACCGTAGCCTGGCCCCCGCGCCGTTGCCGGTGGGCGGTGCGCCGTCCGCTCGCTCCGCGCCGCGGTCTGCCCCGCGTTGCCCGGGTCGCTTCGCCCTGCCGCGAAGCCGTCCCGCTTCCGGCTGCCCGCGCCCGTGCCCCGGCCGCCGCCCGGCCCGCCGCGCCCGCCGCCGGAATCCTCGTGTGTCCCTCCTGGCCTGGGAGTTCGTCGTGCGTACGGCGATATGTCACGCCTGCGACACCCCCCCTTCCCCGCGCCTCGTTCCTCTTGGAACACTCTGCTGACGGTTTCCTCACGACCGTGCACCACCACACAGCAACACTCCCTGTTTCGCGCATTCCCCCACACGACATGAGGTCCCCAAAGCCATGCCTGAACTGAATCGGCGGCGTTTCCTCCAGATCGCCGGTGCCACCGCGGGTGTCTCGGCCCTGTCGAGCAGCATCGCCCGTGCCGCGGCCATCCCCGCCAAGCGACGCTCCGGCTCCATCGACGACATCGAGCATGTGGTCGTCCTGATGCAGGAGAACCGTTCCTTCGACCACTACTTCGGCTCGATGAAGGGCGTACGCGGCTTCGGCGACCCGCGCCCGCTCATCCTGGAGAACGGGAAGTCCGTCTGGCACCAGCCCGACGGCTCCCAGGACGTCCTGCCCTACCACCCGGACGCCGAGAACCTCGGCATGCAGTTCATCGAGGGCCTCGACCACGAGTGGGCGGGCGGCCACAAGGCCCGGAACGACGGCAAGTACGACAACTGGATAGCCGCCAAGTCCGCCGGGACGATGGCGCACCTGACGCGCAAGGACATCCCGTTCCACTACGCGCTCGCCGACGCGTTCACCATCTGCGACTCGTACCACTGCTCGTTCATCGGGGCGACCGACCCCAACCGCTACTACATGTACACGGGCCACGTCGGCAACGACGGTTCGGGCGGCGGCCCCGTCCTCGGCAACGAGGAGGCGGGCTACAGCTGGACGACGTACCCGGAGCGGCTGGAGAAGGCCGGGATCTCCTGGAAGTTCTACCAGGACATCGGTGACGGCCTGGACGCGAACGGCAAGTGGGGCTGGATCGAGGACGCCTACCGCGGCAACTTCGGCGACAACTCGCTGCTCTTCTTCAACCAGTACCGCGACGCCAAGCCCGGCGACCCGCTCTACGACAAGGCCCGCACCGGCACCAACGCCAAGGCGGGCGACGGCTACTTCGACCGGCTCAGGGCCGATGTGAAGGCCGACAAGCTGCCCCAGGTCTCCTGGGTGGCCGCCCCCGAGGCCTTCTCCGAGCACCCCAACTGGCCCGCGAACTACGGCGCCTGGTACGTCTCCCAGGTGCTGGACGCGCTCACCTCCAACCCCGAGGTGTGGAGCAAGACCGCCCTGCTCGTCACCTACGACGAGAACGACGGCTACTTCGACCACGTCCTCCCGCCGTTCCCGCCGGGCTCCGCCGACCAGGGCCGGTCGACCGTGGACACCTCGCTCGACTACTTCGGCGGCAACGCCAAGTACGCCGCCGGCCCCTACGGCCTCGGCCAGCGCGTCCCGATGATCGTGGTCTCCCCCTGGAGCACCGGCGGCTACGTCTGCTCCGAGGTCTTCGACCACACCTCGATCATCCGCTTCCTGGAGCGCCGCTTCGGGGTGCACGAGCCCAACATCTCGCCCTGGCGGCGGGCCATCTGCGGCGACCTGACCTCGGCCTTCGACTTCGGTCTGGAGAACACCAAGCCCGCCGAGCTCCCGGCCACCGACGGCTTCCGGCCGCCGGACAACGAGCGTCACGACAGCTATGTGCCGAAGCCGCCGGCCAACCCCGTCCTGCCCAAGCAGGAGGCGGGCTCCCGGCCGTCCCGTGCGCTGCCGTACGCGCCGCTCGTCGACGGTGCCGCCACCCCCTCCACCGGGCGCTACACCCTCACCTTCAGCGGTGGCGACAAGGCCGGCGCCTGCTTCACCGTCACCGGCGGCAACCGCACCGACGGCCCCTGGACGTACACCACGGAGGCCGGCAAGAAGATCTCCGACACCTGGAACACCGCGTACTCCAAGGACACTTACGACCTTTCGGTGTACGGCCCGAACGGATTCCTGCGCTCCTTCAAGGGCGACGGCAAGAAGGCGGGACCCGAGGTGACCGCCCGCCACGACGCGCGGACCGGCCGCGTCGCCCTCACCATGACCAACCACGGCAGCACCGACTGCCACCTCACCGTCACCCACGCCTACGGCGGGGCGAGCGAGACCTACCCCGTCCGTGCGGGCGCCACCGTCACGAAGCAGGTCGACCTGCGCGCCAGCAAGCGCTGGTACGACCTGTCGGTCGTCTCCGACACCGACAGCACCTTCCTGCGCCGGTTCGCCGGCCATGTGGAGAACGGTGAGCCGGGCGTGAGCGACCCGGCGATCATCACGGGCTGAGGCGGCGGACGGCGCACGCCGTCCCCCCCGGCCTCCTCCGGTACGGGGCACCCGCAGGTCCGGCGGGTGCCCCGTACCGCGTTCCCCGGGCCGGCCGCGGGCGTACGCGTCCGGCCGCCGTCGGCGGCCCCCGCCCCGTCAGCCGGTCAGCCGCAGTTGCAGCCAGCACGAGAGCCGCACGTCCGGCTGCTCCAGGTCGATCCCGAACAGCTCGTGGGCGCGGCGCAGGCGGTACTTGAGGGTGTTGGGGTGGACGGACAGGCGCCGCGCGGCCTCGCCGACATTGCCGGTCGCCTCCAGCCAGGCCAGGACCGACGCGGCGTAGTCGGTGCGGCGGGCGCGGTCGTGCTCCCGCATGGCCTCGATACCGGGGTGGCGCAGCCGCGGCCGGCGGTCCAGGGCGTCGGCGCAGTGCAGCAGCAGGACCTGGGCGTGGACGTCGCCGAGCGCCGCGACGCGGGGGGCGCGGTCGTCCGCGGTCGTCACCCGGAGGATGTCGTCCACCTCCGCACGCAGCGCGGGCAGTTCGGCGGGGTCGTCGGCGGGGCGGCCGACCGCGCAGCGCAGCGGCGTGTCCAGGGTGCGGCCGAGCGCGGCCACGGCCTGCTCGGCCAGCCGGCGGGCCTCGTCCGGGCCGGTGCGGGGCAGCAGGGCGTAGACCGTGCGGCCGACGGTGGCCACGGCCGCCTCGGCGTGCACCGCGGCCCAGTGCCGGGCGGCAGCGGCGTCCAGGCGGACCGCCGCCGGGCCCGTCCGGTCGGGGCCGCCGGCGGCCGGGGCACAGCCCAGGAGCGTCAGCCGCGCGTGCTCCGGCAGACCGAGCCGGCAGCGGATCTCCTGGGCGCTGCCGTCGCCCCGCAGCGCCGCCCGCAGGCTGTCCTCGCGGGCCCGCAGGTCGAGTTCGGCCGAGCTGCGGCGGCGCAGCATGTGCAGCGCGGCGAGCCGGGCGCCGTCCAGCAGTGCCCGGTCGCCGGCCGCGTCGAGCCGGGTCCCGCCCTCGATCGCCCAGATGGTGCCCAGCGGCAGCTCGCCCGCGCGGACCGCGGCCGCGGCGCGCGGCAGCTCGTCGCCGGACAGCACCGGCAGCCGGACCACGCCGGGCGCGTCCAGCACCTCGCGGTACTGGCGCCGCTGCTCGGGATCGTCGGGCACCCGCCGGTCCAGGATGCCGCGGCGGCGCAGGTCGTCGATCCGCTGGCCCGGCACCGACGAGTACGCCAGCACCCGGTGGTCGAGGTCCTCGATCGCCACCGAGCCGCCGATCACCGCGGCCACGGCATTGGCCAGCGCGAACAGCTCCTCGCTGGTGCCGCCGAGGCCGGGCGCGTTCGGCGAATCCGTCAAGTCCACGGTCGGACCCTAGGCGATCGCGCCAACGACGGGAAAGGGGAGGCGCACCAGCATGGTGCGGAGCCGATCCGGGGCCGGGCCCGGTGGGCGCGCCGTGCGCCCCCTGCCCCGCCCGCCCCAGCAAGGAGCACCCCCATGGCCCTGGCGACCACCGCAGCGGCGCCCGTCCCCCCGTCGCCCGACGCCCTGCTGGGCCTGTTCCCGCCCGGCACCACGACCGCCCCGGACGGCGGGCTGCGCATCGGCGGATGCCCGGTGACGGAGCTGGCGGCGCGCCACGGCACCCCCGCGCTGCTCGTCGACGAGGGCGCGCTGCGGGACCGGGCCGGCCGCTACGCCGACGGTCTGGCCGCGCGCCGCCCGGACGCGATGGTGGCCTTCGCCTCCAAGGCCTTCCCGTGCACCGCCGTCTACCGGCTGCTCGTCGAGGAGGGCCTCGGCGTCGACGTCGCCGGCGGCGGCGAACTGGCCCTCGCCCTCGCCGCGGGCACCGACCCGGCCCAGGTGATCGTGCACGGCAACGCCAAGACGGAGAGCTACCTCCGGGCCGCCGTGGAGGCCGGCGTGGGCCTGATCGTCATCGACAACTTCGACGACATCGACCGGCTGGAACACCTCATGGCGCAGGCCCCCGGGCCCCGTCCTCGCGCGCAGGGGGTCCTGGTCCGGGTCACTCCCGACGTCCGTCCCGACACCCATGAGGCGGTCACCACGGGCCAGCGCGGATCGAAGTTCGGTCTGCTGCTGCCGCAGGCGCGCGAGGCGATCGCCCGGCTGCGCGCGAGCTCCCGGTTGCGCCTGGACGGCCTGCATGTGCACATCGGCTCGCAGATCCTCGACACCGAACCCTTCGTCCGGGCCGTGGCGGCGGTGGCGGAGCTGGGCCGGTTCCCGGTGTACGACCTCGGCGGCGGGCTGGGCGCCCGCTACACGTACGACGACCGGCCACCGACCGTCGAGGCCTACCTCGACGCGCTGACCGCCGCGGCCGACGAGCTGTTGCCGGCCGGCGCCCGGGTCATCATCGAGCCCGGCCGGTCCCTGGTCGCCGAGTCCGGCGTCTCGCTCTACCGGGTGGTGACGGTCAAGCGGTCCGGCGGCGAGACCTTCGTGGCCGTGGACGGCGGGATGGGGGACAACCTCGAAGTTCCGCTGTACGGGCAGCGGTTCGAGGCGGCGGTGGCCACCCGGGTGCGCGCCCCCGCCGACGGGGCGCCCGGCGAACGGTGCCGGGTCGTCGGCCGGCACTGCGAGTCCGGCGACGTGCTCAGCGCGGGCGTGTACCTGCCCGACCCGCGGCCGGGCGACCTGATCGCCGTCCCGGTCACCGGCGCGTACACCTACTCCCTCGCGAACAACTACAACGCGGCCCGCCGCCCGCCGGTCGTCTTCTGCCGCGACGGCCGCTCCCGCCCCGTCGTACGACGCGAGACCTACGCGGACCTGATGCGCCGCGACCTGCCCTGACGGGCCGCCCGGCCCTGGCCCCGGCCCAGGCCCCGGACACGGGCCGGGCCGGCACCCCCGCGGGCGCCGGCCCGGCCCGCCCGCCGTCAGGAAGCCGGGCCCGGCAGGCTCCCGCGGACCTCGCGGGCCGCGGCGACCAGGTTCTGCAGGGCGGTCCGCACCTCGGGCCAGCCGCGGGTCTTCAGACCGCAGTCCGGGTTGACCCACAGCCGCTCGGCCGGAATGGCCTCGAGTCCCTTGCGCAGCAGGGCCGTTGCCTCCGCCACGCCCGGTACGCGGGGCGAGTGGATGTCGTACACGCCGGGCCCCACCTCGCGCGGGTAGCCGGCCGTGGCGAGCTCCGCGGCCGCCTGCATATGGGAGCGGGCCGCCTCCAGGCTGATCACATCGGCGTCGAGGTCGTCGATGGCCCGCAGGATGTCGCCGAACTCCGCGTAGCACATGTGCGTGTGGATCTGGGTGTCCGGGCGGACCCCGGCGGTCGTCAGGCGGAACGCCTCGGTGGCCCAGGCCAGGTACTCCGCACGCGCCGCGGTCCGCAGCGGCAGCGTCTCGCGCAGCGCCGGCTCGTCGACCTGGATCACCGAACTCCCGGCCGCCTCGAGGTCGTCGACCTCGTCGCGCAGGGCGAGCGCCACCTGCCGGGCGGTCTCGGCCCGCGGCTGGTCGTCGCGGACGAAGGACCAGGCGAGCATGGTGACCGGGCCGGTGAGCATGCCCTTGACCGGCCGGTCGGTGAGCGACTGGGCGTACGTCGTCCAGCGGACCGTCATCGGCTCGGGGCGGGAGACGTCCCCGGCCAGGACCGGCGGGCGGACGTAGCGGGTGCCGTACGACTGGACCCAGCCGTGCCGGGTCGCGAGGTAGCCGGTGAGCCGCTCGGCGAAGTACTGGACCATGTCGTTGCGTTCCGGCTCGCCGTGCACCAGCACATCGATACCGGCTTTCTCCTGGAAGGCCAGGACCTCCCGGATCTCGGCCGCGATGCGTTCCTCGTACCCGGCGGTGCCGATCCGTCCGGCCCGCAGGTCGGCGCGGGCGGTGCGCAGGTCGGCGGTCTGCGGGAACGAGCCGATGGTGGTGGTCGGCAGCAGCGGCAGCCCGAGGTGCGCGCGCTGGGCCGCGGCCCGCTCGGCGTACGGCTGCGAGCGGCGGCCGTCCGCGTCGGTGACGGCCGCGGCACGGGCGCGCACCGCCGGGTCATGGGTGAGTGCCGAACCGGCCCGGGAGGCCAGGTCGGCGCGGTTGGCGGCGAGTTCGGCCCCGATGGAGCCGGTGCCCTGCGCCAGCCCGCGCGCCAGCGTCACGATCTCCGCGGTCTTCTGCCGGGCGAAGGCCAGCCAGCGGGCGATCTGCGGGTCGATGTCGCGCTCGGCGGCGGCGTCCAGCGGGACGTGCAGCAGCGAGCAGGACGACGCCACATCGACCCGGTCGGCCAGGCCGAGGAGCGTCCCCAGGGTGGCCAGCGACTTCTCCAGCGGGTTGATCCAGACGTTGCGGCCGTCGACGACACCGGCGACCAGCCGCTTGCCGGGCACCCCGCCGACCGCCGCCAGATCCCCGAGATTGCCGGCCGCGGCACCGGTGAAGTCCAGTGCCAGCCCCTCGACGGGGGCCTTGGCCAGCACCGGCAGCGCCTCGCCCAGCCGGTCGAAGTACGAGGCGACCAGCAGCCGGGGGCGGTCCGGGAGGGTGCCGAGGTCGCGGTAGGCGCGGGCGGCGGCGTTCAGGACGGCGGGGGAGCGGTCCTGCACCAGGGCCGGTTCGTCCAGCTGCACCCAGTCGGCGCCGGCCGCCCGGAGGTCGGCGAGCACCTCGGCGTAGACGGGCAGCAGCCGGTCGAGCAGCGTCAGCGGATCGAAACCGGCCGCGACACCGGGCGCCGGCTTGGCCAGCAGCAGGTAGGTGACCGGCCCGACGAGGACCGGGCGGGCGGCCGCACCGAGCGCGAGCGCCTCGGTCAGCTCGGAGACCTGCTTGGCGGAGTCCGCGGCGAAGACCGTGTCGGGCCCCAACTCCGGCACCAGGTAGTGGTAGTTGGTGTCGAACCACTTGGTCATCTCCAGCGGCGCCACGTCCTGGGTGCCGCGGGCCATCGCGAAGTACCCGTCGAGGGGGTCGGCGGCCACCGCGTCGCGGTGCCGGGCGGGGATGGCGCCGACCATCACGCTGGTGTCCAGGACGTGGTCGTAGTACGAGAAGTCGCCGGTCGGCACCTCGTGGACACCGGCCCCGGCGAGCTGCCGCCAGGTGTCGCGGCGCAGTTCGGCGGCGGTGGCGCGCAGGGCGTCGGCGTCGACCCGGCCCTTCCAGTAGCCCTCGATGGCCTTCTTCAGTTCACGGTTCGGCCCCTGGCGGGGGTAGCCGTGCACGGTGGCGCGTGCGGTCGCGGCCGCGGACGTGCTGGTCACGGAACTCTCCTTCGCGAGTATGTCTCCATGGACCCCGGGACGGGCCGAGGGCGCGAAGGAACGGCAAACCGGACGGACCCGGCGCATACGAGCCGGAGATACCCGTCCGATGTCCGCCGACCCGCCCTCGAGGTCACCGAGATCTCCCCGCGCACCGGTCGCGCGGGGGCACTGGCAGGTCTTCGGACTCATGAGCACGTCCGCCAAGGGCGGACACCTACTGGCCGTCGCTTCCCAGACCCGGCCGGGCCCAGTGCGTATGACGGCGGTCGTTCCCACTCACCGCTGCGGGGCAGTCCCGGATTCCCACCGGGTTCCCTCTTGCGACGCGCCTGCCTGGCGGGCAGGGCGAACCAGTTGCTCCGCACACACTAACCCCCGCCGTCAACGCCCCGCCCGGCCGATCCCCACCGGGCCGGATACGGCCGCCGCCGGGCCGCGCCTTGCGCTGGAGCGCGCTCCAGCTCCTAGCGTGAGCGCACCACCGGAGAGCTGCTGAGCGAAGGGAACCACGTGCGTTACACACTGTTCGGCAGGACCGGCCTGCGGGTGAGCGAGCTGAGCCTGGGCGCCATGACCATCGGCGACGACTGGGGCTGGGGCGCCGACAAGGACACCAGCGGCCGGATCCTGGACGCCTACGCGGAGGCGGGCGGCAACTTCCTCGACACCGCCAACAACTACACGAACGGCGCCTCGGAGCGGATCCTCGGGGAGCTGCTCGACGGCCGCCGGGACAGCTTCGTGCTGGCGACGAAGTACACCTGCGCCACCCGCAAGGGCGACGTGAACGCGGCGGGCAACCACCGCAAGAACCTGGTCCGGTCGGTGGAGGAGAGCCTCGGCCGGCTGCGCACCGACCACCTCGATGTGCTGTGGGTGCACGCACGGGACAACTTCACGCCCGTGGAGGAGGTGATGCGGGCGCTCGACGACGTGGTGCGGTCGGGAAAGGTGCTCTACATCGGGGTGTCCGACTGGCCGGCCTGGGAGATCGCGCAGGCCAACACCCTTGCCGAGCTGCGCGGCTGGACCGCGTTCGCGGGCTCGCAGCTGCGCTACAACCTGCTGGAGCGGACGCCGGAGCGCGAACTGCTGCCGCAGGCCCGCGCCTTCGACCTGGCCGTACTGGCCTGGGCGCCGCTCGCGGCCGGCCGGCTCACCGGCAAGTACCGCCGCGGCGAGCCGGGCCGGCGCGACGTCGTGGGCGAGGAGAGCCGGCGCGACCACAACGCGGAGGAGACCGTCACCGCGGTGCTGGAGATCGCCGAGCAGGGCGGCTGGAGCCCGGCGCAGGTGGCCCTGGCGTGGCTGCGCAGCCGGCCCGGCAACGTCATCCCGATCATCGCCGCCACCAAGGAGAGCCAGCTCCGCGACAACCTCGCCGCGGTGGACGTCACGCTGGACGCCGACGCGCTGGCACGGCTCGACCGGTGCAGCGCGGTACCGCTGGGCTTCCCGCACGACTTCCTGCGGGAGCCGGGCATCACCGAGAACGTCTACGGCGACCGAGGGGACCGGATCGTGGACCGCCGCTCCACCTACCGCCGCACGACGGACGGGATCCGCTGACGGGCCCGGTCCCGCCGCCCGTCCCGCCCAGCCCGCTACGCCGAACGCCGCCGCCCGGATGGCCGGGTGGCGGCGTCTGCGGTCTATTGAGGGGTGTGCGGCCTCGACGGGGCCGCACCGGCCGGACCGAAGGAGACGGACGCCCGATGAGGAAGACCGCCAGGACGGCCGTCGCCGCGGCCACCGTCGCCCTGTTCGCCGCGGGCGTCGGCGACTGCTCGAACCCCGGCGGCGGGACCGCCCCGTCGCGCTCCCGGACCCCCGCCCCACGCACCGGCACCGCCACACCGGCCGGCGCGCGCCTCACCATCAAGGACTTCACCTTCCGGCCGGCCAACCTGTCCGTACGGCCCGGTGCCACGGTCACCGCCGTCAACGAGGACTCCACCACCCACACGGTGACGGCCGGCGGCGCCAGGCTCTTCGACACGGGCAGCATCAAGCCGGGCCGGACCGCCACCTTCCGGGCGCCCGGACGGGCCGGCCGCTACACCTACACCTGCACGATCCACCCGTACATGAAGGCCACGCTCACCGTCCGCTGACCGGCCACCGCCGCTCACCGAGAGGCTTGGAGGAGCCGTGGCACCAGACCACCGCGCACCGCGGCGGCCCGGCCGGATCGCCCGCGATGCCGCACGGCTGCTGGCGGCGGCCGGCCTGGCCCTGGACGCCTACGTCCACGCCCGGCTCGCCGGCCGGTACGACGGGGTCACGGCGACCATCGGCCAGGGCATGCTCTTCCGCGTCGAGGCCGCGCTGGCCGCGCTCGCCGCCCTGCTCGTGCTGGTCTGGCGGCGGCCGGGCGGCGACACCTTCGCCTGGCTCGTCGCGACCGGCGGACTCGCGCTGCTGCTCCTGTACACCTACGTGGACGTCGGTGCGCCGGGCCCGCTGCCGGACATGTACGAACCGCACTGGAGCGCCGACAAGAAGCTCGCGGCCCTGGGCCAGGCCGTCGCCGTCCTGGCCACCGTCTTCCTGCTGCTCACCCGCACCCGCGGCCCCCGCAGGGACCGCCGGTGACGGACGGCCGCCCGGTCAGTGCCCCAGCGCGCTGCGCTGCTGCCACTGCTGCCAGCTCTCCTGCCAGACCTCCAGGCCGTTGCCGACGTCGGTCTTGTTGGTGTTGGTGGTGCCCTTCACCTCGACCGTGGAGCCGATCGACAGGAAGTCGTAGACCTTCTTGGCGTCCGAGGTGGACATGCCGAAGCAGCCGTGGCTGTTGTTGACCACGCCGAGCGACTTGTTCCACGGGGCGGAGTGCAGGAAGGTCCCGGACGCGGTGAGGTGGGTGACCCACTTGGAGTCCAGCATCCACTCGCTGCCGTGGCCGATGGTGGCGGAGTCCATGGTCTCGGCCGCGTTCTTGCTGCGCACGGTGTGCACACCGCCGCGGGTCGGGTCCTGCGGGGAGCCCGCGGAACCGGTGATGGTGCCGACGCTCCTGCCGTTCTCGTACATGGTCAGCTGGTGCGCGGGCACATCGATGACGGCCTTGTGGTCGGCGCCGATGCGGAAGCCGAAGTTGTAGTCGCGGGCGAACCAGCCGCCGTCGTCACCGGAGTCGATCCCGGACAGCGCGCCCTTGACGGAGACCTTGGTGCCGGTGGGCCAGTAGTCCTTGGGGCGCCAGTCGATGCGGTCCTTGCCGGAGTAGTCCTTGACCCAGCCCCACGCACCCTCGACCTTCGGCTGGGTGGTGACCTTCAGGGCCTTCTCGATCTCCGCCCGCCGGTCCTTGGCCACCGGGTGGTCGAAGAGGATCGAGACCGGCATTCCGGTGCCCACGGTCTGCCCGCCGCCGGGGGTGTTGGTGAGCTTGTTGACCTTGTCGGCCCGCTCCGTGGTGAACTTCGAGGTGGCCGAGGACTCCGTGCCCTGCGCCGACTTGGACTTGGTCCGCACGGTGTAGGTGGTCTGCGGCTTGACCTTGCCGTCCGACTTCCATGACACGCCGTCACCGGCGAGCCGACCGGTGACCTTGCCGCCCTTGTCGTCCTCGACCTCGACCGAGGTGAGCTTGCCGCCGTCGGCCCGCACGGATATCTCCGAGCCGAGCTTGGCCGCGCTGGTGCCGGCGGCCGGGGTGACGGTCACCTTCGCCGCGGGCTCGTCCGCCTTCGGCCCGTCGGCACCCGGGCCGCACGCGGTCAGCAGCGTGCCCGCCGCTATCAGGGCGGGTATCAACCGGGCGGAGTGGCGGCGTGGTCCGGCGTACACGGGGGTTCCCTCCAGAGCAGAACGACTGACAGTGGCGGGGCACGGCCCCGTACGGGGGTGACCGTCGTGGGCTGTCCATGCCTCCACCACGTACAGGCAGAGGGGTTGTCCGCGTCCGCGGTTGTCCGGGGTGCCGGTGTATTAGGACACAGTTCGATATCGGGGCCACGGCGGAGCGCACCGCCGCGGCGCAGCGGCGAGGCGACGCGGCGGCGCACCGGACCGGCGGCACGCGGCGGCCCGCCGGCGGCGGCCCCCCACCGCCCGGCGGGTCCGCGGCGTCCGCAAGCGGGGTGCCGCGCCGGTGTCTACGGTGGTGCGTGCATGCCGCGCAGGCGGGACGCGTACCGGAACCGCCGCCGTGCGGTGCCCGTACCGGCTCGTGCGGGGCAGCACAGGGTGGCCGGCTCCGTGCCGGGCAGCGCACCGCGGCCACCGTGTCCTTCCAGGCGGACCGCCGGTACGCGGTCCCGTGACCGGCAGGAGAGAACGTGAGCCAGATGCGAGGCGCCGCGTCGGCCGGTTCGCCGGGCCCGGTACGCCGCCGTGGCGTACCGCCCGCCCTACGGGCCTGGGCGGAGGCGCTCGGCGCGGCCGTGGCGGGCATCGTCACCATGCTCGTGGTCGCCGCGCTCGGCCTGTGGGCGGCGGGCGCGGCGGACCTGCCCGGCGGGGCGTTCCCCTCCGTGGTCGCGGCCACCGTGCTGGTCGCGGCCGGCGGCTCGGTCGGCCTCTTCGGCGACATCGGCGGCCTGGCGCGGGCCGGTGCCGCCCTGGACGTCGTACCGCTGTCGGTCACGCTCGCCGGAGCGCTGGTGACCGCCGTCCTCTTCCTGCGGCCGCTGCGCCACCGGGCGGTGGCCGGCACCCGGGAACTGTTCGCCCGGATCGCCCGAACGGCCGTGTGCTGGCTGGTGCTTCTGCTGCTGCTCACGTTCGCCGCCCGGCACCGCTTCCGGGTCCTTGTGGGCAACGACCTCGCCGACCGGCTCGGCGCCGAACTGGGCGCCACCCCCACCGTCGGCTTCCGTGCCGATGTGCCCGCGACGCTCGGGGTCGGACTGGTGTGGGTGCTGGCGCTGCTCGTCCTGGCCTTCGTGGTCTCGCGCCGGGCCCCGCTCTCCCCGCAGCTGCTGCGCTTCCAGGACTCGGTACGGCCACCCGCCTTCGCGATGCTGCTGACGCTGCTCGTCTACGTCGCGATCGGGCTGGTCATCGGCATCGTCGAGCTCATCACCAAGGACCGCCCGGCCGACACCTTCGCCGCCCTGTTCCTCGGACTGCCCAACCTCACCTGGATGGCGCTGGGCATCGGCACCGGCGGCGCCTGGGTGGGGCATGTCGACAAGGCCATCGGACTGCCCCTGCCGCACGTCCTCGACCAGATCCTCCGCACCCACGGGAAGCAGACCCTCGACCTGGGCTCGCTGTCCGAGCACGACGGCCGGGCCTGGATCCTGGTGCCGGTGGCGGCCGTGGTGCTGCTCGTCGCCGCCTTCACCGCGGCGGTCCGCTCCCCGGCCCGGCGGCCGGCCTGGCGGCACGCCGTCGAGATGGCCGTCGCCCTGGCGCTCACCCTGCTCATCGTCGGCCTGCTCACCCGCATCTCCGCCCACTACGGGCTCTCGCTGATCGGCGTCGGCGACCTCGGCGGCGACCTGGGCGGCGAGGTCACCCTGGAGCCGCAACTCCTCCGGCTCGTGGGCGTCGGCCTCGTCTGGGGGCTGGTCACCGGCTTCCTCGGCAGCCTGCCGGCACGACGGGTACGCCATCCGGGCGAGGTGGGACGGGAGTAGCGGTACGGCGGGGCGATGCGGGAGGCGCCGCCCGGGGCGCTGCCGACCCCGCCCTCACCCCGCCGCGGCCTTCCCGCCCCGCTCCGGGCCGGTTCCGTAGTTCCGCACTTCCTCGGTGAGGCGCTGCAGGAGCGTACGGACGCCGGCGAGGTCGTCCCCGGGAAGCTTCGGGGCGATGACCCTGTGGGCCGCTTCGGCGCGGGCGGTGATCCTGCGCAGGGTGGTGTGCCCTTCGGGCGTCAAGGACAGCAGCGGGGAGGTGCGGTGGTCCGGGTTGGGCAGGAACTCCGCCAGGCCCGCGTCCGTCAGGTCGTTGGCCACGCGCTGGACCCCCTGCCGGGCGATGCCGAGGCGGCGGGCCGCCTGCGGCACCGTGAGCGCCTCCTCGGACACCGCGCTCATCAACTGCCAGCGGGCCTGGGTCTGTCCCTCGGCAGCGGCAAAGGCCTCGCCCGAACGGCGCAGCGCCCCCGCCGCCTCGAACACGTCCGCCACCAGCAGGGCCATCTCGTCGGACATCGTCGCTCCCGCTCCCTCGTCGACATATGGCAACATAATGCCACCTTGGCACTCTGTTGCCATGGTAGTCGTGCCTCACCCGGGCCGCGGGAACCGCAGCTCCGGAGCCGGTGAGGACCGCAGGGCATCCGGCCGGCGATATCCGGCCGCTGCAGGGCCTCCTCTGCGTCTGATTCCGCTCCCCGGCAAGGCCGTTGGGGGAAAGTGATCCTTTCCGGCGCGGTATGCCCGACGATGGTCGGACCACCGTGATCGAAAGTGCTGTGACGAGGGGGATGGCATGCGCATCGAGGTTCGTGTCGAGCCGGCGGACGACGAGCTGCGTTCGTTGCTCAACTGGCTTCGCAGGGACCCTGACCTCAGGCGTTCCGCTGTGTTGGAGCTGCGTGAGCAGCCCCCGCAGGAGGGCCGGATGGGGTCCGTGGCCGACATCGTGCAACTGGTCACCGACAACGGATGGAACGCGGCGAACTTCGTGCTGGCGCTCGCCGCCTGGAAGCGGACCCGTCCGCGAGCCTCCCGCGTCACGGTCCGGCGGGACGACCTCGCCGACGCCCTGACCGATGGCAGCGACGAACAGATCGCCCGCATCATCCGCCTCCTGGAGGAGGAGCGGGACGGGGGCGGAGAGGGCGCGGGGCGTTGAGCGTGCTGCCGGACCCCGGCGCCTCGGCGGCGGTGCTGATCGGGACGAGCAGCTACGACTTCCTCGTCGACCTCCCCGCCGTGGCCAACAACCTCACCGCCCTTGCCGAGACGCTCCGCGGCCCCGCGTCCTGGAACCTGAGGCAGGACAACTGCACCGTCCTCGCCGATCCGGTCGGCGCGGAAGCCGTGATGGACGCCCTGCGGGACGCGGCTGCCACGGCCCGGGACACCCTGCTCGTGTACTACGCGGGGCACGGACTCGTCGACCCCGAGGGCGAGCTCTACTTGGGGCTGCCGCGCTCCCGGCAGCAACGGGTGGAAACGGGGATCCCGTACAACTGGCTGCGCAGGGCGCTTCTGGAGGGGGCGGCGGAGCGCACCGTCGTCATCCTCGACTGCTGCTACAGCGGCCTCGCCCTCGGCATGATGGGGTCCTGCGACTTGGCTGCCCAGGCCGATGTGGAAGGGACCTACCTGCTGGCGGCGGCCTCGGAGACCCGCCAGGCCCTCGCTCCGCCCGGGGAGACGCACACGGCGTTCACGGGAGAACTGCTCGACATCCTGGGCAGGGGCATTGCGGGCGGCCCCGAGAAGCTGGATCTCGACTCCGTCCTCCGGCAGTTGCGCACCGCCCTGACGGCGAAGGGCCGTCCGGTCCCCCAGGGCCGGGGACGAAACAGCAACGGGCGACTCGCGCTCGGCTGGAACGCGGCCTTCAGCCGGAGCCCGCTGGGGAGCGACGCGAGCGGCGGCCCGGCCGAGCTCCGTTCCTGGCCGGACCCCGCGGCCGTCCACACGGCTCAGGGGTTCCTCGACGCCTTGGGGCAGGTGCGCATCGTGAGCGGACTCACCCACGCCGCCGTCGGCCTTCGCTCCGGCGGAGGGATCGCTGCCGGAACGGTCAGCGGTCTCCTCAACCGCAAGGACCTTCCCAGGGCATGGAAGACCACGGGGATCTACCTGACCGCGTGCGGGGTACCGGACGAGCAGGTCGACGGCTGGCGACGCGCCTGGGAGCGTCTTCGGGCGGAGGCGCCCGCCACCGGGCCCGCGAGCCCGGCGGTGGACCGCGGCAGGGCCCGCGGTGGACGCGCCGCGTCCGTATGGTCCCGAGTCGTCCGTCGCAAGGGCGGTGACTAACGGTCCGGATCGGCCTTCTCGTGATGGGCCGTTCGCTGCGGGCCGGGCGTCGCCTTGCTGTCCTCGCCCCCGAAGAGCGTGTTCCAGGTGGCGATCACCAGGAGCGCACCGACCACGAGCACCCACAGCGCGGGCATCTTGGCCCGTCGGGAGCCGCTCGACGGCCGTACATAGTGCCCCGCCCGGTAGTAGCCCTTCCTGCTCTGCGCCATGGCGCCCACACCCCCGATTTCCGTTTCACTGCATGTCAGCAGTGGAGTGTGCCAGGGGGACGGGTCCGTTCTCGGGCATATCGGGAACACCGGCTTGATCTTGTCGGCAATTGGCGCTCAACGTGTGTCCGCCGCCCCGCGCCCGTGTCCGTTCCCGCCTGGCCGTCGCATACCTCGCCGAGGCGGGGCAATTTCCCTCACCAAAACGGGATTTCGGGACATGATCCCCTTTTATGGGAGCGAACACGACGGGTTACTCGCGAGAAACGGCGCAGGTCAACTAAGGTGAACGCTCCGATTGGCCCGCCCGCACATTCCAGGGAAAGAGCGGAATATGCGGCGCTGATCGAAGGAAGTCCTGCCGAATCAGGACGCAAGTGCAGCGCAGGGCTACGTGGTGTCGGCGACACCGCCCGACGTCGGCTTTGTAAGACCCAGCCGGCCCGTCCGTCATCGGCACGCGACGGCGCCGGTTCCTTCTTATTCACCTACCTCCCGAAGGCAAGGCAGAGATGGCACGAGTCTCCCGACAAAACCCCCAGCAGGTCCACCCCGTCGACGAGGTGCTCCCCGTCGGCAAACTCACCCTCTACGGGTTCCAGCACGTCCTCGCCTTCTATGCGGGAGCGGTGATCGTCCCGATCGTCCTCGGGAACGCCCTGGATCTCTCCCATGAGGAGCTCGTCTACCTGATCAACGCGGACCTGCTGACCTGTGGTGTGGCCTCGATCATCCAGGCCCTCGGCGTCTGGAAGATCGGCGCCAGGCTGCCGCTGGTCCAGGGCGTCACCTTCACCGCGGTCTCGCCGATGATCGCGATCGGCATGGGCGCGGGCGGCGGGACCGCCGGACTGCTCGTCGTCTACGGCGCGGTGATCACCGCGGGCATAGCGACCTTCCTGTTCGCACCGTTCTTCAGCAAACTGGTGAAGTACTTCCCGCCGGTGGTCATCGGGACCGTCCTCACCATCATCGGCCTCACCCTCATCCCGCAGGGCCTCCAGGACGCGGCCGGCGGCGCGAAGCTGATCGGGCACCCCGGCTACGGCGACCTCAAGAACCTCGGATACGCGCTGGGCACCCTGCTCTTCATCCTGCTCGTGGTCCGCCTCGGCAAGCCGTACCTGAGCAGCCTCGCCGTACTGCTCGGCCTGGTCGCCGGCACCGCGGTCGCCTGGCTCCTCGGCGACGCGGACTTCAGCCCGGTGAAGGACGCCGACTGGTTCGGTGTCAGCACGCCGTTCCACTACGGAATGCCGAAGTTCGAGCTGTTCCCGATCATCGCCATGGTCGTCGTCATGCTGATCACCATGGTGGAGACCACCGGGGACGTCTACGCCATCGGGGAGATCACCCGCAAGAAGATCGACAACGCCACGGTCGCCAACGCCCTGCGCGCCGACGGTGTCGCCACCGTTCTCGGCGGCGTGTTCAACTCCTTCCCGTACGTGGCATTCGCCGAGAACATCGGCCTGGTGCGGATGTCGAAGATCATGAGCCGGTTCGTGGTGGTCGCGGCCGGCGGCTTCATGATCCTGCTGGGGCTGCTGCCGAAGGCGGGCAGCGTGGTGGCCGCGATCCCGCACCCGGTGCTCGGCGGCGCCGCGATCGCGATGTTCGGCATGGTCGCCGCGGTCGGCATCCAGATCCTGGGCAAGGTGGATCTGCGCGAGGAGCGCAACGCCCTGATCCTGGCGGTCAGCCTCGCCGCGGCGCTGCTGCCCAACGCCGTCGCACCGTTCTTCGAGCGGATGCCGGAGGACGTCCGGGCCGTCCTCAACAGCGGCATCACGCTGGGCAGCCTCACCGCCGTCCTGCTGAACCTCTTCTTCAACGTCTTCACCCGCCGCAGCACGATGGAGATCGACTGGGACGAGATCGAGGACGACGAGCCGGCCGGGGCACCGGGGCCGCTGGGAGCGCCCGAGCCGGCCGGCCCGCACGCTCCCGCGGAAACGTTCGCCCCGCAGGGCGTTCACCCGCAGCCGGGCCGCTACGAGCCGCAGGGCCCGTACACCCAGCAGGGCCGCTATGAGCCGCAGGGCCCGCACACGCAGCCGGGCCGCTATGAGCCGCAGGCTCCGCACACCCCGCCCGGCCCGTCCGGTCCGCAGGGCCCGCACACGCAGCAGGGCCCGGACTGGGGCGCCCCCGGCCGCTGAACCGCAGACGCCGAGCGGGCGGGGAGGGAACCTGATCCAGGTCCCTCCCCGCCCGCTTGTGTCCGTCCCCCGCCGCTCGCGTCAGTGGGTGGCCACCGAGTTGAACGGCGGCGCCTCGCCCGCATCCCCGATCAGGTCCCAGAAGTGGTCGACCAGCCGGCGCAGGT
Source organism: Streptomyces angustmyceticus (assembly GCF_040701845.1). Taxonomy (GTDB): domain Bacteria; phylum Actinomycetota; class Actinomycetes; order Streptomycetales; family Streptomycetaceae; genus Streptomyces; species Streptomyces angustmyceticus_A. The sequence goes on along the minus strand of NZ_JBFBHQ010000001.1, from coordinate 666,373 downwards.
ACGCCGAGCGCTCGGCCGCGACCTCCTTGAGCCGGGAGTCGTCGTTCCGCGCCACCACATGCCCCATGTAGCGCTCGGAGAACTCCGCGAACTCCGCGTGCATCGTGCGCAGGGCATCGCTCACCCGGGTCTTGTTCAGCGTGGTGATCTGGCTGATCGGCCCCACATGCCCCTTCCAGCGCCCGTCGATGGCCGACCGGAGATGCCCGCCCAGGTCGTCGTTGCGGCCCATCACCCCGATCAGCTTCCGCAGCGACAGTCCCAGCGCCTCCACCAGCGCCTTGGTCTGCCGGTAGTCGCCGTTCCACTGCTGTGCCGACTCGGCCGCCCAGTACATGGCCGGGTCCATGCCGATCAGCTGCGCCAGCCGCTCCACGCTCAACTGGCGGGCCATCCGGTGCTCGGCCAGCGTCCGGGGCTCGACGCCCATCAGCACCGTCGGCGGGCACCACAGGACATCGGCCAGGACGAACAGCTGCGCCTCGGACGGCGCCTGGGTGCCGTACTCCCAGGCCTCGATCAGCTCGGGAGGGACCGGCGCGCCGCACGCGGTCATGGACTGGGCGACCTGAGCCGTGCTCAGGCCCACCCGGGCCCGCGCGGATCTGGCCTCTGCGGGGGAGAAGGGAGTGCTGCTGTACACCTACGGGACACCTCGCTGCCCCCGGCGGACGGGGGGCGCTTTGGGGGGAGGGGACATGGAGGAACATCCAGGAGCGGGCAGATTAACAGATGGGCGATAGGTACGAATCTCCAGTTCCCCCAGGAGCCGAAGCCGGTCAAGGGGTGCGGAGTCGGATGCGCGGGAGATGTGCACTATCTGTCCGATTTCACGCATCAACTCGCTTACTGGGTATAGCCGAAGCCATATCCCTTACCGGGCGGTAGTAATTGTGGAGACCGCCCGGATGGCGGGACGTCATCAGAGCGTTACGTGGAAGAGGGCGTGGCGACACGGTCAGCGTCGAGGCCGGCGCTCTCGACCGGCCCGGCTCCGCGGAGCCGGACCACCATTACTGACATTCGGTCCTCCCCCCCCACAATCCGCTCAGGACGGGACCCTCATCAGGACGGGACCCTCATATGCGATCAGTGCGGGAACGCGCTCGTGCGTTCCGATGCTCGGAGACCGCCCCGGCAGCCGTGCGTCCGCGTGCCCCCGTCCGCTCCCGGAGAGGCGGCCCCGCACGGTAGCGACGACTTTGCCGGCCCGCCCCGGGGCGGCGGTCACGTCCTGGTGGCCGGCGCCCCCGGCCCCCGACGCGAACGGCTCACCCGGACCCTGTGCTCCACCGGCCACGAGGTGAGCCACGCCCCGCGCGGCGAGGTCTACCGGTGGATGGGCAGGCGCGGCCGGACGCCATCGCCGCCCTCGGTGACCGGGGCCGGCTCGGCCCGCGCGCCGCGCTGCCGCCGGCCGCGCTCGCGACGGCCGGTCTGTTCGCGCTGTCCCCGGGCTCCGGCCCGGAGGACGTCACCTTCACCTTCTGCCACCCGATCGCCTCGGTCCGGTGGACGGTGCTGATCCTCAGTATCGTCCACGTCCGCCAACGCGCCGCCCGGTACGGCTTCTTGACGGTTCGTTGGCTGACCCCACCGGACTGGTCGGCTACAGCCTCTTCATCTGGCACGAGCCGGTCATGCTCCAGAGCCACCGCGCCGGTCTGCTGCCCACCGCCCAGTCGGGCTTCCCGTGGGCCCTGTTGGGCGTGTGCGTGGCCGCGGTGCCCGTGGCGACGGCGAGTTACTGGCTGATCGAATACCCGGCGAGCCTGCTCGGCCGCCTCAAGGATCACCGCGGCCGCCCGCGGGAGTTCTCCCCGCAGCCGGCCACTCGCTGACCGCGGGCCCGGCGGCCGGCACCCCGTCACCGGAGACCGGCGCGGCGGGTGCCGGTCTCCGGTGGCGGGCTACTGCCCCACTCTGCCGTCGAGGCACTCGCGCAACAGGTCGGCGTGCCCGCAGTGGCGGGCGTACTCCTCGATCCTGTGCACCAGCAGCTCCCGGACCGCGATCCGGTCCTTGCCCACCCGCGCGCCCAGGTCCGGGTACGCGGCCAGCGCGGCGTCGGTCGCGGCCTGTTCACGTGCCAGATCGTCGTACGCGGCGTCGACCACGGCCTGTTCGGCGACCGCGTCGTCGAAGTCCGCGTCGCGCGCGCCGTACAGCTTCGCCGCCGGTTCGCCGTCGCCGATCCAGGTGCGCCAGTCCCGTTCCACCTCGGCGAGGTGCCGCACCAGGCCCAGCAGCGACATCGTCGACGGCGGAACCGTCCGGCGGGCCAGTTGCTCCGCGTCCAGGCCCTCGCACTTCATCCGCAGGGTCAGGCGGTAGTTCGTCAGGTAGTCGTGCAGCGTGGCGCGTTCGCCGTCCGGGCCCGGACCGCCGCTGTCGCGGGGGTCGTCGTCCGGGTCGGTCCACATGTCGGGGTGGACGGTTGCCTGGCTCCATCGCGCGGGTTGGTCGCTCATGCGGTGCATGCTCCTCCGCGGCGGCCCGGGCCCGCCACCGAATTCGTGCTCCGAGGGGCGCCACCCGAGTGTCAACCAAGGGTTGACACTCGCTCGACTGTCAACCTAGGGTTGCCTCATGGCTGAACCGACTCAGATCAACAATCCCGTCCGCCTCGACGACCTCATCGAGGCCATCAAGAAGGTGCACGGCGACGCCCTCGAGCAGCTTCAGAGCGCGGTCGTCGCCGCTGACCATCTCGGCGAAGTGGCCGACCATCTCATCGGCCACTTCGTCGACCAGGCCCGCCGCTCCGGCGCCTCGTGGACCGAGATCGGCAAGTCCATGGGCGTCACCCGGCAGGCCGCCCAGAAGCGGTTCGTGACGAAGGACGAGCCGGCGCCCGACATGAGCCAGGACTTCGGCAGGTTCACCCCCCGGGCCAGGAGCGTCGTCGTCGCGTCCCAGAACAAGGCCCGCGAAGGCGCTCACCCGCAGATCGGCACGGAACACCTCGTGCTCGGCCTGCTCGACGACCCGGAAGGGCTGGCCGCACGGGTGCTCGTCGCCCAGGGCGTACAGCTGGAGACGGCCGCAGCGGCCGCCGCCGAGGCGCTGCCGGAGCCCTCCGGCGAGCCCCTTCCGGCCCTCGTGCCCTTCGACGCCCGTGCGAAGAAGGCGCTCGAACTCACCTTCCGCGAGGCGCTGCGGCTGGGCCACAACTACGTCGGTACGGAGCACCTGTTGCTGGCGCTGCTGGAGCAGGAGAACGGGGAGGGCGTGCTCAGCGGGCTCGGCCTCGACAAGGCGCACACCGAGGAGCACGTGTCGGCCGCCCTGCGGGCGGTCCGGGACGAGCTCCAGGAGTAGCCGCGGCGCACCGGCCGGCCCGACATGCGCCCCCTGCCGGCTACCGGCGGCCGCCGAACCCTCCGGCGACGGTCGTCCAGCCGTCCAGCAGTTCCAGGTCGAGCCGGCCGATGCGCTCGGCGTCGGCGAGCAGTGCGACGGCCAGGACCCGGCCGTCCCTGATGGTGAAGCCGACCACCGCGCGGGGGATACCGCCCGGGGCCCGGACGAGGCCCACGGTTCCCCCGAGGAGAGCGGGGCGCGCGGCCTCCGCGCAGCCGGCGAGGGACTCGGCCACCGCCGCCGGGCCGTGCGCCGGGCGCGTCCCCGCCCGCGCGGCCGCGGCGTCGGTGCACAGCTCCACCTCCGGGTCGAGCAGTGCCGCCAGCGTCTCGACGTCCCCGGCACGCGCGGCGGCGAGCAGCGCGTCGACGACCGCGCGCTGCCGGGTGACATCGGTCTCCGGCAGGCCGGCCACGCTGCGCACCCGGCGGCGGGCCCGGTCGGCGAGCTGCCGGGTCGCGGCCGGGGAGCGGCCGACGACCGGCGCGATCACGTCGAAGGGCACCGCGAACATGTCGTGCAGCACGAACGCCAGCCGTTCGGCGGGCGCCAGCGTGTCGAGGACGAGGAGCAGCGCCAGGCCGACGGAGTCGGCGAGCACCGCTCGGTGCCCGGGGGCGACGTCCTCGTCCGCGCGGCTCCCACCCGGGGCGGGCCGGTGCGCGTCCCGGGCGTGCTCCTGCTGTGACGGGCGCGAGCGCAGCATGCGGAGCGCCACCCGCGCCACCGTCGTCATGAGCGGGCCGACGCGGTCCGGCGCCTCGCCCGGGCCGGAGCGGCTCAGCCGCAGCCAGGTCTCCCGGACGGCGTCCTCCGCCTCGCCCGTTGAGCCGAGCAGCCGGTAGGCCACCGCCCACAGCCGGGGGCGGTGCCGCTCGAAGCGTTCCGCGAGCAGGTCCGGTGCGTCCATCGGTCACCCGCCCTCGTCGCGACGGGCCGCATGCGCGGGCCAGGGGACCGAACCGGTGTGACACATGGGCCCCACGCTGCCACGGAGCGCCGGGGGCCGCCTCAGAACGCGGAGTGGGTGAACCAGCGCGTCAGCAGTTCCTCGTCGCCCGACGTCCCGACGGTGTCCGTGCCGCGGGGCGGGCGCCCGTAGAGGCGGAGCAACAGGTCCGCGGCGGGGCCCTGCACGACGGCGTCGGCGGGGCCGGCCGCCGCGTCCCCGGCCCGGGGCGTCACCTCGAAGCCGTCGGGCCGCAGGCGGACCAGCCAGTCACCGGCGGTGTCCGTGCACCAAAAGCGCAGGGTCTCCCCGTCGCCGCGAAGGTGCGCCACCCCGGGGGCGAAGGGGGTCGCGAACGGCAGATTGACCAGGAACTCGTCCACGCCGTCGGCCGCGAGCCCGGGGTCGATGTCCGTGCCGAGGCCCAGGGCGCGTTCCGCGTCGGTGCGGTGCACCAGGGTCTCGAACAGCATCCGCCGCATCCAGAACCGGGCGTGCTGATCGACCCCCCAGGCCCACATCGGGGCGTCCGGGTCGGTCCCGGCGAACGCGTCGGCGGCCCGGGCCGCGCTCGCCGTCAGCCAGTCGGCCCAGCCGGTGTCGTCGGCGGGCAGCTCCAGTTCCACCTCGCGGCTGCGCGGCGGCTCCTGGATGCGCTGACGCAGCAGGAGGGAGAACCACCGCTGCACGCTCCCGGTGTGCCGGACCAGGTCGCGGAGCGTCCAGCCGGGGCAGCCGGGTACCGGCAGCGACAGCTGCGCACCGTCCAGTGCCGCCACGAACCTCGCGGTCTCCGCCGCGACGGCGGTGCGGTGTACGGCGGGGGAGAGCGTCTCCCGGCCCGAGGCGTCCGGCGTGTTCATGGGCGCGGTATCCCGATCTCCTCGGCCCGGCGACCTGACCGGCCGGGCATCTGCGGGCAGCCTGTCACAGCCGGTCGGGGGAGCCGTGTGCGGGTGGCCGTGGGCGGGCCCCGTGCTTCAGCCGACGTGGACCCGCGGGCGGCGGGCCGGGTCGGGCTCGGCGCGCCGGAGGACCTCGCGGGCGACCGGGGCGACCTCGCCGTCACCGAAGACCAGGAACCGCAGCAGATGGCCGAGCGGATGGCCCTCGGTCCAGTTGAAGTAGACGTGCGGGACCTGGCCGGTGTGCTCGCGCAGCTGCATCAGCACGGCGGCGATGGTGTTCGCCACGCCGGCGCCCTCCACCCGCAGGATCTGCGCCCCGTACCGCTCCTCGCCCCTCACGTGCAGATCGGTGGTGAAGTCCGAGGAGTCCCTGACGGTCACTTCGAGGAACAGCACCGGCCGGCCGTCGGGTATGTGGGTCTCCTCGCGCTGGCTGTACTCCTTCTCCCGGTACTCGGCCTCGTCCCGCTCGTCGGGCTCGTTGGCGATGACCCGCAGCGGCCCGGCCGCCGTCGCCGCGCCGATCAGCCGCTCGGCGGTCTCGTCGAAGTCGACCTGTACGGCGCGCAGTTCGAAGGCCCGGTGCACCCGCGAGGCGAACGAGGTGAGCAGGATGCCGAGGATGAACAGCAGCGCGATCTTCAGGCCGTCCGGCCGCTCGATGACATTGGTGACCAGGGTGTAGCCGAAGACGAGGGTGATGGCGCCGAAGCCCGCGGTGGCCGCCCGCAGCCGCCGGTGACGGGCGGCGACGGTGGAGGCGAAGGACGCCGAGAGCATCAGCACCAGCACACCGGTCGCATACGCACCGCTCTGCTCGTCGACGCTGGCGTTGAAGAAGAAGGTGATGCCGAAGGCGGTGGCCAGGAAGATCAGCACCAGCGGACGCACCGCGCGGGCCCACTCCGGCGCCATGCCGTAACGCGGCAGATAGCGCGGTACGAGGTTGAGCAGCCCGGCCATCGCCGAGGCACCGGCGAACCAGAGGATGGCGATGGTGGAGAGGTCGTAGACGGTGCCGAAGGCCTCGCCCAGATACCGGTGCGCGAGGTAGGCCAGCGCCCGTCCGTTGGCCGACCCGCCGGCCTCGAACTCCTTCTGCGGGATCAGCAGCGTGGTGGCCAGGCTCGACAGCAGCAGGAAGCCGCTCATCACCAGCGCCGCGGTGGTCAGCAACCGGCGGGTGCCCCGGATCCGCCCGGCCGGGCGGGCCCCGGTGTCGCTGGCGTCGCCCTGTACCTGCGGCATCACCGCCACGCCCGTCTCGAAGCCGGACATGCCGAGCGCCAGCTTGGGGAAGACCAGCAGCGCCACCCCGACGATCGCCACCGGCGAGGAGTGCTCGGCGGTCATCGCGTCCCACCAGTTGCCGACCACCACCGGGTGCGCCAGCACCTGCGCGGCCGCGGTGCCCAGGACCACGATGTTCAGCGCCAGATAGGTGCCGACCAGCCCGACGGCGATGCCGATCGCCTCACGGAAGCCCTTGAGGAACACCGCCCCCAGGGCGGCCAGCAGCACCAGGGTGATCCACAGGTTCGCGCCGTGCAGCAGGGGAGGGGCGAACGGGTTCTCCACGACATGCGCCGAGGCGTCGGCGGCCGACAGCGTCATGGTGATGATGAAGTCCGTGGCCGCGAACCCCAGCAGGACCAGGACCAGCAGCTTCCCCGCCCACCACGGCAGCAGGCGCTCCAGCATGGCGATCGAGCCCTCGCCGTTCGGGCTCTCCTTGGCGACCCTGCGGTAGACGGGCAGCGCGCCCAGCAGCGTCAGCGCGATCAGCACGAGCGTGGCGAACGGCGAGAGCAGCCCGGCGGCCAGCGCGGCGATGCCCGGCTGGTAGCCCAGCGTGGAGAAGTAGTCGACGCCCGTGAGGCACATGACGCGCCACCAGGAGTGGCCCTTGTGCTCGGCCGGCGGGGTGCCGTGCGGCCCGGGGTGGCGGGCGGCCTGGCTGCTCAGTCCGTCCAGGAGCCAGGCACGCCACCTCTTGGAGGCGGTGGTGGGGGACGGCGTGGGGTCCGCCTGGACAGTGGTCATGCGGGGAGGGCCTGCCGATCATCGGTCGTCGTTGGGGCAACGAGGAGCGAGTATGCATCACCACGTCAGCGGCGCTGTGTCCCACCCCGCGCCGGGCGACATCGGCGGGTGCGCCCCGCCGTCAAGGCCGCGTCAGAAAGCGCCCGCTGCTCGTAGGCACGGCGTCAAGGACCGCACCCGAGCGCTCCCGCACCGGTCCGGGGCGCGCAGTCTGGCGGCAAGGGTCCTTCGCGGGTCCACCGGACCGTCCGGTCCGCCGCGGGGCCGCAGCAGGAGGTGTTCTTCGTGGCCGCCCTTCACCGCCCGGCGCCCGCACGCCGCACGTACGTCCCCCACGCCTCCGGCATCCCCCGCACCCCGCGCCTCCCGCGGGTGGCCGTGCCCCGTACGCGGCCGGTCCGCCGGACGCGGCCCGGCCCGGGCGCCCTGGCCCGTGACCTCGCGCTGCCGCTCGGCGCCCTGGGAGCGGCGCTGCTGGTGACCGCCCTGCTGCTGACCGGCACGGCGGCGCACGCCACGGCGGCGCTCGCGGTCTTCGCCCTGCTGACGGCCGCCGTGTCCCTGCTGGCACGGCCGGTGCTGGCGCCGGTCGTGGCCCTGGTGTCCTGGATGTTCTACGACGGCTTTGTGCTCAACCAGCGCTCCGATCTGGCCTTCCGGCCGCAGGACCGGACCGGCCTGCTGGTCCTCCTCCTCGCCGGCGTCACGGCAGCGGGCTGCGCCGCCGCCGTACGGGCGCTGCGGCGGCACACGGGCCGCCGCTGACCGGGCCCGGCCTCCGCTCGGCCGGCTCCCTTGCCGTCGCCGCGCTCAGCACCGGCAGCGGCCCCGGTGATGGTGCCCGTGGTAGCGCCGGCAGGCGTGCCGGTACCGGGCGGCCGCGGCCCGCTTCCGCCGCCCGGCCGCGCCCAGGAACCCGAGCCCGATGCCCAGCAGCCAGCTGTCCTTGGCCAGGGGGATCCCGTCCTGGGTCGGCCGCAGACTGCCCTCCTGCCGCATGCCGGGGAGGCGCAGATACAGGCCGAACAGCCCGCCGGAGAAGCCGGTCAGGCCCAGCCCGGCCAGCCGGGTCGGTACGAACGGCACCAGCAGGGCGCCGCCGAGGGCGAGTTCCGAGCACGCCAGCAGCCGGGTGAACCGCTCGGCGGGCATCCGGTCGAGGAACGGGTACGCGACGCAGGCCATGCCGTGCACCGCCTGTGCGGTGGCCTCGTCGGCCCGCAACTTCGTCAGCCCGGAATTCAGCAGGAACGCACCGGTGGCCAGACGAGGGGCCAGGTCACGCGCTTCGGGCAGCTGCACCACGGGGAGCCTCCATCATCAGATCTTCGGCCCCTTCACCGAGCTTAGCCAGGGGGCAACGGGGGTGCATCCGACGGCAGTCGCGAGGGGAGGCGGGGCACAGCAACGTCGTCGCAGGAACGTCCTCACAGCGCAGGAACGTCGTCCCACTGGTCGAGGATGTCGTCGACCGAGTCCGGCCCGGGTTCCGGCCGGCCGCCGTCGAGGGTCTGCTCGGTCCAGATGACCTTGCCGTTGGGCGTGTAACGGGTGCCCCAGCGCTGGGCGAACTGGGCGACGAGGAAGAGGCCGCGGCCGCCCTCGTCCGTGGTGGCCGCCCGGCGCAGGTGCGGGGAGGCGCTGGTGCCGTCGGAGACCTCGCAGATCAGGGCGCGGTCGTGCAGCAGCCGCACCCGGATCGGCTGGGCCCCGTAGCGGATGGCGTTGGTGATCAGCTCGCTGAGGATCAGCTCGGTGGTGAAGGACAGCGCCGCCAGCCCCCACGACTCCAGCGTGCGCAGACAGGCCGACCGGATGCGGGCGACGGCCGCGGGGTCGGAGGGCACGTCCCATTCGGCGACCCGGCCGGGTTCCAGCAGCCGGGTGCGGGCCACCAGCAGGGCGATGTCGTCACTGGGGTGTTCGGGCAGCATCGTGTCGAGCACCGCTGTGCAGATCTGCTCCGGGGCGCGGTCCGCCGCGCCGGCCAGAGCCGTCCGCAGCAGCTCCAGGCCCCGGCCGATGTCGCGGTCGTGGCCCTCGATCAGCCCGTCCGTGTACAGCACCAGCCGGGAGCCTTCGCCCAGGGTGAGTTCCGTGGTCTCCACCGGCTCCCTGCCGCCCAGGCCCAGCGGCGGGGAGACGGGGACCTCGGGGAACGAGACGGTGCCGTCGGGGGCGATCACGGCCGGCCCCGGGTGGCCCGCCCGGGCCAGGGTGGTCCGGCCGCCGACCGGGTCGTAGATGGCGTACAGGCAGGTCGCGCCGGTGATGCCGGTGCGCCCGGGGCGCGTCGGCGCGCCCTCGGCGGCGCTGTCCGCGCCGCCCGGCCAGGTCCCCTCGTCCCCGCCGTCCGCGCCGGTGCCGGAGTCCGCCGTCCCCGCCTCGTCCGTGTCGATATGGGTGACGAGTTCGTCCAGATGGTTGAGCAGTTCGTCGGGCGGCAGGTCGAGGGCGGAGAAGTTGTGGACCGCGGTGCGCAGCCGGCCCATGGTGGCGGCGGCGTGCAGCCCGTGTCCGACGACGTCGCCGACCACCAGCGCGACCCGGGCGCCGGGCAGCGGGATGACATCGAACCAGTCGCCGCCGACCCCGGCGCGGGCGGGAAGGTAGCGGTGCGCCGCCTCCAGGGCGGACTGCTCGGGCAGGGTCTGCGGGAGCAGGCTGCGCTGCAGGGTGACGGCCGTGGTGTGCTCGCGGGTGTAGCGGCGGGCGTTGTCGATCGCGACCGCGGCGCGCGCGGCCAGCTCCTCGGCGAAGGCCAGATCCTCCTCCTCGAACCCGCCGGCGGCCCCGGTCCGCCAGAAGTTGGCCAGCCCCAGCACCACGCCGCGGGCCTGCAGCGGTACGGCGATCAGCGACCGGATACCGGCGTCCAGCACCCGCTGGGTGTGCTCCGGGTCCGGCCGGCGCCACTCGTCCGACCGGGGCAGATCGTCCACCAGGACCGGGCGGCCGCTCGTCAGGGCCGTGGCCATCGGCGTGCCGGTCGCGAACCTGAGGACCTCGCCCACCCGGTAGATCGCGGAGGCCTCGGGGACCCCGCTGACCGCCAGCCGCCGCAGGCCGGTGCCCGGCCCGGCCGCCGGTTCGTCACCCCGCAGCACCGGCTCCAGCAGCTCGACGGTGGCCACATCGGCGAACCGGGGGACCGCGACATCGGCCAGCTCCTCGGCGGTCCGTCCCACCTCCAGCGTCGTGCCGATCCGCAGCCCCGCGTCATAGATCAGCTTCAGCCGCTCCTGGGCCACGCCCGCCCGGCCGGCCAGCGTCCGCAGCTCGGTGGTGTCCCGCAGCGTCACCACCGTCCCGGCGGGCCCGCCGTGCGGCGCCGTCGGCCGGACGTTCACCGCGATCAGCCGGTCGCCCGCCGGCAGCACCTCGTCGGTCGCCTCCCGGCCGGAGGCCAGCAGCGCGCCCAGCCGGGGTTCCAGCCCCAGATCGGCGAGCGGGCGCCGCTCCGCGTCGGTGGGCAGCGCGAGCAGCCGCCGGGCCTCGTCGTTGGCGAGCAGCAGCCGCCCGCCGCTGATGATCAGCACGCCCTCCCGTACGGCGTGCAGCACCGCGTCGTGGTGCTCGTACATCCGCCGCAGCTCGGCCGGCTGCAGCCCGTGCGTCTGCCGCCGCAGCCGGCGGCTCACCCACGCAGCCCCGCCGGCGACCACCAGCAGCCCGCCGGCGGCGGCGCCGAGCACCAGCGGCAACTGCCGCACCACCCGCTCGCCCGCCCGCTGGACGCGGATCCCGGCGGCCACGTACCCGGCGGTCGAGCCGTCCGGGCCGGCGACCGGAACCGTCGTGTTCACCGCGGGACCGACGGACGAGGTGAAGGTGGCGGTGCGCGGCTTGCCGTGGAGCGACGGCGGAGAGGTGCCGGCGCCGACGACATGCTTGCCGATCAGCCGGGGGTCGGGGTGCGTCCAGCGGATGCCCGTGGGGCTGAACGCGACGAGGTAGTCGACACCGGCGGCCTTGCGCGCCGCCTCCGCCCCGGGCTGCAGCAGCGCGGTGGGGTCGCGGGACTTCATGGCGGCGAGGGTGCCGGGCGCATGGGCGAAGGCGGCGGCCCCGACGAGGGAACGCTGACGGGCCTCCTGCATGCTCGCGCCCTCCGCCTGGAGGACGAGCGCCACGACGGCGGCGACGACCAGCAGCACCGCGAGGGCGAGCTGCAGCACGAACACCTGGCCCGCGACGCTGGGCACCTGCAGCAGCGAGCGGAGGCGTCGTCCCGGGGAGTGTGATGACGCGGAATCGTCACCCTCTCGCCCGAAAAATTCCGTCATGCCCCATGTCTAGCATTGTGCTCCGCCGCGGGGCGGACGGCCGAGCGGGTCCCGCGCCCCGCCGACGTGCCCGCTCCGGGGCGGCACCCGGCCGCCTTCTTCGTACCGCTCTCCTCGTTCCGACGGGTCCGTACGGAGGGGGCTGCCGGCCGCCGAACGGGACTCCCGGCCGCGCTTCCCGCCTTCGCCGCACCATCCCCCAGGGCCGCCGGGACCGGCTCAGGGACCGGCCCCTGGCCCTCGGCCCCCGGCCCCCGCCCGTGAAAGGCTGAGCCCATGGATGCCACACCGGACGGGCGGCCGATTCCGCCCCTGCAGGCCGATGAACGCGCCACGCTGGAAGGCTGGTTGGACTTCCACCGCGCCACGCTCGCGCTGAAGTGCGCGGGCCTGGACGACCGTCAGGCGCGCCTCGCCCCGGTGGCGCCGTCGGCCATGACGCTGCTGGGCCTGGTCCAGCACCTGGCGGAGGTCGAACGCAACTGGTTCCAGCGGGTCTTCGCAGGCCAGGACGTCCCGCCGGTCCACGAGGCGGACAACGCGGACGGTTTCACGCTCGCCCCGGACCGCGGAATGGACGAGGCCCTGGCCCGCTGGCAGGCCGAAGTCGCCCGCAGCCGTGAACTGACCGCCGGCGCCGCGCTCGACACCACCGGCAAGCTCTCGGAGGAGGAAGCCGGTCACGCCGGCGGCCAGGGCGTCTCGCTGCGCTGGATCCTGGTCCACATGATCGAGGAGTACGCACGCCACAACGGCCATGCGGACCTGCTCAGGGAGACCATCGACGGCGCCACGGGGGCATGAGGCGGTCGCGGGACGGCAGCCCGCGCTTATTGCATATCCTTCGCAGTTACGAAGCCGGCGCAGAAAGCTGGCCGCCGGATGCGAGAGGAGAACGGCATGCGTGGGACACCCGTCGTGCTGGGCATCGAGTCGTCCTGTGACGAGACGGGCGCCGGCCTGGTCCGGGACGGCCGGCTGCTGGGGCATGCCGTGGCGTCGAGCATGGACGAGCACGCCCGGTTCGGGGGAGTGGTGCCGGAGGTCGCGGCCCGCGCCCATCTCCACTCGTTCACGCCGGTGGTGCACCGGGCGCTCGCGGAGGCCGGGCTGCGGATGTCCGACATCGGCGCGGTCGCGGTGACCACCGGGCCGGGGCTCTCCGGTGCGCTCCAGGTCGGGCTGGCCGGTGCGAAGAGCCTGGCGTACGCGCTGGACGTGCCGCTGTACGGCGTGCACCACCTGGCCGGCCATGTCGCCGCCGACACCCTGGCGCACGGCCCGCTGCCCGACCCCTGCGTGGTGCTGATCGTCTCCGGCGGCCACACGTCGCTGCTGCTCGTCCGCGACCTGGCCCGGGACCGCATCGTGCACCTCGGCGACACCCTCGACGACGCGGCGGGAGAATGCTTCGACAAGGCCGCCCGGGTCTTCGGGCTGCCGTATCCCGGGGGACCGGCCATCGACCGGACGGCACGCGGGGGCGACGCGCGCGCCGTCCGCTTTCCCCGCCCGCTGACCGGGCCGCACGACGACCCCTACGGCTTCTCGTTCTCGGGCCTGAAGACCGCCGCCGCGCGCTGGGCGGAGCGGCACCGCGGCCGGGAGCTGCCGGTGGCGGACGGCGCGGCCGCACTGCAGGAGGCGGTCGCCGACGTCCTGACCCGCAAGGCGGTCGCCGCCTGCACCGACCACGGTGTCGGCACCCTCGTCGTGGTCGGCGGGGTCGCCGCCAACTCCCGGGTCCGGAGCCTGGCGGAGGAGCGGTGCGCCGCCGCGGGGATCACCCTGCGGGTACCGCCGCTGCGGCTGTGCACCGACAACGGGGCGATGATCGCCGCCATCGGGGACCTCCTGGTCCGTGCGGGCACCGCTCCGGCCCCGCTGGACGTCTCGATCGACCCGTCGGCGCCCCTGGAGTACGCCGCGCTGCACCCGACGGGGCACATGGACGCGGCGGCGGGGCGAACGGCGGCGTAGCAAAGGCGCGGAACAAGGGAGCGGGCGAGGGGAGGGGGACAAGGGAGCGGGCGAAGGCAACGGGCAGAGGGGAGCGGAAGAAGGGGAGCGGAAAAAGGGGGGCGGAAAAAGGAGTGGCACTGCCGCTCCGGGACGGCCTAAGGTCGGCAGTGTTCCGGACGGGACCCGAGGTCACCGTCGTCGGCTGTCGAGAAATACCGGGAGGTGAGGACCGATGACTGTCGCTGCGCAGGGCGCTGCCCGCGTCCAGAAGACCATCAACCTCTCTCCCGTGGTCTCCGGCTGACTCGACATCATCTTTCTTCTTCCCGCGCCTTGCGCGGGCGGCCGGGGCTGCTCCTTCCTGAAGGGTCATCCCGTTGTTGGACCTCGATTTCTCTGCTGCGCACCCGCTGGCCGCCTACGGCTGGGACGACGGGTTCGCGGAAAGTTTCACCCCCCATGCCGGGCGCGGGACGGTGCCCGGCCGTATCGTCCGCGTGGACCGCGGACGGGTGGATGCCGTCGTCGCCGAGGGCACGGGCGAGGGCGCCGGCGTCCGGACCGTACTGGCGGACACCGCGCTGGTCGCCACGAGCGACCCGATGCGGGTGCCGTGCACCGGCGACTGGGCCGTGATCGACCTGGAGAACGGGCTGACCGGCAGCCATCTCGACGGCGTGGTACGGGCGTTGCTGCCGCGGCGCACGGCGTTCTTGCGGTCCGCCTCCTCCAAGCGCTCCGAGGGACAGATCCTCGCGGCGAACGTCGACCACGCGGTGATCGCGGTGTCGCTGGCCGATGCGCTGGACCTCGGGCGGATCGAGCGGTTCGTCTCGCTGGCCTGGGAAAGCGGGGCACAACCGCTGGTGGTGCTGACGAAAGCCGATCTGGCCGGGGGGCCGGACACTCTGGCGCATCTCGTCGCGGACGCGGAGACCGCGGCCCCAGGGGTGCAGGTGCTGGCGGTCAGTTCGATGACCGGCGAGGGGGTGGAGGTGGTCACCGCCGTGCTCGCGGGCGGCACCTCCGTCCTGCTGGGGCAGTCCGGCGCGGGCAAGTCCACGCTGGCCAACGCCCTGCTCGGTGAGGAACTGCAGCGGGTGCAGGCCATCCGCGACCGTGACGGCAAGGGCCGGCACACCACGACCACCCGCGACCTGCGGGCGCTCCCCGGCGGCGGGGTGCTGATCGACACGCCGGGGCTGCGCGGCGTCGGCATGTGGGACGCGGGGACCGGCCTGTCCCGGACGTTCTCGGATGTCGAGTCGCTGGCCGAGGAGTGCCGCTTCCACGACTGCGCACACGAGGCCGAACCGGGCTGTGCGGTCCAAGAGGCCGTCGAAAACGGCGAGTTGCCCCTGCGGCGCCTGGAGAGCTACCGCAAGCTGCTGCGGGAGAACCAGCGCATCGTGGCCAAGACGGACGCCCGGCTGCGCGCCGAGATCCGCCGGGACTGGAAGCAGAAGCAGGCGCTGGGCCGCCACATGATGGAACGGAAGCGGGGGCCGCAGAGGTGAGGTAGCGGCCCGGGGCCCCGGGGCCTGTACCCGGGGCCGGGGCCGGCGCCGCACGTGCTCCGGGGCCGACCGGGGCGGGGGGGCTGGGGCCGACGCCGGGTCCCGGAGCTGGGGCGGGGCCCAATTCCGTCCGAGGAGGAGTTCGAGATCCGCCCGGCGCCGGACCGCCTTCCGGGTATGGACTTCGTCCGGCTCGAGGAAAGCAAGAAGGCCAAGAGCCGACCGCACCTCGACTCCAGGCCCCGACGACCAAGCCGCCGAGGTGGTCCGCCTGGAGGCGCACGGCGCACGGCGCGTGGACGTCGGCCAGGGCGAACAAGCGTGGGTCGTCCTGGCAGACCCCGAAGGCAACGAGTTCCGCATCCTCGGCCAGCGGCGTCAGTAGGACTGACGCCTGGACGGGGTGGTCGGTGGTGGGTGACCAGTGCGAGGGGCGCGGCCACGGTCACCCACCGGCCACTGCGCACCCCCGCCGGCGCGGTGCAGGTGCCGTAGCCGACTCCGGTGGTGGAGGCGGGGCACTCGACACCCTTCAGCTGCACCGACGGTCAACCATGCGGGTTCTCGGGCGTGGGCGGTGTGCTGCGCGTCAGGCATGGCCACGACGTCGGGGGTGGGCCGAATGCGCGACGACCGGCCCGCACAGCCAGGGTGGCGATGGCAGCGTTGGCGCCACCACCGATCACGGCGCCGATACCGAACGGTGCCACTCGACCGAGAACGATGATTCCCTGCTTGGTCCCGTACTTCGTGACGAAGTTCCTCCCCAAGATCTTGTTGATCTGACGCAACGTCTCGACAGGCACCTTGGCGACAACCTGACGTCCCCAGTGTTGCCCCGTACGCTCGGCGACCTTGGTGATGGTGGTGGAGCCGGTCCCGCCGAGCATGATTCCCATCACGATCGTTCGGCGGCGCTCGATCTCGTCGAGGGGGACCCCGTGGACTTCGGCGATCGAGAGCGCGTAGAGGGCGCTCAGCTCAAGAGATGAGAGAGTCTCGCCTGCCGACAGTGCCAGTGCGACTCCCGTGCCGACGCCGGGCGCGGCCGCAGTTCCTCCAACTGCAGCACCCGTCCCGGTCAAGGCGCTGACGTACATCCGCTCCAGATTGCGGATCACCTGTGCCGGTGTCGCCTCTGGGTTCCGCTGGCGGGCCCGGGCGATGTTCTTGCGCACCAGCGGGCTCTGGATGTCGATTGCCTTGTCCAGGAGGTCGAGGACTCGCTGCCCGCGTACGGCTGCTGCCGGAACCGGCCCGTCAAGCGCACCTGTTGCCATGCCTTGAACTCCTCAGGTCGTCACGTCCGCTGAGTTTCCCACTCGACCAGCCGAGTGGGAGCCGTATGGACAAAGCTGTCAACCGTAAGAAGAAGGGCAGCAAGGAGAGGCATCACCACTCGCTACGACAAGACCTCTGCCGGCTGCCTCGCCGGCTTCCACCTTCGAGCCGGTGGGCCCGACTGGCGCGTGGCGGCACTGTGGGGCGCATGGGCCCGCACCATCTGTGGCACCACGGGCTGCGGACGGCGGGGGAGAGATGCTGATGGGGGGGAGGCGGTGCCGGGGCCGGGCCGGGTGAGGTCTCAGCCTGCCGCCACCGCTCCCGCCCAGGTGCCGGCGACCAGGAGACAGGCGAACAGCTCGATCAGGACGCTCAGGCCGATGGCGCGCATGGCGGTACGGGTCGAGGCCCAGGCGTCGCCGTGGCTGCCGAGCCGGACGCGTTCCAGCAGGTAGAGGCCCCCGACGGCGCACAGCGGTCCGCCGATGACCGGGATCACGAAGAACCCCACGATGCCGGCCACGCCCGCCAGGAACAGCGCCCGGTACGGCGCGCCCGCGGCCCGCAGGTTGCGGACCGGCAGCAGCCACTTCAGCGTCTGGTTGAGGAGCAGTACGGCGGTCGCGCCCATGAGCACCACCCAGGCGAGGGAGGACTTCTCGGACAGCGTCCACCACAGGACGGCCGCCCAGACGATCAGCGGGCCGGGGATGCCCGGTACGAGCACCCCGAGCAGCCCCAGCAGCATCACCAGACCGACCGCGACCAACTGCCACACGCTCATGCGGAGGCCCTGTCACGCCCGGCCGGCCTGCCCGCGCGAGGCACGCACCGTCCGCCGGCCCGCTCGCCGCACGCGTTCACCTTCCGGCCTCACACCCGGCGGGCACAGACGCCGTGACGGCTCGTAGGCTGCACACTCTCATGGGCCCAGCGTGCCGGAAGCGGCCCGGAAGCGCTTGCCGGCCGGCCGGAGCGGGGGCAGTGGCCGGGGCCGGGGTGCCGCTTGGGCCGGGGACGTCGATCGGGCCAGGGCCGTAAACAGGGCCAGGGGCATCGGCCGGGCCACGGGCGTCGGCCGGGTCAGAGGGGTGCTCGCCCGCCGAGGAGGGGATGCCCGCCGGCCGGACCACATGCCCATCCGGCCGGGCCACATTCCCGCCGGATGGGCCGTCGTCAGCCCCGCCCCTCCCGTTTCACCCCGTCAAACCGACGACGCCGAAGGCCGGACCGGCCGACGTCCCCGGTCCTCCGCTCCACCGGGCCACCCATGACCTGCGCCGTCCGCTGAAGTCCTGCGGCCGGTCACCCGTAGGAGGCCGGCCGCCCGGTGGACGCTCTTTCGCGCCCTGTTTCGGCCGTGGTCGCGCAGGGACAATACGGCCCA
Source organism: Streptomyces angustmyceticus (assembly GCF_040701845.1). GTDB lineage: Bacteria > Actinomycetota > Actinomycetes > Streptomycetales > Streptomycetaceae > Streptomyces > Streptomyces angustmyceticus_A. The sequence continues at coordinate 648,674 of NZ_JBFBHQ010000001.1, read as the reverse complement.
TGAATCAGCAGGGAGCCGCGCGGAGCCACGAGGACGACTGGTGGCGGCAGTTGTACGGCGGCGAGGGCGCGGGAGAGGGCGCCCCGGCACCCGGCACGGTGGGCGATGCCGGGCCGTCCGACGCCGTGGACACCCTCGACGAACGGGTCGCGTCGGCGCTGCGGGCGCTGGGAGCGCCGCGGAGGGGCGGTACGACGCGGCAGAAGCCCCCGACCCCGACCCCGACCCCGACCCCGCCTCCGAGTTCCGGTGCGGCCGAGCCGCCGCCGCGAAAACCACCGGGCAGGACCGCCCCCTCCCCGCCCGAGCCGTCCCCACCGATCCCGCTCCGGTCGACCGGCCCCGGGACGCGCGGGACCTCCACCGGTCGCCCGTCTCGGGACCGCCCGTCGGCCCCCGGCCCGTCCGCCGACGGCCCGTCGGCCCCGAACCGACGAGCCGCCGACGGTCCGTCCTCAGATCGACGAGCCCCCGACAGCCCGCCGCCCCGCGGCCCGTCGGCCGCCCGCCCCTCGGCCCCCGGCGTGTCCGCTGACCGCCCGTCCGCTGACCGCTCGTCGACCGACCGCCCTTCCGCCCCCGGCCCGTCCGCCGCCCGCCCCTCGGCCCCGAACCGACGAGCCGCCGACCGCCCGTCCCCGGACCACCCCTCGACCCCCGCCCCGTCCCCCGACCGCCGGGCCGCCGATCTCCCACCCGTCAACCGACGCTCGACCCCGCCCGACCCCCACGACACCCCTCCACCCACCGCCGCCACCCCCGCACCTGCCCACTCGCCCTCCCCCGGAGCCGAGCCCGTCAAGCCGGCCGGGTCGGCCCAGCCCGCCGAGCCGGGAGAACTGCCCGAAGCCGACCCCGCGGTGCTGGACGACCCGGTGCCCGACACCACCCTCGACGGCTCTTGCTACGGCGCGCTGACCCTGCGGGCCGCCTCGCAGCGCGGTGACGCCGCCCGCGTTCGTGGTGAGGTGCGCCGGGACGCGCTGCTCACCACCCGCTTCGGGGCCGGCCGGCACGCGCTGATCCTGGTGGCCGTCGCCACCGGCCGGCCGTCCGCCGGGGGCGCCCACCGTGCCGCGAGGGACGCCCGGGACGCCTGCACCTGGATCGGTGGCGCGATCGGCCGCAGCTACACCCGACTGGCGGAGGACATCAAGGCGGAGCGTCGCGACGCCCTCAAATCCGGGCTGCAGCGGCTCACCGACCGCAGCTACGGCAAACTGCGCGGCCGGGCGCCGGAGCGGGACGCCCCCGCGGAGCGGCCCCGGGACGCACCCGCGGGGTGGCAGCCGGCCGCGTTGCGCTGTCTGCTGGTACCCGCCGACCCGGACTGCCGTACCCGGGTGTTCTTCGGTGTCGGCGCGGGCGGCCTCTTCCTGCTGCGCGACGGGGCCTGGCAGGACCTGGAGCCCGCCGTGACGGACCACACCGCCGGCAGAACGGCGGGCGGCGGCACCGGACTGCCCCGTCCCGCCCAGGAGCCGGCGCACGACCCGTACCCGTCGGCCGAGGGCCCGGAGCGGTCCGAGCCGTTCCTCTTCCGCACGGCGTTCGCCCGTCCGGGGGACACGCTGCTGCTGTGCAGCGCCGGCCTCGCCGAGCCGCTGCGGGACGGGCCCGCCCTCGCCGCCCGGCTGGCCGACCGGTGGTCCACCGCCGAGCCGCCGGGCCTGGTGGACTTCCTCGCCGCCTCGCAACTACGGGCCGAGGGCCACGCGATGGACCGTACGGCCGTCGGGGTGTGGGAGTCGTAGCGCCGGGCACACGGGGAGCCGGAGCGCGGAGGGGGAGGGGACGCACAGCGGAGGCGCGCCGCGGCACCGCATGGGTTCATGGGAGAGCAGCCCCCTCCGCCTCAGCGGGCAGCCCCCACCCGTCGAAGGAGCGACAGCGACATGGCGAAGCAGACCGTGGCCGAGCAGTTCGTGGACATCCTCGTGCGGGCGGGGGTGCGCCGGCTCTACGGGGTCGTCGGCGACAGCCTCAACCCGGTGGTGGACGCCATCCGCCGCAACTCCGCGATCGACTGGATCCAGGTCCGCCACGAAGAGGTCGCCGCGTTCGCCGCCGGGGCGGAGGCACAGCTCACCGGCTCGCTCGCGGCCTGCGCCGGCTCCTGCGGTCCCGGCAACCTGCACCTCATCAACGGCCTCTACGACGCCCACCGTTCCATGGCCCCGGTCCTCGCCCTGGCCTCCCACATCCCGTCCAGCGAGATCGGCACCAACTACTTCCAGGAGACCCACCCCGACCGGCTGTTCGTCGAGTGCAGCCACTACAGCGAACTGATCTCCAGCACCAAGCAGATGCCGCGGGTGCTGCAGACCGCGATCCAGCACGCCATCGGCCAGCGCGGGGTCTCGGTCGTCTCCCTCCCCGGCGACATCGCCGCCGAGCAGGCCCCCGAGCGCACCATCGAACACGCCCTGGTCACCACGCGCCCGTCGGTCCGCCCCGGGGACGCCGAGATCGACACGCTGGCCCGGATGATCAACGAGGCCGACAAGGTCACGCTGTTCTGCGGCAGCGGCACCGCGGGTGCGCACGCCGAGGTCATGGAGTTCGCCGAGCGGGTGAAGTCCCCGGTCGGCCACGCACTGCGCGGCAAGGAATGGATCCAGTACGACAACCCCTACGACGTCGGCATGAGCGGACTGCTGGGGTACGGCGCGGCGTACGAGGCCACCCACGAGTGCGACCTGCTGATCCTGCTCGGCACGGACTTCCCGTACGAGGCGTTCCTGCCCGACGACGTCACCATCGTGCAGGTCGACGTCCGGCCCGAACACCTCGGCCGCCGCTCCAAACTCGACCTGGCCGTCTGGGGCGATGTCCGCGAGACGCTGCGCGGTGTGATGCCCAAGGTGAATCCGAAGACGGACCGCAGGTTCCTGGACCGGATGCTGAAGAAGCACGCCGACGCCCTGGAGGGCGTGGTCAGGGCCTACACCCGGAAGGTCGAGAAGCACCTGCCGATCCACCCCGAGTACGTGGCCTCGGTCCTGGACGAGGAGGCCGACGACGACGCGGTCTTCACGGTCGACACCGGCATGTGCAACGTCTGGGCGGCCCGCTATCTCACGCCCAACGGCCGCCGCCGGGTGATCGGTTCATTCAGCCACGGCTCGATGGCCAACGCGCTTCCGCAGGCGATCGGCGCCCAGTTCATCGACCGCGGACGCCAGGTCGTCTCGATGTCGGGCGACGGCGGGTTCTCCATGCTGATGGGCGACTTCCTCACCCTGGTCCAGTACGACCTGCCGGTGAAGGTGGTGCTGTTCAACAACTCCTCGCTGGGCATGGTGGAGCTGGAGATGCTGGTCTCCGGCCTGCCGTCGTACGGCACCGGCAACAAGAACCCGGACTTCGCGGCCATCGCCCGCGCGGCCGGGGCCCACGGCATCAGGGTGGAGAAGCCCAAGCACCTGCGCGGCGCCCTGCGCGAGGCCTTCAAGCACAAGGGGCCGGCGCTGGTCGATGTCGTCACCGATCCCAACGCCCTGTCGATCCCGCCGAAGATCAGCGCGGAGATGGTGTCCGGCTTCGCGCTGTCGGCCGGCAAGATCGTGCTCGACGGCGGCGTCGGCCGGATGCTGCAGATGGCCCGCTCCAACTTGCGGAACGTGCCCCGGATCTAGGGGTGCCACGTGCCCCGGATCCCGGTCCAGGGGGCAACGTGCCCGGAATCCGGATCCAGGGGACAACCTGCTCCGGATTCCGGGAGGTTGATTACCTGTCGGTGGACGGTTCCGGCTGCGCCCGGAGTTCGTCGAGCCGCAGGAAGGACAGTGCGCGCCGCATCAGGTCGACGAGTTCCCCGGGCTCGTCCTGCCACGCCCAGTGCTCCATGGTGACGGTGAACGCATCCAGTACCGCGGTGGTCAGCAGGCGCACTTCGAGACTGCCGACGGGGGCGCCCGCGCGGGACGCCAGTGCGGGCGCGAGCCGTTCCTGCATCTCCCGCCCCGCGGCGAGCCAGCGCATCTTGAGGACGGGGACGGTCCCCAGGACCCGGACCAGCCGGCGGGCCCGGGCGGCGTCCGCCAGGCGCCGTTCGGCCGTCGCCGTCCCGAAGGACGCGTCGAGGGCCGTGCTGAGCGGTTCTTCGGCGGGATGCTCCGCGAGGACGTCCACGAGGTGGCCGACGCTGGAGGCGAAGAGCGGGGTGAGGGCGTCCTCCTTCGCCGGGCAGTAGCGGTAGAAGGTGCGCAGGGAGATGCCCGCGGCCGAGGCGATGTCCTCGACCGTCGTCGTGTCGTAACCGCGGTCGGCGAACAGGGTCGCCGCGGCCTCCGCGATCTCCAGCTGCGTCTGAAGGCGCCGTTGGTCCGTCAGGGACGGACGGCCCCGTGCTGCCGCCATGGTGTGCTCCTCGCCGTGCTTCACCTCGGTTCCGCATTCTCCCAGAGAATTTATGGCACGGCATGCCAAAAAAGGCGTACCCTGATCACCGGTCACCGATCGACCGACGCCCCGACCGACCACCGATCAGCCCGGATCAGCGCAGCGAAGGAGCCGGCCATGCCCCGCACCTACCTCATCACCGGAGCCGCCTCCGGCATCGGCAAGGCCACCGCCGCCCGGCTCACGGCGCAGGGGCACACGGTCATCGGCGCCGACCTCCAGGACGCCGACATCGTCGCGGACCTCGCCACCCCCGAGGGCCGGGCCCATCTGGTCCGGCGGGCGGCTGAGTTGAGCGGTGGGCGGCTCGACGCCGTGATCGCGGGCGCCGGTCTCGCCGGGTTCGCGCCGCGCGCCGTCAGCGTCAACTACTTCGGCGCGGTCGCCACGTTGGAAGGACTGCGTCCCCTGCTGGCCGCCGGTACCGCCCCGCGCGCCGTCGCCATCGCCTCGGTCGCCGCCGTCCACCCTCACGACCCGGCCATCGCCGACGCGGCGCTCGCCGGTGACGAGGAAGCGGCGCTGGCCGCCGCCCAGGCGGCGGTCGACCGGGGCGAGGGCCATGCGATCTACGGCTCGACCAAGGCCGCCCTCGCCCGGTGGATACGCCGCACCGCCGTAACGGCCGACTGGGCGGGCGCCGGCATCCCCCTCAACGCCATCGCCCCCGGAACCGTCGTCACCCCGATGACCGAACCCCTGCTGGCCGCTGCCGACATGCGCACGATCGTCGACGCGACCGTCCCCATGCCCCTGCACGGCCACGCCCAGCCGGGACAGATCGCCCCCCTCCTGGCCTGGCTCACCGCTCCCGAGAACGAACTGGTCACCGGCCAGGTCGTCTTCATCGACGGCGGCGCCGACGCCGTAGTGCGCGGCGACGGCACGTGGTGAGCGGCGGCCGAGAGCAACGGCCGGAGGCAACGGCCGGTCAGGGGCACCCGCAGTCATCGCAGGCATCGGAGTCCCCCGCCATCAAGGGTCCGCCCGTGCACACGCTCACCCGCACCACCGTCGTCACCGCCGGCCCCGATGCCGTCTGGCGGCTCATCGGCAGGTTCGGCGGCCTCGCCGACTGGCACCCCCTGCTGCCGCCGTCGGTCTTCGAGGACGGCGCCGATCCCGAGACGCCCGGGGCGGTGCAGGCGTTCTCCGTCGACGGCCGGGTGGTCATCCGGGAACGGCTCCTGGAGAAGGACGACGCGCGCCGGATGCTCCGGTACACCATCCATGAATCCGCCGTCCCCGTCTCCGACTACGTCGCCACGCTGTCCGTGCACCCGCACCACGCGGGAGCCGAGATCCGGTGGACCGCGACCTACGGGGCCGCCGACGCACTCGTTCCCGAGATCGAGCGGCACTTCGGCGACACCGTCTACGCCACCGGCCTGGCCGCCCTCGAAGAGCGCTTCGCCCGGACCGCCTGACCGGGCCACTGGGCCCGGGCGCGGCCCTGGCCCTTGGAGGTCGAAGAACCGTGCCTCAACTGGTCGCGAGCCAGGCGACTCCGGCGCCGAAGACGGCGACCGCCGCGGCAGGTGCCGCGTAGCGGAGGCGGCGGATGCGGTCGACGCGGTGGAGGGCGCAGCCGACGACGACGGCCGTGAGGAGGAGGGCGATCGTCCCGATGGTGCCGGGGAGGGCGCCATGGCTGTACCCGAACGCTTCGGCGTGCCGTATCCACCCGAAAAGCCAGAAAAGCTTCATTCCTGCTCCTGCTCCTGTTTCCGTGACCCGGTCCGTGCCGGACCGGTCGAGACCGTAAGGCGTCCCGGCCGCGCCCGGCCGTACGCAGCGGACGGCCGGCCCCGGCCCTACTTGGTCTTCGAGGTGGCCGCCTTCTGGATGTCCTGGCGCGCGGCGACGAAGCTGCGCAGTCCGGCGGCCAACTCCTTGAGAGACGCGGAGAACTGCTGTGAGCGTTCCGCATCCGTCCTGCGCGGTCCGCCCTTGGGCGGGATCATCGCCTCCTGGCAGCGCCCGGTGCCGTGATGCAGCCGGCTCAGCGCGTCCGACCAGGACTTCTGCAGGTCGGGGCTGGGGACCGGGAAGTAGTCCTGGGCCTCTTCGACCCGCTTGCCCAAGGCGCCGCAGACGCGGTGGAACGTCTTCTCGTCCACCGGGACCTGCCCGTTCGTGTCCCGCTTGCGGGCGGCGGCCTTCAGCAGCTCGGCGTTCAGCGCCAGTTGGGCGGCGTTGATGCGCTGGGTGTGCAGGTTCCCGCCGTTGTTCAGCCAGGACCAGGTCTGCCACGTACGCATCGTGCGTGTCTGCGTCGGCGGCGGGCTGCCGTCCGGTCCCTTCGTTCCCCGGGCTGCCGCCTTCGGCGAGAACGGGGACGCGGCGGAGGTGACGGCGACCTGAGTGCTCGCCACGACGGTCAGCAGCACAGCGGGCACGCCGAGCGTGAGCGCCGTACCCGCCTTCAGGAGGACCGGGCGCCGGCGTACCGGCACGGCGGGCGCCGGGACTGCCGGGAGGCGCACCGCAGGCCGTCCCCGCAACCGCCGTACGATCCCTGCCGTACCTGCGCCCAGGAGGGCCGCGCAGGCCGAGCCGAGCACGGCGTTGGTGAGGGTGAGGAGAGTGACGGCCGTGCCGAGGGCCAGGCCGTTGCGGGGGTGCCACCGGCAGACGTCGAGGACGGTGTTCAGCGGCCCCAGGCACCCGTCGGCCGAGGACAGGAGGAACACCGCACCGTACGCCGTCAGTTGGGTCACCTGAGCGGCGATCACCGCGCGCAGCAGCCAGTGCCGCCGGGAGAAGGCGGCCACGACGGCGGCCGTCAGCAGACAGACCGCCAGTACCGTCACGATCACCCACCACTGGTGGACGACGAGGAAGGGACCGGTCCGCTCCTTCACCGTGGCCGGCCGCCGGGCGTGCCCCACGGACCACGTCAGGGCCAGTCCCGCCCAGGACACCAGCCCGCCCGCACAGCCGGCGACGAGCGTCCGGCGCACCCGCGGACCCGCGCCGGGTCGTTGCCACAGCAGCAGGACCAGCGGTACGAGCCACATCAGGAGCACGGCGACTCCGACCGGAACCTGCCGGTGCAGCGGCGAGAGCAGGGACAGGCCGTAGGAGAGGGCCGACAGGTCCATGTCGTAGTCCTGCCAGGCGCCCGGGACCGCCTCGGCGTAGGCCCTGGCCAGCGCCCCGCCCAGATCGCCGCCGCCCCCCAGCGCGATGCGCTCGCCTCCCAGCCGCCACCACGTCAGCCCGCCCCACAGCACCGTCGCGGTCACCAGCGCACACACCACGGCCGCCGCACGGCGCTGACCCCGTTTCGGCAGACCGAGGGCCAGGCGCAGGGTCTGGGACCACCACACCGCGGGCACCGCCCCGATGAAGAGGAACGCGAGCAGATACAGGGGCTGCGGCAGCAGCCAGTCGACCCGGTACCGGCCGCTGGCCACGAACTCCCCCACCAGCAGGCCGCAGCCGAGCCAGAGGCCCGGGAGCGCGCCGGACCCGGGGGCCCCACCGGCCGTGCGCGAGGCCCGTACGACCGGCAGGCCCAGGGCGATGCAGAGCACCGGAGCCACCAGCGCGACCGTGAGCCACAGAGCGCCGTGCGCCAGGGGCCGGAAGGGGAGCGTGGCCAGCGACCCGAAGAGCATCGAGGCCGAGGCGCCGGCCAGGAACATCTCCAGCGGACTGACCCGGAGGAGGTGATCGCGATCGGCGAGGACCCGCCGGCGTTCCGCCCAGCCGGGGTGGGTCCGCAGCAGCGCGGTGAGCCGGTGCAGCAGGGGGGCCACGGTGCCCGGCGGGTCGGGCCGGTCCCAGTTGGCGGGGTGCGCGCCCCAGGCGACCGCTCGAAGGTCGGCGTGGTGTTCCCGCCGGCGCAGCAGATCCGCCCGGGCCAGATGTACCAGTCCGGCCAGCAGGAGTCCGGTGGTGACAAAGGCCAGCACCTCGGGCGCGGCCCCGGGCCACCACGGCGTCTCGGTGCCGGAGACGACGAGGAAGACGGCCCAGCCGATCAGGGCGAAGTCCGGCAGCAGGGCGAAGAGGACGAAGACCCGCCACAGCACCGTGGCGGCGTAGGCGTAGTCCACGTCCCGGTGGTGGATGTGGGCGAGTTCGTGCAGGACGACGGCGCGGAAGCCCTCCGGGTCGGTGCCGCGCCGGGCCGGCAGGCCCGCGTGCAGGCAGACGGTGTATCTGCCGGTGCGGCCGTGGACACCGGCGCCGGAGGTCATCCGGGCTGGGTCGATGCGGAAGCGCACGTCCGAGCGGATCCCGGTGCGTTCGGCCAGCGCGGCCAGCTCCGCCCGCAGCGTGCCGTCGGCGTCCACGGCCTCGACCGGCACCAACCGGCGCCGCCGGTCGCGCACCTTCGGCAGACACCAGTACACCAGCCCCGCGACGGCGAGCAGCACCAGCGTCGCGATCACGCCCGCGTAGGACACCGGCTGTTCGCCCAGGCACTTCACCAGGGCGGGCGAACGGCGCATGGTCGCCGTCATGTTGTCCGTGTCGCTCTGGGCGGGGTCGAACCCGGCGGCGTACAGGCAGCCCATGGCGCCGGTCAGGCCGCGCCGCGGGTTGTTCCGCTCCAGGACGACCGTGAACAGGGTGCCGAAGAGGGGAACGCTCGACACCGTCACGAGAACCATCAGGAGCGCGAACCGGGGCCCGGTCCCGGTCGCGCTCCGGAAGGCGGCGAAGCCCTTCACGAGGCGGCGTCGGGTGTGGGAGGCAGCTCGGGGCGGGTCTCGGCCGCCGCCGTCGCAAGCCTCGCCACGACGCCGTCCGCCAGGGCCTCGGCCTCCCGGGCCTCGATGCCCCGCTCGGCCGCCCGCTCCAGGATCTGCGCCCTGACGAGCGCGAGCTCGGCCGGGTCCAGCTCGACCGGCACCCGCTGCGGCGGGGCCGGAGCGCGGCGCAGCATCCTGCGCACTCCCGAGCGGCCCCGCGTCAGCAGGCTCTCGGTGGCCGTGTCGACCGCACGCCGGGCCGCCTGGTCGAGCACGAGCCAGACCACGGGGGTGACCAGCGCGGCCACCTCGGCATAGCCGAAGCCGAGCGGTTCCCGCTTCTGCCCCCGCCGGCCGAGGGTGCGGACGACCTCGTCGTCATCGAGCCTGCGCAGGCTGTCGACGAGCGGCAATTCGTGCGCCGCGTGCTCCGCCACCACCTCGCGCACCAGATCGCGTACGTACACCATCGACAACCCCCGTGAATGGCAAGTGCGTTGGAAGCATTCCAGCATGCGGTGCCACGGCAGGTGACGAGAACCGGTCAGGGCGCGGGAGCCGGCCCGGGCCCCGCCCGCCCGGAACCCGGTTCAGCTCCCCGGCGGGCACTGCGGCCGCAGCCGGAGCGTCAGGATCTGGAACGGGCGCAGCTCCACCGCCACATCCGAGGTCGGCCCGCCCTCCTCCTCGTGCAGCGGCCGCTCCAGCAGGTCGGTCACGGTGGCCCGTTCGACCGGGAAGCCGGGGGAGAGGGTGCCGCTCGCCCGGCCGCCGTGCGACTCGTAGAGCCGCACCACCACATCGCCGCTGCGGTCCTCGGCGAGCTTGACCGACTCGACGGTCACGGCCGGGTGGTCGACGCGGATCAGCGGGGGGACGGGCGGTGCGGTGGCGGTCCGCAGGGGCAGGTTGAGTGCCAGCCCCTCGGCGACCGCCTCGCCGGTCCCGGCGCCCGGCAGCAGCGCGTAGCGGAAGCGGTGACTGCCCTGGTCGGTCTCGGGGTCGGGGCTGTGCGGCGCGCGCAGCAGGGTCAGCCGGACCGTCGTGCCCAGGCCCTCGGGGTGCGGGGTGCGGGTGACGTCGTGGCCGTAGGTGGAGTCGTTGAGCAGGGCGACGCCGTAGCCGGGCTCGGCGACCCGCAGCCAGCGGTGGGCGCAGATCTCGAAGCGGGCCGCGTCCCAGCTGGTGTTGGTGTGGGTGGGGCGGTGGACATGCCCGAACTGCACCTCGCAGGCGCACTGTTCGGCGTGCACGTCCAGGGGGAAGGCGGCCTTGAGGACCTTCTCCGACTCGTGCCAGTCGATGTCGCAGGCGATGTCGAGGCGGTGCGAGCCCGCCCGCAGCGTCAGCTCCTGGGTGATCCGGGACGCGCCGAACGCCCTGGTCACCCGGACCGTCGCGGACAGCGGCCCGGCCGCGGTCAGCTCGACGGACTCGGCCTCGGCCAGATCGGTGTGCCGGCGGCGGTAGTGCCGGTCGAGGTCCCAGGCGTCGTACTGGTTGGGGTGGTCGGGGTGCAGCTGCAGCAGATTGCCGCGGGCGCCCGGCGCCAGCACCTCCCGCCCGGCGTGCAGATCACGCACCGACGTCAGCAGGCCGTCGGCGTCGACGACCACCCGCAGCAGCCCGTTGTCGAGCGTGACGGTGTCCCCGGCGTCGGCGTCCGCCCGTACGGGAGGGGGCGGCGGGGTGGCGGAGTCCGGGGCGGCCGGGCGGACGGCGGCCGAGCCCAGCGCGGGGACGTGCACCGCGACCTCGGTGGGCCCGTCCGCCCCGGGCGCCGCCGGCAGCGCCACGACCTCGTTGCGGTCGTAGGGCGAGGCGTTGAACACCGTCGGACTCCCGGCCGCCGCGTCCCCGTCCGCCAGCGCCCCGAGTGCCGTCTCGATGATGCCGGTCAGCTCGGCCGCGACCGCCGCGTAGGTGTCCCGGGCCTCGCGGTGGACCCAGGCGATCGACGACCCCGGCAGGATGTCGTGGAACTGGTGCAGCAGCACGGTCTTCCAGAGGCGGTCGAGGGCGTCGTACGGGTAGGCGTAGCCGCCGCCCGTCCGCACCGCCGCCGTCGCGGCCCACAACTCGGCCTCGCGCAGCAGGTGTTCGCTGCGCCGGTTGCCCTGCTTGGTCTTCGCCTGCGAGGTGTACGTGCCGCGGTGGAACTGGAGGTACAGCTCACCGGACCAGACCGGCGCCGCCGCCCCGTACTCCGCGTGGGCGGCCGCGAAGAACCGGGCGGGCGGCTCGATCGCGACGCGCGGCGAGCCTTCCAGGGAGCGCAGCCGGCGGGCCCGCTCCAGCATCTCGCGGGTCGGGCCGCCCCCGCCGTCGCCCCAGCCGAACGGCACCAGGGAGCGGGTGGCGCGGCCCTTCTCGGCGAAGTTGCGTTCGGCGTGGGCGAGTTCGGCGGCGGCCAGCCGGGAGTTGTAGGTGTCGACCGGCGGGAAGTGGGTGAAGACGCGGGTGCCGTCGATGCCCTCCCACCAGAAGGTGTGGTGCGGCATCTTGTCGGTCTGGTTCCACGACAGCTTCTGGGTGAGGAACCACTTCGCGCCGGCCAGCCGCGCCAGCTGCGGGAAGGCGGCGGTGTAGCCGAAGGAGTCCGGCAGCCAGACCTCCTCGGTCTCCACGCCCAGCTCCTCCAGGAAGAAGCGCTTGCCGCACGCCAGCTGCCGGGCCAGCGCCTCACCGCCGGGCATATTGGCGTCGGACTCCACCCACATCGAGCCCACCGGCGCCCAATTGCCGTCCCGTACGGCCTCCTTGATGCGTTCCCAGATGTGCGGCTGGTGCTCCTTGACCCAGGCGTACTGCTGCGCCTGGGAGCAGGCGAACACCACTTCCGGGTACTCCTGGGCCAGCTGGGTGACATTGGCGAAGGTGCGGGACGCCTTGCGCACGGTCTCGCGCAGCGGCCACAGCCAGGCGGAGTCGATATGGGCATGTCCGGTGGCCGAGACGCGGTGGGCGCTCGCCGCGGCCGGGCGGCTCAGGACGTCCGCCAGCGCGTCGCGCCCGGCGGCCGCGGTGGCGCCGACGTCGTGCAGGTCGAGCGCGTCCAGCATGTCCTCCAGGGCCCGCAGGATCTCGTGCCGGCGCGAGCCGTCGGCCGGCAGCTCGTGCATCAGCTCCGACAGCACCTCGATGTCCAGGACCAACTGCCAGACCGTCTCGTCGAGCACCGCGAGATCCGCCGAGGCGAAGCGGTACAGCGGCCGGCTCGGAGCGGTGCGCACATCGCCGAGGTCGGTGGGGCGGAAGTCCCGCAGCACCGCCGGGTTCGCGGCCGCCTCCAGCAGCAGGCGGACCTCCTCGCCACCGCCGGCCGGCGCGCCCACGGGGACGTGCCGGTTGCGCGGGTGGATGCCCTTGATCGGTACGCCCTCGGCGTCGTAGACGAGGCCCTCGGCCTGGAACCCGGGCCCGTCACCGCTGAAGCCGGGGTCGATGACGGCCTCCACCCGCCGCCCCGCCCACTCCTGCGGCACCTCGCCCGCCAGCCGGAACCAGCTCGTGGACCACGGCGGCCCCCAGGGCTCGCCGACCGTGAACGGCTCGTACGCGGCCCGCAGCGCCTCGCCCACCGGCACCGTTTCCCCCTCTCCCGACCCCCCTCGCGCAGGAGATCCCCCCATGACCGGCGCGTGCCAGACGGCCAGCCGCAGCGGCACCCGCGCCGCGTACTGCGCGGGCCGGATGAACTGCCCCAGCGCCCGCTCCAGGCGCCCCTCCACCAGCAGACGGTCGTCGTGCACAGCGGCTCCTCACGCTCGTACTCCCCGACGCCTCCCGGGCGCGGGCGGGGTCCCGGCGGTCGCCGGGGAGTGCCCGGCAGCCCCGGCCGGGCTCCCACGACAGGCTCGGGTCAGACATACCCACTCAGGGGTGTCCGTCCGGCCGGACCCGAGCAGGGAGGCCCCCCGGGCCCCGCCCGGCCCACCCGGCGCGCAGGCGGCGGATCGGCGGCAAGGCGGGCGGAAGCGGCAAAACCGAAGCATGGCGGCAGAGCGGATGGGCATGCTGAGCGTGAGGCTGTTCGAGGCAGAGCGCCGAAGTTCGTTGGGGGCGGGGGAGAAAATGCGTCAGCCTGTGCGGCGCGAAGGACGGGACAGACGGCAGGAAACGGCCGAGGGGGGCCGGGACGGGGGGATCACCGCACGAGCGCCGGGTGTACTGGAGCGCAAGGTGCGGCATGCGGATCTGAAAGCGGTCGGCGAGGTGCGCAGGGAGCTGCGCCAGCTGCTCAGCCGCTGGGCGTCGCCGGGGGACGGCGAACTCGCGGAGGTCGCGACGCTGCTCACCAGCGAGCTGGTCACCAACGCGCTGGTGCATGCGGAGGGCGGGGCCGTCGTCACGGCCAGGGTCGGCGACCGGCTGCGGGTGGAGGTCAGGGACTTCGTCCCCGGCCGTCCCGAGCCGCGCGCGCCGACGACCGACGGGACCTCCGGCAGGGGGCTGATGCTGGTGCGCTCCTTAGCCGACGCCTGGGGGATACGCACCGAAAGCCTCGGCAAGAGCGTGTGGTTCGAACTGGGCGGCGGACCGGCCTGACCCCTGGGCGGGGGTGCCCGAGGGCGCGGTCCGCCGCCGGTCAGCCGAATTGCCGTTCGATCTCGGCGAGCTTCTCCTCCAGGGAGTCCAGACGGGGAATCGTCTGGGTGTCGTCCTCGGCGGTGAGATCCACGGTCCGCGGGGCCGCGGTGCCGGCGCCCTCGGCCTCAGCGCCGGACACGGCCTTGAGTGCCGGACGGGCGCGTGACGGCAGGTCCCCGGTCCGCGGCGGCTCGACGTCGCCGGCTATGGCGGGGTCGGGTCCGGCCACCTCCGCGGGGGCCGCTGCCGTCGTCACCAACTGCCGGCCGCCACCACGCCCGAGGCCCCAGCTGCGGTGCTGCCGGTTGATGGCCTTGAGGCGTGCGCGGTCGAGCCTGCCCTGCTCGCGCCGGCGAAGGCGGTGCGCCTCCTTCTCGCGCCGGTCCTCGCGGACCTCCTCGACCGCCTCGTCCAGCGTCCGTACGCCCTCCAGCAGCATCAGCGACCAGGCCGCGAAGGTCTCGCGGGGAGCGCGCAGCCAGCGGACGATCCGGATCTGCGGCAGCGGACGGGGCACCAGGCCCTGTTCGCGCAGCGCGGCCCGGCGGGTCTGCTTGAGCGCCCGGTCGAAGAGGACCGCCGCCGACAGCGACATCCCGGCGAAGAACTGCGGTGCGCCCGCGTGGTCCAGGCCGCGCGGCGCATGCACCCAGTTGAACCACGCCGCCGCGCCCGCGAACGTCCACACCAGCATCCGCGAGCCCAGCGCCGCGTCACCGTGGCTGGCCTCCCGCACGGCGAGCACGGAGCAGAACATCGCCGCGCCGTCGAGCCCGAACGGCACCAGGTACTCCCAGCCCCCGGAGAGGTTGAGGTTCTGCACGCCGAAGCCGACCAGACCATGGAAGGACAGCGCGGCGGCGACCGCCGCACAGCAGAACAGCAGCAGATAGGAGGCCGAGGCGAAGACGGTCTCCTTACGGCGGCGGCGCTCCTCGCTGCGCTCCCAGGAGTCCTCCCCGCCGGACCGCGCGGCCGCACGCCTGCCGCGCACCACCAGCGCCACGGCCACCGGCACACCGACGAGCACCAGGGCTCCGGGAACCAGCCAATCCAGCGATATGTCGGTCATCCTCATTCTGGGGTCCCTTTGCCTCGGCTACACGATTTCGCGCGACATCCTGGCGGAATCCGCACCCCGCCCAGTGGGTTTCGGGGCAAGAGAACGCCAAGGGGGAGGATGAGTCATCCTGTGGTCGAACTGTCTTCCGTGTATGCGGAGTTGAGTTCGACGAACCTCACCCCGGCGGGTGTTCCGTGCGGCCCCGGCCCGTCCCTCCCGGCCCCGGCGGGCACGTACCGCGACCCGGGACCCGTCCGCACACGGCGGGAGCCTCAGCCGGCTGCGGTGAGGCGCCGGACGCGCTCCTCGTCGAGGGTGCGCGGGCAGGTGAGGCAGGTGTCCTCGGGGCGCAGTGTGTAGAACATGCAGCAGCTGGCGCGGTCCCGGGTCGCCAGGGCCTCGCCGCGCGGTCCGGTCAGCTCGCGGAACCCCGCGCCGCCCGCGTACGGAGCGGTGGCGCCCGGCAGCAGCAGCTCCAGCGCGGCCACCGCGCGCTGCTCCTCGCCCAGCAGGTGCCCGATGTACCACAGGCCCTCGGCGATCTCGTCGGACGCCAGGCCCCACAGCGCCCGCGGCCCGCGCCGCATCCGGGTGCGGAAACCGTCCAGGACGGGCCCGAGGTGGGCGGCCACCGCCGCCCTGACCTCGGCGCGCAGCGCCTCCTCGTCCGGCACCACCCGGGCGCCGGGCAGCGCTGCCGCCGGATCGTCCGGAAGGCAGGCGAACGCCTCGATCCGCACTGCCATCCGGCCCGGCTCCCGCTGGAAGCAGACGTCCTGCACGGGCAGCCGCGGGACCCGCCGGTGCAGGAACCAGGGGACGGTGATCAGCAGGCAGGCGGGCCAGGCGTAGCGGTGCAGCGCGAAGCCCGCGACGACGTCCGGCCGGGCGCGCTGTCCGTAGTCCCGCACGATCCGTGCGTCGTCCCAGGCGAGGAAGGACTCCAGGCTCTCGCCGCCGGCCGCCAGCCCGGCCGCGCGGACCCAGCCGTCGCCGCTGGGCGGGGTCGTGTCCCACAGGGCCACCCGCAGGCCGGGGAAGGCCGCGGTGAGCCGGTCGTAGGCCTCGGCGAGGGGGTGGACGGCAGGCGGGGCGGCGGGGACACGAGTCATGCGGGGGACCACCGAATCAGCGATCGTCAGAAGGTAAGGCTTACCTTATTCGAAGGCTTACCCCGGCCTGCTGAACGCCAGTCCTGGCGGCCCGCAGGGCCTTCTGACCGGCGCCCCGGATTTGAACTGGGGCGTCCGCCGCCTATGGTGCTTCAGACGTCAGGAGGAACCGTGAGGGAACAGGGCACAGCGGAACAGGGACCGCACGCCGGGGCACGGGTGCCCGGGCAGGCCGGTCCCCCCGTGCCCCGGCGGCACTCCGTGCGCGGCCAGGTGCTGGCCGCGCTGCGCCATGCACTGGTCGGCGGGGAGCTGACCCCGGGCGAGGTCTACTCCGCACCCGGGCTCGCCGAGTGCTACGGCGTCTCCGCGACCCCGGTCCGCGAGGCCATGCAGCAGCTCGCCTGCGAAGGGGCCGTCGAGGTCGTGCCCAACCGCGGCTTCCGGGTCGCCGAGTGCAGCTCCCGCGACCTCGCCGAGCTGGCCGAGGTCCGGGCGATGCTGGAGGTGCCCGCGGTGGTCCGGCTGGCCCGGGCGCTGCCCCCCGAGCGCTTCGAGGGGCTGCGCCCGCTCGCGGAGGAGGGCGTCACGGCCGCGGCCCGCGGGGACCGGGTCGGCTACGCGGAGGCCGACCACGCCTTCCATGACGCCCTGATGTCGCTCACCGGCAACCGCTGGCTCACCGAGGTCACCGGGGATCTGCTGCGCCGCTCCCAGCGGCCGCCGGCCGACGGTCCCCGGAGGCGCACGGCCGACCTGCTGGCCGACGCCTCCGAGCACACGGCGCTGCTCGACGCCCTGGTCGCCCAGGAGTACGCGGTGGCCGAGCGGATCACCCGCGAACATGTGTCGGTGGCCCGCCACCCGCACTGACCCCGCTCCGGGCGGGCCCGCCCGGCCGAGGCGGCCCGGCGCCGGGCCGGCTAGCCGGGCAGCAACTCCTCCAGTGGCAGGGCCGCGACATCGGCGGCGGGCCGGGAGAGATAGAGGTCGGCGTGGTAGAAGCCGTCGGCTTCCTTCTGTGCGGTGGACAGGCCCCGGGCGGCCAGTGCGTCGAACGCCGCCTGCCGCTCGTTGCCGTCGGCGAACTGCCGCTGACGGAAGGTGCGGGTGGTGAGCCTCTCCGTCACCAGCCCGGCCCGGGCCAGCAGGGCGGAGATCGGCCGGTAGTCCACCTCGCGCAGGACGAACGCGGCGACCCATGGCGGTGCGGACACGCAGTCGAAGAGGCGGCCGAAGGTGCGCGCGGAGATATAGCCGACACCGCCGGTGACGGTGATCAGGTCGGTGCCGGCCAGCACCTTCCGCAGCTCCGGGCTCGGCTCGTCGAGTTCCAGGTTCTCCGCGAAGCCGTGGTCGAGCAGGCCGACCGCCCGCGCATAGCCGACCGCGCGGTCCGCCGCGTCGATGCCGGTCACCCGCAAGGGTTCGGCACGTCGCCGGGTGGCGAAGAACGAGCGGTCCTCTTCGACGAGTTGGGCGGTGGACGGCAGTGCGTGGCCGTTCGCCGTGTAGCGGCCGTAGAGATCGGCGAGGGACAGCTCGTGGTTGAGCAGTGCGGCGTTGACCCCGTACGAGCAGCAGAGGTCGACGACGTTCAGCGGCGGGCGGTCGCTCCGGTGCCGCTGGAGGGTCTCGGCCACGGCGCGGAAGACCGCTTGGCCGTGGTGCGGAATCTGGTAGTCCAGGGGGTGCAGAGTGGTGAAGTACCTACGGGGATCCGGGCAGTTGTAAATCGCCTCGAAATCTGCCTTGCCCCAGTCGGTTGCAGCGGTCGTGTTGGTCACTCCTGCTGTCATGTGGCCTCCTGAAAGGCTGTGCCAGTGGGTGGGGCCAGCTGGTCCCGGACCAGCATCCATACCCCGCTGCCGCCTCACAGTGCGACTTGTGGCCATTCTCGGGGCCTGTGGGGCGTCGTGAGACACCCCTTCCCCGGGCCTTCGGCCCATAGTCCCACCTCAGGGTTCGCCCGGCGCGTCGACGGCCGGCCGGAGCGGCAACCGTCGCACCCCGGCCGATCCGGGGCGGGGACCGTCCAGATCCGGCCAATCGTCGACGGAGCCGGCATGGCCGATGTTGGGGGGTTGACGGTGCGCGGATGAACGGGCACGGGCGGTGACGTACGGGCGGCGGCCGGGCCACCACGGAAAGTGCTGGCCCGGCCGCCGCCCGTGAGGTGCACGGACACGTCCTAGGTGGCCGTGATGCCGGTGGACAGATGGTCGGCGAGCCAGGTGGGCACGCCGCCCATGAGACGGAAGAGCCGGGCCGCCTCGGCGCGCAGCCGGTCCGCGTCGGCGTCCGGGGCGGCCTCGGCCAGCGCCACGAGGGCCGGTGCCGTGCCGACCAGGAAGCCGAGTTCCTCGCGGATCCGCAGCGACTCGGCGAAACCGTGCCGGGCCTCGGCCAACTCGCCGTCGCGCAGCGCCAGTCCGGCCAGATGGCGCCAGGTGAAGGACAGCAGCAGGGTGTCGCCGTGGGCGGTGGCGCCGGCGTGGGCGCGGCGGTAGGCGGCCCGCGCCGAGTCCGGGCTGTCGGCGACGTGCTCGGCCATCAGCCCGCGGCGGAAGTCCAGCAGCGGGCGCCCGGCCGCGGTGGGCGTCAGCAGCGCGGCGGCCCGGCCGAGTGCGGAGCGGGCCTCGTCGGCCCGGTCGCGGACGCCCAGGACCGTGGCGGCGTACGCGAGATGGCCGCGCTCGCAGGCCGCGCCGCCCCGCTCGTCGTCGGTGCCCGCCAGTGCCTCGGCGGCGCGCAGCGCGTCCTCCGCCTCGGCCCAGCCGGCCGCCGTGAACATGCACCGCTCGACCAGCAGCGCGGCGCGGCGCAGTGCGGACGGTGCGTGGTGGACGGAGTGCGGTTCCAGCAGGGCGGCCGCGTCGTCCCAGCAGCCGCGGGAGCGCAGCCGCCAAACGGCACGGTCGAGGGGGTCGTCCCCCTCGACCGTGCCTGCCGAGCCTGTTTCCGGTGCGGATGCGGGTGCTGGTACCACGATCGGCACCGGAACCGCAGAACTGACCGGATCCGCGGAATCCGCGGATTCCGACATGGCGGTATCCGCCACATTGCCCTCCCCGAGCGCGCCATTGAGCTGGAAGTTGGAAGCAGTGGGCGAATCTCAGCACGAATTCCGTGGTGCGGCCAAGGGGGTGGGTGAATGAATTCACAATCCCCGGGAGGGGGGTTCACGGGCCCCGCAGGGCCCTGATCGGGCGCATCGCCGCACTGTGCGACCGGCCTGCGGCAGGCGGAAGTTGAGCGCGATGACGCCCGATCGAGTTACCCCGGATGGAGTAATCGGGCCCCGCCGGGTCGTACCGGCGGGGCCCGGGGAGCCGCAGGGCGCGGGGCCGTCGCGGCGCGACGCCCGGCGGGGGCGTCGTCAGCTCATCCGCAGGGCCAGGAAGAAGTCGAGCTTGTCCTCCAGGCGGGACAGGTCGCGGCCGGTGAGCTGCTCGATGCGGCCCACCCGGTAGCGGAGGGTGTTGACGTGCAGGTGGAGGCGGCTGGCGCAGCGGGTCCAGGAGCCGTCGCAGTCCAAGAACGCCTCCAGGGTGGGGATCAGCTCGGCGCGGTGCTTGCGGTCGTAGTCGCGCAGCGGGTCCAGGAGGCGGGCGGTGAAGGCCCGGCGGACGTCGTCGGGCACGAACGGCAGCAGCAGGACGTGCGAGGCCAGCTCCTCGTGTCCGGCGGCGCAGACCCGGCCCGTGCGGGCCGCGGCGACCCGGCGGGCGTGCCGGGCCTCCTCCAGGGCGCCGCGCAGCCCCTCCGCCGAGTGCACCGCGGCGCTCACCCCGACCGTCAGCCGCCCGTCGTCGGCCAGCCCGCGGCTCAGCGGCTCGCGGACGACGGAGAGCAGCTGATCGGCGTGCAGGCCGGTGATCGAGGCGTCACCGGGCTCGTCCGGGACGGGCAGCGGAACCAGCGCCACCGCCTCGTCGCCGGTGTGCGCCACGGCGATGCGGTCGGAGGGCTCCGGGCCGAAGGTGCCGGGGTCGACCAGCATCTCCTCCAGCAGGCTCTGTGCCACCGGGCCGCCGGGGAGGTCGCCGTCCTCCCACTCGACCCTGGCCACCACGATCTGCCAGTGCGGTGCGGCGCCCAGTCCGGGCAGCAGCACCGGGGCCGCCACCCGCAGCCGGGCCGCGATCTCGGCGGGCGGCGCGCCGGTCTGGACGAGCTCCAGCACCTCCTGGGCGAGCCGGCGGCGGACCGTGCGGGCCGCGTCGCGCCGGTCGCGCTCCACGGCGATCAGCTGGGTGACCCCGTGCAGCAGGTCGAGCCGCTCGTCGGGCCAGTCGCCGGCGTCCGCCTCGACGGCCAGCAACCAGTCGCTCAGCAGCGTCTGGCGCAGGTCACGGCCCTCGTGGCGGATCGGGAAGAGGGAGAAGGTGGCGGAGTCCAGGGTGACGCGGTGCGGGCCCCTGCGGCCCGTGCGGGCCGCCGCCAGGTGCTCGCCGGCGAGCCGGGCGGCGACCTCGCCGGAGAGTTCGGGGCCGGCGTCCGCCAGCGTCGAGCCCGCGATCTGCCGGCCGGTGGGGGAGAGCACCCAGGCCCGCAGGTCCAGGTCGGAGCCGAGCAGGTCCAGGACCACCTCCGGGCCGCCGCCCGTGGGGCCGGAGGTCATCAGCCGCCGGTGCCGGTCCACCACGGCGGCCAGGTCGCCCGCGCGTTCGCTGGAGACCTGGCGGACGACATGCTCGGTGATGGAGGCGAACGAGACGTCCTCGACGACGGAGAACAGCGGCAGCCGGTGCCGGAGGCAGGCCTGCACTAGGTCGTCGGGGACCGAGCCCAGCTCGGCCTCGCCCGCCGCGAGTCCGGCGACCCCGGCGGTGGCCAGGATGCGGACGAACCGCTCGGAGTCGTCGGGCTCCCGGCGCCACGCGAGCCCCGTCAGCACCAGTTCGCCGCCGGAGAGGTAGCGGCTGGGGTCACGCAGGTCGGTGGTCATCACGCCGCGTACCGTACGGTCCAGCTCGTCCTCGCCCCCGAGCAGCCGAAGGCCCAGGGTGGGAGTGTCCAGGAGTGCGCGGAGCCGCATGACCTCGCCCGCCGTTCTTTGCTGTCTGTGTTGCCGGTGGAATGCCGCGAGGTTTCAGAGCCTCGTCTTTCGTTCGAATCTACAAGACGGGTGGCCTGGCCAGCCAACCGCTTCATGGTTTCGGTGACTGCACCCAGTGGGTGCCGGGCGCGTTCACTGAGCCCATCCACATGAACAGGACATGAACGTATCCGTGGCGATGGCGACGCAGCGTCCTCACCATGAGTAGCGAACGACCCGATTTCGTAGAATTCGTAGAAGAGGCCAACCATGGACTTCCTTCGCCCCGCCAGCTGGGAGGAGGCGCTCGCCGCCAAGGCCGAGCACCCTACCGCTGTGCCTATCGCGGGCGGCACGGACGTGATGGTCGAGATCAATTTCGACCACCGCCGTCCCGAGTACCTGCTCGACCTGAACCGCATCGGTGAGCTGAGCGAGTGGGAGGTCGGCGAGAAGACCGTGCGCCTGGGCGCCTCCGTCCCGTACACCAAGATCATGGAGAACCTGCGGGGCGAACTCCCGGGCCTGGCCCTGGCGTCGCACACGGTGGCCTCCCCGCAGATCCGCAACCGCGGCGGTGTCGGCGGCAACCTCGGTACCGCCTCCCCGGCCGGCGACGCGCACCCCGCGCTGCTCGCCGCCGGCTGCGAGGTGGAGGTGGAATCCGTGCGCGGCCGCCGGATGATCCCGATCGACGACTTCTACACCGGCGTCAAGCGCAACGCCATGGAGGCCGACGAGCTGATCCGCTCGGTGCACCTGCCCAAGGCGGACGGCCCGCAGCAGTTCTCCAAGGTCGGCACCCGCAACGCCATGGTGATCGCGGTCTGCGCCTTCGGCATCGCGCTGCACCCCGAGACCCGCACGGTGCGCACCGGCATCGGCTCCGCCGCGCCCACGCCCGTACGGGCCCGCGAGGCCGAGGACTTCCTCGCCGCGGCGCTGGAGGAGGGCGGCTTCTGGGAGTCCGGCAACCCCATCCCGCCGTCCGTCGCCAAGCAGTTCGCGCAGCTCGCCGCCGGCGCCTGCAACCCGATCGACGATGTGCGCGGCAGCGCCAAGTACCGCCGGCACGCGGTCGGCATCATGGCGCGCCGCACCCTCGGCTGGACCTGGGAGTCCTACCGGGGCAACGAGAGGAGCGCACAGTGCGCGTGACATTCACCGTCAACGGCCGCCGGCAGGAGGCCGACGACGTCTGGGAAGGCGAGAGCCTGCTGTACGTCCTCCGTGAGCGGATGGGCCTCCCGGGCTCCAAGAACGCCTGTGAGCAGGGCGAATGCGGCTCCTGCACGGTCCGCCTCGACGGGGTGCCGGTGTGCTCCTGTCTGGTCGCGGCGGGCCAGGTCGAGGGCCGCGAGGTGGTCACCGTCGAGGGTCTGGCGGACTTCGCCCGGCAGCGCGCCGAGGGCGGCTGCGCCGACGGCACCTGCGGCACCGGCCTGGACGAGGCCCAGGGCTGGCAGGCCCGCCCGGCCGGCCCGCAGAGCGGTGACGGTGCCTCGCACGAGGGGCTCTCGCCGATCCAGCAGGCGTTCATCGACGCCGGCGCCGTCCAGTGCGGCTTTTGCACCCCGGGGCTGCTGGTCGCCGCCGACGAGCTGCTGGAGCGCAACGACTCCCCGTCGGACGCCGACATCCGCGAGGCCCTGTCGGGCAACCTGTGCCGCTGCACGGGCTACGAGAAGATCCTCGACGCGGTCCGGCTGGCGGCCGCCCGCGGCGAGACCCGGACCGCCGGACAGGGGGCCTGACGCCATGGCCGACAAGGAGACCCGGGTCGCCACCGCGCCCGGCCGCACCCCGACGAACCTGACGCAGGGCGGCCCGACCAAGGCCGGCATCGGCGAGTCCACCCTGCGGCCCGACGGCACCCTCAAGGTGACCGGCGAGTTCGCCTACTCCTCGGACATGTGGCACGAGGACATGCTGTGGGGCTTCACCCTGCGCTCCACCACCGCGCATGCCGAGATCCGGTCGATCGACACCTCCGAGGCGCTGGCGACCTCCGGCGTCTACGCCGTCCTGACCTACGACGACCTGCCCACCGACGTGAAGAACTACGGCCTGGAGATCCAGGACACCCCGGTTCTCGCGCACGGCAAGGTGCGCCACCACGGCGAGCCGGTGGCGCTGGTCGCCGCCGACCACCCGGAGACCGCGCGCCGCGCCGCCGCCAAGATCAAGATCGACTACGCCGAGCTGCCGGTCGTCACCGACGAGGCCTCCGCCACCGCCGAGGGCGCCCCGCTGGTCCACGAGAACCGCACCGACCACCACATCGGGCACGTACCGCACCCGAACATCGTCCACCGCCAGCCGATCCTCCGCGGCGACGCCGACGAGGCCGCCAAGAAGGCCGATGTCATCGTCTCCGGCGAGTACGTCTTCGGCATGCAGGACCAGGCCTTCCTCGGCCCGGAGTCCGGCCTCGCGGTGCCCGGCGAGGACGGCGGCGTCGACCTCTACGTCGCCACCCAGTGGCTGCACTCCGACCTGCGCCAGATCGCCCCCGTCCTCGGCCTGCCCGAGGAGAAGGTGCGGATGACGCTGTCCGGCGTCGGCGGCGCGTTCGGCGGCCGCGAGGACCTGTCGATGCAGATCCACGCCTGCCTGCTGGCGCTGCGCACCGGCAAGCCCGTCAAGATCGTCTACAACCGGTTCGAGTCCTTCTTCGGGCACGTCCACCGGCACCCGGCGAAGCTCTGGTACGAGCACGGCGCCACCAAGGACGGCAAGCTCACCCACCTCAAGTGCCGCATCGTGCTGGACGGCGGCGCCTATGCGTCCGCCTCTCCGGCCGTCGTCGGCAACGCCTCCTCGCTCGCCGTCGGCCCGTACGTGGTCGACGACGTCGACATCGAGGCCATCGCGCTGTACTCCAACAACCCGCCCTGCGGGGCGATGCGCGGCTTCGGCGCCGTCCAGGCGTGCTTCGCCTACGAGGCGCAGATGGACAAGGTCGCCAAGAAACTGGGCATGGACCCGGTCGAGTTCCGGCAGCTCAACGCCATGGAACAGGGCACGATCATGCCGACCGGGCAGCCGGTCGACTCCCCGGCCCCGGTCGCCGAACTCCTGCGCCGCGTCAAGGCGATGCCGCTCCCGCCGGAGCAGCAGTGGCTGACGGCCGGGGCGGGCGCGGACGTCCGTGCGCTGCCCGGCGGGCTGTCCAACACCACCCACGGCGAGGGCGTGGTCCGCGGTGTCGGCTACGCCGTCGGCATCAAGAACGTGGGCTTCTCCGAGGGCTTCGACGACTACTCCACCGCCCGGGTGCGGATGGAGGTCGTCGGCGGGGTGCCGGTCGCCACGGTCCACACCGCGATGGCGGAGGTCGGCCAGGGCGGTGTCACCGTCCACGCCCAGATCGCCCGTACGGAGCTGGGGGTCCAGCAGGTCACCATCCAGCCGGCCGACACCCAGGTCGGCTCGGCCGGATCGACCTCCGCCTCCCGCCAGACCTATGTCACCGGCGGCGCCGTCAAGAACGCCTGTGAGCACGTCCGCGAGCAGGTCCTCGACATCGGCCGGCGCAAGTTCGGCACGTACCACCCCGCGTGGGCGACCGCCGAACTCCTGCTGGAGGGCGGCAAGGTCGTCACCGACGGCGGCGAGGTCCTCGCCAACCTGGCGGACGTCCTGGAGGACGAGGCGGTCGACCTGGAGCTGGAGTGGCGCCACCGCCCCACCGAGCCCTTCGACCTGCACACCGGCCAGGGCAACGGCCACGTCCAGTACTCCTTCGCGGCCCACCGCGCGGTGGTCGAGGTGGACACCGAACTCGGCCTGGTCAAGGTCATCGAACTGGCCTGCGCCCAGGACGTCGGCAAGGCCCTCAACCCGCTGTCCGTCGTCGGCCAGATCCAGGGAGGCACCACCCAGGGGCTGGGCGTGGCGGTCATGGAGGAGATCATCGTCGACCCGAAGACCGCGAAGGTGCGCAACCCGTCCTTCACGGACTACCTCATCCCCACGATTCTCGACACCCCGACCATCCCGGTCGATGTGCTCGAACTCGCCGACGAGCACGCTCCGTACGGGCTGCGCGGCATCGGCGAGGCCCCCACCCTGTCGTCCACCCCGGCCGTCCTCGCGGCGATCCGGAACGCGACCGGGCTGGAGCTCAACAAGACGCCGGTGCGGCCCGAACACCTCACCGGCACCTAGAGACCGTCCGGGGGCGACCCCGGGCACCGGCCTCCGGGCGGTGGGTGTCAGGGGTGTCCCTGTCCGTCCTCCTCCGCCCACCGCCCGGAGTCCCGCCAACGCACCACGCAGTCGCTGCTCCGCTCCGGCGGAGCCAGTACCCCCCGTTCGCCTCGGGCCGTCCCCCGGGTCGTGCAGCCGACGTTCCATCCCAAATCTCGCACCCCGTGCGAGTGCCCCTGTGAACCTTGGGAGTAAGGCACCATGACCCAGCAGTCCACCGAGCCGAGGACCACGGCGGAAGACGCCGGGGCCGGCTCGCGCCAGCCCGCGGGCCGGTCCTGGCTCGACCGGTACTTCCACATATCCGACAGAGGATCGACGCCGGCGCGAGAGGTGCGCGGCGGCATCACCACCTTCATGGCGATGTGCTACATCCTCCTGCTCAACCCGCTGATCCTGTCGACCCCGGACGTGGAGAAGAACACCCTCGCGCACGCGGGCGTGGTCACCGCGACCGCACTGGCCGCGGCGGTCTCCACGCTGCTGATGGGCTTCATCGGCAAGGTGCCGCTGGCCCTGGCGGCCGGCCTGAACGTCTCGGCCGCGCTGACCGCCCAGGTCGTCCCGCACATGACCTGGCCGCAGGCCATGGGCATGTGTGTGGTCTACGGCGTGGTGATCTGCCTCCTGGTGGTCACCGGCCTCCGCGAGATGATCATGAACGCGATCCCGCTGGCGCTCAAGCACGCGATCACCATGGGCATCGGCATGTTCGTCGCCCTGCTCGGGCTGGTGAAGGCCGGTTTCGTGGGCAAGGGGCAGGGCGGCCCCGTCACCCTCGGCCTCACCGGGCAGCTGTCCGGCTGGCCGGTGCTGTTCTTCTGCGTCACCCTGCTGCTGATCTTCATGCTGCAGGCCCGCAAGGTGCCCGGCGCGATCCTCATCGGCATCGTGGCCGGCAGCGTGCTGTCCATCGCCGCGACCAGGATCGGCGGCCTCACGGCCAAGGACTGGGGCGGTACGCCCCCGGAGCTGAGCGGCAGCGCGGTCGCGATGCCCGACTTCGGCCTCTTCGGTCATGTCGAGTTCGGCGGCTGGGGCTCCCTCGGGGCGCTCAGCGTCGGCATGATCGTCTTCACCCTGGTGCTGGCGGGCTTCTTCGACGCCATGGCCACCATCATCGGCGTCGGCACCGAGGCCGAGCTGGCCGACGACAAGGGCCGGATGCCGGGCCTGTCCAAGGCGCTGTTCGTGGACGGCGCGGGCGGGGCGATCGGCGGGGTGGCCGGCGCGTCCGGCCAGACCGTGTTCATCGAGTCGGCGAGCGGTGTCGGCGAGGGCGCGCGCACCGGCCTGTCGTCCGTGATCACCGGCCTGCTCTTCGCGGCCTGCCTGTTCTTCACCCCGGTCACCCAGCTCGTACCGGCCCAGGTCGCCTCGGCCGCCCTCGTCGTCATCGGCTCGATGATGATGAGCGCCGCCGGCCACGTGGACTGGCGCGATCGCTCGGTGTCCATCCCGGTCTTCTTGACCGTGGTCCTGATGCCGTTCACCTACAGCATCACCGCAGGTGTCGGCGCGGGCGTCATCGCCTACGTTGCCATTAAGGCGGCACAGGGCAAATGGCGCGAGATCGGCGGCTTCATGTGGGTGCTGGCCGCGATCTTCGTCGTCTACTTCTCGCTCCATCCCATCGAGCAGTGGCTGGGCGTCAAGTAACCGCCCGCCTCCTCCCCCGTCCGTAAGGAGACCGACATGCTGGACATCGCCGAAGAGCTGCACCGGTGGGTCGGGCAGGGCCGCGACTTCGCGGTGGCCACCGTGGTGGCCACGCACGGCAGCGCGCCCCGCCAGCCCGGAGCCGCCCTGGCCGTCGACAGTGACGGCACGGCGATCGGGTCGGTCTCCGGCGGATGTGTGGAGGGGGCGGTGTACGAGCTGTGCCAGGAGGCGCTGCGGACCGGCGAGCCGGTAGTGGAGCGCTTCGGGTACAGCGACGAGGATGCCTTCGCCGTGGGCCTGACCTGCGGCGGCGTCATCGACATCCTCGTCCAGCCGGTCCGGGCGCCCGCCGCGCGCCCGGCCGGCGACCGCACGGCGGGGGAGCCGGCGGAGGGCGCCGCCGGCACGCTCGCCGCCGGCCTGGCCGCCGCCGCCACGGGAGAGGCGGCGGCCCTCGCCCGGGTCATCGACGGCCCCGCCGAGCTCCTCGGCCGGGCGCTGGTGGTCCGCCCCGACGGCAGCCGCACCGGCACCCTCGGCGGCCACCCCGCCCTCGACCGCACCGCGACCGCCCTGACCCGCGCCCTGCTGGACGCCGGGCGCACCACGACGATCGAGATCGGGTCGGGCCCGGCGCCCGGCGGGGGCGCGAAGGGCGGCGACGCGGAGCAGCCGACCGGCGCGCAGTGCGGTCAGCCCCTCCGCCTCCTCGTCGAATCCTCCGTCCCCGCGCCCCGCATGATCGTCTTCGGCGCGATCGACTTCGCCTCCGCGCTGGTCAAGGTCGGCAAGTTCCTCAACTACCACGTCACGGTCTGCGACGCCCGCCCCGTCTTCGCCACCCGCACCCGCTTCCCGGACGCCGACGAGATCGTCGTCGACTGGCCGCACCGCTACCTGGACTCCCAGGACCTCGACCCCCGCACGGTGCTGTGCGTGCTCACCCACGACGCCAAGTTCGACGTCCCGCTGCTGGAGCGGGCGCTCAAGCTCCCGGTCGCCTACGTCGGCGCGATGGGCTCGCGCCGCACCCACCTGGACCGGCTGCAGCGGCTGCGCGACACCGGCCTGACCGAACTCGAACTCAACCGGCTGCGCTCGCCCATCGGCCTCGACCTCGGCGCCCGCACCCCCGAGGAGACCGCGCTGTCCATCGCCGCCGAGATCGTCGCCAACCGCCGCGGCGGCACCGGCACCCCGCTGACCGGCGCGCACACCCCCATCCACCACGACACGGGGCGGCCGGTGGGGCGGATCGGGTCGGTGGCGTGAGGGCGGGGGCGCGGGGAGCGGCGGCGCGGCGGGCGTGCGGCCGGCGGCCCGCGTCCGGTGGTCGGCGTCAGGCGGTCGGGCGGCCGCCCGGCGACAGGCGCCGGAAATCGGGATGACCGTCCCGGCGCACCGCGCTAGCGTCCCCCGGTGACCACTGACGACGACGCCCGCCCCACCACGGAGCTCCGCGACATCCCGGAGGCCGACTGCGACCGGGCCCTGGACCTGACGTACTCCGTCTTCCATCTGACGCCCGGCGACAGGACCCGGCACCGGCACGCGGAGATGCTCCGGGCCGGCCTCCGCGTCGGCGCGTACGACGGCGGACAGCTGGCCGGGGTGGCCGGGGCGCACCGTCGCACCCTCTCCGTCCCGGGCGGCCAACTCCCGTGCGCCGCAGTGGACTTCGTCTCCGTACTGCCCACCCATCGGCGCCGCGGCATCCTCACCTCGATGATGGACGGGCTCTGGCGCCGCTGCGCCGCCGACGGGCGCCCACTGGCCTGCCTGTGGCCGTCCGAGAGCGCCATCTACGGCCGCTACGGCTTCGGTGCCGCCACCGAGCTCTGCCGCATCGAGATCGACTCCACCCGCCCCCTCGCGCTCCGTACCGCGCCCGACAGCCGTCCGCTGCGGCTGATCGACCCGGCCGGGGCACCCGCCGTCCTCGCCCCGCACTACGACGCGACCCTGGCGCGGCGGGCCGGGCGGTTCACCCGCGACGAGAGCTGGTGGCGCTGCGGGGCACTGGACCTCGACGGCGCCAGTATGAGAGCCGGACAGGACGGATTCGGGGCGGCGCACGTGGTGGTGCTCGGCGCCCCCGGCCGGACGCCCGGCGGCTACGCGGTCTACCGCACCCGCGGCCCCGGCGGGAGCGGCCCCGGCACGGTCCGTGTCGGCGAACTCGAAGCGGAATCCGGACCGGCCGCCGCCGCCCTGTGGTCCTACCTCGTCTCGATCGACCTCACCTCGACCGTAGAGATCCAGGGCCGCCCCGCCGACGACCCGCTCCTGCACCTCGCCGCCGACCGCGACCAGGTACGCGTCACCGGCCAGGAACCCGACCTCTGGCTCCGGCTGCTGGACGTCCGCGCCGCGCTGACCGCCCGCTCCTGGGCGGCCCCCGTCGACCTCGTCGTCGACCTGCGCGACACCGTCCTGCCGGCCAACGCGGGCCGCTTCCGGCTGACCGCCGGCCCCGAGGGCGCCACGTGGGAGCCCGCCGACGAGGCCCCCGACCTCTCCCTGGACGTACGGGAGCTGGCCTCCTGCTACCTCGGCGGCACCCCCCTGCGCCACTTCGCACACGCCGGCCTGGCCACCGAGCACACCCCGGGCGCGGTCCGCCGCCTGGACGCCGCCCTGCAGACGGAGTGGCTGCCCTTCACCGGGGAGAACCACTGAGCGACGGGCGGGGCGCGGGCGGGGGCACGTGCGCGGGCGGGGGCCGGTCAGGGTGGCTCCCCGTGCCCGGCCGGCGCGGGGCCGCCCGCGCGCGGCCTCGACGCGCGGCCGACCTCGACATGCGCCCGGCCCCTCTCAGTTCCCGCCCCCGTCCCGCCGCGGCCGCAGTGCCGCCATCACGAGCACGTCATGCCACGCGCCGTCCCAGAACAGGGCCTCCCGCATCCGGCCCTCCACCTCGAAGCCGCACTTCTCGTACGCCCGCCGGGCGCGCGGGTTGAAGTCGTAGACCTCCAGCTGGACGCGGTGCAGGCCCACCCGGTCGAAGGCGTAGCCCAGCAGCAGCCGGATCGCCTCGGTGCCGATGCCGCGGTCGGTCGCGTCCGGGGCGAGGGCGATCCGGAAGCTTCCGCAGGCATTCGGCGCGTCGATGTCGTTCAGCGCGAGTTCGCCCAGGAACGCGCCGGAGTCCCGGTCCTCGACGGCCAGGTCCAGCCGGTCCGGGCAGTCGGCCCGGCCGGCGCACCACGCCTGCAGCTCCTCCAGCGTGAAGTCATGGTGGGTGCCGGTCAGCCGGCGGATCTCCGGGTGGGCGGCGGAGGCGTGGAAGGCCGCCGCGTGACGTGCCGACAGCGGTGTGAGACGGATCCGGTCGCCCGTGAGCACCGGTTTCTCGGAGAGAGCGGTGGCGTCGATCATGAGGGGATGATGTCCGGGCCGCGGACCGGACGGCAACGGAATTGACCCGCGCCGAAGTTGACGGCCGGGGGAGTGCTGGGGCGGGGCGGCCGGGCCCGTGGCGAGCGGGCCGGGAAAGGGGAGCGGCGTGGAGCTGCGGCAGGTGCGGTACTTCGTCATGGTCGCGAAGGAGCTGCATTTCGGGCGGGCGGCGGAGAAGCTGCACATCGTGCAGTCGGCGGTGAGCCAGCAGATCAGGCGGCTGGAGCGGGAGTTGGGGGCCGAGCTGTTCGACCGGTCGGCGCGCCAGGTGCGGCTGACGGCCGTGGGCGAGCGGTTCCTGCCGGAGGCACGGGCCCTGCTCGCCGCCGAGCGGCGCGCCCGTGCCGTCGTCGACGAGCTGACCGCCGGCCGCTCCACCACCCTGCGCCTGGGGACGAGCACGGGCCTGGGCGCCCATCTGGACCGGGTGCTGGAGGCGCTGGCCGGCATCGCCCCGGAAACCCGGGTGGAGCTGGTGGCGGCGCGGGCCGCGGAGCGGCTCGACCTGGTGGCGTCCGGCGGGCTGGACGCGGCCTTCCTCCGCGGTGAGCCGGAACCCCGGGGACACGACGGCCTGCGTTTCGTGCCGCTGTGGCAGGACCCGCTGGTGGCGGTCCTCCCGGCCCGGCACCCACTGGCCGCCTCGCCGGGCGCCCTCGCGCTCGCCGAACTCGCCGCCGTCCCAATGGTGCTGACCGCGCGGCGCACCAATCCCGCCCTGGTCGATCTGGTCGTCGGCGCCTGCCACGACGCCGGTTTCACCCCCGTCCCGGGGCCCGCGTACGGCTCGCTGGACGACACCCTGACGGCGATCGGTGCCGCCGGCACGTCCGACGGGCTGTGGACCGTCGTCTACGCCTCGCACGCCGCCCGGCTGAGCACCCCCAGGGTCGTCTTCCTGCCGTTCGGCCACCCGGGCATGGAGCTGACCACCTCGCTCGTGGTGCGCCGCACGGACCCGCCCGCCGGACTGGATCCCCTGCTGCGGGCCTGCGCGGCGACGGAGCGGAGCGCGGTGACCGATCTCGATCCGTGATCGCTGGGTGCGCGTTCCGCTTCTTGGTCGCCCGCCCCATTCGCGATGGACTGGGCTCACGCCGGTCAACCACCGGATACCCGGGAGGAATCCGGGTGCTCCAGGCCGGGGAACACGGGGAGAACCCCACAGCTGTTCCCGACGGCCGTCACCGACAAGGGAGTTCCGTCATGCCGATCGTCACCGTCCAGCAGGGTCCGCGCAGCGTCGAGCTGAAGCGGGAGCTGGTCCGCCAGATCACCGACGCGTTCGTGGACGCGTACCGCATTCCCGCCGAGACCGTGCAGGTGTGGATCCAGGAGGTCCCCACCGACAGCTGGGGCGCGGCGGGCACGCTGACCGCCGACAAGTAGCCACGGCCGGGCCGGCCACCACGGGGGAGGGCCGGCCCCCCCACGGGAGCACCCTGCGCCCCTACGGGAGCACCCCGCCCCTCGCCCCCTACGGGAACGCCTCGGCTCCCGCCCTACGGGAGCACCCCGGCCCGCCGCGCCGCGACCACCGCCTGCAGCCGGGTGTGCGCCCCCAACTTCCGCATGCAGGACCGGAGATAGCTCTTCACCGTCTCCGGGCGCAGCCCCAGCCGCTCCGCCACCACCGCGTTCGTCGCGCCCGACGCCACACAGGCCAGGACGTCCACCTCACGCGGCGACAGCCCCGGATCCGCGCCGGCCGCGCCCGCCACGCCGCCCGCACCGTCCGCGCCGGGCCGTCGCGACGAGGCCGCCGCGAGCCGCCCGCACGCCGCCAGCATCTCCCGGCGCAGCAGCGGGTCGTCCACCCGCTGCGCCAGTGCGCGCAGCTCGCCGTGCGCCTCCCGCACCTCCTCCCACCTCGCCGGATCGCCGGCGTCAGCCCCCTGCCGCGGGGGTGCCTCCCGCGCCCCCGCGGCTGGCGGAAGGGCCTCCGCCAGCAGCCGCGCCGCCTCGTCCTGCAGCACGAGCGCCTGCTCCAGCTCCCGTGCCGCCTCCACGGCCGCCGACAGCGGCCGGTCGCCCAGCCGCACCGGCCGGCGCAGCGCCCCGTACAGCACCCCGCGCACCCGCCGCCGGACGATCACCGGCACCGCGAGCACCGACCGCAGCCCCTCCGCGGCCACCGCCGCGTCGTACTCGTGGCTGATCACCGACGAGGCGCCGTAGTCGGTCACCGCCAGCGGGCGGGACAGCGCCACGGCCTTCCCGCCCAGCCCGTTGCCCTGCAGGATGTCCAGGCCGTGCAGCACCGTGGTCTCCGTACCGGCCAGCTCGTTGATGCGGTAGCGCCCCGTGCCGGCCAGCAGGCCGCCGAACGCCACCGGCAGACCGGTCGCCCGCCGCAGCCGCGACAGCGCCGCCCGTACGTCCGCCGAATCGTTCGCCGCCGGCTCGAACTGCACGCCGATACCTCCGGTTCCCCCCATTCGGGGGTGGTGAGACCTGCGCCACTGATTACACGATGGCAGGGAGCGGTGCGGCAATGAGGAGGACACATGACGGACACGGAAAACGGTGCGACGGGCCGCGCACCGGCCGCCACCGAGGCGTTCCGGGCGGCGCGGGATCTCCTGCTGCGGCACCGGGAGGACTACGAAGCGGCTCGCGCGGAATTCCGCTGGCCCCGCCCCGCCCACTTCAACTGGGCCCTGGACTGGTTCGACGCCCTCGCCCGCGGCAACGACCGCACCGCACTGCACATCGTCGAGGAGGACGGCAGCGAGACCCGGCTGAGCTTCGAGGAGCTGCGCCGCCGCTCCGACCAGGCCGCCAACTGGCTCTCCGCCCAAGGGGTACGGGCCGGCGACCGCATCGTCATGATGCTCGGCAACCAGGCGGAACTGTGGGAGAGCGCGCTGGCCGCGATGAAGCTGCGCGCGGTCGTCATCCCCGCGACCCCCCTGCTGGGCACCGCCGATCTCGCCGACCGGATCGACCGCGGCCGGGCCCGCCACGTCCTGGTGCGCGCCGCGGACACCGACAAGTTCGCCGCCGTACCGGGCGACTACACCCGGATCGCGGTCGGCGGCGCGGCGGACGGCTGGCTGGCGTACGAGGAGGCCTACGCGAGCCCCGACAGCTATGAGCCGGACGGCCCCACCCGGGCCGACGACCCCCTGATGCTCTACTTCACCTCCGGCACCACCGCCCTCCCCAAGCTCGTCGAGCACACCCACGCGTCCTATCCCATCGGCCACCTCGCGACGATGTACTGGATCGGCCTGCGACCCGGCGACGTGCACCTGAACATCTCGTCGCCCGGATGGGCCAAGCACGCCTGGTCCAATCTCTTCGCGCCCTGGAACGCCGAGGCCACCGTCTTCATCCACAACTACACCCGCTTCGACCCGGCCCGGCTGATGGCCGAGATGGACCGGGCCGGGGTCACCAGCTTCTGCGCCCCGCCCACCGTCTGGCGGATGCTCATCCAGGCCGACCTGTCGGCGCTCCGCACGCCGCCCCGGGAGATCGTCGCCGCAGGTGAACCGCTCAACCCGGAGATCATCGAGCAGGTGCGGCAGTCCTGGGGCGTGACGATCCGCGACGGCTTCGGGCAGACCGAGACCGCCGTCCAGGTGGCGAACACCCCGGGCCAGCCCGTCACCCCGGGCTCCATGGGCCGGCCCACCCCCGGCTTCGACGTGGTGCTGCTCGACCCGGTCACCGGGGCGCCGGCCGACGAGGGCGAGATCGCCCTCGACCTCTCCACCCGGCCGGTCGGCCTGATGACCGGCTATCAGGGCGACCCCGAACGCACCGCGGAGGCGATGGCCGGCGGCTACTACCGCACCGGCGACATCGGCTTCCGCGACAGCGAGGGCCGGCTCACCTACATCGGGCGGGCCGACGACGTCTTCAAGGCGTCCGACTACAAGATCTCGCCCTTCGAGCTGGAGAGCGCCCTGCTGGCGCACGAGGCGGTCGCGGAGGCCGCCGTGGTGCCGGCCCCCGACCCGCTGCGGCTGTCCGTGCCCAAGGCCTATGTCGTGCTGGCGGCCGGCTGGTCGCCCGGCCCCGAGACCGCACAGCTGATCTTCGCGCACTCCCGCGAGGTCCTGGCCCCCTACAAGCGCATCCGGCGGCTGGAGTTCGCCGAACTGCCGAAGACCGTCTCCGGCAAGATCCGCCGTATCGAACTGCGCGAACGCACCGCGCAGGGCGACGGCAGCGCCGAGTACCGCGAGGAGAACCACCGATGAGCCGCCCGGACCAGGAACTCTCGTACGCCGTCGGGGCCGGCGACCGGCCCCTGCTCGACCACACCATCGGCACCGACCTGGCCCGCACCATCACCCGGTTCGGCGACCGCGAGGCGCTGGTCGAGGTGGCGAGCGGCCGCCGCTGGACCTACACCGAACTGGGCCGCGCGGTCGACGAGGTGGCGCTCGGCCTGCTCGCCAAGGGCGTCCGCACCGGCGACCGGGTCGGCATCTGGGCGCCCAACTGCGCCGAATGGGTCCTCGTCCAGTACGCCACCGCCCGGATCGGCGCGATCCTCGTCAACGTCAACCCCTCCTACCGCGTCCACGAGCTGGCGTACGTCCTGCGGCAGGCCGGCATCACCCTCCTGGTCTCCGCGACCCACCACAGGACCAGCGACTACCGCGGGATGATCGAGCAGGTGCGTGCCGAGAGCCCCGCGCTGCGCGAGGTGGTCTACATCGACGACCCGGCCTGGGACGAACTGCTCGCGGCCGGCGCCACCGTCCCGCCCGCCCGGCTCGCCGCGTACGACACGGCCCTGACCGCCGACGACCCGGTCAACATCCAGTACACCTCGGGCACCACCGGCTTCCCCAAGGGCGCCACCCTCTCCCACCGCAACATCCTCAACAACGGCTACTGGGTCGGCGAGACCGTCGCCTACACCGAGCACGACCGGGTGTGCCTGCCGGTGCCCTTCTACCACTGCTTCGGCATGGTCATGGGCAATCTCGCCGGCACCTCGCACGGCGCCTGCCTCGTCATCCCCGGCCCCGCCTTCGACGCCGCCGCCACCCTCCGGGCCGTCCAGGACGAGCGCTGCACCTCCCTCTACGGTGTCCCCACCATGTTCATCGCCGAGCTCAACCACCCCGACTTCGACACCTACGACCTCACCAGCCTCCGCACCGGCATCATGGCGGGCTCGCCCTGCCCGGAGGAGGTGATGAAGCGGGTGGTCGCCGAGATGCACATGGCCGAGGTCTCCATCTGCTACGGCATGACCGAGACCTCCCCGGTCTCCACCCAGACCCGGCGCGAGGACGACCTCGCCCACCGCACGACGACCGTCGGCCGGGTGCTGCCGCACATCGAGGTCAAGGTCGTCGACCCGGGAAGCGGGGCGACCGTCCCCCGCGGCACCCCGGGCGAACTGTGCACCCGCGGCTACAGCGTGATGCTCGGCTACTGGGAGGACGCCGCGCACACCGACGAGGTCATCGATGCCGACCGGTGGATGCACACCGGCGACCTCGCGGTGATGAACGACGACGGCTACCTCCGGATCGTCGGCCGCATCAAGGACATGATCATCAGAGGCGGCGAGAACGTCTACCCCCGTGAGATCGAGGAGTTCCTCTACTCCCACCCCAAGATCGCCGATGTCCAGGTCGTCGGCGTCCCCGACGAGAAGTACGGCGAGGAGATCGCCGCCTGCGTCATCCTCCGCGACCCCCAAGACCCCCTCACCCAAGCCGAGTTGGACCACTACTGCCGCTCCCGCCTCGCCCACTTCAAGATCCCCCGCTACCTCCACATCGTCGACACCTTCCCGATGACCGTCAGCGGCAAGGTCCGCAAGGTGGAACTGAGGGAGCGGTTGGCGGGGGAGGCGGGGCACGTATCGCCGTGAGCCGCCCCCGGCGCTGAAGCCCGGGCGCGTAGCGAGAGGAATCCACGCCCGGTGATCGGGGGGCGACGGGGGAGGGGGCTGGGCACCCGGATGCCTCGCCCCTCCCGCGCGCACAGCCCCGCCGCTCACCGACGTGGAGCGCCGTCCCATGGGCCGCGCACTACTGCCGCCCGCCACCGGCCGTGCGGCCGGGACCAGTCCACGGAATCAGCGCAGGGACGCGCGCCCGGTAGTCAGCGTAGGAACCGCCGAACTGCCCGGCCATCAAGCCGTCTTCGACCCGCACCCGGCGCAGCAGCCAGGGGAGGGCCACCGCCAGGTAGACAACCCAGACACCGAAGCCGCAGGCCAGCATCCCGCCGACGATCAGGCCGAGCAGACCCGTGTAGATCGGGTGGCGGACCAGCCGGTAGGGGCCGTCCGTACGCAGCTCATGGTGCTCCTGCACCAGCGGGACGCTGGCCCACATCGCCCCCAGAGCCCACCGGGCCCACAGCAGCAACGCCGTCGAGGCGACGGCGAGCAGCGCCCCCAGGACCGCGAGCTCGGGCTGCCAGTACTGGAGATGACGCCAGAAGGAAGCCGGCGCACTGCCGACCACCACCGAGAACACCCCCACGCCCACCATCACCGGAACCCGCCCGGGCAGCGTGCGCGGCAACCCGCGCACCCACCCGGCCGGCCCCTTCCGGCTCTTCACGCCGAAGTAGACGGCCCCCGCGATCCAGGCCACAAGAAAGACCACGACGCAGACGTCAGTGACGGCAACGACCGTCGAATGTAGAAAGCCCATACGACGAGCCTGCTCCCGGTGCACACGGGCGCACCACCACCCACGGGTGGAACCACAACTCTCCACCCCCAGGTGGAGCAGCGCAGCGGCACGAACCGGAGATGATGCCTCCATGCCCACCGTGCCCCTATGTCGCTGCCGTGGCGCAATCAGCCGTCCCTACCCGCCGTGGAGTTGCCTTCGCCAGGTACGGGGGCGGCGCGTGGTCCGGGGGGTAAGAACTCGTGGACGCACTGGTGTCACAACCCGGAGATCGCCACGGAACAACCCTCTAGAATTCTTTGCCGTTCCTGTCGGCGACCTTGACCAGGATGTCCTTCTTTCCTGTGGGCCACGTGATGGCAAGGCGGGTGGCCTCGATGCCGGTACCGGTGGCCTTTGCGTGTTCCTTGTCGCCGCCCGCGCACGAGAAGTCGAAGGTCGTCCGGCCGTCCCTGGCGACGTGATACGTGCCGGAGCAGTCGGCTTTGCCGGCGAGTACTGCCCTATTGCCGTTCTTGGCAACGGCCAGGAAGAGCGCGTCCCTGCCCTTCTTGGTGGCCCCGGCGTCCTTGGCGACCTCCTCGGGGCTTTTGGAGTTGCCCTTCAGTTGGTCTTTGTCGAACGTCGCTTCATCTGCATTGAGGGACTCTTCATCTACGGGCGCGAACGCTCCGGGGAGAAAGCTCTTCATGCTTTCCTGTTCGTCAATTTCCTCATGCCGCGGCTTTGGTGAGGGATTCTTTCCGAGCTTGCTTGATGTATTCGCTGCCTTGTCGTGGTGCGTGCCCCCGCCGCAGCCGCTCACGAGCAGTGTCGCCGCCGCGACCGTGATCGTCCCGGCCAGTCGTATCGATCGCTGCATTCGATGAACTCCCTTGTTTTTGCGGTGAGTTGCTTGCCAATTGGTCATGAGTGAGCGGGCGGGCCAGCCTGACCTTAACGCCTGGATGTCGTGCAGGTTCGCTTCGGACACTCGTATGCGACAAGCCGCCGCTGATGAAGCGCACGGGCGCGGCTTGTGCCTTGTCGGGCCGCCTGGG
Organism: Streptomyces angustmyceticus; assembly: GCF_040701845.1. Taxonomy (GTDB): domain Bacteria; phylum Actinomycetota; class Actinomycetes; order Streptomycetales; family Streptomycetaceae; genus Streptomyces; species Streptomyces angustmyceticus_A. The sequence goes on along the minus strand of NZ_JBFBHQ010000001.1, from coordinate 610,822 downwards.
GTGTCGCGCCTGGGTGGTTGTTCAAGCCCGTCGTTCCCCGGGCCAGTCGAGCAGGAGGCGTTGGGCGCGCGGGAGCGAGGCGACGACCAGGTCGTAGGAGTCCTCGATCATGTCGAGGACGAGGCGGTCGGGGAGGGTGCCGGTCAGGGAGACGGTGTTCCAGTGGCGTTTGTTGAGGTGGTAGCCGGGGACCACCTCGGGGTGTGTGGCGCGTAGTCGTTCCGCCAGCTCGGGATCGCACTTGAGGCTCACGGTGAGCGGGGTGGCCGTCAGGGTCGTCAGCGCGAAGATCTTTCCGCCGACCTTGAAGGTGGACACGTCGGGGTGGCGTGGAAAGGGAAACTCCTCGACCGCGCCGTTGAAGTCCAGGCAGACGGCCCGAAGGGTGTTCGCGTCGATCATTCCGTCATTATGTCCGGCGGACGGTCTTGCCTGATGGGACGGCATGTGCGGCCGCGGGATCCGGCAGCCGGAGTCCCGATCCGGGCCGGGGGCGTTCGCAAGCCCTACGGCGAGCGGTCTCGGTATACGGCCCTGTCGGGAACCTTGACCGGAATGGTCTCTCGGGCTGCTCAGGCCACTCGGGGCGCCAACTCATGGGACTAGCCTGCATTTCGTCGTGATCCTTGAGGGGGACTCATCGTGCTGAGTGGAGTTGGCGGAGGGCGGGAGCGACGGCGAGGGGCATATGGCATCGACGCCCCGTACGCATTGTTCGGTCTTGCCTGCGGAGCCGTGGGGCCGGCAGCGGCGGGGTTCGGTGCGCTCGCGGGGCCCGGGATCGGGGTGGCCTGGGTGCCGTTTCTGTGCGCGCTGGTGATGGCCGTCGCTTTCGTCCTGTACGCGCATGCCACGCGGCGCGGCAAGTTCGCGGTGTGGGAGGAACTGCTGGATGAGTTGGCGCTGCGGGGAGACGAGCAGCTCCTGGACCTCGGGTGCGGCCGTGGTGCCGTGCTGCTGGCCGGCGCACGGCGGCTGTCGGAGGGCCGGGCCGCGGGCGTGGACTTGTGGCGCGCTGTTGACCAGTCGGGCAACGCCCGGAGAGTCACCTCGCGCAACGCGGAGGCTGAGGGGGTCCACGACCGGGTGGAGCTGCACACCGGTGACCTGCGGGACCTGCCCTTCGGCGACGGCGAGTTCGATGTCGTGCTCTCCAGCCTGGCCATCCACAACATCAAGGATGCTGAAGGACGGCGTCGGGCGGTCGCCGAGGCGGTACGCGTACTGGGCCCTGGGGGACGGCTGGTGATCGTGGACATCGGCCGCTCCGTGGCCCGTTACCGGGACGTCTTGGCGGAGCTGCCCGTGAGCGGACTCGGTGTCCGCCCGCTGGGCTGGCGCATGTGGTGGGGTGGACCGTGGATGCGGAGCCACGTGGTCACGGCGTCCCGCACGGGCGGCTGAGCGGCGCCATTGCCTGGGGTGGGGCAGTCGAAGCGCTCATGTTCCGCCGCCGGCCCCGCCAGGGTCCCGTCGCATGCAGACCCGTGGCCAGCGGTCGAGGCCCAGCGATGCCTCGTGGGTGCGGATCGCTCGTAGGCCCGGGGTGAGTGCGGCATCGGTGAGGATGCGGAATCCGAGGCGGGCGTAGTACGGGGCGTTCCATGGCACGTCGGTGAAGGTGGTGAGGGTGAGTGGGGCCGCGCCGCCGGAGCGTTCCGCATGGTCGATGAGGGCTTGGCCGATGCGGCGGTGGGCGTGTTGGGGGTGGACGGAGACCTGCTCGATGTGGGTGCAGCCGTCGACCGGGTTCCAGAGGAGGTAGCCGATCGGCCGGCCGGTCCAGGACCCGGGGCCAGCCCCAGTCCCAGCCCCAGTCCCGGACCTGGTCACGGCTGTGGGAGTACTGCCCGGTTCCTCGTACGCGGCCAGGGCTCGGCCTGTGCGCAGATATGCCGTCAGTTCCGCGAATGACGGGGGTTCGTCGTCGGCGATCGCCGTCATGCCGAGGTCGCGGAACGCCTCACCGGCGGCGCGCTCGATGGTGCGGAGGGCGGGCAGGTCGGCGAGGGCGGGCGTACGGATGATCACGGTGTCAGTGTCGCTGGTATGGGTGGGGGAGACGAGCGGGTTTCGGTGGCCGTGAGCCGTGAGCCGTGAGCCGTGAGCCGTGAGCGTCAGGCGTGGTGCAGTGGCCGGTGCCGTCGGTGACGGCCGTGGGTGGTGGCGGTGTCGGGGTGTGGCGGCATCACCGCCCCGCCGCCCCGTACTTGATCAGTTCGTCGGCCGGGTCGTTGACCGGTTGCGGGGTGCCCGTGAGGTCCATGACGAACAGGGGGAGGTGCAGTTCGTCGGCGCGGGAGCGGGCGTCGCGGGCGTAGCCGGCGAGGGAGAAGAAGACCGCTATGGCCGAGTCGTTGAGGCCGTTGAGCCAGAGGCATTCGATCTCGCGCAGCTGGGTGGCGCGGGTGGTCGGGTCGACCTGGGCGACCACGCCCGTGCCGCGGAGGTCCACGCCGGAGGCCGTGCGCTCCTTGGTCCGTGCGACATCGGCGTAGCCCAGCCACTTCAGGTACTGCTCGGCGGCGGTGACGCAGTCGCGGGCCGTACGGATGGTGACCGGGCGGAACGCCGGGCGCAGGGACGCGTGGGAAGTCTCTGCGGTCGGGGAGGGGGAGGCCGCCGCGGCAGGGTTCGGGGCGGCTGGACGGCCGGATGAGGGGAAATTCGGGGGTGGTTGGGGTGGCGCGGGGGCTACGGGGATCCGTACGACCGTGCCGCAGGCGCAGCCGGACTCCGGTGCCGGCCACTCGTCCTGCCGTCCGCAGACCTCGCAGCGCACCTCCACCCAGGAGGCCTGCCAGGTGCGGTGGAGTATCTCGACGGGCACCCCGCCGCGCAGCACGGGCAGGGTCAGCGGGGCACCGCACGCGCACGGGAACGTGGGCGGGGTGAAGGCGTTCTCACGGCGGCACGTGGGGCACCGCACCGGCACGCTGTCGGCCATCGTCGGCTCCTGGCAGGTCGGGCGGCAGACAGGTCGGATCTGCTGCTCTCCCCATGGTCTCTCCAAAACCGGTCGCAGGGGGGTGATTTACGAGGAGAGCCGCAGGTGGGGAAGGACCGAGGGGGAGTCACGGCGCACGGGGGGAGCGCATCGCGGAGCGCAGGGGCCGTCGGTGAGGGCGGGCGCGCCACGCACCAGGCCCGGAATCCGTGACCGTACGGATTCCGGGCCTGCTGTGGTTCCCGTCCGACGGCGCGAGAATCGGGCGCGACAGGACATCGCGCCGCCGGACGGAGTCTGTGGGTGAAAGGGGAGCAGGCGGGCTCCGCGGTGGGGGAGAGGCCCGCCCTGTCTGTCGGGCGGGCACGGCCACCGCACTGGTCCTCCCGGTGTACCGCGGAGCTCGCGCTGCCGCTCCGTACCGGCCGGCCACCCCTCAAACAGGCCGGCCGGTACGGATGCGCGAGGGTGCCGACCTCCCGTCAGTCCTCGCGCAGCTCACGGACCCTGGCTTCGACACGGGCGCCGTAGTCCGGGTCGGCGGCGTGGAAGTGGGCCAGGTTCTTCTCGATCACGTCGTCCCGGCCGACCTGGGAGAGGCCACCGGCGATGTTGTTCACCAGACGGGTCTTCTCGTCCTGCGACATCAGGCGGTAGAGCTCACCGGCCTGGAAGAAGTCGTCGTCCTTGGTGTGCGCCGGGGCCTCGTGGGTGCCGGTGTGGCCGGAGACGGCGAACGGGGCGGAGAGGGCCTCGTCGGTCTGCACCGGGCCGCCGTAGGAGTTCGGCTCGTAGTTCTTGGCGTGCCGGTCGTAGCGGTGGGTTGCCATCAGGCCGTCCCGGCCGTAGTTGTGGGCCTCGGTCGCCTTGGGGGCGTTCACCGGCAGCTGGGTGTGGTTGACGCCCAGGCGGTAGCGGTGCGCGTCGGCGTAGGCGAACAGCCGGCCCTGGAGCATCTTGTCCGGGGACGGGCCGATGCCGGGCACGAAGTTGTTCGGGGAGAAGGCCGACTGCTCGACCTCGGCGAAGACGTTGTCGGGGTTGCGGTCCAGGACCAGGCGGCCGACGCGCTGCAGCGGGTAGTCCGCGTGCGGCCACACCTTCGTCAGGTCGAACGGGTTGAAGCGGTAGTTCGCCGCCTCGGCCGCCGGCATGATCTGCACGTACAGCGTCCAGGAGGGGTAGACGCCCCGCTCGATGGACTGGAGCAGATCGGTCTGGTGGCTGTTGGGGTCCGTGCCGGACAGCTCGGCGCCCTGCGCGGCGTCCAGGCAGCGGATGCCCTGGTTGGTCTTGAAGTGGTACTTGACGAAGAAGGCCTCGCCCTCGGCGTTCGTCCACTGGTAGGTGTGCGAGCCGTAGCCGTTCATGTGGCGGTAGGAGGCCGGGATGCCGCGGTCGCCCATGAGCCAGGTGACCTGGTGGGTCGCCTCGGGGGAGTGCGCCCAGAAGTCCCAGACGTTGTCCGGCTCCTGCTTGCCCGTGAAGGGGTCGCGCTTCTGGGAGTGGATGAAGTCGGGGAACTTGATCGGGTCCTTGATGAAGAACACCGGGGTGTTGTTGCCGACGAGGTCGTAGTTGCCCTCTTCGGTGTAGAACTTCAGCGCGAAGCCACGCGGGTCACGGGCCGCGTCCGGGCCGCCGAGGCTGTCGGCGACGGTCGAGAAGCGGATGAACGTCTCGGTGCGCTTGCCGACGGCGCCGAGGAAGTCGGCGCGGGTGAAGCCCGTGACGTCGTCGGTCACCTCGAAGTAGCCGTACGCGCCGGAGCCACGGGCGTGCACGACGCGCTCCGGGATGCGCTCGCGGTTGAAGCGGGCGAGCTTCTCCAGCAGGTGCTGGTCCTGGAGGATGATCGGGCCGCCGACGCCGGCGGTGGCGGAGTTCTGGTTGTCGGCGACGGGGGCGCCAGCCTCCGTAGTGAGAAAGCGCGCCGTCAGCGTGGGCTTCGACATGGTGACCTTCCGTACGAGAGCGCGGAAGTTGGCTTCCGCGTGTCGGAGCGTAAGAAGCGCTACGACCAAACGTCAACAGTTTGTTGAAACAAAGCGGGGAGGTATCCGGAGGGATTCCGGGCGGCGGCCGCGCCTGGGCGCGACAGGACAAGTGTCGGCGCGGCCGCCGCCCGGAAGTCTGGGGCCCTGGTCCGGGGTGTGACCGGGCTAGGGCGTGTTGCGCGTCCCGTGGGTGTGCTCGTGCACCGGGCCGCCGGCCGCACCGCCGGGCGGACGTCCCGCGGGCCCGGTCCGGACGTCCACGAGGACCGGCCGCCGGGTGGAGACGGCCTCCTTCCGGGCCCACTCGACCGCCGAGCGGAGCTCCGCCGGTTCGACCACGTCCCGGCCCGCGCAGCCGTACGCCTCCACGAGCTTCACGTGGTCCGTGAGGTGCTCGTCGGGAGCGCAGCGGTCCTGGCGCCGGCCGTGGCCGGGCCGGTGCATGACCAGCACGAAGGGCACCTCGTGGCGCACCGCCGACGCCAACTCCTCGGCGAGGAACGGGAATTCCTCGCCGTCGACGGCCACGAGAACCTCCGCGTCCGGCTCGCCCCGCAGGTCCAGGGCCTTGCGGACGCCGATCGCGGCCGGTACCTCCCAGCCGGGCGGCCCGTGGTGGTGGTGCAACCGGCCGCCACCGGGTCCCGCGGCGGAGGCCCGGATGCCCACCGCGCCGCCGACGAGGTGGGTGTCCGGCGTCCCCTCCGTGAACATCCCGGCGATCTCCGTCAGGGGCCAGGGAGCCGGGGCGCCCGGGCCACCGGAGCGGGTGGGGCCGGTCCGGTCCGCCGGGGCGGGCGGTGGCTCCGCCCGCCCGCGTACCGGTGCGGCCTGTGGCGTCCGGTCGGCGCGGCCGGACCCGCTCCCGTCCGCGATGTCCGCCGCGGCCAGGTCGGCCGGGATGTCGATCAGGACCGGGCCGGGGCGGCCCTCCCGCGCGATCCGGAACGCCTCGCGAAAGGCGCCCGGGATCCGCGCCGGATCCTCGATCCGCTCGGCGCGTTTGGTGACCGGGCCGGCCAGCCGGGCCAGGTCCGGCGGCCCGGAGGCGCGCAGCGGGCCGGTGGTCCGGAGCTCACCGGCCGCCTCCCGGCCGGTGAGGCACACCAGCGGTACCGCGTCCTGCTGCGCCGCGTACAGCCCGGCGAGCAGGCGCGTCGCGCCCGGGCCCGCGGCCGCCGCGGCGACACCGGGCCGTCCGCTCGTACGGGCCCAGCCGTACGCCATGTGCAGGGCGCCCTCCGCGTGGCGGGCCGGCAGCCGTTCGATGCCGCCGGCCTCCGCCATGGCCGTGCAGAGGGGGAGCAGGGCGGCGCCGGGGCAGCCGAAGGCGATCTCGACGCCCTCGTCCTTCATGACCTGGACGGCCGCTCGTACGGCGGGAATCCGCTGCGCCGCCATGGACTCAGTTTCCGGCGGTGTGTCCGGAGAGGCGTTCGACGCCGCGCAGGAGGGCGGAGTGGTCGAGGCCGCCGTCGCCCTGGGCGCGCAGGGAGGCGACGAGGCTGGCCACGAGGCTGCCGACGGGGAGGGCGGCACCGACGGTGCGGGCGGCGTCGGTGACGATGCCCATGTCCTTGTGGTGGAGGTCGATGCGGAAGCCGGGCCGGAAGTCGCGCTGGGCGAAGTTGTCCTTCTTGCGGGCCAGGACGGTGGAACCGGCCAGGCCGCCGTTCAGGACGTCGAGGGCGGCATGGAGGTCGACGCCGGACTTCTCCAGGAAGACGACGGCTTCGGCGCAGGCCTGGATGTTGACGGCGACGATGAGCTGGTTGGCGGCCTTGACGGTCTGGCCGGAGCCGTGCGGGCCGCAGCGCACGATGGTCTTGCCGAGGGCCTCGAAGAGGGGGCGGGCCGCGTCGAAGTCGGCCTGGTCGCCGCCGACCATGATGGACAGGACGGCTTCGACGGCGCCGGCCTCGCCGCCGGAGACCGGGGCGTCCAGGACGCGGACGCCCTTGTCGGCCGCGGCCCGGGCGAGGTCGATGGAGGTCTGGGGCGTGATCGAGGACATGTCGATCAACAGGGTGCCCGGGCGGGCGTGGGCGAGGATGCCGTCGGGGCCGTAGGCGATGGCCTCGACCTGGGGGGAGGCGGGGACCATGGTGATGACGACATCGGCGTCGGCGACGGCCTCGGCGATCGAGGCGGCCGCCGTTCCGCCGGCCGCCGCGAGGCGTTCGAGCTTGTCGGTCTCCAGGGTGTAGCCGGTGACGGGGTAGCCGGCCTTGATCAGGTTCTCGGCCATGGGGGAGCCCATGATGCCGAGACCGATCCATGCGATCTTGGGCAGATTGCTCATCGGGGTGCCTTTCTTTCCATGCGGTGCTGCGTCGGCGGCGGGGGCGGGCCGCCGGGGTGCTCGTTCGGGAGTGCGCCGGGCCGCGCTGCGGTGCGCCACGGCGGCCCGGCGAGGTGCCGGGTCAGGTGCGGGCGGCGCGCAGGGGTGCGGGGAGCCAGGCGAAGGCGCCGGCGCTCGGTCCGTCGCCGGGCTTGTACTCCAGGCCGGTCCAGCCGTCGTAACCGGCCTTCGTCAGCCGGGCCAGCAGGGCGGCGAGGTCCAGCGAGCCGGTGCCGGGGGCGCCGCGGCCGGGGTTGTCGGCGATCTGCACATGCGCCGTCTTGGGTGTGTAGCGGTCGATGACCTCGTCCAGGTCCTCGCCGTTCATGGACAGGTGGTAGAGGTCCATCAGGAAGCGGGCGTTGTCCAGGCCGGTGGCCGCGTTCACCGCGTCCACCACCTCGATCGCCTTCGGCGCGCTGACGATGGGGCAGTTCGGGGACTCGGGTGCGTTGAGCGCCTCGATCAGCAGCGTCCCGCCGACCTCCGCGACCGCACGGGCGGCGAAGGCCAGGTTCTCCAGCGCCAGCGCGTCCTGCTCGGCGGCCGGCACCCCCTCGACCCGGTTGCCGTAGAGGGCGTTGAAGGACGTGCAGCCCAGCGAGCGGCCGAACTCCACCGCCACCGGCACGTTCGCGCGGAACTTCTCCGACTCCTCGCCCGGCACCGACAGCGCGCCGCGGTCGGGTCCGGGCAGCCGGCCGGCGTAGAAGTTCAGCCCCACCAGCTGTGTCCCGGCATCGTTCAGCGCCGCGCGCAGCGCCGCCAGCTCCGCCTGCTCGGGTACCGGGGCGTCCACCCACGGCCACCACAGCTCCACCGCCGTGAACCCCGCCGCCCGCGCGGCCGCCGGCCGCTCCAGCAACGGAAGCTCGGTGAACAGAATCGACAGATTGACGTTGAAGCGCGTGTCCGTGAAACCCATCAGGCCCGGCGCCCCTTCCGGATAGTGGAACTGTTTTTCTGCTTACTGGAACACTGCCTGCCGGGCTCGGAGGCTGTCAAGGGGGCCCCGAAGCAATTTCTGGTGGCCGGGCCGAACCGCGCGTAGGTTGAGCGGCGTGCGATTGAGAGTGGAGTTCACGACGGAGCCGTTCGACCTGGACGAGGCGCCGGCGCATGCGGTGGTGGCGCGGGACGTCGTCACCGGCGCCGCCCTGGACGCCGTCGACGTCGGGCCGTTCGGCAACACGGCCGAGGGCGACGCCGAGCAGGTGCTGGGCGCCGTGACCGCCCTGCTGCGCGAATCGCTGCAGGCGGGCGCCACCCGGGTCTCCCTGCAGGTCAATGTGATCCGGGAAGCCGGGCGGGGCGAGGGGGAGGCGACGTGACGGAGCCCGCCGACCACCCGTTCGTGCAGGCGGTCAAGCCGTTGATCGACGCGATGGGCGGACAGATGGTCGCGCCGGACCAGGCCCGGGGCGACGATGTCGTGCTGACCTGGGAGGGGTACGAGCGGGTGGCCGTACGGCTCCCGCATCTGTCGGACTCGCTCGACCACATCCTCGCCGAGCTCCAGCGCCGGCACGGCATGCCGCTCGCCGAGCTGGACCGCAAGACCAAGCAGTCGGTGGTGCGGATCCTGGAGTCCCGCGGCGCCTTCTCGGTCCGGCACGGCGTCGAGACGGTCGCGGGCGCCCTCGGCGTCAGCAGGTTCACCGTGTACAACTACCTGAATCGCGAGAACGCGGCGAAGGACGGGAACGCGCAGGTGGAGGGCCCGTAGGCGGCCGGGTGCGGCGCCGGGCGGCGCCCCGGTGAAACGGTCGTGCACGTCACCCGGACGGCGGCTTCGTGTCGCCGAGTTTTCAACAAAGTGTTGACGTGATGTTGCCGGGGGTCTTAGCTGTTTCCAGCCAAAGAGAGCTGTCCAGCACCAGGCCACGGAGGCTTCCCGTGTCTTCGAGTTCACCGCGCTCGACGGGGGACACCCCCGAGCGCACGCCGGGGCTCACCCGGTTCAACACCGCCGACGACGGTACGGCCCTGGCCGCACTGCACGAGGTGTGTGCCAGCCGGGCATGGGGGAGCAAGCTCCTTGCGCAGCGCCCCTACGCCACCGCCGACGCCCTGTTCGCCGCCAGCGACGCCGCCATGGCCGAGCTGAGCGCCGAGGACCTGGCCGAGGCGATGGCGGGGCACCCGCCGATCGGCCGGCCGAAGCCGGGCGATGCCACCTCGCACCGCGAACAGAGCGGGATGGCCGGCGCCTCCGACGCGCTCAGGGCGGAGATGCTCGAACTCAACCTGGCCTACCAGGAGAAGTTCGGGCATGTCTTCCTGATCTGCGCCTCCGGCCGTACCGGCGAGCAGATGCGCGACGCGATCCGTCACCGGATCGACAACACGCCGCAACAAGAACGAGAGATCGTTCGCGGGGAGCTCGGCAAGATCAACCGCATCCGCCTGACCCGTATCGCGGAGCACGCAGAAGGAGACGACGCATGAGCAGCGAGACGGCCGCACGAACGTCGGTGTCCACGCACATCCTGGACACCAGCGTGGGCCGCCCCGCGGAGGGCGTCGCCCTCACGCTCTCGGTGCGCTCCGGAGGCGACGGTGCCTGGAGCGCCCACGGCGCGTCCTCCACCGACGCGGACGGACGCTGCAAGGATCTGCCGGCCCTGCCGGAAGGCACCACCCACGTGCGCCTCGACTTCGCCGTCGAGGACTACTTCGTCCATCACAAGGCAACCCAGCAAGCCGAGGAACAGCAGGACGCCCCCCGCGTAAGGGACAGCGGAGCATTCTTCCCGGAAGTGGCGATCACCTTTGCCGTCACGCCGGGCGAGCACTATCACGTACCGCTGCTGCTCAACCCGTTCGGCTACTCCGTATACCGAGGGAGCTAGCACCGACATGACTGCCCATTCCCGCCCGGCCCGCCCGGTGATTCTCGGCCAGAACCAGTACGGCAAAGCGGAGAACCGCGTCGTCAAGATCACCCGCGACGGCGACACGCACCACATCAAGGACCTGAACGTCTCGGTCTCCCTCTCCGGCGACCTGGAAGAGGTCCACCTCTCCGGCTCCAACGCCCACTGCCTGCCCACCGACACCACCAAGAACACCGTGTACGCCTTCGCCAAGGAGCACGGGATCGAGTCGGCCGAGCAGTTCGGCATCCACCTGGCCCGGCACTTCGTCACCAGCCAGGAGCCGATCCACCGGGCCCGCATCCGGATCGAGGAGTACTCCTGGGAGCGGATCGCCACCTCCGACGCCAACTCCCGCTTCATCGGGGCCGACGAGGTCCAGCACTCCTTCGTCCGCAAGGGCCAGGAGACCCGCCTGACCGAGATCACCTACGACGGTGAGCGGTGGCAGGTCATCTCCGGCTTGAAGGACCTGGTGGTGATGAACTCCACCAACTCGGAGTTCTGGGGCTACATCAAGGACCAGTACACGACCCTGAAGGAGGCCTACGACCGCATCCTGGCCACCGAGGTGTCCGGCCGCTGGCGGTTCAACTGGACCGACGACGAGCAGCGGATGCCGAACTGGGAGCGCTCGTACGAGCAGGTCAAAAAGCACATCCTGCAGGCCTTCGCGGAGACCTACAGCCTCTCGCTCCAGCAGACCCTGTACCAAATGGGGTCGCGCGTGATCAACAACCGTTCCGAGATCGACGAGATCCGCTTCTCGCTCCCGAACAAGCACCACTTCCTCGTGGACCTCGAGCCGTTCGGGCTCAAGAACGACAACGAGGTGTACTACGCGGCCGACCGCCCGTACGGCCTGATCGAAGCCACTGTTCTGCGCGACGGTGTCGAGCCCGGGATCCCGGTGGATCTGACGAACCTCTGAGCGGCTCCGACGCAACGCCGTGCCTCGCGTCCCCCTCCCCGTTCCGCAGCGGGGAGGGGCGCGCGAAACCCGAGGGGAACGACCCATGGCACAGCACACGCACACCCCGCACCACCCCGCGCCACCGGTCCACCCGGTGGACGAGAAGCCGGCCGTCAGGCGGCTCGTCCCGGCCGCGCTCCAGCACATCGCCGCCATGTACGCCGGTGTCGTCACCCCTCCGCTCATCATCGGCCAGGCCGTCGGCCTGGACACCGCGGGCCGGACCCGGCTGATCGCCGCCGGTCTGCTCATCGCCGGCCTCGCCACCCTCCTGCAGACGCTCGGTGTCCGCCGGTTCGCCGGCAACCGCCTGCCGTTCGTCAACGCGGCCAGCTCCGCCGGCATCACGCCGATGCTGGCCATCGCCGAGACCACCGCCAAGGGCCACCAACTCCCCGCGATCTACGGGGCGGTGATGGTCGCCGGGGTCTTCTGCCTCGCCGTCGGACCGTTTTTCGGCAGACTGCTGCGCTTCTTCCCGCCGCTCGTCACCGGCGTCGTCATCACCCTCATCGGGGTCACCCTGATGCCCGTGCCGGTCGGCTGGGCGCAGGGCGGCGACGCACGGGCCGCGGACTTCGGCGCCATGAGGCACCTGGCGCTCGCCGCCTTCACCCTCGTGGTGATCCTGCTCGTCCAGCGCTTCGCCCGCGGGTTCCTCCAGCAGATCGCGCTGCTGGTCGGCCTGGTCGTCGGCACGCTCGCCGCGATCCCCTTCGGGATGGCGGACTTCGGCGCTCTGCGCACGGCCCCGGTCGCCGCGCTGCCCACCCCGTTCGCCTTCGGCGCCCCCGAGTTCCAGCCCGCGGCGATCCTCTCGCTGTGCATCGTGATGCTCGTGCTGATGACGGAGTCGTCGGCCGGCATGCTGGCGCTCGGCGAGATCTGCGACCGGCCGGCCACCGGCGCCACCCTCACCCGGGGACTGCGCACCGACGGCCTGGCCACCCTGCTCGGCCCCGTCTTCGGCGGCTTCCCGACCAGCGCCTTCGCCCAGAACGTCGGCGTGGTCTCGCTGACCCGGGTGCGCAGCCGGTACGTCGTCGCGCTGGCCGGCGCCACGCTGCTGGTCCTCGGCGCCTTCCCCGTCCTCGGCGCGGTGGTCTCACTGGTGCCGATGCCGGTCCTCGGCGGCGCGGGCATCGTGCTGTTCGGATCGATCGCGGTCAGCGGCATCCGTACGCTCGCCGAGGCCGGTCTCGACGAGAGCTCCCACATCATCCTGGTGGCCGTCTCCCTCGGCGCCGGCCTCGTTCCGCTCGCCGCACCGGGCTTCTACGACGACTTCCCCGCCTGGGCGCAGACCGTGCTCGGCTCGGGGATCAGCGCCGGCGCCCTGGTCGCGGTGCTGCTCAACCTGTTCTTCCATCACCTCGGCACCCGGAGCACCCCACGGGCAGCGGTACTGTCAGCCGCCTCGCCCGGCTCCGGCACTCAAATCCCGTAGGGCCATGCCGTGCCCACCGCCGGAACCGAAAGTAGGAGCACCATGGCTGCCTCGGCATCCCCTGACGGCGCGATCGAGCGCCTCGTCATCGAGAACTGCGCCATCGCGACGGTCGACGTCCACGACACCGAGTACGCCACCGGCCACGTCGTCGTCGCCGGGAACGTCATCGAGTCGGTCGGCGCCGGCAAGGCACCCGAGGGCCTGGCGGGTGTCGTCCGCCGGATCGACGGCACCGGGCACCTGGTCACCCCCGGCCTGATCAACACCCACCACCACTTCTACCAGTGGATCACCCGGGGCCTCGCCACCGACCACAACCTGTTCAACTGGCTGGTCGCGCTCTACCCGACGTGGGCCCGGATCGACGCCCCGATGCTCGCCGCGGCCACCCAGGGCTCGCTGGGCATGATGGTCAAGGGCGGCGTCACCACCGCCTCCGACCACCACTACGTCTTCCCGCAGGGCTCCGGCGACCTCGTCGCCGCCGAGCTCGCGGCCGCCGCCGGGATCGGCGCCCGGATCACCCTGGCCCGCGGGTCCATGGACCGCAGCGAGAAGGACGGCGGGCTGCCCCCGGACTTCGCCGTCGAGACCACCGAGGGCGCCCTGCTCGCGACCGAGGAGGCCATCGACGCCCACCACGACGCCTCCTTCGGCTCGATGGTGCACATCGCCGCCGCGCCCTGCTCGCCGTTCTCCGTGTCCACCGAACTCATGCGGCAGGGAGCCGAGTTGGCCCGCCGCAAGGGCGTCCGGATGCACACCCACGGCTCGGAGACCGTGGAGGAGGAGAAGTTCTGCCACGAGCTGTTCGGCATGGGCCCGACGGACTACTTCGAGTCCACCGGCTGGCTCGGCGACGACGTGTGGATGGCGCACTGCGTCCACATGAACGACTCCGACATCGCCGCCTTCGCCCGCACCGGCACCGGCGTCGCGCACTGCCCGTCCTCCAACGCCCGCCTCGCGGCCGGGATCGCCCGTGTCCCCGACATGCTCGCGGCCGGCGTCCCGGTCGGCCTCGGCGTCGACGGCACCGCCTCCAACGAGTCCGGTGAACTCCACACCGAGCTGCGCAACGCCCTGCTGATCAACCGTCTCGGCGCCCACCGGGAGGCCGCGCTGAACGCCCGCAAGGCGCTGCGGCTGGGCACCTACGGCGGCGCCCAGGTCCTCGGCCGGACCGCCGAGATCGGTTCGCTGGAGGCCGGCAAGCTCGCCGACCTGGTGCTGTGGAAGCTGGACGGCCTCGGCCACTCCTCCATCGCCGACCCGGTCACCGCCCTGGTCTTCGGCCCGGCAGCGCCGGTCACCCTCTCCCTCGTCGGCGGCCGGCCGGTCGTCGAGGACAACCACCTCAGCAACGTCGACGAGGACGCCGTCGCCCGCACCGCGCGGGCCGAGGCGCAGCGTCTGGCCCGGATCGCCGCCGAGGGCTGACCCCTCGGCGCGGCCGCGGCCGACGCCACCTGAACTCGGCCGGGAGGGACGGCTCCCGGCCGGGCTTGTGGATCCGAGCGGGATCCACAAGCGCCGGACCCGGGGGTGCGGGAGCTTCTCGTACCCCCGGGCCGGTCGGCTCCCACCCCGGGCCGGCCGGCCCCACCGCCGTCCCCGCGCGCCACGAGCGCCCCTGCCGCACCCTCGCTCACCAGGCAACTTCTTGCACCACGCACCACATGGCAAGCCCTCCGTGACAGCCTCGCCTCGCCGGCCCCGGCGACGCAGAAAACGAAGGAGGCCCGCAGTGGCCGCAATCACCGGGCAGAAGTCGGAGGGGGACCGGAAGCATCCGGTCGACCAGACCCTCCCGCCCTTCAAGATGTTCACCAGCGGCCTCCAGCACGTGGCCGCGATGTACGCGGGAGTGGTGGCCCCGCCGATGATCGTGGGGCCGGCCTGCGGGCTGAGCGCCACCGAGACCGCGTTCCTGATGGGAGCCAGCCTCTTCACCGCCGGCATCGCGACGCTGCTGCAGACGCTGGGCTTCTGGAAGGTCGGCGCCAAGCTGCCCTTCGTCAACGGCGTCTCGTTCGCCGGCGTCACACCGATGGTCGCCATCGGCAAGGCGCACAGCCCCGCCGACGCACTGCCGATCATCTTCGGCGCGGTGATCGTCGCCGGTCTGCTGGGATTCCTCCTCGCCCCCTACTTCTCCAAGCTCGTACGGTTCTTCCCGCCGGTGGTCACCGGCACCGTCATCACCCTGATCGGTGTCTCGCTGCTGCCGGTGGCCTTCAACTGGTCCCAGGGCGGCAACGACCGGGCCCCGGACTACGGTTCGCTGACGAACATCGGCATGGCCGCGCTGACCTTCCTGATCGTGCTGGTGCTGCGCCGGGTGCTGCGCGGCTTCCTCCAGCAGATCGCGATCCTGCTCGGCCTGATCGCCGGCACCCTGATCGCGATACCCGTCGGCATCACCCACTTCTCCGCGCTCTCCCAGGCCTCCTTGATCGGCTTCCCGACGCCCTTCCACTTCGGCGCCCCGCAGTTCGACCTCGCCGCCATCGTCAGCATGTGCATCGTGATGCTGGTCTGTATGACCGAGTCGACGGCCGACATGCTCGCCCTCGGCAGGATCGTCGACCGCCCGGCGGACGAGCGCACCATCGAGGGCGGACTGCGCGCCGACACCCTCGGCAGCGCCCTCAGCCCGCTGTTCAACGGCTTCGCCAACAGCGCCTTCGCGCAGAACATCGGCCTGGTCGCGATGACCAAGGTGCGCAGCCGCTTCGTCGTGGCCACCAGCGGCCTGATCCTGGTCGTGCTGGGTCTGTGCCCGGTGGCCGCCTCGGTCATCTCGCTGGTCCCGCTGCCGGTCCTCGGCGGCGCCGGCATCGTGCTCTTCGGGTCGGTGGCCGCCAGCGGCATCCAGACCCTGGCCTCCGCCGCGATGGAGAAGGGCGACAACGCCCTGATCGTCGCGGCGGCCGTCGGCATCGGTCTGATCCCGATCGCCGCGCCGGACTTCTACCACCACCTCCCCAAGGACCTGCTGGTCGTCCTGGACTCCGGGATCAGCACCGGCGCCCTGGTCGCCCTCGTGCTCAACCTCGCCTTCAACCACCTCGGCAAGCAGGCGGGGGACGGGGACACCGAGGGGGACCCGGCGGGGGGCCCGGCCGCCGCCGGCCCGGTCGACCCGGGGATCGCGCAGCCGCCCGCCTCCGGCAGCGCGGACGGCGCCGACGAGGCTCCGGCGGTCACCGCCCACTGACGCCGCAGCGCCCCACGGCCCCCAGGGAGCGGCATCCGCAGCTCTCCTGGGGGCCGTGGGGCGTTCCGGGGGGGCCGCGACCGCGATGGCCGGCACGGCGGGCAGCGCGAGGCGCAGGGCGGCGCGGACGGTGGTCCGGTGGGCCCTCAGTCCAGCAGCCCGCCCAGGAGTTCCCGCAGGCCCGGTCCCGGATCGAAGTCCTCCGCGGGGAAGGCGAGTTGGCGGAAGGCGACGCCGTCCAGGTAGTCGCAGAGGATCGCGCAGTGCCGCCGCGGCGCCGGCGAGCCGATGCGCCGCAGCCACTCCGCTCCCCAGCCGACGACGGTCTCGCGGCTGCGGGTGAGTGCGGGGCGGAGCTCGGGGCGGGCCCAGGATTCCAGGTAGAGCGCGAAGCGGGCGGCGGTCCTGGCCCGCTCCGGGCCGGTCGCGTACCGGAGGAACTGGGTGACGGCATCGGCGAGTTCGCCGGCGTCGGCCGGGTCGGCCGCCGTGGCGAAGGCCTCCCAGTCGCGGTGCTCCAGGGCCTGGAGGTGGTCGACGATGCCGTCGATCAGGGCCGTCCGGTTGCGGAAGCAGTTGGAGGTGGTGCCCGGCGGGACCCCTGCCGCGGCATCCACGGCCTGGTAGGTCAGCCCCCGTGCCCCCGCGCTGCCCAGGACCTGGATGCCCGCGTCCAGCACCTGCTCCCGTCGTCGTGCCACCCTGAGTGTCCTTCGTGCCGAGTTGCTTCTCACTACGTTTGTAGTGTCCGTCACTATAAGCGGGCTCCGCGGCGCACGCTGATCACGGAGGTGGCCTTCCCGGCGGACCGCGGCGCGACCTGCCGGTCCGCCGGGGCCCGGGACGGCGAAGGGCCGGTACGCACCACCGCGCGGCGGTACGCACCGGCCCCTCGGGCGCGACGGGCGAGGGCCTCAGCCCAGCAGCTCGTACGCGGGCAGCGTCAGGAACTCCGTGTAGTTCTCGTCGAGGGCGACCCGGAGCAGCAGGTCATGGGCCTGCTGCCACTTACCGGAGGTGAAGGCGTCCTCGCCGACCTCGGCGCGGATGGCGGCCAGCTGCTCCGCGGCGACCGTGCGCACCAGCTCCGCGGTGGCCTTCTCGCCGTTCTCGAAGACGACCCCCGCGTCGACCCACTGCCAGATCTGGGAGCGGGAGATCTCGGCGGTGGCGGCGTCCTCCATGAGGCCGAAGATGGCGACGGCGCCCAGGCCGCGCAGCCAGGCCTCGATGTAGCGGGTGCCGACCTGGACCGCGTCGATCAGGCCCTGGTAGGTGGGCTTGGCGTCCAGCGAGTCGATCGCGATCAGATCCGCGGCCCGGACGTCGACGTCCTCGCGGAGGCGGTCCTTCTGGTGCGGCTTGTCGCCGAGGACCGCGTCGAAGGAGGCGCGGGCGACCGGGACCAGGTCGGGGTGGGCGACCCAGGAGCCGTCGAAGCCGTCGCCGGCCTCGCGGTCCTTGTCGTTCTTGACCTTGGCGAGGGCCTGCTCGTTGGCCTCGGGGTCGCGGCGGTTGGGGATGAAGGCCGCCATGCCGCCGATCGCGTGCGCACCGCGCTTGTGGCAGGTGCGGACGAGGAGTTCGGTGTAGGCGCGCATGAACGGGGCGGTCATCGTGACCGCGTTGCGGTCCGGGAGGACGAACTTGGCGCCGCCGTCACGGAAGTTCTTGACGATGGAGAAGAGGTAGTCCCAGCGGCCGGCGTTCAGCCCCGAGGCGTGGTCGCGCAGCTCGTAGAGGATCTCCTCCATCTCGTACGCGGCCGTGATGGTCTCGATGAGCACGGTGGCGCGCACGGTGCCCTGGGGGATGCCGACATAGTCCTGGGCGAAGACGAAGATCTCGTTCCAGAGGCGGGCCTCCAGGTACGACTCGGTCTTCGGCAGGTAGAAGTACGGACCCTTGCCCAGGTCCAGCAGGCGCTGGGCGTTGTGGAAGAAGTAGAGGCCGAAGTCGACCAGCGCGCCGGGGACCGGCCGGCCCTCGAACTGGAGGTGGCGCTCGTCGAGGTGCCACCCGCGCGGGCGCATCACGACGGTGGCGAGCTCCCCGGCGTCCTTGAGGGCGTACGACTTGCCGGACGCGGCGTCGGTGAAGTCGATCCGGCGCTCGTAGGCGTCGATCAGGTTGAGCTGACCGGAGACGACGTTCTCCCAGGTCGGGGCGGAGGCGTCCTCGAAGTCGGCGAGCCAGACCCTGGCACCCGAGTTGAGCGCGTTGATGGTCATCTTGCGGTCGGTGGGACCGGTGATCTCCACCCGGCGGTCGTTGAGCGCGGCGGGCGCCTCGGCCACCTTCCAGCTGTCGTCCGCCCGGATCTCCGCGGTCTCGGGGAGGAAGTCCAGCGTGCTGGTCCGGGCGATCTCCGCGCGGCGCTCGGCCCGGCGGGCGAGCAGCTCGTCGCGGCGCGGGGTGAACCGGCGGTGCAGCTCGGCGACGAACGCCAGCGCGGCGTCGGTGAGGACCTCGCCCTGCCGTTCGGGGGTGTGCGCGGGGTCGACTTCGGCGATGGCCAGCGGGGACGGCGCTGGTGCGGACATGAGTGTCACTCCATTCAGCGGCGGTGCCTGGCGGCCTCACGGGGCCTGGGACGGCACGGGGTGCCGCGGGCTCCGGGATACGGTCGCGGGCGCCGTCTGGGTTCAGGGCGCTTCTGACCAGTGGAGACTAGTTTCCTTATCGCGGAACTTCAATGGTTTGTTGATGTCGAGATTCTCCGAGTCGACAGACGGCTTGATCGAATGGCTCTCGGTGCCACGCCGGTCACTCTCCATTACCCCCGCTCTCGCCCCTACTCCCGTACCGCGCGGGCCAGTTGCCCGCCCGGCGCGGGCCTCCGCTCCGGGCGGGCATGCCCGACGGGGCCGCTCCCGGATGCGCTCACTCCAGCCGGCCGAGGTCCTCCGGCGTGTCGATGTCGTACGGCTCGGCGATGTCGGCGCACTCGACGAGGGTGAGGGCGTCCGCATGCTGCTGGAGATAGGCGCGCGCACCGCGGTCGCCCTGCGCGGTGGCGGCGATGTCCGCCCAGCGGTCGGCCCCGAAGAGCACCGGATGGCCGCGGCGGCCGTCGTACGCCGCGGAGGCGAGCGAAGCCCGGCCCTCGTACGCCGCCACCACCCGCGCCACCGCCGCGGCGCCGATGCCCGGCTGGTCCACCAGCGACACCACGACCGCATCCGCCCCCGAGCCGGCCAGCGCGGCGAGGCCCACCCGGAGCGAGGAGCCCATACCCTGGGCCCAGTCCGGATTCTCCGAGAGGTCGTACGCCGAGAGGCCGGCCCGCTCCCGTACGGAACCGGCGGCCGCCCCCAGCACGATGTGCACGGGGTCGCAGCCGCCGTCCCGAAGTGCCCGTGCGGCGTGCTCGACCAGTGGCCGTCCCCGGTGGTCGAGCAGCGCCTTGGGTCGTCCCCCCAGGCGCCGCCCGCCGCCCGCGGCGAGCAGCAGGCCGGCCACCCTCCCCTCGGGCCGCCCGGTGCCGCGCGTTCCCTCGGGGGCGCCGGGCCGGGTGTGCGGCGGCTGTCCTTGCGGTTCTCCGGGCTGCCCGGGTGTCGTCGGTGCCATGGGGACTGCATACCTCATGGCGCGCGGCCCCGCGGCCCGTTGGCGGCGGCGGCCGGGTCAGGCGGCGTCGCCGGAGGCTCGCGGGCGGGGGATGCCCGGGCGGAACCGGCTGTGCAGGTGAGGTGTGCGTTCCTCCGCGCGCCGGTGCTCGTCGACGTAGCGGTGTATGTGCTCCATCGTGATCTCCGATGCGTCGGAGAGTCCGTACGCACGGCAGATGAGTTGCACGACGCTGACGTCGCGGTGGTGGTTCGAGCCGGTGTCGGGGCCGGAGTTGGACTCCATGGCACTCTCCGATTCAGTGATATGCCGGATATTTCCTTGAAAGGGAGAATGCTCCATCGTGCCGCGGCATACGCTTCGGAGCGCACGCACCCACACCAAAGGGTGGCAGGGCGAACAGACGTGCTGACGCATCATCAGGTCGATGCACGGGTAACGCGCGAGCCGGCCGAGCCCAGGCCGTTGCGGAGTCCGACGGGTCGTCGCGAAACCGGCCCTTCGGGCAGGTATGACGACCGCTCACCTGTGTCGTCGCGGTGCGGCGCATGGCCGGACGGTGCTCTTCCCTTGCCGCGAGCCTGCGCCGGCCGTGCGGAACGGGCGGCGGGGGTCCCTTTCGGGGCGCCGTGACCGAAGGTGCGTCAGGCCTCGGTCGGGGAGGGCGGATCCGCTCGGTGATCCGGTTTTTTCGCTCTCCGTGTGGCGCGATCAGCGGAGAGTGGCGTTAACTGTCCCGCATTGCGGTACGGGCAACGGCTTGGGAGGACGCCGTCGTTGTGGAACAGCTGCAGAGGGACCCACGAGTGACCGGGGGGCAGGGCGACCCGCGTGTCCAGGAGCTGCGCGGGGCGGTGGCCCGGATGCGCAGGCAACTGGCCGTACTCCCGGGGGAGTTACCGGACCGGACGGCTGCCGACGACGAACTGGCCGCGCTGGACGCGATGGTGAGCCACGGGCTGCCGGAGGTGCCGCGGCTGCGCCGTTCGCTCCTGCTGATCGCCGGGGCGGTCGGATCGGTGAGCGCGCTCTCGCCGGCGCTGGCGGAGGTACGTGAGGGGATCGACCGCTTCGGCGGGCTGCCGCGTTCCTGGTGACCCGCGAGCGGGGGGCGGGCCGGCCCGCGCCCGCCGCCCCGGACCGCCTGCGGTCCGGGGGCGGGCCTCGCGCGCCGTCTCCTGAGCCCTACCGCCACCCGGGCCGGCAAGCGCCCTGTAGGACCCTGGGAGGAACCCGCCGCGCTTACGCCGGCGTCTGATTCGCCAACGCCACCGACAGCTGCGCCGCGACGTCCTGCAGCACCGGGACGATCTTGTCCGTCGAGGCTTCGGTCACCCGTCCGGTCGGGCCGGAGATGGAGATCGCGGCCGAGGTGGGGGAGTTGGGTACCGGTACCGCGAGGCAGCGGACGCCGATCTCCTGCTCGTTGTCGTCGACCGCGTAGCCCAGGCGGCGGACGTCGGCGAGTGCTTCCAGGAAGCGGTCCGGGTCGGTGATCGTCTTGTCGGTGGCGGCGGGCATGCCCGTACGGCCGAGGAGGGCGCGGACCTCCTCCGGGGCGTGGTGGGCCAGCAGGGCCTTGCCGACGCCGGTGGAGTGCGGGAGCACCCGGCGGCCGACCTCGGTGAACATCCGTACCGCGTGCCGCGACGGCACCTGGGCGACGTAGACGATCTCGTCGCCGTCGAGCAGCGCCATGTTGGCGGTCTCGCCGGTCTCCTCGACCAGGCGGGCCAGGAAGGGACGGGCCCACGTGCCCAGCAGCCGCGCGGAGCTCTCGCCCAGCCGGATCAGGCGGGGGCCCAGCGCGTAGCGGCGGTTGGGCTGCTGCCGGACGTAGCCGCAGGCGACGAGGGTGCGCATCAGGCGGTGGATGGTGGGCAGCGGCAGCCCGCTGCTGGTGGAGAGCTCGCTCAGGCCGACCTCGCCGCCGGCGTCGGCCATCCGCTCCAGCAGGTCGAAGGCGCGCTCGAGGGACTGGACGCCGCCGCTGGCGCCCGCGGGCTTGGCTTCGGCGGCGGAGGTGCTGGCGCTGGACGGCGGCACGTCGCGTTCCTTTCGGGGCGGGTCGATCGGTCTCGGCCGGGGCTTGCGGGCGCCGGGCCCGACCGGAGAAGCCTACCGGTCCCCCTACGTTGACACACGGTCTCTCGCACACTCGTTCGCGCCGGTCAGGCCCTCTTCGTCCCACGGTGCGAGCCGGCGGGCAACCACCTAGCCGCGATCCCTTGACGGCGCCAGTGGCCATAGCTACGTTCTGCTGCGCGAAACCTACTGTCCATTCTATGGAATCCTCCAAATCGTTGGAGAGTCATGCGCATTCTCGTCATGAACCCGAACACCACGGCTTCCATGACTGCCTCGATCCGCGCCACGGCCGCCGCGGCCGCCGCCCCGGGCACCGAGATCATCGCCACCGAACCCCTGTGGGGCCCGGAGTCGATCGAGGGCCACTTCGAGGGCTACCTCAGCGCCGCGGCCGTCCTGGACCGGCTCGCCACCCTCGACTTCCCCTTCGACGCGCTGGTCATGGCCGGATTCGGGGAGCCGGGCCGGGAGGGCGCCCAGGAGCTGCTGGACGTCCCCGTCCTGGACATCACCGAGAGCGCCGCCCAGATGGCGATGATGCTCGGTCACGCCTACGGCATCGTCACCACCCTCGACCGTGCCGTGCCGCAGATCGAGGACCGGCTGCTGACCGCCGGCCTGCTCCAGCGCTGCGCCGCGGTCCGCGGCACCGGGCTCGGCGTCCTGGAGCTGGAGCGGGACGGGGAGCGGACCGTCGAGGTGATCATCGAGACCGCCCGCGAGGTCGTCCGGGCCGGCGCCGAGGTGGTCTGCCTGGGCTGCGGCGGGATGGCCGGGCTGCAGGAGAAGGTCGCCGCGGTGCTCGGGGTGCCCGTGGTGGACGGCGTCGCCGCGGCGGTGAAGTTCGCCGAGGCGGTCGTCGGCCTCGGGCTGGCGACCAGTACGGCACGCAGCTTCGCGCCTCCCCGCCCGAAGGTGATCGGCTCCTGGCCGCTGAGCGCGCATCTGCGGCCTTCCCCGGAGCGCGTTCAGGACTCACCCCGTAACACCGAATTTTCCGCACAGACATCAGGCATCTGACAACTAACCCCTAAGCTCCACCCCATCTGCCTGGGAGGACACGTGACCGCACCCCCGAAGCCCCCGCAGCCGGACCCGCGCCTGTTCAACGCGGACCTCGCACCGGCCCCCGAGCGCACCTGGGGCACGTACAGCATCTTCGCGCTGTGGATGTCCGACACCCACGCGATCAGCAACTACGCCTTCGCCGCCAGCCTGTTCGTGCTGGGTCTGCCCGCCTGGGAGGTGTTCCTGGCGCTGCTGGCCGGCATCACGATCGTCTACTGGCTGATGAACCGCATGGGGCACGCCGGGCACCGGACCGGCGTCCCCTACCCGGTGCTCGCCCGCGCCAGCTGGGGCGTCTACGGCGCCAACATCCCCGCCCTGCTGCGCGCGATCATGGCCGTGGCCTGGTACGGCATCCAGACCTGGCTGGCCTCGACCGCCGTGGTCCTGCTGACGCTGCAGCTCGCGCCGGGTCTGGCGGCCTACCACCACAACTCGGTGCTGGGGCTGTCCACGCTGGGCTGGATCGCGTTCCTGGTGATGTGGGGGCTGCAGGCCGTTCTGCTGACCCGGGGGATGGAGTTCATCCGCAAGGTCCAGGACTTCGCGACCGGGCCGGTGGTCTGGCTCGTCGTCCTCGCGCTCGCGGTGTACCTGGTCGTCAAGGCCGGCGGCGACATCTCGCTGACCCGCAGTCTCACCGGCCTCAGCGGTTCCGCGCAGGTCGAGCAGAGCCTGATCGCGGTCAGTCTGACCGTCGCCACCTTCCTGACGCTGGTCCTCAACTACGCCGACTTCGCCCGCTTCACCCCCGACCACCGCTCCTACCGGCGGGGCAATCTGATCGGGCTGCCGGTGAACTTCACCGCCTTCGCCGTGGTCGCCGTCCTCGTCACCGCGGGCACGATCTCCGTCTTCGGCGAGGCGATCTACGACCCGGTGAAGGTGATCCAGAAGATCGACAATCCGGTGGTCACGGTCATCGGCGCGCTGGCCTTCATCGTCGCCACCATCGGCATCAATGTCGTCGCCAACTTCGTCTCGCCCGCCTACGACTTCGCCAACCTCGCCCCGAAGTACCTCGACTTCAAGCGCGGCGGCATGATCACCGCGGTGCTGGCGATCGTCGTCATGCCCTGGAAGCTCTACTCGTCCGCGCTGGTGATCCAGTACTTCCTGGGGGCGCTCGGCGCCTTCCTCGGGCCGCTGGTGGCGATCCTGCTCGTCGACTACCACCTGGTGCGGCGCGGCCGGATCGACGTCGACGCGCTGTTCTCGGCCGATGCCCGGGGCGCGTACTTCTACCGCAGGGGCTACAACCCGAAGGCCGCGGCCGCTTTCCTGCCGGCCGCCGCGGTCTGTGCGGTGCTCGCCCTGGTCCCGGCCTTCGACGTGGTCGCGCCGTTCTCCTGGATCGTCGGCATGGGGCTCGCCGGTGCGCTCTACGCGCTGCTCTCCCGCCGCGAGCGGGCCGCGGCGGGCGCCGCTCCGGTCCCGGAGGAGATCATCCCGTCGCAGGTCGGCGCCGCCATGGCGGCGGAGCCCGCGGCCTCGGAAGGGGCCCGGCCGCTCGCCGGGCCGGT
This sequence comes from Streptomyces angustmyceticus, assembly GCF_040701845.1. Lineage (GTDB taxonomy): Bacteria > Actinomycetota > Actinomycetes > Streptomycetales > Streptomycetaceae > Streptomyces > Streptomyces angustmyceticus_A. The sequence continues at coordinate 586,769 of NZ_JBFBHQ010000001.1, read as the reverse complement.
GCCCGTCGAGGGGTCTTGACGGGCACCGGTCCGGAGTGAAGACTCGTTCAACAGACTGTTGAATTTTGCAGTTCGCTGCCGCGTGCACCCCGTGCCGCTGACGTGTGCGGCCCCGGCGGCCGTGCGCCCCGCACGCCGTCACGCAACGATGAAGACAGATACGAGGAGGGGACCGGGTGTCCGAAACAGAGCTGGTGCTGCGCTCCACGCGCGTCGTCACCCCGCAGGGGACGCGCGCCGCGTCCGTCGCCGTCACCGACGGCACGATCACCGCGGTGCTGCCGCACGACGCCGAGGCTCCGGCCGGGGCGCAGGTGCGGGACTTCGGCGACGACGTCCTGCTGCCCGGCCTCGTCGACACCCACGTCCACGTCAACGACCCCGGCCGCACCGAGTGGGAGGGCTTTTGGACCGCCACCCGCGCGGCCGCGGCCGGCGGTATCACCACCCTCCTGGACATGCCGCTCAACAGCCTCCCGCCCACCACCACCGCCGCCCACCTCGACACCAAGCGCGCGGTCGCCCGCCCCAAGGCCCATGTCGACGTCGGCTTCTGGGGCGGTGCCATCCCCGGCAACGTCAAGGACCTGCGCCCGCTGCACGACGCCGGCGTCTTCGGCTTCAAGTGCTTCCTGTCGCCCTCCGGCGTGGACGAGTTCCCCGAGCTCGACCAGGAACAACTGGCCGCCGCCCTCGGTGAGATCGCCGGATTCGACGGCCTGCTGATCGTGCACGCCGAGGACCCGGGCCACCTGGGCGCGGCCCCCGCGCCGCACGGCCCGAAGTACGCCGACTTCCTCGCCTCCCGCCCCCGCGCCAGCGAGAACGACGCCATCGCCGGGCTGATCGCGCTCGCCCGGCGGCTCGGCGCACGGGTGCACGTCCTGCACCTGTCCTCCAGCGACGCGCTGCCGCTGATCGCCGCCGCCAAGCGCGAGGGCGTACGGATCACCGTCGAGTCCTGCCCGCACTTCCTGACCCTGACCGCCGAGGAAATCCCGGACGGCGCAACGGAGTTCAAGTGCTGCCCGCCGATCCGCGAGGCCGCCAACCAGGACGCCCTGTGGGAGGGGCTGGCCGACGGCACCATCGACTGCATCGTCTCCGACCACTCGCCCTCCACCGCCGACCTCAAGACCGCCGACTTCGGCGCGGCCTGGGGCGGCATCTCCTCCCTCCAGCTCGGCCTGCCCGCCATCTGGACCGAGGCGCGCAAGCGCGGTCACGCCCTCGACGACGTCGTGCGCTGGATGGCCACCGCACCGGCCGCGCTGGCCGGTCTCGACCGGAAGGGCGCCATCGAGCCCGGCCGGGACGCGGACTTCGCGGTCCTCGCCCCCGAGGAGACCTTCACCGTCGACCCGCAGGCCCTCCAGCACCGCAACAAGATCACCGCGTACGCCGGGAAGACCCTGCACGGCGTCGTACGGTCCACCTGGCTGCGCGGCCGGCAGATCAACGACGGCACCGCCCTCACCGGGCCCACCGGCACCCTGCTCGAACGGCCGCCGCGGCCATGACCCCCACCGGCCTGCCTCGCTACACCGGTGACGCACGGCCGTACGCCGGCGGCGACCCCTACGCGGACTACCGCACCCCGGGTCCCGCCGGCTTCCCCTTCACCCACCTCCCCGACCTCGCCGACCGGCGGCTGGGCGCGGCCGTGCTCGCCGCCAACGACGAGTTCTTCGCCGAGCGGGAGAACCTCCTGCGGCCCGGGCCCGCCCGCTTCGACCCGGAGGCCTTCGGTCACCGGGGCAAGATCATGGACGGCTGGGAGACCCGCAGGCGGCGCGGACCCGACGGTGCGCACCCGTTCCCGGCGGACGAGGACCACGACTGGGCGCTGGTCCGGCTCGGGGCGCCCGGCGTGATCCACGGCATCGTCGTCGACACCGCGCACTTCCGCGGGAACCACCCGCAGTCCGTCGGCATCCAGGGCGCCTGCGTGGAGGGCTCGCCGTCGCCGGCCGAACTCCTCGCCGCCGACGTGCCCTGGACGACCCTCGTCCCGCGCACCGCCGTCGGCGGGCACGCCGCCAACGGCTTCGCCGTCGACGCCGCCCGCCGCTTCACCCACCTGCGCCTCGACCAGTACCCCGACGGCGGCGTGGCCCGGCTCCGCGTCCACGGCGAGGTCGTCCCCGCGCCCGGCCGGCCGGCCGCGGCGGGCACCTTCGACGTCGTCGCGCTGGAGAACGGCGGCCGGGTCGAGGACGCCTCCGACCGCTTCTACTCCTCGCCCGCCCACACCCTGTACCCGGGCCGTCCCCGGCGGATGGACGACGGCTGGGAGACCCGTCGCCGGCGCGGCTCCGGAAACGACTGGGTCCGCTACCGCCTCACCGAACAGGCCGTGATCCGCGCGGTGGAGATCGACACCAGCGGCTTCCAGGGCAACTCGCCCGGTTGGGCGGCCCTCTGCGGACGCGACGGCGAGCACGGCGACTGGACCTGCCTGCTGCCGCGCACCCGACTGCAGCCCGACACCGTCCACCGCTTCCTGCTGCCGGCCGGCGCACCGCCCGTCACCCACGTCCGGATCGACATCTTTCCGGACGGCGGCATCGCCAGGCTGCGGCTGCACGGCTCCCTCACCGAGGAGGGCGCCCGCCGGCTCGCCGCCCGCCACGACGAGCTGAACGGCTGACCGCGGCGGGCACGGACCACCGGCCGCTGCCCGCACCGGCCGCCCCACCCCGCAGACCCCCTCAGTCCGCGACCGAGTTCCAGAACATGAGCTCGTACGCCTGGAGCAGGCGGCCGTAGCGGTGCGCCGTGGCCGGTTCCGCCTGGCCGGTGTCGAGGCCGTGCTGCACCGCCGCGCGCGCCTTCTCCCCGACGTCCGGTGCGGGGCCGGCGAAGAAGCCGAAGAACCCGCACGCCTCCTCGGGGAAGGCGTACCGGTCCCGCATCGCGGTCTCGACGATCGCGCAGCAGCGGCCCCACGCCGCGAAGTTGGCATTCAGCGCGATCGCCACATCGGTCGGCTCGCCGCCGAGGGCGAGCCGCGCCGCATACGAGGGGTACGCCTGGCAGCCGGGCCGCGGCTGGTACTCCGCGATCTCCCGCTCGCTCAGCTCGCACGCGTCCGCCAGCCCGGCGAGCTGCTTCATGGCCAGTGCCTCGCCCTGGGCGAGCAGGTCGAAGAAGTCGGCCACCGGCGGGTCGCCGTCCGCCCGCCGCGCCAGGTGCTGGAAGCTGACCCGGTCCGCGCTGATCACATGGTGCTGTTCGAGGGCGAGGGTGGCGAACACGGAGCGCGGCGCCGCCCCCGCCTCGATCCGCGCGACCAGCCGGTTGGCGTCGGTGTCCGGGGCGAGGGAACGGACCGCGTCATCGAGCACGGCGGCCGCGGTGGGGCGGGGGGCATCGGGCGCAGGACGGGCCATGGGGTCGGTCTCCTCCGGGGCGAGGGCGGCGACGGAGCCTCAGAGTAGGGCGCACGGCGCGGACCGAGGGCCCGATGGCGCGGCCCGTCGGGAAATGGTCGTTCCCTTCAGCCCCTTGGCCCCCCTCAGCGCAGAATCACCTCATTGACCTCGGGCGTCGCCGCCCCGGCCCGCCAGGCCAGGCGCACGCCCCCGACGGCGCCACCGCCCGTGGCAAGCCGCGTGTAAGGCCCGGACAGGGTGCCGATCCTGCGCCAGGCGCCGCCCGTCAGCACCTCGACGCCCGCCGCCCCGGCGGGTGCCCCCTGCGGCCGCAGGACGGTGACGGAGCGGGCCGCGCGGGGCGCGTCGGGCGTGAACTCCAGCGACTCACCCGGCTGCGCGGCCCGCGAGGCCTGATAGGCGGTCGCCGGGTCGCCGTCCCCCGCCGACCGCAGCGTGCTGCCCGGTGCCGCGGGCGGGCCGCCGGCCACCGTCGCCGCCTCGGCCCCGGCCACCGCGAACTCCCGCACCACCAGCCAGGTGTCCTGCGCCCGGGTGGCCCGGGCGCGGACGTACCGGGCCCGGGTCCCGGCCGGCGGCTCGGCCCGGACATCCGCCTGCTGGTCGAACGCGGCCAGCGGGTGCCAGTTCTCGTGGTCCGAGGAGTACTCCAGGACGCCGTGCCGCAGGTAGTCGTCCGGGCTGCCGCTCTTGCCCATCGCCAGCCGTACGGCACCCAGCGGCCGTTCCCTGTGCAGATCCAGTTCGACGAAGGAGCCGGCCCCGGGCGCCGTGCCGCTCCAGAAGTAGGTGGCGTCATCGCCGTCGGTCATCCGGGACACCGCGTTGTCCTGGTGGGCCGACAGGTCCGTGGCTCCCTTCGGGCGGCCGGCGACGCCCAGCGCCGCATCGTGCGCGGCCACCGCGTCCTCGACGAAGGTGTCCAGCACCCCGTCCGCCACCAGCACCGGAACCCGCTTCCCCGCCATGTCCACGTAGACGAAGGACCTGGCGGTCCGCACCAACTCCGGGATCCGCTGCCGCAGTTGCCAGGCCGTCGCACCGTCGCCCGCCTTCACCGCCTCGACCAGCCGCAGGGCGGTACGCGCCGCGGTGCCCCAGGCGCGGGTCGCGTCCAGCCAGGGCCCGCTGTCCTGGACGAACCCCCGGTCGGCGAGCCGCTCCCGCAGCACCGCCGGCGCCTCCTGCAGGGTCCCCAGCACCCCGTCCAGCCGTCGCGCGTCCCCGTCCTCGCCGAACTGCGCCAGGGCGGCGGACAGTTCGGGCGCCTGCCGCGGGTTGAGCGAGGAGGCGTACTGGGCATCGGCGAAGGCCCGCAGGGCCCGTGCCGCGCGGGCGTCGCCGCCGGCCAGCTCACCGATCGCCGCACCCCACGAGGCACGGGCGTCGTACGCGGTGTCGTTCCACGCGTAGTCGGCCACCGTGTACAGCGCGAGCTTGGACGCGGCAGGCTGGATCATCGGGTTCGCGGTGATCCCCGCCAACTGTTCCGGCAGCCCCTTCTCCCGGCCGTTGAACGGCCCGAGCAGCAGCCGGTCGGTCACATAGTCGTTGACCGGGTAGTTGTCCCACGTCAGGATCCGGTGCCCGAACACCTCCCGCGCCTGCCGTGCCTGGGCGACGGTCATCGTCGGCGCGATCACCCCCACCCCCGTCCACTCGACCAGCACGTCCTTGTCCAGCCGGGTGGCCAGCGCCTTCTTGTAGGGCGACGGCTTCACGTCGTAGTACTCGGTCGGCACCATCTGCAGCGGCGCCGCCCCCGGATGCCCGGCGATGAACTCCTGCTGGACGCGGTTGAGCAGATGGGCCTGCGCCGCCCCCGCCGCGCCGCCGCCGGTCCCGAACGCGTCCTTGTCCGCGGCGCAGTTCCAGTCCGTGTAGCTGATGTCGTCCAGCGGCACCGCGAAGGTCCGCACGCCGATGTCCCACAACGTCTGGAACTTGGCGGTGAGCGCCTTGAGGTCCGCGTCGGAGCTGTAACAGACGGACAGCCCCGGGGAGAGCGCATAGGTGAACTCCACATGCCGCTCGTGCGCCCGGTCCACCAGCTCCTTGAGCTGCGCGAGCCGGTCCGCGGGGTAGGGGTCGCGCCACTTCGCCCGCAGGTAGGGGTCGTCCTTGGGCGAGTACGCATAGAGGTTCATCTTGTGCTCGCCGTAGAAGTCGAGCTGGTCGAGCCGGGCCGCGTGCGACCAAGGGGTCCCGTAGAAGCCCTCGATGACGCCGCGCAGCGGGGTCGCCGGCCAGTCCCGTACGGCGGTGCCCGGCACCTGGGCACCCGGCCGCTCCCGGTGGGGCAGCAGCTGCCGCAGGGTCTGCGCGGCGTAGTACGTACCGGTGGCGTCCTTGCCGGACAGGGCGATCCGGCCCGCGCCGACGGCCAGCGCATAGCCCTCCGCCGGCAGCCCGTCGCTGCCCCGTGCCCCCAGTGCCCGCAACGTCCGGGCCGCGCCCGCGCCGTCCACGTACACCGTCAACTGCCCGCCGCCCGGCGCCCGTCCGGCCCGTACCACCCGGTCCGCACCGGCGTCCGCCAGCGCCTTCTCCACGACGGCCAGTGCCGGGCGGTCGGTGTCCGGCCCGGCGACGACGGTCACGGAGGGGGTGACGGTGACCCGGTCGGGCCGGCTGCGGACGGATCGGGGCGTGGGGGAGAGGGGACGGGAGACGGACGTTCCCGTGCCGTCCCGCGGGCCGTTGTGCCCGGCCTTCCCGCCGGCGCCCGGCGGCCCCGCCATGCCCGTCAGGGGGAGCGCGGCCAGGGCCGTGGCCAGTGCCGTGGCCGCCGCGGTGCGCGTACGGTGCATCCTTCGGTCCTCCTCGGTGCGGCGAGGTGCGGGACGAGCGTCGTGCGAGCCTTCGCGCCAGCAGGCTTCACCCGCCCGCCGCGCCGCGGCAATGGACTTTCGCACCGAAGGGATGGACGTTGGGACGCACCGGCCGCCCGCGGTGTCACCGTGTCTTGGCGACGATCACCAGGAAGCTCAAGAACGCCAACAGCACGTGCGTCGCCACGACATAGATGAACACCCGCACATAGAGCCCGCGCGGTGGCGCGTCCTCCTTGTACGTCCGGGCGGCGGGCCCCGCCTCGGGCAGCGGCTCCGCCGGCGGGGGAGTGGCAGGAGTGATCTGATCAGGCACGACGTACGGTCCTTCCGTCAGGAAAGGCGCGGGGCTCACAGCCCGCGGCGCCTGGCGTCGTCGCCGAGGCACAGCTCGGCGGCCCCGCTCTGCAGCAGCGTGTGGACGAACAGCAGCACCACACCGCCCGGTGCGGCGGCGGCGATCCGGTGCGGCGTCAGCGAGTCGAAGTGCGCGGCGTCCCCCGGGTCCAGCACATGCACCGCGGCGCCGAGCGTCAGCCGCAGCCGCCCCTCCAGGACGTACAGCCACTCCTCGCCCGGGTGCACCCGCACCAGATCGCCCTGCGCCCGCTGCGGCACATGGACCCGCAGCGCCTGCATCGCCCGCCCGGCGCCGCCCACGGTCCAGTACGTCCAGCCGCCGGCCTCCGACGGCTCCGTACGGCCCGCGCGCACGACCGGGTCCCGCTCCGCGGCGGTCTCGCCGAGCAGGTCGGATACCGTGGTGCCGTACGTACGGGCCAGCGCCAGCAGCATCGGCAACGACGGCTGCCGCTGATTGGTCTCCAGCCGCGACAGGTGCGCGGGCGAGAGTCCCACCAGCCGGGCCGCGGTCTCCAGCGTGAGACCACTGCGCCTGCGCAGATCACGAAGGCGCGGCGCCACGGTGGACAGGTCCTCCGGCACAGCGCCGGCGGGCCCGTCGGGGAGCTCGGTCATAACCCCGGTATAGCGACCCTTCGCCTCCCGGGCAAAAGATTTGCCTGAGAGGCAAATTCCGCGGGGAGTACGGAAGGTGGCGCGGGCGGTGGTCCTTGCGTGCCCCCGGGCGGGGCGCACGGCGCGTCGGCCACTGCCGACCCGGCCGGGGAATCGGCACCTTCAGTGCGTAACGCCCTCCTCACCACGTGTACTCAAAAAGTCCGAATAGCGGGCGTTCACCTCCCGCGCGCGTACGTGTCTTCACACTCGTGAGGCTCACCGAACGTCTCAATTAGTGAACAGGCACGACCATGAGTCGGACTTCCACCCGGTCGCCCCAGGCCGCCCCGCAGGACGCGCAGAACAGCGAGTCCGTGCTGTCGCACGGCCTCAAGCAGCGCCATCTCTCGATGATCGCGCTCGGCGGGGTCATCGGCGCGGGGCTCTTCGTCGGCTCCGGCGTCGGCATCGCCGCGGCCGGACCGGCCATCGTCCTGCTCTTCGCGGGGACCGGCGCGCTGGTCATGCTGATCATGCGGATGCTCGGCGAGATGTCCGCTGCCCGGCCCTCCACCGGCTCGTTCTCGGTGCACGCCGAGGAGGAACTCGGCTCCTGGGCAGGGGCCACCTCGGGCTGGATGTACTGGCTGATGCTCTGCGCCGGCGTGGCCGCCGAGGCCACCGCGGCGGGCACGATCATGCACAGCTGGGTGCCGTTCGTCCCCGCCTACGGCTGGGTGGCGGTCTTCATGGTGTTCTTCTGCGCCAGCAACCTGACCGCGGTCAAGAACTTCGGCGAGTTCGAGTTCTGGTTCTCCGCCGTCAAGGTCACCGCGATCGTCGCCTTCCTGGTACTGGGCGTGCTCGGCATTCTCGGGGTCTTCGGCGACGCGCCCGGCACCCACCACCTCACCGGCCACGGCGGCTTCTTCCCGACCGGCGCCGCCGGACTCGCCGCCGGACTGCTGACCACCATTTCCGGCTTCGCCGGTCTGGAGACCGTCACCATCGCGGCGGCCGAGTCCGACCACCCGAGCCGGAACGTGGCGCGTGCCGTCCGCACCGCCGTCTGGCGCATCGCCGTCTTCTACATCGGCTCCATGGCCGTGGTCGTCACCCTGGTGCCGTGGAACAACCCGCGGGTCGCCACGGACGGCCCGTACGTCACCGTCCTCGACCGGCTCGGCATCCCGGCCGCCGGCACGATCATGCAGATCGTGGTGCTGGTGGCGCTGCTCTCCGCGATGAACGCCAACATCTACGGCTCGTCGCGCATGGCGTACTCCCTCGTCAACCGGGGCCAGGGGCCGCGCCTCCTGGCCAAGGTCACCCGGGGCGTGCCCGCCGCGGCCGTGGTGGCGTCCTGCCTGTTCGGCTTCGCCGCCGTGATCGCCGGGATCGTCTGGCCGACCACGGTGTTCGCCTGGCTGCTGAACATCGCGGGCTGCTCGGTGCTGGTCGTCTGGTCCATCGTCTGCCTCACCCAGCTGAAGATGCGCCGCCGCCTGGAGCGCGAGACCCCCGACCTGCTCCTGGTGCGGATGTGGGCCTTCCCCTACCTGACCTGGCTGGCGCTCGCCGCCATCCTCGGCGTCTTCGCCGTGATGGCCGGCAGCTCCGACGGCCGGCAGCAACTCCTCGGCACGGCCGTCGTGGCCTCGGCGCTGGCGGGTGCGGGCTACCTCAAGCAGCGCCGCGACCGGCGCGCCGTCGCCGAGGTCTAGACGCCGTCGCGGGGCTCAGCGGCTCGCCGGTGCACACCCCGGGCCTCCCGGTGCGCCTGCCGGGCCGCTCCCCCCGCTCCGGCCGCAACCCGTTCGAGGAAGCCGAGGCGGCGCCCGCCCGGCTTCGACGGTGTGACGGACACGCAGCGGAACGCCGTCGAACGATGCGTCAACCGCCTCAAGCGGTGGCGCGGCCCGGCCACATGAGGCGACAAGCCCGCCCTCGCTCACCAGGCCGCCGCTGCGGGTGAGCAGCGGCACGGCTCACACGTCGACGAGTGTGAAGCGCTGAGCGGCAGACCCGTCGCAGGCATCGCCCTCGATCCTGGCACCGTCGTTGACGCCCGTCACGGTCCAGCAGAGTCCCATGGACAACGACCTGAACCCGATGTCCGGCCGGCCGTACTCGGCGAAGTAGGTGAAGCGCTGGTGATACGAGCCCTCCCTGCACTCCTGCTGGCTGATCGGCCACGTGACCCCATTGCCCCCGGATGCGCCGAGGATGGTCAGGCACTTGTCCGCGAACGTTCTGATCTCGTGGGTCGGGTTCGCCACGCCGTCGTTCATGCTCTTGAAGCGCTGGGCGGGAAGATTCTGGCACCGGTTCTGTTCCAGCGAAGCGCCGTCGCCGGTGCTCTGGTTCCTGATGGTCAGGCACTTGCCCGTGGACGTCTTGATCTGAACGAGGTGATAGGCCGGGTACGCCTGCGCGGGCCGAACTGCTCCGATCATGGAGGCAAGGACTGCCGCTGCGCCGGCTACGGCTACTGCCGGCCGTCGCAGGAACCTCATCATGGTGCCGATCACGGGCCTCTTCTCCTTCGTGGGACGCGCCAGCTCGCACACTCGCCACTGGTCAGCACCGCTCAGGCTGCCCCGTCGACGGCATGGGGAAAGGGCAGGCCACCCCGTGTGGCCGATACCCGGCGCACCTGCCACTCCCGCGGGTGACCGGACTGACCGGATCCGGCCATGCACCCGCACCCTTCGCGGAGCGCGGTCCCTCGGAGCGCCAAGGAGACGCGCCCTGGGGGCAGCCGCCGCCTGGGGTACCGCTCGACCGGTGCCGCGGGTGCCGCGGGTGCCGCGGGTGCCGCCGGTGCTGCCGGTGAACCGCCCGCGGCCGCCCGTGCCGTGGGCAATCCCGAGGTAAAGACAGCGTCGGGACGGGAGCGCGATTTTGGGACGATTGGGGCAGTTGGGGGCCGTGGGGTTGTGAACTCCCGGAAAACTTCCGCCCGTTGGGATTGACAGGATCATGTCTACGCGCGTCATTCTGGAGGCATGAGAATCCCCCCACGGATCACCAGGTTCGGCGCCGCCGGCGCCCTCGCTTCGGCCCTTCTCATCGGCGGGACCGCGGTCTCCGCCACGCCTGCCCTCGCCACGACCCCCACGGCCGCCTCGTACGCCGCGACGGCGCACGTTCCGTCCGTGCACGTCGCGGACGTCGGCAAGGTCTGCTACTCCAAGCTGCCTTCGCAGGCCCACGACACCCTCGACCTGATCGCCAAGGGCGGGCCGTACCCGTACCCCAAGGACGGGACGGTCTTCGACAACCGGGAGGGCATCCTGCCGTCCCAGAGCTCCGACTACTACCACGAGTTCACCGTGGTCACGCCCGGCTCGCCCGACCGCGGTGCGCGACGCATCGTCACCGGCGAGAAGAAGGAAGAGGACTACTACACCGCCGACCACTACAAGACGTTCGACCTCGTCGACCGGGGCTGCTGACGGCTCGACGGAACAGCGGAGCGGCGGTCCCTGCCAGGGGCCGCCCCCAACTCGCGGCGGCCGGGGTGCACTACGCACCCCGGCCGCCGCTGTGCTGTGCGCCGGTGCTGGGCGTCTTCGCCGTGCGCCCCCTCCGACCTCCCTCTTCTTCCCATTCTTGGCAGAAGGGGCGCACGGGGCGCACCCCCGCGAGAGGATTGTCAGTGGTTCCCGGTAGCGTTTCGGCAGAAACGAGGAGCGGGCGGGCATCGGCGGAAAAAGACCATGTGCGGTCGGCTGCTGGGGCACGCCCCGGAAAGTGCCGTATCCGCCATGGGTCATGGTGGGCCGGCATGGAGCGTCGGAGACAAGGAAGGACGGCGAACTGCCGTGTATCGCTGGGAGATCACCCGGGCCGCACTGGCGCAGCGGGTTTTCGCCATCGTCCGCAGCAGAACCTATGACGAGGCGAGCGCGACGGCCGACACCCTGCTGTCGGCGGGCATCACCAGCCTGGAGATATCCCTCACCACCCCCTTCGCCCTGGAGGCGGTGACGACGCTCAGCCGTGAACTCGGTGACGACGCCATCATCGGCGCCGGCACGGTCCTGGACGCGGCATCGGCCCGGATGGCGGTCGACGCGGGCGCCCGCTACCTGGTCTCGCCGAGCCTCGACGCCGAGGTCATCCGTACCGGCCACCGCTACGGCATCCCGGTCTTTCCCGGGGTCTGCACGCCGACGGAGATGGTCCGCGCGCTCGAACTCGGCGCGGACGCGGTCAAGCTGTTCCCCGCCTCGGCGTACGACCCGGCCTGGCTGGCGGAGGTCCGCGCCTCGCTGCCGCAGGTGCCGGTGCTGCCGACGGGCGGGGTCACGGTCGACAACGCGCCGGAGTGGATCGCGGCGGGCGCGGTCGCCGTCGGCATGGGGGCGGCGCTCTCCGAGGGCGACCGCGACACCGTTGCCAAGCGCGCCGCCGACCTCCTCAACCGCCTGGACGAGGCCGCCCCCGACCGCCCGACGACCCGGGGCACCGCGGACCTCTACGAGGACTGACGGCCCCTCGGCTCGCCGCCGCCGCTGCCCTCCGGCCGTCCCGGCGGCCGGTCGGGGGCTTCACCCGCATCGCGGGCTCTGCCACCCTGAGCGCTTCGATCATGCGATCACGCCGCCGCGTCCAGGAGTCACAGGAGCCCCCATGAAGCGCGCCGCCACCCTCTCCGCCCTGGCCTGTCTGCTCGCCGTCACCGCCGCCGCCCCGGCGGCGTCGGACACACCGGCCGGCGGAGGGGCGACCACCACCACCGCAGCCGCCGGCAGGGCATCGGCCCTCGACACCGTTCCCCGGCGCGGGGTGCTGCGTGTCTGCACCACCGGCGACTACCGCCCCTTCACCCACCTCGACCCCGCGACCGGCAAGTACAGCGGTGTCGACATCACGATGGCCGCGGACCTCGCCAAGAGCCTTGACGCCACACCCCGCTACGTGGCGACGACCTGGGCCGGGCTGGTCGGCGACCTGTCGTCGGGCCGCTGCGACATCGCGATGGGCGGCGTGTCGGTCACCCTCCCGCGCGCCCGCTCCGTCGCCTTCAGCGAGCCCACCCGCACCGACGGGAAGACGCCCATCGTGCGCTGCACCGACAAGGACAAGTACCGGACCCTGTCCCAGATCGACCGGCCGGGGACCAGGGTCGTCGTCAACCCCGGCGGCACGAACGAGGAGTTCGCCCGCGCCCACCTCAAGCGGGCCACGCTCACGGTCCACCCGGACAACACCACGATCTTCGACGAGATCATCGCGGGCCGCGCGGACGTGATGATGACCGACGCCGGCGAGACCCGCTACCAGGCGAAGATCCACCCCGAACTCTGCTCGCTCCACCCGGACAAGCCCTTCTCCTTCTCCGAGAAGGCCTATGCGCTGCCCCGCGGCGACCACGACTTCCAGGAGTACGTGGACCAGTGGGTGCATCTGGCCACTCATGACGGCACGTACCGGAAGTACGAGGACGCCTGGATGAAGTAGGGCGCCCGGCCGCGCCGGGGCCGTCGGCGCCGAGGTCCCGACCTCCCGGCCTGTCGTCGGGAGCCGGCCGGCCAACTGCTCAACGGCCGTGCGGAGAACGCCCGGCGCTCGTCCTCGGCGCCTAGCGCCCGCCCGTCGTCCCGTCGCCGGCCCCGTTCCCGTTTCCGTGCTCGCGGGGCGGCGCCCGGTGTGCGAGGACATTGACGATCCGGCCGTTCGGATCCCTGACGAAGAACCGGCGGACGCCCCACTCCTCGTCCCGGAGCGACCGGACGATGTCCGCGCCGGCGGCCTGGAGGGCGGCGTGGACCGCGTCCACGTCCTCGACCTCGATGCTCATGTCGGGGGTGACCGGGGCGGTCTCGTCGTGGGTCATGAAGGTGAGCTGGGCGGTGGGGTTGGCGGGGGACGCCAGCGTCATGACCCAGCCCTGGTTCATGACCTCCACCAACCCCAGCAGGCCGTAGAACGCGCGGCTTTCCTCCAGGGCGTCGGACTGGATGTCGGGGACGACGCGACGTACGGACATACCGGCTGACTCCTCGGGGAGGGGCGGACGGGTGGTGGGGTGGTGCACTCGCCGGTCCTTGGTTACCAGAGAAGGGGCTGGGTGTCCCCGGAAGTCACCGGGTTGCCCGGATGCGCGGGCAAGCACCGTGGACGCGGCGATCCCGTACGCCCGGCCGCCCCGTACGCCCGTCCACCCCCGTGCGCCCGGCCGCCCCGTGCGCCCGTCCGCCCGGCTGCCCCCGGCCCCCGGCCCCCTTGTCCGGACAATGTGACCTCCGGACTTCCCGTCATCTGTCCGGGCGGATACGCTCGCGAACGTGGGGAAACGCGATACAGAAGCCCTGGGTGCCGAGAGCCCCGTCCAGTTCAGCGTGGACCGGAGCAGTCCGGTCCCGTTGTATTTCCAGCTGTCCCAGCAGCTGGAGGCCGCGATCGAGCACGGCAAGCTGGCTCCCGGCAGCCTGCTCGGCAACGAGATCGAGCTGGCCGGCCGGCTCGGCCTGTCCCGGCCGACCGTGCGGCAGGCGATCCAGTCGCTGGTCGACAAGGGGCTGCTGGTGCGCCGCCGGGGGATCGGCACCCAGGTCGTCCACAGCCAGGTCAAGCGCCCGCTGGAGCTGAGCAGCCTCTACGACGACCTGGAGGCGGCCGGGCAGAAGCCCGCCACCCGGGTGCTGCTCAACACCACCACCGAGGCCGACGCCGAGGTCGCCGCCGCGCTGGGCATCGCCGAGGGGGCCGAGGTCGCGCTGGTCGAGCGGCTGCGGCTGGCGCACGGCGAGCCCGTCGCGCATCTGCGCAACCTCCTGCCCGCGGGGCTGCTCACGCTGGAGACCGCCGAACTGGAGGAGACCGGTCTCTACCGTCTGATGCGGTCGGCCGGCATCACCCTGCACAGCGCCCGGCAGGCGGTCGGCGCGCGCGCCGCGACCGCCGAGGAGGGGGAGCGGCTCGGGGAGCCCGAGGGCGCTCCGCTGCTCACGATGCAGCGGACCACCTTCGACGACACCGGGCGCGCGGTGGAGTTCGGCACGCACGTCTACCGTGCCTCCCGCTATGCCTTCGAGTTCCAGCTGCTCGTACGGCCCTGAACGCTCCTGAAGGGGCGCGGAGGCGGCGATCCGCCGTCCTGAGGGCAACCGGGCGCAGCGGGTTCGGCTGCGATGTCCCGCTATGGCACCCCTGGACGACGTCTTCTCGTCAGAATGTTCTGACAAACCATTGACGTGGCTCCGCGCGCGCCGTTACAAACTCCTCCAGCCGCAGTCCGGCGGCCGGGAGAAAAGGCGGTCCCACGATGATCGGCGTGCGTACGGCTGGTCCCCTCACTGTCCGCGGCGTCACGGTGCGCACCGCCGCCGCCTTACTGACCACTGCCGCCCTGGCGACCGGATGCGCCGCCGGCGGGCAGGACGCCGCGGGTGCGGCCGCCGGCTCCGGCAAGGGTGCCGGCACCCCGCGCATGACGATCGGGATGGTCAGCCACGCCGGCGACGGCGACACCTTCTGGGACATCGTGCAGAACGGCGCCGAGCAGGCGGCCGCGAAGGACAACGTGAAGTTCCTGTACGCCCACGACAAGGAGGGCGCCCAGCAGGCCGCGCTGATCCAGTCGTACATCGATCAGAAGGTCGACGGGCTGATCGTCACCCTCGCCAAGCCGCAGGCCGTCAGGGCCGCCGTCCGCAAGGCCGTGGCGCAGGGCATACCCGTGATCACCGTCAACTCCGGCGGCGAGTTCTCCCGGGCCTACGGGGCGCTGACGCACATCGGGCAGGACGAGTCCGTGGCGGGGCGGGCGGTCGGCGAGGAGCTGAACCGCCGGCACCGGAGGAAGGCCCTCTGCGTCGTCCACGAGCAGGGCAATGTGTCGCTGGAGGACCGCTGCGCCGGTGTCCGCAAGGCCTTCCACGGGACGGTCGAGAACCTCGATGTCGACGGCACCAACGCGCCGGCCTCGCAGTCCTCCGTCGAGGCCAAGCTCCAGTCCGACAAGGACCTCGACGCGGTCGTCACCCTCGGCGCGCCGATGGCGGCGATCGCCGTCAGGGCCGAGCAGGAGGCGGGCAGCGCGGCGCAGCTCGCGACGTTCGACCTGAACTCCGCCGTCGTCAAGCTGCTCAAGGCCAAGGACGTCACCTTCGCCGTCGACCAGCAGCCCTACCTCCAGGGCTACGAGGCGGTGGACCTGCTCTGGCTCCACAAGGCCAACGCCGACGTGCTCGGCGGCGGCAGGCCGGTGCTCACCGGGCCGGCCCTGGTCACCGGCAAGGACGTACCGAAGCTGACCGAGTACACCGGGCGAGGCACCCGGTGAGGCCACAGGGAAGACGGGACCCGATGAACCGGGACAGATCACCGGTAACGGATACTTGGCCGGTTGGGCCCGGCCGACCGGTGCCGGAGCCGGTGCACGGCACCGCACGCACCCGGACCGGCCGGTCCGGACGGCGCGGGCGATCAACGCAGTCGAGCAGACAACCAACGCAGTCGATACGGCAGCATCAGCGGGAAGGGCGAGTCCTCGTGGCACGGGTTCGGAGAAGGGGACGCGTCGTCGGCGCCGTGCTGGCGGCAGTGGTCGGCGTGGGTCTGGCGGGGTGCAGCAGCACCGGGGGTCTGCGCGCCGAGCAGGAGCGCGCCGCCCAGGCGGCCGGCGGCAAGGCCGCGGTGAACACCCCCAGGTGGACGTTCGCGATGGTCACCCACTCGGGAGACGGCGACACCTTCTGGGACATCGTCCAGAACGGCGCCCAGCAGGCCGCCGTCAAGGACAACATCAAGTTCGTCTACGGGCACGACAAGGAGGCCCAGCGGCAGAGCCAGCTGGTGCAGTCCTACATCGACCAGAAGGTCGACGGGCTGATCGTCTCGCTCGCCAAGCCCAGCGCGATGAAGGACGTGATCGCCAAGGCCGAGAAGGCCGGCATCCCGGTGATCACGGTGAACTCGGGCGCCGAGGCGTCGAAGGCCTTCGGTGCGCTCAGCCACATCGGGCAGGACGAGACGGTGGCCGGTGAGGCGGTCGGCGAGGAGCTGAACAAGCGCGGCCGGAAGAAGGCGCTGTGCGTCCTGCACGAGCAGGGCAACGTCGGCCACGAGCAGCGCTGCGACGGCGCCAAGAAGACCTTCAAGGGCGATCTGCAGAAGCTGTACGTCGAGGGCACCAACATGCCCGATGTGCAGTCCTCCATCGAGTCCAAGCTCCAGTCGGACAGCTCCATCGACGCAGTCGTCACGCTCGGCGCCCCGTTCGCCCCCACCGCCGTCAAGGCCAAGGAGCAGGCCGGCAGCAAGGCCGAGATCGACACCTTCGACCTCAACGCCCAGGTCGCGACCGGGCTCAAGGACGGCTCCCTCGGCTTCGCCGTCGACCAGCAGCCCTACCTCCAGGGCTACGAGGCCGTCGACCTGCTGTGGCTCTACAAGTACAACTCCGACGTCCTCGGCGGCGGAAAGCCGGTGCTCACCGGACCCCAGGTGATCACCAAGAAGGACGCCGCCGCCCTGCAGGACTACACGAAGCGGGGGACCCGATGAGTCACACCGACGCACCGACGCCGGTCCCCGCGGGGCCGCCCGCCAAGAGCGCCGGCGACGAACGGCTGCTGCACCGCTCCCTGGCACGCCGGCTGATGGGCCGCCCCGAACTGGGCTCGGTCGTCGGCGCCGCCGCGGTCTTCGTGTTCTTCTCGATCGTCGCCGAACCGTTCCTGCGGGCCTCCAGCCTCTCCACCGTGCTCTATGCGTCCTCGACGATCGGCATCATGGCCGTGCCGGTGGCGCTGCTGATGATCGGCGGGGAGTTCGACCTCTCGGCCGGTGTGATGGTCGTCAGCGCGGCGCTGATCTCCTCGATGTTCAGCTACCAGATGACGGCCAACACCTGGGTGGGCGTCGGGGTGTCCCTGCTGGTCACCCTGGCCATCGGGGCCTTCAACGGCCTGCTGCTGACCCGTACGAAACTGCCCAGCTTCATCATCACGCTCGGCACCTTCTTCATGCTGACCGGCCTCAACCTCGGCTTCACCAAGCTGATCGACGGCACCGTCTCCACGAAGTCCATCGCCGACATGGAGGGCTTCGACTCGGCCCGCCGGGTCTTCGCCTCGCATCTGACGCTCGGCGACGTCGACATCCAGATCACCATCCTGTGGTGGATCGTGCTGGTCGCCCTCGCCACCTGGATCCTGCTGCGCACCCGCGTCGGCAACTGGATCTTCGCGGTCGGCGGCAACGCCGACGCCGCGCGGGCGGTGGGTGTCCCGGTCACCAGGACCAAGATCGGCCTCTACATGGGCGTCGCCTTCGCCGCCTGGGTCTCCGGCCAGCACCTGCTGTTCTCGTACGACGCGATCCAGTCCGGCGACGGGGTGGGCAACGAGTTCCTCTACATCATCGCCGCGGCGGTCGGCGGCTGTCTGATGACCGGCGGCTTCGGCTCGGCGATCGGCGCGGCCGTCGGCGCCTTCATCTTCGGCATGGCGAGCAAGGGCATCGTCTACGCGCAGTGGAATCCGGACTGGTACAAGTTCTTCCTCGGCGCGATGCTGCTGCTCGCCACGCTCCTGAACGCATGGGTCCGCAAGCGGGCGGAGGAAAAGGCATGACAGCGCTGGTCGAGCTGACCGATGTCAGCAAGTACTACGGCAACGTCCGGGCACTGGAAGGCGTGTCCCTGGAGGTGCACGCGGGGGAGATCTCCTGTGTGCTCGGGGACAACGGCGCCGGCAAATCCACCCTCATCAAGATCATCGCGGGGCTGCACCGGCACGACGCGGGATCCTTCACCATCGACGGCGAGGAGACCTCCCTCGCCTCCCCGCGCGAGGCCCTGGACCGCGGGATCGCCACGGTCTACCAGGACCTGGCCGTCGTCCCCCTCATGCCGGTGTGGCGGAACTTCTTCCTCGGCTCCGAGCCCACCACCGGCGCCGGCCCCTTCAAGCGGCTCGATGTCGAGACGATGCGCGAGACCACCCGCAGCGAGCTGCTGCGGATGGGCATCGACCTGCGCGACGTCGACCAGCCCATCGGCACCCTCTCGGGCGGCGAACGCCAGTGCGTGGCCATCGCCCGCGCCGTCTACTTCGGCGCCAAGGTCCTCGTCCTGGACGAGCCGACGGCGGCGCTCGGCGTCAAGCAGTCCGGCGTCGTCCTCAAGTACGTCGCGGCCGCGCGGGACGCCGGGCTCGGCGTGGTGTTGATCACCCACAATCCGCACCACGCGTATCTCGTCGGTGACCGCTTCGTCCTGCTCAAGCGCGGCACCATGGCCGGCAGCCACGCCAAGTCGGAGATCGCCCTGGAGGAGCTCACCCGTCAAATGGCGGGCGGCAGCGAACTGGAACAGCTCAGTCATGAGCTGGCCCGGAGCGCGACCCCGGAGTTCCCCGGCGGCCATCGCCCCGAGTGATCACCACCGCGCCCCGCACGGCCCCAGGGCTGTGCGGGGCGCATCACTCTCCGTCGCGGTGCGCCGGACGCCGCCGGTGATGCACAATCGCACCGAACCCGCACATCGAGGCCCCGGCCTCCCGAGACCCGCAGGGACGAGACGACTCTTGCGAGCACACAGCCGCCGCATGGGGGCACTGCCCACGCCCACCAGGCAGTGCGGGAGCAACGGCGAAGAGGTCGGTCGATGAGCATGTACCGGGACCGGGTGCACCGAGGCTCCGCCAGGGCCACCGTGCTGCGCACGGTCGGCACCCGCGAGCGGCGCTCGCACCTGACCGCCCCCCGGGTACCCACCGTGGGTATCGACATCGGCGGGACCAAGGTCATGGCGGGGGTGGTCGACGCCGACGGCACCATCTTGGAGCAGGTCCGCACCGAGACGCCGGACAAGTCCAAGAGCCCGAAGGTCGTCGAGGACACCATCACCGAGCTGGTGCTCGACCTCTCCGACCGGCACGACGTCCACGCGGTCGGCATCGGCGCGGCCGGCTGGGTCGACGCGGACCGCAGCAATGTGCTGTTCGCACCCCACCTGAACTGGCGCAACGAGCCGCTGCGCGACCGTCTCGCCGGCCGCCTCGCGGTCCCGGTCATGGTCGACAACGACGCCAACACCGCCGCCTGGGCGGAGTGGCGCTTCGGCGCCGGCCGCGGCGAGGACCACCTCGTCATGATCACGCTCGGTACCGGCATCGGCGGCGCGATCCTGGAGGACGGCGCCGTCAAGCGCGGCAAGTACGGCGTGGCCGGCGAATTCGGCCATATGCAGGTCGTCCCCGGCGGCCACCGCTGCCCGTGCGGCAACCGCGGCTGCTGGGAGCAGTACAGCTCCGGCAACGCCCTGGTGCGCGAGGCGCGTGAGCTGGCCGCCGCCGACTCCCCGGTCGCGTACAACATCATCGACCGGGTCGGCGGCCGCATCGGCGACATCACCGGACCGCTGATCACCGAGCTGGCCCGGGAGGGCGACGCAATGTGCGTCGAACTCCTCCAGGAGATCGGCCAGTGGCTCGGCGTCGGCATCGCCAACCTCGCCGCCGCCCTCGACCCGTCCTGCTTCGTCATCGGCGGTGGCGTCAGCGCCGCCGACGACCTGCTGATCGGCCCGGCCAGAGAGGCCTTCCGGCGCCATCTCACCGGCCGCGGCTACCGTCCCGAGGCCACCATCGCCAAGGCCCAGCTCGGCCCCGAGGCCGGGATGGTCGGCGCCGCCGACCTGGCCCGGCTGGTGGCCCGCCGCTTCCGGCGCGCCAACCGGCGGCGCGTCGAGCGCTACGAACGCTACGAACGGGCAGGCCGCCGATGACCGACACCGACCTGCACACCGTGCACGACGACGCCCAGCCCGCCCCGCCGCCCCGCGCCAAGCGCCGGCGCCCGGTGCTGATGGCGCTGATCGTCTTCCTGCTGATCGCGATCCCGGCGGGCTACATCGTCATCTCCGCCGAGCAGAGCCGGGACAGCGGCGAGGGCAAGGAGGCCGAGGCCGCCGCCACCGGCCTGACCAACGCCTTCCCCTCCAAGGTCCAGCAGCGGATCTACAACGTCCCGGTGCCGATCGGCTCCACCCCGGTCTACTACTACGAGACCAACTCCTGGCAGACCAGTTCGCTGTTCGTGCAGTTCAGGACCAACGCGTGGGGCCTGGAGCACTACCTCAACGCCATCGGCACCAGCACCGCCGCCCTCAAGAAGAACCAGCAGACCATCCCGGCCGAGCAGGCCGCGAAGGTCGGCTGGGACTTCGGCACCGACGTGCCCTGGGCCGGCACGACGACCTCCGGGAAGGCGCCGCACCCCTATCAGCGGATCATGGTCAGCTACGACGAGCCGGGGCACCCGGTCGTCTACACCGTGTCGACCGTGAGGTTCTGACCGGGCTCGGCGGCAGATCCGGGAACGGCCGGCCGGGAAGGCCCGACGGGAAGGCCGGGTCGGCCCGAGAGACGCGACCGACAGGCTCGACCGAGAGGTTCCATCCGGGAATTCCGATCGGTCCCCGATGCCGGATTGCTCCCGCCCCGTCCTCGTCGGTACGGGAGTGTCGGACCGGGTTCCGGTTGCGATCCGGTACCGGTTCCGGCGCCGGATCCGCTTCCGTCCAAAATGCCCCGCCCCTTCCTGACCCGGGTGTCAGGACCGCCCCGCGGAGTGGGTAGCGTGGCCGGGTGAGTGAGAAGACCCTGCAGCACCGGATCGACGGCCCCGACGACGCCCCCGTACTCGTACTGGGTGCGGCGCTCGGGACCACCTGGCACATGTGGGACCGGCAGATCCCCGAGCTGACCCGTCACTGGCGGGTCATCCGGTTCGACCTTCCCGGACACGGCGGCTCGCCCGCCCACGCGGCGGCCTCCGTCGCCGAACTGGCCGACCGGCTGATCGCCACCCTCGACGCCCTGGGCGTGGACCGCTTCGGCTACGCCGGCTGCAACATCGGCGGGGCCATCGGCATCCAGCTGGCGCTCACCCGCCCGCACCAGGTCACCTCGCTCGCCCTGGTGTCCACCTCGCCGCGCTACGGCACCGCCGACGCCTGGCGCCAGCGCGGCGTCGTCATCCGCACGAACGGGCTGGACCCGATCGCCCGCACCGCGCCCGAGCACTGGTTCACCCAGGGCTTCGCCGGCGCCCAGCCCGCGATCGTCGAATGGGCCGTCCAGATGGTGCGGACCACCGACCCCGGCTGCTACATCGCCGCCTGCGAGGCGCTGGCGTCCTTCGACGTACGGTCCTCCCTCGGCCGGATCGGGGTGCCCACGCTCGCCGTCGTCGGCTCCGAGGACCAGGTCACCCCGACCACCGACGCCCGCACCCTCGTCGCCGGGATTCCCGACGCGAGCATGGCGCTGGTGCCCGGCACCTCCCACCTCGCGCCGGTCGAGCAGCCCGCGGCCGTCACCGAGCTCCTCATCCGGCACTTCTCCACCGCCTGGCACGACAAGCCCGGCCCCGGCGGCCAGACCGCCATCGGCGCCGCGGCCCCCAAGCCGCAGATCGCGCCCCCGCCGCCCCCGATGGCGCCGCCCGCCGCCATAGAGTCCGGTCTCGCGCAGCCGGAGCAGGCCCGCGGCGCCACGTACGAAGCGGGCATCAAGGTCCGCCGTGAGGTTCTCGGCGACGCCCATGTCGACCGGGTCGAGGCCGCCGCCGACGACTTCACGGGCGACTTCCACGACTTCATCACCCGCTACGCCTGGGGTGAGACCTGGACCCGGCCGGGCCTGGACCGCCGTACCCGCAGCGTCATCACGCTCACCGCGCTGGTCGCCCGCGGCCACCACGACGAGCTGGCGCTGCACACCCGCGCGGCCCTGCGCAACGGCCTCACCCCCACGGAGATCAAGGAAGTCCTGCTGCACACCGCCGTCTACTGCGGTGTCCCGGCGGCCAATTCCGCCTTCGCGGTCGCCCAGCGGGTGATCCGGGAGGAGACGACGCCGGAAGCCTGAGGGGCTCCTCGGGCGAATGACGGGGCTCCCCGGAGCGAGGCGGCTCCCGTAGTGGCGTGCGGATGTGCCGCGGCCTGGGGCGGGAGCGCACCCGCCGCGGCCCGCCACGGCAAGATGGGCCCATGGAACTCACCAAGAAGACCCACGCCTGTGTCCGGTTGGAGAAGGACGGGCGGACGCTCGTCATCGACCCCGGTGTCTTCAGCGAGGAGGACGCGGCCGTCGGCGCGGACGCGGTCCTGGTCACCCATGAGCACATGGACCACTTCAACGAGGACCGGTTGCGGGCGGGCATGGAAGCCAACCCCGCGGCCGAGATCTGGACCCTGTCCAGCGTCGCCGACCAGCTCGCCGGCGCGTTCCCCGGCCGGGTGCACACGGTCGGCGACGGGGACACCTTCACCGCTGCCGGCTTCGAGGTGGAGGTGCACGGCCAACTGCACGCCGTCATCCACCCCGACATCCCGCGCATCACCAACGTCGGCTTCCTGATCGACGGCGGCACGGTCTTCCACCCGGGCGACGCCCTCACGGTCCCGGAGGGCCGTACGGTCGACACCCTGCTGCTGCCCGTGCACGCCCCCTGGAACAAGATCGCCGAGATCATCGACTATGTGCGCGAGGTCGCGCCGCGACGGGCCATCGACATCCACGACAGCCTGCTGCAGGACCACGCCCGCCCGATCTACGACTCCATGATCGACAAACTGGGCGGCGGGGCCGAGCACGGCCGTCTCACCCCGGGGAACCGGACCGCCCTTGGCTGAGGGCCGACTGTCAGTGCCGCGCGGTAGGTTTACCGGCATGCGCATCGCGACCTGGAACGTCAATTCGATCACCGCCCGCCTCCCGAGGCTGCTGGCCTGGCTGGAGAGCACCGGCACGGACGTGCTGTGCATCCAGGAGACCAAGTGCAGCGCCGAGCAGTTCCCGTACGACGAGCTGCGCGCGCTCGGCTACGAAGCCGCGGTCAACGCCGACGGCAGGTGGAACGGCGTGGCACTGCTGTCCAAGGTGGGGCTCGACGACGTCGTCCTGGGCCTGCCCGGCGGCCCGGAGTACGACGGGGTGCAGGAGCCGCGGGCTGTATCGGCCACCTGCGGCCCGGCCCGGGTGTGGTCGGTGTACGTCCCCAACGGCCGCGAGGTCGGACATGCGCACTACACCTACAAGCTCGGCTGGTTCGAGGCGCTGAAGACGGCCGTCGCCGAGGACGCGGCGGGCTCCCGCCCGTTCGCGGTCCTCGGCGACTACAACGTCGCACCGACCGACGACGACGTCTGGGACCCGGCCGTCTTCGAGGGCGCCACCCATGTCACGCCCGCCGAGCGTGCCGCCCTGAGCGCCCTGCGCGAGGCGGGCCTGTCGGACGTGGTGCCGCGCCCCCTCAAGTACGACCGGCCGTACACCTACTGGGACTACCGCCAGCTCGCCTTCCCCAAGAACCGCGGGATGCGCATCGACCTCGTCTACGGCAACGAGCCGTTCGCCAAGGCCGTCTCGGACTCCTATGTGGACCGCGAGGAGCGCAAGGGCAAGGGCGCCTCGGACCACGCCCCGGTCGTGGTGGACCTCGACGTCTAGGGCGGTGTGACGGCAGGAGGACGCGGGGCGTCTGGGACCTGGGGCCGGCCGGGCCAGGCCCGCGGGGCCGGTCCGGTCCGCGGGGTTCGATCGAGCAGGGCCCCGCAGGACCCGTCCGGGCAGGCCCCCGCGGACCGGCCCGCGGGACCGGCCGGGGACGGCGTCAGCCCTGCCCCGGTACCAGCGCCCGGAGGTCCACCGCCTCGCCGAGCGCCTTCAGGCCCGCGTCGCCGGGATGGAGGTGGTCGCCGCTGTCGTAGGCGGGCAGCAGCCGTGCGGGCCGCTGCGGATCGCGGAGCACCGCGTCGAAGTCCAGCGTCGCGTCGAAGACGGTGCCGGCCTGCTCGCGGACGAAGGCGTTGACGGCCCGGCGGCGGGCCTCCACGGCCGGGGTGCAGTCGGGGTAGCCCTCACAGGGCGCGACGGTCGCCCCCACCACCCGCAGCCCCCGCTCGTGCGCCCGCCGCGCCAGCGCCCGCAGACCGGCGGCGACCTCGTCGGCCGGGGTCCCCCAGCGCACATCGTTGATGCCCTCGAAGATCACCACCGTCCGCGCCGAGGGCTGCGCCAGCACATCGCGCTCCAGCCGGTGCTGGGCGCTCACCCCGCCGGTGTCCGCGCTGACGCCGTCGCCCGGATACCGGTCGGTGACGATGCGGTTCGCCGAGATGCCCTGGTTGAGCACGCCGTAGCGGGGCAGCGCGTGCTGCGCCCGGAAGCGGCGGGCCAGGACGTCCGGCCAGCGCCGGTTGGTGCCGCTCGTCGACTTCACCCCGTCGGTGATCGAATCGCCCAGGGCCACCACCGAGCCGGGACCGCCCTCGACATCGACGCCGGTGAGGAACGGCCAGAAGGTCATCGTTCCGGGGTACGCCGCGCCCCCGGTGTCCGCGGTGCGGTCCCCGCTGCCCGCGGCGCTCAGATACGACAGCTGGGCCGCCTCCTGGTGCACCGGCGCCGCCGTCACCGTCCCCGGCAGATGGATGCTCACCAGCAGATCGGTGCCGGCCGGGACGGTGAAGCCGACGGGATCGCTGAACGCCTCGGCCCCGGCCGGAACACGGACCCCCAAGCGCCCCTTCCCGAAGGTCAGGGGCACCGGCGCACGGTCCGCCGCCGCCCCCGCGCCGCGCACCGCGATACTGGCCGCCCCGATGTCCACGGGCGCCGCGGCGAAGGTGTTGGCGATCCGTATCCGCGCCCGCGGCCCGCCCGCGCCGCTGTGCACCACCAGCCGCAGCGTACGGTCGGTCCAGGGCCCCACTGCCCGGTAGCCGGCCGTGCTCGCCGCCCAACTCCCGGTCCTGCCACGGCCGCTGTCCCGTACGGCTACCGCGAACACATGCAGCGCGCCGGACGCCGCGGCCCGCTGGGGCAGGACCACCGAGCTCACCTCCCGCCCCGGCCGCAGCGCGACGGTCACCGCATACAACCGCGCCGCCCCGGTCAGCTGCCCGTCCGGAGCGTTGACGTGCGGCAGTGCCACCGCTTTGGTGCTCATCGGCCCCGACCGCCAGTCGGGGGCGGTGAGTTCATAGCTGCTGTGCGAGCCGTCCCGGTAGCGCACGGTCCCGGTGCCGGTGGCCGGGCCGCCCGTCCCGGCGACCAGGAAGGTCAGCGCCCCGCCCCGGCCGCGTACGGCCACCGCCTGACCGTCCGCCAGCACGTTGTCCGGCGTCCCGGGAGCGGTGCGCGGCAGGCCGAGCCGGGTGCCGTCGAGGGTCGGCGTGCTGCCGGGGGACCAGCCGGCCGCCGCGAGGTCCTGGGCGGACAGCGAGCGGCCGGCACCGTCGAAGTCGGCCGCGCCGGGCCGGGAGTTGTCGCTCACCGCCCGGTTGTCGAAGAGCCGCGCCAGGGGCAGCGCGGGGGGCGGCCGGTGCGCCGCGGCGGCCGTCGCGGTTCCGGCTCCGGTGGCCGGCAGTGCGGTCGCGGTGAGCAGCAGGGTCAGGGCGGTGCCCCATCGTCGTCCACGCATCGGTCCGTGTCCCTCCGGTTGGCGCCAACGGGCAGGTGTGCACTGCGTTCCAGGCCGGGCCCGCGAGGGGCAGGGGGGTACCTGGGATCTGGCAGATCCGATCCGAGCGCCATGAAGGTAGGGAGGCGAAGGGGAGGCGTCAAGGTGACGAACGGGGCACGGGTGTGCCGCGCGCCTGTGGCCGCGACCAGAAGGCGGGTGGGACCCTGCAGACCATGAACATGTCTTTCCTGGACAGGTGGCGCAAGCGGCGGAACGCGCACCGGTCCGTACCGCTCGCGGAGTCGGTGCGCGCCGACCCCGAGAGCGTCGTCGAGTTGCTGTCCGAGTGCGAGCTGCTGCGGGCCCAGGCCGCCACCGCGGGCGTGGAACTGGACGACTCCGTACGGTCGTTGGAGGCCCTGGACCAGTTGCAGCCGGTCTGGCGGGACGACCCGGAGGTGCTGCCCTGGCTCGGCAACGACGCCGGTCTCTACCTGGGCACGGTCCTGGTCCGCACGGTGCGCGGCGCCGTCTGGCACGTCTGGCCGGACGGGCAGCCGGTGGTCCGGCTGGCGTCCGGGCGGGAGATCGACGTGGTGGCCATGGGCCATGACTGGGCCGACATCGGCGCGCCCGAGCTGTCGCAGGTCTACGCCGAGGCCGCGGAGAGCTGACCTCGGGCCGGGAGTGCGGGCGGCGGTCCCCGAGGCTCCCGCAGGGCTGTGCGGAAGGTTCATCCGTAACCCTGATTTATCCGCCCATCTCCGTGCATGCGTGCGTGTCAGGGGAGAGGCGCCCTGTTCGCCCCGGTAGGTTGCGGGCTCTCCGCTGTACGGATGAGAGTGGGCAGGTCTGCATATGGCCGGTGATGCGCTGATTGAACTGCGCGGGGTCAACAAGCACTACGGAAAACTGCATGTCCTGCGGGACATCGACCTCACCGTCGGCCGCGGGGAGGTGGTCGTGGTCATCGGGCCCTCCGGGTCCGGGAAGTCCACCCTGTGCCGGGCCATCAACCGCCTGGAGACCGTCGAGTCGGGCGCCATCGAGCTGGACGGGCAGCCGCTGCCCGAAGAGGGCCGAGCGCTGGCCCAGTTGCGTGCCGAAGTCGGCATGGTCTTCCAGTCCTTCAACCTCTTCGCCCACAAGACGGTGCTGGACAACGTGATGCTGGCGCCGATGAAGGTCAGGAAGAAAAAGAAGGACGAGGCCGCGCGGCGCGCCCGTGAACTCCTGGACCGGGTGGGGCTCGCCTCCCAGGCCGACAAGTATCCGGCGCAGCTCTCCGGCGGCCAGCAGCAGCGCGTCGCCATCGCCCGGGCACTGGCCATGGACCCCAAGGCGCTGCTCTTCGACGAACCGACCTCGGCCCTCGATCCGGAGATGATCAACGAGGTGCTGGAGGTCATGCGGCAGCTCGCCCGGGACGGGATGACGATGGTCGTGGTCACCCACGAGATGGGCTTCGCCCGCTCCGCCGCCAACCGCGTGGTGTTCATGGACGACGGCCGCATCGTCGAGGACCGCACGCCCGACGACTTCTTCACCGCGCCGCGCAGCGAACGGGCCAAGGACTTCCTCTCCAAGATCCTCAAGCACTGAACGGGGGTGCCGTGATGCCGCACAGCCACTCCTCGCCCCTGCGCCGTGCCCTCGCGGGCGTCGTGTTCGCCGTGTTCGCCGTGCTCGCCCTGGCCCTCGCAGGCTGCGGCCGGGAAGGCAGTCCGCCGGTCAAGGGCCCCAAGGGCAGCGAACTGCCGCAGTACCCGGTCGCCAAGAACTTCTCCCTGCCCGCCTCCCCGACCTGGGTGAAGGCCAAGCGCCGCGGCCATCTCGTCATCGGCGTCAAGGAGGACCAGCCCTACCTCGGCGAACGCGACCCGGCCTCCGGCCAGTACACCGGCTTCGACATCGAGATCGCCAAGATGATGTCCGCGGCACTCGGCTTCCCGCCGCACACCATCGAGTTCAAGACGATCGCCTCCGCCAACCGCGAGACGGCCCTGCAGAACGGCCAGATCGACCTCTACGTCGGCACCTACACCATCAACGACAAGCGCAAGAAGCTGGTGGGCTTCGCCGGCCCCTACTACCTGGCCGGCCAGTCGCTGCTGGTGCGCACCGACGAGAACGACATCAAGGGCCCGCAGGACCTGGCCGGCAAGCGGGTCTGCTCGGCGGCCGGATCCACCCCCTACCAGCGCATCCAGGCCGACTACCCCAAGGCCGTGCTCGTCTCCTACGACACCTACTCGGTGTGCGTCGACAACCTGCTCACCTACCAGGTCGCCGCGGTCACCACCGACGACGCGATCCTGCTGGGCTACGCGGCGAAGGTGCCCGACGAGCTGAAGGTGGTCGGCAAACCGTTCTCCGAGGAGCCGTACGGCATCGGCGTGCCCCGGGGCGACAACGCGCTGCGGTTCGCGCTCGACGACGCCCTCGCCGCGAACGAGAAGAACGGCAACTGGCGAAAGGCGTACGAGGCGACGCTCGGCGCGTCCGGCGTGCCCGCCCCCGAGCCGCCCCCGATCGACCGCTACCCGGCGACCTGAGACGCCAAGGAACTGACCGATGAACGTTCTCCTCGACAACCTCTCCCTCTACGGGAAGGGCCTGCTGGGCACCGTCGAACTCACCGTCTTCGCCTCGCTGCTCGCGCTCGTCCTCGGTTTCCTGATGGCCGCGTTCCGGGTGGCTCCGGTCGGCTCCCTGCGGGCCTTCGGGACGGCATGGGTGACGGTGCTGCGCAACACGCCGCTGACGCTGCTGTTCTTCGCGGTGGTGCTGGGGCTGCCGCGCTTCGGGCTCGTCCTGCCCTTCAACCTCTTCGCCATCCTGGCGCTGGGCTGCTACACCTCCGCCTTCATCTGCGAGGCGGTGCGCTCCGGCATCAACACCGTGCCGGTCGGGCAGGGCGAGGCGGCCCGCAGCCTGGGCATGACCTTCCCGCAGACGCTGGGCGGGATCGTCCTCCCGCAGGCCTTCCGGTCCGTCATCCCGCCCATCGGCTCCACCCTGATCGCGCTGGCCAAGAACTCCGCGATCGCCGGCGCGTTCAGCGTCACCGAACTCCTCGGGGTCTACAAGCCGCTCAGCGAACTGGGCTACAGCATCATCTGGACCTTCGTCTGGATCGCCGTCGGCTACCTGATCGTGACCTTGACCATCAGCGCGCTCTTCAACGTGCTGGAGAAGCGCTACGGAGTCGCCCGATGACCACCGCCCTCTACGACATCCCCGGCCCGCGGACCCGGCAACGGCACCGGCTCTACGGGCTGCTCTCCACGGCGCTGATCCTCGCCCTGCTCGGCGGGGTCGTCTACCTCCTCTTCTCCACCGGCCAGTTCACCGCGGCGAAATGGACTCCCTTCACCTACAAGGGAATTCAGGAGCTCCTCCTGCGGGGCCTCGGCAACACCCTGAAGGCCTTCGCCCTCGCGGCGGTGCTGTCGCTGGCGCTGGGCGGGGTGCTGGCGACCGGCCGGCTCTCCGAGCACCGGATCGCGCGCTGGGTGTCCACGGTGCTGGTGGAGTTCTTCCGCGCCATGCCCGTACTGGTCATGATCTTCTTCATCTATGTGGCGCTGCAGGCGGAGCCGCTGATCGCCCTGGTCGCCGGCCTGACCCTGTACAACGGCTCGGTGCTGGCCGAGGTCTTCCGCAGCGGCGTCCACTCCGTCGACCGCGGCCAGCGGGAGGCCGCCTACGCGCTGGGGATGCGCAAGACCCAGGTCATGACGCATGTGCTGGTGCCGCAGGCGGTCCGGGCGATGCTCCCGGCGATCATCAGCCAGCTGGTGGTCGCCCTGAAGGACACCTCGCTCGGCTACCTCATCACCTACGAGGAGTTCCTGCACGCCGGCAAGCTGATCGCCTCCAACCTCGACTACGACCTGCCGTTCATCCCCGTCGTCATGATCATCTCGCCGATCTACATCGGGATGTGCATGCTGCTGTCCTGGCTGGCTCACTGGGTCTCCCAGCGCCAGCGGCGCAACCCCAAGGTGGAGGCCGTCGAGGTGGCCGCCCCGGAGCCGGGCACCCTGCTGCCGGGGGGCCACCGGCCGCCGGCGTGAGAGGGGCGGGAGCCGGCCCCCGCCCCGGCCGATGCCTCCGTCTCAGCGGATGCTGCGCACGAGCCAGGGACTGAGCCCGCCGCCGAAGATGCGCTCCTTGTACGTCTCGTCGCCGGGCAGCGGCACGACCAGCCACTGGCCCGGCGGGAAGAACCGCGTCCTGACGTGGGCGAGGCCGCCGTACACCGACCGCAGGAAGGCCGGCACCGCATTCCGCGGGACATCGGCGAACTCCACCCCCTCCACGGTGATCGTCGCGTCGTCCTCGGGGAAGACCTGGACGGTGACCGCGGGCGTCCCGTCCAGTTCCACGAAGGCCTCGTGCGGCAGCGAGCCGTCCGCGTCCAGGACGGCGAACGCCCCGGCCGCGGTGCGGCGGGAGGTCCGGTCCGCGCCGATGTCGTCCGTGACGGTCAGGCCGAGGCGGTACTCGGCCGCGATCGCACGGAGGGCGGCGACGGCGGACTCGGTGGTGGGCAGGTGCGGGTGGTCGTTCCTCATCCCCGTGATCCTCTCGCAGCGGCGGGGATCGCACACGCCGGCTTCACCCCGGTCCGCCCGTGGACGCTCACTCCGCCGGGCGGCGGGCCCAGGCGGAGAGGGTCATCTGCGGGATGTCGATGAAGGCCGGGTCCTTGAGGAGGGTGTGGAACTCCGCCAGGTCGGCCTCGGTGACCGCACCGTCGGCGAGGAGGCCGGGTGCGGCCTGGTTGATGAGCGGGAGCCAGCGGTCCTTGTCGAGTCCGCCCATGCAACCGGGGTTCGCGGCGAAGGCGACGTCGGACAGACCGCTGCCGGCCAGGAGGGCGGGCAGGCCCCGGACCCAGTGGAGGTCCGCGCCGTGCTCGTGGTACCTGCGCTGGTAGGCATCGAGGATGCGCCGCATCACGGGGAAGGGGGAGGTGGCGCCGGGCAGGTGGTAGGGCTCTTCGATGACGAGCCAGCCACCGGGGGCGAGCCAGCGGCCGACCCGCGCGACCATGTCGTCGCGTGCCGCGAGATGGCAGAACAGGTAGCGCGCGTGGATGAGGTCGAAGCTGCCGGGGGCGTAGTCCTCGTCGGTGATGTCGGCTTGCTGGACCTCCAGGTTCGCGGCACGGCCGGCGTCGAGGTGGCGCGTGTCGAGATCGACGCCGACCACGCGTCCTTCCGGGCACCGTTCCGCGAGCCAGTAGGCGATGGAGCCGGCGCCGGCGCCCAACTCCAGGCAGTTCCAGGACGCTTCGACGGGGAGGCGGTCCAGGATTCCGGTGGTGAACGCGTCCACGCTGCCCTGGATGGACGTCAGACGGTCCCGCTCACGGTCGGCGTCATTGCTCAACATGCCGCTGGTGTAGGGGGTGCGGGCGGACTGCTGGGTCATGGATTCCTAACGCGTACGAGAAGGTGGCGAGTGGGGGGTACGCAGGTCCGGCACCGCGGGGCGGGCCCGAACGGGACCGGCCGGTGCGGGCGGAACGGCGAACGAGCGGACGGCGGGCAGCGCGCGGGCCCGGAGGACGGCGAGCAGGAAGTCGGCCTCACTGCGGAGGCCGTCGTGGGCGGGCCCTCCGGGGGCGAGTTGGTTCGGCCGGGGGGTGGCCTCGGCCTGCCGGGCGTCGAGGGCGGTGCACAGCCAGCAGGCGGTGACGGCCGGCTCGATCTGTTCCCCGGGCAGCTGCTGTGCCCCGATGTGGTGCCGAGCGGCCTCCATCGCCTCGGAGGACACGTAGTCGTGCAGGACGAGCAGGGCGTCGCGGATCTCGATGACCTGGCGGTAGAGCCGGAGGCGGATCGTGCGGGGTCCGCCGAGCACCGCGCGGAGGCGGGGGACCGGCTTGTCCAGGGTCACGTAGGGAACGGCTCCGGTGACCTCGCGCCACAGGGGGTGCAGACGCCACAGGGCGCTCATGTCGCGGACGGCCCGGCGGACGGTGACGACCAGGGGCAGACCGACCCCGGCGGTCATCATCCAGGCCGTGACCCCGATGTTGAGCGGGAACAGCGCCCCCAGCCAGGCCGGCCGGGCGAGGAGGAAGGCCAGGACGACACACCAGAACGTGGCGGACGAGGTGAACCCCGCGGCGAGCAGCAGGAGCCCGGTGCGCACGGGCCGGTCGTCGCCGGCCCGGCGCCCGTAGCGCACGCACAGCACGGCGCACGGGATGGTGCCGATGAGGTGGGCCGCGATGAGCAGCCACCAGAACGGGCTGTACCAGGCGACGGGCTGGCTGGTGACGCAGCCGGCATCCGGCGAGACCGTGTAGTTGAGCGCGATCAGCGCGGCGATGGTGAGGACCATCGGGCCGTAGACGAGCCAGGGGCGGCGCCGGGACATGGCGGCGAGCACGAAGTCGAGGATGAGGGCCGAACTGAGGACGCCCCAGCCGTTCATGAACAGGCCGCAGCTCTCGGCGAAGCGGAAGGTGTGGGTCAGTGCCGCGGTGACGGGGTCGAGATAGACGGTGATCGACCCGGCGAGACCGATCGCGGACAGCAGCAGCATCTTCTGCTGCCGGGAGCGGCGGGCGGTGGGCAGCCGGAGGGCGATCACCAGCCAGAGGGCCAGCGCGCCGGTGAGTTCGACGCGGGTGCCCAGTTCGTAGAGGGAGTGAGTGTCCACGCACCTACCTGCGGATTCCTAGGGCGACTTCGAGCGTGCCGCGCACCCCTGGGGACGACGAAGGGGGCAGCATGCCCGCGGCCGAGTGGATGAGACTGGCGACGAGTTCGGCCTCTTGCTCCTGCTCGGAGGTGTAGCTGGTGCGGCCCAGCAGCCGGCTGACCACGTCGGGGCGGAGGCCGGGCAGCAGCGTGGCCAGTGCGCTGCGGTTCTCGTCCTCGCCGGCGCCGTGATCCCACAGGATGTGACCGATCTCGTGGAGAACGATGTGCTCCTGGTGGAACCTGGTGGTCTTCTCCTCGACGAAGATGTGGTCGCAGGATTCGGTGGCGACCCACAGGCCGCAGGCGTTCACGGCGGAGCCGATCGCCAGCGTGTGGATCCGGATGGGCCGGCCCCGCCGGACCGACAGTTCGCGGACGAGGGCCTCGACGGAGAAGGGACTGGGCAAGTCGAGGGCGTTGACGAGCGCCTGGCACCGCTTGCGGACCTGCCGTGTGGTCATGGTGTCACCCTGTTTCCGGCGCCTCGGGTCGGCTGTTCATCGCTCCCCACCATTCTGGCGCAGTGCGATGAACCCGCTGAGGCCGCATGCCGCCAAGGACTGTGACGGCAGCCATCGTCGCCGTTGCGCGAGGCGATCTCAAGGGGGGACCGGGGAGCGGGCTGCTGCCGCGCCGGAGGGAGCGGCCTGGCTTTCTCGCGATCGACAGTCCGCAGAAGTGCGCGCAGGACTTCCGACGGTGGCTCCGGTACCGGTGTCGCGCCCCGGCAGGGCAGGTTGATCCAGATGCCACAGTCGAGGCGCAGCGCGAAAATGGAGACAGACGGTGAGTGCTCCGGGAGGGTTCCAGCACCGCCATCGACAAGAAGTGGGGCAGGCCTCCTGGATCGGCGCACCGCTGGACGCCGGCGCCGGCAGCCAGGAAGGTCCGAACCCGGACGGGCGCGGGCGGTCACGTGACGTCGAGGGCGGCTCGCTCTGCCGGAGCCCGGACGGCCGGAGCCCATGAGGTCCACCGTGCCGTCCGCGACCTGAGGCAGCGCAGGGGAGAGGAACGTTCGTTCCTCCTGTCTCCTCCCCTGTCCCGTCCCGGCTGAAAAGGGGCAACCAGCCCACCACAGCGGCAGGTTCCAGGACGGGCTTGCGGCCCGGCCCCCCCCGCAGGCGGTCCCGTAGCCCATCACACCGCCTTCATCGACCGAGGCCCCCGCAACGGGGGTTCGCTCCGGAACCCTCCATCCCTGGAGGGAGGACACCATGGCCGCACCCATGACCGCGGACCGGATGCTCCGGGCACTCCGCGACGAAGACCTGGTCATCGAGGAGACCCGCGATTGGCGCCACCACAACCGCAACCACAAGGGTCCGTTCAACAACGTGCACGGCGTGATGATCCACCACACCGTCACTTCCGACACGAAGAGCACCGTCAAGCTCTGCTACGACGGCCGCCCGGATCTGCCCGGCCCGCTGTGCCACGGCGTCATCGGCAAGAACGGAGTCGTCTACATGGTGGGCAACGGCCGCACGAACCACGCCGGCCGGGGTGACGACGATGTGCTTCGGGCCGTCATCGAGGAGAGGCCGCTGCCTCCTGACAATGAGCAGAACACCGACGGCAACGCGAGGTTCTACGGATTCGAATGCGAGAACCTCGGCGATGGGATCGACCCCTGGCCGGAGAAGCAACTCGAGGCGATCGAAAAGGCAGCGGCCGCGATCTGCCGCGTCTACGGATGGCACGCCGGCAGCGTGATCGGCCACCTGGAGTGGCAGCCCGGCAAGATCGATCCCAAGGGATTCACGATGGAGAGCATGCGCGCGAGGATCGCCAGGCGCCTCGCCGCCGACTGAGGAGCTGACCATGACCATCAAAGGAATCGATGTCTCGTCGTTCCAGCCGGAGAAATACCACACCGGCGGATTCGCCTTTGTATTCATCAAAATCACGGAGGGGACCACCTACACGAACCCCAAGTGGGTCGCTCAGCGCAAGACCGCACGAGACGCCGGAATGGTGACCGGCTTCTATCATTTCGCCCGGCCCGGATCCGTTGAAGAGCAGGCCGAGTTCTTCCTCTCCAAGATCAATCTGGTGGAGGGGGACATCCTCGTCCTCGACTGGGAGGACCAGGGCGTCTCGCATTCCTTCAAGGACAACTGGATCAAGCGCGTGCAGCACCGCACTCCCGGGCACAGAACGGTGCTCTACTGCAACCGGGATTTCTGGCTGCACCGTGACAGTACGTCGTTCGCCGGGGACGGCCTGTGGATAGCCCAGTACAACGGCAGGCCCGGTCGGCCCGACATTCAGCACCCGTGGCTGTTCCACCAGTACACCGACCACCCGGTCGATACGAGCGTCGGAAACTTCAAGGACAAGGTGGCACTGCGCGCGTGGTCCGCACACCGGCAGCTGGCTTCGTTCGACTGAGGCTCAGCCGAAGCGGCTCACGGTGAGGCGCAGCCGCGACGTGCTGCCGAGGAGGGGACGGACGATCTCGGGCATCGGGATCTCGGTGTGCAGGTCGTCGCCGTCCTCGACCATCCGGCATGGTTCCGCGGCGATCGGGTCGGTGTCGTCGATGCTGCCGGGGATTTGTGAGTTCCATGCCGCCCAGGCCTGCGCGCCTGTCTCTGCGGACAAGTCACGAGGGCCGACGTCGACGATGAGCGTGTCTTCCCAGTCGGGCACCTGCTCGAGGTGGTCCTCCCAGAAGAACCGGCCGTTCTTCTCCACGAGGTGGAAGACGCGCAGCACCAGCGTGTAGCGGGAGCGGAGCGTCAGCCGG
This sequence comes from Streptomyces angustmyceticus, assembly GCF_040701845.1. Lineage (GTDB taxonomy): Bacteria > Actinomycetota > Actinomycetes > Streptomycetales > Streptomycetaceae > Streptomyces > Streptomyces angustmyceticus_A. The sequence continues at coordinate 551,674 of NZ_JBFBHQ010000001.1, read as the reverse complement.
CTTTCCCGGCCGCCACGGCCGGTACCCCGGTCGAGGCCACGGCCGGTACCCCGGTCGAGGAGGAAGGCGGTGGCCAGGGGTACGCCGCCGGCGTCGCCCTCGGCGGAGCCGTGCCGGGCGGATTCCTGGTTCAGCTGAATGGGGCAGTAGTGGGCCGCGCGCTGCTCATGCATGACGGTCGGCAGGCCCCGGACGGCCAGCCGCACCTCTGCCTGCCACACCCGTGATGCACCGGAGGGCTGATCGGGCAGCTCCAGGCCGCGAAGGTCTGCCCGGACCTGGTAGTTCCCGAAGAGGAAGCGGCGCAGGTTCTGGTAGCCCTCTTCGGAATTCACCAATCCGTAGCGGCCCGAGTGGGAGCGGTGGACGAAGGCCCGGTGGGCGTGGCGCACATAGGCGTTGTCGATATGGACCAGCCCGTCGCTGCGCGGCCCGACCGCCTTCTCGACCAGTCCGTAGTCGGCCGCGTTGGTCCCGACGACACAGAACACCCGGCGGGTGTCGAAGGCCTCCGCCGGGATCTCGTTGGGCCGCCAGTCCGGCGGGGGATCGTCGCCGTTGGACGCCCCGGGGGTCAGATAGGTGTACATGCGGTCGGGGGCGAAGATGTCCGATCCATTCGGCCCGAAGGTCTCCATCGCCCAGTCGACGAGCCCTCCGCCGAGGTCGAAGGCGATGCCGCCGTGCGGGGTGCCGTAGGTGAAGAGCTTGTCCACGAGCTCGCTGCCGGGGCGGCGAGGTTCACCCGTGCGCGGATCGGCCGTGCGGGAAACCTTCTGGATCAGGCAGCGGGCGAGCAGTCCCCCCATGGAGTGGGCAACCAGATGCACCTTGGGGGCGCCGGTCTTCAGGCGGACGAGTTGGACGAAGTCATAGAGGCGCTCTGCCGCCCTTTCGAGGTCGAATTCCTCCGGGGCCGCGGTGACGGACGTACCGAAGGTGGACGCGGCACAGTCGTAGAAGCGGTGCACCCAGATGGACTCGGGCGCGACCGCGCCATCGGCCTGCGACTGGAGATACGCGTGCTGATCGCCGCGCACCAGGAGCTGATAGCCCTCGTCGCTCATCAGCCTCAGCAGGGGACCCTCGAACTGGTAGAAGCGCGGCGTCCCCTCCCCGCCGACGCGAATGTGGGTGGCACCGCTGTTGAGCCCGTAGAACGGGTCGTCGGTCTGCTTGTCCACACCGCTCGGCGGACCGGCATATCCCCGCAGGTAGATGATGGGTGATCGCTCCGCCATGGTGCAACGCCTTCCCGAGGCACGTGCGGCCGGTGAGGCCGGCGCGCGGTCAATCGGTGACCAGGCCAGGTTGCGGCAGGAGCGTGCGGAGCACCAACCCGTCCGGGCCAGACGGGGCGCCCCGGCGCAGACGCCGGCCACCGGATGCGGGCGCCGACGGAAATGCGTCCTGGGCGCGGTCGGCGAAGGCCGGCGGAGGCTGTCCACCAAAGCCATTCGGGAAAGCGGCGGTTGACGGCGGCGTCGTCAGAGTGCCAGGTCGCGGGCGAGGACGGTCAGCACGGCCCGGGTCTTGGTCTCGCCGCATCGCGGCGGGGCAACGCCCTGCTGTCGCAGGGCCTGTTCGAGCAGCTTCCCGGCCTCAGCCGCGTCGGCCGTGCTGGTACGCATCGAGACCTCGAGGAAGCGCAGGTCCTTGGTGATCCACTCCTCAATGACCACGGGGCGGGGCAGAGCGTCCCAGTCCTGCTTCCACTTGACGGTGTACACCGGGCCGAGTGCCCTCAGATCCGCGAGGTCGCCCTGCTTCAACCCTGCGGCGTCCTCCAGGAGGTTCCGGTGCGGCTTGGTGAGGAGGGGGCCCAGCGCTCCGCGCCCGGCTCCGAGCGCCGACTCGACGCGCTTCGCCTCGACCTTCCGGTCGGCCTGCAGCGAGGCGGAGACCACGGGCGTGAAGGCGGGGCCGATCCGGTCCTCCTCGATCGTGAAGTCCCAGGCCCCGTCGTCATCCTTGCGGTTCTTGCGCCAGTCGTGCGGCAGCCGGGGGCACGGCCGCAGCTTGACGGTCATGTTGGTTTCGCGCTCGGACCCATGGTCCCCGTCCTCCAGACGCAGGCGGAAGATGACCCCGCGGTCGAGGAAAGGCAACGAGATGCCGTCGCCGCCCTTCCTCGGACTGTCCCAGAAGTGGATGCTGCGACTGCGGCCCTCGCCGCCCTGGAGCGCGAGCGCGCAGGCCGCCTTCCTGGCCTCGTCTCCGGAAAAGCTGATCTTGATTTCCGTGGCCGTGGCCGTGGGAGTCCCTGTCATGCTGCCGTTATCGCACGACGCACAGCGTCGTGCACCCAGCGTCCACCGGCCCGGTCGACGGGTGGCGACGCCTCTTCGCCCTCCCGGAGCACGCGGTCGGCTCAGGAGCCGCAGCGAGAGCGGAGCAGCCATTGCGGTTCCCGTTCACGTCCACCCGCCCCACGACTCACGGGCACCTCGTGGTGGTAGCAGGGCGGTAGTGGACGCCGGCTTCCAGCGGCATGTTGTCGTCGCGTGCCCGCCGTACACCTCCTTGCGGAGGCTTGAACCACCGGGCAGTGCGGGGCGGCGCCCTCCTGTCATGGATGGCGGCGCTGTGTTGCGGGCCCTCGCGCCCAGTGAGACGGTGAGCGGGGGGCAATGCCGACGGCCTGGCGATGGACAGCCTTACAGGCGACGGCACTACGTGTCGATACGCGACTGATCCGCGCCCCACCAGCCTTGGCGCCTGACATTCCGTGAATCGGCGCGCGTCCACGAACCGGGGGAAGCGCACAGAGAGCGGGAAATTCAATGGCGAACGGACCCATGGACAGGCGCGCCTTCGGCGAGCATCCCGATCGGCCCAATGGCACCGTCATGGGCCAGGGCACGGAGTACACAGGCCGATACGTCGTCCTGTTCGAACCGGGTGACCAGGAGAGCGGGCTGAACGCCCTGCGTTCCTCCGCCGACATCGCGTCCGTCGAACGCGTCCGAGGAACCGAGGCCGCGAATGTCGCCGAACTCCTCGAGCGCCCTGACGTCTCGGTGCTCTTCGAAGAACTCGGGGCCGCCGTCGTCGAGGTGCGGCCCGAGCAGCGCCACGCGCTGGTGACCTCGGCCGAGGCGGAATCCTCGATCATCGCGGCAGAACCGGAGCGCATGGTCTACGCCTCGCCGATCACCGCCCCGCAGCAGGCGCCGACCGAGTTCTTCCCCGCCTACCGCAGCGACGAGGAAGTGGTCGCCCATCACACCATGGCCGAAATCGCCGCTGCCCAGGGCCCGGCCTCGGACGAGGAGCACTGGACCTGGGGCCTGCAGGCGATCCGGGCCAATCTGTCCAGCCTGACCGGACGCGACGTGAAGATCGCCGTCATCGACACCGGCGTGGACACCGACCACCCGGACCTGGTCGGGCGCATCGAGGCGTCGGCCTCCTTCGTGCCCGGCGAGGCCGTCGAGGACGGCAACGGCCACGGCACGCACTGCATCGGCACCGTTGCCGGTCCGGCAAACCCCCGGCAGGGGCCCCGCTACGGGGTGGCCTGCGACGCCCGGATCCTCGTGGCGAAGGTGCTCAGCAACGCGGGCAGCGGCACCGATGGCCAGATCCTGGCGGGCATGGCCTGGGCCGTCGCCCACGGCGCGCAGGTGATCTCCATGTCGCTCGGCGCGCGGGTCCGACCGGGTGAGCTCTTCCCGCAGACGTACGAGAAGCTGGCCCAGCGCGCGCTCGAGCGCGGGACGGTGATCGTCGCTGCCGCGGGCAACGACAGCCACCGGCCCCCGGAGATCCGGCCCGTCAGCCGGCCCGCCAACTGCCCCTCCATCCTCGCGGTGAGCGCACTCGACAAGGCACTCACGCCGTCGTTCTTCTCCAACGGCGGCATCAACGGCCAGGGCGGCGAGGTCAACATCGCCGCGCCCGGCAGGGACGTGCGCTCGGCCGCCCCTGGCGGCGGGTACCAGAGCCTGAGCGGCACCAGCATGGCCACGCCGCATGTCGCGGGCGTCCTCGCATTGCTCGCCCAGGCAAACCCCCACGCTTCCGCGGCCGACCTCAAAGAGAGTCTGATGTCCGGTGCCTTCCCGCTGACGCAGCCCGCCAGGGACGTCGGCTCGGGTCTGCTCCAGGCACCGTGAGCGAGTCGGCCCAGCCCGCGCCGGTCGGGATCATCCTCGCGGTCGACCCCGACCGGTTCGCGGAAGTGGCCGAGGCCTTGCGACGGGCCGGGCTGACGGTCACGGGAGAGCAGCCGGCCCTCGGCACGCTCTCCGGAACCGTCGCGGAGGACCGGATACCGACCCTGGAGACAATCGACGGCGTCGAATCCCTCGACCGGGAGCGCACCCTCCAGCTCCCCCCGCCCGACTCCCCGATCCAGTAGGTCCTCAGGACTGTCCCTGACCCGAGTCCGGAGCGCCTTCCTCCCGGATGAGATCCCTCGACTGGGAGAAAGCGCCCCTCACTTGAGAACGCTCATTTCAGGAGCGACCCCAAGGCATTGTTGAATTGTCGACAAGGGTGCGGTGTCGAGGACGGAATGAGGGCCAGTCAATTCGGGGTCTTGGGCGTCACCGGTCCCGAAAAGGTGCCGAACGTCGGCCGATTGACGTCGGCAGCCCGGTTGCGGGGCATTCGGGCGGGAGTAGCCTGGAGTTGATGTGCTGCCCGTTCTGGAGGTGGGCGATGGTTCTCCGATTGCTGCGGCGCCGTAAGCCGCATCGGCTCGTTTTTCTCGGTAACGGCTGTCTGATCCGCGGCTTCAGCGGCGGATTCTACGACGGTCACGGATATCAGCACTGACACCGTTCACGGTCGAATCCAGGAGGATATGCGGTGGCAGAGGATATCGATGCCCTGGCAGCCATGGCAAGGATCCTGTCACCGCATTGCCGTGTCACCCGGATGTCCGACGGAGTGCTGATCGCGGACTGGAAACGGACGCGTTTTCTCGGATTGGCGATGACGGAAGTTCAGAAATTCGCCTCCGGCAGCCCTGAGGAACGCGCCGAACTCGTCATCGGTCTCATGCGTGCCGGGTGCGCGACGCGCCGCCGGACGACATACGCGGGCGTGGGCGTCGGGCCCTGGCTGGGGGGAGTGCACCTGCTGATCCGGATCCTTGGATTCGGGCGCGTCCTGCGGCTGCTGTCCTTGGCCGCCCCGGGCTACGCCCGTACGGATCTCCCCTCCGCGGAGGAGCTCGGACGGCTGAAACGGGCAGTGCAGTCGCACAGCAGCAGGAGCTGGTTGGTCAACGGCGACTGCAAGTCCGAGGCGGTGACGGCCTTCGTCCTGCTGCGGCGGTGCGGCCTGAAGGCCGTACTCCACGTCGGCGTGCGCGAACACCCTTTCGCCCTGCACGCGTGGACAGTCTCGGGCGGCCTGTGCATCCCCGACGCCGATCCGCGAGGACACGCCTTCACACCCGTGCTCTCGATCGACTGCGGAGGACCCTGACATGGAAGCGCTCCGCCTCGAGTGGGCCGGGGGCGCACCGAGGCTCCGGCCCAGCGAGGCCATGGCGCGTCAGGGGCTCGTCACGACGGTCTCCTCGCGGGCCGGCACCGCGGTCGTCGTCGGCTGGGTCGGCTCGGCCCGTGAACGGGCGGCGGGCGCGCGGGGCCTCCTCGACGACTCCGGCAGGCAGGGGGCCGCCCCGCCCGTGCCGGTCGGCGACTACGCGGCTGTTCTGGTGTACCGCGACCGCATCCTGCTGACGCGCGACGAGCAGGCACGCATCCCGCTCTTCTTCAGGGAGTCCGGTGGCCGCGTGAGCGCCGTGAGCACCTCGGCCCGCTGCCTGGGGAGCGTCACAGAGCTGGAACCCCGCTACTTCTGCCGGTACCTCACCGGGAACATGGCACAACCGCACTCGGACCTCACCCCTTTCGCCGGGGTGCACCGCGTCCTCGGCGGCGAGGTGGTCGAGCTGTCCCTCACCGGGCAGATGCGCCGTCGTACGCCGCGGCGGGCCCGCCGGGCCACCGGCCCGCCCGAGCCGACCGCGGACGGCTCCGGCCTCGATGAGGCCGCGCAGGAGTTGCGCCTCGCGCTGGAGACCGCCGTCGGACGCCGCATGGGCACCATGACGGCATGCCATGTCTCGGGCGGTACCGACTCCACCAGCGTCGCGCTGCTCGCCGCAGGCCTGCTGGCCGCGGAACGGGGCGGCGCCGGGGACCTGGTCCTGCTCGCCGGGCGCTTCTCCCGCGGGGAGCTGGCCGCGGAGCGGCCGTACCTCGACGTCGCGATGGAGGCGATCCGCCGTCACACCCCCGCGGCCCGCACCGTGCTCGTCGATGCCGACGACGTAGCCGACTTCGACGACTTCCAGCACCACGCGGGAGACGCCGACGAGCCCTCTGCGCACGCCTTCCGCGCCCCCTTCTGGGCCAGGCTGCACGCCGCGGCCGCCGAGCTGGGCTGTGACACGCTCCTGACCGGCTGCGGGGCCGATCCGGTCGTGGACGCCAACCCGTACCACCTGCACAGGCTGGCCCGCACGGGAGCGCTCCGGCAGATGACCGAGCAGGCACGCGCCTGGGCCTCGGGAAGCGAGCGGGGCTTGCGGGACATCGTCCGCGCCTACGTGGTGCAGCCGGCCTTTCCACTGGCCTCCGAGCGGATCGCCGCGCTCCGCGGCGGCGGAACGGTGCTCGGCGGCCTCGGCAGCTTCAGCCGCCCCCGATGGCTGCGATCCGGATTCGCGCGCGCTCACGGCTATCGGGAGGCGGGCATCGCGGAGAGCCGGTTCGTGTTCGGACGCAAGCCGGAACAGGCGCTGTACGACGCCGCCAATTACGTCGCCGCTCCCGACCCGCTGTCCTGGCAGCGCGCACGAAGGGACGGGTTCTTCCTCTCGCACCCGTTCCTCGACCCGGAGGTCGTCGCCACGATGAGCCGGCTGCCTGCCGCAGCCACGTTCCGGCCGGGCCGTCCGAAGGCCGTGCTCCGTGAGGCCATGGCCGATCTCCTCCCGGCCCCGATCCTCGGCAGGGCGGTCAAGGTGCCCTTCAACGACCTCTATGCCCGCGGCCTGCGGACGCACGGCGACGAACTCATCGCCCTGTGCCGCTCCGCCCGGCATCCGCTGATCGCGGAGATGTTCGACGTCGAGATGCTGTGCCGGGCCGTGCGGGAGGCTCAGCTCGGCCTGGGGGACTCGTACTCCTGGGACCGCGTGAACAGCTCGCTCGCCCTGGTGGCCTGGCTGGAGCGCCTGGACCGGCGTTCCGGCGTGCCCGGCGCGGAGGTGCCCGTCACCGCTGGCTCTTGATGTCCCACAGGGTCCGCTCGACCGGGCCGGTGACGAGGTCGACGAGGCCGTACCGGCTCGACGTCTGGCGATTTTCCTCCGGGGTGGCGACGCGGCCTTCCTCGCCTTTTCGCGTAATGGATGTCTGCACCTGCGCGCCGTGCGTGCCGAACGTCCAGTAGACGGTGACGAATCGCGGGGCCCTCGTGCGTTCGTCGATCGCATTGTTCTCGTGCACCCTGGCACGGTGGATGAGAGAGTCAAGACCGTTCTTCTGTTGCTGCTTCATCCATCCGGGGACTTTTTCCCTGCCCCAGGAGTACGCCACGAAGTCGAGCGGCGGCTGCAGCACGAGCCGGTCCTTGCGCGCGAGGCTCGCGGAGGCATAGAACGCCACCTGGTCGTACGGCGTGTCCATGGGCAGTTGCACCACCACTCGCGTGGCGTAGGTGTCGTTCGACTCGATCCACGTGCCATCTTGCATCCACGGTTTCGCCTCGACCAGCTCGCCGGGCTGGTGGATCTCCCGGCGGGAGAGCGGATTCACTTCCGAGGACTTGCTCCACTGCTCGGCATCGGTTCGCCACTGCCGTCGGAGCCGGTCCTTCGTGCTCAGCGGCACCTGTTTCCCCATGGCGTGGAACTCGGTGCCGAGCACGTAGAAACCCACGTCGCCGTGGTTGTGGAGGGTGATGTCGACCGGTACGGCGAATGCCGTGCGGTCCTTGCTCAGCACCGGCTTTCCCATGGCCACCGTGATGAGAGGCCTGGTCTGCCGCTGGTACGGCTGATAGAGGTTCTGGTAGCCGAAATTGGCGATCGCGATGACCGAGGAGACGATCAGCGCGGCGGCCACCCGTTTCGGAGCGGGGATCGCCACCGACGTCCGCCACACCGCGAAGACCGCGTACGCCGAACCCGCGGTGAGCACGCCGAACAGCACCGGATAGGTCGTGGACTCGCCGTCCTTGACCGTCTGCACCAGGAGCATGGCGTTGGTCAGCAAGGCCGCGAACGTGCCGATCAGTGCGACCAGGCCGGAGTAGGGGAAGCTCTGCCGGATCCAGTGGTCCAGGACCGCGGCGGCGCCCACGAGCGTGGTGAACGAGACGACGAGAAGCGCGGCACCGGTGAGGCGGCCGGCGAAGGTCAGATCATGGACGAAGTCCTCGAGGCCGATCTGGGCCAGCAGCAGTGTGGTCCCGAAGAGGACCAGCACGACCACGGCCAGGGTCACCCGCGACTGCCAGGTGCTCAGCGAGGGCCGTCGCGCTTTCGGGTGCGGGCGGGAGTGTGGCCTGGGGGGTGTCCGCACGCGATCGCCTCCTGAGGCCGCCGGTCGTGCCCTGCACGTGTGCGGCGCGGACTCAGGAGATCTGCCGCCGCGCCGAGGGTTCGAGCACCATCGTCCGTGGCGATCCATCGGGTTGCCATTCGGATGCCGCCGCGCGTGCGAGCCGGTGGTACGCGCGCCGAGCGGTGTCGAGACCGGAGCCGGTCACCCTGCCCAGAAGGCGCGTCTTCCAGGCCAGAGGTAGCATCGCCCCTATGGGGCGGTGTGCACCCGTGTCGCACATTTCAAGAGCTGGCAACAGGAGCAGTCGATGACTGCCGTAGTCGGCAGCTTGACGTGCTAGTGGCTTCATCTTTCGCCGCGTTGCGATGGGCCGAGGGTCTGGAGTCAGGCGCCGCGGCATCAGCGCGGGCCCGTCCGGGGGACATTCCCCGGCGCCGTGGATCGACTCACCTGTGATTCTCCCGGGCAGTGGCACGGCCTGCAGCCGAGGGTAGTTGCTCCCCGATTTCAGCGAAGCGCCTTTCCCGGGCCCCGGATGCCTGTCAACGGCCTGCACGACCCTGACTTTCGCGCATGTGAGTCTGCTCCCGGCGCAGCCGGGACCTCCACCGAGGAGATCGCCATGAACAGCCCGGAACGGGGCCACCCGGAGCACGAAGACTTTCCGTGGACCATCACTGTGGCGGACCATCCGCCCCGTACCGAGAGCTCCCAGTACCGGGCGAGCCGCAAATTGATGGTCAAGCTCGTCGGGACCACGGGGGACTGGGCGTTCGCGCCCGGCCCGTATCAGGACCACCACGGCGGCGGAGTGTGGGTGAAGGACGACGACGGCTGGTTGTGCCTGCTTCTGCCGCTCGGCATCGAGTGGTCGGCGCAATTCTGCGCGGACCCTTCGAAGGTGGACCGCATCCGCCGCTGCGCCGCCCGGGTGGTCGGAGCATTCCCGGACACCCTGCCCGGGTATGCGAGCTTCGGCTACGACCACGGTCAACGGCTCCTGGACACCCCCGTAGAGACTGTCGAGCAGGTGGCCGAGTGGACGGACTCGATATTCAACGCCTCGGTTCCGCTGCCCGCCGGTACCCACTCAGGGGTGCTCCCTAAGGCGGCCGGGTACCACCACTACCCGAAGCCCATCGTGGACATCGACCACTTCCGGTACGACGACTTCGAGCTGTTCGTCACGGACGACCGAGGGCTCCCGGTCGCGGTGGTGCCGGTCTCCCCGCGCGGCTCCGGCGACGGCCGGGTGCGCCTGCTTGCTGCCCATCCCGACTCGCCGTATGCGGAGCGCCTGGCCGCCCCCGGCCCGGTGGATCGATCTGTCCGGGCCGAAGAAGTACAGGCCACCGACGGGGAGGGGGCCCTGCTCGCTGCCGACGACCTGCTGGCCCAGCGGGCCTTCCGGCAGCAGACCTGACGCGAGCCACCCTCGCCGTCCGGAGCGGACGGCACCATGTTGCCCCGCTTGGCGCACGCCCTAGTCGCGCACCGGCACCGACACATACGACGGGTCGTTCGCCGGGGAGGAGAAGGTCAGCCGGGCGCCGCTCGGGTTGTGCTCGTTGTACAGCGGGTCGACGGTGTCCACGACCACCGCGAGACGGTGGCCGGCCGGGACGTCGTAGGCCGTGGAGAACAGGTCCAGGTCCACGCCGAAGGGCTGGTTCGGCGTCTTGTCGTGGAAGGTGTACGGCGCATGGGAGACCAGCTTGCCGATGCCGAGCGGGCCCACGTCGTAGAGGTAGGCGATGGCGGTGCCGCTCTCCGCGGTGCTGGTCATGGTGGTGTGCAGCCGGGTGGTCCCCCGGACCCGCTGCTCGGTGTCGTAGTGCTCGGACTTCCAGACGGCGGCAACGGAGCGCGGCAGCAGGGGGATCGAGGCCATCGGCGGCAGCCGGAGGAACTGGTCCAGCATGCTGGAGAGGATGACCAGTCCGCCGTCGGCGCCGGAGTCCCAGTTGGTGTTGATCTGCTTGCTGCCGTCGAGCTCGATCCGCCGCTGCGCGGACGGGACGTCCTGCCAGCTCTTGTAGCCCTCGTACGCGCCGGTGGAACGGGACTTGAGCAGGACCGGTGACTCCCGGTCGACGCCGTTGTCGGCGCCCTTGAGGTAGTGGTCGAACCACCGCTGGGTGTCGGTCCAGGTGTCGTTGGGCAGCCCGAACAGCCCGAGCCCCTCGGCCGTGGCGTGGTCACCGGGGCGGAACTCCAGCCGCTTGGGGCCGGTCAGCTTCTCGTAGAAGTCGGCGGTCTGGTTGGGCGGGAAGATGGAATCGCCCCAGGCGTTGCCCAGCATGATGGCGGCGCCGTTGGCGTTGATCCTGTCGAGATAGGTGGCGGGAGAGCGCTTGCGGCCCCACGCGATCAGGTCCTTCTCCTTGTCCAGGTTCGACGCCAGGAAGTCCTTCATGATCGTGCGGAATTCGGGGCTGGGGCGTCCGGTCAGCGCGCCCGTGGCGCCCAGGAACTCCGCGGCCTGCCGGTGCTCGGTGCGGCCGCTGTAGATCGAGCCGACGAGGTCGCCCCAGCCGCTGAGCGCCGCAACCGCCTTGATCCGCTTGTCGGACGCGGCGGCCAGCAGGCTGATCCCGGCACCGTAGGAGACACCGCCCATCCCGACCTTCTGCGGATCGGCCGGGGTGTGGGCCAGCGCCCAGTCGATGACCTTCGAGGCGTCGGCGACGTCCTTCGGCCCGGCGGTGTCGATCTCCCCGCCGGACTGCCAGAACCCGCGCGAGTTGTATCCGACGACCACATAGCCCTTCTCGGCCAGCTTCTCGGCCTGCGCCATGTACTCGATCTGCGGCATCGACCAGCTGGTGGGCAGCACGATGACCGGGTAGCGCCGGGTGCCGTCGGCGCCGGCCGGAGTGAAGACGTTGGCCTTGAGGGTGGTGCCGCCGTCGCCCTGGATGTCGACGAACCGCACGGCGGGGGCGCCCGACGCTGCTGCCGCGGGGGCGGATTCCGGCTCGGCCGCTCGGGCGGTGGCCGGTGCGCCGGCGAGCACCGTGGTGGCGAGCACCGCGGCGGAGACGGTGCTGATCGCGGCGCGCAGTGTCGTACGGGAGGGCCTCATCTTCTGCTCCAGATCTCGACGCGGGCGGGCCGCACGCTGTCCGAGGACAGGAGGGGCATACGGCCACCCGAATGTGAACTGGAGATTAAGGGCCACGCCTTACCTGAGGTAACCCATCGGTAGGTTACGGGTGAGTAACGCCCTTGGTGCCAGGGGGAGTCGGCGGGGTGGGAGGGGAGGGTGAACCCGGTGGGCGGGGAGTGGGGAGCGGGGAGGATGGTGCAGATCGTCCCCCGTCGATCGTTGGTGGCATTGCCGGGGCGAGGTCCCGGGCTGGCTGCCGGGCCGCGTCTCGGGGCTTGCTGTCGGGCCGAGTTGCCGGTCGAGTGGCCGGCCGGGAGAGGGGGAGCGGTGGCTGAGACGCCGTTCGATGAGAGTGAGCGCCGGGCGTGGGCGGGGGCCGCGGCCGTGTACGAGGCCGGGTTCGGCAGGCTCTGTGCCCATCCGGTGCCGCGGTTGCTGGACGCCGCGGGGGTGGTCGCGGGCGCGCGGGTGCTCGATGTCGGCACGGGCCCGGGGTCGGCGGCCGCTGCGGCCTGTGCGCGGGGCGCGCGGGTGGTGGCCGTGGACGCCGAGCCCGATATGGCCCGGCGTGCCGCCCGTGCCGTCCCCGGCGCATGCGTCCAGATCGCCGCACTGCCGCACCTTCCCTATGGAGACGGGCAGTTCGACGCCGTGGTCGGCAATTTCGTCCTCCATCATGTGGGGCGGCCGCGGGTGGCCCTCGACGAGCTGCGCCGGGTGACCCGGCCGGGCGGCCGGATCGCGCTGACGCTCTGGGCGGCTCCCGCCGCGCCGGGGCAGGCGCTGCTCGGCCGCGCCGTCCGGGCGGCCGGGGTGTCCCGTCCGCCGGACCTGCCCGCGCTCGCCCCCGAGGACGACTTCCCGCGCACCGAAGAGGGCCTCGTCGGTCTGCTGCGGGGCGCGGGTCTGACGGATGCGGTCTGCCGGCCGCTGTCCTGGGACCACCGCACCACACCGGAGGAGTGGTGGAGCGGCCCGGCGGCGGGGGTGGCGACCATCGGCCGGATCGTACGGAGCCGGGGGGAGGCCGTGACGGAGCGCATCCGCCGGCAATTCGTCGTGCTGGCACGGGAGTTCACCGGGAGCGACGGAGCGCTGGTGCTCCCGCACCGGGCCCTGCTGGCGTCCGGGCGGGTGGCCGGGCCGGGTGGTGGCGCCGGATGAGGGGCCCGGACGCTGCCGTCGGGTGAGGGCCCGGGGCGGCCGCCGGGTGGGGCCGGGCCGGCCGCCGGGCCCCGACGCCGTTGCCGTACGAGGGCCGTGCCGGCGTTCAGCCTTGCGGCGCGGACGGTGCCGCGGTCCTCCCCAGCGCGTCGAGGAAGGCGCCCAGCGCCGCATTGAAGGCGTCCGACTGCTCCAGGTTCGGCATATGGGCCGCCTGCTCGATGACCGTCAGCCGGGAGTCGGGGACGCGCTCGTGGATGTCCAGGGCGTCGCCCACCGGGGTGTAGGCGTCGTCCGCGCCGACCACCACCAGGGCCGGTACCGCGATATGTGACAAGAGCCCGGTGTAGTCGGGGCGTTCGGCGCGGCCGCGGAGTGCGGCGGCCGCGCCTTCGGGGGGCGTGGTGGTCATCATCCGCAGGACGTGCGCGGCGACGTCCGGCCGGGAGGCGATCGTGGCCGGGGAGATCATTTTGGCCAGCACCTCGTGCGCATAGCCGTCCATGCCCTCGCGCAGCAGGCGCTCCGCCATGGCGTACCGCGCGGTCCTGCCGTCCGCGGTCTCCGCCGAGGCGAAGGTGTCGGCGAACACCAGGCCCCGTATCCGTTCCGGGAAGAGCCGGTAGCACTCCATCGCGATCTGGCCGCCCATCGAGAGGCCGCCGAGGACGCAGCGCTCGATCCCGAGGTGGTCGAGCAGGTCGACGAGGTCGCGGGCGAAGGTCGCCAGCGGGGTCGTGCCGGGCACGACGGCGCTGTCCCCGTAGCCCCGGAGGTCCGGGGCGATCACCCGCCATCCGGCCCGGCTGAAGCGCTCGGTCTGCGGGCGCCACATCGAACGGTTGAAGGGGTGTCCGTGGACGAGCAGCAGCGCCTCGCCGCTGCCCTCGTCCTCGTACCCGACGGCGATGTCCCCGCGAAAGACCGATCCCATGGGAGGTTCCCCCTCTGCTGTGGCTTGACTCCTCGATGCTATAGAGGGCAATCTCTCGGTGCAATGTGAAAAATGTACTCGGTGCAATGTGGGAGTGGGCGATGGACGACTATCGCGCGATTGCCGATGAACTCGCGGCCGATATCGCCGCCGGCCGGCTCCGCCCCGGTGACCGGCTGCTGCCGCTCCGCCGGTTCGCCAGGAACCGGCGCATCGCGAGCTCGACGGCGGCCCGGGTGTACCAGGAACTGAGCCGACGTGGCCTGACGGTGGGCGAAGTCGGCCGCGGCACCTTCGTGCGCGACGCCGCACCCGCGGACGAGCCCGCCCTCGCCGAGCCGGTCGGCGCCCGCGTCGACCTGGAGATGAACTTCCCCGTTCTGCCGCACCACCCCGCGCTCCTCGCCAAGAGCCTGGAACACCTGGCGCGCCCCGACGCCCTGGCCGCCGCACTCCACCCGGTCGGCGCCGCCGGCACGGCCGCGGCCCGCCGGGCCGCGGCCGCCCACCTCGCCCGCGCCGGCTGGGCACCGGACCCCGGGCAGCTGCTCTTCGCGGGCAACGGCCGGCAGGCGGTGGCCGCCGCGGTCGCCGCACTGGTCCCGGCCGGTGAGCGCCTCGGCGTCGAGGCGCTGACCTACCCCGTCGTGAAGGGCATCGCGGCCCGCCTCGGCGTCACCCTCGTGCCGCTCGCCATGGACGAGCACGGTCCGACCCCCGAGGCGCTGCGGGCCGCCGCCCCGCTGCGCGCCGTCTACGTCCAGCCGGCCCTGCACAACCCGCTGGGCATCACGATGCCCGACCATCGCCGCGCCGAACTCGCCGCGCTTCTGCGGGAGTTGGACATCCACGCCATCGAGGACGCCATCTACGGATTCCTCCGCCCCGACCTGCCGCCCCTCGCGGCCCTCGCGCCGGAGCGCACCGTGCTCGTCGACAGCCTGTCCAAGCGGCTCGCGCCCGGGCTCTCGCTGGGGTTCCTCGCGGTGCCCGCCGGTGCCACCCAGGACGTCGGGACGGCCCTCAGGTCGGGGACCTGGGCGGCCCCCCGCTTCGCGCTCGACGCGGGCACCCGCTGGATGGCCGACGGGACCGCGGCGGCCGTCGAGGAGGAGAAGCGCGCCGATGCCGCCGCGCGCCAGCGCCTCGTCGCCGAGCGGCTCGCCGGCTTCCGGGTGCGGGCCGATCCGCACGCGTATCACTGCTGGTGGGAACTGCCGGACCCCTGGCGGGCCGACACCTTCGTCGCCGCCGCTGCCCGTCGCGGCATCGCGGTCACCCCCTCCGGGGCGTTCACCGTCGGGTCGGGCCATGCGCCCAACGCCGTCCGCCTGGCCCTCGCCTCGCCGCCGGCCGGCACTCTGGCCGGGGCGCTCGATGTCCTGGCCGGGCTGGCCCGGGGCGCGCCGGAGGACGGTGCGCCGGAGTGAGCGGGGGCGGCGGCGGGCGCGGCCGCCGGCTCGTCAGGTGCCGCTCATCAGCTCCGAGAGTCCGGTGCGCAGGTCGTCCGCGTTCATCACCGGCTGCAGCGAGACCTTCGCGTTCAGGTCCATGAAGAACGATTCGAGGAGGGTCGGCATCTGCGACGACTCCTTCATGTCGAAGTAGAAGAAGGCGGTGCGCTCGCCGTCGCCGAGGGTGAAGTAGGCCGCCTCCGGCCGCAGGGCGGCGTAGGCCGACTCCAGGATCTTCGACAGCTCGCCGTTCTGGATCAGTTCGTTGCCTGTCGGGGTGGGTATCCGGGCGGTCAGGACCATCCTCATCGGGCTCACTCCTCGCTGGAGTGCGTGGATCGCGGGGGCGGGTGGATCGCGTGGGCGGGTGGCCTGCGGCGGGGAGGCGGTGGCCCGACGGGCCCGGCCGGCGCAGGCGTCCCTGTCCGTCACTGTCCTGTTCTCAGGGTCTCACGGTCCGGGAGCCGGGGCCGGATGACGGCGGCGGCCTGCGGGCCGGCCGGGGGCCGGTTCAGTAGCGGGTCGGCGCGGGTTCGGGACGTCCGCTGGGCGGGACCTCCTCGGCCGGCGGGACCGGGCCGGGCGGGGTGCCGTCGCCGAACGGCCGTCCGCCCAACTCCTCGCGGTGGTGCGGGGTCAGCCAGCCGGAGAGGTCCGGCCCGAGGGGGACGACGCCGGTCGGGTTGATGCCGGTGTGCACCCGGTAGTAGTGCTGCTTGATGTGGTGGAAGTCGACGGTGTCGCCGAAGCCGGGGGTCTGGTAGAGGTCCTTGGCGTAGGCCCACAGCACCGGGTCCTCGGCCAGCTTGAACCGGTTGCACTTGAAGTGCCCGTGGTAGACGGCGTCGAAGCGGACCAGCGTGGTGAACAGCCGGATGTCGGCCTCGGTGATGCTGTCGCCGACGAGGTAGCGCCGGTCGGACAGCCGCACGGACAGCAGGTCCAGGCGCCGGAACAGGTCGTGGAAGGCGGCCTCGTAATCGCCCTGCCCGGTGGCGAAACCGGCCCGGTACACGCCGTTGTTGACGTCCCGGTAGACGCCCGCCATCACGATGTCGATCTCCTCGCGCAGCGGCTCGGGGTACAGATCGGGGGCGCCGGGCCGGTGCAGCGCCCGCCACTGGGTCGCGAAGTCCAGGGTGAGCTGCTGGTAGTCGTTGGTGACGAGCCGCCCGCTGGGCACGTCGACGAGGGCGGGGACGCTGACGCCGCCGGGGTAGCCCTTCTCGCGGGCGTCGTAGGCCTCGCTCAGGAAGCGGATGCCGAGTACGGGGTCGCGGCCGTCCGGCTCCAGGGTGAAGCGCCAGCTGCGGTCGTCCTGGAGCGGGTCGGTGAGGGCCAGCGAGATCGCGTCCTCCAGGCCGAGCAGCCGCCGGGAGATGACGGCTCGGCTCGCCCAGGGGCAGGCGCGGCTGACCACCAGGCGGTAGCGGCCGGCCTCGACCGGCCAGCCGTCGCGGCCGTCCGCGGTGATGCGGTCGGCGAAGTGGCTCTTGGAGCGGGTGAAGGGCTTCCTGCCGTACGCCGGGTTGCCCTCGGCGGTGGCGTGCGGGGTGCCGTCCGGTGCGCCGTCGGCGCTGCGGTCGGTGGGGCGGGGCATCACCGGCTCCTTCCGTCGTCCGTTGCTCGGTGCCTCCATGGCGAGCCTTCCCGGCGCGGCGCCGGTCTCCCCTCCCTCATCCGAGGTGGG
The DNA here is from genome assembly GCF_040701845.1 of Streptomyces angustmyceticus. Taxonomy (GTDB): domain Bacteria; phylum Actinomycetota; class Actinomycetes; order Streptomycetales; family Streptomycetaceae; genus Streptomyces; species Streptomyces angustmyceticus_A. The sequence continues at coordinate 534,789 of NZ_JBFBHQ010000001.1, read as the reverse complement.
TCAGATCGGGGCGCAGCCGGTGCCAGACGGGATGCCGCAGCCGGCCGGCCGAGGTCCAGCCGCTGAGCGTGATCTCGGCGACGAGCCGGGGCTCGGCCCAGTGCGCGCCCGGTGCGTCCACGGGATTGATGAAGGGGGAGCTCTCGCGCGAGATCACGCCCAGGTACAGCGCCAGCTCCTGCCGCTCCCGGTCGGACAGCCCCGAGCCGACAGAGCCGACGTACCGCAGCCCCGCGGGCTCGGCGACCCCTGCCAGCACGGAACCCGGCAGCCCGGCCAGCCCGCCGTGGCCCTCGGTCCAGCCCCCGATGAGCACGTCGAGGGTCAGCAGATGCTTCGTCTTGCGCCACTCGGGCGACCGGACCCCCGGCAGGTACGCGGAGGCCAGCCGCTTGGCCACCACGCCTTCGAGGCCGCCCTGCAACGAGGCCTCCCAGGCCTGCTGCCCATGGCCCGCCACATACTCGGGCGCCGACCAGTTCGGGCCGCGCAGCCCCAGCCCGGACAGCAGGCGGCGGCGCTCGTAATAGGGCGAACCGAGCAGCGACCCGTCCAGGTACATCAGGTCGAAGAGGACGAGGTGCACGGGGTGCTCCATGGCCAGCCGGGCCGTGCGGCGCGGGTTCACCACGCCCATCCGGCGCTGCAGCAGCCCGAAGTCCGGCCGCCCGCGGGCGTCCAGGACCACCACCTCGCCGTCGAGCACCGCGGACCGGCCCCGCAGCTGGTCGCCCAGCGGCCCCAGCTCCGGATACGTCGAGGTCGCGTCGTTGCCCGCCCGGGTGACCAGCCGGACCGTGCCGTCGCCGGGGGTGCTGACGATGCAGCGCGCACCGTCCCATTTGGCCTCGAACGCCCAGGCCGCCTCCTCGTGCGCGGCGGGCAGCGGACCGACCGTGGCCAGCATCGGCCGGATCACGGGGTACGGGGCCGAGCCGGGCTCGGCGTGCGGGGCCATATGTCGATGGTCGTCGGATCCGGGGGCGCGCGCAGATCGGATGCGGGCGGGTCAGGCCGGACCGGTCGTGGGGAGCTGTTCCTCGCCCTCGGTGCGCACGTGCGGCAGGATCCGGTCGAGCCACCGCGGCGTCCACCACGCCGCCCGGCCCAGCAGCGTCATCACCGCGGGGACCAGCAGCAGCCGGACCACGGTGGCATCGATCAGCACGCTCACGGCCAAGCCGAGGCCCAGCATCTTCACCACGGTGTTGTCGCTGATGATGAACGCGGCGAACACGCTCACCATGATCAGTGCGGCACAGGTGATCACCCGGGCGGTGATCTCCAGCGCGTGCGCCACGCTCGCCTTCGCCTCGCCCGTCCGCAGCCACGCCTCGTGCACCCGCGACAGCAGGAAGATCTCGTAGTCCATGCTCAGTCCGAAGACGATCGCGAACATCATCATCGGCACATAGCTCTCGATCGGCACCGTGCCCGAGACCCCGAGGGCCGGCCCGCCCCAGCCCCACTGGAAGACCGCCACCACCACCCCGTACGAGGCGGCGATCGACAGGACGTTGAGCACCGCCGCCTTCAGGGCGACCAGCACCCCGCGGAAGACGGTCAGGATGATGAGGAACGCGAGGGCGACGACCACGGCGATGATCAGCGGGAGCCGGCCGGCGACGAGGTCGAGGAAGTCCGCCTGGGCGGCGGTCGTGCCCGTCACATAGCCGTGCGCGTCGGTCCCCTTCACGGCCCGGGGCAGGAGGTCGTGCTCGAGGCGGTTGACCAGGTCGGTGGTGGCCGCGTTCTGCGGGGCCTGGGCGGAGTACGCGGTACCGGTCAGCACCTCGCCGTCCGGCGTGGCCTTCAGCGGGGTGACGAAGGCGGCGCCCGGCACCTTCGTCAGCACCTTCTGCGCCTGCGCCGCCACCATCGGGCGGTCCGCCTGCGGCACCGCGGACTCGTCGACGACCAGGGTCAGCGGGCCGTTGGAGCCCGGCCCGAACGCGGAGGACATCAGGTCGTAGGCGCGCCGGTCGGTGAAGGACTTCGGGTCGGCGCCGTCGCCGATGTGGCCCAGCTGGATCGAGAACACCGGGAGGGCCAGCACCACGATGACGAGCACCCCGCCCGCCAGGTACCACCACGGGCGGCGCTCCACCCGCTGCGCGTACCGGTGCCAGGTGCCGCGGGCCTCCTGGCCGGGCGCGGCCTCCGTCTCGGCGATCGGCCGGCGGACGCGGAGCCGGTCGATGCGGCGGCCGATCAGCCCGAGCAGGGCCGGTACGAGGGTGAGCGCGCCGAGCACCGCGGAGACCACGGTGAGGGCGGCCGCCAACCCCAGCTTGCCGATGAAGGAGAGGCCGGAGACCCACAGGCCCATCAGCGCGATGATCACCGTGCAGCCGGACACCAGGACCGCCCGGCCGCTGGTGGCCACGGCCCGCCCCGCGCCGGTGACCGGATCCGCGCCGTCCATGAGGTTCTGCCGGTGCCGGGTGATCAGGAACAGGGCGTAGTCGATGCCGACGCCCAGGCCGATCATCGTGGCCAGGGTGGGGGAGACGGTGGCGAAGACGAAGACGGCGGCGAGCAGTCCCAGGCAGGCCAGCCCGCACACGGCACCGATCAGCGCGGTCAGCAGCGGCACCCCGGCCGCCAGCACGCTCCCGAAGCCGACCAGCAGCACCAGGACCGCCACCGCGAAGCCGACCACCTCGCTGACCAGGTCGTTGGGCGCGGGCCTGGCCAGCTCGCCCAGCGACCCGCCGTACTCCACCTCCACCCCGGCCGAGCGCAGCGGCCGCACCGCCGCGTCGACACCCTGGAGATAGTCCGGGTCGAGGGTGGAGGGCTGCACGGCGAACCGCACGGTGATGTACGCGGTGCGGCCGTCGGTGGACAGCGGGCCGACGTCCGGCGTGCCGGGCGGCGGTGCGGCGGGTGGTGTGCCGGGCGCGGGCAGCGGGTTCTGTGCGGAGAGCACCTCGGGCAGCTTGCCGAGCGCGGTGACGGCGCCGTCGATCTGGCTGCGGAACCCGGTCAGCGGTTTGCCGGTGTCGTGCAGGACGACCTGGCTGCTGTAGCCGCCGGCCTTCGGCTCGTGTCGTTGGAGCACATCGCGGCCCTGTGTCGACTGGACGCCGGGCAGCGCGAAGTCGTCGGAGTAGTCACCGCCGTACGCGCGCTGCAGGACCTGGAGGCCGGCCAGGGCGACCAGCCACAGCACGATGACCAGGACGCAGCGGCGGGCGCACCACTCGCCGATGCGCCGCAGCGCTTCCTTGCGGGGGCGGGGGGCCGGCGCGGCGGGAGCGCTCGGGGTCTTCGGCAACGACATGGGGTGCTCCCGGTGCGGGCCGGCGCTCCCGGCGCAGGCGGACACACAGCATTCAACGGCGGCCCGGCCGCCGCGGCATGCCGGCAAGGGGAGACGGGTGTCGTCCGAAGGAGTGGGGACCTCCGGACGCGGGCCCGCTCCTTACGATTCGTTACGCACGTTGGTGGCACGAGGTAAGGATTGATCTGTTGATGAGCCGTTCCAGGTCGTTTGCCGAGTGGTTGTGGTCCCGTGGCGTATCAGGCGGCACGAGCCGTCCGCACGCCGGGACGGAGGGCGTCCGATGAGCCGGGCGGTGCTGGTGACCGGGGCCTCGCGGGGCATCGGCCGGGCGGTCGCCGAGATCTTCGCCGCGCACGGGGACCGGGTCGCGCTGCACTACGCGTCGCGGCGGGCGGCGGCGCAGGAGGCGTTCGAGGGGCTGGCGGGCACCGGGCATGTGCTGGTGCAGGGGGATGTGAGCACCCCGCAGGGGGCGGCGGCGATCGTCGGGGCGGCCGTGGACGGGCTGGGCGGCGTCGATGTGCTCGTCAACAACGCGGCCGCCAACATTCCCCATCCGCTGGACCGTACGTCGTTCGAGGACTGGCGGAGCGCCTGGCGGCAGACCCTGGACGTGAACCTGCTGGGGGCGGCGGACGTCACCTACCACGCGGCCCGGAGCATGATCGAGCGGGAGGTGGAGGGCCGGATCATCAACATCGGGTCGCGCGGGGCGTTCCGCGGTGAGCCCGAGCACCCGGCCTATGGCGCGTCCAAGGCGGGGCTGCACGCGATGGGGCAGTCGCTGGCCGTCCATCTGGCGCCGTACGGCATCGGCGTGGCCTCCGTGGCGCCCGGATTCGTGGCCACCGAGCGGGTCGGGGACCGCCTCACCGACGACGTCCGGCAGCAGAGCCCGTTCGGCCGGGTCGCCTCGCCCGAGGAGGTGGCGTCCGCCGTCCACTATCTGGCCTCGCCCGCGGCGGTCTGGAGCTCGGGGACGGTGCTCGACGTCAACGGCGCGTCGTACCTGCGCTGACCGCGTCGCCCCCGTACCGAGCGCGTCGTCCGCGCGCCGGACAAGGGGAAGCCCCGGCCGAACGGGGGAATTCGGCCGGGGCGGCTCTGGTGGCGCGGGCGGTGACGGCGGCGGCCCCTCGGGGCCTGCTGCCGCGCGGCGGTGGGCCGGCTTCCCTGGGGAGGGCCCTCGGACGCCGTCGTGCCGGCACCCGCTTCCGATTGAACGATAAACCATTGGCCGGAGTTCCGGAGCAGCGGGTGACCGCTCTCACCTGCCGCCGGCCTTCCAGGCCGGCCCGGGCTCCTCGTCCCGGCGGTCAGGGCCGGATGCGCAGCGGCCGGTAGCCCTCGGCCAGCAGGCGCGGCAGGTACCACTCCAGCGCCTCGACGGTCTGCCGACGCCGGCCGCCCCCGTCGTGCGACAGGACGATCGCGCCGGGATGCATCGCCTCCAGGACGGTGTACGCGATGGTCTCCGCCCCGGGGAGGGTCCAGTCCTGGGAGTCGATCGCCCAGCCGACGGGGGACATCCCGAGGTCGTTGCAGATGTCGAGCGAGGCATCGTCCCACTCGCCGTACGGGGCGCGGGCCAGGTCGGGGGCGGTGCCGAGGATGTCCTCGATCAGGCTGCTGGTGCGGCCGAGTTCCCCGCGGACGGCGCCCGGCGGCAGCGTGGTGAGCTGCGGATGGGTCCAGGTGTGATTGCCGACGGCATGGCCCTCGTCGGCGATGTCCCACAGCAGGCCGGGGAATTCGGCCACGTTCTCGCCGATGACGAAGAACGTGGCCCGGACCCCGTGGCGACGCAGGATCCGCAGGATGTCCGGGGTGTACCGGGGGTGGGGGCCGTCGTCGAAGGTGAGGAAGATTTCCCGGTGCGCGCCGGCGAGGTGGAAGGCGACGTCCGGGTGCGGGGGCGAGGCGCCCGGGCCGGAGCGGGAGGTCTCGCCGGCCATCGGGCGGAGCCGGTAGGGCTCCGGAGTGTGCGCCGCACCGGCGGCGGAGCGCGATCCGGCCGTGGTGTCGGGCGGCCTGGGCGGGCGGGGCCGGGCCCGCGGCGGGTCCATGGTCTCCGGGGCGCCGCCGGGCGGGAGCAGGGCGCGGCCGGCGGCGAGCGCACCGACCACGACCGCGGCCTGCAGGAACCTCCGCCGCGTGGGCGTGCGCTTGTCGGATGCCATCTCCACGTGCTCTCACGCGGTCCGCGACGGGCGCGGGAACGACACCGGCGCGGGCGGCATCCGCACCCGATCGGCCCGCACGGGCCGGCCGGGCGGGCAGCGGCCGAAGGGGGCGGCGGGCCCCCGGCCGCGAGGTGCGACGGCCCCGCGAGCCTCCCTCTGCCCCCGCGGAACCGCCCCTAGTTTGACCGCCTATGAGCCAATTCTTCAGGCCGAAGCGGATGATGGTGGGCCGTCCGCTGGACAGCGCGCGGCTCGGCGAGACGCTGCTGCCGAAGCGACTGGCGCTACCGATCTTCTGCAGCGACCCGCTCTCCTCGGTCGCGTACGCCACCGAGGAGATCCTGCTGGTCGTCGGCCTCGGCGGGATCGCTCTGCTCCATCTGACCTGGTACGCCGCGGCCGCCATCGTGCTGGTGCTGGTGGTCGTGGTGGCGTCCTACCGGCAGACCTGTTACGCGTATCCCGGAGGCGGCGGGGCCTACCTGGTCAGCGCACGGAACCTCGGGCGCAACGCGGCGCTCACCGCGGCCAGCGCGCTGCTCGTGGACTATGTGCTCACCGTGGCCGTGTCCGTCGTCTCCGGCGTCGCCGCGATCACCTCCGCGATTCCCTCGCTCGGCGGCCATGACCTGGCACTGTCCGTCGGATTCGTGGCGCTGCTGGCGATGATGAACCTGCGCGGCGTACGGGAGTCGGGGCGGGTCTTCGCCGTCCCCACCTACGGGTTCGTCCTCTTCATCTACCTGATGTTCGCGTTCGCGGCGGTCCGGATCGCCACCGGTGCGACGCCCCGCGCCGAGTCCGCCGGCCTGCCGCTGCACGCCGTCTCCTCCTACACCGGCCTGGCGCTGGTCCTGCTCGGGATGCGGGCCTTCGCCTCCGGCTGCACCGCGCTGACCGGTGTGGAGGCGATCAGCAACGGAGTGCCCGCCTTCCGCAGGCCCAAGAGCCGCAACGCCGCCACCACGCTGCTGGTCATGGGGTTCTTCTCCGTCACCATGTTCGCCGGGATCACGGCCCTGGCGATGCTCTACGACGTGCACGTCGCGGTGGAGCCCACCGAGCTGGGCCTGCCGCCGGGCACCCCGACCTCCACCGCCCTCGCCCAGATCGCCCGCGCCACCTTCGGCGAGGTCACCGTCCTCTTCTACCTCCTGCAGGCCTTCACGGCCGGGGTGCTGATCCTCGCCGCCAACACCGCCTTCAACGGCTTCCCGATGCTGGCGTCGATCCTCGCCGAGGACCTCTACGTCCCCCGGCAACTGCGCAACCGGGGCGACCGGCTGGTCTTCTCCAACGGCATCATCCTGCTCGCGCTGGCCGCCATCGGGCTGATCGTGCTGTTCAAGGCGGAGCTCACCCACCTCATCCAGCTCTACATCATCGGCGTGTTCGTCTCCTTCACGCTCTCCCAGACCGGCATGGTCCGGCACTGGCGGACCGTACTCGCCGCCCCCGGACTGCCGGCCCGGGAGCGGGTCCGGCACCGGCGCTCCCAGGCGATCAACGCGGTCGGCGCGGTGCTCACCGGCGTGGTCCTGATCGTCGTGCTGATCACCAAGTTCACGCACGGCGCATGGATCGTGGTGATCGCCATGCCGCTGCTCTTCCTGGGGATGCGCGCGGTGCACCAGCACTACGACCGGGTGGCACGGGCCCTGGCGGTCGCCCCCGACGCCCGGCCCTGGGAGCCGGCCGGGAACTTTGTGCTGGTGCTGGTCAACGCCCTGAACGCGCCCACCCTCAAGGCCCTCGGTTACGCCCGCGCGATGCGTCCCACGTCGCTGGACGCGCTGATCGTGGCGGTCGATCCCCGCGATGTGCGGGGGCTGCGCGAGCAGTGGGACGCCCACGACATCGAGGTGCCGCTCCGGGTGCTCAGCTCGCCCTACCGGGACTTCACCCGGCCGGTGATCGACTACGTCCTGGACATCTGCGCTCGGCACCCGCGCGGCGCCGTCACGATCGTCCTCCCCGAGTACCTCGTCGGCCGCTGGTGGGAACAGCCGCTGCACAACCAGAGCGCCCTGCGCCTCAAGGCCCGGCTGCTGTTCACACCGGAGGTGAGTGTGGTCAGCGTGCCCTACCGGCTCCCGTCGGGCCGTGCGCGCGACGCCGACCATGCGCCGGGGCGGCGCACCTGACGCACCGACCAGGAGCCGGGCGGCGCCCCTGGAGGGCCTCTCCCCGGGGTACCGCCTCTAGGCGTCCTGCGGGTACCAGCGGAGTTCGACGGTGTTGCCGTCCGGGTCGTCGACGTACAGGGACTGGCCGTCGCCGCGGGCGCCGAAGCGCGGCCCCGGGCCGTCGACCACCGTGAACTCGCCCGAGTCGATGACCTCCTGCCAGTCGAGGGGCTCGACCACCAGGCAGAGGTGGTCGACATTGGAGCCCTCGCGGGGCCCCTGGGTCAGGTCGATGAGGGTCGTCGGGCTCACCCGCACGGAGGGGAAGGGCACCTCGCCCGCGCGCCAGCCATCCACCCGGACCGGCTCCAGGCCGAGTTGCCCGCAGTAGAAGGCGAGCGACCGCTCGATGTCGGCGACGTTCAGCACGAGGTGGTCGAAGGCGATGACGCGCATAGGGGTTCCCCTGAGGACACCGGGTCCCCGCCGGGGCCCCGTCGGACGGCTGCCCGAGGAACGTACCGGCCGGGCCGACGGGGACGCGATCGGCCGTTGGTCCTGGTCCGCCGACGGTGGTCCTGGTCCGCTGGACCTGGTCCCACGGGCGGAGGAGCGGTGGGAGCGGCGGGCGGCGTACGCGGGGGAGACGCACGTCACATGCGGGCATGTCACATCCCGCTGCGTCGTCCGGTCCTAGGTGTGTAGTCATCGACAACGGCCAAGGAGCCCGCCATGGATGCCCGTTTGCACCTCATCGGCAACCCGATCGCAGGCAAGATCCTCAAGCACTTCGTCGCGGCGGCCAAGGAGGCCGCGTCCGCGGCGCTGCCCGCCGCGACACAGGAACTGGTGAAGATCCGCGCGAGCCAGATCAACGGCTGCGCCGGATGCCTCGACATGCACACCAAGGACGCCGCGCACGCCGGTGAGACGTCGGTGCGCCTCAACCTGGTCGCGACCTGGCGGGAGGCCACGGTCTTCACCGAGGCCGAGCGCGCCGCGCTGGAGCTGACGGAGCAGGGCACCCGTATCGCGGATGCGGCCGGCGGGGTCACGGACGAGGCCTGGGCGAACGCCGCCGAGCACTACGACGAGGAGCAGCTCACCGCCCTGGTGTCCCAGATCGCCCTCATCAACGCCTTCAACCGCCTGAACGTGATGACCCGGCAGCCCGCGGGCGACTACCAGCCCGGGCAGTTCGGATAGCCGGAGTCGGGAGCGCCGGTTGCCGGAGTTCCGGCTGCCGGAGCGCCGGAGTGCCTGGCCGGGGCCGGGGCTCGGGTCGGGGGCCGCTGCCGTGGGCTGTTCCGCCCCGGCACCGGCCCCCGTGGCGTGCCGTGAGGACGCGGGGCCGCGAGCCAACTCCGCAAGGGCGTGCTGGAGGACTGCGTGCTCGCCCTGATGCGCGACGGCGCCCGGTACGGGGTGGAGCTGCTGCGGGAGGTGGAGACGCCGAGCACATCGAGACGGCGCTCGCCGGGCGGCCCGGCAGCGATGCGGAGATCCTGCGCGAACCGGGCGACCCGCGCGTCATCGTCGCCACCGCACTCCAGGAGTCCGGCGCCGGGGACTTGGCCGGGGCGACGGGCGAGACGGGTGCCGGGAAGACGGCCCGGCGCCGCTCGCCCGCGTGGGTGGCGGCGGCGCCGCCGGCCTGCGCCTTCCTGCTCGTCCTACGGGCTGACCGCCAGCACGAGGTACGCCGCCAGCAGGGCCAGATGGACGCCGCCCTGCAGCGGGGTGGCGCGGCCGGGGATCACCGTCAGGGTGCCGACGGCCACGGTCAGGGCGAGCAGCACCATATGACTCGCGCCCAGGCCCAGGACCAGGGGGACCGGCAGCCAGACGGTGGCCAGTGCCACGGCCGGGATGGTCAGGCCGATGCTGGCCATCGCCGAGCCGAGGCCGAGGTTCAGGCTCGTCTGCACCCGGTCGCGGTGCGCCGCGCGGACCGCCGCGATGCTCTCCGGCAGCAGGACCAGCAGCGCGATCACCACGCCCACCACGGACGAGGGCAGCCCGGCCGCGATCACACCGGACTCGATGGCCGGTGACACCGTCTTGGCCAGGCCGACCACCGCGATCAGCGCCAGGGCCAGCAGTCCCAGGCTGGTCAGTGCGGCCCGTGCGGAGGGCGGGTCGGCGTGGTCCTCGCCGTGGATCACCTCGCCGGACGTCGTCACCGGCAGGAAGTAGTCCCGGTGCCGGACCGTCTGGGTGGTCACGAACATGCCGTAGAGGACCAGCGCGGCCAGCGCGGCGAAGATCAGCTGCGGGGTGGAGAAGCGCGGGCCCGGCGTGCTGGTGGTGAACGTCGGCAGGACCAGGCTCAGGCCCGCCACCGTGGTGACGGTCGCCAGTGCCGCGCCGGTGCCCTCGGGGTTGAAGACGGCGACCTTGCGCCGGAGCGAGCCGACCAGCAGGGCCAGGCCCACGATGCCGTTGCAGGTGATCATCACCGCCGCGAAGACGGTGTCCCGGGCCAGCGTGGCGCTCTTGGTGCCGCCGTCGGCCATCAGCGCGACGATCAGCGCCACCTCGATGACGGTCACCGCGACCGCCAGCACCAGCGACCCGAACGGCTCACCCACCCGGTGCGCGATCACCTCCGCATGGTGCACCGCGGCCAGCACCGCCCCGGCCAGGAAGCAGCACACCAGCACCACCAGGGCGACGGGCAGCGAGCGGCCCCAGGCCAGGGCCAGCAGCACCACGGCCAGCACCGGCAGCACACCGGTCCAGTGCAGGACGGACGAGCGGAGTCCGGCGATCATGCGTCGAGCTTGGCAGAACGGCGGGGCGGCTGCCCGTCGGTGCGCCGGGCGGACGGGCGGGCGCAGGGCGGTCGCCGAGTCGGTGACCGGGCCGCCGGTGCGTCCGCCGGGCTCAGGCCGCCGCCCGGTGGCCCTTCGGTTCCGCGGCGGTGAGCGCGGCCTTGGTGACATCGGCGACCAGCTCGACGACATCGGGTCCGTACGCCTGCGAGTTGACCACCTTCAGCAGCAGACAGAACTGGCCGTCGGTGCCGTGCTTGCGGGCCAGCCGGGCCCGGTTGCGGACCAGATGGCGGACCGCGGCCCGGTGGGTGACCGGGCGCTGCCCGGCCGCCAGGAACACCGGGCGGTCGCCGCCCTCACCGGCGGTCAGCCGGGCCAGCAGGACGTATTCGACCGCGCCGGGCTCCATCCGGTACGCCGTGCCGCCGATGGTGAAGGTGCCGCGGTCGGCGCCGGACTCGTCGCCGGGGTGCACCGCGACTCCCGGCAGCAGATTGGCCAGGTGGGCCGCCAGCCGCCGGTGCGCGGTCGGGTCGCCGACGCAGAACTCGGTACGCGCCCCGAAGCCCTGCAGGCCGGTGTCGTGCGGGGCGACCTCGGGGTGCGCACCGCAGTTCTCGATCACCGCGGCCAGACCCAGCAGCGCCAGCGCGTCATGGCGGGGGATGCTCCAGTGGGCCGAGGAGCTGTCCCGGTGGGTGACCAGCACGCACTCCGAACCGTCCGGCAGCCCGAAGAAGCCTTGTTCGCGGGTCAGCTTCCGGCGGACCGTCGCCGATTGCACGGCCCAGCCGGCCGCCAGGCCCACGATCAGGGCCACGGCCGCCGCGGTCAGGAGCAGCAGGGTGTCGTCCATGGCCGGGGAGCGTAGCGGCTCACCGGGTGTGTGTTCGAGGGCGGGGCGTGGCTCAGGGGAGGCTTGTCCCGGTCCGTGCCTGCCTACCGGATCCGTACCGGAAAGACGCAGCTGATCCCTGCCGTCGCCGGGGCGGCGGCAGGCGAAATGCCCTCTGTCCGCGCGCTGTTGGGCCGAGTAGGCTCACCGGCCCCTGCCGCCCCCCGCGCACGCTCTTGGAGGAACATCCGGTATGAGCAGAGCCCGACGCCTCACCGTCCTGGGAGCGGCCACCGCGCTGGCCGGCTCCCTGATGGCGGTCCCGGCCGCCGCCGGGTCCGCCGCGCCCGCCCGGCCGGCCCCCGCGGCCCAGGACAGCGCCACCACCGCCACCCCGGGCAAGACGCCGGTCGCCGTCGGCTACGGCGGGGCCGTCTCCAGCGTCGACGCGGACGCCTCGGCCGCCGGCATCGCGGTGCTCAAGCAGGGCGGCAACGCCGTGGACGCCGCGGTCGCCACCGCCGCCGCCCTCGGCGTCACCGAGCCCTACTCAGCGGGCATCGGTGGCGGCGGCTACTTCGTCTCCTACGACGCGAGAACCCGCACCGTACGCACCCTCGACGGCCGGGAGACCGCCCCGCGCTCCGCCGGCCGGGACCTCTTCCTGGAGAACGGCACCCCGATACCCTTCGCCGACGCCGTCACCAGCGGCCTGGGCGTCGGCACCCCGGGCACCCCCGCCACCTGGGACACCGCCCTGCGCGCATGGGGCAGCCGTTCGCTGGGGCAGGTGCTGCGGCCCGCCACGAAACTGGCCGCGGACGGTTTCACGGTCGATCAGACGTTCCGCCAGCAGACCGCGGACAACGAGGCGCGCTTCAAGGACTTCCCGGCGACCGCAGGCCTCTTCCTGCCCGGCGGCGAGCTGCCGGCGGTCGGCTCGACGATGAAGAACCCCGACCTGGCCCGTACGTACACGGAGCTGGCGAGGAAGGGGGTCGGGGCGCTCTACGACGGCGCACTGGGCCGGGACATCGTCCGCGCCGTCCAGAAGCCGCCGGTGCGCTCCGGAGCCACCCGCAACGTGCGGCCCGGCAAACTGACCGCGGGCGACCTGCGGGCCTACCGGGCCCTCGGTCACGCCCCGACCCGCACCCGCTACCGCGGCCTGGACGTCTACGGCATCGCGCCGTCCTCCTCCGGCGGCACCAGCGTCGCCGAGGCCCTCAACATCCTGGAGAGGAGCGATGTCTCCCGGCTGAGCGAGAAGCAGTACCTCCACCGGTACCTGGAGGCGAGCCGGATCGCCTTCGCCGACCGCGGCCGCTGGGTCGGCGACCCGTCGCAGGAGGACGTGCCGGCCAAGGCCCTCACCTCCCAGCGCTTCGCCGACTCCCGCGCCTGCCTCATCCGCGACGACAAGGCGCTGACCAGCCCGCTGGCGCCCGGCGACCCGCGCCACCCGCGGCGCTGCGCCGGCGGCGGCAAGGGTGTCCCGACGACGTACGAGGGGGAGAACACCACCCACCTGACCGTCGCCGACAAGTGGGGCAACGTCGTCGCCTACACCCTGACCATCGAGCAGACCGGCGGCAGCGGCATCGTCGTCCCGCACCGCGGCTTCCTGCTCAACAACGAGCTCACGGACTTCTCCTTCGCGCCCGCCGATCCGGCGGTCAGTGATCCCAACCTTCCGGGCCCGGGCAAGCGGCCGCGCTCGTCCATCTCGCCGACGATCGTGCTGCGCCACGGCCGGCCGGTGGTGGCGCTCGGCTCGCCCGGCGGCGCGACCATCATCACGACCGTGCTGCAGACCCTGGTCAACCACCTCGACCGCGGGATGCCGCTGGTCGACGCCATCGCCGCCCCGCGCGCCAGCCAGCGCAACGCGGCGACGACCGAACTCGAACCCGGCCTGTGGAACAGTCCGGTCCGCCGGCAACTCGAAGCGATCGGACACGCGTTCAAGCAGAACCCGGAGATCGGCGCGGCGACCGGCGTCCAGCGGCTGCCGGACGGCCGCTGGCTGGCCGCCGCCGAGAAGGTACGGCGCGGTGGCGGCTCGGCGATGGTCGTCCGCCCCTCGTGAGGGATCCGCGCCACCCGTCGCGCCCCCGGTGGGTGCGCGGGACGTCACCTCTCCGGAACACGGCGGGCCGCTGTGTGCCGTCCGTGTGTCGTCGAGGTGGCGCACCGCGCGGCATCGTTGATGGTCTCCGCCGTGACGATTAGCCTCCTGGGACCGTTCGTTCGAATGGACGGTCCCAGGGAGGGCGCGCAGCGTGAGCGTTGACGAGAGCCAGGACAGCGAGACCGGGCGCTCCCCGGCCCGGCACATCGGTGTCACGGCCGGGGAGTGGGAAGGCCTCGCCGAGCAGGCACGGGCGCTGGCCGACGGGCGGGTGACCTCGATCGCGCTGGTACGGCGGTCGCTGGAGCGCATCGAGGCCACCCAGGGCAGCGTCAACGCCTTCCGCCGGGTACGGGCCGAGGCCGCGATGGCGGAGGCCGCCCGGGCCGACCGCAGGCTGGCCGGCGGGGAGCGGCTGCCGCTGCTCGGGGTGCCGGTCGCCGTCAAGGACGACACCGATGTGGCGGGCGAGCCCACCGCGTTCGGCTGCGCCGGCGAGTTCCCGCCCAAGGAGCGCGATGCCGAGGTCGTCCGGCGGCTGCGCGCGGCCGGCGCGATCATCGTCGGCAAGACCAACGCCTGCGAACTGGGGCAGTGGCCGTTCACCGAGGGCCCGGCCTTCGGCAACACCTGCAACCCCTGGAACCTCGCCCACACCCCGGGCGGCTCGTCCGGCGGCTCGGCCGCCGCGGTCGCGGCCGGGCTGGTCCCCGCCGCGCTCGGCACCGACGGCGCCGGTTCGGTCCGGATCCCCGCCGCCTGGTCCCATCTCGTCGGCATCAAGCCCCAGCGCGGCCGCATCTCCACCTGGCCGGACCCGGAGTCCTTCCAGGGGATCACCGGCATCGGGCCGCTGGCCCGTACGGTCGAGGACGCCGCGCTGCTGCTGGACGTGGCCAGCGGCAACCACGACGGCGATCTGCACCGGCCGCCCGCCATCGCGGCGCGCGAGGCGGCCGGCCGCGACCCGGGACGGCTGCGCATCGCGCTGTCGTGGAAGGCCGCCTTCACCTTCACCCCCAAGCCGCTGCACCCGGACGTCCGGGAGGCGGTGACGGGCGTGGCCCGCACCCTGGCCCGGCTGGGGCACTTCGTGGAGGAGGCGGAACCGGACTACGGGCTGGTCGGACTGGCCTTCGTCCCGCGCGCCACGGCCGGGGTGGGGGAGTGGGCCGACCGGGTCCCCGACCGCTCCCTCCTGGACCGCCGCACCCGGGAGGCGGCGCGGATGGGACGGCTGCTCGGCGGGCCCGTGCTGCGCCGGGCACGCGCCGCCGAGAGGCGCCAACAACGCAGGATCGGCGCGCTGTTCGGCCCCTACGACGTCCTGCTGACGCCGACCACCGCCACTCCGCCGCCGCGCATCGGCACCCTGGCCAAGCTCAGCGGCTGGCGTACGGATCAGGCCATGATCGCCGCCTGTCCGTACGCCTGGCCGTGGAACGTCCTCGGCTGGCCGGGCGTGAGCGTCCCGGCCGGCTTCAGCAGCCACGGCCTGCCACTGGGCGCCCAACTGCTCGGCCCGGCCCATGGCGAGCTGCGGCTGATCTCGCTGGCCGCCCAGCTCCAGGACGATCTGCGCTGGCACGAGCGGCGTCCGGCCGGCCATCCGGCACCGCTCGACGGGGCGCGCCGCTGAGGAAGCTCCCGTCGTCCCCGGCGGGGGCGGCTGCCTGATCCGGCCCGATCGGGACGTCCCTCAAGGGCGCGCCCCGAGCCTCAGCCGAGGAGCGTGAGGAGCGCCGCGGTCGTGTCGGTCTCGCCCAGCCGCGGGAAGATCTTCTCCAGGCTGTTGCGGTGCGCGTCGGCGTCCAGGTCGGTCATCGCGTCGGTGGCGAGGGTGACGTGGTAGCCGTGTTCGTGCGCGGCACGGGCGGTGGACTCCACGCCGATGCTGGTGGCGATGCCGGCGAGGACGACCTGGGTCACCCCGCGGCGGCGCAGCTCCAGGTCCAGGTTCGTGCCGTGGAAGGCGCCCCACTGCTGCTTGGTGACGAGGATGTCGCCGGGCTGCCGGTCGAGCTCGGGAACCAGCTCCGCCCAGTCGGCGGGCGGGCTGCCGGCGGGCCGCGCGGCCTGGGTACGACCGGGGGCGCCGCCGGTGACGTTCACCAGGACGACCGGCAGCCCGCGCGCACGGAACGCGGCGGCGAGCCGCGCGCCGCGCTCGACGACCTCGGCGGAGGGCAGCGGGGCGCCGGGCAGCCCGGCGATGCCCTTCTGCAGGTCGATCAGTACCAGGGCGGTCGTGGCATCGAGGGTGGTGGCGGGCACGGGTGCTCCTTGCGTGGTGACGGGTGGTGGAGATGTGGCCGTTGCGGCGGGTGGCCGGTGGCCGGTTTCAGACGCCGCTCCCGAGGGCGCCGGGCCGCAGACCGCGGTCGGCGAGGGTCAGCAGGAGCAGCAGCAGGCCGAGCACGACGCCGATCAGGGCGATCTGGTGCAGCCCGGCGTCCCCGGCGCGCTGCCCGTAGAGCAGCCCGATGAGGCCGGAGGCGGTGATCGCGCCGAGGTACTGGGCGGTGCGCTGGAGTCCGGCGGCCGCGCCCACGCCGTCGGCCGGGGCCTGGGCGTAGACGGCGGCCTGATTGCCGGTCGACGCCAGGCCCTGCGGGATGCCGAAGAGCGCGCCGGCGCACAGCAGCGCGACCAGCGGGCCGGTGCCGTGCAGCAGGAGGAAGACCCCGCTGCCCAGGGCGAGACAGGCCGCGGCGAGGGTCAGCGGAGCGCGGATGCCCTTCGTCCGGGCGCCCACGAGCGAGCAGCCCGCGGCCGCCAGGGACATCGGCAGCATGATCAGCCCGGCCTGGAAGGACGAGGCACCGTAGGCCTGCTCCAGCCACTGGCTGAAGCCGTACAGCACGCAGTAGATGACGAGATAGGTCAGTCCCTGGCGGAGGTAGGTGCGCACCAGCGGGCCGTTCCCGGCGAGCATCCGCAGGTCGATGAAGGGCGCCGGGTGGCGCAGCTGCCACCACACCAGGACGCCCGCGAGCACCCCGGCCGGCGCGAGCAGCGGCCACTGCGGGTCCGCCAGGCGCAGCAGGAAGACCATGGCGCAGGTGAGCGCCCCGGCGAACAGGGCGATGCCCAGTGGGTCGAGGGACGCCGGGGTGCCCGCGCGCTCCGGCCGGGCGCCCTTCGGGTCGGCCGGGAGCCAGGCGAGCGCGCCGGCCAGGGCGAGCAGCGCGAGCGGGACATTGACCGCGAACACCGCGCGCCAGCCCGCGGTCGCGGCGAGCAGCCCGCCGAGCGTGGGGCCGATGGCGGCGCTGCCCAGTGCGGCGAGCGAGAGCCGTCCGAGGACGCGGCGGGGAGTCGGGCGGCCGGTCCGCCGCGACTCGGCGCGCAGCACCGCCATCGCGGCGGGGTAGGCGGCCGCGGTGCCGATGCCCAGCACCACCCGGGAGACGATCAGCAGCGTGAAGGAGGGCGCGAGGGCCCCGATGAAGCCCGCGGCGCAGACGGTCAGCGCGCCGGCGGTGAACACCCGGCGGGGGCCGATCCGGTCGGCGAGCCGCCCCAGCGACGGCTGGCCCACCGCGCTGGCGAGGTACATCGCGGAGATGAGCCAGGCGGTGTCGGCGGCACCGACGTGGAAGTCCCGGCCGATGGCCACCAGCGCGGTGGCGATCATGGTCGAGTTGATGGGGTTCAGCAGCGAGCCGAGCAGCAGCGGCGCCATCAGCCGGGCGCCGAAGGCACGGCCGGCGCCGGTGGCCGGGGCTGCGGATCCCCCCGAGTCCTGCGGAGGGGCGACGGCCGCCGGGGCCGGGGCCGTCTCCGGGGTGCCGCCCCGGCCGGCGGCGCGGGGGCCGGTCATCGCGGCATCAGCCGCCGTATGAGTTCGGTGGCCGTCTCCAGGGTCCGCTGCTCCTGCGGCGTCAGCCGGTCGGCGATGGCCTGGGCCAGCCAGTTGTGCTTGGCCTCGCGTACGACCGTGAGGATCCGGTGGCCCTCCTCGGTGAGCGAGAAGACCACCTGCCGGCCGTCCGTCGGATGCGGGCGGCGGGCGAGGACGCCGCGCTCCTCCAGCGCCCCGACGGTCATGCGCATCGACTGCGGGCGGACCAGCTCGGCGCGGGCCAGATCGGCGATGGTGGCCTCGCCGTCGGTCTCGATCCGGCTGATCACCGCGCGCTGGGTCGGGGTGAGTTCCCCGTGCGGCGAGGCGGCGCGCAGGTGGCGCATCAGCAGGGAGACGGTGCGGCCGAGCTCCGTCGCCAGCTGTTCCTGGTCCTTTTCCGGCATATCCCCAGCGTAGATTTCGACAGGCAAACTTGCAAGTTTGCCTGTCGATCTCCGGGGCGCGCCATGGAGAGATGGTCTTGCCACGGTGCGTGACGGGGCTTACGGTCACCTCCACACGCGTAGATCCCGCGCGGGCTGCAGGCTGACGCATCGACAAAGGAGCAGCTCATGGCCGATGTTGTGCGTGCCGCACTGGTCCAGGCGACCTGGACCGGCGACACCGAATCGATGATCGCGAAGCACGAGGAGTACGCCAGAGCGGCGGCCGCGCAGGGCGCGAAAGTGATCGGCTTCCAGGAAGTCTTCAACGCCCCGTACTTCTGCCAGGTCCAGGAGCCCGAGCACTACCGCTGGGCCGAGCCGGTGCCCGACGGGCCGACCGTGCGGCGGATGCAGGATCTCGCCCGGGAGACCGGCATGGTCATCGTCGTCCCCGTCTTCGAGGTCGAGCAGTCCGGCTTCTACTACAACACCGCGGCCGTCATCGACGCCGACGGCACGGTGCTGGGCACCTACCGCAAGCACCACATCCCGCAGGTCAAGGGATTCTGGGAGAAGTACTACTTCAAGCCGGGCAACGCCGGCTGGCCGGTCTTCGACACCGCCGTCGGCAAGATTGGCGTCTACATCTGCTACGACCGCCACTTCCCCGAGGGCTGGCGGCAGTTGGGCCTCAACGGCGCCCAGCTGGTCTACAACCCCTCCGCCACCTCCCGCGGCCTGTCCGCCTACCTCTGGCAGCTGGAACAGCCCGCGGCGGCCGTCGCCAACGAGTACTTCATCGCGGCGATCAACCGGGTCGGCGTCGAGGAGTACGGGGACAACGACTTCTACGGCACCAGCTACTTCGTCGACCCCCGGGGCCGGTTCGTCGGCGAGGTCGCCAGCGACTCCAAGGAGGAACTGGTCGTCCGCGACCTCGACTTCGACCTGATCGACGAGGTCCGCCAGCAGTGGGCGTTCTACCGCGACCGCCGCCCCGACGCCTACGACGGGCTGGTGCAGCCATGACTCATGACCCCGCGAGCCTGTACGCCCGCCACCAGGCCGTCCTGCCCTCCTGGCTCAGCCTCTACTACGAGCGGCCCCTCGAACTCACCCACGGCGAGGGCCGCCACGTCTGGGACGCCGAGGGCAACCGCTACCTCGACTTCTTCGGCGGCATCCTCACCACCATGACGGCCCACGCGCTGCCCGAGGTGACCAAGGCCGTCGGCGAGCAGGCCGGCCGCATCATCCACACCTCCACGCTCTACCTCTCCCGCCCCATGGTCGAGCTGGCGGAGCGGATCGTGGCGCTCTCCGGCATCCCCGACGCCCGGGTCTTCTTCACCACCTCCGGCACCGAGGCCAACGACGCGGCCCTGCTGCTGGCCACCACGCACCGCCGCTCCAACCAGATCCTGGCGATGCGCAACAGCTACCACGGCCGGTCGTTCTCCACCGTCGGCATCACCGGCAACCAGAGCTGGTCCCCGACCAGCCTCTCCCCGCTGCAGACGCTCTATGTCCACGGCGGGGTGCGCAGCCGCGGCCCGTACGCGGAGCTGAGCGACGCCGCGTACACCGCCGCCTGCGTCGCCGACCTGGAGGACGTGCTCCAGCAGACCGCCGGCGGCGTCGCCGCGCTGATCGCCGAACCGGTCCAGGGCGTCGGCGGGTTCACCATGCCGCCGGACGGCCTCTACGCCGCGTTCCGCGAGGTGCTCGCCCGGCACGGCATCCTCTGGATCAGCGACGAGGTGCAGACCGGCTGGGGCCGCACCGGCGACCACTTCTGGGGCTGGCAGGCGCACGACGGCAACGGCCCGCCCGACATGCTCACCTTCGCCAAGGGCATCGGCAACGGCATGTCCATCGGCGGCGTGGTGGCCCGCGCCGAGGTGATGAACTCGCTCTCCGCGAACTCCATCTCCACCTTCGGCGGCAGCCCCGTCACCATGGCCGCGGGCCTGGCCAACCTCACCTACCTCCTCGAACACGACCTCCAGGGCAACGCCCGGCGGGTCGGCGGCCTGCTCATCGAGCGGCTGCGGGCGGTCGCGGCCGGACTCGACGTCGTACGGGAAGTGCGCGGCCGCGGCCTGATGATCGGCATCGAACTGGTCCGGCCCGGCACCGACGAGCACTCGCCCGAGGCCGCCTCGCTGGTCGTGGAGGCCGCCAGGGAACGCGGTCTGCTGGTCGGCAAGGGCGGGCAGGGCGGCTCCTCGCTGCGGATCGCGCCGCCGATGACGCTGACGGTCGCCGAGGCGGAGGAGGGCGCGGAACTGCTCGCGGACGCGCTGCGATCGGCCCAGGGCATGCTGGCCGCTTCATAGCCGGCACCGCCGCGGACCGGGGGCGGGGCCTCGTGGAGAGGGACGCCCCCGCTCCTGCGCGCTGCGCCCCGGCCCGACTCAGTCCGCCCCGGCCGCCGCGCGCACGGTCTCGGCCAGCAGGGTGAAGAAGCGGGTGTGCGCGCGCCGGCTGCACGGCGCCTCCGGGTTCCACGGCAGCAGCCGCGCCCGGGCCTCGATCGCGCGCCAGTGCCCGTCGGCCCGGAGCTCCTGGGGCCGGGCGGCGTTGGCCCGTACGTCCATGAGCACGATGTCCGGGGCCATCGCCGCGGCCTCCGCCCAGCCGACGGTGGACCAGTTCACCCCGGCGCCCGCGGCCGGCTCCAGCAGCCCCACGCCGTGCTCGGTCAGCGCCCGCAGGTCGGGCCAGGAGCCGGGCCGGGCCAGATGCACCCGCTCCGGTCCCGCCGGCGACAGCGCCAGCACCCGCGGCCGCTGCGCACCGCCGGCCGCCTGCCGCAGGGCGTCCTCGGCGGCGTCCAACTCCCATGCGGCGCCGAGGGGTTCGCCGCGCCCCAGCGAACCGGCCAGCGCCGCGAACCGCTCGCGCACCCCGGCCAGGCTGCGCCCCGGGCCCACCGCGAGGGTGACCACCGGGACATGCGCCTCCAGCTCCAGCGCGGTCTTCGGCTCCAGGCCGTAGACCTGCTCGCCGTCGTAGGTCACGGCCACGACGAGGTCCGGCTCCGCCTCCAGCAGGGTGTCCGGGTGCAGGGCGCCCCCCGATCCCAGATAGCGCAGCTCGGCGAGCGGCAGCTCACCGGCCTTGGCGGGGTCGGGGGCGGCGCCGTCGTGCTGGGACCCGAACAGCCCCACGGGACGTATACCGTGGTCCCACAGTGTCGCCGCCGCCTGTATGTACGCCACGATCCGCAACGGCCGCTCCCCGGCCACCACGAGGCGCCCCCGGTCGTCGGAGAACTCCCACGGTGTGCTGTGCTCCATGCCGCCCGCCTCTCTGCCTCGTCCGCCAGGATGCCGTGGCGCTCGCGAGGAATGGCCGCCGGCGTCGGGCGGATACCTGCCCATCGGGCCGCCCCCGCACCCCTCCGCCGGGCGGCGCGGCCGCGGCGCCCGGCCGCCGCGTTGAACCGTCCAGATGATCGTCGGCGCAACACGAAGGTCTCCGCTGATCAACGGTCACGGTATTGCCACGGTGGGTGACATGCTTCTACGGTCTCCTTCTCGACCGCGATCTACGGGTGTAGATCCGGTTGTGGCGTGGCGTCAGCGGAGCAGATCTGCCGAGGGGATGGTGCGCTTCGGGCTCCGCACTCCCGTGCCGCCGATGTCGCTGGTGTGGAAGGAGCAGGAATGGTGACGCGTACGGTCGTCCGGGGCGGACTGGTGATCACAGCCGCCGATGAGATCCATGCCGATGTGCTCGTGGAGGACGGCCGGGTGGCCGCCCTCGCCGCGCACGGCAGCCCCGGCGCCGAGAGCTGGGTGGAGTCGGCGGACCGCGTCCTCGACGCCACCGGCAGATACGTCATCCCGGGAGGCGTCGACGCCCACACCCACCTGGACTTCCCCTTCGGCGGGACCTTCTCCTCCGACAACTTCGAGACCGGGACCCGCGCCGCCGCCTGGGGCGGCACCACCACCCTCATCGACTTCGCGGTCCAGTCCCGCGGCAAGTCGCTCCGGGCCGGCCTGGACACCTGGCACGCCAAGTCCGACGCCCAGTGCGCCATCGACTACGCGTTCCACATGATCCTCTCGGACGTGAACGAGCACACCCTCAAGGAGATGGACCTCCTGGTGGCGGAGGGCGTCACCTCCTTCAAGCTGTTCACCGCCTACCCCGGCGTCTTCTACAGCGACGACGGACAGATCCTGCGCGCGATGCAGCGCTCCGCCGACAACGGCGGCCTGGTGATGATGCACGCCGAGAACGGCATCGCCATCGACGTCCTCGTCGAACAGGCGCTGGCCGAGGGGAAGACCGACCCGCGCTACCACGGCGAGGTCCGCCGGGTCCTGCTGGAGGCCGAGGCCACCCACCGCACCATCCAGCTGGCACGGGTGGCCGGCGCGCCGCTCTACGTCGTCCATGTCTCCGCCGAGGAGGCCCTGGCCGAGATCGCCCAGGCCCGTGACAAGGGGCTTAACGTCTTCGGCGAGACCTGCCCGCAGTACCTGTTCCTGTCGACCGACAACCTCGCCGAGCCCGACTTCGAGGGCGCCAAGTACGTCTGCTCCACGCCGCTGCGGCCCCGGGAGCACCAGGAGGCGCTGTGGCGCGGGCTGCGCACCAACGACCTCCAGGTGGTCTCCACCGACCACTGCCCCTTCTGCTTCCAGGGGCAGAAGGAGCTCGGCCGCGGTGACTTCTCCAAGATCCCCAATGGGATGCCCGGTGTGGAGAACCGGATGGATCTCCTCCACCAGGCCGTCGTGGAGGGCCGGATCAGCCGTCGCCGCTGGATCGAGATCGCCTGCGCCACCCCGGCCCGGATGTTCGGCCTCTACCCGAAGAAGGGCACCATCGCCCCCGGCGCCGACGCCGACCTCGTCATCTACGACCCCACCGCCCAGCAGACCGTCTCGGCCGCGACCCACCACATGAACGTCGACTACTCGGCGTACGAGGGCAAACAGCTCACCGGACAGGTCGAAACGGTCCTCTCGCGGGGCGAACTCGTCATCGACCGGCGGGAGTTCACCGGCCACGCGGGGCACGGCCAGTACATCCCGCGTGGCACCTGCCAGTACCTCATCTAAGGAGCGCCGCCGTGGACTTCGGAGTTGTTCTGCAGGCCGATCCGCCCTCCTCCGCCGTCGTGTCCCTGATGCGCCGTGCCGAACGCAACGGCTTCCGCTACGGCTGGACCTTCGACTCGACCGTGCTGTGGCAGGAACCGTTCGTCCTCTACAGCCGCGTCCTGGAACACACCGAGCGACTGATCGTCGGCCCGATGGTCACCAATCCCTCCACCCGCGCCCCCGAGGTCACCGCCTCCACCTTCGCCACCCTCAACGAGATGTACGGCAACCGCACCGTCTGCGGCATCGGCCGCGGCGACTCCGCGATGCGGGTGGCCGGGCGGCCGCCCAACACCCTGGCCCGGCTGGGCCAGTCCATCGGGGTCATCCGCGATCTGGCCGAGGGGCGCGAGGCGTACGTCGGCGACCACCGGATCAAGATCCCCTGGATCAAGGACGGCAAGCTCCCGGTGTGGATGGCCGCCTACGGGCCCAAGGCCCTCGCCATGGCCGGCGAACTGGCCGACGGCTTCATCCTCCAGCTGGCCGACCCCTTCCTCACCGAATGGATGATCAAGGCGGTGCGGACCGCGGCGAAGGACGCCGGACGCGATCCGGCCGACCTCACTATCTGTGTCGCCGCCCCGGCCTATGTGGGCGACGACCTGGACCACGCCCGCGAGCAGTGCCGCTGGTTCGGCGGCATGGTCGGCAACCACGTCGCCGATCTCGTCGCCCGCTACGGCGAGCACTCCGGCATGGTGCCCGACGAGCTGACCGCCTACATCGCCTCCCGCGAGGGCTACGACTACGCCCACCACGGCCGGTCGGGCAACCCGGACGCCGGCTTCGTGTCGGACGCGGTCATCGACCGCTTCTGCCTGCTCGGCCCGGCCGCCGCGCACATCGAGAAGCTGCGGCAGCTCCAGGCGCTGGGCGTGGACCAGTTCGCGCTCTACGCCATGCACGACGCCAAGGAATCCACCATCGACGCCTACGGAGCAGAGATCCTTCCCGCGTTCGCCGACTGAACGGGCGCCGGTACGGGGCGGTGCACACCGCCCTCGGCGCGGTGGCCCGCGAGTGCCCCAGCGGCCGTGGCGGCCGGCCCGACCGGCCGGGCCGCCACGACCGAGGACCTGCTGCGCCGCCCGGCCGCCGGGCGGCCCGCACCCGGACGAAAGGCCAGGCCCGTATGCCCGCGACCTCCGCACCCGTGCCGCCGGAACTCCCCATAGCGCCCTCGGGACAACTCACCGCCCCGGACGGCCGCGTCGAACCGGCGCCGGGCGCGATCGCCGCACACGGCCGGTACGTCAACGCCGACCTGCGCCCCGTGCCGCTCGCCGAACGCCGCTGGACCACCTACAACTTCACCGCCCTCTGGGTCGGCATGGCCCACAACATCCCGTCCTGGACGCTCGCCTCCGGGCTGGTCGCGCTCGGCATGGACTGGAAGCAGGCGGTGCTGACCATCGCGCTGGCGAACCTCGTCGTCCTCGTCCCGATGCTGC
This sequence comes from Streptomyces angustmyceticus, assembly GCF_040701845.1. Lineage (GTDB taxonomy): Bacteria > Actinomycetota > Actinomycetes > Streptomycetales > Streptomycetaceae > Streptomyces > Streptomyces angustmyceticus_A. The sequence goes on along the minus strand of NZ_JBFBHQ010000001.1, from coordinate 510,638 downwards.
TCACCGGGCATGCGGGCCCGAAGTACGGCATCCCCTTCCCCGTCCTGGCGCGGGCGTCGTTCGGGCTGCGCGGCGCCAATCTGCCCGCGCTGGTGCGGGCCGCCGTGGCCTGCTGCTGGTTCGGCATCCAGACCTGGATCGGCGGCCAGGGCATCTACATCCTGCTCGGCAAGGTCTTCGGCGGTGACTGGGCCTCGGCGGCGTCCATCGGCGGCTACCCCTGGACCCTGTGGCTCTGCTTCCTGGTCTTCTGGGTCGTCGAACTGGCCATCATCCACCGGGGCATGGAGACCCTGCGCCGCTTCGAGAACTGGGCCGCGCCCTTCGTCCTCGTCGGTGCGCTGGCGCTGCTCGGATGGATGGCGGCCAAGGCGGGCGGGTTCGGCCCGCTGCTGGACCAGCCCAGCGCACTGGGCTGGGGCGCGCACTTCTGGCCGGTCTTCTTCCCGTCCCTGATGGGGATGATCGGCTTCTGGGCGACGCTGTCCCTGAACATCCCCGACTTCACCCGCTTCGGGGCCGGGCAGCGGGCCCAGGTCTGGGGGCAGTCCCTGGGGCTGCCGACCACGATGACGGCGTTCGCCCTGCTCTCCGTCCTGGTCACCTCCGGCTCCCAGGCGGTCTACGGGGCGCCGATCTGGGACCCCGTCGCCCTGGCCGGCAAGTCCGACAGCGTCTTCGGCCTGCTGTTCGCCCTGGTCACGGTCCTGATCGCGACGATCTCCGTGAACCTCGCCGCCAATGTCGTCTCGCCCGCCTACGACCTGGCCCACCTGGCACCGAAGTTCATCAGCTTCCGCACCGGCGCGCTGATCACCGGTGTGGTCGGGGTGGTCATCCTGCCGTGGAAGCTCACCGCCACCCCCGAGCTGTACATCTTCACCTGGCTCGGGGTGGTCGGCGGACTGCTCGGCACCGTCGCCGGCATCCTCATCGCCGACTACTGGATCGTCCGCCGTACCGTCCTCGACCTCGCCGGCCTCTACCGCCCCGGCGGCCCCTACTGGTACACCGCCGGCTGGAACTGGCGGGCCGTCCTCGCCTTCGTCACCGGCGGACTGCTGGCCGTGGGCGGCTCGTACTCGCAGCCCGGCAAGGGCCCCTTCCCCGCCGACGGCCTGGTCCCCCTCCTCAAGCCGCTGGCCGACTACGGCTGGGCGGTGGGCCTGGCCACCGCGCTGACGCTCTACACGCTGCTGATGGTCAGGGAACGCGTGCGGTCCACTCCGGGGTGGTGAACTTGGTCCGCACGAGGTCCTGGGCGCGGGCCAGTTCCCCGTCGGTGATCCCGCCAGGAGTGAGGCAGTAGCGGGCGCGGAAGGAGCCGATCATCTTCTCGATGACGGTCTCGCGGGGCAGCCCCGTCTGACGGCGCAGCGGATCGACGCGCTTCCCGGCGCTCCGGGTGCCCTTGTCGGAGAGCTTCTCCTTGCCGATGCGCAGCACGTCGAGCATCTTGCCGGCGTCGATGTCGTAGGACATGGTCACGTGGTGCAGGACCGCGCCCGGTCCGCCGCCCGGCCCGACCACCCGCTTCTGCGCGGCGCCGGCGACCTTCCCGACGTCGGTGGCGATGTCGTTGAGCGGCTGGTACCACGCCTTGATGCCCATGTCGCCGAGCGCGGCGAGGACCCAGTCGTCGAGGTAGGCGTAGCTGTCGGCGAACGAGAGGCCCGAGACGAGCGCTTCGGGGACGGCCAGGGAGTAGGTGATGGTGCTGTGCGGTTCCACGAACATGGCGCCGCCGCCGGAGATCCGGCGCACGACGGTGATGCCGTGGCGGGCTGCGCCCTCGGGGCTGACCTCGTTGCGCAGCGACTGGAAGCTGCCGATGACCACGGCGGGGGAGTCCCACTCCCAGACCCGGAGCGTCGGCGGACGCCGGCCCGCGGCGACCTCGGCGGTGAGCACCTCGTCGAGCGCCATGTGGAGGGCGGGCGGCTGCGGGCCCTCGTGGATGAGCTGCCAGTCGTAGTCGCCCCACCCGGTGGCCTGCGCCAGGGCGCGGCGGACGGCGACGGCCACCCCCTCGGTCGTGATCCCCAGGAGCACCGCGCCGTCGGGCAGGGCCCGGTCGACGCGGGCGGCGAGGCCGGCCGCGTCGGTGTGCGCCGGGGCGCCTTCCAGGGCCGCGTCGATGGCGAGGAGGGCCTCGTCGGGTTCCAGGAAGAAGTCCCCGGCCACCCGTACGTTCCGCAGGGCGCCGCCCTCGACGTCCAGATCGACCACGACGAGCTTGCCGTGGGGGACCTTGTACTCGCCGTGCATCGTGCTGCCTCCCCGTAGCGGCCACCGGGCCGTGAGCCTGCGCCCTGTTTGCCCCACATTAACCGAGCCGTGCGACAGGCCGCCCCGGGCGTCAGGCCGGGGAACCGGCGGCGGACTCCCAGAGCTTGGTGAGGTAGGCGATTCCGCTCTCGACGCTCTCGTTGCGGGTCTCGAAGGCGATGATGCCCTGCCAGTTCCGGGCCCGGACGGCGTCGGTGATCTCGCGGACGGACAGCGTGCCCTCGTCGAGCGCGAGATGGGCGTCCTGGTCGCCGCCGTTGTTGCTCAGCGACAGGGCGGCGATCGACGACGAGAACTTCTCGAACGCGGGAGCGGCGGCCGACTGGTTCACGTTGGCGTGGCCGACATCCAGGATGAACTTGATGCCGGGTATCGCGTCCAGCGCCACCGCGAAGTCCGCCTCCCGTGTGAAGACATACGAGAACGGGCGGAACTTCGGGTAGTAGGAGAGGTTCTCCAGCCAGACCTCGACCCCCTTCTCGGTCGCCTCGGCGACGACCTCGGCGAGCAGTGTGAGGAACCGTTCGAGCGCGGCGTCGCGGTGCGCCTTCGTCGGGCGGGGCTCGACGAAGGCGCCGCCGTGGATCACCAGCGAGGTCGCCTCCAGCCGTGCGGCCAGGTCGATTTCGCTGCGCACGTACTGCAGGGACGCCTCCCGCACCTCCGGGATCTCCGAGGCCAGCGGCGCCCGGAAGTTGCCGTGCAGGATGGGGGACAGGCCCTGGTCGGCCGCGGCCGCCGCCAGCGAACGGCTGCGCTCGCCGGACCAGTTGTGCGGCATGTCCGCCATCAGGCTGGCGTCGATGTACCAGTGGCTGCACCCCTCCTCCTGGGCCGCGGCCAGTCCTTCCTCGGCGCTCAGATAGCGCTGGACGGCGACGCCGGTGGCAAAGGGCAAGGACTGTGTGTACGGCGAACTGCTCACATTGCACCCACTTCGGAGAGGCCGGCCTTTGTGCCGCCGAGCCGGATACCTGAATGTTGTGCGCACTCGGTACGGTGCGGACGGAAGGGCAAGATCTGCGGCCAGTGTAGGAGCGCCGAAATCCGGTGGAACGGCAGAACGGGCGGTAGATCGGGGGTAGTTCGGCACGGCCGGCGGCGGAACGCCGGGCTCCGTACGCGAGTTGGTGGGACGGGTGGGGGCCGGTCCCCGCGGGGACGCGAGGGCATCCGAGAGCATCGGGGCGCGCGGACGGGAGGGGCGGTGGGAGTCCCGCCGTCCCCGAAGGGCAGTGCCGGGAACTTCGGGGACGTCGGCCGTATTCCGGCGGGTCTGTATCCGCGGCCCGGATTTTCGCCGCAGTGCGCGTGCTCGATAATGCGCCGACGGCCGTATCGCCGGAATTCCGGGGAGTCGGGATTCATCAATTCCGGCGGCAGCGTCGATGAACGTGACGGGTGAAAAGGGGTAGCCCGTGGAGAGGGATCGGTCGGCACCCGTCCCCGAAATTTTCTGCCTTCGACCGAAAAGGACCCTACAGATCTCTCCGCGGTCGGGCAAGGGATTTATGGGCGGGGTGTGCGGGTGCTCGTCGGTGCGGAATTCACCTCGGGCAATTGGTGTGAATCCCTTTATTCCTGCCTATGCACGTTGATTTCCGGTGGACAGGAGGGAAACCCCAGGTGGGGGCGTTCCTCCGTGGGGGTGTGCGGAGGGTTTCCACTGGTGGGGTCCGGTGTTGTGCGGGCGCCGCTATGTCGTGGCTCACCTCCTGGGGAAAACTCCCGAGGCTGTCGGAGGGCGTGCCTATAGTCGTCAGTCGTCGGCCCCACCCGTCGTTCTGCCGACTTCACCGGGGCCGCACATTGCCAAAACTTGTCCAGAATGAGTGTTGACCAGGGGGGATCGTGCAGCAAGAAGGATTTCTGCGGTCGGGCCGGGCCGTTTTGTGCAGTCCTGCACACCGTTTGCCGGGACGTACGTAAGCAACCGTTGATGCCTGGTGCGGCCGGGTGTCGACGAGAGATGTGAAGAGCCGTCACCCCCACCCACGGTGACGGCCTGTCGGCTATGAAACACCCCTTCATGGAGCGATCTCGATGGTTGTCGCAGTCAACGGTGAGGAATTTGGACAGCAGCTTCGAAAGTTCCGGGAGCGCACTCGGCTCACCCAGACCGAGCTCTCCGGACTGTCCATGGTCAGCGTGCGGGCTGTCCGGAATCTGGAGCAGGGGCAAGTGGCGGTTCCGCGCCGGGACACGGTCCGGCTGCTCGCGGACGCCCTGCGGCTGACCGCGCAGGAGCGCGTCGTCTTCGAGCGGGCCGCCGGGTGCGAGGCGGGCGAGGCGATGTTCGAGTCGCTCACCCTGTCCCCCACGGCGGCGGCCCGGCCGCTGTACGGCCGCGAATGGGAGGTCGACACGGTCCTCCGGCGCGTACGGAGCGGGTACGAACGCGTCACCGCCCTCACGGGGTTCGGGGGCGTGGGCAAGACTCATCTGGCCACCGCGGTGGCCCATACACTCCGTTCGCTGAACGGCGTGCCCACACTGTGGGCGTCCCTGCGGCACGAGGCCGCGCAGTCGCCGGCGGCGTTCCGCGGGCCCGCGGCGGACGCGGCCCGCGGGGCGCGGGTGCCGGGTCCGCCCGGCCACCGTCCGGGGGACCGGGGAGAGCGCATCGAGTCGCTGCTGACCCGCGAGGACGGCAGCGTCGACCAGCTCGTGCGGCTCATCGGTGACCGGCATGTGCTGCTGGTCCTCGACGGCAACGACGCGGGGCAGGTGACCCGCCCCACCCTGTGGGCGCTGCTCCGGGAGTGCCCGAAGCTCCGCATCCTCGAAACGGCGCGCACCCCGCAGGGAGGGCCGGAGGACTACCGGCTCGCCCTGCGCCCGCTGTCCGTCGCCGCGACCGCCGCCGGCCGGGAGGAGACCGCGGCCGCGCCCGCGGTGGCCCTGCTGGTCGAACTGATCACGGACCTCCAGCCCGAATTCCTCCTGGACGAGGCGACGTTGGCGGTCTGTGCGGAGGTGAGCCGGCGGCTGGACGGGCTGCCGAGGGCCCTGGAGGCGGCCGCCTCCTGGTTCACCCTCATCTCGCCCGAGGAGATCGTGGGCATGGCCCGAGAGGAACCTCACCTGCTGGCGACCCACCCGGGGGACCGTACGGACGTGGCGAGCACGGTGCGGGACGCGGTGGCGGCGCAGCCGCGCCCCTATCGCGACCTGCTGGTCAGGCTCAGCGACTGGCCGGGGGCGTGGACCGTGGAGAAGGTGGTCGCCAGCATCGGCATCCCGCGGGCCCAGGTCGCCCGTGCCGTCCACGCCTTTCTGCAGTGCGGCCTCATCATGAAAGTCGCCTCCTGCGGTGACAACCTTGTCCGGTTCACGCTCCTCAACGTCATCCGCACCTACCTCCAGGGGCCGCCCGGGGGAGCGGTCCCTCAGGTGGGGGCGTAATCGCGGGCGGTGCGGGGGCAGTTGTCCTCGGAGGAAGTGCCGCTGCGGGGTCCCGGGCCCCGGCAGTGGCTGAACCTCCCGGAATCGGGGCCGCGTTCGCGCCCCCCGGCCGCCTGGGATGGCCAGGCGGCCGGTCCTGGCCTCGCCCCTGGCGGCCGTCCCCGGCGGCCGCCCCCGGTCACGGCTCCGGCCCGCCGCTCCGAGCCGTGGCCCCGTCCCAAGGTCCGGCCCGGTCGCCGGCAGTGGCGGGCGCAGCGGCACTTCATCGGTAGTTCCGGCCGTCGGGCTAGGAGCGGCCGGGGCGGTTGGGCAGGGTTGGGGGGTACGGGCGAGGGAAGCGCCCACCTCACCAAGGCAGGATCCATCGATGACGCAGACGGCCCGGCCGCGGGGCGGCACGGCAGCGGTGCCCACGTCGCTGTGGCGCAACCGGAACTTCATGCTGCTGTGGTGCGGGCAGGGGGCGGGAACGCTCGGTCCGCGGACGGCGCTGATCGTCCTGCCCGTCCTCGCCCTCGACACCCTCCACGCCGACACGTTCCAGGTGTCGTTGCTGACGTCCCTCGGCTGGTTGCCGTACCTGCTGTTCTCGCTGCCGGCGGGCGTGCTCGCCGACCGGCTCGACCAGCGGAAGATCATGATCTTCTGCGATGCCGCCCGGCTGCTGCTGATCCTCTCCGTTCCCCTGGTCGCCCTGGCCGGCCGGCTGACCCTGTGGTACCTGTACGTGGTCGTCGGCGTCTCCGGCGTCCTGACCGTGCTGTTCACGGTCGCCTACCGCAGCCAGCTGCCGAAGCTGGTGAGCGCCTCCCAACTGGTCGACGGCAACGGCAAACTCGGCATGTGCGAGTCGCTGGCGGAGGTGGCCGGCCCCGGTCTCGGCGGTGCGCTCGTCGGCCTGGTCGGCGCCACCAGAACGCTGTACGCCAATGTGCTCACCTATGCGCTCAGCGCCCTGACGCTGGGGCTGATACGGGTGCCGGAGTCCGAGCAGGGCCCGCCGCCGGGGCCCCGCCCGGTCTCGTTCCGGGCGGCGATGGGCGAAGGGCTCACCTTCGTCCGCAGAGAGGTCATCCTGCGCAGGCTGCTGCTGTGCACCAGCGTGTGCAACTTCTTCGTGACCGCGACCTCCTCGATCGCGGTCACCTTCCTGCTGCGCGACCTGCACGCGTCCGCGACCTCCGTCGGCCTGGTGTTCACCCTGGGCTCCGTCGGCGGCCTGGTCAGCGGGGCCTTCGCCCGGCGGATCTCCGCCCGGGTCGGCAGCGCGCGGGTCATCTGGGTGTCGATGCTGCTGCCCGGCCCGCTGTACTTCCTGATGCCGCTGTCGCAGCCGGGCTGGGGGGTCTTCCTGTACGCGGTCGGCCTGGCCGCGCTGTCCGCCAACAGCACCCTGTTCAACACCGCGTCCCTGTCCTACCGCCAGTTGGTCTGCCCGCGCGGGCTGCTCAGCCGGGTGAGCGCGGTCTACCTCTGGATCAGCTACGGCGTCGTTCCGCTCGGCTCGCTGTGCGGCGGGGCGCTCGCCACCTGGGCGGGGCTGCGGCCGGCGCTGTGGGTGTGTGCGCTGGGCATGTGGAGCGCCTCGCTGTTCGTGGTGTTCTCGCCCCTCAGGACGATGCGCGAGGTGCAGATTCCGGAAACGGCGGCCGCCTGACGGCGGGGCCGGGCGCGCCGCCGGCGCAGGCGCCCGCGGCGCACCTCCGTCCCCGTGCCGCCGATTGGTCTCACTACCGAAGGGAAACGCAGGGCATGGCGGAATCGCGGAACGAGAGCGGCGGCACCGAACCGCTCGTGGCGGGGGAGTCCGCCGCGGCCGGCGCGGGCGACCCGGCCGAGATACTCCTGGGCGTGCTCAGGGAGCACCTGTCGGTCCAGGAGATCGGCATGGACGACAGGTTCTACGCCCTCGGCGGGGACTCGCTGATCGCCCTCCGTGTGCTCAATGACGCCCGGGAGCAGGGCGTTCCGCTCACCCTGCGGGACCTGATGGTGCATCAGAGCGTGCGCGCCATCCTGGGTTCCCGCTCGGCGGCCGCGCCGCCGCCCGGCGGCGGCTCCCCGGCGGGGCACGGGCCGGCGGGGAGCGCGGCGCCGTTCTCCCTCCTCGACCCGGAGGACCGCGCCCGGATCCCCGAGGGGGTGCAGGACGCCCTGCCCGCCTCGGCGCTGCAGACCGGGATGCTCTACCTCTGCGAGACCAGCCAGGACCCGCTGCTCTACCACAGCATGGACGGCTGGGAGGTCGCCGCCCGCTTCGACGAGAGCAGCTTCCGCACCGCCCTCGACGCGCTCGCCCGCCGGCACCCGGCCCTGCGCACCGCCTTCGACTTCGGCGGACTCTCGGTGCCGGCCCAGCTCGTCTGGGCCGACGCCCGCCCCGCACTGACCGTCGAGCGGGCCGCCGACGCCGACGAGGGCGACGCCCTGTTGCGCGCCTGGTGCGACCAGCAGCTCGCCGCGCCGATCGACTGGCGCGTCCCGTCCCTGGTCCGCTGCCATGTGGTGGCGCTCCCCGACTCCTTCCACACCGTGCTCGCCGTCCACCACGCCGTCCTCGACGGCTGGAGCCTGAGCCGGCTGGCCGTGGAGCTGATGACCCTCTACGCCGCGGCGCACGACGGCGTGGACGCGGAGCTGCCGGCGCTGTCCCCGGACGTGCAGCACGACTTCCTCGCCGCCGAACGCAGGGCCGCCGACTCGCCGGCCGCCGCCGCGCACTGGCTGCGGCAGGCGGACGCGCCCGCCCTGCTCTTCGACGCGGCGAAGCACCGGAAGACCCCCGACGCGGGCGGCCGCGTCGAGTTCGCCCTGGACGCGACGCTGGTGCGGGCCCTGTCCGGGGTGGCCCGGATGCTCGGTGTCCCGGTGAAGGCCGTCGCGCTGGCCGCCCACGTACGGGCGTTGGGCACCTGGACCCGGCGCGACCACGACATCGTCACCGGCCTGGTGTTCAACACCCGTCCGGAGAGCGCAGGTTCCGACCTGGCGGCGGGCCTCTTCCTCAACACGCTCCCGGTGCGCTTCGCGACGGTCGACGCCACCTGGGCGGGGCTCGTCCGGGCCGCCGCCGACGCCGAGAGCGAGGGCGCCGCGCACCAGGCGTACCCCCAGGCGCAGATCGTGGAGCGGCTCGGCCGGCCACCGTTCGACGTCACCTTCAACTTCATGCACTTCCACGCCTACCGGGAACTCGACCGGCTGACGTCCGTGCCCACGCGCGGCTGGTGGCGCCGGGGCAAGCCCAGCTTCCCGTTCCATGTCAACGTCGAGATCAGCGGTGCCGAGGGCCAGGTGCGCATCGGCTTCGACCCGGCCTTCGTGGCGCGGACCTCCGTGGAGGCCTACGCCAGCACCCTGCGGCGGGCGCTGGCCGCGCTGGTCGCCAATCCGGTCAGCCCGGCCGCGCCGTCCGCGCCCGGGAACAAGGGGAAGTGACCATGACGCCACCTCAGCGGCCGCTCTTCGCCGTTCTCTACGACGCCGGTGCGGTGCCCGCCGGGGAGGTCGGCGCGGGCCTCGCCGACCTCGGCGACATCGTCTTCCTGGTCCCGGACCACTCCGCACATGTCACCCAACTCCGTCCCGTCATGGAGCTGTTGGGAGAGGTGCGGACCCTGACCGGGCGGCCGGAACAGGACGCGGACCTGGTCCGCGCGCTCGCCCCGGACGCGGTCCTCACCTTCTGCGAGGACATGATCCGCCCGGCGGCCGCACTCGCCGCCGCCGCGGGCCTGCCCGGCCTGTCCCCGGAGACCGCCCGCCTCTACACCGACAAGGGCGCCCAGCGCAGGGCGCTGCGCGCGGCGGGCGTCGACGGGACGGCGTTCCGGGTCGTGGAGTCGCCCGAGGACTGGGACGAGGCCCTGCGCCTCATCGGCCTGCCCTCGCTCGCCAAACCGGTGACCGCCTCCCGGAGCCGGGAGGCGCACGCGCTGCGCACGCCCGAGGACGCCCGCCTGGTCCGGGCCCGCCTCGACGCCCTCGCCGCCGAGGGGACCTGGGAGCCGTTCATCCTGGAGGAGTTCCTGGAGGGCCGGGCGAGCGAGCCGTTCGGCGACTATGTGTCGGTCGAGAGCGTCTGCACGCCCTCGGGCATCACCCACCTCGTGCTGACCGGCAAGTCCCCGGTGGTACCGCCGTTCCGCGGCACCGGCCGGATCTGGCCCAGCCATCTGCCGTGCGCGGAAGAAGCGGAGATCTTCGACCTCGTCACCCGCGCCCTGGAAGCGGTGGGGGCCGACCACGGATTCGCCCACACCGAACTGAAGCTCACTCCCGACGGGCCCCGCATCATCGAACTCAACGGACGGCTCTCGGGGCATGTGAACATGATGTCCCGGGAATCCTGCGGCCTGGATCTGGTGCGCGTCGGCGCCTTGCTGGCCCTCGGTGAAGAGCCTTATCTGCCGACTTTCGACTTCGGCGGAAAGGTCCATTTCCAGTACAACAATCTTGCCCCGCTGCGGCCCGGCGGTCTGGTGGCCGTGCACGGCGCCGAAGCCGTGCGCGAACTGCCCGGAATCACCGCCTACCGGAATTTCGTCCGCCCGGGCGACGACCTTCCCGGCGGCACCAGCACCCTGACCCTGGACACCATTTCGGGCGTGTGCGAAGGCCATGAAGGGGTGATGCGCACCATTGACGCGGCCCGTGCGGCGCTCACTTTCGAGTTCCGGTTCGACGACGGTGTGCACGCCCTCAACGGCCTGGAACTCCCGCTGCACTGACGGCTGATACAAAGGGGCCGGCCAAGGCGCGAAACTCGCCTTGGCCGGCCCCTTTGCTTTTCCTTTCCGGCGGCAACTGCCGGTGTTCTGCCTCGGCATCTGCCGCCGCCGCTCCGCACCAAAATCTACTGTCTGTCTCAGGATTTGGCTGCCATCCCGAACGGGGGAGGCCGGCGGGCGGTGCGAGGTCGCATCACGCCCTGCCGAGCGATCAGGAATGGTGGGGTGTGGGCGTGGGGGATGTGCGCGAGGAAGAGACGGATGTGCCGTCCGCGTTCGCGTTCGGCGGGCCGTGCGCCGCACCCGGGCCCTGCCCGAGGGTGCGGGCGTCGCGGCGGCTGCCCGCCGCGACGGCCGCCGCGCTCGGCGACCGCACGGCCGACCATGTCCTCGCGGCGGCCCTGCTGCTCGCCCGGAAGTACAGCGACAGCACCGCCTTCCGGATCGGGGTGCGGCGGGCGGGGGACGCCGCCGGTGCCCCGCTCGCCGTCGCCATGCCGTCGGGCACCACAGCGGCGGAGCACCTGAGCACGGTGACGGCCGGCCTCGCCGGTCTCCCCGCCACCGCGGACACCGCGGCCGGCACCCCGCCGCAAGTGGTCTGTGCCGTCGACGGCCCCGCGACCGAGCCGGCCGGCGCCGATGTGGTGCTCGCCTGCGAGGTCACGGCCGACGGCGTGCTCCTGCACGCGGACTGCCACGCGCACGTCCACGACGCGGCCTTCACCGACCGGATGCTCGGCCATCTGGCGCAGCTGCTGCGGCAGCTCACCGAGCGCCCCGACGCACCGATCGGCGCCCTGCGGCTGCCGACCGGCCCCGAGGCCGAGCAACTGCGCGGCTTCAACGACACCGCCCGCCCCTATCCCCGCGACTCCTGCCTCTACGCGCTGTTCGCCGCCCAGGCCGCGGCCCGGCCCGAGCAGCCCGCGATCAGCCATCAGGACGGTTCCCTCACCTACCGCGAACTGGAGCGGCAGGCCCTGCGGCTGGCCGCGCTGCTGCACACACACGGCGTGGGGCGGCACACCCGGGTCGCCTTCGCCCTGGAGCGCACGCCCCGGCTGCTGGTCGCCGTGCTGGCCGTGCTGCGGCTCGGCGCGGCCTACGTCCCCCTCGACACCCAACTGCCCGCGGCCCGCCGGGACGTCCTGCTGGCGGACAGCGGCGCCGGGCTGCTGCTCGTCGACGACCCGGCGGTCACCGCGGACCTCCCGGTCCTCGACCTCACCCGGCCGCACGACGCCGACCCCGCCGGCCTGCCGGACCTCGCCTGCGCGCCCGAGGACGCCGCGTACGTGATGTACACCTCCGGCACCACCAGCCGGCCCAAGGGCGTGCTCGTCAACCAGCGGGCCGTGGTCCGGCTGGTCCGCGGCACCGACTACGCCGACCTCTCGGCCGCCACCAGGATCCTGCAGACCGGTGCCCTCGCGTTCGACGCCACCACCCTGGAGTACTGGGGCGCGCTCCTCAACGGCGGCACCCTCGTCCTCGTCCCGCCCGCCACCGTCCTGAACTCGGTGGACCTCCGGGTCGCCATCGAGCAGCACCGGGTCAACACCCTGTGGCTGACCTCCACGCTCTTCAACCAGCTCGTCGAGCAGGACCCCGCCGTCCTGGCCGGCTGCCAGGTGCTGGTCGGCGGCGAGGCGGTCTCCGCCCGGCACCTCGCCGAGGCCATGGACGCCTGCCCGGACAGCGTCTTCATCAACGCCTACGGCCCCACCGAGAACACCACCTTCTCCGTCACCCACCGCCTCACGCGCCGGTACACCGGCCGGGTGCCCATCGGCCGTCCGATCGCCAACTCCACCGCCTGGGTGCTGGACCGCGACGGCAACCCGCAGCCGCTCGGGGTGCCCGGTGAGCTCTACGTCGGCGGTGACGGGCTCAGCGACGGCTACCTCCACCGGCCCGACCTCGACGCCGCGTCGTTCGTGCGGGCCCGCCCCGACGGCCGCGAGGAGCGGCTGTACCGCACCGGCGACCTCGCGTGCTGGAACGCCGACGGCCTCCTCGACTACCTCGGCCGGACGGACGACCAGGTCAAGGTCCGCGGCTACCGGGTGGAGCCCGCGGAGGTGGAGAGCCATGTCTGCCGACTGCCGTCGGTGCGCGCATGTGTGGTGCTGCTGCGCCGCGGTGCCGACGGCACGGGCGTCCTGAGCGCCTACTTCACCGCCGAGAAGCCGCTCGACCCGGCGCAACTGCGCGCCGATCTGCTCGCCCAACTCCCCGACCACATGGTCCCGACCGCCTTCCGGCAGCTCGACGAGCTGCCGCTGAACCGCAACCACAAGGCCGACCGGGCGGCGCTGGCCGCCCTGGAGCCGGTGGACGCGGCGGCGGCCGCCGGGGCGGGACGGGCCCCCGCAACGCCCCTGGAGGTCACGGTGGCGGGCCTCTTCGCCCAGGCGCTGGGCGTGCCGTCGGTCTCGCTCGACGACAGCTTCTTCGACCTCGGCGGCCACTCGCTGCGGATGATGCGGCTGTGGAACCGGATCCGCTCGGTCACCGGCCGGGCGGTCGAGCTGCGGCAGATCCTCGACGCCCCCACCGTGGCCGGCGTCGTGGCCGCCCTGGAGCGGAGCCCGGCGGCCGCGGCCGCCCGTCCGAAGCTGACGCGCCGCTCATGACGGCGGCCATGGTGCGCCCGGTGGCCCTGTGTGGTGAGGAGTGAGCGTGTTCCCGTTGTCGTACGCACAGCAGGGGCTGTGGTTCCTGAACCGGCTGGAAGGGCCGGGTTCGACCTACAACGTGCCGGTGGTCGTGCGGCTGCGCGGCGTCCTGGACGTGCCCGCGCTGCAGGCCGCGGTGGCCGATGTCGTCGGCCGCCACGAGAGCCTGCGGACCGTGTTCGGGGAGGCCGACGGCGAGCCCCACCAGCGCGTCCTGCCGCCGGAGGAGACCGGTGCGCTGCTGGCCGTCCTGGACAGCGGGGCGCACCGGCTCGACGCCGATCTGCACGACGTGGTGCGGCGCCCCTTCGACCTGCGCACCGACCTGCCGTTCCGAGCCTGGCTGCTGCGGGTGGCGGCCGACGACCAGGTGCTCGCCCTGGTCATGCATCACGTGGTCTGCGACGGCTGGTCCCTGACCCCGCTGCTGCGCGACCTGTCCACCGCCTACCGCGCACGGCACGACGGACGCGCACCGGACTGGGAGCCGCTGCCGGTCCAGTACCGCGACTACACCCTGTGGCAGCGCGAGCTGCTCGGCGCGGACGACGATCCCGAGAGTCTGATCAACAGTCAGCTCGCCTTCTGGCAGAAGCAGTTGGCGGACCTCCCGGAGGAGATCGCGCTGCCCTCGGACCGGGTGCGGCTGCCCGGAGCCGACACCTCCCGGGGCGCCACCGCCGACCGCAGCATGGGCCCCGAGCTGCACGCACGCCTCCTGGAGACCGCCCGGGACCACGGCTGCACCCTGTTCATGGTGCTGCAGGCCGTCGTCGCCGTGCTGCTCACCCGCTCCGGGGCCGGCACCGACATCCCCTTCGGCACCCCGGTGGCCGGGCGGTCCGACGCGGCCCTCGACGACCTGGTCGGCTTCTTCGTCAACACCCTCGTGCTGCGCACCGACACCTCCGGCAACCCCACCTTCTCCGAGCTGCTGCGCCGGGTCCGCGCGAGCGACTTCGACGCCTACGCCCACCAGGACGTCCCCTTCGACCGGCTGGTCGAGGTGCTCAACCCCGGGCGCGCGCCGCACCGGCACCCCCTGTTCCAGGTGCTGCTCGCGCTGAACGAGGGACGGCCCGGCGAGGCGCTGCGACTGCCCGGCATCGCGGTGGAGGCGCTGCACGAGACCACCGACACCGCGAAGTTCAGCCTCTCCGTCGACTTCGACGACCGGCGCCACCCGGACGGCGCGCCCGCCGGACTCGGGGTCACCCTCGAATACGCCACGGACCTGTTCGACGCGGCGACCGCAGAGGCCATGGCCGACCGGCTGGTCCGGCTCCTGGAGACGTTCGCCGCCGACCCGGCGCAGCGCATCCGCGAGGTGCCCGTCCTGTCCGCGGCCGAGCGCCACCGCCAGATCGTGGAGTGGAACGGCCCCGACCGGCCCGAGACGCCGGTCGACCTCGGCGCGCGCATCCGCCACTGGGCAGCGGAGCGGCCGGACGCGGTCGCCGTGTCCGACGGCGGCGTCCGCCACACCTACCGGGACCTCGCGGAGGACATCGACCGCCTCTCCCGCACCCTGGCAGCAGCGGGTGCAGGACCCGACGAACTGACCGCGATCCTCTCCGACCGCAGCGCCTGGTTCGTCACCACCGCGCTCGGTGTGCTCGGCGCCGGCAGCGGATACCTGGCCCTGGACGGCGGCCTGCCCGAGGGCCGGGCCCGGCAGATGCTCACGGACAGCGCCGCACGCTACCTGGTGGCCGCCCCGGAACTCGCCGCCCGCGCCCGGGCGCTCACCCAGGCCGGGCCGGACCGGGTCACCGTGGTCCCGCCCGACGGCACACCCGACGCGACGCGCCCCTGGCACCGGCCGGACCTCGCGGACCGCCCCGGCCTGCTCGCCTATGCGGTGTTCACCTCCGGCTCGACCGGGCGCCCCAAGGGCGTCCTGGTTCCGCACCGCGGCCTGTCGAACCATCTGCTCGCCGTGGCCGAGCTCTACGGCCTCGGCGCGCACGACACGATGGCCTTCAACGCGCCGCTCACCTTCGACGTCGCCGTGTGGCAGGCGCTGACGATGTCCCTGGTCGGCGGGCGGGTGCACGTCCTCGACGAGGACACCACCCGCGATCCGCTGCTGCTCGCCCGCTGCGTCGCCGACGAGGACATCACCGTGCTGCAGATCGTGCCGCAGGTGCTGCGCGCGGTCCTCGACATGGGGGACCTCGACGAGAGCACCGTCGGCCTGTTCAAGGGGCTGCGGTGGATGCTGGTGCACGGCGAGGAGCTGCCGCCCGACCTCGTCGACCGCTGGTTCGCCCGGCACCCCGACATCCCGCTCGCCAACGTCTACGGCCCCGCCGAGTGCTCGGACGACGTGTCGATCTCCGTCATCGAGGCGGGCGACGCCTATCGCCGCAGCCGCGCCCCGATCGGCCGGCTGCTGCGCAACATGCAGGCCTATGTGGTCGACGGCCATCTGCAGTTGGTGCCGCCCGGCACCGCCGGCGAACTCTGCGTCGGGGGAGCGGGACTGGCACGTGGCTACGCCGGCCGGGCCGGGGTGACCGCGCAGCGGTTCGTGGCGAACCCGTTCGGCGCGCCCGGCGAGCGGATGTACCGCACCGGCGACCTGGTGCGCTGGAACGCCGACGGCGAGCTGGAGTTCCTCGGCCGCATCGACCACCAGGTCAAGATCCGGGGCTACCGGATCGAGCCGGGCGAGGTCCAGGCCGTCCTGGAGCGGGACCCGCAGGTGCGCCAGGCGGTGGTGCTGGCCCGCGAGGACCGCCCCGGCGACAAGCGGCTGGTGGCCTACGCGGTCCCGGTCGAGGGCGCCGCCCTCGACGTCGCCGCGCTGCGCCGGCGCACCGCGCAGGCGCTGCCCGAGTACATGGTCCCCTCGCTCTTCGTGGAGCTGCCCGCACTGCCGCTCACCCCCAACGGCAAGCTGGACCGGCGCGCCCTGCCGGTCCCGGACCCGCAGGAGGCGGCCCCCGGCGCACCGCCCGGCACGCCCCAGGAGGTCCTG
Organism: Streptomyces angustmyceticus; assembly: GCF_040701845.1. Lineage (GTDB taxonomy): Bacteria > Actinomycetota > Actinomycetes > Streptomycetales > Streptomycetaceae > Streptomyces > Streptomyces angustmyceticus_A. The sequence continues at coordinate 494,550 of NZ_JBFBHQ010000001.1, read as the reverse complement.
CTGTGCGGCGTGTTCGCCGAGGTGCTCGGGGTGCCCCGGGTCGGCGTCGACGACAGCTTCTTCGACCTGGGCGGGCACTCCCTGCTCGCGATGCGGCTGCTGAGCCGGATCCATGCGGCGCTGGGCGAACGGGTCACCATCCGCACCCTGTTCGACGCCCCCACCGTCGCGGGCATCCTGGACGCGCTCGGGCGAAGCGGTGCAGCGGACGACCACGACGTGCTGCTGGCGCTGCGCACCGGCACCGACCCGCGCCCGCTGTTCTGCGTACACCCCGCGACCGGGCTCGCCTGGAGCTATGCGGGCCTCGCCGCGCACCTGCCGGACGGCCTCGCCCTCTACGGCCTGCAGGCGCCCGGACTCGCCGAACACAGCGTGCTCCCGCGGGACATGGACGAGCTGCTCGACCGGATGCTGGCGGAGATCCGCCGGGTACAGCCCGAGGGCCCCTACCGCCTGCTCGGCTGGTCGCTCGGCGGCAACATCGCCCATGCGCTGGCCGGCCGGCTGCAGCACGAGGGCGCCGGCATCGAGCTCCTCGTCCTCGTCGACGCCTACCCGGGCGAGGTCTGGCCCTGCCCCGCGTTCGCGACGCCCGAGCAGTGGGACGAGTTCGCTCTGCTGGCCACGCTGGTGCCCGCCGCCGCCGACGAGGCGGCCCTCGCCGCCGACCCCGGCGCCGCACTGGCCGCCCTCCGCGGTGCCGGACAGCGGCAACTCGGCCTGGAACAGACCGCGTTCGACCGGCTGATCGCGGCCGGCGTCACCAGCAGCCGGCTGGTGGCCGCCCACCGGCCCCGCCGGGTCCGCGGACGGACCGTCTACTTCACCGCGACCGAGGGCCGCGGCGCGGCCCGCCCCGACCCGGCGTCCTGGGCCCCCTACGTCGATGACCTCGACCGGTACGACCTGCCCTGCCGCCACGAAGAGGCCATGGACCCCGCACCGCGCCGGCAGATCGCCGGCGTCGTCACCGCCGAACTGCTCGCCCGACAAGCAGACCACTGACCGACCGGAAGGCAACGAACCCCCATGACCGACCTGTTGGACCCGGCGTCCCCGGACTCTGCCGAGCAGCATCTGCGCCACCACTTCCAGGGCCCGCTGCTGGGACCCGACGACGCGGCGTACGACGAGGTGCGCGCGGTGTGGAACGCCATGCACGACCGCCGGCCCCGCCTGATCGCCCGCTGCACCGGCGCCGCGGACGTCAGTGCCGCCCTGCGGTACGCCACCGCGGCCGGCCTCGCGGTGACCGTGCGCGGCGGCGGCCACAACGTCGCCGGCACCGCCGTCGCCGACGACGCGGTCATGATCGACCTGTCACTGCTGAACGAGGTCGAGGTCGACCCCGGCGCACACCTCGTGCGGGCACAGGGCGGCTGCCTGCTGCGCGATGTCGACGCCGCCACCCTCGCCCACGGCCTGGTGTGTCCGTCGGGCGTGGTCGCGCACACCGGCCTCGGGGGACTGACCCTCGGCGGCGGATACGGATGGCTCGCCCGTAAGTGGGGCCTGACCTGTGATCACCTCGTGGCGGCCGAAGTGGTGCTGGCCGACGGCACGATCGTGAGAGCCACCGAGGAACAGCACGCCGAACTCCTGTGGGGCCTGCGCGGCGGAGGCGGCAACCTCGGCATCGTCACCCGCTTCACGCTGCGCCTGCGACCGGTCGGCCCCGTGCACTACCACACGGGCGTCCACCCGTTGGCGGACGTGCCCGAGGCGCTCGCCCGCTACCGCGAGTTCGCCGTCGCGCAGGGCCCCGACCTGCACGCCACCGCCGCCCTCAAGCAGGCCGGCCACCACCCCTGGATCCCGGAGCGGCTGCGCGGCCGGCCCGCGCTCTTCCTGACCGCCGTCTGGTTCGGCGACCCGGCCGACGGCCCCCGGCACACCGCGCCGCTGTTCGCCACGGCGGCCCCCGACGCCACCGACTCCCGTGTGCTGTCGTACGCGCAGTTGCAGGCCCTCGGCGACCACGGCGAGCCGCACGGCCACCGCTACTTCACCAAGTCCTGCTACCTCACCGACCTGACCGAGGGGGCGGTCGCCCAACTGACCGACACCGCCCGGGAGATGCCGTCGGCGCTGTCGTCCATCGACTTCGAGTACCTGCGCGGCGCCATCGAAGAGGTGCCGGACGCGGAGTCCGCCTTCCCCCGCCGGGACGCGCCCTACATCTGCACGGTGTCGGCCCAGTGGACCGACCCCGCGGACGACGAGGCGAACGCGGCCTGGAGCCGGGAGGGCACCGCGCGGCTCGCCGAGTGGCAGTACGGCGGCGCGTACGTCAACTACCTGCAGGACGAGCGGCCCGGCCGGGTGGCCGAGGTCTACGGCACCGCCCGCTACGAACGTCTCGCCGCCCTCAAGCGCCGCTACGACCCGGACAACGTCCTGGCCGGCAACCAGAACATCCCTCCCTCAGCGCACCCGCACGCCTAGTCCGCACGTCTGGAGAGAGACCCCATGACGCAGCTTTCGACCGCGCAGCCGCGCGTGACCCCGCCGGCCACCTTCGACAGCAACGACCCCCGTGCCTTCGTGACCGCCCTGCGCTCCCCCTGGTACTCCCTGGTCGCCGATCTGCAGGACACGGTGCAGTGGGCCACGATGGAGTACGCCCGCGCGCAGGGACTGAAGAGCCTGCCGCTGCCGCTGACCACCCGGACCGTCACCTGCCCCAACGGCTTCGGCAGTGACACCGAGGCGGTCAAGGTCCGGGTCAACGGCGTCGACACCTATCTGCAGGACTCGATGCAGTACCTGCTGGAGTACGGCTGCCGGCTCGCCCCGGGCGGCTGCTACAGCCTCCTGCCGAGCTTCCGCGTCGAGACGCCCGACGCGACGCATCTGACGCAGTTCACCCACAGCGAGGCCGAGATACCCGGCGGCCTCGACGACCTCATACGGTACGTCGACGGCTATGTGAAGGCGCTCGCCTCCGCCGTCCTCGACCGGCACGGCGACCGGCTGGCCGCGGCCCGCGGCGACATCTCCCACCTGGAGCGCATGGCGGGCCACAGCGCACCGTTCGCCCGGGTCACCTTCGAGGAGGCCGTCGGCATCGTCGGCGACGTCGACGGCGCGGTGCGCGACCACGGCGAGTGGCGCAGCCTGAGCCGCAAGGGCGAGCGCCTGCTGATGGAGCGGGTCAGCGAGTTCGTCTGGATGCACCACCTGGACACCCTGGCGGTGCCCTTCTACCAGGCGTTCGGCGACGACGAGGCCCGTACGGCCCGCGCCGCCGACCTGCTCTTCGGCATGGGCGAGGTCGTCGGCTCCGGCGAACGGCACACCGACCCGGACCTGTTGCGCAAGTCGATCGCGCTGCACGACGTCCACGAGGAGGACTACGACTGGTACGTCCGGATGCGGGCGGACGCCCCGATGCGGACCTCCGGTTTCGGCATGGGGGTCGAGCGGTTCCTCATGTGGGTGCTGCACCACGACGACATCCGGGACATCCCGCTGGTGTCCCGGGTCAACGAGCCCGCCTCCTGGCCCCCGGCGATCGTCCGTCCCTAGCGCCCGGTACGCAACGAAAGGAGTGCCATGACGTCAGACCCCGTGCCCGTGCTGTGCCTGCCCCACGCCGGCGCCGGCGCCGCCTTCTTCCACAAGTGGCAGCAGTCCGCCCCGGCCGGGCTGCGCCTGGAACCCCTGCAACTGCCCGGCCGCGAGGAGCGCACCGACGAGGAGCCGCACCGCGACGTGGCCCGTGCGGTGCACGCCCTGCTGCCCGAGGCCCTCGACGCGGCGCGCGGCCACTCCCGGGTCGCCGTCTTCGGCCACAGCCTCGGCGCCGTCCTCGCCTACGAGCTCGCCCGCGCCCTGGAGGAACGGACCGAAGTGCCGGTGGCCCATGTGTTCGTGAGCGGCTCCCCGGCCCCGGCACGGGGGCGCGCGCCACAGGCGGCCGCCCTGGACGACGACGAGTTCCTCGCCCGGGTGGAGGAGCTGGCCGGCTACCGGCACCCCGCCTTCGAGTCCGCCGAGTTCCGGGAGCTGATGCTGCCCACGCTCCGCGCCGACGTGACCATGCACGAGTCCTACCGGCCGCCGTCCGACGAACCCGTCGAGGCCCCGGTCACCTGTCTGCGCGGCGCCGACGACGTCCTGGTGACGGAGCGGGACGCCCGGGAGTGGCACACCGCCACCTCCGGCCCGTTCACCTACACCGAGCTGCCCGGCGGCCACATGTACCTCACCGATGCCGCCCCGAAGCTCCTGGAGCTGGTCGCGGCGGCGCTCGGCACCACCGCCCAGCAGGCCCCGTCCACGGGCCGGTTCACCGGGGCCGGTGCGCCGTGCGACTAGCGGGCAAGACGGTGGTGGTGACCGGCGCGGGGCGCGGCCTGGGCCGGATGTGCGCGGTGCGCTTCGCCGAGGAGGGCGCCGACCTGGTCCTGCTGGACACCGGCGGGGACATCCCCGGCGTGCCCTATCCGCTCGCCGACGAGGCCCAGTTGGAGCGCACCGCCCAGCTGTGCCGGCGGTCCGGCGCCGACGTCCTGGGCCTGCGGGCCGACGTGCGGGACAGCAAGGCCGTCGGGGCGGCGGTCGACGCCGCCCTGCGGCGCTTCGGCCGCCTCGACGTCCTGGTCAACAACGCGGGCATCGCCGCGCCGTCGGGCAAGCCCGTCCACGACATCGGCGAGGACGAGTGGCAGCTGATGCTGGACGTCGACCTCTCCGGCGCCTGGCGCATGATCCGCGCGGTCGCCCCGGCGATGCTGGAACAGCGCGCGGGCAGCATCATCAATGTGGCCTCCACCGCCGGCCTGGTCGGCTACCGGCACTTCGCGGCCTATGTGGCGGCGAAGCACGCACTGGTCGGCCTCACCAAGGCCGCCGCCCTGGACTTCGCGCCGCTGCGGGTCCGGGTGAACGCGGTCTGCCCCGGTTCGGTGCGCGACGCCCCGCACGTCGAGGGCCGGATGCTGTCCGAGATCGCCCGCTGCCTCGACCTCGACACCGACGACCACGAACAGACCTTCGTCACCGCACAGCCCATGAACGCCCTGGTGGAGCCGGAGGACGTGGCCGACGCCGCGCTGTGGCTGGCCGGTGACGGCTCCCGCCAGGTGACGGGCACCACGGTCACCGTCGACGGCGGATTCACCGCGCGATGAGCCACCCCGAAGGACCTCCGATGCGGATGGAGAGCATGACAGAGCAGCCCCGCCCCCGTACCGACGGCCCGGCCGCCCTCGGTGACGACGCCGCACACGGCATCGTGCTGCGGCTCACCGACCCGGCACACCTCCGGGCCGCCCGGACGAACACCGAGCGGGCGGCCGCCTCCGCCGCGGCGCGGCACACCGGCAGCTACTGGGTGCAGCACGCCGAAACCCCCTCCACCGCCCCGCGGGCCGACCGGATGCGGCAGCGGGAGGCGCACCGCCCGCTGCACCACGGCGACCCGGGCCTGCGCACCGTGCTCACCTGCTACCCCGACGGCGTCGCCGATCTCGTCGTGGTGGCCCGCCGCGGGGTCCTCGACCACGCCGGACTCCGCGCACTCGCCCGGGAACTGACGGCACCGGACCGCGAGGTGTCCGCGCTCGTCCCGGCACTGCGCGAGCGCACCGCCCGTGGCGCCGCCGGCTGGTCCCCCGCCCCGGCCCCGCCCTGGGGCCTCGCCGAGGACGAGACTCCGGAGCCGCCGGCGCCCTCCGGGCTTCCGGAGTCCGTGGAGTCGGAACTTCCCCTGCCCACGGATGCGTTCGCCCCCGAGGTCGTCGTGGCCGCCGCGGCCGTGGCGCTGTCCCGGTACGAGCGCAGCACCACCGTGCGCCTCGCCGTGATCCTCACCGAACCGGCCGGCCGGGCACCCGGCGCGAAGGTGATCCGGGTCGGGACCGGGGACGCCCTCCCGCTGAGTGCGCTGGTGGCACAGGTCAGGACGGCCCTGGGGTCCCCGGCCGGGGAGGACGCCGGCGCTCTCCCGCCCGTGTGCGTCGTCCTCGCCGGCCACACCCCGGACGAGGCGTACGTCCCGCTCGCCCCCGGGACCGTTCCCCTCATCCTGACCTGGCACGGCGACGAGAGCGCGGTCCGCCCCGCCGGGCACACCCCTGCCCCGGGCGCGGTCCACCCCGCCGTGGCACGGGACTTCGTCCGGCACATCCGGCACCTCGCCGCCCAGCTCACCGACGCCGACGCCGGCCGCACCGTGGGCGACCTCGCCCTGCTGGACGACGCGGGCGCCGACGCCGTCCTCGCGCTCGGCCGCACCGCCCGCCCGGGCGCGCCCGGCCCCGCCACCCTCCACGACGCCGTGGCCCGCCTCGCCCGCGCACAGCCCGACGCCGTCGCGGTCTGCGACGCCACCCGGCGGCTGACCTACCGTGAACTCGACGCCCGGGCCACCAACTGGGCGCGGGTGCTGGTGGACCGCGGAGCCGGACCCGGGCAGTTCGTGGGCGTCTGCCTCAAGCGCACCACCGACCTCGTGGTGGCCCTGCTCGCGGTCCTCAAGACCGGCGCCGCCTACGTCCCGCTCGACCCGCAGGCCCCCGACGAACGGCTGCGCTTCATCGCCGAGGACGCCGGCCTCGCCCTCGTCGTCACCACCCTGTCCGGGTTCCCGGCCGCCGAGGGCACCGGGGTCCTCCGGCCCGCCGCACTCACCGCGGCCGCCCCCGAGTTGGCCGGCACCGCCCTGCCCGCGGCCGGCGCCGGCGACCCCGCGTACGTCATCTACACCTCGGGAACGACCGGCCGCCCCAAGGGAGTCGTGGTCGCCCACCGCAGCGTCCGCGCGCTGCTCGACGCGACCGCCCCCGACATGGGCCTGGGCGCCGGCGACGTCTGGACGTTCTTCCACTCCGCCGCCTTCGACTTCTCGGTCTGGGAGATCTGGGGCTGCCTGCTCACCGGCGGCCGCCTCGTCGTCGTGCCGCACCTGGTGACCCGGTCGCCCGAGGACTTCCACGCCCTGGTGCTCCGCGAGGGCGTCACGGTGCTCAGCCAGACCCCGTCGGCCTTCTCCGGGTTCCTCGACATGGACGCCAGGACGGCCGCCGCCCCCGCGCCCCGGCTGATCGTGTTCGGCGGCGAGGCCTTCGACCCCCGCATGCTCGGCACCTGGTTCGGCAGACATCCCGACAGCGCCTGCCGCCTGGTCAACATGTACGGGATCACCGAGACCACCGTGCACGTCACCGCGCGGGACGTGCGCTCCTGGGACGGGCACGAGCGGCCCCGCTGCGTCGGCCGGCCGCTGCCCGGCTGGTCGGTGTCGGTCCGCGACGACCGGGGACGGCCGCTGCCGCCCGGTGCGGTGGGCGAGATCTGGGTGGGCGGCGCGGGCCTCGCCCTGCGCTACCTCAACCGCCCCGAACTCACCGCGGAGCGCTTCGCCGACGACCCGTTCAGCGGCGAACGGCTCTACCGCAGCGGCGACCTCGGGCGGCTCCGGCTCGACGGCGCGCTGGACCACGAGGGACGGCTCGACGAACAGGTCAAGATCCGCGGCTTCCGCATCGAACTGGGCGAGGTGCGCTCGGTGCTGGTCGACGACCCGGGGGTGGTGGACGCCGCGGTGGTCGTGGAGGGACAGGAGGCCGGCCCCGCGCACGCCCGTCTGGTCGGATACACCGTCCTCACGGAGGGCACGGCGCCCGCCGACGTACGCCGCAGGAGCGCCGCGGTCCTGCCCGACTACATGGTTCCCGCGGAGCTCGTCGCCCTGCCCGCACTGCCGCTGACCCTCAACGGAAAGCTCGACCGGGCGGCCCTGCCCGCCGCCCGGCGGCCGCGGACCGCGCCGCCCGCCGGGGCGCAGGCGGCACCCGACGGCACGGACCCGGCGGCGGCGATGCTCGCCGTGTGGCGTTCGGTGATCGCCGCCGATGTCGGCCCGGACGACCACTTCTTCACCGCCGGCGGCAATTCCCTGCTGGCCGTGCGGCTGCTGGAGGCCCTGCGCCGGCACGGCTTCGGCACGGTGAGCATGCGCGACCTCTACCGGCACCCCACTCCCACGGCCCTGGCCGCCGTGACCGGGGCGCCGCCGGTGGCCTGACCGCCACGGCGCCCGGCCGCACCCGGCGGCCGGGCCCGGTGCACCCTCGTCCCTCCCGCCGGGCGGCGCGCGGGCTCAGGCGCCCTCCGCCAGCCCCGCCAGCAGCCTGGGCAGCGCCGTGCCGATCGGCTCGCGGACCACCTCGTCGGCGAGTTCGTCGTACGGCGTGGGCTCGGCGTTGACGATGACCAGCCGCGCGCCGTGCTCCGCGGCCACCCCGGCGAGCGAGGCCGCCGGGTGGACCTGCAGCGTGGTGCCGACCGCGAGGAAGACCTCCGCCGCCTTCGCCACCCCCAGCGCCGTGGCGAGCACCTCCGGATCCAGCCGCTCGCCGAACATCACCGTCGCCGACTTCAGGATGCCCCCGCACACCAGGCACGGCGGATCCGGCTCGCCCGCGGCCACCCGGGCCAGGGCCTCCTGCATCGACGACCGCGCATGGCAGCGGGTGCAGGTCACCGCCCGTACGGTGCCGTGCAGTTCGAGGACCTTGCGCTCGGGCATCCCGGCGCGCTGATGCAGCCCGTCCACGTTCTGCGTGATCACCCGCACCGGTGTCCCGGACCGCTCCAGGCGGACCACCGCCTCGTGCGCGGCGTTGGGCTCGGCCCGGAACGCCGGGCTGTCCTGGCGCATCCGCCACGACCGCCGCCGGATCTCCGGATCGCCCATGTACGCGTCGTACGTGACGAGCTTCTCGGCCTCCGGGTCCCGCCGCCACAGCCCGTTCGGCCCGCGGTAGTCGGGGATCCCGGAGTCGGTGGAGATGCCCGCTCCGGAGAGGATCGCGACGAGCGGGCGCCGAGGAGGCTGAACGGGGGGCGTATCGGAGCCGGTCATGGGGCGAGCGTACGCAGCGGCGCGGGGGAGGGCGAGGGAATTCGGGGCGGGTGCGCCGGGCGCACGGCGGGTTGCCCGAGGCGCCCGGCCGGGGCCGGGCGGGCGTCTTGCCCGATGGTTGTATGGGGCATACGGTCTGCCCGTCTCCGCGGGGCCCGCGCCCCTCTCGCGGAGCCACCCCGGCAGGCAGAGGAGCTCCCGTGTTCACCACCCGCCCGACCCTCCAAGGCACCTTCGGGATGGCCTCCACCACGCACTGGCTGGCCTCCCAGTCCGCGATGGCCGTTCTGGAGGACGGCGGCAACGCCTATGACGCGGCCGTGGCCGCCGGGTTCGTGCTGCATGTGGTCGAGCCGCATCTGAACGGCCCGGCGGGCGAGGTGCCGATCATCCTGGCGCCGGCCGGCGGGCCCGTACGGGTGCTGTGCGGGCAGGGCCCGGCGCCGGCCGGCGCGAGCGTGGCGCACTACACCTCGCTCGGCCTGGACCTGGTGCCCGGCACCGGGCCGCTGGCCGCCGCGGTCCCCGGCGCCTTCGACGCCTGGATGCTGCTGCTGCGCGACCACGGCACCCGCTCCCTCGCCGAGGTGCTGCGGTACGCCATCGGCTACGCCGAGCACGGCCACCCCGCCGTCGAACGCATCGGTGCGACCGTCGAGACGGTCCGGGCCCTCTTCGAGACGGAGTGGACCACCTCCGCCGAGATCTACCTCCCCGGGGGCAGGTCCGTCGCCCCCGGCGGGCTGCTGCGGAACCGGCCGCTGGCCGCCACCTGGCGCCGGCTGCTCGCGGAGGCGGAGGCCGCGGCGGCGGGCCGCGAGGCGCAGATCGAGGCCGCCCGCCGCATCTGGCGCGAGGGCTTCATCGGTGCGGCGCTCGCCGCCTTCGCGGCCCGCCCGGCCATGGACACCTCCGGCGAACGCCACGCGGGCACCCTCACCGGCGACGACCTGGCCGCCTTCTCCGCCACGTACGAGGCACCCGTCACCCACGACTGGAACGGCTGGACCGTCGCCAAGGCGGGCGGCTGGTCCCAGGGCCCCGCCTTCCTCCAGCAACTCGCCCTGCTCCCGGACGAGTTGCCCGCATACGGCAGTGCCGCCTACGTCCACCGGCTCATCGAGGGCTGCAAGCTGGCGATGGCCGACCGCGAGGCCTGGTACGGCGATGCCAGCGAGGTCCCGCTCGCCACCCTGCTCGGCGCCCGCTACAACGCCGCCCGCCGGGCCCTGATCGGCGAGCGGGCCTCCTACGAGCTGCGGCCCGGCAGCCCGGACGGCCGCACCCCGCGCCTGAGCAAGCACGCGGCGGCGGCCGCGACCGGGGAGGCGGGGGAGTCCGGCTTCGGTACGGGCGGTGTCGCCGGCAGCGGAGCCGGTGAGCCGACCGTCGCGCGCGGGGCGGCGGCCGGCGCGCCCGCTCCGGCCGGTGGTGTTCCGGCGGACGTCGCGCCCGAGACCGACCGGAACGGCGCCACCCGGGGCGACACCTGCCACCTCGACATCGTCGACCGCTGGGGCAACCTGGTCTCCGCCACCCCGTCGGGCGGCTGGCTGCAGTCCAACCCCGTCGTCCCCGAGCTCGGCTTCCCGCTCGGCACCCGGCTGCAGATGGCCTGGCTGGAGGAGGGCCTGCCCAACTCCCTCACCCCGGGGCGCCGCCCGCGGACCACCCTCACCCCGTCCCTCGCGCTGCGCGACGGGGTCCCCGTGATGGCCTTCGGCACGCCGGGCGGCGATCAGCAGGACCAGTGGCAGGTGCACTTCTTCCTGGCCGTGGCGCTGCGCGGCGCGGTCCGCGGCGGCCTCGACCTGCAGGGTGCCGTCGACGCCCCCAACTGGCACAACGACGCGTTCCCCGGCTCCTTCTTCCCGCGCGGGATGCGGCCGGGCAGCGTCACCGTGGAGTCGCGCATCGGTGACGGGGTCATCGCCGAGCTGCGCCGGCGTGGGCACCACGTCACGGTGGGTGACGCCTGGTCCGAGGGGCGGCTCTGCGCCGTGGCACGGGACCCGGAGACCGGTGTGCTGTCCGCCGCCGCGAATCCCCGGGGGATGCAGGGGTACGCCGTGGGGCGCTGAGCGCTGGTGGGTGCCGCGGGGCGCGGAAGGGGGCGCCGAGCGGTGCCGAGGGGCGCTGACGGGCGCTGACGGGCGCCGAGAGGGGCTGACGCCGAGGGGAGGCGCGCCCCGGGGCACCGGGGCTCCCCCGTCCCGTGCGCTCCGCGGCCTCGCCCCGTGCCCTCCGCGGCATCCCGAGTTCACCTGGAGTCCAGCCGCCGTGTCAGTGGCTCATGGTTCGATGGACACATGATCGATGCACTTCGTACCGAAGAAACCGGAGAGACCACGATTACCCCGATTGCCACCCCACCGGCCGCCGCGACCGCCCCCGACACCCCCGAGACCCCGCTGTTCGACGTGTCGACGCTGGACCTGGCCGCCGTCGAGGCCGCCGTCCGCCGCGCCGCGGCCGACGAGATCATGCCCCGCTTCCGGCAGCTCGCCGCCGAGGACATCGTCGAGAAGAACGGTCCGCACGACCTCGTCACGGTCGCCGACCGGCGCGCCGAGGAGCACCTCACCGCCGCGCTCACGGAGCTGCTGCCCGGGTCCGTGGTCGTCGGCGAGGAGGCGGTGCACGCCGACCCCCGCGTCCTCGACGCGCTGCACGGCGACGCCCCCGTCTGGATCGTCGACCCGGTCGACGGCACCCGCCAGTTCGTGCACGGCGACCCCGGCTTCGCCACGCTCGTCGCGCTCGCCCACCGCGGTGAGGTCCTGGCGTCGTGGACCTACGCCCCCGCGCTCGGCCTGATGGCCGTCGCCCGCCGCGGCGCCGGTGCCCGGCTCAACGGCGTACCGCTCCGGGCCGGCAGCCCGTCGTCCGGCGCGGTCCTCGATGTCGCCACGTCCCACTACGACTTCACGACCGACGCCCAGAAGCAGGTGCTCGCCGCCCTGGACACCGGCGGCATCGCCCCGCGCCCCTGCGGCTCGGCGGGCCTGGAGTATCTGCACGTCGCCCGCGGCGAGATCGACGCCACGGCCTTCAGCTGGGAAAACGCCTGGGACCACGCCGCCGGACTGCTGCTGGTCCATGAGGCGGGCGGCGCGAGCGGCACCGTCGCCGGGCAGCCGTTCCGCATCGAGGGCGGCAATGCGCTGCCCTTCACCGCGGCGCGGGACACCGCAACGGCGCGGCGTATCCTCGGACTGCTGGCGGCCGCCAACTGACCCTCACCGACGAGGGTCGGACATGAGGGGAGTGGCGCAGGTGCCGAGGATGCTCGATGCCGTGGTGATCGGAGCGGGTCCCAACGGCCTGACGGCGGCGGTCGAACTCGCCCGCCGCGGCATGTCCGTGGAGGTCTTCGAAGCCCGCGACACCATCGGCGGCGGCGCCCGCACCGAGGAGCTGACCCTCCCCGGCTTCCGCCACGACCCCTGCTCGGCGGTGCACCCCACCGGCGTCGGCTCGCCCGCCTTCCGCACCATGCCGCTGGAGCGCCACGGCCTCGAATGGCTGCATGCCGACCTTCCCATGGCGCACCCCTTCCCGGACGGCACGGCCGCCGTGCTCGGCCACTCCGTGGGCGAGACCGCCATGTCCTTCGGACCGCGCGACGCCGGCACCTACCGCAGGCTCGTCGAGCCCTTCACCGGCAAATGGGAGACGATGGCCCATGACTTCCTGCGCACCCAGTGGCTCGGCCTGCCCCAGGACCCGCTGACCTACGCCCGCTTCGGCCTGGTCGCGGCGCAGCCGGTCACCCTCCTCAACCGCCGCTTCCAGGACGAGAAGGCCCGCGCCCTGATGTCCGGGCTCGCGGCGCACGCCAACGCCCCGCTCGGCGGCTTCGGTACCTCCGGCATGGCCCTGATGTTCGCGCTCGCCGCACACGCCAAGGGCTGGCCGGTGCCGCGCGGCGGCTCCCAGGCCATCTCCGACGCGCTCGCCGGCCTGCTGCGCGCCCACGGCGGCGTGGTGCACACCGACTTCGAGGTCAAGCGCCTGGACGACCTGCCGCCGGCCCGCGCCTATGTCTTCGACACCTCACCGACCGCGCTCGCCCGGATCGCGGGCCTGGGCAACGCCTACCGCGACGTGAAATACGGCCCCAGCGTCTTCAAGATGGACTACGCCCTGTCGGCCCCGGTGCCGTGGACGGCCGAGGAGGCCCACCGCGCCGGCACCGTCCACATCGGCCCCACCAGCGGCGAGATCTCCGCCGCGCTGAACGCCGCCACCCAGGGCCGGGCCCCCTCCGTCCCCTTCCTGATCACCGCTCAGCCCAGCCTGATCGACCCCACCCGCGCCCCCGAGGGCAAGCACACCTTCTGGGCGTACGGCCATGTCCCCCACGGCTGGGAAGGCGACGCCACGGACGTCGTCGAGCGGCAGATCGAGCGCTTCGCCCCCGGCTTCCGCGACCTCGTCCTGGCCCGTGCGGTCGCGGGCCCGCCCCAACTCGCCGCGCGCAACGCCAATTACGTCGGCGGCGACACCGCCACCGGCTCCGCGGCCGGCCTGCGGTTGCTCATCCGCCCCAAGCTCGCCCGCGTCCCCTACGAAACCGCCCACCCGGCCGTCTTCCTCTGCTCCCAGGCCACCCCGCCCGGCCCCGGCGTCCACGGCATGTCCGGCCACTACGCCGCCAAGGCCGTCTGGCGCAGGCTGCGCGCGCACCGCCGCTGACCCGCCGGCCGCCCGGTCGCCGAATCGGGTGGCCGCGCCGTACGACGGTCCCTAGGCTCGGACACCATGAGCCCCACTCTCACCCTCATCCAGGGCGACATCACCGAACAGACCGTGGACGCCGTGGTCAACGCGGCCAACTCCTCGCTGCTGGGCGGCGGGGGAGTGGACGGGGCGATCCACCGCCGCGGCGGCCCGGAGATCCTCGCCGAGTGCCGCGCCCTGCGCGACGCGCACTACGGCCGCGGCCTGCCCACCGGCCAGGCCGTCGCCACCACCGCCGGCCGGCTGCCGGCCCGCTGGGTCATCCACACCGTCGGCCCGGTCCACTCCGAGAGCGAGGACCGCAGCGACCTGCTGGCCTCCTGCTACCGCGAATCCCTGCGGATCGCCGGCGAACTGGGCGCCAGGACGGTCGCCTTCCCGGCCATCTCCACCGGCGTCTACCGCTGGCCCCTCGACGACGCCGCCCGCATCGCCGTCGCGACGGTCCGGGACGCGGACACGGCCGTGGACGAGGTGCGCTTCGTGCTCTTCGACGAGCGCGCGTACGCGGCCTTCGCCGAGCAGGTGCGATGAGGCGGCCCTACCCCCCGATCGAGCCCCACGAGAGGGGCATGCTGGACGTCGGCGACGGCAACCTCGTGTACTGGGAGGTCTGCGGCAACCCGGAGGGCAAGCCCGCGCTGGTCGTCCACGGCGGGCCGGGATCGGGCTGCGGCCCGGGCGCGCGCCGGTCCTTCGACCCGGACCGCTACCGCGTGGTCCTCTTCGACCAGCGCGGCTGCGGCCGCAGCACCCCGCACGCCAGTGACCCGGCCACCGACATGCGGCACAACACCACCGGCCATCTGCTCGCCGACATGGAGCGGCTGCGGGCGCATCTGGGCATCGACCGCTGGCTGCTGTTCGGCGGCTCGTGGGGCTCGACGCTGATCCTGGCGTACGCGCAGCGGCATCCGGAGCGGGTGTCGGAGATCGTCATCCCCAGTGTCACCACGACCCGGCGCTCGGAGATCGACTGGCTCTACCGCGGCGCCGGCCGGTTCTTCCCGGAGGCGTGGGACCGCTTCCTGGCCGGCGCTCCGGGCGTGGGGCCGGACGGCGACGTCGTCGGGGCGTACGCCCGCCTGGCGGCGGACCCCGACCCCGCGGTGCGCGAGCGGGCCACGGCCGACTGGTGCGCCTGGGAGGACGCCGTGCTCTCCCTGGAGCCGTACGGCGCCGCCCGCCCCTACGGCGACCGGCCCTCCCGGGCCCGGCTGGCCCTGGTCCGGATCTGCACGCACTACTTCTCGCACGGCGCATGGCTGGAAGAGGGCGCCCTGCTGCGGGACGCCGGGCGGCTGGCGGGCATCCCCGGGGTGCTCGTCCACGGCCGCCAGGACATGGGAGGCCCGCCGCACACCGCCTGGGAGCTGGCCCGCGCCTGGCCCGGTGCCCGGCTGACCGTCGTCCCCGACGCGGGGCACAAGGGGAGCGAGGCGATGCGTGCCGAGGTGATCGGCGCGCTGGACCGGTTCGCCGGGACCTGAACGCCCGGGGGACGGGACCGGGTGACCGGCGCCGCCCCTGGTGGCCCGACGTTGATGTCGGATTCTCGCCAGCCGGATGCCGTCGACTGAGCAATCCTGAGGTCATGCACACCGACACCGAGCGTTGTCTGCGCGCCGTGCAGTCCAAGGATGCCCGCTTCGACGGCTGGTTCTACACCGCCGTCCTCACCACCCGGATCTACTGCCGCCCCAGCTGCCCCGTGGTGCCGCCCAAGCCGGAGAACATGCGGTTCTACCCGAGCGCGGCCGCCGCCCAGCAGGCCGGTTTCCGGGCCTGCAAGCGGTGCCGCCCGGACGCCAGCCCCGGCTCTCCCGAGTGGAACGAGCGGGCCGACCTCGTCGCCCGCGCCATGCGGCTGATCGCCGACGGCATCGTCGACCGCGAGGGCGTCCCCGGACTCGCCGCCCGGCTCGGCTACAGCACCCGGCAGACCGAGCGCCAGCTCCTGGCCGAGCTGGGGGCGGGGCCGCTGGCCCTGGCCCGTGCCCAGCGCGCCCAGACCGCCCGGCTCCTGGTGGAGACCACCGCGCTGCCGATGGCCGAGGTCGCCTTCGCCGCCGGCTTCGCCAGCATCCGCACCTTCAACGAGACGGTGCGGGAGGTCTTCGCGCTGTCCCCGACGGAGCTGCGGCAGCGCGCCAAGCCGGGGCCCCGAGCGGCGGCGCCCGGCGCGCTCGCACTGCGGCTCCCCTTCCGGCAGCCGCTGAACCCCGACAACCTCTTCGGGCACCTCGCCGCCACCGCGGTCCCCGGCGTCGAGGAGTGGCGCGACGGCGCCTACCGCCGGACCCTGCGCCTCCCCTACGGGCACGGCATCGTCGCCCTCGCACCGCGCCCCGACCACATCGACTGCCGCCTCTCCCTCACCGATCTGCGCGACCTGGCCGGCGCCATCGCCCGCTGCCGCCGGATGCTCGACCTCGACGCGGACCCGGAAGCGGTCGACGGGCTGCTCCACGACGACCCGCTGCTGGCGCCGCTCGTCGACAAGGCACCGGGGCGACGGGTCCCGCGCACGGTCGACGCCGAGGAGTTCGCGGTCCGCGCCGTCCTGGGCCAGCAGGTGTCCACCGCGGCGGCCCGCACCCACGCCGGACGGCTGGTCCGTGCGCACGGCGAACGGGTCGACGACCCCGGCGGCGGCCTCAGCCACCTCTTCCCGTCCACCGCCACGCTCGCCCACCTCGACCCGGAGTCGCTGGCGATGCCCCGCACCCGGCGGGCCACCCTCACCGGCGTCATCGCCGCCCTCGGCTCCGGGGCGCTGCACCTGGGCGTCGGCAGCGACCGGGACGAGGCCCGCGCCCGGCTCGCGGCACTGCCGGGCATCGGCCCCTGGACCGTCGAATGCGTCGCCATGCGCGCACTCGGCGACCCGGACGCCTTCACCCCGACCGACCTGGGACTGCGCCGCGCGGCCGCCGGCCTCGGCCTGCCGCACACCCCGGCGGCCCTCACCCGGCACTCCGCGCGCTGGCGCCCCTGGCGCGCCTACGCCGTCCAGTACCTCTGGGCGACCGACGACCACCCCATCAACCACCTTCCGACGAACTGAGCCCGCAGCCATGAGTGTGCACATCCCCGCGTCCGACGCGCCCCGCACCCACACCGTCCTGGACGGCACCCCGGTGGGGCCGCTCACCCTGGTCGCCGCCGGCGAGGCCCTCACCGGCCTGTACATGACCGACCAGCGCCACCGCCCGCCCCAGGAGACCTTCGGCGCTCCCGCGGACCCCGGCGAGCCGCCGTTCGCCGCCGCCATCGCCCAGCTCGGGGCCTATTTCCGCGGCGAGTCGACCACCTTCGACCTGCCGCTGGCCCTGCGCGGCACGCCCTTCCAGCGCCGGGTCTGGGCGGCGCTGTGCACCATCCCGTACGGCCGGACCCTCTCGTACGGGCAGCTCGCCGAACGGCTCGGCGTCCCGACGGCGGCCCGCGCGGTCGGTCTGGCCAACGGGCGCAACCCGGTCGGCATCATCGTCCCCTGCCATCGCGTCGTCGGCGCCAACGGCAGCCTCACCGGCTACGGCGGCGGCCTCGACCGCAAGCGCCGGCTGCTCGCTTTCGAGCGGACCCCGGACACCCTGTTCCCCGCGGAGACGGCCGGGTGACGGAGGCCGGCCGGGGACGATCACCGGCGGTACGGCCCAACGGGCTCGCGGCCCCGCCGGACCCCGGCGGCAACGGGCCCCCGGCCGGACCGGTTCACCACGCCGCGACCTCCAGCACCAGCTTCCCGGTGGTCGTCCCCGACTCGATGCGGCGGTGCGCCTCGGCGGCCCGCCCCAGCGGCAGGGACTCGACCCGCACCCGCAGGTCCCCCGCCGCGGCGGCCGCCACCGCCCGGCGCAGGGCCCGGCCCGTCTCCTCGGGAAAGGCCGCGGCGAAGGCGGCCAGGTTGAAGCCGGAGACGGTCTTGTTGGTGAACCACAGGTCGTTGGCCGGGAGACCCACGTCCTCGGCTCCCGAGGCGTTGCCCATCGCCACCAGACGCCCCATCGGCGCCAGCAGATCCAGGCCGGCGCGGCGGGCCGGGCCGCCGACCATGTCGACCACGATGTCGAACGGACCGGCCCCGGCGGCCCGATCGCGCAGGATCACCTCGTCGTACCCGAACTGCCGGGCAGTCTCGATCTTGGCTTCGCTGCCGACGGTGCCGACCACCCGGCCCGCGCCCAGCAGCCGGGCGACCTGGCCGAGCTGGCTTCCCACACCACCGGCCGCCGCATGGACCAGGACGCTCTCCCCGGGGGCGATGCGGGCCACCCGGTCGAGCACGAGAAACGCGGTGGTGCTGTTGGACGGCAGCGCCGCGGCCACGCCCAGCCCGATGCCGAGGCCGTCCAGCGGCGCGACCAGGTCCGCCGAGGTGACCACCACCTCGGCGTAGCCGCCGCTGTCGACGATGGTCAGGGCCGCCACCGGCTGCCCGGCGGTCAGGTGCGTGACTCCCTGGCCCACGGCCCGGATCCGGCCCGCCACTTCGATCCCGGGCACGAACGGGAGCGGCACGTCGACCACCCCGCGCCGGTAGAGGACCTCGGCGAAGTTGGCGCCCGCGTACGCCACGTCGATGGCGACCTGGCCCGGTCCGGGCTCGGGGAGCGGCAGTGCGGCGCTGCCGAGCACCTCGGCGTCGCCGAACTCGGGGATGGTCACGGCGTTCATCTGCGTGCTGTTGTGGTTCATGCCCCCGATCCTGCGGGCATGTCAGCGGCGCGGGCAGTGTCCCCTCATCCTGGGTGTGCCACCACCAGGCTGTGCTGCCGCATCAGCGTCTCCAGCCGCTGCCGGGTGCCGGTCCCGGGCCGCGGGTTGTGCATGATCAGGTGGTGCCCGGGGTGCTGCGGCAGCGGCAGCAGCGTGGCGTCGAAGACCATCGTCCCGGCCTCGGGGTGATCGACCGCCTTCACCGCGCTGGTGTGCTCGGCGACGTCATGACGCGCCCACAGCGCCGCGAACTCCGGGCTGGCGGCGGCCAGTTCGGCGGCGATACGGCCGAACTCCGGATCGTCCGGGTAGCGCGCCGCGTCGGCCCGGAACGCGGCGGCGACCTCGGGCGCGGTCTCCTCCCAGTCCCGGTGCAGCACCCGGTAGCGCGGGTTGGTGAAGAAGGAGACCAGGCAGTTGTGGTCGCTCTCGCGGTAGCCGAACACCACACGCGCCGCGTCGTTGACGGCCGTGAAGTTCCAGTGCCGGTCGCGCACATAGCCGGGCCTCGGCGACCAGGCGTCCAGCAGCCGCCGCACCTCGGGCGAGACCGCCACCGACGGCACGGAGGGCGCCTGCGGCGGGGTGAGCCCGGCCAGCCGGTACAGATGGGAGCGCTCCGCGGCGTCCAGCAGCAGCACCCGGGCGATGGCGTCGAGCACCTGGCCGGACACCGTGATGTCCCGCCCCTGCTCCAGCCACGTGTACCAGGAGGCCCCCACGCCGGCCAGCACCGCGACCTCCTCGCGCCGCAGACCCGGCGTGCGCCGCCGGCCGCCCGCCGGCATCCCGACATCGGCCGGCGAGACCCGGGCGCGGCGGCTGCGCAGGAACTCCCGCAGCTCGGTGCGACGGTCGTCGCGGTACGTGGACGAAGAAGCGCTGGCCATGGCGCCCACCCTAAGACGTCCGCTGCGGTGCGGGGCGGCGACGGCAGTGCCGCGGTGCCGGCGACGTCAGACGATCACGCCCCGGCCCCGACGACGCCGCGCACCTCGTCGACCAATCCCGTCGCGGCCTCCAGCGACTGCTTCAACTCCCCTTCCCCGCACCCGATGCCGCCGAGCAGGGCGGTGGCACGGGCGCCGAAGTCACGCGGTGTCCCCGGCATCGCCGAGGCCGCCGCGAGCGCGCCCTTCTCGTTGAGACACCAGACGCGGTGATGGGCGTGCAGCGCCTGGACGAGGCCGCCGACGGCGCGGGACAGGCACAGCGCCGCATGCAGCACGTCCCGTGCCCGGCAGGACTTGCCCGCCATCGCCACCGAGAACCCCGCGTCCCACACCGCGCCCTCGGTCAGCGCCGTGCGCAGGGCCTCGGGATAGGCGCGGGTCTCCTGCCGGAGGCGGGCCAGCTCCCCGTCGGTGTCGGCCAGCACCCGGCCCAGGGCCGCCTCGCCCGGATAGGCGGGGGACCAGAAGCCGAGGGGGTGCCCGGCCTGTACGCCGATCTCGTAGCGGCCCTCGCGGCAGTCCGCCCACACCCGCCGCACCCGGTCGACGTCCCGCAGGATCCAGTCCACCCGGCTGCCGTCGGGCAGGACGAGCCAGGCCCCGCCGTTGACCCAGGCGCCCCAGGCGCCCGGCCCGTACACCTCGACGGGGCCGCCGGTCACCTCGGCGGCCAGCTCCTCCAGCGCCCCCAGATCCGGCGTGCCCCGGTAGTAGACGCCGAGGTCCCAGTCGGAGTCCGGCCGATGGGTGCCCCGCGCCCGGCTGCCCCCGAGCATCACCCCCACAACTCCCGGCACCTGCGCGACCTTTGCGGCAATGTCGTCCATCCCGCCAGAGTAGGGCGCGCCGGCGGCGGCTTCCGGGCGAGGCGGACCGGGCACCTCAGCCCTCCCCGGCGGCGAAGGGCCCGCCGGGCCCGAAGGCCCGCTCGGCGAAGCGTGCGCCGATGCGGTGGTGGGTGGCGGCGTCCGGGTGGAGCTGGTCGGGCAGCGGCAGTTCGGCGAAGTCCGCCGGGCCGTAGAGCTCGTGGCCGTCGAGGTGGTGCAGGTGCGGGTCCTCGGCCGCCCGCTCGCGCACGATGCGGGCGAGCTCCGCGCGGATGACACCCAGCGTCAGCTTCCCGGCGGCCCGCTCCGCGGGATCCCCCGCCGCCCGGAACTGCAGCTTCCCCGCGGCGAGGTTGCTGAAGTCCGGGGCGCTGGGGCCGGGGGTGTCCTCGTGGATGGGGCAGTGGATCGGCGACACGACCAGCAGCGGCGTGGTCGGGTGCCCCTCGCGGATGGTGTCGAGGAAGCCGTGGACGGCCGGGGTGAAGGCCCGCAGCCGCATCAGGTCGGTGTTGACCAGGTTGATGCCGATCTTGACGCTGACCAGGTCGGCGGGGGTGTCCCGCAGCGCGCGGGCGGTGAACGCGTCGAGCAGGGCACTGCCGCTCAGACCGAGGTTGATCAGTTCCGCGCCGCCGAGGGAGGCGGCCAGGGCGGGCCAGGTCGTGGAGGGGCTCGTGGCGTCCGAGCCGTGGCTGATCGAACTGCCGTGGTGCAGCCAGACCCTGCGGCTCCCCGGCTCCACGGCCTCGACGGGAGCGTCCGTGCGCAGCGCGACCAGCTGGGTGATCTCGTTGTACGGCAGCCAGATCTCGACGTCCTTCACCCGGTCGGGCAGACCGGTGAACCGGACGGTGCCGACCGGGCCGGGCCGGGTTTCCGCGGCCCCGGTGGTCATGTCCACCGTCAGGGTGTTGCCGCCGGTCACACTGCCCCGCCCGGCCAGGAGGCCGTCGACGAGCAGGTCGTACACGCCGTCGGGGCGGGGCGGGGCGCCTTGGTAGGCCATCTTGGTCCGGAGCGTGTCCAGCTCGATGGCGGTGGCCCGGGTACGGAACACCAGCCGTACGCCGGAGGGCTGGGACTCCGCTATCGCGAGTTGCCCGTCGGCGCACTGGGCGCGGGCCCGGGCCGGGAGCCGGTGCGGCAGCACCCCGTGCTCGGTGCGCTCCAGGTCGAGCGCGCCGCGCAGGAGGTCCGCGGTGACGGGGGTGGTGATCCGGTCCGTCGCCCCGGAGGCCGTGGGTGCGGGGGAGGAGCCGGGGGCGGGATCGTGCGAGGGGTTCATGCCCTCAGCCTGTCAACCGGACGCCCGCTCCACACACCATTTTTCCGTCCTGCTCCGACGCACCGTCAGCCCCCGTGCGGGGGCACGCCGTCCTCCAGTTCCGCCGGGCCGCGGCCGTCCGCGAGGGACTTCAGGGCGGCGCCGATGCGCAGGGCCAGGTCGCGGTTGACCAGGGTCTGGGCCTCGTCCCAGTGCACCATGCGCCAGGACAGCAGCTCCTCCTCCTGGACGCGGATCGCGGACAGCTGTGCGGCGTCCAGCACTCCGCCGTCGTAGAGGTACGACACCAGCGGCGGCCGCTCCTTGCCGCGCACCCAGTCGACGGTGAGCAGCGGGCCCGGCTCGACGTCCAGGCCGATCTCCTCCGCGGTCTCCCGCCGGGCGGCCTGCCGGGGCGACTCGCCCTGGTCCGATTCGACCGTGCCGCCCGGCAGGACCCAGGTGTCGCGGTAGTTGGGCTCCACGAGCAGCAGACGGCCCTCCGCGTCGCGGAAGAGGACGGCCGCGCCCGCGAGCACGCGGGGCAGGCCGGCGATGTACGTGGCGTAGTCCATGGTGGTCACGGCGCGAGCCTAGACGGAACGGGCCGGCGGCCGTGCCGGTCGCGCGGATCTTCGCGGTGCACCCGGGGGGCGCTCGGCAGCACCGCCGCCTCGAGTGCCCTGTTCGCCGGGCCCCGCGCCGGATAAGGTCACAGCGGCGCGACTGCCAGTACGGAAGCAAGGGGAAACACGGTGGCGGACGCAGCAAGGACACCGTCGGCACAGGTGCTGATCGCCGCGGACAAATTCAAGGGCTCGCTCACGGCCGTCGAGGTCGCCGAGCACGTCACGGCCGGTCTCCGGCGCGTGGTCCCCGGCCTCGACGTCGCGGCCGTCCCGGTCGCGGACGGCGGCGACGGGACGGTCGCGGCGGCGCTCGCGGCCGGCTTCACCCGCCACGAGGCACGGGTCACCGGCCCGACCGGAGCGCCGGTGACGGCCACCTTCGCGCTGCGCGCCGAGGGTACGGCAGTGGTGGAGATGGCGGAGGCCTCCGGGCTCCAGCACCTCCCGGCGGGCGTCTTCGCGCCCCTGACGGCGACCACGTACGGCACCGGCGAGCTGCTGCGCGCGGCGCTCGACGCGGGCGCGACCTCGATCGTCTTCGGCGTCGGCGGCAGCGCCACGACCGACGGCGGCGCGGGCATGCTCGCGGCGCTGGGCGCCCGGTTCCTGGACGCGGACGGCGAGCCGGTCGCCCCCGGCGGCGGCCCGCTGCGCGACCTGGCCACGGCCGACCTGTCGATGTTGGACCCCCGGCTGGCGACGACGGAGATCGTGCTCGCCAGCGACGTCGACAACCCGCTCACGGGCCCCAAGGGAGCCCCGGCGGTCTACGGCCCGCAGAAGGGCGCGAGCGAGGAGGACGTGGCCGCGCTGGACGCCGCGCTGGCGCACTACGCCGAGGTGCTGGGGCGCGCCGTGGGCCCGAAGGCCGCGGAGGCCGCCTCGGCGCCGGGCGCGGGCGCCGCGGGCGGGATCGGCTACGGCGCGCTGGTCGGCCTGGACGCGACGTTCCGGCCGGGCATCGACGTGATGCTCGACGTCCTGGGCTTCGCCCCGGCGCTGGCGAAGGCCACCTTCGTCATCACCGGTGAGGGCTCGCTCGACACCCAGACGCTGCACGGCAAGGCACCGGCCGGGGTCGCCGCCGCGGCCCGGGCGGCCGGCCTGGACGTGGTGGCGGTCTGCGGCCGCCTCCAGCTGCCACAGGAGGCGCTCTCCGCGGCCGGCATCCGGCGGGCCTATGCCCTGACGGATCTGGAGCCCGACCCGGCCCGCTGCATGGCGGAGGCGGGCCCGCTGCTGGAGCGGGCGGCGGCGCAGCTGGCGCGGGACTTCCTGGTCTGAGGCGCGGTGCGGCCCGCCCGCGGGCCGCACGCACCGCACGACGCCGCGGGCCCCGGGCGAAGGAATTCGCTCGGGGCCCGCGGCGTCGTGGTTCTTGCTAGGGGAGCTGTGCGGCGCGGGACTCGGCCCGCGACTCACGGCGGTTGTCGCGGAAGGTGTTGACCCTCCGGGCCGTCGCGAACAGCGGGATCATCGCGCCCATGACCACCTGAAGGGCACAGCCGGTCTGCAGCAGCAGCTGGCCGCCGGGGGCGTCCAGCGCCCAGGCCGCGAGCATGCCCATGCTGAGCACGATCCAGCTGAGCATCGCCACCGCGAGCCGGCCCCGCGGCTTGGGGTACTCGACCCGGCTCACCATCAGCCAGGCCACCCCGACGATCGCCAGCAGCGTCGGCACGAACGGCAGCTCCAGCAGCACGATGGCGACGACGGTCAGGGCGCCGAAGGGGCTCGGCATGCCCTGGAAGATGCCGTCACGCAGGGTGACGCAGGAGAACCGCGCAAGCCGGAGCACCACCGCCAACAGCACCACGACCGCGGCCACCACCGACACCCGCTGGTGCGCGTCCTGGGCGACCATGCCCCAGGTCACGACGAAGTACGCGGGCGCCAGGCCGAAGCTGATCAGGTCGGAGAGGTTGTCGAGCTCGGCCCCCATCGCCGAGGCCCGCAGCTTGCGCGCCACCAGCCCGTCGAAGAGGTCGAAGACCGACGCGAGCAGCATCAGGATCACGGCCATCGCCGCACTGTGCCGGGCCATACCGCCGTCGTCGGTGCCCGTCAGATGCGGGATGAGGACCCCGGTGGTGGTGAAGTACACGGCCATGAAGCCGCAGATCGCGTTGCCGAGGGTGAGGGTGTCCGCTATTGACAGCCGCGTGGACAGCGGCATGTCGTCCTCGTCCTCGTCGGTCTCGGGCGCCCAGCCCGCCTGTGTCTCGGGATCAATCACGGTCAAGGCGTGTCACCCCCGCGGTGGTGGCCTGGCCGACCTCGACCGCGGCCTCGACGCCTTCCGGGAGGTAGACGTCGACGCGCGAGCCGAAGCGGATCAGCCCGATCCGCTCGCCCTGCTCGACCTTGGTGCCCTGGGGCACGTAGGGGACGATGCGGCGGGCCACCGCGCCGGCGATCTGCACCATCTCGATGTCGCCGAGCTCGGTGTCGAAGTGCCAGACCACCCGCTCGTTGTTCTCGCTCTCCTTGTTGAACGCCGGGACGAACCCGCCGGGGATGTGCTCCACGGACGTCACCGTGCCGGCCAGCGGCGCGCGGTTGACGTGGACGTTCAGCGGGCTCATGAAGATCGCGACGCGGGTGCGCCCGTCCTTCCACGGCATGATGCTCTGCACCACGCCGTCGGCCGGGGAGATGACACGGCCCTGAGCGATCTCCCGCTCCGGGTCGCGGAAGAACCACAGCATGCCCGCCGCCAGAGCGGTGGTGGGCACGGCAACGGCGGCCCAGCGTCCGGACCGGCGGGACCGGGCGAGGCTGACCGCTGCCGTGGCAACGGTCGGCAGGAGCCACGGCGACGCTCCGCGCGCGAGGCGGACGCTACCGCGTTGTGCAGAGGATTGGCTGTGGGGCATGGATGACCTTCGTAGCGGAGGATGCCGCGTATGGATACGGGGGACGGCGGCTTTCCGGGGATGCTATCGGTTACAAGCGGCAACTGGCCAAGAGCCAGAGCCAATCCGTGGCCGAAGAACGATGACGGGGTGTGATCTTCGTCTAGGCCAAAGCAGCCCAAACGGGACGTTCACCCCTGGATCCGGTACTCCTCGAGTAGCCGTCGCCCAATGATCATTTTCTGGATCTCGGCGGTTCCTTCGCCGATCAGGAGCATCGGGGCCTCGCGGTAGAGCCGCTCGATCTCGTACTCCTTGGAGAAGCCGTAACCGCCGTGGATGCGGAAAGCGTCTTCCACTACCTCCTTGCAGTACTCGGAGGCCAGGTACTTCGCCATGCCCGCCTCGAGGTCGTTTCGCTGGCCCGAGTCCTTTTTGCGAGCGGCATTAACCATCATCGCATGCGCCGCTTCGACCTTTGTCGCCATTTCCGCCAGTTTGAACTGGATGGCCTGGTGCTGGGCGATCGGCTTGCCGAAGGTGTGTCGCTGCTGCGCGTACGAAACACCCAGTTCGAAGGCGCGCTGGGCGACGCCGCAGCCGCGGGCGGCCACATTCACCCGGCCGACCTCGACGCCGTCCATCATGTGATAGAAGCCACGTCCGGTCTCGCCGCCGAGCACCCGATCGGCCGGGATCCGCAGCCCGTCCATGATCAGTTCGGTGGTGTCGACGCCCTTGTAGCCCATCTTGTCGATCTTGCCCGGAATGGTCAGCCCGGGGCGCACCTCGCCGAAGCCGGCCTCCTTCTCCACGAGGAAGGTCGTCATCGACTTGTGCGGCGCGGTGCCCTCCGGGTGGCCCTCGTCCGTGCGGCACAGCACCGCGACGAGCGTGGACGAACCACCGTTGGTGAGCCACATCTTCTGGCCGTTGAGGACGTAATCGTCGCCGTCGCGGACGCCCTTGGAGGAAATGGCCGAAACGTCCGAGCCCAGCGCCGGCTCCGACATCGAGAAGGCGCCCCGGATCTCGCCGGCCGCCATCTTCGGCAGGAAGTAGTCCTTCTGCTCCTGCGTGCCGTGCTGCTTGAGCATGTACGCCACGATGAAGTGGGTGTTGATGATGCCCGAGACGCTCATCCAGCCGCGGGCGATCTCCTCGACGGTCAGCGCGTAGGTGAGCAGGGACTCGCCCAGCCCGCCGTACTCCTCGGGAATCATCAGGCCGAACACGCCGAGTTCCTTCAGGCCCTCGACGATCTGCGACGGGTACTCGTCGCGGTGCTCCAGTTCCGTGGCGACCGGAATGATCTCCTTGTCCACGAAGTCGCGGACGGTGGAGAGGATTTCCTGCTGGATGTCGGTCAGGCCCTCGGTCTGCGCGAGACGGGTCATGGCTACTTCTCCTTCTTGGCCGGCGGGGCCTGCAGCTCCGGGCGGCCGGGCTGCTCGCCGCCGCGCTCCTTGATGTAGGTGGCCGTGGGGACCATGACCTTGCGCCGGAAGACGCAGACCAGGGTGCCGTCCTGCTTGTAGCCCTTGGTCTCCACGTGCACGATGCCGCGGTCCGTCTTGGAGCGGGAGGGCGTCTTGTCGAGCACGGTCGTCTCGCCGTAGATCGTGTCGCCGTGGAAGGTGGGCGCCACGTGCTTCAGCGACTCGATCTCCAGGTTGGCGATGGCCTTTCCGGAGACGTCGGGCACCGACATGCCCAGCAGCAGCGAGTAGATGTAGTTGCCGACGACGACGTTCTTGCCGAAATCGGTGGTCCGCTCCGCGTAGTTGCTGTCCATGTGCAGCGGGTGGTGGTTCATCGTGAGCAGGCAGAAGAGGTGGTCGTCGTATTCGGTGACGGTCTTCCCGGGCCAGTGCTTGTACACATCGCCGACGGTGAACTCTTCGTAGGTACGGCCGAACTGCATGGTGCTTATGCCTCCGGGGCCTCGAACTTGGAACTGCGGGTCATGCCGGCGGCCCGGCCCTTGCCGGCGATGACCAGCGCCATCTTCCGGCTCGCCTCGTCGATCATCTCGTCGCCGAGCATCGCGGAGCCCTTGGCCCCGCCCGCCTCCGAGGTGTGGTACTCGTAGGCGTCCAGGATCAGCTCGGCGTGGTCGTAGTCCTCCTGGGAAGGGGAGAACACCTCGTTGGCGGCCTCGACCTGACCCGGGTGCAGCACCCACTTGCCGTCGAAGCCGAGGGCGGCGGCGCGGCCGGCGACCTCGCGATAGCCGTCAACATTCTTGATCTGAAGGTACGGGCCGTCGATAGCCTGCAGATCGTAGGTACGTGCTGCCATCAGAATGCGCATCAGAATGTAGTGATAGGCATCCGCCCCATAGCCGGGCGGCTGCTCGCCGACCACCAGGGACTTCATGTTGATGGAGGCCATGAAGTCGGCCGGGCCGAAGATGATGGTCTCCAGGCGCGGCGAGGCGCCGGCGATCGCGTCGACGTTCACCAGGCCCTTGGCGTTCTCGATCTGGGCCTCGATGCCGATCCGGCCGGCCTCGAAGCCCATGGTCTTCTCGATCTGCGTCAGCAGCAGGTCCAGCGCCACGATCTGCTGGGCGTCCTGGACCTTCGGCAGCATGATGCAGTCGAGGTTCTGCCCCGCGCCCTCGACGACCGTGATGACGTCCCGGTACGTCCAGTGCGTCGTCCAGTCGTTGACCCGTACGACCCGGGTCTTGCCCGTCCAATCGCCCTCGTTCAGCGCCTCGACGATGTGGTGGCGGGCGCCCTCCTTGGCGAGCGGCGCGCAGGCGTCCTCCAGGTCCAGGAAGACCTGGTCGGCCGGGAGGCCCTGGGCCTTCTCCAGGAAGCGCGGGTTGCTGCCCGGGACCGCGAGACAGGAGCGGCGCGGGCGCAGCCGGGACACCGGGGGTGCGGCCTGGGTCATGCGGGGACCTCCAGGGGGTCGAGCTGGTTCGCTTTCCGGATCTCGTCGACGATACGGCCGATGATCTCCGTAATACCGAAGTCCTTGGGGGTGAACACGGCCGCCACTCCGGCTTCCCTGAGCGCCGCCGCATCGGCGGAGGGAATGATGCCGCCGACGATGACCGGTATGGGAGGCCCGCCCGGCCCGGGAGTGGTGTCGACGCCGGTGCGCCGCAGACGGGCCAGGACGTCCGGGACCAGCTCGGCGTGCGAGCCGGACAGGATCGACAGGCCCACGCAGTGCACGTCCTCGGCGACCGCGGCCGAGACGATCTGCTCCGGGGTCAGCCGGATGCCCTGGTAGATCACCTCGAAGCCGGCGTCCCTGGCCCGTACGGCGATCTGCTCGGCACCGTTGCTGTGGCCGTCCAGGCCGGGCTTGCCGACCAGCAGGCGCAGCTTTCCGCTGCCGAGTTCGGCCGCGGTCTTGGCGACCTTCTCGCGGACCGCTGCGAGCGGGCTGCCCTCCTCGGCGGCGACCGCCAGGGGAGCGCTGGAGACGCCCGTGGGGGCCCGGAACTCGCCGAAGACGTCCCGCAGCGCCCAGGCCCACTCGCCGGTCGTCACGCCGGCGCGTGCGCACTCCAGGGTGGCCGCGAAGAGGTTGCCGTCACCGGCCGCGGTCTTCTTCAGCGCCGACAGCGCGTCCTGCGCCCGGACCTCGTCGCGGTTGTCCCGCCACTCGTGCAGGGCCTGCACCACCCGCGCCTCGTTGGCCGGGTCGACGGTCATGATCGCGGTGTCGAGGTCGGCGGTGAGCGGGTTGGGCTCGGTGCCCTCGAAGCAGTTGACGCCGACGATCTTCTCCTCGCCGGCCTCGATCCGGGCCCGCCGCTCGGCGTGCGCGGTGACCAGCTGCGACTTGAGGTAGCCGGACTCCACCGCGGCCATCGCGCCGCCCATCTCCTGGATCCGCTCGATCTCGGCGAGGCAGTCGGTGACCAGCGCGTCCACCTTCGCCTCGATGACGTGCGAGCCGGCGAAGATGTCCTCGTACTCCAGCAGATCGCTCTCGTGGGCGAGGACCTGCTGGATGCGCAGCGACCACTGCTGGTCCCAGGGCCGCGGAAGCCCCAGCGCCTCGTTCCAGGCGGGGAGCTGCACGGCGCGGGCGCGGGCGTCCTTGGAGAGCGTGACGGCCAGCATCTCCAGGACGATCCGCTGGACGTTGTTCTCCGGCTGCGCCTCGGTCAGGCCGAGCGAGTTGACCTGGACGCCGTAGCGGAAGCGGCGCTGCTTCTCGTTCTGGATGCCGTAGCGCTCGCGGGTGATCTTGTCCCAGATGCGGCCGAAGGCGCGCATCTTGCACATCTCCTCGACGAAGCGGACGCCGGCGTTCACGAAGAACGAGATGCGGGCCACGACATCACCGAACTTCTCCGGCGGCACCTGCCCGGAGTCCCGTACCGCGTCCAGCACCGCGATGGCGGTGGACATGGCGTAGGCGATCTCCTGGACCGGAGTGGCCCCCGCCTCCTGCAGGTGGTAGCTGCAGATGTTGATCGGGTTCCACTTGGGGATGTGCGCCACCGTGTACGTGATCATGTCGGTGGTCAGCCGCAGCGAGGGTCCCGGCGGGAAGACGTGCGTCCCGCGCGAGAGGTACTCCTTGACGATGTCGTTCTGCGTCGTCCCCGACAGCTTGGAGATGTCGGCGCCCTGCTCCTCGGCGACCACCTCGTACAGCGCCAGCAGCCACATGGCCGTCGCGTTGATGGTCATCGAGGTGTTCATCTGGTCCAGGGGTATGTCCTGGAACAGCCGTCGCATGTCGCCGAGGTGGGACACCGGGACCCCGACCCGGCCGACCTCGCCGCGGGCGAGGATGTGGTCGGGGTCGTAACCGGTCTGCGTCGGGAGGTCGAACGCGACCGACAGGCCGGTCTGGCCCTTGGCGAGGTTGCGACGGTACAGCTCGTTGGACGCCTCGGCGGTGGAGTGGCCGGCGTACGTCCGCATCAGCCACGGACGATCCTTCTGACGCTCAGTCATATCAGGCCCGAATCTTCCTGGTCCGGAGTCCGAGTTGCCTCAGACGTTCCGGAAGCGGTTGATGGCGTCGAGGTGCTCGGCGCGCATTTCTTCGTCGCGCACGCCCATTCCCTCCTCGGGGGCCAGTGCCAGCACGCCGACCTTGCCCTGGTGGAGGTTGCGGTGCACGTCGTACGCCGCCTGTCCGGTCTCCTCGAGGGTGTACGTCTTCGACAGCGTCGGGTGGATCTTGCCCTTGGCGATCAGGCGGTTGGCCTCCCACGCCTCGCGGTAGTTGGCGAAGTGCGAGCCGATGATCCGCTTCAGCGACATCCACAGGTAGCGGTTGTCGTACTCGTGCATGTAGCCCGAGGTCGAGGCGCAGGTGGTGATGGTGCCGCCCTTGCGGGTGACGTAGACGCTCGCGCCGAAGGTCTCGCGGCCCGGGTGCTCGAAGACGATGTCGATGTCCTCGCCGCCGGTGAATTCGCGGATGCGCTTGCCGAAGCGCTTCCACTCCTTCGGGTCCTGGGTGCGCTCGTCCTTCCAGAACTTGTAGCCCTCGGCGTTGCGGTCGATGATCGCCTCGGCGCCCATCTTCCGGCAGATCTCCGCCTTCTGGTCGGAGGAGACCACGCAGATCGGGTTGGCGCCGCCGGCCAGCGCGAACTGGGTGGCGTAGCTGCCGAGTCCGCCGCTGGCGCCCCAGATCAGGACGTTGTCGCCCTGCTTCATCGCCGCGCCGTTGCGCGAGACGAGCTGGCGGTAGGCGGTGGAGTTGACCAGGCCGGGTGCCGCCGCCTCCTCCCAGCTCAGGTGCTGGGGCTTGGGCATCAGCTGGTTGGACTTGACCAGCGCGATCTCGGCCAGGCCGCCGAAGTTGGTCTCGAAGCCCCAGATCCGCTGCTCGGGGTCGAGCATCGTGTCGTTGTGGCCGTCGGAGGACTCCAGCTCGACGGACAGGCAGTGCGCGACGACCTCGTCGCCGGGGCCCCAGGAGTTGACACCGGGCCCGGTGCGCAGGACCACGCCGGCCAGGTCGGAGCCGATCACGTGGTAGGGGAGGTCGTGGCGCTTGGCGAGGGGGGAGAGCTTGCCGTAGCGCTCCAGGAACCCGAACGTCGACATCGGCTCGAAGATCGAGGTCCACACGGAGTTGTAGTTCACGGAGGAGGCCATCACGGCCACCAGCGCCTCGCCCGGTCCCAGCTCGGGCACCGGCACGTCCTCGACGTGCAGCGACTTGCGGGGGTCCTTCTCCTTGCTCTCCAGACCGGCGAACATCTCGGCCTCGTCCTTGTGCACGGTCACCGCGCGGTAGGACTCGGGGATGGTCAGGCCGGCGAAGTCGGCGCTGGTGGTGTCAGGCGCAAGGATTGCGTCCAGGATTTCGTTCACGGGGGTGCCTCCGGCGGTTGGGGCCTCCCCGGCCCGACCGGAACGGCGGGCTCGGGGAACCGTTGAGGGAAACGGCTTGGGGAACGTCGGGGGTGGTGCAGAGGTGGTGCCGTCGGTTCGGCCGGGGCGGCGCCGCTTCCGTCGCCTCTGCGGGGGTCGCAGAGCCGTCGGCCGCGAAGCCTGGCAGCGCTGGTGAGCGCGATGCCCAGCGGTAGCTGGGAATTGCCTGTGACGCAGGCATCCGGGCGGACAGCCGCGTACGGCTGGTGGGACAGCCGGCGCACGTTGGTTCTCAGCACGCCGGCCGCCCGGACACCTTCAACGTATGACACCGCGTGCCAGGCGACAAGACACTGAGTGCCAAGAATTTCTCTCAGATGTCATCCGGGCGGCACGCATGAGCAAAAGAGGGCCGATGGGAGGCCTGGAGATGACCCAGAGAAAGGGTGTATGCGCGCAGCGTGCGCAGGGACGGCGTTACGCCATCCGTGTCGCGGCCCGGTCCGCCCAAGGGCGCCGGGCCGCGCTCGTCTCCGCTTTCGGACGGAGGGCCGTTACTTGCGTTCCTTGATGGCCTTGCGGATGGTGCGCATGACCTCGTCCAGCGGGGCGTCCGTGCGGGCCACCGCGACCAGCACCTCGCCCTCCCGCGAGACGGCCGCCGGGGGGTTCTCCCCGCTGCCGGTGCGGCCCGCGCCGATGCCGGCGCCGAAGGTCTCCCGGACGATCTCGAAGGCGTGGTCGAGCTGCGCCTCGACATCGCCCTGGGCGTCGGCCCGCAGCCAGCGCCGCAGCACATGGTTGTGCGCGGTGACCACGGCGGACGCCGCGACCTCGGCGAGCAGCGGATCGTCGTCGCCCTCGCGGTGCGCCCCCTCGTCGAAGTGGCCCAGGAGATAGCGGGTGAACAGCCGCTCGTAGCGGGCCACCGAGGCGATCTCGGCCTCCCGCAGGGTGGGGACCTCACGGGTCAGGCGGTAGCGGGCCACCGACACGGCCGGGGAGGCCGCGTACATCCGCATGACCTCCTTGATCCCGCGGCAGACCGTGTCCAGCGGGTTCTCGTGCGGCGGAGCGGCGTCCAGGACGGCCTCCGCGCGGACGAGGGTGTCGTCGTGGTCGGGGAAGATCGCCTCTTCCTTGGAGCGGAAGTGGCGGAAGAACGTCCGCCGGGCGACGCCCGCCGCGGCCGCGATCTCGTCGACCGTCGTCGCCTCGTAGCCCTTGGTCGCGAACAGTTCCATCGCCGCCGCCGACAATTCGCGGCGCATTTTGAGCCGTTGCGCGGCCGCCCGGCGGGTGCCGGGAGTGACGGTGTCGGAGGTGTCGGAGGGTTGCGTGCGAGCGGGCTGGGACATGTGGGGACGGTACTGCATATTTACGCGACCTGCGGCATGAGGTGCAGCCCTCGTCCCCGTGAGCGGGGGTGGACCGCCGTCGGGTTCCAGCAGTCCACCCCACCCTCCCCCGGCCGGGCCGGGGTGCCGCCACGCGTCAGCGCCGGGCGTACTCACGGAAGCCGCGGCCGGTCTTGCGGCCGAGGCAGCCCGCGGCGACGAGGTGCTCCAGCAGCGGCGCCGGGGCCAGCCCGGGGTCGCGGAACTCCGCGTGCAGCACCTTCTCGATGGCCAGCGACACGTCCAGGCCGACCACGTCGAGGAGTTCGAACGGGCCCATCGGGTAGCCGCCGCCGAGCTTCATGGCGGCGTCGATGTCGTCCAGGGACGCGTAGTGCTCCTCGACCATCTTGATCGCGTTGTTCAGGTACGGGAACAGCAGCGCGTTCACGATGAAGCCGGCCCGGTCGCCGCAGTCCACGGGGTGCTTGCGGACCTGGGCGCAGACCGCCCGCACGGTGGCGTGGACGTCGTCGGCCGTCAGGACCGTACGGACCACCTCGACCAGCTTCATGGCGGGCGCCGGGTTGAAGAAGTGCATCCCGATGACGTCCTCGGGGCGCGAGGTGGCGCGGGCGCAGGCCACGACCGGCAGCGACGAGGTGGTGGTGGCCAGCACCGCGCCCGGCTTGCAGACCTTGTCCAGGGTCGTGAACAGCTCCTGCTTGACCGCCAGGTCCTCGGCCACCGCCTCGACCGCGAGATCCACGTCCGCGAACGCGTCCAGCGACCCGGCCGGGGTGATCGCGGCCAGCGCGGTGTCCCGGGCCTCGGCGCTCATCCGGCCCTTGTCCACCGAGCGGCCCAGCGACTTCGCGATCCGGGCCTTGGCCTTCTCGGCCTTCTCCAGGCTGCGGGCGGCCAGCACGACCTTGTAGCCCGCCTTGGCGAAGACCTCCGCGATACCGCTGGCCATCGTCCCGGAGCCCGCCACGCCGACGCCGGTGACGGTCCGCCCGCCGGCGAGCTCGTCGGCGTCCGCCGGGCTCTCCGCGTCCGGCACGACCGTGGCGCTGCCCGGCGCGTCGTACGTGTAGAAGCCGCGGCCCGCCTTGCGGCCGGTCAGCCCCGCCTCGGCGAGCTGGCCCAGGATCGGCGCGGGGGCGTGCAGCCGGTCCTGGGACTCGGCGTACATCGCCTCCAGGACCGTCCGCGCGGTGTCGACGCCGATGAGGTCGAGCAGCGCCAGCGGGCCCATGGGCAGGCCGCAGCCGAGCCGCATCGCGGCGTCGATGTCCTCACGGGTGGCGTACTTGGACTCGTACATCGCCGCGGCCTGGTTCAGGTAGCCGAACAGCAGGCCGTCCGCGACGAAGCCGGGGCGGTCACCCACCGCGATCGGGTCCTTGCCCAGGGCGTGGGCCAGCTCCGTGACGGCCGCGACCGCGGTCGGCGCGGTGAGCACGGACGAGACCACCTCGACCAGCTTCATGGCCGGCGCGGGGTTGAAGAAGTGCACACCGAGCACCCGCTCGGGGCGCTGCGAATCGGCGGCCAGCCGGGTCACGGACAGGGCGTTGGTGCCGGTGGCGAGGATGGTGTCCGGGCGGACCACGGCGTCGAGCCCCGCGAACACCTGCCGCTTGAGCTCGTAGTCCTCGGGCACGACCTCGATGACGAGGTCGGCGTCCGCGGCGGCCTGCAGGTCGGTGAAGGTGCGGAACCGGGCCAGGATGTCCTGCCGCTCCCGCTCGGTGATCCGCTCGCGCCGCACCGCGCGGGCGGTGGCGGTTTCGAGGGCCGTGACGGCGTGCCGGGCCGCGGCCTCGTCGGTGTCGATGCCGATGACCTCGCGGCCGGCCCGGGTCAGCACCTCGGCGATACCGGTACCCATGGTGCCCAGGCCGACGACGGCCACGGTGGAAAGGGACAGGGGGGAGGCTTCAGTTGAGAGATCAGGGGTGGACTGAGGGCCCATCGCGAGACTCCTGAGGGTGTTCCCCTGAAAACAGGGGAGAAGTGACGACTGAGGGTGTCCGCAGGGCGCGGGGCCTGTCGTACGCGGCGGCGTAAACGCGGCGGTGAACCGCGGGAGCCGCAGCGCCGCAGGAACGCCTGCGGTGCGGGAGCCGCGGCGGGCCCTGTCCCGGGGCCGTGCCGTGTGCTCCGTACTGATGTCGTGCTGTGCGGTGCCGAACCGACTTCACTCTGTGGCGGCTGCGTCACCAGGCCGCCCGAGCAGTGGTGCTGCTCGTTCCAGCAGGTTAACCGGTGAGTAACCAGAGCGCCAGGGGTAGCGAGGGTCATTAGGCTGTGGTGCAGGCCACGTCGCGGGAACCGGGGCGGCCCGGCGGGAGGGGATCGGCAAATGGAAGAGGAATTCCACGAGTTGACGGACCGGGTGCGGACCGAACTCCGCTCCCCACAGGATCTGGTCGCCTACGAACGGTTGCTGGGGCTGGCCCGCAAGAACACCCCCGCCGGGCGGGAGGAGCTCGCCCGGATGCTGGTCGCCGTCGAACGTCCGCTGTGGGCCAGGGAGATCGCCGCCTTCGTCCTCGGCTGCGCCGGCGACAAGCGGGCCTTCGAGACGCTCGTGCTGCTGCTGAACTACCGCGACCCGGTGCGCTGCGCCACCGCCGCCCACGCCCTGGGCCGCCTCGGCGACCCCCGCACCGCCCGCGCCGCCGCCGCACTCGCCACCAACCCGCTGCGCACCGCCTACGCCCTGCACCCGGTCCGGCTGCTGGCCGAGCTCCGCGCGCCGCAGTCCGTGCCCGCGCTGATCGCGACCCTGGAGCGCCTGCTGACCCCGCACAACCCCTACTGGCGGGTGGCGCTCGCCTGCGTCGAGGGCCTGGGTGCGCTGGGCGACCGGCGGGCGGTCCCCGCGCTCACCGCGGCCGTCGCCCATCCCCGGCTCGCGGCCGCGGCGGCGGCGTCACTGGCACGGCTGGGGGTGCACGAGGACGTGCCGGCGCAGGCCGGTGGCCCCGGGGCGGGGGACGACGCCGGAGACGGCGGCCCGGCTCAGGGTGCGGAGCGGGGCGAGGGGACCGGCGGCGGCCCGCCCGGTTCGGGTGTCAGCGGGCGCCGGTAGCGCACCTCCGGGACGCTGCGGCCGCCCACCTCGTACGCCTCCTGTGCCCCGTCCGGCACAAAACCCGCCCGCTCGTAGAACCGCCGGGCGCGGGCGTTGCCGCGCACCACCCACAGATACAGCGCACGGTAGCCGCTCGCCCGCGCCCGGGCGGTACCGGCGGCCATCAGCGCGCGCCCGACACCCGTGCCGATCAACTCGGGCGCCACATAGAGGGCGAGCAGCTCACCGGCGGTCGGCAGCGGCGCGGGCAACTGTGCGGGCCCCGGGGCGAGATCGGGGTCCCTGGCCGGTCCGACGCTCGCCCAGCCGACGACCGCGCCGTCCCGCTCGGCCACCAGTTCCGACACCTCGGGCGGCCGGCGTCCGAACCACGCCCGCCGCCGCTCCGCGTCCGCCGCCACGCTCATCGCGTCCAGATACGCCTGCGGCATCAGCCCGCGGTACGCCGACTGCCAGCCGCGGACCCGCACCGCCGAGACCGCGTCCACGTCGGCCTCGGCCATCTCCCGTACCCGTACGGGGCGCGGCGGCTGCGCCCGGCTGCGTTCCTCAGGTCCCTGCATGCCGCAGAGGGTAGGGGCCCCGGGAGGATGGCTCCTCCTGATTTCCCGGGGCCGGCGGGCCGGGGCCGGCGAGCGGGGGCCGGCCCGCCGGTCACATCAGGGTCAGCTGGGTGGGTTCCGGGGGGGATCCGGGCCGGTCATCCGCGGGCGCGCCGGCCGGGCCGGGGGCGGGGTCCGCCGGCGGGAGCCTGCGGGCCGCGCCGGGCCGGGAGGGGCCGATGCCGTACTCCGCGGCGAACTCGTGGACCTGACGGGTGATCTGGCGCTGGTACCACGTGGGAGCGTAGGCGCCGTCGCCGTACATCGTCCGGTAGCGCCCCACCAGATGCGGGTGGTGGCGCTCCAGCCATGCCAGGAACCACTCCCGGGCACCGGGCCGCAGATGCAGCACGAGCGGGGTGACGGAGCCGGCGCCGGCCTCGGCGATGGCGCGCACCGTGGCCCGCAGCTGGTCCGGCGCGTCCCCGAGGAAGGGGATCACCGGCGCCATCAGCACACCGCAGGGTATGCCGTGCGCGGTGAGCGTGCGCACCACGTCCAGCCGGCGCTCCGGCGCCGGGGTGCCGGGCTCGACCGTGCGCCACAGCTCGCGGTCCAGGAAGCCGACGGAGACGGAGATGCCGACATCGGTGACCTCGGCGGCCTGCTGCAGCAGCGCCAGGTCCCGCAGGACGAGCGTGCCCTTGGTGAGGATCGAGAAGGGGTTGGCGTAGTCGCGCAGCGCCGTGATGATGCCGGGCATCAGGCGGTAGCGGCCCTCGGCGCGCTGATAGCAGTCGACGTTCGTGCCCATGGCGATGTGGTCACCGCGCCAGCGCCGCCCGGCCAGCTCCCTGCGCAGCAGTTCGGGAGCGTTGACCTTCACCACGATCTGCGAGTCGAAGTCCTGCCCGGTGTCCAGGTCGAGGTAGCCGTGCGTCTTGCGCGCGAAGCAGTACACACAGGCGTGACTGCAGCCGCGGTACGGGTTCACGGTCCATTCGAACGGCATCCGGGAGGCGCCCGGCACCCGGTTCACGATCGAGCGGGCGCGCACTTCGTGAAAGGTGATCCCGCGGAATTCGGGGGTGTCGACCGTCCGGCTGACGACGTCCGCACCGAACAGCGCGGACGGGCCGTCGCCGAGGTTGTCCCAGCGCATCGGGCCTCCTTCAGGAACCAGCAGAGCCCCCCTGCGCCATAATAGAACACATGTTCCCTTGAGGCTCGGCGGCCCTGAATTTGGGTGCGCCGCCCCGGGGTGGTTGGCTTGGCGGCGCATCGCAGGACCGGCAGCCGAGTACTGGAGGACCACACACATGGGGCAGGTCGAAGCCATCACGCAGCGCGAGATCGCGGCGGACCCGGAGGACGTGTTCGACGCGCTCGCCGACTACTCCGGCACGCGTCCGCAGCTGCTGCCCGAGCACTTCAGCGAGTACGAGGTCCGGGAGGGCGGCGACGGCAAGGGCACCCTCGTCCACTGGAAGCTCCAGGCCACGAGCAAGCGGGTGCGCGACTGCCTGCTGGACGTCGACGAGCCGACCGAGGGCCAGCTCGTGGAGAAGGACCGCAACTCCTCGATGGTGACCACCTGGGTCGTCACCCCGGCCGGCGAGAAGCGCGCCAAGGTCGTCGTGACCACCACCTGGCAGGGCGCCGGCGGCATCGGCGGCTTCTTCGAGCGGACCTTCGCGCCCAAGGGTCTGGGCCGGATCTACGACAGCATCCTCGACAAGCTCGCCGCCCACGTCGCGAAGTGATCGGCCTGTCCCACCCGTCACCCTGAGCGCTTGCCCTCACACTCACCGGTTCGGGTGGTTTCCGGTGGGCCGAGGCGTTGGGCCCACCGGAACGCTTCCGTACGGAAAGCCCTGATGGGAGCCCAAGAGGCGCTCCGGGCACCGCACTTGACGTCCCTTCCCGCCCATCACGCGCCCTTTCGCCGCGGTTGATCGGTGTTGTCGCCCAATGCGAGAAATTGGGCGGCAACAGGCGTGACGAGGGGAGCAGCACGTGGGCGGGACCACCCTGAGCGAGCGGGGCGGGCGGGCCGGGCGGACCGGCCCGCCCGCCGCCGGTGCGGCCACGGGCCCGGCCGGGGCCGTGGCCCCGGCCGCGTACGGCACTTTGCCCGGTCCCGCCCCCGGCGTACCCCGGGACCCCGCCCCCGGCGCACCGGCGCCGCTCGGCCCCCGCCGCCTCCGCCTGGTCGTCCTCGGCCTGATGCTGACGCTGCTGCTCGCGGCCCTCGACCAGACCATCGTCGCGACCGCGCTCCCCAAGATCGTCGGTGAGCTGCACGGCCTGGGCGAGATGTCCTGGGCGGTGACGTCCTACCTCCTCGCCTCGACCATCGGACTG
The DNA here is from genome assembly GCF_040701845.1 of Streptomyces angustmyceticus. Lineage (GTDB taxonomy): Bacteria > Actinomycetota > Actinomycetes > Streptomycetales > Streptomycetaceae > Streptomyces > Streptomyces angustmyceticus_A. The sequence goes on along the minus strand of NZ_JBFBHQ010000001.1, from coordinate 456,019 downwards.
CCCCTCTACGGAAAGCTCGGCGATCTCTTCGGCCGCAAGCCCGTCTTCCTCTTCGCCATCCTGGTCTTCACCGCCGGCTCGGCGCTGACCGGCTGGTCGCGGACGATGGACGAACTGGTCGCCTTCCGCGCCGTCCAAGGCGTCGGCGGGGGCGGGCTCATGATCGGCGTGCAGGCGATCATCGCCGATGTCGTACCGCCACGGGCCCGCGGCCGCTACATGGGCCTGATCGGTGCCGCCTTCGGGATCGCCTCCGTGGCCGGACCGCTGATCGGCGGCTTCTGCACCGACCACGCCTCCTGGCGCTGGTGCTTCTACCTCAACGTCCCGTTCGGCGTGCTGACGTTCCTGGTCATCGCCCTCGTCCTGAAGCTGCCCCGGCCGGCGCGCCGCGCCCGGCTGGACATCGCCGGCGCCCTGCTGCTCGCCGCGTTCTCCACCTGCCTGGTCCTGCTGACCAGTTGGGGCGGCACCGAGTACGCCTGGACCTCGCGGGTCGTCCTCGGGCTCGGCGCCGGTGCGCTCGGCTGCGCCGTGCTGTTCCTCGCCGTCGAGCACATCGCCGCCGAACCGCTGATCCCGCTGCGGCTGTTCCGCGACTCGGTCTTCAACCTCACCGGTCTGATCGGCGCCGTCGTCGGTGTCGCGCTCTTCGGCGCCGCCAGCTACCTGCCGACCTTCCTGCAGATGGTCGACGGGGCCACCGCCACCGAGTCCGGGCTGCTGATGCTGCCCATGATGGGCGGCATCGTCCTCGCCTCCCTCGTCTCCGGCCAGTTGATCAGCCGGACCGGGCACTACCGGACCTATCCCGTCCTGGGCTGCGCGGCGGCCGCCGTGGGGATGTGGCTGCTGTCGCGGTTGCAGCAGGACACCCCGCGCGAGGTCTACAGCCTCTGGATGGGCATCCTCGGCGTCGGCATCGGCCTCGTGCTGCCGGTGCTGGTGCTCGCCGTGCAGAACTCCGTACGCGCCGCCGATCTGGGCACCGCGACCAGCGCCAACAACTACTTCCGGCAGATCGGTGGCAGCGTCGGAGCGGCCGTCTTCGGCACCCTCTTCGCCGACCGGCTGGCCCGCGGGCTCGGCGAGCGGCTGCCCAGGCCGGCGCGGCTGCCCGACCCGGAGTCGATCACCCCGCAACTGGTGCGCGCCCTGCCCGCCCCGCTGCGCGACGGCTATATCGCCGCGTATGCGCACGCCATGCCGGGGATCTTCTTCTACCTCGTGCCGGTGCTCGTCCTGGGCCTCGTGCTCGCCCTCTTCCTGAAAGAGAAACCCCTGGTGTCCCACGCCTCTCCTGCCCCGCAGACCTCCGCGACCCCGTCGGCCCCGTACGGCGATCCGATCGACCCCGCCGCCGTGCCCCCGGCCCGCTCGACGACCGACGCGAGTGCCCCCCACTCCTGTGACAGCAGGGCGACGTATCCGCGCACACACGGCTACGGCGCCGCCGGAGCGCCTCCCGTCACGGCCGGCGTCCCGGTGTGCGGCACCGTCCAGCACCACGACGGCAGCATCGTGCCGCGCGCCGCGCTGACCCTCATCGACGTCGCCGGCCGCCAGGTCGGCCGCGGCGCCACCGGTGACGACGGGCGCTACGCCCTGAGCACGCCGGGAGCCGGCTCGTATGTGCTGATCGCGGCGGCCGGCGGGCACCAGCCGCAGGCCGTCAGCGTCACCGTCGGCGAGCGGCCGGTCGAGCTGGACGTCGTGCTCGGCGGCGCGGGGCGCCTCGCGGGCACCGTCACCACCGCCGACGGCACGCCCGTGCGCGATGCCATGGTCACCCTCACCGATGTCCGCGGCGAGGTCGTCGCCACCACCCGCAGCGGACGCGAAGGCGGCTACGTCATCGGGGAGTTGGTGGCCGGCGAGTACACCCTCGCCTCCAGCGCGCCCGCGTTCCGCCCCGCCGCCCTGCCGGTGACCGTGCAGGCGTCGCGGGAGACCCGCCAGGACATCGAGCTGGCCGGCGGCGCGGTGCTGCGCGGGACCGTACGGGCCGGCGGCGGCCGCCCGGTCGAGGACGCCCGGGTCACCCTCCTGGACGCCGGGGGCAATGTCGTCGACACCGCGACCACCGGGGCCGACGGGCTGTTCCGCTTCGTGGACCTGTCGGCCGGGGAGTACACCGTCATCGCCGCCGGATACCCGCCGGTGGCCACCGTCCTGCGGATGGCGGGCGGCGGCCGCACGGAGCGCGATCTCCAACTGGGGCACGAGGACTGAGCTCCGGGCGACGGCTGCGGCGGACGGTGCGCGGGCGGCACTCCCTGTTCGGGGAATGCCGCCCGCCGTACTGTGCGGCGGTCGTACCGTGGTGGGGGTGGTGCACGGCCGGTGTACGAAGGAGCAACCACCCATGGAGCGTGGCCCGTCGAACGGCGACGACCTGACCCTCGCGGCGCCCGTGCCCCGGGACGCGGTGCCCGCACGGATTCCGCTGGCGGTCGTGGTGGTGGGCGCGGACGGCCGGATCTCCCACTGGAGCAGCGGCGCCCACCGGCTCTTCGGACCCACCCCCGGCGAGGCGGTGGGCGCCCCCGCCGTCGATCTGATGCCGGTCACCGGTGCGCTCGGCGACAAGGGGTGGGGCGGGCGCACGGGCGGCCCCGAGGCGGGCAACGGCTACGAGGAGCCCAACGGGCCCGGCCGGGAGGGCGCATGGGGCGGCGGCGCCTGCCCCACCGCCGGCCGGGCCCGGATGGCCGCCGCGGGGGCCGGCCCGGTGGACCTGCTGTGGTGGGCGTACCCCCTGGTGGGTTCCGGCGCCGGACGTGTCCTGGTCCTCGCGGTGGCCGCCGACCGGCTGCCCGGCGAGGGAGCCACGGGCCACGGCGCGCGACACGAGCGCTTCGCGCCCGCCTTCGGGCCGCACACCGAGGTGCCCGGCGCCGCGGACCTGGCCCGCAGGCTGCCGGAGATCCTGCCGAGCATAGGTCCCCAGGAGAGCGCCCGGATCGTCGCCCGGATCCTCGAACTGGGCTGTCCGGTACTGGAGGTCAGCCTCCAGGAGCGGTTTCCGGTGACCCTGGACTGAGAGTCCGGTCGTGCCCCGTGGCGCCCGGGGCGCGTGAGGAGAGGGGCGCATGACGGACCTCGGTTTCCCGGAGTCGCGCCGCGGACCGGGACGGGCCCGTCGGCGGATCGGTGCTTCCGGTACGCGGAGGCGTTCGAGCGGTTCGCCGCGGGGCACCGGGAGGCGAGGGACGCCCTGCCCGAGCCGGACGAACAGCGGGACGTGGAGACCGGGATCGGGGCGGTCGGTCGGAGGCGGGACGCCCGTCCAGGGGCGGGGCGGGCGAGCGGCCGGGGGCCCACCCCTCAGAGCCGACCCGCGGCCCACTCGGCCGGCGGCGCGCCGAATTGCAGCCGGGTGATCAGCGGGCGGTCCCCGCGGAGCAGGGGCACGGCCGCGGCACGGGGTGCGAGCGCGCCGAGGAATCCACGGCCCGCGGGCAGCGGCACATCGGCCACGTCGCTGATGGCCGGATGGGCGTAGTGCAGCCGTTCCCGCTCGGCGGCGTCCATGCCCCACGGCATCGGGGGCAACCGATGTCCGCCGAGTCCCTTGGCGCCGGCCCGGGTGCGGGCGCTGAAGCGCCGGGACACGGTGTCGAACACCATCGAGCCACCGGGGAACGCTTCCGCGCAGGCGGCGATCAGCCGGCTCACCTCAGCGGGCCGCAGGTACATCAGCACCCCCTGCGCGGTCACCAGCACCCCGCGTGCGACATCGATCCCCGCCATCCACCGGCGCTCGCGGAGGTCGCAGGCGACGAGCCGCTGCCGAGCCCCGTGCGGCAGTACGCGGCCGCGCAGTGCCAGCGGTTCGGCGAGGTCGACGCTGACCCAGCGGGCCCGGCCGTTGTCGACCCGCCAGAACTGGGTCTCCAGTCCCTCGCCGAGCGCGATCACGGTGCCGTAGGGGTGTGCGTCGAGGAACGCCCGTACGACCCCGTCGAACCCGAGGGCCCGGAGCGCCAGGGCCTGTGCCAGCCACGGCCGGACGCCTCCCAGCCGTTCCGTGAAGGGGAAGTCGACCTCGGTGACGAGCTGTACGGCGCGCGGATCGGGCAGCACCGTGTCGGGACGGGCGGCCTCGGCGGCGCGGTGCTGGAGCGTCCACAACGCCGTTGCGGGAACTCCCTTGAGGTCTGTCATGACACGGACGGGCACCGAGTTCCTCCCAGAGTGCGACAGGGCGGCGCACCGACGGCACGCCCCCCCCGGGCCCACCGACCGCACCGCCCCCATGCCGCGTTGATACCGCCGCACCCGCCCCGCACGGGGCCGATCGGGGGACCGGTCACCCCGGGGGGTGCTTAGTCGTACCGCGCACCGGGCGCCATGCCTGCAACGCAGGAGGCGGGAATCGCCCGCACGGACGGAACGGACGGAGGAGACACCAGGGGAGGGGGAGACAGGGGGCAGCACCACCGCTTTCATGGCGATGGAGCGGGCGTTCGGCCCCCGGTCCCCCAACGCCCCCTCGGAAAAGCATGGTTGAGAGGCGACGGGTGCCCAGCGCTCCGAGCCGGCGGCCGCAGGCACCGCTTCCGGAACGCTCGCGCCTCGCGGGCGTCAGTGCGTCAGATCGCGGTGGACGACCCGGGCGGCGCTCTCGACGGTGTCGATGCCGTAGTCCATGGTGCGGTTGCCGGTGGAGAGGACGGCCAGGCCGTAGTCGTGGCCGGTGCGGGTGAAGGTGCCGACGCTGTTCACCCGCCAGCCGCCGGTGTCGCGCGGGAGCCAGCCGTTCTTGACGTGCACGGACGTCTCGGCGGGGGCGCCGGCGGGGACTCCCCAGCGCTGGTCGGCCTCCACCCGGTGCATCAGGTCGAGGGCGTAGCCGCGGGAGGACGTGGTGAGCACCGCGTTGTCCGTGGTGAGCAGCTGCATCAGCCTGAGCTGGTCGCCGGCGGTGACCTGGGTGAGGCCCCAGGCCTTGCCCGCGCCGGGGACGGTGTGCCGCATACCGGCGAGGGACAGGAAGTGCTGGATGCCGGCCGCGCCGATCTGGTGCCAGAGGGCGGAGGTGGCGGCGTTGTCCGACTTGGTGATCATGTCGGTGGTCAGCTTCACCTCGCGCGGGCTCAGCGTGCGGTGCGCCTCCTGGGCCTGCCGCAGCAGGGCCCCGAGCACCGTGACCTTCACCACACTCGCGGAGTCGAAGTGGGCGCCGGCCTTGAACTCGCAGCGGGTGCGGGTCTGCCGGTCGTAGAGCGCCAGCGCCGACGAGCCCTTGCGCCCGTGGAGCGCGTCGGCGAGGTCCCGGGACAGCGCGGGCGCCAGGCCGGGCTTCTTCGAGGTGCACACGACCCTGGAGCCGCCCACCGGCGTGCTGGCGGAGCTGGCCGAGGCCGAGGTCGCCGTGGTGAGTGCCGTGAGCAGTGCTCCGGCGACCACGGCCGCGGCCAGCCCGCGGCGCGTGCGGGTCGCTGTGCGTGATCCGTGCATGGAGGTGTGTCCTGTCCCGCTGGGTATCGGAGGCCCGCGATGGGGCGGCCGGCCTCGGGCGACCGACGGTGCGCCGGGCCTGAGTGGCCGCGCGGCGGCCGGGGTCCCGGACGAGAGGTCACGGTGACGATACGGGGCGGGGAAGGGGACGCTCCGGACGGATGGGATGGAATGTCCGTATTTATGCGGTATGTCGTGGTGTGACTTTCGACAAACCGGCGGGTGGGCAGGGGGTGGCGTGCGGGGGGTGGACGGGAGGTGGTCAGGGGGTGGCTTCGCGGGGTGGGACGGGGTGGTCAGGGGTCGTTTTCAGGGGCGGGGCAGGGCCTTGCGGGCCTTGCCGACGGCGCGGGGGCGCCGGGTGGCGGCCGCCCGGCGCCGGCGCGCCCCGGCCATCAGCTGGCGGCTGCGGAGTGCCATCTCGATCTCGAAGCGGGTCCGGGGATCGCGGAGGCGGGACCCGAAGAGCTTCTCGAGCTGGCGCATCCGGTAGCGCACCGTCTGCGGGTGGATGCTGAGCGCCTTGGCCACCTCCGGTGCCCCCATGCCGCCGAGCCAGGCCAGCAGGGTGGCTTCGAGTCGCTCGCACCGCTCCGGTGTCAGTCCCGCCAAGGGGCTCAGGTGGCGGGCGATCAGGGTGCGGGAGAGCGATTCGTCCTGGAGGAGCAGGAGGGCGGAGAGGTGGTCGTCGACGAACATCACGCCGGCCTCCGGCCCGTCCTGCGGGGACGCCAGGTCCAGCAGTCGGGACGCCGAGCGTGCGGACGCGGCCGCCTCGTGCGCCGGCACGGCATGGCCGACCACCGCGGCGCGGTGCCGCAGTACGCCCTTCAGCCGGGCCCGTCCGCTCTTGCCGTCGGCGAGCTGGGCGGGGATCAGCAGTCCGGGCGCTTCGTCCGGCGCGCTGACCAGACAGTCGCCCAGTGCGGACGCCACGAGGTGGATGTCGGTGTTGGTGCGCAGCATGATCGCGCGCACCTTGTCGGGCAGCGGCCGGCCGCGGCGTAGTACCTCCTCGATCAGGCGGGTGACCTGCTGATGGCCCCCTCGCTCGATGACTTCCCGGAAGCCTGGGTTGCGATCGCAAAGTGTTTGCGCGATCAGTTCGGTCAGGATCGCGAGTTGGTCGTCTTCGCTGTCGGCCCGGATGCCGCATTGCGGTAAGGCGTCATTGAGGGCTTCGCTCACCATTCTGCCTCTGTTTCATCGCGTGGGAAGCTGGTCCGGCCTGTTCTACCTCACCTGGCACGTGCCGTCGGCAGCTGACAGAACTCGTTCGGAAGTCCTTACGGATTCCGTCGGAAGCTCTTCCACTTTGCGACAGAAACTGTGCGAGATGCGGCGCCACAAGAGCGTACCCCCAGGTTCCGCTTGGAAGGAATCGTGTTGCTGAGACGAAGAAATCGTGATGCCGCCGCCAACGCGGCCGCCCCGGAACGTCCTGGACGGGGTGTCAGCCCCGGAGGCGCTGGTTAGGCTGGTGAGCTGTTCGGGCCCTCCGAACGCGATGTGAACGAGTGATGTCAGGAATCGTGCGTACCGCCTCCTACCTGCGATAGGACTGGTGAATGTGAAGATCCTCATCTCCGCGGACATGGAGGGCGCCACCGGCGTGACATGGCCTGCCGATGTGCTCCCCGGCACCCCCCAATGGGAGCGCTGCCGCCGGATGTTCACCTCCGACGTGAACGCGGCGATCGCCGGATTCTTCGACGGCGGGGCCGAGGACGTCCTGGTCAACGAGGCGCACTCGACGATGCGCAACCTGCTGCTGGAACAGCTCGACGAACGGGCGCAGATGCTCACCGGGCGACACAAATCGCTCAGCATGGTCGAGGGTGTGCAGCACGGCGATGTCGACGGCATCGCCTTCGTCGGCTACCACACGGGGGCGGGCACCGAAGGTGTCCTGGCTCACACCTACCTCGCCAACACCGTCACCGGCGTCTGGGTCGACGGCATCCGCGCGAGCGAGGGCTATCTGAACTCCCTTGTGGTCGCCGAGTACGGGGTCCCGGTGGTGCTGGTCACCGGCGACGACCGCACCTGCCAGGACGCGCTGGGCTACGCCCCGCAGGCACCCGCCGTGGCGGTCAAGGACTATGTGTCGCGCTATGCGGCGGTGTGCCGGCCGCCGGCCCGTACGGCGGCCGGGATCCGGGCCGCGGCCCGCAAGGGTGCGGCGCTGGCGGTGCGTCATGAACCGACCCGGGGCGGGCCGTTCCGGGTCGAGTTGGAGTTCGACGCCGAGCATCTGGTGGGTGCGGCGACCTGCGTTCCCGGCGTGGAGCGAACGGGGGAGCGCCGCGTTGCGTATACCAGTGGGGACATGTACGAGGCGATCCGGTGCTTCAAGGCCGTCACGACGGTCGTGTCGTCCGCCGTGGAGGAGCAATATGGCTGAGCGCGAAGGAGCCGGGGACCCGGTGGCCGGGCGGACCGGCGGCGTCGGTCAGCAGGCGCTCGACGAGGTGGTGCGGTTCACCTCCGAGCTGATCCGGATCGACACCGGCAACGCCGGTGACGGCGCCTGCCGCGAGCGGCCGGCCGCCGAGTACGTCGCCGAGCGGCTGGCCGACGCCGGGACGGCGCCGACGCTGCTGGAGCGCAGCAGGGGCCGGACGAACGTGGTCGCCCGTATCGAGGGCACCGACCCCGGAGCCGACGCCCTGCTGGTCCACGGCCATCTCGACGTGGTCCCCGCCGAGCCCGCCGACTGGAGCGTGCACCCCTTCTCCGGCGAGGTCCGCGACGGCGTGGTCTGGGGCCGGGGTGCCATCGACATGAAGAACATGGACGCGATGGTGCTCGCCGTCGTACGGGAGTGGGCCCGCAGCGGGGTGCGGCCGCGGCGCGACATCGTGCTGGCCTTCACCGCCGACGAGGAGGCCAGCGCCGAGGACGGCTCCGGTTTCCTGGCCGACCGGCACGCCGGGCTCTTCGAGGGCTGTACCGAGGGCATCAGCGAGTCCGGGGCCTTCACCTTCCACGCGGGCGGCGGGCGGCGGCTCTACCCGGTCGCGGCGGGGGAGCGCGGCACGGCCTGGCTGAAGCTGACCGCCAGGGGCCGGGCGGGGCACGGCTCGAAGGTGAACCGCGAGAACGCCGTCAGCCGGCTGGCCGCGGCCGTGGCCCGGATCGGCGCGTACGAATGGCCGGTCCGCCTCACCCCGACGGTGCGGGCGGCGCTGAGCGAACTCGCCGCGCTGCACGGCGTCGAGGCGGACGTCTCCTCGCCGGACTTCGACGTCGACGCGCTGCTCGGCGCGCTCGGCCCGGCCGCCAAGCTGGTCGAGCCCACGGTCCGCAACAGCGCCAACCCGACGATGCTGTCGGCCGGTTACAAGGTCAACGTGATCCCGGGAGCCGCCGTCGCCCAGGTGGACGGCCGGGTGGTCCCCGGGGGCGAGGAGGAGTTCCGCACCACCCTGGACCAGCTCACGGGACCCGACGTGAGCTGGGAGTACGACCACCGTGAGGTCGCGCTGCAGGCCCCGGTCGACGCCCCGGCGTACGCCGCGATGCGTGCCGCGATCGAGCGCTTCGACCCGGACGGCCATGTCGTGCCGTACTGCATGTCCGGCGGCACGGACGCCAAACAGTTCTCCCGGCTGGGCATCACCGGCTATGGTTTCTCGCCGCTCAAACTGCCCGAGGGATTCGACTACCAGGCGCTCTTCCACGGCGTGGACGAGCGTGTGCCGGTCGAGGGACTGCACTTCGGTGTCCGGGTGCTCGACCACTTCCTGCGCACCGTCTGACCGGCCGGCAGCTGCCCGGCCGGTGGAGGAGAGGAACTGCACATGGTGACCACGGCTCCCTACGGCGCCTGGACGTCCCCGATCGAGGCCCGGGCGGTCGCCGCGCACGACGGCCGGCCCGGCTTCGTCGGGGTGGTCGGCGACGAGGTGTGGTGGACGGAGCCGCGGCCCGCCGAGGGCGGCCGGCGGGCGCTGCTCCGCCTGCGGCCGGACGGCACCGGGGAGTCGGTGCTGCCCGCGCCCTGGAACGTCCGCAGCCGGGTGGTGGAGTACGGCGGCCAGCCCTGGGCCGGCACGGTCACCGAGCACGGACCGCTCGTCGTCTTCAGCAACTTCGCCGACCAGCGGCTGTACGTCTGCACGCCGGACAGCGGCGACGCCCCGCGCCCGCTCACCCCGTTGTCCGGCGTCGGTGCCGGACTGCGCTGGGTCGATCCGGTGCTGCGCCCGGAGCTCGGCGAGGTGTGGTGCGTCCTGGAGGAGTTCACGGGCGACCGGCCGACCGATGTGCGCAGGGTGATCGCCGCCGTGCCGCTCGACGGCTCGGCCGCTGAACACCGCGACCGCATCAGGGAGTTGAGCGACGACCGGCACCGCTTCGTGACCGGGCCGCGGATCTCGCCGGACGGCCGGCGGGCCGCCTGGATCGCCTGGGACCACCCACTGATGCCCTGGGACGGCACGCTGGTGATGGGGGCCCGGATCACCGGCGAGGGCGCATTCGAGGACATCCGGCCGCTGGCCGGCGACCTCGGCACCGGCGCGGCGGACGGTGGCGCGGCCGGCGAGTCCGTCGCCCAGGTCGAGTGGGCGGCCGACGGCTCGCTGCTCTACGTCTCGGACGCCGGCGGCTGGTGGGAGGTGCAGCGCCTCGACCCCGATGCGGACGGCGGCGGCCCGGTGGCGGGCCGCGGCCTGTGCCCCTCCCGGCAGGAGGAGTTCGGCGGGCCGCTGTGGAACGTCGGCCAGCGCTGGTTCCTGCCCCTGGAGAACGGCACCCTCGCGGTGATCCACGGCCGCGGCTCCACCGCCCTGGGCATCCTCGACCCGGTGAGCGGCGACCTCGTCGACTCCGCGGGACCGTGGACGGAGTGGGCGCCCAGCCTCGCCGCGCACGGCAGCCGCGTCCTCGGCATCGCCGCCGGCCCGCACAGCTCGTACGAGATCGTCGAGCTGGACACCTGCACCGGGCGCGCCCGGGTGATCGCCTGCCGGCATGCCGACGTCCTGGACCCGGCCTACTACCCCCGTCCGCGGAGCCGTACCTTCACCGGCCCCGACGGGCGGGACATCCACGCCCACATCTACCCGCCGCACAGCCCCGACCACGTCGCCCCCGACGGCGAGCTGCCGCCCTTCGTGGTGTGGGCGCACGGCGGCCCCACCGGCCACGCCCCCATGGTGCTCGACCTGGAGATCGCCTACTTCACCTCCCGGGGCATCGGCGTCGCCGAGGTCAACTACGGCGGCTCGACCGGCTACGGACGGGAGTACCGCGAGCGGCTGCGCGGCCAGTGGGGCGTGGTGGACGTCGAGGACTGCGCGGCCGTCGCCCGGAGCCTGGCCGACGAGGGCACCGCCGACCGCGCACGGCTGGCCATCCGCGGCGGCAGCGCCGGCGGCTGGACCGCCGCCGCCTCGCTGACCGCCACCGACCTCTACGCCTGCGGCACCATCAGCTACCCGATCCTCGACCTGACCGGCTGGGCCACCGACGAGACCCACGACTTCGAGTCGCGGTACCTGGAGTCGCTGGTCGGCCCGCTCGCGGAGGTGCCCGACCGCTACCGCGAGCGCTCGCCGCTGCACCGCGCGGACCGGATCGCCGCACCGTTCCTGCTGCTCCAGGGCCTGGACGACGTGATCTGCCCGCCCGCGCAGTGCGAGCGTTTCCTCGCCGCGGTCGCCGGGCGGGGCATACCGCACGCCTACCTCGCCTTCGCCGGGGAGGGGCACGGCTTCCGCCGGGCGGACACCATCGTGCGCGCCGTGGAGGCCGAACTCTCCCTCTACTCCCGGACCTTCGGCCTCGACCGGACCGATGTCCCGGCGCTGGAGCTGCGCGGATGACGCCGGCGTTGCCGGTCAGGCCGCCGCGGCTGCGGCCCGGCGACCGGGTGGCGGTGGTGGCGCCCAGCGGCCCCCTCGCGCCGGAGCGGCTCGACGGCGGGCTGGACGTACTGCGCGGCTGGGACCTCGACCCGGTCGCCGCGCCCCACGCCAGGGACACCCACCCCACCCTGCGCTATCTGGCCGCCGCCGACGAGCAGCGGGCCCGCGATCTCCAGGAGGCGTGGTGCGACCCGTCCGTCAAGGCGGTGTTCGCGGCCCGGGGCGGCTACGGCGCCCAGCGGATGGTCGACCTGCTGGACTGGGACGCCATCCGGGCCGCGGACCCCAAGCCGCTGGTCGGCTTCAGCGATGTGACGGTGCTGCACGAGGCGTTCGCGGTGCGTGCCGGGGTGTCCACCCTGCACGGCCCGGCCGTTGCGGGTGAGGTCTTCCTCAAGGACGAGGCCACCCGCGAGCATCTGCGGCGCACCCTCTTCGCGCCGGAGAGCGTGCGGACCCTGACCTCGCCGTCCGCCCGCCCGCTGGTGCCCGGCCGGGCCCGCGGGGTCACCTCCGGCGGCTGCCTGACCATGCTCGCCACCGAGGTGGGCACCGTGGGGGCCAGGCGGGACGCGGCGGGCGGGCTCCTGCTGCTGGAGGACGTCGGGGAGCCGCCGTACCGCCTCGACCGTGCGCTCACCCAACTCCTGCGCGCCGGCCGGCTGGACGGTGTCGCCGGGATCGTGCTCGGCTCCTGGGCCCGCTGCGGTCCCTACGACCAGGTGCGGGCGGTGCTGGTGGACCGCCTGGCCGGGCTCGGGGTGCCGGTGGCCGAGGAGTTCGGCTTCGGCCACGGCGACGTTGCGCTGACCCTGCCGCTGGGCGTCCCCGCGGAGCTGGACGCGACGGCCGGGACACTGACGTTCGAGGTGCCGGCGACCGTATGAGTCCGCAGCCGGACTGGACTGACGAAGCATCAAAAGTCAACCGTACGGGCCCATTTGCCATCCCCCGGTGAACCGCGGCGCCGGGGGGCGACACTGAACGCACGTCCGAACGGCGGCGCGCGGCGGGTCCGTTGACATCCCCTGACGGGTGCCACAGCATGAGCGCGCCGGTACCGACTGGTTGGTACGACGTGTGTGGAGGTCTTCGTGCGCAAGGTGTCCCGAGGCGGGTCCCGACCCGCCCTCCGCATCTCCCTCGCCCTGCTGGCCGGCTCCGCCCTTCTCGCCCCGCTCACGACGACCGCCCCCGCGGTCGCCGCCGCCGGCCCGTACACCGTCACCGCGCTGAAGGTCACCGTCAGGGCCGGAGACCGCACCTGCACCGTCGACGCGGACGTCTACCGCCCGGCGGGTGCCGGCACCGCGCACCCGGCGCCCGCCGTGCTGACCACCAACGGCTTCGGCGGCGACAAGGCGGACGGTTCCACCGACGCCCTCGCCAAGGCCCTCGCGGCCCGCGGTTATGTGGCGCTGGCCTACTCCGGGCTCGGCTTCGGCCGGACCGGCTGCCCGATCTCCCTCGACGACCCCCGGATCGACGGCCGGGCGGCCGGCGGTCTGGTCGACCTGCTGGCCGGTACCCGTACCGCCGACGACGGGACGCGGATCGACTACGTCGCCAAGGACGGGCCGGGCGATCCGCGGGTCGGCATGATCGGCGGGTCCTACGGCGGGGCGGTCCAACTGGCCACCGCCGCCGTCGACCACCGCATCGACGCCCTGGTCCCGCTCATCACCTGGCACGACCTCGCCTACTCCCTCGCCCCCGACAACGCGGGCCGTACGCACGGCGTCGGCGGACCGCTGCCCGGTGCGTACAAGTGGCAGTGGACGGGCGGGTTCTTCCTGATCGGCGAGGCGCAGGGGCTGCTGCACCCGAACCTCGACCCGTCGCGCACCGGCGGCGCCGGCTGTCTGCACTTCGTCGCGCGGGCCTGCGACACCAAGCGGCTGCTGGACTCCGGCAGATACCCGGCCGCGCGGACCCGGGAGGTGCTCGCGTACGCGCGCAGCGTCTCCCCGGTGTCGTACCTGTCCTCGGTCAAGGCGCCCACGCTGCTCGTCCAGGGCGAGGACGACACCCTGTTCAACCTGAACGAGGCCGCCGCCACCTACCGGACCCTGGCCGCACAGGGCACCCCGGCGAAGATGATCTGGCAGTCCTGGGGCCACAGCGGCGGGATGAGGAAGCCCGCACCGGGGGAACTCTCCCTGGCCCAGGGGAACCTGGACGCCAGCTATGTCGGACGGCGGATCCTCGCGTGGTTCGACCGGTATCTGCACCGGCGGACGGCGACCGGCACCGGCCCGGCCTTCGCCTACTACCGGGACTGGGTGACCGCCGGCTCCGCCTATGCCGCCTCGCCCGTCTTCCCGGCGGGAGGCAGCCGGCGGCTGTACCTGTCCGGGGACGGCAAGCTCGTCGGGACCCGCGGCGAGGTGGTGCGCGGCAGCCGGGAGTACCGCAACCTGCGCACGCCCACCAGCCACTCCGAGACGTCGCTGACCGGGCTGCTCGGCCTGCCGGACGCCGCGCCGTACGACGCCCGGGGCACCTACCTGGACTGGACCTCGAAGCCGGTGGCGGGCGGGCCGGTGGACGTGGTGGGGGCGCCCAGGGTGACGCTGAAGGTCTCCTCGCCGCAGGCCGAGCGGGCGCAGCGCTCCCCGGACGCGGCCGACAAGCTGGTGCTCTTCGCCAAGCTCTACGACATCGCGCCGGACGGCGGGAAGACGCTGGTGCACCGGTTGGTGGCCCCGGCCCGGGTGCCCGATGTGACCCGGAGGTTCACCGTGGAACTCCCGGGCCTCGTGCACCGGTACGAGCCGGGGCACCGGCTGCGGCTCGTCCTCGCCGCGAGCGACGACGCCTATGCGGGCAATCGAGGGGTGAAGCCGGTGACGGTCGGCGCGGCGCCCGGGAACCCCGGTGTGCTCGAACTGCCCGTCGTGCAAGGGGTGTTGCGGTAGCGGACGGGGTGGATGCCGTGGGGAAGGCGGGCGAGCGCAAACGGGCCGGGCGCGCCGCGGCGCCGGGAGCCGCGCGCGCCGGCCGGGCCGTCCGCGAGGGTGGTGGCTCAGTCCTCCGTGACCGTGATGGCCTGCACGGGACAGGCGCGGGCGGCCTCGCGCACCAGCGGATCGCCCGCGCCGTCCTCGCGTCCGGGCAGCAGGGCGCTGAAACCGTCGTCGTCCTGGGTGAACACCCCCGGTGCGGTCAGGGCGCACTGGCCGGCGCCGATACAGATGTCGGTGTCGATGGTGATCCGCATCCCGGACCCCTTTCGTTCGTCCGCCGTCGTGGCCACTACCAGGCCAGCGGAAGTTCGATCATTCCTTGCAGGGTGTCGCCGGGCTTGAAGGGAACCTCGGCCGCCGGAACCGCGAGGCGCAGCTCGGGAATCCGGGTGAACAGCGAGCGCAGCGCGATCTCCATCTCCGCGCGGGCGAGGTTCTGGCCCAGGCACTGGTGGATCCCGAAGCCGAACGCCACGTGGTGGCGGGCGGAACGGCCGAGGTCCAGCTCGTCCGGCGACGCGTAGACGGCCTCGTCCCGGTTGATCAGCGAGGTGGGGAACAGCACGCCGTCGTCGGCGCGGATGAGCTGCCCGCCGATCTCGATGTCCTCCGTCGCCACCCGCAGCATGCCGTCCGCGATGGACAGGAACCGCAGCAGCTCCTCGACCGCGGCCGGCATCAGGCCTTCCTCGGCCTTCAGCTGTGCGAGCTGCTCGGGGTGTTCGAGCAGGGTGAAGGTGCCGAGCGAGATCATGTTGGCGGTGGTCTCATGGCCGGCCACCAGCATGATCATGGCGAGCCCGACCAGGTCCTCGTGGGAGAGGTCGCCGGTCCGCAGCCGGTCCGTGATCAGCTCGTCGAGCAGCCCCTCGGCCGGGTGCTTCTCCTTGTGGGCGATCAGCTCGGTGAAGTAGTCCTCCAGCTCGGCCCGGGCGTCCCTCGCCTCATCGGCGGTACGGCTGCGCAGGAGACGGCTGGATCGGCCCTCGAAGAACTCGTGGTCGGAGTACGGGACGCCGAGCAGCGAGCAGATCACCATCGAGGGGACCGGCAGCGCGAACGCGGAGACCAGCTCGGCCGGCGGGCCCTCGGCCAGCATCCGGTCGAGGAGCTCGTCGACGATGCGGTGGATGTCCGGCCGCAGCGCGGCGATCCGTTTCATGCTGAAGCTGGGGATCAGCATCCGCCGCTGGGTGTTGTGCTCCGGGTCGTCGACCCCGAGCAGCGGGGTGCGGACCTCGCGGGCCGCCATGAAACGCTCCATCGGCATCGGGAAGGCGGGGTTCTGCCGGTCGGAGGAGAGCCGCTGGTCGCTCAGCAGGGCCCGGGCCTCGCTGTGGCCGGTTACCGCCCACACCTTTCGGCCGTCATAGAGCGCGACGTGGGTCAGCGGTCCGGTCTCGCGCAGCGGCTGGTAGCCGGCGGGCGGATGGTAGGGACAGGTGCGGTCCTGGAAGTAGGAGACGGCTTCGGTCACGGAATTCCTCCCGTACGAGGAGCGCGAGCGGGGCGAGCTGCTCGGGTGTGCGATGACCCTGCTCAAGCACGCCGTGTTCGGCGCGCCGATCTCACCTCATGCCGCGGAAGCCGGGCACGTCTACGCGCAGTTCGGCCAACTTCGTTCAGGTTCGCTCATTTTCGGAACCTTCACCTCCGTTCAGGGCCGTACGAGGGTCTCGATCACCACGTCCACATAGCGCTCGCGCGCGGCGCCGTCGG
This sequence comes from Streptomyces angustmyceticus, assembly GCF_040701845.1. GTDB lineage: Bacteria > Actinomycetota > Actinomycetes > Streptomycetales > Streptomycetaceae > Streptomyces > Streptomyces angustmyceticus_A. The sequence goes on along the minus strand of NZ_JBFBHQ010000001.1, from coordinate 439,998 downwards.
GCAGGCTCTGCGGTACGGCGTGGCCGAGCTGGGCGTGCCCGAGGTAGGCGGTGTAGGCGAGCAGGCCGCGGTGTCGCGCCTCCTCCTCGGGAAAGCCCATGGCCGTGAAGAGCGCGGCGATGTAGCCCAGGCGCCGGGCGGTCACCCGGGCGAGCGCGGCGGCCACCGGCGGATGCGCGGCGCTCGCCAGCAGCGAGGCGTCCCGGGGGTCGGCGGCGGACCAGTTCGTCGCCCGCAGGAGCAGTCGCCGCAGCCGCTCGCCGGGGTCGGGTACGGCCTCCACCTCGGTGATCACCGCCTCCGTGCCGACCTCCTCCCAGCGCGCCAGCGCGGCCTCGATCAGCGCGTTCCGGTTGGCGAAGTGCCAGTAGAAGCTGCCTTTGGTGGCGCCCAGGCGGGCGGCCAGCGGCTCCACGGCCACCGCCGCGAGCCCGCCCTCACCCATGGCCGCCAGGGCGGCGTCGGCCCAGTCCCGAGCGGTGAGCCGCTGCCGTGGACCGCTGTCGCGGGGTGTCTTCGCCCGTGGTGGAGCCATATCCATACGGTACCGTACGGATATACATACGCCACCGTATGGAGGTGTCCTGTGCGTGCCATCCGCGACGTCCACGCCCGTGAGGTCCGCGCCCCGGCGGAGACGGTCGGGGCCCTCCTCGACCGCCTCGGCCGGGGCGAGGGCGACCCGCTCTTCCCCACCCCCGCCTGGCCGCCGATGCGCTTCGACCGCCCGCTGGGCGTCGGCGCCGACGGCGGGCACGCCTTCGTCCGCTACCGCGTCACCGCCTACGAGCCGGGCCGCCGCGTCCGCTTCGGCTTCACCTCGGGCGACGCCGGGTGGCACGAGTTCCGCGTCCGGCCGCTGGGGCCCGACAGCTGCCGGGTGGAGCACGTCCTGGAGAGCCGGCCCTCGCCCGCCGCGGCCCTGCGGTGGGCACTGGGAGTCCGCCTCCTGCACGGCGCCGTCGTGGAGGAGGCCTTCGACAACATCGAGCGGGCCGCCACCGGCCGCTGCCCGGCCCCGGTCCGCCGCTCCGCCCGCGTCCGCCTGCTCCACCGGCTGCTGTGGGACCGTCCCCGGGCCGTCCCCCTCCCCGCCACGGCCCGCCTGGCGCACGGCGCCTTCCCGCGCACGGACTTCCAGGACGCCTGGCAGATGGAGCTGCGGCCCGGCATGCCGCAGGAGCCGGAGGCCTGGCAGGGCGTGTTCGGCCGGCCGGGCTTCCCCGTCGTCGCGCGCACGGACCACGAGATCCTGCTCGGCAAGGACGCCCGCCACCTGGACTTCCGTGCCTCGGTCCAGGTCGCCGACGGCCACGTCACCCTGGGCACTGTCGTCCGCCTCCACCGCACCACCGGCCGCCTCTACTTCGCCGTCGTGCGCCGCTTCCACCCCTTCCTCGCCCGCATGCTGCTGCGCCGCTGCCACCGCCGGCTGGCGCTCGCCGCACCGAGCGCGGGGGCGCGGGAGGCCGCGCGGGCGTGACCCGGGCGGGGCCGCCGCGCCACGGACCCGCCGGTGCGGCGGGGAGGGGCGGGCCGTCGCGCGAGCAGGGGGACGCGGCCGCGGGACGGGGCAGGTGCTGGTGCGGCCGCGCGCGGCCGGTGAAGCCGGCGGGCCGCCCGGGGGCACCGAGGTGACGTCGTCGCCCCCACCCTCCCGCGGCAGCATCCCGAAACCGCTGGCCCGCCGCCCGTACCCTCCGTACGATCCTCCGGTGACGATCAACGACCGCTACCTCGCACGCGGCCCGCGGGTGGGCATCCGGCACTTCACCGCCGCCGACCGGGACGAGTTCACCGCGCTGGCGCGGGAGAGCGCCGGGCTGCACCGGCCCTGGCTGTTCCCGCCGGCCGAGGACGCCGCCTACGACGCCTATCTGCACCGGCTCCAGGAGCCGCCGCGCGAGGGCTTCTTGATCTGCGAGCTCGCCGACGGCCGGATCGCCGGCTTCCTCACCATCAACAACATCGTGCACGGCGCGTTCCGCTGCGGCGCGATCGGCTACGGCGCCTTCGCGCACGCCGCCGGGCGGGGGCTGATGAGCGAGGGGCTGCGGCTCGTCCTGCACCATGCCTTCGGGGAGATGGGGCTGCACCGGCTGGAGGTCAATGTCCAGCCGGCCAACGAGCGGTCGATCGCCCTGGTCAAGCGGGCCGGGTTCCGGCTGGAGGGGTTCTCCCCCGACTTCCTGTTCATCGACGGCGCCTGGCGCGACCACGAACGCTGGGCGATCACCGCCGAGATGGTCGCCGGGGAAGCCGTGTGATTCCCTGTCCGCCATGGACATCGTCTTCCACCGCACCGTGCCGGTCTTCCGGATCTTCGACGTGGCCAAGGCCCATGAGTTCTACCTCGACTACCTCGGCTGCACGGTCGACTGGGAGCACCGTTTCGAGCCCGGTATGCCGCTCTACACCCAGGTCTCGCGCGGTGACCTCGTGCTGCACCTGTCGGAGCACCACGGCGACGCGACCCCCGGCTCCACGCTCCACACGGAGCTCAGCGGGGTGCGCGCGCTCCACACCGAGCTGGCGGGCAAGGGCTATCCGTATCTGCGGCCCGGCCTGGAGCAGGACGAGACCGGTACCTCGCTCACGCTGACCGACCCGTTCGGGAACCGGCTGCGCTTCACCGAGCCGGACGCCGGCGCGTAGCCGGCCGGTTCGGGAGGCGCGGCCGCGGCCCGGGCGCCTCAGCGGGACTTGCGGTTGATCTTCATGGCGTCCATGTCGGTGACCGTGGACCGCAGTTCCCGGTAGCCGAGGCCGGCGGCCCGCAGCGCGCGCTCCGCCTTGTCCTCGGCGAGCGCGGCCGCCATCTCCTCGCCGTCCGCCGCGTCCGAGACGACGACGAAGCGGTAGCTGAAGGAGTGCAGCGCCCTGTCGTACGCCAGGCTGCCCTCGGGCGTGAACCGCAGCTGCGCCAGAGCGTCGCCGTCCGCCCCGGCGAGCAGGTCGGCCCGGGACTGCGGTGTGAGGCCGTCCCACTTGCCGCGGACGATGACGCGGTAGGTGTGCTGGGTCGCCATGGGGTCGTGGTCCGTTCTGCCGATCGCCGGTGGGCCGGGCGGACAGGCTATGTCAGCGGATCTTCCGGGGCCTCCCCATTTTCCGTGCACCTGTGTGACGATCCCGGTATGCGCCGGACCGTACTGATCGATGCCCCCTCCAACCTGGGACTGCGGCCGCCCGCGCCCGGCACCGTCCCCGGCTGCTACAAGCTCGCGGGCGCACTGCGCGAACAGGGCCTGCTGCGGCGGCTGGGCGCGCTGGAGGGCGGTGTGGTGGTGCCGCCCCGCTACGACCTGGGGGAGTGGCGGGAGGGCGACGGGGACTTCAACGCCGCCGCCCTCGCCGCCTATACGGGCAAGCTCGCCACGCGCGTCGAGGAGCACGTCGGCGGCGGTGACTTCCCGGTGGTGCTGGGCGGGGACTGCAGCATTCTGCTCGGGGTGGTGCTCGCGCTGCGCCGGCTGGGGCGGTACGGCGTGGCCTACCTCGACGGCCACGGCGACTTCCGGCACCCGGGCAACACGGCGGTCTCCGGTCCGCTCGGCGCCGCGGCCGGCGAGGGGCTGGCCCAGATCACCGGGCGCGGGCAGGCGGATCTCACCGACATCGAGGGGCTGCGGCCGTACGTCCGCGACGAGGACCTGCGCGCACTGGGCCTGCGCGACGCGGACGAGGACCGGGCGGAGTTGACCGCCCTCGGCATCGGCCACGTCCCGGTCGGCGAGATCCGGCGGCGCGGCCCGCAGGCCGTCGCCCGCGCCGTCCTCACCGACTTCGCGCACGCACCGCTCGACGGCTTCTGGATCCACCTCGACGCGGACGTCCTCGACCCGTCCGTCATGCCGGCCGTCGACAGCCCCGACCCGGGCGGCCTGCTCACCGAGGAACTCCGCGCGCTGCTGGGCCCGTTGGCCGCCTCGCCGCGCTGTGCCGGCATCAACGTCACCATCTACGACCCGGACCGCGACCCCGAAGGCACCGGCGCGGCGCTGCTCGCGGGTCTCCTTGAGGACCTCTTTGCGCAACCCTGACCTCACCCGGCGGCCGGCAGCCCTGTGCAGAGCGGCAGGCACGCGGTTCCATGGTCAACAGGAGGCCGCCGCAGCCGAGGCGGCCCGGTCCAGCATTGCGAGGCAGCCGTGGCCACGAGAGTGCGACGCACCACCCTGACCCTCCCCGCAGCCCCCCTCGGCCCCGACAACCCCCTCCCCGCCCTGCGCGGCGGCCAGGACCTCCACCGCATCGAGATCCCCCGGGACGCCGGCCTGCCCGCCGACATGGCACGGCAGATCGGCGCCGCCCCGCTGCGCTCGCTGCTGCCGGCCCGGATGCGCGACGGCTACGGCCGCACCCGCCGGTCCACCGATCTCGACGCGCTGGTCATCGAGAACGACCGGCTGCGCGCCACCGTCCTGCCGGGCCTCGGCGGCCGGGTGCACTCCCTGCACCACAAGCCCACCGGCCGGGAACTGCTCTACCGCAACCCGGTCTGGCAGCCCGCCGCCTTCGCCCTCAACGGCGCCTGGTTCTCCGGCGGCATCGAATGGAACATCGGCGCCCCCGGCCACACCACCCTCTCCTGCGCCCCGCTGCACGCCGCCCGTGTCCCGGCGCCGGACGGCGGGGAGATGCTGCGGCTGTGGGAGTGGGAGCGGCTGCGCGACCTGCCCTTCCAGGTGGACCTGTGGCTGCCCGACGGCTCCGACTTCCTGCACGTGGGCGTACGGATCCGCAATCCGCACCACCACACGGTCCCCGTCTACTGGTGGTCCAACACCGCCGTTCCCGAGGACGAGCGCACCCGCGTGCTGGCCCCCGCCGACGCGGCCTGGCACTTCGGCTACGCACGCAGCCTGCGCCGCGTCCCGGTGCCCGAGGACGGCGGCGTCGACCGGACCTACCCGCTGCGCAGCGAGTTCCCCGCCGACTACTTCTACGACGTGCCCGACGACGCGCGCCGCTGGATCGCCGCCCTCGACGCCGGCGGCCGCGGCCTGGTGCAGACCTCCACCGACACCCTGCGCGGCCGCAAGCTCTTCCTGTGGGGCGCCGGCCGGGGCGGCCGGCGCTGGCAGCAGTGGCTCACCGAGCCGGGCACCGGCGGCTACGCCGAGATCCAGGCCGGACTGGCCCGTACCCAACTGGAACAGCTGCCGCTGGACGCCGGCGGGGAGTTCACCTGGCTGGAGGCGTACGGGCCGCTGGCCGCCGATCCCGCGGCGGTGCACGGCACGGACTGGGACGCGGCCCGCGAGGAGGTCGCGTCCCGGCTGGCAGCCGCCCTGCCGCGCGCGGACGTCGACGCCGCCCACGCCGCCTGGCTGCCGTACGCCGACCAGGAACCGAAGGAGTCGCTGGCCACCGGCTCCGGCTGGGGCGCGCTGGAGACCGCCCGCGCGGGCCTGGACCTGCCCGGTACACCGTTCGACGCCGCCACGCTGGGCGAGGAGCAGCAGCCCTGGCTGACGCTGCTCAGCACCGGGGAACTGCCGGCCGCCCGCCCGGTGCCCGGAACGGCGCTGGTCGGGCCGGCCTGGCGCGATCTGCTGGAATCCGCCCCGTCGGGCGCGGCCACCGACTACCACCTGGGGCTCGCCCAGTGGCACGCCGGCGACCGTGCCCAGGCCGTCCGCAGCTGGGAGCGTGCGCTCGGGCACGGTGCCGGCGCACTGCCGCTGTACTGCCTGGCCGTTGCCGAGGCGGAGGCGGGCGAGACCGGGCGCGCCGCCGACCGCTATCTGCAGGCCTGCGACGAAGCGGCGCGGACGGCCCCGGAGCACGGGCCGGCCGCCGGGGACCGGCAGGCCGTGCTGCCCGCTCTCGTCCGGGAGGCGGTGCCCGCGCTGCTCGCGGCCGGCCGGGCCGATGCGGCGGCGCGGCTGCTGGCGGGACTGCCGCGGACCGATCCGGCCGACGGCCGCCTCCGGCTGCTGACCGCTCAGGTGCTGCTCGTCCAGGGGCAGCCGGAAGCGGCCCGGGAGATCTTCGACGCCGGCTTCGAGATCGCCGGCCTGCGGGAGGGCGACGAGGTGCTCGCCGACACCTGGTACGCCATCGCCGAGCGGCTGGTCGCCGGCGGCGGGCCGGTCACCGCACAGGTCCGCGCCGAGGCCCGGACGGGGCATCCGCTGCCGGAGCGCTACGACTACCGGATGCGGCCGGTGTAGCCGGCGGGCGGGGCGGGCGGCACGGCGCCGCCCGCCGTCACCCCAGCGGCTTGTCGAGCACCGCCTTGCTGTGGCTGAAGGTGTCGAAGGAGTACTCGCCGTGGTAGCGCCCCGTCCCGCTCTCGCCGACCCCGCCGAACGGCAGGTCGGGCGCGGTGAGATGGGCGACCGGCAGCCCGAAGGTGAGCGCGCCCGAGGAGGTCTCGGTCAGCAGCCGGTGCTTGGTGGCCTCGGACGGGGTGAACGCGTAGAGCGCCAGCGGCTTGTCGCGCCCGTTGACGAAGGCGATCGCCGCGTCGAGATCGGGCACCGGCACGATCGGCAGGATCGGGCCGAAGATCTCCTCCTGCATCACCGGTGCGTCGGGGGACACCTCGGCCAGGACGGTGGGCGCGAGATAGCGCGTGGCGCGGTCGTGGGTGCCGCCGATGACGGTGCGGCCGCTGCCGAGGAGGGCGGTCAGCCGGTCGAAGTGCCGCTCGTTGACGATCCGTCCGTACTCGTCGGCGCCGGACGGATCGGCGCCGTAGACCTCGTGCACCGCCTCGGCGAGGTGCGGTTCGACGGCACGGGCGGTGTCGCCGATCGCCAGGACGTAGTCGGGCGCCACACAGGTCTGGCCGGCGTTGAGGAACTTGCCGGTCACGATCCGCCGGGCCGCCGCCGCCAGGTCGGTGCCCGGGTCCAGGACGACCGGACTCTTGCCGCCCAACTCCAGGGTGACCGGGGTCAGATGGCGTGCGGCGGCGGCCATCACGATCCGGCCGACGGTGCCGTTGCCGGTGTAGAAGACGTGGTCGAAGCGCTCGGCCAGCAGGGCGGTGGTCTCCGCCACCGCGCCCTCGACGACGGTCACCGCCTCGCGGTCCAGGTGGCGCGGCAGCAGCCGGGCGAGGGCGGCCGAGGTCGCGGGGGCGAGTTCGCTGGGCTTGACGACGGCGCAGTTGCCCGCGGCCAGCGCGCCGACGAGCGGGGCGAGCGCGAGCTGCAGCGGGTAGTTCCAGGGCGCGATCACCAACACGACGCCGAGCGGTTCGCGGACGACCTGCGCGGTCGCCGGGAGCAGCCGGTCGGGCAGTTCGGCGGGCCGGGGCGCCAGCCAGTCGTCGAGGTGGGCCAGGGTGTGGTCGATCTCGTGGAGGGTGAAGCCGATCTCGGTGCGGTAGGCCTCCTCGGGGCCCTTGCCGAGGTCGGCGGCGAGCGCGGCGAGCAGCTCGTCGCGGTGGCCGGTGAGCAGGCCGCGCAGGGCGGTCAGCTGGTCGCGCCGCCAGTCCGGTGCGGCCGTGCGGCGGGTGGCGAAGGTGCGGCGGAGCCGGTCGACGACGGCGGCGGCGTCCAGGTCGGTGGTGGAGGTCTGCGGTGCCATGCCGGCGAGGTTACACGAAACGAAAACATTTCGTTTCGTAAGTCTGCCGGTAGACTCCCGGCGTGGCCGAACGCACCGAGAGCAACCAGTCCGCCCCCGACGAGCGGCAGCCCGCCCGGGGCCGGCCGCGGGACGCCGGACGTGACCGGGCGCTGCTGGAGGCCACCGTCGCGGTCCTCCAGGAGAGCGGCTACGGCGGCCTGACCACGGCTGCGGTCGCCAAGCGGGCCGGGGTGTCCACCGCGACCCTCTACCGCCGCTGGCGCTCCAAGCAGGACCTGGTCGTGGGCACCGCCGTCCGCTGGGCGAGCGACCTCGGCCCCCAGCCGGACACCGGCAGCCTCGAAGGCGACCTCGCCGCCCTGCTGCGCGACAAGGCCGAGACCCTGGAGGGCCCCGGCGGCCGGCTGCTGCACGTCCTGATCGGCGAGTCCGCGCACAACGAGGCGCTGGCCCGCGTCCTGGACACCGCGATCATCCAGCCGGTGCGCGACCGGGCCGCCGCCGTGGTGCGCAGCGCGGTCGCCCGCGGCGACATCCCCCCGCTCCAGGACGCCCATGTGCTGGCCGACCTGGTCGTCGGCTCGATGGTCAGCCGCCTCTTCCTGACCCCCGACGCGGCACACCCCGGCACGACCGGCGGCCCCTCGTCCGGCGAGGCGGCCATCCGCGAACTCCTCCCGTTCCTGCTGCGCGCCCTGGGGGCCCGGGCGGGCTGACCGGCGGGCCGGGCGTTCCTCCCCGCTCCCCGGCCGCGACCGCCGTACGCCATTGCGGTGATCGCCCATGGCCCTGGAATGCGCGCGGGCCGTCACGTGTTCTGGCGGATCATGAAGGCAATCATCGCAAAGAGCTACGGCGGCCCCGAGGTCCTCGAATACACCGACCACCCCGACCCGAAGGTGGGCCCGGACTCCTTCCTGATCCGGGTCAAGGCGATCGGGATCAACCCGGTGGACTGGAAGATCGTCGCGGGCTATCTGGACCCGATGATGGACGGGCACTTCCCGCTGATCCCCGGGTGGGACGTGGCGGGCGTGGTCGAGGCGGTGGGCGCGGACGCCACCGAATACGCGGTCGGCGACGAGGTCATCGGCTATGTCCGCAAGGACGAGGTGCAGCACGGCACCTACGCCGAGCTGGTCGCCGCGCCGGTCAGGACCCTGGCGCGCAAGCCCGCCGCGCTCAGCTGGCAGGAGGCCGCCGGACTCCCGCTCGCGGGGCTGACGGCCTATCAGTCGCTCAAGCGGGTCGGCGTGACGGCGGGCGAGACCGTCCTGGTGCACGCCGCCGCGGGCGGTGTCGGTTCGCTCGCCGTCCAGATCGCGGTGGCCCGGGGCGCCCGGGTCATCGGCACGGCCAGCGAGCGCAACCACGATTTCCTGCGGTCCCTGGGCGCCGAGCCGGTCACCTACGGCGACGGTCTCGCCGGCCGGGTGCGGGCGCTGGCGCCCGAAGGCGTCGACGCGGCCGTGGACTTCGTCGGCGGCGGCGTCGTGGACGTCTCGCAGGAGCTGCTCAAGGACCGCGGCCGGGTGGCGTCCATCGCCGACGCCGAGGTCACCGGCAAGGGCGGCCACATGGTGTGGGTGCGCCCGGACACCGCCGACCTCACCGCGCTCGGCGCCCTCGCGGACGCCGGGAAGCTGACCGTGCCGGTCGAGGTGACCCTCCCGCTCCCCGAGGCCGCCGAGGCGTTCCGGCGGAGCATGGCCGGCCGGACCCGCGGCAAGATCGTCCTAGAGGTGGCCTGACGGCGGCCTGCCGGTGGCCTGCCGGCGCCCCGGGCGGGGAGGCTCCTAGGCCTCCCCGTCCTGCTGCCGGTCGACGTACTCGAAGACGGAACCGTCCGGGTGACGGGCCACCAGGTTGCGACCGATCGGAGTCGGCAGGGGGCCGGCGATGATCTCGGCGCCGACCGCCGTCAGGTCGGCCACCGCCTCGTCCACGTCCTTGACGGCGATGGTCGCCGTGATCTTCCGCAGCACCGAGAGCTCCGCCTCGGGGCCGCTCATCAGGAAGAAGGGCCCGACGGCCGCGACCGCCACCCCGCCGCGCTGGAAGCGGATCGCCTCGGCGCCGGTCAGTCGTTCGTAGACGCCGATCGCCGCACCGAGATCGCCGACGCACACCCGCAATGAGGTCCCCAGAATGTCCATACGGGCAACCCTAGTTGGGTGGCCCGCAGGTACGCGATCACTTGGCAGGGATCGGGCCGCGGGTGGTGGGGCCGGGTGTCAGACCCGGCAGAGGACCTCGCCGTGCAGGATGCCGAACCAGCCGTCCTCGTCGGCGCCCCACGCCCGCCAGGCCCGGGCGATCCGGTCCAGCTGCTCCGTCGTGGCGTGCCCGCCCTCCACCGCGAGGCGCGCATAGGAGGAGTTGACCGTGCGGTCCGCCCACAGCTCGCTCCACCAGGAGCGCTCCTGCGGGGTGCGGTAGCACCAGGTGCCGGCGGTGGCGGTGATCGCGTCCGGGGCGAAGCCGGCCTGCCGCGCCCAGGCGTGCAGCCGCCGCCCGGCGTCCGGCTCGCCTCCGTTGGCGCGGGCCACCCGCAGGTACAGGCGCAGCCAGTCGGCCATCCCGTCGACCTCCGGGTACCAGGTCATGGCGGAGTAGTCCGAATCCCGGACGGCGACGATCCCGCCGGGCCGGGTGACCCGGCGCATCTCGCGCAGCGCCTGGACGGGGTCGCCGACGTGCTGCAGCACCTGATGGGCGTGCACCACGCAGAAGGTGTCATCCGGGAAGTCCAGTGCGTGGACGTCACCGACCGCGAAGCGGACGTTCGTCAGGCCCCGGTCGGCGGCCGTGGCGCGCGCCTGCCCGAGCACGTCCGGTGCCTGCTCCAGGCCGGTGACCTGCCCGTCCGGCACCAGCGCCGCCAGGTCGGCGGTGATGGTGCCGGGGCCGCAGCCGACGTCCAGGATGTGCATGTGCGGCCGCAGGGAATCACGCAGGTAGGCGGCCGAGTTGGCGACGGTGCGCCAGGTGTGGGAACGCAGTACGGACTCGTGGTGGCCGTGGGTGTAGACGGCGGATTCCTGCGGCATGGCCGGCTCCTTCGCATGCGGGGGAGCGGTGGCCGGCGGGCGCGCGGCGCCCCGGGCCACCGCCCGGGCGGCCGCACGCCCCCGGGGCGCGGCCGCCGTGCGGCGTGGTGCTCACACCGTACGCCGCAATCTCGCATCATGAGAGTGCGGTCTCACTATTCGGGCAGCAGGCGGTAGACCGTCAGCGCCTCGTTCTTCTTCTCCAGCGTCAACTGGTCCGGAGCGGGGGCCACTTCACCGTCGAAGGCCAGCGTGGTGCCCTTCGGGAGGTCGCTGATCCGCAGCCGGGACAGACGCGCCTCACCGAGCACCGGAGAGCTGCGCGGCGTACCCGTCAGGGCGGCGGCGAGCAGCCGGGTGCGGGCCAGCCGGCCGCCGTGCACCACCCGCACATCCAGCACCCCGTCCGCCAGGTCGTGCCGGCGCACCGGCGCGAACCCCAGCCCGCGGTACTGGCAGTTGCCGACGAACAGCAGCCACACCGCGCGCCGTTCGCCATTGATCCGTACGGTCAGCGGCTCGGCGGTGCGCAGCACCTCCCACGCGGCGAGCACCCCGGCGGGCCAGGCGCCGATCTTCCCCGCCCACCGCTCGCGGATCCGCACCAGCTCCGGGTACGCGCCGATCGAGAAGGTGTTGAGGAAGTGCCGCGCCTCCGGATGCGGCCCCGCCCGGAAGCGCGCCACGTCCACCGCGACGGCCTCACCGGACTCCACGGCACGCGCCGCCTCGGCACAGGTCTCGATCCCGAGGTCGTAGGCGAAGTGGTTCAGGGTGCCGCCGGGCAGCACCGCGAGCGGCAGCCCGTGCCTCAGCGCGACCTCCGCCGCGGCATTGACGGTGCCGTCCCCGCCGAGCACGCCCAGCGCACCGCCCAGCGTCCTGGCCCGCTCCGCGGCGTCTTCGAGGGCCTTGTCCAGGGGCTCGCCGTCCGGCCCGCCGCACAGCGTCACCTCGGCCTGCGGCAGTACCCCGTGCACCTCCTCGGCCCGGTCCGGGCGGGGGCCCGAGCGCTGCCCCGAGCCCTGGTTCGCCACCACGACCAGGCCCCGGCCGCCGGGCAGCGCGGGCGCCTCGGCGCGCGGTCTGGCGGGCGGCGCCAGCTGGGCGCGGGTCGGCGCGAAGCCGCGGACGGCGAACGCCGCGCCCGCTCCCAGCGCGGCACCCGCCAGCACATCACCCGGATAGTGCACGCCCGTATAGACGCGGGAGAACGCCACCGAGGCGGCGACCGGTGCCAGCGCCAGCCCCCACCACTTGTTCTCGAAGGCCACACCGGTCGCGAAGGCCACCGCCGAGGCCGCGTGCCCGGACGGGAACGAGGAGGTGACGGGCTGGCGTTGCAGCTGCCGTATGACCGGCACCGCGTCCAGCAGCGGGCGCTCGCGCCGCACCGAGCGCTTGCCGAGGGTGTTCACCGTCGCCGACGCCACGGCCAGCGAGGCCACCCCGCGCAGCGCGGCCCGGCGCATCGGCCGGCCGCCCAGCGCGGCCGCGCCGGCCGCGATGCCGAACCACAGCAGCCCGTGGTTGGCGCTGCGGGTCAGCCGGGGCAGCACCCGCTGCGCACCGGGCCATTCGCGCGCGGCAATCTGGTGGAAGGTCCGCCGGTCGAGATGGGTCAGTAGCGATCGCATGCGCCACCTTGTACCCCAGACTGCCCGCAACAGGCAGGAACGGACAGCTCGGGCCGCCGCGCGGTGTCGCGGCGCACCACCGGGCGCACGGCCGGCGGACACCCACCGGCCGGCTGTGCTTCGCTGTCCGCATGATCAGGAAACGGCGCGACACCGACCTCGACGCCTGTGTGGCGCTGCTCGCCGCGGTGCACGCCCACAGCGGCTACCCCCACCGGTGGCCGGACGACCCGGCCCGCTGGCTGACCCCGGACGGGCTGACCGAGGCCTGGGTCGCCGAGGCGGACGGCGCCCTCGTCGGCCATGCGGCGCTGTGCGGGGACGAGGTCAGCCGGCTGTGGGTCGCACCCGCCGCCCGCGGCACGGGCCTCGGCGGCCGGCTGCTGCGCGCCGCCGAGACCCGTGCCGCGGCCCGTGGTGTGCGTCCCGTACTGGCGGTGAAGGCCACCGACACCGCGGCCATCGGCCTCTACGAACGGAGGGGCTGGATCCGCCGGGCCACCGAACGGCAGGACTGGGGCGACGGCGAGGCGGTGACGGTGCACCGCTACGAGGCACCCGGGCACCCGGCGCATTGACCGCCCGACCCGCCCCCCGCTGACGTGTCGGCCCCGTCGCCACCCCCGCGATCTGCCAAGGTGGACGGGGCCGCCCCTGGGCCCCACGATCGACCCGCCGTCGTGGAGTGGAGGTACGGATGCAGCGGACCGCGCCGGATCCGCAGCGGGAGCCGGACCCGGAACCGCCGGCGGGCCTGCCGGTCCTCCCGGAACTCGCCGCGCACCTCGCCGCGGCCGCGGACCGCACCGAAGCCGAGCCCCCCGGCGGTGGCGCACCGCTGCGCACCGCCGCCTGCGGCTACTGGGAACGCCGCGGCCAGGCCACCACCCCCGACCGCGTCCTCGTCGCCCCCGGGGCGCCGGCCCTGCTCCTCGCGCTGTTCGCCGCGGCCGACGGCACGGTGGTGCTGCCGCGGCCCTGCTCCGAGTGGTACGCCCCGCCCGCCCGGCTGCTCGGACGGCCGGTGCACCTCGCGCCCGTACCGGCGGAGTCGGGCGGGGTGCCCGACCCGTTCGCGCTGCTGGAGACCGTCCGCAGGGCCCGGATGCACGGCGACAGCCCGCGCGTCCTGGTGCTGTCCGTCGCCGACGACCCGACCGGCACCTGCCCCGCGCCCGAGCAGCTGCACGAGGTCTGCGAAGCGGCGGCGGAGGAGGGTCTGTGGATCATCAGCGACGAGACGCGCCGCGATCTGCTGCACGATCCGCACGACACCGTCATGCTGAGCCCCGCCGAGATGCTGCCCGGCGAGGTCGTGGTGCTCACCGACCTGCGGGCCACGCTGGTGCCCGCCTCCTGGCCGGCCGCCATGGCCCGCTTCCCCGCCACCGACCGGGGAGCCGTCCTCCGGGCCGCCGCGCTGGACGCGCTCACCGCCGTCCCGGTGCCGGTCCCGGGCCCGCTCGGCTGCGCCGTCGCCCACGCGCTCGGCGAACCCGACGAGGTGCGCGCCCGGACGGCCGCCATGGCCCGGGTCTACGGCACGCTCGCCGCCGCGCTCCACCACACCGTCACCGAGGCCGGCGCCGTCTGCCGTCCGCCGCACTCCGGCAGCCATCTCTACGCCGACCTCGAACCGCTGCGCCGGCCGCTGGCGGCCCGCGGGATCGTGGAGTCCCGAGCTCTGGAGCGGAAGCTGGCGCCATGGGGCGCGCGCGGCGGACACCGCTTCGGCGACGCGCCCGGCACCCTGCGGGTCCGGCTCGGCGCCGAGGCCCTGCTCGGTGCCGAGCCGGAACTGCGGCAGCGCGTCCTGACCGCGCCGGACCCGCTGGAACTCCCGCACCTCACCGAGGCGTTGACCGCCCTGTCCCGCGCACTGGCCGGCCTCATCACACCCGCGGGCGGCTGACCACCACCCCCGGCTCCCTCCCCGAGGGCGGGGGCCGCGCACACCGGGGCCCCGCGGCCTTTGCAGGGCTCTGCAAGGACGAACTGCGGCGCATGGTGCCCCCGGCCGAAGGTTTTTCACCGGCGACCCCCGCCCCGCAGGACAAAACCCGCTGATTTTGGCGGACGCCGCCGATCCCCGACCATGTGCATTGCTCGGTAACCCCGGGTGCACAGCGCACGACGAGAGGCCCGCCACGTCATGAACGACCGGCACACCCGCCGCTTCGGACTGGGAACCGCCACCTGCCTGGTGATGGGCAACATCATCGGTGGCGGCATCTTCCTGCTGCCGGCCTCGGTGGCCCCGTTCGGCACCGTCAGCCTGGTCGCCTTCGGCGTACTGACCGTCGGCGCCGTCGCCCTCGCCCTGGTCTTCGGGCGGCTCGCCGAGCGCCACCCGGACACCGGAGGCCCCTACGTCTACGCGCGCGAGGCGTTCGGCGACTTCGCCGGCTTCCTCTCCGCCTGGTCGTACTGGACCATGACCTGGGTCAGCAACGCGGCACTCGCGGTCGCCATCGTCGGCTACGTCCACGTCCTGCTGCCCGGCCACCCGTCCGGCGGCACCGACCTCGCGATCGCCCTCGGTGCGCTCTGGCTGCCGGCCCTCGCCAACTTCGCCGGGACCCGCTACGTCGGCCTGGTCCAGACGGTCTCCACCGTCCTCAAGTTCGTCCCGCTGCTCTTCATCGCCGTCGTCGGCCTGTTCTTCTTCGACCCGTCCAACCTCGGCTCGTTCCACGAGGGCGGCGGCAGCGCGCTCGGCGGGATGTCCGCGGCCGCCGCGATCCTCCTCTACTCCTACGTCGGTGTGGAGTCCGCCGCGATGAGCGCGGGCGAGGTCCGCGACCCGGAGCGGAACGTCGGCCGGGCCACCGTCCTCGGCACCATCGGCTCCGCCGTGGTCTACCTCCTGGGCACCGTCGCCGTCTTCGGCACCGTCGCCCACGACAAGCTGGTGAAGTCGAAGGCGCCGTTCTCCGACGCGGTGAACGCCATGTTCGGCGGGCACTGGGGCGGCACGGTCGTCGCGCTCGCCGCCGTCGTCTCGATCGTCGGCGCCCTCAACGGCTGGACCCTGATGAGCGCCCAGTCCCCGTACGCCGCCGCCAAGGACGGGCTGTTCCCCGCGCCCTTCCTGACCAAGCGGCGCGGCGTCCCGACCTTCGGCGTCCTCGCCGCCGGGGTGCTGGCCAGCGCCCTGACGGTGCTCAACTACCTCACCGGCGCCGGCGGCGTCTTCGAGATCCTGGTGCTGATCACCACCTTCTCGGCGACCGTCCCCTACCTCCTCGCCGCCGGTGCCCAGGTCTACTTCCTGCTGACCGGCCGCCGCGACAAGGTCCGTCCCGCCCGCTTCGCCCGCGACCTGACCCTCGCCCTGACCGCCTTCGGCTTCACCTTCTGGCTCGTCGCCGGCGCCGGATACGCCGCGATCTACCAGGGCGTGCTCTTCCTCTTCGTCGGCATCCTCGTCTACGCCTTCATGGCCGCCCGGCGTACGGTGCGGCAGGCGGAGACCGAGGCCGCCCCGGAGCTGCCTAGGCCCGCGGACCACGAAGCGGCTCCCCGGCCCGCCGCAAGTGCCGCAACGCCTCCGCGTACGAGCTGATCAGCCCCGTCTCGTGGTACGGGACGCCGATCTCGGCGCAGTAGTCCCGCACGATCTTCCGCGCCCGGCGCAGATGCGGCGTCGGCATGCCGGGGAAGAGGTGGTGCTCGATCTGGTGATTGAGCCCGCCGAGCAGGAAGCAGGTCAGCGCACCGCCCCGGACATTGCGCGAGGTCAGCACCTGACGGCGCAGGAAGTCCGGCCGGGCGTCCCCGGTCAGCGTCGGCATCCCCTTGTGGTTGGGCGCGAACGTGCACCCCAGGTAGACACCGAAGAGGGCCTGGTGGACGAGGAGGAACACCAGCGCCTTCCCGGGGGACAGCACCAGGAACAGCGCGCCGAGGTACAGGCCGATGTGCGCCAGCAGCAGCACCGCCTCGCTGCCCCAGTGCTTCATGGTCGGCGACCGCAGCGCCCGGACGCTCGCCACCCGCAGGTTGAACCCCTCCAGCGTCAGCAACGGGAAGAACAGCTGCGCCTGATACCGGCCGACGAGGCGGGGCAGCCCCGTGGCGGCCCGTGCCTGGGCCGGTGACCACACCAGGATGTCCGGCGCGACATCCGGGTCCAGCTCCTCATGGTTGGGGTTGGCGTGGTGCCGGGTGTGCTTGTCCATCCACCAGCCGTACGACATCCCCACCCCGAGATTGCCGAACAGCCGACCGGCGATCCCGCTCGGCCGCCGCCCGCGGAACACCTGCCTGTGCGCCACATCATGGGCGACCAGCGCCATCTGCCCGTACACGAACGCCAGGAACACCGCCACGGCCGGCTGCCACCAACTGTCGCCCAGCACGAAGAACATCGCCCAGCCACCGGCGAACGCCGCACTCACCGCCGACAGCCGCACCGCGTAGTACCCGGGCCGCCGCTTCAACAGCCCCGCCGCCACGATCCGCCGCGACAGCCGCGCAAAATCACTGCCGGTGCCCGCTCCCGGACCGGCGGCCGCGGAAGAGGTCTCCACACTCGTCGTCATACCGCCGAGTCTTCAGCCGCCACGCCCACCCCGACAGCCGGTCCGCCCCCGACCCGACCGGGGGATTGCCGCACCCTGAAGGGGGTGCCCGCACCCCCCTGGCACGCGGCGGCGCACACCATCGGGGCGGCGCCGGGCCTGCGCTGCCCGCCCTGCCCCTCCGCACGTCCCGCTGCCTCGTGCCGCGTGGGCTCCCTCCGCTCCCGGGCCCGTCCGGCCCTGGGCTCCGTCCGCCCTTCGCTGTCAGGCCCCCTGCGTCTGCCTACGCACCGGCCTCGCCCGGCGGGGCGGCGCCGCCCTGCTGGCTGAACACGGGCAGTGCCCGCACCAGGTCCGGGGGAAGGGCCAGCCCCTCCTCGCTCGACGGATCGACCGCCAGCCACAGGTCGTCCGCCGGCCAGTTCGCGGCCAGGTCGACGACCGGGACACGGAGCGCGGTGTCCACGTCTCCGCCCGCCGCCAGCAGCGCGTCCTCGGTCGTGAAGACGGGCACATAGCGATTGCCGTCCTGCTCGATCACCGGCAGTGAGATGGCGCCCTCGGGGCGCTCCCCCTCGCCCTCGGCCGGCGGCGCCTGCGGCAGCAGGGCCACGCTGGTCGCGAGCGCGATCAGGGCGGCCTGGGTGTCCTCGGCCTCCGCCGCGGCCTGCGAACCGTTGACCTCGCTCGGGGGCGAGTTTTCATCGGGGGTCGGAGTGCTCATGGCCTGTCCTCTCGTCGGCGTTGCTCACCGGCCGCCCGCTCGGCACGGGCCGCCGCGGTTGCCGCAGCCGCCGGGTGCCGCCCAGCGGCAGGGACCGGGGGCGAGCGCGGCAATACCTCCCAGGCTAGGCCGCCCCACGTTCTGTGCACGTCCTGAGCCGGGCCAGGCACACGTCAGGACTCGGACAAGCCCCCGGGATCGCTCGCTGCCCGGTCGCCGGCGTCCGATCGTGCCCTCTCCGGGACGAGCGATCAGCGCGGCCGGCGATCACGGTCTTCGGGGTGTTCGTCGTCGTCACCGTGCTCCCCGTCTACCGCGCGACGACGAGCGGGCGAGCAACGGCGGCCCGTGGAAGGGCAGTTGGGGGCGGCTGTGCGTCTGTCCTCCCCTGAGGATTCCAGAGCCCGAAGGCCCGCCCGGAAACCGGTCCCGGCGCCGAAGGGGCGAAGCGGGCGTGTCCGCGGGCCGGTGCGGTCGTTGGCCACCGCGTCGGTGGTGGCGGGGGCGGGGTACGTCAGGAGCGTGGAACAGTGGCCCGTTGGTTCGTGATCAACGTTCCCCCCTGGTTGCTGCTCGCCGGGCTCGTCGTGGTCATCGCCGGCGGGACGGCGGTCGTCCAGGCATGTGTCCGGCACTGTTTCCCCGGCCTCCAGCAGGGAGCGCACAACCAGATCGCAAACTTCATCTTTCCCGTTGTCGCCGTCGTCTACGGGTTCTTCATCGGCTTCCTGGTCCTCGCGCTCTGGGGCCAGGTGAACTCGGCGGACCAGACGACGCGCACCGAGGGCGCCGCTGCGGTGCAGATGGCCGGAGGTCTCCATGCGTTCGGCAAGGCGGAGGGCGAGCGGATCCGGCAGAGCCTTTTGGACTACGGACGCGCGGCGGCGGCCGAGTGGCCGCGCGCGGCGGGCGGGCATACCACCCCCGAGGCCGAGAACGCGCTGAACCGCCTGAGCAGCACGTACGACGCGATCAAACCGCGCAACGACA
This sequence comes from Streptomyces angustmyceticus, assembly GCF_040701845.1. Lineage (GTDB taxonomy): Bacteria > Actinomycetota > Actinomycetes > Streptomycetales > Streptomycetaceae > Streptomyces > Streptomyces angustmyceticus_A. The sequence goes on along the minus strand of NZ_JBFBHQ010000001.1, from coordinate 421,526 downwards.
TCCAGCGCGCTTTCCTCACCAGTTCGCTCGCGTCCCTGAGGGATTTGAGCGGTGCACGAACGGCTCGGCTGCTCCAGGCGCGCACCAACACCGGCCCACCCTTGTCGTTGTGGCTGGTGATCTTTCTGAACAGCGGACTGGTCCTCGGGTTTGCCGTCATCTTCGGCACCGAGCAGACCTGGATGCACTACGGGATGGTCGCGGCGGTGAGCGTCCTCGTCGCCGCCAACCTGTTCCTCGTCACAGAACTGACGTGTCCCTTCGTCGGTGAGCTCGCCACGTCGCCGGAGCCACTGAACGAGGTCGTCCGGGTCCTGTCGTCGTCCCGGTAGACGGGACGGTGCGTCCATCGAGGTCCCTGTACGGAGGCAGCACAGGCCCCTTCCGCCATTACCTCCCGCGTAATCGACCCCCACCGCACCTCCCGGCAAGGTGAAGGCACCGGTTCACGGGCCGGCGCACTCCGGTCCGTGAACCGGTGCGAGCGGCAGCAGTGCCGTTCGGACCTCATCAGGAGTGGGAGTACGCCATGACGGAGCACGAGCAGCAGGTCGGGTCGCAGGCAGCGGATGCGGGAGCGCGGTACGAGGTGGCCGTGGCGCGGTACTTCGAGGCGTGGAACGCGACGGGGGAGGCGGCGTTGGACAAGGCGGTTGCGGCGGCCTTCGGCGAGGGCGCGACGTACACCGATCCGCTGGTCGACGTCGCGGGGCACGCGGGGCTGGCGGCGGCCATCGCGGGGGCGCATGCGCAGTTCCCCGGGTTCGTGTTCCGGCAGTCGGGGAGTGTGGACGGGCACCACGACCTCGCGCGGTTCGGGTGGGAGCTGGTCAGTGCGGCGGATGGCTCGGCGCCGGTGGCCGGATTCGATGTGGTGCGGCTGGGGGAGGACGGGCGGATCCGGTCCGTGTGCGGGTTCCTGGACCGGGTGCCCGCGGTCTGAGCCGAGCAGCCGCACGAGGGGGCCGGCCTGCGGACGCCTCGGCCGGCCGGGACCGGCAGCCGAGCCGCGGCCCCCGGCCCTGGGGACCGGCGCACCGCCGCCACCCCCGGCCGCCCGGCTGCTACAGATCCAGCCCCCGCAGGTACGCCGCCGTCTCCGGATCGGCCGGCAGGAGGGTCTCCACGGCCAGTTCGGAGACGGTGACGTCCATCGGGGTGTTGAAGGTGGCGATGGTCGAGATGAAGGAGAGCACGGTGCCGTGGTGCTCGATCATCATCGGCAGGGCGAAGGGGGCGTGTTCGCCGGAGGCCGCCGTTTCGTTGCCGCCCGGGGGGAAGGGGTAGGCGCTCACCTCGTCGTAGAGCGCGCGCAGGGGGGCGGAGCGCAGCAGGGCCAACTGGCGTTCCATCTGGGCGAGGAGATGGCCGCGCCACTCCCGGTAGTTGCGGATGCGGGGGGCCAGGCCGTCCGGGTGCAGGGTGAGGCGCATGGCGTTGAGCGGGGGCCGGAGGAGGTCGGGGGCGACGCCTTCCAGCAGCAGGGTGATGCCGCGGTTCGCCGCCTGGACGTGGTAGGTCCCGTCGACCACCAGGGCGGGGAAGGGCTCGTAGCCGGTCAGGAGGCGTTCCATGCCGGAGCGCAGGGCGGCCATCGACGGGTCGTCGAGAGGGGTCTCCGGGAAGGTCGGGGCGTAGCCGGCCGCGATCAGCAGGGCGTTGCGTTCCCGTACGGGGACGTCGAGGTGTTCGGCGAGGCGGAGCACCATCTCCTGGCTGGGGCGGGAGCGGCCGGTCTCGATGAAGCTGATGTGGCGGGCGGAGGAGTCGGCACGCAGCGCCAGTTCCAGTTGGCTGATCCGGCGCCGGTCGCGCCACTCGCGCAGGAGGGCGCCCACGCCTGCTCCCGTGGTCGTCTCCGGTGAGGACACCGCAGCAGTTGTCATGGGAGGGACGGTAGCCGAGGGGCCGGTGCGGGTGTGCCGTACGGGAGGGGCGTGCCGTGGGTGCGCGAAACGGCCGTCGGCATGCCAGGCTGGAAGGAGCGCGGCCGTCGCGGCAGGGACGGTGGCGCGGTCGGCATGCGTATCGGGAACCGGCTCATCGCGGCCGGCACGGCGAGAGGCGAGCGCCATGAACGCTCCGTTGGAACCGCTCACCTTCAAGGAGATCGAGGACCGCCTCGCGGAGCTGCCCGGCTGGTCCGTCGAGGGCGGGATGCTGTGCCGCGGCTATGCCTTTCACGGGCATTTCCCGGCTGCCGCGATGGTCATCCATATCGCGCAGATCCAGGAGGAGTTGGGGCATCACGCCGATCTGACGCTGGGATACAACCGGCTCGCCGTCTCGGTCAACACGCACAGCATCGGCGGCCGGATCACCCATCTCGACTTCGGTCTGGCCCACCGGATCGAGGAGATCGCGCCGGTGCACGGGGCCCGCTGAGCCACCGGCCTGCCGCCCCCCGGCCTTCAGCTCCCCGACCGCGGCCGCACCACCCGCCCGGCCCGTGCCAGCTCCACGTTGAACTGGGCGCCGGACAGCAGGGACAGGTGGGAGAACCACAGCCAGATCAAGAACACCACCGGCCCCGCGAGCGACCCGTAGAGCCGGTTGAAGGTGCCGACGTACGAGGCGTAGAGGGCGAAGGCGGCGGACGAGATCAGCCAGAGGAGGACCGCGACGATGCCGCCGGGTGCCGCTCTGCGCACGCCGCGGGAGCTGGGCGGTCCGGAACGGAAGAGGACCATGGCCAAGACCGTGGCCAGGACGACCAGCAGGGGCCACTTCAGCAGGTTCCAGGTCGCCTCGCCCGCCTCGCCGAGCCCGATGGCCCGGCCCAGGGCGGTGGCGATCGGCCCGCTCACCAGCAGCGCCACCGCGCTGCTGATCAGCAGCGCCATCAGCAGCAGCGCCGTCATGAGGATCCGCGGAGCCTTGCGCCACGGCGGGCGGTCGTCCTTGGTCCGGTTCATGGCGTGCAGGGCGCGGCGGAAGACGGCCAGATAGCTGCAGGACGACCACAGGGCGCTGACCAGGGCGCCGCCCAGCACCACCCATGCGGCGGTGCGCTGGTGCGCCATGCCGATCAGCGCACGGTGCACGGTCGGGCCCGACTGGGCCGGGGCGATCGAGCTGAGCTGGTTGATGAGCTGTTCGGTGGCCGGGGGATCGGCCAGTCCGATCAGCGACACCGTGACGATCAGCGACGGCAGCAGCGCCAGCACCGAGTAGTACGTCAGGCTCGCGGCCCAGTCCGTCACATCGTCGTGCCACACCGACAGCGGCGTACGGCGCAGTGCGGTACGGCACTGGGCCCACGTCGGCAGCGTGGCCGGCTGCCGCGGCCCCACCGCCCCCAGTGCGCGGTCCAGCTGCGTCCGGTCCAGCCCACGGCGCATACCGCTCCCGCCCATGTCGTGTCCGTCCTCTCCGTCGGTCCGTCCTGCATCATCTCCCGGCACGGCGGCCGTCCACGACACGGCGGCCGTCCGTGGCCGGGCTACTCCAGCCCACGTGCCCGCCGGAACCGTGCCAGTCCGTCCGCCAGGTCGAGCACGGGATCGGGATAGTCGTAGGCCGCGCGCTCCGGCCCGGTCAGCTTCCAGGGCTGGTGCACCGCGGCGCCGGCGAGACCGGCCAGCTCCGGCACCCAGCGCCGTACGTACTCGCCCTGCGGGTCGAACCGCCGGGCCTGGACGAGCGGGTTGAGCACCCGGTTGGGCCGGGTGTCGGTGCCGGTCCCGGCGACCCACTGCCAGTTGAGCTGGTTGTTCGCCAGGTCGCCGTCCACCAGCCAGTCCAGGAAGTGCCGGGCGCCGACCCGCCAGTCCACGTACAGCGTCTTGGTCAGAAAGCTCGCCACCAGCATCCGGGCCCGGTTGTGCAGCCACCCCTCGTGCAGCAGCTGCCGCATCCCCGCGTCGACCACGGGGTAGCCGGTGCGGCCCTCCTTCCACGCCGTCACCTCGGCGTCGTCGTACCGCCAGCGGTCGCCCTTGGTGCGGTAGTCGGCCTGCGCCGCGTCGGGCCGGGCCGCCAGCACCTGGTGGTGGAAGTCCCGCCAGGCCAGCTGCCGTACGAACGCCCCTGCGCCGGCGTCCCGGCGGGCCGACGCCTTGTGCACCAGCTCCACCGGCGACAGGCACCCGAAGTGCAGGTACGGCGAGAGCCGCGAGGTGGCATCGCCGGGCAGATCGTCCTGCCGGTCCTGGTAGTCGGCCATGCCCGCGCGCTGCCAGGCCCCGAACCGGCGGCGCCCGGCGCCTTCGCCGCCCTCCGGCAGCGCGGGCGACGGCTTCCCGCCCGGGCACAGCTCCGCCGCCGACGGCACGCCCCTCGACCGCACCCCGTCCGGGACCGGTACGGTCCGCGGCGCGGGCAGCACCGACCGCAGCCCCGCGGCCTGCCAGCGCCGGAAGTAGGGCGTGAAGACCGCGAAGTGGTCCTTGCCGGGGCCCGAGGGCAGCACCGCGGCGGGCGGCAGCGCCGTGACGACCGCGTCGTGCACCACCAGCGCACGTCCCGCCGCCGCCAGCTCCGCGCCCAGCCGCCGCTCCCGGCGCAGCGCATATCCGCTCACCCCGGCCGCGAGATGCACCTCCCCGGCCCCGGTCTGTGCCGCCACCCGGCAGGTCTCGGCGACGACATCCCCCGTACGGATGACCAGCCGACCGCCGCGAGCGCGCAGCCCGGCGTCGAGATCCGCCAGCGCGTCGGCCAGGAACGCCGCCCGGTTCGGCACCATGAACCCGGCGTCAGCGACCCCGCTGTCGACCACGAACAGCGGTACCACCTGCGTCGCGGAGCGCAGCGCGGCATGCAGCACCGGCTGGTCGTGCAGCCGGAGGTCGGAGCTGAACAGGCAGATCGCTACATCCATGCCCTACGTCTACACCGAACCCGCGCCCCGCGAGCCTCGCCGGGCAGCGGCCCGTCAGGCGAAGGGCAGCGCGCGCCACGGCGAGGACGGGTCCTGGGCGAGGACCCGGTGCAGGTGCACGGCCTCGGCGTACTGCGGGCCGAACCAGCCGTTGTCGAACGCCAGCATCCGGCCCAGCACATAGCCGGCGGCGAACTCCTCCCACGAGCCGTACACCTCGCGGGCCCTGGCATGGGCCTGCGCCACGGCCTGCTCGGCCTGCTGCGGTGCGCACAGCCGGGCGCCCAGGCCCCAGCGGACGAGACCGACGGCATGGGCGTGGTCCAGCGCGACGAGGGAGACGACCCGGCCGTCCGCCGGCAGCAGTCCGTCCGCGCGGAACCGTTCCTCGTACCTGGTCACGAGCTCGGGGACGGGGGGCGCCGGCGCGGCGTCGGGGGTGCCTGCGGCCTTCTCGCCGCCGACGGCGTCCTCGGCGCCCCCGGTGCCCGGAGCGGTCCGGTCGCGGGCCCTGGCACGTAGCGCCGCCTCCGTCTCCGCCGGTACGAACTGCCCGCCGAGCAGCTGGTCCAGGCGCTGCTGCCAGGTGGCGGGGTCGGTCACCGACCACTGCTCGCGCAGCGTCTGCGCGTCGGCGGCGTGGTCGAGGAAGGCCGTACCGAGTTCGTTCCACGGCACGCTGTGATGCACCGCGATCGGCGCGCCGCACGCCAGCCCCTGGGCCACGGGGCCGTGCAGCGGGCCCCCGAAGTGGGTGACGAGCAGCCCGCCGGGCCGGGGCCCGATCTGGCCGCGCCGCTGCAGCCAGCCGGCGCGGTGGGCCGGGGAGGCGGCCAGGTACGCGGCGCACGGCGTCCCGGGATTGACCGCGAGCCGCCATTTGTCGTTCGGCCAGTCCTGCGCCAGCTCGTCGAGCGAAACCCGGTCGAAGAACTGCTGCGGCTGCCACGGCGGCAGCATGCCGCGGGTCAGGACGGGAATGCACTTACCACCCGCGGCCGGGTCGTCGTAGACGGGCAGCGGGTCCTGCCCCTGCTGCGGTGCCGCCAGGTAGAGGTCCTCACCGGCGATCGCCGCGAGCTGACCGTCCCAGTCCCCACGCGCCGTCGCTTCGCACAGCCGCCGCTCGGTGTCCGTCGGCGGCATCCATCCCGGAGTAGCCACGGGCCAGACCCTACGGTTACGCCGCTCCCCGCCGGAATCCGGGGTTGCCGGAGCGGCAACGCGGATTGCACGGGCACGACCGGTAACGGAGGCTCGATGTCATGAGCAACGACGAACGGCCCGCACCCGGGCACGGCCCCCACGACGGGGGGCAGATCGACTGGGAGGTGGCCGGCCCGCTCCTCGAACGCGGCGCCGAACTGCACCTGCCGCTCCACGAGCAGGCCGCGGCCTGGCTGCGGGAACTCCTCGTCGGGCCGGCCGCGGACGCCGGCCGGGACGTGGACCGGGTGCTCGACATCGGCAGCGGACCGGGCGTCATCACCTGCCTGCTGGCCCGGGCCTTCCCGGCCGCCGAAGTGGTCGCGGTGGATGCGAGCGCGGCCCTTTTGGAGCGGGCGCACGCCCGGGCCGGGCGCCTCGGCCTCGGCGACCGGGTCCGCACCCATCTCGCCGAACTCCCCGACGGGCTCGACGCCCTCGGCGGCGCCGACCTCATCTGGGCCGCCAGGACCCTGCACCACGTCGGTGACCAGCGGGCCGTGGTCGCCGCCCTCGGTGCCCATCTGCGGCCCGGCGGACTGCTCGCCGTCTGCGAGGGCGGTCTCGCCCTCCGCTTCCTGCCGCGCGACATCGGCATCGGGCGCCCGGGGCTGCAGGCCCGGCTCGACGCGGCCTGCGAGGACTGGTTCTGCGAGATGCGCGCGGCGCTGCCCGGCACCGTCGACGACATCGAGGACTGGCCCGCCTTCCTCGCCGACGCCGGACTGCGCACCCCGTGCAGCCGCAGCTTCCTGCTGGACCTGCCGGGCCCGCTGTCCGCCGCCGCGCGCGAGTGCCTCCAGGACCTCCTGACCCAGGGTCTGGACCTGTACGGCGACCGCCTGGACGAAGACGACCGCACCACCCTCGCCCGCCTTGCCGATCCCGATGACGCGTCCGGCATCGTCCGCCGTCCCGACGCCTTCCTGCTGTCCGCGCAGACCGTCCACACGGCACGCGCGCAGTAGTCGACGGCCGGGAGCGCCGCCGTCCCCGCGGGTGCGCCCCGGGCGGCGGCGCCCATGACGTCACATCAGGGTGCCGACCCCCGATCAGCCCTGGTTCATCGGCTTCGGGTTGATCACGGCGAAGGTCGCGCCCTGCGGGTCGGTCACCACCGCCATCCGCCCGGCGACCATGTCGAAGGGCTGCTGCAGCGCCGCGCCGCCGGCCGAGGTGATCTTGTCGACGGTGGCGTCGGTGTCCGCCACCGCGAAGTACACCAGCCAGTGCGAGGGGGTGTCGGCCGGCATCTGCTCGGACATCGGCTGCATGCCGCCCACCGGCCGGTCGTTCACCGTCAGGCCGTAGTAGTGCTCGGCGCCTTCCATGGGGGCGCTCTCGATGCCGAAGGCCGCCTTGTAGAACGCGGCGGCGGCGGACGGTTCGGTGGTGTTGAGCTCGTTCCAGATCAGCGCGCCGGACTCGTTGACGATGCCGGCACCGGGGAAGTCCATGGGCTGCCAGATGCCGAACACCGCTCCGGTGGGGTCGGCCGCGATGCACATGCGGCCCAGCGACATCACATCCGTGACCGGCATCAGGAGCGTGCCGCCGGCCTGGCTCACCGCCTGGGAGGTGGCGCCCGCGTCCGCGGCCGCCAGGTAGCTCGTCCACACGGTCGGCGGCGCGGGCTGGCCGCCCATCGGGACCGCGGCCATGATGCCGGCCACCGGTTTGCCGTTCAGGGTGCAGACGGCATAGCCCCCGGTCTCCGCGGGCCCGACCTCTCCGGCCCACCCGAAGACCTCGGAATAGAAGTCGATGGCGGCCTGCTGGTCGGGAGCCGCGAGATCGACCCAGCAGGGCGTCCCGGCCTGGTAGGGAGAGGTGACTTCGGGCATCGTGGCCTCCTCGATGGGGGCACCTCCCACGCCTGGGCACGGGAGAGCAAGGGCGGAGCGCAGGGGTACCGGCCCCGGTCGGCGGACCGCCGTGACCGCCCCACGCTCACCCTCCACACTTCCTGCCGTCCGCCGGGCCCGCCACTCGGGTACGACGACGGCGCCGCCCGGACGAGCCGGACGGCGCCGTGCGAGCGCGTCGGTCAGGCCACGTCGAAGGTGGCCGGGTCCGGGCCGAGGCGGTTGCCGGTGTCCAGACGGGCGAGGGTGGCGAGGTCCTCGTCGTCCAGCTCGAAGCCGAAGACGTCGATGTTCTCGGCGATGCGCGAGGGGGTGACGGACTTCGGGATGACGACGTTGCCGAGCTGGAGGTGCCAGCGCAGCACCACCTGGGCGGGCGTCCTGCCGTGCTTGGCGGCGAGCTCGGCGATGGCCGGGTTCTCCAGGAGGCCCTTGCCCTGGCCGAGCGGCGACCAGGCCTCGGTGACGATGTTGTGCCGGGCGTGGAAGGCGCGGGACTCGGCCTGCGAGAGCTGCGGGTGCAGCTCGATCTGGTTGACGGCCGGGACGACGGATGTCTCGCCCATCAGCCGCTCCAGGTGCTCGGGCAGGAAGTTCGAGACACCGATGGCCTTGGCGCGGCCCTCCGCGTGGATCTTCTCGAAGGCCTTGTACGTCTCGACGTAGAGGTCCTTCGACGGCAGCGGCCAGTGGATCAGGTAGAGGTCCACGTACTCCAGGCCGAGCTTGGCCAGGGAGGTGTCGAAGGCACGCAGGGTGGCGTCGTGGCCCTGCTCGGCGTTCCAGAGCTTGGTCGTGACGAACAGCTCGTCACGGGGGATGCCGGATGCGGCCAGCGCCTTGCCCGTGCCCTCTTCGTTGCCGTAGATCGCCGCGGTGTCGATGCTGCGGTACCCGGCGTCCAGGGCCTGGCCGACGGTGGTGAACGCCTCGGCGTCCTCGACCTGCCAGACGCCGAAGCCGAGCTGCGGCATCGCAACGCCGTTGTTGAGCGTGATGGAGGGAACCTTGCTCACGGGGGAATCGATCCTTACGTCGGCTTTCTCGTTCAGGGATGTCAACGATCATCCGTGGGCGCGCATTCCCGCACAGCGCGAAGCGATGCGGACGAAACGGAGTCTTCCTGTGCGACCAGGGCCGGCGGAGCCTGTAGGGCCTGCTCCGCGGCCGGTGCGGGGCCTGCCGCGGCGGTCAGTTCGCAGAGGGTGAACGCACCGGCGCAGAGCACCACGAGACCCGTGCACAGCTCCAGCGCGCCCACCAGCCCGGGCAGGCCGCCGGGGACCGCACCGGCGCCGAAGAGACCACCGGCCACCGCTTGTACCAGCCAGGTGCAGCCGCCGCACGCGACGACCGTGGCGCTCCCGGCCCAGGCCAGGGCCAGCGGCACCCGGACCCGGAGCCGGGGCAGCAGACCGGGCAGGACCAGCAGCACCAGCCCGGTGGCGCCCGCGACCGCATACCCTCCCTGGGCCCAGTCCGAGGCGGCGGACAGGACCGTGCGGGCCTGCTCACCGGCCGCCGGCGCGCCGAGGTCGGCGCCCGCGCCCCACAGGATGCGGACGGTGCCCAGTGCCGCGAGCACCGCGGCCGCGGGCAGCAGGAAGAGCCGCTGCACCGCCCGGGTGCCGGTGCGGGGCAGCGCGTGCAGCGGGCGGCGCAGCAGGGTGCCCCAGCGCTGGTGCGCGTACACCGCGAAGGCGCCGAGCAGGGTGACGGTCTCGACGAGGAAGCCGCCGTAGACGACGCCGAAGACCCACGGCTGAAGGAAGTCGCCGGCGGCCAACGGGTTGCGGGCACCGGTGACCAGGCCGGTCAGGCTGCCGCCGATGAGCCCCGTCAGCAGCGGGAGCAGCAGCCCGGAGGCCGCCCACAGGGGGAGGGCCAGCAGCCAGGCCGGGGCGCGGCGGCCGGCCGGGCGGGTGAGGGTGTGGGCCACGACGGCGGCCACGGCGTCGAGGAGGAAGGTGACGGCATTGCCCGCGACCCATGTGGTGCGGCTGAAGCGGGAGGTGTCGAGGACGCCGACGTCGAGGCCCAGCACCCACAGCAGCTTGAGGGCGAGGTAGGGAACGCAGGCGGCGACCGCGATCCGGCCGAGGTGGGTGAGGCGGCTGCTCTTCATGGCAGCAGCCTCGCCGGAGGTGGGGCGGCGACCATCCGCCCCGGGGACGATCCGGGTCCGCCGGACGGGGGAGCGGGGCCGGCGGGGACGCGGGTGCGGTGGGGACGCGGGTGCGGTGGGGCGCCGCACCGGCGGCCGCCCCCACTGCCCGTCACGTCCGGTACAGCGCGTCCACCTCGACCTCGTACGCCGTCTCGATCGCCTTGCGCTTGAGCTTCAGCGAGGGGGTCAGCAGCCCGTGCTCCTCGCTGAACTGGTTGGCCAGTATCCGGAAGGTACGGATCGACTCGGCCTGCGAGACCAGCGTGTTGGCGGCGACCACCGCGCGCCGGATCTCGGTCTCCAGGTCCGGGTCGCGCACCAGGTCGGTCGGCGGCATCTCCGGCTTCTCCCGCATGGCCAGCCAGTGCGCGACCGCCTCCGGGTCCAGGGTCACCAGCGCCGCGATGAACGGCCGGTCGTTGCCGACGACGATGCACTGGGCCACCAGCGGATGCGCCCGCACCCGCTCCTCCAGCCCCACCGGCGAGACGGTCTTGCCGCCGGAGGTGACCAGGATCTCCTTCTTCCGGCCGGTGATCGTCAGATAGCCGTCCTCGTCCAGCGCGCCCAGGTCCCCCGTGGAGAACCAGCCGTCGTGCAGCACGGCGTCGGTCGCCTTGGGGTCGTTGTGGTAGCCGTGGAAGATCTGTCCGCCGTACAGCCAGATCTCGCCGTCCTCCGCGATGTGCACGGTGGTACCGGGCACGGGGGTGCCGACGGTGCCGAAGCGGGTCCGCTCGGGCGGGTTGGCGGTGGCGGCCGCGGTGCTCTCCGTCAGGCCGTAGCCCTCGAAGATCCGTACGCCGGCGCCGTCGAAGAACAGCCCGAGCCGGCGCTCCATCGCCGAGCCGCCCGACATCGCGTGCCGCACCCGGCCGCCCATCGCCGCCCGGACCTTGCTGTAGACCATCTTGTCGAAGAACTGATGCTGCATCCGCAGCGCGGCGCTCGGCCCGGACCCGGTGCCGAAGGCCTTGTGCTCCTGTGCCTCGGCGTAGCGGACCGCGATCTCGACGGCCTTGTCGAACGGTCCGGCCTTGCCGTCCGCCTCCGCCTTGCGCCGGGCCGCGGCGAAGACCTTCTCGAAGATGTACGGCACCGCGAGGATGAACGTCGGCTGGAAGGTCTGCAGGTCGGGCAGGAGCGCCCGGGCCGCCAGCTCGGGCTGGTGGCCCAGTTTGACCCGGCCGCGGACCGCGGCGACCTGGACCATCCGCCCGAAGACGTGCGCCAGCGGCAGGAACAGCAGGGTGGCGGCTTCCTCGTCGCCCTTGGAGGTGAAGACCGTCTCGTGGCGCAGCACGATGTTGTCGGCCTCGGCCATGAAGTTGGCGTGCGTGATCACGCAGCCCTTGGGGCGGCCGGTGGTGCCGGAGGTGTAGATGATCGTCGCGGTGGCGTCCGGGGTGACGGCCATCCGGTGGCGGTGCACCACGTCGTCGTCGATGTGCGCGCCCGCCGCGGTCAGTTCGGCCACCGGGTCGGCGTCCAGCTGCCACAGCTTGCGCAGGTGCGGAAGCCGGTCGATGACCGAGCCGATGGTCATCGCATGGTCCTCGTGCTCGACCAGGCACGCCGAGACGCCCGCGTTGTGCAGCATCCAGAAGACCTGCTCCGCCGACGACGTCGGATACAGCGGTACGGACTGGACGCCGATCGACCACAGGGCGAAGTCGAACAGCGTCCACTCGTAGCGCGTACGGGACATGATGCCCACGCGGTCGCCGAACCGGACGCCCTGCGCGAGGAGGCCCTTGGCCAGGGCGATGACCTCGTCCCGGAACTGCCCGGCGGTGACGTTCTGCCAGTTGCCCGCGTCGTCCTTACGGGCGAAGGCGACGCGCTCGGGATCGGCTTCGGCGTACTCGTAGACGACATCCGCCAGCCCGCCGACCCGGGGCGCGGTCGCCAAAGGTGGGACGGTGAACTCGCGCAATGACCCAGCTCCTCGTGGTGTTGCTCACAAGGCCGCGACCGTACCCCACCGTGACGGCATCCGGCAGAGCCGTACCACGTCGTGAATCGGGCCGCACGGGATCTGGCCACGCGCCGAAATCGGGTTACTTCGGAGAAGCTTGGACATGATCCAGCCGGTTCAACGCCGGACGATCACGACGCCGGGACCATATCTGCACCAAATCTCTGCACCTGGCGCTGAACGCACCGGCCGGCTCGGCGCGGAGCCCGCGGCCAGCGGCTTTTCCGGTGGATCAAGGGTGCGCCCCTAGGGGAGCTGCAGTCGGTCGCCGCCCGCCAGGATCGCGTCGGCCAGCGCCTCCGCCGGGCCCCGGGCGGCGCTTTCGCGCCGCCCGTAGAGCAGAACGAACTCCACTCCGCCGAGTTCCGGCAGGCCCGCACGTGGCGGAATCCGGACCAGGCCTGGCGGGATCATGCCCCTCGTATGTGCCATGACGCCCAGACCTGCCCGAGTTGCGGCGATCAGTCCGTTGAGGCTTCCGCTGGTGCAGGCGATCCGCCACTCCCGGCCCGCCCGCTCCAGCACCTCCAGCGCCCGGGCGCGGGTCAGCGCGGGCGGCGGGTAGACGACGAGCGGGACCGGGCGCAGGGGATCGAGGCGCAGCCGCTCGGCGCCCACCCACACCAGCCGGTCGCGCCACACCAACCGTCCGCGCGCCTCGTCCGGGTGCCGTTTGGCGAGGACGAGGTCGAGCCGCCCGGCCGCCAGCAGCTCGTGCAGCGTCCCCGACAGCTCGACCGTCAGCTCCAGGTCGACCTCGGGGTGGTCCCGGCGGAACTCCTCCAGGACCTCCGGCATCCGGGTCAGCACGAAGTCCTCCGAAGCGCCGAAGCGGAGCCTGCCGCGCAGCCGGGTGCCCGCGAAGAAGCTCGCGGCCCGCTCGTTCGCCTCCAGGATCGTGCGGGCGAAGCCGAGCATCGCCTCGCCGTCCTCGGTCAGCTCCACGGCATGGGTGTCACGGGCGAACAGCCGGCGCCCGGCGGCGTCCTCCAGCTTCCGTACGTGCTGGCTCACGGTCGACTGCCGCAGCCCGAGCCGGTGCGCGGCCTGGGTGAAGCTCAGGGTCTGCGCCACGGCGAGAAAGGTGCGCAACTGCGCGGGGTCGAACACGGGCCCTCCGCTCCGGCTCTGCCGTCCGCTGCCGCCCTCCCCGTACTCCCCGAGGTCCGGGGCATCGCGAAACGGAATAACAGTGACCACGGTAAGAGGGTTTCCCGATTTCCGGTGCTCGCGGCACCCTGGAGGGCCCGTGGCCGTGCCACCTGTACGTGAGCCGTCGAACGACCGAAGAGAGACCATGCGCCGCCCTCTGCCGAAGCTCCCCTCCTGGCTGCCTGTGGACGGCTACGTCCTGGCGCTGGTGGGCACGGTCGCCCTGGCCGCCGTGCTGCCCGCCCGCGGCCCGGCCGCCACCGTCGCCGAGGGCACCTCCACCGGCGCCGTCGCACTGCTCTTCTTCTTGTACGGCGCCCGGCTCTCCACCCGCGAGGCGATGGCCGGGCTGCGCCACTGGCGGCTCCATCTCACCGTCCTGGCCTGCACCTTCGTGCTCTTCCCGGTGCTCGGACTGGCCGCGCGCGCCCTGGTCCCCGCCGTCCTGCCGCCCGCCCTCTACACCGGGCTGCTGTTCCTGTGCCTGGTGCCCTCGACGATCCAGTCCTCGATCGCCTTCACCTCCCTGGCCCGCGGCAATGTCGCGGCGGCGATCTGCGCGGGGTCGTTCTCCAGCCTCGTCGGCATCGTCGTCACACCGCTGCTGGCGGGCCTCGTCCTGGACGGGAGCGGCGGTGGCTTCTCGGCCGACGCGCTGCTGTCGATCGTCTGCCAGCTGCTGGTGCCGTTCGCGGCCGGGCAACTGCTGCGGCGGTGGACCGGCGGCTTTCTCCTCCGCCACAAGAAGGCCCTCGGCACGGTGGACCGCGGCTCGATACTGCTCGTCGTCTACACCGCCTTCAGCGCCGGCATGGTCGAGGGCATCTGGCACCAGGTCTCGGCCCCGCGGCTGTTCTGTCTGCTGGGGGTGGAGGCCGTGCTGCTCGCGGTGATGCTGACCACCACTTCGTACGGCGCGAAGCGGCTCGGCTTCCCCCGCGAGGACCGGATCGCGATCACCTTCGCCGGTTCCAAGAAGAGCCTGGCGGCCGGACTGCCGATGGCCAGCGTGCTGTTCGGCGCGCAGGCCGGACTGGCGGTGCTGCCGCTGATGCTCTTCCACCAGATGCAGTTGATGGTGTGTGCGGTGCTGGCGAAGCGCTGTGCCGGCACCGCCCGCCCGGCGGCCGAACCGGCGGCGACCGCGGCCGGTGCGGGGCGCGCGGCCGCGGTGGGCGGGGCGCGGGGCTGAGGCCCGCCCGGCGCGGTGGCGTCCGGGCAGGCCGGGCGGCGCGCCGGCTCAGCTCTTCGCGGCCCCGCGCACCCGGTCCAGCGGCAGCCCCAGGACCAGCGGGCCGCGCACCGGGGCGTTGTCGCTGCGCACACCGGACAGTTCGGCGTCGGTCAGGGCCCGCCGGTAGACGCGCACCTCGTCCAGCGCGCCGGTGAACTGGGCGCGGCTGTCGGGCCGCTGGCCCAGGTGCACGCCGAAGACCGAGCCCTGGCTCACCGACCCCGGGACATCGGGGACGACGCTGGTCTCGCCGCCGTCCACGGTGAGCAGCAGCCGGCCGCCCGTGCGGCGCAGCGCGAGGTGGTGCCAGCCGCCGTCGTCGTACGCGTCGTGGGTCACGGCCTGCGCGGTGGCGGCCGGGGCGGCGCCGTCGACGGCGGTGAGGCGGGCGGTGATCCGGTGGTGGCCGGGGTCGCCCTCCACCGCGACCTGCGGGGCCCTGGCGCCCACCCCGCCCATCCACAGCAGCGGCTGTTCGCCCGTGGCGGCGTCGTAGCGGAACCACAGGCCGCAGGTGAAGTCGTGGGTGCCCAGGGGGAGGGAGCCGCGGAAGGGAAGGCGTACCGCGTCGTCCGTGCCGTCGAAGGACAGTGCCTGCCCGAAGCGGCCGGCCGTGGTCCGGGCGCCGCCCAGGACGAGGGCCGGCCGGGCGCCGGGGGCGGCGTCGTGGGTGGTGGGGTCCGGGCCGCGGCGCGGGCCGAGCCAGTCCTCGGTGAAGCGCGCGAAGCGGATCTCGTCCCGGGCGTCGACCGCGCCGCCCTCGTACATCAGGCCGGTGACGTCGTCGGAGACGGCGACCAGGTCGGAGTAGCCGGACCAGTCGGTGGTGACCCGGGCGCCGCGGTCGACGCCCTCCCAGGTGCGGCCCTCGTCCCAGGAGGAGCGGATGGTCATGGTCCGGCGCCGGTCGGGGTCGGCGGGCGCCGCGAACAGGGTGCGGCTGCGGCCGTCACGCGGGTGCGCCAGCCGCAGCGCCGAGCCCTGCACCATCGGGGAGTAGAGGTCGGGGAGGGCGCGGAACGGCGCGGCGAAGGAGGCGCCGCCGTCGCGGCTGACCGCCGCGGTGCGGTGGCCGAGGTCGGTGCCGTCCTGTTCCCGCCCGTTGATGTAGAGCGTGCCGTCGGAGCGCTCCAGGAGCGTCATCTCCGAGGGCTTCTGACGGAACGTCCCGCTCCCCTGCGTTCCGCTCCCGTTCCTCGACGGACCGTCAAGGGCGGAGCCGGCCGCGACGGGCCAGGTGTCCAGCGCGCCGACCTTCCAGGTGGCGCCGCCGTCGTCGCTGTGGACCAGGGCGGCGTGGTTGGCGGTGACCCGGCCCCCCGCGAAGCTCTCGGAGTTGATGCCGAAGACCAGCCGGCCCGCATGCCGTCCGCGGGTGAGCTGGATGCCGTGCACGGGCCCGGTGGCGTACCAGGAGTTCCACTGCGGGGGGCGGATGGCGGCGGTGAGGTCCCGGGGCGCGGACCAGGTCGCGCCGTCGTCGTCGCTGTATTGGAGGTGCGGGGTGCGGTCGCAGGGGACATCACAGCTGAGGCCGTCGGTGCGGCCCTTGTTGTAGGTCTCGGCGAGCACGATCCGGCCGGTGCGGCGGTCCACGATCGGCGCCGGGTTGCCGTGGGTGTCGCCCTCGCCGTGGTTGATGACCTGGAGCGGGCCCCAGGTCCGGCCGCCGTCGGTGGAGCGCTTGAGGACGAGGTCGATGTCGCCCGCGTCGCCGCAGTCGTGCCGCCGGCCCTCGGCGAACGCGAGGAGGGTGCCGCGCACGGACCGCACGACGGCCGGTATACGGAAGCAGAAGTAGCCCTGTTCCTGGGAGGCCTTGAAGAGGATCTGCTGCTCGAAGCCGCCCGCGGGGGACGGTGCTGCGGTGGCTGGGACGCCGCCCGACGCTCCGTCAGGCGCGGCCTGTGCGGGGGTGGTCGGCAGGAGGGCGAGGGCGGTGGCGGCCAGTGCGGCGAGCAGGGCCGCGGCGCGCGGGCGCCGGGGTCTGCTGCGGCGGCTGGGGTGTGCGCGGAGAACTGACGTCATGGTCCGGCCTGCCCTTCGAGGCATCGGCGTCGGGTCATCAGGACATCCCACGTCCTATGTGCATCGCGACGGAAGCTACTGCCGCGTGCGGACCGCGACAAGGAGCGTGCGCCGGTTCTCCGCGCCGCGGCCGTAATTCACTCTCCCGGCCCCGCGGGTGCTGCGCCGGGAGCGCCCGGTGCGGTGCGAGTGCCGGGAGCGCCCGGTGGGGCGGGTGCTCCGCTGAGGCCGCCGACGGCCGCCGTGCCTCACGGCCGCAGCACCACCTTGCCGAGGTTGGCCCTGGCCTCGATGATCTCGTGCGCCTTCGCGGCCTCGTCCAGGGGGAGTTCGGCGTGCACCGCGGCCCGCAGCCGGCCGGTACGGGCCAGCTCCCACAGCTGCGCCCGGTGCTGCTCGTACCGCTCGCGGTGCACGGTGGAGAAGCGGCGCATCGTCAGGCCCGTGATGGTCTTGGCGCCCGCCAGCAGCTCGTGCGCAGGCACCGTCCCGCCACCGGAGTTGAAGAAGATCAGCCGGCCGCCGGGAGCCAGTGCGGCCAGCGCGCGGGGCAGCAGGTCGCCGCCGACGCCGTCCAGGACGACATCGACCGGCTCGCCCCAGGACTCCTGGTCGTAGACCACCACGTCGTCGGCCCCCAGCCCGTACAGGAACTCCGCCTTGGCGGCCGAGCCGACCGCGGCCACCACCCGCGGCACCCCCTGGAGCTTGGCGAGTTGGACGGCGAGGTGCCCGGTGCCGCTCGCCGCGCCGGTGATCAGTACGGACTCGGCGCCCCGCGGTGCCGCGGTGCTGAGCGCGGCGAGCGCGACCTGGCCGCTGCGCACCAGCGCCACCGCCTCCACGGCACCGGCGTCGTCCGGTATCCGGCTCGCCAGGAAGGCCGGCGCCAGGGCGAGTTCGGTGTAGGAGCCGGTGAGGGTGAGCGAGGTGACGCGGTCGCCGGGGGCGAAGCCGGTGACGCCCGGGCCGAGCGCGACGACCGTGCCGGCGATCTCGCCGCCGGGCGTGGCGGGCAGGGGGTCGCCGCCGCCCTTGCCGTCCCCGCGCACCCGTCGTACGCACGGCAGCGTGACGCCGATCGCCTCCGTGCGCACCAGCAGGTCGCCGGGGCCGGGCGCCGGCGCCTCGGCCTCCTCGACGCGCAGGACCTCGGGGCCGCCGTAGGCGTGGAATCGGACTCGGCGCATGGGCGGGCACCTCCGGGATGCGTCGGTCGGCACGCGCCGACCGGGTTTCGTTGGGTTCCCCAACAATAACCAGATTCATTGGGGAAGCCAATGGTTTTTCGTGGGGCCCTCCAACGGATTCCTGGGTACGGTGGTCTTATGGCCGACACCCCGTACGCCCCCAGCCGGATCCGCGCGCTCCCCAGCTGGCTGCTGGGCCGCGCCGCCGCCCGCGGTCACCGGCTGGTCGCCGACGCCCTCGCCGCCGAGGGCATGCGGATGATGCACCACGCCGTGCTGTCGGCCGTCGGCGAACTCGGCCCGGTCTCCCAGGCGGAGCTCGGCCGGACGCTGCGCATCGACCCCAAGGACATGGTCGCGATCGTCAACGACCTGCAGCGGGACGGGCTGGTGACCCGCACCCCCGACCCCCACGACCGGCGCAAGAACGCCGTCGAGATCTCCGCCGACGGCCGCCGGCGGCTGCGCCGCACCCAGCAGCTCGGCGACGAGGCCAACGCGGAGCTCACCGCGGACCTCACCCCGGCCGAGCGCGAGCAGTTGGTCGCGCTGCTGACCCGGATCGCGCTGCCGGAGGAGTGAACCACGGGCCGGGACGGCTGGCCGGCGAAGGGGGCGGCAGGATCGACCGGTGCGCCCGTACGCGGCCTCAGTCCGTGGGGGTGGCGGCCTCGGCCGGCAGGGCGAGGCGGTGCTCGCCCGCGTACACGTTCATCGAGGAACCGCGCAGGAACCCGACCAGCGTCAGCCCGGTCTCCGCGGCCAGGTCGACGGCGAGCGAGGAGGGCGCCGAGACCGCGGCCAGCACGGGCACGCCCGCCATCACGGCCTTCTGCGCCAGCTCGAACGACGCCCGGCCGGAGACCATCAGCACGCTCGACGACAGCGGCAGCCGCCCCTGCTGCAGCGCCCTCCCGACGATCTTGTCCACGGCGTTGTGCCGCCCCACGTCCTCCCGGATGTCGAGCAGCTCTCCGTCCGTCGTGAACAGCGCCGCGGCATGCAGCCCCCCGGTCCGCTCGAACACCCGCTGCGCGGCCCGCAGCCGGTCGGGCAGGGCGGCGAGCGTCGCCGGCTCGATACGGAACGGGGCGGCGGGGGCGGCGTCCAGGGGCCAGCGGGTGGTGGTGCGCACCGCGTCCAGGCTCGCCTTGCCGCACAGCCCGCACGACGACGTCGTATAGACGTTGCGCTCCAGGGTGATGTCCGGGACCGGGACCCCGTCCGCGAGCCGGACGTCCACGACGTTGTAGGTGTTCACGCCGTCCGCGGTCGCCCCCGCGCAGTAGACGATGTTCGCCAGCTCGTCGGCGCTCGCCAGGACGCCCTCGCTGACCAGGAAGCCGGCGGCGAGGGCGAAGTCGTCGCCCGGCGTGCGCATGGTGATCGCCAGCGGCTTGCCGCCGAGCCGTATCTCCAGCGGCTCCTCGGCGACGAGGGTGTCCGGGCGGGTGCTCACGGCACCGTCGCGGATGCGGATGACGCGGCGTCGCTCGGTGACCCGTCCCATGTCTGATCAGTCCTGTCCTCACCGGGCCGGCTCGGTCCCGGTGCTGTCCGTGTGGCGAGCCGAAGCCCGTGGTGCGCAGGTCGCCGCTGTGTCACCGGGGGCATGCGGCGCGGCGGCCCCGGCGTTCCATTGTCCTGCACGGGGGAGCGGCGCGGCAGCCGGGCGTCGCACCGCGCACCTGCCGGCTCCGCGGGCCGACGGTGCGCGGCGCATGGTGCGCGGTGTTCCGCGGCGTCAGCTCTTCAGCTCCCGGCCGCCGAAGGAGCCCGAACCGTCGGCCGCGGCCCAGGCGGCCGCCAGTCCGGACTGGTCCAGCGTCCGCCAGTCGGGGGTGTCCTGGACCAGGAACCGGCCCAGCCGGCGCCCCAGCTCGACCATCGTCCGGCCGGTCGCGCCGCGCTCGGTGCCGTACCCGGCCAGCGCGTCGGGCCGCTCCGGCGTGGCGCGCAGCGCGGCCTCCAGGGCGGCGGCGTCCTGCAGTGCCTTGACCGCGCCGGCGCCGGTGTGCGGGCGGGCGACGGTGGCCGCGTCGCCCGCGAGCAGCAGCCGGCCTTCGGTGTAGCGCGCCGCGGTGAAGTCGTACATCGGCTGGATGAACAGCTCGTGACGTGGCGTCAGCCGCATCAGACCGCCCCAGTAGGGCGGCAGCAGCTCGTCCGTGACGTAGGTGAAATGGGCGTGCAGGGCGTCGGTGAGGGTGCCGGGCGGCAGGCTGGTGGGGGTGTCGAGGCCCAGGTCGAGACCGGTGGGCGGGGCGGTGTACAGGACCCAGTTCGCGCGGTGGCCCCCCGCGCCGTCCGGGATGCGGTAGATGATGACATGGCCGCCGTCGAAGACGCCGTAGATGCAGTCCTCTTCGGCCCAGGGACCGGCCGGCAGACCGGGGAAGCGGAGCTCCGCCAGCCGCTCGGCCGGGATCGCGCCGCGCCAGGCGAGATAGCCCGCGTAGTCGGGCCGCACGCCGGGAAACGCGGCCTCCCGGACCACCGAGCGATAGCCGTCGGCGCCGATGACCAGGTCGAAGCGCTCGGTACGACGGCCGCTGGCAGGGGCGGGGCGCTGCCGCTCGCCGTGGCCCGCGGTGCCCCCGCCGGCGCCGTCGAGGCGGAGGGTGGCGCCGTCCGCCGTCTCGGCGACCGCGTCCACCCGCACCCCCGGCCGGAAGACGGTCTCCTGCGGCAGCCGCCGCCGTAACTCCCGCCAGAGCGGCCCCCAGCAGTACGAGCGGAACGGAAAGGGCAGCGTCCCGATCTCGCGGCCGAGCGGAGCGGCACCGTCGCGTACATACCAGCGACGGGTGGTCAGCTGCACCCACGGCATGCCGG
This sequence comes from Streptomyces angustmyceticus, assembly GCF_040701845.1. GTDB lineage: Bacteria > Actinomycetota > Actinomycetes > Streptomycetales > Streptomycetaceae > Streptomyces > Streptomyces angustmyceticus_A. Next base: position 401,049 of record NZ_JBFBHQ010000001.1, on the reverse strand, counting down.
TGTCCAGATACCCGGCGGCCGCGAGTTCGGCGTACCGGGCGTTGTGCACCGCGAGGCCGACCCCGCGGTCCGCGAGGTGCCCGGTGGTGCGTTCGAAGACGGTGACCCGGCCCGCGCCGCCCCGGTGCGCGGCCAACGCCGTGGCGCACCCCGCGATACTGCCGCCCACGACGGCGACATCGGCCCCTGCGATACGGATACGGTCCCTGCTCATACGGCGGATACCCCCTGCGTTGTCCGGCGCCGATGGTCGGTCGGCTGCCAGGTGCGACCGGGCACATCCTCCCAGGGGGAGCCCGTACCGTCCCGTCGTCCGTGCGCCCGTATGGCGGTCGGCCCCGGTGCCACCGCCGGTCAAGTGAACTGTCCGCGCGGGCGGACGGTGCCGGGAAGCCCGCGGCGTCCAAGCGGCAGGTCCGCCCCGGTCGCGTGCCGGCCGGCGCCCACGGGCCCGACGACGGCGGACCCGCAGTCAGGGGCACCCGCATCACCCGCATCACCCGGATCCCCGGAGCGAAATGAGGGATGGCCGGGTCGCGACCTGGGTATGTGCCTGAGCCGGGGACGGGCCGCGCGCCGCGTCCCAGGATGAGCGGCCCGGTGGCGGGTTCTGTGGGGGAGCCTGCCACCGGGCGTGGTCCACGAGGGAAGCCCCGGGCCATCCGGCCCCGAGGGGCGTCAAGGCCAGGGGGGAACCGCGTCCGCCGCCGCTCCGGCCCGGCAGGGTCCCACCGGCCTTCCCGGAAGGGCTCGCTCCGGTCCGATCGGCGAGACCGGCCCGGCCGCCGGTCACCGTCCGGGTAATGTGCACCCGATCATTGCGGAAGCAGCACCCGCACGACACCGCACCAGGCAACCGAACCACGAATGGCGAGACGCACATGAGCGAGGGGACAGCACCGGCGGCCGGCGAAGCGGCCGCCGTCGCCGACGAGGCGGCCCGTGAACGGCTGAGCTATCTGCGCGGCAGCATCGACAACCTCGACGCCGCCCTGGTGCACCTGCTCGCCGAGCGCTTCAAGTGCACCCAGCAGGTCGGCGAGCTCAAGGCCCGGCACAGCCTGCCGCCCGCCGACCCGGCCCGGGAGGCCGCGCAGATCGAGCGGCTGCGCCGGCTGGCCGAGGACGCCAAGCTGGATCCGGCCTTCGCCGAGAAGTTCCTCAACTTCATCATCGGGGAGGTCGTCCGCCACCACCGGGCGATCGCCGACCGGACCCAGGAGGAGACGGGGGAGCAGGCCGAACCCGCGGCCGGCTGAGCCCGTACGTGCGACGGACGAGGGCGGGCGGTGCCATCGCGGCGCCGCCCGCCCTCGCTGTGTTGCGCACCGGGGAACTTTCCGGCCACCACGGCCTGTTGGCGCCGGTCCGCCGAGAGCGCAGGCGGCCCGTGCCGCCCCCGGCAGCCACGCGGTCGCCTCACCCGGGTGGCCCCGCCGCCCGCGCCGCGTGACACTCGCCATACCTGACGCCGGACCGTCCCCGCGGTGCCGCCCTGCCCACTACCGTCCAGTAACACGGTTCCTCCGGGAGCCGCCCGAGCGCCACCACCCTGCCCCTCCGGCCGTGCACCGAGAGCGGAGACACCGATGGCCCCCACCACCTCCTCGAACCCGCAGCACCACGCGCACACCACGCCCGCCCCGACCCTCGCCCTCAAACCCGGGACGTCCTGGCAGGAGGCCTGGCAGCGCAGCCTGGCCGCCGCCCCCGAAGCCTTCCGCGACGACCGGGTCCTCAACTTCTGGGCCGCCGCCTGGCATCCGGACGGCGACCCGCTGCCCGCCACCAGCCCCGTCGACAACACCCCCATCGCCGGCCCGCCGCGCCTCGACGCGGACGCCGCGCTGCACGCCGTACGTGCCGGGCTCGACCAGCACCGGGCCTGGCGCCATGTGCCGTTGACGGACCGCAAGGCCCGGATCTCCGCGACGCTCGACGCGCTGACCGAGCACCGCGAACTGCTCGCGCTGCTGCTCGTCTGGGAGATCGGCAAGCCCTGGAAGCTCGCCCAGGCCGACGTCGACCGCGCCATCGACGGCGTCCGCTGGTACGTCTCCGAGATCGACGGGATGCTCGCCGACCGCGCACCGCTGCCCGGCCCGGTCAGCAACATCGCCAGCTGGAACTACCCGATGTCGGTGCTGATCCACGCGATGCTCGTCCAGGCGCTGGCCGGCAACGCGGTGATCGCCAAGACCCCCACCGACGGAGGTCTGGCCTGTCTCACGCTGGCCTGCGCCCTGGCCGCCCGCGAAGGAGTCCCGGCCACCCTCGTCAGCGGCAGCGGCAAAGAGCTCTCGCCCGCCCTCGTCCGTTCGCCGGAAATCGGCTGTGTCTCCTTCGTCGGCGGCCGCGACACCGGCGCCCGCGTCGCCACCGCCGTCGCCGACCTCGGCAAACGCCACATCCTCGAGCAGGAGGGCCTCAACACCTGGGGCATCTGGAACTACACCGACTGGCAGTCCCTGACCCCGCTGGTGCGCAAGACCTTCGACTACGCCAAGCAGCGCTGCACCGCCTACCCCCGCTTCGTCGTCCAGCGCGAGGCCTTCGCCGACTTCCTCGCCGCGTACCTCCCGGCCGTGCGCAGCGTCCGGTTCGGCCACCCGCTGGCCGTCGCCGACCCCGCCGACCCGCTGCCCGAACTCGACTTCGGCCCGCTGATCAACGCCGCCAAGGCCAAGGAGCTCGCCGACCTCACCACCGAGGCGATCTCCCGCGGTGCCGTCCCCCTGCACCGCGGCGGCCTCGCCGACGGCCACTTCCTGCCCTCCCAGGACACCTCGGCGTACTTCCCGCCCACCACCCTGCTGGCCCCGCCCTCCTCTTCCCCGCTCCACCACGCCGAGCCCTTCGGCCCCGTGGACACCCTCGTCCTCGTCGACACCGAGGCCGAGCTCCTCGCCGCCATGAACGCCAGCAACGGCGCCCTGGTCGCCAGCCTGTCCTGCGACGACAAGGGGACCTTCGACCGCCTCGCCCCGCAGATCCGTGCGTTCAAGGTCGGCCACGGCAAGCCCCGTTCCCGCGGTGACCGCGACGAGCTCTTCGGCGGCTTCGGCAACTCCTGGAGCGGTGCGTTCGTCGGCGGCGAGCTCCTGGTCCGCGCGGTCACCGAGGGCCCGGCCTCCGAACGCCTGCCGGGCAACTTCCCCGACTACCACCTGATGCCGTAGCCGCACGGCCGCACGGCGGCAGGGCGGGCAGGGGCCGCAAGCCCCACCCGGACCCGCCCTACCCGATCCCCTGCCGGTCGGGCGACGAGGCGAACCGCCGGTCCGCGGCCGCCGGCACCGCACGCTCCACCGACTGCACCAGGAGCGTGCGGTGCCGCAGCAGCGGCTCCCGCCGCCCCTCCGGCGCGAGCAGCAGCAGATCATCGATCCCCGCCAGGATCCGCCGGGTCACCTGCGGACTGTGCGCGGCGGCCACCCGGACCTCGGTCAGCCCGAGGTCCACCAGATCCGTCCAGCCGGGCACGTTCTGCACCAGCCGCACCACGCCCCGGCGGTCCCGGTGGAGCACCGACCCGAGCGGGCGCCGCACCACCGCCGCCAGGATCTGCACGATCCGGTCCAGGCACTGCACGGCCGTCGTCGGATCGTTCACCGCCGGCGACAGCGCCCGCAGCGCGATGTCCGACAGCTGCCGCAGCCCGAGCCCGAGATCCTGGTGGAAGGTGCGCTCCACCCCGACCGACACCGTGTACCGCAGGGCCCGCCGCGGCGGCGGCGCTCCGCCGTGCACCGCCAGCACCGGTGTCCCCGGCATCACGAAGTCCCCGATCCGCGGCACCAGCCGCAGCACCACCCCCTGCCGCCGCGCCACCCGCACCAGCCGCGCCACATGCACATCCCGCACGACCCCGGCCCGCCCCTCGTGCGCCGTCCGCCCCGTCTCCGCCGCGAGACCGGCCACCTCGTCCTCCCAGCCCTCCCCGCCCGTGCCCTGCCGCGCCAGCATCCGCAGCGCCTCCCGCGTGATCCGGTCGGCCACCGGCCCCACCTGCATCAACCGCAAGGTGGCCGACACATAGGCGATGAAGAGGAGCAGGCTGAGCCCCACCAGCACCATCGTCAGCAGGCTCTGCACCACGGGCACCGAGGTGACCTGCCGGGCGTTGGTCTCGCTCTCGTACGAGGTGAGCACCAGCAGGGAGAAGAGGAAGGTCGCCAGGAAGACGGTGAGCGTGATCTTGCTGATCCGGCTCCGGATGAAGATCCGCACCACGCGCGGGGTGAGCTGACCGCTCGCCATCTGCACCGCCACCAGCGAGATGCTGAAGACCACGCCGATGAAGGTCATCATCGCCGAGCTGACCGTCGTCACGATCGTCTTGGTGTCCTCGGCGATCGAGACCAGTTCCCGCACCGCCTCGTACGCATGCGCCTGCTGGAGCAACGCGATGATCTTGAGGTCGACCGCCGACGCCGCCCACCACAGGAGCACCGCGCACAGCAGCCCCGCGGTCGGCGCGAACCAGAAGGTGTCCCGCAGATGCTCCCGCAGCGGCGAAAGCGCACGTGGCCTGCGGGGACCACTGATATGCGCGACATGTCCCTCAATGCCCATAAATCGAGGTTATGTGGCGGACGGATATGCAGGTGAAAGGCACTCCGAAACCTTGGTATTGTTGTCCACGTCGCCGCGGGGAACGCCCCGTGAAGATCACACCTAGTCCGGGTGGCGGAATGGCAGACGCGCTAGCTTGAGGTGCTAGTGCCCTTTATCGGGCGTGGGGGTTCAAGTCCCCCCTCGGACACTCACGAAAACCCCTGCTGAGCAGGGGTTTTCTGCATTTCCGGGCAGCGTGGAGAAAAAGTCTGAATTGCCTGTTCCATCCCCTTTGGTCGGGAGTACTCTGATACCAGGCCTACGGGGCGAGCGAGGGAGTCCGACCGGACCGGCCTCGGGGAAGGCAGCTCTGGTTGCCGCCGAGGACGTGAAGGAAGGCCGGGCTGAGAGGCCGGAAGGTCGGAAGACCGGACGGCGACCCCTAGCACCTGATCCGGACCATGCCGGCGAAGGGAGCCCACCTCGTAGGTCGTTGCTGTGCGCCGGGCCGGCGGTCAGTCGCTGCGCATCAGATCCGCGCACTTCTCCCCGATCATCATCGTGGTGATACACGGGTTCACGGCCGGCAGGAACGGCATCACCGAGGCGTCGGCCACCCGCAGACCGGTCACGCCCTTGATGCGCAAGTGGGGGTCGAGGGGCGTCGACGGGTCGTCGGGAGCGCCCATCCGGACCGTGGACGCGGGGTGGTAGACCGTGTTGTGGGTGGCGCGGAGGTAGTCGAACAGGTCGGCGTCGGAGTGGGTGGACGGGCCGGGGGCGAGTTCGGTACCTGCCCACTCGGCCATGGGCGGCTGGGAGACGATCTCGCGCGCCAGGCGCAGTCCGTGGGTCATCACGCGGATGTCGTGTTCGTCGGTGAAGTAGCGCGGGTCGACCATGGGCTTGTCGCGGAAGTCGCGGGTGCGCAGCCGGACCGTGCCGCGGGAGCGGGCCCGGGTGACGTTCGGGGTGAGGCAGAAGGCGTTCTCCGACGTGGGGTAGCCACGGCGGTAGGTGTTCATGTCGAAGGGCACGCTGCCGTAGTGGAACATCAGGTCCGGGCGGTCCAGGCCCGGTTCGGTGTTCACGAAGATGCCGATCTCCCACCACTGGGTGGACGTCTTGACCATGGGCTGCTTGGCGTCCCACATGATCACGCCCTCCGGGTGGTCCTGGAGGGAGGAGCCGACACCGGGGGAGTCGACGATCGGCTCGATGGCGGTGGCCCGCAGATGGGTGGCCGGGCCGATGCCGGAGAGCATGAGGAGCTTCGGGGTGTCGATGGCGCCGCAGCAGACGACGGTTTCGCGGCGGGCGTCGACCGTGCGGGTGTGGATCAGGTCGGGCGCGAGGTAGTCCACGCCGGTGCAGCGCCGGGCGGAGTCGAAGTTCAGGTGCTTGGCCTGGAGGCCGGTGCGGATGTCGAGGTTCTTGCGGGTGCCCATCAGGGGGTGGAGATAGGACACCGACGCGGAGGAACGGGTGCCGTCCGGGCGGCAGTTGATCTGGAACCAGTTCGCGCCCCGGACCACGGTCTTGCCGGTGTTGAACGGTGTGGTCGGGATGCCGGCCGCGACACAGGCCTCCAGCAGGGCCACCCCGCACGGGTCGTGGGGCGCGATGGTGCGCAGGGTGACCGGGCCGTTGCGGCCGTGGTGGTCGCCGGGTGCGTCGTTGGTCTCCAGCCGCTGGTAGAGGGGGAAGCAGTCGGCCGCGCTCCAGCCCGTACAGCCCATCGCGGCCCACTCGTCGAGATCCTCGGCCGGGGCCCAGAAGGCGATGCAGGAGTTGTGCGAGGAGCACCCGCCGAGCACCTTGGCGCGGGCGTGCCGCATGAAGCTGTTGCCGTTCTCCTGCGGCTCGACCGGATAGTCCCAGTCGTAGCCGGACTCCAGCAGCCCCATCCAGCGGTCCAGGCGCAGCACGTTGTCGTCGCCGACGTCGGAGGGGCCGGCCTCCAGGAGGCAGACGGTGGCCGTCGGGTCCTCGCTGAGCCGGGCCGCCACGACGGCACCGGCCGTGCCGCCGCCGACCACGACGTAGTCGAACTCGTCCACGGGGACCTCTGGGGACATCGCGCGCTCCTGATCAGGGGGTGGGGGTGCTGCTGCCCGGGCTGCCGCTGTCGGGGGCGCCGGCGGCGTGCATGGCCAGCACGCCGGTGCGCTTGCGCTGGACGAACCAGTAGTAGGTGAACCCGCCGATCGCCACGACCCCGATGAACAAGAAGGCGCCCCAGCGCAGGTACCAGTGCTGCGGGCCGGTCGCGTTGTACACCGCGGCGCGCGGCCAGGCGAGGTTGAGGGACATCCCGAAGCCCCAGAGCACGGCGAGGATGTTCACCGGGAGGCCGAACCTGCCCAGGGAGAACCGCCCCTTGACCGGCGTCCAGTTGCCGCGCAGCCGCTGGAACAGCATCGGCAGGGTGACCGCCAGGTAGGCCAGGTAGATCATGATGATCGCGATGCTGGTGATCACCGAGAAGATCTGCGGCTGGTTGACGTTGATGAGGAGGATGCCGATCCCCACCAGGCCGATGATGACGGCCGGCAGCACCGGCGTCTGGAAGCGGGGGCTGACCTTGGCGAGCAGCGAGGCGGCCGGGAGGTTGTTGTCCCGGGCCATCGCGAACGCCAGCCGGATGCCGGCGGTGTGCACCGCCAGTTCGCACACGGTGATCGCGATGACCACGCACCAGAGCACGATCTGCCCGATGGTGGAGCCGAGCGTGGAGAGCACCACGTACTGCAGGCCGTCCACGGACAGCTTCGCGGAGTGCAGATCGGGCACGGAGAGCAGGGCGAACAGGAGGATCAGGCCGCCGATGAGGAAGGACGCGACCAGCGCCCGCAGGATGGCGCGGGGCGCGTTGCGGCCGGGGTCTTTGGACTCCTCACCGAGCGACGAGGCGGTGTCGAAGCCGTACATGACGTACGCCGAGGCCAGTGCCGCGGTGAGGAACGCACCGAAGTAGCCGAGGTTCTGGCCGCTGCCCAGACCGAAGGTGTTCAACACGACGCCCGGGCCGCGGGTGACGTGCGCGGCGAGGAGAATGACCAGGACGACGGCGGCGATGAGTTCGATCGCCACGCCCGCGGAGTTGATCCGCGCCATCAGCTTGACGCCGAAGGCGTTCACCAGGGTGGTGAAGGCGATGAGGATGGTGCCGAGCACCACGGCGTTCTCGGCCGCGGACTTGCCGGTGCCGTCGCCGATGAACTGGAACCAGGACGAGATCTGCGGCAGCGTCACCTGGTACGCCAGCGCCACCGCGGACAGCGACACCATGGTGGCGGTCAGCATCATCCAGCCGCCGAGCCAGCCGATGTGCGGGCCGCCGAGCTTCTTGGACCAGTTGTAGACCGATCCGGCCACCGGGTAGCGGGCCGCCAGCTCGCAGAAGCACAGCGCCACCATCAGCTGCCCGAGGAAGACCATCGGCCAGGACCACCAGTACGCCGGTCCGCCGTGGGCGATGCCGAAGTAGAAGAGCTGGAAGGTGCCGGTGAGGATGGAGATGTAGCTGATCCCGGCGGCGAAGGTGTGGAAGTTGCCCAGGGTGCGCTTGAGTTCCGGCTTGTAGCCGAGCTCGGCGAGCGAGTCGTCGTCGTGCGAACCGTCGGCCCGGGTGCCGGGGCGGGGGGACTCGGCGTCGGTCACTCGAACCACCTCTGCGGACGTGGCGCGGTGTTGCGCCAGACGTGCTTGGCCTCCTGGTACTCGGCCAGCCCCGCGGGCCCCAGCTCGCGCCCGACGCCCGACTGCTTCATACCGCCCCACTCCGCCTGCGGCACATAGGGGTGGAAGTCGTTGATCCACACCGTGCCCGCGCGCAGCCGGGCGGCGACCCGGTGGGCACGGCCGCTGTCCTGCGTCCACACCGCCCCGGCCAGCCCGTACACCGTGTCGTTGGCGAGCGAGACCGCCTCGTCCTCGGTGCGGAACCGTTCGACGGTCAGCACCGGGCCGAAGCTCTCGTCGCGGACGACGGTCATGTCCGGGGTGCACTCGTCCAGCACGGTCGGCAGGTAGTAGAAGCCGTTCGACAACGACGGATCGTCGGGCCGGGCGCCGCCGCACAGCAGCACGGCGCCCTCGTCGAGCCCGGCCGCCACATACGCCTCGATCTTCGCGAGGTGCGCGGCCGAGATCAGCGGGCCGGTCCTGGCGTGCTCGTCGAACGGTCCGCCGAGCCGGATCCGCTGGGCGCGGGAGACCAGCTCGTCGACGAACGCATCGTGCAGCTCCTCTTGGACGAGGAGCCGGGCGCCCGCCGAGCACACCTGCCCGGAGTGCAGGAACACCGCCATCAGCGCGTAGTCGACGGCGGTGTCGAAATCGGCGTCGGCGAAGACGATGTTGGGGTTCTTGCCGCCCAGTTCCAGTGCGATCTTCTTCACCGTGGGGGCCGCCGCGGCCATGATGCGCCGGCCGGTGACCAGTCCGCCGGTGAACGACACCATGTCCACCCGTGGGTCCTCGGTCAGCGGCGCGCCCACGGCCTGGCCGGTGCCCAGTACCAGGTTGGCCGCGCCGTCCGGCAGGCCCGCCTCGGCCAGCAGCCGCATGAGGTGGACGGCGGTGTGCGGGGTGAGCTCACTGGGCTTGAGGACGAAGGTGTTGCCCGTGACCAGCGCGGGGGCGACCTTCCATGCGGTCTGCAGCAGCGGGTAGTTCCACGGGGTGATCAGCGCGCAGACGCCGACCGGCTCGTGCCGCACCGTGCTGTCGATCTCCGGATCGCCCGCGTCCACCACCCGGTCGGTGCCGCCGGCCGCACCGAGATTGCCGAAGTAGCGGAAGCAGTTGGCGATGTCGTCCATGTCGTAGGCGCTCTCGACCAGCCGCTTGCCGGTGTCCAGCGACTCGGCCCTGGCCAGCGCGTCCTTGTCGCGCTCCAGCAGCTCGGCGACGCGCAGCACCAGCCGGCCGCGCTCGGCCGCGGGTGTCCGCGGCCAGGGCCCGTCGTCGAAAGCGGTCCGGGCGGCGCCGATGGCGGTTGCCGCGTCCTTCGGCCCGCCCTCGTCGACGGTCGCGACCAGCGTGCCGTCCGCCGGGCAGCGGATCTCCCGCACCTCCCCGTCGGCCGCTGCGGTCCACTGACCGCCGATGAACAGCTCCGGCATGGTGGTGCCTTTCGGTCTCCGGCTCGTACGAGGCGGCAGCGGCGGGCGCGGCGCCCCGGCCGACGGCGTCGGGCCGACGGGCGGCCCGCCGTGCGGGCCTCGGTGACGATCACTGAACCGAGAGTAAGACGGGCGGTGCGGCTCCGCACGGTACGAGGGGCCGGGGGAGAGGGGAGCGGCACCGGGTGGGGCCGACGGAGTGACCCGGGCGGGCGGACGGGAGAATGAGGGGATGGGCAGTGAGCGGGACCGGGGGCGGGAACGGGAGCCGGGGCGGGGCGCTGAGGCGCGGCCGGACGCGGAGCCGGGGCCGGGCGCAAAGTCGGCGCCGGTGGCGGGTCCGGACGCGGAGCCGGTGCGGGCGGCAGGTCCGGACGCGCCACCGGGCCAGGCCGCGGGGCCGGTCGTCGGAGCGTCTCCGCACCCCGTCCCCGACGCCGCGGCGTACCTCCGCGGCCGCTGGAGCATCGAGCGCACCGTGTACGACCTGCGGGCCGGCGTCGAGGGCAGCTTCCGCGGCACCGCCGAGTTCCGTCCCGACCCGGCGGGTCCCGGGATGCTGCACCTCGAGGAGGGGCGGCTGCGCTGGGGCGGGGCGGAGCAACCGGCGAGCCGCACCCTGCGGCTGCGGCCCCGGCCGGACGGCACCGCCGAGGTCGACTTCGCCGACGGCCGGCCCTTCCACGACCTCGACCTCAGGACCGGCCGCTGGAGCACCGTCCACCCCTGCGCCGCGGACCGTTACGCGGGAACGTTCACCGTCACCGGGGCGGACACCTGGCACCTGGAGTGGCGGGTCGCCGGACCGGCGAAGGACCAACTGCTGCGCTCGGAGTACCGGCGGCTGGGGTGAGCGCGGCGGCGCCGGTACGCGGACGACCGCCGGATGACAGGTGGACGACCGCCGTGTCCCGGATGCGGACGACCGGCGCCCCCGGGGAGAACGGTCCCGGGGGCGCCGGTCGTGCGTGGGGGAGCGTGGGCTCAGGCGGCCGGCAGCTTCCCCCGGCCGAAGAGCTTGCGCTCGTCGTGCAGGGCGAACGGGGTGGTCCGCAGGTCGGCGATCTGGATGCCGAAGATCTTCAGTTGCAGCATCAGCTCGGTCTTCAGGTCGTAACCCGCGCTGAGCGCCCAGGCCGGTGCGCTGCCGCCGCCCGCCGCGGCCCGTCCGGTGAGGTGCACGGACAGATCGCCGCCGACGCCCACGGTGTCGTAGAGGAACACCTGGGCGTGCGCCCCGACGCGGGCCGTCGCGGAGGCCGCGCCCTCGACCCGGGGAGCGGCTCCCCGGGTCTGCTGCTGCGCCTCGTGCAGCGGCTGCCACCCGCCCTGGCGGTCGTACTTCGCGCCGACGGCGAACGCGCCGGAGGTGCGCTGGTCGGCGTCGAGCACGATGCGCCCGCCCGCGGTGAAGCGGTAGGTGAAGGTGACCTCGGTGCTGACCACGACGGGGACCGGGCCCACCCAGAAGACGTGCCGCCCGGTGACCGCCGCCAGCGGCACCGCGACCTGCCCGGTGTCGGCGGTCCCGCGGACCTTGCCGTGCACCTGCCAGCCGTAGGCGTACGAGCCGCCGAGGCCGATGGCCGCGCGCTGCGGCAGCAGGTTCAGCCCGCCGCGCTTCTCGTACTGGAAGATCAGCTCGGGCCGGAAGGTCACCTCGCCGGACAGCCGGGCGGGAGACTTGTCGGTCGCCTCGATGCCCTTGGGCAGCGGCACCTTGACGCCCAGCCGCAGGGTGGTGAGCGCCTTGCGCGCGTCGGGCGACAGCGCGCTGCCGGAGGAGGTGGGGGCCGGGCGGGTACCGGAGGGCACGAGTGGGGAGCGGACCCCGGAGGAGCCGGACGCCGAGGGGCTCGGGGAGCCGGAGGCGGTGACGTCGGGGCTGCCGGACGGGGTGGCCGGAGCAGCGCTCTCCGAAGCGGAACCGGCTGCGGGCTTCTGGACGGTGACACCCGAGGAGAGCGGCCTGACCGAGACCTCACCGGGCCGCAACGCCGCGCGCTGGTCCACCTTCTGATCGCCGAGCAGCTCCGAGAGCGTGGCGGGGGCGGTGGTGACGCGGACCTTGCCGTCGCGGGAACCGGTGACCTTGCCGACCTTGAACAGCGCACCCGAGGGGGCGTGCCGGTTGGGCGCGGCGGCGATCACGTCCCCGGTCCGTACGGTCTTGCCGGCCGACGGCTTGAGCTCCGCCTGCTTGTGCTGCGCGTCGTACGACGAGAGCTGCACGGAGACCGAATTGCCGGAGCGGGTCGGCGCGTCGGACGGCCGGGCGACGGCGGCGGTGCCCTGTGGACCGGAGGCCCGGGCGTCGTCCGGCACGGCACCGGGGGCGGTCGGCCCGGTGGCCGGTATGCCGGCCGAGGACGTGCGCGGGGTGTCGGGGCCCGAGAGCAGCGCATGGGTGCCGAGGGCGGCGGGGACGAGCACGCCGACCGCGGCGGCGGGCACCGCGATACGGCGCCAGGAAACGGCCATGGGATTCCTTGGTGGTGCGGGGGGTGATGGGGAGGTACAGCGGGGCCGGGCGCCGAACTGCCGGACGGATCCGGACGGCTGGGGAAAAGTCGTCCAAGATCGAACATCTGTAGGGGTTCGGGCGGCTTCCTCGTAGCATGGCGACGAATGATCGCTTTCGCCATGGGGAAAGACACCGAGTCGGGAGGGGACGGGTGGAGACTTCCACAACGGTGCCGGAGTCCGTCGCCGCGCTGCACGCCGGAATCGACGCCCTCACCGACGAGGTCATCGGCGGCCTGCGCGCCCAGCTCCCCTCCTACGCCGCGGTGCCGGCGGACCGGCTGCGGCCACGGGTGCTGGCGTCCCTGCGCAACGGCCTGTCCCTGGTGCAGCGCTGGTCCGAGGAACGGCGGTCCTCCCGGCGGTCCGGGCACGGCGACGACCGGGCGTACGGCATCCCCGAGACCCACCTCGACGAGGTGACGGCGCTGGCCCGCTCCCTGCCCGCCGAGGACATCATCTCGGCCTACCGGATCGGAACGGACATCGTCTGGCGGCGGTTCGGCGAGGAGATGGCGGCCCGGCGCGGCACCGCCGAGGACCTGCTGCCGATCGCCGAGACCCTGCGCGCCTGGGTCGACGCCAACACGCTCCGCATCGTGCGCAGTTGCCGAGTCGGCTTCCCGGGTGACCGGGCGACGGACCGCCGGCGCGCGGCGCTGGTCCGCGCGCTGCTGCTCGGCGAGGCACGGTGGGGCACCTCCTCCCCGGGCGGCGCGTGGGGAACCGGGCCGGCCGGCGACGGCACGGGCGAGGGGCGCGGGGACGGCGGGCACCCGGACGACGGGGCCGCGGCGGAGGGCGGTTACGACCACGGCGCGCTCCGGCTGCCCTTCCGTGCACGCCTGCCCGAGGATCCCCCGTCCGGCGCGCCGGACCGCATACCCGAGCCCGGTCCGAACCCGCCCCCCGCCGCTCATCTCGGCCCCGGCGACCGCGCCTTCGACCGGGTCGTCGCTCTGCTGCGTCCCTGGCTCGCCCTGGACGGGGGCGGGAAGCCGCTGGTCACGACCGTGGACGGGGATGTGGCTGGGCTGCTGACCGGCCGGCCGGGCGGGTTGTGCCGCGGCCTGGTCCTGGGGCTGGGCGCCCCGGCCCCCGCGTCCGGTCTCGCCGCGGAGTTCACCCGGGCCACCCAGGCGCTGCGGGCCGCGGTCGGGTTTGGGCTCGTCGGGGCGTTCACCCGTGAGGAACTGGGGCTGCGGGCCACGGTCGTGGCGCTGCCGGCCGTGGGGGAGCAGCTGGTGGGGCTGCGCCTGGCGCCGCTGGCCGAACGGGGCGAGGACGGCGCCCAGCTGGAGGAGGCCGCGGCCGCCTTTCTCCAGCAGGGGCTGCGTCTTGAGGCGGCCGCGCGGACCCTCTACGTCCACCCCAACACCCTGCGCAACCGGCTGCGGCGCTTCGAGGAGATCACCGGCACCAGCCTGCGTGATCCGGCCGATCTGGCGGAGGTGTGGTGGGCGCTGACGCACCGCAGGATCCACGGCCCGGCGAGCTGAGGCGTCCGCGGGCTCCGGCATCGACGGGCCGCCGGGCCGGACCGGGCCGGAGCGGGCCGGAGTGGCCGCCGGGCGCCCGCCCCGGCCGCCGGCTCAGGCCTTGACCGCCCGCAGCGCGTACAGCAGCGGAATGATCGGCTCCGACGGCGGGAGCCGCCACCAGCCGTTCTCGGACGGCACCATCGCGTCGAACCTCTTCCAGGGCAGCAGCTCGGTCTCCCGGACCAGTTGCACGGTCAGCCCCGCCCCGACCACGGCGGAGACGACCTCCCCGAGGCCGTGCCGCCACTCGTAACTCGTGGTGGCACCCGCCACCGGCGGACCGTCGGTGTAGGTGCACGGCGTATCGCTCCTGAGCGGACCGCGGCCGCCCAAGTAGTCATGACGAAGCTGTAGTTGCTGCCGGTCCGGGCTCGGCGTCGGCCCCAGCGAGTCGAGCAGGGGATGGAACTCGACGAGGTAGAGCGTCCCGCCCGGCCGGAGCAGCGAGCTGACGATCTCCGCCCAGGCGGCCAGGTCGGGCAGATAGCACAGCGCGCCCTTGCCGGTGTAGATCACGTCGAACCGGCGTTCGCCCAGCGCCTCCACGGCCCGGTGGACGTCCGACCGGACGAACTCCACGCCGCGGCCGGCCTCCTCGGCGAGCCGTCGTGCCTCGCCGACCGCCGCGGCGGAGAAGTCGAGCCCCACCGTGCGCGCGCCCCGCTCGGCGAACGCGGCCGTCTCGGTGCCCAGATGGCACTGCAGGTGCAGGACGTCCCGCCCGGCCAGTTCGCCCAGGTCCGTCCATTCGAAGGGCGCGAACCAGTCCTCGGCGGTCCGGGACCCGTCCAGGCCGTAGAACCGGCTCGCCACATGCACCGGGGTGCGGGCGTCCCAGTTCGCCTCGTTGGCCCGCACCATGTCCTCGACGGTGGGCGCCTCGGTGCCCGGCGAGGCCCCCGGGGCGGCCGACAGCTCATTCTGCTCTGTGGTCATCCTTCTCTTGTACCGGCCGGGCAGGGGCCCCGGCCAGTACGGCAGGCGCCACGTCGGCGCGCCGCCGCGGCATCCGCCCGCTACGGCTCCCGGCCCGGCGTCGTCCACACCTCGCCGTCGAGGACATTGCGCATCCCCACCCACACCATGTTCATCAGCCGCAGGGTGATCCGCTCCGGGGGCTCTTCGGGGTGCAGCGTCATCCAGTCGGTGAGCGAGTCCGCCGCGCCGACCAGGGTGTACGTCACGAAGTCGGCCTCGTCGTCGGGGCAGGCGGGAGCGGCGTCCGCCGCGTCGTCGGCCCGGACCAGCCCGGAGACCTCCGTCACCACCGCCCGGCGGGTGCGGGCCAGCTCCGCCGCGATCGCCGGGCTCAGTTCCGCGGCCTGACGGTGCAGCACCACCCAGCTGTCCCGGTGTTCGGCGACGAAGGTGAAGAACGCCAGCAGCCCGGCCCGCAGCCGGAGTTCGGGACCGTGTGCCGGGCCCGCCGCGGCCCGGAGCGCGGTCACCAGGCGCTCGGTCTCGCGCCGCAGACAGGCGAGGAACAGCCCCTCCTTGGAGTCGAGGTAGAGGTAGACCATCGGCTTGGAGACTCCGGCGAGTTCGGCGATCTCCTCGACCGAGGCGGCGTGGTAGCCGCGCTTGGCGAAGACCCTGATCGCCGCGTCGATGATCTGCTGCTCCCGGACCGGGCGGGGAACGCGTCGCCTGCGTGTATCAGTCATCCGGGCCAGCCTACCGTAACGTTACTGGCGGGTAAGTTTACGTCGAAGTAAGGCAGTGGGCCGCCGCGGGCCCTCACGGGCGGGTTCGATGGACGGGTGTAAAGCGGCCCGACGGTGGTAGGCGTGGTCTCACAACGCTCCATTCCGCTACGGGAGTTGCTCGGGTGCCTGCCGTGACGGAACCGGATGCGGACCGGGTCGGAGTGCGCTCCTGGGACTGCCCGGACCGCGCGGGGGGCGTGCCCGGCGTCGGGTGTCGCCGGGGAAGTGGAACGGGCCGCTGCCCGTGAGTGGCGTGGCGGCGGCCCGTACCCCCGCGCCGGCGGACGCGGGCTCGTGCTCTGGCCGATTGAACACCCTTGATTCGTACGTCTGTTGGGGTGCTCGGCTGTACCAGTGGCGCGACACCCCGCACTTCTCCCCAAGGGACCCTGCCGCTCGTCTGCAACAACCGCCGTCCGGTGGGTATGTTGGGGCCTTGCAGCGCGTGGTCACTCCTATACGGAGCGATCACCCCTGCCCCATGGCTGATGACTGTCGAAGCGACGGGAAAGTGTGGAATGAGCCAGGAATCACGACCGCAGTCCAGTGCCGTCGATGTCAGCATCCCGAGTGTGGCGCGGATGTACGACTACTACCTGGGCGGCAAGGACAACTACGCCGTGGACCGCGAGGCCTGTGAAGAGCTGAGCAAGGTCGTCCCGAGCACCCAGGTGCTGGCGATCAACAACCGGCGTTTCCTGCAGCGGGTGGTCCGCTGGCTGGCTCGCGAACACGGCATCCGCCAGTTCATCGACCACGGATCAGGCCTGCCGACCCAGGACAACGTCCACCAGGTCGCCCAGCAGGTCGACCCGGACTCCCGGGTGGTGTACGTCGACAACGACCCCATCGTGCTGGCGCACGGCCGGGCGCTGCTGGAGGAGAATGCCCACACCGCCGTGATCCAGGCGGACATGCGGGACACCGACGGCATCTTCGCCAGCCCCGAGGTCGAGCGGCTGATCGACTTCGACCGGCCGGTCGCCGCGCTGTTCGTCTCGGTCCTCCACTGCATACCCGATGCCGACGACCCGGCCGGCCTCATCAAGAGGGTCGCCGACCGGCTGGCGCCGGGCAGCTTCCTGGTGGTGTGCCAGCTGGTCAGCGAGGACGCCGCCACCCGCGACTTCGTCACCGAGTTCATGCGGGTGAGCACCCACGGCCAGTGGGGCCGGGTGCGGCAGGCCCATGAGCTGGCCGGTTTCCTGGAGGGGCTGGAGATCCAGGAGCCGGGGCTGGTGGAGGTCTCCACCTGGAAGCCGGACGCCGACCTCGGGCCCAAGCAGCTCACCCAGGAGTGGATCGAGTTCGGCGGAGTGGCCCGCAAGCCGTAGCGCGCTCACGGCACGGTCGGAGGGGCGGGGTGCCCGGTGGGCGCCCCGCCCCTCTGTCTGCTCTGTCTGCGTGATCCCGCTCCGTCTGTGCGTAGCGCGCGTCAGTCCTCCTGCTTGAGCAGCCGCTCCAGGATCGCCAGGGACTCGCGGGGCGACTCGGACTGTGCGCTGAGCCGGTCCATCACCGCGAGGTAGTGATCGACGTCGTCGCGCTTGTCCAGATAGAGCGCGCTGGTCAGCTGCTCCAGGTAGACGATGTCCGGCAGGTCCGGTTCCAGGAACCGCAGGATCGTGATCGGCCCGCCGGCCGCGGCCAGACCGCCCAGGCTGAACGGCGCGATCTGCAGCGTGACGTTGGGCAGCTCGGCCATCTTCAGCAGGTGTCTGAGCTGACCTGCCATCACCTCCGGTCCGCCGAGCGGCCGGCGCAGCGACGCCTCGTCGATCACGGCCCACACCCGCGGCGCGTCCGGGACGGTCAGCAGCTCCTGGCGCTGTACGCGCAGCTGCACCCGCCGCTCGATCTCCTCCGGGGCGGACCGCGGATGCCCGAGCTGCGCCACCGCGCGGGCGTAGTCCGGCGTCTGCAACAGGCCCGGAACGAACTGCACTTCGTAGGTGCGGATCACCGAGGCGGCCTCTTCGAGGCCGATGTGCGTCTCGAACCAGCCGGGCAGCACATCGTTGTACTGATGCCACCAGCCCGGGCTGCTGGTCTTGCGCGCCAGCTTGAGGAAGTCGTCGCGGACCGCCTCGTCCGTGACGTCGTAGAGCGTCAGCAGATCGGCGACATCGCGCTCCTTGCAGCTCACCCGGCCGAGTTCCAGGCGGCTGATCTTCGCGTGCGAACCGCGGATGGCGTCCCCGGCGGCCTCGCGGGTGATGCCCGCGCCTTCGCGCAGCCGGCGGAGTTGGGTGCCCAGCACGATGCGCAGGACGGTCGGGCCGCCCCGCGGGTGCTCCAGGTAGCGGCGCAGGGACGGATCGCTGCTCGGCTGCGCGGCGGTCATGCTGACTCCCCTGAGTGGTCGGGCGAACGCCCAGTGTCCCACCGCCCCGAGTGCTTCGTACAGCCGGGGCGACTATCCGGCCGACATATGCGCCAATCGCACCGGCGCACGCTCAGCGGCCGGCGATGAGGTCGTCGAAGTCACCGTCCTTGGCGCCCTGGACGAAAGCCACCATCTCGTCGCGGGTGTAGACCAGCGCCGGCCCCGAGGCGAAGCGGGAGTTGCGGACCGCCACCCCGCCGTCCGAAAGGACCGCCAGTTCCACGCAGTTGCCGCTGGGGTTGCTGCGGCGGCTCTTGCGCCAGACGGCGCCTTCGATGCTGGTCGCCTGCATGCCGTTGGTCACCGGCTCCATAACAGCTGCTCCCTTGCTGGAGGTCGCTCCTCCGACGGATCCGGGCCTGCGATCACCTTGGCGTGAACGAGCCCCTGAGCGACCGTCCTTACTGATGTAATTGCAGATGCACTTGCATCATGCGACGGCTGACGAGGATATTAGCTCTCCGAGGCAGTCCGGCCCAGCCCCGAAATCCCCCTCGCGGAGATGTTGATGACCACTCATCCGGCAGAGACCGTGCACGACGCCCTTCGGGATGAACCGTGTGAGGACAGCTGGTGGATGCCCGCTCCTGACGCATTCGCCGCCTGTGCCCTCAGCGGGTCCGCCCGCACCGTGCCGGAGGCCCGCCGGTTCACCCGGGCCACCCTCGCCGGCTGGCAGATGTGCGCCGACGTGGCCGACGACGTGGCCCTGGTGGTCTCGGAACTCGTCAGCAACGCCCTGCGCTACGGCGCCAAGGACTCCGGGAAGACCGGGGCGCCCGGCGCGGCGGCCCCGTTCTGCACCGCCTGGCTCGCCCTGACCCGGCAGAACTCCTCGGTGCTGTGCGCGGTGTCGGACGCGGGCAGCGGCGCTCCTGTCGTCAAGCCGGCGGATCACCTCGCGGAGTCCGGGCGCGGTCTGCACATCGTCGACCGGCTGAGCGACGCGTGGGGCTGGACGGCGCCGGACCCGGCCGGGAAGACGGTGTGGGCGACGGTGCCGATGCGCGGCTGAGGCCGGGCCCGTCACGGATCCGGTGCGGGCCGCCGTGCGCGGCGGACACGGCCCTGCGGGGTGTGTGACGATTCCCGGGTCGTCCCCTCCGCACGGAAGGCCCGGGAAGCCGATGGACCTGCTGTCGCTGCGCTACTTCCGGGAGGTCGCGCGCCGGGAGCACATCAGCCGGGCCGCCGAGGAACTACGGGTGGCCCAGCCGTCGGTGAGCCGGACGATCGCCCGGCTGGAGGCGGAGCTGGGCGTGCGGCTCTTCGACCGGCAGGGCCGCACCATCCGGCTCAACCGCCATGGCGCCGCGTTCCTGGCCCGGGTCGAGCGGGCGCTGGACGAACTCGACGACGCACGGCGGGAGATGGCCGATGCCGCCGCGCTGGACGACGGCTCCCTCGCCGTCGCCGCCGAGACCCTGCTGCCCCTCACCGACCTGCTCGCCGGGTTCCGCGCCGCCCACCCCGGCGTCACCGTCCGGTGCCTGCAGTCGACCCCCGAGGTGATGCGGGCCCAACTGCGGGCGCGGGACGTCGACTTCTGCATCGCCTCCCAGCCGCTGTCCGGGCCCGGTCTGGGCGCGGTGCGGCTGCTGCGCGAAGAGGTGCTGCTCGTCGTGCCGACCGGTCATCCGCTGGCCGTGCGGGAGCGGGTCACGGTGGCCGAGATCGCCGATGAGCCCTTCATCACCACCAGGCCGGGGCACTGGCAACGCGCCCTGCTGGAGCGGTTGTTCACCGCGATCGGGCGCCGGCCGGTGATCTCCTGCGAGGGCGATGAACCCGGTGCCACGCACTTCCTGGTCGCGGCCGGGCTCGGCATCGGCCTGATCCCCGCCCTCGCCCGCCCCGAACTCCCGCAGGTGCCGCTCGCCTGGCTGCACCTCGACACCCCGGACTGCGTACGGACCCTGAGCCTGGTCCGGCGCGAGGACAGCTATCTCTCCAGGGCCGCCGGGCGGTTCCGCGACATGGCCGTCGCCCACTTCGCCGCACGGGAACAACGGACCCGGTCGGGAGGGGAGGCGGGGGCCGGGTAGCCGGCCACCGCCCCCGTGCCGGTCGCGCGCGGTGGTCCTCTACGTCCCGGCCGCCAGGCCGTCGCCGAGCCCGAACGCCTCCAGCAGCCGTTCCGCCGCGAGCGTCGCGGTGATCTCGCCGTCGCGCACCGCCTGCTCCACACCGGGGCCCAGCCGGCGCACCTCCGGGTGCTCCTGGAGGCGGTCGATCAGCCGGTCGCGCACCATCGACCAGGTCCAGTCGACCTGCTGGGCGCGGCGCCGCTCGGCCAGTGCGCCGGTGGACTCCAGGAGGGTGCGGTGCTGCTCGACCCGCTCCCAGACCCCCTTCAGCCCGGTGCCCTCGCGGGCGCTGCAGGTCAGTACGGGAGGCGTCCAGGCCGCGTCCGGGGGCTGCAACAGGCGCAGCGCACCGGACAGTTCACGGGCCGCCGAACGGGCGTCCCGCTCGTGCGGGCCGTCGGCCTTGTTGACGGAGACCAGGTCCGCCAGCTCCAGCACACCCTTCTTGATGCCCTGGAGCTGGTCGCCGGTGCGCGCCAGGGTCAGCAGCAGAAAGGTGTCGACCATGCCCGCCACGGTGGTCTCGGACTGGCCGACGCCGACCGTCTCCACCAGGACGACGTCGTAGCCCGCGGCCTCCATCACCACGATGGACTCCCGGGTGGCCCGCGCCACCCCGCCCAGCGTGCCGGAGGTGGGGGAGGGGCGGACGAACGCCGCCGGGTCCGTCGCCAGCCGCTCCATCCGGGTCTTGTCGCCCAGGATGGAGCCGCCGGTACGGCTGGAGGACGGGTCGACGGCGAGCACCGCCACCCGGTGCCCGGCGCCGGTCAGCAGCGAGCCGAGCGCGTCGATGAAGGTCGACTTGCCGACACCCGGCACCCCGCTGATGCCCACTCTGCGGGCCGCGCCGGAGTGCGGCAGCAGCTCGACCAGCAGCCGCTGGGCCGCCGCCCGGTGGTCGGGCCGGGTGGACTCCACCAGGGTGACCGCGCGGGCGATCCAGGCCCGGGAGCCCGCGCGGACCCCCTCGGCGTACCGTTCGACATCGATCGTCGCAGGCATGACCCCCCGATCAGAGCTCGTGGCCGAGGACCGACGCCAGGTCCCGCACCAGGTCGTGCGCGGCCTCCGGGATGACCGTGCCGGGCAGGAAGACCGCGGCGGCGCCCATGTCGCGCAGCGGCTGCACGTCCTGCGGCGGGATCACCCCGCCCACCACGATCGTGATGTCCTCGCGGTCCTCGGCGGCGAGCGCCTCCTTCAGCGCGGGCACCAGGGTCAGGTGGCCGGCCGCCAGCGAGGACACCCCGACGATGTGGACGTCCGCCTCCACGGCCTGGCGGGCGACCTCGGCCGGGGTCTGGAACAGCGGGCCGACGTCGACGTCGAAGCCCAGGTCGGCGAAGGCCGTGGCGATCACCTTCTGGCCGCGGTCATGGCCGTCCTGGCCCATCTTGGCCACCAGGATGCGCGGCCGGCGCCCCTCGGCGCGCTCGAACTCGGCCACCAGGTCCCGGGTGCGCTCGACACCGGAGGAGGGGCCCGCTTCGTCTCGGTACACACCGGAGATCGTACGGATCTGGCCGGAGTGCCGCCCGTAGACCGACTCCAGGGCGTCCGAGATCTCGCCGACCGTCGCCATCGCACGGGCCGCGTCCACCGCCAGCGCCAGCAGATTGCCCTCCAGCCCCTCGCCGGGGCCGGACTCGGCCGCCGCGGTCAGTGCCCGCAGCGCCGCCTGGCAGGCGTCCTCGTCGCGCTCGGCGCGCAGCCGCTTCAGCTTCTCGATCTGCTGGGCGCGCACCGAGGAGTTGTCGACCTTGAGGACCTCGATCTCCTCGTCGGTCTCCACCCGGTACTTGTTGACGCCGATCAGCGCCTGCCGCCCCGAGTCGATCCGGGCCTGGGTACGGGCCGCGGCCTCCTCGACGCGCAGCTTGGGGATGCCCGCGTCGATGGCCTTCGCCATCCCGCCGGCCGCCTCGACCTCCTCGATGTGCTGCCAGGCCCGCTGCGCCAGATCGTGCGTGAGCTTCTCGACGTAGGCACTGCCGCCCCACGGGTCGATGACCCGGCAGGTGCCCGACTCCTGCTGCAGGAACAGCTGGGTGTTGCGGGCGATACGGGCGGAGAAGTCGGTGGGCAGGGCCAGCGCCTCGTCCAGGGCGTTGGTGTGCAGGGACTGGGTGTGGCCCTGCGTCGCCGCCATCGCCTCCACACAGGTGCGGGTGACGTTGTTGAACACGTCCTGCGCGGTCAGCGACCAGCCCGAGGTCTGCGAATGGGTGCGCAGGGAGAGGGACTTGGGGTTCTTCGGCTCGAAGCGCTGCACCAGGCGCGCCCACAGCAGCCGGGCCGCCCGCAGCTTGGCGATCTCCATGAAGAAGTTCATGCCGATCGCCCAGAAGAACGACAGCCGCGGCGCGAAGGCGTCCACGTCCATGCCCGCCGCCATGCCCGCGCGCAGGTACTCCACCCCGTCGGCGAGGGTGTACGCCAGCTCCAGGTCGGCCGTCGCCCCCGCCTCCTGGATGTGATAGCCGGAGATGGAGATGGAGTTGTAGCGCGGCATCTTCTGCGAGGTGTACGCGAAGATGTCGGAGATGATCCGCATCGAGGGCTGCGGCGGGTAGATGTAGGTGTTGCGGACCATGAACTCCTTGAGGATGTCGTTCTGGATGGTCCCGGCCAGCTTCTCGGGCGGTACGCCCTGCTCCTCGGCGGCCACGATGTAGAGGGCGAGAACGGGCAGCACCGCGCCGTTCATCGTCATCGACACCGTCATCTTGTCCAGCGGGATGCCCTCGAAGAGCTGCCGCATGTCGTAGATCGAATCGATCGCGACGCCCGCCATGCCGACGTCGCCGGTCACCCGCGGGTGGTCGCTGTCGTAGCCGCGGTGGGTGGGCAGGTCGAAGGCGACCGACAGGCCCTTCTGGCCGGCCGCGAGGTTGCGGCGGTAGAAGGCGTTGGACTCCTCGGCGGTGGAGAAGCCGGCGTACTGCCGGATCGTCCAGGGCTGGTTGACGTACATCGTCGGGTACGGGCCGCGCAGATACGGCGTGATGCCCGGGTAGGTCCCCAGGAAGTCCAGGCCGTCGAGGTCCGCCTCGGTGTACAGCGGCTTGACGTCGATGCCCTCCGGCGTCTCCCAGGTCAGGTCCGCCACGGCCTTGCCGGTGGACTGCGCCACCGCCGCGGCCCACTCGCCGGTGTCGCCCGCGGCATCCGCCGTGTCCGGCTTCCCCAGCTCGACCGTGCTGAAGTCCGGGATGGCGCCCGTCTGCTGTGTCGTGTCGTTCATCACGCCACCTCCATGACATCCAGGGCCGAGGACAGCACCTCGACCGCGTCGCAGCCCGCGAAGACGAAGGAGTCCACCCCGGCCGCCGTGAATTCCTCCCGGTGCTCGCCCGGCTTGCCCGCCAGGTGCACCCGCAGCGCACCCGCCGACTTCAGCGCGGCCGCCACGGCCGCCGCCTGCTCGCCGTACACCGCGTCGCTCGAACACAGACAGGCGATCCGCGCGCCGCTGCGGGCGAACGCCTCGGCCACCGACTCGGCATCCACCGGCCCGGGCTCCTGCACCGTCTCGATGCCGCCGGCCTGGAACAGATTGGCCGCGAACGTCACCCGCGCGGTGTGTGCCGCGACCGGGCCCAGCGCGGCCAGGAAGACCTTGGGGCGGGCGCCGCTCGCCGCCCGGTGGGCGTCGGAGCGCGACCGCAGCCGCTCGTAGGCGTCGTCCCTGCGCACCCGCGGCAGCCCTCCGCCGATCGGATCGGGTGCCGGCTCGCGGGTCACCGGGGCCTCGGCGAGGTGCGGGAACTCGCTGACCCCGGTGATCGGTTCGCGCCGGCGGGCGAGGTCGCCGGCGCGGCGCTCCCAGGTACGGGCCAGCCGGCCGGCGATCAGTCCGGAGCGCAGCGCCGCGGCCTGGCCGCCCGCGCCCTCGATCTCCTGGAAGAACGCCCAGGCCGCACGGGCCAGCTCGGCGGTGAGGCTCTCCACGTACCAGGAGCCGCCCGCCGGGTCGATCACCTTGGACAGGTGCGACTCCTCCAGCAGCACGGACTGGGTGTTCCGGGCGATCCGGCGGGCGAACGCATCGGGCACGCCGAGCGCCTCGTCGAACGGCAGCACCGTCACCGCATCTGCGCCGCCCACGCCGGCGGAGAGCCCGGCGACGGTGGTGCGCAGCATGTTCACCCACGGGTCCCGACGGGTCATCATCACCGTGGAGGTGACGGCGTGCTGGCGCTGCGCGGAGGCGGCGGGGGAGGCCCCGCAGACCCCGACGACCCGGGCCCACAGCCGCCGGGCGGCGCGCAGCTTGGCGATCGTCAGGAACTGGTCCGCGGTCGCGGCGTAGCGGAACTCCAGCTGCCGGCAGGCGTCGTCGATGCCCAGGCCGGACTCCGTCAGCTGCCGCAGGTAGGCGACACCGGTCGCCAGCGAGGCGCCCAGTTCCTCGGCGGCCGAGCCGCCCGCCTCGTGGTACGGCAGCGCGTCCACGGCCAGCGCGCGCACGCCGGGCGCCTCCGCGGCGCAGCGCGCGGCGATCCGGGCGGCCGACTCCCCTTGCAGGCGCAGCTTGGCGTCGTCACCCGTCCGGGCCAGCAGACCGAGCGGGTCGGCGCCCAGGCAGCCGACGGCCTCGCCCAGCGCCGCGCCGGACGCGGTGTACAGCCGCAGCAACTCCTCGGCGGCCGGTGCGAAATCGGCGCCGGCGTCCAGGAC
The DNA here is from genome assembly GCF_040701845.1 of Streptomyces angustmyceticus. GTDB lineage: Bacteria > Actinomycetota > Actinomycetes > Streptomycetales > Streptomycetaceae > Streptomyces > Streptomyces angustmyceticus_A. The sequence goes on along the minus strand of NZ_JBFBHQ010000001.1, from coordinate 376,437 downwards.
CACCGCGGCCAGGTCCAGGTAGACACCGTCGAGCGCGCGCGCCATGCCGTCCACGGGCAGCCCGCCGTCGCCGACGGCCAGCCAGACCGAGGTGACGCCGTTCTCCAGGTCGGCCAGCACCGCTTCATTGGCGCGCACGGGGTCGGTGTGGACATGGCGCTGGCGTACGTCCCACCCGGCGACGGTCGTGCCCTCGGGCCGCCCGGCCCGTACGAACGGTGGGAAGCCCGGATGGCCCAGGGCGGCCGTACCGTCCTCGGCGGTGTAGAGCGGGCGGACGCGGATGCCGTCCTGCAGGTCGGTGGCGAGCGCATCCTCGGCGGCGGTGCCCGTCGCCTCTGTGACGCCCGATTTGCGCAGCACACCTTCGACGAGGCGCTGCCACTGCTCTCGATCGGCATCGGGGAAGGCGGCGGCCAGGGGGAGTTCGGGGGACTCGGCGGTCATGGCAGCAGGCTAGGCGAACGACCGTTAGCTGGAGCAGGGGCTCCAGCTGTGACGTTGCCCTCGTTGACCTCTCATGGATCTTCATATTTATGCGCCGGAAGGGACAGGTGGGGCGGTTCGGCCGGAGGGCACGGAGTCGTCTTTTTCCCTGCGCGCCGCGCCTGCCGCGCGGAGTCCGGGGGTCCGTACCGTGGACGCGGCGCCCTCCCCCGAGCGCTTGAAGGGACAGGGGGGATCCTCGGAGGAGTGCGATGCCCCAGCCGCCGATGATCCGCACCGCGGCCGTCGCCGTCGCGCTGCTCGCCTCCGCCGCCCTGCCGGTGGCGCTGCCGTGGGCGCCCCCGCCCGGCCGCGCCGCGGACTGCCGCGGGCGGCGGATCGCCTCCTGGTCCGCCGATTCCCGGCATACCGCGGAATTCGCCCGTTACGGCGACGACAACCCGGGTGGACGACTGGACCGGCGGTGACGGCACCCACTCCGTGCGCCTCCCCGGCGGCCGCACGCTCTGGCTCTTCTCCGACACCTTCCTCGACCGGATCCAGCCACCGCCCAACCCGCGCGGCGAGCGGCACCGTTGGCGGACCGCGGACACCGGCGGCACCCCGCTCCTGCGGCACAACTCCGTCGTGGTGACTGCCCGTTCGGGCCGGCCGGCGCGCACCCTGACCGGCGGCACCGCGACCGCCCCCGGCCCGTTCTTCCCCGACCCGCCCGGCGGCGGCCGGCGCTGGCCCGTCGGCGCGAGCGTGGAGCCCCGTACGCCCGGCGCGGCCGAGAAGGTCGTCCGGGTGCTGCTGTGGAACCGTGTCCCCGGCACCGGGCCGTGGATCTTCGGCGTGCCGCGCGGCACCGAGGTGGCCACGCTGTCGCTGCCCGGCCTGCGCCTGGAGAGCATCGCCCCAACCGTCGGCCGCACCTCCGCCGACCCGGACCGGCGCGTCCTCAACGGAGCGGCGGCGGTCCGCGACGGCGGCCGGACCGATGCCTTCGGCGGCGACGACCCCGCCTCGTCGCCCGCCTCCAGCGCCTCTCTCGCACGGGTCCCCCACGGACGGCTCGCGGACCGCGGCAGCTGGCGGTTCTGGGACGGCGCCCGCTGGCAGCGGCGGGCCGGGCGGGCCGCGCCCGTGCTGCGCGCCGGCGGCCGGCGGGGCGTCGGCAGCGCCTTCACCGTCGTGCGCGACGGTCCGGCCTGGCTGCTGTTCACCATGGACACCGGGGGCGGTGGAGCGGCCGGAATGCGGTCGATCACCACCTACTGGTCCTGCTCGCCCCGCGGCCCCTGGCACGGGCCGGACCGCCGTCTCACCCCGCCCCGCCCACCGGCCGCCGACCCGCGGTACGTCGCCGCCTACAACCCCCAGGTACACCGCGGATTCACCGCGAACGGGGAGTTTCTGCTCAGCTACGACATCAATTGGCTCGGCCCGCCCGGCGTCCCGCCCGACGCCCGGCTCAACGGTGATGTGGAGCTCTACCGGCCGCGCTTCCTGCGGGTGCGGACGGGGACCGTCGGGGGGTGAGGTGCGGCGCGGCGGCGGACGCGGTGAACCGCCGGTTCTCCCGGCCGCCCCGCCCGCTCAACTCCCGTGCCGCTCCCGCCACGTGCGGGCCTCTTCGTCGATGTCGATCGGCGCGAGGCGCAGTGGCGGGCCTTCGAGCGGCGTGCGGAGCGCCGCGTGGATCCGGTCGTTGACCGCGGTCAGGATGCGGCGCAGCGCGGCCTCCGTGGGGGCCTCGGCGGCCGCCTCCAGAGCGTCCTCGGCCTCCTTGCGCAGGGCGAGGCCGGGCGGCAGCCAGGAGAGGTGCTCCCGGCCCAGCTTCTCCTTGATCCACCACATCTCGTCATACGGCTGGTCGGCGTGGGGGAGGGGCTTGCCGGCCCCGGAGAGACCGGCGAACTCGCCGCGCTCCGTCGCCTCGCGGATCTGTCTGTCGACCCAGGTCTCGAAGCTGACACCGGGGGGTTTGCGCTCGGTCATCGCGTGATTCTCCCGAGGATCCGGGGGCCGGCCGGTGGTCCTGCTCCCGGCGCGGTGCCGGGGGAGGGCCGCCCGTCTTCACGGTAACTCCGGCACCGGGGGCGTGGGCGTCCCGGTCAGTCCGTGGGGTCCGGTTCCGCCGGGCCCACGTCGGTCGGGCCCGGCTGTCCCGGCGTCGGGACGGGGGTGGCCCGGCCCGATGAGGTCCCCGTCGGGCTGGGCTCGACGACCGGGAAGGCGTTGTTGCCGCCGCACACCATGGGGCCGATCCGGACGGCGTCGCCCACGAGTGTCACGGTGACCTCCCCCGGCGGCCGGCCCCCGGGCACCCGGGCGTTGGCCGCGGTGCACACCAGCTGGTTGAGCGAGCCGGAGTCCAGCAGTTTGACGTTCATCGGCAGGGTGATCACGACATTGCCCGGATGGGTGACCGCGGTCAGCGGGCCGGGGAACTTCGGCAGCACACTGGACAGGCCGCGCATCCGCTCCGCGTGGTTCGGTCCCTTCATCAACAGCTCGATGGCCTCCTCCGGGTCGACCGGCGCCTTCGCCCGCCGGGTGGCGGAGCGCAGTCCCGAGGGCCCGTAGAAGAACAGCTGGACATCGGCCGTGCGCTGGCCCGGCGACCGTACTCCGGTCGCGGGCTCACCGGCGTCGATGACATCGGTGGGCGCGATACCGCAGCCGGTCAGTGCGCCGCCCAGCGCGCCGGTGAGCACCCCGCCCACCACGGCGGTGAGCACGCCGGTCACCACTCGCCGGCGGGCCCGCGTCGCCCGCGCGGCGTCCGGGGTCTCCGTGGCGTTCGCGGCGCCCGGGGCGTTCGTGGTGCTCATGCGTGGGTCTCTTTCCCGGCTCGGGAGCGTACGCCGTCCCGTTCGTCGTCCGCGGCCGGTCCACCGGCCGTCGATGCCTCGTCGTCCGGTGGGTCCGCGCTCCCCTCGGACGCCGGCTCCCCCGCCTCCTCGTGGCGCAGCGGCAGATCCACCGTGAACACCGCGCCGCCCTCGGGGGAGTTGGCGGCGCGCATGGAGCCGCCGTGCAGCCGTACGTTCTCCATCGCGATGGCCAGCCCCAGGCCGCTGCCCTCCGAGCGGGCGCGGGCGGAGTCCGCCTTGTAGAAGCGCTCGAAGACGTGCGGCAGGACCTCGGGGTCGATGCCGGGGCCGCTGTCGGAGATCTCGATCAGCAGCCGGTCGGCGCCCGGCTCCGGGGCGTGCAGCCGCACCCGGACCGGCTCGCCGCCGTGGTGCAGGGCGTTGCCGACCAGGTTCGCGACCACGACGTCCAGACGCCGCGGGTCGAGTCCGGCCCGTACGTCCGCCGGCAGCTGTGCCGTCACCCGCTTCTGCCAGGCCCTGGCCTGCAGGGTCTTGCGGATGGTCTCGCCGACGTCCACCTCGTCCAGATGGAGCGCCGCGGCCCCCGCGTCAAATCGCGACACCTCCATCAGGTCCTCCACCATCCGTGCCAGCTTCCCGGTCTCCTGGCTGATCAGCCGGACCGCGGAGGCGGTGTCGGGGTCGAGGGAGTCGGCGTCCTCGTCGAGGACGTCGGTGACCGCGGTCATCGCCGCCAGCGGCGTGCGCAGCTCGTGCGAGACATCGGCCGCGAACCGCCGGGAGTTGGACTCCAGGCGGCGCAGCTCGGCCATGCTCTCCTCCAGCCGGGCCGCCATGTCGTTGAACGTCCGGGACAGGTCCGCGATCTCGTCGGCGCCCTTGACCTCCAGCCGGGTGTCCAGCTTGCCCTCGGCGATCCGTCCGGCGGCCTGCCGCAGACCGCGTACCGGCCGCAGTACCCCGCGCGCGGCGAGCAGCGCCAGGACCACGGTCAGCACCAGTACCGGCAGCGCGCCCCGCTGGGCGGCGCTCACCAGCGCCTCGACATTGGACTCCTCGGCGCTCAGCGGGAGTTGGGCGTAGACGGTCAGTGCGGAGGCCCGGCCGTCGGACTGCCGTACCGGCATCCCGATCAGCAGCCAGGGGTCCCCGCCGCGGTCCACGCGCTGGAAGGCCGGCACATGGCGCTTCTCCACCGACGCCTTGAGGTCGTCCGGGACCACGACGTCGCCCCGCAGGCTGCCGTCGCCGCTGTCCCGCACGCCGCTGTAATGCACGGAGATGTCCCAATCGCGGGACTTCCCGGAGCGCTCCAGCTGGACGCGCAGGGAGTCCAGATCCGCCTGGGCCGGCGGGACCGGCAGCTCCGGCGCCAGCGAGTTGACCTGCGCCCTCAGGTCGTTGACGGCGATGTCCTGGGAGCGCTGCAATATGGCGTTACGGGCCTCCTGGTACGTCAGCAGAGCGGTGGTCAGTGCGCTGAGGGCGGCCACCACCAGGAACCCCACGACGAGCCTGGCCCGCAGACCCCGCAGCAACTGGGGGTTCCCCGTGCGCAGGCGGGGGAGGAGCGGTATCCGGAGGGCGGGGCGCTTCACAGGGGCCCGAAGCGATAGCCGAAACCGCGCACGGTCTGGACGTAACGGGGGCTGCGCGGGATGTCCTCTATTTTCGTCCGCAGCCGCATGACGCAGGCGTCGACCAGCCGCGCGTCGCCGTGGTAGCTGTGCTCCCACACGTGCTCCAGCAGCTGCTGGCGGCTGAAGACCTGCCCCGGGGTGGCGGACAGGAACAGCAGCAGCTTCATCTCCGAGGGGGCCAGCGCCAGATCCTGGCCGCCCTTGCCGACGACCAGGCCGGCGCGGTCTATGGCCAGTTCGCCGTAGGTCTCCACCGGGGCGGGGCCCGGCTCGGCGGCGGCCGGGGTGCCGTCGGCGGGCAGCGCGGTACGGCGCAGCACCGCGCGCATCCGCGCTTCGAGGACCTCACCACGGGCCGGTTTGACGATGTAGTCGTCGGCGCCGGCCTCCAGGCCGAGCACCACATCGAGATCGTCGCCGCGGGCGGTGAGCATGATGATCGGCAGCTGCCGCTCGGCGCGGATGAGCCGGCAGACCTCGAAGCCGTCCTTGCCGGGGAGCATCAGGTCCAGCAGCACGATGTCGGGGCGGAAGCCCGGCAGGACCTCCAACCCCTCCTCCCCGCTTGCCGCGGCCGCCACTTCATGGCCGCGCCGCCGCAGGGCCAGGGACACTCCGTCCCGTACGGCGGCGTCGTCCTCGATCAGAAGTACACGTGGCATGGGTCCAGTATCAATAAGTTTCATGATGGATCCGTAACAGGAGCAGCCTGCCCCCACTCCGGTGCATCTCACGTGGTGCAAGGCGGTGCGCGCAACTCGGCCACCGCCCTTCGGTACGCACACGAGCACGGTAGGGACGGGGTCGGCATGGCACGGCGCTTCGCCAGAGAGAGCGGCATCATCGGGGTGGCCGCGGCGGCGGTGGTTTCACTCGCGGTCGCGGGGACGCTCGCCTTCGGCAATTTCGGAACCACTTCCCAGGCCGAGGCGGAGAGTGCCGACGACGCCAAGGCCCAGCGGGCCGCCCCGCTCGCCCCGGTCGACCCCTCCATCGTGCACGCCTCGGACCGCCCCGGCCGCAGCCTGAACATCACCATCGACGACGGCCCGGACCCGGCCTGGACCCCGAAGGTGCTCGCCGTGCTGAAGAAGTACAACGTCAAGGCCGTCTTCTGCATGATCGGGCCGCAGGCCAAGGCGCACCCGGACCTGGTCCAGCAGGTGGTGGCCGCCGGACACAAGCTCTGCGACCACACCGTCAGCCACAACACCGGTATGGATCACCAGCCGGAGAGCTACCAGTCGCAGCAGATACTCGACGCGCAGAAGATGATCGAGGACGCCGCGGGCGGCGCACGCGTCGAGTACTACCGCGCCCCCGGCGGCGCCTTCACGCCCTACAGCCGCAAGCTGGCCGCCCAGCACGGTATGCGGCCGCTGGGCTGGAACGTCGACAGCAAGGACTTCGAGGGCGGCACCGTCGACGGGATCGAGGCGACGGTGCGCGGTGAACTCTCCAACGGGCCCACGGTGCTGTTCCACGACGGCGGCGGCGACCGCGGCCGGACCGTCGAGTCGCTGGACCGGCTGCTGCCGTGGATGCAGCAGCAGGGCTACGGGTTCGGGTTCCCCAAGCGCTGAGGCGAGACCCCTGGCGGCCGTCCCGGGAAGCCGGGCGGCGGCCGTCTCGCCGGACAGCCCGGGGCCTGTCCGCCACCGACCTGCCGGACAGGCCCCGGGCTGTGCCGTCGCCTCCCGGTCTCCCGGTGCGACGGCCTCCTCCCCCGGCCCGGGTGCGTCATCGGCCCGCCGGCCCTGTGCCCCGCCCTACGCCGCGCCGAACAGCTCCGCGAGGCCGTGGTCCATGCCGAGGTGCGCCGACTCGCCGCCCGCGGGGACGGCTTCGTAGGAGCGGGCGAGGAACTGCCGGACGTCCGCGGTCCGCAACTGGACCATGGCCACGCCTTCCTCCGCGTGGAACTCCATCACCGTGCGGTCCGGGCCGGACGGCCGTACCCGTACATCGCCCCGCCCGGCCGGTACCCGCAGCCCCTCGTCGAGCAGTTCCCGGGCGAACGCCCAGTCCACGGCGGACCCGTCCAGCGAGATCTCCGGCGGGAAGAACATCCGTACCGCCAGGGGATCGGCGGGCTGATAGTGCAGCACGGCGGGCACCGCATGCGGGCCGAAGGTGGTGGCGATGAGGCGAACCTGGACGGCTTGGTCGATGACGGTGTTCATCGCGCTGCTCCCTTACGGCTGTCGGGTCATGGGCAATGGCTCGTCCAGTAGGACGGTGTGCCCACGCTGGTCGTGCACGCGACATGGGTGTGAGGTATCTCATGTTGCGCACCGACTGTCCGACGGTCCGTCAGCTGGCGGCGACCGGCGGCGCCCCTCGCCCCGTCCTCCTGGCGCGCACGGCCGTCGGGCCGGCGGCGGGCGCGGCACAGGAGGCCCCGGGCGAGGTGCCCGTCGCCGCTAGGGCAGCCGCTGCTCCGGGAGGTGACCCGGGGACTCCGGCGCCCCGGGGCGCAGCAGGAACTCCTCCAGGATTCCCGGGGCCGCCGCCGCGGCGAAGGCCGGGGCCTCGGCGGCCGCGAGGTCCGGGATGCGGTAGCCCTCCTCGCCCGCGGCGACCGCGGCGGTCAGCGTGACCAGGCCGGCCCGGCGGGTGAACGGCGAGGTCGAGAACGTCCAGGCGGCGACGGCCTCGCGCTGGAGGGCGAGGGTGTCGCGGCTGAAGGTGCCCGAGCGGGCCACCAGATAGGGGCCCTGGATGCCGTGCCCCAGACTTTGGTACGCGTCCCGGGCCAGCCACAGCACGAGCGCCGTGGCCAGCACCGCGTAGATCCAGGCGCAGTGCAGCAGCACGGGGGTGAACGCCGCGCCGAGGCCGGCCAGTACAGCGGTGCCGGGCAGCACCGCCCACAGCAGTCCGCGCACCCGGCGCCGGCGCAGGGCGACGCGGGGGTGCGCGGCCAGCGCCACCGGAGCCCCGCTTCCCGGGAAGGGCGCCCGCAGCACACCGCCCGCCACCCGCAGCGCCTCCGTACGGGGCGCCGGGGGCAGCAGGCCGCTGCGCTTGCGGTTCTCCTCGCGATTGCCCAGACCACCCGCCACCGCGCGCACCAGCGCCCCGCCGCCGGCCCGCAGCAGCAGCGGTTCGCGCAGCAACACCCCGCGCAGCCGGGCCCGTTCGATGGTGACCGAGCGGGTGGTGAACAGCCCGCGGCGCACCCGCAGCGTGCGCGCGTCGGTCCACTCCAGGCAGTAGTTCCACCAGTTCTCGACGTACAGGGCGACGGCGCCGACCGAGCCGAGCGCGAGGACGGCGAGCAGCGCCGCCGGGATCGTCAGCCACAGGGCGCTCGCGCCGAACTCGCTGAACGCCTGCTGGACGAAGCCCAGTTTCCAGGGCTCGATACCGATGCCGTCCAGGACCCGGTAGACCGAACCGGCCACCACGAACACCCCGCCGACGACCCAGAACGTCAGCGGCGCGTACCGCAGCCAGCGCCACCGGACGCGGGCCAGCACCGGATCGTTCTCGGCCGACGCGGCGTCCGCGTACGCGAGCAGCTCCGCGCGCAGCCGTTCCGCCTCCGGGACCGCGAGCGCCTCCAGCGACAGCTCGCTGCGGCCGTCGCCCGAGCCCGCCGTACCGGCCCGCAGGACGGTGACCCCCAACAGCCGGTGCAGCGGCGACGCGGTCAGATCGACCGTACGGATGCGCTGCAGCGGCACACTGCGCAGCCGCCGCGTCAGCAGCCCGCTGCGCACATCGAGGGTGAGAGCCGCGTGGCCCTGGCCGGGAGCCCCCGCGCCGTCCGGCCGCCGGGCGATACGGAACTCCGTACGGGCCCAGCGGATCAGGCCGATCGTGGTGACGACGGCGAACGAGGCGGCGACCGCGGCGAGCGTGATCCAGGCCCGGGCGGTGATACGGCCCCCGGTGGCCAGCGCCGTCAGCGCCAGCGAACCGAGCGGCGCCGCCAGCCAGCCGCAGTGCACAAGAAGGGTGCGCGGATCCAGCCGCCGCCACTCGCCCGTTCCCGCGGGGTCGGCGGGCGCGACGGGGGCCGTGCCCGGTATGTCGCGGGCCACGGCCGGTGTTTCGTGCTCGTGCGGTGTGCTCATGCGGCATCACCCGGCACGTCCTGCGCCGCCTCGCCGATCCGCCGGGACAGCTCCTCGGCGTCCGCGTCGGACAGCCCCGCGATCTTGATGTCGCCCGCGGTCGAGGCGGTGGTGACGGTCACCGTCGCCAGCCCGTAGCGCCGCTGGAGCGGCCCGCGCACGGTGTCCACCGTCTGCACCCGGGACAGCGGCGCGATCCGCCGCTTCTGCCAGAACCAGCCGCCCGCCGCGTAGACCGCGCGCCCGCCCAGCTCCCAGGCGTGCACCGCGTAGCGCCACCGCGGCATCACCACGAGGTAGCCGACGGCCGGCAGCACCAGCACCACCAGCAGCAACGGGCCCAGCCACGGCAGCGCGCCCGGGAAGAAGAGGAGGGACAGCACCGCCATGACGACTGCGGTGAGCAGCATCGGTCCGCTGAGCGTCAGCAGCGCCTGGACCGTCCACCACTGACGGGCCCGGGGATCGACTCGATGGCGGGGCGGGCGCAGCAACGGGGCGGCGTGCTCGGGCATCAGGGTCACCGTTTTCCAAGTCAAGCGTATTGAGTGGCGATACGTTATAACGGTACAAGCGACTTGTAAAAGCGGACCGGGCTCCCCCGGATCGGGGCCGCGTGAGGGTCGTGCACAGTACGAAGGAGGTCATCCGTGCCCAAGAAGGTGGACCACGAAGCCAGGCGCCGGGAGATCTCGGAGGCGCTGTGGCGGATCGCGAGCACCCGCGGGCTCGACGGTGCGAGCCTGCGCGATGTCGCGGCGGAGGCCGGGATCTCGCTCGGCCGGCTGCAGCACTACTTCCGCACCAAGGACGAGATGCTCGTCTTCGCCCTCCGGTACATCAACCGGCTCGCCGCGGACCGGATCCGCGCCCGCATCGAGGCGCTGGACGAGGAGCCGACACCCCGCGAGGTGCTGCGCGCCTGCCTGTCGAGCATGCTGCCGCTGGACGACCAGAGCCGCATCGGGCTGCTGGTCGGCGCCGCCTACTACGCCCGCGCCGTCCACGACGAGGCCCTGCGCGCCGAGGCCGAGAACGGCATCCCCCAGCTCCGCGCCTTCCTCACCGGCCAACTACGGCTGGCCGCGGAGCGCGGCGAACTGCCGCCGGAACGCGCCACCGAGGACGAGGCGATGCTGCTGATCAGCGCGGTCGACGGGCTCGCCACCTATGTCCTGCTGGGCGTGCACGCACCTGAAGCCGCGCTACGGCTGGTGGATCTGCAACTGGCGAAGCTCTTCGGGGCGGATGGGGTGGACGCGGTGGGCGAGGTGGCAGGGGCGGTCGCTCCTGGGGTGGGCTAGGCCCGTGGGCGTCCGCTGGGGGTGTCCTGGGGGGCGGCCGGGGTGCGAGGTCTGGGGGCGAGGCCCCCGTTTCCAGGGGTGAGGTTCCTGCCTCCGGAGGTGGTGTCCCTGTCTCCGGAGGTGGTGCTCCTGCCTCCGGAGGCGGTGTCCCTGTCTTCAGAGGTGGGGTCTCTGTCTCCGGTGGGGAGGTGGCTGCCTCCAGTTGCCCAGGGGCGGGGGCCTACGCCTCGCGCAACAGGGCGACGAGATCGGCCTCGACGTCCAGGTGCCGCGCCTCCTCGCCCTTCGCGACGAGCTGGTACGACCGGGTCAGGAAGGCCCGCAGTTCCTGGGTTTCGAACTGCACCACCGCCATGCCCCCGACGGCGTGGAACTCCACCACCACGGCGTCGGTGTCGTACGGCCAGATCTGCACATCGCCCGACCCGGCCGGCCCGCACAGCCCTTCCTCCAGCAGGTCGCGCCCGAACGTCCACGCCACCTCCGCCCCGTCCAGCGACGCGGCGGGCGGAAAGACCAAGCGCACCGCGAACGGGTCGGCGCGGTCGTAACGCAGGCTCGCCGCGATCACCTGCGACCGGGGAGCGGTCGCGATGAGACGGGCCTGAACGGCTTGGTCGATGACGCTGGACATCGTCGGCTCCCTTGTATGCGATGCGGTTCGCTGTGCTCGTGGCCACGAGGCGGTGCGTTCGGGCCTTTAGGCGGTTCGTTTGGGCCTTTGGCCACTAGGACGCGCAGGTCATCGCACCAGGTGCATTGGATTCCTACGTGACCTGCATCACGGGCCTTTGAATGTACGTATATGCCCTCTTTGCTGTGCGCGCGGGGGCGGGATCGGCCGTGGATCGGTTGAGGTGACGGAGCGTCAGGCGTCTCTCGAGCCGTCGAGGGGCCCCGCGGCCGGGGGTGATCGGGAGTGTGATCGGGGGTCGGGCGGGTGGCGCGACGGGTGGTGGTCGCTGTGGTGGCGGGCCGGGGCGGTGGTCTGGACGGCGCGGTCGGGCTGGGCTAGCTTCCAGCCCACAACCAGAGCGGGGTGGGGCGAATGCGGCGCAAGGGGCGCTTGTTGGGCGGGGGCTCGGACCGGGTGACGGAGCCGGCGTCACGTATCCGCAGGGCTCGCCGCCGGGCAGCCATGGTGACCGGAGCGGCGGTGCTCGCCACGATGGCGGCCGGGCCGGCGGCCGCGGCCCGGCCGGCTTCGTCCACGGCGGCACCGGCTCGGGCGGGCGAGCCGGCATCGGCGGCAGCACTCAGCACCCCGGATGCCGGCTGGCGGCTCAAGGACAGCGGCAGCACCGCCCGCTTCCGCGGTCTCGCGGCCGTGAGCCGGACGACCGCCTGGGTCGCCGGCACGGCGGGCACCGTGCTGCGCAGTCACGACGGCGGCAAGCACTGGAGCGACATCTCGCCACCCGGCGCGGGGGCGCTGGAGTTCCGCGACATCGAGGCGTTCGACGCGCGCCGTGCGGTCGTCCTCGCGATCGGCGAGGGCGAGGCCTCGCGCGTCCTCCGCACCGAGGACGCCGGCGCCACCTGGACCGAAAGCTTCCGCAACACCGAACCCCGCGCCTTCTACGACTGCCTGACCTTCTTCGACCGGCGGCACGGCATCGCCCTCAGCGACCCCGTCGACGGCAGGTACCGCATCCTGTCCACCGCGGACGGCGGCCGCAGTTGGCGCGTACTGCCGACGAAGGGCATGCCGCCTGCCCAGCAGGGCGAGGCCGCGTTCGCCGCCAGTGGCCAATGCCTGGTCTCCAGCGGCAGCCGAGACGCCTGGATCGCGACGGGCGGCGCGGCCACCGCCCGCGTCCTGCACACCACCGACCGCGGCCGCACCTGGTCCGCCACGGACACCCCGCTGCCCGCGGGCGACCCGGCCCGCGGCGTCTTCGCGCTCGCCTTCCGCGACCGCGCCCACGGCCTCGCCGTCGGCGGCGACTACCGCCCCGACCAGCTCTCGCCCCACGCCGCCGCGGTCAGCGACGACGCCGGCAAGACCTGGGCCCCGGCCGCCGCACCCCCCAACGCCTACCGCTCCGGCGCCGTCTGGCTCCCGCACTCCCGGCACCTCGCCGTAGCGGTCGGCCCGTCCGGCAGCGACCTCACCCTCGACGGCGGCCGCACCTGGCACACCTTCGACCACGGTGCGTACGACACCGTCGACTGCGCCCCCGACCTGGGCTGCTGGGCCGCGGGCGAACGAGGCCGGATCGCCCGCCTGGAGCCATGAGGGCGAGAGCCGGGGGTGGGGCGTCCGCGGTTTCCGTGGTGGGGGTGATGGTGGGGGAGTGCCGGTCGGGGTGATGGGTGCGGCAGTGCCGGTCGGGGTGATGTATGCGGCAGTGCCGTTGGGGTGATGGGTGGAGCAGCGCCGATTGGCGTGACGGTGGGCCGGGTGGCGCGAACGCCGGCCGCTCCGCCTCACTGGGCCGCTGCGGTTCCCCGCGCCCGATGTTGCCCATCGGTCCCCCTCGGCTTGTCGCCCCTACCGGTGCCGCACCAGCCACTCGCCCGGCGCCCGTCCCCGGCTCGCCGTCCTTACTCCATCAGGCTTCCGAGCCGCCCCTCCAGCACCACCAGCAACTCGCCCAAGGCCGCGGAGAGTTCCTCCTGCCGCTGATCGCCGATGCCGTCGAGCAGCGCCGCCTCGTACCGCAGCTGTTCGGGCAGCAGCCGATCGATGGTCTCCCGCCCCTCGTCGGTGAGCGAGAGGTGCGCGACGCGGCGGTCCCGGTCGTCGGGGCGGCGGGCGATCAGTCCGCGCTCCTCCAACTGCCGTACCCGCTTGGTCACCGCGGCCCCGGAGGCAAAGGTCTCGCGGACCACCCGGCCGGGGGTCACCTCACGGTCCATCCGGCGCAAGGTGCCGAGGATGTCGAACTCGGGACGGGTGAGTCCGGCCTTCCGCAGGGGCGCATCGGACGCCTGCTGCAGCAGCGCGGAACAGCGGTTGAGCCGTCCGATCACCGCCATCGGGCCGGTGTCCAGCCCAGGGTGCACCTGCTGCCACTGGCGCAGCACCCCCGCGACGATGTCCTCGGTCACCCGCACACTCCTCTCGGCCACATCCCTCAATTGTGCCTGCCGCCGTTCCGGCCGCCGCGCCGGGCGGGCACGCGGGTCAGCCGACCGGCACCGGCACCGGGGGCTGCCGCACCAGCCCGGCCAGCGCCCGGTGCCCCTGCTGCTCGGCACGCGCGATCCGCTCCTCGGGCAGGGCACGCTGCCACCACTCGCCGCCCGCCACCTCCACGGCTTCACGCAGCTCGACCAGACACCTGGCCAGCCGGTCACGCGCCCAGCCGGCCTCCAGGGCCCCACTGGTCTCGATGGCCCAGCCGACCTCCGGGGCGTGGCCGGCTTCCCGGGTCCAGCCGGCCTCCCGGGCCACACCGGCCTTCCGGCCCCTGCCGGTCTCCTGCGCCCAGCCGGCCTCCGGCGCGTAGCCGAGCTCCCGGCCCCCGTCCGCTGTCGGCGTGGCCCCCTTCGCCAGCAACCGCAGGGCGACGGCCTCCGCAGCCTCGACCCGGCCCAGGGCGACTTCGATACGGTCGGCGGCCCGCCGGTTGGTGACCAGGACGCAGCAGGCCAGCCCCACCACCGCGCCCACCACCGTGTCGATCCAGCGGTCGGCGACCAGCGTGCCGGCCGGCAGCCGCTGCCCGAACTCGGTCAGCAGCAGCGCCATCGGCGTGACGCACACCGAACCGAGCCAGTAGTTGCGGGTGATACACGCCTCCGCGCCGAGCTGGAAGGCCAGCGCCAGCGCGATCATCACGAGCTCCCCGAGGTGCATCAACGGCAGCAGCGCGGTGTAGAGCACCAGGCCGAGCAGATTGCCGAGGGTCCGCTGCAGCGCCCGTTGCCAGGAGAGCGTGGTGTTGGCCTGATAGATCGAGGCCGCGGTGACCACGGCCCAATACGGGTGCCCGACACCGACCGCCATCGACACCCAGCCCGCCAGCACACACCCCGCGGCGACCCGTGCCCCGATGGGCAGCAGCGGTGACCCGGGCGCGAGCTGGGTGAGCACCGCCCGCACCCCGTGCGGCCGACCGGGCGCGGGCCGCCGCGGCGCCCGTGCCTCTTCGGCGACGCCCACCAACTCCGCTGCCTGCTCGTCCGAGAGCACCACCCGGGGCAGCGCCCGCCCGCTCCGCACCTCACGCGCCCAGACACCGAGCCGCTCGGCTTCACCCTCCGCGGACCGGCCGTCGTGCCCCAGCGCCGATTCGGCCCGCACCAGCAAGCGTTCGAGTCCGGCTCGCGCGACGGCCCTTGCCGGGTGACGTGCCGGAACCAGGAACAACGTGTGCCAGGCGGCGTTCACCGCGGCCGCAGTGGCATGTCGTGCCTGCGCCACACCCGCGGGCTCTCCACCGGCCGATTCCATCCCGCCGTCCGACCCTGCTTGGGTACGCAGCAGAACCGCCGCGGCCTCAAGTGCGCGGGCGACGGCGATCCGTTCCGGCCCCTGCGGCCGTATCAGCGCGGGTGCCATGCAGACCAGCCAGGCAAGCCCTCCGGCACCGAGGGCCAGCGCCAGATGCGGGGGCACCTCGCCGAGGTGCTGCGGCACGAAGAAGGCCGAGGCCGTGATGAACGTCAGGATGACGTTCGCCGGCGGACCGATGCGCGTCGCATCACAGGCCATCTTGTGGACCGCGGACATCAGCGAAGCGAGCACGACGAGCAACGCGGTGGACTTGGTCAGCGAGGCGACGGTCAGCGCCACGCCAAGACTCGCGACCATGCCGAGCACCACCCACAACAGAGTGCGAGCGCGCGCGGCGTACGGCAGGCCGTGCGCATACAGGGCGCACATCGCCCCGGCCGAGGTGTAAAGGATCAGATCCAGCCGCCCCAGGCCGAACAGCACGAGGTCGGGGACCGCCAGCGCCACCACCGCGCTGAGCGCCGGCTTGTGCCAGATATCGACCGGCTTGCGCAGCCGGACACTGCTCCTGACGGGCAACGGTCTGACCCGCACCCCACTTCCGGGCACGGCACGCGCACTCATCCCGGACGGCTTGGCATGCTTCCCCATGGAGGGAAGATTAGCAGGTGTTTTACTAGTGAAATATATCCCCGGTGTGACGTCAATCGGATCTGCGGGGGGGGCGGAGGGGCGGTGGGAGGGGCCGGCAGGAGGCAGGGACGGAGGAAGCGGAGGGGAGGCCGGGGCTGGAGGTGGGGGCAGGCGCAGCGGAGGGCGAGACCGGGTGGCGGGACTTGGAGACAGCGGCAGCGGAAGGGGGGCGACCGGGCAGTCGGCGGCAGAGGCAGGCAGAGGCAGGCAGAGACAGCAGAGCGGCAGAGGCAGCAGAGAGGGAGAGGGGCCGGGCGGGCCGAGGCCGGGAAGGGCGGGGCGACAATAGCCAGGTGCCAGCCGCCAAGAAGAAGACGACGACCGCGAACGCGTCACCAGAGCGCCGCCGCGAACTCCTCAACATCGCGGCGGAGGTATTCGCCGCACACGGTTACAACGCCACCACCGTCCGCCGCATCGCGGACGAGGCGGGGATGCTCGCGGGCAGTCTCTACTACCACTTCGATTCCAAGGAATCGATGCTGGACGAGATCCTCTCCAGCTTCCTGACCGAGCTGTGGGACGGCTACGACGCCGTGCTCGCCGCCCGCCTCGGCCCCAGGGAGACCATCGAAGCCCTGGTCACCGAGTCCTTCCGGGAGATCGACCGGCACCGCGCGGCCGTCGCCATCTACCAGAAGGAAGCCAAGCACCTCACCGCCCAGCCCCGCTTCGGCTACCTCACGGACTCGCAGCGGAAGTTCGAAAAGGCCTGGCTGGGCACGCTGGAACGAGGCGTCGCCGACGGAGTCTTCCGAGCCGACCTCGACATCCGGCTCACCTACCGCTTCGTCCGCGACACCGTCTGGGTGGCGGCGAGCTGGTACCGGCCCGGTGGGCAGCACAGCCCCGAGGAGATCGCCCGCCAGTACCTCTCCATGGTGCTGGACGGCATCGCCGTACGCGCCTGACCCGCCCCGGCAGGGTGGCACCTCTGCGCCATCGTCACGCCCCGGCGCGCTGCCGCCGACCGCTCAGCAGGAACTGTTCTTCACAAACAGGGCCCGCGACGCCCAGGTCGTGCCGTACCGGACGTCCTTCGTCGCGCCCTTGGGGAGACTGCCGTGGGGGTCGCGCTGATGCGGGACGACGATGGTGAAGCAGGCGGTCCGCCGGCTGCACAGATTCGTCAGCCGGACGTAGCGCTGGTGGCCCTTGCTGAAGTACTTCCGCACTATCACGCAGTGCGGCGCCCGTTCCGCCGCCGCAGCGGTGGAGGCACTGGTGATGGTCAAAGTGGCGCTGCAGGCCACCGCCGCCAGCGCTATCGCCATGATCTTCCGCACCGTAAGCTCCCCCGCTGGAAAACTTGGATTCCCCCGCGAAGCCCGCACCGGGTTCGCACGTTCATTCCCCATTGTCCACGCGCACCTCAGGTAAATCAGCCCCGGGGGTCCCACGGGGACACACCCGCGACATCAGAGCAACCCTTCCGCAACCGAACCCACCCGAGCTGATGCCAGGCCGCCCCCCCCCGCGGGGAAGAGCCCACCAAGGATCCGTGCCACCCAACCGGGCCGTACCGCCCGACGGCTCCGAGCCAACTGCGAAGCCGTGCCGCCCGGCCGGATCGACCTGTCCGCTGGGGCTGTGCCGCCCGCCGGTTCCGTGCCGCCCGACCGTGTTGTGTCGCCCGACGGCTCCGAGCCAACTGCGAAGCCGTGCCGCCCGGCCGGATCGACCTGTCCGCCGGGGCTGTGCCGCCCGCCGGGCGGGTCTGTGGCACCTGACAGTGTTGTACCGCCCGCCTCGGTCGACGGACCGAGCGAG
Source organism: Streptomyces angustmyceticus (assembly GCF_040701845.1). Taxonomy (GTDB): domain Bacteria; phylum Actinomycetota; class Actinomycetes; order Streptomycetales; family Streptomycetaceae; genus Streptomyces; species Streptomyces angustmyceticus_A. The sequence goes on along the minus strand of NZ_JBFBHQ010000001.1, from coordinate 359,271 downwards.
CCCCTCCCATCGACCGATGGGCCGGGCCGCCCCCTCGACCGACGGGTCGAGCGAGCCCCTCCCTTCGGCCGGGATGCTGTGCTGCCCCACCTCGATCGACGGGTCAAGCGAGCCGCTCCCGTTGGCCGACAGACCCGAGTGGGCCGCCCCAATCAGTCAAGGATCCGAGCGCGTCCCCCCCGCCGGCCAGGGGGCCAAATGAGCCGGGCCGAACCGACCCGAACCGACCCGAGACGAACCGAGCCGGTCTGCCCAAGGAGATGGCCCGGAGCGAGTGCGGCGCCTCGGAGAGGCAGGGGCGGAGCAACGGGGGTCGGCCTGAAGGCAGCGTGGCGGCCGGGTGTCACTCGCCCGCGGGCGGGCGGGCCGCCACCACCTTCAGGCCTCGGTCCGCGAACTCACGGCGGGTTGCCTCCTTCGCTCCGCTGTCCGTGATGAAGGTGTCAAAGACATCCGCGTCGCCGACCCGGGCGAAGCAGCGCTCGCCGATCTTCGACGAGTCCGCGACGACCACGGCGCGCCGGGCACGCTCGGCCATGAGGCGGTTGACCCGGGCCTCCGCCTCGTCGTGCACCGTGGCCCCCATCATCGGGTCCATGCCGTTGGCGCCGATGAACGCGGTGTCGATGGAGATCTGCTGCAGCACCAACTCGCTGAACGGGCCCACCAGTTCAAACGACCGCGAGTGGGCCACCCCGCCCGTGAGCACGATCTTGATCTGCGGCCGTACGGCCAGCTCGTTGGCGATGTTGAGGGAGTTGGTGACGATCGTCAGATGCGGTTGCGGGCCGGCCTCCGCGAAATCCGGGCGGGTGGCGAGCGCCCGGGCGATCGCCGTGGTCGTCGTGCCGCCGCTCAGCCCGACCACGTCCCCCCGCTCGACCAGCTTTGCCGCGGCCTGCGCCACTGCCTCCTTCTCCGCCGATCGATGAGCGTGCTTGTAGCGGATGGGCAGGTCGTACGCCACCGAACTGAGCACCGCCCCGCCGCGGGTGCGGGTCAGCAACTGCTGCTCGGCCAGCGCGTCCATGTCGCGCCGCATCGTGGCGGCCGAGACCTCCAGCGCGGTCGCCGCCTCCTCGACGTCCACCCGGCCCCGGTCGCCGAGCAGCTCGAGCAGTGCGTTCATCCGTTCATGGCGCTTCATGGCGCGAGCCTAATTCGTTCCAGCAGGCCACGGCGACGCGCCGTAGGCGCCCCCGTGCTCCGTCCCGCACTCCGTCGCGGCCGACCCTCCTGTCCCTCCAGCCCTCTTGTCCTCCCGCCCTCCGTCCGCTGTGGCGACCGCCGCCCCGCCCGCCGTGAAGAAGCACCGCCGGGGCGATGATCCGCCCGCCGCCCCCTCACCCCCGGGCCGGCGCCTGGGCCGCGTACTGGCCCGGAACCGTCGCCGGAGCCCCCAGCACCGCCAGCAGCCTCGCCGCTTCCTCGGCCACTGCCTCCCGAGCGGGCTTGAGGTACTTCCGGGAGTCGACGAGTGCGGGGTCGGCGTCCAGTGTGTGCCGTATCGAGCGGGTGAAGACGGACACCAGATGAGTGGAGATATTGATCTTCGTCATTCCGGCGGCGATGGCCCGCCGCAGCTCGTCGTCGGGCACTCCGGACGAGCCGTGCAATACCAGCGGCACCGGCAGCGTGCTGTGCAGCGCCGCGATCAGGTCCTTGTCCAGTACGGCCGTGCGCTCGTGCATCGCATGGGAGGAGCCGACGGCCACGGCGAGCGCATCCACCCCCGTGGCACGGACGAAGGCCAGTGCTTCGTCGGGGTCCGTGCGTGCCCCCGGGGCATGGACTCCGTCCTTGCCGCCCACTTCGCCGAGTTCGGCCTCGACGTAGGCGCCACGGTCATGGCACCAGGAGGTGAGTTCGGCAGTGGTGGCCACGTTCTCCTCGTACGGAAGGGCGGAGGCGTCCACCATGACGGAGCCCACCCCGGCAGCGACGCCCTGGTGGACGAGGTCGGCATCGGTGATGTGGTCGAGGTGCACCGCGATCGGGGCGGTTGAGCCCTCCGCGAGGGCGAGGGTGGCGCGCGTGAGGGGCAGCAGACTGCCGTGGTAGCGGATGCAGTTCTCGCTGATCTGCAGGATCAACGGGGTGTCGGTGCGTTCGGCGGCGGTGACGAGCGCCTCGGCGGTCTCCAGATGGATGACGTTGAACGCCGCGGCACCGACCCGTGCCTCACGCGCGGAGTCGACGATCGATGAGGTCGGAACGAGGGGCATCGGAGGCTGACTCCCTTGCGGACGGGACGGATTGGCGTGGGGGAGACGGGGCGGGGGAGGTGGAGGCCCTAGGAGGCGGCCGGCGTTTCGAGCATCACCGAGCGGGTCAGGTTGCGGGGGTTGTCCGGGTCCAGGCCGCGGGCGCGAGCCCGCTCCAGCGCCACCCGCTGGACCAGCACCAGATCGGCGAGCGGATCGCGCGCATGGCACACGAAGCGCGCCCCGGTCCGCACCACATCGGCCTCCAGCCCCTCCGGCGCCCGACCGAAGAGCCAGGTCACGCGGCCGGGTGCGGCTATCGCGATCGGGCCGTGGCGGTACTCCATCGCGGGGTGGGACTCGGTCCAACTCTGCGAGGCCTCCCGCATCTTGAGCGCCGCCTCGTTGGCCAGGCCGAACGTCCAGCCCGTCCCGAGGAAGGCGAACTGCTCGGCGTCCACCCATTCCTTCTCCACCGGCGAGGCCAGCGCCTCCTCCGCGTCGGCCACCGCCTGGGAGACGTCCTCGCCCAGGTGCGCACGCAGCAGCGTCAGTGCCGTCGTCGCGAAACGGGTCTGCACCACCGACTTCTCGTCGGCGAAGGGCAGGGCGACCGTCTCGTCGGAGACCGCCACCGCCGGCGTCTCGGGGTCACCGATGATCGTCACCGTCGGGATGCGTCCCTTGACGGCATCGAGTACGCGCAACACCTCTGTCGTGGTGCCGGACCGGGTGATGGCGACGACCGCGTCATAGCCGCGGTCGCTGCCGAGGAACGCCTCGGAGGCGGCGAACGGGTCCGTCACGCCCTGTCCGGCCGCCTCGCGCAGTGCCGCGTACGACTGCGCCATGAACCACGAGGTGCCGCAGCCGACGACGGCCACCCGCTGTCCGGGCTTGGGCAGCGTGCCCGCGGCCGCCCCGATCCGCGCGGCCTCCCGCCAGGTCTCCGGCTGGCTGTGCAGTTCCTGCTCCATGTACGAGATCTCGCTCATGGCTCACCCTCCCGTGATGTGCGTGCGCTCCGGTGCTCTGCATGAAAGTGCAATATTTGCTTTCGTTGCAATCGACTGTACGCAGAAATCTGACGCGGTTCCATCCCTCGTGCGAGTGGAGGCGCCAGAGGGGAGGGGCGGGTACTGGGCCTCGTGGGTGCTCGACTTTCGGTTCTGCCGGGGCGGGGGCGGGGTGTCGGCAGCATGCCGAGAGTGCCTCGCGAAGTGTTGACAGCTGCGTGAAACTCTCCAAATACTTGCAAGATCAGTCATGTAGCAAGGCCCGCTCCGCCGCACAAAGGACTCCCCATGTCCATTGCCACGCTCTCCGCGACGCCCCCGCCACCGTCATCCCGGACCCCACGCCGCACCGGCAGGCTGTTCGCGCTCACCGGCGCCGTCGTCGGCGTCATCTACGGCTACGACACCGGCAGCATCTCCGGTGCCCTGGTGTTCCTGAGCAAGGACTTCCATCTCACCGAGGCCGAAAAAGGCCTGGTCAACAGCATCCTGGTGTTCGGCTCCATCGTGGGCGCGCTGATCGGCGGCAAGCTTGCCGACGCCCTGGGCCGCAAGGCGGCGATGCTGATCGTGGCCGGCTCGTACGCGGTGTTCGTCGCGCTCTCCGCCGTCGCGCCCGACGTCGTCGTGCTGGACGTCGTCCGCTTCCTGCTCGGCATCGCCATCGGCATCTCGATCGTGGCCGCGCCGCTCTATGTCGCCGAATCGACCCCGGCGCGTATCCGCGGGGCCTCGGTCGCCGCCTACCAGGTGGCCACGGTCGCCGGCATCGTCCTCACGTACTTCGTCAACTGGGGCCTGTCCGGCGGCGGTCACTGGCGCTGGATGCTCGGCCTCTCCGCGATCCCCGCCGCCCTCGTGCTGATCCCGCTGCTCAGGCTGCCGGACACCCCGCGCTGGTACGTCCTCAAGGGGCAGACGGAGCGGGCCGTCGAGGTCATGGCCATGACCGACCCGGACGTCGATCCGCGCGGGGAGGTCGCCGCCGTGGCTTCCGCGCTCGCCCAGGAGAGCGGTGGATCGGCACGCTCCCTGCTGCGCAAGCCGTACGCCCGTGCCGCGTTCTTCGTCGTCGGCCTCGGCTTCTTCTGCCAGATCACCGGCATCAACGCCGTGACGTACTACAGCCCGCAGATCTTCGAGGAGATGGGCTTCACCGGCAGCGGCCAGAACTTCCTGTTGCCGTCCTTCGTCCAGCTCGCCTCACTGGCCGCGACCGTGCTCGCCATCCTCATCATCGACCGGCTCGGCCGGCGGGTGGTACTGCTCTGCGGCATCGGCACGATGGCCGTGATGCTCGCCGTGCTGACCGTGGTCTTCGCCGGGGGCCGGCTGCACGGCGCCACGACCTGGGTGGGCTTCGCCGCCATCCTGCTGTTCACCGCGGCCTTCAACTTCGGCTTCGGATCGCTGATCTGGGTCTACGCGAGCGAGGCCTTCCCGGCCCAACTGCGCTCGACCGGGGCGTCGGTGATGCTCACCGCCGACCTGGTCGCCAATCTGCTGATCGCCCAGTTCTTCCCCTCCCTGATGGCCTGGGCGGGTGCGGCCCGGACGTTCGCGGGCCTCGGGTTCCTCGCGCTCGTCGCGCTGGTCTTCGCCGCCGTCACCGCTCCCGAGACCAAGGGGCGCCAGTTGGAGGAGATTCAGGACTACTGGCGCAACGGGGGGCGCTGGCCCGCGTCGCCGGCTCCTGTGCGCACCGGCACGCTCAGTGGTTCGGTGCCGCCGACGACTTCGTAGTCCGGGGTCAGGGCGCTCCTACCGAGCTGACGGGCAGGACCGCGTGCTCGACCGCCGGTCGCCCGGAGCGGAGAGCGCGGGCCTGGCAAGACAGCTGAAGGCGGTGCCCGGACTGCCGGATCGCCGGCGGTCCGGGCCGGAGGGGCGGTTCCTCAGGACGGGAGCTGTTCGCGGTACTGCTCCAGGGCCGGAGCGGTCGTCGTCGCCACGAACTCCGTGATCCGGTACTCGCACACCCCGGCGAGGCTGAACGGGTCCTCGGCCGCGATCCGCTCGACGGTCGCCCGGTCCGTCCCGGCGGCGAGGATCACGCCTCCGTCCCGCGGGACCTTGCGGCCCGCGGCGATGAAGTGCCCGGCGGCGTACTGCTTCTGCAGCCACTCCACATGGTCCTGAAGGACGGCGTCGACGCGTTCGAGGGGTGCGGTGTAGGTCAGTTCCAATACGAACATAGCTGCAATATAGACGAGGAATCAGGCGGAAACGGGGCCACCTTCCGCCCGGGAACGCGCAGGCCACGGACAACGCGTCGCGGCCCGGTGCCCCGCCCGGCCGGAGGTTCGCTCGCTCACCGGTTCGGTAGCGTGGGGCCCCCATGGACACTCCCGGAACGATCTCCCGTGACGACGAACTGCGGCACTGGCCCGCCGACGAGGACCAGGCGCGCGCGGTCCAGGACCGGTTGCGGCCCCACGTACGGCTCGACGAACCCGGTCCGGAACCGGGGTTCGAGGGCACCGTCGTCGGAGTGGATGTGGCCTACGACGACACGCGCGATGTCGTCGCCGCTGCCGCCGTCGTGCTGGACGCCCGTACGCGCGCCGTAGTCGACGAGGCCACCGCGGTCGGGCAGATCTCGTTCCCGTATGTGCCCGGACTGCTCGCCTTCCGCGAGATTCCCACCGTGCTCGATGCGCTCGCCCGCCTCGCCCGTACCCCCGACCTCGTGGTCTGCGACGGCTACGGGCTGGCGCACCCGCGCCGCTTCGGGCTCGCCAGCCATCTGGGAGTGCTGACGGGGCTGCCCACCATCGGTGTCGCCAAGAACCCCTTCACCTTCCGGTACGAACCTCCCGGGCCGGAGCGCGGCGCCACCTCCCCGCTGCTGGACGGGGACGAGGAGGTGGGACGTGCGCTGCGGACCCAACAGGGCGTCAAGCCGGTCTTCGTCTCCGTGGGGCACCGCATCGCCCTCGACCGCGCCTGCGCGCACACGCTCCACCTGGCGGCGCGCTACCGGCTCCCCGAGACGACCCGGGCCGCGGACGCGCTGTGCCGGAGGGCGCTCGCCGAAGCCTGACGCGGGCCCGGGACGAGCGTCCACGGGGGCACGGAGGCAGCCGGGCTACTCCTGGACGACGCGGAACGTGATGCCCGCATCCTGGAGGCGGGCCGTCAGCGCGTTCCCCATGGCGACCGCGGTCGTCACCTGTCCCGCGGTTTCCGGCAGGTCGTCGAAGGCCAGGCTGAGCGCCGATTCGGCCAGCATCTTCGCCGTTTCGTCGTAGCCCGGGTCACCGCCCGACACCTCGGTCAGCACGCGGTGGCCGCCGCCGGAGCCGACGAAGCGCACCTTGAACCAGCTGCGCGCCCGCCGCTCGGGACCGGGCCCGTCGCCCGGCTCCAGGCGCTGCGACATCCACCGCCGGGCTGGCGGCAGCTGGGCGAGCGCACACATGGCCCCCACCCCCAGCGCCCCGCCCACGGCGACCGGCAGCCGCCGTACGCCTGCGTAGTGGCGATAGCGGAAATCGGGCCCGTAACGGTCCAGCGCGGCGGCCGAGCGAGCGATGACCTGGGGGTCGAGGGTCGGCAGCGGCACGCCCCAGGTGCGCGTTTCGGCACTCCTGAGAGGCGGTCCGAATGACGCCCGCACCGTACGGCCGTCCGGTCGTGGCTCGACCCGCTGCCGCTCGCGGGCGGCCCGCGCCATGGCCACCGGACGCGAGGCGACGGTCAGCGCGGAGGCCAGAGTGCCGCCGGAGAACGTCGCGTTGGTCCGCACGAAACCGTCGATCCGTACGGGGACGCCTTCGGGCAGGAGCCCCACCGTGAAGAGGACCCCCAGGTCGTGCGGGACGGAGTCGAATCCGCCGGCGTGCACGAGGCGCGCACCGGAGGCGCGGGCCGTCGCATCGTGGCGCAGGTACATCCGGTCGATGAACTCCGGCTCACCGGTGAGATCGACATAGTCGGTGCCGGCCGCGGCGCAGGCGGCGACCAGCGGCTCGCCGTGGAGCAGATACGGGCCGACGGTCGTCGCCAGCACCCGGGTGCCGGCGGCGAGGGCGCGCAGCGAGTCCGGATCGCCGCTGTCGGCCCGCAGCAGCGGCAGCTCGGCACAGGACGGGTCGATGTCCGCCAGCCGGTCGCGCAACTGCTCCAGTTTGGCGGTGTTGCGCCCGGCCAGCGCCCAGCGGCAGTCCTTGGGGGCATGCTGCGCCAGGTAGACGGCGGTGAGCGCGCCCGCGAAACCGGTCGCACCGTAGAGGACGAGGTCATGGGCCCGTCCGGAGGTGTCCTGCCGTGGCATCCCGCGTCCTCTCGACCGCCTGTGGGGCATGGAGAACGGACCTTAGGCAGCTCCCGTTGCCTCCGTCAACGTCCCTTTGCGGCCCCGTCCTTGGCTGCCCGTAAGGCCGCAGGGAGTGCGGTGTGCGGTCTTGACAGGGCATCGCGACCGGTCCACATTCGCGGGTGGGCGCTGACGTAGGACGTCCCATGTCTGTCGGTGTCCGCGGACCGCCCCGACCGTCCCCAGCGGCCGCCCTCGACGACGCCGTGCACCGAACCGTCCGCCGACTGCCGGAGGAGGCCGGGTGGCCATGAGGATGCGTCCCACCGACACCGCTGAGCACGGACGGAGCTGGTGGCGGGAGGTCACCCCGGGCCAGTGGAAGGCGATGGCCGCCGCCTGGATCGGGTATCTCCTCGACGGCTTCGACTTCGTGCTGATCACGCTCGTGCTGACCGAGATCGCCGACGACTTCCGTCTGAGCACCGCCACCGCCGCCTCGCTGGTCTCCGGCGCCTTCATCACCCGGTGGCTGGGCGGCGCCGTCCTGGGCGCGGTGGGCGACCGCTACGGCCGCAAGGCCGCCATGATCGCCAGCATCCTGCTCTACTCACTGGGCACGTTCGCCTGCGGATTCGCGTGGGGCTACACCAGCCTGTTCGTCGCCCGGCTGGTGATCGGTCTGGGCATGGCGGGGGAGTACAGCGCGAGCGTGACGTATGTGCTGGAGAGCTGGCCCGTCCGGTGGCGCAACCGGGCTTCCGGATTCATCATCTCCGGTTACGCCGGAGGCACCGTCCTCGCCGCCGAGCTCTACGCCTGGGTGGTCCCGCGCTGGGGCTGGCGCTGGATGTTCTGGATCGGCGTGCTGCCCGTCCTGGTCGCCCTCTGGATGCGCAGGTCGCTGCCGGAAGCCGGCGACTGGCAGCGGCAGATCGGCGCCGCCCGTACGGGGGAGGAACGCCCCCATCCGTTCCGGCCGTTGTTCACCGGTCGGATCCGGCCCTGGGTCAACGCGGTGCTGGCGGCGACGGCCTCGGCCGCGCTGTTCTGCGTCTTCACACCCGTCGGTGCGGGTTTCGTACCAGCGCTCTCCGTCGTCGCTGCGGGGTGCCTGGTGGCCTTCGCCGCACAGCTCGGCGGCCGGCGCGGATGGCTGTTGTACGTCGCCCTGATGGCGACGGTGTTCTGTGCCTTCCTCTACAGCTGGCCGATCCAGGCCCTGCTGCCCACCTACCTCAAGACCGACCTCGGGTACGCACCCGGGCAGGTCGGCGACGTGATGTTCTGCGCGGGCTTCGGCACCATGGCGGGCTGCTGGCTGGCGGGCTTCGTCGGCGACCGGTTCGGCACCCGCCGCGCCTATGCCGGCACCCTGCTGGCCTCGCTCGCCCTCGTCTTTCCCGTCTTCGCGGTACAGGACAGCCTGCCGGCGCTCGGCGTACTGCTCTTCGGGCTGCTCGCGCTCAGCCAGGGCATCTCCGGCATCCTGCCGAAGTACCTCGCCGGCCACTTCCCGACCGCCGCCCGCGCCGCTTCGCTGGGCTTCGTCTACAACGTGGGGGCCCTGGGCGGGGCGGTGGCGCCCGTCCTCGGGGCCCGTCTGGCCGAAGGCATGCCCCTGGGCAGGGCGCTGGCCGTGCTCACCTTCGGGCTGACGCTCGTGGTCATCATCCTGGTGGGCGGCAATGTGCCCCGGCGACTGGGCCGGCTGGTGGACCGTCAGACACCCGACGACCACCTGGTGCCGGAGGCCGGGGGAGCGGGGTCGCCGCCCGCGGGGGAGAGGCCCTCCGGCGCGTCCGGACAGGCGCCGGCGGATCCGGCGTAGCGGCTCCGCAAGCGCCGCCGCCCACCCGGTGCACCGGTCGCGACCCGGCCGCCGGGGAAGCCGGACAGCGCGCCGGCGGGTTGCGGGGAGGGCAGCGGGAGGGCACGGGTGTCCCTCGGTCGGCCCGGTGTCCGGCGCTCCGCGGGCCGTTGTCAGTGGTCGCCGTTAGCGTGGAATGCGTTGGGGCGGCCCGCGCGTGACGAGCGGGGGCCGGGCGGCATCGCGGGCGGTGCCGTACGGGGGACGGACGTGGAGGAGCGCATGGCGAAGGCGGCGGATCCGGCGAAGGTACGGGCGCGGGTGCGCGCGTTCGCGCTCGGCCTGCCGGGGACGGTGGAGGAGTTCCCGTGGGGCGAGAGCGTCATCAAGGTCAACAAGAAGGTCTTCGTCTTCCTCGGTGTCGGTGACGGCAGCCATCCCTTCGGGGTCACGCTGAAGCTGAAGGCCCCCGAGGCGCATGCGCATGCGCTGACCTCGCCCGGCGCCCAGCCCGCCGGTTACGGCCTGGGCAGGTCCGGATGGGTGCGGGTCCCCCTCGCGGAGCCGGGGGCTCCGCCGGCCGAGCTGCTCTGCGACTGGGCGGAGGAGTCCTATCGCGTCATAGCCCCCAAAAAGCTCATCGCCGAGCTCGACGGGGGATAGCGGCGCAGCGGCAGCAGGCGCGCAAAGGCCCGTGACGGCGATGGCAGTTGAGCATCGCCGTCACGGGCCTTTTCCGCTGCTGCCACGCGACACGGGGGGCTTGTGGAAAGTGGAACACGTTCTTAACATCACGAGTGTTACATCAGAAGTGTCACAGTGCGGAAAGGCATGGGGCGCGATGACGGAGTCAGGGAACGGCCCGCTGAGCGGGGTGCGGGTGGTCGAACTCGCGGGCATCGGCCCCGGCCCGTTCGCCGCCATGCTCCTGGCCGATCTCGGCGCCGATGTCGTCCGCGTCGACCGGCCCGGAGGCGCGGGGCTGGGCATCGATCCGGCCCGCGACCTCACCAACCGCAACAAACGCTCCGTGCTGGTGGACCTGAAGAGCCCCGACGGTGTGGCGCAGGTCCTCGAGCTGGCCGGGCGCGCCGATGTGCTGATCGAGGGGTACCGCCCCGGCGTGGCCGAGCGGCTGGGGGTGGGCCCCGAGGAGTGCCTGGCGCGCAACCCCCGGCTGGTCTACGGCCGCATGACGGGCTGGGGACAGCAGGGCCCGCTCGCCGACACCGCCGGACACGACATCGGCTACATCGCCATCACGGGCGCCCTGGGCATGATCGGGTCGCCCGACGGCCCGCCCGCCGTCCCCGCCAATCTCCTCGGTGACTACGCGGGCGGCTCCCTCTACCTCGTCATCGGCGTCCTCGCCGCCCTCCAGCACGCCCGCACCGACGGCGGAACGGGCCAGGTCGTCGACGCCGCCATCGTCGACGGCACGGCCCATCTGACGGCGATGATCCACGGCATGCTGGCGGCCGGCGGCTGGCAGGACCGGCGCGGCGCCAATCTCCTCGACGGCGGGGCCCCCTTCTACGGCACCTACGAGACCGCCGACGGCGGCTACATGGCCGTCGGCGCGCTGGAGCAGCGGTTCTACGGCGAATTCATCCGGCTGCTGGGCGTCGAGCAGGAGGTCCCCAGCCGCGACGACCTCGCCGCCTGGGGCGAGCTGCGCACCACCCTCGCCGCCCGCTTCAAGACCCGCAGCCGCGAGGAGTGGACGGCGGTCTTCGCGGAGTCCGACGCCTGTGTGGCACCGGTGCTGTCCCTGCGCGAGGCACCGCAGCACCCGCATCTGGCCGCCCGCGGCACCTTCGTCGAGCACAGCGGACTGACCCAGCCCGCACCCGCGCCGCGCTTCTCGCGCACGCCGGGCGCGGTCCGCAGGCCTCCCGCACGGCCCGGCGCGGACTCCGCGGAGATCGCGCGTGACTGGCAGGTCCCCGGCCTCCTCGCCCCGTTCCCCGCCGGGTCCCCGTCCGCCGGCCCGGACCGCACCGGGCAGAAGGACGCGGCCGGCTGATGGGGTCCGCCACCACGCTCCGGTACGCGGCCGCCCCCGAGGAGGCCGCCGTCGTCCTGCGGGAGACGACCCGCGACCGGGGAGGCGGCCCGCTCGCCGGGGGCGCCGCCCGGCGCGGTCCCGTGGGGCCGCAGCCCGTCACACCGACCGAGACCGTCAAGAACCGGCTCCCAGGAGGGCCCGCAGCATGACCGCGCAGATGAAGCGCCAGATCTTCACCGAGGACCACGAGGCCTTCCGCAAGGTCGTACGGACCTTCCTCGCCAGGGAGGTGACGCCGCATTACGAGCAGTGGGAGAAGGACGGCATCGTCAGCCGGGAGGCCTGGCGGGCGGCCGGCAAACAGGGACTGCTGGGGCTGGCGGTTCCCGAGGAGTACGGCGGGGGCGGACAGCACGACTTCCGCTACAGCGCGGTGCTGGCCGAGGAATTCACCCGGGTGGGCGCGTCCGGGCTGGCAGTGGGCCTGCACAACGACATCATCGGCCCCTATCTGACGACGCTCGGCACCGAGGAGCAAAAGCGCCGCTGGCTGCCCGGCTTCTGCAGCGGCGAGATCATCACCGCCATCGCGATGACCGAGCCCGGCGCGGGCTCCGACCTGCAGGGCATCCGCACCCACGCCGAGGACGCGGGCGACCACTGGATCCTCAACGGCTCCAAGACCTTCATCTCCAACGGCATCCTCGCCGACCTGGTCATCGTCGTCGCCAAGACGACGCCGGAGGGCGGGGCGCACGGCCTGAGTCTGCTGGTCGTCGAGCGGGGCATGGCGGGCTTCGAGCGCGGCAGCAACCTCGACAAGATCGGGCAGAAGTCGCAGGACACCGCCGAGCTGTTCTTCCACGACGTCCACGTCCCCAAGGAGAACCTGCTCGGCGAGCGGAACGGCGCCTTCGTCCATCTGATGACCCATCTCGCGCAGGAGCGGATGGGCATCGCCGTCGCCGGTATCGCCGCCGCCGAACACCTGCTGGAGATCACCAGCGAGTACGTCAAGGAGCGCGAGGCGTTCGGCCGGCCGCTGGCCAGGCTCCAGCACATCCGCTTCGAGATAGCCGAGATGGCCACCGAGTGCGCCGTCACCCGCGCGTTCCTCGACCGCTGCATCGCCGACCACTCCGCCGGCGAACTGGATGCGGTGCACGCCTCGATGGCCAAGTGGTGGGCCACCGAACTGCAAAAACGCGTCGCCGACCGCTGCCTGCAACTCCATGGCGGCTACGGCTATATGGCGGAACACCGCGTGGCCAAGGCCTTCACCGACGGCCGGATCCAGACGATCTACGGAGGGACCACCGAGATCATGAAGGAGATCATCGGGCGCTCCCTGCTCGGCTGACCCCGGACCGGCCCCGGTCCCCACCCGCTGCTCCCGCCTCCACCCTCATGCGAAAGGCTTGTTGACTTGAGTACCGAAGCGTACGTATACGACGCGGTCCGCACCCCGCGCGGCCGCGGCAAGGCCACTGGCGCACTGCACGGCACCAAGCCGATCGACCTGGTCGTCGGCCTGATCCACGAAGTGCGCCGGCGCTTCCCCGGGCTGGACCCGGCCGCCGTCGACGACATCGTGCTCGGCGTCGTCGGACCGGTCGGCGACCAGGGATCCGACATCGCCCGGATCGCGGCGATCGCCGCGGGGCTGCCCGACACGGTGGCCGGCGTCCAGGAGAACCGCTTCTGTGCCTCGGGTCTGGAGGCCGTCAACATGGCCGCCGCCAAGGTGCGTTCGGGCTGGGAGGACCTGGTCCTAGCGGGCGGCGTCGAATCCATGTCGCGGGTCCCGATGGCCTCCGACGGCGGCGCCTGGTTCGCCGACCCGATGACCAACTTCGACACCGGCTTCGTCCCGCAGGGCATCGGCGCCGACCTCATCGCCACGATCGAGGGCTACACCCGCCGGGACGTCGACGAGTTCGCCGCGCTCTCCCAGGAGCGCGCGGCCGAGGCCTGGAAGGACGGCCGTTTCGACCGCTCCGTCGTCCCGGTGCGCGACCGCAACGGCCTGGTCGTCCTCGACCACGACGAGCACATGCGCCCCGGCACCACCGCCGACTCCCTGGCCGGCCTCAAGCCGTCCTTTGCCACCATCGGCGACGCCGGCGGCTTCGACGCGGTCGCCCTGCAGAAGTACCACTGGGTCGAGAAGATCGACCACGTCCACCACGCGGGCAACTCCTCCGGCATCGTGGACGGCGCGGCGCTCGTCGCCATCGGCTCCAAGGAGGTCGGCGAGCGCTACGGCCTCACCCCGCGGGCCCGCATCCTCTCGGCCGCGGTCTCCGGCTCCGAGCCGACGATCATGCTCACCGGCCCCGCGCCCGCCAGCCGCAAGGCCCTCGCCAAGGCCGGGCTGACCATCGACGACATCGACCTGGTCGAGATCAACGAGGCCTTCGCCGCCGTCGTGCTGCGGTTCGTCAAGGACATGGGCCTGAGCCTGGACAAGGTCAATGTCAACGGCGGCGCCATCGCCCTGGGCCACCCCCTCGGCGCCACCGGCGCGATGATCCTCGGCACCCTCATCGACGAGCTGGAGCGGCAGGACAAGCGCTACGGCCTGGCCACCCTCTGCGTCGGCGGCGGCATGGGCATCGCCACCGTCATCGAGCGCCTCTGACCCCTCGTCCCACCCACCACGGAGTACGCACCATGAGTGAATCCGCTGCTTTGTCGACCATTCGCTGGGAACAGGACGAGACCGGCATCGTCACCCTGGTCCTGGACGACCCGGACCAGTCCGCCAACACCATGAACAGCGCCTTCAAGACCTCCCTCACCGCGGTCGCCGACCGCCTGGAGGCCGAGAAGGACAACATCCGCGGCATCATCTTCACCTCCGCCAAGAAGACCTTCTTCGCCGGTGGTGACCTGCACGACCTGATCGCCGTCACCCCCGCACAGGCCGAGCAGGCCTTCGCCACGGGCACCGGCATCAAGCGGGACCTGCGCCGGATCGAAACCCTCGGCAAGCCCGTCGTCGCCGCGATCAACGGCGCGGCGCTGGGCGGCGGTTACGAGATCGCGCTGGCCTGCCACCACCGCGTCGCCCTCGACGCCCCCGGCACCAAGATCGGCCTGCCCGAGGTCACCCTCGGCCTGCTGCCCGCCGCGGGCGGTGTCACCCGTACCGTCCGGCTGCTCGGGATCGCCGACGCGCTGCTGAAGGTGCTGCTCCAGGGCACCCAGTACAACGCCACCCGCGCCAAGGACGCCGGGCTGATCCACGACGTCGCGGCCACCCCCGAGGAGCTGCTGGCCAAGGCCCGCACCTTCATCGAGGAGCACCCCGAGTCCCAGCAGCCCTGGGACGTCAAGGGCTACCGCATCCCCGGCGGCACCCCCGCCCAGCCGAAGTTCGCCGCCAACCTCCCGGCGTTCCCCGCCAACCTCAAGAAGCAGCTCAACGGCGCGCCCTACCCCGCCCCGCGCAACATCCTCGCCGCCGCGGTCGAGGGCTCCCAGGTCGACTTCGAGACCGCGCAGACCATCGAGGCGCGCTACTTCGTCGAGCTGGTGACCGGCCAGATCTCCAAGAACATGATCCAGGCGTTCTTCTTCGATCTGCAGGCCGTCAACTCCGGCGCGAACCGCCCCAAGGGCATCGAGCCCCGCCCGGTCCAGAAGGTCGCGGTCCTCGGCGCCGGCATGATGGGCGCGGGCATCGCCTACTCCTGCGCCCGGGCCGGCATGCAGGTGGTCCTCAAGGACGTGACCCTTCAGGCGGCACAGAAGGGCAAGGAGTATTCGGCGGGACTGCTCGACAAGGCGCTCTCCCGGGGCCGGACGACCGAGCAGCAGCGCGACGAGCTGCTGGCGCGCATCACGCCCACTGCCGAGCCGGCGGACCTCGCCGGCTGTGACGCCGTCATCGAGGCCGTCTTCGAGGACGTCGCCCTCAAGCACAAGGTGTTCAAGGAGATCCAGCACATCGTCGAGCCCGACGCGCTGCTGTGCTCCAACACCTCCACCCTGCCCATCACGCTGCTGGCCGAGGGCGTCGAACGCGACCAGGACTTCATCGGTCTGCACTTCTTCTCGCCGGTCGACAAGATGCCGCTGGTGGAGATCATCATGGGGGAGCGGACCGGCGACGAGGCGCTGGCCCGCGCCTTCGACCTGGTCCGGCAGATCAAGAAGACCCCGATCGTCGTCAACGACTCGCGCGGCTTCTTCACCTCCCGCGTCATCGGCCACTTCATCAACGAAGGCGTGGCGATGATCGGCGAGGGCCTCGACCCGGTCTCCGTCGAGCAGGCCGCGGCCCAGGCCGGCTACCCGGCCAAGGTGCTGTCCCTGATGGACGAGCTGACCCTCACCCTGCCGCGCAAGATCCGCGAGGAGACCAAGCGGGCGGTCGAGGAGGCCGGCGGCAGCTGGCAGCCGCACCCGGCCGACGCGGTGATCGACCGGATGGTCGACGAGTTCGGCCGCCCCGGCCGCAGCGGCGGCGCCGGGTTCTACGAGTACGGCGACGACGGCAAGCGCGCCGGCCTGTGGCCCGGCCTGCGTGAGCACTTCACCAAGAAGGACGCCACCGTCCCGTTCCTCGACATGCAGGAGCGGATGCTCTTCGCCGAGGCGCTGGACACCGTCCGCTGCTTCGAGGAGGGCGTGCTCACCTCCGTCGCCGACGCCAACATCGGCTCCATCTTCGGCATCGGCTTCCCGGGCTGGACCGGCGGAGTGATCCAGTACATCAACGGCTACCAGGGCGGCCCCGGACGCGAGGAACTCGTCGGCCTGCCCGGCTTCGTGGCCCGCGCCCGCGAGCTGCAGGAGGCCTACGGAGACCGGTTCGCGCCGTCCGCGCTGCTGGTCGAAAAGGCCGAGAAGGGCGAGACGTTCAGCGACTGACCGGTCATGGGGGCGGGCCCCGGCGGCCCGCCCCGTCACCCCTGCGCGGTGCGGACCTCCTGGTCCGCCGGGCCGTTGCCGCCCTCCTTGCCGAACGACTCCCGCAGCTCCTGCTTCATCGACCGCTGGAACGCGGTGACCAGTGCCTGTACCACCATCGGCTGCATATGGGCCGAGAGCGACTTCATCCGCGCCAGCTCCTCGTCGTCCGGCCCGCCGTCCCGGTACGGCTCCCACACCTCGTCCTTGAAGAGCCGGCTGAGCTCCCGTGCCGCCGAGCGGGTGTGCTCGATGACCACGGTGCGCGCCGCGATGATCGTCTCCAGCGCGATCGGGACGTCCAGCAGCCGGGCGCCCAGATGCAGCAGCCCCGGGTCGACCCGGAAGACCCGCGGATCATCGGTCCGTACCAGCACGCTCATGGCCGCCAGCCGGTCCAGATCCTCCTCGGTCAGCGCCCGGCCGACCCGCCGCTCCAGCTGCTCCCGGGTCGCGTCCTCCGCCTTGTCCGGAATCCAACTCGCCACCAGCGCCCGGTGGATGGCCAGATCCTGGGCACTGAGGTCCGGCGGCAGCTGCTCCAGATAGCGTTCGATCGCGGAGAGCGTCAGCCCCTGGTGCTGGAGTTCCTCGATGAGGGCGAGCCGCGAGAGGTGGTCGGGTCCGTAGCGGCCGACCCGGCGCGGACCGATCTCCGGCGGCGGCAGCAGCCCCCGCGTGCTGTAGAAGCGGATCGTGCGGACGGTGACGCCGGCGCGGGCGGCCAGTTCGTCGACCGTCAGGTCCGTGGCGGTCTCCATCATGTTCAACAGTATTGCTGTCTCACCACTCCTGTGAAACCTTTCTGAACCCTTCTGCCCCCTTGTTCTCCTCCTGTCTCGCCTTCATTGCTTTATGCAGCGGCCGGGACCGTACTGCTCGTGCCAGGCGCGGCCCGCGGACCCCGCCTGGAGGGCGGGCGCACCCGGGGTCGGGTGCCGGGAGAAGCCGGTGGTCGCTACGGAGCGTGTGCACGCGGTCCCCGGGAACCGGCGGCCGCAAGTCGGCGTCATGCGGAGGTTCCGGCGCGGCGGAGGCGCTCACGCGGGGACAAACGACCGCTTTCACCGGACCGAACCGGTCACGAATGAAGGGTTCCCGGCGGCGAGTGAGGGCCGGAATGGGCCGAACGGAAACCTTCCTGAAACTTAACCACCGGAAAATTCGCGACAAAAAAGGACAAATCTTGGATGGCCTATACACGCTGTGATCTTGCCCACAGACGGGGGGGCGCTCTTCAGGGAAGGTGTGCCGTCGGCCGTCCGCGCTATCCGCGAGATCGGCTTCGCTCAAGCGCCTCCCCGAAAGCGAGATGCACCACCAGTGAGCACAGAAACCGTCACCGAGACAGCCCACGGGTCACCTGACGGGGGAAGCGGCGCGCAGCAGGATGCGGGCGACGCGGGCTACAGCAAGGGCCTCAAGGGCCGGCACATCAACATGATCGCCATCGGCGGAGCGATCGGCACCGGCCTGTTCCTGGGTGCCGGTGGCCGTCTGCACTCCGCCGGCCCCGCCCTGGCCATTGCCTATGCGGTCTGCGGCCTCTTCGCCTTCTTCGTCGTTCGGGCACTGGGCGAGCTGGTGCTGCACCGCCCGTCGTCGGGTTCGTTCGTCTCGTACGCCCGTGAGTTCCTGGGGGAGAAGGGCGCCTACGTCGCCGGCTGGATGTACGTCGTCAACTGGTCCACGACCGGTATCGCCGACATCACCGCGATCGCGCTCTACACCCACTACTGGAGCCTGTTCACCGACATCCCGCAGTGGGTGATGGCACTGATCGCGCTCGCGGTCGTGCTGACCGTGAACCTGATCTCGGTGAAGATCTTCGGTGAGCTGGAGTTCTGGTTCGCGATCATCAAGGTCGCGGCGCTGGTCGTCTTCATGTTCATCGGCATCTTCCTGCTGGCCACCCAGCACCCGGTCGGCGGCCACTCGCCAGGGCTGAACCTGCTCACCGACCACGGCGGTATCTTCCCGACCGGTCTGCTGCCCGTGGTGATCGTGCTCCAGGGCGTGGTCTTCGCCTACTCCGCCGTGGAGCTGGTCGGTGTGACCGCCGGTGAGACCGGTGAGCCGGAGAAGGTCGTGCCGAAGGCCGTCAACTCCATCATGTGGCGGGTCGGCGTCTTCTACGTCGGCTCGGTGATCCTGCTGGCGATGCTGCTGCCGTGGAACAAGTACGTCGACGGCCAGAGCCCCTTCGTCACGGTGCTGTCCAACGTCGGTGTGCCGGCCGCGGGCGATGTGATGAACCTCGTGGTGCTGACCGCGGCGATGTCCAGCCTGAACTCCGGGCTCTACTCGACCGGCCGCATCCTGCGCTCCATGTCGATGGCGGGCTCCGCGCCCAAGTTCGCCGGCCTGATGAACCGCAACCAGGTGCCGTACGGCGGCATCATGCTCACCTCCGCGGTGTGTGTGCTGGGTGTCGCGCTCAACTACGTCGTGCCGGGCGAGGCGTTCGAGATCGTCCTGAACATCGCGGCGCTGGGCATCATCAGCACCTGGTGCACGATCATGGTCTGCCACATGGTGTTCGTGCGCCGCTCGAAGGAAGGCCTGGTCGAGCGCCCGCGCTTCCGGCTCCCCGGCACGCCGGTCACCGACATCGCCACCATCGCCTTCCTGCTCGGCGTGATCGTCCTGATGTGGTTCGACGACGGTGTCGGCCGGCAGACCGTCATGCTGATCCCGGTCCTCGCCGTCGCCCTGGTCGGCGGCTGGTTCGCGGTCCGCGGCCGGGTGAGCCGCATCGCCAAGGAACGCGAGCTGTCGAAGTAGTCGTGCGGTAGCGCACGCCCGCCGAACGAAGGGCGGTCACGGAGGCCGGGAGGCGTCCGTGACCGCCCTTGCGCGTGCAGGGCGGCGGAACGGGTTCCGGCGCGGCACGGTTTCCTCGGCCCCGGCCGATTGTCAGTGCCCGCCCCTACCGTGGAGGCATGACGGAGAGCACGGGGATCTCATACATCAAGGGGGACGCCTCCGCACCGCAGGGCAAGGGCGTCAAAATGATCACGCATCTCTGCAACGACCTGGGCGGCTGGGGCAAGGGCTTTGTGCTGGCGCTCTCCCGGCGCTGGCCGGAGCCGGAGGCCGCCTACCGGCGGTGGCACCGCGAGCGTGCGCGGAACGACTTCGGGCTGGGTGCCGCACAGTTCGTCCAGGTAGCCGACCGCCTCTGGGTGGCCAATGTCGTCGGACAGCGGGGCATCCGTACGGGCAGCAAGGGCGCCCCCGTGCGGTACGACGCCATCGGCGCCGGGCTCGGCCGGGTCGCGGACCGGGCCCAGGAGCTCGGGGCGTCGGTTCATATGCCGCGGATCGGCTGCGGTCTGGCGGGCGGTAGGTGGTCCCGGGTGGAGCCGCTGATATCGGAGCGGCTCACCCGGCGGGGCATACCGGTGACGGTCTACGACCGCTGAACTCCCCGCCAGCCGCCAGCCGCCAGCCGCCCGCCGTGCGCCCCTGCCTCAGCCGCCGATCAGCGGATAGTGGTCGGAGAGATTGGTGTAGGTGTACTTCTTGCCCCAGCTGGAGACCGTCCAGGGAGCCGACTGCTCCTTGATCACGGTGTTCTGCCATCCGGCGGGGCGGGCGTGGCCGTTGCGGTGCAGGACGTAATCCAGGTCCTCGCGCGGGTCGTCGGGGTAGCGGTACTTCGCGACGGAGTTCTCCTGGGTGTCGAAGGAGTAGGGGTGGCCGGTGCGGCTGTCGGCGGGCGCCAGGTCCGCGTTGCGGAGCAGTGCGTCGTACTCGGCACCGTGTGAGTCGATGTTCAGGTCGCCGGCGACCATCACCTCCTCGTCCGCCGGGATGTCCTTGGCGTCCAGGAAGGCGTCCATCTCCTGGAGTTGCTCGGCGCGGTCGGCGGCCGCCTCGCCCGCCTTGCAGCCCGAGTCGGTGGACTGGGTGTGGGTGCCGACCACATGCACCTTGGTGCCGTTGACGTCCAACACCGCATAGACGAAGCCCTTGTTGGAGAAGGAGTCCGAACCACAGGCGTCCTGGTAGATGTACTGCTCCTTGCGCAGCACCGGCCACTTGCTCAGCAGCGTCACTCCGCCGTCCTCCGGAGTGACGGCGGAGTAGGCGCCGCCGGTGGCGTCCCAGCCGCTCCTGCTCCGGCCCACCACCGGAGTCTGGTGCGGATACTGTGCCGCGGCCGCCGCCTGCAGCGCCTCGGAGGAGGAGTTGTCGAACGCCTCCTGCAGCACCACGACGTCATTGCCCTGGAAGAAGTCCGCGGCCGCGATCGCCCGGGCGCGGTGGTCCTGGCCCCAGTTGGGATAGAGGGTCTTGCTCATGAGGAAGGTGTTGTAGCTGAGCACCTTCAGACGGGGGGCGGTGGCGGCCGACGCGGACGGGGCGGCGGCCAGGGTGACGGCGGTGAGGGCCGTGACGAGGGCGGCGATCCGGGACGTGCGCAGCGCTGAGTGCGACACTGAATCTCCCTGTGGGGGTGGGGACTTGGTCCGGTGACGCTCATCCAATCAGCCAGGGTTACCTTCAGGTAACCTCCTGGTGGGCAGGAGATGGACAAGCCGAAGTCGTTTTGGGGCGCCGATCCCGTTTGCGTTGGCGTGCGGGCGCGTTGGGGGAGTGGTGCCCGGTGCTGGGGCGCGCCCGGAGCTGTGGGCAGGGCGGCATCTCTCCCCCCTCGGGCTGGGCGCAAGGCACGGCTTGAGGTGAGCGCAAGGCGCACCCTGGGGTGAGCGCAAGGTGCGCCCCGAGGTGCGCGCAAGGGCCCCCTGAGCTGGGCGGATCGTCGTGGAGCGGTGGCCGGAGCGGGCGGGAGGGCGTACCCGTCCGGGGTGCCCCCGGCCTCCCTCGCCCGCTGGGCGCGCCGTATCATGATTAATGACATGAATACGGTGAAAAATGACCCAAACCCCCCGCCGGTCGGAGGTGTGCTCTGGTCGATGGCCGGGGACGTCCGCATCCTGCTCACCCTGCCCGCGGCGCTGACCATGCAGGTCGCGCACCCGGCGGTGGGCGCCGGGGTGGACGACCACTCCGCGTTCCGTACGGACCCGTGGGGGCGCGGCGAGCGGTCGCTCGCCTCGCTGCAGCTGTGGGTGTACGGAGGTGAGGGTGCGGCCGCGGAGGGGCGGCGGCTGCGGCAGCTGCACAAGAGCATCCAGGGGACCGACGCGCACGGCCGCCCCTACCACGCCCTCACCCCCGAGTACTACGCCTGGGTGCACGCCACCGGCTACCCCGTCTTCCGGTACGCCCGGCGCTATCTCGGCCGCCCCTTCACCGAGGCCCAGGAGCGCCGGCTGTACGCGGAGTGGCTCCAGGTCGGGCGGATCCTGGGCATCCACGACCGCGATATGCCGCAGACCATCGAGGAGTTCTGGCCGTACTACCAGAAGGTCCTCGGCAACGACCTCGAAGCGACGGCCGTGGTGCGGGAGTTGGTGGCAGCGGACCCCCAACTTCCGGTCCCGGACCGCGGACCCCGGTGGCTGCGGCTGCTCCTGCGGCTGACCTGGCCGTGGCTGTGCCCGCGGTTCGCCCGCCTCCGGCGTTTCCTGACGATCGGGCTGATGCCGCCGGAGGCCCGGCAGGCCATCGGCCTGGAATGGACGGACGAGCAGGAGCGCCGGTTGCGCCGCTTCGGGCGGGTCGTCCGCGCCGTGGTCCCGGTGCTTCCGGAACGTCTGCGGTTCCTGCCGATCGCGCGCCGGGCCCGCCGGGCGGCGCGCGGGTAGCTGGAACCGCTCCGGCCGGAGCAGGGTCGCCCCCGCTCCGGCCGGATCGTCGCACGGGCACCGGAGCGGTGCCCGTCCGCAGGTCAGTGCCGGTGCACGTCGTGCGTGGCCGCGATCTGCTTCCACGACTTGGGCGCGGCGGCCGGCGCCCGCCCCGTGCCGAACGCCGAGGTGCCCGCGCCCGCCTCCGGCTTGGACGGCTCGAACAGCCAGGTGTCGAAGAACCCGGCCAGCTTCTTGCCGGACTTCTTCTCGGCGAACTTCACGAAGTCGGCCACCGAGGCGTTGCCGTACCGGTGCTCCGTCGGCCAGGACTTGAGGAGCGCGAAGAAGGCCTTGTCGCCGATCTTGTTACGGAGCGCCTGGAGGGCCAGCGCGCCACGGTCGTAGACGGCGTCGTCGAACTGGTTCTCCGCGCCGGGGTTGCCCGGCTTGACCTTCCAGAACGGGTCATCGGCCGGGTGCTGGGAATAGACGTAGTCCGCCAGTTCCTGCGCGGTGCCCTCGCCCTCCTTCTCCGACCACAGCCACTGGCTGTAGGCGGCGAAGCCCTCGTTGATCCAGATGTCCTTCCAGTCCTTGAGCGAGACGCTGTCGCCGTACCACTGGTGGGCCAGCTCGTGTACGACGACGGAGACGTTGGTCCCGCGGTCGAAGGCCTTCTCGCCGTAGAACGGGCGGGTCTGGGTCTCCAGGGCGTAGTGGGCCGGCACGTTCGGCACGTAGCCGCCCACCGCGTTGAACGGGTAGGGGCCGAAGACGGTCTCCAGCCACTCGGTGGCCTCGGTGGTGCGCTCGATGCTGGCCCGTGCCGAGCCGGCGTTCGCGCCGAGGTCCTTGCTGACCGCGTTGATGACCGGCAGGCCCTTGGCGGTCTTGTCGGTGGTGATGTCGAACTTGCCGATGGCCAGCGTCGTCAGGTACGTCGCCTGCGGCTTGTCCGAGCGCCAGTTGTAGCGCGTCCAGCCCAGCTTGGAGGACTGCGAGGCCAGCACGCCGTTGCTGAGCGCCTGGGTGCCGTCCGGGACCGCCACCGAGACGTCGTAGGTCGCCTTGTCGGTCGGGTGGTCGTTGCTCGGGAACCACCACACCGCGGCGTCCGGCTCCTGCGCGATCACCGCGCCGTCGGGCGTACGGGCCCAGGCGCTGAAGTTGTCGATCTTCAGCTCGGAGGGCTTGCCCGCGTAGCGCACGACGACGCTGATCTGCCGGCCCTTCTCCAGCGGCGTGGCCGGGGTGACCTCCAGCTCGTGCTTGCCGGACGTGGCGAAGGAGGCCTTCTTGCCGTTGATCCGGATCTCGCTGACCTTGAGGCCGAAGTCCAGGTTGAAGCGCGACAGGTCCTGGGTGGTCCTGGCGAGCAGCGTCGCCGTCCCCTCCAGCAGGTCCGTCTTCGGCTGGTACTTGAGTCGCAGGTCGTAGTGGGAAACGTCGTATCCGCCGTTTCCGCTCTCGGGGTAGTAGCTGTCGCCCACACCCGGAGCGCCCGGGGTGAAGCCGGCCGCGGAGGCCGGGATCGCCAGCAGCAGGCTGAGTGCGGCGGCACCCGGGACCAGGAGTCTGTGACGCACGAGTCCTCCAACTCGTAGGGGGATGGCTCGAGTCCGACCTTATGTACTGCGACCGGGCGGCGTCATGTACATGGCCTCATCTGACACATGACCGACATGAACCACCCCGGGCCGCGCCGGCGGGGCGCACCGGCCCGGCAGGGCCTCCCGCGTGCGCGGTCGCCCCCCGCCCTCCGCATCCGCCCCCGGGTGCCGCCCCTCGGCGGCGGCCGCGGCAGCCGGGGTTCCCGGACGGGCTCTTACGCACGGGAGTTGAGCCGCGCTACCGTCCGCCCGTGACGAATCCTGCGCGGATCCTCCGCACCCCCTTCACCGTGCTCGTGCTGACGGCCGTCGTCGCCCTGCTGTCCGCCCTGACCGGGCCGGCCGCCGCGCAGGCGGCGCCCCGGGAGAGCAGACCCGTCTACTCCTACGACCACGCGATACGCGAATCGGTCTGGGTGGACACACGGCTCGACGGCGACGCGGACGGCAGGACCGACCGCGTCGCCGTCGACATCGTGCGGCCCGCCGAACCCGCGCAGCAGGGCCGCAGGATCCCCGTGATCATGGACGCCAGCCCGTACTACTCCTGCTGCGGCCGCGGCAACGAGAGCCAGAAGAAGACCTACGACGACCACGGCCGGCCGGTCCAGTTCCCGCTCTACTACGACAACTACTTCGTGCCGCGCGGCTATGCGACGGTCCTCGTCGACCTCGCGGGCACCAACCGCTCGGACGGCTGCATCGACATCGGCGGCCGCTCCGACATCGGTTCGGCCAAGGCCGTCGTCGACTGGCTCGGCGGCAGAGGCCGCGCCTACACCTCCCGTACCGGGGGCACCCCCGTCACCGCCGGCTGGTCCAACGGCAGTACCGGCATGATCGGCAAGAGCTGGGACGCCACCATCGCCAACGGCGTCGCGGCCACCGGCGTCAAGGGGCTCAAGACCATCGTCCCGATCGCCGGCATCTCCTCCTGGTACGACTACTACTTCGCCCAGGGTGCCCCGCTCTACGACTCGGGCCCCGACACCCTCGCGGATCTCGTCAACAGCCCCGAGGCGCACAAGCGTTGCGCCGCGATGCAGAAGAAGCTCGCCGACGGTGCGCCGCGCAGCGGCGACTGGACCGGGCTGTGGACCGAGCGCGACTACGTGCGCCATGCGGACAAGGTCCGGGCCAGCGTCTTCCTGGTGCACGGCATGCAGGACCTCAACGTCCGCACCCGGCACGCCGGACAGTGGTGGGACGCGCTCGCCCGGCACGGCGTCGAGCGCAAGATCTGGCTCTCCCAGACGGGGCACGTCGACCCCTTCGACTACCGCCGCGGGGACTGGGTCACCACCCTGCACCACTGGTTCGACCACTACCTGATGGGCTACGACAACGGCATCGACCGCGCCCCCATGGCCGACGTCGAGCGTTCCCCCGGCACCTGGTCCACCGACCGGCAGTGGCCCGCCCCCGGTACGCGGACGACCACCCTGCGCCCGCGCGGCGGCACCGCACCCGGCGTCGGCGTGCTGGGCACCGCCCGGGCCCCGCACGGTGCGACCGCGGCCTTCACCGACGACCCGAAGCTGAGCGAGGCCGACTGGGCCGCCCGGATCGATGAACCCACCCCCGCCAAGGCCGGGTTCCGCACCGCGCCGCTGCGCGCCCCGCTGCGGCTGTCCGGCTCCGGCAAGGTGACGGTGAGCGCCACTCCGAGCACCTCCACCGCCCATCTCTCCGCCGTCCTGGTGGACATCGGGCCGGACACCATCCGCAACTACGCGGCCGACGGCGAGGGCATCACCACCCTCGACAAGCGCACCTGCTGGGGCGCCGGAACCCCCGGCGACACCGGGTGTTTCAAGGAGACCGCGGCCGACACCGAGAAGGTCGGATACACCGTCTTCAGCCGCGGCTGGGCCGACCTCGGCACCTACGCCGACCCCCGCAAGGGCCGCCCGCTCACCCCGGGCAAGCGCTACACCCTCACCCTGGACCTGGCCGCCTGCGACCACATCGTGCCCGCCGGGCACCGGCTCGCGCTCATCGTCGCCGGTACCGACGCCGGTCTGATCGACCCGCCCGCCTCCACACCGAAGCTCACCCTCGACCTGTCCCGTACCTCCGCCGTGCTGCCGCTGACCGGCGGGGCCCCGGCCTTCGCGCGGGCCACCGCGGACGCGCCCCGGCACGACGCCGGGGCCGCACCGCTGGACGGGATCGCCCCGCCGCGCTCGATCAGCCGGCTGCCGGCCGGGGACTGACCGCCCGACCGCCCGGGGCCGCCCACCGCGGGCGGCCCCGCACCGGACCCACTTCCCCCCACCGTTCACCCAAGGGAGGCCCCTCGTGATGTCCCGCTCCTGCCGCCCCGCCCTGGGGACGCTGGCCGTCGCCCTGACGGCGTGCCTCGGCGCGACCCTGCCGGCCCCTCCCGCCCGCGCGAGCGGGACCCCCGTGCCCCGTACGGGATTCGAGATCAGCCACGGTGCCCGCTGGACCAGCGGGAGCGAGGAGCAGGCGTTCCTCTCCGCCGTCGACCGCGCCTCGGCCCGGGTACGGATCGACCGGATCGGGACCACGGAGCAGGGCCGCCCGCTCCGGCTCGTCAGGATCGGCGCCCCGGCCCCCGAGCGCCCGGCGGCGGTCCGCCGCGGCAACTCGGTGCTGCTGGTGTGCTCCCAGCACGGCGACGAACCCTCCGGCCGCGAGGCGTGCCTGACCACCGTCCGCAACCTCGCCTACAGCAAGTCCCCGGCCACCCGTCGCTTCCTGGCGCACACCAGCGTGCTGGTCGTGCCGACCGCCAACCCCGACGGCCGCGCCGCGGACACCCGTGGCAACGCCGACGGCGTGGACGTCAACCGCGATCACCTCGCCCTGCAGACCGCGGAGGCCCGCGCGGTGGCCGGGGTCATCCGCGACTACCGCCCCGACACCCTCTACGACCTGCACGAGTACGGGCCGACCGTGCCGTACTACATGAAGGACCTGCTGTCGCTGTGGCCCCGCAACCTCAACACCGCGGACGGGGTGCACCGCGAAGCCAGGGCGCTCTCCGAGGACTTCGTCGAACCCGCCGTCCACCGGGCCGGCTTCTCCACCGGCGTCTACGGCATCTGGACCGACCCGGAGACCGGTGACCCCGTCAAGCAGGTCGCGGGCGACGGCCAGGAACGGATCCTGCGCAACACCGCGGGGGTGAAGGGCTCGCTGGGGCTGCTCGTCGAGACCCGGGTCGACCCCCTCACCGCCGCCGAGAAGGCCGACCCCGCGCTCAACAACCGGCGCCGGGTGAGGTCCCAGCTGGCCGCGCTGCACGGCGCGTTCACCTTCTTCGACCGGCACCGCGCGCGCATCGAGGCGGCCACCACCGCCGCCCGGCTCGCCGGGGCCACCGACCGCGGCCCGGTCTACCTCGGCGGCGCGGACAACGAACCCGCCGACGACGGCCAGGTCCTGTCCGACCCGCCCTGCGCCTACCGTCTCGACGCGGCCCGGTTCGCGCAGGTCAAGGAGGCACTGGCGCTGCACGGCGTGCGCTGGAAGCGGGACCGCGGCGGCGTCGTCGTGCCGCTGCGCCAGCCGCTGCGCAAGCTCGTCCCGCTCCTGCTGGACGAGCGGGCCGGTTATCACCTTACGGTCGCAACCCCCATGAACGTCTGTCGTCGTGTGGTAGGGGGTAACGGGTAAGGAAAATATGGCCCATTGAAAGGTTGACACGTGCCGGAGACAGTCAAGGAAGCCAGAGACGGGGGTGGCACCCCTTTGCTGGCGGATCTTCCCGAAGACCCGCGGCGGACCGGGCCCCCGCAGACCGACCGTGTGGTCTTCGGTGTGACCGCACTGCTCACCCTCGCCTTCATCGCCTGGGGAGCGACCTCCACCGAGTCCCTCAAGAGCGCCTCGACCGCCATGCTGAACTGGGTGATCGACAACGGGGGCTGGGCGTTCGTGCTCTCCGCCTCCGGTTTTGTGATCTTCGCGATCTGGCTGGCGGTCAGCAAGTACGGCCGGATCACGCTCGGCAAGGAGGGCGAGGAGCCCGAATTCCGCACCGTGTCCTGGATCGCGATGATGTTCAGCGCGGGCATGGGCATCGGCCTGATGTTCTACGGCGTCAGCGAGCCGCTGGGGCACTTCGCCGCGCCGCCGCCGGGCACCGATCCCAAGGACGCCGCGCAGGCGATGGACACCGCGATGGCGACCACGATGTTCCACTGGACGCTGCACCCGTGGGCCATCTACGCGGTCGTGGGGCTGGCGATTGCTTACAGCTGCTTCCGGCGGGGGAGGCGGCAGACGATAAGCGCGGTGTTCACGCCACTGATCGGGACGCGGCGGGCGAACGGCTGGGGCGGCCAGGTCATCGACATCCTGGCCATCTTCGCCACCCTCTTCGGCTCCGCGGCCTCGCTCGGGCTCGGCGCGCTGCAGATCGGCAGCGGCATCAAGGTGCTGGGCTGGATGGACAACGTCAGCACCAGTCTGCTGGTGATCATCATCACCGTGCTGACCATCGCCTTCATCCTGTCCGCGGTCTCCGGCATCGCCAAGGGCGTCCAGATGCTGTCCAACATCAACATGGTGCTGGCGGTGATCCTGGCGGTCTTCGTGTTCGTGGTCGGCCCGACGGTCCTCATCCTCAACCTGCTGCCCACCTCCCTCGGCTCGTTCCTCGGCGAACTGCCGCAGCTGGCGGGCCGTACGGAGGCCAGCAGCGGCGCGGACGTGGGCAGCTGGCTGCGCAGCTGGACGGTCTTCTACTGGGCGTGGTGGATCTCCTGGACGCCCTTCGTGGGCATGTTCATCGCCCGGATCAGCCGCGGCCGGACGATCCGGCAGTTCATCGGCGGCGTCATCCTCGTCCCGAGCGTGGTCAGCCTGGCGTGGTTCGCGGTCTTCGGCGGTTCGGCGATGAAGCTGCAGGCCGACAAGAAGCTGAGCGGGTCGAGCACCCCCGAGGGCCACCTCTTCGACGTGCTGCACCAGTACCCGCTCGCCACGGTCATGAGCATCCTGGTCATGGTCCTGGTCGGCATCTTCTTCGTGTCCGGCGCCGATGCCGCGTCCATCGTCATGGGCACCCTCTCGCAGAAGGGCACCTTCGAGCCGACCCGGCTCGTGGTGGTCTTCTGGGGCGTGGTGACCGGCGCGGTCGCCGCGATCATGCTGCTGATCGGCGGCGGCTCGGGCGACGCCCTGACCGGACTGCAGAATCTGACGATCCTGGTCGCGGTGCCGTTCATGGTCGTGATGATCGCCATGTGCTGGGCGCTGATGCGCGATCTGCGCAGCGACCCGCTGATCGTGCGCGGCCAGAAGGGCGAGGAAGCCGTCGAGATGGCCGTGATCGCGGGCCATGAGCAGTACGACGGCGACTTCGAGTTCCGGATCGGGCCGGGCGGCAACGGGACGTCCGAGGACCGCGCGGACGACGACGGCGCCGGGTCCGGGAGCGGCGACAGCTCCCGGGACACGACTCCTTGACGAGGTGTTCACCTGACGGACGCGTCCTGCGGCGAGCGTGCGCCGAGACGCACATCAGTGCAGGTGGGGGCCGGTCGGACAGGTTTCCGGCCGGCCCCTCCGGCTGTCCGGGGCCCGCGCCGCGGCCCGTGTTCCCGCCGTCGGCCGGTGCGGGCCAGGGGGAGTGCGGAGCGGATTTGCCCCGGGCCGGGGGCGGTATGTCACAGTGGGCCGTCCCGGTCGGCCGGGCGCGCGCGTGCGCAGCCGCCGCCGGGCTCCCCCTGTACCCAGATGGACGGAATCCGGTCGCGCCTGTGCGTGTCCGGGCCGTTCGCCTCCCCCTTTACTTCCTCAGAGAGCGATGCAGGCAACGACTCTTCTCCCCCGGACCGCGGACCTGTTCGACCAGGGCCTGGAGCGGCAAACCGGCGCCGCGCTGCTGCGCTTCGGCGCGGCGCGGCGGCGTCCGGCCGACCGCGTCAGCTGGTCGGGCCACGGCGCTGCCGCCTGGCTCGACGACGCCCGCGGGCATCTGTGGTGCGTCGGCGAACCGGATCCCGCCGCCGGGCTGGTGCTGCGGGCCGCGCAGGGCCTGCCCGGGCACGTACGGGAGTTCACCGGGCCGCGCGGCACCGCCTCGCAGGTCGCACGGCATCTGCCGGTGGCCGATGTCGTGGAGTGGATCTTCCGCTGGACGCTGGAGGAGCCGGCCGTCCACCCGGCGGAGGAGCGGGTGATCACCCTCGACGCTTCGCACCACGGGGAGCTGCTCGACTTCCTCAACGAGCACAGCCCCGCCCACTCCACCGGGCCCGGCTCCAGCGACGTCACCCTGTGGGCCGGGATCCGCGGCGCGGAAGGGCAACTGGTGGCCTGCGGCGCGCTGAGCAGCCTGCGGGACAGCGGTGCCCCGCTGATGGCGTCCGTCGCCACCGACGCCCGCCAGCGCGGTCAGGGCCTGGGCGCGGGCCTGACCTCGTGGCTGACCCGGTACGCCGTACGCCACCACGGCTTCTGCACGCTGTGGCAGCTCGCGGACAACGCCCCCGCCGAACGGCTCTACGACCGTCTCGGCTACCGCAACGAGGACCCCTGCGTGTCGGCGCGCCTGGCCGCCGGCTGACGTCCGCAGCGTGCGCCGGCGACGCCATGACGAAGGGGCCCGTGCGCGGCCGGACGGCTGCGCACGGGCCCCTCGTTCGCCCCGGACTACTTCTTGAAGCCGTAGTCCATCAGCTTCTTCGCGTCCGCGGTGCGGTTGACCACCGAGGAGGAGGCCAGAACCGTGCCGATGACGGTCTTGCCGCCCCGGGTGGCCGCGAAGACCAGGCAGTACTTGGCCTCCGGACCCGAACCGGTCTTGACGCCGATGGTGCCCGAGTAGCTGCCGAGCAGGGCGTTGGTGTTCTCCCACGACATGTAGCGGTAGCCACCGCTCTTCGTCGCGACCTTCTGCTTGGTCGCCTTCGTCTTCACGACCGTACGGAAGGTGGAGTACTTCATCGCGCTGCTCGCCAGCTTGGTCAGGTCGCGCGGTGTCGAGTAGTTCGCGCCCTTCCCGATGCCGTCGAACGAATCGAAGTGCGTGTTCTTCAGGCCCAGCGCCTTGGCGGTGGAGTTCATCTTGCCGATGAACGACTTCACGCGCGCGGCCCGGGTGGAGCCGCTGCCGAACTTGTCGGCCAGCGCGTACGCCGCGTCGCAGCCGGACGGGAGCATCAGCCCGTACAGCAGCTGGCGGACGGTGACCTTGTCGCCGACGATCAGCTTGGCCGAGGAGGCCCAGTTGTTGTCGACGATGTAGTCGCTGTACGCCTTCTGGACCGTGACCTTGGCGTTCAGGTCGAGGTTCGCCTGTGCCAGCACCACCCGAGCCGTCATGATCTTGGTGGTGGAGCCGGTGGAACGACGGGTGTCAGCGGCCTTGGTGAAGAGAGTCTTCCCGGTGCCGTTGTTCATCACGAAGCCGCCCTTGGCGACGATCGCGGGGGTCTTGGGTGCGGCGGCCTGTGCCGGTGCGGCGAACGCCCCGGCGGCCAGGACGGCGCCCGCGGTGACGACGGCCGCGGATGCCCGACGCATACCCCTTTTACCGATTTTGCCGTTTTTCAAAATATATACTCCAAATGCCCCTGCAGCGCGGCCCTCTGCGCATGCCGCTCGCTGATGAGACGCACGAGCCGACGGAATGGATGTGCGCCCTTGGGCGGCAACTTCATCTCGTCTGCCGCCGATTCACAAGTCCCGCAGGGCGCGCACTCGTCGCAGCACCTCGTCCGCGCACCCCCACGACACGGTCACGCCCGCGCCCCCGTGCCCGTAGTTGTGGACGCACGGCGTGCCGTCGGGCAGCGACTCCACCGCCAGGCGGACCGCCGGGCGGGCCGGGCGCAGCCCCACCTTGTGCGCCAGCACCCGGGCCCCCGCCAGCTCGGGGAAGTGCCGTGCGCAGCGCGCCACGATCGCCTCCGCCACCGCCGGATCGGGCTCCCGCGACCAGGCGTTCTCCCGCGCGGTCCCGCCCAGCACCACCCCGTACGGCTGGGGCAGCACATAGGTCGTCTCCGCCGCGCCCGCGTCGGCGGACACCAGCCACTCCTCGATCCCGGGGTTCTCCACGATCACCAACTGCCCCTGGACCGGATGGACGTCCGGATCGGGGACGAGCTCACGCGCCCCCAGCCCCGAGCAGTTCACCACCACGTCCGCGGCCTCGCCGGCCTCGGCCAACGACCCGACCCCGCACCGCTCCACGGTCCCGCCCGCGGCCGTCAACCGCTGCTCCAGGTAGCGGAGATGGGCCGGCATGTCCACCAGGGGAGTGCGGGCCCGCCACCCCGCCGCGTACCCCTCGGGGAGTTCCGCCGCGCCCGCCCGCCGCAGCCCGGGCACCGCCGCGTACCAGGCGGCCAGTTCGTCGCCGGCGTCGTCGTGGGCCTGCCGGGTGTCCGGCCCGCCGGCCGCCCGGGTCATCGTGCCCGTCACCATCCGGGCGCCGGTCTCCCGCGGCCGCTCGGCGAGTGCGGCCAGCACCTCGAAGGACCGTACGGACCACTGCACCGCCCGCTCGTAGGGCCGGACGCGATACGGCCAGCACAGCCCGCCGGCCACCGCCGACGTCGTCCGGTCCGCCGCGTCCCGGCTCACCACCCGCACCCGGTGCCCGTCCTCCGCCAGCGCGATCGCCGAGGTCAGCCCGATCACGCCGCCGCCGACCACCGCCACGTCCATGCCACCTGTGTCGCTCGCCATGGCGGGACGCTAACGGGTGGGGCGGCGGTTGACGAGGGCGGGTCGGGGAACGCGCCCGGGAGAGGACGGGACAGCCCGGGGACGGTGGCGCGCGCCCGCTCGTGGCGCCCCACTGGTGTGGGGATCACCTCGTCGTGATCTTGCGGTAACCCTGCGGCAGCGGTCCGGACAAGCACGGACCGTAGGCTGGTGGCAGCACCGTTGGCCGATGTCGCCCCTCGGATCCCGTTCCTGTCGTCCGTACGCCGTGTCGTGCGTACGCCGTCGTCTGAGGAGGCCCATGCTCCGCGCGCCGCGCGCCGTACCCGCCTGGCTGGCCCACCCGTTCCGCTGGCAGCGGCTGCCCGTGCCCTGGGCGGCCGTCGCCCGTGGTGCGCTGTGCGCGGGACCGCTGCTGGCCGCGGGCATCGCCACCGGCCACGTGGCCCCCGGCGTGCTGAGCGCTCTCGGCTCGATGCTGGCGGGCGTAAACGACCGCCCCGGCACCCGTCGCACCGGCATCGTCCACATCGGCCTGCCCGCCCTGGCCACCGCGTTCGGCATGCTGATCGGCGCCTCGCTGCGGACGGCCGACGCGGGCTGGTGGACGGTGCCGGCGCTGTTCGCCGTCGGCTTCCTCTCCGGCGCGGGCAGCGTGGCCGGGCCGGTGCGCTCCAACGCCGGCATGCAGATGCTGGCCGCCGCCATCCTGGGGGCCGGGATGCCGCTTCCCGGGGCGCCCTGGGAGAAGGCCCTCTTCGTCCTCGCCGGCTGCCTGTGGCTGCTCCTGCTGCGGCTGGTGGTGCGCTCACCGCGCCCGGCGGGCGGGGCGCTCAGCGGCGAGCGGGCGGCGGTCGCCACGGTCTTCGACGCGCTCGCCGATGCCCTGGGCGCGGTCGGCGGGCCCGGCGCCGAGCCCGCCCGGCGCCGGCTCACCGCCGCGCTGGACCGGGCCGACGAGGCCCTGCGGCTGCGCCGGCTCACCAGCCGGCTGCTGCGCCGATCCGCCCGTACGGAGGAGATCCTGCTCACCGAGCGGTTCGCCGCGGCCACCGCGCTGTGCGAGGCCAGCGTCGCGCTGCTGTGGGAGGCCCGCCCGCTGCCGTCCCGCGTGGCGGACAGCCCCCGGCGGTTCGCCGAGGCCCTGCGCACCGGGGGCTCCCCGGGCCGGCTGTCCGCCCCGGAGACGAGTACGCCCGCGCGTGGGGCCTTCGACCAGGCGCTGCTGGACGCCGCGGTGGTGTTCGCCCGACGCGAGCCGCTGCCGGCGGCGCCGCGGCAGCCGACACCGGCCGCCGCCGGGCGTCCCGCCTGGATGACCGTGCCCGGGGCCGTGCTCCAGGGGGCGCTGGGCGCCGTCGGCGGGCGGACCCGGCGCGGGCGCGGCCTGTTCGGGCCCGCCGGGCGCGACTACGGGCTGAGGGTCGCCGTCTGCATCGCGGCGAGCGCCGCCGTGGCCCTGCTGCTGCGCCCGGAGCACTGGTACTGGCTCCCGGCGACCACCACCTTCCTCGTCAAGCCCGACCTGGGCCCGCTCTTCTCCCGTACGGTCAACCGTTTCGCCGGGACCGTCGCCGGCGTGCTGCTCTTCGCCGGGGCGGGCCTGGTGCCGGCCGGTGCGTGGTGGCCCGCGGTGGTGGCGGGTGCGGGCGGCGCGCTGCTGCCGTTCGCCACGCGCCACTTCGCGCTCCAGACCGTGGCGATCACCCTGATGGTGCTGTCCTTCGTCTACGTCAGCGGCGCCCACGAGGCCGCCGCCGAGCGGGTCGTCGACACCTCCATCGCCTGCGGCATCGTGCTCGTCGTCGGGCATCTGCCCCGGCTCGCCGATCCGCGCCGCCGGGTCGGCCACCGCGTCACCTCGGCGCTGCACGGCACCGAGGAGTACCTCCGGCACGTCCTGGAGTCGGAACCGGGCGCCGACCCCACCCGGCGGCTGGCGCTGCGCCGCGCCGCCTACCGGGCACTGGGCGAGGCCAGGGCGGCGGCCGAGACCACCGCGGCCGAACTCCTCGCCGCCCGGGACCGCAACCCCGACTGGCTGACCGTGGTCACCGCGGCCGAACGCATCGTGGACGCCGCGACCGCCTGCGCCGTCCGCCTGGACCACGGCGCGCACCGCCCGAGCGTGGCCGAGGCCGAGGGGCTGTGCCAGGCGCTGTCCGCCATGGCCGACGCGCTGGAGGACCCGCGCCGCCGGTCCGCCGGTCCGCCGGGCCCCGACCTGCTGCCGGTTCCGGACTGCGCCACGCTCACGGACGTGGTGGCGGAAGTGGAGCGGATCCGCGGCTATGCGGGGGCGCCCTGAGGCGGGGCGTACCGGGTCAGGGGAGCCCCCGGGCCGGTGGGCGCCGGGTGCCGCGGAGAGGCCCGCGCGCGACCCGTCAGCGACTCCGGCGGCTGTTGAGCCGGGCGGCCTGGCGCGTCAGGTGGTCCCGCTCGGCGAGGTTGGGCGCTTCCCGGGCCGCCTCGGCGTACAGCCGCGCCGCCGTCGCCAGGTCGCCGTCGCGCTCGTGGAGGTGGGCCGCCACGGCGGTGCGACGGGGGACGGGGTGTGCCCTGCCCGAAGAGCCCGGGGAAGCGTCGTCCAGCTCCGCGAGCGCCGCCAGCCCGGCACGCGGCCCGTCCGCCTCGCCCACGGCCACCGCGCGGTTGAGCCGGACGACGGGGCTGTCGGTCAGGCGCGCCAGCTCGTCGTACCACTCGACGATCTGGACCCAGTCGGTCTCCGCGGCGGTGGGTGCGTCGGCGTGGAGCGCCGCGATGGCCGCCTGGGCCTGGTACTCGCCCAGCCGGTCGCGGGCGAGGGCCGCCTGCAGGATCGCCACGCCCTCGGCGATCGCCGCGGCGTCCCACCGTTCCCGGTCCTGCTCGGCGAGCGGCACCAGGCTGCCGTCGGCCGCGGTCCGGGTCGCCCGCCGGGCGTGGTGGAGCAGCATCAGGGCGAGCAGCCCCGCCACCTCGGGGTGGTCGATCGCGGCCGCGAGCTGCCGGGTGAGCCGGATGGCCTCGGCGGCGAGGTCGACGTCGCCGGAGTAGCCCTCGTTGAAGACCAGATAGAGCACGCGCAGCACCGTGGCGACGTCGCCGGGCCGGTCGAACCGCACGCCGGACACGGTGCGCTTGGCCCGGCTGATGCGCTGCGCCATGGTCGCCTCGGGCACCAGGTAGGCCTGGGAGATCTGGCGGGTGGTCAGCCCGCCGACGGCGCGCAGCGTCAGCGCGACCGCGGACGCCGGCGTCAGCGACGGGTGGGCGCACAGGAAGTAGAGCCGGAGCGTGTCGTCCGAGGTGGGCACGGGACCGGGCGCCGGCTCCTCGTCGACGCGGTCCTCGCGCCGGCGCCGGGCGGCCTCCGCCCGGGTCGCGTCGAGGAACCGGCGCCAGGCCACCGTGACCAGCCAGCCCTTCGGATCCCGCGGCGGGTCGGCCGGCCAGACGCGGACCGCCTCGACCAGCGCGTCCTGCACCGCGTCCTCGGCCGCCGCGAAGTCGGCTCCGCGGCGGACGAGGACGGTGAGGACGCTCGGGGTGAGGCTCCGGAGCAGGGCCTCGTCCATGGCAGAGGTCACTCCGTGATGGTGGGCGGCGCGGACAGGAACGGGCGCACCTCCAGCCACTCGTGGATCGGCTTCCCGCCCGCCCCGGGCGCGGCCGACAGCTCCCCGGCCAGCTCGACGGCGCGCTCATGGCTGTCGACGTCGATCACCATCCAGCCGGCGATGAGGTCCTTGGTCTCGGCGAACGGGCCGTCGGTGACCGGCGGGCGCCCCTCGCCGTCATAACGGACCCAGCTCCCCTCGGGCGCGAGCGCCTGACCGTCGACGAACTCGCCGGTCTTCTCCAGCCGGTCCGCGAAGTCCTGCATGTACTGCATGTGCGCCGAGATCTCCTCGGGCGTCCACTGGTCCATGGGCACGTCGTTGACCGCGGCCGGAGCGCCACGGTAGTGCTTGAGCAGCAGGTACTTGGCCATCGTGTGTCTCCTCGGAGCTGATGCGACCCATTGTGGTCGCGTTCACGGTGGGGACGGAGCCGATTACGGGTTCTCGACATCGCCGTCCGGAATTCTTTGGCTCGTGCGCAGGAGCCCGGGTACGCCGTCCCGCGGTGTCCGGCGCCGCGCTCCGTGGGCCGCCGCCGCGAGGACGAGCGCGAGGGCCGTCAGCAGGGCGCTCACCCACAGCGGCGAGCGGGGGCCTAGCCCCGCGGTGAGCGCGGCGCCGCCGCACCAGGGGCCGATCGCCGCACCCGCGTTCAACGCCGCCGTGGCGAACCCGCCGCCCAGGGTCGGCGCCCCGGGCGCCGCGGAGAGCGCCCGTGCGACGAGGGTGGCCCCGACCGCGAACGACAGCGCGCCCTGGACCAGGACCAGCACCAGGGCGGCCACCGGGTTCCCGGCGGTGAGCGCGAGGACGGTCCAGCCGAGCGGCAGGGCCGCTCCGCCGGCCACCAGGAGGGGGACGGGCCGGGTGTCGGCCAGGCGTCCGGCGGCGCTCACCCCGGCGAACGACCCCAGGCCGAAGAGCGCCAGCACCGCGGGCACCCAGCCGGCGCCGAAGCCGGTGACGCCGGTGACCAGCGGTGCGAGATAGGTGAAGGTGCAGAAGGTCGCGCCGTTCACCAGGGCTCCCAGCAGCAGGATCACCAGCAGCCGCGGGCTGCGCAGGGCGGCCAGCTCTCCGCGGACGCCCGGACCGCGTCCTGCGGACCGTGCGGCAGGGCCGTCCGGTACCGACCGCAGGATCGCGAGGACGGCGGGCAGCGACACCAGCGCCACCGCCCAGAAGGCCGCGCGCCACCCCCACAGCTCCCCGAGGAGCGCGCCGGCGGGCACGCCCACGACACACGCCAGGGTGGTGCCGCCGAGCAGGACGGAGATCGCCCGGCCCCGGGCGCCGGGCGCGACCATGGCCGCCGCGGTCGTCAGCGCGACCGCCAGGAACCCGGCGTCGGCCAGGGCGGCGAGGAACCGGGTGGCGAGCAGGACGTCGTAGCGGGTGGTGAGCGCGCCGACGACATGGACGAGCAGGAACGTCACCAGGAAGACCAGCAGGGCGCGGCGCCGCGACCAGCGCCTGCCCAGCATCGCCATCAGGGGCGCGCCGATGACCATGCCCACGGCGAAGGCGGAGGTCAGCGCGCCCGCGGCCGAGACCGGGACGTGCAGCTCACGGGCGAGGTCCGGCAGCAGGCCGGACAGCATGAACTCGGAGGTTCCTTGGGCGAAGACCGCGAGTTGGAGCAGATGGAGGACGAACGGCACAGCAACACTCCGCAACCACAGGGGGATCGGCACGAGGCAGCGGCGGGCGCGGCGGTACCCGTGACGGGGCGAGGAGAGCAACCGTCCGGCCGGGCACGCGCGGACACCGCGCGAAACGACCAAAGGCGGCGGCACGGCGGCACAGTGGTGCCGTGGGGTGACGCAGCGTCAGGTCGAGGAAGGACCCGTACTACGGCGATCCGGTGGCAGGCAGGACACGGCCGCGCGAGGGCGCGCCGAGGAGGCGCGAGCGCGGAGCGGTGCGGGGCGCCACCGGACGACCGGTGGCTAGCGTCTTGACGCTTCTGGGCCGGACATGCGGTCAGGGTAGGCGAGCCGCGCGGGCCCCGTCCACGCAATTCGGACCGGGTCGGCAGCAGGCGGTGCCGTGGTCCGTCCGGCGCTCGGTGCGGCG
Organism: Streptomyces angustmyceticus; assembly: GCF_040701845.1. Lineage (GTDB taxonomy): Bacteria > Actinomycetota > Actinomycetes > Streptomycetales > Streptomycetaceae > Streptomyces > Streptomyces angustmyceticus_A. Next base: position 321,413 of record NZ_JBFBHQ010000001.1, on the reverse strand, counting down.
GTCCGGGCGGGTGCCCGCTTTCGCCCGGACCGCACCGGAACGGCGCCGGCGGCAGCGGGCACCGGGCCCGCTGCCGCCGGTCGTCGTCGTGCTGGTCGCCGCGGTCCGTCAGCGGCCGCCGCGCTCCGTGCCCAGGAGCCCGGCCCGCCGCAGGGCGTCCGCCATCGCGTCGTTGGCCGGACCGGCGTCGCGGCCGCCCCGGCGGTCACCGCCGCGCTGCCCGCCGCTCTGCCGCTGCCGCGGCGCGCCGCCCCGGCCGCCGCCCTCGCGCGCGCCGCCGCCGTTGCCGCCCCGGCGCTCGACGGCACCGCGCCGCTCGCCGCCACCGCGCCGCTCGTCGCCGCCGCCCGCCGACGCGCCCTTGCCGTGCTCGTCGTCCAGCCGCAGCGTCAGCGAGATCCGCTTCCGGGGGATGTCGACGTCGAGCACCTTGACCCGCACGATGTCGCCGGGCTTGACCACGTCCCGCGGGTCCTTGACGAAGGTCTTCGACATCGCGGAGACATGCACCAGACCGTCCTGATGGACGCCGACGTCCACGAACGCCCCGAAGGCGGCGACATTGGTCACCACGCCCTCCAGGAGCATCCCCGGCTGCAGGTCGCCGATCTTCTCCACGCCCTCCTTGAAGGTCGCGGTCTTGAAGACCGGACGCGGGTCGCGGCCCGGCTTCTCCAGCTCCTGCAGGATGTCGCCGACCGTCGGCAGACCGAAGGAGTCGTCGACGAAGTCCGCGGCCTTCAGCGTGCGCAGCACCGCCGTGTTGCCGATCAGCGAACCGACCTCGCTGCCCGCCGACTTCACCATCCGGCGCACCACCGGGTACGCCTCGGGGTGCACGCTGGAGGCGTCCAGCGGGTCGTCGCCGCCCCGGATCCGCAGGAAGCCCGCGCACTGCTCGTACGCCTTCGGGCCGAGCCGCGCCACGTCCTTGAGGGCCTTGCGGGAGCGGAACGGGCCGTTGTCGTCCCGGTGCGCCACGATGTTCTCGGCGAGCCCCGAGCCGATGCCCGACACCCGCGAAAGCAGCGGCGCCGAGGCGGTGTTGACGTCCACGCCGACGCCGTTCACACAGTCCTCGACCACCGCGTCCAGCGAGCGCGACAGCTTCACCTCGGACAGGTCGTGCTGGTACTGCCCGACGCCGATGGACTTCGGGTCGATCTTGACCAGCTCGGCCAGCGGGTCCTGCAGCCGGCGGGCGATGGACACCGCGCCGCGCAGCGAGACGTCCAGGTCCGGCAGCTCCTGCGAGGCGAAAGCGGAGGCGGAGTACACCGAGGCGCCGGCCTCGGAGACCATCACCTTCGTCAGCTTCAGCTCCGGCTGCGCGGCGATCAGATCGGCCGCCAGCTTGTCGGTCTCGCGGGAGGCGGTGCCGTTGCCGATCGCGATCAGCTCGACGTCGTGCTCGCGGGCCAGCTTCGCCAGCGTGGCCAGCGAGGCGTCCCACTTCTGCTGCGGCACATGGGGGTAGATGGTCTCCGTGGCGGCCACCTTGCCGGTCGCGTCCACCACGGCGACCTTGACACCCGTACGGAAGCCGGGGTCCAGGCCCATCGTGGCGCGCGTACCGGCGGGCGCCGCCAGCAGCAGATCGCGCAGGTTCGAGGCGAAGACCCGCACCGCCTCGTCCTCGGCGGCCTGCCGCAGCCGCAGCCGCAGATCGATGCCGAGGTGCACCTGCACCCGGGTGCGCCAGGCCCAACGGACCGTGTCCTGGAGCCACTTGTCGGCCGGACGGCCCCGGTCGGCGATGCCGAAGCGGTGCGCGATGGACTGCTCGTAGGAGCTGGGGCCCTCGGTCGCCGCCGACGGGTCCTCCGGCTCCAGGGTGAGATCGAGGATCTCCTCCTTCTCGCCGCGGAGCATCGCCAGCACCCGGTGCGAGGGAAGCTCGGTGAACGGCTCGGCGAAGTCGAAGTAGTCGGCGAACTTCGCGCCCGCCTCCTCCTTGCCCTCGCGCACCTTCGCCGCGACCCGCCCGCGCGACCACATCCGCTCGCGCAGCTCGCCGATCAGGTCCGCGTCCTCGCCGAACCGCTCGGTCAGGATGGCCCGGGCGCCCTCCAGCGCCGCGGCCGCGTCGGCCACGCCCTTGCCGTCGTCCACGAACGCCGCGGCCGCCGCGGCCGGCTCCACCGACGGATCGCTCAGCAGCCCGTCGGCCAGCGGCTCCAGGCCCGCCTCCCGCGCGATCTGCGCCTTGGTGCGCCGCTTGGGCTTGAACGGGAGGTAGATGTCCTCCAGCCGCGCCTTGGACTCGGCGCCGCGGATCTGCGCCTCCAGGGCGTCGTCCAGCTTGCCCTGGGACCGTACGGACTCCAGGATCGCGGACCGCCGCTCCTCCAGCTCCCGCAGATAGCGCAGCCGCTCCTCGAGCGAGCGCAGCTGCGCGTCGTCGAGCGTCTCGGTGGCTTCCTTGCGGTAGCGCGCGATGAACGGAACCGTCGAGCCGCCGTCGAGCAGTTCGACCGCGGCCTTCACCTGCCGCTCCTTGACGCCGAGCTCCCCGGCGATCCTCGCTTCGATGGACCCGAGGGTCCCGATGGGCTCAGTGGATGCCGTCACGTTGATCCTGACCCGCCTTCCAGCGCTTGCTTGAGCCTGCATTGTGCCGGTTGGCGGCCCGGACTGTCGCACCGCCCGGCCGCCCGGGGGTGTCCGCGCGGTCCCGCGCCCGCCCGCAGGCGGGGAGAGGCGCCGCGGCCCCCGGCCCCCGGGCGGGGCGAACCCGGTCACCCCTTCCCGAAGGCCGCGGGCCTCGCGGCGCTACGCCGGCCTCACTTGCCGAACAGCGCGGCGGGGAACGCCCCGGCGTTCATGGCGGCGGTGGTGAAGCCCGTCGCCAGCTCGGTGAGCCGGGCCACGCCCTCGGCGCCCAGGTGCTCGTACGGCGCCCGGTCCAGCCGGTCCGTCCTGCGCTCCAGGTCCTTGCGCAGCCCGAGGCCCTCCTCGGTCAACTCGCCCTCCGCGTCCAGCAGACCGCGGGTCCGCAGCCGCTCCTGCGCCGCCGCCCAGTCCTCCTCCGACCAGCCACGGGTCGCCATGACGCCCTGGTAGCTCATCCCGCGGCCGCTGGCGGTGTGGGAGACCAGCGCCTCCAGCCCGTCCAGTTCGGCGTCGAGCAGGGCCAGCAGGTGTCCGTCGCCGCGGTGTTCGCGCAGCAGCGTCGCGGCGTGCCAGTAGGCCAGGTGCGGGGCGTCGGGCACCGGCAGGTCGGCGTGCGCGGCGTACAGCGGCCGGGCCTGCCGGCTGCAGCCCTCGACGGCGCGCAGCGCCAGCCGCGCCGCCTCCGCCATCTCCGGCGACTCGACGGCCTCCTTGCCCAGCAGCCGGCGCAGCGTGGCGTCGACGGCGCGCAGCCGGGCGTCCAGCACGGCCTCGGGCGTGGTCACCGTCCAGACCGCGGGGACGTGTTCGGCTATGAGCTCGTGCTTGAAGTTGTAGAAGGTGGCCGTGACGGTGCCGGGGCCCACCGCGCCCATGGCCGCCGCGCGGCACGCGAAGTAGGCGGCCCTGCGGTTCTCGACGCCCGCCTTGGCCATCTCCGCGGCGAGCTCCGGCGCGAAGTAGTGCGTGGAGTGGAACGGGTTGACGACGTTGTGGCAGGTACGGCCGGCCTGCTCGGGCAGTGCGCTGGAAGTGGTCATACGGGCAGGCTACCGACCCGTCGGTATGGAGGCGGGGGCAGGGCACCGGACAACGGCCGCCCCCTGCTCGCGGCCCGCGGCATGGCAGAAAAGGTGGGAGATCCGTCGTTGCCGCCCTCGCCGCCGCTGCCCAGGATGGAGGCATGGAACAGCGCGAGGTACTCGTCGTCCTCTTCGACGGCGTGCAGGCTCTCGACGTCTCCGGACCCGTCGAGGTCTTCCACGGAGCGTCCCAGGAGGCCCCGGGCGCCTACCGGATCCGCACCGCCAGCCTGGACGGCACCCCGGTGCGCACCACCAGCGGGCTGACCCTCGTCCCCGACCTCGCCCTCGCCGGCGCCGGGACGCCCCACACGCTCCTGGTGCCCGGCGGCCAGGGCACCCGCACCCCCGACCCCCGGCTGATCGACTGGCTGCGCGGCAACGCCCACCGGGCCCGGCGGAAGGTCTCGGTGTGCAGCGGGGCGCTGCTGCTGGCCGAGGCCGGGCTGCTGGACGGCCGCCGCGCGACGACCCACTGGATGCTCTGCGCCACGCTCGCCGCACGGTTCCCCGCGGTACGGGTCGAGCCCGAGCCGATCTACGTACGGGACGGCGACCTGGCCACCTCGGCGGGCGTGACGGCCGGGATCGACCTCGCGCTGGCCCTGGTGGAGGAGGACCTCGGCCGGGACGTCGCGCTGACCGTCGCCCGGCACCTGGTGGTGTTCCTGCGGCGGCCGGGCAACCAGACCCAGTTCAGCGCCCAGCTCGCCGCGCAGACCGCACAGCGCCGGCCGCTGCGCGACGTCCAGCAGTGGATCACCGAGAATCCGGCGGCGGACCTGTCCGTCGACGCCCTCGCGGAACGCGCCCGCCTCTCGCCGCGGCACTTCGCCCGGGCGTTCCGCGACGAGGTGGGCATGACGCCGGGCCGCTATGTCGACCGGGTGCGCCTGGAGGCCGCCCGCCGGCACCTGGAGGACACCGTCGACGGCATCGAGCAGGTGTCGCGGCACTGCGGCTACGGCACCCCCGAGGCGATGCGCCGCGCCTTCCTCCGCGCCCTGGGCGCGTCCCCGGCCGAATACCGCCGCCGCTTCCGGACCGCCGGACCACCCGTCGTGCCCTCCTGACCCCGTACCGGCCGCCGGTGCTCCACCGGGCCGAAGCCACCCCTACCGACAGGAACCGTCATGCAGCTCGCGATCCTCCTCTTCGACGGCTTCACCACGCTCGACGCCGTCGGCCCCTACGAGACCCTCAGCCGGCTGCCGGGCGCCGAGGCGGTGTTCGTCGCCGAGCGCACCGGCCCGCACCGCAATGACCTCGGCTCGCTCGGACTGGTCGCCGACGCCGTGCTGGGCGAGGTCACCGCACCGGACATCCTCGTCGTGCCCGGCGGCCCCGGACAGAACGCGCAGATGACGGACGGCCCGCTGCACGAGTGGCTCCGCGCCGTGGACACCGGCACCTCCTGGACCACCTCGGTGTGCACCGGCTCGCTGATCCTGGCGGCCGCCGGCCTCCTCACGGGCCGCCGGGCCACCTCCCACTGGCTCGCGCTGGAGCGGCTCGGGGCGCTGGGCGCCGAGCCGACCGGGGAGCGGGTGGTCGTCGACGGCAAGTACGTCACGGCGGCCGGCGTCTCGTCCGGCATCGACATGGGGCTGACCCTGGCCGGCCGGATCGCCGGGGACGCCGTGGCCCAGGGGATCCAGCTCGGCATCGAATACGACCCGCGGCCGCCCTACGACGCGGGCTCCCCGGAGAAGGCACCGGCCGAGATCACCGCGATGCTGCGGGAGCGCAGCCGGTTCCTGCTGACCGGCCAGGAGTGAGCGGCCGCCCCGCGGGGCGCGGTGGGCCCGCGCCGTGCGGGCCCCGCCCCGGCGTCAGTCCGTGGGCCAGGTGAAGCGCGGCGCCCTGCGCTCCAGGAAGGCGGCGGCACCCTCCGCGATGTCGCCGCTCGCGCGGGCCTGCGCGGCCCAGTGGGCGCCGCGCTCCGCGGCCTCGGCCGGCGGCACGTCCCACGTCCCGTCGGCCAGCTCCTTCGCCGCGGTCTGCGTCAGCAGTGACCGGCTCGCCAGGACCGCCGAGAACTCCGCCACCCGCTTGCCCAGCTCGCCCTCGGCCAGCACCTCGTCCACCAGGCCCGTGCGCAGCGCCCGGGTGCAGTCGATCAACTCGCCGGAGAACAACAGGTACTTGGCGGTGGACAGCCCGGCCACCCGGACCAGCCGCCGGGTGGCGGCCGCCGAGTAGGCGACCCCCAGCTTGGCCGGCGTCACCCCGAACAGCGCGCCCTCCTCCGCGAACCGCAGATCGCAGGCGGCCGCCAACTGGGTGCCGCCGCCCACGCAGTAGCCGCGTATCGCCGCCAGCGTCGGCTTGGGGAACGCCGCCAGCGCCTCCTCGGCCGCCGCCGCCAGGCCCTGCGACTCACCCGCCGGATCCCGCAGCGAGCCGATGTCGGCGCCCGCGCAGAACGTCCCGCCCTCGCCGGTCAGCACCAGCGACCGGACGGCACGGTCGGCCGCCAGCCGCGCCAGCAGCGGCGGCAGCTCCCGCCACATCGGCACGGTCATGGCGTTCCGCTTGCCGGTGTTGCTGATGGTGACGGTCGCTGTGCCGTCGCTGACATGCGTCTTCAGACCGGGTTCCATGCTCCGGATATTAGAGCGACCACGACGGACCGGGCCGGATACGATCGGCGGCCTGATGTCAGCAACTCTCGTCGCCAAAGACCTCGCCGCCGGCCACGGCGAGCGCGTCCTGTTCTCCGGCCTCGACCTGGTCGTCGCCCCCGGCGACGTGGTCGGCCTCGTCGGCGCCAACGGCGCGGGCAAGTCCACGCTGCTGCGCCTGCTGGCCGGCCTGGACACCCCGGAGGACGGCACGCTCGCGCTGAGCCCGCCCACCGCCACGGTCGGCCACCTCCCCCAGGAGCCCGACCGCCGCCCGGGAGAGACCGTCCGCGCCTTCTTCGCCCGCCGTACCGGCGTGACCGACGCCCAGCTCGCCCTGGACACCGCCACCCAGGCGCTGGTCGACGAGCGGCCCGGGGCGGACGACGCCTACGCCACGGCGCTGGAGCGCTGGCTCGCGCTGGGCGCCGCCGACCTCGACGAGCGCGCCGAGGAGACCGCCGCACAGCTCGGCCTGTCCATCGGCCTCGACCAGCCGATGACGACGCTCTCCGGCGGCCAGGCCGCCCGTGCCTCCCTCGCCTCGCTGCTGCTCTCCCGCTACGACGTCTTCCTGCTGGACGAGCCGACCAACGACCTCGACCTGGACGGTCTGCACCGGCTGGAGTCCTTCGTCACGGGGCTGCGCGCCGGCACCGTCCTGGTGAGCCACGACCGCGAGTTCCTGACCCGCACGGTCACCCGCGTCGTCGAACTCGACCTCGCCCAGCAGCAGGTCAACACCTACGGCGGCGGCTACGCCTCCTACCTGGAGGAGCGCGCACGGGCCCGGCGCCATGCGCGCGAACAGTACGAGGAGTACGCCGACACCAGGGCGGCCCTGGAGACCCGGGCGCACACCCAGCGCAACTGGATGGAGAAGGGCGTCAAGAACGCCCGCCGCAAGGCGCCCGACAACGACAAGATCGGCCGCAAGGCCCGGGTGGAGGCCACCGAGAAGCAGGCCGCCAAGGCCAAGCAGACCCAGCGCCTGATCGAGCGGCTCGACGTCGTCGAGGAACCGCGCAAGGAGTGGGAGCTGCGGATGGAGATCGCCGCCGCGCCCCGGGCCGGCGCGGTCGTGGCCACCCTGCGCGGCGCCGGCCTGCGGCGCGGCGACTTCCGCTTCGGCCCGGTGGACCTGCAGATCGACTGGGCGGACCGGGTCGCCATCACCGGCCCCAACGGCTCCGGCAAGTCGACCCTGCTCGCCGCCCTCCTCGGCCGGCTCCCGCTGGAGACGGGGCACGCCTCCCTGGGCCCCGGCGTGGTCGTCGGCGAGGTCGACCAGGCCCGCGGCCGGCTCTTCGGCGCGCACGGCCTGGGCGACCAGCCGCTGATGGACGCCTTCCGGGCCTGCGTCCCCGACCTGCCGCCCGCCGACGTCCGCACCCTGCTGGCGAAATTCGGGCTGAAGGCGGCGCATGTGCTGCGCCCGGCGCGCACCCTGTCGCCGGGGGAGCGGACCCGTGCCGCGCTGGCCCTCCTCCAGGGCCGCGGGGTCAACCTCCTCGTCCTGGACGAGCCGACCAACCACCTCGACCTGCCGGCCATCGAACAGCTGGAGTCCGCGCTCGCGTCGTACCCGGGCACCCTGCTGCTGGTCACCCACGACCGCCGGATGCTCGAAGCGGTGCACACCACCCGCCGGATCGAGGTCGACGGCGGACGGATCACCGACCGGGCGCTCTGAGGGACGCGGGCGCGGCGACGCCGGCCGCGGCGGGAGCACGGCCCGGCCCGCGGCCCCCGCGGCGGGCGCACACTCGGCACCGTCGGGTTCGCGCCACCCGCGATGATTATCGATTTGGTCCTGGGACGGCCGGCCCGTAGGGTGGTGTTCACCGACGCGGGGTGGAGCAGCTCGGTAGCTCGCTGGGCTCATAACCCAGAGGTCGCAGGTTCAAATCCTGTCCCCGCTACTGAAACAGCGCGGCGGGACCGATGCCCAGGCACCGGTCCCGCCGCGTTGTGCGTTCCGCAGGCACCGCCGTGGGGCGCGGATCGTACGGGGGTCACCTCGGGTAAGTCCGCGAACAACCCATAAAGGGAACAGGACCGGTCGCCGGGCCGATCGCCTCACTCGCAATCGGCCATAAGGCGTCGATAGGCGCTGACTTGTGTTCAGCTGGCCGGTCCGGACCAACGCATTCTCAACACTCTTCCTGTGAGGATGCCTTCCGGACCCCCTGCAGAACCCCCCGAAGAGCTGACCTCCCCGCTCGCGTACGAAGGTGTCTGGCGGTTCACCGCCCCGGCACTGGAGGCTTCGGTGCCGCAGGCACGTCACGCGGTCCGGGATCTGCTCGACGAACAGCGTGTGCCCGTGGCCGCCGAGATCATGGACGGCCTGCTGCTCATCGTCTCCGAACTCGTCACCAACGCCGTCCGCCACGCGGCCCTGCTCTCGCCCCAGATCGCCGTCCAGGTCACCATCGGTGCGAACTGGCTACGGGTCGCGGTCGAGGACAACCACCCCTACCGCCCCAAGGCACTGGAGGCGGAACAGGGTGATGTCGGCGGCCGCGGACTGTGGCTCGTCAAGACGCTCACCGCGGAGGCGGGCGGCAAGTGCGACGTCGAGAACACGAGGAACGGCGGCAAGGCCATCTGGGCCGAGCTGCCGCTCACCCCGCTCGCTACCAGCCCGCCGAACGTCCTGTGAGCTCGCGCACGGCCGGACGGGCCGCGTCCAGCACGGTCATGAACCATGCCGAGAACGGTGCCTGGGCATGCCGCTCGGCCAGTTCCTCCGGCGTCACGAAGGCGATCTCGCCGATCTCCTCGGGATCGGGCGCCGGCTCGGCCCGGACCAGCCCGACGAACAGGTGGTTGTACTCCTGCTCCACCAGGCCGGAGGCCGGGTCGGGATGGTTGTAGCGCACGGTGCCCGCCTCCGCCAGCAGGGTGGGCGCCAGGCCCAGCTCCTCCGAGGTCCGCCGGGCCGCGGCCACGAACGGTGCCTCGCCGGGGTAGGGGTGGCCGCAGCAGGTGTTGGACCACACACCGGGGGAGTGGTACTTCCCCAGGGCCCGGCGCTGCAGCAGCAGCCGCCCCTTCTCGTCGAAGAGGAAGACCGAGAACGCCCGGTGCAGCTGCCCGGGAGCCTGGTGGGCCGCGAGCTTCTCCGCGGTGCCGATCGTCGTACCGTCCTCGTCGACCAGCTCCAGCATGATCGGTTCGGCGGCGCCGCCCGGTGTGCTCACCGCCGGGTCCCCGGCGGTCTGTCCGTTGGCAGGTGTGATCGGCATGCCCATCCTTGTCGTCGGTCTTCGACGCCAAGTCTGCCCTAGCCGGGTCCGCATCACCGGCACAGCGGGTGCGCGGCGCCACATGCCAGCGCGCCGCCCGCGCGGTGCGCCGGGCCGTGAGATGGTCCACACCCGCTGCCGACCCCTCCGCCCCCGGCGCGGAGAGCACCGCGTGCCCCGATGACACCGGCGCCGGACGGCGACCGCCCCCGGACCTGGGATGGCTCTCGCCACACCGGCCCCGGCACAACCCGCCCGCCCCGTGACCAGCCCGCTCATAACCGGCACCGGAGGGAGCACCAGGTCCGCGGGCCAGTTGTTCATGGACCACCTGATCCACCATGATGATCGCGGCAGGCGCAGCCGTCGGTCACTCGATCGTGCGGTGAATGCGCGGTGAACGGCCGCATCCGGCGATCCGATAGCCTCTGCCGACGTGCCACCCAGCCCTCCGGGCGCCAGGTGTGCCACGCCCGCTGCCCGGGTAGTTCGTATCGAATGCGGATCGATCGCGAACCGTCCGTGCTGCCTTGTCAGCATCCAAGGAGTGAGTTCGACTGTCGACCGCCATCCTCACCGGTCCGCCGGTCGCCGGGTCGCCGCTCGAAGCCGACCTGCGCACGCTGGGCTTTGACGTCCGTACCGCGGACGATGCCGCCTCCACCGCCGAGCTGCTCGCCGCGGTGCCCGCCCAGGAGCGGGTCGCCGTCGTCGACCCCCGCTTCGTCGGTCACCTGCACGCCCTGCGGCTCGCGCTGACCGACCCCCGGTTCCCCGCCGCGGCCGTGCCCGGCGCGCTCACCGCGCAGCCCGAGGCGCGTGCCGCGCTGGCCCGGGCCGTCGGCAGGATCCCGGTCGGCGCCGGCACCGCCCACCTCACGGACGTCCTCACCGACACCCTCACCGAGTCCCTCGACCGCGAGGAGACCGGACTGCACCGCGTCGAGCTCGGCAGCCTGGTGGCCACCGTCGCGCTCACCCCGGCACAGCGCGAGGACGCACGCGAGGCCGTCGCCGCCGTCGACGACGAGGCCGTACGCCTGCGCACCGCCGTGAAGTCCCGCGACGGCTTCTTCACGACGTACTGCATCAGCCCGTACTCCCGCTACCTCGCCCGCTGGTGCGCGCGCCGCGGGCTCACCCCCAACCAGGTCACCACCGCGTCCCTGCTCACCGCGCTGATCGCGGCCGGCTGCGCGGCCACCGGAACCCGCGGCGGCTTCGTCGCGGCCGGCCTGCTCCTCCTCTTCTCCTTCGTCCTGGACTGCACCGACGGGCAGCTCGCCCGCTACTCCCTGCAGTACTCGACGATGGGCGCCTGGCTCGACGCCACCTTCGACCGGGCCAAGGAGTACGCGTACTACGCGGGCCTGGCCCTCGGCGCGGCCCGCGGCGGGGACGACGTATGGGCGCTGGCCCTGGGCGCGATGGTGCTGCAGACCTGCCGCCATGTCGTCGACTTCTCCTTCAACGAGGCGAACCACGACGCGACCGCCAACACCAGCCCCACCGCCGCGCTCTCCGACAAGCTCGACAGCGTCGGCTGGACGGTCTGGGTGCGCCGCATGATCGTGCTGCCCATCGGGGAGCGCTGGGCGATGATCGCGGTGCTCACCGCGCTCACCACCCCCCGCATCGTCTTCTACGCCCTGCTCATCGGCTGTGCGCTGGCCGCCTGCTACACCACGGCCGGGCGGGTGCTGCGCTCGCTGACCCGCCGGGCCCGCCGCACCGACCGCGCGGCGCAGGCGCTGGCCGACCTCGCCGACTCCGGGCCGCTCGCCGAGCTGATCGCCGCCGGCGCGCGCGGCCGCGGCCGGACCGGTTCCTACCTGGCGCCCGCTATGGCGTTTCTCTCGGCCGCGGTGCTGCTGGTCTGGGTGATCTTCCAGGACGACCCCGCGTCGTGGCTCACCGTCGGCGTCGCCGCCTGCTCCGCGCTGCTGGCCGGCGCGGCCGTGTCCCGCCCGCTCAAGGGCGCCCTCGACTGGCTCGTGCCGCCCTTCTTCCGGGCCGGCGAATACGTCGCGATCCTGGTCCTGGCCGCCCGGGCGGACGTCCCCGGAGCGCTGCCCGCGGCGTACGGGCTGGTTGCGGCGGTCGCCTACCATCACTACGACACGGTCTACCGCATCCGTGGTGGCACCGGAGCTCCTCCGCGGTGGCTGGTCCGGGCGACCGGCGGACACGAGGGACGGATCCTCGTGATCACCGTCCTCGCCGCCGCGCTGTCCCCCGAAGGTTTCACAATCGCGCTGACGGCCCTTGCTGTGGCCCTGGCGCTGCTGGTGCTCGTCGAGAGCATCCGTTTCTGGGTGTCCTCCCAAGCACCCGCCGTACACGATGAAGGAGAAACCGCATGATCGGCCTCGTGCTGGCTGCCGGCGCCGGACGGCGTCTGCGCCCCTACACCGACACCCTGCCCAAGGCCCTGGTGCCGGTCGACGGGGACACCACCATCCTCGACCTGACCCTCGGCAACTTCGCCGAGATCGGCCTGACCGAGGTCGCGATCATCGTCGGCTACCGCAAGGAAGCCGTCTACGAGCGCAAGGAGGCCCTGGAGCAGAAGTACGGCCTCAAGCTCACCCTCATCGACAACGACAAGGCCGAGGAGTGGAACAACGCCTACTCCCTGTGGTGCGGCCGTGACTCGATCAAGCACACCGTGATCCTCGCCAACGGCGACACCGTGCACCCGGTCTCCGTCGAGAAGACCCTGCTCGCCGCCCGCGGCAACGGCCAGAAGATCATCCTCGCGCTGGACACCGTCAAGCAGCTCGCCGACGAGGAGATGAAGGTCGTCGTGGACCCCGCCAAGGGCGTCCAGAAGATCACCAAGCTGATGGACCCGGCCGAGGCGACCGGTGAGTACATCGGCGTCACCCTCATCGAGGGCGAGGCCGCCGAGGAGCTGGCCGACGCCCTGAAGACCACCTTCGAGCGGGACCCCGACCTCTACTACGAGGACGGCTACCAGGAGCTCGTCAACCGCGGCTTCAAGGTGGACGTGGCCCCGATCGGCGACGTCAAGTGGGTCGAGATCGACAACCACGACGACCTGGCGAAGGGCCGTGACATCGCATGCCAGTACTGACCCGCCTCATCCCGTCCCCGGTCGTCGTCGACATCAACGCCGGCGCCCTGGACGACCTGGCGGGCCTGCTGGCCGATCAGCGCATCTCCGCGTCGGGCAAGCTCGCCATCGCGATCAGCGGCGGCTCGGGGGCACGGCTGCGTGAGCGGCTGTCCCCCGCGCTGCCCGGCGCCGAGTGGTACGAGGTCGGCGGCGGCACCCTGGACGAAGCGATCAAGCTCGCCGACGCCATGAAGAAGGGGCACTACGACGCGGTCGTGGGCCTCGGCGGCGGCAAGATCATCGACTGCGCCAAGTTCGCCGCGGCCCGTATCGGCCTGCCCCTGGTCGCCGTCGCGACGAACCTGTCGCACGACGGCCTGTGCTCGCCGGTCGCCACCCTCGACAACGACGCGGGCCGCGGCTCCTACGGTGTGCCGAACCCGATCGCCGTGGTGATCGACCTCGACATCATCCGTGAGGCCCCGGTCCGTTTCGTCCGCTCCGGCATCGGCGACGCGATCTCCAACATCTCCGCGGTCGCGGACTGGGAGCTCTCGCACCGGGAGACCGGCGAGGCGATCGACGGGCTGGCCGCCGCCATGGCACGCCAGGCCGGCGAGGCCGTGCTGCGGCACCCCGGCGGGGTCGGCGACGACGCCTTCCTCCAGGTGCTGGCCGAGGGCCTGGTCCTGACCGGCATCTCGATGTCGGTGGCCGGCGACAGCCGCCCGGCGTCCGGCGCCTGCCACGAGATCAACCACGCGCTCGACATCCTGTACCCCAAGCGCGCGGCCAGCCACGGCGAACAGTGCGGCCTGGCCGCGGCCTTCGCCACGCACCTGCGCGGGGACAAGGAGACGCGGGACCTGATGGTGCAGGTGCTGCGCCGGCACGGTCTGCCGGTCACGCCGGGCGAGATCGGCTTCACCGACGACGAATTCGTCCAGGCCGTCGAGTACGCACCCAAGACCCGCCCCGGGCGCTACACCATCCTGGAGCACCTGGACCTGTCCACCGACCAGATCAGGGACGCTTACGCCGACTATGCACAAGCCATCGGTAGCTGAGCTCCGCCCGGTCGTTCACCCCCCGGGGGTGAAGGACCGGCGGAGCGGCGAGCACTGGGCCGGCCGGCTCTACATGCGTGAGCTCTCGCTGCGCATCGACCGCCACCTGGTGAACACGCGGATCACGCCCAACCAGCTGACCTACGTGATGACCGTCGCCGGCGTCCTCGCCGCCCCCGCCCTGCTGGTGCCGGGGATCCCGGGGGCCGTGCTCGGTGTGCTGATGGTCCAGCTCTACCTGCTGCTCGACTGTGTCGACGGCGAGGTCGCCCGCTGGAAGAAGCAGTTCTCCCTGGGCGGGGTGTACCTGGACCGGGTCGGCGCCTACCTGTGCGACGCGGCGGTCCTGGTCGGCTTCGGTCTGCGCGCCGCCGACCTGTGGGGCTCCGGGCGGATCGACTGGCTGTGGGCCTTCCTCGGCACCCTCGCCGCTCTCGGCGCCATCCTGATCAAGGCCGAGACCGACCTCGTCGGTGTCGCCCGGCACCAGGGCGGTCTCCCGCCGGTGAAGGAAGCGGCGTCCGAGCCGCGCTCGTCCGGCATGGCGCTGGCCCGCAAGGCCGCCGCCGCGCTGAAGTTCCACCGCCTGGTCCTCGGGGTGGAGGCGTCCCTCCTCATCCTGGCCCTGGCGGTCCTGGACACGGTCAGGGGCGACCTGTTCTTCTCCCGGCTCGGTGTGGCCGTGCTGGCCGGCATCGCGCTGCTGCAGTCCCTGCTGCACCTGGTGTCCATCCTGGCGTCGAGCAGGCTGAAGTGAGGGGCGCGATGAAGGTCGGCGCGGTCATCATCACCATGGGCAACCGCCCCGAGGAGCTGCGGGCGCTGCTCGACTCGGTCGCCAAGCAGGACGGCGACCCGGTCGAGGTGGCGGTCGTGGGCAACGGTTCGCCGCTGCCCGAGCTCCCCGAGGGCGTGCGGACCGTCGAGCTGCCGGAGAACGTCGGCATCCCGGCCGGCCGCAATGCCGGCATCGAGGCGTTCGGACCCGGCGGCAGCGACGTCGACGTCCTGCTCTTCCTGGACGACGACGGGCTGCTGGCCCGGGAGGACACCGCGGAGCTGTGCCGGGAGGCGTTCGCCGCCGACCCCGAGCTCGGGATCATCAGCTTCCGGATCGCCGACCCGGACACGGGGGAGACCCAGCGCCGCCATGTGCCGCGGCTGCGCGCCTCGGACCCCATGCGCTCGTCGCGGGTCACCACCTTCCTCGGCGGTGCCAACGCGGTCCGTACGCATGTGTTCGAGGAGGTCGGCGGGCTGCCCGACGACTTCTTCTACGCCCATGAGGAGACCGACCTGGCCTGGCGGGCGCTGGACGCCGGCTGGCAGATCGACTACCGGTCGGACATGGTGCTCTTCCACCCGACGACGGCGCCGGCCCGGCACGCGGTCTACCACCGGATGGTGGCCCGTAACCGTGTGTGGCTGGCCCGCCGCAACCTCCCCGCCCTGCTGGTTCCGGTCTATCTCGGTGTCTGGTTGCTGCTCACGCTGGCCCGCCGGCCGTCACGTCCGGCGCTGCGGGCCTGGCTGGGCGGCTTCAAGGAGGGCTGGGCGAGCCCGTGCGGTCCCAGGCGCCCCATGAAGTGGGCTACCGTTTGGCGACTGACCCGACTGGGCCGCCCTCCCGTCATCTGACAAGCTCGTATCTGAGAGCATCAGGCGCGAACCGGGGCGTGGCCCCGGCAGCGCACCTTGAGGACGAAAGTGTCAACTGTGAGCGAGACCACGCACGACAGTGCGGTCGCCATGAGTGCCCCGCCATCTTCCGATGAGGGGCTCACCCCTGCCCAGCGGGCCCAGAAGTACGGGCTCTCGCAGAGCGGGGCCCGGCCCGGCCTCCCGGAGTACGTCCGGCAGCTGTGGGCGCGTCGGCATTTCATCTCCGCGTTCGCCAGCGCCAAGCTGACGGCGCAGTACAGCCAGGCCAAGCTGGGCCAGGTCTGGCAGGTGGCGACGCCGCTGCTGAACGCCCTCGTGTACTACTTGATCTTCGGTGTGCTGATCGGCACGAGCCGGGGCGTCCCCGACTTCGTCCCGTTCCTGGTGACCGGTGTCTTCATCTTCACCTTCACCCAGAGCTCGGTGATGGCCGGTACCCGGGCGATCTCCGGCAACCTGGGCCTGGTGCGCGCGCTGCACTTCCCGCGGGCCTGCCTGCCGATCTCGTTCTGCCTGATGCAGCTCCAGCAGCTGCTGTTCTCCATGGGCGTGCTGGTGATCATCCTGCTCGGCTTCGGGCAGGTCCCCACCTGGTCGTGGCTGCTGGCCTTCCCGGCGCTGGTGCTGCAGTTCGTCTTCAACACGGGCCTGGCGATGGTCATGGCGCGGCTGGGTGCGAAGACCCCGGACCTGGCGCAGCTGATGCCCTTCATCATGCGGACCTGGATGTACGCGTCCGGCGTGATGTTCAGCATCGACCTGATCCTCAAGGGCAAGCACGTCCCCGGCTTCGTGGAGGTCCTGCTCAACGCCAACCCGGCCGCGGTCTACATCGACCTGATGCGCTTCGCGCTGATCGACAGCTTCACCGCCGCGAAGCTGCCGCCGCATGTGTGGGCGTTCGCCGGCGGCTGGGCGCTGCTGATGGGCGTGGTCGGCTTTGTGTACTTCTGGAAGGCTGAGGAGCGGTACGGACGTGGCTGAACAGAAGAACGGCATCGAGCCGACGAAGGCCGCCGAGGCCCGTATCCCGACGGTGATCGCGGACGATCTGCACATCGTCTACCGGGTCTACGGCACGGGCGCCGGCAAGGGCAGTGCCACCGCGGCGCTGAACCGCATCGTGCGCCGCAAGCCGTCCACCGGCGTGCGGGAGGTGCACGCGGTCAAGGGCGTCTCCTTCACCGCCTACCGGGGCGAGTCGATCGGACTGATCGGCTCCAACGGGTCGGGCAAGTCGACACTGCTCAAGGCGGTCGCCGGCCTGCTGCCCGCCGAGCGCGGCAAGGTCTACACCCACGGCCAGCCCTCGCTGCTGGGCGTCAACGCGGCCCTGATGAACGACCTGACCGGCGAGAAGAACGTCCTGCTGGGCGGCCTGGCCATGGGCATGAGCCGCGAGCAGGTCCGCGAGCGCTACGACGGCATCGTCGACTTCTCCGGCATCAACGAGAAGGGCGACTTCATCTCGCTGCCGATGCGCACCTACTCCTCCGGCATGGCCGCCCGCCTGCGGTTCTCCATCGCCGCGGCCAAGGACCACGACGTGCTGATGATCGACGAGGCGCTGGCCACCGGCGACCGCAGCTTCCAGAAGCGCTCCGAGGCCCGCATCCGCGAGCTGCGCAAGGAGGCCGGCACGGTCTTCCTCGTCAGCCACAACAACAAGTCCATCCGCGACACCTGTGACCGGGTCCTGTGGCTGGAGCGCGGCGAGCTGCTGATGGACGGTCCGACGGACGAGGTCATCAAGGCGTACGAGAAGGAGACGGGCAAATAGCCCGTACCGCACCCGAAGGCCTCCGTGAGTCCGCCTCGCGGAGGCCTTCGAGCGTGAGGGAGAGGTCAACTCCATTGACGCCGGGACGAGTTCGGGCGTAAAGGATGTTGGCGGGATGGTTGCCCCGGGCTTCGGTACCCCCTCGGACGCGGGTGAGATGTACGGCGTAAGCTGTACGGGTACCGAACAGCACAAGTGGCACATCTCGGGCAACGCTCACCCGAGCGGGCGATGTGGGCTCGATCGGGCGCGGCGCCCGCTGCGGCGTGTCCGAAATGGGATGTTTTAGCTTGGCGGTGTAGAACGGGAGACGTGACGGCAATGGCTACTGGTTCGCTCCGGCACCGAAATGCGCCGGGCAGCCCCCGGTGAGCCGAGACAACGAGCAGGCGCGTCGCGCCTTCCCCCGGTGGGGGGCGGCGGGCGACGGGCGGGAGCAGACGCGCACCGTGCTCGAACAGGCCGCACACGAGAACTTCCCCGTCGCGCCGTTCTTCCTGCCCCGCGCCTGGCGCACCGACCTGATGGCCGTCTACGGCTTCGCCCGGCTCGTCGACGACATCGGTGACGGCGACCTGGCCCCCGGCGGCGGCGACGCCGTCCTCCTCGGGCTCGACCGCGCACAGTACGACGACCGCCCCGCGCTGCTGGACGCCCTCGAAGCCGACCTGCACCGCGTGTTCAGCGACCGCGCCCCCGGCCCCGGGCATCCGCTGCTGCGCCGCCTCGGCCCGACCGTCCGCCGCTGCGCCCTGACCCCGCAACCGTTCCTCGACCTCATCGAGGCCAACCGGCAGGACCAGCGGGTCAGCCGCTACGGCACCTACGGCGACCTGGCCTCCTACTGCGAGCTGTCCGCCAACCCCGTCGGCCGCCTCGTCCTCGCGCTCACCGGCACCGCGAGCCCCGAACGCATCCGCCGCTCCGACGCGGTCTGCACCGCCCTCCAGATCGTCGAACACATCCAGGACGTGGCCGAGGACCTGGGGCGCGACCGCGTCTACCTCCCGGCCGAGGACATGAAACGTTTCGGTGTCGACGAGGCAGATCTGGCCGCGCCGAGCGGGGGCGCATCGGTGCGCGCCCTGATCGCCTTCGAGGCCGAACGCGCCCGTGAGCTGCTGCGTGAAGGCACCCCGCTGGTGGGTAGCGTCCACGGCAGACTCAAGCTGCTGCTGGCCGGATTCGTGGCCGGCGGACGCGCTGCACTCCAGGCGGTCGCGGCCGCCGATTACGACGTACTCCCTGGACCGCCCAAGCCGACCAAGCTCAGCCTGCTGCGCGAGGTGGGGGCGACATTGCGAAGAGAGGGGTGAGTCGGACCATGGAGGCAACCGCACACGCGTCCGCGCCGGTGCTCGCTGCGTACCGCTACTGCGAGGCCATCACCGGGCAGCAGGCACGGAACTTCGCCTACGGCATCCGGCTGCTGCCGACCGACAAGCGGCAGGCCATGTCGGCGCTCTACGCCTTCTCCCGCCGGGTCGACGACATCGGCGACGGCACCCTGGAGCCCGCCGCCAAGCAACGCCGCCTGGAGGACACCCGGGCGGTGCTGACGCGCATCAAGGACGGCCGGATCGACGAGGACGACACCGACCCGGTGGCCGTCGCGCTGGCCGACGCCGCCCGCCGCTTCCCGCTGCCGCTGGAGGGTCTCGACGAGCTGATCGACGGCGTGCTGATGGACGTGCACGGCGAGACCTACGAGACCTGGGACGAACTGCGGGGCTACTGCCGCTGCGTCGCCGGGGCCATCGGCCGGCTCTCGCTGGGCGTGTTCGGCACCGTACCGGGCGCGCCGGACGCCGAGCGCGCCTTCGAGTACGCCGACACCCTCGGCCTGGCCCTGCAACTGACCAACATTCTCCGGGACGTTCGCGAGGACGCCGGCAACGGCCGCACCTACCTCCCCGCCGAGGATCTCGCCAAGTTCGGCTGCGCGGCGGGCTTCGAGGGCCCCGTGCCGCCGCCCGGCTCGGACTTCACCGGCCTGGTGCACTTCGAGGTGAAGCGGGCCCGCGCGCTGTTCGCCGAGGGCTTCCGGCTGCTGCCGATGCTCGACCGGCGCAGCGGCGCCTGCGTGGCCGCGATGGCCGGCATCTACCACCGGCTGCTGACCCGGATCGCCGCCGACCCCGAGGCCGTGCTGCGCGGCCGGGTCTCGCTGCCCGGCCGGGAGAAGGCCTTCGTCGCGGTGCGCGGGCTGTCCGGGCTCGACGCGCGGGCGATCGGCCGCCGGGAGTCCGTCCGGAGGCGTGGATGATGCGGCGGGCGGCGCACGACAGCGGTGATCCCGCGTCAGTGCGGCGGGCAACCCTCCCGGGGGTGGCTGCGTCCCTCACTGCAGTACGGGGGGAGAGCACATGACATCGGGAGCCAGGCGGCCCGGCCGGCAGCACCCGCTGCCGTCCGGCCGTCCCGGAGCGGCGGCCGCGGTCGTCGTCGGGGGCGGACTCGCGGGCACCACCGCGGCGCTCGCACTGGCCGACGCGGGGCTGCGGGTCACCCTCCTCGAAAGCCGGCCCCGGCTCGGCGGGCTGGTCTTCTCCTTCCGCCGCGAATCCGGCGTCGGCGAGCTGTCCGTCGACAACGGCCAGCACGTCTTCCTGCGCTGCTGCACCGCCTACAGCGGGCTGCTGGAGCGACTCGGCGCCGCGCACCTGGTGCCCCTGCAGGACCGGATGGACGTGCCCGTCCTCGACGCCGACCGGATGCGGCTCGGCCGGCTGCGCCGCACCGCGCTGCCCGTGCCGCTGCACCTCGCCGGGAGCCTGGCCGGCTACCCGCACCTCTCGCCCGCCGAACGCGCCGGCGTCGTCCGCGCCACCCTGGCGCTGAAGGGCCTCGACCCGGCCGACCCCGCCCTGGACCGGCTGGACTTCGGCAGCTGGCTGCGCCGCCACGGTCAGTCCGCCCGCGCCGTCGAGGCGCTGTGGGACCTGGTCGGCATCGCCACCCTCAACGCCCGCGCCGGCGACGCCTCGATGGGCCTGGCCGCCAAGGTCTTCAAGACCGGACTGCTGTCCGCCCCCGGCGCCGCCGACATCGGCTGGTCCCGGGTCCCGCTCGGTGACGTCCACGACGACCGTGCCCGCGCGGCCCTGGAAAAGGCCGGCGTCCGCATCGCCCTGCGCACCCGCGCCCAGGCGCTCACCCGCGACGACGACGGCTGGCAGGTCACGGTCGAGAACGGCCCGCACGGCAGCGAGCGGCTCGCCGCGGACACCGTCGTCCTCGCCGTACCGCAGCGCGAGGCGCACGCCCTGCTGCCCGACGGGACGCTGGACGGCCAGGACCGGCTGCTGGACATCGGCACGGCACCCATCCTCAACGTCCATGTCGTCTACGACCGCCCGGTGCTGCGCCGCCCCTTCTTCGCCGCGGTCGGCTCGCCGGTCCAGTGGGTCTTCGACCGCACCGACGCCTCGGGGCTCAGGGCTCTCGCCGGCCAGGAGCGCAGCCAGTACCTCGCCCTGTCGCAGTCCGCCGCGCTGGAGGAGATCGACCACCCGGTCGCCAAGCTCCGGGCCCGCTACCTTCCCGAGCTGGAGCGGCTGCTGCCCGCCGCCCGCGGCGCCAGGATCCACGACTTCTTCGTCACCCGCGAGCGCACCGCGACCTTTGCGCCCGCCCCGGGCGTCGGCAGGCTCCGCCCCGCCGCCCGCACCCAAGCTCCCGGCCTGTTCCTGGCCGGTGCGTGGACCGCCACCGGGTGGCCCGCGACCATGGAAAGCGCTGTCCGCAGCGGCACTGCCGCCGCTCGCGAGGCACTCACCGAACTCGGCTTCCCCCAGGGCCAGTTGCCTCAGGAGGCGGCATGACTACGAGTACGAGCGCTCCCACGAGCACGAGCATCGGAAACAGAGGAGAAACCGTGAATCCGGCTTCCCCAGCTATCGACACCGCGAGCGTCACCGCGCTGCTGGAGCGCGGGCGGACACTTGCCACTCCCGTGCTGCGTGCCGCCGTCGACCGGCTCGCTCCTCCGATGGACACCGTGGCCGCCTACCACTTCGGCTGGATCGACGCCGAGGGCCACCCCACCACGGGCGACAGCGGCAAGGCCGTACGGCCCGCGCTCGCCCTGCTGTCGGCCGAGGCGGCCGGCGCGGCTCCCGAGGTCGGCATCCCCGGCGCGGTCGCCGTCGAGCTGGTGCACAACTTCTCGCTGCTGCACGACGACCTCATGGACGGCGACGAGCAGCGCAGGCACCGCGACACCGTCTGGAAGGTGCACGGTCCCGCGCAGGCCATCCTGGTCGGTGACGCGCTGTTCGCCCTCGCCAACGAAATACTGCTGGAGCTCGGCACGGTCGACGCCGGCCGGGCCACCCGCCGCCTCACCCAGGCCTCCCGCAAACTGATCGACGGTCAGGCCCAGGACATCTCCTACGAGCACCGCGAGCGGGTCACCGTCGAGGAGTGCCTGGAGATGGAGGGCAACAAGACCGGCGCGCTGCTGGCCTGCGCCGTCTCCATCGGTGCGGTCCTCGGCGGCGCCGACGACCGCACCGCCGACACCCTCGAGAGGTACGGCTACCACCTCGGCCTCGCCTTCCAGGCCGTCGACGACGTGCTCGGTATCTGGGGCGACCCGGAGGCCACCGGCAAGCGGCCCTGGAGCGACCTGCGCCAGCGCAAGAAGTCGCTGCCGGTCGTCGCCGCGCTGGACGCCGGTGGCCCGGCCTCCGAGCGCCTCGCCCGGATCCTCGCCGACGACGCGAAGAAGAGCGAGACCGAGATCGCCGACTTCACCGAGGAGGAGTTCGCCTCCCGCGCGGCCCTCATCGAGGAGGCCGGCGGCCGGGACTGGACCTCCCAGGAGGCGCGCCGCCAGCACGCCACCGCCATCGCCGCCCTGAACGAGATCGAGATGCCGGAAAAGGTCCGCGCACAGCTCGTCGCACTCGCGGACTTCGTCGTTGTACGGGAGAGATGAGCACCCTCGACACCGAATAGATCGCAGTCGCCGGCCGGCGCCAGCCGGGCGCCGGCCGACGGAATCCCTGAGCACGCTTTTCACAGTTCACTGCAGAAGGGGAAGCCATGACAGCGACGACCGACGGAAGCACCGGGGCCCTGCCGCCCCGGGCCCCCTCGGCCAGTGATGCCGCCGCTGGGACCACCGCAACGGCGCCACCCGTCCGCACCGCCGCGGCGCAGGAAACGGTGGACGCCGCCCGCCGCGCGACCGCCCGCGCCACGGAGCAGCTGCTCTCCGTCCAGGACCCCGCCGGATGGTGGAAGGGCGACCTCGAGACCAACGTCACGATGGACGCCGAGGACCTGCTGCTCCGTCAGTTCCTGGGCATCCAGGACCCGAAGCTCACCGAGGCCACGGCCCGTCACCTCCGCGGCGAGCAGCGCCCGGACGGCACCTGGGCCACCTTCTACGGCGGGCCCGGCGAACTCTCCGCCACCATCGAGGCCTATGTCGCCCTGCGCCTCGCCGGGGACGACCCGGAAGCCCCGCACCTGGCCAGGGCCTCCGCATGGGTCCGCGAGCAGGGCGGGATCGCGGCGGCCCGCGTCTTCACCCGCATCTGGCTGGCCCTCTTCGGCTGGTGGAAGTGGGACGACCTGCCCGAACTCCCCCCGGAACTGCTGTACTTCCCCAAGTGGTTCCCGCTCAACATCTATGACTTCGGGTGCTGGGCGCGGCAGACCATCGTGCCGCTGACCATCGTCTCGGCGAAACGCCCGGTGCGCCCGGCGCCGTTCGGCCTCGACGAGCTGCACACCGATCCGCGCCGGCCCAACCCGCCGCGGCCGCCCGCCCCCGTCACCAGCTGGGACGGGCTCTTCCAGCGCCTGGACAAGGCGCTGCACCTCTACCACAAGGTCGCCCTGCGCAAGCTGCGCCGCGCAGCGATGCGCTCCGCCGCCCGCTGGATCATCGAGCGCCAGGAGAACGACGGCTGCTGGGGCGGCATCCAGCCTCCCGCGGTCTACTCCGTCATCGCCCTGCACCTCCTCGGCTACGACCTCGACCACCCCGTGCTGCGCAACGGCCTGGCCTCCCTCGACCGCTTCGCCGTATGGCGCGAGGACGGTCCCCCCGGGCCCGGCGGCCCGGGAGGCGGCCCCACCCGGATGATCGAGGCCTGCCAGTCCCCGGTCTGGGACACCTGCCTGGCCACCATCGCCCTCGCCGACGCCGGAGTGCCCGCCGACCACCCGCAGCTGGTCAAGGCCGTCGACTGGATGCTCGCCGAGCAGATCCGCCGGCCCGGCGACTGGAGCGTCAAGCGACCCCAACTCCCCTCGGGGGGATGGGCGTTCGAGTTCGAGAACGACAACTACCCGGACATCGACGACACCGCCGAGGTGGTGCTCGCGCTGCGCCGTGTCCGGCACCCCGATCCCCAGCGCGTCGAGGCGGCGGTGGACCGCGCGGTGCGCTGGAACGTCGGGATGCAGTCCAAGGACGGCGGCTGGGGCGCCTTCGACGTCGACAACACCAGCCCGTTCCCCAACCGGCTCCCGTTCTGCGACTTCGGTGAGGTCATCGACCCGCCGTCGGCCGATGTCACCGCCCATGTCGTCGAGATGCTCGCGGACGTCGGCCGCGCCCACGACCCGCGCACCCGCCGCGGCATCGCCTGGCTGCTGGCCGAACAGGAGCCCAGCGGGGCCTGGTTCGGCCGCTGGGGCACCAACTACGTCTACGGCACCGGCTCGGTGCTCCCGGCGCTCGCCGCGGCCGGCATCCCCGCCTCGCACCCCGCGGTGCGCCGGGCGGTGCGCTGGCTGGAGCAGGTGCAGAACGACGACGGCGGCTGGGGCGAGGACCAGCGCTCCTACCAGGACAAGGAGAAGTGGGCCGGGCGCGGCGCCTCCACCGCCTCGCAGACCGCATGGGCGCTGATGGCGCTGCTCGCGGTCGGGGAACGGGACGGCGAGGCGGTACGGCGCGGAGTGCGCTGGCTGACCGCCACCCAGCGCGAGGACGGGACCTGGGACGAGCCGTACTTCACCGGCACCGGCTTCCCCTGGGACTTCTCCATCAACTACCACCTCTACCGCCAGGTCTTCCCGCTGACCGCCCTGGGCCGCTATCTGGGCGGGGGACCGGCCGGCGCGCCGGTGGGTTCCTGATGCCGGGCCGGCCTCCCGTGGACGCGGAGCCGCCCCTGCTCGTCGCCTGTGCGCTGGGCATCGAGCGGTTCGCGCTGCGCCGCGGCGAGCGCGCGGGAGCGGCGGGCGGGGCCGGCCCGCGGATCGTCACGCTCCGTACCGGCATGGGCCCGCAAGCGGCCGAACGCGCCGTCGGGGCAGCTCTCGGTGCGGGCTCGGTCACCGAGCGTTCCCCCGTCGTCGCCAGCGGCTTCTGCGCCGGCCTCGCCCCCGGGATGCGCCCCGGGGACGTGGTCGTCGCCGAGGCCACCCGCGATCACCACGCGGACGCTCCGGAGACGCTCTGCCACGACAACGGCCCGCTGCTGCGGGCCCTGCGGCAGCGCGGCCTGACCGTGCACACCGGGCTGCTGCGCGGCTCCGACCACGTCGTACGCGGCGCGGAGCGGGCCGCGCTGCATGCCGCCGGAGCGGTCGCGGTGGACATGGAATCCGCGGCGACCCTCCGGGCCGCCCGGCGCGCCGGCAGCCGTCCGGTTGCGGCCGTCCGGGTGGTCGTGGACGCTCCAGAACATGAACTCGTACGCATCGGCACCGTACGCGGTGGAATATCAGCCTTCCGAGTGCTGCGCTCCGTACTCCCCGTTTTCTACGAATGGCACCGTTCTTTGCTGCTCCCCTGGAGGTGAGCCAGATGGCCATGCCGCTCCGTCAGTCCATCCGGGTCGGAACCTATCTTTTTGAACAGAAGATGATCCGCCGGCGCGAGAAGTTCCCGCTCATCGTCGAGCTGGAGCCGCTCTTCGCATGCAATCTGAAATGTGAGGGCTGCGGGAAGATCCAGCATCCGGCGGGCGTGCTCAAGCAGCGGATGCCGGTGGCACAGGCGGTCGGCGCGGTGCTGGAGTCGGGTGCCCCGATGGTCTCCATCGCCGGCGGCGAACCGTTGATGCACCCTCAGATCGACGAGATCGTACGGCAGTTGGTGGCCAAGCGGAAATATGTCTTCCTGTGCACCAACGCGATGCTGCTGCGCAAGAAGCTGGAGAAATTCACGCCCTCACGGTATTTCGCCTTCGCCGTGCACATCGACGGCATGCGCGAGCGGCACGACGAATCCGTCGCGAAGGAAGGCGTCTTCGACGAGGCGGTGGCGGCCATCAAGGAGGCCAAGCGGCGCGGATTCCGGGTCACCACCAACTCCACCTTCTTCAACACCGACACCCCGCAGACCATCATCGAGGTCCTCAACTTCCTCAACGACGACCTCCAGGTCGACGAGATGATGCTGTCCCCCGCCTACGCCTACGAGAAGGCCCCCGACCAGGAACACTTCCTCGGCGTGGAGCAGACCCGCGAGCTGTTCAAGAAGGCCTTCGCCGGCGGCAACCGGCGCCGCTGGCGGCTCAACCACAGCCCGCTCTTCCTGGACTTCCTGGAGGGCAAGGCGGACTTCCCGTGCACGGCGTGGGCGATCCCCAACTACTCGCTGTTCGGTTGGCAGCGCCCCTGCTACCTCATGAGCGACGGGTACGTCCCCACCTACCGGGAGCTCATCGAGGACACCGACTGGGACAAGTACGGCAGGGGCAAGGACCCGCGCTGCGCCAACTGCATGGCGCACTGCGGCTACGAGCCGACCGCCGTCCTCGCCACCATGGGGTCGCTGAAGGAGTCCCTCAGGGCGGCCAGGGAGACCGTCGCGGGCAACCGCGGGTGACCGCCGTCCGGGCCGGCACCGCGCCGGCCCGTAAGGAGAGCGACGCGTGACCGGATTCGACCTGACCGCACTGCTCGCCGAGCGCGGCGGCGAACGCTACGACCTGCACACCCGCCATCTCAACCACCAGCTCCCGCGCATGCTGCACACCCTCGGCTTCGACAAGGTCTACGAGCGGGCCGAGGGAGCCCACTTCTGGGACGCCGACGGCCAGGACTACCTGGACATGCTCGCCGGGTTCGGGGTGATGGGCCTGGGCCGGCACCACCCCGTCGTCCGCAAGGCCCTGCACGACGTCCTGGACGCCCAGCTCGCCGACCTCACCCGCTTCGACTGCCAGCCGCTGCCGGGCCTGCTCGCCGAGAAGCTGCTGTCCTGCGCGCCCCACCTCGACCGGGTCTTCTTCGGCAACAGCGGCACCGAAGCCGTCGAGACCGCCCTGAAGTTCGCCCGCTACGCCACCGGCAGGCCCCGCGTCCTCTACTGCACCCATGCCTTCCACGGCCTCACCACCGGCTCGCTCTCCGTCAACGGCGAGGCCGGCTTCCGGGACGGCTTCGCCCCGCTGCTGCCGGACACCGCCGTCGCGATGGGTGATCTGGACGCCCTGGAGCGGGAGCTGAAGCGCGGCGACGTGGCGGGGTTCGTGGTCGAACCGATCCAGGGCAAGGGCGTCCACCCCGCCCCGCCCGGATTCCTGCGCGCCGCACAGGAACTGCTGCACCGGCACAAGGCCCTGCTGATCGCCGACGAGGTGCAGACCGGCCTCGGCCGCACCGGCGACTTCTTCGCCTACCAGCACGAGAACGGCGTCGAACCGGACCTGGTGTGCGTGGCGAAGGCGCTGTCCGGCGGCTATGTCCCCGTCGGGGCGACCCTCGGCAAGGACTGGATCTTCAAGAAGGTCTACTCGTCCATGGACCGGGTGCTGGTGCACTCCGCCAGCTTCGGCGCCAACGCCCAGGCGATGGCGGCCGGCCTGGCGGTGCTCGCGGTGATGGAGGACGAGGAGATCGTCGCCCACGCCCGGCACACCGGCGACCTGCTGCGCTCCCGGCTCGCCGCGCTGGTCGACAGGTACGAGCTGCTGCACGACGTACGCGGCCGCGGCCTGATGATCGGCATCGAGTTCGGCCGCCCGACGTCGCTCGGTCTGCGCAGCCGCTGGACGATGCTGCAGGCGGCCCGCAAGGGGCTGTTCGCGCAGATGGTCGTGGTGCCGTTGCTGCAGCGCCACCGCATCCTGACCCAGGTCTCCGGCGACCATCTCGAAGTCATCAAGCTGATCCCACCGCTGATCATCGGCGAACCGGACGTGGACCGCTTCGTCGAGGCCTTCACGGCCGTCATGGACGACGCCCACCAAGGCGGCGGGCTCATCTGGGACTTCGGGCGGACGCTGGTCAAACAGGCGGTCGCCCACCGCTGACCACACCGGTGGGGGAGGCGGCGCCTGCCGCGGGAACGGCGCGGGCCGTCCACGACAGGACGGCCCGCTGGGCACGGAGGACGGTGGGGCGCGGGGCACCGGGCCGGCCACGGCCGGTGTCCGGCCGTGGTGCGGGTGCGCCGCCGTCCGCGGGTGCGGCGGTGGTCAGTCCGTCAGCAGCCGGTCGCGCAGGCGTTCGCGGGTGGCGGGCGTCAGCTTCAGGCCGTCGGCGAGGTACGTCTCCGTCGAGCCCCAGGTGCGCTCGATCGCGTCGTAGGCGGCCGCGAGGTAGTCGGTGTGCGCCCCGAACAGCGGCGAGAGCAGCTCCATGACCTCCTGCGACATCCCGACCGCGGAGTTGTCGGAGCGGCGGATCTTGTAGCGCTGGTGGGGGTCGTTGGACTTGAGGTAGTCCGCCTCGATGGCGTCCCGCTCCACCCCGACCGCCAGCAGGGTCACGGCGACGGACAGGCCCGCGCGGTCCTTGCCGGCCGCACAGTGCATCAGGGCGGGGACACTGTCGTCGGCCAGCGCATGCAGCACCCTGCTGTGGTCCTCGGTGCGGGTGGTGATGATGTGGCGGTAGGTCTTGGCCATCCGGGCCGCGGCCTTGCCGTCGCCGAGCGCGGAACGCAGCTGCTCCAGCTCGCCCTCGCGCACCATCGTCCAGAACTCCGCACCGTCGGCCGGGTCGGTGAGCGGGATGTTCACATTGCGCACGCCGGGCAGGGCGACGTCGGGGCCCTCCAGCTTGATGTCCGAGGCGTTGCGGAAGTCGAAGATGGTGTGCAGCCCGAGGCCGGCCAGGAACGCGGCGTCCGCCTCGGTCGCGTGGGCGAGGTGCCCGCTGCGGAACAGCCTGCCCTCCCGTACGCGACGCCCGTCCACCGTCGGCAGACCCCCCACATCGCGGAAGTTGCGGACCTCCGTGAGCTCGGGCTTGGCCTGTGGGACCTGCGGCGTCTGCTGCGTCACGCGCGCTCCTCGGGTTCGGTCGCCGACGCCGCTCGTCGGCGAGGCGGGCACCTCCGACGATACGACATTGATGCAACAGGAAATCAGGTCATCACCGTGGCGCCGGGGCGCGCGGGAGCGCCGGAGGGCGTGATCGATCTTTATTCCAACTTGACAAGAATTTGACCTGGTGGCATTAATCACCCCTCGTCAACCCCTGGTTACGGTGGCGTAGGTCACTTCACGAGGTGAAGGATGTCCTGACGTGGCAGACGATTCGAAGTACTTCAGCAACGGCGCCCAGGGCGCCATCGAGTCGTACGCAGCCGTCGGGGACAGCTTCACAGAGGGGGTCGGGGATCCCGGCCCTGACGGGGCGTACATCGGTTGGGCGGACCGCCTGGCGGTCCTCCTGTCGGACCAGCGGGACGAGGGGGACTTCCGCTACGCGAACCTCGCGGTCAGGGGGCGGCTCCTGGACCAGATCGTCGAGGAGCAGGTGCCCCGGGCGAAGGAGCTCGCCCCCGCCCTGGTGACGTTCTGCGCCGGCGGCAACGACATCCTGCGGCCCGGCTCGGACCCGGACGCGGTCGCGCAGCGCTACGGGGCGGCGGTCGCCGATCTGCGGCAGGAGGTCGGCACGGTCCTGCTCTGCACCGGCTTCGACACCCGCGGCATCCCCGTCCTCAAGCATCTGCGCGGCAAGATCGCCACGTACACGGCGCATGTCCGGGCCATCGCGGACCGGCACGACTGCCCGGTCCTGGACCTGTGGTCGCTCACGTCGGTGCAGGACCGGCGGGCCTGGAGCGCCGACCGGCTGCATCTGTCCGCCGACGGCCACACCCGGGTGGCGCTGCGCGCGGGGCAGGTGCTGGGGCTGCGGGTGCCGGCCGAGCCGGACCAGCCGTGGCCGCCGGAGGCGGGGCGCTCGGCCGCCGAGGCGCGGCGGGACAACATCCACTGGGCGCGGGAGCACCTCGTCCCGTGGATCGGGCGCCGGCTGCGGGGCGAGTCCTCCGGAGATCACGTCGAGCCCAAGCGGCCCGATCTGCTGCCGCTGTAGAGCGGCCGGGGCCCGCCGGCGGCCCCGGGCATGACGGAGGCCCCGTGTCCGCCGGAGCGGCGCGGGGCCTCAGCGTGCGAGGGAGGAGTACGGCAGGTCCGCCCAGACGACCCGGCCCCGACCGCTGTCGGCGGGCCGCGAGCCCCAGCTCTCGGACAGCGCGCCGACGAGGAACAGCCCGCGTCCGCACTCCTTGTCCACGCTGCCGGGCTGGACGTGCGGCGCCGAGTCCTCCGGGCCGCCCTGATCCGTGATCTCTATGCGTATGTGCGCCCCGAGGAGGGAGAGTTCACAGCCCACCTTCTCGCTGTCGGTGTGCCGGACCGCGTTGGTGAACAGCTCGGAAACCACCAACTCCACGTCGTCGCGGACGTGTTGGGCCGCGCCCCACTCGTGCAGCAGCGCACTGGCGCGTCTGCGCGCCTCGGGAACGGACGTGCGTCGCGCGGGCAAGTGGAACGCGTCCTGCGGGTACTGGGCGACGAAGCCGCCACAGCGCCCTAACGAGGGAGCGTTGTTGGAGGAAGCCACGCCGTAACTATGTGCGATGCCGGTCACCGATGGCAAGGATCACTCTGCAATTTGCAGAATCGTAAGGAGCAGTCTGTTCGTGCTGCTGACGGCATGACACACTGCTGAACACTGAAGTCAGTTGGAGGCGATCGGACGTGGCGGACCCACGGTCGGCAGGTGCGCCGACCGTCCTGCGGGTGGTGCTCGGCAAGCGACTGCAGGACCTGCGCGAGAAGGCGGGACTCTCCTTCGAACGGGCCGCGGCGGCCCTCGACGTGACCCACGCCACGATACGACGCATGGAAAAGGCCGAGGTCGGCCTCAAACTCCCCTACGTCGAGAAGCTGCTGGCGACCTACGGCGTCACCGACGAGGAGGAGATCGAGGGCTTTCTCTCCCTCGCACGCGAGGCCAACAAACCCGGCTGGTGGCACCGCTTCCGGGACGTCCTTCCCGAGTGGTTCAGCGCCTTCGTCAGCCTGGAGAGCGAAGCCAACCTGATCCGGGCCTACCAACCGCACTACGTCCCCGGGCTGTTGCAGACCGAGGACTACGCCGCCGCCGTCCTGCGGGCGGGCATGCCGCACGCCTCCGCGGCGGACATCGACCGCATCGTCGCCCTGCGCATGGAGCGGCAGTCGCTCCTGACCCGTGACCACGCGCCGATGCTGTGGGTGGTCATGGACGAGACCGTGCTGCGGCGGCCGATCGGCGGGGCAAAGGTGATGCGCGACCAGGTCACCCGGCTGATGGAGGCCACCGCACTGCCGAACGTCCGGCTGCAGGTCATGCCCTTCGCCGCGGGCCCGCACCCCGCCATGTACGGCCCCTTCCACATTTTCCGCTTCCCGATTCCGGAGCTCCCGGACATCGCCTACGCGGAAAGCCTCGTCGGAGCCGTGTACTTCGACCAGCGCAACGACGTCTCGCAGTTCCTGGAGGCCCTGGACCGGATGTGTGCGCAGGCCGCGCCGGCACACACCACCGAGGCCATTCTGGGTGGCTTTCGCAAGGAGATCTGAACCATGGATCGCATACGCATCTACAACGGCATGCCCGCCAAGGAACTGGGCACTGAGGGCTGGCACAAGCCGTGGAGCGGCGGAAACGGCGGGGAGTGCGTCGAGGCCATGCGGCTGGGCGACGGCCGGATCGCGCTGCGCCAGTCGACCGACCCGGACGGCCCCGCGCTGATCTACACCCACCACGAGATGGTGAGCTTCATCGAGGGCGCGAAGGCCGGCCACGCCGACTTCCTGCTCGCCGCGGCCCCGGGCCGGCGCACCGAGCGGAGGACGGCATGAGCGAGCAGGGCACGTCCGAGGACACGCCGGACGGCACGGTCCCGGGGATCGGACCGTACGTCCAGGGCCCGGAGCCCTCGGGCTTCGCGGCCGAGGAGATCGACACCAGCCGGCCGCACCCGGCCCGGATGTACGACTACTACCTCGGCGGCTGGGACAACTACGAGGTCGACCGGGTGGCCGCGGAACGCGTCATCGAGGTCCACCCCCAGGTCCGGCTGAGCGCCCGCGCCAACCGGGCCTTCATGCGGCGGGCGGTGCGCGCACTGACCGCGGGCGGCATCCGCCAGATCATCGACATCGGCACCGGCATCCCCACCTCGCCCAACACCCATGAGGTGGCGCGGGAGACCGCTCCCGACACCCGGGTCGTGTACGTCGACAACGACCCGATCGTCGCCACCCACGCCGGGGCCCGGCTGACCAACACCGAACACACCGGATTCGTGCTCGGCGACGTCCGCGACCCCAAGGCGCTGCTGGACCACCCCACCGTCCGGGAACTGATCGACTTCGACCGGCCGGTGGCGCTGCTGCTGGTCGCCGTCCTCCACTTCGTCCGCGACGACGAGGACCCCGCCGGCCTCATCGCCACCCTGGCCGAGGCACTCCCCGCGGGCAGCCATCTCGTGCTGTCGCATGCGACCGGTGAGCCCTACGAGGCCTATGCGGAGGGCCGCACCGACGTGCAGGCGCGCGACGGCGTCGTGAACGTCTACAAGAGCGCCACCGCTTCCCTCAACCTGCGGTCGAAGGCCGGGATCGAGCCGCTCTTCGGTCCGTTCGCCCTGCTGGAGCCGGGAGTGGTCCGGGTGCCGCTGTGGCGTCCGGACGGCGCGGTGCCCGGGGCCCAGGAGCTCAACAACACCATTTTCTACGGCGGGGTCGGCCGCAAGAACTGACCGGCCGGGCCCCCCCCGTGGACCCGGCCGGGCGGACCTACGCGCCCGCGGGGGAGACCCGGGCGTCCGGTGGACCCGCGGGCCGCGGGCCCTCGGCGGGCGGAGCGGTGGCGCCGGCCGGTGGCGGCGCGGTGCGGGCCGCACCCAGGTCCTCCGGTCCGGCGAGGCGGGTGTGGGTGCCCGGCGAGGTGCAGGCGTACGCCCCCGCCACGGCGCCCAGGCGCGCGCACTCGTCGAGATCCCGGCCCGCCAGCCGGCCGTAGAGGAACCCGCAGGTGAAGGCGTCGCCGGCACCGTTGCTGTCCACGACGGGGCCGGGCGGAACCGCGGGCGGCACCAGGCGCGGGGTGCGGTCCTCGGTGGTGAGGAGGTAGGCGCCGCCCGCCCCGGCCGTCGCGATCACCGCCTGGGCGCGTCCCTCGTGCAGGATCTCCCGCATGACGGAGCCGATCCGCTCGCCCGCCCCGGCCGTGCTGAGGAACACCAGGTCCGACCGGAGCGCGAACTCCCGGTGATGGTCCGTCAACCCGTCCCAGTCGTGCAGATCCGTGGAGACGGGGATGCCCAGGGCCTCGATGTCGTCGTAGAGGAAACGGGCGAAGTGCATGATCGACAGATGGACGTGGCGGGCGCGGCGCAGCGGCGGGAGGTAGTGCTCGGGCGGCATCCGCAGATCGAGCGGGTCACGGCCGTCGTAGAACGACATCCGACGGCCGTCGGCTGCCACGAGGTTGACGGCCCGCCGGGTGCCGTGCGGCGAGATCAGCGGCCGGAAGTCGACGCCGGTACCGGCCAGCCGCTCACGGACCAGGCTGCCCGGATGGTCGTCGCCGAGGAAGTCCACGAATCCCGTGGTGAGCCCGAGCGCCGCGCAGCCGAGCGCGACGCCGGTGCCGGTGTGCCCCGCCCCTTCCCGGACGGGCGGGACCGCGTAGGAGTCGGCGAGCGGTACGGGCAGCGCGCCGACCGACACGATGGTGTCCACGCCCGACCCGCCGACGACGAGTACGTCGTAGGCGTCATACGGCTCAGAAACCTGCTGGAATGTCACAAGCGTCCCTGAATCCCTTGCTGGTGAGACGAATCCCTTGCTGGTGGAACCGTTTGCGGACGACGAGCGTCCGCTGCCGGGAGTCTAGACGCACGCCCGGCTCATCACGGGATGTCAGGGACTCCGGTGACGCGAGGGAGCAAAGGGACCGCAAGAAGCCGCACCGGTGATCCGTGGCCGGTGAGGAGCGGGCGGGGAGCCGCGGCCCGCGGGACTGCCGGGATGTCCCCAGCGCCCCGGTTGGCGGAAAGGGCCGTTGACAGGGGCGGCGCGGGCACTGAAGCCTGAGGGCCGCCAGTGATCAGGTCCCGGAGCCGGTGAGCGCGAACCGGGGCACGGCGTACGGATCCCGGGACGGCGGGCGGGACCGGGACGGGCACGGACGGATCGTCGGCGGCCGGGCGGGCCGGCGGGGGAGCGAGGGGCACGTGGCAGAGCACTCCGATGGCGGGCACACCGCGATCGTCATCGGCGGCGGGCTGGCCGGGATGCTGGCCGTCACCGCCCTGCTCGGCCAGGTCGACGCGATCACCGTCGTCGAGCGCGACCGCTACCCGCAGGAGCCCGCGTTCCGCAAGGGCGTCCCGCAGGCCCGCCACCTGCACATCCTCCTCAGCGGCGGCGAGCGCGCCCTGGAGGAGCTGCTGCCCGGCACGGTCGCCGCGCTCCGCGAGGCGGGCGCACGCAGCCTGTATCTGCCGCGCGATCTGCTCACCCGCACCCCCACGGGCTGGCAGCGCCGCTTCGACGAACGCCGGCACCGCACGCTGAGCGTCACCCGTCCGGTGCTGGACGCGGTGGTCAGGGAGCAGGCGCTGCGGGCCGCCGCCGCCTCGGCCACCAGGGTGGAGGTCCTGGAGGCGACCGAGGCCGTCGGGCTGACCGGGGAGGCCGGCCGGGTGACCGGGGTACGGGTCCGCCCACGGGACGGCGATCCGGGCGGGCGGGCCGAGCGGGTGCTGCCGGCCGGGCTCGTGGTGGACGCTTCCGGCCGGGGCTCCCGCACCCCCCAGTGGTTCTCCGCACTGGGCCGGGCCGCCCCGCAGGAGGAGACCGTGGACGCGGGACTGGCCTACGCCACCCGGATGTACCGCCCCAAGGACCCGGCCACCGCGCCCGACGCGGGCGTCAACGTGCCCGGCTGGCCGGAGTGCCCGCGCGGCGCCGCATATGTGCCGGTCGAGGACGGCAAGTGGCTGCTGACGCTGTCCGGAGTGCGCGGGCACCACCCGCCGACGGACGCGGCGGAGTTCACCGCCTTCACCGCCACCATCGGCGACCCGTACGTCCATGAACTGCTCGCCCGGGCCGAACCGCTCTCGCCGGTGCACGGCTTCCGCGACACCTGCAACCGCCGCCGGCACTACGAGCGGCCCGGTGCCCTCCCCGAGGGGTTCCTCGTCCTGGGGGACGCCGGTTGCACCTTCAACCCCGTGTACGGCCAGGGCATGTCGGTGGCCGCACTCGGCGCGCTGGCGGTGCGCACCACGCTCGCCGACGGCGGGCTGCGCCCGGGGGCCACCGCCGAGGCGCAGCGGGCAATCGCCCGCTCCGTGGAACCCGCCTGGCTCGCCGCGGTCGGCTCGGACCGCCCCTACGCGGGCCCCGCCGACACCAAAGCGGGCCCGGGGGAGCGGCTGGCCACCTGGTACCTCGACCGGCTCGCCGCCCGTGCCGCCATCGACCCCGTCGTCGGGGCGGCCTTCCGGGACGTCTTCTGCCTCACCGCGCCGCCCGCCCGCCTCCTAGCCCCGCGCGTCGTCCTGCGCACCGTCTTCCTGCCCCGCCGCCCCGGCCTGCCCGGCCCGCCCGCCGTCGAAGGGGGGTGAGCCCGCCCGGATCCGGCGGCGGCCGCGCTCCGCCGGCTGCCGTCCGCCCGGGGGACGGGACACCGGGCGCATGCCGCGCCGGACCGTCCGCGAGGGCTGCTCGTCCCGTGGCCGGCCCCGCCCCGATGGACGCGTCCGGGTTGCCGGGCCGGGCGGAGTCTGCGGCAGCGCGCGGCAAGGGTCACACCCTTACTCCGGAATGCCGCGGCCGGTCGCGCCGTTTGTGTCTGCGGGTGATGGTGTGGAGTGTCCGGGTGTCGTGGTGCGGAAACCGTACGGCGGCGCCGTGTGGCGCGGCGTACCGGAACCCGCCGCCCATGCGGCCCGTTCACTTCGCGACTGCCCCGACCATGGAGGTACCGTGACCGGTTCCAGACCCCGTCGCACTCGACTCTCCGCGCTGCGGCCCGCGGCCTTCGGCGCCGTGCCCACCGGGGAGCGGCTGGCCAGGATGCGCAGGTCGCCGCAGTTCGTGGACGGCCAGTTCCGCAATCCGACGGAGACCAGGCAGCTGCTCCACGGCTCCGCGCTGCCGATGATGCGCACCCAGCTGAGCCGGGAGGGCCGGCTGCGCCGCGCGCCGGTCGGCCCCATTCCGGTGTACCGTCCGACCGCCGCGGAGGACGCCGGGCCGCCCGCCTCGGGGCTGCGGATCACCTGGATGGGGCATTCGAGCGTACTGGCCGAGATAGACGGGCAGCGGGTGCTCTTCGACCCGGTCTGGGGCGAGCGCTGCTCGCCGTTCACCTGGGCCGGGCCCAAGCGGATGCACCCGGTCCCCATCGCGCTGGACGAGCTGGAGCCGGTCGATGTCGTGGTGATCTCGCACGACCACTACGACCACCTCGACATGGCGACGGTCCAGAGCCTGACCGGCACCGGCGCGGCCTTCGTCGTGCCGCTCGGCGTCGGGGCCGACCTGGAGTTCTGGGGCGTGCCCGCGGAGCGGATCACCGAGCTCGACTGGCACGAGTCCACCCGCGTCGGCGGCCTGACGCTCACCGCCACCCCCGCACAGCACTTCTGCGGCCGCGGCCTGCGCGGCCCGCAGCACACCCTGTGGGCCTCCTGGGTCGTCGCGGGACCCGAGCACCGGATCTTCCACAGCGGCGACACCGGCTACTTCTCCGGCTTCGCGGAGATCGGCGCGGCACACGGCCCGTTCGACGCGACGATGATCCAGATCGGCGCGTACAGCGACTTCTGGCCGGACATCCACATGGACCCCGAGCAGGGGGTCCGGTCCCACCTCGACCTCCAGGGCACCAAGGGCGGCGGGGTGCTGCTGCCGATCCACTGGGGCACGTTCAACCTCGCCCCGCACCCGTGGGCGGAGCCCGCCGAGTGGACCCTGACCGCCGCCCGGAAGGCCGGGGTCACCAGCGCCCACCCGCGGCCGGGCGAACCGTTCGAGCCCGCCGACCTCCCGGCCGTCTACCCGTGGTGGCGGGCGATCGCCGTGCCGCCCGCCCAGGGCTGGCCCGCCTGGCCGCCGGCGGTCTCCCCGACCGACGTGGACCTCGTCGCGGACCGCTGAGGGCGCGCGGGACGACGGCCTCCGGCGGGCCCTCGTGCGGTCGCATCGGACGCAGTGCGACCCACCGCCGCGGCTTCCGCCGAGCGTCCCGGCGGGCGTGCGCCCGGGCGGTGGCGAGCCGTGGTGGTGCGCCGTTGGCACGCCGCGCTCGCGCAGGGGCGGCCGGGCGGGTCCCAGCGCCGCGACATGCCCGCGAGCGCCGTCCGTGACGGTCGGGCAACGGCCCCTCGTACGCCCCCAACTCGCTCTCCATGAACGCGAGTTCGGATCGGTTCGCACTGGCGTGCGGACGGCGCCCTCTCAGGGAGGTGGCGAGGGGTAGCGAAACCCCGAAGTGGGTCCGAACACCACCTGTGCAACAACTAGCGTGCGTGCTCCGCGAACTGCCAACGGCCGATCCGGAGGGCGCCGATGCCTACCGCATTCCCCCAGGGGACCCAGACCTCTCAGGAGGCTCAGAGATCCCCGGGGCTCCAGGGTTCCCCGGGGGTCGCCGCCGTCCCCCCTTCCACCCGGCGGCGGGAGCGTGAGGGCGGACGACACGGCCGGGCCTCGTTCCCCGAGTCGGCGGCCGACTCGGCGATACGGGCCCGCCTGGTCAGGCTCGCCGCCGTCCCCTGTCTCCTCGTCGCCGTCATCTGCACGGCCGTCGCCGCCTTCGTCGTGCAGGCCGGCGGCGCCCGGCTCACCGGTCGCGAGTGGGTGGTGCTGTGCGGTGGCCTCGCCCTGATCTGCGTCATCGTGCTCACCGCGAGCGCCGCGGCCCACGCCGAGGCCCGCGCCGCCGTCGCCCGCTACGCCCGGCTGCGCCAGGTCTGCGCCCGCAGCCAGTCCGACCTGTACGACCTGCTGGACCGGGTGCGGCAGGGCGAGTGGATCCAGCGCCGCGAGCCCGAACAGGGCGTCGTCCCCGTCGGTGACACCCTCGACCTGCTCGCCCACGAGGTGGCCGCCGCGGGCCGGGCCGCCGAGTCCGCGGTCATCGACGCGGTCG
This sequence comes from Streptomyces angustmyceticus, assembly GCF_040701845.1. Taxonomy (GTDB): domain Bacteria; phylum Actinomycetota; class Actinomycetes; order Streptomycetales; family Streptomycetaceae; genus Streptomyces; species Streptomyces angustmyceticus_A. The sequence continues at coordinate 283,876 of NZ_JBFBHQ010000001.1, read as the reverse complement.
CCATCGCCCGCAGCAACGCCAGCGGCAGCGAGCAGAAGGTCGAGGTCTTCGTGAACCTCGCCCGCCGTCTGCAGTCCCTGGTGCACCGCGAGATCGAGCTGCTGGACGAGCTGGAGAACCAGGTCGAGGACCCGGACCTGCTCAAGGGTCTGTTCCACGTCGACCACCTGGCCACCCGGATCCGCCGGCACGCGGAGAACCTCGCCGTGCTCGGCGGCGCCATCTCCCGCCGCCAGTGGAGCCGTCCGGTGTCCATGACCGAGGTGCTGCGCTCCTCGATCGCCGAGGTCGAGCAGTACCCGAGGATCAAGCTGGTGCCGCCGATCGAGGGCACCCTGCGCGGGCACGCCGTCGCCGACGTCATCCACCTGCTCGCCGAACTCGTCGAGAACGCCTCGATCTACTCCGCCCCGCAGACCCCGGTCCTGCTGCGCGCCCAGCTCGTCACCGCCGGTCTCGCCGTCGAGGTCGAGGACCGCGGCCTGGGCATGTCGGCGGACGAGCAGAACCGGATGAACGCCCTGCTGGCCGACCCCGAACACGTCGATGTCGCCGAGCTGTTGAGCGACGGGCGGATCGGGCTCTTCGTGGTCTCCTCGCTCGCCCGGCGGCACGGCATCGTGGTCCGGTTGCAGAGCAACATCTACGGCGGCGTACAGGCGGTGCTGATCGTGCCCCAGGAGCTGCTCGGCGAGGAGTCGGCCGACGGGGAAGCGGGCGGAGCGGAGGCCCCGCGCGCCGGATCGCCGGACACCGACCCCGCGCGCGAGCGTGACGGGGCGTACGACGGCGGCTTCGTCGACGACCCCGCGGAGCGACACGGGCATCTCGACCGCCACCGGCACCACGACCGCGCGGAGCGTCGTCACGACCACCACGAATCCGGCCCGGGGTCCGACCACCCGACGGTGGCGATTCCCGCCCCCGCCCACGCTCCGGACCATGCGCTCGACCGGGCACCGCTCGGCTACGGCGACCGTACGCTCCCGGAGCCCTCCGCGGTCCCGGCCCCGCGCTCCGCGCCCGCGGACAGCGATGCCGCATCGGGCGCCGCGCGTCGCCGGCTGGTCCGCGCCTCGGGCGTCTACACCCCCGAAGTCCGGTTGCCCGAAACGCAGTTGCCCGAGGCTCACACCTCCGACGCCGCTCCCGCCGACCCCGGCCCGGTGGTGCTCCCGCCCGCGCCGCCGGCCGTGGACAACAGCGCCCGCCCGCGGCTGCCCCGGCGGCGCAAGCAGACGCACCTCGTCCCCGAGCTGCGCGGCGACCCCGTCCTGCCGTCCACGGCACCCCGTACGGGCCCGGAGCCCGAGCACGACCCCGGCCTGATGGCCGCCTTCCGGCGCGGCTTCAGCCTCGCCGACGACATCTACGCCGGCGACACCGCCGGCGGCGACGGCACCACCTCTGCCCAGGGCGGCGACTTCAGCGGCCCGGCAAGCAACGACCTGCTCTACGACCGTGACCACGACGCCACGATGGCCCGCCCCCGAGGAGACGACCGCAACCATGGTGAGTGATGTGCGTGCGCAGGCGCATTCGCAGCTGCAGGGAGGTCAGCACACCGATCTGTCCTGGCTGCTGACCGGACTCGTACAGCGGGTCCCGCACGCCCGGAGCGCGCTGCTGCTGTCCTCGGACGGCCTGGTCAAGGCCGCCCACGGCTTCGATCCCGACAGCGCCGACCACATGGCCGCCCTGTCCTCCGGCCTCTACTCCCTCGCCCGCAGCGCCGGTGTGCGCTTCGGGGAGGGCGACGACGTGCTCCAGGTGGTCGTCGAGCTGGAGTCCACCTTCCTGTTCGTCTCCACCGCCGGATCGGGCGCGTGCCTGGCCGTGCTCGCCGGCCGCGAGGCCGATGTGGCGGTGCTGGGCTACGAGATGTCGATGCTGGTCAAGAGCGTCCGGCCGTATCTGTCCACCCCCGCGCGCCACCAGACGCCCGCGGGCGGTCGTTGACCATGACCGTGCGTCGCCGACGGCGGCAGGGCGGGGAACCGTGGTACGACGACGCGGCGGGCCGGCTGGTCCGCCCGTACACCGTCAGCAACGGCCGGACCCGTCCGACGGCGCACTTCGACCTGCTGACGATGGTGATGGCCACCGGCCGGCGGCCCGTCTCCTGCCAGGGCCCCGACTACGCCCAGGTGCTGGGGCTGTGCTGCGGACCGGTCTCCGTCGCCGAGATCGCCGCCCACATACGGCTGCCCGCCGTGGTCACCAAAGTGCTCCTCGCCGACCTCGTCGACTGCGGGGCGCTCACCGCGCGGGCCCCCGCGGCCGTTTCGGCAGGGCCCGCGTCCCGTACCGACCGAGCCCTGCTGGAGGCGGTGCTGAATGGACTTCGCAAACGACTGTGACCCCGTGACACCGGGGGATCCCTCGACCGACCTCTTCCCCACCGCGCTCAAGATCCTGGTCGCGGGGGGCTTCGGGGTCGGCAAGACGACCTTCGTCGGCGCGGTGAGCGAGATCGAGCCGCTGAGCACGGAAGAGCTCCTCACCCAGATCAGTGTGGGCACCGACGACCTGGCGGGTGTCGAGAACAAGGACACCACCACCGTCGCCATGGACTTCGGGCGGATCACGCTCGGGCCGGCACACGTCCTGTACCTCTTCGGGACGCCGGGGCAGCAGCGCTTCTGGTTCATGTGGGACGAACTGTCCAACGGCGCGCTCGGCGCGGTCATCCTCGCCGACACCCGCCGCCTGGACCAGTGCTTCGCCGCCGTCGACTTCTTCGAGCGGCGGGGCATCCAGTTCATCGTCGCCGTCAACGAGTTCGACGGCTCCTACCGCTACGACCCGGACGAGGTCCGCTCCGCGATGGACATCTCGCCGGACATCCCCGTCGTGCTCTGCGACGCCCGCCAGTGCAGCTCGGCCACCCACGTCCTGGTCTCGCTCGTCCAGCACCTGCTCACCCCCGCCCTCGCCGCGACCCCGGAGCTGCCATGAACCACCCCGCCTCCCGCGTCCCGTACGTCTCCTACGACCCGACGCGCCATCTGCTGCTCACCCCGCAGGACGACGAGGCCCCGGCGCGGGTCGCCCGGCTGCGGGCCCTGGGGATCGGCGAATCCCCGCTGCCCGCCTTCGACGAGTTCGCCCGCAAGCTCGCCCGGACCACCCGGGCGCCCTACTCGATGGTGAACTTCATCGACGAGCGGCGGCAGTACTTCGCCGGTCTCTACACGCCCGCCCAGGACCAGGCCGTCGAGCTGGGGCCGGCGCCCGCCAGCGCCCAGCCGGGCCGGGTGATGGACCGTGACCACGGCTACTGCCCGCATGTCATCGTCCGCCGCAAGGCGCTGGTGCTGGAGGACGTCTGCGACTATCCGCGGTTCGCCGGCAACCCCGTCGTGGACGAGATCGGCATCCGCTCCTACCTCGGGGCACCGCTGATCGACCGTACGGGGACGGCGCTGGGCACGGTCTGTGTCGTGGACCTCGAACCCCGCCCCTGGGGCCGCGAGGGGCTGGAGACCATCAAGGCGATGGCCGCCGAACTCGTCGACCAGATCCACCAGATGGAGAAGCAGCAGAGCGACGTCTGAGGCGGCTTCGCGGTACCCCACACCCGGCCCCGGTGCCCGGTGCGGACGGCTACGAGCCGGACGCCCGGCCCGGGGCCGCGGCATCGGCGGGCTGCCGGTGACCGCGGGCCCCGGGACGGGCACCGCCGCTCATCTCTGCCGGGCGAACCAGGTGCGCAGGGACACCGGTCCGGTGCGCTGGCCCGGGACCGTGGCGGTGGTGTCCTCGCCGCGCCCGGCGGGGGCCGGGGCGCCGACGGGGGCGTCGCCCTCGTCCGGCCACTCCGAGGGCTCCAGCCGCAGCAGGTCCGCCAGGCGGCTGGACCACTCGCCCCGCGCCCGCCCCAGGGCCAGCTCGCCCAGCCGCAGCAGCTGGATGTCGGAGGTGCCGGCCGGGGCGAAGATGTGGTGGGCGTCGCGCAGGAAGCGCTCCACCGGCCGGTCGGTGAACAGCCCGCACGCGGCATGGATGTCCATCGCGTCGCGCGCCGACTCCAGCGCCGATTCCACGTTGACCAGCTTGGCGTTCATCAGCTCCGCGTCGCACGGGAGCCCCTGGTCCAGCAGGTGCACCGCGTGGTAAGCCGACAGCCGGGCCAGCAGCAGCCGCGACTGGATCCGGCCGAGCTTGAGCTTGATGGTGCCGAGGTCCGCCAGCGGCTTGCCGTAGCGCTGCCGCTCGGCGCAGAAGGCCGTGGTCTCGTCCAGCACCGCCTGGTGGATGCCCAGCGACACGGCGGTCAGGTTCGGCCGGCCGTACAGCACGCTGGAGGAGTAGGCGACCGACAGCCCGTCGCCCTCCCGGCCGAGCAGATTCGCCGCGGGGATGCGGCAGTCGTCGAAGAACAGCTCGCCGAAGCTGAAGCCGTGCAGCCCCATCGCGGGCTTCTGCGGCCCGACCCGGAAGCCGGGTCTGTCGGACTCGACGAGGAACGCCGACAGGCCCCTGGAGCCCTCGCCGGTGCGGACGACCACGCCGTGCAGATCGCCGACGTGGCTGTTGCCGACGTAGATCTTGCGGCCGTTGAGGACGTAGTCGTCGCCGTCGCGGACCGCGGTGGAGGTCATGCCCAGCACATGGCCGCCGGACTGCGGTTCGGTGACCGCGATGGTCGGCAGGCACTCGCCGGCGGCTATCGCCGGCAGCCAGGTCTTCTTCTGCTCCTCGTTGCCGAAGTGGACGATCTTCGCCACGCCCAGCTGCGACGCCTGCACCATGGCGCCCATCGCCGCGCTCACCCGGGAGAGCTCCTCGATGATCAGCGTCTTGGCGACGTGGCCCGCGCCCATTCCGCCGTAGGCGCGGTGCACGGTCGCGCCTATCCAGCCCTGCCGCGCGATCAGGCGCGAGAGGTCATGGCACACGGAACGATTCGCCTCCATTTCTGCCACCCGGGGGCGGACCTCCCTCTCGGCGAACTCCCGCACCTGGTGCCGGAGTGCCTCATGCCGCTGGTCCGTGAAGTAGCGGTGCAAGACGAGCCCCTCCTTCGCGATCTCCCCCGTGCTGGTCGCATCACGCTTCGGACGGCACCGGCGGTGCCGTCGCAGCGAACGTTCCGGAAAGTGATCTTTCGCTTACCCCGTGCAATACCCGTTGGCATACCTACTGCGGGGCGCATAAAACATCAACTGGGTGCATTTAAGCGAAGAGTTGAAGCGCGAAGGAGGTGCGCACCACCCCTGGATACGGGACGGCGGTGGCGCGGTTCCGAGGGCCCGGGAACCGCGCCACCCCACGCCTCCCGACCCCGCCGCGACGGGGGCGGGGGCGTCAGTGCGAGACGTCGCAGCAGGACTCGCGGCGCTGCTGACGGCCCACCTCCAGCCAGTCGGTGCCGGCCGCCCGCAGCGAGCGGGCGGCCGGCACCGGGAAGGAACCGATCAGCTCCCGCTGCTCGAAGAGGCGTCCGCCGCGCAGCACCGCCGAGGTCCGCACCAGAGAGTCGAAGTCCTCGAACGGATCGCCGTCCACCAGCGTCATGTCGCCGAGCTTGCCGACCTCCAGCGTCCCCAGGTCCCGCTGTGCGCCGAACACCCGGGCGGGCAGCGCGGTCGCGGTGCGCAGCGTCCGGCTCACACTGAGACCGCCGCGGTGCAGCGCCCGCAGGCACAGGTGCAGGCCCAGCCCCACCGGCACCAGCGGCTGGTCCGTGCCCAGCGCGACCAGCCCGCCGCCGTCCAGCACCCGCCGGTAGACCCCGACCTCGGTCCGGATGTCGGCCAGCTGGGCCGCGGTGGGGCGATGCCCGGCGTTCTCCCGTACGACCGCGGTGTCCCAGGGCGGCATCAGCCGGGTCACCCGCGGGTCATCGGCGAGCGCCGGGTCGGCGCCGAGCAGCGCGGCCGCCGAGAACGGCGTGGCGAGGAGGTGGAAGCCGGCGCCGGTGTAGATCTCCTCGACGTCCTGGTAGGCGTGCCCGGAGCTGGTGACGGCATGACCGAACTCCAGCCGCTGGGTGGCCTGCAGATGTGTCGTCAGGTCCTGGCCCAGCTGGACGCCCGGGGAGAGCAGATGGCTGCCGGCCCGGACCCCGAGCCGCTCGTGGGCGAAGCGCGCGGCCTCCTCCATCACCCAGCCCGGCGCCCGTACATAGGTCTTGACGAAGTCCCAGTCCAGGGCCGCACCGCGGGCCAGCGAGCGGCGCAGCCCCGCCCGGGTGCGGTGCGCCCGCCCCATGCTGTACGCGACCCGGGCGCCGTCCAGCAGCTCTCCGCAGGTCAGCAGGCGCGGCCCGGCGAGCGCCCCGGCCGCCACGGCCTCCCGGATGCGGGCCTGTTCATAGGCGAAGCCCCCGCAGGAGACCGCGGTGGTGATGCCGTAGGCGAGCTGCAGGGCGGTCTGCCGCCCGCCGTAGGTCGTCTGCCAGGGGTGCGTGTGGGCGTCCCAGAGTCCCGGCAGCACGGTCCGTTCGGAGGCGTCCACCCGCCGTGCCGCGCCGGAACGGGCCGGGCGGTGCGCCTCCACCGCGGTGATCCGCCCGTCCCGCACCACCACGTCGACGTCCTCCCGGACCGCGTCGCCGGTGCCGTCCCAGAACCGGCCCGCGTGGACCACGGTGTCGCGGGCGCGCGCGGGCCGGTGCCCCAGGGAGACCGGGACGGTCCGCGCCGCGCCGCCGGACACCCCGATCAGCCGCAGCTTCCCGGCCGAGAGATACAGGAGCGTGCCCGAGTCGCCGGACCACGACGGATGGTCGGCGCTCTCCTCCGTCAGCTGCCGCGGCGCCCCGTCCGGCGTGCCGTCGGGCCGCACCGGCAGCACCCACAGCGCCGACTCGGCGATCACGGCGAGCCGGCGCCCGTCGGGCGACCACACGGGCCCGGAGTCGTAGCGGTCGGCGATCGAGACATGCTCGGCGACCGGGTGCAGCCGGTCCTTGCCGGTCTCGGTGTCGACGATGCGGATGACGTTGTAGCCCTCGCGGAAGCGGCGGTTGAGGCGGGTGCGGTCGCAGAACGCGAGGTGGCGCCCGTCCGGTGACCAGCTGGGGCGGCCGGGCAGCCCGCCGGCGCCCATCGGCGCGGCCAGTACCTTCTCCGTGCCGTCGGACAGCGTCCGCAGGACGAGGTTCCCCGACATGTCCAGTGCGGCCAGCCGCCCGCCGTCCGGCGACAGTGCGGGCTGCACCCGGCCGCCGGCGGCCAGCACCGTCTCCTCGCCGGAGGCGAGCTCACGGCGGCGCACCGCGAACAGCCCGTCCCGGTCGTCGGCGTAGAGCAGCGCCCGCCCGTCGCGGGACCAGCTCGGCGCCAGGACGTAGCCGGTGGCGTCGGCCCGGACGATCCTGCGCGCGGCTCCGCCACCCGAAGTGGGTGCGATCCAGAGGGAGTTGAGCGCGGCGAAGGCGACCTTGCGGCCGTCGGGCGACAGCGCCGGCAGATGCACCCCGCGCACCGGACCGGCCGCCGTCCGCTCGAAGCCGTAGTCCTTGACGCGGTAGCGGGGGCGCTCCAGCGGCAGCCGCGCGGTGAACGGGACGGTCTCGGCGTGCTGCGGGGCGTCGGCCCGGACGATCCGGAACTGCCCGCCGACCGTCAGCAGCAGCTCGTCCCGCGAGACCCAGCGCGGCGGCACCGGCTCCACATCACCGTCGACCGCGACCCGCTCACCGTCCACCACCAGCGCGCAGGTCGGCCCCGGGTAGTCCGTGGTCCGCAGATAGGCCAGCCGCCCCGCGGGGGACAGCGCCGGCACCATCACCTGCGCGGTGGCCGTCTCGGTGTGCTCGGTGCGCACCGCGCCCCGCCCGTCGGCCGGCACGGAGGCGACGGTGCGGGAGACCAGCGCCGCGCCCGCCACCCGGCCCCGTACGAACACGATCCGCGAGCCGTCCGGCGACCAGCAGGGATCGAAGTCCTCCCAGGCGGCGTCCTGGTGGGGGCCGTCCTGACCGGGCAGTCCGGTCATCCGGGTCAGCCGCCGCGTCGCCACCTCCAGCACCCAGATCCGGTACGGGCTGCCGGCCACCGCGTCCCCGCCCCGCTCCGAGGCGAAGGCGATCCGGGTGCCGTCGGGCGACCAGGCGGGCCCCCGGTCGTCCCACGGGCCGTCGGTCAGCTGCCGGAGGCCGGAGCCGTCGGCGGCGAGCGTCCACAGATGGAAGGTGCCGCCACGGTAGGCGCAGACGGCGATCCGGCGGCCGTCGGGGGAGAACACCGGACGGGTGGGTTCCAGATCGGGCGGGGTCAGCGCCACCGCGTCGCCGCCGGCCCGGGGCAGGGACCACAGCACGTTCTGGACCTCGGCGACCAGCCGGTCACCGGCCGGGGAGAGGGAGGCGGCGCCGTTGGTCGCGGCCGTGAAGGACAGGGCGGCGCCGCGCGGGCCGGCGTCCTGCGCCCCCGCGGCGGGCGCCATGACGCCGGTCAGACCCGCTGCGGCGGCGGCCGAGGCGGTGCCCTGCAGAAACCTGCGGCGGGACAGCGGAGCGGGGTGACGGGGGGAGTGCGCGAAGGGGTCCTCGAAACGGTCCGTGGTGTCCAACGTTCCTCCTGCGAAAGGGGGTTGCGGCACAGCGTCGGCAAAGAACCGGCTGATCGTGTCACGCCGCCCGGGGACCGGGGCAACCACGCCACGCGCGCCCCGTGGCGCACCACCGCCCCGCGCGGAAGAGTGGGCGCCGACGACTCGTCAGCCACCGCCCCGGCAGTCAGGAGACGACGCCATGCAGCCCCTGCAGCAGGACTTCCACCAGGCCCCGGACGGCGCCCGCATCGCCACCTACACCTGGCTCCCGGAGTCCGGTCACCCGCGCGCCCTGGTCCAGATCGCCCACGGCGCCGCGGAACACGGACGGCGCTACGACCGCTTCGCACGCTTCCTGACCGGCCACGGCTACGGCGTCCTCGCCTCCGACCACCGCGGCCACGGCGCCACCGCCGCCTCCACCGGCGGCCGCGGGGTGGTCGGCGAGGACGCCTGGCGGGCGATCGTCAGCGACCTCAAGGGCATCGGCAACCACGCGGCCGCCGCCCACCCCGGCGTCCCGCTGGTGCTGCTCGGGCACAGCATGGGCGCGATGCTGGCCCGCGACTACGCCCAGGAGTACGGCGCCGACCTCGCCGGGCTGATCCTCACCGGCGCCTTCCGCACCCTGCCCGGCCTGGACATCGACGGCGCGCTGGCCGAGCTGGACCGGGAGATCTCCGAGCACGGCCGCGGCGTGCTCTCCTCCTTCATCCCGCGCACCTTCCGCTTCTTCAACGACGCCTTCCCGCACCGCACCGGCTACGAATGGCTCTCCCGCGACGCTGCCGAAGTGGACGCCTATGTCGCCGACGACGACTGCGGCTTCCCGTTCTGCGCCGGCCTCGCCGCCGACTGGGTCCGCGCCATCCGCAAGATCAACGACCCGGCCCACCTCGCCCGCATCCCGCGCGGACTGCCCGTCCACGTCGCCGTCGGCGACCAGGACCCCTGCCATCAGCGGATGACCCTGGTTCACGAACTTCTGGAGGACTTCCGCTACCTGGGCGCCCGCGATCTGACCTGGCGCGCCTACCCGGACGCCCGCCACGAGATCCTCAACGAGACCCATCGCGACGAGGTCCAGGACGACCTGCTGGCCTGGCTCGACAAGCACGTCTGAGCCACTGGCCCGCCCCGGGCCGCGGCCGGGAAAACAGGGCCGCGGCCCGGGGGCCGGGCCGCGGCGCGGGTCGCCGCGTCAGACCTGCCCCGGCTTGAAGACGTCCTGCTCGATGAGGATCTTGTCGATCCGGGCCTTGTCGACCCGGTTGGTCACCTCCGCGACCTCCTGCCGGTCGCGGATGCACTTGGCCAGCGTGAATGCCGACGACACCACGAAGACCAGGCCGATGGCGAGGAACCCGCGCTCCCAGGGTCCCACCGGCAGCCTGGTGATCCCGATCACCAGCGCCGCCAGCGACAGCCCGAAGGAGACCGCGGCCTGCACGAAGAAGGCCGTCGTCGTCGGCCGCTGAATCGATGGAGTAGTCATGCGCGTAGCGTGGCGGCACCGTGACGGCGCCGCATGAGTACGCGTACTCATCTCGCCTGCCGCCCGCACCCGCCCCGACGCACCAATATGGCAGCACCCACCCTCTGACATGCGGTATTGTTCTCGTGCGCGGTCAGCCGGGGACATTCCCGGCCGACACGGGCAACGGGACGTGGCGCAGCTTGGTAGCGCACTTGACTGGGGGTCAAGGGGTCGCAGGTTCAAATCCTGTCGTCCCGACTTGCTTTTCTGCAGGTCGGAGGGGTCCTACGGGGCCCCTTTTCGCCGTTTCCGGGGACAGTCGTCTCGCCGAGGGAAGCCGAGCAGTTCCGCTGGCCCCTCCCTCCCTCCCTCCCTCCTCCACCGACAGCGGGTCGGGCGGGCACAGCACGCTCCCCCGGAGGGCCGGTTGCCGCTCTCCGGGGGCGCGTGGCGGACGGCGCTTCAGGCGCCGGGATCGGGCGCCGTGTCGCGGTGCGGGGCACGGTTGGGCGCGGTGGCCTCGGGCACGGCGGGTTCGTGCAGCGTGCGCAGGAGCAGCCAGCCCACGGCGGGGAGTGCGATGAGCGGGGCGAGTGCGGTCTGCAGTGACGTGGCGTCGGCGGCGGCGCCGATGAGCGGGCCGGCGAGGCCGCCGATGCTGACGGTCAGGCCCAGGGTGACGCCGCCCGCGGTGCCGACGCGCCGGGGGAGGTAGTCCTGGCCGAGGGTGACGTGCAGGGAGAAGGGCACGTACAGACCGGCCGAGGTCAGAGCGGTGAACAGGTACAGCAGCGGGCCCGGGACCAGGACGAGGCCGGCGACGGCGGGGACGGTCAGGGCGTAGGCCCGGCGGACCACCGCGACGCGGCCGTAGCGGGTGGCGAGCCGGCCCCCGGCGACGGTGCCGAGCGCGCCGCCCAGGTAGAGCACGAACAGGGCAGCGGTGCCCGCGAACTCCCCGCCTCCGGTGCGCTGTTGTGCGTACAGGGAGAGGAACGCGCTCAGGCCGACGAAGACGATCGAGCGGCACACGACGGCGCCGGACATCTTGAGGAAGGCCGGCCAGTCGTCCGTGCCCGCCGCGGTCCGGGCGGATGAGGCGGCCGCGGCCGCGGCGGGGAGGGCGGGGCCGCGCAGTGCGGCCACGCACAGGGCGGCGCCGGCCAGGGCCGGGACGACCAGCAGGGGAGAGGCGCGCAGACCGCCGGTGGCGACGACCGCGGAGACCATGAGGGGGGCGGCCGCGAAGCCGATGTTGCCGCCGAGGGAGAACAGGCCCATCGCGGTGTGGCTGCCGCGGCTCGCGATGCGGGCGATACGGGCGGACTCGGGGTGGTAGGCCGCCACCCCGAGCCCGGCGACGGCGACGACGGCCAGGGTCGGTGCGTAGGAGCCGCCGATGCCGCTGAGCGCGATGCCGACGCCCCCTGCCAGGGTGCTCACCGGCAGCAGCCAGGGCATCGGCCGGCGGTCGGTCAGCGCGCCGAACAGCGGCTGCGCCACCGAGGAGAGCAGGGAGGCGGCCAGCACGATGCCGGAGGCCGCGGCGTAGGTATAGGCCCGCTCGGCGAGGAAGAACGGCACGAGCGCGGCCACGGCTCCCTGGTAGATGTCCACGCAGGCGTGGCTCAGGGACAGCAGGGTGAGGGGCGTGGTGGGCCGGACGGTGGACTGGTGAGTGGACACTCTCCGATCGTCACCGCCGCAGCGACTGTCCCGCTTCCGATAAAATGCCAAGAGATGCCGAATATCCGCCACACCCCCGCCGCGCCCACCCACATGCTGGCGCTGGCAGCGGGTGAACGCATCGACGCCCACCGCCATGACGACCACCAGATCGTCTACGCGGGCTCCGGCGTCCTGGCCGTCACCACCGACGCCGGCACGTGGTTCGCCCCCGGCACCCGCGCCCTCTGGATCCCCGCCCGCACCGTCCACGCCCACCGCGCCTACGGGAACCTCGACCTGCACACCCTCGGCCTGCCCGTCGGCGACAACCCCCTGCGGCTGGACGCGCCCACGGTCCTGGCGGTCAGCCCCCTCCTGCGCGAGCTGATCCTCGCCTACACCCGCGACCCCACCGACACCGGCCCGGAACGCCGCCGGCTGCGCGCCGTCCTCCTCGACCAGCTCCGCGCCTCGCCGCAGCAGCCCGTACAGCTGCCCTCGCCCGCCGATCCGCGCTTGGCCGCCGTCTGCGATCTGCTGCACCACGACCCGGCCGACCCCCGGACCCTGGCCGAGCTCGGCCACCACACGCACACCGGGGAACGCACCCTCAGCCGCCTCTTCCGCTCCGAATTCGGGATGACGTTCCCCCAGTGGCGCACCCAACTTCGCCTGTACCACGCCCTGAAGATGCTGGCCGACGACACCCCCGTCACCACCGTCGCCCGCCGCTGCGGCTGGTCCTCCACCAGTGCGTTCATCGATGTCTTCCGCCGCGCCTACGGCAGCACCCCGGGCGCGCACCAACGCCGCGAAGAGCCCGGCGGTGGTCGTCACTCAACTCGCGGTTAAGCCAGGGTCGTCCCTACTGTCCGTAAGTGGACTGGTGCGCCGCGTTCTCTCCGTGTCAGGATGTGGGCGGTAATTCCGGTGCCTTAACTGTTCGTTGGGGCCGATCGACGGGGAGACGGCGGGCATGAGTGTGGGGGACGACGGCCGGTCCGGCGAGGCGGGCAGCACGCTCGCGGAGCGGCTGAGTCACCTCTTCGCGAACATGCATCCGCCGGGCGCCCCGTACACCAACGCCTTTGTGGCAGAGGAGATCAGCGGGGGCGACGAGGAGTACGGCGGGGTCAAGGTCACCGAGCAGTACCTGTCGATGCTGCGCAACGGCAGGCGCACGAACCCGAGCCCGGAACTCCTGCGCGCGCTGGCCAAGTTCTTTGCCGTACCGGTCGGTTATCTGCTGGGGGACCTCTCGCAGCCGCAGGCCGCGCGGGTGGAGGAGGAGGTCCGCTTCCTGGCCGCCATGCGCGACCAGCGGGTGCGCGCCATCGCGCTGCGCTCCGTGGGGCTGCCGCCGGAGGTGCAGGACAGCCTGACGACGATCATCTCCCAGTTCCGGCAGCAGATGAACCTGCCGGCCGATCCGCCGGAGCGGGGCGGTGACCGGGGTGGTGAGTGAGGTGACGCGGACCGCTGAGCGCGGCCGGATTTTCGCTTCCTGGCAGCGGGCCGGAGACGAGGACGGGACGAGCATGCGAGTGGGGCAGATACGCAGGCGGTGCAAGCGGCTCATCAAGGAGCTGGCGCTGCCGGCCACGACCGATCTGCGCGGGATGTGCGACATCGTCGCCGCGCGGGTGGCGCGGCCCGTCCATCTGGTGCCGATGAGCCTGGGCGGGGTGGTCTCGGGGATGACGGCCGTCACCGACGACGGCTACTGGGTCTTCTACGAGCTGAAGACCTCGCCCTGGCACCAGGCCCACATCGTGCTGCACGAACTGAGCCATCTGCTGCTGGGGCACGGCCAGGACCCGACGGTCACCGAGGACGCGCTGAAGCTGTGGACGCCCTCCGTGGACGTCGCCACGGCCATGCGCCGGATGGGCCTGACCATGGGATTCGCCCGGCACCACGGCTACGACAACCTCGCCGAGCGGGAGACCGAAGTGCTCGGCACGCTGCTGATGGAACGGGTGGCGCCGTCCGCGGGCGAGCGCGAACTCCCCCTGGAGGGGCAGGCGGCGGAGCTGGCGGCGGCGCTCGGGCCGGCGCTGCAGCACCTGCGGCGCCGCGAGGAGGCGCCGACCGGCGACGGGGGCCGCGACGACGTCGGTGCGGGCGCGGCGGGGGACGGGGGTCCGCGTGTTTGACGTCATCTACCTGTCGTTCGGGGTGGCCGCCTGGCTGATCGTCGGGTACAAGTCCCGCGCGTGGTTCCGCGACCGCAGCAATGCGGACCTGGGGCTGGCCTGTGTGATGACCGGCGGGGTGGCCACGGTCTTCCTCTTCTCCGCGCCGAGCCTCTACCGCGCCTTCGACCGCCTCACCGGCGTGGCCAACCTCGCCATGGTGTTCCTCTACTCCTCCGTCGTGGTGTTCGCCGCGGGCGCGCTGGTACTGATGCTGCGCTGGACGGCGGGCGAGGGCGCGGCCGCACGGGCCCGGGCGCGGACCAGGGCGCGGGGCGCCGTCGCGGGAGTGGCCGCGCTCTGGGCGGTGGCGATCGCCGGATTCGCGGTCGGCAGGCCGGACGCCGTCGAGCACCCCCGCGACTTCAGCACCGCCTACACCGACTCGCCGGGCGTCATGCTCTTCCTGGTGCTGTATCTGGCCATCTTCGGCATGAGCTCGGCGGCCCTGGGGACGCTGTGCCCGCGGCTCGCCGCCCGGCTCGGCAGGACGTATCTGGCGCGCGGCCTGCGGCTGCTGTCCGCGGGGTGCTGGCTCGGCGTGGGCTACTGCGGCTGCAAGGTCATCGGCTTCGTCCTGTCCTGGACGGGCCACCCGGCGCTGTGGCTCTCCAACGGCGTGGCCCCGCTCAGCGCCTCGGTCGCGGCGCTCATGGTCCTCGCCGGGTTCGCGCTGCCGGCGGCCGGGCCCCGGGTCGCCGCCTGGCGCCGGCTGCGCCGCCTCTCCCCGCTCTGGCGGACGGTCACCGCCCGGTCCCCGGAGGTCACGATGGAGGCCTCGGCCTGGGCCGTACGCTGGCCGTTCGCGGATCTGGAGTGGCGGGCCAACCGGCAGATGGCCGAGATCAGGGACGTACAGCGCGGCATCCGACGCCATGTGGAGTCCGACGCCCTCGACATCGCCCGGGAGCGGGCCCGCGCGGTCGCCCTGGACGACCGGCAGCTGGCGGCCGTCGCGGAGGCCGCCGCCCTCCGCCGGGGCCTGGAGAACCGTGCGGTGGGCCATGTCCCGGTCCACGGCGCCGACAGCGTGGTGGTCGCCGACGGTACGGATCCGGCCGAACTCACCGCGGAGTACGAGCACTTGGCGCTGGTCGCGGACGTCTACCACTCGCCGCTGATCGAGACCGTGCTCACCGAGCTGCGGCAGCGCAGCGCGGTGGCGCGCACCTGAGGAACAACTCCACAGACGGGGTGGCCCGGCACGGGGGTCCGGGCCGCCCGAACCACCCGGCGGCACCGGTCCGTGCGGACCGGTGCCGCCGTCGTCGGACGACGTGCGCGGGCCGGGAGCCGGCCGGACAGGCCCTACAGTCGGAACCATGCCGAACACCGCCGATACCGGCTCCGACGCCCCCATCGACGTGACGCCGCTCCTCGACGATCCGTACCCCGCCTACGCCGCGCTGCGCGAAGCCGGCCCGGTGCACCGGATCACCGCCGCCGACGGCAACCCCGCCTGGCTGGTGACCCGTTACGACGACGTCCGCAGCGCTCTCGCCGACCCCCGGCTCTCCCTGGACAAGCGCCATGCCGCGCCCGGCGGCTACCAAGGGTTCTCGCTGCCGCCCGCGCTGGACGCCAACCTGGGGAACATGGACCCGCCGGACCACACCCGGATCCGCCGCCTGGTCGTCAAGGCCTTCACCCCGCGCCGGGTCGAGGCGCTGCGCGAGCCCGTACGGAAGACCGCCGACGCGCTGCTGGACGCGATGGCGGAGCGCGGCCGGGCGGATCTGATCGCCGACTTCGCGGGCCCGCTGCCGATCACCGTGATCTGCGATCTGCTCGGCATCCCGCACCGCGACCGCCGCGACTTCCTGGCCTGGTCGGACGCGCTCATCACACCGGATCCCAGCCGTCCGGGGCTGATGAAGGAGGCGGTCGGGGCGATGCAGGAGTTCTACACCGGTCTGATCGCGGCCAAGCGCGCGGAGCCGGGCGACGATCTGCTCTCGGACCTGATCGCGGTGCGCGACGACCCGGCCGCCGGCGAGGGGGCGGGCGAGGGGAGCGAGCGGCTCAGCGAGGACGAACTGACCTCGCTCGCCTTCCTCCTCCTCTTCGGCGGCTACGAGAACACCGTCCACCTCATCGGCAATGCCGTGCTCACCCTGCTCGACCACCCCGACCAGCTCCGCCAGTTGCAGCGGAATCCGGCCGAACTGCCCGCCGCCGTGGAGGAGTTCCTCCGCTACGACGGGCCCGGCCCGCTGTCGCTCCGTCGCTTCCCCAAGGAGGACCTGGAGATCGGTGGCGTACGGATCGCGGCCGGGGAGACCGTGCTGCTGGCGATCGCGTCCGCGAACCGCGACCCGGCGCGCTTTGCCGATCCGGCCACTTTCGACCGCGGCCGCGACCGCTCCGGGCACCTCGCGCTGGGGCACGGCATCCACTACTGCCTCGGTGCCCCACTGGCCCGTATGGAGACCGTCATCGCGCTGGAAGCGCTCCTCGGCCGCTTCCCGGAGCTGCGGCTGGACGTTCCGCGTGGCGATGTGAGGCATCGCAGGGCCTTGCGCTCGCGTGGCCTGATTTCGCTCCCCGTCGCCTTCTGAACGACAAACGAACAAGTTTTTGAGGCATAACCGTTCGCTCATGAGGTAGAAAGGTTCCTGAGACCCGCCCGGTGTGCATCCCCCGTCGCACCGGGCGGGTCCTTCTTTGCACCCGTTGCAGTTGCGACACGCCGGGTGCCGGGCAGGCCCCGTGGTCCGTCTGGCTCAACTGTGCTGCGGGGTGCGGCACCGCTTCTTAGCGTGACGGCATGGCAATTGACGCGCGTGTGTCCAAGAAGGCAGCGGCGATGACCCTGGTCGCCGCCGCCGCTGTGTCGCTCACGTCCATACCGGCCGCTGCGCACGACTCGACGTCCCGTCAGCCCGCCGCGGCCGGTGCCGGGGTGCAGGCCGCGGCCGCCCCCGGCACCCCGAGGCTGCCCGGCGGTCTGTCCGCCCTGTCCTGGATGGTGGCCGACGCGGACACCGGCAGCGTGCTGGCCGCGAAGAACCCCCACCGCAAGCTGCCCCCGGCCAGCACCCTCAAGACGCTGTTCGCGGTCACCGTCCTGCCGAAGTTCTCGGCCGGCACCGTACGCCGGGTCAGCTCGGCGGACCTCGCCGGCATCGGGGCCGGCAGCAGCGTCGTCGGCGTCAAGGAGGGCCGCCGCTACTCCGTCGCCGACCTGTGGCGCGGAGTCTTCCTGCGGTCCGGCAACGACGCGGTGCACGTACTGGCCGCGATGAACGGCGGCTGGCGGAACACCGCCCAGGAGATGCAGGAGACCGCCCGCAGACTCGGGGCCCGCGACACCACCGTCAAGTCCCCGGACGGCTATGACGCGCCCGGCCAGGTCTCCTCCGCGTACGACCTGACCGTCTTCGCCCGCGCCGGGCTCGCCAACGACGACTTCGCCCGCTACTGCGCCACGCCCCGCGCCGCGTTCCCCGGCGCCGGCGGCACCACCATGATCGAGAACACCAACCGGATCCTGGTGGGCTCGCACGGGCTGTCCCGCTACCCCGGCATCATCGGCGTCAAGAACGGCTACACCAGCAAGGCCGGCAACACCCTGATCGCCGCCGCCCGGCGGAACGGCCGCACCCTGCTGGTCACCGTGCTGAACCCGCAGTCGAACGAGAACAACGCCGTCTACAAGGAGGCCGGCTCGCTGCTGGACTGGGGCTTCGACAGCGCCGGGACGGCCCAGCCGGTGGGCACCCTGCACGCCGTGCGCACCTCCTACGACGGCGGCGGGTCGCTCCGCCCGGCGGCCACCGAGCTCACCGCAGCCGAAGCGGGCGGCGGCTCCCCGCGACGCTCCGCCCTGGTCCTCGGGGCGGGCGCCGCCGGGATCGTGGCCATAGGGCTCGGTGCCCTCTTCGGCCGCCGGCGGCAGGCGCGCGGGCGTGCCGGGCAGGGGTCAGGGCCGGCGTAGGCCCCGTGGCCCCTGCGGCGGGGCGAAGCGGCGGCGGCTCCGCTCGTCCCGGCGGAGCCCGGCGTCACCCGCCGGCGGTGGCGCCGGGCCCGTTGCCGGTGGGCTGGTTCCCCGTCTCGTTCGAGGCGGCCCGCAGCCGGGGCGCGTTCTCCGCCGCCGGGACGGCCCCGGCGCCGGTCAGACGCCCCGTCAGCGTGCCCGCCCAGGAGACCAGGCCCGCGGCGTCGATCCCGTGCGGGGCGGCGTCCGCGTACGGGGCGAGGGCCGCCGCACCCCGGCCGAGCAGCGCCGCACCGCCCGTCGTGTTGCCCCGCGCCGCATGGGTGAGTCCCACCGCGAGCTGGGCGAGCCCCCGCCACAGCGCCCGCTCCGCCTCCGGCGCCGCCTTCCAGGCGTCCTCCAGCACCTCATGGGCGTGGAACGGCATCCCGTCGTCGAGCAGCCGCTGCGCCTCGGCCAGCGCCTGGGCGGGCGTCCGGGGCACCCCCTCCGGCTGCCGTGCCACGCCCGGGGAGCCGTACGGCAGCGGCCGTCCGAGACCGTCGCGCGGGCGGGCGTTGCGGGCCCGGCCCTCCTCGTCGCGGTCCCGCCGGCGCGGGGGCGCGGCAGCGGCGCGTGCCCCGTCCGGGGCCTTTGCCGCCGTCTCCCGGGTCCCGGCGCCGCAGTGCTCGCAGACCGCGCCGCCGGGCCGTTCGCGGATCCGGCCGCAGGCCTCGCACACCCGGTCCAGCCAGCAGGCCGGGTCGCCGCCCTCGTCGTACACGGGGGGTGCACCCGGCTCGCGGGAGGTGCCGGGGCCGTCGTGGGGTCGCTCCGCGTCGTTCACCCTTCGATTGTGCGCCGTACGGGCGTCCCGCGTCGCAGGAGGGGTTGCCCGCCGCCGCGCGGACGCCGGCGGCGGCGCTCCCGGGTCAGTCCGTGTCGACCTCGTAGAAGCAGAAGTGGTCCTTGATCCGTGCCACCGCGGGACGCGGATCGGGGTAGGCCCACACGAGGTCCTCCGGCCCGTCGGGAAGCGACCAGTAGGAGGCGGTGCCCTTGAAGGGGCAGACGGTGTGTGTCGCGGACGGCGTCAGCAGGTCGGTGCGGACGTCCTCGGGCGGAAGGTAGTACCGCACGGGGTAGCCGGTCTCGTGGAGCAGGAGCGGGCGGTGGGAGTCGGCCAGCAGCCGGCCGCCGACCGTGACGCGGACGTGCTCGGTGCCCTGCTCGACCTCGATGTGATGGCCCTTGGTGGCGGTCATGGTGCCTTCCCCTCGGTGAGTGGTGAAGATCCTCGCCCTTCCAGGATGGCACCGGCAGGGCGCGGCCGGCCCGCCGGTGGCGGCGGGGCCGGGCCCGGTGCGACGGCCCGGCCCCGCCCGCGGTCCTCACCGGTGCGGCGGCACCGCGCGGATCCCGTGGCCCGCCCACGGGGGCGCCGGGGCGAGGAGCCCCGCGAGGTACTCCCGGCTCGCGTCGGGCAGCGGCGGGGCGCTGCCGGCGGCCTGGTCGACGTGCAGGGCGAACAGCTCCTCCGTGGCCACCGGGGACCCGGACGGCGGGTCGGCGAACATCTCGTGGAGGAGACGCAGTTTCCTGCCGTCGACGCCCAACACGGACGTGCGCACGGTGAGTTCGCTGCCGCGGGCGACCTCGCGGAGGTAGCGGACGTGCGCCTCGACCGTGTACAGGGAGCAGCCGGTCCGGTCCCGGTAGGCCGCGTCGAGTCCGGCCGCGTCCATCAGGGCGTCGGTGGCGAAGCCGAAGACCAGGACGTAGTAGGCCTCGCTGAGATGGCCGTTGTAGTCGATCCAGTCGTCCCGGACGGTCTGGTGGAACAGGGGGAGGGGGCCCGGCGGGTGGTCGGTCATCGGCGGGTGCCCCCCAGCCGTCCCGTGGCGCGCAGGACGTCGATGACGCCCTGGTCGCGCTCGGCGACCAGATCCGCGTACGTACGGTCGCCCGCCGCGTCCGCGCAGCCGTCGACCATGGCGTCGCGCAGTTCGCGGTCGAGTTCGGGGGCCGCCAGCCGGGTCCACGGCGACTTCAGGGACGGCCCGAAGTGGTCGAGCATATGGGCCATCCCGCCCTCGCCGCCGGCCAGCGCGAAGGTCAGGCACGGGCCCATGAACGCCCAGCGCAGCCCCGGCCCTTCGGTGATCGAGGCGTCGATGTCCGCGACCGAGGCCTCGCCGTTCGCGACCATGTGCAGCGCCTCGCGCCAGAGGGCCTCCTGGAGGCGGTTGGCGATGAAGCCGGGCAGCTCGCGGTCCATGGTGATCACGGACTTGCCCGCCAGGTCGTAGAAGCGCGACGCCCAGTCGACGGCCGCCCGGTCGGTCCGCTCCCCGCCGACGACCTCGACCAGCGGGATGAGGTAGGGCGGGTTGAAGGGGTGGCCGACGACCAGCCGGCCGGCGTCCCCGGCCGCCGTCTGCATGTCGGTCATCGGGTAGCCGGAGGTGGAGGAGGCGATGACCACGCCGGGCCGGGTCGCGGCGGCCAGCTCGGCGAGCAGGGAGCGCTTCAACTCCAGCTTCTCGGGGGCGCTTTCCTGGACGAAGTCGGCGTCGGCGACCGCCTCGGCGAGCGTGGGGGCGAGCCTCAGCCGGTCCGGGGAGGCGCCCTCGGCCAGGCCGATCTGTTCCAGGGCGGGCCAGGCGGCGGTCACCAGGCGGCGGAGTTTGTCCTCGGCGTCGGCGGCCGGGTCCCACGCGGTGACGTCGTAGCCGCGGGCGAGGAAATGGGCGACCCAGCCGCCGCCGATCACTCCGGCGCCTATACAGGCGATACGGCGTACGTCCTCGGGGGCGCAGGGGGCAGGGGTGGTTTCGGGCATGCGGGAGCCGCTCCTCGGGGAGGGAAGGGACGGATGGGCGGTGAGGCGGTCAGGCGCGCGGCTTCAGGCCCAGGCGGGCACGGGCCTGGTCGGGGGTGGCGACCGTGGCGCCGAGCAACTCGGTGATCCGGACGGCGCGTTCGACGAGATCGCCGTTGGTGGCCTTGACGCCCTTGCTGAGGTAGAGGTTGTCCTCCAGGCCGACCCGCACATTGCCGCCCAGGAGGATCGACTGGGCGACCCAGGGCATCTGCATGCGGCCGAGCGCGAAGCTCGCCCACTGGGCGCCCTCGGGCAGCATGTTCACCATCGACTGCAGGACGCCGGGGTCGGCGGGGGCGCCCCAGGGGATGCCCATGCAGAGCTGGAAGACCGTCGGGTCGTCCAGCAGCCCCTCGGCCAGCAGCTGCTTGGCGAACCACAGCTGACCGGTGTCGAAGATCTCCAACTCGGGCCGCACGCCGAGCTCCTGGATGCGCCGGGCGCCCGCCCGCAGCATGTCGGGGGTGGAGACGTAGAGGTTGGAGCCGTCGCCGAAGTTGAGGGAGCCGCAGTCCAGGGTGCAGATGTCGGGCAGCAGCTCCTCGACGTGCGGCAGCCGCTCCAGGCCGCCGACCAGGTCCGTACCGGGCAGCTGCCTCAGCGGCCGGTCGGGGTCGATCACCAGGTCGCCGCCCATGCCCGCGGTGAGGTTGAGGACGACGTCGGTGCCGGTCTCCTTGACCCGCTCGACGACCTCGGCGTACAGGCGCGGGTCGCGCGACGGGGCGCCGCTCTCGGGGTCGCGTACGTGGATGTGCACCACCGCGGCGCCCGCGGACGCCGCCTCGACGGCCGACGCGGCGATCTCCTCGGGCGTCACGGGGACGTGCGGGGAGCGGTGGACGGTGTCGCCGGCGCCGGTGAGCGCGCAGGTGATGATGACCTCGTTGTTCACGGGGGTTCCCTTCGGTGGGTGTGGTTCCCCCCGGGGCCCGGTCGGGTGGGCGCGGGGGAGCGGTGGCCTCAGCCGGCGGGGGCGGGGGTGAGCTCGCTGTCGACGAAGGCGAGCAGTGCGGCGTGCATCGTGTCGGGGCCGGTGCTGTCCGGCGCGGTGGCGAGCACCTGGGTGGCCAGGCCGTCGATCAGGGCGGTCAGCCGCAGCGCGGCGAACTCCGGATCGACGGCGCGGAACACGCCCTGCCCGACGCCGCGGCGCACGACGTCGGCGACGGTGGTGCGCCACTGCCGGTAGTAGTGCTCGTGCAGCCGCCCCACGGCGGTGGAGCGGGCGGCCTGGGCCCACAGGTCCAGCCACACCAGCCACTGCCGGCGCTGCTGCTCGGTGCGCGGCGTCTGCAGCGCGATCAGGTGCAGCAGCTCGCCGCGGGCGTCGGGGGCGGCGGCCAGGCCGGCGGCGCGGCGTTCGGTGTCCTCGTCCATGCACCAGCGCACGGCCGCCTCCAGCAGCTCGTCGCGGCCGGGGAAGTGGTAGTGCACGGCGGCCGGACTGGTGCCGCAGGCGGCCGCGATATCGGCGACCCGTACGCCGTGGAAGCCGTGCTCGGCGATCAGCCGGACGGTCTCCCGCACGATCTGCAGCGGCCGCCCGCCCTCGGGGACGGCCGCCGGTGCGCGGTCGGCTGGTGCCGCGGGCCGCTCGGGGGCGCCGAGCAGCCAGCCCGTGTCCACCGCGCCGATATCGGCGATACGGACGATCTCGGCCAGCGTGAACCGCCGGGTGCCGCCCAGTGACCTGGACAGTTTCGAGGGGTCCATCACGATCCGGCGGGCGAATTCGCGGTGGCTGCAGCCGAGCCGGGCGATCACGTCACGGACACGGTCCGTGACATCGCCGCCCTCGTCGGTGATCCGGGTTCCGGGGACGTCCTCCATGGCCAGGGACCGTAACAGCGTGTTGAGATCATCGCAACGGTCGGAGGGTGGGGGAAGTGGCGTGATTCCCTGGATCTGAGGGCCTTGCGGGTAGGTGTTGCGGGGCATCTGATGAGCGAGTCAGTTTCGCCCCGGACGCCGCCGGAAGGAGGGCGGGCGGAGAGTCCGGACACGCCGCAATCCGGGTGAATGTGGCAAAGTGACGACATGGCTGACCGGGGAGCGAAGCGGCCCACCGTGTCGGTGCCGGACGACTGGCCCGCCCACCCGGACCTGACCCTGGCCCTCAACGGCATGGGCGGCTTCGACTGGGACCTCGACAGCGGGCTGATGCACATGGACACGCCCGCCCTCGAGGTGTTCGACATGCTCCCCTCGGAGTACGACGACCGCCCGGCCACCCTCGGCTGCCGCGTCCCGCCCCACGAGGCGGCCCGCCTGGACGCCCTGGTCGCACGCGCGCTCAAGGACGGCAGCGACTCCTACGGCGCCTACTTCCGGGTCCGGCTGCGCGACGGCGAGCTGCGCTGGACCCACAGCCAGGGCAGCATCCGCCGGGACAGCAGCGGCCGCCCCCGCCGCATCATCGGGGTGGTGCGCGACGCCAGCCACGAATACACCCACGCGGCCGAGCGGCTCGCCGTCGACGAGGAGCGCCGCCGGCACACCAGCGTCGTCGAACGCACCACCGCGGCCCTGGCCCACGCCCGGACCGTCGGCGAGGTCATCGCCGTGCTCGCCGACGAGCAGGGGCTCAGCCGGCTGGGCGCGGAGAACGTGATCCTCGGCCTCGTCGAGGCCGGACGCATCCGGCTGGTCTCCGAGGGCAAGGCGGGAAGCTTCGTGCCCGATCTGGAGTACACGCGGGTGGGGGACGAATTCCCGATGAGCGAGGTCGTCCGCACCCTCACTCCGCGTTACGTGGGCAGCCGCGCGGCCTTCCAGCACGACTACCCCCGGCTGTGGCCGGCCATCGAGCCGCTCAACGTCCACTCCGCCGCCTATCTGCCGCTGATCGCGCAGGGCCGCCCGATCGGTGTCATCGGCCTCTTCTTCGAGCGGGAGAGCGACTTCCGCGACCAGGAGCGCAACGTCCTGGTGGCGCTCGGCAGCAGCATCGCGCAGAGCCTGGCCCGCGCCATGCTCTACGACCAGGAACACGATCTCGCCGCGGGCCTGCAGCAGGCCATGCTGCCGCGCCGGATCCCCGGCGTCGTCGGCGCGCAGATCGCCGTCCGCTACCGCTCCGCCCGGATGGGCCGGGACATCGGCGGCGACTGGTACGACGTCATCCCGCTGCCCGACGGCCGCGTCGGCGCCGTCATCGGTGACGTCCAGGGCCATGACACCCAGGCCGCGGCGCTCATGGGCCAGCTGCGGATCGTGCTGCGCGCCTACGCCGCCGAGGGGCACGCCCCCGCCACCGTCATGGCCCGCGCCTCCGCCTTCCTCAACGAACTCGACACCGACCGCTTCGCGACCTGCACCTACGTCGACGCGGACCTGAGCACCGGTGCCGCCCGGATCGTCCGGGCCGGCCACATCGACCCGCTGCTCCGGCACGCCGAGGGCATCTGCCGCAGGCTGCCGGTGGCCGGCGGGCTGCCGCTCGGGATCTCCTCCGAGTTCCGGCGGCTGGACTACCCGGTCACCACCGTCCTGCTCGCCCCCGGCGACACCCTGCTGCTGTGCACCGACGGCATCGTCGAACAGCCCGGCACCGACCTCGACGACGGCATGCGGCGGCTGGCCCGCGAGGTCCGCCAGGGCCCCCAGGACGTCCAGCAACTCGCCGACCGGCTCTGCGAAACGGCGGACGAACGGACCGGCGAGGACGACATGGCGCTGCTCCTGCTGCGCCGCCTCGGCGCGCCCGAGCACGACATCGTCGGACGGTTCCGCCAGCACATCGCGCCCGCCGACCCCGAGGGCCTGTCCGCCGCCCGGCACATGATCCGGGCCGCGGTGCGCGCCTGGGGAGCGGCGGAGCGGGCCGAGGAGATCGAACTGGTCGCCGACGAGCTGATCACCAACGCGCTGCTGCACACCGACGGCGAGGCCATCGTCAACATCCGTATGCCGCACAGCGTGGGCCGGCTGCTGCGGCTGGAGGTCGAGGACCACTCCAGCAGCCTGCCCCGCCGCCGCGAGCCGGGCGAGGCCGGAGTCTCCGGCCGCGGACTGCTGCTCGTGGACCGCCTGGCCGATGTCTGGGGTGTGGAACCGCGCGGCAGCGGAAAGTGCGTATGGTGCGAGTTCAACTGCTCCTGACCGGGAGGCGGCGCACCGCACCGGCAGGGGCACACAGCGGGAACGGGCGCCGAGGCATCGGCACGGTCAGTGAGGACGGCTCTATGGGTTCGTGGGCGGCACAACAGCGCCAGGAAGCACGCCAGTTGGCGGCGCGCCTCTCGGCGGAGGGCGTCCGCAACGTGGCGCTGACCTGGGTGGACAACGCGGGCATCACCCGCGTCAAGACCATCCCCGCCGAACGCCTCGCCGCCGCGGCCGAACGCGGTATCGGGATGTCACCCGTCTTCGACGTCTTCACCTCCGACGACGCCATCACCGCATCCGAGCACCTCGGCGGCCCCGACGGCGACCTGCGGCTCTTCCCCGACCTCGAACGCGTCACCTCGCTCGCCGCGCAGCCCGGCTGGGCCTGGGCCCCCGCGGACCGCTACGACCAGCTCGGCCTGCCGCACCCCGCCTGCCAGCGGCAGTTCGCCCGGCGCATGACGGAACGGGCCGCCACGGCCGGCCTGGAGCTGCGGATGGGCTTCGAGACCGAGTGGGTGGTCACCCGCGCCCCCGCGGGACCCCCCGCCCCCAGCGGCGCCGACGAGCCGCTCGACTACCCCTGCGCGGGCCCCGCGTACGGCATGACCCGGGTCGTCGAACTCTCCGACTACCTCCGCGACGTCACCGAGGCGCTGAGCGTCCAGGGCATCGACGTCCTCCAGATCCACCCCGAGTACGCCCCCGGCCAGTTCGAGGTCACCACCGCTCCCGGCGACCCGGTCCGCGCCGCCGACGACGTGGTGCTGGTGCGCGAGACCATCCGCGCCGTCTCCGTCCGGCACGGACTGCGCGCCTCCTTCGCCCCGTCGGTCGTCGCCGGCGAGGTCGGCAACGGCTGCCACCTCCACGTCGGGCTCTACCGCGACGGCACCAGCCTGCACCGCAGCTCCGACGCCGCATGGGGCCTGGCGCCTGAAGCGACCGCCTTCCTCGGCGGCATCCTCAGCGCCCTGCCCGCCCTCCTCGCCATCGGCTGCCCCTCACCCGCCAGCTATCTGCGGCTGCAGCCCTCCCACTGGGCCGGCGTCTACCAGTGCTGGGGCGTGGAGAACCGGGAGGCGGCGCTGCGCCTGATCACCGGCGCTCCCGACGACCCGGACGGCGGCCACGCCGAGGTCAAGACCTTCGACGCCGCCGCCAACCCCTACCTCGCCGTCGGCACGGTCATCGCCGCCGGCCTCCACGGCATCGAGTCCGCGACCCAGCTGCCGCCGCCCCAGACCGGCGACCCGGGCGTGCTCGGCGTCCGCGAGCGCGCCCGGCGGGGCATCGTCCGGCTGCCCGCCACCCTCACCGAGGCGGCCGACCGGCTGGAGAAGTCCGCCCCGCTGTACGAGGCGATGGGCGAGGTGCTGCACGGCGCCGTCCTCGCCGTCCGGCGCGCGGAGGAGGCCCACTTCGCCGAGAGCGAGGACGACGCGATCGCCGCCGCCACCCGCTGGCGCTGGTGATGCCAGCGGACGCCGTGGGAAGCGTCCCCGGCCCCGGCGACGGCCTGCCGCCACTGGTGGACCACCACTGCCACGGAGTGCTCCGGCACGCCCCGGACCCCGGCACGTTCGCCGCGTACCTCACCGAGTCGGACCGGCCGCCCGCCGCCGGCACCACCTACTTCGACACCCAGGCCGGCTTCGCGGTACGCCGCTGGTGCCCGCCGTTGCTCGACCTGCCGGCGCACTGCCCGCCGGACCGCTACCTGGCCCGCCGCGCCGAACTGGGCCCCGCCGAGACCCGCCGCCGTCTGCTGCGGGCCACCGGCATCGGCACCTACCTCCTCGACACCGGGCTGCCCGGCGACCTGACCGGCCCGGCCGAGACCGCCGAGGACGGCGGCGGCACCGGGTTCGAGGTCGTACGGCTGGAGACGCTCGCCGAGCGGCTCGCGGCCGGCACCCATGACGCCGAGGAGTTCACCGACGCCCTCGCCCGTGCGGTCCGGGACGCGGCGCGCACCGCCGTCGCTTTCAAGTCCGTCGTCGCCTACCGCCACGGACTCGCCCTGGACCCCTCGCCGCCCGCCGCGGGCGCGGTGCACACCGCGGCCCGCTCGTGGCTGGCCGCGGGCGCGCCCCGGCTCACCGACCCGGTCCTGCTGCGCCACCTCGTCCAACTGGCCGTCGCCACCGGCCGCCCCCTCCAGCTCCACACCGGTTTCGGCGACCCCGACCTCCGGATCGACCACGCCGACCCGGCGCTGCTGACCGACCTGGTCCGCGCCACCGCGGACACCGGCACGGACCTCGTGCTGCTGCACTGCTACCCGTACCACCGCCAGGCCGCCTACCTGGCCGCCGTGTTCCCGCACGTCCACGCCGACATCGGGCTGACGCTCACCCACACCGGCCCGCGCGCCGCGGCCGTGCTCGCCGAGTTCCTGGAACTCGCGCCGTTCGGCAAACTGCTCTTCTCCACCGACGCCTACGGCCTCCCGGAGCTGTACGTCGTCGGCAGCGCCCTCTTCCGGAACGCGCTGGGCACCGTCCTCGGCGACTGGGTGTCCTCCGGGGCCTGGTCCGCCGAGGACGCCCGGCGGGTCGGCGCGATGATCGCGGCGGAGAACGCGCGGAGGGTGTACGGGCTGGAGGGTGGGTGAGGGGGCGAGGGCGGCCGGGACGTGCGTGCGAGCGGGCGGCCGGTGACGGGGCCCGGCCGACTTACGAGCCGGTGACGGGGCCCGGCCGACTTACGAGCCGGTGACCGAAGTGGTCGCGTCTCACGCGGGGTTGTCGCCGCGCCCTCGGGCGGGCCCCGGTGGTCACGTGATGTGGCTACCCGGGTGGCAGTCTCGTGCGGCGGGAACCGGCACGGTCGGCCGATCGTCATGCAGAGCATGCCTTCCGCTCTCGTTCTTGGTTTCGACCCGCATGAAGTGCCCGGGATGGACGGGGACGCCGTGCGCGCGGTCCTCGACGAGGAACTCGCCCGCTTTGGCGAACATGCCATCGATGCGTCCATGACGCTGATCGCGCCGGATGAATCGGCCGAGTCCGTGGTGGTCGCGGCGCTGTCCGAACGAGACTGGGACGTCGTCGTCATCGGGGGCGGGATACGCAAGCCGGAAGCCCTTGTGACGTTCTTCGAGCAGGTCGTGAACCTGGTCCGACAGCATGCCCCAGGGGCCGCGATCGCGTTCAACACCAGCGGCGGTGACAGCGTCGAGGCAACCAAGCGGTGGCTGTGAAACCCGGCCCGTGGGCTGCACCGCCTCGGCTCCGGAAGGTGCTTGGCGCTGTCGCTCACCAGCCCGCCGGCCCGTAGGTGATCGGGGGCGTGGGCCACCAGGGGTGTGGGCGACCGGGCGTGGTGAGCGGAGGCCGAGGGCGTCGGCCGCTCCGCCCGTAAGGGGTGACCGGCGCGAGCGCCACTTCCCGCCCTGCCGCCCGCCGCGGCCCCGCGGCATGCTTTACTGCGCCGCGTGGCCCCTACAACGACCCCCGAGAAGAGCGAAATACCCCTGCGCTCCCGGATATTCGCCGACCTGACCCCGCTGCGCCTCTCCCCGGACTACCGCCGCCTGTGGTGCGGCAACACCATTTCCTGGATGGGCCAGCAGATGACCGCCCTCGCGGTCTCCCTGCAGGTCTACGCCCTCACCCACTCCACCTTCGCGGTCGGCCTGGTGGGCCTGTGCTCCCTGGTGCCCCTGGTGGTCTTCGGGCTGTACGGCGGCGCCATCGCCGACACCGTCGACCGGCGCACCCTGGGCCTCTACAGCGCCGCCGGGGCCACCGCGATGTCCGTCACGCTGGCCGCCGCCGCGGTGGCCGGATACCACCGGGTCTGGCTGCTCTACACCGTCGTCGCCCTCCAGGCCGTCTGCTTCGCGATGAACTCGCCGGCCCGCTCGTCGATGATCCCGCGGCTGCTGCCGCCCGAACAGCTGCCGGCCGCCAATGCCCTCAACTCCCTGACCAGCAACCTCGGTCTGATGGGCGGGCCGATGCTGGGCGGTGTCATCGTCGGCCTGTGGGGCTACCAGGCGGCGTACCTGATCGACGTGGTGGCCTTCGGCGCCGCGCTGTACGCGATGTGGCGCCTGCCGTCCATGCGTCCCGAGCAGGGGGAGGGGCCGCGGCGCCGGGCCTCCGTCCTGGACGGCCTGCGCTTTCTCGCCACCCGCCCGAACCTGCGGATGACGTTCTTCTCCGACCTGGCGGCCATGGTGCTGGCCCAGCCGCGCGCGCTGTTCCCCGCGATCGCGGTGCTCTGGTTCGCCGGGGACGCCAAGACCGTCGGGCTCCTGGTGGCCGCGCCCGCGGTGGGCGCCGTACTGGGCGGGCTGTTCTCCGGCTGGCTCGGCGGCATCCGCCGGCACGGCCTGGCCATCCTGATCGCGGTGGCCGCCTGGGGTGCGGCCATCGCCTGCTTCGGACTCTCCCGGCACCTGTGGCTCGGCCTGTTCTTCCTGGCCGTGGCCGGCTGCGCGGACACCATCTCGATGGTGTTCCGCAGCACCATGCTGCAGGCCGCGACGCCGGACGCGATGCGCGGCCGGCTCCAGGGCGTCTTCATCGTCGTGGTCGCCGGCGGCCCGCGGCTGGGAGACTTCCTCGCCGGCTCGGTCGCCGATCTGACCTCCCCGGCCACCGCGGTGATCGGCGGCGGCCTCGCCTGTGTCCTGGTGGTGACCGGGCTGGGCCTGGGGCGCCGCGCCTTCGCCCGCTACGACGCGCGGGATCCGCAGCCGTAGGTCTGAACCTGCTGGACCCGATGGCCCTTCCGCCGATGCCGATGCCGATGCCGAATGCGCGGTGCCGATGCGGAGCCGGTGGCCCGGTGCCCCGGTGGCCGGGGCCATGGGGCGCACCTTCCGTGGGGCGGACCGGGGGCGGGCCCGGCGGCCGCGGGCCGGCTCGCCGGGGGAGCCGTCAGTAGCGGGTGAGGGCGGTCGGCCCGTGCGCCGTGCCGATGGCGATGTGCGGGTGTGCGGACGGCCGTACCCAGGACAGGATCCGGGCCACCGCTGCGGCCGGTACGGAGACACAGCCGGCCGTGGCGCCCTTCCCGTTGACATGGAGGAAGATCCCGGCCCCGCGGCCGTGCACCGGACGGTGGTAGTTGAAGCCGATGACCAGGGCACGGGCGTACTGCGCGGGGTAGTCCGCCAGCCGTTCGGACTCGCCGGGCGCGCAGTCCGGCGGCAGTGGCGCCACCCAGCGGTTGTAGGAGGCGGCGGCGTTGTCCTCGCACCACCAGGAGTCCGCGCCGACCCTGCGGTACGGGACGGCGGTGCCGGCCGGCGGCGGGAGGATCCCGAAGGCGAACGGCAGGTCGTACAGCCCGGTGGGGGTGGTGGAGGTGCCCTGCACCCGGGTGCCGCCCTCGGTCAGCCCGCCGGAGCCGAAGCGGGCGGGCGCCCATCCCACCTGCCGCCAGCGGCCGTTGCGCCGCTGCCACCACCGCACGGTCCCGGTGGTGGCGTCCGCCGTGGGCGCCAGGGCGGTGATCAGCTGGTCGCCGCCGCCGGTGTCGGCCATGCGGAGGGGGAGGGGGAGGCGGTGCACGGGAGCGCCGGCGGGCACGGGGGCCGCCGGGGCGGGCGCGGCGAGCGCAAGCAGCGCCACGGCGGCCGCCGAGACCAGCGCGGCGGCCCGGCCCCGGGCCGCGGTTCGGCCCCGGACCACGGCCCGGGCCGCGGCGGCCGCCCCGGCCGCCCGGACCGGGCGCCCGTCCGCGGTCGTGGTCCCGGCCGCCGCCGGGTGCGTCGTCGTCCCTGTACGCGTCATGGGCATGACCGCAATGTAGGGCGCGCCCGGCCCGTCCGGCGCCGCCCGTTCAGGTCATATACGACGTCCGAGGCCCGTGCGCAACCCGTCCGCGGCAGTCCGCCGTGCGCCGGGGCCATGGACGGGCGAAACTCGGGTACGGGGGCTCATGTGCCACTAGCCGTCTCAGTCTGGAGGCCCGCAGTGCAGCGGCAACCGCAAACGCGCAGTGAGCGCACGCTCGACCGCGATCCGCAGCCCACGCCCCCGGATCCGGGAGGCCCGCCGCCCGTCCCGGACCCGCTTCCCGGCCCGCCGAGCCCGCCCGGGCCGCCGGATCCCATACCGCCGGAACCCTCGCCGATACCCCGTCCGCCCGGACCCGATCCCGACCCGGTCCCGGAGCCGTCCCCGCAACCGTCGCCGCTCTCCTAGGAGCCGCCCGGGCCCTTCGCCCCCTCGACCAGGGGGCACTCCGCTTCCCCACCACCGAGGAGGTGCTGATCATGGCCATCGCCACGGTCAACCCGGCCACCGGCGAGACCCTGAAGACCTTCGACGCCCTCAACGCGGGCGAGATCGAAGATCACCTGGTCCGGGCGGACCAGGCCTTCCAGGAGCACCGCACCACCAGCTTCGAGTACCGCAAGGAGCGGATGCTCGCGGCCGCCGACCTGCTCGACGCCGACCAGGACGGCATCGCCCGCACCATGACCACCGAGATGGGCAAACCGCTGGCCCAGGCGCGCGCGGAGGCGGCGAAGTGCGCCAAGACCATGCGCTGGTACGCCCACCACGCAGAGGAACTGCTCGCCGACGAGCACCCCGATCCGGCCGACGTCAGCGACTCCGGTGCGATCCGTGCCGTGGTGCGCTACCGCCCCCTCGGCCCCGTCCTTGCGGTGATGCCCTGGAACTTCCCGCTCTGGCAGGTCGTACGGTTCGCCGCGCCCGCCCTGATGGCGGGCAACACCGGGCTGCTCAAGCACGCCTCCAACGTGCCGCAGACCGCGCTCTATCTGGAGGAGCTCTTCCGCCGCGCCGGTTTCCCCGAGGGCTGTTTCCAGACCCTGCTGATCGGGTCCGGGGCGGTCGAGGACATCCTGCGCGACCCGCGGGTGGTCGCCGCCACGCTCACCGGCAGCGAGCCGGCCGGCCGTGCGGTGGCCTCCACCGCCGGTGACGAGGTCAAGAAGACCGTCCTCGAACTCGGCGGCAGCGACCCGTTCATCGTCCTGCCCTCCGCCGACCTCGACAAGGCGGTCCGCGTCGGGGTCACCGCACGCGTCCAGAACAACGGGCAGTCGTGCATCGCGGCCAAGCGGTTCCTGGTGCACCAGGACGTCCATGACGCCTTCGCCGAGCGGTTCACGGCCCGCATGGCCGCGCTGACCGTCGGCGACCCGATGGACGAACACACCGACATCGGGCCGCTCTCCAGCGAACAGGGCCGCTCCGACCTGGAGGAACTCGTCGACGACGCGGTCCACCAGGGCGCCACCGCACTGTGCGGCGGCCGGCGGCCGCCCGAGCACGGCGCGGGCTGGTTCTACGAGCCGACGGTGCTGTCCGGCATCACCGAGGGGATGCGCATCCACCGCGAGGAGGCGTTCGGCCCGGTCGCCACGCTCTACCGCGTCGCCGATCTCGACGAGGCGGTGCGGCTGGCCAACGACACCCCGTTCGGGCTCGGTTCCAACGCCTGGACCCGCGACCCCGACGAACAGCAGCGTCTCGCCCGTGACGTGCAGGCCGGCGGTGTCTTCTTCAACGGGATGACCGCCTCCCACCCGGGCATCCCCTTCGGCGGCGTCAAGCGCTCGGGCTACGGGCGGGAGCTCTCCGGGCACGGCATCCGGGAGTTCTGCAACATGACGACCCTGTGGTACGGCCCGGAGGACTGAACCGGGCCGGAAAGAAGCGCTGCCGGTGCG
This sequence comes from Streptomyces angustmyceticus, assembly GCF_040701845.1. Lineage (GTDB taxonomy): Bacteria > Actinomycetota > Actinomycetes > Streptomycetales > Streptomycetaceae > Streptomyces > Streptomyces angustmyceticus_A. Next base: position 251,458 of record NZ_JBFBHQ010000001.1, on the reverse strand, counting down.
CGCATGCGCCAGGGCGGTTTCCGTGACGGATGTGAGGGTGTACGTTCCGGTCAGGTCGAGCCGGCCAACGGCCAGGTTGGTCGGCTCGGCCCTTGCTGCTCCCGGGGCGCACGGAGGCATCCGCCTTCTTCCGTAGGTCAGTTGACGGGCCGTCGCCAGGCGTGGCGGATGAGTCGGACAGGTCGCTCACCGCCTCCTCCCAGGAAGTGACGGGACGTCACCCCGGCCGCGGTGACGGGACATCACCCCGGCCGCGCCGCCTCCTGCCCGTCCGGAACCGCGAACTCGCACCACAGGGCCTTGCCCGCGCCGCGCGGCTCGGCGCCCCACTCGTCGGCGAGCGCCTCGACCAGCATCAGCCCGCGGCCCGAGGTGGCGGTCTCGCCGGGACTGCGCCGCCGCGGCCACCGGCTGGAGCGGTCCTCGACCTCCAGCCGGATCCGGCGCGGGGTGCCGGGCAGCAGCTCCATGGAGACCAGGGCGCCGCTCTCGGTGTGGGTCAGCGCATTGGCGATCAGCTCGGAGGCGGCGACCTCGATGTTGTGCACGACGGTGCCCGCCCGCCACTGGTCCAGGGTGCGGCGCACCGCGGAGCGGACCTCCGCGGTGCCCGACGGGTCCGCCTGGTGGACGTGCAGCCGCAGCCGCGGGGTGGCGACGGTCCCGGAGACCGGCAGCCGGTGCAGCAGCAGGAGGGCCATGTCGTCCTCCGAGCCGGGGTCGGCCCACAGGTGGTCCGAGAGCCGGTCGGCGAGCGCCTCCAGCTCCGTGGGCCCGGTGCGCACCGCCGCGGACAGCGCCTCGATCCCGGCGGTGATGTCCTGGCCAGGCTGTTCGACCAGGCCGTCGGTGCACAGCAGCAGGGTCGACCCGGGCTCCAGGAACAGCTGGGTCTCCGGGAAGTGGTCGTGCCCGAAGACCGTGGCCAGGCCGAGCGGCAGCCCACCGCGGACCTCGGGCCAGTCGATGTGCCGGGAGCTGTTGCTGATCAACGGGCCGAGGTGGCCGGCCCGCGCCAGGTGCAGTGCCCCCGATTCCATGTCGGCCTGGACGTAGGTGCAGGTCGCGAACCGTTCGGTGTCCAGCTCCGCCAGGAACCGGGACGCCCGCACCAGCACCGTCTCCGGCGAGTGCCCCTCGCTGGCGTAGGCCCGCAGGGCGATCCGCAGCTGGCCCATCACGGCCGCCGCATGGGTGTCATGGCCCTGTACGTCGCCCACCACCAGCCCGGTCCGCCCCTGGGGCAGGGCGATCACGTCGTACCAGTCGCCGCCGATGTCCCGGCCGACGCTCGCCGGGTGGTAGCGGACGGTGACCGCGCCGCCCTCGATGGGCGGGAGCCGGCGCGGCAGCATCGTCGCCTGCAGCCCCGTCGCGAACTCCCGCTCCTGGTCGAAGAGGGTCGCCCGCTGCACCGACTGCGCGACGACACCGGCCAGCGCCAGCGCCAGGTTCCTGGCCTCCGGCGACTGCACCGCGGGCTCGGCGGTGAACAGCCCCAGCGCCCCGATCACGGTGTCCTGTGCGATCAGCGGCAGGAACGCCGCGCTGCCCGCCGGCAGCACCTCGGTGTACGGACGCAGCCGGGGATAGCGGGCGATCAGCTCGCCGCGGGTGCCGAGGAAGACGGCGCGGCGCCCGCGTGCCGCGTCCGCCAGCGGCAGGGTGTCGTCGAGCCGCGAGGTCATCATGTCGTCGGGCACCTCGCCCTCCAGCCCGGCGGTGGCGATGACCTCGAACTCGTCGTTCTCGACCAGGCCGAGGACCAGACCGTCCGCGCCGAACCGCCGGGCGCCGCCGCTTCCGGTGAGCACCCGGGTCACGTCCTTGACGGACAGCGCACGGGCCAGCGCGGCGGTGGTCTGCTGCACCATCACGGTCTGCCGCTGCCGCTCCTGCTGGAGCGAGCGCAGCAGCGCGGAGTCCGCCAGCTCGCTGGTCGCCTCCCTGACGATGCCGATGACCCGGTACGGCACCCCGTCCGCGGTGTGCAGGATCCGTCCCTGGGCGTGGGTCCAGCGCTGGGTCCCGTCACGGCACTGGACCCGGAAGTAGGCCCCGGAGGAGGAGTGGCCGTCCAGCAGGGCCTGCGACAGGGCCTCGTCCAGCCGGCGGCACTCCTCGGGCGGTACCCGGGTGACCAGGGACGCCCGTACGCCGTCGTATTCGTCCGGGCGCAGGTCGAAGACGTCCATGGCGCCGGGGTCCAGGTCCATGGCACCGCGGTCCAGATCCCAGTCGAAGGTGCCCATCCGGTTGAGCGAGAGCCGCTCGCGCAGGCCGATCGGCTGACCGTGCGACACCCCGGGCGCGTCCTCCTCGACGAGGCGCCAGTCCCGGCCTGCCCGGGGGTCGTACTCCTCGTCGAACGGGTCGGGGGGTACGTCGGTCATGGCGTGCCGGGCCTCGTGGCCGCGCGGTGCGGGACGGGCGCCCGCGGGGGGCGAGGGCAGCGCGGCGGCGCGGCCGGCGTCGCCGGGCCGAGCCTGCCTCGTGCCCACGGTCGCGGGCCGTTGACCGGGGCCGATATCCACCGGAACGCGGCCATGCGCTCACCCTAGGCGCGGGCCGCAGGCCCCGCATGTCCGGTACTCCGGACGCCGTCCGGGGGTACGGAGGACGGGTGACGGGGGCGGCGGGACCGCGGAGCCGTCACCCGTCCGGCGCTGTCCGATGCCGGATGCCGCGGGCTGCGCACCCCCCGAGCCGATTCGCATCCGCTCGTCAAGCCCTGATAACTCCCCGGCCGGGCGGGGCGCTTGACGCGGTACGTGCACGATCCGGGCCGACGGGCCGGACCGCCGGTGCGACCCCACCGGCCGGCAGCATCAGCAGGGCGTGACCCCACCGGCCCCCGGGGCGGACGTCCGGCGGGCGCCGCGGCCCGCCCTTCCTACGGGAAGGCACCCCCACCATGAGATCCCGAACGGTCCGGCGCTGCCCGACCGGCGCGCTGGGGGCGGCCGTGGCCCTGCTCGTCGTGGTGTGGACGGCCGCCCCGTACCCCGCCGGGCCGGAGCGGATGCAGGTCTACCTCACGACCACCTCCGACCCCGGCGGCCGGCAGGTCGTCAAGGGGCTGGAGAAGCAGACCCCGCTGCCCTTCGTCCCGGGCCGGGCCGGGCCGGGCCGGCGGCGTCACCGTCGACGACGCGCGGGCCCACCAGCGTTCCGAGGGCGGCAGCGCGTCCTTCACCGACACCGCCGCCTCGCTGCAGAAGAGCAGCGGCACACTCCCCGAGGCCACCCGCGACGCCACGCTGACCAGGCTCTTCGACCCGGTCAAGGGCATCGGTCCCGGCTTCGTCCGCAACCCCATGGGCACTTCCGACCCCGCCCGCTCCGGCGACACCGACGACGACCTGCCCGCCGGGCGGACCGACCCGGGCCTGGCGCGGTTGTCCGTCGCCCCTGACCTCGCCGGGTGCTGCCGCTGACCGCGCGGCCCCGCAGGCTCCACCCCGCCGTCAGGCGTGTGCCGGTGCCGCCCCCGCGACCGGACGGGTCTGGCGGGCCCGGTGCCGCAGGGTCGCCTTCCGCGTGGCCACATCGACGGTGTAGGCGTCGATGGTCAGCCGCGCGCCGGACACCTTCAGCACCATGAACCCGTGGTCGGAGAAGTTCTGCCAGGCCGCCGGGTGACCGAAGTGCGCCACCCCGTCCTCCGTCTTGGCCGACGCGCCGCACACCACCTGGCGGGTGCCGCCCGTACGGGCCGTCGGCTCCAGGATCTGCAGCGTGTGGTCGTGACCGGACAGGATCAGGTCGGCCCGCCCGCACACCACCTTCTCGTACATGTCCTTCAGATGGACGCCGCTGGTGTAGTTCCCGATCTCGAAACCGTCGTAGGAACCGGCGCTGCCGTGCTTGCCGTTGTTGAGGTACGGGTGGTGCCCGATCACCACCTTCCAGCGGGCCCGCGAGGCGCGCAGCGCGCCCTCCAGCCAGCTGCGCTGCTCGCGCATGTACGGCCCGTCCCACCGGTAGTGCGGATCGAGCTGGGCGACGTACGACGACCAGGGGATGGTGTCGATCGCGAAGAACTCCACCAGCGGGTCGGCGGCCGGCAGCGGCACGCTGTAGTAGCGGTCCGGCATGTACCAGCGCCGCGACGTGGCGGCGTAGGCGACCTCCCGGTCACCGCGCGACGGGTCGCCGCCGCTGCCGGGGATCAGGCCCGAGCAGTCGTGGTTGCCGAGCACCATCAGCCACGGCACGTCGATGCCGCTGTTCGGCTTCTCGAACTTGTCCTGGAACTCCGAGTCGTCGTCGGACTCCGGGCCGTTCTCGTAGATGTTGTCGCCGAGCCCCACGGCGAGGTCGATGCCCTCGGCCTCGCAGAGGTCCCGTGCGGCCGCCGCCACCGCGTACTGCGCCTCGTCGCCGGTCCCCGCGTCGCCGGTGACCAGAACCGCGAACTCACCCTTGCCGTTGGGGTGTTCGGGGAACGGGAAGGCTCCCGGGCCCTGGCGGCGGGGCGCGGCGGACGCGGGCGACTGGCCCGGCGAGGGCAGCACCGCGAGCGCCGCACCGGCCATGGCGCCGCCCAGCAGCGTCCGCCGGTTCACCCACTGCGGCACGCGCCCCGTCGTACGCGGCGGCGGCCCCCCGGCCGTCGCCGCCGATCCGGTCCGCAGCCACTCCTGCTCGGTCATGTCCGCCTGCGGCGGGATCAGTTCGTCTTCACACATGCCTGGATTTCTTTCACGATCGACAGAGGTGATGGTGACGAAATGATGAAGCCGGGGTGGACGTCCGGCGATCGCACGCCACGCCGCTACGCATCGGTAACAAAGCGTGTTCCAGGGGTCGTCGGACGGTGAGCGGATCGCCGGACCGGGCGGCGACGGCGTGCGCCGGCGGCACCCGTTCCGTCGCTCGTGCCCGTCCGGCGGGCCGGTCGCTGCCGGTGTGGCCCGCCGCCGTCACCGGGGGTTCGCGAGGCGGCGGAGCGTCCGGCCGAGATGGCGGACGTACTGGCGCTGGAAGACGGGGACCAGCGGGCCGGCGAGGCGGGTGAGCGCTCGCGCGGGGCGGCTGAAGGCGGTCACGGTGAACCACACCGAGCCGTCACCGCGCAGCTCGGCGACGAACGCCTCCTCGCCGCACTCGGGATGGCCCTCCCGGGCCCCGTAGCCGAAGCCGATGCGGTCCGCCTCGTCCACCGTCCACACCACGGTGCACGGCGCCCGCAGCCGCAGCGGGCCGAGACCCAGCGAGACCTCGACGCCCACGCCCGGCGCGGCCCGCGGCGCGCCGGCCCGGATGCGGGTGCCGGCCGCGCGGTGCATCCGGAAGGTGGTGATCGCCTCGCCGGCCGCGGCCAGAACCGCCCTGCCGTGGCCGAGCGGCAGCTCCTCATGGAGGTGGTGGTAGCCGGCCGGCAGCGGGGAGTGCCGAGTGCCGCCCCGCTCGGGGTAGTTCAGATCGCTCATGGGATGCGCTCCTCGGGCGGGCAAGGGAGGCGAGGGTGTCCGGAGAACCGTAAGCGATCGCCTCCGCCCGCGGACGCACCCCGCCCGCCCGCGGAGCCCGCCGGCGGTCCCTGAGGGGGGACGGCCCTGGGGGAGGGCCCTGGGGGACGGTCCCTAAGGGGCGTCCGGGCCGCCGTCCGGTGCCCCGTGCCGTCCCGCTCCCGCGGCGAACCGGGCCGCGCCCTCCCTCGACTCGGCCAGCACCCCCTGGCCGTGCCGGAGCTCCGCGGCCAGCGCCGACCGCTCGTCCCTGCCCTCCTGGTCCAGCAGGGAGGCGCGGTCGCTGCGCAGGCACGCCTGCGGGAAGCGGGCGATCTCCGCCGCCAGCAGCTCGGCCTCCGCGCGAGCCGTCCCGGCCGGCACCACGCGGTGGACGAGGCCGATGTCCAGCGCCTCGGCGGCCGCGACCGGACGCCCCGTCAGCACCAGGTCCATCGCCCGGCTCGCGCCGATCAGCCGCGGCAGCCGCACCGTGCCGCCGTCGACCAGCGGCACTCCCCAGCGCCGGCAGAACACCCCGAAGACGGCGTCCTCCTCCGCCACCCGCAGATCGCACCACAGCGCCAGCTCCAGTCCGCCGGCCACCGCATGGCCGGCGACCGCCGCGATCACCGGCTTGCCGAGCCGCATCCGGGTCGGTCCCATCGGCCCGTCCCCGTCCGGCGCCACCCGGTTGCCGCGCTCGGTGCCGATCGCCTTCAGGTCGGCGCCGGAGCAGAACGTGCCGCCCTCGCCCCACAGCACCGCGACCCGGGCACCGTCGTCGGCGTCGAACTCCCGGAAGGCGTCGGCGAGCCGGGCGGCCGTCGCGCCGTCCACCGCATTGCGCGACGCCGGCCGGGACAGCACCACCGTGGTCACCGGCCCCGCGCGCTCCACCCGTACGGACATCAGGCCCCGCTCCCGGCCGCGGCCGCCGGGCGGCTGCGTTCCAGGATCGCGGCCAAGTCCGCGCCGGCCGGCAGGGTGCCGAAGGCATTGCCCCACTCGCCGTCGAGCCGCGAGGCGCAGAACGCGTCGGCGACCGCCGGGTGGCTGTACCGCACCAGCAATGACCCCTGCAGCACCAGCGCCAGCCGTTCCGCCAGCGACCGCGCCATCAGCTGCGCCCGCTCCGGATCGCCGAGCCCGCCGAGCATCTTGCGGACCCCGGCCACCGCCGCGTCCAGCCGGCGGTCGGCACCCGCCGCGGTCTCCACCTCCGCGAGGAACGCCTCCAGCGCGGCGGGCTCCTTGCCCAGCGCCCGCAGCACATCGAGCGCGGCGACGTTCCCCGAGCCCTCCCAGATGGACAGCAGCGGCGCCTCCCGGTAGAGCCGCGGCATACCGGAGTCCTCGACGTAGCCATTGCCGCCCAGGCACTCCAGCGCCTCCGCGGCGTGGGTGCTGCCCCGCTTGCACACCCAGTACTTCCCGGCCGCCAGCGCCAGCCGCCGCAGCGCCGTCTCCCCGGCGTCCCCGGCCTGCGACCGGTCCACCGCGCTCGCCAGCCGCATCCCCAGCAGCGTCGCCGCCTCCGACTCGACCGCCAGATCGGCGAGCACCGAGCGCATCAGCGGCTGCCGGTCCAGCTTCCGCCCGAAGGCCTGCCGGTGCGCGGTGTGGTGCAGCGCCTGCCGCAGCCCCGCCCGCATCCCGGCCGCCGACCCCAGCACACAGTCCAGCCGGGTCATGTTCACCATCTCGACGATCGTCCGCACCCCGCGGCCCGGCTCGCCCACCGGCCAGGCCACCGCCTCGTCGTACTCGATCTCGGAGGACGCGTTCGAGCGGTTGCCCAGCTTGTCCTTGAGCCGCATCAGCCGCATGCCGTTGAGGGTGCCGTCCGGCAGCACCCGCGGCACCAGGAAGCAGCCGAGCCCCTCCTCGGTCTGCGCCAGCGCCAGGAAGACATCGCTCATCGGCGCCGAGGTGAACCACTTGTGGCCGGTGAGGCGGTAGCTGCCGTCGCCGGCCGGCACCGCGCGGGTGGTGTTGGCCCGTACGTCGGAGCCGCCCTGCTTCTCCGTCATCGACATGCCCGCGATCAGGCCCGACTTGGTCAGCGGCGCCCGCAGCCCGAAGTCGTAGCTGCGGGCCGCGAGCAACGGCTCGTACTGCGCGGCGAGTTCCGGTGCGGCGCGCAGCGCGGGGACGGCGGCGTACGTCATCGAGACCGGGCAGCCGTGCCCCGCCTCGGCCTGCGACCAGACGTAGAACTTCGCGGCGCGCACCAGATGCGCCCCGGGGCGGTCGTCGGCCCAGGGCGCGGCGTGCAGACCGTGCTCCACCGCGACGGTCATCAGCTGGTGCCAGGCCGGGTGGAAGGCGACCTCGTCGATGCGGTGCCCGAACCGGTCATGGGTGTGCAGCCGGGGCGGCTGCTCCTCCGCCCAGCGCGCCTGGTCCTGTACCGCGGCGGAACCGGCCAGCGCGCCCAGCTCCGCCACTTCCCCGGTGCCCCACTCGGCGCCGTCCCGGACCAGCGCCTCCAGGAGGGCCGGCTCGTCCGCCGCGCTGAACCCGGTCAGCGGCGGGGCCTGATTCACGACTTCATGGGTGACGGTCATACCCTGACGTTACAGAATCAGAACAGCCGTGGGAAGACTGTAATGCCCCTGCCCGGCTCGCTAGGATTTCGTGCACATATGAACGACGACGACACCGGCACTCCCGACCGCACCGGGGCCGCCGCCCTCGCGCTGCGGCCGCTCACCGCACGCTCGATCGTGCTGAGCACCCTCCTCGGCCATCACCCGCCGCGGCTGCCCGCCCGCGCCCTGGTACGGGTCGGCGAGCTCTTCGGCATCGCCGAGGGCACCGTCCGGGTCGCCCTCTCCCGCATGGTGGCCGCCGGCGACCTGCACCAGGCCGACGGCTCGTACGCCCTCACCACCCGCCTCCTGGCGCGCCAGGCCCGGCAGGACGAGAGCCGCGCACCGCGGACGCGGCACTGGGACGGGGACTGGGAGATCGCCGTGGTCGCCACGGCGGAAGGCCGCACCCCGGCCGAGCGCACCGCGCTGCGCCAGGCGATGGCCGCGCTGCGGCTGGCCGAACTCCGCGAGGGCAGCTGGCTGCGCCCCGCCAACCTCGACCGGTCCCGCCCCGCCGTCGTCACCGCGCAGTGCACCTGGCTCACCGGCACCCCGGACGGCGACCCGGCCGCGCTCGCCGCCCGGCTGTGGGACCTGACCGGCTGGGCGCGCCACGCCGACGCCCTGACCGACGCACTCGACCGCGCCGGCGCCCCCGCGGACCGCTTCACCATCGCGGCGGCCGCGCTCCGCCATCTCCTCGCCGACCCGCTGCTGCCCGCCGGGCTGCTGCCCGACGACTGGCCCGGCGACCGACTGCGCCGGAAATACGCGGAGTTCGAGACCGAGCTGCGCACGCTGCTGCGGCAGTACCTGGCCGACGGGGAGACCGCCCGGCCGACCGGGTGACCTCCTCGGGTCCGGCCGGGAAGCCGCCGCACCGCCGGGCCGCCGCACCGCCGGGCCGCCGCACCGCCGGGCCGCCGGGCCGCCGGGCCGCCCGGCACCGAACCGTCAGGCCATCGGACCCCGAGCCGTCAGCCCGCCGGACCCCCAGCCGTCAGCCCGTCACGCTCCCGGCCCGTCCGGCGTCCGCGGCGCGGCGGCCGGGCCCTTCCTGCGGCGCACCTCGTAGCCGGCCAGCACCACGGCCACCGTCAGCAGGCTCAGCCAGAACTGCGCGCGGCTGTCCGGCAGGAACGCCATCGCACCGATCACCGACGCCATCAGCGCCACGGTCACCCAGCTCAACCACGGGAACAGCCACATCTTCAGCGTCAGCCGCTCCGGCTCGGTGCGCTCCAGCTTCCGCCGCATCCGCACCTGCGCGACGGCGATCGCCAGATAGACGAACAGGGCGATCGCGCCGTAGGAGTTGATCAGGAACTCGAAGACGACATCGGGCGAGATCCAGGCGGCGACGACCGACAGATAGCCGACCGAGGTCCCGGCCAGCAGCGCCCGGCGCGGCACCCCGCTCTCGCTGACCGCGGTGAAGCCACGGGGCGCGTCCCCGTGCCGGGTGAGCGCGAACAGCATCCGGGAGGACGTGTAGAGCGCGGAGTTCAGGCAGGACAGCACGGCGATCAGCACCAGGGCGTTCATGACCGTACCGGCCGCGGGCACCGCGAGCCGGTCCAGCACCGCCGCGTACGGACTCACCTCGATCGCCCTCGACGTCCACGGCACCACCGCGACGACGAGGAAGACCGACAGCACGTAGAAGGCCACCACCCGCAGCACGATCGAACGGATCGCGTCCGCCACCGCCCGCTCCGGCTCGGCCGACTCGGCGGCCGCGATCGTGACGATCTCCGCGCCGGTGAAGAACCCGATGCAGGGCACGACGGCCGCCAGCACCGCGCCGACGCCCTCGGGCGCGAACCCGCCGTGGGCGGTCAGATTGCCCAGCCCGCCGGGGGAGTGCGGCCACAGGCCCAGCACGAACAGGGCGCCGAGGAAGAGGAACACCACGATCGCCAGGACCTTGACGGACGAGAACCAGTACTCGAACTCACCGTAGGAGCGGGCGGAGACCAGGTTGGTCGCGGTCAGCAGCGTCATCAGCACCAGGCTGACCGCCCACAACGGTGCGCCGGGCAGCCACAGCTGGACGATCCGGCCGCCGGCCACCGCCTCGACGGCGACCACGATCACAAAGAAGTACCAGTACAGCCAGCCGACCGTGAACCCCGCACGGAGCCCCAGGGTCTCGCGGACATGGGCGTAGAAGGACCCCAGCGCCGGGCGGGCGACCGTCATCTCGGCCAGCATCCGCATGATCAGTACGGTCAGCGCACCGGCCGCCAGGAAGGACAGCACGGCGGCCGGACCGGCGGACCGGATGACCACCCCGCTGCCGACGAACAGCCCGGCCCCGATGACCCCGCCCAGCGCGATCAGCTGCATATGGCGGCGTTGCAGCCCCTGCCGCAGACCGGCCGGCCCCGTCGCCGCCCCGGTCCGTGTCGTGCCGTCGTCCCGTACCGTTCCCGTGCTCATGGCAGGCGACGCTAACCGGCCAACCATGCAGCCGTGTTGCGGCAGTGTGTCGGCGTCCGGGGCGCGTGCCGCGGCGGGCCGTGCCCGTGCTCACAGCGGCAGGACGCACACCGGGACCGGCGCCGCGAACGGCTCGCCCGTGCGCCGGAGCGCCCCGGTGCGGGCGTCCACCGCGAACACCGTCACCGACCCCGACTTCTGGTTCGCCGCGAACAGCCACCGCTGGTCCGGCGAGAAGGCGATCTGCCGAGGGAAGTCCCCGCCCACCGGCACGGTGTCCAGCAGCCGCAGCCGCGCCCCGGCCGCTTCCACGGCATAGCGGGTGAGGCTGTCGTGACCGCGGTTGGCGAGGTAGGCGAAGCGGCCCCCGCGGGTGACCAGGAACTGCGCCGGATAGCTGGTGCCGGGGCCGGTCCCGGTGGATTGCGGCGCACCGGGCGTCAGCCGCCCGCTGCGCCGGTCGTAGCGGCAGACCACGACCGTGTTGTCGACCTCGTTCGCCAGGTAGGCGAAGGCGCCCGACGGGTGGAACGTCAGATGCCGGGGACCGGCGCCGGGCCGCAGCGTCGCGTACGACACCTCGGTGAGTGCGCCGGCCGACTCGTCCAGCCGGTAGGTGTAGACGGTGTCGTTGCCGAGGTCGACGGCCAGCACATGGCGGCCGTCCGGGGCGGTGACGATCTGGTGGGCGTGCGGGCCGTCCTGGCCGGGGCCGGGCGGCGGGTGGGAGTGCGTGACCAGGTGCGTGCGCTCGCCCAGGGCGCCGGTGGCGCGGTCGACCGGGTGCACGGCGACGCTGCCCGAGAGGTAGTTGGCGCTGAGCAGCCAGCGGCCGCCGGGGTGCACCGACAGATGACAGGGGCCGGCGCCGCCCGTGGAGCGGGTGCCCAGCGGCCTGGGCGGCCCGTCCGGCGGCAGCGCCATCGCGGTGACCCCGCCCTGCTGCTGCTCGTCGACCGCGTAGAGGGTGCGGCCGGACGGCGCCAGGGCGAGGTAGGAGGGGTCGGCGACGCCCGCCACGCTGCCGGTGGCGGTGATCCGGCCGGTCGTGGTGTCGTACGTCCCGAAGCCGACGCCGGTGCCGCCGCCCGGGGCCGAGGTGTACGTCCCCAGGAAGAGCGGCCGGTCGCGCCGCGGGCGGTGCTCAGGAGCGTGCCGGTCGGCGGGCGCGGGCGCCGGGTCCCCCGTCAGCTGCCCCGCCCCGCCCGCCGCGGCCAGCCCCGCCGCGACGCCGAGGAAGCGTCTGCGGCCGATCCACGGCCCGGTCTGCGGTCCCGTACGCGCTGCGCTCATCCCACACCTCGGTGTTCGGCGGTCGGTGGTCCGTGATCGGGAGGTCGTGCCAGCAGGGTGGCTCCTCCCGCGCGCCGCGGCAAGTGACGCACGCGTCCGGCGCGGGGTGCCGCGCCGGGGACGGACCCCGGGCCGGCTCGGGTAACCCTGACGATCCCGTACATCCCCGTGATGACCATGACCCCCTCGCGTAGCACTCGAGTCGTACAGCACAACCCATACGCGGGCGGATTCGCCGCACCCCCTGCGGCTCGTAGTTTGTTGATCAAGGAACCGAGATGACCGAGAGGCCACGGATATCTATGTACGGCAAGGCATTCGCCCCGGAATACCAGGGCGAGTTGGGCACGGCACTGGGCGTGAACTCCTCTTACGAGGAGGTGCTGGCGACGGCGAGCCGCGCGCACGCCGAAGCCGGCACAGCCCTGGAGCGGTCCCGGGCCGCGCTCGCGGTCGCCGAGGCCAACCGGCGGCTCGGCCGGGTGACGCAGGCGGGCGACGCCTGGCGGCAGAGCTACCGCAGCGGCCGCAGCGCCGGTGACCGGGGCGCCATGGCCTGGGCGCTGTGGAGCGGCGGCACCCTGGCCCGCCAGTGCGGGTCCCTGCCGCTCGCCCGCCGGCTGCTCACCCACGCCGTGACGCTGGCCGACGGCAGCGGCGACCGTCTCGCCCACGGCTACTCCCTCGCCGGCCTCGCCGAGACCGGCCGCATACAGGGCGACTACGAAGCGGTCGCCGAACTCCACGAGCAGCTGCTCGCACAGGGCCGGGCGCACGGCGAGGCCCGGCACATGGTCTGGGCGATGTCCGGCATAGCCCAGATGCACCGCAACACCGGCGGCTACGACAAGGCCCTGGAGCTCTTCGAGGAATCCGCCCGCATCGCCGCCGAGGCGGACGACTTCCGCGGCCGCGCCTGGTCGCTGCGCGGCGTCGCCGACGTCCTGTCCGTGCAGGGCGAGACGGAGCGGGCGCTCACCCTGCTGTCCGAGGCGGAGGCCATCTGCCGCACGATGGACCTGGCCAGCGCGCTCGCGTACAACCACAAGATGCGCGCCAACGTCTTCTTCCGCGCGGGCCGTTACGAGTCGGCGCGCGAGATGTACATCCTCGCGCTGGGGGAGTTCCGCGAGATGCAGGAGCCCCGCGGGGAGGCGCTCTCCCGGCTCGGCCTGGCCAAGTCCCGCTCCCGCCTCGGCCGCGACCGGGACGAGACACTGGCCGAACTCGCCGCACTGGAAGCCGACTTCACCCGCATCGGACTGCGCCACGCCCGCGACATGGTCATCGCCTTCCGTGCAGAGCTGACCGCGCCACCGGCGCCAGAAACTCCCGCTCCTCGGTGCGATGCCACCACGCCCGGGTCTCCCGCAGTTCCCGCCAGGTCGTGAACCGGTAACGGAACACCCGTGCCCTGATCCGGGCCGGCGGCAGATCGGGGAACGGATTGCGGTGCAACAGCCGCAGCGTGTCCCGGTCGTTCTCCAGCAGCCGTGCGACGAACGGCACGAACCACGACCGCGCATAGGCCGGGGACAGCGCGGCGAACCACATCAGCCAGTCCAGCCGGAGGTGATACGGCGCGAATTGCCGCGGCAGCCGCCGGACCTCGCCCGGCTTGCCGCGGAATTCGTACGGCAGCCAGGTGGTTTCCGGCCCGGTCACCGCGTCCGCGGTCCCCTCCACGACGATCTCCCGGCGCACCCGCGTGATACTCCCGAATGCGCCGTACGAATTGACCAGATGCAGCGACTCGTAGGACGTGTTCATCATCTGCTGCCGGGTCAGCAGATTGCGCGCGGGGCGGTAGCTGAGGGCGAGGACCCCGGCCGTGGCGGCGAGGGCCAGGACCTCGAACCACACGGGGGGCGCGGGCAGCGGCGCGGCCGGCCCGCCCCACAGCGGGGCCGCGGCCGACAGGGCGAGCGCGATGGTCACCCAGTTCAGCCAGGCGAAGTTGCCGGACAGCACCAGCCACAACTGGGTGACGACCATGGCCACCGCGGCCCATCCGGCGATCGGCTGCGGGGTGAACAGCAGCACGGGTACGGCGAGTTGGGCGACATGGTTGGCGGCCACCTCGACCCGGTGGAGGGGCCCCGGCAGATGGTGGAAGAACCAGCTCAACGGGCCGGGCATCGGCTGGGTCTCGTGGTGGTAGTACAGGCAGGTCAGGTCCCGCCAGCAGTGGTCGCCGCGCATCTTGATCAGCCCGGCCCCGAACTCCACCCGGAACAGCAGCCAGCGCAGCAGCCACATGACCGGCACCGGGGGAGCGATCGCGGTGTTCCCGAGGAACACCGCGAGGGAGCCCGCCTCCAGCAGCAGCGACTCCCAGCCGAAGCTGTACCAGGTCTGTCCGACGTTCACGATGGACAGGTACATCGCCCACAGCACGGCCCAGAGCACCATCGCCGCCCACAGCGGCACGGCATCCGCGGCCCCCGCCGCGACCGCGGCGGCCAGCAGCGCCCCGCTCCAGGACCAGAGGGCGAAGAAGCGGTCCGAGAACCGCCAGTGGAAGACCGAGGGCGCCGCCCGGAACGGCACCCGCGCCACGAACGCGGGCACCGGCAGCATGCCGCCCGCGCCGATGAGCGCCCGGAACTGCCGGGCCGCCGCGAGGAACGCGACCAGGTAGAGGACGGCCAGCACGCGCTGGAAGACCAGCCGCCCCAGCCAGTAACCGGAATCCGAGAACCATGCCACCCGCCCATGGGTAGCACTGCCGTCGCGTACGCCGCACCGCGGCACGCGGCGACCCGGAGCGGATCCACCGCTCACTCTTCAAGCGTAGGGAACGGGGCGAATGCAGCAACCTGAGGGCCATTGGAGTGAGTGATGTGCGTCACATATCCGACCCGAATTCCCCGTCGCTGAGCGGGGTCGTATCCGCACCTTCCGATGAGGTGTCATCGCGGCGTCAAAACGCCGAGCGCGCGGAGTGCGGCGTCGTTACTCTGAGGGGCGACGGACGACCTTTCTGGGAGACGCCAACACCATTGGCCCGTCGCGGGAACGCCACAAACCTTGGCCGACCTCCCGGTTTGTGAACAAGGCGCCACCGCGTCGGACCAATACCTCTGATGAAGGAGCGCGTGGTGGCATTGCACAAGGCTCAACACAAGCAGCCCCGTTTGAAGCAGGGTGAGCGGCCCGGACGGATCAAGGAAGTCCGCAATCTGGAAATCTGGGACCGCTGCGCCCCCGTGCGCCTCGCCGGCTGCGATGACGATCCCGCCGAGCCGTATATCTTCCGCGGCATCGACTGAATCACCGATCACTCGGGCACCGGCCCTGACCCGTGGGCTTTCTTTTCCTGGGTCAGGGCCGGCGCCCGAGCAGGCACAGCAGCCGGGTGAGGTCGTCGGCGTCCGCCGGCGGCTCCACCGCGGGAGCGAACAGCCCCGAGGCACCGAGCCCGGCGGCGTACGGCTCCACCTCGCGCAGCGCCGCCCGCGCGAGGTGCCCCGGCAGTCGCTCCTCGGCGCCGATCGCACGGGACAGGTCCCAGGCGTGCACCACGGCGTCGGCCGTCATCTGGGTGCAGTAGGCGCCGGCCGGGCCGGGGCCGTACGAGAGCCGGACCGTGCGGTCCAGCGCCCCGCGCTCCGTGAACGCCGCCACGGCGGCCACCGCCGCGCGGTCCCAGACCCCGGCCGGATCCTCCCCGAGCAGATCGCCGTCGTACTCCGCCCCCACCTCGGCGACCGTCGCGCCGTCCCGCACCAGGCGGGGCACCCACAACTGCTCGGCGGTGAGGTGGTTCACCAGATCGCGCACCGACCACTGCGCACACGGTGTCGGGGCGCCCCACTGGTCGGCGCGGATCGCATGCACCCGGCTCCCGAAGAGCGCCAGGGCCTCGCCGTGGGTCCGCAGGATCTCGTCGTTGTCCATGCTGCCGAGACTAGGAGCGGGCACGGACAACGGCGCTCCGGCGCACGCCCGGTGCCCCGGGAAGCCCGTCCCCGGCCCTGCGGTGACCCGAACGGCCCAACCGGGGGCGGGGGTCTTGCCGCCTTCCTGCCCGCCCGCCGGTCGGCACGCCGCGGCCGTGGTCACTCGGCGTAGAGCCGGCGCCTCGGCACGATCTGCTGGGGCTGGCTCGGGCTGGACCAGAGCAGCTTCATATGGGCCTCGCCGGTCCGTTCCGTGTAGTCGATCCGGATGCTGTGCCGGTGGCCGGCCCGTAGGGTGACGGTCCCCTTGTCGACCTTGGGGCCGTGCGGGGTGGTGCTGTCGATCACCGGCTTGCCGTCGATCCACAGTCGCACGGTGTCGTCGGAGACGGTGGTGAAGGTGTAGGTCTCGTCGAAGCGCGGCTGGACGGTGCCGGTCCAGCGGGTGCTGAAGTGGTCGGCGGGGATCGACGGGTGCGGCGATCCGTCGAAGCGGTAGGCCTTGTTCACCGTCGGATCGACGGTGGTCACCGCGGGCGGCCCGCTGAAGGAGTCGTTCGCCCAGCTCTGTGCCGTCAGCCCGGTGCCGGTGCCGGCGGGTGCCGCGGCGGGCGGTTCGATGGTGAGCCGGATGACGCCGGCGAGCGGCCCGGGGGCGCCCCCGGACGGGGTGAGATCGAAGCCGTCACCGGCGCGGGCGACCGTGACCTGCTGGGAGCTGCCCAGCACCCGGGCCGCGGTGATCTCGAACCGCCCCTTGGCGGTGAGGTGCAGGGGCGCGCCGGCGGCCGGCCAGGAGGTGACCGCGGCGTACAGGACGTCGCCCCGCCGGGAGACCGTCCCCCAGGGCGGGTCCGCCACCAGCCCCGTGTGCCCGGCCCCGTAGACCGCATCGCCCTGGCCGTGCGCGGCCAGCCACCGGCCGGTCTCGCGCAGCCGGTCGACGGACGGCTGCGGGATGCGCCCGTATTTGTCGGGGCCCACGTTGAGCAGGTAGTTGCCGCCGCGGCTCGTCACCTCCAGCAGGTTGCGCACCACGGTCGCCGCCGGCTTCCAGTGGGTGTCGTACCGGGCGAAGCCCCAGTGGTCGTTGAGCGTCATACAGCTCTCCCACAGCTGCCCGTCGACCGGCTCCGCGGGGATCTCCTGTTCAGGGGTGCCGAAGTCGCCGTCGACCACATCGCGCTTGCCGACCCGGTTGTTGACGATCAGGCGGGGGTCGAGGCCGTGCAGATACGCCTGGAGATCGGCGCCGTCCCGGCGGGACCAGCGGTTGGTGGGGTTGTCCGTGTCCCACTCCCCGTCGAACCACAACAGCGCCGGGTCATAGTGCTCGACGAGTTCCTTGAGCTGGGCGTACATCCGCTTCTTGTAGCGCGGGAAGGTCGCCGGGTCGGCGAAGTCCGGGTCGTGCCAGTCCCAGATCGAGTAGTAGAAGCCGAGTTTGATCCCGGCGGCGTCGGCGGCCTTCTTCAGCTCGGCGAGGATGTCGCGGTGCGGGTCGAAGGAGGAGTGGTCGCGCAGGTTCCAGGTGTTCTGCCGGGTCGGCCACATCGCATAGCCGTCGTGGTGCTTGGACGTGATGACGAGGTAGCGCTGCCCGGCGTCCTTGGCCGCCCGGACGATCGCCTCGGCGTCGAAGGCGGACGGGTTGAAGGCGGCGGCCTGCTTCTCGTACTCCTCGTCCGGGATCCGGCACTCGCGCTTGATCCACTCCGCGTTGCGGCACACCGTGCCGTCGGGCCGGGTGTACTCGCCCTCCAGGTTCGAGTACGCGCCGAAGTGGATGAACATCCCGAACCGGTCCTGGCGCCACCACGCGGTGCGCGACGAGGTGAAGGGATCGTCGGTGGCGTGGTTGGTCCCGGGTCCCGCGGCGGGCCGCGGCGGGGGCTTCGCGGCGGCCACGGGGCCGCCGGCGGCCAGCAGCAGGGTGCCCAGCACCCCCATGAGTCCCAGCAGCCGGAACGGTCTGGTGCGGCTGTGCATCGCTCGCTCCTCGGGTCAGTTGGTCACGTACGTGCCTCCTGTGCCATCCCGCATGGTGCAGCTCCGGCTCCGGGACCGGAAGACCCAGGACGCGACAAACATCGGAGCACCGGGCGGAAAGTGGCCGGGAGTTGGGGGTGAGAGCGGGGTGAGAGGACGGAAACCTCGGATCTCAGTGCGGCCTCGGGGGAGCGGTCGGAGCCGCGCCGCCTCCTATGGCCGGAGATCGCTGACGCGGCATCAGCACCCTGGCGTCTCCGCGCACTTGCCGGTTCAATGAGCCCTCCGGTCGCACTCACTGGAGGCACCATGGAAGCCGTCGTCCCGCCCGCCGCCGGCGCCCCGGCCATTCGCTGCGCGGGTCATGAACGCGACTATCCGTCCTTCCTCGACCGTGCGGCGCGGATCGCCACCGGACTGCGTGCGGCGGGAGTCGAGCCCGGCGACCGGATCGCGGTCGTGATGCGCAACGAGCCCGCCCACCTGGAGATCACCGCCGGGGCCGCCCTGCTGGGCGCCTCGGCGGTCCCCGTCAACTGGCACTTCCGCCACGACGACCTGCGGCATGTGCTCACCGACAGCGGCAGCAAGGTCGTCTTCGCGCACAGCGACCTGCTGGAAGCGGTGACCGCCGTGCTCCCCGACGGCGTACGGATCGTCGAGGCCGCCGTCCCCGCCGGTGTCGCGGCCGCCTGCGGGATCGGCGTCCCGCCCGTCACCGGAGAGCACCCGCTGCTGGACCCGTGGCTGGAGGAGCACGCCCCGCTGGACGGGCCCGCCGGGGAACGGCCCCCCACCGTCATCTACAGCTCGGGAACCACCGGGCTGCCCAAGGGCGTGCTGCGCGAACCCGTCACCCCCGAGCAACTCGACGAAGGGGTACGGCTGTTCCTGGAGCGCTTCGCCGTCGCCCCCGGCGGACGCACCCTCATCCCCGCCCCGCTCTACCACGCCTCTCCCAGCCAGCACGCCGTCCTCGCCCTCGCGGCCGGCCTGGACATCACCCTCATGCCGCGCTTCGACGCCGAGGAGTTCCTGCGGCTGATCGCCCACCACCGCATCGAGCAGGTGCAGGTCGTGCCCACGATGTTCGTCCGGCTGCTGCGCCTGCCCAAGGACGTGCGCGAGCGCTACGACCTGTCCTCGCTCACCTCCGTCGTGCACGCCGCGGCGCCCTGTCCGCCGCACGTCAAACACGCCATGATCGACTGGCTGGGACCGGTGCTGCGGGAGTACTACGGCGGCAGCGAGACGGGCGCCGTGACCTGGTGCGACAGCGCGGAGTGGCTGGCCCACCCCGGCACCGTCGGACGCGCCACCGACACCAGCGACGTCGCGGTCCTCGGCCCCGGCAAGGAGCCGCTGCCGGCCGGCGCCACCGGCGACATCTACCTCAAACCGGGCGACGGCTGGCCCCGCTTCACCTACCTCGGCGACCCGGACCGGCGCGCCGCCATGGAAACCCCCGGCCTGCCCGGATACGTCACCATAGGGGACATCGGCCACCTCGACACCGACGGCTACCTCTACCTCAGCGACCGCCGGAACGACATGGTCATCTCCGGCGGCGTCAACATCTACCCCGCGGAGATCGAAGGCTGCCTGCTCGCCCTCGACGGCGTCCGCGACGTGGCGGTCTTCGGCATCCCCGACGAGGAATTCGGCGAGGTCCTCGCCGCCCATCTCCAAACCGAACCCGGCGTACTCCTCAGCGCCGAGCAGGTCCGCACCCATGTCGCCGAACGCCTCGCCGGCTACAAGGTCCCCCGCGCCGTCGTCTTCGAAGAACTCCTGCCCCGCGACGAGTCGGGAAAGCTCTTCAAGCGGCAGCTGAGGGACCCGTACTGGGCGGGGCGGGAGGGGCGGATCTGAGGGGGTTGTCCTGCTGCTTCCGCCCGGACCGTACGCCTATGAGGACACGGTGACGTCGGTGATCTTGGCGGTCACCTTCGTCGAACGGCCGGCGGTGGTAAGGGAGACCGAGTCGTAGGTGAGCTGGTCTCGGTCGGACAGCTCCATCGTCTGGATGACGGGTCCACTCTCGTCGCCGTCGATCTCGTAGGTGATGGAGAGGGTCTTCTTCGGGTCCAGTGACGTTGCGCTGACATACGACAGGTTCGGTTCCACCGTGATGTTGCACCCGGCACTGCCGAAGCACTGCTTCTTCGTGGTTTTCATGAACAGCGCGAAGTCATTCAATGTGGGGCTGTCGTTGTAGGTCTCCTCGGCCTCTTCGGTCGACTCTGTGGGGCCCTCGGAGGGCGCCGCATGCGCCGACGTGGCCGACGTTGACTTGGGGGCCGCGGCCTCGCCGCCAGAGCCGGAGAGGAGCATTGCGGTGGTGCCGGAGGAGATCGCCGCGATGATCATGGCCCCCACGATCGCCCCGATCACGGGACGCCTGCGCGTGGAGGAGGGCGAAGACGGCGGGACTGGCGGCATCGGCGGCATCTCGGAGGTGACTTCAGTTGTTTCGTCCACGTCATGGTTCCTTTGAACTCACGAGGCGCTATCCGGCTTTGGTGTTTCGCTTGGACTCAGGGCCAGGCCACCATGCGTGCCTCACCCGTGATCTGGCGGCTTGCCGCCCACGTGGGCAGGGCCCGCGGCCTCGCGCCCGGTGGGCCCGGCGTGTTGGCCGTTCCATAGCCCGGCGCTCGGCGGCGCGGCCTGAGTCTCGTCGCTCGTCTCGGCTGCCCGTCGGTCACCACCAGCCGTCGCGACTGCGCCAGATCGGTGTGTACCGCCCCGTTGCTTTCCGGTGCACCAGCACCCCGACGATGTAGACCGGCTTGAGGAGCCACCAACCCGCCCACACCTCGAAGACGAGGCACCACCACAGCAACATGAACGGCGCGGTGACGCAGCCGGCTCCGCCGCCGTTGCTGCGCCGCCGTCCGCCGCTCAGTGGAATGCTGCCGCCGATGGACAACGGGCCGGGAAACGGGATGCGCCAGCGCAGCCGCATGGGCATGTTCCTTTCGTGGCTACTTGCCGATGTGGATCTTCTCGCTGTCGAGCAAAGCGGTGTGCGTCGTCGCGACAACCATCAGAAGAACGAGCAGCAGCCCGGTCCAGTTCTTCGGGTCATTGCCGGACACGGCGGTGGAGAAGACGAAGATGCCGACCTCGACCACCACGTAGACGGCCGCCAGCCACGGCTTGATGACGCCCTTCACGGCGGCCACGACGAACGGCACTGCGGCGAACAGACTGAAACTGACCAGTGGCACGAGCGTCCAGATCACCTGGGCGAGGGTCGAGCCGAACATACGCGGCCGGGCCGGGGTGAACGGCGAGTTGACGTACGGGTTCGGGCTATAGGTCATGGTTTCCCCCAAGTTGACTGCACGACATGGCCATTGTGAGGGAAGTGTGAAGGTTGAGCGAGCAACAAGTTGTCTTCGTGTCGGATCCGTAACGCATGCAGCTACCTGTGGGGCACGCGTGACGCTTTCCACCGGGGTCCGGCTGACGCTGGAGAACACGGATTGCGCCCGGTTCGTCGAGGCTCCAGCGCCGGTACACAGCCGCTGACCGGCTCTCGCGGCCCAACCGGTGACGGGCCCGGTCTCCCGGTCACGGTGCGCCCTCGCCCTCCTCTTCCCCGGCCCCCGCCCAGAGGCGCCTTACCCCGGAGGTAATCGCCCCGTACCGCCCCGCCTGGAAACGTGGAGGTGGAAGTGGAGACCGACGCACCAGCCACCCCCGCAGGAAGGGCAGCCCCATGACCGCGTACGCCATTGCGCACCTTCGGCCCGCCGTGCCGCATCCGGAGGTCATCGAGTACATGGAGAGGATCCAGCCGACCCTGGATCCGTTCGGTGGGCGGTTTCTCGTGCACGGCGCCGAGGTGGAGGTGGTCGAGGGCAGGTGGCCCGGTTTCGTTGTCGTCATCGGGTTTCCTGATCTGGCTCGGGCGCGGGGGTGGTACGGATCGCCTGCCTATGCGGAGATCCTGCCGTTGCGTACGCGGCACATCGAGGGCGATGTGGTGCTGGTGCCCGGGGTGCCCGATGGTTACGACCCGGCCGGGACGGCGGCGAAGGTGCGGGAGGCGGCGGCAGCCGGATGACGTCCCAGGAGGCGGTGTGCCCGCGGCGGCCGGGGTGCGCCCGTGGCCGGTCCGTGACGGTGGCCGGCGCGGCCCCGTACGAAGCGGGCGAAAACTGCGTACCGGCCTGACCGGCGTCCTGCTCCCCCGCTAAAGTTTCACCAACAGCGCAGGTGAAACCGCTTTCACAGGGTTCGGGGGGCAGCCGCCCCGGGGGAGGACACTGAGCGACATGAGCCGCCGTTCCCACGGATTAATGGCCGTCTGGGCCGAGGCGCAGCGCCAGCAGCAGCGCCAGCAGGAAGCCCAGCGCCGCGCGCGAGCACAGCAGCAGCGCGACCAGGAACGGCAGGCGCGGGACGCCGAGCGCGCCATGGCGCGGATGCACCGCGAGCGGCAGGCCGCCTACCGGCAGCAACGCGAGGCCGACGCACGGCGGCGGACCGAGGAGCTGGACGCCCGGGTCGCCGCACTGACCGGCCTGCTCGCCGACGGCTGCCGCGCCCCCGCGTTCTCCGCCGCCGCGCTGCTGCGCTCGGAGCGGATAGCCGAGTTCGCGCCGGGAGCCCTCGCCACCCCGGTGCCGATGCCCGACCCGGCCCGCTACCACGCGCCGACGGGCGGCTGGCACCTCGGCGCCCGCCGCGACCGGGCCCAGGAAGAGGCCCGCGCACGCTACGAGCAGGACTGGTTCACCGCGCAGGCCGCGGAGAGCCGGCGGCAGGCCCAACTCGACGCCTACCGGCAGCAGTACGACCAGTGGGCGGCCGGCGCCCTCGCCGAGATCCGGCAGCACAACTCCGGAATCGAGGAGTTGCTCTCCGGGCTGCGAGCCGGTGACGCGGACGCGGCCGTCGAGTACTTCTCCGCGGCGCTGTACTCCTCCACCGCCTGGCCGGAGGGCTTCCCCCGGCAGATCGCGGCCGCCTACGACCCGACGGCCCGCCAGCTCGTCCTGGACTGGGAGCTCCCGGGCTACGACATCGTCCCGGAGACCAAGTCCGTCCGCTATATGCCCACCGCCGACCAGGAGAAGGAGACCGCCCGGCCGGCCGCGCAGCGCCGGGCGCTCTACCGCGACGTGCTGGCCCAGAGCATGCTGCTGGTGCTGCGCGACCTCTTCGCCGCCGACGGCTACGGCACGCTCGACTCGGTGGCGCTGAACGGCTTCGTCGACGACGTGGACCCGGCGACCGGCCGTCCGGCCCAGGTGTACCTCGCGACGGTCATGGCGCCCCGCAGCGCCTTCGACTCCTTCCGCCTCGAACAGGTCGGCGCGGTGGAGTGCCTGACCGAAGGGCTGCGCGGACAGCTCGCCGCCCGCCCCGACCAGCGCACCGCCGTACGCCCGGAGCGCCTTCCGGGCGATGCCGGCGGCGGGGTCGTCTCGCACGGCACGGAGAGCGAACCGGACCTGTACGAGATGGACCCGATAGCCTTCGAGAACCTCATCGCCGAGCTCTTCCGGGCCATGGGCATGCAGGCCGTGACCACGCAGCGGTCCGGCGACGGCGGCGTCGACGTCGACGCTCTGGACCCCGACCCGATCCGCGGCGGCAAGATCATCGTGCAGGTCAAGCGCTACCGCAACACCGTCCCGCCGACCGCGGTCCGCGACCTCTACGGCACCGTCCAGTCCGAAGGCGCCAACAAGGGGGTGCTGGTGACCACCTCCCGGTTCGGCCCCGGCGCCCACACCTTCGCCAACGGCAAACCGCTCAGCCTCATCGCCGGCCCCGAACTCGTCGATCTGCTCGGCCGCTACGGGCTGCGCGGACGGCTCGGCGGGGCGGCCCCGGCCGGTGCCGCCGCCGCGGAGGAGACGCCCGACCACAACATCCTCGGCATGAACTGGTCCGGCGAGGTCGCCCTCGACGTCTGCGCCCTGGTGTGCAAGGGGACCAGCGTGCTCAGCGACGATCACTTCGTCTTCTACAACAACCCGCGCAGCCCGGACGGCGCGGTGCGGATGCTGCCCGGCTTCGCCCCCGACCGGGCCGCGATGCAGGTCCGGTTCGAGGCGCTGCCGCCGGCCGCCGACCGGCTGGTCCTGGTCGCAGCCATCGACCCCCAGGCCGACCCCGACGCCGACCTGTCCGGCTTCACCGACGCCCGGATCCGTCTGCTGGACGCGTCGGGGGAGGAGCTCGGCTGCCTGGAGGTCTCGGACGGACGCCGCGGCGAGACCGCCCTGGTCCTCGGCTCGTTCCGCCAACGCTCGGGCGGCGACTGGGACTTCGTACTCGGAGGCAAGGGCTTCCCCGGGGGGCTGGAAGCGCTGGTGCAGGAGTACGGCATCGAGGTCGCCTAGGAAGTGTCGTTCGCGGGCCCCGGTGGGGACCGTGCCCCAGGGCAACCGAACCCGGCACCGGCCGGGCTGGAGGAAAGAGTGGAAGGTCACGACAGGTCCCGCCGCGCACGGCTGGCCGATCACAGCGCCGTCTCCACGACCCTGGCCCTGTGCGGCGATCGCGGGCTGCGCGAGCTCGTGGACGCATCCGCGCCGCTCGGTTCCGGCTTCGGCGGGAAGCCGTCGCTGCTGGACGTCGCCGGCACCCCGGTCTTCGTGAAGCAGGTGCCCCTCACCGACCTGGAGCGGCAGCCGGACCACCTCCGGTCCACGGCGAACGTCTTCGGGCTGCCGGCCTTCTGCCAGTACGGCGTCGGCGGGCCGGGCTTCGGGGCCTGGCGGGAACTGGCCGCGCACCTCATGACGACGAACTGGGTGCTCGCGGGGGAGTACGAGGGCTTCCCGCTGCTGCACCACTGGCGGGTGCTGCCCGCCACGGCGACGCCGCTTCCCGAGGAACTGGCGGACGTGGAACGGGCCGTCGCCTACTGGGGCGGCGGCCCGGAGGTGCGCCGCCGGATCGAGGCGCTGCGGCGGTCCTCGGCGACCGTCGCGCTGTTCCTGGAGTACATCCCGCAGAACCTGCACGAGTGGCTGGGCGTTCGGCTCGGCGCCGGTGACGAGGCGGCCGACCGGGCCTGCGACATGGTGGAACGGGAGCTGCACGCCGGCGTGTCGTTCATGAACGCGCGCGGGCTCCTGCACTTCGACGCCCACTTCGAGAACATCCTGACCGACGGCCGGCGCCTCTTCTTCACGGACTACGGCCTCGCGGTCTCCTCCCGGTTCGCACTGTCGCGGGAGGAGGCCGGCTTCTTCGAGCGGCACCGGACCTACGACCGTTGCTACACCGTCACGCAGCTGGTGCACCGGCTGGTCACCGAGGTCTACGGGTACGGCAGGGACGAGCGTGACGCGTGGGTGCGCGCATGCGCCGCCGGCGAGCGTCCCTCGGGGATCCCGGGGCGGGCCGCGGAGCTCATCGCCCGGCATGCGCCGCTCGCCGCGGTGATGGCGGAGTTCTTCCGCAAGGTGCAGAAGGAGAGCCGAGCGACCCCGTATCCGCTGGAGGAGATCCGCCGGGTGGCCGGCGGGGCGTACGGGGCGTGACGTCCGCGTGGAGCCTGCCGACCAGGCGAGCAGCCGGGGGGCCTCGTCCGGTTCCCCGGCGAGCAGCGCGTACCGCTCGCGGAGGGGCCTGGGCGGAGGGCACGGGCGCAGCGTGGTTGCGGATCGGTGGGTGGGGGACGGGTGGCCGGTGGGCCGGGGGAGCGGCGGCCCGGGCGCTCGCCCGCGTCGAACTCCAGGTGGCCCTCGGCGCCTTGCTGCGCCGCTTCCCACGATGCGGCCCGCGGTGCCCCGCGACGAGATCGCCTTCCGCACGGACCTGGCGGCTGCCACGCCTGCCCGTCACCTGGTGAACCCGCCTGCCGGGCACCTGTGCCGCGGCCCGGACGTTTCCCCCACACACCACAACAAGCCCACGGAGCCCACCGACATGAAGATCACCCTTGACGCCGACAAGTGCTGCGGCGCCGGCCAGTGCGTGCTGATCGCCCCCGAGGTCTTCGACCAGCGCGACGAGGACGGCGTGGTCGTGCTGCTCGACGCCGAACCGCCCGCCGCGCACCACGCCGTGGTGCAGGAGGCGGCCGCCCTCTGCCCCGCCGCCGTGATCGAGGTCCACGCATGACCGGCCTGCCGATCGCCGTCGTCGGCGCCTCGGCGGCCGGTCTCGCCGCGGCCGAGACGCTGCGCCGCTCCGGCTGGCGCGGTCCGCTCACCCTCATCGGCGACGAACCCCATCTCCCGTACGACCGGCCGCCGTTGTCCAAACAGCTGCTGCACGGCGCCTGGGCGCCGGAGAAGCTGCTGCTGCGCACCACCGACCAGCTCGCCCCGCTCGACCTGGACCTGCGGCTCGGCACCCGCGCCACCGGCCTCGACGTGGCCACCCGCACCCTCACCCTCGACGACGGCGCGGAGCTCGCCTGCGCCGGCGTGATCATCGCGACCGGGGTCGCGGCCCGTACCCTGCCCGGCGCCGACCGCATCGACGGAGTGCACACCCTGCGCACCCTCGACGACGCCCTGGCCCTGCGAAGCCGGCTGGCCGGTGGGGGTGCCCCCGCCGGTGAGGGCGCGGCCGCCGGGGGAGGGGGAGGCGGCCTTCGCCTGGTGATCGTCGGAAACGGGGTCCTGGGCTGTGAAGCCGCCGCGGTGGCACGGGACCTGGGGCACGACGTCACCCTCGTCGGCATCGAGTCGACACCGATGGCCGCGGCCGTCGGCACCGAGGTCGGCGAGCTGCTCGCCGAGGAGCACCGCGCCCGGGGCGTCCGGCTGCTCACCGGAGCGGTGGACGGCTTCGAGACGGCGCCCGCGGACCCGGCCGGCGGCGGCGCCCCGCGGGTCACCGCCGTCCGACTGGCCGAGGGGACCACCCCCGGCGGGGGTACCCCCGGCAGTGGGGGCGCGGCCGCCGGGGGAGGGGGAGGCAGCCGGCTGCCGGCGGACCTCGTGCTGGTCGCGATCGGCTCCCGGCCCGCCGTCGAGTGGCTGGACGATCCGGCCCTGGACACCGGCGACGGGCTGCGCTGCGACGCGTACTGCGCCGCCGCCCCCGGCATCTACGCGGCGGGCGACGTGGCCCGCTGGGACCATCCGGTCCACGGCCGCCCGCTGCGCTTCGAGCACCGGATGAACGCCACCGAACAGGGCATGGCCGCCGCCCGCAACCTCCTGGCCGAACTGGCCTCCGCGGCGCCCGCCCCCGCGGGG
Organism: Streptomyces angustmyceticus; assembly: GCF_040701845.1. Classification (GTDB taxonomy): domain Bacteria; phylum Actinomycetota; class Actinomycetes; order Streptomycetales; family Streptomycetaceae; genus Streptomyces; species Streptomyces angustmyceticus_A. Next base: position 224,597 of record NZ_JBFBHQ010000001.1, on the reverse strand, counting down.
GCCGAGGAGGCGGCCCCCGCCCAGGAGCGCCGCCCGTTCGCCCCCGTGCCGTACTTCTGGTCCGACCAGTACGACGTCAAGATCCAGGCATACGGCCTGACGGCGGGCGCCGACCGGGTCGAGACCACCGTCGTGGACCGGGCCGAGCGGCGCGTCCTGGCGCTCTACGGCCGGGACGGCAGTGCCGTCGGCGTGCTCATGGCCGGGCTCCCGCCCCGCCAGGTCCGGGCGCTGCGCGCGGTCGTCGCCGCTCCGCTGCCCTGGGAGGAGGCACGCGAGCGGATCGCCGCCGCCACGGCGCCCGGCTGACGGCGCACGGGCGGCCGTGCCCGATCATGGAGGGATGGCCGACTCGTACGTACGGGTGCGCGGCGCCCGTGAGCACAACCTCCGCACCGTCGATGTGGACATCCCGAGGGACGCGCTGGTCGCGTTCACCGGGGTGTCCGGATCGGGCAAGTCCTCCCTCGCCTTCGGCACCCTCTACGCCGAGGCGCAGCGCCGCTACTTCGAGTCCGTGGCCCCCTACGCCCGGCGGCTGATCCACCAGGTCGGCGCGCCCAAGGTCGAGGACATCACCGGACTGCCGCCCGCCGTCGCCCTGGAACAACGGCGCTCCGCGCCCACCTCCCGCTCCTCGGTCGGCACCGTCACCACCCTCTCCAACACCCTGCGCATGCTCTTCTCCCGCGCCGGCGACTACCCCGAGGGGGCCACGGAGCGGCTCGACTCCGACGCCTTCTCGCCCAACACCGCGGCCGGCGCCTGCCAGGAGTGCCACGGACTGGGCACCGTCCACCGCGTCACCGAGGAGTCCCTCGTCCCCGACCCCGCGCTCTCGGTGCGCGAGGGCGCCGTCGCCGCCTGGCCCGGGGCCTGGCAGGGCAAGAACCTCCGCGACATCCTCGACGCCCTCGGGCACGACGTCGACCGGCCCTGGCGCGAGCTGCCGCAGGCCGACCGGGACTGGATCCTGTTCACCGACGAACAGCCCGTCGTCACCGTGCACCCGGTCCGCGACGTGGGACGGATCCAACGCCCCTACAAGGGCCAGTACATGAGCGCCCGGCGCTATGTCCTGCACACCTTCGCCGACTCCAAGAGCGAGACCCTGCGCCGGCGCGTCCAGGGGTTCATGGTCGCCGAGCCCTGCCCGGTGTGCCACGGGCGGCGGCTGCGCCCGGAGGCGCTGGCCGTCACCTTCGAGGGCCACGACATCGCCACCCTCGCCGGCCGCCCGCTGAGCGCCCTCGCCGAACTGCTGCGGTCCACCGCCGAGCGCCCGGACGACGAGGTGGCACCGGTCCTGGCCCGCGACCTGGTGGCCCGCATCGGCGTCCTCACCGAACTCGGCCTGGGCTACCTGAGCATGGACCGGCCCGCGCCCACCCTGTCGACCGGCGAACTCCAGCGGCTGCGGCTGGCCACCCAGCTGCGCTCCGGCCTCTTCGGCGTCGTCTACGTCCTGGACGAGCCGTCCGCCGGCCTCCACCCCGCCGACACCGAGTCCCTGCTCACCGTGCTGAAGCGGCTCAAGGAAGCGGGCAACTCGCTGTTCGTCGTCGAGCACGACATGGACGTGGTGCGCCGCGCCGACTGGATCGTGGACGTCGGCCCGCGCGCCGGGGAACACGGCGGACAGGTACTCCACAGCGGCCCCGTCGCCGCGCTCGCCAACGCCCCCGACTCCGCCACCCGCCGCTTCCTCTTCGACGCCGCACCGCCCGCCGAGCGCACCGTGCGCCGCCCCTCGGGCACCCTGACGCTGCGCGGCGTCACCCTGCACAACCTGCGCGGCCTGGACGCGGCCTTCCCGCTCGGCGTCTTCACCGCCGTCACTGGCGTCTCGGGATCGGGCAAGTCGACGCTGGTCACCCGCGTCCTCGCGGACGCCGTACGCGACCACCTCGGCACGGGCGAGGAGCCGCCGGACACCGCAGACGGCGACGCCACCGGACCGGAGGCACGGGCACAACTGGCCGGGGCGGAGGGCCTGGGGGCGATCGACCGGCTGGTCCGCGTCGACCAGAAGCCGATCGGCCGCACCCCGCGCTCCAACCTCGCCACCTACACCGGGCTGTTCGACGCGGTGCGCAAGGTCTTCGCCGCCACCGACGAGGCCCGCGCCCGCGGTTACACGGCGGGCCGGTTCTCCTTCAACGTCGCGGGCGGGCGCTGCGAGACCTGCCAGGGCGAGGGCTTCGTCGCCGTCGAGCTGCTCTTCCTGCCCGGCACGTACGCACCCTGCACCGCCTGCCACGGCGCCCGCTACCGCCCCGAAACCCTGGAGATCACCTACCGGGACCGGACCGTCGCCGACGTCCTGGCGATGACCGTGGACACCGCCACGGCGTTCCTGGCCGACGTCCCCGCCGCGGCCCGCAGCCTGCGCACCCTCCAGGACGTGGGCCTGGGCTACCTGCGGCTCGGCCAGCCCGCGACCGAACTGTCCGGCGGCGAGGCACAGCGCATCAAGCTCGCCACCGAACTCCAGCGCACCCGCCGCGGTCACACCCTCTACCTCCTCGACGAGCCCACCACCGGTCTGCACCCCGCCGACACCGAGGTACTGCTGCGCCAGCTGCACGGCCTGGTCGACGCCGGGCACACCGTCGTGGTCGTCGAGCACGACATGGGGGTGGTCGCGGGCGCCGACCACGTCATCGACCTCGGCCCGGGCGGCGGCGCGGACGGCGGCCGGATCGTGGCGGCCGGCACCCCGGCCGAGGTCGCGGCGGCACCGCTCAGCCGTACCGCGCCCTACCTGGCACGGCGGAGGGCGCGGCCGGACGCCTCTTGACGGTCCGCTAATGTACGCAGGTCAGATCAGCAGTCATCAGCACCGCGCAGCACTGCGCAGCACCACGGAGGGGGCATCTCTCATGGCAGACATCGAGAAGGCCAGGGCGGCGTTCGCCCGGTTCGACGCGGACGGCGACGGCCAGGTCACGCCGGAGGAGTTCAAGCACGCGATGGCCGAGATGGGCGACCCGTTCGTCACCGGCCCGGTCGCCGAGGCGGTCATCAGGGCCAAGGACACCGACAGCGACGGCCGGATGTCCTTCGACGAGTTCTGGCAGGCCCTGCAGGACTGACGTCCGCACCCCGCCCTTCTCACACCCCCTTCGCCCCCGGTTCGCCCGCGGCCGCGCGCAGCGCCACCAGCCCGCGGGCGATCGGGGGCTGCCGCTCGCTCCCGCGCCGCACGGCCGCCACGAACCGCCGCACGGGCAGATGTTCCCCGCGCAGCGGTACCCGGACGACCGGGTACCGCTCCGGGAGGGGGGCCAGCCGCGGCACCAGGCAGATCCCGAAGCCGTGCGCGACCAGCGCCGCGACCGCGGACCAGTCGACCGCGTGGTGGCGCACCCGCGGGGTGAAGCCCGCCGAGGCGCAGGCGGTCAGCAGCAGCCGGTGCTGATCGGCCGGATCGCCGGCACCGATCCAGCTCTCCCCGTCGGCCTCGGCCAGCGCCACCCCCTGCGCCGCACACCCGGCGAAGCGGTGCCCGGCAGGTACCAGCAGATCCTGCGGCTCCTGCAGCACCGGTTGCTGCAGGAAGCGCGCATCGTCCGACGGCGGCATGCCCTCCGCCACGATCACCACGGCGATGTCCGCCCGGCCGGCCAGCAGCAGTTCGAAGCGGTCGGTGTCCGGATCCTCCCCGATGTCCACCGCCAGCCGCGGCAGCTCCGCGCGCAGGCGGGCCGCCGCCGGCGCGATCACCCCGGTGATCGCCGTCGCCACCCCCGTGATCCGCAGCCGCCCAGCCACCCCGTCCGCGTACCCCGCCAGATCCGCGCGGGCCTCCTCCCAGCGCAGGAAGAGCGCATCGGCGTGCTCCACCAGCGCCAGCGCCGCAGGCGTCAGGCGCACCCTGCGGCCCGCCGGCTCCAGGAGTTCCAGCCCGAGCCGGTCCGACAGCTGACGCAACTGCTGGGAGACCGTCGACGGCGTCAGGTGCAGGGCCGCGGCGGTGGCGGTGACGGTGCCCTGTTCGTGCAGGACGCGCAGGGTCCGGAGCCGGGGATCGATCATGGCCGGGAGCCTAGGGGGTGCGGCCCTGACCCGCCCCGCTGGGGGAGACGCCCCCGGGAGACCGACCATGTGGAGATGCCGCACGGTTTCCTGCGGAAACTTTCGATGGACTCGAATGATCGCCGGGCCCGACGCCGGACGGCATGACCGAGATCCTGACCGATGCCTTTCTGCCGGGCCTTTGGGCGGGCTATGCGCTGGCCGTTCCCGTCGGCGCACTGGCCGTGCTGCTGGTGAGCGTGACCGCCCGGACCTCGTTCCGCCTCGGCGCCTCGGCGGCGCTCGGCGTGGCCACCGCCGACGGCCTCTACGCGCTGGCCGCGGTGGCCGGTGGCGCCGCCCTCTCCCGCGCCGTCGCACCGGTCGCGGGCCCCCTGCGCGCGCTCGCCGCCGCCCTCCTGCTCGCCATGGCACTGCGCACCGCCGTCCGGGCGCTGCGCCACCGCGGCACACAGGACGACGGCCCGGAACGGAACGCCCTGGGGCGCCCCGGCCGGGCCTATCTCGCCTTCCTGGGGCTGACGTTGGTCAACCCCTGGGCCGTGCTCTACTTCTCCGCGCTGGTGCTCGCCGGGGGTGCGGGCACCCCCGGCGCCGGTGCCGCCGGCCCCGCCGCCTTCGTGGTGGCGGTGACCCTCGCCTCCGCGAGCTGGCAACTGTTCCTGGCCGCCGGCGGCACCGTACTGGGCCGGGTGCTCACCGGACCGCGTGGGCGGGTCGTCACCGCGGTGCTCTCCGCCGTGGTGGTCTCAGCGCTGGCGGCCCACCTGCTGCTGCGCGTCTGAGACGCCCACCGGCGGTGGTGCGGCATGCTCGCCGGTGCCCCAGCCGGACGGGGCGGTGCCCACGGTGAAGGCGAGTTCGCGGCTGGTGCGGAGTTCGTCGGTGGTGAGGTAGGTGCGGTCGTGGGCGGTGCCGTCCAGGCGTACCGACTGTGCGTAGCGGTGGGTGGCGGATGTGCCGGGGGCGGTGACGGTGAAGTGGCCGGCCGGGTAGTAGCGGCGGTCCAGGGTCAGGTCCACCCGGTCGAAGACGGGGGTGCTCAGCCCCCAGGTGTCGGTGCCGGGCTGTACCGGGAACACCCCGATCGAGGAGAGCACCATCCACGCCGACATCGTCCCCAGGTCGTCGTTCCCGGTCATGCCGGTGGGAGCGTCGGTGAACAGCGTCAGCGCGGCGTGCACCACGTCCGTGGTCTTCCAGGGGTGGCCGGTGGAGAGGTAGGTGTACGGCGCGATGAGATCGGGCTCGTTCTGCGGGTTGTACTTGTCCGCGTTGTAGTAGTCGTACGGCCCGTTGACCCACACCTCACGGGCCGTCCTCTCCGGGTCCCGCAGCAGCTTCGGGTAGGCGAAGAACGCGTCGAGACGCTCCTCCGCCCTGGCCCTGCCGCCGATCAGCTTCAGCATCCCCGGCAGGTCCTGCGGGACCAGCCACTGGTACTGCCAGGACGTGCCCTCGTGGAAGCCCTCGCTCTTGGCCGGGTCGGCGGGCCCGGTGAAGGCGCCCTGCGCGTCGCGGGCCCGGAAGAAGCCGGTCGAGGCGTCGAAGATCCTGCGGTAGTTCCGGGCGCGGGCCGCGTACCGGTCGGCGTCCCCGTCGTGTCCCAGATCGCGCGCCATCTGGGCCAGCATCGCGTCCGACAGGGCGTATTCGAGGGTGGCCGAGGCGCCGTGGTCGAAGTCGGAGTCGCCGGGCTTGGGGTGCGGACGGCCCTTGATGTACGGGGCGAACCCGTTCTTCAGGTAGGGCGCGTTGGCCTCCCGCCCGACGGCCGGCGAACCGGCCGGCGGCACACCGTCGGCGTTCTTCTTCAGCGCCGCGTACGCCTCCTCCTCGTGCCCCCGCAGCAGCCCCTGCTGATAGGCGTTGGTGAGGAACGGGGTGACCGGATCGCCGGTCATGATGTTCGTCTCGACCGTGCCGTAGCCCCACTTGGGCAGCCAGCCGCTCTCCTTGTCGATGCGCAGGACCGACAGTGCCATGTCGCGGGACTCCCGCGGCGCCAGCAGCGCCAGCAACTGTGCCTGGGTGCGGTAGGTGTCCCACAGCGACCAGTTCTGGTAGTAGGTGAAGCCCCTGGCGCGATGGGTCCGCCGGTCCCAGCCGGTGTAGCGGCCGTCCACGTCGCTGCCGATGTTCGGTGCGAGGAAGGACCGGTAGAGGGCGGAGTAGAAGGTGCGCCGCAGCGTCCGGTCGCCGCCCCCGGCCCGCACCAGACCCAGCCGCCGCTCCCATGCGGCGTCGGCCGCCGCCTTCGCGCGGTCGAAGGAACCGCCGCCCTCCGCCCGCAGGTTGCGCGCCGCGCCCGCCGCGTCCACATAGCTCAGGGCGGTGGTCGCCTCGACGGTGCGGTCCGTGCGGGTGTCGAAGCGGGCGTAGGCGCCGTGCCGGCCGGTGGCGGTGGAGTCCCGGGAGCCGGCCGTGACCTTGTCGCCGTCCCAGGTTCCGTACGACGTGAACGGCCGGTCGAAGCGGGTGAGGGTGTAGACGGTGTAGGGCGCGGTGTCCTGGCAGAAGCCGCGGCCGGTGATGGCGGTGCGGATGGTGCGGGAGTCCAGTACCTCGACCCGGGTCGAGACGGTCCGGTGCAGCGACTGGCCCGCGTTGAGCAGCACATTGGCCTTGTCGGTGGCCGGGAAGGTGTAGCGCTGTCTGCCGGTGCGGGCGGTGGCGGTCAGCTCGGCGGTGATGCCGCCGTAGGACGTCAGGCCGACGCGGTAGTAGCCCGGCCGGGCCGATTCGTCGTCATGGCCGTAGCCGGCGGCGTACTTCGCATTGTCGGTCTCGGTGATGTCGCCGGTGGTGGGCAGCACCGGCAGATCTCCGCCGAGGCCGCAGCCGACGCCGGAGATGTGCACCGAGCCGAAGCCCCGGATGTGGTCGTCGTCGTAGCCGTAGCCGGTGGTGTGACCGGTGTCGGGGGAGAGCTGCACCATGCCGAAGGGGACGGCCGCGCCCGGGTAGGTGTTGCCGTCGTTGCGGGTGCCGATGAACGGGTTGACCAGGTCGGTGAGCGGGCCGCCGGGCGGCTCGGCCTGTGCTGCGGGGGCCGTGAGCGCGCCGGTGAGGAGGGCGGCCGCCAGCACCGCGACCGCGGTGCGCCGCCGGGTGCGACTGAGCCAGGGCATGGATCCGGACCTCCGGGATCGGTGCGCCGCCGAGCGGCCCGTCGGGCGTGCGGGGACGCCACCCGGTCCACCGGCCGACAACGTTGTCAGGGCGCGCTCATTCTTGGCTCCGGTCAGGTGCGCGTCAAGAGGGGGTGCGGCGCCAACTCCGGTGCTTCCGGCTCCTGTCGCGAGGTCATGCGGTCGTCCGGCGCACGCCAACCGTCCCGAAAATCATGAGCTGTCCGCCTTGCTCTCTTCAGGGGGGCGTGTCTCAATGGTCAGCGATTCAGGTCGCTGACCATCCGTCAGATCTGGACGGTGGTCGGCCGGGTCCCGACCGCGGGCCCCGCGTGGCCGCCTGTCGTTCCCTCGCACACCCCGCGACGCCGTGCCATGGGCCTGCACCCCCCTCGAGAAGGCGGTACTCCCCCATGAGACACCTCAGATCAGGCACGCTCAGATTCGGTACGGCGCTCGCCGTCGCCGTCGCCGCGGCCGGCACACTGGCGATGGCACCGGCCGCCGCCGCGGTGACCCCCGGCACCGCCACCGTCTCGTTCGACTGCGGCGCATTCGGCTCCGGCACGGCGACGCTCACCGCGACCCAGAACGGCACGGCCGCGACCATCAGCCTGGCCACGTCGGCGATCACCTCGCCGATACCCATCGGCGCGAACTCGGTCGCCTCCACCCTCACCCTCACCAAGAACGGCTCCGGGACCACCACGTTCACCGGCAGCTCCAACCCGGCGATCCCGGCCGGCAGCCAGGTCTCCACCGGCCCGCTCCGCGGCACGGTCGCCGCGGGCGACAAGCTGGCGGCCACGTCCCTGAAGGTCGTGGTGTTCGGCATCACGGCCACCTGCAACGCCACGTCGCCGCAGTCCCCGGGACCGTTCGTCTTCTGATACCGCGGACGGGCGGGACCGGCGGCAGTCGTCCGCCGGTCCCGCCCGTCCGTCAGCCGCCGCGGCTCACAGCTGGTTCCCGCCGGTCCCGCCGCCCGCCCTCTGCCGCTCCACCCGTGCCAGGTTCGACCGGCGGTAGGAGTACCCGAAGTAGACGACCATGCCGATCAGGAACCAGATCACGAACCGCACCCAGGTCTGCCACTCCAGGAACGTGATCAGCCAGAGCGAGAAGCACACACCGATCGCCGGTACCACCGGCATGCCCGGGGTGCGGAACGTCCGCGGCAGGTCGGGGCGCTTGTAGCGGAGCACGATCACCGCGATGCAGACGACCACGAACGCCAGCAGAATGCCGATGTTCGTCAGCTCGGCGGCCTCACCGATCGGCAAGAAGCCCGCGATGACCGCGGAGACGACGCCGACGATCCAGGTCACCCGGGTCGGCACATGGTGCTTGGGGCTGGTCTTGGCGAACCACTTCGGCAGCAGGCCGTCCCGGCTCATCGAGAACCACACCCGGGTCACCCCGAGCATGAAGGTGAACATGACCGTCAGGATGCCGATGATCGCGCCGACCGCGATGACGTCCGCCAGGCTGCTCAGGCCCACCGACTTGAAGGCCGACGAGAAGCCGCTCTCCGGGTCGATGTCCTTGTAGTTCTGCATACCCGTCAGCACCAGGCAGGCCAGGATGTACAGCACCATCGAGATGGCCAGCGAATAGATGATCGCCTTCGGCATGTGGCGCTGGGCGTCCTTGGACTCCTCGGCCGCGGTGCTCATCGCGTCGTAGCCGAAGACGGCGAAGAAGACGGTGGCCGCACCGGTGAAGGCGCCGCTCACCCCGAACGGGAAGAACGGTGTGTAGTTCGAGGTCTTGATGTGGAAGAAGCCGACCGCGATCACGACGATGACCACGATGACCTTCAGGGCCACCACGATCGTCTCGAAGCGCGCGGCGTTCTTGATGCCCAGGGTCAGCAGGAAGGCGATCAGCAGACAGAGCACCGCAGCGAAGAGGTCCACCTGGTGCCCCGGGCCCGTCCCCGGCGCGCCGAGCATCCAGGCGGGCAGATCGACGCCCAAGTCGCTGAGCAGGAAGCCGAAGTAGCCCGAGATGCCGATCGCGACCACCGCCACGATCGCGGTGTACTCCAGCAGCAGGTCCCAGCCGATGAACCAGCCCGCGACCTCCCCGAGGACCGCGTAGCCGTAGGTGTAGGCCGAGCCCGCCTTCGGGATCAGGCCGGCGAACTCGGCGTACGAGAACGCGGCCGCGGCGCTGGCGATGCCCGCGATGAGGAAGGAGATCAGTACCGCGGGCCCGGCCTTTCCGTTCGCGACGGTGCCGGCCAGTGTGAAGATCCCCGCGCCGATGATGCCGCCGACACCGATGGCCGTCAGCTGCCACAGGCCGAGCTCCCGGGTGAGCTGCTCGCTCGCGGTGCCTTCCGTCTCCTGGATGTGTTCGATCGGTTTACGGCGCAAAATGCCCTGTCCCGCGCGCAGCCCCATACGTCATCCCTCCGTACGCTCCGTCGTGGTCCGACGGCGGATCATCATGGACCTTCGGAGGCGACGAGGGAAGGCGACTCCCTAGTACTGCGGGGACTCGCCGGGAGACGTACACGGGAGGGGGGTCAATCGGCGTCCTCCAGCCGGAATCCGACCTTCAGGCCGACCTGGTAGTGGTCGATCTCGCCGTCGACGATATGCCCGCGGACCTGGCTGATCTCGAACCAGTCGAGGTTGCGCAGGGTCTGCGAGGCGCGCTTGATGCCATTGCGGATCGCGGCGTCCACGCTCTGCTGGGACGTACCGACGATCTCGGTCACGCGATACGTGCGGTCGGTCACGGTGGTCTCCCTCGCCCGGGGCGGCGCTCCGCCCGTGCACTGTCCACCGTGCCTCAGGGCGGCCCGCCCCACCAGCGGAGCGTCCGGGCGGCCCCTGGGGCGCGCGGCTCAGGGGACGACGGTGACCGGCCAGCGGCCGGCCTTCACCAGGCGTACCGCGACCGAGCCCATGATGCGGTGCCCGGCCTGCTCCGAGGCGCCGACCACCACGGCGTCCGCCGTGAGGTCGTCGGCCATCTGCACCATGCCGTTGTACGGGTCGCCCCGCAGGGTGTGGAACTCCCAGCGCAGGCTGTATATCCCTTCGAGCCGCTCGGTCGCCCGGCGGATCTCGGCCATCAGCTCCTCGGCGACCTCGTCGGTCGCGTCGGCGACCGGGGCGCCCATCGCCGCTCCGGCCGGCAGCACCGGCTGGACGTAGACCAGCACCAGCTTCGAGGACTGGCGCCTGGCCAGCCCCGCCGCGTACGAGGCGGCACGCCACGACGAGTCGGAGCCGTCGACGCCGACGACGATGACCTTCGGGCCGTCCGTTCCGCGCTCGAACGGCGCGGCTGCGTTGTCCTCCACACCAGGGAGGTTATCCGCACATGCGTGCCGGCGGAGCGCCGGGCCCGCCCCGCAGGCCCCGCCGCGGGGGCGGGTGCGCTCAGGCGGGGGCCGGCGGCCAGCTGTCCGGGGACAGCACGCCCAGCACGTAGGCGCGGGCGACCAGCGCGGTACGGCCCTGCACCCGCCAGCGGCGGGCCAGCCGGGTGAGGTGATAGTTCACCCCGTCGACCGTCAGCCCCAGCGCCGTACCGATCGCCGCGGTGGTGGCGCCGCCCGCGGCCAGCGCCAGGATCCGGGCCTCCACCGGGCTCGCCGACCCGCGCGGCGCCGGCCGCGGGGCGCTCTCGCCGACCCGCAGCAGCGCCAGCAGGGCGGGCGGGTGCACCGAGGGGTCGCCCACCGGGTCGATGGTCAGCTCCCCTTCCCGCTCGGTCCCGTCCGACCCGGCGCGCCAGCGCACCTCGACCGGATAGCGGGAACGGCGCCCCAGGCGCAGGGCCTCGGTGAGGCGGTCGAGCTGGGCCTTGGCGCGCGGCTCGAAGAGGTCCAGCAGGTTGCGGCCGCGCAGTTGTCCCGGGGCCGCGCCCCACTGCTCGGCCATCGCCGGATTGGCGATCAGCACCTCGCCGTGGGCCCGGCACACCGCGATCGGCGTGGGGATGCGGTCCAGCAGGATCAGGAAGTAGTTGCGCCACGGGCCACCCGCGTACGGCCCGGCCGGGTCGACGTAGCCGCGCTCACAGGGCGCCTTGCCCTCTCCGTCCGCGTCCGGCGTTCCGTCGGCAGTCCCGTTGTCCATTTCCCCTTCTCAGGTCCGTGCGCAAGAGCGAGCACCGAAAAACCACTGCACAATCATGCAGTTGTCCGGGCGTGACCTGCACGTGGGGCCCTGCACGCTGGAGACATGACCGACACCATCGCGCTCCACAGCGACGAACGCGCCGCCGATGACGGCATTCCGGTGGCCGACCTCACGGACGCCGGGCTCACCCACACGCCCATCCAGCAGTCCATGGACCTCGCCCGGCTCCACGGCCCGGTCTTCAAGCGCAAGTTCGGCGAACGCGAGACGCTCTTCCTCTCCTCGCTGGACCTGGTCACCGAGGTCGCCGACGAGTCACGCTTCACCAAGGGCGTGTCGGTCGTCCTGGAGAACGTCAGAGAGTTCGCCGGTGACGGTCTGTTCACCGCCTACAACGACGAGCCGAACTGGGCCAAGGCGCACGAGGTCCTGATGCCGGCCTTCGCGCTCGGCTCGATGCGCACCTACCACCCCGCGATGCTCAAGGTCGCCCGCCGGGTGATGGCCGCCTGGGACCGGCGGGTCGCCGACGGCACGCCCGTCCAGGTCGCCGAGGACATGACCCGGATGACGCTGGACACCATCGGGCTCGCCGGCTTCGGCTTCGACTTCGAGTCGTTCTCCCGCGGCGACAGCGCGCACCCGTTCGTCGAGGCGATGGTGCGCTGCCTCGAATGGAGCATGACGAAGTTCTCCCGCGACCCCGAGGCGGACCACTCCGCCGCGGACGCGGCGTTCCAGGCCGACGCCGACTACCTCGCGTCGGTCGTCGACGAGGTCATCACCGCCCGGACCGAGAGCGGCGAGACCGGGGACGACGACCTGCTGGGCCTGATGCTCGGCGCCGGCGGCCGGGGCGACGGCACGCCGGCCCTCGACCTCGCCAACATCCGCAACCAGGTCATCACCTTCCTGATCGCCGGTCACGAGACCACCTCCGGCGCGCTCTCCTTCGCCCTCTACCACCTGCTCAAGGACCCGCTCGCGCTGCGCATGGTCCAGCGCGAGGCCGACGAGCTGTGGGGCGACCGGAGCGACCCCGACCCCTCGTTCGAGGACATCGGCCGGCTGCCGTTCACCCGCCAGGTCCTCAACGAGGCGCTGCGGCTGTGGCCCACCGCCGCCGCCTTCACCCGGCAGGCCCGTGAGGACACGCTGCTCGGCGGCCGCTACCCGGTCAAGGCCGGTGAGCTGGTCACGGTGCTCACCCCGATGCTGCACCGCGACCCCGCCTGGGGCGACAACCCCGAGCTGTTCGACCCGTCCCGCTTCAGCCCGGAGGCCGAGGCGGCCCGCTCGCCGCACGCCTACAAGCCGTTCGGGACCGGTGAACGCGCCTGCATCGGACGGCAGTTCGCGCTCCACGAGGCGACCATGCTGCTCGCCCTCCTCGCCCACCGCTACCGCCTGACCGACCACGGCGACTACCGGCTGCGCATCAAGGAGACGCTGACCCTCAAGCCCGACGGGTTCACCCTCACCCTCGCCGCCCGCACGCCCGCCGACCGGGCCGCGGTCCGCGCCGCGCTGGCCGTGCTCCCCGGCGGCGGTGCCGGCACCGCGGACGACACCGCGCCCGACGACGGGCTGCCCACCCGTGCCGTCCAGGGCACCGGCCTGCTGTTGCTGCACGGCAGCAACTACGGCACCTGCCGGGAGTTCGCCGAGCGGCTCGCCGACGAGGCCACCGGCCTCGGCTTCGCCGCCGACGTGGCGCCGCTGGACGCGTACGCCGGCGCGCTACCCGCCGACCGGCCCGTCGTCATCGTCGCCGCCTCCTACAACGGCCGGCCCACCGACGACGCGGCCGCCTTCGTGAGCTGGCTGAACACCGCGCAGGACGGGGCCGCCACCGGCCTCCCGTTCGCCGTCCTCGGTGTCGGCGACCGCAACTGGGCCGCCACCTACCAGCACATACCGACCCTCATCGACGACCGCCTCGCCGCACTCGGCGCCGACCGGCTGCTGCCGCGCGCCGAGGCCGACGCCTCCGGCGACCTGGGCGGCACCGTCAAGGAGTTCACCGCGGCGCTGCGCACCCAACTGCTGACGCGCTACGGCGACCCGGCGAGCGTCGGCGCGAGCGCACCGGACGACGAGGACACCGGCTACACCGTCACCGAGGTCACCGGCGGCCCGCTGGACGCGCTCGCCGCCCGTCACGGCCTCGTCCCGATGACCGTCACCGAGGCCCGTGACCTCACCGCCGAGGGCTGGCCGCGGCCCAAGCGCTTCCTGCGCATCGCGCTGCCGGACGGCGTCGGCTACCGCACCGCCGACCACCTCGCGGTGCTGCCGGCCAACGGCCCGGCCGCCGTCGAGCGGGCCGCCCGGGCCCTCGGCGCCGACCTCGACACCGTCCTCGCGCTGCACTGCGGCCGCCGCGCGAGCCGCGACACCCTGCCCGTCGACCGCCCCCTGACGGTCCGTGACCTGCTCACCCACCACCTGGAGCTGGGCGTCCGCCCAACGGCCGCCCAGGTGGCGCAGCTCGCCGCGCACAACCCCTGCCCGCCCGAGCGCCACGCCCTGGAGAACCTCGCCGAGGACGACCCGCGCACCGTGATCGACCTGATCGAGGCCCATCCGGCGCTGCGCGGCGCGCTGCCCTGGCCTGCGGTCCTGGAGCTGCTGCCGCCGCTGCGCGTCCGGCACTACTCCCTGTCGTCCTCGCCCGCGGCCGACCCCCGGCACGCCGATCTGATGGTCTCGCTGCTGCCCGGCGGCACCGGCTCGACCCATCTGCACTCCCTGCGGTCCGGCGACACCGTCCTGGCCCGGGTCCAGCCCTGCCGCGAGGCCTTCCGCCTCGACGCGGCCGATGGCACCCCGGTCATCCTGATCGCGGCCGGCACCGGCCTCGCGCCCTTCCGCGGCGCCGTGGCCGACCGCCTCGCCGCGGGCCAGCAGGCCCCCGCCCGGCTCTACTTCGGCTGCGACGACCCCACCGCCGACTTCCTGCACGCCGACGAGTTCGCCGCCGCCGAAGCCGCCGGCGTCATCGCGATGCGCCCCGTCTTCAGCGAGCGCCCCGAGCACGGCCACCGCTTCGTCCAGCACCGGATCGCCGCCGAGGCGGCCGAGGTGTGGGAGCTGCTGCAGGCCGGCGCGCGGGTGTACGTCTGCGGTGACGGCAGCCGGATGGCCCCCGGGGTACGGGCCGCCTTCCGCGAGCTGCACGGCGCCTCCACCGGCGCCTCGCCCCAGGAGTCCGAGGCCTGGCTGCGGGAGCTGACCGCCTCCGGCCGCTACATCGAGGACGTGTACGCGGCGGGCTGAGACCCGGCGTCCCGCCCCCGGCGGACCGGATCTCCGGCCCGCCGGGGGGCCGGGAGCGGCGGCGCCCCCGCGCCCGCCGCCCCCGGCTACTCCGCGCTCACCGGCTTTCCGGCCGCGCCGGGCAGATGGACCACCAGCAGGGCGATCCCGGCGACGGTGAGGTTGCGGGTCGCGGCCTCCAGCCCGTTCCAGTCCTTCGACTGCCACATCGCGAACCACTCGCCGCCGATCGCGAGGAAGCCCACCCCGAACAGCAGCACCACCATCAGCAGCCCGAGCGTGCTTATCCGCCGGGCGCGGGCGAAGCCGCCGCGCCGCGCACCGACCACCCACAGCGCGGTGCCCGCGAGCAGCACCACCGCGGCCACCGTCTCCCAGGCGATGATCGCCAGATACGCGGCGTCCTGGAGCCCGTGCGAGGTGAGGGCCCGCCACATCAGGTCCGGGTCCTTGAACGTGGTGTCCATGGCCAGGACATGACGGACGAAGGCCTGGTTGGTGCCGAAGTCGGTGATGTTGCCGAAGGCCACGAGCGAGATGAGGAGCGCGACCGTCCCCGTGAGGACGGCCGCCGCCAGCGGCAGTCCGGTACGTGGCGTGCGGTCGGTGGGGTGTCTGTCGGTCATGCGCCCTCCCCGGCGGTTCCTGTCATTCTTTGTTTCCTTCTCTGTTGCGGCCCTCATGGTCCCTCATCTGCCGAACTCCCGTACGCTGCTCCCCGATCGACCGGACGACCGACCGGTCGGGGCGGCGTTCGGGAGCAGGACCGACGGCCGACGACCTAGGGGAAAGCGGGGCACATGAACGGGAAGCGGTGTGTGGGGACGGTCGCCGCCGCGGCGGCGGCAGTGATCGCGGTGAGCGGACCGGCGGGCGCCGAGCCGGCCGCCACGACATACGGCACCAGCACGTCCGTGGGCGTCCACAACGCCTATGAGAAGGACAAGTACCGCTACTTCGCGGACGCCCTGGACTCCGGCGCCGCACTGCTCGAACTCGACCTCTGGTCCAATGCCCTGGGCCGGTCCTGGCGGGTCTCGCACAGCAACCCGCTCGGGAACAACAGCAACTGCGAGGGTGCCGCCAACGCCTCGGAGCTGCGCACCAAGAGCCGCGACCAGGACTTCGCCGGCTGTCTGGCCGACATGAAGGCCTGGCACGACGCCCACCCCGGCCACCGCCCGATCCTGCTCAAGGTCGAGATGAAGGACGGCTTCAACGCCAAGGGCGGCCGCGGCCCCGCCGAGTTCGACGCACTGGTCCGGCAGAAGCTGGGCGACGCGGTCTACGGCCCCGGGGACCTCACCGGCGGGCACGCCACCGCCGACGAGGCGGTGCGGGCCGGCGGGTGGCCCTCGCGCGCCGACCTGGCCGGCAAGTTCCTGTTCGAGCTGATACCCGGCACGGTCGAGGAGAAGAACCCGTTCGACAAGCTGTGGACCGACGTCGAGTACGCCGGCCACCTCAAGGACCTTGCGGCGCAAGGGAAGCTGGCGCAGTCGACGGCGTTCCCCGCGGTGCACGGAGCGGCTCCCGGCGACCCCCGCGAGCGCTACGCCGACCCGGCGCTGCGCCCCTGGTTCGTGGTCTTCGACGGCGACGCCGCGACGTATCTCAACGGCAGTATCGACACCTCCTGGTACGACACCCGCCACTACCTGCTCATCATGACCGACGCCCACAACGTGCCGCCGGTCATCGACGGTACGCACCCGACCGAGGCGGAGGCGCTGGCCCGGGTCCGGCGGCTCGCCGCGGCGCACGCGAGCTTCGCCACCGCCGACTGGTACCCGCTGCCGTCCGTCCTCAAGACCGTGGTGCCGCGCGGGGCATGACGCCGAGGGCGGCGGTCCCGGAGCCGGGCTGCGCGGCCCGCGGGTCGGGCTCCGCGGCCGCCCGCCGGTAGAGCGCGGCCACGTCCGCGCCGAACCGGCTGCTGTACGAGACGTAGTCGTCTCCGCCCCCGTCCAGGCCGCCTATCACGCCGATCAGCGACCCGGTGCCGGTGGCCGGGTCGAGGTCGGTGAGCATCGGCCCGCCGCTCGTCCCGTTGGGGAACCCCGGGCAGTCGAAGCGGAGTTGGGTCGGGCTCGGGGCGTCGGTGCGGTTGCGGCAGCTGACCGGCGCGTCCTGGTCCTCGGGGTAGCCGACCAGCTGCGCGGGACGTCCGGCCGGTGTGCCGAAGCGGATGCGTTCGGCGCCGGTGACGTCCTCTATCCGGCCGCCGCCCCTTCCTGCCCGGCGCACCCGCAGGAAGGCCACGTCGTGGTCGGGGTCCCGGTCGCGGATCCAGCGCGGATCGACCTGGATCCGGGTGGGCACCCACAGGCCGTACGGCGCGATCCCGTCGTGCAGGCCGGGCGCGAACACCAGCCGGGTGCGGAAGCCGTCGTCGTGCACACAGTGCGCCGCGGTGACGATGAGGTCGCCCCCGGGGGCGTGCACCACGCTTGCCGTGCAGTGGTGGACCGGGTCGCCGTCGTCGTCGGGGGAGAAGAGCGCGCCGATCGCCGGTGCGGGCGCCGCCGGGGCCGCCCGCAGGGGCCGGGACACCGCCAGCGGGGCCGCCCGCCCGCCGCCGTAGCGTGCCGTCACCGGCGGCCCGGGACGCTCCTGGTAGGGGCCGGCGAGCAGTGCGGCGGCGGCCCGGTCGCCGTCGGCGCGGGTCGCGAGGTAGGAGCCGGTGGTGGTGTCCCCGGCGGCCAGGAACGGATCGCGGGCGGGGGCTCCCAGCACCAGTGCCGTGCTGCCCACGGCCACGGTGAGCACCCCGAGCACGAGGGTGACCCGCAGCGGAACGCCGGGCCGGCCGCGGCCGGTGCAGGCCGGGCCGCGGGGACCGAGGCAGTCCTCGGCCGCCGGTGCCCCGGCCGCCCGGTCCGCCCCGCCGGCGTGGTCCGCCGGCTCGGTCCCGCGTTCGCTCGTCTCCACCAACAGCCCGCCTCGCCGCATCAGCCGGCGCTTTACCCCGTCGGATGCGGGGACGTCACCGGAACCAGACATTTCACCCAGTCTGATGCACGGATCCGTCCCATGGTTCGGTCACTTGGCGCATCATTCCGCTCGGAAGGCGAAGATCACGGAAAGGAACCGGGGCTCGGAAACCCGGCGGACCCGCCGTCCGAGGGGCCCGTCGGACAGGCCGCGGCGGGCGGCGGCGGCCGCGCCGCCGGACCGCGCCGCGTTGGGCCGGTCGGGTGACCCGCGCGGGGCCCCGGCCGAACCGGTCCGGGACCCCGGTGGTGCGGCGCGCGCCCCGCCGCTCCCGCTCAGGCCGTCAGCCGCACGCCCTGCCCCGCGAGGTTGTGCCGGATCAGCGTCTCCGCCAGGCCGGTCTCGTTCGGGAAGTCCATCGGGACGATCCCCAGGCCCGTCCAGCCGCTCCCTTCCGAGCCCTCCAGCAGCCGCTTGACCTGGGGGTTGAGGCGGTCCGCGTTGGAGCGGGGCGGGAGCAGGGCGGCGGTGCTCACATAGTTGACGAAGAGCTTGCCGGGCTGGGCGACGGCCTTGCGGAACTGGGCCTCGATCTTGGGGTACTTGCCGAACGGCTCCGCCATGTAGTCGTCCTGGATGTCGAACAGCTGCGGATCGGCGTAGCGGACGCCGCCCAGGCCGTCGGAGTCCGCCAGCAGCACCACCCGGCCGCGGGCCTGGCCCAGCGTCGGCAGGCCGGCGTCCAGCCGGAACAGGGACCGGTAGCCCTTGTCGTCCAGGTAGATGCCGAAGATCCGGCGGAACTCCTCGGCGCCGACCTCCGAGTACTCCTGCTTGACCCGCATCAGGACCGTCTCGGAAGGGTGCGCCCGCAGGAACGCCCGGCAGGCGTTGAGCACATCACCGAACATCAGCTCCTGGTAGAAGGCGCCGTGATGGATGGCGAAGACGTTGTCGATGGCCCGGCAGCGGACGTCCAGGAAGCGGATGCCGCTGTTGAGCTGGGCGTCGACGGGGGTGTTCTGGCAGGCGACCCAGGGGCCGCCCACCCGGGCGCCCGAGTCGTGGGTGCCGGGGATCGTCAGCCGCTGGACGGGGGTGGCGTCGCCGAGCGCCGACATCCAGTCCTGCACGGACAGTCCGGCCCGGCGCTGGGCCGCGTCCGCCGTGAACTGCCCGCTGCCGAAGCCCGCCAGCACCCCGGCGGCCGACAGCCCGGCCGCGCCCCGGAGGAAGTTGCGCCGATCCAGTCCCAGCCCCATGCCGCTTCCCCTGTCGTCGAGTCTGCGTGGGCGCGCGGCAACAGCCCCGGCGCGCACCTGCGATCGGGGCATCGAACCACAAGGAGCGCGCGGGCGGCACCCGGCCGGCGGACCGGAGGGTCACGCCGGCCGGGAAAGGGCGGATATCAGACGCGGAAGGACAGCGACAGCGCGAACCGGTCCGCGCTGTCGGTCCACCAGCTGTCCAATTCGAGCCCTGCGGAGGCGAGTTCGGCCCGCACGCCCTCCCGGCGGAACTTGGCCGAGACCTCGGTCCGCAGCTCCTCGCCCGCGGTGAAGGTCACCGCCAGGTCCACTCCGGGGACCTTGACGGTCAGGTCCTTGCGGGCCCGCAGTCGCATCTCGATCCACTCGCGCTCGGTGTTCCACAGCGCGACGTGGTCGAAGTCCGCGGGGTCGAAGTCGCCGCCCAGCTCGCGGTTGATGACCTCCAGGACGTTCTTGTTGAACGCGGCCGTCACGCCCTGCGGGTCGTCGTAGGCGGCGACGAGGGTGGCCTCGTCCTTGACCAGGTCGGTGCCGAGCAGCAGCGCGTCGCCCGGGGAGAGCATGTCGTGCACGGACCGCAGGAACGCGGCGCGCTCCTCGGGGAGCAGATTGCCGATGGTGCCGCCGAGGAAGGCGAGCAGCCGCGGGCCCGGGGTGTCGGGGAGCTCGATGCCCTGCTGGAAGTCGGCGACCAGCGCGTGCACGGTGAGGCCGGGGTGCTCGGTGAGCAGCGTCTCGCCCGCCGCGGCCAGCGCCGATTCGCTGACGTCGACGGGCAGATAGCTGTGCAGTTCGTCCAGGGCGCCGATGAGGTGGCGGGTCTTGTCGGAGGAGCCCGACCCCAGCTCGATCAGGGTGCGCGCCCGGGTGGCCGCGGCGATGTGGTCGGCGCGGGTGAGCAGGATCTCCCGCTCGGCGCGGGTCGGGTAGTAGTCGGGCAGCTTGGTGATGTCCTCGAACAGCTCGCTGCCGCGGGCGTCGTAGAACCACTTGGGCGGCAGTTGTTTGGGGGTACGGGCCAGGCCCTGGGCGACATCGGCGCGCAGCGCGGCCGCGGTGGCGTCGGCAGGAAGGGTGCGGGTGATGCTGAGCGGGCTCACGTGGCGGGCTCCTTGAGCGGGGTGAGGTGGACCTCGGTCCGGGTGGCGCGCAGCAGGGTGCGGTCCGGGACGTCGGTCCAGTGGGGGGAATCGTCGTACGGTTCGGAGGCGACGACCGTGCCGCCTCCGGGACGGGCCAGGTGGCACAGCGTGTCGCCCCAGGTGGTGGCGGCGATGGTGGTGCCGTCGGTCAGCAGCAGATTGAGCCGGGAGCCGGGCGCGGCCGCCGCGACCGCAGCGACGGTGCCGGCCAGCGCCTCGCCGGGCTCGTCGCCGCGGGTCAGCCGGTGCCGGACGAGCGCCCACAGGAACGCCGCGTCGCAGCGGGCCGGCAGCCGCAGCAGCTCCCCCGGGGGCAGTTCGGCCGCCAGCGGGGCGAGCGACTCCGGCCAGCCGGACACCGCGCCGTTGTGGCTGAAGAGATAGCGCCCCTCGGCGTACGGCGCGGCCGCGGCCTCGGCGTCCGCACCGGCCACGGTGGCGTCGCGTACGGCGGCGAGCAGTGCGCCGGTGCGCACCACCCGCCCCAGATCGGGCAGCAGGTCGTCGCCCCAGATCGGCCCGGCCCGCCGGTAGCGGGCGGGCAGCGGATCGTCCGGCGCGTACCAGCCGACGCCGAACCCGTCCGCGTTGACCGTCCCGTGCCGCTGCCGGCGCGGCTCCCACGACTGCCGGTAGAGGCTGTGCGGCGGGGCCAGGACCACCTGGCCGAGGGGGATCTCGGGCCCCAGATAGGCAAGATGACGGCACATCAGGCATCGGCCTCCCGGGCCGGCGGGGCCGCGGGCGTCATGCGTCCGCCGCCGGGTCGGCGTCCCGGGCGGTACGGAACCCGGAGAAGATCTGCCGGCGGATCGGCAGGTCCCAGTTGCGGAAGGTGCCCCGGCAGGCCACCGGGGCGACCGCGAACGAACCGCCGCGCAGCACCTTGTACTCGTCGCCGAAGAACACCTCCGAGTACTCCCGGTAGGGGAAGGCGGCGAAGCCCGGATACGGCAGGAAGTCGCTCGCCGTCCACTCCCACACATCGCCCATCAGCTGCCGTACGCCCAGCGGCGACTGCCCGTCCGGGTAGCTGCCGACCGGGGCGGGCCGCAGGTGCCGCTGGCCGAGGTTGGCGTGCGCCGGCGTGGGGTCCTCGTCGCCCCAGGGGTAGCGGCGGGCGCGCCCGGTCGCCGGGTCGTGCCGGGCGGCCTTCTCCCACTCGGCCTCGCTCGGCAGCCGCCGGCCGGCCCAGCGCGCATAGGCGTCGGCCTCGTACCAGCTCACATGCAGCACGGGCTCGTCCGGCGGCACCGGTTCGGTCACCCCGAACCTCCGGCGCAGCCACTGGCCGCCGTCGCGCTTCCAGAACAGTGGTGCCCGCAGTGCGTGCTCCTGGACCTGGGCCCAGCCCTCGGGGGCCCACCAGCGCGCCTCCTCGTAGCCGCCGGCCTCGATGAACCGCTGGTAGGCGCCGTTGCTGACGGGGGTGGTGTCGATCAGGAAGGCGGGCACCAGCCGGTGGTGCGCGGGCCGCTCGTTGTCCAGCGCCCAGGGCTCGGTGGAGGTGCCCATGGTGAACGGCCCGCCGGGCACGAGCACTTCAGCGGGGAGCACGTCGTCGGGGGCGGGCGGCGGCTCGGCGTCGGTGAGCACCGGCGGCCCGGCTCGCAGCTGGTGCGTGATGAGCATGGTCTCGTCGTGCTGCTGCTCGTGCTGCGCGATCATGCCGAAGGCGAATCCGGAGTCGAGCAGCGGACCGCCGTGCAGCGGGGCGTGCTCCAGGATGTCCAGCACCCGGCCGCGGACCTCGTCGACATAGCCGTGCGCCTCGTCGGGGGCGAGCAGCGGCAGGGAGGGGCGCTGGGCGCGGGGGTGCTCGAACGCGTCGTAGACGGAGTCGATGTCCGGGCGCAGGGCGTCACGGCCGCCGACGGTGCGCAGCAGCCACTGCTCCTCCTGGTTGCCTATGTGCGCCAGGTCCCACACCAGCGGGGACATCAGCGGGGAGTGCTGCGCGACGAGATCGGGTTTCTCGACACAGGTGGTCAGCAGGCGGGTGCGGTCGCGGGCGGCGAGCAGGGCCGAGGCAGCGCGCTCACGGAGGAGCTCGGGATCGGGGGTCACTGGCTGTCCTTCCCAAGGATGAGATCGCCCTCCGCGGCGTACAGGGCGTCGAGATGATCGTCCGCGGGGCAGCGGCCGCGGTCCACATAACGTTCGGTGAACTCCGCGACCGCGGCGAGCACCTCGGGGGAGGCGCCGAGCCGGGGCAGCGCCTCCTGCGCGGCGGCGAAGCAGGCCACCGCCGCCGCGTGCAGCTCCGGATCGGTCAGCGCCCCGCGGGCGGCCCGCCGCCAGAGCGGATTGCGCGGAGCCGGGCGGGAGCCCGCCGTCTCCGCGAGGGGCTTGACGATGCGGTACGCCCGCTCCGCGGCCTCCGGGTCGTCGAACAGCGCGGCCGTGACGGCCAGCGGCACGACCCAGCCGGCCTCGCCCGACTGCGCGTCGATCATGCGCAGTTCGAGATGGCCGCGCGGCCGTACCGGCGGGAAGAGGGTGGTGACGTGATAGTCCAGATCCTCCTGGGTGGGCGGTCTGGGCACGCCGGTGCGGACCCATTCGCGGAAGGTGAGCCCCTCCGGTGCGTGCCAGGGGCCGTCCTCGGCGCGCAGGCACATCACCGGGGCGTCCATGACGTAGTCCACCCAGGCGGTGCGCGGATCGGGTCCCTGCGGCGGGGCGAGGGTACGGGCCGGGTCGAGCTGCGACCAGACGACCTGACGGGTGGTGCGGTAGCCGGTGGGGCAGCCCTCGCTGGTGGGCGAGTTGGCGAAGGCAGCGGCCAGCACCGCGCCCAGCAGATGGGCCAGCAGCCAGCGCCTGCCGTGCCCGAGCGGCCCCGGCTCCTCGTACCCGGCGTCCACGCACACCTGCACGGACGCGGTGGCGCACATCATGGACCGCCCGGCGGAGCCCCAACGGTCGAAGTAGGCCTCCATGGCGTCGTAGCGGGGGGCGGTCAGCACCCGCTGAGGACGGTGCCACGGATTGTGACCGTGGCCGGCCATGCCCAGCCCCATGGCCAGCATGGCGGGGCGGACCAGTGCCAGATCGGCGCTGACCGCGTCGATGCACTCGGTGAGGGAGTCGGCGGGCAGCGAGCTGAGCTCCAGCTGGCCGCCGGGCTCGAACGTCAGCAGGGAGGTGAGGGGAAGGGCGCGCAGCGTGGTGGCCGCGCTGTGGAGCCGGGCCGGTTCGACGGGACATCGGGGGTTGCGCGCGTCGTGGACCAGCCATTCGATCTCGACCCCGAGCCGGCTCGGCGGGCCGGTCTTGAAGCATATTCCGCGCAGGTGAGCTTCCAGCTCCGCTTCTGTTTCCGCAGGCCGTACGGGCATGGAATCCCTCTCCCTGGTGGGTGGCGGCAGGATTGCCGCCCTCCACCTAATCTGCTGCGGGCGATGCGCTCAAGGGCGCTTTCGCGCCGAGGTCGGCGGTACGGGCCGCCACGGCGCGGGGCGGCCGTCCGGACCGGGAGACCACCGGACGGTGCCACGGCGCCCTCCCGGCGCCGGAACGGCCTTCCCGCCCGCCGCCGGGAGCGCGGACCGGCCCGGCGGGCGGCGGACGGGGGCGGGAGAGGGGTACGGCCGTTCGAGTGAGTGCCGGGTGGGGCCTGTTTTGCCGCCGCGGCGGCACGGCGCGCCCGCCGCCCGGTGTCACTGGCGATAGCCCGCCAGGAAGCGCCCGATCCGGCTGATCGCCGCGTCGAGGTCGTCGGCGCGGGGGAGGGTGAGGATGCGGAAGTGGTCGGGGTGCGGCCAGTTGAAACCGGTGCCCTGGACGACCTGGATCTTCTCCCGCAGCAGGAGGTCGAGGACGAACTTCTCGTCGTCGTGGATCTTGTGGACCGCGGGGTCGAGGCGGGGGAAGGCGTAGAGCGCGCCCTTGGGCTTGACGCAGGAGACGCCCGGGATCTCGTTCAGCCGCTCCCAGGCCCGGTCGCGCTGCTCGCGCAGCCGGCCGCCGGGCAGCACCAGGTCCTCGATGCTCTGCCGGCCGCCGAGCGCGGCCTGGATGGCGTACTGGGCGGGCGCGTTCGGGCACAGCCGCATGGACGCGAGGGTGCCCAGGCCCTCCAGGTAGTCGGCGGCGTGCTGCCGGGGGCCGGAGACCACCAGCCAGCCGGAGCGGAAGCCGGCCACGCGGTAGGACTTGGACAGGCCGCTGAAGGTGAGGCAGACCAGATCGGGGGCGAGCACCGCGGCGTGGTGGTGGACCTCGTCGTCGTACAGGATCCGGTCGTAGATCTCGTCGGCGAAGACCATCAGCCCGTGGCGCCGGGCGAGATCGAGCATGCCCTCCAGCAGTTCGCGCGGATAGACCGCGCCGGTCGGGTTGTTGGGGTTGATGATGACCAGCGCCCGGGTGCGGTCGGTGATCTTCGAGGCGAGGTCGTCGAGGTCCGGCAGCCAGTCCGCCGACTCGTCGCAGAGGTAGTGCACGGCCTTGCCGCCCGCGAGCGTGGTGACCGCCGTCCACAGGGGGAAGTCGGGGGCCGGGATGAGGACCTCGTCGCCGTCGTCGAGCAGCGCCTGCACCGCCATGGAGACGAGTTCGGAGACGCCGTTGCCGAGGTAGACGTCGTCCACGCCGACGTCCGGCAGTCCGCTCTCCTGGTAGCGCTGGGCCACCGCGCGGCGTGCCGAGAGGATGCCCTGGGACTCCGTGTAGCCGTGCGCACGGGAGAGGTTGCGCATCATGTCCTGCAGGATCTCGTCCGGGCACTCGAAGCCGAACAGCGCCGGATTGCCGGTGTTCAGCCGCAGCACGCTGTGGCCGGCCTCCTCCAGTGCGTCCGCGTGCTCGATCACCGGGCCGCGGATCTCGTAGCAGACGTCGGCCATCTTGCTCGACTGCTTGAACTGCATGCGGCGGCCTCCCGGTACCTCGCTCACCGCGCGGTGCGGCAGCATTCGTCACAACGTACTTGGTTTTACCAAGCTGGGACTTGGAAAGTCCAACTTCTGTCTATGCTGGTGTCATGCCGCGCCGAAGTTATGACCAGTACTGCGCCGTTGCCCGAGCCCTCGACGCCGTGGGCGACCGCTGGACGCTCCTGATCGTCCGGGAGCTGCTGGGCGGCCCCCGGCGCTACACCGATCTGCACGCCGACCTGCCGGGCGTCAGCACCGACATGCTCGCCTCCCGGCTCAAGGACATGGAGCGGGAAGCGCTGGTCACCCGCCGCCGGCTCGCCCCGCCCACCGCCGCCTTCGTCTACGAACTCACCCCGCGCGGCCGTGCGCTGCTGCCCGCGCTCGCCGCCCTCGCCGACTGGGGCGCCCCCGCCCTCGACGAGAAGCGCCCCACCGACGCCGTGCGGGCCCACTGGTTCGCGCTGCCCCTCGTCGCCCGGCTGGCCCGGCACTTCCCCGAGGGCGTCGAGGTGGTCGGCATCGCCCTCGACGAGGGCGAGTTCCATGTCGTCCTCGGAGGCGACGGGACGGGGGACGGCGACCCGGGCGCCGACGGTGCGGCCGGCGGGCCCGGCTATGCGGACGGCCCCGCCGAACGCCCCGACGTCGTCCTGCGGATGGACACCGCGACCTGCGCCGAGATCGCGTACGATCGCCTCTCCCTCGCGCAGGGAATCGAATCCGGCCGGATCGCGGTCACCCCGCCCGAGGCGGCCGGCCGGCGGCAGCGGCACACGAGGACGGCAACGGCATGACGACGCGCCCCCTGGCGGTCTTCGACCTGGACGGCACGCTCGCCGACTCCACCCACCGGCAGCACCACCTGCAGCGCGCCCCGCGCGACTGGAAGGCCTTCTTCGCGGCCGCCCCCGAGGACCCTCCGCTCCCCGAAGGGGTCGCCCTGGCCCTGCGCAGCACCGAGGAGTGCGAGGTCGTCTACCTGACCGGCCGCCCGGAACGGTGCCGCCGCGACACGCTGGCCTGGCTCGCCCGGCACGGGCTGCCCGAGGGCCGGCTGTGGATGCGCCCGGACAGCGACCGGCGCCCGGCCCGGCACACCAAGCTGGAGATCCTGCGCCGGATCGCCCGCGGCCGCGAGGTCCGCCATGTCGTCGACGACGACGAACTCGTCTGCGACGCCTGCGAGAAGGCCGGCTACCCCGTGATACGGGCGCGCTGGGCGATGCCGTCCGACACCCTGCGGGACGCCCAGCAGCAGGCCGGCCGGACCTGAGGCCATCCGCGCGGCACTCCCTCGACGGGGAGCGCCCGACCGCAGGACGCGGATCTAGGAGCGCTCGGGTTCGAGGGCCCGGGCCTCCGGGCCGTGCTCCGCGGCGAGCAGCCGCAGCGCCGCCTCGGACGGTGAGTCCGGCGCCGCGGTGTACATCAGCACGCCCTGCCCGGAGCCGTCCGGCGTCTGCAGCACCTCGAAGTCCAGCTCCAGTTCGCCCACCAGGGGATGGTGCAGCCGCTTGGTCCCGAAGGCGCAGTTGCGGACGGCGTGCCGGGACCACAGGGCGCTGAACTCGGCGCTCTTCATCGACAACTCGCCGATCAGTGCGGCCAGTTGCGGATCGTCGGGGTGCTGGCCCGCGGCCACCCGCAAGGAGGAGACGGCCCGTCGGACCTCCTCGTCGCGGTCCGGGTACAGCTCGCGGGTGTGCGGGTCGAGGAACAGCAGCCGCTGGAGGTTGGGGCGGTCCTGCGGGCGGCCGGGGCTGCCGGGGGCGAGGTGCCCGGCGATCAGCGCGTGCCCCAGGCGGTTCCACGCCAGGATCTCGAAGCGCGGTCCGAGGGCGAGGGCCGGTACGTCCGCGACCGCGGTGAGCAACTGCCGTACCCCGGCGCGGGCCGTGGCGTGCCGCGCCGCGGGGCGGCGGCGTGCCGTGGCCGGGCGGGCCAGCGCACGCAGGTGGGCCCGCTCGTCGTCGGTCAGGCGCAGCGCACGGGCCAGGGCGTCCAGCACCCCTGGTGAGGCCTGGTGGCTCTGGCCCTGTTCGAGGCGGGTGTAGTAGGCGACGCTGACACCGGCCAGCTGGGCCAGCTCCTCGCGGCGCAGGCCGGGGACGCGGCGCCGCGCCCCGTAGGAGACCAGCCCGACGTCCGCCGGCTGCAGCCGGGCGCGGCGGGTGCGCAGGAAGTCGCCCAGCGCGGCGGGGGAGTCCGTGACGGGTGCGTCCATGCCGGCCAGTCTGCGGTATCGGGCGGCCGCGAGCCTGACCCTGCCGGGGGCAGGGTCCCGGACCCGGCCGGCGGTGCCGGGGTGCCGCCGCGATGTGGCGGAGACTGTTCCCTGCGGGATACCGACCGCTTAGTATGTCGCTGGCGGTGGCGCCGCTGCGCCTGCCGCCCCACCCGCGTATCCAAGGTCAGTGGAGGCACCAGGTGAAGGCATGGCGCGTACACGCGAACGGCGAGCCGCGTGAAGTGATGCGGCTGGAGGAGGTGCCGGACCCCCAGCCGGGACCGGGTCAGCTGCTGCTGCGGGTGCGGGCCGCCAACGTCAACTTCCCCGACGCCCTGCTCTGCCGCGGCCAGTACCAGGTGCGGCCGCCGCTGCCGTTCACCCCCGGCGTGGAGATCTGCGGCGAGGTGCTCGCCGCGGGCGAGGGGGCGGCCGGAGAGATCGGGGCCCGGGTGCTGGCCCAGCCGCCGCTGCCCGACGGCGGCTTCGCCGAACTCGCCGTCGTCGACGCGGCGGCGGTGCGCCCCGCCCCCGAGGCGCTGGACGACGCCGAGGCCGCCGCGCTGCACATCGGCTACCAGACCGGCTGGTTCGGACTGCACCGCAGGGCCCGGCTCCAGGCGGGCGAGACCCTGCTCGTGCACGCCGCCGCCGGGGGCGTCGGCAGCGCCGCCGTCCAGCTCGGCAAGGCCGCCGGCGCGCGGGTCATCGGTGTCGTGGGCGGCGAGGACAAGGCCGAGGCCGCCCGCGAACTGGGCTGCGACCTCGTCCTCGACCGACGCCACGACGACCTCGTCGGCGCCGTGAAGGAGGCCACCGGCGGCCGCGGCGCGGACGTGGTCTACGACCCGGTGGGCGGCGAGGCCTACGCCAAGTCCGTCAAGTGCATCGCCTTCGAGGGCCGGATCGTCGTCGTCGGCTTCGCCGGCGGCGCCATCCCCACCCCGGCCCTCAACCACGCGCTGGTGAAGAACTACGCGATCCTGGGCCTCCACTGGGGCCTGTACAACACCAAGGACCCGGCCGCGGTCGACGCCTGCCACGAGGAGCTGGCCATGCTCGCCGCCCAGGGCGCCGTCAAGCCGCTCATCGGCGGCAGGTTCCCGCTGCAGGGCGCCGCCGAAGCCGTCCAGCGGGTCGCCGACGGCACGTCCACCGGCCGGCTCGTCGTCCTGCCCGCCGCGGAGGAGACCCGATGACCGACGCCGAGGACCTGCGCCGGCGCACCGCCGAGCTGCTCGCCGCCCATCCGCCCACCCGTCTCCCACCACCACCCTCGAACGAGGGCCCTGCGGGCCCGCGCCTCTGGTCCGAGACGGAACGGCTGGACTTCCTGCGCGCCCGCTTCGACGCCGGGCTGGCCTGGGTCCACTTCCCCGAGGGGCTCGGCGGGCTGGACGCGCCGCGCTCCCTCCAGGCGGTCGTGGACGCGGAGCTGACGGCCGCCGGCGCCCCCGACAACGACCCCGGCCGCATCGGCATCGGCCTCGGCATGGCCGCGCCCACCCTCCTCCGCTTCGGCACCGACGAACAGAAGCAGCGTCTGCTGCGCCCGCTGTGGACCGGCGAGGAGGTGTGGTGCCAGCTGTTCAGCGAGCCCGGCGCCGGCTCCGACCTGGCGGCACTGGCCACCCGCGCGGTCCGCGAGGGCGGGGACGAGGCGGGGAGCGGCGGCGACTGGATCGTCGACGGCCAGAAGGTCTGGACGTCCAGCGCACATCTGGCCCGCTGGGCGATCCTCATCGCCCGTACGGACCCCGACCTGCCCAAACACCGCGGCATCAGCTA
Source organism: Streptomyces angustmyceticus (assembly GCF_040701845.1). GTDB lineage: Bacteria > Actinomycetota > Actinomycetes > Streptomycetales > Streptomycetaceae > Streptomyces > Streptomyces angustmyceticus_A. The sequence continues at coordinate 195,801 of NZ_JBFBHQ010000001.1, read as the reverse complement.
CTTCATCTGCGATATGACCGACCCCGGCGTCGAGGTCCGTCCGCTGCGGCAGATCACCGGCGAGGCCGAGTTCAACGAGGTGTTCCTCACCGGCGTCCGCATCCCCGACAGCCGGCGCCTCGGCGCGGTCGGCGAGGGCTGGAAGGTCGCCCAGACCACGCTGATGAACGAGCGGGTCGCCATCGGCGGCAGCCGCATCCCCCGCGAGGGCGGCATGATCGGCGTGGCCGCCGCCGACTGGCGCGCGCGGCCCGACCTGCGCACCCACGACCTGCACCAGCGGCTGCTGACGCTGTGGGTGGAGGCCGAGGTCGCCCGTCTCACCGGCGAGCGCCTGCGCCAGCAGCTGACCAAGGGCCAGCCGGGCCCCGAGGGCAGCGGGATGAAGCTGGCCTTCGCCCGGCTCGCCCAGGAGATCAGCGGCTGGGAGGTGGAGTTCCTCGCCGAGGACGGGCTGACCTACGACGACTGGACGATGCGCCGCCCCGACGGCGTCGACTTCACCGGCCGCGAGGCCGGCTACCGCTATCTGCGCGCCAAAGGGAACTCCATCGAAGGAGGCACCTCGGAAGTGCTGCTCAACATCGTCGCCGAACGCGTGCTGGGCCTGCCGCCCGAGCCGCGCACCGACAAGGACGTCGCGTGGAAGGACCTCCCCCGATGAACGACGGGACAGCCCCGGCCGGCAGCCCGGCAGCCGACCCCGACCTGCTGTACTCCGAGGAAGAGGACGCGCTGCGCGCCGCCGTGCGGTCGCTGTTCGCCGACCGCAGCGCTCCGGCCACGGTGCTCGCGGGCCTGGAGTCGGCGGTCGCCCACGACACCGGGCTGTGGCGCGCGCTCGCCACGGACATCGGCGCCGCGGGCCTGCTGGTGCCCGAGAAGCTCGGCGGCGCGGGCGCGAGCGCGCGGGAGGCCGCCGTGGTGCTGGAGGAGGCGGGCCGCTGTGTCGCGCCCGTCCCCTACCTGACCAGCGCGGTCATCGCGGTGACCGCCCTGCTCGGCTGCGACCGTGACCGGGAGGAGGTCGCCGCGCCGCTCGCCGCGCTCGCCGGGGGCCGACACGTCGGTGTGCTCGCCGTCCCGTGGCCCACCGCTCCGGGCGGGGCGGCCGAACCGGCCGTCCGGGCCGCGGCGGACGGCACCCTGACCGGCAGGGTGACCTCGGTCGCCGACGCCGCGGGCGCCGCCCTCCTGCTGGTGCCGGCCCAGGGCCCCGACGGTCCGGCCCTCTACGCCGTGGAGGCCGCGGCGGACGGTGTCCGCACCGGCTCCGTCACCCCGCTCGACCTCACCCGCCCCCTGGGCCACCTCACCTTCGACGGCGCCCGCGGCACGCTCCTGGCCTCCGGGGAACGGGCCCGCGCCGCCGTCGACGGTGCCCTGCTCGCCGGCGCCGGACTGCTCGCCTCGGAGCAGCTGGGCGTCGCCGAATGGTGCCTGGCCGAAACCGTGCGCTACACGGCCGAGCGCACCCAGTTCGGCCGCCCCGTCGGCTCGTTCCAGGCGCTCAAGCACCGGATGGCCGCGCTCTGGCTGGAGGTGGCCTCGGCCCGCGCGGCCGCCCGTAATGCCGCGGACGCCCTGGCCACCGGCAGCCCCGACGCCCCGGTGGCGGTGGCCGTCGCCCAGGCGTACTGCGCACCGGTGGCGGTCCGGGCCGCCCAGGAATGCGTCCAGTTGCACGGCGGCATCGGCATGACCTGGGAACACCCGGCCCATCTGTTCCTCAAGCGGGCCAAGAGCGACGAACTGGCCCTCGGCTCGCCGGGGCGGCACCGGGCGGCACTGGCGGGTCTGGTCGCCCTCGACGCCCCGTAGGTCTGTTCTCCGGTCCGGTGGGCGCGGTCACTCGGTGATGGCGAAGGTCCGGCTGAGGCCGCCGACCGCGGCATCACCGGCGGTCGACACCTCCAGGAAGTAGTGGGGGCCCGGTGGCACCTTGGGCAGCGTCACGATCGCCTCACCGGCCGGTCCGGCGCCGGACCGGGGCACCACCAGGGCCACCCGCTGCGACCGGTCGTGCCCCGTCGCCGCCCGCAGCCAGACGTCCACCGGCTCGCCCGTGCTGTTCTTCCAGGCCACGGTGAAGCTGCCGTTCGCCTTGTAGTCGACCCCCGGCGCCGGCTCGGTCACCTCGATCCGCCCCGTCGGCGACGCGTCGAACTCCCCGGAATCCCCGGCCTTCCCGGGGTCCGCGCCGGCCGCGGTCGTGTGGAGGGCGGAGATGGCGGCCCGCGCGGCCGAGCCCCCGTGGCCGGACGCGGCGGCCCGCGTCGCGCCGCCCGAGGGCCGGTTCCCGGCGGCGTCCGGGAGCGACGGCGTCAGCGAGATCACCACCATGCATCCGACGGCGGTGGCGGCGACGGCGACGGCCAGATTGGTGGCCATCGAGGTGGCCCTGCACATCGTCTCCTCGTTTCCTCGGGGGAGTGGCGAGCCGAACATCCCCGGCACTCCGATCATCAAAAACGACGCGCGGAGCGATCACCTGGATGGACAGCCCCGGCGCGACAGGCCTGAGCCGGCGGAGGAAAATCCCCCGATGCGGGCAGAATCGACCCCGGCACCGGTGATGTCTGGAAAGTACGGTTCAGGTAGCGTCGGACACATGAGGACCGCAATACGCCGTGCCCTGATCGGACCCGTACTGCTGCTGGTGGCAGCGCTCCTGGCGGTGGTCGCCGCGACGGCACCGGGCGCCCGTGCCGCCGGCGGACTCGACACGGCCGCGACGGCCCTCGCCAAGGGCCCGGTCTACGTGGATCCCCGCATGGCGGGCCAGTTCCCCAAGGCCGAAGCGGACGCGCTGGCCAAGAAGATCAAGGACGCGGACAAGCCGGTCTTCGTCGCCGTGCTGCCACGGGCCGCCGAATACCCGCCCGGCACGCTGCTGCGGGACCTGCGCACCAAGACCGGGATCAGCGGCGTCTACGCCGTCGAGCTCGGCAACGGTTTCAACGCCGGTGCCGACCCGCGGGTGATGCCGCACAGCGCGGTGCAGAACCTCGTCGGATCGGTCAAGCGCTCCCAGTACTCCGACGTCGGCGCCCGCCTGAACAGCTTCGTCGACACCGCCCTCAAGTCCGCGCACGGCCACGCCCCCTCCTCCTGGGGCGGCTCCGGCGGCTCCGGCTTCGACACCGGCACGGCGATCGGCCTCGGTGTGCTGGTCGCCGTCGGCGGTGGCGGCGCGTACGCCATCGCCCGCCGCAACCGCAGGAGGCGGGCCGAGGAGGAGCGAGCGGCGCTGGAGGACCTGCGGGTCGTCGTCGACGAGGACATCACCGCCTTCGGCGAGGAGCTGGACCGCCTCGACTTCCACCCCGGCGAGCCCGGCGCGGACGACGCGATGCGCGCGGACTACAGCCATGCGCTGGACGCGTACGAGAACGCCAAGACGTCGATGGCGGCGGCCGGGCACCCGCGCGAGGTGCGGGCCGTGACCCAGGCCCTGGAAGACGGCCGGTTCTCGCTGGCCACCCTCGCCGCGCGCCGCGAGGGCAGGCCGCTGCCCGAGCGCCGGCTGCCCTGCTTCTTCGACCCGCGGCACGGTCCGTCCGTCGCCGATGCCGCCTGGGCGCCCGCGGGCGGCGCGGAGCGCACCGTTCCGGTCTGCGCCGCGGACAAGAGCCGCCTGGACGACGGCCGGGAGCCGCTGGCCCGTACGGTCCGCACCGCGAGCGGCGACCGCCCCTACTGGGACGCGGGCCCGGCCTACGGCCCCTGGGCCGGCGGCTACTTCGGCGGCGGCCTGCTGCCCGGCCTCCTGGTGGGCACCCTGCTCGGCAACGTGATGTTCTCCACCGACGCCTACGGCGCCGACTTCGGCGGTGCGGGGGGCGCCGAGGGCGGCGACTCCTCCGGGGCCGACTTCAACTCCGACGACTTCGGGGGCGGCTTCGGCGACGGCGGCGGCTTCGACGGGGGCGGCTTCGGCGGCGGGGGTGACGGGGGCTTCGGGGGCGGATTCTGAGGGCGGGACGAGCGGCGCGGCGAGCGGCATGGGCTGGACGGCGCGGGGCGCGCCACGACGCGGCGGAGCCGAGCGTCCGAGGGCCCGAGCCCGCCACGCATCTGAGGGGGAGCTCCCCGCCCCGACCCGCCGCATCTGAGGGGGTGCTCCCCGCCCCGCCCGGCCCCGCTCGGTGACCGCCGGGCCTTCCCCCGCGGCCCGCTCAGCGGCCCGCCGTCTTCACCGCCCCTCGGCGTTCCGCGCGCCCACCGCCCGCTTGGCGCCGAGGAAGCGCCGGTAGCGCGGGCGGGCCGCGAAGTCCGCATAGCGCCACACGGCGGGCCGGCCGATCTCCCGGCACAGGTGCAGGACCTGGTCGGGCCCGAGGTGCACGCCGACATGCGCGCCGTACCCCGGTGGCCGCCCCTCGGCCGGCCCGGCGTCGAACAGCACCAGGTCCAGCGGTTGCGGTCGGGCGGCCCGCCGGGTCGCGCGGTCGTCCGCCCAGAGTTCCGCCGAGCGCAACGGCGGTATCAGCAGGCCGAAGTGGCGCAGTACGGCATAGGCGTAGCGCTGGCAGTTCGCGCCCCCGGCCAGGTCGGCGAAAGTGTCAGGTGCGGTGCTGCCGGAGGCGTCGGCTGCCCCGTCCGGCACGCATGACGGGCATTCAGGTGTCGGTGCTCCCGGATGGCGGGCGCCCGAGTAGGTCACCTTGCGCAGCTCCTCCGGCAGCGACCGGAGGGCTACCGCGCCATGGGGGCCGGGGATTTGACGGCCGGGGTCACGGGTCATCCGGTCATGATGCAGGCGATCTCCCTCATGCCGCCTGCCGCGGTGTCGCGCAGGCTCGACGAATCGGATCCGACGTCACCCGACACCGCGAGGAGATCGCCGATGGACCGCCGCTTTCGCAAGGCAGCTCTCTGGGGCGCGACCGTCGCCGCCGTCCTGGCGGCTGCCGTGCCGCTCGGCCAGGCGCGTGCCGTGCCGCGGTCCGATCCGTCGCCCCAGCCCTCGCCGCGCGCCATGCTCGACGCGATGCGCCGGGACCTCGGACTGACGGCGGAACAGGTGCGCACCCGGCTCGCGCAGGAGGCCGATGCGCACCGCGCCGCGGCCACGGTGCGCCGGGTGCTCGCCGCGCCGCCCGCCGGGATGTGGTTCGACAAGGCGACCGGCAAGCTCGTCGTCGCGGTCACCGGCGCCGACGATGCGGAGCTGGTACGGGCCGCGGGGGCGGTGCCCAAGACCGTGCCGCACAGCCGCGCCGCGCTCACCGCGCTGGTGCGGCAGATCAGCGGGCGGGCCGGCCAGGGCGTACCGGGCGTCACGGGATGGGGCGTGGACGAGCGCGCCAACGGCGTCGTGATCCGCTTCGACCGCACCCGGCACACCGCCAGGGCCGATGCCTTCGAGACGGCCGTGCGCGGCCTCGCGGCACCCGCGAAGATCCCCGTCACCGTCGAGCGCACCGACCGCGGGCCGCGCCAGCAGGGCGGTTCGGTGGTGGGCGGCGAACGGTGGATGCCCGGCAGCGAGGGGATCTGCTCGATCGGTTTCTCGGTGACCGGGCCGGGCGGCTTCCAGGGATTCCTGACGGCCGGTCACTGCACCCTCACTCCCGACCAGGCCGCGTACGGCAAGGACGGCAGCCGTATGGGGACCTCCAACCAGGGCGGCGGCCACAGCATCAACGACCGCGAGGGCGACTTCGGGCTGGTGGAGGTCGACCGGCCCGGTTGGACCGTCAGCTCGTACGTGGCGGGCCAGGGCGGCCTGCCGGTCACCGTCACCGGCGTCCAGGAGGGCCTGGTGGGCATGTCGATCTGCCGCTCCGGGCAGAGCAGCGGCTGGCACTGCGGGGAGATCACCCGGGTCGACCAGACCGTGGACTACGGCAACACGGTCATCGAGGGCCTGTCGTTCACCAACGCCTGCTCGGCGGCCGGTGATTCGGGCGGCTCGTACGTCACCCAGCCCAACGCCCCGATGGCGATCGGCGTGCACTCCGGGGGCGGCGCCGCCACCTGCGGCAACTTCGGCGGTCCCACCATCACCATTTTCCAGCCGGTCGGCGAGGCCCTGGCCAAGTGGAACCTGAGACTGAAGACGGGCAGCCCCTGACGGGCGCCGTTCACGGTTCGCGGGCGCCACCGCGCACCGCGCAGCGCGGTATCCGCTCCCGGTAGTGTGGCCGTGTGGACATGCTGCACCTGCGTTACTTCGTGGCGGTTGCCGAAGAGTTGAATTTCTCGCAGGCGGCGCGCAAGTTGCACATGGCGGCTTCTCCGCTGAGCCAGCGGATCAAGGACCTCGAGCGGGAGCTGGACCAGACGCTCTTCGAGCGCACCACGCATCACGTGGAGCTGACTCCGGCCGGCGCCGCGTTGCTGCCGATGGCGCGCGACGTCCTGGAGCGCGTCAACGCCATTCCCTGGCGGCTGCGCGAGGCCGTCCGTCCGCAGCGCACGACCCTGCTCATCGGGATGCCCTCCGGGGTCCACCCGGCCCTGCGCGCCCGGGTCGGGGAACTGGAGGGCGCCTGCACAGAGGCGTACGAACTCAAGCGCTGGCCGGGCCGGTCCACCAGCCTGGCCGAGGCGGTCCGCGACGGCCGGCTGGCGCTCGCACTGGCCCGGCTGCCGGTCGCGGATCCCGCGCTCGGCGTCATCGGGGTCATGCGGGAACGGCTCGGGGCGGCGGTCCCCGCCGACCGGTTCGAGGGCCGGGAGTCGGTCACCCTGGACGAGCTGAGGCAGTTGCCCTATGTGGCCACCGCCGCCGAGGCGATGCCCGCCTACTTCGACGAAATCGATGCCCGGCTGAATTCCGCGGGACTGAAGAAGAGAATTCGCATCAACAGCTCCGATTATGCGGGCACCTCGGAACTGGTGTCCGGCGGCCTCGCCTTTTCGATGACGATGCTGTCGCCGGAAAGCCCGATGCATTCCTACCGGCTGGAGAACGTGAAGGTGGTGCCGGTGGTGGATTTCCGGCCGGAACTCGCCACCGGCCTGCTCTTCCGCAAGGACCGGGCGGAGTCCGGCGGCGATCTGACCGAGCTGGTCGCCGCGGCCCGGCGCATCTTCGCCGACGAACTCTTCGCCTGATCCGCACGCGCCGCACCGAGAAGAAGGGCATGACCACAGCGGTCATGCCCTTCTTCGTTTCTTGATCGTTCTCATTCCGCGCCATCCCGCCTACCGTCGGAGACGGAAACATTCGCAGTACAGCTACTTCCGCAGGAGCGAGAATGGACGCCACGACCGAAACCGCCGACGGCCCGCTGGACGGCGTACGGGTGATCGATCTGTCCACGGTGGTGATGGGTCCCTACGCCGCCCAGATCCTCGGAGACCTCGGCGCCGACGTCATCAAGATCGAGTCGCCGTCGGACACCGTACGGTCGGGCCGCTACCGGAACACCCCCGGGATGACGCCGCTCAACCTGAACGTCAACCGCAACAAGCGCAGCGTGTCCCTGAACCTCAAGGACGACGCCGACCGCGAACGCGCCCTGGCGCTCATCGCCACCGCCGACGTGCTGATCACCAATATGCGCCCCGGCGCCCTGACCCGGCTCGGCCTGACCTACGCCGACCTCGCCGAGCGCCACCCCCGCCTGGTCTACGCCCACGCCCAGGGTTTCCGCAGCGACTCGGCCCGCGCCGGCCACGCTGCCTACGACGAGACGGTGCAGGCGTCCTCCGGTCTGGTGGACGTGGCCCACCGTGCGCTGGGCCGGCCCGTCTACCTGCCGACCATCATCGGGGACAAGGTTGCCGCGCTGACCATCGTCTACGCGGTGCTCGCCGCACTGGTGCACCGCGACCGCACGGGGAGCGGCCAGCACATCGAAGTCCCCATGACGGACACCCTGCTCGCCTTCAACCTCGTCGAGCACCTCGCGGGCCATGTCTACGAGCCCGCGGAGGGCGCCACCGGCTTCCCGCTGTCCATGAAGCGCGGCCACCGGGCCGTGCACACGGCCGACGGGCTCGCCTGCATCGTGCCGTACTCCCCGCAGAACTACCGCGACTTCTTCGCCGCCGCCGGCCGCCCCGACCTCGCCGAGGACCCCAGGGTGGCCGGGCCGGCCATCGACGACGCCGACGTCGACCCGTTGATGGAACTGGTGGCCCGCTGCGCGCCGGGGCTGAGCACCGAGGAGTGGGAGGAGATCTGCGCCAAGCACAGCATCCCCATGGCGCCCGTGCTGGAGCTGGACCGGGCGGCCGACGACCCGTACGTCCGCGACGGGCACCTTCTCGACCTGGTCGAGCACCCGAGTGAGGGCCCGATCCGTTCGGTCGGCATCCCCGTGCGCTACTCCGCCACCCCGGCCTCGGTCCGGCGGCTCGCCCCGTTGCCCGGGCAGCACACCGACGAGGTCTTCGACGAGCTCGCCGCGAGGCGGTCCTGACGCCACGTCGTGTCGCCGATCCGGACCGGTGCCGGCGGGTCGTGCCCGCCGTCGTCCGTCCTGGCGAGCCGCACCGACACCCCGTCACGCCGACGCCGCCTCCCGCCACCCCGCACGCCCACCACCGAAGGACCGGGCCATGCCCAGCACACCCGACGCCACCCCTGCCCCGCCCCGCCCCGCGGACGCCCCCGAGGTCCGCACCGAGAGGATCGGCACGTCCCTCCTCATCACCCTCGACCGGCCCCGTGCCCGCAACGCGGTGAACGCGGCCGTCGCCGCCCAACTAGCCGCCGCACTCGATGAGTTGGCGGACGATCCCGCACTGCGGGCCGGTGTTCTCACCGGCGCCGGCGGCACCTTCAGCGCCGGAATGGACCTCAAGGCCGCGTTGGCCGGTGAATCGCCCGAGATCCCCGGCCGGGGCTTCGGCGGACTGACCGAGACCGTGACGACCAAGCCGCTGATCGCCGCCGTCGAGGGCTGGGCCATGGGCGGCGGCTTCGAACTCGCCCTGGCCTGCGACCTCATCGTCGCCGCGGACGATGCCCGGTTCGGCCTGCCGGAGGTCAAGCGCGGGCTCGTCGCGGCCGGCGGCGGGGCGATCCGGCTGCCCAAGCGGATCCCGTACCACCTGGCCATGGAGCTGCTGCTGACCGGTGAGCCGGTCTCCGGCGAGCGGGCCGGCCTGCTCGGCATCGCCAACCGGGTCGTCCCGGCCGGCGAAACGGTTCCCACGGCGCTGGAGTGGGCCGTGTCCCTCGCGGCGAACGCCCCGCTCGCCCTCGCCGCGGTGAAGAAGATCGCCCACGCCGCCGACGGCACGCCCGAGCCGGCCGCCTTCGCCGCCCAGCGCACCGAGATGGCCGCCCTCGCCGCGTCGGCCGACGTACGAGAAGGCATGACGGCCTTCGCCGAGCGCCGGGCCCCCGTCTGGCAGGGAAAGTAGAGGAGCAACTCCCGTGAAGCAGCACGAAGTCACCCGGCACCATGCCACCCCCCTGCTCAATCCGGCGTATCCCCCCGTCGTTCCGCGCTTCACCCACCGCGAGTACCTCAACGTCGTCTACCGCACCGACTACGACGCCCTGCGCGCGGTGGTGCCCGAACCGCTGGAGATCGACGAACCGCTGGTGCGCTTCGAGGTGATGCGGATGGGCGATGTCACCGGATACGGGCCGTACACCGAATCCGGCCAGGCGATTCCGGTCCGTCTCGGCGGCGAACGCGGCGAATACCTGCACGCCATGTACCTCGACAACTTCGCGGCCACCGCCTCCGGGCGCGAGGCGAGCGCCTACCCGAAGACCATCGGCTCGCCCGCCCTCTACGTGGACCACGGCGCGCTCGTCGGCGTCCTCGACTACGGCACGGTCCGGGTGGCGACCGCCACCATGGGCTACAAGCACCATGAGCTGGACCCCGAAGAGGCGGCCGCACAGCTCACCGTGCCCACCTTCATGCTCAAGCTGGTACCGGGCCACGACGGAACGCCGCAGGTGGCGCAGCTGGTCCGCACCCAGATCAGCGAGGTGACCGTCAAGGGCGCCTGGACCGGCCCCGCCCGGCTGCAGTTGCACGCGCATGTGCTGGCCCCGCTGGCCGACCTCCCGGTCCGCGAGATCGTCTCGGCCGGCCACCTCCTCACCGACCTCACCCTGGCACCGGCCACGCCGGTGCACGACTACCTCGCGCGCTGACACCGCGCACGGAAAGAAGCATCTGCCATGAGCACCACCCGCCCCACCGTGGCCGTGATCGGCGCCGGGACCATCGGACTGTCGTGGGCCGCCCTGTTCGCCGGGCACGGACTGCGGGTACGGGTCACCGATCCGCGCCCCGACCTCGCCGAAGCCGTCGGCGCGGCATTGGCCGAGGCCGCCCCGCAGCTGGCCCGGCAGGGTCTGGACACCGCCGGCCTGGCCGACCGGGTCCAGCTCGCCGGCGAGGTCACCGAGGCCGTCCGGCACGCCGATGTGGTCCAGGAGAGCGGCCCGGAGGACACCGGCTTCAAGCGCGAGCTCTTCGCCCGGCTGGTCCGCGAAGCCCCCTCCCACGCACTCCTGCTCAGCTCCTCCTCCGCCCTCCCCGCCACCACGTTCACCGACGGGATCGACGACGCCGGACGCATCCTGATCGGCCATCCCTTCAATCCGCCGCACCTCGTGCCGCTGGTGGAGGTGGTGCCCGGCCGGCGCACCCACGAGGACGCCGTCACCCGGGCGGTGGGGTTCTACCGCTCGGTGGGGCGGGTCCCGGTGGTGGAGCGCAAGGAGATCCCCGGCTTCGTCGGCAACCGCCTGCAGAACGCCCTCAGCCGGGAGGCCGTCCACCTGGTGGAACAGGGCGTGGTCGGGCCGGCCGAACTCGACACGATCATGGTGAACTCGCTGGGCCTGCGCTGGTCCACGGTGGGTCCCTTCCTCGGCGCCCACCTGGGCGGCGGCCCCGGCGGCTACCGGCACATGGCCGAGCACCTCGGCCCGGCGATGCGGCGGCTGGGGGACTCCTCCGGCGGCGCCGAGCAGACCCCGGAGCAGACCGAACGGCTGATCAGGGCCGTGGAGGACGCGTACGGCTCCCGCTCGTACCGCGACCTCACCGGGGAGCGCGACCGCAAGCAGCTCGCGGTCCTCGACGCCCTGGAGCACGCCAGCGCCGACGAGCGGAACCAGGAGACCCGGTCATGACCAGCACCCGCGCCGGCACCGCCCCCGTCCTCCCGGACGAGTGAACCGGTGCACCCAGGTGACGCCCCCGGCCGCACCGCGCGACCGGCTCCGCTCCTACGTTTGAGGTCTTCGGGGGCATCCGCACCTGCCCTGGGAAAGGCTCCTCGATGGACACGCAGATCGCACAGGTGAAGATCCACCCCGCCATCGGCATCGCCCGGGTCGGCAACAGCGACAGACAGCCCTTCACCGGCCCGGAGTCCCCCGACCAGCCGCCGCTGCCGCCCGGCTCCTACAAGGACAGCTCGGGGAAGATCATCCGGCAGGCCGCCCGCTTCCGGGTCTACGGCTACAACCAGGCCGGCGAGGTGGTCAGGGAACTCAAACTGGGCGACGAGGACGTCACCGAGATCACCTGGTCGGTGCACCTGGCCAACAAGAAGGCCGCCTGGTACCAGTTCCACCTCCCGCTCGACATCCCCGAGGCCGGCGGCCTGACGGAGGCCCAGCGGCGGCGCCGCAACTTCGACGTCAGGGGAGCGGAGCGCAAGAAGCTCGTCATCGACCCCGGCCGCCAGACCGTCCGCGCCTCCCGGCACGAGACCGCCGCCTTCGCCGGCAAGATCATGAGCCGGGCGGTCGCCCTGGGCTCGATGTCCACCCAGACCGACGGCCGCCTGCTGGTCGTCGGCGGCGCCGGACGGTCGGCCTCCTACGCCATGCCCGAGAAGCCGATCTCGGGCGTCGCCAACAACGACACCTGGTACGACGATGTCGCCGACGGCCCGGTCACGGCGGAGGTCACCCTCCGCGGCGTCACCAAGACGGCGACCCCGGCCTGGGCCGTGGTCGCCCCGCCGCACTACGCACCCGGCGTGAAGACCGTACGCACCCTCTACGACCTCCTGTCCGACCTGTTCGTCACCGAGCACACCCTGCCCGACGTACAGCGGGTCTCCTACCCGGACCACATCGAGCCGCTCCTGCGCCGGTTCTGCGATCTGCAGTGGGTCAACCACGGCTTCGCCACCCAGTTCGGCTGGGCCGGCCCGTACCACTTCCTCGACCCGGACCTGCGCCGACGGCTCGCCGACCCGGGCGAGGCGGCCCAGGAGCTGCGCCGTCAGGTCTACGTCCAGATGCGCGACCTCGACCGGGACGGCACCTCCCCGGTGCCCTGGCCGTGGCTCTACGGCGACGCCATGTCCAGCGGCAAACCCACCTCCGTCCGCCAGCACCTCACCCTCACCCCGGCCCAGGACCGGATGCTGGCCCAATGGGCCGACGGCCACTTCACCTCCGGGCCGCCCCGTACGGGATTCCCGGTCGTGGACGACGCACCGCCCGCCGAACAGCCCGGCCTGCTGGACCGGGCCGCGCTGGAGAACTGCGCCGCCGACGCCTTCCACCCCGGTTGCGAGGTCACCTGGCCGATGCGGCACAAAACCCTGTACTCCGAGCCGTTCCGCATCCTGCACCGCGGGCCGGACAACCCGGAACGCGACTACGGCGACGCGCTCACGGTCCAGGACGCCCTGGGCAAGAACGGCCCGCTGTTCGCACAGGGCCCCGGCGACCTCACCCGCTGGATGGCCGCCCCCTGGCAGTGCGACGCCGCGAGCTGCCGCTCCGGCTACCAGGTACGGTCCGGGCTCGGCCCCCGCTACAGCCCCTACCTGCCCACCTTCTGGCCCGCGCAGGTCCCCAACCACGTGCTGAAGCACGCGGACTTCACCACCGTCAACACCCCGCCCACCGGCTCCGACGACAGCGTCCGGGAGAAGGCCTTCGAGAACCGCGCGGTATGGCTGCGCGGCCTGAAGGGCACCGACTTCAACAAGCAGCGCCGGCAGATGATCGACGACTGGTTCCGGTTCGGCATCGTCGAGCCGCACGAATACACCGTGGGCGACGCGAAGTTCCCGCGCTACCTCCAGGTGGAGTCCGAGCCCGGCTATCCGCCCGTCCCCGACCACACCAACCTGATCAACATCCAGGTGCCCGAGGCGGGCGTGCCCCAACTCGCCGGTGCGGCCGACTCCTGGACCGGTGAGGTCCCGGCCCGGGCCGTCGAGTCGATGCTGGTGCAGCAGGCGGTCGAGGAGGTCAAGGAGGCGACCGGCCGGGACGAAGCGGCGATCGCCGCGGGGTACCTGGAGAAGCTCGACCCCCTCCATGGCGCCCGGTGAGCCCCGTACCGGACTACGACGTCGTGGTCGCGGGCGGCGGCCCGGCCGGCTGCGCCGCCGCGCTCGCCCTGGTACGGGCCGGGCGCACCGTCCTGCTGGCCGACGCGGGCACCGGCCCGCCCAAGGCCGGCGAGACGCTGGTGTCCGCGGGCCGGCTGCTGCTGGCCGACCTCGGCGTCGAACGGCCGGTCCTCGGCAGCGGCCATCTGCCCTGCCACGGCACCCTGTCCGCGTGGGGCTCGGCCGAACTGCACGCCGTGGACGCCCTCCACGACCCGTACGGCCACGGCTGGCACCTGGACCGGCCGCTCTTCGACCGGCGGCTGCGGGCGGCCGCCCGTGCGGCGGGTGCCGAGGTCGCCGGGCACACCGGCGTACGGCGCCCCGCCCGGCAGCCGGACGGCACCTGGCGCCTCGTCCTGCGCGAGAGCGCCGGCGGCGGGGAGCGGACGGTCCGCTGCCGCTGGGTGGTGGACGCCACCGGGCGGGGCGCCGCGATCGCGGTGCGCTCCGGTGCCCGGCGGCGCACCGGCGACCGGCTCACCGCCTTCCACCTCACCCTCGACCCGGCCCCGTCCGCCCCGGCCGACGGCCGTTCGCTGGTCGAGTCCGACCGGGACGGCTGGTGGTACACCGCCCTGCTGCCCTCCGGGCACCGCCTGGTCGCCTACTTCACCGACGCCGACCTGCCCGCCGCCGCGGCGCGCGGCGCGGAGCAGTTCCGTGCGCGCCTGCTGGCCACCCGGCACCTCTCCCGCCGGGCCCGCCCGCACGGCCTCACCCCCGCGCGCCCGCCCCGCCGCGCCCCCGCGCACAGCGCCCACCTGGACCGGGTGCACGGCGACGGCTGGACGGCCGCCGGAGACGCGGCGGCCGCCTTCGACCCGCTCAGCTCCCAGGGCATCCTCACCGCCCTCTACACCGGCCTGAGCGCGGGCCGTGCGGTCCACGCCCGACTGCAAGGCGACCGTGCGGCCCTGCCCCGTTACGCGGCGCAGGTCACCACGGCCCGCGCCGCCTACCGCCAGGGCCACCGCACCGTCCACGCCCAGGAGACCCGCTGGACCGACCACCCCTTCTGGGCCCGGCGGCAGCGGCAGGGCGCACCGGGCCCCGATGGCGGGGGAGAGGGAGGCTGACCGAGCCGGCGGGCGCGTCCCGGACGAGGGGTTCCGTCCCGCCCGTCACGGTGACGTCCGTGCCCGCCGGGCGGAGTCGGCGGCGGGGGAGGGCGTGTGCGGGCGGTGTGCCGGGTCAGCGGCCCTGGCCCAGCGAGGAGACCACCAACACCTCGGTGCCCGCCGACCGGATGTCCCGTACCTGGTCCGCCGGGAGGCCGTCGTCGACGATCAGCAGGTCGAAGTCGGTGAGCGGGGCCAGGGCGTAGAGGCCGCCCTTGGTGAACTTGGTGTGGTCGGCGAGCAGGACGCGGCGGCCGGCGCTCTCCATCATGGCGCGCTTGACCTGCACGGTCTCCGGCGAGGTGTGGTAGCAGCGGCCGTTGGTGACGGCCGTGGTGGACAGGAAGAGCACATCGGCGCGGAAGGCCCGTACCGCCTCCGCGGTGTGCGGGCCCATGAAGGCGTCGTACGCCGGGAAGTACGTGCCGCCCAGCGTGATCAGTGAGATGCCGGACTCCTTGGCGAGGGTGGTGATGGCCGGCAGGGAGTTGGTGATCACCGTCAGCGGGGTGTGCTCGGCGACCTGGTGGGCCAGCAGGAGACAGGTCGTGCTGTCGTCGAGGAGTACCGACTGGCCGGGGACCAGCAGGGTGGCGGCGGCCCGTGCCAGCTGCTGCTTGGTCTGCGCCATGGTGGCCATCCGCTCCGCGACGCTGCCGTGGAACTGTGCCGACGGCAGCCCCGTCGCGCCCCCGCGCACCTTGCGCAGCCAGCCCTGTGCCTGCAGGGCGTCCAGATCGCGGTGCGCGGTCATCAGGCTGATGCCGAACTCCTCGGCGAGGTCCGCGGTGCGCGCGAATCCCCGGGCGATGACGGCATCCCGCATGCGGCGGCGCCGCTCCTCCTGGGCTTCGACCCGGTCCATCGCTCCGCTCCCTTCCGGTTCCCGCGCGGCCGTGCGGCGGGCGGCCGCGGCCGGGCCGCCCGGGCTCCGCCGCGTGAATTCGCCGCGTTATGTTCGCACGGACTTCACATGGAGCGCGCGGTGACCATGGCGGCCACATGCGGTTCCGGTACGACGCAACATGGCAGGTCGCGGCCCCGATGCGAAGATTCCGGCGGCCATTGACGCCCGTTTCCGCCCGGCGGTTCCATCGCTGCGTTCACCCCTCCTGCCCGCCGCCGCAGAAAGGGAGATTCGATGACGAACTCTCCTCCGCGTTCGCTGATCACACGCCTGGGTATCCCGCCGACCCTCGCCTGGGGATACCTCGGCCTCCTCCTCTTCATGATCGGAGACGGGGTCGAGTCCGGCTATCTGTCGCCCTACCTCGCCGACCAGGGCATCCCCGAGTCCCGGGTCGCGCTGCTGTTCACCGTCTACGGGATCGCGGCGGGCCTCGCCGCCTGGCTCTCCGGTGTGCTGTCCGAGCTGTGGGGTCCGCGCCGCGTCATGTGGACCGGCCTGGGCATCTGGGGCGTCTTCCAGCTGCTCTTCCTGCTCGCCGCCATCCCGTTGACCAGCTACCCGATGATGATGCTCGCCTACGGGCTGCGCGGGCTGGGGTATCCGCTGTTCGCGTACGGGTTCCTGGTCTGGGTCGCGGGGGTGACGCCGCGCGCCCGGCTCGGTACGGCCATGGGGTGGTTCTGGTTCGCCTTCACCGGCGGCCTGCCCACGCTCGGCTCGCTGGTCGCCGGCGGGCTGATCCCGCACATCGGCGCCTACGCCACGCTGTGGGCCGCGCTGGCGCTGGTGGCCGCGGGCGGGCTGATCGCGCTGCTGCTGGTGCGTGACGACCGCGGCGCGCGGCGGGCCCGCGGCACGGGGGAGGGGCCGGTGGCCACGCTGGTCGGCAGCGTCACGATCCTGTGGCGCAACCCCAGGGTCGGGGTCGGTTCGGTGGTCCGGGTGATCAACACGGCCTCGCAGTTCGGCTTCTTCGTGATCATGCCGATCCACTTCACCAGGACGGTGGGCTTCGGCCTCACCCAGTGGCTGCATCTGCTCAGCGCGATGTTCGCCACCAACATCTTCGCCAACCTGCTGTTCGGCGTGGTCGGTGACCGGTTCGGCTGGCGCCGCACCATCGCCTGGTTCGGCGGCGCCGGCTGCACGCTCAGCACCCTGCTGCTCTTCTACGTCCCGGACGCGGCGGGCCCCAACTTCCCGCTCGCCCTCCTGGTCGCCGCGTTCTACGGCGCTACGCTGGCAGGTTATGTACCGATATCGGCACTGGTGCCCACTCTGGAGCCGACGCACCAGGGGCAGGCGCTCGCCGCCCTCAACCTGGGCGCGGGAGCCAGCACCTTCGTCGGCCCGGCCGTGGTCGCGGCCTTCGTCGGACCGCTCGGCGTCGAAGGGGTGGTCTGGATCTTCGCGGGGATGTACGCGGTCAGTTGTGTGCTCGCCCACTTCCTGAAGCTGCCGGACGAGCCGGGCGCGGCCGAGGCACGCGGCGCCGCCGCACGGCGCGGCGACGCCCCGGAGGACACCGCGGCCGGCGCCGCCCCCTCCCCGGCGTGAGAGGACCCCACTGATGTCCGTACTGACCATCGACGTCGGCACCACGGTGATCAAGTCCGTCGTCTTCGACGACCAGGGCACCGAGATCTCCGTCGCCCGCCGCGCCACCGAGGTCCTGCGCCCGCACCCCGGCTGGGCGGAACAGGACATGGACGCCGTCTGGGACGCCGTCGTCCACACCGTCCGCACCGTCCTCGACGGGCTCGCCGACCCGGTGTGGCTGGTGTCCTTCACCGCCCAGGGCGACGGCGCCTGGCTCGTCGACGACCGCGGCCGCCCCACCGGACCCGCCCTCCTGTGGTCCGACGGCCGGGCCGGGGACCTGCTCACCGGCTGGCAGCGCGACGGCCTCCTGGAGGCGGCCTTCCGCCGCAACGGCTCGCTGACCTGCGCGGGGATGCCCAATGCGCTCTTCAGCTGGCTCGCCGCACACGACCCGGACCGGCTGGCCCGCTCCGCCACCTCGCTCACCGCCGCCGGCTGGCTCTTCCTGCGCTTCACCGGCGTGCGGGCCAGCGACGAGTCCGACGCCTCGGCCCCGTTCCTCGACCACGCCACCGGTGACTACGACCCGTACCTCCTGGAGCTGTTCGGCCTCGGCCCGTACGAGCGGCTGCTGCCCACCGTCCTGGGGGAGACGCAGCGGATCGCCGAGATCACCGGCGAGGCCGCGGACGAACTGGGGCTGCCGGCCGGGCTCCCGGTCGTGATGTCCCCCTACGACATCGCCGCGACCGCCCGCGGCGTCGGCGTCGTCAACCCCGGCCAGGCCTGCAGCATCCTCGGCACCACCCTGTGCACCGAGATCGTCCGGACCGACGTCGACACCGGCGGGGAACCGTCCGGCATCCACATCGCCTACCGGGGCCGCGAGCGGGTGCTGCGCGCCTTCCCCACGCTCAACGGCGCCGAGGTCCTCGGGTGGGCGGCCCGGCTGCTCCACCTGCCCGGACCGCCGGAGCTGGCGCAACTGGCCTTCGAGTCGGAGCCGGGCGCCCGTGGGCTGATGTTCCTGCCGTACCTCTCCCCGGCCGGAGAGCGGGCGCCCTTCCTCGACCCGGGTGCCCGGGGCACCTTCTGGGGCCTGTCCCTGGAGCACACCCCCGCCGATCTGGCGCGCGCCGTCTTCGACGGGCTCTCGCTGGTCCTGCGGGACTCGCTGGCCGCCGCCCGTACCGACGTCAGCGAGCTGCGGCTGTGCGGCGGCGGCGCCAACAGCGACGCCTGGTGCGCGCTGATCGCCGATGCGACGGGGGTGCCCACCGCCCGCTCCGGCGACACCGAACTCGGCGCCAAGGGCGCCTTCCTCACCGGCCTGGTCCGCACCGGCGCCGAGACCAGCATGCACAGCGCCGCCGCCAAGTACGTCCGGATGCAGCGCAGTTGGGAGCCCGACCCGGAGCGTACGGAGTTCTATGCCGCGCTGTACGAGGACTTCCTCGGCTGGCGGGCGCGCGCCCGGGAGGCCGGCTGGCGCGGCGGCGCGGTCTGGCGCGGGAGCACCCGCCGCCGGGCCGAGGCGCCCGGCCGGCCGACCGAAACCACCGGCACCACCCCTGGAGACCCCCGTGACTGACCCGCGCCGGAACCGCGGCACCCCCGCCCCCGGCCTCGACGGCGTCTGGCTCGGCCTCGACCTGGGCACCCAGAGCGCGCGCTGCGTCGCCGTCGACGGCACCGGGCAGGTCCTCGCCACCGCCGCCCGCCCGCTCACCGGCCGGCGTGACGGAAACCGCCACGAGCAGGACCCCGAGGAGTGGTGGAGCGCACTGACCGCCGCCTGCCGGGAGGCCACACGGCACGTCGACACCCGGCGCATCCGCGGCCTGGCGATCGACGGGACCTCCGGCACGATCCTGCTCGCCGACGCCCACGGCACGCCGCTCACCCCCGGAGTGATGTACGACGACGGGCGCGCCGCCGCGCAGGCCGAAGCCGTCAACGCCGCCGGGGAGACGGTCTGGCAGGAGCTGGGCTACCGCAGCATGCAGCCGTCCTGGGCGCTGCCCAAACTCGTCGCCCTGCTGGAGGGCGCCCCCGCCCGCCGGCCCGGCGTCCGGCTGCTGCACCAGGTCGACCTGGTGACCTGGCGGCTGGCGGGCCACCAGGTCGCCGCCGACGCCAGCCATGCCCTCAAGACCGGCTACCACCTCGTCGAGGAGCGCTGGCCGCACCGGGTGATGGCGGAACTCGGCGTGCCCGGGGGACTGCTGCCCGAGGTCGTACGCCCCGGCAGTGTGCTCGGCACCGTATGCGCTGCTGCCGCCGAGGCCACCGGCATTCCCGCGGGGACCACGATCGTCGCCGGGATGACCGACGGCTGCGCCGCGCAGATCGGGGCCGGGGCGCTCGCGCCGGGCGCCTGGAACTCCGTGCTCGGCACCACCCTCGTCCTCAAGGGCAGCAGCCCGCACCTCGTCCGCGACCCGGCGGGCGTCGTCTACTGCCACCGCGGACCGGGCGGCAACTGGCTGCCGGGCGGCGCCTCCAGCAGCGGCGCCGGGATCCTCTCCCGGCGCTTTTCCGGCGAGGACCTGGACGCGCTCACCGCGCGGGCCGCGGCCCTGGACCCGGACGCGGTCGTCTACCCCCTGGCCGGCGGCCGCGGCGAACGCTTCCCCTTCCGCGCCCCGGACGCCGAACCCTTCGTCCTGGGCGACATCACCGACCGGGCCGCCGAGTTCCATGCCTGCCTGCTCGGCGTCGCCTGCCTCGAACGGCTCTGCTTCGACTACCTCGACCACCTCGGCGCACCCGTCGACGGGCCGCTCACCCTCACCGGCGGAGGCGCCCGCAACGCCTACTGGTGCCAGTTGCGCGCCGATGTCCTCGGCCGCTCCGTACGGCTGCCGCGGCAGGCCGAGGGCGCCCTGGGCATGGCCGTCCTCGCCGCTGCCGCCACCTCCGGCGCCGGACTCGGGGAAACGGCCGCCGCCATGGTCCGCATCGACCGGGAACTCGCGCCCGCACCTGCCCGCACCGCCCGCTACACCCCCCTCTACCTCCGCTTCATCGACGCACTCACCCGCCGCGGCCGGCTCGGCCGGGCCGTGGCCGACCACGCCCGCAGGAGGGCAGCACCGTGACCGACTTCCTCCTCGTACGCCACGGCGAGACCGTCTGGCATGCGGAGAACCGCTACGCCGGCCGCACCGATGTGCCCCTCACCGACCGCGGCCGCGAGCAGGCCGCCGCCCTCGCCGCCTGGGCCGCCACCGCCGGTCTGACCGCCGTCCGGAGCTCCCCGCTCTCCCGCGCCCGTCTCACCGCCGCCCCCGCGGCCGCCGCCTGCGGCCTGGCCGCAGGCACCGACGAGCGGCTCTCGGAACTCGACTTCGGCCAGGGCGAGGGCCTGACCAGGGAGGAGATGCGCCGGCGCTTCCCGGAGCGGCTGGCCGCCTTCCTCACCGACCCCGTCGAGCACCATCTGCCCGACGGGGAGGACCCGCGGCTCGCCGCCGAACGCGCCGCCGACTGCCTCGCCGAGCTCGCCCGCGAGCAGCCCCGCGGCAGGATCCTCGTCGTCGCGCACTCCACCCTCCTGCGGGTCCTGCTCTGCCGGCTGCTGGGCATCCCGCTCGCCGACTACCGCCGGGTCTTCCCCCTGCTGCACAACGGCGCCCTCACCGAGATCCGCATCGAGGACGGGCGCACCGCCCTGCTCAGCTTCAACACCCCGGCCCCGTCCCAGGCCCCCGCCCTCCACTGACCCGCCGGCCCCCGCCCCGCACTCCCTTCGTCAGGAAGAGCCCTCATGACCACCACAGTCCTCGCCGCCGGCAACCACTTCATCCACCCGGACCTGTTCACCCGCGCCGTGCACGACGCCGCCGGGGACGCCCCGCTGGACGTGCGCGAACTCCGCTTCGACTGGCCGCACACGCCCTTCGGCCCGGTGGCCGAGGTCATCGAGGCCTCCGGCAGCGAGGACGAGATGATCGAGGCCCTCCAGGGCGTCGAGATCTGCGTGACCGAGCACGGCCCGCTCACCGAGCGGATCCTGGCCCACTGCCCCGACCTGAAGCTCTTCTGCACCAGCCGCGGCGGCCCGGTCAACGTCAACGTCGAAGCCGCCACCCGGCACCGGGTCGCGGTCTGCTACGCCCCCGGCCGCAACGCCACCGCGACCGCGGAGCACACCCTCACCCTGCTGCTGGCCGCCGCCCGCGGCGTCGGCGACACCCACACCGCCCTGCGCCGCGGCGTCTGGCGCGGCGACTACTACGACTACGACAACTGCGGCATCGAGATCGACGGCGCCACCGTCGGGCTGATCGGCTTCGGCGCCATCGGCAGCCGGGTCGCGAAGGTCCTCGCCGCCATGGGGGCCGAGGTCCTCGTCCACGACCCCTACGTCCGCCCCGAGGCGCTGGCCGGCCTCGCCGAACAGGTCCCGCTCGACGCCCTGTTGCGCCGCTCCCGCATCGTCTCGCTGCACGCCCGGGTCACCGAGGAGACCACCGGCATGATCGGGCGCAAGGAGATCGCCGCGCTGCCCCGCGGCGCGATCCTGGTCAACTGCGCCCGCGGCGCGCTCCTCGACTACGACGCGGTCTGCGACGCCCTGGACTCCGGGCAGCTGTCCGGGGCCGGCTTCGACGTCTTCCCCGAGGAGCCGCTGCCCGCCGGCTCCCGGCTGCTGACCGCGCCGGGCGTCGTCCTCACCCCGCACATCGCGGGCGGCAGCCAGGAAGTCGCGCACAAGGCCGCACGGATCGTCGCCGCCGAGGTCGGCCGCTATCTGCGCGGCGAGCCGCTGGTGCACTGTGCCAACCCTGGTGTATTTCCGGCCGGCCGCGATGCCGGGAGCCCGTCCTCGGGAGCGCATCCGCCCAGGTGACGGGGTGGCGGCACGGCCGGCGCGGCACCAAGGTGACCTTGGCGGAATCAACTACCGCCTGAGGCACGTGCGTTGACAGTGCATGGGAGTGGCTCCACCATGCAACGCGGCATCAGCGGGCGCGGCCGACGGCCTACCGCTGGTTACCGCAGGTGGCAGTGGTAGAGCGTGTCCGCCCCCAGCAGAAGGAGCGCCCGTGGCCCCCTGGCCCCCTCTCGCCGGCACCCCCCTCTCCGGCTCCGGCGACCCCGGTTCCGGCCCCACCGGCTCCACCCCCGGCACCACCGGTTCCACCCCCGGCACCACCGCCCGGCCCGTCGCCGCTGCGGCCGGGCAGGCCGCCGGTTCCGCCGGGCCGGACCCCGCCGCTGCCGCGCCCCCTCGCCCGGAGCCCACCGGCCGCGACGTCGTCGTCGCGCTCTCGCCCTTCGAGGAACCGGCGGACCGGATCGTCGTGGCGGCCGAACGCGCGGGCGCGCTCGGCCTGCTGGATCTGGGCCGGGACGCCGGTGCCGCGCGCGACGCGCTCGCCCGCCTCGGGCGATTACGCCACGGGGTGCGCGTGCCGGCCGGGTGCCCGCTCACGCCCGCCGACCTGCCCGAGGGGACCGACACCGTCCTGCTCGCCGACCCGCGGGCGTACGCCGCCACCGGCCGCGGCGCGGTCCCCGGTCCTGACGACTGGGCCGGCGGCGGACGGCGCCGCGTCTGGGCCGAGATCATCAGCCCCGAGGAGGCCGCGGCGGCGTGTGCAGCGGGCGCCACCGCACTGGTCGCCCGGGGCCACGAGTCGGGCGGCCGGGTCGGCGACCTCACCACCTGCGTCCTGCTGTCCCGCGTCCTGGCCGACCCGTCCGTGACGGTCCCCGTGCTCGCCGCCGGGGGAATCGGCCCGCACACCGCCGCCGCGGCCGTCGCCGGCGGCGCGGCCGGGGTGCTGCTCGACTCCCAACTCGCGCTCACCACCGAGGGAGCGGCCCGGCTGCCCGGCGCGGTCGCCGCCGCGATCCGGGCCATGGACGGCAGCGAGACCACCCTCGTCGCCGGCCACCGCGTCCTCACCCGCCCGGACCTCGCCGCCTCCGCGGCGGCCGCGGACACCGGAGGGGACGACGCCTCGGGCGCCGGGACGGACACCGGCCCCGACCGCGTCACCGCCCTCCTCGGCGCCCGGGACCTGCGGACCCAGCTCCTCCCCATCGGCCAGGACGGGGCGTTCGCCGCCCGCCTCGCCGCCCGGCACCGCACCACCGGCGGCGTTGTCCAGGCCGTGCGCTCCGCCGTCACCGGGCACCTCGCCGCGGCGGCCCGCACCCGGCCGCTCGCGCCGCGCCCCGGAGCCCGCCATCTGCCGGTGGCCCAGGGACCGATGACCCGGGTCAGCGACGAGTCCGCCTTCGCCGAAGCCGTGGCCGCCGGGGGCGCGCTGCCCTTCCTCGCGCTCGCCGTCATGGACGGCGGGCAGGTGCGCCGGCTGCTGGCCGAGACCGCCGGACGGCTGGGCGAGCGGCCCTGGGGCGTCGGCCTGCTGGGCTTCGCACCGCCCGAGCTCCGGCGTGAACAGCTCGCCGCCGTCGCCGAGTTCGCGCCCGCGTACGCGCTGATCGCCGGGGGCCGGCCCGCCCAGGCCGCGCCGCTCGAAGCGGCCGGGACCCGGACCTACCTCCACGTCCCGGCGCCCGGCCTGCTGGAGCGCTACCTCGCCGAAGGCGCCCGCAGGTTCGTCTTCGAGGGGCAGGAGTGCGGCGGTCACATCGGCCCCCGCGCCAGCTTCCCGCTGTGGGAGGAGCAGATCGAGCGGCTGACCGCGCACGCCGGGACGCACGGCGGCACGGCCGAGGACCTGGACCTGCTCTTCGCGGGCGGCATCCACGACGCCCGCACCGCCGCCATGGCGGCCGCCGCCGCGGCCCCGCTCGCCGAACGGGGCGCCCGCATCGGTGTCCTGATGGGCACCGCCTACCTCTTCACCCAGGAGGCCGTGGCCACCGGCGCCGTCCTCCCCGGCTTCCAGGACACCGCCCTGGCCTGCGACCGGACCGTACTGCTGCGGACCGCGCCGGGCCACGCCACACGCTGCGCCGAGACGGCCTACACCGAGGAGTTCGCCGCCGCCGAGCGGCGCCTCGCCGCCCGGGGCACGGACCCGCGGGCCCGGTGGGAGGAGCTGGAGCGGCGCAACCTCGGCCGCCTGCGCCTGGCGAGCAAGGGCCTGCGCCACACGGACGACGGGCGGCCCGCACCCGTGGGGGAGCGCGAACAGCGCCGCGAGGGCCTCTACATGCTGGGACAGGCCGCCACCGCCCGCAGCGCCACCACCACCGTCGCCGCCCTGCACACCGCCGTCACCGACGGCGCCACCGCGCAGCTCGCGGCACGGGCGGCAAAGTTCCCGACCCCCGACGGCCGGCCGGACCGGGGCCAGGGGCCGGCCGCGGAGCCGCTGGACATCGCCATCGTCGGGATGGCGTGCTGCTACCCCGGGGCCCCCGACGCCGCCCGCTTCTGGTCCAACGTCGTCGCCGGCGTCGACTCCGTCACCGAGGTCCCCGCCGAGCGCTGGGACGCCGGCACCTACCACGACCCGGACCCCGCGCGGGCCGGCGAACGCACCCCCTCGCGCTGGGGCGGCTTCCTGCCCGCCGTCCCCTTCGACGCCCTCGCCCACGGCATCCCCCCGGCCTCGCTCACCGCCATCGAACCGGTGCAGCTGCTCGCCCTGGAGGCCGCCGCCAAGGCCCTGGCGGACGCCGGATACGCCGAGCGCGACTTCGACCGCGCCCGCACCAGCGTCGTCTTCGGCGCCGAGGCGGGCACCGAACTGGCCGGCGCCTACGGCCTGCGCGCGCTCCACCCGGCCTACCTGGGCGACCTGCCGCCCGCACTCGACGCCGAACTGCCCCGCCTGAGCGAGGACTCCTTCCCCGGCGTCCTCGCCAACGTCATCGCCGGACGCATCGCCGGCCGGCTCGACCTGGGCGGCGCCAACTGCACCGTGGACGCCGCCTGCGCCTCCTCGCTCGCCGCCCTCGACCTGGCCTGCCGCCAACTGCGCGACCACGACGCCGACATGGCGCTGTGCGGCGGCGCCGACGTGCACAACGGCATCAACGACTACCTGATGTTCGCCTCCGTGCGGGCCCTGTCGCCCACCGGCCGCTGCCGCCCCTTCGACGCGGCCGCCGACGGCATCGCGCTCGGCGAGGGCGTCGGCGCCCTGGTCCTCAAGCGGCTCGCGGACGCCGAGCGCGACGGCGACCGGATCTACGCGGTCGTCAAGGCGGTCGGCACCTCCAGCGACGGGCGGTCCCTCGGACTCACCGCGCCCCGGCCCGAGGGCCAGCGGCGGGCCCTCGACCGCGCCTACCGGCGCGCCGGGATCAGCCCCGCCCAGGTCGGGCTCCTCGAAGCCCACGGCACCGGCACCGTCGTCGGGGACACCGCCGAACTCGGCGTCCTCACCGAGGTGTTCGAGGCCGCGGGAGCCACCCCCGGCAGCTGCGCACTGGGCTCGGTCAAATCGCAGATCGGGCACACCAAGTGCGCGGCCGGCCTGGCCGGCCTCATCAAGGCCGCGCGCGCCGTGCACACCGGCGTCCGCCCGCCGACCCTGCATCTGACCCGGCCGGCCGCGGACACCGGACCGTTCCGGTTCGACGCGGGCAGCGCCGGACCCTGGCCCGTCCCCGTGGGACGGCGCATCGCCGGGGTGAGCGCCTTCGGCTTCGGCGGCACCAACTACCACGCCGTGCTGGCCGGTTACGACGGCGCGCCCGAACCCGCCCACACCCTGACGCACTGGCCCGCCGAGCTCTTCTGCTTCCGCGGCGCCGACCGGTCCGCCGCCGTACGCGCCATGGAGCGCCTCGCCGCGCGACTGGCCGACAACGACGCCGCCGGGCGGCCCTGGCCGCTGCGCGACCTGGCCGCCGACACCGCGACGGCGCAGGGACCGGTCCAGATCTGCGTGGTGGCCGACGACCTCGACGACCTCGCCGGCAAACTGGCGACGGCCCGCCGGTTCGAGACCACCGAGGGCGTCCATCCCCGACGGCCGGACGCCGACCCCGGGCAGGTCGCCTTCCTCTTCCCCGGCCAGGGCAGCCAACGCACCGGAATGATGGGCGAGTTGTTCCTCGCCTTCCCCGCCCTGCGCGGCCTGCTGGACGACGCCGACCCGGACTGCGTCGCGGCCATGTTCCCGCCCACCGCCTTCACCGCCGAGCAACGCGCCGCCCAGCAGGCCGCCCTCACCGACACCCGCGTCGCCCAGCCCGCCCTCGGTCTCGCCTCCGCCGCCGCCCACCGGCTGCTCACCACGCTCGGCGTGCGCCCCGACTGCACGGCGGGGCACTCGTACGGCGAGCTGACCGCGCTGTGGGCCGCCGGCGCCTATGACACCGCGACGCTGCTCCGGCTCAGCGCCCGCCGCGGCGAGGCCATCCTCGCGGCGGCCGGTGCGGATCCCGGGGCGATGGCCGCCGTCGCGGCCGCTCCGGCGCGCGTCAGGGACCTCGTCCACGGCTCCGGGGCCGTCGTCGCCAACCACAACGCGCCCGAACAGAGCGTGATCTCCGGGGCCACCGACGCCGTGGAAGCGGCCGTGGCGGCACTGCGCGCGGCCGGCCTCGACGCGCGCCGCCTGCCGGTGGCCTGCGCCTTCCACAGCCCGCAACTCGCCCCCGCCCGCGACGCCCTCGCCGCCGAACTGTCCGCGGCGCAGGTGTCCGTGCCCGCCTTCCCGGTCTGGTCCGGCGCCACCGCGCGCCCGTACGACCGCGAGGCGTCCGCGGTACGCGACACCCTGGCGGGCCAGGTCGCCGCGCCCGTGCGCTTCGTGGAGCAGATCGAGGACATGCACGCCGCCGGGGTGCGCACCTTCGTGGAGGCCGGGCCCGGCCGGGTCCTCACCGGCCTCGTCGGCCGCATCCTGGACGGCCGCCCGCACACGGCCGTGCCGCTGGACGTCCCCGGCGAGCCGGGACTGGCCCGGCTGCCGCACGTCCTGGCCCGGCTCGCCGCGGCCGGGGTCCCGATCGACCCGGAGCCGCTGTTCCGCGGGCGCACCGAGCCCCTGCCCGCGGCCCCGCCGCGCCGCCCGGGATGGCTGGTCGACGGGCACCTGGTGCGCACCGCCGACGGCGCCTGCCTGCCGGGCGGGCTGCGCCCGGCGCGACGCGTGGACACCCGGCCGGACGGCGAAGGGCCGGTGCCCGGGAGCGGCACCGCCTCCCGTGACGCCGACCGGCAGGCCACGGTGCTGGAGTACCTGCGGGCGTCGCGGGAACTGGTGGCCGCCCAACGGGACGTCGTGCTGCGGTACTTGGGGGAGACGGGGCGGCCCTCGTGGCGGGGTGGGCCGGCTGAAGCGGGCGAGGCGGGGGAGTGGGGGCAGGGCGCCGCGGTCGTGTCGCCGGTGTCCGGCGCCGAGCCGGCCGTCGCCTCGTCGGACCCCGTACCTGCCGGGGCCGGGTACGAGGGCGGGGGCGCCGCCCATGGACAGGTGCCCGCCGCCGCGGCACCGCCGCTGACTCCCGCCGAACTCCTCGATGCCGTACGGGAGATCATCCACACCCGCACCGGCTATCCGCACGAGATGCTCGACGCCGGGCTCGATCTGGAGGCCGACCTCTCGGTCGACTCCATCAAGCGGGTGGAGATCATCGGTGCGCTGGCCGACCGGATCGGACTGCCACAGGACGCCGACGGGGCCATGGAGTCGGCGGTGGAGCAGCTCGCCCGGGTCAAGACCATCAGCGGCATCGTCGACTGGATCGCCGCGGCCCGCAGCGAGCCGGGGGCGGGGGCACCCGTGCCGGTGACGCCGGCCGCGGCCGGGCCCGCGGTGGTTCCGGCGGGGGCCGATCCTGCGGTGGCTCCGGCGGCGGAGGCCGCACGGGCCCTTGCCTCGTCCGAGCCGCACGAGCTGTCCGGGCTTCCCGGGCTGTCCGGGCCCGCCCCGGCCCCGCCGTCGCGGCCCGCCGTACCCGTCCCCGAGCCACCCGGCGTCGCCCCTCCCATCACCCCCGCAACTCCACCCATCGTTCCGACTCCACCTGCCGGAGCCGGAGCCGACGGCGCCCTGATGCCGCGGCCGCCCTCCCGCTCCCTCGTCGAGGTCGCGCCCCTCGGCCCGCCGGACAGCAGACCGCCCGCCGAGGTGGTGGCGGGCAGTGACTTCACCGTGGTGGAGGACGGACAGGGCGTGGCGCTCGCCCTCGCCGCCCTCCTGGAGAGCCATGGGGCGCGGGTCCGTACCGTTCCCGCCGAGCGGCTGGCCGAGGCCGCCGCCGACGGGGTGGGCGGGCTGGTGGACCTCAGCGCCCTGCGGGCGGGCCGCGGCGCCGTACTTCCCGGACAGTACGCGGGGCTGCGCACCGCACTGACCGGCGGTGCCCGGTGGCTGCTGCTGGCCACCGCGGCCGGCGGCACCTTCGGCCAGGACGCCGCCGAGGACGCTCCCGACCCGCTGCCCGGCGCCGGGCTGCGCGGCTTCGCCCGTACGGCGGCCCTCGAATACCCCGGCGTCCTGATCCGCGCCGTGGACATCGACCCCAAGGACCGCCCCGAACGCATCGCGGCCCACCTCCTCGCCGAACTGTGCGCGCCCGGCGAACCGGTCGTCGTCGGCCGCACCAACGGCACCCGTACCACTTTGCGCACCGTCCCCGCGCCGCTGCCCCACGACCGGCCGGCCACCGGCCGCCCGCCGCTCGACGCCGGCTCGGTGGTGCTGCTGACCGGCGGCGCGCGCGGCATCACCGCCCGTACGGCGCACGCCCTGGCCCGCGCCCACGGCTGCCACCTCGAACTCCTCGGGCGCACGCCCCTGGAGGAGCACCCCGAGGAACCGGCGCTCGCGCACGCCCACGACCGCATCGCGCTGCGCGCCGCGCTCATCGCCCAAGGGCTGCGCCGGCCGGCGCAGATCGAGGCGGCGGCCACCCGGGTCCTGGCCCGCCGCGAGATCACCGCCACCCTCGCCGCCCTGGCACCGCTGGCCGCCTCCGTGCGCTACCACGCGGCCGATGTCACCGACCCGGCCGCCGTGCGCGCCGTGGTGGACGACATCCGGCGCCGGCACGGCCGCCTCGACGGGATCGTGCACGGCGCGGGCACCCTGGAGGACAAGCTGCTGCGGGACAAGGACCCGGCGTCCTTCGCGCGGGTCTTCGCCACCAAGGTCGACGGCGCCCGCCACCTCCTGGAGGCCGCCGGCGACGACACCGGATTCCTCGTCCTCTTCGGCAGCGTCGCCGGGGTCTTCGGCAACCGCGGCCAGGCCGACTACGCCGCCGCCAACGACGCCCTGGACACCCTCGCCAGGGCCTGGTCGGCCCGTACGGCCGGGCGCGTCCTCGCCGTCGACTGGGGGCCCTGGGCGGCCGACGGCGGCGGCATGGTCACCCCGGAGCTGGAGCGCGCCTACGCCCGCCGCGGCATCCCGCTCCTGGACCCCGCGGCCGCGGCCGACGCCCTGCTGGCCGAACTGGCCCGCGGCACCTCGCCCCAGGTCGTCCTGGCGGCGGAGGCGGACGGAGAGGCGGCGGGCGATGCCTGAGACCGGCCCCCGCCCCACGGATGCCGCGATCGTCGGCATGGGGGCGCTCTTCCCCGGCGCCGACGGCCTCGACGCCTACTGGCGCAACCTGCTGGCCGGCACGGACTGCATCACGGACGTGCCGCCCGCCCGCTGGGACCCCGCGATCTACTACGACCCGCACGGCGCCGAGGGCCCCGCCCGCAGCGACCGCTTCTACTGCCGGCGGGGCGGCTTCC
Source organism: Streptomyces angustmyceticus (assembly GCF_040701845.1). GTDB lineage: Bacteria > Actinomycetota > Actinomycetes > Streptomycetales > Streptomycetaceae > Streptomyces > Streptomyces angustmyceticus_A. The sequence goes on along the minus strand of NZ_JBFBHQ010000001.1, from coordinate 166,295 downwards.
TCGACGAGCAGGCCGCCTTCGACCCCACCCGCTTCGGCATCATGCCCGCCACCGTCCCGGGCGCCGAGCCCGACCAACTCCTCGCGCTGCGCGTCATCGCCGACGCCGTCGCCGACGCCGGCGGGCCGGAGCGGCTGCCCGCCGACCGCTCCCGGATCGGTGTCGTCCTCGGGCGGGGCGGCTTCATGGGCGTGGCCACCGCCCGGCTCGACCAGCGGGTCCGCACGGCCCACCAGCTCGCCGTCACCCTGCGCGAACTCGCCCCGGAGCTGGGGGAGTCGAAGATCTCCGCGGTGCGCGCCGCCTTCCAGGAGAGCCTGGGCCCCGAACGGCCGGAAGCCTCCATCGGACTGGTGCCCAGCTTCACCGCCGCCCGGACCGCCAACCGGCTGGACTTCCGCGGGCCCGCCTACACCCTCGACGCGGCCTGCGCCTCCTCGCTGCTGGCCGTGGCCCAGGCCGTCGATCTGCTGGCCGCCGGGCGCTGCGACAGTGTGATCGCCGGCGCCGTGCACCACTGCCATATCGCCACCCTGTGGAGCGTCTTCACCCAACTGCGTGCCCTCAGCCCCACCCAGTGCATCCGCCCCTTCGACCGCCGGGCCGACGGCACCCTGCTCTCCGAGGGCACCGGCGTCGTCCTCCTCAAACGCCTCGCCGACGCCGAACGCGACGGGGACCGGGTGTACGCGGTCCTCCGCGGGACGGGTGTGTCGGGGGACGGCCGCGCCTCCAGCCTGATGAACCCCCGGACCGAGGGCCAGATCCGGGCGCTGGAGCAGGCCTGGGAGAGCGCCGGCCTCGACCCGCGGCACCCCGCCGCACTCGGCCTGCTGGAGGCGCACGGCACCGGGACCCCGGTCGGCGACGACGCCGAACTGGCCACCCTGGCCCGGGTGTTCGGGCCGCCCGGCGCGGGCCGCACGCCCGTCGGCCTGGGCTCGGTGAAGTCGATGCTGGGCCACACCATGCAGGCCGCCGGCATCGCCGGGCTGATCAAGGCCGCGCTCGCCGTCCATCACCGCACCCTGCCGCCGACCCTGCACCTGGAGGAGCCGCACGAGGGCCTGGCGCGGACCCGGATGCGTCCGCTCACCGAGGCCGAACCCTGGGACGCCGGACCCGCAGCCCTACGGGCCGGCGTGAACGCCTTCGGCTTCGGCGGGATCAACGCCCACGTCATCCTGGAGGAGGCCCCCGGGCACCGGAGCCCCGCCGCCGCGCCGCCCGTCCCCCGCCCCTCCCCGCTGCGGACGGCGGAGCCGGAGCGCCTCGTCCGGCTCGCAGCGGGATCTCCCGATGAACTGGCGGAGAAGTTACGGGACGTGGGTGAGGGGGCCGGGACCGCGTGCGGCGACGGGAGCGGGGGCGGAGCCGCGGGCGGGTACCGGGACGGCCCCGCGGACGGGTACGGGGCCGGACTCGTGGGCGCAGCCGCGGGTGCGGGCGGGGACGCGGGCGCCCGCTCGGCCGACGGTCCCTGCCGTCTCGCCCTCCTCGGCCCCACCCCGCAGCGCCGTGCCCTGGCCGCCAAGATCCTTGCCCGCCAACTGCCCTGGCGGGGACGCGGCGACGTGTGGTTCACCCCGAGCCCCTTCTTCGGGCCGCACGCCCGGGAAGCGGGGGCTCGGCTCGCCTTCGTCTTCCCGGGCCTGGAGGCCGATCCGCCGCCCCGGGTGGACGACCTGGCCGACCTGATGTCCCTGCCCCGCCCTCCGGTATCGGGCGGCAGCGGCCTGGTGGAGAGGGCCGTCGACACGCTCGCCGTCGGTCGCTTCCTCGCCCGCGTCCTGGCAGAACTGGGCATCGCCCCCGACCTGCTGACCGGCCACAGCCTCGGCGAGTGGACGGCCATGGTGGTCGCCGGAATGTATCCGCCGGGGGCCGTCGACACCTTCCTCGACTCGCTGCGGCCCGGCTCGCTCGCCGTACCCGACCTGGTCTACGCGGCCCTGGGCTGCGGCGCCGCACAGGCGGAAGCGGCGCTGGAAGGACTGGACCGGGTCACGGTCAGCCACGACAACTGCCCGCACCAGTCGGTGATCTGCGGCGCCCCGCAGCCGCTCGCCGAGGCCGTGCGCCGACTCGCCGGGCAGGGCGTACGGGCCCAGGAGATGCCCTTCCGCTCCGGTTTCCACACACCGATGTGGGCGCCCTACCTCGACCAGGTCCGGGCCGCGTTCGACGCCCTGCCGCTGCGGGACCCGCGGCTCCCCGTATGGTCGGCGACGACCGTCGCGCCCTTCCCCGAGGACCCGTCGGCCGTCCGTGCGCTGGTGCTGCGGCACCTCCTGGAACCGGTCCGCTTCCAGCAACTGACCAGACGGCTGCACGAGACGGGGGTCCGCGCCTTCGTCCAGCTCGGAGCCGGCAGCCTCACCGGCTTCGTCGGCGACACCCTCCACGGTGCGGACCAGTTGGCCGTGGCGGCGGCCGACACCCGCGGCGACGCCTGCGCGCAACTGCGCAGGACGGTCGCCGCGTTGTGGACCGAGGGCCTGAACCCGCGCTGGGAGCGTCTGGCGGCTCGGGACGGTGCGGTCGGGGACGTGGGGCGCGCGGCCACCGGCGCGCTGGTGGACGGCGTCGCCGGTCCGGCCGGGGACCGTGCCACCAGCCCGGCGGCCGACCGCGCCACTGCCCCGGTCGTGGACCACGCCGTCGGCCCGGCGGCGGACCGCGCCACCAGCCCGGCGGCGGGCCGTGCCACCGCCCTGGCGGCGGACCGCTCCACCCGCCCGGAGGGGCCCGGTGCACCGGGCCGGCTCGATCTCGGCTCGCCCTTTGTCCGCCTCGGCGACGCGGTGCCGGGCGGGCGGTTTTTCGCGCCCGCGGTCCCTCCCCCACCCCCGAACCCACCCCCCGCCCCCTCCCCCGAAGGGGGAGGAGGGGGAGGGGGCGGGGGAGCGCTGCCGCACCCGCCGCCGCCCGCCGCCGACCCCGTCCGGCACGCCCTGGACGCCCTCCTCGCCGAAGCCCGGGCCGCCACCCGCACGGTCGCCGCCGCGGCTGCCGGCCCGGCCCCGGCGACCGGCCCTGCCCACTACGGCCGCCCGGCTCCGGCGTCCGCTTCCGCCCACCTCGCGCCCCCGGCCCCGGCGCCCGGCTCCGGCCGCACCGCGCCGCCTCCGGCCCCGCCATCCGGCACTGGGCACAAAGCCCGTTCGGCCCCAGCGCCCGCCTCCGCCCGTACCGCCCATCCCGCCCCGGCACCCCACTCCGTCCCCACCGCCCCTCAGCCCCCAACCCCAGTGCCCGGCCCCGCCCTCACCTCCCACCGCACCACCCGTCACCTCTCCCTCGCCACCGTCCCCTACGTCCGCGACCACTGCGTCTACCTCCAGCCCGACGACTGGCCGGAGCCGGCCGACCGGTTTCCCGTCGTTCCGATGACCACGCTGCTGGAGCTGGCGGCCGAGGCGGCCCGTGAGGTGCGGCCGGGGCAGGTCGTCACCGGGTACTCCGACGTCCGGGCCCTGCGCTGGCTGCCCGTCGCCCCGCCCGTCGACCTGCCCGTCACCGCCACCCCCGTCGGCGACGGCCGCGTGCGGGTGGCCCTCGGGGACCACGCCGTGGTCACCGTCCACCTCGGGGCGCACCTGCCGCCTCCGCCGCCGCCCGGCCTCCCGGCGCTGGCGTCCGGCCGGCCGGCGCCGGTGAGCGCCGAGGCCCTCTACCGGGACCGGTGGATGTTCCACGGGCCGGCGTTCGCCGGGGTCCACGAGGTCGGCACGCTCGCCGCCGACGGCATCAGCGGAACGCTGCGCGCACTGCCCGCGCCCGGCGCCCTCCTGGACGCCGCGGGCCAGCTCCTCGGCCACTGGATGCAGCTGCAACTCACCGGTGACCGGCTGGTCTTCCCCGCGACCCTGGAGCGCGTACGGCTCTACGGGCCCCCGCCCCGCGAGGGCGCACTGCTCGCGGCCACCGCCCGGATCCGCGAGGTACGCCCCGGCACGGTACGCGGCGACGTGGAGCTGTGCGGCGCCGACGGCGGTGTCCGGGCGCGGCTGGAGAACTGGACGTACCGGCGGTTCGGTGCCGACGAACGGGTGTGGCCCATGAAGTTCACGCCGGAGGTGTGCGGGATCGGCGAACCCCGGCCGGGCGGCTGGTGCCTGGCCCGGCGCCGCTGGACCGATCCGGCCTCGCAGGAGCTGGTCATGCGCCGCTATCTGGGCGCCGCCGAACGCGCCCGTTACGAACGCTGCGCGCCGCGCGCCCGCACGGCCTGGCTGCTGGGCCGGATCGCCGCCAAGGACGCGGTCCGTGAGCTGCTGTGGGAGTCGGGTGCCGGTCCGGTCTTCCCCGCCGAGGTCGCCGTCGGCAACGACCACGACGGCCGCCCCCGGGCCGAGGGCCCGCTCGCCGCCGGTCTCCACCTCTCACTCGCGCACAAGGACCACGTCGCCGTCGCCCTCGCCCACCGGTCGGGCCCCGTCGGCATCGACATCGAACCGGTCACCGACGATCCGCAGGCCCTCGAACGGATCGCCCTCACCCCGGCCGAACGCCGCCTGGCGGACGTCCTCCAGGCCCGGGAGACCACCGGAAGCACCGGCCGTGCCTACTGGCTCACCGCGCTGTGGTGCGCCAAGGAGGCCGCGGCGAAGGCGGCGGGCAGCGGCCTGGGCGGGCGGCCGCTGGAGTGGGCCGTGACGTCCGCGCCGGGCGGCGCGCTGCGGGTCCTCTCCCCGGCCGGCCGGCCCCACCTCGTCCACCTCGACTCCGTCCACGACCTGTCCGCGCGCCATGTCGTCGCCTGGACCGGGCCGCCGCCCGAGGACCGCACGGGCACCGTCACCCCCACTTCCACGGAGGCCACCCATGGCAGCTGACCCGCTCCCCGAGCGCACCGGGGCGATCCTGGCCGAGATCACCGACATGCTGGTGAGCGTCGTCGGCGACGAACTCCTCGTCGTGGGCGAGGTCACGCCCGCGACCACCTTCAACGACGATCTGGCCCTGGAGAGCATCGAGTTCGTCGCCCTCGCCGAGCTGCTGCACCAGCGCTACGGAGCCGCCGTGGACCTCCTCGGCCTGCTCGCGGAGAAGGACATCGACCAGATCCTGGCCATGACGGTCGGCGAACTCGCCGTCCACATCGACGAGGTCACCGTCGCCGACCAGGCCTGCGCGGGCTGAGCCCACCATGGCCCTGACCCCCGCAGGCGGGCTGCGCCTGCACACCCAGTGGCTGCCGGGCCGCGACGACGGGTCCACGGTCGTCTTCCTCCACGGCCTGGTGATGGACAACCTGTCGAGCTTCTACTGCACCCTCGCCGGCCCCGTCTCCCGCGCCGGCCACCCCGTGCTCCTCTACGACCAGCGCGGACACGGCCGCAGCGACCGTCCGCCCGGCGGCTACGACCGGGACACCGCGGTGGCCGACCTCGCCGCCCTGCTCGCCGCCCTCGGCCTCGACCGCCGCCCGGTGCACCTGGTCGGCAACAGCTACGGCGGTGTGCTCGCCCTGCACACCGCGCTGGTCCGCCCCGACCTCGTCGCCTCTCTGGTGCTGATCGACGCCCAACTGACCGGCGACTGGGTCGAGAAGATGACCGACACCCTCTCCGTCGCGGCCCTCGGCCTCGAACACCGCCGGCTGCCCGAGCAGCTCGCGGCGCTGGGCCGGCGCAAGGAGGCCCGGCTGACCGCGGGCGCCGACGCCCTGCTCAACCGCACCACCCTGATCGAGGACCTCGCGGCCGGCGCCGCCTTCACCGCCCGCGACTTCGCCCGGCTGCGCCGCCCGGTCCTCGCCGTGTACGGAGAGCACTCCGAACTCCTGCCCGGAGCGCGGGACCTCGCGGCCGGGGCGCCGGACTGCGCGCTGCGTGTGCTGCCCGGCGTGGGACACACCGTGCTCAACGAGGCCACCGACGGACTCTGCGCCGCCGTGCTGGAGCGGCTCGGCGCGCGGGCCGGGGCGGTGGCCCGATGAGAGTGCTCTTCGTCGTCCCGCCGCTGGTCGGCCACGTCAATCCGACGATCGCGGTCGCCGCCGAACTCACCGCGCGCGGGCACCGGGTCGCCTGGACCGGCCCCGCCGCGGCCCTGTCGCCCCTGCTCCCCGCGGGCTGCGTGCTGTACCCGGCGGGGGACCCCGGCGGGGGCGAGGGCACCGACGCACTGCACGGGCGGTGGCGCGATCTGCGGGGGGTGGCGGCCCTGCGCTTCCTGTGGGCGGAGGTGCTCCTCCCGCTCGCCCGCGCGATGCTGCCCGGGGTGCACGCCGCCGTCGAAGCCTTCGCGCCCGATGTGGTGGTGGCCGACCAACAGGCCCTGGCCGGGCCGCTGGTGGCGCGCCGGCACGGTCTGCCCTGGGCGACCTCGGCGACCACGTCGGCGGAGTTCGCCCACCCCTTCGACGGGGTCCCCAAGGTGGGGGAGTGGGTGGCGCAGCGCATCGCCGCCCTGCTCGCCCAGTGCGGCGCGCCCAGCGGCTGGGACCCCCGCTTCTCCCCGCACCTCGTCCTGGTCTTCTCCACCCCCGCGCTCATCGGGGACGGCGCGCCGGCCGGCGACGGGGCGCGCCCGGCGGCGGCCGCCGCCGGAACGGGGACCGCGGCCCGCCCCGGGGACCGGTGGTATCCGCCCCATTACGCCTTCGTCGGGCCCGCCTTCGGCGCCCGCCCCTCCACCGGGGATTTCCCCTGGCACCGGCTGGACCCCGGGCGGGCGCGGGTGCTGGTCTCCCTCGGCACCCTCAACCGTGAGGCGGGCACCCGCTTCTACCCCGCGGTGCTGCGCGCCGCCGACGCGCTCGCCGACCGGGCGCAGCTGATCCTGGCCGCCCCCCGGGAGTTCGCCGGGGACGTCCCGCCGCACCTGATCCACCAGGAGTACGTCCCGCAGCTCGCCCTGCTGCCGCACCTGGACGCCGTGCTGTGCCACGGCGGCCACAACACCGTGTGCGAGGCGCTCGCCCACGGCCTGCCGCTGGTCGTGGCGCCGGTCCGCGACGACCAGCCGATCGTCGCCGGGCAGGTGACCGCGGCCGGTGCGGGGGTGCGGGTGCGCTTCGGCCGGGCCCGAGCGGACGAACTGCACCGGGCGCTGGCCGCCGTACTGGACGACCCGGCCCACCGCCGTGCGGCCCGCCGGATCCAGGCGTCCTTCGCCGCGGCGGGCGGCGCCCGCGCCGCGGCCGACCGCCTGGAGAAGCTGTCGGCCGGCGCCACGGGCCACCCGGCCCCGCCCGTACCCGGCACCGCCCCCACCGAGAACGAGAAGGGACCGTGAGCCCGATGACGCGAGCGCACCGTTCGGGAGCCCGCACCCGCTGGGTGGCGGCCGCCGCCGTGACGGCCCTGGGGGCGGGCACCGTGCGCGCCCGCCGCCGGCTCGCCGCGCTGCCGGTCCTCGACCCCTCCCCCGCCCAGGACGCCCCGCGGCCGCCGCTCCCCGGCTGGCACCTGATCACCGCGCCCGGCGTCACCGTCGACGCGGCGACCCTGCGCGCCGCGGCCGACCACGCCGTACGCGAGGGACTGCGCGTCGTGGACCTCGTCCCGGCGCGCCTGGACGCCGAGAGCACCCTCGGTCTGCTCCGGCTCCTCGACCCCGCGGCCCACCGCACCGACCGGTGCGCCCCGGGACACGGCGCGGGCCACGCCCTGCTGGTGGCCGACGACGTGCACCGGCGGGCCGGGCTCGACACCGGGCCGGCGCCGGGTGCCCCGGCCGACCTGTTCCGCCTCGTCCGCACCCTCAAGGAGTACGCCCCCGACGCCACCGGCTGGGCCCTCGCCCCCGGGCTGGCCGTGCCGCCCGCCGACCCCGCGCGGCACGCCGAGGAGCTCCGCGCCCGCGGCCTGCCGCCCGCCCTGCTCTCCGCCGCCCAGCTCGCCGGCCTCGCCCTGCTGGTGAAGTGCCTGCTCTCGGCGCCGCGTTGGGGCGCGGCGGCGACCGCCCTGTACTGGCTGCAGCCCGCGCTCGTCCTGGGGCCGGTCCGCGGACCGCGCCCCACCGGTCTCGCCCGGGCCACCGCCTCCCGCCCGCTGCGCGCCGCCTCGACCGCGCTGCGGACCCTCGCCACCCCCGCCGCCGAGAAGCCCGACCCCGCCGGCGAGGCGGCCCGCCGGGCCGCCTACAGCAGGGAACTCGCGGCTGGCACGGACCGGTTCTTCGAACCCCGCCGCCCCGACTGCCCCTGGTGCTCGGCTCCCGGCCCCGCCGTCCGGATCCGCACCCCCGACCTGCTCCAGGGCAAGCCCGGCCGGTTCACCCTGGAGGAGTGCCGCCACTGCGGCCACATCTTCCAAAACCCCCGGCTCACCCCGGAAGGACTCGACTTCTACTACCGCGACTTCTACGAAGGCCTCGGCGGCGACGGCGCCGCCCTGGTCCTGGGCCGGATGAGCGGCACCTACCGCGACCGCGCCGAAATGCTCCGGCCGTTCACCACTCCCCGGGCCTGGCTCGACGTCGGAACCGCCGCCGCCCACTTCTGCAACGTCGCGCGCGCCGTATGGCCCGACACCCGCTTCGACGGACTGGACATGGGCGAGGGGGTGCACGCCGCCGCACGCCGGGGCTGGATCGACACCGGCCACCAGGGCCAGTTTCCCGAGCTCGCCGACCGGCTCACCGGCCGCTACGACACGGTGAGCATGCACCACTACCTCGAACACACCCGGGACCCCTTCGCCGAACTCGACGCCGCCGTCAAGGTCCTGGCCCCGGGCGGCCACCTGCTGATCGAACTCCCCGACCCCGAGTCCCGCGTCGGCCGGCTGCTCGGCCGCTACTGGCTGCCCTGGTTCCAGCCCCAGCACCAGCACCTCATGCCCGTCGGCAACCTCAAACAGGCCCTGGTCGCACGGGGGTTCACCGTCCTCGCCGAGGAGCACGGCGCCGCCCACCAGCCCAACGGCGACTTCCTCGGCGCCGTCGCCCTCGCCGCCAACGGCCTCGCCCCCGACCCGCGGGCCCCCTGGGCCACCGTCCCCGACACCCCGGCCCGCCGCGCCGCCCGAAGCGCCGTCCAGGCCCTGGCGGTGCCCTGCTACGCCGCCGCGCTCGCCCTCGACGGCCTGCGCACCGCCGTGGCCCGGGTCACCGACGGCGGCAACGCCTACCGGCTGCTCGCCCGCAAGGAGCTGGGGTGAGCGGCGCGGACCTGGCCCGCCGCACCACGGCGGACCCGCTGCTGCGCCTGCTCTCCCACGGCTTCGCGACGACGTACGCCCGCCCGCCCGAGGCGGTGTGGCGGGCCCCGTACGCCTTCCGCGCCGGCGCCCCCGCCGTCCCGCCCGGCCCGGAGGCCACCGGTACGGCGCCACGGGCCGACTGGTGCGCGGCAGCCGGCCACTACGTCGATGTGGCCGTCGCCCCGCGCGCCGACGGGGTGCTGCGCTGCGCCTCGCTCAACCACCCGGCCGAGGCCGCCGAGCTCCCGCTCACCGGCCCGGCCGGCCGCGCCCCCGACTGGGCCGCCCGCCCGTATGCAGCGCTGCGCGCCCTCGCCGCCGCCGGATGCGGACGCGGCGGCGCCGATCTTCACCTCAACGCGCCCCTGCCCGAGGCCGTGGGGCTGCCCGTCGCCGAACCGCTGGAGTGCGCGGTCGCCCTGGCCGTCGCGGACGCGCACACCGGCCGGGGCCCGGGCGCCCCGAGCCGCACCCGGCTGGCAGCCCTCCTGGACGCCGCCGTTCCCGGTGACGACGGGCTGCGCCGGGCCGTGCTCTTCGCCCGGGCCGGCCACCTCCTCGCGGCCGACGGCAGCACCCACCGGCCGCTGCGCGCCCTCGACGGCGCCCCGGACCCCTGCCTGCTGCTCCTGACGGCCCGCCTCCCCACGGGCACGGACCCGGAGGCGGGTAATGCCGCCGCGGCCGCCCCCTCCGCAGGGGCCCCGGGCCTCGCCGCGGCGGTCCGTGCCGTCCTGGGCGCCGGTGCCCGGTCCGCCTGGTGGCCGGGCAGCCGCCCGGGCCGCAGCGTGCTGTTGCTGGTGCCCGCGCACCGGCGCGCAGCCGTCCGGGCCGCCGCCGTCGCGTCCTTCCGCCGCCGGGACCTGCCGGTTCCCCGCGTACTGAGGATCACCCTCGCGGCCGCGGCCCGCCGCGAAGGCTGACCCCGAAGCATCCCGGGCAAGGAGCCCGGCAGCCCGGACGAGGACGCCGCGTCCCGGGCAAGGAGGGAGACCCGATGACCCGTACAGCGGTCCGTCTGCGCAGAGCCCTCGTGGCGGTGCTCGGCGCGTTCGGCCTGATCCTCGCCGCCACCACCGCCGACGCCCGCCCCGTCCCCGTGGGCACCGCCGTGCACCCGGGCGGCACCCGCACCGTGCTGCCGACCTACGACCATGTGGTGATCGTCGTCTTCGAGAACAAGCAGTACGGCGAGATCATCGGCAACCGCGACGCCCCCTACCTCAACGAACTCGCCCAAGGCGGGGCAAGTCTGACGGACATGAAGGCGCTGACCCACCCCAGCCAGCCGAACTACTTCAACCTCTTCTCCGGCGCCACCCAGGGGATCACCGGCGACGGCTGCTACACCCCGCAGTCGATGACCGCGCCCAACCTCGGCCAGGAACTCATCGCTGTCGGCAAGACCTTCGCCAGCTACAACGAGGGCCTGCCGGACGAGGGTTCCACGACCTGCTCCAGCGGCCGCTACGCCCAGAAGCACAACCCGTGGTTCGCCTTCCGCAACGTGCCCGTGAACACCGGCCGGACCTTCGCCCAGTTCCCCCAGGACGACTTCAGCCGGCTGCCGACCGTGTCCTTCGTCGTCCCCGACATGTGCAACGACATGCACGACTGCGCCGTCGGCAGCGGGGACACCTGGCTCAGGAACCACCTCGACTCCTACGCCCGGTGGGCCGAGGACCACAACAGCCTGCTGATGGTGACCTGGGACGAGGACAACTACTTCGGCTCCAACAGGATCGCGACCGTCTTCCACGGGGCCCACGTCCGGCAGGGCACCGTCAGCGGCGCGTACAACCACTACAGCCTGCTGCGGACCGTCGAGGACATGTACGGCACCGGCCATGCGGGCAATGCCGCCACCGCCACCCCCGTCACCGCGGTGTTCGACACCGGCGGCGAGCCGCCCGGCGGCGACCTGAAGCTCACCGCCCCCGGCCCGCAGACCTGCCGCTTCCTCCAGGAGTGCACCGTCCGGCTCACCGCCACCGGGGGCACGCCCCCGCTCACCTACCACGCCACCGGCCTGCCACTGGGCCTGAGCGCCGACGCCGCCGGCCTGATCGGCGGCAGGCCCTGGGGGACCGGCACCTTCCCGGTCACCGCCACCGTCACCGACTCCACGGGCGCGACGGCGACCGCCTCCTTCCCGCTCACCGTCGACTGGTTCTGAGGACGCGCCGCGTCCGCGGCAGGGGACCGCGGACGCCGCGCGGGAACAGCAGTTGTAGCCAAGATCGTCTTCTGCGCCGGGGAAGCAGGAGGGAGCCGGTATTTTCTCGTCGCAACCGGAGCCGGGCTCGTGGTCCCTGACCCGTGATCAGCGCCCGGCTCGCCTCCCCACGCACGAAGGCAAGCTCTTGGCTCCTCACCGACTCCACCGCCTGATACCGGCGTCCGTAGCCCTGACGACCGTGTGCGCGGCACTGCCGACCTCGACGGCGTACGCCGCGGACACCCCGCCCACCCCTCATCTGGACGCCATCGAGCGGTCGCTGCGCGACACCTCACCCGGCCTCGAAGGCTCGGTGTGGCAGCGCACGGACGGCAACCGCCTGGACGCCCCGGCCGGCGACCCTTCCGGCTGGCTGCTGCAGACCCCCGGCTGCTGGGGCGACGCCGGCTGCAAGGACCGCGCGGGCACCCGGCGGCTGCTCGACAAGATGACCCGCAACATCGCCGACGCCCGGCACACCGTGGACATCTCCTCGCTGGCGCCCTTCCCCAACGGCGGGTTCGAGGACGCCGTCGTCGCCGGTCTCAAGGCGTCCGTCGAGGCGGGGCACTCCCCGCGGGTGCGCATCCTGGTCGGCGCCGCCCCGATCTACCACCTCAATGTGGTGCCGTCCCGCTACCGGGACGAGCTGATCGGCAAGCTCGGCGCGGCGGCGGGCAAGGTCACGCTCAACGTCGCGTCGATGACCACGTCCAAGACGTCGCTCTCGTGGAACCACTCCAAGCTCCTCGTGGTCGACGGGAAGACGGCCCTCACGGGCGGGATCAACGGCTGGAAGGACGACTACCTCGACACCGCCCACCCGGTGTCGGACGTGGACATGGCGCTCAGCGGGCCGGCCGCCCGCTCGGCGGGGAAGTACCTGGACACGCTGTGGGACTGGACCTGCCGCAACGCGTCCGACCCGGCCAAGGTGTGGCTCGCCACGTCGAACGGCGCCTCCTGCATGCCGTCGCTGGAGAAGGACGCGGCCTCCGCCCCCGCCGAACCGGCCGGGGACGTCCCCGTCATCGCGGTCGGCGGTCTCGGCGTGGGCATCAAGGAGTCCGACCCTTCCTCGGGGTACCACCCGGACCTGCCGACGGCCCCGGACACCAAATGCACCGTGGGGCTGCACGACAACACCAACGCCGACCGCGACTACGACACGGTCAACCCCGAGGAGAACGCCCTGCGTTCGCTCATCGCCAGTGCGCGCAGCCACGTCGAGATCTCCCAGCAGGACCTCAACGCCACCTGCCCGCCGCTGCCGCGCTACGACATCCGGACCTACGACACCCTCGCGGGGAAGCTGGCCGCCGGGGTGAAGGTCCGCATCGTCGTCAGTGATCCCGCCAACCGCGGCGCCGTCGGCAGCGGGGGCTACTCGCAGATCAAGTCCCTGGACGAGATCAGCGACACCCTCCGCAAGCGTCTCGTGGCCCTCACCGGCGACAACGAGAAGGCGTCACGGGCGCTGTGCGGCAACCTGCAGCTCGCCCCGTTCCGCAGCTCCGACAGCGGTACCTGGGCCGACGGCAAGCCGTACGCACTGCACCACAAGCTGGTCTCGGTGGACGACTCGGCGTTCTACATCGGTTCCAAGAACCTCTACCCGGCCTGGCTGCAGGACTTCGGCTACATCGTCGAGAGCCCGGCCGCGGCCGGGCAGCTCAAGAAGGAGCTGCTCGACCCGGAGTGGAAGTACTCCCGGCAGGCGGCGGCCACCCCGGCCGGCTGCCCGGCCGGCGCAGCGGGCTGACCCCGCGGACGGGAAACCCCCGTCGGCCCGCCGGCATCCCGGACGCCGACCGTGGCAGTCGCCCGCCAACGGCGGAGGCCGCCCCACCGTACGGTGGGGCGGCCTCCGCCGTCCGGTCCGCGGCGAGCGGGCGCCGCGGTGCCGTCAGCGGCGCCGCACCAGCGGGAACGGCAGCGTCTCGCGGATCGACAGCCCCGTGAGGAACATGACCAGCCGGTCCACGCCGATGCCCAGACCACCGGTCGGCGGCATCGCGTACTCCAGGGCCTGCAGGAAGTCCTCGTCCAGCTCCATCGCCTCCGGGTCACCGCCGGCCGCCAGCAGCGACTGGGCGGTGAGCCGGCGCCGCTGCTCCACCGGGTCGGTCAGCTCCGAGTAGGCGGTGCCCAGCTCGGTGCCGAACGCGACCAGGTCCCAGCGTTCGGCGAGCCGCGGGTCCCGGCGGTGCTGACGGGTCAGCGGCGAGACATCGGTGGGGAAGTCCTTGTAGAACGTCGGGAGCTGGGTGCGCTCCTCCACCAGCCGCTCGTACATCTCCAGCACGATGTCGCCCCGGCCCATCTCCGGCTTCACCGGCACCGACGAGGCGGCGCACAGCCGGCGCAGCGCATCCGCTCCGGTGTCCGCGTCGACCTCCTCGCCGAGCGCCTCGGAGATCGCGCCGTAGACGGTCTTCACCGGCCAGATCCCCGAGATGTCGTGCTCGACCAGCCGGCCCTTCTCGTCCGCCTTGCGGGCGGTGGCGCTGCCGAACGCGGAGATCGCCGCCCCCTGGATCAGCTCCCGGGTCAGATCGAGCATCACGTCGTAGTCGGCGAACGCCTGGTACGCCTCCAGCATCGTGAACTCGGGGTTGTGCTTGTAGGAGATGCCCTCGTTGCGGAAGGTCCGCCCCATCTCGAAGACCTTCTCCATACCGCCCACGCACAGCCGCTTGAGGTACAGCTCCGGCGCGATGCGCAGATACAGGTCGAGGTCGTAGGCGTTGATGTGGGTCTGGAACGGGCGGGCGTTGGCGCCGCCGTGGATCTGCTGCAGCATCGGCGTCTCGACCTCGAGGTAGCCGCGCTCGATCAGCCCCTGGCGCAGCGCCTGTACGGCCGTGCTGCGCGCCCGGACGTTGTCCCGCGCGTCCGGCGAGACGACCAGGTCCACATAGCGCTGGCGGACCTTGGCCTCCGGGTCGGACAGCCCGCGCCGCTTGTCCGGCAGCGGCCGCAGGCACTTGGCCGTCAGCCGCCACCCGGTGACGAAGACCGTCAGCTCGCCGCGGTCGCTGGTGCCGACCTCGCCCTCCGCCTCGACATGGTCACCGAGGTCGATGTCCGTACCGAAGCGCTCCAGCAGCTCCTTGCCGCTGCCGTCCCGGGTCAGCGCGATCTGCAGATCGCCCGACCAGTCCCGCAGCACCGCGAAGAGCACCCCGCCGTGGTCGCGGGTGAGCAGCACCCGCCCGGCGATGCTGACGGTCTTGCCGGTGCGCGCGCCGGGCGTCAGGTCCGGGTGCTCGTCACGGACCTCGGCCAGGGTGTGGGTACGCTCCACGCCCACCGGATACGGGTCGGTGCCCGCCTCCCGCAGCCGCTCCAGCTTCCGGTGGCGCACCCGCACCTGCTCGGGCAGCGCGGCCAGTTCCCGCTCGTGCAGCTCCTCCTCGGTGGCCGGTCCGGTCTGCACCAGGCCGAGTTCGTCCAGCGACGGCAGGCCCGCGGTGCTGGCCGGGGCCAGCACCCGCTTCTTGTGGCCCTTGCCCCACAGCTTGCCCAGGCTCGGCACGGCCACGAAGCCCTCGGCGATACCGGAGGCCAGACCGATTCGGGCCAGCGCGCCGGCGTCCGCGTAGCACAGGAACCGCGGGTACCACTCCGGGTTGTACTTGGCGTTGGAGCGGTAGAGGGCCTCCAGCTGCCACCACTTGGAGAAGAACAGCAGCAGCCGGCGCCAGAACTTCAGCACCGGACCGGCACCGATCCGGCCGCCCTCCTCGAACGCGGACCGGAACACCGCGAAGTTCAGCGAGATCCGCCGCACGCCCATCGCCCCGGCCTGGGCGCAGAGCCGGGCCACCATGAACTCCATGACGCCGTTGGGCGCGGTGCGGTCGCGGCGCATGACGTCCAGCGAGATGCCCTCCTTGCCCCACGGCACGAAGGACAGCAGGGCGATCATGTTGCCGTCGCCGTCGAACGCCTCGGCCAGCAGGCAGTCCCCGTCCTCCGGGTCGCCCAGCCGGTCCAGCGCCATCGAGAAGCCGCGCTCGGTCTCGGTGTCCCGCCAGGCGTCGGCCCGGTGGATGACCTCCTGCATCTCCTCGTCGGTGAGCGCGGAGTGGCGCCGTACGCGGAACGTCGCGCCGGTCCGCTCGACGCGGTTGACGGCCTGGCGGGTCACCCGCATCTCCCGGCCGTCCAGGTCGAAGTCCTTCACGTGCAGGATCGCCTCGTCGCCGAGCTGCAGCGCGCCGAGGCCGCAGCGGGCGAACGCCTTGGCGCCGTTCTCGCTGGCGCCCATGACGGCGGGCTGCCAGCCGTACCGTCCGGCGACCTCCAGCCACGCCTCGATGGCCTGGGTCCACGCCTCCCGGTCACCGACCGGATCACCGCTGGCCAGGCAGACGCCGGCCTCGACGCGGTAGGTGACGGCGGCCTTGCCGCTGGGGGAGAAGACCACGGCCTTGTCGCGGCGGGAGGCGAAGTAGCCGAGCGAGTCCTGGCTGCCGTAGCGGTCCAGCAGCGCCCGGATGCGGGCCTCCTCGTCGCCGTGCAGCGCGGCCTCCATGCGCTGCGAACGGAACAGGGTGGCCGCGGCGTTCAGCAGCGCCAGCGCGCCGAGCAGGCCGAGGACGGCGCTGGTCCAGTGCGGCGGATGGCCCTCGATCAGGCGGCCGCCGACGAGTCCGCCGCAGACGCGGTTGGCGGCCCACAGCAGCCGGTTGGCGGCGCCGGGCTCCAGCGTTCCGGGGGCCAGCGACACCAGCCCCCAGCCGATCAGCACCGCCGCGGCGAGCCCGCCGATCAGCACCAGGATCGCGCGCAGGAACGCGCCGCGCCGGGTGATCGCGTAGAACTCGCGGTGCGAGACGAGCAGCAGCACCAGCGCCCCGGCGCACAGCACCAGGGAGAAGGCGTACTCCCAGTACCCGCCGGCCAGGAACAGCGCGTCGGCGAGGGTGACCAGCACCATGTAGGTCACCACGAACCACAGCGCCACCCGTTTGCGGGCGGTCATCGCCGCGGCCAGGAGGAAGAGGAACACCGCGTACGCGAAGTTCGGCACCACCGGGATGGTGAGCGTGTCCAGCCAGTAGATCACCGGGTGGAGTCCGCGCCGGAGGGGCCCGATCAGCGCCATCAGGGCACAGAAGAGCCCCAACAGGCTGAAGATGATGGCGAAGCCGTTGGGGACGCGGCGCCGGAAGCGCTGCCACCCCGTGAGTTGATCCTGGTCCTGCACGGTGCTCATTCCGTCACACTAGGCTCTGAAAGGGTTCAGCTGCTCGACGCGCGGGCGCTGGTTCGCTGCCACGGGGATCAGCCGTCATTCCAGTCTCCGATCCCGATGGCCCTGTTGTCTTCCCCTCGTTCGGAGGGTGCGGTGACCTCTGGGGGGTCACCCACGTGGACCTTGCCACAATCCCGTCCCATGTCCGAGTCCGGGCAGCTCCGGCCGACGGTGAAGTTCAGGTCGTAGTCGTCGGCGAAGTAGCGGCCGCCCCCGGAGTCGACCCCGCCGAGGTCCGCCCGCAGCGTGACCTCGGTGCCCGGCTTCCAGGGCCGTGCGGGCCGCCAGTCCACCCGCTCGCCGCCGCCGGGGCCCTCCCCCCAGTCCCACGAGCCGGCCGGCCGGCTGTCGGTGCTGACGCTCAGCCGCCGCTCCACCGCGGCCCGGTCGGTGACCGGGAAGCCGAAGACGATCCTGAGGGACCGGCCGGCACCGGCCGCCGCGCCCGGCGAGCGGGGATCGAGCGACATCGTGTTGAGCCGGGCGGTCTGCGCGGTGGTCAGCGACTCCGTGGCCGCGCCGGCGCCGCCCTGGGCGTTCTCGGTCCTGGCGAGGATGGAGTACTTGGTGCCGGGTGCGGCCTTCGCCCTGGATGTCCAGCTCCGCCCGCCGCGGGCCAGGCCGCCGGGCAGCTGCCGTCCGCGCGGGTCGGTGACCCGCACCTCGGTCAGCACCCCGCCCCGCGCGGTCACCCGGAGACGGTCGCCGGCCCGCACGGTCCGGGCCCCGCTCGCCGCGTCCAGTGCCACCTTCACGGGCTCGCCCTGGGGTGCCGGATCCGCGCCCGTCCCGCACGCGGAGAGCGTGCCCATACCGATCACCGGGACCAGCGCGAACACGGCACGCCGCGGCCGGAAGGGCCGTCGGCGGCGGGGGAGTGGCTGGTTCATGTCGGGGGCTTCCGTCTGCGGTACGGGCGAGGGGGCGACGCTGTCGGCCGCTAAGACGGCGGATCGCCACACTCCGTTGCAGGGAGTGACGTGATCCACGCCACATCGGGCGGTGGCTCCGCGAGCCGCAGGGTGTGTCGCGGGGCGACGCCCGCCGCTTGCGGTGATATGGGTGATTCGTTCCGTGCGGCCGGCCGCGTGCAGGTGAGGGGCGGATCGGCGACGGCCGGCCGGTGGCGGAGGCGCCCTCCTCGTTCCGGCTCGGCGGGGGCCCCGGCCCCAGGTCGGCCGCCGACCCGCTATGTCCCGCAATCGCCCGCCCGGTGACCCGCAGTGATCACCTGATCGGAGCACCCGGACGAGAACCTGACATACCCCGAAATACGCCAAACTGGCCACCCCTTGCTGCCCGTTCGGGCGGCAGCTGAGGAGGTGTGCGTCCCATGGCCATTTCCATCTCGGTCGTCCTGCTGCTGGTGGTCCTCACCGTGATCTTCCTGCGCAGCGGCAAGCTCAAGATCTCGCACGCCCTGGTGTGCGCGCTGCTCGGCTTCTACCTGGCGAACAGCAGCCTCGCCCCGGACATCCACCAGGGACTGTCCGGCGCCGCCGATGTGGTGAGCAGCGTCCGCCCGTGACGGAGCCGGCCCGCGGCCGGGCGCCGCGCCGCCGGCCGCCCGGCCCGCTCACCCCGACGAGAACACCCCGATCGCGTTGGGTACCGGCCGCTCCGCGCCGCCCGAGGGATGGTTGCGGACCGTTGCCCCGTACGCGTCGCCCGTGACCAGTGTCGAGGACCCGCCGCCGTCCAGGTCCATCGCGTCCCGTGCACCCAACTCCACCATGAGGTCCGCCAGTTCGCGCACCGTCAGCCCGGTCTGGCCCGGGGCCCCGTCCAGCGCCATGAGGTACAGCAGCCGCCCGCCGTCCCCGATCCCCGCGGACGTGCGCACCGCCACCGCGACGCCGTCCAGTCCGGCCACCGGCGCGTCGTCCCGCACGATCGGGAAGCCGCCCACCGCGAACCGCAGGGGCACGGGCCCCCGGCCCGCGAGGCGCGCGTCGACCTGCACCGGCTCGCCGATGTCCAGCATCCGCAGCTGGCGCGCCCCGTCCTCCCGGCCCACCAGCACCACGCTGCCCGCCGGCACCCCGCCGCCGCCCGGGGCGTCCGTCACCGCCGTCACCCGGCCGCGCCGGACGGTCACCTCCGTGGTGTCCGTGCTGCACGGCGCCGCCCGGTCGGTGTCGGTGCCGCAGGTGGCGCGCAGCCTCGATGCCGGGCCCCACTGCGGGGTGTAGGCACCGATGCCGCCGACGGGGAGCGCGTACTGGTTCAGCCCGCGCAGCGGCAGCGCCCCCTCGGGGGTCAGCACCGCGCCGCGCAGCGTGAGCCGGTCCAGCCGGGCCCGGCGGTCGTAGCCGACGCCGATGACGTCCTCGGTGGTCGCGCCCGGCGGCATGACCGGCCCGAACCGCTGGCCGTCGGGCACCGCGCCCTTCAGCTGCCGCCCGGAGGCCACCGCGGGGCCGACCGAGGCACCGGTCGCCTCGACGCCCGGGTGCTGGGTCTCGGTGATGTTGAAGAAGTCGCCGTTGACGGCCCCCACCGCGCCGCGGTCGGCGGCCAGTTGGGACACCGGTGACCGCGCGCCGACCGCCCCGGGGTACAGCAGATCGGCCGAGACCCGCGGATCGGCCAGGTCGACCGTCAGCAGGTGCCCGTGCACGATGCCGCGCGGCACCGTCATCCGGAATTCGCCGTACGCCACGCCGGGCGCCACCGGCCCGGCGCCGAAACGCTGGAGGGCGGTGCCCGCCGCGGTGGCCTGCGGCCCGCCCGCCAGTCCTCCGCCGGCCAGCGCACCCCACGCCACCAGCACCGTGAGCATCGCCCGTACTCGACCGAATCGCCGCTTCACGATCCCCCCTGACGTCGTGCCAACTGTCCCAGGTGCCGAAGATGCTCACTATGGCCCGGAGATGTCATGAATCGGTACACCCGCGGAACGGCCGTCGTGTCATCCGGCGCTCCCCCAGGAGGCTTCGTGGACCAGCTGCAGATAGCGGGCCCAGTCCCAGAACTCCCCGGGGTCGGTGTGGTCGGTGCCGGGCACCTCGACATGGCCGACGATGTGCTCGCGGTCCTTGGGGATCCGGTAGCGGTCGCAGATGGCGGCGGTGAGCTGCGCGGACCGCTCGTAGAGCGCGTCGGTGAACCACGTCGGGTCGTCGATCCAGCCCTCGTGCTCGATGCCGATGCTGCGGGTGTTGTAGTCCCAGTTGCCGGCGTGCCAGGCGATGTCCCGCTCGCGGACGCACTGGGCGAGCGCGCCGTCGACGGACCGTACGACGTAGTGCGCGGCCGCCTTGTGCCGGGGGTTCTTGAACAGCTTGAGGGTGTCCTTGTAGGTCTCCTGGGTCACATGCACCACGACCATCTCGACCGGGTACTTCGTCGGGCGGTTGGCCGCGGTGAAGTTGGACCGGCTGGCCGGCACCCACCGGTGCGGGGGGTAGGCGCCGCCGCGCGGAGCCTGCGGGCGCGATGTGGCACCGGCCCTGGCCGTGGTGAGGGGAGCGAGTGCGGCGGACGCGGCGAGCGCGGCCGCGCCGGTGAGCAGACGGCGGCGGTCCGGGCGGCGGTGGTCGGGCTCCATGGGCACTCCTGACAAGGACCGTGGGGGCATGGTCGCGTACATGTCACACACCTGCGGTGCGTTCATGATGCGCAACAGGGCACGCCCTGCCAAGGGAATGGCCGCTTCGCCAATGGCTCGACCAAAGGCGGAAACGGCGCAGGTCAGGAGAGCGGAGATACCTGATCGGTCGTCACCCGGGTGCCATGTCCGCGGCCCTGACGGCCGCTCGTGGACGTGGCACCCGGGCCGGGGACGGGCCGGTCAGTGACCGATTTCCACGTCCTCCAGGATGCCCAGCGCGTCCGGCACCAGCACGGCCGCCGAATAGTAGGCGCTGACCAGGTAATTGATGACGGCCTGGTCATTGATCCCCATGAAGCGCACCGACAGCCCCGGCCGGTACTCGTCCGGGATGCCGGTCTGGTGCAGCCCCACTACGCCCTGGTTCTCCTCGCCCACCCGCAGCGCCAGAATCGAGCTGGTCTGCTCCGGGGTGATGGGGATCTTGTTGCAGGGCAGCAGCGGGATGCCCCGCCAGGCCCGGACGGCCGTGCCCTCGCACTCCGCGGTGGTGGGGTAGATCCCCCGGGCGTTCCACTCCCGCCCGATCGCCGCGATGGTGCGCGGGTGGGCCAGCAGGAACTGGGTCTTGCGGCGCCGGGAGATCAGCTCGTCCAGGTCGTCGGGGGTCGGCGGGCCGCTGCGGGTGTGGATGCGCTGCTTGAGATCGGCGTTGTGCAGCAGCCCGAACCCGGGGTTGTTGATCATCTCGTGTTCCTGGCGCTCGCGCAGCGCCTCCACGGTCAGCCGCAGCTGCTGGTCCAGCTGGTTCATCGGGTCGTTGTAGAGGTCGGCGACCCGCGAATGGATCTTCAACACGGTCTGGGCGACGCTGAGTTCGTACTCCCGCGGCGCCAGGTCGTAGTCGACGAAGGTACCCGGCAGGGCCGGCTCGCCGACATGGCCCGCGGCCAGTTCGATGGCCGCCTCGCCGTGCTTGTTCTGCGCCGGGACCAGCGCCTCGCGGAACTCCGCCAGGTGGGTGCGCAGCGACTCCGACCGGTCCAGCACCTCTTCGAGGTCGCTGCGGTAGAGGGTCAGCGCGGTCACCCGGGTCACCGCCCGCACGGAGTGCTCCCACTGCGCGTCCGGGCTCAGCAGCGCCGCGGCGCCGACGGCGTCACCGTCGGCCAGCACCCCCAGCACCGTCTCGTCGCCGTACTTGCCGGCCCCGAGCCGGTCGAGCTTGCCGTGGGCGATCAGGATGACGCGGTCCGTGGGCGCGCCGGTGCGGGCCAGCACCTCGCCGGGCGCGAACTCCCGCTGGACGAAGCGGTCCGCCAGCGCCTCCAGCGTCGCGGCGTCGGTGTACCCGCGCAACGGCGCCAGTTCGCGCAGCTCGGCCGGGATCACCCGGACCGCGGACCCGGTCGAGGTGAACTCCACCCGGCCGTCACCGAGGGTGTGGGTGAGGCGGCGGTTGACGCGGTACGTACCGCCGGAGACCTGGGTCCAGGGCAGGATGCGCAGCAGCCAGCGGGAGGAGATCCCCTGCATCTGCGGCACGGTCTTGGTCGTGGTCGCCAGCTTGCGGGCGGCCGCGGTGTCCAGGCTGGACCGGCTCTGCTCGATCGCGGACTGCTGCGGGCCGGACGTCGGATCCACCGATGTGGTCATGGAGAAGGTTCACCTGTTCTTGTCGGTGCGTGCGGTGCGGTGCGTACGGGGGCCTGCAAGGGGTACGGGCGGCGCGCCCGGGCGGGGATCGGGCCGCTTTCGGGCGCGCCGCACGCTTCGCGGGCCGGTCAGTGGCCGATCTGTACGTCGTCGAGAACGCCCAGCGCGTCCGGCACGAGAATGGCCGCCGAATAGTAGGCGCTGACGAGATATTTGAGTACGGCCCGGTCGTCGAGGCCCATATAACGCACCGAGAGGCTCGGCTCGTATTCGTCGGGAATTCCGGTCTGATGCAGGCCGACCACGCCCTGGTTTTCCTCGCCGGTCCGCATCAGCAGAATCGAACTCGTCCGCTCCTTGGTCACCGGAATCTTGTTGCACGGGAAAATCGGCACCCCGCGCCAGGACGGCAGCGAATGCCCCATGAAATCGACCGCGGTCGGGTAGAGCCCGCGGGCACTGCACTCCCGGCCGATCGCGGCGATGGTGAGGGGGTGGGCGAGCAGGAAGCCCGGGTCCTTCCACACCGTCGCCAGCAGGTCGTCGAGGTCGTCGGGGGTGGGCGGGCCGGTGCGGGTGCGGATGCGCTGCTTGAGATCGGCGTTGTTCAGCAGCCCGAACTCCGCGTTGTTGACCAGCTCGTGTTCCTGGCGCTCGCGCAGCGCCTGGACGGTCAGCTTCAGCTGCTCCTCGACCTGGTTCATCGGGTCGCTGTAGAGGTCGCCGACCCGGCTGTGGGTGCGCAACACCGTCTGCGCGACGCTGAGTTCGTACTCCCGCGGCGTCAGGTCGTAGTCGACGAAGGTGCCGGGCAGGGACGGCTCGCCGTGGTGCCCCGAGGCGACGGAGACCGCCGATTCCCCCGCGGTGTTCGTCGCTTGCACGGCGTCCTGCCCGGCCGCCGCAAGATGCTCGCGCAGCCCGGGGGAACGGTCGAGGATCTCCTCCAGGGCCTGGCGGGGCAGCGCCATCACCGTCACCCGGGTCACCGCGCGATAGCTGAACTCCCAGGTCCCGTCGGCATCGGTGAGCGGGGCGTCGCCGAGGTGGTCGCCGCCGGCCAGGGCCTCCAGCACCGCGTCCTCGCCGTATTTGCCGGTGCCGATGCGGTCCACCCGACCGTGTGCGATCAGCACCAGCCGGTCGCCCGGCGTGCCGGCCTCGGCGATCAGTTCACCGGGGGCGTAGTCCTGTTGGGTGAACCGGTCGCCGAGCGCGGCCAGTACCTCGGTATCGGTGAATTCCCGCAGGGCCGGCAGCTCGCGCAGCTCGTCGGGGATGATCGAGACATCGCTGCCGCTGATGTCGAAATCGATGCGCCCGTCGCCGAGGGTGTACGTCAGCCGGCGGTTCACCCGGTAGGTGCCACCGGACACCTGCACCCAGGGCAGCAGTCGCAGCAGCCAGCGGGAAGTGATGCCCTGCATCTGCGGCGCGGTCTTGGTGGTGGTCGCCAAATTCCGCGCGGCGGTGGTGCTCAGACTGGAATTCTGGGCCTCTTCCGCACTGCCGTGCAGCGATTCGTCGGCAATCGTCACAATGCCACCTGTCTCTTCGGAGGGTGCGATGCGGACCGCCGCCGAAACCCCCTTTCACGGCAGCTCCGCGGCAACCCGCCGAACCGACCGTAGTCGTGTGGTTTTTATCGGCACAATCGCTCGATGGGGTGGCATGGAATTCCCGTTCCATGGATAGGTTTAGCGGGTTCAATTCCGGGGAGAGTGTGCCGGGGTGCAGGAACGGAGGGGATCGTCCAGCACGGCCTGGAGCGCCGCGTGCGCCGCCCCGAGCAGCGGCCCGTCCGCACCCAGGCGGGACACCGTCACCAACGGCCCGCCGGCCCGCTCCGGATCCGCCGCCACGGCCGTCCGCAGCGCCAACTCCCGCTCCAGGGACGGCAGGACCCAGGGCGCCAGCCCGGCCAGCGCGCCCCCGAGGACCACCGCCCGCGGATCCAGCAGATTCACCGCCCCGGCGAGCGCGATGCCCAGCGCCGTCCCCGCCTCGTGCAGCGCCCGCACGACGGCCGTGTCCCCTTCGGCGGCACGGCGCGCCAACAGCCCGGTACGGGCCCCCGGTCCGGGATGAGCCGCCGCCTGCCCGGGGGCCAGTCCGACCGCGCGCAGCACGGCCTCCTCCCCGGCGTACTGCTCCAGGCAGCCCCGCCCGCCGCAGTCGCACACCGGGCCCTCGGGACGCACCGGCACATGCCCCAGCTCGCCGGCGAACCCCCGTGCCCCCCGCAGCAGTTGACCGTCCACGACCACCGCGGCGCCGATACCGATCTCCGCCGACACATGCACGAAGTCCGGTGGCGGCGCCGGCCGTCCGTCGCTCCCGCCCAGCCGGATCTCGGCCAGCGCACCGAGGTTGGCCTCGTTCTCGACGGTGAGGGGGAGGGCCGGGGAGCCGTCCGCGGGGACGGTCGCCCCGGCGAGTTCCGGTGCGAGATCGACGGCCCGCCAGCCGAGGTTGGGGGCGTGCACCACGGTCGTCGCGCCCCGGGCCACGAGACCGGGCACGGCCACCGCCAGCCCGGCCGGCCGCAGCCCCTCGGCGGCGATCCGGTCGGTGACCTCGGCGAGCAGCGCGGACAGCCGCCGCAGCACGGGCCCGGGAGCGCTCTGCCGGTTCGCCGCGTCGGCCGCGACCCGGGCCCGTACCCGTCCGCGCAGATCGACCGCGCACACCGCCAGGTGATCGACGCCTATCTCGGCGCCGATCCCGGCCGGGCCGCGGTCGCTGACCGCCAGTTCACCGCCCGGCCGGCCCCGGCCGCTGGGCGCCGCCCGCCCCGTCCCGACCAGCAGACCGGCCCGCAGCAGCTCGTCGACCAGCGGCGCCACCCCCGCCCGGGTCAGCCCGATCCGCGCCGCGACCGCCGGCCGGGACAGCGGCCCCTGTGCGGCCACGGTCTGCAGCACCCGGGCCAGATTGCGCCGCCGGATGCCGTGCTGGGTGTCGCCGCCGGGCGCCGTCACAGGGGTCTCCTAAGGGTCGGGAGGGCGGTCCCTCCGGGGTACGGCTGCGGCGCCGAGGTCACCGCCGCAGCAGCGCCGCACCGTCGGCGAGGGTGGCCGCCAGCCGGTCCCAGGCGGCGCCGTCCCGCGGCAGCGCCTCGTACTCCGCGCCGCGCGCCGTCCCCCAGCGACGGGCCACCGCCGACGGGTCCTCCTCCAACAGCAGCCCGGCCGCCTGCGCCGCCGCGCCCAACGCCACCAGCTCCTGCGCCTCCGGCACCACCACCGGGCGGCCCGACAGCCGGCGGACGGTCTCCCGCCAGGCTTGCCCCTTCGCCCCGCCGCCGATCAGCAGCAGCGGCGCATCGGGCGCGGCGTCCGCGTCCAGCACCCGGTCCAGGGCCTGCAGCAGCGTGAACACCGCGCCGTCGTAGGCGGCCTGGAGCAGCTGACCGGCCGTGGTGTGGTGCCGCAGGCCGTGGACCAGGCCCGAGGCGCCCGGCAGGTTCGGGGTGCGCTCGCCGTCGAGGAACGGCAGCATCACCGCCTCGCCGCCCGCCTCCACCGCCTCCCGGTCGCGTCCCAGCAGCGCCGCCACCCGGTCCACGGCGAGGGTGCAGTTCAGGGTGCAGGCCAGCGGAAGCCAGTCGCCGCGGGCATCGGCGAAGCCCGCGACGGTGCCCGTCGGATCGGCGGGCCGGTGGGTGGAGACCGCATAGACCGTCCCCGACGTGCCCAGGCTCAGCACCGGCTGTCCGGGGCGCAGCCCCAGCCCGAGCGCGGCCGCCATGTTGTCGCCCGTCCCGGCGGCCACCAACGCGCCGTGGGGCAGCGGCAGATCACCGGCGTGCACGGTCCCGGCGGCCTCGCCCGGGAGCGCCACCCGCGGCAGCGCGTCGGGGGACAGCCCGACGTGCTCCAGGATCTCCGGGTCGTAGGCCCCGGTGGACGACGCCCACCAGCCCGTGCCGGACGCGTCGCCGCGGTCGGTGACGGACTCGCCGGTCAGGCGCTGGGTGAGGTAGTCGTGCGGCAGCCGTACCGCGGCGGTGGCGGCGGCCGCGGCCGGCTCGTGCTCCCGCAGCCAGGCCCACTTGGCCACCGTGAAGGCGGGACCCGGCACGCTCCCCACCCGCTCGGCCCACGCCCGCGCGCCGCCCAGCTCCGCGATCAGCCGCTCGCTCTGGGGCGCCGGCCGGACGTCGTTCCACAGCAGGGCGGGACGCACCGGCGAGCCGGCCGCGTCCAGGGTGACCAGGCCGTGCTGCTGGCCGCCGACGGACACCGCCGAGGCCTGCCGTGCCGCGTCGCCGCACTGGGCCAGCGCCTCGCCCAGCGCCCGCCACCACTGCGCGGGATCGCTCTCCTTGCCGTCGCCGCCGGAGACCGTGTGCGGTGCCTGGCCGCGGGCGACGACCGCACCGGTCGCCGCGTCCACGACCAGGGCCTTGGTGGACTGTGTCGAGCTGTCCACCCCGACGACCAGCGGTCCGGCTGACTGTGCGCCCATCGTGCACTCTCCCTCGGCGGCCCGTCTCCAGGGCCCCGGCCTGGGGGGTTCCCCGGTGTGCTGCCGCATATTAGTTTGGCCGCGGCGGAATTTGTAAAGCGCGTTGACGAAATCACCGGGAGCCGCGATGAGCCACCAGCCCGTGCCCGAGGACAAATTCAGCTTCGGCCTGTGGACCGTCGGCTGGCAGGGCCGTGACCCGTTTGGGGACGCCACCCGCCGCGCGCTGGACCCCGTCGAATCGGTCCGGCGCCTCGCCGACCTCGGCGCCTACGGCGTCACCTTCCACGACGACGACCTGATCCCCTTCGGCGCCGGGGACATCGAGCGCGAGGCGGCCGTCACACGCTTCCGGCAGGCGCTGGACGCCACCGGCCTGGTCGTGCCGATGGCCACCACCAACCTCTTCACCCACCCCGTCTTCAAGGACGGCGCCTTCACCGCCAACGACCGCGACGTCCGCCGCTTCGCCCTGCGCAAGACGCTCCGCAACATCGACCTCGCCGCCGAGCTGGGCGCCCGCACCTATGTCGCGTGGGGCGGCCGGGAGGGCGCGGAGTCCGGCGCGGCCAAGGACGTGCCCGCCGCCCTGGACCGGCTGAAGGAGGCGTTCGACCTCCTCGGCCAGTACGTCGTCGAGCAGGGCTACGACCTGCGGTTCGCCATCGAGCCCAAGCCCAACGAGCCGCGCGGCGACATCCTGCTGCCCACCGTCGGCCACGCCCTCGCCTTCATCGAGCGGCTGGAGCGCCCCGAGCTGTACGGCGTCAACCCCGAGGTGGGCCACGAGCAGATGGCCGGGCTGAACTTCCCGCACGGCATCGCCCAGGCGCTGTGGGCGGGCAAGCTCTTCCACATCGACCTCAACGGCCAGAGCGGGATCAAGTACGACCAGGACCTGCGCTTCGGCGCGGGCGACCTGCGGTCCGCGTTCTGGCTGGTCGACCTGCTGGAGAGGGCCGGGTACGACGGGCCGCGGCACTTCGACTTCAAACCGCCGCGCACCGAGGACCTGGACGGCGTGTGGACCTCGGCGGCCGGCTGCATGCGCAACTACCTGCTCCTCAAGGAGCGCGCCGCGGCCTTCCGGGCCGACCCGGCCGTCCAGGACGCGCTGCACGCCGCGCGACTGGACCAGCTGGGCCTGCCCACCGCCGAGGACGGCCTGGCCGGGCTGCTCGCCGACCGCACCGCCTACGAGACCTTCGACGCCGGGGCGGCGGCCGCCCGCGGGATGGCCTTCGAGCATCTGGACCAGCTGGCCCTGGAGCACCTGATGGGGGCCTTCTGAGGGCCCGCGCCCCGCGCCCGCCCTTGCGCTCCGCCCGCCCGGCCGCTCAGCCGAACAGCGTGCGCAGGAAGGATATTTCGGCCGCCCGCTGCTCGCCGCCACCTCCCTCGTGGGCGTTGAACCGCCACACCTTCAGCTCCTTCTCGCCCGCGTAGTGGTGGTGGACGGCGAAGCCGGTGGACGGCGGCACCACCTCGTCGCGCAGCGCCGTGCCGAAGAGTGCCGGGGCGGTGGCGCGGGCCGCGAAGTTCAGGCCGTCGAAGTGGTCCAGGGTGTCCAGCGCGGTGTCGATCCGGCCGCGCTCACCCGCGAAGTAGCGGGTGAGTTCGCCGTACGGCCCGCTGTCCGTGATCTCGACGGCGCGGCGGACATGGGTCAGGAACGGTACGTCGACCAGCGCGCCCGCCAGGCCGGGGACCAGCCCCGCCGCCGCCAGGGCCGCGGCGCCCCCCTGGCTGCCGCCGGCGACCACGATCCGGCCGGCGTCCACCGCCGCATGCCCCCGCGCCGCTTCCACGGCCCGCACCGCGTCGGTGAACAGCCGCCGGTAGTAGTAGTCCTCGGGGGAGAGCAGTCCCTGCGTCATCTTGCCGGGCACGCCCGGATTGCCGGAGCCGACCGGATCGGGGGTGTCACCGGGCCGGTTGGGGCCGCTCTGCCCGCGGGTGTCCATGACGAGCGTGGCGTACCCCGCGGACGGCCACAGCAGCCAGTCGTGCACCATCCCCCGGCCGCCGCCGTAGCCGAGGTACTGCACGACGCACGGCAGCGGCCCGTCGGCGGCGCGCGGGGCCAGGAACCAGCCGCGGATACGGTGCCCGCCGAAGCCGGAGAACGTCACGTCCTGGGTGCGCAGCAGCGCAAGGCCCGCGTCGACCTCGGTGAAGCGCGCATCGAGGTCATGGGCGCGGGCCTCGTCGAGGGTGCGCTGCCAGAAGGCGTCGAACCCGGCCGGCTCGGGGCGGGGCGGGCGGTAGGCGCGCAGCTCGTCCAGGGACAGGTCGGTGAACACGGAGAACCTCCGAGCCGTAGGGTGGCTTGCTGACTGTCGCCAACGGTGCCCATGGGCCGGATGTTTCAGACCCGAAATGTGCCGGGCCGGTCGCCGGGTCCCCGAAAACCGAGCAGAGAAGCGATCACCTCCACCATGAGCTTTCCTCCGCCTCCGCCGCCGAACCAGCCGCATCAGCCGCCCCACGGCGCCCCGGGCGGCTTCGGCCCGCCGGCCGGCGGCCCCGGCCCCGGCGGTGAGGGCCAGAGCGGATACGGCCAGGGCGGGTACGGCCCGGGCGCCTACGGTCCGCCCGGCGGCACTCAGCCCGCCGGCGGCTTCGGCCCGCCCGCGGGCGGCTACGGTCCCGCGGGACCCGGCGGCCCCGGCGGCTGGCAGCAGCCGCCCGGCCCGCCCGGCGGCGGCAACGGCAAGACCATCGCGGCGATCATCGGCGGCGGTGCCGTCGTCCTGGCCGTCGTCATCGCCGTCATCGTGATCAACAACAGCGGTGACGGCCGTAGCAGCAACAACCGCGCCCAGCCGTCCGGTTCGAGCGCCGGCGCCACACCGTCCGAGAGCGCCTCCGCGACGCCCTCCTACGACCCCACGCCCACCGCGACGCCCACCGGCAGCGACTTCGAGAGCGGCCTGCCGACGCCCGCCGACGGCCGCATACCCTTCTACCTGCTGAAGACCGGCGACTGCTACGACCTGCGGGAGGGCGGCGGCGGCAACAACGACAGGGCCTCCTGCCGCGGCCCGCACGACGCCGAGGTCGTCACCGTCCACCGCCTCGCATCCGGCCTGACGACCGAAACCGGCATCAGGTCCAAGGCCTCCTCGCTGTGCCGCCACGAGCTGGAGCGCACAGCGGCCCGGCAGCCCGCAGGCACCGCCGAGGGCACCTACGTCCAGTACCCCACCCTCAACGGCTACAAGATCGGGATCAAGACCGTCACCTGCAGCCTGACGGGCAACAGCACCGGCACCAAGAAGCTCACCAAGCCGCTGTCCTGAGCCGGACGGTCACCGTCGCGGGCACCGCGACGCCGACCGGACGGCCCCGGGGCGTCCGCACGCCCCGGGGCCGTCAGCGATCGGCGCGCTTGCCCGCCGCTCCGGTGTCCGCGACCTCCCCGACCTCGGCGGCCGCCGGATCCAGCACCCGCGCCAGGAACGTCCGGGTCCGCTCGTGCCGCGGGGCGCCCACCACCTGCTCCGGAGTGCCCTCCTCGACGATCACCCCGCCGTCCATGAACACCACCCGGTCGGCGACCTCCCGCGCAAAGCTCATCTCGTGGGTGACCACGAGCATCGTCATCCCCTCCTGCGCCAGCGCCCGCATCACCGCCAGCACATCGCCGACCAGCTCCGGGTCCAGCGCCGAGGTCGGCTCGTCGAAGAGCATCAGCTCGGGGTCCATGGACAGCGCGCGGGCGATGGCCACCCGCTGCTGCTGCCCGCCGGACAACTGCGCCGGATAGGCCGACGCCTTGTCGCTGAGCCCGACCCGTTCGAGGTTGGCGCGGGCGATCCGCTCCGCCTCGTCCCGGTCGCGGCGCAGCACCCGCCGCTGGGCGATGGTCAGGTTCTCCAGCGCGGTCAGATGCGGAAAGAGGTTGAAGGCCTGGAAGACCATCCCGATCCGCCGCCGGACCCGGTCGATGTCCACGTCCGGGTCGGTCACCTCGGTGCCGGCCAC
The DNA here is from genome assembly GCF_040701845.1 of Streptomyces angustmyceticus. Taxonomy (GTDB): domain Bacteria; phylum Actinomycetota; class Actinomycetes; order Streptomycetales; family Streptomycetaceae; genus Streptomyces; species Streptomyces angustmyceticus_A. Next base: position 135,993 of record NZ_JBFBHQ010000001.1, on the reverse strand, counting down.
CGTGACCCGGCCCGCGCTCGGCTCCTCCAGCAGATTCACACAGCGCAACAGGGTCGATTTCCCCGACCCCGAGGGCCCGATGACACACACCACCTCGCCGCGGGCCACCGAGAAGTCGATGCCGCGCAGCACCTCCAGCTCGCCGAACGCCTTGCGCAGGCCCTGCACGTCGATGGCCTTCGCATCCGTCGTCTCCGGTGCCGCCTGGTCGGTCGTCACGCCGCTCACCTGGCCTTCGCCGTACGGGCCTCCAGCCGACGGACCAGCTGGCCGAGCGGGAGGGTGATCACGAGGTAGAGCAGCCCGGCGATCAGGATCGGGGTCAGGCTCTTGTGTTCGTTGAGGGCGTCCCGGCCGAAGTTGGCCAGCTCGAACTGGGTGAGGGAAAGCCCCAGCAGATACACCAGCGAGGAGTCCTTGGTCAGCAGGATCAGTTCGTTGGTCAGCGGCGGCAGCACGATGCGGAACGCCTGGGGAATGACGATCGAGATCATCGCCCGCCCGTGCGACATCCCCAGCGAACGTGCCGCCTCCGTCTGCCCCTTGGGAACCGCCTGGATTCCGGCCCGGATGGTCTCGGCCATGTACGCCGCGCCCACCAGCCCGAGCGACAGCATGACCGTGATGTTCATGTCGAGCGCGACCTCGAAGGCCAGCGGCACACCGAAGCCGAGCGCGATGAACACCAGCAGACAGGGGATCCCGCGGAAGAACTCGATATAGGTGACGGCGATCCAGCGGTAGGGCGGCACCGACGAGAGCCGCATCAGCGCGAGCACCAGGCCGAGCGCCAGCCCGAAACCGAAGCCCAGCAGGGTGTAGAGGACGGTGTTGACCAGCGCCGTGGTGATGATGTCGGGGAACAGCGCTTTGGCGACCTCGATGTCGAAGAACGCCATCCGCAGCTGATGCCAGTCGGCGATCAGGGCGAAGACCACCACGGCGAGGACCAGCACGCCGTACTGCACACCGCGGATCGCCCGGGCGCGCTGTCGTTTGGACAAGGACATGACGGCGGCCTCAGCTCTGCGGGGTGGTGCCGAACCACTTCTTGTAGATCCGGTCGTACGTCCCGTCCGATTTCGCCTTCCCGATCGCCTCGTTGATCTTCTTCCGCAGTGCGTCGTTCCCGGTCCGCACGCCGATGCCGTAGTGCTCACCGGTGTTGAACTCCGCGGTGACCGCGGTGTCCGGGTTCTGCTTCACATAGTCGAAGAGCACACCGTTGTCATTGATGCCGGCGTCGACCTGTCCGGATTTCACGGCGGTCAGCAGCAGCCCCAGGTCCTCGAACTCCACCAGCTCGACGCCCTTGCCGTGCTTCTTGGCGTAGATCCCGCCGGTGGTCGCCTTCTGGTAACCGAGCTTCTTGCCCTTGAGGTCCTCGACCTTCTTGAAGGGCTTGCCCTTCTTCGTCAGCAGCGCCTGGGTGGCATTGAAATACGGGTCGGAGAAATCCATGACCTTGTCCCGCGCGGGCGTGATCGTCATGCCGGCGGCGGCCAGATCGCATTTGCGGATGGTGAAGTCCTGGCCGGTCTCGATGCCTTCGAAGGGCGTGTTGACGATTTCCTGCTTCACCCCGAGGTCCTTGGCGACCAGGTCCACCAGATCGACATCGAACCCGACGACCTTGCCGTCCTTCTTCACCTGGAACGGGGCGTAGGGAAGGTGGGTGCAGGTCTTCAAGGTCCCGGAGGAGACCAGTTCCAGGCCGCCGGAACCCTTCTTCCCGCCGGACGTGGTGCTGCTGCACCCCGCCAGCACGGCGACGGCCGCGGCAACGGCTATGACAGGCAACGCGGAGCGAGCGGACACGGGCCCTCCAGGGGCAGGATGAATATCAACCAAGCCATGCGTGCTGCGATGTGGCTGCATCCTGCCACCGGCCCGGGGCCCTGTCTCCGCCGCGTCGGTTGCGTCTGTGTAACGCCTTCGGCCCGCAACCGGGCCGTCCCGTCAGCGGCCGAGCCCCGCCGCCAGCGCCGCGATGGCGTCCGGGCCCACCCGGCAGCAGCCGCCGATGAGCCGGGCGCCGTCCGCGGCCCAGCCGGCGACCCGGTCCGCGTGGAACGCCGCCTCGCCGTACCAGGTCCGCGCCCCGGCGTCCCAGCTCTCCCCGCTGTTGGGGTAGACCACCACCGGCTTGCCGGTGACCTGCGCCGCCAGGCGCACCGCCCGGTCCGCGTCGTCCGGCGCGCAGCAGTTCACCCCCACCGCGATCACCTCGTCGGCGCCGGCCGCGACCGAGAACGCCTCCGCCAGCGGCTGCCCGGCCCGGGTGCGGTCCCCCGTGACGCTGTACGACAGATAGGCCGGCACTCCCAGCCCGCGCACCGCCCGCAGCAGCGCGCGGGCCTCCTCGGCATCCGGCACCGTCTCCAGCGCCAGCACATCGGGCCGCACCGCCGCCAGCACCTCCAGGCGCGGCCGGTGGAAGCGCTCCAGCTCGTCCACCGACAGGCCGTAGCGGCCGCGGTACTCGGAGCCGTCCGCCAGCATCGCCCCGTACGGGCCCGCCGAAGCAGCCACGTACAGCGGCCCGGCCACCCCGCCGGCCGACGCCCGCCGGGCCGCCTCGCGGGCCAGCCCCACACTCCGGCCGAGCAGCTCCGCGCCCCGCTCCTCGCCGATACCGCGCCGGGCGAACCCCTCGAACGTCGCCTGGTAACTGGAGGTGATCGCGACCTGTGCCCCGGCCTCGTAGTACGCCAGGTGCGCCTGCACCACCGCCTCCGGCTCCTCGGCCAGCAGCCGCGCCGACCACAGGGCGTCCCCGAGGTCGTGCCCGGCGGCCTCCAGCTGGTTGGACAGCCCGCCGTCGAGGACGACCGGCCCCGCGGCGAGGGCGTCGGCGAGCGGCGGGGACGTGCTGACCATGGTGCGTAGCCTCTCGGTGCTGCGGGACGCGTGGGTGCTCACGCCTCACCTCGGATCGTATCCCCGGCCGGTGACAACGCCCCTGGCCGCGGGGGTGCGCCGGGCGCGGAGGGGTGCGCCGGCCGCCAGGGCGCGGCGGCCGCCAGGGCGCGGCGGCCGGCGCGGGCCCGGTACGAGTCTCAGCGCAGCGACGCGAACACGAACGAGAAACGGGCCGGGGCCACTTCCAACCGGTGCCGCGGCAGCACCCCCGGCCCGCACGACTGGCTGCCGATGCCGTGCTGGGCGTGGTCGAGATGCAGCCACAGGTGCTCGCCGGGCCGCAGGTCCGTGGTGTGGCGGGCCGCGGCCAGCTCCTCGGTCGACCACCGGCGGGCGGTGAGGAAGAAGTCCGGAGCGCCCTCGATGCGCAGTCCGGAGCCGTCCGAACGGGTCAGCTCCGCCCAGCGCACACCGGGCCGCGCACCGTTCTCCTGCGGCCGCACATACGGCGTCTGCAGCGCGTCCACCGGCATCGACCAGCGGCCGACCCGGGCGGCCGCCCGGGTGTCCGGATAGCCCTCGCCCGGCCCGCCGCCGAACCACTCGGCCCGGCCCAGGCTGCCGCACACCCGCATCCGCACCCCGAGCCGCGGCAGCGGCACCGGCCACTCGCCCTCGGGATCGACGCTCAACTCCAGCCGCAGCAGCCCCTCTCGTGCCGTCCAGCGGTACTCCGCGCGCAGCGCCAGCGGCGAACCGGCCGGAGCGACCCGGGTCCGTACCACCACGGCGTTGGGACCGGCATCGACGGCATCGACACGGTGCCGCATCCGGTGCAGGCCGGCCCGCCGCCACTCGGTGGCCGGCCGCGGCTCCGGCTGCCAGGGCGCGGCCTCGTCGTTGTCGGTCGGCGCCCGCCAGACGTCCAGCCGGGGGCCGCCGATGCGGACGCCGTCCAGATAGGCCAGTGCCCCCGTTCCGGCGTCGAAGGTCCCCGGGCCCAGGACGATCACATTGCCCTCACCACGGCGCGGTACGGCGGTGGCCGCCGGGGGAGCGGCGACCGGACGCGGGGCCGCGGGCAGCTGGCCCCAGGCGACCTCGTGCCCGGCCGGCGCCCAGGCGGTGTCCCGGCGCAGCACGGCCCGCACCGTCCAGAACGCCTCCCCGTCGTCGTCCGGCTCGGGCGGTGGTGCCGGCAGCCGCTCCACCACCGACTCGCCGGGTCCCGGCGGCGGCACCTCCAGCCGGCCGTGCCCGCGCGGGGCACCGTCCACCTCGTAGGTCCACAGGAAGTCGAGGTGCCCCAGGCCGGCGAAGTCATGGAGATTGGTGATCCGCACCGCGCCCGCCGTGCCGTCCTCGTCGCCCGCGGGCTCGATCCGCACCGGTTCGACGACCTTCTTCAGCTCCACCAGCCCCGGGGAGGGCGCCCGGTCGGGAAGGACCAGCCCGTCGCAGACGAAGTTCCCGTCGTGCAGCTCCTCGCCGAAGTCCCCGCCGTAGGCGTGGAAGACCTCGCCGGACGGCGTCCGCTGCCGCAGCCCGTGGTCGATCCACTCCCACACGAAGCCGCCCTGGCAGCGCTCATAGCGCTCGAACAGCCGCTGGTACTCGGCGAGGCCGCCCGGCCCGTTCCCCATCGCATGCGCGTACTCGCACAGCAGGAAGGGGAGGCGACGGCGCCGGGCGTCCAGCTCCGGATCGGGCAGCGGCGCCTCGGCACGCCGCCCGATGCGCTCCACCTCGGCGTGGTCGGCATACATCCGGGAGTAGACGTCGGTGTCGGCGCAGCTGGGGTCGCCCTCGTAGTGCAGCGGCCGGGACGGGTCGCGCTCGCGCATCCAGGCGGCCATGGCGGACAGCCCGCTGCCCGTGCCGCACTCGTTGCCCAGCGACCACAGCACGACGCTGGGGTGGTTCTTGTCCCGCTCGACCATCCGCCGGGCCCGGTCGAGCAGCGCCGGCTCCCAGCGCGGGTCGTCCACCGGATTGTCCCGCCAGCCCTGCCCGCCGAACCCGTGGGTCTCCAGATCGCACTCCTCGACGACCCACAGGCCCAGTTCGTCGCAGAGGTCGAGGAAGGCGGGGTGCGGCGGATAGTGGCTGGTGCGCACCGCGTTGATGTTGTGCCGCTTCATCAGCAGCAGATCGCGGCGCATCGTTGCGGGGTCGAGGGCCCGGCCGTGGCGCGGATGGAACTCATGGCGGTTGACGCCGCGCAGCAGGATCCGGCGGCCGTTGACCTTCAGCAGCCCGTCCTCGACGCGGACCGTACGGAACCCGATCCGCAGCGGGATCCGCTCGCCGGCGGTGACCAGCTCCCCGTCGTAGAGGTGCGGCTCCTCGGCCGTCCAGCCGCGCACCGGGACCGTCGCGCTCTCCCCGGTCGCCAGGTCGAGGCCGAGCGACGGCACCGTGACCCGGCCCGCGGGTTCGCACTCCACGCGCAGGGTGCCGAGCCCCGTGCGGTGCTCGAACCCGGCGTGGACGAAATGGTCGGCGACCGAGCCCTCGGGACGCCGGTGGAGCGAGACCTCCCGGAAGATGCCGGGCAGCCACCACTGGTCCTGGTCCTCCAGATAGCTGCCCGACGACCACTGGTGGACGCGGACCGCCAGCACATTGCCGCGCGGCCGCAGCAGCGGCCCGACCGCGAACTCGTGCGGCAGCCGGCTGCCCTTGAAATGGCCCAGTTCCTGGCCGTTGAGCCAGACCCGGGCGCAGGACTCGGCCCCGGCGAAGTGCAGCACCGCGGGCCCCGCGCCCCACCCCTCGGGCAGGTCGAAGACCTGGCGGTGATCGCCCGTCGGGTTCTCGTCCGGCACCCGCGGCGGATCGACCGGGAAGGGGTAGGCGGTGTTGGTGTACGCGGGTGCCCCGCTCGGCTGTGCGGCGCCGCCCCCGTAGGAGCCCTCGGCGGCGAAGCGCCCCTGGAGCACCCAGTGGCCGGGCACCCGCAGCTCCTGCCACTGCGTGTCGTCGAAGTCCGGACGGGCGAACGCGTCGTCCTCCGCGGCGGCGCCCGCCGAGAGCCGGAACCGCCAGCGGCCGTGCAGCGGGAGGCGGGCGGCGTCCGAGCGCGCGTACCAGGCACGCGGCGGCAGGACCCCGCTTCCCGGCGAGCGGTCCTCGTAGTACGGGAGGCGGCCGGGGCGGTGCGGTGTGCCGTCCGCCGCTTCGGTGGTCCGTGGTGGAGGTGCGTACGACGTGTGGTGCGGCGGGGTGCCGGTCACTGGTCCTCCTGCTGCGGGCGAGGTGCCTGGCGTGGGGGATCAGCTCAGCGAATCATGTGCGGACCCGCGGCGCAGCCGTTTGGGGCGGATCGGCCGGAGCCGCCGCGGGCCCCTGGATCAGCGGCCCACCCCGGCGGCGAACGGAACCTGGGCGGCGGCCGGGGAAGCCCCCTCGCCCGCGGCCGGATGCCGCCACAGCCCGGCGTCCCGCAGCACCGGCAGCACCCCCTCCCCGAACCAGTACGCCTCCTCGACGTGGGGGTGCCCGGAGAGGATGAACTCCTCGATGCCCAGCCGGTGGTACTCCACGATCCGCTCCGCCACCTCCGCATGGCTGCCGACCAGCGCGGTGCCCGCCCCGCCCCGTACGAGCCCGATCCCGGCCCACAGGTTCGGCGCGATCTCCAGCCCGTCCGTCCGGCCGCCGTGCAGTGCCAGCATCCGGCGCTGCCCCTCCGACTCGCTGCGGGCCAGCCCCGCCTGCACCGCACGGATCGCCTCCGGGCCGAAGCCGTCCAGCAGCCGCTGTGCCTCGGCCCAGGCCGCCTCCGCGGTGTCCCGGGTGATCACATGCAGCCGGATGCCGAACCGCACCCGGCGCCCGGCGCGGCCGGCCAGCTCCCGGATCCAGGCGATCTTCCGCTCCACCTCGGCCGGCGGCTCGCCCCAGGTCAGATAGACGTCGGCGGCGCGCGCGGCGACCTGCCCCGCGGCCGGGGAGGAGCCGCCGAAGTACACCGCGGGCACCGGATCGGGCACCCGGGCCAGCCGGGCGCCGGCCACCCGCAGCTGCTCCCCGGCGAAGTCCACCGTCTTCCCGTCCCACAACTGCCGCACGATGTCGAGGAATTCGCCGGTCCGGGCGTACCGGTCGTCCTTCTCCAGGAAGTCCCCGTACGCGCGCTGCTCATGGCTCTCGCCGCCGGTGACCACGTTCAGCAGCAGCCGTCCCCCGGAGTGCCGCTGGAAGGTGGCGGCCATCTGGGCGGCCAGGGTCGGCGCGACGATCCCCGGCCGGAACGCCACCAGGAACTTCAGCCGTTCGGTCTCGCGCGCCAGCATGGCCGTGGTGAGCCAGGCGTCCTCGCACCAGGCCCCGGTGGGGGTGAGGGCCCCTTCGAAGCCCAGGTCCTCGGCGGCGCGGGCGATCTGCGTCAGATAGCCGAGGGTGGCGGGCCGCTCCCCGCCGGCCGACCCGGTGGGCACGCCGTGCCCACCGCCGACGACATGACGGCTGTCGCCGTAGGTGGGCAGGAACCAATGGAAGGTGAGGGGGGACATGCGGGCTCCGAAGGGGAAGAGAAGGGGTGGGGCGGGGACGGTGGTCAGAGCAGACCGTGCCGGGGCGGCCGGGTGCCGTTGAGGACATAGCGGCCGATGTGCTGCACCTTCCAGCGGACCGGATCGTGCAGGGTGTGGGTGCGCGCGTCCCGCCAGTGCCGGTGGAGGTTCAGCCCGTCCAGCGCGGCCCGGGTCCCGGCCACGTCGAACAGCGCACTGCCGGTCTCCACCGCCGCCTGCGCGGCCACCACCTTCGCCGCGGCCACCGCCACCGACGCCTCGGCCGCCGAGTCGTCGGTGAGCGCCCGTCCCGCGTCGTCCACCGTCCGCGCCGCCGTGGCCAGCAGCGACTCGGCGGCCCGCACCCGGACCGCCAGCTCCCCGAACCGCTGGATCAGCAGCGGGTCCCCGGCCGCGCTGTCCAGGCCGCTCTCGAACCACGGCCGGCTCTTGGTGCGCACGAAGCCGACGGCCTCGGCGAGCGCGCCGGCGGCGATCCCGGCATCGATCGCGGCGTGCAGCAACTGGGCCACCGCGCCGTGCAGTTGGGGGCCGCGGAAGGTGAGGTGGTGCGGTACGACCCGGTCGGCCGGCACCGCCACGTCCACGAGGTGCACCGTGCCGCTGGCCGTGGTCCGCTGCCCCATCCCGTCCCAGTCGTCGACGACCCGCACCCCCGGCGCCTCCTTGGGCACATAGGCCACATGGAGCTCGTCGTCCCGGCCGCGCGCCAGCACCGGGATCCAGTCGGCGAACAACGCCCCGGTCGCATAGTGCTTCACCCCGCTCAGCACGTACGAACCATCCGCCGCGGGTGCCAGCCGGGTACGGATGTCCTGCACATGCCGGGTCCCCGCCTCCGACTGCGCATTGCCCAGCCGCCGCCCCGCCAGCACCTCACCGAAGAAGAACGCCTGCTGCTCGGCGGTGCCCTGACGGCGCAGCACCGAGAGGTAGACGAAGTGGCTCTGCGGGATCTGCGCCAGACTGGCGTCCCCGCTCGCCAGCAGCCGCACCACCTCGGCCAGCGTCCCGGTCCGCACCTGCGCGCCTCCATGGGACCGCGGCACGGTGACGGCCAGCAGCCCGCTCGCCGACAGCCGCGCCAGCTCGGCGTGCGGCAGCCGGCGGGCGGCGTCCCGCTCCGCGGCACCGGTCCGGAACTCCGCGGCCAACTCGGCCGCGACCGCCAGGGCCTCGGCATCATCGGCGATCACATGGGCGGTGGCGGGCCGCGGGGGAGCGGTCACGGTGCTGCCTCCTACGGGAGCGGGGAAGGAAGGGGGATCAGAAAACGGGGCGGGGAGCGGCGGTCAGCTCGCGACGGACAGCAGCGGGCTGCGCCCGAGCGCACCGGAGAACTGGGCCAGCACCTGGTCCAGCCCCTCCTGCGCGCCCGGCTCGACGCTCAACGCGCCGTCCTCCCGCACGGCCAGGTGCCGGTCGAGGACGAACCAGCCCTGGACGATGTGCGCGGCCCCCATCGACGAGAGCACCGGCCGCAGCGCGTAGTCGATCGCCAGGACATGGGCGGTGCTGCCGCCGGTCGCCAGCGGCAGCACGGTCTTCCCCGTCAGCGCGTACTGCGGCAGCAGGTCCAGCAGCGACTTGAGCAGACCGGAGTAGGCGGCCTTGTAGACCGGCGTGCCGATGACGACGCCGTCGGCGCGGGCGAACAGTTCGGTCGCCTCGACGATCGCCGGATGGCCGAAGTCGGCCCCCAGCAGCGCCTCGGCGGGCAGGGTGCGGACGTCCAGTGGAAGGACGTGGTGTCCCTCCTCGGTGAGCCGCGCGTCCAGATGACGCAGCAGGCGCGCGGTGCGCGAGGTCGCGGAGGGACTGCCGGAGACGGACAGCACGGTGGCCATGGAGAGGATCACCTCGAAGTGCGGGAGGGGGAGTGCGGAACGTGGGGGAGGGGCTCCCGGAGCCCCCGGAAACCGGGGGCTCCGGGCGCGGAGCCGGTCAGGAGTACCAGGTGGGCTCGGGCAGGGCGCCGTCGAGCACGAACCGGCCGATCTCCCGGCGCTTGTAGGCCACCGGGTCGTGCAGGGTGTGGGTGCGGACATTGCGCCAGAAGCGGTCCAGGCCCTCGGCGGAGGCGGTGGACCGGGCCCCGGTCACCTCGAAGATCCGCTGGGTGACCTCCAGCGCCACCTCCGTGGCGCGGGCCTTGACCGCGGCGACCCGGACCTCGAACTCACCACGGTCCGCTTCCGTCACCGCCTCCGGATCGTCGTGCAGCCGCTGCCCCTCCTCGGCCACCCGGTCGGCCAGCGCCTCGGCCGCCCAGAGCTTGCCCGTCAGATCGCCGTAGAGGTCGATGACGTACGGCTCGTCGGCCGCCCGCTCGTGCCCGCCGTGCAGCCAGGGGCGCGCCTTGGTACGGGTGTAGGCCGCGGCCGTCTCCAGGGCGCCCGCCGCGATGCCGAGGTAGAAGTGTGCGAAGACCAGCTGGATGGTCGGCACGTTGAGGGTGTTGTAGACACGCGGCACGAACGTCTTGCCGACGTACCCGGCGGCCGCGGACCACGGCACCCGCACCCCGTCCAGGGTGACGCCGCCGCTCTCGGTGAGCCGCTGCCCGATGTTGTCCCAGTCGTCGTGGAACACCAGCCCGTCGCTGTCGGACGGCACGATGGCGAAGACATGGTCGTCGGTGCCCTCCAGGACCCCTTCCAGCACGGTCACATCGGAGACCCTGCTCCCGGTGGAGAACGACTTCCGGCCGGTGAAGGCCAGCGTCCCGCCCTCGTCCCGCACCACCACGTCCGCGTCGCGCGGATTGACCGCGCCGCCGAAGAACCACTGGTGCCGGGCGGCCTCGGCCTCCACCTGCTCCCACTGCTCGCGGGTGCCGACGAGTCGCGCGGCCCAGTTCCACAGATAGTGATAGCCCAGCAGCTGCCCGATGGACCCGTCGGCCTTGGCGACCTCCCGGATCACCCGGTACGCGGTCGGCCAGTCCTGGCCCGCGCCCCCGTGCCCGACGGGCCCGAGCAGCGTGACCAGCCCGGAGTCCTTGAGCAACTGGACCTCGGCGTACGGGGTGGCGCCCGCGCGGTCACGGGCGACCGCGTCGGTGGCGAGGACGGCGGCGACCTCCGCCGCGCGCTCGATCCAGCCCTGCGGGCCCCGGGGTGCGGGCCGGGTGGCCCAGTCGGACGGTGCGACGGTGCTCATACGAAGTCTCCCTGGAAGTGTGGTGGGGTGGCGAAGGCGTTCGGCGCGCTCAGGGCCTGGCAACGGCGGGAACCGGGCCCGGCAAGGACACGGCGTCCGCCGGGGGCTCCTCCGCTTCCTGCGCCTCCAGCTCGCGCACCAGCGGCAGCACCCGCTCGCCGAAGTACTCGACCTCCTCCAGGTAGTGGAGGAATCCGAGCAGGAACAGGTCCACGCCCAGCCGCTTGTACGCCACGATCCGTTCGGCGATCTGCTCCGGCGTGCCGATCAGGCCCGTACGGAAGCCGTCGTTGTACTGGACCAGGTCCTCGAACGAGGAGTCCTGCCACATGCCGGTGCCATCGGCCGTGGACCGCCCGGCCTGCTGGACCGCCGCGCCGAAGCCGTGCACGGCCTCGGTGTCCGCCTTGGCGATGATCTCCCGCAGCACCTCCCGGGCCTCGGCCTCGGTGTCCCGCGCGATCAGAAAGCCGTTCAGCCCGAAGCGGGGTGCCGCCCGGCCCGCGGCGGCGGCCGACGCCCGGACGTCCGCGAGCTGCTCGGTGACCCCGTCGAAGTCCTTGCCGTTGCTGAAGTACCAGTCGGACACCCGGCCGGCCATCGCCCGCGCCGCGGTGGAGTTGCCGCCCTGGAAGATCTCCGGATGCGGGCGCCCGGCGTACTGCAGCGGCTTCGGCTTGAGCGAGAAGTCCCGGATGCGGTAGAAGTCCCCGGCCAGTTCGGCGTGGTCCTCGGTCCAGATGGTGCGCAGCGCCTCGATGAACTCCTCCGCCCGCCGGTAGCGCTCGTCGTGCTCCAGCCACGGTTCGCCGAGGGCGGTGAACTCCCCCTTGAACCATCCGCTGACCACGTTCACCGCGAAGCGCCCGCCGGAGAGCTGATCGGCGGTGGCGCCGAGCTTCGCCAGCACTCCCGGGTGCCACAGCCCCGGATGCACCGCCGCGATGACCTTGAGCCGCTCGGTGGCGAGCAGCAGCGCGAGGCTGAAACTGGTGGACTCGTGCTGGAATTCGGCACCGTAGCTGGCCATATACCGGACCTGGCTCAGTGCATACTCAAAACCGTTGTTCTCGGCCAGTACCGCCAGTTTGCGGTTGTAGTCGTAGCCCCAATCGGTGCGCTGCTCGATGGTGCTGGTCACCAGGCCGCCACTGACATTGGGCACCCAATAGGCAAAACGTGCGGGGCCGGGGGCGGGCAGGTCGGACATCAGGATCTCCCGGTGGTGAAGGCAGCCGCGAACAAGAAGACGCGTCACAGCAGCCACGCGAAGTCCTCACGGGAAAACGCGCGGCACCGGACGAAAACGGAGCGCATCCGACCGGCCATGAGCGATCACCGCAAAATGCCGGACCGGCAAGGGAATCGACGACTGTGCGGCCGTGCTCTCAGCCGTCAGCGCTCGCGGGCGACACCGCGACAGAGCGAACTGGAGATCCGTGCGAGATCGACGTGACGCCGTTGGGTGAGCTGCTTTTGTTGCCCGTTCATCAACGTGTCACCTCCTCGCAACAATTGCGCCGCGCCGGCCAATGGGCGACGGCCCTCGCGGCCTTTTCCGATCAATCCGGCCGCCTCTCCGTCGAGTTTAGCGACCGAAGTGCGCAGCGTCGATACGGCATAAGCGAGGTGGTGATAGGGTCCCCCTTGAACAAGAGTGAGACCAGGGGATGATCTCCTGGAGAAGGCGTCAAAGGCGAGTGAATCCACCGAGGTTCACCGGTATCGGATCACCGGGGTGCGTATTCCGTGCGGATCGAGCAACTCGAATACATAGCGGCCGTCACCCGCCTCGGCTCGCTGCGCAAAGCCGCCGAAGAACTCCACCTGTCCCAGCCCGCACTGAGTGAAACCGTCCGCAATCTGGAACGCGAACTCGGCGTGGACATCCTCGACCGAAAGCGCTCCGGAGCGAAGATCAGTGACGACGGCCGGGAGCTGCTCCCGCATATCGTCGGGGTGCTCGATGCGGTCGACAAGCTCCGCCGGGCCGCCGACGACCAGCACCACATCAGCCGGATGGTGCGCCTGGGCACGGTCAACGCCGCCACGGTTCCGCTGCTGGTACCGGCCATCGGCGAGTTCCGCTCCGGGCATCCGCTGACCCAGGTCGAGGTGCTCGCCGCCCAGCAGACCGAGATCCACCGCGCACTGCTGGAAGGCAGCCTCGACCTGGGACTCGTCAACTACCTGCGCGGCGATGACCTCCCGCCGGACGTCCACACCACCGAACTCCTGCGCGGCCGCCCGGTGGTGTGCATCCGGCCGGACAGCCCGCTGGCCGACCTGACCGAGATCTCGGTGACCGAACTGCTCGCCCAGCCACTGATCGTGATGCGGTCCGGGTACGTCATGCACCGCTACGTCCACCGGCTCCTCAAGGGCCGTACCCCCTCCTTCTCGTACTCCACCGACGGCGCCGAAATGGGCAAACTGATGGTCGCCGAGGGCCTCGGGGCCACGGTCCTGCCCGACTTCAGCATCATCGGCGACCCACTGGAACGCAGCGGCACCATCACCCACCGCCCTCTGGCCGCCGACCACACCGACGTCCTCATGGTGATCCAGCGCCGCCGCTCCGGCTCGGTCCCCAAAGCCGCCCGCGACCTGCATGACCTCTTCGTACGCCACGCCGCGGCCCACCACGCGTCAGCGGGTACCGGAAACTGACGGGCGCCGCCACCACGCCGTACTCCTGTGCCGAGAAGCCCGCCGGCGTCCCGCCGGATCGTCCGTGGCCGTCCCCGCGGGCACCCACTGCCGGCGGCGGATGACGTCCCCGCCCGCACCACAGCCGCATCAGCGACCCGCGCCGGGCACTGCCGCCTCACCCACTCACTCGAAACCCCCACTCTCACGCCCCCACCTCCGCCTCCACCCGCCGCGAGATCCGGACGCCCGCTTCATGCCCCGCGGCGCCAGGCGTGGCCCGGGACACTGCTCGGGGACGCACTACGGCGCGCACACCGCGAAGGCCGGCGCTCCGGTGACCACCTCCGCACCGGTCGACCGCGGCAGCGCGTCCACCGCCGCGTCGAGGAAGGCCGCACCAGCGGCTTCCGGGGTGGGCAGCGTCCACGGCTCGGCATCTCCGCCAACGGGACGGCGTGCGCATACCGCGGTATCGCCGCGACGAGATCACCCAGACGCCCGATGCCGCGGACGCGGCCCCCCCCCGGAAGGCGGCAGCCGGACGGGTGCCCCGAGCCGCCCACGCGCGAGTGATCACGGGCACCGCCTCCGCAACCGCCAGGGCAGGGGCCGGGACCTCGCACAGGGACACCCACCGTCGCCGTCAGGGGGAACGACGGGGACGCCCCAGGAGGCCACTACTCAAATTTGACTACTGCGACGGGAGCCGAGAGCACGGGACGGCTCACACACCTGGAACCTGCGGGACGAAATCGGCGTTCAATGGAGTACACAGATGCGGCGTACGCCGCGGAAGGGGCGTGAAGGATGTCCACACAGGCGAAGGTCGCAGTCGGCGGCGTCGCGGTGGGAGTGATCCTGCTGTGGCTGCTGCCCTTCTGGGCGGCCCTCTTGGTCATAGTCGGAGTCCCGGCCGTCGCGTATCTGACACTCGACTCCTCCCAACGACGCCGACTCCGCCGCGTCAGCCGCAAGCAGATCGGCCGCTGACCGAGCGCCCCTACCCCGCCGCCCCCACGTCAGCCACCCGACCGGTCTGCCCCCGGAGGAGCCCGCCTCTCACCCATCCCACCGACCCGACGACGGATCCGGCTGCCCATCCGCCCCACCGGCCCGGCGTGGGGCCGGGCGCACGGTCCTGACCGCCCCAGCCGGCGGTCATCCGGCCGGGCCCGCGCCGGGGGCGAGGCCCGGCCGGAGCCGCCGTGGGTGATCGGTATGAGGCTTGGGCCGTGGGCCTCGGTTATGCGGATGCCTGGTGGGCGCTGGTGCCGTGCGGGGGCGGTGGTTGCCGCGGCGGCCGGCGGGCACGCACGCCTCACCACCAGCCGGCAACGCCCCCCTCAGGCACTCAAACCGGCCGGGCCGCCAACTCCTCCAGCGACGCCAACAACCCGGGCAGCTCCGGCCCCCGCCCCACCGGATGCACTTCCCCCGGCTCGTCGTCCAACAACACAAACGCAATGTCATCGGTACGAGCCACCATGCTCCAGCCCGGCCCGTCGACCCGCAGCGTCCGTGCCTCCCCGGCCGCGAACGACGACCGCACCCGCCCGGGCGGCGGCGGCTCGTTCACATAGCCGCGCGCCTCCTCCAGCACCCGCCGCACCCCCTTGTGCGCATGATCCCCGGGCTCGGCAAAGCTGTCCTCGTCATCCACCTGCTCGCGCCAGGCCGCCCACTGCATGGCGATCTCGTCCGCGCCGAGCCGCCGTTGCGCGGGCCCCCACTCCTCGGCGTCCGGCGGCGTCAGCGGCTCCGGATCGCCTTCCTGCGGCTCCGGATCGTGCGGCTGCGGCACTTCCGGCGCCGACACGGCGAGCGAGAGCGGCCAGCCCGGCAGCGCCCCGACGATGCTGTCCTCCCCGGGGGAGAGGTCGTACTCCATCCCGCAGTCCCAGGCCGCGATCGCACAGGCCACCAGCGACACGTCCTCCGTCGCCACGGTCCAGCGCGCGCCGTCACCGTCCTGACCCAGGACCAGCCCGTAGCCCTCCGCATACGGTTCGAGGCCGAGGCCCGCACACACCTCGGGGTAGTCGTCGCCGAGCACGCTCGGGAACTGCGCGGGCGTCAGCAGCACCGCCGTCAGCACGAACAACTGGTCGTTGTCGGCGCTCTCGGTCGTGGGCACGCGGGCCTCCCCATCCAATCCATCGCGGAGTACGTCGGCGCACCCTAATTGGCTTGGTGCGGCCTTGTCACCAGCCGTACGCTGCGCGGATGTGTTTTCACAGCAGCCGGATGCACGTCGTGTGCCTGTCCTGCCGGGCCGCGTGGAAGAAGACCACGGCCGCGCGGGGCCCCGGCCGCTGCCCGCAGTGCCGCGCCGGGCTGATCGACGCGGGCGCCGACCTCGCGGTCCCCAAGCGGCGCGACCACGCCGGCTGGCGCGCCCTGGAGGCCGTCCTGCGCGCGGGACTGACCTTCCACGGCGGCTGCTGCGGCACGGGTCCCGGCTACCGCCCGCGCACCCCGCGCGAGGTCCGGGAACGACTGGCGCTCGCCGACCGCACCGGCCTGCCCGTCAAGAGGGCCCTCGCCGTGGCGGACCCGACCGTCACGGACCGCTACGGCGCCACCGCCCGCACCCCGGGGCGCGCCCGCACCACACGGCACACGACCGACGTGCCCCACCGCTCCCCGAAGACGCCCTGACATCTCAGAACCAGGCCACCTCCCCCCGCCCGACCGACGTCTCGCCCCACCGCGGGAGGCCTCCCGGGACGACACGATCCAGCCACCGCAGCCCCCGATCTGGCGCCCGCCACACGCCTCAACTGCTCCCCGCACCCCTAAAATTGGCCGTCGGCGAGGGAAGGGACGGAGACCAGGTGCGGCGCTACGACTGGTTGAGGGAGATCCGGCGGCTCGACCCGGAGCGCGACTTCCTGCGGATCTACCGCATCACCGCGACCCATGAATTCCCCTGGGACTTCACCAGGGCCCTGGAGCTGGCGCTCTACCGCACCTACGCCGTACCGAGCATCGGCCGCCTGCTGGCCGAGACCGCCGAGCTGACGGACCGTACACAAAAGCGCTACGACGACACCGCCCTCCTCCTGGACGCCGTCGTCGAGCACGGCTTCGACAGCGAGGACGGCCGGACGGCGATCCGCCGCATCAACCAGATGCACCGCAGCTACGACATCAGCAACGAGGACATGCGCTACGTCCTGTGCACGTTCGTGGTGATGCCCAAGCGGTGGCTCGACGCCTACGGCTGGCGGCGGCTGTCCGCACACGAGCAGCATGCCGTCGCCGTCTACTACCGCACCCTCGGCCGCCATATGGGCATCACCGAACTCCCGCAGACCTACGAGGACTTCGAACGTCACCTCGACGCCTACGAGGAGGCGCACTTCGGCTGGGACGAGGGCGCCCGGAGGGTGTCGGACGCCACGCTGGACCTGATGGCCGGATGGTACGGCCCGCTCGCCCCGGTGGTGCGGGGAGCGAGCATGGCCCTCCTGGACGACACGTTGCTGGAGGCGTTCCGGTACGAGCAGCCCAAACCGGCGGTCACAAAGACGGTCCGCACCGCCCTGAAGCTGCGTGCCAAGGCCGTGCGCTTGCTGCCACCCCGCCGCACCCCCCACTACGCCCGCC
This sequence comes from Streptomyces angustmyceticus, assembly GCF_040701845.1. Taxonomy (GTDB): domain Bacteria; phylum Actinomycetota; class Actinomycetes; order Streptomycetales; family Streptomycetaceae; genus Streptomyces; species Streptomyces angustmyceticus_A. The sequence continues at coordinate 119,170 of NZ_JBFBHQ010000001.1, read as the reverse complement.
AGAACCCCGAGATCAAGGGCTACCCGAACGGCTTCCGGGTGTCCGGACTCGGCACTTTCCCCACCTCCGGCCGCACGGGAAGCTGCCCGGTGCCGCACGGGGAGGGCACGACGCCGCCACCGGCGTGAGGGGCGGAGCCCCCCGGGACTTGCCGACGCGGCAGGCGGACCTCACCGACACGGAAGCCGCGGCCCCCCCGGCCCCCCTCCGGGGCCCCGAGCCGCAACCTCACCGAGCCGCTACCCCCGCCGCACCGCCACCGCCAGGTACCGCGCGTCACGGTCCTCGTACCGCACCAGCTCCCATCCGCACTCCGCCAGAAGGGGCCGCAGATTCGGCTCCGCCCGCAGGTCGTCGGGGGTGATCGGACGCCCCTTGCGGGCGGCGAGCGCGGCCCGCCCGATGGGATGGAAGAGGGCCAGCCGGCCACCGGGGCGTATGGTCCTGGCGAGTTCGGTGAGGCCGCCCGCCGAGTCCGGCAGATGGGAGACGAGCCCGGCGGCGAAGACCGCGTCCAGCGCGGCATCGGCCAGCGGCAGCCGGGTCACGTCGGCGAGCAGCAACGCCGCACAGCGGTCGCGTCCGGCCCGTACGGCTTCCGCCAGCATCTCGGGCGTGAGATCGGCGCCCAGCACCGTCCCGCGCGTCCCCACGGCCTCCCTGAGCGCCGGCAGCGCGCGCCCCGTGCCGCACCCGGCGTCCAGCACCCGGTCGCCCTCCTGGAGTCCCAGCTCGGCGACGCCCGCCGCATACGCGGGACCGTCGTCGGGGAACTTCGCGTCCCAGCCGGCGGCGCGCGGCGCGAAGAACGCCCGGACCTCGTGCGGGCGGTCGGCATGGTGGTCCGCGGGGCGGTCGGCGTGGTGGTCGTCGCGGTGGCCGGTCATCGGGCTCCTCCGGGGGCAAAGCGGTCGGCGAGCGGGGCAGTACAGGCATACAGGACCCCCGCCACGGCGAGGGCCACCACGACGCCCAGGTTCATGGTCCCCAGCGTGCCCCGCGCGGCGCCGTCGGTGAGCAGAAAGCCCACGACCCGGGCGATATGGGGATCGCCGGACGTGATCAGGCCGAGCCCGACGACGGTGGCGACGGTGAGGGAGAACACCGCGGGGCCGCCAAAGGCCCGTACGGGCGCCGGCGCCAAGCCGGTGTGGCGGCGGCGCCACTGCTCCACCAGGAAGACCGCAGTCCAGGCGGCCATCGCCACCCCGATGATGGACAGGAACGCCTGGAAGGTGGCGAAGAAACTGGGGGACACAAACAGCACGTACCAGCCGCCGAAGGCCATCAGCACACCGTCCACGAAGACGGCGAGGTGCCGGCGGACGGGGATGCCCAGGGCCAGCATCGACATGCCCGAACTGTAGATGTCCATGATCGCCCCGGAGGCGAAGCCCCCGATGGCGGTGAGCAGATACGGCACCAGGAACCAGGTCGGCAGCGCGGCCGCGAGCGCGCCCACGGGGTCGGCGGCCGCCGCCGCGGCGAGCTTCGGGTCGCCGGCGTTGAGCAGCACGCCGAAGACCAGCAGCGCCAGCGGAGGCAGCACCCCGCCCGCTGTGGTCCACCCCGTGATCGCCCGGCCGCTGCTGGTACGGGGCAGATAACGGCTGTAATCGGCACCGCAGTTGACCCAGCCCAGACCCAGCAGCGTCATCGCGAACACCACGCCGCCGACGCAGGTGCCGAAGCCGGCGGAGGGCCCCTTCCCCAGGGCGGACGGATCGATGCGGCCGGCCATCAGCGCCACGTACACCACGGTCAGCACGGTGATCGCCGCGGTCAGGTACTTCTGCACTTTCATGATCAGTGCGTGCCCGACGATCCCGACGACCACGACCGAGACGGCGGTCACCGCGAAGCACAGCGCCTGCGCCGCCGTCGTCGGCGTCCGGCCGTCGGCGCGGGCGAACGCGTCGGGCGCCACGCGCGCCAGGATCGCGGAGCCGCCGAGCGACGACAGCGCGACCAGTACGGTCTCCCAGCCGACGTTGGAGACATAACTGAACACCGTGGGCAGCTTGTTGCCCTGCGTACCGAAGCAGGCCCGGCCGACGGCCATGGTGGGCGCGCCGGTGCGCGCCCCGGCGACCGAGACCAGGCCGACCAGGACGAAGGACAGCACGTAGCCGAGCGCACCGGTGACGATCGTCTGCCACGGGCCGAGCCCGAGGCCCATGAGGTAGACGCCGTACGCGACGGACAGCAAGGACAGCCCGGAGGCGGCCCACGGCCAGAACAGGGACCTGGGGCTGCCGTGCCGCTCGGCATCCGGCACCGGGTCGATGCCGTGGCGCTCCACGGCACCCACCGAAGGAGACGGCGCCGCCGCCGAACCGACCCGCCCCCGCGATTGCTGCTGCGTCATGCGGCCATGATTCCGCACCCGCCACACGAGTCACCGATCGGCCGCATCCTGGCCGACGGGTCCGACGGGTCCGACGGGTCCGACGGGTCCGAGAGGGCCGACAGAACCGACGCCGCCGGCCCGCCCCGCTCCGCGACTCCCGCCCCCTGGGGCCCGCGTGATGCCGCCCCAGCCCGCCCCAACTACCACAAATATGCCGGTTGATGAGCTTCTTGATCCGAAGACGTGGCGGCTTTGGCGAATCCGGGGAAATCCCGATCAGCGGGGGGTACGGTCCTCGCCATGGATTTCGGTCGGCCCTCCGCCGCCGAAGGCTCCTCTCGTCGAGCCGTGGATCCGTATACCCCGTGACGCGCAGGACCCTGCATCCTGGAGGAGACGGCAGATGAACGCCGCACAAGGGGCCCCGGAGGGCGCGGCCCCGGACCCCGACGCCGAACTGGCCCTGAAGATCTTAGTCGCGGGCGGCTTCGGTGTGGGCAAGACGACCCTGGTGGACTCGGTCAGCGAGATCCACCCGCTGCGTACGGAGGAGCGGCTCAGCGAGGTGGGCGAGACGGTCGACGACACCGGGGGAGTGGACAGCAAGGGCACGACCACGGTGGCGATGGACTTCGGCCGCATCACCATCAGGCAGGGGCTGTCCCTCTACCTCTTCGGCACCCCCGGGCAGGACCGTTTCTGGTTCCTGTGGGACGACCTGTCGGAGGGGGCGCTGGGCGCCGTGGTGCTGGCCGATACCCGGCGGCTGCAGGACTGCTTTCCGGCCGTGGACTACTTCGAGCGTCGCGCCATCCCGTTCCTGGTGGCCGTCAACTGCTTTGCGGAGGCGCGGTCCTACGGGGCCGACGAGGTGTCCCGGGCGCTGGACCTGGACCGCGGCACCCCGGTCGTGCTCTGCGACGCGCGCGACCGCGACTCCGGCAAGGAAGTGCTGGTCCGGCTCGTCGAGCATGCGGGGCGGCGGCACTCGGGCCGGGTGCTGGACTCGGTGGGCTGAACCGGCGGGCGGAGGTGGCGCGGAGGCCGGACGGCGCGCGCCACGCACCCCTCAGCTCGCGACGCCCGCGAAGGCGACGACCTTGTCGATCCTGACCCGGACGACCACCTCGCCCGGCACGCCGTTGCGGGCGCCGTACTCCTCCGCACGGTCCTCGCCCATGTAGCGGGCCGCGATCCGGGTCGCCCAGTGACGTACCTCCGCCAGGTCGTCGCCGATCCGCGCCGTTCCCTGCACGGACACGAAAGCGAACGGCGGCTGTTCGTCGTCGACGCTCAGCGCCAGCCTGCCGTCGCGGGCGAGATTGCGGCCCTTGACCGTGTCGGCGCCGGTGTTGAACACCAGCTCCTCACCGTCCAGGAGGAACCACACCGGGGCGATGTGCGGGCTGCCGTCGGCGCGTACGGTCGCCAGCTTGCCGGTACGCGTGCCCTCGGAAAGGAACCTCTGCCACTCATCCTTCGTCATCTTGTGTGCCATGCCGACATTCTCATCCATGCGGTACACGCACGCGCCGTGTGGCACGCCGGGCCGCAGGGCCGCTTGCCGAGACGGCGGAGGTGGGACAGGCTGGCACGGCAGTTCGCGGACCGCGGGCTGACGTCCGGCCACGAGTGCGGACGGCGACACGGGGAGGAAGCAGCAATGGCATTGAGCAGCGGACTCGACTGGCTGCTGGACGATCTGACCAAGCGGGTGCAGAAGGTACGGCACGCGTTGGTGCTCTCCAACGACGGGCTGGTGACCGGGGCGAGCGAGGGGCTGGCGCGGGAGGACGCCGAGCATCTCGCGGCCGTCGCCTCGGGGCTGCACAGCCTCGCGAAGGGGTCGGGGCTCCACTTCGGGATCGGCCGGGTGCGCCAGACCATGGTGGAGTTCGACGACGGGGTGTTGTTCGTGACGGCGGCGGGGGACGGCAGCTGTCTGTGCGTGCTCGCGGGCGCCGACGCCGACATGGGCCAGATCGCCTACGAAATGACGCTGTTGGTCAACCGCGTCGGGGAGCATCTGGGCGTGGCGGCCCGCCAGCCCGAAGGTTATCCACAGGCCTGAGGCGGGGTTTGACCCGCTGTCACCGCTCGCGGCTATGGTCGTCACTGTCAGTGATTGATCGAGTTGCGGGGGAAGCGACATGACAGTGGTGTGCGACGGGCGGCAGACGTTCACGGCGGGACGAGCGGCCCGTGAACTGGAGCTGAGGACCGGCGAGTTCGAGCTCGCCACCCAGCTCGGAGAAGTACGGACGGTCGCGGCCGGGGCCGACGACCGTGCGGGAGGCGCCGGATCGCTCGGCCGGCGCCGGGTCCCGGCGGAGGAGATCGCCCGGCTCCAGGCCGAGCCGGACTTCCCGGAAGCGCTGCGCGAACGGGTCCGCACGGTCAGTACGACCGAGGCCGCGGCGCTCATGGGCATCGGGCCCGGTCGGGCGGTGCGACTGACCCGGGCCGGCTGCTTCGGCCCCGTCCGGTTCTATGTGAACCGCTTCGGTGCGGTGGTCTGGCTCTACCTCGCGGCCGAGGTGGCCGACTTCGCCGACCGTGAACCCGACCTGATGCGGGGCAACACTCCCGCGGCGATGCGGGTGATGCTCGACAGCGGGCAGGACTGGCGGGCGCGCCAGTGGCGCAGCAGGCGGGTCACCCAGCTCATGGGCCAGACCGACGACCCCTGGGAAACGGCAGCGGTGATCGCCGCCGTGCTGCCGCCGGAGGAGCTCGCCTCGGTGGCCGAGAACCCGCTGGAGCGGTCCCTGCTGCGCCGGCTCAGGCCCGCCATGGCCTCCGTGATCACGGTGACCCCGGCCGCCCGCGAATCCTTCGAGCGCGTACTGACGGCGGAGGACTTCGACGAAGTGCTCTGGTACCGCGTCCACCTCTCCCGCTGCCTGGAGCGGGCCCGCAGGGAGGAACCGGGACGGGTGCGGACACCCGCCGCCGCGTCCTCCGCCGCCCGCCCGGGTCAGTCCCCGAGCTTTCTGAACAGCCCTTCCTGGACGACCGAGACCAGCAGCCTGCCCTCCCGGTCGTAGATCCGCCCGCGGGCCAGGCCGCGACCTCCGGTGGCGATCGGCGACTCCTGGTCGTAGAGGAACCACTCGTCCGCGCGGAACGGACGGTGGAACCACATCGCATGGTCGAGCGACGCCATGTCGAACCCGCGCGGCCCCCAGAGCGGCTCGATCGGGATGCGGACGGCGTCCAGCAGCGTCATGTCGCTGGCGTAGGTCAGCGCGCAGGTGTGCACGAGCGGATCGTCGCCCAGCGGCCCGACCGCGCGCATCCACACCGCGCTGCGGGGCTCCGCGCCCTCGATCTCGTCCGGCGTCCAGCGCAGCCGGTCGGCATAGCGGATCTCGAACGGCATCCTGCGCGCCATCCGCTCCAGCGACTCGGGCAGATCGTGCAGGGCCTCGCGGACCTCTTCCGCGACCGTCGGCAGCTCCTCCGGGTCGGGCACCACCCGACGCAAAGGCAACTGATGATCGAAGCCGGGCTCCGGCTTGTGAAAGGAGGCGGTCAGATTGAAGATCGTGCGTCCCTGCTGGACGGCGACGACCCGGCGGGTGGTGAAGGACCGCCCGTCGCGCACCCGCTCGACCTGGTACACGATCGGCACCCCTGGCCGGCCCGGCCGCAGGAAGTACGCATGGAGCGAGTGGACCGGGCGGTCACCCTCCGTGGTCCGCCCGGCAGCCACCAGCGCCTGGCCCGCGACCTGCCCGCCGAAGACCCGCTGCAGCGATTCCTGCGGGCTGCGGCCCCGGAAGATGTTCACCTCGATCTGCTCCAGATCCAGCAGATCGACCAGCTTTTCGGCGGGATTGGTCATGACCGGTGGCCCTCCGTCAGATCCATCGGCGGCCTCGGTCGAAGCCGTCGCCTCACAACTGACCCACATCCGTGACCCGCACCACCGCGCGCCCCTCCTCGTCGGAGGCGGCCAGATCCACCTCCGCGGAGATGCCCCAGTCGTGATCACTGTTCGGGTCGGCGAAAGTCTGCCGCACCTTCCACAGCCCGTGCTCGGCATCCTCCTGGATCTGCAGCAGCTTCGGGCCGCGCGCGTCCGGACCGGTGCCCAGCTCGTCGTATTCGTCCCAGTAGGCGTCCATCGCCTCGCCCCAGGCATCGGCGTCCCAGCCGGACTCGGCATCCATCTCGCCGAGCTCCTCGACCTTGTCCAGCGCCGCCAGCTCCACCCGCCGGAACATCGCGTTGCGCACCAGCACCCGGAACGCCCGCGCGTTGGCCGTGACCGGCCGGACCTGATCGGCCCGCTCCGCGGCCTGCTCCGCCGTCTCCACTTCGGGGTTGGCCAGCTGCTCCCACTCGTCCAGGAGACTGGAGTCGACCTGCCGCACCATCTCGCCCAGCCAGGCGATGATGTCCTCGAAGTCCTCGGACTTCAGATCGTCCGGCACGGTGTGGTCCAGCGCCTTGTACGCACTCGCCAGGTAGCGCAGCACGATCCCCTCCGTGCGCGCCAGCTCGTAGAAGGACGTGAACTCCGTGAAGGTCATGGCGCGTTCGTACATGTCGCGGATGACCGACTTCGGCGACAGCGGGTGGTCGCCGACCCACGGGTGGCTCTTGCGGTACAGGCCGTAGGCGTGGAAGAGCACCTCCTCCAGCGGCTTGGGGTACTCGACGTCCATGAGCCGTTCCATGCGCTCTTCGTACTCGACGCCGTCGGCCTTCATCTGGGCGATCGCCTCGCCCCGTGCCTTGTTCTGCTGCGCCGCCAGGATCTGCCGGGGATCGTCCAGCGTGGACTCCACGACCGAGACCATGTCCAGCGCGTAGGACGGCGACTCCGGGTCGAGCAGGTCGAACGCGGCCAGCGCGAATGTCGACAGCGGCTGGTTGAGCGCGAAGTCCTGCTGCAGATCCACGGTCAGCCGGACGATCCGGCCCTCCGCGTCCGGCTCCGGCAGCCGCTCCACGATCCCGCCGTCCAGCAGCGAACGGTAGATCGCGATGGCCCGCCGGATGTGCCGCAGCTGATTCCTGCGCGGCTCATGGTTGTCCTCGAGCAGCTTGCGCATCGCCTCGAACGCATTGCCCGGCCGGGCGATCACGGACAGCAGCATCGCGTGGGTCACCCGGAAGCGGGAGTTCAGCGGCTCCGGATCGGAAGCGATCAGCTTCTCGAAGGTGTTCTCACCCCAGTTGACGAAGCCCTCCGGCGCCTTCTTGCGCACCACCTTGCGGCGCTTCTTGGGGTCGTCGCCGGCCTTGGCGAGCGCCTTCTCGTTCTCCACGACATGCTCGGGGGCCTGCGCGACCACAAAGCCCGCGGTGTCGAACCCGGCCCGTCCTGCGCGGCCCGCGATCTGATGGAACTCCCGCGCCCGCAGTGTCCGCACCCGCGACCCGTCGTACTTCGTCAGCGCGGTGAACAGCACCGTGCGAATGGGGACATTGACGCCCACGCCCAGGGTGTCCGTGCCGCAGATGACCTTCAGCAGCCCCGCCTGCGCCAGCTTCTCGACGAGCCTGCGGTACTTCGGCAGCATGCCGGCGTGGTGCACGCCGATGCCATGACGGACATACCGCGACAGGTTGCGGCCGAACTTCGTGGTGAACCGGAAGTTCCCGATGAGCTCCGCGATCTGGTCCTTCTCGGCACGCGTACACATGTTGATGCTCATCAGCGCCTGCGCCCGTTCCACGGCGGCGGCCTGGGTGAAGTGCACGATGTAGACGGGGGACTGGCGGGTCTCCAGCAGCTCGGTGAGGGTCTCCGTCAGCGCCGTGGTGCGGTACTCGTACGACAGCGGCACCGGTCGTGTCGCCGAGCGCACCACCGACGTCGGCTTCCCCGTGCGCCGGGTCAGGTCCTCCTCGAAGCGCGACATGTCGCCGAGCGTCGCCGACATCAGGATGAACTGCGCCTGCGGAAGCTCCAGCAGCGGAATCTGCCAGGCCCAGCCGCGGTCCGGCTCGGCATAGAAATGGAACTCGTCCATCACGACCTGGCCGATGTCGGCGTCCTTGCCGTCCCGCAGCGCTATCGAGGCGAGGACCTCGGCGGTGCAGCAGATGACCGGTGCGTCGGCGTTGACCGACGCGTCACCGGTGAGCATGCCGACGTTCTCGGTGCCGAACAGCTTGCACAGGTCGAAGAACTTCTCCGAGACCAGCGCCTTGATCGGGGCGGTGTAGAAGGTGACCTGATCATTGGCGAGCGCGGTGAAGTGCGCGCCGGCCGCCACGAGGCTCTTACCCGAGCCGGTCGGGGTGGACAGGATGACGTTCGCCCCGGAGACCACCTCGATCAGCGCCTCCTCCTGGGCAGGGTAGAGCGCAATGCCCTGCTGCTCGGCCCAGCCCGAAAAGGCTTCGAAGAGGGCATCGGGATCGGCGTCGTTCGGGAGATGATCGATGAGGGTCACGCCCCCATACTGCCTGCCTTCGGCCCGGATCAGGGAACCGGCGACCCGGCCGGAGATCAGCTGAAGATCGATAACGCCCTCGGCTGCCCGCCCGGAAGGCCCGCGGACCCCGTCGCCACACCTCCGATATCGGCTCCCCTGGCCCTTTTGGCGGCCCTGACCTGCGGATATGGGTCCGGTCTCGGCGCAGGCCGGAGGGGAGCGGGTGAAGGCACCCTCACCCTCCGTGTGACATCGGGGGCGCGTTGTTGCCATCGACCGTCCTCCGCTCCGCCGCCGTAGAGCTGGCGCGTGGTGGAGATCACGCAGCGTGCGCACCGCGTGGGTGGATGACGTGGATGGTCGGGGCGGCGGCATGGGCAGGGGGACGGCGGGTCGGCAAGGCGAAGCGAGTCGGCAGGGCGAAGCGAGTCGGCAAGGGATAAGGAGGGCGAGGCGGCGGGGACGGAGGCGGGGCAGGCGGCTCGGGTCGGCGCGGACGCGCGGCCGGGGGCGGGGGTGGGCGCGGCGGCTGCGCGGCCGGCAGGTGGGCGCTGCAGGCAGGGAAGGCCCAGCAGGGAGGCTGCAGGCAGGGAGGCTCAGCAGGGAGATGGACACCGCGCGCAGGGAGGTGGCGGCCGCTCCTCCTCACGTCCGGATGGGGAAGCGCGACGGATGAACAAGATCCGGCAGCGAGATCCAGAACCGGGAGCGGGAACAGGATCAAGGGGATCTGGACGGAGAGGTCGGCCGAAGTAACGGGAGCAAGCATCCCGGTCGGCGACCTGCCGAAGAAGCGGGATCAACACCTCGGTGGGGGCGGCCTGGCGAAGAGAGCACCCCAAGCAGCTAAGTGCACCGAGGAGCGAAGTGCGGGGGGCGAAGCAGGAGGGGTGGGGCGGGGCCGGGGGAGGGGGAGGGGGAGGGGGAGAGAAGGGAACGGCTCGGCGGGTGCAGGGCGTGGGCGGCGGCGTGGCCTCCCCCCTCCCCCTCCGCCCGGCGGCGGTCGGCGGCCTCGCGGGGGAGAGGCCCCGTACCCGCACCGCAACGCCCCCGACCGGCGGAAGAGTCTCGCCGGACGGCCCGAAGGCGGTGTGGAGGGCCAGGGTGGTAGCCGTCCGTCGCCAAGCGCATTGCGCGCGAAGGCAGTTGGCGCAACGCGTGGGTCGGGCTCCGGGGGAGGCGTCCGTGACGAAGGCCAGGGAGAGCGCTGTGGCGGGCAGTTGTCCCGCTGGCCGGGCGTGTCCGGTGGCCGGAGCCGGTGGTCGGTGTTGCCGGCGGACGGGGCCGTGCTCATGACTGGTGGTTGGCTCACCCCCTCCTCGTATGGAGATCATCTGACGCTACGCTGAGTCGCCGACCGGGCGTCAGTGGCGCGGCTCAGCAGTGCGCGGGGCACATCGTCCGCGCGGGACAACGAGCGCAAGAGAACAAGGGGTGGGAACAACCATGATGGGACCGGCGCACTCGCTGTCCGGGGCCGCGGCCTGGCTGGGGGTGGGTGCGGCGGCCGCTGCCGCCGGACATCCGATGCCCTGGCCGGTGCTCGTCTGCGGAGCCCTGATCTGTGCCGGTGCGGCACTCGCCCCGGACCTCGACCACAAGTCCGCGACCATCTCGCGGGCCTTCGGGCCGCTTTCGCGGTGGCTGTGCGAAGTGGTCGACGCCATCTCGCACGCCGTCTACAAGGCGACAAAGATGCGTGGCGACTCGAACCGCAACGGAGGTCACCGCACGCTCACCCACACCTGGGTTTGGGCCGTGCTGGTCGGCGCCGGGATGTCCGTGCTGGCGATGCAGGGGGGCCGTTGGGCGGTGCTCGGCATCCTCTTCGTCCATATGGTGCTCGCCATCGAAGGACTGCTGTGGCGGGCGGCGCGGGTCTCCAGCGATGTGCTGGTGTGGCTGCTGGGCGCTGCCTCGGCATGGATCCTGGCCGGCGTTCTGGACCAGCCGGGCAACGGCGCGAGCTGGCTGTTCAGCGAACCGGGGCAGCAGTACCTCTGGCTGGGCCTCCCGGTCGTTCTCGGGGCGCTCGTCCACGACATCGGCGATGCCCTGACCGTCTCGGGCTGCCCCATCCTGTGGCCCATTCCAATAGGCCGCAAGCGCTGGTACCCGGTCGGCCCGCCCAAGGGCATGCGCTTCAAGGCCGGCAGCTGGGTGGAGTTGAGGGTGCTGATGCCGGTGTTCATGGTGCTGGGCGGTGTCGGCGGTCTGAGCGCGCTCGGTTACATCTGACGTGCGAGGACGTGTGGGGACGTGCGGCGACGTGTGAGGACGTGTGAAGAGGTGCGAGGCGGTACCCGGTCACCGGGGGTGATCCGTCCCTGCGCAGGGGCGCAGGCTCTTGGTGTCCAGGGCTCCCTAACACCTCTGCTGCTCGCGCCTCTTCGCGGTCCTAGGCGCGCAGGCCCCCCTTGCAGGCCCCCTGCGGGGCCCTTCGGCCCGGTTGCTCAGGCTCTTTCACGCCCTGGGCGTGCGTCTCTTCAGACCCACGGTGTCCAGAGCCCTGATGCCCCTGCTGCTCAGACCCTCTCGCGGCTGCGGGTTCCCCGCCGCCGTGGACGGCCCCGCACCAGACCCGCCATGGTCCTGGCCGACAAGGCGTACTCCTCCCGGGAGATCCGGGGCCACCTGCGACAACGCGGCATCCGAGCGGTGATCCCGGAACGGGCGGATCAACAGGCCAACCGGGTGCGACGTGGACAGGCCGGTGGCAGACCGCCAGCCTTCGATCGGGAGGCGTACAAGCAGCGCAACACCGTCGAGCGGTGCATCAACCGCTTGAAGCAGTGGCGCGGTATTGCCACCCGCCACGAGAAGACCGCGACCGTCTACCTGGCCGGCCTCCGCATCGCCGGCATCTTCCTCTGGCCCGCCCGATGCTCCCCACGAAATCGATCAGCCCCAGGTGAGCGGGTCGAGATGGAGGTAGAAGCGCAGGCGGTCGTGGTCGAGGGCGATGCCGTACCTCTCGGCGAAGGCCAGGTCCGCACCCCGAGCCTGCTCCTCGTCCGTCCACGTTTCTCGCGCGTTGGCGAGTAGCAGCGCCAGGTCGGCGTAGCGGTCGGCCAGTCCGAGGCGGCCCAGGTCGATGAAGCCTGACACGTCCAGGGTCTGCGGATCGAGGATGATGTTGGGCAGGCACAGGTCCCCGTGGCAAACGACCATGTCGGCGGCTTCCTGCTCCCGTCGTCGTGAGACCTGCCGGGTGAGGCGGTCCAGCAGCTCCGCGGTGGGCGTCTGCTGCTGGTCGACGGGGAGGAACTCGGGGTTGACGGCGTCACGCGCCACGACGTCGCGCGCCACGGCGACCATAGCGTCCAGACCCCGGCGGAAGGGACACGGAGACACGGGCGCCTCGTGCAGTCGGCGGACCGCGTCCGCGATGCGTTCCCAGGCGACCCGCAGGTCCTCAGCGGGCACCTGATCAGCAGGCATGCCGGAGACAGCACTCGTCACCAGACAGACGCCAGTGTCACCAGACTGCCAGTCGAGCACTCGGGGACCAGGTACACCCTGACCGCTCAGCCATGTGACCCGGTCGCGCTCGGCTTTCAGGTCGGCTGCATTCGCAGCGGGCACGCACTTGGCGTACCGAGTGGCGTCTGCGCTGCGAAAGACAGTCGCTCCCGACTCACCCGCGGTGACAGGCAACCAGCCGCCGTCCTCCACGCCCAGCAGCACCGGCGACACGGTCCGAGTTCCGCGGCGATCGCTCATGGCTGCCACTCTAGCCAGTCCGGTATATGGGATCTGGACCGCAGATCTCTACCCTTACAGCGCGCCCGACGTGCAGCAACGCGTGATCCGAACGAAACGGCCTAGGAGCTTCGTTCTCTTGCGCGGCGCCTCCAGCCCTCTGCTTCTGGGCCCCCGCCACCGGGCCCCACGGCGCCCCCTCACCCGTGCCAAGACCTCCAAAGCGCCGCATACGCCCCGTCGGCGGCCACCAGTTCGTCATGGCTGCCCAGTTCGCTGATGCGGCCCTCTTCGACGACGGCGATGACGTCGGCGTCGTGGGCGGTGTGGAGGCGGTGGGCGATCGCCACGACGGTGCGGCCGTCCAGGACCTTGCTCAGTGAGCGTTCCAGGTGGCGGGCCGCCCGTGGGTCGAGGAGGGAGGTTGCCTCGTCGAGCACCAGGGTGTGGGGGTCGGCGAGGACCAGTCGGGCCAGTGCGATCTGCTGGGCCTGAGCGGGTGTCAGGGTGCGGCCGCCGGAGCCCACCTCGGTGTCCAGTTCCTTGTCCAGGGCCCGCGCCCAGGTGTCGGCGTCCACCGCGGCGAGCGCCGCCCACAGCTCGGCGTCGTCCGCACCGCTGCGGGCCAGCAGGAGGTTGTCGCGGAGCGTGCCGACGAAGACATGGTGTTCCTGGTTGACCAGTGCCACCTGCTCGCGGATCCGCTCGGCCGGCATCGCGGAGAGTTCGGCCCCGCCCAGGGTGATGCTGCCGGCCCGCGGTCCGTAGATGCCCGCCAGGAGCCGGCCCAGCGTCGACTTGCCGGCGCCGGACGGTCCGACCAGCGCCAGCCGGGTTCCGGGGCGGACCCGCAGCGAGACCTCCCGGAGCACATCGACGCCCGGTCGGTAGCCGAAGCTCACCGCGTCGGCGCGGACGTCCCGGCCGTCCGGGAGCCGCTCGGTGTCCACGGCCTCCGGCTCGATCTCCCGGACCCCGACGAGCCGCGCGATGGACACCTGGGCCACCTGCAGCTCGTCGTACCAGCGCAGGACCATGCCGACCGGCTCGATCATCATCTGCGTCAGCAGCGCGCCCGTCGTCAGCTGGCCCGGGGTGATCCAGCCCTGGATGACGAAGGCTCCGCCGAGGAGCAGCACCGAGCCCAGGAGCAGCACATGGGTCATGTCGACGACGGGGAAGAGCACCGTGCGCAGGAAGAGCGTGTAGCGCTCCCACTGGGTCCACTCCCGGATCCGGCGTTCCGACTGGGCGATGCGGCGTGCGCCCAGCCGGTGGGCCTCGACGGTGCGTCCCGCGTCCACGGATTCGGTGAGCACCGCGGACACCGCGGCGTAACCGGCCGCCTCGGAGCGGTAGGCGCTCGGTGCGCGTCGGAAGTACCAGCGGCAGCCGGCGATCAGCAGCGGCAGCGCGATCAGTGCGGACAGCGCGAGCGGCGGTGCGGTCACCGTCAGCCCGCCGAGCAGCAGCGCCACCCACACCACGCCGATGGACAGCTGCGGTACGGCCTCGCGCATCGCGCTGGAGAGCCGGTCGATGTCGGTGGTGATGCGGGACAGCAGGTCGCCCGTGCCGGCCCGCTCCAGGACGCCCGGCGGCAGCGCCACGGACCGTACGAGGAAGTCCTCGCGCAGATCCGCGAGCATCTGCTCGCCGAGCATCGCCCCGCGCAGCCGGACCATCCGGACGAACACCGTCTGGACGGCCAGCGCCACGGCGAACAGCGCGACGGTGCGCTCCAGTTGAAGGTCCCGGGCTCCTGCGGACAGCTTCTCGACGACCCCGCCGAGCAGGTACGGGCCGGCCATGGAGGCGATCACCGCGGCCGCGTTCACGGCGACCAGCAGGGTGAACGCCCCGCGGTGCCGGCGGATCAGTCCGCGGACGTAGCCGCGGACCGTGGCCGGTGAGCCGACGGGAAGGGTGGTGAGGGTCTGCGGGGCGTCCGGATCGTGCTCCGGCGGCGCCAGGCCGATCATGCGGTCTCCTCGGTCCGGTGGCCCGCCGACATCGCCGGCTCGGGGTCCGACGCGCGGGTGACGATCGCGCGGTAGGCGGGGTGGGTGTGCAGCAGTTCGCGGTGGGTGGCCTCGGCGACGGCCTTCCCCTCCTGGAGGAGCACCACCCGTTCCGCCCGGTCCAGCAGCAGCGGGCTGGAGGTGAGGACGACGGTCGTCCGGCCGGTCCGCAGCTCCCGCAGGCCGTCGGCGATCCGGGCCTCGGTGTGCGCGTCGACGGCGCTGGTCGGCTCGTCGAGCACCAGTACCTCGGGGTCGGTGACCAGCGACCTGGCCAGCGCGAGCCGCTGGCGCTGGCCGCCGGACAGCGACCGGCCGCGCTCGGTGATGTGGGTCTGCATCGGGTCCCCCGAGCCGTCGACGGACGCCTGTGCCAGCGCGGTCAGCACATCGCCGCACTGTGCCGCGGCCAGCGCCGCCGCCGCGCCCACCCGGCCGGACGCCGGGACGTCGAGCAGTTCGCCGAGCGTGCCCGAGAGCAGCATCGGGTCCTTGTCCTGGACGAGTACGGCCGCCCGGGCGGCGTCGCGGGACAGGTCGTTGAGCGGGGTGCCGCCGAGCACGACGGACACCAGTCCGGTGCCGTCGCCGCCGCCCTCCTCGTGCTGCGGCGGGTGTCCGCCGAGGCGTTCGGCGAGCCGCCCCGCGCTGTCGGGGTCGCCGCAGACCACCGCGGTCAGCCGGCCGGCGGGGGCGGTCAGGCCGCTGACGGGGTCGTGCAGATCGCCGGTGGGCGTCGGCGCCGGGCCCGGGGCGTGGTCGCCGGCCGGCCGGCTCTGTGCCAGGACGCGGGCCGTGCGCTTCGCCGACGGTTTGGCGAAGGAGTAGGCCTGGGCGATCTCTTCGAAATGCCGGAGCGGGAAGAGCAGGAAGGTGACGGCGCTGTAGACCGTGACGAGATCGCCGACCGCGATCGTGCCGTCGAGGGCGAGCCGGGTGCCGTACCAGACCACCGCGATGAGCAGCAGGCCCGGCAGCAGCACCTGGACGGCCGAGATCAGCGACCACATCCGGGCGCTGCGGACGGCGGCCCTGCGCACTTCCTGGGAGGCGCTGCGGTAGCGGCCGAGGAAGAGTTCCTCGCCGCCGATGCCGCGCAGGACGCGCAGGCCGGCGACGGTGTCGGAGGCCAGCTCGGTGGCCTGGCCGGCCTTCTCGCGCTGGGCGTCGGCGCGGCGGGTGGCGTGCGGCAGCAACGGCAGCACGGCCAGCGCCATCACGGGTACGCCGACGGCGACCAGTACTCCCAGCTCCGGCCGGTAGAGGACCAGGGCAACGGAGACGCCGGCCGCGGCGACCGCGGCGGCGGCGAACCGGGAGAGCGCCTCGACGAACCAGCCGATCTTCTCCAGGTCGCCGGTGCTGACCGCGACGATCTCCCCGGCCGCCACCCGCCGGGTCATCGCCGAGCCGAGCTCCGTGGTCTTGCGGGCGAGCAGTTGCTGCATCCGGGCGACCGCCGTGATCCAGTTGGTGACGGCCGCGCGGTGCAGCATCATGCCGCCGAGCGCGATCAGCGCGCCCAGGGCCATCACCAGGCCGCCGGCCAGGAGGAGCCGGCCGGCGTCGCGGTCCACCACGGCCTGCACGGCAAGGCCCACCGGCACCGGTGAGGCGGCGATGGCGCCGACGTTCACCAGCCCCCAGGCGAGGGCCTTGAACTGCCCGCCGAGCTGCTGCCTGCAGAGCCACAGGAGAAAGGCACCGCCCGTACGGACGTCCGGGACGCCCGGGTCGGGATGCGGAAGGTCGCGAATGTGCATGATGCCCCAGGCGAAGTCGTGGTGGGTGGGCGGCAACAGGCCGTTGCGGCAGGCGGAATGCCCTCTCGTCCGTCTCGTCTCCGGCGGAGGTCCTGGAAGGTTGGCCCGCGGCCTGGGTTGATTTCAAACGGTTTTTCCGCTGTGACCCCCTGATCCGGACAATCGTGCGGCGGCCCGTGAACGGCTGCCGGGTGCCGAAAGGCCGTCAGGCCGACGGTGCGACCATGGGGGTCATGCGAACAGCGGGCAGTGCGATGCGGATGACGGCGGCGGTCGCGACGGGGCTGGTCCTCCTGGCGGGCTGCGGCGGCGGTGCGGGCGGCGGCAAGGCCGGGGACGGCAAGGGGGACGGCGCGGGCAAGGGGGAGCGCCCCGGCGGCCCGGCCCGCGGCGCCTCGGCCACCACCCACCTCAAGAACATCCCCGACGTCGGCACCGCCCTGCGGTCACGTATCCCGGCCGGCTCCCGGCAGGTCGTGGCGGTTTACGGCAAGGGTGTGGACTCCGCCGATGCCACCGTCGTCCTGTACGACAAGGGCGCCAAGGGCTGGGACCGCAAGGGCGGTTGGTCCGCCCACAACGGCCGGCGCGGCTGGACGGCCGATCATCACGAGGGTGACAAGCGGAGCCCGGTCGGGGTGTTCTCGCTGACCGACGCGGGCGGTGTGCTCCAGGACCCCGGCGCCAAGCTGCCCTATACGCACTCCTCGGCGTTCACTCCGCCCTCGTACTGGGCCAAGAGCACCCGGCACGACTTCGACTACGTCGTCGCGATCAACTACAACCGCGTCAAGGGGACCTCCCCGCTGGACCCGTCACGCCCGCAGGGCCAGTCCAAGGGCGGCGGCGTCTGGCTCCATCTGGACCACGGCAGCGGGACGTCCGCTTGCGTCAGCATCCCGAAGGCCGGGATGCGGGCGCTGCTGCGCACCCTCGATCCGGCGCGGCGCCCCGTGGTGGTCATGGGGGACAGGGCGCACCTGGCGGCCTGAGCGCAGGGGGCGCGGCGTACGGGGCGCGGCGGGCGGACGGCCTGGCGCGCGGTCGGCCGGTGCGCGGATGGCCGGGCGCGCGGAGGGCCGTCCGCGGACGACCGGCCGCGTGGTGGTCCGTGCGGCGGTCACCGCTGCCCGCGGGCGGAGGGCCCGCGCACCTCCTTGGATCAAGCTCCAAGATTTCCCGGGAAGTTACACCGACCTCTTTCGTGGTGAACAACAAGCGGCCATAGTGGCGGATCGCGGAAGTCCACTTCCGCATCACAGAATCCGTCCATGGAGGAGTGCCCGTGCCGCACGCCACCGGAAGCCTCATCCGCCGCGCAGGCCGCCTCCTGCGCACCAGCCTGTTCGCGCAGGTGCTCATCGGCCTGCTCCTCGGTGTCCTCGTCGGACGCCTGTGGCCGCAGGCGGGATCTTCGCTCCAGCCGCTCGGCGACGGCTTCGTCCGCCTGATCAAGGCGATGATCGCGCCCCTGGTGTTCTGCGTGGTCGTCGCCGGGATCACCAAGGCGGGCGACCTCAAGGCCTTCGGCCGGATCGGGGTCAAGGCCCTGATCTGGTTCGAGGTGGCGACCAGCCTCGCGCTCGTCGTCGGCCTGCTGGCCGGCAATGTCTTCGCGCCCGGAGCCGGGATGCACATCGACCCGGCCTCCCTGGACAAGGGCGCGGTGGACGCCGAGACGGGCGGCGGGCACCTGCCCTCCGCCGCCCAGTTCGTCCTGGAGTCGCTGCCGGACAGCGCGGTCGGCGCGTTCGCCGAGAACTCGCTGCTGCAAGTCCTGGTGCTGGCCTGCCTGGTGGGCGCCGCGCTGCTGCACCTCGGGCAGACGAAGGTGCCGCAGATCCTGCCGCTCATCGAGCAGGCGCAGGACGTGGTGTTCGCCATCGTCGGCTTCCTGATGCGGCTCGCCCCGCTCGCGGTCCTGGGCGCCACCGCCCACCTGGTGGGGGAGTACGGCCTGGGGGCGATGTCGACGTACGGCAAGCTGATCGCGGTCTGTTACGGGGTCGCGCTGGCGTTCCTCGTCCTGCTCGGCTGCGCGCTGAGGGTCGTCACCGGCCTGAGCCTGTGGAAGTTCGTCCGCTACACCCGCGAGGAGCTGCTGCTGGCGCTCGGCACCGGCTCCAGCGAGACGGTGATGCCGCGGATGATGCAGAAGCTGCGCGCCGCGGGCTGCCGGGACGACGCGGTGGGTCTGGTACTGCCGACCGGCTACTCCTTCAACCTCGACGGCGCCTCGATCTACCTCTCCGTCGGCACGCTCTTCATCGCCCAGGCCGTGGGCGTCGATCTCTCGCTCGGCCAGCAGATCACCGTGGTCCTGGTCCTGATGCTGACCAGCAAGGGCATGGCGGGCGTGCCGGGTTCGGCGTTCCTCGCGCTGTCCGCGACGGCCTCGGCGCTGGGCGTCATCCCGGCCGGCGCGGTCGCCCTGCTGCTCGGCGTCGACCGGATCATGGACTCGATGCGGGTGGCGACCAACCTGCTCGGCAACTGTGTCGCGGTCTTCGCGGTCTCCCGCTGGGAGGGCGCACTGGACCGGGTGACCGCGAAGCAGGTCCTGAACGGCGAGTTGCCGGGCGCCGCGCCGTCCGACCGGGCGGGCGACCGGCAGGAGCGGGGCGCACAGCGGGCGGAGCCGGTCCCGGCGGAGCCGCGGGAGGCGACGGCCGAGCCGGGCGGCGCCGCCTCCGTCACCGCCCGCGACACCTGAGCGACGGGCGACGGGCCCGGCCGGCGCACCGCCGCCCGCCGGGCCCGCACCGCCGCAGGGCGCCCGGCCCGTCCCCGTCCCTCACTCCTCCGGCTTGGCCGAATCCATCCCCGGCCGCGCCTTCTTCCACAGTCCGCGGGTGAAGTCGGGAATCTCCTGCGGGGCGCCGTTCGCCTTGAGGGAGAGGTCGCTCAGCGCCACCGGCGCGGTCCAGGTCGCCGCGTCATAGACGTCGAAGTCCGGTACGAGGCCGAGCCGCATGCACTGCATCAGCCGGAAGACCAGCATGTAGTCCATGCCGCCGTGCCCGCCGGGCGGATTGGCGTGCTCCTTCCAGAGCCAGTGGTCCCACTCCGCGTACTTGGCGAAGTCGCCCCACTCGTCGTTGTGCTGGTCCGGCTCCAGATAGATCCGCTCGGGGTAGTCCTCGAAGAGGCCCTTGGTGCCGCCGAGGCTGTTGATCCGGCTGTAGGGGTGCGGGGTGGAGACATCGTGCTCCAGCCGGATCACCCGCCCCTTGGCGGTCTGCACGAGGCTGATCGTCCGGTCGCTCCCGATGTACGACTCCTTCCAGCTGGGGTCGCCGGCCGGCATGTGCTCCTTGCGGTACGCGGCCAGCCCGAGGGCCGGGGTGCCGACGCTGGAGATGCGCACGGCGCGGTCCCCGCGGTTGAGGTCCATGTAGTTGGCGACCGGGCCGAAACCGTGGTTGGGGTACAGGTCACCGCGCAGCCGGGTGTGCCACAGCCGCCGCCAGGGCCCCTCGTAGTACGTGGGGTCGAACATCAGGCCGCGCAGGTCGTGGATGTACGCACCGGCGCCGTGCAGCAGCTCGCCGAACAGGCCCGCATGCGCCATCCGCAGCACCCGCATCTCGTTCCTGCCGTAGCAGCAGTTCTCCAGCTGCATACAGTGTCTGCGGGTGCGCTCGGAGAGGTGGACCAGCTCCCACAGCTGGTCCAGGCGCAGCGCGAGGGGGCATTCCACGCCCACGTGCTTGCCGTTGAGCATCGCCGTCTTCGCCATCTCGAAGTGCCAGTCCCACGGCGTGGCCGCGTAGACGAAGTCGATGTCGCCGCGCTTGCAGAGGTTTTCGAAGTCGTGGTCGCCGTTGGTGTAGACGGCGGGCGCGGGCTGCCCCGCGGCGGTGACCTTCTTGGCGGCCTTGGCGGTCTTGTCCTTCACCGGATCGCACAGCGCGACGACGCGGACGCCCGGCATCGCGAGAAAGAGGTCGATCATGCTGCCGCCGCGGTTGCCCAGCCCGATGATGCCGACGCGTACGGTGCTGCGCCGCTCGAACGGCACCCCGATCATGGTCCTGTCCCGGGTGCCGGGGGACGCGTCGGCAGCCGCCGCGGAGGCCGCCGACGCGGGTGCGGCGGCCGCGGCCTGCCCGGGGGCCAGGCCGCCGAGCCCCAGTCCGGCGCCCGCCGCTCCGGCGGTCCACAGGACCGAACGACGGCTCGGGCCCGCCTCGTTGGGGTCGTGGTTCTGCGAAGGTGCCTCGTTCATCGGTCCTCCAGGGGAGCGGTGGTGTGCCGGGGCATACGTGAACCTCGGTCAGGACCCTGTCGGCCGACGGCCTGGGGCACAAGAGGGCCGATTGGACTCTTGATGCGGCATTCTTGGACTCTTTGCCGCACTACCGGACGGCTCGGG
This sequence comes from Streptomyces angustmyceticus, assembly GCF_040701845.1. Lineage (GTDB taxonomy): Bacteria > Actinomycetota > Actinomycetes > Streptomycetales > Streptomycetaceae > Streptomyces > Streptomyces angustmyceticus_A. Next base: position 98,564 of record NZ_JBFBHQ010000001.1, on the reverse strand, counting down.
GCAACACCGGGGCTGCCGCCGCCGATGTCTTTCGCAAGTCGCTGAAAAGCCTTGCGGAAAGCCTTGACGTGTCCGCGCGGTAAACGGCAGGCTCCGAGGCGAATCCCCCCATGGCAGCCTGGCGCGTGGCTGCACTCGTGGGCGCGGTGCGTCCTGCCGTGCCCCATGAACAAGGAGCGCACAATGCAGCAACGTTCCCGTGTGCTGGGCGGCGCGCTGGCCGGAGTTCTGGCAGCGGCCGGCCTCGCCGCCTACGCGCCGTGGTCCTCGCAAGCCGCCCCGCCCGGCGAAAAGACCGTCACCGCCACGCTCTTCGAGTGGAAGTACGCGGATGTCGCCAAGGCCTGCAGCGAGCAGCTCGGCCCGGCCGGCTACGGCTATGTCGAGGTCTCGCCCGCCTCCGAGCACATCGAGGGCGGCCAGTGGTGGACCTCGTACCAGCCCGTCAGCTACAAGATCGCGGGGCGGCTGGGCGGCCGGAGCGCGTTCTCCTCGATGGTCAGCGCCTGCCACGGCGCGGGCGTCAAGGTCATCGCCGACGCCGTCATCAACCACATGGCGGCCGGATCCGGTACGGGCACCGGCGGCACCCGGTACAGCAAGTACCGCTACCCCGGCTCCTACGAGGACAAGGACTTCCACGGCTGCCGGAAGAGCATCTCCGACTACACCAACCGCGACGAGGTCCAGAACTGCGAACTCGTCGGGCTCGCCGACATCGACACCGGCAGCGACCACGTCCGCACCACGATCGCCCACTACCTCGACGACCTGCGGTCGCTGGGCGTGGACGGCTTCCGGGTGGACGCCGCCAAGCACATCTCCGCCACCGACCTCGCCGCCATCAAGGGCAAGATGCGCGACCCGGGCTACTGGGTGCAGGAGGTCATCCACGGCACCGGTGAGGCGGTGCAGCCCGAGGAGTACACCGGCGTCGGCGACGTCGACGAGTTCCGCTACGGCACCCACCTCAAGAGCGCCTTCCAGAGCGGCAACCTCGCCCAGCTGAAGTCCGTCGCGGACGGGAAGCTCGGCAGTGACAAGGCCCGCACCTTCGTCGACAACTGGGACACCGAGCGCAACGGCTCCACGCTGACCTACAAGGACGGCGCCGCCTACACCCTCGCCAACGTCTTCATGCTGGCCTCGCCCTACGGCTCGCCGAACGTCTACTCCGGTTACGAGTGGTCCGACAAGGACGCCGGACCGCCCGCAGGCAGCGGCGGCTGGACCAACGAACACGCCAAGCGAGCGATCACCGGGATGGTCGGGTTCCGCAACGCCGTGGGCTCGGCCGAGCTGACGGACTGGTGGGACGACGGGGGCTCCGCCCTCGCGTTCGGCCGGGGCGGCAAGGGGTTCGTGGCCCTCAACAACGGCGACGCCGAGCTGCACCGGACCTTTGCGACCTCGCTGCCCGCCGGCACGTACTGCAATGTCGTCGCGGCCGCGCCGTCCTCCTGCGACGGCCACACCGTCACCGTCGGCAACGACGGGAAGGCGCAGCTCTCGGTCCCGGCCAAGGGAGCGGTGGCGCTGCACGTCACGCGCTGACGGCCGGGTGTCCGCACCCGCCGGGCGGGGCCTTCCCGGCCGGCGGGCGCGGCGTTGGGCGCGGAAGGGCGGCTGGTGCCGTGACCGCACAGGTTCGCCGGGTTGGTGGTCGTGGCGGTGGCACGGTGGTGACGTCCGTTCCGACCGCTGGAAGTGCGGTGGCGGAGCCCGTTCGTGTGCGCAGACCAGGCGCCGGCATCCGCCGCTGGGCAGGGACACACAAGGTCGGGCTGGGCTTCACCCCGGCCTACGCATCCTGGGTCAACCCGCTCGAGGCCCGCTTCGGACCCCTGCGGCGTTCACCATCGCCCACTCCCACCACCCCCACCACGCCGTGCAGGCCCGGGCCCCGCACGCCGGCCTCCGCCGGCGCAACGCCAACGCCCGCCACCGAGACGTCCTGGCCGCCGAACCCCGCGCACGTGACCGCGTCCGCAGGGAGAAAGGCATTCGCCGGGGAGGCGGACCGCTCTCGGCAGCAGCGCGATCAGGCAGGGGCTTCAAATACGAGTTCGAGGCCGTCCTCCTCGTCCCATTGCTCTCCGACCTCCACGAAGCCGAACCCGGAAATCGTCGCCAGGGACGCGGCGTTGTCAGGACTGATCGTCACCCGCGCGGTCCTGACCCGAGGTTCGGCAACGGCTCGGTGCGCCAACTCGGTCAAAATCGCCCTGGCGTACCCCCGGCGACGGTAGCCGGGGGCCACGGAGTAACCCATTTCCACCATGCCTGCCTCATCCGGCGGCCCGTGGAACCCGGCATAACCCACGACGGCACTTTCCGGCTCGGCTACCACGGCGTTCGTGAGCCACCCCGCGCAACCCGGGTCCGAGGCCAACTGATGGACCCGATACCGCCACACCCATTTCGCCCGGTCCGTAAGGAAATACTCGGTGAGAGCGACTCCTGCTTCGGCACTGGCTCGAGCAAGGTCGTCGTCCAGCAGGGCCGTCATGGCCGTGGTCGACAACTCGACGAAACGCACTGTCTTCGGGCTGGCGGGGACTGGGGGCCGGAGCCTGGCTCTGTCTGTCACAGTGCGCATCGTCGTGGGGCGTCGAGGATGCGTCCAACGGGTTTCGCAGTGGCCCCGTGTCCCTCCTGCACGTCCAACGGCCGCCACGCCCCTCAGAAGCCGGCGAACCCATGCGGTCACAGCACTAGGGAGCCGGGCGGGTGGCCTGCTCCAACGCGAGGAGGACCGAGTGGTAGCCCCGGCCCCCCGTCGCATGGTCCATCCCGATCTCGCACATCCGGTTCGACGACAGGTGCGCGTCGAAGTGCCGCGCGGTCACCTCGGCCGCCTCTTTCGCGGTGGCCGACTCCGTGAGCTCCTTGTGCAGCATCCCCCGGTCGCCGGCGAAGGCGCAGCAGCCCGCGTCGTCCGGCACCACCACCTCCCGCGCACATGCCTCGGCGACCCGGCGCAGCTGCGCCTCCGCCCCCAAGTGCTGCAGGGAACAGGTGGGATGGAGCACCGCAGAGCCGACCGTGCGCACCGTCTCCAGGCGCGGCAGCAGCTCCTCGGCGGCCCAGACGACCGAGTCGACGACGGTCAGTTCGGCGTGCAGCGCGGCATTGCCGGGCGTCAGGTACGGCACGACCTCCCGGGCGAGTCCCAGGGCGCACGAGGACGCGTCCACCACCAGCGGCAGACTGCCGCCGGCCGTCCACCCCCAGGCCGCCTCGACGATGCGGTTGGCCATCACCGTGTTGCCGCGCTCGTAGCCCTTGGAGTGCCAGATGGTGGCACAGCAGGTACCGGTCACATCCGGCGGGATCCACACCGGCCGTCCCGCCCGCCGTGACACCGCCACCACCGCCTCCGGCAGCGACGGCCCCCGATGCCCCGCGGGTCCGCCGAAGATCCGGTTCACACACGCCGGGTAGTAGACCGCGGCCGCTCCCGCCCGCCGTGTCGCGGGCAGCGCCCTGGCCGCCGGGCCGGGGATCCGCGGGAGCCACTCGGGCACCAGCTCGGGGCCTACGGCCTTGCGGGCGGCCCGGGTCAGGGCTCCCGTCAGCCGGTCGCCGATCCGGTCGGCGGCGGCCACCGCCAGCCGTGCCGCCTTCTCGACGGCCCCGAACTGCCGGGCGGACCGCGCGGCCGCCCACTCCTCGCGCGGGGAGTGGCGCCGGTGCCGGAGGTCCTTCATCAGCGCGCCGGTGTCGATCCCCACCGGGCAGGCCAGTTGGCAGACGGAGTCGCCGGCGCAGGTGTCCACCGCGTCATAGCCGTACGCGTCGAGCAGTGCGGCGGTGACGGGGGAACCCGCCGGCTGGCGCTGCATCTCACGGCGCAGCACGATCCGTTGGCGGGGCGTGGTGGTCAGGTCCCCGCTGGGGCAGGCCGGCTCGCAGAAGCCGCACTCGATGCACGGGTCGGCGGGGGCCTCGGTCAGCGGGATGGTCTTCAGCCCGCGCAGATGCGCCCGCGGATCGCGGTCGAGCAGGACGCGCGGGGCGAGGATGCCGTGCGGGTCCACGGTCTCCTTGATCCGCCACATCAACTCCGTTGCCCGCGGGCCCCATTCGAGTTCCAGGAACGGGGCCATGTTGCGGCCGGTGGCGTGCTCCGCCTTCAGCGAGCCGTCGAAGCGCCGGACGGCCAGCCGGCAGAACGCGTCCATGAAGGCGGCGTAGCGCGCCACGTCCGCCGGGTCCGCCGCGTCGAAGGCGAGCAGGAAGTGCAGGTTGCCGTGGGCGGCGTGGCCGGCGACGGCCGCGTCGAAGCCGTGCCGTTCCTGTAGCTCCAGCAACGCCGTGCAGGCCTCGGCGAGGCGCTCCGGCGGTACCGCGAAGTCCTCGGTGATCAGTGTCGTACCGGACGGCCGGCTGCCGCCCACCGCGGTCACGAACGCCTTGCGGGCCTTCCAGTAGCCGCCGATGACCGCCGGGTCCCGGGTGAAGGCGTTGCTGACGGACGCGACCGGGGCGACCAGTTCCCGTTCCGTCAGTACCTGGGCCGCGGCCCGTTCGTACGTCTCCTGGGCGGCCTCGTCGGGCGCCCGGAACTCCACCAGCAGCGCGGCCGTCTCCTTGGGCAGGGCCGCCCAGTCGGCCGGGACCCCCGCCACGCTCACCGAGGCCCGCAGCGTATTGCCGTCCATCAGCTCCACGGCCCGCGCCCCCGCCGCGTTGAACCGCGGGACGGCCGCGGCCGCGGCACTCAGCGACGGGAAGAACAGCAGCGCGCTGGAGGTGTGGCGATCCAGCGGCAGGGTGTCGAAGACCGTCTCGGCGATGAAGCCGAGGGTGCCCTGCGAGCCGACCGCCAGGCCGCGCAGGATCTCCACCGGTGTCGCGCCGTCCAGGAAGGCGTCCAGGCGGTAGCCGTTGGTGTTCTTGATCCGGTACTTGGCGCGGATGCGGGCCACCAGCTCCGCGTCCGCCTCGATCTCCGCCTTGAGCGCCAGCAGGCCCGCGCACAGCGCCGGCTCGGCCCGCGCCAGTTCGGTGTCGGCGTCCGGCTGCGCGGTGTCCACGATCGTGCCCGACGGCAGGACGAGGGTGACCGAGGCCAGTGTCCGGTAGGAGTTGCGGGTGGTGCCGGCCGTCATCCCGGAGGCGTTGTTGGCGACCACCCCGCCCAGGGTGCAGGCGACGGCGCTGGCCGGGTCGGGCCCGAGCAGCCGGCCGTACCGGGCCAGGGTGGTGTTCGCGCGCAGCACGGTGGTGCCGGGCCGGATCCGGGCGCGGGCGCCGTTGTCGAGCACCTGGACCCCGCTCCAGTGGCGGCGGACGTCGACGAGGATGTCCTCGCCCTGCGCCTGGCCGTTGAGGGAGGTCCCCGCGGCCCGGAAGACGACGTTGCGGCCCTTGCCGTGCGCGTAGGAGAAGACCGCGGAGATGTCGTCGACGTCCTCGGCGACGACCACGACCTGCGGGACGAAGCGGTACGGGCTGGCGTCGGAGGCGTAGCGGACCAGGTCGGAGACCTTGTGGAGCACCTTGTCCGGGCCGAGCAGTGCGATCAGCTCGCCGCGCAGCGGCTCGGGGGTGCCCGTGGCCCGGTGGTCGGCCACCCGGTCGTGGACGGGGCGCGCCGCGGTGGTGGGGCGCAGGGCCCGGGGATCCGGCTCCAGCAGGGGCATGGCGGCTCTCCTCCGGTTGACTCCGCGTCAGCTCAATGCGGTCGGTCCGGCCCGTCGACCAGGGTGGTCAGCAGGTCGCCGAGCACCTCGCGCTGATCGGCGGTCAGGGGGGCCAGGATCTCCTCCGCCGCGGCCCGCCGCGCGCTGCGCAACGCGCGCAGTGTGGAACGGCCGGCATCGGTCAGCTCGATCCGGACCACCCGGCGGTTGGCCGGATCGGGTACCCGCCGCACCGCGCCGTGCGCCTCCAGCGCGTCGACCAGGGTGGTCACCGCCCGGGGGACGACCTCCAGCCGTTCGGCGAGGTCGGCCATCCGCGGCGGGGTGTCGCGGTGGTGGTCGACGATCCGCAACAGCCGCGACTGCGCGGGGGTGAAGGCGATGTCCAGGTGCTCCAGGTGGTGTTTCTGGGCGCGGTGCACCCGGCGGGTCAGCCGTACCAGCTGCTCGGCGAGGTGGGTGGTGCTGACCGTCGGCTCGGGGGAGGGCATGGCGCGAGGATAGCGGATGACAGGACTTCGTTCATTGTGAGCATAGGTAACAATGAGCTAAGCTCCACGATGCTCGCCCCGAGTCCGCCCGCGTCGGTGGTTTCCGACCCGTGAATCCGTACGTCCTTCGAAGGAGCCCATGCGCAGCGACGAACCCCAGTGGACCCCACCGCCCAAGGACCCGGCCAAGCCGGTCCAGCTGCGGCGGATCCTCGCCCTCTTCCGTCCCTACCGCGCCCGGCTCGCCCTCGTGGGCCTGCTCGTCGGCGCCTCCTCGCTGGTCTCGGTCGCCTCCCCCTTTCTCCTCCGCGAGATCCTGGACGTGGCGATACCCGGCCGGCGCACCGGGCTGCTGACCCTGCTCGCCCTCGGCATGATCGTCACCGCGATCACCACCAGCGTCTTCGGCGTCCTGCAGACCCTGCTGTCCACCACCGTCGGCCAGCGCGTCATGCACGACCTGCGCACCGCGGTCTACGCCAAACTCCAGCGGATGCCGCTGGCGTTCTTCACCCGCACCCGCACGGGCGAGGTCCAGTCCCGGATCGCCAACGACATCGGGGGGATGCAGGCGACGGTCACCTCCACCGCCACCTCCCTGGTCTCCAACCTGACCTCCGTCATCGCCACCGTCTGCGCCATGCTCGCCCTCGACTGGCGGCTGACCGTCGTCTCGCTGCTGCTGCTCCCGCTCTTCGTCTGGATCAGCCGCCGGGTCGGCAACGAACGCAAGAAGATCACCACCCAGCGGCAGAAGCAGATGGCCGCGATGTCCGCGATGGTCACCGAATCCCTCTCGGTCAGCGGCATCCTGCTCGGCCGCACGATGGGCCGCGCCGACTCCCTCACCGAGAGCTTCGCCGGCGAGTCCGAGCGCCTGGTCGACCTGGAGGTCCGCGCCAACATGGCCGGCCGCTGGCGGATGGCCACCATCGGGATCGTGATGGCCGCCATGCCCGCCCTGATCTACTGGGCGGCGGGCATGGTCCTCCAGTTCGGCGGCCCGGCCTTCTCCCTCGGCACCCTGGTCGCCTTCGTCTCCCTCCAGCAGGGCCTGCTGCGGCCGACCGTCTCGCTGCTGTCCACCGGCGTGCAGATGCAGACCTCGCTCGCGCTCTTCCAGCGCATCTTCGAGTACCTCGATCTGCCGGTCGCCATCACCGAGCCCGCCGAGCCGGTCCGTATCCCGGCGCCGCGCGGCGAGATCCGCTTCGAGAACGTCCGGTTCTGCTACGACCCCGAGGCCGCCCCCACCCTCGACGGCATCGACCTGACCGTCCCGGCCGGCGCCAGCCTTGCCGTCGTCGGACCGACCGGCAGCGGCAAGAGCACCCTGAGCCACCTCGTGCCGCGGCTCTACGACGTGACCGGCGGCCGGGTCACCCTCGACGGCACCGACGTCCGCGACCTCGACTTCGACACCCTCGCCCGCTCGGTCGGCGTGGTCTCCCAGGAGACCTACCTCTTCCACGCCTCGGTCGCCGACAACCTGCGCTTCGCCAAGCCCGACGCCACCGACGAGGAGATCGCCCGCGCCGCCAGGGCCGCCCAGATCCACGACCACATCGCCGCCCTGCCCGACGGCTACGACACCCTCGTCGGCGAGCGCGGCTACCGCTTCTCCGGCGGCGAGAAACAGCGCCTCGCCATCGCCCGCACCATCCTGCGCGACCCGCCCGTCCTGGTCCTGGACGAAGCGACCAGCGCCCTGGACACCCGCACCGAACACGCCGTCCAGCAGGCCATCGACGAGCTCTCCGCGGGCCGCACCACCCTGACGATCGCGCACCGCCTCTCCACGGTCCGCGACGCCGACCAGATCGTGGTGCTGGACGCCGGCCGGATCGCCGAACGCGGCACCCACGACGAGCTGCTCGCCGCCGACGGGCGCTACGCGGCGCTGGTACGGCGTGACGCACACCTCACCCCGGCGGACGATCAAGCCATGGCCCCGTAAGTGACCCGCGGGTAAGGTCGGAGTCGCGGCGGCCAGTTCAATGGTCGGGGTGGCCGCCGCACCCACTTCCCGGCGGCCCGGCCGGCCGTCGCCGTCCCTTCCGTCCTCGCTCCGTCCGACCCGGGAGGCCTTCGTGACAGCTGACGACCGTTCCGCCCGCGCCCTGGCCCGTCTGCTGGCGGGGATGGGGACCCTCCACTTCCTCGCCCCGAAGCCGTTCGACGCGCTCGTGCCCCGGCACCTGCCCGGCAGCGCCCGCACCTGGACCTACGCGAGCGGCGTCGCCGAACTCGCCGTCGCCGCCGCCGTCGCCCTGCCGCGCACCCGCCGGGCCGGTGCGCTGGCCGCGGCCGGCCTCTTCGTCGCGGTCTTCCCGGCCAACCTCAAGATGGCCCACGACTGGCGCCACCGCCCGGCCCCGCTCAAGGCCGTGGCCTACGCGCGGCTGCCCGGCCAGCTCCCGCTGATCGGCTGGGCCCTGCACACCGCCCGCACGGCCCGCGAGACCACCCCCGCACCCCGCCCGTAGCGCCTACGCTGCACGGCATGACCAGGCCTCAGGAACACTCGGACCTCCCGCAGTTCACCCTCGGCTTCCCCGGTCCGCTGCGGGACCGGCTGGTCTCCGCGGTGCTCTGCGGCGCCAAGACCACCACGACGAGCCTGCTGACCGAGTACGAGCGCGGCGGCGAACCGCTGCCGAGGGCCGGCCGGCGCGCGGTCCTGCCCGACTCCGCCGACCGGCCGGTGGCCGTGATCGAGGTGACCGGCGTGCGGGTGGTGCGCCTGGCGGAGGTCGACCCGGCACATGCGCGGGCCGAGGGCGAGGGCCACACCACCGTGGCCGCCTGGCGGGCCGACCACGAGACCTTCTGGCACGGCCCGGACCTGCGCAGGGAACTCGGGGATGCGGACTTCAGCGTCGACGACGACACCCCGGTGGTGCTCGAACGCTTCCGGGTCGTCGAGCGCCTGCCGGACGGAAGCGGTGCCGCGCCCGGCAGCTGAGGTGGCGGCGGACGGGGCGCCTGGGCTCCGCTGCCCCGTGCCTCGGTCGCCGGACCCTGGCCGCCGACGCCGGACTCCGTCAGCGCCGGGCCGACGGGCGTCAGAGCGCGGCGATGTCGACGGCCTCGGCCATGATCCGGTAGCCCGCATCATTGGGGTGCTTGTGGTCGCCGCCGTCATAGGCGGGAGCGAGCGCGTCCGGGTCCGCCGGATCGGCCAGCGCCGCGGCGAAGTCGGCCACCGCGTCGAACTCGCCCGAGGCGCGTATCCAGTCGTTGACCTCGCGGCGCTTCGCCTCGGCCGCCGGCGTGTGGTACTCCGCCCCCTTGAACGGCAGGATCGTCCCTCCTGTGACCCGCACCCCCGCCGCGCCCGCCATACCGATCAACTCCCGGTAGCCGGCGATGAGTTCCGCGGCGGTCCGATCCGGATTGGGCCGGTACGTCGGCAGCTCGACCTCACTGAAGCCGATGTCGTTGAGGCCCACCAGCACCACCACCGAGCGCACGCCCGGCTGGTCGAGCACATCGCGGCGGAAGCGGGCAGTGGCCCGCTCGCCGAACCACGCCGAGTCGGCGAGCAGCAGATTCCCCCCGATGCCCTGGTTGAGCACGGGACGCGGGGTGCCCCGGCCGGCCAGTCGCTCGGCCAGCGCGTCCGAGTAGCGGCGGTTGCCGTCGACGGTCGAAGCGAACCCGTCCGTGAGGGAGTCGCCGAAGACCACCACGGTGTCGGCACGCGACGGGCCGCCGTCCGCCAGTTCCACGGCGGCAAGGTAGTACCAGGACACCGTGGTCTCGCCGAACACCGCCGGGTCGGCCGCCGCGAGTTGGTCGCCCGCGGCCCGGTAGGCGGTGGCGTACGCCTGGGCGTGGAAGGAGGCGGGGCCGGTCGGCCGGGCGAAGTACAGCGACACCGTCAGCGACGCGAACGGTGCCACGCTCACCTCCGCGGCATCGCTGTACACCTCACCGCCGGCCGGGATCCGCACCCCGTCGGCCCCGCCGAAGGTGAGCCGGCGCACCGTGCCGGCCCGCTCGGCCGCGTCGTGGTCCGTACGGGCGATCGTGGCGCCCGCCACCTCCAGCGGGGCGGTCCCGTAGCGGTGGGAGAGCTTGATGCGGGCCGAGGTGCCGGAGCCGGTGACCCGCACGACCTGGCGCACGGTCTGGTCCGCGAACCCGTCCAGCGCCCAGTTCTTGTGGAAACCCTCACTGGGGCGCTGGACGGCCGCGGCCCAGCCGGCCTTCCAAGAGGGGGAGGGAGAGGGGGAGGAGGGGGAGATCTGGTGGTGGTTCATGCGCTGCGTTCCTCTCTGTGGTTCGCCGGACGGCGCCAACGGAGAGTCTGCGAGCGGGCGAGAAGGCTGCCCAGACCTCTGATCTTGGTACGCACCCGGTGCCTACCAAGGCCAGGGACACCCTCCAGGGCCAGGGACACCTGGCCCTCCCGTCCTTCAGTCCCGCTCGACGAGGGCGTCGGTCAGCGTCATCAGACGTTCCCGGGCCTCGGTGTCGTAGGCCTGGTCGTGGGCCCGCGCCTCGGTGAACTGGTCGAAGTAGCGGCCCGTGGTGTCGGCGAGGTCCGGGTCGAGGAGCAGCCGGACGGTCGGGCGGACTCCTTCCTCGACGTCGGTGACCGGCGTCAGGCCGTACTCCCGCACTCCGTGGGTGTCCATCAGGTGGGCCGGATGGAGCGTGTTCACCGTGACGCCGGTGCCCGCCAGCTCGGCGGCGAGGTGGAAGGTCGCCATGATCAGCGCGAGCTTGCTCCGGCAGTAGGCGCGCAGCCCCTCGTAGTCCCGCTCCAGCATCACGTTGTCGAAGTCGATGGCCTCCTGCCCCATCGAGGCGACATTGATCACGCGGGAGGGCGCCGAGGCGGTCAGCAGGGGCAGCAGATCGCGGGTGAGGGCGTACGGCGCGAGATGGTTCACGGCGAAGCGCAACTCATGGCCCTGGTAGCTCAGTTCGCGGGTGTGCGGCTCGGCGCCGCCGCCCGCGACGGCGTTGTTGATCAAGCCGTCGAGCCGGGGTTCCGCCGCACGGATCCGGGCGGCCATCGCATGCACCTGGTCGAGGTCGGCCAGGTCGGCGAGGTAGGTGCGGACGGTGGACCGGGGCGCGGCGGCCCGCACCTCGTCCGCCACCCTGTCGAGACGGGTGCGGTCACGGCCGTGCAGCAGGACGGTGCCGCCACGGGCCGCGAGATCGAGCGCGAGGCCGCGGCCCAGGCCCTGGGTGGCACCGGTGATCAAGGTCGTGCGTGGGTTCATGACGATCAGTCTGACGGCGCGGCGCGGTGACGGGAGTGTGTGCTGAGCCTGGTGTTGTCACCACCAGACGCCGGAGGCCGCCGCGGTGGTGACGGGGCAGGGGGCGCCGTACGGTGCTCCGGCGCGCTCCCCCGGAACCGGTCCTTCGCCGGGACTCCGCCGGTACGGTGGACCTCCGCCACGGGCCTGTGCCCGTCTCTTCGGATTGCGAGATGTCCGATGAACCAGATTGCAGCCGACACTTATCTGGCCGCGGCGGTGGTGGTGCACGACGGCCGTGTGCTGATCGTGCGCCGTAGCTACCGTGAGCGTTTTCTGCCCGGCGCGTGGGGCGTGCCGTGCGGGAAGCTCGATCGCGGGGAGTCCGCCGCGAGCGGCGCCCTGCGGGAGTTGAAGGAGGAGACCGGCATCCTCGGCACCATCGTCGTGCACACCGGATCCTCCAGCTTCCCGAGCGACTACCAGGGGCGCCGCGTCCACAACCATCAGGAGAACTTCCTCGTCCGCCCTCTGACGCTGGATGTCGTACTGCCCAGCGCCGACCAGGCCCATCGCTGGGCACGGCCCGCCGAGCTGGCCGGGATCGGGGTGGACGCCTACAACCTGGAGGTGATCCGCCAGGCGCTCGGCGGCCGGCTGGACGCCGTCGGGCTCCATGCCATGACGGCCCGCTACGGGCGCCTGGCGCCACCCCCGTTCAGTAGCCCAAAGAGCCTGCCAGAGAATCGAGTTCGGCGAGGTAGGCGGCCGGTGGCAGCGGAGTCTTGGGCGGCGGATCCGCCCGCTCGGCGCCGCCGGTCCTGAGCGGGCCGCCGGGCCGGTCGCGGGGGTCCATCCGGTTGCCGGCGCCGGTCCGGTGGCGGGCGTCGATCCGGTCCTCGTCGCCGGTCCGGCGCTCGGTGACGGCCCGGTCCCCGTCGCCCGTCCCGTTGCCGTCGCCGATCCGGTTGCCGTCGTCGTGCGTGGCGGAGCCGCCGTCCGTGGTGGTGCCGCCGCGCCCGGCGCCGGGGCCGCTGACGCCACTGCTGTCCGTGAGGCCGCCGCTGTCTGCCACATCACTGCGGTGCCTGACGTAGACATCGGTCACCGAGCGCTGAGGGGCGGTCTCCAGGAACAGCGTCACCGTCGGCTCCTCGCTCACCACGCGGTGCAGGGTGCGGGCGGCCAGGCCGTAGCTCCGCCCTGCGCCGTACCGCTCCGCGCAGATCAGCCGGATCCGGGCGTCCCCGACCCGCCGCAGCCGCCAGGCGCCCCCGGGGCCGTCGATGGTCTCCCGGTAGGCGGTCGCGGGCACGCCGTTCGCGGCCGGTTCGTAGCACTCCATCCGGACGTGGCCGCGCACCACCGCCGAGGCGATCGCGCACCGGTGGTTGTGGATGTCCTCGGGCGCCGCGCCGGTCCCGCCGTGCCAGAAGTGGACCCGCAGCATGAACCGCGGCGCACCGGCCAGCAACAACAGCTTGTCGAAGCCCAGCACATGGCGGTACGAGAGCCGGGTGCACTCCGCCAGGTCCAGATCGCCGGCGGATAATCGCCGCACCAGGGGACCGAGCGTGTCCGGGTGGGCCAGTTGGGCGGTCACCGCGCGTGCCGACTCGGGCGACGGCGGCTCCGGCCCGCCGCCCAGCCGTTCCGCCAGCAGCCGCCGGGCTTCCTCGACCTGCATGAGCCTGACTCCCCTCTGCCGCCCCCGACTGTCCGCCCCCGTTCTCCCTGTGTCCCCCCGTGCCCAGCCGGCCCGTGTGACCGGCCAGCCCTCTTGCCCCGCCGCGCCCCGCCCCGCGCCGCGCCCCGCGCCGCCCCGCGCCCCGCCCCGTGCCGGGTCGCGAACGGCACCACGCCCCCGCGCCTCCGCCCCCGCCCCCCCCGCAACCCACCCCGCCTCAGGGCCGATAGACCATCAACGCGTGCCGCCGCAGCACCGAAAGTCCCTGGTAGGCCATCCACACCGGGTGCCCCATGGGCCCGTCGTCCCACCGCCACACCCCGCCCCGCTGCATGCCGTGCACCCGCGTCACGGCAGTGGTCAGTTGTGCCTCCCATGCCGCCGGCCCCGCGTCCTCGGCCGCGACCTTGCGGGCGCCGTCCGTCATCAGCGCACGGGCCACCCATGCGGCCGCGAAGTGCCGTACCGACAGCAGCTCTTGATGCAGCGGATCCTCCTGGTCCGGCCGTCGCACCTCCTCCTGGCAGTTCTGCAGGTCGCTCACGCCACCCGTCGGTGTCGCCGGGCCGGCCAGCAGCCAGCGCAGCCCCTCCTCGCGCACCGTGCGCTGCCGCGCGTCCTCGCCCAGCACCCGGGCGGCCCGGTCCAGCGCCACCACCGCCCGCGCGGTGTGCGCCGCGGAAGGGGCCGGGTTGCCGCGGCCGGTGGCCAGCGCCGCGCCCCAGCAGCGGTGGTTGCCGCGCGCCGGGTCGGCGGTGGCGCCGTTGACCAGCACCTCGCGCAGTCCGTCCAGCGCGGTGGAGCCGGGCGCCGCCCGCAGCAGCCCGCGCAGCACGTTCGTCACCACATAGGTGTTCGCCAGCCCCGATGCGTCATGGTGGGGGTCCCACAACACCTCGCAGGAACGTATTTCGGCCTCCAGCAGCCGCGGATCGGCACCGGCCCGCGCCAGCGCACCCAGCACGATCGCGGACACCTCGGGCCGCGCCCCGCTGCCCTGGGAGCGGGCGGCCCAGCCGCCGCCGGGAAGCCGCAGCCGCCACAGCGTCTCGGCCACCTGCCCCGCCCGTATGCGGCCGTCGTACGGCGCGATGTCGAGCAGCAGATGCAGCCCGTACGCCGTACCGAACGCCGTCGGGTGCACCGGCGGATCACTCTCGGCGAGGGAGTGCGGCCAGCCGATGAGCGGGCCGCGCCCGGCCACTTCGATCACCGAGAGGCCGCGCCGCAGCGCCTGGTAGGTGCCGTCCGTCAGCTCGGGAAGCGACCCGGCGGGCGGGGGCGCGGGAGCGGAGGGCGGCGCGGCGACGGCGCCTGAGGCTGCGGCGCGCGTCCGCAGCAGGACCGCCGCCAGCCACACCACCGCACCCACGCCGATCCCGGCCGTTGCCGCCACGCAGTAACGCGCCGCCTCGCCCGCGAGGTTCTGCGGCAGGATCCCCAGCAGCGCCTGGAACACGGCGAACGCGGCGGCCGGGACGCCGAGGCGCCCCAGCCACGTCAGCAGCCGCGCGGGGGCGGAGTCCGGGGGAGCGGCACCGGAGCGGGGCGTGGCAGCGGACGGAGGAGTGGGCTCCGGTGCGGGTGAGCGACCCGCCGCGCCGGAACGCCGTGGTGGTAAGCCCTGCCGCAGCACCATCTGCTCCCTCCCCCCCCGGGCGCGCACCCCCGCACCGCGTGTGCGAAAGGCATCCCGATCAGTGTAGGAATCCCCACTGACAACGGGGTCGCACACCTGTCGCAGCCCTCCGCGGCCACGAACGCCCCCGGCTCACTCCGCTTCCTGCGCCGCAGCCAGCAGAATCACCTCCAGCGTCCGCGGCCCGTGCACCCCCTCCACCCGGTCGAGTTCGATGTCGCTGGTCGCGGACGGACCGGAGATCCAGGTCAGCGGGCGGTCCGGCGCCACCCGCGGCAGCGCCTCCGGCACCGAGCCGACCACCTGACCGGGGACGCGGACGACGCAGAGGTGATGGTCCGGCACCAGCGTGATCCGGCGTCTGCCCTGGTCGGGGCCCGCATCCAGGATCAGGGTGCCGGTCTCCGCGACGGCCACCGCACAGCCCGTCAGCACACTGTCCACGGCGTCGAGTTCCCGGGGTGTGTCGGACGCGCGGTCCTCGACGCGGGTGACGTCCGTGCCGGCCGTCCAGGAGGCATCGAGGCCCGGCGGAACCAGCAGCGTCCGTGCCCCGCGCGCCGCCAGCAGCCGGCCGATCAGCACCGGCAGCCCCTCGGCATCGGTGCGGTGCACGACCGCCCGGTAGTCCGCGAGGTTCTCGGCGAGCAGGTCGACGGTCTGCCCGGTCGTCCGGGCCCCGTGCACCCGGCGGTAGTCCCGTGCCACCGGCCGGCCGCCCGGCCCCTCCCCGGCCGGCACATCCGCCAGCGCCCGCCGTACCCGCCCCAACACCACGTCCCGGCTGCTCACTCGGCACCTCCCTGCTGCTCCGGCGAGGCGCCGCGGGTGCGCTGCCACCAGTCGCGGAAGGATTCGGCCGGCACCGCGGGCAGATCACGCGTCCGCGACCAGGCGCGACCGGGCCCCGGCAGCCGCCGTGGATGCAACCGGCGGGTGCGGGCCGCCAGCCGCATCCCGGCCCGCAGCACCCCCGGATGGTCGAACGCCCAGCCCGCCGCACGCATCGCGGCCCGCTCCGCGGCATGCCCCTTGGCAGGCTTCAGGACGGTGCGCGTCCCGCCCCGGGTCACCGGCCCGCCCTCCACCACCCGCTCCCGCAGATGCACCAGCACCTCGGGGATGTCGATGGCGACCGGACACACCTCGTAGCAGGCCCCGCACAGCGACGAGGCATACGGCAGCGACGCCTCCAACGCACCTGCCACTCCCCGAAGTTGGGGCGTCAGGATGGCGCCGATCGGGCCGGGGTAGGGCGAGCCGTACGCATGCCCGCCGGCCCGCTCGTACACCGGGCAGACGTTCAGACAGGCCGAGCAGCGGATGCAGCGCAGCGCCTGCCGCCCGACGGTGTCGGCAAGGGTGTCGGTGCGCCCGTTGTCGAGCAGCACCAGATGGAAGGCCTGCGGCCCGTCGCCGTCCGTGGTGCCCGTCCACATGGAGGTGTACGGATTCATCCGCTCCGCGGTGGAGGAGCGGGGCAGCAGCTGCAGGAAGACCTCCAGGTCCTGCCAGTCGGGCACCACCTTCTCGATGCCGACGACGGAGATCAATGTCTCGGGGAGGGTCAGGCACATCCGGCCGTTGCCCTCGGACTCCACGACGACCAGGGTGCCGGTCTCCGCGACCATGAAGTTGGCCCCCGAGATCCCGACCTTCGCGGACAGGAACTTCTCCCGCAGATGCAGCCGCGCCGCCTCGGCGAGCTCGGCGGGGGAGTCGGCCAGCCCCTCCGGCGCCGGGCGGCCCCAGGAGGTCATCTCGCGGCGGAAGATGTCGCGGATCTCGGAGCGGTTGCGGTGGATCGCCGGGACCAGGATGTGCGACGGCAGATCCCGGCCGAGCTGCACGATCAGCTCGGCCAGGTCCGTCTCGTACGCGCGGATCCCGGCCTCGGCCAGCGCCTCGTTCAGCCCGATCTCCTGCGTCGCCATCGACTTGACCTTGACGACCTCCGTCTCGCCGGTCTCCCGCACCAGCCGGGTGACGATCCGGTTGGCCTCGTCGGCGTCGACCGCCCAGTGGACCTGCCCGCCCGCCGCGACGACCGCGGCCTCCAACTGCTCCAGATAGTGGTCGAGATGGCGCAGCGTACGGTCCTTCACCGCGGCGCCCGCGGCCCGCAGCTGAGCCCAGTCGTCCAGCTCGGCGACGGCCGCGGCGCGCTTGTCGCGGATGGTGCGGGTGGCATGCGTGAGGTTGGCGCGCAGCCGGGTGTCACGGGTGGACACGGCGGCGGCCCGGGGGAAGGCCGGCATGCCCAGGTAGGCACCGCTCACTGCACGCTCCCTTCGGTACTGGCCAGGATCTCGGCGATATGGACCGGCCGGACCGCCGCACCCCGGCGACCGAGGGTGCCGCCGATGTGCAGCAGACAGGAGTTGTCGACCGTGCAGACCGCCTCGGCACCGGTGGAGAGGATGTGGCGGACCTTGTCGTCGCCCATCGCCGCCGAGACCGCCGGGTTCTTCACCGCGAAGGTGCCGCCGAACCCGCAGCACTCCTCGGCGCCCGGCAGTTCCCGCAGCCGCAGCCCCCTGACGTGCCGCAACAGCCGCAGCGGCCGGTCGCCCAGACCCAGCATCCGCAGCCCGTGGCAGGTGGGATGGTAGGTGACGGTATGGGGGTAGGAGGCGCCGACGTCCTCCACCTTCAGCACATCCACCAGGAACTCGGTCAGCTCGTACATCTTGGGCACCGCGAGCGCCGCCGCGTCGGCGAGCCCCCGGCCGCGCCCCTCGGCGGCCGCCTTCGCACCGATCCGCGGGTAGTTGTCCCGCACCATCGCCGCACACGAGCCGGACGGGGTGACCACGTACTCGTAGTCCCTGAACGCCCGGTCGAAGCGGCGCACCAGCGGCTCGGTCGCATGCCGGTATCCGGTGTTGAACTGCGGCTGGCCGCAGCAGCTCTGCTCGGCGGGGAAGTCGACCTCCACCCCCAGCCGCTCCAGCAGCGTCACCACCGCCCGGCCGGTCCGCGGATGGAGCGCATCGTTGATGCAGGTGACGAACAGTGCTACACGCACATTGCCATCTCCTTTCGGCCGCCACAGCCCCTGGCGGCCATCCGCTTCCGCGGTACATGATCACCTGTCGGCTCATCCTGCCCCAGCAGCAGGCCGAGGAGAAGAACCGGGAGCGGAGGACCATGTCGAGTGCCGAACACATAGCAGCGGACCGGGCGCCGAACGGTGTCCGCCCGCCGTCACGCCTGCGGCAGCTGGCCGCCGCCTCCATCGGCAACGCCGTCGAGTGGTACGACTGGTACGCGTACTCCTTCCTCGCGGTCTACTTCGCGGGACAGGTCTTCCCCGAGGGCGCGGGCAACTCCCTGGTGCCGCTGCTCTCCACCTTCGCCGTCTTCGCGGTCGGCTTCTTCATGCGCCCGGTCGGCGGACTGCTCCTGGGCGCGATCGCCGACCGCCGCGGCCGGCGGTCCGCACTGACCCTGACCATCCTGCTGATGGGCGGCGGCAGTCTGCTGGTCGCCCTCACCCCCACCTACGAGGCCACCGGCCTGCTCGCCCCGCTCGTCCTGGTCACCGCACGTCTGGTGCAGGGTCTGTCGGTGGGCGGCGAGTTCGCGGCCTCCACGACCTTCCTCGTCGAATCGGCGGGACCCGGCAGGCGCGGACTGTTCTCCAGCTTCCAGTACGTGTCCACGACCGTCGGCCAGCTGCTGGCCTCCGGGACCGCGGCGCTGCTCGCGGGGCTGCTCACCGAGCAGCAGATGGGGCAGTGGGGCTGGCGGGTGGCGTTCCTCGTCGGCGCGCTGCTGAGCCTGCTGGGGCTGTGGATCCGCCGCGGCGCCCAGGAGACCCTCTCCCCGGCCCGCCACTTCTCGGGGGACACCCCGGACCTCGCACCGCAGGCGGCCGACCGCCCCGGCCTCTTCGAGGCGCTGCGCCGCCACCCCCGCCAGTCCCTGCTCATCTGCGGCATCACCGCGGGCGGCACCCTCGCCTACTACACGTGGACGACCTACCTGCCCACCTACGCGCAGGTCAATGCGGGCTTCGACAAGGCCGATTCGCTCACTGCCGGCACTCTCTCGCTCGTCTTCTTCGCCCTGCTCCAGCCGCTCGGCGGCCTGCTCTCGGACCGCATCGGCCGCAAACCCCTGCTGCTCGGCTTCTCCCTGGGCTTCGCCGTCCTGGCCGTGCCGCTGCTGCACCTGGTCACCGACGCGTTCGTCTCGCTGCTGCTGGTGCAGTGCGCGGGCATGGTGCTGCTCACCGGCTACACCGCCGTCGCCGCGGCGGTCAACGCCGAGGTGTTCCCCGCGCGGGTGCGCGCCGCCGGCATCGGGTTCCCCTATTCCCTCACCGTCGCCCTCTTCGGCGGCACGGCCCCCTACGTCGGCACCTGGTTCAAGCAGGCGGGCCACCCCGACCTCTTCCCCTGGTACGTGGCCGCGCTGTGCCTCGTCTCGTTCCTGGTCTATCTGACGCTGCCGGAGACCTCCCGGCAGAAGCTGGAGAAGTAGCCGGGCGGAACGGGCCCCGGCGGACCAGGGCCCGCATGACCGAGCCCGGCGGCACACGTGAAGGCGCCGCCCCTCCCGGGACGGGGAGGAGCGGCGCCTTGGGGATGAGGTCTGTCAGACCAGCCAGCCCACGAGGTGCAGGACGTGGGCCAAGAGAGCGGTGAGGATGTCCATCGGGATCTTCTCCTTGAAGTTGTGGGACTCAACTCCCCGGCCCAGCAAGGGGTTTGGACCGGAGGCGTGGTAACGGTCTGCAGCCCGCCGCTCGCGCCCCGTCATCATCGCCCGTTGCCGTGAGTCAATTGAAGCCCTTCCCTTTTCGAGAATGTGCACCGGCGAACAGTTGCTCCCGGGTGCATCTGTTCGCCCGACGGTGCTTGCGAGGGAAGGCGGGTGGGGCTTTGCGCGGGGCGGCCCGGGAGGCTTCTCGGGGGCTCCCCGCAGGGCTTCCGGGGGCTTTCCGCGTCCACTGTCCGTCCGCCCCGCGGCGCGCGTGCGACGACACCCCACCCTCTAGGACGCGAGGCTGCCGGCCCACTCCCTCGCTCCGTCGGCCGGCTGTTCGGTCGCGGTGAGCAGCCGGCGGACGGCGGCGACCGCGGCACGGCCCGCGCGGTGGGCGCCGATGGTGCTCGCCGACGGTCCGTAGCCGACGAGATGGATCCGGGGATCGCGCAGCGCACGGGTGCCGTCCATCCGGATGCCGCCGCCCGGCTCGCGCAATTGCAGCGGTGCGAGATGGTCGATGGCCGGGCGGAAACCGGTCGCCCAGAGGATCGCATCGGCCTCGACGGTGCGGCCGTCGTCCCAGCTCACACCCGTGGGCGTCAGGCGCGTGAAGAGCGGCAGCCGCTCCAGCACACCGCTGTCCCGGGCGCGTCGGACGGCCTCGGTCATCGGCAGCCCGGTCACGCTCACCACGCTCTGCGGCGGCAGCCCCTGCCGGACCCGCTCCTCCACCAGCGCGACCGCCGCCCGGCCCTGCTCCGCGCCGAACGGTCCCTCGCGGAACACCGGCGGTCGCCGCGTCACCCAGGTCGTGGCGGCCGCGAACCGCGAGATCTCCATCAGCTGCTGTACGGCAGAGGTTCCGCCGCCGACCACCACGACCCGCGCGCCGCGGAACTCCTCCGGCCCCTGGTACTGGGAACTGTGCAGCTGGCGGCCGCCGAATGCCTCCTGCCCGGGAATCCGCGGCCAGAACGGCCGGTCCCAGGTCCCGGTGGCATTGATCAGGGCCCTCCCCGCATAGTCCCCCTCCGATGTCGCGACCAGCAGCCGGCCGCTCCCGGGGGCCTTGCCGGCCTCCGTCCCGGCGGACTCCGCACCGCCCTCGCGGACGGCCGTCACCCGCACCGGCCGGTGCACCCGCAGCCCGAAGGTCCGCTCGTACCGGTCGAAGTACGCGCCGATCACCTCGGACGACGGGCGCAGCGGATCGGCGCCGGTCAGCTCCATGCCCGGCAGCGCATGCATCCCGTGCACCTTGCCGAACGTCAGCGTGGGCCACCGGAACTGCCAGGCGCCTCCGGGCCGCGGGGAGTGATCGAGGACCACGAAGTCCCGGTCCGGTACGTAACCGACCCGCCGCAGATGAAAGGCGGCGGCCAGGCCGGCCTGCCCGGCGCCGATCACCACGACCTCGACTTCACGCACCCCGGTGTAGTTCATGTTTCACCTAACCCGGGGAGCGGTGATTGTCTTCCCGAGGCCCGAGGCCCGAGGCCCGAGGCCCGAGGCCCGAGGCCCGAGGCCCGAGGCCCGGAGCCGTGTGGCCCGAGGCCGGCGGACCTCGGGCCACACGGCCCCGCCGCTCAGCGGCCGCCGGCGATCAGCAGCGGCGCCCCGCCCGGCGCGGAGGCCGGCCGGCCGTTGGCCGCCGGGACACCGTCCAGCGGAGCGGGCCCCGCCTCCAGCAGCCCCCGGGCGGCCAGCTCGGGCCGTACGCCCTCGCCGAACCAGTACGCCTCCTCCAGGTGCGGATAGCCGGAGAGCACGAAGTGCTCGATGCCCAGGGAGTGGTACTCCTCGATCCGGTCGGCCACCTCGGCATGGCTGCCGACCAGCGCGGTGCCGGCCCCGCCGCGCACCAGACCGACCCCCGCCCACAGATTGGGCGAGATCTCCAGCTTGTCGCGCGAGCCGCCGTGCAGCGCCAGCATCCGCTGCTGCCCCACCGACTCGCTCTTGCCCAGCGCCTGTTGTGCGGCCGCCACCGTCGCCGGATCGAGATCGTCGAGCAGCCGGTCGGCGGTCGCCCAGGCCTCCTTGGACGAGTCGCGGGAGATGGTGTGCAGCCGGATGCCGAACCGGACCGTACGCCCCTCCTTCTCCGCCAGGCCGCGAATCCAGTCGATCTTCTGCTTGACCTCCTCGGGCGGCTCGCCCCAGGTGAGGTACACATCCACGTTCCGGGCGGCGACCGGCCCCGCGGCAGCGGACGAGCCGCCGAAGAAGATCTGCGGCAGCGGGTCCGGCGGCAGCGCCGTCAGACCGCCCTCGACCTGATAGTGCTCGCCCGTGAAGTCGAACGGCGCGCCACCCCACACCCCGCGGACGACCTGCAGGAACTCATCCGTACGGGCATAGCGCCGGTCATGGTCGAGATGATCGCCGAACCTCCTCTGCTCGGTCGAATCGCCCCCGGTCACCACGTTCAGCAGCAGCCGCCCGCGCGAGATCCGCTGATAGGTCGCGGCCATCTGGGCCGCCAGCACCGGCGAGACCACCCCCGGACGGAACGCGACCAGGAACTTCAGCCGCTCGGTGACCTGGGTGAGCGCCACCGTCGTCAGCCAGGCGTCCTCGCACCACGTACCGGTCGGCGTGAGCACCGCCTCGAAGCCCAACTGCTCGGCGGCCTTGGCGATCTGCGCCAGATACTCGATGTCCGGGGCCCGTACCCCGCTGACCGGGGTGATGCGGTCCCGCCGGATGCCGCCGTCGGTGTAGGCGTGGCGGTCGACGAGGGTCCGCCCGTCGCCGCCGGTCGGCAGGAACCAATGCAGGTGTACGGACATCTCAGTGAGCCTTTCCATAGGTACGCGGCGCCGTGCTCGAAGGCGGCAGGCCACCGTTGAAACGGGGGTCGACGAAGTCCCCGAAGCGGAACGAGCGGGGGATCAGCTTCACCGCCGCGAACGAGTCGACGATCTGCTGCTCGGAGGCGATGGCCGCCTTGTCCACGGAGACCGCGACCGCCGTACCCCGGGTGCGCTTGACCGCGTCCAGCGCCACCTTGTCCGGCAGCCCGGTCTCCTTCGCCCAGGCCTTCGCCCAGACGTCGGGGTGCTTGAACACCCAGTTCTGCGCCCGCCGCAACCGGTCCGTGTAGTCCTTCAGCGCCGCCGACTTCTTCTTGTCGTCCAAGGCGGCCGGCGCGGCCACCTGGAAGCTCAGCCCGTTGACGACCCCCTGCCCGGTGGTCAGCACCCGGGCACCGGCCTGATCCAGGGCCTGCGAGGTGTACGGGTCCCACACCGCCCAGGCGTCGACCTTCCCCCGGGTGAACGCGGCGAGCGCATCGGCCGGCTGCAGGTAGTTGAGCGTGACGTCCTTCGGCGCCAGCCCGGCCTTCTTCAACGAGGCGATGAGCTGGTAGTGCGCCGAGCTGCCCTGGGCCACCGCGATCGACTTGCCCTTCAGCTGCGACGGCCGCTTGAGCGGAGAGCCCTTCTTCACCAGGATCGCCTCGCCGTCCGACCTGCTGTGGGTCCCGGCGATCACCTTGATCTTCGACTTCGCGGCGGCGGCGAACACCGGCGGAGTGTTGCCGACCCCGCCCACATCCACCGCTCCCGCGTTGATCGCCTCCAGCAGCGGCGGACCCGAGGTGAAGGTCGACCACTTGATCTTGTAGGGAAGGTCGTCCAACTCACCGGCGGCCCGCAGCAGCGCTTCCGAACCACCCTTCTGATCACCGACATGGAGCGTCAGCGATCCTTTGCCGTCGGTCCCGCTACCGGTCCCCCCACCGGCTCCCTTGGCCCCCGGCGAACCACCGCAGGCGGCCAGCAGCAGGGTGAGCGGAAGCAGCAGGGCGGCTGGGGCGACAGGGCGTGCTCTCATGGGGCGTCCGTTTCGTTCTTTGTTCTTGCTTCTGGGAATGGGGTGGGTCAGGGGGGTGGGGCGGGGTGGGGCGGATCGGGTCTGCGAGGCAGGGAGCTGGGGGAGCGGAGGGTCTTCGGGCCGACCGACCTACCGATCGACCGGCTGACCGACCGGAGCAGGCTGCGGCCGGGCAATGAGGAGACGGCGGGCGGGTTGCCTGCCGCCCATCGCCTGGTGAGGGTCAGGCTGCAGCGGCGGGGGAGCCGGAGGCAGCGCCGACGCCGACGACCTCCGTCCCGCCTACGACGCCCCCCGAGCCCGCACCGCCGTCCGCGCCTTCATCGGTGCTCTGGCCTTCCGTGCCTTCCTCATCCGCCTCGCCGTCCACACCGAGCCGGTCGAGCAGCCGGGCGCGCAACGCACCGAAGCGCGGATCGGAGACCGTGCGCGGCCGCGGCAGATCCACCGTGGTCTCGTACGCGATCCGGCCGTCGTCCATCACCAGCGCCCGGTCCGCGAGCAGCAGAGCCTCCTCCACGTCATGGGTGACCAGCAGCACCGCGCAGCCGCGCTGCTGCCACAGCTCGGCCACCAGCCGCTGGGCCTTGATCCGGGTCAGTGCGTCGAGGGCGCCGAACGGCTCGTCGAGCAGCAGCAGATCGGGCTCGCGCACCAGCGCACGGGCGAGCGACGCGCGCTGGGCCTCTCCGCCGGAGAGGGTCTTGGGCCAGGCGTCCGCCCGATGGCCGAGCCCGACCTCCTCCAACGCCCTGACGGCGGCATCGCGTTCGGGCCGGCCCGGCAGACCCAGCAGCACATTCCGCCAGACCCGCTTCCAGGGCATCAGCCGCGGCGCCTGAAATGCCACGGCCTTGCGGCGCGGCACCAGCACCTCCCCGTCGATCTCCTGATCGAGCCCCGCCAGGACCCGCAGCAAGGTCGACTTGCCGCAGCCACTGCGCCCGAGCAACGCCACGAACTCGCCCGGCCGGATGGAGAGGTGGAGATCGTCGATGACGGACCGTCCACCGAACGCCCGCACCAATCCGTCGACCTGTACGGCGGTGTCCGGGGCCGCGGCGCCCGCGACCTGCTTTCCCTGCTCGGGGGTGGTCACTGACCCGTGAACGTCGGTCGCCATTGCAGCAGCAGCCTTTCGAGGGTACGGACGAGAAAGTCGGCAAGGAGCCCGAGGATCGCGTAGACCACCAGGCACACCACGATCACGTCGGTGCGGAAGAATTCCCTGGCCTGGTTCATCAGAAAGCCGAGGCCGTCATCGGCGTTGACCTGCTCACCGAAGACCAGCGCGAGCCACGCGGTGGCCAGCGAATAGCGCAGCCCGGTCATCGCACCCGGAAGCGCGCCGGGCAGCACCACATGCCGGATCAGCCCCCATCGGCTCAGCCCGAGCGACTGCCCGGCCTCCACCAACTGGGCGTCGACGCCCCGAATTCCGGCATAGACATTCAGATACAGATGGAACGCCACACCCAGCGAGATCAACGCAATCTTGGGTGCCTCACCGATTCCCAACCAGATGATGAACAGCGGAATCACGCCCACCCAGGGAACGGAGCGCAGCATCTGCACGGTCGCATCGACGAGATCCTCGCCGAGTCGCGAAAGCCCCGACGCAAGCGCCAGCGCCACCCCGATCACGCCGCCCAACACCAGCCCGACGGCGACCCGTTGCAGGGAAACCAGCATCGCCGACGGCAGCGTCCCGTCCGACACCAGGTCCCCGGCGGTGGCGGCAATGGTCCCGGGCGACGCCAGAATGCCGGCCTCCAGCACACCGCTCGCACTCAGCGCCTGCCACAGCACCAGCAACGCGAGAGGCCCCACCGTACGCCGCACCCACCGTGGCACCGACCAGCGCCGAGCGGAAACCGGATCGACACGAACCAGCTCAAGCCGCCCGGCACCAGCGGCGGACTTCACCCCCGTCTCCTCACCTTTCCGAACAGACGGCGGCCCTGTCGATTCAGCGGCTACATCGACCGGGGCATCGCGTGCCACGGCCTGATCGAAAGTCATGAATACTCCACGGGGAGGGGGAGGAAAGAAGGTGAAGAGGGGAGAGGGAGACAAGCCCGGCTGAGCGACGCCACAGCGCTCACAACGCAGCGCTCAAGGCGGCGACGAAGACACCGGGAAATACATTGGCCATACGCAGCGCAGAAGCCCGCTCAGAACCACCAAGCCGGCCAAGGCGAAAGAGCCAGCGCGGAGTCGCCGAGCCGCACCGCGTACGGCCGTACCTGCTGCATCCCGCAGGGAACACAGCCGCCCGCCACAATTGGCCGCGCCAATACGCAGCGCACCGCGCACCGCGCTATCTAGAGCAGCCTCAGCAACAGCGGCAGCAACAAAAAGGCGACGGAAACGGAAACCACGATGGCAACCGCAAGGACATCAGCAACGCAATGCCATCAACGACAACAGCCGCCGCGGCGACACGCGGCAGAGGCCACCCGCAGCAGGTCGATGTGACCGCGCGTGGTGAGCAGGGCTGCTGTAGACATGTCGCTGAACGTAGCGGTGCGCTGCAAGAGGGGTCAAACGTCATCTCGGCTGGTGGACCTTTGTTGCCGCAGCATGGAGGGAGCATTGCGGAAGGAGCCCGTGGGGTTGCGGACAAGCGCACGCCGTCCGTACGAAAATGAACCCATGAGCACCGCATTCACCACCCGCACCCTCGATGTCACCACCGGATCGACGGAAGCCGTCGCCGACCTCACCGCCGATTGCGCCGCATTCCTCCGCGAGACGGCAGACGGCCGCGACGGCCTGCTGAACCTCTTCGTCCCGCACGCCACCGCCGGCATCGCCGTCCTGGAAACCGGCGCGGGCAGCGACGAAGACCTCCTGGCCGCCCTGCACGACCTCCTTCCCGCCGACAACCGCTGGCGCCACCGCCACGGCAGCCCCGGCCACGGCCGCGACCACGTCCTCCCGGCCCTCGTCCCACCCCACGCCACCCTCCCGGTCATCGCCGGCCACCTGGCCCTGGGCACCTGGCAGTCCATCTGCCTGGTCGACACGAACGTGGACAACCCGAACCGCCAGGTACGACTGAGCTTCCTGGGCTGATCAAGATCGCTGGCCACGTCGTCCCGGAGCGCCAACGGGAGGACGTGCTGACAGCCGCGGCAACTGTCGGCGGGCTCATGAACGGCTGAGCCGACGACTGGGAGGTATCGGGCGTCACGGACCCGGCTACCCGGCCCGAGCTCGACGCGTGGCTTCGTGACGAGCGGGGCGGTATGACGACCTCGTCGCCGGGTTCTTGCCGACCCCGAGCGCAACACCGCACCCTCCAGTAGCGAAGCGGCCCACCTGACCGGGCAGGGGAGCCGGCGCCTGTCGTTGTTCGCCGCGATCAGCTACGTCCTCGGTCCTCGGTCCGGGGTCCGAGGATCGGGGTGAGCAAGGCATCCAAGACGCATGTCCTGTCGGACACGAACGGGCCGAGCGCCGCCCCGACCGGTCGGTGCCGTCGATGGCCGGTACCGACGCGATCGGGGCGGTTGTGCAGCTGGCGGCCGGGGCCGTCGAGGAGGGCCAGGGCCTGTCCTTGATGAGTGGCGTGCTGGCCGGCACCGCCTACCGTCTACTGGCCCGGCGGCGCCGGCCTGCGGTTAGCGCAGATGCCGGGCGAAGAACCGGGCCGCGGCGTCCCCCGCGAACTGCGGGACGCCGCTGTGCCCGCCCATGTTGGCGTGCAGCGTCTTCTCCTTGGATCCGAAGGCGTCGAACAGGTCCAGGGCCGCCCGCCGGTCGTTCCCTTCGTCGTCCCACTGCAGCAGGACGTGCAGCGGAACGGTGACCCGGCGGGCCTCCTCGAACATGGCGGCGGGCACGAGGCTCCCGGCGAACAGAACGGCGGCCGAGATGCGCGGATCGGCCAGCGCAAGCCGGATGCCGATGGAGATCACTCCCCCCGAGTACCCGACCGGGCCGCCGATCTCGGGCAGTGACAGGAGCGCGTCCAGGGCGGCCTGCCATTCCGGGACCGACTTTTCGACGAGCGGGAGGACGAGGGCGTCGATGATCTCGTCGCCGACCGGCTCGCCGGCCTCCCTCGCCCGGCGCAGGTCGGCGCGGGCCTGCTCGGCGGCGGCCCAACGGGGCCGGTCACCGCTCCCGGGGAGCTCGATGGTGGCCGCGGCGAAACCATCCGCCACGGCGCGCCGGGCCCGCCCCGCGAGCCGGGGATACATCGCGCGCAGTCCGAGCGGAGGGTGGCCGAGCAGGATCAGCGGCGCCGGTGCGGGTGCGGATGCGGGCGTCCACAGGATGCCAGGGATCTCGCCGAGGGTGAATTCACGTTCGAGGACGCCGTCGTCGAGGTGCTGTTCAGAAGTGAAGTGCATGGTCGTGCCTTTCGGGAGTGCGCTTGGTCGGCGCTCCCGGACGACCTATCGCCCGACCGTGACCCCGGAGGGGAGCACCCATGTCGTTACTGCGTTCACGGGTACCACCTCCTCGTAATTTCGCACGGCCTTCCGGAAGGTAGCAGTGGTCGCCGTGGTCCGCCAACGGGTTTTTGCCGCGGCTCCGTGGCCGGATGCCGCCTGACCACAGAGGACACGGTCTTCATCCGGAACTCGGTTGAGCGAGCTTCTGAACGGAAAAGGAACCCTGATGGCGGAGGGTGGACCGGCCGCTCCGGGGAACTGCCTCTCCGAGTGTCGGTGCACCTCACCCGGGGCGCGGAGGCGATACGCCCGCACTCACACCGGCCCAGTGGCCGAGCGCTTCTATGACACCGCGACACCAGCCCGGTGCCGGCGCGCCAACGCCCCTCCGCGACCCCCGGAATGCTTGCCGAGGCCAGTGCGGGCACGGGGCCTGACGTGGGGTAGGGAAGCGGCGGGGGCGAGGGGAAACTGGCCGATACGAGGGCGAGTTGATGGTCCCTCGGAACGGAATCGATCGCCGGCAGGACGTGGGCCAGGAGGCACCGATATGCGTATCCCCGGACCCGAGCACCAGGAGGACGGCGGGCTGAGCGCCGTTGCGGCCGCGGGCGGGCTGCACCGGTACCAATTACGCCTGCACGAGGCGCACGGACCCGTCGTACGCTTCCAACTGCCGGGGGCGGGCACGGCCGTGTCGGTCGCCGATCCCGTGCTCCTGGAGGCCACGGCGCACATCGACACGCGGCCCGAGGAGCTGTTCGCTTTCCTGGACCCGCTGTGCGAGGCCGGCAACCTGCAAGTGCTACCCGCGGACGAGCACACCCCCTGGCGCCGACTGCTGCTCTCGGTGCTCGCCGGACGGCCGGCTCACGAGCGGCACTTCGCGCGCTTCACCGAGCTGGCGCGGGAGCTCGCGGACCGCTGGGCGGGGCAGCCCGACGATGAACCCGTCGAGCTGCAACAGGAGTTGACCGCGCTGTCGCTCCGTATGATCTGCGGGTTCGCACTCGGCGGCGCGGAAACCGACACGGCCCGTGTCGTCGCCGCGTTCGAGGACGTGCTCACCGAGCACCTTGGGCAGCTCTACCAGGTGCCGCGGGCCGACCCGCGCTCGGCGGAGCGGGCCGAGGCGGCCCTTGCCCATCTGCGTGAGACGGTCGACCGCGTGGTGGCGGCGCACCGCTCGGGCGGCCGCACCGACCGCAGCGACCTGATCGGGGCCCTGGTCGAGGCCGGTCAGAGCCCGGCGCGGATCCGGGACACCGTGATGGTGACGCTGCTCGCCGCCCACCACACCACCGGCGTCGCCGTCTCTTGGACACTGCACCTGCTGGGCCGCCATCCCGAAGCGGCCGGTCGCGTCGCCGCCGAACTGGACCAGGTGTTGGGCGAGCGCACCGCGCCCGATTACGGTGATCTGCGGCGGCTCACGTATCTGGACAGGGTGCTCAAGGAGTCGATGCGCCTGTTCCCGCCCGGCCCGTACGGCGCACGCGAGACGACCGAGGGCCTGGTTCTGGGCCCGTACGAGATCCCGGCCGGGACGACGGTGTTCTATCCGTTCTGGGCGGTGCACCTGAATCCTGAGCACTGGCCCGAGCCGGAGCGGTTCGACCCCGAGCGGTTCACGCCGCAGGAGGTGGCCAAGCGGCCGCGGCTGGCGTACGTCCCCTTCGGGATCGGGCCACGCAGCTGCGAGGGCGCCGCTTTGGCCACGGTCGAGGCCCAGCTTGTCCTGGCCGTCCTCCTCAAGCGCCTGCGCTTTCGGCCCGCGCCGGGGCACGAAGTGACGCCGGTGGAACGGTTCGTGCTGTGGGCGAGGGACGGGATCCGGATGACGGTGCGGCCACGGGACCTCTAGGGCCTGTCGAGGGCGCCAGGTCGGAAAGGCCGCGGCGTCCGGTGCACTGCGTTCTCTCCCCACGACTTAAGGGCGCGGGGGCATCCCCCTCGTCCTCTCCGTCTCGGCTCTTCCTTCGCTCCACGGATGCCGAGCTACCTCGCAAGGCGCCGGAGTGGCCGGGTAGCGGAGCTGTCGGGAGGC
The DNA here is from genome assembly GCF_040701845.1 of Streptomyces angustmyceticus. Lineage (GTDB taxonomy): Bacteria > Actinomycetota > Actinomycetes > Streptomycetales > Streptomycetaceae > Streptomyces > Streptomyces angustmyceticus_A. The sequence continues at coordinate 68,871 of NZ_JBFBHQ010000001.1, read as the reverse complement.
GTTGGGAACGCCGTGAGGTCCCATGATCAGCCGTCAGCTCAACGCTGTGCTGGCTGCCCGTGATCGACGTTCAAGCCGAGACATGCGGCTCCCACGAACCGGCCGGCAGACCGTGGGCCAACTCGCTGCCCGCAAGGCTCTGGAGCGCACGGGAGCGTACGGGAGCGCCGTGCACCGAGGCGCCCAGGTGAGTTGTCCCGGCACGTTGGTGACGGGTGACACGCCCTGGTCGGTGCTGGAAAGGGGTGAGAGAAGTGCGTCCGGATTCGGCTGCGGACGTGGGCGGCCGGCGCACGTGGCGAAGGTCTTCACCGTCCTGCTCGCCCGGGCACACGTCTGGTGCGACCTCGACCGGGCCGGCCATCGCGGCGGACTCCCCTCAGCTCGGAACGACTCATTTCCGTGCGTGCGGAAGACGACGTGATGGCGAGGGCGGGGAGCCGTGGCAGAGGGGCCCGGCGGGGGGTGTGTCCTGGGCGCGGACGCGGAGCAGGGAGGCGACCCAGCTGCGGTAGGGCCTCCACCGATCGGCGATCTTGGCCCATTGCGTGACGTCGTCGTCGGCGGTCGGGGCAGTGAGCCCGTATGCGGTGGCGACGGCCTGGTGGACGCGTGGTTCGTGGCGGGGAAAGACGTCGGGGTGTCCTGCTCCCCGGATGAGGATGAGCTCGGCGGAGAAGGGGCCGATCCCGGGCAGGGTGCGCAGTTCGGCGAGGGCGTGGTCGGTGGGCAGGGCGCGCAGGTGGGATGCGTCGAGTGTCCCGTCGGGGGCTGCTTCGGCCAGCGCGTGCAGCCGCTGGATCTTGATGTCGGTGAGGCCTGGCACGTGGGTGAGGGTGCGCAGGGCAGCGGGGGCGGGGAACGCGTGCAGGGTGCGGCCTGCGATGTGGACGCGGTGTCCGTGCTGCTGGGCGATGCGGGCCTTGAGGGCGGCTGCCTGGGTCATGCGGAGGCGATTGCCGATGATTGCCCAGGCGGCGGCTTCGTAGGGGGAGTGGAAGCACACCGGGCGCAGCCCCGGGTGCTCCGCCGTGAGCCCGGCCACCACGGGGTCCGCGGCAAGGCCGGGGAATCCGGTGGCGTCGACGTCGAGCGAGAGGATGCGGGCGAGTTGGGCTCGCACGGCCGGTCCGGCCGCTGCCTCTGCGGTCACCGCCTTCGCCGGGTGCGGGGTGCCGGGATGCACGGTGAATTCGGCCCGGACCGTTCCCGTGCCGCCGTCCGCCCTCACCTCCTGCCGGACGGCGGCCGCGACGACCGAGACGCCGTCGTCGGCGGGGAAGGCCAGGCGGAGGATTCCGTCCGCCGTGTCGTGGTAGTGCGCGGGGCCGAAGCCCTCCAGGAACCGGATGGCGGAGGCCAGCGAGAAGGGCCCGGCAGGGGTGAGGGCGACGGCGGGCACGGTCAGCCTCCGTGCGCGGTGAGGGTGTAGCCCTCGGGGCCCTCGAAGGAGAACATCGGCCCGAAGGGGCTGTCCGCGATCGGGGTGAGGATCTTGATCCCGGCAGCGGTGAGCTGGTCGTGGAGCTGATGGGCGTCGGAGGTCTGGAACCAGAGCACCGCGCCGAGTCCGGGCCGTGCGGTGTCGGCGAGGTCGACGCCCGGCAGGAGTTCGCGGACGGCGAAGGGGGTCGGCTTGGTGTCGAAGACGACCGCGTGGGGTGGTGAGAACGCGGCCCGGCGCAGACCGAGGTGCCGCTCGCAGAAGTCCGCTGCCGCGTTCAGGTCGCGCACCTGCAGGGCGACGAAGTCGGGGCCGTCGATGGTGGCAGTCATGGGTCTCCTCGAACTCAATGTCAGGACTTTGACATATCCGAGGCTAAGGTGGCCGCGTCACGTATGTCAAAATGCTGACATGCTGCAGAACGAGTCGGCCGAACCGTCCCGCCCCGCGAAAGACGTCACCCAACACGTGGGATACCTGCTCAAACGCACCCAGGCCGCCCTCCGTGGGGCCATGGGCAAGGTCCTGCGCGAGCACGGCCTGACCGTGCCGCAGTACGCCACCCTCGAACTCCTGGCCCTGCATCCCGGCATGTCCAACGCCGACCTCGCCCGCGCGACCTTCGTCACCCGGCAATCCGGGAACGTCGTCCTGCGGGGCCTGCAGGAAGCCGGACTGATCACCCGCCCCGCCACCGCCGACCACGGCCGCGCCCGGCCCGCCCGCCTCACCGAGGAGGGCGACGCGCGTCTGGCCGCCGTCCAGGCCGCCGTGTACGCCATCGAACAGCGCATGGTCGATGCGATCCCGGCGCGGCGCCTGGCGGTGCTCCTGGCCGACCTCGACCGCATGGCGGCAGCGCTGGAGGAGTGACCCCACTCCCCGGGTCGGTGAACTCCACCAGGCCGCCCTGGAGAAACTGCTCGTCGATCCTGCCGGCTCGCGACTGACCGCCCTCGGATCGGCTGTCAGCGCAGGGCGACTGCCGTGCCCGTTCGTTCGGTGGCGATCTTGACGGCGAAGCCCGCCAGCGCGGTGCCCATCACATAGCGGTGCAGGCGCTGCCAGGTCGGGTGCCGGGCGAAGAACCCGGCGACGGAGCCGGCCGTCACGATGAAGAACGCGTTGCCCGCGACCCCCACCGCGATCTGGGTCAGCCCCAACAGCAGTCCCTGCAGGCCGACATGGCCGCGCTCCGGGTCGACGAACTGCGGCAGCAGCGAGAGGTAGAGGATGGCCACCTTGGGATTGAGCAGGCAGGTGAGAAAGCCCATCAGGAAGAGCTTGCGGGTCCCGTCCTGTGTCAGCTCCTGGGGCGCGACGGCGGATCGTCCGCCCGAGCGGACGGCCTTCCAGGCCAGCCGGAGCAGGTAACCCGCCCCGGCCAGCTTGATCGCCAGGTAGATCTCCGGCACGAGCGCGAAGACGGTGGCGATGCCGGCGGAGACCGCGAAGAGGTAGACCAGGAAGCCGAGGGCGACCCCGGCCAGCGAGATCAGCCCCGCCCGGCGGCCCTGGGCGATCGAGCGGGAGACCAGGTAGATCATGTTCGGCCCCGGTGTCAGCACCATGCCGAGCTCCACCACCGCGATCCCCGCCAATGCTCCCGGCCCGATCACAGCACAACCTCCGTACACGCGTTCGCCTGGGCGCAACCTAGCAGCCCACGGGCGTGTGGCAGGGGCATGTCCGTTCCTTCCGCGACTTGTTGAGGGGGTGTGGGGAAGGGGCTGCCGTGGTGTGTCGGACGACTTGTGCGGCAGGGGTGGGCCGTCTGCTGCCGTCTGCTGCCGTTTGCTGCCGGTGCGGCAGCAGCGGCTTCGCGAGCTCGACGTCCGCCACTCGGCGACCAGCAGGTGGCTGAGGCCGCGCTGTCCAGCTTTCGTACGCGCTGGTCCGCCGGGTTTCGCGGGCGGGTCGTGGCGGGGCCGAGCGGAGTGGTCGGTACGGATGGGCAGGGCCGAATGCCGTCCGGCGTGGGGCGGGAAGGGGGAACCGGTAGCGCGCAGAGGCGGCCGCGACCGCGACCGGTGTCCGACGTTTCTCACTGCTTGCGGGTGAACCACGAGACCACGCCGTCGCGCCGACCGAAAATGGGCGATCACGCCCCCTATTGTCCTTTCTTGTGCCTTTGAGTTGTGCGTTTGTGAATCTCAAGCCCGGCGTCGGAAAGACGACGAGTGCTGTGTGGCTGGCCCATGCGTTTCATGAGCTGGGTATGTCGCCGCTGCTGGTCGACGGTGACCCGGCCGCTTCCGCGCTGCGCTGGAGCGAGCTGGCCCATGGCTTTCCGTTTCCGGTGATCGCTCTACCGGTGGGGGACGTCCACCGCCGCGTGAACGACTTCCTCGGCGACCGGCAGGCCGTCGTGCTCGATGCGCCGCAGCTGGAGGACCATCCCCGCATCGCCCGCAGCATCATGAGGTACGCCGACGAGTGGATCGTGCCCGTGACCCCCGCCCCCATCGAACTGGACCGGATGGCACCCATCCGGGGCGAGATGGCGGACGTGCAGTCCCTGCGTGCCGAGCCGGCCCGCTCGGCGGTGCTGCTCAATCGCACCAACCGTCCCGATGCCACGCGCACCGGGCCCGATGCGGACGCTCGCGAGGCACTCACCGAGCGGGGTTTCGAGGTGCTGGAGACCCATATCGCGCGGCTCGACCTGTACGCCCAGTCCTTCGGGAACCCGGTCCGGGCCAAGGGGTCGGCGTACATGGACTTCGCGGAGGAACTGATCAAGCGTCAGGATGAGGCATGAGCCAGCGCAAGGAGAGCTACCGCGCGGCATTGCGGCGCGGGCCGGACGTCTCGGCACCTCGGCCCACCAGGGTCACCAGGTTGCAGAGCAGATACATCCGGGTGACCGTCGAGGTCGATCCCGACCTGCGAGGTGATCTGACGCGATGGATGGGATGGCCGGTCTCCTCGGCGGTGTTCGCCGGCGCTACCGTCCTGCGTACTCTGGCCGCCACCGCCGGCTGGGTCGCTCGGCCCGGAGACCGGGCTTCCTCCGCCCCGCGCGAGGCTCCGGATTCGGGCCGCTGACCAGCCGGCTCGCACGGCAGGGGTCCTGCTTGGAGCAGCCGGCGCGCTTGAGGGCGGGGTTGGCTTTACGGAGTTCCGTGGACACCGAGAAGGACAATCCCCGCCGACAGGTTCGCTTGGGCTTCCGGAGTTCGTCGGTCGCTTCGGTGGGACGGTAGCCGGGGAGTCCGGCCGCGCCGCGACCTCCCGGCGCCGCCACGACGGGGGAGTCAGAGGTCCTGAGCCGGTCCACCGCCGTGGGCGGGAGACGGCCGGGAAGCCGGCTGCCGTCCGGCTTCCCCGTCGTGGCCCTGAGACTCGTCTCCGGAGGCGTCCACTCGCAGGTGCTCGGAGAGCCAGGTGTGGACGGCGAGGGCGGTCGTGCGGGAATGGTCCTCCAACACGGTGAAGTGGTCGCCGGGCACCGTGATTTCGGAGTGCGGCAGGCTCCAGGGACCGGCTGCCTCGATGCCGGGCAGAGGGTCTCCGGCCCGGACGAAGAGGGTGGGGGCCGTCAGGGCGGTCGGCTTCCAGCCGGCGTAGAGCTCCAGGTATCCGGCCATCGCGGTGAGCCGGTCGGTCTCGGCTGAGGCGAACTGTGCGGCGTTCTCCAGCATGCCCGCGGTCATCGCCGAGAGCGCGGGCCCGTCGCCACCGCGGCCGCCGGGTTCGCTCTCCTCGCCGGGATAGGTGTCGATCAGGACGACGGCGGACGGAAGCAGGCCCGCGCTCTCGAGCTCCTCGGCGACCGCGTGTGCCACCCATCCGCCGGCCGAGCGCCCCAGCAGGACGAACGGCTCGTCTCCCGCACATGCGCGGACGGCGGCGGCCTGCGCCGCCACGAAGGCGTCCAGTGTGGCGGGCAGCGGTTCCCGCGGGAGGAAGCCGGGGTTCGGCAGTACCGAAACCGGACGCCGGTCCTGGAGGGCCGGCCCGAAACGGGCGTACTCGTGCGGCCCTGACAGTGCGCTGAGGGCGGGGAAGCAGATCAGGCGGGTCCCGGAGCCCCCTGTCGCAAGGGTGACGGCCGAGGGTGGTGCGCCGAGGTCCGCGGCGTCCTCGAACACCGCACGGAGACGCGCGGCGATCGTCAGGAGGGCCATCCCGTCCCACGCCTTGCCGCGGGCGCACGCCGTACGGAAGAGCGCGGACAAGGAGTCGGCGTCCGTGTCCTCACTCGGGGCCGGAGTGCTTTCGGTGGCACCGTCCTGCCACCGGGGAGCGGCCAACGGGCCGGGTGAGGCAGGGGCGGCTTGGGACCAGAGTTCCTCCAAGCGGGCAGCGATCGCACGTGGCGTCGGGTAGTCGAACAGGAGCGTGGCCGGCAAGGCGAGTCCCGTCAGCGCTGCGAGCCGGTTGCGCAATTCGACCGCGGCCAGTGAGTCGAGGCCCAGTTCGGCCAGCGCGCGGTCCGCCTCGATCGCGGAATTCCCCGGACCGTGGCCGAGTGCCAGGGCGGCTTCCGCCCGGACCTGCGAGAGGAGCAGAACACCGCGTTCGCCCGGGGGCGTGGCGGCCAGTTGTCGACGCAGAGAGTCCTGGCCGTCGGCGCCGGGCCCGGTGAGCGAGGCGGAGGCCCTCCGTACGGGCCGTCGGCCCGGTACGCGGGAGAGCGGCGCCCCGGGTTCCCAGGAGGCCCCGGCAGCCGCCGGGTCGAGACGCGCGGCCACCAGGACCGCGTCCCGTCCCTCGACGGCGGCGTCGAAGAGCGAAAGGCCCTCCTCGGCCCGCAGCGGGAGGAATCCGGAACGGGCCATCCGGCGCAGGTCCGCGCCCCGGAGCCCGGCCGTCATCCCACCGTTCTGCTGCCACGGCCCCCAGGCGAGCGAGGTACCGGGCAGCCCGAGCGCCCTGCGGTGCCGTGCCAGCGCGTCCAGGAACGAGTTCGCCGCCGCGTAGTTGCCCTGGCCGCCGGAGCCGAACACCCCGGCCACCGACGAGAACAGGGCGAACACAGCCAGGTCGTCGCTCCGGGTCAACTCGTGCAGGGCGAGGCCCGCGTCCACCTTCGGTCGCAGTACGCGGTCCAGCCGCTCCTGGGTGAGTGACGGGACCACGCCGTCGTCCAGGACCCCCGCGGTGTGCACCACGCCGGTCAGTGGGTGGGCCTGCGGCACGTTCGCGAGCAGAGCGGCAAGCGCCGTGCGGTCGGCGACGTCGCAGGCCGCCACCGTCACCTCCGCGCCCAGTTCGGTGAGTTCCGCGCGCAGTTCGGCGGCACCGGGCGCGTCGGCTCCGCGCCGTCCCGCGAGCAGCAGGTGACGTACCCCGTGGGCGACCACGAGGTGACGGGCGAACGTCATGCCCAGGGAGCCGGAGCCACCGGTGACCAGAACGGTGCCGTCCGGATTCAGCCGGCGCGGTGCATCATCGGCTGTCGCTGTCGCTGTCGCTGTCGCTGTCGCTGTCGCTGTCGCTGTCGCTGCCGCTGCCGCTGCCGCTTGGGATGCGCGGACGAGTCTCGGTACGTACGTGACACCGTGGCGTACGGCCGTCTGCGGCTCGGGGCTCGTCAGGACTCGGGCCAAGGCCCCTGCGGACGCGGGATGGTCGTCGATGTCGATCAGCGAGAAGCGGCCCGGGTTCTCGGTCCGCGCCGAGCGCAACAGCCCCCACACAGGTGCCTGGACGAGAGCAGCATCGTCGGTGCCCATGCTTGGGTCCGGATCGGCTCCGGTGGCGACGATTCCAGACGTGAGGACGACGAGACGTGAGTTGACGAGCCGTTCCTCGGCGAGCCAGCCCTGTACGAGCCGCAGCGCCCAGCCGGCCGCACGGTGTGCGGCCGAGGCACGGTCCCCTCCGTCCACCCCGGTGGACGGAGGGCAGGCGATCACGATGGCCGGGGCGTCGGCTGCCGCCGAGGCCGGATCCGGGTAGAGCATCGGCCGGATGCCCGACTGCCCGAGTGTGTGGCTCAGTTGTGGGCCCGGCTCGCCGAGGAGCCCGCACGAAGGCGGCTGCGTCGGCATCGGGGCGGAGGCATCCGGCAGACGTGTCCACTCCAGGCGGAACAGACCGTCACTGTGCACGGGTAGGACGCTCAACTGCTCGGGGGAGAACGGCCGCAGGGCGAGCGAGCGCACCGTGGCCACGAGGGCTCCGGTCCCGTCGGTCAGCTCCAGCCGGGCACTGTTTTCCTCCGCCCGGGACACCCGCACCCGCAGGGTGCGGGCGCCCGACCGGTACAGCCGCACACCGCTCCAGGCGAACGGGAGCGACAACACCGCCCCGGCTCCGCTGCCACCGTCGCCCTCCGGGGCGGCCTGATCTAGCGTCAGGATGTGCAGCGCCGCGTCCAGCAGGGCCGGATGCACGGTGAACAGGTGGGCGTTTACGTCTTCGTCCTCCGGGAGTTCCACCTCGGCGAGGAGGTCGTCGCCCAGGCGCCAGGCGGCCCGCAGCCCCTGGAAGGCCGGTCCGTAACGGAGCCCACCGTGCGCGAGTCCCCCATAGAGGCCGACACCCGCCCCGGTGCCGAGCGGCAGCGGTACGGCGCCGGCCGGAGGCCATGGGGACGGTGCCTCCGCGGATGTCCGCAGTTCCGGCAGGCCGAAGTCCGCAGGGGTCAGGGCTCCGGAGGCGTGACGGGTCCACGAGCGGTCGTCGTGTCCGGGAGTGTGCGTCCGTGCGTGGAAGACCACCGCCCGGCGCCCGTCCGTATCCGCTCGCGCCACCTTCACCTGGAGCTCGACCGTCTCGTCGAGGGACAGCACCAGCGGTGCCGTCAGCGTCAGTTCCTCCAGTACGGGGGCACCCATCCGGTCGCCGGCGTGGATCGCCATCTCGACGAAGGCCGTTGCCGGCAGGAGCACCGTGTCCAGCACCGCGTGGTCGGCGAGCCAGGGCTGGTCACGCAGGGACAGCCGGCCGCTCAGCAACAGGCCGTCGTCGTCCGCCGTCGACGTCACGGCGCGCAGGAACGGGTGGGGCGCGGTGTCGGACCCCGTCGCGGAGCCCGTCGCATCGGCCTCCAGCCAGTAGCGCTCACGCTGGAACGCGTAGGTGGGCAGCGCCGTGTGCCGTGCGCCGCGCCCGGCGAAGACCGCGTGCCAGTCCACGTCCACACCGTGGGTGTGGAGTGCGGCCACCGTGGTGAGCAGCGCCCCGGCCTCCGGCCGTGGACCGCGCAGCGTCGGGACGACCAGAGGCGCGGGGGCGTCCGTACCGCCACCGGACGTCGCCGCCGCCGTATCCGCCGTGGCCGCCGGGCGGCGGCCGGAGAGGCAGTCGCGGGCCAGACCCGCGAGCACACCGTCCGGGCCGAGTTCCACGAAGTGCGTGGCCCCCTGCTCCGACAGGTACCGCACCGAGTCGGCGAATCGGACCGGTCGGCGTACATGGTCCACCCAGTACCGGGGCGAGCAGATCTCCTCGGGGGTTGCGGGCCGGTCCGCCACCGCGGTGACGAGGGGAAGTTTCGGCGGGGAGTAGCTGATCCCCTGCGCGACCAGGCCGAAGGCATCGAGCATGGGTTCCATGTGCGCCGAGTGGAAGGCGTGGCTCACCCGTAGACGGGTGGTCTCGCGTCCCTGTGCGCGCCAGTGCGCGATGGCCGCCAGCACTGCCGATTCGTCCCCGGAGACGACCACGGAGCGGCCGTTCACGGCTGCGATGTCCAACGCCCGCGCAAGGTCCCCTCCGCCTGCCCGATACGCGGTCACCTCGCTCTCGTCGGCCTGTACCGAGGCCATCGCCCCACCGGTGGGCAGAGCGTCCATCAGGCGGCCCCGTGCCGCGACCAAGGTGCAGGCGTCCGCGAGGGACAGCACCCCGGCGACATGCGCCGCCACCAGTTCGCCGACCGAGTGCCCCGCCACCATGCCGGGGCGTACGCCCCAGGACTCCAGCAGCCGGAAGAGGGAGACCTCCAGTGCGAAGAGGGCGGGCTGGGCGAAGCGCGTCCTGTGCAGGAGCCCACCTGCTCGCGGGCCCCCGGCACCCTCGGCGCTCCCCGCGCCGCCTTCGGCACCCTCGGCGCTCCCCGCGCCGCCTTCGGCGGCGTCGGCGCTCTCGGCGGCGAACACCACGTCCCGAAGCGGTACCGGCAGAAGCGGGTCCAGCAGTGCGCAGATCTCGTCGAAGGAACGGGCGTAGACGGGCTGGGTCTCGTACAGTTCGCGGCCCATGCCGACCCGTTGGCTGCCCTGCCCGGTGAACATGAAGGCGACCGGGCCCGCCGGGCGGGGGCAGCTCGTGCTCGGGCCCGGCCGGAAGCGGCCTTCCGCCACCGCGTCGAGCGAGGCGAGCAGTTCTTCGCGGTCACCGGCCACCAGCACCGCGCGATGCTCGAAGCGGGCGCGGGTCGTGGCCAGGGAGAAACCGAGGTCCAGCAGATCTGTTCCGGGGCGTTCGCCCACGTAGGCGTGCAGTCGCCGCGCCTGCGCCCGCAGCGCCGTGGCGCTCCTCGCCGACACCGGGAACGCCACGGCCGCCCCCGGGGCCGCGGCCACCTGAGCGGTCGTTGATCCGCGATCCGGGCGGCCCGGGGCATCCGGCTTCTCCGCGGGTGCCTCCTCGATCACCACATGCGCGTTGGTCCCGCTGATCCCGAAGGACGACACGCCCGCTCGCCGGGGCCGCCCGGTCCGGGGCCAGGGCACCGCACGGGTGAGCAGTGCCACCGCACCCGACGACCAGTCCACGCCGGGGTTCGGCTGCTCGGCGTGCAGCGTACGCGGCAGTACGCCGTGTGCCATCGCCTGGACCATCTTGATCACAGCGGCCATGCCCGCCGCCGCCTGCGTATGCCCGATGTTCGACTTGACCGAGCCCAGCCACAGCGGGTGTTCGCGTGTTCCGGCCTGCCCGTATGCCTCCAGGAAAGCCTCCGCCTCGATGACGTCGCCGAGCCGGGTGCCCGTGCCATGCGCTTCCACCGCGTCGATGTCCGCGGGTCCCAGCCGGGCGTCCGCCAGAGCCTGGCGGATCACCCGTTGCTGCGCCGGTCCGTGCGGCGCGGTCAGACCGTTGCTCGCACCGTCCTGGTTCACCGCGGAACCGCGCAGCACGGCCAGGATCCGGTAGCCGGCCCGCCGGGCCTCCGACAGCCGGGTCACGAGCAGCATCCCGGCTCCCTCGGCCCACCCGGTGCCGTCCGCCGTCGCCCCGAACGCCTTGCAGCGGCCGTCGGGGGCGAGCGCGCGCTGTCTGCTGAACTCGACGAAGGAGTGGGGCGTCGACATCACTGTGGCGCCTCCGGCGAGCGCCAGCGCGCACTCGCCCCTGCGCAGAGCCTGGGCTGCCAGGTGCAGGGCCACCAGTGACGACGAGCAGGCCGTGTCCACGGTGACCGCCGGCCCCTCCAGGCCCAGGGTGTAGGCGATGCGGCCGGAGGCGACACTGCCCGCGTTACCGATACCGAGGTAGCCCTCCACACGTTCCGGCGTGCGGGCGAGACGGCTGGCGTAGTCGCTGTACATGAGTCCGGCGTACACGCCAGTGGGTGTGGAGCGCACCGTGCCGGGATCGATCCCCGCGTGTTCGAAGGCTTCCCAGGCGACTTCGAGCAGCAACCGGTGCTGCGGATCCATGGCCAGGGCCTCGCGGGGCGAGATCCCGAAGAAGGCCGGGTCGAAGCGGTCGGCACCCGACAGGAAGCCTCCCGCGCGTACGTAGGTACGGCCCGCCCGCCCGGGGTCCGGGTCGTACAGCCCGTCCACGTCCCATCCCCGGTCGGCGGGGAAGGGGGTGAGGGCGTCGGTCCCGTTCTCGACCAGCCGCCACAGGTCCTCGGGGTTCTGCACGCCGCCGGGGAAACGGCACGCCATGCCGACGATGACCACGGGGTCCTCGTCCGTACCGGCGTCTTCCGGACGACTGGGCGTGGCAGTCGCCGTCCCACCGGTGAGCCGCGCCCGGAGATGTGCGGCGAGCTCGGCCGCGGTGGGGAAGTCGAAGGGCGCGGCCTCGGACAGCGGGAGGCCGGTCGCCGTCGACAAGCGGTTGCACAGCACCGTCGACGTCAACGAGTCCAGGCCCAGGTCGCGGAACGCGGTGCTCTGCTCCACCTCGTCCACGGCACAGCCGAGCACGGCGGCTACCTCGGCCCGCACCAGAGCCGCCAGGTCCACCGTCTCCGCGTCCGCCGGCGTGCGGGTTCCGGCCGGCACAGGGCGCCCCGGCAAGCCTGCGAGCGCGTACCGCCTGACCTTGCCCGAGGCGGTACGCGGGATCGTGTCCACCTCGTAGAGGGCGGCGGGCACCTTGAACGGTGAGAGGTGTTCCCGGCAGGCGGCGAGAATCTCCCTCCTGTCGAGGGCACCGGCGTTCGCCGGGACCAGGTAGGCGGCCGGGACCTCACCGAGTACGTCGTCCGGGAGGCCGGTCACGGCGGCGTCCCGGATGCCCGGCAGGGCCAGCAGCACCGCCTCCACCTCGGAGGGATGGATGTTCTCCCCGGCCCGGATGATCAGCTCGCTGACCCGGCCCGTGAGGGTGAGTTCACCGTCGGGGCCGATCCGGGCCAGGTCACCGGTGCGGTACCACCCGTCGCGCAGGACCTCGGCGGTGTCGTCGGGCCGCTGGTGGTAACCGGCCATGACACCGGGCCCGGAGACCCACAACTCGCCCTCGCCCTCGCCCGAGGCTTGGGCGCCGCTGCCGTCGCCGATACGCGCCCGCATGCCCGGCAGCACACGGCCGCAGGAGCCGTCCGCCTTGGCGGCGCCCGGTGCGGTCATGGTGACGGGCCCCGCCTCGGTGCTTCCGTAATGATCGAGGAACGGGACCCGGCAGACTTCCTCGAACACCCGCTGGAAGGCGGGAGGGGCGGCCGCACCCCCGCTGACGCAGCCACGCAGGGCGGGCGTCCCCAGCCCGCCGTCCCCCACGGCGTCGACGAGCTTGCCGTACGTCGCCGGTACACCTGCCAGCAGCGTGAACGGGTCTTCGGTCCGGCGTAGCTCGCCCAGCACGTCCGTCACGGAAAACCGCGGCAGGAGCATGGCGGATGCCCCGGTCGCGGTCACCCCGAGGACGCACAGGAGTTGCCCCATGGCGTGGTGGAGGGGGAGGGGCCAGAGCAGGCGGTCGTCCGCTGACAGGCCGAGGACGGTGACGAAACCGGACGCCACCGACGACAGCCGGTTGCGCTGGGTGGAGCGCACCCCTTTGGGCAGGCCGGTCGACCCGGAGGTGTAGAGGAGCCAGGCCACCTCGTCGAGCCCGAGATCATCCGGAGCCGGCACGGGCGGCTCGGTGGCGGCCAGCGGCGCGTAGCGGAAGATGCCCGCTTCGTCGGCCGAGCCGTCACCTGCCCCCGCCGCCGGGTACCCGTCTCGCGTCCCCGCATCCTCGACGAGCACCACGCTCAGCCGGGGGCGCTCCGGCAGCAACGGCCGTAACTGCTCCAGGGAGGACCGGTCGGTGAAGACGACCCGGGCCCCGCTGTCGTCCAGCAGGTGCGCCAACTCTGCGGTGGTGCTCCGCGGGTCCATCGGCACACCGACCGCGCCCGCCCTGATGACGGCGAGGACGCTCTCGACGGCCTCCACCCGGTTGCCCAGGAGGACCGCCGCTCGTTCCCCGTGCCGCAGCCCGAGGCCGACGAGATGTCCCGCCAGTCGGCCGGTCCGCAGTTCCAGCTCCCCATAGGTCACACGGGAACGGTCGTCCTGGAAGGCGGTCTTGGTACCGAGACGCCGGGCATGCTCCCGAAGCAGATCCGGCAGCGGACGGAGGGCGGCCATGTGCACTGTCACCAGTATGAACGCTTCCTCTGAATAAGGGAGTTGGCACTATCACGATAGACGAACGGTGTGCCGAGCCGGGGGAACAATTCCGGACGGGACCTGCAACGGAGCGGACGACACCACGAGTTGCCGCGCCCTGAAAATAAAAACCGCCTGCGAGGGATTCCCCCATCGGCCTTTTCCCGCTGTCGATTCCGATTGGAGATTTCAGCTGGAGCCGGGCAGGCAGCGAACCGTCGAACGACTCAATGGAGCGTTCCCCTTCCGGCACGAGCGGTACCCGCCCGACCGGTTCCACTCCCGCTCCGAATCCCACCTGACCTGGGCACTCGCCACCTCAAGGGCAGACGGCTCACGTGCAGAGGCTCTCGCGAGGCGCGCGATGAGAGAGCACCCACCCGAGGCTGATGCCGCACGAATGGGAGGAACTGCCTCAATAGGTGACCGTGATCCGACGCGCCGGTCCGTCCACCCGGATGTGTCCGCCGACGGGGATGACGAGCTGGGGGTCGGTGTGGCCGAGATCGACGTCGAACACCAGCATCGCGTCGGGGGCGTACTGCTGGAAGGCGTGCAGGACCGCCTCTCGCTGTTGCCGGCGGAACTCCGCTTTCTCCTGGGCGCCGAGCTGGTTCTCGAAGGACCAGCTCTTGGCCCTGCCCATCAACAGTGCGGGGAACTGCCGGAGGAGCCCGCGTTCGCCCATGTTCCGAAGGATCCGGTAGACCTCTTCGGCGCGGGGCATCTCTTCCGACGTCTCGAGGAAGAGCACATCACCGGCATAGGCATCGACCGGCAGTACCGCACGGTCGGCCATCAGCAGCCAGGAAATGATCTCCAATTCGCCGCCCCAGCTGATCCCTTCGACTACGCGGTCCCCGTTGTGCCAGGTCCATCCGTCAGCGGGTTCCCTCTCCGGTTCGGACTCGAAGGTCCGCGGGTCTTCCCAGGGCCGGCCGATGTCCCCGTAAGTGCTTGCCGCGGTGAGCTCGTACTCGCCGGAGGTGAACAACGCTGCCCTGAGCGACTCGGCGGTCAGTGGGTGCATCGCGCCGGGGCGCCCTAACTCCACCATCACGGAGGTGCCGTGGAAACCGACGATGCCCAGGTTCCGCAGGAACAGCAGCAGATTGGTGTTGTCGCTGTAACCGAAGAAAGGCTTGGGATTGGCGCGCAGAAGTGCGCCATCGAGGTGTGGCAGCACGGTCATCTGGTCATCGCCGCCGATACTGGCGATCACTGCCTTGATGTCGGGGTCCGCGAAGGCCGCGTGGATGTCCGCGGCCCGCGCTTCAGGCGTCGAGCCCATCATCCGGGTGGTCGGATACTCCACAGGCTGCAATCCAAAGTCGTCCCGAAGCCTGGCCAGCCCCAATAGGTAGGGCAGAGGAAGGGCACCGGGCAGACCGGATGAGGGGGACAGCACCGCGACCCGATCTCCCGGGCGGGGCTTCACAGGGTAGAGAGGGTCCGTCATCCGGTGATGATAGGAGTCCGTGGATCCACGCTGCAGCGGATATTCCGCGGCTCGTCAGGAACGCCTCGCACCCCTGCAGTCCGCGGCGGAAGTTTCCACACTCACTTACCGCTTGGTTTCTGCTGTGCACGCGCATGCTCGGATGCACTTCGCGCCACGGTGCGCGGAGCGGGCCCGATGCGCGGCACGATCCCCGGGAGGTAGATCTTCTGGATGGCGTCACCGGCATCGTGAGCCTCCCAGTGGGCGCGGCGGCCCAGCGCTCGACCAGAACGCAACCAGCTACTCGGGGGAGTCCTGGGTGAAAGCGGTGGATCAGCGGGCGCGGGGGATCAGCGGGTGCCGAAGCCGTCGTACACCGAGTGCTCGCATCATCCGGGCACTTCGCCGTCCGGCTCGTGAGTGAGATCTTCTGCACTTCGGAGGGAGGGGGAAGGTGGGCCGCCGGCGAGGTGTGCAGATCAAATGACGCAATCCAGGCAAGCTGTACTCGCCTGGATTCTTCAACGGCCCGCTTTAGGGAATCACCTAGGAGTCGCATCGTAGGCTTCGAAAGGGGCCGGAAGGCGTGCAGATCTCCGGTCACGCCGATCGGCCGGGATCGGGGACTCGGCGTTCGGCCCCCGCCGTGTCGGAGTGCGTCGCCGACCGCCCCTGCCGCAGGCGGGTTTCCTCTGCCTGCCGGTAAGCAGTATGCGGTACATGACGGGTGCGCAGAATTCTGGGAACAGGATTTCGCGAGCAGGATGTCGGGACGGGATTTCGGGATCGGAGTTCGTGCGGAGTCCTGAAACTCTCGTGAATGCACGCCCCGGCACGAAAAAGTGCCATGGCATGGCACGAGTGAATTCGCAGGCGGAGCTGAGAGCAGACGGAGGGTTCGTGCGCAATCGAGAGATCACACTGACGCCGGGAGCCGCGCCGCAGGAGGCCCTGGGCGTTGCCCGCGCGGCGCTGGAGCGGCAGGGCTACCACTGGGTGCCGCAGACGAACAGCAGCGCAGAGGTGCGCGAGGGCGAAAACGAGGTCCGCAGCAAGCTGTTCACCGGCAGGCTCTGTATGAGCCTGTCCGTTCAGGACGACCGGCTGGTCATGGAAGCCGAAACCAACGGCCTGGGTCTGGCTGCCACGACCGGAGCCCCGGCCGCCACGGTACGGATCCGCAACAAACTGAACCACTGCGCGGACATGGTGGGCAGCGCGCTCGCCCAGGCGGGTCTGGCCCGCTGACCGTCGTAGCCGACCCGCCCGGCCTCGGGGCCCGAACGCCGCCGCCCATCACGGAGGCCTCCCCAGAGGCCGGAGGCGTCCGGAACGGACGGAGGCGCTCAGGTGGCTGGGCCGGCGACGGAACAGCCGGGCGGCCGCGGATGACGGGTGAACGGCCGACCTGAGTCCCTGTTGGGGGGCTGATGTGGGACTGTCGATTGCTGCATGTCCCTGCCCCTGTCCCTGTCCCCTCAGTCGGTTGCCCGCAGTCGGCGAGGAGTGCCTCATGCAGGTGAGGCCGGACGCCGGCCTCGACTCGACGAACGTACGGCCCAGGTTCGAGAGTCCGGCCGGCCCGGGGCCGGCTGTCAGTGGTCGGCGGAACGCTCTGAGCAGCGTCAGCTGGGATGTCCCGGTGCCATGGCGATCAGGAGCTTCGCCAGACGACGCCGCGCTGCTCGTATTCCATGATGGACTCGACGCTGAGGGCGAGGGAGGGCCCGCACTCGCGGGTGATCATCCAGAGCGCCAGATCGATTCCGCTGGTGACACCGCCCGCGGTCACCAGGTTCCCGTCGTCGACGACTCGTGCGTCGATCACCTTGCCTCCCTGGGCGGCCAGCTCGGCCTTGGCGAGGTGGTGTGTCGTGCACGGACGGCCCTTGGTCAAGCCTGCTGCGGACAGCACCATGACTCCTGTGCAGACACCGGCGACGACGACCCCGGACTGCTGTGCCCGCACGAGGTCCCGTAGGACCTCCGGACTCTTGATCAACTGGTCGTCGCCGCCCGGCACGATCAGAAGATCGGTGTTGGCAGGTTCCCACGCGGTCGGCACCGTGACGTGGGTGCCGAAGAAGCACGTCACCTCGCCGGGAGCCGATGGCCGCACCAGTGTCGTTTGTACCTGGCCACCCGCCCGCTCGGCATGCCCGAGAACGTCACGCGGCCCGATGAAGTCCTGCTCCTCCACCCCGTCGTACATGAGGATCTGAACACGTAAAGACATTGGCTTTTCTCCTTGGCTGGTGAAGTGCCCGCGGGTGCTGCGGGCACTGCGAATATCCCGAACGAACCGAGTTCAGCGGTCGTGGCTGACGGTTTGAGCAGGTGCCTGTATTGCAGTGGCCCATCTCCTCATCACTCGCCCGACCTCCGGTCAAGCCGGCGGCGGTCGGCAGCGAGCGACGGCGCGCTGGGATGGCCCTCTGCGGGCCGCATGCGTGTCGCCTCGAGGAGCTCATGAGCGGCACGAGGTTGCGCGCGTTCGTCAAGTCCGACCCCTCATCACACTTCGGGAGTGGCGCTGGCTTGCTCCATAAGTCCGCTGCGCCCGTCGAATAGTTCCCGTCCAGCCCCTGATCCGTGCGGCGACGGCTGGGACCTGCGGCGCTCCCGCTGGCTCTGCCGCTGTCGCTGGCACACGTTGCCCGGGGCACGCAGCCGGGGCTGCCCGCGGGTGTCAGCCGGGGAGAGGGTGCGGCGCTGCGTCAGCGGCCCGGCCGGTGGTCGTGGATCTCGACGGTGCCGCCGGGAACCGCACGAGCGCGTCCCGCCCGATGTGGTAGTCGAAGGGCGCGGCGACCACATCGGCGCCGGTGGCCTCGCCCGGCGGACGCTCCAGCCTGACCCGCTCCACGGCCGTGGAGCTCGCCGAGTGGACGACCACGAACGAACCGGGGGCTCGACCGGCTGGCGCGACCTCCTCCGACGCGGTGTCGGACCCACGGGACCTGCCGCGGTGTTGGCCGACGGCGCTCACCGCTGGATCATCGGCAGCCACCGTCGGCACACCGCGTTCATTCGTTTAGTGATCGTTTATTGAGGCTCGGCAGGATGTGAAGTGTCGAGAAGGATCCTTCACAGGGGACGGTATGGCCAAGCTCTATCTGGAGAAGCTCAAGTGCGTCACGACTGAGGGCTGGCGCGGCTTCGACGAGCCGAGGCTTGTGGTCCAGAATCGTGGCACCGTGTGGAACGGGACGGTGGTGGGAGACCGGATGTACACCGTCAAGTACGACTGCGACTTCACGGGAACGATCGCCGTTTCTCTCGGGGAGGCTGGCGGAACAGCCGGGGACGGCAGGCTCGGGGAGCAGTGGATCACGGATACACCTGGTGAGCGCTGTCTGCGCTTCAGGGCGGAAGGCGCCGAGTACAACCTGCTGTACGCGGTGGAGTAGGTGGCTCGATCCGAACCAGGGAGACGCCTGTCGGCCCTGGATGGAGCTCTGGCGCGCAGAACGCAAGGTGCCCCTGCCTAGTTGGGGCGGGGTCCCGACGGCGCGAGCTTCATGCGGACCGTGACGAGGCTGATTGCCGACGCCCGCCACATCACCTACGGGATCGGATCGCCCGCGAGCTGGGTCCACTACGGGGATCGGATGCCCGCGAGCCGGAGAGCCTCTGCGACCTGGAGTCCCTGGATCACCGGCTGCCGGGGCGCTGGCCAATTGTGGCGATCGAGGCGAGGCGACCTCGGACGGCGACACCTCCACGACGGGTTCGTGCGGCTATTGGCTATCAAGAGAGAGGGCCCTTCGGCCTACGGCGTGGAGAGGTCGTGCAGTTGGTCGCACTTGTCGTCCAGCAGGTGCAGTTGCCGGAGACGTTGAAGGGCAGCGGCCGGGAACGGAAACCGTACCCACCGGGCCTTGTAGCCGGCCTCGCCATGCTCCCGCAGCACTGTCTGAGCGGCTTCGACCACGGCGTGTACCAGGCTGCATCGACGCTGGGACGTACGCCACGAGAGGGTGCCGTCGGCGTCGGGAGCGGCGAAACTCGCGGATATATCGGGGAACCTGTAGATCGAGACTTCGACACCTGTAGCGACGCCACGAAGCACCCACCTGATCTCGACGGGTTCAAGGTCGAAGGAGACCCGCTCGACCGGTTCCGGCCGGTACATGCCTGCTAGCCCATTGATGAGATCGGCCAAGGGATCGGTGCAGTAGCTGACTACGTACTTTGCTTCAGCAGACGCGTCGGCGATGCGGCACGTTGCCCAGCCGCTACCGCTGAGCTGCCAATCGAACTCGAGCTGATCCGCCATCCCGCCCCCTGGGCAATTCTTGCCCAGACAGTAACAGGACGAGGGCTGCTGTTGAGCTGGGCTGTTTGCCCCGGTTGGTGGCACGGTCAGCTTCCAAGTCTTTGTTTCGTCGGCGAGCTGCGTGTTGAGGTCGGTGTCTGGCCGTTCGATGAGGCGACCTTCTGCCGGAGGGCGCCGATGTCGCTGGGTACGCCCAGTCCGGTGGCGTGCCATTCGTCCCGGCCGAGGACTACGGACCTTCGATGCCCGCTGGTTGCCACTCGGGTCGGCCGGGTGCCAGCTTTCTGCGGAGCCAGCCCCTCCGGCGAAGGTCACCGTTGGTATCGCGTCTGCAGTGGCGACGTGGATGGTCAGGAGAACCCGGACGGGCACCGTGACGCTGGTTCAGCGAGCGTGACCGGGTTCGGGATCGGTGCCGTCGGCTTCGCAGCCGTCGGCTTCTGTGCGGCTGTCGTGATCGG
Source organism: Streptomyces angustmyceticus (assembly GCF_040701845.1). GTDB lineage: Bacteria > Actinomycetota > Actinomycetes > Streptomycetales > Streptomycetaceae > Streptomyces > Streptomyces angustmyceticus_A. The sequence continues at coordinate 49,508 of NZ_JBFBHQ010000001.1, read as the reverse complement.
TGTGGTCATGGCTGGTGTGGTGGTGGCGTTCGGTTCCACTGCAGGCTGTGGACGCTCCCACGGAGTACTTCGCGTTACCTCCTCAGTCCGTTCCGGCAATATGCCGTGCGAGCAGCGGGGCCGGGGGCCGGCGTTTTGCGGGTCAGTCTTCGGGTGCCGAGGAGCAACAGGCAGATGACGGCCATGGGGGCGAGGGCCAGCAGCATGGGAGTGACTGTGCCCAGGCCTCTCCTCCCGTCCAGGGTTTCGCCGAGGATCAGGAAGAGGACCATGTTGTTGCCGGCGTGGGCCAGACTCGCGACCCAGACGCTGCCGCTGCGCTGGTACAGCCACATGAGAATGATCTCCTGGAGCTGGAAGGAGAGGGCCCACACCGCCAGGCCGATCGCCAGGTTCGTGAACTCGACGTAGCCGATGACGGCCAGTGGAAAGTGCCACGCCGTCCATATCAGCCCCGTGGCGATGGTGGAGGGCACCGGGCGGCCGCCGAATAGGCGTGGCCTGAGGTAGCTGGTCCAGCCGAATTCCTCGCCCGAGTAGAGAGGGGTGAGAATGAGGGCCACCATCATGAGGCCGAGGACGGTCACCAGTTCTTTTGTTCCGGGTAAGCCGCCCGGGCCGGACAGGTCCGGGGTCCACAGGCCGAGCGCAGCGGCGAGGGTGAGGGTGGCTGCCGCGATGAGCGGCGGGCCCAGCCAGGCCACACCGTAGTAGCGCCAGGCCGTCTTGAGGTGGAGTTTCAGTCCGGCGTCGGCGAAGCCTTCGTTTGTGATCCAGCGGCGGACCACCACTGCGGCGATTCCGGGCATACAGAAGCCGGGTAGCTGCAGGAGAGGATGGAGCGCGGACAGACCCAGGCCTGCTCGCGCGAACAGCAGCCAGAGCCAGGTTCCGGCGAAGGAGATGAGGAGGAAGACCGTCACACCTTTGCGGGTGACGGATTTTTCATGGTTGGTGAGCACTGACTTTTGCCTTTCGTGGTTTTCGGGCCGGGGGTTCCGCTCCCCGCGTTCGGCGTGGTGGGCCTGTGGGTGATTTCCTCTCGCCGTCGCTGTTTCCTCTGCGGTGGCTGCCTTTCCCACTCTCGCATCGGGCGGAAAAGTTTGTATCGCTGTCGAGAGCGAATTCCGATTCCCCCTATTTCGGGGTGCGTTCTGGCCCTTTCGGGGGAGGCGACCGGGTGCGGCGCCGGGGTACGGTCCGGCCGTGGACAAATTAATTCGCCCGCTTTCGTGCGGGACCGGGTTCCGGGACTGGGTGTATGCGGCCCTCGGCGCGGCCTTGAGCCTGCCGCCGCTGACGGCGGCGCTGTTGTGCGCGCCACCGACGTGGCCGACGGGGCTCCGTGTGCTGGGCTTCGTGTGTGCGTTCGCCGTGGTGACCGTGGCCATGGGCGCGCCTCTGTCGGCCAGGCGCGCGAGTGTGTGGCTGGCCAACGGGTTGCTGGGGGCCGGTCTGCCCGAGCCGGTGGACACGACGGGACCGCGCTGGGTGAACCGGTTGCGCACCGCGGTGTGGCTGGTGCCCCACATGGTGCTCGGTGGGGTGGTCACGGCGGTCTCCTGCCTGGCCGTTTTCGGCGCCGTTGCGTTCCCCTCGGTCTGGCTGGGCGGTGAGGAGCGCATGACCGTCTTCGGGCTGTCCCTGTGGATCGGGGAGGGCTGGCGGGGGATGTGGGCGTTGCTGCCGGCAGTGGGATGCCTGGTGCTTGCGGCGGGGGTCACCTTCGGCGGTGCGGTGCTGCTTCGAGGGCTTGCGGCGGTGCTCCTGGGCCACCGGCCCGGCGAGCGGCTGGCCGCCGCCGAGGAGCGGATGAACCTGCTGGCGCAACGGAACCGGCTGGCACAGGAGTTGCACGATTCGATCGGCCACACCCTGACGGCGTCCACGATCCAGGCAGCGGTGGCGGTGGAGCTGATGGACAGTGACCCGGCGGGCGCCAGGCGCGCCCTGAACAGCATTGAGGAGACATCGCGAGCCGCCATGGACGATCTCGATCACGTGCTCGGGATGCTGCGTGAGGAACGGCCGTCCACAGTGCCCCGGCCGACCCTCGAGGACCTCGGTCCGCTGGTGGAGCGTGTTCGTGGAGCCGGCGCGGAATTGGCAGTGCAGGTTGAGGGTGACCTGGCTCAGGTGCCGGCCACGGTGTCGCGGGAGGCGTACCGGGTCGTCCAGGAGGGCCTGACCAACGCCCTGCGGCACGGGGGGAAAGCCGGGATCCGGCTGCGGACGACGGTGCGGGGTGGGTGGCTGGAGCTGGAGCTGACCAATCCGGTCGGTACGGGGGGACCTGCCCGGCAGCGGACCGGGGGACAGGGGGTGCAGGGGATCGGGGACCGGGTGCGGCTGCTGCGGGGAACGTCGCACGCCGGGGTCGTGGAGAGCGGCTGCGGCGGCGGCAGAGGCTGCTGCGACGGCGACGGCGGGGGCCACGCGGACGGCAGGGACTGTGGCGGCTGTGGCAATGACCTGGGCGGTCGGGACGCGGGGGAAAGTCGATGGCGGCTCCGGGTCCGGATACCGCTACGGTCGGTGTCATGAACGCCTCCACAGCGCCGGGCCTGGACGCGGACCCGCCCGTGACCGTGCTCGTCGTGGACGATGACGAACTGACCCGCACCGGTCTGCGGACGCTGCTGTCGGCCAAGCCCGACCTGGACGTGGTGGGCGAAGCCGACGACGGCGCCGAGGTGGTTGCCGCGGTGACCCGGCTCCGACCGGACGTGGTGCTGATGGATGTGCGCATGCCGCGGGTGGACGGGATCGAGGCCACCCGGCGGCTGCGGGCGCTGTCCGACCCACCGAAGGTCGTAGTGATCACCACGTTCGAGAATGACGAGTACGTCTGGGACGCCCTGCGGGCCGGGGCCAGCGGGTTCATCCGCAAGCGGGCCCCGTCACAGCAGATTGCGCACGCCATCCGGTTGGTGGCGACCGGTGACTCGGTGCTGTTCCCGGACGCGGTCCGCCGGATGGCCGCGGGCCGGCCCGTTCGACGAGACGCCTCCGTGACCACCGCGCTCACCGGCCGTGAGACAGAGACGCTGCGTCTCATGGCACGCGGGCTGTCCAACCAGGACATCGCCGCCCGGATGGTGGTGAGCCTGGAGACCGTGAAGACCCATGTGGGCAATGTGCTGGCCAAGTTGGGGGTCGGCAATCGCACCCAGGCGGTCGTCCTGGCCTTCGAAACGGGGGTGGCCGATCCGAGGGGATGAACTGACCAGGGTCAGCAAGCCCGTCGGTCGGCCAGGCCCTGATAGCACCGCAACAGCAGCTTGACCCCGTGTTCCCCTTGACTGTTCCTCTCCCCGTTCTCCTCGACTGTTCCACCCTTGAGCGGCAGTGCCCGGCAGGGCGTCCCGGGCTGTCCCGGAATGGTGAACTCGCCATCGTCACCGAGGCGCAGCCCGCTGAGACTCCTGACCAGGCCGGCGTCCGTGGTAGCTGCTGATGACGGTCGTCCTGGTGCTCGTGGTGGTGTCGAGGCGGGCGGGGGAGGGATGAGGACAGGCCGGGGCGTCGCAGTGTCCCGGCGTAGTCCGGTAGTTGCAGGTACGAGTGCGCGGCCCGGCCTGCCTGTGCGCCCCGCCCTGCTTGATGACGAGGAGAGATGAGCCGCGCTTCCTCCGGTGACCGCGGCCTCCCTGGCCCGGTGCCCTCGGTCCCATGCCCCGCAGTCGCGCGAAGGCGTGCCCCTTCGGCACTCGTGGTGTGGGCGCTGAGGAGCCTGTTCAGACGGTGCGTGAGCTTCTGGGCGCCCTCAATGCGCCCAGGTGCGCGGGTGGGTGGGCAGCGATGGACGCTGCGCGACGGCATGCCGTAAGCGTGAAGGGTGCCGTGCCAGGGGCCAGAACGGGCTTACCGCGCGTGTCTATGAGCTGTCACCTGAGGCGGCCGAAAAGGTCGTCCAGAGCGGCCGCTGGACGGTGCCCGTGCCCCTTTCCGGCTGTTTGTGATGCGAAAACGGGAGGGCTCGGGTCGACGAACTACCGCTACCAAGAAGCGATTTGACATCTGTTGGTGGGATCAGCATCTGGTTAGCAGGCTATATCGGGAATTTGTAACGGTGCCGGGCGAGAGGCAACGCACGGGGTGGGCGGCTCATCTGGATATTCGGCGAGGCGCACTGGGCGTCTTCGCGAAGGGGCGGGCCCCACCAAGTGGGGGATCCGTGGGAGGGGAAGTCCATGACCAGGACGAAGAAGACCGGGGGCAAGACGCGGGGCGGCCGTGTGGCGGTGATCGGTGCGCTGGGTCTGGCCTCAGTGGCTCTGGCCGCTGGGCCGGCGTTCGCCAAAGGCGGCGTGGACATCACGGCGCGGGGCACGGCTCAGGTCGGCAAGACCATCACGGTCAAGGCGCACGGTGGCGATGACAGCGCCGGCTACCTGCATCAGCTGTGCCTGGAGGAGAAGGGCTTCGGCGGAGGGTGGCACCAGGAGAAGTGCAGTGCCGCGGTCGAGGGCGACGCGCAGGTCACGGCAAGCGGCACCTCCGCGCGCCGCGGCGACCTGCAGTTCCGTGCGGTGCTGTACGGCCTGACCAGCCCACACGACCAGCATCCCGTGCGCCTGCACGCCTCTGACGTGGTGACGGTCCACGTCCGCTGAGTCGGCAGCGGGGCCGTGGGCAGCCAGCCGGCCGGACCACCGTCCACGGCCGCGCACCGAGGCGCTTCTCGGAAGAGCGCCCCGGCGCCCAGAGCGCCCCGGCGCCAGGTGCGCCGGGGCGTGGTGCTGGCTGAACTGTCCTACCGTCGCCGCTGCTCCCGACGGTGCTCATGCCGCCTCGGCCTCCGCCGCCCACTCCAGGCCAAGAACAGCCGGTGCCCCCTTGAGCGTCGGAGGCTCTGGTCACCTCAGCTGCCGGGCAGTCGCCAGGAGCCTCGTTTCCCTCACGGCGCTGCGATGAGAGAACGACCCGCAAACACGCGCAGTGAGCCGTCAGTTGGCCAGGACGCCGGATGAGACATTTCTTGGCGCCGGATGAGGAGGTCGGCAACGGACATCCTGCCGACCGATCGGCCCAGGCCCAGGCCCAGGCCCAGGCTTCGGTCGAGTGCGAGCGAGGGAGTGAGCGAGGGCGTCCTTGCGCCACCCCGCCACCCCGCATCCGGCCCCGACCTGGCCCAAGCGGAGTTCACCCGCACCGGCCCATCCGACCGACCCGCCGAGGACGGAACCGCCGCGCCGTACCGAGCGTACGCGTTGCGGAATCCGTGAATGGCCTGCCTCTGCCAGATCAACACCAAGCGCTTGATGCCGGCCAGCCACTCGCTCCGGCTGGTGGGTATGCAGGTCCGCCCCGCTCCGAAGCTGCTCTCCCGTGGCTACCGACTACCGGTCGAGGTGAACGGGCACGCATGAACCGGAGTGCCGCTCATCGTGCCTCGTCGTGCCTCGTCGGGCCTCGTCGTGATTAGTGATATCTGCCGTAGTCCGCAGTCCTGGACCGGCGATATCGGCTGCGCTTTACCCCGACCTACACATCGTGGGCCCACCCCCATCGAGGCCACCGCGGCAGTTCACCGTCGCCGGCTCCCGTCGCCGCAACCGCCACGCCTAGGCACTGCACACGTACCTAGTCAAGGCCGAACCACGGTAGGCACTCCGGCAACCCGTCCATCTTCACCGGCACCAGTTGGTGTTGCCGCCACTGTTCAGCAGTAAGGCGGAGCCTGCGCATCACGGCGGGTTCGGCGCGTACGGCATGACGTTCCATGCCGTCCTCGCGATAGCCAAGTTTGCGGGAAACCTCCAGCGAGGCCGTGTTGTCCTCATACGCTCCTGAAACGGCATGGTGTGCACCGAGTCCGGCAAAGGCCAGGTGGAGGATTGCCGCGCGCATCTCAGTACCCAGGCCCTGGCGGTGGTGGCTCCTGCCCAGCCAGGAGCCAGTGCCTACTTCACGACGGACCGGAAAATCCCGGGCACTGATGCCCTGCGTTCCGACGACAGCGCCGTCCCGCACGACCGCCAGGTTCAGCTCCCAGTTCTCCGGCCGCCACGCGCCCCAGCAGCGCCAGTGGTACTGCAGGACGCTCCGAGCACGCTGCTCGGGCTCGGCATCGGTCCATGCCACGGTGAACGGCTGCACCGCCGGGTCATGCACACCCTCGGCCGCCAGCGAAGCCAATTCAGCGAGATCATCGAGGTTCGGCCATCGCAGCTCGAGACGCGGTGTGGTCAACCGCAGGCCCGTAAGCGGCCAGTGGGTCAGTAAGGTCATGAACACGGATTCTTCTGGCCTGCAGTCACCATGACCACTGGATTTCGAGAGGAGGCGTGATGCGGAGGGCGTTTCCTGCCTCCCGCGCCTACGCGAGCTCTTTCCGCATCAACGTGCACATGGTTTCGTAGCGGCGCAACGATCCATCAGGGGCTTGCTCGTTCCAGGCGTCCGGCCGACGGTCGTACACGACGTATCCCAGTCGTTCATACAGTGCGTGTGCCCGGGGGTTGCTTTCCTCCACAGCCAGCTCGGCCTGCCGCAGACCGCGGTTCCTGATCCGCAGTTCTGCGGCTTCGACAAGGAACGTGCCGATCCCGCATGACTGCAAGGCGGGGTGGACTGCCAGCTGCCACAAGGTGCCGACGCCCTCCTTGACCTGGTAGTCGACGCCGCCCTTCGCCACAGGGATGTTGGTCGCAGGGCAGACCGCAAGGTAGTCGACCTCACCGTTGCCGGCTCGTTCCAACTGCGCGGCGACGTTTGCCAGGTGATGGTCCGAGCCGGCCCACCCACACGACGCCAGGTCCGCATGCGCCAAGTCACGGACCGACAGCTTCAACACGACGTTGATCACCTTCAGTACCTCCGGCGCGACAGCATCCACGCCGATCGCACAGGACGCAAAGCCGTTTCCTCGGCCCGCGCTCCTGGTTACCGCCACCGCTCCTCAGGCAATCAGAGAAACGCCTGCTGACAGCGAACGCGGTCTGTCGCATGAGGACACCTCGAATGGCCGGCAGTGGAGACGTTCTCGCTGCGGCTGGTGTGATCAGGGCGTCGAGCAGGCCCTCATGCGTGCTGGTGGCGGTCCGGGTGGTTCTGGCGGTTTCTCGGGCCCGAGTCGTTGGGTGAGGACCCGAATCCTGCGTACCGGAAGGTTTCCCTCTTCCGTCGGGCTGGCGGAAGCCGCAAGCCGCATAGGTCCGGGGGCCGCCTGCGTCCCTTTCCAGCGGAATGCAGGCGACCCCCGACTGCCCTCCCTTTTGGTCATTGACCTTTAGGGATCTACCAACTCGGCCCCCTCGCCCCTATGTTCGTTGTCCGGGGCCGGAAGGTTCGAGGGGGGCTGCTGTTGTCATTCCGGGTCGAGTTCGATGGAGACGTCTGACAGGTCGTCCACGTCTTCGTCGTCCTGTTCGGATTCCCAGTCGGTCTCCGGGTCGCTGGGGCGACGTACGTGAACTGCCCGGTAGGAGTAGCCGTCCTGTGGAAATTCCTCCCAGGTGAACAGGACGCTCTCTCCGGGGTTCAGGGAGGCGAACGCGCCTGGTTTCGCGTATACGGCGGAGAAGTGGGCCCAGATCTCGCCCGGAATGTCGGGTGAGGTCAGGACACCCCATCCCTCCTCGTCGTCCCACGACTGAACGGTTCCGTGAACCGGATGGCTAGTGATGACTCCCCCATAACATTTCTTTCCCTTGCAAGAACCACACATTGTCAGCACACCTCGGAAAGAGCGTCAACGCCTCTTTCCCGTAACAGGAATGGAGACACCTTGCAGATCACGACGATACGCTCGGCCGGCAAGCAGGCCGCTGCTCCCAGGAAGACGAACCGCCTGGGCCGTACGGCTGTGGCGTCCGGCGTGGTGGTCATGGTGGCCATGGGAGGTCTGGGTGCGGCCGAGGCCGCCCCGGCGAATGTGAAGGCGCAGAAGACCACCGTATTCACTCCCAAGCACCAGGGCTACGTGACACCCAAGGCGAAGCGGAAGGCGGGGGTCCTGCATGCCCAGGTCGACCTGAAGGGCAAGTACCCCAAGTACTACCCGATGCCCTGGTCGTGGAAGGTCACGAACAAGAAGCTGAAGGCCATCGCCCGCGGCCCGATGAAGTGCACGGCCAAGGGCCTGAACGGGAAGTACCACGACTCCCACCCGTCGATCCCGGTGGGCTACCAGTGGCACTCCAAGGTGGGCAGCAAGGCGCACCCGCACAAGGCGAAGAAGGTCTACGGGCTGTCGGGGACCTGCGTGTTCCCGGTGCAGGTCGGCCACAAGACCGGCAAGGCCACGGTGGGTTTCTACTTCAAGTACGCCATCAACCCGGGCAAGAAGGCGCGGGCCGCGGTCGGGTCCCCGGCGGTCACCAGCAAGGTCGTCCTCAATAAGTGACCTGGGCGGTCCCGCTTCTGGAGCTCTTCCGCATGAAGAGGGAAGAGGAGGCGGACGTATCCGCTACCTGTCGTCGGACTCGAGCATGCGAAGGGCATCGGCGGCCGCCGGCGACAGCATGGAGTCCTGCAGGTCCGTCGTGGGTATCCAGGTCGCCGCGTCAGTGGAGCCGTCGGTCTCGGCCACGGCCGGTGTTCCGGCTGTGAGGCTGACGGCGTAGAACAGGGCGGTGAGGTTCCAGTTCACCCCGTGTCGCTGAACGGCGTATGTCCTTGCGTCGAGCAGCTGGGCAGCAGCCAGTTGGAGTCCTGTCTCCTCCCGGAGTTCGCGGGCCAGGGCCTCCAACGGCTGCTCGCCTGGATCGATTCCTCCGCCCGGCAGGTGCCACAGTCCTGGCGCGAAGATCGGTGACGCGTCCGACAAGCGGACCAGGAGCAGCCGGTTGTCTTTCCGCACGATGGCGTATGCCGAAACCCGGGTCTGCACGCGGTCTTCCATCATTTCTCGCCCCTCCCCGCATCAGAGCCGGCAAACGAGAATTCCAGTCCGGGCGCGGTCAACTTTTGCGGCGGGCAGTCGAGGCGGCAGCGGCCCACTCCTCCACCACCTCACGGAGGGCACGTGGCGGGCGTCCCGTGATGCGTTCCACCGTGTCGGTCACCCGGTCCTCGGATCCGGCGGCGATTGCCTGGTCCAGGTCGGTCAGCAGGTTGGCGAATCCCTCGGGCAGCGTGGCGGACAGTCGGCCGCGCAGCTGCTCGGGGGTGAGTGGCAGGTGTCGTACGGGGTGGCCGGTCGCCTCGGTGAAGAGGGTGGCGACCTCGTCGTGACTCAGTGCCTGCGGGCCGGTGAGTACCAGGTCGGTGGCGGGCGGTGCGGAGGCGTTCGTGAGGAGGCGTGCCGCGACGGCGGCGATGTCGTCGGCGTCGACGAAGCCGACGCGACCTGTGCCGGTGGCCGTGCGGATCACGCCTTCCGACCGGATGCTCCCGGCGTGCAGGTGGTCGCCGGTGAAGTTCTGCATGAACCAGGAGGGCCGGAGCACCGCCCACTCGTCGAACAGTCCGGGAAGCGCTGCGTGCACCTGCCCCACTCCGGGCCCGCCGGCCGGGATGGCCGACGAACCGAGCAGGACCGCCCGGCGCACTCCGGCCGCCCGCGCCTGCCGGAGGAAGGGCAGCATCACCGCGGCCGGGTCGGGGTCCCCGATGGGTGGCACGAGGTACAGCCGGTCCGCGCCGTACAGCGCCGCGCCGTGGCAGGCGGGGTCGTACCAGTCGAAGCGGACCGCCCGGGCGGCGCCCGTCGGCAGGGGCGTGCGGCGGCTCGCGGCGACGGCGGTGTGGCCGCCGGCGGCCAGGCGGGCCACGACGCGGCTGCCGGTGGTACCGGTGGCGCCGGTGACCAGGACGGTGTGATGACCGGTCATGCGGCCTTCGCCTCGCTCATGGACGCCGGGATCGCCAGCGGGTTCCAGTAGTCGCGGTAATGCGTGATGCGTCCGTCGACGACCGTCACCACGGCGACGTAGGCCATTTCGTACGGCTCCCCGGTCGCCACGATCCGGCCGACGGCGCGCATTTCGACGACCAGGGTGCCCGGGGCGTCGGTCCGGTGGATCTTCAGATGGGGGAAGTCCTGGAGGTCGATGTGGTCGGGGTAGTCGCGCAGGTAGGCGGCGATCGCCGCCTTGCCGTCGAGCCGTGCGGGGTAGCCGGCCGGGGCGAAGGGGAACTCGAAGACCGCCCGGTCGTCGCACAGGTTCACCCAGCCGTCCATGTCCTTGTCCAGCAACAGCTGCAAGCCGTGGCGGAAGAGCTTCGCGGGGTCGGTGTCGCGCATGGGAATGCCTCGCCTCTAGACTGCGGAGAATGCGGACCGGTGGTCCGCTTGGCTGTCACGGACTATACGGACTGCCGGTCCGCTTCGTAAAGGGGAGGCTTCCCATGGCCGAACGCAAGGCCGCCCGCGCTGACGCGCTCCGCAACCGGGAGGCGGTCCTGGCCGCGGCCGACGAGCTCTTCGCGCGCAGCGAGAGCCCGCGCGGCGTGTCGATGGACGACGTCGCGGCGGCGGCCGGCGTCGGCAAGGGCACCCTCTTCCGTCGTTTCGGCGACCGCACCGGCCTGATCGGGGCGGTCTTCGAGTCCCGGATCGAGCCGCTGCGGGCGGCCGTGGAGGCCGGCCCCGCGCCACTCGGCCCCGCCGCCCCGCCGCGCGAGCGGGTGCCGGCCGTGCTCGACGCGCTCCTGCGGTTCAAGCTCGACAACCGGCACCTCTCGCTCGCCCTGGAGGAGGCCGGCAGCGGCAGCCCGTACCAGGCGGCGCACTACGCCTGGTGGCACGGCATCCTCCGGGACGCTCTGAGCCGGCTTCCTGGCAGGGGCGACGACGCCGACTTCACCGCGCATGCCCTGCTGGCGGCCACCCGTGCCGACCTGGTGGAGCATCTGGCTGGGGTGGAGGGCATGAGCCCCCGGGGGATGAGGGATCGACTGGCGGCCTTCGTGGACACCGTGTTGGGGCGGGTGTAGGGGAGGAGTTCGGCGGCAGGTCGGCCCTGGGCCGTCTTGTCGGTGCGCCCGGCCCGGCGTTCGCCACGCCGGAGCAGACGGGCGCCCGGTGCTCGGGCTGCGTGGGTGATGCGAAGGCACTTGGGACGGTGGTCCGGGCGGAGGGGAGCGGCAGGCAGTCCGTAGGCCAGGCGCAAGCTCCGCATTCCCTGCTCCAGCCAGCCAGCCAGCCAGCCAGCCAGCCAGCCGCCGACGCCCGTCGGCGGCATCCACTCCTGCCGACGCTCGTGCTACCGCTGCGTAACCGAGCGGATCCAGGCGAGTTGCTGGGAGATCTCGCCGGCCTGGGCGATGTGCTCCCGGTCGGAGCCGTCAAAGACGCCGAGGAGGGTTTCGGTGCCCCGTGGGGCGATGCTCATCACCGGGCCGCCGGAGTCGCCGCCGGCGGGAATCCCGGACACCTTTTCCATGCAGAAGTCCGAGCCGCCCGGTGCGGTGTAGCCGTCGCACCGGGGGTCGTCCGGCCGTACGACGCGCAGGTCCGACTGCTTGAGCACGGGGGACTGGCAGGTGTTCTCGTCCCCGGTGCAGGTGGCACCCCACCCGTACTGCCGCACGATCCGGCCGGGATCGACCGGGGCCGTGGCCAGGGGTGCCGTACGGATCTCCATCGGCGGGACCTTGATGAGCATCATGTCGGCGTGCGCGCTTCCCGCGCGCTGACCGGGTACCGGATGGACGGTGGTGCCCTTCCGCATGTCGAGGTTGCCGACCCGGAACGAGATCCGCTCGTCGGCGATCGGCTGTGCCTGCTCGAAGAAGCAGTGCGAGGCGCTGAGGATCCACTCGCGTGTGACCGCCGTCCCGGTGCACTCCGGTTTGCCGTCGACGAGCATGCGCACCGCCCATGGGCCGTAGGTGCTCTTCGACCCGCCGATGACGGCGGAGGCCGGAGCGGACGACATCACCACGCCCGTCACCAGCAGGAGGACGGACAGCAGCAGTACACGAACTCGACGCACCATTCGGAACAGCTCCTTTCGTCGAGCCGTGGGCCGTAGGGGTGTGGAGATGGCCCGCTGGGCAGCACGGCTCCGACTGATTGCAGTGCAACGGTCAGGGCGCTTCTTTCGGCTCTTCGTGGACGTCACGGGGCGGACCGGGGCCGAGGGCGGCACCTCACCCGTGTGTTTCCGGCCCGCTCCGGCGCCGGGCACCGCCGTTGCCCGGCGGGTCGTCGGCGCCCGGTTGTGGTCAGGAGCAGGGCTTGTGGAAGTGCTTCCAGCCGTCGCCGGGCATGGCCGGCGGCTCGGATGTGGTGCCGAACTCGCCGTACTTCACCTGCAGGTCGTGGTCGAAGTTCCCCGGACCGCTGCCCGGCTTCGTCAGGCGCACGTCCCGGTCCAGCCCTCCGTCACCGGAGTTGATGAGGATCGCGAGGCCCGGGGAGGTGTCACCGCCGTAGTGGGCGATCCGGAGCTGCTGGGCCTCGCCGGGATCGCCGATGTCGGAGTGCCGGGCCTTGGCGGAGGCCGGGTTCGCCCGCTTGAACGGGGCCGCCGCCGTGGCCGCTCCACCGGACTCTCCCGTGCCGGCCGCGCCCGGCGCCGTGGCCGCAACGGCTTGGTAACCGGCAACAGTCAGGGGCAGGGGGACGGCCTCGACCGGAACGGCGACCAGAGATAAACGCTGACGAAGCATCTCGAACTCCTCATGTCGTTGCTGCGAGGTGAGATGCCGTCAGCGCCCCGCGCGTTGAGGCCCGGATGGCTGAATTACAGGACCGTGACGTGCGACCGGCAGAGCGTGACGACTCGGCTGCTCGGTGGAGAAGGGCCGCCGGGACCCGCCGCGATCTCCCGAGTCCTCAGACCCGCATCACACGTACCTCACCGGCCGGTCGGCGGGCCGGAAACCGGGTGCGGACCGTCGGTGCGGTGGTGTGTCATCAGTGGTATGGCAATTGTGTTGGGCACGCCGGGAGTCGACGGGCTGAGCCAGGCCGAGGGCGTGCTGCGGGAGTGGCAGTACGAAGGGGCACCGATGCAACTGCATCCGGGGGACCTGGGCTGGTTCTGGCGGTTGGGTGCGGAAGCGACCGCCGCGGCGGTCAGGACGTGGAGCCGGGACGGACGGATTGTCGCCGTCGGGCTGCTGGACAGCCCCGGGCTGTTACGGCTGACGATCGCGCCGGACGCTCAGCGGGACGAGAGGCTGGCGCAGCAGGTGGTCGCGGACGTGACCGAGCCCGGGCGCGGCGTACTGCCCGAGGGGCGGGTGAACATCGACGCGCCGAGGGGTGCGCTGGTCCAGGATCTGCTGTTCCAGGACGGCTGGAACGCCACCGATCCGTGGACGCCGCTCCGCCGCGACCTCACGGAGCCGGTGGAGGACCCGGGCGTGCGGATCGAGGTGGCCGGGCCGGAGCAGGCGCACGTGTTCGCCGCCGTACAGCGGGCAGCGTTCGACAGGTCGCGGTTCACCGACGAGCGCTGGCACACGATGGCGGCCGGATCGCCGTTCGCCGACGCCCGGTGCCTGGTTGCGTACGACGACAAGGACAACGCGGTGGCCGCGGTGACGGTGTGGTCGGCCGGTCCGGGCAGGCCCGGGTTGCTCGAACCGATGGGTGTCCACCGGGAGCATCGCCGTCACGGCTACGGCAAGTCGATCACCGTCGCCGCGGCGGCCGCGCTCCAGGAACTGGGCTCGTCGAGCGCGCTCGTCTGCACCCCGAGCTCCAACGTCGCCGCCGTCGCCACCTACAAGTCGGCGGGCTTCCAGCAACGGGCCGTGGTTCGGGACCTGTGCCGGGGTGACTAGAACGCCGGCCTCGCCTGGACCTGTCGGAGCAGCAGTTCCCAGGCGCCGTCGGCCGACCACAGCAGGTGGGCGTACTCCCATGCTCCTGAGCGGGGGAGGTCCTCGACATCGCGGACCTGCCCCGCCCGGAAGGGAGCGCAGGCGGCTACCTCGGTGGGCGCATGCGCGAGAAGGTCGGCATTGAGCATCGCGAGGTTTCGGGTCTTACGGGGCCGGTGTGTTCGCGGATTCTCGTAGCGTCACGATCCGCGTACTTGCTTCCGGCCTGGGTCACTTCACTCGTTCGTAGACGCTCACCCGGCGGCCCCGCTCGACGCTGTCCGAGCGGAGCACGAAGTGCTCGTCGAGGGTGCGTTGCTTGACGCGGTCACGTGCTGAGTCGGCTTGACGCGGTCCGGGATCGGTGACGAGGACTATGCGCTGCGCACTCAGAAGGGCTCGTGCTATGTCGCTCAGGCCTGCCTCCGTGCCCTTCAATGTGCCTGACTCCACCGGGCTCTGGGCCAGGGCCAGGTCCCGCAGGCCGGCGAACTCGTGGGGGGAGACGAGGGCGGTGTCGCGACGTGCGGCGGGAATGTAGAGCACACCGTCGGCGGTGTGGCGCGCGTGGCCGACGAGGGACGCTGCGGTCAATACGTCATCGACGCGGCTCGGGGCGGTACGCAGCCGCAGCTCGGTGGGGAGCAGCGTCAGAAGGGCCATGGCGAGGACCGCGGGCAGCAGCAGGCGGGGGTGTGCCCTGATGCGCGCCGTGATGGTGACCAACAGGGCTCCGATGAGGAGCGCGAGGCCCAGGTATGCGAACAGGACGTAGCGGGTGATGTAGAGGGGTTTGATGAGGGAGGCCACAGCCAGGCCGATCTGCGGTACCGCACACAGCGGGAGCGCGACGGCTGCGAGGCTCACGCGCGCGTGCGGCCCCTCCCTCCTCGCACTCTTCGGCGGGCGCGCGTGCGGCATGCGCGCGCAGAGAGCGCCGATCGTCACGGTGATCACCACACCGAGCACGGTCGGCCACCCGAGCGGCTTGATCCACGAAACCTGTTCGGCCTGAGCCCGGCTGATCAGCACCACCGGCAGGGCCCCGGCCACAGCCCCAGCGGCGGCGAGCGCCCACCCGATGCTTCTGGCCCGGCCAGGGCGGGCACACACCATGGTGACCGTGTGGGCGATGAGCGCGAGCAGCGAGAACCAATTGAGCAGCGCGGCGACCAGCAGCGCCGCCGCATACCCGGCCCATCGCCGGGGGCTCGGCTGCTCAAGGGCGCTCACCAGGACACAGGTCGCGAGCGCCACGAAGGCGAGGACAAGGGCGTAGGACCGGCCCTCCTGCGCGTACTCCTGGACGGCAGGAACGACCGGGAGGGCGAGCCCTGCGCCGATCCCCACCCAGCGCCCTGAGAGCCGAGCGCCGGTCAGTGCCGTCAGTGCGCACGCACCGGCGGTGGCGAGTACCGAGGGCAGTCGCAGCGTGATCAGGCTGTCCCCGAAGAGGGCGAACAACCCGTGCATCACGGCGTAGTACAAGCCATGGACCACGTCGACATTGCTGACCAGGTGCCCTATCTCGGCCAGCGATCGATGCGCCGCTTGCCAGGTCGCCGCCTCGTCCCGCCACATACTGTGCTCGCGCGTGATGCCCCACAGCCCGAGGACGAGGGCGAGGGCGGCCGGACCGGCACAGATGGCCATGCGACCGAGCCGCACGGTTCCCCCATTGGCCGGCCGGGTCGAGCGGGGCATGCCTGCCTGGCTGAACGCCTCGACGCCATCCGGACGGTTCCGGCCCTGACGCAGGGATATGTCATGCGACATAGGGACGCCATGGGCTCGACTGCCGAACGGCCGCACGTGCGCCCCACCACCAGGTGAGAAGAGCCAGCACGGCCGGTGCACCGGCCGTAGTGGCCAGGACGTTGTCCGACAACTCGATGTGGTACGCCGCGCTTTCTTGCCGGGCTGCCAGCCGGCCCGCGGCGATCACGCTGATGGCGGCCGAGGCCGGCACCGGCACGAGGAGTGTCCGGGCCGCAGTCGAGTAGCGGACCCGCCGTTGTCCGGTGAGCGCGCCCAGCGGTGCGACCTTGCGGCTGCAGCACAGGAACTCCGGGGCAGGGGAGGAGTGAGCGGGAAGGGCAGGGGCCCGCTGCCCCTCGAACCGGTTGATCACCGGGCTGACCCACCGCGGGGCTTCCGCCAGTCGCTGGTCAGCGGCCCGTGAAGAGGCGCGAAGGCCGACGATCCTCCCCTCGACGCCGCTGCTGCGATGGCGAACCCCGTGATCGCCTTCTTCGTCATCTGACGCACCCTCCCCCGACCGAGGCACTTGCCTGCTGCCCTTGCCTCGTGATCGCGCCACAAGGTAGGGGGCGGAAGGCACTCAGACAAACGGGATTTGGGGCGTGTGTCCGAAAATGGTGCGCCGTGCGGGATGGGGCAAGTCGGCTTAATGCCTCTACGTATGGCAGTTGAGCTTGTGAGGCTAAGGGGTGAGGTGTTGGTTGATGTCTGGATTTAGATGTTGAGGGATGCTTGGAACGGTGGGCGTTTTGGGCATCCTGGGGCACCCGGCGCTGCGGGTGAGAGGGGTGCGCGGGGGCGGGTAACGGGGGGCTGCCACCCCGGGTTCGGCTTCGCTCGGCGTGGAGGGCGTGCGCGTGGTCTTGCTCTTCGGGCGGTGTCGGCACCGGGCTCGCGGATGCGGCCGTCCGCAGTCGTCCTGATCGGGGCGGACGCATCGAACAGCCACGCGCCCCTCGGCCCGGCAGTCAAGAGCCCCAGGCTCGGCCCGGGCTCGTACCGGCTCCGCCTGTCGATGGGCGGAGCGGGCTCTTCCGGGGGCGCCGGAGGTCCGTCAGCGGTTCGCTCGTCCGGCGGGAGCCCCCGCGCGAAGGCCGTCCATGACGAGGTTCAGGAGGCGTTCGGCGCGGGATTGCCAGTGGGTGTGGGGGTCGAGTTGCCAGAGGCCGGCGATGGCGAGGACGAAGTCGTCGGGGGTGACTCCGGGGCGGATGGTGCCGGCTTCCTCGTTGGCGTTGAGGAGGAGGGTGACGGCAGAGGTGACGGGGCCGTGGCCCAGGCCGGCCAGGGCGTTCTGTTTGCTGGTGGCGCGGCGCATGGCGTCGGCCAGGCCGGCCTTGGCCATGGCGTACTGGGCCAGGCGGTCCATCCACTCCCGCAGGGCCTCGTCGGGTGGGCGGGTCTCCAGCAACTGGGCCGCGGTGTCGGCGACTTGCTGGACCTCGTAGCGGTAGACCTCCAGGACCAGCGACTCGCGGTTGGGGAAGTGGCGGTAGAAGGTCCCCTGTCCGACGCATGCCTTCTTCGCGATGGAACTCAGCGGGGCGTCGGCGGAGCGGGTGAGCTCCTCCAGCGCCACTTCCAGGATGCGCTCGCGATTCCGTTGCGCGTCCGAGCGCAGGGGTGCGTCCTTGTTGTGCTGCACTCGTCCTCCTTTCGGAATGCGCGGTGGGCCGGGCCTTGCTAACCGGACAGGTGTCCGGTAAGTTCTTCAGGTAACGGACAGCTGTCCGATTAGGTCCACCATAGCGGCAGATTCAGCCGATGTGGATGACCGGTGGCCACCATGACCTGCTTACTTTCCAGCGCCCGTGACGTCGGCGCCCGAGCTGACGCCGTTGCCCACCACATCGCCTTCTCCCTATCCGTCTTCCGAGATCCGTCTTCCGAGCTCTCTCCGGGGGCCTTGCGTCCGGCGCTCTCGCTCCCGCGCGACAGGAAACTTCGACGTCCGGGCCGGACCCACGTCGGCTGCCGGGCCCGCGCGCGCCCACGCCCGCCGCGTCCTCACACCCGCGAAAGAAGGCTGAACATGGCCCTATCGACGTCCAGCGTCATCACCCTGAACGTCAACGGCGAGAAGCACACGCTGCCCGTCGACCACCGCACCACTCTGCTCGACGCGCTGCGCGAGCATCTCGACCTGACGGGCAGCAAAAAGGGCTGCGACCACGGCCAGTGCGGGGCTTGTACGGTGCTGATCGACGGGCGCCGGTCCGTCGCCTGCCTGCAGCTCGCGGTTGCCGCGGAGGGGCGGGTGATCACCACCATCGAGGGCGTGGCGGAGGGCGAGCGGCTGCATCCGGTGCAGCAGGCGTTCCTCGATCTGGACGGCTACCAGTGCGGCTACTGCACACCGGGCCAGATCTGTTCGGCGATCGCGGTGATCGAGGAGCATGCGGCGGGCTGGCCGAGCGCCGTCACCGCCGACATACGGCCCGAGGCCGGGGTGCCCGCGCTCACCGCCGATGAGATCCGGGAGCGGATGAGCGGCAACCTGTGCCGCTGCGGCGCCTATGTGTCGATCGTGCAGGCGGTCGCGCGGGCGGCGGAGGAGGAGGCCGGTGCGAGACCGGCCCCTGCTGCTCCGGGGCCGGAAGGCGGTCCCTCCGGGAGCGCCGGGGCCGGTGGCGTGGACGGCGTGGCGGGCACGGGCGGCGCAGAGGACGCGGCGGCTGTGAACGGCGCGGGCAGCACGGCGAGTGCGGGCGGTGCGCATGGCGCAGGCGCTGCGCACGGTGCGGGCGGTACGCACGGCGCGGGCGGCGCCGATGACACGGAGGGCACGGAGGGCGTGGGGATGGCGGTATGAGGGAGTTCGGTTATCAACGCGTCTTTGATGTTTCCGGTGCGGTTGCGCTGCTCGGCTCCGACCCCAAGGCGCGCTGTCTCGGCGGTGGGACCAATCTCGTCGATCTGATGAAGGGCGGGGTGGAACGGCCCTCGCAGCTCATCGACGTACGGGAGCTTCCCCTCGACCGGATCGAGGCGCGGGGCGGCGGGGGGCTGCGGATCGGGGCGACGGTCACCAACAGTGAGCTGGCCGCGCATCCCGAAGTGCGGCGCCATTACCCGGCGTTGGCGCAGGCGGTCCTGGCCGGCGCCTCGGGGCAGCTGCGCAACATGGCCACGGTCGGCGGGAATCTCCTGCAGCGCACCCGCTGCGGCTACTTCACCGACACGAGCAAGCCGTGCAACAAACGGGATCCCGGCAGCGGCTGTCCCGCCGTCGAGGGCGAACACCACAACCATGCGATCCTCGGTGCCTCCGCACACTGTGTGGCCGTGCACCCGTCGGACATGGGGGTGGCGCTCAGCGCCTTCGACGCCGTCGTCGAGTACGAGACGGCGGACGGCCCGGGGGAGGTGCCGCTGGCGGAGTTCTATCTTCCCGTGGGGGAGACCCCGCACCTGGAGACGGCGTTGCCGTCCGGGGCGCTGATCACCGGCATCGCCCTGCCGCCGGCGCCGGTCGCTGCGCGCTCCCGCTACCGGAAGGTGCGCGAGCGCGCCTCGTACGCCTTCGCGATCGGCTCGATCGCCGCTGCTCTCGATGTCCGGGACGGCATGGTCAGTGACGTCCGACTCGCCTTCGGGGCGGTGGCGTCCCGGCCGTGGCGGGCCCGGGAAGCCGAGCGGGCGCTGATCGGGGGGCCGGCGAGCGCCGACGCCTTCGCCGCCGCCGCGGATGCCGAACTGTCGGCCGCGGAGACGCTGCCCCACAACGGATACAAGGTGACACTGATGCGCAACCTCGTCGTGGCGGTGTTGGCCGAACTCGCCGAGGAGGGTGCCCGATGACCACGACCACCAGGACCGTCCCGCCGACGAGGGCCTCCGGCACCGCCCATACCCGCCTGGAGGGTCGCGACAAGGTCACCGGCGCGGCGCGCTACGCGGGGGAGATCCCCTTCGCCGGACTCGCCCACGGCTGGCTGGTGCTGTCCACCATCGCCCGGGGCCGTATCCGCTCCGTGGAGTCCGAACCCGTACTGGCCATGCCCGGTGTCCTCGCCGTCCTGCACCACGGCAACGCGCCGCGGGTCAATGGCGACTACACCGGGCCCTTCGGGGCGGCCGACCCGATCCTCCAGGTCTTCCAGCACGACCGTGTGCCGCACGCCGGCTGGCCGGTGGCGCTGGTCGTCGCCGAGACCTCCGAGCAGGCCCGGGAGGCCGCCGAGACGCTGGTCGTCCGGTACGACGCGGAGCCGCACGACGTCGCGTTCTCCGGCGGGCGGCCCGGGGTGCACACACCTGGTGGTTCCCCCGCCGCGCCGACGGAGACGGAGAAGGGGGATCTGGCGAGCGAACTCGCCGCGTCCGCCGTGGTCGTGGATGCGGAGTACACCACGCCGGAAGAGCACCACAGCCCGTTGGAGCCGCATGCCGCGATGGCGCGCTGGGACAGCGGCCGGCTCGAAGTCGTCGACTCCAACCAGGGCAGCAGGTTCGTGTCGGAGGAACTGGCGAAGCTGTTCTCGCTCGACCCCGCCTCGGTACGGGTGCGGTCCGAGCACGTCGGGGGCGCCTTCGGGGCCAAGGCGACCCGTCCGCATGTGGTGCTCGCCGCCATGGCGGCGACCGTCCTCCACCGGCCGGTCCGGGTGGTATTGACCCGGCGTCAGATGTTCTCGGTGGTGGGCTATCGGAGCCCCACGGTGCAGCGGGTCAGGCTCGGCGCCGACCCCGACGGGCGGCTGCGTGCCTTCGACCACCAGGCGGAGTGCGTCACCTCGACGATCCATGAATTCGTCGAGCGGAGCGCGCAGTTCGGGCGGGTGATGTACGACGCGGACGCGCACCACACGGTCGACCGTGTGGTCCCGCTCGATGTGCCGACGCCGAGCTGGATGCGTGCGCCGGGCAAGGCACCGGGCTCGTTCGCCCTGGAGTCCGCGCTCGACGAACTGGCCGAGAAGTGCGGCATGGATCCGATCGCGCTGCGGGCGCGCAACGAGCCGGTCGTGGGGCCGCTCTCCGGCCTGCCGTTCAGCAGCCGCAATGTGCTCGCCTGTTTCCAGAAGGGCGCCGAACGGTTCGGCTGGGCGGACCGCGACCCACGTCCCGGCACCCGCCGCGAAGGGCGCTGGCTGCTCGGGACCGGCACGGCCGCGGCCACCTTTCCCTCGGGAGCCGCCCCCTCCACGGCGGCCGTGACGGCCGAGCCGGACGGCACGTTCACCGTCCGGATCACCGCGGCGGACGTCGGGACCGGGGCGCGGACCGCGCTGACCCTGATCGCCGCGGACGCGCTGGAGGTGGAGCCGGCACGCATCCACATGAAGATCGCGGATAGCGACTTCGGTCCGGCGATGGTGGCCGGCGGTTCCATGGGCACCCGCTCCTGGGCCTGGGCGATCACGGCTGCGGTGGACGAGCTGAAGGAACAGCTCGCCCTGAGCGGGGAGATCCCACCACAGGGGATCACGGCACGGGCGGACACCGGTGCGGCCATCGGTGCGCTGGCACAGAAGGAACGGCACTCCTACGGGGCGCAGTTCGCGGAAGTGGCGGTGGATGTCACCAGCGGCGAGGTGCGCGTACGGCGGATGCTCGGCGTCTTCGCCGCGGGCCGGATCATCAACCCGCTGACCGCCCGCAGTCAGTTCATCGGCGGAATGATCTGGGGCCTGTCCATGGCGCTGCACGAGGAGGCGGTCAGGGACCCGGCCTCGGGCGGCCATGTCGGCGCCGACCTCGCGGGCTACCACTTCGCCGCGAACGCCGACGTACCGCTCATCGAAGCGGACTGGGTGGACGACCCGGACGAGGACGACCCCGTAGGAATCAAGGGCATCGGCGAGATCGGCATCGTGGGCGCCGCGGCGGCCGTCGCCAACGCGGTCTGGCACGCGACCGGGGTACGCCACCGGAACCTGCCGATCCGCCCGGACCGTGTCCTGCGGGCGGGGGTAGGGGGAGCGATAGGGGAGTAGGGGGCGGCGGGGCCGGCTGAGCGTGACGGGCTCCGGGGCCGGGCGGGGCCGGCTCGGTCGGGCGTCCGGTGCCGGCCCCGTCCTGCCCGTCCTGTCGGGTATCCGGTTCGGCTTCGGCTCGGCAGGGGGTTCGGGCGTGGTCTCCGTCCTTGCGTGCGTCAGGGCCTGGCATCCCTTCCCGTCGGGCGTTCGGTCAGGGTGCGGCTCGGCCGGGCATCCGGGGGTGGCTTCCGTCCTGCCGGTGCGAGCGGTGCGAGTGGGGCGGGCGGTGCGGGGCTCGGGTTTCGTCCCGTCGTGCGTTCGCGCTGGCCTCCGGCCCGTCGGCCTCCGTATCGCCGGGCGTCCGCGCCGGGCTCCCGCTCCGTCGGCCGGTCCGGGGCCGGCCTCCGTCCCGTCCGGCGTCCGTCGGGATGCGGCTCGGCTGGGGCTGGGCGTCGGGGCGTGGCTTTCCGCCCTGTGGGTGCGGGGCCCGGCTTCCGTCCCGTCACGCGTCCGCGCCTGGCTCCCGCTTCGTCGGCCGTACGGGCCTGCCCTCTGTCCGTCACGTGTCCGCGCCGTCCTCCGTCTCACCGGGCGTCCGGGCCCGGCCCCCGTCCCGCCCTGCATGCGTTCCGGCTCCGGTACGGCAGCGAATCCGGGCCCGGCCCGCTCCGCCAGTTGTCCGAGTTCGGTCCCGCTCCGTCAGTTGTCCGGGTCCGGCCCCTGTCCCGTCGTGGGTCCGTGCCCGGTTCCCGCTGCGTCGACTGACCACGCCCGGCCCTCGTCCCGCCAACCGTCCGAGCTCGGCCCCCGCTCCGTCAGTCGTCCGTGTCCGGCCCTCGTCCCGCCAACCGTCCGTGTCCGGCCCCCGCTCCGTCAGTCGTCCGTGTCCGGCCCTCGTCCCGCCAACCGTCCGTGTCCGGCCCCCGCTCCGTCAGTCGTCCGTGTCCGGCCCTCG
>NZ_JBFBHQ010000001.1:0-27049 GCF_040701845.1 Streptomyces angustmyceticus | reverse complement strand
TCGTCCCGCCAACCGTCCGTGCCCGGCCCCCGCTCCATCAGTCGTCCGTGTCCGGCCCTCGTCCCGCCAACCGTCCGTGTCCGGCCCCAGCCCCGCCAACCGTCCGAGCCCGCCCCTCCCTCCCGGTGGCCCGACTCCCACTCGCGCCCCCACCACAGCCCCCGCCCTCACCACGGCCCCCGCCCTAACCACGGCCCCCGCCCTCACCACGGCCCCCGCCCTCACCACGGCCCCCGCCCCACTACAGCCCCCGCCCCCCCCACCACGGCCCCCGCCCCGCCACACACCCAGAGGAGACCGAGATGCTGGACATCGCCGATGAGTTGAACCAATGGCGGCAGGAGGGGCGGGACTTCGCCGTGGCCAGCGTCGTGGCCGTCGACGGGAGTGCGCCGCGTGGTCCCGGGGCCGCACTTGCCGTCGACAGTCGTGGTGAGGCCCTCGGTTCGGTCTCCGGTGGTTGTGTGGAAGCGGCGGTGTACGAGCTGTGTGTCCAGGCGCTCCGGGACGGTGCGCCGGTGCTGGAGCGGTTCGGCTACAGCGACGAGGACGCCTTCGCGGTGGGACTGACCTGCGGCGGGGTGATCGACGTCCTGGTCACGCCGGTGCGGGCGGACGCACCGGGCGGGGAGGTGTGCGCGGCGGCGCTGTCGGCCGCCGCCCGCGGTGAGCCGGCGGCGCTCGTCCGTGTGGCCCGGGGCCCGGCGGGACTTCTCGGCAGGGGGCTGCTCCTACGCTCCGACGGCTCGTACGAAGGAGGCCTCGGCGGGCATCCGGAGCTCGACCGTGCCGCGGTGGCGGAGGCCCGGGCCATGCTGGACGCGGGGCGGAGCGGCGCGGTCGCCGTCTCGGAGCGCGGGGCGCGCTGCGCGGCCGACCTGACGCTGTTCGTCGAGTCGAGCGTGCCGCCACCCCGCATGATCGTCTTCGGCGCCATCGACTTCGCCGCGGCGCTGGTCCGTACGGCCGCGTTCCTCGGGTACCACGTGACCGTGTGCGACGCCCGCCCCGTCTTCGCCACCCGCGCCCGCTTCCCGGAGGCCGACGAGATCGTGGTCGACTGGCCGCACCGCTACCTCCGGCGCACCGCGACCGACGGCCGCACGGTCCTGTGCGTGCTGACCCACGACGCCAAATTCGACATCCCCCTGCTGCAGGAGGCCCTGCGGCTGCCGGTCGCCTTCGTCGGCGCGATGGGCTCGCGCCGCACCCACGAGGACCGCAACCGCCGGCTGGGCGAAGCCGGTGTCACCGCATCCGAACTCGCCCGGCTCCGCTCGCCGATAGGTCTCGACCTCGGGGCGCGCACCCCCGAGGAGACCGCCCTGTCCATCGCCGCCGAGATCGTCGCGGCCCGCCACGGCGGCACGGGCCTCCCGTTGACCGGTTCGCGGATGCCGATTCACCGCGAGGCGGGGGAGGGAGGCGGCGGCGCGGCCGGGGCGAGGGCGGTGGCCTGACGCGCCTCGGGGCATGTGCCGCGCCCCGGCCCGTGGCTCGCACACCACCGGTGAACCGGCCGCCGCCCACGGCCTCACCGCACCGGAGGCCTCCCGCCGCCTCGCGCGCCTGAAGAAGGCGGGCCTGATCACCACCCGGCGCCGCGGTCGCTACGCCGGGTACCAGTTGGGGACCTGAACACCGTGGCCCGCCCGGGCAGCGACTTCCTCGACGGCCTGCCGTGCTGAAAGGCGCCGGCCCGGCGGCAGCCTCGGGTCCGGCCCCGGCGACGGAACGGTACGCCGGACGGCCGGTCCCCCACGAGCGACGGCTGATAGGCCCCGCCCCGGACCGGGCAGGCATCCGGGCCATGACCGTCCTCGTCGGAACCTCCGGCTGGCAGTACAAGGACTGGCGCGGTGTCCTCTACCCGGCGGACCGGCCGCAGCGGATGTGGCTGGAGGAGTACGCGCGGCAGTTCGCCACCGTCGAGAGCAACGCCGCCTTCTACCGGCTGCCCGCGGAGACCACGTTCGCGAACTGGCGCGACCGCACCCCCGACGGGTTCGTGATGGCCGTCAAGGCCAGCCGCTATCTGACGCACATCAAGCGGCTGCGTGATCCCCGGGAGCCGGTCGGACGCCTGATGTCGCGCGCCGCCGCCCTGGGCGCCCGGCTCGGGCCCGTCCTGCTCCAACTGCCTCCCACCCTGCACGTGGACGCCGGGCTGCTGGACACCTGCCTCGGCTGCTTCCCCGCCGGCACCCGGGTGGCGGTCGAACCCCGCCACGCCTCGTGGTGGACCCCGCAGATCCGCGCCGTGCTGGAACGGCGGGGCGCCGCGCTGTGCTGGGCGGACCGGGACTCCCGGCCCGTGACGCCCCTCTGGCGGACCGCCGACTGGGGGTACCTGCGTCTCCACGGCGGCCGGGCGGAACCCGCACCCCGCTACGGCCGGCAGGCGCTCACCACCTGGGCGCGACGGATCGCCGACACCTGGCCCGACCGGGCCGACGTCTACACGTACTTCAACAACGACACGGGTGCGGCGGCCGTCCACGACGCCGTCCGCTTCGCCCGCGCCGTCTCGGCCGCCGGCCGCTCCGTGAGCCGTACGCCGCCCGGGCGTGCCTCCGCCCGCTGACCGCGGGGGCGGGATATATCTGCGCTCGTACCGCCGGGCGAGCGAACGAGGTGAGGCACGGATGATCCGCAGACGGGTGGTGGTCTCCGGAGACGTGCAGGGGGTGTTCTTCCGCGACACCTGTAGGCGCATGGCCGACGAGCGCAAGGTGGCCGGCTGGGTGCGGAATCTGCCGGGCGGCGAGGTGGAGGCCGTGTTCGAGGGGGAGCCCGAGCGCGTAAAGGAACTGGTGGACTGGGCACACGAGGGCCCGCCGATGGCGACCGTCAACACCGTGTCCGTCCACGAGGAGGAGCCGCAGGGGCTGACGGGCTTCGAGGTCCGGCCGACACCCGGCGGGTTCTGACGCGGCGGTGCCGCGGGGGCGTTCACGGGCACGGGCGGGCCCGGCGGCGCAGGCCGGTTCAGAGGAAGTCGACTTCGGAGGTGAGCCGCACCCCGGTGGTGCGCAGCACTTCCTGAAGGACGATGTCCATCGCCCGGGTGAAACCGGCCGCGCTCGCCCCCTCTTCGGCGACCAGGGTGTAGTGCAGCGAGGAAATCCGTACGCCCGTGACGATCGGCCGGCGCAGCGCGAAACCGGCCTCCCGGATGAGCCAGCTCGCGGAGACCCGGGTCGAGCCGTCGGGAAAAAGGTTCACCGGTGCCCGGCGCGCCCGCAGGCGCTCGGCCTGCTCGGGGGAGATCTCCGGGCTGAGGAACACACTGCCGACCGAGCGGTCGTCGCTGCCGCTGCACCCCAGCACCATGCCCTTGCTCTTCCGGACGGCGAGCACCGCCCGGGCCGCCTCGTCCAGCGGCACCCGGCTCCCGACCGGAACCCCCAGCTCGGCGGCGACCGTCCGGTAGGTGACCGGCGCGCTCAGCTCGGCGCGGCGCAGCGCGAAGACCAGGCTCAGCACGGTCCACCGGCGGGAGTGCTTGAAGACGCTGGTGCGGTGGCCCAGGCCGCAGGCCGCCGCGTCCAGGGTGACCATCCGGCCCGACTTCCAGTCCCAGGCGGTGACTTCCACCAGGGTGTCCGCGGTCTCCTGGCCGTAGGCGCCGACGTTCTGGACGGGGAGGGCGCCGGTCGTCCCGGGGATGCCCACCAGCATCTCCATGCCGGTCAGGCCCTCGGCGATGGTGGTCTCGACGAGATCGCCGAGCGGATGGCCCGCCTGGACCTCGACCAGCACCCGCCCGTCGGCGGTGCTCCCGGTGACGCGGACGCCCTTGGTGCTCATCCGCAGCACCGCACCGTCGCACCCGGCGTCGCCGACCAGCACATTGCTCCCCTCGCCCAGGCAGACGGGCTCGCCGGGAAAGGCGTCGGACAGCGCCACGAACTCGGGGAAGTCCGCGGGGTCGTACAGCTCGATGAGGGCCGCCGCCGGTCCGCCGATGCCCAGCGTCGTCAGCGGGGCGAGCGGTGCCTCGTGAGTGACTCGCATGTGTTTCTGTTTCTCCTGGATGCCGTTCCGGGGGTGAGGTGGGCCGAGGTGGCGCGCGGCGGCGGGGGCCCGAGGGTTCCATGCCTAGCAGGCCGCGTGTGCCCGCTCCACTTCCAGCAGGTCGTCGGCCCGCTGCACGATCGCGCGCGCCACCGCACTGTCATGGCGCTGGAACCCCTGCCGCAGGGCCATGAGCCGGGTGTGCGCCCGCTGCGAGGTGACGTTCTCGGCGAGGGCGAGGGCCTGTGCGGCGGCCTCCGCGGCGCCGTCGACCTCACGGTGCGCCAACCGCGCCTCGGCCAGCGAGGTGCTGTGCAGCAGCAGGTTGCGCGGCTGGCTGCCCCGGAGCATGTCGATGCCCTGCGCGAGGTGCCACTCCGCCTGCTGGGGGCGTCCCAGTTCCAGCCAGGCCCGTCCGGCATCGGCCACCATGACGCCGGGCGTGAGCCAGTAGGCCCAGGGCGCGTCGGACGAGGGGCGCCCGGTCCGGCTGAGTTCGGCGGCCTCGTCCAGGGCCCGCCGGCAGCCCGCCTCGTCGCCCAGGCCCGCATGGGCCCTGGCCTCGCGGGTGGCCAGCAGCGCCTGGCCGATGCCCATGTCCTCGTGCGCCGATCCCTTGCGGGCGATCCGGATCAGCCGCAGGGCGTCCTCCGGCCGTCCGGCCCAGAGGGCGCGGTAGCTCATACAGGAGA
Organism: Streptomyces angustmyceticus; assembly: GCF_040701845.1. Classification (GTDB taxonomy): domain Bacteria; phylum Actinomycetota; class Actinomycetes; order Streptomycetales; family Streptomycetaceae; genus Streptomyces; species Streptomyces angustmyceticus_A. The sequence goes on along the minus strand of NZ_JBFBHQ010000001.1, from coordinate 22,340 downwards.
TGATGTACGCGGCGAGCGGCCGGTCGCCGGCGGCACGTGCGGCGCCCAGTGCCGTCAGGAAGCGGGCGCGGCTCAGCTCGTCCCGGCCCTGGTCGGCGGTCAACCAGGCGCAGAGCTGGCCGAGTTCGGCGATGATCCGGTGCAGCCGCAGGCCCGTCGGGGCGTCGTAGGCGTAGGTCGCCGCCAGCTTCTTCGCCCACTGGAGGTCCTGGAGAGCCCAGTCCAGTACGAGCCCGCTGCTGCAGCTGTCGTCCAGCCGCCGCAGCTGCTGGATCCGGTCGGTGAGCATCCCGACCGCGACGTCGGGGATCTCCTCGCCGCGGGTCCGGGAGGGCGGCGGCGGGTCGTCGGTCACCAGCCAGTCCACCGAGGCGGTGACCGGGTCCGGGGCGGCCGGGCGGGAGACGGGCTTCGCGGGACGCCGTTGTGCGGACAGGCGCCGGCACGAGGCCGCGGGGAAGTGCTCGGGCCACAGCGCCGCGACCCCGATGGGCTCGCCGAGGTGATCGGAGAGGATCGTGGCGACGATGTGCGGCAGCCGGCGCCGGGGACAGGCGCCCTTCAACCAGTTGTAGGGCGCCTTGCTGCTGATGGTGCCGGTGCCGCACCGCTTGTTGATCTCCCGGGCCAGCCGCTCCGGCGGCCAGGATAATCGCGCCAGGCAGGACGCTAAGACAGAGGTGTCGTTCATCGGCGGGGAACCTCGACCGCAGTGGCGCTCGTCGCTGACGTGGTGGTGTCCGGGGCAGGACCGGTCAGCTTCGGGAATGGTGGGGGGTGTTCCGGCGAGGTGCCGGGCGTGAGCCGGATCGGGCCGACGGTGTGCATACCTGCTTTCACGCCCCCCTGCCGAGAACTGCCTGCCCATCCTAGGGATGCCCGTGTGTTCGGTGGCGAATCTGTGATGACGGACACAGCAACTGCCCAGTGTGTGCAGGTGCGTTGGCCTCGCACGAGACCGCCGGCGGGACCTCAGACCCGGTGCGGCTGCCGGGCCGGCACGGCGTCGGACACCGCGGCCGGGCGCAGCGCCGCCCAGTAGAGCGCGACCCCGAGGGCCAGCACGGCGACGGCGAACAGGAAGGGTGCCTCGAACGAGCCGGTCGCCTGCGCCAGCCAACCGGTGAGCAGCACCCCGCCGGCCGTGGCCGCCGTGTTGAGGAAGTTCATCAGGCCGCTGACCGCCCCCACGGTCCCCGGCGGGGCGAGCAGCCCCGGCAGGCCCCAGGCGACGGGCGCGGCAATGGCCAGCCCCGCCAGGGAGAGGGACATCCAGACGACGGCCATGGCGGGTGACCCGGCGCTCCCCGCGGCGCCGATCGTCGCGCCGAGCGCCAGCCCGCATGTCAGCACCGTCCTGCGCACCGTCCACGCGCCGCGGCCCCGCCGCACCAGCCGGTCCACCAGCAGCCCCCCGACGAGGAGTTCGGCCACCGTCGCCACCGCCCACGGAATCATCGCGTAGAAGCCGGACTGCAGCAGCCGCACATGGAACTCCCGCTGGAGGAACTCCGGCATCCAGGTCAGCACGATGTTGATGGTGTAGCCGTAACAGGCGAAGCCGCAGGACAGGAGCCAGATCCGGCCCGAGCGCAGCGCCGAGCGGAACTGCCGTGCCCCGCCCCGGTCGGCGTCCCGTGCCCCGCCTTCGAGGATGAACGCGCGCTCGGCCGGACGCAGCGAGCGGTAGGCGGACGGGTCCCGGTACCCCCACCACCACACGGCGGTGAACAGTGCGCTGACCACGGCCGTGAACAGGAACCCGGCCCGCCAGCCCCACTCGCTCATCACGAACGCCAGGACCGGGAACGCCACCATGTTGGCCAGCTTGGTGGCGCCGTCGAACATCGCGGTGGCCGTACCGCGCTCGCTGAGCGGGAACCACGCCGCGGTCGCCTTGGAGGCGCCGACCATCGAGGGTCCCTCGGCGACCCCGAGCAGCAGCCGGGCCGCGATGAGGGGACCCACCCCGCCGGCCACCGCGGTCAGCAGCCCGGCAACGGTCCACAGCCCGGCGGCGATCCGGGTGAGCCGTGAGACGCCCAGGAGGTCGACCAGCAGACCGGCGGGTAACTGGACCAGGCAGTACGACCACGTGAACGCCGAGAGGACCACCCCGAGTTGTGGGAGGTCCAGCCCGAAGTCGTCGGCGATCGAACTGCTCGCCACCGAGAGCGCGGTGCGGTCGAGGAAGTTGACGAGGATGCCGGTGGCGAGGAGTCCGCCCATCGCCCAACGGGTGCGTCCACGGGGTGCCACGCGTGTGAACCAGCCTTTCCTGCTGCGGCCGTCACGGAGACGCACGACGGCCCTGGGTGCCCTGCCAAGAGGCCCCACCGGGCCGCCCGGACACCTGGCCGGTGGCGGACCGGCCGGACCGGCCGGGTGATCGGCGGGACACGCCCATGGTGATCACAACCGGACCGGTCCGGTCACCGCTGCACCGAACAATGGCCAAATGCGAGCGGCCGCGCCGGCAGCGTGCGGACGTGGCGCGGGCCGCTACGAGACGACGTCCCGCAACGGCTTGCCCGCCAAGTGACCGAGGACGTTCTGCACGGCAGCCAGGGCGATGCGCACCAGCGTCTCGCGGGTGACTCCCGCGACGTGCGGGGAGAGCACCACGTTCGGGGCCTTGAGCAGCCGCAGGGCCGCCGTCGGCGGTTCGGGGTCGAAGACGTCGAGGCCGGCGCCGGCGAGGGTGCCGGCCGCCAGGGCATCCGCGAGGGCGTCCTGGTCGATGAGCGCGCCGCGGGCGGTGTTGATCACGAAGGCGGTGGGCTTGAGGAGGGCCAGGCGCGCCGCGTCGAGGAGGTTGCGGGTGTGTTCGGTGAGCGGGGCGTGCAGGGTGACGTAGTCGGAGGTGCGCAGCAGTGCGTCGAGGTCCAGGTGGCGGGCGCCGCCGAGGCGCGCCTCGGTCTCCGGGGCGGCCGGCTTCGGCCCGGTATAGACGATGTTCATGTCGAACGCCACGGCGCGGCGGGCGACTTCCTCGCCGATGTGGCCGAGACCGACGATGCCGAGGGTCTTCCCGGACAGCTCGGTGATGGACCGTTGCAGGCGTGGCAGCGCCCAGTCGGCCTCGACGAGCGCCTGATGGGCCGGGACCAGCTGCTTGGCCAGGGCGAGCATCAGGGCGAAGGTCTGCTCGGCGACGTTCTGCTTCTCCGCTCCGCTGGAGCCGATGTTGCAGACCGGGATGCCCCTCTCGCGGGCCGCGTCCACATCCACGTAGTCGAAGCCGTGGCTGGCGCACTGGACGACCTCCAGGTCCGGCGCGGCCGCGAGATGCGCGGCCGTGACCGGGCCCAGGCCGGTGATGAGGAGATGGGCCGCGCGCAGCGCCTCGGGATCCTCGTCGGTGGTCTCGACGACGGTGACCCGGGCCTGGCCGGGAAAGAGGCCGGCCAGCGCGGCTCCGGCGGCGCGGCCGCCGACGTGCGGCGAGACGACCGCGAGGACGTTGCGCACCGGGCTCGGTGCCGCGGCGGGGGACGGGTCCGGCGAAGTGGTCATGCGGATTCCTCGATGAGGTCGTCGGCGGTCAGCGTGGCCGGGCGGGAGTGCCCGGACAGCGCGAGGGTCAGGTCCAGTTCGGCGAGCAGACAGCGGATGACGTGCTCGACGCCCGCCTGCCCGTCGAGGCCGAGCCCATAGGCGTACGGGCGTCCCACCAGCACCGACGCGGCGCCCAGTGCCAGCGCCTTGACGATGTCGTCTCCGGTGCGGATGCCGCTGTCGAAGAGCACGGTGAGCCGGTCGGCCGCCGCCGCCACGACGCGGGGCAGGGCATCGGCGGCGGCGACGGAGCCCGCCACCTGGCGGCCGCCGTGGTTCGAGACCACCACCCCGTCCATGCCGGCCTCGGCGGCCCGCAGGGCGTCCTCGGGGTGCAGGATGCCCTTGAGCACGATCGGGCCGTCCCAGTTCTCGCGCAGGAACGCCAGGTCCGGCCAGGTCTTGGCGGGGTCGGCGAACATCCCCAGGAAGTGCATCACCGCCGCGTTCGGGTCCTCGTGCACCGGTTTGGCGAGCCCCGCACGGAACGCGGGATCGGTGAAGTAGTTGGCGGTGCCCACGCCGTGCAGGAACGGCAGGTACGCCTGGTCGAGGTCGCGTGGGCGCCAGGCGAGGAGCGGGGTGTCGAGGGTGACGAACAGCGCGGTGTACCCGGCCGCTTTCGCCCGCTCCAGGAAGCTCCTGGTGACCTCGCGGTCCTTGGCCCAGTACAGCTGGAACCACCGCTCCCCGTCGCCCATCGCCTCGGCGACCTCTTCCATGGGGGTGCTGGAGGCGGAGGACAGGATGTAGGGCACGCCCTGGGCCGCGGCGGCCCGTGCCGCGCCGGGCTCGGCGTCCGGATGCATGATCGACAGCACGCCCACCGGCGCCAGCGCGAGCGGCGCGGGCAGCGACCGCCCCCACAGCTCCACGGACAGATCGCGGTCCTGCACCTCGCGCAGCATCCGCGGCACGATCCGCCGGCGCCGCAGCGCCGCCCGGTTGGCGTCGGCGGTGCTGCCGGTGCCCGCGCTGCCCGCCACATAGCCGACCGGGCCGGGACCCAGGCGCCGTTCGGCGAGCTCCTCCAGCCGCGTCAGATCGGTCGGCAGCCGCGGTACCGCGCCCGTCATGCCGTGGAGGTAGATCTCGTACTGGAAGTCCGCCCAGTGCTTCGCCATCCGTCGGTCCCGCCTCTCGTCGCTGAGACTGCGTGCTCCCCGAGATCCTGGCGACCGTGACCACACCCGTCCACCGCGCTGCGCACAACACGCGGGTGGAATCATCACCCCGTGATGAAGGAACGGGAGCGCATCCGGCAGCAGCTGATCGCCGACCCGGGCGTGGTCGCGACGATCGTCGCCGCGGTGCGCGAGCAGGTGCCGGCCTATGCCGCCCTCGATGACGGCCGGCTGCACGAGGTGCGCGCCATCGCCGCCTGGGCGCTGGACCGGCTGCTGCACCTCTGGGCCACCGACAGCGCCCTCACCGCGGCCGACGTCCGCCGGTTCCGCGGTATCGCGGCGGCGCGGGCCGCGGACGGCCGCCCGGTGCAGGCGGTCCTGCGGGCCTACCGGGTCGCGGCGACGGTGATGACGGACGAGGTGGCGGCCGCGACGCCCCCGCCGGGCGCACCGGACGCCTTCGCGCTCGCACGGATGGCGCTGACCACCCTCGACACCCTCTCCGAGGAGATGGCCACGGCCTACACCGCGACCAGCGACGACCTCACCTCGGACCGCGACCGGGCGCTGCGCCTGCTCCTCGACGACCTGATCGCCGGACGGCACGCCTCCATCGGCGCGCTGACCGACCGGGCCGCCCGGCTGGGCAGTCAACTACCGGACCCCTACTGTCTGTTGGTGGCCGAGTCCGCCGACGCGCACGGCGCGGGGGTGGCACCGGAGACGGCCGCCGGGCTCCTTGCCCCGCTGGGCGGCCACGGCGGCGGCCCCACCCCTCTGGTGACGGTCCGGGGCCCGCGCGCCGTCCTGCTGCTGCCCGCCGCGGCCGGCCGGGCCGCGCCCCGGGCCCTGGGCGAGCGGGGCCTGCGCGGCTGTGCGATCTCGGGGGAGAGCCTGGACCGGATCGCCGTCGCCTACCGTCTCGCGGCCGACGCCCTGGACGCGGCACCCGCACACGCCCATCATCCCGGGCGGGTTCTGACGGACGGTGACGCCCAGGTGCTGGCGCTGCTCGGCGGGCGCCCCGCCACCACCCCCGAGCAGATCGGCCGGCTGATCCTCGGCCCGCTCGTCCAGCCCGGCCGCCGCCACCTCATGGAGGCGCTCACCGCCTACCTCGACACGGGCTCCGCCAACGCCGCCGCCCGCAGGCTCGGCCTCCACCCGCAGTCGCTGCGCTACCGGCTGCGCCGCATCGGCGACCTCACCGCACGGGACCCGCGCGACCCCTGGCAGCGGCTCACCCTCGACATCGCCCGCACGATCGCGCCCTGAGGCGCGGGCGGCCCGGCGGTGCCCGCCCCGCACCGTGCGGCGGCCGCGGCCGTCCTCAGCCGTTCTTGTGCGCCTTGAGTTTCTTCCAGACGGTGCTCAGCGCCGCGAGGTCCTCCTCGTCGAGGAGATCGGTGAACACCGGGGTCAGGCAGGCGCGGCGGGTGGCGTCGGCCTCCTCGAAGAGCCGGCGGCCCTCCGGGGTGAGGGACACCTCCACGGAGCGCGCGTCGCTCGCGGAGGGGGTGCGGGTGACCAGGCCGCGGTTCCGGAGCGCGTCCACGACGCGGGAGACCTGGCTGCGGCTGAGCATGGTGCTGTTGCCGAGCACGGAGGCGGGCACCGGGTCCGCGCTGGAGGCGAGCCAGAGCATCACCTCGAACCAGGAGACCGGGAGGTCGTGCGCCTTGGTCAGGGCGCGGTCCACGCGTTCGGTGAGCACGGTTCCGGCCCAGACCAGCCCGTAGAAAGCGTGGTCGGCCACGGGCATCTCGGCCTGGGTGAGCTTCCTTTTCGCCATGCCGCAAGGCTACCGGTTGCGTGTGCGCACACATAATGTCTATGGTGTGTGTACACGCACTTAAATTGCTCCGTCGCACGGAGCCGAAAGGTTCGCCATGTCTTCCAAGGTTGTTCTGATCACCGGCACGTCCTCCGGCATCGGCCTGGCCGCCGCGGTCGCCGCCGCGCGGGCCGGCTGGCAGGTCGTGGCCACGCTGCGCGACCCGGGCCGTGCCGACGCCCTGCGCGCGGCGGCCGGCGAGGCGGGCGTGGAGCTCGATGTGCGGCAGCTCGACGTCACCGACGAGGCCTCCGTCGCCGCCGCGATCGACGGGGTGATCGCGGACCACGGCCGTCTCGACGCCGTGATCAACAACGCCGGGGCCGGCCACCTCGGCACGCTGGAGAACGAGCCCGTCTCCGCGGTGCGCACGGTGATGGAGGTCAACTTCTTCGGGGTCCTGCACGTCTCGAAGGCGGCACTGCCGCACCTGCGGTCCTCCGGCGGTCGTCTGATCACCGTCACCAGCGTCGGCGGGGTCGTCGGCCAGCCCTTCAACGAGGCCTACTGCGCCGCCAAGTTCGCCGTCGAGGGCTACATGGAGAGCCTGGCGCCGGTGGCGGCCCGCCTCGGGGTGGCGGTCTCCGTCGTCGAACCCGGCGCCGTGGCCACCGAATTCGTCAACAACATCGGGCTCGACCTGGCGGGCGAGGTCGCCGCCGCGGGCCCGTACGCGGACGCGCTGCAGGCCTACCTGGACCGCACCGTCGGCCAGTTCCTCGACGGCGCGCAGACCCCGGCCGAGGCCGCCGAGGCGGTGCTGGAGGCCCTCACCGCGGACCGTCCCGCGTTCCGCATCCAGACCTCGGACTGGGCGCGCGACTTCACCGGCACCAAGCTCGCCGACCTCGACGGCTCGGCGGTGCTCGGCCTCACCGGTGGCTGGGTGGGCTGATCCGGCGCGGACGGGGCCGGGGGCGGGTTCTTCCGCGAAGAGGGCCCGGGCGTAAAAAATCACGTCAAAGATATTCCCAAGGGATTCCCCATTAACGGCTGTCCTATTCGGCGGTGGAGTGGAAAGAGAGGGGCGCGTGCCGCGTACAGATGTCGCCGCCGTGCGCAAATTGGTCTCGACCACTCGCCGCCCGGATCGAGAGTGCCCCGGAAAGGCTGCGGGCGGCATCTATTTCTTCCTTCCGGTGGTCCGGCGGGCGCGGCGGAAAGAGTCCGCCGGGCCCGCCGGTGAGCCGGGGGCCCGCAGGGTCGTACAACTCCCCGAGCGCCACGCCCGGTTGGCGTTTTGGCTGGTGGCGGGTGTCCCGCGGTCGCCCGCCAGGAGGGTGGGAGGGGCGGGCGGAGGCCGGAGCGATACGGCGTGTTCCGGAATGAATTGACCGTTTCGATACCGTCCGGAACTCCCGTCGAGCGACAGGGGTTCAGGGAGTCGAATCACAGCACGCTTCTCTATCGTTGTTGCTTCGATTCTTGACGGTAGGGCCGCAGATAGCGTTCAATTCAGCCGTTCTGGGCCGGTCAGGAGGCCCCTTTGGAGGTACCGGGAATGAATGCAATAATGCGGCGTGCCCTCACCGGCGCAATGGCGATTTCGCTCGCAGCGCCCTTGGCGGCGTGTGGCAGCGATCACCAGGACACCGGTGCCGGCAAGGACTCCATCGGGCTGCTCCTCCCGGAGACCAAGGCGGCCCGGTACGAGAAGTTCGACCGCCGCATCATTTCCTCGCGCATTGCGTCCCTCTGCCTCTCGTGCAAAGTCGACTACCACAATGCCGAGCAGCAGGTCGACACCCAGAAGAGACAGTTCGAGGCTCTGGTGAAGAAGGGCGTCAAGGTCATCATCCTGGACCCGGTCGACGCCCAGGCGGCCAAGAGCTGGGTGGACGCCGCCGCCAAGAAGGGCGTCAAGGTCATCGCGTACGACCGGCTCGCCGAGGGCGATGTCGCGGCGTATGTCTCGTACGACAACGAGAGAATCGGCCGTCTCCAGGGGAAGGGCATTCTCGCGGCCCTCGGTTCCCAGGCGGCCGCGTCCGACGTCGTCATGATGAACGGCTCGCCGACCGACCCGAATGCCCCGTCCTACAAGAAGGGCGCGCACGAGGTCCTCGACGGCAAGGTCCGCAAGATCGTCTACGAGAAGGACATCCCCGGCTGGTCCGCGGCGACGGCCAAGAAGGAGATGGGCGACTTCGTCGACGCGCACGGCCCGGAGGGTTTCGACGCGGTCTACTCGGCCAACGACGGGATGGCGGGCGGTATCGCCGAGGCCCTGAAGTCGGCCGGTATCAAGAATGTTCCGGTCGGCGGGCAGGACGCCGAACTCCCCGCGCTGCAGCGGCTGGTGGCCGGCACCCAGTCCTTCACCATTTACAAGGAAGTCAGGCCGGAGGCCGAAACCGCCGCGGAGATCGCCTTCCGCCTGCTGCGGGGCAAGAGCATCAAGCCCTTCACCTCGGCCACCGCCGACAACCAGAGCAAGTCCGGTATCCCGGCCAAGCTGTTCAAGGCGCAGATCGTCACCCGCAAGAACATGAAGGACACCGTCGTCCGCGACGGCGCTGTCCGGGTCGACCTGCTCTGTGCCGGCGATCTCGCCGCCGACTGCAAGTCCCTCGACCTGGAGTGACCGTCCCCGGTCAGGGGGAGGAGCGGACCGGCCGCCCGAGCCATGCGTAGGCGGCTTGCGCCGTGAATTCCCCCTGACCGCCCTTGAACAGCAGCCCGGCGCTCGCGAACGCCGGGTCGTCGGCGGTGGCGGCCACATAGGGGACGGCGATGCACCGCATGCCCGCCCGGTGTGCCGCGAGCGCACCGGGCGCCGCGTCCTCCAGCACCACACAGCGCCCGGGATCGACGCCCAGTCGGTGTGCCGCCTCCAGGAACACGTCCGGCTCGGGCTTGCCGTGCGCCACCTCCTCCGCGGACACCACGGTGGTCAGCAGCGCGTCGAGCCCGGTTCCGGCCAGCACCGCCTCGATCGCCGACCGGGACGAACCGGACGCCACGGCCATCGGATGCCCGGCCGCCGCCAGCCGCTCCACGAACGCGCGCATCTCGGGGAAGACCTCGGTATGCGCCCGCGCCAGCTCCAGATAGGTGCGGTTCTTGCCGGCCAGCAGCTCATCGAGCGGTGCGTCAATGCCGAACTCCCGGCTGAGGATCTCCAGGGTCTCGCGGGTGCCGATGCCGATGAAGCGGGCGTGCTGCTCCCAGCTGAAGTCCGGCACGCCGTACCCGGCCAGCAGCCGGCGCCCCGCCTCGTAGTAGTTCGGCTCGCTGTCCACCAGCGTGCCGTCGAGATCGAAGATCACCGGAGCGGGGGCGGCGGGCGGGACCCGGTGGGCGGCGGAGGTGCTCATACCCACCAGCATGCCAAGCGGCCGGCTCAGCGCGACCCGGCGGTGCCCACCGCCTCGACCAGCGGCAGCATGCGATGCGGCACCCGCTCGCGCAACGCCACCTCCGTACGGGTGCGGACCACGCCCGGCAGGCTGATCAGCCGCTGGATCACGTCCTCCAGATGCTCCGCGTCCCGTGCCACCACCCGGGTCAGCAGATCCCCGCCACCGGTCGTCGAGAACGCCTCGATGATCTGCGGGACCTCGGCCAGCGCGTCGGCCACCTCCTCCAGATGGCCCTGGGTGACCTCGATGTGGACGAAGGCGAGCACGGGATGGCCGAGCGCGGCGGGGGACAGCCGGGGGCTGTAGGCGGTGATCACGCCGTCCCGTTCCAGGCGGTCGAGGCGCGCCTGCACGGTTCCCCGGGCGACGCCGAGGAGACGCGCGTACTCCCGCACGCTGGTGCGCGGCTGCTCCAGCAGCAGCCGGAGGATCTTGGCATCGAGGGCGTCCACGGCCATGGTGCAACGGCCTCCTCAGGGGGAGCGACGGGCTTCCGGGGAGTGGCGACTGTACCAATGGCTCAGTGAAGTCGGGGCCGGGCGGGCCATCTGCTCGTCCGGGCCGTGCTTCCGCCTCCGCTCGTCGCCGGCCGCCGCTCTCCAGCGGCGCTGGAGAGGTACTGCAGTCCCGGGCGGAAGAGTGGGCCGTGGCCCGGCCGCCGTCCGTGGCGGCCGGCGGTCAGCGGAGGGAGCAGCCGTGTCGCAGGTGGTACGGACAACGGAACGTCAGGTCACCGGGGACCTCTACGCCGAGGTGCGGACCTTCTACGCGCGCCAGATGCGCCGCGTGGACGCCCTGGACATCGAGGGCTTCGCCGAGACGTTCACGGAGGACGGTGAAGTGCTGCACGCCAACGGAGAGTTGGCGAAGGGGCGGCAGGCCATGGTCGCCGGGATGCGCGCGGCGTTGCCCCGCTACCGCGACATCGCCGTACGGCACTGGTTCGACCACCTGCTGATCGAGCCCGCGGGCCCGCAGGACGAGGAGCTGAGGGTGTCGTACTACTCCCTGGTCACCCGGACCGACCGGGCGGGCGTGGTGACCTTCGAACCGACCTTCACGGTCGAGGATGTGCTGGTGCGGCGCGAGGGGCAGTTGCTGACGCGGTCCCGGGTGATCCACCGCGACGGCCCGGCCGCCGTCTGAGGGCACGCCGCCCGCTACGGCGGGGGCTCCGGCACGGGCCCCCGCCGGCGGGCCTGCGGCCTTGCACGGGCCAGGAGGGCGGTGGGAGATCTCCCACCGCCCTCCTGGCCCGTATGTCGGGCGGCAGGAGAGATTTCAGTCGGCATCCCGAACGGGAGACCGAAGTCTCTGCCGGCGGTCCTCCAGGGCGTGTATCGAAAGTCCCGCGTGGCACGCTCGCTGCCGCGTTGTCGGGCTGCTTGAGTACTCTCGATACGACGCCGATCCTCCGTCTTGCGACCTAGTTCCGCCGCCGGATGTGACTGAGCGTCTCACGCCATAACCTCCCCGCATGACGCCAGTTGACTCTCCCTCCAGCGGTCCGCGCAGTCCCGAGCAGCGCAAGCGCGAGGCACTGGAACGGCTCGCGCGGGACAACGACGTATGGGTCGCCACGGCCGACGCCACCGGCGAGCCGACCCTCGTGCCGCTGGCCTTCTGGTGGGACGGCGAGGCGGTGTGGCTGTCCACCCGATCCACCAACCCAACGGGGCGCAACCTGTGCGTTTCGGGCCGGGTCCGGCTCTGCTTCGGCCATACCCGGGACGTGGTCCTGGTCCACGGCACCGCGCGCATGCTGACCCGCGAGGAGCTTCCCGTCGAGGTGGGTGACGCCTTCGCCGCCAAGGACGGTTGGGACCCTCGCAAGGACCACCCCTCGTACGTCTTCTTCGAGGTCACCCCGCAGGTGCTGCAGGCGTGGGGAACGGTTCCCGAGATGGCCGGACGGACCCTGATGCGCGACGGGAAGGGGCTGGTCTGACGCGAGTCTCGAACGGCGGCGTGCTGGTGGGCCGGCACACGGTGGAGCCGACGGTGATGTCCCCAGTGAGCAGGTTCTTCGCGGCGGCCCCGGCCTGGAGCTGGGTGACGACGTGCTGCCGGACGCCGCCCCTCTGCCGGCGGATACGGCGACGGGCACCGAGCTCGCGCTGTTCCAGCAACCCACCACGATCGACTGCATCCCCGACCTCCCCAGGCGCGATAGGCACGACAGGCTCCACACGCCACAGCCATCACAGGCCGAGGCGAATCGCACCCCCGGTTCGCCAACGCGTCCTAAGCTGATGCCTTGACGGCTGGTCTGCCGACAGGTGCTGGGTGGCACGATTGCGTGCTCAGGTCAGACCGCAGGATGAGGGGGCGACGTGCGGGAAGATCTTGACTATCTGCTGGGACTCTCGGAACGCGACCTGGATCTGCTGATCTCCGAGCATCTCGTCGAGCATGACCTGGGGAGCCGCGATGATGACGACGAGGAGCGTATCTTCATCGCACGCAGATGGTTCTCCTCGCTGAGCGCTGGACTGCGCGGTGCCCTTTGCGGACATCCGGCGATCGAGCGCGCACTGCAAAGTTCTGGGGAAAGTGATCGACTGTTGGCCGCTGCGATCGTGGATGTGCTGCTGACCCTCAGCTTCAAAGTCGATGTTCCGGTCACTGTTCTTGCGGCGAAAGTCACCCATGCGGGTATCCGCAGAATCTGCAGCAGTGATGAGTGAGGGGCGAACAGCCACTTGCTCGCCACTGATTTCATCGAAGCGACCGGCGGGGCCGTCACGAGTGATGACTACCCCCCTTCACTCAGAGGCAACCTGGCGGGATTGCTGAAGGGTCATCTCTACTTTACTCGTTGGTATCTGACTCGCCTCGATCGCGAGACGGGACTTCAGACGCGAGTAGAGGTAGTGAATTCACCCTTCTTCACTTGCCGCGCCAAGGAGTTACGTGAGGGCGAGTACGTACTTGTGGTCCCCGTCGGACTGCTGTGTCGTCTCTATGTGCTGGCCCACTTGCTGCTCGGCCACTGGGGTCAGGACGCGGTCTACATGCCGGTCTGGGCGACCCGGGAATGGCGGCTTCCTCCAGATCTGGAGCCTCTCTTCGGGAAAGTTCGGACCGCTGGCCCCAGACCGTGGTGGGAGGGGCTGGAGGGCCTGTACGCACAGGTCAAGATGCCCGACTTCCAGTACGACGCGGAGTGCTTGACCATTCTTGCCTTCAACTTCCTCGTTTGCCACGAAGCGGCACATGTCTACCGTCGCCATGCGAAGGCACTAGAAGCCTTCAGGCTTCAAGGAGTGGTGCGCGACGAAGCTGAAGCGATGGTCTACCGGCGCTTCGCGGAGACGGATGCCGATCTCATGGGTGCCGGCTTGGCGTTGGATCTCCAATGGGTCGCTCTCCAGAACAAGACCGACGATGTCCCGTGGCTGGGGTACCTGCGGTCCTCGTATGCAGTCACGATGCTGTACGCGTTGTACGACGTGCACCGCAAGGAGCTCGGCGCATACACGAAGGGCGCCTACTGCCATCCTGTCATCAGGCGTCAGGTGTTCACCGCAGCGAGTCACCAGTTGAACGATGCCTACCCGGAGAAATTCGCGGGGTTGGCTGAGGCGGAGCTGGAGGGATGGATGCACTGCGGCTCTGCGCTCCACCGACTTAATTTTGATGTCTTTCTCGGGAAGTTCGGCATGGTCTCGGGAGATACTTCGGGCTGTCCCGTGTCGGCTCTGCAATACAACCTGACCGATAGTCAGAGATGGGAGAGGGCTTACGAGAGGGAGCTGGTGCTGTATCGCGCCGCCCGCAGGATCTACTTGGAAAATGTCAACTTCACATACCTTGCCATTCCTCCGGCGGCTGATGTCGAACGCGTCGACCGCGCCATGCTCGATCGAGCAAAGGCCGCTGACGACGCCGTCCTGCGTACCGCGCTCTCCATGCTGCGCAGGGAATCTGAGACATCGAAGAGGGACAGCCTGTAAGAAGGAGGCGCACCACACCTCCCACCGCCAGTGCGGGCCCGTGTCGAGCACGTCTTCGCGCGGCTGAAGTCCTGGAAGATCCTTCGCGACTGGCATCCGAAAGGCGACGGCGTGCACACCGCCATGCTCGGCATCGCTCGGCTGCACCACCTCGCCCTCACGGGACTCCCGCCCCCTGCGCTTCAGTCGATACAGAACTCGTTGCCCTCGATGTCCAGCATCGGGATGCACGCATCATTGCCGTCATACAGCGTTTGCACGTGTACCGCGCCGAGCGGGACCAGTCGTGCGCATTCGGCCTCAAGTGCGGCGAGGCGCTCTTCGCCCACGAGTCCGGTGCCGACCCGCACATCGAGATGCACCCGGTTCTTGGCGGCCTTTCCTTCGGGAACGCGCTGGAAGTACAGTCGCGGGCCCACACCGGAGGGATCACTGCAGGCGAACCAGGAATCCCGCTGCTCGGGTGGCTGCGAGCACGTGAAGCCGTCCCACGTGGCAAACCCCTCCGGCGGCGGCGGTACGACGTACCCCAACACCTCGCACCAGAAACGAGCGAGACGCTCAGGTTCTGCGCAGTCAAAGGTGACTTGGAAGTTTCTGGTCGCTGACATCGGCGCACCGTACCAAGGGGACTTGGGACTCTGCCGGTCATTTCCCGGGGGATCCGCCCGCAACCCCGTCGCGCCCTGGCACACCTCGGACACCAAGTGATCAAACCGGCCCGGCAACACCCCGGCCCTACCGCAAAGACGGCCGCCGGGGAGCGGCCGTCAGGCGTGGCAGTCCGGGACGCGCCCGAGGTAGGCGACCATCTCCCGGAAGGAGGCCGCGACGTCGAGGCGCGCGCCGGGCGGCAGGCCGGTCGCCTCGGCGTGGGCGCGGTGCAGGTTGCCGACCAGACGCTCGGGGTCCACCAGGCCCGCGAAGCGGCCCAGTTCGGTGGCGCGGGCGGTCTCCAGCGGGGTGCGGCCGGCGCGCAGACCGTCCTGCGCCAACCGGGCCACCCAGCGCAGGTAGTCCTCCGTGGCGTCCAGCAGCTCGGGACCGGCGACCGGGCCGTGGCCGGGGACGACGATCCGCGGCTCCAGGGCGCGCAGCCGCTCCAGGGCACGCAGGGAACCGGAGACGGAGCCCATCAGGACGTACGGCGTCACCTGCGACCACACCACGTCGCCGGTGAACAGCACCCGGCGTTCGGGCAGCCAGACGACCACGTCGTCGGCGGTGTGGGCCGGGCCGACGGAGAGCAGTTCGACGCGCAGCTCGCCGGCGCGCAGCGTGAGGCGCTCGGTGAACGTCAGGTCGGGCAGGGCGAGGGTGACCTCGCCCCAGTCGACGTCCGGCCACAGCCCGCACAGGCCGAGCCCCGACTCGGCCATGTCGCTGCGGGTCCCCTCATGGGCGATGACGGTGGCGCGGGGGGTGAAGAGGGAGTTGCCGAAGACATGATCGCCGTGGAAGTGGGTGTTGACCACGGTGTCCGGGCCGCCGGGCGCCACCCGCGCCACCTCGTCGCGCAGCCGTTCGGCCCTGGCACGGGTCGCGACCGTGTCGACGAGGATGCACCGGCCGCCTCCTGTGATCACTCCGGCGTTGTTCAGACACCAGCCGCCGTCGGGCTGTTCGTAGACGAGGACGCCGTCCGCCACCTCCCGCAGGGCGGGTGCGACGGGCGACGGCAGCGGGGTGCGGGCCGCCGCGGAGCCGGCGGTGCGGGCGGCGGCCGCCGGGGCGTTCACGGGGTCTCCCCGGTGCCGGCCAGCCGGGTGTAGCCGCCCTGGTGGAAGACGAGCGGCCGGGCCCCGTCGGGCGCGCGGTGCACGGCCACCACCCGGCCGATCAGCAGGACGTGGTCGCCGGCCTCGACCTCGGTGTCCAGCCGGCATTCGAAGGCGGCGACGGCGGACGGCACCACGGCGTGGCCGGTGGTGCCCTCGACCGCCCCGATACGGGTCATCGCCCGCTGCCCCTCAGGACGGTCCGGCCGGGCGAACTCCGAGGACAGGTCGCGGTGGTGCTCGCCGAGCACGTTGACGGCGTAACCGCCGCCGCGCCGGATCCTCGGCCGCATCCGGCCGTCCTTCTTCACGGACACCAGGATCAGCAGCGGGTCGAGGGACACCGAGGCGAGGCTGTTGAGCGTCATCACGATCGTGCCGTCGCCGCTGCCCTGGGTCAGCAGGGTGACGCCGGTGGGGAAGGCCCCCATGGCCGCGCGGAAGGCGGCGGCGTCGGGAGGGGCCAGCAGGGTGGTGCCGGGGTCGGTCATCGGTGGGGCTCCGTCTCTGTGGTTCCGCGGCGGGGTGCCGGATCAGTAATTGCCGAGTCCGCCGCAGACGTTGAGCGCCTGCGCGGTGACCGAGGCGGCGGCGTCGGTGGTCAGGTAGCCCACCAGGCCGGCCACTTCCTCGGGGGTGACATAGCGGCCGGTCGGGATCTTGGCCTCGAACCTGTCCTGGACGTCCCGTTCGGAGATGCCGAAGTACTCGGCGTGGCCCTGGCGCACGCGCTGCGCCATCGGCGTCTCGACGAAGCCGGGGCAGACCGCGTTGACGGTGATCCCCGTCTTGGCCAGCTCCAGGCCCACGGCCTTGCTGAACCCGACGACGCCGTGCTTCGAGGCGGAGTACGGCGCCGCCAGCACCACGCCCTGTTTGCCGCCCGTGGACGCGATGTTGATGATCCGGCCCCAGGTCCCGTCCTGCATCCGCCCGGTGGTCAGCACCTCGCGGGTGACCCGGAACACGCCGGTCAGGTTGGTGTCGATGACATCGAGCCAGGTCGCGTCGTCGATCTTCGCGGTCTCGCCGCCGCCGTTGCGCCCCGCGTTGTTCACGAGGATGTCGATGCGTCCGTAGGTGTCGACGGCCTCCCGGACCGCCGCGCCGATCTGCTCCGCGCAGGAGACGTCACAGGTGGTCCCGGAGACCTCCAGGCCCTCGGCGCGCAGCCGCTTGACGGTGCTGCGCACGTTCTCCTCGCTGCGGGACACGCCGAACACGGCAGTGCCCCCGCGGGCCAGCAGCTCGGTGACCGCCAGGCCGATGCCGCTGGTGGCGCCGGTGACGAAGGCGACTCGTCGTGGTGCGTCAGTCATGGTGCTCTCCCGTTGTCGTGGCCGCGGACCGCCGACGGTGGCGGCGCGGCCTTGCGCGCGTCTCGACCGCCTCTGGAGCGCGTCGGGCGCCCGGCGGGTCGAGCGGGGCTCGACGCGGTGTCGAGGCGGGCGGTCCAGCGTGCCGGTGCGCCCAGCAACGAAGGACACGAAGGAGGAGCCGTGCCCGAGCAGACACAGGCACCGACACCGCCGCAGACGATCCCGGACGTACGCAAGTCGGTGACGGTCGCGGCCACACCCGAGCACTGCTTCACGGTGTTCACCGAGCGTCCCGCCGACTGGTGGCCGCCCTCGCACATCCTCGTCAAGAAGGAACGCGCCGGCCTCGCCTTCGAACCCGGCGTCGGCGGCCGCTACTACGAGTGGGACGTGGACGGCAACGAGATCGCCTGGGGCCGCGTCCTGGAGTGGGACCCGCCGCGCCGCCTCGTGATGACCTGGCGCATCGACGGGCACTGGCAGTCCATCCCGGACGACGAGCGGGCGAGCGAGATCGAGGTCGACTTCACGGCCGTCGACGCCCACACCACCAAGGTGGAGCTGGCACACGTCAAGCTGCACCGGCACGGTGCGGGCGCGCACGGCATCTTCAAGGCCCTCGACGGGCCGAGCCCGGGGGAGACGCTGGAGCGCTTCGCCCGCGCCGTCTGACAGCCACCGGCCGACGGGACGCGGCGGCCGGCCCGCTTCCCCGGCGGGCCGCCCTCCCGTCCGCCCACCGGCTCCCGCGGCGGTGCCCCGCCGCCGTGAGGCGCGCGGTGCGTCCACCACCCCAGGGCACACCGCGCCACCACGCAGGGGCGCCGCCACCCCCGTACGCCCCTGCCCTCCGAGGCCCCGGACCCCGATGGCGCGGTCCGGGGCCTCGCCGGGTCCACGGCTCCGGCTCCCGGGCCCGCCCCGGGGCCCCTTCGCCCGGCCCGGTCCAGAGCCGGTGCAGCGGGCTTCGAGCCGGCCCCCGCACCCTGACCCGTCACCACCCCGACGCCCGCCATCACAGGAGGACATGAGGATGCCTGCCGATACACAGCTGGACACCGGGCTCGTCCCGGCCGCGGAGAAGGTGCGCATCCTCGCGGCCGAGCACGCGGCCGAGGCGGACCGCACCGGATCGCTCTCCCCCGACGTCGTCGACGCCCTGCGCACCGCCGGCTTCGCCCGGCACTTCGTGGCCCGCTCCTGGGGCGGCACCGAGGGCACCTTCGCCGAGCTGACCCGCGCCGTCCTCACGCTCGGGGAGGCCTGCGCGGCGACCGCCTGGTGCGCCTCGCTGAGCGCCTACTCGGGCCGCTTCACCGGCCATCTGCCCGCCCGCGGCCACCAGGAGGTCTGGGGGGCGGGCCCGGACCCGGTGATCGCCACCGCCCTGATGCCGGGCGGGCGTGCGGTGCCCGACGGCGACGGCTGGCGGCTCACCGGCCGCTGGGCGTACGTCAGCGGGATCGACTTCGCCGACCGGGTGCTGGTGTGCGCCACGGTGCCCGGGGGCCCGGACGGCGGCGACGGGCCGCCCCCGATGCGGTTCTTCGCCCTGCCGCGCGCGGCCTGCACCGTCGAGCGGACCTGGGACAACGTGGGGATGCGCGCCACCGGCAGCCACACGGTGTCGGTGGACGGGGTCGCCGTCCCCGGTCATCTCTCGTTCGACCGGGCCGACATGCTGGCCGGTCGCAGCGCCGACTCCGACGTGCCCGCCCATCACGTGCCGTTCCAGGCCGTCGGCGGGCTGACCTTCATCGCGCCCGTCGTGGGGGCCGCCGCCGGCGCGCTGGCGGCGAGCGCGGCGACCATGAGCGGCCGGCGCCGCAACCCGACGAACGAACTGCTGCTGGTCCGCGCCTCGGGCCGGATCGACGCCGCCCGCCACCTCGTCGAGGAGAACGCCGAGGTGCTCGACGAACGCCGCTTCACCCCCGCGCACATGGCCCGCAACGAACGCAACGCCACCTTCGCCGCGGAGCTGTGCACCGACGCCGTCGGCCTGCTGGTCCGCGCGGCGGGAACCGGCGGCCTGGGGGAGTCCGCACCGCTCCAGCGGCTGTGGCGGGACGTCACCTCGGCGGCCGGCCACATCGCCCTCCAGTACGACACGGCGGCCCGCAAGAACTACGCGGCCGTGCTGCTGGGGGCGGCCGGCGCCTGAACGCACCGGGCCCGGGCAGGGGAGAGGGGTGGCGCGGCCCGCGAGCCGCACCACCCCTCTTCCGCTGCCCGGGCCCGGTGCGCGGCCTCCCTCGGGCGGCCGCGCACCGGGGCCCGCAGGCCGCACCGCTCAACTTGTCCCGCTCTTCAACGGCTTCCACCAGGCCGGGTTGTCCCGGTACCACGCCACCGTCTCGCTCAGGCCCCGCGCGAACGACACCGCGGGCGCATAGCCCAGCTCGCGGCGGATCTTGCCGTCGTCCAGCGCGTAGCGCAGATCGTGGCCCTTGCGGTCCGGCACCGGGCGCACCAGGTGCGGCTGCGCATGGCACAGCTCCAGCAGCAGGTCGGTCATCTGCCGGTTGGAGCGCTCGTTGCCCTGGCCGATGTTGTAGACCTCGCCGGGCCGCCCACGGGTCAGCACCAGCTGGATGGCCCGGCAGTGGTCGTCGACGTGCAGCCACTCCCGGACGTTCCTGCCGTCCCCGTACAGCGGCACCGGCTCCCCCTGCAGCAGGTTCGTGACGAACCGGGGGATCAGCTTCTCCGGGTGCTGGTAGGGGCCGTAGTTGTTGGAGCACCGGGTGATCGACAGATCCAGGCCGTGGGTGCGCCAGTAGGAGCGGGCGACGAGGTCGGCGGACGCCTTGGACGCGGCGTAGGGGGAGTTGGGCAGCAGCGGGTGGTCCTCGGTCCAGGCGCCCTCGGCGATCGACCCGTAGACCTCGTCGGTGGAGATGTGCACGACCCGCGGTGTGCGGGCGGCGACACAGGCGTCCAGCAGCGTCTGGGTGCCGCCGACGTTGGTGCGCACGAACGCCCCGGCGTCGGTCAGGGAGCGGTCGACATGGGACTCGGCGGCGAAGTGGACCACCGCGTCATGGCCCGGGAGCAGGCCGAGGAGCAGGCCCCGGTCGCAGACGTCCCCCTCGACGAAGGCCAGCCGTGGGTGGCTCGCCGGAAGGTTCGCCCGGTTGCCCGCGTAGGTGAGCTTGTCCAGGACGGTCACCGCGGTGTCCTCCTGGCCGGGGAAGCCGCCGGCCAGGAGGGTACGGACGTAGTGGGAGCCGATGAACCCGGCTCCGCCGGTCACCAGGACTTTCATCGGCCGGCCTCCGCCGGGACCAGGGGCTGCATGGGGCGTCCTCTCCTAGGGTCGGACCGGCTGCCGCCGTGCGACGGCGGCGGACAGGGCGAGGTTCTGGTGGATCTCCAGTGTCGCCGTGGACCGGTTCAGGGTGATGTAGTGCAGGCCCGGCGCTCCTTCGGCCAGCAGCCGCTCGGCCATCACGGTGGCGTGCTCGACGCCGATGCGGTGGGCCGCGGCGGGGTCGTCCCGCGCCGCCTCCAGCCGGTGCGCCAGGTCCTCCGGGAACGCCGCACGGCTCAGTTCGGCGAAGCGCCGGATCTGGCGCACATCGGTGGCCGGCATGATCTCGGGAATGACCGGGGTGTCGCACCCCGCCGCGGCGACCCGGTCCCGCAGCCGCAGATAGTCCTCCACACGGAAGAACATCTGGGTGAGCGCGTAGTCGGCGCCGGCCCGGCACTTGGCGACGAAATGGCGGATGTCGCTGTCCCAGTCCGGCGAGGCGGGGTGGCGTTCGGGGAAGGCGGCCACGCCGACGCCGAAGTCACCGGACTCCTTCACCAGCGTCACCAGCTCGTGGGCGTGCCGCAGCCCGTGCGGGTGCGGGCGCCAGGGGCCGTGGGGCGCGCCCGGCGGATCGCCGCGCAGGGCGAGCACGTCGCGCACCCCGGCGTCCGCGTACTGCCCGATGATGTGCCGCAGTTCGGCGACGGAGTGGCCGACGGCGGTGAGGTGGGCCACCGGCCGTAGCGTGGTGTCGGACGCCAGCCGCTTGGTGACCTCGATCGTCCGGTCGCGGGACGAGCCGCCGGCCCCGTAGGTCACGGAGACGAACGTCGGCGACAGCGCCTCGACCCGGCGGACGGCCTGCCACAGCGCCCGCTCGCCGGCCGCGGACCTGGGCGGGAAGAACTCGAAGGACAACGACAGCGCTCCTGTCGCCAGCGTCTCGCGCAGGGTGTTCATCCCCGTCCTCCCGCATTGAAGTAGCCGGCTTCGGGGTGGTGGACGACGAGGGCGTCGGTGGACTGCTCGGGGTGCAGCTGGAACTCCTCGGAGAGTTCGACGCCGATCCGCTCCGGCCGCAGCAGGACCGCGATCTTGGCGCGGTCCTCCAGGTCGGGGCAGGCGGGGTAGCCGAATGAGTAGCGGCAGCCCCGGTACTCGGTGCGCAGCATGCCGTCCAGGGTCGCCGGATCGCCGGAGCCGATGGCCAGTTCGGCGCGGACGCGGGCGTGCCAGTATTCGGCGAGGGCTTCGGCCAACTGGACGGACAGGCCGTGGAGTTCGAGGTAGTCGCGGTAGGAGTTGGCGGCGAAGAGCTTGGCGGTCTCCTCGCCGATCCGGGAACCGACGGTGACGACCTGGAGACCGACGACGTCCTTCTCGCCGGTCTCCTCGGGGCGGAAGTAGTCGGCCAGGCACAGGCGGCGGCCGCGGCGTTGGCGGGGGAAGGTGAAGCGGGTGCGCTCGGTGCCGTCCTCGTGCAGCAGGATCAGGTCGTCGCCCTTGGACACGCAGGGGAAGTAGCCGTGCACGACGGCGGCTTCGAGCAGGTTCTCGGTCTGCAGCTTGTCGAGCCAGCCGCGCAGCCGGGGGCGGCCCTCGGTCTCCACCAGCTCCTCGTACGTCGGGCCGTCACCGGTACGGGCCTGCTTCAGGCCCCACTGCCCCTTGAACAGGGCGTCCTCGTCCAGCCAGGCGGCGTACTCCTTGAGCGGGAGTCCCTTGACGACTCGCGTGCCCCAGAACGGCGGGGTGGGGACGGGGTTGTCGAGGGCGACATCGGAACGGGACGGCGGTTCCTCCGGGCGCTCCTCGATCTGGCCGGTGGCTGCCTTGACCCGGCGTTGCTTGAGTTCGGGGAGGGTGGCGCCGGGCACGCCCCGCTTGACGGCGATCAGGGCGTCCATCAGGCGCAGGCCCTCGAAGGCGTCGCGGGCGTAGCGGACCTCGCCCTCGTAGATCTCGTGCAGGTCCTGCTCGACGTAGGCGCGGGTGAGGGCGGCGCCGCCGAGGATGACGGGGAAGTCGGCCGCCATCTTGCGCTGGTTGAGTTCCTCCAGGTTCTCCTTCATGATCACCGTGGACTTGACCAGCAGCCCCGACATCCCGATGACATCGGCCCGGTGCTCCTCGGCGGCCTCCAGGAT